>JAJDAT010000052.1 GCA_029261715.1 Nitrospinia bacterium | reverse complement strand
TCCCTTTCCGCTTGAGTCATAGTTAACTCCCCCAGTCTAAAAGTTCTAATTTAACAAACTTGTCAACCGAAGTCGTAACTTTCATAATCCTGAAGCAAACTTTTAAGTTTGGTGAAGGATCTCGCCCCGATTCAATAAAATCACTAGCATTTTACTTCACCCTATGTTTTTTTCAGGTAAGCGGCCTTAAAATCTCGTATTATCATATTGAGTAGTATGCTATTATGGTAAGATAAAAGGAGTGTTGAATATGACTAACCGTACTACCGTGACATTGCAAGATGAAGCTTTCACGTTTTTGAAACAGGTTGGAGGCGAAAATAAAAGCGCTTTTGTTAACCGGCTTTTATTAGAAGAAAAACAACGTTCTTTGAAAAAAGCTATCTTAAAAGCCAATCGAGAAGAAGCCGATGATATGGAATATGGGGAAGAATTGGATGCCTGGGATCAGACGCTTGCAGACGGATTGGATACATGAGCGGCTCATCCCTTCGACAACTGGAAATTCGTTGGATTGATTTAAATCCTACACGTGGCGCCGAAACCAAAAAGAAGCGACCCTGCGTCATACTTCAAAGCGATTTGGTAAACCAAGGTTCCCGAACTGTGATTGTGGGTCCCATACTTCCAGGGCATAAAGATTGGCCATTTGCCATTAATTTGAAACCCAGTAAAGCGAATGGATTAGATAAAGATAGGCATATCAATCTAAAACAACTTCATGCGGTCGACGTATCGAGAATCGCCAAAAAACAGGGAATGTTAGAAGGTCGATATTTGGCTTCAATTAAAACAGCATTGGCAATTGTGTTCGACTTATAAGAGCCTTAAGCTTGTCGAAGGAAACCACGACCACCGCTTACTTAGCCCGGTTACCCTTCCAGGTGAGAGTGACCTCGTCTTTTAAAACTCGTACCTGACAACCCAGCCGCATGCCTTCCTCAATATCTTCCGGGTAAAGATAATCCGTTTCGTTTTCGTTAGGTTTGGAACAGTTTTCGCTGCCTTCCACTATGGTCAATTCGCACACGCCGCAAGTGCCTTCGGTGCAACCAAAACCCAAAGTGATATCGTCGAAGCCGTCGCAGGCTTTAATTAAAGCGTCCCCATCAGGAACTTCATGAGTGATATTGTCTGGTTTAAAATGAACTTTAGCCATAACCTCTACTTTATTAAAAATTGAAACTTAAGTTAATTGAATTAAAAACTAAATCTAAAAAATGTCATGGTGAGCCTTAAGCTTGTCCTGAGCCTGTCGAAGGGAACCACGACCACCACTTACCTTCTGTGTTTTTCTGTGGCTAACTTCTTTGTAGTTTTACGTCTAAACCCCCATAACCTTCAACCGCTGAATCAGATCCAATTGCTCCTCCGTCAAATTTTGCGGGATTTTGATCGTCAGGTTAATAAGTTGATCGCCCTTACCAGGAACCCCCAACCCCTTTAACCGCAGTTTCGAGTTATTTTGAGACCCCGGTGGCACTTTCACGCCTTTATTGCCTTCCAGGGTAGGAGCTTCAATAGTCGTACCCAGGATAGCGTCGGTAAAGCTGATTTCTCGATCTAAAAGGACGTTTTGGCCGTCGCGTTTAAAAATAGGATGATTCCTAACTTTAATTTTTAGGATGATGTCGCCAGGGTTACCGCCTAAAGGATTAGGATACCCCTTGCCCGCCAGCCGTAACTTTTTCCCGGTTTCAATCCCAGCGGGAACTTTAACGTTATTACTCTCCAGTTTGCCATTACGCTTTAAATTGAGGACTTTTTCCGTGCCTTTTATGGATTCTTCAAAATCCAAAAGCATCTCCTGCTCAATATTTTTACCTTTAGAAGGTCGTTGTGGAGGAGGACCTCCAGGGTGTCCATGCGGTCCGCCGCCACCTCGTGGCCTGCCGCCGCCAAACATTTCTCTAAAAGGATCGGCAAACTGATCGAAGTTGCCTCCAAAAGGTCCGCCAGGACCACCACCGCCCATACCAGGACCACCAGGGCCGCCAGGACGTCCGCCAAAGTTCCGGAGCATGTCTTCCATATCAAAACCACGGAAAATATCGTCTTGAGAGAACTTTTGACGAAAACCATCCGCGCCAAACTGGTCGTACTGTTTTTTCTTATCTTTATCGCTCAAGACGGCGTAAGCTTCGTTCACTTGTTTGAACTTTTCTTCAGCTTTGGGGTTGTCTTTATTGCGATCAGGATGGAAATCCATCGCTTTTTTTCGAAACGCTTTTTTTATCTCAGAATCCGAAGCTTTTCGGTCAACATCGAGAATTTTATAATAATCTGCCATTTTTGCTAAAAACATCAAAATTAAAGGTTTATTTTGTCGCGGAACATTCCGTTAAGATTATAATTATATAGGTATTTATGACAAAAATTTTTAAAAATATTTTAATATTCGCGCTCATCAGCGCCTCATACGGTTGTGGAACCCGTATGCACTCGGCAATGGACGACAGTTTTCGCGGTCCGCCAGAGATGTATGCCTGGAAACCAGCCGGACGAAAAGCGCTCGCTTTGCGACGTGAAAAACAGCAAGATTTAGATGAAATCGCATATTTGATGGAGCAAAGGTTTTACGATAACGAGGATCTACAAGGTGGAGTCCAAATTGTTCAAGCTTCCGCCAATAGTGTTGAGCCGCAATTAAGAAACATCGCATTGCAGGCAAAAGCGGGGATCATCGATATTTTGGGCGATTTTAAACGCATAAAAACCGAAATGGCATCCGTCCAAACAACCGGTTTGGGAATCGACGCCGATTTCAAAAAATATGATAGATACCTGGAGTTGCAAAAACCGTTCAATCCAGACGAATATTCCGACGCTGTGCTGTTGTTTAAAAAAGGATCTTATAAAGAAAGCATAAAGAGCTTCAAAAAACTGCTAGAAAAGAAACCTCCTTATTTCCTATTGGATAACATCCATTTTGGAATCGGAACCTCCTACTATAAATTAAAAAAATATAAAAAAGCGGTCAAAACATTTGATATGATTGCCACGAAATACCCGAATGGAGATAAGTGGCCAACCGCTTACGTCATGATGGGATTGATCTATAACGAAACCAGTAGGAAGAGTAAAGCGATTTACGAATTGCAAAGAGCTTTGGCAAAATACATGAAACCAAAGGATAGAATACTCATGGAAAAACTACTGGTTCTGATTCAAAAAGACAACTATGCAGGAAGCTAAAGTACTATCCCCAAATATAGAAGTAGAAGAATGGTTTCAAGGCGAGCCGACAAATATCGATCAAGAGCGCGGCAAAATAATCGTCATAGAGGTTTTCCAAGTTAACTGCCCCGGATGTTTCGTAAGCGCCCTCCCAGAAGCGATTCAAGTACATCATAAGTTTAAGGATAATAAGGACGTTCTCTTTTGGGGAATAGCCACCGCCTTTGAAGATTACAACTTCAACACGAAAGAGAATCTCAAAAAATTTTTAGAGACCGGCGAAGTGGTGGGCGAAACGTTACACCATTTAACCTTGCAAGGTCATTTACACGACGGACGCTTAGAGTATCGACTAACGTTTCCCGTAGCATGGGATAAGTTGGCTCCGTCCGATCCGGCAAATTTGGAAAAGAATGTCGATGAATATATAAAACGCGAATTTTCGAACTGGGATGAATTGGCGGAAGGTATGCGCACGCAAATCCGAGCACAGATAACCACATATTTTCAGCAGAAGAAATTTGAAGCCCGCACGTTTGACAAATTCCAAATGCGCGGCACTCCTAGCATATTGATCATCGATAAAGAAGGTTATCTCCGTTATCACTATTTCGGTTCCGGCCACGACCTAGTAGGTTCCATCCAAACCCTCTTGGATGAGTGAAAATAGTACAAAGGTCAAAAATACGTCATCCTAGACGAACCCCGAAGGGGTGAGGAAGGATCTAGGTAAATCACTCCACTCTAGAACCACGACCACCTTTAGCCTTTATCGAAAAATGAACCGCGAAGGTCATTAAGAATTACTGAAGTATCATTCAAGATCAGACGAATGGCTTCCTTTGATGAGCCTGCCCTGAGGTACTCGAAGGGTCATCCTAGATGAACCCCGAAGGGGTGAGGAAGGATCTAGGTAAAAATTGTCATCTCGCTGTGTTGAACCTGTCAAAGTAGCTTTTTAACTGCGGTCATGAGACAAAATCATTCTCCAGAAAGACTGTGCAATAATTTTCTTATACCAAGGAAATTATTACAAAATATTAAAAAATTAGATAGCAGAAATGTAAAGCGTTAAATGGTTTTTGATTTTTTTAATGGCGGGTCTTGACGGCACAAAATATAGAGTTTATATTTGAGATAACCACAATATATGTAACTTAATGTATTATTTTATTCTCACCGCAAAAAAACTACTTTTGAAAGCATATGTTCCTTATGCAAAAAAAATTATTTAGTTTAATGAAATTCTAAGAAAAAAATGAGTTCATGCCGTAAGCAAAACCTGAAAAACATTTTACTTTGAGTATATGAAACTCATAGGAATATTTCTAAGCAAGATTTTGATTTTTAATTGAATTGGTCCGTATAGGGATGTTTGCCTATAGGCTTGCTATAAGCTTTAGACTATTAATTGTTTTATTAGATTTCAATACGAGAAACTTTATAAAATATTTTTATAAAAGGAGTTTAAATGATTGAAAATTTTGATTTGATTATTAAGCAATTAAAAGAAATCGCTCCAATAATAAATGAATTTAAATCCGAAGCTGTTCAGTTGAGAGTTGTCGAATTAGTTTTTAAAAATAATATAGTAGAAAAAAATATTGAAGATAATGAAGCTCTAGAGAAATTGCATCTAAAAGATTTAAAGCATGGAAGTACAAAAAAGAAATCAATAAAAACAAAAAATGGATCAAAAGTTAAAACTTCAAAAAAAACAACATCTAATAGAGCAACGCCAACTAATTTATTAGACCAACTTATAAATGAAGGTTATTTTAAAAGTAAAAGGAAGATTGGAGAAATTATTGATCATTTAAGCGAAAAAAAAGCTCATAAATATAAGACCACTGACCTTTCTACTCCGTTGACCAGATTTGTTAGAAATGGAAAATTGGAACGAACTCAAGGCGAGAATAATTCATATGAATACTTCAATAAATAATTCTTCGTTAGAAAAGGCTCTTTCCAATTTACCCAAAATATTTCAAGTCAAAATATTAAGTACTTACAAGGATATTAAGACAAGGTATTCTCAAGCACAGTTCAATTCCTCTTATGATGCTTTAGGTCTAAGTTCAGGTAAATTTTGTGAAACTGTTTTACGATTTATCCAGAACGAGCTTACTAAAAAATATATTCCTTTTGGGAAGAATATTCCAAACTTTGCCGATGAATGCCGAAAACTTATTACGCAACCTGAAAGCTCGGGAAATGAATCATTAAGGATTATTATTCCAAGGTCCTTGATATTTTTAATTACTATGCGAGGGAAAAGGGGAATAGGTCATATTGAGGGGGATGTGGAAGCTAATGAAATAGATGCAGAAACTATAGTTAGGGTTTGTGATTGGATCATTTGCGAATTAATTCGCATTTACCATAATCTACCCTTGGAAGAGGCTCAATTTTTGGTTGATTCGATTGCTGAAAAGAAAATTCCTGATATTTGGGAAATTGCTGGGGAAAAACGAGTTTTACGTCCTGGTTTGAACTTTACTCAAAAAGTTTTAATTTTACTATATACAGAAACCCAAAAAGGAGTTCTTGTTGAGGATTTATTTGCTTGGGCGAAACATTCTAACTTAACAGTATTTAAAAATAAGATTCTCAGACCCTTAGATCAAAAAAATCATATTTATTTTGATACAGAATTGGAGATCGCTTATATCTCTCCTATTGGGATTGAACTTGTTGAAAATTCAATTTTGAAAAAAGAAAAATAATTGCTGATTAATTAAGTTTAAATCTCTTCAAAACCAAATCCCAATGGCGAATCCCGAACACCTCGCAAAATTTAAAGAAGGCGTTGAAGCTTGGAACGCTTAGCGATAAGTAAATCCAGTTTGAGTGCAAGATTAATTTACTTGAGCTAACAAGTTTAAGGTAAGGAAAATATGGTATTTTTTTTCAGATTATGGATTCTTTTACTTGTGTTTTTTCCAACCTTAGCTTTTGGGGCTAATATTGATCCTGAAATACTAGGCCATTGCGATAAGTTTGCCGGTGATAATTGGACTGTGAAAAAAATGTGTGTTGGGAAACAAGAAAAAGCGAAGAACTGGTTTGATGATCGACAAATTTCAAAAGAGATTTCTTCACATTGCGATAAATTTGCTGGAAATAATTGGACCGTGAAAAAGATGTGTGTTGAGAAACAAGAAAAAGCGAAGAACTGGTTTGATGATCGACATTCCTAAGACAAAAATAGTTACCATCCATTAAAAACTTGTTTTCTATTCAATTCATCTTAAAAAATTTATTGAAAGCCAAATCTCAATGGCGAACCCTGAACATCTTGCAAAGATAAAAGAAGGTGTTGAAGCCTGGAATACTTGGCGAATTAGAAATCCGAGTATTGAGCCAGATCTTCGTGATGCTGACCTTAGTCTTACTGACCTGATTTTTGCTAACCTACATTCAGCAATCTTGTGTGGTGCTAATTTAATTGACACTGATTTAATTTGTACTTGTTTTATATGGGCAGATCTTCGTGGTGTTTACTTAAAAGAGGCAGACCTTAGTCAGGCAAATTTGCAAGGGGCAAATCTAGCTAATGCTAATTTATTTGGTGTTCATTTGTATGAGACCATTTTTACCAACACAAACCTAAAAGGAACAAAGGGATTAGTAGAATGTTTTCATCATGGACCCAGCACCATCGATCACAGAACGATTTTAAAATCTGGAAAGCTTCCTGAAGTTTTTTTAAGAGGGTGTGGCTTGCCGGATCGTTTGATTGAGTACTATCCATCGCTTCTTAACGATTCGATTCAGTTTTATTCCTGTTTTATCAGTTATTCAACAGAAGACCAAGAATTTGCTGAACGGCTTCATTATGATCTGGAGGCCAAAGATGTTCCCTGTTGGTTTGCTCCGCATGATCTAAAAACGGGTGAGGAGATTCGCGAACGGATTGATGAAGTGATTCGTATTCATGATAAGTTGTTGGTGATTTTTTCTGAAAACTCCATCAACAGCGAATGGGTGAAGGATGAAGTGAACACGGCTTTTGAAGAAGAGGGTAAAAGACAGCAACAGGGACGAAAAGAAAAGGTTTTGTTTCCTATTCGCTTGTATAATTCGGTTTTGGATGTTTCAGCCGGTTGGGCGCGGAAATCCAGAGATCGGCTCATTGCTGATTTCACCCACTGGAAAGATCATGATTCCTACACGAAAGCATTTGATCGTTTGCTGAAAGACTTGAAGGCTTCTGGGGAGTGAGTGGTGGTCGCACTTCGAGAGCCTCAGATAATATGAAACAGACGATCTACCCTCAAAAGTGTTAATTATAGAAACGGAATTTTTTATAATTCACACAATAAAGAAGGAGACCGTCCATGAAAAATATAGCGTATGTTGGTATTGATTACCATCAAGAGTTTT
>JAJDAT010000051.1 GCA_029261715.1 Nitrospinia bacterium | reverse complement strand
CCTGCTGTTAACGCTGTTGGAACGGGGCTAAGAGAAACTTCATAGGCTGCTCCAGATCCGGTTGAAAGAGCGTGTAAGTATGTGCCAGATTGAGCGTTTTGCGTATAGCCGGTTATATCTGTAGATAGAGATGTTGTCGTTTCATATAAATCGTTGACGTCGAGGTCAATTTTTTCAAACGAGTCTTTGATCCTTGTTACGTCCTCGTCCATCATATTATCTGGGTGAGGTAATGGATATGCTCTGTTAGCAGTTTGTTGGTCGATCATCGAAGATCCTTTTGATTAATTTTTTTTGCTATTAGCAATTAGAGAATTGGTTATTCTTTAAGATTTGGCTTGTAAGCCCCAAGAGTGGAGGTATTGATCTTTTGCAGAAGCAGTCTCGTATCGACATCGTAGGTCTTGCCCGGAGGTTTGACCATTTAAATCGATGGTTCCTCTCATGATGCGGATATCATTAAAGGATAATCCCTGTTGAATCATAGAAACTGTTTCCCATTCGCTACCTCCATTACGGCTAACTGAGAAAGTTCCGGATCCGTCGGCGTCCGAATGTTCGGCGCGCGCCCAAATATAGGCTTCTGAAGGAATGAATCCAGGATCGTAGGCTTTGCTTTTTAGATCCATAGCATCCCTGTCGCCCAAATGATTAATTCGAAATTGGGATATGGAAGGGTCGTTTCCTGCGCTCATGGATCTAATAGTTACTCCGCGGACTAGATTATTCGTATCTGTTGTCCACCCTCCGGTCTCTTCCCATTGGGTATCCGATATTCTCTCTAAATCGGTTTTATCCATTCTGTTGGATGTGTTTTTTTCAACAGCTTCTGATATTGCGTGTAGCATATCGTTGACGGTTGCATCGGTCCACGCCTCCGCGCTGCCATAATCGGTATTGGTATTCCATTGCCAAGCGCCGCCGTTGTTTCTGACGATACTTCTCCAAGCAAACGTTGTCCCGCCAGCTGTGCGATAACCGCAAGACAAACTTTTAGTTTCGGAATACCACCCTGGCGCCATAGTTCCAATTCCATAATTTGCGCCGCCATTTGAACCTTGAGTATCCGTAGTTGCGTATCCAGAGATAGCGTCCATTCTACCTAATGAGCCATCATGCCTAGTCCAGTAAAATCCCATACGTATAGTTCCCGAACCGGGAGTTGTGTATGGATTGGTTAATTTATACCAGGTAACATCATTGGAATTGTTTACCGGAACAAAACTTTCTACAAAATGAATTGAATAATTGACTGAAGAATTTTCAGTCATGATTTTTGCCGTAAATGTATCTATAGAGCCGCTAGTCCATCCTAACCTAACTCCTAAATGAGTTATTTCAGTGCTATTAGGTAAAGAAAAAGTTCGTTGAACCATGTTATAAGGATCGGAAAATGACGTGTCTAACGGTATGTCACTTGTTCCAGCGATCTTAGTTTCTATAAAAGAGCCGATTTTAATTTCCGTTCCGTCGCCATAATCGGAAACGGGATCAAGGGCAAGCCAATAATAAATATCTTCATTACCTTTTACTTCTGTAGAACTTGCCGAATTGATATCAAGCCAAGCCGACGTATCGGTTGAGTTGGCGATGCTAACGCATTCGTCCTTTGGCCCTATTGGTCCAAAGGGAGTTGTGGGAGGCGTAAAATTAGCGGTATATAAAGCTTCTCCTTTGGTAATTCTTAGTTCGCCTAAATTTGCGACAATGCGATCTGCGCCTCCAGAGTTGGCTCCAATATTTAAATTGCCGCTACCTGCAAAATTTTCAGAGTTTGTTACGGTTGATCCTATTTGGAGGCCATCTCCAAAGAATCGTAAACTGGTTCCGCTTCTACTAACGGCTATATGTGTCCAATTGGATGAACTAAAGGTAGTTGTAGCAGTTGAAGATCCGAAATGATATGTGCTACTAGTGTTATTAAGTTTCCATCCTCCAGTATGATGGATGTAAGTTCCGCTGGATGCGCTACTGGCCCACATTTCTACAGTAAAATCTCCGGTTCCAAAACCCCAATCGGCATGATCCGGAATCCAAAGATAACCAGTGTCTACTTCAAGACTGGTTTTTCCAAACTTTGGAGAAATTCCTGCTTCCCTAGCATCGATAAGTCTAATCAAGCCGTTAAATGTGATCGCATGGTTTGATGCGCTATAATCTCGTAAGCTTTTATCTAATGTTTTGCCATTCATATGTAAAAGCAATTTTGTATTTGTTCCCAGAGAACCTAATCTATTCAATCTGACTTCTCCTGAATCGATTTTTGACAGTCGGATAGCGTAATCAAATGTACCGCCTGAGGCTGGAAAGGTTGCCAAGATCAGTTGCGTATCGGAGTTTCTTTTTGCTATATCATGCCAAGTCGAGCCCGAATCAAAACTAATCCTACCGTTTTCGCAGTTAGTAGGCCAAACTCCTGTTGAGAGAGTGGTCGACGCTGAGAGAGAGAAAATTTTCATTTGCAAATCTCTGGTCGAGAGCGTGCCATCATAACTGTTTGCGCCGCCGTCAAAAGTAGATCCAGTTACGATTCCTTCAATTTGTATATAATTACTGGCGTCGCCAACATCTGTCGCTTCAATTGCAAATACATACTTAGTAATGCCATCAGGAGTCCAGCCAGAGAATAAAAACTCTACTTCTTGAAAGGTAGCCGTTAGACTAGTTGCATTAAATGTATTAGTAGAAGTTACGAGAGCCGAACCCGTTTTTTGATCTCCTGACTCTGCATAAACTTTGGCTGTTAAAATATGAGTTGGTGATCCTACGCTTCTTAAATTGACTTTGACGCTATAAAGCTCAGCTGCTATAGGGGTATAACTTTGAGCTTGGAAAAGCTCTCCAGATCTCCACCAGTTAATAAATTCTCCTGTTTGTTGAGTATCAACATCTATGGCGGGAGAACCGACAGTTACCGTGGCTTGACTTGTCGATAGAAAACTATTAGTCCATTCTTGTTGTAAGTAGTTAACTTCTGAATCGTAATTGTCGTCGTTGTTTTTATCGCCAGGATCGCTTCCCTTATAAAGAGTATTAGTTGGGTCGTGTTGATAATTGGTGGAGTTAGCTTCGTCGGCTCCTTGTTCGTTGGTGTTTGCAAACGAATCGGACCAACCCGCTTCCATAGAGATAAAGCCTCCATGGTTTTCTTGAAGTTCTTCAAAAGCGATCATAAGATTACTTGTCGCTATATCAATTTGTTCTTGATCGGCTTTGGGATTGATCAATTGAAAATTCGTTCCATCATAGAAGAGGAAACATGCTTCTCCGGTTAAAATATCCCTAGATTTTAAATCGTTCCCATCGATTTTTTTAATGACTTTTGTCCCCAACCCATTAACGTCAAGAGTTGCTGGTCCCGCGTTTTGAACGTGAGCTATCATATGTATAACGAGACCAAAGGTTAACGCTGTTGGAGCGGGAGTGAGATTGATTTCGTATGCAGTTCCCGAACCGGTTGAAGAGGCTTGTAAAGAAGATCCCGCTTGCACGGTTGTCTTAGCGCTAGTTAAGTCGGAAGAGAGCGACGTTGTCGTTTCATATAAATCGTTGACATCAAGGTCAATTTTTTCAAACGAATCTATTATGTTAGTGACGTCATCCTCCATCATATTATCGGGATGAGGTAATGGGTATGCTCTGTTAACGGTTTCTTGGTCGATCATCGAAGATCCTTTTAATTAGTTTCTTTATTATTAGAATTAGCAAATTAATTACGGTGAATAATTTTTAAACACAATTTAGGATTTGGCTTGCAAACCCCAAGAATGTAGAAACTGATCTTTTGCGGTTTCAGTTTCGTATCGGCATCGTAAATCTTGCCCAGAGGTTTGCCCGTTTAAATCAACAGCGCCTCTCATGACGCGGATATCGCCAAAAGGCAATCCTTGTTGGATCATCGAAACGGTATTCCATTCGCTACCGCCGTTGCGACTAACGGAGAAAGTTCCAGCTCCGTGTGCGTCGGGGTGCTCTGCGCGTGCCCAAACATAGGCTTCGTTGGGAACAAAACCAGGGTCGTAAGTTTTGCTTCTTAAGTCCATAGCGTCCCTATCGCCAACATGATTAACCCGGAATTGAGACACTGCAGGATTGTTGCCCTCGCTCATGGCTCTAATCGTTACTCCGCGGACTAAAGTGTTTGTTGATGTCGACCAACCGCCAGTTTCTTCCCATTGAGTATCCGATATTCTTTCTAGGTCATCTTTATCCATTCTGTTAGACGTGTTTTTTTCAGTCGCTTCTGATATGGCGTGAAGCATGTCGTTGACTGTTGCGTCTGTCCACGTGGCTGCGCTTCCCGGTTCGACATTGGTATTCCATTGCCAAGTTCCGCCATTATTTCTCACGATGCTTCTCCAGGAAAACGTTGTGCCTCCAGCTTTGCGATAACCGCAAGATATAATGTGAGTAAAGCTAAACCATCCTGGAGCGTAGGTTACGAGATCGTAGTTGCCGCCGCCGTTTGACACTTGAGTATCGCCAACGTTATATCCAGAAATAGCGGAAGTTATTCCGACTGCTCCGTCATACCCATCCCAATAGAATCCCATTCGTATGGTTCCCGAACTGGGTGTTGTATATGGATTGCTTAACTTGTACCAGGTAACGGCGTCAGAGTTGTTTACCGGAACAAAACTTTCAACATAGTGATTGGTATAGTTGGTTGAGGAGTTCTCGGTCATAATTTTAACGGTAAACGTATCCAGCATACCGGAGGTCCATCCCAATCTAACCCCTAAGTGAGTGATCTGGGTGCTGTTGGGTAATGCAAAAGTGCGATGAACTATGTTGTAGGATTCGGAATATGTAGCGTTTAGCGGTATATCGCTAGTTCCTGCAACTTTAGTTTCGTCAAAAGAACCAATTTTAATTTCAGTGCCGTCGCCATAACCGGAAGCGGGATCAAGAGCGAGCCAATAATAAATGTTTTCATTTACTTTTAATTCTGTGGGGCTTGCCGAGTTAATGCCAAGCCAGGCTGAAGTGTCAACTGTGCCTGCAATGCTCACACATTCTGACTTTGGTCCTAAAGGTCCAAATGAAGTTGTGGGAGAGGGAAAATTAGCGGTGTATAAAGCTTCCCCTTTAGTTATCCGAATTTGGTCTATGTCTGTGCTACTATCGCCGCCTGAGCTATTTGATCCAATGTATAAAGTGCCGTTAACGGAGAAGTTCTCCGAATTTGTTACTGTCGATCCTATTTGAGTTCCATTTCCAAAGAACCTTAAACTGGTTCCGCTTCTACTAACAGCTATATGCCTCCAACCAGAAACGCTCCAAGTTGTCGTAGCGGCTGAAGATCCGAAATGAAACGTGTTGCCAGATACGTAAAGCTTCCATCCTCCAGTGTGGTGTAAGTAAGTTCCATTGAAACCATTGCTCCACAACTCAACGGTAAAATCTCCAGTTCCAAAGTCCCAATCCGAATGGTCTGGGATTGTTAGATTTCCTCCACTTGTCATGAGAAATGTTTTTCCAAAGTTTGGAACGAGACCTCCGCCACTATTAGCGTCCGCAAGTCTAATAGATGAGCCATTAAAAGTTACAGGATGATTTGATGGACTTTGGTCAGTTATCGATCTATCTGCTGTTCTACCATGCATATATAGAAGTAATTTTGTATTTGAATTTAGAGAGCCCATTCGGTTTAATTTTGCTTCCCCAGAATCAATTTCCGACATTCGGATAATATAGTCATAGTCGGTAGATGTTTCTATCGCTGTTGTGGCGAGCTCTATATTCGTGTCGTCGGTCCTTGTTGCAATGTCATACCAGGTAGATCCCCCATCAAAACTAATTCGGCTGTACTGGCAATTCGTAGGCCAAGCGCCACTAGCTAAAGTGACAGTAGCGTTGCTATTGGTAACAGTTGCTTGACTTGTGGATAGCAAACTATTAGTCCACTCTTGTTGTAGGTAGTTAGCTTCTAAATCGTAATTATCGTCGTTGTTTTTGCCGCCGGGATCGGATCCTTTATAAAGAGTATTAACGGCGTCATATTGATAACCCAAAGAATTAGCCTCGTTTGCTCCTTGCTCATTGGGATTTGTGAATGAGTCTGACCATCCTGTTTCCATATTTAGGGAGCTGCCGTGGTTTTCCTGAATCTCTTCATAGGCCAACATAAGATTGCTGGTAACGACTTCTAGTTGTTTTTGATCGATTTTAGAGTTGATTAGTTGAAAGTTTGTTCCGTCATAAAATAGAACACACGCGGCGTTGGTTAGAATATCGCTCGCTTTTAAATCGTTCCCGTTGGTTTTCTTAATTATTTTGGGTCCCAGTCCGTTAACGTCGAGAGTTGCAGACCCCGTGTTTTGGATGTGGGCTTTCATATGAATAACTTGCCCAACGGTCAAAGCGGATGGAGCTGGGTTAAGGTTGACCTCGTATGCGGTTCCCGAACCAGTTGAAGTGGCGTGTAAACCGAGTCCAGATTGTGTGTCTTGCTCTGCGCTAGTCAAATCGGTAGCGATAGATGTTGCGATGCCGTTTAAATCGTTGATATCAATATCAATCTTTTCAATGGAATCTTTTATTTTATTTACGTCTTCTTCTACTTGATTGGTTCGGTTAGGTAACGAATATTCTCTATGTGTGGTTTTTTCGTCGATCATTATTAAATCCTTGTCAATTATTTCATTATCGCCATACTTTATAACGATGTTTATTTTTTTGAAAAAATCTCTGTGTTAATTAGTATTTGAATATTAGGATTTGGCTTGCAATCCCCACGAATGAAGAAATTGATCTTTCCCTTGGGTAGTTTCGTATCGGCAACGCAGGTCTTGTCCCGACGCTTGTCCGCTAAGATCAACCGTGCCGCGCATGATGCGAACATCGCCAAAAGGTAATCCTTGTTGAACCATTGGCATAATTTCCCATTCGCTACCACCGTTGCGGCTAATGTAGAAAGTTCCGGAACCATCGATATTGGAATGCTCTTCTCGTGTCCATAGATAGGCCGCGTTAGGAACAAATCCAGGATCGGTTCCTTTATACAGCGTGTTGGATACGTCGTGTTGAAAACCGGAAGAGTTAGCTTCGTCCGCGCCTTGTTCGTTAGCGTTAGAAAAGGAATCTGTCCAACCTGTTTCCATAGATATAAAACCGCCGTGATTTTCTTGAATTTCTTCAAGAGCCATCATAAGATTGCTAGTTATTATGTCGATCTGTTCTTGATCCACCTTTGGGTTGATTAGATGGAAGTTCACGCCGTTATAAAAGACAAAACATGTTGCTCCGGACAAAATATCACCCGCTTTTAAATCGCTCCCGTCCGTTTTCTTAATCGCTTTTTCGCCCAATCCGTTAACGTTGAGAGTTGCTGATCCAGAGTTTTGAGCGTGAGCTGTCATGTGAATTACTTGACCAATGACTAAGGCCGTTGGAGCAGGGCTGAGCGAAATTTCGTAAGCAGGTTCCAAACCAGTTGAAAGAGCGTGTAGGTAAGAGCCGGATTGTGTGTTTTCTATCGTCGCTTTAGTTGTATATAGATCATCTATGTCGATATCAATTTTCTCAATCGAATCTTTGATTCTTTCCACGTCACCTTCCATTACATTATCTGGATGAGGTAACGAATATTCTCTGTGTGTGGTTTTTTCGTCGATCATTAGTAAGTCCTTGAGCGATCAATTTGATCGTCGTTATATGAGTTTTATATGTCGAATCGTTGATCCAAAATAGTCGGATTAAATGAATCTTGATACCTTCGGGAATTATCTGATTTTCTTGTATATCGTTTGTTGTAGCTATTTCTAGATTTTGCTCGGTTCAATTGAACGTTGTAATCGCGCAAATATTCCTGCCAATCGTTATGGCGATAATGGTTCTTAGCCTTAGATAGAGCGAGTAGGGAAACTAAACCATCTCCGGGAACCGTGAGTCGATCGCTGTCAAACTCGAACCGCTCTAACCGAATCAAACCTTCAATCCGAATCTCAGTTCCAATTTCATTCATAATCGGCCAAGTCTCGATTTGATTGCGCAGTTCGTATCGAGTAGGTTTATCGTAATCGACTTTTTTATTTAGGTGCTGAATCTCAATTCCTTCTATCATGTCGCAATAATTGGGAGGGGAAATAGAATCGGCGGAACGCGAAGCGATTTGTAAAATCCTATTCGGTCCCATATCATCGGGGTAATCGAGATATTGTTGATCGATACCCGGTTTTAAAATCCAAACTTTGCGTAGTTGTTTCCAGTCGACTTCTTTGTAGAGATCCTCTTGCGCTTCTTGAATAAAATCGTTCAAAATTTTTGTTTGGGGGCCCGATTTTGAGGACTGCGCCCCAAAGCCAAGGCGAACGCGTAGTTTATCGCGCAATTCTTGCAGTGTTTTATTTGGAGTAAGAGCCATGATCTATTATGCCGGTTGAGGTTCCGTCATGCCCCAAAGCTCACGGAGCGTTTCTGCTAATTCATCTTTATTTGCATCCGAAGGACATTCGACATCGAATTTTTCTAACTCTTCAATAATTGCGGTTTTAGTCAATTTGGATGGATTGATTTTGTATTCAATTTTCGGGATAGGAGCTTCCGGTGAGTATTCGGAAATAAGCTCGTCAATATCTTCCATTCCTTTTTCAAATTCGGCTTGAAACGGTTCGCCAAAAGCTTTAGCTACCCAAGGTTGATTCGTTACGGGGTCTTCGCCGTAAAGGTCGAATAATCTTTGATATTCGTCGCTTCTGTCTAGCTTAATTTCCGCGATATTTTTTAAACTAAAATTAGGGTCCAAACGTATTTTGTCGCCGCCGAACATCAAACGTAACACTCGAATTTCGTGAGCGTAAACTCGTTTTGGAATAATATTCATTACGTTTCTTTCAACTAAAACGACTAGCTGTTTTGTTTTTAAATATTTTTTCATAAAAATCCTTTGGGGAGGAGGCTCCTAAGAGAGCCTCCTCGATATTGTTTACCGTATTGGGCGGTTAAGCGATGTATCCAACCCAATGGGCGTTTCTTTGATTCATGGTCAAAGCGCCTTTCCAAGACCACCCATAATAAAAGTCTTCACTCATATGGGTTGAACGTGGTTTTCTTTGGATCATGTCGTGACCTTCGATAGGGCGTAGTTGAAGGTGACGCATATTTAAGAAATAACAACGTTTGGACCAGGGAATAGTTGGCGAATATTGAGTATCAAGATCTTCGAAAACAGGATTCCACTTAATTTCAATGCCGTTGTAATGCAAACCAGTGCTAGAGCCTTCGCCAGTAGCATGGTCAATTTCACGTGGCTTAGCGCCGTCAAAAGTAATTTGGGTAAACCCAGAGTCCTTGTACCATTTGCTCAACGCTTCGATAAAATCTCGGCCAGCCATAATGAAGTTTGGCGTTGTTTTTGCGTAACGATGGCAATCTCTCCAACCGGTTTCCATTCCGGAACCGATTGTTCCGGTAGTGGCTGTAGTGGTTAAAGCTGCGCCTCCGTCGTTGTTTTGCCACCAAGAGTTAGTTGCGGAGATACCCGCAACTGTTCCACTGCCTGGAGTGGTAGAAACTAAGTAATCCAATCCTGGAACTGCTTCAGGGTTTTGCGTTCCGTCCAAGAGCATGGCTTGATCGAATTTTTCAATCGCTCCTTCTTTTAAAACAGCCGCGTCTTCTTCCATCAAGTTGTAGAGTTGAACCAACTCAGCGTCTTGAATATTTTTGCCATGACCGTTTGGATGAATGTTGATGCCCGCTTGAATCATTTCGTCGATACTACGAGAGTAACCGTCGAAACAACTTCCCCAAGGATAAGAAGCCTTCATCGTGGTATTACGTTTGTTGTACTTCAACTCTGAAGAGCCGCGAGTCCATTGAAAATTGGATTGATAGCGGTACCGAACGTTAATAACGGCGTTTTCTTTACCGCCGCCCATAGATTTTTTTCCTTTTAATAATTCGGCAACCCAAGGGCGACTTTGGTGAATTTGATCTACTGGATTATTTTTAAAATACATCTCAAGGGCATAGTTGCCCGCAATTTGAACTTCTTCTGCTGTAAATGGCATATGATTATCCTTCCAAAGGGGCCGTCGCGCGCCGCTTTAATATTCGTTCTGAGGCTCTAAGATGCTTAATTGTGGTTTTGCCTTGCTCGTATCTTTTTTGTCGAGCTCTATGCAAACTATTTGATCCAATGAGCCTAAAATATTTTAGCGTTCGCGCGACAGCGCTATTGTCGAGGACTCCTATAAAGAAGGTCCTCGACTTATCCGCCCCAGTGTTCAGCCAATCCCTGTTTCATATAGTCGATAGGATTCTTGGCGTTAACTTTACCGCCGGTTGCGCCGGTGGTTCTCAATGGGGCGGGGGTATTAATTGTAGGTCTATTCGCCGATCCAGCCTGACCGATAATTTCGTATTGGCTTTGGAACAATTGAGGCCATAAACTAGGATGATGATCTACAAACTGAGCTAACGATCCGCGAAGCATATTTTCTTTCGCGGCGTAATCAATATCGTTTTCACGGTAATAATCCATCATGGATGTAATTTGATTTAAGGCTTGTTCCTGAACCGATTCCATTTCGGCTTGTTGCCTTTCCTGCATCATTTGATTTTGCAGTTCGGCTTGCTGGGTTTGAGCCGCTCGCCTATTTTGAGCAAGCTCCGTAGCGAACTCGTTGGTAATCTCTCCGTTCATAACCGATTGTCGAAGATCGTCAAAACCCTCAAGCATATCAACGCCGGCCACCGGTACGCCTAGTTCTCTAGACAAGTTGGCGGTCAAACCTTGTAAGTAGTTTAAAACGGTTTGTTTGTCCTCGGTTCCTCCCATTTTAAGCGCGCGCACAACTTCCATCGTTTGCGCAAACTCGTTTTGGTCGATTCCAGTTTCCTGAACAATTTCCTTAAAAGCCTGGTTCTGTTCATGGATTTCGGCAATGTGTGTTTCTAAATCACGCGACCGATTGGCCAAATCTTGAAACCGTTTTTGAGCTTTTTCTCCAAGGCCTTCTGGCATTTGATAAGGGTCTTTGGAAGACGGATCTGCGTCTTCGGCTTCTTCTTCCCATTCCTCGTCCGGGTCTTCTTCGGAATCGTCTTCAATTCCTAATTCTTCTTTTAACCCGGAGATAGGATCGATTTCTTCTTCGTCGGCCGACGAGTCCGACTCATATTCTACGTCGTCATCCATAGAGGTTGGCGAATCCTCTTCTACGCCGTCAATTGGGGGCGAATCCAATTCGTTCACGCCTTCTTCGTTGTATTCCATAAGTTTTCCTTAGGTTTATTGCGCGGTAGGAGAAATAAAAAACCGCGTAAAAAATAATTTCCTGACATTAGCCAAGGTCGTAAAACTTTTAAGATGTTTTCTAATAGTTGTTTAATGTTTCGTTAAGATCGAAAAAGATTTCAAAGTTATGGATACCTCACCGCGTGTCATCCTGAAGTGAACCTTTAGGTTCAGTGAAGGATCTCGCTTCGATCAAATAAATGTCATGGTGAGCTTGTCGAACCACGACCACCTCTTTTTTTCCTTCAAAATTCCCAATCTCTCTTGCTTTCACCAAATTACTGACCTATATTATTTTTGAGGCTGATTTAGACTCCACTAACTCCTTTGCGGTTAGGTTGACCGGGAATTACTCAATCTTTCAAATCCAGGAGAAATATCTACCCGGGGTATTTGAGTCTGGGGGGGGGACTGCACTAATGATGCCTCGTTTTAATTCCCACTATTTTGTTCCCTTCTCCCAATTAATTTAAATCGACCATTTTTTACTCGTTCATTGAATTTTTCTGAACTTTGAGGAAAACCAGAAATTACGTTATAAACTTTGTCCTCTGTTGGTGATAATTCCAAAACAAGGTTGTTGGTTTTTCCATTTTTCTTCACTAAAATTATTCTTCCACTTTTTGTGTCCCGGTATATCTCGCCATATTTTTCTCCGACATAGCTGACATATTCTTCAACTGAGTTAAAACCTAATTTTTTGTACTCTTGAGAATGTTTTATTTGTAGCTTAATTTTTCCAAATCCCTCATTTCCGATTGGCAGCCTCACAACTCCTGAGCTAAAACTATGTTTTCCCTCTGGTAGTTTTGCAAAATCTAATGGATTCTCTCTTGATTTAGGGTTTGGATTTTCGATACTCGTATATTTAGGATGTTTATCATCTTTTTTCCATTTGATTAGCAACTCCATTCGAAGCTCTAAATATTCTTTGGAATCCTTATCAATTCCTCTTGATTGAGCGATTGCGTCGACAGCTTGGTTTAAGTCTCGAGTTGCTTCATCTTGAGTATTATTTTCAAATACATTCTTTGACTTCGGATCAAATTTGCGAAGGTTGGGCTTTTTAACGACCTCTTCTTGCTTATTTCTTTTTTTGGGTTTTACAGAAGGTTTAAAGAGGTCTTTAGCTTTTTCAAAAGCCTTATCAATCGCTTTTTTACCTATAATTTTTTTTAATAACTCAGATCCAATCCCCGCAACCCGTTCAGGGTTTTCTGCTTCTTCTAAATCCGTTTCGCGATTTGAACCAGGCTCTTCAAATAAACTGTTCAACGATTCGTCGTTTGTCTGTCCTGGAACGAAAGACAAATTTTTTAATAACCCACTTTCAAGAGAATTATTAAGAAGATCTTTATCTAGTCTGCCAGTTGTGTCTAATAAGGTCTGAGGGGTTTGACCGAACGATAGATTCTCATTTGGATTCTTAAGAAAATCGTCGAACGTTTTATTGATTGGTGTCGCCGAAGGATTATTAGGGAATCGATCCTCGATTGTTTGAATTGGAGAAAACGGTTGTTGGTTTTGAGGCGGTTGGTTAAATAAAAAGTTAAAACCATCCAAGTCGGGTTTGAACGGTTTAAACTCCATGGTTTTAATCGGTTCAATATCCGAATTGTTAAGCGGGGTAAAAGACGGTAAATCAAACTCTGATGAGGCGCTTCCAAATGGTTGTGAATTGATGAACGAACTTGTTTGCGGCGCTTGCAAAAAATCTTGAGTGGAGAGTTGATTTTGTTTGAAAAACTTTTGCAGAGCGTTCCCAAATCCAATGTCGGACTCAGGCGTTTGCGTTGTATCCGTTCTATCAATCAAATCAAAAGTCATAAAAACCGTCCTTTACTCGCTTATTTATAATAAAGTTTCTGGATCGATAAGGGTTTGCTCGACTTCCGCAAAGGTCTTATCAGCCATCGCTTTATTTTTTAAAGACTCCGATTGAGTTTTTTCAACTTCAGCCTGTGTTTTTTGAATTTCGGCTTGAGTTTTTTCAATCTGAGCTTTTACTTTTTCCGCTTCCAAAGCTTGCGCAGCCTGTTGCTGTTGTAGCGCCTGCTGTTGTAAGATTTGCTGTTGCTGAGCTTTTTGCTGTAAGGCTGCGGCTTGCTGCGGGTCTTGATCCGCTTGAGCCGCTTGTGGATTTTGAGCGGCTTCCGCTTGTTGTGGTTCTGAGCCGGGAAAGAACTCGCGAATATCTAACGTTTCGTCAAACCTTCGCAATCCTTCTTGCTGTAACTTCATTAGCGAATCCGCTAAATCGTTTTGACCAGCCGCTCGCAATTGCGAAATTTTTTCTAAAACGTTTGAGATTTCCGGAAAGAATCGAATCCAGTTTTCCTGCTCCTGAGCTTTGTTGGGTTTGCCGCTAGAACCGGCTCTCACGTTTACAAAAACGCGACGGAAGATTTTTTCTTTGTCGAATTGAGGCCAGATAGATCCCGTTCCCGCAATCTCTTCAACTTGTTCGGGAGTCATCAATTGCATATCGATTTCCAACATGTATTCGCCGATTTCAGTAAACATCTCGTCGATACCGTCGTTATCGGTAGAGGCTCTTTCTTGAACTCCCTGCAAAAGCTGATTCGCTTCGGTAGCGGTTTTTGACCTGCGGATAAATCCAGAAGGGGCTTCGCCGCCCTGAGTTATTTGATCCCAATCCTCTTTGATAAAGCTCGTATCGCCTAATGAAGGATCGACAAGAATATTAGGACCTGGAGCAAAGTCGTTAGAAAGAGGTTGCCCCTCAGTGCCGTATACTTCGATCAATTCGTTGATGTCCGGATCTTGCATCCGCGTCAACTCTTCCTCGTCGAAACGACCTTTTCGCACCAAACTGAATGGGCGAATCTTGGAGCGCATTTCTTTAAACTTAGTGCGAGTGTCGTTGAGTTCGTCTTGCAACTCCTGTAATAACTCGACCGTGCAAGTTCCCCAAAAATTTTCGTCCAGCGAATCTAATTGCAATCCGAAAAATGGGAAAAAACGTTTTCCCAAAACGTCTGGAATATACGGCTCCCTTAAAAATCGTTTAGTTCCTTCCGTTATCGTATAAACGTGTTTGTCGATGCGATTCCAAATTTCCCACACTTCAACGGTTTTTCTTTCGTTTTTCATTTCGGCTTGTTTGCCGGAATAGGTGTGGTCCATTGTGGACAAATTATCCGAGCTAGGATTGAAACCGAAACGAGAACGAAAGTCGTCTTTACTCATCCATACTCGTTGCGCCATCCACGGAGCTTCGGCGTAATCCTCAAAATTCTGGATAGAATGAAATGGTAACAAAAGATCGGTAGGAGGAACCGTTTCGAAAACCCAACCTTGAAACTTGAAAACCTCACTTTCAGAATTGACGCTATCGACCAATCGTTTAAATTCGTCCTTTTTAACGTTATCCTGGCTGCTCGGCCCTTTTTCAATTTCTTCGCCCAACGCTTTAGCCCTGCGAATATTATCTTGCGCGTCGTCCAGGCGTTGCGTCATGATAGGGTCGGTTTTGTCCTCTTGTTGGAAGATCGCTTTTACCCAGGCAATCATTCCTGTTTTTGTCGCTCGCACCATTTGTTTCCCGCGCCGTTTCATTTTGGCTTCGGAGATTTGACGGTTCAGTAAATTTTCACAAGTTCGAGAAAAACGTCTTATCAGATCGGTACCCTCGTTAACCACCTGCGGGTGCGGGGTCACTGACAACTGAGGATTCCTTGCGTAAATTCTAGAAACGTCTATCTTGATTTGTCCGAATAGAAAATTTGCGCGCACCAATTGACCTGAGCCGTCGTCGTGTTGACGGCCTTCTACGTATTTACGATTACGCTCAATACGTCTATGCGCTTCTTCCGCATCCGACTTGGCGTCTTGGATTCGTTTAACCCAATCGGAAACGCGAGCCCTTTCGGTTTCGGACGCTTTCGGCAAATCTTTTTCGGTGGTGGCGTCCATTTAGGAAGCGATCCGAGCCTTAATGGTTCCAGAGGTGTATGCGGTGCAGTTAGCTCGCATATATTTTTGCAAAGTGACTTGAACAAATTCAGGTTCGCTAACGTCTACCAAATCAGACCAGGTTGAATTATCGTCCGAACCTTGAATTTTAATGGTGCCGACAAAAGTTCCAGTTACGATAGCCATAGCTTCTCTTCGTGGAAAAAATGGCTCATGATCCATAGTTACTGCTACTCCAGCTTCCACTGCAGTGAAGTCTTGGCCGCCAGCGGCGTCTGTTAGTTTAATTACTTTTGTGTTGCTCATTTAAAATCTCCTAATAAAGTTGAGATATGTCATTCTCTGGTTATATCGAGAAATAAGAAACGTAAGGCCCAGCCAAACGTTTAAAGAAATTCTCGTTTAAACTTCGCTCGTTCATTTGTTTCTTCTTCCGCTAATTCAATGAGCGTTAGTGACAAAGGAACTTATTTCTGTTTTGATAAAAAAAAGAACTGAAATTATAAAGTCCCCTATGCGTGTCATCCTGAAGCTAACCTTTAGGTTAGGTGAAGGATCTTGCCTCGATTCAATAAAATTTTCAAAATTTCTAAAACCGATATTTCGACTTCCGTTTTTTGTTTTCTCCCAAGTCGTCAAAAGTACCGGGAATAGAACATTTATCTTTTGAAGAAGACTTACTTTTTTTATACATTCTGTGCCGAGAGACGATGCTGTAACGGCATTCATCCCCAATGTGATCTTCCATTGTTGAGTCGACGTCTTCCGGATTTGTTTCATCGTGTAATAATTCCGGAAATGTCCGGATGAAGTGTCTACAAGTTCTAAAAACGAGAAACTTTTTTTCGACCAACTGCTGATCTAACAAGGTCCAGCCATTGATTCGAGAATTAGGACCTCCAAAGGAGGGAGTCCATAAAACCCCCGCCCGTTCGAATTCTTCCGCGATGGTTTTTTCTTGTCCGTTACCGTTCCAAATGGAACGATCTGCAGGGTTGTTGCGGAAAACTACTCCCGCCTTAACCTCTGAATCTTCTAGTTCTTTTATCTTTTTAGCCACTTGCGTTGGCGTTTCGCGAGATCCTACGTTAGCTTCTCCGCCGAACCCGTATAATTCGCGATATCTGTAAATAACACCGTCAGGCGTCTGGCAATACCAACCGACAGAGTAGGGGCGTGCAGAACCCCAATCCAAAGCCCGCCAACGTGTCCATTCTAGTGGAAGAGAAAAAGGCTCGATGATATGAATATCTGGATTCCAGCTCGTAAAAAACTGTCCTTCTGGAATATCCCATCGACCGTCGCGCAGTTTGCGGCGCATTTTCTCCGATTGCTTCAGGAGTTGAATTTCGTACTCTTCTCCCAAATGTGGGTTATCCGTCAGCTTAGCTGGAATGAAGGCTCTGGAAATTGATATCCGTCTGCCGTCAACGGTTCTAGAATCGATAAAATTTGTAGAGCGACCGTCGTTAGCGATCTGCCAACGCGTTTTTACCCAGGCATGTCCAGGTCCTCCGGGATTTGTTGTCGCTCGGGTATAACATTTAATTTCAGGATTAGAAGATCGTTTCCGAGTTTCCATCCTGTCAAACCAAAAAGAAGTAGGCCAGTGAGTTAGTTCATCCCAACCAATCCAGTGGTACTCTTGGCCGTTATAGCGTTGGAAGTCTTTTTTTTTGACATGTAGCCAAAAAGAATTCGCGCTCCCGATGGAAATCGCCAAACGTGTTTTGTTTCGCTATAAATGCCACCGAAGTGAGGATATATCTCGTTAGACCGCTCGATTAAATCAGCAAGATCCGAAAAATGTTCGCGGAATATGATACCGGTATAGCGATTCCAACTCAGCGCGGATTGATCGATACCTAGAGCGTCAATCAGAAGACATTCCGATTTCCCGCCGCCAGCCGCGCCTCCGTAGAGTACTTCGTCTTGATTAGCGGCAAGAAACAGAGCCTGTTTGTCGGTAGGTTCCCATAAAAGTTCTTCAGCAAGTGTCGTCATTTTTTCTTAGCCGGTATCTTTAATATTTTAACGGTGAGGGCTTCATCGTCAGGACCAGAAATCTCAACCGCTTTACGCTTTGGATAAATGTAAGAAGCCAGTTCGCATAAAAGACGCGCTCTTACAGATTCAGAAACATTTTCATCTGTAGCCATATCCGCCATTTTTTCTAAGGGATTTATCCCTTTTTTATCGAGAATGGCGATAGCTTCAAGAGTATTTTTGTTTTTTGATCCCTTTGGTCGTCCTTTGGAATTACCGCTTTGACCTGGTTTATATGCCATTTCCTAATTCAGTATTTCTAGTTGTTATGTTTGTTATTTAATGAAAAGTTTAAATAATGTTACGCTGAAGCTCTCGAAGTATGACCACCTGTCATTTTTATGAAAATAATTCAGAGTTTTTTAACCTTCCCCGCCGCATGTCATCGTGAAGTGAACCTTTTGGTTCAGTGAAGGATCCTGCCTCGATTTAAAAAAAACTTCTCTCAATTTTTTAGACTAAAAAAAATCTTCTAAGCATGCTCTTCAAAGCTTGCTGAATTAGAGTCTTGCTGTTTCTTTTTTTCGTCGGCGTTTTTATTCTTGCCAACGTTGCCAGCGAGAATGTTACAAACCCTCAAAGCGGCATCAAGGATTTGATTGTCATGGCGAGAAGGGGTGATAGCCGTGACTACTGTCAAGACGGCGATCAGTTCCGCAAGAGTTGCGGCATATTGTTGAATCATTTGAATGATTTGTTCTGGAGTCATTTTTTTTATATCCCGTTTCAGATGTCGGGTTGATGAATGTTACAAATCGAATGTACAACAATCTCTAAAAGAATGTAACAGACTGATCCATCACGATATCCGTCATGTTAATTTGAGTTTAAAATTTATAACGGCGAGACAAAATGACATGAGGAAGGAAAATTTAAGCGCTCTAAAAGAACTAAGAATTAAATTGATTCGGAATTGGGGGGAGGTAATAAAGATTTTCAAACTGGGGATTTCCTGGTGACGACAGTGAATTTTTTTATCGCTGGATGATTGCGGCATTCTTGCAATACCTCCGCGCTCACGATTCACGTCACTCCTAATATCAAAGCGTTTATGGCATTATTTCGTTTTAATTTTAGACCATAGGTTTTCAAAAATTGTTTGGTCAAGTGGAGGGATGCTGGCAAGAGCCAGGTTTTCTTTTACGTGTTTAGATTGTTTCATTCCGATTAAAGCAGAGGCGATTCCCGGAGCGCTTCGAGTGATTTGCAACGCTCTTTGTTTATCGCTTACGTAGCCCTCGCCAATCTGGTCGCGCCAGGACTGTGGTAATGCGTTGACATTTCCTTGAGCGATTGACCCGCTGATGATTGGATAAATATCTAATTTTCTCGCCGCGTGAATCGCGGGAAGCATTTCTCCAAGAGTGTATTGAGTTTCTGTATTGTAAGCTTCTGGCATATTCAAGTTAAGCGGTAATTGGATGAAACGAAAGTGATCTGGTTTGTTTCCTGTCACTATTCCCGCTAACTCTTTTGCTCGTTTTAATGAGGTGTGCTTATCGCTGGTTTCTGGCATGCGAAAGGTATTCCAGGTAGCCATTCCATAGTATCGAATTTTTCCGTCGGCTACGGCTTCTTCCAACATTTCAAACGCCACTTCTAGCATACCGTAATAGGTTTCGCTGTCCACCGAGCTCAGTTGAGTTTCCGGATTATGGATATAATAAAGGTCGATGGTTTCAATCCCTAAATTTTTTCTGCTCTGATCTAATTGGTCTGATAGATATTCTGGATGCATGCAATGGCAGTCCGCCGCTAGGTCTCCCATTCCGATGCTAAAATTTGAATCGTTAACGTATTTTTCTTGAAACCATTTGCCGCGCCGAGGATGAGGCAAGAAACCTCCCTTAGTGCAAACTATAAGTTCGTCGCGTTGATATCTTTCGCTTTCGATCAATGTTTTGATACCTACGCCAACGCTGCATTCAGCGTGTTGCTGTCGGTAATTGATTGCTGAGTCGATTACGTTAATCCCATTTTCGACAGATTGTATGGTGGCCTCCCAGACTAATTGGTCGGTTGTTTGGTCGAGGTTTCCTAAATAAGTTCCCAAACCAATACTGGACCACCACAAATTATCTATTTCGCGAAAATGACTTTCAACGCAACGGTTTGCCTTTTTATTTCGATATTTTTTAGTTCCTTCTGAAGTCGCAAAACCCTTATAGTTCATTTTCTTCCCTACCAGATATTATTTTTAAGCGCCTAGTTTACTATGAATTTTCAGGATGTTGAGGAAATTTTGTAAGGTCAGTCAATTGTTAACGACAAATGTTAGAATTTAATTAATGAAGTTTTTAGAGGAAGTTAAAAAGGAGAAAAAAATGAATTCTGGTTCTGGAAATTTGGTTGGAGGCGACGCAGAACACCCTGCATCGGGAACTATTAAAGTTGAAGGCAATTTGTTGAAATTGATCGATGTTAAAATTAGCGATGCTCCGGATGGTTGCGTTATTCTCACTAAAGATTTGAAGGAGGAAAGCGGAGTACGCTTAGGGGCTTTGCAAGGATTTGACGGAAGTCATGAATATGTGATTCCTCCAGGAGTTAATTCGGAAGATTATAATTCGGCGCTCATTTGGTGTGATCAATTCAATGTACCTATTGGGAAAGCAAATTTATAGGTGTTTTGATGGAAATTGATTTGTTTGTAGGAGGTAAGAGGGGCGAAGTTAGTTTGAAGGTAATCGCTAAATCCCAGGATTAAGCTCTGGAATTCCACAAACTGCGATAAAGCCTTTTCCCAAGATCCAAGTGATTGGGAGCCCCTCGATGTACGATGTAAGTTTTAATAAATGTTTGCACCGCTTCTAACCATTCTTTGAAGTTTTCGTCCTCTTCCGAAGCTTCAACTATATCGATGAAGTTCATTCCTCCAAAGCGAAGTATCTGAGCTATATCTTCAATGTTGTACTTCCTAAAAATCACAAAACCAACTTCGACCTTTATTAACTCCAGATCAATTGCTTCTTTATCCTTTTGAAGGTTGATCGTTATGAAGGCTTCGCAAGCTGATAAAAAGCAAGCGCTGATAGCGGCCTCTTTCAGGGATAGTTTGTCTGAGGTTTTCCAATGATCGGTGTCTAAAATTATTTTTCTTGCCGAATCTATTAAAATGAGTTGAATGGCTTTTGTAAGATCAACGGGTTTATCTGGATTCAGAACTTTTCCGTATTCTAATATGTATTGTGCAAAGGTTTTCTTGGACATAAAAGGAGAGAGTGAATAGATAACAGAGGAATACTAAAGGGATTGTAACCTTTTCGAGGCAAAATGCTAAGTGAATTATTAACTAAAAGTTAATTTAGATTTTATTGGACAAATAATGTTGAAATTAAGGAGGAGAGAAGTAAAAAATATAAATGGTATGTCCAATTACTTTGATAGGGTTTTTAAGCTTTTCTTTCCATGCAGAGCCAAAACCGAACGCTTTAGGTATTGAGGAAAGGCGAATCAGATAATTAGCGCTAATGGCATAGTAACCGGGCTTGGGGCCGTTCTCCCTTTCTTCAGCCGAAACAGGCTCAGCGGGTATTTTATAATATGAAGGGAGTGCCGTGCCCTGGTACATGAGTTTAATCCTATTAATCCCTTCTTTATCTATATAAGGTTTTAATCTTTTTAAATCTTGTCCCCAATCGACATTGGAATTATCCAAATAGTTGATGCCGTTTTTAGGGCCTCCCGCAGCTTCATTAAAATATGTTAGATAATCCGGATGAATTCTAATTGAGGAGATTATATACCATAGCGTTAATGTCGTTATTGCCGCGAATGCAAATTTCCTTTTAAGCGGTACCAAGTTGAGGATATTTGTATCGCTAGCTAATCTGCCTACAAATACAAAAATAAAAGGGTAGATTGGCAGAAACCTTCTCACTCCCGTATGCTCTGGGTCAAAAAAATGAGAAGAAAATATAGCTAAAATCGGAACGATAAGGCTCAATTCGTTGAATAAATTGTCGTGATTTTTACGTAGTATTAGTAATGACAGAAGAGTAAAAGCCAAAGTGGGGATAGGAGTTTTTACCAGAAACGCAACGATTGGAAAAAATATGGAAGGTTCATAAAAGAAGTATCCCATCATGTAATTTAGCTGAGGCGTTTGTTTGAAGTAGATATTGTTAACTTGATCCAAACCTTTTTTATAAAGGTCGAGAGAATTCAGATTTAAGCCAAATGCAAAAAATATTACGACTGTTACAATAATTAAAGGAACGCAGAAATGTATAAAAAACGTTTTTACATTTGTTTGCGGACTTTCAACGCTTGGAGGAATTAGCAGGTTTTTTAGTTTAAACTCTTTTTCGGTTAAAAGTTTGACGACTAATATCACAAAAAATATGGGGAACAGAAGCGCTGCGGAAAATTTTGAAACGAGAGCGACTCCTAAAAATAAGCTTGTCAAACAAAGTCTCTTAAATGACGGACTGGATAAGTAACTCCAATAATAAAAGCAAGCGATGAATATGAAGCATGTAGCCCCAAAATCTGTATCGATAAGCCGAGAGTGAGCCAAAATATTGGGGCTGAATACATACAGAGTTAACGCAAATAATCCCGATGCATTGCCATACAGCGTTTTCGCCCACAAAAAAACAAAAATACCCAGCAGGCATGATAAGAAGACGACAGGCAATCGGCTTAAAAATACGATTTGGTCGACATCGTGTTGAGGATGGAATAAAAACTTTGAGCCAATTTCGATCAATTGACTCCTGGTAAAACTTGAGTGAAGACCTTCTGGGGGGGTAATTTCTAAAAATAATAAGGGGAAAGCCGCTAAAGATTTCAAAAATGGGGGATGATCCGCTCCAAAACTATAATCGTTTTTTAAAGCAAGATAACCAGACAATAAATTGGTGGGCTCATCGAACGTAGGCGATTTAATCCTTAGGCTTGAAACGGCTTGGAAAACCAGAATCGACAAAAGAATGGAAACAATAATGCGAATATTATAATTTGAAGAGTTTGAAATCTTAAACGCCATTGCTTCAGAGAACTCCGAAAAACGTCGATCTAATTAAAAGGGTTGTAGCATCTCTTTATTTGCAGAAGAGTTGACCTTGACTGAAATTAAGAAGAGCCGAAGTTAAAAATATAGATTGTATGTCCAATTACCTTTATAGGCTTATAAACTTTCTTTTTCCATCCAGGACCAAAACCGAAGGCTTCGGGTATAGTTATCAAACGAATAAGATAATGGGCGCTAATGGCATAATAACCGGATTGAGGACCTAGTTGCCGATCTTCTTTGCTCAAAGGTATTGTTGAAATCCCATAATATTTAGAGTCGGCTGTTCCTTCGTACATTAGTTTTATTTTATCAATTCCTGCTTCTTTCATATAAGGCTTTAACCTTTTCAAGTCTTGTCCCCAGTCGATATTGGCATTATCTAAATAGTTAATTCCATTTTTTGGGCCTCCAATAGCTTCGTTGAAATAGGCCAAATAGTCTGGGTAAACCCTTACGGAAGAAACGACATACCATAGCGTTAATATTGTCATCGTCGCAAAGGCTAATTGCTTCTTTAGCGGGCCAGAATCCGAAAAAAACTTATGGTTTGTTAACTTTGCCACAAAAACAAAAATAAAAGGATATATGGGAAGAAATCTCCTCACTCCCGTATGGTTTACGTCGGTAAAAGTTGCAGCAAAAACAAAGACGATCGGAATAATTAGGCATAATTCGTTAAATAGGTTTTTGCGGTTATTTAGTAGAACCAATAACGAAATAACGATAAAAACTTGCGTAGAGACGGGAGTTTTTACTAGAAAGGTAACTATTGGGTAAAGTTTTGAAGGTTCGTAAAAAAAGTATCCCAGTAAGTAATATAAGCGTGGCCCATTATTTCTGAAGTAAGTTTCTTTAAGATGATTCACGCCTTCGTTATAAAGAGTCAAAAAGTTGAAACTCAAACCGTAGGCAAAAAATATTATTATTAAGACGATTATCAGAGGGACGCCGAAGTGCATAAAAAAGGTTTGGAGATTTGACTGTGTTCCATCGCTGTTTTGCGGAATAAGAAGATTTTTAAGCTTGCTTTCTCTTTCGGTTAAAAGTTTTACGCAAACAATAATAAAAAATATTGGGATCAGGATTATGGCGGAAAATTTAGATACCAAGGCCAGCCCAAGAAATAAACTTGTAAGACAAAGTTTCTGCAAAGATGGGTTATTTAAATAATTCCAAAAGTAAAAGCAAGCGATGAATATGAAACAGGAAACGCCGAAATCTGTAGTAACAAATCGCGAATAGGCCAAAATATTTGGACTAACTACATAAAGGATTAACGCAAATAATCCTCCCTTTTCTCCATAAAGCGCTTTTGCCCATAAGAAAACATAGAAACCCAATAAGCATGATAATAAGACAAGGGGGAGGCGACTTAAAAAAACGATTTGATCGACATCATGTTGAGGTTGAAATAAAAACTTCGAACCTAATGTGAACATTGATTGTTGTATCAGTTCGGGATAGTTCTCTGGAATTTTGAGGTCTAAAAATAATAGTGGGAGAGCCGCCAAAGATTTTAAGAGTGGAGGATGGTCCGCACCGTAGCGGTAATCTTTTTTTGTAAGAGCAATATATCCTGACGTTAAATGGTAAGGTTCGTCATACGTTGGCGATTTAATCGACAAGCTCGAAACAGCTTGAAAAATTAAGACCGATAACAGAATGAAGATTAAAATGGGAGTATAGAGTTTTTTAGAACTTGATGTTTTAAGTTCCATCAAATGTTTTCGCCAAATAAGAGCAGGCACCCATCGGAATCTTTGACATGGAACTCGCGCATTCCATAAGGCTGATTAAAAGGGGCTCTTACGCGGCCTTTGGGTAATAGGTCAAGTTTGGGTTTGAATTGTTCGTATAGTTTGTCAATTTGCTGAACCCAAAGATAAATCGAGATGTTATTGGCCGTGGCTTGCAAGGCTTTATTATCAGTTGTTTTAGTGAAATGAATCGCCGCTTGGCCATGAACTACAATGGCAAACGTTTTATCGTCTGAAACCATACGGCGTTCGAAGCCAAGAACGTCAGCGTAGAAATCGACCGTCGCTTCAATATCTTTAACTGGGACAATAGAGACTGCGTCTTCAATGATGGGCAAGTCAGACATATAAAAAATGTATCAAAGGTTCTTAACCAAAAAACAAATAGGATACAAAGACAGCTGTGATTATACCTGCCGCGTCTGCCAACAATCCACAAGTAATTGCGTAACGGGAATGGCGGATTTTTATAGATCCTAAATAAAGCGCGACAACATATAAGGTTGTTTCCGTACTTCCTTGCATTACGCAAGTCAGCCTGCCAACAAAAGAATCGGCTCCAAAGGTTTGCATAGTGTCCACCATCATGCCACGGGCGCCACTTCCGCTGAGAGGTTTCATTAGCGCCGTGGGTAATGCGTCTACAAAACGTAAGTCGCCCCCGATTGCCGAAACCAACCCGCGAAACATGTCTAATAATAAATCCATAGCGCCGCTGGCGCGGAATACTCCGATAGCGGCCAGCATAGCTATCAAAAATGGAATGATCGTTATTGCTACCTGAAATCCTTCCTTTGCTCCGTCAATAAACGCTTCATAAACGTTCTCATTTTTTCGAACTGCGCCCAAAATAAATGCAACCACTACCGAAAATAAAAGGAAATTACTTAACCGAGCGGATTGAGCTTGCATCGATTCTTTATCAAGTTCAGAAAAGTAAAATACGAGAGATATCACAACTATAGCTAGACCGCCGAGATAACCGATAATTACTCGGTCAAATAAATCTATCTTTTGGTAGGCCGAGACCGCAAGCAATCCAATTAGAGTAGAGGCGAAGGTTGCAATCAATATAGGAATAAAAACATCGGCAGGATTGATAGCTCCTTGTTGCGCGCGGTAAGCAAAAATGGTGACAGGAAATAAAGTGACGGAAGAGGTGTTGAGTACTAAAAAAAGAATCTGTGCGTCGGAAGCGGTGTCTTTTTTTGGATTTAAAGTTTGAAGTTCATTCATCGCTTTAAGTCCTAATGGTGTTGCTGCATTATCTAGCCCCAAAGCATTAGCGGACATATTCATTACGATTGAACCCAAGGCGGGATGATCTGATGGAACGTTTGGAAAAAGTTTTTTAAACAGGGGCGTTAAAAGTCGAGTTATTAAAACTAAGAACCCGCCTTTCTCTCCAATTCGCATAATGCCCAGCCATAGCGTCATAACACCCGCTAGGCCAAGACTAATTTCAAAGCCCGTTTTGGCCATTGCAAAGAGCGAAGCCATCATTTTTACAAAAATATCAGGTTCGTTCATGAATACCATTTTCCCGAGACCCACAACAAAGGAAATCAGAAAAAAGATGATCCAAATCGCGTTTAGCATTTTTTATTATTTGGAGGTGGTCTGTTTATAAAACGATGCGAGGAAAAGTTGCAGTTTCATCGAAGGTGTTCTCTAATCTATGTTAACTGAAAAGAAATTATTATTCAAAATCCTAACTTTTAAGATTTAATTTTTTTTAAAAATTGTTCTTCAAGGCATTTAAGTCTGATTTTTTGCATTTGAATATTTAAATAAAAATATTAAAATACATAATCTTTAAAACATGTTTATGGAGCCAGAGTGAAATCGGATAATTTAAAATTTTCAAAAGCATTAATTGGTATTTATTTACTTTTGATTAACTTTTCGTATGGGTGCGCTTCTGCATTTTGGTTTGGTGCCACTCAAGAAATATTTATAGATACTCCCCTTGTCAAGGGGGCTTCATGCCGATTGACTGGCGGTGGGGGAAGCCGCTATTTACTTGCGGCGACTCCAGGAAATATGACTGTTAAAAAAAGCGATGGACCTATGGCCGTAGTTTGTGAAAAAGAGGATTACGAAAGAGGAGTTTTGATAGTGCAGGAGAGGTCTGAATATTTTCCTCATGCCAATCGCATCGCTAAGACAGGCCCACGAAGATATCCATCTACCATTGTAGTTTGGATGAAACCTAATAAATTTGCTTCAAAAGCTGAAGAAGAAAAGTGGCATGCAACTAAAAAATCGTATGATGATGCCATCATCAAGAAAGAAAATGAACGAATAGAAAGAGCCATAAAACCACCGGCAGAATGAATAGAAGTCGTGTTCGACTAAAATATTGATTCGTAATATAAGCCTATTGGAACCCAAGCGATTGGAGAAATCGCCCGGATTCCGATATTGACAATGTCGCTTAGTTGAGGCAGTCCCTTAGAGCACTATAAGGCTCCGACTTATCCAAAATTTTACCGGCTACGCCACGTAATTTATCGACGCTATCTTTAGGCAACTTAAAGGAAGTGGGAATATTTAGATACCAGTCGCGACCTTTGCCAAAATAAGTTTCGTTGTCAGCTATTTGATCAAAACCTACGTAGATAGGATAGAGATCTATAGGGCGCAAACTTTTCTCAGTTATTTTATCTGGAGGCGGAGGACAATGTTTGAACGTGTTTCTGGGGTTGTTCCACAAACTGCGGCGATCCTTTTGCCATCGTTTGAATTGATCTTTTACTCGTTCAATGGTGCTAAAAGTATAATTTCCCATGGGTACGCCAGTAGCGATTGAAAGAACTTTTATCAAGCCAGGTGGGCTTTGTTCTAGCTCGAAGTTTTCTTCTGGAGCCGTCATCGCGTCGACGATAATGACAACCAATTTTTTGATCTTACGTTGGTTAATTTTTTTTGGGATGCTATAAGGATGACTATTGGAAATAAGAGCGGTTAAAGGATCGCTAAGCCCAATATTGTCAGATAAACCGCCGTCTAGAAGGTGAATGTAAGGACGTTTTTTAACGTCGCGATAACTCCATGTTTTACGCGCGCGGATGTTACGCCTTGGGTTAGCGGCGAAATCTTTATCCATTTCCGCAACCTGTATCCATATAGGTTTAGGATACTCACATGTATCGGCATAGTTGTTGATTTGTAGAGGGGGGAAGGCGACGGGAAAATCCGAAGAAGCGGCAACGGCGCGCGCTACTTTAAATTTATCCAAGTCTGAGCATATAAGGTCGAATTGATTTTGGATGAAGGTAAAAGGGGTTCCCGTCGTAATGTCTGTAGAATTGATAGAGATAAAAGGACGTCCTTTTTCTTTTAGATCTTCAAATGTTTTATTCTCAAAAATTTCCTCATCGTAAAACTCTTCGGCCATATCGATTCGGCCAAAAGTAGGGGAGGCCAATCGAATCAGGTTAGAAGGATAAAACAAAAGGCTTGTAATTTTCCCTTGAATGTTACGATAGAGAAAATGTTTTTCGAAGCCGTCTTCTTTGTCAAATAATCGTTCGCGATAAAGTCCATAATAAGCGGCGGTAAAACTTCCTCCCGAAACGGATGAGATAACGTCGACTTCATCGAGTAGAGATTTTTGTCTTCCTTCCCATTCAATAGTCGTTTCTTGAAGTTTTTCCATGACGCCATAAGATAGAGCTGCGGCTCGCGTTCCTCCGCCAGAAAAAGCCAGGATTACAAATAAACTATCGCTATTGCCGTTATCTTTTAGAGTGTTAAATCGGTATCCCGCATCAAGGTTTCTTTCTTTTATAGGAGCGTTTTGGGGATAGGTTGCGCACGAAGGAAGTAGTAAAGACACAGCAATTAAAAACAAAGAACCGATAATACGAAGAGGAGTTGTGAATTTAATATGATTACGCATCGCTTTCCTCCTCTGTTTCTTCGAGAGGAATAAATTCGATTTTCATTGGAAAATCTACGTCGGTGTTTTTAACCATTACGATTGATTTTGAAGGACTGTAATCGGCTTTTCCATCAAGCTCAATTTGATGATGTCCATTTTGAATCATGAGGATTATGTTGGTAAACCCCGATAGTTCGCCGTCGATAATGACTTGGCGATGCTTGGGATACCGCACAACAATATATTCCATGAATGTTTCCCTTCTTTCCGGAGGCGCTCGAGCATACAAAAAAACGCCGAAAAGAAAAAACTCGACCGGAAATTTTTTGTTATGCGAATGAATAAACTTGGTTTAAAACAAGCGACAGGAATAGAAAAGCGTCTACGGGGGGAGAAATCGTAAAGTGATTTCGTAACGCTTAGAGTTTTGTGGCGGGATTCAAATAAATTAAGCGAAAAAATATTTAACTATAATACTAATATATCATATACCGATAAAATGATCAAACTTACCTTTATCTCTGAAATCATAAAAATCTAAAGAGTTGAAATGTCGCTCTTGATTGTATTCTTATTATTGGAGCTGAGGCTCTCCCTTTTGCAATGATTTTGGAATCTCAACGCCGTTATCTCCAAATTAAATTGTTTCTTACTTGCAACCGTTATCGACTTCGCAAACGTTTGATATGTTTTTAGACGAATCTGGTCGCAAGCTTTTTATATATAAAGTAAAAAAATCGCGCCTTGCCTAGACCGCAATCAAAATAACTGATTTAGTAAATAGGAATTTAGAATCAATTAGAAGTTTTAGTAATAATAGGATATAGCTTGTTCCTACCTGCATTTTTAGCCTCGTAGAGATGTGTGTCTGCAACCTTGAGGCAATCTGTCATGATTTGTTCTTCTTCATATTCGCTCACGCCGAGGCTAATAGTTGCGCAAATTTGTTCTCCGTCGTATTCAAATTCGAAAGCTTCTATTTTTTCGCGAATTTTTTCGCCAACAATGATTCCGCCTTCCAACTCTGTATCCGGTAATAAAATGAGGAACTCTTCACCACCCCAACGGAAATTGAGATCGGTTTTTCGTGAATTTTCTAAAAGTATATTCGCAACTTCTGTAAGAACATAATCACCCATATTATGTCCGTAAGTATCGTTGATATTTTTGAAGTGATCGATATCGCATAAAATGATTGAGAAGGGAATTTTTGTGCGTTGATAACGATTAATTTCGTAGTTAAATTTTTCTTCGCACGTTCTTCTATTTAATAATTTGGTAAGAGGATCGGTTTGCGAAGCCAATTTTAGCTTTTCGTAAGATTGCTCTAATTCTTGTGTGCGTTTGGTAATTTTATCTTCTAGTTTACGATTAGCCTCATTTAGCCTATCATTGAGCGCTTTTAAGTCTTCTTTATCTCGCGCCAATTCAGCTTGTAATAGTTTTACTCGCCATAATTCTTCCTTCAAATTATCCGATAGGCTACCAGCCCAACCAGCTAAGATCAAAAAGCCGCCCCACATAGTAAGGTCTATGTTGAGTTGGTACTGACTTTCTAAGGCTAAATAGGTTCCCTTATTTGCTAAAATGAAAACCCAAACCATGAGAACGGTGAAAAAAGCGTAAAGAATAGCAAGACGCTTTCCAAGCATATAACCCGCAACCATGATGGGAATGTAGTAGAAGTTAAGAATAGATATTTTGAACTGAACGAATAAATGAACTAGTAATACGGAGACTAATATAATAAGTATGAAGAAATTTTCTAAATTTTTGTGTAGGTAGTTAATTAGTCGTGACATCAGAAAACATTTATTCCAGTAAATTATTAGTCTATCAAAATGGCTTTGGGATTGTATTGAATATTATAGCCTAATGGTATTTTGGTGTCCATAAATGCTTGACGTTATTCCAATTGCCTTTGAAAAATGTAGGACAAGGTTAGAATAAAATTACTTTAATTCGTATCCAGCTTTTTATGGCTTGATGATTAATCTTGCGCCTGCAAACCCCAGGCGTGAAGCTTTTGGGATTCGCCGGCTACCGTTACATAATGAACTCGTAAATCCTCACCGCCAGAACCGGTTATGAAAGTGTGTATGCTTCGTAATATGCGAAGGTCTCCGGAAATAGCTTCGCCTTGCTGAGCCATAGCAACCGTTTCCCAATTGACGCCGCCATCGCGACTTACGGAAAAAGTTCCGGCTCCATCAGCGTCGATATGTTCAACCTTAGCCCAAATAAAAGCTTTAGCCGGAGAAGCGCCTGGATCAAAAGTTTTCGAACGTAAATCCTTTGCAACGTCCTCGGTATCGTAGTTAATACGATATTGATCAACTGACGGAATTTGGGCTGTATTGGTGGAATGTAAAGTAACGCCACGCGCGAAAGAATTGACTGAAGTAGAGAAACCACTAGCGGCTTCCCATTCAGCGTCGGTAATAGCGGCAAGGTCTGCTCCGGTCATATGATTAGCCGCTTGCGAATTCATTTGTTGTTACGAGCGATCTTCCGCGAAATATTCCCGCTTTGATTGAAGATTTTTACTTCCGTTCCGTCTCCATAACTAGAAGTCGGATCAAAGATCAACCAATAATAGACGTTCTGTGAATTCAATATTTCGGTTACGCTAGCGCTCTTAATATCCGACCATGAAAAGTATTTTCTTTTTGTGAAAAACTGTCGATGGCGGAGACGTATTCATTAGTTACGTTTAAGGTTAAATTTTCCATTAATTCAATTTCGACAAATCCTACGTTAGGCCCTCCATTATTAGCCGTAACATTAAATCTATAATATCTATAGGCAATTAAGTTTGTGAGATTATCATAAGTTTTTACTTCTAAATCGTTAAATAGCTGATTGGACTGAGTGTCAATTGTTGTCCAATTGGCATTGTCGTTAGATCCCTGAAATTGCCAAGCGGTTGCATAATCTAGACCGGAAGGATTGCCAGCTTGAATGTTTTCGGAAGAAGATATGGATTGTTGCGAAAGTTCTGCCGCCGCTTGCGCAGTTTCTGCTGCTAGTTTGGCTGTCTGTGCATCGTTTTTATATTGAAGAGCCAAGTCACGTGCTGTTTCTGCCGCTGCCTGCGCAGTTTGCGCCGGACTGGACAAATGACCAAGTTCCAGAATTAAACTTTAAGAATCCGTTTAGCGAAGAAGATAGATTGAAAATATGGGGTAGTCCGGAGCCGTCAGCAAATTTTCCGTCGTCGCGTTAAAGCAAAGCTAAATTAGGTAATACTTTGTCCAGAGTAGTTTTTAAGTTATTAAATTCGGTATCGAGCGAGATGGTTATAACAGTAGAGCGTCCGCCAGCTCCGTTGACTTCATCTTCATTGAAATTTGTTTGAATGACGTAAGGTGTTGGTTGGCTCATAATTATATTTCCTATATAACTGATAAGAGGATTACGACCCCGAGTTAACAAGGTCATAACCATGTTTTTTGACTTGCTGGTTAATCTCTAGCTTGTAAACCCCAGGCGTGGAGTTTTTGAGGTTTACCGGCTTCGGTAACATAGCGAGCGCGTAAGTCTTCGCCACCGCTGCCAGTCGTGAAGGTGTGGACGCTTCGTAGAATGCGAACGTCGCCAGAAATGGCTTCGCCTTGTTGAACCATAGAAACCGTTTCCCAGTTTGAACCGCCATTGCGGCTAATTGAAAAAGTTCCCGCGCCGTCTACGTCCGTATGTTCAACCTTTGCCCAGATAAATGCGCTGGCAGGAGAGGAACCTGGATCAAAAGTTTTTGAACGTAAATCCATTGCAACGTTGTCGCTATCGTAGTTAATGCGATATTGATCGACTGATGGGTTTTGAGTAGAACTCGTGGAATGTAAAGTAACGCCACGCGCTAAAGAATTGACTGAAGTGGAGAATCCATTAGCGGCTTCCCATTCAGCGTCGGTGATAGCGGCAAGTTCTGCGCCTGTCATACGATTGTTCGCTTGCGAACTCATCGCTTGCGAAACGGCATGAAGCATATCGTTGGTGGTAGCGTTAGTCCAATTTTCTGTGGCAGTGTTCGTGGCGTCGTTGTTGTATTGCCACGTTCCAGCGTTGTTACGCGCGATCTTCCTCCAAACGCTTCCCGATTGATTGAAAACTTTAACTTCGGTTCCGTCGCCATAACCAGAAGCTGGATCGTAACTCAACCAATAATAGGCATTTTGTGAGTTCAATGTTTCTGTTCGAGACGCGCTATTGATATCTGACCAGGAAGAGGTATCCTCTTTTTGGGCAAAGGTATCAACGATTGAGACGTATTCATTGATCGAGTTAGAACTTGCGCTTTCTATTATTTCTAATTCGGTCATTTGCATCCTATCGAGAAATCCTTGATTTGCTGTCACGTCCCACCTTAAGTATCTGTATGCAACGGAATTAATAAAAGTATATGTGCGTTTTTCTAAATTGCTCCATGTGGGTACGTTAGTTTGAGTGTCAAGAACGGTCCAATTAGAGTCGTCATTAGAACCTTCGAATGTCCAAGTTTTTGGAGATTCATTTTGATTTCTGTTGCTGTCGCCATTCCAACAAATCATAGTATATTTGATAGGAGTGATTGATTGACCTGATCCAAAATCAATTTTTATCCAATCGGTCGGCGAATTTGCAACGTAAGCTTGATTATTTCCTGTTAAATCGTCAAATGCTTTAGAAGCGGGAAAAGAGCCATTTGCGTTGCCTGCGCTATAAGTTTTCCCAGACGTTGTGTCTAACCCCGATCCACTTTCTACCAGGTTAAACTTTACTTCACCCGAATCAAACGCGCTCATGCGGATGATGTAATCGGACGTTGCGTTAGTTGCGGAACTGGCTAAAGTGAGTTGAGTGTCGGAGTCGCGCGAATCGATATCAAAAAATGTCGAACCGCTATCAAAGCTAATCCGGGCACTCTCGGCGTTAGTTGGCCATACGCCCGAAGACAAAGTTACGGTTGTGCCAGAAGCGACCGTCGCTTGCGATGTACTTTGATTTGAGTTGGTCCACTCTTGTTGAAGATAGTTAGATTCGGTTGTGTAATCTTTATCTGAGTTTTGATTGATCGATCCAGTAGATCCTTCGTAAAGTTTATTGACGTTGTCGTATGATTCTCCAATCGAATTTGCCTCGTCTGCTCCAATTTCGTTAGCGTTACCAAACGAATCCACCCAACCGCTTTCAATAATCGTCTCTCCGGTGTGTTGCGATTGTAAAACATCCAGCGTTCGAAAATGATTGGATGTGTTTTTATTCGTTGCGTTATCAACAGAGGACATAGAAGAGTTGGTTGTCCCCGCTGCTAAAATTTGAAATTCGGAGCCATTGTAGACAAGCGCCACGATTTTATCGGTAGAAAGATCACTTGAAGCCAGATCGGAGCCAGTTGAGCTTTTAATACTTTTGGATCCAAATGAATTGATGTCCAATGTGGAACTGCCTGTGTTGTCGGCATTGATTTTCAAATTAACATAAAGCCCTTCTTGCAAGGAATCGATGGAAGGAATATACGCCTTATAAGCGTTTACTGCCCCATAAGCGGTAGCGTACAGATTTTTTAAAATTGATGATGCGTGAGTCTCAGACATAATTGTCTCCTGATGAATAAAGTTAACGCTCATTAAGCGTTAACATTTTTAATTAAAGCCAAATAAATTATCAATTTGGCTTCTCTGGGTTTTCTTTGGTAGCAAATTTCAAAATGAATAATTGGTTGACAAGGATCTTTTAAATCCGAGTCAGTATCAAAAGTTTTTGCCAATTTTGGATTTGGAAGCCTGCGCAAAAAAGAAGAACCCCCTTACTAATTAGGGAGATTTGAAGGTAAGCGAAACGCTAACTATCCAGCATTCAAGGAATAGCGCGTTAAAAGAGTGAGGGAGTGGGTAGGAAACACATGGTGTGAAATTTGGATTTGTTGACTAAGAAATTCGTTAAAAGGTTTTACCGGGAAACCAGTTAGTTTGTGAAAATGAGGTTATGTTTTTGAGCGGAATCAGAATGGGTTTTCCCACAATTGCGATTAAAGCCATCTTTTCTTTCTTACTCGCGGTATTTCTCGTTAAAAAAATTAAGTAAAAAAAACGCTTAAAGGTGACTTTTAAAAAGTAGAAAAAAAGTTTCTTAAGTTTCGGTTATATCTAAGTATCAACAGGTTATGAGAGTGCCAGTGAATTGATTTAGTCTTTGATCTTCATGACAGTTTCCTTAATCCCAGATATTCTTCATCATTCCGAGATTTGTTTTATAATAGTATAAGTATCTTTTAGCGTTCCAAAAATAAATTCCCGTTGCCCAGGGAAACGCTCTTCCAGTTTCTGTTGAGTCCCTTATACCTTTATTAGGGACTGGCTCCAATGCCTCGAAGAAAGTTGAAAAATCTCGATTTTTATAGAGATTAAATTCTTTACTTGAATTTAAAACGATTTTAATAAAATAAAAAAAGCGTTCTACTCGTTCAAGTTCGAACTTTTTAGTGAATTTCTTTATACGAGTTTGGTCTTACCGTCGGTTTGTATTCTTAATTAAAGAAGGCGCAAAACCTTCTTAATATCCATTTTTGGAGAAGAGGAATAATAGCCATGCAACATAAAAAACACCATTATGCAAAAGATACAGAGCGCGTTGAGGAAGAAATAGGGGGATACATGACAACCCCAGTTCTTTCCATTGATTCTCAAACAAACATTCATGACTTAACTCAATTGATGGACGATAAAAACGTAGGGTCGTTGCTGGTTACTGAAAAGTCGGAATACATTGGAATCGTTACTGAAAGAGATTTAACGCGCAAAGTTTTAAGGCAAAGATTAGATCCGGAAACAACAAAAGTAGCTGATATTATGAGTTATCCCATTATGACTCTAGAAGGAAGTCGGCCCGTTACGGAGGCGAACCAATTCATGGCTGATAAAAAAATTAGGCATTTAGCCGTTACTGATGCGGGAAAAATTGTCGGAATGTTATCCGTGAAAGATTTGGTATCGTTCTTTGCAAATCCAAGAATGCGTCATTAAAAAAAAATCTCAAAGTTAATTTCAGCGCAGGAAGGTAAGTGTTATTTGTTTTCCATGAACATCAAAGCTTCCATCGACTCTAATAGATCATTATCTTTTTAATTGAAGACCTTATTCCCTTGGCCAAACTATAGGATCAAATAATATTAATAGCTTCTGAAATAGTATAAAATCGGGCTGTATACGACTCCTTAAAATCATACTTTTCAGGTGAGAAGAAATGGCTAAAGTGAAGGGCGGTTTGAAAAAGGCCGTTTCTAAGGTTAAAAAGAAAACCAAAATAAAGAAAGCTGTTACTAAAAAAGTTACCTCTCCCAAAAAGACTGTTTCCACGAAGAAAACAACTGCAAAGAAAACCAAATCTACAAAACTCAAGTCCACTAAATTAAGTAAAACAAAGAGCGCTACTAAAAACTTTAGAGGGTTCAGCGAAAAGTCATTTCCTATAGTAGGTATCGGCGCCTCGGCCGGCGGTTTGGAAGCTTTTGAGGATTTTTTTGCTCACATGGATCCGCAAAGCGGGATGGCGTTTGTGGTGGTTACGCATCAGCATCCTGGTCATACCTCCGTATTGCCTGAGTTGTTGAGAAAATGCACCAGTATGGATGTTGTTCAAGTTACCGACCAGATAAAGGTTCAGCAGAATTGTGTTTATTTGAATTCGCCTGGAAAAAATGTAGCTATTTTTAATGGGACTTTTCATATTTCAGACTCTTTGGAGCCACGTGGTTTATCTTTGCCGATTGATTTCTTTTTCCGCTCCCTGGCTCAAGACCAAAAGGACAAGGCGATTTGTATCATCCTTTCTGGTACAGGGACAGATGGAACGCTTGGTCTGCGGGCCATCAAAGGAGAGTCTGGAATGGCGATGGTCCAGGAAGAGTCCAGCGCCAAATTCACTGGAATGCCAGGTAGCGCCTTGACCACAGGTTTGGTTGATTACACATTAGCTCCGAACAAAATGCCTAAGCAGTTGATCAAATATGTAAGAGGTCCCTTTCTATCTTCTGAAGCGCCCACAACAAAAACAGAGCCTTCAGTCATGCAGAAGATATTTCTGCAACTGAGAAACCGCACCGGACATGATTTTTCGGGCTATAAATCCAATACCACTCGTCGACGTATTGAAAGGCGCATGAACGTTCATCATATTAATAATCCGACTCAATACCTGGAATACTTGCAGGCAAATCCTCAGGAATCGGATATTCTATTCAAAGAACTACTCATTGGCGTGACCGCGTTTTTTAGAGACACCGATGCATTTAAATATTTAAAAGATAAAATTTTTCCAAACCTTCTGAAAAAGAGTCAACCGGATTCTTCTATTCGCGTTTGGGTTCCAGGTTGTGCCAGTGGTGAGGAAGTTTATTCTATTGCGATCCTTTTGACAGAATGCCAGGTCAAATTAAATAGTAATTTCAATATTCAGATTTTTGGAACCGATTTAGATCCTCATGCTATTGATATTGCGCGTACGGGATTGTATCCGGATGGTATTGCGGCGGATATCTCCCCAGCGCGGTTGAAGACCTATTTTGATAAAGAAGACAGTAATTACCGGATTCGAAAAAGTATCCGTGAAATGGTGATCTTTGCTCCACAAAATGTCATTAAGGACCCGCCCTTCACAAAATTAGATTTCATTTCCTGTAGAAACCTTTTGATTTATTTGGAAACGGATCTGCAAAAAAAACTCCTGTCCTTGTTTCATTATTCTCTGAAACCGAGCGGTAATCTTTTTCTGGGCAATTCAGAATCTCTTGGCGCCAGTACCCAGTTATTTAATGGAATCAATAAAAAATGGAAGATCTATTCCCGAAAACCCACCCAACCTTCTATTCCGGGGGGAGGGTATGTTGATATTTTTACTTCTAAATTAGTGGAAGGAGTCTATCAGGAGACTGGTGGTAAGAAAAAATTGGATAAAGCAGTGCCAATTACCGATATCCAAACTCTAATGGAAAAGCATTTGTTGCTTAACTTTGCTCCGGCAAGCGTGGTGGTGGATGATCGGGGAGGTGTGTTTTATATTCATGGGAGGACGGGAGATTTTCTGGAGCCCGCTCAGGGCAAACCAAATTACAACCTTCTTTCCATGGCTCGCGATGGTCTGAGAATTGAACTGGCGACGGCTTTGCGCAAAGCATATCACCAGAAGGACTCTGTAGTAATTAAGGGAATTCCAGTCAAGATCAATGGCGGAAACATTAGAGTCAATGTGACAGTTCGAAAAATTATTGAGCCCGAGCCTTTGCAAGGTCTGTTCCTGGTGGTTTTTGAACCTAACATAGAGGAAAAGGTTTTAACTTCGAAAAAGAAGGCAGGCGTTACTGAGTTAAAGTCAGGAAGTTTAGCCAAAGTGGAAAAGCTTGAGAGTGAGCTTGCGTACACCAAGGAAAGTTTACAGAGTACTATCGAAGAATTAGAAACCACCAATGAAGAACTCAAATCTACCAACGAGGAATTACAATCTACCAATGAAGAGCTCCAAAGTTCCAATGAAGAGATAGAAACCTCGAAAGAAGAGATGCAATCGCTCAACGAAGAATTACAGACAACCAACGCGGAACTGCAAGCCAAGATTGAAGAATATTCCATGGCTAATGACGACATGAAAAACCTGCTCAACAGCACAAATATCGCGACCGTATTCTTGGACAATGACCTGAACGTTAAGCGATTCACTACAGAGGCAAAAAATCTTATCAGCTTGATTGCATCCGATGTCGGGCGGCCTATCAGCGATATTGTCTCAAAGCTGGAATATGACACATTTTCAGAAGACTGCAAGCAAGTGCTTAAAACACTGGCATTTAAGATAGCAGACGTTCAAACTAAAGAGAGACACTGGTATCAAATGCGGATATTACCTTACCGAACTGCTGAAAACAAGATAGATGGATTAGTTGTTACCTTTATTGATATCAATGAGCTTAAGCAAACCGAGAAGGAGTTGAAAGAATCGGGAGAACTCAAACTTATAACGGACTCGCTACCAATTCTGATTGCTTACGTCGATTCAAATGAACGCTACCGTTTAAACAATAAGGCTTATGAAGATTGGTTTGGGGTGAAGAGAGAGAGCCTTTATGGAAAAGATATGAGGAAGGTATTGGGAAACGCGGCCTACAAGAAAATAAAAAATTATATCGATCATGCATTAAATGGCAATAAAGTAGTTTTTGAAACCGATTTACCTTATCAAAAAGGCAAGACTCGCCGAGTAATAGCTCAATATATACCTAATATGGGCGACAAGGGGGAAGTTTTAGGTTTTTTTAATATTTTTACCGAAATCAAAAAGGATTTAAAAAGAGGAAATAGTTAATGTGAGGAAGAAAGCCTGCGAGCCCTGAAATATATAAGTCGTATTTATAAAAAATTGCTCAAATCAAATTTCAGCTTAATAAGAAGAAATCGTATCTTTCAAGGCCTTGAACAAGTTGAAAGAAATCTTAAACGAGCGGCGGAGGCTGATGAATTTATTAAACGAATCAAGGATGGGCGATTAGGGCATAAAAAAGCGGCAGATAACTCGGTAAATAGCCTTACATCTTTTTATATGTTACATAAACTCATCTTTGAGTCTTTTAATTTTATCTTTTGTCTTAGTAATATGGATGTTTGTTTTGGTAACGTGGTTCAATGAATTTTTGAGATGTTTTTTTGAATGGGTTAAAAAGCCTTCGATAAAAACTATATGGTCTTGAATTTTCTTTAAAGTGGCTTTTCCTTCTTCTTCTATCCCGCTTAATGCATTATTAACGCCAACCAGGTATGAAGATAATTTTGGGATTTTTTTTAAGACAGAATTTGTCCGCTTGGATAATTGAGTGAGCTCTAAGTCTCGGTTTTCAAAATCAACCCAATCTCTCTTTAGACCAAACATCCAACCAATATTTTTCTCAATATTCGAATTTCTTGTAAGAATTTTTTTTAGTCTGGTAACAGAATTAACATTTAAACTATTCAAGAAATGTTCTAATAGATTAATTTTATGGTGTTCAATTCCAATTTGAATAGAGCTTAAAATAGGATTAACCATATATAACACGGGGCTGATATAGGAGGATTGAATTTCGCCAGAATTAATCAGAGGGGCGATATCATTCTCTGATAATTTAGTTCCGCAAAGGATTCTCGATGAAAGAGGGGATATCTTTTTACATTTTTTGAGGAATTCTCTGCCATCAATATCCGAATTGGCAAAATTATTATTTGACCAAATTAATGATGGAGTATTAATGCATTTAAGGTGTTCTAAGCCGGTTTCAGGAGAAATTGCATGCTCTATTTCTATATTGTATCTACAATCTCCAACTATTTTTAGTAACTCTGGAACAGTGGGGTTTTCGTCTATGGAGAGAATTGTGTGACTGGTTTTAATCATGGTAAAACCTAGCCGATCTTTAATAAGACTGTTAAGTATAAAAATCTAGCTCTTACTTAACTTATATTCATACACCAGTGATGTGTTTTATTCAACTTAATAGTGTTGAAAAAGTGAGTTGTTTTTGAATATGTAGGGAAGTTATTTTTTTTTGCAAAATTTACGCAGCTCTCGTTTATAGGTCTTTTAAAAAAACTTAAGGTCGCAATATTAGATGGAATTTAATCAAACGCTTTCGATATTCACTTACGGGTTTTTAGGCGCCGCTTTACTCAGCCTATGGATTAATAAAAAACCAATCATTTGGGTAAGTTTGTTAACGACTGCATGTGGCTTTGGTTTATTGTCGCATCGTATAGAGTTTGTCGGAGTTCTTTTGATAGTGATATTAGGCGGAGCTTTATATAGTTACTTTAATTTAAAAATTAAAAGAATTCTGAAATCGACTCTTGCATGTTTTATCGTATTGTTCGCCGTAGTTTTATTCCATCACCTTGCGCCCGGATTCAACAATTGGAAAATTATTTCACAAGTTCAATTAAGCACGGACTCGGTTCCTTATTCAACCTATCTAAATTTCGATAAAACGCTGGTTGGCTTTTTCATTCTGCTTTGGGGAGTACAACTCTCTCAATCAAAGAACGATTGGCGTAATATCGCAAAACATTTGATTCCTTTGTTTTGTCTAGGTGCGATGGTTATGCTTCCGGCTTCTTACCTTTTTGGATACATTCGCTGGGACCTTAAAGTGCCTTCCTTTTTAGCGATATGGGCGACTAAAAACCTGCTATTTACATGCGTGGCAGAAGAAGCTCTTTTCAGAGGTTTTATACAAAAAGAACTTATCAGAGTATTTGAGGGAAAGCGATGGGGAGCAGTCGCGGCAATTATAATTGCGTCGATTCTATTCGGATTGGATCATTTTTGGGGTGGCCCTAAATACATCTTGTTATCCACTCTCGCAGGACTATTCTATGGAACAATATTCTATAGAACCGGTCGTATCGAAAGCTCCATTTTGTTCCACTTTTTACTAAACTTAACGCATATAACTCTCTTCAGTTATCCCGCCCTGATTCAAACTTCTTAAACTATACCCAAAAGTTGGCGATTGAAATTTTTATATAGAACGGTTACTTTTTATAGTTAGATAACTTAATTTGTCAAAATCAAAGGTCGGTAGCGCTTAAATTACTAAGGAGTGATGAGATGAAAGTTCAGTTAGCCCGAATAGCAACGCTATTTATTATGGGATTTATAGCGTTTGTTCAGCCAGTTTATTCGGCAACGGATTTAAATGCAGGAGTACAAGAGATTGGTCAACAGATTTCAAAAAGATTGGCTAATAAGGGTATGAAGAAAGTTGCCGTCGCCGAGTTCAATCAATTGGATGGAAGAATCACGGCTTTAGGTCAACTTTTTGCGGAAGAACTCATCACAGCATTATTTAGCGTTGGTCCCGATCATTTAGAAGCTGTAGAAAGACGACAATTAACGAAAGTTTTGAATGAGCAGAGAATTTCTTCAGGCAATTTGTTAGACGCTGAAGTCTTAAGAAAACTGGCAAGATCTTTAAATATTGATTCTATTGTAACCGGTTCCATATCTGATTTGGGAGATAGTGTTCGCGTGAACGTCAGGGTGGTATCGGTGGAAAATGCTCGGATTTTTGGCGCCGCGTCTACTAATATTCCAAAAAACGATATGATTACGCGGCTCTTAAATAAAGATGTTTCTTTGAATAATCGCGCACGATTTTCGGAGAATTATAGAGACGAACGTTTTGATAGGGGAAGCAGAAGCTTTAGAAGAGACGATAGATATTACGACAGAGGTCGCGAGGGTTACTCAGACGATCGCAGATATTACGGAGCAAGAGAAGATCGATTCGATGAAAGAGATCGAGGTTATTTAAGAGATGGATATGACGACGGCTACGATAGAGGGCCTAGAGGTTATGCGAGAGGTGGAGAGTCTTATGATAGACGGCAAAGGGGTTTTCAAAGAAACGACAGCCTTTCGTCATTAAATAATTCGAAAACCGCTCGCGTAGAAAACCCACCTCCGCAACCTCCAGAATCAAAGGAGATCAAACCTGCAGGGCCAAGGATTCAAAAAACTTCAGAAAATCCAGAAGTTGCCGCAGCCTTAGATCAAATCGACGCGATTTCTATTTCAAAAACTCTAGCGCGAATTGACGGACATCAGCAACGCCCCTCGCGGTAATTATGATAGTAAATAGATAGAAAACGCCTGCCTTTCCAATTGATGAACTTTTCCTGCGACTGGCGAAGAAGGATCTAGATTTATAATCTAGATCCTAAGATGTCAATCTTCGCTAACAATCTTCGAGTTTTTAATTTAAAAAATAGTAGCAATAAATGTCAAACGGTTCTCAGCAAGATTTCCTAAAGTATTTATAGAACCGTTCATGAAATTGGAAAAAAAGTGTATCAATTAATCAAAGCCATTCAGTACATAGAAGAGAATATTCAAGAAGATGTGACGCTGGATAATCTTGCCGAGCATGTAGGGCTTTCAAAGTTTCACTTTGCCAGAATGTTTTGCGCGCTAACTGGGCAATCGCCGATGAGTTATGTTCGCAAACGTAAAATGACTGAAGCTGCAAAGAAGATACAGTCCGACGACTGCAGATTGATTGATGTTGCTTTTGAGTTTCAGTTTTCTTCACACGAAGCTTTCACGCGTGCGTTTAAAAAACACTTCCGTGTTTCTCCAAATGATTATAGAAATTCAGGAAACCCGTTACTCACAAAATTTCAAGAACGGCTCAAACAAGATTTTATAACTCATATACGGGAAGGAGCCGTCATGGACCCCAAAATTATGGATATCGAACCAATTTCTGTTATAGGAACCGTAGGAAACATTGAAGCTGTAGAACACGAAGAATCAGGCAACAAGATTATGGATATTTGGAAAGAGCTAAATAAGAAAGATGAATCAAGTTCAAACAGTGAAAGATCGCTAGGTATATGGCGTTTGCTAGAAGGAGACTTACATACCGGTAGTTTCATTTATATGGCGGCCAGAGATGCGCAATCTTCTGAAACTGCTTCAGAGGGATTGGAGTGTTACGAAATTCCTGGAAGAACCTACGCCGTATTCACGCATAAAGGCAACGCATGGGATTTACCTAAAACAGCCCAATATATTTGGGGGACGTGGTTTCCGAAATCTGGGTATGAATATGCCGGGTCGCCCGACTTTGAATGCTACGATCATTCACGTTTCGATGTTGAAAGCATGAAAGGCGAAGTAGATTTATACATCGCTGTTAAAAAATTATAGAATAGAGAGAGTTGATTGATAACACGTAAAAATAGGAGGAATTATTTTGATTCATCATATCGTCATTGGAGTGAAGGATTACGAGGCAAGCAGAGAGTTTTATAAGAAAGCCTTGGCTCCGCTAAATTATGAATTATTTGCTGAATATGAAAATGCCGCTGGGTTTGGTTCTCCGCCAACTTTAGGAGCGTTTTGGATAACGACGGACCAAGAGCCTTCGCCACAAGTCCATTTTGGCTTCCGAGCAAAATCTCAAGCAGAAGTAAACGCTTTTTACAATGCTGCGTTAGAGGCGGGAGGAAAAAGCGAGACGCCTCCCGGTCTTTGTCCGGAATATCATAAAGACTATTACGGAGCGTTTGTTTACGACCTAGATGGTTACAAAATTGAAGCTGTACATTTACCCGAATCGTAGGAAATTTGATTTTCAATTATTAGTCAAAAACTATGGCAAACCCTGATCACCTAATAGAAATAGAAAAAGGCGTCGAGTCTTGGAACTGCTGGCGCGATGAGAACCCAGATATCATTCCTGATTTATTTGAGGCCAGGTTTGCGGAAGCTAACTTTGTTGGCGTTAACTTTTCTAAAGCAAACTTGGGACGGACATACTTTTATCTAGCCAATTTGGAAGGCGCTAATTTTGAAAAGGCAAACCTTTTTCAAGCTCTTCTTTCCGAAGCGAACTTAAAAGACGCAAATTTGACAGAAGCGACTTTACAAAGAGCGACCCTTATGGAAGCTAAACTCACGGGAGCTGATTTGACAAAAGCTGAACTTATGGAAGCCAACCTTGAAGAAGCCGATCTAGAAAACGCTGATCTTTCCCAAGCCAATTTAGCAGGCGCTAATCTCATAAACGCCAACTTGAAAAACGCCTCAACCGACGACGCCATTTTTTAAGTTTCAATATCTTTCATCAAGTTTATTGCAACAGCCACTAATCTAAATGTTGCTTAGTTTTAAGTCAGTTCCCATCGCACGCCATCCTGAATGCAGTCGAAGAATCTCGTCTCGATTCAATAGAACTTCTCCCCTTTATTTACTATATGTAGCGAATTTATAAAAAACTTCCTTGCTTTATACCCGTTTCCTACTGAGTGTCCTAGAGAGTTGTAGAAGCGAGGTTCCTTTAAGCTGAATAAACGCTTAATAAATTTGGTTTTTGAAAGCTAAGATTTACATTATCCACATAATTTGGCACAAAAAACAAACGCAATCTACATACTCCTGTGATGTTAAAACTCCATACTCTAATGTATTACTTATGAGAAATTAAGTTGTGTTTCTCTTTTTATCATAAGAGTCTTTTTCAACATAAATGGAGTTTCAAAAAATGAATATTTCAATCGATCTTAAGTTTGATCGTATAAAATTTATCATGTTCATTAATGTTTTTTTTCTAAGTTTGTTTTTGTGTTCTTCGCCAGCCTATAGCTCTTGTATTAAAGGCGACTGTATGAACGGAGAGGGAATAAGAACTTGGGATAAAGGAGCAAAGTACATTGGTAATTTTAAAAACGGAAAACGTGACGGAAGCGGAACTCATTTTTATGCTAATGGAAATAAATATGAAGGTAATTGGAGTTCTGATATGAAAAGTGGGCAAGGAAGATTGTTTTACGATAATGGAAAAACTTTAGAGGTTAAAATTGATCAGATCTCCAGAGGACAATTATGGAAAATCACAAAACATTCGAGTCTTGCTACTAAAAATTAAGTTTGACCTACAGTTTTTGTTATAAACCATCTCTTTAACGCTCGGTCGCATCTTTCCCCATTATTCCGGTATTCAAAATACGGATTCAAGATTGATTTCTAATCCACTCAAAAGCCCTAAGAGACTGTTCAACCGCGACCGACACTTTTTTAAGACAATCAAGCGCCGCAAAAAAAAAGTGTCAAAGTTTTTTTAACGATCCTTTCTCTTTATTAATCGGGCATATCTAGACTTTTCACGGCGCTAACCTCGCGCGAAAACTAATTTTTTAGATTATAATAAAGCCATAATATCCATTGGATTTGTATTTAAAAAGGTTTGATTATGAATACATGGTACATGGCCACTTTTGTGGGGAAAGACCGAAGTGGGATTGTGGCAAGAGTCACCAATGCTCTTTTCGAAGGCGGTTGCAATTTAGGTGAAGCGTCTATGACACGTCTTGGCGGTAACTTCACTATTATGATGATGGTGTCGTTTGAAGGAACTGAAGAAGAGTTGAGGGAAAACATAGGTCCCGTGTGTAAAGAGTTTGATCTCCGGTCTCATGTGGACAAAATAAATGGAGAACTACATAGACATACTGAACCAGATGTTCTTATTAGTGTCCACGGAGCAGATCGCGCTGGCATTGTAGCTGCGGCCACAGGCGTCTTAGCCGAAGCTGGGCTCAATATATTGAATTTGGAAACCGATGTGGGAGGGAAAGAAGAGAGGCCCGTTTACGTCATGCATTTGGAAGGCATCGCCGAAAGAGGAGTTGACGCGCTAGAAAAAGCCCTCGAAATTTTAGAAGAAGAGCAAGGCGTGCAAACTCATATAAATCCCATAGATACTTTGATAGGTTAGGTAAGCATGGCGATTTTAAAAATTTTAGAATATCCCAATCCTTTGTTGAAACAGGTATCAAAACCTGTAGAAATATTTGACGAAACGCTCCAAGCTTTCATTGCCGATTTAGAAGAAACTATGGACGCCGGACCAGGCGCGACAGGTATAGCGGCTCCACAAGTGGGAAGATTCGAAAGAATCTTATACATCGATGCATCAATGATGAAGCGCAAAGTGAAAAATCACGGACGCATGGTTTTAATAAATCCAGTGATCGTTAACCAAGAAGGTTCGGAAGTCGGTAGAGAAGGGTGCTTATCGGTACCGGATTATACTGGCAATGTGATAAGAGCGACGAAGATTACCCTCCAAACACAAGATGCAGAAGGTGTTGAGCATACATTCCAAATGGAAGGGTTTGAAGCGAGGTTAGTGCAACATGAAATGGATCACCTAGATGGAATGCTTTTTTTGGATCGTTTAGTAAACCGCCGCAACGGATTATTCAAACGTAAAGTATATAAAAAATCCGCTTCCAAAGAATCTTAGATCTAAACACAACGGCGAATCCCGAAGACCTAGAAAAACTAAAAAAAGTGAGTGTGTGTATTATTTGGTTGGAGAGGAAAAGATTAAACGGTGAGATCTCGAACGAGGGTATTTAAAAAATATCTGAAATTTCAGAGGTAGGAATATCGCGACCAATACAAACAGTGCCTAGGAACTTTTTATTGATATTCTTTTTAAAAGCCATTTCCGCCGGTACGTCCCACACTCCAAAAGCGTCCAAAAACATTTTGGTTGTTCCCATTTCTCCGAATATGGTTGAGTCTTCGTTTGTTTTGAACATAACTTCCAGGTTAGTTGTGGCTAAGGGACCAACCCCTTGTGTTGCTACTTGATCAACCGTATCTTCTATATCGTCCGAAACCAAAAACTCCTTAATGTGCCGACCGATGAGTTCTTCCCTGTCGTATCCAAGCATTTTAAAAGCGGAATTAACAAAGATGATCTTTCCGTCAGGATTCAATTCGAAAATAAAATCGGAAACTGTTTCGACAATAGTTCTATATCTTTTTTCATTCTCCGAAAGGTTTATCTCAGCCTGTTTGGCTCGCATAATCAAATGATAAGATTCCATGGAGTGTTGAACGCTTCTTGATATAGATTCTGACGAAATTTTATCTTTAGAGATATAGTCTGAAGCGCCAGCCTTCATAGCTTTTACGGCGGTAGCTTCGTCTCCGTGACCTGTAATCAAAATAACAGGTATATCATTTTTGGCATCTCTAAGTTTTTGTAAAAAATCGATCCCGTTGCCGTCGGAAAGTTTTTGGTCAAGAATAATTAGGTGGTAGGAGTTAGCCTTCAGCTGATTTCCTCCTGACTTGAGATCCGATTTGATAGAAATTTGGTTAACAATACTTGCCGATTGCAAACAATCTTGTATGAAGGCTTGATCTTGAAGATCGTCTTCGATCAATAAAATGTCAAGTTTGTCGTCTTCGTTCATAATTCAAGTAGAATAGAATTTAGAAATTCCGAAAATAAGTTTTTTTATCCTTACTAAATTAGTTAAAATATAACAAATTTGTGTAAAAAGTCATAAAGAAATGTCGAAAAACTAAGATGTTTTCGGATTAATTCGATATGCCAAATACCTGCCAGTAATAATTAAATCCAGAAATTAACAGAGTTTTTGATTGAAAAAATACTTATAGGAATTCATTTCTTTTTCTAAAATTTCAACTATTTGACTTTCTCTTGCAAAACGGTTTACGATAAATCTATGGGCTTTCGAAAACTTTCTATAAAAATCCTTTTGGTAATTTTGATGGTTACCTTAATGATTCCCCTAACTCCGCCAATTTCATTGGCGAAGGCAAAGCTATGTTGTAAAACCAAGTGCGCCAAAATGAGTGGAAAGATTAAAGACAATGGCTCTCAAACCAAATATTGCCACCATCACAAAAGTCCGATCGATTGTTGTAAAGAAAATTGCTCACAATTCGTGGCTTATGAAAAGCCCAATCCCTTTTTTGCTATTAAAGCGCATTCTATTGAAAATTTAGAACAGTCCCCAGTAATGATTTGGGTTGTTCCAATAGCCGAGATATTAGAGAAATCAAAGCTCAGTTTTAGATTTCTAGACGAAATCAAGCGCTCTAAGCCCCAAAACCCTCCGATTTACTTATCCCATTCTAGTTTTTTAATTTGAACCGCTTCTTCTAAAAGCTAACTACCAGTGATTGATCTTTTTACGGGGTCGATAAAGAATTAACGCGCTTTTTTTAGAAGGAAGATATGAATGCAAATGAAAATTTTGTCTTTAGCGTTTATCTTTGTTTTGATATTAACGAAGATAACTAACGCTTTGCCAATAAACAGTGATTTGGGTTTAACGCCGTACAAGGGCGAAACTATCTTAAGAACTCAGACTCGATATACACTAAAAACTGACGATCCAACTGATAAGAATCGAGAATCAGAAGTATTTGTGATTCCTTTCGTCGGTGTTTATGGTTTCACAGCTAAAGCGTCGATGTTGGTTAAAATACCGATTGTTCACAAAGAACTGCGAAGTCAGAATGAATCAAATCGCGGCGACCATGGATTAGGCGATATCACCGTACTTGGAAAGTATCGGATTCATACCAAAAATTTTAAAGGCGGCACTTCTCGGTTATCGCTAATAGGTGGGCTGGAATTACCTACAGGTGAAGATAACGAAACCGATTCAATGGGCAAATTACCGCCGCCTTTGCAACTGGGGTCTGGATCGGTAGATGGGATAGTGGGAGCTGCCTATACTTATCAAACGTTAGGTCATGAATTTGACTCCGATTTGCGTTATATATTTAATCAGGAAGCTAATGATTTCGAATTTGGCGATATTTTTCGTTACAATTTTTCTTATCAAAAGCGAATTCTGCCAGTCACGCTTCCAGACAAAGGAGTTTATAGCCAATGGAATGCTTTACTAGAACTCAATGGAGTTTATGCCAATAGAGCGGAATCTCTTCGAAGTGAAGTTGCCAGCTCAGGAGGGCATACTTTATTTCTTTCACCGGGAATTCAATATGTGGGGCCGCGTTTAGTTTATGAATCTTCGTTTCAATATCCAATTTTACAAGACTTGAATGGCGATCAATTAGAAACCGATTTTGTTCTAGCGTTGAGTGTCCGTTACCAATTTTAAAAATTTAGGAAATTTTCAACGCATCATATTGTTGGAGTTTCTTTTAAGGAACCATCTAAAAACGATTTTTGGCTACGAGTTGCTGTAAGTAAAAATATTGAGTTATTAGAGATATCCTTAAATGAATGGGATTTTAATCATGAAAACAAAAGTTAGTTTATTACTCGTTTTGAGTTTAATGTTTTTTACCTTTCTGTTTCCAGTTGGAGCTGAAGAGCAAAACCAGAAAGCTATTATTAAAGTAGAGGGATTGTATTGTCCTTTTTGCTCTTATGGACTTGAGAAGCAAGTCAAAAAGATAAAAGGCTTTCAAAGTGTACAAATCAACATCAAAGAAGGAACCGCAGAAATAGAGTTTAAACCTGGCGTTAAGATTCAGGAAAAAGCGATCCTAACGGCTGTGGAGGATGCCGGGTTTGACCTCGATGGCGTGCAATGGTTGAAAGAGGATCGCGAAAAATGAAAAGTTCGATTTTTTATATGACTTTGGTCGGATTGTTTTATTTAAATGCTTGTGCGCATCAATCTTTTAAAACTTCTACTACACCAGTGATAGAAATTGGGGGAAGTAAAGGAAATGCGCAAGGAAGTTTTAATGAACCCTTCGCAATAACTGTTGGTAATGACGGTGTCGTTTATGTCGCGGACGCTCGCAATTACCGAGTTCAAACTTTTGATCGGTTAGGAAAATTTCTCATTCAATGGGGGCGGCAGGGAGCCGGCCCCGGCGAGTTTGAAAGACCATCTGGTTTAGCCTTAGATTCCAAAGGGAATGTATACGTCAGCGATTACGAATTGGATCGCATTCAAAAATTTGATTCCACAGGTAAATATCTTGGGCAATGGGGCAAAAGTGGCAAAAAGCCAGGCCAGTTTAACTCTCCGACAGGTATTGCGATTGACTCAAAAGATCGTATTTATGTGACCGATACATACAATCACAGAGTTCAGAAGTTTAGTCTCCATGGAAAGTTTCTTAAAGAGTGGGGTAGGTATCAACCCATTGGTGTTGTTCGATCTTTTTTAAATTTTTTGTGGAATCCAGGTGCAGAGGGAAACTTTAATTATCCCACTCGGATAGCGATAAATTCAGATAATGTTGTCCATGTTTCCGATTCTTACAATAATCGAGTGCAACGATTTTCTGCTGATGGCGCTTATCTTTCGCAATTTGGAGGAGCGGGATATTTCGGCGGTAGCTTTCGAGTTTCTTCAGGAATAGATATAGACAAGCAAGGACGGCTTTTTGTTGCCGACTATTACAATAATCGAATCCAAGTATTTTCTCCCGATGGAGACATCTTGTGCTATTGGGGGAAACAAGGAAATGAAAAAGGGTTTTTTGAAGGTCCTGCGGATGTAGCCGTTGATTCTGAAGGCAACGTTTATGTTGCCGACTGGGGGAACCACAGAGTTCAAGTATTTAAAAATATGAAGGTTTTATTTTGGAGTGCTATGTCCGATGCAAACCGTTCCTAAAAATTTTTTCTCAATATTTTTTTTAAACGCCAACTCTGCGGAAACATCCCAAAGTCCAAAAGCGTCTAAGTGTACTTCCATTGTTTCAAATGCGTCGGATATTGCGGATTCCGGATTGACCTTAAATTCAATGATAAGGTTTGTTGTCGCTAATGGACCAACATCACGAGTCGCTATTTGTTCTATAGTTTGTTCCATATTTTCACAAACGATGAAGTCGGTGATCGGTTGATTAAGTAATTCGTCGGAAGAGTACCCTAGCATTTCAAAAGCTGAATTAGAAAAAATTATTTTTCGTTCCTGATCCAGTTCAAAAATCAAATCGGAAACTGTTTCTACGATCATTCTGTAGCGTTGTTCTCTTTCTGCAAGAGTCAATTCGGCTTGTTTAGCGCGCATGATTAATTTATATGAATCTATCGAATTTAGGATACTTCGGGAGATCGATTCTGGAGAAATCCTGTCTTTAGGGATGTAGTCGGAGGCGCCCGTTTTAATAGCCTTTACCGCCATTAATTCGTCTCCATGACCCGTAATCAAAATGACGGGAATATCGGCGCCGCTATCTCTAATTTTTTTCAGAAACTCAATTCCAAGTCCATCTGGAAGATTGTTGTCAAGAATAAGAGCGTGATAAGACTGAGAATTTAATTGTTCTTGACCAGATGTTAAATCCGGTTTAAAGCAAATGTTGTCGGCGATTTTGGCTGTTTTTAATGAGCTTTCAATCAGCATTCGGTCTACATCGTCGTCTTCGATAATAAGTATATTGAGTTTATTGTCGTCCATTTAATAAAACAGTCATCTATTAATTATTTAATGAGTAGGCGAATTTCATTTGCTTAAGGTTCTCTAGTTTGGTTATCAATTATATTCTATTTTGAGTTCCGAAATATTTTTATATTGTTCCAATATTGTTACAAAAGTTAATCTAATGAGAGTGTTGTAAATAGAAAATTTTCAAAAATCTAGCGCGAGTACTTTAAATTAAAAACTGCAAGTTTTATTCATTTAATAGCCTTGAGAAGGATGTAATGTGCCGTATTGAATGGATCAGTGAATAAATTAGAGCGTTGAATGGTGAATGCCTTTTCATTGTTACAAAAAAAAGATAATGTTAGGAAAACGTCCATTTCTAAAAAAATGGTTTTTAGATTCGAGGATAAAGTTGGTATGTTTCGGTTCGCGGTGTGATTTGTTGACTTTAAACAGAAGTTAGGAATGTTGCTTATGTTTTAAGCGTATTTTTGTTTGAAAAAGTAAGTTTTGGTTTGAGGAATGTGATCTATGTCACAGTTATTTGACATTAGATTTAGGGTATTTCAAGTCATTTTTAGTTATTATTACTCTATTAGTTGAGAGGGGTTCGGAGAGTCCCCAGAAGCGATATGACTTAAGCCTATTTAGTTTAAAAGGTATGTCCCCTGTTATTTTGCTCTAAGTACCGAATTATCCATTAGCGTTCATTCTAAAATATGCGACCAAAATTCTGAAGGGATTTTTAGATGGGTGAAAAAAAGGATGAAGTGGAAGCAATGCAAATTTTATTAGTCGACGATAATACTAATAACTTAAATGTATTGCGTGAAACTTTAGAGCTGCGAGATTATGAAGTGATGATTGCTAAAAATGGGGAAACCGCGTTAAGGATTGCGACGACAATGACTCCTGATTTGATCTTATTAGATGTCATGATGCCAGGGATCAGTGGTTTCGAGACGTGTCGTCGGTTAAAAGAGGATGATGCAACTCAAAAGATTCCCGTAATTTTTTTGACGGCAAAAACGGAGCCGGAAGATATCGTAGAAGGTTTTAAATCGGGAGGTGTAGATTATATTTCTAAACCGTTTCAAATAGATGAAGTGCTTGCAAAGTCCGAAACACATATTCAATTAAAGAAAACCCTAGAAGAAAAAATTCGGCTTTATGAAGAGTTCGAAATTATAAAAGAAAAGCTTATTAAAAGCGAAGCCCAATACAGAACCATTGTCGAAACCGCGTCGGATTTAATTTTTAAATTAGATCCAGATCAAAATATTACTTTCATAAACTCAGCGTTTAAATATTTGGGATATGACTCTTCCGAAGTGTTGGGGCAGCCCATAAAAAACTTTATTGATGTAGAAGACGAGGAAGAAATTTTACCTCTAATAGCAACTGATGGAGTTGGGCCGCTAGCGACGACGAGCCTGGAAATTAAATTTAAATCTAAAGTAGGACCGGTCATAGAAGAAAAAGATCATTCGTCTCCTTTTCTACTAGACGCTTTTGGCATTTGGAACGTTTCGGATGAAAAGGTTTTCCAAAATGTACCAGAAAGGAAGTTTTTGGGGACTTTATGTATTGCTCGTGAAATTACGGAATTAAAGCAAATAGAAGATGAACTCCTTAAAAATAAAGCGCAATTAGTAACTGCAAATGAAGAATTGAAAAAGATTGCTAGATTAGATGAGTTAACCAAGATGTTTAATCGACGTTGGTTTGATGAAACGATTGAACAAGAATGGAAACGAGCGGTTCGAGAAAAAAGCTCTCTAAGTCTTATAATGTTTGATATTGATCTTTTTCAGAAATTAAATGACATCTATGGTCATCAAGCGGGAGACGAATGTTTAAGGAAGATAGCTGCAACTGCTTTTGAAATATTTAAACGTCCAGGCGACCTCCTTGCGCGTTACGGAGGTGAAGAGTTTGCTGTTATATTGCCAAATACCGATGAGGATGGCGCGTTTATTATAGGTGAACGATTGCGTGAAAAGATTGAATCTCTCGTAGTTGAATTTGATGAAAATAAAGATGAAATAGATTTAACAATCAGTTTGGGCGTGACTTCAATGATTCCTCAATCTATTGAAGGGCACTCGCAACTTATTTCACAAACTGAAAACTCGCTTCATCAAGCGAAGCAGAGGGGACGAAATCAAGTTGTCAAATCAACTTCTCTCAAAAGTTTTTCGAATGCAAAGTAGACCCATTTGTATTTTTTAAAGCGCCTATCCTAAGTTTTTTGACACGTAGCTAGCTTTATCAAGTTTGTCGCAATCACTATCAAAAAAGAGTGAATTTTGTTTTAATTCGTTCCCATTGTTTGTCATCCAGAAGCAAAAGTCCTTTGATGAGCTTGTTCTGAAGTTCTCGAAGGAGTGAAGAATCTAGCCTCGATTTAATAAAATTTCTGCCACGCCCTAATTTTGTTACTCCTACTCTTTTTCCTTATCCAGTTAGGTTCGCCATTTCTCTTTCACCTCATTACGAATTTTTTTAATTCCAGCGAGACATTTTTTTCCGAAACCGATTTGATTCCGGTTCTCTTAAACGGTTTCTGGCCGAAGTTGTAAGTTTTTATATGTAATCCAGAAGAAGGCTACAATATTATCCTTTGTGAAATTATCATTTCTTCTAACTTACCGAATATCTGATTGTTTCGGTTTTTGAGATGGATTTATAGATTCAAGTTAGGAATACCATATTTCGATTTTCTGAACGGTATTTAAAGAGGTTTACATTTACCTCTGAGTTGTTTTTTGGTCTGAGATACTTTATGTTTTAGTTTTATCGAAAATTGTTGTGTGGATTTAGCTTCTTTGAAAAGTGAAAGTTTGTGAAAATATGACTTCAGTTTTTGTTATATTTGTCTTACTCTTACAAGACATCTTTCGAACGTTTGTTTTATAGGGTGTTACTGGGTTTTCTTAAGTATTGGGTTGTCGATATATCTGGTCTGGAATTCGAGTTTGCGTCGTTTTGGATAGAACTGAATGATGTGATAATTTTAATGTCCAAACTGATAGAATAAATTAGAGCGCTAGCGCTTTTTTGTTTTTTAAAAGCTCCGCTATTTTAATTGAATGCTTTTGCGGTATTTTTTTTGGTTTATTGATACAGAAGTATTTGGTTTTTGAAATTATTTATTTGATAGATTACAGAATATAGGATTGCTAATATTGTGTTTAGAGAATGCGTTAGGCTCCCGTTAATAAAACGACTCATATTTTCGAAGAAAATAATTGAGCCATTATCTTTTAGACTTTAAGTTATGTCGAATCTTCCTATGTTGAAATTAGCTATTGTTGAAGATAACGAAATTGATCGAATGAACTGTATACGGCTCCTAAAAAAAGCCTCAAAGTTTACTTACGAAATTTCTGAGTGTACTACTGGGAAAGAAGGACTAGACCTGACAACCGAGATTGATCTGGACCTCATCCTTCTTGATTTTAAACTCCCCGATATTGATGGTTTAGAGTTTTTAAGTAAAATCTGCGAGATGTCTTATTCATGCGCTATTGTTATGCTGACGGGACATGGTAGCGAAGAGGTCGCCGTTAAGGCTTTAAAAAGCGGCGCTAGCGACTATATTTCTAAAGATACTATGACTGGTGAATTGTTAAACCAGACCATAGCGTCGGCTGTTACAGCGCGTCAGTTAGAAAATGAGCGCCGTTTAAGAACCGAAGCTGAAAGTAGAAGTCAGGCGAAAACAAATTTTCTATCGCGAGTTAGCCATGAATTGAGAACTCCGATGAACGCTATCATAGGTTTTTCTGAAGTGATGGAGGCAAACTCTAAGGATCCTCTTAGTGATGGTCAACGGAAGAACCTTTCATTTATTCTCAAAAGCGCAGAGCATTTGCTGAATTTGATCAACGAAATTTTAGATTTAAACTCTATTGAAGCTGGTAAGTTGAAAGTTTCCCTTTCACCTGTTCAACTTTGTTTAACCGTTTCCGATTTGATCGAATTGATTCAACCTTCGTTAAAAGATTTGGAAATTATTTTTAATGATCGAATTAGCCAACAGCGCAATTTATTTGTAATGGCGGATCCGTTACGATTAAAGCAGGTTTTGCTAAATTTAGTTTCAAATGCTATTAAATATAATCGTAAAGGTGGAAGCGTTACCCTCGACTATGAATTAATGGATAACGATATTATTCGGATTAACGTCATCGATAATGGAATTGGACTTTCTCAAGATAGATCGTCTACGCTCTTTGAGCCTTTTAATCGTTTTGGGGCCGAATACTCAAGCGTCGAAGGAACCGGTATAGGCTTAAGCATATCAAAAGGGCTCGTTGAATTGATGCATGGAAAGATTGGTTATGAAAACCAAGAACCAGAAGGAAGTTGTTTTTATATTGAAATACCAATGTTTACTGACCTTGATAGTTAAATATCTATATTCTAAATTAAACACACATACTCCATCTAATATATAGATATGGAATCGTTCTCCAAAATTGATGGCCATTTAAAAGCCGTTTTAGAAAGTGTTGTCGACGGTATTATTACGATTGACGATAAAGGTAAAATCAGTTCGTTTAATCCGGGTGCGGAACGTATTTTTGGGTATTCAGCTTCAGAAGTAATTGACCAAAATGTAAGAAGTTTGATGCCGGAACCGGATCGAAGCGCACATGATAGTTATATGAAGAACTATCTAGAAACTGGTACCGCCAAAATAATTGGAATTGGTCGAGAAATTACCGGTTTGCGTAAGGATGGAACGACTTTTCCTGGTGACTTGGCCATAAGTGAATTTTGGTTAGACGATGAACGTTATTTCTCTGGCATAGTTCGTGATATTTCAGATAGAAAAAAAAGTGAGAATCACCTCACTGCCGTTTTAGAAAGTGTTGTGGACGGTATCATTACGATTGACGATAAAGGTAAGATCAATTCTTTCAATCCAGGTGCGGAACGTATTTTTGGATATTCAGCTTCAGAAGTAATTGATCAAAATGTAAGAAACCTTATGCCGGAACCAGATCGAAGCGCGCACGATAGTTATATGGAGAGCTATCTAACGACTGGTAAGGCCAAGATAATTGGAATTGGTAGAGAAATTATTGGATTACGTAAGGACGGAACTACTTTTCCCGGCGACTTAGCCATAAGTGAGTTTTGGTTAGGAGATGAACGTTATTTCTCTGGCATAGTTCGTGATATTTCAGATAGAAAAAAATCCGAGAAAGATTTGGTAGATAGTCAACGTCGTAATCAATTGATTTTAGAATCTGCAGGAGAGGGAATTTATGGGTTGGATTTAAATGGTCATACTATGTTTGCCAATCCTGCCGCAGAAAAAATGTTGGGCTACAAAATTGAAGAAATGATTGGGCAAACCCAACATAGCTTAATTCATCATACGAAGTCTGATGGGACCCCTTACCCCACAGAAGAGTGTCATATATACGCCGCAATTAAAGAAGGGAAAACTCAACTTGAGGGCAATGAAGTGTTTTGGAAAAAGGACGGCACAAGTTTTCCCGTAGAATATATCAGTACCCCCATTTATGTAGATGGTGAAATTTCCGGCGCGGTGGTTTCTTTTAAGGATATTTCGGAGAGAAAAAAAGCGGAAAAAGAGCGAGACAAACTATTAGAAAATCTACAAATTACCAATAAAGAATTGGAGCAATTTGCGTATATAGCCTCTCACGATTTAAAAAGCCCACTTAGAGCGATAGGTAGTTTAACTCATTGGATTAAAGAAGATATAGAAGAAATTGGTTCTGAAGAAACCAAAGAAAATTTGGATCTTTTAATCGGTCGAGTTAAAAGGATGGAATCTTTGATAAATGGGATATTAACATATTCGAAAATTGGGAAAAAAACGCCTGTCTATAACACAACGAATCTGAATAACTTACTAAATAGTTTAGTTGATTTAGTTGCGCCCAATTACAAGGAATGTATACACATTCAAGAAAATCTTCCAACGTTGCATACGGAAAAGTTAAAGTTGGAACAAGTTTTCGCTAACCTCATTAGTAATGCAATAAAGCATTGCGATAAAAATGAGCCAAGAGTTGAAATCTTAATGAAAGAGAATGGAAAGTTTTTAGAGTTTTCTATTTCTGATAACGGCCCGGGTATTGATCCAAAATATCATGACAAAGTATTTGTGATGTTCCAAACGTTAAAATCTCGTGACAAAGAGGAAAATACCGGTATTGGATTGGCAATTGTGAAAAAACTGATAGATAATAAAGGAGGTAAGATTTTTATTGAATCTAAAGTGAATAGCGGCGCTACTCTTAAATTTCTGTGGCCGTATGAAAAATCGGAGTAAACTGAGTGAAAGATAAGGAAAATACGTTAAAGGATATTTTGATGAGCGACATGACTATTGGAATAATGTTAGTAGAAGACGATCAAGTCGATCAAATGACGGTGAAACGCGCATTCAAACAAAATAAGGTGGCGAATCCTTTATTTTGCGCCGAAAACGGCGAAGAAGCTCTAGCAATGTTGAGAGGAGAGGGGACCGAGAAAGTTTCTCCTAAGATAATTTTATTGGATCTGAATATGCCTAAAATGGGTGGAGTTGAATTCCTTGAGGAGTTGAGAAAAGATCCACTATTAAAAAAGATTTCTGTTTTTGTCCTTACCACTTCTCAGGCAGACGCAGACATAATCGCAACGTCAAAATATAATGTGGCGGGTTATATCGTAAAACCCGTAAGTTTTGATTCTTTTCGAGAAGCGGTGAAAATATTGGACGCTTATTGGGCTTTATGCGAATTCCCAAATTGCGGTAATTGAGAGTGTACTTTAAAGTGGTTATTTAGTATTTACCAAATATTATGGATTCGGAAAACAATCTTCAAAACGCCGAAGAGCAACTAAATAAACTTAAAAAAGATTTCGAAGAATTTATTTATATAGTTTCTCACGACCTTAAAGCGCCACTTCGGGCTGTTAAAAACTTATCTGAATGGATAGAAGAAGATCTTGCGGCCGACACTAACGAAGATATAAAGAAGAACTTAGTGTTGCTGCGCGGTCGTACCGATTGGATGAACAGAATGATTGATGGGTTGTTGGACTATTCCAGAGTTGCCAGCAAGCCGCAAACCCTCCAAAACTTAAAAATCGAATCCCTTATACGAGCGACCATTGAGTCGTTAAATATTCCAAAAAACTTTGAAGTAATAATAGAAGTTAAAAGACAAGAGTTTTTCGCAGATCATTCCCAGTTTAAAACAGTATTAGAATGCCTCGTTCAGAATGCTGTTAAATTTAATAAAAACGAATCTCCTAAGATAACAATCAAAGCTGAAGAAGCGCCTAACGGATTAGAGTTGATCGTATCGGACAATGGACTCGGTATCGATTGTGAAAACCCACAGGTCGCATTTGAAGTTTTTAAAACGTTACACGGAAAGGAAAAAATGTTTAGTGTGGGGATTGGATTATCTATAGTAAAAAAAATTATGGAAAACGTGAACGGAAACGTTCGTCTGGAAACAGTAGCAGGAGAAGGGACTACCCTCAAAGTCTTTTGGCCCAATTCCACCCAGTAGTAGTTATTTATTTCCTTATCCTTTCGAAAAAATCTCACCTTAGCCAATTGTCACTCTGAATCTAACAAATTGCCATGTTTCGGTTATCGGTTGATTCCTCTCTAAGTAAGCCTTTATATCGAAGTGATCCTAGAGTTGCTCCGTAGGAGCAACGAAGGATCTAGGTAATTAGTTTTTAAAAACGTGAAGAAAGTGAGAATCACGGCCCCCTACGCTAGCGGGGCCGTATAAAGTAAATTTGCCATGCTCAGCGATAGACTCGCATTGCTTGTTGATTGAAAAAGAAACTGGAATTAGAAAGTCCTCTCCGCGTGTCTTCCTGAAGCGAACTTTTAAGTTCGGTGAAGGATCTCGCTTCGATTCAATTAAATTACTACATCTAATATTGTTGAGTTTCTTTTCGAACCACGAACACCTTCTGAAACCCCATGCGTGGAGTTTTTGAGATTCGCCAGCCACGGTTACATAGCGTGCGCATATCTTTTTCCAGAGGGAAAAGTACCTTACCAATTCCCTCTTCCCCAGATGGGGGGGAGGGTCAGGGTGAGGGGGTGATTCTTCGCTACTGTTTTAAGGAACTAATTTCTGGCTTGCAAACCCCATGCGTGGAGTTTTTGAGATTCGCCAGCCACGGTTACATAGCGTGCGCGTAAATCCTCGCCGCTAACTCCGGTGGTGAAAGTGTGGACGCTTCGTAAGATACGAATATCGCCTGAAATGGCTTCGCCTTGTTGAACCATGGAAACCGTTTCCCAATCTGTTCCCCCATTGCGACTGATAGAGAAAGTACCTGGGCCGTCAGCGTCGATATGTTCAACTTTAGCCCAGATAAAAACTTTTGCAGGGGATGCGCCTGGATCAAAGGTTTTCGAACGTAAATCCATTGCGACGTTATCGCTATCGTAGTTGATACGGTATTGGTCAATCGATGGATTTTGAGAAGAACTTGTGGAGTGCAAAGTAACGCCACGAGCTAGAGAATCGACTGAAACAGAAAAGCCATTAGCGGCTTCCCACTCTCCATCCGTAATTGCAGCGAGGTCTGTTCCCGTCATGCGATTGTTCGCTTGCGAACTCATTGCTTGCGAAACCGCGTGAAGCATATCGTTGGTGGTTGCGTTAACCCAGTTTTCGGTCGCGGTGTCAGTTGCGTCGTTATTGTATTGCCACGTGCTACCGTTATTACGCGCGATCTTTCTCCAAACGCTACCGGTTTGGTTGAAGATTTTAACTTCTGTACCATCTCCATAATTAGAAGCCGGATCATAGCTCAACCAGTAGTATGCATTTTGCGAATCTAACGTTTCAGTTCGAGTTGCGCTGTTAATATCCAACCAGGAAGAGGTATCGTCTTTCTGCGCAAAGGTATCCATTAGGGATACATATTCATTGGTTACGGTTGCCGAAGTATTTTGAGTCAACTTAAAGTATTGTTCGTTGGATACTACCCATGTCAAAGCCGGTTGTTCGAGTAAACCGTAAGCGTGTGCGTAACCTGCCGTACCCGTATGAGATGCGATTACATAATAATTGGAGAGACTACCGGTTCCGTCTCGCTCTATAACAATAAAATAATAGTTGTTGAGAGTAGGAATATAAGATCCTGTAAAGTCCACTTCTTGGTAAGTTCCGGATAAGGAAGAAGCGGCTACACTGCTAAATGTAGATAAAGAAGAACTTGGTTCTCCATCAGCGGTTGTAGGTGTGGTACTGCTGAATATTTTGACGAGGATATTGTCGGTAGGGCTCCCTTGGTTAAGTACTTTAAGCGTCACTTTATTTATCTCGCCTACTGTCGTCGCTTTAAATTGAACAGCTTGCCGATTATCGTTATTTGAAATTCCCTTAACGTTATGCGATGTAGTAGTCGAAGAAAGATCTTGCTCAAAAATAGTTGCTGATCCACTTTTTAGATTAAGCTGTGCTGTTCCGGAGTCAAATTCGCTCATACGAATGATATAGTCCGATGTTGCGTTTGTTGCTGAAGTTTCCAAAGTGAGCTGAGTGCTGGAATCTCGTGAATCGATGTCAAAGAAGGTTGTGCCTCCATCAAAACTGATTCGAGCGTTTGCCGCGTTTGTTGGCCATATACCAGAAGACAACGTTACGGTTGTTCCGGAAGCCACAGTTGCTTGTGATGTACTTTGATTTGAGTTGGTCCACTCTTGTTGAAGATAGTTGGATTCGGTTGTGTAATCCTTATCCGAATTTTGATTAGTCAATCCTGTGGAACCTTCATAAAGTTTATTAACGTTATCGTGAGATTCCCCCGTGGAGTTAGCTTCGTCGGCTCCCTGTTCATTAGCGTTTCCAAACGAATCTACCCAGCCGCTTTCAATAATAGTCGCCCCAGCGTGTTGAGATTGCAGAACGTCCAAAGTTCTAAAGTGATTAGAAGTATTTTTGTTAGTTACGTCGTCAACGGAAGACATGGAAGAGTTAGTTGTTCCAGCCGCTAAAATTTGAAATTCGGAACCGTTATATACTAGCGATACAACTCTATCTGCAGAGAGATCTCCTGCAGAAACATCGACTCCGTCAGGGCCTTTAATGTTTTTGGCGCCAAGCGAATTAATATCTAATGTGGAACTACTCGTGTTGTCGGCGTTAATTTTTAAGTTGATATAAAGACCTTCGTGTAAAGAATCAGCGGAAGGAAGATACGCTTTATAGGCGTCTGCCGATCCGTAAGCTGTAGCGTACAAATTTTTTAAAATAGAAGAAGCGTGAGTTTCAGACATAGTTGTTTCCTTTACTGGTGAGGATTGATGAATCAAACTTTAAGTAGCGAATAAAAAAACTGACTTTTAGATTTATTCGAAAATAAAATGTCGCTATAAGATAAAATTTTGAATAGATGCGCTCCTTCTCCGCTCCGAAGGAGCGGAGAAGGAGCTAAGAAATTAATTTCTTAAAGTTAGGGAGGAGATGAAAGTTATGGGCCCCCTGTATTAGCGATGCCATAACGATTTGTAGATAAAAGATCAAATTATATTTAAATAATTGTCATGGTGAGCTTGTCGAACCGCGACCGCTTTCTGCTTGTTAATCCCGTGATTGCAAACCCCATGCGTGGAGTTTTTGAGACTCGCCAATCACGGTTACATAGCGTGCTCGTAAGTCCTCGCCGCTAGCTCCGGTTGTGAAAGTGTGGACGCTTCGCAGAATGCGGATGTCGCCAGAAATAGCTTCGCCTTGTTGAACCATAGTTACTGTTTCCCAATCCGTTCCGCCATTGCGGCTAACGGAAAAAGTTCCAGCGCCGTCTGGAGCGGTATGCTCCACTATTGCCCATACAAAAGCTTTAGCTGGAGAGGCTCCAGGATCGAAAGTTTTCGAACGTAGATCCATAGAGGCTATATCAGAGTCATAGCTGATACGATATTGATCTACGGAAGGGTTTTGGGAAGAACTCGTGGAATGCAACGTAACACCGCGCGCTAGGGAGTCTACTGAAGTTGAGAAACCATTAGCGGCTTCCCATTCGCCATCCGTAATTGCAGCGAGGTCTGCTCCCGTCATGCGATTGTTCGCTTGCGAACTCATTGCTTGCGAAACCGCGTGAAGCATATCGTTGGTGGTTGCGTTAACCCAGTTTTCGGTAGAGGTGCTTGTGGCGTCGTTATTATATTGCCATGTTCCTGCATTATTTTGAGCGATTTTTCTCCAAACGCTTCCTGTTTGATTGAATATTTTAACTTCCGTTCCGTTGCCGTAACTAGAAGCCGGATCATAACTCAACCAGTAATAAGCGTTTTGGGAATTTAAGGTTTCTGTTCGTGAAGAACTATTAATATCTAACCAGGAAGAAGTGTTGACTTTTTGTACAAAAGTATCGGACACACTCACATATTCTGCAATTACATTAGTATTTGGCAAACCGGGTAAGGCTGTTGTTCCTGGATCGGGATCGCACGCGTCGTTTTCTTCGGTAGAATCAGGAAATGATTGCCCATCAATGGTGGAATACTCTAAGCGAATACGACCATCTCCACCTAAACTTTTATTTATGCCCGATGGAGCTCGTCCTCCATTTGCATCAATTGAGTCACTTGTTGTCGTTAGGGTGTTTGTCCGGATTAAGATAGAACCTCCAGCGCCGCCTCCGCCTTCTGTGTATTGGCCAGATGAAGATGTTGCTGAAGTGCCTCCTTTAGAAGTGATGTTACCTGAAATTGAAACTGCGTTGGCGCTGATAAATATAATACCAGCTCCAGGAGCTCCATCCGTGGCGGCAATAGTATAGGCCCCGCCACCGCCTCCGGATCCCATGTATAAACTGGTTAAGGATGTGCCGCCATATGTTCCTCCTCCAAACCCTTCTTTGGGCGCCGCAGTGTCTCCTGTTGCGCCAGCAGTTCCATAGCCGCCACCACCTCCATCTCCGTTTTCAGCTTGCGCTCCGCCGCCGCCGCCGTCATTTGCATTACGACTTGCAGATCCAGTTCCGGGTCGTGATTCTCCTTGATTTGCTATAACTCCATTTGTCATCGATTTAACGCCTCCTCTATATCCTTTGCTATCGGCATTAATCGTTCTACCAGAAGTTACCGTCACTGTACCGGTGGCGAAAAATATGAGTACGCCGCCTTGGGATCCATTCCAAGCGTTACAAGTCAAATCGCCTCCAGCGTTGATATTGACGTTCGTCCATTGCGGTATACGTTGACAAACTATTTTTTGAGAGGCGAATGAAGAGCCGTCATAAGACTTAGAAATGGTTTCTTCTAGTGTGATAATACTTCCGGAAGGAGTTCCGTTTACTGTTAATATTTCAAAGTTTCCTACGTCGGCTGTATCGCCAGAACTTCCTTGTAGATTAATTAGAAGTAATTTATCTCCGTCTGCAAAACCCGTTATACTGGATACTGTAATAGAAGTGCCTGTTGGATTAGCTGTGACTGTGGTAGAGATACCATCTGCGTTTGTGGAACGAATCGATCCTAAAATATCTGAATTGATATTTTTTGATGTAGTAATTGTGACAGAACCATCGCGCCCGTCGCCAATGTCGAAAGCTTTATCAATCTCATTTAGCTGAACCGATTCGGAAATGAATTCGCTCATGCGTATGATGTAATCGGAAGTTCCATTCGTTGCCGAAGTTTCCAAGGTGAGTGCAGTGCTGGAGTCGCGAGAAGCGATATCAAAAAATGTTGAACCGCTATCAAAGCTAATTCGACCGTTTGCCGCGTTTGTTGGCCATGTACCGGAAGATAAAGTTACAGTTGTGTCAGTGGCAACGGTTGCTTGCGACGTATTTTGGTTAGAGTTAGTCCATTCTTGTTGTAGGTAGTTAGATTCTGTTGTGTAGTCTTTATCGGAATTTAGATTGGTTCCTGCAGGAACTCCTTTATATAATTTGTTGACGTTGTCGTGTGATTCTTCAGTCGAACTTGCCTCGTCTGCGCCAATCTCGTTTGCGGTACCAAAAGAATCTACCCAACCTCTTTCAATTTGAATCGCTCCTGCATGGGAACCTTGAACGGCGTCTAACGTGCGAAAGTTGTTAGACGTATTTTGATTGATTAGTTCTTCGGATGCGCTGGGAGAAACACTTGCTAATTGAAAGTTAGTGCCGTCGTAAATAATATGGGCGATAGAGTTTAGAGGAATGTCTTCTTCCAATAAATTTGAGCCGTCCATTTTCTTAATTGCTTTAGCTCCTAAACCATCGACATTAACTGTAGCCGAATCGGTATTAGTAAAATTCGCCTTCATGTAAATTACCAATCCTGTAGAAATCTCTCCTAGTGAAGGACTGAGTGAAACTACGTAGGCGTTTGCAGAACCTGTTGATTCAGCGTACCAATGACTTCCAAATTCAATTGTACTTGGCATGATTATTCTCCAAATTAAGTTAGCGATATAATTAATTGCGTTTCTTCAAGTTTTTCTTCTAGAAAACAAACTATTAGTTCTTCTCGGAACGATCAATCTTTAACGAACGGCTCACTACATGTGTTCGGATAAAAATCCTTTATCCGAAGCTTGAGCGCTGTTGTTGTGAATGCATTAACATATTCTAAATAATCAAAGGTTTAAGGGTTTGTGTGTTTGTCGTTAGAATTATCTTTGATTCGTTATGGCGATTATTTTGAATGGAAGATGCGCGAATCAAATAGAGCTCATTTTCTAGATGAAAGATCTTGTTTGAAATTTACAACGAAATTGAAATGAGCGTAATAGAGAGATCGATAATCAAAATAGTTGTGCTCAAACTGTTATAAAATCCATCATGAAATAATGAGAAACTGAAAATATTAATGCTCTAATATCTATTGATAAATGGGTAGATATGGAGATTGCTTTAGAGTCAAAATTGGTAAACCATTATTAAGATAATAAAAAGTTCAGAAAAATAACTTGAAAATTATTTTATGTGTCGATGTATTGGAGTGAGGATTTTAGGTAATTGGTAAGCTTCTTGGAATAAAAAGGATGAGAGAATCACGGTCCCCTGCGCTAACGGAGCCATATCTTTTTCCTCTGGAAAACATGCCTTACCAATTCCCTCTTCCCCAGATGGGGGAGAGGGTCAAGGTGAGGGGGTGATTCTTCGCTGCTGTTTTAATCAACTAACTTCTGGCTTGTAAACCCCATGAGTGGAGTTTTTGAGACTCGCCAACCACGGTTACATAGCGTGCTAGTAAGTCCTCGCCGCTAGCTCCGGTTGTGAAAGTGTGGACGCTTCGCAGGATGCGGATATCGCCAGAAATAGCTTCGCCTTGTTGAACCATAGTTACTGTTTCCCAATCCGTTCCGCCATTGCGGCTAACGGAAAAAGTACCCGCTTCATCTAAGTCTGTATGTTCAAGCTTCGCCCATAAGAAAGTTTTTTCGGGAGAAGTTCCAGGATCGAAAGCTTTCGAACGCAGATCCATAGAGGCTCTATCAGAGTCATGGTTAATACGATATTGATCTATGGAAGGGTTTTGAGAGGAGCTTGTGGAATGTAAAGTAACGCCACGTGCAAGGGAATTGACTGAAGTAGAGAACCCATTAGCCGCTTCCCATTCTGCATCGGTAATTGCGGCAAGATCTGCTCCAGTCATCTGGTTGGCAGTTTGTGAACTCATCGCTTGTGAAACCGCGTGAAGCATGTCGTTTGTTGTCGCGGTAGTTAAAATTTCGCTACCAGAAACTGCAGAATTATATTTCCATACGCTCATATCATTTTTAGCTATTAATCTCCAGGCTGAAGCGGTTTGATCAAATATCTTAATCTCTGTACCGTCGCCGTATTCAGAAGCGGGATCGTAGCTCAACCAGTAGTAAGCTTTTTTGATCAAACTCACCGCTTCGTTTGCGCTAGCGGAATTAATATCCGACCAAGCAGACGTATCTTCCTTTTGATCGAATGCCTCGATGACGGATACATATTCAGTAATTACATTCACGCTTTGCTCGCCTGAAAGGGAAGTTGACCCTGGGTCAGGATTGCAGGCATCGTTTTCTTCGGTAGGGTTTGGGAAATCTTGTCCGTCGATTGTTGAATATTCCAATCGAATGCGACCGTCTCCTCCTTCTGCGTCTAATCCATCCGAACCTCCGATGACGTCTAACCTATTTGAACTCGAAAAAATAAGAGTATTCGCCGTCAATAAGATAGTGCCGCCGGCTCCAGCGCCTGAAAAGAAGCCATTTTGGGAACCATTACGATCTCCGCCTTTACTTTCAATGGTTCCAGTAGAGCTGACCAAATCGGCTATGATATAAACAATTCCGCCGCCAGAGACGCCTGTTAAGCCGCCCAAATTGGATCCGCGTCCGCCACCGCCACCGCCAAAATGTATGGTAGTTAATGGTGTAGACCCAATAGTGCCTCCTCCTGTTCCTGCTCCACTTCCACCAATGAAGGTTCCAGTATCGCCAGCGGTAGCGTGACCTCCGCCACCTGCTGTTCCATCTGCAGAACCCGCAATGTGTCTGGCGCCTCCTCCTCCTATACCATTTGCGGAAGGAGATTGAGTTCCAGTTCCCGCTTCACCTTCGCCTTGAAAACCGTATACTGCATCTTGGAAAACCAAGCTGCCGCCACGATAACCTTTTTCATTGGCTTGAATTTTACCGGCTGTTACGGTAACGGAACCATTACAGGCGAACATCATAATACCGCCGCTCGTTCCATCCCAAGCTTTACACGTGAATTCGGCAGAGCCATTGTTTAAGGTGACGCTGGAATATTGTGGAATACGTTGCAAAACGACTTTTTGATTTGAAAAAGTAACGCCATCATAAGATTTAGATGGAGATGACGTTACATCGATATGAGTAGAGTCGGGAATATTGCTGACTTCCAGAATCTCAAAGTTACCTACATCGGCAGTATCGCTGGAGGATCCACGTAGATTAATAAGCAACGCCAAATCGCCAGCGGTAAACCCCGTGCTAGACGCTACCTGAATACTTGTTGTAGATGGATTGGCGCTAACGGTTGCAATGATACCGTCGGCATTAGTCGAGCGGAGAGATCCGACGACTTCGGTATTGATATTCCTAGTAACTCCAGTAGTAATGCTAACCGATCCGTCTCGGCCGTCGCCTATATTGAGAGTTCCTTCTATTTCATTTAATTGAACTGTTCCGGAAGAAAACTCAGAGAGTCGGATAATATAATCTCCGGTTATATTAGCTTGAGTAAAATTTTCGGAAAGCGTTAAGTTATTTGTTCCTTGCCCGGATTCAATATTGAAAAAAGTTGTTCCACTATCTGCGGATATTCGACCATTGTTAATGTTTACTGGAAAAGTACCGCTGGCAACAGTTACGGACGTCGACCCGTTAGTGAAAGTAGCGTCGCTTGTTGCAGAATTGGTCTTATTCCATTCTTGCTGAATGTAGTTAGATTCTGTTGTGTAATCATTATCGGAGTTTTGATTAGTAGCCCCCGGAACGCCTTCATAAAGTTTATTAACGTTATCGTGCTGTTCTCCGGAGGAATTAGTTTCGTCCGCTCCTTGTTCGTTAGCGTTACCAAATGAATCTATCCAACCTTTTTCGATAATGACCGCTCCAGGGTGAACGCTTTGGATTAGATCATTATTTCGAAAACTATTTGAAGTTGCCACGTCGTCAACAGCGCTCATATCGCTAGGATTTTGCCATTGCAATCCAGTTACGGCTCCGGAACTTGCCGTTAAAACTTGACCGGTTGTTCCTACAGGCAAAGCCGTAGCTGAGCCGGAAACGTCGTAGCTAATTATGTCGCCTTTAGTTCCGAGCGCAAGTTTTCCAAGAGTCACGGCGTTGTTTTTGAGTTTATTGGTGGAAACCGAATCGTCTGCTATTTTTGATTCGACAATCGCCGAGTCTTGAGTTTTATTTGAGGTAACTGCATTATCGGCAATTTTGGATTCAATGATAGAAGCGTCTTGCACCTTGCTAGATGTAACGGCGTTATCTGCGATCTTCACACTAGTGATTGCTGAGTTTTGAACCTTTGCTGTCGATACTGCGTCATCAGCAATCTTAGTTTCAGTCACCGCACCATTAGCTATGAGACTTTCAGTTATGATTCCCGGGCCGCTAACCAATAATCCTAAATTAGTCTCCACGTTACCAATGGTGATCCAGGAGCTATTTGCTCCGTCTCGAATTTTTAAAATGCTGGGACTCGAAGAAGTGTCGACCCACCACATATATTGGGTGACGACAGGAGGTTCTGTTGCGGAATTATTTTTGTTTAATAATGCTTCGATAGAACTTTGGATGTATTCGCCTGTACTCATTTGTGTCTCCTTATCAAATTATAGAAGTAAGAGAAGTGACTAAAACAAAGAAGTCTTATAGAAATGATTCAGACTTCTTTAGGAAACGAAAAGTGGGATAGGGGGTGGATGAAAAGTTACTTTTAGTTTAGGGCAGAAGACGACTGCCCGTAACGGGCTTGAAAAGAATGTTTAATTTTAGATGACGTCTTAAGACGAAACCTTAAGACAGTTTATAGGAGATCGAAAACCTAGAAAAAAAGGGAGGTTAAGGGGAGAGTGAAAATGGTTTTCGATTTAATCTTTAGGTTTGGAGTGAGTTTTTTCGCGTTTCATGTAATTGGATAAAACGTCCGAAACGTCTTGGATATAAATATTTCCAGATTTGTTAATAGATAAAAAAAGAGCGGCTTCTTTATATCCCGCGTTCGCGAGTTCGCGAAGAGTTCCGGTAAAATCATCGGAGCTCAATTTATCAGTATCAATTTTAATTTCAAATTCAACACCCATATGAACCTATGACGGAAAGTTTTATAAGGAGAAGTAAAATATAGAAAGGCTTGTGTGCATATTATTCTTGAGAGAACAATTTTTTAAGAGTTTGTTCTGTAGAGTTAAAGGGGCAAGAATTTAGGTTAGTTTTTAGCCTTTAGAATGTTTCTTTACGACGTAATGAGGCGCAAATATTAAGATAAAAAAATCTTATTAAAAATATTGGCGTTTGAAAATTTCTATTTGCACGAAAAAGGTGGTACATTTTAAGTAAGTTTTGAACAAGGTTTTGGGTGAGGGGAAAAAGAACTTTCCAAATAAAGAAGGCTTTTTAAAGTATTAGCGTTTGATAATAAATTCCAACCTATTAAACCCTTTTCTAAAAAAATATTAAAAAAATAAAAGATGGAATCATATTTAATACATGAGACAAAATATCCGTAAATTAGCCCTTGTTCTAGGAAGTTTTTTAATTGGTATTTTAATTATGGAGTTTGTCGTTCGGACGTTAGATATACCGCCTAAACCATTACCTCAACTCCCGGTCCACACCTACCAATTATCGAAAGATCCTATTATAGGTTATGAATATAGACCAAATCATAAACCAAACGAAAAGCCCTATGATATAGCGCATCAATTTTTTTGGATTAACAAAGATGGTTTTAGGGATTTTGAATATAAAGAGATAAAGCCAGATGACGTAAAAAGAATTATCTTTTTAGGGGATTCCACGACCGCAGGTAATGGAGTTCCAGATATGAACAAGATCTACGTAAAGCGTTTGGAACGATTGTTAAATCAAGATAAAAATAATGATATAAAATATGAAATATTAAATCTTGCGGTTGGCGGATATCACACCATGCAGGAAGTACAAACTCTAAAAACTAAAGGACTAAAATACGATCCAGATATTGTTTTTTTAACCTTTTGCATGAATGACTTCTTCTTAAATAATGATGGAGGCGTTTACAATGCGCTTAGCAAAGGTAATTATCCTAAGTATCTAGGACCGGAGCAAATTCTTTCTATCATCTTAAAAAACTCTAGATTGGCATTCGTACTTTATCACCGCTTACAAACGCAAAGGTCGGCATATGATAGATGGTATGCCAAGAATGTATTAAAAAACAAATCTACTGTTGAAGCTGGATTAACATTACTTTCAGAATTGCAACAAATTCACAACTTTAAAGCGTTTGTATTAATCCTTCCAAGTTTCTCGGATCCGTTTCAAGAGTACAAGTTTATGGATATACACGAAAAGGTTTTAAAGTCTGCTCAAGGGCTTCCCGGCATTAAAGTCGTGGATTTACTTAAAGAATTCAGCTATGTAAATAATAACCCTGAAGTTTTTACCACCGATGGTTTACATATGAATGAATATGGGGACAAAATAATGTCAGAAATTTTATTTCCTTTTGTAAGAGCATTGACTAAGAACTCTTGAGTGATTCAAGTCCTGCAACATTGTGCAAATCTTAGATACGAAAGACACTTTACTTCTATTTGATTTGCATGCCTATATTTAGCTTCAACGTTGTCTTTGCATCGCAAGCGGAAGGAGACTACTTCTTTTTCTCCAGCTTATAAATCATTCGCATTTGTTTTTTTAAAACACGTTTCATAGAAGATCTCAATTCTTCCACAGTACGAGCTTTTGCAAGTTGATTGTCGACAAACTGCAAGCTTTGGGATAAACCAGGAAGCTCGGCGCGCATTTCGCGATTTTTCTTAATATTCTTGGCGCTCTTAAAAGTTCTCATTGAACCTTTATGCCCTGGTTTATGATTCGCCATAGCGGAACTACCGCTTAGCGTTAAAACTGCAAAAATGAAAATAGCGATAACCGCAATTCGTTTCATTATCTATTCTCCAATATTTTTTATTTTTTTGTTAAGCATTGATAGATATCGGAATTGGTTGGCGAGCAAACTTCAACATAAAAATTTGCTTTAGATAAACCAGTTCCCATCGCGTGTCATCCTGAGGAGAACCTTTAGGTTCTTCGAAGGATCTCGCCTCGATTTAATAAAATATTACCCTGAGCTTGTCGAAGTGCGACCTCAATTGAATGAGGCCGCACCGTATAATTACTCCCGCGCCTGCTGACCGACAGCGGAAATCTCGTAATCGCTGCCAGAAGGAACCGTCACGCGAAAACACAATTTTGTGCCACTGGTTGTAGCGGACAAATCTTTAGTCGTCCGTCGAAGCGTTCGTCCACCGGATAAGGTTGTCGAAACCTCCATATCCGCCGTAATATCCGTCCAATCAGGAGTACCCGCATCGCAATCACGAGTCACGTAGTAGGTAGGTGAAGCGGAGATATGTTTGTCAGCAACAAAGGTGTAGGTCTCTGTTGGAGCGGTAGAAACGGTAAACGCATCTGTCCATAAATCGAGAGCCGCATTATCGCCGTCGTAGTTAATTCCGAATCGATCTACCGATGGATTAGAGCTGGCAGATGCCGAATGTAAGGTGACGCCGCGAGCAATATTATTCACCGAAGTAGAAAAACCGCTAGTAGCTTCCCATTCGATATCGGTAATGGCTTCGTAATCGTCATGTGTCATGCGGTTGGCAGCTTGCAACTTCGCGGATTCGGATACGGCGTGCAACATATCGTTGATTGCGGAAGTAGTTAAAGTTTCGCTACCGGATACGGCAGAATTGTATTTCCATGTGCCTGCATCATTTTTTGCGATGAGTCTCCAAGAGGAAGCGGTTTGATCGAATATTTTAATTTCCGTTCCTGATCCATAACCAGAAGCAGGATCAAATATCAACCAATAGTAAATGTTTTGCGTATCGGAAGTTTCATCAATGGTACTTAAATTGATATCCGACCAGGAAGATGTTTCTACTTTTTGAGCTTCAGTATTTACAATGGAGACGTATTCATTGATGGGAACGGAGTCCCCATCCTCCATCATTTGCGTGTCGTACCAGGTAGGGAATCCATTATTAAAATTATCATTTTTTGTGAATCTTATTTGATAGTAAGTATAAGGAGTGGTGTTCGTAAACGTAAAATCGTCGTAAGCCGTACCATTTTGAAAGTTATAACTAGCTTCGGAGTGCAATTGAGTCCAACTCGAAGCATTGTTACTTCCGTCTATGGTGAAATCGATGTTATCCGCTCGCGCTTCAGTGCCGTTAACGCTGATTCTTACTTTAGTAATGGTTACAGCTCCTGAAGTAAACTGAAGGCGAATGTTGCTCGGTAATATCTCGTTCGCGTCAAAATTGACGTTTGTTCCAGTATTTCCGTCGGCGGCATGAGCTATTGAACCGCTACTTATTGAGGTATTGTGAGTAACTATTGCTCCTGTCGCCAAATTGGGACCATACCCACCAGATCCTCCTCCTTGCGTTTCATTTAGCTTAACAGTACCGCCAACAAACTCGCTCATGCGAATTATGTAATCATAATCTCCGGTAGTTTCGGTTGCCGTGTCAGTTAGTTCAATATTTAAGCTGTCTGTCCGAGCATCAATGTCGTACCAAGTTGAACCCGAATCAAAACTAATTCGCGCGTTTTCTGCGTTGGTTGGCCAGCTACCGGTGTCAATTGTTACTGTTGCGTCGCCATTGGTTACCGTAGCTTGATCGGTTGCAGGTAGAGAATTAGTCCATTCCTGTTGCAGATAATTGGATTCAGTTGTGTAGGTTTTATCTGAATCTTGGTTAATGCCGCCGGAAAGAGGTTTAAATAATTTGTTAGCGACGTCGTATTCCTCACCTGTGGATTTAGCTTCGTCAATCACATTCACGGTTGTCGCAAAAACTCCGACAAATCCTTCTTCCATATTTTGCGAATCGATGCCGTGCCGTTCTTGATCATACAAGTAATTTAAAAAAATGTCTGAAGCGTTTTGTTGCACTCCCGCCGCGTTACCACTGGATGGCCAAGCGGATAAAGGCACGCCACCTAGAGTAATCGTTCCCGCAATCATGCTGGAACTGTGAATGACGCCAACAAAATCAGCCGTTCCGTTAACGGTTAAGTCAGAAAATTCGCCGGTATTGGGGGTTGTGGAACCAATAGCGGGAGGCGATTTCAAATCGGAGTCAGAACCTATCCGATATTTTGCGCCAAATGAATTAGGAACCGGTAACGCCATGAGTAAAGCGCCAATCATGATGACCGGGAAAATGAATTTAATAAACCAGTTCATAGTCTTTTAACCTTCGATGAATTATGAGTTTCCAAAAAGTCTTAGAGGATCTGTGCGATCGCTTTTTTCTTGAAATAGAGGGTAACGGTCATGTCTTCGCCTTCCAATGTGGAACCTATCTGTTTCACTCTGATTCCGACTCGTTGAACAGGATTAAAAGTCACGTCCAAATCTATGCCACTGGTCAATTCGTGTTGCGAGCCATCGGTAAGGGAAGCGATTTTGGTTTGTTCCGTGTCGTTAACCAATAAGTCGATTTGCACGTTGGCGCCTGTTGGGGCGACACGACAAAAGATTCCAATTTTAGTTATGGTAATGTCTTCTTGTGGATACCAGCCATCGTATACGGTTTCTTCGTCGCTCAAAATCCCAGAAACATACGCGTCCTTTTGAAAAAGGTTGCCAATGTCGTCCAGAGCCTCGGCACGGGCGTCGTGATACTGTTTCCAATTAGTGTTCCCTTGATCGGGCAAGGGAAGATTTAAACTGCTTGTATAATCGGTCATGTGATTTATTCCTGGGAAATGATGGTCCGCGTGGTTTTAACAAACCAATCCCGGTTTTTATTTTTTATAAAGAGGTTTGCTCTTTCTGTGTTTTTCGGAGTCTTTCCTGAGCTTGCCGAAAGATGTTTCTGTGGCTAAGCTTTTCTGGTCTTATTAAACCCGTTGCAAAGTTAATGTCTGAGTGATCTGCAAAGAGTCTGTTGCGCCTTTATTTTTTACCGGAAAAACAATGCGATTGAGCATATCTCCGTTAGAACCGGCGTTAAGAATAGCCGCTTCGGTAATGGCTCCGTCACCTGTTCCAGCGGGGAAATCAGCGACATAAGTAACGACATTGTTAGCGCGAGATTTAATGGTCAAAGCGACACGAGCCTCTTCGGCAACCAAAGTGGTATCGGCCGCATCCTCTAACGTCGCGCCGCTGCCAATAGCCATATGAGTCATTGTGTTTTGTACTGGAGTGTCCAGCATTTGATCGGCTAAATGATCCAATCCGCTGTCTGTGATCATAATTCTTTCTCCTGAGTAGATTTATTTAGTAATGAAAATTATTAGTCTTTTATTTTTGTGTTTTCTGTGTTTTTCGGAGCCTGTCCTGAGCGCAAACGAAGGAGCAATAGTTTTTTTTAGTCTCGCCTTAATCAAAAAATTGTCACCCTGAGCTTGTCGAAGGGCGACCACCTTTCAATAACGTAGCGATTACGCAAGACCCTGTTTTTTCTCTTTAAGTTTTTCATCCAACTTTGTTTTAATCAACCGCTCCGCGTCTTCCTTCGAAACCGTCCCCGGCGTTCGTTCTATAACGCTACGATCTTTGATTTCTCCATCGGCTCCACGTATTACAATCTCTATTCTTTCTTTAAAACAAAACCCGTTCATATATTTAAATTGTCATCCTGAGTTTGTCGAAGGATCTATGCTTCGGAGAAGCATGTTCCATAGAAGGCTCTCGAAGTGCGACCACCTTTCATTTTATTAGCCAGTTACAATAATTCCTGCCCACCATAAGTAGACGTTCCATACTGAGCCGATCCATATCCCGCATTAGAAACCCCACCAACATCGGCAAGAGCTAAGCTTTCAGAAAAAGTAGTGTTGTTATTAATCGATATTGAATCGCCAACGATAACCGTTTCCAAAATTCCTGCATGAATCGAAAATAAAAAGTCGTCCGCAACAAATACGTCGTGGTTCTTATTTTGTAAAATAAGATTTAAAGGAACCGTCGCGCCGTAACCGGTTAATCCATAAGACTGAACGCCGTATCCTTCATTGATGGTGAATCCACGATCAACAGCTTTAAAGTTATCTTCGAGTGAAAAAGTTTGCAAAGTCCCAATACCATCGGCGATATCTAAGTCTTCAAAAAGAAAAGGACTCATGAAAGCCGATTGCGAATCTTGCGCGGATGTAGATTCAGAAAAAGACGTTTTCTGAAACATTGAAACTATTTCGTCAATTTGTACGCTTTCTCCAAATTGAATCCCTAATTTAAACTCGATATCGTCGCCAATAGATCCGCTTTCGTTTGCCGATACGCGAATGATGAACGCGGGAAATAACCGAATGGCAATAGGTATAGAGTCCGCTTTTTGATCTCTACCCGATCCTAACGATCGCGATGGACCTAAAACCAAACCAAACGCGTTGATCAAATTCAAGTTGCTTGAATTAATTTTTACAATGTCTCCCGGTTCCAGTTCCATGTTGTCGAGGAACAGTTCTAATCGGACGATCCATGAGGGGTTTGAGTTTTCTTGTAAATAGAAATCGGCAAGATCGCTTGCCATATCGACGTTACGGACCCAATCGAAATTGAATTGATCAGGACGTTCTCGTAGACCAAATTTAGATTTTGAAAACTCGTCCGCTTTGCTGGCAATGGCCGAGTACTCGGAATCGGTCCAGTCGCGTTTATAACGTGCATCGACAGAGTTGACTAAATTAGAAGTTGCGGTGCGTTCGCGCGAGGGAGTCGGGTCATTTCGTATTTCAGTATCTGAAATAGTTTTTACTGATGGATTGCCTTCTTCGATGAAGTTGTATGGTCTAAAATGGAGACGACATTGACCCAAATCCCAAAACAAATAAGATCGACAATTACGTCCCCAGTCTGCCCATAATTCCGAAGCAGTTTTTTGATCTTGTATAATACCCGCAAGTTTGTACCCACCTGAAATTTGCGTGTCGTATAGAGCGCCGACGGAAGCAAACGAAGCGTTATCGATAAGTCCTGCATCTTGCTTTAAGGCCGTTAAAGCCGACCATTTGTAAACATGATCCGGACGCTCGATAATTGCGTTCGGCGTTCCTGTTATAGTTCCAGAACTGTCGTCGATCAGTCCGGCGACTTGCGCCGAAACATCGTCGGTGAAAACAACTTGTCGCTCGGCGTAATGGATTTCAAAAAACGTGTTGAGTATGTAAGACGTCCGACCGTCAGAAGAACCGTTATAAGTGATTTGCGCTTCGCGATTTGTAAACCATTCCCAGCCATTTACGTGTTCCGTGATATCCGCAAAATCCTGAACAATATTAGAACTCTTTTCAGTCGTCGTTGCTAGCGGAGCGGTAATCCCAACATCCGACACCTGTCCGCTTTTTATCCCACTTCGATTACTATCGGTAAAATCTAGAACTCCGCCAGTTTTATCGGTTGTTATTCCGGTCGAGACTGATTGTATGGTAGCGGCATTATTATGGATAGTACGACCAAATGGATGAACAATTGCCTGTCCAGTTCCGGAGATTCCATTATTCGTTGTTATTGTAACCGTGACGAAAGAACCTGGAGTTTGTCCTTGGAATGGTAAGAAACCAGAAAAACGAACTGCTGGAAAAAACTTGGTGACTGTTTTAACAAGGATTCCTTCTACATAAAATGAAACCTTGTTTTGAATTAATGGATTGAATGGGTAATAATTTGCTAATTCAATGTCATATCCAATTGTGTAACCAGTAGAGTCGCCAAAAAAATGTGGAAAAGTTACGGTGTGAGAAACTCCATTAAAAACGTTTATAACAACGCTAGTTCCCCCAGTGGCGTCCTGTTGAGTGTCTAAGGATCCAGTAATATTATGAAGATGTGGCGTTTCGATTGTGTCTACAGAAATATTATCTGATTGCGAATGATCGATATCTGTAGAAAATCCCAAACTATCTGGCGTGGAGTGACCAGCATCGGCGGAACCCTCGGTGTTTGCCAAATCTTCGGAAGCGGGTAGGGATAATGATTTGACTGTTCCTATACCTGGTAGCGAAATAGATATCGAATCGTTGGGTAATTTTTCTTCTTCGAAATGTTCGACACGTAAGAAGACTTGTTGAATCTCTCCCTTATCTGTTAGCTCGTCTTCATGCTTTACAGACAACGTTCGATTGATTTGATTGATCTTTGCCGAAGAGGTTCGATTGTTTGCGTCAAACGCATTTTCCGGATTAAGCGCCGTGTTGCCGGAACCGGTTGTCGTGAACGAAATGGATTCAGATTTGGTATCGGTTGCTTCAAACCGCTGAGGTTTATCAGCAAAAATAACTTCGCCTTTAACGGTGTCTACTGAATAGATTGATGAATCCACAGCTTCCCCAGCGACGCGGATATTGCTGATCGACTGAATCGAGAATTGAGGATCGGCAAACACATAACGGTGGTCATTCACTTTTTCAATAACGACTGTATCAATAGAAAGAATACGATTGATGCCTGTAACGCCAGTAAACGATGTTGCTAGCAAACCTGTGTAGGTAACGATGTTTTGCCCGATAACCAATTGCCCGGCGTTTTTGAATCCTGAAGTGGATGCGACTGATAATGCCGTTGCTTCGGGGAAGGCCACTTGCGTGAGTGCGGTTTCGTTTGCTTTACGAACTGGGATGCCGGGAGCTTCGTCAACTGTGCCAATGACAATAGGGAGTGTTTTGCCGATAGAATCAGTGGGAGCGTTAGGGTAGTCGTTTGTAGTTATTTGGCGGCCAATTACTTCGTCGCCAATGTAGCTGGATATATCGACCAAATCAAATCTGCAAACCTGATCGTCGTGAGAAATGGGATCATTCATCCTACCAACGAAGAGCAATCCTTCGTTGAGGTCAGTCAATCCTTCGCTGCCAAACCATTGGTAGAGTTTAGCGGTTGCTGTTTCTGGAGGATAAAAGTCGAACAGTTTTGAAAACGGTCCTTTAGGGAAAAGCAGGTCTGTATCTACGTTTAAAACTTCAATGGATATTCCATTAGTTGCGTTAGCATCGGTTCGTTCGGCAAATACTAAGGCGTCTAAATCGCCCCAACTGTTGATGATGGAATGATATTCATCACCCAATACAGTAAGCTTTTCGGTACTATCCGAATCTTCTCTATCAGCCAGGCGCGCCACCAATTCCGGAAAGCCGGATACAGCTGGAAAAGTGATTTCCAGTAAATTAATAGGAGCGTGCCCGGCCTTATTCTTTGCGGCGGTAAATTCTGAACTAAAAGTTCGCATTATTTGTTTTTCTTAGTATTTTCTTAACTTATGATACGCATCACGTTTGAATGGATAACCATCGCATGTCATCCAGAAGCGATACGTTAGTATCGGTGAAGGATCTCGCTTCGAATCCTTTGATGCGCCTGTCCTGAGCAACGTCGAAGGATCACGCTGAGGTTCTCGAAGCACGACCACCTCTATACCACTGGCTTTGCCGGTTCGTCCATTAACTGGACCAAGTCCCCAATCGGTTGTGGCTCCGCTTGAATCCGTTGTAATAACTGTTGTTTGACACGACTATTCAGAATAGTCATCACCCGATCTTTCCAATCAGGAATCTCTTTCAAGTTGTTGTGAAACGGATTTTTTATCGTGATGTGTGTCAGTAAAGCTTCTTCGCCAGATTCGGTGTGATAGACGCGAACGGGATAAACTACGTGACTTTTTTTATCTTCGATACCCTCTACGTCGGGTTCTATATGAAAATGTTCCGGTAAACTATTTTTCCAATCGATCATTGAACTTCCTCAAAATGTTTCGACTTTAATTAAATAAATTGTCACCCTGAGGTTCTCGAAGGGCGACCACATTTTACTAATCTTTTTCTGTGTTCTTTTGTGTTTTTCGAAGCCTTCCCTGAGCTTGTCGAAGGGGCCTAAACTTTTCTTAGGACAATTTCCCCAGAATAGTGCAACCCATCCATTCCAATAGTAGGAAACTCAAAAGCGTTCATCCAATGAACCGTATGCGATTGACCATCACGGTCGATAAACTCAAATGAGTTGAGCGACTTTTTAATCGTTTCAAAAAATATTTGCAGAGAATCTTTATCTGCCTTGGACAATCCCACAAACTGCAACGTGTAGGTTTGGCGTTTGATTCCTTTTTCCTGAATACGTAACGTATTGCCAGCGGTTTCTTGGACGATTTGGTTAGGATAGTCAGTAACCGGTTCTGCGCCAGGTTGATGTCCGAGAGATGGAAGCCAAGAGATAGTTGGGCTTTGCCGAGTAGGGTAATGAAATTCAGGGTAACTCATAGTCCAATTCCTTTCCCGCTTTGGCGTTTTAAAATAGTGTTCATTTCTTTCAGCATAGTTTTAGCCATCTCGCGAGGGTTGGACATCCCCGGAGGAACATTGACCACCACGTCTCCTTGAATTTGTAAACCACCTAGTCCCGCACCAGCCAACGCCGACTCGGACCGATTCAATACAGTCTCGCCTTTATGCAAAAATGCCAACATGTCTTGTGGTACGATTGATAACCCTGTTGCTAAAGCCGGAGGCTGGGATACAGAAGGCGTAATTTTTACTGTTTTTTTTGAATCTGAACTTCCAAAAAAATCGCCGAACACATCTTGAGCGAGATTTTTAAAATATTTTGCGGAATTGGTCAAATAGTCGGTAAATGTTTTTATTTTTTTTGCGATTGAGTCAAAGGTTTCAGAAAAAAATTTTTTAACTTTTTCCCAAATTTTTATAAGATCTTCACCCCATACATCCCATGCTGTAGAAAGAGCAACAATAGCAATCACTCCTAATGGACCCAAAATAAAACTGCCAATACTACCCAATCCCTTTAAAAGGGCAGGAATAACTATTTTACTTATGCTTAATAATGGCTTTGCTAGAGATGCGAAAGTTGTTATGAGTTTTGAAACGCCAGGTCCAAGGACTTTAGATAGTTCTGGAAACTTTTTCCCAAAATCTAGAAGCCCATCTGAAAGCTCAAGAATGTTTTTAAGGTCTCCAGCTATTTTTCCACCATCGGAGATCAGGTTTGATGTTGGATCTTGTTTCTTTAATTGAGATTGATCGGCTCCAATTTGGCCGACAAGACCAGATTCAGTAATTGCTTTGCCTGCTTCGAAAACATTTTCCTTTATTTGGTTAATCGTTTGATCTAACTGAACAAAAGGAGTCAAAAGAGATTGAGTTATATTGTTTCCCAACGTTGCCATATTTTGGGAAACTTCAACCGAAAAATTAGACAAACAGATTTGTGCGTTAGCCAGGTCTTTTCTTAGAAGAATTTTGTCTAGTTTCAATCCTAATAGCAATTCTCCAACGTCGTTGGTAGCCAATGTTCTTATCCTTTTTTATGATTTGTATTGGTATCGCTTTTGTCGGAACCGCCAAAAGCGGCGTTTAACATTTTGACAAACGCGAGTTGATCTTTCCAAGTTTGACGTTTTGTCTTCTTCGGTTCTTTTATTAAATCTTTAAGAAGCGGCATTCGCTTTGTTCTTTGCAAAGCGGCAGACATCCAGGTGTTTAGCAGAGCAAGGTTACTTTCTCGTTCGATATTTTTGTTAAACGCTTCAAAAATGAAGCCCAATTCAGCCGGAGTTCTTCTCCAAAATTCATCGAGATCAACGCCAGCTTCTAAAGCGCTTACGATCAACCCGTCCCAGTCCCAATCCCAATCGTTGGAACGGGTCACATTTTTTTTTCAGGAGTTTCTCCGCTGGATTCCTGTGAGCCAGCTTCGGGAAAAGCGAGGGCAAACGCATGACTGATCCCGTTAGTCGCTTCTTGAAAACCGATAGCGTCGATGAGTTCTCCCGCTTCGGCCTCCGTCACTTCTGGACCGCTAGCTATAAGGCCAGCCCAGAAGAGAGTGCGGATAGCGGCAAAGGAAATATTTTCGCCGCCCAATATTTTTTGGCCGATTTCGGGGATAGATAATCCCATTTTGTTTTCCAACTCGCATAGCGCATTGGTGGTGTATTTGAGCGTAACGGAGTTACCGTTTGCTTCAATTTTGTATTCGCCTTTTTTTGCGTTAGCCATAAACCGGCTTTCTCCTATATTTTGTGAATTAAGCTAAAGTAGGTTCGCCGGATACTTTAATCGTAACGCTTGCGGTCATCTTATCTTCCAATGGAGTCTCTGCTTCAAAAGCGGTAACGTAACCTGCGATAGTCCAGGTGGTATTTCCAGAATCAGGAAAAACGATTTGAAAGTTTCTCAAAACGCGGTCGTTATAATCTTTCAAAATACCCGCCGTAGCGTTTTGGGTAGCGTCTGCCGGTAAAAAATTCAACGTAACGCTCACTTCGCCGCCGTCTTTCAAACCAGGGATGAATTCGCGATAAGTTCCGGTAGATTCCATATGAGTTACGTCTACCGTGTCCATAGATAAAGATGGACCGGAAATACTAACGACTTCCGCTACCGTCGCGAACGTTTCAGTACCGCCGCCATCGCCACGTTTAAATAAAGTTCCAAAACCAATAGTTGCTGAAGAAGTCATTTATTAAGTCTCCGTGTAATGAATGAGGTAAGTTTGTTGAGTGGAATAAAGAATTTTATCTTCGTCAAAAATATCTTTTTCGCCTTTGAAAAAAGTACCCTGGACGGCGCCAGCCGGTATGTTTTTCTTCCATCCGTTGAGAATTTCTTTTACTTTTGCGGCGAGGTTTTTAGCTTCGTCAAAATTGTCAGCCCAGGAATCGACCCGTAAAGTGGCTGACTCAAGCCCCGAAGGGCCTGAGTACGAAAGCGTTGAAGTGGCGTTATCAAAAAAGTAAACGACCGCAGGAACTGTAGGAGTTTGCGGTAAAGCGACTGGATACATGCGGGAGGCAATGATGGCCGCTATTTCCGGATTTCCCGTTATCTTTTCGTAGAGTAGAGTTCCAATCATAATGAAACTCCGTACTGAAGTAGTGTTGAAGAGGTAGGCATTTTAAGAGGTTTCTCCAACGAGGATTATTTCGTAGGTAACATCGGTTCCTGCGGCCGAATTTGTAATTTTTAATATGTCTGCGGTACCGGCGGTAACGGCGTAACCACTAGCGTCTTCTGCGACCAAAGCCAATAAACCGCCAGGTTTAACGACAACGATATCGGTAGCGTCGCCAACCCAGTTGATCAAAGCGTTCGAAGCCGCTCCACCAACGTGAACATCGTTAGTGTTTGCCGATTCCGCTTTAACGATAAGCGCTTTAACAGCCGTGAAGGTAATAGTGTCGCCAAAAGCGTCGACCAAAGAACCGGCCAGATCAAGATCTTCCGAAGCGCTGGCGCTAAGAGTTCGCTTGTCGTGAAAAACCGCTTGGGATTGACTTGCTCCAGAACCGTCTGTCCAGTTAAAGTCTTGTTGATAATTGAGTTTGGAGTTAGCCGTGTTGAGGTCAAAGACTTTCGTCAATTGCGAAATTATGTCCAGGCCGATACTAATTTGATGTGGCATTTAAGATCCCCTAATAATTAAACCAAAAATATTAAATTTATTCGTATATGAAGGCATTTTTCGCCTTGGATAATGGCGGATTTAAATCGAAGTTTTGGGCGAATTAAAACTTAGAAATCGGTTAACGTATGTGAATTATCTAAGTTAAATTTACAACAAAAGTGGAAAGAGCGTAACAGGACGATCCATAACGAAAATAGTTGTGCCGATATCGTTGGAGAATCCATAACGAAAATTAGGAAGAATTAGATGAGGAAAAATATTTTTACGTGTTGATGGATAAAGGAACTAATTTTCAGCAGTCCCCATGACTTGTCATCCAGAAGGGATACACTTCGACTGCGTTCAGTGCAGGCTCCGTATAGGTGAAGGATATTGCCTCGATTTAATAAAATCTTTGCGCTTCCTAGTTTGCTAGAATTATGTTGGTAGGCCCTTTGATCTTAGGTGAATGGTTCCTTATGGACAGTTGATTTCTTTTGACCGAAGGGAATAAAAACTATATGATCCGAAATGTATGAGAATATTTCGCATGAGTTTAAGGGGAACGTAGTTGTACTAGAAGCCTCAAAATTATAAATTGATCTACAAAATATTTTGATTTAAACGAAAAAAAATGCATATCATCCTTGGAGTAAAAAATGAGTCGTCTTAAATACGATGGAGTTCGTTGGGGGACTGATAAAGCTAATTTTACTTTCTGTGATTTTGTGAAGGGTCCCTCTGCAATGAGGCACGGGATTGATATGGGGGGCACATCGGCATTTGCTCTGCTGGGGCCAGACCTGAAGATGCCTGGCGAAGAAAGAATAAATCCACCAGTGGGGGATTGGCCTGGATTTAACGCAGCTTGGCCAGGAGCTGCAGCAGGAGCAGGAGCTGCAGCAGGGGCAGGAGCCCCTCCTGCAGGAGGAAGACCTGGGCATCTGTTTAAGGAAGATGTAGATGAGGATGGAAAAGATCTATGGATCAGAGGTCATTTAATTAATGGACGTTGGGGAGGCCCCGGGCATGAGCGTTCAAATTTAACTCCTCTTACAATTACAGCAAATAGTAACCATGCTACGGTAGAGGGTTTTATCGATAAATTTCTATTAAAATGTCGTCATTATGACATAGGTAATCATGGGGTGCATCGCGATGATTGGTATGGAGTTGCGTATTTAGTTCAATGCTCAAAAGCCTGTTGGTATGTTGACGAAACTAACCCCACTCAATTATATGGGTACGCACCGGAATTCATACAAGTAAGTTGGAGAGCCGTAAAAATCAAAAAACCTGTAGGTAAAGGCCCTCAATTAGCTCGGGGAATAAGTCTTTTACCATTCGTTGAAGCTGTTGATGATTTTCCGTTTGACTTTCCTGGCAGGGATCCTAAGCCTGCCTCTGATCTCCCGTTAGATTCGACAACGAAAGATAAAACGGTTTATCCGGCCGTCGTTCAAATGGGAATAGCTAAAGGAAATGGGTTTGATGGAAGTAGTATGATTCATCAAGAATAAAAGATTTCTGGAATCAATTTATGTAGATCCTCAGATCCTGTTTACGATGTGAAATCCAGTTGAGTAAAAGTAGAAACTATTGCTTAAGCTCCAGTCGTTTATTCAGAAGTGTGCCACATTTTATTTTTATAGCCACCCGCTATTCTGGCAATCATCCAGATGCGATCATTAAATACGGTTGCATCAGAAGCATAGCTAGCCTACATGGGAGGTTGCCAATGTCCAGGCGCTTCCGTTAGAAGAAAACCAAACTTCATTGCCACGGAAGGATTACCCCCCAAAAAAAATCCACGATTTTGCCATCGTAGACCACAGAGGCAGACTCATTTTTTATGTCGTCCTGGAGGAGCGAAGCAGAGCTTGTCCCGAGCCTTTCGAAGGGCACCGCTTGCGAGTATTGCGGTTAGGATTCAACTAATGGACAACTTGGTTGAAAGCGCCGTACTTTAGGCGTTTATGGATGGCGTGTTCGGCGCGAATCATGTTCTCGGTGATGGCGTTAGGATCGTTATTAACGGAGTTATTGTCATCGCTCAGGCCAACCGTGGCGATCTCTTCAATGCGCTCCATAGTGCCGCCAACCCAGATCTGACCAGCGATAAGGTTAGTGAGAACGCTGTTAGCGTTGGAGAGATTGTTTATTCCAACCTGGACATTTAACCCATTGTTATTGAGCTGACCACTTTGGAAAGCGCCTTGTGGGTTCACCAGGTGAACGGGGCCATGTGGGCCTATTTGTTGGCGTTGGTCCACCAAGTAGGTGGAATTACTTATTCCCGTTTGCAGAAAGCCTCGACCAATCCGATCAGCATGGATTAATTCGTGGGCAAGTAGGATGTAACTGTGTACCTGTTCCATGCCGATCGTGCCATTCATTCTGAGATTGGCAGTCTGATCAGCATTGCCGCTCCAGTTTGCGACCGAACTACTACCAGTATCCTGGACCTTTCTCATGAATCCTGCGTCTGCCTGGACAAAGGGAATTAAACTCTTGATGCCGCTCCACATCTTATCTTTGAGCCACTTATCGGGGCTACAGTCATTGCCTTGGCTATGTTGGATTCGGGTCCAATGAGCGCTCGCGATAACCCGCCTGATTAAGGTTGTGCTTTGAGGACGGGCTCCTTGGGCCGCGTTTATCCCAGCGCCTTCGGTAACCCGTGTGACATAGCGCCCTCCAATAGTATAACGTTGCTGGTTGTAGGCTAAGGCATTATTTGCGTTGACCAGAGTATCTAAGGCGTTTTGTACCAGCGTGATGTATGCGTTATTCACCGAGTCAATGACGAGGGCGGGTTGGATGGCGAGTGTCGGCGGACCCTCGATACGCAATCGAAGGGCGGTGGGTACACGCTCTCCATTGGCTACTAAATCCGCGCAGGCATCGGCGTGATCCTCAAGCTCATTGTTGATGTGGAAATGTAGGCGCTGGTTAGGTACAATGCCGGCTCGTTGCTGAAGAACATGAGTGATCTCATGGGCCAGCAGTCGGCGGCCCTCGATATTGTCTGGGGCGTAGCGACCTGGCGCAAATAGCACGGAATCGCCGAATGCGAGCGCAGCGACGCCAATTTTTTCACAGACAGGACTTTCCGTAATGCGAACTCGTGACAGATCGGCGTCGAAAGCCCATTCCATCTGGTCTTGCAGATCTAAGTCTAAGAGGTGGCGACCTTTAAGCATGTGACCTTTATTGGTAGAAAACGTTATGGTTGAGAAGAAAGAGAATTGGTTTTCTCTTGCCAAAATTGTTCCTGGTTATATTTTAGGCATGTGAAACATGTTTTGCAAGGGAAATATCTAGAATCTAAGAGGGGATTACGTGCATTCTTCGATGGAGGCAGTTAACAAAGATGTCTTTAGGAAGGAGTTTTAAAGGTTTTGTACTTGTTGCCGTTTTTAAATTCTTTGGTTATTTCTGGAAAGCCTAGCTCTTCATGTTAAGAGCTAGGCTAGAGTAAGCCGAAAAAACTTCAATTTATAGAAGTTTTTTATGAGGGGGCATGAATCCATGCGATCCCGGATTTTTCCGTTCCTCCAGCGGAAACTGTAACGTTGCCGCCAAAAGTAAAAACTATTAATTAAGCTCCAGCCGCTTACGCAGAAGTGTGCCAAACATCGTTTTTCTTTGTGCTTCCATCAAGTCCAGCAACCAACCAAATGCGATTGTTCAACACGGCAGCGCCCGAGGAGTTACGGCTTCCCCAGCCTGCATCGCCAGTTGCTAAGGACCATGTATTCCCGTCGGCAGAACTCCAAACCTCGCTACCCCCAGAAGATCCTCCCAAAATCCACATTTTGTTATCGTAGACTGCAGAAGAACTCCCATGCCTTGTGCTCCAAGCTGCGCTGGAAGTAGCTTCTGTCCAGGTAATGCCATCCGGTGATGACCAGACATCGTTTTTATATCCGCCTCCGTAACCTGCCATGATCCAAAGCTTGTCATCGTAGGCAAGCGCAGACAACCCATAGCGAGCGGGGAAAGCTCCGTCGGCAGTTTGGGTCCAGGTGACACCATCGCTTGACGACCAGACATCGGATCTGGGAGTAGTGCCGCCGCTAGTTGCATAGGCGCCACCTATAATCCACATTTTACCGTCGAAAGCGACGGTACTAAAGTTTGTACGAGCAGCCCATGCGGCATTGGCAGTTGCTTGCGTCCAGGTAATTCCATCGGTTGATGACCAGACATCATTTAGGTAACCTCCTGGGCTGCCGCCCAATATCCACATTTTGTTGTCGAAGACTACTGAAGAGTAGTTGGTGCGCGCAGCCCATGCGGCATTTGCCGTCTCTTGGTTCCAGGCGATGCCGTCCGTAGATGACCAAACGTCATTCGAATAAGTTGGTGACTCGCCTCCCATGATCCATAGCTTCCCATTGTGTGAAAGAACTTGTCCTTCGTGGCGTACTGAGAAAGCGGCGTTCGCGGTTGCCTGTGTCCAGGTACTGCCATCGTGGAGAGCAATTTCGCTCATAGAGACGAATACTTCAGAGTTCCCTTGTGTGTTTGACAGTTTCAATTCATAGTTGCCGGCCATGAGAGTTTCCGGCAGGTCTACTACAACTTGTTGAATTGCTGGAGTGGTGTTAGGAATATCTGCCGTTGCCAGTACGGTGCGCGCTTGTCCGCCCAAAGTAACTATTGGGTCGGTTTGACTGATTACCAGATTAGTCCCGTTGATATCGAGAGCGGGAGCGGAATTATATTGCAACTCTTTTGTGAATTTAATTTTCACTCCATCGGCCGCATCGCTTACAGGGTCCATCCATTTAATGCCATTAGGATCGGTAGAATCGGCAGTCAGAACTTGGCCGTCCGTACCGATTCCAATAACTACATCAGTGACGCCATTATGAGATAAGATATCGCCCTTTGCAGCCAGGATGTCATTGGGAAATGCAGACAACGGTACCGAACGCAAATCCTCAATATCGGCGTTGGCAATTTCTGTCATGCCAACGATTAAATGTATACGAGCAATAGCCAGCGTTTCGGCGGGCAGGGTTGGGTCGACTGGGCTTATATTCTCTGCGCCGGTAGCAACGCCCACGATTCCTGTTACTCGATCGATAGTAACGATATCTTTTCGCGGATTCGTCATTGGCGCGGTCAAAGTTGCCGTATTTTGCGCCGCCACTTCAGTATGGATTCCTCCCACTGTCGCAATATGTCCTGCATCGACTCGAACGGTCATGTCTGGAGTGGATTGCGCATGTGGAGCGAAAGCCGCCGCGATGCGTTTAAAAACTGTCGCCGCACCTTCAAGAGATGCTTTATAAGTCGATCCATCCTGACTTGTGTTATCGGGTTGTATAAATGTTGAGACCATTATTTAAGCTCCAGTGGTTTATGCAGAAGTGTGCCAAACATCGTTTGTAGGGGCTCCACCAACTTCTCCGCCAGTTAGCCAAATACGATTATTAAACACGGTAACATTGGCGCTGGTACGGGCGCCCCAGCCGGTATCATTGGTTGCTATCGACCATGTAACGCCGTCAGTAGAGCTCCAAACGTCGCTGCCACCTGATTGACCGCCTGCCATAAGCCACATTTTGTTATCGTAGACTACGGCAGAACTATTATACTTTCCGCCCCATGCGGCGCTGGAAGTCTCTTCTGTCCAAGTAATGCCATCCGGTGACGACCAGACATCGCTTTTATAGCTGCCTCCGTAACCTGCCATCATCCAAAGCTTGTTGTCGTAGGCAAGTGTAGATTGGCCGTAGCGGGCGGGGAACTGCCCATCGGAAGCCTGAGTCCAGGTGATTCCATCCGGAGACGACCAGACATCGGATCTGGGCGTAGTGTGTCCGCCGCTCTCAAAGGAACCAGCCGAAACCCACATTTTGTTATCATGCACAACAGCATCAAAATTTCCACGAGCGGCCCAATTAGCGCCGCTAGTCGCTTCTGTCCAGTTAATTCCATCGGTGGAGTACCACACGTCATTTTTATAGGAACCACCGTGTCCCCCTAATATCCACATTTTGCCATCGAAGACTACGGCAGAGTGGCTGTTACGTGCAGGCCAGATAGTGTTTGTTGTAACTTCTGTCCAGGTGATGCCGTCTGTCGATGACCAGATATCGTTTCTATGTCCTCCGGAGTACCCTCCGAGTATCCATAATTTACCGTCATACGAAAGTATTTGCTCGCTGGAGCGTGTAGAGAAATCGGCGTTCGCTGTGACCTGAGTCCAGGTACTGCCATCATATAGGGAAACCTCGTTCATAGAGATGAATACTTCCGAGCTGCCTTGTGTGTTTGTTAGATTCAACTCATAATTTCCTGCTTGGAAAATTTCTGGCAGATCGATTATCACTTGCTGAATTGCCGGAGTGGTATTCGGTATATTTGCCGTTGACAGCACGGTGCGCGCTTGACCGCCCAAAGTAACTGTAGGGTCGGTTTGACTGATTACTAGGTTTGTTCCATTGATATCGAGTGCGGGATAGGAATTTGAAAGAAATTGTCTTGTGAAAGTAATTTTAACTCCATCAGTCGTATCGCTTGCAGGGTCCATCCACTTAACGCCATTGGGATCGGTAGAATCAGCAGTCAAAACTTGACCGTCTGTGCCGACTCCAATAGAAACGTCGTTGATGCCGTTGTGTGATAATATTTCGCTCTTTGCAGTCAGGATGTCACTGGGAAATGCAGATAACGGCACCGAGCGTAAATCTTCAATGTCGGCGTTGGCAATTTCCGTCATACCTACGGTGAGGTTGATTCGAGCAATAACCAGCGTTTCAGTAGGTAGGGTTGGGTCTACAGGGCTTACAGCTTCAGCTCCAGTCGCTACTCCAACGGCTCCCGTTACTCGATCGATAGTAACGATATCTTTTCTCGGATTTGTCGTTGGCGCGGTCAAAGTTTCCGTATTCTGTGCCGCTACTTCCGTATGAATTCCTCCCACCGTGGCAATGTTACCGGCGTCGACTCGAACGGACATGTCTGGAGTTGATTGCGCATGTGGAGCGAATGTCGCCGCGATGCGTTTAAAAACTGCCGCCGCATCGTCAAGGGATGTTTTGTAAGTCGTTCCATCCTGACTTGTGTTATCGGGTTGTATAAATGTTGAGACCAAGGTTTAAGCTCCTTCTGCTTCCCAATTCACGGTTCCGCCAACATCGGCATTAGTATAATCGAACACCTGAATTTTAAAACTCGTTGTTGTGACGTTTGAATAAACAGGTATGAACGCCGACGTGCCTTGCGCTGAAACCACGATTTTTGGAATTTTATTAAACTGAGTATTAAAAATTATTGTTTTTCCGCCAGACGGGATTGATACGTTGATATCGCTCTCTTTTCGTTCCACGACATCGACGACAGGTTTGAACCCAGATAAATAGGCAATCCCTGTCGCGGCTAAGGTTTTTGCTTTCATTTTGATCTGTCTGGCGTCTGCTTCTCCGATTGTCCAATCTTCATATCCGTCATAATTTTCGGTGTCTTTTTTATAATCGACTTCTAATAACGGGTCAGCCGAACCGCTCGCGTTAGGGCCTAGCGTTGCGGAAAATTCCGCCCACAATCGCAATCCTTCGGAGTCGAAGCCAACGTCAATTTCAGGAGCCTCATAGAAGCTCTGTGAAAACGGATTCAAAACAAAGTTATCGAATACATCGAAATTATTTCCGCCGGCAAGGTCCTGAGATTTGGGGATTAAACTACCAGAAACGTCGTGACGTACAAAGTTGGTCAGAGTACCAACCCATCGAGGCGATTGCTCAATGGCAAAAACAATATCGTTTGTATTCGTGACAATAATGTTGAAGGTTGTTTCCGTTGTGGAGTAATTTCCAGAGCTATCGACGGCTTTGATCCCTAGAGTCCAAGTGCCTGGAGGCAAAGCGGCGCTGGTGATACGAGTGCCTTTAGTGACCGATGTTAAAACGATCGCGCTATCCCAAATAAGAGGGGCTTTCATATAACGGATTTCGTATCCAGAAAGATCAAAGTCCGGTACCTGATCCCAATTAAAGGTAATTACATTACCGTTTTGTTGCGCAGAAAAACCGGAAACGTTTCCTGGGACTTCCGTTTTCCCGACGACAGTGTGCGCTCCTGCCGCAGGCGAAACCCACGCGGAAACAACTCCGAGCGTATTTCGCGAACGGATTCGAACGTCGTAACTTTGCCCGTCTTGAACTTCCCATATAAAAGCCTGTTGTAATCCTTGCGGAATAATCGAAGAAGGTTGCCAATCTGAATCGCTGGATTGTTTGAATTGCAGTTCATAGTCGCGCGCGAACCCGTCTGTTGAATCTGTCCAACTTGCCTTAATACGGGAAATAACGGTGCCGTCGTTTTTTAGAAACAGAGCGTCCGTACCAGAAGTAAGCGTGAGATTAGTTGGAGCGGTGACTATAAATGGATCAGGGAGATTAGTGTTCGGAGCCGGGTCCAGCGTAGTTTCTTCTCCAGAGTTCCAATCGTAAACTGTGGATGAGGTTTCTCTTAAAAATAAATCGATTCCAAAGCGAGGTGCGTCGTTGCCGCCCTTAGTTGAAAAGTTCCAGTCCACAACGTCAAACACTTTATCTGTCCATCCCATACGCGATAGGGTAAGCGCTACCGTATCTCCAGCTTGTAATCGCATAGCAGTTAAATTACAAGACAAACGAACCGTGATTTGTTGACGCGCTTTTTCCAGATCGATTTTTGCGATCCGTTGCGCCATAGAAGGAGAGGTGGTGAACGGTAACTCGGTGTCTTTCCACAGTCGTTCGTTCTGATCTTCTGTTAAGTAGGTAGCGTTTGTGACTGGAGGATAATCGGTTGGTTGGAATGCATCGTCCGGATTGATAAAAATTCCTTTCACGCCATTGAACAATTCTCGTCGGGATACTTTTGAAGTAACCGTAATAGGTCCTTCGTCAAGATCCGCATCCGTCAAAGTTAGGGTTGGAGTTCGATAAGCTCCGGCATATAAATTCCATTCGCCGCCTTGGTAAGCTAACAACCCATGCAAAGCGGTTAAAAGTTTTTGCATGTTTTCTTTCGGAGTTGCGTCTGTATCGATAACGCCGTTACAGGTATAACGAGGTTCGGAAAGGATAGTGAAAGTATGAGTTCCCGTTCCTGTGTCGGTTAACTCGATGGCAATCTCAGCCATGGCGTTGGCGTAATTCGTCGCTAATTGTCCTATTGTATCTGAATGGCGAATATAATAATAAGTTGTCGCCGGAGACACGCCTCCAGGTATAGTTCCGTCGGTGGATACTTCAATACCGCACCCTGTATATAAGTTTCTGCATTTGTTGGCGAGGGTAATCTTGTCGGTGGATGTATCGGCGGTAAAAGTTTTGCTATCGCCGACAACGGTTATCATTTCTTCGCAGATGTTAGCCGCTGCGTTGAAAGAATCAACGTTGATCCTGTCTGCGGGTTCGCCAATTCCGTAATCGGTGTTGGTGAGATAATCGTAAACGACCAAAGCGGGATTATTGCTAAACCGAGTTTCATTGTCTCTTGTGTCGTAAAGTTTTTTTCCTCGTACTCTTAAAGATATATTAGGCAATTGACCGACAAAAATATCTCGATCAAAAATGAATTCGGAATAAACTTTAGTTCTTCCTTCCTGTTTATGGTCGGAGGTCCACAGAGTTGAGTTGGTAGTTAGAGCGGAATTTAAATCCGAATCTCCGGATGTACTGCCAGTCCCGGTTTTAATGATGACAGTGTCTTGACCAGATTTATAGAACTTTCCGTTTTGAATCTTTCCGTTAGCGTCTATTGCGACCACTTCATCGTTGACGAAATATTCAACCGTTCGATCAATCTCATGACCGGCGATAGTCACCACTTGATGTAAATTTTTATTGTCGTTGGTGGATTCGAGGAAAGTCATGGGCCCATTAATTCTCACGTCTCCAAAAAGAACTTTATGAGAGGTGATAGGTTGCCGAAACGTTAACGTTCTTTCCTTTGCGCTGGTGGCTATTGATTGGAATCCGCCGCCAATTGATTTAGGTTTAGAGGCCAAAGCGTTGGAAACAGCGCCGAGAACAAAATTTACCGCTAGCGTTTGAACAACTGTTCCTACGACGCCAAAAGCCAGAGATGCGGCAATACTGAAACCGGCATTAACTGCAACGCCAAAGGCTGTCGCTCCTAAAGATGTTGAAGCCGCTACAGTTGCGGCAGTTGCGGCGCCAGGCATATTGTTTCTCTCTTTAAATGTTTATGTGTTTTTTGAATGTGATAGTTCATTCTTAAGTTTTCCTTTAAGGAGTGGGGGAGGTGTGCCAAACATCGCCTAAGATAACGTTGTTCACATCGTCGCCGCCGATAACCCAAATCTTATCGTCGTAGACCACCGAAGAGTGGATTCGGCGAGCGGGCCATGCCGCAGCAGAAGTGGCTTGAGTCCAGTTGGCGCCGTCGCTTGAAAACCAAACGTCGTTTGCTCTTGGTCCCGGATCTCCTCCTAGTACCCATATTTTGTTATGGTAGACCACCGAAGCGTGATAATGACGAGCTTGCCACGGCGCGTTATCGGTAGCTAAGACCCAATCTTTTCCGTTAGCCGAACTATAAACATCGTTTCTTTTTGGAAGATTTCCGCCTATCAACCACATTTTATGAGCATGAGTCACCACGGTAGCTCCATAAAGCCCTGCCCAAGTCGGGTTGCTTGTTTCCAGAGTCCAGTTAACGCCATTAGAAGAAGACCAAACATCGCTCAAGTCGTCTCCATAGCCGCCAGCCCCTTGACCGCCCACGATATACATTTTCCCGTCGAAGACCGTTGCGCCATGAGCATTCCGAGCAGGCCAGTCGGCATTTGCCTTTTCTAGCGTCCAATTAACTCCATCCGAGGAAGACCAAACGTCGTTAACAGCGCTGCCAGAAATATAACCGCCCAACACCCACAGTTTGTTATTGAAGACCAACGTCGCATGTTGATTGCGGCCAACCCAGCCTGCTGAAGAAGTCGCTTCAGTCCAGTCAATGCCATTTGTAGAGTGCCAGACATCGTTTTTATAAAAGGAAACGCTTCTTCCGCCCAGAAGCCACATTTTATTTTGGAAAACGACAGAGTTATGTCGAATGCGCGACGTCCAGTTAGCGGAGGCAGTGGCCTGAGTCCAGATACTGCCGTCATGAATAGAAGTTATAGGAGCTACGTCTTCCGTCAAAGCTCCGTTACCTTCAAAGGTGTAAGACGCTTCAACCATACCGCCAAGGGTTGCTTGTCGAGTTATTCCAGTAATAATCGCCGATCCTTTATAATAAGTATCGCCTGCACCTTCGCCTTCCGGAGCAAAATACAGAGTCACGTCTTCGCCTTCTTTTAATACTCCTTGTCCATGGGGATCGTTTTCGTCCCAATAGGTATCAATACTCCCGTTCCATTCCCGGGTTCCAGCCTTTTTACTTTTCCACGAACCGCTTAATCGAGTACCCTCGATCATATTAACGGAGACGTTTATATTCCAAGCGCGGAGTTCTGCAATAAAGTTAGAACCAGCTAGTAAAAACCCTTCATCTCCTCGATGGTTTGCCATTTATATTTTCCTTAGGAATTAAATTAAAGTTGCTGGATTATTAAACATCATCCGGATTAGTGGGCCAGTTTATAGATGCATTCTTGATTGCTTGGACGTTGGAGAGACTATTTATAATTTTTTTAGCGTCGTCGACAGACTTTCTAATGGCTTCCCTATAATCTAGAATAGATTGAGGGATGGGCGATCCTTTTTCAGTTTTGCGGACAAAGTACCAATCTGTTTCATCTGCAAGTTTTAAGCGCGCTTCATTTTTAATTTCTTTGATTCTTTTTGTTCGATTTTTATCTATCGAACCGGTATCCCATTGTTGGATTAGTTTGACTTTGTTAGCGCGAACCATTGCATCGTTATAACTAGAGACGTTAGCCAGGCAGGCTTCTAATGTTGACTCCGATACGGTGGGTTGAATGACGTTGCCGTCCATATCGTAAGCGTAATAGTGTTTTCCGGATATGTATTGGAATCCCTTCATTCCCTCAGGTAGTGCTTTGTAATCGGGTTCTAATTTTTGAAATTCTGCTAAAGGTAATTCCAGATTGTTGACGGTAACCATTTCCCGATCGCCATTAATAGGATCTGGAATAATTTCATGAATAAACTGGCTCATATCGATTCCTATTTTTTAATGATTTTTGCGATGGCGATCCAAGGTTGATCGTTTGGATGAGGCGTTCCAGAACCGGAAGATCCTGTATCGCCAGTTCCGCCTGCCCCAGTATCGCCGGTGCCGCTTGCTCCTGTATCTCCTGTGCCGCCGGCTCCCGTTGCGCCCGTGCCACTAGCTGTGGTTGGGCCATTCCCAAGGCCTCCTGGATTCCCTCCTGCTCCTGGATTATCGCCAGGAAGTCCAATAACTGCTGTGTGAGTATGACTCGGTCCGGTATGCGTATGGCTTGGTCCGGTGTGAGTATGGCTCGGACCTGTATGTGTGTGACTTGGACCTGTGTGGGTATGCGTCGCGTTCTCGGTAGACGTTAAGGCATGAGTTTCGGAACCGCCGGTTCCGCCAATACTATCGGCAGAAGTCGCGGTCATTCGGTTAGCGCTGGAACCGCCAAGATTGTCTAAAGCAATTGTTGTCCGACCTCTCATATCCGGAACCTTAAAATCCGCCGCTCCCGTTCCGCCATAAGTCGTGCCGATTGCCGTAAACAGGTCGAAAAATGAAGTATCGGTAATGGAATTGTAAGTAGAACCGTCGCAAAACACCCAACCATCTGGCTCCGTGGAACCTGCGTAATCCATAAGCGATCCGGATGGAACGCCAGAAGCGCCGCCGCCAATAGATACCGATCTCAAGTCGTCAATATCAGCATTTGTAATTTCCGTTATACCTACTGTTAAATGAATTCGTGCAATGACTATTTTATCGGTGGGTATAGTGGGATCGACTGGACTTGTGTCTTCGACGCCGGTCGCGACGCCCACAATTCCCGTTACTTTATCGATGTAAACGATATCTTTTCTTGGATTTGTTGTAGGAGAAGTTAAAGTTGCGCTATTTTGCGTTGTCACTTCCGTATGGATTCCCGCTACCGTTGCTATGTGTCCAGCCTCGACTTTAATTGTCATGTCGGCGGTAGTTTGTTGATGAACCGCAAACATGACCCCTAGCCGTTTCATAACTGCTACGGCATCGTCTATATTCGTTTTGTATGCCGTTCCGCTTTGTGTCACGGAATTGGGCTGAGTAAAAGTAGAAACCATTTATCTATGCTCCTAATGCTGTCCAGTTAATTGTGCTTGCGATTGCTACGCCGGAATTGTTAAAAACTTTTACGGTAAAACTTGAAACCGAAACGGCGGTAATGACTGCCTGCGCCGCCGATGTATCTTGAACGGTGATTTGCACATTAGGGATTAAGTTGAAATCGTTGCTGAAGGAAACCACTGTGCCAGATACAGAAACGGAAACTCCAGAACCTTTTTCTTCACGTTCCTTAATATCCAGTACCGGATTAAAACCCGAAAGAAAAGCCACGCCAGTAGAAGTGTCAATTTTTGCTTTTACTTTTGCATACCGAGTATCAAGCGTTCCTACGGTCCAGGTTTCAAATCCGTCGTACGAATCGGCAGTCTTCCTATAATCGATTTGAAAAATAGGATCGGCGCTACCGCTTTCGCCAGGACCTATTACCGCCAGAAAGTTATCGATCCAAGCTCGTACTCCAATGGCATCGGCTCCTAAGTCAATCTCTGCCGGTTCAAAGGTACAGATTGTGTAAGGATTGATTGTTAATTGATCGAAAATTGAATCGTCATCCACTGCGTTTGCTAAATCCTGAGAATCTGGAATCAGTGTTCCACTGACGTCGTGGCGAATAAAGTTAGTTAACGTCCCAGCCCATCTTGGAGAATGTTCCGCAGAAACTAAAATATCGTTGGCATTGAAAACGCCAATATCAAAAGTGGTTGCGTTAATGCTCTCATTGCCGCTTGTATCAAACGCTTTGATTCCCACCGTCCAACTACCTGGCGGCAAACCCGTGTTAGTAACAAGTGTTCCTCGCGTTTTTTTGGTAAGCGCGATTGCGGAGCTCCAAAGGAAATCCCCCTGAGCTGAATAGCGCAATTCGTAGCCATCCAAATCAATATCTGTAACTTGACTCCATTGATAAGTTACCGTTCCTTCGTTTTGCTGTGCGGAAAACTCTGCCACATCGCCTGGTGGAGTGGTTTTTCCAATGACGGTATGCGTTCCGGCTGCTGGCGTTACCCATGAAGAAACAACTCCAAGCGTGTTGCGCGAGCGGATTCTAACGTCGTAACTTTGTCCATCCTGAACTTCCCATATATAACCTTGTTGCAACCCTTGAGGAATGATCAAAGAAGGTTGCCAGTCTGAATCGCTTAATTTTTTAAACTGCAACTCATAGTCGCGCGCAAACCCGTCTGTTGAATCGATCCAAGTTGCTTTAATGCGTGAAACGACCGTACCGTCGTTTTTTAGAAACAGAACGGTTGTTCCAGACGAAAGAGTAAGGTTTGTCGGAGTCGTTACGGTAAAAGGATCGGGAAGATTAGTGTTAGGAGCCGGGTCCAGTGTTGTTTCTTCACCAGAGTTCCAGTCGTAAACTGTGAATGATGTTTCTCTCAAAAATAAATCGATTCCAAACCGAGGCGCGTCGTTGCCGCCCTTAGTTGAAAAGTTCCAGTCCACAACATCAAACGCTTTATCCGTCCATCCCATACGAGAAAGAGTGAGTCCAACGGTATCTCCAGCCTGTAAACGCATAGCCGTTAAATTGCAAGATAAACGAACCGTGATTTGTTGACGCGCTTTTTCCAAATCAATTTTCGCGATTCGTTGCGCCATAGAAGGGGAGGTGGTGAACGGTAACTCAGTGTCCTTCCAAAGGCGTTCGTTTTGGTCTTCTGTTAAATAAATGGTATTTGTTATTGGAGGATAATCTGTTGGTTGAAAAGCATCATCTGGATTAATAAAAATCCCTTTAACGCCATTAAACAGTTCACGTCTGGAAACTTTCGAAGTTACGGTGATAGGCCCTTCGTCAAGGTCCGCATCTGTCAAAGTCATAGTGGGGCTTCGAAAAGCTCCAGCATATAAATTCCATTCGCCGCCTTGATAAGTTAAAAGCCCATGCAAAGAAGTTAAAAGTTTTTGCATGTTTTCTTTCGGAGTCGCGTCTGTATCGACAATACCATTGCAGGTATAACGCGGTTCTGAGACGATGCTGAAAGTGTGTGTTCCAGAGCCAACATCGGTTAAGTCGATGGCAGTTTCTGCTAGCGCTTTGGCGTAAGTCGTCGCTAATTGTCCTGCCGTATCTGAATGTCGGATGTAGTAGTAGGTTGTTGACGCAGACAATCCTACAGGTAATGTGCCGTCAGTCGATACTTCAATGCCGCAGCCAGTGTAAAGGTTTCTACACTTATCGGATAGAGTGATATTGTCGGTAGAAATGTCGGCGGTAAAGGTCTTGCTATCCCCAACAACTGTTACCATTTCTTCACAGATGTTAGCCGCCGTGTTGAAGGATGCAATGTTGACCCTATCTACAGGTTCTCCGACACCATAATCTTTATTGGTCAAATAATCATAAATGACCAAAGCCGCATTATTGCTATATCGAGTTACAAAATCTCGCGTGTCGTAGAGTTTTTTTCCGCGAATTCTTAAAGAAATATTGGGCAATTGACCGGCAAAGACGTCCCGATCAAAAACAAACTCAGTATAAAACTTTGCTCGACTTTCTTGTTTATGATTAGAAGTCCATAATGTGGAATTAGCGATCAAAGAGGAGTTTAAATCTAAATCTCCAGTTGAACTGCCAGTCCCAGTTTTAATAACAATCGTATTTTGACCGGATTTAAAGAATTTACCCTCTTGGATCTTTCCGTTACCGTCTAAGGTAATCACTTCGTCATTAACAAAATACTCAACCGCTCGATCAATTTCATGACCGGCAATGGTTACCAACTGATGAAGATTCTTATTGTCGTTGGTCGATTCGAGGAAAGACATGGGGCCATTAACTCTCACGTCCCCAAAAATAATTCTATGAGAAGTGATCGGTTGCCGAAACGTTAACGTTCTTTCCTTTGCGCTTGCGGCTATTGATTGGAACCCCCCGCCAAATGCTTTTGGTTTTGAGATTAAGGCGCTCGAAATAGCGCCAAGAACCAATTGCGTAGCAATTACCTGAACAACAGTGCCTAAAACCCCAAAGGCGATGCTTGCTGTGCTGGCGAGAACTGCCGATCCTAAGGTTGTTGAAGTTGCTACTGCTACTCCGGCGCCGGGCATGTCACTTCTCCTTCAGAATAGATATCCGTATTGTTGTAAGAAAATATCACTCCTTGTTCCTCGCATTGAAGTTTGATGTCATCTGACCAATTGGGTTCCATTTTTCGTTTTAACCCCCATGTCTCGGCTTGAACGCCTACGATAGCGATTCCTGTTAAATCTAGTTTTCCCATTGGACCGAGTAACGGAACCATAGAAATACATTTAATTACGGCGGGACTTTGTCTTAAGTATTCGATTCTCCATTTGTACTCTTGACTTTCCACCGAGACGGCTAAAGATATATTTTGTCCCCACTCCAAATCCTTTGAAACGCAGAACATCCTTTCAGGCCTTTTGGTACAAATCTCAAACCAATGCCAATGCGCTAAACTCATCGTGTCAAAAATGAATTTAATATTTTCTTTTGTGACCGCTTCATGGAAAAGATCGCTACCCAAAGCGACCGTATATTTAGTCGGAGTTGGGTTTTTTAAAGGGTCTTTCACTTTTTCGGAGTGAAATTTTGCGTTGAAGTCCCAATCCTTTTGCTTGTATTCCCAAAAAGATGGACAGCTATCGCAACCGGGAGTCAGTCTTTCGCACCCTGTTACCACATCCCAGTTTTTAACCCTTATACTTTCCATGCTTTTATTCCTCGTTCTAAAGGGTAGAACTCCAAGCCGTTTTTTCCTGGTACGGCTATTTGTCCGTTGATAGACAATATTCCAAGGGTATAGTTCAACCCTAAACGCAGAGTTTCAATTTTGCAGTAAACAACGTCCCCACGTTGCGCAAAGTTCGGATGAATTTCAGGCATCCCCAAAGCGGAAGTGATCTTCTCGGCTGTCTCCAAGATTTCTCCGTCGGCAAATTCCTTTAGCAACCGGTAAGCCTCTTTTTGACTTTTGTATTTGCCTCGGAACCACTCGCCAGGGTCTCTTCCTGTGATTGCTTCGACGGCGTCACAAGCGAATAAGCAGCAGTCAATCGATCCATAATTAAAAGGAGAGTTACTACGTTCGCGAATAAGCTCTTCTAACTTTTTTTCCCAGCCTTCGAGTCTCATGACGTTCCGAATTGGATATCTTTATCTTGCAATGATGGAACAAAATCAAATCCTTGGTCCGCGGGAAAGTCTCGTTGTTGATCCTCTTTCGTGTACCGTCTCACTCGTTTCTTTTCCAAATCGATCAGACGATTTTCAATAGATATCGAAACAGTAGACGTGTCGCCCGACTCAACGATTTCTGGTATATCCGTTTGTCCGGAGAATAATTCATAAGGATCGGCAATAACTGCGTTGGTAGAAGCGTCAAAGAAACCCAACCAGATTGAAGCTTTTCGGCCTTGTTCTATTTCGCCCAGAACAGTGGAGATCATGCTGGAAGGAATTCCAGAAAGAGAAAGCGTGATTCCATTGGCTTTCATATCTGCCGATTCTTGAACGGCTGAAATGCCGCCATAAGTTCCAACGCCAATATAGGTTTCCGTACCGCTGCCGCTACCGTCGTCGAAAGGCAAATCGCCTTTTCCGTTCCACACCCGAACGTCGCCGCCCGCAGTGTTTATCTTTGTGATTAAAAACGGAGCGACCGTTCCAGCTTGGACGGCGGCAATCATTGCAGGTGTTAGGTTTCTAGCCATGTTATAAAGCCTCAGTTGCGGCGAACGTAAACCCATAAACGGACGGAGCGTTTTGCGTCCAAGGCATTTCGTTTGATACCAAACGAAAAACTCCAACCGTATCGGAAATGGTAATCGCCGAGTTATCCACTGGAGAATTATCAGGAGTGATATCGGGCCAAATATCAAGAGTCGCGTTTCCGGAACCGTTCGAATCGGCGTCGTTCAAAACCTTATAGAGTTTTGATGTCACGCCGGAACCCAATTGGATGTAATCCCCGGTTTTTAAAATACCGGTTTGCGATACAGTCCAACCCTTGGTTACGAGGGAATTCCCCGTTTGGCTGGGTCCATCGACTTGTGGGCCACCCGTCCCTACGCCTCTAGGACTTGTTGCCAAAGGATCTCCCATTAAGAAAGTTCCTTCTCGACCATTCAACTTCAGGAAGAAGGAAGACCATTCTTCTGCGTCATCCCTTTCCATTGGCGGCAGGGAAACGTCTACTTCCCACCATTGGCCGGGATGTTTTTGAACCTGTTGTTGACCGGTAAACGGAGATTGAGATACCGCCACGACCGAACGAGCCGTAAACCGGCACGTTTTAAACTTTTTATTCGTTGGAATACTCAACGGGTAGGTGATTGCCATTTAAACCCCCATTTGCGCGCTAAAGCGCGGATCGCGTTGACGAGCATCGGCGATGGCATGCTTAGCTTGATCAACAAATACAGGAAGGAATGCCATCATCTCTGCCCGGATAGTTTGGCTTTGACCGGTGCTGATATTTTGGACAATTGTTACGTTTTCACCACCGCCCATTTGATTATTGGGAATGATCTTCCCATTAGAAGGAGGAAGAAACAGTTCCGGACCTTTCTCGCCGACCAGAACAGGGGTGCCAGAGAAAACAGAACCGCCATTAGCGCGTCCAGGGCCTCCAAAGAAGCTGCCAAGCAGTCCGCCTGCGATATCGCCTAAAAAGCTTCCGCCGCCACCACCGAAAATACCGCTAAGCAATCCGCCCGCGCCGCTGAGAAAGCTTCCTGCTTGACTGAGTAAGCTTTGTGTAATTTGGCTCAATGCGGAAACCGCAAAATCCTTCAGACCGCCGAACCCTTGTCCTAAGATTGAGATTGCGCCGCCTATGGTGTTTGTCATAGCGCCGCCAATAGCGGAAGAAACGTCAAATATTTTCCCGAGCATGCTTCCCATGCCGTCGGCAAAAAAGCCAATTGCATCCGATCCTAATTTTCCAATATCCAAAAAGCTGGAGATAGAAGGAATATTTTCTGCAAAGAAGTTTTTTAAGCCATCCGGTATGAGGTTAAAAATGCCCTCCTTGATTGCATCCCATTTTTTGCCAAAACCTCGCTCAAAATTTTCAACGATGCCCGAAGCAAACTCGCCCAAAGAGGGAAAGTTTTCTGTGAAGAAACTCCTTATTCCTTCGGGTATCAGACCGACAACGCTTTCTTTAACAGCGTCCCATTTTTCAATAAAGCCCTGCTCAAACTGTGCAACTGCTTGTCTTCCAACCTCGCCCAATTGCTGAAAACCTTCAATCAGTATGTCGGGAAAACTAGCGACGTCTTTGATGATGCCGCCAACAAATTGGAGTCCCTTTCCAATTTCTTCTATGATGGGAATTGCAACACTTGCTCCATCAACCAAAGCCCCGCCTAGAGCGTCGGTAATCTTTGAAATCTCGTCTTTGTATTTCATAAGAGAAGGAAATGTTTCTAGAATAGAATTCAGAAATTTTCCTTTAATCGAATCGGCAAGCGAGACCACAGATTTATTAAAATCCCCTACGGCGTTTTCCCCAGCTTTAATAAAATCGTCGCCTAGTGCATTGAGTGCGTCTTGGGTTTTTGTAATAATCCCAATGCCTTCGCCAAGAGGATTGCTCATTTTTACAGCGCCTGCAACGGTATTGGGTCCGGTATCCGCAAATTGTCCCGATTGATTTATTGTTGTTTCAGCGGCGCTCCCAAAATTAACAACAGCAGACTCAGTTGCGACAATATCGAGGGTCAAACTATTAGCGGCCATGCTTATCTTGGTGAAGCTTCCAACGAGAGCGTCGCAAGCTTCCTTAATTTTATTTTCTACATTAAGTGCCATTGCTTTTTAAGTTGAAGTAAGCTATCCAGTGATTAAATTCGGATACCGGCATATCCATGATTTCATAGACAGGTCTCTTTAATTGCTCTGCAACAAAATAGATCCACCTAAGTCCGGTATCCGCTTCTAGTTTTTTTCAGCTTGCTCGACCGTATCCACCCCGCCAACCATGGCGACAAAAATTCTTTCGATTACTTTGGAATCAACGCTAGCCATAAGATGTGGTTTATCAGACAAGTCGAATATTTTATTACCGTTCTTGTCCAGAGATTTTAAGATCAGGGTGTAAGCCGCCATTTCAAAAGTGTTCCCATTGGAAAGCTTTTCCAGCTTTTTCCGTTCCGCCAAGGAGAGTTCCGTGAAACAAATTTCACAGTCCCATTCCTCGATAAAAATAGATTGGGTTTCTTTAGATTTTTGGTGGTCGATAGCTTTTTCTAAAATTGGATTCATAAAACCTCTTTGAAAATTTTAAAATAAAGATTAAGCCACTATGGATTCCGTCAAAGCGCCGTTACCTTCAAAGGTGTAAGAAGCTTCAACCATACCGTCGATGGCTGCTTGTCGGGTGACTCCGGTAATAATGGCGTTTCCTGTGTAATAGGTAGCGCCCGATATCGCAGTTTCCGGATGTAAATTCAGAGTTACTTCATTGCCTTCTTTTAACATGACCTGACCATTGGTGTCGGTTTCGTCCCAATAGGTATCGATGTTACCGCTCCACTCTTTGGTTCCTGCTTTTTTAGTTTTCCAGGTATCTCCCAATTCGGTATCTTCGATCATGTTAACGGTGGTGCTTAGGTTCCAAGCGCGGAGTTCCGCAATTGCATTAGCTCCATTGAGTACTGTTCCTTCGCTACCTTGATGATTTGCCATTTTGGTTTTCCTTTTTTACGAGGGAAGGGCGCAAAAAAGCCCCATCCATGTTTTTAAACACAAATAGGGCGTCGCGTCTTGCGGTGGTCCCTTATATACAAATTGTTAACCTAGGCGTCGCAGTTTGCGGTGGTCCTAGATTTATTCAGATCCTTTTAAGCTTTCTGAATGTTCAATTTTAAGTTTTGAACTGATAACTCCTTTATATAAAGTCAGAGTTATCGTTCCGGTAAACTTGGATTCGATCAAATTTTGTAAACGTTCGATCAAAGCTTGAATCATTGATTAAACCATTTCTTACTATTTGTCGGTGGAATCGAATATCTAATATTGGAATTCCAATGTGATGTGTAAAAAGATTTGGTATGTGAAACATCTGGTTTTGAATGTACCTCAAAATTGAGTAGAGCGTAACAGGAGGATCCATAACGAAAATAGTTGTGCGCATATCGTTAGAGAATCCATAACGAAAATCTGGAAGGATTAGATGGGGGGAAATATTTTTGAGCGTTGATTGAAAGAAACTAAATAATTGTTACGCTGAATTTTTCGAAGCACTTATTAAGGTAATAAACCTTTTAATAAAGTTAAAAGAGTAAAATCGATTAGGTAAGAGAACAGATTACAGAGTAGGAGAGGAACATCTACTTGACAGAGGCGCCGGGTAGTTGACGGATTACCTGTCAAGTTGTAACTAAGCGAAATAAAAAGAGTTTAGTTGTGTTTTGATATCTAGTTGACAGGTTGACGGGTTTTGAGATTCATGTTTTAGAACTATGCTTAATTTCCCTATAGTAGGGAGAGCTGCTACAAGAAATGGATGATCAGGAATTAAGAAGGTCTTTCTCTTCTTAGAAATCTAACGAAAAAAGTAGACCCTTGGTTTTCTTCAGATTCCAAAGAGAGAGATCCGTTCATTGCTTCTACTAACAGTTTTGTGATAGATAATCCAATCCCCATTCCTTCTGATGCTGAATATCGAGTTAGGCGATTGAACGGATCAAAAATTTGAGCTTGCTGGTCTTTAGGGATTCCTTTTCCTGAATCTTTTATAAAAATTTCTAAATTAGAATCGTCGATAGCTCTTGCGCCGATGACAACAAAGCCATTTTCTCGGTTATATTTGATTGCGTTTGAGATCAAATTTAACATTACCTGATCAAAACGAGCGCTATCGGCATAGATGGTATGATTGCTCGATTCAGGAATTTGATTCTCAATGGTAACTCCAGATTTTTCAGCTAATGATTTTAAGGAACTGATTAAGTTATTTATAGGTGAGTTTACTAAAAATGTTTCGTTTCTAAATTTGATGGCCTCTTTCTCTAATTGAGATAAATCCAGCAATCTATTAATGGTTTCCAATAGTTGCTCTCCACCATCTATAACATGTTCGATATTTTCTTCCGTTTTATTTAGCGGTTTTTTATGATTAGACTTGATGATTTCGGCAAATCCAAGCACTGCATTCAAAGGGGTTCTAAGCTCGTGGCTCATTTTCGATAAGAATTCGTTCTTAGCTTGATTCGCTTTTTCTATTTTTTGTTTTGCTTCTTCTAAATCTTTATTCTTTTCTTGCACTAAACTTTCTAAATTGTTTTTATAATTCTCCAAGTCTTCTTCGCTTCTTTTCCTTTTTGTGATATCTCTAGTAGAAGTTTGTATATAGTTATTTTTATTTATATTTACTATGCCGATGCTTGTTTCCACTGGAAATAGGGTTCCATCTTTTCGGCGGTGTTCCCCTTCCATCTGGATAAATTTCCCAAGGACTGCCTCTTCCCATTTTTGTTGCATAGTCAGAAGATCAAATTGCGTTTCTATCTCTTGTATTGTCAGATTGAGTAACTCTTCTTCACTATAGCAAAGGCTTTTACAAGCTTGAGAATTGACTTTGAATATATTTCCCTGTAAATCGTGAATCATCAATGCGTCCACCGATTGATCGATTATTGCCTTATAACATTCTTCGCTATCTCTAAGTTCTTTTTGCGTGTTTTTGGTTTCAATAGAGGAGCCCGCGATTTCTGCAAACGAATTAATAAACTTTATTTCTTCTGCTTGTGGTTTGCTAGATTTAGAGTGATAAACGGCAAATGTTCCAAGAACGTTTTTTTTAGAACTGAAAATTGGAAACGACCAGCAGGAATGTAAATTGTTTATTAAGGCGAGGTTTTTCCAATCTTTCCAGGTTGAATTGGAAGCGATATCTTCAATCACTACGATTTCTTTGTTATAAGCGGCAGCGGCACAGGGACCAATGCAAAGGCTAATAGGTACGCCTTCAATTTTTTCTAGGTATAGTTTCGGTAGGTTTGGCGCAGAACAATTTCGAAGGGTTTTACTTGATTGATCTAACAAAAGAACCGAACATTTTGATTCGGTAAATTGACTTTCGACAGCAAGAGTTAATACGTCAATAATTTCTTTTAGTGAACAGCCTTCATTCAACTTGCCCAAAACTTGGTTTTGGATAGATAGCTGAAATTGGTATTTTTTGGGGGGTATGCTTTCCATACAAAGATCCTTGACTTGAAAAAGCCTGTTTTTAGTTTTGTGTTTTAACTAAATTCGGATAGGTAACAGATAACACTAGGGGGATAGTTTGATGTCAGCAGAATCCGAGATTTAAAGAACAGTTTTTATGGATCAAGTGGATTGTAATTCAATAAATATTGTATACCAAAAAGCGGTTAAAGTCACATGGGATTTTAAGTTTCGGAGTTTTTTTTTGAAAGACTGTGAAAATTATTAACTGGAAGTGTACAAGTTATTCGAGTAAAGTTGCGAGCTTTTCGATAGATAGAAGAGATGAAATTGAAAAACATAGGGAGGTGTGTATGATAATAAAGCGGTTCAAGAGAATGGCAAAGTCATTGTAAAAAAGCTGGTTTTGAACTAAAGGTTTTTCAGAAGAAACTTTTTATCTCTTGAGAACAATTAAGACGTTACCTCTTTATTAGGAAGAGAAATGTAAAAAGTTGATCCTTGCTTCGACCAATAATTTAGTGATATATAATCGAACCCCAGTACCTTCTATTCTTGGATCTTTGGTAAACCGATTAAATGATTCAAGAATTAGTCAATTCATGACCGTCACTACAGCATGTCATCTAGAAGCGATACACAGTATCGGCGAAGGACCTCGCATCGATTTAATGAAAACTCTTCATTAAGCTTCTGTGTATCTTCGGTGTTTTTTGTGGGGCTAGGGGAGAAACCGGTCTTTACTCTTTTTCTTCAGGGTATTTAGCGAGGAGGGCGGCGTGTTTGTTGTCAATCGACTCAAATCGTTTTAAGACAACTTTTAACAATTGGTCCCGAAATTTATTTTGCAAATGGACATCCCACTCGTCCAGGTGTTTAGGTTTGATAGCCATGGTGACACAGGTTTCCTCGGCTAGAACGCTGGAGGTTCTTTTCCCTTTACGTAGTATTGATAGCTCTCCGAATACGGCGCCTTCCTTAAATTTATTGACCACCACATTCCGCTCGGGCGTTTCTTTAACGACGCGAACCGATCCCTTTAATAGAATATAAAACGAAGAGTCGGTTTTACCTTCTTGAATAATAAAATTGCCTTCTTCATATTTAAAAAAGTGTTTTTGATCTTGCGCGAAGGTCATCAACTCTTCTTTGTTAAAGGAAGAGAAAAAGGGGATAGCCTGCATCCATCTTAAAATAGTATTTATTTCCATCAATCCGTCTCTTTTGTGATTTTAAATTATCCGTTAGTCGTCAAATTTTATCAATCGTAACAAACTTTTTAGGAAAGTTAAAGACTTCTGAAAAGTAAGGAGTTATTTGCCCTAAAGTGTAAGAATCGTTTTGTTATTGACTATTCTGTCAGTTCTGCTACTTTAAACGAAATTTTGTTAGTTTTTAGCGAAATGGAAGACGGTGTAAATCCGTCGCGGTACCGCCGCTGTAACGGGGGACGAAACCTGCATCAAGCCACTATTTCAAGGTTAAATGGGAAGGCGCAGGAAATAGAAGGATCCCGAAGCCAGAAGACATCGCTAAAAACGCATAGCATGACTCTTCGGGTTTAAAGAGGCTGTGGTGATCGTGTGTAGTGGTCCCCTCTTTCCGCCTGGAAAGGGGATTTTTTTTGCTTAAAACTCCTCCTTCCAGCGTATAAATCCTCGTCACGCATTAGCTCAAGTCAAAGACTAGTTCTTTAAAAGAATTCAATTTTAATTTCATTTAAATAAAATAAGTTTAATCCCCCCATTGCAGGAGAGTGATTATGAAAAGAATAATTAGAAGGTTATTTACGATGCTCTGTCTCGTTTCTTTAATCGTTCCAACTCCAGTATTTGCTTTCGATTGGCAAGCGCACGACCTGTCGCATTTGGTTTTGGTCGCTAACCGAAACGTCGACGAGTTAACAATCATTGATATGACTACGGACAAAGTAATAGGCAAACAGAAAATTGAAATGAATAGCCAAGCTCACATGGCCATGTTTTCTCCAGATGGCAAAAAGTTAGCTATTGCCGCAACGGACAACGGTCTTATCTCCATAGTTAACCTAAAAAATAATGCAGTTAACAATGTGCGAGTTGGCGCCGGTCCAGAACACATGGATATAAGCAAAGATAACCGTTGGTTATTTGTTGGCAATATAGAAGAAGGAACCGTTTCTAAAGTTGACCTCAATAAAAATGTCGAAACAGCTCGATTTGAAGGGTTCAGAGAGCCACATGGAGCGACGATTTTATCCAATAAAGTTTATGTGCCAAATAGAGGAGCGCAACTTGTTGGCCTTATTGAAACGGATGAACAGAGCTCAGTGAAAAATATCCCAGTGGGATCTTTGGTTGGACTTGCTTCCTTAGATAGAGACCAAATGGGCGCGGCTATGCATCGCGAACGTTCTTTTTCAGCAAACGGAGTCGCCAACGTTACCTTAACTCAGGACGAAAAGTTTGCTTATGTTGCCGTCGGTGACGCAAACGTGGTTGAAGTGGTTGATACTGCAACCAACCAAGTTGTAAAAACTATTCCTGTTGGGCAAGATCCTTGGCGGGCTTACGCGTCCCCAAATGGCAAGTATATGTTGACGCCTAATAACGGAGAAGAAACAGTATCTCTCATCGACGTTAAAACCCAATCCGTAAAAACGACGTTGCAAGGCGGTCCAGACATGACAGGCGTAAACTTTAATCATGATGGAACAAAAGCTTACGTTATTAGCCGAGGCGCGAACCAAATTTATGTTTACGATTTGACGACTGGAAGTAAAACGACCCAATTAGATATTGGACCGCAAGCTAGATTAGAAACCGCTAGCGTTTCTCCAGCGGGAAAGAAAATCTACGTTGCTTCTTCAAAGGATAACTCAATCTATGTTGTCGATATGGAATCCGATAGCTTTAAGCAAATCGCGAACGTTGGTAATTTTCCTTGGGGAGTGACAATTTACAAAGGACAAAACTACTGTCATTAATAATAAAGCTTGAGCTTATAGGTTCCCTCTGTGTGTCATCCAGAGGCGATCACCATTGATGAGTCTGCCCTGAGCCTGTCGAAGGGTCGCCTCGATTTAATAAATATAATTCATTATTAAGGAGTTTGGAGGAAAGATCTAGGCTAATAGTATTTAACCTTTGTAATCAGTACACAACGTTTCGGTTAAGGGAAGCTTGGTGAAAATCCAACACTGTCCCGCAACTGTGAAGGGAACGAAAACCGCGAAGAGCCACTGTCGAATTCGATGGGAAGGCGCGGCGAGTAGGCGGCCCTAAAGTCAGGAGACCTGATCGAAACGTATTTAAGAGAACCATTCTCTTAAGAAGATTTCTACAAATTCAGATTTGCCAAGAGTCTGGCCCTTTAAACAAGAGCTAGGCGGTAGCAAGTCAGTAAAATTATGAATTGTTAGAAATCTAGCCAAAAAACCTTCGCGGAAAGGAAAGTTAGATGAAGTGTGTTGCAAGAATTGTCGTCTTGTCCCTATTTATATTCGGTTGTTTGTCTACAGTCTGGGCAGACACCAACACTTCTTCAAAAATCAACCTAGACGAGATCGTCGTCACCCCCAGTAAACTCAAGTTCGATCACAAGTCAACCAGCGGTAGCCGGCTGGACTTGCCTATTGTGGAAATACCGGCAAGCATTCACGTCATCGATAACGATGCGATTATTAATAATGGTTATCTATCGGTTCCCGAAGCTGTTGGCAACGCTCCCGGAGTCCTGTGGGGATACGCGCCTGCCGAACCGCTAAGTTTTTCCATGCGTGGATTCAGCAACAATCAAGTTCATATTTTGCGTGACGGTATTTGGTTAGGGCCATCCAATATGTCGGGCAGACCATCGAACGCGTTTAATCTGGATCGTATCGAGATCTTAAAAGGACCCGCTTCAGTACTACATGGACAAGGTGTTGTTGGCGGCGTTATCGACATGGTTTCGAAAGAAGCTACTCCAGGCGAACCTATGACAGCCGAAGCGTTAGGTTCATACGGTCGTTACGATACTTACCAAGTTGCCGGTGGAGCAGGGGGACCTATGACGGATAAACTTTGGTTTCGCGCCGATATCAGCCAATACGGTACCGGAGGGTTCGTAGAAAACGCCGACTCAAGATCGCTAAACGCAACAAGTTCCATGTTATGGAAACCAACTAATAAGTTAGACGTGAAGTTTCAATTCGACGTATTGGACGACAAGCTTCAAAACTACTGGGGAACTCCATTAGTGAGCGAATCCTTTGCAACACGCCCATTAACTGAAGTTGTCGAAACGTCAGATGGAAGAACCATCGATGAACGCACGCGTTCCGTAAACTATAATGTTGGCAATGATTTAGCGGACTCCGAGCAAATCTATACGCGTCTCGATCTTAAGTATAAGTTTTCCGATAAACTAACTCTGCGTAATATCGCATACTATTTTGACGCCACCCGACGATGGACCAATTCAGAAAATTATTCGTTTAATTCAACGACAAATTTGATCGACCGCGACCGATTTTTTGTAGGTCACGATCAAAACACCGCTGGCGATCGTATCGACCTGACGTATGATCATGCCATCGCTGGTATGCCAAATCGCTCTTTAATAGGAGTTGATTACCGCTATTTTGATTTTAAGCGGGATAGTAGATTCTTTGGCGGCGTAGATAGCGTTGATCCATTCAATCCTGTAGCCGGTAGCTTTGCGTTTCCAGAACAAACCTTCGCAAACCCAACCATTATAGAAACGGCGGCGGTGTTTTTTGAAGACACATTAAAAATCACTCCAGATCTCCGTTTGGTCGGTGGATTCAGATACGATCATATCGATTTAGAACGCGATAGCAAAAACCTGGACGGTAGCACAAATACTTCCAACGCATTTGAAAGAACGTTCAACCCAGTCAGTTGGCGTGTCGGAACAGTTTATGAATTCATTCCATCCTGGATGGGATACGCGCAGTATAGTACCGGCGCAGATCCAGTCGACTCCAACATATTCCTCGTTAATGGCAATCAAAACTTTGACCTCGCCGAATCATCGCAATGGGAAGTAGGAGTAAAAGCCAGCCTTTGGAACGGGAGAGCGCAATTTACTTTAGCCTATTACGACATTGAGAGAGAAAACTTACTGGTGCAAGTAGCGCCAGGCGGCGTTGTCGAAAACGTAGGCAAACAAACATCCAATGGCGTTGAAATTGAAACTGCCGTTCAACTCGTCAGTAACTGGAACTTCAATATGAATGCCGCTTATACCCACGCTAAGTTTGAAGAGTTTGGCAGTAGCTCAGGAAACACGCCTCCAAACGTTGCCGATTGGACCGTTAACGCCGCGACCAGTTATGGAAACATAATGAACTTACCGTTAGAGCTTGGCGCCAGTACGCGATACGTAAGTGATCGATTTTCAACTAACGCCAATACAATCACGCTCAAAAGCTATGTGACGGCTGATATATACGGCGCCTATACGTGGAACAACGCTCGAATAACAGTTAGAGTTCAGAATCTATTAGATGAAGACTATTCCCCCTGGGCAGACGTGTTTTATCCAGATCAAATCTTTTTTGGTTCGCCACGCGCCTATTCGCTTAGCGCCTATGTAAAGTTTTAAGACCCGAAAATGCGATTCCTAATAACAGCTCATCGCTGGTTAGGAATTTTTTTGTGTTTGTTTTTTTCTGCTTGGTTCTTTAGCGGCGCCGTTCTAATTTATGTGCCTTTCCCATCATTATCCACGGACGAGCAATTAGCCGCTTTTCAAACCGATGTTAATCCTTCCCAGATCCAAATTTCTCCTAAAGAGGCGATTCAAAAAACAGGTATTCAAAATTTAAACCGAATGCGGATCATAGACTTGCAAGGAAACCCAATCTATGTTTTGCATAAGACGAATAAAAAAATAGATGTAATTAGAGCCGATAACGGAAAACATCTGAATTCTGTTAGCTATGATGTTGCAATCGAGGTTGCTAAGAAGTTTACAGGTAATTCAATAGGTGGAAGTAAATCTTCCGTTGAGTACGACCAATGGATTGTGTATGAAAGTTTTGATCCCTATCGCCCTTTTTTTCGAGTCGAATTGTACGATTCAGAATATACGACGCTTTATATATCTGAACGAACTGGAGAAACATTACAAAAGACCACAGCATTCCAACGCGGTTGGAATTACGTTGGAGCTGTCGCGCATTGGGTTTATCCAACAATATTGCGTAAACATTGGGGTTTATGGGATCAAACCGTTTGGTGGTTGTCGCTATTTGGAGTAATCGCGGCTAGTTCAGGACTGTGGTTAGGAATAATAAGATACCGAGAAGCTAAAAGAAAAGTCGCAAGCCAATATCAAGGCTGGATGCGCTGGCATCATATCTTAGGAATGCTAGTTGGCAGTTTTGTTTTAACTTGGATATTCAGTGGTTGGTTATCCATGGATCACGAACGGCTATTCTCTAGTCCAAAACCAAAAGCTGACCGAATTGAAAAGTTTCAAGGAATCCCATTAACCAGAGCTATAGAAAACATTTCAGCAGAAGCGTTAAGGAATCTCAAACCGTTTCGCGAATTAGAATTCAAAGTCGTAAGAGGACGAACGATTTTATTAATGCGTAGACAAAACGAAACTCAACTCTTAGCGCAAGATAAACTAGGAAAACTTGCAGAAACTGAATTGACGAAAGAAGAATTAGTAAATGCAGTTCAAAAAGCATGGCCAGAAGCAAAAATAAAAACAGCGGATAAAGTGGCATCCGACGATGTCTACAGTCAACTGAGGGAAGGACGGATGCCGCCAAACACCCTAAGAATTGTTTTAGATAGCGATTCTGAAACTTGGCTTCATGTCGATATGGACACAGGAAATATTGTGTCCGTAATGGACCAAGGCCGCCGCGTTTACCGATGGTTGTTTAACGGACTACACAGTCTCGACTTTCCGGGCCTCGTCAACCACCGACCGTTTTGGGATGCAGTTATTTTGTTTTTGCTGACGATAGGTTTTATCTTCAGTCTCACCGGAATTGTCATTGGCGTTAAAAGAATTCGTGAATCAATAAAAAAAAATGATTAACCCCAAGTCAAACCCCTTTTATTGCAAAGACGCCCTTCGGCTTCGCTGTTCAATAAAGTTTTTACCTCTCAATAATCCCACACTTAAGCTATTATTAATTGAAAACCTGCTCGACTTAATCCATGGGTATTTTCTTTAAGCTCCAAATAACCTAATCGAATAAACCAAATGCCCTTCACCATAATTGAATTTTTGGCTTCCGTAGCTGTGGTTTCTCTGGGTTCTGTATTGCAGGCGGCAACAGGACTGGGCGCGGGGATCATCATCGTTCCTTTATTAGCTCTTATAAATATCGAACTGATTCCAGGACCGACTCTTTGCGCAAGTTTAACGCTTTCTTTTATGATGGCATGGAAAGGGAGAGCGGATATCCGTTACCAAGGGTTACCGCTACTCTTAATAGCCTTAGTCATAGGAATGGGATTAGGCGCTTATACGCTATCCTGGTTACCCGTCAAACAACTTGGCATCGTTTTTGGTTCTTTAATTTTGTTAGCGGTGGGAATTAGTTTTTTTGGCAAAGGATTAAGACAAACAAATAGCTATCGCATGGGAGCAGGTTTCATCTCCGGTTATATGGGAGCGACAGTATCTATTGGCGCTCCTGTATTGGCGTTACTCTATCAAAATGAGAAAGGCCCAAGTTTACGCGCCACGTTAGGTTTTCTTTATTTCGTATCGACCATAGTGATGCTAACTTTCTTACATCTGGCAGGTTACTTCAATAGTCGCCATTTTCAGTTGGGGCTTTGGCTGATCCCTGGTTTTGTTTTGGGATATTTTATAGCGAGTCGGTTTGCCGTATGGTTCGATCAAGAGCGCTCACGAATGGCGGTATTGATTATCTCTACGATTAGCGCGACACTCTTAATAATAAAAAGTATCAATTCTTAAACTAAAACGGTAATTAAATGAAGTATTTTTGTTTTCAAATTATAGTTTTGTCCTTACTACTGGTTTCTTGTTCAGCTACAGCAAAGCCAGATAAAGTAATTCCGGATGAATTGAAGGAAGGGCAGAAACAATTTCAAAGAGTTTGCGCGAGCTGCCATGGGCCTGAAGGTATCGGTCGAGGCAAAACGCCTAAATTAATTCAGAAAAAGTTTTTTATGGAAAGTTTTTCAAACGAGGAAATAACTACTACTATTTTGAAGGGTTCGAAATCTAGAAAGATGCCGCCGCAAAAACGAAGAGTAAAAGAAGGAGAGATTAAAGAGATAATTAAATATATTAGATATCTGCAAACCCAATAGAATATTTAAAAATGTCATTCTGGCCCTTCGGCAATCTCAGATAAACTCCGTCGAAGGGTCGCCTTGATTTAAATAGATTGTCACACTTGTATGATTCAAAAAGCAACGTTAATGGGAAAACACGTAACAGTCTTTTTACCAAAGTGAGCGTAGCAAACGTAGGTAAAAAGACTGTAAACTAAACTTGTTTGTTATCAGGGCATGATAGACCGTTTCACACTTGGGTTTTAAAACCCGTGGCTCAGCGTGGGTCGTCATGTCCATTCTCTGATTAACCCGAACGGTTGCCTGGGCTTTAAAGCCCGAATCTACAAGACTGGGAGACGGAGCTATGAAAACAGAATCCTCAGAATTATTTATCGGCGTTGACATTAGTAAAGAACGATTGGATATCGCTAACGATTCCAATTCTGAAGTTTGGTCAGAACTCAATAACGATAGCGGTGTTTCATTACTTGTCGAAAAACTAACCTCTCTTAAACCATGCTTGGTTGTGATGGAAGCGACAGGAGGTCTTGAAACATTACTGTATTCGTCTTTAGTAAGCGCAGGTCTTCCGGCAGTTGTGGTCAATCCCCGCCAAGTTCGTGATTTTGCGAAAGCTCTTGGTAAGTTAGCCAAAACCGACGCAATTGATGCTTGGGTATTGGCTCGCTTTGGAGCTTTGATGCGTCCAGAGATTCGTCCTATTAAAGACGAAAAAACCCGAGAGTTAGCGGCGTTAGTTGCGCGTCGCCGCCAATTACTTGGCATGAGGACTGCGGAAAAAACACGTTTAAAGCAAGCAGATAAATGGACGAAAAAAGACATTAAATCTCTCATTAAGGTCTTTGATAAACGTCTTGCAAAATTAGAAAAAGAAATATCTAACAACGTTAAAAATACTCCTGGTTGGAAAGAAAAAGACAAAATCATAACGAGTGTTCCTGGAGCCGGTCCTAATTTATCAAGTTATCTCCTAGCCAATCTTCCCGAACTTGGAAAACTGAACCGGAGAGAAATAGCAACACTTGTTGGAGTCGCTCCTTTAAACCGTGATAGCGGTAAGTTTAGAGGAACACGAATGATTTGGGGAGGACGCGCCCAAGTACGATCCGCTCTCTACATGTCTGCTCTTTCAGCTTCTATGTATAATCCTAGTATTAAATTGTTTTACAAACGGCTTATTGAAAAAGGAAAAAAGCCCAAAGTTGCGCTTACAGCTTGTATGAGAAAACTTTTAACTATCCTAAATACTATGGTTAAAAATAATACGACTTGGGATCAAAACTATTCACCAAACCTTGACTTTAATCACGGTTGCTGAGCGTGTCGAAGTGCGACCACCTCTCTTCTTTTCTGTGTCCTTCTGTGAGTTCTGTGGCTCTTTTCGCATGCCAAAAAATCTCTTGACCTCCCCCCACTGCCCTACCATAATAAAGTCAATTCCAAAAATGTTGAGCGACAGCAATGAACGAAAAAGAGTTACTTAAGAAAATTGACAAAGCCAAAAAAGGAAATTGGATAGGACTCAACCTGATGGAAGAAAATATAAAGTTTCTCCCAAAAGAAATTGGCAATCTTTCTAATCTGACGGTCCTTTATCTTAGTCGTAATAAACTGGCGGAAATTCCTGCTGAACTAAGCAAACTTTCAAATCTGACAGCACTTTATTTATATGATAATAAGTTGACGGAAGTCCCGGTCGAGCTAGATCTTCTTTCCAATTTGGAGGCACTTGATCTTAGTGGCAATCGACTAACGGAAATTCCAATTGAATTAGGCAATCTTTCAAATCTGACGGAGCTTAATCTTAGTAATAATCAACTGACGGAAGTTCCTGATGAGCTAGGCAATCTTTCTCATCTGAAGGTACTTAATCTTAGTAATAATCCTTTATTGGACCCACCTCAGGAAATTATCCGAGAGGGGAAATAAGCCATTTTTGATTATCTGCGGGCGAAAGCACGCGGTAAACAAAAACAATGGACTTCTAAGTTAGTAGTTGTAGGTCAAGGAGGTGTTGGCAAGACTCAAATGTTAAGACGTCTTCGTGGAGAAGAATTTGATCCAGAAATTCAAACCACACATGGCATTGAAATTCATCCTTTGAAATTATCACATCCTAAAGAGTCGAAAGTTGAGATGGACTTGAAATCATGGGATTTTGGCGGACAAGAAATTTATCATGCGACACACCAATTTTTTTTCAGTAATCGTTCGCTTTTCATCTTGGCGTGGAATACTATTCATGAATACGAACAAGGAAAATTATACGATTGGTTAGACAATATCAAAGCGATCGCTCCCGATTCCCCGATTTTAATTGTTGGCACTCATACGGATCAACGTCCCACAAAGTTACCTTTTTCTCAATTACAAACAAAGTACCCACAGGTCAAAGCGCATTTTGGAGTAAGTAGTACTGATAATATTGGATTTGAAGATTTGCGCACTGCTATAGCCGATCATGCTTCTGAATTACCTCTCATGGGACAAGAGTGGCCGAAGTCTTGGATTGATTCGGCAAGTGCTTTGCGAGAAAAAGATGGGTTATTTATTTCTCGACAAGAAATTCCAGAAATTTTTTCAAAATTTGAGGTTGAAGAAAAAGAAACGGAAACATTGCTTAAAACGCTCCATGAATTGGGCGACATTCTTTATTACCATGAAGATGATGATTTGAAAGACACGATTATTTTAAAACCGCAATGGGTTTCAAAAGAAGTTGGAAAAGTTCTTGATTGCGAAGAGATCGCGGGAAAAAAAGGAGTGTTTAGCCGTCAACATATGGACAAGCTCTGGAAAGATGTAACAGGGCCGGGTATACAAGATCGTCTTTTGCGGCTCATGGAAAAGTTTGATCTCTCCTATCAAATTTCTGGCAAAGACGATAGGAGTTTGGTTGTGGAGTTGTTGCCAGTTGAGTTGCCGAATTATCAAGAAATCTGGAAAGACAAAACCCAATCGGAAAATAACAAAGAGCTTTCTATGAAGTTTTGTTTGAACACAATACCGCCAGGAATTCCCACTTGGTTTATAGCGCGGTCGCACCGGTTCACAACAAGAACGCATTGGCTACATGGCGCGATTTTCAAAGATAAATCGAACAATTGGGCTTTGGTTGAAACCGATACGCACAAACATATTTTAACGTTGACGGTTCGTGGAAGAGTGCCTCATAGTTTTTTCGCTATTTTACGCGATGGTTTAGAGTTGATTCTAGAACGTTATAAAGGTTTAGAAATTGAGCGTAAAATTCCCTGCCCTGGACATGACGATGAGCGGTGTGTTCATGAGTTTGATTTTGAAGATCTCAGCAGAGCATTTGAAGAAAATGTTAAAGAGATTCAATGTCCGAAAAAATTCAAGATGATTCCGGCGACTGATTTAATAAGAGGTTGGGAAATTAAGACGTTTGAAGAAGTACGCGATGATTTAGTCGCTTTGATCAATAATCTTACGTATGAAGTTCGAGAACGTTTTGATAAGGTTGGAGCAAAATTAGATCAATTGGAAGATACTGTTAAAAACGAATTACTGTCTCTAATGCAGCTGAATTTCATCAAGATTTATAACTCCATTCAATCAAGCGAGGAGCAAGCGTGCCCTAATGTTTTTCTTTTACGAGAGTTAGAAAAGAGTGGGGTTGATAAATTAAAACCCATGAAAAAATGTGAATTGCAATTGTTCTGTCAGTCTCCAGGTTATTGGCATTCAGTGGAAACGGCCTGTTTTTCTTTTGAAAAACCTGTTGAATGGTTTGCAAAAGCGACCCCTTATATTACTGGGATGGCTAAAATTTGGAATTTTGTAGTTCCTTTATTCAATCCAGCGGTTGGTTCCTTTTTTAGCAAAGAAACGCATGAGTCGGTAAAAAATCAAATTGAATTTATGGAAAAGCTGACTTCTAAAGCTTCTTATTTAGAAGTTGGGATTGACTCTGAAAACTTGTGGAGCTCTAAGGATGAGCCGAGACAATTGGAGGAGTCTGCTTTGTTAGCATTTCGATGGTTGTTGGACGAGATTGAGCCGAATTGGCAAGATAAAGGGTTGAAGCGGATTCTAACTCCAGAAGGGCATTATTTGTGGTTATGCGGTAAACATGCGAATGAGTATAAGACGCATCGGCGGGGGAAAAGTAGTTAGGGGCCAGAGAAGATGCTTCGGCAAGCTTATGAGGTAGATGCTTCTTTGAAGCATAAATTCCTCCACTTCGGTCGGAATGACTATTGGGGCGAGGCGAGATCCTTCGCCCCTTCGACAAGCTCAGGGCAGGCTCATTAATGGTGATCGCCTCTGGATGACATGCTAAGGGAATGGCTCAAAGATTTGCTCTGACGTCATAATCTAAAAGCGAGATCTTTCATCGATTGAACGTTTTGTTCTTGCCCTTGTATTCTTTGCGTTCTCTGCGCCTTTGCGGTAATAGCAGTTCTTTCTGTGAGTTCTGTGGCCTAGCCTGCAAGGATTTTTTTGACCAGGACGCTAGCGAGTTTACCGTCGAATTGTCCAGAATACTTTCCTTTCAACTCTCCCATTACTTTACCCATCGACTTCATAGACTTCTCGTGATTCTCCGCAATCCCTTCAATGATCTTAGTTAATTCTTCTTCCGATATTTGAGTTGGCAAATATTTTTCTAAAATAGTTTTTTCGTTTTCGTACTCGGCGCGTTTTTCGTTACCTTCAGGAATCGTTTTTAAGGTTTCGTTGATATTCTTAATGAAGGCTTTTATTTTTGCGACACTTTCTTCTTCCGTCGTATCACGGTCGCCATCATTTTTACCTATCATGAGGGTTTCGGCATACAAGGTGCTGAGTAGATTCGCTACTGGGGAATTTTTAGCTTTTCGCGCTTCGTTCAAGTCGATTTTTATTTGATCCAATAATGACATTTTGTTTACTTTCAATATTTTTCAAAAAAGATTTCTATTCTGTTGGTCTATAAACCAGTATAGGAGCCAGTTTCATTTTGCGCAACGGAATCCGCCATATTCGTAGCGTTCGTCAGGATCGGCTCCGCTTCGGTCGGTTGGTCGGGTGCCGCTGGAATAATTGATCCACGATCCGCCGCGAGTCGATCTTTCGTCGCCGCTTGCGGGTCCCTTAGGATTCTTTGTTGGGCGAACGCTATTATAATCTCCTTCGTACCAATCCGCTACCCATTCGTAGACATTCCCGGCCATATCGTAGAGTCCATACCCATTTGGAGGAAAACTTCCAACAGGTGCGGTGTGTTCGAACCCGTCAGAAAATTGCTCTTCATTCCAACCGTGACTACAGCTTGCATCGCAAAAGTTAGCTTTATTTGATTCGACTACGTTTCCCCAAACGTAGGTGGTGTATTTTCCGCCTTTAGAGGCTTTTTCCCATTCGGCTTCGGTGGGGAGTCGTTTGCCAATTTTTTGGCAATATTGATTTGCTTCACCCCATGTGACGTTTTCAACTGGACGATTATCCCCTTTAAACATGGAAGGATTTTTCCCTGTTACTTTTTTATAATCTTTTTGTGTCACTTCGTAAATATCGATAAAAAATTCGTCGATTTCAATTTCTTTAATTGGTTCTTCGTCCTCGAACCAGGCTTTTCGGCATTTGTTATTATTTTTTTTACATTCGTTATAAGCGCGTTCCGCTAGATACCCCGAGAGGTATTTCCCGGCGGGAACATGAACCATATTGGCAGGAGTTTGTTTGGCCGATGATAGCGGCGCGGCTTCGGCTTTGACACCGCTAAAAATACTCCATAGCATCATCACTAATAAAAATTTAGTTTTTAAGAAACTAGGGAAATAACGGGTGTTAAAAACGAGATCCCTCGACAAGCTCGGGATGACGTGTCGAGGGGACTTTATTATTCTGGTTTTCTGATTCGATTTTCCTAAAGTTACGGATCTTGGCTGTATTTTTTTAGTTTTCATAATATGATAAATGTTTAGGTGTTTTAAAATTATAACAGAGAATATTATTTGAATTTTAGTTATGAATTCTTGAGTTGATTTTTAAAGGAATAGGAATTACAAAATCCCCTTTGCGCGTCATCCCGACCATCGTGGAGGGATCTCGCATTTGCTTTTTAAAGGTTCCTTTAAAGTTTAGTCGTTCGCTTCAACATTTTATTACAAAACCTGGTTTAAGTATTTTTTGAGGATATTTTTATGGCTTACCTTGTTATCTCTTGCAGTTTAAATCCAGAGAGTCGCAGCCGAAACCTGGCGAAAGACGCGCAGAATCGTTTAGAGACCCTAAATGAAAAAATGGTATGGCTTGACCTTGCGGAACGCGATTTACCAATGTGCGATGGCGACGCTGTTTACAAATTACCGTTGGTAGGAGAGATGGGGAAGCTAGTCAAAGAAGCAGATGGTATTTTAATGGCGGCTCCTATTTATAACTATGACTTAAATGCCGTTGCGAAAAATTTTATCGAACTTACAGGTAGAGCTTGGCAAGATAAAGTGGTTGGTTTTTTATGCGCGGCGGGAGGCGAGGGGAGTTTCATGTCGCCGATGGGTATGGCAAATAGTTTGATGCTAGATTTTCGTTGTATCGTGATTCCGCGTTTTGTTTATGCTTCTTCTAAAGATTTTTCTGATAATGGCGACGTCACTCCTGAGATTAAAGAACGTATTGATGGGTTGGTTGATGTTTTGGTGAAGGTTTCGAAGGCTTTAAGTTAGAGGTGGCAATTTTATTAAATCGAGGCGAAAACCTTTTTTCACCGCAAAGACGCTAAGGACGCAGAGAAAGCAAAAAAGTTAAAGGTCTAGAACAAGACGTTCAATCCCACTCTTAAGTATTGGAACATTAAAATTAATCAACAAGCCTAACTTACAACCCGTAAGCTTTAAGTAAGTAAGAACCTGAGCTTTATGAACGGGTAAAAGGCTTTCGACAGCCTTGAGCTCGACAATGACCTGGTTATCAACTAAAAAATCTAAACGGAGGCCACATTCTGTTAAAACACCTTTATAAGTGATTGGCTTGGCAACTTCTTTTTTGAAAGGGATTTTTTGCAAAGAAAATTCACGTGCCAAGCATTCTTGATAAACATTTTCTAATAACCCTGGGCCAAGAGTGCGATGAACTTCAATACACGCTCCTATTATTCTATGTGACCACTCATTCTCACTCATCTTTTCTTTCTTTGCGCTCTCTGCGCCTTTGCGGTTAATGCTTTTTCGGTCGGCGTTTCTATCTAGTTCAACATACTAATTGATCATCGATTGTTTGACCGGGTTCTGTTTTGTAGTCAAATCCTAAGACGGAACCAGATACTTTCCCTTTCTCTGATACCTGAGAATTATTCCAGCAGACAGAGTTTTTAACTTCTGCATAATCCTCCACAACGCAGTTATCTCCTAAAACAACGTAAGGCCCCACCTTAGCTTTTGAAGAAATTTGGCAGTTTTTGCCAATATAAATAGGTTGGGTTATTTGTAGATCGGTAGATAGCGTTTCAGATGGTGGGCGCTCTATAGAATGTTGGCCATCTAAGATATCCCAGTGCGCTTTTAAATAATCTTCGCGGTTTCCAATATCGTTCCAATATCCTTTATGAAGATAACCGTAAACCGGTAAGCTCTCTTCCAGAATTTTGGGATAAACATCTTCGGTGGTTCCGTAAAATATATCCGGAGGTATGCGATCTAAAACCGAAGGGTCTATAATTTGCGCTCCGGTAAACATCACTCGTTTTGTGTTGGATGTTGGATCGGGAAGATTTGTTTTTGGAAAACGGACGATTCGGCCACCGCCGTCTATTTCTATAGCGGGATACTTTTCAGGATTTGGATCTTCACGAACGACGAGGGTAATTAAGGCGTTTCGGCTTTTGTGAAATCTCACCGCTTCGGTCAAGTCGATAGAAGTCAAAATATCGCCGTTGATTACGAGGAACGGTTCTCCTTTTAAAAAGTCCTCCGCTTTCTTGATTCCTCCAGCCGTTCCTAGAATTTCTTTTTCAACAGAGTATTGGACTCTCGTTCCAAAATGATCGGTGATTGCGGATGGTAGATGATGGACGTTCGCTATGATTTTGGAGAAACCGTGCAACTGGAGCATTTGTAAAGTATGCCCCAGTATCGGTTGATTCATTACCGGGAAAAGAGGTTTAGGAATTTTATTGGTGATGGGTTGAAGTCGTTTCCCAAACCCTGCCGCCAGGATCATGGCTTTCATAGTTTTGACGCAAGTTCCTTTAACGATTCGGTGTATGGCGGATAAGCGATGCCTTTGTCGGTAATGATTGCGGTTACCAAATCGTTTGGAGTGATATCAAAAGCGGGATGACGCGCCGTTACGCCTTCAGGGGAAATACGTTTTCCGTTGATATGGGCCACTTCGTCTGAGCTTCGTTCTTCAATTGGAATTTCTTCTCCGCTTGCAAGCGTTAAATCCAAAGTGGAAATAGGAGCGGCAACGTAAAATGGAATTTTATGTCGCGCCGCCATAACGGCCACCATATAAGTTCCTATTTTATTTGCTACGTCACCATTGCCCGCTATTCGGTCGGCTCCAACCACGGCGGCGTCTATTTCGTTTTTAGACATAAAGAATCCGCACATATTGTCGGTTATCAATTCAACATTGATGTTATCTTCGTTGAGTTCCCAGGCGGTCAAACGCGCTCCTTGTAAAAACGGTCTGGTTTCGTTGGCGAACACTTTAATATCTTTGCCATGATTTACGGCCGCTCGAATAACTCCCAAAGCGGTGCCAAACCCGGCGGTTGCCAAAGCCCCTGCATTGCAATGAGTGAGAACCCTGGAGCCGCTGGAGATCAAAGTTTGTCCAAAGTTTCCCATTTCTTTACAGGCTTCTATATCTTGGACGCAGATGGTTTGCGCTTCGGATTTTAATCGGCTTTTGAGTTCTGGGATGGAAAGGTTTTTGTTATCTTGCGCAACCTTTTTCATGCGAGTTATAGCCCATGCCAAATTGACGGCTGTCGGTCTAGCTTGGCCTAATTTGTTGCCCATTACTTCCCATTTAGAAAAGAAAGAGTCGAAGTCTTCGGCTTGAATGCTTTCGGCTCCAAGGCTCATTCCCATAGCGGCGGCAACTCCAATCGCTGGAGCGCCACGAATGACCATTCCTTTGATGGCTCCGCCAACTTCTTCAATGGTTTTATAGTCTATATATGTTTTTTCTAACGGTAATTTGGTTTGGTCCAGCATGCGGACTGTATCGTCAACGTATTCTATAGTTTTAAACATAATGGGTGATAATAATGAATGTGGATGGATTGTGTAAAAAGGCGTATTGGGAAAATCAGAAATAATCCCATTAAAATTCGAATTGCAATTTTAAAACAAGGCGAGGGCGATAGCAAATTGATTAAAAAGTAGGCGTTTAAAAATTCTTCTGAACTTGCTGGAGAGTTTGGAGGAAAGCTTCTTCGGTTATGCTATCGATTTGGATGATTTTTTTTCGACTGGTTAAGCCGCTTACAATAGAAACGTTGGCTGGGCTAACTCCAATTTTTTTTGCTAAAAACTTTACGCAAGCTTTATTGGCCGCTCCGTCTACTGGCGGCGAGGTGAGGCGAATTTTTAAACTATCGTCGTGAATACCGACAATTGCATTTTGGGAGGATTTGGGCTGGATGGTTGCGGAAAAACGAATGCCGTTTTTAGTCTTTTTTGTTGGAATCGGCATGATGATCGCCATTTTTATTGCCTTGCAAGGTTTGAAGATAATTCCTTGCATTGGCTTTAAAATTTTCCAGCAGATCTTTTTTCTCGCCTTTTAGATTTTTAATCTCGGATTGCAGACGCTGTAATTCTTTTTCCGCGTCTTGTTTAAAGTGAGAAGCTTGCTCTTTTGCTTTCTCGATGATTTTTTGAGCTTTTTCTTTCAATACCTCTGGTGGGATATCGCCAAAACCATTTGAGTTTTTAGAATGCCCATTTCCGTTGCCGTTACTGTGGCCGTTCCCGTTCCCGTTTCCATTTTTTTGTGAGTCTTCGGCAGCTTTTAGTTTTTCTTCAAGCTTAAGGATTTTTCTTTGCTTTCTATCGTTTTCAGAACGCAATTGCCCAAGCTCGTCATTCATTTCTTTAAAATCCTCGGCAACAAGTTGCAGGAAGGTATCTACTTCCTGTTTACTGTAGCCTCTGAACTTATCGTGGAAGCATTGCTCTAGAATATCTAAATAGGTGAATCTCATAAACCTCTATTGCAGTTGCATGGCGAATTGGGCCAACGAACTTACTAAGAAACTTTGTAAAAAAATGATCGCTAAAAGAACGACTATTGGAGCAAAATCTATTCCCATCCCTGACATAGGAATGGCCCGCCGTATTCTATATAAAACAGGTTCCGTTACGTTATATAAAAATTGAACGATCGGATTATAGGGATCTGGGTTTACCCAGGACAATAAAGCGCGAATAATTATTATCCACATATATAATACGAGGACAATATCTAGTACTTTGGCTGTCGCCGCTAAAAAGTTACCAAGAATGTACACAAAATTCCTAAGGTTAAAAAGGCCAATTCCGCTTAAAAAGGCAGTCCCGGCCTAAAAAATGATTTCAAAAGGTTTTCGGATACCACTAAAGTATAAAAAAAGCATTGCCTTGTCAATGGCAAGCTAGTTTGATCGGTCTCTTTAATCGCTTAGGTCATGTAGGTAAACTCCTAAAAGTTTAAAGAAGCAAGGAGCTGAACCTTTAAAACCAGGGGGTAAGAGATGTGAACCCGTAAAACAATGATTTTTTGGTCTTTAATTTAATATCGACTTAAAATTAGTTTCTCTACACAATAAAATGCGATAATTATTATAATATTAAGTTTACATGTAACTTAACGCGTCAAAAAATCGTTGGTTTAGACTTCCCGTATTTTCTAAACCCACCATCGGAGCGTAAGAATGTCTTCAAAAAAGCGATTAATTCAGCCGGAAGATCCAGATTTGGGAGATAAAATGAAGTTAATTCCCGATCCGGAACCGGAATTGGAAATTTCGTTTAAAAGAGTCCCGGTTATTGAAAGTAGCGGAAAAATTATCCCTGTTTGCGAACCTACTTTAGGTGGTAACGAGTTAAAGTATGTAACTCAATGTATTCAGTCAAACTGGATTTCGTCTGCGGGTAGATTTATTTTAGAATTTGAACGCGAATTCGCAAAGGTTTGTGGCGCTAAATACGGTGTTGCCACCACAAGCGGTACAACGGCGCTTCATTTAGCTTTAGTCACTATGGGGCTTGAATCAGGAGACGAGGTGATTATTCCATCGTTCACAATGATTGCGTCGGCAAACACGGTGCAACATACGGGGGCGACTCCTGTGTTGGTCGATTCTGAAATGGAAACGTGGAATATGGACGTTTCTAAAATAGAAGAAAAAATAACGGAAAATACAAAGGCTATTATGCCAGTTCATACATACGGCCATCCGTGCGATATGGACCCGATAATGGCATTGGCAGAAAAACATGATTTGTTTGTTCTGGAAGACGCCGCAGAAGCTCATGGCGCTTTATATAAAGAAAAGACTATTGGTAGTATAGGCGACGCAGCTTGTTTCAGTTTTTATGCGAATAAAATCATTACGACCGGCGAAGGTGGAATGATTACTACCAATAACGAAGAACTGTATCAAAAAGCCGCTAATATTCGCGACCATGCGTTTTCCAACGACCGACATTTTTGGCATAAGTATTTGGCGTTTAACTTTCGCATGACCAATATGCAAGCCGCTATTGGATTAGCGCAGGTTGAGCGTTTTGACGAATTGGTTCAAACCCGAATTGATCACGCGGAGCTTTATACGAGTTTGTTGAAAGATATTCCGGGTATTGTGACTCCGCCGAGAACGGAAGGAATCAAGAACGTATTCTGGATGTATTCCATTTTAATTGAGGACGAATTTGGCATTTCACGGGATGAACTTCGAGCGAGGTTGGCTAAACGTGGGATTGAGACGCGAACGTTTTTTATTCCCATTCATCTGCAACCTCTTTATTTTGAAAAATATAAAAACGAGTCTTTTCCAAATGCGGAAGAACTTTGTTTACGAGGGATGTACTTACCTTCCGCAAGTAGTTTGACTGAAATGGAAATCGAAATGATATGCAATTCTTTGAAAAAGTGTAGGGACTAAAAAAACAACATAGATTAAACGCTTCTTTTTCTTAATAACCCGAGTAATTGATAAATTAAAATTTAACGATGACCATAAAAAAACGAGAAAAAATAAAAGACCTGTTAGCCCAAAAAGAAGAACGAGAAAACGTAATCGCTAAAGGATGGATAAGAACAAAAAGAGATTCAAAAGGCGGTTTTTCATTTTTGGAGCTAAACGATGGCTCGACCATTAATAATATTCAAGTTATTGTCGATCATTCGTTGGAATGTTATGGCGATGTTTCGGAAAAGTTAACTACTGGAGCTTGTTTGTCCATCGAGGGGAAGCTAACTCTTTCTCCGGGCAAAGGGCAATCTGTAGAAATTCAGGCAAAAAACGTAACCGTTTATGGAATTGCCGATACAGAAGAGTTTCCTCTACAAAAAAAGCGGCATTCGTTTGAGTTTCTTAGAACAATTTCTCATTTGCGTCCCCGAACAAATACTTTTGGGTCGATTATGCGGGTTCGTAATCGATTGGCTTATGGAATTCATCAGTTCTTTCATGAACGAGGTTTTGTTTATTTACACACTCCGATAATTACGTCGAGTGATTGCGAAGGAGCGGGCGAACTTTTTCAAGTGACAACTTTGGATATTTCAAATCCCCCGATTGAAAATAAAACGATTGATTATTCCCAGGACTTTTTTGGCAAGAAGACTGGGTTAACGGTTAGCGGTCAATTGGAAGGTGAAGTTTACGCGATGGCCCTTGGCGAAATCTATACTTTTGGCCCTACATTTCGAGCGGAAAACTCGAATACCAGTAGGCACCTGGCAGAGTTTTGGATGGTCGAGCCTGAGATGGCTTTCTACGACTTAGAAGATGATATGGAATTAGCCGAAGAGTTTATCAAATATCTTTTAAAAGATGCCCTTGAATACTGCGGCGATGATATGGAGTTTTTTAATTTGAGGATTGATAAAACCTTAATTGAACGTTTGCGACACGTTTTAGACTCTAGCTTTGAAAAAATAACGTATACAGAGGCGGTAGACATTTTACTCAAGTCTGGAGAAAAATTTCAATATCCCGTCGAATGGGGAGAAAATTTGCAATCCGAGCATGAGCGTTATTTAACGGAAAAAAAGTTCAAGAAACCGGTAATTGTTTTTGATTATCCTGAAGCAATTAAGCCATTTTATATGAAAGTTAACGACGACGGAAAAACCGTTCGGGCTATGGATGTTTTAGTTCCGCAACTAGGCGAAATAATTGGCGGAAGCCAACGGGAAGACAACTACCAAATTCTTATGGATAGGATGAAAGAAAAAGGAATAGATGCAGACGAATATTATTGGTATTTAGAGTTGCGAAAGTTTGGTTCCGCTCCTCATTCTGGTTTTGGGTTGGGATTTGAACGATTGGTTCAGTTTGTTACCGGAATGGAAAATATTAGGGATGTTATTCCTTTTCCGCGTACCCCTAAACAGGCAGGATTTTAAGAGTTGTTTATTTCTTAATTGCTTCAGATGCTTTTTCTGGGATCGTAAAAAAGAAGGTAGTGCCTTCTCCGACTTTTGATTCAAACCAGAATTTGCCGCCATGAAGGTCTTGGATGATTTCTCGGCAGGAGAGTAACCCTAGGCCATTTCCCTCGTCGCCTTTTGTCGTTATCGACTCTTTTAACAGCAAGGGTTGTATGTTTTCAGGAATACCGCATCCATAGTCGGTAATGCTGACCTGGAAAGATTCGTCGACAGATTTGATATCGACATTGATGGTGCCGCCTTTTTCCGTTACATAGCCAGCATTGATTATCGTGTTTTGGATAACGCGTTTAATATCGAGAAAGTTGACTGTCCACTGAGCATCTTTATCGAAATCTGTGATTTCTATATTTTTTTGCTCTAGGTTTTTATGACAAGCCACTTGTTCTAGAGTTTCTCGTATTAATGCCATTACATTGTGTGAACTTTTTTGGTAGTCCACTTTTATCTTTTTTGCATTCATTAAGCTTTGGTTGATCATTGTCATTAAATTATTTTTGACAATCTCCATGACTTCAAAGCTTTTTTCTAGGTCTTCCACTCCTGATCTTTTTTTCTGACCGGTTTCGCCCGTATAAACTTCAATCAAATCTTCCAGATACATTTCTACTAAGCCAAGCGGAGTTAGACAGTTTTTAATGTCATGTGTGAATATATTGGCTTTTTGTAAATCGTTGGACATGACGGCAAGATCTGTTCTGATTCTGGCGCATAGGGTCCGAATAATTGCGGTCAAGGCTTTAGGTTCGGTTGCAAGGTACTTATTGAATTGAACCTCTGATATCTCTAGCAATAAGCATTGGGAAACAGCCTTTGTGGAAGCTGAGCGCGGTTTGGACTCGATTAGAGACATTTCACCAACGTAGTGCCCCTCGTTCAATAAGGCGATTTGCTTGACTCCTTTGTAAACCAATAAGTCGCCAGAAAGAATCAAATACATTGCGGTTTCCAAAGTATTTTCTTCGAATAACATTTCTTCGGGTTCTAAAGCAAATTCCCGACAGTTTGAGGCGAGTTGCTCTAAAATGGGGTCGTCCAATGCTTGGAACAAATCCATTTTCCGCATAATTTCGACTTTTCTTTGAACTTCCAAAGGACCTCGCTCGAAAATGGCAATAGAAAAAGTTATTGACCGTATTAGTTTTTCGAAAACTCAAACTCTTTTAAAACAATGTTTTGCGTAACAAGAGTATAAAGTTAAGAATTGCCTATGACAATACCTAATTTCCCGAAAATCAAAGTTTTACAAATTTGTAATATTTGTTAAAAGAACGACAGATTCAACATGAGAAGTTTGTGGAAACATGTCAACCACGTAAATTTGCTCGATTTTGTATTTTTTTTCGCAGATCAGGCTTAGGTCGCGGGACAAAGTGGAAGGATTACACGATATATAAACAATTTTTTGGGGAGCTAGCTCCAGCATTGATTCTATGACTTCTGGAGAACATCCTTTTCTTGGAGGGTCTACGATTATAGTGTCGATTTGTGGCCCAGAAATGAGATTTTTTAAACAAGTTTCAACAGTTCCAGTTTGAAAGTCACAGGAATCAATATTATTTAGCTTTGCGTTAATTGTGGCATCTTCGGTGGCTTGATTAAATTCCTCAATCCCTATTACATGTCTGCCTTTTCTAGCAAGCCAAAGAGCGATAGGTCCAACGCCGCTATATGCGTCGACAACCAAACCGCCATCTAAACCGATCCAACTTTCGACGAGTTCGTATAATTTTTTTGCCTGAAGGCTGTTAACTTGGAAAAAAGAGGGTAACGACAACCGGAACTTAAGTTCTCCCAATTGTTCTTCTATATAGTCCTTACCCCATAGATCTCTGGTATTTTCTCCTAAAATCACGTTTGTTTTCTTGGAATTGATGTTTTGGCCAATGCCAACTAGTCGGATGTTTGCCTGAATAATTTTTGCGGCGGTTTGTTCGATGAAACCTTTTGGAAACTTGCCGCGAGTTGTAACAAAGCCTACTAAAGTTTCTCCGGTAGAGCTAGAACTTCGTACAATAATTCCTCTTAAGAAACCTTTATGAGATTTTTCGTCATAAATGGATAGTCCTAAAATATTTAATTGCTCACGAATGATTTCTTTGGTTTGGTTTAATGGAAATTGCAGCGCATCGCAAACAGGGGAATCGACGACATCATGTGAGCCGTGGCGATAAAATCCAATTTTAATATTCTTAGATTTTGGGTGTTTTTGAACTGCAAAAGCTGTCTTATTTCTACAGGCGGTAGGGCTTTCTGCTGATAGAGTTTTGATATCTTCTAGGAAATCAATTTTCCCAATTCGTTGTAAATCGTTTTTTAAAACTTGAACCTTGAAATCTATTTGTTTCTCGTAAGGGAGGAACTGTAATTTACAGCCGCCACATTTTGGGAAAACTGAACAAAATGGCGCTATTCTATCAGTGGAAGGCGTTATAATTTCTAAGATTCTAGCGACTCCGAACCGTGGGGTCGTTTTTTCAATATATGCAGACACTAAATCGCCTGGAGCTCCTTGAGGGACAAAGACCGTGTATCCCTCAAAACGCGCAATTCCATCGCCACTAGACGCCATGGTTTCAACGGAGAGTTTTAAGCGGTCACCGCGACGAATAGGGATTTTAAATTTTAGTTTAGCCATGAAGTAGAGTTAAGAGATAAATCATAAGACGATAATTTATACTATGTAGAAGAAAAAATGTTTAGAAAAGTTCAATGAAATTGAATTATCCTAGAATTGGTAGAGACAGAATATTGGGAAATCATTTCTAATTAGTTGAAAAGGAAGAAAAATGGACGATCTTGTCCCCTCAGAAAAAATGAAAATTCTTGTCGTAGATGATACCCGAGCTAATGTTAATGTTTTATCTGATGTGCTAGGAGGACAAGGTTATGAAATTTTTGTCGCTTTGTCCGGAGAAATGGCTCTGAAGATCATAAAAAAAGTAGAGCCAGACTTGATTCTTCTGGATGTTATGATGCCTGGAATCGACGGTTATGAAGTTTGTAGAGAGGTTAAGTTCGACGATACGACAAAAGATATTCCTATCATTTTCTTAACGGCAAAAACGGAGCAAGAGGATATTGTTAAGGGATTTAAGTTGGGCGCGATAGATTATATTACTAAACCGTTTCAACATGAAGAATTATTGGCGCGAGTAGAGACCCAAGTTCGTTTAAGTATAGCTCAACGAGAAAAAGAAGAGTTATCTAAACGGATTGCTGAAAGCGAAAAAAACTATAGGACAATTGTCGAAAAAGTCCCAGAACTAATTTTTAAATTAGACGAGAACCGTAAAATTGCTTTTGCAAATCCAGCATTTAAGCTTATGGGATACGATCCTGATGAACTGACAGGGGAGCTTATTGATGGGTTAATAGTATCCGATGAGAAGGAAGATGTTTTAGCTGAACTGGCTACTAAATATGTAGGACCCCTAGCGACAAGCGATTTGGAAGTGATTTTAAAAGTCAACTCAGACTCGACTATTTTTGAACATATGCAGTCGCGAAAATTTTCGGTTTATGCTGTTGGTATTTGGGATGTTTCTGATGAAGACGCTTTTAAAGAAGAGATAAAAAAGAATTTCTTAGGAACTTTATGTATAGCAACTTTAGTTATTTGATTTTTTGAACTCAGTCAGGGTACTCATTTTTTATTTCAATAACGTCGGGAAGAATTTTTAAAAAGTTTTTGACCATCTCAGGGTCGAATTCGGTTCCGCTTGCATTTTCAATGAAGTCTACAGCGTCTTCGATAGGCCATTTTTCTTTAAAAGGGCGTTCAGAAGTTAGGTTGTCAAAGACATCGGCAATAGCAACTATCCGGCCTTCAATAGGTATGTCTTCTTCTTGAAGACCTTGAGGATATCCTGTCCCGTCCCATTTTTCATGATGAGTTAAGGCAATTTTTTTAGCCATAGTTTCTAGTTCCGAGCCTCCTCCTTTTAGGATCTCAGCTCCTATGGTTGTGTGAGTTTTCATAATTGCCCACTCGTCATGGTTCAATTTTTCAGGTTTCAATAGAATGTGTTCGGGAATTCCTATTTTCCCTACGTCATGTAATGGGCTTGCGTTATAAATCAATTCGCAAGATTCTTTTGCCCACCCAAAAGCTTCGCCAAGTTTTGAGCAATAATGACTTATTCTAACCACATGCATTCCAGTTTCGTTATCTTTGTATTCCGATGCGCGTCCCAATCGATGGATAAGTCTTAACTGGGTTTGAGATAATTCGGAAGTTCGCTTTAAAGTTTCGCTTTCAAGCTGGATTGAGTAGTTTTCAATTTTTTTTCGATATTCTTCTTCGTGGTCGAGTAAGTTTTTTAGAGAGAGAGCGGATTCAATTCTCGCTTCTAAGAGGATTGGTTCAAATGGTTTAGCTAGGTAATCTATCGCTCCTCGTTTTATGCAGGGAATCACATTTTCCATTTCACCATAGGCGGATATCATGATAACGGGTATATGGCGAAGTTTTAAATCCGACTTAAGTTGGTCTAATGTTTCATAACCATCCATAATAGGCATTTTCATGTCTAGTAAGATAAGATCTGGCATTACATCATTTATTAGATCTAACGCTTCCAACCCATTATTAGCTAGAGCGGTCAGGTAGCCAAGATCGTCTACATATTGTTTCAGTAGGTTTCGATTCCTCTCTAAATCGTCTACTATAAGAATGAATGATTTCTCTGACATTTTTGACTCAAAGTAAATGGTTTGATTTTACAGATATCATAGTTAAAAAATATGTAGATACAAGTTCTTTTGATCTTATTTTTGCTTCAACTTGTGAATAAAGTTGAAAGTGAGGCGATCAAAGTATGAGGAAATATATAACTAATTTCGTTTTTTGATAAAGAAACCTTCTTTTTGGAGGGGATGAGAATGAAAGTAAGAGTGTTAACGTTTTTGACCGTAATTGCGTTGTGTTTTTTAGGGACGACGCCCAAACCGGTAGAGGGAATGGATCAAGTCAAAGAACTGCCGCCATGCCTACAAGAAAATAAAAAACAAAAAGCGCAATTTAAAATCAGCATTCAGGTGATGAATGCGGATAGACGAATTATGAAATCGTCAACTATAGCCCTGCGCGGAGTTGTTGAAGACCAGGCTTTTGATATCGCAAATAATCGGTTTGGCGAGCCTCAACAAAGATCGGTTAAGAGTTCTCCATACGAAGTGACATTTACGCAGGGTTGTATGACAGAGGCGAGTTTTGTTTATGAAGGAGCCGCCGCTTGGGAGATTCCACAATCGTCTGAAAATTCTTTGAGAGTTTCGAGCGAACTAAACTCAAATGGAGTTTATGAAGTTTCAGATCCCTTAAGAGAGAGTATTCGATCTTGCGATATACAGATATCTATAAATTTTGAATACGCTCGAACTCCAGGAGAAAATCCCGAAATAATAGGAGAAATAACCTGTTTAACAAAACAGTTAGTGATTAAAAATAAACTTCAAAAATAATATAGTGGAATAGGGAAATTTGTATAGAGTTTTGAAATTATGGATTCTTTAATTTGTATTATAGCGGCTATGAAGGAAGAAGCTTCGCTGATTAAGGGACGGATGGAAATCAGCGACCGGCCTTCGTTTGGTCATGCGAAAGGATTCCTGGGAACTTGGCTGGGGCGGCAAATTTTGGTTGTTCAGTCAGGAATAGGGAAAAAACGGGCTCGTGGCGTACTAGAACAAGTGATGGATACCTATTCTCCCGCATTGGTTATTTCTTGCGGTTTTGCAGGCGGGCTTAATGCAGATTTGAAGCTAGGGGACATTCTTATTGCTGATAGAGTTATTGATGTCGCTTATAACTCAAATGGGGACGACTTTGCGATTAAAGCTCCAGAGACCCTAAACTCTAAAGAGTTTTTAAAGGCAAAAGAAATGTCTAATGAGTTTTCATTCGGAGTTTACAGCGGTCCATTAATAACCTCGGATGTCGCAATTTGCGATCCCAAGAATAAAAAGGAACTGGGGGATCAAAATTCTGCTTTGGGTGTGGATATGGAAACATCTGCACTGTTAAGAACAACAAATAAACAGTCTATCCCTTTAGTTTCGATTCGAGTTATATCGGATACGGTAGATCAGGAATTGGCTAATTTCTCGCCTTGTTTTGATGAAAATGGCAACGTTTCTAAAATGAAGGCGGGCTGGTATATTTTGACAAATCCTTCCTTAATACCAATGGCCATGTCTTTAAAGTCCCAAATGCCTGTGGCCGTCAAAAACATGACTACATTCCTGGAAAAATTTGTCTCAATCGTATAATTTGAGGAAAATTTTGACAATTTGAGGTCATTTTTTCCGTAAAACAAGCTTTGAAAGATAAGTCTTAGAAAGATTGTGGTTCTGTTAAATATTTGTTTTATAAGGGTTTTTCGTGTGTTTCTGGGTTTTGTTTTTACTTTGGCATGCCTCTTGCTTTATTAGTGATTGAAGATTCGGACAGGCACACCTCCTTACCCCGGATGAATTATTTTTTACCAGGGAATTAATTTATCCGGGAGTGCCGCCGGTTCGGCAACTAGATATATAGCAGGTTCAGCCTGTAAAAATAAATTACGGTTCTAATTTAAAAACTGCGTGGAATTTACTACCCCCTCCTCCCGGATTAGGCCCGCCCGTTATGGCATGGAGTTGATTTTCATGAACGGCCGAGCCTAATCCGTGTTGTCCTTTTGGCATTGGTTTCATAATCTCCCAATTATTTGTTTCAGGATTATAAGCTTCGTTTTCTGAAAAAGTTCCTTCTCCAGATTCACCGCCCAGTACAAATATATTTCCATATAAAACTTGCGATGTAATGCCGCTACGAGCTGTTGGCAATGGCGAAAGCCTGGTCCAACTATTTGTTTCGGGGTTGAATACTTCGTTGACGTCTAAATTTTGGTTGTAGTCCACATTGATCCGACCTCCGATGGCATATATTTTTCCGTTAAAAGAAGAGGCTGTTAAATGATCGCGGGGAGTGGGCACAGGAGCTAATGAAGTCCATTGATCAGACTCAGGGGCGTACATTTCATTAGCGTCCGTATTAATTAATCGGAAGTTTTTTTTATTAGCTCCTCCAACTGCAAAAATTCTCCCGTCCACAACTCCTGCGGCTAAAGCTCCGCGTGGGGTGGGCATTGAGTTTTTTTGCGACCATTGGTTGAAATTTGGATCGTAAGCAAAAACTTTTGCAGATGGAGTCCAAAACCCAGAGGTAAAGCCTCCAATAATAAATATTTTATTATCTGTTACCGCTATAGCTGCATGATGCCTTGGTTCTGGAAGAGGAGCTCCTTCAAACCATTCACCGGTGGTTAAATCAAAAACTTCGACTAAATCAGTGACTCCTTGCGGTGAAAAACCTCCAATAACGTAAATTTTTTGGTCAAGAATAGCTATCGCCGCTTCCGTTCTGGCGGTGGGCGTTGGCGGTAAAATCTCCCATGCCCCTAAATTTTGGGCAAAACTTAATTTAGGCTCAAAAAGAAAAATAAGAGAAAACGCGATGTAAGCTAAAAAGAACCTACGCATTATTGAAAGCCTTCTAGCCTCAATTTATCTAAGGCTTTAACTTGTTTTAATAAGTTTGGAAGATTTTTCATTTCTATCATGTTAGGACCATCGGAAGGGGCATTGTCTGGATCTTCGTGCACTTCTATAAACAATGCGTCGCAACCAATTGCAATTGCTCCACGAATTAATGGAGGAGCCATCTCACGTTGTCCACCAGAGCGGTCGCCTTGGCCTCCTGGTAATTGAACGCTATGGGTTGCGTCAAAAACAACAGGATATCCCAAGTCTCGCATTACGATAAGCGATCGCATGTCGACCACCAAATTGTTATAGCCAAACGAAACGCCCCTTTCGGTCAGCAATAAATTTTTATTTCCTGTCGATTCTATTTTAGGAGGAATATTTTTCATATCCCAGGGAGCCATAAATTGGCCTTTTTTGACGTTAATGACTTTCCCTGTTTTTCCGGCCTTGACGAGTAAGTCGGTTTGACGGCAAAGAAAAGCCGGGATTTGCAATACGTCTAAAACTTCTGCAGCCGGTTCAACCTCTTCTTCTTTGTGTATGTCTGAGAGAATTGGTAGATCCAGTTCTTTTTTTACTTTTTCTAATATTCGCAATCCTTCTGTTAACCCTGGACCGCGAAAATAGTTTAAAGAAGATCGATTTGCTTTGTCGTAAGATGATTTATAAATTAGGTCGATTTTTGCGTCGCTACAGATTTGTTTAAGACGTTCTGCTGTTTTAAGGGTATGGTCTTCCGATTCAATAACGCAAGGACCGGCGATTAACACAATTGGATTATTTCCGCCTATGCGTGTGTTTTTTATGGTTACTTCTCGGGGAGAGTTAGATTTTTGTGACATTGTTTTGTATAGTACCGTTAGTAATGTATTTTTGAAGGTCTTTCAGGCAAATCGTTTTATTATATTGTAATTACTTGGTCCAGATTGGGCGAAGAAACTTGAAAGAATACTGGAATTTGCCGTTTTTCAAACATTTGAAAAACAGTATAACACGGTCCAAAAAAGGCCAATTTTCATGCCTATAAGGGAGGACAGACCGCTTTGATAGAATTTACAATTAACCGACCTTTTAAGATGTTAAGGATTTCCTCGGCAAATGATGGAGGCGATTCTGAAAAAAAAGAGGAGGAGGAAAAACAATTTTATCAAGTGTTGGATCCAGTTCTGGCTGTGGGCGATTTGATTTTAGAAGAATTTTATTTTGGTTGTCGCGAAACGTTATCTCGCTTGTTAAAAAAAGGAAAATACGATTTTATTTATTTTCAGAATGCTAAAGGCTCTAAAGGCCAATCTGGTATTGAACTGACTATTGAACCTGGCCGAAATATTTTTCTTTCTCTAAACGACTTAGCTAATTCTTTCCCTCAAAACCGTCCTCCATTATTAGTTGTGGTTGGAGGATATTCTGAAAACGAGCAAAAAGAAGTGGGGGAGGTTTTTACTAAAAATGGAATCGCTAAAACTCTTGTATTGTCGGGTGAGTCCCAGAATTCCAATGGAGTAAAAATAGTCTCCGAATTTTTTAAAGAACTTGTTGGAAGAATGAAACAAGACTCCATCGCAACAGCTGTTGAGGAATCTATGGCCTTCGTTGGACTTGATGGAGATTCCCAGCCGTCCGCTTTTCTGTCTTCAGCTTTTGCACAAGGGGAAAAGATTATTTTTAAAGAAGAAGTCGAAGATAAACATCCTCTATTTAATATACAAGAAGCGGCAGAGCCGTCCGCAGCTCCAGTGGGTTCTCAAAGATTTATCGGTCGTTGGGATTCCATTGCGCAAGTTGAAAGTTTTATAGAGGGTGGCGCTAAAGCAGTCGGAGTTTTTGGAGCTTCTGGATTGGGTAAAACCTTTTTTGTTCATCAGTTTGGGGCAACCATGTTGACGACTATGGACGAGACTCTTGCCGTCGAAAAAATATTTTTCTTGGACGGAGGTGGACGTTCTGATGGGGCGTATGGAGAATTAATGAATCAACTTGAAAAGTTGTTTCACCGTTTTTCTGAAAACTCTCTCTCGCAAATAATTTGGAACCAGAAGGATTATCCAACACCTAAAGGAAAAGCCCAGGCGTTGGCTGAAGCGATTGCCGAACGTTCGCTTTTGTTTGTGTTTGATAATTTTGAAGTTTGGTTGGATGGCGAAAACGGCATAAAAGATCCATTATTGAAAGATTTCATTGAAACATTGATCAAGAGCGCCGGACCGAAAACGAAGTTTTTATTTGCGGCAAAAAATCCCGCTATTTTTAGCGATGAAATCGCGTCAACGTGGATTTCTTTAAATCCCTTTTCAAATTGCGAAAAACTTAGTTTCATAAATTCATTTAAAGAATTTAACGATCTGCCTTTTGAAGAAAAATGGGAAATTGCCGAAATTTGTGGAGGAAGCCCGTTTGATTTGAATTTATTCGCTCACAATGCGGGAACTAAAGTAGAAAGGCGCGTAACTTTAAAAAAGCTTCGAGAAGAAAATGTTTCAGATTATTTCTTAGGAGAATTAGCGAAGAGTCGCTTGGAATTATTGAGAAGCCGCGCTCTTTTTCTGGAAAATTCAATAGCCTCTCCTATGCTTGAAGCTTTTTGGCAGACTTATTGTCATGAACAGAAAAAAGATCCTTCAGGATTTTCGGCGGATATAAAAACGTTATCGGAAAAAAGAATGTTAGTCGCGACAAAAGAACCAGGGGACGAAATGTTACGGTTTTTCGTTCACTCTGTTTTGCGCGATAAGTTTGTGGGTTCTTCTGATTCAAAATTCACGATGTCGGAAGAGGAAATAAAAGATCGGCAGAAGTTAATTTCGGAATTCTATTATGCATTGTTCTATGCTCAGCTAAAAAACGATCCAAAATCATCTTATTGTTATCTAGCCGACTGTTTGGAATACGCTGTGTTGGGTGGGAGTGAAGAAGATGTCGCCGAATTTCTAGAGATATTTTTGGATGGTTACTTAGGACATGTTTCAAGCGGTAGAGTCTCTACATTGTTTGAGAACGTTGCAAAGATGTTCTTAAAACAAAAAGACAACGCTGATTTTATTAAATTAGTTCAGAAAATGGGACAAGAGTTGGTAAAACCACATCCAATATTGGCTGAAAAATTATTATCTCAATGTCATGATCATCCTCTTGTGGACAAAAAGGAAAAAACTTTATCCTATGAAACCTTAGGGCAACTAAATCTAAGTCTTGGGAATTTTGAAACTGCGCTAGAAAACTTTAACAAATATATTTCTTGTGGTTATCCTGAAGTTGATGGAAAGCTTGGAGAGGTTTATTGCGCTTTCGGTAAAGCCAACCAAAGGTTAAGTAAAACGCAAGAGGCCATTGACTGTTTTCGAAAATCCATTGAATCGAGCGAAAAACTAGGCGAACAAAATAGACTTGGAGAAGTTTACAGGCTTCTCGGGAATACATACGATGATATAAAAGACTGGGATTCTGCTGTTGAAAGCTATGAGTTGGCGATGAAATCCGATGAAAAAATTGGAGATGAATCTGGAGTAACAGCATCACATATTTGGTTGGGGAATACGTTTTCACAAAAAGAAAGTTGGGGCGAAGCGATTAAAAATTTTGCGACAGCGTTGGAAAGAGGAAAAAAAGCCGAGAATATTGGCCAAATTGAAAACGCTTATAATGGTTTGGCAAACGCTTGCGCTGGTCAGGATCAATGGGATCAGATGAAAGGTATGTTGTTGATGGCTGTGGAGGCGATAGCTCCATCGAAGCGTTATCAAGAGAAAGAATCGATTACTTTAGAAAATATTATGATAAACAGAATGCGTTATAACGATTCTGATTGGAGCAGTTTAAAGGGGACTCTACCAAAAAGTTTAGTGGAAAGCTTGAAAGATGGATCTTTCCAGCCCAAGAGATAAATGTAAAGGGTAAAGGGATAAGTGCAAAGAATAGGTAAAATATTTTTTAGTTCACGAAAATTTGCAGACACTACCAAAGCGGACAGAGTTAGAGAGTTTCTTTGCGCGCGGTTTGGAGAAAAGAATGTTATTGCGAACCTTGAAGTTCCAATCGGCCAAGGAGTAGAGGCATTTTTAGAAAATAAAGTTGGAGAAGTCGCCGTCATGGTTGTTGTGATGGAATATGGGTGGACTCCAATAGATGATTACGAGTCTAGTGATTGGATGGCTGCGGAGATGGCTGCAGCGTTAGGAAAAAGAACATCCGTTATTTCCATTTTATTAGATAATATGGAATTTCCTTCTGAAGATTCTTTACCAGATTCTTTGCAATCATTGGACGAAGAATTGTCTGTCTCCGTTAATGCCGAATCATGGGATAAAGATATAAAAATATTGGAAGCGTTTGTCGCTAAAGAATTAGCGCTGAACTTTAGTCGAGTTAAAACGGATATTTCGGGAAAAGGAGAAATGAATCCTCCTCCAGATGATTTATCGCGTAGTCTTGACGAGAGGCATAGCGGAAAAGAACTCGGACTTGCCGGCGCAAATATGACGGATACCCGTCGCGCTATCGAGTACTATCTTGAGGATTTAGAATTTTCAGAAAAATTAAACGACCGCCACGGACAGGCATTAGCTCTTTCTAATCTTGGATTGGCTTACGCCAAGATGAATGAGACTAGACGTTCTATAGAATATTTTAAGCGACGATTGATCTTAGTTAGGGAAATTGGAACTTTTGAAGAATTGGCGGAAACATTGGCAAGCCTAGGAGATGCGCATGCAATTATGGGCGACCTTGAGCAGGCAAAAAAATATTTTTACGAACAGGCGGCATTGGCGAAGGAAGAAAACGATTTCCAAATGGAAGGATTGGCCTTTAATGGACTAGGTCATGTTTACATTAAATTAGGGGAAATAGAAAAAGGGATTGACTGTTATAAAGAGTGTTTGAAATCTTCCATTGAGAGAAAAGATTTGAACAAACAAGGAGAACTTCTAACGGCTATCGGTTTAAATTACGTTAAATTGAATCGATATAAAGAAGCGGTTATTGTTCAAGAAAGAGCGATTGAAATATACAAAGAACTTGGCAACTCTCATGAAGAAGGGTTAGGATTATCCGACTTAGCCGATTCGAACGCGTTTATTGAAAATTTTAAAGCTGCAATTTCCTTCGGGAGACAAGCGATAGAATTATTGAAAGAAAAATATCCGGATGAAGTTCGCCGTATTCAAAAATTGATAGCGACTTGGGAAAAAAGATAATTTAGATACATCCTATAGAAATAAGATTTAAAACAGGGATGTTTAAATGGCTTAATCCTACCGATTTAGTCAACCCCGTAATATTAAAAATCAGAATCGAATTTTCTTAATGCAAGAATCAGAAATTAAAGCGATAGGACCGCTCTTTCGCGAGGAAAAGTATCTCAATTTATTTGTTTTAAATAATATTTATCACGAGGTTGCGAGGTCCTCTTATAGCCAGTTTTCGGGTGATGAAGCGAAAGAATCGGAAGTGACTTCGGGTATCTGGGGTGGCACTTACTTGATTGCCGATGAGAGTGGTTTCGCTAAAAATAAAATTCAACGAATGTATTGCATCGTCAATTTACCGCAAAACAAAAGTTTTGACGATAAAGAAGAATTAAAACGGTTTATGGAATTGTATTTCGCGACTTCTTCAAATGCTTTTAGGCCGATAGGATTAGATTTTAAATTAGAAGGTTGGGGAGACACGCTTCCATACAGCAACCAAGCGAAACCGTCTTTGATTATGCATTTGTCGGAAGTAAACAAACGTGTTCGGTTATTGAGAATTTTCTTTATCTTCAATTCGGCGACCTGGGAAGAGTCCATCATTTATGATTCCATACGAAACTTAAAAGTGCTTAAGGAATTGTTGAATGTCGATAGTCGTCCCATTAAAAAGGATTCGGAAGAGCTCAAGTTTCTCATGCAAGACGTAATTATTGTCTATCGGACTTTGGAAAAAGCTTTGCATCCAGATTTTATCGAACATGCGGAACCAATTATAAATGAACTGATCAAGCATTACTTAGCGGGGTTGCACGACGCTGAATTGATTTGGGAATTGTATTTAAAAGTATTTAACTCCGCTATTGTTTACGGGCTGGAAGAGACTTTAGCCGAAAGTTACGGGAAAGCCGGTTTAAATATCCATACCTTTGAAGAGTGGCCGGTAGATAAAATCAATTGGGTTCCCGACGATTTGAAAAATAAATTAATTCCTCCAATTCAAGATTTGTTTCGCGGATTCCGAGAAAACCTCGGGGTTGTAGAATAGGGATGTGAACGCTTTAACGTTTAAACAACGAATAGCTATTCTAATAGCGGGCGTTGTCATTCCTATAGTTATTTTGTTTCAATTCTCTCCCATTGCTCAACCTCTGGCCTACCATAAGTTTTCGGATAATAAAGATCTACTTGGAGTTCCTAATTTTTGGAATGTTTTTTCTAATCTTCCATTTTTAGTTTTTGGCTTGATGGGTTTGAGGCAATTAATGAAGGTGCAGGAATCGCCAGCTCACAAGGGATTCGTTTGCTATTGGATGATTTTCTTTAGTGGTGTCGCGTTGGTTTGCATCGGGTCGGCATATTACCACTGGATGCCGAATAATTCGACGTTGGTTTGGGACCGATTGCCCATGACGTTGGCGTTTATGTCGTTTTTTGCATTTGTCGTTGCCGAACGAGTTAATAAAATGGCGGGATTAATTCTACTTCCTACTTTGTTATTATTGGGAGTAGGTAGCGTGTGGTATTGGGATTTCACCGAAACCGCAGGCGTGGGTGATTTAAGACCTTATGGATTGGTTCAATTTTTGCCAATGATAGAGGTTCCTCTGATCTGTTTTTTATTTCCGGTTAATGATCGAGAGATCAAATTTTTAGTTCATGCTTTTGGTTGGTATGCTTTGGCAAAAGTATTGGAACATTTTGACAAGGATGTTTTTGTTTTGACCGCTAACCAGATGGGAGGTCATGCTCTCAAACATCTAGCGGCAGGCATGGCTGTTTACGCCCTTTATAAGTATGCGTTTAAATTAAAGCGTTTTTAAATAAGAAAACTATTTTAAGTCGCTAAAGTTCCTCCGGACCTCTTCAATTCTTTGCCGATAGCCTTGTGCGTCGCCGTAATCTAAGAAATTCTTATGTCGGCTATGCAGTGTCAGGTTTTTTCTAGCGTGTTTAATAGGGCACCAATATTGTTCTGTTCGAGCCGCCACTTCTCGCGAAAACCCGATAATGCCGTTAAAATATCCACAATAAATACAATTCATACGCTCAATCCAGTTTAAATAATGCAAATAATGTCTATCTAAAGCCACATAGTCGCTCCTCCGAACTTTTGGAATGCCGTACACGGGAAAGCAAACAGTTTGATAAATATTTAATACTAAGTCCATGAATAAAGCTGGAAATAGACAAGACCAGATAAAGGGAGCGGTTAAGATATTTAAGATAGCGGCGTCTTTAAGATAAAACCTGATTTTTTTGACTAAAGCTCGATGTTGGCCTTTGATTTCTTTTTCAAAGTGAACGCGTTTCTTTTTGATTTCGTAAAAAAAATCTTTTTCTTTTTTATTAACTTCAATCAGTATTTCTTTTTCTAATTCGTTAAACTTTTCTAATAACTCTTCTAAGCGGAAAGACATGGCAATTCTCCGTTTATTGGATCTTAACATTCAAGGATAGTTTCAAGGGTATCTCGGATGATTCAATGTTTTTACTTACGGCAACTCGCAAGCCCTAATTTCATAAGGTCCACTCGTAGCCAAAAACAGTTTTTAGAGGTTCCCGCAATAATTTTTCAATTTTTAGGAATTCTTTGAGTCATATCTCTCTCTTAATCATTATAGTCTTTAGTTCGAATGTTGCTATTAATGATAATATCTTAGACGACTAGAATTATTTTTTATAATTGTTGCTGACAATAAAATTGAAGTTCCCAAAATCTACTAAAGGTTGGAATTAGAAGAAATATTATGTATGACATTATTTGCGTTGGAAGCTCCACAATTGATTTGTATATAAAACCAGAGTCTTCTCAGGTTTTATATGATAAGAGCAATAAAGAGTGTATTTCATTCCCTGTTGGAGGAAAAATTCTTTTAGAAGAAATAGAATTTTCAACAGGAGGCGGTGGAACAAACGCGGCAGTATCGTTAACAAGACTTGGATTTAATGTGGCTTACCTTGGAAAAATGGGATTAGACGATTATTCAAACGCAATTCTACAAAATCTGAGTAAAGAAGGTATAGATACTTCGTTAGTATCGTTGAAAAAAAGTGCAAAAGTGGGATTCTCGGTAGTTATTGACGATAAAGGTCGCGATCGCACGATTTTGAGTTTTAGAGGATCAAATGGCGATTTACGGTGGGATGAAATTAGCAAAAATAAATTGAAGACGAAATGGTTTTATTTTTCGTCGATGATGAAGGAGTCGTTTAAAACTCTTATCCGACTTTCAGAATATGCGGAACAAAAAAATATTCAAATAGCTTTTGTGTTAAGCCCCTTTTTAGCAGAACAGGGGATAAAGAAGCTTAAAAATATTTTAAAGAGAGTTTCAGTTCTTGTTTTAAATAAAGAAGAAGCGGGATTACTAGTAGGAGAAAAAGACTACGCGAGCCAGTTTCATGATTTAGCTAAAGCGGGACCCACAACCATTGCTATTACCGATGGAGCAAAAGGAGCCTATGTTTTTAATGACGGTTGTATATATTATGGAAAACCACGGCGTGTAAAAATTGTGGAAACAACTGGAGCTGGAGACGCTTTCGCTTCTACTTTTTTAGCGGGGCTGATGAAGAAAAACGATATTTCTTTCGCGCTTAAATTGGCGATGGCAAACGCTGAATCGGTGATCGGCCATCACGGAGCGAAAGAGAAGCTATTAACTTTTAAAGAAGCCTCTAAAAAAATAAGTCGCAGGGCTATCAAATTTGTACAGTGAAACTGTAATTTCTATCGACAACTAACTCAACCTATACTCGTTTTGGAAAATTCTTCAACAAAACCTCAGGATCAAGAAGACAAATACTATTGTCTGACTTTAGAAAATTTATACGAGAGATTGCAAACCCAACCCGCTGGCTTAAGCTCTCAAGAAGCGAAGAGCCGCCTAAAACAATATGGCGAAAATGAAATTAAGCAAGGCAAGCAAATAAATCCCGTTAAAATATTTTTTGCTCAATTTCATAACTTTGTTGTTTACATACTTCTCGGCGCTCTGATCACATCTTTTGCTTTAGGCGAATCCGTAGACGCCATTGTGATCGCAACCATTATCGTTCTCAATTCTGTATTTGGTTTTGTTCAAGAGTTTAAAGCTGAAAAATCTATTGAAGCTTTAAAGAAAATGGCCAGCCCACGGGCCAATGTAGTGCGTGAAGGAAAAGAGAAAAATATCGACGCCAAAGAACTTGTGCCGGGCGATGTTGTGAAATTACAAACAGGCGATAAGGTACCTTCAGACGCTCGCCTCATTGAGCAGTCGAATTTACAAACCTCCGAGTCTTCCTTGACTGGCGAGTCGGTGCCTGTAAAAAAAGAGACTCATGATTTGCCAGAGAAAACCGCTTTGGCTGATAGGAGCAATATGGTGTTCGCGGGAACTATTGTCGCTAACGGTCGTGGTTTTGCGGTGGTTACGGAGACAGGAATAAAAACAGAAATTGGAAAAATAGCTTCCCTAATCCAAGAAAAAGACGAAGATCCAACTCCGTTACAAATTAAATTAGATAAGTTAGGTAAAACTCTGGCTCTCGTTACGATTGTGATTTGTGCGGTAGTTTTTTTAGCGGAAGTATTTAAGGATGGTTCCTTCGAACGGGCTGCGATTATGGAGTTCTTTATTATTGCCGTTTCGTTAGCCGTTGCCGCTATTCCTGAGAGTTTACCTGCTGTTGTAACCATTGGTCTCGCCATTGGGGTACAGCGCATGGTTAAGAGAAATGCGTTGATCAGGCGACTGCCTTCGGTTGAGACTTTAGGATCTACAACTGTCATTTGTTCTGATAAAACAGGAACGCTTACTAAAAATGAAATGACCGTAAAAAAAATCTATGCCAATGGTAAGACGATAGATATATCGGGTTCCGGCTATAGTCAAGAAGGAGAATTTTTTGTTGGCGATGAAAAAGTTGACCCCCAAAGCTTTGAATTACTTTTAAAGATTGGAACGTTAAATAATGACGCCGCTTTTGACGAAAATCAGGTCATTGGCGATCCAACTGAAGCGGCGTTAATTGTAAGCGCATCGAAAGCGGGATTTGTTCGATCGGAACTTGAAAAAATATTCCCAAGAAAAGACGAAATACCGTTTACATCAGAACGAAAAATTATGACAACTATTCATCCGATGGAGGGAGTAGATCACGCTTTTGTAAAAGGCGCTGCGGAAATCGTGATAGATCGTTGTGAAACGATTTACGAAAATGGGAAAGTTGTAGAACTGACCTCTGAAAAACGTGTGGAGATCAAGGAGCTCACAAAATCGTTTGCCAACCAAGCCTTAAGGGTACTTGGATTTGCGTTTAAAAAGTTGGAGGAATCGTCTGAGAAAGAAAAGCGCCTGACGTTTGTCGGCTTGCAGGCAATGATCGATCCGGCTCGGGAAGAAGTGAAGGAGGCTATTAAAAAGTGCCACGCCGCCGGAATTCGAGTAATCATGATTACCGGGGATCATCAAACAACTGCAAACGCAATAGCTAAAGAAATTGGTATTGAGGGTAGAGTCATAACAGGTTCTGATTTAGAAAATATTTCTGATTTGGAAAACCATGTAGAAGAAATTTCCGTTTTTGCGCGAGTAAATCCCGAGCATAAAATTCATATTGTAGAGGCTCTGCGGAAAAACGGCCATATTGTGGCTATGACTGGCGATGGCGTTAATGACGCCCCTGCGTTGAAGGAAGCTGATATCGGGATAGCGATGGGGATAACAGGGACGGACGTTTCTAAAGAAGCGTCGGATATGATATTAACCGATGACAATTTTTCGTCTATTGTAAATGCTGTGGAAGAGGGAAGAGGTATTTACGATAATATCAAGAAATTTGTCACTTACATGTTTTCCTCTAACTTAGGGGAAATTTTGACTTTGTTCATTGCGATCATGATAGGGCTGCCGCTCCCTCTCATTGCGATCATGATTTTGTGGATCAACTTAGTAACTGACGGACTACCAGCCTTGGCATTGAGTGTCGATCCGATAGACAATCATGTTATGGAAAGAGCTCCTGGAAAGGTCGGTGAAAAGATACTCTCGAAGACTCTGGTTACGACCATGATTCTTGTTGGCGTTTCCATGACCGTAGTAACGCTTGGTTTGTTTTCTTGGTATTTGCATAAGGGATATGAACTTCAATACGCACAAACGATAGCGTTTACTGTGTTGACATTATCCCAATTATTTAATGTTTTGAATTGCCGTTCAGCGGATAAATCAATTTTTAGGGTTGGTTTTTTCTCCAATGTAAGTTTGATTTACGCGGTTTCGTTATCATTTTTAATCCATCTGTCCGTTATTTATACGCCACTCAGGGTTTATTTCAAAACCGTTCCTCTAAACTTGGAAGATTGGGTTTATATTTTTTTCTCTTCGTCTTTGATCGTGGTTGTGGTGGAAATTTACAAAGCAATCCTATCAGGAAAACAAAATGAAATGATGTTAGGTAAGTAGACTCGTGTGATTTGGGTGATCGGTTTAGAAACGGGTTTATAAGATAACCACGTTGATCTAGGAATAATAAATGATAAAATTCTAGAAAAATCTAAAGTAAGTTTTCAATTTCAAAATAGCTTTTTAAATATCGCTTGAGTGAAAGGGTAAAATACATGATGGGAAGCAATCGTATCGGTTTTGTAGGAGTCGGTCGCATGGGCGCGAATATGGCCAGGCGTCTTAAGGATCAGGGATATGTCGTCACGGCGGTTCAAGATTATTATGCAAAGAGCGCAGAAACGTTAGCGCAAGAGTTATCCTGTGAAGCGGTAGATTCACCAGCCCGGGTAGCCGAATTATGCGATGTTGTGTTGACTGTGGTGACAGATGATGAGGCCATGTATGAGATCTTTTCAGAGGAAAACCCTACCAGCTTGCTTGCCCATGCGAAGGATCGACTATTCATCAACTTTGCTACGGTGAGCCCAGAGGTTCATATCGAAACTGAAGCTCGCGTTAATCGACATGGAGGAACGAACCTCGAAGCCCTTATGGCTAGCAGTATTACGCAAGCGCGCGAGGGCACCCTTTACCTTATGTGTGGAGGAAAAAAATCAGTCTTTGAACAAGCGCAATCAATACTTGAAGCGTTGAGTACAAAACTTCTATATATAGGTCCTGCTGGGGATGCGGCAAAGGTCAAGGCGTTAGTGAATATGGTTATGAATTCCAACACTGCGGCGTTGGCGGAAGGGTTGGGTCTTGGAGATGCGCTTGGGTTGGATCTGACAACGCTTCGCGAAGTGTTTAGCCAAACAGGAGCAGCCTCGCGCGTTCTTGAAACTGACGGTGAAGATATGCAGAACCGAGACCATGAGTGTTATTTTTCTGCCGCTCATGCAGCTAAGGATTCTGGAATCGCCCTCAGTCTGGCGCAGTCAGAAGGATTAAAGTTACCGGTAGCTCAAGCCGCTTGCGATCAATACGAGCGTCTTACAAAATCGGGGAAAGGCGAACTCGACAAATCAGGCGTGGCGGAGTTGGTATTTAAGGGACGAATGGAATAGTGAACGTTTATTAGTTCAGGGGCATTTTTAGATTAAAAGAACATCCATTGGGTAGGTTCTTTGCCGAAACGATTCCGCCCATGAGTTCGGCAAATTTTTTAGCTAAGGCGAGTCCCATTCCAATCCCATCGCTTGAGTCTTTATGGGTTTCTAAACGAAAAAAAGGTTCAAATACTTTTTTTAACATATCTTCGGGAATGTTCTCACCCGTATTCATTACCGATAAAGATAAAGCTCCATCTTCGCTTATATTCTGTTCAATCGTTACTGTTCCATTTTCTTTGTTATATTTAATGGCATTTTTTAAAAAGATTTCTAGTATTTGATGTAATAATTTTGGATCGCCATTTACAGTGGTTTTATTGTCTTTAGAAATATTATTCACGATTTTGATTTTTAATAGATCGGCTTGCGGATGATTGGGGGTTGTTACATCTTTAACGATTTCAAAAAGACAAACTTCTTTTAAGTTGTTTTTATACGCATCAATTTCAATTTGTGAAAAATCTAAGACATTATTTATCAGTGAGAGCAAATGTTTCCCAGCTTTCAAAATTTCTGTAACACTCTCTCGATCGTTGTCATTTTCTTGAATATATTTGCTCTGTTCTAGTAATTGCGAAAAACCTAGGATTGCATGCATAGGCGTGCGTAATTCGTGACTCATTCTTGACATGAATTCAGATTTGGCTATATTTTCTTTTTGGGCTTCATTTAAAAGAGAAATGGCTTCTTTCAACTCTTTAATCAATCGTTCGTTTTTTTTAGTCGTTTGTCTTAAGTTAGAATGTGTTTCTATGCGGACAAGCACTTCTTCATGTTGAAAAGGCTTTGTAATGTAATCCACCGCTCCGAGTTTAAAGCCTTTGACGATATCTTCGCTTTCAGTTTTAGCAGTCAAAAAAATAACAGGAATGTCTTTTGTGGGGTCGTTTGATTTTAATCTCTTACAAGTTTCAAAACCATCTATTCCTGGCATCATAATATCTAGCAAGATCAAATCAGGGTTGAATTGAGGAGCGTAACTCAGCCCTTGCTCTCCACTTAAGGCAACTGCTATTTGAAAGCCTTGATCGTTTAAAATATTATGTAAAACATCGATATTAGCTGGAGTGTCGTCCACAATTAAAACCTTGATTCCATTTAAATCTTTTGTATTAAGAGGCATCTTCTAGATCTTTTAAAAGTTTAATTATCGCTTCCATATTATAGGAGGATGTATATCTAACTAACTTATTTAAAAAGGCGGTTTCGTCTTTGTTATTAGGCTTTATGCTTTTAAAACATTGGGCTAGTAAAGTGAGGTTGCAGACTGTACTTGCTTCTTTAATATTGGAAATAGTATTTTTTGGAATTTTGATTTTGAATAAATCGATTTCAACTTCTTGTTGATCTTCGTTTATATCTTCATCGTATTCAAACTCTACATCTAACATTTTTTGAATGCTTGCAAATACTTGATCGGATCGAAATGGTTTTAGTAATATTTCTTGACATCCCAAAGCCTCATATCTTTCCTGTTCATGTTTTAAAACAGAAGCGGAAACAACAACGATCTTCAGTTCTTTGTCGGAATAATCCTGTTTTAATAGGCGAATAGCTTCTAATCCATCCATAACTGGCATCCGAATATCCATGAATACGATATCGGGGCTCTCTTGCTTAAACTGTTCAATGCCAGCTTTGCCATTTTTCGCTTCGATAACTTTTATATCTACATCTTCTAATAATTTTGTTAAGACGTCTCTATTTTCTTTTACATCGTCAACTACTAAAGCTTTAACTGTATAGATTTCCTTTAAACGTATAACTTTATTGTTACGTTTTGTTCGCTCCGCCACTTCTTTTTTTGCAGGAGGTAGAGGTAACGTCAAAGTAAAAGTTGACCCTTTCCCAACAGTTGATTCGAGAGTTATTTTTCCTCCCATAAGTTCGGATTGCTTTTTGCTGATTGCCAGACCCAGCCCTGTGCCGCCCTTTTTAAATCCTCCTTCGTCTTGTCGAAAAGGCTCAAAAATAGACTCGTGATTTTCAGCGGGAATACCTAGTCCTGTATCTTTAATCTCAAACCGAAACATGTTGTCTTTTTCTTGATCTACACTTAAATAAACACTTCCCTCTTCTGTGAATTTAACCGCGTTTCCGACCAAATTTATTAGGATTTGGCGGATTTTTACTTCGTCGCTATGAACAAAAACGGAATGATCAAAATTTTTGATTTTCCATGATAAAAACTTGTCAGCACAAGACACTTTAAATAAAGAATGAATACCGGTTAAAAGACTCGTCAAGTCAAAATCAATACGGTTGAATGTCATTTGACCTGCTTCAATTTTCGAAATATCTAATATGTCATTGATTAGTTCCAATAAGTTATTCCCGCTTCTTGAGATAGTTTCTAGGCCTTCCTTTTGGCCTGGGCTTAATTCTCTATTTCTTAGTAAAATTTGGGAATAACCCAAAATAGCATTCATTGGGGTTCTTATCTCATGGCTCATATTAGCCAAAAAAATACTTTTAGCTTGGTTTGCAGAAATCGCTTCGATTCGAGCCTCTTCCAATAATTTTTCTGCATTTCTTCTCTCTGAGATATTGCGAATAATTCCGGTGAATAATCGTTGGTCTTCTACCCACACTTCGCTAATCCCTAAATCGCAAGGAAACTGATCTCCATTTTTCTTCAGTCCGATTACTTGACGCCCTAATCCTATAATCTGAGCCTTTCCAGTCTTTAGATAATTTTCTAAATATTGATCGTGTTCGGCATGGAAAGGTTCTGGCATTAACATCTTGATGTTGTTTCCTATGATTTCCTCTGCGGTGTACCCAAAAATAGATTCGGCCGCAGGATTGAATCGTTCGACGGTTCCTGCTTCATCGATGGTGATGATTCCATCAACAACATTTTCTAATACGGTTTTGACTCTGTTTTCGCTGTCTTTAACTTTTTGTTCAGATAGTTTTCGCTCAGAAATGTCTCGAATAATTCCGGTGAATAATCGTTGGTCTTCTACCCACACTTCGCTAATCCCTAAATCGCAAGGAAACTGATCTCCGTTTTTCTTCAGTCCTATTACTTCGCGCCCTAATCCTATAATTTGGGCTTTTTCCGTGTTTAAATAATTTTTTAAATATTGATCGTGTTCAGCATGGAAAGGTTCTGGCATCAACATTTTGATGTTGTTTCCAATGACTTCCTCTGCGGTGTAGCCAAAAATAGATTCTGCGGCAGGATTGAATCGTTCGACGGTTCCTTCCTCATCGATGGTGATGATTCCATCAACAACATTTTCCAATACCGCTTTGGCTCTGTTTTCGCTATCTTTAATTTTTTGTTCAGATAGTTTTCTCTCCGAAGTGTCTCGAATAATTCCCGTGAATAACCTTTGGTTTTCCACCCACACTTCGCTAATCCCTAAATCACAGGGGAACTGATCTCCGTTTTTTTTGAGACCTATTACTTCGCGTCCTAATCCTATAATTTGAGCTTTTCCAGTTTTTAAATAATTTTCTAAATATTGATCGTGTTCAGCATGGAAAGGTTCGGGCATCAACATCTTGATATTGTTTCCAATCACTTCCTCTGAGCTATATCCAAAAATTGATTCCGCTGCAGGATTGAAACGCTCGACGGTTCCTTCCTCGTCGATGGTGATAATTCCATCAACAACATTTTCCAATACCGCTTTAATTCGAGCTTCATTTTCCTTAATCTCTTGTTCTTGAATTAATCTATTCGTAATATCTTTAAATGTTAAAACCGTTCCAATAATGTTTTCATTTTCTTGAATGGGATTACTAAAGTATTCGACATGGAACTTAGCTCCATCTTTTTTCCAAAAAATCGCATCATTTTTGCGAAATGTTTTTTTCTCTTTGATTATTGTGGCAATATTGTCTTTTTCTTGAATAAGTGGAGTTTCATCAGAATTGTTGGGTTGCAAAAACTGAAGCAATGGTTTTCCGATGAGCTCGTTTACTTGGTAACCCAACATATTGGCTCCGGCAGGGTTCAAGAATGTTGTTTCCCCTTGGTTATTAAGCCCAATAATTCCCTCACCAGCTGAATTTAGAATAAGGTTATTTCTAAGTAAGGACTTTTCTAATTCCTTTGTTCTTTCCTTAACTACTGCCTCTAACGAGTTTTGAGTATCTCGTAAAGCTTTTTCGGAGCGAACCCTTTCTTCAATTTCTTTTTTTAACTGTTCATTCATGTTTTTTAAAAATTGCGGACTGGGTAGAGCTATAGCCTTTGGAAGTAATGGCCAAATGAGGATTGCTGTAATAATGGAAACAATACTTGTGCTTAATTTTATCCAACCTTCCAACCAGTAAAGAGGTTTCCAAATTGTTATTACGCTGACTAAATGAGTCGTTCCGCAGAGAAAAATAAAAAGACCAAATAACGCAAAGTCTCTCCTAAATATCAAATCTCTTCTTTTAAGAGTCAATTGAGTTAGCGCAACGGCAATAGAAAGGTAGGCTAATGTTATGCCAATATCTGACCCTACATGGAGCGCTAACAAATCCTGCGCCCAAAGCAAACACTGACCATGAGGCATAAAGTCCTCAGGTTTAATCAAGCTGAGAACAGAAGTGAACTGCTTGAAATCCATTTCGCATTCCAAAAAGAGTGTTGTTATTTTCGATAATCCAAAAGATATATTATTTAAAGATATCAGAATAAAAACAAAAGGATAGAGCCCTAAGGGGGATATATTTAGTGTGTATGTAATACGCTTAATCTTTCCCGTTGATGCTGTTGAAAAAAAATGAGTTATGGCTCTTTTGGGGTGGTGGGTTGCTTTCTGATTAGGTCAAAATTAACAATAATGTGACCGAGTTTTTGAGGCTTACAATGCTGATTAATAAGAACTAGATAGATATCTTGGAATCAATAGAATGTCTGGAGGAGTTTGAGAGATCAAAAGAATTGGAAAGCCAAGTTAAAAAGCTAGCATGTTATGAAACTTGTCCACATGTGTTTTGGCGGTAGGGAAAGTTTTTATGAGTGGCTGAAATTTATTCAGTACGCCGACTCTGATTTGTAACCAATGGGTCGGCCGGTTCTAATTTTACTGGTTGGATTCAGTTATCAGATAAAGCGTTTCTTTTCTAAGATTATTTTTTTAATGTCCATCGAACGACTACAGTTTTTATTTTGAGGGTAGTGAAAAAAGATCCCTCCCATTGGCTTTCATCCAGCCTATTTTTTATTTATAAATGAGATTTATTTAGAGCTTATTTTTTCTTATAAAACTTGTCGGTGTAGTATTGTCCAAAACCTTTCATGGACAACATGCCAATGATTTTGTCATCTTCGGTGACGGTCAAATGTCTCAAGTTTTTTTCGATCATTACTAAAAAAGCGGCAGGCATGGAGGTATCGCTGGGAACGCTTATTAATGGGCTGGACATGATGCGTCTCACCTCTGTGTCGAGAGGAGGTAACTCTTTAGCCATTACTCTTCGCGATAAATCGCCTTCGGTGAGAATACCGACGATTTTATTTTTTTTCGTTACTAGAAGAGATCCTACCTTTTCTTTTTCCATTTTAATCGCCGCTTCCGCGACAATCGCTTCGGAGTCGATACTAACGAGTTCTCGAACAATATAATTTTTAACAGAATCCATAATTAATATTTTAACCAGTTACTCCTCAAATGTCACTCTCTATGAACAGAGATGAAGGGAATATAAAAAGATTAATAATTGTCACATTGAGCGTCAAACTGACTTCGCCTGTTGATTGATTGAGGACTAGGATTTCATGTTCCCCACAGCGTGTCTTCCTGAAGCTATACGCAAGTATAGGTGAAGGATCTCGCCTCGATTCAATAAAATAAACTCCTTGTCCTTAGGAGACTCTGGAAATGCAATTCCCCTGTTTTAGTTCGTGACAAGTTCTTCTGATTGCGACCACCGCTCAACAATTCCGCTTCCTAAATCCCCTCTTGGCAGAAACGTGGTTTCAATGTAGAATTTGGTATTCATAAATTTATCAAAAACTAAATTATGCCTGAATATCAATACGACGTTTTTATAAGTTACGCTCACGAAGACCAAGAGTTTGCCAAAAAGCTTGCCGATGCTTTACGTAATAATGGTGTGCGTATTTGGTTTGATAACTTGAATATCAAGCCGGGCAATAAAATACCTAAGAAAATCAGCGATGGAATCAGACTATCGAGAAAAATGATCGCTATTGCTACTCCCATTTACTTCCAAAAAAAATATACTCAAGCGGAATATAACGCGAAGATCGCAGAGGACCCAGACGGGGAAAAACGCACTCTAATTCCTTTACTGCTTGAAGCATGTCAACTACCTCCCTTAATTAACGAAATTAAATATATCGATTTTTCAAAAAATGTTGATTTTGATCTCAAGCTAAGGACGTTGCTTGAGACTCTGGATATTGAAGAAAAGGATGAAGAACTTTTCCGCGACGAAGAAGGATACTTTAAAGAACATAAATTTGGAAAAGGCCGAGAAGAAAAACCCAAAGAAAATTCTTTCGAGAAAGAATTTCTTGACTATTACCAGGCTAAAGAAAACGATCCTGAGATTGTTGAAGTTTCAGGATTCAATCGAGCTGTTTCTTTTGAATACGGCCCGATGGGTCTACAAGCGAAAGCGGTTGCTGTTAGTTTTAACGAAACATTAACAATAAACGATTGTGAATCGGTAATAGATAGTATTGAAAATGGTAAAGCGGATTTTCCTGATAGTAATTGGATTGTCGTTTGTGAAAAGGGTTTTCAGAAAAAGGCGGCGAAAGATTTAAAAGAGAAAAATATCGGATGTGTTTGTTACGCCGATCTATTGCAAAATCTTGCTCCTTTGAAAGAATACGCTGAAAAACTGATTGAAAACTTTGAAAAGGATGTGCAAGAAAAGTGGGGAGGATATGATCGCTATATTCGTCCAAAAGTTAAACGCGAAAACGACGATAACGTTATTTCTATGATATCGCATTACGCTAAATGGTTGGGCGACTCAGATAGACGATTATTGACTGTTCTAGGAGATTTGGGGACTGGTAAAACCTGGTTGACAAAATTTTTGTCTTACAACATGGCCAAAGATTTTTTGAGCGATCCCGTTAGACATCCGGCGCCGATATGGATTCCTCTTAAAGAAGTGAAACAGGAAATCACCTTGAAAAGCCTCGTTTCCGCCCATTTTGAATCGCAGAAACTTTTGGATTTTTCTTATGGAGGGTTTGATTTATTGGCACGGTTGGGAAAAGTCGTGATTTTCTTCGACGCGTTTGACGAAATGGCCGACCGCGTTCGTTGGGAAGTTTCCAAAGATAATTTCAATAAACTCGCTCAAGCTTCAATCAATGGCTGGAAATGCTTGCTCACTTGTAGACCGCATTATTTTAAGAACCGGAAAGAAGAAGGGTTATTGACTGGAAAAACCGAAACGGAACTTTATAAACGCTTGCGCGAAATATCAAACGCCGAGGCGGTTTATCTTCAACAATTTGATAAAGATGAAATAAAACTCTATCTCAAAAAAGCGAGGCGAGATTCGTTTACAGATGATTGGAAAATAATACAAGATACGCATAATTTGGAAGAGTTAGCCGGTCAGCCTCTGCTTTTGGAAATGATAACGGAGTCTTTAGAAAAAGAACAGTTGGGAGAAGGCGAATATACCGCCGCTAGGCTTTACGAAACTTATACCAACGAATGGATTAAGAGAGAAGACAAAAACCATCGGATATTAGATGGGAAAACCCGTTTAGAACTGATGTTTCATCTTGCCTGGGAGTTTTTCAAAAACCAAGGCGATTCTATTCATTTCGAGAAAACGACTTCTTTCATAAAGGGTCTTGTCGAAAAAGAAGTGGTTTCCTTAGAAAAAGAAGATATTGACGATATCGCTGGAGATATGCAGGCGGCTTCATTTTTGAATCGCGACGGAGAAGGTAATTTTTCGTTCATGCACAAATCATTTGGCGAATATTTTCTAGCCCGTAAAATATTTCGAGATATTGTCGAATCTCAAGAATCCGAAAACCCATTATTGGTTTTGGATTTGCCAACTTTAAATCAAAAAGTAATTTATTTTTTAGAGCAAATCGATGCTAAGAAACTTCTTCCTTCATTATTAAGAGAACAGCTGACGAAGGGTTATGTAAGAAGTATTTCCGAAAACGCCTTGCAAATCTTGTATTGGTTTGTGCGGCATCGGGCAAAAATGGAAACAGAGATTAAAGATCCGCAAGAATTAATCGATCTTATGAAAGAAGAGATCCCTATAAAAACGAAACTTCAAAATGCACAATTAAAGGGAATCAATTTGGAATGTGTTTATTTAGAAAAAGCGGATTTAACTGGTGCTAACTTTGATGACGCAAATTTAAGCGATGCAGAATTGATTGAATGTGTTTTAGATAGGGGGCAGTTGAGTACGGCTAGAGTTCAGGGAATAAGGGGAGTAGAGCCTGTATATCCAGAAGCTTTTACCGAGGGAATTAGGAGTTTTCCCGATTTAGTGATTCCTGGCGTTGTGAAGAAAGATCTAAATCTCAATCCGGTTGTACAACTAGGGCATGTGGGAAGCGTATATTGCGTGGCTTTCAATGAGAATAAAACTTTATTAGCCAGCGGAGATCAAGACGGCAACATTTTTATTAGGAATTTTCAGGATGGAAGTTTATTAAAAGTTTTGGAGGGACATTCTGGTTCTGTTAGATCCGTAGCTTGGCATGATGGTCAAATCGCGAGCGGTTCTGATGATAAAACCGTGCGTGTTTGGGACGCTTCGAGCGGGAACTGCCTGCAAACGCTTACGGGACATTCTAGTTCTGTTAATTCCGTAGCTTGGTATGAGGGACAAATCGCGAGCGGTTCTTATGACGATACGGTGCGCGTTTGGGACGTGAAAGAGGACAATTGCCTGCAAACGCTTACGGGA
>JAJDAT010000050.1 GCA_029261715.1 Nitrospinia bacterium | reverse complement strand
TGCCGTGTCCGCAGTCAACAGAACGGCAGCACTGCCTGACGATGCGGTTACTTCCATGAATTCAGTGATCGAACCGCCCCCATTGGACGGGGTGGCCGATGCTGTTGTGTCGGTCAGCGTGGTTCCGTTCCACGCATCGGCAATCAGAGTCGCAATGTCCGTAGTGGTGACGCTGCTTCCCACAGTCGCCACAACATCTTTGCCATTGATCGTGATTGTGATTTTCTCACCAGCGAGCCATGTCCCGCCGATCGTGCGGGTGATTACCTGGGAGACCGCGACTGCATCACCTTTCCAGATTCGTGTTGCCATGATTAAAGATTCCTTATGTTAGGCCGGGGGACTCCCCCAAGTAGTGCTGTTGACATTTTGTAATTCCACTGGTACTTCCACGTTCCCAGTCCTCCGGCAGCCGACTCCGGGGCAGAGACTGCTTGCTGCATATCGTCTGGGTCGGAAATGAGCGGGAACGGAAAAATGAACGAATTCTCATAGCTCTCAGCGGATCCGGACTGCGTGACAATGTACGGTGTTTTCACCAGTCGTTGCCCGATCGGTTGGCTCCCATCAGCCGGCAAAAGCCATGCGGTTGGCCTTGTCCCGCCGACAACAGAGACTGATTCCTGAAATTGCACCAGATTCAGATCGTTGTTTTTGATCTTCGCTTCGAGCGTGAATTCAAGGGTTCTGAACAGGGAGTACTCGGCCCCGGCCCCCTGTGTGAAGTTCGGACCGGAAATTAATTTGATCCCGTCGAGCGTGTTCGCGTTAAGAATTACGTGCTGTGTTGGCGTTCCATCATCCAGATACAACCCGGAGTCACCACCTGGTCCTGAGAGGGCCGCTATTGCATCGGCAATCATAGCGTCCAGTGCGGATTGTGTGTCTGCCCTTAACTTGCATTTGACGTTGTGCGTGAGTACAGTCAAACGGACAAGACTCCCAGAAATCCGTACAGGTTGCTGAGAGAACGTCGCCTGAACTTCGTTGAATTCATAATTCCCAAGGATGTATTTCATGATTGCACCTGTTGATTCAAGGCGAAATACTCAGAGTAAACCCCGTAACGAAAAAGTTGGATTAAGCCCCATGGATTCATTATGGTGGTTAGCATTTGGGCCTACCTTGGTGGTCTTGTGTTGCTTCTTACTTGCTGTTTCAGTGGGAATTTATGTTTTACTAACGATGAAATAGGGATTTTGTAATGAGTGCGCGATCGAAAAAACCGCTGAATACTAACCCTTGGCTTCTGATTCTGCCTCCGTCTATTATCTTCCTGGGTCTTGCGGCCATGATTGTCTGCATATTGAACCTCAATAATGGAAATAAAACTTCTGATCGTGATGAATACCGGGCTGCTTTACAGGAATACACTAACGCACTTGAGGTACACCAAAGAGAAATTGCCAGATGGGAAGATCTCCGAAGTGTTGATTCTAAATTGACAAAAGAGGCATTCCAGAGAGTCCAAGAGGCAAAAAACCGCTCGAATTCAGCACGAAAAAGACTACTATCTATCGAATAGAATCTTTCAAATTCCTCTCCAGTTCATCAATCCGCGTTGGAATTGCTTCCAATTCCGTAATTTTATCAATGAGTTTGTTAATGGATTCCTTCTCCTGCTGTTTCTTCTTTTCGATAAACTCCTGAACCTCATCCGCTAAGTCTTTGACTCCATCCTCCTTGTCACTGATCTGGCCTTTCGTGTTCGCGATATCTTTGTTGACATCAGTTCCGAATGGCTTAAATAAGTCCAACGCTCCTCGCTGTTGCCCGATCTGCGAGAATTTTTTTCCAGTGAAGTCCGACACGCCAGAACCGCCAAGAGATTCCAGTTTCGCCAACTCCTTTGGTGCAAGCTTATCTCCCGCTTTCGCCTTCTCCGACAACTTCTGGAACTGCCTGAGTTGTCTCGGGTTCAATCGCCCGATACGTTCCTGTAGTGTTTGTTTACGGCCCTCCTCGGTCGCCAGTGTCTCTTTCAGGGTTTGCAGCTCAGACCTTGCATTGTCGAGACTCTTTTGCTTGACTGTCTCCTGCTGTTGGATAAGTGAAAGCTTCTTCCTCTCATTTTCCTCTTGTAGGCGAAGGACGGCCTGTAATTCTTTTGCTGAGTCAAGTCCCGCTTCAGGGTCAAATTGGCCGAACCGGAACCCCTCGGCATCTCTTTTTAGTCTATCGACAGACTCAAACCCAAAAGCCCCTGTCTTGCGGGCTTCTATCTGTGCAATCTGTTGTTGAATCGTGAGTTGGTCGCGAGAGACTTTGAGTTCGTCGATCTTTGTCTGAAGCTCAAGTTTACTTGTTTTCTTTTGCAGGAAATGCTCGTTGATCTCCTGCCTCTCCTTCCGTTCCTCGTTCAGTTTTCTCTGGGCCTCAGCAATCTTGGCAAGATCTTTCGGGGCGTCCTCACCAGCTTTCTTGGCTCCCCCCCGGAAGTACAGCCACGCCGCCGCGGCAGCTCCTAAAGCGAGAGAAATGCCGGTAATGATCAAGCCGATTTTCCCCATCGACTTGTTCAGCAAAGTAAAGCCGACAGACGCCCCGGTCGCCGCTGTTCCACTGGCTGTAGTCACCGCCGCTAATGTCTCTTGTGCCGCTGCCGCTGCGAGTGAAGCAGATCGAAATGCCCGCACTCCTTCGATGGTCCCTTTAATCAGATCGATTGATCCCCTGAAAACATCAAACACAGACTGCAGCATAGCGATTCGCTGGATAATCACTTGCAGGTCTTCATCACTACTGGTCAGGATCGCCATTGACCGGGCCAGTTGGAACGCCCCGTCCCCGGCCGTCTTGAATCCCTCGGCAGACTTAACTCCAAAGTCTACTGTTTCTGATTTCAATTTGCTTATGGATTGATTCTGTTTTTCCGTCTCACGCCGGACATCAACGAGAGCGTCCGCTGCGTCTTCCGCTCCGTCAACAACATCGTCCAGCATTTCCTCGAAGCGTTTATCCAGATCGACGACAGACTCTGAAGTCTTTTCGATAACCGTTGTTACTTCGCCAACGCCGGTTGTCACCTCAGTGAAGTCCGGAACCTCAACTGTGATACGTGAAGCATTACGCAGGCTGTCTGACAAGTTCTTCTGCAGATTCTGGATTGCCGTCTGGAATTGCCGAATATCCGGGGTTTTCAGGACGATAGATTCCTGTTTGATCCCGATCCGAATCGTGACATCGCGAATTGTCTCAGCCATAGATCAGCCCTTTCAGTAATGCTGAGACTTCGTTTCTGTGTTTTTCTTCCGGGAGCTTCATAAGTTCGGCAATGATTTTCGCATTACGCTTAACGATGACATCGTTAGGAAACAATCCGGTTGCCTTGCACTCCTTGTAGTGATCGAGTGCAAAGCAGTTCCTTAAACTCAATTCCTTGGAATCTTCCGGCGTCCCTTTCGAGCATCCTGCGTGAGTCCTACAAGGTGGCGGGCAACCCAGGTGTCGCTTGGCCAGTCCACCTGCCCGCCCCTCGTAGGGGACTCCAGTTTCTTCGTTGTAATGGTAAACCTGACAATGGGAGCAATCGCGATAAGCTACCAGGGGATGAGTAATCATAAGCTGCATCCCCTCAATTAGTTTTTTACCGCGATTTCCTCATTGGCGTTAACTCCACCGAGAGCCTTTTCAAGCTCATCGTCTGCCACTTGATCGCGTTCGGCTTTGTTCCATTCCGGGTTGATTCCGGTTGGTGCAAATCCAGCAACAATCAGATAAAGCGAATCTGTCAGTGTCGGTTGACACTTGAGGATTTCTTTTGTTTCAAGTGAAACAGGTTCTCCATCTGGCGTCTCTAGGTCCCACTCAATCACTGAACTGGCGATGGCTGACGCCTTGATCTCTTCGGACTTGGACGGTTGTGCTTTCTGGATCCGATCCTGAATAACCGCCCGGTCCTGAGAGCGAATCGGACGATACTTGAACGACAAAGTGGGATGCTGTCCCCGTACTTCGTCAATAAATCCGTCCAACGTGTAACCGTCCGGGATGTAACCTGTCTGAAATTTACTGCCGTTGTTCATTTCTTTCCTTACGCTACTGAGTCGTGAGTCACGACAAGTTCCTTGGATGTTCCGCTCTGCAACGCTTGCAGGGTGATCGGATAACGAATCTTTCCGCGCCCGCCAATGACAGGGTCTTCATCTGTGTTGATCAAAGCAGGGAATGTGAACGTGAGTGATTGCCCGCCGTTCGTGAATACCAGCGAACCAGAGACCTTTTCGCCGTTGTCGATGGCATCTTGCAATGTATTCGCGGCGGCATTGTAGGGCAGGTCACAGGACAACGTAATGATCCTGTCAGTTGCTTCAACGCTTGTTGCTGTGACGGAATTCTCAAACAGCACTTCCATCAGGTTGTCAATCTTCACTTCGAACGTTTTGAAGTTGTGTGTTACTGAATTGACGGTCAGTACACCCTGATGGAACGAATAGAAGTTGTCCGTATCCAGTGCGACCGCTGGGAATGTCCCGGCTTTTGTGCGAGTCTTGCCGAATATCTCCATCGCAAGCTGCACGGCCTGACCTTCGGAACCGCTGAATGTTGCCGAACCGACCTTGCAGTTGTGGTACATGTATTTTTCAATATCACGTTGGACATAAACCCAGAATTCCGGTAACGATTCCGCCAATGCAAACGAATCAAAAGATTCAGCCGCACCCAGAATTCTAGGAAGCAACTTATCTAATTCAGCCGGAGAAGGTCGCATCGAGATGGATCCGCCGACTTTTTTGGACGCCACTCCAGTTCGTTCCTTAGACCGTGAACGCGTCCCTCGGATTGATTCATCGATATTCAACTCAACAGACTGTTTCAGTGATTCCGTGAGAAACGCATACGGCTCACTGGCAACAGAAAACGTCGCCGATGTATCCATCAGCATGAGTGCTTGTGATCCCTGGCTCATTATTTATTCGCCTTTCCATTTGGAACAGTTGTCGTGTCCGTTTTCGTGTCTGGTGTATGTTTCTTGGCAATCTGAACCGCTTTACCCAGCGTGATCGATTTGCCGATTACTTTGCCGCTAGAACGAACAACGTGTGACCAGCCATCAGAGCCTTTGACAGGTTTCGATTCCAACGTGCTTTTAATTTCACATCCGTGATATGTACGTTTCATGCCCTTGCTTTCATTTCTTCAACAGTGTGGTCTGCAACATTGTTGACGAGGCTGTCGAGGGTTTTGGTGACCAACCCGACATGTTCGCGTTTCTTCTGCCCTTTGCCTAAGTTATGGAACACAGAGTAAGGGACTGAAGTTCCAAATAATAAACCGCGTCCATCTTCTCCAACGGAACGGACGGCGTCGCCGCTTTTTGTAGTTAATGATTTTTCAAGCCTTCCTGATTCAAACAGAATTCTGTTATGCCCTTTTCGCTTGATCGTTGACGGGGCTAATGCGGGCCACCTTTGTCCCGAAGGACTGGATTGTGCTGAGAATTGCTTTTTATGCGTTCCCTCCAGGACAGGCAGAAACGCATCGAGCTGATTAGAGTAATCCGCTTCGCTGTACTGCTGTTCGATTTCAACGAAGATTCCACCCAGGAATTGCAGGTCTTCTATCTCTTCTTTGATGACGGACACCATTACGCGGCCCTCCGCACTTTGGTGACTTCAAAATTCAGGATCAATCCGGAAACAAACAGGCTGTTGTCTCTCCATTGATCTGGGGCAATAGTGGAAAGTGGCTGTACTTTGCAGGATGTCATGCCGGTCACGCCTGCAAATCGGTTCTCCATAAAATGATCTGTAATCTTTTCCGCCCAGAGCAGATTTCTGTCCAGGTCCCCTAGGAGGACGGTGTCTCGGTTGTCGATCATTCCGACAACGACCGGGTAAATATAGTCATCTCGGGCATTGTCTTCGCCCCCCACCGTGACGCTACCGATCGGAGCAATCACGACATAGGGATAGATCACCTCTCCTCCAGTGGTCGGGATATCCGCACGTGAGTTTGTAGGGACTTCCAGGATGACAATCGAACTACTGGCAATCCCTGTTAAGGCCAACCCTTGGATTTCAGCCAATGCTGTTGTCAGGCACTGATAGTAAATAGAACTCATGAACGCACCTCAACAGTCGCACAGCGATAGTGAATCCGCGAAACCCCTTTAGTGACCAGCTTGGCAGCCAGGACTTTGTATTCCGTCAGATTCGCATCTTTGATGACATCATCCTGCCGAACGACTGTTGACCCCATTAAGTCATACGGAATGAGCCAGAATGTCTCATTGCCTTCCAGGGATATCCCATTGAAGTTCTGCTCCTTCTGTTCTCGACTGCTCCGCTTGGCAACGGAAACAGAAGTCGTCGATGGCGTTCTTACGCCCGCGACATTAATTAATGTTGTCACTGTGACAGGCTCTGTCTGATCCCAGTATTTGTATTCGTCGGAATAGTCGATCATGTGAACGCCTCCGTGATAATCTCATTGCCGACCAAATTCCCGTCGTCGTCAACTCCTGCGTTCCTGAGTGCTTCGTTGATTTGTGCTAATTCTCGATACAGTCCATCTTTGTAACCAACGTGATCCGTTCCACCGCCTTCGGTTGAATTATTCGGCTTGCCCCCAGCAGTAGACGATGACAACGCAGCCAGCTCGGTGCCAATTGCCGTTCGCCTTGTAATTAAATCAGTGATCCAACTTGGAGTTGCCATGTCTCACCTAAGGAAAAAGCACCACGAACGAAACTGTCCGCCGTGCTTTGATTTTTCCAGAACCAGAATTACGCAGGAACAACCTGAAAGACGTAAGAACTCGACTTAATTCGTTTTGACTCGCAGTATTGGCGAATCGCTTCAGACTCGTCAGGCACACCGTCGATGACCACGGAATTCAACCCGGCCTCGGCTGCGTTCTGGCCCTTGGGAATAACACGGAAGGACTTTGAGCCAACCTCTGGACGAAAGAGGGGATCACTGACAGAAACAGGTCCCTCTTTATCCTTCTTTTTCAAGTCTTCCAGTAAAGCGGAATTGGCCTCCTCCTGTTCAGCCAACTTTGCTTCCAGTTCCGCAATGCGAGGATCAGGAATAACGGTATTCTCGCCTTCGGGTGGAAGCTCGATATCACTGGCCTTTGCCTTGGCTTT
>JAJDAT010000049.1 GCA_029261715.1 Nitrospinia bacterium | reverse complement strand
GAAAATACAATGGAATACCGGTGAAACATTTTTATCTGTTCTTGAAAGAATGTGAGTTTAGATTTAATTATGGCTCACATAAAAAACAATTTATTACTCTTAAAAAATGGGCTAATTTGTAATTTATCTACGACAGCCCCTATATTTATACTGATTTGCTATCGCCTACCCCTTATTAAGGGTTAGGCTCTTGGCAATTTTGAGTTTTTAGAAATCCCCTTAATTCACATAAAATAACAACTAATGCCTAAGCTCCTTTTTCGTGCATTAATTTTTGCTTCGCTTCTTCATTTTCCGGATCAATTTCTAAAATAAAATTAAGTTCTTTGCGGGCGCGTTCATTATCGCCAGAGTCTCTGTGAATTTCGTAAAGCTTCCAATGTAAAGAAACGAATTCTATTCCTAAATTAGAGGCTTTTTCTAAAGATGCTCTCGCATCTTTAAATTCTTTAACGCCAAAATAAGCGTTGCCTAAATTGTAGTGCGCCATCCCAAACTCAGGATCTAACTGTACGGTTTTTTTAAGATAAGGAATCGCTTCTTTATATCGTTTGTTTTTATTTAAGACCGCTCCTAAATTGGAGTTCGCTTGGATAAAGTTTGGAAAACTTTTTACCGCTCGCTTCAAAGTATCGATAGCTTTATCAATTTTTCCGACGCGAAAATATTGGCCTCCTAGGTTGGATAAGGCTTCTGGGAAATTGGGGTTTATTTCGAGAGCTTTTTCATATTCCAATATAGCCTGGTCAACGTTCCCTTGGTTTCTATAAGCAACCGCTAAGTCGTATCGAGCCAAGATAAAGTTTGGCAATTGAGTTAGAGTTTTATTAAAAAGCTCGACGGCCTCATCCACTTCACCTTGCCCGTATAACGCAAAATTTCCTCGATAATAAAAGGACTGAGGAAAAATTCCATCTCTCTTTAAAAACTCTTTAAGCGATATAGTATTTTTTTCGTTTAGAAAAGCTTTTATTTCATTGATGGGCAACGCCAAGTTCAGAGCGCGCCCTTCTGCTGAAGCTATACCAATGACTTTATTATTTTCATCAATTAAAGGTCCTCCGCTGAATCCAGGCCCTAAAGAAGCCGTGGAGTAAATCATCTTAAAGTTAGGGTCGGCTTGCGGATGAACTCCTAATATCATTCCATGATTTTGACGTAGTGTACCTGTTGGCTTTAGAGAAGAAGTTGTGACCTCATCTGTCAAATAACCTAAAGCGCTGACATAATTAAAATCTTTTACTGAGTCTGAATCTCCGAGTTCTAAAGTCGAAAAAAAGCCAGCACTTAGTTTTAAAATCGCAAAATCCTTCGTTCTATCGGCATAAATCACGTCTTTTACATTGACCACAGTACCATCAGTAAAAACAGCTTCTACTGAGGCGGCATCTATTAGCACGTGATAGTTTGTTACCAAGACTCCATCTGGTTTTACAACAAAACCAGTGCCCGAAGCCGCTACGTCACCGTCTTTGTCTTTAACAACCAAAATAGCAATAGCGGTTTTATTAGCTTCAAGAGCAAATATCGCAAGAGGTTGAAATACAAAAAGAAATAACGTTAAGGCAACTAAATATCGTTTAAAAAAGAACGCTTTCATAAAATGTTTTTTGGCCATGAGAATATAGTCAATTCACGAGAATAAAAACATAATCACGCGAAATACAACTTTCGTTTTTCAGGTTTGGGTTTTAGTCTATAAAAAAATTTTAAACGGTTATGCGACCAAAAACAACTTAATTCAGGAGGGGTAACGCCGCGGAATCCCGCGGCGTATTTAATCTTTTTTGAAAATTTTAAATAAGGAAGAAGTCTAAACTATTCAACCACAACAAAAATTGTCGCTGAAACGGTAGGAGACACAGGAACGTGGTTTCCTTGTGCAAATAAAGCTCTAATCACGTGTTTTCCAGGTCCCATCTTAATACCTTCCTTGCAGGTGGAACCGTCTCCCATATGAATGTGAGTCAAATCTTTCCCTACAGGTTGAGTTAAATCTTCCGGTAAATCGTGATTGATTATTATATGGTGGTGTCCTTTTCCTTCATTCACCCCGTTTTTCGCCGGTTCTACTTCTACATCATGAACTTCCATACAAACTTTTACTGGGCTAGAAATCGTCGCGCCATTTGCAGGTTCAGTAATCACAACTGCTCCTCCCGCAAAAACCGAAGACGCACCCAAAAAAATAAAATAGCCCAAAATAGTCAGAATTTGGGCGGCAACTTTTTTCATTTTTCTCCTCCGAGACAAAACATTAAATCAATAAGTTTTAAGGGAGCCTCTAATAATTCGAAATTTTAGCTTGCGGCAACTCGCTCGCCCTTTGTTTGCAAAGGCGGCTCGTGGCCAAGATCAATTTTTAGAGGTCCCCTTAATAAACTCTTTCAACATTATTTCCACGGTTAACTCACATCAGGCTCCAAAAAAGGCAAGATCTTTGATTAACCGGAATTTGTAAGCGGCTCAGTATAAAAAGATCGCTCGGCAAAATCAAATTTTACGAAATATCTCAAAATCAATTCCAATTTTAAACCAGAGACTCTTTTTCCAAATTAATCGACAAAAAACCTATATGGTTTAGTACGCTTTAAGGAACAACCATAAATAAAACCGTGTTGTTCTCGACAATTAAAACCTTTATAATGATGGATTATGGAAAATTAAATAATCGTTTTTGGCTATAAGGATTGGTTCGCGAATTCCCGCCCGTCCCGCCGTAAAATATATTAGGAGGCAAGATTAATGGATTTACCCGTAACAGGAGAATGTAGGCTGCTCCATACCTGCGAAATGTGCGAATATAATAACGACGACGATTGTAAGGCGGATCATAACGAACACAATCGCTGGTTGGTCAATAAACGAATGAGCGATATTAAATATAAAATTATTGTTGGCAGTAACAAAGGCGGCGTTGGGAAAAGTACCGTTACGGCAAATTTAGCCTGCGCTTTGGCCCAAAAAGGTTATAAGGTTGGTTTGGCTGACGCAGATCTGCATGGACCTAACGTGCCTAAACTGATGAATGCAGAACATATTCGACTTAAAGCCGAAGAAACTGGCATCGTACCATTTGAAACTGAAAACGGATTACGAGTTGCCTCTTTGGGCTTTTTAATCGAAGATCCTAACATGCACATTGCCTGGCGGGATGCAGTCAAATTTGATTTTATTGTGGAACTGCTAGGTAATATAAATTGGGGCGAGTTGGATTATTTGTTATTTGATCTACCTCCTGGCACTGGTAATGAACAAATTACCATTATCGATTTTATAGGTGAAGTTGACGGCGCGATTATTGTAACAACTCCGCAAGACCTAGCTCTATTGGACGCTCGGAAAATGATTTCTTTCGCCCGCGATAGTAATGTTCCGATTGTTGGCGTCATTGAAAACATGAGCTATTTTATTTTTGAAGGCGATGAAAGAACCAGACTTGAAGAAATAGTAAAAACCGAATTAAAAGGTATGAACCTTTCTCCTGAAGACCAATCTAAAGTCCAAGGTTTATGCGATACGATCCTCAACCAAGAACATCACATCTTTAAAACTGGCGGTGGAAAACGGTTAGCCGAAGAGTTAGTTCTACCCTATTTGGGAGCCATTCCTCTCGACACGAATATCACCACCCAATCTGACGCTGGTATGCCCGTTGTTATATCTAAACCAGATAGTACCGCGACTAAGGCTTTTTTGGAACTCGCCGAAAATTGCCATAAATTCTTAAACCCTGAAGAAACCTTAACCGCCGGTTAGAGGTTGGACCGAATATGAATCGTCACAATAAAATAATTACGCTCGTCTTTTTTTTGGCTTTTAGTTTTACTTTATTCCTTAATGGATCTTTAGCTATTGCAGAATCCACCCCTAAAGCTACTACTTACGACAATAATCCAATTATTGCGGAACTAGACGGCCAACCTATCTTTCTTGACGATTTAAAAAATGCCAAGATTCAAGACAACTTGGTCCAACTTTACCGGATGCAAAAAGACGTCTTGAAAAGACAAGTTCTTAGCTCTCTTTTACAAAACCACCCGGAAATATCAAACATTGAGCCTCCTAAACTATCCCTAGGCGATATGAAACAATTCTACGAAAGCACCCCAGGTATAAAAGATTTGGGTTCTTTCGAAGAAATGAAAGAAAGAATCAGGGACTATTTAGGAAAAATTTTTGAAGCAAACTACAACGATAGGATTTACCAATTAGCTCTCCAAAAAGGCTGGTTAGTAGAATTCCTTAAGGAACCAAATGATTTTCGTTTGGTAGCTAGCTTAGGAACTGCCGTTCGTTATTTCGCAGATTCAAAAACCAATCAAAAAAAAGTGGCCGTTTTAGAATACTCCGATTTCCAGTGCCCCTTTTGCAAGCGCGTTCAAAAAACGCTGAAAAAGCTCCGAGTGGAATATAAAGACAAAGTCCAATTTGCCTATCGTCATTTTCCGTTGCCATTCCATAAACAGGCTAGTTCAATTGCTGAAGCGGTCGAATGCGCTAGGGATCAAAACAAATTTTGGGAACTTCAATCCGTGATTTACCAAAAACAAGAGGTACTAGAAGTCGGAGATATTTTGAAAGCTGCTAAAGAAGCTGGCGTTAAAAATATGGATGATTTTAAAAGTTGTTGGGATGGAGGTAAGTATAAAGCTCGGGTTCAAAACGACTTAAAAGAGGGCGCTCAAATGGGAATCCAAGGGACTCCTACTTTTATTATTGGTTCATTTGATGCAGAAACAGATACAATTTCTGGAGAAATGTTTTCTGGCGCCGTTCCTGAGGAAAAGTTTATATCCGCAATAAAAAAATATCTACGCTCTGCTGAATCAAATTCTATGAATTAAAATCCTTGGTCCTTCAACCGAATGATTGTTTTAAAAATTCATTTTAAACTGATTTGTATATTATCTTTCCTTTTATATACGTTACTACCAATCAGTTCGGAAGCATTTTCATTTAACGATTTTAAAGAATTTCAATCCTCAAAAACTAAACGACCGACACTCCAAGTATCAGCCGCCACAATACCCGAAGCGATTAAACCCGGCGAACGATTTACTCTCCACATTCAGGTGATCCTACAACCCGGCTCTCATATTTATTCTCTTGAAGAGAACTTTACCCAGGAAAAGTTAGCGACCCAAATAAAACTTGAAGATTCGAATCTTCATCCTCTAAGCGATTGGACTGAAACTCCTCCAAAATTATCCTTGGACCCGGTTCTCAAAAAAACGGTTAAAATACATGAATCTATAGCTCAATTTAATAGAGATTACAAAACGACAGTTCCATTCCTCACCAAAACAGGAGAAGTATCTGGCAAGTTAATCTATCGAATATGTGATAATAAAACTTGTTCTCTCCCTTTAAATTCTCAATTCAAAGTGGGTCTAAAATTTAAGAATAATTAAACGGCAAAAAATAATCTAAATCATTGTGCCTAATCCAAAAAACACCCTCCAGCCCGATAGCATTCGTTCGCAACTAAAAGCAAAAGTCTCAAAATCTGTTTGGAAACTATTCGAAACAACGGCAACTTGCGCCGACAATTTAAAAATGGACGTCTACCTCGTTGGAGGCTGTGTACGCGATTTTTTGTTGGATGCAGAAGCTCTCGATTGGGATATTGTCGTCCAAGGAGACGGGCCGGAATTAGGAGAAGCTATCGCCGCTAAATTAGGTTTCAAAATTCAGAAAAAAAGCCAATTCCTAACTTGTGCAGTTGTTTTAGAAAACGAAGACAAACTGGATATTGCCACCACACGTTCTGAAACTTATAAACATCCAGCCGCTTTGCCGGAAGTTCAAAAAAGTTCTATAGACGAGGATCTATTTAGAAGAGATTTTACTATTAATACCCTGGCGTTGAAGTTGAACGGAGAAAATGCGTTTAGTTTAATAAACAAATATGATGGCCTTGAAGATCTTAATTCAGGACTCATAAAAATCTTACATTCCAAAAGTTTTTTAGACGATCCTACGAGAGCTTTTAGAGCAATCCGCTATGAAAAAAGGTTTGAGTTTTCATTGGAATCTGAAACAAATCAACTTTTAAAAGAAGCTATAGATGCAAAAGTTTTTGACCGTTTAAGCGGATTTCGGATTTTTAACGAATTAAAACGAACCTTACAAGAAAAACGACCTGTATCTTATGTACAGCGATATAAAGAAATCGGGTTATTACAATGCATACATCCTAATCTTTTTGATCCAACCTCGGGCACTAAACTATTAAATAAAATCGAGAAAGGTTTACACCATTTAAAGGATACTCCTGAAAAATGGAAAGTTTATTTTTTAGGTATGCTCTACTCCACACCCAAAAAATCCAGACAGCCATGTTTATCTAGATTAGACATAAAAGGAAAAGAAGCTAGTTTTTTTCAGGAAAGTATAGAAAGCGTTGATAAAACTTTAATAGCCTTAGACAAAACTGAGGATATAGATCCTATAGTCATTTATGAAGCCTTACATCGACTTAGCGACGAAGCAATTTCCTTATTGATTGCATTAGCAAAAACGGAAGGCGTTAAAAAAGCTATCACTTCCTATAATGATTATTATCGGGAAAGAGCCATCCTTAAAGTAAATGGAGGCGATTTAATCAAACTTGGCTTCTCTCCAGGACCAACGTTTCAGAATATTTTGGAGAGTTTAAAAAAAGCTCGTTTGACAGAGAATATCCAAACTAAAGATGACGAAATTGATTGGATACAAAAAAAATTTAATCCAGAGAAAAGCTGAGAGTTAAGAAAACTCCACTCACTCCATTTGTTTTACGTCGTTAATATAATTAGAGACTTCAATTAGATTTTGATCTGGGTCGCGGATATAAACAGAAAGGATAGGGCCTAAAGCTCCCGTTCGTTTAACAGGCCCTTCAATAACCTGAACATCGCTTTCTTCCAATTGTTTTGTAATTATATCCATTGGAGTTTCACATATTAGGCATAAATCTGCTGAGCCAGGGGTTGGCGTTTCAGCTTTCGGCTCTAATTCATTACCAAAAGGATGCAAGTTAATTTTTTGCCCCCCAAACTTTAAGGCTTTCCTGTCATTTCCAAAAGTAACAATTTCCATGCCCAATACTTTTTCATAAAACAAACAAGTAGCCTCAATATCGCGAACGGTCAAAACAAGGTGATCTATTTTTTTAATTTTCATTATTAATAATCTTCTTTTTCTGCTCAACTCTGCCAAAAAACAAAATCAACTTTAAAAAACAATTCTTGATGGATTTGGTAGTATATAATATATTTCAACCTAAAATTTAATCGAACAAACGGACTTTTTGAGGAGAACTGTGGCTAGCGTAGATTATTTAATCAAACAATACTTAAGCGAAGATAAACGAACTCTTGATCTAAGTAATTTCAACTTTGGAGACAAAGGAGCTTCTACTTTGGCAAGATCTGAAAAGCTAATTAAGTTAAGAAGGTTAAGCTTACCCAATAATAGCATTGGAGACGAAGGCGCTCAGGAAATAGCGAATTCTGAAGTACTAACAAATCTAAGAGAGTTAGAACTATACGGTAATGTGATAGGGGACGAAGGGGTTAAAGCAATAGCCAGTTCTCCTAATTTTGGAAGATTAAAAAAATTAGGGTTGTATGGGAATTTGGTTGAAGACGAGGGAGCGAAAGCCATTGCCGAATCTCAAACTCTAACAAAGTTAACCTATCTCTTTTTAACGGCAAACCGTGTTCGAGTAGAAGGAATTGAAGCTCTACGAAAAGCTAAGTCCCGCACCTTTTTATGCCATTTACATACAGACGATCCAAAAGACTTTATGTTTGAAGACGATTTCGATGATGACGATGATGACGACGATTAAAAAACTCTTCTGTCAGTTTCCACAAGGTTATCGGATTTCCTCTATTACAGCTCTACTTTTTTTGATTTTTTCGATTCCTGTAGCAAATGCACAAGTATTTGAAAAAAAGATCGACTACGAAAAAATCTTTAAAGAAGGATTGTCTCGAAACGGAAAAACACTTAATTTAGGCGGGAAGAAAATTGGAGACCTTGGCGTTCAGAAACTATTAGAATCCGATTTCCTTAAAAAAGTTACCCGGATAGATTTGCGCTACAATGAAATAACTGAAAAAGGAGCGCTAGCGTTGGCTAGCACATCTATCCTATCTAACTTAAAATCTCTTGTCTTAAGAAAGAATGATATTAGCGATAATGGGACTATAAGTTTAGCTAGTTCTCAATCCTTTCCTAATCTAACCGAACTGCAATTGGGCTGGAATGAAATCCACGATCCAGGTGGGTTGGCTTTAGCCAATTCTAAAAACTTTCCAAAACTTAAAAAGCTAGATTTACGAGGTAACTTTTTAGCCTCCGAGACAAAACAAGCTTTGCAAAAACAATTGCCTCACATAAAAAAACTACGTTTTTTCTAATAAAGACTTCAATCAAATCTTATCAATTCCCGTTTCGGGATCAAAAAAGAACGTTTCTCCATTAGGCCCCCTATAGCCTATTTCCAGCACTTCAAAAAGTTCTTTTTTGCGCACGTCCGCTTCCGCTGCATGAAAAATCCCATTTTCTTCTCTTTCTAACAATAAAAACCTATTTTCAGTGTTAGAAATAATTTTCCATTCACGATTGCTCTTATGGGGATTAAAGGAGTTAAGATCGTCTCTATAATCAGCCATAACGACGCCTTTTTCATAATCAATTTCAAGAATATCCATCAAAATACTCCAAGTTAACTAACAAAAAACGGAAAAAATAATTTCCTATAAAAAAATACTCTCTTCAATTTTTTTAATTTAATTGTTTTTGGCATCGCCTGCCATTTTTCCGTTTGGTAATAGAGTTAATACTTTATATTTGCCGCTGTTTCTCTAGCTTTTTCAATTGCTAATTTCTTATTTGCTATCCCTGGTTTTTGAAGAATAAAGTTTGAATATAAAACTATTGGATCGTCTTCTTTATTCACTTCGACACCATTTTTTTCCAATAGTTTTTCCACTGCGGATAGCTTGATCTCCATCGCTGGAGCGGGGCCTTTTTTACGCACGCGGGATTTTAAATCTCCTTCTTCTTCTACAAATTGATCGTCCAAAATAGCGATATCGGGAACAATACCTTGTCGATTTATATCGGTTCCTGATGGGGTAAAATATTTAGATGTAGTTAACCTTATGCCCGACTTGTCTCGAATTCTAAAAATCGTTTGCACAGATCCTTTACCATAAGATCTTTCGCCCATAATAAGCGCAGTCCCAGAGTCTCTCATAGCTCCCGCAACAATTTCCGCAGCGCTTGCGCTACGTTGATTGATTAAAATAACGGTTGGAATTTTTTTCAAACTAGTCCGATAGACTGAATGATATTTTTTGTGATCTTCTTTTCTTCTACCTTGGGTATATACAATCAACTTACCTCGCCCTACAAAATGACTCGCAACCTTTACAGATTGATCTAACAAACCTCCGGGATTATCTCTTAGATCAATAATTAACGACTTTACACGATCTTTTAGGCCTTCCTGAAGAGCGTCCTCTAATTGGTCGTTTGTCTGCCTTGAAAAACTAGTGATTTTAATATAGCCCGCATCTATTCCCACTTTTTTGTATTCAACAGTTTCGACCGAAATGATTTCGCGGGTTAGAATATATTCTTTATCTAAGTTAATTTTGGGGCGAAATACTTTTATAGAAACCTTAGTATCTGGATGACCTCTAAGAAGGTTTGCTAATTCTTCAATTTGTAATCCAGTCGTTTTCTTTCCGTCTACAGAAACAATGATATCTTCAGGTAAAATTCCGGCTCTTTTTGCCGGCGATTTTTTCATCGTCTTTAGAATCGTCAAACGATTGTCCCTCAACGTTATGATCATTCCCAAGCCGCCGTACTTACCTTCGGTATCTCTTATAGAACGCTCAAATAGCTTTTTATCCAAATACTGCGAATAAGGGTCCAAACTATTCATCGCCCCGACAATACCAGCTGTTTCAATTTGTTTTTCCGTAAAAGTATCTCGAAAGTTATCCCGAAGAAAGTAATATACTTTTTTTAGTTCCCGGAAATTATGTTCAGAACTTGGAGTCAAATTGTATTTAACATTGAGATCGTCTTTTCTTATGACAGAAGAACCTTCACCAGAATTTTCAAAAGAAAGGGACTCTAATCCCGGAAAGCTCGCCATTTCTTCAATTGCAGAAGAATAAAGCTTTTGGTAATCGGGGGGATAAACATAATTATCCGAAATCAAAGAAAAAACTTCTTCGAAAATTTCAAGATCGTCGTCAAAAAAACCAGCAAACGCTGAATTAGAAGTTTGAGATATGAAAAGAAATAAGCATAAAATAGTAATAAGAGTCGCTATTACTTCAGCATATCTTTTTTTACGATTTTGGATAATTTGTCGGATCAAAGCCATGGTGATCTGGAGAAAAACGATATTTACTTAAATTAAATATCGTTTAATTCATACCCAAAATATCTCCAATTATTACATCCAGGTTCTCCGTCATTTGATCCACAGTGCCACCGGATATGCTAGGAGTAACTTTTAGGACTTTATTGACAATAATTGTTGGCGTTTCGTTGGCTTTAAAATCTCTGGCCATCTGTAGCCCTTTATTTACTTTTGCTTCGATTTTTTTAGACTCCATGCCCGAGGTCATTTCTTTGGCAATTCCATAATCTCTTGCCAGGAGCTTAATAACTCTGGCTCTAAAAATATTTATGTTCAGCTTAAAGTTAGTGTCGAATAGTTCTTGCGTGAACTTTTCTTCCATTCCTACACTATCAGAGATATAAAAAGCCATTGATGGGTAAGCTGTTTGATCTCCCCAATAAATTGGAAATTTCTTGTGGAACAGTTTTGCCCCATATTTTTTTCTGAGTTTCTTAGAGGTTTCCAAAAACTTATAGCAGTGGCCGCAGGAATAGTTAAAAAGCTCAATTAACTCGACTTGAGAAGCTCCTTTCAAACCTTCCGTTGAACCGATAACTTCATACTTGCCTTTTATGTCAGCGTCAGCGCCAAAACTAGGGGTAGACAGAAAGGTCAAAATCAAAACAACGGCAAAAATCTTTTTCATACTAATCTCTCCTGAATTCGTTTATTTCCCTTTATTGTGGTTTACTGCTTTGGGAACCTCTAAAAACTAATTTTATTTAAGTAAATTTTCACTTAGCTCAGTAAAAAAAAACTGATCTGTAGCCACATTAAAATATTAATGCTTTATTTTCGACCAATACGTTGAAAAATTAAAATTAGGGCTATGATTTTTCACATGACATTTATTACAAGCTTCTTTAACTTTTAAACTCCAACCTTTTTTCGGCGATTTTAGATGATCCAAAGCAGAATCATGACATTCTTCGCATTGGACATTTTCTAAATGAGGGGTATCAACTTCGCTAATAAATCCCCCTAGCTTATTAAACCCAACGGTATGACAAATAAGACATTCTGGATCAAATGCTTTGTTTACACGTTTAAGAGTGGCATACGCATGACCATGACGCGATTGTGCCCAAGTTTTATACGCTTTCGGATGGCATGTTTTACAAGCTGTTTCTCCTGCGTATACTTTTCCTTTATTTTTTTTCCTTTTAGCCGCTAAAGACTCTAAAAATAAATCCTCAATTTCTTCATCATATTTTCCATACAATTTTACCATTTCAGAATCGAAATTGACATGCGAATCCAGCTTAATCATTTGATGCGAAAAGGAAATCTCACTTCTATTATTTAAGGTAAGTTTTAAGTCGCCTACTTTTTGACCACGAGGTCCCGCCTGTACAAATATGACTCCATTTTTTTCCTGAGGATTCATATCAATAACATCTGTTTCGGTTTCGATATTGCCGTTAACAATCACGTTTACTCCCGGAATTCCCATAAAAGCAAGCGCTTTTTCTTTTTTCATGTGAGTTAACAAAATAGTCAAATCCGGTTTTTCTTTTTCTAATAAAACTGGAAGAATTCTATTTAACGTTTCTCTAGGTTGAGCTACTGAGATCGTTTGATCTCCTCCCAGATAAAATAACTCTGGGTCGGCTAACGCCAGGATGGCAACCTTAACCCCATTTGCCAAATTCTTTGTTTTAAACTCTGGAATAAAATCCACACCTGAAAGTTTTAAATTAGACGCCACAAAGGGAACGTTTTTCCATTGATTAAAAAAAGCGTTTCCATATACCAGGTCTTTATCTCCTATCGCTATCGCGTCATAGTTCATTAATTCCATGCTTTGCATCAAAAACCTTGCTTTTATTCTCCCCTGCCTACTGGGCGCTTTAAAACTATCGCCAGAATCCAAAACAATTAAATTCTTTTCTTTTTTTCGTACTTCTCCAATCAACTTGGCTCTACGTTCAATACCTCCTTGATCCTCCTCTCTTGCGCAACCACAGGGTTTCAATTCACCTAAGGTGTTACCGGTATAAAGTATTTGAACCGTTTTAGGAGAGAGATCGTTAGCCGGCAATGAGGAAACACAAGCTAAAAATATAAGAGCTATAGAACAATATAGTGTTATTTTCATGAGAAAAAATTAAGGTTATTGTGAAAATAAATAGAATATTTTTGTAAACCTTTTAGAAAAAACATCTATTTATTGACAGAGAAATTAGGGAAAATTCAAAATTCAAGTTATTATATTTTAACCTCTTATGCAGGTTGTTGGAAAGATATAAAACAAAAACCTGCCACAACTTGTTATGAACATGCCTAACTGCTTCAAGGTTTTAAAGTGAAACGCGTAAAATCAGAAATTCATATGCATTCTACTTATTCAGATGGAGAGTTTACTCCCGAAAAATTAGTAGAAATTGCCGTTAAAAATAAAGTCTCCATACTTTCCTTGACCGACCACGATACTTTTGGAGGAATTGCTGATTTAGTTACCGCCGCTGAAAAGGTTAACATTTTCGCTTTCCCTGGAATTGAGATAACAGTCAATTATCGAAATTTCAATCTTCACTTATTAGCATATTTCAAAAGCCCAGACTCCATTAAAGCTGAATTAAAAAGTCGCGTTGGTGAAATGAAAGCCCTCCGTGAAAACCGGATGAAAGAATTGATCGAAAGAATCAACAAGGTTGTTCCTGACAAATTTAAAGATTCCATCAAATACGAAAACGTTACAAAAGCTGCAGAAGGGGTTCTTGGAAGACCCCATTTAGCGAAAGAAATGACTCGATTAAAAATTGTTTCCAGTACAGCTCAAGCATTTGACGAATACTTGGTAAAATACAATGTCGAAAAAAAGAATCTAACTATTAAAGCAGCCATCGAGCTAATCAGACAAAGCAACGGCGTGCCTGTTATCGCTCATCCTGGCGAGCGAAGTTACTCTTTATTAGCTCCCGCACAAGGCAGAAATAAAGAAGACGTTCCTGGAATGGTTCGAGAACTGATTGACTATGGACTGCTTGGTTTGGAATGTATTTATCCCTTCCACGAAAGAATGGGTACCACAAATTATTTTATAGATTTAGCAAATGAATTTAATCTAATAGTAACCGGAAGTAGAGATTTTCATGGTTATCATACCCACCAAAACACCAATATTCTAGGATCTACAGCTATGGACGATAGCTTTCTAGATCAATTTAAAAAAGTTTGGGGATAAATTAAGCAAAACTCCTTTCTATCTCTCTCCCCCTGAATCATAAGAGGATCCTTAATAATTTTTATTTTTATCGGTCAGCTATAATCTAGCCCATGTTTTTAATAACTAGGCGCATAACGTCTACGAATAAAAACCTCTTTTTTAGCATTTCTGCCATCGCCTAAAGACGCTAACTTATATAAAATTTTGTAATAGCTTCTTGATATGAAAAAACCATCGAAAATCAAAATATTTGTAGGCTCTTCATTTTTAGTCGGCGTTTTATTAAGGTTATGGGGACTTACCTCCGCTTTAGGTAAAGCCGACGAAAATCAAAATATTTTAGACTACGGCCACGCCCCTCTCGAATACATTGCAACTTCTTATTTTTTTGGCGGCCATCATATCTTAAACTCGCTTTTCATCCGAATATCAATACTTCTATTCGGAGAAGAAAACGCCTTTGGAATTCGAGCGCCGGTTTTTATTTTAAGCATTGCAACTTTGTGGCTAGTCTATTTAATAGCTCTACAAATTTTTCGTTCGCAAACCATCGGAGCAATTGCCTTATTTACTTTGGCGATTAACCCCACACATATCTTTTATTCGCAAACAGCAAGAGGATATGGCTGGATCATTTTCTTTGCAGCCTTGACATTATTCTCTCTATTAAAATTATTGGAGACAGGAAAAACAAAGTGGGCGTGTATAACAATATTAAGTGGGTTTCTAGGAGTTTATACGATTCCCACAAATGCCTATTTTATTACCGCTCTCGGCGTCTGGGCGGCGCTTATAACCTGGAAGCCTTTTTCTCAGCTTAAGAATGACAATGAAGATGCAGCCCTAATTAATCCCCTTTTCATTTTCACAGTTTTTTCAGGGATAGCTCTTTTAAGCTTTGCGGCTTATTGGCCTATTTTAGACAAACTGTTAGCAGAAGCTAAGAACTACCACTTACCAAAATTAAGTGAATCTTCAAATAGTTTCTTAGCGATCCAAACCATTACTGGCTCTTTCGAAAAAGTTTTTCCGGGAAATTTAATTTGGTCACTTCTATTTGTGGGAACAGGATTCTTTTTCACTTTCTCCGTTAAAAAAGAATACTTCTTATTGCCGTTTTTTCTTTTAGGGATCCCAGCTCTAATAACTTGGATAACGGGTGTGGGGGGGTATCCAAGAAATTATTTATTTAATTTACCTTGGATCATAGTTTTTTTTGCCGCCGGTATTGAACGGGCTGGGCAACTTCTAACGAAGCCGATAAAACTGAATTTAAAACTTCACCTAAGCTCTGTTTTACTCATCATCTGGTCATTTTTTTCTTTTCATCATTTAGTTTTTAATTTTTATCCCTCTCAAGACTCCGTAAGCGGTCCTGACTATTATAAATTAACAGAAAGTTATACTGAGCCGAACGATCTCTTAGTAATCCAAAATTCCAAAAACTATTTATATGCAAGGCAAGTGTATAAAAATCGTTTAAAGAAAATTATCGATGACAATGAATTAAGCGGACTAAAATTAATTTCAGAACCAAACTTTAAATGGGCAAACTATTCATTTTCTAGATCAGGTTCTAAAACTTTCCCCTTTAGAGGATTTAGTTTGGCAAATCCAACCATACCCCTTAACGGCAATCGAGTTTTGTATCCAATTTCAGAAAACCAGGCAAAAGGTATATTACCTATCGATTTCGAATCCAAAACTCAATGGAATATAGTTTCAGGATCTGGAGAATTCATCTCCGAAACCACTTCAAAAGTATTTGGACAAAAATCTCTCCACGTAATAGCTAACGAAAAGGGGGTTGCCGGTTTCTCCATATTTCCGAAGTTGGTAAAAATCACTCAACCAAGCCTTGCTATATTAACTTGGACAGGTAAAAACCTTAGAAAGGGTCTAAAAATAAACCATCCAGAAATGGCTTTTATGACCGAAAAAAACCAAACTCCTCAACAATTGCCTTTTGTAGAATTGAATGATGGAATACACACAACATTAAAAGAATCAGATTCTTTATTCGCCAACAACTGGCTTCTTTTTTCAAATGTCGCTCAGGTAAACCCCGGTACCTACAGTATAACCCTTTGGCTTAAAGCTAATCCCAATGAATCCTTTGCCTATGACGGATTTCGCTTCTTTATTCTGCCGCTAAACTAATTCCACATCACCTTGCCCCAGATTTTTAAGAACCAAGCTTTTAGAAAAATCTGAACATTAGAGTTTTTTTAATTATTGCTAACCCAATACTTAAATAGACAACATTAATCTAGATGCATCATACAGAAACAAGGCTTTAAATAGAGGAGTTTAGATCGCTTAATGTCGGGTATTTAATTGTCTTCGTAATACTAATATTTACTAATGTAACTGGACAATGACATTTTTCACTTGCGTATAATTCTCTAGGGCGTGAACTCCCATCTCTCTGCCATAGCCGCTCTTCTTATATCCTCCAAACGGAGCCGCTGCGTCAAAAATATTATGGGAATTCACCCAAACAGTTCCTGCCTTTAAACCTGCTGCGACTTTATGAGCCTTATTAATATCTTGAGTCCAAACGCTAGCCGCCAAACCAAACTCAGTATCGTTACCTTTTGCGATCACTTCATCAAGATCTTCAAATGGAGCGGCAGTAACGACAGGACCAAAAATTTCTTCTTGGATGATTTTCATTTCCCTTTGCACGTTGGTAAATACAGTAGGTTCGACATAACAACCATTTTCTAAACTGCCTCCAGGTACGTTGCCGCCAATTAATATATTTGCGCCATCGCTTTCCCCCGATCGAATAAAACCTAAAACTCGATCTTGTTGTTCCTTGGAAACTAAAGGTCCCATTTGAGTCTCTTCATTCATTCCTGGTCCTAATTTAATACCCTTGCCATGCTCAGAAACTCTTTCTATCAATTCATCATATATCTTTTTGTGAATCATTATTCTAGACCCGGCACAGCAACATTGGCCTTGGTTGAAAAATATTCCATTGGCGACCCCCAAAGCCGCTAAATCAAGATCTGCATCTGGGAATACAATACTTGGAGATTTTCCTCCAAGCTCAAGAGTTACTTTTTTTAAGTTACCAGCAGACGCTCTAACAATTTCGTGTCCAATCTCTGTACTACCGGTAAAAGCAACTTTATCAACGTCATCGTGGCTCGCTAAAGCCGCTCCAGCGTCGCCAAAACCCGTTACAATATTCACCACTCCGTCGGGGAAACCAGCTTCGCAGACCAATTGCCCCAATCTAAGAGCGGACAATGGAGTTTGTTCGGCTGGTTTTAAAACAATAGTACAACCTGCGGCAAGAGCCACTCCCATTTTCCAAGCGGCCATTAATAGAGGAAAATTCCAGGGTATGATTTGTCCAACCACGCCAATCGGCTCCCTCAAAGTATAATCCAAAAAATTAGCGCCAGGCATATAGGGAACGCTGATATCCATGGTTTCACCGTGGACTTTAGTGGCTAAGCCTGCGTAATATCGGAAATGATCAATAGTCAGGGGTACATCTGCCGCTCGTGATATAGTCAATGGTTTACCATTGTCTAGGGTTTCTAACTGGGCAAATTCTTCTAAATTCGCTTCAATAAGATCTGCCAATTTCCAGATCAATTTCCCTCTTTCAGAAGGAGTAATTCTATGCCAAGGTCCCTCTTCAAAAGCCTTTCTAGCCGATTGTACCGCTCGGTTAATATCTTCTTCTCCACCTTTTTGCACTCGAGTTAGAACCGAGTTATCCGATGGGTCTATGACTTCAAACGTTTCTCCGCTTGCGGCATCTACCTGCTTGCCATCAATCAAAAGCTTTTGCGAACTATTTAAAAAACTCCTTACTCCTTGAGCGGGCTCTACCATAGCGGTTGTTGTCATTTGAAACCTCTTAGCTAAAAAAATTTATAAATATGCGTTATAAATAGAAGTCGTAAAAATTTATTTCTGGCAACATCTAAATTAATTATTAACCCGATACTTAAATACACGACATCAGCCTAGACACATCATACAGAAACAAGGCTTTAAATGGATGTGTTTTGATTGCTTCATGTCAGAAATTTGACCGTTCCCATAATAATGTTGTATTTAAAATATTATTTTATATCATAACTTCCCTTTGCTTAGTTTGATTTTTAGATACGTTTAAAACAAATTGGAGATCTGAGTATGTCTAGCGACATCAGTTGTAAAGTATTAGCCCTAGGAGAAGTCGTTTTCGATATTTATCCCGATGAAAAGCATGTTGGAGGAGCTCCGTTTAATGTTATTTATCATTTAACTCAAATGGGAGTCGGTTCAAAACTAGTGAGTCGAGTTGGAGAAGACGAATTAGGAAGTGAATTTCTTGATTTTGCCAAGTCAAAAGGAGTTTCGTTGGAAGGTATACAACGCGACCCTGAGAAATCGACTGGAGAGGTTCAGGTATTCTTAAATATGCAGGGAACTCCGCGGTTTGAAATATTAAGAGATCAAGCTTTTGATTATTTAGAAGATGGTCCCCCTTTAAATTTCTTAGAAGACGCTTTTCCCACTTTTACATATTTTGGAACTTTAGCCCAAAGAAACCCAATCTCCACAACAACCATTCGCGAAACGATGAAACGGCTTAAGGACAATTCTAAAATATTTTTAGATATTAATTTAAGACCCCCTTTTTACAACTATGAAATCATCGATGCCTCTCTTCATGACTGTGACATTCTAAAAGCTAATGAAGAAGAAATGTCAGAATTAAAAAGGATGCTGGGTCTGGATTATTACCCTGGAGAAACTTATTTAATCGATCACTTTCACAAGGAGTATGGGATTGAATCGATTTTCGTGACTAGAGGTAAAAACGGAGCCGATTTATATAAACCAGAAGAATCCCCATTGCCTATAAAAAACCCTTCTACTGTTTCGTCAAATATCGAAGACACACTAGGAGCTGGAGACGCTTTTTCAGCCAAACTTATTTTTGAATTGATTCAGGGAAAATCAGAAGAAGATGCAATGGGCCTGGCAGTTGATTTCGCTTCTAAGATTTGCGAAATAAAGGGAGCTTTACCTGAGGGAAAATCGTTTTATGAACTCTAATATTAAGTACCAAAATGGTATTTAGCGTATAACCATCCAACATGGGCTCCATAATCGGTAATATCACCGCGCAATAGGATCAAATTGTTATTGAAGCTACCCGCGCTTGGATCAAAACCATCTAAAGCAAAATCATCATAGCTCAAGTTTTCGTAAAGGTAATTCATCCCTATGGAAACCGCTTTTGTTACGAGGTATTCTCCTTGAAGCTGAAAACGGTGCAAAGTAGAGCGAACGTCTGGAAGGCTTTCTGAAGCGGTTATACTTGAACCTGTCCTAAATGAGAAATCTGAAATATTTTGCGAAAAAGAATAATCGGCGCTGAAAGTTAACTGTCCTTCATAATAGGACCGATTAACTCCTATCCCGACCGTGTTTCCAATATTCTCATTTAAAACTTCCCAGTTTCTATTTATTGAAAAAGCCGCATTCGGAACAAATGGATTATAACTTCGTCCAATTTGTTGGGATTCTCCATCTTCATAAGTATAGTAAGCAAATAAAGCTCCATTCTCACCTAGCGAATAATTTGCATCAACCGCCACAGTTTGATTTTGACTATTTTTCAGCCCAATAACTGATTTGTCATAATCATCCTCTAAAAAATTATATGAAATCCCGAAATCCAATTTAGAAGAAGCTGATATATGAAGATTAGTTCCTACTTTTAACCTACTTCTATCGGCGATATCATATCGCCGTAAGTCTGGAACCGCGTCAAATGAGCCAGGAGTTACAAATTCAGGGGTATGGCGAGTTTCAAAAACTCTAAAAGCATCGTAATTTTCTCCATCGCGCTCGCCATAAGAAAAATTTGCATTAGCGTTAACCCACGAAAAATAATGAGACCTTAAAGTAGCTTTAAAAGTATTCTCAACCGTACTTTCTACCGCACGGAAATCCCTTTTAAGTAAATTAAAGTCATATCCCATCTTAAAGTTTGTTGACGGCAAAATACGGTAAGCTACATCGAAATTAAATTTATCCTGAATATAGTCATAAGGTAAATTGAATATGGCGCGCGTATTACTTGAATCGACTTGTGAACCCGTATCGTTGATAATCGCTAGAAAAATAGTTTTTGGCGTATCGTTAATAGTTTGGTAGTGACGAAATTTAGCGGTTGTTGTTAATTTGGGTAATGGATTAGATGTAGCGTTTAAAGAAAAATGTAACGTTTGAATTTTTGCGTCTGCGGTTCTTCTAGGTAAAAGTCCCAATCCGGTCCCTGAAGAAAATGACAACAAATCCTCATCCTGAACCGATAACCCATATTCCATTATTCCCGAGATCCGCGTAGACTTAGGGAGATTAATTCCGCCAGTTAAGCTAAAACGATGATATTGGTTGTCGGGAGCCCTAGAAATTACTCCCGCATCAGGAACTGTTCCCGCCCCAAATGCCAAGCTTCCCTGGAAAGGATCTTCAAAAGAAACAGAACCAATTTTGTTATCCAAAAGCGAAACAAAATATTCAAGTTGAATCTGGCGGTCTTCTCCATTATGAGAAAATGTAATCGTCCCTTCTTCAGCTTTTTGATCAAACGCTTCTGGTAAAATTATTGATTTAGCGCCGCCAGCATTTGTTCCAAACACTCCTCCTAAAGATCGAATCCCATCTTTTGTTACTCTTGTAAATCCTAATCGAATTTCGTTGTTTCCAAATGATTTTAAAAAATTAACATCAAGATTATCTCGACTGTCTACTTCTAAATCAGCGTCTCTCACTCCAGAAAAAGTAATTCCGCTTGCGTTCGTTGACCGAGTAAAACCAGAAGGTAATGTCAGATTATTAGTTCCGAAACCGTCAAATGGCGTTTTGCTTTCATTCCACAACAAATGGGGAATCTGACTAAACGATACCATTAATTTATAATCATTGAATTTGCCAGACTCTAAAAAGATAGAACGATTATCTAACCCCAAATCCTCGCTTTGCAAATTCATGAAATAACCTTGGCGATAATAACTAAGGTTGGTACTACCTACCACAAAACCTTGGTCGTCATCCAAGCCAGTATATTCTCCAAATTTTGACGATCGGCGATTAGTCGCTACACCTGCACCTCCAAGAGTTACATCGCCTGAGAACCCTTCTTCCACCATAATTTCATCGTAGGCATCTCCTCCAACCACGGCGCCACCAACAATTTCAAAAACTTCGCTCTCTTCTGGAGCTTCTTCAGCAAAAACTTTGAGAGGAGAACTTATTAAAAGACCAAAAAATATCGATGTTAAAACGGCATTTTTCACTTTATATCTTCTAATTGAGTTTGAACAAAACCAACCTAGGGTCAAAAGTTCAATAATTTTAGAAATAATCATCTTTGGAACCTAGCTCCAGAAGGATGATTAGACCCGTGCACTAAACTGTGGCAGTTCATACAAGACTTCCCTATCAACCTTGAGTCCGCTGAGTTCAACTGGCTACTACCATACAAACTGCTAGAATGAAAAACATCCATATGACACTGTTGGCATAAATAAGGCGCTTTTTGTTTGAGCATACCTATAAAATTTGATCCATGAGGATCATGACAATTAGAGCAATTTTCTCTGACTGGAGCATGTTCCCAAATTAAAGGCCCTCTTTTTTCACGATGACACATGTAACAAGTTTCATTAACCGTTGCCTTTTTCAAAAGACTCGGGCCAAAACTTCCATGAGGGTTATGACAACTTGAGCAATCTTGCTTTCCTTCTCGTAAAGGCTTACGAGAAATTTTCAACAATTTTGATTTTTGCTCTCGATGGCATTGAAAACAAACTTTTTTAGGATCTTCCTTAATTAATAATCCGCGCTTACCTTTGCGCTGCGTAACATAATGACAGTTATCGCAACTAATTCCAGAGTCTCTATGGGCGCTTCCCCTCCATTGGAGTACAGAGTTTTTTTCATGGCACTGCAAACAAATTGCATTTTTGGCCATAGGAGAAATCTTTTTAAATGAGACAACATGTTTCGCTTTTATTTTAATTCCAGGGTTTGGAATAGAATCTCCAGTTATTCCGACTTCCTTTAGATGAAGGCTCATGGGTCCATGACAAGTTTCGCAAGAACTTCCTACTTTTCCTTCACCGTGCTTTGCAATATAAGCTTTTGCGTGCTTTGTTTTTCCAAAAGATTTAATGTAATCTTTGTGGCATAAAAAACATTCTGTTTCATCGTCTTCCATAGAACTGAGTCCAACAGAAGTCGCTCCCTTCATAAGGGGATTGATTGCGCTCCAGTTAACTTTCTTTCCAGCAAAAGCTTCTATAGCTATCCCCAGTACAAAAACCAGCGTTAAAATAGAAATCAAAATTTTTCTATTTTTTAATTTGAATTGGTTGAGGAAATATCCCATAGCAAGTCCTAAAGTTTATCTATGCCAATTACTTAATAGTAATAAGAATCTTATCCATAATAGGCGGATTATAAGGAACATGGTCTCCATAAGAAAATAAAGACGTTATTACATGTTTTCCTCGTTGCATTTTTAACATTACACAAGTTTGTCCCTTGCTTAAATGAAGTGCATCTTTTCTGCGCAGCGGTTTGTTCAAATCTGCCGGCAATGAGCTGAATAGTATATGATGATGCCCCTTACCTTCATTTCGTTTCTTGTCTGCCGGTTCTATAATCAACCCTTTTACATCCATACATATTTTGAATGGATTTTTAACCTTAGCTCTATTTTTGGGCTCAGTGATTATAACTTTATAATCTTCCGCAAAGGTTTTTTGAGGACCCATTAGGATTAAACCAACCAAAAAAAGAAACCAAAGACTTTTAATTTGCATCTCGCCGAAATTCAAAAAGTTTTCAAAATTTAAGTGCGTTTTCCGTAACAAAATTGTAACAATACTAACTCATTTTCAATTGTCTTTATACTGAAAAATCAAAATAAATGCCCCAAAAAACCGCTTAGCTCAAAACGTATTTTTCAATTAAAAACCTAAAAATAGCCAAGCAATATTTTTGGTACTCCTAAGAAAATTCATTCAAAATTTCACAAAAAAAGTAAATTAAATATACTACAATTTTTAGAATATTTACAATTAAAGTAACTCATATGTATGTGGATCAAGAAATTTAATATCAAAGTTAGCTCTTCCTTTGTTTACCTTTTAGGTTTAAGTTACTAATGGGTTAAAGGACTAAATAACAAAAACTGCTTGTAGTTTTTTTTAACAGAAATGTTTTTTAAATTTCTACGATTTGAAGATCTATGATTCAAAAACTTTCATATTCTTTTGTGAAACCTTTTGACTTAGGAAAAGCGAAAAAAAGGTTCTCTAGGGTTTCTATCCGATTCAAAATTCTGGCCGGTTTTGCCATTATCATGTTAGTTGTTTCTCTTTTAACTTCTTTTCTATTCTTTAAAACCAACAAAAAACTCGCCTTAGATTTCGCAAAAAGCGAAATCCAAGATATGTCAAAAATGATTGCGGAGTCTAGTGGTTATGGACTTAAAAACTTAAACTTTGAAAATGTTCGTAGAATTATTAATTGGGCCAAAAAAGATCCTAAATTAATTTATCTTGGAATTTTTAGCGAAGACGACGAAGTATTTGCCGAATTAAATAGAAACCAAATAACAATTGATATTAAGAAATATCTAAATACAAAAGAACCCTTCTTATCGAAAGAACTTCTTTTTTCTTCCTCGCCTATAGAAATTTTTGATCCAGTTTTAGGAAAACAAATTTATTACGGTCAAGCCTTAGTGGGATTGTCACTAAAACATATAGACCAAAAAATTGCCCAAGCCCAACTAAACTCATTCTACATCGCTTTATTTATCTCAATAACTGGAATCCTGATGGCAAAGTATATTGCCAACAAGTTCTTAAAACCAGTCGTTAATTTATCCGCCATTGCTCACGATGTAGCAACAGAAAAAAATTATGAATTTAGAGCTACAAAATTATACGACGACGAATTGGGCCACCTTGTAGACCACTTTAATAATATGCTCGCGCAAATGCAGATACAAAGCATTGCCATGCAGAAGACAAATGAAAATCTTGAAAAGCGAGTTAAAGAACGAACTTTAGATTTACAAAAATCAACAGAAGAAGCTGAAAAAGCAAATCAAGCAAAATCAGAATTTCTCTCTAGAATGAGCCACGAACTCCGAACCCCCATGAACGCTATTTTAGGTTTCGCACAACTGTTGGAAAAAGACCAAAAATATCCTCTAGCAAACTACCAAAAAGAAAATATAGATATGATTCTGACGGCGGGAAACCACTTGCTGGAACTCATTAACGAGGTACTAGATCTTTCTAGAATTGAGGCAAACAATTGCAATTTATCTATCCAACCAATAAACATCACCGATTTAATTTCAGAAACCTGTTCTATCGCTAAACCTCTAGCGACAGAAAGAATGATTTCCTTCAAAATCGACGAACTGCCTCAAGAAAAATGCTTTGTCCTAGCAGACAAAACGCGCCTTAAACAAGTCTTAATCAATCTATTTTCAAATGCTATTAAATTTAATCGAGTAGCTGGGTCAGTTGAAGTCAAATCTTTTCAACGAGGGGGAAATAGAACGCGGATAGAAGTGCAAGATACAGGGGCAGGTATCTCTAGAGATAAACTTGATAACGTTTTTAAACCATTCGATAGACTTGACGCAGACAAAAAGGGAATTGAAGGAACAGGTATTGGACTTGCATTTTCCAAGAGATTAATTGAGATGATGAATGGAACTATTGGATTGGACAGTGTTGTAGGGCAAGGAACTTGCTTTTATATTGAACTTCCCTTGGCTTCTGTCAATAAAGAGAAGTCTGAACCTCTGACACCCCAATTAACAAATCAAGAATATAAAGAAATTATTTATTTTGATAGCGTCTCTGAAAATGTAGAACAGTTGAAAAAACTTCTTTCAGATCGTCTAAATTGGAAAGTTTCTTCCGCTAAAGATGTCAGCACTGGGATCGAGTTTGCACATCGATCAACTCCAGATCTCATTTTAATTGACGTTAACGTATTAGACGCTACCGGGTTACCTGCCTTCAAAGAGTTTTGTCAAACCCCTGAAATACAAAAGGTCCCTATAATTAGTTTCACTTCAGAGGCAATGGCATCTATCATCGAAAAAGCTCTAGGAATGAGATTCTATTCTTGTATCGTAAAACCGATTAACTTGAATCAAATTGCGAAACAAATAGAAAGCGCTTTAGAATGAGAACTGAGGTAGGAAACGAAAAAACCTACTGAATCCATACTAGCGGGCGATAAATCCAAGCTTTGTCGCCGACACTATCTTCTACTCGGACCCAATTGTTTTTAACCTGTAAAACTTTCATAGAAAAATATTTATCGACTGGCGCCCAAGGAACTTTTGGAAACTTTGTGCCAGGACCTTCGCGCAAATTAGTCTGGTTTTTCTTAACAACTGCGCATTTCAGCTTTTCGCTGACCAATTTGTCAAAAATCCAATAAATGTCTCCGTCAACATCCTTGACCCTATACCAAGCTCCTTTTTTATCAATTCGATCAAACGGCATAAACTTAAAAACTTGCCATATTTTTTCAAATTTTAAACCAGGACCTTTTCTCAAATTCGCTTTACTTTTATTGACACATAAAGCTTCGGCTTGCGAGGTTGTCCATAGGACGGAGGCAATTACCAAGTAAAAAGGAAATTGAAAGATTTTTTTTGAAAAGTTTGACGCTTTCATGGTCTGTGTTTTTTGAAAGATTCGATAAAAGGGCAAAAAGGTTAGTTCGCCTGTCGCAGGGTGCGTATCTTTATCTACAGGATTTTAGATCGTCTACATAAACCTTACGATCATCCGCTTTTCCACCTTATTTTACATATGGTTACGCTAAAATCAAGGTAAATTTAAACAAATTTTAATGAATTTAATACCACTACTAAGTTCTAGAATATTCCAAAAAGAATAAAAAACCTGAAATTAAGGCGTAAAATAATCCTATCTGAAACAGAATTCTAAAAAAACCTGCAATGCTTTTTTCTTGCTCGTTAATAAAATAGCTTAAGGAAAATTTTTCTTTAAAAACCAAGTCTTTCACTTCAACTTGGTCATAAATTTTCTTATTGACGCGCTTCTTCTTTTCCTGATTTTTATCGACTTTTAAAACAAGAATATACTCCACACCGTTAAACAACCCCGCCTCCATCTTCTTCTCTAAAACGGTTCCGTCAAAACCTGAAAAAAACTTAAAGAATAATAATGCACCAAAAATAGAAACTAGAATTATTCGATAATTCATCAAAATAAAACGCCAACTAGGCTGAGTATTTTGACTTGGTTGAGGACCTCCCATAAAAAAGCGATGAAAAAAAGGAGTAAAAATGTCGTACTGAAAATATGGATATCCGGAATAATGCCGTCTATAAAAACCTGAATCCGCCGATTTAGCATCCCCACGATTAAGCAAAAGGTCATATTCTCTCCTCTTTTTTAAATCGGAAAGAACGCCGTATGCTTCCGCTATTTCAGAAAATTGCGTTTGAGCTTCTGGATCAGGATTTTTGTCGGGATGAAACTGTTTCGCTAAAAACCGGTAAGATTTTTTGATTTCATGGAAATTAGCGTTCCGCGCAAGTTGCAAAGTTTGGTAATAATCTTTCATCTTTATTTTAGGTGATTAAGAAAGACAATTAAGTTGTTTTTTAATGAGGAGAGGAGGTTGAAAGGCGTTTAGTAGCCCAAATAGAAATTAAAATAAACAAAACGGTTACGCAAACTGCAGTAAACTTAAATTGATCTAATGATCCTATGATCCTTTTTCCAAGAAAATAACTTGCCGTAGTGTAAAAACAGGAAAACAAAACATTACCTAGAAAGGAAAAAACAACATAACGAAAAGGGGAATAACGGATCATACCTGCAAAAGGCGGAATAAATTTAGATACGGCGAAAAGAAAACGACCTAAAATTACCATGACAGCGGGTTTTGTTTCAAAAAGCCTTTGTACCATTCCAATCTGCTTTGAAAACTTTCTAATAAAAGCAAACTGTTTCCAATACTCAAGCCCAGTTTTAAAACCCAAAAAATAAAGAAATAAATCAGCAATCCACCCACCAGCAAACCCACAAATAAAAACGGCTGCGGGGCTTAATATTTCTTGAGATGCCGCAATACCTCCAAAGACCAAAAATAAAGGTAATCCATAATGATCAAAATACGTGCCTGCAAGAATAATCCAATAACCGTAATTTTGAACCAGGCCTTCAATGGCCTCTAACGACATTATTCGCAGGCGTCACAAAGCAAATTAGAAATAGCGTTCATTATGCAACAACCTGCATAGGTGCCAGCTCCAGAAACAGCGCTTTGCTTAAACGTTTCTTTCATATCAGGGCGTCCATGTTGAGGCTGTTGATATGATTGAGGTTGTCCTGGTTGCTCGTATTGTTGAACTTCAGTATTAGGACTTAAACCTTGGCCACACTGAGTACAAAAATTAGCGTTATCAGTGTTTTCCGAACCGCATTTAGGGCAAAACATGAATGGTCTCCATCGATTTAAAATTGAGAAACAAAAATAACTTTAAGAAAACCTCTAATAATCGAAACACTTACCAATTTGGTATCGTTTAGCTATTCACTCTTAAGACGAATCTCTTAGTAATTTCGATTTTATAGCGATTCCCTTAACCCATTAAATTATTTAAAAAATTTAGATTAAGAAACAAATAAATGTTTATTAAAAGTCTTTACAGTTAAAAAGAAGACGTCCTTTTTCTTTCGACTTATCCAAAACCATTGAATCAAACACTTTTTTTAATTCTCTGTCAAGACAATGAGTCAATATATTTTGAACGATCGATAGGCTTTCACGCAAGGCTAAAACAGGAAACAATTTTAAAATTTTTTGCCTCTCGGTTTGAATCACACCACTATAAACTTTATAAGCAGACTCAAGCCATTCTCTATCTTTTGAATCTTGCGGAGATTCTGCTTTTAAAATTGGATTAAATTGACCGCTTGCTGCATCTTCTTTTATATCCGCCATAGCGTCTAAAAGATTAATTATTTTACCTAACCCTTTAAACATCTCCCTAAGCGCCTGACATCTTTCTTCATCGATCTTTCCGGAAAAAGGTTGAGTCATTATATAGGCAAATAAGCTTCCCCAATGCTCTAAATAAACTGTCGAATCTCTAATCAATGAATCTTCTTCTAAAACCCTCAATTCTACTTGCTTTTTATGTACGTAATTCAGATCAATTCTAAACTTTTCGTAAACTTCTTTTCGTTTATTGGCGGATTTTTCGATATGATTTTTTAAGAACTGATTGTACTTGGTTATCCAAAAACCTGTTTCATCCAAAAGGTCGTCTTGAAACTTAACTTGAAAAGCTAAAAGACACAAATAAGAGCCTAATTCGATCGCTTCGTGATCTGCAGGCAACACTGGAACTTTTGCAAGAGGAACACCAGAACAATTGTCCAAAATGGCATCTCCATTTTGAACAACTAATTCATTGTATAACATCGCCAACAGGGTGCCCTCATACCCTGTCAAAAACGAATAGATCCGCAAATTATTTCTGACTAAATGGCGACAAATACTACAATAGTACATTTTATAGTACTGGTAATCTTTCATCACCAGTTCCATTTTGTCAGGTTTTAAATATCCAATCATCTTTATTTAGTGGGGTATTATATTTATGGTTTTCTTGAACATTATAACAGAGCTAACTAATAACGTTTGCAAAAGCCTTTTTAGCGGCAATCAAAAATGAACAAATCAACGCTTATATATGGTTCAATTCACGCTCTTTCTTTATCGTAAAACTTATGGGATCATTAATTAAAAAAACAGCGCCCTATCATTATAATTAGCGACGATTTTACGTTTAATCAATTTTAGAACTCTGGACAAACGCTTCGAATAATATCAAATTAATTATGGAAATCCTTACCATTTTACAAATCTGTTTGGTTGCTTGGATAGTTGGCTGGTTAGCGCTTAATATGATTCATTTAGAAAAAGCAGAACCTGTCAGCGGCCCTCTAAGACTCTCTCCATTTGTCTCTATCTGCGTTCCGGCAAGAAACGAAGAACGCGATCTAGAAGCATGTCTTGATTCTCTCATGACTCAGGACTATCCCAACTTCGAGGTTATTGCCGCAGACGACCAATCAGAAGATCGCACTTTTGAAATAATTAAACTTTTTGAACAGCGTTACGATAACTTTATAGGCTTTCAGGGAAAATCTTTGCCTGAAGGTTGGCTGGGGAAACCTTATGTATTAAATCAAGCCGTTTCCAAGACGAAAGGAGAATACCTTTTATTCACGGACGCCGACCCAGTATTTGAACCATTCGCTCTAAAATCTGCAATATTCTTAATGCAAAAACAAAAACTGGATATGCTAACTCTAATGCCAGGGGCTTCCTTTGGGTCGTTTTGGGAACGCGTAGTTCAACCAGTAATTTTTGGCCTAATCGCTGGCCTAACGCGCTTTGGCGACGTTAATAATCCTGATAGCCCTAAGGCTATGGGAATTGGAGCTTTTATATTAGTCAAACGATCTGCCTATGAAAAAGCTGGTGGACACGAGTCTGTAAAAAAAAACGTGATTGAAGATATCGCGTTGGGAAAGACCATTAAGAGAAGTGGACATAAAATATGGATAGCCGACGGTAAATCCTTATTTTCCATACGGATGTACCACTCTTTCTATGAAATTTGGACTGGATGGAAAAAAAACGTGTTCTCGGCTTTTAAAAGATCTATCCCTCGAACTATTTGGTTCGCAGTATGCTTGATTGGATTTCAATTAACTCCCTTCTTCATCCTATACGGAAATTGGATTGTAGAAACTTCTACTTGGAGCTTAACCTTATCGCTACTGGCCGTCTTCCTCACATTAGTAACGGGAATTGGCCTATGCAAGGAATTAAAACTCAATCCGGCGGTTGCTCTACTATTCCCATTGGGGTCTTTAGTCGTTGTAGGGATCATGTTTTCTTCAATGCAACAAGCGGTAATAAAAAACAAAACCGAATGGAGAGGGCGAGTGTATACCGCCTCAGAAACAAATTAAGAAAATCATAATAATTCTATAAATCCCCTTAAAAACTTATTCATAATTCGCAAAATAGGACAATAAAAAGCATGCCGATTTATTTTAAATACAGTAAATTCTATTTTCTTCTGATTCTAATTCTTTGTTTTTCTACACGGGTTGATGCCGAAAGCTTCCAAAATAAAGTGATGGTTCTTTCGGATGGTTATGTAAAACCCATTGAAGGAAAAGAGTTCCTGCCTGGCGTAAAAACCGATGGAGCTAGAAAAGTTGCAAGCACTGTTGCATTGGTTCAAGGAAAAGACACCAACCTTATCGTCGATCCTGGAATGGTTGCCGACAGGTCTTTAATCACAGACTCTCTAAAAAAGCACAATGTCGCTCCCGAAGCGGTAACGCATATATTTATTAGTCATCATCACCCAGATCATACCGTTAACATAGGCCTGTTTCCTAATGCCGAGGTTATCGACTTTTGGGCAAAGTATAAAGACGACGTATGGGAAGATCACCCGGATAACTACGAGGTTGCCCCTGGGATCACAGTACTGAAAACCCCCGGTCACACAAAAGAAGACGCATCCTTAATTGTCAAAACCGCAACAGGCGTTTACGCTTTCACTCATTTATGGTGGTTCCCGGATATGGGTCCGAAAGTCGACCCACTTGCATGGAGCCAAAATGAAATCGAAAAGCATCGCGAAAAGATTTTAGAAATCGCAGACTGGATAGTTCCCGGTCATGGGAAAATGTTTAAAAACCCTAAAAAACAATAAGTCGACTATAGGGTCTGACAGTTTCATTTGGTTTACAAATTTGAAATTTCTATAGAGGAAAGCGAGGCTGCGTAGTATAATCTGGGAGCTCTCGCCATGAGTCGTATCTAATAGCTAATCTTTCCCTCCTCAAAGCAAAAATGGACGAATCGTTAAAAAAAAGCTCTTTTGTATTCAAAGGGTTTTTGGTTTTATTTGCTTGGGTTGTGGCCCTGATATATTTGCGGATCATCGAGACACCCATTGATCCGCACGCCCTTGAATATAAGATCAATCCCAATTTAAAAAGAAGTTTTACTGAAATTTTTCTCTCTCCCTGGCACTCGGAAACAGCTCACTGGCGGATGCCAGTTGCCAACTGGTTCTACCAATGGTGGGGAGTGAATGAATACACCTATAAGCTGTTCCCCCTCTTAATAAATTTTTGCACCCTCCTACTGATTTACGATTGGACTAAAAATCGCATCGGGAAAACCGAAGCTGCTATCGCCGCATTCTTGTTTGGAATTTCCTATTACAATATTTGGATCACGGTATGGGTTCACTTCGCCGAGTTCTATATGTTTGCCTCTTTCCTCACAATTTTGTTTTTAATGAAGGGATGGGAAAAAGAGGGGTGGAGCTTTTGGGTAGCATTTGCGTTTTTAAATTTTCTTAATATAACCAACACGATTCTTCCCTTTTTATTTCAACCTGCAATCATTTTCGCCACAGTCATTCTTGGTTGGACAATGAGTAAGAGCGAATCCGATTTTGGACCGAAGTTAAAACAGAAATCTATACAATTCTTAACAACCTACTCGGCGTCTCTAATTGCGGCTCTTATTTTTTATCAAATTAAGGGAATCAACTTCATACAAAATACGTTAGATCTTTTAACAAAAGGAGAGTTTGTAGACAAAGCGCTTTTACCAATTGCCACCAAAGCATATTCATTCAACGAAGGGTCATCTTTAAGCAATTTAGCTCTCTTATTTAAAAATACTTTTGTGACATTGAACTTTGAAAACCATGGTTGGGTCATGGGACATTCTTTTGCGCATTGGTTTTATTGCGTCTTATTTTTGGTTGGGTTTATTCGCATTGCGCAAACTCATAAAACATTGTTCAGGGTTTTGCTCTCCTTATTTGTTCCTTCTTTTTTAATTCTAGGATTAATAATCGGAATTACACATGGAAGATTTATTGTATTTATTCTGCCTTTTTATCTGATTTGCGTAGCTACCGGCTTTGTCTGGTTGATTACGTCGATTGGGAAAATCAGGTTAAACAAACCTACACAAGAAGCTTTAGTCTACTTCTCCGCGTTTCTTTTATTTTCCTGGGTATTGGGTTTTCCTAAACCGGTTTGGAGTAAAAAGTTTCTAGACGAATCGTTTCAATCCGCAGGGTACCCATCCGTTCGGGACCATCTAATAAAAAATATTAAACAAAATGATGTGGTTTTAAATATCACGACAATAACAGAATTAAGAAGCGAAGGATTAGGAGACGCATTAACCTTAATCAGCCTCCCAAAGTATTTCACTCAATTTTTTGAAAACCACCGGATGGAGCTTTTGGGGAGGCGTAAAGGAAACGTTGGGGTTTGGTTAATTTTGAATCAACCATTGTCAAACCCAAATTTTTATCCTTTTTATTTTCCTTCTGGCTACCAACCGCAACTGGTTTTACAAAAAACTGGAGTTTATCTTTATCATGGGAACCTAAGTTTACCAGATCCTCTTGACGCTGAAAATGATCAGGTTTTTACAACTCCATTCTGGTCTTTTTTTAAGGGGTATGCATTACAAGAAATGGGAAACTATGATAACGCTACGACTTACTATAATAAGTTTTTGGAATATGGGATCAACAACGAACGCGCGCATTATAATTTAGCTTTAATGCTGATGAATTTTTCTTATGAAAAGTCTCTTAACGAATTTTTAAAAGCTATATACATAATTGAAACGCCAACTAAAGTCCCCAAAGGAACTAAAATTGAAACAACAAACGTCAACGAACATGACAAATTTGGAATGGCACAAAAAACTTCTGAATTTAAAAGACCTGTTTTGCGTTTCTATTTTGACAATCGAAATGGATATAAATTAAAAAACTGGTTTAAAGAAGATTTGATAAGAACTGGCGGCCGAATTTATAGCTCATTTTATTTCATACCAGCCATATTCCTTTACAACAATTTTGTTGCCACAGGAAATAAAGACCAATTTAATAATTCCATTGCATTAATAAACAAAGGATTCCAAATCGACAGCAATTCAGATCTAGCGGTTAAATTGTATTCACAAATGCAGGAAAACAAAGCTCCTCAAAAAATAGAATTCCCAATACGCTATGCTAATCTTTTAAGCGTGTATGATAAATTCCCGCCTCTTCCAAAACGAATCCAATAATAACTAAACGATTTATTTATTTTTCAAAACGATGTTTGAATTAGGCCACGCCCAATAACACTCTTGTGGTAGGAATTACTTCAAGAATAAGATCTGGTCTTTTTCCAATTTTTGAACTTACCAAGGAACCATTTAAAACGTATAGCATCTTTCGAGCCATTTCATTTTTATCGCTTCTAATAGTCGCTATACCCTGTTTTTCGGCTTGAGAGTATATCTCACTAAAATATTCGATCATTCCCTCATAAACTTTATTCAACTTTTTTCGAATAGACTCTTCTTGGTTGGCAAGCTCCATAGCTAAATTAACAAAAGGACAACCGCGACATCTGCCCTCATCATCATAAAAACCTTTTTGTAAATTGTATATTCGTCTAATAATCCCTTCATATCTAGTAATAGGGTCGCTAGTTTCCGAAAAACTTCTCTCAAAAATATCTTTAATCATCATTTCATAATTATGATCAATTACCTGGAGACAAAGGTCCACTTTGGACTCAAAATAACGATAAAAAGTCCCCTTATTAACCTCCGCAGTTTCGCAAATATGATCGACTGAAATGTCTTTAAAACTAAATTTCCAAAACAGATCTCTTCCCGTTTCAAGAATAATAGCCTTGGTTTTTTCACCTTTTTTCATAAAATACACAAAAAGTCACAGAATGGTAAATCTCAGACATACTCCTTGACTATAGATAATATCTCGTAAACCACTTTATTTAAAAGAAAAATCAGGCTTTACTCATAATACATGCCCCTAATTATTAATATCAAACCCGCAAAACTCTAATTAAGCTTCCAAAAAGGAAAAAATGGTGGAAATCTCAACTCAAATAGTTATAATTCAGAGTTTACAAATTGTTTTTAATCCAGGTTTTAACTAAATCGCTGTATAGAGTAAAAACGTCTGGATTTTATAAGAAATACTTTTAAAAAAGATTTTTTAGCGTTTTGAAGGAGAGGTTTCATGGCTGCTGTCCAGGAAGCTCCCAAGGCTGCCGGAAAAGCTGAGGGAAAGGAAACAATCAAAGTCACCGTTTGCCTAAGTCTAAGTGGTTTAGCCGAAGGTGGAATGGAAGTTTATAAAGAGTTTGAAAAACAACTTGCAGAACTCAAAGAAGATGTAGAACTCGGCGAAAAGAAACATTGTTCCCTGGGCCAAGTAGGATGCCGAGGTTATTGTAGTAGAGATGTTTTGGTAGATCTTTACATCGGCGAAGAAAGGGTCACTTACGAGAAAGTAAAACCCGCAATGGTTAAGGATATTATCAAAGGCCACATTGTCGGTGGAAAACCTTATGCCAAGGCCGCTTCCAAAAAAGATTACTACGAGTTAATCGACAAACAACAAAGAGTAGCCTTAGAGTTTGGCGGAATAATCGATCCTGAAAATATTGAAGAATATATCGAGGTTGGAGGGTATTCATCTCTCAAACATGTTTTAAAAAACTACAAGCCTAAAGAAGTAATCGAAGAGATTAAAAAATCTGGATTACGCGGAAAAGGTGGAGGTGGTTTTCTAACAGGATTGAAATGGGAAATAGCCGCTAACACAGAAAGCGACACTCGCTTTATTGTAGTCAATGGCGACGAAGGGAACCCTGCTTCATATATGGATCGTAGCGTTATGGAGGGAAATCCGAACCAAATGTTAGAGGGAATGATCATCGCTGCATATGCAATGCAGGCTACTGAAGGAATCATTTACACAAGAGCAGATTATTCCATCGCGGTAAATCGTTTGACCATGGCTATTGAGCAAGCGAAGGAACGAAATCTTCTTGGAGACAATATCTGCGGTTCGGGATTTAACTTTGAAATTTCAATTCATCAAGGTATTGAAGCTTTTATAGGCGGCGAATCAACAGCATTATTGTCCTCTATCGAAGGAAAGCGTCCATTTCCTAAAGCCCAACCGCCACACTCCGCAAGCAAAGGATTATGGGGTAACCCAACCAGCTTAAATAATGCTGAAACATACGCAACTGTCGCCGCAATTATGAGAGAAGATAGAGGCGCCAAGTGGTATGGAGGTATGGGCAACGAAAACGCAAAAGGCTGTAAGACTTGGGCAGTATCTGGCAACATCAAATATAATGGTCTTCTGGAATACAGTATGGATAAAACGTTTCAGGACATTATTGAAGATGTAGGGGGAATCCAAAAGAAAAAAGACTTAAAAGTACTTCATATTGGCGGAGTTACTGGCGGTTTTCTACCGCCTGAAAAAGCCAACACGGCTACCGACTATGAAAGCCTAATTGACTCTGGGGTTATTATGGGGCAAGCCAGTTTTGCCGCTTACGACGCCTCAGCATGTGTAATTGACCTTTCCAAGTTTTCAATCGGATTTAATGAAGCGGAAACTTGTGGCAAATGTACGCCTTGTCGCATTGGCCTCACGTTGATTAAGAATAAGTTGGACGATATCTCTGAAGGTCGCGGAAAAGTTGAAGACATTGATAAGCTCTATGCTTTAGCTGAAGAAGTAAACGTATCATCGCTTTGTGGTCTAGGAGAAACTGCTGTTAAAGCAATTCTTACGGGCATAAAGTACTTTCGTCGAGAATACGAAAGACACATTGTCGATCAGGTATGCGACGCGGCAAAATGTACTGGATTGTATAAATATGTCGTAAAGGAAGACGACTGTGTGGCTTGTGGCGCATGCGTTAAACCTTGTCCTACCGGAGCCATAACTGGAGGAACTAGAAAAGTTACAGCTCACATAGACATGGATATATGCATTAACTGTAATGCCTGCTACGAAGCTTGTAACTTTCTAGCTATTGCATAATACGATAATCATATTGAAACAAAAAACCGCAAGAGGCTTAGCCTCTTGCGGTTTTTTTATTTTTTCCGAATTCTTGTTACTTTTTTAAACTTTAATTCACTCCAGAATCTAAAGTTTCTCGCATTCCCAAAAATTTAAAAACTTGCACAATTTGTGCAGCTGCCACCCTTATGTCTGCAATCGTTAAATCCATTTTTAAAATTTTTTCTTCATATACAAAAGTAAAATAGGCATCAATGAGATTTTCTCTTTCAACCCCGGACTTTCCTTGCAATACTTTTCCCATCTCAATCCAAATCCCTCCACAACGAGCGCATTGATCTACCTCTAGTCCCCGTTTCCTATCAAAAAAATGACGCAATAGCAAAGTCATTTCACATTTAGGGCAAATATGATCCACGTTGCGAAACAAACGAAGACCCTCAACTTGGGAAACGTTTAAAAGGTCTCGACCGCTTCCAAAACTATCTGGATTTATTTTTTTTACTTCATAGCGGTCAAACCATAATCCGGCACAACCGTCTTGACAGGCCATTATCCCTAACCCGCCATAAGAAAATACAGACAGAACGTTAGAGCAAGAAGGACAGTTCATGAGTTAACTTATAAATTGGGGGAATAAAATTGAAGCCAGAAGGATATGGAGCATTTAAAAACCGCTCCAAGCTTTTTTGGAAAAATTTTAAAACTTTAAAGTAAAGCTTAGTGAATTCTAACCTGGCAATCCAAAATCATGCTCTTAACTTCAGATGCCGGTCGTTGGTTATAAATTACACTCCCTTTTTTTTCCCAAGTATCGTAAAAAAAACTATCGTTTGTTATTTGCTTTTCACTTGGCTCAAAATCAGGTTGGTCTATCTCTTCAATTTTTTCGGTGATCGAGTTTATGTCCGTTGGAATTTTTTTGGTAAAAAACGACCAAATTTTTTTAATAGCCGACATCATTACCCCTAACTAGCTGAAATTTAATGTTTTTCGTACAGTAGCTACTTATCGGAAAAACATATAATTAGCTTAAATTTAAACTAATTTAAACAAAATTAACAGCAAAACCTTCTGTTTTTTTGAAATAGTTGAATTCTCATGCGATGAAAGAAATCAAGTTACTAATTCCAAATATTATTTTGGCGCTAAAAAAATCACTAAAGAATGCGAATAAGAAGTAGAGCTTTGGGAAGTGGAGCTAATCGAAAAGTTTTAAGAAATTTTACAAGTTCTTAACAAACATTTAAGAGGAAATATCTACCAGCTAACCGCCAGAAAACATAAGATTATTGATAATCTCGCCGAGTAGATAAAGGTTTTTGGGTAAATTTTTACGAATTGTGACTCAGCACTAGAGAAAACGAGCGGGGAAATAAAAAAGATACAGTCTTAGGAAATAACTTAGGTTGTTAGCACTGAATTTTGTATAGCACAGTTTTAATAAAACCGGCAACTGAGTTTTATTTTATCAAAAAATAGACTCTAGAAGCTAAGAAAATCTACTACTATTAACAAAAATTTCTAGATATTTATGTCGACTAATAATGTGTCCTATATTTGGGGATTGCTTCGGCTTTCGCCGCCTTCAAATGGCTAGCAATAAACTTCTTCCATTTATTCAAATGCTTTATCGTTCTATTTTTTGGGTCCAAATTAGAACAAATTGTCAGATAGTAAGAGGCTTTTTTTAAAGCTTTTACCTTGAATTTTGGGAACTCCTCTAATTGAGCCAGTTCGTAATAAGTCAGCGCCAAATTAAAGTTTGTTATCGGCTTATTTTTTGCAATTTTTAAGGACCGTAAAAAAGCCCATTCAGCTTTTTGGAATCGTTTTACAGTCTTATAAGCCACACCCAAGTTATTAAAAAAAATATCACTTAGATTTCCAGGGTCTTTTCTATACGGCTCAAGTAACTTTATAACTTTTTCAGGGTTTTCCTTAGCTCCTAGCTTAACCGCCTTGGACGCCAAAGAATCATAGTTCACCACCTTGGCAAATCCAAAAAAAGGAAACCCAATAACAAAAAATATCAGAAAACCAAAAGTTATAGGCCTCAACCGAAAATACTCCTATTTAATTTTTAACTATTATTACCCTTTTTTAGGAAAGAATCAAAAGAGACTTTTTGCATTTTCAAACCGCAAATAAAGACAATAAGTTAAAAATAGTTTAAAATCATTGAGAATATTCCTATCTCAACTAAGCCTTTTAATTTTTTCAGGGGGAACCATGGCCTATTCTAACGAAACCAATAACAAGCATCATATTATTGGCATCGCAGGAATTATTTCTCTACTCTTCTTAATTTTTTCAGCTTCGGCTAGAGCTGTGGTTTCAATCGCCGTGAACGATAATGGGTCAAAATTTGGATATTGCGCTAATGAAAAATCTACTGCCGAAGCGGAAAAGTGCGCTCTTGAAAAGTGTGGGAACTCGTGCAAAGTCGCAAAAACCTGCGAAGACGTTGGATACGGAGCAATCCATCAGAACTTCCTCAATACTATTGGAGACCAAAGAGGCGCAACCCACGCCGTTACTGGTTATAGTTGCGGACAGGAATTTCCAACTTTCGCCGCAAACGCATCTCTTTCTAATTGTAAAAAGAAAAACCGAAAATCAAATAAACGAGCAAACACAAATATTTGTTTCGAAAAGGCATTGTGGCAGGACCAACCTTTTGCAAATGATAAAAAAGAAGAAAATTGGTGCGCCTATGCAACTGAGGTAACTGGTATTAAAAACTTCGAGGAATGCGTCAAGAGCACACGATTCATGAACCCAGAAAAAGACTGCGCAAAAAATGTAAAACTATGGTGTCAGTGATTTAAACTAAATTCAACGCATGAAATTCAGAAAACTAGAGGTTTTTTTTAACTAAATTACTTTACCAAAAATCCCTTTTAAATATGCCCCTTCTTTAAAACTAATAGGGTGATCAAGCGCGTGTCCAGATTGCTTAAAAGATAAAAACTTAAAGCCTGCAGCTCTGACTCCTCTATCCACGACTTCAAAAAACTCTTCGGAAAGTACCGGGGCGGAGCAAGATGCCGCAAATAAAACACCGTCTTTTTTTACAAGAGAAGCTCCCATTTCGGCTAATTTCAAATAAGCTTTTAAGGCGCTAGGTTTTTCCTTTTTGTTACGCGCAAAAGCAGGTGGGTCCAAAATCACCAAATCGAAGCTTTGTTTTTGTTTTATTAATTTTTCTAATTCCTGAAAAGCGTCGCCTTTTTTCTGAGAAAAATTACTTACTGTTTTTGAATCTGAAAAATTTAACTCCACGTTTCTCCTTCCCGATTTCAACGCCCACGAGTTTGAATCTATTTCTAAAACGCTTTTACATTTTCCTGCAAGCGCGTAAACAGAAAACCCCCCTGTATAACAAAAAACATTCAATGTCGTTTTTCCCAGAGCTAATTCTCGGATAGCTTCACGATTCTCCCTTTGGTCAAAATAAAATCCTGTTTTTTGACCCTCTAATATGTCTGCTTCAAAAGTTAGTCCATTCTCAAGAAACCTTACCGAAGTTTCTGAAGATTCCCCAAACAATAAATCTCCCTCTCGAATGGAAAATTGTTTTGAACAAACTGAAGTTATTTTTCTCGCCAACCGAATTACGACGCGTTTTAAAGTAAGTTGTTTTTGGATTACATTGCTCAAAACTTTTAGGTAAGGAATCCAAACAGTCGAATAAATTTTTAAAACCCCTGCATCCCCATACTGATCTAAAATCAATCCAGGAAAACCGTCATTTTCTCCGTTTAATACTCTATACCCATCAGTTTGAAAATTTTTTAGCGGTTCTCTAATTGAAACAGCCTCTTTAAATCTCTCTTCCCAAAAACTCTCGTTAATTGTTATTGGGGTCTTTCGCTGTAAAACTCGGAAACAAATTTCATCTTCGGGGTCAACTAACCCTATGGCCAAAAAGCGATTATCCGAATCATAAACAACGCCTAAATCTCCAGCGCTCCCTTTTAGTGGACCATTAATAACTTGATATTTAAAAACCCATGGATATCCGCTTCTAATTTTTTTCTGAAGACCTTTGGATATTTGTAAACGGATCACTTGGCAGTCGTTTCTGAAGATAAAGAGGGAATTCGGACAACTTTCATTCCTTTTAAGATTCTCACTTTCGACTTTAATATTTTTTTAGATTTCGGGTTCATCGACCATACTCGTGGGTTTGGAAGGATAGAAGCCAACCAGGCAGAGTTTTCGGCAGAGAGAGATTTTGCTGGCTGTGAAAAATAAAATTGAGACGCTTGAGAACAACCAAAAATTCCCTCACCCCATTCTATTATATTTAAGTACACTTCTAAAATTCGAGCTTTACTCCAAAATGCTTCAATTAAAACAGTGTAGTATGCTTCCAAAATTTTTCTCAGCCAGGTTCTACTCTGCCATAAAAACGCATTTCGGGCCGTTTGCATACTGATTGTACTAGCCCCAAGTTTTCTAGTAGAAGTCAGGTTGTGCCAGAAGGCATCGCCCACAGCGTTCCAATCAAAACCAGCATGATTAAAAAACTTACCGTCTTCAGCGCTGATAACAGCTTTAATCAAATTATCCGAAACATCTTTCAGCGGAACCCAATTTTCAATCACTACGGAAGAAGGTTGAAAACCTTCAACTTCCGCCCATCTAATCCACATCAACGGAGTTGTTGGAGGATTAACATATCGATAAAGAACGACTGGAATCAAACTAAGCAAAAAAAGAACGATGGCAAACTTAAAAAACCAAAATAAAAATCTGCGTTTTAAAGTTGGTCGTTTTTCTTTTTGGTTTCGCTTTTTTGCCTTAGATCGCCTCATTGAATTGGTGAATGTGTGAAAAACGTTTGGCCAAGCGACGTGGCAAATAAAAGAAAAAGAGTACACTCAAGAACCAGAAACTAACAACCCTGTTGGGCTTTTTCAAAACAAAGTTACTAGGATTCTAAATATTAACGTTAAAAAGATTTGAGGACTAACTATTTTTTAAAAATCAGCGATTTAAACTTTAATTCTATTTTAGATTTCTCAACTATCTTCAAAAAGAGAATCATAACCTGTCGCTGTTTTTAAAAATTCATCTTTTCGGGCGGGGGGCACTTCTTGTTTAACAAATTTATGTGTCTTAGATTTAAAAGGATGAATAAATTTCTTCTTACCACTTCTCTGCTGAACTTCATAGTGTAAATGAGGCGCATAGCTTCTACCCGTATTGCCTGATTCTCCTACCTTCTGTCCTTGTTTGACAAATTCTCCTCGCTTGACTAAAGCTCGACTCAAATGCAGGTAACGCGTAATAACGCCTTTTCTAGGATGGTCAATTTCTAAACAATAACCGTTAACTCGAGTGTTCCAATTTCTGCGAATTACTTTACCTTCAAAGCTTGAATATATGGGAGTTCCAACATCCGCTTTAAAATCTGTTCCCCTATGCCCAGAAAACCGGCCTTTGCGATAATCGCCAGGAAGAGAGGTTATCTCAATATAATCCCTTATCGGAGCCTCTATATCGACTATTCTTGGGGCAATCTCCCGCCCTTTATTGTCAAAATATCCTCCATATTTTTTCCCAGGGGTATGATAAAAACTAAAAGAAAAAACTTGTCCATGAAATGCGCTGTGATAATTCAATTTTAAAACCTGAAACTTATCTTGGTTGTTTAATGAGTCATATATAACTCGAACCAAATCCCCTTTTCGCATCTCTTTGTTGATATTTATATTCCAAGTCAACAATCTACTAATGTAAGCCGCTAATTGCCGACACCCATCTTCTTTCGACATGATCTTACATAAAGAATAATTCAATGAGTTTTTTATTTTAAAACTTAACGCCTTAACAGTTCCACCTTCGACTGATTCAACCGGCTCAAAAGACGCTTTTGCAACTTCAAAGTTTTCTTTGGGTGGAATTGAGACTTCCTCTGACGGTGAATTCGTACTTTCAGTCGCTAAAGTTTGTACAACAGGTTTTACTTCCTGAGGTAAACTCGCTTCTGCATTAAGCGTTGAAGTTTGGTCTTTATCAAACCAAAGAAAATAAATATTCAAACTTACAGAAAACATAAGAGCAACAGCCAAAAAGCTCTTTTTACTGCTGGAAGATCTTCCAGCTCCTATTTGCTCTAAAATTGGGGATTTATTATCCATACGCCGAAGAGATGAAAGTTTAAAACAAATTTGGAAATAATTTTCTGGGAAGGATGTATAATACTAAGAAAAAACGTGTCGGTTGAAAAAGTGTTTTGGCAATCAACCTAATATAGGTCAACCAATCTACTACATTATTATCTCAAATTATTTACCAATTAACAACTCTAGTCACCACCAACCCAATATAATACCTTGATTACCTTTTCCCCTGAAGCAATATATATAGAAGAGGGCGCTGAAAATTACGCTCTATCTAAAAGCGTTCTTGAGCGATTCCCCGAAGTTCCGACAACCAAAAATGCTTGCCGCAAAACCGTTCTCAACGAAATCAACGAGACTAAAGCAGATCCTTTTGGAGCTTCAAAGAAGGTTCTATTTCTCTCAAAGTTCGAAGGATCTTTTCTTAAGAAATGCCCTGGAATCAGCCCGGGGATGGTGTGTTGTAATTATTACATTGTCAATTTAACGTCAAACTGTATATATGATTGCTCCTACTGCATTCTTCAAGACTTTTTAGAAAATAATCCCGTACTTCAAGCTTTTGTAAACCTAGAAGACGTATTATCGGAACTCGAGACGGTGTTCGCTACTTATCCTGAAAGAACATTTCGAGTTGGTACAGGAGAAATAGCCGATAGTTTAGCTCTTGACGATGTCATACCTCATACCGACTTATTAGTTCCGTTCTTTAATCGACAGAAAAACGCCGTACTAGAATTAAAAACAAAATCTGCGTGCGTAAATAACCTTTTAAAACATGATCCCAAAAACGTTGTTATTTCATGGTCCATAAATCCTGCTGAGATAGTCGACTCCGAAGAGAAAGGCACGGCAAGTTTGGACGCTAGGATAAAAGCGGCTAAACTATGTCAGGAAAATGGCTTCAAGGTTGGTTTTCACTTCGATCCAATCATTATATTTCCAGGTTGGGAAACAGCTTACAAAGAATTAACTGACACGTTATTTAATAATTTACGAATAGAAGATATCGAATGGATAAGCTTGGGGAGTTTCCGCTACCGTTCCAATCTCAAGAAAGTCATAAAACAGAGACATCCTGAAACTATTTTATTTAATAGCGAACATGTCCCTAGTGAAGACGGAAAATTTAGATATTTACGCCCAATCAGAAACAAAGCCTACGACACAATTCGAAATCATATAAGGGAACGGGCCGAAAATATGGGTGTTTATTTGTGTATGGAAACAAAAGAAGTTTGGGAAACTGTAACGGGGAAACTACCGCGAAGCGATAAAAAGCTGGATCAATTTTTTGATTTGTAAATCTTCCTTTAAACAAATATTCATCAAAAGGAAATCAAGTTAAATATTTTAATAGGTTACGCCCCCATTAACATAAACCGTTCCAAAGCTTCCATCGGAAGGTATTGGCCCCCCAATTGGGTAACCATAGTTAAAAGCTAAGTTCAAAGTTGGCGCATCTTTACCAAGAGGAACGTTTAGTTGAGCTCCTCCTCCCACACCGGTAATAGAATCGTTTCTCTCTCCTGATTCAATATTTATAGCAAAAACTCTTCCATGTTCTATAAAACCGTTAATAGAAAGAACTTGCTTCACAGTCAAATCTCCAACCCCTATAGAATAATCTAAGGGAACAGGGACTACATATTCAGCTGAAGCGGTATATCCCCAATCACCTGAGAGTTGAGCTAAAGGAAAGCCTCTTACCGTTCCAAAGCCGCCTGCAGCAAATAATCCAGGAGATAAGTTTCTATCACTAGACAATTGACCGCCCAATTTTAAAATTAAAAAACTATCCCAAAATCCAGGGTTTTGAAACCTAGTAACATTAAAGGTAGCGACTGTTGTTGTCGCGTCCGCATTCGTTCTCGAAGGATGAGCTGAAGTCGAATCTGTTCCACCTAAACCTTGTTGGATTTTAAGATCAATGGAATTTGTCCCATTTAAGCTATCTGAGAAATTACCTGAAGCGCCAAAATAAATATCCGTAATATTATCGCTACTAGAAGTGCTTCCTAATTGAAAGTTTCTGAATTTTTTATATTCAAAGCCACCCCTTAAATCCAAACGATAATTTCTGGTTCGAAGAATTTTTTGACCAACTTCAAAGTTAAGAATATTTGTTCGCCCAAATGCATTCAAGGGAATCAAACTAGCTCCTAGCCCTTGGTCCGAATAAGTGTATCCAACCTTGAAAGTAGACCTTCCAGATCTATCTATCGGTATTTGATAATAACCGGTAAACAAATTCTGATCATCGTCTGATTTGACCGCTCTAAAAAAAACTTCGTCGGAAAACTTCCACAAATTATTTACTATTGCAGTCGTCCCAAACCGCGCTTGCCCTGTGAACTCAGATCCAAAGTTATCCGCGTCAATTCCGAAATAGTATGGGCGAGTTTCGTCCACCTCCAACACAAGATCGGAAGATCCGGGAACTTTTCCTTTTTTCAAGGTTGAGCGAGCTTGCACTCCTCTAACATCGTTCAGTTCAAGCAAGGTTCTCTCTAGAGTAGACTCTTGCATTATTTTTTCCGATTGAACGCTAGAAAACCGTTTTTTGATACTTTCGGTATCGGTATATTTATTGCCTTTAACCTCTACCTCATCAATAAATCCTTCCTGCACTATCATTTTAACAACGCCATTTTCTACTTTTTGATTAGGAATATAAGCTTGAGTAAGTATGTAACCTTTAGCAGAATAGTAAGCGGTTACCTCTTGTCCATATAAAGCTAAAATTCCTAACGTCGCGTCTATACCCTCTCCCACATCGACAATAGGAGCAAGAGTTTTGGTATCGAAAAGCGTATTACCTTCAAGCTCAATTTTATTTACAAAAAATGACGGCCCGTCTCCCGGATCAATAATTTCTCGGCTATCCTCGATAACTGTTATATCCGCATTGGAAAATTCCGGAGGAATAAGAGGTTTGGGTTGAGATTGACGTAGCGTTTTTTGTGATAAACCCGACTCTCCAATCGGAACTGAACTCGATTGCGCTAATTGAACATTAGAATTGTCCAACAAATTAGTCTTCTGACTAATCACCTTTGGCAAGGCGGCTATTACATACCGAATAATTCCAGTTCCATACTTAGAAAACCAAAACTTATCATTTGTCTCGTCTATATTCTCTGAAGGAGTCTTTTCTTCGATGCTCAAAGCTGCTTCGACTTCTTCCTTACTTTCTAAAATAGAATGTGTCTTTTTTTGATTTCGTTTCGCCTGATGAGCCAACTTTGATAAGACGAGTTGGGTTGTATCTTTCAGACTTTTAGTAAATTCTGAAATTGGCGATACTATGTAATGAACCGTAGAAACCTGTTCGAGTTCTGTTTTTTTGAGTCCCTCAGAAAAAACAACTGAAGTGGAAATTGGGTTATTTAATCGTTCAAAGTTAACTTGGGCTACTTGAGCTTCCCTCAATGCCTTAGCAAATAAAAAATATTTGAAACTCAAACCCGCAAAAACCATAAAAACTAAGGCAAAGCCTAATAATCTTTTGGAAATAATCATAAATCGAACACTCTTGGATGCTTGTCCCGAATCCATATAGAATTCTGGGAGTGAAACTCGTGTTTTTTAATTTGGATGACTCATAATAACATCTCCCATAAAAATATCAACAAATTTAAACAAATTAACCATAATTTAAAATTAATAACGCGATAAAAATCAACTTTTTACAGCTAAAAGTCCAGAGAACAACAATTACAAAAATAAGAATTAATAACGGCATGAATTTTCTCTTTTTTAAATCGCGTATTATTCTGTTCTATATTGTCATCAATTAATTAAATAATTGGCCTTTTACTAATTTTGAATTTTCATTTGTATTTAACTGTGAATCCCTTCAAAACCTATTGGAATATTTTCACAAATGTTTTCGGAGAAAATGGAAAAACAAAATCGGAATATTGGCTAGTACGTTTTGTTTTTCTAAGAGCTTTGGGAGGAGTCTATTTTTTTGCTTTTCTAACTGCCGCTTTTCAATCCGTCCCTCTTATTGGTAAACAAGGATTATTACCCGCAAATGTATTCTTAAATTCTCTAATAGAAGTTAATCAAAATAAGTTGGACGCATTTATTTCTTGGCCAACATTGTTTTGGTTTCACCTATCAGATAGTTTTCTACAAATAATGGCATGGTTAGGAGTGTCTCTTTCATTCCTGGTGACGATAGGTTTCGCAAATGGCCTTATTCTCTTTTTTATTTGGTTTTTATATCTATCGTTCGTCCATATAGGGCAACTATGGTATGGATACGGTTGGGAAATTCAACTTCTTGAGACAGGTTTCCTAGCGATTTTTTTATGCCCTATCCTTGACCCACGACCATTTCCAAAGTCGGCGCCTCCAATTTTAATTTTTTGGCTTCTGCGATGGCTTACCTTTCGGATTTATCTAGGAGCGGGATTAATAAAAATCAGAGGAGATTCTTGCTGGAGAAATTTATCGTGTCTTTTGTACCATTATGAAACTCAACCTATCCCAAACTTTCTATCTCCTCTCTTTCATTTCATGCCCAAAGCTATCCATCAATTGGGAACGCTTTGGAATCATTTTATAGAATTGATTGTTCCATTTTTTATTTTTGGTCCGCGTCGTTGGACTCGCAATTTTGCTGGAGCGCTTCTAGTTTCGTTTCAAGCCTTATTAATCTTGAGCGGCAACCTGTCTTTTCTTAATTGGTTAACCATAACAGCGACGATCGCTTGTTTTGATGATGGTTTTTTAAAAAGTTTTCTTCCTAAAAATTTAGTACAAGGAGCGGAAAAAGCCGCAGAAGAAGCCAACCCCCAAAAACTGGGAAATGCGCTTACATGGGCAATCACAATTTTAGTTGGGTTTTTGAGCGTTTCAGTGATCCAAAACCTATTAGGTCCAGGACAAGTAATGAACGCCTCGTTTAATAAACTGCATTTGGTAAATACTTATGGAGCTTTTGGTTCAGTAGGCAGAGAACGTAGGGAGTTAATTTTTAAAGGAACTTCAGACCTCATTCCTACAACGGAAACAATTTGGAAACCTTATGAATTTAAAGCAAAACCAGGCGATCCGATGCGGCGACTTCCTTTTATATCCCCCTATCATTACCGCCTCGATTGGCAATTATGGTTCGCCGCTATGTCTCGACCAGAGAGAGAACCTTGGGCTCTTCACCTTGTCTGGAAACTACTCAAGAACGACCCAAATACTCTTAGCTTGATTGAAAAAAATCCTTTTCCAAAACGCCCTCCAACTCATATCAAAATCGATTTATATAAATACAGTTTTTCTTCTCTTGATTCTGAATCAGTTTGGTCGCGATCTATGCTAAAAGAATGGCTTTATCCAATGTCTAAGTCCAATACACGATTGCAAGAATTTATAATAGGAAGCGGCTGGAATCCTTAAATTAAAACGTCCTTTAATCATTGAAATTTTGATTTTTTTTAAGTTTCAATGAACAAATTATCCCTTGGAATCCCTATAGAATAGAGCTACTATTTTATTAATAATTTTTACAAATTATTTCATCATATTCGTTATGAATTTTAGATTTATAAATTTTCTATTTGTATTCAGTTTAATCCTCTTATCCGTTAGTCAAATTAGCGCGACGGAAGCCAATAAGTCGGCATCGGTTTTATTAGCCCCACAAGAGATTGAAATCGATATCGAAAAAAAATCACTACAACCTCCCGAACCCAAAATAAAACCAAAACCGAAAAAAAAATCTCAACCAAAGCCAGCTGAAGAATTAGATTTTGAAGACGCTGAAGATCCTTTTGACGACGATTTTGCAAGCCTTCCGAAAGTAGACGACAGATTCGAGTCTTTTAATCGCTATATGTTTGGCGTTAATTCTAAAATTGAAAAATACTTCTTCGAGCCTTTGACCAAGGGTTATCGCTTTATCACTCCAGAACCAGCTCGACTAGCAATACGCAACGCCTTTGATAATCTGGGAATGCCTTCTCGGTTGGTTAGCAGCGCAGCCCAAGGCGATTTCGAAAAATCAGGGCGCACATTCAGTCGATTTCTTATTAATTCAACAGCGGGGATTGGCGGCTTATTTGATGTAGCGGAAAATTATGCTGGCTTGGATTCTGTCGACGAAGATTTTGGCCAAGCTCTTGCGAGTTATGGAACTCCTAACGGACCGTATCTAGTTTTACCTGTATTTGGACCAACCTCAACTCGTCATGCATTTGGAAGAACAGTAGACAGTTTATTAAATCCCGTAAATTATTTTCTGCCATTTTTGGGCAATGCCGGTTTAGCTGTGGGAGAACAAGTAAATTCGTTTTCTTTCTATATCGAAGATAAAAAAGCGTTAGATCAAGACTCTATTGATCCCTATCAAAGCATGCAACATTTTTACTATCAAAACCGACAAAAGAAAATCAAAGAATAACAAAAAAACATACCAGAACATATCCATTTGCTAAATCTAAAGCCTAATTAAATCATGTTCCAGACAAATGCTCCTGCGAAGTGTTCCCCATTTTTTGGACTAGAAGACCACCACCTCGGCGATAATTAACAGTCTCTCTAGATACGAATTGAATATTAAAAGTCCGTACTAAAAAATCTTTTTAGTTTTGGTTTGTTTACGCTGATAAGGATAAAAAATGAAGATACGTTTGGCGGATTCTAAAGACCTATCTCAACTCTCAATATTACTCAACCAATATCGAGTATTTTACGAACAATCTTCAGATGTTGAACGCGCTACCGCATTTATTAAAGAACGCTTAGAGAACCAAGATTCAGTAATTATTACAGCAATAGATGGTGAACAAATGGCTGGGTTTACGCAGCTTTATCCAAGTTTTTCATCAGTGTCAATGAAACCCATTTGGATCTTAAACGATCTATTTGTTATTGAATCTTATAGAAGGAAAAACGTGGCCAAACAATTGATGGAAGCCGCAAAAGAACATGCTCGCAAAACTGGAGCTATTCGGTTATCACTAGCAACTCAATTTTCCAACAGTCCCGCTCAAAAACTTTACGAAGCAATGGGGTATAAAAAAGACGATACCTTTTATCATTATAATTTATCAATATAGAGCAAATAACTAATTCCCCTCGTTGATTAAACTAAAATCAACGGTTTCTTGAAAATAGAACGTCGCGTAACCAACTCGTACATATCACGTCATCCTTAAACGAACAGACTATGAGTCTGAAAGTGAAGGATCTAGGTAATCAGTTCCTTGGATTAGTATCGAGTCCCTATAGTCGAGCCAATAGGTAAACGATCGTTAATAAGTCTTAGCTCTTCTTCCGAAAGTTTTACATTGAAGGCAGCGAAATTTTCTTCAAGCCGAGAAATTTTTCTCGTTCCGGGAATTGGAAATATATCTCCACCTTGTTGAAAAAGATAAGCCAAGCAAATTTGGGCTGGAGTCGCGGATTTCCCAGAGGCAATTTCTTTTAGAGTTTCTATAAACTTGTTATTTCTCTCCAAAGCGTCTTTTTCGAAACGCGGCAAATTAAGGCGTCGATCGTCTTTAGCTAAATCATTACGCTCGGAAAAAGCTCCTGCAAGAAAACCTCTACCCAGCGGACTGTAAGCAACCAATCCTATATTTAATTCCCGGCAAACCGGAAGCGTGTCGATTTCCGGTTCTCGTGACCAAACAGAGAATTCGTTTTGCAATGCAGTTATCGAGTATTCTTGATGGGCTTTACGTAAAGTATCTCCGTCAACCTCGCTAAGCCCTATATAACGAACTTTGCCAGCCTTCACAAGATCGCCCATAGCTCCTACCGTCTCTTCAATCGGAACTTCTGGATCTACGCGATGAAGATAATAGAGATCGATTGTTTCTTTTCCTAATCGTTTTAAGCTAGCGTCACAGGCTTCTTTAACGTATTCCGGTTTACCGTTCCTCCCAGAAATACCGCCGTCCGAATCGCGAACGATACCGAATTTAGTCGCTACAACAATTTCTTCACTAGAGCTTTCAAAGGCTTGTCGCAATAACTCTTCATTACGCCCGGAACCATAAGCATCGGCTGTATCAAAAAAGTTAATTCCTAATTCCAACGCTCGATGCAGAACTTCAACACATTCTTTTTGATCGCTGGGGCCATAAAACTCTGACATTGCCATACATCCCAAACCTAATTGGGAAACTTTTAAATCGCTTGATCCAAGATTTCTTTTTTTCATGATTTTTTGTTGAAAAATGCGCTCAATGAAACCTAATTAATAATATGACGACCTTGGCGTCCAATCGGCTTTGGGTAAAAGCCCAGAAAGGATAAATCGTTATGGGTTGGATCATGCTGTTTTTAACCTTGATTCAAACTCTAGCAACGCTGTGGGAATATTTCTAGCAGTTAGCTAAATCATGGGAGGTCGGGAAAACCCAGCCTCCTTTTTGCTATTTTATGAGATCTTTTAAAAATGCTTTACTAAAATCTTTTGAGAATTGAGTACTTTTATCAAATTCATCGAATGAACTTGCCCTAAGAGGTATAAGAAATCAATATTTTCAAATAATGAAATCAGATTCCACCTATTTACCGTGGTGATGATGCTTATGTTTGTGTTTGTGTTCTGGGCGTTCTTCTTCAGGCTTTTTTTCTAGTTCTCTCATTAAGGCGTCGGCTTGTTTTACAGCGGTGGAGGCTGTCGTCATATAGGCTCCTATACTTAATTTACCGCTTGCGCAAAGTCCCTTCATAGCCATTACCGCAAAAAACTCACGTTTGGTCAGGTCAAAATGACCATAATGCTTATCACTCATAACACTACTGCCTTTCTCTATCTAGTGAGTTTTTTCTTCTAAACTCATTTTATTTTTTGTTAGATTGTTTTGTGTTGAAGTTGCTTTCAAGGAACTGATTAAAAACAAAAGTCCAAGGCTAAATTCTTCCTCTTGATAGTCATCAGAACGACACACAAAAGGGACTCTGTAATTCTAGTTTTCCCTAATTAACACACAATACGAGGCACTCGCTTAGATAAAATTGTGGGATTTTTCAGAATCAAAAAAGGAATTAATTTTATTGAATCGAGGCGAGATTCTTCCTCCCGATGGTCGTCAGAATGACGCGCGTGGGGAGCCATCTAAACTTAGACTGCTTTTACTTAACGTTTTTATTAATAAACCAGTTTCTAAACTTTGAAAGTTTTTTTATTTGCCATCACTAAATAGTAATAAAACTTATATAAATTGTCAACAAAAAATATAAGTAATCTTACATTTTATCTTATTAGTTTTTTAGTTTTAAAACTGAAAAAGATAAGAATTAGAAAAGGAAGTTTAGAAAATAAGGTTGTTAACGCCTTTTATTTTCCAATACAAAAATCGTTAAATATTTGATGAAGAAGGTCTTCTTGGAAGGTTTTGCCGATGATAGTTCCTAAGCAGTCCAGGGCAGAGTTTATATCGACCGCTATGAATTCTTCAGAAAGATTATTTCCTAACGTGTCGCAAACTATTTTTAACGACTCAAATGCGCGACGCAATTGATCTCGGTGGCGTTCTCGCACAATAATGTTGGATTCTCCGGCTACCGCTTTATCGCTCACTACTTTTTTATATATCTCGTCAAACAACTCTTCAATTCCAGATTGATCCTTTGCGGAAACTTTTAGAATTGTCGATTTAGAAAACGCTTCTGGAAATTGAGTTTGATCCAATCCACTTTCCAAATCTGATTTATTTATCAAAGTAATTTTTGGCAGGGTTCCAACTTCTTTCATCACCAATTCATCGTTATCGTCTAACGAATTTGAACCGTCAAAAACAGCTAAAACCAAATCTGCGTTTTCTAAAACCTCGCGCGCGCGATTAATCCCCTCTTGTTCAATCGCATCGGGGTTAGATCTAAAACCCGCCGTATCTGTAATACAAGCGTGAATATCCTTAATTCGAATTCGCTCTTCCAGAGAATCTCGCGTCGTGCCTGGAATGGAAGTAACAATTGCGCGGTCTTCTTTTAACAAAGTATTTAATAAACTCGACTTGCCAACATTGGGTTTGCCCGTTAAAGCTATCCTCGCGCCTTCTCTAAATATCTTTCCTTGATCGAATGATCGAATTAAGCTGTCTAATTTGTCTCCTACTTTTTGAACTTTGTCGATGAGTTGTTTTCTTACCTCAAACTCTAGACCTTCCTCGGGAAAGTCTATCGCCGTTTCCACTTGCGACAACACCTCGACCAATTCTTGATAAATTTCGTTAACGCTTTGGGATAGGTTACCGCGTAGCTGGCTTAACGCTATTTGAAGGGATTTTTCAGAACAAGCGTTGATGAGATCGGACACGGCTTCCGCCTGTGACAAATCTAGTCGACCGTTTAAAAAAGCGCGTTTCGTAAACTCACCCGGTTCGGCCAAACGCGCTCCATGATGAAGAACTAATTGTAGGATTCGCGATGTTACATAGACGCCGCCATGCGACGATATTTCGATAATATCTTCTGCGGTAAAACTTTTTGGAGCTTTAAACCAAGTGACTAATACTTCGTCTATATCACCTTTACTATCGGGATCAAAGATTCTTCCAAAGTAGGCCGTTCTCGGTTTCCAAAGATCAGGCTCAACTAACGAGCGAAACAATTTAGCGACGATGTTTTTTGATTGAGAACCGCTTAACCTTACTACGGCGATTCCTCCCGCTCCAGGCGGAGTTGCAATAGCGGCTATTGTTTCGTTAGTCTTATCCATTGGTTAGACCTTCAAGGCGACTTATACCTTCTAAAGGCAACGCTCATCGAGTGGACAATCCTTAAGGATTTCCTTGGATCAATCTTTCGCAACTTTGTAAATATAATACTGTTGGGCAATAGTCAAAAGATTATTTATAGTCCAATAAATAACTAAGCCGGCGGGAAATGTAACAAATAAGAAAGTAAACACAATTGGCAACATCAACATTATTTTTTGTTGAACCGGGTCGCCAACAGATGGAGTCATTTTTTGCTGTAAAAACATGGTCACGCCCATCAAAACCGGAGTAACATAATAAGGGTCCGCTACCGAAAGATCCGTGATCCACCCCATAAACGGAGCGCCGCGCAATTCGATGGAAAAAAACAGGGCGTGATAGAGAGAGATAAACACGGGAATTTGTAAAAGCATCGGCAAACAGCCGCCTAATGGATTAACCTGATGCTTTTTGTATAGCTCAATCATTTCCTCGTTCATCTTTTGACGATTATCTTTATTCCGCTCTTGAATCACTTTGACGTAGGGTTGGATTTTTTGCAGGCCCTTCATCGATTTAAAACTTTTATGCGTAAGCGGGAAAAATATAATTTTGATGACTATCGTCAGAAAGATAATAGCCCAACCATAATTTCCAAAAACATCGTAGAAAAATGCGAGGACTTTTAGCAAAGGTTTAACTAAAAACGCAAATTTGTTTCCTAGCCAACCATAATCCATAAGACGATTTAGCTTATGCCCTGCCGCCTCTAACAGAAAAACTTCTTTGGTCCCGACATATAACAAGATTGAGGAAGAAGCCGCTGATTTTACCGTTTGTAAAGACAGCCCTACATATAACTGGTCGTCGATTTTATAGGTCTCGGCGTAATCAACACCTTTCTCCGGAACCAAAGCTGCGGCAAAGTACTTATTCTGGAAAGCAGTCCAATCTAATGTCCCTTTATGTTCCAATACTCCAGAGACGTCCTCTGCATTAGTTTCTAAACGCTCGCCATTTATTAAAGTAGTGGCTCCGGCAAAAACAAAATAGTCGGTATGGGAAGCCAATTCGCCACCCAATCCCGGTCCCCATAAAATCGAATACGTTAAATTCTTGGCTGAGGACGACACTTCGGTCTCCACCTGAACCAAAAATTTATTATGAGTAAAAGTTAATTTTTTTGTGACCTCTAAACCTGTTTGATGTTTAAGTTTTAAGGTTAGAGTAGCCGATTGAACTGATTCGCTTAGCTCAAGGTATTCTGCAGACGTTTCATAGAAAGCATTCTGCATAATTTCATTAACGGACTCGTCATTAGAAATCAGAGTTAGAGGTAATTTTGCCCCTTCAACCTGATTCACAACATTAATAGGCTCGCCTTCGAAGTTATACTTTTTCATCAAAACTTGTTCGATGACGCCGCCACGGTTGGAAAAAACAAATTGAGTTAATCCCGTATCAACAGTAATCTTTTTTTCTTCTCCTGCAAATACCATAGCAGGTTTAGACTCTTCGACTTTTTCTTCAGAAACCGCTTCTTTTTTTAAAGCAGGTTTAACAGGCGAAGCAGGCAAATTGGATGGAGCCTTTTTTGTTTTTTTTACGCCAGATTGCTTTTTAGCAATTTCACTTTGTTCCTGTCTCTTTTTCTTTTCTTCAGGGTCTTCAATTAAGTTGAGAAAAAATCCCCAAAAAACGAAAAAAGCAAACGAAAGCACAAAGGCGAGTAAAGCCCTATTTTCCAATTCTAGCCTCCAAAAAAATTACTTAACAGGATCATGTCCGCCCTCGCAATAAGGGTGACATCGTGACAATCTATAAAATATTCTGAGCAATGACCGCAGCAAACCATAACGGTCAATTGACTGGACAGCATACTCCGAACAACTTGGATAAAACCGGCAGGATGGCATTAACAAGGGAGCAACGTATGCTTGATAAATCCGCAAAATTCTAATAGCAATTCGATTTAGCATCGTTTTGGTTTAATGAGCCAATTTCGCCAATAGCTAATCCAGCTCAAACAAGTTTTTGAGGAATTAGGCTTGTAAAATACGCGAAATTTTATTTTCCAGAATGGAAAAGGGCAGATCAACGGCTCCTTTGCCGGAAATGACGACAATATCTAGCGCGGGTTTAAATTTTGATTTATTCAAACGAAAAACTTCTCGGATTTTCCTCTTAGCCCGATTCCTGGCCGGGGCATTCCCAACTTTTTTTGACGCGATTATTCCCAACCGCCTCAAACCAAATTGATTACCAACCCAAAAAACGGTACAGATGGAATTGACCCGTCTTTTTTCGCCTTGGTTCAGAACGTTTTGAAACTCGCTTCTCTTCAACAACCTCTCTTTTTTTCTGAACCGAAATTCGGACATTTTCTTATAGGGCTAATCGTTTTCTACCTTTACGCCTTCTACGCGCTAAAACTTTACGACCGCCTACTGTTGCTCTTCGGGCACGATACCCGTGAGCTCTTTTTCTTTTTAAATTTTTAGGTTGAAACGTCCTCTTCATTGCCTTATGCCTCTTTTAAACAAAACTATTGAAAAAGCTTGGAAAACAACCGCTTTTTGTTGCGAAATGAATCTTTGATTATTTCATTGAGCTTTTTTAATGTCAAGTGCGAAGTTACCCACCCAACCTTTCGATTTCATTGTAGTAAACTAATATTCATTACATTTACAACCTTTAATATCATTGATATCATGTTTCTAATTGGACAAAATACCATTTTCATAAAAAATTAACTCTATATGACTAGGTTAGAAAATTTAATCAAAGGTGGAACCCTATTTACTTTAGGTTTTATCTTATTATGCGCATCCGCCTTTGCAAAACCATCTGAAGATTCGCTAGAACCTCCAATTCCAACCGCGCAACCATTAGAAAAAGAATATCCGGTTGAAGAGCCTGTCCTCCCAACAGAAGTCACTAAACCAAATAAGAATGAAGAAAATAACGAGTCCATCCCAAAGCCGACTCGAAGAAGATCAGGTTTTATTATCAAAGATATTGCTAAATCAGGCTTTATTATTAAAAGTTTCAAACCTGATACCATTTTGGGAAATGGGGAAATAATTTACGTAAAAAAAGATGGCTTGGAAGATTTAAAAATTGGCCAAAGATTTACTCTCTTTTCTGCCAAGCAAAAAATCTCTCCTCCCAAGATAGTCAACGACGAACTTTTTGACCTTGAATTAAAATCTTATGACAGATCATCAGACGCCTATTATATGGCCGCTAATGACGTGGAATTGAATCTGACCAAACCCATTAAAAAGATATTTAAACTTAAAGAAAAAACCGTAGGCTTCTTAGTAAAAAAGCTTGGGACTATAGAAATTTTAGAAAAAGGTCAGTTCGCTGATAAAGCAATCATACGAGAGGCTTTTGCTCCTATAAAAACTGGAGACAGGTTTATTGCAGAAACAAATCAAAACTTTGCGACAATAAGAGAGAAAAAGATCGATACCCAAAACTTTGAAGGCATTATTATGGCCTTGAGTAAAATAGGCACTCTCGCCAGTAAAAACGATATTATTATGATTGATAAAGGAAGCGAAGATGGTCTAATCACTGGGGATCGATTGGATATTTTCGTTAAACCTCGAAAAAAACAAAGTGGCGGGTTAAAATTCTGGCAAAATAAAGAAATAACAATGCCTAACGAGATAATTGGCAAAATTCAAATTCTTTCAACAAAGAAAACAACCGCTGCCGCAATTATTTTATTTAATAAGCGCGAAATTTTGTTAGGCCAAAGAGTAGGGTTCCCTAAACTTGCATCTGTTGAATCTATCTCACAATCAGAAGAAAAAACGGTCGATTCAACAAAACCATAGTTTTTTAAATCTCAAAAAACTCAACTTACTAATAGAGAGGAAAAAATTGAGCGATCATAATCACGTTGAAATAATGGAACAATTTCCTTTTTTTGAGATTTTCTCAAAAGAAGAGAAAGAAACCATAGCCTCTTGCTCCAGCAATATTATAAAGTTTCAAAATGGAACTAACCTCATTACTCAAGGCGAAGACGACCATTCGATATTCATAATACTTGCGGGCAACGCTATCGTAACTCAAGACCAAGCTCCGAAATCGGTCATCAACACTTTACGTTCTGGCGCCGTCATTGGCGAAATGGCTTTTTTAGCTCAAAAACAGCGAAGCTCTAATGTCATCGCGCAAGGTGAGGTTATTTGTTTAAAATTAGACGGAGATTTACTACGCAGTCTTGAACCTCATATTTCCAGCAAATTTAAAGACCGTTTTATCCAAGTTTTAATTCGAAGAGTCGAAAAGAAAGACGAGTTTATTTTAAAACTAAAAAAAGAACTAGAATTGATTTACGAAAATGAAAAAAGAAAAGCCGCCCTTGCTCAAGCTCAATCTCAAAAGAAGACTCAAGAAGAATTTACCAATAACCAAACAGAAATCAGGTCTCTAATAGGAGAGATAAACGATATTCTAAAGGAAGGTTAAATAAAAACGCAAAAATGAATAATTTACTTAAAGGAAGAGTGTTTGCTTGTGTTTTCTGCGTTGTATATTCGGCAATAGCTTTGGGGATCGCTTTATTTGGACAGTAAGCTTTCAATAACAACTAAAAAGAATTATACAACTTAATATATTTTTGCATTACCATCTCCCAACCAAAATCTGCCACAACTTTTTGCTTCATCTTTTCTCCCATCTGTTTTCGCGTTTCCACATTCATCAAATCGCAAACGCGAGCGGCAATTGCTTTTGGTTCGTCTGAAACGATAAACCCTGTCTCAGATTCTATTACAATTTCTCTTGCGACTCCCACATTCGTTGAAATTATTGGCAAACCGGCGGCGGCGGCTTCCAAGATAGGCTGTCCAAAGTTTTCATATAATGAGGGATAAATAAAAATATCCGACTTCGAATAATACGCACACAGTTCTTCTTTAGTTTTTGGGCCAACGAATTCAACTTTTTCTTCAATTTTTAATTCTTCTACGAGTTTTTTTAACTCGTTGACATATCCCCCTTTTGCTACGCTTGCCGTCTCTTCTTCGCCTCCAACTATAGTGGCTAAAACGGGGAAATCCATCAGGCTAAGAGCTTTAATCAATAGTTCCACACGCCTAACTCTTGCTAATCGACCAACAAATAAGAGTCGTAATGGACTCCCGTTTGTTTTTTTCTTTTCTGTAGAAACACGCGGCAAATCGATTCCCATTGGAATCACATGAATTTTGTTTAAATCAATCCCAAACTCAATAGCGTCATTTCTCTCAAACTCAGACGAAACAACAATCGCATCAGCGCGACGCGCAACCGACTTAAAGGTTAATTTATCGTATATTTCATATGGAACTTGAGGCATTCCTTTTGGCAGGTATTTTTTATAGCCTAATAGCGATCCATGCGTATTAAGTATAAAAGGCTTCCTTCGCAAACCTGCGAATAAAAGACCTAAGTCGCTTTGAAAATTTCGATAGTTATGGGCGTGCAGTATGTCAAAATTTTTCAGATCCTTCGCCATGCCAAGACTAACGCAATAGCGCATCAACCGGAATTGATTTTTAAAACGAGTTACTTTTACTTTTTCGATTAACGTTTGCGAAGGCAGTCCTGGTTCAATATCACAATAAGTTGTTAAAACAGGAGAAGCTATATCTAACGATTCTAATCTGTTTGAAATTTGGAAGGCTTGATTAACGGGCCCGCAAACATAGGGCAAAAAAGTTTCAATAGTTCTTAAAATTCGCAAGGGGAGTTTTAAAAAAAGGCTTTAATTGGCGGGTAGAGTGAAATTTTTCTTCTGGCTTTCAAAATTTTCCTCGACGTGGAGCAACATCTTCAAAAGACGGATCACCTAAGGCTTTACGTAAATTTTCTTTTTCCGTATCGAGGATTGCAACATGCTGGGTTAACCTTCTGACTTGATTCGTCAACGCTGAAATACGAATTGAAAAATGAAGACATATGACCATTAAAAAAACTAAACCGAAAAAAAATAAAGTAGACGTAAATAAAGTGGCGCCCACTAAATCAGAAATCCACTTTAGTAAATCTTCAAAAATAGAAAGAGTTAGCATAGAGACACCCGTTACTAACCATCCTAAAGAATATTCTTCCGTTAAATGCTTTCGACGCACAAGTTCAAAAACGTACGAAAGTAAAAAAACGCAAATTAAAATGGCAATGATTTTAATCTTTGGAGGCATCATTTAGATTCTGGCTTTTTCCTTAATAAGGTTACAACAATAGAGAGTCCCATTTTAAAAACGTAATACAAAGTTTTATGGCCTCGATGCATTGTTTTATTTTGAGCGTTGGGACGCATAGCGACAGGTATTTCTTTCACTTTAAAACCATGCCTATGAAGTAAAATAATGAAATCCGCATCAGGATAATCAGGAGGATAAAAATCACTAGCGGCAAATTCAATGGCTTTACCTTTCGCCGCTTGAAAACCTGAAGTTGGGTCCGTAACTTTTCTTCCTACAATAAGAGATGCAATGGCGCCAAAAAACAGCATTCCAGCTCTCTTTAAAAGCCCAGCTTTATATTCGCAGGCCCCTAGGAATCTAGATCCTATAACAACATCTGTATCGGGCTTTCTTATTTCTTCAATCAAAGTTTTAATGAATCGCGCGTCATGTTGACCGTCTGAATCCATTTGGATTACAATTGGAATTTTTCTTTGGTGGGCATAAACGAATCCCGTTTGAAGGGCAACGCCATAGCCTGAATTATAGGGTAGTGTGATAACCTCAGCGCCCGTTTTAGTCGCAATTTCCGCAGTCTTATCTCCGGAGCCATCGTTAATTACCAATACGGGTATTCCCGGAGCTTCCTTATAGATATCTTCTAATACACTGCCTATATTTAGCTCTTCATTAAAGGCAGGCATAATAATCAAGACATCACTAACAGGGGACATAGAGGATTTTTTCTCTTTTGAAGAACCCGGATTGTCACCTGAAGCAATGGACTCTCCAGGTTCAAGCGTTTCGGTTTTCATTTTATATAATCGACAACAAGTTTATTTTATTTGGAAGGAAATGCTTCCTTTTCATCTATACCAAAATGGAAGAGAATAATTGGCCCTTTCGTAACCATTTTCGCTACGAAAACTATCCATACCTCATTTTAAGAAGAAAGTAAGGATTTTGTCCAACAATTTCGCCTCCTTGATTCCTCATAAATATTTAAATCTAGAGATTTTTTCGTTGTGCTTCTTTGAGGCGTATATTGTATATGGTCAAAGGTAAGAGCTATTATTTGATTTATCGCCAAAAATTTTAATTTACTTAAACACCACTTTCCGGGGCTATTGTATCCCAAATGTAAGTCACAGTAAATAGGAGGATTATGGGATTTTTTATTAAAATTGCAATTAAAGATGGCCAAACTGCATCTCAATATTTATACCCAAGAAAATTTTAACGAAGTCGAGAAATAATAGATTTGTTAAAAATGAGTCAAATTCGGCTTTGCCGAGTGGTGAGGTTCATAAGACATGGAATTAAAACTAGAGTAAACAGAGCGCTCAAAAACAAACCTGAAAGTATTACAACCCCTATCCCACGATACATTTCCGTACCTGCTCCTGGGATAACAACTAAAGGTAATAAACCAAATATACTTGTAAAAGTACTCATAAAAATAGGACGGATACGGGTACGAACGCTTTCCAAAATCGCTTCTTGAACTGGCATTTTTTGCTCTCGCAAATTAAGCAAAGCTTGGTAAATTATTAGAATGGCATTGTTGACGACCACGCCTATCAAGATAACAAACCCCAGCATTGTTAAAATATCTAATGGTTGAAGCACAAACTGGTTTAATAACCATAATCCAAATATTCCACCTACGCCAGCCAGTGGAACGCTGAGCATAATGATCAAAGGAAAACCCCAATGTTGGAACAAAACGGCTAATAAAAGGTAGGTGATAATAATTGCCAATAGGAAATTGCCTGACATAGCTTGACGCGTTTTTTCTAGTTTGTCCGCATTTCCGGTAAGCCGTATAGAATAACCTCCTGACAATTCGCCCCTTTCTGTAAGAGGCTGGATAACCTCTTCTTTAACTATCCTAATTCCTTCTTCCAAAGGCATTTTGGCTGGAGGTACAACTTCCAATGTAATTGACCGTTCTCTCTCATAATGTTGAATTTGTTCAGAGCTTACTATTTCTTCCATTCGAGCGATACTGCTTAAGGGAACGGCATTTCCTAATCGGGTATGGATAATCATTTTGTCGATGTCTTGAGTTTTTTCAACATCCTTCTCTCTACTTTCCAAAATGAGATCAACACCATCTCTAGGTAGGTAAGGAGCATCGACTTTTTCTGGGTTGAGATACACTTCGTCTGCATAAACCCCATCCACTAAAGCGGCAACAGAATATCCAAGCTCAAAAACATCCACATTCATTTCCGCTATTTCTTGCCATCTTGGATAAATCTGTATTTGAGGTTGTCCTAATTCCATTCCGGGAACGGGACGAATCTGAGCTCCTGGCATCAGCTTTTTTAGCTTGAAAAAAGCATCTTTTGTCATTGAAGTCAATTTCCGGAGATCAGGTCCCATAATATTTATCTCTATTCCTCTAGTGCCTCGCAAGGCGCTGGAGAGTAACGATAATTGACGGGTTATAGAGATCACTCCTGGGACCTTTGATAATTGATTTTTCAAAACTGGAATCAATTCTCTGGAACGTTCCGGATCTTTGGCTTTCACAATTGTGAATAACCTTCCCCTACTTCCAATAAATAAAAAATTACGCACTGCCGGACCATCCAGCTTTGCTTCTTCAGCGCTGCCTGGTTGAGCTTCCCAATAAGGTTTATAGACTTTCTCCAACTCTCGCCCTAAACGATGCGCTTCTTGAATGTTGTAACCTTGAGGAGGAATCATTAACCCTAAAATAACGTTTTGGTCTCCCTCCGGTAGATATTCTGTTTTAGGAACCATATTCCATGCGGCTAAAACAGGTAAAATCGTCAATCCCAATACCACCAACCATTGAACGCTGGAAGAACGGAACAAGGTTTTAAGCGACGCTACTACAAAATCAGTAAATCGATTAGCCAATGGAACAATGCCAAATAAATTCTGAGACGCTTTTCTTAAAAACGAAAGCGAATTTACCTCGGAAACCTTTTCATATTTTAAAAACTTCTGGCTCAAAGCGGGAATGACTAAAATACTAACGATCATAGACAACGTTACAGATGCGCTAACCGCAACGGCAATATCTCGAAAAAGTTGCCCCACTTCCTCTTCAATAAACAATATTGGAACAAAGACAACCAGAGTCGTTAAAGTAGTCGCTAGAATTGCCCCCCAAACTTCGCTGGCTCCATCTAAGGCGGCCTTCCCTGGCGATTTCCCCATATGCATATGTCGATAGATGTTCTCTAAAACAATGATAGAAGCGTCAACCACCATCCCAACGGCAAACGCCATACCCGCCAACATAATTACGTTTATCGTTCGTCCCATAAGAGTGATGATTAAAAACGATCCAACCACACTAATGGGAATGGCAATGGCTACGACAAGAGTGCTGTATAAACTCCGAAGAAAGAGAAGTAAAATCAGAATGGCGAAAATCCCGCCTAAAACTAGATTAATTTGAACCATGCGGATTGATCGCGAAATATACTCTGTTTTATCTGCCGTTTGAACTAATTGAACACCCAGAGGACGAAGGAGGTTTTCATTGAGTTCCTCTTTTACTTTCTTTAATTCTTTCATTACAGAAAGTATGTTCGATCCTAGTTCTCTTCTCGCGTTTACCGCTATTCCTGGTAAGCCATTATGTCTTACGTAGTCTCTTAATTCGTCATAATCAACGTTTACCTCAGCAACATCTTTGACATATACGGTTCGACCATCCTCTTGCCGCAAGATGGCATTTTCAATATCCTCTACACTTGTAAACTCTCCCTGAGTTCGCACAATATATCTGCGTTTGCCTTCGTCAAAATCGCCGCCGCTTAAATTTTTATTCTGTCTCCGCAGAACTTCGCGCAAATCAAAAATGCTTAATTTTCTTTCCGCCAAAGCATCGGGATTAAAAGTTACTTGAACCTCAAGCGGGCTCCCACCTCGCACTGCGCTATCAGAGACTCCAGGAATTCTCTCAAACCGAGTTTTAATTTTATCTATGGCAAAATCATGAAAATGATAGACATTCACTTTGTCTTCCAAACCTGGTAACGGCTGTAATACAAACCAGCCGATGGGTCTGTCAGAAACGTTAACAGTTTTAATTATTGGTTCGTCTACATCTTCTGGGTAGGACGAAACTTGTTGGAGGGCATTTGAGGTGCGAACAAGAATTTCCTGCAAGTTAGCTCCCGTTCGAAACGTTAGGTAGACTTCCGCGCGACCTGACTGAGATAAACTTTTCATCTCCGTCAACCCGACAATGGACTTGAGATGCTTTTCCTGTTCTCCGACTATATCTCGCTCAATTTCTTCGGGGGTTGCTCCTGGCCAGGTGGTGGTTACGGTTAATTCAGGTTGGCTCACGTCGGGAACCAATTGTACGGGTATCCGAAAAAGAGATAACAAACCAAACATTAAGATGAGAATGACTCCAACCGCTACAGTCACGCCATATTTCAGAGATTCTTCGACCAATTTCATAAATTACTCTGGAATCGATTGAATGATAGAAACGTTGCTACCAGGTCGTAGTCTTTCATTACCCTGAACTACAACTCTATCTCCTGTCTTAAATGCGTTTGGCTTGTTTGCTACTATCGCGACCAGACTATTAAACTGATTACCTGGTTTTATTTGAACTTTTTCAGCCGTAAGGCTATTTCCATTTTTGGTTCGAATAACCCATATAAAAACGTCATCAGGCGTTCTGACCAATGCATCTTTAGGAACATAAAACCTGTTAAGTTGTTTTTGGGTAGATTGTAGTTCGACTTGTACCGACATTCCCATGGCAATTTCAGCATTTGGGTTATCAACTTTGATCCGAACAGGAAATGTACGCGATGCCTGATCTCCAGAATAAATCTTCTCAACTACTTGGCCTTGGAATTTCAAATCTTCTTTATTTGAATCTCGCGATTCTAAAATAACCGTTGCAGGAGTTTTATTTTGGACTCGATCAAAATAAGATTGAGGCAAATTCACTTCGACCTTCGCTGGATTGATCGCTATCATGGTTAATCCTGAATCACCTTTTTCAAGCCACTGCCCCACTTCTGTATCTTTTTTAATCACAAAACCATCGAACGGAGCTCTTATCCCAGCTCTATCGATTTGGTCTTCAATGATCTGAATTCGCGCTTCGGCGCCGGCAAGGCTTGCCTTTTCCTGCTTAATTCTCTCAATACGCGGACCTGTTTTAAATTCTTGCCACTGCGATTTCTTTTCGTCAAATCGGGCTCGTGCCTCTTGAGTTAAAGCTTTGGCGTTATCATAGTCGTTTACGCTCAAAACGCCTTCTTCATATAATTTTTTAATCCTCTGAAACTCATTCCATGTCAGTCGCAATCGAGCGTGTGTTTGACGGACAGAAGCTTGAGATGCGGCAAGAACCTCTTCTCTTGTTCCAGTCAGCAATTCCTCAAGTTTGTTAAAAATCCGTTTTTTTTCGGCTTTAGCGAGCTCTAGCCCTAATTCTAGAGGTCGGGTCCGAAGTTGAATTAAAAAATCACCTTTTTTAACAAAATCTCCCTCGTTAACATAAATTTTGTCAACACGACTATCAATTTCCGCCGCGAGACTTGTGATTGCCCAAGGAATAACGGTACCCGGGAGTTCTATCTTTTCAACATTGGAAAAATTTTGAATTTCACTTACTACCACAGGAACAATTTTTTCAGCTTTCTTATCGCCTGATTTTGATTTAGCCGCTTCTGAAAAATTAATACCTTGAACAAAAAGGCTAATGACAAAAAAAGCGATAAAAAATAAAAAATTTTGTGAGTGAAGTTTAAACATTAAAGATAAAAACCAAAAATAATCGAAATAGGATTCTTGAAAGACAAATAGATACTTGTTAAACGGCAAAAATTGCCGCATCCATTAGCTTCAACTCGCAATAAGTAGCGAAAATTCAAATAATTGAAATGGGATTTAAAAACCTATTAGTCGGTTTTAGCTTGAGGGAATAAATAAAAGAAGAAGAAGAAAGAAGAGCTTCTTAAAATAAAAGGCCTTTACTAGGGTAGGAAGGCCTTTTTTTTAAGATGAGGTAGAGATAAATCTATATAGAAACAGAACCGTCCAACTTAATTTTCTGCATTCTATTTTTATTACTATCTTTTTTGGCCATATCCATCATCATTTTCAAAGTATCGCGTAACCGTTTAGATAAAACCTTTAAAATCGGCATTACAGCGTTTGGATTTGTCCGAGATAAAGTTTCAAATTGTTCTCGGGTTATTTCTTTAATTTTTACGTCACTTATAGCGGTAACAGTTGCGCATCTAGGGTTACCATCTATCAAACCCATTTCACCAACTATATCGTTATCTTTTAAAACCCCGATTACTGTTTTTTGCCCACCACTATTATTGACGGAAATTTCAACCTTACCAGACTCAATGATAAACGCAGCATCGCTAAAACTTCCTTCTTTAAAAAGAACTTGACCTTTTTTAAGTGTATATTTTGAGCTCATGGCTTTTCCTTTCTTAAAAATCAGAAATTTTTTTGACTTTACTAATTTATTAAGCAAGTATCATGCCAAAAACAAAATTTCAAAATACCCTTGATTTTAGCCGAGTAAAGAGAAAGTAAAAACAACTTCCTAAAGCATCAAAACAAACTATGTCAACATTTTGTCACTAACTGTATCTTTTTATAAACTTTCAACAAACTTAAAAAACCAAGAAAACCATTGAAAATTAACAATTTTTAATGATTTATTTTAATAAAACATTAATGAAAAAAATCCGCCCGCCAACCCATGGATAAAATTTGACGGTTTATTGTATTAAAAAAAATTAATCCAATAAAAGTGTGATCCACTTAACAAAAAGTTAATCTTCAGATCTCCTATCAGCGCCAGGCATTTTATACCCATCATTCAACTGTTTTAGAGTATCGCGAAGCCTACATGTTAAAACCTTCATGATTGGCATCAATGCGTCAGGATTCTTTTTAGAGAGAGAATCAAAAGTATCTTTATCTAAAACATGAACAATTGAATTTTCATGAGCAATTGCGGTAGCCGAGCGTGGGAATCCATCAATCAAGCCCATTTCCCCAAAAATATCATTCTCTCTTAGGTAACCAATAGTCAATTTATCGCCTTTATTCCAGTCAGATATCTCGATTACTCCCGACTCAATAATATATGCGCAATTGCTCGGGGTACCCTGAAGAAAAATTATCTCACCTTTTTCGTAAAATTTCTTAATGGACATTTGACACCTCGATTTATCTTAAAGTATACATCTTAAAATATAGAACAAAACATCTAACAAAATATACAAAAAATGAACATTAAATAATACATTTTGTGCATCGACCGCCAAATCCAAAAAATTTAGCTTCCTAATCTCAATTTTTAATTTTATGTGTCCAAGGGAACTAACTTTATAGACTTAGATCCTTTTGAAAGTTTCACCAATGGAGAAAGCTTCTAATAAATTGATTAAAATACTATCAATATATTTTCGGAAGTTTCCCTATAAAACTGTATAAAATTCAGTATTTGTTGGTTTAGCTAGATCAGAAGAAAATTTGACGCAAAGTTAAATATAGCTCGCAATAATCATTATTTCAATAGATTACAGACTTGCTAAATTTTATTTCATTGATTAATGAGGCTGGGTGAGCGTTTTAGCTTTAACAAAAATATAAATATAATGGCCAAGAATAGAATAGTTCCACATACTGCCAAAATATATTCTTCAATATAAACCGTTACAGCTAAATTAAAAATTAAAACTCCAAAATATAGAGCTGGTCCCCAAAAAGGTTTAAACGGGACAGTAAACCCTGTATGTGGCTTTTTTAGGATTGCGTCCAACAAATAATCTAATCGAGAAAAAGAGTATAGAATTGTGGTACCAACAATAAACCAACCAGCAAAATTGGTAAGTGGAATATTAAAGTACTCCCCCTCTTCTTGATAGGTATAAATTTTTCCTAAAAACCATCTATCTCCTCGAAAAGCGACTGGGTCTATAATCACATCCATTAACATAAACAAAACCGCTCCCGTTAAAATAACTCGCCATGACCGAAATAGTTCTTTATCTTCTACAATTTGAATATTGCTGCCTCTCCCAGATAAAGTCGACCAGAAGAGTAAGCTCATCGTTAGACTTACGTAAGATAGAAAAGAATAAGATAACGAATCCATGAAAGGAACGTTTATGATCCATAACTCTTGGTCGCGTGTGATATCAATATATGAATAGAAGCCATAAGGGAAACCATTTCGAGTGGAGGAGTATTCAGAGAGGAAGGCAATTGAATAAGCTAAAACAGTAAAACACAGGGTTCTGAACCACCCCATGTTTATAGAACCAATAGTAAAATATACCACTAAAAAAATAAAAACATAGGGGCGGAGTAATACTGTTCCCCAAAGAAGATCTAGTGTTTCCATGAACTTATTAAACCTCTACAAATTCAGGATTTTTTATCTAAATATCCGTTTTCTTGAAACCATTCTACAGCCTCTTTTAAGGCTGTCTCAGGCGAGGTTTGCGGAAGACCTAACTCATTTATTGCTTTGGAAGGATCAAAAAACATTTTATATTTTGCCATTTTTACAGCGCCAAGAGGAGCTGCTGGAGGCCGGTGAGTGATAAAATCAGATATAAATTCGCTAACCCAACCAGAAGCATAAGCTACCCAATAAGGTATTCTAATCGTGGGAGCCTTTAAACCAGTTATCTTTTCTAATGTCAAAAGAATTTCTTGTAACGACATATTCTGGTTTCCCAAAATGTATCGTTCTCCTGGCTTCCCTTTTTTCTCGGCTAATATATGTCCCCGAGCGCAATCTTGAACGTGGATCAAGTTTAAACCAGTATCCAAATATGCGGGCATTTTCCTCTGTAAAAAATCGAGGACAATTCCACCTGTTGGAGTTGGTTTGATATCTCTTGGTCCAATAGGAGCTGCTGGATTAACAATTACAACCGGGATTTTACTATTAAACTCGCAAGCCAATCGCTCAGCTTGAAACTTGGATAACTTATAGTCGTTACAAAGACAAATTGGGTCCAAAGGAGTCTCTTCATTTCCCGGAATCCCATCAGGTAAAATGCCAATACATCCAACAGTACTCGTATAAACAACTTTATCTAGATTTTTTTTTAATGCAGCGTTTAATATTTTTTCAGTTCCGCCAACATTAATATCATAAATAGAACGTTTATCTCGGTCCCAAAAGCTATAGTGGGCCGCTACATGATATAAGACGTCGCATTCTTCTAAAGCTTTTTCCAAAGAGCTTAAATCTCTTAGGTCTCCAACTACCGGTTCAACATCAAGTCCTTCAATATTCTTTAAGTCAGAGTCACTTCTTACAAGAATTTTTACATCACGTCCATCCGATATCAATTCTCGAACGATGGCGGAACCTAAAAAACCGGTTGCCCCTGTCACTAAAGTTTTCATTTTATTTAGGAAGGCTTATAAATCGTCAAGAAATCAGCGCTGATAGTATCCAAAAATAAAAACGTTTTGAAATATCACCTTTTGATTTTATTTCTTGAGATATCTTTAAAGTAATATTTTTATTTCAGCCGACTTTCGCAGATCAGATATATATTCTTTCTTTTTCTTTTCTACTTCAATCTTTAATAACGCGTTAAGAATGTCGGTTTTTACTTCTTTAAAAGATATTTTTCGTGAAGGAATGATTTGATTTAACTTTAAAATGTGATAGCCGAAAGAAGTTTTGACAACTTTGCTCGTATTTCCAGGGGTTAATTTAGCGATTACCGATGCAAGTTCGGGCAATGTTTGATTTAAATCAACTTCTCCTAAATCTCCTCCTTTTTCCCGGCTTGCGTCATCTTCACTATGCTTCTTTGCTAATTCGGCAAAATCAGCTCCCTGTTTCAATTTTTCTAGAATTCCATACATTAGCTCTTTCGCCTGTATATCTAATATTTTAGAAAATCTTTCTGCCTTTTTGCGATCGTTTTCATTTTTGATTCGACCTAAAGGAGCTTCTACAGAGCTAACGAGTATATGGCTGACCCTATATTTTTCAGCGGTCACATATTTTGCCTTATTTTTTTCGTAAACATCTTCAACCTGTTTCTCAGAGACGTTTACCTTTGGGGCCATCTCCATTCGAACTAAGCTTTCCTCCGTAAGTTGTTTTTCAATTTTTCTTGAAAGCCTATCTATCGTTAAATCTTGAAAAGCAAGAGCGGCCAAAAATGTTTTAACATCTGGGAATTTACTCTGTATATTTTCTATTTCTTTTTGAATCGTCTCTTCTTTTACTTTTATATTTTTCTCTTTTCCCTTTTGAAAGAGCAGTTCTTGGCCAATAGCTTTATTCAGCATATTAAGGGCATATTCTTTTTCTTCTTCATCGGAGACCGAAAGCCCCTGTCGCAACCTTGTAATTTTCCAAATTTTAACTTGGTTGACTAAGAAATTTGAATCAATATCCTCTCCATTTACAATCGCAACTACAGGGGGGACAGGTTTACCATTCAACAAAAATTCTTTTTCTGCGCTTTCCCCAAAATTAACCGGGATTAGAAAAAACCAGGCAATTAAAATAATTAATGAAAACTTCAATTTCATATTGGCTATTTTTTTATAATTTTTGAAAAAGATAAAAAACTAAAGAAATTACTTCTAAAATCAACAAGTTACTTTTTAAATCCGGCTAAAAATGAAAAACTCCCGGGGAGAGAGACTGCTCTCCACCGGGAGTTTCAATAAAAACATACAAAAATCTATTTTTGAGGTCTCCAAGGTTTTGGAACCCCAACTATCGCCCAAGAATTATCTCCTGCTGGATAGCAATTGGTTTGCTTGCAATTTGAAGAAAAAGTTGAATTAGTTTTTGGCATCCAACCTTTAGCAACACCTACAATAGCGCCCGAGTTATCACCCGGAGGGAACTTAGGTCCATTAGAGTTCGTTCCCGCCTTTGTTTTTGGCATCCAAGCTTTTGGAACGCCAACAATAGCTCTAGAATTATCACCTTCTGGATAATGCTTAGCCATTGCCAACATAGGCGTTAATATAAAACTCAAAGCAACCAAAACAGATGCAAATAATTTCATCTTAGAATCCATTTGCCTTCTCCTATTTTAGGTTAATTTTAATTTATTTAAATTTACCTTTTTTAAATATAAGCCCTAAATCTGTCAAAAACTACTACAAGGACAAATATTTAAACTTGGGTAAAAAAAAACCCTGACCGACGAAATTGTCGGCCAGGGATTTAATCATAAACTTAGAACTGAACGTCGACCATAACATAGGCCCAGTCAGCATCGTCGCCAGGATTGTTACCAGCGCCAGAGCCTTGAGCTCTAGAAAATTGCATATTCAAATCCCTAACTAAATCATCAGCAAAGAAATGAGAGTATCCAAAAACGATATTGGTGCTTGGACTGTAATTATTGGTTATCGTAATATCTAATTCTTCACCAATATGACTATCGCCAGCGTTGCCAGCTGTATAGGTTCTATTAGCGCTATCAAACGCATCTTCAGCAGTCCAGAAGAAATGAAGATGTGCGCCTATTTTCCAATCAGGTCGTGGAGACAATCCACCTTTGATTGCGAAATCCATCAAACCTAGACCATTTACGTTATCAGCCTGAACATTTGAACCACCAGAACCAGCAGAAGCTGTTCTAGAAGTTGTACCCATGTTTAGGAAATGATCCATAAAACCGTAGAACTTATGACCAGTGTCATACAAGGTATCAAAAGATGCATTGTCTTTACCGGAAAGATCACCAGCATCAGTACCAGACACATAGTCAAACCAAAGAGCAACAGATGGCTTCATGCTACCGCCAAAAGATTTACCGGCTCGAACACCAAACATATATGCGTCACGTTCCCAACCAGTTCCATTAGCTTCAGAGTCACCCCATTGGTAGTAGAACTCACCACGATACTTAATACCACCCAATACACCCGCTTGTCGAAAACCAGCAGTATAAATATCATTATCAGAAGCGCCTGCAGTACCTTCTAAACTATCGTCGTTCAAGTAAGCAAAGGTCAGAGAAAGAGCTCCACCCAAGATACCTTTAAACTGACCATAGAAAACATGTACGTCAGTATCGGTGTCATTGTCACTGGTATTATTTTCATTGGAATTGGCTTCAATATTTCGGCTCATGAAATAAACCAAAGTATGGTTACCAGCTGAATGGCTCAAACGCATACCATCATGAGCTTGCTCACCAGGAGTCCACAAAGTATCACCGAACAATCGATGTCCGTCCAAGATGAATTCTTGACGACCAAACTTCAAATCTACCGGGAGATTATAAAGATCTTTGATCGTAAAAAAACCTTGATGGAGACCAACACTGGTGTCTTGGTCATTAGGAGTTTCAGATCCATTACCTAAAACTGGATCCCCCCAGGTTCTAATAGCTTGCATTTGAATAAAAGCACTAGTCTTCTCATCAATATCAGCTAAAGCATTTAATCTAACGCGACCATCCACAACCGTATTACCATCGGTCGTGTCATTAAAATCTCGGTCTTGATATTCCCAACGTGGTCGAATTTGACCACTGAATTTGATATCCGCGGCTTGGGCGATAGTCGATGCCACAAAAATAAATGCGGCCGCTACTCCAACTGCAGACAGTAGTTTTCTGTTCATGCTACCTCCTCCATTGTTGTCCTTAATAGGGCTTTTAAATAAGAAATCCAACTAACTATAGTAAATAATATTAAATTGACGAATTAACCCTTTATATCTCGCGAAACAGATCGACAGTGTATTGCTCTAAATCTATCAATCACCTCCTATTCTCCAACCTGCCATTTAACCTTATAAAATCGTTAAAGTGTCCAATGATACGTAAATATCGAACTTACTGTCTTTGATGTCAGCCCCCCCTTCTCAACGGTGGCGACATAAATATTCTTCCTACTCTTCTCAGGATAACTGGCAACCTGGAAAGCGGCTAGATAACCTTTTTGCTTTTTCGTCTCAGTTACCTTTTCAAATCCATCCTTCTGAATACCCAGAATCACTAAATTGCTATTATTCACCAAAATTAGGTTAGATAGCAACCCCCCTCCAAAGGTGTGATTCTTTGGAATCAAAATAAACCGCTTGTCTCCAAAGCTTTCCACGAGCAACCGACCTCGAAATCTTACCGGTTGGCCTTGCACTTCTAGATTAGAGACTTGCCTAACTACACCAATGTCGATCAAACGCGGGTCATGCCCATAATATTCATCTGATTTTATAAGCAAATTGCCCGTCGGAGAATATACCCGTAAATGATAATCCTTGTCAAGCATTATTGTCTCAATATTTTCATCAAAATTAATATCGGCCCTTGTTAACCCATAGAGAATCACTTTTCTATTCCTACCAAAATCCGTACTCAAGGTGCTAACGGGCTTATATTCGCCATCCTGATATTTGATAACACTAATGCCATCTTCGAAAGGATTTAGATAACCTGTGCCTTGAGCTAATAATTCTGGTTTCCCCCCAAGAGGCCTTATAATTCGAAAATAATATTCAACATTGTCCCACTTTTTCTTTAGTTTTTTCTTTTCTAGCTCTAATGCGAACGACCCTAGCGTGTCCAGATGCTTATTTGTAATAAATATCTCATCTCTTCCATTGCCATTTATATCGCCAACATCCACAGACAAAAACTGATTAACCCCTTCTTCAGAAGCTAAGCTAGCGATACGCTTGAGCCCACTCTCTTCAATCTTGTATATCATGACCCTGTGAGAATCTACAATAATGGCTTCTTTTTTCCCATCGCCATTAATATCACCTATATCAAAATCAACAATCTCAAATTGGAAGGTTTGCTTCGCTGCAAATTTAACATTTCCGCTCTCAGAATCAAAGCTCCTTTGAGTTTTTTGCTCCCGAGCCCTAGCCTTAGCTGTCTTAGTTAAAGAACCTAACAAGACCCTAGCCTGCTTCACTTCAGCCCCATTATCAGTCGATAATAGCTTGTATCCAAAAGCTGATCGTCCTTTTACTTTTTGAATTTGTGGAAAAAAAACAAAATCGACACCTGTTTTGCTTTTTAGCTGACTTAAAACATTTGCTTCAACAAGATTTTTTCGATCAATCTCATTTTCCAGCAACCAAAGCTCTAAATCAAAAGCTGGGATCTTAAACCTCGGATTATTTTTAAAGGTTTGCTCTAAACGCGAAGTTAAAACTTCAAGTTTACTCCCCGACCTAGCTTTACTTTGAGTGGCAATTAGAAGAGAAATACTTTTAAACTTTGCGCGAACACCATCGCCCTTCACAGGCTCAATCGAAGGATCAGAAGACAAAGCCCTGGAAAAGTTCGCCCCAACTTCAATAAGCTCAACCTCCCCTAACCCAGTCTCCATTCGCCCCATCTTTTTACCTGTAGACGGATGAGTCAACTCATCTCCAAAGCGAAATAAATGCAATCGATCGCCAACCTGAATAGGGTGACCTTCTTTCAAATCAAGAATGATTTCCCCATTTTTAACCGCTATCACTAAACCTTCTACAAACGGAAAATTTTCTTCAATTTGATCGACAACACGATCCAACGCTTTTTCAGTTTGCCCTGCAAAGCCGGCAATAGGGGCTATCAGCAAAAACCCTATAATTATGAAATATCGAAAAGTAGTCATTATCTATGAAATTGGCAATCAAAAACTATTTCTAACGATTATAAAATTAACCATATTTTAACAAATTTCAACCCAATTACACCATTTTTTATTTTTAATTGTATAAGACTTGCACTGAAACCTGGTCGCCCTCTTTCATTTCAGAGGAATCCTTAGGAAAAACCATTAAACCATTCGCGGACACCATAGACTTTAAAATCCCAGAACCTTGCTCTGCATTAGGAGTCGCTGTAGTTGTTCCATTTTCAGAACCCAAACAACAACTTAAAAAATGGAGGCGTCCGGTTTTTTTGGTTATAGTCTTCGTTAACCGAGCTTGAACAATTTTTGGCGCCAAATTCGAATAACCTAAAATTTTCTTTATTGAGGGACGAGCAAATTGCTCGAAAGAAACAAAAGAAGAAACTGGGTTTCCCGGCAATCCAAATATCGGCTTGCCTCCAATTTCGCCAAATGCCAACGGCTTCCCTGGTTTCATAGCTACTTTCCAAAAAGCCATTTCATGCCCCAGCTTTTTTAAACTAGCTTTAACCAAATCGTAATCTCCTACAGAAACACCGCCAGAAGAAACGACTATGTCGCATTTGATGGCTGTCTCAAATTTCTCCAATAAATCTTCTTCAACATCCGGCGCAATTCCCAAATAAACAGGAATCCCTCCTGCCGATCGGATCTGTGCGGCCAACATATAACCGTTACTATTATATATACAAGAACCAGTAGGTATTTCGTCCAAATCTTTAATTTCGTCTCCAGTTGAAATAATAGCTACCGTTGGACGCTGGCTCACATAAACTTGAGATCTACCAACAACCGCCATCATTCCAATATGGGCAGGTTCAATCAAACATCCCTTTAAAATTACTGTTTCATCAACGGCAACATCCTCTCCCGCCAATCGAATATTTTCTCCAGCTTCGGCCATGTCTTTAACTAGGATACTATTCCCCTTTTTATCAGTATCCTCTTGCATCAAAACTGCATCGGCTCCTGGTGGAATTGGAGCTCCAGTCATTATACGAGAAGCGTGACCAGGCTTTACTTCCACGGTTCCTATTGCCCCGGCTGCAATCTCATCGGAAACTATTAATTCAACTGGGTTTTCTGGAGTCGCGTTTTTTATGTCCGAAGCTATCAGGGCGTAACCGTCCATGGCTGAATTATCCAAAGGAGGATTCGGACGACGGGCAATAATATCTTCACAAAGAACGCGTCCTAACGCTTGGTCAATGGGGACCTTTTCAATACCTTTAAAATGAATTTTGGAAAGAATAATTTCCAATGCTTCATGGACCTCAATCATTTATAGCTCCCTTTTTTTTAAGCTTTATTCATTTATTGATTAGTTTGTGAAGTTTTTAGCTTCAATCCAAAATTAAACTTTGGGCAATGCCGTCCATTTTACTTTACTCCACGCTTCAAACGAGCAGCCTCATATTCTTCAGGATGGTTAACGTTTGAAAAACGAAATCTTTGTTCCTCCGGTATAACGATATGTTGAAATGGTAAATCCCGGATAATTCTTGAAAGCGATAACTCCCGACTAGACATTGCTTCAAATAAAGGAAATATGAATTTGGGTTCATATATTGCGCACATGGGTTCAAAACCATGCCGGCCTTTTTTAATAAAGCAGGTACCATATTTTAATGGATTCCGATTTTTAATAAGAAGTGAGAAACTTTCTTGATCTAACAAAGGTAAATCACAAGCGGTAATTAAAAAAGCTTTATCCGGAAACCGGCTCATTAGTGTAGCCAAGCCACCAACAGGCCCCAAGTTAGTATGATCGTCATTGACTCGTTCGCATTGAATGATTTCGGGCAAATCCCCCATATCCAGGTCCGACCGTGCCGACAAAACAACTTTTTCGCAAAAATTTGATAAAATTTTTGTCATTCTCTGCGGTTCTGTAGTCCCGTTATATTCTAAAGAAAACTTTGGGCGCCCCATGCGACTGCTCTGTCCGCCTACAAAAACAGCTCCAAAAACTTCACTAGCGCAGCTTTGAAAATGTTTTTTTACAAAATCGTAAATAGGATCAATATCTTCCCTATCAAAAGTCGGAAGTTTAGGATCTAAGGAATCCGAAATTTTGCCTTGATGTATAAAAGCCTTTATATTGGGCGTTTCTGGAGAGATAGGCATGTCGCCATTTTTATCAAAAAAAACAATTTTATTAAAAGGAGATTGCTTATAACCCTCTATTAAAATGCAATCACATTGCTCTAAGGCATGAGTTATTGTGATCTTTTTAAAGTTATCATCTCCAATAATAGCGAAGTGTCTAGGGTCATTAATCACGACTATTTCAGCGCCAGCTTGAGCGCATATTTGAGTGTCTTTTCCTTCCTTATCCATAACAAAACGATGGGAATCATGTTTGTAATATCCAACTCGAACTCCATCATCCCTAAATTTTTTAATTAGTTTTGACATTAAAGTAGTTTTTCCAACTCCAGAATAGCCGCCAAAACATAGAAATGGAGTCTTAAATCTCTCCCAATAGTTGTCCATATAAAACCCAAAGTAAGGAAATTAGAAAAGGGAATACAGCCTTATATCAACTGCATTTTTTACTCGTTACCTAAAACTAGATTTGGAAAAAACGAATTTACTGAGGCAAACAAGATTATTTCCGAAAGCATAGAATCTGTCAACTATCTTGGCGCGATTCTTCTAAAACATAATTTTCGATATTAAACTAGGATTTTTATATTAAAAAACTGATTCATATTTTTAAATTTTTAGAGAATCTTTAAATACTTTGGATTTTAATCCAAATTTCTTTTTTTTCTTTATCATTTAACGAGCCTGATGCAAAACGAGCCTTCTCGTAAACGCGAATAACTTCTTCCACAATATCAAATTTTTCCGGAGGAAGGTTTTTAAGGTTTTTTAAAAATTCACGATGAGTCCATGCAGGTTTTTTAGGAAAACCAGAGCGCTCTAACCTAGCTATTAGTTTTTGGTAAAGCAATATGGCAAATTCACTCTTCCATTTGCTGCTTAAACGCGAAAATGAAAATGCAAAGAAAAGCTTGTACATGACAAAAAACCAAACCAAAATTAAAATCAATTTGCTATGGTCTTTATACGCTTGTCCAATTTCCTCCCAGCTTGGCAGATGAATTTTTTTAAACTTTTCCTTCAAACTTTTCCCTTCAGACCCAATAAAAGAAGCTAGTCTCACCTGATCTTTAAAAGAATACCGAATGACATAACGTTGCCAATTAAGTCGAAGAACATCCATATAGGAGGAAAGCAAATTACTTTTTTGAAAAACCGCCAATGGATCTGGAGGAGTCGGATCGTAAACTCTCCATCCGTAACCAGGGAAATAGGCTTCGACCCAAGAGTGCGCATGTTTTTGCCTGATAACCATATAGTTACCTAAATCATTCCATTCAGTACCCACAAAACCATTGACCAGTTTGGTAGGTATACCTTGCAATCGGAGTAAAACCGCCATTGCAGAGGCAAAATATTCACAATGTCCTCTTTTACGAACAAATAAGAATTCATCTAATCCAGATAATTCCGTTTCTTTTACCATCTCAAGTGAATAACCAAAACCTGTCTTTAAATAATCTAAAATCTTATCCGCTTTTTCAAAACCTGAATCTCCAGAGCTATATAATGACTTCGCTAATTGTTTAACCTCTGGACTCAAAGGCGGTAATTGTAAAAAACGTCTTAGCGCATTGTTGTCATATCTGAATGGTTCCGGATTAGTATAGCTAGTCAATGGAGACTTCATTTCAGAAGTTATTACTAATTTTTTTGGACCATAAACTTGGTCGGCGGTTCTTAAAACAAAATTTCGATCTAACTCAAGCCCTCGAAACGATCCGTTTATATGAATCGGAATTCCGCTTGTAAAAACAACATCAGAATCAAAAGGCTCCATAAAAACTTCTTGTTTAAATAATTTGTTAGAAGAGGAAGGCGTAAACAAATCCAAACCAGATTTAGGGCTAGGTTTTTTCATTTGCCAGTCTATTCCAGCCGTAGACATCCAAGACCTGCCATCATATAAATCTAGCGCAACCCCACGCCACAAAAGCCTGCCATCGGGACGTATTTTCTTTCCTCTCTGAGAAAACTCGACTCTCATTACAACATCGGTATTTTCTTTAATACTCCCAACTTCACCTAAAGTGACCTTTTCCGAAAAACCTGTCAACGGATGAGAATTTGAACCTATAGAGAAAAACCCCAATTCCACCCTGGGGAAACTAACAAAAATTATTACAGTTAAAATTAAACTCCCAAAAACCAAACCTCCCGCAAGACTAAAAAGAGGCCATTCAATGGTTTCATCGCGACCAACTGCTCTAAACCTACTAGGAGGAGCGTGACTTCCCACTTTTCTAACCACCAGGTTATACAGAATTAAAACCCAGCAAAGAATCAAATAAAAAGTTAAAAATAAAATTCCAAAAGACAAACCTCTCGCGTAAATAGCCCCTATCAATAAGTACACGATGCCAATCAAATAACCATAAAGGTAATCGTTTAATTCAGCTTTAAATACCAACTTGAGAAACATTATTAGAACTAAAAACGAAACTAATATCGGAAGGATTGGTAAATCTCCTAGAAAATAAAAGAAGACAAAAAATGCTACTCCAATTTTCCAGATAGATAATTGAACGGGAGGTTCTAATGGAATTCGCCCTTTAGACTCATAATAGAAGCACACTGATAAAGCAAAATATAAACCAAGATAAACAGCGTTCGGAAATACTTCACTAAAGGCTAAACATGCCATTCCAAGAGCAGAAATAAAATAATTCAAAAAAATGAAGCTTTGTCTTAAATTTATGAAAAACAAGGAAACTTTTAGACTCCGATTGGTTTGAGAACTATCCAAATATTTAACCGTTTGACAAACATTGTCCTATTCTTTAAAATTTTTATCTACCCTTGTTTGCCAATCTAAACTTCCTTATTCCCTGGCAACACAATATCCAAACCTACAAGGAGATTTTATGCGAAATTTGGGCCGCGGTATTTTGGTATTACTTTTTCTAATAATTTCTATAACAACCCAAGCATATGCGAATGAAATCGCAGTTCTGGAAACAACTTTGGGAACCATCAAACTAGAGCTCTATAAAGATAAAGCTCCAGGCCACGTAAAAAACTTCAAAAGCCTAGCAAATAAAGGCTTTTATAACGGAACCACTTTCCATAGAGTTATTCCAGGCTTTATGATTCAAGGAGGCGACCCCAATAGTAAAGATGACAACAGAGGAAACGATGGAACTGGAGGACCGGGATATTCAATCAACGCCGAATTCAACGATACACCACATAAACGTGGAGTTCTCTCGATGGCTCGCTCGCAAAATCCAAATAGCGCAGGCTCCCAATTTTTTATTGTTGTAAAAGACTCTCTTTTTTTAGATCATCAATACACAGCTTTTGGCAAAGTAATACAAGGAATGGACGTGGCTGATCGGATTGTCAGCGCAGATCGCGATAGAAACGACAACCCGCTTAAAAAGATCGCCATCAATTCCATCAAAATCGAAAAGAAATAAACTTTCATATAGAGGAAATCATGACCGAAGAATCAGGCCAAGAAATTGCCGTAATCGAAACAACCAAAGGGACTATCGAAGTTAAATTTTTTGAAGATAAAGCTCCTAATCATGTCGCTAACTTCCAAGAACTCGCTCAAAAAGGGTTTTATGATGGAACAAAATTTCATCGAGTAATACCCGGATTTATGATTCAGGGAGGCGACCCTAATTCCAAAAGCGACGATAGATCTCAGCATGGAACTGGAGGACCTGGGTATGCTATTGACGCAGAATTTAACGATATCAAACACCATAGAGGCATCCTATCGATGGCCAGAGCGCAAGATCCAAATAGCGCGGGATCACAATTCTTTATTATGGTAAAAGATTCATTTTTCCTTGACGGACAATATTCAGCTTTCGGAGAGGTTGTTTCTGGGATGGATGTTGCAGATGAAATCGTCGATTCTAAACGAGACGCTAGAGATAATCCAATTGAATCTATCGTAGTAAATTCTGTTAAAATCGAAGTTCGCTAATCTAAAGCTATTTTTAAAGTTTCACGTTTATAAAGTTTTGCTATCGCCGCTTCCTTTTTATAAGGATAGGCGATAACAAACTTAAACTTTTATTGAAACTTGATTAAGGTATAAGTAAGGGAAAAATTATGGAAAAAGAATTTCGGGTTAACATTTATCAAATTGTAAAAACCCAGACACCAGAAGGAAGAACTTCCGATGATGGAGAAACAGGGGCGGATAATATTCGCGAAATAATACTTAGTAATTGGGACAAGTACGAAAAAATAATTATTTATTTCGAAGGGATTGTGAAAATGTCCCGCGTGTTTGTCGATGAAGCGTTCGCAAAAATTCTGGAAGAACGATCCTTAGACGAAATTAACCAAAAAATTTACTTCCCTGACGCAAAAGAATTTATCGTTAAGGATTTAAACACCGCTTTAAAACTAAGAAAAAGAATTCTAAATTCACAACGTGAACGGGACGAAATATAAGGTAGGCTTGGACAAAAAACCATCTATTTTAATTTCGAAAATATTTTTCAGGGTTTTTCTCTAGTCGTCAGTACAGTTTCAATATAAGTTTCGACAAATTCTGCAATTGCCTCTTTTCCCGAAGCGGTGATTATTGGAATATTATAATCTGTACTTAGACTTGCGTTAGCGCTCACCACATTCTCTTCAGCAATGATGACGGAATGTTTTTCCATAATCACATCAGCGTGTTTGCTTTTTTCATAAGTGGCCATCACTCCTTCCAAAAGTCCGCTTAACGCCAAACAAGGCACAGCAGAACCAATAGCTGCAACCGCAAAACCATTTTTATGCCGATCGGCAACTAACAGCTGAAGAATCTTGTCTTCCCATAAGTATTTTCTTGCTCCTTTACCCCCTACTAATACGACGCCATGATAAATACCTTTAATTTGGCGAGTGCCATGACCCGCTTCAGTAACATAGCTATCTCCAGTAATACCTTCCATACAATCAACAAGCAAAAGATCAGGGCGGATTCTGCCATTTTTCATGCCAATGGCTTCTTTTAATTTGGACGAAGCTATATTAACTGTGGCATCTTCTTTGTCTAAAGCTTCCAAAAGCGGATCTAACTGACCTTCGTCAAAATAATCCTTTGGAATAACAACTAAAATATTTCTTCCCGTCAAGCGACCCATGTCAATCTCCTAAAAATTCGTGAACGCTTGCCGAAACCTAAAATAAATTTCGCAAACTGAAAAACCGATATTTTATCATAAGGCATAAAGGTAAAATTCATTTTTTTCAAAAATTAGTCGACCTCGAAGATTAAGATAATTTTTCAAAGCTTCTCTTTCAATTGGTTCCAAAACTGAATCCTTTCCAAATACAAAATGAAAATCAAACGCCAAGTGAGTTAGGCTTTTTTCTTGCCATCTTTTCAATAATAATTCAGGAGTTGGACCGTCTTTAAGAATTTTTTTTAACGTAAATCCTTCAAAAAAAGTATCGCTAAAAAAAATTTTATCGCTAAAAAATCCGTAATTTCTTAAATAAACTAACAACGCTTGGTCGTTATTCGACAAACGATTATTGATCGCTTTATAAATGGGGTAAGTCGGTATTCTCGATTCCAAATAATCGTCGCGCGACTGAGTTCCAAGAAAGACAGGGAATGGGTTACGATCGAACCATTCTTTAAAAATAATTACGCCATTGAAAAGCAAACCAAAAACAAAAACTACAGCCGTCAAAATACGAAGTGGTTTTACTGAGTTAAGATAAGCTGTTTCTAAAGCGAAAGCTAATAACATGCTTAAAAAAATAAAAGGAACTGTCAGAAGCCGGATGTATTGCGACATAAAAAACCAAGAAATAAAAAAAACACAGAATATCAGCACGCTAATGAAAAAACCGATTGAGGCATCTCGTTTTTTTCTAAACATAACAATCCCTAAAAAGGGAAGCGCCAACAGATAAAGTATGCCTATTTGACCGTCATACAGTAAGCTACTCTTCTGACTATGAAATGTTAAATTCCACGGCAAAAGGAAAAAATCTTTTAGACTTCTTCCCATTCCAAACGATTGATAATAATCAAATTGCATTGAAGATCGCGCTTCATCCCAATTGATGCCATCCCCTCCAAAAAACTGTATGAGATAGGGTGCAAAGGGATTTCCTTCCGTAAATATTAAATTACGTATCCACCAAGGCGCCATAAACAAAAACACCGCTAGAATGAGCAGAGAAGAAAAGGTTAATGTTTTTTTCAAAGAATTTCCTTTTAATAAAACGATCCCCAGAAGCGCAATTGAAAAAATCATTAAAGACGATAGCTTTGTGGAAATCGCCATTCCCGAAAAAACGCACATTAATACAAACCAACCATTTTTATCTTCTTCACGCCACCTCGCCCATGCGTATACCGTCATTAAAATAAATCCCGCTACTTGAAAATCGACATATGCTAAGAAAGAAACTTCCCAAAAGGTTGGAGTGGAAAAAAAGATGAGACAAGGGACCCAAAGCAATTTACTTGAAAAATATCGCTTATAAAATAACGCAATCCCTCCGATAACCGTAACCGACATCCCAAAACCAAGTAATTGCGCCAAAGTCTCCCCTTCAATAGCGAGCGCTAGCAAGTACAACATTTCAAACTGCAATGGGAAAAAAGAATAAATATTGTTCGGGAGGGAAACTATACCGCCAGCCTGAAGATAAGCCTTTGGAACAGCTAGGTGGTAGACTAAGGCGTCAGTACCTGTAGCTGGAGCTAATGCTAAGGTAAGAGAGCTAAGAAAAAATATTATGAAAACTAACCCACAAAATAGATTTGAAGCGTTTTTTTCAACTCCACTTTCGATATTTTTTAACGATGCTAGTAGCCATATTGGCTTAAAACATTCAAATAACTTTTGTCTATTAAGAAAAAATGGGATAAATACACAGGTCCAAACCGAATAGACAGTGATCAATTGGCAGCTTGCTAAAATAAAAATAACAACAGAAAAAACACAAGTTCCAAGTCCAATACCAAAAAACCTTGATTCCCAAGAGTCTAAGGAACCTAGATCCAATCGAACTAAACTCCAATGTCCAATGAGAAAAAAAGAAAAGAATAGGCCTAAAAAGAAAATAATTACCATTCAGGCTGGCGGGAAACAAGTCTTCTTCAGAAGTGAATACTATTTTAAATTATTCAAAATAATGAACCCAACTATGAAAACTTTATAAAAAAGTTTTATTAATGTGTCTCAAAAAGATTTAGCTTAGCACCGAAAGTTATTTTCAATAAATCTAATTTAATACAGAAAACTCTGAAACAGCTTCTTCATAATCATCAAACCAATAAGCTTCTGGGTTCCGTTTGAAGGCGATAAATTTAGCTGTGTCTTCATTATTTGCAGCTCTATGGTATTTGAAAAAGATTTGATCCTCTGTCAAACCCGCAATTTCAATTTTGCCGGTTGCATGGGACATAACCAATCTAGCTCGTTTGGCTAAACCAGAGCATGACATTCTAGCTTTTTCAAAAATCTTATAAGTCTCCTCTATTGGAGTTACGTAAGACTTATTTCCCAAAGTAGGTCGGCATTGAAACACATAATATGGCGGAACCCCGAGGTAGGACATCTTTCTAAATAATTCAGTTAATACTTCTGAGTTGTCATTCACTCCTTTAATCATAGGAGTTTGATTAACAACTATAGCTCCTGCATTTATTAAAAAATTAATGCCTTTAATAGCTTCTTTTGTCAATTCAACCGGATGGTTAAAGTGAGCCATGATATAAATTCTTTTTTCAGGCGTACTATATTTTTGAATCATCTTGAAAAGTGATTCATCCTCAAAAATTCTGAAAGGATTGAATGCAGGGATTTTCGTTCCAATTCTAATTATTTTGACATGATCAACTTCTCGAATCTGTCTAATAATAGGCTCTAACTTACCAGTCGACATAATTAGCGGATCTCCACCGGTCAGCAAAACATTGGAAATTTCCTTATGATTACGAATGTATTCAAGACCATCGGAAATATCTTTCGTCACCTCTTCATTGTCATCCATAAAAAGCCGCTTCCTAAAGCAAAACCGACAATAAGCAGCGCATACTTCATTGACTAACAAAAGAGCGGTAGAATCGTATTTATGCTCTAATCCCTTAACCTTTGTGTAGGACTCTTCCCCAGAAGCGTCAAGCTCTCCAAACTCTTCGATCTCTTGAACGTCTGGAACAATTAACCTACGAATTGGATCATTTGGATCATCCCAATTAATTAGAGATTGATAATAATCATTGGAACGAAATATAAATTTATCGGTTACAGTCTTGAGGTTATCAATATCCTCGTTTGGAATCTCCGTAACCTGTTCTATTTTTGTTAAATATTTAACTTTGGTTTTAGGTTTAGAGCCAAGAGAACTTGAAAGGTTATTTTCAGAATGGCCATTGCTATACCTGTTTCCATTCCCGTTACCATTTTCCCCGCTCTTTGGTTCATCAACCAAATCTTTATTTTTACTTGTAAAAATTGAAAACGACATAAATAACCCCTTTATAAATACAAACCCTCGACCCGCGAGTTATTAACGTAACCAAAGATTTATAAATAGGAATTAACAGAATTATTCAAATTTCCTTTTAATCGAAAGATTTATTCCAAACTTAGAAAAAATCTATGAAGGAAATATATTCAAATAAATACTTGAAGAATTGTTATGAGGTTTTAAGAATACTTTTTAAAAGCCTTAAAATCAAGCCAAATCGGCAAAACCAGGGCCAACCTATTGTTTTTAAGATAGATATAAGAGCAAAGCTTATTAACTAAGAAAGAACTAGGTTATTAGAACAAAGTAAATAGTGAAGAAATTTCATAAAAGCGCCTAAATTTTTTATTGACAGACCAAGCAGATAAACTATAATTCAACCTTTCAATTTTTAATGTAAATTTTCCTAAAGTTTTAAAGGCGTTTCATCAATTCGGAAAATGCTTAATAAAAGGTTGTTTTATTGTTAGATTATCTTTAAAAAAGGAGATAGGTTAAATGAAAAAGTCCTTCATTTGTTTGGTCGCTGTTCTCTTCACCTTATCGGTGGCTAGTTCTGCTTTCGCATCTAAATGTCCTCAGCCGAGAAAAACTAAAGCGGCTCCATCTAATGTAGCTAAAATGGACAAAACCGGTAAAGCTGATGCAGCTCATGGTAAAGCTCTTTACAATAAAAAAGCAAAACCAATGGCATGTAAAAACTGTCATGGAGCTAAAGGTGATGGCGCTGGAAAACTAGGAAAAGCGTTGAAACCAGCTCCTAGAAACTTCACCTGTGCAGCAACAATGAAAAAAGTTTCTGCTGGTCAAATGTTTCATATCATTAAGAAAGGTTCCCCTGGAACTGGTATGGTTGCCCATGGCAAAACCTTGAAAGATAAAGATATCTGGGATGTCATCAAATATATTCGTTCAGACTTGATGAAATAATTTCAGTTTCTATACTGTTAAATAAAAGGCAAGGCGTTTAACGCCTTGCCTTTTTTTTTGCCCTTGACCTTCCAAATTATCTTTTCGCTAGCCTAGCCTACTAGGCTCTTATTTTTTAAATGTTTAGCCAGCTTTCTCATTACTTTAAAAAACTTTAATACACTATTGTTTAGAAGTATGTTTTCTTGAAAAAGGAAATGCTAAAAGCTCAGGGAGGGATTTTTTTGAGGAGTTTTTGGAAAGCGATGATCTTAAAAATAATAAAAGATCTAACTGCTAATACTTAAAATGCTCTCAATCATCCTCTATTATCTTTAAGGTTGAACGAAGGCGCGAAGCAAGAATTCTTAAAAACGGCATTAAAGCGCGTGGATTTCTTTTCGCTAAAGAATTAAACATCTCTAAAGTAAATTCGCTAACAGTGCAATTTTCTATGGCTGTAACTGTCGTTGAGCGAGGCAATCCGTCAATTAATCCCATTTCACCTATAAACGCCTTTTCTTCCAAAACTGCCATCACTTTTTTTTCACCGTTAATGCAAGTTTTACTCACTTCCATCTTTCCAGATTCTAGAATATATGCAGAACCCGAAGGTTGACCTTCTTCAATGATACTATCGCCTTTTTTTATATTTATGCGCTTCACGTTAACCCAACTTTGCCTTTAAGCTTGAGTTCTCAGCTTTTAAAACTTCTATTTCTCGTCTTAAATTTTCATTATCTCGATTCAAGGCCTCAACAGCATCCTCTCTATACGATGATTCCAATAAATTTCTAACACGAGATAGAACAACCGGTACGCTAATAGGCTTTTCAAGAAAATCTCGAGCCCCGGCATTATAAGAAAGAAAACATGTCTCAGGGTCGGTTCTAGCTGTCATAACTAAAATTGGAAGAGTTCCATCACGAAAACCCTTTAGGTTATCCAGTTCTTTTAGTTGATCCATTACTTGGAAACCATCCATATGAGGCATCATAATATCTAACAAAATCAAGTCAGGAAGAAATGATTTATAGATATCGCAAACTTCCCTTGGATCTAAAGTACTTTTAATTGCCGAAAATCCACCATGCTTTAAAGCCCTTTCTACAAGGACTAAATGGGTTCGCTCGTCATCTACAATAAGGATCTTTGAATCCAGTACCATTTTTTCGATGTCCATTAAACCATAACCTTCCCTAAAAAATGGGGGATATTGGGGTAATTCTCTGAAATCGTCAATACGTGCTTTTTGAAAATAATATTCTTAAAATACAATATGTTAACGATTAAAAGGAACAGCTAATAATTAAGTTTTTCTAACTTTTATACTCGCTTATTTTAACATTTACAATGTTAAGCCGCAAACACAAGGATTCCATAATTTAATCCCATTAGCTATTAGCACCGCCAGACAGCTAAATATTTAAACAAAAAAATGTTTGTACCACTGAAACAAGTTTCTAAATAGCTGAAAATACAACGCTTGACTCTTTAAAAGACTAGAAAACTATTAAGAAAAATGGTGCGAAGGGCGGGAATCGAACCCGCACGGTGTTACCACCGCAGGATTTTAAGTCCTGTGCGTCTACCAGTTCCGCCACCCTCGCACAAAATAAAGGCAGGAAATTTATTAAAACTCAAGAAGATTGCCTTAACGACAACTTTGGTTTATTTTGGGGGAATGTTATCAAGTTTTTCATAAAAATCAACCTTGTTTAATCAATAAATGAAATCTTTAATAAATTAAATCGATTTTCCAATCTAAATCCAAAATAAACGCTACGAAATGAAATTTCCTTTACGGCACTTAGAAAAACTATTAAATCCAAATATAAATTTAAATGATTTCGAAATCATTGACGAAGACCTTGAGCTCCTCATAGAAACATTAAGGGAATTAGAAAAATGCAGAAAAAGTAGAATTTATTTGAAAAAAAAATTTGAAATGGAATTATTTCTATCTTCAAAAGCATTCAACGATCTTTTACAAATTCGCGAAATAGATATGGTAGAAACTCCTACTAAATCTGGGGATGTCGAACGCATTTCTCTAAAAAAATCCCGCCAAAACGAAGACCCCGTATCAGTGTCAGACCTAAACGCAACCCTAAGGGAGTTGAATAGAGATTTATTAAGAATTCAAGAAATTGCTCAAAAAGAGTTTGAAAAATTTGATCTAAATCAAGACGTGTCCAAAGACTCTCTCGAACAAGCTTGGCAAATAGTTATCTCCCTTAGAAATATGAAGGGTAATTGGCTTAAAAATATTCTAAATATTCGAAAAACAAAAGACGCTAAACAAAAACTAACTGAAATACTTTCTAACTCAAAAATCGATTTTACTGGCAATCAATTAGATCAGATTCAAAAGGAACTGGCATTTTTTCGCCAATGCTCAGATTTAAGCCAAAAATGGAATCCTATTGGACTGAATTTGATCTCTTGCCTGCAAAAAGGAACTTTAGATAGGCTTATTCAAAACATTCAAGAAATGGGAAGTACAGTGTGGACAACAGTCTACAGTGGGCAAAGATTACCCAAGTCCCTAGAAATTGCAGGAATATGCTTTGGGGATATTAGAACGATCTTCGAAAACTCTAATCTTGCTCCGCTAAAAGAAAGCTCTAATTAGTAACCACCACGCGTACGGCTTCCTTTTTCTTCAATACCATAGCCCTCATCCTTATCCAACAAGAGGTGCTTCAAGCTCATTACTTTTTGAGCTTCTCTCATCGCCGCTTTACCATCTTCTTTAAGCCGGTTATACCTCAGGTCTAACCTGACTAAGTTAGTAAACAAAGGTAAAAATTTTGCTAACATGAAAGCGCCTTCATCCCCAATTTCGTTATCGGACAAATTCAAGTTTTTTACGGAAATAAGATTATCCGAAACTGCAATATGTTTGCAGCCTTCGTCCAAAATCCGATTATAAAAAAGGTTTAGGGAAGTCAGGTTCGTAAGGTATTTAGATTTTGCGATATGCCGAGCGCCTTTAGAACCGCACAAATTGTTTCCAAATTCGAGGCTATTTATTTCTGCAATAAACTCGCAGTTAGATACATCTTTTGCTCCCATTTCCTCTAAATGCATTGCTGTTAAATCTAATGTCTTACCATCTTTGCTCAGTTGGGCCTGAAACAGCTTATCGGATTCAGATTTTGACATGAACTTCGGTTGTTCAGCGGAAAAGTATGTCATAAATTAAATTCTCCTAAAAATTCTAAAACTAAGCACAATAAAAAAACTGACCAATAAACTCAAAGCTCTTACAAAATAAAATAACTTTAAATCGCCAGAATTATTGTTACCGATTCAAAGTTATTGTTTGATTTTTTTTTGAAATCTTTCTATGATGATATACTAAAATCGTTATAGAGTCACCATTTATATAAAAAGGAGTTGTGCATGGCTGGCGCTCGATCTGACCTAGAAATGAGCTTAGGGAATAATGTCATTGTTACTCAAATGACTCAAGCCATTAACTGGGCGAGAAAATATTCTTTCTTTATTTATCCGTTTATTACCGCTTGTTGCGGTATGGAGTTTATGTCTGTGGCAGGGCCTCGATACGATCTAGATCGGTTTGGAGCCGCTTTCCCGCGATTTTCACCTCGACAGGCAGATTTGCTAATGGTTGTTGGAACTATTAGTCATAAACAAGCTCCCATTTTGACAAAAGTTTACAATCAAATGGCTGAACCTAAATGGGTTGTAGCCTATGGAGTTTGTACAGTTTCGGGTGGATTCTATGATAACTATTCCACGGTTATGGGAATTGATACTCTGATTCCTGTGGATGTTTATATCCCGGGTTGTCCACCACGACCAGAAATGGTAATTGACGCTCTAATTAAATTACAAGACAAAGTACAAAATGAAACTTTAGCCGACCATGTTAAAGGTCCGGCGATGATCACGCCTGCTGCCAATATATAAACAGGCGCTTCAAAAAAGTATTTTAGAATAATTATTGAACTCCAAGCGCTTCCTTTTTCGCTTGGAGTTCTTTTTTTATTGAAAGAATTATTTTCCTACCAGCGTCGATTTCAATTTCCGTAATCCCATCCGCTTTTAACATTTTTGCAATATTTTCTAACTTCCTGGATACATAATTATTAAAATCTTCCGTATCTGCCGGAGTTAAATTAAGCTCTCCGTTTTCAGAAAAAAATCGATCCTTTAAAAAATGAAAATATAAAGACAAACGTTCGATACCATCGTTTACTTTACTGTCATATTTTAGAATCGTTAATGCCTCACTTTTCCGATCAATAACATACCCTAAACTAGTATTGTCAGTCTTATCAAACTGTTGGTTTAATAGTTCAAAAGCTCTTCTGACGATTTTTTTAGACGATTTTATTGCTGGTAAGTTTAAAGTTCGAACTGCCGCTAAATCAAGCATTAAAGACCTCACTCCAGTTTGCTCGCTGAAATAGGCGGATTCTAAAGGGTATTGGCGAATAATTACCGATGCTTCATCAAGAACAGGTTCCATTCTTTTAATTGCCTTTGCAACAGTTTCCAAAGTTTCAGGTTCAAAAGGCTTACTAAACTGAAGGATTTGTTGAGGTACCTCTTTAATATTTCTAAGATCGCGTCCATAAAATCGATTCAACATATTCCCAAATTCAGTTTTAAAAAACCCCTTAAAAACATTTTCAAAATAAGGAAAGTTTAGGAATAAAAAACGAGGATCAGAGCGAATATTTAATCCATAAGCTTCTAGCTCATTGGGATGACCAATAAAAGGTTGAGTTAAATGAAGAATTTCATGGAACTGAGTCTCTTGGTTAAATATCTCCTCGTCAATAATAACTGTTCTCGGAAACAATCTAATCGTATCAAACGTTGCATGAGCAAATTGATTAGCTCGAAGTAGAGGACTGGCATAAGTTTGTAAAATATATTGACGAAGTGGAACTTCTCCAACTTGAGGCAACACCTTCCTCAATCGGATGATTAATCCAGTCATTCTTTTGCCCGCATTTTCAATTAGCGTTTCAGGCTTATGGCATTTTCCGCAACCAAAAGACTGAAAACCTGGAATCGAAAACAACACCGGTTCAGAACCAGGAAATAATGAAACTTGTTTTTCAAAGCGATCAGGTGGAGGTTGACTTGGTAATATCGGCTGGTGAAACTTCAATAATCGGGCGACTTCTTCTAAACCTTTTGCTTCATCCGCAAAAGCGTTTTTTTCTCCATTCACCCCTAAGAAACAAAAAAGACCAAAAATCAAGACCTTCAAAAAATCTTGGTTTTTGGCCTCGGAGTTCTTTTGGATCAAAAAACAATCCACTGGTTATTTATCCAAGATATTCAAACGTTGCCATACACTAACTACTTTACGACCGTTTCTGTCTTCTTTCAATCCATCCCAAACTGCAAACGCAACTAAGATGGGATCTTTTCTGGTTAAATTAATATCCCATTTACCTAAAGGGATCAAATCTCGTAAAAAAACGACTGTCCATTCTCCATCCTTCCATTGCCCAGACCCAATAACGTGCTGGTTGTCTGCAGGCTGAGGAGTAACCGTACCAAACCCTTCAGCATTTAACTCTGTAACAGCAGTTTCTTTAGGCCTATTCAAAGCCGCAGCAGGGCTTGAATATTGACCTCCAAAAATCAGAGCGTCCATATCAACATCCCCATGATATTCTTCATCTTCCGCTTTTTCTAAAGCTTTTTCTAAACCCGAGCGCCAATGCCAAATATTTACCGGCTTTCCACGGTTACCCATTCCCCAAAAAGGTTCGTTATGACCGTGAGTGTGCAATGTTACGGAACCAAGAGCAAATTGCATTGCTCCTTGATCTAAATATTGATCGCCTAATGTCTGATCCTCGTCGGGAGTGGGGTCTTTCCACCTTAAACGGACCGCAAGTTGCTCTCCATTATTAATCGAAGAAAAGTTAATCGTTTCAACAGCGCCACGTCTTGCAGAAAGTGGACGTAAAACAATATCTGTGGATTGAACTCCTTCCCAAGCAGGACTATCAACTTCTGTATCTAATTCGAAATTAACTTTTTTAGAATACACATCCGTTTCAAACGCTGCATTATTCGGCTCATTAGAAAATCGAGAACGTATAAAGTTTGTTAAATCCCAGCGATCTTTTTCAGGAAGATGAGCATATGATTCCATAGGGGTCCCATCCAAACCTGTAGAAAGAGTGCGAAAAATAGACTTTGCGTCATGACCAGCTTTTAAATATGCTGGGTTAGTAATATCATGAACAAATACAGCATGCTTCCAAGCATCCATCAGGGATTCGGCTAATTTCCCATCACCCGTTCCTGATTTGCCATGGCAGTTTGTGCATTTATGCTTCAAGAATAAATCTTGTCCCCGCGTAATAGATTCTGATGAAGCGGGAGGGGGTTCTGTGACGCTAAGCGCTTTCCCTTGAGCTTGAGACTTAAACCTTGGAGAGAAACTTTTGATCATATTTACCAAAGCCCAGGTATCTTGAGGAGAAAGAGCCGCCGACCAATTAGGCATAGAAGTTCCAGGAATACCTCTGATAATTGTCCGATAAATGTCTTCATCGCGCGGCAAAGTACCTGTTGGAGTCGAACGAAATTTAAATATCCCAGATCTAAAATCACGCGGCCAAGGATATAAAAAACTCATTGCAGGACCGCCTCCATTTCCATCCTTCCCGTGGCAAAACACACACATATGCATATAAATCGCTTTGCCTCTGGCTAATAAAGCTTTACCAGGAGAAAGTTGACTCTTCCCCATATCCTCGCCCATCATATCGTGAGCGCCCATCGTTCGGAAAGGAATGTCTTTAGACTTTTCTTTTAGGTACTCATCGCCCGGATTGCTATCTTTATCAAATTGAATCATTCCCTCAGGTTTTGGAGTTAAATTCTCCAAGTCGTGTTTCTTTTCTTCCTGACTATGACTCAAAACCAATTTGGGTTGAACCAAATACAAAGAACAAAAAACTACTACCCAGAACCATGTTTTCCCATTGTTATTAGAAAACATTAAGGACTTCGAAGGACTCATTGCGGCTACCTCTGAAAATTAAACAACCTTTTGCAAAACACACTAAAGGCCGTTCGTTTATTTTTCGTTTCGAACTAATTTAGCGCCCTGACCCAAATCACTCGAATCTTTTAAGTTAAAATAATCTTCAGCCTGACCTAAACCAAAATACCAGGCAAAATCCAAACCTCTTTCATTGCTTGCCCACAAGTAATAACTTCCATTACCCGTGAACTGTTTTGACAGACCAATATGCTCTTCGTCTTTGCTTAAATTTGGTAAATTCGAGTCCCAAATAGCTTTTATTTCAGTCATTGTAGGGAGCCTCCAATTTGAATAACCAGCAAATTTTTGGCTATTCTTTTGCTCTGCATAGTCCAAAGCGTCATACCAATTTAAACCTGATTTTATGTCGTGATAAGAATCTTCTTTTTGCCACATAAGGCCGGTTTTTGAATCAGAAACCGTACCATTTTGATTATCAATAAAACGACCTTGTATCGAACCCGCAATGGCGAGTTGCCCAGAACAAAGAATGAGCCAAGCTAATATTAAAAACGCCCTTGCCACCATATCTCCCCCAAAAATAATCGCCAACAGTAAGGCAATCGACTTATATTCGACTTAATAGCAAAGTAAAATGAAATTTGTTAAGTCTTTAAAAGCACAAACTTCAGCTTTCCCTATAAATCAAAACTTGCTATTTAATCTATTATACAGAAAGGCTTATAAGGTAAGAAACGATTATTCAAAGAAATAATTTTCGACTATTACTCTATATAATTTTTAACTTCGATAATGACTTTCTGGCAAACTTGATATTTTCATTTAAAAGTTTATAGATAAAACAAATTTGCCTTATTAATTTCGCTCGGTTTACAATCGCCGCAAGAATTCTCTCAATATTTTTAATATTTTACCCAAACAAAAGATCATGGAAACGGTCCACGCCCCGGCTCTAAATGCCGATAATTTACCTTGGTTCAACGTTCACAAACCGCTAGATTTACCAGACCTAAAAGGAAAAGTGACCATACTCGATTTTTGGACCTTTTGTTGTATAAACTGCATTCATATCATCCCTACTTTAAAAAATTTGGAAAAACGATTCCCAAAATCTTTAGCTGTGATTGGAGTTCATAGCCCTAAGTTTCCGGGTGAAAAAAATACGGATAATGTTCGTAAAGCTATCGAAAGATATGAAATTGAACATCCAATTGTGCATGACGCAGATTTTTCTATCTGGAAACAATATGCAGTCCGCGCTTGGCCAACATTGATATTTATTTCTCCAGACGGTTATATTCTTGGTCAATTACCTGGTGAACCTGATCCTAAAATGCTAGAAATGACAATGACACAGTTGCTGGAGGATTTCGAAAAGAAAGGAGCTCTAGAAGGGAATGCCGCAGATCTATTAAAACCTCCTGAAAAAAATCAAACAGGAGGATCTTTAAAGTTTCCCGGAAAAATTTCTTATAGCCCTGAGGATAACGAGTTTGCTATTGCCGATTCGAACCATAACCAAATTGTCATCACAAACCGGCAAGGTAAAATCATCCATAGAATAGGAACCGGAAATATAGGGAAAAAAGATGGAAGTTTTAAAGAATCTGAGTTCTTTCGCCCTCAAGGATTGCATTATGAAAATGGAATCATTTGGATAGCAGACACTGAAAATCATTTAATACGGCATATAAATTTAAAAATAGAAACTGTATCAACAATCGCAGGAACGGGAATCCAAGGAACGCCATTACAAGGACAGTCAATTGCGACTTCAGCGGCTCTTAGTTCTCCCTGGGACGTTCAATTAGTTGGAGACCAGCTTTATTTTGCAAATGCTGGGACTCATCAAATTGGAGCCCTTGATCTTAAACAAAAAATCGTTTCGAGGTTTGCTGGAACTGGACAAGAAGCTCTTCTAAACGGCCTTCGAACAGAGGGAGCATTCGCTCAACCAAGCGGCTTAAGCTATGGAGAAGACAAATTATTTTTGGCCGATAGCGAAACCAGCGCTATTAGAAGTGTCCGAATCGATAAAGCAGGTTTTATCGCAACATACATTGGAACGGGCTTGTTTGATTTTGGCGACAAAGACGGTCGCGGTAAAGAAGCTTTACTTCAACATCCATTAGGAGTGTTTTATTCTAAAGGGAAAATATATATTGCAGATTCTTACAACGATAAGATAAAAGTTTTAGATCTCAAAACTCAGGAAGTTTCAGTTGTCCAAGCATCCGCCAATATCGTTTGCGACGATACCAGTTGTTCTAAATTGTGGGAACCTGCAGGAGTCATTGAAGTTGGAAATTCTCTTTATGTCTCCGATACAAATAATCATCGAATTCTAAAAATTGATTTAATCACGGGAAAAACTGAAATATTTATTAGCTGAATAAAAAAGTAGTTAAAACAACTTTAAACTCAGGAAGTAATAATAAAATTATGAATGAAATCAAAAACCTTATAGTCAGTTTTGTAGAAGCGTTACCCCCTTTATTACAGCTGATACTTGGTATGGCCATCGTTATAGGCTCTGTAAAACTGATGATAACCATTGCAGATATGATTGAAGCTAAAAAAGGAAAAAAAGATTCTTAACGGTCTAAAACCAATTTCCCTTGATTAGATAAAAAAGCCAAATGATCTGGAAAAAAGACTATTCAGTTAGAAATCCTGCCGTTGCAGGTCGTTTTTACTCTGCCGATCCCATTCGGCTCGTTGAAGACATAAAAGCCTACACAAATAATTCATCGACAAAAGAATCTGCTCTCGGAATTATTTCTCCTCACGCGGGTTTCATGTACTCTGGCGAAGTTGCAGGGTCAGTATACTCGTCTATTAAAATACCCGAAACCGTTATTTTAGTAGGCCCCAATCATACAGGAGAAGGGCCATCCGCATCAATTATGACAAAAGGCTATTGGAAGTCTCCATTTGGTTCGATTAAAATCGACGAGAAGTTAGCCCAAATTTTGACGGATCGCGAACCTATATTTAAAAAAGATGCCCAAGCCCATATCAAAGAGCATTCCCTCGAGACGCAATTACCTTTTCTTCAATTTTTTCAAAAAAACCTTAAGATTGTTCCCATTTGTTTGAAACGTATTGGACTTGATCAATCCACACAAATTGGACAAACCATCGCCGATTCAATTAAAGAATACAACAAAGAAGTCTTAATTGTTGCCAGTTCGGATATGTCACACTTTGAATCGCACGATAGCACAGTCAAAAAAGACCGCTTGGCGATTGACCATATTTTGGCCTTGGATCCTAAAGGTCTTTACGCCACAGTTCAAGAAAAGAGAATCACCATGTGTGGAATTAACCCCGCAATCTGTATGCTAACCGCTTGCGCTAAAATGGAATCAAAAAAAGCAGACTTGATTCAATATAAAACTTCTGGAGAAGTAAACGGGGATATGGAGCGCGTTGTTGGTTACGCAGGAATAACAGTTAGATAAAGCAATCAAAAAGGGATGTTAGTTTAACCTTGCTTCTGTAGAAGAGGACCTGCGGGAACGCTTTGTAGAAGACTTAGAAGATTTTTTACGGGTCTTTGAAGATTTAAAAGAATTAACAAATGAAAATTTGATCACTTCATCCATAGATTTTACCGGGTAAAATTCTAAGTTCTTTTTTATTTTTACAGGAATTTCTTGTAAGTCTTTTTCGTTATCTTGTGGAATTATAATTCTAGTCAACTTAGCTTGGCTAGCCGCTAATGCCTTCTCTTTAAGGCCGCCAATAGGAAATACTCGCCCCGTTAAGGTTACTTCGCCAGTCATTCCTAAATCTTTACGAACAGGGTTTTTTGTAAGAGCTGAAATAAGCGCTACAGCCATAGTAATACCAGCCGAAGGACCATCTTTGGGTATTGCTCCTTCGGGAACATGAATATGGATATCTAGCTTTTGATAAAAAGTTTGCTGTAATCCAAATTCTTTAGCGCGGGATCTTACATAAGTCATGGCGGCATGGGCTGATTCTTTCATAACATCGCCCAGTTTACCGGTAAGAGACAACTGACCTTTTCCTGGCGTAACAATCACCTCTATTGATAATAGTTCGCCTCCAAACTCGGTCCATGCCAACCCTGTAGCAACTCCAATATCCTGCGCAATCTCGTCCTGATTTCTTTTAAACTTTTCAACACCCAGATACTTAGGAATAGCCGAAGGAATAATTGAAATCTTTATTTTCTTCCCTGTTTCAACAACTTTTTTAGCAAGCTTCCGACATACCCCAGCTATTTCTCTTTCTAGGTTTCTAACGCCAGCTTCACGGGTATAGTCTTGAATTATCTTTTCTACTGAGCCTTTGGAAAACGTAATATTATTTTTGGGCAACCCATGTTCTTCAATTTTCTTTGGAATCAAGAACTTTTCAGCAATAGATAGTTTTTCATCTCCCGTATAACCAGACAAATGAATCACTTCCATACGGTCTTTTAAAGGCTGAGGAATCGCGTGTAAGACATTTGCAGTACAGATGAAAAAAACTTCCGAAAGATCGTAATCAACTTCAAGATAGTGATCGTTAAAATTAGCGTTCTGTTCTGGGTCTAATACCTCCAACATTGCGGAAGATGGATCTCCACGAAAATCAGAATTCATTTTATCGATTTCATCTAACATAAAAACCGGATTTGTAGAGCCGGCTTTTTTCATCCCTTGAACAATTTTCCCGGGCAAAGCTCCAATATAGGTTCGTCGATGTCCACGAATTTCGGCTTCATCTCGAATACCGCCCAAGGAAACTCGCACAAACTTCCTTTTCATCGCTTTAGCAATTGATTTACCAAGCGAAGTTTTGCCGACACCAGGGGGGCCAACAAGACAAATGATTGGACCTCGGATTTTCTTCACCAATTTGAGTACCGCTAGGTGCTCAATTATTCTTTCTTTTACCTTTTCTAAACCGAAATGGTCTTCATCTAAGGTTTTTCTAGATCCTTTAATATCAATATCTAAGGCCCCCGGTTTTTTCCAGGGCAAATCTATCAACCATTCCAAATAGTTGCGAACGACTGTAGCCTCAGCAGACATTGGCTGCATTAACTCAAGACGCTTTAACTCTTTGTCAGCCTTTGCATTTATAGCTTTAGGCATCTTTGCTTTTTTGATTTTTTGGCGAAGTTCGTCTAAGTCGGTTTTAAACTCGTCACGCTTTCCAAGCTCTTTTTGAATCGCCTTAATTTGCTCATTAAGATAAAATTCTTTTTGACTTCTCTCCATCTGCTTTTTAACTCGACCATGAACTCTTTTTTCAATCTTCAATACTTCCATTTCAGATTTCATGGCGCCTAAAATCTTATTCAATCTTTCGCTAGGATCGAGGATTTCCAATATCTCTTGTTTTTCTTCCGTCTGGAAAACCATATACGAAGCGATGGTGTCTACATATCGATTCGGCTCGGTAATGTTATTTGTGGAAGATATAGCTTCTAGAGGAATCTTTTGATTCAGTTTTACATATTCCTCAAACATTCCGCCCATAGTGCGCATTAAAGCTTTAACATCCGGCGTCATCTTAGTTTCTTCGTGGATTTTTTCAACTTCCACTTCGAAAAAGTTCGGATTTTTTTGATAACTTAAAGTCCGACCTCTTTGAACGCCTTCAACTAAGACTTTCATCGTCCCATCGGTCAATTTCAATATCTGAAGGATACTAGCAATACAACCTACTTCGTAAATTTCATTCGGAGCGGGAGAATTTGCGTTAGGATTTTTCTGGGTAGCAAGAAAGATATGTTTTTGCTCTGCCATAGAAAATTCTAGGGCACGGATGGACTTTCCTCGACCTACAAAAAGAGGAATAACCATAAAAGGGAATACAACAATATCCCTTAAAGGTAATAAAGGTAGAGTGCTCTTTTCAGAACTCATTAGCTAGCTTGTTTTTTCTTTGAATAAACCATTAGAGGATTCTCGCCTTTGTAAAAAACTTCTTCATTGAAAATTACTTCTTCAATATCGTCCCTGGATGGAAGATCAAACATAATATCTAGCATAGATTCTTCCAAAATGGACCTTAATCCTCTAGCTCCTGTCTTCCTCTTATAAGTTTGTTCAGCAACAGCTCTAATAGCTCCTTCTGTAAATTTGAGCATGACACGCTCAAATTCAAACATTTTTTGATACTGTTTTACCAAAGCATTTTTGGGTTCGGTCAAAACTTGCATCAATGCAGCAACATCTAACTCATCTAAAGTAGCAGATATAGAAAACCGACCGACAAATTCTGGAATTAAACCATACTTCAATAAATCCTCAGGTTGAACTTGAGATAAAACTTCGCTCGCTGTCCCCTGTTCTTTTGATATTAGTTCTTGACCAAATCCCAGAGTCTTTTTACCAATACGATTACGAATAACTCGATCTAAATCGACGAAAGCTCCACCACAGATAAATAAAATATTAGTGGTATTAACCTGTAAAAACTCTTGATGGGGATGTTTGCGTCCACCCTGTGGAGGAACGCTAGCATTAGTGCCTTCAATTATTTTTAGTAACGCTTGTTGAACGCCTTCGCCAGAAACATCTCTCGTGATAGATGGGTTTTCCGATTTACGAGTTATCTTATCGATTTCATCGATATAAATAATACCTCGTTCGGCTTTTTCAACATCATAATCAGCGCTTTGTAATAATTTGAGAATTATATTTTCAACATCCTCACCAACATACCCTGCTTCGGTTAATGTTGTTGCATCAACAATCGTAAAAGGAACATCTAAAATCTTTGCCAAGGTTTGAGCCATTAACGTTTTTCCAGATCCCGTTGGACCAAGCAAAAGAACGTTACTTTTTTGAAGCTCTAAACCTTCTAAATCAATATTAGAATCGATTCTTTTATAATGATTATGAACGGCAACAGAAAGAATCCGTTTGCATCGCTCTTGACCAATAATAAATTGATTGAGATGGTCGTAAATATCTTTAGGTTTGGGCAGGTGCTTAAAATCTTCTTTTTTCTCTTGCGCCCACTCTTCGACCATTATTTCGTTACAAAGTTCAATGCATTCGTCACAAATATAGACGGTTGGTCCAGCTATGAGCTTTTTAACTTCTTCTTGGCTTTTCCCACAAAAGGAACACCTAAAGTTTCCACTATTGGCGGTTTTTTTTGCCATAGATTTTCCTCAAGAATGGAAGGTTATAGCGATTAAATCTGTCGCTAATTACGAGTCGCTTTTTGAATCGCCAGATCCATTAGATTTACTTTTATCTTCATCTCTCTTTTCAATTACATGATCAATCAAGCCATAGGTTTTTGCTTCCTCACCTGTCATGTAATTGTCTCGTTCTGTATCTTTATGAATTGTTTTAGAGTCTTGCCCAGTATGCTTGGCCAATATATCATCCAAAACGCCTCTGATTTTTGAAATTTCTTGCGCTTGAATTTCGATATCTGAATGCTGTCCCTGAAAACCGCCAGAAGGTTGATGAATCATTACTCTTGAGTTAGGTAATGAAAACCGTTTCCCAGCTGTTCCAGTCGCTAATAGTAAAGCCCCCATACTTGCCGCTTGCCCACAACAAATTGTCTGAACATCAGGTTTAATATATTGCATCGTATCATATATCGCCAACCCGGCGCTTACATGTCCACCTGGACTATTAATATATATATAAATATCTTGATCTGGTTCATCAGATTCTAAAAATAGTAGCTGAGCAATGATCAAATTAGAAACGTGATCGTCAATTGCTGTGCCCAAAAAAATAATCCGGTCTTTTAACAACCGTGAATAAATATCATAAGAACGTTCGCCGCGGCTAGTTTGCTCGACAACGATCGGGATAAGCTGATTAGAAATCGGGTTCATGATTCTCTCTTTCGATGTATGAGTGAATTTGCTAATGGGATAAGAAGCTAAAACTGGCGAGTGACCTTATAACCAATTGAAACAAAAAGGATATTTACAATCTTTAATTATCTGCAATTCCTTGATCCCTGTCAACAGTTTCTTCGTTAACCTTTATCTTTTCCAAAACAAGATCCAAAGCTTTTTCGCGTACCATTTTAACTTGGAGTCGCGCCAAAGTACCATTCTGACTCCATTCTTTCTTCATTTTTTGAACATCCTCGCCGCCAACCATACCCATGATAGTATTAACTTCTTTATCTAATTGCTCTGGGTCTATTTTTACTTCAAGGTCTTCCGCTAATTTCCCAACAATTAACTCTTCTTGTAAAATTTTAATGGCGCCTTTGCGATGTTTTTCATCCTCTTCGGGAGGAATATCTTGACCTTCCTGAATCGTCTCTCCCCCTGATGGAGAGTTTGCCTTATTAATCATAAATCTGATTTGTTCTGAAATTAAGGCTTCGGGCAAACTGATTGGATTTAAATCGACTAACTTATCTCCTAGTTCTTTCTTAGTGGCTCGACTAGCGGTTTTGCGGGACTCATCTTCCAGCCTACTCCGGATTTGATTTTTCAACTCATCTAAGGTATCAAACTTATTTTCTGGATCGGCATTTTTTGCAAATTCATCGTTAAGCTCTGGAAGTTCTTTTTCTTGAATTCCTTTAATAGCAACTTCAAAATCAGTATCATTTCCCGCTAAATCTTTGCCCTGATAGTCATCGGGAAATTTCACCTTAATAGTTTTAGTCTCTCCCATCTCTAACCCTATAAGTTGCTCCTCAAAACCAGGAACAAACCTATTGGCTCCAATTTCAAGAACATAGTCTTTTGCCTCTCCACCCGAAAAAGGCTTGCCATTCAAAAAACCTGTAAAATCAAGTTTCACAAAGTCTCCACTCTGAATTGCACGATCAGTAACTTGAACACTCTTTGCGTTTTTAGAACGAAATGCCTCTATAATCGTATCCACATCTGCGTCTGTAACTCGAGGAATCTTCATATCCACTTCGATTCCAGAGTAATCATTTACTTCAAATTCAGGAAAGACTTCAACATCTGCCGTCACCTCAACATCGGTTCCTTCCTCCGCCTCAACATTAAGAAGCTTAGGGGCTCCTACAGCTTTTATTCCCTTTTCATCCATTGCGGCAAAAAGCTTTTCGGAAATTAATTGCGTAAGAACTTCTCTTTTAGCTTCAGGTCCAACAGTTTTTTCCAACATCGACTGAGGAATTTTCCCTTTTCTAAAACCGGGTACTTTAGCGTCTCGACCAACCCTATCAATATAAGCTTTAACCTTACTTTTATATATATTGTTTGGGATAGTAATCTTGATTTTTTTGTTACAGGAATCAATATCCTGAATTTCTATATCCATGTTTAAAATTAAGTTTTAAGGTTCATGCGAAGGGGGGGAGTCGAACCCCCACGGTTGCCCACTGGATCCTAAATCCAGCGCGTCTGCCAGTTCCGCCACCCTCGCTTTCGGAAATCAACAATTATTTATTTTAAAAACCATAAAGCGCTATCTTAAAAGGGCTTTATCGTTCAAAGATACGGTCTCATTTTCAGGGAAACTATCAAGTGAGTGTTAGGATTTTTTCAAAGATTAATCTTACCATATTAGAGGTTCGTTAGAAAAAGCATTTTAGGAGCCCAGCTATATCATTCAAATATTAAGATAAATCTAAATAATACGCGCCACCTTATAAATGCGAAAACGCAAAAAACAGCCAAAAAGAAACTCTTTAATTTAATTACTCAAAACACCTATATTAGGAATAAATATTACAGAAAGTTCAGAGAGGATTAAACCTTGTGCTTAAAGTTTGAGAACAAATACAAACTTTAAAGATTTTAAGTAAAAAAAGTTATTTTTGAGAGGATTCGTATTCTCCATATCTTAAATCGACAGTTAGAGAATACTCTTTGTTCCGCTGAAAATTTTTCCTGAATTGCTTATATAATTCGCTGACTTGTTGATAATATTCTGAATCCATTAATCTAGTTTGACCATTATTAGCTACCTCATTCCATACTTCATCGACTAATCCTATTCTTTTGACAGGTTCAGGCGATAGAGCAATTGGCAAAAAGTTTTTAACCTGAATCTTAAATTCGGACCAAGTTTTAATTCCAATGACACTTTTTTTAAGGAATGAGAAGAAATCAAACCAATTTTCATCCTTAAGAGGTAGTTGGCATAGTTGGATATTTTTGAATTGAAAATGTGAAACTTCAGTGTTTAAGAAAGAAGCCCTACCAAGAAAAACATTTTCAAACCTAATATTCTCGGGTGTTTCCGTTTTCATAGAGCTAAAATCAACCAGACTTTCCTTATTAAAGAAGGTGTCTCTAAAATTTACATTTCCGTCTCCCAAGAAAGAAACATTACTAAAATTAGGTCCCGAAGGATCTATAAATTGAGCGTCTGAAAAATCAGCGCCTTTAAAGAATATAGCTCCCGAGAAACTCGTAGCGCCAGTAAAAATAACTCCCGAAAAGTCAACTTTGTCTTTAAATTCCTTTTTAGAAAAATCGACATCACCCACCTTAAGACCAGATAATGAGTCTCCAGCTTGGAGTTTTTCAAGCAATTTCTCAACATCAGTTAAATTAGAGGGTTTAGGTGTGGCTTCAGCCGCAATAGGAGCAGGTTCTTTTTCTTTAACGGGTTCAGGTTCTACTTTAGTTTTTGGAATAACCGTCGCCTGATCTATTTTTGTTTCTTGCGTTTTTTGAACTGGATCTGAAGGAGATTCTTTTACGCTTTCAGCTTTTTTAACCGGTTCAACAGGAATTTTGGGCTCCTCTTTTTTTGCAATAATAGCTTTGGGAGCAGGAGACTCTTTTACGTCAGGTTTTGGTTTCACTTTCGAATCGGTTTTTGTCTTTACAGCTTCCTCTTCCTTCCTAGGGGCTGTTTTAGGTTCAGAAACTTGTTCTACCTTCTTTGCGGGAGCTTTTTTTTCAGTAACTACAGTTTCTACTTTTTTATCTTTCGGCTTTGAAACTTTAGGCGATGTCTCGGTCGTTTTAGGTTTTGTTTCAGATTCTTTAACCGGAGCCGTGTCTTTTTCCGCAGGAGGCAAGCCCTTCAGACCTCTTTTGATTGTTGGAATCACTCCATTAGGGGCTCGACTTACTTCCGCTTCATTAAAATATAATACAATGTAGTTCCTACTCTTTAGCCATTGGTCTTTTTTCCTACCATCATCAGAGTCCTGATTTTTCTCATCCGTTTCAACTTCTATGACCAAGTGTCTTTCCAAACAAGCAAAATCAACAATAAAATTCCTAAAAACATGCTTTCGTCGGAACTTATGACCGTCTAATTGACCTCTGCGTAATAGTTCCCATAGTTTTGATTCAGCATCAGTGGGATTATCCCTTTGCTCTTTAGCGATAGTTTTTAATTTCGAGGACATGTTTTGCTCACTCTGCTTTGGAAATGGTTTATCATTAAAGGTATAAGAAATTTAAATATAATTGGAGAAAACTGACTGGGGAGATTAAATAGGAAAACAATTTTATATTCTTCTTTATATGTTCCACTAATTTGGCGGACATATCATACCGTTTTCTAAAAAAAAAATAAAGTCACACGAAAAGATATCCTTAAAATAATTGAAAACATGTTTGATCCAAGCGTTAGAAACATTTTTTTATATCGTTTTTTATAGTATTATTGGAAAAATTTATAAATGTTGGGTTTACTCTAAGAAATGATTAATTACGACGTCATTGTTATAGGCGCAGGCCACGCTGGTTGCGAATCAGCTCTTGCCTCCGCAAGAATGGGATGTTCCACTCTGGTCTTAACGCTAGATTTGGACAAAATTGCGCTGATGCCATGCAATCCTGCAATTGGAGGAGTTGGAAAAGGGCATATGGTAAGAGAAATCGATGCCCTTGGCGGAGAAATGGCCAAATGCATAGATAAAACAGGTATTCAATATAGGATGCTGAATTCTTCAAAGGGACCAGCAGTGCAAGGCCCGAGAGCTCAAGCCGATAAAAAACTCTACCGCCAAGAAATGCGTCGGGTGTTAGAAAATCAACCAGGCCTGCATATTGTCCAAGAACATGCGGAAGAACTATTGATTGAAAATGGAGTTTTAAAGGGCCTGAGAACTTCTCAAGGATCTGAATACCGTTGTAAATCTTTAGTTATTACAACCGGGACTTTTCTGAATGGTTTAATGCACATTGGAAATCAAAAAGTTGGCGGCGGTCGATTTGGAGAAAAACCGTCTTCAAAGCTTTCAGAATCTTTCTTAGCTTGCGGATTTAATCTAGCTCGATTAAAAACAGGCACTCCACCCCGACTTTTGGCTGGTTCTATAAATTTTGATAAATGCGAAATTCAAAACGGCGATCCAATCGCAAAACCCTTTTCATTTTCAACAACCTCCATAAATCGCCAACAAGTTCCATGCCATATAACTCATACGAACTCTAAAACCGCAGAAGTCATAAAAAACAATATGCACCTTTCGCCCCTTTATAGCGGAGAAATACAAGGAGTGGGGCCCCGTTATTGCCCTTCCATAGAAGATAAAATAGTCAAATTTCCAGAAAAAAAATCGCACCAAATATTCTTAGAACCTGAAGGACTAGACACCGATTGGGTCTATCCAAATGGAATATCTACCAGCCTTCCTGAGGAGGTTCAACGACAATATGTTCAAACAATACCTGGGCTGGAAAACGCAGAAATTGTTAGACCTGGTTATGCCGTTGAATACGACTTTGTACCTCCAACGCAATTGAAAGCGACATTGGAAACTAAAAAAGTAAAAGGACTGTTTCTTGCCGGTCAAATAAACGGCACTTCTGGATACGAAGAAGCTGCAGGGCAAGGACTTATTGCAGGAATAAACGCTGCGTGTTTTGTAAAAAAAATGCCAGAATTCATTTTATCCCGAATGGACGCATATGTAGGCGTTTTGATCGACGATTTGATTACAAAAGGAACGCGCGAACCCTACCGAATGTTCACTTCTCGCGCTGAATACCGACTACTCCTGAGACAAGACAACGCAGACTTGAGACTCACAGAAAAGGGATTTCAATTGGGCTTGATTGATCAAAACCACTATGAAAAACTTCAAGAAAAAAAATCTTCCGTTGAGAAAGAAATCAAAAGATTAACTTCAGTAACGGTTGTTCCAAATAAAGAAACATTGGATCAATTATCTAAATTAGGAATTAGTGAATTACGCTCACCCACAACTTTAAGTGGATTGTTAAAACGTCCAGAAGTTACTTATGAGAACTTAATTAAAACCTTCAATGGATCTTCTTTAGACTCGGTTTCTGGAGAACAAGTGGAAATCCAGATTAAATACCAAGGTTTTATTGACCGACAAAATCAAATGGTCTCAAAACAAAAACAACTGGAAAATTACGCTATACCACCAAATTTTAACTTTGATTTGGTAAATAGTCTCTCTATAGAAGAAGCTCAAAAATTAAACGAAATTCGCCCGCTCACTTTAGGGCAAGCTTTAAGAATTTCTGGCGTTACTCCTTCGGCAATCAGTATTTTAATGGTCGAACTACAAAAGCAAAACAAAGGAAATACCCAGCAAAACGACCAATTCCAAACTCCTTCTACTCCTGTAAAAGCTTAAATTACTAAATGCATAGTGACTCTATTAATTACCAATACGAAGTTGATAAAAAAGATATCGCTTATATAGTTTCTGTGATCGAAGCTTACGATAATTTAGCCGTAGTAAGAACTCTTGACCAAGGGAGAGGTTTAATTGAGATGCTCATTTCTCCAGATTTTATTGACGACGTCAATAAACTCACAGAAAGCTTAAAAAAAGAAATTCCAATTCGAAAAGTCGATTTATAAAGTTTATAAGCTAAAACAAGCTCTAGCTCTTATACCCTCCTAAAAAAGGCTAAATGCCAAAAAAGAAAATTTTCGGCATTTAGAACCTATTCTTTTATGTCCAGCCTAAAAAATATTCCAGTTTTTATTACAGGCGCTGGCGGGGTCATTGGCTCCCAACTCGTTCAAAAATTGGTAGAATTAAAAGCTGACGTTTCAATAGGACTAAGAGATCCAGAAAAAAATAATCATTTAAACCCAGAAGTTCTTAAACAAGTAAAAGTCTTCACTTTAGACACGCTGAATCCCGAACAAATTAAAGAAGTCCTACAACAAGTCCAACCTCGCAAAGTTTTTCATTTAGCTGGTATTATTTCGCGAACGCGCGACCTTTCAGCCTTAAAATCAGTATACGAAACCAATGTAATGGGGACTCTAAACCTTATTGAATCCTTAAAAGATGGATGCTGCGATTGCTTCATGCAATTTGGCACTGCCGGTGAGTACGGAAACGGAGACGTTCCTTACTCAGAAAAATCTCCTTTAAAACCTAACACTCCTTACGCTTATTCCAAAGCTTGCGCATCCATGCAAGGCGCCTTGCTATCAGACACCTATAAATTTCCAATAATCACAGCAAGATTATTTTCAGTTTTTGGAGCGCAATGTTCGTTAAGTTTTGTTGCGGATTTAGTTGATGCGGCTAAACAAAGTAAAACATTCAAAATGACACATGGTCGGCAAACTCGCGATTTTATTTACATTGACGATGTAATTGAAGTCATTGTAAAGTTATCAACCGAGAAAGACGCCGTGGGAGAAGTATTTAATATTTGTACTGGCGCTGAAACTACCTTAAGAAATTTCGCCTTGGAATTTAATAATCAATTAAAAAACCCAATCGAAATTGAGTTTTCTGGAAAAGAAGTTCCTAAAAATGAAATTTTGAGAAATTTAGGCGATCCAGCAAAAGTCAAACGCCTCCTAGATTGGACCCCCTCTTTTAATCTTAAACAAGGCATTAGCGACATGGTTCATAAATTGGGCTTATGACTTGTTTTAATTTCCTATTTGATGAAAATTTTCTTTGAAGACAAGTATTTCTTAAGCGTCCTCACTTTCTTTGGCGCTTTCCTATATTTTTTTAATATAGATAATTATTACCTTGGGTTAGATCAGGCAGATTATTTAATTCACGCAGTCCATATTCTAGAATATGGAGTTCCCTATATATTGGGAGACACTCCTCCTTTTTTTGACAGCCGGTTCACCGTTGATGGAGTTTGGGGTTACCATCCTTGGCTAGGTATGTATTTAATTGCAAGCTCTATTGCAATATTTGGAAAAACAACTCTTGGCGGCGTGTTTCCGGCAGCGGTAAGCGGTCTATTAAGCATACTAGCCATATACTACCTAGCTCACCTTATACATAAAAATATTCACATATCTCGATTATCTGCAATATTTTTTACGTTCTCAGTTCCATATATTTTGTACATGAGAACCTCTCGATATTTCGGACCTTCCATTTTACTTGGAATCCTGACTCTAATCTTTTTTATCAGGCTTTGGCAAAATAACGAAGAACGCATATATCTTTTTTGTATAAGCTCAATTCTTCTTTTTTATTCCATGTATTCCCAGTTTTTTGGGTTATTTGCAGGGTTCACTTTGTTTTGCGCTATTGCAATTCGGAATAAAAACTTTTACCGAAAACTCCTTATATCCTACTGTATCATCGCGGGTTTTACCCTACCATGGTTCTTAAAATACTTTCTCCCTGTCAAAAAAAAAGTTAAAGAATACTATTCAAACTATTTCGACAAAAGTTATGAGAAAAATACAGGAACAACCATTGAATTTATCGTTGGCTATTTAAGCCAAATTAATTCTTATATTTTTCCTATTACTTTGGTAATAATAGTTTGGTTGTTTAAAAAGTTTAGTTCTCGCTTTGAATTTGAGTGGAATAAATTTAAAACTTTATTCGGCTTATGTGTAGGTTGTTCTATATTAGTGGCAACACTACACACTATCCCGTTATTTAACTATATATTAGGCACCGTTTCCATTTGGGTGATTCTCTTAGCGGAAATAGTTTATAAACTATCAAAAGTAAATCTCCTTGTGGGTAGTTCTACAGCCGCTATCCTATTACTTACTAATTGGTTTCATATTGCCCCTTGGTTTCTTTACGATCAGATTATTTTCCCCAAAAGCTTCGCGCAAAAACTAAATTTAAAAGTTTTATCTTCTGGGTTGCTAAAGAGGTGGGACAAAAGTATTCGGGATAACAACATCCCCAATTATTTATTGTGGAAGTATGCTAAAGAATTAAATGGAAACTATAATGGCGCATTGAAAGATGTCGCCAACTATATAAAACTACATGGGAGTCCAGATGACACTTTTGTCATTGCTCACGAAGGAGACTCTTTAAGCTTTTATACTGGACTAAATTGGGGAAATATTTATCCCTTTAAAACTCCTCCCAAATGGATTATTCCAAGGCATAATAGGATGTATTCCTTTAGAGGGAAACAAAGTTCAATGGAAGAAAAAATTAAAGCGACTGAATACGTCAACGATTACTTAAAATCTCACGCTTATAAAAAAATTAATTTAAAAAGTTGCGACACAGGATATGCAAACTCTTATAATATTTCGAATCATAATTTTAAGAGTTGCTACGGCTATTTCTCCAAAACCGTAATTTATGAATACTTAGGTAATAAAGCAATTATTCCACAAGAATAGCTGTAGTAAAACTCGCCTGCTGAACAGTCATGGAACCATAATGGAAAAACTATCTAAAGTCGCCATTCTTTGCGGAGGAAAAGGAGTTCGACTTCGTCCTCTTACCGAACAAATCCCCAAGCCTTTAATTAAACTTTCGGGAAAACCCATTATAGAAAGGCTTTTGGAATTATACGTTCAAAAAGGATTTGATGAGTTTTATCTCTGCATTGGTCATTTAGGACAAAAAATAGTCGATTATTTCGAACCGAAAAAACAATTCAATATTCATTATGTAGACTCGGGAGCTGAGGCGACTCCTCTTCAAAGGATCTACGATTTAAAAGATTTATTCGAAGACCGCATTCTACTCTCTTACGGGGACACCATTGCAGATATTAATTTCAAAGAATTTTTAAAAACACACGAACAATCCGGCACCGCCGCCACTATTTTAACGGCCCCATTTGTTTCTCCTTTTGGTCTAGTAAATTGGTCTGAAGGCGATAATCTCTTAGAGTCGTTTGAAGAAAAGCCTGTTCTTGATTATTACGTGGGTTATGTTATTCTCGAAAAAGAAACTTTTAGTAAAATCACCCCTGAAATGCTTCAAGACCCTGTCGGGCTGGTTACCTTATTTAAACTCCTAATCGAAGAAAAAAACCTTTCGGGATATAAACACGACGGTCCTAAAATCACTTTTAATACAGACCATGAGTTGGAACACGCCGAAAAGTTAATTCTAGATTTTTATACCGTTAAAGAATAATGGAAAAAGAAAAAATACTTATTACTGGAGCTAGCGGCTTCATTGGTTCTCATTTGACCCGAAAGTTTGTCGATTTAGGGGCTGAAGTTTTTGTATTAACAAAGTATCTGAGTCAAGTCGAAAACGTTCGACTTTTGGATATTTGGGATAAAGTTAAGTTTATTGAAGGCGATATACGGAATCTAGATTCTCTGGGCGCTATTCGTGAAAATCGTTTTGATAAAATTTTTCATCTAGCCGCTTACAACCATGTTGGGGATAGTTTCAGACATATCACCGAAAATCTGGATACAAATGGTAAGGGAACCGCTAACTTGTTGGAAAGCTGCAAAGATTACAAAAGGTTTGTTTACACTTCCTCGTCAGAAGTGTATGGAAAACAAGATTCTGTGCCTTTCCAAGAAGATTTTTTACCTAGACCTATTTCCCCCTATGCCGTTGGTAAGTACACAGGCGAACTGTATTGCAAAATGAAATACGAAGTTACTGGCTTACCAATAACCGTATTAAGACCTTTTAACACTTTTGGGCCTTACCAAAGCGAAAAAGCGGTTATACCAGAACTTATTATGAATTGTTTGTTAGGTAAAGACATCGTCACAACGGAAGGCAAACAAACGCGCGAATTCAACTTTGTTTCCAATATCATTGAAGGAATGGTCATGGCCGCAGAGTCCGAAGAATCAATCGGAAAAACAACCAATTTAGGTAGCAAGGAAGAAATTAGTATTAAAGACTTAACCATGGCTATTCACGAATTATCAGAATCTAAATCGACTCTCAAAATTGGAGAACTCCCTTATAGACCTATTGAAATATGGCGAATGAGCGCAGCAAACCAACTGGCCTGGGAACGTTTCCAATGGAAGCCAAAAATTTTGTTTAGGGAAGGTTTAAAAATTACCGTCGATTGGTATCGGCGCTATGTAGAAACTTTTCGAAACCAAGAGTCTGGTCTATTGAAGTTGGGGAAAATAAAAACTTCCTAAGCTTTATAGCTACTTAAAAAACATATAACGCGTAAAATTAAATAAGAATTCAAAAGCGGTTTTTATTCTAACATTTGACTTCCCTTCCAATCTCTCCTTAAATTGGATTGGATAATCAATGTAGCGCACTTTGAGGCGTGTCGCCTTTATCATGATTTCCGCGTCAATGAACCAATCCTTAGATTCCAAATTCAATTTTTCAAATAATTCTCTTTTAAAAACCTTTGGCTTACAATTAATCCCCAGTGTTTCTATGCGAAATAAACTGGTAACAAAGGCATTATAAAATTTAGAAATATACCTTCGTATAAAACTTCCGGGAATTCCTCTAGGAAAACCTTTAGCTAAATCAAACTGATCGCTTATAAGTAGTTCTTTATAACATCCAAGAACAGCTTCAGGGTCAATTTGTCCGTCACCATCCATATAGCCAATAAATTGACCTTCCGAGGCGTTTAACCCTGCAAGAATTCCGTTTCCATATCCTTGATTTACCTCAATACGTAAAAGTTTTATTCGAGAATTTCCTTCCGCTATCTCTTTAATAATTTTACCCGTCTGATCTGAAGATCCATTATCAATGGCGATAATTTCAAAGTCTACATCATTGGTTGTCAAGATTTGGACGCTATCTTCCAAAACTCTTCTGACATTTGGACCTTCATTATAAAAAGGAATGGATACACTTAAATCAGGCATACTTTTCTCTTAATAAACATAAAATCTTTTTTTATTCCTTCAGATATTCGATTCAACTACCAGATTCTTGCTTGCTAAAATTTTTTCCAAACAAGGAGAAACAAGCTTAGCCACTGCATGAGATCCCTTAAGCGTAAAATGACAATCATCGTAAAAAATCGATGAAGAAGGCTCCAGGTTTTTAGCTATATCGCAAACAGAGACTTTATAACGGCCAGCAAAGTCCCTAATGTAATTATTATACAAACGCGATAAATAGATCATGGATTCAAAATCAAGGGTGTAATTTGCAAAAGGAGGCGTCATCCAGAATAAACGTTTATAATCGGAACTCGCCGTTTCCTGATAACCGCTCGGCTGAGTTAAAAACACGCAAGGGATTTTCTGATCCGAACAGGTTTCCTGGATTTTTTTCAAATACATCTTAAACTCTTCCGCGACGTCTTTAGGTTTCCAAGAAAACTTATGGGATCTATTTAAAGAATCTTTCTTTTTCGTCTCTCCAAGTTTCTTTGACGTATTTTCTAAAGTCGCTTTTTTAACTTCGTTATCCGGACCGCCAAATAATTTATCTTTCAAAGGCCCCCAAAAAAAAACATCTACCGCTTTAATAGCCTTTGCTAATAGTGATTTTCTTAAAAAATAGGGTTCCATATAATGAACTTTAACTGAATCAGCAATTTGCTTGTTCCAGTCGTTAATTCCAGCAAGTATAACAACCATATCGGGCTTGTATTGAATGAGCTTCTTTAATTTTGCAAAATGGTTTCTGGCGCGTGTCCCCGAAACGCCGGTATTGATAACTTCAAATTTCCTCTGAAACCGATTGGCCAACTCTAATTGCACCAAATGAGGCCAGGTTTTTTGATCGTCGAGAAGAATTTGCTCCGTCGTTGACCCCCCCAATGCAAATATCCTAAACCCTTTTTTTTCATTATAATCAACGCGCGGGTAAACTCTAAAGCCCATGTCATCTGTTGTTATTTTTTGGATGACTCCCTCAGTTTTATTTTCTGTATTTATATTTGCTTGTAGCGTCCTATATTCAATATGGTAATGGATATATGGAGTTAACAGGGTTTGAAAAATCATGAATATCCCCAACCACAAAGCCCCAAACCGAACAATAGAGCTTTTAAAAGCCTGACAACCTAACGGAAAAGCATAGAGTAAAATCGTCGTTATAGACCATTCCAAAGAATCTGAATCAATCGTAACAATTCCAAATACTAAAAATAGAGACGCTAAGATCCAATTCCACGACATTTGGACAACTTTTCTTAAACTAGACGGTAAATCGTTGGTTTTTGGCATTAGGGGAATGCAAATTTATAAAAAGAAAGTTATTGAGGAGAAAAACGTAGCAAAAATCTAAAAGGAATATTTTACTTTCCTCTCCATTTATGTCAAACCCTTTGTCCGCAATATGATAATATAAGGGTCATATCAAATTCTGGCGTTTTCAACTCCGGACCAGGTAAAAATATTTCCATCCAAAAATCTCGGTTCAAACTTACGTGAAACTCATCATACAAATTCCTTGCTTGAACGAGGAAAAAACGCTTCCAGAGACTTTAAAAGATCTCCCCAAAAAAATAGAAGGAGTTACTTCTATAGAAGTATTGATTGTTGACGACGGTAGTACCGATAAAACCGTCGAAGTGGCAAAATCTAACAACGTTGACCATATTTTAAGCCTTTCGAGTAATAAAGGACTGGCTAAAGCATTCAAATATGGGATTGACGAGTGTCTCCGACGAGGAGCAGATATTATTGTAAATACCGATGCCGACAATCAATACAATGGAGCAGATATTCCCAATCTAATTAAACCTATTCTGGAAAAGCGGGCTGACATTGTAATAGGCGACCGACAAGTAGAAACTATAAAGCATTTTTCTCCTACGAAAATTTTTCTTCAAAAATTTGGAAGTTGGGTTGTCCGGCGAGTATCAGGCACAAATGTCCCAGACGTTACTAGTGGGTTTCGCGCATATTCTAGAGAAGCTGCGATGCAAATAAATGTCGTTTCAGACTTTACCTATACTTTAGAAACCATTATCAGCGCGGGTAGAAAAAACCTAGCTATTACACATGCTCCTGTAAAAACAAATCCAAAACTGAGAGAATCTCGCTTATTTCCTAATATACGGACCTATCTAATGAGATCCGTAGTCACTATTTTAAAAATTTACTCTATGTACAAACCTTTACGGGTTTTTACAATTGTAGGCGGTATCTCTTTTGCGGGTGGATTTTTAATTGGATGTAGATATTTATTTTATTTTTTAATTGGACAAACAGCCGGCCACATACAATCACTAATACTTTCTGCAATTTTGCTAATTGTAGGCTTTCAAGTATTCATGGTGGGAATTGCGGCTGAATTGATATCTATTAACCGCCAATTATTAGAAGATATCCAACTCAGAATAAAAAAAATCGAATTAAAAAAGGACGATTGACTAATATTCTCGCCTTGTTTCCCCTTTTTTATATTTCCTAAAATTCAAAATTAGATGCCAAATAGCGATAAAAGTAATAAAAAAAACCTTTTGATTTTTACCTCAACTTTTCCTAGATGGCTCGGGGATAAAACTCCAGCTGACTTTGTATATTGCCTAGCTCAGGAAATGAGTAAGTTTTATACAACTAATGTCCTAGCGCCTCATGATCCCGATGCTGCCACTCATGAAACGATGGAATCGATTTCCGTTTTTAGATTTCCCTTTTTTTGGCCTAAGTCTAAACAAATATTAGCAAACGGCAAAGGAATGCTGGCTAATATTCGACAAAGTTTATTGGCTAAAATACAAGTTCCATTTTTAATGCTGTCTGGAACGATCGCTTTTGTTCGCACCTTAAGAAAAACTAAATCATCAATCGTTAACTCTCATTGGTTAGTTCCTCAAGGTCTAATCTCAGCATTTTTCAAAAAGAGATACGGCTATTTTCACGCCATTACAATCCACGCAGCCGATGTCTTTTTATTAGCAAGAATTCCGTTTGGAAAACTCTTGACCCGATTTATTGTCGATAACACTGATATCTTTTTACCCGTAAGTAAAAAAAATCAGGAAATTTTAGAATCTCTAGCTCCAAATAAAAAAATTCGATCCGAAATATTGCCTATGGGAGTGCCAATTGACTTTTTTGATTCATCAGAAAAGGTTGCCCCAGAAGATCTAGATATTGATACTACAAAAAAAAATACGTTATTTGTCGGAAAGATCACCGAAAAAAAGGGATTGCCATATTTAATACGCGCATTCGCCGACTGGTCCAAAACAGAACCTGACGCCCGATTAATAATCGTTGGGGACGGTTTTATGAGATCACAATGCGAAGAAGAAACTAATCAACTTAATGTTGCTGATAAAATTCGCTTTGTTGGAATGAAATCAAAAGCCGAAGTTCGAAATTATTTACAAAACTCAGATCTTCTAGTAGTTCCCTCAATCATTGATAGTCTTGGCGAAACTGAAGGAGCTCCTGTAGTTGTTATGGAAGCCATGGCTGCCGGTAAACCCATTATCGCAAGCAATGTTGGAGGTATTTCTGATATGGTCAGCGACAATTTAAATGGGATCATTGTCCAACCTAAAGATGTGGCAGCTCTAACCGAAGCGTTCAAAACCGTTTATTCTAAAAACTATTTGCACACAATGGGTAAAAAATCATTTGAAATTATTCAAGATTACGATTGGAAATCCATTGGCCAAAAATATAAAAACGCTTTTTCCAATTCCCAAGTTACCTCCAAACCATAATCAGACTCTTTTTCTTTTCATAAGCGTAACTTCACGCTTTCTACGAAATGTCGATTCCTTCGCGATTCTTCCCAATAATTATTATTGTATTATCTCTAACCGTTCGAATCGCTTATTATTTCCAATTTCAGAACAATCCATTTTTTGACTTCATCCCACCAGCTTGGGATCAAGATATTTTTGATAAAGGCGGAAAAGAGTTTGCTCATGGAAATATTCTAGCCAAAGATCCAAACCAATCTGACGTTTTTTCTCCCCTCTACAAATATTTCATTGGAACAATTTATTGGCTCTTCGGAGAAACCTATAAGGCCGTTTGGTCAATTCAATTTTTGCTAGGAACCGGATCGGCGCTTTTAATATTTCAAATATCAAAATATTTTTTTAGGCCCATCGTTGGACTCCTTGCCGCTCTCTTTTTCACTTTTTACGGCCCTAATTGGCTTTATGAAGGATCGTTATATCGAGCTTCTCTAACAACTTTTTTAACAGTCGCCTCCTGTTATGGAATTCTGTGGGCTTCTTATAAACCTACTATTGCCAGAATAGCCTCAAGCGCAGCGCTACTGTCTTTAGTTATGCAATGTAGATCCAACAATTTATTGCTAGTTCCTGTTGGCTTTTTTTTTATTTGGAAAGCTATATCAAATCACGTTGAAAATAAAAAAGCTTTAATCAGTTTATTTACCGCCGTCTTTATCTTGTGTTCAATACCACTGCTTTATAGAGGTTATTTGGTACATGATCGCGTAGTTTTTTATGATCAAGGAGGACCTGAAACTTTGCTCATGTCAAATTTACCCGACTACCCTGGGCGCGGTTATCTGCACTCTCCTAGTTTTGATTCTTTTCTCAAAAACCATCCTTTAACAACATCGTCAGTAATAAAATTTTTAACTCAGGCCGCGTGGGAAAATCCTAAAAGCTTTTTAGAGCTTTACTTAAGAAAGTTGTTCTTTCTATTTAATAATTATGAAGCTCCGACAACTTTAAACTTTTACCTTTTTCAAGATATCTCACCTATTCTGCGATGGGTTTCAATTCCCTTTGCTTTTTTTGGGTCATTTGGAATCTTAGGAATTATTCTATTAAAAAAAGAAAGTAAAAAATGGACAATATTACATGCGTATTTTTTTACGCACTTATTAATGTTTTTACCATTTTATTCGGCTGCAAGATTTCGATTACCAGTTATCCCATTTCTGGCAATATTTTCAGCTCAGGCGGTATATTGGATTTGGAAAAAGTTTAAGCGTAAACAGTGGTCACAAAGCGCCCTCGCTTTATTATCCGTTTTAATATTAGCTCTAGTAATGAAGACACACCCCACCTCAGAAGGGAAAATCCGAATCGCCGATTATTTCCATATGGGCTTCGCCTACCTCAAAAATGCTAGAACCTTTAACCTGAACAAAGCAGAAGAGATTGGATCAAAACTCTGGAACAAAGAAATTAGTACTGACCTACAGCATAAAAAAGGATCGCCTCTTTTATCCACGGTTTACGTTATTTACTCAGAAACTCTTTTAAAAAATAATCAACTCATTGAAGCGGCAAAAAACGCAAATCTCGCATTCGAAATAAATCCTTTTCACTCTCTTCCATTTAAAATTTTATCTTTAATTTATCAAAGAACAGGAAGCCAATCTAAAGAACTACGCACCTTAATTATCGGCTCTCTTTTGGAAATAGGAGATCCAAAAATTTATGCATTATTGACGAAGCTTTATGACCAAACCAACAAAGACCAGGCAATTAAAATACCCATAATTCTACGCTGGCTTAAATTCGAATCAAATGAAAATAAAATAGCTGCTTTAAAAATGGAATTAAATCGATTGGTGAACTTAATTAAAGAAAAACAAAATCAATTCGTCGCAGAAAAAAATATCGCAAGAAATCATTTTTTAAACCATCGTTGGGAAAAAGCTGTTGATAGCTATTCAAAATTAAATAAATTGAATACAAAAGACGCTTCTCTTTATTTAGAGCTAGGCGTTGCTTTAGGAAAGTTAAATCAATCTAAAAGAGCTATTAACATTCTTTATTCAGGACTATTAATTGATCCCAATAACCCTTATATTCATAGAATGTTATCCAATTATTATTTAAAGGTAGAAAACTCGCCTTATATGTCCGCAATCCATCTACGGCATTATTTAAAAAATGCAGAGAAAGAAACAGACGAATATAAGGAAAAAGAAGTTACTTTCAATCAATTTCGGTTTCAATATGGTTCACTAAAAAGAAAACCTATCTTGCCCAATCTTTCAGTAAAGCAAAACCGTCAAGCCTTAGAAGAATACAATCTAAACATCTCATCTCCAAAAAACTGAAAAAACAGATGAGAACTCAGCATCATAAACAAAAACCCATTTATATTTATCCATATGCCTCAAAATAGTTCCTTGAGCCTTTTTCCTATTTTAAGTTATTAAAAAATCTAAAAAATTCTTGTAGAGTTTTTTTCAATTAGCAATAAAATATAAGGTTTACAACTTTCAACAACGAGATCATGCAAAAGTTAACTTATTTCAGAAAATTAATCATAGTAATCGGGGTACTTGCCTTTGGAGCTCCATTAAAAGCTTCTTCGGAAAACCAATTCTCACACAAGAACTTAGGCGATGGGCAAAAAGCAACCTCTGTGATTTTTACGTTAGTTGACGGGATTACAGCAGATCCCAACGGAAATATTTATATTTCCCATCGATCCCAAAATAGAATTCGTAAAATTGACCAAAACGGAATTATCTCCACTATTGCAGGAAATGGACATGCCACGTTTTCAGGAGATGGAGGACCAGCTAAAAATGCCTCTTTAAATTTTCCAGCTGGCCTGGCTTTCGATTCCGCGGGAAATCTGTATGTGGCCGATCGCAACAACCATCGAATACGAAAAATTGACTCAAATGGGATCATCACAACAATTGCGGGAAATGGCGTTCCAAATTATACAGGCGATAATATAAACGCGACTGAAAGTAGCCTTCATTTCCCTTCTGATGTAGCAATCGATAAACTTGGACAGATTTATATCTCGGACAGATCTAATAATCGCATTAGAAAAGTAAATACTAAAGGAATTATAACTACCTATGCAGGAATGGGGGTCGCTAGCTATGGAGGAGATTTTGGCCCTGCTGATGAAGCTTTTTTAAAATTTCCTTTTGGCCTTGCCTTCGATAATCAAGGGAATTTATTTGTCGCAGACCGAGGAAACAATCGCATCCGAAAAATTGATCCAGATGGAACCATCTATACTGTTGCTGGCACCGGGCTTTTTGCAATTCGAGGCGACTATGGACCTGCTAAACAAGGGGATCTGGCCTTCCCCACCGACGTTACCACAGATAATAAAGGGAATATATATATTGCCGACCGAAATAATAACCGTGTCAGAAAAGTGGATCCCGACGGAATTATTACCACATTCATGGGAACCGGTCTAACACATTACAATGGAGACCAAGGCGTCGCATCACAATCCAATCTACATTTACCGTTTTCTTTGACTGTTACGCCAGACCAAAAAAGTTTGCTCGTGGTAGACAGATCTCATTTCCGAATCAGAAAAGTTGACTTTCTTTCCGGCAGAGTAAAAACCATTGCAGGAAATGGAAAATCTTTAATGAAAGGGGACGGTGGCCCAGCATTAGGAGCAACACTAGAAGGTCCATCAGGAATTGCAATTAATGATAGCGGAGCAATTATTTTCGCGGATCAAATGCAAAACCGATTGCGTAAAATAGATATTAACAAAAACATTTACGCCTTTGCTGGGACGGGAAAAGCTAGCCAAAGTGGAACTCCGGGACTGGCTCTTGAAACGCCTTTATTAAGACCAAACTTTGTGGCAAAAGGAAACAAAGGGGATATATACGCAGTTGGAAGGAATGGAAATGGTTGGAGCATTGTTCATATTAATTCCGAAGGACAAATAAAACCCTTTGCTGGAAATGCATTGGCTGGAACCAATGGAGATGGAGGTCAAGCGCTAGACGCTTCATTTATAGCCATTAGAGCAATTGCTGTTGGACCTTCAGGCAAACTATATATAGCCGACAGATCTAATCGATTTGTTCGTAAAATTGACGCGAATGGAATCATCTCAAAAGTAGCGGAAAAAGCATGGGATGAACTACCTGGAGATATTCACCCTAACGGACTGGCAGTTGATTCAAAAGGTAACCTGTTCGTTTCAGACTCAGGCGTTGGTAAAATATACAAAATAAGTTCTAATAATAAAGTTGAAATCATTGCAGGAAACGGCGATTTTGTAGATCATGGAGATAATGGCCCCGCTCTTTCTGCAGGTATTCGTTCTCCAGGTGCTTTAGCATTATCGCCCGACAATGAATTATATATTTGCGAACAACAAACGCATCGCATTAGGAAAATTGATAAAACAGGTCAAATTATTCCAGTTGCAGGAACGGGTGAAAACGGTTTTTCTGGAGACGGAGGTCCTGCGGTTAATGCTCAGTTTCAAAACCCTCTCGACATTGCATTTGACTCATTTGGCAATTTATACGTCACTGACCGTGGCAATAATCGGATCAGAAAAATAGATTCCCAAGGTATTGTGACAACAATTGCGGGTATCAACAATTTTGGCTATTTGCAAGATGGTTTGGAAGTTAACCTCATAGTCCATAATTTTCCTTAAAATTCAAAGATCAAAAAGATGCGAAAAATTGTGCAGAAAAAAACTTGGTGGTTTCTTTTTCTTTATCTTATCGGCTCCCCCGCTCTAGTCTATTCATTTGATATTAACCAATTTATCTTTAATGGATTATCAAAAAACAGGACGTCATTAGATATGGGAGGAAGCGGAATCATAAAAGATTCTGGAATAAAATTTTTATCTCAATCAAAGCTGATACGTAACGTCCAATTCCTTAGGCTACAAACTCATGATATTACCAATATCGGAGCAAAGGCCTTGGCTGCTTCTCCTTACCTCACTAAACTTAAATTTTTAGACCTATTCCAAAACAATATTGAATCAGATGGAATAATAGCTCTAGCTTTCTCCAAAAACGTAACAAGCTTAACTTATCTAAACTTATGGGGTAATCAGGTTGGAGATAAAGGTATCGTTGATGGAATCGCTAAGTCAAAAAACCTAGCTCAATTAGAACATCTAGATCTTTCTGGAAACCAAATTGGGCCAAATGGAGCTAAGGCAATTGCAAAAGCAGGTTTCAAAGCTTTAAGAGTATTACTACTAGGAGATAATCATATTGGGGACGAAGGGTTTGCCGCAATTGCAGAATCTTCTAACTTACCAAGTTTAAAAATACTAGACGTTTCGAAAAATCAAATTGGTTCAAGAGGAATGAAACGCTGGAAAACTTCCGCTAACATAAATAGTTTAAGCGAGCTAAATCTGAAAAGAAATCAATTAGGCAATGAAGGAATAAAATATTTAGCTGGCACAAAAAACCTTTCTACATTAAAAAAATTAGATCTACAGTGGAACCAATTTAATTTCCAAGGAGCTAAAGATTTATCTCAATCAGTTCACCTAAGATCTCTAACAATTCTAAACGTCTGGGGTAACGAAATAAGCGACAAAGGGGTTCAAGCCATCAAAGAATCACCCCATTTAAAAAATCTAACTAATACTATTTTTCCTTTTGATCGAGGAGAAGTTTCAACAGGCCGTGAATTAGAAGGACTACAAGAAAACTAAATGATTCCGCAAAAAACCAAAAACACTTCATTTCAAACAAAACCCTGGATTTGGCTTTTAATATGCTGTTTTTTTTCATTAGGCGCTTCAGAACCAATAACTGTTGAAAAACTAGAAAAATACGTAAAGAAAAAAGTTAGAAGGAATAAGCACGCATTAAGAATCAAATCAAAAGTAATTGGTGTAGAAGGCGCAAAGTTTTTGGCCCAATCCCCCTTACTTAAAAACGTCGAAACTTTGGTTTTATATGAAACTGGCATTGGCGATGAAGGCATCATTGAACTAGCCAAATCAAAATATTTGGTTGGATTGCAAACGCTTGAATTAGGCAAAAATAATATTTCCGATATCGGCGTCAATGCGATCGCCAAATCGCCAATTTTCTCAAAATTAAAGTCGTTAAGTTTATATCGGAATAATATAAGCGCTAAAGGAGTTACGTTTCTTGCTAATTCGGATACTTTGCCTTTACTAAAAGAAATAAATCTAAGCTACAACAATATTGGCGATGACGGAGCAATCAACTTAACTTCTTCTGAAAAATTAAATAATTTGATGGAACTATATCTTTCATACAATCCAATTGGGCTGCGTGGCAAAAAAGCGCTTTTAAAGTTCGAACATAAAATTAAATTTTCAGAAATGCAAAAAAAAGGGGTATTAAACAATCTTGAAAATCATTACATTGGCGATATAGGTATTGAGGCCCTTCTAGAAACTCCCTTTGTTTCAAATTTAATTGAATTGAATTTAGCTCACAACGATCTTACCGATGCCTCTATAATCCAAATCGCAAATTCTCCAGCCGTTTCTCAATTAAAATCTTTAAAGCTATCGAACAATAAAATTGGAGATGAAGGAGCTAAAGCGCTAGCTAAATCTTCGACTTTAAAAAACCTAGAAACTCTTGACTTAAACTACAACTTCATTGGGGACGAAGGCGCCCGCGCTGTTGCAAAATCCTCAAACTCAACCCAATTAAAAATATTAACCTTAGAAGAAAATAAGATCAGCGCAATAGGAGCGGAATATCTAGTAAATACGCCTAATCTACGGAACCTTACTGAACCCATCTTTGGATTTCATTAATTTTTATAAAACTCCAATATATAAACCTCTTGGGATTTTAAATAAATTCGATATATCATGTAAAAAAACTTTATTCCGTCGACTCATGAAATTGCATCTCCAAATTACCGCCGCTTTTTTAATCTACTTTTTAGGGTGTGCTGGACCAAGTTTGGAACAAAACAAACCCACCGTATCTAAATCATCACACTTCAATAACCAAAATAGCCCGGTAAATCGCGGTATTATTCCTGTCCCAATCATTGACTCAGAAGGAAACACCGTTGGTCTATACAATGAAAGTCATGCATTGTTAATTGGAATAAGCGACTATGAAGGCTTGTGGCCTTCTTTATCTGGAGTCATTTCAGACATAAAATCAGTAAAAGAAGTTCTTGAGACATTAGGATTTTCGGTTGAAGTTATTATGGATCCAAAACGCGAAGAGCTTAATCAAGCATTTGAAAGCTTTATAGACCGATATGGTCTTGCGGAGAAAAACAGATTATTGTTTTATTTTGCCGGCCACGGTCACACGTTAGTTCCTCAATATGGAGGAACAGAAATGGGATTCATTGTCCCAAGAGGCGCTCCAAATCCAAATATAGATAAACGAGGATTTTTACGTCATGCTATGAGCATGCAAAACATTGAAGTATACGCACGCGCCATTCAGTCCAAACATGCTTTATTCATTTTTGATAGTTGCTTTGCCGGTTCTATTTTCGCCACTAGCCGTAGCGTCCCTCAAATTATTAAAGAAAAAACAGGAAAACCTGTTCGGCAATTTATTTCCGCTGGTCGCGCCAATCAATCAGTTCCTGACGAAAGTATTTTTCGACGACAATTCGTCCACGCTTTTGATGGAGATGGAGACTTGAACCGAGATGGATATATTACCGGCTCCGAATTGGGTCAATTTTTAGAAAATGTCGTTGCTAATTACTCTAAAGGAAGTCAAGTTCCACAATACGGGAAATTACGAGACGCAGTTCTTGATCAGGGAGATTTTGTTTTCCCAATATCTATTTCTGATCGCGTAACTAAACTATCAAAACAACTCAGAGGAAAGAAACAAAACCTTGAAGAAAAACGAAAAGAAGAATTAAAAAAACAAGAAAAACTACTTCAGGAATTAGCTTTATTGAAACGCGAACTTCAAGAAGAAATTGAATCAGTCAAACAAAGTCGAAAAAAAACCGATCGTATAAATCAGCTCACCCGGATTGAAATTAGAAAAAAACTACAAGATCCTATAAAATATAGTTTGCAGCTTCCTGAAAATAAAGCAGTAAAAGTATTAAAGGTTAAAGAAACAGAATGCGGTACTAATAAATGTTTGAATGTTCGATTAATGTGTAAGATGGAATCAGGATCAGGGTGGTTTATAAAAGGAAGACCCGGCATCCGTCTTACTTTTTACGATAAGGATGGAATTCCAAAGGAATCTTATTTAGAATCAAAACCGTGTTTCCGTAAAGGCGATATATTAAATCTTTCTATGGATTTGTTATCCGCAACTCCAGATTATACTTGGAATTTACTTATTGAAAATTGAGCGCCATTTATTTTGGCAAAAGAAACAGAAATGACATCCGATCAAAACCCAAAAGAAAAGTCCTCGCGAATTGTTAAACGAATCAAAAAAATTCGCGAAAAGAAAGGCGCTACTGGTGTCGTAAAGGAACCATTAATAATTTTAGTAATATTCGAAATCCGCGGAGCTTATTTTGCGCTAAAAGGATTGGACGTCTCAGAAATCATTCCTATCAAAAAAATCAATCCAGTTCCCACTGCGCCTAAGCATATATTAGGGTTAGTCAACATCCGGGGAGAAATTGAATCGGTTTTGGAAATTGGAGATTTCTTAGGACTACCTGCTGAAGAAAAAAACCTTAACAATCGAATCATGATTTTGGAAAAAGAAGATATCCGTGGAGGGATACTTGCTAGTTCTGTATTAGACGTGATCGATATTAAAAAAAGTCAAATAAGAGACGCAGGATCCACTCTTTATCACGACTTTAAGGATTGGGTAGCGGGTGAATTAGATTATGACAACCACACTGTAACTCTTTTAAACTCTTTGAACGTCTTGCGTAAAACCTTACCTAATTAAAAGAAATCGATAGTTTAAAAGGTCTACTTATTCAAAACGGCTGACCCATAATTTCCCTACTCCCTTTTTCCTATCAACGCCAAAAATATCTAAATTACCATCTCCATCTACGTCTCCAAAGGTCATTTCATCAAAAGTCGCATTCTCCGGTAACCGCCTCGCAGTTTCGTCGGAAAATTTCCAACCGCCATGACCAATCAACAGATGAACGCCTTTTTTACTTATAATAATAATATCTGGAATATCATTATTGTCCGCATCCAATAAATAAACACGGGTTGATGGGTATCTGGGCAAAAGCTTTAATGAACGTTTTGTAAAGTGGCCTCTACCATCGTTTTCTAGAAAAAAATTATATTCGCCCTCAAATCTAGAAAAACGTTTTGTTGGACTTGTTGTGGCAACTAATAAATCATTATCGCCATCTTGATCGAAATCCGCCCAATCAGCAAAAACATGTTTACCTGGAATACCTGGAAGAGAATATGACGAAACGTCCTTAAACTTGCCGGAACCGTTATTTATCCATAAGGTATTTTTCCCATTAGGATTCAAGAAAAAGATATCGAAAACTTGGTCGCCATCATAATCCGCTATAGAAAGCCCAGAAATACTATTGGTTATCTTGGGGAAAAGAAGAGAAGTTCTGTCAATAAAGCCTCTTTTTCCGTTATTAACAATAAATTGTACAGAATTAGAAGTTTTGGCTCCTGCGCTACTCTTCCGGGTAAACAACATATCTAAATCCCCATCATAATCCAGATCAACGAGCATTCCTCGATCCATAGCAGGATTAATTTTCGGAATCATTTTTTTTGGAGGACGATAGAAATACCCTTTTTTATTATTAAAAAATATCAGGGCACGATTACCTTTTCCTGTATTCCCCATCAAAAGTAAATCGTCGGTTCGATCTCTATTCAAATCTCCGGGAGAAATATCGAAATCATTAACTTTTAACGGTTTGTCAAAGCCTGTCCGATTAATTCGTTTAAACTCTCCCTTATTTAAAAAAAAATGAAGACGAGGGCTTCCGTTTCTTGACTTGCTTAAAGCCAACCAATCAATTCTTTTGTCAAGGTTCGCAAAGAAAAAAAGCGCTTTTTGAATATTTGTGGGTAAATCAGGAAAGTATTTTTTTGTGAGGTCTACGTAATGCTGGGAATTGGGATTTGGGCCAAGTATCTTTTGTGTAGAAGAACAGCTCTCTAAAAAAAGAATTAAAAAAAGAACAAGATAAAGATTAAGTAAATAAAGAATCAGGGATGGGTTTACCCACTTCAATTTCCAATCCTTCATAAGCAGCGATGGAGTTTGGGAAAACCTCCTTAGCTTCTCGTTCAAGTTTGCAAATAAATTCATCGTTGTGGGTCGGGTCATGATGAAAAAGAACAAAGTTTTTAACGCCAGCCGCTTTAACTATTTTCAAGCCTTCTTCAGCTGTGCTGTGCCCCCAGCTTTTTCGAGACATTTGACCGTTAAAGCCATGATATTCATCATAAGTATATTGACTATCATAAATTAAATAATCGGCGCCTTGGGACAACTCAACAAGATCTTCATCCAGCTTATCTTCGTAATGCTCCGTATCAGTAGCAAATACTATGGATTGATTATTGCAATCTACCCTATATGCAAAAGAGTTATTAGGATGATTCTGACTAGCTAAAGTAACTTGGTAGTTATCGCCTTTTACAATATCCCCAGGCGCAACATCAAAAAAACCGATATTCGCTCCCATTATATCCATAGGTACTGGAAAACAAGGAGCTGTCATTTGTTTTTTTAGAGTCTCTTCAATGGTAACAGGCATAGAAGAGCCGCCATAAATTTGAAACTCATTACCAGGAACGTAAAGCGGCGTAAAAAACGGTAACCCTTGAATATGATCCCAATGAACATGGGAATAAAAAATCTTACCTTTGACAGGTAGACTCTTCATCAATTCATTACCCAAATATCGTATACCAGTACCGCTATCAAATACTAGCAATTCGTTTTCACAACGAACTTCTAAACAAGTGGTGTTACCACCAAACTTTGCGGTATCCGGGCTCCCAGTGGGAACGCTACCTCTAACTCCCCAAAATTTAAACTTAATCATTCTTTTACAATATGAATATGGAAAAAATTACCCTCTTTTAGGGTCTTATATAAAGGGAGATAATTCCAAAAACGGTAATTGTATCATAACGTTATGCAAAAAAAAACTTCCGTAAAAATAGCATAGGTTCATAGTTCACAATTTTTTAACCATTGCTCCCTATATTCCGTTTCTCTATCATTCAATATTCCCAGCGTTAATCTACTTTGTAAAAAATTAGCAAACTCTTCTTTAAAAACCTTGACAGTTTGTTTAAACGAAATTTGCTTGCCAAAATATTCGTCAATAGAAATTGAAGACTCTGTTAATTTTATTAAATTTTCTTGCGCCAATCGAGAACTTTTAAAAAATAGGAGCGAATTTAAAAGAGGCCTATTAAATTCTAAAATAAGAGAACCATGTTGTAAAAACGCTCGCTTCATCCGCCTCTGTGCGCTCCCAATTATTTTTTTCCCTCGACAAGTCAATTCATAATGATTTGCTAAAGAAAAACAAGCTGGCCCACTTTGGCTTCTAGACTTAGATGGAAGAGCAAATTGAATGTCGTCTTTAGAACATCCTAATTTCACAAGACAACCTATTAACATATCAGAAATAACGCACATAGACTTCTTTAAGTCTCCACCTAAAAGGGGATGATCATTCGGAGCAATCAAGCTATATGTTAATTCTTCGCAATGTAAAAGAACTCTTCCTCCTGTAGGCCTACGAATAATTGGAATATCCAATTGGCGCGCTTTTTCTAAATTTATTAATTTACTTGGCTGCTGTGAATAGCCAATAGTTAAAGTAGGCTTCTTCCATCCATAAAGTTTAACCGTAGGAGGAGAAAAACCTTCTTCGCACGATTGCAAACAAGCCATATCTTCGGCCATATTATAAGCTCCTTCAGCCAAATCACCGCCCATAAAGCGCCATTCATCTTGCTTCATTTGAAAAAATTTTTGTTTTGACTCGCTTAATCCCATTTTATATCATTCATATATAAGGAATTACCCCACTATTGAAAATTAATAATCCGCCCTGAATATTAAATCAAATGCGCTTAACTTTTTTTATTTTTCTTATTGTCCAAGGATTTTACATTTTTGAAACTGTGCCGACTGTTTTCGGTTTTGAAAATTTTTCTCACTTTAAAAACTTTGAGCAAACTTGTCAAACAAGTTGTCATCAGCCAGAGAACCTTATAAAAACAAAAAAAGATAAATTTAAATCAGCTGCATGTAAACAATGTCACTTAGGTAAAAAAAATCCTATTTCGATATCGCCATTTAAATCAAATTTAAAAAATAGAGCCCCCAAAAAGCTTGAAATTGCGGCAAATAGCCTTCAAAAAGATAATAAAAGAACTCTCAAACAAGTCCCTCAAACCAAGAGCTTAAAAACAAAACAACTTGCTTCCCACAACATGGCTTTCATTGCAAAAGGCGAATTCATTATGGGTTCTAACGACCGTTGGGACGACGAATCGCCTGAATTTATTTCGGAAACAGAAGCGTTTTATATCGATTTGTTCGAAACAACCAATCAAGACTATAAAAAATATGTCGACGCTACTAAATCTGAAGCACCTTATCACTGGGCAAATGGACAAATCCCAAAAGGAAAAGAAAATCATCCTGTAATCTATGTAAACTGGTTTGATGCAACAAATTACTGTAAATGGAATGGCAAACGTTTACCAACCGAAAAAGAATGGGAAAAAGCCGCTAGAGGGGAAAATGGACTAATCTATCCCTGGGGTAATAGTTGGACTTTAGATAGGTCAAATAATCCCTATAATGGCTCCATAGGGACTAAACCAATAGGCTCTTATCCTAATGGTAAAAGTCCATATGGACTATTTGATATGTCTGGGAATGTCTGGGAATGGGTGGATAGCTTTTACTTGCCTCATGAGGGAAATACAATTCCCCGACAAGAATATGGCAAAAGAAACCGTGTTTTAAAAGGAGGATCATGGTTCGACTGTTTATCTTATGGATGCGGATTAAGCGCTCCCACATTTAACCGCAGCTTTTTTACTCCTGAAGTTCGCAATAATAGTTTTGGATTTCGTTGCGCAAAAGATTACCAAAAAAACGTTTCTCACCCAATTAACTCTAAATAAAAAACTCTTTTTTTAATTTAAAAAATAAAAAATGGAAGAGCAACCCTATAAAAAACCTGAAATTAGTAAGACCCGAAAAATTCTTATATTGGCCTTCATGATTAGTTTCTGGGTTTTTTTCTATTGGTACCATGACCCGGAGAGAGCCTCAAAAAGCAACACAACAATTGACCAAGAGATTCAAAATACTAATCCCTTAGCCGAAACATCTGAGGACAAATAAAAACTTCTACGGGGCTTGGTTGTAACGGTCTTTTATTATATTTGGATTTTCTCTAAGCAAGTCTAAAGCATTTCTTTTGGGTCTTAATTGAATCAGCTCTTCAGGGTTCTTTTTTAAATGGACTAAAGTTTCCGGAATTTTTTTTGTCATCCGTGAACTATTTTTAGTATTTTCAACCTTCCTCTGATTTTCTTTAGCGCTTAAAGGCAAGTCGACCTCCACTTTATTCAAAGTGGTAGAAGGACTATGAAAAATTAAATTTTTTTCTTCCGGGCGCAGCTTCTGATTCATGTTTAGCGCTGTTATAGAAGGAGGGCTTGGTATTTTTTCGCTTTGAGAGTTTATATGAGTTGAAAAGTCACCACTTAACTTACCATTGTTTAATTTCTCGAAATCCCGAGTATCAAACCCTTTTCCACCAAAAATGAGCTTTTTATCAGCTACGCGCAGTCGTTCCGTAATACCAATACTTGGCCTAGCGTCTAAGGCCGCTTTATTCCTATAAGCCAAAGAATCTTCAAAACGATCAAGATTTAAATAACCAAGATTTATTTCAGATTCAGGGAGTATTTTTATATCTTCAGTACGTTTTATCAAAAAACTTTTATCATCATCTTTAGAGTCTTTGCTTTTTTTCGAAGAGTCTTTTTTTAAACTCGGATCAAAACTTATCTCCAAAACCATGTGATCGTAAAATAAACCGGCCGCTGTATCTAATTTTAACTCCGCAGAAGCCACGACAATTTCATCTTCGCTCTGATCACAACCCGCTAATAAAGCCCAAAATGCCACTCCTATTAACAAGTATAAATATCTTTTTGTATTTTTTAAATATTGGCTAATTTGTGCTGCCTCCACTCCAAATAAAAATATGCCGCTTACTTATTGCCCTTAAACAAACGCTCGTTAGAACAATTAATTAAATAAAAAATGGCATTAAGTTTGCACCTAATAATATTCATCGGAATATTGACGCAAAACGTTATATCTGCTGGAAGGAAATATTATGGCTAAATTAATAACATTAAATACAAGATTAAACCCAAAAGGAGTTCAGGGCTTAAAAAAGAGACTAATTGCGGGAGAAATAACTGCAAAAACCTTTAAGGCCATAATTAAACGTCAAATTTTAAAACAAAACAACATCACTCCAGGTAATCAAAAACTAAAAAACCTGCGTCATTCCATCAAAACAATACGAAAAAATATTCAGTTATTTATAAATCACTTTTTTTTAACGATATTAGAAAAAAAGCTCAAATTATCCTTTAAAAAATTTAGCTTAATTCAGTTTAAACCTACTAACTAATTCATTAAGTTTTTCTGACATTTCAGACAATTTATGCGTCACGTTTGAGGTTTGCTTAATTGCGGCAGACGATTGTCGCGTTCCGTTAACAATTTCTTTTAAAGCCAACAATACTTGGTCTGTTCCAGTTTTTTGCTGCTTTGTTGAAAGGGAAATCTGAGATGCCGCATCTGCAGCGCTCTTAGCTCTGTCAACCAACCTCTCCAATTCTTCAATCGTTTGTCCCGCCAACATATTTCCTTCTTTAATTCGACTTGATCCTTGTTCTGAATTTATCACCAAACGATTAATTGCCTGTTGAATTTCGTCAATCTTACTTTGAATTTCACCCGTCGAATCCATTACATTATCGGCTAATTGGCGAATTTCAACCGCTACAACCCCAAAACGTTTTCCTGCTTCGCCTGCGCTGGAGGCCTCAATAGCGGCATTGAACGCAATTAACTTAGTTTGATCCGCAATATTGTTAATAATCTCCATAACCTTGCCAATTTCATTTGATTTTCTACCTAATTCGACAATTTCTTTCATTCCAACTTGATTATCATCAGAAATCTCATCCATTTTAAGCTTCAATGACCCAATAGCTTTCATACCACGTTCTGAATCATGTAACGAATCAGTCGAAATCCGAGCTACAGAATCGGCATTTTCCGCTACTTGATTTGACGAAGCGGAAAGCTCTTCAACCGTAGAAGAAATTTCAGTTACTGAAGCAGATTGCTCAGCCGAGACTGAAGCCTGGTCTTGTACAGAACTAGAAATTTCTTTAGCGGATAAAGCTAAATCGTTAGCCATATTAGCTATTCCTTTCATGTTCACCGACAAATTATCAAAGAACATTTCCAGACCTTCTCCCATTTGTCCAATAGCAGACTCTCCCTTTACGTCAATATGCTTACTCAAATCGCCTTTAGCCGCAGCGCTCACGCATTCCAAAATAGCGTCAACCTTATCTTTCAAATCTTCAGCCTGATCTTGTCGCTCTGTAGCCATTTCTTTAAACTCAATATCCGCTTTTTGTTTATCTCTAAGTTCATGAGTCATTTTCCCAAAGGCTATAGAAAGCTCTCCCTTCAACTCATAAGTCTTCGATAAATCGCCTGCAGCTATATCTTTTGCTTGATTCACTATCTCCTTCATAGTGCCTAACATAGTATTATATGTATTGGACAAAATTCCAATTTCGTCTTCAGAATTAACCGGCAAATTTTCTTGCAAGAAATTTCCCTTAGCTATCTCACCCATAACTCCAGAAATTTTGCGAACCGGTTTTACGACAGAAGTCGAAAAGAAATAAGCTATGCAAATTAAAGCCGTTAATGTCAGGATGATAAAAACTATAACCGTGCTCTTTATGCGTTTTTGATTTTCATTCGCGAGACGGTTATACAATTCTACAATTTTGTTGCTTTTATCTCGTAACTCATTAGATAAAACCAAGATTTCTTGTTGCGCATCTCTATACTTTGGAGAATCGACTTCTGAGGTAAGAAGTTTATCCACTGCCGCCAAGAATTTGGAAAAAACTCTATCTACTTCCTCCAGGTTATCTTGAATTGATTCATTATTTATGGAATTTATAAAAGCCGTCGCTTTAAGCCCCATATCCGTAGGGTATTCCCCTCCCTTTCGCATAGCGCGCAAGGTTTTTTTAAAAATTTCTTTAGCGCGATCAAACTCTACCAAACTTGCATTTAATTCACCCTTACCTCTTGCAATGTCGGCTGAAAACAACAAGTTGTACTTTCGGATACCAAATACATCGCCGATAGTAAACTTTTTACCGCCTTTCAAAGCCACATGACAATCGACACAAGCCTGAACGGTAGCTTTATCCGCAGTATATAATCTGATATATAACTTATTATCTGATTCCAAAGTCTTTGTATAAACGCGCTTCGATTTTTTTGTCAAAAAGTCATAAGCTTCTTTATCCATATCCGTCATTAACCCCTTATTAGGGTTTACTGGATCTGGAGAAATTATATCGATAGTAAAATCTCTTCCTGCTCCAAATTTAGCGTTGACCATTCGAGTCAAAGTAGCTGGGAATGGAATTGCAGGATGTCCTTCGGATTCAGGGTCCATACTAATTGTGAGATCTTTTTCTTTGGCTGGTCCTATTACTTCCTTTGTATATGTCCCTCTCATTTGAGTAATATAACGATCCAAAGACATGACGCGTTGAACAATATTTTGCTTACGGCTTTTAGCCATAGCATTTCCTAAGGCAGCCTTACCCATAGCTTGACTTAACATTCTTTGTCTTCCTAGAGCGTTAGTTATATCCGCGTCTTTTTGAGCTGAACTTAAAGAGTCAAAAATGACGTAAGCGCAAATCCCCATAACTACGATCATCAAACTAAATACGAATATTGCTTTTTTGTTTAAAGACCAGTTCTTCATTTAACGTCCTCCCGGACCAATTCGTTATTAATCAAACGACGGTTTACTGCCTGCGAATCAGAATAGAAACAACTACGATAAAAGTTTTTGACCGCAATACTGCAGGCTTTGAAAAGTTTGCGCGTTGTCGTCAAAATCCACCTCTTAATTATTATGCAATTACAAATTTAATTTGATTCAACTTCAGCATCTTCAGAATTTTCCAACAATTTCTGATTCTCTATTTTGGGTAAAGAGTTTTGAAGCCGATAAAAATCAACTAACAAAGCTAATTCTTCACCCAAAAACACTGCAGCCCATATAGCGTCTACCGTTTTATGGTTTTCAAGAAGAGGCGGCAGCAATCTTATCGATTTAATATTAATATTTACAATGTTTTCCGGTTGATCAATAACAATACCAACGTCTTGGTCGCTATCTTTTATTAAAATCACTTTTGGTTTTTTATATTCAACCTCAATATCTCTAAAGGAAATAGCCTCTGTAAAGTTTCTAATATCCCAATCTTCTTGTTGAGCTTGAGAAAAATCGACCATCTCTTCGATTTGTTCCATATCTGCGCCAAAACAGACACCCATAATTTTAAAAATCAATAGGCGAATTTCATCATCGGAAACTTGATCAGACTCTCTATTTGATTTAGTTTCAACTCCACTCATTTATTTGGGATTTCAGCTGATGGTTCGATTTTACCTTCAGATATTTTTTCAAAAACCTTTCCTATATCTAACAAAACGACATTATTGTTTTTATACGTTGTCTCTCCAACAACAAAATATCGAATCTCTTCATTCAAAGTTGAAATCGCTTGTTTAATAGACTCCTCTGGCACTTCGACAACATCTACAACAGAATCGACTAGAACTCCAGATCGTACGCCATTTTTCTCAGCAATCACAATCCGTCCTTTTCCCTCAGTTAATCCTTGTTCCGGTATATTTAAAAATGTCCTGATATTCAACACAGATTGAATATCCCCACGGACATTAACAATTCCTAAAATATATTTTGGAGTCCCTGGAACAAAGTAAATAGTTAATACTGAAAGAATTTCTTTAACGTCTTTCCCATAAAATGCATAAAAGGCGTCGTTCAATGTAAATACGACAAGTTCAACCTTTTTCTCTTCAACTTGGATAGTTTGCTTTTCATCCAAACGTTTTTTTATCGCTTCAAGTATTCGATCGCTTTTTCTTTTTTCAATTTCTTCGCCCACAGCAATCCCCCATACTCTTCAAACTAAAATGAATAATCAAAAATGTCTTTTGTCGCAAAATTATTATTTAGTGGTCATTACAAAAGAACCGTCCCAGCCATCGGCAGGTGGATTCTCTTTATAAAGCTGCAATCGTTCAACATATAATGATGCTGGTTTATCATTTGGATTGATCGCCAACACTTCTTCAAAAAACATAATGCCTTCGTCCCAATTGCGCCTAAGATAAGATTGATACCCCTCGTTAAATATTTCTATACATTCCTGCATTTTCGGAAAAGTTGATTCGTCATGAAAATCTAAAACCTCAAAAACACTAACGGGTTGAGTTTTTCCTTTTACAACTAATTTGTCAACTTCGCGGTATATATGGTCTTGAGTTAACTTATTTTTCGTGGATTCGCTAATCAAAATCTTTGCTCCATAAGCCTTGGTGGCCCCTTCTAGTCTCGCAGCTAAATTAACCCCATCGCCAATAACGGTATAATCCATCCTTTTTTCAGATCCAATATTTCCAGCCAAAACAGTATCCGTATTAACTCCAATTCCAATATCGATAGGGTCTTTATTCACTAAAATTCTCTTTGCATTAAACTCTTTAAGAGATTTAACCATCCCAATTGCAGCATTTACGGCATTTTCGGGATCTTGCTCGTTCGTAAAAGGAACTCCAAAAACAGCTAGAATTGCGTCTCCTATATATTTATCAAGAATTCCTTTATATTTAAAAATATACTCAACCATTTCGGTAAAATATTCATTTAACATTGCAACAGTCCCCGCCGGACCTAATTTTTCGGTAAGGGTTGTAAAGCTCCGAATATCAGAAAACAAAACTGAAGCTTCCTGACTTTGGCCGCCCAGCATATCATCTCCGCCTTCCATCAATTGCTCAGCCACATCCTTATCCATATATCTCGCAAGGGTCCCTTTCATCCGCTTTTCAGAAGTAATATCCTCTAGAACTAACATGGACCCAATTAATTCAGACTTCGCATTTTTCAAGGGAACTGCCGTAAGGTTTAAAGGAACAACGCGATCATCATCAAAAACCAACTCGGTATCCATAACTATGGCCGGGGATCCCATTTGAATAACCCTTTTTAAGTTATCCAATACCCAGCGATTATTTTGTGCAAAAAATTTCTGCGCAGATTGATTAATAATTTGATCTTCTTGGGCCTCTAAAATCCTTAAAACAGCGGCATTACATTTAATAATCAAATTATTAGCATCCAATGTAATAACGCCATTAGTAAGACTTTCAAGGATGCTTTCATTGTAATTTTTTATATCTAAAATCTCTTCAAATAGTTTTTCCGCTTTCGCTTCAAGTAACAAATTATTTACAGCTACTGCAGCTTGAGACCCTAAGGCTTTGATGTACTCTTCAGAATTTGCTGAAAATGTGACCACTTCACCTGTTTCAGAATCTTTAGAATTCAGCAATTGAAGAACGCCAACAACCTCATTCATTCGATTTACCATAGGAACTACCAACATTGATTTAGATCTATAGTTAGAAGTCTGATCGAATTTTTTGGGTCCGGTAAAATCAAACAATTCCGAGGAATAAACATCTGGAATATTAACAACCTCTTTCTTTAAGGCCGAATAACCTGAAACGTTAGATTCTTTTATTTCTACTGGGGGAAACTTAATTTCTTCGCTAGATTTTCCACCTAAATGAATTTTTAAAGTATCGTTCTGAACTATTTTGAAGGATAGTTTTCCATTTTCGATTAAATACAAGGTACCTGCATCCGCATACGTTAATTCACGAGCGTTAGAAATGATAATTTCCATTAAGTTCTGAAAATTTTTCTCCGCAGAAAGAGCTGTTCCTAACTCTGTCATACGGTGAATGATACCTCCCATTTCTTTATTTTTTTCGGTGATGTTCTTAACTAGATCACGATTTTCATCTATAATTCGTTTTTTTTCTAAAGCCTTGTTAATAGCTAAAATGATTGTCTCTTGTAAATTCTCATCCTTCAAAATATATTCGCTTGCGCCACTGTTGATCGCGTCTATGGCAATAGCAACTTCGTTATTTCCTGATAAAACAACGACTGGAGTTTCAGATTGAACATCGTTACGAAGCGACTTAATCAAATCAACTCCACCCATAATTGGCATATTGATATCAGAAACAACTAAATCAAATTTAGAACCATCTTCCTTATATTTGTTAAGAGCGTCTAAACCGTTTTCCGCAGTTTCAGTTTTGAAATCTTCAGATTCTAAGATATCGACCAATATTTCACGGACAAAACTGTCGTCGTCTACAATTAATATATTATTAGGATCCATTCTTTTTCCGCTTTCTAATTCATTTCCCTAATTGTAACTAAGATTAAAACGTTCACGTATAATTCTAGCTCAGGTATATATAAAAATTAATGTATTAAGTTTTGCACCATTTTCAACAATTTAGATTGATCAAATCCGCTTTTTACAATAAATGCATCAGCGCCAGCCTGCATTCCCTTCCTTTTATATAATTCTTCATTCCGTGAACTAACGACAATAACTGGCGTGTGTCGATAGGAATCTTCCATCTTTAGTTTCTTGATAAATTCAAATCCATTCATCCTCGGCATTTCAATATCGGATATCACTAAATCGAATTGTTTCTCCTGCGCTACCTTATACCCATCTACACCATCCACAGCAAGCGCAACCTTATAGCCAAAAGACTCTAAAATACTCTTTTGCACTTCGCGAGCGCTTTCGGAATCGTCAACAACTAATATATTATGTTTTTGTTCTTCAATAAAATTGACTTCGGATTCTGGAGTCAATTTATCGGGATTTTCGTCCTTAGCAATAAAAAACAATTTAGGCACGTGTAGAGCTAGCACAACTTCGTTTTTACCCGACAAAGTAACTCCTGAAACTATTTCATTATTTTTCATGTGGTTGGGTAGAGATTTAATTTCCATATCTTCTTCGCTTAAAATTGTATCAACCACTAGTCCTAAGCATTCGTTTCCCATCTCTACAAGCACAATATTAACTTCTTCTGACTGTCCATTACTTTTTACAGGCAAGTCTAGAGCAAAGTCCAAATTTACAATAGGAATGATTTCGTCCCTCAAAGAAATCGCTCTTTTATCTACGACCTTAATTATTTGCTCTTTACTTGCTTTAACTATTTCTTTAACCGAGTCTAAAGGAAGAGCAAACTTGTGATTTGAAACAGAAATCAGTAAAACGCGCATTACGGCAAGGGTCAACGGCAACCTTATAAAAAAACAAGTTCCTTTCCCTTCTACCGTTTCAACCTGAATAGATCCCTTTAAGTTCATAACGATGTTTTCTCGAACGACATCCATTCCTACTCCCCGTCCCGAAACATCCGTAATTGCAGCGCTAGTGCTAAACCCGGGTCTAAAAATCAAATTAACGATTTCATTTTCGGTCATATTGTTCAGCATTTCTTCACCAAACATTTTTTTTGCCAAGGCTTTTTCCTTGATCTTTCTCAAAGGAATTCCACGACCATCGTCGCGCAATTCAAGCAAAACATTACCGCCTTCATAGGAAGCCTTTAATCTAATGGTTCCAGCTTCAGGCTTACCATCCCGTATTCTATCGGCAGGAGCTTCAATACCATGATCGACGCTGTTGCGGATCATATGTAATAATGGGTCTCCAATTTTTTCTATAATTTTTTTATCTAGCTCAGTTTCTCCGCCTTCGACTAAAAAATTAACCTCTTTATTGCATGTAGAAGATATGTCGCGGACCATTCTTGGAAAAGCGTCTAAGACAGTGGACAAAGGTAACATTCTCATTTTCAAAACTTTTTCACGCAACTGATCTGTCAATAAAGTCTGAAAATTTAAAACATCTTTGGTCCAAACTGAAAGTTGCCTTAACTTCCCATAAATGCCCTGAAATTGTTCAAAAAGATCACGACTATCCTCTGAACTTAGCTTCCCGTCTTCATACGTAAAACCTGAAAAGGTTTCTAAGTATTTCTTAGAAACTTTTCCTATTTCGTTTATATCAACCCAGTTTTGCTTTAAACGGATATGATTGGAAACAATTTCACCCATTAAATTAACTGTTTCATCTAACTTTTCCGTTTTGACTCGAACTGTCTCAGAAACTCGAGGTTTCTTTAGTGGTTTTTGCGCTTGGGGTTTAGGAGAAGACGGAGAGACTGAAACGTCTTTAGGAACAGATACATCTGATGGGGGGGAAGATTCTTTTTTTAAAGAAACTTGCTCAGTGGTTGTTTTAACAACAGGAGTTTCTTCTTCAAGAGATTCTTCCTTTTCTATTTTGTTAAAGGAACTTTCTTTTTCTTCAGCTTTTTCAACTATTTTTTCTGGAGGCGGTTCGGTAACAGCCTCATCTTCTAGTTCGCCTAAAGCGGCCTTTTCTAAACGTTCACAAATTTCAGTGGTATCATCTTCAACTTCCTCGCCTTCTTGAACTCTTTGAACAAACTCCGAGATCAAATCAGCAGCTTTAAAAAGCAAATTAAATAAAACTTTGCTTTGAGAAATCTTTCCATCTCTTAAAGCCGAAAGAGCGTCTTCTAGTTTATGCGCTACTACACTTATAGAAATTAATCCTAAAATTCTAGAAGAACCCTTAATAGTATGCGCAGATCGAAAGATTTCGCTTACGGTTTCTTCATCCCCAGGATTAGATTCCAAACTCACTAAACCTTCGTTCAGCCTGTCTATATGATCGTTGGCTTCATCAACAAATTTATGAATGAATTTTTTCTTATCAAAAGCCATAGGTAAAGTTTTAGCGCTTTTCCAGTTCGCCTAATTTGCGTTCACAATGATGGACTAGCTGCTCCTGATTAAATGAAAGAGGAAATATCATCAAACCACATTCAGAGCTACCCGATTCTAATAACAGCTTTCGCGATATTCCATATTCTCTTTTTGCGTCCCTAAAGTTCTCATTTTCTATAAATATCTCGGCAAGATAAAAATGAGATAACCAACAGGTCGATTCAATATAAATAGCTCCTTTAAAGCGCTTAACCGCTTCCGGAATATTTTTTTTCAAACGAGAAATAATACCCAAAAGCAAATATGCCTGGCGATTCCATTCTTCAATTTCCAATGCAGTCAAACAATCAGTTAAAGCTTGATCCAACTTCTCTAAACTAACTAAAATATTAGCGCGTAACAAATAATCGTTGGCGTTAGGAGTCCATTTAGTAAAAATACTTTCAATACTCTCTAAAGCTTTTTGTCTTTGTCCTCTTTTAGCTAATCCCAAAGCTTTTTGAAAAGCTTCCTCATAGGAATCTTCCTTTGTTATTTTCCTTGTTGAATTATCTTTCTTAAGTTTTTCTTGCTGAGAACCAGAAAATAATTTTTGAGTCTTCTTTTTGTAGGGTAAATCTCGCTTAGCTTTCTTAAATTTATCAGGCCGTATACTATTTTTATTAAAAAATTCACTTTTCTTATTAAATAAATAATGATCGTCTATTTCTTCTAACGGCAAAATACCAAAGTTGTGATGACTTGTTTCAACAATCCCTGTAAATAAATATCCTGGTTCTTTCAACGCATTTACCAAATTATTAAATATTTCTTTTCTAATTTCTGGAACGAAATAGATCGAAACATTGCGGTAGAAAATCACGTTCCACTTTGAATCAAATGAGAAACTTGAGTCCGCAAGGTTCACTTGACTAAAAAAAACAGAATCTAAAAAATTTTCGTTAATTTTATATTGCTCTTCATATTCTGAGAAAAAAGCGTCGATAAAGTAAGTATCAACATTCCTAAAAGAATTTTGATAATAAATTCCTTTTTTAGCTTTTTCTAATATTTCAGAGTCAATATCAACTCCCTCGGCATGTATCGTTTTTAATATTTCTTTGCCAAACTTTAAAGTTAAGGAAATCAAAGCGGAATACAACTCTTCCCCAGAAGAGCATCCTGCACTCAATATTTTAAACTTTTCGTTACCTTTTCTATTTTTGATAAATTCCGGGAATAAACGGTTAACTAGAACATTAAAGTGCCCCTGTTCTCTCATAAAATAGGTTTCATTTACAGTTAACAAGTTTACTAACTTTGTAAATTCAGCGTTGTCTTTCTGTAAAAGAAAAAAATATTCAGCCGGTTTAATTATTTGATTCAATTCCATCCGCTGAACTATTGCCGCAGGCAATTGATTCAACGTATCTTCTTTGTACCCCGTAGATATTCGATCAATCAAAAGTTGCCTAAAAGGCAAAACATCTATTCCCTGATTAATCGTTTCAATAGTCATTAACTATCTCTTTGCTATTTGATTGAGATACATTGCGATTTCGTTTAATGGCAAAACTCTTTCGATAACTCCCGCATTGATTGCCCGCGAATTCATACCAAAAACAACGCTACTTTCTTCATCCTGAGCAATGGTTGTCCCGCCGCTAGTTTTAATCTTTTCAATTCCAGCTACTCCATCATCTGCCATTCCTGACAATATCAATCCAACACTTTTCTCTCGAAATGAATACGCTAAAGAGGCTAATAAAATATCGCAAGACGGCCTGAAAGAATTCATTTCATTGACACCAAGAAAACTTATTCTCCCATCTGTTGCAACTTGCATATTAGATTCAGGGGGACAAACATATACTTTCCCAGAAGCCAAATAATCTCCTTCTTTAGCCTCACAAACAGGATTAGTTGAGATGTCGTTTAACCAAGCCGCAAAACCCTCTCCAAAACCATTTTCCATGTGTTGCGCAATTGCTATTGGGAAAGGGTATTGAGGACTTAACTCAGATAAAATAACCGAAAGAGCCTTTGGTCCTCCGGTGGAACAAGCTATAGCCACTACTTTTTCAAACTTCGATTCAGTTGCTGGCGCCGTATTGAAATCTGGAATTGCAACTCTGCTGTTTCTCTTCTTAAATCGACGAATAACTTTTATTTTGGATAATAATTTAACTTTGTGAATTAAAACGTCTGCCCTAGCGGCATCGAGTTTACTCTTAGGAAATACCTCTAACGCTCCCCTAGAACAAGCGTCAAAAGCCGTTTTGGCGTCTTCCGAGCTAGAAACGACTAAAATTGGAAGCGGCTGACTTCCCATTATTTCCTCAATGGCATCCAAACCATTCATTATTGGCATATTGATATCAAGCGTAATAATATCTGGCTTGTATTTTTCGACTTTTTGGATTCCTTCTTGACCATTTCCAGCGACTCCAACCACTTCAATTTCTGGATCGGAAGAAAGTATTTCCTTTAAAACTTCCTGAACCATTAAACTGTCTTCTACGATTAAAACTTTTAAACTAGACATCAATCCTCAAATTTATTGACAACAAACACTTATAAAAAAACAGCAATAGGTTTTTTACAGGGAAATGGCTTTGTTTTTTTGAATTCATATTTCTCTATTTTATGAAAATAGCAGATAACACCTTGAAATACCATTAATTTTGAATTCTCATGTTAATGTTTAAAACCCTTTTTTTTCTAATTCAAATAAGGTAGAAAATAGGTCCATAATTCCCTTGCCATTTAGCATTTCGAAAGCTATAACTTGGATGAGAACTTTTAGGATTCTCAAGTTCCAAACTTTATTCTTAACGAATAATGAAAAAGATAGTAGCCAATTCAAAAAAACGAAAATTTTTAAAAACTTCCTTAATTTTAAGAACTTCGACGTTCCTTTTTAGTTTTTCAAGTGGAAACCATTCGGGTTTTTATCGCTGTTAGCTTCAATCAAAAATTGACCAGAGAGTTAAGAGAGCTGCAAGATCAATTTAAACAACTTAGTTTAAACGCCTCTTGGGTTAAGCCGGAGAATATTCATTTAACCTTGAAGTTTCTAGGTGACGTGGAAACAAATCAAGTTTCAAAAGTATTTGATCCTATAAACAAGACAGCATTGGCATTCTCTTCTTTTAACTTAAGACTTTCCAATTTAGGTATTTTTCCAAGTTGGAATCGACCTCAAATTCTTTCGATAGGTTTGGACAATAAGGAAGAAATTTTAAAAAAACTTAAAAAGCGATTAGAATTGGAATTATCTAATGTGGGTTTTCCTAGAGATATGAAACCATTTTCTCCTCACCTCACATTAGCAAGACTTAGATCTCCCAGTAATAAAAATCTATTGAAAAAAGAAATCGAAAAATTTAGCGTTCCTCTAGACCATTTAATTAAAATTTCGGAGATTAAACTTTTTAAAAGTTCATTAGCTCCCAAAGGCGCGGAATACACTAAACTTTTTAGTAGTTCATTAAAAAACTAAACTTAATTTTGCATTTTAGCTCGTAAATAGGAGGTTAAAGGTGGCGTCGGACGACAACAAAAATAAAGCTTTGGAAATGGCGTTTATGCAAATTGAAAAACAATTTGGTAAAGGCTCTATAATGAAATTAGGCCAAGCCGAAGCTCAAAGAGGAATTAAAGTTATTTCTACAGGGTCTATTTCTTTAGACTCAGCGCTAGGTGTTGGCGGAGTTCCACGAGGAAGAATCACCGAAATTTTTGGTCCAGAATCCTCCGGAAAAACCAGCCTTACGCTTCACGTTATCGCCGAAGCCCAAAAAGCAGGAGGAGTAGCAGCTTTTATCGACGCCGAACATGCATTAGATCCACATTATGCGCAAAACTTGGGAGTCAATCTGGATGATCTGTTGCTATCTCAACCTGATACAGGAGAACAAACTCTTGAAATAGCCGAAGTCTTAGTGAGAAGCGGAGCTGTAGATGTAGTGGTAGTAGATTCTGTTGCCGCCTTAGTTCCAAAAGCTGAATTAGACGGCGATATGGGAGACTCCCATATGGGCCTACAAGCTAGATTAATGTCTCAGGCAATGAGAAAATTAACCGGAGTTGTTAGTAAATCGCGCTGCTCACTTATTTTTATTAACCAAATAAGAATGAAAATAGGCGTCATGTTTGGCAACCCTGAAACCACAACTGGTGGAAACGCTCTAAAGTTTTATTGTTCTGTTCGGTTAGACATTCGTCGTATTGCGGCTTTAAAAGATGGGGATAGTGTTATAGGAAACCGCACTCGAGTTAAAGTTGTCAAAAATAAAGTAGCTCCTCCTTTTAGAGATTGTGAATTTGATATCCTATATGGAAAAGGCATTTCAAAAGAGGGAGACATCTTAGACCTTGGAGTAGCTCACGATTTGATCAAAAAAAGCGGTACCTGGTATTCATATAAAGAAACACGAATTGGCCAAGGTAGGGAAAATGCTAAAAGTTTCCTTAGAGAAAACAAAGATGTCCTCAAAGAAGTAGAAATCGCTATTCGTCAAAAATTAGCAATTCCATCCCATGATGGTACTGTATCCGAAGTGGAACATCCGGAACCATTGGAACCATCGGAAGCTCCTGAAACAAAGAAAAAAGGTAAAAAGGACAGTTAAACTATTCCTTACTTTATTTAGACTTTTGGTTTTAAAAATCTATTTAAACATCTGGTATCAATGAACAATGATTCAGATTTAAATAAAAGCAAAAAGCTAGCTTTAAAATATCTTGCGAGGAAACCTCGCTCTGTAAAAGAAATAGAAATCTATCTAACACAAAAATGTTTCGACAAAACAGCGATAGTAAACACCTTAGAATATTTAGAAAACTTAGACTACTTAAATGACAAAAAGTTAGCCTTAAGCTACGCTGAATATCGTAAAAACTTTAAAAAAGAAGGTAAATTAAGAATTGAAAACGAATTAATCAGAAGAGGAATATCATCTGAAAATGCTTCTCAAGCGCTAATAGCCTTGTTTAAAGAAAACGAAGAATTAAATTTAGCCAAACTATTTGCCGAAAAATTTTTATCTCAAATGAGTTCGCAAGAGCCAGAAAAGTTTAAGAAAAAATTAATTCACAAACTGAAGCGAAAAGGATATTGCGACAGCGTTGTTTTAACTGTCATAAAAAGTTTGCCGAATAGAATTCAACATTCTAAATTTTAGATCTCAATAGTTTCATCTATTATATTTTTTAATTGAATTAACCTTTATATTCAAAACATAGTTTTTGATATTTTTTATGACCCTTATCAATAATAAGCCTAGAACTATCAATCTAAAAAAAGTTTTCGCTACGTAAAATGGAATTTATTAATTCCCTTCCTACTTGGCTATTAACGACTTATTTTTTTATATTTGGATTGGCGGTAGGCAGTTTCTGTAATGTTTGCATTTATCGTTTGCCACGCGAAGAATCTATCGTTTTCCCTTCATCTTATTGCGTTGCTTGCCAAAATCCAATTGCCTGGAGAGACAATGTCCCTCTGCTAGGCTATTTGACTCTTCTTGGTAAATGCAGAAATTGCAGCTCTAGAATTTCGATTATTTATCCGATAGTAGAGTTAATAACTGGAATCCTTTTAGCGGGGGTTTACTTAAAATTTGGGTTAAGTTGGGAAACCATGATTTTCTCAATAGTTGTTCCCACTCTCGTAGTAATAACAATCATTGATTGGAAACATCAGATAATTCCAGATGTCATCACGCTTCCAGGGATACTATTTGGCTTTGCCGCAGGTTCATACATGAATGGATTATTACCCTCTCTCATTGGCTTTATCATAGGAGGAGGTCTTTTCTATTTAATAGCGGTTTTTAGCGGTGGAAAAGGCATGGGAGGCGGTGATATAAAATATATGGCAGCCGTAGGAGCTCTTTTAGCTTGGAAAAATACTTTATTAATTATTTTTTCTGGCTCCTTATTAGGCACCATTTATGGTTTACCCCTAATTCTTCTGGGGAAAAAAGGACGAAAAAGTAAAGTTCCATTCGGACCTTTTTTAGCGGGAGCCACTCTCATCGCAATTTTTTCTGGCGACCAAATAATATGGCTTTATTTAAACTCAATGACATAATTAGATTAGAAGTTTGATTTCACTTTTTTATAAGCCAAGACTAAAAAAATAGACCTTACGTAACCTTCTTAATTTTTTTATAGAATATGAAAAGCGACTTTTCCGAAGTTCAAAAATCAATCGAAAAACTAGACCAGGAAATTCAAGAAAGAAAAAAAGAATACGTATCGTTAAAAATTCTTCTATATGCAGGTATTTTACTTTTACTCGTTGGTGGCATTTATACCAACTCTACTCTACAAAAAGTTCAGCTAGAAAGTTTAGAAAAAAGCTTTTCGAGTTTTCAAAGTAAATTGAATCAAGATATTGGAAATATTGAAGTCGCTCTATTCAATTCTCTCCAGCAACAAGGCAAAGAATTAGAACAACTAATTACTAACCACCAAAAAAATCGCGAAATTGTTAATACGAAAACTCAATTTGAGAGCTTAAAGAAATCTTTCCTTAAAGCCGAAAAAGACCTCAATCAATTAGAAAATATAGACCCTCAAACTAAAATAGCTATTTCAAATTATAGAAAACAAACTGCGTCTATTTTAAGTTTTTACTCTCAATCCATTCGACCGCTCATAAAACCTGAACCAACATCCCCTCCATCAAAAAAATAATTAAATTGGCGCAAGCTAATCTTGTGAGTTAAGAAAGCTTTCCCCTGCGTTATGTTTTTCCTCGAAACTCAGTTCTTGCATTTTGCTTCTTTAGCTTAAATTAAGCCCGAGTATTTTGATTTTTTTCAAATAACTAACAAAAACTTGGTTAATATTGAAAAAATTTAACTTTTAAAAAACTATTCCCTATTTTCAGGGAGCCTTTCCAATTACCAGTAATTAGAGTTATTTTTTTAATTTAAGTAAGCTTTAAACTTTTAAAGTTTAAAGACAATTTTAAAAACGCTTGAAATCAAAATCCATTCGAGAGAGAATATGGGTTTTCAATCATTACAATTTAATTATGCTCGCTTTCGCTAAAGATATAACAAAGACAGACCATACTCATCCAGAAGAGTCCAACGATCCTAAGCTAGAAGAATATATGGAGTATCAGAGAAAGCTAAACCATGAAATGTTGGTTTACCATTCTTTAGATCACGGTAAAATACATCTTCAAAGGGCTCTAGACAGTGGGAACGAAGAAGAAATCAAAGCTTACCTGACATCAGCTTTCCCTTTATCTTCTGTATATGCCGACTCAGATAAAATTTTGTTGATGTTGCGTAAACTAATTAATGGTCACAACTCAACAAATAACTGGTACAGAATGAATGCATACTATCAAGCAATTGTTTACGATTGCATTGACCGGTTTTGCAAAATATACAATCAATTATTAAAAGACTCTCCGGAAAAAGCTGAAAGTTATAATGTCTCAAAAGATGTTGAGGTCGACTTTGACGATTGGATTTCACTCCATTTCTTCAACCTCGATTTTATGATAGGTCGCCCGCCTCAATATACACATTATTTGTTCTCTAGGAGAAACCGAACAATTGAAAGCGCTCTTGCAGGCGAAATAGAGCAAGGTTCATCTAAACAAGACGCTTTGAATACAGTCAAAGATAGTTTTTCCATTGAAGAGGACTCGATTAAAACAATATTGAGTCAACCGATAACTGATAAAGATTTGGAACTGTTCTATACTTCCGTTGAAAATCCCATTTATGAGTATTTATACGATGTTGACCAGGCGGGTATGGACGAAGAAGAAACATTGATCGATCACTCCTATTTCATGGGCTTTCAATTTAGAGGTTTAGACTATCAAGAAGCCGAAAGAACAATGGAGTCCATTCTTAACTCACAAAAAAATATCAATTGAAAATTACCGCCCGTAGATATAGTTTGACAATATTTTACCGGTTTGTTAGCGTACCAAGCTCACTACAATTAAGGATAATGCACTATGCCTTGGGATGATTTACACGATCCAAAAGGACCTTCGGGAGGTTCTGGAGGCGGCCCGAAAAAAAACCCTTCGGGCGGTCCACAAATGGAAATTCCACAGATTAAAATTCCGAACCTAAAACCCTCTACGTTTCTTGGGGCTGGGTTGGTTTTATTAGCAATTTGGCTTGTTCCAGGAGTCTTCTATACCGTTCAACCAGACGAAGAAGGAGTTGTCACTCGTTTTGGGAAATATGTTCGCTCAACGGGTCCAGGCTTACACTTTAAATTACCATCCCCCTTTGAGCACGTTAATACGCCTAAAGTCTTAAAAGTAAGAAGAATCGAAGTTGGTTTTCGAATTCTTAGCTCTGGTCCCCCTCAAAAAGTTAGGGACGTCCCAGCTGAATCTTTGATGTTAACTGGCGATCAAAACATTGTCGATATTGATTTAGTAGTCCAATACCAAATTCGCAATGCCGTTGAATACCTTTTTAATATTGAAACTCGCCAAAAACTGATTCGCAACGTTGCCGAAACAGCTATTCGCGGCATTGTTGGTAGTAAGAATATTGACGAAGCCCTAACCACGGGGAAAAGTGAGATTCAAGTTCTTGCGAAAGATCAAATACAAAGTTTATTAGATAAATACAAAGCGGGCATTCAAATAGTTACGACACAGTTACAAGATGTCCATCCTCCAACTCAGGTAGCCGCGTCTTTTAAAGATGTTGTAAGCGCTAGAGAAGATAAAGAACGCATGATCAACCAGGCTCAGGGTTATCGAAAAGCAGTAATTCCTGAAACTCGTGGTAAGTCTGCGCAGATCGTTCGACAAGCGGAAGGTTACAAAGAGGAAAAAATCCAGAGAGCACAAGGTGACACTCAAGGTTTTCTAGCGTTATATGAAGAATATAAAAAAGCTCCAGATATTACACGGAAAAGGATTTATTTGGAAACTATGGAAGAAATCCTTCCTAATATGAAAAAATTTGTGGTCGGCTCAAGTACAGGGAATGTTTTGCCTATTTTACCTCTTGGGCAAATGCCTCCCGCCTTGCAAGGAAAATAAATAGACAAAGTTTATGATCACTTTATTAAAAAAATTGGATTAAAAATATGGCACAAAAAGGAATATTGACCGGCTTAGGAGCATTGATTCTAATAATTTATTATTCGGTTTTTTCTGTCCATATGACAAAAACCGCTATATTGCTCCAAATGGGACGTCCTGTTAAAACGATAACGGAGCCAGGTTTACACTTTAAAATCCCGTTTATCCAACAAGTAAAATACTTCCCAAGCATCTTATTGTCTAACGACTCAGCTCCAGCCGAGTTAATAACTAGAGATAAAAAGAACTTGTTGATTGATAGTTATTCCATGTGGAGAGTTAGTGATCCTTTAAAATTTCTCCAAACTGTCCGAGATCAAAGAGGCGCTCGGTCACGTTTAGACGATATTATCTATTCTGAATTACGCGTAGAAATGGGCACACACGACTTAATTGACATTATCTTAAAAACACGCGAAGAGATTATGGCTGTTGTTACTCAAAAAGCTAGTGAAAAAGCAAGCGAATATGGGATAGAAGTTGTAGACGTTAGAACTAAGAGAGCCGATTTACCTCCTGAAATTGCGAACTCAATTTTTGACCGGATGAGAACCGAAAGAGAAAGAATCGCTAAAGAATACCGATCTGAAGGAAATGAAGAAGCTACAAAAATCCGGGCACAGACGGACAAGGAAAAGGTTATTCTTATCTCCAAAGCCTACAAACAGGAAAAAACTCTTAAGGGCGAAGGCGATGGTAATGCCGCCAAAATTTATGCAGAAGCTTTTTCACAAGATCCTAAGTTTTATGAATTCATTCGATCCATGCAAGCTTATAAAAACTCACTTAATACAGATACCACGATTATGCTCTCTGAAAATTCGGAGTTTTTAGAGTTTTTGAATCCAAACCGATAAGACTTTTCAACGTTAAGGTGGTCATTTTTTTAAATAAACCGCCTGAAATTGCAACCGCACAGATTTTCGAAACTCCCATTTAATAATAATGGCCTCCAAGCCACATTCAATGTACCCGTTTCAACTTATTGACCTAGGTTTTGATTTCAGGCAAAGGTTATGAATATTGTCATAGTTGGAGCGGGGGTAGTCGGTTTTAACCTTGCTGAAGAACTATCTCAGGAAGGTCACGACATTTCTATAGTCGACGCTGATCATAAAAAAATAAAGCAGATTGGCGAAAAGCTTGATGTTCTAAGCGTACAAGGAAACGCTTGTTTTCCTAGCGTTCTTTTGCGTGCTGGAATAAAACAAGCGGAAATGGTGATTGCCGTCACCAATAAAGACGAAATCAATCTTTTCGTCTGTATGCTGGCCGACAAATTTTCTGTTAAAAAACGATTTGCCCGCTTTCAAACAATGGAGTTTACTTCAGAAAACTCCGTCTTCCCTTCTGAGCAGTTATTCATCGACCAAGCCATAACTCCCGGTCAAATTATTGTCGATTTTATTCAAAAAATATTAGCGACCCCCGGCGCTGTCAATGTTGCTGAATTCGCTGACGGCGAAATTTTATTAAGGGGATTCGAAATCCACGAGGACGCCCCTCTAGCTAATAAAAAAATTGAAGCGTTAAAAGCGGTCAATGAATTTAATTCCTTCTTGATTGTCGCCATTGTGCGGGACGGCAACCTAATCATCCCCAAAGAATCAGATGAGATTCATGTCGGCGATAAGATTTATATGCTTGTGCAAAAAGAGTTCATGCCTCTTATTCTTCCTATGTTGAATAAAAAAATAGAAGCAACACATAAGATTGTAATCGTTGGGGCTAATTCGGTATCTATCAATCTTGCCCAAAAATTGGAAAAAGACTTTAACGACATCTCAATAATCGAACCTTCACTTGAAAAAGCTGACTTAGCGGTTGATGAACTTTCTAAAACAGTGGTTCTTCATGGGAGTGGAACAGATCCGGATTTATTCAATGAGATAAATGTTCAAGACGCCGATTTTTTTATGGCCCTTACTGATGACGACGAACATAATATTTTATCCGCGCTATTAGCTAAAAAGCAGGGAGCCAAACGAGTATTGGTGATTACCAATGATCCCGATTATGTCCCTATTTTAGATTCCATCGGAATGGACATTGCTATCAATCCTCGACTAATAACCGTTGGAGCTATCCTAAAGCATCTAAGAAAAGGACAAGTTCGTTCCGTTTACAAACTCATTGAAAACGAGGCGGAGGTTTTAGAAATTGTAGCAAATCCTAAATCTTCCATAATCGATAAAAAAATTGAGAAAATAAAATTTCCTGAAGATGCAATAATTGGAGCCATTCTACGTAATGGAGAAATGATCGTTCCCGATCAAGAATGTTCTATTCAATCGGGCGACTCAGTTATCGTAGTAGCTCTTCCAAAATCGATTGATAAAATAGAAAAACTCTTTGGAAAAAGAAGGTTTTTTTAGGACTAATGAACCTAAAAGCCGTATTTAACGTTGTAGGAATTTTACTGATCTTGCTGTCGGGGATTTTTCTAATCCCCTTAGCAGTTTCCATAAGCTTTGGCGAAAACGCTATCAATGGAAATATGTCCTCAGTGCAAGCTTTTTTGTGGACATTTATCCTGACTTTTTCGCTTGGAATCTCCATGTGGAAATTGCTCCCCTCTGGCATAGACAATTTAAGAGACCGAGAAGGCTTTGCTATCGTCTCGTTCTCCTGGGTATGCATTTCCTTAATTGGGGCGATCCCTTACTATTTGACCGGCGTTTGCCCACAATTCATCGACGCATTTTTTGAGAGCATGAGTGGCTTTACGACTACTGGAGCCACAATATTAAGAGATATAGACCCTCTACCCAAAGGAGTTTTATTTTGGCGTAACCTTACTCAATGGCTAGGAGGCATGGGAATCATTATGCTTTCTCTTGCCGTTTTTCCAGCCCTGGGAATAGGAAGTTTTCACTTATTCAAAGCAGAAGTTCCTGGAGGGGCGGCCGTTGAAAGAGTGCAACCACGGTTAGCCGAAACAGCAAAAATTCTATGGAAAGTTTATTTAGCTTTGACGGCAATCGAAATCTTATGCTTAAGACTTGGGGGAATTGGGTGGTTTGACGCAGTTTGTCACACTTTTTCTACAGTGGCGACAGGAGGGTTTTCTCCTTACAACGCAAGCGTTTCCGCATTTAATAGTTTATATGTTGAATGCGTCGTCATGTTTTTTATGTTTTTAGGCGGGATCAACTTTGCGATTCAATATGATGTAATGCATGGAAGTTTTAATTCTGCTCTAAAAAATCCTGAATTACGCTTTTATGTAGGGTTGATCATTTTTGGAGTTATTTTTGTCACTATTGGACTTTGGGAAACAAGCCCGCAAGATGGTTTTGGCTCTGCTTTAAGGAGAGCTTCATTTCAAACAGTTTCCATTAATACTACAACTGGATTTGCTACCGACGATTTTAACGCCTGGCCTAATTTCTTAAGAATTTTTTTGCTGGGTTTGATGATGATTGGAGGATGTGTAGGTTCTACTAGTGGTTCGTTAAAATCAATAAGGATCCTAGTAATTTTCAAAGTCATCATTAGAGAGCTACAAAAGATTGTCCAACCAAGAGGAGTTTTTCACGTCAAAGTTGGCTCCAAAACTGTGGATAATAATCAATTATTAAATGTAGTTGGGCTAGCCGGACTCTATATGGGAATCTTTTTTATGGTTTCAATTTTCCTATCTATGTTGGGCTGCGACCCAACAACATCCATCTCTGCAACCGTGGCTTCCTTATTTAATATAGGGCCAGGATTGGGGCAGGTTGGGGCTATGGGAAACTATGCCGACATTCCAAATCTAGGTAAGTGGGCCATTATTTTTTGTATGTTTATTGGGAGACTAGAAATTTATGGGGTTCTGGCTTTATTTATGCCTTTTACATGGCGTAAATAATATTTGATTTTCATTTTTTTATACTCTAATATCCACAAATCCCTGCCTGACCCATGCATTAAACAGTGCTTTGAGTTTTAGGTTGGCTTAAAATTATTTTAAAAGAACTTTACTAAAGTTAATTTCGTTTTATAAAATACCTAACGATTTTGTTAAAGGATTTAAGCGATGGAAAAAGAGGCTAAGCCGCTTAAAATTACAGATACTATACTTCGAGACGCTCATCAATCACTGTTAGCTACTCGCATGCGCACAGAAGATATGCTCCCAATAGCGGCAAAACTTGATCAAGTGGGTTACTTTTCACTTGAGAATTGGGGTGGAGCTACTTTTGATAGTTGTGTCCGTTTTTTGAATGAAAGTCCATGGGATCGGGCGAGAGAACTCAAAAAACGCATGCCAAAAACTCCTTTCCAAATGTTATTACGGGGGCAAAACCTATTAGGCTACCGACATTATGCGGACGATGTAGTGGAGCGGTTCGTAAAAAAATCGGTTGATGTGGGTATCAACGTTTTTAGAATTTTTGATGCTCTCAATGATTTCCGTAATATTAGAAAAGCCATGGAGACCGTTAAAAAATGCGGCGAAACTGTTGAAGGAACAATTAGCTATACAGTCAGCCCAGTCCATAGTGTTGACCTTTACGTTAAAATGGCTAAGCAACTTGAAGACATGGGCTCGGATATTATTTGTATCAAAGATATGGCCGGGCTTTTAACTCCTCAAGTTACCCGTTCGCTAATTAGAGAAATTAAAAGTACTGTTAAACTTCCAATTCATTTGCATACCCATGCGACTACTGGATTGGTAGGGATGAATTTACAGTGCGCTATCGACGAGGGTGTTGACATGGTCGATACTGCAATTTCCGCAATGGCAATGGGCACTTCACAATTTGCTACGGAATGTGTTGTCGCATCTCTTAAAGGAACCGAACGAGATACAGGTTTAGATTTAAACCTTCTTCATGAGATTTCTGATTATTTTAAAGATGTCAGAAAACACTATGCACAGTTTGAAAGTGATTTTAAAGGCGTTGATATTAAAATCTTAGATTCGCAAATTCCTGGCGGCATGATTTCCAATATGGAAAATCAACTAAAAGAACAAAACGCTACGGATAAAATCGAAGAAGTTTTGAAAGAAGTTCCAAGAGTCAGAAAAGATTTAGGATATCCTCCCTTGGTAACTCCGACGAGCCAGATTGTTGGATCACAAGCGACACTTAATGTACTTACTGGTGAGCGATATAAAATTGTTACAAAAGAAACCAGGGAATGTCTATTAGGAAAATACGGAAAGCTACCTGGCGAATTAAATCAAGAACTTTTTGAACAAGTATCTGCAAACGAAAAAATCATTGATTGTAGGCCCGCAGATTTGTTGGAGCCAGAGTGGGATTCAGTTAAAAAAGAATGCGAGGGTAAAGTAACGGAAGAAGAGGACTTACTTACCTATGCAATGTTCCCTAAGGTAGCCTTAAAGTTTTTTGAGACGCGCAACGACCCAACAGTTACAGAAAAAGCTAGAACTGATGCGGCTAAACCTAAGACAAATGGACCAGGGACAGCTTCAGCTGCTCCTGCTGCCCCTGTGGCTACAGGTCCAGCAAACTATACTATCAATGTGAATGGTAAAGCTTACTCCGTTGAGGTTGTTCCTGCAGGCTCTGCGCCCGCAACAACAGCTCCTCAACCTGCGGCTCCTGCGGCAGCTCCACAACCTGCACAAGCCTCAGCTCCTGCGGCTCCAACTGGTTCTGGAAATATCGTTGACGCTAAATTACCGGGAACTGTTCTTTCGATTAAAGTTCAAGTTGGGTCGTCGGTTTCGGAGGGCGATACTGTTTTAATGATCGAAGCCATGAAAATGGAAACAGAAATCAAATCAAACTTTACTGGTACCGTCCAAACTATTCACGTCCAAGAAGGTAATAACGTGAGCGCTGGAGATCCACTGGTAACTATCGGATAGGTATCGAGTAAATGGAAAGTTACTTAGCACAATCTTTTTCAAAAATCGTCGGTATGACGGGTTTTGTAGCAATGACGCCGGGTCATTTTCTTATGATCGCGGTTGCTTGCCTATTGCTATACCTTGCCATATGGAAAAAATTTGAACCCCTTCTACTACTTCCAATTGGGTTTGGCTGTCTTTTAGCTAATCTCCCCTTAAGTAACATGGCTTCTGATGTTGAAGGCGGCCTTCTAAATATATTTTATTACGGCGTTAAACATGAAGTTCTGCCTCCTCTAATTTTCTTAGGAGTTGGGGCATTAACCGACTTTGGACCTTTGCTAGCCAATCCCAGCACCTTGCTCTTAGGTGCGGCAGCTCAGATTGGAGTTTACTCGACTTTGATTGGAGCGGTCCTACTTGGTTTTAACTTACAAGAAGCAAGCGCAATAGGTATCATTGGTGGCGCTGACGGCCCTACTTCAATTTTTCTTGCTAGTAAACTAGCTCCACATTTACTAGGTCCTATAGCCGTAGCCGCTTATTCATATATGTCGTTGGTTCCATTAATTCAACCTCCTATTATGAGATGGTTGACAACTCCCGAAGAAAGAAAAATTCGGATGGAACAGCTTAAGCCAATTTCACAAAATGTTAAAATAATTTTTCCTATCGCATCCACCATTTTATGTACATTAATGTTGCCTGGAGTAGCACCATTATTGGGAATGCTCATGTTAGGGAATTTATTTAGAGAATCTGGAGTAACAGGAAGACTTCACGAAACTTCAGAAACTCATTTGATCAATATAGTTACTATTTTACTTGCTCTTTCAGTCGGCGGGTCAATGACAGCTGAATCTTTTCTAAAACTTGAGACCGTTAAAATTATAGTTTTAGGCTTATTAGCTTTTTGCGTAGCTACCGCTGGCGGAGTTTTGTTTGGTAAGATCATGTGTAAGTTTACGGGTGGAAAAGTAAACCCTTTAATTGGATCTGCTGGAGTTTCGGCTGTTCCAATGGCTGCAAGAGTCTCTCAAAAAGTTGGCGCAGAAGAAGACCACAACAACTTTTTATTAATGCATGCAATGGGTCCTAATGTAGCCGGAGTTATTGGTAGCGCGGTCGCAGCAGGTGTATTTTTATCCCTATTTGGAAGCCCAGATCCAGTTTCACATGCGGCATTGCAGGCAGTCTCACTCGCAAACCCTTTAATCCCTTAGAGAAATGTCGCCAATAGAATCATCCGTCTTTGTCTCTTGCATTTCACTGGTGGTAATATTTACTACACTTTCAACCTTAATTTTCGTAATTAAGGCTCTAGTAAAGTGGATGCCTTATGTCCCTCCTCCGGCAAAACCAGCCTCTTCTTCTGATAACGCAGAAACATCAGAACATATAGCTGTCATTCATTCGGCTCTTGCGCATTATTTGAAAAAAGCCCCTAATGAAATACAGATTACAAATATCCGATCCCTATAGTTTCCCCCCCTTAAATTGGCCTTAACTTAAATTTGGCTGTAGGAGATAGCTTCCCCATTCGCAACCCTCCCATTCTTAATCCTGTTAAGACATCGATTGAGGGCACAAAAGCATAAGAACCAAATTCCAGAAACAAGAAAAAACTCGATTCAATTTGATGGATCTCTTGCAATACACTTTCAAGTTGCTCAGGAGCTTTAGCTAAAAGCATTAATAATAACCGACTCTTACTTTGGAAAAGTAAAGAACGGACTGAAAATGGTTCAACTATTTTTTTAAAATTTTCAGATTCAATAAAATTCCTGAACTTTTTCGCTAAATTGATTTCCGATTCATCATTTTCGTTCCATAAAAAACTCAATCTCAAAGTAAAAGATCCTCCCGAAAACTCAGGGTCTTCAGAGCTTATTAAAGTTTTTTCATTATCATTTAAATCGGTTAAAAAAACAGAAACTCCATCAAAATGATCAACCGTTTCGGTCAAATCGCTTAAATTTACTTCGATTTCAGAAAGTAATCTTGAATTCCATTCTGAGTTTTGTGAACTTAAAAAAATAAAAAAATCACCGCCAATTTCGGCTGGATCGACTTGTTTCAAAATGGTAGGACGAAAACTTTCAAATGCTTTTGGTAAATTCAAATGAAAAACCAAGCTCCAAAACCTAGCGCCAAAACCAATCATATAATTTATCTTTGCATCACGGCTAAACTTCTCTTTTTCTTCAGCCAAGCCAGCAACCATAGCCGCAATTTTTGAAACGCTCATAGCGTTTACGCCAAGATCTTCGACATGATAAACCAAAGAAACAGTATCACTTTGTGGAGGAAAAATTGAACCAGGTTGAGGACGAGCCATCAAAACACCATAATTGTAAAAAACAATGAAAAAACAATAAAAGCGCGGTAGGGAGTTATAACAGAAATGTAGGAAACAAAATAGCGCAAAAAAAAGGTAGGCACTCCCGGATGATATTCAATCCCTGGTTTACTGAACTCATCCGGGGTAAGGAGGTGTGCCTGTCCGAATCTTCATTCATTTCAAATGCAAATACCACACCTTTTCAAAAAAAACAAAAAAGACAAATATTTTCAACCACTTACAAAGATCTCTTGAATAAAAATATGCGGTCTATTAATGAAAAAACAACCGCTTTTGAAAAATTTGCCTAGTAGGCAAACACTTAAAAGATATATAATATTATCCATTCAAAGTTCTAACCTGTGAGTTTTTTGCATGAAAAATAAAAGTTCTTTATTCCGCATACTAATAATTACTTACTTTACATTTTCAATTAGTTTAATTACTCCTCAAAACACTTCTGCATTTCCAAAAACTTTAAATGATTGGGGAATACCTGATTGGAAAGGAAAACGTAATATTTTCTCCACTTTGGAAGAACGTTCAGCAAAAGTCCCAGGTAAAGAAACCCGGTTTAAAATATATCAGGTAGAAAAAGTATCGGTTGGGGTTTATACCATAAATGGAAAAGCATACGCCGTAACTGCAGATTTTGATAATAAAGAACCTCTCGATCTTGCCGTAATGGATTTTTCTGGAAAAGGTTTATTTGAAGAAATCTCTCCAGGAAGTTCCTTTCAAGCGCCAACTTGGGCTTTAGGCGTAGGAGGAACAATTGCAGATAAAGACTTAAAGTTTGGAGAACTAGCCAAACAAGCTAAAAAGCTTAATCCTTACAAAAACCCTGATGCAGTTATTATCCTTTTAGAAGCATATAAAGATAAACCTTTAATAGATAATCAAGACTATTTCAATCAACTAGGCTTGGCTTACCAAAATAAGAAAAGAACTCTTGAAGCCATTTCAATGTATCAAAGAGGTTTGGCGCTAAATCCTAATCATCCTAATTTAAATTTTAATTTAGGAGTGTCACACACATTCAATGCTGATTATGGAGCTGCAATTAAACAATTTAAACTTTATAAAAAATTAAAACCTAAAAGTTCTCGCACTGAAAAATGGATCTCCTATATCCAAGACCAAGTCAATTAAGTAATCTTTGAAAACTTCTACCCCCTACTGTCTCAAAACGCCCCAATAGTTTCACTTTGAGACGCCTTGTCTTACTTATCTCAAAAACTTCTATTCATTTTCCTACCACAAAATACTTAACCGCATAAACAGCTGATTTAAAGGCACTTAAAATCCGCAAAAATAATCGCGTTTTTTGGAACAAAAAATGCTTACTAGTAAATAGTCTATTAATAAAGTATCAACAATATTTTTAGTGATTTTTTGCATGTAGGGTTGGCAATCCCCCCCCGTCGACCCTAACGTTCAAACGGATCATCTTAGGTCCGTTTGAACGCTTGTAAAAAATATTTACTTTAAGAGAAAAAAATGGAACTTGATCAAAATCAAGTCGATAAACTTCTAAATTCGAAAAGAATAGATGAAGGTATTCCAGAAAAGTCTTCTATAGCTTCTAACCTCGATCCATTGAGAAACTTTAGGAACTTTATTGAGGAACATAGAAAAAAGCTAGGGGGACATTTTCATCTATTAAAAGAAAAAGAAATCCAACTTATAAAGCTCCACCAACAAACCGTTCAAAAAATAAAAAAAACTAAAAAAGTTTGTTTAGATTCAGTCCGTTTTTTTAAAGAAAGAATGATAGATTACGATGCAATGGTGGCTTTTGCTTTAAAAGCTTTAAAAAGTGGACGTCTCTTAAACCTTCCCCCCTTTGGCTCTCCAACCTTAAGGAAACTCGATTTAATTTCCTCTTAGTATATTCACTCAAAATATTTTAAACCCATCAAATTTGGGTTTAGAAAATACTTCTAGTAACTTATCAATTTATTTGAGAACTTAGAAAATATTTCTTTGGACTAATGAAAAATGACGGTAGGAAAAACAGATGTAATTTTGGAAGGAAAGATAAAAAATTAAATAAATACCAACTAGTTTGAAAATAAATTATTCGCTAGAATCCTCCGGCTTTTTTTCAAACTTAACTCCATATACTTTTGCGATGATTTCGTTAATAATTTCTTTACCAAGAATATTATAAACAACATTCGCTGATTTAAAATGTTGGCTAGTAAAAAGACTGAGTACTTTTTTACTGGAATACCCTAACATCATAAACTCATGGGCATAATTTTCCGCCACTAATCGTAGAGTTTTTTCATCTGCATCTTCGTCTCCAGTTGGAGGCCCTGCATCTGGGTCAGCATCCTCTTTAACTTCATAAACATAAATTAAATGCCAACCAAATTCCGTTTTAACCGGATCGGTAACCGCACCTTCTTCCGCAGAAAAAGCGGCCACTTCAAAAGGACGAACCATAGCGCCCTTTCCAAACCAACCTAAATCACCGCCACGTTTTTTTGAAGGACACTCGCTATTCTGTTGCGCTAACTCCGCAAAATCTTCGCCATCCTCATATCGTTTCTTAAGTTCAAGAGCCAATTCTTTGTCAGCAACTAAAATGTGCCTTGCTTGAACTTTCTTAACTTTTCTAACTTTTGACGACATAGCAGTTCTCGTAAAGATTGAATTAACTCACACGGTTTTTTTGAAATCGAAAAATAACCAATTATTTTTTTAGGCGCTTTTTTGCAATAATTCTTCGCCAATATTCTTAGCGTCGCGATAACGATCTTTCAGTAAATTCCTTAAGTTTGGAATACTAGCATTTAACGCAACTACTACTGCGCTCTGGTCTTCAGGAATTTTATTATCTTCTGCCACCCTTAGCTCTTCTTTAAAATAATATGTATAGCTAAAAACAGGCGGCTTATTTTCCTCTTCTAAATCTAACTTATAAAACGCTAACTTAACCGTTCGATTCTTATTATTTGGATCAATATCATACGAATCTTCGACTAAATATTTAACCGTATCTAAAGCAAACTCTACTGGCTTATTAGCCTTTGGAAAAAGCTCAACATAAGTAAAAAGTCGACCTGGTTCAAACTCCAAATAGGACATTGGATTTTTCTCTCCGTAAGCTTTTGCCTCGAAGTAGCGTTGCTTAAATAAAACCATTAATTCATCTGGTATTTCTTTAACAAAACGTTTCACAATTTCCGTTTGCACATTGGTCAATGTAGGCTGGTTAGGAGGAAGTGTGTACGTTTTTTTAAACCCAAGTAAAAACGAAATTCGATTTTCTGGGTTTTCGCTATCTCTAAACGAAATCAATGTGTTTTGATAATCACAAAACGGATTAGTATGATAATAGTCTTCCAAAACGTAGAGATTTTCAAAATCTTCTTCTTCAAACCTGTATGTGAGAACAGAATTCTGACTCTCTTGCTGATTTATAATACGATAAGATTCGATGGTTTAATTCCTTTTTAAAAATTAACAGATCTTTTAAAAATCACCATTATTCTACTGAGCGTATAGCTCTCACGCTACATTTATTATAAGCTCCAAACTTTTGAGCAAGATCCTCGTAGCCGTATCTATAATAAAAAACTACGGCGTTTTCAAAAGGCTTTTCATCGCTAGTCCATAACGTATAAGAGCCTCCAGGAGAAAAACTAGGATCAATAAAAATTTCGAACCTATCCATATCCCGAATTCGTTTTTCAGGGTCATAAAGACCTTGAGCTTCTTCTAAAGTTGGTAGTCTCCAATCATTAAACCCAGCAAACTCGTCAATATTTAGATTTCTCAAATATTTAATCGAGTCGTACCAGTTCATAAACTCGCCATCGTCCTGAAAACCGTCAGTTTGTTTCCACATCAACTTCATTTCGTGATCTGTGACCGTACCATCTCCGTTATCTGAAAATCTTTTTTCCATGAGTCTAAAGAATTTATCCTTTTATAGGTCGAACAGGTCTGATTCCATGACTTCGGAGTCCCCGTTTATACCATTTAAAATCGCCATTATAGTAAAATACACGCATAGCCAAGCGTTCGTCGCTTTTATTTAGCGTCCTTGTCCAAGTAGTAACACCACAACCAGCTGGAAACACCTGAGGTACATAGACAGTATCTCCATAAACATCAGTAGTTGCATGACCTGGGCAATAAATGCTTAAAGCTTCCTTCTTCGTTGGCATTCTCCAATCGTCAAATTTAGCAAATTTATTTCTACACAATTCCTTAACATAAACTTTTGCTTCATCCCAACTAACCCATTTATCTAGTTCTAATAAAGAGTCAAGTCTTGACCACATAAGGTTTGTTTGTAGATCGCTAATAGTGCCATCTCGATTATCAACAAAACGGCTAACTTCTTCAACACCGCCCTGTCCGTCATCAATGGTAATAATCATCGAGTTTTCTGCTCCGACGCTTCGTACCAGCCGAACATTACTCGATGAAGAGTCGTGATCTTTATCTAGCCAATACTCATAATCGTCGCGAAAATCAAAACCCATCGCCTGCTTCGCAGCCCGTGTCTCGCTAGTCCAGGTAGTGTATCCACAACCTGAAGAAAACGATTTATCAATATGAACTTCGCATCCATCTTTGTCGGTGTTTATTGATTCATAGACATAAAGTGTTTTAGCTTCTTTAGCATTTGGAACGCGCCAATCTGAATACCCTGCAAACTTTTCTTTATTCTTTGCCACAACAAAGTCTTGACCTTCTACCCAGGTAATATATCTTTCCAATTCTAACCAGGAATCACCTTTAGCCCACATTAAGGCAGAGTCAACATCCGTTACAGTACCGTCGCCATTATCTACAAATCTATTTTTCTGTGTTATTTCCAAACTATCCTCTTTTTCAATCGTCTTTTAAATTTCTTACGAAACGAGTCGAACCTCGAGACGTTCTATAAACGTCATCGTACATAGTTCCGCCTTTCCTATAGCTAAACCTAACAGCTTGAATCTTATTTCTTACATCGCTCGTCCAGCACATAAAACCGAAACCGGGATTAAACACCTTATGTAACCAAGCGGTTTGCCCCATATGATCTTTATTGGATTGGCTTTTCTCGTAAATACTTTTTGCCTCTGCAGTAGTTGGAATTCTCCAATTTGAAAAACCTAAAGTTCTTTTTTTGTTTTGATCTTCTGCCAACTCTCGACATTGAACCCAGCTCAACCATTTGCCACTTAATTGCCAAGTGTCTTTTTTAAACCACATTAACCGGGTCTTAATATCAAAAACCGTGTCTTCGTCGCAATCAATAAATCGTTGCTCAGTTGAATCGTCAGAACTCATAATTCAATATAATCTTTAAGTTTTTACTACTTACGCTGCAAAGAACGTCTCGCTTTACCAACACCATCTTTTCGACATAACCGCACACTTCCAAAACTATATTCTTCGACTGTTAGCATCTTTCCTTCTGAAAAATCAAAACGAGGTCTTTTAGTCGAAGTATCACCAGCAACCCAACAAGTCTTAAAAGCGCCTTCTGGAAAAACAGGATCTAAGTAAAGGGCGACTCCTCCTTTTCCAACAATTTCTTTTTCTTTAACAAATAATGTCTGCGCTTCATCCGGCAAAGGTAATCGCCAATCCTCAAATTTACCAATTTTCCGAATATTTTTTGCGTCCGCATAATCTCTAGATTCATGCCAATTAAAAAATTTTCCTTTATCTTGCCAGGAATCTTTTTTCATCCAAGAAATACCCGTTTCCGTATCGTAAACAACAAATGGACCTTTTGAAATAAAACGTTTAGGACCTTCGTCTTCAACTTTTTCAATTTGTTCATCGGTTTTTTTTACTTCTGGTAAATCGCTCATGCAACTAATTACCCCCCACTTTTAAAGTCTAAAAAAACCTTAGACCCAATGTCAGATCTTTTTTCATAACTTCCGATATTGGTAGAAAAATTGAAAAAAATTTAATCGCCAGTATAGCCAATCTCTACGTTTCCTTCGTCAACGTTAACAATCACAGGAACAATATGCTTTCCATTAGAATATTCTAATAATTGTTCTAAACCACGTGGATTATTATCAACGTCGATAAAAATAAAAGATTTTAAATCTTTTTTATAATCGGCCAGCGCTTTCTGAGTATGCGGACAATCTCTTTTCCCAAAAATCATATAATTACTCATACGCTATATTCCGAAAAAATTATTTATCAATATAAAGAATCAGTAAAAACTTATTGTTTAATGCTTCACACAATATATGAAACTACCCAGCGAACTTCTTGGAATCTTTTCTCCATTCAGGTTCCCAATCGTCTTTTATCTCGTCTCGAACAGCCCTTACATGGGAGTATTCATTATCTTTGTTTTCCCACATTTCATTTCCAGTAATATAACTGAACTTCATGGCGTATTGATGATAATCCGGCTTTTCTTCATAAGTCCAAGTATTATGCCCACCGTTGGACTCAAACAGCGGATCAATATGAATTTCAGCGTCATCTTTATCGTAGTTCGATTTATCAAAGGAAAATAAAGTTTTAGCTTCATCAAATCCCGGCAACCTCCAATCATCAAACCCTGCAAACTTTTTTTCATTTAAGCTTTCGCAGTAATCATGAGCTTCATACCAATTAATACCGTACTTAAATTCTTCAAAAGAATCTGATTTAGCCCACATAACATTGTTACGCGCGTCGCTGATAGTTTCATTTCCGTTATCTACATAACTAGGGAGGTCTGGAGCTATTAGATCGTCTTCTTCTTCATCCTCTTCCCCCCAACCTTCGTCTCCCTCCCACTCGTCGACTACATGGTCTTCGTCTTCTACGGAATCTTCCACAGTTTGGTCGGTTTTATCAAGTTCATCTTCCCCTTGATCTGTTAGATTTTCATCGCCCATAAAAACCACCTATATATTATAAAACTGGTGCAGTTATTAATTTTATAAATAAAAAATTATAAATCAGCTATTAAATATCTCGAACTAGACGCACTGAAGTGCCGGTTGTCGCTACGCTTTGATCAACACATACCTCTTTACCAGAAGGAAAATACGATTTCCATGCATACGACCCATATCTAGTCTCGGAACTCCAAAGACTCTGTTCTCCTCCCGATTTATAATCGGATACTTTACGATTTGCTTTAGGAGGTTCATTCAAAAATATTTGCCGATAGTCTTTCTTATTTTTTAGCAAAGCCCGCAGTTCACTTTTGGTCGGTATTCTCCAATCTCCAAAGCCCAAGTATTTTTGGTCGTTACATACGCGGACATATTCCATGGATTCATCCCAGTTAAGCCATTTTTCAAGCTCTGCTCTAGAATCTTTTTTGCACCAACAGAGATCTTCTTCAAGATCGGTCACAGTACCATCATCATTATCTTTAAAATTTGACACTTGAGTCATAATTAAAACCAAACCAATCAGCTTGAAATAAAAAAAACACCCCTATCGACGGTTTTCCCGGAAATAAAAAGTATTTCGGCTCCTACTATAAAGAGCCAAACTTCCCAAGACAACATATGCCAATAATTAGAGTGCTTCCCTAGAAAGATTCAACCAAAATTAAAATCGAATCTTGATAAAGTACCATCAGCGAACGCAATTTTCAAGGCAAAAACCATTCAAAAGTCTACTGTTTCGCTGGAAATAATATACTCTCAAATATTTAAAACCAATTTCTTCTATTAGTATAATCCTATTTTTCTCTTACTAAAAAATCAAATAAATTTTCAACCTTAGTCTCTTGTCAAACGCACAAGCTTGCAAAAAAACAGCCTTCTTCAATATAACCAATCTTGAACAGATTCCATTAAAAACGCTCTACCCATTGCTCTACTTTTGCCAGCATATCTTTATTCGTCAAAATAAAGCTAAGCTTTTTAACCGACAGGCATAACAGTTTTAAGAGAACCTTTTAGTATTTTTTTTTACACTTTTATTAAAGCCAAAAAAAAAAGCCGGAGGGGAAAACCCCTCCGGCTTTTATAAAACTAAATACGGCTTATCTTTGATGCTCTGGCTTTTGGTTTTGGTTAGAGAAAATTCCTCTTTCCGTACCTTCAGGCAATCCTAAACCAGGCTCAACATACGTACCAGGTCGAACATGGTCCATATGGTAGTCGCTTTGGTAAGTTTTACCAGAACCAGCATCAATTTTCCAGTCATGGCGATCAAAACGTTGGCGTTGGCAGTTGACTTGAACTACTCCAGGGCCATTGTTTTTAAAATCTGTCTTAACAGCAATAGCATTGGTTTGATACCCGCCAGGCGTTAAGTCTCTTTTGTACCATTTACCCCAACCATAAGAATGAGGTCCAATATCAAACTGAACATTGGTGGTATCAGACTCACTTACATTGTAGATAATCCAAGAAGCGTCTTCACATACACTCGTCTCGCCAGCTTTTAAAGTTGAAACATTAGCAGCAGCAATTGAGGTAAGCGCAAAAAACGCTAACGCCGTGATAACCACGGTAGTCGTCCTTCTCATCATGGTCTCCCCCTTTCAAAAAATTGAAAAGTTAAACTAACTCCAAATAATCCCTAACAAATATTCAAATTGGCTAAGAACCCTAATATTCGTTTTTTATGCCCGGGTCTTTGGGCTTTGATTGTGGACCGAAAGTATCAAAATGGGCAAAATAAGTCAAGCGCTATTTTACTATTTTCAGCACACACCATAAGGACTCAAAAAACAACAAGTTACAAGGCATTAATTCTATTGCTTTTTCAAAATAAAATTACTCAAACTCGAAACTTCAAGGAAGTCAAACTTGTTAAACTTTTAGAATTAATCAACAGCTTTTCGCCTTTTTCTGAAATATCATTGACCACTAACTGTAGGCTTTTTAAGCTTTTCAAAGTTTTAGAATTCGCAAGGTACTCAGCGCCAATATCAGTGATTCCATTCGATTTTAAATTCAAAGTCCTAACTTTGGAAAAATGAGGTGACTCTGCTATAGCCTTAGCTCCATCGTCTCCAATTGCGTTTTGAGTTAAATCCAACGCTCGTAAATTCGAAAGCTCCTCACATTCCGCCAGCTTCCTTGCTCCTACTTCACGAATAAATTGGGCTTTTAGATTCAAAACCTGACCGTCTTTGCTCAACCGCTCATTAATTAATTCTAAAATATCGGCCATATTTCTCTTTAATCCTTTTCTACTTTAACAACGATTAACCTATGCCTTGAATATTTTTTGCTTCAAAACCGTATTCATCATAGATCATCCATCCTTCTGCCAGCATTTTTTTCCCCAGTTTTTCCAAGAGGGCGGCAGGAGAATTGTTTGGATCAATTTCTAAAACTTTCTTTAAGTGCTTTAAAGCTCTCTTAATATCATTTATCTCATCACCATAATGGATAATCTGTCTCGACTTATCGACTAAATCAGATGCCCACTTATAATAAATATTAGCTATTGATAAGGGAGCATTTTCTGAAATATATTCCGCTAAGTCATCATCCGCTTTAAGCATCGGCAAACATTCTAAAGCCCGTTCAAATTCACTAATTGGATTTTGATAATCTTCAGCCAGAACCTCTGTTATTGAATCTTTATCCTTATGCTCATTCATCAAACCAATAGAGCTTTTAATTACGCTTGAAGAGGCTCCGCTCAAGAGTTGATTGTAATATAAATTACCTAACCCAAAATGAATCACTCCTCCAAAGGAATTATCTTCATCGCATTTCAATGCTATCTGAAATTCTTCTAGAGCTTCATCGTAATGCCTCAGTTCCTCTAGAGCCTCGCCTAAATTATAATGGTGAATACAATTATCAGGCTCTTCTTCAATCTGTTGCCTAAAAAGCTCAATTTGAGCTTCTACGTCAAATTCAACTTCCTCATCATCAAGCTCTTCCTGTAAATCTGGCTCCTCATCTTCTAGAAGTTCATTTTCTTCAAGCTCAAGATCTTCATCTTCCACAAGGTCCTTATTTTCTTTCTCTTGCTCTTCTAAATTATTTTGATCGCTCATTTGGAGGCCGACTTATTTGCTAAAGCCCTTACGGGACGTATTACGGTTAAAGATTGCATAATACCACCTTTGAGGCTTAAGTATGCCTGCCCTCTAATAAAATTAAAACCGTACGCGTATTTTTCTTTATATTCCTCGCTAGTCCAAAAACAACAACTAGTATCTCCAAAAACTGGATCAATATGGACAACGTTTTCTGTCCAGTAATATTTCCAAGGAATTTCCTTATCTTCCTCATAAAGAGATTTCAGTTCTTTTTTTAAGGGCAACCGCCAATCTGAATGCCCAGCGAACTTCTTTTCATTCATTTCTTTGATGTATTTTTGCGCGTCATGCCAATTCAACCACTTTTTTCTTTCTTGATAGGAGTCTCGCGCTTTCCACATTAGAGTTCCTTTGAGGTCGGTAATTGTCCCATCACCATTATCAGCAAACCTTTCAGGCACAGGAAGACCGTCAGGCCCCAATTTTGGCTTAGAAGGCTTAACCTCAACCTTATGCCCATAATAATATCCCTCATCGCCAAAGGCGACAGAACCCAACAAAGTCCAAGACAAAACTATTATTAAGACAAGCGGATAGAGACCAAAACATTTAAACTCTAAGTTTTGCAAAATACTCCTGGGAAATAGTCTTTCCATATTCTCGAATTCTATCAAAACAGTTTAGATAAACTTATTCGTCTTTTGGAGCCCAATCTGGCTCCCATGTAAGGCAAATTCCTGCAGGATCTCTAAGTTGCCCCGATTCTTTTCCAACAGATCCCCATTTACCTACAAAATTAAATTCTTTATCAAATTTTTGAATTCGATTATTTAGCGTATCTACGACAAAGAGAAAACCATATGGGTCTTGGGACAAAGACATCGGACAATTAAATTGCCCTTCTCGTTTGCCTAACTCACCAAAGCTTAAAATAAAATTCCCGTCGTTATCAAAAACCTGACAACGATTTTGGCTTTTTTCTGAAATGATTATTGTGCCGTCTTTCCGCACCACAATACCATTTGGGAAATTAACAAATCCTTCTTCAAACCCATATTGACCAAATTTCGAAACGTATTGGCCGTCTTCATTAAAAATTTGAATGCGCTGGTTGTCTCTATCGGCAACATAAATATTACCTTCTCGATCAAGGGCCACACCAGTAGGATATTTCAGAAAACCGTCAAAATCGCCCGAAAAACCAAAACCTAAAAGAAATTCTCCGTCATCGTCAAAACGTTTAAAGCAATGATTTGCTGTATCGGCAACAAGAATGGTTCCTGAAGCTTCCACCGCTATACCTTCAGGCATATAGAACTTATCTGGCCCCCAACCTTCCACTCCAAACTCCAGAAGAAAATTACCTTCTTCGTCGAACTTTTGTATCCGATGGCAACCTGTATCCGACACCCAGATATTCCCATATGAGTCGACCGCAACTCCCATTGGAGTTTTGAATTCACCTGGATTATAAGGAGCTCGCGTACCGGCAGGCCGGCCAAACTGCATCAAGAACTTCCCATTCCCGTCAAACTTTTGGATGCGATTATTTCCGGCATCGGCAATCCAAACATACAACTTAGAGTGATCGACGACCGGTTTTTCTTCAGGTAAAGTTTCCTCTACCGCAACCAATTTCTGCCCAACTTCTAATTCTTCTTTTTCGGCTTTGTCTTTTTCCATTTTTCCCAGGCAATAATTATTAATAAAGTTAATTCGGAATTTTTTCTAACAGAAGGCCATGAGGACGATTTAAAAATTCCGCCCAGGGGGGAAAACTCTTGGAGGTCTTGGAAAACAATCGCGTTTTTAAAAAAGCGATTGTATCCACGGCGAGTTTATTTTCGCAAAAAAACCTAATTAATCTCTCACGAAATGGCCACCCTCCAAGCAGTTTCAAGTTCTACAAACAACTAAAAGCTATTTTATCTGAAAGCCTTTTACGTCTAAAATCTGATACTCAAAATCACAAACCTTTTGAAAATCGAGCAATCTATCGTTCCAATTATCTTTAAACGTATCTAAGTTTTCCATTTTAGGCTTTTTCTTCATGAGCTTTACTTCTTTAAAAAGCGGTTTTACCAAGTTTTTAGAAACTTGCTGGAGAACGTTTCTTAATTTAACAACGCACTCTTTGGTAACTTGTTCGCGCGTAACCCCATCAACTTTCTCTAACAATCTTAAGAAACTTTGGATGGTAACCAATTGAGTTGTATAACTCTCAACTAAGCGATGATCATATTTTAAACCACAGTCAATATATGAAGGCATCAAAAACATACCTAAATGATGATCAAACTTGATAGTTAAATTAATTAACTTTTGAAGATAATCAGCTTCTCTAGCGTCTTCGTCTTCATCTTCATCTCCCACTTCAAGCTCTTGGGCAGCTTTAACTTTTTCAAGCTCTAGCTCTTTTTTAATTTTCTCCAACTCACTAAGGTCGGCTAAACCACCTTCTTTAGACGAATCTCCTCTAAGGGATTCTTCATCGCCTTCGGTTCCTGGTTGTTCTGCTTGATTACTTTCTTTTTCGCTCAATGGATTTGCTCCTTCAAATACCCAGGTTAACGCTAGGTAATAAATTGAAATTTCTTTCAGGTCTAAGGATGTGAATTTTGGAGTATATTATTTTAGTTCAATAGTGTCAAGGTTTTGTAGGGTGGGTTGACCTTAACAAACTGTACGGCAAGATTTTTTTTGAAACAGATAAAGGCAGGCAAAGAACGGCCCTAAACTACTGAGGTTTAGGGCTATTTTAGAAAAAGCTTTGATACAACTAATCAACCGTTAAGAACAACCTGAAGTGGCGCCACAAGACAAGCATTTTAGGCAGGTTCCATTACGCACAAGGGTCATCTGACCGCACTCATTACAGGGGTCGCCTTCATATCCCTTCATTCTAGCTATTTCAAAGGCAGAAACCTTAGGCTGAGCTAATCCTACCGCAACATCCGTATTCTTTTGCAACGAAGCCCCGTTTCCATTTCCGTTTCCATTAGTTTTCTTCGCTACTTTTGGAGCTTCAGAAACTACCTTTGTTTTTTCTAAAGCAACATTCGAATCTTGAACTGGCTCAACAACAGGCCTGTCACTTTCGGGGACGCATTCAGAGTCTTTCTGAATAGCGTCTGCACGTAAATCTTCCTGAGTCACTTGAGACAAGTCATTACGATCTAAGTAGGAAATCGCAAGATCTCTAAAAATATAATCAATGATAGATGTCGACATACTAATATTCTTATTTCCAGAAACAATGCCATTCGGCTCGAAACGAGTGAATACAAAAGCGTCTACGAACTCTTCTAAGGGAACTCCATGTTGAAGCCCTAAAGAAATTGAAATTGCAAAGCAGTTCATAAGACTCCGGAAAGCCGCTCCCTCCTTATGCATATCTATGAAAATCTCACCTAAACTTCCATCCTCATAATCGCCAGTGCGTAGATATACCTTATGGCCGGCAATCATGGCTTTTTGCGTATATCCTTTTCGTCTGTAAGGAAGCTTTTTACGATATCCCATTTGATGGACAATTCTTTCAGCAACAGTAAGAGCAGGAGCCTTTCTTTTGCTTCGATCTTCTTCCTCAGTTTCAATCATCCTAAAATCTTGATTAGTTACGCTATTAAGAGGTTGACTTAACTTGGAGCCGTCACGATAAATCGCGGTCCCCTTAAGCATAAGCTTCCAAGAAAGGATATGCGCTTTTTTAACGTCTTCAATAGAAGACTCAGCCGGCATATTTATAGTCTTTGAAATAGCGCCAGAAATAAAAGGCTGAGCGGCGGCCATCATCCGAATATGCGCTTCATGCGGTATAAAACGTTTTCCATATTTGCCACATTTATTTGCGCAGTCAAATACAGGGTAATGCTCTTCTTTCAGATGAGGAGCGTCCTCAATCGTCATTGTCCCGCAAATAGCGTCGTTGGCTTTAGAAATTTCATCAGACGAAAAGCCAATAAATTCTAAAAAGTTAAATGCGGGCGATTCCAATTGAGCTTCCGAAATACCAAACGTAGACTTACAAAACTCTTCGCCAAGCGTGAACTTATTAAAAGCAAATAAAATATCAAAAACCTTCGGAAGCTCCGTCTCGATTTTTTCTAAAACCTTATCGCTAAACCCTTTTTTCTTTAAAGATTCCCGGTTAATAAAAGGCGAATCATTTAAGCTCCCAGATCCTACGCAATATTTTACAATTTCTTCCGCTTCATCATCACTGTAACCAAGATGATTAAGAGCTGACGGAACGGACTGATTTATAATCTTAAAATACCCTCCACCAGCAAGCTTTTTGAATTTAACCAAAGCGTAATCAGGCTCAATCCCAGTGGTGTCACAATCCATCAATAAACCAATTGTCCCTGTCGGAGCAATGCAGGTTACCTGAGCATTCCTGAAACCAAATCTTTCGCCTTTTTCTATAACGTCGTCCCATTCCTTTTTTGCCGCCCTTAAAAGAGAGTCTTGGCAAAACTCAGGCTTAATCCCTCTTGGGAATACCGTAAGACCTTCATACTCTTGCTCTGAATCATTATACGAAGCTCTCCTATGATTTCTCATAACCCTTAACATATGAGACTTATTCGATTCATACTCAGAAAAAGCCCCTTGCTCCTTTGCCATATCCGCCGACATCGAATAAGAAGCCCCAGTTAACAAAGCCGTTATAGTCCCTGTAATAGACTTAGCTTCCTCAGAATCATACGGTATACCAGAAACCATCAATAAAGAACCAAGGTTCGCATAACCTAACCCCAAGGTCCTATAATCAAAGCTTTTTTCTGCAATAGCTTTATTTGGAAACTGAGCCATTGCCACCGAGATCTCCAAGGTCAATGTCCAAAGCCTACAAGCATGCCTAAAGTTATGAATAGCAAACTTGCCGTTCTTTGCATCAAAAAACTTAATCAAATTCAATGAAGCCAAATTGCAGGCTGTATTATCTAGAAACATATACTCAGAGCAAGGATTCGAAGCTCGAATTCGACCTCCCTCTGGACAGGTATGCCATTCATTGATCGTCGTATCAAACTGCAATCCAGGGTCAGCGCTAGCCCAAGCTGATTCATTTATTTTTTCCCACAAACTATCGGCAGAAACAGTCTTGTTAACTTTCCCATCAACCCGGTTTAATAAATTCCAATCGCCGCCACACTCCTCAGCCCTCAAAAACTCATTTGTGAGTCGAATCGAATTATTCGAATTTTGACCAGAAACTGTGGCATAGGCCTCTGAATTCCAATTAGTATCGTATTCATCAAACTCAATATCTCGAACTCCCTGCTTAGCTAACTGAATCACCCTATAAATATAATTTTCAGGAATACAATCATCTAATCCCTGCTTAACAGCTCTGCGCAAATCTCGATTCTGTTGCAAATCGAAACGCAAGGCTTCGTCTTCTTCAGCCCAACAAGCTTTGATAACCTGCTTCAATCTTTTTCGGGTAATCTTACTACCAGCAACAAGAGCGGCCACTTTTCTTTCTTCTTTTACCTTCCACTCTATAAACTCTTCAATATCAGGGTGATCAATATCCAAAGTCACCATCTTTGCCGCTCTTCGCGTGGTCCCACCAGATTTTATAGCTCCAGCCGCTCGATCGCCAATCTTCAAAAAGCTCATCAAGCCAGAGGACTTGCCGCCCCCTGAAAGAGGTTCTCCTTCGCCGCGAAGACTAGAAAAGTTAGTACCGCTACCTGAACCGTACTTAAATAAACGGGCTTCTTGACGCCACAAATCCATTATGCCGCCTTCATTAACCAAATTATCTTCACACGACAAGATAAAACAAGCATGAGGCTGAGGTCTTTCATAAGCTGATTTCGATTGCACTACCTTAGACATATCCGAGTCATAATAGTAATGACCTTGGGCGGGACCTTCTATCCCGTAAGCCCAATTTAAGCCCGTATTAAACCATTGAGGTGAGTTTGGAGCGGCTAATTGACCCGCCAACTGAAAACACATTTCATCAAAATAAACCTGGGCGGACTCTTCATCTTCAAAGTAGTTATTCTTCCATCCCCAATAAGTCCAACAACCGGCCAAACGTCGAAAAACCTGTCTTGCGTCAGTTTCCCCACCATATTGACTAGCTTTTGGCAATTGATTTAGCGCTGTAAAGTCAGGAACTGAGGGGCAAAGCCATTCTGGCACTCCCTCTTCTAATTTCTTTTTCAAATTATATGGAATTCCCGCTTTCCGGAAATACTTTTGGGCCATGATATCTACCGCAACTTGAGACCAAGAGTCAGGAGCAATTAACTCCTTCATTTCGGAAACGGTAGAACCATCCGTGTTGGTAATTTTTGAAGTACGCTCAACAAAATTAAAAGCTTCAAATGGATCTTTGAGATTTTTAGTAAATATTCGGATGATTTTCATGGATTTAGACTGGGGGAAATATGAGTTTAAATTTTAGTCTATTTAATCAAATTGATTGATGTTAAATAAAACTTAAATTAATCAAGGCAACAACATTTTGTGCCCACCCCTCAAAATAAACACAATATATTGGGTTGTCAATGACTTTTTACTCAAAAAAAGCCTTGACTTTTAAGAGGCCCTAAACCCAATAAGGCTTCCAATGAAAAAGATTTTTTTTCATCGAATGTTTTTTTTGAGGAGGATGCAAAAACCACAAAACAAAAGTCAATAAAAGACATAGAAAAACCTATAAACAATTGACTGATAACGATTTAAAACTATCCATGGAAGAACCTTAATTCTCCAGAATTTGAATTTTAAGCTTCCCCATAAACTCTAAGAGCTTTAAAGGACCAGTGTCATCTCCTTTAGCCAATTTAATGTGTGTCGCGTCAGCAGCAGCCTGCCCTAGCGTAGGGTCTAACGATCGCCATTGACCAACATACACTTCTGGCCAAGCATGATAGGCAAACCCTTTGAATTCACTAGAGTAAACTAATCCATTAACTACCCGGGCCGGTATTCCAGTCGCTCTTGCCAAAGCAACAAATAAATTGGTATGAGACTGACATTCCCCTTTTCTCTTCTGAAGAGCGTCTAAAGCGGAAACAGAATCTTCTAGGACTTTATCTAAGTTTTTATAAACCCAATCATTAATTCCCAAAGCGGCTCTCCAGGGACTCCAACCTTTCTGCACAATTTCTCGCGCTAGCGCCTTGATCATTGGGTGATTATGCTGAATTTCGGCCGTTTCCTCTAATGCTTTGGGGTCTGATACCTCTTTGCTAGCCTGTTTTTCAGTCTCAACCTTAATCGTTAATACAGATGTAAAAGTTTTATCTGGAAGTTCTTCGGTTTTTATAATTTTTTGGCGGTGATCCTCAGGAATAGAAGTCGGCCCCAAAAGGTTGCTTAACTTAATTTTCAAAAACTTTTTAGAAGATGGAAAATGAATTATTTTTTGAGGTTTGATTACGCTTAACGTAATAAGACTAGAAGCTGAAAAAGACTGACTACCCATATCCTGGGCTTTTTCCTTAGTTTCTAAAAAAGATTCAAAACCATCAGCCGATATTTCTTTTAAAACTCTGCCTTCACGAGTAACCCAAGTTTTGACCTCCATCCCACCAATATTTTGCTTCAAAATAAACGTTTCTTCATCAACTCCCCTTACATTCAAAACTTCCTTTCCAATCGTTTGAAATTGAGCTTTAGAGTAAGCTCGAAAGGCCTCCATAAAAACGGGTAGCTTCCCACCTTTGCCAACTTCCAATCCATTACTAAGAATCTTTAATAAAAATGAGGACGAAAGAGCGCTATTTTTTTTATAAGATATAGTTTTGCTTTTTTTAAACCCCTTAGTTGAAACTGTCAAAACCAAGCGATTTTCTTCCAATTTACCCTGCGTTTGATGACGGGTACCCATTACTTCTTGTAAAAGGTAAAAACTCTTAGGATCTAAATTGTCATTTAGAATTGTTTCCTGGATAAAAGAAGTGGTTTGGTCAGCTCCAGCGACATTAATCCGAAAAAACACTTTAGATTTAACTTGAATCGTATCTGTCAGGTTTTTAAGGGAGTAGCTGGAAAATCCCAGCTTTTTACCTTTGTAATAAATTCCCGACCATCCCTCCTGATCAGGGAATAGCGGAGTAGCAAAAACTCCTGAACTACAAAAAAAGATAAAAGTATTTAGTAATACGCAATAAGCTAATCGCTTCATAAAATATTTACCAATAAAAATAAATTCTAAAGAACTTGATTTTGGTTAAAAGGCTTTTGATCACAATAGCTTATCAAAATAGCTCTTCATAGCCACGAAAATTTTATGAAACGGAATCCCTAAGGACATGATAATATAATGACGTTTTTAATAAAATTTTTCGTTTATTCATTCTGCTTTCGTTTTGCCTGCTATGCTTGCCCAGGAAATTCCTACTTATCTTACCTTTGACGACGTACTTTTACTGCCTGGCTATTCAGAGGTTTTGCCTACAGATGTGGATATATCCACTCAACTGACACAAAACATCAAATTGAATTGCCCTTTGATGAGCTCCCCAATGGATACTGTGACAGAAGCGGCTATGGCAATAGCCCTTGCTCAGGAAGGGGGAATAGGTATCATTCATCGCAATATGCCTTTTAACCAACAAAAGAAGCAAATAGAAAAAGTCAAAAGGGCTGTGAGCGTGATAATTTCCGATCCAATCACGATGAATCCAGAACAAACAATCAATGAAGCTTTAAAGGTGATGGGAAAGTATCAAATTACGGGAATTCCTATTACTAAAGGCGAAAAATTAGTTGGCATATTAACCAACAGAGACCTAAGAGTAGAAACCAATCACGATCGACCTATTTCGGAATTAATGACCAAGGAAGGCCTAGTAACTGCCCTTGAAGGCGCTCCTATAGAAGAGTCTAGAAAAAAACTTCACGAAAATAGAATTGAAAAATTACCTATTGTCGATCAGCAAGGGAATTTAAAAGGCTTAATCACGATTAAAGATATTGAGCAAATGGGGAAATTCCCAAAAGCGGCAAAAGATTCTGACGGACATCTTTTGGTAGGAGCGGCAATTGGAGTAGCTAAAGAATATTTAGAAGCCATACAAAGCTTTGTAAACGTAGGGCTTGATGTATTGGTCGTTGACAGCGCTCATGGTCACTCAGAAAAAATACTTTCGTCTATTAGAGAAATTAAAAATCATTTTCCAGATTTACCCGTTATCGGAGGAAACGTAGCGACAGCAGAAGGAACCCAGGCTTTGATTGACGCTGGAGCAGACGCCGTCAAAGTAGGCATAGGTCCTGGCTCTATATGCACCACCAGAGTTGTAAGTGGAGTGGGAGTTCCTCAAATCAGCGCTGTTGCGGAATGCACAAAAGTCGCTTCCAAGAAAGGAATTCCTATAATTTCCGATGGTGGAATAAAACAATCGGGAGATATCGTAAAAGCCATTGCCGCAGGCGCTCATACGGTGATGCTTGGATCTCTTTTAGCCGGAACAGACGAAAGCCCTGGCGAAAAAATTTTTTACCAAGGCAGAAGCTACAAAGAATATAGAGGGATGGGATCGATTGCGGCTATGTCCGAAGGTAGCGGAGACCGATACTTTCAGGACAAAGGACTTTCAAAAAGCAAACTCGTTCCCGAAGGAGTGGAGGCGCGGGTTCCTTATAGAGGTCCACTTGCGTTTTCTGTACACCAATTCTTAGGCGGGTTACGAGCTGGAATGGGCTACTGTGGCTGCGCAACCATAGAAGAATTAAGAGAAAAAGCTTCCTTCATCAGAATAACCTCTTCTGGGTTAAAGGAAAGCCACGTCCATAATGTGATGGTGACCAAAGAAGCTCCAAATTATAATTTAGAGTAAAAAAATCTACTCAAAATCTAGCCTCAGCTAAGTTTGTTTTATCCTAATGGAACCTCTAAAAAGTTATATTTGCTAAAGTCTGTCTTTGAAAACCAAAGATAAAACCTAGCAAACCAGTAATATAACTAATTGATAGAGACTGTCTTAACTTTTATTTTATTTAATTTTTTAAATTTATAGCGTTTTCAAACTTTATGCTTCCTGAATCTCTTTGCGACGAAAAAATTCTAGTCCTCGACTTTGGTTCTCAATACACTCAAAATATTGCCCGACGAATTAGGGAATGCCAGGTTTATTGCGAAATACATCCTTACACTATGACCCTCGACCAAATAGTTCGCTTCCAGCCAAAAGGTATAATACTTTCTGGCGGACCAAGTAGCGTTCTTGAAGATGGAGCCCCCAAAGTTGATCGAAAGTTATTCGACTTAAAAATACCGATTTTAGGTCTTTGCTACGGTATGCAGCTAATTGTCCACACTCTTGGCGGCATAGTAGACCCAGCGCCCAAGAGAGAATTCGGCAAAGCAGAACTAATGGTTCGAGAGTTTTCACATCTTTTCCAGAATATTCACAACAAAACCACCGTATGGATGAGTCATGGAGATCGAATTAGTAAAAATCCAAATGGTTTCAAGTCTCCTGGATTTACTTTAAATTCACCTATTGCCGCAGTTGAACATTCCATCAACAAAATTTATGGGCTGCAATTTCATCCTGAAGTGGCCCATACCGTTGAAGGAAAAAAAATTCTAGAAAACTTTCTTTTTAAAATTTGTGCTGTTGAAGCAAATTGGAAGATAGAATCTTTTGCAAGCTTTGCTATCAATAAAATTAAATCAACTGTTGGCGATAGCAAAGTTTTATGCGCCCTTAGCGGGGGCGTGGATTCCTCAGTTGTCGCTTTGCTTTTACATAAAGCAATAGGGAAAAATCTTGCTTGTATTTTTATAGATAATGGCCTGTTACGGCTTGGCGAACGAGATAAAGTAGCTGAGACGTTTAAAAATCACTTTCAACTTAATTTAGAAGTTGTGCAGGCTGGAGACAGATTCCTCAAAAACTTGGAAGGGATTACCGATCCTGAACAAAAAAGAAAAATAATTGGCAGGACCTTTATTGAGATTTTCGAAGAAAAAGCCAAAAAACTCGGGAACTTTACTTTTCTTGCTCAAGGCACTTTATACCCAGATGTTATCGAATCGGTATCGGTCAAAGGCCCCTCTGCAGCAATAAAAACTCATCATAACGTGGGCGGATTACCAGAAAAAATGAACTTACTACTGGTTGAACCTCTAAGAGAGTTATTTAAAGACGAGGTGCGGATTCTTGGCAGAGAAATTGGAATGCCGGAAGAAATAGTAAATCGTCAACCTTTTCCTGGGCCAGGCTTAGCTATCAGAATACTCGGAGAAGTTACCGAAGAAAGATTAGAAGTTTTACGTGAAGCTGACAAAATTATTCTAGAAGAAATCAAAGAAGCTGGGTTGTATTACGAAATTTGGCAATCATTTGCCGTTCTTCTTCCTATTAAAACGGTTGGAGTAATGGGAGATTCTCGAACTTACGAAAACGTGATTGCATTTCGAGCGGTAAACAGCGCAGATGGTATGACAGCCGATTGGGTCCAACTCCCATACGACTTACTTGGAAAAATTTCAAATCGAATAATAAACGAAGTACGCGGAATCAATCGCGTCACTTACGATATCAGTTCAAAACCGCCAGCCACCATTGAGTGGGAATAATTTTTTTCTGCCTCAAAAAATAATAAATCTCAATAAATTAGACCAACTTGGCTACTGGAAATTTTTATGCTCTTTTTCGGAAAACACAGGATAAGAGCAAGTTATTTACTAATAAACAATCATTAGGAGGTAAAATTGGTTAAAAAACTTCTATTATTTCTTATTACAATAAGTTTTATGATTACCGGATGCGCTAGCGCCACTTTATCTCCACAAGGTAGAATGGTTCGAGAAATCCAACCAGACTGGAAAAATAAATGTAAGTTTTTAGGTTCAGATAGTGTTAATTCGGCAGGTTTTGTCTCAATGGGAAAAGCAAGCGATTTTAGAAAAACAACGATAGCAATGAAAAATAAGGTCGCAGCACAAGGTGGCAATGCATACGTAATGAATTTAGGATATCCAGGTCTTGTGGCTGTAATCGATTTTGAAATTTATAAATGCCCAGAAAACTAGTTCTCATCAAACTTGCCACCCAAAGCTCCTACCGTTTTCTATAAAACTTTTCTCATAGCGTTACACAAAAAATCACACAAAACTGTAACTATTAAAACGCATAGTAAAGTAAAGCGTAAGAACTGGCTTTTAAAAGGTAGAACTGCAATAAAGCCCCCCCTCTGATGAAACCTTCGTCTACAAAAAAAGTCCCTATTGGCGCTTTAGAATGTGGCTGAACAACAAGCGTAAATACACACGCAAAAGCCTCCGCACTCGCAGTAAACCCACAACTGAAGAAAAAGGGAAAGAACCGTAGAATAAACCGCCAGTACTAAAGCCAATCAAATTCACTCCACCGTTACCAAATCAACACGACGACTGAAAAAAAGCGAAAACGTATCAAAATCAAACAGTTCCCTTCCTTTGCGTATACCTACATATTTGAAAGAACGAAGTACTGGTATAGCGAAACCTGGTTGAAATAATCTATAACAGGTCCCTAACACATCTATAGACAGCAAAAAAACGTGCTGGAACATAATTGGCAATAACATTAGTATATATATTGAGACTGAACTAACGGAAGTTGTTGAAATGAAAAGATATGAAAAACTGAAAGCAAAAATAACAACTTGAAGCACAGATGGCAGAAGCTAAGAAACGTGAGCGTCAAACTGTCATCAAGCAAGTACATGAGCTTTGAAAAGAATTTAAGATTACTGCTGGGCCCTTGAAGGATACTTTGATTGAGGGAAGGAAGAAAAAATGAGTATCACAAGAAAATTGTTTAACTTTTCTGTCAATTTAATTCCAACTCATCTGAGTTATAAGCTTATCGAAGCGAAGTATAAACATCATGCCTGCGATAAGACATTTAATTGGGCTTGGAAAGAAAAGAATTTTAATAGAATCGCTATTGTTAATTTTCTTATATCGAAAACTCATGGATGGAATTCAAAGTACTTAGAGATTGGGTGTGAGACGAATTCCCTGTTTGACTCAGTTGCTGTAAAGAACAAAGTTGGGGTTGATCCTGCTACAGGTGGGACACACCGAATGACATCTGATGACTTTTTTATGCAGAATAGTGAATCGTTTGATGTTGTGTTTATTGATGGATTACACGAGTATCAGCAAGTTCGGCGCGACGCAATTAATGCACTCGAAGCTCTGAATAAGGGGGGGTGGATAGCTTTCCACGACTTTTCACCGTCGTCTTGGAAGGAGCACCATGTGCCACGGTTGCAAAATGTATGGACTGGAGATTGTTGGAAGGCAGCCGTAGAGTTAAGTAAAGCAAATGGGCTTGAATTTAAAATAATTGAAATTGATCACGGCGTCGGTTTACTGAGGAAAACTGCAGAGAAGTACAATATACCCGATATGTCTAGTGAGTTATTAGATGCTGAATTCGATAGGTTCGTGAAAGAAGTAGCTTCCTTACCAATTGTTAGCATTGAAGATGCAATATCAATTATTGAAGGGGTGAAGTTATAACTATTTTTGTAGTACACAGTGTGCAGCTACTGGAGAATGGTCTATCGATGGTTACTGCGTTTTTATAGTTTTTGAATTCTTCTACCTCTGAATCAAATGCGGAAACGTGAAGTTGATAGATCGTCAAAAATCCAATAAAAACTCTCCAGCTAAATTTTTTTATTGAATTCGATTTAATATTTAAATCTTTATAAGTATTTTAATATGGGCAATCGTTTGTGGTTCCGGCTGGAACATTTTTCTCAATGACATAAACATGCCCCAAACTGCTTGGTTTATATTTAAACCTACAGGTAGGACAGTTACTCATATCATTACGATATTTGGTTAAATCTACATCCAGGACTTCTCTAAATTCAGTTGTTGGAAGAAACTGGACGTCTATATTTCCGTGACTGTCTTCTTCGTCTTCATCCTCGTCCTTATCCTTGTCTTTGTCCTTATCTTTGTCTGAATCTTTGTCTTTGTCCTTATCCTTGTCTTTGTCTGAATCCTTGTCTTTGTCTGAATCTTTGTCTTTGTCTTTATCGGAATCTTCTACAACACAAGCAAGCTGTGTCCCAGATATTTTTGTATTAGTTATAAGAGAATGATTCGTAGTCGGAATCACACAATAAAATGCTCGTATATCCGAACAAGTCCTTAACGTTGCTGTCTTTTTTAAGCCAGAAGCCCATAGATTACCGGTTTCAGATAATAAAACTACCTTATTAGAGGTAACATCGGCTCGAAGATCTCCCGTGGTAGACTTAGCAATAACTTCATTTGTCATTCCTTCAACGGACGCCCAAGCCTTATTCGCGGTAATATTATTTATTTTCATAGTTCGAGGGGCTGTAATATTCGCTCTAATTTCGCAATTGGTAGCCCCGTTTCGACGCTTGGTATTCAAATTCAGTCTGCTGTCACTACTATCTTTATAAATCTTATAGGCACAATCGTCGTCTCCAGTCACTTTCGTTAAATTAAAATCAAAAGTACATTCATCTGGAGTGTCTTTTCCTTCCACAAAAATATTCGGAGCTGAATAATCAGTTGCAGTAAATTGCACGTTGTAAATAACTCTTAGTCGATTGATTGAATCGCAATCAACCGACACCGTGCAGCTACTCCAGTCATATTCCCATGATCCTATTTCACAATCTACGGCTTGCGCTTCACTAACTAACGAAAAATTCAGAGGGATAAAAAGCAATGATATTGCCACGACACAAAATGAAAAAATCCGAACAAGCGTTTTAATGTATTTTGATATTTGATTCATCGCTTAATACCTAAATTATTTTAAATTTAAAGATTTATTGGGACACTCTGTAGGCCATATTATTTTGAAAATAATTTAACCAAGAAACCAGGAATCCATCCTATACCAACCTCTATCTTATTCATAAGAATTCGATTGAGTCTATTAAATAGAAATCAGAGTTCACTATAATTTACGCTTCAAAGCATTCAAAAACAACCTTTTACAAATTATTTAGCTTAACTACAGGATTTTCAATCTTTTTCAGAAGAGATCTATTGAGAGGAAAAAGAAGCTCAATAAGCTTTTTTGAAAATTAAAGGAAGGGGGAAATTAGTAAGCGCAAATGTTCGTCGTACCAGACGGAACATTTTTCTTAATAACATATACATGACCCAAACTGTCCGCGTCCAATTTATAGGAGCATCCTGGGCAATTTCCAATATCGTTGCGATATTTGGTTAAGTCAACACTCAACTCTTCTTTGAAGGCTGTCGTAGGAATATATTGAGCGTCTATATTTCCATGAGGATCTTCTTCATCTTCATCCTCATCGTCGTCTTTGTCTTTATCCTTGTCTTTATCCTTGTCTTTGTCTTTGTCTTTATCCTTGTCTTTGTCTTTATCCTTATCTGAATCGCCAACGCTACATGTAGTCCCGCTATTACGAACGCCATTCCCCGCTCTCTTCGTATCTACCCTTAGATAGTTAGATCCGCTTGGAATTGAGCAATATTCAGCTCTAATATCAGAACAAGTTCTTAATTCAGCTTTTTGGGTTAAACCTATGGCCCATAAGTTTCCGGTCACTGAGGTCATAAAAACGTTATCGGAAGTAACATCTGCTCGTAAATCGCCTGTTGTTGAATGTACTGATACAAAACCTTTCATTCCTTCAACAGAGGCCCATGCCTTATTAGCCCGAATACCAAAACCCCACTCGCTAGTATCTGAGCTGACACCCAAATGCGTTGTCTTAGGAGCTGTCACATTAATCCTTATTTCACAATCAGTAGCTCCATTAATTACTTTCGTATTTATCTTCAGTTGTGTGCTGCCACTCTTATATAAAGCATACCCACAATCATCTCCACCGGAAACTTTTGTTAAATTAACATCAATCGTACAACTATCTCCTGCATCCTTCCCTGTAACGGTTATATTGGGAGCCGGAAAATTGGTAGCGGTGAACTGCTCGTCGTAACGCATTTTCAAGGTATTGATAGAATCGCAATCGATAGACCGAGAACAATTATCCCAATCATAATTCCATGAATTTGAACTACCTAATTCACACTCATCAATAGTTGGCGATGGTGACGGAGATGGCGATGGTGAAGGCGACGGAGATGGTGACGGAGATGGCGAAGGGTCTCCTCCTCCGGCATATGCCTTGCCGACAAAATTATTGCTTATAGGATTAGGTAACAATAAAGCCAGCGCAAAAAACAAGCTAAAACCCAAAGCTTTTAAAGATTGGGAATCCTTAAAAACAAATTTTATCTTGTTATTTTCGAGGGGCTTATTTTTCATTGGCCTTATCACAATTTGAATATTAGGTTTTTTCTTACTATTAATCTATCCCTAAGTCTTTTGAAAAACAACCTTTTATCAAACTTTATTAGTCGTTTTGGATTAATATGCCGTTTTTCAAAGAATTTCGAGTGCCCGATTTAAACTCAATATAAAGAAAAAATATTTAAATTCAAATTCCCCAAAAACCTTATAACGATTTATTGAAAATCCAAAGCGCTGGTTTCCATAATAAATCCACGCAAAATAAACTTAATAACAACCAAAAGAAAATATTGCCTGTATAGAAGTAAATTGAACGATCTTTAGGAATAAATAACGGAAATGAAGTTGTCTTAGTCTTAAGTAAAGGTGTTACAGACGCTGGTATTATCTCTCCAGTGGCTTTAACAAAAGCCCCAACCCCAGAGTTTGTGACTCGAACTATCGGCACGCGATATTCTACCGAGCGAAAGACCGCTAATGAAAAATGAATCAATGAAAGACCGCTCTTCCCGAACCAGGCGTCATCAGACATATTCACGATCGCGTTTCCCCCTTGCTCAACAAATCCACGAATTAGATCAGTGAAAACAGATTCATAACAAATGACCGGTATTATTCTCTTTCCTTTGCTCAGGTCGAATATTGTACGTTCTTCTCCTGCAATATAATGTCGGGTCCTTTGAAATAATTTCCGCAAAAAAGGAAGTTTGTCCTCAAATGGGATGTATTCTCCAAAAGGAAATAATATTATCTTATTATATTCTTTGCTAAATTCCCCCGAAGGCAATGTCATCCGCATAGTATTTGTATAACGGTAAGGTTTTTTAAATACCCAGGTACAAGGCGCTAAAATCCTACGATTGATTTTTTTTGCCAAAGCGCTCAACTTGTTCCGGTAATCTCTATCATCGCAAGTTGGCGTTAAAGGAATTTCAGGCCAAACCACTAATTCCCCTTTAGGATTACTTTCGGCGCTTTTTTCCGTTAACTCAAAGGCGACGTCTAATAAATCAACTCCTGTTTTATTCGAATGAATGGGTAAATTGGGCTGTATCGATTCAACTCGTAAGATCTGATTTTTATCTGCGGACTTCTCTAGATTATGAAACTGGTCTAACCGAAAAGTACCGTAACCTAAAATAAATAGATGAAGTAATACTAAGCAAATAAAAACCCCTGTTGGTTTCTGTTTATTCTTTATCTTTAAGATTAAATCTAGGACCAACCAGTTCGACAAGATAATCGTAAATAACAAAAGTGGAATTCCACCCAAATCCAAAATTTGAATGACACGGGGAGAATTATAAAAAGCATGAGTTATATTACCTGGCAGTAAGGCGGGGACGAGCACAAGAATCAAACAATGACATGCAGCGGCGCGTATTGGGCCAAAAGGTTTCCCTAACCATCCAAACTTGCCTTGGCACCAACCAAACAAAGCATAAGGGATCGCCTGAAATGCGCAAACTAAGCTATACCATAATACGGTGAGAACAAATGAAAACTCAAGCCAACTTTCTATCCCGTTGATAAACCCTGAACAAATAGCAAAAAAAGCGAAAAAAGCGAAAAAAAAGCCACAAACTGCGCCTTCAGCTGGTTTAGCATTAACCAACGCTAAACCCCACGGAACCATTGCAAACCAGGCTAAGAAAGAAAAACCTTCCCCCTCTACGCCTGGATAAAATAGCCAAGCAAGTATAGAGGAAATGCTGGTCAGTAAAATTCTGCCATAAAATGGAAATGATATTTTATTGCTTATCAAGAAAATACACGCCTTTCTTCAACTGTTTCCAAGTTTGCAAAATAGTTTTATAGCTTATATTTATCTCCTAAAGTAGACTTATAAGACTAGAGATTCATAAATCAAACAATTTAATAACACCAAAGCCTTTGTAATCTCTGGACTTTTTTGAGTTACCCTAAAATACTTAAAGTAAGAATAAAAAAAATGCTAAAAAAAAATTATTTTTTTCTTGGTCTAACTTAGCGTTTTTCAACCAATTTCAGAAACAACAGTAAATTTAATGATATCAAGCATTTGACAGCTTATAACATTGAGCCTATAATTTTTTACTTAGAGACAAAATGTGAATTGGATTCCCAAATGAGAATTCTGGAAAATAAAAAAATAAAAGCATCCGACGGCTTTACGTTGATGGAAATCATCATCGTGGTTTTGTTGACTGGTATTGTTGCCGCAGTTGCCGTACCTAACTTCAAAAATGAATCTATTAATCCCACGCTGTCTGCGCAGGCTTTAGAATCTGATATTCGCCTGGTGCAGGAAGTAGGGATGTCTAGAAATATGGGAACTGCAGCCAACAAGGCAGGACTTGTTTTTAGCCAGGATCCAAGTGGTAAATGGACTTATAACTTAGTTGATACCAATGGTATCTTAGGAGAATTAAGAGAATTCGCCCCAGAGGTTACCGTAAATTCCATAACAAGTAATTCGCTTTACTTCAATAAACACGGAGAGCCTGAAATTGGAGCGACCGCATGGGCTCTTAATTTAGGTCTAAATGCAGTTACTTATACTATTACGGTTCAACCCTATACTGGGATTGTTACAATTACCGAGCCTTAGACGAGTTATGAATACCTTACTAAACAAATTTATTCGGAAACAGACTGAGATATTCTGTAATGCTAGAGGTTTTACGTTACCAGAAATCATTATGTCCATCGTTCTTATAGGTATATCGGTGCCGGCAATCATGGTTCCTTTTACCAGCTTAAAATATACTCAATCTCCAGAAATTGTGGTTCAGGCTTCTTTCTTGGCTCAAAAACATATGGAGACATTAGCGGATAAAACTGTCACTTCTATTACTTCAGATTGTTCAAGCTTGAATGGAGCAGACGGCGCGTTTACTCTAACTTGTTCAATTATAGATGTAGCCGCTGGAGATTTAGACACTGCGCTAGGCGCAGCAGGTTTTGGGAAAAAAGTAACGCTGGGAATTAGCCACCCAGAAATGGAAGAACTTAGTTTCGTCAATCTTTTTACGCAATAATTTCAAATTATGAAATTACTAAAAAACAAAAAAGGCTTCACGCTTATTGAAATAATCATAAGCATTGTTTTAGCTTCTGTGGTTGGAACTATATCCATGAAATATGTTTTGGATATTATCAGCCTCAATCAAGCTCATGCACAGAAAAAAGATTTGGTCGACGAAGCCAAGCTGGGTATGGAATACCTTATAAGAGAGTTAAGATTTGCACAAAATGGAACCACCGTTATTTCTTGTGGAACTCTTGGAGGGGCCTGTTTAGTAGGCAGTACTTATAGCGCAATATTTTTTGATCGTGGCGGTTTATTGCAAGACACGACTAATCCAAGATCTGTTTCTTATTCTTTAGTCTCTTCAAGCATTGTTAGGACGGGCGCTGCATCCGAAAATATCGTTAATAACGTGTCCGGTTTTACTATAAACGTTGTTGAGACCAATCTATTTCAATTCACTATTGCCCAGTCAAAATCTACGGGAGAAACTTATTCTTTACAAGCTTCTGTAAGGCCTAGAGGATATTTATGATATCGCGTTTCTTTGAAAAACATTTTTTTCGCTACATAAAAGGACAGTCGGGTATCGCGGCCTTAATGGGAGCGGTAATAACTGTCGTTGTCTTAGGAACGGTAGCTTTAAACTTTTGGGTCGAATCCAAGCATAAACATGCTGGCAGCGCTCTAACAAGGACTTCGACAAATGCTTTTTTTATAGCTGAGTCTGGTATCCGTTATGTAGAAGGGTGTTTAATCAAAGACCCAACCAATACGTCATGTTGGTGTAATCAAGGCGGTTCTAGTTGTTCTACTTGGGCAACAGTTCCCGATATCACAACTCCAATCCCTATTTCCGGTGGAGCGTTTACAGTCGCATTTTCAGCTAAAAGCGCTAGCTCGGTTAGAGCGGCTTCCATTGGAACATTTAATATGGCTGAAAGAATCATAGCAAAAACTGTTTCGATGGCTGGCGGGTGTGCTTTTACAACTCATTCAGTTTCAGCTTGTACAAGTATTAATATACTCAATAACGCCGAAACTGACGCGAGTACTGGACTTGTACCTTGCGAATTACCTTTAGTGGAATCTATACCGGAATTTGACGCGTCTTGTCCGAATGCTACATACCCGAACTTTAATTTTGCAACCCATGTAACTGCCGGTGAGCTCAATCAATTTAAGTTTTGTAAACTTGTAATTGACGGATCAGACTCGTTCACTATTTCTTCCAACAAAACGATTGAAATTGAAAATAATCTAATCTTAAAAAACCAAAGCTCCATTAAAATTCGAAATAACGCAAAGGTAGTTTTTAAAGCGCGCGGCTTTATTAAAGTAAAAAATAACGCTGATTTTGACGTTAACGATAGTACTAATAAAGATGGAGCGTTAACATTACATAGTAATGGGTTATTTAAACTGGACAATACAGGCAAAATTAACCAAGTTCATGGACTAAACCAAACTCCTATAATTGGGGTTGAAGACGTTTTAGTCTTAGCCGGAACAAATGCTACGACAGAAAATTCTACAGTTTTTGTCGGCGGAATTATCGCTAACGACGATATATTGGTTAAAAACAATAACGACTCATACGGCGCGTTATTTGGCGACAACGTCACTTTAAAAAATAACTCTAACCTTGTCTACGGTAGTTTAGCTGGTTCCGAAGCCGAAGGATATGGACAATGCCAAGGTGGAGCTGGCGGCGAGCAATTACCACCAGACTATTCAGGTTGATCTGTTTTTTGATTCAAAAACTTTAAACTCCTTCCTAATTTAAGTTTTTTTACCTTCATTGTAAAAAAACTAGACCAGAACAGGAAAGTTGTGCCATAATTCAAAACAAGGTATCACCTTTTATTTGAATGAGTTATGAGCAAACTAAAACTTCCTCCAATAAAACTTCCATTTAAACTCCCGTTTAAGTTCCCACCTTTTAAAATCCCCGGGTTGGGAAAAGGCGCTATTGGAAAGAGCGTGGGTTTAGATATTGGATTTCATTCTGTAAAAATAGTTGAAGTAGTTTCTCACGCGTCCGGGTTTGAAATTACTAATTTTGCCGTAAAAGAAATTCCTCCTTCTGTTTTAGCTGTTCCAGACCGCGCTCAAGCTCTTGGTCAAATGATCAAGCACATGTTTGAAGAGAAAAACTTCGATACAGACAAAATATATTTATCGGTGAGCGGACACAATGTTGTTATCCGTCATTTAGAGCTACCCCAAATCCCCAAAGAAGAGATCTTAGACGCCACCCGATGGAACGCAAAGGAAGAAGTTCTTTTTTCTGTTGAAGACGCTTTTGCTGATTACCATATTACTGGCGAAATCACTAAAGACGACGGCATTTCATACTACCAATTATTGAGCGTTATTGTACGAGCGGATATTGTTCCATTCCTTGTTTCTATTGCTGAAAAAGCAGGTTTAAAACCCTTAGGCGTCACAATAATTCCTTTAGCTTTATGGCACTATGACAGTTCTTTCAATCAGTTAGAGCCTGGCACCGTAACTAGTTATATTGATATGGGCGCCGAACGAACTAGAGTTTATTTTGTTATAGATGGCGAACTAAGGTTTTCAAGAGAAATTCCTAATGGCGGTAAAAACGTTACTGGCGCTATTACCGGAGACTATACTTTAGAAGACGAAACCAAGGTCAGCGTTGACGCTGTCCGAGCGGAGACCATTAAAAAAACTTATGGGTTGCCCGCTGAGGATTCATTAGAAATCACTCAAGAAGGAATTCCGCTTCTTGATATCCGAGAAAGAATTCTCCCTGTTGTAGAAAAGCAATTGGAAGAATTTATGCGTTCTATTGATTATTTCAAAAATCAGTATAAGCAAAATGCAGTTCATCGCATCATACTTTCTGGAGGTTCCGGCAGCTTAAAGGGTTTTTATCAATTTCTTTCTGGAAGTTTGGAAATCCCTATCGAGAGATGTAATCCTTTATTTCAATCAACCAAACCATTAGATAATGTATCGCAAGAAAACACCAAACTTTTAGGCCCCAGTTTAACGACCGCCGCAGGTTTAGCGCTCGGAAAGGCTAGCCGAATTAATGTACTACCTGAAGAATCTAGATACTCTGTTAAAAAAGATATTATTAAATGGGCTCCTTATTCATTAATTCCTCTATTTATCATTGCAATAATGTTGGTTAGTTCTAGCGTTAGAGGAAAAATTGAAACTTCAGAAAAACGATTAAATAAAATTCAACAACAGTTTGCCACTATGCAAGCTGCAGCTGAAGCGGCTCAAAACCCCGCAAAAGTTTTGGAAAAAATTATTGTAGAAAGAGAATCTTTAGAAAAACAGCTTAAGAACCTTCCCGGTGTTTATCGAGTAATCGATATCAAGGAAACGTTAAATACAATCGCAAAAATCACTCCTCCTGAAACCTCTCTATTAAAATTAGTGTACAAAGCTAAAAGAGACAAAAAGGATAAAAAAAGGGGAGATATTTTTCTTAAAGGCATTTTCTTTGGAAACGAAAGAACATCATTACAAGCGCTCACTGATTTTCTCAGTTCCCTAAAAGAATCGCCTTTTTTTACAGTTTTTAAATTAGAAGACACACAAGCCGAGGGAACTGAAGTTTACACTAGCCCTGGCTTGAAATTTAAAATCACCGCTTTTCCTAAAGAATCAGAAAATCTATCTATTAGAAAATCAAACAATAAAAGCGCTACGAAATCTACCACATGAATAAGTTTGATATAAAAAAGCTTACCCCGAGAGAGAAAGCAATCATGGTCGCAATGACATTAGTGGTTGTTGGCTTAGGTTTTTTCAAACTTGAGTACGAAGTACAAGAAAAAAAACTAAAAAAAATTACCTCTCAAATAAATAAAACCAATACTTCTTTAAATTCTTTGGCAAGAATAATTCCAGCGGCGGCCAGCGTTAAAAATATAGAGCAAAAAATCAATAAGTTTAAAGATAATAACGCTCAATTGAAAAAGGATATTAAATTTGCAAAAAGTAGAATGAGGGGCAGTTACCTTGAAATATTAAACGCCATGAACGCCGAAGCTGAAAAAAGCAAGGCGATACTAAAATCGACTAAAACCACTGACGAAGAAATAAAAAAGGGAAAATTAAAATATAAAGAAGTAACTGTCACAATGGTTATTCATAGCGATTACCAAGCAATTGCCAGTTTTATTGAAGGTCTAGAGAAAATTCCCGCGATTATTTTTCTGGATACGATAGAAATCAAAAGAAAAGACGAAATTTTACCTAATATTCAAACTAAGCTAACCTTAAAACTTTACGCACTCATATGATCCATTCGCGTTTGGTTTTATTTCTAGTTTCTTTATTTATGTGTTTTTTTTCTTTTTCTCCATTTTCGTATTCTCAACAACCTAAAAACCAACTCCCTTTATCTAATCTAGGAAAGCTCCCTCCGCCTCCAGGAAAAAACCCTTCAATGCAGGGAAAACCTGGAGAAAATTTTTCAGATAGACGACCTCCTACCGAGGATGAAAGTGAGGGAGAGGTCCGAAATCCGTTTTTATTACCTGATGGCGTTTATTTAAAATCTGAACTAATTAATGAAGAAAAACCTGCAGAGCCTGAAGGGGAACCTAGTTTACAAGCCATCACAATTACCAAAAAAAACCGAATTGCCACTATTAACAATTTTAATTTCGAAGTCGGCGATATTGCTTTTGGGAAAAAAGTAGTCGCCATTTCAAGTGATCGAGTAATACTCGAAAATGATGCAGAACGCACTACCTTAACTTTAAAAAATAGCTACTTTAGAATTAAGGTCAATAAAGACAGAAACTAAAAAGATTCCAATTTCGAAGATTACACTTTCTCCTTTTGCACGCATAAAAAATAGGTTAATTACCCCTTCTAATAGGAAAAACCTCAACAAGTTAAATCTCGAAAAATTTCCATTTCTAGAGACTCCTTCCTTCAAAATGTCCTAATTCTCAACTTTTCATGCTAAATAGCTTTTTTATCAGAACTCTACCTTCCACCTAAAAACTAAATAACTTCAATAAAATCAATTTTATTTAGACTATTTCTTTAATTTAATGTATTATTATTCATTGTAATTTACACTAATTATACATCAATTCGAAAACCTTAGATATAAGCAAAAAATGCCCTCCTGCCGCCTGGTTCAGATAAGTAACGGGTTTTTTATATATACTGCTAAAAAGGTAACCTTATTTCTTTTTATAGGAATCTTTTATCTATCCGCTTGCATATCCAATAAAATCGCCTATAAAGAAAATGAAAATCCGAAAACAGCTTCGGAAGCTGCTCTTTCCGTTGACGCTCAAAAACCAGAAAAATCTGAATCTAACGAAGACTGGGATGAGGATATAGAAACAGAGCAAGTCGCGAGAACATTAAAAAAGAGTGGCAGCAAAAAGAGAAAACGAAGATCGCCTCTAAGAAGCTTAGTTGAAACTCAACAATCGTTTCTATACCCAGAAGCCGACCTAAGCGACGAGTTAGAGCCTGCTTCTGGAAAAACTAAATCAAATAAAAATTCGCTTCCTGAAGATGACCCGACAGAAATTCTTTTAACTCAGAGCGATACCGAAACTAGAAGATTAAGGGATAGAGGACCAAAGTTTAGTATCTCCGCAAAAGATGTCGACATAAAAACAATTTTATTCTCAATCTCAAAGGAAATTGACCAAAACATCTTAATTGATCCATCTATTAGACAAAAAGCATCGGTGGACTTAAAAGATGTTCCACTCAGAGAGGTATTGGAAGCTCTATTAACCCCTCTAAAATTAAAATACACCATAGAAAAAAATTACATCCGAGTAACGGCAGATAAAATGGAAACTCGGATTTTCCATTTAAATTATATTATTTCTCGCCGTCAAGGTAGCAGTAACCTTCAATCTTCCAGTGGCTCTCAAATTTCTGGAGCTGGTATTTCTGGAGGTACAAGCGGTTCAGGCAACGCGCGGACAACTAGTAGCTTAATTTCTACGGAAGAAACCGATCTATGGAACGAAATCACAGTTGGCCTTAGACAATTTCTTAGCCCAGGAACAAATATTGACGGAGTTGGAGATAGCGGAGCTGATGGAGCGGCAGGAGCGGGAGCGGCGGCAGGAGCGGCAGCGCCAGCGGCAGCGGCAAGTCCTCTAAGCGCGGCTTTAGGATCACTAGGAGGTGGAGCGGCAGCCCCAGCAGCCCCAGCTGAAGGCGATGCTGAGGCTGAAGAAGATAGTGGAGCCGATGGCAAAACAGAAAATGGTTTCGTTTCGATTAATAAACAAGCTGGATTAATTATAATAAAAGACTATCCAGAACAATTGCTTAGTGTCGCTGAATATTTAGAAGCGGTCGAAGGGTCAACTCAACGCCAAGTCTATATCCAAGCTCAAATTTTAGAAGTCAATCTCAATGATGAGTATCGTTTGGGTATCGATTGGAGCACGGTTACCCCAATAAGTATCATTCACGATGGGTTAGCCAGTAATCCAGCAACATCACTGATACAGGGGACTTCTAACTTGACCTATGGTATCAGCAACGCCAAATTGAATTTAGTAGTGGAAGCTTTGCAAAATCAAGGTTCTGTTTCCGTGCTTTCAAGTCCTAAAATCGCGACGTTGAATAATCAACGAGCTGTTATTAAGGTTGGTACGGAAGATGTCTTCTTCGTTCCCGAGGTAACTCCAGCGACAACGACAACCGCTTCTTCAACGACGTTTCAACCCGCTACGGTAACGGTGGGTATTATTTTAGACGTGTTGCCACAAATAAATATCAATGGCCAGGTTATGATGAGCATTAACACCAGTATTTCAGAACGCACTGGAACAGCCGTTTCTCCTGACGGAATCAATCGAGTCCCGATTCTAAATGTTCGGGAAGCGAACAATGTCGTATTATCTCAAAATGGCCAGACAATTATCATTGGGGGGTTGATGCAAGACCGGAAAACTACCGGAACCAACGGCGTGCCTCTTTTAGAAGATCTTCCTATTTTTGGACGTCTATTCCAACGAGAACTGGAAACTACTGAAAAAACCGAATTGGTGATTTTATTAACTCCTGAAGTTTTAGCTGGGAAAAAAATCGACGAAAGAGTTCTTGCGGAATCTATGAATGCCAAAAAATTAGGAGTAAAATTTAATTAACTCGCAAAAGGTCTCACCTGTTGACTGACCTTTAATTTTTTAAACGCTATTTTTGGTCTTTTATGTACGAAAGCTTTTATGGTTTAAAAGAAAAACCCTTTAGTTTAACTCCGGACCCAAAGTTTCTATACTTGAGCAAGCAGCACCAAGGAGCTTTGGATCATATGTTATATGGAATAAAACAAAAAGAAGGGTTCATGACCATTGTCGGAGATGTTGGCACGGGTAAAACAACTTTGTGTCGTTGCTTATTAGACCGACTGGACAGCTCCGTCCAAGTCGCTCTTATACTGAATCCAATGCTTTCCGATATAGATCTGCTTCGCACATGCCTTTATGACTTGCGGATAGAACCTAGTTTATATTTAGCCCATACTCCTGTAGACGTTATTCCTGGGGATACTGGGCAAATGGCTCAAAATTCAACAGCTGGAAGTCACTTAAAATCCATCGAAGAAAAATCTTTAATTGATTGCCTTTCAAAGAAAGAATTAATAGACGTTTTAAATGCTTTTCTTTTAAAACAACATGAAGAAAATAAATCGACGGTTTTAATTATCGATGAAGCGCAAAACCTTTCCTTCGACGTTATGGAGCAAGTGCGGATTTTATCCAACTTGGAAACCGAAAAAGAAAAATTACTCCAAATTATTTTCGTTGGACAGCTAGAATTAACCGAAAAGTTAAATCGCCCCGAATTAAAGCAATTAAATCAGAGGATTTCTATCCGTTATCAAATTCCTCCTTTGACTCGGGAAGAAACATACAACTACGTTAATCATAGGGTGATGATCGCTGGAACCGTTTCGCGTATTCGATTTAATTCGTCTGCATTAAAAACAATATATAACTATTCCAAAGGCTATCCAAGACTCATTAATTTGGTAAGCGATCGAGCTCTTCTTTCAGCTTTTAACGCTCAAACCGACTCCATTGAATCCGGTCATGTGAAACAAGGAATAAAAAGTCTTTCCGGGGTAGACGCAATGGAACGTTCCTGGAAAGAACTTATTAAACAAAATTCAAGCTTGGCATTTTCAATCCTATTTTTTATTGCAGGTTTGATTTTCTTTACTTCAGGACAATCAAATTCGGGGGGCGCTAATTTAAATAAAGAGATAGCGTCACCTATTCTACAGCCCAATAACTCTGAGAATTTAGCTGAAATCAAGAAAAACATAACTCCAACAAAAAGTAATGCAAATGTTCAAACTACAGAAAACAGTCGACCTTCTAGTCCGATAGGACAAAGTTATAAAGAAGATTATAGAATACAAGTTTATGCTTTTAGTAAACAGAAAAAGGCTGAAAAAAACGCGGGAATATTAAAAGCAGAAGGGTTCAAAACCTATTGGAAAAAAATTAATTCTTCAGGGCAAATCTGGTATGTAGTTTACGTAGGCCCATTTGGGACAATAACCGAAGCAAAACCGAGCCTAAAGCGTTTAAAAACTTCTGGCCGAGAACCTTTATTGCTTTCGCTTTCAAATTCCGGTTAGGAGACCGCTATGAGTTTAATAGCCGATAGTCTTAAAAAAGCGTTAAAAGCTAAAGAATCTTTAGGACCCAAAATCCCACAGTTTAATTTAATCGCGTCAAAGGGTAAGACTTCTGGGAAGATTCCAGACAAAAAAGTGCTTGGGCAAGCGGTAGCCATTGGAATCTTAGGTATTGTTTTTTCCTATCTAGTTTTCTCTGGCGCTTTTGATAAAGGCGTGAAAATTACCGATCTATCTATTTGGGAAACCCTGGGTTTAAAAAGTAAAAAACAAATTCCAACTCAAGTCGCAAAAATTCCAGCGCAACCAAAACCTAAACCAATTCCGCAGACCTCAGCTCCACAGCCTGCAGCTCCATCTGTTCCCCCAGTAAAAGAAACTAAAACAGTAGAACCTTTCGTACCTCCACAAACTGCCGAAAGCTTAGATCAAACAGAACCTGATGTAGATTCTAGCGATATTGCAACCGATACAGAAAGCTCAAACCCTACTGAAAATGAACCGGTCAAACCTGCAGCGGTGGAAAAAGAATCACAGGTTCAGGCAAAACCGATTGAAATAGAAATACCTGAAGATGAGATGTCAAATTCCGAACAAGGAACAACATCAGAAATTGTTCCTGTAAAAGATTTGCATCCCCTAGAGATCAAGATAAGAAGAGGCCCTAAAATAACGGCGAAAAAATATCGGAAGAATCGAATACCCAATACCTCTAGCTCAAACGTGTCTAATATACAAAGTCTAAACGAAAAAATTAAACATGTTGTCATTCTAAGTCCGAAAGAATTTTTAGAACAAATATCAGGTGGGGGCCGAGAAAAATTGGAAATGGCGAACTTTTCTCCCGAAGAAATGATTCCCATGAAAAGTTTAGAGTCCACTCCTCCACTTTCTAAAGCGACGACGCCTGAAATTTTTAAGGATTCAAATTACTACTTCAACATGGGAACTTTCCATCAAGAAGCGGGAGATCATCAAGAAGCTTTGATCAATTACCAAAAAGCCGCCGAATTAGATCCTAGAAATCCAGAAATCTACAACAATATTGGATTAATTTATAAAAAGTTAAGAATGTATGACGCTTCTCTTGAACAGTTTATGCGAGCTTTATACATAGATCCTAATTTTTCAAAAGCCTATAACAATATAGGAGTCGTCTATTATAAAAAGGGAAATATTAAAGGAGCTATTTCTAATTACAAAAAGGCGATTCAGGCTGAACCCGACAATCTAGAAACTTATAATAACTTAGGAATAATATACAAAAAACAAAACTGGCTGGAAAAAGCCCAATCGGTATATAACAAAGCGTTCAAAATAGATTCAGAACACCCAGGAACAAATTATAATTTAGGTTTACTTTACGAAGAAATGGGCAACATGACCTCTGCCATTTATTTTTACCGAAGGTTTATCAAACTTGGCGGCGACCGCCACCCAAAATTAGTAACGCGAGTAAAAAACCATCTAGAGTCCTTGGTTGGTTAGCTTTCTGTGAATTATTAATTCCAACTTCACTACACCGTCCTTATCTCATTACCTCTCTTGTTAAAGCATTTTAAAAAGCTTAAAATAAAATTAGAATAATCCTTACTATTTAAATAGCTTTTTCATGTCCCAGACCTCTATCAAAACAAAGATTAAAAAAAATATCATTGCAGGACTTCTGGTAGTCATCCCTACCGGTCTAACATACTTTCTTTTTTCATTCGTCAATTCCAGACTAGACGAATCGTTGGTTCCAGTAATTAACAACCTAATACTTAAAACTGGCATTGAAATACCCAATAAATTTTATCTCCCTGGAACCGGCTTTTTCATTCTGTTTATACTGATTGTTATCGCCGGTCTTTTTGCAACTAATTGGTATGGGAAAAAGTTTGTCAGTTTCGGTGATATTTTTGTTCAAAGAATTCCTTTCGTACGAAATATCTACATAGCTATAAAAAAACTAGTGGTAACCTTTTCAGAAACGGGAACCCCAAAATTCCAAAAAGCCGTTGTGCTAGATTATCCAAGAGAAGGGCTACAAAGCCTTGGAATAATATGTTGTGATACGTTTGGAGAGATAGAAAGTAAACTGGGAGGGAGCTTTGTAAATGTTTTTGTTCCAACCACTCCAAATCCTACGACCGGCTTTACCGTAATCTTACCTAAAGAAAAAATTATTCCTTTAGACTTTCCAGTGGAACAAGGATTAAAAATGATTGTCTCGGTGGGAATGTACAATCCTGAAATATCGAAAAACCAATCAAAAGAACCACCCCCTTTAGAAAAACTCTAATCTAAGGTGTTGGTTCTTTATATTTCGCAGGATTTACCAACTTTTCGCTGATTACTTTTACTGCCTTTGGGTCCATTTGACTTAAAATTTGCGCCGCTATCTTACTCTTCATACGAGAAATTATTGGAATTCCAATGCGCTCATCTAAAGCGCCAATTAAAGGCGCCGCATCTTCAGGACGCATAGAAGAATAAATATTTACTAAAAGGTCTAAGTTTTCTTGATTTAAGTCTTCAGAAATTCCAAGTAATACTTGCCCTTGGTTTATCGCGTCTTCAATTTTTTTTAAGTCTTTTTCTACTTTTTTCTCAAGATTTTTAAGCTGTTGCTCCTTTAACTTAACAGCTTCTTCTCGTCTCTTTAATTCTTTAGTTTTTGACTCAATTCTTTCGATAAGCCGAAGTGTTTCAATGTTAACGCTTTGCGGTCTTTGAGAAACATTTGGAGGCTTTTTTGCCGTTTTCGGCTCTTTTTTATCTGATATTTGCGCAAAAGCAATTTCCGGCCCCAGCTTCCAACTTAACAATTTAAAATCAGAAATGGAAAATGGCATAAAGTAAAAAAAGAAGACAGTTAAGCCAAAGAAAAAAGTTCGAAGCATTATTGCGACCTTCTGTTCCACTGCAAAGTAGCAACTTCGTCCAACATCGCCGTTTCTATTTTTAATCGTCTTTCTTTCTCTTCTTTTATTTGTTTTTCTTTTAGAATTTCCAAAGTTTTTCTTTTTTGCATGGCTCCTGCCAAAACGGTTCTTTTAGCGTCCGCCTTTTCGGCTACCTCAGAAATTATACTTTGTTGAAGTTTTTTTTGACTCTCAATTCCATCAAAGAATTGATTATAAACTTCCAACATACTAGGGTCTACTTGACGACTCATGGCTGCGTTCCAATTATCCTTTGTTTTATTGGTAACGTTTTCCATAAATTGGAGTCTCTTTTGCTGAGAAATCAAATGATTCTGGATTTCTGAAAATTCCTTTTTTAAAGAATTTTCACTATTAATCCTAATCTTTAAAAGAGTTTCTAATTTAAAAGCCATAATGTTTTCTCTTTAAAAAGTTTGTTATTTTAATTAACAATTTGGCTTAATCCTCCAATACTTTCTTCAAGAGTGGACTTTTCCATAATTCCCTGACGAAGAAAATTATTCATAGCGTCAATTTTCTCCATAGCTCTATCTATTTTTGGGTTACTCCCTTTAGCGTATGCTCCAATATTAATTAAGTCTTCGGCTTCTTTGTAAGTCGCCAAAATATCTTTAAATTTCATTGTATCTTGGTGATGATCTTTCGACGCAACATCTATCATCAATCTACTAATGCTACTTAAAACGTCGATCGCCGGATAGTGATTGTGAGACGCTAACGTTCTAGAAAGTATAATATGCCCGTCTAAAATCGCTCGAATAGAATCAGCTACAGGCTCGCTCAAATCGTCACCTTCAACTAAAACAGTATAAAGTCCGGTGATACTTCCAGATGCCTTGGAAGTCCCCGCCCTTTCTAGCAACTTGGGCAACAAAGAAAATACGGATGGCGTATAACCTCGGGTCGTCGGGGGTTCTCCAGCGGACAAACCAATTTCTCTTTGCGCCATCGCAAACCGGGTAACCGAGTCCATCATCAAAACTACATGTTTACCCTGATCCCTGAAATATTCAGCTATCGTAGTAGCGATATAAGCTCCACGCAAGCGGACAGGAGGAGGTTGATCCGAAGTCGCAACAACAACGATGGATTTTTTTAATCCTTCTGGTCCTAAATTTTCTTCGATAAACTCTCGAACTTCTCGTCCTCTTTCCCCTATTAAGGCAATTACATTCAAGTCCGCCGAGGTATTACGCGCAATCATTCCCATCAAAACAGATTTACCAACTCCTGTTCCGGCCATTATACCAATGCGTTGACCTTTAGCGCATGTCAATAATCCATTAATTGCGCGAACTCCCATATTTAAAGGCTCGTTAATACGATTCCTTTCCAAAGGGTTAATCGGGGTTCCCATTAAAGGGTACTGAACTCCTAGTGGGATATGGCCTTTCCCGTCTAAGGGCGCGCCTGTCCCATCAATAACTCTCCCAATTAAATTGGGAGTGACAGAAAAACTTGGAGAATCTTCTTCCGCTTCTATTTTGCTTCCAGGTTCGATACCAAATATATCGCCTAACGGCATTAAAAGCGTCTTATTATCCTGAAACCCAACAACTTGGGCTTTTACAGGTTCTTTTCCACCCAAAGGAAAGATGGTACATGTCGCTCCTACGGCACAGGGAGGACCGTCCCCCTCTATAATCATTCCAACAATCCTTTTAACCTTTCCGCTTTTTTTTACTAACCGAGTATCGGCTATAAAAGATCGGTACTTTGATATATCTATACTAGTTTCCATCGGGCTCAGCTTCCTCTAACTCATCATCCACATCAGTTTCTTCTTCAAATGACCGCGGAGTTAAATTAAGAATTTTATCGATTTCATCATCTAAATGTTTAATCTGTGCATCGACAGTTCCAAAGTTCGTTTCTATTACACATCCTCCACGTTCCATTGCAGGGGAAGCTTCAAAAGTAATATTTCTAATTTCGTCAAATAACAAATGTAACTCAGGTCTAAAACTCTCAGCATAACCTTTATCGGCAGGATTTACTTTGATGACCATAGTCTCCTTGTCTAGTACCGAATCGACAGCCAATCTAATCATATCTTTTATACTATCTTCTCGAATACTCATTTCATGGTGGACTATTTTCTTAGTTAGACCAACCACCATTTCCATCATTTCTCTTTCCACTTTGCCATACATCTTTTTTCTAAAAATAGTTAGGTCTCGGACACATTGATCAAATGTTTTAAAAAAGGGCTCAAATTCAAGAGAGGACTCATTTTCTCCCTTTTGAAACCCCCCTTTATAACCTTCATCATATCCTAACTTCTGAGATTCTTCCCTTATCTGAGTCGCCTTTAATTTGGCTTTATCGATAGCGTCTGAAAGAATCTCTTTAACGCCTTCGCGCGCGCGTTTAACGTTTGTTTGATCGAAATTACGAGCGTCGTCGGAATCATAAACAAATCGTTTCTCGCCAACTTCTTCTGGGTTGATAATCTCCTTAAGCTCGTATTCCCACTGTTCTTTTGGTTTAACAGATTCAACCGTTTCGCTCTTAAGAAAATCTCTTTGAAAACCTCCCGACAATTTGCCTTTCAAGTCTTCCTGGAATTCGTTAGACATATTGATCCTCTGCTCCGCCGCCAATTACAATTTTTCCTTCTTCTTCTAACCTTTTACACACATTAATTACTTTACCTTGACTAGTTTCTACTTCGCTAATTTTTTTTGGCCCCATGGCTTCTAGATCTTCTTTAAGCATCATGGACGCCCGTTCTGACATGTTGTTAAATATTTTATCTTTTAATTTATCGCTAGCAGTTTTAAGGGCGATTAATAAATCTTCCTGGTTTACTTCCTTCAATACCATTTGTAAACCATGATCGTCGATTTTGACAACGTCTTCAAAAGTAAACCTTAGATTCCTAATCTCGTTCGCTAAATCAGGGTCTACTTCATCTAACTCAGTCAATATTGAAGTCTCAGTAGTTCGATCTAACGTTCCCATAATTTTAGCCGCATTATCTACGCCTCCCATTTTACTACCAGAAACTGCAGTCGAAGCGCGTAATTCATTTTGCAGAGCTTCGTCCAATTCTCTAATAACCATAGGGGCAACCCGTTCTAAGGTAGCAAGGCGATGAACAACTTCCGTTCTCATATCTTCAGGAAGTTCTTTTAAAACTGAACTCGCTACAATAGGTTCTAAATGAGCCATAATTATAGCGGCAGTTTGAGGATGCTCGTTCACTAAAAAGTTGGATATGGTTCTAGGATCCAACATCCTAACTGTTTCCAAACCGCCTTCTAATTCATCTGTGGGAGAAGAAATATTGTTTAGAATTTCTGCCGCTTTAACAGGATCTAAGGCTTTCATTAAAGTTGCTTTTAAAAACTCTACGCCGCCTAAGCCAATACCACCAGTACCAGACTCTACAGCGTCATGAAATTCTTTTCGAATTTTATCCATAGTTTGAATATCTACATCGGATAAGGCAGACATGTAGTTACCTATGGATTGTATTTCCCGTTCGTCCAAATTCGCTAAAACCTTAGCTGCAGGCTCTTCACCTAACGACATCAAAAAAATTGCGGCTTTTTCAGGTCCAGTATATTCTCTAGCCATTTTTTCTCCTTAATTTACTCGTCTACCCCTTTGCGTTCTCTCATCCACTTACGAACAATGCTAGCGGAAAACGCTGGGTCTGTTTCTACAAATTCGTTAACGGCATTCCTGATTTCTTGAGCGGCTGGTCCCAATTCAGCTAATCGTTGTCGTTCCTCTTCTAGGTCTTCCTCAGTCGCTAGGATTTCAGGAGCGGCCCCTTCTTCAGGAACTACTTCTACGCTTGTGGTCATCCAAGTAACCAAAGGTCGAACTAATCGAGTATAGAACAAGAAAACAAAGATGAAACCTAATAATATTTTACCAATTTCTAAACCAAGTTCCAATTGCTCAGCTTGCTTTAAACGTTCCGCTTCTTGCAACTGCAGGGTTTTATCAAATTGAACATTTTCAACTTTAATTTTATCGCCACGTTGAGCATTGTAACCAACAGCACGCTTAACTAAATCTAGATAGGTTGCCATTTCTTCCGGCGTTCTTGCTTTATAAACCCCATCCTGATCAAGCGTTCCATCAACCATAACACTTACTGAAATATTGGTGAGTCCGCCAGTTGGCTTGGTAATTCGACGAATTACTTTATTAATTTCATAGTTAAGCGTTTGTTTTTCATTATTTCTTTTTGCGGCATTTCCAGCCTTGCCGCCTGGAGTTTGTCCTGTCGGTAGTAAAGCCTGAACGCCAGGCACACCGCCAGGAGGCGTCGCTCCTACAACAGCTTCTGTAGCTCTTTGTTCGCTTCGTATTACTTGGGATTCAGGATCGTAAATCTCTTCAGTTCTTTCAACTTTATCAAAATTGAGTTTTGCAGTTACCCGAGCGATTACTTTTCCTGACCCTAAAGCGCTCTCTAACATCTTAGTAACGCTATTTTCAAATTCCATTTCGAGGTTTCTTTGATGCTTGTAATTACTCCCGGTGATCATTGCCTCGCGGGAAGACTTTTGATCTCCAGAAAGAATATTTCCTTTCATATCAACAATAGCCACATTTTCTGGAGAAATTCCTTTTACGCTACCTGACACCAAATGAACAATCCCTTGAACTTGGCTTTCTGATAAGGTTCGTCCCGTTTTAATTTTTAAAGTAACCGAGGCCTTACCTTTAGGCTTTTCTCTAAGAAAGATATTATCTTCCGGAATAACTAAATGAACTCGAGCTTGACTGATTGAATCTAACGCTTTAATTGTTCTTATCAATTCACCTTCTAATGCTCGTTGAAAACTTAATTTTTGAACGAATTCTGTCATTCCAAGAGAGGAGTCCTCAAATAATTCCATTCCCACTTCGCCGCCTTCTGGCAAACCTTTCGCAGCAAGTTGTAAACGCAATTCATGAACTTTATTGGAAGGCACCCTAACAATGGTCCCACTAGCTCCTAACTCATAAGGTATCTTTTGAGTTTTCAAATCTTCTACTATAGCTGCAGCATCCTCTGCGGCTAAATTCGAGTAAAGAAGTTGAAAATCAGGTTCTTGAACCCAAAAAGACATCGCAACCAAAGCAGAAATTCCTATGGTTACTAATGCCCAGACAGCTCCTTTTTGACCTGCTGTAAATTCTTGGTATCTATTTTTAAGATTTTCGATAAAAGCTAGAATCTGTTCCATGGGATTTGCGGGTTTAGTTAGTTTTTAATATTCGTTTATCTTCCGAGATCAATAGCTCTTAAAGCCATATTCTTCGTTGCGTTAATAGCAGTTACGTTAGCTTCATACGAACGAGAAGCGGTCATTAAATCCACCATTTCGCTCATCAAATCAATATTAGGCTTTGCAACATAACCCAACTCATTTGCGTCGGGGTGGTTAGGTTGGAATTCCAATCTCGGTTCTTCCTGATCCTCAACAATATCGGTTATTACAACTCGATTTACATTGGATTGCATTTCTCTGCTAAGGTTTTGACTAAACTGATCTTCTAAAGGAAGGGCCGTGATAACAACATCTTTTCTTCTATAGGGCCCACCCTCTGGAGTTCGAGTTGTCTCAATATTCGCCAGATTACTAGAAATAGTCTCCATCCGTTTACGTTGTACTGATAATCCGGAAGAGCTAATCTTCATTGAAGATAAAAAATCCATATCCTTTGGCCTTTCATAGACAATTTTTTGACAAAATTTGTTCCTAAACTACTAAGAGCAAATGCCATGCCAAAGGATTTTGCCAATATTTTGACTAAGTGGATTTCGAGAGGTAAGAAGGAAGGTAAAAAGAAGAGGAGTGGTTTATTACTAAGTAATTTCTATAAATAAAACTATTTCTTTGTCGTAAGAATTAAAATTTTGTTCAGATATGATCAGCAAACCTTTATTTAGATTTGGCTTCATATTCAGTTAATTTATTTCTTAAAGTTCTAATACTTATACCCAAAATTTCGGCGCACTTTGTTTTATTGTTATCAACTTCTTCAAGCGTTTGAAGAATCATTTCCTTTTCCATCTGGTGAAGGGTTTTACCAACAAACGCCTCAGCTCCAGAAGGACTTGAAGTCGTAGAAACCTCCTCTTCATCTAGAAAAAGATCCGCAGGTTGAATAGTCTCTCCACGACAAAGTAGAACAGCGCGTTCAATTGTATTTTCAAGTTCCCGAACGTTACCAGGCCAGCTATATTTTTTCAAAAGATCTAAAGTCGCTGGCGCAATATTAGATATTTTTTTATTCACTTCTTTGCCATGCTTTTCTATGAAAAATTCAGCTAAGACAGCCAAATCCTCTTTTCTTTCTCTTAACGATGGCAAATTCATAGGGATAACATTTAAACGATAAAATAGGTCTTCACGGAATTCATTTTCTCTAATTCTTTGCTTTATATCGCGATTGGTTGTCGCAATCACTCGCACATCAACTGGTATGGATTCCCTACCTCCAACGCGGTCAATTTCATGCTCTTGCAAAGCGCGCAATAATTTGGCTTGCAGCTTTACGCCCATTTCAGTAATTTCATCTAATAAAAGAGTGCCTTTATTGGCTATTTCAAATTTACCTTCTTTACGAGTTGTCGCTCCGGTAAAAGCTCCTTTTTCATGCCCGAATAGTTCGCTTTCAAGCAATCCTTCAGGTAACGCCGCACAATTTACAGCGACAAATGGCTTATCTTTTCTAGGGCTACAATGATGAACATAACGCGCAAACATCTCTTTACCTGTTCCACTTTCTCCAGAAATCAAAATAGTCGATTTGCTGTACGCAACATTTTCGACAAATTCTAATTTTTCTTTCATTTTAGCGTTCGCCGTAACTATTCTCCGCTCTGGAGGCCTTTTTTCTGGCTGAGTTTCAATCTCTTCATCAATTGGTTCAGGAATAGCGCCACTTGCGCCTTTCAAAAAAGCTCTTTTTATAGTCGAGGCGACAATTTCAGCGGAAAACGGTTTTAGTAAATAATCAAACGCTCCAACTTTCATACTTTCTACAGCGCTGTCAATTGTTCCATAAGCTGTCATCATCACTACTTGAACATTTGGATAATGTTTCTTTAAAGACCGCAACAGATCCATACCACCCATTTCGGGCATTCTCATATCGGTTAAAACCAAGTCAAAAGGCTCTTTTCCTAAACGATCTAATCCTACTTGTCCATTTTCAGCAGTAACAGTCTCATAACCTTCCCGTTTGAGTGTAGCTTCTAAGGCAATCCTCATTTCTATTTCATCGTCAACAATCAATATCTTCTTGGTTTCTTGCTCGCTCATCTTTTCGTATCCCAAATTGGAATCTTCACGGTAAATGTTGTACCCACATTTTGTTGACTTTCAACTTCTATTGTACCTTGATGCGCTTTAATGATGTTATAGGCAATAGCCATACCAAGCCCTGTTCCGCGCGCTTTTGTAGTAAAAAATGGATTGAAAATCTTTCTTATATTTTCAGGAGAAATACCAATTCCGGTATCTGATATTGAAATAGCAATACATGCGCCTTCTCTTTTCCCCTTCTTACTAATCCCAATTTCTTCGCTTTTTAGTATTAATTCTCCCTCTTCTTGCATGGCCTGTATGGCGTTTCGAATAAAATTTAGAAACACCTGCCTCAACAAATCTGCGTCGCCTCTACAAAATAATTTCCCTTTGCCAAACTTGCGAATAATTTTAATATTTTCTGGATAAATAATATTAGAAGAGAATTCTAATAGCTCTTGTAACATCGCATTAATATCGCATCTTTGACAGGAAGGTTCCGGAGATTTTGCGAATAAGAGAATACTTGAAATAATTCTATCCATATTCTTAACGCCAGAACAAATATGGTCCGCTAAAAGCTGCTTATCGACGTCTTCCTCTAGGTCTTTGCGCAAAAGCGAAGCAAAAAGCTCAATGCTTCCTAATGGATTTCGAATTTCATGAGCAATACCAGCCGCCATTTCTCCCATGGCTGTGAGCCGCTGATTTCTCTGCACTTCTTCTTCTAATCTTTTTAAATCAGTGACATCTTGAACTATCAAAACTGTACCAACTTCCTTATCTTTATTATCTTTCATTGGCGAAGCGGATACTCGTATATCAACCTTCTCGTTATCCTCTAAATAATAAACTCGATCCAGACTTTCATTTTTTTCTTTAGTTTGAATAAGAGGGGCAAAAGTCGATTCAAAAAAATCTGGAGAAAAAACATCTTTCAGTTTTTTTCCTACACACTTGCCGGGAGATTTACCCATTATCACGCCAGCCGATTGGTTAAAAGCGGTGATTTTTTCATTAGAGTCAATAACAACAACGCCGTTATGAAGGCTTTCTAAAATATTATTTAAATAATTTTTTACTTTATCTTTTTCATTTAAATTTTGTTTTAACTCCAGATTCTTATCTGCAAGTTGAGAGTCTAGCTCTTTAATTCTTTCTTGAAGCTTATCATAAGAGCCTTGAAGCTGTTGTGAAGCCTCATTAAAGGATTCGAAAGCTTTGTGTAGAACTTGGATTTCTTGTTCTCTTTTTTTTTCGACCAAGTTTTCAACCATATTCAGAAACGATTAAAATAAGAAAATCTTTTAGGCTTTGACATTATAAAGAATTAACCTAAATCTTTGGAATCTTTTTCCCATTTAATGATATCTAGCTTATTTTGCGCAGCTCTTTTTAGTAATCGGTCGTACTTCTCAACTTTAATAAATTTTTCCATTCGCTCGATCGATTTTCCCGACTCTTTTAACTTGGAAAAAGAATCTGCTATCAAAAATTCCGCCCAATCATTTAAAGGGTGATCCGGGTATAGTTTTCGGGCTCTATCTAAGGCTTTTACCGCCTCTTCATAGTTCTCACTGTTATACAATGCGACTCCATAATTATAATAAGCATTAGGCACATGCTCGGGAGGCGGTTTGATAGAACGATCAAAAGTTTGAATAGATTGGTTAAAAGACTCAATAGCTTCTTTGGAGTTATCTGTGTTCATTCGGATTTGAGCGATTCGATAGTGAATTTCTGAACGATCTCCTAAACCTTTTTTAAGGATTTCTCTATACACTCCAACCGCTAAATCAGGTTCTTTTTTACCAGCAAGAGCCTCTGCCTTTAATAAAAGGGCTTGAGACATCAAATCACTCCTTGGAAACTTATTTACAAATGCTCGTGCAACCCTTTCAGCTTCTTTAAATTGTTTCTCGCTTAAATGAATTCTCCCAAGATTAAGAAAGATTCTATCGCTATATGTTTTGTGAGTATCTAGCCGTTTTACTCTTTCGTAATGCTTAATAGCTTCTTGCTCCATACCAATTTTCTGATAGGCCTCGCCGATAAGGAGGACTGTTTTAACGTTATTTATATCTCCCAAAGAAAGACTTAAATAGTCGCTATAGGCATATAAAACAGGTAAATAACCTCTTTGTTTGGAAAGCTTTTCCACTAAAAATATCAAAGACTGCTTTAAATATTTTTCCGCCGCTCGAACAAAGTTTATTTGCGGTTCAGCAGCCAACAACTTTTTAAATTGCGCGATGGAATCTAAATATCTTTGACTACGGAGGTAAGCAATTCCGCGACTCAAAAGAACCTCTGCTTCAATATTCGCATCGGCGGCAGATTCAAATATCTGATTGTAAGTTTTAAAAGGATTAAAATAGGGATCCAAATCAAATACAATATTATTTATTTTAAGATTTGGGTTCCTAATCCCAATATCAGCTAATCTTATCTTTCCATATTGAGCTTCGCGACCACCCGTTTTTCTCTTAGCGGATTCGTCAAATATAGCCAATCCTGCACGATCATTTCCTTCAATAAAAAAAGAGTCGCCAATTCGATTCAGAGCTTTAAAGGATAATGGCGTATCAGGCAAAAGATTGATGTAATCAAAATAATGTCGCCGCGCTTTATTAAAGTCTTCATTTTTAAAATAAATTTCTCCCATAAAGTATTTAACTTCGGCTTTTTCATTTAGGTATCTGGGCCATCTCTTTTCGCCGTCTTCATAAATTTCAAGAGCTTTATCGTATTCCTCTTGATCAAAATACCATTTTGCTATCCTAAAAATTCCGTCTCTTGCATTTTCATCTCTGGGAGACCTTTCCAAAATACTATTTAAAGCTATGTAAGCTTTTTCATATTGATTTTCTCTCAACTGCAAAAGAGCTAATTGAGTATTAAAATAATTTGAAAATAATCCTTTTGGATCTTTTCTCAAACCTCCTTCATAGAGAGCTTTGGCCTCTAAAGTCAAATTCATTTCATCATAAATAGAAGCTAATTGAGCCAAGGCCTGATCGGAAAACTTAGACTCAGGATATTCTCTTAAAGCAAAATTTAACGCTTCAATCGTCCTTTCAAATATTGGAATCTCTTGTCGGAAAGTTAGAGCATACTCAGCTTGGGCGGTCAAATACGCAATATCGGCAAGGTGTCTGCTACCAGGGTACTTTTCACGAAATTGCTTGAATAATCGAAGGGACTCTGGATATCTTTTTTGCTGAAAACGCAACAGGGCTTCTTTAAAGTCATCACGACCGTTCCTAACACGGTCCTCTCTATCTCTTACAACCGCTTCCTGGATGTCCGCTTGTGTAAAACCTGGAATTTTCAAGCCTCGTCTGAGAGCTCCATCCCCCTTATCGCTTTTTTCTTTTCCATCTATTTTTTTATCTGCCTTTGAGGCTGACTTTGAGGTTCCTTTTGAAGCTAACTTTAAAGTTTCAGCTGCCTTAGAGCCTTTTGAAGGTTCTTTAATCCGAGCCTTAATAAAAGGTTTGCCTTTACCAAGAACATCGACAACAATTTGTTGTGGACCGGATTTTTGAAAATGAAAAAACCTGCTGTTTTGATTTTGCAGATGCAGGGCAATTTGAACAGTTCCAGGACTCGGCTCTAAAAGCTCTACCATTTGTAAATTTAAATCTTTAAATATCCTAGGCCGAGCTTTAGGGCCTAACTTTGCATTTTTTATTACTAATGTTATCTGTTTTTTGAGAAAATCAGCATCAACCGTATATTTAACGGACTTATCTATTTTAATTAATAACCGCGAATAATCTGGATGAGGACCAATTAAAACTTCTTCAAGAATAGCAATACCTGAACCTTCTCCAGAATACTGAATTTCTTGAGAGGGGCTAGATAAAGGAACAAAGCTCCCTGCACTTAGGAAAAGGAACAGAAAAAGGATTATTTTATTTTTTAAAGTTTTTTCTAACCGCATAAACTCATTAAGTTATATTTTATCTTGCACCAAATACAGCAAAAAACATACCTAAAGCACTCATTAATTTACTTTATTAGACTTTAGGGTAAAATAAGCAGTTGGAATTGCGATTTCATTGAAAATATATTATAAATTTAGCTATTCAAAATCAGAAATCACAAAAAACTCTTTTCCTTACATTTCTTTTTCGTCATTTTTTTGACTTATCTGAATGTAAATCTAAAAAAAATCCTCAATTTAAACTGATTCTAATTAATGAATGATAAACGTGACGATAAAAAAGATTTAGAACTCTCCGTAATTCGAGATTTGCTCAAAAAGCAAAACGGAATGCTAGGACAATCTTTAATATTTTCGAATCACTTACTTTACCTACAAAAAAGCATCAGCCTCCTCGACCTTGAAGAAATCAAGCGCGTTCTTGTAGAAAAGTTACCTCACATTTTATCTATCAGATATTTTACCTTGTTTTTATTCGACAAGAAAAATAACAAACTAAACTTAGCTTGCCACAACAGGCCTGACTTACCAAAAAACATGTCGATTGCAGTCGAAGATTCTCCTGTTATGAGAGACGCTCTCAACCACGGAAAATATATTGTCGAAGCTAATTATCAAAACTCAAAATTCTTCCAAGGAAAACGCAATAGTCTTTTTCAAAATAACTTTTTAGTCTGCGCTCCTTTGATGGTCGAAAATGAAATCGTAGGAATTCTAAATTTAAACGACAATATTAAAGGTTTTTTTTCAGTCGGAGAATTAGACTTTGTTATCAATATCACCGAATTTTTATCCTTAACAATTAGTAATGCCCTACTATTTGAAAAAGTAGAAGATCTATCTGTGACCGACGGCTTAACAGGTATCAAGAATAGACAGTATCTTGAGAATATATTTGTTTCGGAATTTTCTAGAAGTCTACGTTACAAAAGCCCACTATCTGCAGTTATCATAGATGTTGACCACTTTAAGTCTGTAAATGATACATATGGCCACCAAAAAGGAGACCAGGTCCTTATAGAAATTGGAAAAGTATTAAACGTAATTTGCAGGGCTCACGATACTATCGCTCGCTATGGCGGCGAAGAATTTGTAATTGTTTTGCCGGAAACCAATATCAAAGGGGCATTTCCAATTGCTGAAAGAATTCGAAACCAAGTCGAAAATTTATCTTTTGGTAGCGACGCAGAAGATTGGAACGTGACAATTAGTTGTGGCGTTGCTGAAATTGATTTCAAAAAGATGAAAAATAAAGACGACCTTTTAAAGGTTGCGGATCAAGCTTTATATAAAGCTAAAGAAAACGGAAGAAATCAGACGATCATTGGATAAATTAATGAAACAAATAGAAATAGACGTTTTTAGGGAAATTGAAATTCTTCCTTCCCCTCCATTCCAGATTAAGAGGGTATTGAATCAAGTAAACACAATGTCGTTTAAAGATTTTAGAGCTGAAACAATGATTCAAAACGACCCAGCAATCACTTGTCAAATTCTCAAAATTGCCAATGCTCCATTTTATGGTTATCCCTCTCAAATTGTTTCTTTGCAACAAGCTTCTAACCTTTTAGGGCCTGGACCAATAAAAAACATAATTTTGACAACCCCTATATTGGAAAATAGCAGCGAAGTTTTTGAAGATTATGATATCGCAGTTAAATCTTTATGGCGTCATATGATAATTACGGCGACATTCGCTTTAGAAATCGCTGAGTTGTCCCAAAGCTATGCATCAGACGAATGTTTCACGGCAGGTCTAATTCATGATATTGGAAAAATTGCTCTATTGGTTTATCAACCTAAAATCTTTTCAATAATCGCAAAGAAAGCAAAAAAGGAGAAGATCTCTTTATCTCAGGCAGGTAGTGAAACTTTAGGTTGGCCAATTTCAGAAATTTCAGGACATTTGGCTTCTATCTGGGGCTTCCCTGAAAAATTAATTAATGCGGTAAAACTTAATCATAATTTAGAACCAGATAATGACGAATCTAGAAAGTTATCTGCTTTAGTTTACTTATCTGACTGTTTAGCGGACAATCTTAATTATCATGATGGATGGCATACTTCAGAAGTATCCATAGAACCATGGATTTTTGAAACCTTAGAATTTGATCAATCAAATTTAAATGGTTGGATTCCGAGATTAAAAGAAGTTGCGGAATTAGCGGCAGTTGCCTTCGAAGACTAAAAAATTTTTGAAGATTAAACGGTAGGGTAATTAGCAAAACTAGCTAATTACATATCAGGTCCCATTAACCTGATAAATGCATTTAAAAGCTTGGGGTCAAAATGATCGTTCATTTTCTGCTTCATAAGAGTTAAGGCTTCAAAAGAATTCATCGCTTTTTTATAAGAACGCCTTGTGGATAATGCATCGTAAACATCCATTATTTTGCAAATCCTAGCATTAACTGCAATTTGATCTCCCATGAGGTTTTTAGGATAACCTCCACCCTTCCACTTCTCATGATGCTGACCAGCCATACAAGTAACTTTTTGGCTATAACAATTTAAATTGGAAAGATATTCCTCTCCTTTAGGAGAATGATTCTGAATAATCTTAAATTCCTCGTCTGTTAAAGCTCCATTTTTATTTATCAGATCATGAGGCACTTCAGCTTTCCCAACATCATGCAACATACCTCCCAAACCTAATTCACGAACGTCATCTCTGCCCATCTTAAGCTTTACGCCAAATGTCATACAATACAACCCAACGTTTACGCTATGAGTGTAGGTATAATAATCTTTGTTCGTTATTTGAGAAATCGCCTTAAAACCCACATTATTGTCGGAAATACAATCCTCCATAATTTCCATTACTTTTTCGGAGGAACCTAATACTTTGTCTGTAGCGGAAAACTCAAAAAAGTCCTGCATAATTTCTTTTGACACTGAATAAACTTTTTTAGTCTTTTCTTTCAGCGGCACCACATCACTTTCCATCATTTTCTTCAATGAAACAGTGGTCTGATCGTAATATTTGAATAAATCTTTTTCTTCAATATATAGCTGGATATTAAAATCTGGATTACCCAGAAACTCCTTAACTTTTTCTTGATGCCTTGGATTGTCTGCGCTTGCGAATTTTACGTAGGTACCCCCCACAGATTTCGATTCGTAATAAACGTCAAAAGTTAAATTTGAGCCCTTACTTATATTTTCCAAATTGATAGGGCGATATAAACCGTTTTCTTCACTCATTTTTTTAAAAAATACCTAAAATGGTCAATTCTTAGCCAATGATTATACCAAATTACAATAGTAACAGAAAATAAACTAAATATTTTAGTTTCTAACTTTTTGGGAATATATCAGCAGACCTGTATGCGAAGTAAATCATTGATCTAACGCATCCGAGCCAGTCTTTCATCGACATACTCTCTCCCGGTTCATGCATTTTTGAATCTGGGTCGTAAGCGCCTAAACAGAGTGGAGGAATCGGGCCTAGAGCATCGGTCAATTTGGGAACAAATGGAATAGTTCCTCCGCAACCATACAAACAAGGTTTTTCGCCATAACCTGCTTCTAAGGCTTCTAAAATTAGTGAAAATGCAGGGCGATCTATTCCCGTCATCCAAGGAGGAGCGCCCTTATCAGTCAAAATATTAATTTTAAAACCTTTATGGGCCTTCTTTAATAAATATTTACTCAAAGCGTCCGCAGCTTGCTCATCATTATTTCCAGCTGCCAAACGAATCTCGACAATAGCTCTAGCTTCTTGAGAATCAAATAACCTATAACTTTCATCATTGTCTGCCCACAAAGATTGAACTTCTATAAGTGGAATTGAATAACGTTTTGAATTTTCTATATCCTCTAAAATTAGAAACCCATCTTCTCCTATGAGGTTATCAATAATTTTAGCTAGTTGTAATTCAGCAACTGGAAATGGCCCTCCATTTGTTCCCGAATGAGGATTTTTTGTAGAAGATTGCGTGAACAAATCAATAATCATATTTTCGTCACTTAAAAAACTTTTGATCAAAGTTTTGAGACGAAATCTATTTAATTGATCGATTTTTTTCTGAAGCAAAGCTAACAAATCGTCATTCTTCAAACCATCTGGTAGTTTAATTTTCAATCTAACCGCCGCAGAACCAAAAATAACGCTACCTGAAACACGATTGCCAGGGCGAACATTAACGTATGATTTTCGCAATTGGGCTTCAATAATACTTTCCCGATCGGAAGCGACTGTCAAAATTGTTTCCGGGAGTAATCCTCCTGTTTGCCTTAAAAAATCTACAGAAGTAGGAATTCGCGCAAATCCTTCTCGTTCTTTTACTGTTAGCGGTATATCTGCCGCAACAATTTCTTCAATTGCCAACGAATGATCATCGTGAATTAAAGTTGCTAATAATTTATATAACGCCGTTTGTGCACTAATCTTTACTTCGGAATCTTTTTTTGCCTCGAAAGATATATTAATTTGAACAAGACCGCGTAAACAGGTCGTTAAACCTGGAATTCCTTGATCTGGATTAATCACATCAGTAATTAACACGCAATCAGACGATTCAAAAAATTCACGGTTTTGCGTAATTTGCTCGATCAAAGTTTTAGAACCTGCTTCTTCTTCTGTTTCATAAATCACCTTTATATTACAAGGTAGACTATCTATGATTTCCTTATTCGGAGCTTCTGCGTCGAAACCTGACACCTTAAGTAGAGCATCGACAGCCATTCCTATTGCAGTCACTCCAGCTAAATCATCGGCAGCTCCACGTCCATAAGCCCTAGATTTATCTTCACTCCATCTTAACTCGGTTGGTGGAGTCCCTCCCCATTTTTCAAATTTTTCGTCATCCATATAAGGTTGCTTATCCAAATGAGCATATAGCAACAATGTTGGTTTATTTTTCCCTGAAAATAATTCCGCCATTAAAATGGGATTGGGCAACGAACTTCCATCAGGTTTTTTATTTATTTTCACAAAATCAAAACCGATTTTTAGTAAATACTCCTCAGCTAAAGATAAAATCTCTGTCATATCGCTGGGAACTTTTCTATCGCCTATAAACTCATTGACGCCAAAACTTCTACTATCAATCGCAACCATCCTTCTTAAATATTCACAATGCCATTCCACAAGCGAAGACCCAGGTTGAATCAACTCTCTGGCTTTCTGATCTAACTCTTCAATTTTCAAAACTAATTTCCTAAATTAAAATTGATTAAAATTATATTTTAATTGAAAGACAACGCGACTTTCAAAAAAGTGTAAAAATTAATTAAGAGCAATAACTTAGAGCCCCCCAGAAAAATTAGGGAAACAACTATTAAAAAATCTTTAAAAAAAGAAATACTACGGTAATATTAGTAAATAGCATCAAAGTTTATTTTAAATAAAAAAAACATTGCAGTTTAGATACAAAAACTTAAGAGAAATTTTATATGGTAAAGAGAATTATTAATTTAATTAAGTTAATTCAAATCATTAAGGCAAGAGGGAACTGGCCTTTAATTAGACGATCTAAAAAACAGCTATTGGAATTCATTTTATGTAAAAATGGACTAAATAAAAAACCGCTAATTATAGCTATTCCATATTGGTTTTATATGCTTAAAGGCTTAGATGTTTTAGTTTGGCGGTTAGAAACCTTTGGTTTTTTGTTCGCTTCAAATTTGAACGACCAACAAAAAAAGACCTGATCAAAAATCTATCAACTTTGAATCAAATGGCTTATAAGTTAAGAGGTCTGTGTCTATTTTTCATATTTTAACAACACTACTGTTTCTGCCAAACTGTCTAAATAATCTTTTATCCCGTTTTCAAATAAATCAGTCAAGCTCATCCACAATTCTCCTTTCCATTTCCACCTAAGATCTTTTTGAATCAAAACAAAACGCTTATCGCTAAAACTTTGTTTCCAATCGTTTTCTTTCATTGCAATTAATGCGATATTTTTGATTTCTAAATCTGCAAAAAGTTCTTCAGGCTCGTCAAATCCATATACAGGCTTACCAGTTAAGATACTCCACTTAGCTCTATCATTCCCTAAATTCAAAACCGCTAACGTTGCATTCTCTTCTAAAGATACGGTTGCAATCTCTTTAAATTTTTTCATAGGATATCCGCTATAAAATGAAAGCGCATCGCCAAAAATAAAGGTCAAAGTCATCATTTGCATCAGCGCCAAAGTCACAACAATTCCAAAAATTCTCTTATAAAAAAACAAAAAAGTAAGTAGAGAAATTCCAAATGCCAACGTCAAAGGAACTATGCCCAATCGAAATGGAATTGGCCCTATTTTTTTATAAAAAGCCATTAATACGCCCATTCCAATCGCTATTAGAATGTAAAACAATACAGTAAATAAAAAAGGTATTTTAAAAAAGTTTCTTCCCCTCCAATTACTTAAATTTTCAAGTTGGACAAAAAACAATCCCAAAATGGCGCAAACAAAGGGAAAAACAGGTAATAAATATCGACTGTGTTCAGTCCTAAGACCAAAAAACAACAATAAAGGTATAGCAATACCAAGAAGACAAAATAAAAGAGGTCGAGATTCAGTATTAAATAATCTCAAGAATTCGGTTTTCACTTTTTCTAAAAAAAATTTTTCTTTCGTCTTATCGTCTTGCCAAGAAACAAAACCAAAGTAAACCAAAACCGCCGAGAGTAAGAAAAAAGACCATGGAAGGGAATAACGAAATAATGACCCGAAATAATAAAAGCTAAATGGAGTTTGATCTGATAAACGATTTTTAATTTCTATATTAACTATATGGTCCAAAAACTCTTGACCATGAACAAGCCACATTCCCCCAAACCAGGGCAAATTAATCGCCAAAAAAATCGCAAGCCCCAAAGGAAACTTTAAACAAAACAACTTTTTCCCTTGACCGCTTAAAACCAAAAAAAACAATATAACAAGAGAAGGAATCAAAATTGCGGGTGGACCTTTAGTCAAAAACCCTAAAGATAACGATGTATAAGCGAACAAATAACTTTTAGAAGCAACAGAGTCTTCTTGGTAACCTCGAATAAAAAAATAAAAAGCCGCCAAAATAAAAAAGTTTAGAATCATATCCGTGGTCGCCCATCTCGCAACCATAAAATGGATAAAAGTTCCGGGTAATATTAAAGAGCTTATTAGAGCAGGTTTTGTTCCGAATAATCTTCGGGTTAATAAAAATGTCAAAATAGTGCATCCTGCGCCTAAAAAAGCCGACCAAAATCTTGCCGCAACCAATCCTGGGCCAAACAATTTATTGGAAATCGCCATTAACCAATAAGTAAAAATTGGTTTTGAAAAACGCTTTTGACCATGATAATAGGGGGTGAAATAGTCTCCCGTTTCAATCATATTATTCACGGATTCTACATAGTAGTTTTCATCTGTATGGTATGGCGGAACTTCGTTGATCCCAAAAGAATAAGCTGCCCAACAAATAGTTGCCCAAATAAAAACCACGCCTAATACAGCATTTTTCATCTCTAAAAACCTAAAAAATAATTCAAACTAAACAGGGGTATACAAGCTTATGGGAGGGAAACCAACAATAAAAATGATTGGCTATAAATATGTAGAACTATAGAGGTTTAATACGGCAATAAAAGCATTAAATTTATTTTTCGTGGCTTCCATCGCAGAAGGGTTTATTTTTTGTTCGATAACATCCGCAAAGATAATATGTTTTATTAGGGTCTAACGTAACTAATTTGGGACCTAAATCTCCACTTCCCGCTAAAGTATGATGAGAAGCATCACAAAAAGGCCAATGATTTGACTGCATACACATGCAAACAGCAATTTCTTCTTCGCCTGTAATTTTTATGGGTCCATTAGAACTCATGTTTTTCCCTTTTCAAAATTTGACTAGCTCACTAAAAGGAGCATTCAAAAATAATAATCGAAATATAAAGCTTCACAGAATAAAGTTATCGAAAAACTTCTAATTAATTATATTGGATATTCGTAAATATAGCAAAGAAGCTGTCAAATGAATCAAAAAATTCGAAAACCTTATTATGAAGCCGCGAACTAAACCAAAATTTCTTTAAGAACCTTAGCGTTTGGCAAATAAATTTCAAAACATGAACCATGAGGTTTTTTACTTTTGCATCCAATATAACCGTCAAATTGATTAACAATTTTATATACGACCGCTAACCCCAACCCAACCCCTTTTTCTTTAGTTGAAAAAAAAGGATCAAAAATTTTATTTTTCAAACCAGGCTCTATACCGTACCCATCATCTTCAACAGTTAAAAAAATACCAGCTTGTTTCGATTGATAATTTTCCCGGAAAAAGTTTGGCGCTTCCTTTAATGAAATTTTTAATTCGCCACCTTCAGACATCGCTTGTAGAGCATTGATGGATAAATTCCATATTAGTTGGCGGAACAGTTGAGGATCCCCTTTTAAATAATTTCGTTCGTCAGGGCAATCTAAAATAACATTAACCGATTGATTATAAGCTTGATCGTTTTTTAATAAAGTAACCACGTCCTCCAAAACTTGAGTCAAATTAATCAAAACAACTTTAGGAGGTCTCGGATTTGCGTAATTTAAAAAATCAGACACAATAGAATTGAGCCTATCCGTTTCTCGAATAACAATATCCATCAAACGTTTATCGGTTTGTTCTAAACTAAGTCCGTTCCGCAAAACTTGAATAGAACCACTCAAAGAAGCCAAAGGGTTTCGTATTTCGTGCGCCAACCCGGCTGATATTTTCCCTACTTCAACTAATCTTTGCGATTGAGCGATTTTATTTTCCATCGCGCGCAACTCAGTAAGATCTTCAAATACACAAATGAAACCAACTGAATTCCCGTTTTCATCTCTTAGCCCACTAATCTTCATTCTAATGCGGATATTTTGTTTATCTTTTGTTGAACACTCACCTTCTAACTGAAATGGAAGCGGTTCATCATTAAATTTAAAGAAACTTTCAAAACCGTTTAGTTGAAGAATCTCAAAGCAATACTTATCCAATATTTCAGAGTCACGGGAACCAATAATTTGCTCAGCCGCAGGGTTTACGGATGTTATCCTACCTTCCATATCTGTCGTACAAATTCCATTGCCCATATTCTGTAAAATATTTTGATGGAATGCTTGTAACTTTTGCAAATTGGCGCTTTTATCTTCTAACTCATCCTTAATCGATTTAAGACGTTGCGCCAAAATAGAACTTAAAAAAGCTACGCTGTAGTAAGAAATAATATTAATGAATATTATGTAAAAAACATATCCGCGTTCATAAAAACTTGCTGCGTTTGGGAATAAAAAAATTGGATTTAAAATACCATAAAATTGAAAATCCAATAATAAGCCGTAGACTATACCAGCTGCCGAAGCGGCTAAATAACAGGCAGTTCTTGGAAGGATAATTCCAGTAGCGATAATCGTTAAGATATTTAAAAAAGAAAATGGACTTTCTATTCCACCTGTAGAATACAAAATGCCCGCAACAATAGCCAAATCGCCCGAAACTAAAGCTGTTGCAACCCAGACAAAATTAGAGCAAAACCTTAAAAGTAATATGTAAATTAAAAATAAAAAGTAAGCGAACCCAATAACAACGCTTATAGGTTGAATTGGTACTGGACCGCTAGCCTGCATTTGGAAGATAAAAAGAAGAACGACTAAACCTGTCAGCAGAGCGGCTCTAAGGATCAAGATAGTCTTGAACCTTAAGGATAAATCTTTATCCAATTTTGCTGGGTTGTGATCCATCGGGAAATTTCCCCTGGTCTCAATAAACCTGAAGGTCGCTAAAAGAAGGTTTGAAACCTATTTGAGTTTCGCCAGTTTTATGAAAATGCATTCGACACATTTGGGCAACTTATCTTAAGTCGCTTCTCCCATTTTGAATATGGGCAAATACATCGCTACAACAATAAATCCAATAATAATCCCTAAAAAAACCATAAGCATTGGTTCTAATAAAGCTGTCATAGCATCGACGGCATTATCAACTTCTTCATCATAAAAATCGGCAATTTTCTCGAGCATAGTATCTAAAGCTCCAGAAGCTTCTCCAACATCAATCATTTGAACTACCATTGGCGGAAATATTCCCTGACGTTCCAAAGGAGCCGCGATTGTTTCCCCTTCTTTAATTGCTTCTATCGTCTTGAAAATTGCAATTTCAATAATTTTATTCCCGGCAATTCTGGCGCAAATATTTAATCCCTCAATAATGGGAACCCCTCCGGAAATCAAAGTTGCCAGAGTCCGGCAAAATTTAGCTACTGCAACTTTTCTTAACAAAGGTCCAAAAACAGGCGCTTTTAGGGAATACTTATCAATCTCATATCGCCCTTTATCAGTCGCATAAACCTTCTTAAAAATAAAAACAAAAGCGACAAAACCAGCGATCATATAATACCAGCCGTAACGAAAAAAATTACTGACATCCATTACTACCGCCGTAGGCCAAGGTAATTCAGCTCCGCCTTTCTCAAACATTGTGGCGAATGATGGAATTACAAAAACCATTAGAAATGCCACCACAATAAACGCAACTGAGACAATCACTCCCGGATACACCATAGCCGATTTAACTTTTGCTTTTAAGGCTAAAGCTTTTTCAATATACCCAGCTAATCTCTGTAAAATAACGTCTAAAGTGCCTCCCGACTCTCCAGCATCGACCATATTGCAATAAAGGCTATCGAACGTATCAGGATGTTTTCTTAATGCGTCTGATAAATTTGACCCCACTTCAATATTTGTTTTTACATCTCGAATAATTTCTCCAAAGGTTTTATTATCTGCCTGTTTTGCGAATATATCTAAACACTGAACCATAGGCAAACCAGCGTCAATCATTGTAGAAAATTGACGAGTAAACAAAACGACATCTTTTTCGGTAATTGGTTGCTTGGATGCGAAGAGTTCGACTTCAGTCCAACTTTTTTTTAGTTGAACTGACTGTACTTTTATATTTTTTTTAGCGAGGAGGGTTATCGCGGCACGTTCATTATCTGCTTCTATTACACCTACTTGTTTTTTGCCTCGAATACGAGCTTCATATTGGAATTTGGGCATATACGGCTTAAGCTAACCGTTTTTTAAGGAAATGGAATGAATAATATTTCTTGTACTCTCTAATTCGATCCCGATGCGACTCAGCTTTTCCGTCGTTACTCTTAATCTTTCAACCAAAGCCGAGAAAACTAATCGCAAATCTTCTGGCACATCATTTAGGAGAGTATCAAATCGCTCTTTATCAATAATTCCTATAGTCACGTCTCCAACTGCCGTAACATTAGCGCTTCTTAAGGAATTAGAAATTAACCCCATTTCTCCAAAAACATCGCCTTCTTTAAGGGTGCTAATAACTACCGTTTTCTTTTCTATTTTTTTGGTAATTTTTACTTTACCAGATAATAAAACGCAAGCATTGTTGCTAATTACACCTTCTGAGATAATAACGTCTCCATCCGAATATCTTTGGATGTATGGGGTATCTTCGAGTGTCATATTTTACCTAAAGCCGTTAAGGTTTCTTTATATACTTTGTAAAAAGTGTCGGTTTCAATAATTGACTGTTTTAGTAAATCGGGAAGTTTAGTCATGTCTTTTTCGTTGACTACTAAATTAACGCTACATGCGAAGGCCTGCATGTTGTGACCAGATTTAAAATCAGATCCCATCAAAGCAACAAACATTTTTCGCCTAGTAGACATTGGCATTTCTATAATAAATTGATACCCTTCGTTTTCTTCTAAATTCTTCCGTTCAAATGTTTCAGTTAAAACTACAAAATGAAATTGTGTAAATTTCATTTTGTGCGCAGCTTGTTCAGGAGATTTAGCAATTTGGATTTTATAATCCATTGTTTCTAACGTTTTAGTCCATGAGTCCAGTTCTTTATCAACCAAGACTAAAGCGACTTTATCGTTTTCGTTGTAAAATGGAATCTCATCTTCCTCAAACCCAGAATCAACAACGAGCCCTGTATCAATTTCGCTTGCACTATCATCAGCTTTTGAGGGGACTGTAGCCGCTATAGGTTCTTGTTCAGGTTCAGAATCTTTTTTTAAGCGACCATCTACGCGGACTTTATTTTTACATTTTGGACAAGAAACATTGAACGCTTTACCTTCGGGTACCTTTTTATCTGGAATATTTATTTCATACTCGCATGAAGAACATTTAACAATCATCAAAGTCCCCTTTCAATTCGACGACAATCATTATTAAGAGGGGTCGCCATATTCACTATCCATACTCAAACCCTCAATATCTGTCGTTTTCTCTCCTCTTTCAGCTTTATGGGTATCCAAACCACGACCGACAACCGCTTTACGAGAGGCGTAAGCCATCGCAGTTTCTTCAGTAATCAAGTTTTCTTTAAAAAGCTTTAAAATGTGTTGGTCAAAAGTCCACATCCCATAAGCGTCGCCATTGGAAATAATTTCGTAAAAAGACTTACCTTCTGATTCTCCGTTTATGATGGTGTCTTTAACCCTTAAGTTGGAAGTCATTATCTCTAATAAAGCGACTCTTCCTCCACCTTTTTTAGGCAATAACCTTTGGCAAATAATGTACCTAACAGTATCGGCCAGTCTAAGTCTAATTTGCTGCTCTTCTTCTTGTTCAAACATACCTACTATTCGGTTGATCGTTTGTCCCGCGTCAACGGTATGTAAAGTACTTAAAACAAGATGGCCTGTTTCGGCGGCGCTCATGCCAATTTCAACGGTTTCTCGATCTCTCATTTCACCGACTAAGATGACCTTGGGAGCCTGTCGCAAAGCCGCACGAAGCCCCGAAGAAAAAGCGTCGTAATCGCTTCCTAATTCTCGTTGGTTAAAAGTTGCTTTTTTATGGGGATGAACAAACTCAACGGGATCTTCCAAAGTAACAATATGGATCGATCTTTCGCAGTTCATTTTGTTTAAAAGAGCAGCAAGAGTGGTGGATTTTCCGCTACCAGTCGCTCCTGTCACCAAAATCAATCCATTTTTCTCTTCTCCGGCTTTTGCAAACTGAGGAGGTAGCTTTAAATCTTCAATAGAAGGAATACGGGTCTCTAGTTTCCTTAAAACAATGGTGTAATTACCTCGTTGCGAAAAAATATTCACGCGAAAGCGCGCTTTACCAACTAAAAAATAGGAGCAGTCACATGATCCCTCTCGCAATAATATCTCAGTCAACCTACGATCTGAATTGATCAAATTTAAAGCAAAAGTTTCGGCCTGAAATGGAGTAAGTTTCTCAATTGGCGGATTTAATGGAACTCCCGTTAGCTCACCAGAAGATTCAACCTGGAAAGGTTTTCCCACGGTTATATTTAAATCGGAAATATTTCCAAATGCTTCGAGCATCGTAGTTAGAATGTAATCGATTTCCGCTTTTCGCATGGTGTCTAAAAAAACTCTGGAGGTGTTTTCAAAAAAGGAATAAAGCGATCTTTTACTATCGCCTTATCAAAGGCATCTTCAGCGCTAATTTTCTTTTCTTCTAACGCTTTTAAAATTGAATCATCGAGAGATTGCATTCCATATTTTTTCCCTGTTTGAATAACTGAAGGGATCTGGAAGGTTTTTCCCTCTCGAATTAAATTAGAAACAGCGGCAGTAACAACCAAAATTTCTAGCACGGCCATTCGCCCCTTTTTATCAATCCGCTTAAAAAGATTTTGAGCAATAACTCCCTTTAAGGCTTCGGATAATGTGGTCCTAATCTGAGCTTGTTGATTGGCTGGGAATACGTCGATTACACGATCAATTGTCTTACCAGCACTTTGAGTATGCAAGGTTCCAAAAACTAAATGGCCTGTCGAAGCCGCTTCTAAAGCAAGAGAAATAGTTTCTAAATCACGCATTTCCCCTACTAGTATAACATCTGGGTCCTCTCGAAGAGCCCCTCTTAAAGCAGAAGAAAAGCTTTGAGTATGAATTCCCACTTCTCGATGATTGATTATACAACCTTGGCTCTTATGGACAAACTCAACAGGATCTTCAATAGTCAGAATGTGGTCTTTTCTATTTTTATTAGCGTAATCCATCATTGCAGCCAAAGTAGTGGATTTTCCACTGCCAGTAGGCCCTGTCACTAAAACTAATCCCTTATGAATCATGGAAAGTTTGGTAACAATTGAAGGAAGTCCTAGTTGTTCCGAAGTCAAAATTGTACTGGGAATTTCTCGAAAAACAGCGCCAATACCCCATTTTTGCTGGAAAAAGTTAGCTCGATACCTCGCTAAATTTGGAATTTCATAAGCGAAATCAATATCTCCAGTTTCTTCAAAAATTTTGATTTTATTCTCTGGAGCTATCTCATAAAGCATTGCCTTAAGATCATCGTTGGTAAATGGCTTGAATTTAACTCTCTCCATTTCCCCATGAACACGAAGGATAGGTTGCGAGCCAGAAACTAGATGCAAGTCTGAAGCCCCTTGCTCGTTCATTAATTTAAAAAAAGCGTCAATTTTAGCCATAAAAGGGTTACCCCGAGGTTCCTGGTTCGATTAAAAAATCCCTTAACACATTACCTTCGCTTTCAGGTAAATTCAAAATTTTCCCATTCAAAGCGAGTTGAACTCCTTCGCGGTTTCCAACGGTTATTTTGAATTTAAGTTTCCCCCGAAATGTTTTACCTGTGTTTTCAGGTAAAATAAAATCTTGTTCCTCTTGATCGTCAATAACTAAATTAAACCACGATTCTTTTTTTGCTCTAATAGTTAATTCTAGCGGTTTCAAGATCTTGGATTCAGTTCTGCTTTCCAAAGTCTCAATTGTATCATTTTTATTAACTACTTCCAGGCTTTTTTGTTTTTCTGTTTCGTCAACAACCTCAATATTTTTAGTGGAACTAATAGGCGGTTCAGGGGTTTCTTCAGCTATAGCCGCAGAAATGTTAGCCGGCGAATTAGATTGTTTAATATCAACCGATATTGACTTAGAAGGTTTTAATTCCTGGTCACCTCTTTTTAAAGCAGCTGAAATCTGAGGTTTAACAACAACCTCGGATTCAGACGAAGAAACTTGAGGGCCGTCAAAAACATCAATTAACTTCGAAACCCCAAAAGCAACAATGCCAAAAATCAAAACTATAACAACCACGCTTATAAAACGATAAGTTTTCCGATTCCTTAAATAAGCTTGATTTTTGCCGAGTTCCCCTTTTTGAATTTCATCTTTTCTCTTATGACCTACGGTTTCGTCAAATTTCTCTAATATCTCCTCTATATCAGCGCCAATTGCTTTTGCATATGAATGGACAAAACCACGGACAAAAACTTCGCCAGGAATAGCCTCGTAATTATTAGTTTCCAAAGCCTCAAGAAAACGCTTTTGGATCTTTGTACTTTGAGCTATTTCTTCAAGAGGGATACCGCGCATTTCGCGCTCGCTCCTTAAATGTTTTCCAAAATCCTCAATCATGAATTCTAAGCTTAAGGTATTAATCGCAAATATTCCCGCGCTTCTAGCGCAAATTTGCCTTCCTTATCGAGTTTCAAAACTTGGTTAAATTGTTTTTTTGCTTCATCAAATTCTTTTTTCTTCAGAAGCAATAAAGCTAACTCATGACGAGCGCGAACTAACTTTGGCCTTAAATTTATAGCTTTCTTCAGAGATTGAACCGCTAATTCATCATTTTCTAAATCTTTTAAAGCTAACGCCAGATTAAGCCTTATAAGAGCGTTTTCTTGAATTTTCAACGCATTTTGCCATTCAACCATGGCAAGATTCATATCTTTTTTAGAATAATAACAAAGAGCTAACCAATTATGCACTTCTTGTGGAGAAGAAACTCCTGGCTTAGCCAAACTCCCTTTTAGCTCAAGAATGGCCTTATCCCACTTTCCTGCAGCCATATGTAATCTACCTAAACTACGATGAGCTTCAACATAATTGGAATCTATTTTAAGTGTTTCGTAAAATTCTTTTTCCGCATTTTTCAAATCTCCATCTTCCAAATAAGCGGTTCCAAGAGCCAAATGGAAATTCGGCTCGCTAGGGTCCATTTGAATAGCCTTGTTCAAATGGGAATACATCTCCGATTTAGCGTTAATGGATTTAGCTTCAATAGCTTGCTTATATTCGCTTTTGGCTTGTATCGGGTTTACCTGATTCCCCAAACACGACCATAGCGTTGACGCTCCAAACAAACAAAAGAAAAAATTTAACCTAATTGAGGTTAAAGTCAAAATAAAACTCCTTATTTTGACAACAAACTAGCGGGATAAAGATAAAAAGATTATACCAAATGGGGTGACCGTTCTCAATAAACTGGATTAGTAGAACTCTCATTCGGTCTCCGTTTTATAAAGCGTTGGGCGCCATACCCGTTGGCTTTGCTTTTAAACGAAAATTATAATTTTCTTTTATATAAATCAAAAGTTCGTCGTAACTCCTAAAATGTTCTGAGAATCCATAATCGTCCCCAGTATATTCACAGTCCTCTGTGCTGTGCTCTTTGCAAATATAAGGTCTTTGCTCGTAAATACCGCATTGGTTTTGTGTAGTCAAAAACCGACAACGATTATGAATCATGATATGCCAATTTTTTCTATGTATATAAAAAGTGACTTTTTCATGGGCTATTTGCCATAACAGGGCTTCAAAATCTTTTCGGGTAACAGGTTCGTCAACTTCAAATGCAAAATAAGTACAACACTTAGAAGGAAGACACTTTGCGCATTGATTGTCATCTTCAAAAGATGAAACGTCTGTGCTCGACATAAGAACTCACCAAAAATCGTTAATAAAAACTAATTCAAATAATTCTTCAATTCTTACTTTTGAAACCTACAAAGTTTTGTGGCTCAATTACCCTAGACTTCAATTTTCAAAATCGTTTTCCATTGAAATTTGGATACTTGGATTTTTTTCATCAATTCGGTAAAGACCAGTTTCTTTCGCGAACTGAATCGCTAAATCGTATTCTTCTTTAGAAATTGGACGGTTTATCTCGATATATCTATTATTACTAACTTTTCCCGATGGTCGATACTGATCCATAATATTTACATAAGTATGACTCGATACTTCACTAGCTAAAAATTGCATTGTTTTCTGCGTTTCATCCAAAAAACCAGGCATAACCAAATGACGCACTAAAACGCCTCTTTTTGCCAATCCATTTTCATCAAACCGGAGGTTTCCAACCTGAGAAAACATTTCTTTGATTCCTGCTTTTGCCGTTTGCGGATAATCTTTAGCCTTTAAATATTTTTTAGAAAGCTCCGAATCTAAAAACTTTAAATCGGGCATATAAATATCAACTATTCCTTCCATCGCCTTCAAACTCTCAAGCGAATCATAAGCCCCTGTATTATAAACCAACGGTACTTTTAGTCCCATTTCAACTGCGTGGGGTAAAGCTTCTATAATTTGAGGAACAACATGCTCGGGAGTTACAAAATTTATGTTATGACAACCTCTGGCTTGCAGGTCTAACATAATTTTTGCCAATATCATCGGGCGAGTCTCAGTTCCATTTGGAACGTGACTGATATCATGATTTTGGCAAAACACGCATCGCAGGTTACACATGGAAAAAAAAATCGTGCCGCTCCCCTTCCAACCACGCAAGCAATCTTCCTCTCCAAAATGAGGAAAATAACTTGAAACAGTTGCAAAACGTCCCGATTTACAAACCGCCTTTTCATCTCTTAAACGATCTACTTCACAATCTCTCGGGCAAACAACGCAAGATTCTAAAGCCCGGGTCGCCTCAAGCGAACGTCTCCACAACTCCCCATCACGATGAAGCTCCATATAAGCTGGTTCGAAAGAATTTGAATCAACTCGAAACTGATCCGCTTGCTTTAACATTTTTTTCGGAATCTTTTACTGATTAAACTACTTGAACAAATTTAAAGTTATCAGAATTGTATTGCGTAAATTATACTTTAGTTATTTTTTGCGACGTAAATTTCTTTGAAAACGCTTATGCAAACTAAAATCGAAAAAAATTTTAGCACAAAAAAATTAAACCCTTTAAGTTTAAAAAAAACATCTATAAATAAAGCAATTAGCAATAATATATTTATTCGCAATTAAGCCTAATAAATAAGAAATCAGTAGTATTAATCTTTTATTAATGTCTTCAGATTTTTTTGTATTCGGAGACGTTCCTCATTGAAAACTCCCATAAAATCAAAGCCAGAAACAGAAAAAGCTTTTTTTCTATTTGCTGGACTAGGAATTCTCATATATTTCAACTCGCTAGGAAACGGTTTTGTATTTGATGACAATCATTACGTTACTCAAAACCATTTGATCAAAAACTTGGACATCCTAGCGCTGAAAGAAATTTTTTCTTCCTTTTACAAATGGGATTACCTGCCTCTTACCCATATATCGTTAAGCGTCGATTATTTCCTATTCGGGTTAAATCCAATGGGATATCGAATCACAAATATTTCACTACACATCGTTAATGCTTTTCTAACGTATCAGTTAATTCTATTAGTTCTAGGAAATAAAAAAATTGCGCTATGGACAGGCTTATTATTTCTTGTTCACCCAGTTAACGTAGAAAGCGTAGCTTGGATATCTGAAAGGAAAAACGTTTTATCTCTAACCTTCTTATTGCTTTCATTTATTAAATACATTCAAAATAAAAGAACTTTTTCAATATTCTGTTTTATTCTTGCCTGCCTATCTAAATCCACAGCCATCATTTTACCCATTTTACTTATTCTCTACGATTCTTGTTTTAAACCCAGAGAATTTAGAAAAATTATTTTTGATAAATTGGCCTATGCGCTAATTTCATTTTGCCTAGCAGGCATCACCGTCTTATCTCACTCACAAGGACAAACATTAAGAACCCACCCAGATAATAATCCTTTATTCTCCCTATATAGCATGATCCCTGTATTTAAAGAATATTGGCTGAAAATTGCGTTCCCAATAAACCTTAATGTCTGGTACCAAAATCTGATTTATAAGTCGGTTACAGATATTGCAGGATCTTTAATTTTTGCAGTTGGATTTTTTTACCTTCTATTAAAGATTCGGAAATCCAATACAACGATTTTCTTTGGTCTATCTTGGTTCTGTATTTCTTTACTACCCGTCTCCCACATCGTTCCCCTTCCTCAAATGCAAGCGGATCGCTTTCTATATATACCGAGTATTGGAGCATTCCTTATATTCTCTTATCTAATTAACTACCTAGCGAAATTTTTTAGCGCTAAAAACACGCGCAATATTAACTTCGATATTTTTATTTACATCAATCTGATTATTTTTTCGTGCCTTTGTCTTTATCGATTGCCCATTTTTAAAAACGATTTTGATTTATGGAAAGACAGCGTACGACAAAACCCCAATCATTCTATATCGGTCATGTATCTTGGTCTAACACATTGGGGAAGGAAAGAATTTGACCAGGCTTTAGCGCAACTAAAGAAGGCTAAATCATTAAATTCGAAAAATATTGTCTCGGAAGAATATCAGGGGCTTATCTTAGAGAGCTTAGGAAAATTTTCTGAAGCTGAGTCTGTTTACCTAGAAATCCTTAAAAAACACCCTAAAAGAGCGACAACTAATAACCACCTTGGAGTTTTATACGGAGCTATGGGAAGAACGGATGACGCGCTTAAGCACCTTGCAATAGCTATTCAAGAAAAACCAGATTTTGCGTTAGCTCATTACAACCGCGCCGTATTTCTATATAAACTTGGCGATCAAAACGAAGCTTTTCAAGAGTTTCAATTGGCAACCAAACTTGCTCCCGACAACACAAAGTTTCAATATCAATTGGGATTATTTTATCTGAAAGTTCGAAAAGAGGAGAACCAAGCTAATTTTCATATTAGAAAAAGTATTCGGCTGAATCCAAATAGAGCTATTGAATTAGAGGCCATGATTCTATTGGAAAAAAACTTATAGTCACAATAGAAAAAGAATAAATTTTTTATTCTTTAGAAGAAGGCTTATCAATTTCCGTGCGATGTCGAATAATATTTCCTTCTACGATATAAACAACATCTTCTGCAATATTGGTTGCTAAATCGGCAATTCTCTCCAAATATCGAGAAGCGCTCAATACAAAAAGCATCTTTTGGATATCGTCAGGATTTTTACGAATTTCTTCCTGAACTATTTTATACATTTCTTTAAGTCCATCGTCTACGTCTTCATCGGTAGCGCAAATCTCTCTAGCTAGTTTTGAATCTTGCCCTACAAAAGTATCTAAACTTGCCTTAAGCATCCAAAGGGCTTTTTTAGCCATATCCTTAAAAACAGCAGGCAACTCAAACTTGCCGTGTTTTTGCAAGTCAATCGATCTTTCGGCCAAATTCACCGCCATATCGGCAATTCTCTCCAAATCGTTATTCATTTTCAGGATAGCGACAATCAATCGGAGATCAATAGCCACAGGCTGATAAAGAGCAAGCGTTTTGAGACATTCTTCTTCCAACTCCACTTCGGCTTGATCAATCCGCTCATCTGACTTAATCACTTCCATCGCCAAATCAAAATCTCTTTCACTAATAGATTTTAAAGATTTATCGACGCTCTGTTCAGCCAATGCTCCTATAGAAAGAAGCATCTTTCTTAAAGTTTCTAACTGATTTTCAAAATGATGAGAATGTCTTGACATAATTTACTCGCAAGAAAAAAGTGAATTACCCAAATTTCCCGGTAATGTAATCTTCAGTTTGCTTTTGGGACGGGTTTGTAAAGATATAGTCCGTTGGACCACATTCAATCAACTCGCCCATAAGCATAAATCCAGTATCATCGGCAACACGCGCCGCCTGTTGCATATTATGAGTAACAATTAATATTGTATATCTTTCTTTTAATGATACGACTAATTCTTCAATACGTGTAGTGGCAATTGGATCTAAAGCGGAACAAGGTTCATCCATTAAAATAACTTCAGGATCAACTGCCAGCGCTCTAGCGATACACAGCCGTTGCTGTTGCCCACCAGAGAGCCTTAGTGCGCTAGAATCAAGTCTATCTTTAACTTCATCCCAAAGAGCTACATCTTTTAACTTTTCTTCTACCAAATTATCCAGTTCCGTTTTGTTTTTCACACCATGAATTTGGGGACCATAAGCAACGTTTTCCCAAATACTCTTAGGAAATGGATTAGACTTTTGAAATACCATCCCTATCGTTTTTCTTAATTCGTTAACCGCCCAGTTTGGGTCGTTAATATTTCGACCTTCAATTTCAATGGCTCCTTCCATCCGGCAGCCGTCTACCAAATCATTCATTCTATTTATGCATCGCAATAAGGTCGATTTACCGCAACCAGAAGGTCCAATCAAAGCGGTCGCCTTATGCCTGGCAATCGCCATATCAATGCCCTTAAGAGCCAAGTTATCGCCATAATAAAACATAACATTTCTTATGTTCACCGCAACATTGTTGCCGTTACTTGACTCAGCATTCTTAGAAGATTCTTGACTGCTGGGTTTAGCTTTAATTGAAATATTAATGGCTCTGTCTTTAGTTTCCGTCTTATCCTTGTTCATGATTTCAAATCCTATCGTTCAATTACTTTAAAATCCTCCCGCAGACAATTTCTTACGGAGACGGTTACGCATAACTACTGCGACAATATTTAACAAAATAACAATACCAATTAATAATAGCGTGGTGGTAAAAACCATTGGTCTTGAGGCATCCACATTAGGAGATTGAAAACCTACATCATAAATATGAAATCCTAAGTGCATAAACTTTCTTTCCAAATGAACCAAAGGCCATACTGCGTCTACTGGCAAGGAAGGAGCTATTTTTACAACCCCCGTAATCATTAGGGGGGCGACCTCGCCAGCGGCTCTGGCCATAGCTAAAATCAAACCAGTCAAAATCGACGGCATAACCGCAGGAAATACAGCTTTGAAAATAGTTTCCGCTTTAGTACAACCAAGAGCTAATGACGCTTCGCGAATCCCTGGGGGAACAGCCGCCAAACCTTCTTCAGTGGAAACAATGACGACTGGCACCGTTAAAAGGGCCAAAGTTAAAGAAGCCCACAATATACCGCCTGTTCCAAAAGTTGGAGTCGGTAATCGTTCTGGAAAAAATAACTGATCAATAGAACCGCCTAGTATGTAAATAAAAAAACCAACTCCAAAAACCCCGAACACAATGGAAGGCACACCTGCCAAATTATTAACGGCAATTCGTACTATACTTACAAAAGGCCCAGGCTTAGCGTATTCTCTCAAATAAAAAGCGGCTAAAACACCTAATGGCGCGGCAAATAAACTCATCACCACTACCATCATTACAGTCCCAAAAATTGCAGGAAAAACTCCCCCCTCGGTATTAGATTCTCGTGGATCGTCAAAAATAAATTCTCTCGCTTTAGAAAGAGAAAATAACATTTGATCTAAGAACCCAAAGGTATTCGGCCTATAAACCCGAACCAGCTGAGACAGTTGAATTTTTTGTTCAACCTTGTCGGATACTTTTACTAAAACATAACCTTTAAGTTGTTCCCTAAGGCTGGTCAAATCTTCTTCAAATTTGTCGTTTTTTAGCCTTAACTCAACTAAACTTTTATCAGCTTCATCTTGATCTTTTTTAGTTAAATTCTTATTTAATTTTAATTTCTTTAAATGAAGACGAATACTTTCTATCTTGTGGCTGATTTTTCCAATGTCCGATTTTTCAATTTCATGAATTTCTTTTCTCTTTCCAAGAATAAATGGCATTAACTCATTTAAATAACTCCATGCTTTTTCTTCTCCAACTACCGGAGACTTATCGCCAAAATTAACTTCTTGAACTTGTCCATGAAAGTTACCCCACTCTAATCGTTCAATAACAACCACAGTCAGAATATCTTTTTTTGATTTAATCGAATCTTTATCAATCCATATATAATCAGTGCCATCTATATCGCGATTACCCTTTTTAACTTTTATTCGTAATCGCTCTTCAGAACTTTTTTTACTAGAATCCGGTATTGCTTCAGTCTCTTTCTCTTGAACAAAAAGCGACCGGCCATCGTTTAAATTATATTGGTAGACTTTTTCAGGCAAAAAATACCCCAAACCATTTTTTAAAACAATTCCGAGTAATCCGGTAACCATTATTAAAGAAAGCGCAAGCGCGGCGCCTGTAAGCCAAATGAAAAAATCTCCACGATCCCAAACTGCTTTCACAAGACTTTATACCTTTCCCTTAGTCGAAGCCGTACCCATTCAGCCAAAGTATTCGCGACAAAAGTAAAAATGAAAAGAAGCAAAGCGGCCAAAAAAAGCAACCGAAATAAAGTTCCACCTTCAGGAGCTTCGGGTAATTCCACAGCAATATTTGCCGAGATGGCGCGAAAACCAGAAAAAATATTCCAATCCATAATTGGGGTATTTCCTGTCGCCATTAGAACTATCATTGTTTCGCCAACCGCGCGGCCAAACCCAATCATTATCGCTGAAAAAATTCCCGGGCTTGCAGTCGGCAAAACAACCTTTATTCCTGTCTGCCACGGGGTGGCTCCAAGAGCCAAAGAACCAGCTTTCAAATGACTTGGGATATTAGAAAGAGAATCTTCTGCAATCGTATAAATAATAGGCGTAACAGCAAAACCCATAGCTAAACCAACAACTAAAGAATTTCTTTGATCGAAGTCCAGTCCCAAAGACTCGTTAAGCCACAATCTATAATCACCGCCTAACGCTATAGCTTCAATTTGACCAGTAAGCCCAAGACCTATTAATGATCCAATAATTACTAGTATCGTTACAGGCCATATTTCCGAACCGGCTTTTCGTCCAAAAGTTAAAACATTTGGATACTTTTCTTTGGCAACCAAATAGGCAAAAATCAGAACCATCACTATTAGAGGCGATAAAATTAAACCCGGAAGTAATTTTTCAATATTAGGAGCCAACCAAAGAGCCGCAAAAAAACCTAAAACAACGCTCGGAAGAGCCGCCATAATTTCAATAATGGGTTTAATCAAAGCTTTATACTTCGGATGCATAAACTCGGAAGTATAAAACGCGCCAAATAAGGCTATTGGAACGGCAAATAATATTGCGTAAAAAGTTCCTTTTAATGAGCCCTGAATTAAAGGCATCAAACTAAACTTAGGTTCAAATTCATCGGAACCACCTGTCGACTGCCACACATAATCCGCGTCTTTATATCCTTCATAAACAACTTGACCAAAAAGAGTTTTCCAACTTACTTCTGGGTGCGGATGATGCATTTTCCAATTAAAAAGAGTCCCGTCAGAACCGGCCAATAAAAGTCCATTATTTTTGGGGGCAATGGAACCTGTTGAAATTCCATCTCTATCATTTAAAGGGATATTAAATTGAGTACTTCCCGAAGTGCCATAATGATATCTAACCGTGCCAGTAGAATCCCCTGTTATAAACCCCTTATTTCTTGATGAAACCTGGATGACAGAAACTTCTTTTTGATGAGGCTCAAATGCGTACATTGGCATTAATCGCCTGGCCCCTCCTTTTTCTCTAATAAGCTGGTAGGAATTTACTCCACCCTCTTCACCTCCAACAATCAAGGTTTGACCGCCTAATAGAAATGCTAGCTTAGAAACCCCTATACCATCTCTTGAGGTCGTTCCCAAAGTCTCAACGACCACCTCATCCGCCTTGGGATTACCTAGAAACACCCTTATCAATTGTCCCGAACCGGTGCCAATCAACAAAGTTTCTCCATCAGCATCAGATATTAAAGCGGTAATACCACCTTTTTCAGGAACTGAAATTTGTTTGGTATATTTTTTTTTCTTTACCGTTCCCATCATAGTTCGACGCTCTTTTACCGCTATCCAGAGAACTTTAGAAGTTGATGGAACAGCGACCCAATAGCCTTTTTTGCCTTTAAAAAAAGCCATTTGTTTGATTGAGGAACCATCCGAATTAGCTTTAATTGGAGATTCTATTTTTAATCTGGGAACTATCTTTCTAATGTTATTTTCGAACGAAACATCAAAACTCAAACGCGTTAAAACGATCCGCCCATCAGATAAACCCAATGCGAAATCTGATTTTCCAAATTTCACGGCAGATTCAATTGAAGCGTTATTTAAACTGGAAATTGGTATCTCGGGTAGAGGCTGATTTTCGACTAAAGAATAGAAGGAAAAACCTTTAGGATGGATTTCGTAAGCTACTTCCCTATACTCATCAACGCCAACAAGAAAAACATTACCGTTTTTTTCTAAAGGTTCAACGACGCTAGTTAAGGTAAGCTCAGGACTTTTAAATAAAGGATAGGCAACAGCTAGGATGACAAAAAGAATGGCTAAAATGGAGAAGATAATAGATATTCCTCCAAACGAAACAAGTTTTTTTACCCAGCCATCAACCCGAAGACGGCGAACAACGTTCGCCGATCGAGATCCAGCTTCACTTGAACTTGAAGGAATATCTTCCAAATTTTTCGTAGCTTTTTTAACTTCCATTAATTTTTCATTGATCCACTCAATATACTCAAATCTTGTTGAGCAATGGCATTAGCAATTGGGAAGTAACCATCTTTGACAACAACTTGCTGACCTTTTTTTGAAAGGATCATCTTCAAAAATTCATAGGTCAAAGGGTCTAACGCTTTACCTGGAACTTTATTAACATAGACATACAAAAAACGCGCTAAAGGATACTCGCCTTCCAACGCGTTTTCGGCCGTAGGCTCGACATAATCTGTGCCACTTTCGGCGATTGGAATAGCTCGCACGCTTGCGGTCTTATAACCAATTCCGCTATAACCTGTTGAGTACAGGTCAACACTAATACTTTGAACCACAGAAGCGGAACCCGGTTGTTCTTTAACCGTATCTTTATAATCGCCTTTTTTCAGAGCAACTTTCTTGAAGAAACCATAAGTTCCAGAAGCAGAGTTTCGACCATAAATACCTATAGGTCGATTTGCCCAATTTCCAGTCAAACCAAGTTGTCCCCAAGACTTTATATCGTCGTCCATTCCTCTTCGGCGATTTTTCGAAAAAATTGCGTCAATCTGTTTCAAAGAAAGACCTTTTATAGGATTGTCCTTATTAACAAAAACCGCCAAAGCGTCAACGGCAACTCTCACAGGAGTCGGCTTATAACCATATTTTGCTTCAAAAGCGTCCACTTCTTTATTTTTCATACCGCGAGACATTGGTCCCAATTGAGCTGTGGACGAAATCAATGCTGGTGGAGCTGTTGAGGACCCTTTACCTTCAATTTGAACATTTACATTTGGGTAGATTTCTTTGAATTTCTCACTCCATAAGGCCATTAAGTTATTGAGTGTGTCGGAACCAATACTTGAGATATTACCGCTAACTCCAGAATTTTTTTTATAATTCGGTAAATCTGGATCTACTTCAATCGGACCAGCCAAAACGGTAGACTGAGAAAAAACTGTAAATGCAATTGCGACCAACAAAAAAGCTAAAAACTTCTTTATTTTCATAAAATCCTCCTTGGATAGTTTATTGTTCGCAATCATTCTATAAATTCAGTTTTGGGAATCTATGAGAGGATCGTTAGATTTATATTTGAAACTACTTAATGGGAAAGGCGATAAATTTAACTTAAGGCTAAGTTAGTCGTTAAATGTTAGATTTCTGTTAGATTAGAATTTGATTCCTAATAGAACCCTAACGAATTTACCGATCGCAAGACAAGGCCACATAACCTTCTATAAATAAAAGAGTTACTTAAGCACGCTTAAAGGATACAAGTTTTGCTATTTTGAAAGACCTAGGAAAGATCTTACTAATTTGGAAGAAAAATATAAAACGAGCTCCCTTTATTAGGGGAACTTTCAACAATCACCCGACCACCATGAGCCTGTGCAATATGTTTAACAATCGCTAGCCCAAGTCCAGTTCCTCCAGAATCTCGGTTTCGCGATTTTTCAACTCTATAAAAACGCTCAAATAACCTGGGAAGATGTTCTTGAGGAATACCCCGTCCCCAATCTTGCACGCAAATAAATACTTCTTTATCTTTGACCCCGCTTCTGACTTCAATTCCTTTTTCGGTTTTTCCGTACTTCAACGCGTTTTGTAATAAATTGACAACCGCTTGTTCTAACAAATGTGAATTCATTTTTATTTTCAAATCTAAATCGCAAACCAAATTGATTGGGACATTTTGATTTCCTAACTCAGTGAAACATTGATCGATTGAGTTTTTCAACAAGTCATAAATATGAGCAAAGTTTAAAGTAATTTGGGTTTGACTTGAATATTGTTCAATTCGAGATAATGCCAATAAATCTTCTACAATTGAATTCAAATGATCCGTTTGTTTAGCGATAATATCCAAAAACCGATGAGCGTTTTCAGCGTCGTCTATTGCTCCTTCTCGCAAGGTTTCCACAAAACCTTTTATAGAAGTTATAGGAGTTTTTAATTCGTGAGAAACATTAGCTACAAAATCTTTACGAGTATTTTCCAAACGCCGTAACCTAGTCACGTCGTTTAAAACTACAAGAGCTCCAATAGGGTTTTCCTTCGCATCGCGAAGTATAGTTCCCAAAGCCCGCACATGCAGTTCAGTTCCATAGTTAAGAGTAAAATCTCCGTCGATAGCGGTTGAGCTTTTCAAAGCTTTAGCTGTAAATTCTTGCAAAGGCGCATTACGAATAGATTCGTGTAAAAATTTTCCACGACAATCCTCAACGCTAACGCCAAAAATGCGCGAGGCTTCTTTATTCATTCCAATGATTTGCTCACGAGTGTTCACAGCAATCACGCCTTCTGACATACTGGAAAGAATTGCTTCTTTTTCGTTCTTCTCTGCGGTAATTACATTTATTTGATCGCCTAACTGACGGGCCATTTTATTTAATGTTCCGGCAACCTGATCAATTTCAATAGAATCAGCGCTCTCAAATTTATTTTTTAATAACTCGTTAGCAAACTGAGTAGCCGCATTTTGTATATCCATTAAAGGGCGATTAATACGTTTAGAAACTAAAAAAGCGATTGCCCCCGAAACAACAAAAACCAACAAACCAGAATAAAGAAATCCTTTTGTAGCTTCTTCCTGAGCCAGCTCAATATATCCGCCCGGAACGGCTAGACGCACAACGCCAATAACTTTATCCGCTTCCAAAACTGGGGCAGAGACAAACAACTGAGGTTCATTCTGCAATTTTTCTTTTCTAAAAGAAAATCCAACTTTTCCCAAATGGGCTTCTTGAATTTCAGGTTTATTGGAATAATTACCCAATCTCGCCGGGTCTTCCTTAGAGTCGCAAAACACTTTGCCCGAAGGTTTTACTAATGTAATTATTGCAGATTCATTTTGACCAAGAACAAGGCATGGAGCCTTTGACAAATCATTTTTACTCTTAATAAATAAGGGTCTCGCTGATACTGCAACTCGTTCTGCCCGAACGCTTAAATCTGCTACAACTCCGGAGATAAACTTTTCTTGTTGAATATCTGCTTTATACCAAGCGCCAATAGCCAGGGCAGTTAAAGACGCTAATAAACAAGCAAAATAGATTTGCCCAAAAAGCCTTTTAGCGAACATAAAAAATTAAATGCCCTATAAAGGACCTGATTTGGAAGGTGAACCAAGAAAGGATCAAATATTTCATTAAAATGTCAATTTGACTTAAAACCAAAACGTCGCCCATAACCTATTCGTTAAACTTATAACCAACACCACGTACAGTTTGAATATAACTGGAACAAAAACCCAACTTTTTCCTCAAACCAACGATTTGAAAATCTACAGATCTATCTGTAACCGCGTAATTATCTCCGCGAACAGCATCCACTATCTGGCTCCTGGTAAAAACCCATCCTGGTCTTTCAGCTAAAAACTTCAAAATACCAAATTCGGTAAAAGTTAAATCGGCAGGTTCTCCACTAACAAAAACTTCTCGCCGAGCGGGAAAAATTTGCAAGTATTTAAAGTCCAACACCGAAATATCTGGCGATGGCGCAGATTTCTTTCTCCTTAAAACAGTTTTAACCCTTGAAACCAGTACTTTGGGACTAAAAGGCTTGGTAATATAATCGTCTGCCCCTAATTCTAATCCTGTCACAATATCTGACTCATCGTCCTTAGCGGTGAGCATAATAATCGGAATATCTTCCGATTCTCTTTTTACCGCGCGGCAGACTTCAAGCCCATCCACGCCTGGTAACATCAAATCCAAAAGCATTAAATCTGGTTGATCTGACTTAGCTAGTTTTATTGCTTCTTCTCCAGTACCCACTGATGAAGAACGAAAACCTTCTCTCTCTAAGTTGTACTGAATTAGCTCTCGAATAGCTTCTTCGTCTTCGACGATCAGAATACGTTCGTTTGGCACGCTTAAAAACCTCAAAAAATAAGTGTTTATGAGTTAGGAACTAAAATTCCTTACTCAATATTCAAATGAATCGTTCAGTAAAATCATTGAATACCATTTTATAAGTTTGCCATGAATTAGAGTATTAGACTTTCAATAGTTTTCCGTCAATTTTCCTAACATTTCCCTATTTTTTTTCTTCCCTCAAGTTTACCTCTTTTTGTCCGATACGAAACCAGGAATTTTTTATCCCAAATCAGCGCTGAGATTCATCCTTGTTCTTAATTATTAGAATTAAAGCTTAAATGTATGGAAATTCAAGGTTCCGGGCTAAAAATAGTCGCTGCCGCTCCACTTTCAGCAGGTGAATGCGAAGATTGCGAAAAGGAAGAACTTGAAAAACTTCAAGAGAAGAAGGGGCTTCAGCAAGCTCTCACTGAAGAAACAGTCAAAATCAGCGAAGAAGGAAGAGCTGCGCTAAAAGAATCCGATGAAGAAGAAGATTCAACAAAACCAGGAGCGGTCGAGAAAAGCTTTAATAAAGAGTTAAACGAAGAAGAAAAAAAGGTAGTACAAGAATTAAGAGCCCGCGATCAAGAAGTCAGAGCTCATGAAAACGCTCATAAAGCCGCAGCAGGAGGTTACGCCACAGGCGGACCAACATATACTTATCAAACCGGCCCAGACGGTAAACGATACGCTATCGGCGGCGAAGTTCAAATCGACACCTCAGAAGTGCCTAATGACCCTGAAGCAACTATCCGCAAAGCCCAAGTTATTCGTCGAGCGGCATTAGCGCCAGCGGAACCGTCTGGTCAAGATCAAAAGGTAGCCTCCCAAGCTAGAGCAATCGAAAATCGCGCTCGCCAAGAACTAGCTAAAGAACGACGCGAGGAAACTCAAGAAAAAACTGAAGAAACATCCAAAACCTCTGAAAGCTCTTCATCATCGGTTTCTGGAGAAAATGCTAGCGAAACAAACGGAAGCGCCAATGATAATAACAGCGAATTTGGCCAAGAAAACAAGCGCAATTCAAGATTAATCAAACAATTTGAACCTGATAGCGCTTCTGCAAGCGGGCAAATCGTAGATCAGTTTTTTTAAATCTTCATCACTTAATCAACACCACTTTCCAATCCCTCATTTAATTTTTTCAAAATTAAATTAACAAACTGAGCAAAAAAAAAGATCCCATTAAGCCTAATCTCGGCCAAACAGGATCTTGGAGGAGGTCGCCCTATACGACCTTTGGATTTTTTATTCTTTCTAAAGTTTTATTTAGAAAGAAATATCCCATTGAAGTCTAACTCTAAAATCATCTAAGTCCGCTCCAGAAGAACCATCTTGCAATTCTAAGACAGAAGCATCGAGAGTAACTTTATTGTTATGACCGGCAATAAAGTAGTTCAGAGCTAAAGTATACTCATCTCTTTCACTTGTTAAAGTAAGGTCGTTGCTATCAGGTTCATCTACATATGCATAGCGAAATGCCAATTCAAGACCTTCCGGGATAGCTGGAATTATATCGTGAAAAAAATATCCCGCTTGAGCGTATAAACCTTCAAATTCACGATCAATTCCTGAGTTGTTAACTTCTATGCCCTTCTCATGATATTCTTGCTGGAAAGAAAAACCTTTATATTTAAAAGCAGCTCCCTGCGCCCACTGTTGAACTTTATTTTGGTCAGATGTAGAAAATCCTGACAAAGAACCACAACCTGAAGAACTCCATCTTGTACATACGCCTTGGTGCGATGCCGCTGAAAAAGACAAACTACCAGCTGGTTTTTTGTGGTACTTAACGTCGGACTGTCTCCACTTTAAGTCGCGCCCAAACATATTCCATTGAACTCGCCCCATCCACATCATTTTTTCATCTGGATTATCAACAGAACGGCCTTCGCCATTATAAACACCGGCATAATATCGAACATCTGCAATTGTTCCTTTGTTGAATCGGCCTCGAAGAGTTACCCCAACTTGACGATCAATAGTAAAAATTCGATTCACAATCGATCGTTCAACAAACTGTTGACGCCCCGAAGAGTCTACCCGTTCCCGATTATATTGTATTTTTCTTTGTCCTACTTCAAAGCCGAATTCATCCCAAGGTTGAACAGAAATTCTCCAGTCGATAAGCCTTGAGGAAGAATTAGCGGAAGATGAAGTAACGGATCTTGACGGTTGTAAATCCACTTCAAAATAATATTTAATATATTTCTTATACCCGTGACCGCCAATCTTCATTCGAACCCGTCTGAGTTCAAAATTATTTGATTCATCCGAAGTAAAATTTGATTCCGATCTAGGATCGCCATCACCAGGATTAGCGAATCTCATTTGAGCTCTCCATTGCAGATTAGTTGAGAACAAACCGTCGGAGGTTTTAAACCCAAACCCTTTTTTTCCGTATCCAATTTGAATATTGCTCTGCTTTTTGACACCATGGCTATTGAATGCTTCTTTTACATCGACGCCTTTTTTAGCGGTAAGAGCTTCCAATCTCTCTTCCATAGCCCGCAAACGCAATTCGGTTTCAGACATAGCCCAAACCGATGTTCCCCCCATAAGCCCAGACACAACAAAAACCGCTATCGCTTGGCTCATCCTCTTAATTAACGTGTTCATAAATCTCCTCGAAAAATAAATTGAGCTATAAAAACAAATGTGACATATCTGATAAATATTAATATGCATAATTTAGGGGTAGCGTATTGTACTTAGATTAGAGAACTATTAGGATTTTGTTAGAATAAAACTCTTTTGTTTTCAGTAGTGTAAAAAAAGCAGCATTAGAAAATCTCCTGCCAACAAGGTATAATTGCAAATATAAAAAATTCATTAAACATATAAGCGAGAATATCTGTTTTTATTTTTTTTTAAATTTACAATTTTTAATTTCAAATTAAGAAATGAAAAAATATTTTATTACATTAGTGATCATTGGCGTTCTTGGGATAGTCTTTAATTTAATTCCCAAAGATCAGCCCGTTAGCGGAGATATTGTCCGCCTCCAATCTTTCTTTTCACCCCCTTATAAAATCGATAAAAAATTTAAATCGATGATGGGACCTTATAAAACTCAAAAAATCTATTTAGAAGATCCCGAAAAGCAAGAACTGTTATGGATCACTGGCTATCAAGCTGAAATTGTGGACGCCGAGAAAAAAACTTCTATGCCTCCCGATTTTATGTGCCATAGCAATTTGGATTACGACGTAAAAAAACACAAGCTTCTGTTTGGTTGGAAACAATACCCAAGTCCAAGATTGTTTACTCTTTCACAGGGTAGATTGGACGTTAAGTTCCCAGAGGGCTATGGGGTTCCAATCGTTTCTGGAAAAGCTCTAACTCTGAATACTCAAGCTCTCAACCACAATATCGAAAACCCCGATATTGAAGTAAGAGTAAAAAGCTCGGTTCAATATGTCCGAGATAAAGATTTAAAAAAACCTATCCACCCTCTAACTATGAGCGCAGCCACAGGCTTAGTTTTGGTGGATGGGAAAGACGGAGTTTTTGATATTGGAACTCCCGATCCCAAAATACATGGACATGGTTCTGATAAAGGCAAGGCTGTAAACTTTTCCGAACATTATGTTAAAGATCATTTTGGCAGGAAGTTTTCAGCACATTGGGTTGTTCCTCCAGGGAAACATGAATACCGATCTTTAGTAACACAATTCATGAGACTACCTTATGACACAACTCTCCATTATGCGGCAGCGCATTTACATCCATTTGCTGAGTCTGTAGAGCTTTGGGACCGAACTGAAAACAAATCGGTTTTAAAAATTCTAGCGGAAAATAGAAACGAGGGTATTGGGTTAACTCGAGTTAACTCCTACTCCGATAAAAAAGGAACTCCCTTGCATCAATATCATCAATACGACTTGATCACGGTATATAACAATCTTTCTGGCCAAAACCAAACAGTCATGTCTGTCATGTTTTTATATATAGAAGATAAAGAATTTAAAAAACCAAATCTTTCGTCGGGATTTTTCTAAACGTTTATGAGTGATAACTTATTGATGGTTACCATTCCTAAAGGTCCTTTTGTATTTGGCGAGTCGCCAACCAATGTCGATTTAAATCACGACTTTGAAATTGACCCTTTCTTAACAACCAACAAACGCTTTGGGAAATTCATTGAATCGGGAGGATATTCAAACCCAACCTTTTGGTCGAAAGAGGGTTGGCAATGGAAAGAAAAATCAGGAGCTACCCAACCTGATTTTTGGGAAGACTCTAGATGGAACACTCCCGAACTTCCTGTCGTTGGAGTCAATTGGTATGAGGCCCAAGCTTTTGCAAAATGGGAAGGGAAACGACTCCCCAATGAAAGGGAATGGGAAAAAGCCGCCAGGGGAACCGATTGGCAAGCGTACCCTTGGGGCAATGAATTTGAAGAGGATAAATGCAATTCCTCCGAATCTGGAATCGAGCAAACCACTCCAGTTTCAAAATATTCTAATAGTCAAAGCCCTTATGGATGCTACGATATGATGGGCAATGTCTGGGAATGGACCTCAAGTTTTTTTGAAGAAGGGGAATCCGCTCGCGTCTTACGCGGTGGATCTACGTTTATTTCCGCTATAGATTTAGGAGTTGCAGGTAGATCGGCAAGCGAACCGCAAATTCGCATGGTTGATGTCGGATTTCGTTGCGCGCGATAAAACTTTTTTCTAACTTATTTTCTATCTTCGCTTCTAATTAAAGAGTTTTCGAAAACGTTCAAATTTTTAATACTTACCAATTTCAGGAATCATTATGAAAATACAACAAATCGCCCAAATGGTTGGCGGCCAAATTGTCGGCGACGAGGCGCTAGATATTACAGGCCTCGGAATGCTAGACAATGCAAAAACCGGCGATATCATCTTTTTAGATAAAAATAAATATGAAGACGCCGCTAAAAAATCTTCAGCTTCGGCAATTTTAACGATTCAAAAAATCGAAACTGAAAAAACTCAAATTATAACAACCAATCCAAAACTAGCTTTCGCCAAAATCTTAGCGGCGTTTTGCCCTGAACCTAATCTGGCGTCCGGAATTTCACCTCAAGCTTCTATCGGAAAAAACGTACAAATCGACGAAAGCGTTTCTATCGGTCCTTTCGCCGCTATTGGCGATGGGACAAAAATTGGAAAAAATACTGTCATCCACTCCGGAGTTGCAATCGGCATCGATTGTAAAATTGGAAGCTCTTGCATTGTTTTTCCAAACGTAACCTTGTACCGCAAAACCGAATTAAGAAACGAAGTCATTATCCATGCAGGAGCCGTCATTGGCGCCGATGGTTTTGGTTACATTCTTGATGAGCAGGGAAAACATTTTAAAATCAACCAAGTTGGAAATGTTATTATTGAAGATCGCGTAGAAATCGGAGCTAATGCCTGTATTGATCGAGCTGGTATGGGTTCCACTCTAATTAAAGAAGGAACCAAAATCGATAATTTAGTCCAAATTGCTCACAATTGTACAGTTGGAGAGCACTCCATAATTGTTTCTCAAGCCGGTATTGCAGGAAGTTCCACTCTAGGAAAATACAACGTATTAGCCGGTCAATCGGGTGTAGCCGATCACGTGACTTTGGGCGACAAAGTTACACTTGCGGCCCAATCTGGAGCATTTCGAAACATCGAATCTGGCGAAGTTTATGCCGGTATTCCCGCCGTTCCCGCTAGCAAATGGAGGCGTTACGTGACTCATTTATCTAAATTGACCGACTACATCCACAAAATCAAAAAAATCGAAAAACGTCTCACCGACATTGAAAATAAAAATAACCAAGGCTAAAATAGTAGTATTAAAATAAATAAATTGCCCTAAAGTTTTTCTATGCGATTCTTCGGTTGGTTAATTCCAGCAACATTGATTTTTTGCTTAATTTCTTCTACAGCATATTCACAACCTCTAATGAGCTTGGAAAAATTAGAAAAATATGTGAAGAAAAAACTTCGAAGAAATTCCTCTTCTTTAAGGCTCAACGAAAAACCTATTGGCAATAGAGGCGCTAAATTTTTATCAAATTATTCCCTCATGAATTCTGTCCAAACATTGATTATCTATAAAGGTCAAGTTGGCGACGAAGGAGTAAAAGCTATTGCCAATTCCGCTCACCTGAAAAATTTAAAAAGCCTAAGCCTAGAGCATAATCAGATTACAGATAAAAGCATGGGATATTTAGCCAATTCCAAGTCTTTGAGAAATTTAGAATATCTAAACCTATACAGAAATAAGATTACCGACATGGGGGCTAAAAAATTAGCTGAAGAGTCAACCTTTGCTAATTTACAAGAACTAAACTTGAACTTTAATCTTATTCGAAATAAAGGAGTCGCTTGGCTTAAAAATTCAAAACGATTAAAACAATTAAAAAATTTAAATTTGGCTTTTAATCCTCTAAATAAATTAGGTCAAAATGAGCTTTTTGAATTCAATTTGAAAAGAAAATTAGAAGCCATCTATCGATCTGGAAAAATAAGCCAATTAAATAACCAATTTATTGGTAATGCGGGAGTAATCGCTTTATTAAATTCTCCTTATGTGGAAGAATTAAAGGAATTACACCTTGAAGAGAACAATTTGACAGACGAATCGGTAATCGCTATTGCCAAATCTCCTAAGCTTAACAAGCTTGAGATGTTAACATTGGCGCGCAATCAAATAACGGATGTTGGCGCTTTGGCATTAGCTAATTCGAAAACATTAGTTAATTTAAAAGAACTAGATTTGAATTTCAATCAAATCGAAAACCAAGGCGCTATCGCCCTAGCAAGAGCTCAGGTTTTCGCTAATCTAGAAGCTTTAAAGTTAGGACAAAACAAAATAGGAACAGTTGGAGCAAAAGAACTGAAAGAGTCAAAGACTCTGGCAAACCTAATTTACCCCATTTTTGGATTTTATTAATTTTGTTAAATAAAGACTTGCCGTGCAAATACTAGATTTTGAAAAAGAGATTTTTAAGGTAGAAAAACAGATTAAAGATTTGACCTTACAAACGCATATGATAGACAGCGTAGGCGACGTTTCCCACGAAATTGGAAAACTTAAGAAAAAACTCCGCCATATGAAGAGGGATATTTTTGCGGGATTAAACGGTTGGCAAAAAACATTGGTGGCTAGACATCCTGATCGCCCTTATACCTTAGATTATATTAAATTCATTTTTACGGATTTTTTTGAATTGCATGGAGACCGACGAGGCGGCTATGGTCCTTCTATTGTTGGCGGTTTGGCAAAATTAGACGGTCGCTCAGTTATGGTAATCGGTCATCAAAAAGGCCGTGAGATGGAAGAGAAAATACGAAGAAATTTTGGTATGTCTCAACCAGGAGGCTATCGAAAAGCCTTACGACATATGAAGTTTGCCGAAAAGTTTGGAATTCCTGTTATTGCGTTAATCGACACACCAGGCGCTTATCCAGGAGTAGATGCAGAAGAAAAAGGACAATCAGAAGCTATCGCCTATAATTTATTTTGCATGGCCGACCTTCGTGTCCCTATAATTTCAGTCATTGTTGGAGAGGGAGGAAGTGGCGGAGCGCTAGCCATTGGAATGGGAAATCGGGTTTTAATGCTAGAAAACTCGGTTTACTCAGTAATTTCTCCAGAAGGATGCGCTTCCATATTGTGGGGAGACAAAAGTAAAGTAGAACACGCTGCAAAAGCTTTATGCATGACAGCTGAAGAACTCATAAAGCTTAAAGTCATTGATATGGTAGTTAGAGAACCTATCGGCGGCGCCCACCGCCATCCGAAGCAAGCGGCCATTCAATTAAAAAAGGTTTTGAAAAAATCGCTTGATGAGTTAACTCAATTATCAACAGAAGAATTGATACAAAACCGACAAGAAAAGTTTCGAAATATGGGAGAATTTTTGCAGGAAAGTTAAAGACTCCTAAAAATTTCAAATTGTCATTGAACTGTTAAAAATAATAAAAGCACAACCTTTTTCCAAGTTCCTAAAGTCTCACCTGGCTTTGGAATAGTCGTGAATAAATTGAATTCTGCTCCATCAATTCGTCATGATTGCCCGTTTCTACCAATTGACCGTCTTGTAAAACCAATAAACTATCCGCATTTTCTAAAGTGGATAGTCTATGCGCTATAATCAAAGTCGTTCTCTTATCCGCTAATCGTTCTAAAGCGGTTTGAATCTTTACTTCAGTTTCTGTATCAACGCTTGCGGTAGCCTCGTCCAATATTAATATAGGCGGGTCTTTTAAAATGGCTCTCGCTATTGCGATTCGATGCCTTTCTCCTCCAGACAATTTCACTCCTCTTTCTCCAACAACCGTCTCATATCCGGACGGTAAACTTTGCACAAATTCGTCTGCAAAAGCTGCTTTTGCCGCTTCGACCGCTTCTTCACGAGTCGCGGCTAAATTTCCATAAAGGATATTATCTAAAACGGTTCCGTTAAACAAAAACGGTTCTTGAGAAACCAAGCCAATTTGATCTCTTAAATAAGAAATCTTCAAGTCTTGAATGGGCTGACTATCAATTAAGATTTTTCCAGAATTTGCGTCATAAAACCGCATTAAAAGCTTTACCGCTGTCGATTTACCGCTTCCCGTATGTCCTACTAAAGCTACTGTTTTTCCCGATCCAATTTCAAAAGAAACATTTTTTAATACTGCTTTTTCTTTTAAGTAAGAAAAACAAACGTTTTCAAAAACAATGGAACCTTGGGATCGTGCTGAAGGGAGAATAGCATTAGCTGATTCGACCACATCCGGTTTAAAATCTATAATTTCAAACAATCGCTTGCTAGAAGCCAAAGCTTGTTGCAACATATTATTCAAAGAATGAAGTTGATTTATTGGCGTATAAAACAACGCTAAATAACTTAAAAAAGCCACAAGTGATCCTAAAGTCAATTCCCCAGCTTGAACCGCAGAAATACCATAGAACAAAATAAAAACTGTCCCAAGCGAACCTAAAAACATCATGGCTGGCGAATATATGGCCCAAAGTCGCATAACGGTCAAAGTTCCATCGCAATAGGCTTGACTTTTTTCATTAAAACGACCGGTCTCCCGGTCTTGGCGATTGTACGCGAGTGTTTCCTTTATTCCTGAAACGATATCTTGCAAAATAGCGTTTAGACCCGCCGCTCTTTCTCTTTGCTGATAGTATAAACCTCGCGCCTGGTGTGTATACATCCAAGCTCCATACGCTAATAGAGGTATCGGTATCAGAGCGGCTAACGCCAATTTCCAATGCATGTAGAACAAAATTCCAGTGATTCCAATAAGGGTGAGTATGGCCGTGGAGGCTTGCTCGATTCCATCTATAAAAATCCGCTCTACATGAGTGACGTCGTCGTTTACGCGTGACATAATCTCGCCAGTCGACCTATTCTCAAAATAATTGAGAGACATCTTCTGCAGAGACTGAAATACATGAGAACGAATATCGTAAACTACTTTTTGCTCTACTTTATTATTGAGCATGATTCGTTTATAGTTGAATAAATTCCGAGCGAGATAGGAAAATCCTAAACTACCGGCTACCCAATAAACTGTTGAATCGGGAGTATCTTCGACCAACATATCGATAACGATTTTGATGAGCCAAGGCGGAATTAAATCCATTAAGGTGGTCATTATTGCGAAGAATAAGCTAAGCGCAACAAGTGATTTGTAAGGTTTTAAATAACTAAATACGCGAGGTAATGAATTCATAGAATAACTGGCAGGGTAAAAGATTTGATCAGAATTGATAAAATATGTTATTCCGGGGATAAAGTCAAAGTCAACTAACGTGACCTTATAAAAGAAAAAATAACGCAAGTTAAGCGAGGAAAAATTTATGGAGTATAGACAACTAGGACAAAGCGATTTAAAAATATCCGCGATTGGTTTTGGAGCATGGGGTATTGGTGGTTTTCCTTTTTGGGAGACAGAAGGAGAACGCGCATCCACAAGGTCTATTCAAAAAGCCCACGATTTAGGGATTAATTTTTTCGATACCGCTCCTGTTTATGGTTTTGGAGTATCCGAAGAACTTATTGGTAAAGCTTTAAAACCAGTGCGTGACAAAATTATTTTAGCGACAAAATGCGGTTTAAAATGGGATAAAAAAGCCCTTGGATCGATAAAGAAAAATGCTACAAAAGATTCTATTTTCCAAGAAGCGGAAGACAGCCTTCGCCGCCTACAAACCGATTGGATTGATTTATACCAAGTTCATTGGCCTGACGTGGAAACTCCTCAAGAAGAAACAATGGAAGCGCTATTGAAATTACAAGAGCAGGGAAAAATCCGTCACATCGGAGTGAGCAATTACTCAGTCAACCAGATGAAAGATTGTTTAAAAAAGGGAACTATTGTTTCTTTACAACCAGAATATAGTTTAGTCCAAAGAACAATTGAAGCCGAAACAACGCCGTTTTGTGTAGAAAATAAAATAGGAATTATTGCCTATAGCCCATTGGCCTCTGGAGTATTGACAGGAAAATATGACAAAAACACCAAATTTTCTGATTGGAGAAGCAAAGGAATCATTGGACAGTTTACGGGACAAGGTTTTATCGACAACATTGCTAAAGTAGATAAGCTTCGCAATATCGCTAATGAGCTAGGAAAAACTTGTGGAGAATTAGCGATCAACTGGGCGATTCATCAACCTGGAATCACAACGGCTCTAGTGGGAGTAAAAAACGAAAAACAAATAGAAGAAAATTTAAAGTCTGCAGAGTGGAAACTCGATTCTGATCGACTTTCTACAATTGACGAAATATTCTCAGTAAATTAGAAAAACAAATAAGAATACTCCCAATTAATGATTTAAAATCATCCTCAATCACTAGGCGGCAACATTTCTACCATAACTCTTGATGATTTTTTTTATTACAACATTCCGACTTATCATAATATCCATTCTCCTACTGACTCAATTAGGAGCAAAGTCCTCCGAACAAAAAAGACCGTCTTACACATCAGAGCTGGGAATTGAATTTGTTTCAATTCCAAAAGGTTGTTTTCAAATGGGATCAGATTTTTTAAAGGATTTCGAACATCCTGTACACGAAGTTTGCGTGGATAGTTTTTACATTGGGAAATATGAAATCACTCAAAAACAATGGAATCAGTTAATGGATTCAAATCCTTCCAAGTTTTCAGGGGAAAATAACCCCGTTGACAACGTGTCTTGGCTTGATTCAAAAGAGTTTATTGATCGTTTAAATAAATTCGAAAATACAGATCGATACCGGTTTGCAACGGAAGCCGAATGGGAATATGGGGCGCGCGCGGGAACACAAACCGAATACTATTGGGGACCAACAATCGACAATGATTACGCCTGGTATTATGGAACGGCAAGTTTTCACACACACCCTGTTGGAGGGAAAAAACCAAACGCTTTTGGTCTATACGATATGTCAGGCAATGTTTGGGAATGGGTAAACGATTGGTTCCACAAGGACTACTATAAAAAAAGCGAAAAAAATAACCCAAGAGGCCCAGAATCAGGAAAATTTAGAGTTCGCCGGGGAGGATCTTGGGCCAATTTCACCAAATATATCAGGTCAGCTTCACGATATCGCGGACGTCCGAACCATAAACATCATATAATGGGATTTCGAATTGCTTTTACAAACCTGGAATAAAAACCCCGCTTTAATAAACCGAAGGTTGAACGATTTAATTTTTTATGAGAATTTATTCACCCAAGAAAGTTTTTACATAAACTCTAGGCATATTAGAATTTTTATATAAGTTATTTGATTTTCAAATAATAGTTATTCATGAATTTTGGAGATTGGTAAATATGGCAAAAAGTTGTTCATTTGACATTATGTCTATCGTCGATTTAGCTGAAGTAAAAAACGCAATGAATCAGTCTACGATGGAAATCAAACAACGATTTGATTTTAAAAATAGCAAAAGCGAAATTTCCCTAGACGAGAAAGCAAACCAATTAACTTTAATTTCAGACGACGACGTAAAATTAAAAGCTGTAATCGATATCCTACAAAGCAAGCTCGTTAAAAGAAGTATTCCTTTAAAAGCTCTTGACTATGGCAAGGTGGAAGACGCCGCAAGTAATACAGTCCGGCAAGTAATTACCATTCAACAGGGAATCCCTCAAGAAAAATCAAAAGAGATAGTTAAGTTTGTTAAGGGGCTTAAAATTAAAGTTCAAGGCCAAGTCATAGACGACCAAGTCCGGGTGACTGGAAAAAGTAAAGACGATTTACAATCGGCTATGGCGGAGTTGAAGGCAAAAGACTTTGGGATTGCCATGGATTTTGGCAATTACAGATAGAAATAAAAAAGTTTCTTTTCTATGGAAGAAATCGAACGTTTTTTTACCTGCCCCTATTGCTACGAAGAAATTTCTATGCTTTTGGATTGCTCGCAAGGTGGACAATCATACATTGAAGATTGCGAGGTTTGTTGTAACCCTATCGAGATAACTTTTCAAGTTGCCGCTGGAGAAGTAGAAAATTTTTCGGCAAATAGAGTCCAATGAAGATTTAGACAAAAAAAATGGGCAGCCCAAGCTGCCCATCGAGAGTGCGAATCACTTAACCCAGCATTGAGGGTTCGTGGGAAAAGTCATTCGTCAGCGCGTATTTTCTTTACGGATAAAACCGAAAAAACTTAACTTTTTTCAAAATATTCTTAAGGTAATTTCAAAAAAACTCAAAGCTGCGAAAATCTAGCTTATTGAACTTAGCGCCTTAAGCGGTTTCATAAGAAAAAATACGATGACGAATTAATAAACAAGTCTACTCCGAACGCCAAAAAACCCTACAAGCATCCGATTTTAAACAAAAAATACTTATTAGATCACTCAAACAGATTCGTAAACGGGTTTTAATCCAAGACCCTCTATCATTTCGATATCCCGAGATGGGTCTTGGCCTTTTGTTGTGAGGTAGTTTCCTCCCAATATCCCATTAGCCCCTGCCGCAAACAATTTCTCTTGGTCGTTTTGTAGAACCTCTTCTCTACCTCCACAAACAAACAAATCCATTTTTGGCAAAACCAGCCTTAAAAGCGCTATCGTCCGAAGGGCTTCGTAAGTATCTATGTAATCCAAATCTTCCAAGTCAGTCCCTTCAACGGGCTTTAAAAAGTTTATTGGAAAGGATTGGGTCTTCAAATCACGGATATCAAACGCCATTTCGACTCTTTGATCATAGGTTTCGCCCATTCCAAAAATTCCGCCGACACAAACCTGTAGTCCCACTTCTTGGGCATTTCGGACTGCCGTGACTTCCTGTTCATATGTATGGGTAGAAACAATTTTTTCAAAATGGCTTTGAGCAGTTTCCAGATTATGGTGTAAGCGATCAAGACCAGCTTCCTTAAGTTCCTTGAGATCGGCTACGTTCATCAGACCTAAGGAGCAGCAGGTTTCTAATTTAGTTTCAGCTTTTATCAGCTTTATGGCTTCAATTAAAGTATCTAACTCCTTGCGATCTTCAATAGCCGTTCCAGAAGCCACGATAGAAAATTCGTTAGAGCCAAACGCTTCGGCTTCTTTGGCCGCTTTTAGAATTTGTTGAGGATCCATCAAGCCATATTCCGGAGAATCGGTCTCAAATTTCGACGATTGGGCGCAAAAACCACAATCCTCAGGACATTTACCCGACTTAGCATTTACGATAGAGCAAATTTTAACGTCTTTATCTTTAAACGTTTCTCGGATCTTAGTAGTCCCTTCAAAAAGATATTCCAACTCTTCTCTATCCAGGGTTCCTACTAAAAGCGCTTGTTCCCGACCTATACCTTCTCCAGATAGAGCGGTTGATATTATAGAATCAATTTTATCTTTCCGCATACACGACTCAAAAAATAGGGTTCAATTACCGTTTTTTAAACGATTTTGGATTTTCAGCAAAATCCAATGTAAGAATTTTTAAATTTTAGCATAACCCGTTAAAAAAATAGGATAAGAAAAGCTTCGCTAAATACTTCGTTAAAATCTATGCATAACCGCAAACTATTTAAATTCACGAACTAATTTAAATGTTTCCGCTAAAAGTCTATCTTGTTCTTTATCTTCTGTGGATAAAGTCAGTTTTTTACGTCGCTTAAACTGTGATACCCACTTATTTTTATTCAACTTCAAAAGAAGGTAGTTTTTAATCCACCAAAGACCAAGGTCGCCATAATGTTTTTTATAAAAGTATAACTGACTCCGGCGACGCTCTAAAAAAACCCGAAAACGGTTCTTTGAAACGCTAATGCCTCCATGGTGAACAATTTCAGCTCCAGGTTCGAAGTACACTTTCCATCCTATTTTCTTTAATCTGATGGAGAGATCCGCTTCCTCAAAATACATAAAAAACTTATCGTCTAAAAAATCAACATCGAAAATGGCTTCGCGACGCAACATCATACAAGCGCCTTTGACCCAATCCACATATCTTGGTTGACAGTGAAGTTTTTCCATCAACAAACCAACAATTCGATTTTTGTTAATTTCGTAAAAATTCCAAAACAACTTAGTTTGGATAAACTCGCTAATATATGGAATTAAATTACCAAAAGATTGTTGAACAGTGCCGTCTGTATTCGTTAGCTTCCCCCCCATCAACCCCACTCCAGGATGCCGTTCCATACTATCTATTAAGCAATTGAGCGCTCCTGGCGTGACAGTAGCATCGTTGTTTAATAAAAGAATATACCTTCCTTTAGAAATCTTGATTCCTTGATTATTAGCGCTGGAAAACCCCAAGTTATTTCGATTAACAATTAACTTGATATCTGGAAACCCAAAACGAATTTCTTTGTCGCTTCCATCTTGAGAATCGTTATCAACGACGATAATTTCATAGGAAATTCCTTCTGCCGTTTCTTTAATTGATCGAATACAAGAACGCAGAAAATCAACGGATTTGTAATTAACAATTACAACCGATAAATCAAGAGAGGAGGGAAAGATTGAAGACATTCTTAATGGAAAACCTTGGCTCTATAATAGTGTTAAAGAACCTATTATAGACTATCCATTAAATTAGCTCTATTTGGAAAATAAATTAATTTAGAGAATTATCCGGTTGTAGCTCCTGGAGGCAATGTGATTGCAATGGGATCACTAGAAACTCCTTCAGACGTCGCAACAAAGGAAATAGGAAAAGGAGAAGTACCTGCAGTATTATTTGTGTTACATACTACTGTTCCAGAAATTGTCCGTTCAATAAAATCGAAAAAAAATTCAGGAACTTCGCTATTGGTAAAAATACATTTAACTTCCGTATCGTCTCTTATAAAATTTCCCTCTTTATTCAAAACGGTCACTGTCATAGTAACTGCTGTTCCGCTTGTAAAAGATGGTTCAACTATTACCTGACCTACAGCTAAATTATCATCATTCCCATCAGACGATACTTCATCAATAATATCACTGTAAGTATCAGTTATAGCCTCAAGAGGTTCGCAACCTTGAAATAACAAAATAAAAATGCTTAAAAATATCCATTTTCTCAAAATAAAGCATTTAGAAACTCTGTTAACATTATGAATATTAACTTCCATCTTCATTAAATTTTTTAAGTTGAACCAACAGGTTCTACAAATAAATTTGAGGAGTCCGACGTAACACCCTCTGCAGTGGCAACTGCAATATAAGAAATAAAACTCGTACTACCATTAATGAATGAACAAGTAGCTTGACTATCGACTGTAGAAGCAGTAGTCGTTGAAACTATTTCCTGAGTATTTTTATCCGTAAAAATACAAGTCACCGCGACGGGTCGCGTTAAACGATCTCCATTTAAATTTAAAACTGTTATCGTAAAATCATCGACGTTTGTAAAAGATGAAATAAGCGTCATAGACACGGTGCCAACAGTTTCCTCATTATTATCATCATCAGGGCCAATATCATCTACAATATCCGCATAAGCATCTGTTATTGCTTCAAGAGGCTCGCAACCCGTATTGCCAATCAACAAGGCTAAAAAAAATAGGCCATAAATCAGACTATAAGCTTTCTTTTTTTTCATACTCCAAATATCATCTAAATCTTTTAAATAGATAAATCAAGTTACGCCAATGAAAAAAACCTGCGCCTGGGAAGATACTCCTTCGGAAACCGCCACTTGACTAACAGTTACTCCTAAAGAGCTTCCATTCACAGCATTACATTGAGCAACGCCATCGGTCGTGGCTCCAGAAGTTTGGGTAATAACGAGGTTCGTAGCAACATCGGTAAAAGTACAATTTACCCCTACTATCCTAGGCATCAAATTTCCAAGTTGATTTAAGACGGTTACGGTAGTTGCAATTGTATTTCCTGTTCCAGTAGCTGGAACATTGATAATCACTTGTCCAACATTCTCTTCTTTATTTTCGTCTTCTGGCAGAATCTCGTCTACAATATCGCCATAAGTATCTGTAATGGCTTCAATTGGATTGCAATTTATATTGTTCAGCGCAAACACCGCAACAAACGCGCAAAATAACAAATAATTTAATTTTCCGTTTTTCTTCATTACCTTCAGGCCAAATTAAAAAAAGAATTAAATGACTTTTATTCCTATAAGCCTCTATTTTATATTAATTTATATAAATTTCAATAAGTTTAATACTGTTTTAAATAAATTCAACACACTGAAGTTACTGTTTTAAAAGCTCTTAATTTAAAATTTTTCAGTTGGAAGGAAGTATTTCTAGTTTTTTTATAGACTGTTTTTCTTTAGTCCAGGCGGGTTTACGCATTATTTCGATCTCGGCACGGACAGCCCCTTTAGGAGCTAAAAAAAGAAAGGGCGTTGGTTGGCCGTAAACTAAAGCGGTTTCCTGCTGGGGGGCAAGAATTTCCTTAGCGCGGTCAAGTTCTTCGCCATTCGCGTCAAATAGAGTTAAGTATAAATAAAACCTTGGATCTCCATTATCCGCTGTCGGCAGGTTATGTAACGCAAATTTATTTGTCAATTTGACTGTAATCGCAGTTCCTTTCCACTTATAATCCACGGCAATATCCTCGTCTTCCACGATCCCTGCGGGGAATGAATGATTTGCTACTTGTTTAGAGGAATGAAAAAAAGAAAGCGGAAACTTTTGAGTCAAGCGTCCTGGCTTGCGGCGCATATGACAATCCTGACAAATTGCGTCTTTACCAATCGCTTTCCACTCTTTAAAAGTTTTAGGATGGCAGGAAGAACAAAACTTCGACTTTCTATAATCCTGGTTTTTTCTTGTTGGATGTGGCGGTGAAAACAATTCAAAGGGACCTTCCATCGCTCCATCACGAACGTGACAAGAAATGCAAAATACACCGTCATCACGGTGGTCCAATCTTAGGGATGGCTTTTCGCCTGGCGTCACTACATCTGGAGCGTGACAAGAAAGGCATTTTTCTTTTGAACGATTTTCGGAATCCTCAATAAAAACAGAACTTGTCCATGCTTGAAAATGGCGACTTTTTTCCCAAGCCTCAAAAATTTCCTCATGGCAATCGGCGCAATCTTTTGCTTTTGCGTTCTTAAGCAATTCTGGTTTTCGAACTAGATCAACTAAAACCTCTGGAATAAATGGATATGCATAATTTATGACTACATAGGAACCAAGAGTCACAGCAAAAATAAAACCCGCAACGCCAATCCAAATATATTTCTTCCATTGTTCAATCATAGATTCAAAACCTAAAAAAACTTAAGATCGTTAATGTAACATGACTTTGATTTCATAATAAGCAAAACGGATGTTAAGTTTTTATTTCAAAAACAATCTAATCATGTGTCCTAAACACTCTATCACCACGGTCGTTCAATATCTCTTTATCTTTAATCTAAATTCTTGTATTTTAATACCATGCAAATCATTATGGCTCATTTGAAAAACCTACCTTTTCTAACAACTTTATGAATCAATCAGTTTCAGTTAATTCGGATACGCCTAATCCAAAAACTTCCGAATCCAACGATAACCACACAAAAAATTTAAACATCGATACGTTAAATAAAGCGATTGAACGCTCTAGAGATTATCTTCTTTCATGTCAAGACCCGGAGGGTTTTTGGATAGACGAACTGGAGTCGAACGCTACCATAACTGCTGAATTAATTTTCTTGATGCATTTTGTAGGAAAAATTAACGAGGATACTCAAAAAAAATGCGTTCAATACCTTTTAAACGAGCAAAGAGAAGACGGTAGTTGGGCTATTTATTATGGCGCCCCTGGTTGCATCAGCACTACTATCGAGTCTTATATGGCTATGAAGATGGCTGAAATTTCCCCTGACCATCCTCAAATGGAAAAAGCTAAGGAGTTTGTCTTAAATAACGGAGGAATAAAAAAAGCTCGCGTTTTCACTAAAATTTTCCTAGCAATGTTTGGTCAAATTTCTTGGAAACATATTCCGGCAATGCCTATAGAGTTAGTCCTAATGCCTAACTGGTTTCCTTTAAATATTTATGAAATGTCCAGTTGGTCAAGAGGCGTCATTGTTCCTCTATTAATTGTTTATGCACACCGCCCCGTTCATGAAGTTCCAAACGAAAAAGGCGTCTCAGAACTTATACCAAATCCTAATGAAGATTTTTCCGTTTCCTGGGCCGACGGCGGCTTAAACCTTCATAACGCTTTTATATTTTTAGATAAGGTTATCAAGTTATTAGGAAAACTCCCATTCAAGCCTTTTCGCAAAAAAGCTATGAAAACAGCCATAAAATGGGTTCTCAATCATCAAGAAGACCAAGGCGACTGGGCGGGCATTCAACCGGCAATGTTCAATTCTGTTTTGGCTCTCAAACTTTTAAATTACTCGAACAATGATCCTATTGTGATCAAAGCCTGGGAAGCCATCGAGCGATTTTGTATCGTTAAGGAAGATAGCCTTGTCATGCAATCTTGTATCTCCCCTTTATGGGATACTGGAATTGCTTGCAACGCTTTGATGGACGCTGGGTTGCCTAAAGATCACCCTGCCTTGATCAAAGCGACAGAATTTTTCTTCAGAAAACAGGTGGTCAAACGTGGCGACTGGCAAGTCAAAAATCCAAACGCCCAGCCTGGAGGCTGGGCATTTGAATTTTATAATGAACTGTATCCCGATAACGACGACACAGCTGAAATTTTAATGGCTATTCATTGCATAGAGTATCCCGATCTCCGACATAAACTTAAAGAAAGCCAACGAGCTTTAAGCTGGCTTTTGAGCATGCAAAGTAAAAATGGCGGATGGGGAGCCTTTGATCAAGACAACGACCAGGAACTTTTCAACGCCATCCCCTTTGCTGATCATAATGCGATGTTGGACCCTCCTACCGCCGACGTTACTTCCCGTATTATTTGGCTATTAGGAATTCTTGGATATAGTCGCGAGCACCCTCAAGTCAAAGAAGCTATCGCCTACATAATTGGCGAGCAAGAAAATGATGGAAGTTGGTTTGGCCGATGGGGAGTAAATTATATTTATGGAACATTCCTGGCATTAAACGGTCTTCACTCCATTGGAGAAGACATGACAAAAGGAAACATTGTTAAGGCCGCACAATGGTTAAAAAGTAAACAAAATCCGGATGGCGGTTGGGGAGAAACTTGCGCTAGCTATGGAGATCAAAAACTTGCCGGTATTGGGGAAAGTACAGCTTCTCAAACGGCTTGGGCTCTGCTTGGCTTAACGGTAGCCGGAGAGGCTGATAGCGAACAAGCGGCTAAAGGCGTTCAATTCTTAATTACAAATCAAAACGAATCGGGAACGTGGTACGAACCTCAATTTACTGGAACTGGGTTTCCCGAACATTTTTATATCAAATATCATATGTATCAACACTACTTTCCATTGATGGCTTTAGCGCGCTATCGTCATGCTATACAAAATGACGACTTGGAACCAAGGAAAGAAAAAAAACTTAAGAAAGCCTCCTAATAATTAGAGATCTCCTTAAGCTATTTTGAGGAATAATAGTTTTCTAAGGCTAAAACTAACGACTCGACAGTGTATTTCTCCGGAATTACTGTTGGAGTTAAACCGTGTCTTTCTGCCGTTTTAGCTGTAATAGGTCCGATGCAGGCTATAACTACGTCTTTAAGCGCGGACAAGGAATTCTTTCCAACGAGGTTAACAAAGTTATCCACTGTCGAAGAAGCCGTAAAAGTAATTACATCGATTTCTCCCGCTTTAATCTTTGCTAATATTTCAGAATCAACCTCTTTCGGCGGTAAAGTTTGATACGCGGGAGCCACATCAATTTCGGCGCCCTTGTTTCTCAATTCATCGGGCAATGTCTCGCGAGCCACTGTTGCGCGCGGCAATAAAAATCGTTTTCCATTTAGAGACTCTTTCTCAATACTTTCTAACAAAGACTCGGCCACATAGTTTTCTGGAACGACATCTACTTTTATTCCAAGGTCTCGAACCGCTTTCTCTGTCTTAGGCCCTATTGCGTATAAACGAACACCTTTTAATTCTCTAATATCTTTATCCAAAAAGTGCAGGCGTTCGATAAAATAACGCACGCCATTAACGCTCGTAAAAATCAATCCGTGATAGCTATCTAATCGGCCAATCGCCGTGTCTAACAAATCCCAAATTTCTGGGGGATACGTCTTGATGACGGGAAATTGAATAGGGTTTGCTCCTTGCTCCAATAATAGCTCGCGAAATCCTTCCGCCTGTTCTTCGGGGCGGGTAATAACAACATTTCTCCCAAATAAAGGAAGCGTCTCATACCAATCCAAAGTATCTTTTAATGCGACAACATCTCCTACAATCGTTAACGCTGGAGGTTTGATCGTTTGTTGATCTACCGTTTCGACGATATCGCCCAAAACGCTGGTCCAGGTTTTTTGTTTGGGTAAAGTACCCCATTGAATAACGGCAATAGGGGTTTCCGGTTTCTTTCCATATCGAATTAAATTTTCAGCGATGCTTTTTAGTTTTCTAGCTCCCATCAAAAAAACCAAGGTACCTGGCCATTTAGCCAATTCTTCCCAATCAATGGGTAAACTATCTGGAGAATTTCCAACAGAACCGGTCACAATAGAAATTGTGGAAGCTCGGTCTCTATGCGTCAAAGGAATACCTGCGTAGGCAGAAACGCCAACAGGGGAAGTAACACCCGGCACTATCGAAAAAGGAATCTTAGCGGCGCTCAATTCTTGAACTTCTTCTCCTCCGCGACCGAATATGAAAGGGTCGCCGCCTTTTAAACGAACTACAGTTTTCCCTTCTTGGGCTTTTTCAATCAAAAGTTTATTAATTTCATCTTGCGATAAAACAAACGACCCTGATTTTTTTCCAACATAAATCAACTCCGCTTCTGATCTTGCAAAGCGAACCAATTGCGAGTTCGCTAAATGGTCGTAAATCACCACATCGGCTCTTTCTAGCCAGCGCTTACCTTTAATTGTCAGTAATCCTTCATCGCCTGGCCCCGCCCCCACCAATATCACCTTACCAATATTCACTGCGTTTCCTCGGCTTTATGGATATAATTTGAAATAAGGGCAAAATCACTTAAAGAAAGAGTTTCTCCACGTCGATTTAGATCTATTCCTTCAACATGAATTACTTCTTTTTCATTTTTGAAAAAGTGTTCCCACTCTTTTAAATTATTTTTAAGCATTTTTCTTTTGTGTAAAAAAGCGGCGTGAACAATCTTAAAAAATGTTTTTTCATCTGAAACCTGGACTTTAGGAGCCTCCAAGGGTTTCAAACAAATAACCGAAGAATCAATTTTAGGAACTGGAGAAAATGAAGTTTTTGGAACTTCTAAAATTCGTTCTACATCACAATGATATTGGATAAAAACGCTTAAAGAAGAGTATTCCTTCTTGCCTGGTTCCGCAACCAACCGGTCCACAACCTCTTTTTGCAGCATGACTGTCATGGATTCAATACGGGAACCATACCGAATAAGACGCTTTAAAATATGAGTCGCAGCGTAATAAGGTAAATTTGAAACAGTTTTAAAACGCGAACCAATTTGACCAAAATCAAATTTTAGTGCATCGCCTTGAATAAGCTGAAAATTCGAAAACTCACCAAATTTTTTTTCAAGGGGCCTACAAAGATCGGGATCAATTTCAAGAGCCACAACTTTTCCCGCTCTTTCAAGCAACAGTTGCGTAAGAACTCCAGCGCCTGGACCAATTTCTAAAACAAGGTCATCTTCTTCGATTTCTGCGGAGTCGACAATTTCGGCTGATAAGGATTCGTCGATTAAAAAATTTTGCCCCCACTTTTGTCTTTTTTTCATTAAGAAACCGGTAACGAATTCGATAGTTTGGCAGCGGTTTGAATCGCGTTTATTAAAGAATCTGTTGAAGCAATGCCCTTACCCGCAATATCATAGGCCGTGCCATGATCAACAGACGTTCGAATGATTGGCAAGCCTAATGTCAGATTTACTGCACAGCCTTCGGATTCCATCTTCACGGGAATCAATCCTTGATCGTGATACATAGCAACCACTGCGTCATATTTCGAATGCCTTTTGGGAACAAAAAGAGAATCTGCGGGAAAAGGACCTTCAACATCTATTCCTTGGTTCCGGGCGCATTCAATAGCGGGTTCAATAACTTGTTTTTCCTCTTTTCCAAATATTTCTGAATCTCCACAATGAGGATTCAACCCTGTTACGGCAATCTTTGGCTCAGGTTTAACGTATCGGACTAACCAATTGTGGGTCAATCGGATGGTTTTTTCAATTAAAGACTGATTAAGGGCTTCAGGAACGTCTTGAAGAGAAATATGCAAGGTCGCTAAAGCAACGCGAAGTTTTTCCCCAACCATCATGAGGGCAAAATCATCCGAGTGAGTTAGCTCCGCTAAAAATTCAGTATGGCCAGGATAAGAATACCCCGCTAGACGTATGCCTTTTTTATTAATAGGACCTGTAGTTATAGCGTCCGCCTTGCCTTCCATCGCCAACTTGACGGCAATGCGAATATAGTCTAGGCAAGCTTGCCCACCTTCTCGACTGGCTTCCCCCATTAACAAATTCTCTGGAACGTTCTTTAAATCTAAGACATCAAGAGCGTCGGACTGGTACTTAGCTTCATCTACTTGTTGAATAGAGTTTATAGGAAGGGAAATGCCAATTTTTGAAGCTGCAGAAATTAAAAACCGAGCATCCCCAATAACCAATACTCGGCATATTTTTTCAAATTCATTTCCTTGAAACGCTTTAATAATCGTTTCAGGCCCAACCCCTGCAGGATCGCCCATTGTCACCGCTACAAGCGGTCTATTTTCGGTGAGTATGCTATTTGTTTCCAAAGCTTTGATCAAAAAAGAGAAAAGACTTCTCTTTTATTATTGTCCTAAGAATTACGTCTTAATTTTTTAATTTTACCTGTAGACGTTTTACCTGAAGCTGAAGATAACATTTTAGGACCTGAGCTTTTAACCTCTTTACTTACGAAATTTTCATATTCTTTAAAATTTTCAATAAATAAGCCGGCTAATTCACGAGCTTTTTGATCGTAATCTTCAGGACGCTTCCAGGTATTTCTTGGATTCAACACTTCATCCGGAACTCCCGGACAAGAAACTGGAATATCCAATCCAAAAATAGGATCAGTAAATGTTTCTACTTCATTTAGACTACCGTCTAATATCGCATTAACCATAACTCTGGTATGCGCAATTTCCATTCTTTTGCCAACCCCATAAGGTCCTCCAGTCCAACCAGTGTTTACTAACCAGCAGTCAACACCGTGCTCTGCGATTTTTTCTCCTAAGAGGTTAGCGTAAACAGTAGGATGCAAAACCATGAAAGGAGCACCAAAACAAGTACTGAAGGTTGCCGAAGGTTCTCGGCTCAAACCTTTTTCCGTTCCCGCCACTTTTGCCGTATAACCTGAAAGAAAATGGTACATAGCTTGATCAGGAGTTAACTTTGACACTGGCGCCATAATTCCGAAAGCGTCGCATGTTAACATCAGAACTTGTTTCGGATGTTTTCCCAATCCTGATAATTCAGCGTTAGGAATATGCGAAATTGGATATCCCGCTCTAGTATTTTCCGTCAAACTTGCGTCGTTTAAATCTAAACGACGGGTTTCACTCATAACCACATTTTCTAAAACGGTTCCAAATCTACGGGTACACTGATGAATATCTGGCTCCGCTTCTGCCGATAACCGAATTGCTTTTGCGTAACAACCGCCTTCAAAATTAAAAACACCATTATCGCTCCATCCATGTTCATCGTCGCCGATCAACTTTCGATTCGGGTCAGTGGAAAGAGTTGTCTTGCCGGTTCCAGACAAACCAAAAAATATAGCTGTATTATCATCGTCATCCATATTTGCGGAACAATGCATTGATAATACTTTGTCGCGGCTTGGTAACAGATAGTTCAAAATCGTAAATACAGATTTTTTGATTTCTCCCGCATAGCTGGTTCCTCCAATAAGAACCAATTGCTTGCCAAAATCTACAATAACAAAAACCTCTGAATTCGTTCCATCAATGGCAGGAACCGCATGAAATCCCGGGACATTGATTATGGTAAACCCAGGATTGTGAGATTGTAGTTTCTCTTCGTCTTTAATTTGAATGAAAAGGTTTCGAGAAAATAAACTATGCCATGCCGTTTCGGTAATAACTCTTATATGAAGACGATGGCTGTTATCAGCTCCTGCGTAACAATCTTGGACATATAAGTTTCTACCTTGTATATAAGCTAAAACCCGGGAATATAAAGCGTCAAACTTTTCTGGCGTAAACCCTTTATTTACTTTGCCCCAGGCTATATTTTCTTGACTGGAAGGCTCTTGTACAAAAAACTTATCATTTGCGGCTCTACCGGTATGTTCCCCAGTACTTACAACAATTGGACCTAAATGGGATAAATGGCCTTCCTCATTTTTGATAATGTGTTCGTAAAGCTCTGGTGTAGTTAAATTCCAGAAAATTTCCTTTACGTTTTTAATACCGTGGTGGCCCAATCCTACCTTGTGTTTCTTTGCTTTCCCTTTCATCTACTTCCCTCCCGACAAGCGGCTTACAATCTTTAGTTATTTGTTTTATTTGTCTTTATGCCCAGCAAACCCAAGTTTATCAAGAAATAGAGAGGTTGCTTTATCATTTGCTGTTGAATTTGAAAGAGATCTTCAAATTTAATGGTCCCAAAATCGAAAAATCCGTGTTTATCAATTTAACATATATTCAAATGGTTTAAAACGAGTTTTGAAAAATTAGAAACGGCCTTCCAAAAATCTCTCCAATCTCAATTTTTATTAGCAAATCATACTTTAAGAGGCAGATTCGGCGCCAAACCTTTTTGGCTTCAGCAAAAAACTAATACCTTTGATAAACTAGGCTTGATTCAATATTTTGAATTAAGTTGCCGCTCCAATTCTGAGATATTTCTTAATTTTTAGATTCTCATTTTTGAATTAACTTTTTTTAAACGATTTAAAGAAGTAGCTTATTTCTAATTTATCGCAGGTAAGTGTTATAATTTTCGGGAAAAGTTCGTTTTTCACGATTCGCACTTATCGCGATTAACACCTCACAAACCTACGATTAATCACGCTATTTCAACAAGGCAAATGGTAGGCCCTCTATCGCACTAATTGTGGTATTTCCTTTTATCCTTTTCCCAATCATGGATTTAGGTTTTAATACCTCTAATAAGATTCTGGTCATTTTCTCGAATGAGTTCAAAAAAAAAGATCATCTACACCGACAAAACGCCTTTCAATTATATTGTTGTAATTGAATATGATGATATCCGCGAACTATGGTTCAAAGGTCCTAACGATTATTTCTTGCAAAGTAGAATTTCCACAAAAAATTTAATAACTCCTCGAATGACCTATTCGCAGTTATTATTGGCTGGACTGTTTTTTACGCCTTCTCCTAAACAAATTTTAGTCATTGGAGTTGGCGGCGGACTTGTACCGCATTACTTTTCGCATTATTTTCCCAATGCAAAAATTGACGCCGTTGATGTTGATAAAGGGGTCATTCAAGTCTCAAAAAAGTTTTTCTTTCTAAAAGAAACAGAACAGATAAAAACTCATGAAGCTGATGGTCGACTTTTTATCCAAAATCAAATAGGAAAGACAAAATACGACTTCATTATTTTAGACGCTTTTAAAAGCGGTTCTGTGCCTTTCCACCTTAAAACGCTTCAATTTTACGAAGAAATCAAATCAATTCTTGCTCCAGGAGGTGTTGTCGCCTCTAATTTATACGGGCAAAGCAACGCTTTAAAACCAAATGATTTGAAGACTTTTTCAGAAATATTCCAGCAAATTTATCTTTTTGAAGACCCTGGCAAAATATCTACTCTTTTATTTGCAACACAATCCGACAAAAGGGTCCAAGAAAATGAGTTCAAGGCTAGATCAATAAAACTGATGGAAACACATTCATTTTCAACGTCATTAGAAGCTATTGCTGAAATGTTTGTTCCAAACGAGGCTTTAGAAAGAATGGCATTTATATTTAAAGATAATTTTCAAAAAAACCAACTCAAGGAAGCGGCTAAAAAGAATAATCTTGATAATGGGGAACCCCGTCCCTATGCAATCGTAAATCACAACCCAGATTAATTAAAAAATAGCTATAAAGTGCCGCTCCATTATATAGTTAACTTTCCAATCTTCTCCTAATATCCTATCGATATTTTTTATTCTTGACCCCGATGATCTCCATCCTAAAAAAATTTCAAGTTCCTTTTCTCGCGGTTACAATTTGGACGGCTTATTTTTGTCTTTATTTACTTACCGCGCCAGCCTCATTGCCAGAAGGCGACGAAGCTATTTTACTAGGAGTTGGACATCGGATCGCTAATTTTGGTTTTTCAGAACTACCTCAAGATGTCGGAGAATTAGAGAGCTTTAGTTCTTATGGTTTTTTTAAATCTGGTTTCAGTAAATATGGAATAGGACAATCCTTACTTGATATTCCAGTAACAAAAGCGTTCCTTGACGCAAAAAAAGCGAAAGATCCAGAAGAATTCAAATCCGCAATGTTAAGATTGTATTCACTCCCCGCCTCAATAGGGGCTACAACTAACATGCTTTTTTTTCTCATTTGCTTAAAACTTGGAAGACGTCTAGATTCGGCATTTATTTTAGTTTTGATCTTGGGAACAACTACTATGGTTTGGCCTTATACTCAAACCTTGTTTTCTGATCCCACTTTAGCTACTTGTTGGCTTTTGGCTATTTATTCGCTCTTACATTTTCGAGACACGAATCAAAAAGTTTTCTTAGGAGTCGCTGGAGCGGCGATCGGTTTTGCTTTTTTAGATAAAGTTGTCGCTGCTTACGCTATCCCTTTATTTACTTTATATTTCCTACACCTTCTTTGGAAACAACATTTAAAAAGTAACTCCGGAACTCCTTTCCTCTCCAAATATATTGCATTCCCTATATTCTGTTTCCTGACTCCCCTATTTCTTATGATAGGTTTGTTTCTTTATTACAACTATGTCCGTTTTGGTCAGGGGTTTTCATTCGGATACTCCAACTTTAATAGCTACGATGCAAGAGATACCATTTTTGGGTTTAACGTCCCGTTTTTAGCCGGTTTGCATGGACAACTTTTAAGTTCTGGAAAAGGATTTTTCTTCTACAATCCATCCTGCCTATTAATCTTCTTAGGTTGGAAAAATAGCTTTCTGAAAAATAAAGCGGAAACTATCTTAATAGCTTTTCTGATAGGCGGATCTCTCGCAATTTATAGCTCTTGGTTTGCATGGCATGGAGATTGGTGCTGGGGATTACGCTTTCTATCTTGCATGCCGCCGTTTTTCCTACTCATAGCTGGCCCTTTTCTGGATAATTTAATAATAAAAATTAAATCGAAAAGTTCAGTTTTTTTGCCTACAGTAAGCTTAGCTTCGATATTAGTTGTAATATCTTTCGGAGTTCAAATATTGGGGACTTCAATAAAAAGTAACGACTACATTTTAACGGCATCAAATGCGAAAGTTTTTAAGGGAAAGTTTTTTGACTTGGATTGGCCTATTCGAGACGATTCTCTCCAGCTCCATTTCATTCCAGAGTTTTCGCCAATTGCCGGCCATTTTTGGATGATGAAGACAATATATTATCGAGATACTCCTGAGCACCAAAAAACTTACGAAAATCCACCCTGGATCAGTCTCAATTCTCTTTGGAAACCTGAAGATGTCCGAGACGAAAAGTTCAAACTTAATATTTGGTGGTTAAATTCATCAAAAGTAACGCCACCAAAAAGTTCTCTTATAACAATCAAAGTAGGAACGCTTTTCGCATTATTTTTTACGCTATTAGGTATCGGAATAACACAGGCTTTTCGCCAGCAAAATTTAATCGACCGTAAAAAGTAAAACGCGAGTTTCTTATTAGAGCAATGTCCAATTCACTTTCATCAATAAAACCGTTTACTAAAAATAATAAAATTATTTTGTTAGCTAGCTTAATCTGGCTAGCTTTCTTTAGTTTTTATTTATTAACGGTTCCCTCTGAATTGCCGGAAGGAGACGAGGCAATAATACTAGGCGTAGCAGATCGAGTATCTCACTACGGTTTTTCCTGGCTCCCTCCAAACGCGAATCATAACGATCGTTATAGTTCTTACGGTTTTTTCGCTTCTGGGTTCAGTAAATATGGACTAGGTCAATCATTGCTAGCAATCCCACTTATTGAATCTTTTCTTGAGGCTAAGGAAACTGAACACTGGGAAGTATATACAAACGCGATGCTTCGTTTATTTTCACTTTCTGCGGTGACAGGAGCCTCGACTAACGCTCTCTTTTTTTTAATCTGTATAAAACTGGGTAGAAGGACCGACACCGCATTTCTATTAACTTTCATTCTCGGATTGGCCACAATGATTTGGCCTTATTCCCAAACACTTTTTTCCGATCCAACTTTAGCAACTTGTTGGTTACTAGCAATATTTTCTTTTTTGTCTTATCGAGATACACAAAAAAGTTTTTGGTTGGGAATTGCCGGAATCGGAATTGGGTTTGCCATATTAGATAAAATCGTCGCCGCTTATACCGCCCCTATTTTTGGAGCGTATTTTTTATATCTATTAAAATATTGTTCAAAAACACCGGAAAATAAAAACGCTATATTCTCCAAAGCTTCTATTATTCCCAGTATTTGGTTTGGGGTCCCTTTGGCCGTGGCTCTATACAGCATTCTTTATTACAACTACATCCGATACGGAAGCTGGCTTTCTCTAGGTTATACAGACAGCCGTACATATGATCTTAGAGATACTTACTTTGGATTTAATGTGCCATTTCTTTCCGGTCTATATGCGCAACTTTTTAGTTCTGGAAAAGGGTTTTTCTTTTACAACCCCGCTTGTTTACTGGCCTTCCCAGGGTTGAAAAAAAGTTTTGAAAACAACAAACCAGAAACTCTAATGCTGTCTTCAATCATCTTAGGTTCACTAGCTATATACAGCTCTTGGTATGGCTGGCATGGAGACTGGTGTTGGGGCTTGAGGTATTGGTCATGTATGCCTCCGTTTTTTTTACTCCTAGCTGGTCCTTTTATAGATCAATTAATTATTAATATTCGGAGGCGAATTTTAGATTGCTGGCAATCTACAGTTTTGGTTAGCTCAATTATAATTCTTTCCATCTTTGTGCAAATAATGGGAGTGCTCATAAAAAGTAATCATTATATTTTAACAGCATCCCAAGTGGAGGTATTCCAGGGAAAGTTCTTTAATGCAAAATGGCCGATCCGCGACGATTCGCTTCAACTGCACTTTTTCCCAGAATTTTCACCAATTGCAGGGCACCTTTGGATGTCTAAAATGATTTTTTATAGAGACAGCCCCGAATATTCTGAAATATTTTCTAATCCTCCTTGGGCTAGTATGAATGAACTCTGGAGATTAAAAAATATTGAACCTAAGAATTTTCGTTACAACGTTTGGTGGATGCACACATGGGTTAATAATCCAGAAAATGCAAACACTATCCTAGTAAAAGCGGGCGTTCTTTTTATAATATTTCTATTGTTTTCAGCGTTAGGAATTCGTCAAGCTTTTCAAATTCAAAAATCCCAAACCCAAGTTTTAAATAATTAGGCTTTAGATGGACTTGTCTGAAGGTTTTCAACGCGGTTGGTTCGAATGGATCGCCATCCTTCAATTCCAACAAAGACTGCAAGTCCAATAAGAATTAAGGATGTCACTCCAAGAAAGTAATTTGGCTGAGGAGAGGAAAGAAACTTAAAGCCTTGCCAAGCTAGAGCGCCAATAGTTGTAACTATCATAAACACGGCGGGGTATAAAGTATACTTTGCAGGCTTTCTAATTCCAATTAGATAAGATGAAATAACAAACAAAGCCACTGCGGCAATTAGCTGATTTGTAGCTCCAAAAATAGGCCATATCTTTTGCCATCCATCGGTAGCTCCAATTAAATAAGCTAAGAAAATAACAATACCAGTGGCCAGATATTTATCATAAAGAAAAGGTAATTTTTTTCCTATAGATTCTTGAGTGATAAAACGAGTAATTCTAACTCCAGAATCTAATGTTGTTAACACAAAAGTATTTAGGGCCAAAACAGCTATCATTGAAGAAATAGAGAATCCTAATATTGGCAACATTTGGCTTACCACATTGCCATAACCGTTGCCAAAAGCAAGAATCCACCCACCGCTTTTTAAAGTCTCTCGAAACCCTAAGGTTTGCATATCGACAACACCGCCAGCAGGAGCAACCCAGTACAAACCGCTTCCAACTAATAAAACGGTAACGATTGCAACAACACCTTCTGTCAGCATGCCGCCATAACTTATAAAACGGCCTTCACTCTCTTTTGCTAACTGTTTAGAAGTCGTACCTCCAGCCACTAGCGAATGAAACCCAGATACTGCCCCGCAAGCAACCAAAACAAACAACATTGGCCAAACAGGTCCCTGGCCTTCCGAGTATCCGCCAAGAAAAGCAGGAGTATTTAATTCCGGTCGAACCCATAACAAACCAATGATTCCTAAAGACATTGAACCAAACAAAATATATGTCGATAAGTAATCTCTAGGCTGAAGTAAAACTTGAACTGGCGTTACCGAAGCGATTGCCGCATACGCTAATAAAACAACAAACCAAATTTTAAACGAAGAAAGACCTAATATTTCTGGAGGTAATTCAATTGGATATTTAAAACCAACATAAATACTTAACAGCAAACATAAAACCGCAATGATCGAAGCGACGGTTAAATTTGCCGACTTTTTATAGATTGCCCATCCCATAACAATCGAAATAGGAATAATTGCAAAGGTAGGAAAAACCGTTTGTGGTTGAGCAATCAAAGTTTTTGCGGCTACAACTCCAAAAACTGCGATCACTAAAAGCATTGCGAGCAATAAAAACGCCGAAAAGACAGTTTTGGCATGCATCCCCATTGAACCTTCTGCAATATCGGCGATAGAACTACCACGATTGCGGACGGAGACCATTAAAGTTACATAGTCGTGAACAGCGCCAATAAAAACATTACCCAATAAGATCCAACAAATGGTTACGGCCCATCCAAAATGGTGCATAGCGACTATAGGACCAATAACAGGTCCGGCTCCAGCTATCGAAGCGAAATTATGCCCAAATAAAACTAACGGTTTACTTGGCACATAATCTACTCCGTCATTTTGCTCTATAGCAGGAGGAGCTTTAGAATCATCTGGTTGAATGACATCCTTATCCAGAAGTCCGCCGTAAAATCTATAACCTATGAAGTAAAAATAAAGGCAGGAAAATGTCAGAATACAAAAGACCAACATTAAATGAATCCCTTTGCATTACTAAATCAATTTAAGTGCAATCAATTCTAAATTTTTGAAAGGTCCAAACTTCAAAAGAATTATTTTAACGTTATGATTAAATCGCAAATTCGTCAGATTTCTTTGAAACTAGAAAAGTGAAAGCAAAGCTTTCTAAACAAACTTTCAAAATAAATTCTCAATCTGGATAGTTTGATGGCGTTCAGGACCAGTAGAAATAGTCATAAAATCAACGCCAATGATTTTCTGTAGTTCATCAATGTAACGTTTAGCGTTATCAGGCAATTGATCGATAGAATCAATGCCAGAAGTGCTTGTCTTCCATCCAGGAAATTCTTTATATACAGGCTCGCAATTCTCCAACATTTTTGCGCTTGGTGGAACTCCAGGAACTTCCTTACCATTATGCCGATACCCAACGCAAACTTGAATCGTATCGAACGAATCCAGAACGTCGATTTTGGTTAAAACCATTTTATCAATTCCATTTAGGGAAATAGCGTATCTTGCAACGACCCCGTCAAACCAACCACAACGGCGTGGTCTACCAGTGGTTGCTCCAAATTCGTGCCCCTTTTCTCCTAATTGTTCCCCATTTTTATCTTTTAATTCCGTAGGGAATGGGCCTCCCCCAACTCTTGTTGTATACGCTTTAACAATCCCCACAACTCGATCAATTTTAGTCGGTGGAATACCTAACCCCGTACAAGCTCCGCCAGCGGTTGAATTAGAAGAAGTCACAAACGGGTAAGTCCCATGGTCTATATCTAACATAGTTCCTTGAGCGCCTTCACAAAGAACTTTCTTGTTTTCAGCAATTTTTTGCTGAAGCATCGCTTGAGTATCCGTCGCAAAATGCATTAGGGTATCTCGATATTGAATTACCTGATCGTATAACTGATCAAAATCCAAAAAATCTTTTTTATAAACATTTTGAAAAATCGATTGTTTATCTTCAAAGTTGACTTTCAATTTTTCTTTTAAAATATCTTTATCAAAAAAGTCTTCAACTCGGATTCCAAAGCGAGCTATCTTATCTGCATATGAAGGTCCAATCCCCCTACCAGTGGTTCCAATTTTTTGCCGATTATTTGAGCTTTCGCTAACTTGGTCCGACAGTTGATGATAGGGCAAAATTATATTGGCGCGGACACTAATGGCTAATCGATTATCCAATTCCACTCCAGCGCTTTTTAATTGGTCAACTTCTTCTTGTAAAGCTGCAGGATCTATAACAACACCATTACCAATAATGCATAGGTTATCTTTTCGAAAAATACCTGACGGAATCAGATGTAAGACAAATTGTTTTCCATCTACATAAATAGTATGTCCGGCATTATGCCCCCCTTGGTAACGGGCAATAACATCCGTTTCCTCAGACAGTAAATCAATCGCCTTCCCTTTTCCCTCGTCGCCCCATTGGACGCCCACTACAACTACAACTGGCATAAAAAACCCTTAATGAAATCCAACTAATTGAGAGTTGAAAATAACTAGAAAAATAAACTTTAAACTGACTAAAGTTTATAACTTTTTTGATCGCGCTAGAATCCGCATTATATTGTTAATTTTTTATCTTATAAAGTCAACCCATCGGTTTCCTATCCGTTCAATCATTGTTTTTTATGACACATTTATTAATTGGAAATTATCTAAATTAAACAAGAGCGTACGCCAACTTCCAACCTATCTCTGTCCAAGTTACGACCAATAAAAATCATTCTATTTTCCCTGAGGTCGTCGCCCCAGGCTCGGTCTTCACGACTTTCAAACATCATATAAACGCCATGAAAAATGACTCGATTGTTGTTGTTGGAGACAGATAATATACCCTTCGAACGAAACACATCCATTCCTTCCATTATTCCTAACATACGAAGCCACATTAAGAATTTATCTATGTCGACATCTCCCTTTAGGGTAATTCCAACTGATGAGACAGCTCCAGGGTGATCATGAGATGCGTGGGTTTCATCATGGCTACCATGATCCATCAGACGACTTAATTCCTCTGCATTTTTTAATTCAAAACCTTTTAAATTAAATATTTTATCCAAATCAATTTGAGAATTCTGTGTACGATAAATATTAGCGGATGGATTAATTTCTGTTATTTTATTTTCGATTGCGATTAATTCGTCATTAGAAATTAGATCAACTTTATTGATTAAAATCACATTCGAAACTGCAATCTGCTCCCAGGAAACTTCAATATCTTCTAAATGTTTCCAAAAATGTTTAGCGTCGACAACATTGGCAGAGCTATCTAATCTCAACCCGCTTTCTATTTCATCCTCCATAATAAAAGCCTGCGCTAAAGGGCCAGGAGACGCCAACCCGGTACATTCGATTAAAATAGAATCAAAACGGTCTTTCCGTTCAAATAGCTTATTTAAGGTCTTAATCAAATCACCCTTAATTGAACAGCAAACACAACCATTACTCATCTCAAATATGTCTTTATCCGCTCCAACAATTAAGTCATGGTCCACACTAATTTCCCCGAACTCGTTTTCAATAACCGCAATTCGTTTTCCATGAGCTTGTGTCAAAATATAATTTAATAGGGTCGTTTTTCCAGCGCCTAAACAACCAGTTAATAATGTTACGGGAATTCTATTTTGCTGCTCTTCCATACCTTCTCCTAAACTGTTAAAAAACGAACTTCGACAAATAAGGCCATTTTGGATTACTTTAAGGAAAATAGTGTAATATCATGATTAATATTTTGAAAGGCTCTATTGAAGATTCAATGGGACCAAACTTTTAGCGTTTTAAAAACATGAACGAAAAAAGATTAGCGCTTATTTTAATTGGATTGCTTGGCACTGGATGCATTGGCGTTTTATTTATTGTATTTCCCTGGCTAATGGGCCGTGGCTTCGTCAATTGGAAACAAAATATGATCGACGATGCTTTAATTTTTGGAGTAATCGGCACTATTATTTACGGCCTTTATGTAGGCACTAAATCTCATAAATAATTTTCACCCTCCTTCTTCTCTTCCTATTTAGATTTAATGAAAATTTCCTTTCTATGCTTTGACATTTCAGATAACTCGTTTGCAAGAGCCGCTCTACTAGCAGACGCTATATCCTCTGAGCACGAAGTCGAACTCATAGGACCAGCAAAACAAAATAAAATTTGGGAACCGTTAAAAGATTGTTCTCATCCTGTTAGATTATTTCCATGGAAAAGATATCCAAGCTTCTTAAACGTAATACCTAAAATTGTAAATGCCGCAAATGGAAATTTAATCTTCGCCTGTAAGTTAAGACCCACTAGTTTTGGCATTTCTTTATTAGCTAAACGTAAAACCCCTGTTTTGTTGGATATAGACGATTGGGAGTTAGGGTTCTTTAATCAAGCCAATTTTTGGGGAAAAGTAGGTCGTTCCTTAAACTTTTCAAATCCTAACGGAATGCCATATACCTGGTTAATGGAATATTTAACTGGTTTCGCAGACGGAATCACAGTTAGTAACCGGTTTTTACAAAACCGTTTTGGTGGAACGCTAGCGCCTCATTGCCGTGACGTCTCAAAATTAAATCCAGAAAAATTCGATGATTTAGAAAATAAAAAAAAACTGGGTCTTGAAGGGAAAAAAACTTTAATGTTTTTAGGAACGCCGAGAGCTCATAAGGGAATAGAAGACTTATTTTCTCTTTTGGATAAAATCCAAACGCCAAATGTTCAATTAGCGGTAATAGGAACCCCAAATTTCCCTTTTGGAAAAACTGAAACACCTAATGCTTTAGAAGAAAGAGTAACTTTTCTTCCTAAGATTCCTTTTTCCGAGTTAGGAGTTTACCTTTCTGCAGCAGACGCCATTATCATACCTCAACGCCATTCAATGGCCACTGTGGGTCAAATGCCCGCAAAAATTTATGACGCAATGGCAATGGCAAAACCGATTGTATCCACCAATGTTTCCGACATTCCCGAAACTCTTGGGGATTGTGGTTATTTAGTAGAACCAGGAAATGTTGAACAATTGGCCCAAGCGGTGGACGTCATTTTTTCCAATCCAGAAAAATCGAGAGAAATGGGACAAAAAGCTCGAGCGCGATGTAAAGAGTTTTACGATATTAAGAACCTTAAAAATACCTTGCTCAGCCTTATTGAGAAAGCAACTGCAAAAAAATAAAAAAATATCTTAACTTCGATGATTTCCGTCAAAGTTTTTTTTTACATAATCAAGCGCTAGCTTAACTTTCTCCCAGACCATCTCTTCGGTAATTGCCAAAAACGGATTCGGTCGGTCATTTTGATTAAATTTCAAATGACCTTGATAATCTTGCGAAAGAATTAAAAAACAATTTTTATCTTTTGGATTCGGAGGCCCACTGTAATCAGGGTGTGTGGCCCCAAATAAAGCTATAGTAGGAACGCGTTGCGCAAAAGCCAAATGCATAGGACCTGTATCGGAAGTAATAGTAAGTAAAGACTGGCCAATAATAAAAGCGTCTGCCGCAAGCGATAACTTTCGTGTCGAAATAACCCGGCGTGTATTAAATTTTTTGACTAAAAAATCTACCCAATCTCCTTCTGTAGGACCTGCCCCTAAAACAATATTAAATGAAGTTTCATCTAAAAAACGTTCAATGATTCCCATAAATCGTTCGGAAGGCCATCTTCTAATATTTGACGACGCTCCAACATTGACATAAACATATTCATTCTGCACAAACCCTATCTTTTCAAGAAAACAGAGGCCCTCTTTTTTTGCCTCTTCTCCCAAAATAAGATCCATATGGGAACCATCAGCTTTTCCTCCAATTTTGTCTACCAGCTGTAATCTTTTTTGAATGGCATGAACGGGACCATCAATAAGAACCTGACAATCCACAGGAATCCAAGAAAAATTCTGAAGTCCCCAAATTTCTCCATAGTCGATATAACGTTGCACCCTGGCAAAGTCTTTATTTGCATGAAAGACTAAAACATAATCAAACTTGCGACCTCTCAACTTAAATATAGTTTTCCACTGTAAATACCATTTTTTTTGATAGCTAAAAACAGCATTTACATTTGGATTATTTTCAAACAGAGGAATCCAAGGTTCATTAATCAAAAGATCGATCGAAACGTCAGGAAACGTTTTTTTTATGGAGCGGATAGCGGGAGTTGCCCAAAGCGAATCTCCCATACCAGTAACACTAACAATTAACAAAGATTTCATAGCGATTTAGGAATATTTAAGCTGCTTATATAAAGTTTGACTTCAACTAACCGGAACCAATTCTAAAGTCTTCACAATTCCATCAATCACTTCATCGGTTAAAATTAATCGCTTACATTCTGAATTCCCCTGAAAACATTCTTCTTTTCGAGAGGAGACATTGCATGGCGAGCATTCAAGCCTTTTATAAAATACAAGGTTGGGATTGACTTGAGGTGTCCAACGATCTGGAGAAACGGGACCAAATAATGCAAACACGGGGGTCCCAACAGCGGCTCCCATATGCATCGGTCCGCTATTGTGAGTTAGTAAAAATTCTGCCTGCTTAGTCATAGCCGCAAATTCTCGTAAAGTCGTTTGAATCGCTCTTGCAGGAGTTTTCATAAGTTCTAAAACTTGTCTCACTTGAGGAGCTTCGCTAGGAGCAAAATCAAATAACGCTTGAATTTTAAATTTTGACTGCATCACATCTGCAACCTCGGCAAACTTTTCGGGCTGCCACTGATTATGAACCGATTCGACACCAGGATGAATCACGGCAAAAGGCTCTTCAGGATTTATACCAACTAATCTCATTTTTTCTCTAATATCTTGTAGTTCTTTTTCTAATAAATGTATTTTTGGAGATTGGCAGCGTGTTTGAAGACCAAGTAATTCAAGCATTTTTGATTGAAATTCGACTGCCAGAACAGAATGATCAAATATTGGGTCTACTCGTACATTATAAAACCGAGCTCGTCGACTTCGAGCTAATCCAACTTTATACTTTGCTCCAGACATTGAAGCAATCATTGCGCTTCTAGGACCGCCATGCATGTCAATAACCATGTGATAGCGAGCTTTGCGAATGCGTTTTATCAAATCAAGCCATTGCACGGCTCCCTTCCAACCAGAAGACTTAGAAAACTTTAAGACTTGGTTAATATTTGGATCGTGCGAAACGATTTGATCACATGGGACCATGGCTAAATAATCGAGCGTACATCCAGGAAAATTTTCTTTAATTAAAGGAAAAACAGCAGTATTTAAAGTAACATCTCCAATAGATTTTAACCGAATCAGTAATATTCGGGCTTTTTCAGGAAGATATTCTGGTTTAAATTTCATTTACCAAGTCTAAAAAATAAAAGCTTAAATTATATTTGTCAAAGTATCATACCAAATAAGAGATGCAATCGACACAGCGTGAAGGATATGCTAGATTATTTTCCCATCCCGTTCAACTGAACGATTTAGGAAGAGATATTTTGGACTCATTTCATCTGCTCCATTCCGAAGCCGCTACCGGTTGGGGTGGCCAAGAAATTCGAATTTTCCAAGAAAGTCAGGCCTTGGTTGAAAAAGGACACCAAGTCTCTGTCATTACGCAGCCAGATAGCCCTCTCGCTAAAAAATGCAGAGACTTTCGACACTCCAAATTCACTGTTTATCCTATATCAATGTCCGCATCTTGGAATTTGTTTGATTTATGGTCCATTTATCGAATGGTCAAAAGAATTCGACCAGACATTCTTCATACTCACAGTTCTATAGATAGTTGGCTTTTTTCAATGTGTGGAAAAGCATTGAAGATACCTATAGTGAGAAGTAGACATGTCTCAATTCCCATAAAAAACTATTTTCCAAAAAATGCTATTTATTCTTACTTTCCAGACAAAATCATCGCAAGTGGAGAAACCATCAGGTTAATGATGGCAGATATTTCAGGGGTTAAAAGCGCCGATACATACTCAATACCCGCTGGTGTCGACATGAAACGCTTCGATTTCAATATCTCACCTAAAAAATTTCGAGAAGAAATTCAGATAGGTCTAGATCAGCCATTGATTGGAAAAATAGGGGTTATAAGAGGCTGGAAAGGTCATGATTATTTTTTAGAAGCTGCAACGATCATTTTAAAAAAGGTTCCAAATGCAAAGTTTGTTATAGCCGGTTCTGGCCCAGGATTTGATGAAATATCCAGAAAAGTTATTGCTAAAGGGCTAGAGAAAGCGGTTTTCATGTTAGGACACCGAGAAGATATTCCAGAAATTATAGCGGCGCTAAATATATTAGTTTTGGCATCCACAGGCGGGGAAGCGACATCTCAAGTTATCCCTCAAGCTTTTGCAATGAAAACACCTGTTGTAGGAACGCGAGCAGGTGGCATCCCAGAAATTTTGGGCGATGAAGAACGAGGAGTGATCGCGGAACCTAAAAACGGGTCTGATTTAGCAGATAAAATTCTTTCTCTATTAGAAAATCCAACGAAAGGGAAAAATCTATCAGACAAAGCATACGAGTATTGCTTGCAAGAACTTACTTTTGAAACTCACATGGATAAAACAATATCTGTGTACACTGATACGCTTAAAAAACAGGTATCGCCGTGAAAATCACCTTTATCTTACCCCATTTAAGGATAAGCGGCGGGGTAAAAGCTTTATTGGAATATGCTAACCGTCTAACTTTGCTAGGAGCAGAAACACTAATTGTAATTCCCGAAAAAGGACTTAAATGGTATCGCGTTTTAGAATCCATTTCTAGGTCCAGAAAGGGACCCATTTCAATTGATCCAGAATCAATAGATTGGTTTCCAAATAAAGTTCCAATTCTTAGAATTCCAGCAGTCAAAGACTCCACTATTCCCAATTCAGATGTACTAATTGCATCATCATGGGAAACGGTTCATATGGCGGAAAAATTATCTCCTAAAAAAGGACGTAAATTTTATTTTGTTCAACACTATGAAACGCTCTGGACTCGGAAAAAAAAAGAAGCCGAAAAAACCTATCAAATGGATTTTGAAAAAATAGCTATTTCTGACTGGCTACAATCCATACTGCTTGAGAAATTTTCACAACAATCCAAAGTATTAGTCACTCCTGTAGACGACAAACAATTTATTCAAACAGAAAAAAGTTGGAACTCTACCCCAAAAGTTTGTTTAATGCACCACGACTACGATTGGAAAGGATATAATGACGGTATTGAATCCGTTCGCCAATCTTTTGATCAAAATCCAAACTTTCAACTAACAGTTTTTGGAGAAAAAATAAAAGACCCTAGCTCTTTACTTCAAAATGCCGGTTTTGATTTTGAATATTTTTACCGCCCGACAGGTAACGCTATTAGAGACCTATTCTTTAATTGTGATATTTATCTTTGTCCAAGCTGGTATGAAGGACTAGGTATGCCCGCTATGGAAGCAATGGCATCCCGTTGCGGATTAGTCACCACCGATACAGGAGGATCTCGCAATTATGCCATTCACGACCAAACCGCTCTGGTCTCTGCCCCCAAAGACACAAAGGCTTTATCAAAAAACCTAAGTAATTTAATTGAAAATCTCGAACTACGAAAAAAGCTTTCGGCAAATGGATTCAATAAAATTAAAGAATTTAATTGGGATAATAATTGTCGACAGTTAATGGAAGTTTTTGAAAAATCCCCTGAGAACAAATGAAAATAGCAATCATCCGACAAAAATACGCTTCTTACGGCGGAGCTGAGAAATTTTCCGCTCAGTATATTGATCGTTTAGCTCAGTTAGGCTACGAGGTCCATATATTTGCTAGAGAGTGGAAAACTTCAGGTCACCCAAACGTTCATTTGCATCAAGTATCTGTTAAATCCAGATCTTCGACTTTAAGGCTGCTAGAGTTTAATCAAGAAATCGAACGAGAGCTCTCAAAACATTCTTTTGACTTAATTCAAAGTCACGAGAGAACGACATCTCAAGATATCTACAGGGCAGGAGATGGATGCCATAAAGAATGGTTAGCCCAAAGAAAAAAGTATTATCCAATCAAAGGCTGGCTATCTTTTTTAAACCCCTTCCACTGGGCAGTCCTCAAAATCGAACGGGAAATATTTACTCCGGAAAACTATAAAAGGATTGTGGCAATTTCCCAAATGGTAAAAAAAGATATTCAGTACCATTATAAATTACCAGATAAAGACATCTCCGTAATTCATAATGGGGTTGCTTTAAAACGCTTTCACCCGAGTAATCGTTCTGAGCATTATAGGTACATTCGTCAAAAATTGGATATCCCACCAAATGCAATTTCTATTTTGACCGTAGGATCTGGGTTTGAGAGAAAAGGACTCAAATTCCTAATTAAATCTTTGAAATATTTAGAAGCCAAAGATTGGCGGCTAATCGTAATAGGAAGAGGTAATTGGAAAAAATATCGAAGGTACGCTTCATGGAAAAACAGAAACAAATTAATTCATATTCCTCCACCCGTGGAAGAAATAGAACAATATTATGCCGCAGCTGATATCTTTGCCTTACCATCCCTTTACGAGCCATTTGGCAATGCAAATTTAGAAGCTTTAGCTTCAGGTCTACCAGTCGTTACAAGTAAAAATAGTGGAGCAGCCGAACTTATTACTCATAAACTTAATGGCATGGTAGTTCAAAACCCAGGAGACCGTCGCGAAATTGCCGCTCATCTGAATTACTTAAATGATAAATCCATCAGAGATTCGATGGGACGTCAGGCGAGAAGGTTAGCGGAAGAATATTCTCAAGAAAAAAATATTGAGAAAATGGTCAGGTTATATAAAAATCTAGAATTAACTCCATCAAATTAGCTCAACTTTTCATTGTAGATCTGAAAAATACCCAAAGTTTTCCCCTAGCAAATAAGTGACAAAAATTGTCACTTCCTACAAAAATTATAAGGAAAATAGAGTGAATTCTGCTTTTAAAGTCGAATAACACCATATATTACAACGAAAAAAATATCTACACATTGGTACTGTTATTGCATGTAAATATAAAATTATTAAAATGGGAGGATATGATGGTATCAAGAGTAATGAAAAATGAAAAAGGGTTTACCCTTATTGAATTGCTAATCGTTATTGCGATTATTGGAATTTTAGCGGCGATCGCTATCCCTCAGTTCTCTGCATACAAGGCAAGAGCTTATAATTCGAATTCAAAAGCAGACTTACATAATATTTATTTAGCCTGTAAAGCATATTGGGCAGACAATACTTCATCAACAGCCTGCTCTGTAGCTGCCATCACTGGCGCCTCTTATGGATATACCCAAGGCACAGATATATCAGTAGCAATTACTGCAACTGCAGAAACCACTTTTGCAGCAACTTCCCAGCATACAAGTGGCGACGTTCTCTATACAATTGATAGCGCTGGAAATATTACTTGATAAGTTTTTATAGTGCGTAAAAATCAAATGTAGTCAAAATTGCTTTATATAAAAAGCCATTCCTTTTATTAAGGAATGGCTTTTTTAATGTGAAATAAACTAGATCATACTCTAAGAAAATCAAACGCCTGAAGGCAAAGTATACGATTCTGCAATCATAACAATCTGGTCTTTGTTCAGAGCCAAAAAGTTAGATTGAAAAAGTAATTTTTCAGTTGCGATTGAATAAACCTTTGCTTCGCCTAGAGCAATATATAACTCTTCTTCTCGATTTAAAGCGTCTAGCAAGCGAGTCCCAGGTAAAATTTGAATTTCACCCTCAATTTTTTCGCTGTTAGTTCTAATAATAACTTCCAGCCGATCTTTTTTTAGATGAGCCTTATAAACCATATAAATTGCTCCTAGGTGCAACCAGTCTAGAGGTTTCAAATGAAACTTTTTTAGTTTCCCTTAAAAACCGCTTAGCTTACGCTTAATTGCCAATAATTTTAGCTAATCTCAATAAACGAGAACTAATACTCAACCCAGCTTTTTTAACATTTCTCAAATTAACTTCCATACCTAGTTTCCCTTCCGATTCAACCAGGTTAACCATTCCACCCATTTGAGCAAAACCAGGAACATCTCCTATTAGTAAAACAGATCTATCCTCAAACTCTTTTAAGATATCAGGCAACATTTCTCTTCTAGATTTAGAAATGAAAATGACGTGACATTTTTCCTTATTTTTATCATTAACGTTGTACTTTTTTAAAACTAAGTTTCGTCCTTTTGTTTCAATCTCTCCTAAGCCTTTAAAACTTTCAAATAGTTCTTCATCTCCCAACACCGAAACCAAAAACGTCGTATTTTCTTTATTTGGCCACTCAACGAAATCAATTATTTTTAATGTAAATGCCGCTTTAACCTGAGAAGCAAAAGTATCGGCGTAAATGGTAGAAACAGCAAAAAACCATTGAAACAACAAAGCGCCAACTAAAAATACGCCAAAAAAACTATTTTTAAACTTTAACAAAAACAACGATGCTCGCTAACATTATTCAAAATATTGATAACAAAAAATTTCAATATAGAAATTAGAATCTATAGCTAAATTTACCTAAAGCGCTTCGAGGAACCTGAGTGGAAAAACCTCCCCTATCTGGCCCAAACTCAGGATGATCAGGATCCAGAATATTAAAAATTCCAAGGCTAAATTCTATATCATCAACTGGCTTCCAACCCAAACGAACATCAAGTCGCGCATAGCTAGGAATATCGCTTCCTACATTAGAACTATCCCCATCTAATCTATTCACAAAATAAAGCGACGAATCCAATTCAAAGTTTTTGGGTAAGTCTATATAAGATCGAAGATGAAATTGGAATTCTGGACTTGTACCCTCTAAAGGCTGTAAAAAGGTGTCAGAGCTAGAACTATCAACATGTAATTGAACTTCTAGCCAGGTAAAAGACGCGTTCAATCTCCACCAATCCGTCATATCCCACTTTCCACTTACTTCAGCTCCAAAAGTTTCGCCAAATCCTTTATTCTCAAATGTAATTGGGAATATTAATTTTGTTGGCTGAGGAGAGGTTTCAATAAAAATACTTGAAGGCTCCGCAGTTATTAAATTATCGTAATCGTTATAAAAACCGGTTATATCTATCAAAAAGCTTGATTTAACTCTAAATCGATAACCAAGCTCATAAGCTATTAAATTCTCTGTATCAAAATTGTGGTTTCCTAAGTTTTTTAAAAAAATTGATCCGCTTTCGGAAGGAATCACAGTACCAGTGATATTTATTCCATCTTCCGACCTAGATGGAGTCCGAACGGCTCTTGAAATAGATCCCCAAATCGTGTGATTATCCTTAGGCGTCAATAAAAATTTAAAGTTTGGTTGAACTTCAACTCCAGAGTAATTATTCCAAGAAAACTTTGAACCAATAATAAGTCGCAGTTTATCTTCTGCCAAACTGATCTCGTCTTGGATAAAACTACTCGATATCAGGCTTAATCTATCTTCATTAGGAAAAGAAGTAGCAACTCCTCCATTTAATTTATCGACTATAAACCTTTGCCCCAATCCCCAGACAATGTGTTGGTTTTGAAAGAGTTTTGTCGAATGCTGGAAATCTAAATCTGTCGTTTGGATAGTTTGCCGGAGTACTCGCTCTTTTCGCTTTGCCACATCATGATAAAACTGAAACCTCATATTCGAATCGGGGGAAGAATTCCTCTCCAAGCGAGCTAATAAATTACCTCCGCTAACTTGAACATCTTCGTCGGCAGTTTGACTAAAAGGAGCAGTCACGGACTCTACCAAAGTACTCCTGGTTCCAGAATCGCCTTGGTAATAATCGCCTTGAACAGTAACCGAATTCTTCTCAGTTATTTCAGAATCCATTCGAAATCCACCTCGGGCAGCATCCCATCCATCTGCGCCTTTCATACCATCAAGGTCGTCAAAGTTATCCCGATTAAAATACTTTAAATATCCTCTATAGTTTCCCCCGGATTCTAATTTTCCTCCATACCTCAAAGCTCCAAAGCCTTTTTCAACTGAACCTCCTCCACCCTCTACATAGGTTCCTTGGGTTTCAGAAGCTTTTTTTGTAATTATATTGATAACTCCATTGGCTGCATTTGCGCCCCAAAGAGTCCCTCCAGGCCCCCTTATAACCTCAATCCTATCAATATCCTCTAGTAAAGTATCCTGGACATCCCAATAAACCCCAGAAAAAAGAGGCGTATACACAGATCGACCATCAATAAGAACCAATAATTTATTTGAAAATCTTTCCTGAAAACCACGAGAAGTTATAGCCCATTTATTTGAATCAATAGAAGCTACTTCAAGACCAGGCACCATACGCAATGCTTCAGGAATATTTTGAGCTCCTGATCGACGAATATCCTCCCTAGAAATAACAAAAATAGCGGCGGCTGCCTCAAACGAACTTTCTTCCCGTTTAGAAACTGAAAAAATTGGTATATCCATTAAGCTTTCTAAGCTCAGTTTCCGTAAATCTTTCGGACTTTTCTTTAATTGGTCAATATCGTAACCAATAACAGTGGAAGGAAAGAAAAATAAAAAAATTATTAAGAAAATCGACTTATTAGAGACCAACATTGGGCTATCAAAAACTAAAAAAGGTTGATATTATGAAAAAAGTGGATTAAAAAACCAACAGTTTAACGATGCTTTATCTAATTGTTCAGAGTTTTCGGCAAGGTTACAATATTTATATACACATTTACTTATAGCGCAATAAAATCTCTTTAATTGTGCTAAAATTCAAACCATAATTGAAGATTTAGCAGAATATTCATCTATAAGTTTCCAATAAATAACAAACAAAAATGAAAAAAAACTCTAATTTGCCTAAAAAAACCAATTTTAGATTACAGGGGACGGATGGAATCCGTAGCGACGCTCGATTAGCTACTCCAGATGAGAGAAAAGAGCCACTAAAAGTCTTTTTAGAGCAAAAAATTATTACTCCTGAATTTATGGAGTTGTACACCTACGCTTGGGTTAAGTCAATTGTAAGTAAAAAGCCTAAAGTAAAAAACCCAGCCATAGTCGTAGGTTGGGACCCAAGAGATAAAGATGCAAAATTTTCCGAAGCGGTTATTAAAGGAATACGAAAAGCAGGAGCAAACGCAATTTCATTAGGAATAGTTCCCACTCCTTTAATTCCCATATATCTTCTACATTGCCAAGCCCAAGGCGGCATAATGATTACGGCTTCTCATAATCCTAAAGATCAAAATGGAATTAAGTTATTTTCTAGCTACCGAGGAATGAAACCACTCCCTCAAAATGACATTGAACTATCTCAATCTGTATATTCTCTCAATTTCCAAGAAATATCCAAAATAAAACTTCAGGGTCAAAAAGTTGATCATAGAAACCAAGCTCTAAAGCTATTTTCTAAGTTTTGCCTTGACCCCAAAAACTCTTGGGCTGAGAGAATTTCCTTCCGAGACATCATTTTAGTAGTTGATTGTGCAAACGGATCACTTTCTGGAATTGCCGCAGAAATATTTAAAGAAGCTGGCTTTGGGGAAATTTTTGAAGTTAACGCTAAGCTTGATGGAGACGTAAATCTAAATAGCGGCGTTGCAGACTTAGAAGGCTATTCACTTATTACCTCCTCTATGATTCGAGACGAAATTGGAATTTTTAGTAAACATTCTGCCATCCTAGCCATGTTTGAATTAGGAAGAAAAAACACCAAACAAACAATGGATGGAAAAACGAAAATCTCTGGAGCCGTTTTCGACGCAGATGGAGATCGTTTTTTCAGATTAGAGTACCAACCTCTGAAAGATGCGGTAATAGTTCAAAGTGGAGACGATACTTCCTGGTTACAAGCCCATTTTCTAATGAAAAGAAAATCAAATCGTTTTAAAGGGTCTCAAATTATAAATACTGTAGAAAGCGACTTAAACTCATTTAACGATCTCCAAGAACAAGGGTTTAAGACCCAAGTTGCTCCAGTTGGGGATAAATGGATTTTATCCCGTTCAACGATATCTGACCTCAAAAGTCGACTAGATTATATTGGAGAAAACTGGAAAACCACATCCGAAAAAACTTCAAATAAATTCGAACAAACTAAAAAACAACTTGAAGAATTTGAAAACTCAGGAGTTTCTGAGATAGAGCAACTAGAAAAACTTGAGAAGAGTGTTGACGAACTAATAAGTTCACAAAAAATAGATGTTAATGAGGTTTATCGCCCTGATGCTCACGAAACCTTCGCTATTGGCGCAGAGGTTACGGGACATGTTATTACAAAAGGCCATATTCCTGGTAAAAGCGATGAATCAATTCCTATTTATTGTGGCAACGGTGTAAAAAATGCTCTTAATACTTTTGTCGCCTCTAAACACATTGGACTGACTCTAAGAGCCTGGTATAACCGCATGGAAAATCCTTTTAAGCCAGGATATAAACAAACAAACTATGCTTATTACGTCGACAAAAATCTATTTTTCAAGAGCTCTAAAGTTTGGCAACAAGTTAAAACACTTGTCGAATCAACAGTAAAAGAATTGGGATGGGATTGCACACAAACTGAGTTTTCTGAGGACCATGATATGCTTTATCTAAACTTATCAGTCATTTCTCCCACAGGGAAATTAGATCAAGCGTCTATTTTCATCCGAAACTCAGGTACCGAAAATAAAATAGGCGTTAATATTAGAGGCGCAAAAAGACTAAAAAAACATCTTGGTCTTCTAGGAGAAACCATTACCCGCCAGTTAATGTCTGAAATGAAAGATAGCAACAATGAGTTTTGTAAAATGGAGTGGGAAACTATAAACAACCTTTATGGACAAAAAATCCCCGAAGAAGAAATTATGGTTGCCCCAGACAAACGTTCTCGCTTGCTTACAGAAATGAAGAAACAGCTGTTTATTGAATTAACTGGAAGAGGTTATGGCTTAACTCAAAGAGGCAAATGGTACGTAGAAAAACACACAAAATAAAAAAAACATATCAAACATCGAAAAAATAATTTATATTTTATCCTTCCTTTAGGTTTAGTAAAAAATCAAAATAAACTTCCACATTTTGATTAAACCTTGAATTTGAAAAGCTAAATCTTCTCATCAGTTAATGTCAAAACTATTTCAAAACTTCTTTAGCTATTTAGACGACTTTGGTCATAAGGATTTATTCCAAAATTCTGAAGTTTTGTGGGAACCGCTAAACCGTTTAGGAACTTACTTACCTCAACTTTTAGCACAACTTAACTCAGAAAACTCTTGGGAAGAACCTTCAACAGGCGTTAGAAAAAAACTTTTCCAAGCTAGAGAAGGAAAATATAAAGAATCTTGTCTGATAATTGAAGATTGGTTCGAAGTTAAGACCCCCCTCTTTTTCCCAACACTTGGAATTTGGATTGGCAGTGGAACAATTTTGGAACCAACAGCCATAATTAAAGGCCCCGCAATAATCGGAGAGTTTTGCGAAATAAGACAAGGCGCATACATAAGAGGGAATGTTCTTACTGGGGACCGATGCGTAATTGGTCATGCCACAGAAGTAAAAAACAGTCTACTAATGAACCATTCTGAATCAGGGCATTTTAATTACATTGGAGATAGCGTAATCGGTAGTTACGTTAATATGGGCGCAGGATCTAAATTAGCTAACTTGCAATTCCGTAGCTTAGAAGAAAAAAAAGAAAATTTTATTCGTCCCATTATAATAAAACACGATGGAAAAGTTGTTGATACTAAAAGGTCAAAGTTAGGAGCCATTTTAGGCGATAGTGTCGAGTTGGGGTGTAATGCCGTTATTTCTCCCGGGAGCCTAGTGGGTAGAGGGAGCATAATATATCCAAACTCTAGCTTACCCAAAGGTTACTATCCCCCGGAAACTATTTTTGGAAAAACTCTTAAAACTTAATCGAACTAAGAATTTTTCAAGCTTCATTCTAATTGAATTAACCGCAAACTAAATTCTCCCAAAAAAATAAAACGATGAAAAAAATATCAGCAATCGTCGTCAACTGGAATGGGAAAGAAGTTTTACTTGATTGTTTAGAATCTTTAAGCAAACAAAATTACTCAAACCTAGAAATTATAGTTTCCGATAACGGTTCCGAAGATGGGTCTATTGAAGCGGTTCAGGAAAAATATCCAAACGTTCTACTTTTAGAAAATGGAGGAAACCTAGGCTTTGGGCCGGCCGTAAACAAAGGTTTAGAAATCGCATCAGGCGATTATTTTATTTTCCTTAATAATGATCTATACCTCCAACCAGACAGCCTTAAAGAGCTTGCTGGAATGTTGGACTTAGAACCTGATACGGGCGCGGCAATCCCAAAAATTCTTTACTATGAAAAAAGAGACATAATTAATTCTTATGGAGTCTTAGTTCATTACACGTCTATCTGCTGCCCTAATCTCGTCGATGAAACAGATCCAAATAATTTAGAACCCACAGAAACCGCATGTGGCGGTATTTTTATGTTCAGGCGAGAGATCTATGAAAAGGTAGGCGCATTTGATCCCGATCTATTCCTTTACCACGAGGATCACGACCTCTCTTGGAGAATACGTTTATTTGGTTGGAAAATGCGAACTACTCCTAAAGCGGAAATTTACCATCATTATCATTTCAACAAAGGAGTTTTTAAATATTATTCTTCGGAAAAAAACCGACTTTTCCTTTTATTAAAGAACCTCGAATTTAAAACTTTATTTTTAATTTCTCCAGCTTTATTCATCATAGAAATAGCGCAATTAGCTCACGCAATAACTAATGGCTGGTTTTTTTTAAAGATAAAAAGTTATCCAGAAATCGTAGATATCCTTCCTAGAATATTAGTTAAACGCCGAAAACTTCAACGGCAAAGAAATACTTCTGACCAAGAAATTTCTCGACTGTATGAAGGAAACTTAAAGATTTCCGGAATCCAAAGTAATTTATTAGATCTAGCGCTAAATCCAATTCTAAACTGTTATTGGAAAATAATTCGCCGTTGGATTTAGCTCGTCTCTTAAATTTAGACGTTTGCCGCAGTTTTTTTACTTTTAAACTTATTATAAATAGTCGGTATTAGAGCAAATACTCCCAATAGAATAAAAGCTCCAATAACGCCTGGAGAAGCGATATCGCCTAGCGATTCAATAGAAGCTAAATTACTCCCTGCGTTTGTATAAACAAATGTTCCTGGCAAGGTCCCAAACATAGTTCCAAAAAAATAAATTCTGATTGGCACTTGAGTCAAACCCGAAACCAAATTTACTAAGAAAAAAGGAAACAAGGGAACCAGTCTCAAGAAGAGAATATAATTAACCGCATTATTAGAAAAACCCTCATTAAATGGCTTTAGTCGGTCTCCAAATTTTTGTTCGACCCAATCTCGCAACAAAAAACGAGCGGCTAAAAAAGCAAGCGTAGCTCCCAAAGTCGCGCCGACATTGACCGCTAACGTTCCGACCCAAGGCCCAAAAATCGCCCCACCCGCTAATGTCAAAATAGTTGCCCCAGGCAATGAAAAAGCTGTCGCCGCCACGTAAACTCCAATGAATCCTAAAATCATCATGGTAGCGTTATCTTCATAAAAAGCGTTGAGCTTTTCTTTGTTCTCTTTTAGGCTTTCAAGGGACAAATATTGCCCTAAGTCAAAATAAAAAAACGAAGCGATTCCCAAAATCGCAACAACTAAGAGAAGAATTTTTTTATTCATCAAAGTTTTCCTTTATAAACTTCTGTATCAGGATGAAAGGTATACCAAGCAAACCAAAAGCCCACCACCGTCGGATATTGCCGCCCGTTTAAATCATATATGCTGGCAGTTTTAGAAATAGAATCGTAGTAAACTTTTACCTTAATCTCTCCAACAGTATCCGTAAAAGGAGTATCCACCTTAGACAACTCAGAAAACGGATAAACTTTAGCCGATTCTCCAATTTCTATTCCTATAATTTTTTCTTTGGGGTGATACCAGTTTTTCTTTTGATTAACTTCAAACATTAAATTTGAACTTGAGTAATACCCTTGATAAGGATCTTTATCATAATCTCGTCTGTATCCCGTTTTTGTTGATAAAACTAGAGTGTCAGGATATTTTTTCTTCCATGCTTTCCAGGTTGTTTGAGTTGAAGATAATAGTTTCAAACGCGTTCCAGTCAAGTCTCCAGCTACTGAAGACGACTTTATTTGCGACCACAAACTTTCAGTCTCACGATCATAAAGCAACATATCACTCTGATAAAGCAAACCTGAAACGCCAAAACTAGTAGGCTTTCCATTGATATTAGAATCAAAAATCATTCCCGTTCCACATAATGGACAGAATGTCACAACAATGGGCTCACCGCCTATTTGATCGTTGACTATCTCGTGCCAATTCAAAATTCGAATTGGGTACGCTTTAGCTTTACCATTTGAAAAAATTCCAAGCACTCTATCTTTGTTGCTTAAAAAATCTTCTTCCGCTTTGGGACCGGTAACAAATTTGGGATTATCAATCGAAGGGATACCGTCTTTTGGGGGACCGCCGCTATATATCTCATCCAACGGTATTGAATGCTTTGAAAAATCAAATCCAACTAGAAAAAAACACGCAATCAAAACTAAAAAAAAATAAAACGTGATTTTCATTGTTTCCATCCGATTTAGGTTTAAAAAAGCTTTGTTTGCGATTAGTCGGACGAAAACCTGAGACCTTACTTATTAGAGAAGTATTATAGAAAAATTCATAAAATTAACAGCTTAAGTTATCTGAAAGACCCACTAAACGCTCATAAAAGACGGAATCTATATCGTTTCTAACGGCTTCTGAATCGTACTGTAAAACAGAACCTCCATTATCCATATAGTCGATTTGATTTTGAATTTTGCGGCAAGCGTCCTGAGAGCTTTGTTGCAAGTTTTTAACTTTCAGACCTGCTTCCATTGTTTCGGTAAATTTTATGCCCTCTTGAATAGATTCTGCTTGTTGTGGATTTATAGGAAAATCCATTTCCTTTTTGAGCGTTTCAATTATTTTAAGAACTTTTAAAAAGTTTTCTTTCCCCTTTTCGTATTCTCCATCCAACACATCTTGAATAGCTTCCATCATCGCCAACTCTTTATTTCCTGGAAAATTTGGCTCCGAAGACTGAGATAAAAACTTTAGCTCTAGCAACCCCATGAGTTCTCTAGATCTAACTTTGGCTACTTGAGCCGAAAGCGGGTGGTCGTTAGCCAAATCTTTATTAACTGGATTTATTTGTTCCGAAATATAAAACCAAATCAACGTTTTTATTGCTAAGGGAGCAGAAATATCGTCTAAACGAACTGAGCGTTCTAAGTGCTCAATACCTACTTGTCGCAAATCGCGTCCTCCTTGCATAATAAAATTCCCGATGCCTCCCACTCGGCTATTCCCATATCTATAAATCCCCAAACCTAAATACGCTTCATTTCTAGCTGGATCCAAATTTAGCGCTTCTTCTAAATGTCCATCCGCTTGAAGTCCATTAATCAATGCTTGAAATAAATTACCCGCTCCATATTCAAAAATTCCCAAATAGCCTTCTGCCGCTCCAAGATATAAGTAACTTTCAGCCCTTTGTCTGTCTGTCAAACCTTTAGAATCCAGTAGTTTTTGGGCCGTTTCTTTAGAAAGCTTAATAAATCGATAACAATCCTCAGCCAACGAATCAATCTTATATTGACTGGTAAACGCTAAAGCGTGCGACCACTCAACGTTAATTCCAGCCATAAAAAAATAATACTTCATTAACTCTAATTGATTTTGAATAGAGCTTTTTTGCGATTCCAATTTTGCAATACGATCTTTGAAAAAATTCGCCCACTCTTGAAACCGATAAAACAAAGTCGCCGCTAAAGCTTGGCGAGCTGCATCTTCAGCTGTCACGATAGATCCAGGCGAACTATATTTTTCAGCTACGGTAGTCACAGGCCCCAAAAAAGAAACTGCTAGAAAAAAAACGAAAGCTCTTAGAAAAATAGCCAAAAAAGATTGAGTCTTAAAAAATTTATTTAACATATTAAAAGTTCAAATATTAAACGCGTTTAAATTTAACTAACTGACAGTTAATCATACTCGCGGTATTATATATAAAGAAAATCGCCGACAATCATCATATTAAAAGATTTCCCAAGGCTATTATTTAAAGGGTACCTCTAATGATTCAATATTTTTACTTGCAGCAACTCGCAAGCCCTTACCAAAAACAGTTTTTAGAAGTTCCCTAAATAATAATGCCTCTAATTTGTTTTTTTACTTAATATAAAATCAACATCAATTTTAGGATTAACCCCCTTCACATGGTGAATCTAATTAAAATCAAAAAACTAAACTATATATTATTTTGCCAGGTTATAACTGTAATTGCATTTTCATTCTTTTCCCTTCCTAAAATTTATTTAATTCAAAACGCTCAAGCTGCTAACGATGCCCAACCTACAAACTTGAATCGTTTAAAGGGAGAAAAAAGCCCATACCTTTTACAACATGCAGATAACCCTGTTCATTGGTACCCCTGGGGAGATGAAGCTTTTAAAGCGGCAAAAAATCAAAATAAACCGATTTTCCTGAGTATTGGCTACTCTACCTGCCACTGGTGTCACGTTATGGAAAAGGAATCTTTTGAAAATGAAGAAGTCGCCGCTTTCCTGAATTCGAATTTTATTTGCATAAAAGTAGATCGCGAGGAATTACCCGACGTCGATCAAATATATATGGAAGTCGTTCAAGCTATGACTGGAAGTGGCGGTTGGCCGATGACAGCTATACTTGCTCCTAGTAAAATTCCTTTTTTTGGCGGAACTTATTTTCCAAAAGACGAGCTTTTAGACGTACTCCAAACTTTAGATACCGCTTGGAAAGAGCAACCGGAAAGAATTGCGTTGATTGGTCAACAAGTCAGAAATTTTTTGGAATCACGCAATAAACTCTCAATAAATTCCATTGATCTCGACGAATCAGTATTTAGAATCGCATATAAAAAATTCTTAGCTTTGTATGATGATCATTATTTTGGGTTTGGAACAGCTCCCAAGTTTCCTCCTACTATGAAACTTTCTCTATTATCTCGAATTGCTCTTAGAACAAAGGACTCAACCTCTAAAGAAATCGTTTTGAACACTCTAAAAGCAATGGCCAAAGGGGGAATTTACGATCATTTAGGGGGTGGTTTTCATCGATATTCCACAGATCGTAAATGGCTGGTTCCACACTTTGAAAAAATGCTTTACGATCAAGCCGCTTTATCTCGCGCGTATTTAGAAGGCTTTCAAATAACAAAAGATGCTTTTTTTGAACAAGTCGCGCGTGGAATTTTAGATTATGTTTTAAGAAATATGACTCATTCAAATGGTCGATTTTATTCGGCAGAAGACGCCGATACCGAGGGAGAGGAAGGTAAGTTTTATGTCTGGACTGAAGCAGAAGTAAAACAAATTCTAAAACCAAACGAATGGAAAGCGTTCAAAAAGTTTTATGGACTTTCTCATGGGGATAATCCTGAACTCATAGAAAAAAAACAAACAGTAATTCACATGGTTAAAATACCGAAAAATCAACTTCCAACAAAGGCTATTTTAGAAAAGCTTTCTCTTCATAGATCCAAACGCTCCAAACCTTTTAAAGACGACAAAACGATAACCGCCTGGAACGGACTTATGATTGGATCCTTTGCGAAAGCTTATCAAACATTAAACGACAAAAAATATTTAACCGCCGCTCAAAAGTCCGCTCTTTTTGTAAAAGAAAAACTGGATAAAAATGGGAAACTTTTACGACGATATCGTGAAGGCTCCGCTGAACATACTGCTACTTTAGACGATTACGCCTATTTAATTGCCGGCTTAATCGACTTGTACGAAAGCGATTTCAATTCTGAATGGATTCAATGGGCTCTAAACCTACAAAAAAGGCAAGATGATTATCTATGGGACGAAGAAGAAGATGGAGGCTATTATTTTGCTGAGGAAAATGCCCATTCGCTCCCCGTTCGAAAAAAAGAATTCATGGACAATGCTCGCCCTAATAGTAACGGCATATCTGCATTAAATTTGTTACGTTTGCACAACATAACTCTTGATTCAACATATAAATATAAGGCAAAAAAAATATTTAAAGCTATCGGTGAAAGACTTATTAAATTCCCACAAGCATACAGTCAAACATTAATCGCTTTTGATTTTTTAAACGATAATTCTAAACAAATAGCCATAATTGGATCGCCAAAAATGGCCGATCCAATATTGAAAGCGTTGAAATCGGAGTTCTTGCCTAATAAAATTTTAGCGTATCGCGAGCCGAACAAACCAACATCGTTACCTATTTTAAAGGACAAAGTTACGGCAGAAGGAAAAACCACTGTCTACGTTTGTGAGGGTAATAAGTGCAAGTACCCAACAGGCGACCTTGAAAAAGTTTTAAAACTAGTAAACGAAAAAAACGAATTTAAACTTTAAGGGAGCCTCTAACAATTAACATTTATACTGATTTGCTATCGTCTAGCCTTGATTTTAAGGTCTAGGCTCTTGGTAATTTTGATTTTTTAAAAATCCCCTTAATATATCTACACACAAAACTTTCCATCTATTTAAAACTATAATCTACAAAACCTCACCCAAAAGATATTGTAAGGATTCTCTGCAAGTGGAGACTAAGCAAAAACTAAAAGAATTCAAAATTTTTATCCAAACCAAATAACGGTGAGGCATTTATGAAGTCATCAAAACCAGTACGGAAATGGGTCAAAATTTTTTGTTTACTAACTATTGCTGGTTTTTTTTGTTTGCAAGAGTTTGTTTTTGCTCATTCCGAAAAGCTTGACGCCAAATGGCTACCTGTCAAGTTTCAGGCTCCAGATTTTGACGGATTAACAAATTGGCTAAATACTCCGGGTTATAAATCGATGAAAGACCTGGAAGGTGATGTGGTGTTAATCGATTTCTGGACTTACTCTTGCTATAACTGCATCAATACATTTCCATATGTCCAAGGTTGGCATAAAAAATACGCTGACAAAGGATTAACAGTTATTGGGGTTCACGCGCCAGAATTTGGATTCGAAAAAAAACTTGAAAATTTAAAAAAAGCTGTAAAAAAACGCGGACTCACTTTTCCCATCGTTCAAGATAACGGTTTTAAACTGTGGCGTCGATATGGTAACCGATACTGGCCAGCTTTTTATCTAATAGATAAAAAAGGAAAAGTGCGTTATTCCCATTTCGGAGAAGGACGCTACAAACAAACAGAATCAGCAATCGTTGCTTTGCTGAATGAACCTGCTTAAAAATACTGAATTAGAACTTATTTATAGAAATCATAAAATCAATAGTTTATAAACTGTTTTTTTAGATAACCTCTCCCACCACACCAAATATTGTTTCAGAATATATCTAATCCTGATTATTTTGAGATTCCCCAGTTCATAATACAAAAAGATGATAGTAACTTTGTTATTTTCCAAATATTCAAAGCTTTTGAATGATAAACTGACGATTAATTAAGATTATATAAAAGAAAAGTAGATACCTTTTATATCCTCCTAGATTCAAATCTTCGTTGGCATCATTCAGCCATCTTATTTCGAGAAAAAACTAGAAAATTTGCGTTAAACCTGTAACAATTTTGTTTCGAGCTTCGTCGAGTAAAACCTCTAAAAGCATTTAAGTCTCGTAAACTATTTACAGAAAACGATCCTTTGCACTAACTCGAATTCTGCCCAAATACTATGCCAATTTCTAAGCATTCGTTTATTAAGTTTTTTCGCCTTTTATTTGTAAAACAGATCCTATGTATTTGTTTTTTCCTCTCAGTTCTTACTTTCTTTCCACTAGAAAAGTCAGAAGCCATTTCTATTGAAGATTTACAGGTCTATGGTTATTTAGACGAGGTTTATAGTAAAGCCAATAACGCTCAAGGAAATAAAAATGGCTCGTTTGATTTAGCTCATTTCAATTTACTTTTTGACTTCCCTCTCAATGAAAGATGGATTGTTAAAAGTCATATTGAATTTCAACATGGAGTGGATACAGAAAGGGATTTTGGAACCGTAAAAATTGAATGGAACTATTTTCAACATAGTCTTAGCGATGAGTTTAAAACTAGAGGCGGCCAAACAGTCACTCCATTTGGAATTTTTAATGAAGTGAGAGACACAGCTCCGGCATTTTTGACAGTAGAAGCTCCTCAGAACTTGATATTGCCAACAACTCGTGGAGGGTTTTCATTTTATCCCGAACATAATAAAGGATTTACCATTTTAGGTAATTTTCTAGGCTCGAAGTACGGTCACCCAAATCTAGACTGGGACTACACTTTTTATATCGGAAACGGTGAAAATAGAGATAGTGTAAATGCTGCGCAATTTGACGATAACATCAATAAAGCCATTGGTGGTCGGTTTCAATTTATGTACAAAGAGACCGTTCAATTTGGGGTTTCTTTTTATTCTGGCGATCGAGCAATAACAGCCGACCTAGATAGCGTTCACCACTCTTTAGGCACTCATTTTGTAATCGACAATGGAATATTTAATTTGTCAGTGGAAGGGGCTTATTCGAAATTTGACCAAACAGAAGAATGGGGAGGTTTCGCTCAAGGCTCTTTTACAATATTCGATAGTTTTTTTCCTTACTATCGATTCGAATTTTTGAATCCTGACGCATCGATTGTAAATGATAATTGGGAAACTCATATTATAGGAATAAATTGGAACCGCTTTGCAGGGGTTTTCATGAAGTTAGAGTGGAACTTCCATAATAGGGGCATTAATAACAAATTAGTAACTTTGGGACAAACTTCCTTCAATGAAGTTCAATCCTCCATTTCCATTGCTTTCTAAAATTAAGCGTCTAAGCGCTATCATTTGCCTAACGATAGTTAGCTTATTTTCTTTATTTGTTAAAATAGGTTTGGCCCATGATTTACAAATTGTGGTAAACCCTGAAAATCCTATCTCAATTATTAGCAAAAAAGAATTGACGCAGATATACCTTAGAAAAAAGAATTTTTCAAACGATGGATTGGTTCTCGTTCCAATGGATTTACGTTCAAACAAGATGGACTTTTACGAAAGTGTCTTGAATAAGCCATTTCCATTAGTTAAACGCTATTGGACTAGAGCAATTTTCTCAGGTAAAGGCACTCCGCCAAAAGAATTTAGAGACGTTGATACCTTATTGAAGTATTTAAATGAAATGCCGGGAGGTTTGGCCTATGTTCCGGAAGGCTCAGACCTAAAAAATTTAAAAGTCCTAAAAATAGTTCCATGAGCAAGTCTCCTCCCAAACGTAACTCGTTTCAAAAAAAAATATGGATTGGCGCTTCCGTAATTATTTTTGTTTTCCTGATCCAATCGGGAACCTCTATTTTTATTTCCTTGGAAGCCCAAAAATATCTTAATCCTACTAGAGTCCAACAGGTTTCTTTAAGTAATGAACTCAAATCAAAAACTCAAAAGCTTAGAAATTACTTAGAAGATTATACAATTACCGGAGAATCCAAGACTCTTGAGGAAATAAGAAATTTAAAAAAAGAAAGCGAACGACTAATTACGAAAATCCTTACCGATTTGCCTGAAGAAGATGCTCCTTACAAAAAATTGAACGTTTTACTAGACGATTATGTAGAAAACGGAATTAAATTTGCCGAGGTTGTTCTAAACTCGCAATCTCTAGACCCTGAGCTAAACGAGAGAATAGGCAAAAATTATAGCTCTTTAGTAAATCTAATCAACAATCGAATTTCCCTCGAACAAGATAGATTAATATCCGCATTTCAAGACGCAAATAAAGACCTCCAAAAAAACATTCAACTATTTGTTTTCGAAACATTGCTCATTTGTTTATTAAGTTTTTCTCTAATACCATTATTGATTAGAAATATTACTAAACCCATCGCTAGTTTAGATGAAGCAACGCGCTCTCTAAGCGATGGGAATCTTGATTTACAAGTCTCAATTAAGACTAACGATGAATTTCAAGACTTAGGCGAATCGTTTAATTACATGGTTAAAAACCTAAGAGAGAAAACCCATCGACTTGAAGAAACTCGAAACGAGTTGGAAACAGCTAAAGAAGAAGCCGATAAAGCAAATAGAGCAAAAAGTAATTTTCTAGCTAGCATGAGTCACGAAATAAGAACCCCAATGAACGCCATCTTAGGCTACGCACAAATTTTAGATCGCGAAAAATCCTTAACCGAAAAACAACGGAAAGGCGTTGAAGCGATTTACAGAGGGGGCAATCATCTCTTAAGCCTCATTAACGATATTCTTGATATTTCAAAAATAGAAGCTGGTAAAATGGTGCTAAACATTTCTGATTTTGAATTAACAAGTTTATTGAACGACCTGGCTTCAATGTTTAAAATCCGTTGCCAACAAGCTAGTTTAAAATGGAGCATTGAAGGAATAAATCTGGAAAATCCAGTTTTAGTTAAAGGAGACGAGGGAAAACTTCGACAAGTGCTTATAAATTTATTGGGAAACGCGGTAAAATTTACTGAGTCGGGTAAAGTTGTGTTGAAGGTTACGCAATTAGACGGAGATCAGTTTTTATTCCAGGCTATTGATTCTGGAATGGGTATTCCAAAGGACGCCCAAACCTCGATTTTTCAGGCTTTCAACCAAGAACAAGCAGGCTTTAAAAAAGGCGGCACAGGCTTAGGATTAGCCATTTCGAATAAACAAGTGGAACTAATGGGCGGTAAGTTAGAATTAGAATCCGAATTAAATAAAGGTTCTTGTTTCTATTTTTCTTTAAACCTACCATCTTCTACAGCGCAAATCTCCAAAGAAGACAATCGATGGACGAAGGTTTCTAAACTTAAAGACGGACAAGTTGTCAACGCCCTTGTTGTAGACGACAATCCATACAATCGCGATGTTTTAACCGAGTTATTGACTTCCGTTGGCGCGACTGTTCGGCAGGCAAGTAGCGGCCCTGAAGCTCTAAGTGAAATTGAAATAAGTCACCCAGATATAATATTTATGGATTTTCAAATGCCGGAAATGAATGGTTTGGAAGTCGTTTACAAAATCCAAAAAGAACATGGAAAAGATAAAATCAAAATAATAATGATTTCCGCTTCTGCATATCACCACGAGACTGAAAAATATCTAAAGGGAGGAGCGCATCATTTTATCGCCAAACCTTTTAAAACAAGTCAAATATACGAAGCTATCCATACTTTTTTAAACGCAGAATTTGAATTTGACGATCTTGATGAAAATGACAACCGCTCAAGCGAAGTAAATAAAAGTTTGGATTATGCCGCCCTGGAATTACCTGACGATTTATTATCATCGCTGAATGAAGCCGCGACAAACGGGGACATTGGGGAAATCGAAAATTTAATCGCAGAACTAAACGGATTAGGTTCAGAAGAAATAAAACTGGCTACCCAACTAAAAAGTCATGCAGAAAATTTTGATACAGATGGTGTTTTGACGATATTGAAAGGAATCACTAATGAGTCAGTCTAATTTGAATTTAGCTGGACTAAAAGTATTGGTTGTCGATGATACTCCAACCAATCTGGCTATTTTACGGCAAACATTAGAGCCTGAGGGCTACAAACTCTTCTTCGCTAACAGCGGTGAAAAAGCAATCGAAATTGCCACAAAAAATTTGCCCGATCTGATTTTATTGGACGTCATGATGCCAGGTATTGACGGGTTTGAAACGTGCAATCGTTTAAAAAACCAAACTGAAACAAAAAATATTCCCATTATTTTTGTAACCGCCAAAACGGAAATGGAAGACATCATCGAAGGTTTTGAAAAAGGCGGAGTCGATTATATTCTTAAACCTTTTCAACAAAGAGAAGTCTGTGTTAGAGTCCGCACCCATTTAGAATTGTCTGAACTCAGAAAAAATCTAGAACAAAAGGTTCAAGAACGCACTCAACAACTGAACGACAGTCGATTAGAAATTGTTAGACGCTTAGGAAAAGCCGCTGAATTTAAAGACAACGAAACGGGATTGCATGTCATCCGTATGAGCCAATATAGCGCACTATTAGGCAAAGCCTATGGTATGAGCGACGAAGAATGCGAAATGTTATTGAATGCTAGTCCAATGCACGACGTTGGAAAAATTGGCATCCCAGACCGGGTTCTTTTAAAACCAGGGAAACTAAACGATGAAGAGTGGGAAATTATGAAAACCCACGCTGAAATGGGAGCAGAAATTTTATCCGAAGGAACTTCTGAAGTTTTAAAAATGTCTCAAACTGTCGCTATCACTCATCATGAAAGATGGGACGGTTCCGGATACCCTAAAGGTTTAAAAGGAGAAGAAATTCCACTCGTCGGTAGAATTGTTACCATAGCGGATGTTTTTGACGCTCTAACTTCAGAAAGACCTTACAAGAAAGCGTGGAGTGTTGAAGACGCTATCAAAGTACTGGAAGAAGAAAGTGGAAAACACTTTGATCCAAGCCTCGTTCCTCTTTTCAAAGAAATCCTACCCCAAGTCCTGGAAATCAAAGAACGCTTTTGCGAACCAGAAAGCTCCGAAGACTAAATTTGAATTTATTTTTTCTTACCAATTAACTGCAAAACCAGGAAAAAAATGGGACATATTTATTTAGTGATTGCCGTTGTGGCAGAAGTAATTGCGACGAGCGCTCTCAAGGCCTCCGAAGAGTTTTCAAAACCTATCCCAACAATCATCGTGGTCTTAGGATATGGAATCGCTTTTTATCTATTAACCCTCGTATTAAGGACAATTCCTATAGGAATTGCATATGCATTGTGGTCAGGCTTAGGAATCGTTTTAGTCGCGATTGTTGGAGCGTTTTATTATAAGGAGAGTCTCGACCTACCCGCCATGCTTGGAATCGGATTTATATTAGCAGGAGTGTTTATAGTAAATATCTTTTCTAAATCCGTCGCCCACTAGCATTACTTTAAGTCTCTATCCAACCGGGAAAAAAGTTCCATTTCTTTCAAATATTCCCTGAAAAACTTTCCTGAATAAGAAAACCGAGTTTACACCTCACCAAATCAATAAAATAAATCATTACTTTTCAAATATTTAAAAAATATCGCCAAAAACTCATTTTTTGGTACAGTTCTTGCGATTACATTCCGATAAAGATATGAAACGTCAAAATTTTTACGGAGTTTTAAGATGAATACGCAAGAAACCAATAAGGTAATAGTAGAAACGACCAATGTTCGCAGTGAATCAAAACTCAAAGCAAATTGGGAAAAAGAACTTCACCAGGAAAATGTAGAAGTTTTTAAAAAAATATTTGGTGAGAAAGATTTAGAAAATAAGCACGACTATTTAAATTAATTCAGTCTGTTTTAATAAAACTAGGGTCAATTCCCAAGTCTTGTTCCAGGAATTAAATATTTCTTTACATAGTCGGTAATTCCCTCTTCTAAAGATAAAACAGGCTTATCATAGCCAGCCTTATTGATTTTTTCCGTTTTAGCGCAGGTGTAATACTGATATTGATCGCGGATACTTTCTGGCATTTCAATATATTCAATACTTTCTTCAATTTCTAAAGCTTCAAAAATTGCTTTAGCTAAATCATTCCAAGAACGCGCTTTTCCAGTTCCGACATTAAATATTCCTCCAATCTCGGGACGATCTAGAAAATACAAAGTCATATCCACAGCGTCTTTGATATAAACAAAATCCCTTACTTGTCCCCCATCAGAATATTCTTGTCGATACGATTTAAATAATTTCAATTTTTTTGTATCGCTTATTTGCAAAAACCCCTTACGCACCATGCTTTGCATATTTTCTTTATGGTACTCATTTGGACCATAAACGTTAAAATATTTTAGACCCACTATTCGGTTAAGGACATTTTCTTTTTTTGCCCAAAGATCAAACTGCTGTTTACTGTGGCCGTAAGGATTAAGCGGAACCAAAGTTTCTAATAGCTCTTCGTCATCGTCATATCCTTTTTCCCCATCTCCATAAGTCGCGGCGCTAGAAGCGTATATAAAACGAGAACCGGTTTCTAAAGCAAATTTGGCTAGATGCTGGGTGTATTCAAAATTATTTATTCTTAAATAATTTAAATCGGTTTCGGTTGTAGATGAACAAGCTCCCATATGTATGATAGATTCTATGCCTGAAATTTTTCGATCCAAGACGTCGCTCAAAAACTCTTCCTTAGATTGCATTCCAGAGAACTTGATCCCTTCTATGTTTTTCTTTTTTTCAGGGTCGCTTGCTTCGTCCACGATTAAGATGTCATCACGTCCTCGACTATTTAACTCGTGAACAATGGCGCTACCGATAAACCCAGCCGCTCCGGTTACGACGATCATAATACTCCTCCAATTGACTTATACTTTAAAGCGTTATCATATTTTATAACTTGTTCTCGCCGCCCTTGATAACTTAAAAGTTTACTTATTTCCAAGCTGAAAGCCCAAAACATTTTTTATTTTTCCAACTCCATAGTCATTCTCTAAGCTTCCCGCTAAGACCAAAACTTTTCCTCCCTGTGACAAGAAGATATTCGGAAACCAACTCCTAGAAAAATAATTATTTGCGTAAGGATGCTCCATTACCCAATCGTTAGCAAACCATGTTGGAGCAAACTTAACTTGTTCAGATCGTTCCTCTGCTCCACCAAAAATAGGATAAACTCCCGGCAGATAATTAGTCACTAAAAAATTAATATTCAAACTAGAATCAATATATTTAAACTTTCTTGGATAGTTCTCAGAAATAAAAAAAGAATGCTTATATTCCAAAACTATTGAAGAATCACCCTCATTAGTGGTCAATCTTATCTTGTCTTTAAATTGAGAAAAAATTGTCCATTGTTCTTTATCGCTTAATTTTTTCAAGGATAGAGTTTTAATAAAATATTTTGATGGTATTTTATAAATTTTGAAAGCTCCAAAATCTTTCTCTAATTTCCAAACTGATTTTGAAATTAGAACATGCCCTTTCTTGTCATGCGCCAATGGGTGGAGTGAAAAATGGGACATATCTACTTCGACATGGCTTTGAGTAGTATTAATATTTAGGTCAGATTGATCATGCCCATAATCATAATTTTCTACAAAGTAAACATCTCCTAGTTTACCGGTTTCTATGATTCGTAAAACCCTTTTACGCATTTCTTTGGCGCCATATAGGTAAAACCATACATGGGTCTGTTTTGAAGCTAAAATTAAATCATTTGGTCCTAATTGTTCAAAAAACTTTAACCCCTCATTATAAAAACCCCTATCATTCCTTTCAGTTATTTGTCTAATTTGAAAATCTTTTGCCGCAAACAACAACATCGCAACAAGGAAAACACTAAACACACTGGCAGCCGCTACTTTAAGATTCTTGTTTTCCCCAAAATTTGATCTTAATTGAGATATAAATATCCAAACACCGCTGCTAGCGCATATAAGATAAAACGGTTGTAAATAAAACAATATTCTAGGGTGAGGAATTTTCTTCGAAATACCAATCCAATAAGACAAAAAGATAACTACTAGAGGCGCACAAAATAATATTCCCAACCAAACGGCAATCCTTCTTTGAGTTTTAAACAATCCTACAAAACCTATAATTGCAAAAACCAATATTCCAAAACCAATATAAGTTTGCGGACCTGAAAAAACAGCCAATAAATCTTCAAAAAATTGGGTCAATTTTACTTCGGCTCCATTGGCGATGGCACGCTTCAGCATCGCCTTTGGAATCACAACAAAATATTGAACATATAGTGCGGTTACGGCTAACAATAAGGTTAACGAAAGACCGCTAAATACTCGAATTCGCTCATGGAAGTGCCGGCGGTAAAACAAAAACGAATAAATAATTCCCGCAAGCAAGGCTCCTTCATACAATCCAAAAGTTGGAATTGTCCAGGAACCCAAAGCGCAAAAAATAAAAACCCAAAAATAGCTTAACCAACTGAACTCATATTTTTTTTCTATTCCACCGTTTTCCGATTTTCTAATCAAAGGAAGAATTAAAAGAAAAACCGCTAATGCAAAGGTTTGCGTTAGGGTATATCCCCTCGCGTTGGTGGAATAATAGATATGCTCGACACTGATTGCCATCAAGAAAGCGGCCCCAAGCGCAACCCAAAAGTTTTCTGTTATTTTTTTTGCACAAACAAAAACCAAAAAGACACTCAACAGTCCTCCAACTAACGCCGGAATTCGAATAGCAAAATCGTTTACGCCAAATACCTTTAATATCAATCCAACTAAAATACTGTGAAAGATATGATTATTTGGGAATTGATAATTTTTTGGGATTTGATCCAAAGGCATCTGGCCCCAGATAGAAGCCGAAACCAATTCATCGCTCACAAGCGGGTCGGTGATTCCAATCAGTCTCAAAACCAACGCTAAACTAAAAACAATGTAAAAAATTTTCAAAAAATTAAAATCATCGCTTGGGTTTTTAAAAGAAAAAGCGTTCATACGCTAGAAATTAAAGGGGACGAAAAAAATAAACAGGAAGGAATTTTTAGTACGTATTTAATTCAAATTTTGGAACTTGTTTTACAACTGGCAAACTCCATTCCCGTTTCAGATCGGGTTTTTTTTGGGGGTCGCCGTACCCTTCTACAATAATTGTTCGCAAAGCATCGTTAGCTTTGACAATTAATTGTCTTCCCGAGTCAAGATCTGTCCTTCCAGCGAAAAATTGAACGCTTTTTGGAACAATCGGGGCGCCTTCTTTAAAGGCTTTGTTTCTCACGTCTGGATTGGAATCGTCGTTATCTAAAGAATCAGGCCATTCCGCTTTCCCTTTATCAGAAAACAACCATTTCACAAATTCAGACGGAAGACATTTTGGATAAAGAACAGGAAAAGAAGTTCTTTCCAGCTTGTTTTCTTCGGACATGAAGCGTATTACTTTCGCGGCTCTGTCCAAGTCAGCCGGAACAGCCCCTTCACAACCTACAAAGCTGATTAGAGAGGCCAGTAATAAAATAAAAAATCGCTGTGTGGATCGTTCCATTTATTTTATAAAATACAAGAGTTTCTTAAAAACTTATTTTTAGGCAAATAGTCTACTTCACGTTCACGGTATTATAAACTTATAGTTTTAAGGTCAATTGTAACAAGAAATAGTTTTTTTTGAAAAAGAAAGGTTCCTTTAAAAAGGCACAACCACAGCAAAGCAAAACTATTCAATTTTTCTCAGCAGAGGTATAGGTGGGAAAATACAATTTAAAAACATTAGGGCGTCTAAACTAACTTAAAACTATTTAAAATCATAGGCAACTTGCTGTCGAGCCCAGCCTTGAAAACCATCTTTTTCTGGAATTCCCGTAAATGGGTCGGATTCTTTAACCCAAGTTGTAGGCTTGTCCCAATTATCGTTGTAATGATAAAGAAACATCTTTTTTCGGATTTCAGGACTCAATGTCATAAGCTCATGATATGAGGCATGAACCCCACCCACAAACATTTGGCAATCGTGAAACATAGCTTCAGCTTGCTTAGCAAACCTAGTGGGATATTCATAATCAAACATAGTATCTCCAGAAATCCACACTTTTCGATTTATAAATACTCCACAACACCATTGCGATTCATCCACATTAACCGCGCTATCCGGAAAATGCCTAGTGCGCATAATAATAATTTCAATAGGACCGTGGTTATAAACCCAAACTTTTCTACCTTCTACCTGATCCGTATTAGGACGTAAAATTTCGAAAAAGTCGGTAATCTGTAAACTTCTACCTTGATTAGCTTCACAAAACTCAGCCCCTCCCGCCAAAGTTTTACTCCACAATAAGTCTTGATAATCACGCAAAATAATCATTTGCGGTTTACCTTCTGCGTGAGGAGTATATCTATTACTTAAGGCAATTTCTTCAAAACCGCCTACATGATCCGCATGGCTATGGGTGGGCAAATAGCACCTTACGGCTAATACATCCAAACCTAAATCGTTCAACGCGAGCGGTCCTTGTGTTCCACAATCTACTAAAACATGATGATCGCCTTGGATAATTAATATATTTGACTGGCGTCTTCGCTTAGCAAAAGCAGATCCTACGCCTATAAATACAATTCTTAAATGACCATCTGTTTTTAAGGATAAAGGTTCGCCATTTTGGCAAATCTCGTTTATCTCCATCATGAGATTAAATTTCCTTTCCTAACTCCTAAACATAAAGGAACAATTTAGCCTTTAGCCCCCCCATTTTCCCCTCGGAAAAATGCCAAAAACTTAAACAACTGAAAACTTCCACATGTCTCTGAGATTATTCCATAAAAGCCATAAAAAATCTATAATATTTAATTTCAATAAGTTACAAACCATTAAAAAAAATATAATTATGAAATACGGATAGTAAAGTCGTGTTTAGCAGGATCGGAAATTTAAATATATCCTTAATGAAAAATTGAATGTTTTTCCATCCTAATACTCGATTTTTTAATCTTTTTACGATTCAAATCGTAAAAAATTAACCTCTGAATCCCGCTATGGTTAGGTAAAATAGATCAAACCCGCTATAATGTAAAATTTTCTTAAATATTATCGAGTGGAATGAAATATCTAATCATTATTGCGAATGGGTTGACTGACGACCCAATCGCTGAAAAAAATAATCAAACTCCTTTACAAATTGCGGAAACTCCTAATTTAGATCGCCTTGCCACAGAAGGCCGTTGCGGTTCGACGTTTACTATTCCCGAGGGATTAATTCCAGGAAACGATGTCTCATTTCTTTCCCTTTTAGGGTACGATCCTATCAAATATAAGGCTGGAGCGGCGTCATTTGACATTTTAAGCGCCGGAATTTCCCTTGAACCTGGGGAAATCCCATTGTGCTGCGATTTTGTCTCCTTGCAATCCGGCCATAACGACATGGTAATGAAGGATTATACTGGAGGTCAGCTTTCTAAAAGTGATTCCGAAGATTTGCTAAGAGCTTTGCAAGACCAGGTTTTTGACGCCAAAGTACGTTTCCATTCTTTAGGCGGTTATCATAATGTAGCGACTATCCAAGAATTATCTATTTCAGAGCGGCTGAATCCTCCCGATGAATTGATCGGAGAAGGTATTCGGGATTACATGCCTTCTGGAAAAGAAGCTAAGGGTTTAGTTTTTATTTTAAATCAAGCTCAAATAATCTTACATAACCATCCTTTGAGCAAAAAACTCAAAGATACAGAAAAAGACCCTGTCAATAGCGTTTGGTTTTGGGGAAATGGACCTCTTCCTAAACTACCTCCTTTTGAGGAAAAATATACTTTTGACGCTTCTGTAGTTTCAGCTTCGTCATTATTTCAAGGCATGGCAAAAGCCGCAGGAATGAGTTTTGTTTCTAAAGGCACGGGCTTTATGGACACTGATTATGAAGGTAAGGCTGAGGCAGCTTTGGAAGAATTAAAAACCAAAGATGTTGTCTATTTACAAATTTCCGCACCCGAAAGAGCGTCCTTGCAAGGTTCTGTAGACGATAAAATCTTAGCGATTGAAGATTTTGATAAAAGGACTTTGGGGCCCATTATGGAAACACTTGACGGAAATAAAGAACTAACCGCTTTATTAACAGTTAATCATTTCTGTTCAGCTAATCAAATGAAATTTGGCAGGGACTCAGTTCCATTTGCCGTCTATCCTAGTCGTTCTGGCCCAGATGCCATAGAAGCTTTCGACGAACAAATTCTTTCGTCAAAGACTTTGCAGTTTGAAAGCGGACCCAATTTAATAGCCGCTCTATTCAAGGGCGAACTATAAATTGATAATCGGCTAAAAAACTTTCAACTTATTAATAACCCACAACCTAATAAAGAATTTTAAGAAAACCTGAAAATTCAATTTCCACAAATGTCTAAATTAATCGTACAAAAATTCGGCGGCACTTCGGTTGGTAGTATTGAACGAATTAAGGCCGTCGCAGAAAAAACATTACGCGCAAGAAACAAAGGAGCCGATCTAGTTGTTGTCGTTTCAGCTATGGGCGGAGAAACCGACCGATTGCTGGATATGGCTAAAGAAATTACGGAGCATATGGATCGACGTGAAGTTGATATGTTGTTATCATCAGGCGAGCGTATTTCTGCAGCATTATTAACAATTGCTTTACACGCTATTGGCTGTCCCGCCATTTCGCTTACGGGAAGACAACTAGGCATGAAAACCGATGGTTCACATACCCGTGCAAGAATTAAAGAAATCGACGGAGCGAGAACAAAAAAGTTATTAAGTGAAAATCACGTTATTGTTGCTGCGGGCTTTCAGGGCATTAATGAACAAGGAGACGTTACCACTTTAGGGCGAGGAGGATCAGATACCTCTGCCGTGGCCTTGGCAGTCGCCTTGGGCGCCGATCAATGCGAAATTTACACCGACGTTGCCGGAGTCTATACGGCTGATCCGCGCATTGTGCCCAAAGCAAAAAAATTAAACTCGGTTTCATTCGACGAGATGTTGGAGATGGCTAGCCTGGGCGCAAGTGTTCTCCAAATACGTTGTGTGGAATTTGCAAAAAACTTTAACATGCCCATCGTTGTTCGATCCTCCTTTCGGGAAAACGACGAGGGCACTATCGTTTGTAGGGAGAATTTGAACATGGAGCAACCTGTCGTTTCAGGAGTTATGTGCGACAAAAAACAATCCAAAATTACGGTTAAAGGAGCCCCTGATAATCCTGGGATTGCCGCAAAAGTTTTTAGCGCGCTTAATGAAACAAATATTTCTATCGATATGATCATTCAAAACATGAGTGACGATGGATTAACCGATATTTCCTTTACTTTGCCGACTGCAGATAGTCTTGAAGCCACAAAATTGATGGAAAAAGTCGGAAAAGAAATCCATGCAAATAACGTTTCCTGCGATTCTGATATTAGTAAAGTTTCAGTAGTTGGTGCGGGTATGCGAAGTCATTCTGGCGTTGCCGCAAAAATGTTTGAGATTCTTGCAAAAGAACACATAAATCTTTTAATGATTAGTACGTCGGAAATCAGAATTTCTTGCGTCATTGAAAAAAAGTACGCTGAGTTAGCAGTTAACGCTCTTCATGATGGCTTTGGCTTGAGCTCAGATAGCAGCGGGGATACCCCCTAGTAAAGCATTCTAAATAATCCAATTGGACGCGAAATGACCGCGATACAAATATACGACACTACTTTAAGGGACGGCTCGCAGTCCGAGGACGTATCCTTTACTGTCGAAGATAAAATCCGAATAGCTCATAAGCTAGATGAGCTAGGAATCCATTATATTGAAGGAGGATGGCCTGGTTCCAATCCTAGAGATATCGACTTTTTTCAAAAAGTTCGCGAGATAAAATTTCGACAAGCTAAAGTAGTCGCTTTTGGAAGCACTCGTTTGGTTCAAAAACGCGTGGAAGACGACCCCTCTATTCAAGCCTTGATAAAAGCAGAAACCGAAGCGGTAACCATTTTTGGAAAAACTTGGGATCTGCACGTTCACGAAGCCATATCAACGACTCTTGAAGAAAACCTAGCGATGATATTTGAAACCGTGGACTTCCTAAGAAAACGTTTTAACGAAGTCTTTTACGATGCCGAACATTTTTTTGACGGTTATAAAGCTAATCCCAACTATGCATTAAAAACTTTAAAAGAAGCTGAATCTGCAGGAGCCGACTGTTTAGTCTTGTGCGATACCAACGGCGGTTCTTTGCCTACGGAAATCCAAACCATTGTCGAAATCGTAAAGAAAAATTCTCAAATCCCCATCGGAATTCATACACATAACGACTCTGAATTAGCCGTTGCCAACGCTATTGCCGCAGTAAGCTCAGGCGCTGTGCAAGTTCAGGGAACTATCAATGGAATCGGCGAACGATGCGGAAACGCTAATCTTGTTTCCATAATTCCAAATTTGAAACTGAAAATGGGAAAAGAATGCATCAGCGATGATCAAATGGCAAACTTAAAAGAGGTTTCAGCTTTTGTCGACGAAATCATCAATCGAGCCCATTGGAATCACCAACCTTTTGTAGGAAAAAGCGCTTTTGCCCATAAAGGCGGAGTTCACGTTAACGCTATAAAGAAAAATCGGGCCACCTACGAACACATCGACCCCCGACTTGTTGGCAATCAAACGCGAATATTAGTTTCTGATTTATCAGGCAAAAGTAATATTTTATTTAAAGCAAAAGAATATGGGATTAATCTCGACGACGATAGTCCTAAAATAAAAAAAATCTTAACAGAACTTAAAGAAGCCGAAAATTTAGGATATCAATACGAAGGCGCCGAAGGTTCCTTTGAACTACTAATGCGTAATGCTCTAGGTGAAGAAGCTAAGTTTTTTGAATTTGTGGGTTTTCGCGTTATTGTCGAAAAAAGAAGAGAAGATGAAACTCCAATATCAGAGGCTACCGTAAAAATTCGAGTTAACGGCGAGCATGAAGTATCCGCCGCCGAAGGACATGGCCCCGTAAATGCCTTGGATAAAGCGATTAGAAAAGCTCTTATAAAATTTTATCCTGAATTAGAGGAAATCAATCTTTTCGACTATAAAGTTCGGATTTTAGAAGAAAAGAAAGGCACGACCGCTAAAATTCGCGTTTTGATTGAGTCTGGCGACAACCATGAAAAATGGGGCACTGTTGGAGTTTCCGAAAACATCATTGAAGCAAGCTGGCAAGCCTTGTTAGATAGCATTCATTATAAATTGATGAAAAATAATTCATAAAATCAAAAAATTGAGAACACCATTTCTAGAATATCTTTATTGATTTCCTAATCCTTTATATTTAAGTATTAGACTCTTTCTTTATTTTGGTCCCCAACAAATCCTTTCAAGCTTTTTTTTCAATTTATGATTTATGTTACTCTTCTAGATAAAACCCTCATTTGCACCCTAAAAAAGGTTCTCATATAATAAAATTAGAATGAATAATGAAACCCATCATGACTCCACTGAAAACCAAATAGAAAGAAACGCAGTTCTTGTTGGCGTTCAACTTCCTGGAACAGAACAGGCGCCAATTGGAATGTACCTTGACGAGCTTAAGGGATTAGCTGAAACAGCATCTTATATTCCCTTACTTTCAATCACCCAAAACATGACGACCCCTAACTCAAAAACATTTTTGGGAAGCGGTAAAGTCGACGAATTAGAAAAAGCCGTCAAGTTTCACAACGCAAAAACCGTCATTTTTGACGATCGGCTTTCCCCAGCGCAAAATCGTAATTTAGAAACGGCTCTAAAGTGCCGAGTGATTGATCGTCCCTGGTTGATACTTGAGATCTTCAGCGATCACGCTAAAACACGAGAAGCTAAAACCCAAGTCGAATTGGCGAGACTCAAATACGCATTACCCAGATTGACAAAGATGTGGGGTCATCTTTCGCGTCAACGCGGTGGTATTGGCATGAAAGATGTTGGTGAAACACAAATTCAATTGGACCGTAGGTTGATACGCGATCGCATTTCAAAACTCGAAAAAAAATTGAGCCAAATTGACCGAGAAAAACAAACACAGAGGAAAAGTCGAATCGCTTCTTTTAAAGTCGCATTAGTCGGATATACAAACGCGGGGAAATCAACTCTTATGAACCAGCTAACCGAAGCTGGAGCGTTAACGGAAGATAAACTTTTTGCTACCTTGGACGCAACGATTCGAAAAATTAAGAAGAACTTTCCTTATCCAACCTTAGTTTCAGATACAGTCGGATTAATAGACAAATTACCTCATGATTTAATCGCTTCTTTTAAAAGTACTTTAGACGAGGCTAGAGATTCTGATTTATTGCTGAAAGTTGTCGATATAGGACATCCAAACTTTCGTAATCACATAAAAACCACGGATAATTTATTACAAGAAATGGGCTTAAGTGAATCGCCCGCTATTCAAGTTTTCAACAAAATCGACCAAATCGAAGATGCCGAATTTTTACTCGATATACGAGGGCGTTACCCAGAAGCTGTTTTTCTATCGGGAAAAAAAGGAGTAGGACTTGAAGAGCTTCGACAATCTATTACCAACAGCTTTGAAAAACGACTCACTACTCTACGCGCAAACTTGAGTTACAACGATAGCGACACAATGAACAAAATTCGTAAGCTAGCTTTGATAGTTGATGAAAAGTACACAGAAGAAGGTCTTTCCATAACAGTTAAAGCCCCTATTGAAACCAAATCCCGCATTTTAAAACTTATAGGTTCCTCTTCCACAAACAACAACTCTTCCGCAAAAACCTCAATCTAAAAGTCTTAAGTTTGAAAAATCGTGTATTTAAAAATTACACAACCTTAGTAAAACTAAGGCTTTGAAGCAAAAAAATAGAAAACCATTTTTTCATATCTTTGGCTTTACTACCACTCAGACTCAATTATTAAGCACCATTAAAAGATTCAATAAATAAATGAAGCTAAGGTAAACTCTTAATCGGTTATCTAAGTCAAAGTTGTGAGAGTTATAAGTATTTAAGCTTAAGTCAGACAAGAAAAATTAAAAAAACAACGAAATTCAATTTTACGACAAAACAATCATTAAGATGAAATTAGCTTCTATATTTTCAAATAATCGGACCAGACTAGATATTGTCCTAGCTGGAACTTTCATAATTCTTACCAGCTATATTGTTTTAGTTTTTGAATTAAGTAAAAATCGCTTATTTTATTTTGTTTTTCAAACCTATCTTCACAATATTTTTCTGAAGTTATTTAATCCAGAATATGCAGAACTTTGGTTTTCCAACTTTAATAGAATTATATTTCCTATAACTTTTTGGTTCATTTCAATTATTTTTTTGATAGCCGCTAACCGCGCTTTAAAAATATCTTTTGACATAAAAAACCTTATTTATTCATTTAAAATAATTTTTATTTTAAATATTTTCCTCCTTTTACTCAAACATCAAAATCTGCCTTATTTTTGGGCTCTTGACCTTCCAGGCAACTTCACTCCAGAAGCGGTTATTCCTGGCTACAATAAAATCGGAACAACCTTTCTCCTAATTTTTTACTATGGAATGGTCTGTTTCTCACTTTCTAAATACCTGAAAAACCAAAAATATTGGTTGGAATTGGTCCCTGCTCTATCTATCCTAATCCCTCTTTTTTATTCCCAAAAGCCATACTTACATTTAGCTTTAATTCTCGTAGGAATATTTATTTTTTTCATAAATTCCTGGACAAAAAGTAAAAGTGAAAGTTGGAATAGATTTATTTCCCCGACAACTACTCTTGCCGCTATTTATCTAATTGGCCTATATTTTCGTTTAGAATATGCAATTTTTTTTGCTGCGCACTGGGATGAGCTCAAACTACTAAGCGCTGATGGATTGTCTACCTATAATTCTGCATTTGCATTTTCTATTGGACATCTCGACAAAGTAGATTTTTGGCGAACTCCCGTTTATTGGATGTACTTATCATTTTTTTTTAAATTCTCCACACTAGCTCCCCGCACTCTATTTATCGCTCAAGCTTTTTTAGGAGCATTTGTTCCCTTAATTATTTTTTTAATTCTTAAAGAATTAAATCTCAAAAAAACTGGGCTAATCGCGGCATTTCTTATCGCCGTTTCACATTTTTGCATTCACAATTCAGTGGCCATTAATCGCGCATCATTGCAAATGATAACCATTCCATTGATGATCTACTTTGTAATGACTTTTCAAAAAAAAGTTTACTTAAAAAGTATTGGCGTTGGGTTTTTATTAGGATTGAATTTTTACTTAGGGCTTGAAACATTTCCTATAGAGTTTTTTATAATTGGATATCTTGTTTATACCTTTATCAAAGAAAAAATAACATTAAGCTTATTTGCAAAGCTATTTGGAAGTTTAACAATTGGTTGTCTGATAGCAACGTCCCCCATTAATATTGCTTTTCACTCCAATTCTTCAGACTGGATTCCTTTAGGTCGAGATTTTTCAGACAATGATTCAGCTGAAATATGGGATTTATATATAAATGAAACCTCTTCTCAACAATTGAAGAGTTTAGGGTTTATACCTGGAGATGGTTTAATAAAAAATACGACTATTCTGTCTCAAAGTCTTATGCAAACAACTAAAGTTCTTTTATTAAAATTCTGGATTGAATTTAAAGGTTTTTGTTTCGATCCCAGCCCACACTTTTTAGCCCCCTTACATTTATTAGAAGAATCTTTTTTTGGGGCAAATATTGAGTTCTATTCTTATTTTTTTACTTTGTGCGGCTTTTTCATTTTTATTTTCAAAGTAAACGTGTCAAACAAAAACAAACTTTTGATTACTGTGCCGATTTTATTGCAAACTTTAAGCGTCAGCGCAATTATCTATGGTGTATACAGGTTTAGGGCTCCAATTGTTCCTTTAAATTTTATCTTTACCGCTGTAGGTATAAACTTTTTCCTCTTTAAAAGGAAAATAGATTAAACCAATATAGTTATTTTGTAGGTCCTGCGAACAGTTCATTAAAAAAACTTGAGCCGGCAACACAATAGTCCAAAGCTTAAAACTAATTTTTTGTAATTCGAGTAAAACAATCATCCACAATCGATTTAAATTAGTAAAAACGATCAGTTTTCATAAAAATATTTTTTTAAAATTATTGTAGATATGGTTTTGACATTTTAATCATTTTCAGTCACCATATTTTAGAAGCGTCGCGCAGATGATGCCGGGGAGTCTTTTGTGCGTTTAGGGTACCCCGGGAAGAAAGGAGGTGATCTTTTGTCTAGTAATAGTATAAAGGGAGCTTCCGGAGCAATTTGTTGACGCCAAATCGGCGGAAGCTCCTGGAAATTAGAAGCCCCGTCTCTATTGAGGCGGGGTTTTTTTATGGCGGTTTTTTCTTGGAATCTTAAGCCTTTTTTTTTATCCTAAAACAGAGTCCATCAAAGCTGTTCTTGAATTACTCATTAAAGATAACTAGATTAAAAAAAACACCACATTATGGCCCTTAAACTAACCGGCCCACAAAAAGCCGCTTTTTTCGTAATGTCTTTGAATCCAAAAACTGCCAAAGAATTAATGGGCAAACTTGGGATACAAGAAAAAGATATGATCCGACGCACTACGGCGCAAATTAAAAAAGCGAGCCTACCTATCTTTTTAAAGATGTGGGAGACGTTTAAACGCGATGTACAAGCGTCTCCTAGCTGCGAAACCCCCTGGCCCGATAAGAACAAACCTCCAGAGCAAACTCCAGCTACAATTCCAGCCCCTACCCCTAAACCTGAAGAATAAACTTTGATGCATTAATTTTTCTTTGGTTTATATCACCCCTTTTCCGCCCATTTATTCAAAACGTTAGATTTTTATTGTAGGAATTCTTCTAATTTTTTATACTCTGAGAGTATTGTTTTTTAAAGTCCTAGGATTTTAAAAGAAACGGATTCCTCGACTATGGTCAAGACAACGCTATAATAAACCAACAGCGTAGCGCAAAGCGCTTTCGAGCAGCATTCTTTCACCTAGCTTCTCTACCAATCAAACCGGAATAAATTATTCGCTTTCATTCCGAAACCATTCACCTTCCTCGTAAAAAACTCCTCTTTATGACTACCGTAAATATTTCCGGCGAAAAAGCTTTAGAACTGTTAGACGAACGACTTCAAGAACTTTCTAGCATAGTTAAACGCGCCTCTTTTGATTTCGATTACGAAGCGGGAGAAGAACGTTTGAAACGATGGAAATCTCGAACCGTTAAATTAATATCAGAGAACGTTCATCCTCGTGAAGGTGAAAAACTATTAAAAAAGTATCTTAACTCCGCTACTACTAGGCGCGCTCAGGAAAATTTGGAAGACGGAGCAAAGTTGTATCGGGGTTTTTTACTCTCGTTAAGAGGAGAATTGCAAGATCACCCTAAAGATATCCTAGCTCCTGAAATCATCGAAGCTCAAACAAAAACTGCTCCACAAATCGACTCGGTTCCTGACCAGTCCAACGAGAAAACCCAGATAGCAGAAACGGTTTCGGATAATTCCCAACAAATCCATCAACAAAAAGTATTTATAGTTTTTGGAAAAGACGAATTAAATTCTTTACGTTTAGAAAAAACGCTACGAGGACTGGGTAATATAAACCTGGAACTTCTAAATTCAAACATTTCTAAAGACGAACACCTTGTTGAAAAACTCGAACGAGAAGCCCGTTGGGATTCTTGCGCTCTATTTCTTTTCACACCTGAAGATTTTACAAAAAAAACGGGTAGCAAAGCTCCTTTGGCGAAACCGGAATTCATATTTAGCCTGGGTTGGTTTTGCGGAAAGTTTGGATTTGAGAGAGTCTGCATTCTTGCAAAAAAAGGAGCAAAACTACCGCCTGGCCTTGCAGATTTAACCTGCATTGAATTTGAATATTCTGTCTCCGACGCAGAAACCGAAATTGCTCAAAAGCTCAAAGAACTCGGCATGATTTAAGAGAATATATAACCTCTATTAATTATTATTCTTACCGGTCGGCATTTCCTAAATATTGATTTTAAAAGCAAGGCCCCTGGTAACATGATTTTTTAGAAATTTCCTTAACCGCCCTTTCTTTATCTTTCAAAAATCGTTGCTCATAGTTCTTTTTTTCGGTTAGTATATATTTTTACCCCGTTCCCATTAAAGAACGCTCTTTTATTAAATTCCGTTCCCCTAAAGCCTATTAGGTCGACGGCTTAATTATCGACAAACTCAAAAATAAAAAGCTCTTTGCTTTTAACAAAATAGATATCTATGGAAACGTACGACTTTAAAAAAATTGAATCTAAGTGGCAAACTCACTGGGACAAAGAAAAAACTTTTCGCGTAGAGGAAAACTCTGAAAAAGAAAAGTTTTACTTACTCGAAATGTTCCCCTATCCATCTGGCAACATCCACATGGGGCATGTTCGCAATTACACAATTGGCGACGCAATGGCGCGATTTAAGCGCATGCAAGGATATAACGTATTGCACCCCATAGGTTGGGACGCTTTTGGTCTTCCAGCAGAAAATGCGGCTATCAAAAATAATACGCATCCAGCAGAATGGACTTTCGAAAATATTAAGTCGATGCGCGCTCAGATAAAAAAACTAGGGTATAGCTATGATTGGGACCGAGAAATAGCTACATGCCATCCTGAATATTACCGCTGGAACCAATGGATTTTTTTACAACTGATGGAGCGAGGCCTCGTTTATCGCAAAAAAACTTCGGTAAATTGGTGCGAAGACTGCCAAACCGTTTTAGCTAACGAACAAGTGATCGACGGCCTTTGCTGGCGGTGCGATCAACCTGTCATCGATAAACAACAGGAAGGTTGGTTTTTTAAAATAACAGCTTATGCTGATCAGCTCTTAGAAGCCTGCAAAGAACTCGAAAATAATTGGCCTGATCAAGTTTTAACTATGCAAAGAAACTGGATTGGCAAAAGCTATGGAGCCGAAGTGGTCTTCTCGGTTAAAAACGACGATCAAGCTATTAAGGTTTTTACTACTCGCCCAGATACGCTTTATGGAGCTACTTATATGGCTTTAGCTCCCGAACATCCTTTGACATTGAGCCTTTCGCAAGGAACCTCTCAAGAAAAAGCGGTACGTGATTTTATCGAAAAAGTTCGCGGCGAAGATAAAATTTCCAGAACCAGCGAAACTGGAGATAAAGTGGGCGTCTTTACAGGGGCTTACGCTATCAATCCGATGAGCGGTGCAGAAATCCCTATTTGGTCCGCTAACTTCGTTTTAATGGATTACGGAACTGGCGCCATCATGTCAGTGCCCGCTCACGATCACAGAGATTTTGAGTTCGCCAAAAAATATAATCTACCAATTAAGGTTGTCATTCAATCAAGCGACGGAAATTTAGATTCAAATACTATAGAAAAAGCCTGGACAGAAGACGGTCCGATGGTTAATTCTAACGATTTCGACGGCCTCAAAGGAAACGAAGCCAGAAAAAAAGTTTGCGATTTTTTAGAAAAAAATAACTTAGGTAACTCTGCGATAAATTACAGATTAAGGGACTGGGGAGTATCTCGGCAACGTTATTGGGGAACGCCAATACCCATTATTTTTTGCAAAAGCTGCGGAACTGTTCCCATTCCTTATGATCAATTGCCTGTCAAACTACCTATGGAAGCTAAACTAAATACTCAAGGTAAATCTCCGCTTAAAGAGATGAAAGAGTTTTACGAAACTCCTTGCCCAAAATGCGGAGAAACAGGTCACAGAGAAACGGACACTCTGGATACGTTTGTGTGTTCATCGTGGTATTTCTTAAGATACAGCTCTCCCCGAACTACTGAAAGTCCTTTCGACAAAAAACAAAGCGCTTATTGGATGCCAGTCGACCAATATGTTGGCGGCATAGAGCATGCTGTTCTGCATTTACTCTATTCTCGTTTTTTTAATCGCGCTTTGCACGATATAGGATTAGCTCCAACTGGTGAACCGTTTAAAAAATTGCTAACTCAAGGGATGGTTATTAAAGACGGAGCCAAGATGTCTAAATCAAAAGGCAATGTTGTCGATCCCGACGATATCATTAGAAAATACGGCGCCGATACGGCTAGGCTTTTCACTTTGTTTGCGGCTCCACCCGTAAAAGATCTAGACTGGAGCGACCAAGGTGTTGAAGGAGGGTCTCGTTTTTTAAAAAGAGCTTGGCGAATATTTCAAGAGCTAGGCCCTGTGACTCAAGAAGTAGAACCTTCTCCAACCATAACAGAAATTCCAACGCTTAAAGAACTGAGGCGAAAAACGCATATTACTATCAAACGCGTAACGGAAGACATCCAAAACCGTATACAATTTAATACAGCTATTGCCGCAATTATGGAGTTCGTCAACCATCTTTATCAGTTTAAAGAATGGCACGAAAAACAAGAAAACTTGAAAAACGAACATAAGCAATGTTTGCGCGAAGCCCTAGAATCTTTGGTTTTGGTTCTTGCTCCTTTTGCGCCACATATAGCATCAGAACTTGGTTCCATTTTAAGCCCTGAAATCGATATTGAAAAAGTCACCTGGCCTCAATTTAATCCTGAGCTGATACGATCTGAAGAAATTTTAATCGTTGTGCAAGTGAATGGTAAAGTGAGACTTAAATTATCTGTTCCAGAAGGTATCGACGACGAAACGTTAAAGGGTCGCGTATTGGAAGACGAAAAAATCAAGGAATGGACAAACGACAAACCTCCTAGAAAAATAATCGTCGTCCCTAAGAAGTTGGTAAACATAGTTGTCTAACTTTAACCTAACTTAAGGCTATGAAAAAAAACCTATCTTTCTCCTCCCAAACTGTAACTTCTAAAACTAAGAAGTTGGCTCTTTTATCCTGGCTTGTTATAGGGTTTATTTTGATTCCTTCATGCGGATATCGCTTAACGGGAACAGGAAACCAATTACCGCCTCATATTAAAACATTGGCGATTCCCGTCTTTGAAAACGAAACCAATCAACCGGAATTACACCGTAATCTTACCGACGCTGTTCGACAAGCTTTTCTAAACGACGGCAGAGTTAAGATCGTCCAAAAAAAATCTTCCGATCTATTGATCCAGGGGACGTTAGACTATTATGACGTTCGCGCCGTCGCTTTTGATAGCAATGATGTCGCAACTCAATATTGGGTTAAAATTGGAGTAAAGATTAAAGCATACGATCGCGTAAAAGACCGACCTTACTTAAAGGATAACTTAAGAACGCGATGGGACTATACGGTCGACGCAAACGTGGCAAGCTCCGAAGACGCGCGCTTACGGGCGCTTGATGACGCATACCGTGATATCTCTCTTAGATTGGTAAGTTTATTTCTAGATCCTTTTTAAAAAAGAATTTTTTGTGACTCCAGAAGAAGCGATAACCCAAATTGAGCAAGGAAAAATTGCGCCAGTATATTTTTTATATGGTGAAGAACGATTTTTTCAAATTGAGGTTTTAAACGCTCTACAAAAAGCTTTGATCTCCCCTGAAAACGAAGAGTTCAACCGCGAAACTTTCGATGGAGCCTCTAGCTCTACTTCGGATTGGCTACAAGCAGTCCAAACGTTATCGTTTTTTGGGGGTAAAAAGCTTGTCGCTGTGCGCAATTTCCATGAAGCCTCTTTAGATAAACCAACTGTAGAAAGATTACTTGCCTACGTTAAGGACCCATCTCTAGACGGTACATTGGTTCTTACGGCAGATAAGATAGACAGAAAAAAGAAGATTTTTAAATCTCTTTCTTTAATAAATTTTGCCGTTTCTTGCTCATCTCCAAACGAGGGAGCCCTCATTCAATGGATAGCAAAACAAGCTCAAAAGAGAGGATATACTCTAAAAACCGACGCCAGCCGATTACTGATTGACCGCATTGGCGCCAAACCGGGCCTTCTAATTTCAGAGCTAGAAAAACTGGCCGTTTCTGCGGGAGAATCTAAATCAATCGACGAATCTCTAGTTTCCGAATTAGTAGGAGCTCTTAAACAGGAAAATGTATTCGAATTAACGGATGCATTAAAAACAAAAAACGCATCGTCAGCGATACAAATTTTAAGAAATCAACTACGGCACGGCGAAGAGCCTTTAAAAATCCTGGGAACTATATCATGGCAGTATCGATTGATCTGGGAAGTCAAACATTATAAAGACAACAAAACTCCCATTCAAACAACCGCTCGGCTTATGGAGGCTAAACCTTTTATGATTGAAAAAGCCGCTAGCTACTGCGGTAAATTTTCGGTAGGAGACTTAAGAAAAGCTTTTAAAAGTTTGTTCCGGGCCGATCGAGAGTTGAAAACCAGTAACGGTTCCCCGGAACTTATAATGGAAGCTTTAATTCTAAGTCTTTGTTCAGCTAGCTGAAGCTAACTTGGCTGTTCTTTTAGCTAGTTGGGAAATTTTTCTAGAAGCAGCTCGTTTGTGAATAACACCTTTACTGGCAATTTTAGATATCATTTTAGTAGTTGCCTTTAAGGCTACTTTTGCACCTTCCCCGTCATTTTCTTCAACTGCGGCCAAAACCTTCTTCGTATTCGTTTTTAACTGGGTGCGGTAAGCTGTGTTTCTAGCGTTTCTGGTTACGTTTTGGCGATTTCTTTTCCACGCCGACTTATGATTTGCCAAGAAAAATCTCCTCAAAAATTAAAATGTGAAAGTACAGATATACTGAAAAATAACGTTTATGTCAAGGATTTTGGAGAGCCTAGACTAACAAAACCATAAAAAACAAAAAGTTATCAATTCAATGAATCAAAGACCTCTAAATCTGAAGTCAATCTTCGAAATTCCTGATCAAAGCTTAAAAAATGTTTTCTTGCTGTAGCTAAATCCCCATCTCTAGCCGCTAATTCGATATCTGACGAAGCGTCTTTTAACGGTCCAGCACAAATATTTGCGGAAGCTCCTTTTAAAGTATGAGCAAATTTTTCCACCAATTCCACATCAGATCCTTTTAAGGACTCTTGCAACTTATCCCTATATTCAACAACGTCCGTCCTAAACATTTCGACAATTTCTAAAAAAAGCTCTTCGTCATTATCAACCAACCTCATTGCCGCTTGCTGGTTAAAACTTGGTTTTATCGCCGACCCAGAACCATCTTCAGAAGTTCCTGGAAGACTTTTTTCGACAGACTCCCAAAGCTCTATTCCACTCGGCGGGAACTCCAGGAAAACATCAAAACCTGAATTCAAAGCCCGTTCCTTTTCGTCTAACTCTCCTATAGCTACCGACCTAATACGTCCGCCGCGCTCTTTCTCCCTTTTTCTAAGAGCTCCAATTAATTTAAATCCTGCCACATCAGAGTCCGATAGATTGACCACAATTGCATCGAAATTAAGCTTAAGCCATAAAGCCAACGCAAGTGTCACATTAGAAGCAGGAGCTACCTTATGGTCTCTTTTTTCTAATAAGGCTTGATTTGACGCGGAGTTAATTTCGGCAAGTAAAATCTTCATTTTATGCCCGATTGCCAAGAAGTTCCTCAATTTTTCCCAACAACCGCTTAAATTCAACCGGCTTTGTATCGTAGTCGTTACACCCAGCTTGCATTGCTTTTTCTCTATCTCCTGCCATAGCATGAGCTGAAAGACCAAGGATAGGAATTTTTTTAGTTTCTTCTGCAGACTTGAGTCGACGCGTGGCCTCCCAACCGTCCAATTCTGGGAGACTCATATCCATCAAGATGATATCAGGTAATTCTGCTTGAGCTTTTTCAACCCCTTCTAACCCATTTACAGCAATGGACACCTCATAGCCTTTGCGAGCCAATCTACGACTCAACATATCCCGATTCATTTCATTATCTTCAACTAATAGAATTCTCACAATTTCCTAGAACGAGTAGGCTAATAAATAATTTCGAAATGAATTTACTCTCAACAAAAAAAGGAAATACTTCCCGAAAATCAGGATTTTTCCAAAACTCCCAAAAATTTAAGTTTAATTAGATATATTAACCATCCCTTAGCTGGTTTTCAAGCGTAACCTTTTTAAAAACACAGGCTTCCAATTAAAAACATCCAAATTCTTTAAATACTATTTAAAAGATCTTTTTACCCTAAAATTCATTCCAAAATACGCTAAGATTTTTCAACTAAAATAGATCATGTAATAACTTCGTTGAATCGTAAAAACCCTTTAAAAACGGGCCTAAAAATTAGATGGATTATACTTTAATTTTATTCACCATTTGTGAACATCTTCAACTTCTAATTTTTAACGGTTTGCGATTACATGGTCCTTGGTTTAAAGCTTAAGCTCTCGATAAATTTTGATTTTTGTAAAAAGCTTTAAAAGTCTACATCTTGAAATCAGTCGATAACACCATATGACAAAACAAATTACTAATTCAAATACTGCCTCCTATATATTTTTGTTTCTAGCCGCATGTTTACTATTTCCAAACTTAGGGCAACGTCCTTATTGAACTGATGAATTAGAAGACTTTAATTACATTTACAAAATTTTCGAGCATTGGTATCCGAATAATGATTACGCCATTGATAAAATAAACTCTGCTACCATCACTCGTTTTATTGAAAATACTGCAAAACCCCGGTTTTTATTAGCCAATTATTTAGCAGAAATTCCTTTAGACTATCAGCCGCCAAGTAGAGAAATATCAACCTTACTGAAAAAATCTAATTATAAAACTAGCGAAAAAATCGTATATGCCGGATATTTAAACGAACCTAAAATATATTCTTCTCTACAAAATGTTTATTTTTTGGGTAACGCAATGTTTTATCAAAATCAAGAAACTCCACCCGAATTTGTACAAAACATAATTAAATACGAATTAGGGACAAAGTGGGTGTTTTGTTCAGAAGGGTGTTCGACAGAAAGAATCTCTGCCAACTATCAATTAGTGGGATCTTTCAATAACGCATCAGGTTTTTTTATAAACGCCGAAAATCCTTTTAATCGTCGTTATAAAACAAATAAAACTCATTCCTTCAAATTATATAAAAGAAAGCCATGAAAGTTTTTTACAAGGGTTAAACTTTACCTTTCCATCGACGAACGTCTTTCATATATTTTTCTCGATCCATCTCAGCGTTAGAAGGAAAAATATCCATTAAAGGCTCTAAAACATGCTCAATCTCTTCCCCTGGATAATATTCAAATCGACCATCTGAAACCCTATAAACGTTATTAAATGTTCGATAATTCCCACAAAGAGAAACAAAGTCCCAAGAAGTTCTTTTTTCTATTAAAGCTACAAACTCGGAGGAGCTAATTCCTTCATATAAATTGATTTTTCCAATATCGCCTTTTTGAATCACTGGCTCTTCCACTCCAAAATCAACACTCCATATTTCCGACCCGTTTTGACCAAAAACCTCCAATTGGTAAACTATCTTCCAATGCTGCCAACCAGGCATCATATCGCTTTTTAGCATCATATCCATAAATCGGTTTTGTATAAAATCTTTGACGATTTCCATCTCATCTTTATGCTGTTCTAAATTGGTCGTTCGAGTTCGTATTGGAGGAACCTCCATAACAGGCTTAAATATGACACGATGGCTATCCTCCTCCAGAACTTTAACAAACTCTGAAGATTGTTTTTCAATGCGGACACTATTGGGTTCAATATGAGCAACGTCACCCGGAAAATATAGGCTGTTCTCAACATTTGGGCAAAACGAAGAAAGATCAGAAACAAACTGGTCTTGAGTTGTAGGGAATGTGTAACGATTTAAAAAACCAAACTCATCCCTATGCCGGAAAGCGGCCGAACCAGGGACTACAAATTTGGGATTTAAATTCTTTATTACATTCAAACAAGCTCCATATAATTCAAAAGGAAGATTTAAAGATTTATGAAAAGAAAACCTTCCTTCCATCAACGGTAGAAAACGGGAATGAACAAAATCTAATTGGCCAAAACGATTGCAAATATGATCGATAATTTCTGGATTAACTACCGTATCCACTTGGTTCCATACATTGACTTCACCATCGCCAACAATTAACCCGTGCTCCACAAAACCATCTTCATCCTTAAGAAGGGAAGGCGTTGGGGTAAGCACTGCGTCTTTAATCTGTATGGAACAAAAATCAGAAACTATTTGAATATTCTTAAACTCTAGCTCATGGAGGACCTCTAGAAGGAGAGGATCGTTTGGAGCTAGTATAGTAACGTCAGGTTTAAGAATTCTATCGTTGTTGATTAAATACGACAAAGTGCGAACATCAAAATGATCTTGATGTCTGTGCGATAAGTTGAGTACATCAACTGGCGGAATTTTATCTTTTTCTAAAACAATGCTTGGGCAAAGAACGTTAATTTCTTCCCAAAGATAATCAAACCAAACAGGATCGCTGAGAATGGTTGTTTCTTTGGTTTGAATTAAAAGACATGCATGTCCTATTAAAGTAGTTTTGATCATTTATTTTATAACCTTAAACTCCCAATTTTACATCTACATCGTTGTAAGAAACAATATCTATGGGGAATAGTTAAGACAAAAATAGGAATCATCCTATAAACACTAAGCGCTTTTTTACTATAGGGAAGTGGGACTCAGGATTATAAACTAGTTTCTTTTAAAATCAAAATACCAGGCAGGTTTTTTAAATCAAGGAATGATAAAATTATTATGGGGCAAAAAAATGATTATTTTTAAAATTAAGAAAACTTTAACCTGTTCTAAGTGTGCCCTGGTTTATGCTTTCGGTATGAGAGGTTGCCACTTATTTCTATTATTGTGTTTCGATTCTTGATAGAGAGGAGTGTTTGGCGGTTGTTTTAATATTGGTTTGTAACGCTTCTTTATTACTAGAGTAATAATTGCCATTAGAATAATTCCTATTAATGCAATTTTGAATTTTGAAGATCCGATCTCCAATAAAGCGTCACCCAAAAAACCAAAGGCAAATATTCGAGGTGTTATGCCTAAAACATGAGCGGTAATATAACTCCTCAAAGACATAGAAGAAATCCCCGAACCATAATTAATTACTGTAACAGGCATTACGGGTATTAAACTTAAAATGAAAACCATCCAGAAACCAAATCTAGCGTTTTCAATAATATCTGCCCCCAACTTCAATTTTGCCATTACATAATCATGCCCCATTTTCCGGGCCACTAGAAAAGCTAAAGTTCCGCCAACAGCCGCTCCCACTGAAGCATAAATCGGCCCCCATATTGGGCCAAATGCCAAACCACCCGCTATGAACAAAGCAATAGAAGGTATTAAAAAAAAAGGCCGAATAACAAATATAGATGTATAAATAATCGGACCGGCAATTCCAAGCGACTGGACATAATTTCGAAAAAAATCTGGCGTTAACCTCATTCCCTGTTTCATAAAAAAGGAACTCGCGGCTACCCCCAAAATAATCATAATTATAAATTGAGTAAAACGTTTCTTAGAACTAGAAGTTGGTTGGGTATACGACATTGAACACCTAAATAAATTTAAAAAAAACGCTTATTTTATAATTGTCTAAAAGCGAAATATTTATCACCTACATATAATTTACTACTAATGTAAATAAAGTCAAGCGTATTTTTTCCTGAATAAATTGAGGATTTTATAATATCTCCCCAAAAAAGTTTGACATATCACTAAACTTAAAAATACTTTAAAATCCTTACTTTAATTTAACTTTATCAACACATCCCAAAAGCTCACAAAGCCTCGAAAAAATACCGAAAATAACACAATAAATGAGATATTTTAATCCAAGTGATTTAAAAGGAATGAGGATTTTGATTACGGACGATATCCCCGTAAATATCGACGTTTTATACAAAACCTTAACTGCTCAAGGTTATGAAATATCCATCGCGTTAAACGGAGAAAAAACTTTAGACTTCACTCCTATTTTTTTACCAGATCTAATTCTATTAGACATTATGATGCCGGGTATCGACGGCTTTGAAACCTGCCGGAGATTAAAAACAAATAAAGTAACACAAAATATACCAATAATCTTTTTAACGGCTAAAACTGAAGAAGAGGATATTGTAAAGGGATTCGAATTGGGCGCGGTGGATTACATCACAAAGCCTTTTAAGCAAGAAGAAGTTTTGGTAAGAGTTCGTAATCAATTAATGCTACGTCGATATATAAACGAATTAGAACGAAGTAACCAAGATTTGGAATCTTTCGCTTCAGTTGTATCCCATGACCTTAGAGCCCCTTTGCGCAAAATTGAAACGCTGGGAAATTTTCTAAAAGAGGATTATGCTGACCTTTTGGGCGAGCAAGGAAAAGGTTTCATAAATAATATGGCTACCATTACTAGCCATTTATCTAAATTGATTGATAGCCTTTTGCAATATTCCCAAGTTTCAATGGAATCTAAAACTTTCGAAACTGTCGACCTTAATTCTGTTGCAAAAAAAGCTGTTGATAATTTAGACGCACAAGTGCAAGAAACTAATGGAAAAATTTTAATTGGCAATTTGCCCACAATTGCAGGAGAACCTTCTTTGCTCTATCAGTTATTTCAAAATCTGATTGCCAATGCGCTGAAGTTTCATATGAATGAAAAACCTCCACTAGTAGAAATTAGTAGCGAAGCCAAAGAAAAAGGAAATTGGGAAATAATATTTAAAGATAATGGAATTGGTTTTGATCCAAAATACACGGAAAAAATATTCCGCCCTTTTGAACGGCTAGTTAATAGAAACGAATTTGAAGGGTGTGGTATTGGGCTCGCTCATTGTAAAAAAATAATTGATCGTCACAATGGAGAAGTTAGTGTCGAAAGCGCTCCTAATCAAGGTAGCATCTTCAAAATATTCTTACCTGAAAAACAATCTCAACCTGGATCAGACATTTAAAATATCAATAACACCATCAAAAAGGATCATTTCTCTTTTTCTGGAGGAATACGCTTTCCATCCCAGATACCTCCTAAACCAGGAGTTTCATCGCAATAAGCCCACTTCCCGTAAAACTCTCCACGGGTAAAATTATCGAAGCGAAAAGTTCCCCAGTAGTAAGTGTCATCTAAAGAATATCCACATCTGTGTCGCGAAGTTATTTGGAACCAATACCCAACCAGAGCGCCATCATCTTCAATAGAACCTTTTAGAATCCCAGCGTAATCAGGATAACGTCCAAAAACTGTTCTTCCAGTAAATCCCGTCGAAATTTTACCCCATGTAGTCTTCCAATTTAAAACATGATTAAAGTTCCTCGGAGATTGAATTTGAGGCTTTTCAATTCCAAAGGAAGCTTGATGGGTATTTAAATTGGTTTCGTAAATTTCTTTTTCGATAGAACAGAGAGACGACTCTTTTTGATTATTCGATAAACATTTTTGGTAACGCTCTTTAGACTGATTGAGCACATTAATGGATGTTGCTCTGTCCAAGGGAGGAGAGGGAGTCGAAGCGCATGCCTGGAATAATAACGATAATATAACTAAAACCCAGGACATTAATTAGACTCTATTAAGGCTTTGCTTTTTGCAGGCTCAGTTAATATTGTTTTTACCGTGGTTTCGCGAAAAACCCCCTCTACGCTACTAATTGATTCATTAATCCGTTTGTGTAGAGCGCATAAATTAGTTCCATGAGTTTCTAGCTTTAAAGGACAGCTTTCTAACTTTTTAATTGGGTCGACAGCATTGACTACATCTAAAAGCGATAAGTTTTCAGGCTCATGAGCTAACAAATAACCTCCATGAAGCCCTCTCTGCGATATTACTATTTCATTTTTCGCCAATGCCAACATAACTTTGGAAAGATAATATTCAGGCACTTTTGTTACTTTGGCTATATCCGCTGTTGTTTTAGGAGCTTCAGGAGAAAGAGCCAGACAAACTACAGCTCGGAGGGCATATTCGGAAGTTTGGGAAATCATTAGAGCACCTCTGATATTGCCTAGTGTTAGGCAATTTTGGTTCTATTAATAAAGTATATTATTGCACATGTTAAAATTATTGTTTGGTTTCAAATCCGATTTTAATAACAAAACCAATAAAAAGATAAAAAGACCTTGACCTCTTTAATTGGAGACACTACACTACACTTAATTAAAGATAAAAAGGTCTTTTTATCCTCTAAGCTTTATGTTAGGAAAAATTAGGAAGAGTATCTTCGGAAACAAAAAAATATTATTTAGCTGCAAACAAATGTTATTGGCACATTAAAAAAAGAAGATGACCATCTATATCCTGTCCTAAAAAAAGCTGGGCAAAGAAATGAAAGCATAAAAAGAATGACTGGAGAGTTTTCATCCGAAATGGAAAGTATCTCCAAAGTAGCTATTAATTTTTTCAATAAATACAAAACAGATTCAAAAAGCCTTGAGTTTGCCGCCGATTTGGGCAAACTTATAGCTCCCCTTAGATCCAGAGCTCAAAAAGAAGAAAACATTCTTTACAAAGCATTTGATGAAATTTAGAAATAAGCTTCTCAATTAAAATTAGCAACTATTTTCAAATCTAATTATAGACAAAAATGTCTTTTTATCGTTATAATACTTTTTTATTTGAGGTTTGCCATGAATTTTCCAAATTTAACAATTCAAAGCGAAGTCAGAAATTTTGCGACTCAAAACCCTCAACACGCTATTAAAACTTTTAAGAAGTTTGGAATTGATTTTTGTTGCGGAGGAGAAAAACGCTTAAGTCTTGTTTGCTCCCAAAAGGGACTCGACCCGAACAAGATCTTCGATCAATTGAACCAACCCTCAACTCATAACCCCTTACCTTTACAAAAAGGCTGGGATTCTTTGAACTTGCAAGAATTAGTCGAACACATCTTGGTGAATCATCATCTTTATATGAGGGATGTATTACCAGAATTAACCCAAACGATGAAGAAAGTTTTAAAAGCGCACGGCCTAAGACATCCAGAACTCCACGATGTAAGCAAAACATTGCAAGATCTTCGGGACGATTTAGAACCACATATGTTGAAGGAGGAAGCCGTTTTATTTCCAATGATTCATAAATTAGGGAACGGTAGTTCTTCCTCAGAAAAAATATTAAAACAAATCCAACATCCTATTCGGGTTATGACTGAACAACACGAAGGCTTGGGCAATCTTTTAAAAACCATGAGGGAATTAACAAGCAATTACGCTGTTCCTGATAACACTTGCAACACTTTTAAATATTTATACAAAGAATTAGAAGCATTAGAAAACGATCTTTTTATTCATACGTACAAAGAAAACAACATCCTTTTTCCAAAAGTTTTAAGCGCTCAAAAAATTGCCGCGCAAGTGGTTTATTAATGAGCATTATTTCATTTTTTAACAACCCCCTTTTAGCCTGGCGAAGCTTTTAGGGATTATTTCAAAAAAAAGAACCATAAGGAGAAGCACAATGAAGCCAACCAAAAAGTTTAAATTTTTTAATTTCTTAAGTGTCTTTTTATTAATCGGTCTTTATGGGGCAACAGGAATCTTTGCTAAAGAAACTGCAAAATTAGCAACAGCTCCTAACGTTCCAGCGCCAATAAAGAGAAGTAATCCAACAACCGTTATAGTCAATTTGGAAGCTAAGGAATATATTTCAGAAATCTCAGAAGGCGTTAAGTATGGATTCTGGAGTTTTGGCGGGACTGTACCAGGCCCAATGGCTAGAGTCCAAGTTGGCGACAGCGTTGAGTTTCATCTATCGAATGCGAAAACAAACACACAACCGCACAACATCGATATTCATGCCGTTAATGGAGCGCATGGAGGAGCGGCTTTAAGTCTTGTAGCTCCTGGTGAAACGAAAACTTTTACATTTAACGCGATGGCTCCTGGCCTTTATATTTATCATTGTGCCGCTGGTTCTATCGTTGATCATATTTCAAACGGAATGTATGGTTTATTTTTAGTCGAACCAAAGGGTGGTTTACCTAAGGTAGACCGAGAGTATTATGTTATGCAAAGCGAGTTTTACGCATCTGATCCCGAAAAAGGCGAAGCGAGCTTCGACATGGACAGAGGTTTGGCAGAAAACCCTACTTACGTTGTCTTTAACGGCAAAGAAGGCGGACTATTAGGAAAAAATGCTTTAAAAGCTAAAGTTGGCGAAACCGTTCGAATCTTCTTCGGCAACATTGGTCCAAATAAAGCTTCTTCCTTTCATGTTATTGGCGAAATCTTCGACAAGGTTTATGTGGAAGGCGGTATCGGGGGATTAGTAAACAAAAATATTCAAACCACCCTCGTACCTTCTGCTGGAGCGGTTATTGTGGAATTTAAAGTCGATTGGCCTGGATCGTATGTTTTAGTCGATCACAGTATATTTCGAGTAGCTAAAGGAGCTATTGGTCACTTGGTTGTTGAAGGAGATAAAAACTCTAAGGTCATCACCCAAGGCAAACTAAGCAAATAATGAGTTTCATCGGCAGAGAGATTGACTCTCTGCCGGTACCAGAATTTAAATCTTTAAAAAATCTCAATATTTTTATAACTTAAATTTTCCGCGCAATCTTTTAACTGTTATCCTATTGAAATGAAAATAAAAAAATTAATCCTAATAATAACGCCGTTACTAAGCGTCTTCTTTTTGTTTAATTTTTCAATGGCTGCGGATTCCTCTAATAAACATGGGCATCACCACTCTCATCTAAAGGGAGTGGGGCCCTCTGAAGCCCCTCATCTTCACACATTCGATAAAAGCTTAATATCCAAAATCTCTGAAATTTCAAAAAATCCTAGCGATATACCGCACCCGATTTCAAGAAACTCAAGCTCCACAGTTTCTGTCAAATTAGAAGCAAGAGAAGTAATTTCATATTTGGCGGACGGAACGGAATATTTATTCTGGACTTATAATGAAACTGTTCCAGGCCCTTTTTTGAGAGCTCGCGTTAGAGATAATATCCAACTCACTCTCAGCAATCATAAATCAAGCACCCACACACATTCTATCGATTTACATGCCGTAACCGGCCCAGGTGGCGGGGCTAACCTTACGCAAGTTAAACCGGGAGAAAGCAAAACAATCTCATTCAAAGCTCTTCACCCTGGAGTCTTTCTTTACCATTGCGCTTCCGGTAACGTTCCCACTCATATTGCTAATGGACTTTACGGCATAATTTTAATTGAGCCAGAAGGAGGTTTAGCTCACGTTGATCGCGAATTCTACATAGCTCAAGGAGAGTTTTTTACTCAAGGATTGGTTGGCGCAAAAGGATTTCAAAAGTTTTCTCCCAATAAAATGATGAGAGAAACGCCAGAGTACATATTGTTCAATGGCCGAGTAAAAGCTTTGACTGGTAATAAAGCTTTAAAAGCCGAAAAAGGGGAAACGGTTAGAATATTTTTTGGTAACGCAGGAGTTTCTAAAATTTCAAGTCTTCATATTATTGGAGAAATATTCGACAAAGTATATCCCGAAGGTTCTTTAAAGTCCTCGACAACTTCTATTCAAACTACGCTGATACCCGCAGGAGGCGCCGCCGCAGTAGAACTAAAACTAGAAAACGCCGGAAATTTTATAATATTGGACCATGCTATTTCTCGGATTGATAGAGGGGCATATGGTCTCTTGGAAGTTTCTGGAAATCAAAATCCAGATCTATTAAAACAAATTCAAAAAAATAAATAATTCTTTAAATTTATCTTCGCTCCACCTGTAACTCATATATCTATTCTCATAAACACTTATAATTCAATCAACAACCCTGGTTAAAATAAAACCTGCATATTGGTTAGTAAAAAAAACTTTGGTATAATGTAAACAATTATTTCTCTCCTCAGAAATTAAAAAATGCGCGAAAAACTTTTAGATTTAGTTTTACATAACGGTGATCTACCTCCTTTATCTCAAATCCTAAAGAAATTAGTTGAATTAGCTAACGATCCCGACTCCGACGTAAATAGCGTTGTTGATTTAGTAGAAACCGAATCTGTCATTTCTGGAAGATTAATCCATTTAGCAAATAGCGTTTTATTCAGCGGGGGAAGAGATCCCGCGCACGATATATCCGAAGCCATTAGCCGTTTGGGAATAAAAAACTCTCTTGATTTAGTTTACAGCTTGGAGTTACCTAAATCTTTTAAGAAATCGCAAAACCTTAATCCTCTAACATTTTGGAAACACTCTTTCGGAGTTGCATACTTAACTCAGATCTTTGCGAGAGAAACAATCAAAACTTGGGAAGAACTGGAAGCAAGCTATTTATCGGGTTTATTGCACGATGTTGGAATATTAGTTTTTGACTACCTTATACCTGATGAGTACGGAGAATTTTTAAAAGAAAATAAAGATTCATCCGAACACTCGCTAGATCAACTTGAAATGAAACAATTTGGAATTACTCATCAAGAATTAGGTTCAAAGTTCATTCAAAAATGGTGGAACCTTTCTCCTCACGTCGTAAAAGCCGTTAACCAACATCATGACAACATTCCAGAAAATTTAGAAAAAATTTCTCTCTCTCAAGTTGTCTATCTAGCTAACAAAATTTGTAATTCAGCAGAAATATCACATAATCTCATACATAACTATTCAGAACCTATAGAAGACAATTGGCTCAAGGTATTAGATGTATCTAATGAAAAATTAAATAAACTATTGGAAGATACCCGCGAAGCCATTGTCGCTGGTGAATTGGCTCTTAGCTAACAACTTTCAACACTCACCTGTTTTATTTCTAATTCTTAAATGAGTCCGTCAGAAAATTAAGTTTTTATTTTGAAAGCCATTGTCTCTGAATTTATTTAGTCCGCTTTAAAAAAATCGCGCTTTCTATTTTGAAACATCCATAAAAACTGCCACGCCGCTCCAGCCAACAAAATATGCTTGAGGCTTTCTCCACTTATAACTACTAAAATTTCGAAAATTTGGCGGTCATACGCTTCAAAAAAACCTGAGCAAGCATAAAAGAGTAAAACTATCCAATAATCTGTTTCATGAGTGTATCGACTTGGAAAGAAAACTAAGACTATTAGCATCACCAATAAAGGGAAAAATTGCACAAAAAGATACGGCCTTATATCAAACCCAGCTCCATTAATGATCATCCAAGTCCACCATCCAGCAGTCAGCGAGGTTAAGAATAGTAAAGAACCATAAATGCTATTCGGCGTATCGGACTGAATCCGATCTCCAACCAAAGTTCCGAAAACTCCCATAAATATGAATGTCATTGGAAACTGATCCCAAGCAAGCCTTTCCACACTTGGCTCTAGGTGAAACCAGATAGATCCAATTCCTTGCAAAAGAATCCCCAAAAAGAACACTGCCGGAGCAACTCTTTCCCATTCAAATTCAAATGCATAACTTTTTAATTGAGAAACAATCACAAACCTCAATCCATAAACTCCAATAAATATAAAAAATATATTTGAAATAACATTTACAAAGTTAGGGATACCGGCAAAACTTCGCCGATCTGCAAATTGCAACCATCCTGAGTTTTGAGGGATTTTATCTATTAAAAAAATTCCAACTAAAGCTATAACTAAAAATATAAAAGATCCAAGCTTTCGTAAATTTCGAGGAGAATTAATATTCTCTAACCAACTTGTTTTGCTAAACGTAAAATCTCCAACTTTTGTAAATGTAAAAAATAGACCTTGGATTAACTTGCAAAAAACTATGTTTAGACTAGCGTTCTGAAAGCGCATTGATTTATACGTTGGCATTTTCACTCCTAACAATACAAAGGGCTTAGAAAATAGACGTTTTATAAAGTTTACAAAAAAGAATCGTAGTTTCAATCCATCTAAGATACTCATTACAACTTCGGGCTCTCAAAATTCTATTCACTATTAAGATTCGTCCCTAAGCCTCTGTAGGTCGGAAACTTTTTATGAAGTAGCTGATAATTTTTAATTACGTTTTTCAGTAAAAAACAATCTTTCATAAAGAAAATCAGATTTTTCGCCTATTTTTCTTTTTGTGACCTATATCACACCCTCTCAATAGCAACTAAGGCGCCAAACATTAAAAGCATTGAAAAATATTAAGTTACGGAGTTTTATTTTTTCACAAAGCACTCCATCCAAAAAATATCCCAAAATAGTGTGCAATTAAAGACTACATAACTTACAATTTTTGTACTAAAAACCCTGAAAGTGAACTAAATGAAAGTAAAACGCCGTCTCGACTCAAAAGATAAAGAATTTTTCTCCTTGGCTTCTAAAGCGATTTTCACGAATCCATTTAGCGAAGAATGGGAGGAGATAAAGAAGTATTTCAAATTTGAAAAACCTGGAAAAGAAATCGAGCAAGAGCATTACATCAGCGCGGTTTTCGAACCACTTAACGAACGTCTGACCAAGCTTACAGAAAAAGGCGGAATTGCATTAGACATGTATTCTGAAGATGACCGCTTATTATTAAAAAATGCTTTATTATTTCGCGCTTACCACCTCTTTGTTCCTCAATTGGACGAATTAATTCAAGCGCAACTACAAGCCAAAGCTGGACCAGCAACCCTTCTCTTTGCAGACAAATTACTTTTTGAGCTCACTAATCCAGGGTTATCGCACCAGGAAGCCGTAAGATATTTAGGTATTTTTTACCAATTGCGACGAGCCTTTTATTTTATTTCCGAAGCGTTAATCGGCGAAAGCCCATCCATGAAGTCACTCAGGTTCGCTTTATGGAACAATGTTTTCACTTTTGACGTCAGAGTTTACGACCGTTATTTATGGAATCAAATGGAAGATTTCTCCACAATGATCCTGGGAGAAACAGGGACAGGTAAAGGAGCGGCAGCTTCGGCAATCGGAAAATCGGGATTTATCCCTTTCGATCCAATAAAGAAAAACTTTACTCATAACTTTAACGAAACATTTATTTCAATAAATCTCTCTCAATTTCCAGAAACTTTAATAGAGTCAGAACTCTTTGGACATCGCAAAGGCTCATTTACCGGGGCGGTAGAAAACCATAAAGGGTTATTTGAAAGATGTAGTTCTCATGGATCGTTATTTTTAGATGAAATTGGAGACATAAGCATCCCAATACAAATTAAGCTATTAAAAGTCTTACAAGAACGAACTTTCTCGCCTGTTGGAAGCCATTCTGAAAATAAATTTTCAGGCCGAGTAATCGCCGCTACCAATAGACCGCTCGCAAAATTAAGAGATGATGGATATTTTAGGGACGATTTTTTTTACCGACTTTGTTCAGATTTCATTACGGTTCCAACATTGCGCCAACGCATTCAAGAAAATCCTTCTGAATTAGATCGGCTAGCACAACTACTCATTACTAGAATGACAGGAGAAAAAAGCACAACCCTAACAGAAATGGTTTTACACTCTTTTAAAAAAGACCTTCCACCTCAATATTCATGGCCTGGAAACGTCCGCGAACTTGAACAAGCCGTCCGGCGAATATTACTAACCCGTACTTACAAAGGAGACTTTACAAAAAGCACAAACCTTGAAGGTAATCTGCTCAATCAAATGGAAGATGGAAATTTAAAAGCGGTTGAATTACTAAGCCAATACTGCGAGTTACTGCATAAGAAGTTTGGAACTTACGAAGAAGTGGCGAGACGAACAGGGCTGGATAGAAGAACCGTTAAAAAGTATTTAAATCTTCCTAGCGAATAAAAACCATTAATTTACCAATCCATTTTTAATTGCATAATGGATGATATCGGCATTATTTTCAGCGTCCATTTTCACTAAAATACGCGATCTATAAGTGCTAACGGTATTGACGCTCAAACAAAGAGTTTCCGCAATTTCTTTTAATTTTTTCCCAGCCGCAAGCATACAAAAAACCTGAAACTCTCTGTCCGTCAGCGTTTCGTGAGGCAGTTTTTCAGAATCTTTATTGAGATTTGCGACTAATTTATCGGTTAGTTCAGGCGATACAAATTTCCCGCCTCTCGAAACTTTTCTGACAGCTTCAACTAATTGATCTGATGCGCTTGCTTTACCTAGATATCCTGCAGCTCCGGCTTTTAAGAAACGGGTTCCGTAATGGTCTTCAGGAAAAATACTTAAGATCAAGACCGGTATTTTAGGAAATATCGATTTTAGCTCAATTAAAGTATCCAACCCATTTTTACCAGGCATATCATAGTCGAGTACCACTACGTCAACATCGATATTTTTAACTTTCTCCAAAACTTCGTTACCATTTTCAGCCTCGCCAACAACGCACAAATCAGGTGTCTCGGCAATAATTGTCTTGAGACCTTGACGAATAATCTCATGGTCATCCGCAATCAAAACTTTTACAGAGCTTGTCTTTGAAGATTTCATTATTTAAATAGGAATTTTAACCGTTATCTTAGTTCCTTTTCCCGGAAACCCATCAAATTCTACTTTTCCTTTAAAGGAATGAGCTCTCTCCTGAATACCGATAAGTCCAATGGAGTTAGAGCTGTTTATATTTTCTTCTTTAATACCAATACCATTATCCTCGACTTCAAAAATCAGCGTATCTTCAATTAAATTGAAACTAACTCGAACATTCGTGGCTTTAGAATGACGAACAATATTTGTAAGAATTTCCTGAAAAATGCGAAAAAAAGCAGTTTTTAAATTTGTTTCTAAATTAACATGATCCTGCAAACAATTGAGATCAAAATTAATTCCATATCTTTTTTTACATTCGCCAGCCTCCCACTCAATCGCTTCACACAGACCAAATGCGTCTAAAACTGGAGGTCTGAGTTCCATTGCGATTTGTTGCACCGACTTGATTGTGTCGTCTATTGTCACAGTCATTGACTGAAGGCGTTCTTTTAAATCGGCTTGCTCCGACGGAAGTTTCTTTTCAATGTGAGAAGTATCCATCTTTAAAGCCGTCAACGCCTGACCAAGACGATCATGAACTTCCCTAGAAATTCTAGTTTTTTCTTCCTCGCGGACAGCCTGAATTTGGTTACTCAATTTTCTAAGTTGTTCTCTGGAGCTTATTAAATCGACTTGGGTTTCTTTATGGTGGTCAATTTCAATTTTTAACCTTGTATTAGCCTGCGTTAATTCAGACGTCCTTGAATCGACTAACTCTTCTAAATGATTTCTGTGGCGATTTAACTCTTCGTCAATCTGCTTTCTCTTTATGGCATTGGCAATTAGTCCTCCAATCGAAATCAATACTTCCTGACTATGCCGGTACCAAGATGGGTTTGTATTTGTGTAAAGAAACATTACACCTATCAAATCCTGCTGGCTCTTGAGTGGAACGATATAATGACCATGCGCTGTCATATCCGAAAAAGTTCGTTCATGACGCGAGTCTGCGAAACAACTTTCACTCATTAGCAATTGTCCAGAAACAGCGACTCTACCGCACAAACAATCGCCAAAAGGGACTTCTTTTTCCTTTTCAAGAAATTCTTCGGAAAAATAGCCAACAGTCGTATAAAGCTTAAGAACTTTTTTATCTGTATCCGCGAGAAATATACCCGCTTTTTGCTCTACCTTGAGTTCTTCGAATTGCGTAATGCTCCATAAAACATTTTCCAACATCTCCTTTATATCCAAGGAAGATTGAAGCGCCCGCGAAACCTCATGAAGAACTTTATATTCTTGCGCTAATAACGTTTTGTTTTCGTTTTCACTTCTCATCAATATACTTTCACTATTACCTACTAGGAACATCAAATAAAAAAAGACTTATTCCATCAAAAATTGCCGACTGACCTTCTAGAGCCGCAACTTGCAACTTCAGGTTAAATTCTCCTTGTAAAATAATTCCAATAAAAGAAGAAAGCATCCATATTGGAATATCATTTTCAGAATTTTTACCTGTGTAATTTACTATACCATCGTTTACTTTACCCATTCGAAGAGCTAAATGTTCTTTAGTCTGGATATTTTCTAAAATAAGAGTTGGGGCGGCTAAATTATACCCTCCATTGTACTTCTCTAATTCCAACCCCCCCCACAACATAACGACAAACATTGGATTTCCAACTTGGATTATTCGGTTTATATTAGCTTGGACAAAAAACGGCTCATTTGGTTTATTGTTTATAACTTTTAGAGAGGAATTACCAACAAGCGTTGTCCTTCTTTCAATTTCAACCTTTCCTTCTCCTCCTACCTTTAACCAAACTGCTTGAGATTCAAAGTCCTTTTCTAATAATGAAATTTTTTTTCTTTCGTTTAATGAAAATATTGAAAAACCTCTATCCGTTTTGTTAGAAACAATTTCTTTTCTGTCCCTCAAAAACTTAAAAATGGGGAATTTTCTAAAGCCATCTATTAACTGAAAATTAATTAACTTCTCTTTATTTCCTGCCGCAACTTTAATACCCGATAACTTGTTCAAATAAATTGAACGTTTCAAATTCTTCTTGTAAATATTGTGGGAATACCAATAGTTTTGAGGATCGGTAATAATAAATAAGTCCAATGGGTTTACAAAACTCCCCATATCTTCTCTAAATTTTTTTAAATCGAATCCTCCGCCCGAGGAAGGAAAGTAAACAAAAATGGTTTGCCAAATAGCGACGAAAAGAAATATTGCGACAAACCCTTTTTCAAAAATCCAATGAGATTGCTTTAAATTCTTTCCTAACCAAATCCCAAATACGACCAAACCTCCCGCCAAAAAAGGAATCACTATAATGATATCGAAAAGAAAATTTCTTCCATAGCCTCCAACACTCGTCGCCAAAGGTACTAAGAAGGGAATAACTAATATACAAATCGCTAATATTCGATAAGAATTCTTCTTTATATCCGTAGAAAAAAGTCCCCAAATAACAAAAGGGGAAAAAAACATTAATTTCCCCACAAAAACCATGTTGAATAAGTTCTCAATTATTCCATAGACAGTTTGAAAGTTACTTGAGTAAGCCGTTTTCGGTAAGTGATAATCTTTCGCTTCGCCTGTCATTTGATCCAAAACTGGCCAATAAGCGGAAAGAGTCATTAAGCCTGCCGCAATAAAAATTGTCAAAAATCCTATGACAATTTTTTTTCGCTCATCTTCAACAAAACTTGTTTCTTTAAGTAAACTCGGAACAAATACAACCAGAGCAACCCAACAACCTAACCCAAAAACAAAATAAACATTGGTGGCAATAGTGTAAGTCGACAAAAAAGCCGAAATCGATAGCACCCACCCCCACACACCAAATTTTCCCGATTCAAAAATACGAAGAACCGCAAAAATCATTAACGCGGAAAAAAATATAATAAAACTATACCCTCTAGCTATATTTGAATAATAAATATGAATAGGACTAAGGACTATTATGGCCAGAGATAAAAAAGGAGTGATTTTTGATTTAAATATTATTTGGCTTATTTTATAAATTATAAAAAGAGTTCCCAGACCACAAATAAACGCTGGAAACCTTATAGCAATAGCATTTTCATCTCCAAACAACACAATCATCAAACGCATAACCAACGTATGAAAAATATGATGACCGCCGTAAAAAAAAGTAGTCGCTATATATTTGAACGGTGTATTTCCATAATCCAAAAGATATTGGTTTTCATCACCGGGTCCTAACGTTTGATCAAGGTTATAAATTCTTAAACCAACTCCGGCCAGAAATAAAAGCCAGAATCCCAAAAGAAAGTTATAGTTTTTTTTCATGGAAAGAATAAAAAGAAGGAAAAAATATGGCAGATCTTTATTAAATTGACCGTCGGCTTATAGTAACTGAATGTTACAATTCTGGTTATAAAATATTTTCACTTCGAGAAACAAATATAAATAAATGATATCAAACCAACTTATCAAATTACCAAAATCGTTACAAAACGATTGCCTCGGCTTTTGCACTACACGAGGGATAGATATTTCGGATTTATTACTCGGAACGTTACAAATCCTGCTTCACCGCTACTCAGACCAAAAAATAATTTTTATAGGATCTTTAAGTAACCAGATTTCACAAAATAAAAAAAACCGAAGTTTGGACTCTATTAAATGGATAAAAGGCGACACGTTTTCTTCAATCTCCTTTGAAAATTCTATCCAGCAGAATTCTTCAAATATTTTAGATTCAAAAACAGAATTAAGCGATCCATTAGAAACTTTATTAGAAAGTTTACAACCAAAAATAGAAACTACGAGTTCAGCTTATTACAAAGTCTTTTTCAACTTTTCTGAAAATAAAAAAACTGAAAACCAAACTGCCAATTCGCCAAATTTAACTAGATCATTAGAATCCATATCTAATCTCTATTTGAATTTTAATTTTTCTGAAACAAACGGAAATATTGAAGGGTTCGGTCAATGTAACGTCGATTTATGGGACTCCAAAGCTCTTGAACGCATGGCGCTACATTTTGTAGAGCTTTTAAAAGCTGGGATTAAAACTCCGGAAAAAAGCATATCGCAATTACCACTATTGACTCCTGGAGAATTTGACCAACTGACAATCCGATGGAATCAAACTCAATCCGAATTTTCAAATAATCTTTGCGTTCATCAAATATTCGAGTCCATAGTAGAAAAAAGACCAGATGCTATAGCGGCAAGTTGGGAAAATAAAGAGCTAACTTATAAAAATTTAAACATCCAGGCAAATCAATTGGCTGGGTATTTAAAAGCAAAAGGAATCGGTCCTAATAAATTAGTGGGCATTTGTGTTGAAAAATCTTTCGACATGGTCATTGGTATTTTAGCTATCTTAAAAGCTGGCGGAGCATTTGTTCCAATGGACCCAAGTTATCCAAGCGACCGCCTTGAATATATTTTCAAAGAAACCAATTCTCCAATCCTTTTAACTCAAAAAGAACTTTTAGAAAAACTCCCCTTTCAAGCGGAAACAACAATTTGCTTGGACCAACTCAACAAAAAACTCTCCCAACATCCTGAAACGAACCTTAACACCGTTGGAGTTCCCCAAGATCTAGCTTATGTTATTTTCACTTCAGGTTCTACTGGCCAACCCAAAGGGATATTATTACGCCACGATGGCCTTTGTAATTTAATCAACTCATCTAATAAACTTTTCAAAGTCCATCCTGAAAGCAAAATCTTACAATTTTCATCTTTTGGTTTTGACGTTGCCGTTTGGGAGATTTTCACGGCTTTGCTATCAGGAGGAGCTTTAGTTTTCAGCGGCAAAAAAAGTTTATTCTCTATTTTAGAATTGCCTAAAATAATTAATGAAAAAAAAATAACTTTAGCAATGTTACCTCCTTCTTTGTTATCAATACTCCCCAATCCCGGTTTTTCTTCTTTGGAAACTATCGTGGCTGTTGGCGAGAGATGCACAAATGAGAATGTTGAACGCTGGTCGAAAGGGCAAAATTTTTTCAATGGTTATGGCCCCGCCGAAGGCCATGTCACTGTAACCGCCTGCTTAACAAATGAGTCAAAAAATTTCCGCCAGCTAGGTCCCACCATTGGCCGTCCTTTGGATAACGTCCGAGTTTTCATTCTTGATAAAGAACTCCTACCAGTTCCAATTGGGATTCCTGGAGAAATGCATTTAGGAGGAGTTTGCATCGCCAACGGCTACCTCAATCGACATAAATTAACTCAAGAAAAGTTTATAAATGACCCCTTCAGCGATAGCCCTGAAGCTCAACTTTATAAAACTGGAGATTTAGCTAGATATCTTCCCAACGGAGAAATTGAGTTTTTGGGTCGCGCAGATAATCAAATCAAAATACGTGGATTTCGCGTCGAACTGGGAGAAATCGAATCCACAATGAACGCTCTACCAACTATTGCCAGAGCTGTAGCGATTTTAAGAAACGACTCTAAACAAAATAAAATTTTGACCGCGTATTTTATCCCGACCACCAATGAAACTCATCTTTCGGAAGTTCAATTGCAAAAAGCTCTCGAAAAAAAACTTCCAGAATTCATGATTCCACAAACGTTTGTGAAATTGGATGATTTTCCATTATCGCCGAATGGTAAAATTGATCGCGATGCCCTTCCAGAGCCGACTAAAATCCAACTCTCGAAAAATATTGAAAAACGGGATCCTACATGGTTAAAAGACTTTTTGAATCGGTAAAACAAAAAAAAACTGTTACACTAAATCCTTTAATAAAAGCCTAATAAAAGCGTCTTTTTAAACCAATAAATTTTTAGAAAAAATAAGAACTCGATGGACTGGAAAAACGATTATCGTCTTGCCAATTTAGAAGAAAAACTCGAAGACGGCTCTGTAAGATGCCACTTATCACCCCGCAAATGTAGAATAAAAGAGGGAGAAGTTGGTTTTTGCGGCGTTCGAGGCAATCGAGACGGTCGGTTAGTAACTTATACCTTTGGAAAAGGCGTACATATAACAGAAGAAGTTATTGAAACAGAAGCCATATTTCACTACGCTCCTGGCTCTCGCATCCTTTCTTTGGGCAATATCGGTTGTAATTTAAATTGTCATTATTGTCAGAACTGGAAAACATCACAGTATAAGTTTGTCGAAAATAAAGACGTGCACGAAATGACTCCGCAAGGGATTGTAGACATGGCTTTACGACATAATATTGGAACGCTCTCATGGACCTATAACGATCCAGTTGTCTGGCATGAATTTGTTATTGAAACAGCTAAATTGGCTCGCAAGGCAGGATTAACCAACCTTTATAAATCTGCTTGTTTCATCACAAAAGAAGCTTTACACGAATTGCTCCCGCATATAGACATATTCTCATTGTCTTTAAAGTCGATGGATGAAACCTACTATCGCAAATTAACAACAGGTTGGCTTCAACCTGTTCTAGAAGCGGCAAAACAGATTTATGATGCAGGAAAGCATCTTGAAATTAGTAACCTCATGATTACCGACATTAGCGATAATGAAGAATCTGCACTTCGCATAGCAAAATGGATTTTAAAGGATTTGGGTCCAGAGGTTCCATTGCACCTTGTTAGGTTCCATCCCGAATATAGAATGCAAAACACCATTCGCACTCCAATTGACCGATTACAAAAAGCGCGAGCAGTGGCACAAAAAGAGGGTCTAAAATACGTTTATCTCGGGAACGTTCCAGACGAAAATGACGCTAGTTCATTTTGTGGGAACTGCCAGGAGCCCTTAGTGAAACGATTTGGCCTTGACGCCAAAATTAAAGCCTTAGATTCCGAAGGGCGATGTAACGCTTGTGGAGAAAACTCTCATTTTAATCTAGGCAATAAACTACCATCAAAACCAGATACTATTAATACATTAACGCCAGACGGGTTGAAAACCTCTTCTTACAATTGGCGCGGCGATATTATTTCAGTCCATGTTCAAGCAAAAAATACAGGCGATACACCTGCAACAATTTTTTATCGACCGCAAAGCAATGGTCAACCTAACTGGAAAACGGTTACTTTAGAGGCACAAGAAAGTTATCGATTTATTTTAACAAAATCTCAACCATCTGAAATTGGGTTAGAGATTGCCTGGGCTCCTTCAATTGAATCAAACTTATATGAAGTATTTGACCGCGCTCATTTTCCTACCGTTCCAATTGCGGAAGGAATCGCTGAAGACGACCGAGTAGCGCTTCCAAAATTTGAAGGTAAACAGTTTCCAGATCGGATGAAAAGTAAACTAGCCAAAGCCCTTTCTTAAAAAATGGAAAAACCTTTAAACCCCGTTACAAAGGCTCTTCACGCTAGGATAGAAACTGAAAACGCAAATCCTGCCGTTACTCCTATCTATCAATGCAGCGCTTTTGAAGCAGACTCTCCTTTTTTTTACACTAGAAAAAACAACCCTAACGTATCGGAACTCGAAGAGACCGTCCGCATTCTCGAAGAAGCAAACTTCGCCATCGCTTCCGCTTGCGGTATGTCGGCTATTAGCATGACCCTAGAACTTCTCAAACCAGGCGATACTCTTGTAGTCGATCCCTATATTTACGGTTGTTCATACAGACTTTTTCAAAGAATAAGCGAACGTCTAGGTATCCAATTAAAAACTGCCGACTTTTCCTGTGAAAAGGACCTTGAACAAATTTCCGCTAAAACTTGCATGGTATTTTTTGAAACGCCGACAAACCCTTTTTTAAAAACTGTCGATATTGAAAAAGTATCTGAACGTCTAAAATCACTAAATCCCAAAGGTCTTGTGGTCGTTGATAACACATGGGCAACGCCTTTATTTCAACATCCGCTAAAACATGGAGCTGACGTTTCTTTACACAGCGGAACCAAATACTTTTCCGGTCATAGCGATGTAATGAGCGGAATGACTTTGACCAATCGAGAAGATTTAGCCCAAGAATTTCGCGACATCCGATTTTATGGCGGCGCAATTCTTGCTCCTCATAGCGCTTGGTTAACACGTCGCAGTCTACAAACGCTGAACCTTCGTTTAGAAAAACAACAACAGGTAACGATTGAGATGCGTGACTTTTTAAGAAAACAATCGCAAGTGGCGAAAGTTTATTATCCAAACGTGGACGGAAAACAATTGACTGGGTACGGAGGAATAATATTTTTTGAATTTTCAGATAATCTGGAAAAACATTATCAGAAATTTATTCAATCCCTTAAATTATTCAATACAGGAACTGGTATGGCATGTGTCACCTCTATGGTCGCCCAACCTTATTCAGGCAGCCACGCCTCAATGACATGCGAAGAAAAAGAGCAAATTGGTTTGGGGGAAAATTTGGTTCGATTATGCTTTGGGTTAGAAAATCCAGACGATCTCAAAAACGATTTAACGAATGCGTTTAAGTTATTAGAATCCTAGCTATGGAAAAACAACAAATAAAGGCAGAACTTAAAAACTATTTTGAAACTGAATTTCCCAATCCTGGACTAAACTTAGAACCATCTACCGATTTACTTTCAAATTTTATAACGGATTCTTTACGCGTTGTCTCAACGGTAGCATTTATGGAAAGTCATTTTGGGATAGATATTACTGAAGCTGATATAGGAGTAGAAACGTTTCGAGATCTAAATAGCTTATCCGATTTTATATTTTCAAAGTTATAAACTTTCCAAACCACCCAAAACATTTCTAGCTAACCACGTTCCCCCCACTTAAGTAATATTGTAAACTAATCCCATGTTAGGTCTCGGACTTCAAAAACCCATTTCCGACGAAGAACGACAAAAAAATAATCAACACCGCCATGGTTTTGTTTTGGCGACTTTGGCAGTTCTTGGGATTTTCATTTATTTATTCACTGAAGTTTACCAACCACTTGGTATTGCAAGTCCTAAGAGTTTCGCAAATAGTTTAGGTTTTAATCTACAACACGTTTTCGACAATGACGACAACGTCGACTGCGAAATCTATATTACCGACACAAGCGAATTCAGTAACGATCAAGAAAGATTGATTTTGTTCCTTGGGTCTGCGGTAGCCTTTCTTTTAGCTTATTATTTACCTTTCAAATTTAAACGCACGGCCTTAACTTTTTCTTTTTTGGCTATCGTCGTTATCCTCTATGGATTTCGACCCATTGCAGGTCTTCTCGGTTCTCACATAGTAGTTTATCTAATTCTTCACCCTATCAATGTAAACAGAAAGTTTTTGGCCTGGTTACCCGGTAGCCTTATTTATCTTACTTGCTCGGACCCAAGCTCCCCAACATCTGCGGTATTTTTTAATTCTGTTGTTTTTGGGTATGTGTCCTTCTTTTGCTATTGGTTCATCCTTCGCTATTTATTAGATAAAGAAAAATTTAGCCAAATTGCCGGAACCATAGCGATCCAATCCGCAGGAATAATAACTCTTTTAGGCTCTAGTATTGAAGGTCTAGGAGGAAACCAATGGAAACTGCCTTTAGGGATTTTATTATTTTTTTTCCACTGGCGGCGTTTGTTTATCTATCACATGGATTTCAAAAATGGAAGAATTCCAAAAGATCTTTCATTGCTTGGATACCTTTCTATATTCTTCAATCCTGGTCAAATTGCCAATTGGTCATGGGGCTCCTCAATTGGCCAAGGGTATTCGTATACAACCGATCGATTCTATAATAAAGACAAAAATCAACTTGTCTTAGACGGAATTAAACTGCTTGGATGGTCTATTTTTTATTTAGCCATAGGGGATTGGATTAAATACAATTTGGTTTATTTTGTCCGCCACGAAATGGGAGTTCCTGTTTTTTGGAGATTACGCGAGCTTGGTTGCCACTTTGTTGATGGAGGCCAAGCCTCGGTACTCACTATTTGGTTTAGTTGCCTGTTCGACCAGATAAAGTGGTTCATGCTTATGGCAGGAGTTCTTCATTTCAAAGTAGGCATTTGGAAAATTTGCGGGTACGACATCGAACCTAATATGAATAGGCCTTGGTTAACAACCAACCTCGCCAACTTATGGGGTCGTATTACTCTACATTACAGAGACTTTTTAATACGCTGTTTCTACTACCCTGTTTTCTTCAGATTTTTTAAGAAAAACCTATATCTAAGGCTTTTTGCCGCGATCATGGCTTCCGCCGGTTTCGGTAATCTTTTTTGGGGTAATATCATTCGTCGGTGGATAGGGAGGGGCTTAGAATGGAGATTTGCCATAGGCTTACTAAAAACCTGGCCTCATTTTGTCACTCTAGGAATCGGAATTTGGGTAAGCGCAGTTTGGCAGCTCATAAAAAAAGATAAAACCAGAAAACCATGGACGTGGGATCGAAAGTTTCCTCTTGATCTCATAGCGATGTACGTCACTTTACAATACTACTCATTAACGCATGTCTTTTTTTATACCTGCGCGCGCGGAACAGTGTGGGATTATTGGCGTTTATTTTTTGCCGGATTTGGGATTCATTTAGAACCCTAGGTCGGGAAAAAACTTAGCTTCCCCGATGACCAACACAGATAGTGCCAAGGAAGTTTTTTTCAATTTCATCTTGGTAAACAAATTCGTCGGGGACATCCCACATACCAAACGCATCAAAAATAAGTTCGGTTGTTTGAAACTCCTCCCATAGGACAGAGTTTGGATTTGTCTTTAAAACTATATTCAGATCAAGGCTGGCAAACGGTCCAACCCCCTTAGTTGCAAGTTCATCCAAATCAAAATCGGAACCCTCAGTTTTTATTATTTCAACAATCGGTCTGCCAACAACTTCTTCTGGCTCATAGCCCAAATATTTAAACGCGGAGTTAGCAAATACAATATGCTTTTGTTCATTTAGAATAAAAACGACTTCGGAAATAGTTTCTACAATAGTTCGGTATAATCTTTCGCTTTTTTTAAGCTCTTTATATCCCCAATTAAGAGTTTCCAAATCGGATCTAGCCCTATCTGATAAAATTTTCAAAAACTCCATCAGGATTTCCGGGTAAGGCGCAAAATAAAGATCAAACATGTCTTTATCTATTTCAAAAAGAATCGTTTCCGTAATCGCTCGAATCCCAGCAGAACGGGGTTTTGGTTCAACTAAAGAGATTTCCCCTAAAAACTCCATAGGACCTCTAAAAGCGACTGTTTTATCCTTCTTAAATATCTCGACTCTCCCAGAAAGTATCACGTACATTTTTTGTCCATAAGAACCTTCTTCAAATAGCATTTCCCCAGCTTTTAAAGCAATAGACTCTCCTTTTGCCCAAACTTGTTCTGAAATCTCACTGGGCAACATTTTAATAATATCTATTTTTTTAAAAGCTTCTTTAAATTCGTCAAACATAGTATCCGAAGGATTAAAAGGATCTGGATTGATTCCACTCATACAATTATTCCAGTATTCTAATGATTATTTGGGAGCCTAGAAAAGCGCTAAAAATATCCTCATGCAAAACCTTTAAGCTAGCAAAAAACAAGCTTTTTTGACTCTAATTGAGACAAAAAAAATATCACCTTATCAATAAACCAATTAAATCTAGCGACTTACGAAAGTCTCAATTTGAGACAGAGTTAACCAAAGACAACTGTTAATCTAATATCCTAATCCGAAAACTTCAAGCAAAATTTTCACTTTTTCAAAAAGTTTTTGCTAGGAACTAAGAATTTGAGTGAGCTTTTTTGTGTATATAATTGAATCGAAAGGAAAATTCAGGGAAAGAGAAAAAACTACTTTCTTTTGGGTTTGGGGGCCTGACTCATTTTTCTTAAAGCGCCAATAGCCAGTAATTCAGATTGCTCGGAGGATCTTCGAAGCCACATACTAGCTAAAGATGGATTTCTATCTACTCCCTTTCCATAAAAGTACATATGGCCTAACTGAAACTGAGCGTGTTTATCACCGCGAACCGCAGCTTTTTGATACCAGTCAAAAGACTTAGAAAAATCTTGAGGAATAGATTCTCCCGTTTCAAAAATTTCGCCCAGCATTTTTTGCGATTTGACATTCCCCTGGTCAGCGGATTTATAAAACCATTCTAAAGCTTGATCAACATCTTTTGAGGTCCCTTTACCATGGAAATACATGCAGCCTAAATTAAATTGAGCCTCATCGTGCCCTCTTTGGGCAGCCTTACGATACCAGTAAACACTTTCTAAATAGTTCTGAGGAACCCTTGATCCACTTTCATACAACTTGCCAACAAAGTTCTGCGCAAGAGGAGTTTTTGCGGCTTTTCGAAACCACTCACTAGGATCGCCAGAAATTTTTCGATTTTTTCCAAATAATTGCTCGACAGGATTATCTTCTTCGCCTTTTTGGGAGCGGTCTGCTTGCCGATACCATTTTGCGGCTTCTTCATAGTCCTTCTCCACCCCCTTACCGACAAAATACATCATGCCTAAGTTATTTTGAGCTGCTGGATAACCTTTTTCAGCGGCTTTCGTATACCATTCAACTGCCATAGCATAATCGATTGGAGTTCCCTGCCCTTTTTCATAAATAACGCCTAAATGATTCATGGCTTGGGAATTATCTAGTTCTGCCGCTTTTCCGATCCAATAAATTCCTTCTCTATAATTCTGCTCCATTCCTTCTCCAGAGCAATACATTTTTCCAAGCGTGTATTGAGCGTAATCATGACCATTTTCGGCGGCTTTTTTAAACCATTCAGACGCCTTCAAATAATTCCGCTCTACTCCTCTACCGCTAAAATACATTCTTCCTAAGTTGTATTGGGCAACATCATTCCCGCTTTCAGCAGATTTTCGATACCATCGGAAAGCGGCTTCAAAATCCCTTTTTGTTCCTTTTCCGTGATAAAAAGCTCTCGCTAAATGATATTGAGCAAATTCGTTTCCCTGCTCCGCTGCCATCTTAAAGTTTTCAGCGGCCTGAGATAGGTTTCTTCCAACCCCTTTTCCTCTTTCTAACAATAATCCTAAGAAAACACGAGCGTCTGAAACTCCTTTTTCCGCCGCCTGGTAAAATTGATCATATGCAGCTTGAAAATCTTGCTCAACCCCATCTCCTAAAAATAGTAAAAGGCCTAAAAAATATTGTCCGTCAGAACTCCCGCTTTCAGTAGCTTGACGGTACCAATCAGCGGCTTCAACTGGATCAGGTTCTTCGATTCCTATGCAAAAATCGCTCATAAGTCCCAATCGCGTTTGAGATAATGCATGTCCCTTCTCGGCAGCTAAGCGATACCACTGGGCAGCTTCTTCATAGTCCTCGGAATTAAAAAAATAGTTAGCCTTTTGGAAAAAGTCTTCCGGGCCAGATTTTTCACTTCCGTCAAAATTACCTAAAAACTCTTGCGCTCTGTCATGTCCGTTTTCAGCGGCTTTGCAAAACCAACGGAGAGCTTCTCTTGGATCTTTCCTTACCCCATGTCCCGCATAGCGAATAACGCCCATCTTATATTGAGCGTCTTCATATCCTTTTTCGGCCGCCAATCCATACCATTCAGCGGCTTTCTTTAAATTTCTTTTTATTCCTTTGCCTTGTTCAAACATATCGCCCATATTGAACTGGGCTTCTACATAACCTTCTTTAGCGGCTTTGCGATACCATTTAATAGCGTCTTTAAAATTTCTTTCTACGCCATCTCCATTTTCATACATCATCCCCAACAAGTTCTGAGCCGCCAAATTTCCGCTCTTAGCAGACTCTCTGAATAATTCCAACGCTTGTTCGGGAGCTCTTTGTGTCCCTTTTCCCTCATATAACATACGCGCAAAATTAAACTGGGCGACTTTATCTCCTTGTTCTGACGCTTTTTTATACCAATTTACGCTTTCTTCAAAATTTTCGGCAACACCCATTCCTTTTTCAAACATAATGCCAAGAAAACCCTGAGCGTTTGCCAAACCTTGATCTGCCGCTTTACGAAACCAGCTTGCAGCCGTTGCAAAATCACGTTCCACTCCAACGCCTTTAAAATACATAACGCCCAAATTGTATTGAGATAAAGCTTCGCCTTCTTTGGCCTCTCGATACCATAAAGAAATTTTACGGTAACTAACGGGAACCGTCTCTCCATCTTCAGCGCGATAACGAACCTCTCCTAACCCGGAAATATTCTTCTCAGCGATAAAGTTCATCCCTCTTCGAGATAGACTAGAAGCTTTACGCGCAGAAGTTTTGAGAAGTCCCTTCTCAAAAAACGCCGCAGGAACCTGGCTTGATTGGTTTTCTTTATCTAACATTTGGCTTTATAAATAAATTAAATCGTCGGCTAATTTAAAAACTCTGGTTTTTATAGACGAGATCTTATCCTCCAAATCCAATGACATTTCCTTTAAGACATCTCGTCCATTTCGTTGAGCTTGTTCAATTCGTTCTTTCAATCGATACATCTCGGAATTTTCTAAAGCGTTCAATTCGCCATCAATCCCGGCCAGTCTCTCTTTAACCTGGGCAATTTTGCGAATACTTTTTACTAACTGAACCCCTATTGGGATCTCTTCGGACAAACGTCCCCAATCTTCCCAATCTTTAACAATCTCTTGGATACGCATAACATCCATATTGTCATAAGCCCGATTTAGTTCTGCCATCAGCTGATGACGTTTCTCTCTCTCTTCTCCAGTGTTTGCCAAATCAGGGTGTATCTTTTTCGCCGCTTCACGAAATAACTTTTTTAAATCTTCGCTAGGATCGAATTTATTATTTAAAGGTAAAGTATCTTCCCAGTCTCCAGCCTCTTGCTCAGTTTGCTCTGCATGCTTCCGAGCTGTTTCAGCCTCTTCCCGCAACTGACTTTTGGCAGGATTCATAGAACTTGCAAACCCTAATACTTGAGCGCGTAATCTATCTAACTCGGCATATTTGGAGCCTACTACGCGATTATATTTTTTTTCAAAAAAACCCAAATCGCTTCGACAGGTGGAAAGCAATAACTCTTTTTCAGCTAATTCCTGTTGGAGGTAGGTTAATTCTCTATTCTTTTGGCGGAGTTCTTCTTCCTCAGGGGTAAGAACGCAGGTAGGTAACATAAAAGCCTCGAAAAAAGATAGCTCGGCATCCCGAAAAAAATTCGTTGGAAACCTTGCTATTCAACAATCGCTATTTGACGTTTTTGGGGATTAAGTGTATCAATATATTATGCTTTTTAATGAAGATTGGAACAAGGTTTATCTTTTTCAGGAAGGATCTATTCGGAAGCTTTAGGTAAAACTTGACTCTGCAACAGCCAATTTTTCCCTCAGTTTTATCTAAACATAAAAACTTTTCCTGAAAAACTTATAAAGCCCATTAAATTAACTACTTATTAACAAAATGCGCACCAACTAGTCAAGTAAAATTATAACTTAATTTAAACTAATTTTATTATATTTAAACACACAAATACTAGTTTTTTTAGAAAAAAATCATTTCACCTCAAAAAACTCCATTGGAAACCAATAAGCAGCATCACATACAGGAACCTTTTTTCCCAGAAGACAGTCAATTCATTACTTTGGATGAACGGAAAAACCGGTGGGCGATTCCATATAATCACGAGTGTCTTAATGGGCGAACGCAAAATTTATTGATCAGAAACTCGGATACCATAATAGGAAAACGAGTTTTAGATTTGGGTTGTCATATGGGAACTTTTTCTTATGCCGCCTGGAAGATGGGCGCTCAATTTACATATGGAATAGATTCGGAAGAAAACACTATAGAGCGCGGAAAAGAAACATTTCATGATTTCGAAGTTCCAAATTCCGCTTGCCGTTTAAACACGAGGGATGTTTTTGAATATTTAGAATCTCTATCTCCAAATGAGTTTGACACCGTTTTTTGTTTTGGTCTTTTATACTACGTTTCAGAACCTTATAATTTACTGAAATTGGCTTGTAGAGCGGCTAAAGAGACTGTTTTACTGGATACTTTCACAGCTACATACGCGGCGGTTCAAGGTAAAGAAGCAGTCCAGTTTCAAAAAATGCTAGAATCTGATGGCGCCATTGACATGCCAATACTTTTAGTGGCACTAACGCAACCTAAGAAAAAAACGTACCAACTCCCACAATCTCACGATACTGGCAAGAAAAAATTGAGTTTGACATGCTTTCCAACTCCGGCACTTTTAGAAAGATGGTTTTTATCCTTAGAGATGAAGTCTGAGAAAATTTCTTGGGACAGTTTCATTCAAGGAAACTGTCGATGGCAGGACTTAATAAAACCAGAAGCTAAAAAACTCGCCCATTGGGCTGATCCATACGCTTGCGGAATTCGCGAAGCTTATCGCCTTAATAAAATATAACGTGACTATCGACGTTTATCAGAAAATAGAAACGTAATCGACTAAAAACATTAACCTCAACTTTCGGTCAATAATGGATACTCAAGATCAAGTAGAAAAACTAATCGTCGCTTTAATGGTAGTGCTACAAGAAAAAGGAGGAGAATATAAAATTGAAGCAAAAACCTTCTGGGATATGTATAACTCACGAATGAGTAAGGGTATCCAGGTTCAGGAACTAGAAAACGATGGAATCCTTTTGAAGATGGGCGATATGAATGTAAGCCCCGACGACGCTTTGAACAATTAAATATAAATTCAGTTAGCCACAACACTGCATCAGAGAATTACTAATGGTTGAACCCATATTAATCGCTCAACCATTAGCAAAAATTTAATTTATTAACGGCTTATAGACTCGCCTATTTTCCATTGCCTATTTTGTAAGCGCTAACAATATCTTTAAGATCCGAAACCATTTGAGATAGAGCGCCCGAGGCATCACTCGTCTGAGAAGCCCCAACCGAAGTATCTTCAGCAGCTTGAGCGACTCCTGAAATATTCTCGTTAATTTCTACGGTTCTATTAGACGCCTCATGAATATTGCGTTCAATCTCGGAAGTAGTAGCAGTTTGTTCTTCCACAGCACTCGCAATGGTCCCTGAAATATCGTCAATCCGTTTTATGACTTCAGTGATTTCATCGATAGCAGAAACAGCTTGATCTGTGTCTTGTTGGATCGATTCAATTCTTTGAGCAATATCTTCAGTAGCTTTGCTGGTTTCTTTCGCTAAATCTTTAACCTCATTAGCAACTACGGCAAAACCCTTTCCAGCCTCTCCCGCTCGGGCAGCTTCGATAGTAGCGTTAAGAGCAAGCAAGTTCGTTTGTTCCGCAATTGAATTAATAACTTTGATCACTTGTCCAATTTCTCCGCTACTATCTCCTAACTTTTGAACTATCTTGTTAGTTGATTCAACAATATCAACAGCTCTTTGAGACACTTGAGCCGCGTCGCTTGCGGCTTTGGAAATTTCTCGAATGCTGGCGCTCATCTCTTGAGCTCCTGCCGAAACTGTCTCAACACTAGAAGAAACTTGACCCGACGCGTCCGAAACGATTGACGATTGCTTGGAAGTTTCATGAGCGTTCGAAGCTAATTGCTGACTGATAGAACTCATATGTTGGGAAGAATTATCTAATTGCTCCGTATTTTCAGCAATTTTAGTAATTCCTACTCTGAGCTTATTAATAAACTCAGCTAATCCTTCTCCCATTTTTCCAATAGCGTCATCGCCAGAAACGCCAACTTCACAAGTTAAATCTCCATGGGAAGCGGCATCGACAGACACTAAGATTTTATCAACTTTTTCTTGCAATTCCTTAGTATTCCGCTTTTCTCTTTCTTCCATCGCTATTTTCCCAGTTACAATCGTCCATGCTGCCATAGGCCCTAAATACTCACCAGCATTATCCCTTACAGCGCTGACCATCAAATCAATCGTTTCATTTCCCACTTTGATTAGAGTTTGTATTGGAAGGTTACTTGGATTGTCTAAGAGCTGGCGTTGCATTTTAGGATCTTTATGAAAAACATCAATATTTTCTCCAACCAGGTTTTCAGCTCTTACCGGGATAAAATCCTGAAGAGATTTCAGAGACTTTCTGGTTGCCGGATTCACATATTGAATTTGAAGATTTCTATCAGCCAACATAACGTTAATCGGTAAATTTTCTACAACAGCGGTAATTTTGTCCGATTCCACCCAGGCGCGATTTAATTTTCGTAAAACGAGCGCAGTGATTGCCCAAGCAATAAAAATGGATAAGGCAGTTCCTAATACTAAAGATGCCCATAAACTCTTATTAAAACGCTCGCTGTCAGTTTTCGCGATAGACAAATCATTCTTTAATAAATCATTTTGACTATTTAGCATGGAATTCAAACCCTGCTTAATGCGAAAAGCGGTTGGAGCCGCTTTGCTTCCTAACCATAGATTGGCTAAATTCCAACTTCCTCCGCCACGAATCTTTAACATCTTTGGAGGCAGAGGAGCAAATACTTTTCTAGCTTCTTTCAATCTCGTAAAAGCGGCCATTTGATCGGGCGTTAACAAGCTCGTTTTTGTGGTAAGTAACGAATAGCGAACGTTGTTTTTGCTCCACATAGCTTCATATTTTTTCTTAAAATTTAGATCTCCAGAAAGCAAAAACGCGCGAATATTTGCTAAAGACAATCCCATGCTACCTCTGATGTCCGCCATAATCCCTAAAAGTTCTTTCCGCTCAGGAGTAGCTTCTAACTTAGCTTCAGCATCGATCATTTCGGTAATAGCAGAAATAATTATCCTCGCCTGAGGAGCCGCTTCATTCAACAACATTTTGTTGGCTGGCGTGTTATCTATCGTCTGCGCGATATCTTCGATTTCCTTCTGAAACTGTTTAAACTTTTCTAAATCGTGTTTGATTTGATCCAAAACTTTTATATTGTCAGGATTCGTCCAATTTTTCGACAGTCTCAACATTTCTTTTAATCCGGGTTCGATTTCTGCCCCCCAAGATTTATCTCGCTCTTCTTTAAATTTATCTTTTCCTAATATTATCCATCCTCTCAATGCGGCAAGAGAACGGTTTATTCCATTGAGCAATTTAAGGGTGTTTTGCGCCGTAGGCATTCTGAGTTCCACCAATCTATCAAAAGACATTTTTCCTTTTTTGCTTTCGACTATGGAAAAAGAAATAGTTCCAATTAAAATTAGTATTACTATGGCAAACCCAATAGTAATCTGAGTCTTTACTTTTAAATGATCAAACCATGTAAACATAATTGTTTCTCCTTTATCCCTTGCTTAACAGGAAATCCCTTATTCCCACAACTTATTTACTTAAATAGTTAGTATAAAACTATTGAAAACAGATCTACATTTTCTTTAACTATCTAAAAGAGCTGAATTAAAGTTTTCGTAATTAAAATTTTTATACGATGATTCGATATTCTAAACCAGATATTTTTTCAAATCAATAGATATTGGAACTCCAAAAAATAAAAACACCATAAATCATTATAAAAAAATGAGTTATCTTATTAAAAAATATTACAAATTTGTCACAAAAACAAATCAATCGGTACTATGAAAATTTGAAAAATTAAAAAGCATAAATAAAAATTGATAATGAAAATCAAAAAATTCAGAAACCACTACTAATAAATGAAATATACGAATATGAAATCAATAGCCAATAATTCGCACACATCCCCATACAAATAATTTAGCAAGCAATACAGTCATCTAACTTATTCGAGATTAAATTTTTGAACTATTTATAATTTACCTATAAGTCCCCTTAAACTTCTAAAAAAATAGGTCATTAGAGTTCTTATTCAAATTTTAAAATTCTATAACTTCCAATTTATAAAACTTAATTCGAACCAAAATAATCTTGATAACAAAAAATACCAGTTCTGAATACAATAATTATATAAAAAATTATGGAACTTACTAAAAATCACTTACTGTTTCTCTAATATTGATAAAAATTTCGAAGGCTGTGAAGCAAATGAGAAAAGTAAAAACTAGTAAGAAATTTTTTATTTCGGGTATAAAACAATTACTTAATGGGTAACCATGTAAGAGCTAATTATTTGACCAGTCCAATAAATAGTTTTTCACTTTAAAAACAAATCGTAAAACTTCTTATTTTCTTTGCTTAAAGTTTGTTCAATACTATTAACTTGCCAAATATTTTCAAGTTGGCCATAAACAGAGGCTTCTATTCTATCGATTAACATCCTGAAACATTGCTCTGCTTATCATTAATAAACAGAGAATATCTGGAAACCCCATCTTGAAAATCGTCAATTTCAAAATTTATTCGAGTTCTAAAGCTACTGTGAGAGACTTTTCCCGAATGTCACAAAAATTTTTCGGTCAAAGTTCGAGGGAGGAGGATTTCTTAATAATCAGAGAAAAAAGAGTATTTCTATTTCAGGTATTAAACCAGTACTCAATAGGTAATCTTCTAAGCGTTAATTATTTGACCAATTCAATAAATAATCTTTCACCTTAAAAATAAATCGCGAAATTTCTTTATCTTCTTTGCTTAGAGTTTGTACAATTCTATTAACTAACCAAATATTTTCAATTTGACCATAATAGTAAACTGTTTTTTCTACATGTGGCTGACCGCTAAAATTGAACCGCGCAACGCTTTCTGAAACCAACCAATGTTCATTTTTTTGAATATACTTAAATACGCCAGTAACTTTTGTAGGAGCCTCTATTCTATCGATTAACATCCTGGAGACATTGCGCTGCTTATCATTAATAAAGAGAGAATATCTAGAAACTCCATCTTGAAAATCGTCAATTTCAAAGTTTATTCGAGTTCCAAAGTTACCGTGAGAGACTTTTCCCGAATACCGCGAAAACTTTTCGGTCAAAGTTTGAGGGAGGAGAACTTCTTTATAATTAGAAAAAAAGTGTAATAAGCTATTTTGCTCTTCATCAGGAACCTTTAAAGACTGACCAGTAACTTTGAAGGTTCTACTGTCAGAAACGCTATTCCAAGAAAATTTTACGGAAGGGTTTGCTTCGTAATTCTTGCCGCCAAAACCACCTTTTTCCCAAACAACGGTTGCAATTAACCCGGTTAGTCCATTCCTTTGGGGATAATAATAAGCGGAATCTAGTTTTCTAAGAATTTGATTAGAGTTTTTTTGAGCTAAAGCGGAAGGGGGGCAACTACAACAAACTAAAAGAACAAAGACCCAGAATTGAAAAATACGCCTAGGTCTTTTCATAAAAATAAATTTTTATTATTTAATTGCGGGGTTAGTTACTTTACTCAATCTAACATTTTTAAATATATTCAAAAGCGCTTTCCTAGAAGCTATATGATCCCAGGCCCTAGCGCCTGAAATAAATCCTCTCAAATCTCCGGCAGAATCAATTAAATAACTCGTAGGCAATCCGCGGATAAAATAATCTCTACGCGCTTTTTGCTGAGGATCTAATAATATTGGAAAATCGATTCCATAGGCTTTAACAAACTCTTCAATCCGATCGCGGTTTCGTCTATCTACGGAAACGGCAATAATCTCAAACCCATCATCTTTTAAGTGCGAATACAAACGTTGCATAGCGGGGAATTCTTTTTTACACGCTTCACACCAAGTAGCCCAAAAATTTAATAAAACGGGTTTACCTTTGAAATCACTCAATTTTACCGTTTGCCCGTCTAAGGTTTGCAAAGCAAAATCTGGAGCCTGTTTTATCGTTCTCGGTTCTACAATTCCTAAGTTCGCGGAAAACTCCGATTGCGCCCAGATAAAACTAGGGATTAAAACGATATAAATCGCAATAAAGATAATACTTAACCTCGATACCCACGGGGTTTTCATGATGTCGCTCCTTTGGCAAAACGATGTAAATAGGTTCTTATGGTCTTCATTTCTTGGGCGTTGTACGGAACGCCTTTTTTGTCCATATTACCTTTCATCAATTCCAAATAATGATCCCACTCAATTCTCGAATGCCTTGAGGGATGAGGAAGACCATGACACATCGAGCACTTTTTTGAATAAAGACGAGCTCCTTGTGACTCTGAATCTGGTATTTGCATTCCTGCACAGGAAAAAGAGACCAAGGCAACCACAAGGCTGCCCACTTGGAGGAGTGTTTTTTTTAGTCTCTGTATTCTCTTGAATTTTCTCAAACTAGAATCCCAACTCTTTTGGAGCTTTGGTACCAACATAACGACGGCTCTTCTTTGTTGGAATTTCGACATAGTAGTTAAACATGATTCTCCAATCCTCTGATAATTGAGGTCCGTGGAGATTCTGAACGATCGGCGTTGAAACAAGTAGCTCAACAATTTGTAAATCAAAAGGCTGATACTGAAAACCGCCTGTGATATTTAATTTAGTTCCACCATAAAAATCTGGGTTGAACAACGGACTTGTAAAAGGGGCTGCCGGATTAAAACCAACATGACCTGCGCCTTCAAACCTTTGAGCGTCTGGTTCGTTGCTATATTGCCCTTCATGATGGAAGTTTAATTGAATTTCTAATAACGCTTTTGGGTGAAATTGGTACATAGCATAAGCGTCAACTTTTGCTTCTTGTCCTTGATGGTAACCTTGTTCGTTATCCATCCATCTACCGGTATAAATAGCGTTAAGCCCAAACCAATATGGATCTTTTGCAGTTTGAAATGTCAGTCCTAAAATAGGGTCGTAAGTACCGCTTCCTTGTTGCATTCGAAATGGTTGCAGGGTGTCGTTAACGCCTGGAATGGGGTTATTTCTAAATCTGGAGTCAACTTCACCAGTAGGAAAAGATAATCCAACGATAGCGGACAATTGATTGGTAGGAGCCAGATCGTCATCGGCAAACAATCGATATTTACCCATTACTTTAAAGTCGCTCATGCCATCGGATTTCATCGTAAAACCGTTTGAGCCCGTCGCAGCATTGGCTAATGCGTTAAACTCCATATCCATTTCGTTGTATCTGTAACCAGTCATCGCCATCAAAGCAAATCTATCAGTGAACGAATATGCAACGCTTGCCATAGTCATCCACATACGCATTTCGGACGGCGCTACGACAAACTTCCCATCTTGAGTGGGAACTCCCAGCAATGAGGTCGTACTAACATCCGTAGTACCGCTTCTAAACGGCCCCATCCTCATATAATTTTGACCAACTTTCACTCGAAATTCATGAGTCTCCGGGATGCCGCCTCCGGGAATATTCATCGGCATGTTACCGCCACAGTGCGCACAACATAATCCAACATAAGCCTCAACTGGAGACTGAACAAACCAGACAGTTAAATTCAAAACTAAAAAGAAAATTGATAAAACACGTTTCATTTTTAAACACTCCTCATACTTTGGATCACAAACTTGAAATTTCAATTCAAAAACATAAAGTTCTCGAATTAAAACCGTAGCAAAAAATACAAATATATTAATTGATCGCAGAACTAGCGATCTATTCTGAAAGTTTTTTAGGAATTAAATTAAGCGAGGCGAGGGGGAGGAACCGGTGGGGCTCCCAAAAGAGAGTGATGCACTTCAAAACCCGGAGCAAAGTTTTGGGAAACTTCATAAGGTTTTTGAATTTTAATATTTTCAAAAAATACTTGAGAAAAGTTTTTTTGAAAGCTTGTTTGTTGAGACCCTTTAGAAAAAGGGGAGTCGCCACAATGCGATTGCAAAGAAGGGGTCTTCTCAGAACCTTTTTTTAACAGACAATGCAGAAAATGATGCCCCTTGTTTAGCAAACAATGAATTTTTTTATTGTCCAAATCACTATCAAATGGAGAATTATGAGATTTATGCTTGTGATTTGGATGATCCCCACTGGCATAAACGGAACCAGCCAAAGATAAACTAGCAAAAATCGAAATAAAAATTAAAATTTTAATTTTCATTTAACCCTTTTATAAAAAGCTGATTTCTGGGGATTTTAAAATATACATATTAATACTTTATACCTAAAGCTCAAAAAGTTTTCAAAATCGTAAAACCACTTAAAAATGTTTAAGCAGTTTTTGTTTTTGCTTTAGATTTTGACTTAGCTTTAGCTTTCTTTTTACCCAATCCTGGCTTTCTCAATTCTTTTAAACGAGCCGCTTTACCGCGTAGCTCTCTAAGGTAATATAATTTAGCTCTTCTAACTTTAGCTCGTTTCACGATATCGATTTTTTCTACACGTGGTGAATGGAGCGGGAAAATACGCTCTACCCCAATACCAAAAGAAATTTTTCGAACTGTAAGGGTTTTCCGAATTCCACCACCATGCATCCTTAACACGACACCTTCTATTACTTGAATTCTTTCTTTTTCACCTTCCACGATTCTCATGTGAACTTTGACGGTATCACCAATATGAACCTCTGGAGGACTAGCTTTTAATTGTTCCGCTTCGACAGCGTCGATCAAATTCATTGACTGCAACTCCTTTTTCTATATTTTTTGAAAATATCTTTACCGAAACTCTAAATAAAAAAACCTTAATTCTATTAGTACAAGTTTCGGGAATAATTATTTATTAAGAGCAAATCTAAAGCATCCTTATTAAGCATGATCCTTAAATTTAAAGAACGATCGATTCGCAATTTTGTGTTTTTTAACAACTCTTTATTTTTCAGACAAAAGGCGATCTAGAATAATAGCAATTGCAGCGCGAACTGGCAAATGATTATATTCCCCTTTTCCCTTTATTGGCTCCAAAATGCAGTCAACTTTCTCAGATAATTCTTTTGTTAAGCCCCAACCAGTACCAAATATAAGCAAAATATTGCCGGGATCGGCTACTTCTTTGCTCAATATTTCAAAACTAACGCTTTGGCTAGACTGTTTTGCCCCTGTCGCTACCGTTTTTGGCTTTTCTCCAGTTTTTTCTTCAAGATCATCAATTACATCTTCTAAAGAACGCTTAACGACGGTTTTCAATAATGCTTGCTTCCGAGTCGGATTATATTCGGAGCCATAACCCGTTTGCCAATGCTGAATCATTCGATCCACCAGCTCTTGCTGAGACTTTAAAGGGGTTACGACAAAAAAATTAGAGACATTATAGGTTCTACAAATACGGGAGATGTCATGAACGTCTAAAGTGGTTATTGAAGAAACCACCTCTTCTCCTTTTTTATTGTATACCGGGTAATGAACTAGAGCTAAATGAACGTCAGCCACAATTTTTAACCTGAAAACCCCTTCTCAAACCCATTCCATTTAGAAAAAGTAAAGTTATCTGCCTGGAATTATTTTTCAACTTTGAAAATCAAAGGTAATCATTTACCTCCTTATTAACTATTTTTAACTACTTGACTCCATAAAAGAATCAAAAGAACCTCAAAAAACTAGCATTCTATGACTAAAGATCTTTTTAATTCTTCTTTATTTCAATCTTCTCCAAAAGATCTGGTCTGCGACGCGCTGTTTTTTCTAAAGCGTGGCGCTTTTGCCATTCCTCTATTTCTTTGTGGTTTCCAGAAAGCAAAACTTCAGGGGCCTTAAATCCTCGAAACTCCCTCGGTCTAGTATATTGAGGGTATTCTAATAATTCTTGTTCAAAAGATTCTTCCTCAGAAGACCTTGGATCACCAAGAACTCCAGGTATCAACCGAGTTAAAGTATCGACCAAAACCATGGCTGGAATTTCACCGCCTGATAAAACATAGTCCCCTATGGAAATCTCCTCATCTGCGTAATGCAAGGCAACTCTCTCGTCTACCCCCTCATATCTACCGCAAATTAAAATGATCCTTTTATGTACCCCTAATTCTCTCGCTTTTTTTTGATCTAATCTATTTCCAGAAGGAGACATCAAAACCGTATGAGCCGGAGTGTCGTCGCTTTTTAGATCGTCTAAAGCTAAAGCGATGGGTTCAACTCCCATCACCATTCCCACTCCACCTCCAAATGGATAGTCGTCTACTTTTTTATGTTTATTCTGACTGTAGTCTCTTAAATTATGTAAAAAAATATCTATCAACCCTTTTTCCTTAGCTCTGGCAATTATGCTTTCGCGGAAAACGGATTCAAACATTTCTGGAAAGATCGATAAAATATCAAACTGCATCGCCTAAGCCTTCGACAAACTCAAAAGTCAAGCGATTACCCTCCAGATCAACCTCTTTCACAACCCAATCTATGGCGGGTAATAGCAATTCTTTTTTTCCATTACGAACAACATAAACATCGTTGCTTCCTGTCTCCATAACCTCTTCCACTCGGCCATGGTACTCCCCCAAGATGTCGTACACCTCTAACCCTTCAATTTCGAACCAATAATACTGACCCTCCGGCAAACTTTGAAACTCATTACGGGGAGCAAGAAGAGCCGTTCCTCGGATTTTGCTTGAGCTTTCAATCGAATCACATCCCTTTAATTTGATAATAAACGGAGACTTAGCTCCGCGGATAGATTCAATTTGAATTTCCCGTATAGGGTTTTGGTTCTCAAAGGCAACGGTTTTCACGTTCTTATAGAGATCTGGATTGGAAACGAAAGGATAAAACTTTAATTCACCCTTCAAACCATGCGGTTTAGCGAGATTGCCAAAAGGCACCCAATCTTTCATTCAATAATTTCCAAAACCGCCCTTTTTTTCAGTTTTGTGGCAGTCGCATTGAGAATCGTTCTCATAGCTCGGGCTGTCTTACCTTGCTTGCCTATTACTTTCCCTAAATCGTCTTTAGCGACACGCAATTCCAAAACTGTAGTTTTTTCCCCTTCAATTTCTGTCAATTCAACTTCTTCAGGCTTATCCACTAACGACTTCGCTATCAACAATATTAGATCTTTCATAACTTACTCCCCGACCGCAAAGTTATTTGCGATCTTCAGTTAGAGATAACAGCTACTCAGATTCGAGTTAACGCACAGCCTATTTAAAAACCAAGAAGAGCTTTCAAGAATAACTAGGAAATTTTAGCTCCCCGGAACAATTCCAGCCTTTTTAATCAAAGCCGCAACCGTTTGAGAAGGTTTTGCCCCGTTTTTCAACCAAGATTGGGTTCTTTCAGGGTTCATCTTCAAACCATCTTCTTCTTTTAAAGGATCGAACGTACCTAATACTTCAATAAATTTTCCGTCGCGAGGGCACCGCTTATCAGCGGCTACAATCCTGTAAAAGGGTCTTTTCTTCGCTCCCCGTCGACTCAATCGAATTACTACAGCCAAATCAGCCTCCTAAAATCAAAATTAGTAAAATTAATAAGTTTACTTCCCAACCTTCTTAACAAACACTCTTTGGTTTTTAAATAAACAAAATTAAAAAATTTCCTACCTACAATTAAAATGGGCTAAATCCACGACCACCCATCAAATTATTCATATTCATTCCCCCCTTCATTTTACCAGCGGAGAATTTCTTCATCATTTTTTGCATTTGAATAAATTGCTTTAGCAGTTTATTCACATCGTTAACTGTGGTTCCACTCCCAGTAGCAATCCTTCGCTTTCGACTGCTATTGATTATTTTATGACTTTCTCGTTCTTTTCGCGTCATGGAGTTAATAATAGCCTCTACTTTTACCAGAGCATTATCGTCTACATCCATGTTCTTTAATTTTTGCGCTCCTGGAATCATCCCCATCAGTTGCCGTATCGATCCCATTTTTTTAATCTGTTGTAGTTGATCCTGGAAATCTTCGAGCGTAAAACGATTCTTTTTTAGTTTTTTCTCAAGCTTTGCTTTTTCTTCCTGATCATAAGCCTCTTCCGCTTTATCAATTAAAGTCAGAACATCGCCCATTCCCAAAATACGAGAAATGACTCGTTCTGGATAAAATGGCTCTAAGGCATCTAGCTTTTCTCCAGTTCCAATAAACTTGATGGGTTTTCCGGTTACCTTTTTAATGGATAATGCAGCTCCACCCCTAGCGTCGCCATCCATTTTTGTCAAAACAATACCGTCTACCCCTATGGCGTCGTGAAACGACTTAGCCACGTTAACCGCTTCTTGCCCCATCATGGAATCCGCTACAAACAAAGTTTCATGCGGATTCACCTTATCTTTAATGCGACGCAGCTCATCCATTAGGTCATCGTCAATTTGCAATCGACCGGCTGTATCAAGAATAACAACATGAGCCATGGATTTTTTGGCTTGCAGCACAGCTTTTTCGCAAATTTCCACAGGGTCCTTAGAACTCTCTGGAGAAAAGACGTCTACTCCTAAATCATTCCCTAATATGGTAAGTTGTTCTGTTGCCGCCGGGCGATAGACATCAGCTGGCACCAACAAGCATTTTTTACCTTCTTTTTTTAATTTTTTAGCTAGTTTCCCAGACGAAGTAGTTTTACCAGATCCCTGCAACCCAGCCATAAGTACAATGGTTGGAGGATTTGCAGAAAACTCAAGATTTGAAACGCTTCCGCCTAATAGTTCCGTCAACTCGTCATTGACGATTTTCACCATTTGGTGACCGGGAGTTAAACTGGAAAGAACCTCCTTGCCAATGGCTTTTTCTCTTATATCCGCCAAAAATTCTTTAGCGACCGAAAGACTAACGTCCGCTTCTAACAGTGCGACACGGATTTCCCGCAACGCTTCATCTACGTCCGCTTCTTTTAACTTGCCGCGGCCTTTTAATTTTTTGTATATAGCCTCAAGGCGATCTGATAAATTATCAAACATAATTAAAAACGAAAAAGTGTCCTGTTTGGATTAAAACCTGTGATTATATAATAGCAAAGAACCTTGTCAAGGTTCACTAAATTCTTTTTAAAAGCAAAATCTACTTAAATATTTTTCCATGGATCTTAAAGCCGTTATTTTATTAAGCGGAGGGTTAGACTCCGCAACTGTTCTTGCCATTGCCAAAAGGAATGGATTTCGGGTATTTGCCTTAAGTTTTGACTATGAACAACGTCATTCAGTCGAATTAGAAAAAGCCAAAATCTTAGCAAAAAAATTCAATGTCGAAGACCATAGAATCGTTAAATTAGATTTATTTGGCGGATCGGCGCTAAACGATAACATCCCCGTACCTAAAAACCGTAACGAAAAAGAAATCTCTTCTGGAATTCCCATAACTTATGTACCTGCGCGGAATACTATTTTTTTGGCCAACGCTTTGGCCTACGCAGAAGTTAATAAATGCCTAAATATTTTCGTTGGAGTGAATGCAGTCGATTACAGCGGTTATCCCGATTGCCGCCCGGAATATATCTCTGCCTTTGAAAAATTAGCCACTCTGGCAACTAAATCCGGAATCGAAAATGAAACCAAAATTAAAATTCATGCGCCTCTTATTCAATTATCTAAGGCTGAAATCATTCGAAAAGGTTTAGAACTAGGAGTTGATTATCAATTAACGCATAGCTGCTATGACCCAAATGATCAAGGCTTATCTTGCGGCGTATGCGATAGCTGCGCCCTAAGGTTAAAAGGATTTCAAGAAGCTGGTGAAACTGACCCCGTCGATTATGCCTTAAGCTCATAATGGTCAAGACAAAAATAGATATTTAGAGAACCTTTAAGAGTTCATGTTTTTACTTTTTTACTATCTCCAACCCCTTAAGCTAATAACTCCTCGCTTGGCAAATTTGAACTTTTAATTGAATCCTTAAACCAGCAATCAAAAAAAACAAAATCATACGTCCTATTGCTTAGAACTTGCTAGCTTCTTGATCCTTTAAATCAAGCAAGCCTAGGATTGTAAATGTAACTTAATCGTTACACCACTAGATAAAAATTTAAGTTAAAATTTTGTTTTTTTACTCTGACAATTTACCTATGAAAACGATTGATCTAGGTTCGAAGTTTCCAGGCTTGCCCGAAGAAAAAGAATTTTTTTTTAGCAAAGTGGTCGAACTCGCAGCCGATTCTATTCTTGCCATCAATGAAGAAATGGAATTAGTCTTCTTTAATAAAGAAGCGGAAAAAACCTTTGGTTATGAGTCCGAAGAAATCATTGGACAACACATCAACAAATTAATCCCGACCGAATATCATGAACGTCATAACAAACATATACGAAATTTTCTAAACGAGAAAATAGTTTCGCGTTTGATGAGCGTTAGGGGCGACGTTGAAGTCAAAGGATTACGAAAAGACAATACTGTCTTTTTCTGCGAAATTTCAATATTAAAAGTTGGGACGCAAGAAGGCATTTTATTAGTAGCAATCCTTAGAGATATCACCAAAAGAAAAGAACTTGAAAAAAAGCTTAAAAATCTCGCAGAAATCGACGCTTTGACCGGTCTTATGAACCGTGGAACCATTGAAAATGTATTGAGAAGGGAAATCGAGCGTGCGTCTAGATACGATAAAAACTTAGCTCTTCTCATGATAGATATCGACTATTTCAAAAAAGTGAACGATACTTTTGGTCATGACATGGGTGATTTTGTCCTCAAACATTTGAGTCTAGTTTGCCTTGATAATATTCGCGAAGTTGATTTTATAGGACGATGGGGCGGGGAAGAGTTTGTTATTCTAATGCCAGAAATTGACGCAAAGGGCGTCATTGTGGTCGCCGAAAAGCTTAGAAGTTCCATAGAAAAGCAGCCTATAAAATTCCAAACAGACGAAAAAATTCAAATTACAGTTAGTATTGGCGGAGCTCTTTTTAAAAAATCTAATCCTCAGTGGGAATTTCTTTATAAAGAGGCTGACACAGCTCTTTATAAAGCCAAAAAACAAGGAAGAAATCGATTTTGTATAGCGGATGGTTAGCCAAACTCTTAAAAAACTTTCTTATAAATTTCAGCTGTGTTTTTGGCGGCGATTTCCCAAGAAAACCTTTTCTTAGCTCTTTCTCGACCTAGTTGAGCCATTTTGTCTGATCGTTTTTTATTTTCCAAAGCGTCTAAAATCGCCTCCGCTAATTCTTCAGGCGATTGAGGAGGAACCACTCTACCCGTAACGCCCTTTTCCACAATTTCTGTAAGCGCTCCTGCCTCAGTACATACAACGGGGAGGTTTGCGGCTTGAGCCTCAGCCACGGCTAATCCAAAACTCTCTATTCTTGATGGGAAAACCCCTAGCTCGCTTCTACTAGCTAACTTTTGAATCTCTTCCGGCAATTTCCATCCCAAAAAGTTAACATTTAATCCTAGTTTTTTTACCTGGTTCCTATACACAATTTCTTGGTTTCCTTCGCCAATCAGGTTAAGACACGTCGGTCCTCGGTGTTTTTGGACTAACTCCATAGCCGCTAAAAGCTCTGGAACCCCTTTTTCATCTTCCAGTCGTCCCCAAAAAATAATTCCTTCGCAACTGTCTGAATTCCTATCAACCTTAAACCAGGAAGGATCTATTCCTGGGGATACAACTTGAATACAACCTAAACTTGCCTCACCCAAACCATTCGAAATCAATCCACGAGAAAATTCGCTAAAAGCAATCAAATGATCGGCGTTTGCGGCAGCTTGCCTTAATAAATAAAAATTAACATTTTTAAGAAAAAAAACCGGAGAGAGTAGAGCCTTTAAAATTCCCGTTTTCGGAATGAAAGGAGCATGCGAGGTAAAAACTTGAATGGTTGTTTTGGAACAAACCCAGCGAAATAAACAAGCTTCTTCTGCATTACCATGAAAAACGTCGAATTTATATTTCCGGGTCAATCGCCATGCTTTCAATCCAAATGAAAAAATATTTAAGTTGATCGTAGCGACATTGAAATGCCGAACCCAATGTATATGATAATTGGCGGAAGCTTCGACTTTTTCTCCAGGCTGTTTGGAATAAATTACGTGGACTTCATGCCCCAAATCAGTCAATGCTGAGGCTAAAAAATGAACGGCGATTTGCCCGCCACCCTTGAATCTAGACCAAGGCGAAGAATTTACCGAAAGACAAATTTTCAAAGCTTAATTTTAATGAAGGAATAAAATAATTAGTAATCTTAACTTTTCAAATTTCAATTTTGAGGAGCCGTTTCTTCAGAAGAATCTTCAAAATCCTTAGGTTCGTAGTCATATTCTTCGTATAATTCCGTTAAATATTCTTCTATTTCAAGTATTGCCTCTTTGGAATCCATTTCTGCTTCCATTAAAACTTTAGTAATCCGTAAATGCAAAATCGCATTAAATCCGTCTTCGGCAGCGTCATACGCCAAAGCTAAATTATGATGGGCTTCTAAATAATCTGGCTCTAACTTAATGGCATCCTTGTATTTTTGGATAGCGGACTCAATACGTTCTAATTTGGCGTATATTGAGCCTAATCCAAAATTTGCCTCGGCGTCTTCCGGATCTAATTTCACCGCTTTTTCGCAAGCCTCGGCAGCTTCTTCTAAGTTTTCCATACCATCGTAAATCGCGGCAAGGAGGAGATGAAACTCTGGTTCCTCAGAATTGAGTCGAATGGCTTCCTTACAAGCTGCTAGCGCGTCTTCTAGCTTATCTTTTTTACCTAACAACTTGGCTAAACTAAAATGGGCTACTGAGTGCTCCGGGCACATTTCAATAACCTCTCGGTACATTGATTCCGCTTGAGAAAGGTTTTCACCTTCTTCATATATTGAACCTAAAATAAATCGAGATTCAGCGTCTTTAGGATCCGCTTTTACCCTAGCTTCAAAATCCTCAATTATTTTAGAATAGCCCAATTCTAGATTTTCTTCGCTGTCCTCGCCGTCCATTGCTTCTCCTTTTATGTAGCGCTTTTAAAGTGGTAACTTGTTATGGGTTCCCATATAAGCTAAACCTCTATACTGGCTTTTTTCATCCGTAAAGTTAGTTTTATGTTATACTCCACCGGGTAAATATCCTCAATCTTTTTAAGAATTAAGGACAATTCACAAAAACCCCTTTTCCTTAAATTTGAGAAATTTCTTTTAAGGAACCTCGAAATTTTATTAAATATATTCTTTAAAGAATCTGTAACGAATCTTCTCGGTTTCTTCTTTATTTCTAGCATATGCCCTCAAATTCAAAAACTATTCTAATTACCGGCGGCGCCGGATTCATTGGCAGTAACTTCGTCAATTATATTTTTCGCAAATATCCAAATTACAAAATTATACTGTTGGACGCGTTAACCTATGCGGGTAATTTAGATAATTTAACTCCTGAAATGAAACGCAACGACCGCTTTCGATTTTATCATGGAAATATAACGCGAGCAGATATGGTTAACGCATTAGTCGAAGAAAGCGACGTCGTCGTTCATTTCGCTGCGGAGTCTCACGTTACACGGTCTATATACGACAACACTATATTTTTCACAACCGACGTACTGGGCACTCAAATTTTAGCCAACGCGGTAGTTAACTATCCGGTAGAACGTTTTATTCATATTTCATCTTCAGAAGTCTATGGAACGGCTCTATCCGATGCAATGGACGAAGATCATCCTCTCAACCCATTAAGCCCTTATGCAGCGGCAAAAGCGGGAGCTGATCGGCTGGTTTATTCTTATATGCACACGTATGGAATACCTGCCGTTATTGTTCGACCTTTCAATAATTATGGTCCTTGCCAACACATCGAAAAGGCGATACCTAATTTCATCGTCAGCGCCTTACAAAACGAACCTGTGACTATTCATGGGCAAGGCCTTAGTTCGAGAGATTGGACATTTGTTTCAGATACGTGCGAAGGAGTTGACAAAATTCTCCATGCAGATTTGGACACTGTAAAAGGCCAAACAATCAATCTAGGCTCTGAAGAAGACGTCAACGTTTTAGATATAGCCAGAATGATTTTGAAAATTATGAAAAAACCAGAAAGCTTATTAAATTATACTGAAGACCGCCCTGGACAAGTTTCCCGCCATATTGCTTGCGCTAAAAAAGCTCGAAATCTACTCGGCTGGGAGGCCACTATCAAATTAGAAGAGGGTTTAGAAAAAACTGTAGAGTTTTACAGTAATAATCCAAAATGGTGGGAACGTTACCTTTGGATGAAAGAGCTTTGGGAAAAAAATTAACCGAAACTTTAAATTTCCATGTCTGAGTCGACCATTTATTGGCTTAGATATTAGGCGCCCAACTATTATCCTTTGCTTCTCCATCTATAATGGGCTTTAACTTAAACCCATGCGTGTAGCCATCCTACAACCCTCTTATTTACCTTGGGTTGGATATTTCGACCAAATTGCAAAAGTCGATCAATTTGTTTTCCTTGACGATATCCAATTCACCCGACGTGATTGGAGAAATAGGAATAAAATTCGAACAGCTGAAGGCTGGTCCTGGCTAACGGTTCCTATAATTCAAAAAAACCGGTTCGCTCAAACTCTTCTCGAAACTCAAATTGATTCCTCATCCAATTGGCGCACAAAGCATCTTAATGCTATTCGCCACAATTATATAAAAACAGAGTTTTTTGACCTTTATTTTCCCAAAATCGAGACGATAATAAATAAAGACTGGGATTTACTGGTAGACCTATGCCTGGAGTTAACGGAAAATTTAAAAAACTGGTTAAGTATATCAACTCCCACTATTAGATCCTCAGATCTAAATGTTAGCGAAAAAAAAGGCGATAAAATTTTAGCTCTGTGCCGCAAACTCGAAGCGACTCATTACTTAACAGGAGATTTGGCTAAAGACTATCTGAACGAATCCGAGTTTTTGAGCTATAATGTTCGATTGGAATATCACAACTATAAACATCCATCTTATCTACAAAGATATCCGGAATTCGTTCCGTATATGTCTATTATCGACTTATTATTTAACCAAGGCGAAAAAAGCCTCGAAATCTTGAAACAAACCCAACCGTCTTCGTAAATTGGAAGATTCGAGTCATTAAAAAAATATATGGGCAATCCATTTACAATAAAAAACCTGCAAAAACAATTACCTCGACTATATTCAACAATTCCCTTTTATTTGTGGTCGAAATACGCATTTCCTCCAATGCATGTTTATTTTGAGGTGACCTATCGTTGTAATTTGCGTTGTGACATGTGCCATTTTTTAGAAATCATTGAAGACACGGAAAAAAATAAAACCTATAAAAATGAACTCAGCACAGAAACGATAAAAGATACTATTACTAAAGTTCCCCGACATGCCGTAATCACCTTTACTGGCGGGGAAGCCTTCATGAAAAAAGATTTTTTAGAAATTATGGAGTTTGCCGCAGTTCGCAATAAAGTCCATATCATCACCAACGGCACATCTCTAAACGAAGCGGTTGTTGATAAAATTCTGGAATATAGGTTGAAATCTTTTTGGGGGTCCGGGTTATTTTTTTTAGGGGTCTCTTTGGAAGGAAAAGAAGATTTCCACGACCATTGTACGCAAATACCTGGATCGTTTAGAAAAACAACCAAAGGGTTAGAAAGATTAGTCGAAACCAAAAAACGCCTAGGTTCTCGCTATCCCATGCTTCATTTAACTTGTGTCATCAGTAAACACAACGTAGAAGATTTAGCTTATCTATACGATTATGCGGAAGAACTTGGCGTAGACGTTTGCAATTTTGTTTTAAGCAATCCAGCCGAATACTGGCACGGCAAGGGATACGACCAAAATGAACAGTTGCGTTCCGCCCCCAAACCTGTGGAAGAGATAGACTCTAAGATTCTTGGCGAGCAATTAGATTTTTTGGAGGCTAAAAGCAAAACCTATAAGGCCCAGTTAAGATTCTCGCCTAATGGAATCTCCAAAAAAGAGATTATTAGATATTACTCGAATAAAAGTTCTTATGAAAACTATCGGTGCTTTTCGCCTTGGGCTAAGGTAGGCGTTTCGGCTTATGGAGACGTATTTAGCTGCCCGCACTATCGATTAGGAAATATCTCGGAATCTAATAACAAGATTAATTGGAACTCTAAGGATCATCAAATGTTTCGACAATCCCTAAAAAACGAGTCAATTTTCCCTGGCTGTTTAGGTTGCTGCCAATCTGAATACATCGGAGACTAAAACTTTAAAGAGATTGTTGAAACCTTTATTTTGGCAGTTTACTATCGCCGAACTCATGGCTTTAAAGGTCAAGTATTTCGAAATTTTTAATTTTTACGCATAAACAAGTTTCAAAAAATGTTGAGATCATCTTCCCCCTACCCCGTTAACACAGAAATTCAAGAAACTTTTTTTCTTCGCATTTGGAATTCTTTCCGCTCGCTATTTGGTTTTAAAAAACCAAAAAAAATAGCTAAAACTCCTATCCCAAGTCCTGAACAATTAAGAGAGATGGTCGAGCGGTTTAAAGAAGCCATTAAAAAAAATCCGCAGGATTGTTCTTCTCATTTTAAACTTGGCGAAGCTCTAATTCATTTAAAACGAATTCGCGATGCCATACAGCCTTTAACCGAAGCGACAAAGATCGATCCTAATTTTTACGAAGCTTTTTTTCATTTAGGACAATCTTATGCTGAGTTAGGACGCGACGAAGACGCCATTCCTCCACTTGAAAAGGCCATTGAGCTTAAACCCGAAAGCGAAGTGGTTAAAAAAGTTTTAGCGGGAGTCTATAAAGAACAATGCGAATATTTTGGAAAATCCAAGAGATATGATTTAGCTCTAGAAGCATTTGAAAAAGCAATAAACATAATTCCGAAGTTTGGTCCCGCTTATCTAGCAATAGGGATGACTTTATCGCAACAAGGGAAATACGAAGAAGCCTTTAAAAAAATAGATCTAGCCCTAAAATACGATAAAAACCTAACAGTCGACGCTTACTACCAATTGGGTCAAATCCACGAAAAATTAGGCGACGTAAAAAAAGCCATGAAAGATTATAAGAGCGCAATTTCCGCAAGCCCAAGAGCTGCATTACCTCAATTGGCGTTAGGTTTACTTTACTCCAAACAAGATAAATTTTCTGACGCAGCCAATCACCTTCAAGCGGCCGTTACTTACAGTCCTCGAATTGCATCCGAAGGTTTTTTCCAATTAGGCAGGGCTTTATTAAAATTAAACCGACACGACGAAGCGGTTGTTCCTTTTAAAGAGGCTGTAAAAAGGTTCCCAGATAATAAAACCGTTAAAGACGGTCTTGCAGAATCACTATTTCGAGTTAGCGAAAAGTTAGCCAGTGAAAATAGAATCAGGGATCAAATTATAATCTTGGAAGAAGCCGTTAAAGCTAATCCTCATTATGGCAAATGCCAATTCTCTTTGGCCAAAGTTTATGACGAAGGAAAAGATGGAATCAACGCAGTCATCCATATGACCTTAGCGCGAGAAGCGTTTGAAAAAAGTAAAGAAAAACAGCCGGAAGCCCTCGCTTTAAAAACTTTGATGTCTTATTTTAAAAAGTATAACTTAAATCCGCGAGATTATTCTGCTATTAGACTTCCAAACACTTATTAACATGGAAGACCAAGATAGTATCCCGCAAGATTGCGAAGATGGAGAGTTTCAAAAAGGTATCCGTCTTTCTCATTTCACCATAGAGCATTCTCCAGATCCTATTATCTGGTTCGATCAATATGCGCACATTCAACGCGTCAACCCAGCCGCCTGTAGAACGTATGGTTATTCCGCCGAAGAAATGACCTCTATAACCATTCATGACTTAGATCCTAACTATCCCAAAGAAACATGGGAAGAAGCTTGGCAAGAATTTAAATCCGATAAATACCAGCAATTAGAGACTATTGGAATTACTAAAACAGGCCGCAATTTCCCAGTGGAAGTTCACGCGCATTATTTTGAGTTTGAGGGTAAAGAATATGGTTGCGCCTATACACGCGACATAACTCAGCGAATCTTAGCCGAAACTAATACACGTTTCTCTCACTCCACAATTGAACATGCTCCCGATCTTATTTTTTGGTGCGACAGGAATGCCCTAATTCAACACGCTAACGAAACGGCATGCAAAGTATACGGTTACACTTCTCTGGAAATGACTGCAATGTCAATTTTTGATTTAGACCCAACTGTCACTCAAGAAAGTTGGGCAGCTAATTGGGATAAAATTAAATCGGACGGCACAATTTCTGTTGAATCTGAGGGTAAAACCAGAGGTGGAAGAGTTTTTCCTATTGAAGTAAACGCTCATTTTTTAGAGTTTGAAGGAACAGAGTTTCTATGTTCATTCGTTCGAGATATTAGCGAACGAAAAGAAAAAGAAGAAAAAGCTCGTTTTTCTCACTTTACCATCGAACGGGCTCCAGATTTAATATTCTGGTCAGATCGAAATGCAAATATCAAACATGCAAACAAAGCCGCTTGTGCAGCCTTTGGGTATTCACCTGGAGAAATAACTGCTATGCAGGTATTTGACCTAAACCCGCATATGGAACCTGATAAATGGGAATCTTTTTGGGAAACTCTAAAAAAAGAAGGCATCTTGATCGTCGAATCTCAAGGAAAAACAAAAAACGGAAAAGTCTTTCCCACTGAAGTAAAGGCCCACTATCTAGAATTCGAAGGAGAAGATTTTGCCTGTGCTTTTATTTCGGACATTACTGATCGGATAAAGGAACAAGAGGAACGAAAACGATTAGCGACTGAGAAAGAACGATTCGAAAGCGAATTAAAAATTGCAACACTAGTACAAAATGATTTTCTACCTGAAAAACCTCCCGAACGCTTTGATATCGATTTCGCCGCCAAAACAATCCCCGCAAAATTTGTTGGTGGAGATTTTTACGATTTTATTCCTTTAGGCGGAGATTTATTAGCGCTTGTTTTGGGCGATGTTGCCGGTAAAGGAGTTTCTGCAGCGCTTTATATGGCGAGACTGTTAAGTGATTTTCGACACGTTGCCCCCATGACGTTGGCTCCCGCACAAACATTAACAGAGGTGAATAAAATATTAGCGGAACGTTCACGAAGAGGAATGTTTGCGACCACTTTATTTCTTTTTTTAGATTTAGAAACAAAATGTCTTACCGCTTCAAATGCGGGTCATCATCCTCTAATTATTAAGAAAAAAGACAAAGTTGCCGTGGATTGGGGGAGCGCTAGCGGAGCTCCTATTGGAATCCTACCTAGCGTCGATTATCAACAGGAAGAAATACAACTAGAAAGCGGCGATCTAATTTTTGCTTATACAGACGGCGCATCCGAACCTATGAACGCTGATGGAGAACAGTTTGGAGTTTCCAGAATTAGAAATAGAATGGCTAATTTTTCAGGGTCGACTCAGGAATTAATCGATCAATTAGAAAAAGATATTTTCGAATTTGTTGGCGATAAACCGGCGCATGACGATCTCACCTTCATCGCATTTCAAATAAAGTAAATCTTCCTACTCGCTATCGTTTTTAGGGTTGTATAAAACTACATTTTCCTGCTCGTTGGAGTCGTTACGAGAAACAATGGCCATCGCGGGTTCTGTTTTACTCAAATTATAAGGTTGATGCGGAACGCCAGGCGGGATAAAAACAAAGTCGCCTTTGCGATTAATCATCGTTTCTTTTAACCCCACACCATAACGCGTCTCCACTTCTCCTTGTAAAATATATATCGCGGTCTCAAAATCCTTATGGTAATGCGGTTCGGGCGAAGCTCCTGGAGGAATCACCACAAGGTTCATAGATATTCCTTGAGCTCCCACAGTTTCTTTAGATACGCCAACAAAGTATGGCAACCTTTGTTTTGTCATCATTTCAGCGTCTGGTCGAACACATTGAACAGTTGATTTATCAATACCCACTGCTTTCTTACTCCTCTAAAGTTTCTTGTCTATAGTCAATAATACTAAAGTATTTTATTATTAGACCAGTTAGTAAAAGTTTCACAGAAAAATAATTTTAATACGCATATTGTAATATGAAACAGCTTCGATCTAAAAAAAGAGAGCTGGCCATTATGTCAGTCAGCTTATTGATTAGTTTAATTTTGGCGATCGTGGTTTTGGAATGGTATTTCCAAAAAAAATACTGGTACGACTCGGGAACTCAATTCGATCCAGAATTAGGATGGTCGACCAAAATCAATAATATAGCTGAAGAAAAAGGCATTCTCTACACTACTAACTCTTTTGGATTCAGATCAAAAGAGGTAGATTCATCTAAAAAACAAATACTTGTTCTTGGGGATTCAGTGGTTTGGGGACTAGGGGTTCAAGATAATGAAACCGTTACAGCTTATTTAAGAAATTATTTCCCAAAATACCAAACGCTAAACATGGGAGTATCAGGATACGGAATCGATCAATACTATTTACAATTGAAACGACATATTTCTAAATTAAACCCAAATATCATAGTCGTCGTTATTTTCACTGGAAACGATTGGGGAGATTTTACTCGAAATACCCAGTATGGGAAAAGCAAGCCTCTATTTAAGATTGATCCATCCTTACTGCAAAATGATATTGAAAAGAGTATTTCATTTCAGGTCGATAAAGATAAATTGATTTTAACTAACAGTCCCGTTTTTCGATATTCTTGTACAAATTTGATTGGACGGAGTTGGATATTGAGCTTACCTTTATTGCAAACCATTCAAGATTCGTTTTGTAGCATTGACAAATTAAATACAAAAGAAGGTATCTACGTCGCTATTGGACTTCTATTAAAAATTGGAAGTTTAGCCGCTCAAAAAAATTCGGAACTACTTTTTGTCCTGTCGCCTTCGAAAAGCGATTTTAATTATAATTTAAAAAATCATGATTATGACCAGCTTTTCAAAAATTATGAGTCAAACAAAACTCAAGCTTATAACAAACTAAGTCAGTCTCTGATTCAGAATATTTTTGAGCAAACTCAATTTCCTTACTTGGATTTTTATCAAGTAATAAAAAATCGTGGCTGGGCAGTAGAAGATTTATATTTACCAGAGGACAATGATCATTTATCTCCTTTGGGTCTTAAATATATGGCCGAAGCAATTAATAGTTATTTTTTTAATAATTCAGAAAACTAGAAAAAAAATTTGAACCAGAGTGTATAGTTTTCTGAATGACCGTTTCACTTTTACCAGCCTTCATATATAATCCCCCTCTATGTCTAAAAAAATCTCTCCACATATCCCTGTAACTCAATATCTCATCGTTTCCTTTTTTTCTGGTTTTGCGGTGTTGTCTTTGGAAATGCTCGGATTTCGATTTTTAGCTCCCTATTTTGGATATTCTACCTATGTCTGGGGAGGATTGCTCGGTTCCATCATGGCTGCGCTTTCGGGAGGATATTATTTAGGAGGCGTTCTTGCGGATAAAAAACCGGAAGGACGATTGGCTTACCAATTGATTCTATATGCCACTCTTTATTTAGTAGGCATATTAATATTTTATAAATCCATTTTAAGTATGCTTGCGAGCGGTGGCATTATTTGGGGCTCTTTAGCCGCATCGGTTTTCTTATTCGGCCCACCTATGCTGCTACTTGGGATGTTGTCTCCATTCTTAATTAAAATCATCGCGCAAAAAGACGCTGTTGGTATGGCTTCAGGTAAAGTATTTGCCATTTCCACTTGGGGGTCTTTGGCTGGAGTATTTTTTACTTCTTTCTACCTCATTCCCGAATGGGGAAGCTTTAGAACTCTAACTTTTATTATCATTTTACTAGCGACTCTTTACGTTTCCGGAAATTGCAATAACTGGCTAAAAACAGGCGGAGGAGCCGCTTTGATAGCCTTTACGATTATTTCTCCAAGCAAACCTGTTTCAAGCGGAGTCATCTATCAAACCGAATCGGCTTATAACTTAATTCAAATCAAAAAAAACTCAGAAGGTTACTCGTTACACTTAAACGACGGTCGTTGGTCGCATTCCAGATATAAGAAAGGATTTATTTCTACAGGCAATTACTACGATTTTATGCTTTTAGGCACTTTGTTAACTCCATTTAGCGACGTCTTAATTTTAGGAACTGGCGCCGGAACTTCTATCCGTCAATTTTTGTTTTTTGAACCGAAAGTCCACATTGACGCTGTTGAGTTAGATCCCAAAGTCGTAGAAGCCGGGAAAAATTTTTTTAACCTTCCCGACCATCCTAATCTTAAAATTTATGTGGAAGACGCCAGACCTTTTTTAACAAGAATTGAAAAAAAGTATGACGTTATAGAAATGGATATTTTTGCGGGAGGTCCTTTTGTTCCGTTTTATCTTTCCACGCAAGAATATTTCGAACTGATTAACGCAAAACTAAAACCTCAAGGTTTGCTATTAATGAACGCCCTTAGAATTGGACAAAACGACGTTTTTGCGGACAGATTGGGGCAAACGATATTAAAAGAATTTCCTTCGTTATTTAAACTCAATCTGAACAATAACGTTCTATTAATAGCGACTAAAAAAGAAACTTCATTAGAGAAATTAAAAGAAGTTTTAAAAAATCAAAACAACACTAAAATTAAACCAATTGTAGAATACACTCTTCAAAATTTACAAAATTTTCCAAAAGACTTAGAAAGCGATATTTTTACAGACGATCAAGCTCCCACCGAAAGACTTGTATACGAAATGGTGAAGGACAGTTATAATTAACGATCAAGAAAAGCAATTAACAACTCCCATTTTGACAACGTTGTAAATAGTTTATTTGCAATGGTTTGACAGGTTTCTGGATTTATGTTAGTTATGATAAATTCAATCTTAATAAATCAAAACTAGTGGCTTAATTTAACTTCTTTGTTTGGTTTTTTTCAACTCACCTTCACAAAGTGAATCAGAATCCTTTTCTAAGTATTCGAATCTAAATAAAAAACCAAAATCAACTTATAAAAATATGACTATTCCATTTACAAAAATGAACGGCGCTGGTAATGACTTCGTCGTTATTGATAATCGCGAATCTATAGTTCCAGACAAAGCAAAAAAAGAGTTTGTAAATAAAGTTTGCAATCGGAGGTTTTCAGTTGGAGCGGACGGAGTTATTTTTATCGAAAACTCAGATAAAGCTAATTTTCGTTGGGATTTTTATAATTCGGACGGCAGTACCGCAGAAATGTGCGGAAACGGAGCGCGTTGTGCAGCTCAATATGCCGTAGATAATAAAATTGCTCCCCTTAACATGTCTTTTGAAACGATTGCAGGAATTATAAACGCCGAAGTCAGCGACAAAACTATTAAAGTCAAATTAACTCAACCGCACGATTTTAAACAAGGTAGAAAAGTCGATTTGGATTCTGATTCCCATTCCGTAGATAGTATCAATACCGGCGTTCCACATGCGGTTCTTTTTTTAAATGACATTGAAACTGAAGACCTTAAGACTATTAAACCTATTGGATCCGCAATTCGAAATCACAAAGAATTTGCTCCCGATGGAACAAATGTAAACCTTGTTCAAATAACTGGTAAAGATTCCATAAAAATACGGACTTATGAAAGAGGCGTTGAAGATGAAACGCTTGCTTGCGGAACTGGCGCTACTGCTGCAGCCATTTTAGCGGCGAAGCGCGAAAGAGTAGTCACTCCAGTAACAGTTGAAATTGCAAGCGGCTGTGAATTAAAAATTCACTTTGATCCCTCTTCAAATAATGATTTTGGAGAGGTTATTTTAGAAGGACCGGCGGAAATCAATTTTCAAGGAACTCTAAACAGCAATTTAATATAAAACGCTATTCATAATTGAGGCTCAGGAATGTTTGAAGGATCTTTTGTAGCAATCGTTACTCCCTTTAAAAATGGGAAAGTAGACGAAGAAGGGTTGCGCAATTTAATAGAATTTCAAATCACTAATGGAACAAATGGCATTGTACCTTGCGGTACGACCGGTGAGTCAGCCACTTTGGATCATGCTGAACATTCGCAAGTGATTTCTATAGCTGTCGACGCCTGTAAAGGTAGGGTTCCAGTTCTAGCTGGCACTGGTTCAAATTCTACAAAAGAAGCCATCAAACTAACTAAAGAAGCCGAAAAAGCAAAAGCGGATGGAGCGCTTTTAATAACGCCTTATTATAATAAACCGACTCAAGACGGCCTCTACCGCCATTTTGAAGCGATCGCTAAAGAAACCAATTTACCTATCGTTTTATATAATGTCCCCAGTAGGACTTCAGTAAATATGCTCTCCGGTACTGTAAAACGGTTATCAGAAATAAAGAACTGTGTAGGGATTAAAGAAGCGTCTGGCTCCCTACAACAAATGAGCGAAATTGTAGATCAATGTGGAGATAATTTTTCACTTATTTCAGGCGACGATCCTCTTCTATTGCCAATTTTATCCGTTGGAGGCAAAGGGATCATCTCGGTAACGGCAAATGTCGCCCCAGATAAAGTTTCTAAACTTTGCGCCCATGCCGCAAAGAATGAAATGGACGAAGCCAGGAAGCTCCATTTCGAACTAATGGAATTGAATAACGCGATGTTTATTGAAACAAATCCGATTCCGGTTAAAACAGCGCTTGGATTGATGGGGAAGATTGATCCCGAATTACGACCACCATTGTCTCCCATATCCGAAGAAAGCTTAAGTCATTTAAAAACTGTTTTACGTAAATATTCCTTAATTAGTTAAAACCAATCCCTAGCAATAGGTCCGGATAATGCTCTCCTTAGCTAAAGGCTAGAATATCGATTCATTTTTGTTAGGAAAATTTTATCATTAAAAGGAGAAACAAGTGATCAAAACGTTAGTCATTGGAGTTGCGGGACGAATGGGGAAAACCATTGTTTCCTGCTTAGAAGACACCGATGGAGTCGTACTCGCGGGAGGCACAGAAGCTTCGGGAAGTCCTAATATTGGTAAAGACGTGGGAGAATTATCTGGTGTCGGGAAAAATAATATTATTATCGATTCAGATCTCGATAAATTAATACCCGCTTGCGACGCTATCATTGATTTTACCACTCCAGAATCCACTATGACGACGTTGGAATTTGCCGTGAAATACAATAAAGCGCTTATCATTGGAACGACAGGGCTAAATTCCGATCAAAAACAAACGCTCAAAGAAAAATCTGCAAATATTCGATGCGTGTTTGCTCCTAATATGAGCATTGGGGTAAACGTTCTTTTTAAAACCGTAAAAGATCTTGCTAAAACGATGGGCGACGCCTACGACGTAGAAATTGTAGAAGCGCATCATAAATTTAAAAAAGACGCTCCTAGCGGAACTGCAGTTAGACTTTCAGAAATTGCCGCTGAAGCTCTTGGACGCAACCTCGATACTGATGGGATTTATGGTCGCAAAGGAATGAGCTCAGGAAGGGGCGCTAAAGAAATTGGCATTCATACTGTTCGAGCTGGCGATATCGTTGGCGAACACAGGGTAATGTTTGGCGGAATGGGAGAGACTCTAGAAATTTCACATCGAGCTCAAAGCAGAGACACTTTTGCTAGAGGATCTATTGCCGCAGCCAAATGGGTTGTCGACCAACCTCCAGGGTTATACGACATGCAAGACGTTCTTGGATTGACTAATTAATTCGCGTTATAATAATAAAATATTTTTAACATAACTAACCGGATTGCCATGGATCAACCTATAGAAAAGTCCATTGCCAGTCGCAGAAATTTCCTCCGCGCTTTACCGCCATTCCTTGCAGGAATTTTTGGTTACTTATTTAAAGGGTCCGCCTGGGCTATTCCAGATCATCGCAATAACAAAAACATTCCAAAAAATTATATTCAAAACCGCGATACACCGGGCTTTCATATTCGAAGCGCAAATCCTTTCCTTGGGGTTGAGGTAAATGACTGGGGCCTCTCTATCGGAGGTTTGGTAAAAAAATCGCTGACACTATCCTACGAGAATTTATTTGAATTTAGGACAACGAAACAAGTTTCCAGACTAAAATGCGTTGAATGTTGGTCTGCAAAAGCTGTGTGGGAAGGATTTACTTTTGAAGAAATCATCAAACTAGTTCAACCCTTGCCTGAAGCAAAGTATGTTTATTTTCAATCTGCAGATTCTTATTACGAGAGTTACCCCCTTGAAGAACTTTTGAGATCAAGAGTTCTAATGGTTTTAAAAATGAACGGTCAAGCGCTTAGCAAAAGTCATGGGTTTCCACTACGACTCATAGCTCCATTTAAGTACGGATATAAAAACATAAAATATATTACTCGAATCGATTTTCGAAAAGACCGTAGCCGCAATTACTGGGCAGACAACGGTCCCTACTCTATTGATGGAACTATTCAACCTGGAATCGACCATCCTCTAGACTTTAAAAAGAAACCACTTCCAATTAATGGCGGCGAAGTATTTCATTTCTTTGACACACCTCCGTCATGAAACGGGTTTGCGCTTTTCGCAACTGTTTTATTATTTTCCATCTCAGAAGTCATATATTCTCTTTCGCCGCATTAATGCGGACTTGCATGCTTGTTTTTTTAATCCTTTCTTTTTTTATTTCCTGTTCGAAAGATTCTGTTGAGCAAATCAAAGTAAAAATTCCCGCTGGCGTTGTTGTTCCAGAAGAAATGGTTTTTATACCAGAAGGAGACTTCATAATGGGATCGGAGAACGAAAAACGAACCGCTAAAGGGAAAAAAATATTTTTATCGGCATATTTAATCGACCGTTTTGAAACTTCGAGAAACGAATACGCAGAATTAAATTCAAATTACCGTTTTGCGGAAAATAAAGGGGATTTTCCCGCAGCTAAACTCAGCTATTTTGACGCAAAATCTTATTGTCAATTGAGAGGCAAACGATTGCCGACAGAAGCTGAGTGGGAAAAAGCCGCTAGAGGAACTGATGGAAGAAAATGGCCTTGGTTGGTTTACTATAAACATCCCAACGATGGTTTTTCCGGGTTTATACCCGAACCTGTAGCCAAACGAGGAGACTGGATTGGTCCATACGGTCTCTACGGAACTGGTCACAATGTTTGGGAATGGACTTCGGATTGGTACTATTACCCAGGAATGCCTGAAGGAAAGCGCAAAAAACACAAAGTAATCCGAGGAGGGTTATTACAAACTCATACGATGATTCGTTTTTCTCCAACTTGGTATAGGAATTTCCAGTACCCAAATAATCGATTTAATTTTGTAGGAGTGAGATGCGCCCGCGATATTAAACCCAACCCATAACCCGCAAAGTTCCCGCAAATTTCTCAAACATCCTTGTTTAATTTTGACCTCTTTTATGATTCAATGCCCCAGTCATTAAATCCCCAAAAATCCTTATAACCTCCGACGAACTAAAAATTAGAGAAAATAAAGTATCTTGAAATTCAGGTATGTATCATTCTAATCAGCTCTCAAACTGCGCTTCAACAAACAAGCTTCGGTTTTTGTGTTGAATCCCTAAAGTGAGTCGACTAGAGAATTAACTAAACTCTTAGAATGATAAATACAAAAACTTTTCTTTCCTAAATTATTCGATAAAAAAGTTTCTATGGAAAAAGGCAAAGTCTTAATCGCAGAAGACGATATTTTTAGTTTTGGAGTATTCAAAAACTATTTGGTCCAAAGCGGTTATCAAGCTAAAAACGTCAAAAATGGTCGCGAAGCTTTGAACGCTTTAAAAAGCGAGACTTATGATGTTGTAGTGCTTGATCTGGAATTACCGTCCATTAATGGAATGGACTTAGCTAACCGTATTCGAACAGAAGTTTTCCCCCATCCTGCTTTAATCTTAACAATGAGTAGGGAACGAAAAAAAATTGAACGTCAGGCTTTAGATCAGGGAATCAATCAAGTCATTTTCAAACCTATTGATCTAAGGCAGTTGTACAACGCCGTATTAAATGGAATAAAAAAAACGAGCTCGGAGCCAACTACCGCTTCTCCTTTATTTCCTATTAAGAAAAATACCTCCATTACTCCACCTTTTCCAACAGTTGTAATTGCGGCAAGTACTGGCGGTCCTCAAGTACTCGAAAAGTTTTTAAAATGCACAAAACTTCCATTAAAAGCGCCAATAATTATTGTCCTACACGGGGCCGATTGGAGTTTAGAATATTGGGCAGAATATATGGACGGAGAACTGGACGTTAAATTTCACTTGGCTAAAGAAGGCATGAAATTAGAACCCGGAGAAGTTTATCTTGCCCCAGGCGATAAACATTTAATAATAAATGAAAATTATAGTCTTTCGTTAGATGATGGCCCTAAAGAGTGTTTTGTTAAGCCCTCTGCAAATCCTTTATTTAGAACTGCTGCATCAACCTTTGGGGGATTTTGCGTTGGAATTGTCTTTACAGGTTTAGGAGACGATGGGGCCGCAGGCTCTATAAAAATCGCCGAATCAGGAGGAAGCGTTATCGTTCAAGATCCCGCAACGGCTCCAGCTCCTTTTATGCCAAAAGCTACGATTGGAAAGGTGCCCCGTTGCGATATAAACTCTCTAGAAAACATAGGGAACCTGTTGCCAAGTAAAATAGAGCTATTAGCTAACCAACTTAAATTAAGAAAATAAGAATAAGTTAAACAATAAAACTATCTCGAAAAATTTTTCTTTAATCAAACTGGTTTATTTTAATTTAAAATATTGACTATGGAAGTAACTCCTCAAAAATTATTGGAATCGGACGACAGAATCGCCTCCTTGCCTACGGTTTTTTACCAAATCTTGGATGCAGTTCAAAGTCCTGATAGCACGTTTGAAGATATCAGCCGCTTGATCGCTAGCGACGTCTCGCTTGCGGTTCAACTACTCAAACTGGTTAATAGTTCTTTTTATGGATTTACTGAAAAAATAGATTCTATTACACACGCTCTAAATATTGTAGGAACAGAACAACTAAGCTGCCTAGTAATGGCTTCAGCAGTTGTAGCTCGTTTCGACGGAATTCCAGAAGAGTTTGTAACCATGGAATCATTTTGGCATCACAGTGTTGCTTGCGGTTTAGCCGCTCGAGCAATAGCAAAACATAAACAATTTTCCAACCCTGAAAGCATGTATGTTGCGGGAATGCTTCACGATATTGGAAGCTTGGTTATCTATAAACAAATTCCCGAACAAGCTCTTCAAGCCTTAACTCGTTGCAATCAATGGGGGGTTCCACTTGCCCAAGCCGAAAAAGAAGTATTTGGCTTTGATCATACTTTGGTTGGGAAACTATTGATCGAACAATGGAAATTGCCAGAATCCTGGTCAGAGATTGCTCAATTCCATCATGATCCGAAAAATTCAACGGAATATGCGGAAGAAACCGCTATTGTCCATTTAGCGGATCACATTGCTCATAACAGCAGACTCGGAAGCGCTGGACACTCTGGAACTAAACCGTTAGATGAAAGCGTTTGGGAAACTTTAAATATTGATCCTTCAGTAAAAGGACCAGTCTTTAGAGAAATGCTCCAATTGTTCGGGGAAACAGTAGAAATGTTTATCGATTAACCTCAGGCCTACTAATTAAAAAATAATTTTTTACTTTAGAGATAAGAAAATGCCCGTATCTAAAAAAATTCAAAATTTTATGGAAGGTTCTTCCTGGATTAGAAAAATGTTTGAGGAAGGAATAAAACTAAAAAAAGAATTTGGAGAAAAAAATGTCTTCGATTTATCCTTGGGTAATCCAGTCATGGAACCGCCTCAAGAATTAATCGATAAACTTAAAGCCAACATTGAAGACAAAAAACCTGGAACCCATCGCTATATGCCAAACTCGGGTTTTCCCGAAACTCGACGGGCAATAGCAGATTCTTTAAAAGCAGAATGTGGTACCCCATTTAGCGAAAATCATATCGTTATGGTTTGCGGCGCAGCTGGCGGGTTAAATATAACGCTTAAAACTCTTCTCGACCCTGATGACGAAGTAATCATTTTCGCGCCTTTTTTCGTTGAATATGTCTTCTATGCAGATAACCATGGCGGAAAAACGGTAACAGTTCCTACTTTAGAAGATTTTACCCCCAATTTAGAAGCTTTTAAAAAAGCCATTAATAATAAGACAAAAGCCGTAATCATTAATTCTCCTAATAACCCTACTGGAATTGTTTATCCAAGACAGACATTTGAAGAGATGGCTAAAATTTTACGCGAAAAGTCTCAAGAAATTGGACATCCAGTCTATTTAATTTCAGACGATCCTTATAAAAAAATCGTCTTCGATGGAGTTGAAACCCCCAATATTTGCGAGTTCTACGAAAACAGCATTTATATTACTTCTCACTCCAAGGATTTAGCTGTACCAGGAGAACGAATCGGTTTTGTAGCTCTTCACCCGGAATGCGACCAAGCTTCTCAGGTAATGGAAGGTTTAGTGTTTTGCAATCGAGTATTAGGTTTTGTTAATGCTCCCGCATTGATGCAAAGGACTATAATGGACTTACAATCCGTACAAATTGACGTTGAGCAATACAAAAACAAAAGAGATTTTCTATTCAAAGAGTTAACGAATATAGGATATAGGATAGTTAAACCGCAAGGAGCATTTTATATGTTTCCTGAATCTCCATTAAAAGACGATACTGAATTTTGTAAACTGTTAGCTTCCAAAAAAGTTTTAACTGTTCCCGGTAAAGGATTTGGCCAGCCGGGCTATTTCAGACTTTCTTACTGTTTTCCCGATTCTGTGTTAGAAGGTTCAATTTCTGGGTTTGAGGCCGCATTTAAAGAATCTTCCATTCATTAACGCAGATAAGTAAACACGCGTGCACACCCAACTTAAATAGCCGAAAGAATTGACTTTTTTTGAGTTAAACTTAAAAAAACTACCAACACTCCGATAATTTCTAGGTACAAGTTTAATATATTTTTTTGGACGCTTGAAACCATTTTGATAGAATAAGCGTCTAAACAAAATTGAATAAAATGAACCATTTGAAGAGAAAGTGCTATGAGTTTATCGCAAGATCAAATTAGCCGGTATAGCCGGCATTTACTTTTGCCCGAAGTGGGCGTTGAAGGACAAGAAAAGATTTGTAACTCAAAAATCCTTTGTATTGGAACCGGTGGTTTGGGTTCTCCAGTTGCGCTTTATTTAGCTGCTGCTGGCGTTGGTAAATTGGGATTGATTGACTTTGACGTGGTTGATAAAAGCAACCTTCAAAGACAAATTGCTCATGGAGAATCTACCGTTGGAAAACTTAAAGTTGATTCTGCCAAAGAAAAAATTGCAGACCTAAATTCTGACGTTGACGTGGTTGTATATAACGAACGACTTAGTTCTAAAAATGCTTTGGAAATTTTTAAAGATTACGACGTAATTGTCGACGGTACAGACAATTTTCCAACGCGTTATTTAGCTAATGATGCCTGTGTATTACTTAAAAAACCTTATGTTTACGGATGTATCCTTAAGTTCGATGGTCAGGTTTCTGTTTTCGATTCAAGAACAGGTCCTTGTTACCGTTGCTTGTATCCAGAACCGCCTCCTCCTGGTCTTGTTCCCAGTTGCGCTGAAGGTGGAGTGTTAGGAGTTTTGTGTGGCGTTATAGGGACTCTTCAAGCAACTGAAGCCGTAAAACTTGTTCTTGGTAAAGGCGATACTTTAAACGGAAGGCTTATGCTTTACGATGCCTTAGGAATGAAATTTCGCGAAATGAAACTTCGCAAGGACAAAAACTGCACCATTTGTTCAGATCATCCTACTATTACTGAATTGATTGATTACGAGCAATTTTGTGGAATTTTGCCTCCAGAAGAAAAAGTCGTTCCAGCGGGTATGGAAATCGAACCTACTTCGGTAAAAGCTATGATGGATAGCAAAAAATCCTTCAAATTAGTCGACGTTCGAGAACCAAGCGAATATGGAATTTGTAAAATTGAAGGCTCGATTCTTATTCCACTAGGCGACGTAAAAGCCCGCGACCAAGCTTTGCTTAATGGCTTAGATCCTGCTGACGAAATTATCACGCATTGTCATCATGGCGTAAGAAGTTTAACAGCAGCAGAAATCTTGAAAGAAATGGGTTTTACTAACGTTAAGAGCATGAGCGGCGGCATAGACGAATGGTCCGTTCAAGTAGATAAGAATATCGCAAGATATTAATAACAAGTAAAAAGCTACACAAATAAAGAAAACTTCCTAAGGGGAGTTTTCTTTATTTACCCAAACTACCTTGACTCTAAAGACGCCAAGGTTTATTTTTAATAATGTAGTGTATTTTCTTATCAATCGATTCCATTGAGGTATCCCAGTGACAGATCCTTCCGGACCAGAGCGCGACTTTGAAAAACTTTCTAAAGCTATTACGGAAGCGGTAGTTAGTTCTCCAAAGGTAAAGAAAATCGTGGAAGAAATCTTAAAAAAAGATAAGATCTGCGCAAAAAGTTTTATGGTACTGGTTCTTAAAATTCAAGCTCTCGCAGACGTCTTGGAAGAAGGCGAAGGCGGCATCGATCATGATAGCCATGATCATATGGAAACAAACGACTTAGAATCTCAAGAAGATAAAAAATCTGAAAAAAACTTGCCCCAAAATCCTGCTCAACAAATTGACGGTCGAATTTTAAGCGAAAAGGAAGCCGCGTTTGAAGAATTTGCAAGCGAAAAATTCGACACGGAAGCCTGGCTTAAAAAGTTGGGTATCATCCTTTAAAGCTTTTTTGATTGCCATCGCCTCAATATTTCCAGCCTGTTCGGGAAACACTGCTGACACCGCTGTAGATTATGAAAGCCGTAGACGTAGCATGGCAATTCAAGATATCAAAGAACGAGGAATTTCCGATCCTATTGTCTTAAAAACTATGGAGACAGTTCCAAGACACCTTTTCGTCGAACCTTCCGATCTACTTCACGCCTACTCAGATACCGCTTGTTGTCGCTTTAATGACTGAATCGGCTCAATTAGCGCCAAACTATAAAGTATTAGAAGTTGGGACTGGGTCTGGTTATCAAGCTGCCGTATTGTCAGAAATTGTTGCGGAAGTTTATACTATAGAGATCATAGAATCATTAGCTGAAAATGCCACGAAACGATTTGAAGAGCTTGGCTATAACAACATTCACGCTAAGTCAGGAGACTGTTACGCAGGATGGCCAGAGGCATCTCCATTCGACGCTATAATAATCACGGCCGCCACTCCAAAAACTCCTAAACCTCTTATCGAACAACTTAAAAATGGAGGAAGAATCGTCTTACCCTTGGGAGCCTCTTCGGAATCTCAAGATCTAATTGTATTAACCAAAAAAGACAATACCTTGGAGCGAACTAATATAGGCTCTGTTGTTTTTGTTCCAATGACTGGAGAAGTCAGAAAGTAACGTTTCTTAAAACCCTTTAGAATTATCAAACCAACTTTAAAAACCCATGCAAACTATCTCAAAACTCTCCAACTTTACATTAGTTGGTCTTTTTCTTTCGATACTAATTCCTATGACAACATTTGGCGAACCTCAACCAATAATCCTGGCTTTCGGAGATAGTTTAACAGCTGGCTTTGGAGTCGGTATAGAAGAGAGCTACCCATCTCGACTAGAAGAACTACTGAAAAAAAATGGATTCCCTCACAAAGTAATTAATGCAGGCGTTAGCGGAGACACTACAGCTGGTGGACTTCGCCGTATCAATTGGCTTATGAAACAAAACCCTCAAATTGTCATTTTGGAATTGGGAGCTAATGATGCGCTTCGAGGATTGCCAATTCCCGCAATGGAATCGAACTTAAGCGACATCATTGAAATATGTAAAAAGCAAAACTCTAAAGTTTTACTGGTAGGTATGAAAGCTCCACCTAATTATGGAGAGGAGTATTCTAAGGAGTTTGAAAAGACTTTCCAAAAATTAGCAAAAAAACTTAAAACTCCTTTAGTTCCATTTTTATTAGAAGGAGTTGCGGCAAAAAGAGAATACAACCAAGGGGATGGAATTCATCCAACATCTGAGGGATATAAAATTGTAGTCAAAACTGTTTGGGAATATCTGAAACCTATGCTTTAGTCACCCCAACTAAAAAGTTTAAGATCTATCTTTAGCAAAATCTATAAACCTGGTAAGACTCTTCATGCAGCGTCCGGATGCCAAGATATCTTTAGCTGCAACGTAACCTTCTTCCCAATCGCTAAATAGTCCAAATAACTTCCCTATAGATCCCGCTTGCCAAGCTATCATAGCCGCAGCCGGCCCACTTGCATCTTCCAACGCAGACAATCCTAAAGTAGCTATCGTTTCTACGTCAGAAGTTCGACCTTTCAACGTTAAAAAGCTATCTTGTATCTCCTTACTCAACTTCTCAGGTAAAACGGAGATAGCTTCCAGCTTAATTTCTTCTAATTCTTTTCCTTGAGTTGCCCGAAAAACTTTTGCCGTTTTATGAACGCCATATAAAGACGTTCCTTCCATTCCATTGCCAATAACAACTGTTTGAAACGGACTTTCTTTCGCGGCTGCTGCCATCGGGATCTCATAACCGCGATGAAAATACGTCGTTGCCAAATAATTTTCTCCTGACTCTGTTTCTAAAGGGCACAACATTTTTTCGAAGGTGGCTAAAGTTGATCGTTTCACCATCTCCGAACGTAATTCTCTTAAACTTTCCAATTTGGGATGGGTCTGACTCAAATCAAGATAACAAAAACCTTCTTCTTCTAAAAACCAGGCGCAAGCTTCTATGGAACTCCCCAGTTTTAATCCATAATATCCGTTTAAGATTTCTGAAAAAGTTATTCCTCTTTTTGGCGGCATTGCTAAAGTGGAGTGTCCGTAACAAGGAAGCCCCAAAGCGGCAATAACTGGAACGACATAAAAGCCAAAATAAGGCACTCTTTCAAAACCGTCAAATGCATCTGCAATCTGTAACGCTCGATCCAAAGATATTTTTCTTTTTACTGAACTTTTATTCAAAGCTCGCCAAAACCCAATATTTTCTTCCGGAGTTTCCAACTTCATTCGAGAAGCGATTAAAAAGACGGCTGATCTAATAGGAGAAACATTTCCATTTAGGATAAGCTCTAATGCATCTTCAGCTTCGCTCTCTGTTAAATCCTTACTTAAGTGAGGACCTGAGGCAATTTTCCCTACATATTCTTGCATCCGACTTTCAGCATCGGTTTCTTTTGGCTTGGATAAAGTCATTTTATATTTTTAAATGGTATTATTTCCCCGTTAAGGTAAGATATTTAATTACAATTTCAAACTTTGCAACTTTATTTGTAGAATTTGCCATATCCTTGGCAATTGGATTTTATATTAAACTTAATGAATGTAGTTTCAACTGAAATACAAAAAGACTTTTTAAGCGCTCAGCGCAAAAACTTAAAAGTTCTACTAGTCTATCCTAATACCTGGGAAGTAGCGGTAGCTAATTTAGGTTTCCAACGAGTTCATTCTCTTTTAAACCAAATTGACGGCGTCCAATGCGATATTGTAAGCCTTCCCAACAATTGGAAACCCGAAATTCAAAACCTTCATAGCGACGATCTTCGTTCGCGGGAAATGAACTTAGCCCCGCAAGATTTTGACATGATCGCGTTTTCCATCTCGTTCGAGCCAGATTACTTAAACGCCGTTCTTCAACTCAAATATTTTAATATTCCGCTTGAACGGAATAAAAGAAATAAGTCTCACCCGTTAATTTTAGCGGGCGGCTCTGCCATATTTATTAATCCCGAACCTATGGCACAAATCGCAGACGCATTTTTTATCGGAGAAGCCGAAGGCCTTGCAGAACGGTTTTTCAACTTATTTACCCAAAGCGATTGTGAAAACCCAAGAGAATTATTACCTGAAGCCGCAAAAATAAAAGGAATATACGTTCCTCATCTGTATGATGAATTGTATGAAAAAGGTATTCCTCAAGAGCCAATGTCGTCTCTTGCTCCAAAATTTCCATTAGTCGAACGCTATTGGGTAGAAGACGAGCTTTCCCTACAAACGCATTCGGAAATGCATAGCGAAACATCAGTTTTTAAAGATATGTCGTTAATGGAAGTCACTAGAGGTTGCATATGGGCTTGCCGCTTTTGCACAGCAGGATTTATTTACCGCCCCCCTAGGCTTCCTGATTTAGATAAAACCTATGATTCCCTAACCGCAACTTTAGAAAAACAAGGAAAAAAAGCTAAAACTATCGGTTTAGTAGGACCATCGGTTACTGACCACCCACAGTTGGTATCTTTAACCAAAAGGTTGGTCGAAGACGGAAAAGCCATATCTTTCTCTTCGCTTAGAATGGAAACGTTGACAGATGAATTAGTCGATCTCATGAAACAAAGCGGCCAAAAAACCATTACAGTGGCTATGGACGCGCCTTCCGAAAGAATGCGCAACGCCGTTAATAAGGCGGCAACAGATCAATTTATCGTAGATAAATGTCGGTTTCTTGCGGAAAAAGGTATCTTACACTTAAAACTATATTCCATAATTGGGTTACCAAATGAAACTGACGATGATATCGATCAGTTCATAAAAGTCATTGGCGACGTACAAAAAGGTTATTTAGAAGCGTCGCGAAAACTTGGACGTATTGGCAATCTAACCATAGGTCTCAGTCCGTTTGTACCTAAACCGGGAACGCCATTTCAGTGGCATCCTATGGAAAGAGTTTCGATTTTAAAAAAGCGATTCATGAAAGTCCGTAAAAGTTTATCAAAACTTCCAAACGTAAAATTGAGCTTTGGTTCCCCAAATGAAGCCTACTTACAAACGTACCTCTCAAAAGGTGGAAGAGACTTAATCGACTTTTTTAAGAAATATTTAGACTCAGAACATGACGAAAAAAAAGCTCTAAATAATTGTATTCCTAAACCAGAAGATATCGTTTATCGACAGTACCAACAAAACGATTTTTTACCTTGGGATATCATAGACCACGGTTATAGAGATAATTTTCTTTGGAACGACTACCAACGTGGCCTAAAAGAAACTCAGACTCCTCCTTGCGACACAGCTACCTGCCATGTTTGTGGTATTTGTTAGACAGATTCTGTCTTTTTCCCGCTCTTTTTCTATTGGCATAATCAAATAGTTTTCTAATGTCGATTCCTTATGATTCTGAGAAAATGGAAAAATTGCCTCCAAACCGGAGGTTTTTTCATATAAGCAGAGTTTGGTTTTTTTTTAATCGCCAAATTGTCCGATGCCTCTATTCCACTCCGATCACTCCCGACCAAATTACTTGTCTGGCTTTATTTTGCTCTATCATTTCTTTTTGTTTTTTTATCTCAACGTCTGAAAACTCTCTAATATTTGGAGGTGTTTTCCTATATTTAAAAGCTCTCTTAGATAATGTAGACGGCAATTTAGCTCGAGTTCGAGGTAAAACTTCGCGGTTCGGTAGATTTTTCGATTCCTTAGTCGACTTTATTGCAACTTCATTAGCCTATGGAGGATTAACCTGGCGAACCGTCCAAGAAAACGGCGATCCCAACTTTTGGTTTTTGGGAATCGCTACAGCTATAAGCTGTTTTTTGCACTCATCTTTTTTTGTTTTTTATTTTGTTAGTTATACAGACCGGGTAGGAGCTTACAAAAATAATAGAATCGACGAAACCATTACCGAAAAAGATAGAATAACATTTGAAAAAGACGATTTTTCTAAATCTACTTACTATCTCCAACTCATACATCAATGGATTTATGGTTGGCAAGATCGACTGATAAAAAGATTGGACGAACTAACTCTGCAAGTATGTAAAACAGTAAATTCCCAAAATAAAAACTGGTATGAGGACAAATTATTTTTAACCCTCGCCTGCCCACTGTCGCTTTGCAATAACCAATTCGCCCTGGTTATTTTTGCAATTACAGACAATATTAAAACAGGTTTTGTTTTGATTACTGGTTTAGGAAACCTATATTTAGTAAGTTTGCTGGTCTATAAAGTTTTAAAACAAAATATTCTTGTTAAAAAACTAGCAGATTAATTTCCTTAAAAGTTTAAGTTTTTACGCAAGAATAACCACAACCCTGCACTTAGCTTAATTAAAAAAAACACTGCGGAACTTTACTAAATGGATTCGTTTAAAGAATTTGTTTTAGACCAATTGAGCGGCTTAAATGCAATCCGTTGCAAAAAGATGTTTGGATGTTTGGAGGATATGGGATTTATTACCAAGAGCTTTTTTTTGCAATCATCAGTGATGACAAACTTTATTTCAAAACTGATTCAATCTACGCTCAGCAATTTAAAAATTATGGAATGGAATCTTTTCAACCCAACCCCAAACAAAAATTAAAAAATTACTACGAAGTTCCAGAAGAAATACTAGAAGATAAAGAAATATTCATTCAGTGGGCTAGAAGGTCGGCAGAATGCAGTAACACTAAAACCAAAAAGAAATAATTTGGGGTTATAGCGAGTTCTCCTGAAACTCCAAACGATTTAAATACAATAATGAAATCCCTCCCACTCCTGGGGCAAAAATAATAAATGAACTCCCTAGAGTTGTAAACCCTACAAAAAACAATATGATACCTAAAAGAAAACCGTTATTCTCATGAAAAAACATTTTATCTGGGCTTTCGAATCGAGATCTCATAACCACAAAAAAACGTCCCGCCCAAATAGCTGCCACAGAAATACCCACTGCCGATACGATTAAAGCTAAATAAGAAAAAGGGAAAAAAGTTAACAAGATATGTACAAAATAAAACGCAAGCGTGCCTAACACTACTCCCATCCAAGAGGTTAATCGCTTCACCCACATTCCTATCACGCTTCCCACCATCCAGGCAAAAGCAACAGTCATGTAAGTCAAATAAGCGGAAGAAACATTAATTTGCAAAATCGCCAAAAAACAAAATTGCAAAACCGAAAACTGAAGCCCGGTTATAAAAGCTAAAGTAGCGCGTCTAATCATAGTCAAAATAACGATCTGTAAACCGCTCCCAACCTCTACGTAAAACCAAATCCAACTCATTTATCGATAACGGAACCGCTCTCTTTAAATATCGATGAACCCTATCTGGAGAAATAATTTTAAGCCTTGGTTCAAATCCTTTTGTTAAGTTTTTCATGTCCTCTTTTTTAAAAGGCAATTTTTGCGAAGCGTAGGCAAAGCTCCGATCGGCTTTGGAACTTTTTATAACCATTACTTCATCAAAAACTTCCGCTAGAGCGGCAGTAACGCGAGCGGGAGTTCGGTTATTTTTTTGTAAAGGCCCGCTAAGTTGAACGGCCAAAACTCCATTTTCGGTTAAACGTTCTTTGGCAAGACTATAAAATTCACGCGTATGTAAGACCGCTTCTTGGATAGTCAATGGAGAAGGGATATCCATAATAATCAGATCGTAAAACTCAGTTTGAGTCCATAGAAAATGCTTACCGTCGTCTACAAATAAGCTCCAATTTTTTAAAGGAGCTAATTTATCTTGAGAGGTAAAAAACCGTTTTCCTGCGGCAAGAACCCCTGGGTCTAACTCAACAGACGTCAAACGCTTTGAAAATGGATAAACCACGGGGGCGGATGAAAGCGTTCCATTTCCAATTATCAAAGCATTATTTGGGCGAGTTAATTCAGCGGGAATTCTAGCAATGTAAAAATTCAAATACTTCAAATCGCCTTCATTAAGATTTAACAACCCATCTAAGTAAAGGTATTTTTCATTTTTATAATCTTCTATAACTTCAACTTTTTGATAGGGAGAATTGACTGAATACAATACTTTTGCGCCGTGTTTTCCATGCTTCTTTTCATATAAATATGCGGAGCTAGCTTTGTCTAAATCATCCAAATAAAAACCAACTATTAACCCAACAACGAAATAGCCAATGGTCCAATATCTTTTTCCTGTCGCTAGAAATAGAACAGCCCCCAAAACGGGCCAATACAACAAAAGGATCGCCGAAACAGGTTTATTCATACTCCAACCGACTGCGGCAAACCCCGCGCAGAAACCTAAAAGTTCAAGCGTATAGAAAATTTTTAATCGTAATTCAGGCGACCATTCGTTGTCATAAGATATTAACCGAGGTAAAAAAGCCGCAAAAAGCGAGCTAAAAATCAACGCATAGACAAATAAAAGCAAAAGTAAAACAAACCCCTGCTCGTCTCCTAAAGCGTCCGTCCAAGCCGCTAAATATCGATATGAAAATGGGAAGGTTAAATGTAAAAAACCTAAAACTAAGGCGAAAACCTTAAAGAATCGCTGGGAAAACCTTAGAGAAAAAAGATAACCTATTGACAAGCCAGAAAAAAAAGCGGCAGTTACCAGAATGATGGCAACCTCTTCGCCATAGATAATAGTCACAAAATCTCTAACCATCACAAACTGAGTAACGCTTAGACAAAACCCTACCAGGAATATTAAGATTCCATTTTTAAAACTATTTATCGTTTGGCGAGGCTCCAAAGCTGCATCCATTAACCTAATTGAGGCGGGCGTTAAAAGATTCCGGAACACTTTGCGAAAATTTTAAAATTCTTAATTTGATATCCAACTCCGTTAGAACAAAATTTGCTCTTTTTACGACATCGACTTCTTCCAATAAAGATTGCTTTTGTTCCGTTTTTAAATCCATTCCATAAACTATTTTATCTATTACCTCGCTTAAAGCGCTAGCTTGCTCAATAAGTTTAAGCGGATTATTTGGTGAACTTTTTATTTTTGGATGAATACGAACCCACTCCGAAAACTGAGTCTTCGCTTTTTTTGCTAATTCTTCATCTGATCCACCGTTGTTGGTTTCGGCTAAGAAATCTACATTTGCTCGGCGATATGGCTCACCCTTTATTTCTTCTATAATTTTAAAGCGACTCAAACCAGTTAATTCGATATTAAATTTTCCATCTGGAAGAGACACGATTTTATCTACCCGGCCAACACAGCCTATTTGAATTATTTCTGGGCTTTCATAATAAGAATTTTCCCAACCCGGGGCTAGTAAGACCATTCCAATTAATCCGTTACCCGCTTGAACGTCGCTAATCATTTTCCGATATCGAGGCTCAAAAATATGAAGCGGTAAAACCGTTTGAGGAAAAAACACCGTCGACGGTAATGGAAAAATTGCTATAGGATTGGATAAACCTTCAGTTTCCATAAATTAATCTCTCAAAAATTTTTAATTTCGGCAAAAAAGTATACTTAAACTTTTAATGAGTGTCGAATTCGTTGACAATTCATTAGAAGTTGCTTAACATTTTTTATAATGACAACCGCACCTGAAGAATTTTGCCTTAAAGTTCGAGCTTCTTTGATCCAGTCTGGAATTTTTTCAGAAAATGGGACTGAAAGAAGCTGGCGAATTTCCCCGAAGCCATTTGAATTATCAAAAGAAGACAGCGCGTTCTTTTTAGATCTTGGCGATCATTTATTAAACTTTTATAAAACTCTCAACGGTTTTTATTTTGAAAGTTTAAAAGATCGTTTCCCTTCTTGGTTTGCTCAATACCTAAATAATGGAAAACCGTCGGATTTATTAGATTTTAGTCAAATGAAACGGTTTAAATCGCATTTGCCTGGAATTATCCGACCCGACGTTATTGTAACAGAAGATCGATTTATTGTTACTGAACTAGATTCAGTCCCTGGAGGTTTCGGATCCCTAACGCAATTAATGGAGTTATATCAAGGGTCTTTTAACTCTCTTCTAGGTGCTGAAAATGGCGGAATCTTGTCTTTATTTTCTGCAATGGTTCGAGAAACTGCGGGAAAACAAGATCCTATTTTAGCGATAACAGTTTCCGATGAAGCCAAAGATTATTTAGATGAAATGAAATTTCTGGGAAACCGGTTGAATGAGGCGGGTCTAAAAACTCACGTTATACATCCTAAAGACATCATTTTTGACGAAGAAGGGCTATTCGTCCAAAACTCCCAAGAAAAAGAGAAAATTGACGTACTTTATCGGTTTTTTGAACTTTTTGACCTAAAAAACATACCAAAATCCGAATTATTGATGTACAGCGCGAAAAAAGGGAGGGTAAAAACTACTCCTCCTTATAAACCGTTTCTTGAAGAAAAACTTAGTTTTGCGCTCTTTAAGCATCCTGGACTTAGAAGTTTTTGGGAAAAAGCTCTGGATCCTGAAACTTTTCAAAAGTTATCACATCTAATTCCTTGTACCTGGATTTTGGATAATAACAAATTACCTCCACATGCGACAATTCCAGGTTTAACAATAAAAGAAAATCAGATTCAAAGTTGGAACGAATTGTTTAACTTGACTCAAAAAGAAAGAGAATTTGCAGTCAAGGTTTCGGGTTTTTCTCCAAAGTCATGGGGCGGCAGAGGAGTTACAATAGGCCACGATGTCTCTGGTCAAGCTTGGGAGCAAACTATAAAAAGCTCACTGGAAGGGTTTCCCAAAGAGACTGCGATTTTACAAAAATTTCATAAAGGTAAACGCTTTCGAGCATCATATCTCGGCTTTGAAGGCGACATCAAAGAAATGGAAAGCCGCGTGAGACTAACTCCTTATTATTTTGTTGTTGGTGGGAAAGCAAAGTTGGGAGGGATATTGGCTACTTTATGCCATAAGGACAAAAAAAAGATCCACGGAATGACAGACGCAATTATGGTTCCCTGCTCTGTAGCTCTATAACAATTAAATCTAAAAAACGCTTTTATTAAGAAAACAAACCTTATGCTAAAACTATATAACATTGACGGTTGTGGATATTGCGCGATGGTCCGCGACGTATTAGCGCAAATGGGACTGGAATACGAAAAAATTGACGTAGCATGGCCCTTTTCGGAGCGAAAAGTAGTATTTGAAGTTTCTGGACAATATACAGTGCCCGTATTAGTTGACGGTGAAACTGTTCTTGCCGACGAGTACGAAATTATCGACTATCTAAAGTTAAATTACTCGCAAACTTCGACAAAATAAAAGGAACTCCATGGAAACCTGGCAAAAACAGTTAAGCCAAAGCGTAACAAAAGTTAAAGATTTGCCTTTTCTTCCTGATCTTTCTGGAGAATATAAAGAAAAGTTGGAGAAAATTGCCAAAAAGTTTCCGATAAGAATTAACTCTTATTTCTTGGAGCAAGTTAAAAGTACAGACGATCCGTTGTGGAAGCAAGTCGTTCCTACACTTGAGGAAATGGACGATTGGCTCGAAGATGAAGACCTTCAGGAAAGCGACCCACTAAACGAAGAGGGGGACATGCCTGTCCCTGAATTGGTCCATAGATACCCTGACAGGGTGTTGCTGATGCTTAACAACCAATGCCCTATCATTTGTCGATTTTGCACTCGCAAACGAAAAATTGGGTTTCCCGGAATAGTAACTAGAGAAACGCTGCGCCAAGGCATTGAATACATTAGGGATCACCCCGAAGTAAGAGATGTAATTATGTCTGGGGGCGACCCTCTCCTTGTGCCAGATAAAGAATTGGAAAGAATATTAAGCGAATTACGCTCCATTCCCCATTTGGATATTATTCGTATTGGAACTAGAGTCCCTGGAACTTTGCCTGAACGGATTACGGAAAAGTTGTGCGCAATGCTAAAAAACTTCCACCCGCTCTATGCCAATTTACACTTCAACCACCCAGCAGAAATTACACCTGAAGTAGAAAAAGCGTGTAATCGACTTGCAGATACCGGCATTCCATTAGGAAGCCAAACCGTTCTCTTAAAAGGAATTAACGACGATCCTAAAATCATGAGGGAATTGGTTCACAAACTTTTAAAAATTCGCGTGAAACCTTACTATATTTACCAGGCGGATATTACGGCTGGAGCGACTCATTTTCGAACGGCTGTTGAAAAGGGACTAGATATTATCAGAGACCTTATGGGTCACACTTCTGGTATGGCAGTGCCTTACTTCGTTATTGACGCGCCAGGCGGAGGAGGGAAAATCAGACTACTTCCTAATTCTGTTATAGAACACAACGAGCGCGAAGTAATCGTAAAAAACTACGAAGGAAAAGTTTTCCGCTATCCACAACCCCGCAAGAAAGACAAAGTATCTGTTTCCCCTGAAAGTGCAAAACACGCCCCAATGTGCGAAATGGCCTAACCGGCTTTTATACCCGCTTTATTTTACTAGTAGCCTACTAATTCAAATTGACCGAAACGATTTTGGAAACGCCACGTTCTTCCATCGTAACGCCATATAAAATATTGGCGAAAGACATGGTTCGTTGGTTATGAGTAATCAAAATAAATTGGGTTTTTCCGGTCAATTCCTTCAACATTGTCTGAAACCGCACTACATTTGGCTCGTCTAACGGCGCGTCTACTTCGTCAAGAAAGCAGAATGGAGTAGGTCTGATTTTTAGGAGAGCAAATATTAATGAAAGAGCTGTCATTGCTTTTTCCCCACCTGAAAGTAAAGTTAGGTTTTGCATTTTTTTACCTAGCGGTTGGGCAAAAATTTCAACACCCGACTCTAATGGGTTTTCTGCGTCACATAAATTTAGACGCGCTTTGCCGCCGTGAAATAATCGGCCATAAATTTGCGAAAACTGCTCATTTACCTTTTCAAATGTATCGGTAAATCTCTCCACGGTTGTTTGATTGATTTTATCTATTGCCTGCGACAAGGTTTCCATTGATTCTGTCAAATCTTGCTTTTGTCTAAAAAGGAAGGTATATCGCTCGTTAGCCTGTTCATATTCCGAAAGCGCCGCAAGGTTCACCTCTCCCATTCTTTCAATTTTACGACGTAGCTCTCGTAAATGCTCTTCGACTTCTGCCTCGTCATCAACCTTTTCATTATAGTTTTCTAAAACTTCTTCCAGAGTCACATTAAAATCGTTGAATGCTTGTTCTTGAAAATGCGCCGATTGTATTTTAATTTCCGACCTCCTCAACTCACGCTGGGATAAAATCTCCGCATTTTCCTGAAATTCTTTAAAAACCGACTTAGACTCCTTTTCTGAATCGTCTAAATTATTTTCTTTTTCGCGAAATATTTCTTCTACTTCAACCAACGCTTCACTCGATTCGTCTTTTTCACGCGCTTTAACAACAATTCCTTTTTCTATTTCGTCAATCTCTTCTCTAAATTTAGCAACTTTCTCCACATTATCCTTGGTATCTTTCTCTCTCTTTTCAACACGAATCTCATAATTTTCTTTTTGGGCAATCAAACGCTTAATATCCGACAAAATAATATCTCGCTTCCCCTTCAAGGAGGCAATCAAGACCTTCTGAGCATTCAAATCGGAACTATTTTTTTCAAGATCCGCTCTAATCGCTTCTAAATTTGACTTCGCTTTTTGTACTTCGCCTTCTATTTGAACCTTCTCCGATTCTAACTCGGATAAAGCCAACTTCATGGAGTCTCTCTCTTTAATTAACTCCCCTAATTCCACTTCTCCTGAAGAATGCTCGTAATCTAAAGCGGAAAGTTTTCTGTCCAATCTTTCTAACTCTCTTTTAACTTGCTCAAGGTCCTTACGACGCCCTTCTTTTTCTATTTCCGTATCATACAATTGAGGACGAATTTCGGATAACTGTCTTTCTAATTCCGCTAACGATTCACCAACCGTTTCTTTTGCTTCTTTGGCCAATTCCATCTTGGCTCGTAAAGTCTCAATTTCTTCTTCTAATTCTTCTATTTCCCTCTTTTGGGATAATAAACCTGCAGAATTACTTTTAACGTTGCCGCCAGAAACAACCCCATGAGAATCAAAAATTTCTCCAGCTTGAGTCACTACGACTCCTTGAAAATCAGGCTTGGTATATAACCCTAATGCTGTTTCTAAATCCTCGACAAGAACAACATCTCCCAAAAGATGATCAATAATTGATGCATATTCTGAAGGACATTGAACCATGTCTTTTAACTTACCTCTAACAGCTGGATTGCCATTTAAAACGATAGGAGGTTTTGCAAAAGATCGCGGAACTTTAGGAATGAAAGAACCTCTGCCCGACTCATTGGTTTTTAAATAATTGATTGCCTGAAGACTATCACTATAAGAATCGACAATAACACTTTGCAAACGGTTGCCTAAAACTGCTTCCAAAGCGGGTTCAACTTCTTCCGGAGCCTTCAACACGTCTACCATTACTTCCAACAAACCTGGTATCCTGTCTCCGTTGGTGTTGGACATTAAAACCTTAACGCCTTCGTCAAATCCTTCAAATTTTTGGCGAAGAGCTTTTAACGAATCGAAGTAAGAGTTGCGGGAATAATATTCTTCGCGAACTACTTCATATTCTTCTTCGCGAGTCCTAAGTTGGCTTTTGCAATCTTGAATCTTTTCTTTAACTTCCTCCTCGCTCGACTTTAGGGTTTCCAAAGCTTCACATTTTTCTTCAAATAAAACTTCAGAGCTTTTCGCTAACGCTTCCGTTTTTTCTTTTTCCTCCAACGCTTCCTGGCGCTCACGTTTTAATTTCTCGGCTCGGCCTTCTATATTTTCTATTCTTGTATCCAAAACAGAACACGCGTTATTTTTCTGAGCTAATTGGGCATAAACTTCGCGGCTTCTATTTTCTTTGTTTCTTAGAAGACTTTCTTCTTCTTGTAGAGCTTCTCTTTTTTGCTCAGTTTTCCCAGCCAATTCATCGCAAGCGCTTTCTTGCGAACCTATTTCTTCCGAGACTTTGCCTAACTCCGAACGTTGTGAAACTGTCCCCGACTCAAGTTCTTGAATTTCTTTTTTCATTTCAGAAACTTCACTCTCGGCAGAATTCGAATCTTTTTCAGCGGCATCCACTTGGGTCTGCTTAAGCTCAATACTATGCTCATCCTTAGAAATTTGATTTGCAAGACTTCGAACAGCGTCTTTTTTATAGTCAATTTGAATCTGTAATTCGCTAATTTCTTCTTTTAGTTCTTCAATTCTATTTTCTAGAGTAGAAGATGACGAAGTTAACTGAACTTTTTTGTCCTCTACAATTGCTAACTCTTTTTCCAATGATTCTAATTCTTCTTGGAATTGACGGATTCTTTGTGAAAAAAGATTTAGAGAAAAGTTCTTAAGCTCGGATCGAAATCGCTTATAACGTTCGGCTTTATCAGCTTGTCTCTTTAAAGAATCTGCTTGGCGGGAAAGCTCTTGAACAATATCGGTTATTCTAAGCAAATTTTGTCTGGAGGCATTGAGTTTAAGTTCCGCTTCGTGCTTACGATGTTTAAACTTTAAAATTCCCGCCGCTTCTTCAATCAAATAACGTCGTTGTTCGGGTTTTGCAGAAATAATCTCCTGAACATGGTTTTGTTCAACAATCGTCATCGATCGCGAACTTACGCCCAAATCCAAAAATAAATCAATAATATCTTTTAACCGACAAGGAATCTGATTGATGAGATATTCGCTATCTCCAGACCGATGATAACAGCGAGTCACTTTGACTTCGGTTCCCACCAAAGGAACGTTAGCTACTCTTAACCCCATTGGTATATCTTCTAAAACCAATGAAATTTCAGCCCGGTTAAGTGCTTTTCTTGATGCGCTACCGTTAAAAATCAGATCTGTAAGCTTTTGACCGCGAAGGGCTCGTGAGTTTTGCTCTCCAATTACCCAACGAATGGCGTCGGAGATATTACTTTTTCCACACCCATTTGGGCCTACAATTGCCGTAAAACCTTGGGTAAAATCTAATTTGGCATTTTCTCCAAAGGATTTAAAGCCAATTAACTCTAAACTTTTTAACTTCATAGCTTTATTAAAGAGATAAGTTTTCTAATTAGTTGGGATGCGTATTACCGGAACTCTATCTCAATAAATCCCGATTGTAAAGTAGATTATACCACTGCTAGTGTATTTTTTCTATCATACATACTATATCTTGTACTAACTGAAATATGTTCCATTGGAGCCCTTTTTTCAATCATTTCTACTTAAATCGCGTTAATAAAGTTTTAGCCGGAATAACTTGGGCTCTTAACTAAATTCAAAGCAATCGCAGATGACAAACATTTGAATTCAATTTAATATACAATTAGATATATCTAAATATCGGAACCCTGGCAGGAGAGAGAATAATGATTCACCTTTATCAATACAACAAATGCGGTACCTGCAGAAAAGCCAAAAAGTTTTTGGACGAACAAGGAATAAAATATAAAGACACCGACATTACATTAAACCCTCCACCCAAAAAGGTACTGAAGCTTGCGATTCAAGAATACGGAATTAAAAAAGTTTTCAATACTAGCGGCGTAGAATACCGGGAAAAGAAGATTAAAGATAAAATTAAGGATATGACAGAAAAAGAAGCCATCGATCTTCTTTCTGAAAACGGAAGACTAGTCAAAAGACCTATCGCTTATGAAGGCAATAAAGTCACGGTAGGATTTAACGAAGAAGAATTTTCAAATTGGGCATCTCATAATCCAGCATGATCCTACTAGTAAATCGCATTAAGCAAAAATATCCCGTTTTTAAAGGAGAGCCGCCAGCCGATCATAATATGACGGCAGCAGTGATGGTTATTATCTATTTAAGAGAAAATAATCCTCATATTATTTTAATGCGACGCTCGCGCGATTTACACCGTCATCCTGGAGAAATTGGTTTTCCTGGCGGAGTTTTTGAGGAAGATGACGAAAATCTTCTTATAACAGCACAGCGGGAAACATTCGAAGAAATTAACTTATGGGTAGAAGAGGCTTTAATTATAGGACGTTTAGATAAGGTCAAAACTTTGACCGGGTATGAAATTACTCCCTTTATCGCTCTAGTCGATCATATTCCAACTTACGAACCCAATTTTGACGAAGTAGAACAAATTTTTGATATCCCCCTATTTCCACTACTCACAACACAACACCCAGACACTGGTTTCAAAAGCTCTATGAAAATGATTGCTTTTTGGCACAAAGAAAATAGAATTTGGGGAGCAACCGCTAAAATTCTTCGCGAATTGGCTAGTTTAAAAGGTTTTTAATTACGTCTTCGACTCTTACTAAATGATTTTCCTAGAAAGTTTTTAAGCAAAATAACGTTCAAACTTAGTTGCCATAATAAATCTAAATGAAAAAAATTAATTTATTATTTCTCGCTCCAAATTGGCGAGTGGGCCTTATCCGCACATTCCAACAAACCTTGAATTCATTTCCCTCAGGGCACAACATTGCCGGGGCCGATAGTAATATCTACTCCCCCGCCTTAAAGATACTAGATATTAAGCAAAATATTCCGAGGTTTGACGACCCTGATTGCCTTAAAAGTCTTTTAACTTTTTGTAGGGAAAAATCAATTAACGCTATTGTTCCATTAACCAATCGAGCTATCGAATATCTCGATACAAACAGAAAACCTTTTATAGATCTGAGTATTCACCTCTACATAAATAATTCAGAAGTAATTTCTATTTGCCACGACAAAGAAAAACTCTCAAACTTCTTCCAAGAAAAAGGAATCCCCAAACCAAATCCATTTGATCCTTTATCCCCCAATTTTCCATTGATATCAAAACCAAAAAAAGGAGAAGGGAGCAAGGGTTGCGTTGTGATTAACGACCAAGTAGATCTTGATTATTATAAGGCTAAACATTCCAATCAAATACTTCAACAATTCGTAAAAGGAGACGAATACACAATTGATTGGTTTTCCGATTCGAACGGACTTCCATTAGTCGTAACACCTAGAAAAAGGATTGAGACCAGAGCGGGGGAAGTTACTCTCAGCCAAATTGATATGGACGAAGAAATAATCGAACAAGCAAAAAAAATGGCCAAGGCTTTAGGACTGAAAGGCCCATGTAATTTACAGGGCTTTAAAGAATCTTCAGGTCGTTTTCTATTTACAGATGTAAACTTGAGATTCGGAAGCGGTTCGGTTCATTCAATTTCGCAAGGAGCGGATATTCCAAATCTAATTTTTAGAGAACTCGCAGGAGAAAAGCTAGAATTCAATCCAGCTTTAATTAAGGATGGGTCGATAATGTCTAGATACAACGATGGCTTTTTTTTCTAGGGCTCTTGCGAGGGATTGACATGGTCTTCAAATAGATATCTCAATTCTTCTATCCCGTTTTCAAGGGTAAACCCTGTAATCTTCGCAAAACCATCAAGAATTAATAAACTATTAATATTTGCATCACCTGACGACATACCTTTTATTCGACCAGCTAAACCAAGATTCACGATACTAACTTGCTCCAATTCATCCGCCAGTTCCTGCCAATCGATTTTTGGCAAAACACCTTTATCTTTATTCTGTAAATACTTTTTCAGTAAAAAAACAGACGCGGATCTAAAAGTCGTTTCTTCGGAGGAAGCAAAAGGAAGGTGGTATCTAACCATTGGCCTTAAAGTCGATAACACTGGGCATCCACTGGTAACATTCACAATTCCAATCATGCTCGATATTCCAGACTGTAGACTTGTTTCCTTAAAATAAACCCGTTCGGGGACTTTTGCGATGACTTTTACTTCTTCAAAAGAAAAACTTGCTTTAAAGCTATCCAATATATAATAGTATTCTTTCGCAACAGGGCACAACGGGTTGTCTTCAGCTTTTAAAGTACAATTAGAACATTTATGATAATCAAGCCGAGTCCATTCAGGAAGATTGTTGGTATCAACCGTAGATTTTAAAGCTAAACTATCTTTGTCTAGCGTAAAGAGAAAATCCCTGGTGGAATCATCGGGAAATCGAAACTGGTATCGTATTTCGAAATCATCATCAGATGTCATGAAGTGGTTTTCTCTTTATTGACTGGATCGCTTTTTTCAAAAAGGCATCCTAAAATAGGTAAAAAGTAATTAGGGCGCTAAGAAAAAGGAATCAAAAATTGAATCAAATACCCTTAAACTAAAGAAAAGTCGTTCTGGGGGCTTTGGCTTTATCTATATTATCAGAGTTTTAGAATCAAAAAAACAAACAAATAAAAGGTAGCTCACTCAAATTGAATCAGGCTAAAGAAAGATTGATATTTGCCCTAGACGTACCAGATATAAATGAAGCTGTGCGGCTAGTTAAAATACTAAATGGGCATGTAGGCTACTTTAAGATTGGTTTGGAACTATTTGTTGCAGAAGGCCCTTCCATAATTCGAGCGGTTACTGAAAATAGTTCAGCGGGGATTTTTTTAGACTTAAAGCTACATGATATTCCAGCCACTGTTTCAGGCGCTTTACGATCTGCTTCAAAATATCCAGTTCGTTTTGTAACCGTACATTGCGATCACCCCAATTTATTACAAAACAAAGAGTCTTTTCGAAAAGGCATAGATATTTTAGGAATCACTATTCTTACAAGCACATCGCCCGATCACTTACCCCTTCTAGGCTTTTCTCAGAATATTAGCTTGCCACAGCTGGCCACCGAAAGGGCCGAAATAGCCCAAAGAGCAGGTTGTTCTGGAGCTGTTTGTTCCGCTCAAGAAGTTGAAAAAATTCGTCAAGCATGCGGGCCCAATTTTTTGCTCATCGTTCCAGGAATTAGACCTCAATGGCAAGGAATGTCCGCTGACGATCAATCTCGCGTCGCAACTCCTGAACAAGCTATAAAAGACGGAGCGGACTATATTGTTGTTGGCAGACCCATACGGAATGCCGCAGACCCTAAAGAGGCTGCGCAAAAAATAGTTAAAGAAATAGAACATGGATTAGTCTCCCGGAACCAGGAAAAACCTTGAAATTAATTTCCAAACTATTTTGTTTAACGTTCAATTTAACGAAAAAAATATAATTTAATTTTTATTATTTTAACCGCTTTAATTCAACAGACAACACCTTCTATTAATAGCGGTAATTTGACAAATTTGATATGATAATTCTGTTATCTAAAATCTATTTAAAAAAATCTCCTAGTTTCTACAATCCATTTTTACAAACCAAGTACATTCTTTAACAATCAGATTAAAATCAAAAAATTTGAATAATAAAAATGTTTTTTAATTTAATTTATCTTTTATCTTTAGTCGTTTGGATTGGCTCCATTGTCTTTTTCTCATTCTTTGCCGCTCCCGCAATTTTTAAAACCTTGGAACGGGAAAAAGCTGGAGAAGTTGTGGGAGTTATTTTTCCCAGATATTATCTGATAGGCTACATTTCGGGTATTATCGCCCTAGCCATTTTATTAATAAACTCTCAGTCATTCACCGACACTAAAATAATTTTAATTTCTATTATGCTATGTTGTTCTGTTTTTGCCGGTCAAGTAGTCGGTCCAAAAGCAAGAGGTTTGAAACCTTTGATTAAAACTGAAGAAAACTCAGATAAATTGAGCAACCTTAAATCTCAATTTGATCGTCTACATTCTTTATCTGTCAGATTAAATGGATTGGTTCTCATTCTAGGTTTAATATTATTGGGATATACCGCTAAGGGTTTATCTCTAAGTTAATTTTCAAATAATTATTATGAATATTTTAGGAATTTCAGCTTTTTATCATGATTCTGCAGCCTGCCTAGTCCAAGATGGGGAGATTACAGCCGCCGCACAAGAAGAACGTTTTACTCGTAAAAAACACGACGCTTCTTTTCCCCATAAAGCCGTTGAATACTGCCTTCAAGAAGGCGGTATTAAAGTGGAAGATCTAGATTATGTTGGCTTTTATGATAAGCCTTTTATCAAATTCGAGAGAATTTTAGAAACTTACTTAAGCGTCGCTCCCCTCGGATTAAAATCATGCCTTAAAGCTGTCCCCTTGTGGCTAAAAGACAAACTTTGGACACGCCAAAATATTCGAACTAATTTGGATTATTCAGGTCCGGTGATGTTCGCCGAACACCACGAGTCTCATGCCGCCAGCGCATTTTTTCCATCACCTTTTGAAGAAGCCGCTGTATTGACAATGGACGGAGTGGGAGAATGGGCTACAAGCAGTATTAGCGTAGGCAAAGGCAACAAACTTGAACTTATTAAAGAACTACAGTTTCCACACTCTCTTGGGTTGCTTTATTCGGCTTTTACCTACTACTTGGGATTTAAAGTTAATAGCGGCGAATATAAAGTAATGGGACTAGCTCCTTATGGAAAACCCAAATATGTCAATCTCATTAGAGAACACCTGATAGACCTGAAAGATGACGGTTCGTTTCGAATGGACATGTCTTATTTTAACTATCTAGCAGGTCTTACGATGACCAATCAAAAGTTTGACAAGTTATTTGGAGGACCGGCTCGTAAGGGAGAATCCCAACTCACTCAAAGAGAAATGGATATCGCAGCATCGCTACAGGTAATTACCGAAGAAATCATGGTAAAAATGTCGCGCTATGTCCGCAAACTCACCGGAATGAAAAACCTTTGCCTCGCCGGCGGAGTCGCTCTGAATTGCGTAGGAAATGGAAAAATACTTCGAGAAAAAGTTTTTGACGAAATCTGGGTTCAACCTGCAGCGGGCGACGCTGGAGGGGCTTTAGGAATAGCGCTTTATATATGGCATCACGCTTTGAATAGTTCACGCAAAGTAAATGGAAACGATTCAATGAAAGGATCTTACCTAGGTCCTGAGTTTGATAAAGAAACTATTCGAAATTTCCTACAGAAGGAAGAAATTCCTTTTAAAGAGTACGACGATAACCAATTAATCGAAACAGTTGCTAAACATTTAAAAGACGAAAAGGTAATCGGTTGGTTTCAAGGTCGAATGGAGTTTGGCCCTAGGTCCCTTGGAGGAAGAAGTGTTCTTGGCGACGCAAGAAGTAAAAAAATGCAATCCGTTATGAACTTGAAGATTAAATATAGAGAGTCCTTTCGCCCTTTTGCCCCTTCTGTTTTGCGAGAAAAAGTGAGCGAATGGTTCGAAATGGACGCATCAAGTCCCTATATGTTGTTAGTCGCTCCTGTAAAAGAAGCCCGAAAAATTAAAATGACAGAAGAACAAGAAAAATTATTTGGCATTGATCTGCTAAATATCCCTCGTTCAGATATCCCCGCCGTAACTCATGTAGACTATACCGCACGTATACAAACGGTAGAAAAAACCACCCATCCTCGGTACCATGCATTATTGGAAAGTTTTGAAAAACAGACGGGATGTCCCATCATCGTCAATACTTCCTTCAACGTTCGAGGAGAACCTATCGTTTGTACTCCTGAAGATGCTTTTCGCTGTTTTATGCGAACCGAAATGGATTATCTCATCTTGGGGAATTTTGTTCTCGATAAACAAGAACAAAAACCGTTAGAAGGCGATTCTGACTGGAAAAACGAGTTTGAATTAGATTAGCTTTTTAAACAAGTCTGTTCTTAACCCCTTGCATTAGCGCTCTAATTCCTTTAAATTAAAAGCTTTACAACAACTAACTACATAGAATACGTCCTTAGATTTCATATGAAACAAGTCTACATGGAAACATTTGGCTGTCAGATGAATGTGGCAGATACTGACCGAATGGAACAACTTTTGTTTCAGTCAGGTTATTTGCGCACCTCTGCCAAAGAAAACGCAGATTTGGTTTTGGTCAATACCTGTTCAATCCGAGATAAAGCGGAACATAAAATCTATTCATTACTCGGAACCATTAGACCACTAAAAAAAGCTAACCCTGATATGACCCTTGCCCTTGCTGGTTGCTTAGCTCAGCAAGAAGGTGAAACGTTAATAAAAAAGTTTCCTTATCTCGATATGGTTCTAGGACCGGACGCCGTAGAGCGAGTCGTCGAAGCGGTTGATTACGTAAAAACTCAAAAGAAATCCTTAGTTTGGACGGAATTCGACCAAGAAAAAAAATACTCTATCCCAATCAGCGACGAACCGGCAGCTAAGACCAGCGGACCCAGCGCTTATGTAAATATCATCAAAGGATGCGATAAGTTTTGCTCCTTTTGTATAGTTCCCTTCACTCGAGGACGAGAAAAATCACGAGAACCTTACGAAATCTACGAAGAAGTAAGACAATTAGTGGACCGAGGAGCTAAAGAAATTATCTTATTAGGACAAAATGTAAACTCGTATGGAAAACGAGATATGCAACCTCCCACTCCGTTTCATGAACTATTATATGGCGTCGCTGAAATATCTGGAGTAGAAAGAATTCGGTTTACCACAAGTCACCCAAAGGACTTTACCAAAGAAGCGGCTCGCGCATTTAAAGATTTAGACATCTTAGTCAATCAACTCCATTTACCCGTTCAAAGCGGAAATAATAAAGTTTTGGAAAGAATGCGTCGAGGTTACACAGTCAATGAATACAAAGCCTTAATTGATCTTTTAAGATCTGAGGCTCCTGATATTGCGTTTTCAACAGATATCATAGTGGGGTTTCCAGGAGAAACCGACCAAGAGTTTGAAGATACTCTGGAACTTATGGAATGGGTAGGGTTTGACAGCAGTTACATGTTTTCTTATAGTCCTCGACCAGGCACGCCGGCAACTGAAATGGAAGATTCCGTTCCTCTTGAAGTCAAAAAAGAGCGTTTGCAAAGAACGATAGACCTTCAAAAATCATTATCTGACCGTAATGCGAAAAAATATATAGGACAAGTCGTAGAAGTTCTTGTGGAAGGCGAAACCGTCCACAAAGATTACGATTTTAAAGGAAGGTCTCCACATTATTGGATGGTTAACTTTTCTGGTGGGCAAAAAACCTTAAAATCTGGCGGTTTAGCAAAGATCTATATAGAATCTGCCTCCGGTCATGCTCTAAGAGGAACTTACCGCTCACCTAACTAAATCTCCGACTTAATTCCGCCTTTTTTTCTTTAAAATTAAACTTTTTTAAAAAAGTTTAATTTTTTATTAAAGTTTTTAAATCAGCTGCCGATAAGTGAGTTAGGGACCATACACCCTATTTTTTCGGAGCCTGGTTTCTCCTAAAAAAATAATAGAAACCTGTTTTATTAAGAAAGGGAACGCCATGGAAACAAACGCGGTAGATCCATTAGGCCCAGCAGGAAGAAAATCACCTGCAGACAAGCCGTCCGCGAATCCTAGGCCATCAAATACGTCCGAACAAGGAAAGGCGAATTCTGGCGAGGATTCGGTAACACTTTCGAACGCATCTCGGGCAGCAGCTTCAGCGCAGAAATTTCAAAATAGCGGGGAAGAAGAAGTTCGGCGAGAAAAGTCATCATCGAATAATGAAAACCAGTCTAGCCCTACAAATTTGAGACGATTATCGATCACTGATAACCAGCAGGTAGTTTTGAAAATCATCGACCCTTCAACGAAGAGCGTGGTTAAACAACTACCAACGGAAGAATTGATCAGATTGCGCGAAGCGGTGCGTAGCGCGAACGAAAGTTCCGTTCAAATTCAAGAAACTTAAGAAAAGATATATAAGGGAGGGATTATGGCTATAGACGGAATAGGTAACGCAACAACACTACTAACTCGACCAAGCTCTTCAACTACGAGTACTTCTGAGAACAGAAATGCATCCACAGCTGACTCAGGCGGAACAGCACCTCAAACAACAGGGGATTCTGCATCGGTAACTCCACCTACACCAGCTGAAAGCACAACCCAAGAAGGAAATTCAGAAGGCGCTTCCAATTTCAATTCTTCGGCTAATTCTGTAGATACTTCAACATCCGAGACAGAATCTAATGGAAGCGGAAGCTCGCAACAACGAGTAGACTTAACAGTCTAACTTTCAGGTTTTTTTGAAGCTTCAAGCTTCAAAAATTAGATTTGATGCTTTAAATATATTTATCTTGAAGCGGCGGTCATAAATCGCCGCTTTATTTCTTCTGGCGTATGCGTGACGCGGCCTGTGTTATGGTCAAAGTTAGGTTCTACCTTAACTAAAATAAAAGATGGCCCGTCAGAATCTAAAGCAGTCCGAAACGCTTTTTTCAATTCATCTAATTCGGTAACAACCAAAGAGTTTTTATAACCGGAGCTCTTCGCAACTTTTTCTAATTCAATCTGACTCGATAGAGTTTTTTGATTCCCTGTAGATTCGTAAACTCCATTATCGATAGTCACATGAACAAGGTTTTTGGGAGCGGCGGCGGCAATCATTGCCAAAGTCCCCATTGCCATTAAAACATTTCCATCTCCATCAAGAACAACTATCTTTTTACCTGGTTGAGCAAGAGCAACTCCCAATCCCATAGACGAAGCCAATCCCATAGAGCCGATCATATAAAAGTTCGCTTCGCGGTCTCTTGCTGTAAAAGCTTCTCTCCCTATAAAACCATTGGCATTTACTACAGGTTCATCGTCTAATTCAGCCATCACAGCGGCTACCGCTTCGCTACCTTTCATCAAAAAATCCTTTTTTTACCAAAATTGTAAAAGGTAATTCATCTTTTACAATAGTTTGGCGCGCTCTAGCCAAAACTTCATCTAGGTTATCTTGAGTTAGAATAGAATATTCCATTCCAGAAGTTTCCAAGAGCTTTTCGTTTATATCGCCCATAATAATATGTTCGGGCGCGTCCTTTCCTCCACAACCTCTCCAGCTCATGACAACTAACATTGGAATTTTATATATCAAGTTTAGAGAAGTGAAGGCATTTAAACTATATCCAAAACCGGAATTCTGCATTAACAAAACAGGAAGTTTTCCTCCCATGTATGCTCCAGAGCACAGTCCCACAGCTGCATCTTCCCGGACGGAAGCTAAATAAGGGAACTCATCTTGTTTTTCCAAAATGGAAAACAATCCCGCTAAAAGCGAGCAAGGAACCCCAGTATAAAAATTAAAACCTTCTTGCTTTAGTCGACTAAAAAAATTCTGAGAATTTAACACGTTTAAATATTGAAGTTGAAGTTAAAGTTAAAAAAATCACCAGTTATCCATAGAACGTTCTCCACCATATTGAACTTGAAGTTGATGAATCAACTTAATGTATTCTTTGATTCCATCTAACCCCTTGAATTCAACACCTAGTTCTTTAGCCGCTTCAGAACTCATTGGAACGCCTTCCTGACCTTTAACCCCTTGAGCTTCCCCAAACGAATCGACAATTTCGGCAATCAATTCACCCAGATCCAAATTATGTATATGACCATCTACTAGATGATAAGCTGATTTTGCATCGGTTTTTCCTATGACCTTTTCAATTGCCTGGCACACTGAGTCAACCGAAACATACTTTGTGCTTCCCTTCAAATCAACATTGTAATTGGTCGCCAAATAATCGACTGTTTGGAACCATTCCGATTTATCTATATCTGGTTTCACTCCATAAATAGTCACCGGTCGAAAAATCGTTAAATCAAACGCGCTCGCTTTTTGGTAAGAAAAACAAAAAGCTTCGATCGCCGATTTAATTGCTCCGAACAAACCTGCTGGGCGAACTGGATGATTTTCATCTAGCGGACTATCGGCAGAAACTGATGGCAACACATCTCCAAAAACAGCGCACGCGCTCATAAAAATAAACTGTTTAACTTTCGCCTTTTTTGCCGCTTCTAGTAATTCATAGCTACCGTTAACGTTTGCTTTCACTAATTCATCGGCTGTTTGAACAGGGCCAGGAAAATGCGCCAAGTGAATCACTGTGTGAGCGTCAGCAACTAGTTTAGCCAGCGAATCCTTATCATTTAAGTCGCCAATCACATAATCTATATCTTCAAAAGGCTTCAAGTGTTCAACGACACTCGACTCGCGAATCAACGCGCGTATATTATATTTTGATCCTTCTGGGTTTTCCTTATCCAATCGTCGAACAAGGTGGGACCCAACCATCCCAGTAATTCCAGTTAAAGCAATATTCATCACAACCTCCGGTAAACTTCAGATTGCATTTTAATTTAAAAAGTATCGGGAAATCCGGGCCAAAACATTGGTTATGCGGAGAGAAAGCTCAATACCAAACAAAAAGCTTTGAAGGAATTGCCATCCGGTTTAAGTAAAACACCCTACCCCAATTTGTAAATAGGTCATTATGAGAAGAGACCTTAGGGAAGTCAACCGGTTTTTAATACTGAAGAATGTAAGCGGAAAACTAGCTTGCTAAACTTTTAAATTTATTACAAAGCGGTAATAGTAACATTATCGAATCGATTGACTGAGGTTTGAGTCGCAACACCCACTTTACCTGAAGAAAAAGTCGAATCTGATACCGTCAAATTCCAATCATTTGGTTCTGAAGATCCAGTCACCCAAAATTTTGCCTGAATACTTTCGCCTTGCGCCCTGACTTTAAGGTAATGGGTCGTATTTTTTAAAGAATCAAGCATAACATTAAGAGTAGTTTCTGGAGTCAAAGTAGTTTCGGTTCCGTCTTCAACTTTAACTACTTGCAATTTAAGCTCTTCAACTGCGTTATTTCCATTTCCGGTAACGCTTGAATAAATTTGGACTCTATAATGATTTTGGTCATCTTCACCCTGATGGCGTATTACTAAACCAGAATAATCTCCATCTGACATTCCAGATCCATTTTTTCCAACTAGATCTACTTGGGCATCATAATCAGCAGACAAACACCCTCCATCATACACAGCAATACCAGACCCATTTGCAGCGCTGTGATAAACCTTTGTGCCTGAAGTACTTATATTCCAATTGGTTTGACCATACTCAGTCCAATTTGGAATTGTATTTCCTTGCGCGTTTTCAAAGTCTTCTGTGGCAATGTTATCGCCAGACGCAACACCTATGGTAAACGAAATAGGAATTGAATTATAAATAGGTCGACTCTCTCCATCCACTGTTACCGTAGTATTTGAAGAAAGCGTAATAGTTTTTGTGGAATCGCTAAAATCATAAGTTAATGAAGTTTCACCAGATCCACTTGTGCCTGTAGTAACAGAAGAAGGTGAAAGCGTACCTCCATTTGTCGTGAAGGTTAAAGTTTCCCCAGACATGGCTTGTCCTTGATTATCCACCAGGTTAGCCGTAACCGTCGTTGACGCGGTAGGACAGGTTACGCTCGATGGACTAGCGGCTAAAGAAATAGATCCCCATGGAGATAATGACAAGTTCCGCGGAGAAATCTTGGCGGTAAAAGTTTTTCTATGATAACCGTCGCTATAGGTGGTATCCCCCCCATAAGTGGCGACACTGTTGGCTGTATAAGTTCCACTAGATAGATGCTCCGGTTTAGAATCTAGATTTTTACTGCGCACCAAAAGTTCCATATCTACACGTCGGATATCATTTAATTGAGATTCCGAAGCGGAAAAATTAAATGGCATAGTTGGATCTACCTCAGAATTATTTACATCGCGAGGCAATAATTTTAAATTTTTATTGTAATAGGACATAATAAAATTATCGACGTTCCTAGCGACAACAGCTTTACTATAACCGCTATCTCCATTATTAAGAGTGTATTTATATAAATTGTAAGGAGGGCTATTCAAGATCAATTCAATGCTATAAACACGATGCTCATCACTAGCAACATTCCCGTCGTCATTTTGGTCAAAATAAGCGTCCACAGAAAAAGACTCCGTAACTGAGCCTGACGCTTCAGAAACGGCGTAAACAAATACTTCATCGTTCTGAATGGCGCCATCATCATCTTCATCGTAGACCACGCTAAGATAATGGTCAGAAGCGGCTAAAAAACGTTTACCACGGAATACGTTATAACCAGAATTCATAACTGACTTTGAAAGAAATTCTTTTGTCGCAATCCCAGCAGTCTCTAATTCGGATTTTTGGGTTTGTCGATCAAAAATAATTCTCTCATTTTGAAGAATTCCAACCATGATTCCGATTATTAGAAGCGTCAAAGCTCCGGCAACGATAAGTTCTATCATTGTAAAACCGCTTTGATCTTTCCAATTAAACCCAGTTTTATTATAAGATTTTATAGATCGCATCATTCTATTTGTCCCACCCTTTCGACGCTAAAAATGGAAGGAATAAAAGGGGGCCAATAAGAGGGGTTTTGAAAATTCACATCCCATCCCCAAGTCCGAGTTGGAGCTGTATAAACTGGACACCCATAACTCCAGCTTCCTGTCGCTTGAGAGCTCGACCACAAATTAATAAACGATCCATTGATGTACGCCGTTTTTCCGGACCATTTTTCGTGCATTCTTGGATAATTTTCCAAGCCACCGCTATAAGTCCCGCCTCCTTCAGGTGTTGGAACATTACCTCCAAAAAAGGCGGCGTTATAAGTGGTATTGGAAGCTGAATTACAACCGCCAGGATCCGACCAATTGTTCGATAAAATATTAACAGCATCGCCTATTAACGCCACTCCACGAGTAGATACCGTATTAAAATCACCCTGTACGTAAATGGCATTATCCGAAGCTACAGTTGTCTCATCCAACAATTGCGGCGTAACGCTTTTAACTAAACGAATCGCTTGCATAGGATCGGAATCGTTTGCAGAACTGGCATTAGCAGACCGCGAAGCGTATACTAATATTCCCCCGCCTCCATCGCTATCAGAAGCTGATTTCAAACTCAAACTTTGGTTACTCAAATACTCAACATACCATTGCTCGAGTAAATTTAAATCGATATCGGTAAAACTGACAGCTCTATCTTCTCGGTTATCGGTAAAAGCGCTGGTAGATTCGTAAATTGGCGGAGAATCGACCGTCGTGCTTGCAACTCCTTCCGATATGCTAGGGGGATTGGTCGCCAATAGACTTGTTACATCTGTATTTGCGCTCGGCTGGGAAACGGTTATGGTAATACCGTCGCCAACTCCCCCTGTCCCCACAATTTTAATGCCGTCAATATTTGAAGCGTCTGGATCACCGGCCCGAGTTTCATAAAAACCACCGCGATTGAAAGCCGTTTTATTTGTGGCCGTCAAAATATCTTCATTAACTAAAACATAATTACCGAAACGCGCCTCTTCGCTTTCTTCATTATCTTTTGTAATATCCCCCGTAAAGATAGTCGTAGGAGTAAAACTAGTCCCTGTGCTTGCGGTTTTTACGACAACATGGTCTCCCGAGTAAGTCGATCCGTTATTTTTTCTTTTCAAATAAATACTGCCCGTTGCCGTCATAGCATGCGGTGAAATAATTCCCGACTCGTCATAGTTTCGTAAATTAAAATAATTATTCGTTCCGACATAAATATCGCCATTAGAATGAATTCTGCCCCAACTATTCAAAGTTGGACCAGGGAGTATTTCCAAATCAGCCGCGTTACCGCTTCCACCGTAAAAGATAAAAAATTGAACCAATGGCGTTTCTAATATTCTAACCGTCTCTTTGAGATCATTTTTAGAACCATCTTTGGTAGAAACCGACTTGGCCTCGATTTTATAAGTATGAGCGTAATGATTAATTAGATTATTTCCGCTAACAGTTTGATAAACAAACTTTCCTGAAGGATTAGTTACCTTATAAGAAACGGTATAATTATTAAACGTTCGAGAAATAAACCCGTCACCGTCGGCTCCGTCATAATCTGCAGACTGTGTATAGCTACTCAGGTTTTCAAATTCTGTAATAATAGCGTCTACCGCTAAATCTAATCCTACCTCAGCAGAGTAGAATGCTCTTTTTATCTTCTTATGCGAATCAGAACTTAAAATATTTAGATTGGCCGATTGCAAAGCTCCTAAGGCTAAAACAGCTAATAGGGAAACAATCGCCAAAAACATGATGAGAGAAATTCCATTCTCATTGGCTAAAACTGACCGCCACAATTTTTCTTGTTTTGATTTGATATTCACCTCAACACCTATTTTAATTTTAGATAAATTGTCTACGGTGTAAAAGCGTCGCAAGTTGAACGCTTTTGGATTGTCCCTTCATATCGGTCCAGGTTACCTCTACTGTCGATTGTATAACGCGTATTTGATCGGGAGTATCAAAGGAAACATCTCCGTTCGCAACTGCCCCCGTCGAGGTATCGTAAACTTCTAAAGTTGTCGTTGTCGTATAATCATCTTCTGTTTCGCTACTTGAATACTTATAAGCACTGTTACGCGTCATTGAAGCAAGGAGGCCCGTCTGAGAAGTCACGTAAGAAAACCCATAATCGCTTCCCGTAGCTTCATTTGTGGAAATCCGCTTTATTTCTTCCATTTTATTGCTGGCTAGCTGAGTAGCTTTATTTTCTTGTTCCGCTCTTTTATTGAAATAAGAAACATTTCCAGCTGACGAAAGGAATGCCACAAGCGCCACCGCTAAAATTACGAGACCAATGGCTACTTCCAACATGGTTAATCCATTTTGGTTTTTTATTAGTTTTCCAAAATGGTTGGGAAAAAGTTTTTTTACCATTTTTTGTTTAAAAGTTATCATGCCCATGGTCCTGGCGAAGCTCCAGAAGAATATTTCCAGTATTCGACAGCGCCAGTTGCTTGAATAACGCTAACCGCTCTCGAAAGATCGTTTTTTACCGATACATCCGCTGAAGGAAGAACGTAAACAGAACCGCTTTCTCCCGCGCTACCTCTTGCATTAAACGTAATTTTTTTATCGCCACCCATTGAAATGCCAGAAGTTAAGGCGTTTCCATCAATATCGCTAATCCCTGTATTAATTCCAAAAACAATATTATCTTTCAAAGTTACGGTAGTAATTTCTTCTCCACCGTCTTGGGTCCCATCTTCATTCGTATCGACGTGAACAGTGTATTGATGAGTCCCAGTATTTTGAAAAGAAACAATCACATTGTTGTGATTCCTAACCGCTTTTGATCGAGCCAACTGCAAATCAAAATAGATTTGACGAGCAACCGCTTCAGCACGGCTTCTCTCTATCCACTGATTCATATTAGGGATAGCAAATATCATAACAATTCCCATTATTGCCAAGGTCCCCAACATTTCAATCATTGTGAAACCTTCTTGCCAATTAATAGGGTTGTGTTCCAGTTCTTGTATTTTGAGTTTTTTTAATTTCATAGTTTTTGGATTGGAAAAATTTTCTTTAACGTTAACAAAGCAATTTGAATGCCAATCTCAAACGAAACCTTGCAAAGCCTAATTTATCGGGGAATTTATTTTTAATTATATCTCGATTTGAGATTCCAGCAAGGAAATTCAATAAAAATATGTATTTTTTATTAGCCATTGTTCAAAATTTTATACACCTCCACGCTAAAAAATGAACATCATCAAAATAGGCTAAAAAAGAATTTTTGAATAAAGCTATACTTTAGTGGGGCGATTAATTGCTGCGCTACGGCTTAGAAGGCTAAATGCAACCATTGCGGTTAACATGGTTGGAGCAATATGAGCTGGGAAGTTAATACATGAAAACGCAACAAATACTCCTAAAGAACTACATAGAATTAAAGTATCTTTTTCCAATAGCCTTATATTTTTTAAAGGACTAATAATTGCGCCAATTAACAAGATAAAACCTACCAGTCCTGTTTCATAAAGAAATTGTAGTCCATCATTGTGAGCATAAGTAAAAACTCCAAAAGTTTTAAACTTTTGTTTTAGCGGAAACTTTATTTTAAAGGTGCCTAGACCATGGCCTATAACCCAACGCTCTTTATACTGGTCAAAAATTTCATTATATATTTGCAGGCGAATGCTTACCGATGGGCCAATGCCAGCGGCTAAATTTCGATATTCTTTGGGAGGGTTATATTTTAAAGCTAAAACAGCAGATACCATGAAGATGACTATGGTTAAAAGCCAGGGGATCTGTTTTGATTTTATAAAATAGAAAACAAAAGGAAATGTTACCAATACATATCCTAGCCAATCATTAGGGTTACCAAACATTCCATTAACCCGTAGTAATTGTTTACCCTTAGTAGGTAAAACCCATTCTAGATTGGTTATCATCAAGTTTCCCGCCCTTTTATAAACGATAGCTTTCAAATAAGTTTTCCCCTTTATTTCAAATCTACTTTCTTTGAGTTCCCCTTTTTCAGATAGTCGTTCTGTAAATTTCTTAGCAAATAGTTCTCCTTCCCATTGAATGACAGAATTCACCATTGATAGTATCGGATGGAAGTTAAATAGTTGCAGAACTCCATAAAAAAATACTAACCCAAAAGAAAAAGCAATCACCTTTTTTAACCATAAAAAATCATCATGGATACGCTGAATCATTAAATAAAAACCGGAATAAGCTAATACAATAATGAAAGCAGAAAAAGAGACGTCATTATCTCGAAACATAGTAAACAGGTTTAAATAAACCAGAAGGCTCGCTAACCATTTATTATGAAACCAAATAAAATAGGCTGGTAATAAAGCAAAAAAAGAAAGCAACGCTCTTTCTTTAATACCACGCGCCCAATCATCTTCAGGTGGAAAAGAAAAAACCCAAGGGATTACCAAAATGGCGGCGCAGAGTATGTGTTTATAGCGCATGAAACGCGCCTTATTGGAAGGGATTAAAAAAGCTAAGACTTGTGAAAGTTTTAATTTCCGGTAATTGGAGAAGTAGTATTCGCAAAAATGTCAATTACTAAGGAAGCCACAGCATCAAAAGATTGTGCCGTAAATACAGAAGACCCAGGGCTAACTCCTGTAACCGTGACAGTAAAAATGGCTGCGCTGGTAGTACCACCTGGCACAACCGAAACAGGGGGAGAAGCAGTAAGGTTTTGCCGAGTTCCTGCCGCTAAAGTTAAGGTATTTGTTACTTGCGAAAGAGTACCTTCTCCCGAATTAGTGTAGTTCGCAACAATATCAAAATCTGCCTGCGAGGTATCAGCTGCATTGATGGGATTAGCTGCGAACACAAAGTTTGTGCCATCTGTAGGACATGTAGCATTACCCACTCGAGGAGTGCAAGAAACTTCAATGTTTATTAATGCCAGATCCCCAACCTTCATTGAATTACGGTTTGACGTAATATTAAGCGTAACATCATTCCCCACTGATGTAGAACCGCCAACAGTCGTAGAAACGCTACCATCACCGCCGCTGGATTCATTACTCACAGAACCACAACCATAATAAAGACCCGCTGAAGCAGCCAACAATATTATAAAAAACCATCTAAAGATTTCGGCTTTCCGTTTCATGGAAACCAGTTAACCTTTCTTCAAAAAATTAAGTCGATTGAATTATTATTTTCAACTATTTACAAAAAATTATCAAGAGTCTTTTTTAAAGTAATCTCTGGAATCTCATCAATTATTTCAACTTCACCAATTTTCTTTGCAAGAATGAATTTAATCTTTTTTGCAGTCGTTTTTTTATCATGGTACATAGATTCAATGACTTCATTTGAATTTAAATTCGGCGATTTGATTGGCAAATTTAATTTCATCAATAGTTCTTCGACACGCTCTCCAACTGAAGGTGAGCACTTATTCATTTCGTTCGATAAGAGCGACGCAAACGCCATTCCAATAGCAACAGCCTCACCGTGTTTATATTGAACATATTGCGTCAAAGCCTCTACTGCATGACCAAAAGTATGTCCAAAATTTAAAATCATCCGCCGTCTACTTTCTCTTTCATCGCTTTCAACAACTTGCGCTTTAATTGCGCACGAAGTTTCTATTATCCTGCTCAAACATTCAGAATCTAAATTCAAAATTCTTTCTGAGTTTTCATTTAGATAGTCGAATAACTCAGGGTCTGCAATAACGCCATACTTCACCACTTCTGCAAGACCGGCTCTAAATTCATCTGATGGCAGTGTTGACAACGTTTCTAAATCTATTAAGACAACTTTAGGCTGATAAAAAGCTCCAATTATATTTTTTCCACGAGGATGGTTTACCGCCGTTTTGCCACCAACGCTACTATCTACTTGCGACAAAAGAGTTGTAGGAATCTGAACAAATGGAATGCCTCGCATAAAAGTTGCCGCGATAAACCCTGTCAAATCCCCGATAACTCCTCCTCCGAGAGCGACTAAGATAGTATTTCGATCGCAATTAAATTCCATTAAGTAATCGTAAGCCTTTTCTGCTGAAGCTAAAGATTTATGTTCCTCGCCTTCGGAAAATTGAATTGTATCTACCTGAAATCCAGCTTTCTCTATACTTAACCTTGTTCTATCGCCATACAGTTTATCTATTACAGGATTGGTTACAATTACGGCCCGCATACCGCTATTACCAATTTTGCCAAGAATTGGTCCTATTTGATCTAAAGTTGCAGAGCCAATAAGAATATCGTAGCTTCTTGATCCCAAGTTTACGGTCAAACGCTTCATTCTGATTTCTCCGTAAAATCTTGAACAACAACAGGAGTGATAAAAATCAAAAGCTCTTCTATCAAATCTGTATCTAACCTTTTCTGGAACAAATTTCCTAAGATAGGAATGCTGCCTAACACGGGAACCTGATTACGATTTTCATTTATTGTGCTCTCGTAAAGTCCTCCTAAAACTGTTGTAGCTCCATTTTTAACCAAGACTTCAGTTGAAGCTTCTTTTTTTGTAATGGAGGGGACGCCATTAACGCTATTACCAAAGTCAGCCGCATTTTTTTGTGCCAGAATTTTCATATAAATATTGCCATCGGCAGTAATATGGGGTGTCACCGTTAGGCTCAAAGAAGCGTCTACAAACTCAACCGCTGTTCCATCCTGAGAAACAGTTTGATATGGAATGCTGCGTCCGCTTTCGATCTTTGCTTCCCTATTATCCAAAGTGGTTACTTTTGGATTTGAGATAACTTTGCCACGTCCTTTTGATTCAAGGGCTGCCAGTTGGATATCCAACCTAGTGTCTCCCGCTAGACTACCAAGCGTAAGACCAAGTCCTCCAGCTGGGGCGCTAGTAGTTGGCAAATCAACAATAAACCCTGAAGTGGTTAATGAGCTTGGACCAACTGTAATTTCATTGGGAAACTCTTTATCTGTTATTCTCGAAATAGTCCCACCCCATTGAATGCCAAGATCTTTGGTGGCATTTTTATTTAATTCCACAATTCGCGCCTCAATCATTACCTGCGGAGGCATGATATCCAATGTCTTAACCAAATTAATCATATCATTGAGACTAGTTCTAATATCTGTTAACACTAATGTATTTGTTCTTGTGTCGGTAGTGATTCGACCTCTATCGGTTCGCAAACCTTCCAAATTATCAGTTAGGGTACTGATATCTGCATAGCTGATTCTAATAACCTCGGTGAATAAGTCTGCGGCTCTTTTTTTTGCTTCAATTGCAAAAATTTCATTTTGTTTAACTTGAAAACGTTCTTGCGCTTCTTGTCCTAACTGGGCCTGGGTAGCAATTCTCATAATATCGTCAAAACACTCTCGCCCCAATCCATTATTTTTTAGAATAATATTTAATGCTGTATTCCAAGGAATACCCACAAGCCTTGTCGTTACTGTCCCCGAAACTTCTGGAGAAACTACGATATTAAATTTACCAGTTTCCGCAATAATCCTTAATATATTCCTCAATTCCGCTCTCTGAAAATCAAAGGATATGTTTTTCTTGTTTCCTGCTAATAGCGGCTCACAGGAATCGCCTTTAGAAGCTGGATTATTTTCATTTTTAGCAATTTTATCCGCCGCAGACTCCAATAAACCTTGACTTGTATTGGCAAGCGATTTTAGATCTTTACTAAACTTACTCGGCTTGGGTTCTGATTTTTTTTCTTCGATTTTTTGAGGTTTTAACTGAGCAACTTTTGTTTCTTTAGGTGGTGTTGGTATTTTTTCTTTCTGAACGGATTCAACAACCTCAACGGGTTTCACATCTTCTTTAATTTCGTTCGCAGCGACTTTTACTTGTAGAGCTCCGTTTTCATTTAGTCTTGTTACGCTATAATCAATATTTGAATTTTGCAGAGTCATTTCTAATCTCAGCACTCTAGACTCATCAAAATATAACGGGCGGATTTGAGAAATAGGTCCTTTGTTTACTTCAATGACTGTCTCAAGTTTTGCTTTGTCAACACGAGGAATATCCATGATCAAACGATCAGGGTTTGCTAGTTTAAAAATAGTGTATTGAATTGGAATTGTAGATTGTATTTGGACAACTACTCCCGATGTATTCTCTGACACTGAAACGCCGGTAATTTCTGGCAAAGGTTCTTTAGAGTCATCCCTTTGAGCAATAACAATTCTTTCATCTGAATAATCTTCAGACCTGCCAGAATCAGTCCAATCAGTAGTTTTTTCTTGAGCTGAAAACCCTAATACTGGAATGAAAAATAGAACTGCAAAAGTAAAAACAATTCCCGATAGTATTTTTTTTAAACGCAATAGTATCAACGTTTCTCCAATAGAGCGTTATTTTCAGCTGGTTGATCATCCAACAGAACTTTATTTTGAGCCGGTTGATTATCCAAAACTGACAAGTCGATAAACGTTAAATCTTTAAATGTCGAGTCTATATTGCCATCGTATAATCGAATTCTTTCAGCAACAATTATCTTATCTGGCAATATTTCTTTTACGATCCCAAAATTAGGACCGACTAGTTCCCCTGCTTTAACGGTATGACCTTTATTGTCGGAAGTCTCTACTAAAGCTATAACAGCTTCTCCAGCCATTATTGTTCCGACAAAACGAACTTGCCCATAATCTACTTGAAGAGGCGTTTTAGGAGTCGAACCTTCATATTCAAGTCCTTTATCAATTAGCTGTTTATAAAAGCGAACAACGCTAATATAGGCGCCCATTTCCATACGTTCCAATTCAGTCTTTTCCCGAAATAAACCAGCATAATGCTCTAAGTCCTGATATAAGGAAAAGTCATCCTCTTTAATTTTCTTGAGAAGCTCTAAAGGAATTGGCTTTAAAGTATCCAATTCTTCTGCGCCAAATTTTTCGTCAACATCGGTGAATTTTTTAGCCTGGGCGGCCAACAATTTACTGTTTCTAATTTTTGCGTTTCTCAGAGATATAAGGGTGTTATCAAATTCGAATTTATCTATTGTAAATATCCTAATGATATTACCTACGCACTCTTGGCCTAAAAAATAATTAGTTAACAAAGCGTTTAAGGCAATATTCCAGGGCACTTCATTTAATTTCATAATTACTTTTCCTTTAACATCAGGAGAAATAACCATATTCAAATTTCCAATTTCTGCAACAAATCTCAACACATTTCTTATATCTCCGTTTTCAAAATCGAAAGATATACGCTTTTTTTCTCCTAAAATAATCTCGTTACAGGAATTTTCCTTGAGCCTTTTTTCTCTAAAAATTCGACCGTTAGGAAACCTTGCCTCTTTAACTAATTGCTTAAGAGTAGCTATTCGAATAATGTCATTGAAACATTGAGCTCCTAAGCCATACCCTCTTATTAGAATCTTTAACGCTTCATTCCACGGGGCTTCGGTCACTCTTAAAGTCGCCATGCCTCCAACATCTGCGGAAACAATCAAATTTGTTTTTGAAACTTCGGATAAAGATTTTAAGATGCTTCGGATAGAGGCGTTTTCAAAATTAAAGGAAACTTTTTCTTTGACCTCTTTAGATAAAATATCCTGGCAAGTTTCCTCTGCATAAAAATCATCAGGAAGAGTTATTTCGGCGACATCGGCTCCCTTTGAGGCGTCTTTCTTCATCAACATCATTGAATCTGCTTTTTTGAATTCAGGAGAAACGTTAGATTCTTGTATTTCACCTTCTACCATCTCCTTCAACTCTTTTTCTTCAGGCTGATTAGACTGCCCAAAAGCAAGACTTGTTATTCCTAAAGAAATAACCAGAAAAATTCCAAGAAATTTCAAAATAAAAGTCGGCTTCAATGTTTTTCCCTTTTCAATTAAATAAAGACACATCAAAAACTCAGGTTTAGATAAAATATCATCTTATCTCATGGGCTTGAAGAAGGTATTCGATTTATTGTTTAAGAGTTTTGCTTCAATCTAATCTCGTCAATTTTTGAAGAAATCTTCCCATCAAAGTTTCTTTTCTTTTCTAAAATAACAATTTTGCTAGATTCAATGGATTGTATTATGCCAAAATTTTCTCCTATTAGGCTGCCGGCTTTTACAGAATGTCCTTTTGAATTTGAAGTCTCCACTAAAGCTCTTTTATTTTCTTCACCCCAAATAATACCTACCAACTTAAGTTTTTTTATAGGAGTTTGAAGCGGCGTCTTTGGACTTTTTTTCGCCTTCTTGTTCGCTAATTTAATTAAATCACGGTAGCGATTTACAATCCCAAAATATTTACTTTTTCCAACTTTTCTTAAATAACTTTTTTCTCGAAATAACTTTCCATATCTCTCTAAGTTCGAATATAAGCTTGGATCAGAACTTTTGATTTTCTTAAAAAACTCATAGGGAATCGGTTTCAATTTTTTTAGCTCTTTTCCAAATCTTTTAAATCCACTTTTTTTGGGCTTCTTATCAGTTCTTTCTACAATAAAGCCTCCATCTCCTCCAGAGGCGCTTCGAACCTTTGACAACAAAGGCACAAAGGGATCTCTCTTATCCGGAAACAAATAGTCAGGATTTAGAAAATAACGTTTAGCTTTCGTTTTAACAGAAAGAGGAAACTCCTTTTTTTTATTTTTTTTCGGCTTATCGTCCGCTTCTTCTTTACCAAGTTCTAAATCTAATTTAGAAGTTAGGTTTGCTGATGAGCCTTGATCTGATTGTCCCCAAGATATTTCGCCAGTAAGCAATATTGCAAGGAAAGCAATGCTAATTTTTTTAATAAAATGTTTATTTTTAAACATTGGTTAACTTAGGTGTTTTTTGGCGGTTTTTCTTCCGCTCCATCTATATAGCTAAAAGTAACCGCCATAGAACTCGTTTCGAGTTTTCTAGATTTTACCCTTCTATTTCCGACTTTAATCGAAATTTTCTTTGGCTCTAATTTTAGATCGTTGATACTCACAATTCGCAACAAATTTTGAATGGATTCAAAAAAACCTATCGTTTGATAAAATCCCCCAGATACTCGAATTTCAATTTGAATTTCTTTATAAAAGTCTATCGCCTTTTCTGGTTTTGATTCGATCAACAATATTTCCAAACCCATAATTTCGCCAATTTCGGAAATTTGCTTAATAAAATCTAATATTTCCTTTCTTTTAGGCATTTGGCTTTTAATTAAAGCCAATTTACCCGTAGCCCGAGACAGACCAGATTCAATTATATTTTTTTGTTTAATAAGGTTTTTATAGCGTCTTAACTTAGTCTCAGATTGCTTTTTTTTTGTTTGAATAGCGGCCATTTCTTCTTCTTGAAAACTATACAAAGAAAAATAGTACCCCACGAAAAGAAACGCTCCTAAAGCCGCAGCAACCGAAATCATTTGGACTAAATTATACTTACGTAATTGGTCGTAAGGTAATTTGTCAAAAAGAACGTCCATTTATTTCTTTTTTTTCTTTTCTGGTTTATCGTTTGGACCGGCTTTTTTATGGCATAAAATAGTAAACTTCCAAACTGAGTTTCCCAGCAAAAATGTTTTCTCAATTTTATACATAATTACAGATTTAAAATATTCAATACGTTGTAGATTTTGAGAATATTCTAGGATAACCGATTCTTTTAATGCCGTGCCTTCAACCATAATAATTTCTTTAGAACCATCTTCAAAAACTATCTGGATATTCTTTTTCTTCAAAAACACTTTATCCACTTGGCGGATGGCATCTAACCAAAGATCTTTTGGAATTTTTTCGCTAAGATCTTCAAGCAATTCTGAAGGACTAGCTTGTTCCTTTCTTAGCTTTTCGATACCTTCGACAATTTGATCCGCTCGTCTTTTCCGAACTTTCATTTTGCGAATAACTCTTACTTGGGGTTCTAGCGCATTAACCTGTTCTTGTACTGCCACCGCTTCTTCCTGCACAGTTATAATTTCACTTTGCTTCAGAATCCACATAACCACGATTAACAAAATAAATCCGCTAATCACGACCAAACTTGTTACCGTCTTTTTTTGGACGGCGATCCTTTCCAACTCCTCTCTATAGTCAAGGAGATTGATGCGAATCATGTGTAATCAAACCTTCTGGCGGCTAATCCTAAAGCAACTGTCGTTAAAGGAGCAAGCTCAGCGACGCTCTCTGCGTCAAACTTTTTAAGATCTACCTTTATATTTTGGAATGGATTAAATATTTCTGCCGCAATACCCAATCGGTCTGCGAAAAGACGATCCACCCCATTCAATAAAGCCCCTCCTCCCGTTAAAAAAGCTTGATCGACAGAACAATTTTCTAAGTTCTCAAATCCTCCAATCGAGTTTTTAACTTCTTCAATGATTGGATCAAAAGACTCTAAGACAATTTTTTTAACTATCTCTTTGTCGACAGAATCTGGAATATTTCCCCGCTTAAACTCATCTGCTTCTTGTGGTGAAATCTTAAATTCTGCTTGAAGCTTCCCTGTACATTGAAGACCGCCAAAACGAAAATCTCGAGTGAAATGGGTGAACCCGTTATTGACAATATTTATATTTGTAAACGAAGACCCAAGGTCTATTAAAACCACACAGCCTCTGTGCTCAAGGTTTTCAGCCATATTGACCGCATTCATCATCGCAAAAACATCTAAGTCCATGATCACAGGCTTTAAACCAGCTCCCTCTAATATTTCCATTCGCGCTTCGATTATTTCTCTCTGCACAGCGACTAAAAGAACTTCCATTTTATCTTTTGATTCGGGGTCGTCCATGGAATCTGATATTTGGCCAGGCTGACGAAGTATTTGGAAATCCATGGTTACATCGTCTATATCAAAAGGAATATATTCTTCCGCTTCCTCTTGGATTTTTTCAGAAAGCTCTTCTTGAGACATGGTGGGCATTTTAATTTTCTTGATAATCACAGCCTCTCCTGAGACTGACGCAATGGCATGGCGGGATTTAACGCCTTCCGCTTTCACTAAGCTGGATAGGGTATCTGTAACTCTATCAATATCCTTAATCGAACCATCCACAATTGCTTCTGGTTCTAAAGGCATTATTCCAAAGCTAACTAGTTCATACCGGTCGCGGGAAAAACGTAACTGGGCAAGTTTTATTGAATGAGAACCAATATCTACAGCTACTAAAGGTAATTTGGAAGTAAGAAACATTGAAAAATTTTCGTTCCTTGGCAAACTCGAACCAAACTTTTCCCGAAGATTGAGGCGGGCAGGAAAAATTCTAAATGTTCCAAGTCGGGATATAACCCAAATGGCTTTTAACGGTTATAATTATACACTTTACCGTTACCAATCACTGAAAAATTTACCTTTTATTATGGTTAGGGTTTTCTATAATTTTCCTTTTTTCCCTCAAAAAAACAAAACTAAAGCGCTAAAGCAAGTCCAAAAACTCATATCGTAAAAAATAATAAAAAACAAAGAACAAATCTCAAGACTATTTTAGGGTATCCCCTATCAATAAATGAAAAGTCTCTACTAACTACTTTTTAAAGCTTTTTCCTTATGATTCGTCTTCGTCGTCTTCAACGAAAATTTTCGTACGTTCGGTTAATTTATAACCTAAAGCGGTAATAATTTTCCGTTTAGTATCTAACCGACAATCATTACCTTTTTCAATCCGGTCGATGGTTTGGACAGTAACATTAGCCTTACGAGCTAATTCTGCCTTGCTCATCATTTTGGATTCCCTAATTTTTTTTACACTATTTATAGCCACTATTTCGGCCCTCCCCTAAAAATGGATGCAAATGGGATGTATTTCCGATTCTTAAATTTTTTGGAATAAAGCGATAGTATCGGAAATATCAATCTTTGTCAACAAAATCTCTCTAAAAATACTAAATGTATTTAAATTTGATATAAGTTTAATATGATTTATATCTTGTTTTTCGGTTTTTTTCTTAAAACTCTTAATAAAAATTTGCAACGCTTTATTTAAAAACTCTGTTTTCTTACTAAAACGTTATTTTTTTTATAAGAACTAATACTAAATAAAACTAATAAAAATAAATAGTTACAAAGAATATAATCGCTTAAACATGCATTTTCCTTAATTTCGCCAAAAACATTCATTATACCGAAATATTGGCTCTAATTTTGAATTATTTAAGAAAGCGAGTCGACAATGCGTTTATTGGCAGCTGGAAAAGGAAATTGCGACAATAAATTTGAGTCTACCCATTTCCATTGTTGACAACTCACAGCTTTAATCTTTCCTTTTAACAACCTACATTTATATACATGTAGAGTCACTCGAAACTGGGTGTATGAGTGTTTGATTGTCATAAGTTTATTCTGGATTTGAATTTCAACTCCTAATTCTTCACGAATTTCTCTAGCTAAACATTCTTCAGGAGATTCTCCAGGCTCAATCTTTCCCCCAGGAAATTCCCATAAGTCTGCCATTAATCCATCTTTCAATCTTTGCTGAATATATATTTTACCACCACGCCAAATCACTCCTGCGCTAACTTCAATCTTTTTAGATAATGCTTTAGGTTTAGATGGAGGGTAAAGATGCTGATCGCCGTTAAGTTTTGCCTCGCAATAAGTTTGAAGGGGGCAAAACAAGCAACCTGGTTTAGAAGGCAAGCAAACCGTAGCCCCAAGCTCCATTAAAGCTTGATTGAAATCTCCAGTTCTTTCTTCAGGAAGAATTTCTTCGGCCGTTTTCCAAAGGATTTTTTGAGAAGACGTTGACGCTCCATTTTCAGCTAACCGAAACAAACGAGAAAGAATACGTTTCACATTCCCGTCTAAAACGGGAACCTTTTTTTTATATGCAATGCTCAGTATGGCGCCTGCTGTATAACGACCAACTCCAGGAAGGGTCATTATTTCTTTTAATGTATTTGGGATCTTACAATCAAACTGATCGACAACCAATTGAGCGGCCTTACGTAAATTTCTCGCCCGAGAATAATAACCCAAACCTTCCCATAGTTTTAGAACTCTGGATTCGTCAGCTTCTGCCAAAGATCGAACAGTAGGAAACGCGCTAACCCAACGCTCAAAATATGGAATCACCGTTTTAACTTGGGTCTGCTGCAACATTATTTCTGAAATCCAAATTAAATATGGATCCCTTGTCTTTCTCCAAGGCATCTCTCTTTTTGCCCGGTCATACCATTCCAATAATGAGATTTGCAGATTTTTATTTTTTTTGGCGGGAATCATACAAGGTAAACTAAACGCCAGTGGCGTGTTTATCCCAAATATGTTTGTGCAACTGAGTTTGTAGGCGAACAGATAAATTATCTTCTAATATCCATTCAGCAAGCGAACGCAAACTTAAAACTTCAAAAATCGGGGAAAATAAAATATTGGCCTTATCCTGTAATTTATACTCTTGCAAAATTTCCCGACTCCATTCGTAATCTTCTCGGTTTCCAATTACAAACTTCACTTCATCATGTTGGGCTAATCGAAACAAGTTTTTTAAATCATTTTTGTCCATTTCACCGCTACTCGGACATTTCATATCTACTATCTTAATAACTTCTTTCGGCACATCTTGGATAGAGATAGAACCTCCCGTCTCTAACATCACTTTGTAGCCTAAATTTAAAAGTCGCTTCATCAAATCTAATGATTCGGTTTGTAAAAGAGGTTCTCCACCCGTTATCTCAACTAGTCGCAGACCAAATCCTTCGACAACATCGATCGTTTCGCTAATCGCCATTTCCTTTCCGCCATAAAAAGCATACTCAGTATCGCAATATTGACAACGCAAATTACAACCCGTCAACCTTACGAATACGCAAGGCAAACCGGCGAATGAGGATTCACCCTGCACACTTTTAAATATTTCAGTTATTTGGAGCATAAAATTTATTTATTAATTTAAACCAACACACTTATTAAAACCCTGAAAAAATCAAAAAGATAAACGTTCAATTACTAGTCTTTGGAGCGCTCTCCAATTTACCTGAAATTTCGAGCATTTTACCATCCCGAAATATCGTAACGTTAATTTCTCTTCCTGGGCCAAGTCCCAACAGTTTTCTTCTAAAATGGAAAAAACCCTTCAATCTTTCTCCATTCAAACTTATGATTGCGTCTCCTTTAAGGATTCCTGCGCGTTGAGCCGGGCTTTCTTCGGTCACTTCATTAATTAAAACTCCTCCCAATTCTGAATATCCCAGTTTAACCGCTTTTTCCAGGCTTAATGGTTCTACAGCTGCGCCAAACCAGCCTCTTTCTGTTTTTCCCAAAACTAAAAGGGGCATTATCTCTTTCACCGTGTTAATGGGCACAGAAAAACCAATATTTTGAGCTTTTGAAATAATAGCCGTATTAATACCAACTGTTTCTCCATATAAATTTATCAAAGGACCACCGCTGTTTCCTGGGTTTATTGCGGAATCAGTTTGAATAAAATCTAACAATTTATTATCTTCGCGTGGAAAAACTCTTTCCTTAGCGCTCACCAAACCCGATGTAACCGAATGACGAAGCCCTAGAGGGTTCCCAACCGCTAACACGACCTCTCCCACTCTTAATTCGTCTGAATCTCCAAGTAAAATGGGCTCGAACGTTTGAGAGGATTCGATCTTTATCAAAGCAACATCTGTCAACCTATCGATGCCAATAATTTTTCCTGGAAATTCTTTTTGCTCACCCGAGAGCACAACTCGAATATCAATCGCGTTTGAGACAACGTGGGCGTTAGTAAGAACATAACCCTGACTATTGATTATAAACCCGGAACCAAGACTTAATCCTTCCGTTCTAAAGGGAACTGGAACTTGAAATGGAATAAAATCTAGGATTGCAGAAACTAAAGGAATTTGAAAAGGAAGTAGGTCATTGGGAGAAATTCCAAAACGCGCTTCCCGCTCTTCAACTTTTTTTGCATAAAGGTTGACCACTCCATTTCTTATTAATTCTGCGGTGTCGGCAAAAGTTGAATTGGTAAGAATTATTGGTTCTTTTTTTATAGAAAGCTCGGGTTCTTTCCAAAAGTTTTTTAATTGAAGTTGTGCAGGATCTAAATCGCTAAAACTTTTATCAAAAATCGGGTTATCCCTAGCTACAATTTGCTTCGGAAAACCCTCTGGACTTCTAGAAATGGAACAAGAAGAAAATAAAAAAATAAAAGTTATAAAAACAAAATATCGGATAACAATCGATTTCATGTTCAGGCACAGGATTTTCAATTTTAAAAACATAAATATAATTTATTAAAGATCTTCTTTAGATAAAAAAGTAACTTCTAAAAAACACGACTTATAAGAAATTGGTGAGAAAAATTATTGTAACGGTTCTTTTAGATTGTATCCAGCAAAAGACCACCGTCCACTGTAAAATTAGTGGCAGTTATCCAGCTTGCCAAATCTGAAGCTAAAAATAGAACCAACCCCGCTATATCTTGTGGCTCTCCCATTCGTTTTAGCAAAACTGTTTGCGCTGTCTCGTTGCGAATTTGCTCTTTCATGACCGAAAGGTCTTTCCCGCTATTTTCGGCTGCAGCTTGGGCCTCTTTTTCCCACGACCCACTCCAAACAGGCCCTGGCGAAACGGCATTTACTCGAACTCCATCTGGAGCAAAAGTTTGAGCCAAAGAACAAGTCAAATTAGAAAAAGCCGCCTTCATGGCTGAATAATGGGGAAATATTTCTGTCGGCTTGATGGCCGCTATCGAAGAAATATTGATAATACTAGGAGATTTTGAAACTCTAAGGTTGGGGAAAAAAAGACGCGTTAACCTAATGGAGGGCATTAGGTTTAGATCGAACGACTGAATCCAATCTTCATCTTCAAGGTCGTGAAAGCCCGCTAACTTACATATTCCTCCAACATTATTTACTAATACATCCAAACCGCCAAAAACTTCTAAAGTCTTCTCGTAAAAAAAATTTAAATCGCCTTTGTCAGTTAAATCACAGGGAACAAAAACATGACCGGTCCCAGTCATTTCATTTTCTAAGTTATTAAGTTTATCCTTACTGCGTGCACAAACCGAAACAAACGCCCCTTCAGCGGCAAATTTTAGGGCTAATTCTCTACCTATACCATCTCCCGCTCCAGTAATAACAACTTTTTTCCCTACAAGCTTTAAATCCACAGAAAATTCCAACTTTAATCCAAAAAGCGATCTATCCGCATAGAGAACCAGAAAATTTCTCGTCAAAAACTTTTAACGACCGGCAGACTCACTTTTAAATAACGGGCCGAAATTATTTCAGGATTTAAAAATGCCTTAACATTTCGACCGCAAATTTGGTTCTATTAAGAGGTTCTGAAGCGGATGCTATCACTTCACCCGTTACAATATCAATCAAAACCAGTTGAATATCCAAATTAGTTCCAAGGTCGGTTATTTTTCCATTAATTATGGCTTCAGCATTTAATATTTCGCCCATTTTTTGTGTCACGTCACGGGTATAATATAATGATGGAGCGACTTCTAATTGACTTAGAGCTTCTTCTATCTCTCCTTTTTGGGCCACTCGAAATACTTTTCGCTGAGTGATATCTTCAACAATTCGTGAAGACAAGTATTCACCTAAAATTGGAACCCTACCATCCTCGTCGACCAAATCGATGACCGCTACTTTATTAATTTCGTACTCGCTCACATTTTTAGTCAGATTTTTGATCAATTTGTGAGCTTTATCTCGATAGTACCCAGAATCACTCTGAGTTTTAAGAGCCTTTGATAGAAAATCCGAAGGCGCTATGTGTAATTCACATCCTGCCATAAATATAACGATAATTAGGAAGATCGAAAGCTGTTTTTTCATGGATAGAAACTCGATAAAGTTAAAATTAGTCTTTATCCAAGAGATTGCAAATTCGATGCCTCAGGTTTTCTAACCAGAGTTTTTTATCCAAAAAGGATTTCAACCTTGAAGAAAACCGCTATTTAATCACTTAAATTAGTTCGGGAATAAAGGTAGGAAAATTTAGAATCGGCAAAAATTTCCGAATTTCAAGCCAATTTTTTGACTACTACTTATTAAATGCCATCTTCTTCTTCGATATTTTTGGCGGTTTCTTTCGGAGGGTTGACAGGTAAATTAACTATAAACACGGCTCCTTTGCTTGGCTCGCTTTGAACTTGAATACTTCCGCCATGTTTTTCTACAATTGCGTGACAAACAGATAACCCTAAACCAGTTCCTTTACCTTCCGGTTTGGTAGTAAATAGAGGTTCAAATATCTTATCCATGGCGTCTTTGGAGATTCCCACTCCCGTATCCGCAAATTCTATCTTTACGTGGGGAAACTCGACCAGCTTATCATTTATATAGTCCGCTCGGCTATGTCGTCTTTCGCTGTTTTCTTTTAACTGATTCTCAGGATATTGCACAAAGCTTGTACGGACAATCAAAACTCCACCATCTGGCATTGCATGTGTCGCATTATTAAAGATATTTAAAAAAACCTGCCGTATTCGATCACAATCGATATTTAATTTTGGCAATTTATCGTCAAATTCTCGAATCACTGAGATATTTTGTAAATTCATCTCTTTTTCAACTATGGTCAAAACAGATTCTAACTCTTGGTGAACACAAGCCACCGCCAAATCCATTTGACCTTTTCGAGAAAACTTGAGCAAGCCATTTACAATTTTCTCAATACGTAGGATTTCTTCGTTAATTGAGGATAAATCTTGTAACAAATCTTTTTCCTCCGCTCTTTCCATTTTTAGCACTTGCACATGGCCGGAAATAATATTCAACGGATTTAAAATTTCATGGCAAATCGCGGCGGCTAATCGTCCAATACTAGCCATTTTTTCTGACACAACAATTCGATTCTGAACTGTTTGTAGCTTTGACATAGATTTTTTTAATTCTTCATGCGCTAAGATCAATTCTTCATGCGAACTCTTTAATTTTTTTTCAGCATGCCGCCGTTGTCCCTCTTCTTTACTTAAGTTTAGGGAATAACAAACAGAATGAAATAATTGCTCTGCCGAAAGACTGGATTTTGCAAGATAGTCTGTAGCGCCTAACCTAAAAGCTTGTACGGCAATTTCCTGGTCGCCACGACCCGTTAAAAAAATTACTGGAGTGATTACATCCTGCTCTCTCATTTTTTTCAACAAATCTAATCCATGAAGAGAACCTAATCGATAATCAAAAATACAAATATCATTATTCTTAGCAGCTTCGAACAAATTAGATAAAGGCTCAGGACTATAAACATGCTCTATAGTTATGTTTATATTCAAAAACCTTTCCTTCAGTAGTTCCTTAATTAAGAAGACATCATCTTCATCATCTTCTACTATCAGGACTCTGATAGAATCGACATCGGGATCTAAGGGATACATTTTTTATAAAAATTTTAAAGAGTTATAATCCAAATGTTTATTATTCGGAAAAGACATTATTATGACAGAAATAACGACGCCCTTTAAGTAAATTTTATGTTCCCCAAAAATAAACTCAAAAACTCTAGCAAAACAAGTAAAAAGTGACTAATTCTTACCTAGGAGAAAATAACTAATAGTAAAACCATTTTATAACTCACATCATGCATTAGGAGTTTTGCTATGAGCGTTCTTATTTCAAAAAATTTGAAAGTTTTTGGAATTTATCTTAGGAAGATATCGACTATCATTCAGTGATCATAAATAATCTCTATTGCTAATTCTTTAAGCTGGGAAAGCTAATAAAAACTACTTGATAGACCTTTTTAACCTGTTTGCAGTATTTGCTAAACGCTCCAGGTGTAGATGTTGAAGCTCATACCAGACATATCCTTACTATGCCCAGGGAAAATAAAAAAATCCAAAACTCGCTTGTAATTCCTATAAGAAACTATTATGTTGAACCCTCTACGGAATTTTCCTTTCAAGAACTCTTACCTCTGTTTTTATCATATATGCTTTCCCAAAAATTAAACCCACAACAGCTTGAAGCAGTCCAATACTCAGAAGGACCTCTCATGGTAGTTGCCGGAGCCGGTTCTGGTAAAACCCGCGTAATCGCTAATAGAATTGCTTATCTAATACAAGAAAAAGAGATTTCTCCCGAAAATATCCTAGCAATAACCTTTACTAATAAAGCCGCTGCAGAAATGTTGGAAAGAGTCCGCACTATGTTGGACCCTTCTTATTCATTTTGGATAAGCACATTTCATTCATTTTGTTTAAAAATATTGAGATTACATATAGCGACTTTAGGGTACAAAAACGACTTTGTAATTTATGACCGTCAAGATCAACTCTCTGTCGTTAAACATTGCATGAAAAATCTAAAGTTTAGCGAAGAAGTCTTTCCGCCCAAAACAATGATTGGCCACATTGGAGATTTTAAAAACAAATTTATTTTGCCGGAAGATATCGATCTAAATGGGTTTTCCTACGACACCAGATTAAAAGCTGGAGAATTGTACCCTCACTATCAAAAAGCATTGCAAAAAAATAACGCACTTGATTTTGACGATTTGCTAATACTTTCGGTGCAATTATTCGAAAAAGACGCTTCTATCAGGGAATATTACAATAATCGGTTCACCCATTTATTGGTAGATGAGTTCCAGGATACTAACGCCGCACAATATAGACTCGTAAAAGCATTAACAAAAAAACATCAAAACGTATGTGTGGTAGGCGACGACGATCAAAGTATCTATAGATGGCGCGGCGCTAATATTGAAAATATTTTTAATTTTGAAAAAGACTTTCCCGGAACAAAACTTATCAAACTTGAAGAGAATTATCGTTCTACTAAAACTATTTTAAAAGCGGCAGGGGAACTCGTTAAAGAAAACCTTCATAGAAAACCTAAGACTCTTTGGACTCAAAACGAGACAGGGGAGCCAATTCAATATATCCGATCTGAAGATGAAACAGACGAGGCTCAAACAGTTTGCGATATTATAAAACGGATTAACGAAGAAGAAGGCATTTCTTTAACCAACGTAGCAGTTTTGTACCGCACAAACGCTCAATCTCGAGCCGTTGAGGATGTTCTCCGAAAACTCCGGTTACCTTATCAAGTTGTTGGTGGACTAAAGTTTTACGAAAGAAAAGAGATAAAGGATGTTTTAGCTTATTTAAGGCTTGTGATAAATCCGGATGATTCCGTTTCTCTAAAACGCATCATCAATGTACCCGCTAGAGGTATTGGAAAAACTTCCTTAGAAAAAATTGACGATTGGAGTGTTCAAAAGGGAATTCCTTTTCTTGAAGGATTAAGAACCGTTGAAAGGGAAAAAATTGTTTCTACTGGAGTCGCTAAAAAAATTAATCAGTTTATCGCTATGGTTGACCGTTTTGACACTATTTATAAAGAATCTTCTGGAGGAGATTTTTTACGGGCGGTCATAGAAGAATCTGGTTACGTGGCAATGCTAGAAAAAGAGGCCACGCCTGAAAATAGAAGCCGGTTAGAAAATTTAAAAGAACTTTGCTCCGCAGTAGATCTCTTTATTGAAAAAGAGAGAAACGGAACGCTTAAAGATTTCTTAGACCAAACTTCGCTAGCGGCAGATATAGATAATTACGACGAAGAGCGCGGTTGCGTTCACCTTATGACCTTACATACCTGTAAAGGCTTGGAGTTTGAATTTGTTTTTATTGTAGGTATGGAAAATCGGATTTTACCTCACGTCAACTCTATGGGAAGTTCAGAAGAGTACGAAGAGGAAAGACGCCTTTGTTATGTAGGGTTTACTAGAGCGCGTAAAAAGCTTTGGATTAGCAACGCAAAGAAGCGACGGCTATTTGGAGGAGTATCAAGCAATCAACCCTCAGAGTTTATCGATTCTATCCCTTTTGACCTTATAAAGAAAATTCCAGGGTTAGCTAGCGCAAATTCATCCTGGAATTCATATGAAAGCTCTAATCAAACTCAATCCACACAATTCAATCCTCCTGCCAGCAAAAAACCTGACAAACCTTATCCTATTGGCGCAAAAGTTATCCATCCTAAATTTGGTCCAGGAGTAATTATTAAAAGAGAAGGTAACGAAGATAACCTGAATGTCGTTATTTTTTTCAGCAAAGGATCTGGGAAAAAAACTCTCTCTGTTAAACACGCCAACCTAATTGTCGTTTAACAAGTATTTAAGGGAGTCTCTAATAATTCGAAATTTTAGCTTCAGGCAACTCGCTCGCCCTTTCTTTGCAAAGGCGGTTCGTGGCCAATATCAATTTTAGAAGTCCCCCTAAGTAAATATTTTTTTATTTAGCGGGTTCTTTCTTGTTAGCGGCAGGTTCCTTCTTATTTACGAGAGCGAGTTCTTCTTTTAGTTTACCTAAAATACCTTCCTTTATTGGCAATTGGCTCTTGAGTCTTCCTATAGTTTGTCTCATGTTAGTTTTAAACCGAGGCCCTAAGTTACTTACACTTTGGTCTTCTTTGATATTAGTCTTCAAAAAAGATTTAGCTTCCTGAATCGCTGGTGTATCTTCTTCCAGTAATGCTTGATACAACTCCTTTTTAGGACCAATACCCGCAGCTAATTGAGAATTAATTTTTTTACCATTAACGCTATTGGGATAATAGGTCGAAAGCTTTTTATCTCTTTCAATTTCAGACGAAAAAAGACTGATGGAACGTTCTAGAATTTTTGGATCTATATTTAACGAATCTGCTTCTTTTTCTTCGGAATTTTCTTTGGCATCTGAGGATTTTTCATCTTGTTTAATTTCTTTCTTTGGGTTTCCATAGACAGTGCGAATTTTCAAATCAGGTTTTGAACGTTTGCTCGGAGGGACTAATTCCAAGCTATCTGTATAATGGAAAATTCCCTTTTCATCTTCCCACTTAAAGATTTGAGCCGACGCATAATCACAAAAACTAAAGCTCCAAACCATTCCAAAAAAAATAAACAGAAAGAAGAGTTTTTTCCTTAGAATTATATTCACAATACAGGGAAATTTCATTTCACCCTCAAAGTAGTAAAAATCAATTATAGCAAGAGCTTAACCCCCTCGCCATAATTGAAAACCATTTCGAAATAAGTATCAAATATTATTGCAAAACACGAATATCCCAAAAATCTAAGGTTTTGCCTACAATACCCACGAGTGTAAGAATTGATCTTTTCCTTGGGCTGTTTAGTAGAGACAACATAAATCCTGCACGGAAGTATGTCCGCTAATATCAACCGTCTCGGAGTACACAAACGTCTCCGTTTAGAGGTAATCATTATTGAACGATAGAGACAGTTTCCCCATTCCGCTTCGCTGTTTCTCTAGACATAAGATATACCAGCGCCGCCGAGATCTGAATGTTCAGAGCATGATCAAACATAAGCTTCACTAGGAACAAAACTAGAATCGTAAGTATTGTTCCTCAATTTTATTAGCTTTTTTCTCTATTGAACGTTTTATAGAGAGGAATGTATTCGATTTTTTTTTAGCTAACTATTTCAATAAATTGATTGCAAGAGGTGAAGATTGAATTAATTCGTTATGGAATTACAACATATCGATGATCGTAAGATTTTTTTTAAAGTTCGAATCTGAATTTTATAAATTAGGATAATTTTTACATTGCCTAAATCTCCTTTATTATATAGTGAGTTTTAGTATGCTTAATAACTACATGTCACTTGAATTTTAAAAAATGCGATCGTCTATCACTGGTAAAAAAGCTTTTTTTCTTAAAATATTAATATTAAATATTGCGTTATTATTTTCGGTAGGATTCCTCGAGTTAGGCTTTCAGATCGTATCCACAGCGAAAATAGATAATTTTGCTAAAACTCAGGAATGGCACAAAAAATATGTTGTTCGAAATTCCAAAGGATATAGAGATAAAGAATACTCCTACGAGAAACCTGAGGGAGTTTTCCGAATCTTAGTTCTTGGAGATTCTCAAACTTTCGGTCACGGAATAAATAAACTTGAAGATACATGGCACAAAAAACTTGAGAATTCACTCAATAAAAACTTAGATCATCCTCGATTTGAAATTATTAGTCTTGCCGGTGAAGGTTGGAATACCGATACTCAGTTATACGAGTTGTTTTTAAATGGGTTTAAATTTAATCCCGATTTAGTTCTATTGGCTTTTTATCATAACGATATTCCTCGGAGCCAGTTTTTTGACTGTCAAGCTTCCGATATCGATGTTATACCGGCTTATAAAATATTAAAAATAATCAATGAAAATTCAGAGTTTTATCGTTTCTTAAAGTTTAGAATTAATAGACTTTTGGAAACTCTAAATTGGAAAAATAAGTTTTCAGATTGTATCAATGAAAAGTTTCAATCCCGTAGTTGGGAAATGGAAAAAATTTATCTCAATACATTTTTAACAACGTCTCGTGTAAAAAAATATCATTTTATGATCGCTCACATCCCTTTGCTTCATGAATTAGGCGATAAATACTCTTTAAAAAGTTCTCATAAGGTATTAAAAGATTATTCCTAATCTATGGGTATTGATTATATTGACCTTTATGAAACTAGTTTTAAAGATTTGGATGCAACAAAGCTAGTGATTTCAAAATCGGATCGCCATTTAAACGTTAAAGGAGCTGAGATTGTCGCGCAGGGATTATATGAAAAGCTTAAACCGTTAAAAAAATATCAGAATCTTGCTTTATTTAATCGAGCGTTTGATCTTTATGAATTGCTTAACGATCCTAATTTTATCGAAGAAGTTGACAAAAAGTGGAGCGAATTAACCGACGAATTAAGCATAATAAAGGTTATGAGAGGGAGGATTGATTTAACTGTAAAAAGATTTAAAGATAAGGTCATGTTTCAGCGGAATGAAGATTCAGATAGTGAAACAACAAATTTTAAAATTTATTTAGATAGAAATGGAGAGTTTTTATCTTGGCAAATGAGCTCTTCAAAAACACAAGATAGAGAGGTTTTAGAGTTTAAAAATGGTTTTTATCATTTAGTAAAATATGAAGGTAATTCCATAAATGTTAAATCTCAAAGAAATTTTGTTCTGCAGGCTCCTCAGGAAAATATCAATATAATTAAACTGGAAGAAAATATTTTGTTTGCGGACCCAAAAGTGGCTGAGGAAAAAGTTTTCTCTAATTCATACTATCCTTCTAGGCTATTAGATAGAGAAACTCAAATATTTATTTTATACAAAATCGCAAATTCCAACAAAAAGTTAAAACGTAAACTTCTTAATATTTCATTAACTGAGGCATATCTAGACTCCAAGGAAGTAACCGATTTACTTGATGAAAATATTTTATTTGATTCTTTTATGACGTGGTTAAGATATGGCGCAAAAAATTATGTTGATCAACTGACAAAACTAATATCAGAAAAAAAGCCTTCCTCAATAGCTCTTAAAGCTGCCGCAAAATACTATTCTCATATTAAAGATTTTGAAAAACTGGATAAACTTAGAAAAGAAAACCCCAATATTTTTGCCAATTCTAAAGCGAACCTCTAAAAATTCAAATTTTCCAGGAGCCTAGCCCTTAAAATCAAGGGCTAGGCGATAGCAAATCTGCAAAAATGTTAAACACTAGAGGTTCGTTTAAATTAAAAATGGTTCATGACTAGTTAAGAGGGTATTTTTTGAAAATTTTTAGTATCAGATTATATAAGTCATCTGACTGATAATTGAATCTAAACTCAGATTCTTTAAGATGAAAATAAAAGGTATTTTTGGAGAATCCTCTAAATTTTTCGAAACACATTTTAGGGATTCCCCAAAACTTTTAAACGCTTAGGCTTCGTTTTTAAAGTGGATTTTTTTAAAAAACCTTAACAACATTTCTATTGTTTCGCCTGCAACCCCCACGAGTGTAAGAATTGATCTTTCCCCTGTGTTGTTTGGTAACGGCAGCGTAAATCTTGCCCAGAAATTTGCCCGCTTATATCGACTGTTCCACGAAGTATACGAATGTCGCCGCTTAATGGAACTCCCTGTTGGACCATAGAAACGGTTTCCCATTCGGTTCCACCGTTTCTGCTGATGGAAAAAGTTCCAGGGCCATCGGCTTCAGAATGCTCTGAGCGCGACCATATATAGGCTTCGTTCGGAACAAGTCCTGGGTCGTACGTTTTGCTTTTTAGGTCCATCGCTCCACGTTGGGTATCGTAATTAATTCTGGTTTGATCAACTTCAGGGTTATTAGCGCTGATTGTTGAATATAAAACGATGCCCGTGCCGCGTTTTTTTGAGGTGTCAAGAAGCGTCGCCGTATCGGGAGTCGCCGCTCTTGTTGTTCCAGTCATTTGATTAGCGGATATTCCCATAGCGTCGATTATGGCTTGTGTCATGGAGTTAGCCGTTGCGCTTGCCCAGGTCGTCGAACCAAAGGTTGCGTCAGAATTATATTCCCAGGTATCGGCGTTGTTTTGAACTATTGACCGAACATTACCACCAGCCCCGTCGGTAATTTTTAAAACAGTGTCCGCTCCATAATTATCGGTGGCAAATATTTCAAAATACCAGACATTAGCCGAATTCAGCGTTTCCGTTTGAGCCATGGAGTTTTCGTCCGACCAAGCTGAAGGATCGGCCAAGGTTACGTACTTTGGATAAATGGGAACGATTTCATCTTTGACGTTACCAGAACTATCTAAATAAAGTTTACTTTTATGCTCATAAGCAGGGTTTTCAAACCAAGCTCCTTCTGAACCTCTCTCAAATATATCTGCGCCGTTTGCATATGTACTACTATTGATTCCATCTATAAAATAATAATTAGAAGAGTCTAAACCTCCGGATCTTGATAGAATAGCAGCATATCTTGTAGAGGCTGTCAGAACCACTCGATTTGCACCCGAAAAATTAAACTTAGTTACTACATAGGCTGCGGTTAAAGCTAAACCGCTGATAGTATCTGATGTAGCTAATAACGTATTTGGTAAACCTCCTGAAGTAGACCATATTTCAACAAATAAATTATCACTAGGACTTCCTTCCTTTTTAACATCAAATTCCCACGAGTCGATACTCCCTGTAGAAATTGGTTCAAAAGATTGACCTGCAGAAATTTGTCCGTTTACTACCCTTCCAATATCTCTTTCACCTATACTTCCACTCGCTCCAGTAATCGCCAAATCTGGCTCAACTCCGCTTAGTTTAACGACTCCGGAATCGAATTTGTGGAAACATATTTCACAAGCGATGTTGGTTCCCAAAAGACTATGGCCCGATTCCACGGTGAATTGAGTATCGGAGTCTCTGCTGATAATAACCGCTTCATTGATTCCAATGACCGCTCTGCCATGGGCTATATTAGAGCCTAAGGTTCCTGAATTAAGAGTAATTATATCTCCAGAAACTGTAACGTCTGAAAGTGATTCCTTGTGAAACTCGTAATCGCTTTCGGTCGTAAAATCTTGATCAGCATTAAGCCCAGTTCCAGGATCGGTTCCTTTATAAAGCTTGTTGGTTGGATCATGTTGAAATCCCGTTGAATTAGCTTCGTCTGCTCCTTGCTCGTTGGCGTTGGAAAACGAATCGGACCAACCGGCTTCCATCAGCAAAGCTCCTCCGTGGTTTTCTTGAATTTCTTCAAACGCACGGAATATATTGCTAGCGTTTAATCGGGCCTGTTCTGAGTCAAGAGCAGAAGTAGCTAATTGGAAATTTGTTCCGTCATAAATCAGCGTTACGACAGCGTCTTCGGGAATATCTCCCTGTTTCAAATCGCTTCCGTCAATCTTTTTTATCGATTGCGCTCCCAACGAATTCACGTTTAAAGTGGCAGGTCCGGTATTTTGAACATGAGCTTTCATATGAATAAACAAACCAAAGCTTAAACTTGTGGCTGGAGGATTTAAGTCAACGTCGTAGTTTGCTCCAGTGCCAGTAGAAAGACCCTGCCAAACACTACCAGTGGTTAAGTTATCTATTTGAGTTGAAAGCCCTGTAGAAATTCCGTATAAATCGTTGATATCTATATCGGCTTTTTCAAACGAGTCTTTGATCCTTAGAGCGTCCTCCTTTAGCTTATTTTTGGAGTTCGGTAAAGAATAGTTTCGATAAATCGTTCTATCATCGAACATGATTTTGCTTTCCTTTAGAAAGGATTAATAATTGGCGGAAGAATAGAGTTTTTCAGGAACATAAGAAATTTATGGAAAATTCTCAAAAAAATTAATTTTTAAACTATCGGTTCAATTTTTCGGAAAAATGAAAATAAGTGGTTTTTCAATAATTTTATTTTGATGAAAATAGAAGTGATAAAGTTTTATCCCCTTACTATTAGTAATTAATTTAGGTACCGATTTAGATTTCCTAAATAAAATCAATGATTTACATCAGAAAAAAGGTAGGGTAGGGAGAAAATTGAGGCGGTGAAAATTTACATACTTTTAAATTGTTAATCGACGTTAAAAAAAACAATCTACTCACAATTCAACAAATTATTTGATATATATAATTAGGTTGTTTTAATAGTCCAAAAAATAATTCAATTATTTTCCAAAATTTAATTAATAAAAACACTTTTCCATTTATTGACTCATGACAAGCGATTCTCAAAAAGCATCAAATGAAACAACGGTTTCTTCTTATTCAAAAAGCAATTCAAAAGAGTACGAAGATCCCATGAACAAGAACTTTTTATACGGAATAATTACTACAAAGTTTTTACAAAAAATCAAATTTCGCGAAGAAGACAAGTTTTTACTCGATATAGGATGTGGCACTGCATTTGCTTTTGACGAGCTATACCCGAGCTTAGAAAACGCGAATATGTCTGCTTTAGGGATAGAGCCTGCGATAGGAATGTTAGATATTGCCAAAAATAAATATAAAGACAAACCGATCATTGCTTTTGAAGAAGGTTCTTTTGAAAACATACCGCGCCCAGACAATTCGGTGGATCGTATTGTTTCGACTTTGGCTTTGCATTGGGTAAAAAAATTAGACACCGCCGTTCAAGAGATGAAAAGAGCATTGAAGGAATCAGGCAGGATTGATATTTTAATGATCGCCAAGGACGATGGCGATAAATTTCGAAAAGGGATTGTGGAAGCCATGCGCAAACACATGACCTTTACTCAAATAATGGAATCGGCTGTTTTAGCTCAAAGAGTTTCTCCTGCCCAAGCAAAAGAAGCCTTTTCAGCCCACTTTAAATCGCATGAAATTATTGTGGAAAAGCACACTGATATCATTTATGGTACTTTTGAAGAACATATGAAATGGTGGAAGGCTCGTTCCACCCAAATCATCGCTCAAGTGAAAGATAAAGATCAGTTTCTTGAAGATTTACGCGATGAATTTAAGAAGATGACAACGGATAAAGGCATTCCTTTTGACAATGCGTACCTTGAAATAACGGTGAAACCAAAATGACCTTAGATAAGCAAGAAATAGCTCAAAAAATTAAAAAAGTCATCGAAGATGAAAAAGAAATCACTATAGAAAGCTCCGATCAACAGCTTGATATCGATTCTTTCACAATGATGCTCATCATCATGTTTGTTAAAGACGAGTTGGATATACAGCTGGATATGGAAAAGTTGGACTTCGACGCGTTTCTATCATTAGATTCTATAGCGGATTTAATTTTAACAACGGCCAACGCATAAAAAATCTAGGTAGCTCTGCTTCCTTAATAGATTTTTCATTTACCTGATGTTTTCTAAATAGATTTGATTTTTAACAATCAAATCTATTTAGTGTATCTCTAATAATTCAACATTTTTACTTGCGGCAACTCGCAAGCTCTTATTTCATAAGGCCCACTCGTAGCCAAAAACAGTTTTTAGAGGTTACCTTTTGATACCAACCATTTTTTGATTCATTGCTTTTCAGAATCAATTTCCATAATAATCCAACACTTTATTAGATAACAGCAATCCAGGCTCATCTTAGTAAACAAGCCTTGAGATAAAAGTATTTTGATTGCTTGATGTCTCTTATTTAGTAGTCCACTTTATCATCCTAACTCGCTATGCTCTTTCACACCTGGGAATTCATTGGCTTTTATATCGTAGTCTATTTTCTTTATCTAAACGTATCTCATAAGCTACAGAATAGAATGCTTCTAATTGCCAGCTATTTTTTCTACAGTAGTTGGGATTGGCGTTATTTATCTTTGCTTATTGTTTCGACAACAGTCGATTATTTCTGTGGACTAAAAATCCAAAATACCGAACTAAAAAAAGACAAGAAAAAATTCGTAGGGATCAGTATTTTCGTCAACCTATCGATCTTAGGGATTTTCAAATATTTCAATTTTTTTGCCGATAACTTCCAAGCGTTAATGAAACCATTTGGCATTATGGTTCATCCTTACTTTCTTGACGTGGCTCTTCCTTTGGGGATCTCTTTTTACACGTTTCAGACTATGAGCTATTCCATTGACGTTTATCGAGGTAAGTTGAAGGCGGCGGAAAACTACTTGGATTTTGCATTATACGTTTCTTTTTTCCCGCAATTAATTGCCGGTCCAATAGAACGCGGAATTCGTTTACTACCTCAAATTTTAAACGAGAGAAAGTTGAACTCCGAAACAATTTATAAAGGAGTTTACCTTTTTTTATGGGGATTTTTCTTGAAAGTCTTCATCGCGGACAATTTGGCAAAAATAGCCGACCCTATTTTTGAAAACTACACAGCCTATAACGGTATTAACATACTAATAGCCGTTTACGCTTTTAGCGTTCAAATCTATTGTGATTTTGCGGGATATTCGTTTATGGCAATTGGATTGGGTTTGACGATGGGCATTCAATTAATGGAAAACTTTAAAAGACCTTATTTTTCAAAAAATATTTCCGACTTCTGGAGAAGGTGGCATATTTCTCTTTCAAGCTGGTTTAGAGATTATATGTTTTCGCCTTTTTATATTTATTTGAGCGGGCTAAAAATTTTTAAGAAATTGAGTTTAAAAGCAAGACACGGAATAGTTTTTTTTACAGCATTACTAGCCACAGAATACCTGCTTGGAATGTGGCATGGAGCGGGATGGAATTTTGGTTTCTTCGGAATTTATCATGGGTTTATGATAGGAGTGTATTATTGGATCAGTCGCTACTGGGACAAGTTAAACAAGTTTCTCCAAATCTTTCTCACATTTCAAATTGCCGCTTTAGGCTGGTTAATTTTTCGCTCTAATTCATTAGAACAAGCTTTCAATATGTTCCTAAGCTTGATAAATAACTTTGGTTCTTTGTTTGACGCCACAAACTTAGATTCTCTAATCAAAGTTCTAGCTTTCTCCTTAATTTTGTTTCTTGTACAAGTATTTCAGGAAATTAAAAACGATACATTTGTCGTTCTTAGACTACCTTTATTCTTCAGATATGCCCTTTTAAGTAGCCTACTTTTACTCACGGCTATGTTTGGTAACTTTGGCGGTCAACCCTTCATCTATTTCCAGTTTTAAACGCCCATTTAAATGAAGCGTATAATAATAAGACATGCATTGACCCTACTTGTATCGTTTGCGGTAGTTATTATCGCTTTTGAAATCATTCTTCAAAGCTTCTTCTCCCAAAAAATCGTTCCCGATTTTCACCAATCTCAATATAATCTCCCTGTTGTTTTAAGATCTAACTTAGACGTTAAGTTAGATTGGTACCATGGTTATCTCTATCCGCCCTTCCGCCTTCAAAGTAATTCAAAGCATTTCTTAAACAACCGTGAATTTGAATACGAAAAACCTCAAAACGTTTTCCGTATTCTCATGCTAGGGGATTCTATTTTTATGGGATTGGGAGTTGAAAATAAAGAACTCTTTTCAAAAAATCTCGAAGATCTTTTGAACAAAAACTCTAATGGGAAACGCATTGAAGTAATAAATTTTTCAGGAGTCGCTTGGTCGACAATCCAGTTTTTTACTTTTTTAAAAACTGAGGGATATAAATACGAACCTGATTTAGTAATAATTAGCCAAGGAGAAAATGACTTCAGGGTTCAATACAATAATCTAATACAAGTAAATAGTATTGAAAAAGAAAAACTTTCAAATGGCCAATTTAAAATTAATTTAAGCGAACTTGAAATTAACTCAAAGCGCGACAATCCCATTTCCATACTTTGGGAAGGTTTACGAAGATTTCCATATTATTTAGAAATATCTACACATTCTCAGATTCTCCATTGGCTTAGATCCCAAGTAAATAAGTTGTGGGGCAAAAATTCTTCAAAGTCAATCAAATCAAAACAACTTGGAAATTTTTTAGAAATTAATAATATTGATATAACAAAAGACTCTATTTTATCGCTTAACTCGGAAGAGTTTTCTGTTAATCCCGAAGGACATAGCGTTACTTTTTTTTCAAAATCATACAATCATAATCCGTACGAAGCTAAAGCCAATATAGCGCTACACTCAGCCGCGCAGGTTAAAATTTCTCAATTCTTAAGTGACTTAAATAGTAATTTTACAGTTGTGGATATGCCAGCCTGGCAAGTGGTTTCAAGTATTATTGAACCGCTTAGAATAAGAAAAATAAATTCTAATTTAAAAAATTATTACTATCTCAATCCAACTAAAATATTCAAAAAATTTCAAGCCAATAATATTGAAACACCTCTCTATTTTTTCAACAACAATCATCTTTCGCCTGCCGGACATCGCCTAATCGCGATTATTGCGTATAATTTTTTAGTCAAAAATAATTTAGTTAATTTTCAAGATTCGTGGGAAACAGTCGATCCATTTGATCCTCAAACAACACAATGGATAAAAAAAGCAAATACTAGAATCGAAGAATACATTAAAACTGATGCACGGTTCTTTAAGTTTCGAGGACTATTTTATTATGCCTCTGACGATTTAATTTTGGCAAAAGAGAATTTAGTCAAATACTTAAAAATCGAACCAAAAGACTATGAGGCCCATTTCCTTTTGGGAAAAGTTTTAGTCTATTTAAAGGATTTTTCTTCTGCCCTTGATTCTTTCAAAAAATCATTTCGAGGGCATACACTAGAAAGAGCTAGATATAGATACGCTTATGTTTTTACGCAAATTTATAAAAACGGATGGGAACACTACGAAAATGGAAAATTAGAAAAAGCTCTATTTTTTGCAAAAAAACTAGAGAAAATGAAAGGAGAATTATGGGATCAAGGTATCTTCTTAAATTACTTAATCTACGAAAAATTAGGCCATTTTGAGAACGCCGAATTATATATTAAACAAGCTTTAAATCTTTGGCCAAACAATCCAAAGTTGAAACTAAAAATGGCATCAATAAAGTATAAACAAAAAAAATATAAGGAAGCTATAAATTTTAGTTTACAAACTCTTAAATCAAACGACAAAAACCTCAAAGCCTTGTTGATTGTAGGAATGTCTCATTCAACCTTAGGAAACAAAAAAGAGGCAAAGAACTTTCTATCGAAATATTTAAAGTTAAACCCAAACGACAAGTCTGTCCAAAAATCTTTCCTTGCGTTACAAAGTAACTGATATAAATCAAAGACCCTACTAAGAATATTCTTTTATTTCCAAAAGCATTGTTAATATTTTTAGTTTAAACTAACTTAATACTATAAAAACTTAACGCAAAGTTTTTCACATAAATTCCTGATCATTTTTCAAAATCTGTTTGAGGAAAGGTTTATGTCAAAAAATAGATTAAAGTATGCGACTCAAAACCTTTTTTTAATCGATAAAGAGGAACATATTATTGGAGATTATTTGTACGATAAAAACAAAGAACTAATTGGGAAAATCGAAGGATTGGTGGTTGAACTACCAAAGCACACCATCAAATTTCTATCTATTACTCAAGGAGGTTTTCTTAATATTCAAGGGAAAAAAATTTTGGTCCCACGTGAAGCTTGTGAAATAAAAGATATTGGAAAAGTTATAGTTTCATTCTCTAAACAAACCATACAGGATGCTCCCAGCCCACATGATTTATTCAATCTTAAAAAATCCGAAGAGAGTCTCATTTTAAGTTATTTTGGCTACTAAGTTTTGTTGAAAAGTTTGAGTCCGTGCCTAATAAAATGCTTAGCTTAGGATTAGTTTCTTTTAAATCATGGAATCGTTTTAATAGCCCATTTTTGAAATAAAACCGGGCAACTGCTTTTAAAGCGGCTATTGAAGGCTTTTCCTTTTCGATTTCGGAACTCAAAGCCAAAGCGTATTTTTCCCAACCCCACTTTCCTAAACCAAATCCTTTATAAAAAAATTCTAACGACTCGTAAATTGTTTCTTCCGCCTTTGGTCCCGATTTATTCTTTGCTATCTCAAATAAGCTTTTTTCGATTACTTTTGGGTCTTTAAAAATAAGTTTGTCCGTAATTTTTAGACTAAGATGATTTTTATCATTTTGATAACTCAATAAAAAATTATCGACTCCAACTTTCTTCCCGCTTGAGAAGACAGAAAAAAACGATCTATCATTTAGTATATTCAATCTTTCTTGAAGTAGACTGCCTTCTTCATCAAGCTTTTTTTCGTCGAATTGAATTAATCCCCCATCTTCATTTATAACGGCAATTGACTCGTACTCTATATTTTTAGAGTTTGGATTGATCATTCTTTCTCTTATCGAAATATTTTTATCAGCCTCTCTTTCTATTTTCCAATTCCGATTTTTGATTTTCCTATATAGAGGTTCACTACCGAGTTGATCAAAATGATTATCTATTTCCCAAACAATTGTACTTTCAGGATTGATTAATTCTTTTAAGGAAAACCCTCGATGGTATTTGGGTAAATTTTGATATTTAGTAAGCTTTTCTAATTTAGTTAACAAGCCATCAGAAACCATCGCAGCCGCCTTAACATTTAAATGACGATCATATCTTGAAACAATTAATGAAGAAGCTTCAGTTCCTTTAAAGGTTGTATCAAATAAGTCAGTACACTCAATATTTTTTTCGGAACAATAACGATTTAACCTGGCATGTATTTTTTTAAAAGGAAAATCATCGTTCAAACTAAACATTACTGGTATTAGCGAAATCATGAAATGAATTCGTTTGACCTGAGTGGCCATTAAAATAAAATCCAAATAAACCTTTTCCATCTCCCAAGCGCGAGAATCATAAACTAGATTAAAACACTCTGGTACAGAAGTTTTATCGGTGAACCTTTCAAGCAACCTATCCTTTCTAAATTTAAAAAACTTTATCGCTTGTGATCGAAAAATAATATCGCCCCAGATCGATATTCCCGGAGTGCGAAAAATATCTTTCCCCGAGCATTTAATTTCATGAGGCCAAGGAATATCGTTTTGGTAATACGCCAAGATAACTAAATCAGGATCTAATTTAATTCCATATTGTAAAAATTTATACAATTGAGTATCGGTATTCCAACCTGAGCCGGAGACATTAATAACTTCAAAATTAATATTTGACGATTTCCTATTAAGCTTTTCCTCTAATTTCTTCGGATAAGTATCTTCTAATCGATCAATACCATGTCCAAGCGTTTGAGAATCTCCCAAAACCAAAATCCTGAAGGTATCTTTAGGTTTATTTAACGAGAACTCCCTGTCTCTAAATCCTGAAGAATTAAATTGAACATTCTCTTTAAACCATTTTTTATCGATGACCTTTACATCCGACTCAATGAGTCGGACAAAAAGCTCTGCAAAAAAAAAGCATAAAATAATTGCGCAGGTTAAAACCAGAATATTTTTCAGAAAGTATTTTGCAGTCAAAATAATATTAACTTTCTCTACTGTCGAAAAAAATTATTTCGTATTAATCGTTTGAATATAAAAAAACTAATTTTTAGTTTTTTTATATTCTTTAAGTATTATGGGCAGGATTAAAAGAGCTAAATCAGAATCGTAGTCTAAAAAAAATTTTATCGTGCGTTTAATTAAATCCCAATTAGGGTTTGATTGAACAAATTCTAATTCGAGGCGCATCAACTCGTTTTCTATTTCTTCCAATTCTCTTGTAGAAAATTGCATCTCTTTGGCTTTTCTAAGCGGTTCTAAGAACCTCCGCTCAGAAGAATCTTCTGACGAACTATTACTTGATTTGTTCTTCCTATTTTCGTGAAAGGAAAGAGCACGTTTGCGGGCGTTTTCTTTTTCAAGCGCTTCAATGATTCCGTTGAAAAGGTTTTCAACCAAATAGAAATCATCTACTAAAGCAATTCGATCGTTTATATCAATGCGTTCCTCAAGGGGTTTGGAAAGGTAAAAATCGGATGCAAAAAGTATTTCATTAAATGTAGGTAGTTTTACTGGCGCAAACTGCACAACAGCTTGTTTCGCTTTTTCATGCCAATCTACAAAATCGGGGTAGTCGCAATTCCAGGCCCCTTTTTTTAATTCTTGGCCTTCCTTTATCAATTCTTGAAACAGTTTTTGATTGTCTTCTATCATATTATAAAATTAGCGAACCTCATTTCAAAATCGCGCTAAAAATACTCCAAAAAAAATAGCTAGGATCAATGTCCACAAAATCATATGCCCCGTATAAGCCATGCTATTTAACGTTTCGGGAACCTGTTTTTTATTTTCAGGTCTTAAATCTAAATCTGAAATTCTGGCGCGCAATCCAAACGTCTGGTAAACAGATAAACCCAGTGTTGCGACAACAAACAACATTTTCATTCCAAAAATATTGTAGTACCCTTCTTTCAAATTCACTTGATCCGTATAGTTCACTAACAAATAATAAACACCGGTAACAATAAGAACAAAAACACAAGCTAAGACTGTTGGAGCTAAACGATCCATTAACTTGTGTTCCAAAGATTCTTCAAGAGACGCTTTCTCTTCGCTTTTTTTGATAACAGGTCGAATTATAAGCGCGCCAAAAACAAGTGCGCCTAAAGCGACTGCAGCCGCGCTTAAGTGAAAAAACATTAAAATAATATTTTGCATAATATTTAAAAACCAACTGAAAAAAATTTTATAGCGGTATCTTCAATTCCAAAAATTTTAATAAAATTCAAAACTATGAATGAAAATAAAATAAATAGATTGGTCTAAATCTATTTCATGAAAAAATACTAGATTCCTTTTTCAATCAAATCAAACAACAAACGAACTCCAACTCCCGAAGCGCCTTTTGGGATGTATGCTTTTCCTTCTCCCCAAGCGGTTCCTGCGATATCTAAATGAGCCCAGGGATAATCACCGATAAACGGCTTTAGGAAAGCTCCTCCGGTGATGGTTCCCGCCCCAACGCCTGGTCCCGCTATATTTTTTAGATCGGCAATACCACTTTTTATCGCTTTTTCATATTCTTCTAAAAGTGGCAATTGCCAAATTTTTTCACCAGTGGCGTCCCCACTCTGCTTCAATTGAGATACAAGTTCGTCGTTATTTGATATTACAGCGGATATGTGGTGACCTAGAGCATGAATAACAGCGCCAGTTAAAGTCGCTAAATCTATAATCGCTTTTGGTTTATAACGAACTGCATAAGAAAGAGCGTCGGCTAAAATGAGACGTCCTTCGGCATCTGTGTTTAAAACTTCAATAGTTTTACCACTCATACTCTTAAGTACATCCCCAGGCTTAATAGCAGAACCTCCTGGCATATTTTCTGTAGCTGGAACGATTCCCACAACATCAACTTTTAACTTTAGAGAAGCGATCGCTTGCATGGCGCCAATAGTAGCGGCAGCTCCCGACATATCCATCTTCATCTCGTCCATATTTGCAGGCGGCTTTAATGAAATTCCACCCGTATCGAAGGTAACGCCTTTTCCAACAATGGCAATGGGATTCCTTTTATTTCTACCTTTAAAGTATTCCATTACAATTAGTTTAGGCGGTTCATCGCTACCTTTAGCAACCCCAAGTAATGATCCCATCCCCAACTTTTTCATTTCTTTCTCTCCCAAAACTTTACATACAATTCCAAGTTTTCGGGACATTTTTCGAGCTGTATCGGCAAGGTAAGTTGGAGTCGCGGTATTGCTTGGGTGATTACTCAAGTCTCTAGCTAAAAAAGTTGCGTCGGCAATTTTGCGCGCTTTATCCGTAGCTTTCTTTAAAGACTGTAGATTGTCTTTTTTGTCGGCAAGAAAGATAATTTCGCCAATTTTGGTATCTTCGCTATTTTCCGATTTATACGAATCGAATCTGTAAAGAGACAAAAAAGCGCCTTCTGCGTAATAAAATGTTCCAGGGTCTTGATTATTAGAGGAACCTTTTAGATCCAAACTACCAGCTCCATTAGGAGAAACTAATGACACTTTTTTGAAATTATTTTTTTCAGCAATTTTTATTGCCGTTCCAGCGGCTTGCCGTAATTTTTCTCCCGTAATTTCTGCCTCTTTCCCAACTCCAACCAATAAAACATTTTGAGCTTTGACCAAACCTAGTGAATTTAATAACAAAGTTTGGTTTGCTTTCCCCTCAAAACGTTTTTCTTTATATGCGGCAGAAATAGCTCCTTTTAATTTATCGTCCAACTCCTTAGCGCAATTTGCCGGCTTAGTAGATTCAGCGCATGGAACTATCAAGCAGGGAGTTATATGAGAGTTGGAATTTTCCGATTTAAAGTTTATTTTCATCATAATCCATTGTTTGGTTAGCGGTTAGAATTTGGAGAATTGTTCAGGGTAGTTTTAAATTTTATTAGAGTCTTAATTATCGTACAAGAAAAAATTGGGAACGTTTAATGTTAGATTTAAAAATTATTCACAGCGCTCCTGGGCCTTTTACCGTCCAACGCATCGAGCACATTATTAGCGACCAAAACGGCCATACGATCACGAGTTTCGTAACTAGCGCTTCCAATATGGGGTAAAACCAGGATATTTTCTTCGCCCAACAAACCTTCTACAATTTCTGGCTCATTTTCATATACATCCAAAGCCGCAGCGGCAATCTCGTTCTTTCTCACCGCTTCTAATAACGCTTTATCATCGACTACTTTTCCACGAGCCGCATTTATGAAAACAGCGGTCGATTTCATCAGTCGAAATTCATCTGGTCCAAATAGATACCGACTATCGTCGTTAAGAGGCAAATGTAATGTTATAAAGTCGGATTTCTCAATTAACTCCTTAAATGGAGCGTACTCCAAATTTAAAGAGTCTTCTTTATATTTTTCTAACTGGCTTCTTTGGTAATATAAAACTCTCATCCCAAAACCCAACGCTCTTCTTGCCACGGCCCGACCAATTTCTCCACAGCCAATAACGCCTAAGGTTTTGCCATAAATATCATGGCCTAAAAATAGGTCAGCTTCCCACCCACGAAATTTTTCTTCCCGGGTGAACCGATCAGCGGGGACAATGCGTCTAGCAGCGGCCAACATCATAGCCCAAGTCAAATCTGCAGTGGTTTCATGCAATACTCCTGGAGTATTCGTCACCCATATTTCTTTTTTTGCCGCATAGTTATAATCCACATTATTAAATCCGGCGGCATAATTGCTAATAATCTTTAAGTTTTTTCCAACATCTATAACGTTTGCGTCGATTTTGTCCGAAAGGTAGGTTATCATGGCGTTGCTTAACTCCGCCATTAATTTAAGCTTTTCTTGATTCGGCGGAAGCCCCGATTCATTCAAGCGCAGTTCACAATGAGGACGTAATACCTCTAAACCCGCATCCGGAAATTTATTTGTTATCGAAATAATTGGTTTCATAATTTATTGAATAATTTGACGATTGATAACTATCTTTTGACTAAAAAAAATAATCCGTTTCAACACCAGCTTAGAGGAACTTCAAAAATACTCATTTTTAGAAATTTCCTTTAATGTTAAACTATTAGTTAAAATAAATTCTAAAAACTAACAGTATCATATGAAAATTTTATTCTTAGTTCCACCCGAAACCGTTACGATAGAATCCTCTGTCCCAAAGATGCTTGAAGGAGGAAAAGGATTCTATCCTAAGCTTGGTTTAATGTATGTCGCATCCTACTATGAAAAAGCGACAGGCAATACACCAGTCTTTATCGACTGCCCTCCAGAAAAATATTCAATGGAAGAAATGTTGCAAAAAATCCGAGAGGTTAAACCTGATTTAATCGGAATGAGCATCATGACTTTCAATTTACTGGATGCGATGGAAGCGGCAAAGGAAATAAAGCGCGAACACCCAAACATAAAAATTTGCCTTGGTGGTCCACACGTCAATTTATATCCAAAAGAAACGCTTGGATTACCAGAAATAGACTACGTCGTATTTGGAGAAGGCGAACCCATTTTCACAAAATTAGCTATTACTCTTGAATATGAAGGCGCCAAAACGGAAAAACTATCCAAAATAAATGGATTAGGGTGGAAACAAGACGATCAAATTAATATCAATCCAGCTTCGACAGAGTTATTGGATTTAAATGAATTACCCTTTCCCGCTCGACACCTGGTAGACGTCTCTCGCTATGAACACATAATTGGTGAAGGGCAGCAATTCTTTACAATGCAGGCGACTAGAGGGTGCCCAGCGGCTTGCACCTTCTGCGATATTAGAAAAACCAAGTTTAGAGAACGTTCCCCTGAAAATGTAGTTAGAGAAATTGAAGAACTTGTTGCCATGGGAGTGGATGATTTATTCTTTGTTGACGACACCATCACCATAAATAAGAAAAACTTGATTGAGACCTGTAATTTGATGGTAAAGCGAGGGCTGAAAATAAATTATAAAATTTCGGCTCGAGTAGATACTGTTAGCCCTGAGCTATTAGCCGCTCTCAAACGTTCTGGTTGTTATCGCATTCATTATGGAATCGAATCGGCTACACAACGTCACTTGCTATACCTAGAAAAAGGTCAAACTTCGGATAAAGTGTTGCGTGCCGCCAAATGGACCCGAGAAGCGGGAATCGGTTATTTTGCTTATATGATGATTGGCATACCGACTGAAACTAAAGAAGAAATGTTTAAAACGGTAGATTTTGCGAAAAAGCTAAAGCCCGACTACGCTCAATTCTCAATCTGCACTCCATACCCAAAAACAGAGCTTTATTTCAGAATGCTTAAAGACGGAATTCTACCCAGTGATCACTGGCAGGATTTTGCTGAAAACCCTAGAGCTGATTTTAAAATTCAATTTTTTAATCAGGATTTTACCGACTTAGAACTGAGAGAGCTCCAAGACGAATGCCACGCGCGCTTTTACCGCAGTCCTACTTATTTGATGAAGCAAGTTTTTAAAGTTAAATCATGGGCGGATTTTACGGCTAAAGCCAGGATGGGAACGAAGATACTGACGACACGTATGCGGGCATAAAATAACCTGATAGAGCTCTAATCAAAACTCAGATTATTATACTTTTTTAATTTGACGTTAGATCAAAGGGCTTGCCATTTAGTTTCAAAACTCCTTTTTCCCATCCCAATTGGGTTACGTAACGACTACCTTCTTTAACAATAAACCCCTTTTCTTCGAAATCCTTAACGGGTATTTGCATCGTTACTTGATTGCCATTTTCTGAAGTCTTAAATTCCTGATCTAAATAAACTGCAGGCAGCCCTATCCTTCCTTTAACGCCAATTCCATTAAGCAACATCAATGGAGTAAAACCAGTAGAAGGAATATCAACTCCCTTATAATCTACAAGTAGCTCTCCGTCTATTTTACCTTTTGGAGTGTTAAGTTCCATTTTGGAAACTTCAAACTGAGGCGGTTTATTTTTTAAACCGTTTAATAGACCTCTAATCTTAGAAACAGTTTGACTATCTTTTCCTTCAGTTTTAGCAAATATAAAAACTTGCTCACGAAGGCTTTTCATAATTACAGGATTTAAATTCCTAAGTTGCATAGCCATCGTAGCTGGTCCATATTTTTCTTTTCCATCTTCATACTCTTCCATAATACTAGTCAAAGTAACACTTTGATCAAAACCACTTTCTATGGAATTACCAATAAAATCTATATTACGAAACGATGCAACTTGTTTCTTTTCTCTATAAGAAACTCTATCAATGCCAATCGAATACGCTAAGATTTTTTGAACCCCAACTTTTTCTTGTGAATTAAGTTCTGCTCGTACTTGATTGATTAAAAAAACATTTTCTCCATCTCTGATTAAAAGAGGAAGAGAACTGGCTTTTATTAAAACATTTTTAAAATCAGCCGAAACAAGAGCCGTTCCACTTAATCCTTGCCAACTAATGAAAAAAGGTTGTCCTGGAGGGTTTTTATAAATAGGCATATCAAATTCCCCAACGATTGAACCGTCTAATCTAACGCGATTTCTAATATTCAGAGGGGAAAAGTTTGGTAAATTTTGTGATTGATTAACAAATACAACTTTAGTGTCCAGAATTCCTTGCCCTAAATAAGGTTCAACCTTACCGTCAAGAATTTTGAAAATATTCCGTTTATAGTCTCCTCTCAATATCTCGCTAAATAGCAAAAACCCGTGAGATATTTTATGGGTCATTTTGAAAGTTAAATTATGTTTAGGGAACTTTAAAATATTCTCCGCTTCTGATTCAAACCACTTACGATCAAAACGAGCATTAATCCAAACCATATCCTCACTTTTGGCAACCTGCATAGGCAATTGATTAAATTTAATCTCAATTTGCATACCTAACCAATAAGGCATCGCGCCTAGGGCCAAAAACAAAATTATCAACAGAACCATAAATAGCTGGGCGACAGGTGAAGTTCTTACAACTTCTTTAGGTTTCTTATCTTCTTCAGCTTGGTACCCACGTTTATATGGAGGAGGTTCTCCAACTTGAGTTGGGCTGGAAACAGCTTCTTCTTTTACCTTTTTGGAACCACCTAACTTCGAAAATAAAGAAGGTTTGGCCTCTGTTTCTTTTACGATTTCTTTTGGAGGAGCTTGGTCAGAGTCTTTACCTGGCTTTAAAAAACCTCCTACACCCAATCCAGCTTTCTTTGTCCCTCCTAAAGGTAATTTAGAAAAAAAGCTTTCTTTTTTATCAGCTATCTCTTGTTCAGGAGTAACCAAGTTTTGAGAAACCTTCGGAACGCTTTCTGATTGAAGCAGATTAGGTTGAGTTTCAGGTTTTTCCTGCCCACCTAACCAGGCAGGTTTAGAAAAAAAAGATTTTTTTGGTTTCTTTTCTTCGAAGGTCTCGGCTTGAGGCGGAATAATATTAGCGCTGGGACCACCTTCTTTAGACCCACTCATTGATTTTAGTTTTGAAAATAGCGATTCTTTAATCTCTTGTTTAGCTGGAGGGGGCTGGATGGAAGAAGTTTGTGGAGGTAAAACCTCTTTTGGAGTCTCAATAACTTCCGCACTCTCAGCTGGAAGAATTTTCACTTCAAAGCCTAAACGATTCAAATAGGTTTGAGCCTGAGTCGCTTGATTATCAGAAACCGATTTTTCAAATTTCCAAGAGACTCCTTTGGCAACGTCTTCCATAATGTTCGCAGCGCGGTTTGGCGACATTCGAAAGACTTTGGCCATCTTTGGAGTTATAGAATGAATATCGTCTCCAGACCAACTCTCTAAAACAATGAAATGACTCATAAAATAAATTTAGGAAAGAATCTTAAAGATTCTTTTGAGTTTTTAACAATTGGCAGTTATAAAAATAATCTGCATCTAAGTTCGAAAGACCTTTTAACTCACCATCCTCATTACAAGGTTCGTTTAATATTTTATATGGATCTTCAGCCATTGGAGCGGAACTTACCTCCAATATCTTTTCAGTGACTGTTTCGTGACGCAAGCAAGACAAAGTAGCTGGCTCTAATGAAAACTTTTGAGCCACTTTTTCTAAGGCATCGGCTGGATTATTCCCATCACTCATCAATTCTCTAATTGTGGCTTCAATCGACCTATTTTTCGTCAATAATCGTTCGTGAGAATAGTCTGGCTTTGACATAATCATAAAATCCAGTTTTATCCAGTAATTGTTGACGAAGTCATCAAACTTTATAGGGATTTTTTGACTCAATTTAATGTCAGTTGCTCTGTCTGGAGAAAAAGTTAATAAATCATTATAAAAATTGACTGCGTTGTGGACAACATCGTACAAAACCATCCAATGATATGCATTTAAAAATTCATAACTTCTAAAAGATTCCATTCCCTTTATCAAAACAACTAACACGGAATGAACCGTATCTTTGTTAAGAAAAGCGTTAGACCAAGGATATTGTTGTTTAAACCAATCATCTACATTATCGGGAAACTCTTTTCTTGGTGAGTCTGTAGGCGGTTTATAACCATTATCCACATAATTTAATATATCGTCTAACTCCTTATACGCTAAATCTAAGCCTGCGCGAAAAATAGTATATGGAAATAACTTACGTTGATAATCCATATAATTTTTTAATTCAGAATCAGAATCTTCTAAAGCATGATTGTGATTCTTTAGATTAATATCTTTAGCAAAAACCAGCATTGAGTAACACTTAATTTAAAAAATTAAAATTCCAGTTATTTTCCAGCTTGAGCAATATCGTTACTCAATTTAACAAATGCTTTTAAAATATCCGTTGCAGTAATAATTCCAACTAACTTTCCCTTTTGTAAAACAGGCAAAGCTCCAATTTTTTTTTTAGCCATAATCGCTGCGGCATCAGCCGCTCTTTGCTCGGGACCAATGGTTATAACTCCGCGTTTCATAATCGTTTTAGCCCTACGATTGGAAATGGTATAGGTTGTACCGTCAGGTTTTTCCAAAAAATTTTTTCTGGGGCCTAAAACTTTTTTTAAATCTCTATCAGAAATAATACCCACTAATTTATCATTTTCCAACACTGGCAAATGGCGAATACTCTCAAAATGGAACAGCATAAAAACTTTATCTACTTGATCCTCAGGAGTAACCGAGTGAATAACCTTTGTCATTAATTGTTTGACCTTCATGTTATTCCTTGGGAGATCAAAAAGTTAAGCTATTTATTCATGTTTTCGAAATTTTTAGCCAATTCCATTATCTTTGCTTTTTCCTCTTCGCTCATATTTTCCATCATTTGTCGAAATTGATTAATTTGTTCAGGATTCAACTTTGACAAATAATCTTGCCCCAGAGCGCTTAGTTTTGTGAGATCCGGAAAGCCTTGAGGGTTCTTAAACTCATTAGCGGGAGGCTTGTTTTCTGAAACTTCAGAATCAATTCGTTTATTGGGAGCGCGGAAAAGTATATAATCGCCTTGAATTTCGCCAATTATATCTTCTTCTTCCAAACGGTTTAAAATTTCCCGTAAACCGACACCTGACTTTTTACAACTATCGTAAACTGGCTTAAATGGTAACCTCACGATTTTTTCAGGAAACCCATTTTTTTTAATTATTTGTTTAACGCTGATTTCAACAGAGCTGGATTCCATCTTATTTTTATCTTTTACAAAACAAATTGAACGCTTATTATTGGATTCTTAATAAGTTTTAAGGTTTAACATAATTGTATTATAATTCAGCCGTTTGTCACGAAAAATCATGCATATTTCTAGCGGCAAAAGCTATGCAAATAAAAACTTCATCCTAACCGGGAAAAACAAATACAAACTTCAGTGAAATCGGATCATAGAAAATCTATTCGAATTTGCCTTGCTCAAATCAACGCGAAAGTAGGAGACTTTAAAGGCAACTTAGAAAAAATTCGCGAATCTTTAAAAGCATCACGAAAACATCAATCTGATATCGTTCTATTCCCTGAATTGGCTTTAACTGGGTATCCTCCAGAAGATTTGCTATTAAAAGAAGACTTTATCTCCGAAAACTTAAAAACACTCAAAAAAATAGCTCCTAGCACAAAGAACGTAATATCGGCAATCGGTTACCCTGAATACCATAAAGGAAAACTATTTAATTCAGCCGCAATTTTTGCTAACGGCAAGCTTCGCTCTTCATATAGAAAAACCTGCCTCCCAAATTATGGCGTATTTGACGAAAAGCGATACTTCCAGGAAGGCCAACTGCCTTTACGATTTGAGTTCAATGGAGTTATTTGTGGCGTAACTATTTGCGAAGATATCTGGGACTCTAATGGACCTGGGAAATACTTAGCTTCACAGGGCGGAGTAGATATCCTACTAAACTTATCGTCTTCTCCTTTTTATTCAGATAAACGAAAAATCCGGGAAGAACTCATTCAAAAAAGAGCCAGACAATATAAAACTACTATTGCCTACGTCAATTTGGTAGGAGGACAGGATGAACTAATCTTTGACGGAGCCAGCCTAATAGTAGATGAAAGGGGCAAAACAATAGTTCGTGGCAAATCTTTCGAGGAAGATTTAATCTTTTTTGACTTTGAAGTCAACCTCTCAAAACGACCTCAAAGGTTGCTATCATCAAAAAATAATATCAAAAACATCAAACTATCTCTTCCCAAAAGACCTGAAAAAAATTTGCTACCACCCGCTAAAGAGCTTGCTGTGCTGGAAGAAACAGAAGAAATTTTTAAAGCTCTTACTTTAGGAGCTCAAGACTATTTCAGAAAAAACGGATTTAAAAAAGCTGTCTTAGGGTTAAGTGGCGGAATAGACTCGGCTCTTACTGCCGCGATAGCTGCAGATGCTTTAGGCTCGGAAAATGTAATTGGAATCTTGATGCCTTCGCCATATTCGTCAAAAGGAAGCGTAAAGGATTCCCTAGCCTTGGCCAAAAACTTGGGGATTACAACCCATACAATTGAAATTGCGCCAGCAATGAAGGCTTTCCAAGATATGTTAAAGCCATTTTTCAAAAAAACTTCCCCTGGAGTCGCTGAAGAAAATTTACAAGCCCGAATCCGTGGAAATATTGTAATGGCCTTTTCCAATAAATTTGGCTGGCTAGCGCTAACAACCGGTAATAAGAGCGAAACTAGCGTAGGCTATTGCACTCTTTATGGAGATATGGCCGGAGGTTTTGCACTCATTAAAGACGTTTCTAAAACACGAGTTTATGAATTATCTAACTACTACAATAAGCTAAAAAATCGTGACATTATTCCTAAAGCAACCATTAATAAAGCTCCTTCAGCAGAATTGCGACCTAATCAAAAAGACACAGACTCTCTTCCTGATTACGATTTGCTAGACGCAATGCTATTAAACTACGTCGAAAAAGATTGCGGCTTAAAAGATTTAATTGCCTTAGGATTTCCTAAAAAAGAAGCGCAACGAATAATAAAACTTGTCAACCTTAACGAATATAAACGCCGTCAGGGACCTCCTGGAATCAAAATCACGTCTAAATCGTTTGGGAAGGACCGCAGGCTACCTATCACAAATGGTTTCGTCGAAGGAAAATAGCCTTCAAAATCTTAACACCAGGCAGTCTATTTTTCTGATTTGGCGCAGCGAACTCCTTGCCAAACCTTTAGAGACTCCGGTTTGTCATTAAAACGATAAACAGTTCTCAAATAATAAGCCTTGTAGTACCAATTACCGCCACGCAATACCTTGGACTCGCCGCTATCTGGTCCTTGAGGATCGTTTTCCGGAGAGTACTCGTAGTAAACATCTTCATACCAATCAGCCACCCATTCCCAAACATTTCCCGCCATATGGTAAACGCCATAAGGGGATTGACTCTTTTCCATCTCATCAACAGGGGAAAATACTTTAAAACCTAATTTCGAAAACTTTCGCCTAAAGGTTATCCATTCGGGGTTTGGAAAACTGTTACCCCATGGGAATACCCTCTGATCGGTTCCTCTAGCAGCCTTCTCCCACTCAGCTTCGGTTAGCAATCGTTTCTTCACAGAGCGACAATATGCGTCCGCTCCATACCAAGAAATACCATTCGCTGGAAGCTTTTCCATTCCTGCACGAGGACTAAATTTTTCGTTAACAATCTCGATGGTAGTGGCATTGCCTAGACGGATGAATTGATTGGCTTTATCCAAGTTTTCATTCAAAAACCTAGAAAAATCTAAAGCTGTGGTTTCATATTTATCAATCAAATAAGAGTTTAAAAAAATTTCATGCACGGGCTCTTCATCTCTATCGCCCCAATCATCATCGTCTATAGGTTCGTAACCCATAGTAAACTTTCCGGCTGGAATTAAAATCATACTATCGCTAGTATTCTGAGTTCCTTGCGGGAACGATTGACAAGCCGAAAAAGTTGCTGCAAAAATCAAAAAAATAACAAACTCTAAGTAACTTTTACCTTTTTCCAATGTAACCTCAATTATTTATCAAGCAAAAAGCTTATGGTTCATCTGTTGACAGTTTCAGTAAGACGACCTAAGTTATTATTAGGACAGGATAAGCAGGTCGAATTAATACTCTCTATAATTAACTAGAGCTACTAAGAATAAAGGCTTAACTCCTTTAAACCTAGTATTAAAGGACCTTATTTATTAACTGTTCTTCTATTTTCCGCCATTTACGTTAATCTGAGGACTTCTAAAACTTTGTAATTATTTATTTTCCCGGACGACTAACTTCGGGCTTTTATATAAACGATTTTCAAAAAAGTTACCTTTAAAGTCCCTAACGCCTAAGAATAAATCTATAGAACTAAATTTAAAATAGGAAAATTTCTATGTCTTCTTCTCTTCCTAAAAACGAACTTCCAAAATCGATACAAGGATTAATTTCTGAAGTTCAATCTGAAAAAGAAATGAGCCCAAGACGAGCGCGGGGAATATTGCAAGAAGCTAATATTATTGAAAAAGATATTGAAATATGGGCTGATTTTGACCATCCAGTATCTGATAGTTATGGAAGAAAGTTGGTTTACGACGGGGGCTATTTCGAAATTATGGCAATGTCCTGGATCCCTGGCGATTACTCAGCCATTCACGATCATGGTTACACTCAGTGGGGAGCCGTTCAAATCTTCGGTCCCGCAGAACATGCTGCCTTTTTAGCCCAAGACGGGGAAATTCATACTCTCAATCGCTCAGTAATCCAACCAGGCGTTGTTTTGGGAGTTGGCCATCAGTTGGTTCATCAAATGGGAAATTCCTCTGATCAACGATTTATGTCTTTGCATATGTACGGCTCATATGACCGCAAATCGGATATCACAGCCGATGCCCGAGTTTTTGATCTAAACGAAAATAGAATTCAATTCACAAATGGCGGCGTCTTTTTTGAGCTTCCAGAAGAAGCTATCAAAAAGAGAGAAAAAGGACCAGATCCCGATTTTTTGACCTGGTTACGCAATACCGTGGAGCAATTGCACAGGTTGGAAAAAATGGAATCCGAATCTGAAAGATCAGATTTAGCTGCACGAAAAAAGAACTTAGCAAATAGCTTATTTTCACGGGATAACTGGGACTGGCTTGAAAAAGATCTGACCGAACGATTAGATTCAATCACTCGACACATGGATGACCTGGGCTATTGGAAACTTATACGGCAAGAATTAATCGCTACCGCGTTTTTGGAAAAAAAATTACTTCACTTCGAAGAAGAGGAAGATCCATTTTATACCTACGCAGAGTTATACGATGACGTTATAGGCCGTCCTTGTCTAGAAGAGTTTATCGCTAAGTATCTTGATTTCTTTTTTGAAACGCGATCTATTGACCCAAAAGCCATCCGATTAATATCTCTTGGTTGTGGAACTGGCGTCGTCGAATCTCACATGATCCAAGAACTTGGAGTAAAACACGAGAATTTATTGGGTATTGATTTATCCGAAGCTATGGTGCGCGTTGCGCAGCGCAATATACAAGCTAAAGCCGCTGATATCCTATCCCTTGAAGTTTCCGACAAACCTTGGGATATAGCTTTTTCAGGGCTTAATGTATTTCAATATTTGCCTGCAGAGCACCTTGAACCTGCTATTTATAAGACAGTCGAATTGATTAAAGATGGAGGATATTTTGTAGGAGACTTTATCACTCCAGACCATGTTCGCTATTATCCCCATGTCGTAAAATCAAAAAGCGGAAAGGTATTATCGCTTAGAAAACCTGTTTTAGTCGAACAAGATCATCGAACCTTCCAGGAAAGCGAAATAATCAATATCAATCGAAACACAGACAAAATGATTATCACATATGAAGGAAAACATATGAGGTATTTACCCGCTTTGTGGAGATTACGGCAAGCTTTTGAAAAAGCTTTTAATGGGAAGGTCGAAGTATACGACGCCGTATCCTTAACGCCTATAGAAAACCATGCTGATACTTGTCCCTCAACACGCTATTTAGTCATTGCTCAAAAGGGAAAAAGATAAACAGGCTTTAACTCCAAGCTTGGGATGGTATTCGTGAAAACGATATGAAGCGCTAAAAAATCGCTATTTTAGCGCTTACTCCCTAGCGGGAGTTAAGGACAGTTTTCTAGCCACTAGCCAATGTATCTGTGAGTTTTCACTTTTGCAGTGGATGGAGCTAAATGAAGCTTTTTCTTAACAGACAAAGCAAATCTAGCTTTTAATTTTTCAAAACCAGACAACTCAACGTACATGCCTTTGTCTTGCTTAATTGGGCTTAAAACATACCGAGACTTCGAAATAAACTTCTGCGAATCTTTAATCAAAGGATCTAAATGCTTACGTTTATTGTTCGCGGCATTGGCCATCCAATCATCCTCTATGATGTTATTGGACAGTACATTGAGAACGTTGCTGGTGGTGTTATTGGCTAAGTAATAACATCCCAATAATGGAGATACGTTAAACAGTTCAGAACTCAAGGCGTCATCTGGCGAAGTTTTTAAAATGTGATTCACCTTTTTCATCTGCTTGTATTCGATGGCAAAAATAGTGATCTTCTGGCACAGCTTTGCTAAAGAAGCCGCCGCTGATGTTGCCGGCCCTGTGGCCCCTCCTAAATCTGCAAATAAGCCTGCGGTGGAAACCGCAAATTGAGTTGTTTCGATTGTCGCTCGGGCGGCATGCTCAGCAGAACTCTGTCGAAGCAAGGTTCTTACCGCAATAACAGCGTCTCGCGCATTCCCGGGTAAAACAAATGGCATGTGTTTTTTAGTCTTAAAGGATTTATGCAAGTCCTGAGCTGCGCTCCCCCAACTTGAAGCGGCTTTAGCTCCACTTTTTACCTGTTGAACAATAGGTAAAGCGCTAGCGACAAAATCCTGTAAAAAGTCCAAACCTAAATCTGCAATGATATCTGGTAAATCGCCAACATCAAACAATTCCAGCAAAAGCCTCATAACCTTTGGAAAACCGGGAATCTTCAAAAGCTTTGGCATATTGACGCCAGGAATATTCAATTCACCAAGATTAATTTTAGGGACTTCCAAGCTAATTTGAGGAACGACGTTCGGAAGATTCACGTCAGGCAACTTAAGGTTTGGTAAGCTTACTTCTAGATCGATTTCAAAAAACTCAGGAAACTGAACCTTTATTTTTGGAAGATTGGGAAAATCAATTTCAAAAATTTTTCCAATATCAACAGCTATAGCTGGAAGTTCTATATGAGGATACTTTATACATATAGCCCAAACCAGAGCTCTAAGGGAAATATTAGGAAATAAATCCTTATACTTTAAAATACCTTTAAGGTTTAAACGAACCTTGGGCAAATTAAACCCAGGAATTTCTCCTAAGTTGATATCGGGAATTAAGTTAATATTAGGGACACTTAAGCAAAGACTTAGGTTTATGTTTATTAACTTTTTTAAATTTATTCCCTTGAAGATACCTACATTAAGCGGAGGGATTCCAATTGTAATGTCTGGCGCATTCAACCCAGGAACGCCGCCCATCTTTTTCTTGGCGTCCTTAGCGGACTTGTACATATCCTTAGCGTCTTGAACGAGGCTTTTACGGACGAGTTTCGTTCCTTGGAACATTCTTTTAAGAGCGTTTTTCCGTTCTAATTTGATTTCGTTAAGCGCAGCCATTAGCGCCAACTGTTCCTGAGAGGACAGAGCCATGAGATTCCCTTTATAAATATAAGTTATAACTAAATTATATGTTATTTATCGTTTTTTTTCCATAAAATCTTAAAAGTTTAATTTTTTAAGATTATTTTGGTTATCTTAGAGCTTAAAAAACTATTTAAAACTGCTTTTGTTATTATTAATTCACTAAAAGACCAAAAATAGGATCTTAGTTCAAAAACCAAAATTATTCGGGAATCTTTAACGCTTCATGCTTTCAGAAATTATTTCCAAGATTGATACTTCTTCGCCAATTATGTGGATTGTTTGGGCGATTGGGCTGCATATTAGCAACACTGCGCTTGGAATTTATATGGCGCTTATGGGTAGGAAAAAATGGGCCAAAAAAGTTCACCAAGGTTTATTTCTATCGGTACTTGTGTGTATTTTTGGTTTTATTATTTCTTATTACTTTAAAGGAAGAGTCGGATTTATGGATTATATAGTGGCGATTTACTTTGCTGTTGCAATTCCTGTAAGTAAACGACAACCGCCTATGATCCATGCTTTTGTAGCGACGGTGGGATTAACGCTACTACCTCTGCTAATTCTGTTAAAAGTTCTTTAACAGAGGCTTCAAAAAAGATTTTTTGGGGAAATTTAGATTGGCTAACTAATCTTTGATTGCGACTTTAATTACCACATCGCCATAAACTTTGGTTCTACAGCTCAACTTCTGATTAGGACCTACTTTTTGAAGTTTTTCAAAAAACGAATGGGGGTCTACGTTCTCCATAGGTTCTACATCAATCAAACAAGTGCCGCACAAACCAAGTCCTCTACAATTCATCATGGAATTGAGACCTTTGTAGATTTCCAAATCTTTATATTGGACAGCTTGACGCAAATTAGCCCCATAGCCTACTTTTATCGTATTTGACTCGCCGGTTTCGGCATTTTCAACCGTGATTTTTGGCATCGTGCAAACAACTCCTCATATTATTAAATCAATCTGGGAATTTTAAGGGGAAAGAATACTCAAACCGGAGCCTCTTTGCAACCTAGTTAACCGAAAAATTGAAATATTTTTTTAACGCTTAAATTGAATAATTATGCCCTGTAAGAATCTTTTTTTCTTTTAAGTAAGAATAAATCTTATTCACCGCTTCTTTTTCATTTTTAGCGTCACTTAAGGTTAAGGACATACCATCAAAATCGCCTGATGGAGCTTTATCTCCAATATGAATTTCAATCAAGGGACAAGGATCAATTATTAATTCAATATCCGAGTGGTCTTCCTGATTAAAAACGTTTGTCGTGGAAATAAGAATATGCCCTGCATCTAAAAATAATCGCGCTACTTCACCAAACCGGCGTAATGGTTCTCCTTCTCGACTTTTTTCTTCCTCTAAATCAGCTCCAACTCCCAAACGAACATTTCGTCCATCTAGCAAATAGCTTTGGAAATTGTCCTTAAAAATCTTTTCTTCTAAAGACTTTGCTAATTTGGCTTTGCCAACGCCAGACTCACCAACAAACAGCACTAGAGCGGCCTGGTGGCCATTTCTGTAGGCTCTTTCTGAGGAAGAGATATTGCTTTTAACCCAATTAAAGTCACGGTTTCTAACTTCGTCTCTTAGCTTATCTTTATCTGTCGAGGCTGAATAAGTTGTAACAATACCGCCGCCACATACGTCATATTCGTCCACGATTACAAACCGACCTGTTTCCGGAATTGTGCCAAAAAGATCAAATGCAATAGGTCGTTTAGTTCTTAGGGTTACCTCTGCCACATCGTTTTTCACAAGGTAATCTTGGCCTTCAAGAGGCTCTAATGTAGAAGCGTCGATAACTTTTTTGAACTCGACAATTTCACATTCCACTTCCTCGGTCGTTAATTTTATGGTGTATTCCCTGCCTTTTTCAAAATGTCTCGATCCCATCCAAAACACATTCACGTCAAAGGTCGTCGAAACAATGGGACCTTCTTCAGAAAGGCTGGCCACTTCTCCACGCTCGACAAAAATCTGTTCGTCCAAAGTGATGCCAACAGATTGTGTTGCTGTAGCGATTTTTGGTTGTTCGGGAACGCTCCATGCTTCAATGGTTTTAACGCGGGCCCTCTTTAGAGATGGAGAAAATACAACTTCGTCTCCTATGTTTAAGGTCCCAGATTCAACCCTACCAGCAATGATTCGCCGCTCATCAAACTTATAAACATCTTGGACTGGTAATCGAAATGGTAAATGGTCTTTTGGTTTTTGCTTTTCAAACTGATCCAGCATTTCTAAAACCGTCGGCCCCTCATGCCATTTCATTTTTTCACTTGGAGTGGCAATATTTTCTCCTACTTTTGCCGCAACGGGAATGAACATACGTGGCTCAATACCCATAGAAGTTAAAAACTCTGTATATTCGGTTTTAATCTTATAAAAAACTTCAGGATCATAATCAACCAGATCCATTTTATTGACCACCACCGCTACTTGAGTAAGGCCCAATAGCTTTAAGATATAACCATGTCGCCGGCTCTGCTCTTGAACGCCTTCATAAGCGTCGATCAACAAAAGAGCGCCCTCGGCGCTAGCCGCTCCCGTAACCATATTCTTTAGAAATTCTTTATGGCCCGGAGCGTCAATAATTACGTAATGTCGTTTGTCCGTGTGAAAAAATATTTGCGATGTATCGATCGTAATTCCTTGATCTTGCTCTTCCTCTAAAGCGTCCAAAAGAAAAGCAAATTCAAAAACTTTACCTTGTCGGTCACAAATATCCTTCGTAAATTGGAGCTTTCCTTCAGGCAAACTACCAGTATCCGATAAAAGCCTCCCCACCAAGGTAGATTTTCCATGATCGACATGGCCTACAATAACCAGTCGCATTAATTCTTGGGATGGTCCCCCGCCGTTCTGTTTCATCTACATATATCCCTTCGCCCTTAATTTTTGCATCGCATACGTATCTTCTTGATCTTGAGCCCGTCCCGATCTTTCTGAAGTTGTAACGTTTCTCAACTCTTCAATAATTTCCGGAACGGTCGTCGCAGTGGATTCAATAGATCCAGTACAAGGCGCGCACCCCAAGGATCGATATCGTTTGCCTTCTCCTTTGTCAAAATAAAGATCGATGATAGGAATCTTCTCGCGTTCGATATATTCCCAAACATTCAATTCAGTCCAATGCAAAAGCGGATGAATTCGGATGTGAGTTCCTTCTGCAAAAGTCGTTTTGAATTGATCCCACAACTCAGGCGGTTGATCTTTAAAGTTCCATTCGAAGTTTTTGTCTCGTGGAGAAAAGTATCGTTCCTTAGCCCGGGTACCTTCCTCATCGCGACGAATACCTAGAATTAATCCTGTATAGTTTTTGTCCTCCATGACGGCCGTTAGTCCATTGGTTTTTAAAGCCTCACAACATACTATTCGACCCATTTCATGGTTCATTCCTTCATCTAATGCTTTTTTATTTTGGCCCACTACAAGATTCAATCCCCATTCTTTAGCTTTTTGATCTCGATATTCAATCATCTGTGGGATTTTATAGCTGGTATCAATATGAACCAGTGGAAGCGGCACACTTCCAAAAAAAGCTTTGCGCGCTAACCACAACATCACCGTGGAATCCTTGCCGATAGACCAAAGCATGGCCAGGTTTTTAAATTTCTTATAAGCTTCCCGAAGTATAAAAATACTTTGGTTTTCTAATGCGTCTAAATGATCTGCCATAGTATTAATTTTAAAAAAAATTTAAGAAAAATGACGTTTCACCACATCAGGGAAACGACATTGTGAGCAGTTATTTTTATTTTGTGCACAATAATCTTGAAACACCTGCATCAAACCTTGAGTTTGTTTATCGGTTTTAAGCAAACCCAACAAACGTTTATCTTCGCCTAAAATAAATCGCTTCATAAATCGAATAGACTTATTATCTACCGGTTTGTTTCCAGACTCATAAAGAATTTTTAATGCATACTCTAAAACGTCTGACTTACTAGCTCTAGCATAAATTAAACCTAATGGAATCGCCATATTAACGGTGATTTCCCGAGAACGCGAAACACCAATCGGTTTTTGAACAGAAGTAAGCTCTTTACCCCCTGGGGTGTAATGTAAATCCCAATACTCCGGAGAGTCGACGCAGAAAAACTCAAAAAAAGGTTTGAAAAGGCGACTATTATAACCTTTTTTTTCTCCCTTGGAAATCGCGGATTTAAATAAGGTCAAAAAATCCTCAAACATTCCATACTCAATATGGCGAACTACTAAATTTGCTAAGGCCGCTATACGCCTATATGGATAGTTTGCGGGGCGGTTTCCTTTAAACTTCCAAATATCTGCAGATAAAGGAGTAATTTCAATTTTTTGCTCATAATCTCGCCATAAATCAGTCAACTTTTCAAAATATTTCAGGTCCTTTGGAGTGAGCAGGTCTTTTTTAAGCGATTTAAATGGAAATAAACCCGAAATTCCAAAAAGAATGGCCTGAACGTGAATGACTTTTTCGGCTTGATTGGCGTTTTCTGGTAAAAACCTCTTTAGCTTGTTTAAAGGCAAAGCAGAAGCCAAGGTTTGGAAAGATTTCTTATTACTTGGATAACCTAGAGCTTCGGCAACGCATTCATAGAATGTTTGCTCATAGCCATCAATAATGACTCGGTCATGAAACCGATCCATTTTGGACAAAATACGAGCTTCGCCAGCGGAATTGAGCAAATGCGACAACTTTTCTTCGGAAAGGTTGTTTATCGGCTCATGGCATAACCCAAAGTTAAATTCATTAAAAATAGGATAACTATCAAAATCTAAACTTTCAGTTAATTCTAGGATTCCTTTTTCTAAATAGCTTTTTAGCTCCAATTCATAAACGGGTTTGGTCTCCTCACGATTCAGCTTCTTATTAGCTTCTTTGCTTTTCCACATGAAAACATGCAAAACCACATTATCGTAATCGGAATTTTTACCATGCTGATGTCTATCCCAGTCCACCGAATGAACATGGAGCTCCACATCACCATTTAACAATTTACCGTTAATTCGAATTCTAGCGGATGAAAAATCAGGACCGGAACTTCCAAAGTTCCAAAATCCCGGCGATTCAATTTCTATCTTTTCTCCAGCTACGGTAAAGAGAGGAACAGGCTTAAACAGTTGATCGTTCCAAATACAACGAATTACTTTTTCTGGAACCCGGATCTTATTTTCTTCCTCGCGTACTTCAAGTTCTGAAAACGAACCGGCAACCTTAAGGTAGTAATCTGTAAAAAGACCTTCCTCAACCTTTGTCATTTGACTTTCCAAATAGTTCCATCAGGAGTGTCTTCGATTGTCACACCCATCGCAACCAGGGCATCTCTCGAAGCGTCGGCTTTTCCCCAATCCTTTGCGGCCCGAGCTGCATTGCGTTCGGCAATTAACGACTCAATTTTTTCCGTATCTAATTCTAAATCCTCAATTTTTTTCGTCTGGGATCTTTTTTTGAAATCGGCGGGCGAAGCGGAAAATATTCCCAAGGTTTCTACAGCCATTCTAAAAGCTTTCAATCTTCCGGCAAATTCATTGACAGCGGCTTCTTTAGAGTTTATCGCTAAATTCGTCAACGATTTGTTTAGCCATCGTAATTCATCATTCAAATGCCCAATAGCTAAAGCCGTATTAAAATCATCGTCCATAGCCGTTTCAAATTTTTCCAGAAACGAACTTTCTTTCCAATTTTCCGGAACACTTGTGGAAGATTCAGATTCCCAATTTTTCGCTGTTTCCAAAAAATCGTAAAATCGATGAACTGTTTTTCCCGTCTCTTCTAAAATCTGATCGGTAAAATCAATAGGACTGCGATAATGAGCAGAGAGTAGAAAAAATCGTAATATTTCTGGATCGCACTGTTCGTAGATATCTCTTAACGTAAAAAAGTTACCCAAAGATTTTGACATCTTTTCCTGGTTCACGTTCACAAATCCATTGTGCATCCAATATTTAACGGGAGCGCAACCAGTCGCCCCATGCGATTGCGCAATTTCATTTTCGTGATGAGGAAATACCAAATCTTTTCCACCACCATGAATATCGAATGTATCGCCTAAATATCGACGATGCATTGCGGAACATTCTATGTGCCAACCAGGCCGCCCTTCTCCCCAAGGGCTTTCCCAAAACGGTTCCCCAGGTTTGCTTTTTTTCCAAAGTGCAAAATCCATTGGATTCCGTTTACGTTCGTCAACTTCCACCCTAGCGCCCGCTTCCAAATCTTCGATTTTTTTTCCCGAAAGGTGACCATAATCTTTGAAAGATTCAATAGCGTAATAAACATCGCCATCCAATTCATAAGCCATGTCTTTTTCGATCAAGCTTTCGATCAAATCGAACATCTGTTGAATATTTTCAGTAGCCTTTGGTTCCTGTGTTGGGAGTAAAATATTGAGCTTGCCTAAATCTTCGTAAAAAGCCTGGATATAGGTTTCTGTGATTTCAGTCCACGGCACTTTACGCTCATTAGCGCGATTGATTATTTTGTCGTCGATATCAGTAAAGTTTCTGACGTATGTAACATCAAACCCTTTGTATTTCAAATAACGAAAAACAACGTCAAACGCTACCGCTGATCGACCATGGCCGACATGACAATAGTCGTAAACCGTCACGCCACAAACATACATTCCTACTTTACCTTCTTGAACAGGGACGAAATCCTCTTTCTGTCCAGACAGGGTGTTATAAATTCTTAAACTCATGAACCCACACTAAATACTTTTTAATAGAAAGTTACTTTGGATAAAAGCTTCAAACCGCTTTTTTCCAAAGTAAAAAATTAACAAATATCAAATTAGCATCCTAAATGTATCGAGTCAAAAAAAGCTAAGATATTATATGAATACTTAAAATATATCTAAGCCAGGAGACGGCTAGATAACTAACAAAAAGAATTTTATTAGTAAAAAGAAGAGAAGAAACGCTTTGGCCTGCGCGGTTACGAGGCCAAAATCGCGTCTACTTGTTTGCAGGTGTTTTGAACGTCTTCGGCAGATTTATTGAGAGCGGCCATTTCTGAATCGGTTAATTTCAATTCAACGATGGACTCAATACCGGTAGAACATAATTTGACTGGAACGCCAAAAAATATGTCCTTCCAACCATATTCGCCTTCTAAATAAGCGGTGCATGGCAACATGCGTCGTTTATTGCGCAAAATGGAATCTATCATTCGAACAACGGAAGCTCCTGGAGCCATGAATGCGCTTCCAGTTTTCAATAACTGAACAATTTCCGCTCCGCCTTTTCGAGTTCGGTCAACCACTCGCTCGATTTGTTCTTCAGTCATCAATTCAGTTATAGAAATACCTGAAACTGTCGTGTATCTAGGCAATGGAACCATGGAGTCGCCATGACCGCCAAGAACCATTGCATCTACATCCACCAAAGAACAATTGAGTTCAAGCGACACAAAGGTTCGCAATCGAGCTGAATCTAAAACTCCAGCCATTCCAAGAATTCGGTGTTTGGGTAACCCTGAAACTTTTTTTGCCATGTAAACCATAGCGTCTAACGGATTAGAAACCACAATAATGATGGGGTTTTTTGAATGCTCCATTATTTGCTCAGTTACCGACTTCACTATTTTAGCGTTGATGGCAACTAAATCATCTCGGCTTTGCCCTGGTTTTCTTGGCAATCCAGCCGTAATAACAACGATATCCGAATCCGCCGTATCTTTATAATCGTTAGTGCCAGTAATCAAACTATCGAAAACTTGCAAACAACCCGACTCTTGTAAATCAAGAGCCTTCCCTTGAGGAAGACCCTCAACAATGTCAATAATCGTTATGTTACCTAAATTATTGTAAGCCAGTAATTGAGCGACTGTTGAACCCACTTGCCCCGCGCCAACAACTGTAATTTTTGGGCGGGTCCTCAATTGATCAGAATTCATTAGCAATTACCTTATGTTCCTATTTTAGTATTTCCCTCAACCCTTCGTTAATTAATCTAACAAAGGGTTGTGGAAATTCAAAAATGCGATCTGCCTTTTAAATTATAGACCGCCCCATTAGAATCAAGCTTAACTATTCAGACTATCCAAAATAGCGTTGAATGTAGCGCTTGGACGCATCGCCGCCGCTACCCTTGCTGAGTCTGTTCGGAAATAACCGCCCAAATCAATCGCTTTTCCCTTAGCAGCATTCAATTCTTTAAGGATTGTATCCAATTTTGATTCTAGTTCTTTTGCAACTGGAGTAAAACGATCTTTAAGTTCTTGATCGTCAT
>JAJDAT010000048.1 GCA_029261715.1 Nitrospinia bacterium | reverse complement strand
AAAAAGCCCAAAGTCGCGCTGACTGCTTGTATGAGAAAACTTTTAACTATCTTAAATACTATGGTTAAAAATAATTCAACTTGGGACCAAAACCATTCACTAAACCTTGACTTTAATCACGGTTGCTGAGCTTGTCGAAGGGAACTACGACCACCTCTCCCTAACTTTGCGGTGACGAGAAATCACTAACGAACCTCAACCACTACTACCCCTCTCGCTTCATCCAGCTCCTCAACACACCCAAACTTTTTTTACATCGTATTGACTCCGGATGTTCCGATCCCAATAATCGTGTATATAAATTACATGCCTGTTCAAAATACCTTTTCGCCTTAGAATAATTCCCCTGGTGCCCCCACAAAACTCCTAAATTATTTAAGGAACCCGCAACATCGGGATGCTCCTCGCCAAGGAGTTTTTTCCGCATTTCATAAGCTTCCAAGTAAAGTGGCTCTGCTTCTTCATAACGACCTTGGTTATTATATAACAACGCCAAATTGTTTAAGGACGTGGCGACATCGGGATGCTCTTCGCCGAGGAGTTTCTTCATCATTTCCAGAACCTCCCGGAAAAACGGTTCGGCTTCGTCGTAACGACCTCCACTCATGTATAATCCCGCTAAATTGTTTAAGGACAAGGCTACCTCGGGATGCTCTTCGCCAAGGAGTTCTTTCTGCATTTCCAGAGCAGCCTTGCAAAGCGGCTCCCCTTCCTCGTAACGGCCTTGGCTCCTATATAATTCAGCTAAATTGCTTAAGGACATGGCAACATCGGGATGTTCTTCACCGTGGAGCTTTTGACTCATCTTTAAACCGGCTAGGTAAAGCGGCTCCGCCTCCTCGTAACGACCTTGGTTCTTATACAATACCGCTAAATTGTTTAAGGACGTGGCGACATCGGGATGCTCTTCGCCAAAAAAAGACCGATTAAGATCTAATGCTTTTTTATAAAAAACTTCTGCTTCCAAATAAACACCTTGCTTAAATTGAAATGTTCCTCCGCAGGCAAAAGCCCGTCCAGACACACTCATATTAAATTTATCGATCCAATTCAAAATTGCGTAAGCATTTGGAAGAACTTTTTCGCAAAGCGGCCAATTTTCAAACTCATTAGGATTGGGGAACCCAGTTGAAAGTGCCATGGCAGCTTTTTCTGCCCATTCCTCAGGTTTTTCCAAACTCTCCCGAAGTACTTGTTGCACCAGTCGATGAATTCGTAAAGATTCCCTATCTGTATTTCGTTGAATTAATGAAAACCGAGTCGCCTCGCGAATAACCTCGCTCCACTCAAAATCGCCTTCTGCAGCCTTAGAAAGTTCTTCTCCCAATTCTTCCTTTCCATCTCTAAAAATAATATCGGGAATAGAGTCTGAATCTAAAAAGCAGCACAATCGAACCAACTCACCCGCCGCAGGATTCTTTTCATCAATTTTTTCTAAAGAAATTTGAAATACTTCAGTTACCGCTTTCGGATAAACCTGAGTTTCTCCCTTTAATGACAATATTTTTTTACTATCTGATTCAAAAAGCTTTAAATAATTTTGCAAACTGGCGCCAGTTTCCTGGATATACGCTCCAGCTTGTTCCAAAGCTACTGGTAATCCTCCAAACATTTCATTGATTTTTTGAGCCGCCGTCAAAACCTCTTTAGGCGCTTCTTCTACCGTTTGCTCTTTAGCGATTATCCCAGATCGTCTCAATAAAAATAAACCACTTTCTTCTCCCATTTCGCTCGCATCTATTTTTTGAACGTTACCTGTCGTTGGTAGGCGTGTTGTGATCAGAACATGGCCTGTAGTACCCGCAGGAACAAACTCATCATAGATTTTCATTTCTTCTATGTTATCCAAAATCAATAGAGAGTTTGAATTCTCGATCAACCACTTTTGAACCGCTTTTTTTCTTGTTTGTAGGTCGTTTGTGTCTTTTTCTAATCCAATGATATCCGCAATTTCTAAAACACTTTTATTCAAAGAAGCTTCGCTTTCGGCGTCTATCCACAATATCGCTTTATAAAATCCTCTACTCCTATAGGCATACTCAACGGCGATTTGTGTTTTACCAATACCTCCTAACCCTGATATTGCCTGTGTCAATGCAGTCTCATGGCCAGCTTCCAAAGATTCTCTGATATCTTCTAATATCTCTTCTCTACCAGTAAAAAAACTATTTCTCTTAATCGGTAGGTTAAATATAGGTTCTTGTTTTAAATCCACAGGGTCAATACCAAGAGTTCCTTTTATTAATCCTAATAATTTCGAGAAATTTTCATCTAATAAATAGTGATTGGTCGATCTTAAAATGGTAGGAACGTGCTTTAAATCCTCTTTGTTAAATAAAATCGGAAAAAACTTTTTATTTTTTGTCTGATTGAAATAAATAGTATTCGCAATCAATGCCGCCTCCCAGGCAGAACCATGCCCCGCTTCGGGAACTTCTTTTTTGCGATATCTCCTCAGGTAGGTCTCAGTAAAAACCATCAATACAAAATCAGCTTCTTCTATTTTGTCTTCCATCCAAGTCGGCCAGCCTTCTTCTGGCGGAGCTTTAAGATACTGATCTATGTCGCAATCGATTCCTTCTTTTCGGAGGTTTTCGCTTAGCTCTAACACTTTTGCCGAGTGTTCGCCGGAGTCGTGGCTGTAACTGATGAAGACTTTTGTTGGATTTGGCATCTAAAATTTCCATATCGTTATATTGGATATTATTACGATACGAGAACATTGGGAGTAAATCAAGGAAGAATGCTTAGCCCCTTCGACAAGCTCAGGGCAGGCTGCGAAGTCCACAGTAAAACACAGAAGGGGAAAAGACAAAAAGCGGAAGTCTTACTTCGCCCTTCTTTGCGTCCTTGGCGTCTTTGCGGTAAAAAGATTTTTCTTAAGCTTTTCTTGAACTGTAGAGAAATTATTTTATTGAATCGGGGCAAGATCCTTTGCGTCCGGAGCCTGCGCTGAGCGCAGTCAAAGTAGCGCTCGAAGGAAACCACCTACTCCTCACAAACTCCAAATTTTTTTTACATTGAATTGGGATGCTCATCGCCTAGAAGCTTTTTACTCATTTCCAGAGCGATTCGACCTCGTCGTAACGACCTTGGCTCCCGTATAATTCAGCTAAATTGTTTAAGCACTCGGCGACAAAAGGATGCTCATCGCCAAGGAGTTTCTTACTCATTTCCAGAGCCTCCCGGCAAAACAATTCGGCCTCGTCGTTACGACCTTGGTCCTTATACAACACCGCTAAATTGTTCAAGGACGAGGCAACCTCGAGATGCTCCTCGCCAAAAAAAGACCGATTAAGATCTAATGCTTTTTTAAAAAAAATTTCCGCTTCAACATAAACTCCGTGATCATATTGGAAAAACCCTGCACAAGCAAAAGCTCGCCCGGGCACTTCTAAATCAAACTTATCTATCCAATTCAACATGGAATGAACATTAGGGAGAACTTTTTCGCAAAGAGGCCAATTTTCGAATTCGTTAGGATCTGGAAATCCATTGGAAAGCGCTTCAGCGGCTTTTCTTGCCCATTTCTCAGGCTTTTCCAGATTGTCACGAATAACTTGTTGCGCCAAACGATGAATTCGAAACGACTCTTTATCAGTATTTCGTTCAATCAGTGAAAATCGAGTCGCCTCGCGAACAACTTCATTCCAGTCAATATCGTCCTCAACAGCTTTAGCTAATTCATCTTCCAAGTTTTCGCTTCCTTTCCTGAAAATAAAATCAGGAATCGAATCTGAATCTAAAAAACAACACAATCGGATCAATTCTCCCGCCGCAGAATTTTTTTCATCAACTTTTTCTAAAGACAATTGAAACACATCAGCTACAGCCTTCGTATAAGTCTGAGTCTCTCTTTTTAAAGATAATGCCTTTTTGCTGTTAGACTCAAAAAGCTTTAAATAACTAGACAAACTAATATCTGTTTCCTGGATGTAGGCTCCAGCTTGCTCTAAGGCAACCGCTAATCCTTCAAACATTTCATTAATTTTTTGCGTCGCCGTCAAAACCTCTTTAGGAGCTTCTTCTATCGTTTGCTTTTTAGTGATTGCCCCAGATCGTCTCAATAAAAATAGAATACCTTCTTCTCCCATTCCGCTTGTGTCTATTTTTTGAACGCTGCCTGTCGTTTGCAATCTTGTAGTGATCAAAACATGGCCTGTAACTCCAGCGGGAACAAACTCATCATAGAGATCCATTTTTTCTATGTTATCCAAAATCAATAGAAAGTTTGAATTTTCTAATAGCCAGTGTTGAACCGCTTTTTTTCTTACTTGTAAATCATTTGTGTCTTTTTCTAATCCAATGATATCGGCGATTTCTAAAACACTTTTATTAAGAGAGACTTCGCTTTCGGCGTTTATCCACAAAATCGCTTTATAAAACCCTCTACCCCTATAGGCATACTCAACAGCAATATGAGTTTTGCCAATACCTCCTAATCCTTTTATCGCTTGTGTTAAAGCAGTCTCATGGTTTGACTCTAAGGCTTCTCTAATATCCTCTAAGATTTCTTCTCGCCCCGTAAAAAAAAGATTTCTCTTGATAGGCAAATTAAATATGGATTTTTGTTTTAATTTCGCTGGGTCAACACTGAGAGTTTCTTTTAACAAGCCCATTAATTTTTGGAAATTCTCGTCCAATAAATAGTGACTGGTCGATCTTAAAATGGTAGGAACATGCTTTAAATTATCTTTTGAAAATAAAACAGGAAAAAACTTTTTGTTTTTTGTGTGATTTACATATAGTTTATTTTTAATCAATTCCGTTTCCCAGGCAGAACCCTGCCCCGCTTCGGGAATTTCTTTTTTGCGATATCTTCTCAGGTAGGTCTCAGTAAAAACCATCAACACAAAATCAGCTTCTTCGATTTTATCTTCCATCCAAGTGGGCCACCCTGCTTCTGGCGGCGCCTTGAGGTATTGGTCTATGTCGCAATCGATTCCTTCTTTGCGGAGGTTTTCAGATAGTTCTAAAACCCTTTCCGAATGCTCGGCGGAGTCGTGGCTGTAACTGATGAAGACTTTTATTGGACTTGGCATCTAAAATTTCCGTATCGTTATATTGGATATTATTACGATACGAGAACATTGGGAGTAAATCAAGGAGTAATGCAAAAAGCTGTGGGCCCCTTCGACAAGCTCAGGGCAGGCTGCGAAGGACACAGAAAAGCACAGAAAAGGCTGCAAGGCAGAAGGAAATTATTTTATTGAATCGGGGCGAGATTCTTCCATACCGCTTTGCGGCTTGTCAGAATGACATGCTGTAGGGGCGGAGCTAAACAAAGTCGATTGGTAATTTCTTTTTTAAGAAAAAATAGAAGCCTTGCTTCGCTCTTCTTTGCGGTAGAAGCCTTTACTGAGCGGTTCTAAAAGTGGTCGCGCTTCGAGAGCCTCAGCGTGACGTTTTCTTTTGGCGGAGGATTTCGTAGAACACGATGGCGCAGGCGTTGGAAACGTTCAGCGAGTTATCGGAATGTTTCATCGGTATGGTCAATGAAAAATCAAACGACTTTTTAACTAAAGGTCGGACTCCCTTCCCTTCTCCTCCAAAAACTACAACGGTCGGTTGATCAAAATTATGCTGGTAAACTGCTGCCTCTCCATCGAGATCAACGCCGCCAATCCAAAACCCGGCTTCCTTCAGATCCTCCAACGCTCTTGCCATATTCACCACTTCGGCTATGGGCAACGACTCCAAAGCGCCGGAAGAACATTTGGCGACGGTTTCATTTAAAGGCGCGCTTCTCCGGTTAGGGACTATCAACCCGTGAATCCCCATCACTTCCGCCGATCTTATAATCGCTCCCATATTATGCGGGTCTTGCACTTCGTCTAGAGCGACCAGAATTGGCGCAGTATCTAATTCCTTACTGTGATTGATTAATTCTTCTAAAGATAAACATTTTTTTGCGGAACGGAAGCCGACCACGCTTTGCGCAGAATGTTTTCCAAACTTCTTCGAAAACAATTTACCGCCTAAAAATTCGACTTTGACGGATTGCTCGCGAGCAGTATCTATTATCTTTTGTAATCGCGGATTTTTTTTGCCGTCTTCCACCACGATCTTTTGAAACTTAGACTGTTTATTTAACGCCTCGGTTACAGGATTAATCCCGTATATTAAATTTGAATTCTTTTCATCCATATCTTTTAATACACACTATTGAATAGCGGTAGTTATTTAAAGTTTCTATATCTTGGTAATTACTCAACGCCCCGTTAAAACAAATTAACGGGATCGACATCCACTCTAAATTTGATTCCTTTGTGAGCTTTTTTAAGCAGTTCTTCTATCTCTTTACCTGGCTCTACAATTTGCTGCAATCTGCCTACATCTTGTGACCGTAAAATAATATGCCAGCGGAAATTATCTTTCACCTGATAGACTGCGGCGCGAGACGGTCCTAGCACTTCGACGCTTTTATGTTTTGACGCTCTGCGTTTGAATACGTTTCCAATTTGACTAATTAGAGTGAATCCTTTCTCTTCATGTGGACTTTCAACTTCTGCCGCCGCCAATTTAGAGTAAGGAGGGTATCTCAATTTTTCTCGAAGCTCTAATTCCTTTTTATAAAACGTTTCATAATCGTGGAGTTTAGCAAATTGATACACATAATGATCTGGATTCGACGTCTGGATAACGGCTAACCCTGAACTTTCGCCTCTACCTGCTCTACCCGCTACCTGCGCTAACAATTGAAACGATTTTTCACCGGATCTAAAATCTGGAATATTCAGGGAAATATCCGGCTGAACAACGCCGACTAAAGTCACGTTATGAAAATCATGACCTTTTGTTATCATTTGCGTTCCGATCAAAATGTCGATTTCTCTATTCGACATTTTTTTAAAAACAGTTTCAAAGTCAGAACGTGTTTTTGTTGTGTCGCGGTCCATTCTCCAAAGCCGCGCCTTCGGAAAAGAAACGGCAACCTCTTCCTCTAACTTTTCGGTTCCGAAACTACGAAACCGAACGGCTTCTCCTCCGCAATGAACACATGTTTTTGGTATCTGTACTGCACAGTTGCAATAATGACATTCTAATCGTCTTCTACTCGCATGATACGTTAACGAAACGCTGCACCGAACACATTGCCAAACGAATTCACATTCTTTACAAAAAATAAAGTTTGCCGCGCCTCGGCGATTTAAAAACAAAAATGTCTGTTCGCCGCGTTTCAACCGATCGCGTACTGCGTTTTTCAAATCGATGGACAAGATCGAATAATTCCGGCGTACTTCTCTCTCTTTTATCATATCGACAATTTTAACCGCAGGGAGCACGCGATCAAAAACCCGTTTCTTAAGCTCTAAGTATCGATACTTTCCTGTTTCAGAGTTTCTACGCGACTCTAGAGAAGGCGTCGCCGAACCTAATATAACTGCCGCTCCCGAATTAGACGCGCGAACAATTGCAGCGTCGCGCGCGTGGTATCGCGGGTTTGAATCTTGTTTATATGAAGAATCATGTTCTTCATCGATGATAAAAACGCCTGGATTTTTAAAAGGAGCGAAGACCGCAGACCTTGCTCCCACCGCTATCGAAACGCGTTCTTCTAATATTTTTTTCCATTCTAAAAATCGTTCGATGGAAGTCAGTCCGCTATGCAAAATGGCGACAGCATCGCCAAAGCGTCTACGAAAGACGGTGACTGTTTGCGGTGTCAAAGAAATTTCTGGAACCATCATGACAGCTTGCCGTCCTTGCTCTAAAGCTTTTTGGATGGCGTTCAAATAAATTTCCGTCTTGCCGCTTCCGGTTATCCCATGAAGCAAAAATGTCGCATACTCATTGGTTTCTATCTGTTTAGAAATTTCGTTGAAAACAATTTTTTGGTCGGGAGTTAGTTCAGGCGGTTTGTCTTTTTTTATCGAATGATCCGAAATACCTTCCCCCTGGCGAGGAACCCGGGTTTCTTCAACAATTGCCAATCCTTTTTTCTTTAACTGATTGAGAGCTGGGGAAGGATTTTCTACCAACCCTTTTAGTTCTGTAAGCGTTCTTTCTTTCTCTACTAGAATTTCATAGATAACTTTTTGTTTATGACTTCGCGTTAAGGACTTTGAAATCTCCGCGTTAGTTTCAGCTGAAACGCCAATTCGAATCAACTTTTCTCGAACGGAGGATACTGCGCTGCGCGCAATCTTCATCTCTTCTCGGATCAGACTTTCTTGCTTCAGCTTATTCACCGCGCTAAAGCTAAACTTTTTTTGCAGTTTGCTTTTAAGCATTTTCAAAGGCATTGGCGATTTTTCATCTAGCGCTTCGAGTATGCGTCTTTTAGAACTATCTTTAAGAGTTTCCGCTAACTCTTTTTTTCCTTCTTCAGTTATAAAAAAGATGTGAGAACCTTCGTCTTCTAAACCGGCTGGGAGAGCCGCTTTGATCGCTTCTCCCCAGGAAGATTTGTAGTAGTCCGCAATCCACTTAGTCAACCGCATTATATTTTCTGAAAGGATCGGCTTAGGATCTAAAACATCTTGTAGAGCTTTTATTTTAAATTCTGTGGAGGCGGTATTTTTCAACTCAACAACATATCCCGTTAACCGCCTATTTCCAAAGGGAGCCAAAACCCTGGCGCCGGGAACTACTATGCTATTTAATTCATCCGGTATGGAATAAGTGAATAATTCTTTGATGGGTAAATTAAAAGCGACGTTTGCGTATTTTGCCGCTAAGGAATCGTTCATAAAAAAAGAAAAAGCTCTCTTAAGGCCCTTTTAATATTTTTAAATTTGTTAGGGCTAAACTATTTTTTGGATCAATCTCCAGGGCTTTATGAAATAGCTCTTCTGCTCTATCCGTAAACCCCATATTGGCGCGGGCAATTCCTAAGTTAACCATAGCCGATGGGAACTCTGGTCGATGTTTAAGAGCTTTGCCTAAATACGTCGCAGCTTTATCCCATTGCCCCTTCTCCAACTCTTTTCCAGACAACTTATAATAAATCATCGCTAAATTAGCTTTTGTGTCTTCTGAAGAAGGATCTAAAACCAAAGCCTTTTCTAAAAAGGACGTCGAATTTCCATATTCACCTTTGGCATAGTGATACAGTCCTTTATTGAATTGAACTTGTGCGTTTTCAGGAAAAAGTTCTACGGCTCTATCTAAATAAGAGTTTGCCTCCTCAATCTTTCCTCCCATCTCCAAAACTTGAGCCATGTTATTAAAGTCATCCGCTCTGATTGGGATTAAACCTTTTACGGGTTGAAACACATAAAGCAAAATAGACGCGGCTAAAAAACTAGCCACTCCATCGCGAAAAGCTTTCGAGCGGAACGATTGAATAATAACGTCCATCCCATACCCCGCAAACAACACGTAATAAGGAATAACCGGGATACGGTATCTCGACTCGTTGAGGAAAATAAGTATCGCCAGCGTTAAAGAAATAATATAAGAGCCTAAAAGGAAATGTCCTTTTCGCCTCTTAATAGCCACAACAATTCCCATTAATCCTAACGCGGTAAAAAGCGAATAATGACTCCAAAGCAATTTTGTTATAGGAGTAAACTCTTTATACAAATAAACCGAAATATTAGTGGGCGGTTCAAAATCATTAAAAAAGAAAAACGTCTTGCGAACATATAGAAGAAAAAAGCCGACGGGATCTGAAAAAATATGTCCCATCAAATATTTAATATTCGATGCGTACCCCAGAACGCTTTCTTTTTGGTAATCCTCGACCACTTTCAAATCAAAACCAACGCCGGAGTAACCCGTTAAATTGCCTGAAATAAAAGTATGCGGTCCGCTAGCGTCAAAAAAAACAAACTTGCCATGAACGATATAACATTGGACTAATAGCGGGATGAGCGACAGTATCAAAGTTGCCCAAAAGATCTTCCATTTTTGTTTTCTCTCGGCTAATTGAATATCTCCAAATCCCTGCCGACTCAAATAAACACATATTAGAGGAAGGCACAGCAGAGTATTCGGTCGAGCCTGGAAGAAAAATGACAAGATCAATACGGTAAAAATCAACGTTTGGATGTCGCGTTTATGCGGCAAACGTAACAAACAATAAAAGGATAAGACTCCCAAAAAAGAAATAAAGGAAGCTCTTAGCAAAATACCTTCGTAAATGATTTGAGTCGTAAATAATGCAAACCCTACAAATGCAAAGAGACCAGCGCGATGGTTAAAAATATTGCGTCCAATTAAATAAATTAAAACGGAACTCAAAGCTCCAAGGAAAAATTGGACTCCATATATGAAATAAAAATTCTGGGACGATATCCAATACAAAATTCCCAAAAAATATTTATATAAAGGCGAGAAAGCATTATTGCGGGAACGCGCTAGCCAATCTCCTTCCGAAAAATTAACCGCCGCTTCATTAAAGTTCCAATGATCTACCGCCTCGGGAAAGGCGTTAAATAAAGGGTTATCCGCCAACTCGAACAAGTAAACGACTCGAACTAAATAAGCGAAACAAAATAGCGCGACAAGAAAACCTATTGGAGGAACGGAGAGGGATTTTGATTTCAAAACGGTAACTTTTGAGAAATAAACGCGTTAAAAAGGACTGAGCCAGAAAACAACGATAACGCTATTGTGGACAGATACATTATTAACTCTTTAAGAGCGCCCCAAAAATCTTAACTCGCCTTAAATTAAATATATCTTTGATTTTTTATTATCCGAGTTGGATTTATCCTTTAGCTCGTTATAACATTTTTACTAATTTGCTATCGCCCAGCTCTTAAATTCAAAAGCCCGGCTCGTCGCCACATTAAATTTTTAGGAGTTCTACAAAAACCTATTGGCAGGGGCGTCTTATTTTTTCGAGGTTTGTCTAAAAAATTGGGTTTTTTTATGACCACTCTTTCTGGTATTCTAATGCATATCAAACGAAACTAATAAACTTTTCCCCTAATCTCTAAAAATATAATTATGAGTCAAAGTCAACCTGCGGGTATTGAACATTCTTACGCTGACGAAAACGGAGTTCTATGGCATGAAGAAGCTTGGGATAGAGTCAAGCACGCTCCCGAATTTGTGCGACCAGGAATTCGAAAATTGATGGTCCAACGCGCCGTTATGAGGGGTTATAAGTTTATCACTTCAGAGTTTTTGACTGAAATACGAAACGAATCAATGATGCTGGTTTCTAAGCGTGTCAAACAATTCGGATTCGAAGAACTTTCAATGGGCGCCTTCGACGAAGCTAAGAAAAAAATGAAGGAGAGTCCTCGAAAAATCGAAGTGATTGAAGAAATCGAAGATTTTCTAGCAATGCGTACAGAGAAAAAAGAAGACATCATCGATAAGTTTTCCAATTATATGGATGTTGCGCCAACGATGGGAATGTCTTGGAATAAAGAAGCTCTTGCCAAGATGGAAAAAGTACCGGCCTTTGTTCGAGGAATGGCGAAGCAAACAATAGAAGCCCGAGCGAGACAGACTGGAGATAAGATGGTTACGGCTGATATAATCGATGAAGTTTTCACAAATATCATGCCCGCTTCGGCTAAAAAGGCCATGGGTATGGACGTAACCGAAGAAGACGAACAAAGAGACGTGGATAATGAAAACTCCATGGACGATCCGCCAGAATTAACGCTAAAATGGCAACCTGACGCTTTAGAAAAAGTTAGCAAAATTCCGATTACTTTTGTCCGAGCAATGGCAATTCAAAGGATAGAGCAAGAAGTGAAAAAAGAAGGCATAGATGAAGTTACTATGGATATGTTTTTAAAACACCGATTCACCTTTTAATTTGGAAAATACTACACTATGGAATTCCCAACTATTATTGTATTCAGTGTCGTTGCTCTCATAACGATTTTTTCTATATATAATACATCTGCTAATGCTCAAAAATCTTATGTACGGATTTCCAAGAAACGCAGACAATAGTTCTAGCGTTTTATAGTTTTGTATCAAGTTTATTGATTACAGAGCTTTTACCCGCAACTAGTTACCTGCCATTTTTTAAGCCTATTAAACTAGCATATGCTGTAAAACTATGATAATAGTAGAGTTACGGCTTATCTTTTTAATTTTTTGACATTTCTCAAAAGGCTTGATGTTATCCATGCAATTTTGTTTATTGCAGATCATTAAACGGTTAACCGTTTTTCTTTTCCTCACGTCTATTTTTTTATTCCCCCAAGTTGGATGTAGTTTATACACTGCGGTGGATAAAAATAAACGCCCGGCTCCTAACAAAAACCCAAACATCGATCTTTTCGGAGCAAGCAAACTTCAGTTAATCGACCAAATTCGAGTGCAAAGGGAAACCATCGCCGAGCTTGAGAAGGCAAAAGAAAATCTATTAAAAAGAAATTACGAGTTAGCGACTGATATTCGGACGCTTAAAATTAAGGGGATGAAAAATCCCAACGGAAGTGGAATAGCGCCGATCCCTCCTTTTTCTACATCGCAAAATAATCGAGCTAATCGAGGCGGAGGCGGTTTAGAATACGATTTTCACAATAAAGGAGTCGAAGCTTTTGGAAAGGGAAATTATCCAGACGCGTTGGCGAACTTTGGAAGATCGCTTGAAATCAATCCCAACTTTTTTGAGGCCCACACCAACATGGGAGTGGTCTTTATGACTATTGGAAACTTCGACAAAGCCATTTTTCACTTAAAAAAAGCTTTGACACTAAATCCCAACTTTGAATACGCTCAAACTTATCTAGAAAAAGTTGAAGGTTTAAAAAGACAAAAACAATCGCAAAGCTCAATTATATCCCCTGATATGATGGCTCAGTAAAAGGCCACATACCCTCCTCTATTTTCAATATTCGAATCAGGATAATCTAGGAAATATCAGTTTTTTGTGATTTTCTTATATTTTATTTTCGGAATAATTATCCATTTCCTATCGATATCAGTTTGTCCCAATATCCCTTTTGTTTTTGGGTAAAATTGACCTTTTTTCAAAGCGAGTTTCCAGTTCTGGTCCCAAATCCGAGTATCTGCAAGAGGCTGGCTCTTAGTACTAAAATAAGAAACTTTTATATTGAAGCCTTTTTTATTTAAAAAGGCTTCTCCATCCGCTTTGAATTGAGAAAAACGGATCTTAAACTTAACGGCTTGTCGAGCGGAAGCCCTGGAAAAACCTTTCTGGATTATGGGAGCGATTTTACTGACTAGCGACTTAGGAAATAATCGTTGCGGCTTTCCCCAAATAACTTGGTTTCTTGTGTAATAAACCGATGAGAGTACGGTGGAAATTTCTTCCAATGAAATTTGAGCCGGGTGACGGAAAGGTCCCCAGTAAGATTCTTTAAGCTGGCTTTTATTTAATGTAACAAACTCTGCCGTGATTTTTTTCGCTGGAGCGGAACTGCAAGCCGGAGCTATGAAAATTAATATACTTAACAGGATTAAGCTTATTTTTTTTGAATTTAAAGATGAGGTAACTATTTCTTTGCCTCTAGTATTTAAATTGGACGACTATTTTATTTCAAAAAACTTTGCAAAACGTTAGAAGAACAAACAAGAAATTTTGAGTCAACCAGCCAGAATCTGTATAAGCCGCGCTTCAATTCCCGTTGAGAAAATCACGCCAGAATGGACGACCCCGCCGCAAGCGGACGGCAACATATATGTTGCTCCTATTAAAAACAATATTTTATAAGGCGTGGCAAGCCTCCGGGAATTAAACCCACTTGTGGGATTAAAAATAAACTCTGCGTACAATCAAAAAACCTTAGAATTAAAGAACGGCTTAATCGACTATCATACTCACGGAAGTTTTAAACCTACCTTAACTTTGCTTTTGGATACTCCTTCTAAGTTTTCAAAATACTTTCCCGGCAAATAACCAATGGCATTTTTCTTCTTTCCCACTATTTTTAAAACAAACTTATTAGATCTGAGAGACTTAGGCTCTCTTTCTCCGGTCGTTTGTTTTAGAGACAACCAATGATCTTGATATTTACCCATCGACATATTTAAAACGGATTCAACAAAAGCTTTTTTTAATTTAGATTTATTATCTCTATTAACTGGCCGGACCTTTTCGCCAGAAGGCCAATTCTGAGATTTGAGCAGAAAAAAACGTTCTACATCACTTTTCTTTAAGGATGAAACAGGATTATCCTTATTTATTATAACTACTATAGGATCTGCGTTAACGGAAACAGCAGTAAAGCTTATAAATAATATAGAAAATAAAATCCTTTTAAACATATTGTCCCCCCCTTAAAAGGATATCGTGATAGACGCTTGAATATTATCGTAATCTCTCTCTTGCCCCAACGAGTCTTTCTCTAATTCAAAATCATTGACCACATACTCCGCTCTGAGTCTAATAGTTGGGGTATAAACATAATTCAGGCCAAACACATGCTCCGTTTGCTCTGTTGAATCGCTATCGATATCGGTGTCTAAATCAATATAATCGTATCGATAAAAGAATATGAACTTATTATGTCTATAAGAGGGTTGGATATACCAAGACTCTCGATCACTTGCCTCTGATATGCTTTCTTGGATATATTCAGACTTCAAAAGAAAATTTTTGTAATTCACTAACAAATCCACTCCAAAAGCGTCGTAATGATCGCGAGTAGATTCGTCTCGAACTCCATTTTGATAGGAAGTTCCAAGCGTTGCAATATTGTCAGGAAACGTCCAGGATAATCGAGTTCCAGAAATAAAATCCGACGAACCTTCCCCATTAAAATTGGAAGTATACCCGTAATATTGAAGCTGGTTATTTCCAAAAAATTTGGCTCCATGCGCTTGTACCCCGTTTAAGAAATTGGGGATAAACGTATTACTGCCAAACAAGTTTCCTGGATTAACGTTTCTTAAAAATTGAGGCTGGTTCAGGTTCAATAAAACTGGCGGAAAATGCTCAATATTAATGATTCCCCAAGGGTCAATAAATCGACCGTAAGTGACGTCTAGCAAATCTGAGAACCGATGCTTACCCCACATAATAATACCGGGTACGCGATTTGCGTTTTTGGCAAAAACTCTATCTCTAACATCCGTTCCAGTATTTTCGCTCAATAAATCCGATTGCCTTAAAAAACCTACCGCTACAAAAACAGAATCTCGTTCGGTAACATCTGCTCCAATAAGAAACTCTAAATTCGTTTGATCAAACGAAGCTTTTGAAGGCGAACCCCCATTAAAAGTTGAAGTAAATGTCTGGGTAATGAACCCGCCAAAATCCAAACGGATGGCATCGAAAGCCGTAACAGACGCTTTTTCGGATTGCTTTAATTGCAATTCCAGTAATTCCTCTTCAAGCGCTTCCAGTCTTGCATTTACATCAGCGTCAACAGCAAAGACCTGACCACTTGAAGACAGGATAAAAAATGAAAGGATAACAATATTTCTTAAAAATATTGATACAAACCTTTGTAGCCGCATAATTCCTCCTCCTACAAAACTTGGCCAAAGAACCGAGCAAAAATAATTAACCCGAAAATAATTCAATTTTTTAGATGTCACAAATATTACAAGAACAAGTAATGATTATCAAATGTTTAATAAAATTATTACGGGGACGATTAAATACCTGACATGAAGCAATCAGAACACATTCTTTTAGAGCCTTGTTTCTGTATGACGTGTCTAGACTGATGTTATCTATTTAAGTATCCGGTTAATAATAACTTTATGACATAAGTTAAATTAGTTTTTATCAGACACTCTTTTTCAAAAAAAAACTAACCGACTAGTTTTTTGCCAAAAAAAGTCAAAACCTTGTTGGGTCATCCCCTCAAAACCACAATTTTTCTCCAACTTGAAATAACTAACAAGCCGAATTTAAATTTCAATGATTCCGAGGCTACCACCATACAAAATATCCATTTGCAATAACTGGGTAAATCTGCAGATCTAAGGTGTAACTATCACAGGAATTTAGTTTTTAGATAAAACCCATTAAGATACAATGACAACCTTTGATGCTGAGTGAATATGGGGAGTTTGTACGAAATGGAGTTTCGAAACAACAGGAAAACCGTTTGTGATATTATCTAATTTACCGTGTTCCATAATCCAAAAATTTAAAAAAACATTAAATTATGGAATAATAAAACATTTTGAAAATGTATTATGTAGATAACATGATGCAAAAACAATTTGTAAATCAAAAGTGGCTCAGCAAGAGAAATCACCTATTTCCTTCCAGCTTCTTTCATAACTCATAGAAACGATATGGAGTAATTGGATGTCTTTCTTTCGCAACATCATTTTTTCACTGGTCGTTATAAGCTTCCTATTAGTCGGAATGGAGTATGCCGCGGAGCAGTATTTATTAAGCACTCCAAACTTTCGCCAAACTCTTTTGCCTCTAAATATAAATCCGCTTATGGAGTACGCTCCAGAGACAAAAGCGAGCCCTCCTTATCATTTCCGAAGAAATGCGGCTACAGCTAAGGGAATTCGTTGGTTTGGTATTAATAAAGCAGGAACTCCTGGAAAATTATTTATTACAGCAGAAGAAGGAATGGTTCGAAATGCGATGGGAGATCACGTAATCAATAAATGGGGATATAGGGGACCTTATTTTGAAAAAGAGCCTCCAAAAAACGTTTATAGAATTGCGATAGCAGGCGGATCAACCACAGCGGGTCAATATGATAATGAATTAACCTATCCGCGAATTCTCGAAAGAATGTTGAATAAAAAAACTAATGGAGACCGCTATTACGAAGTTATTAATTCGGGTCATTATTGGTACAACGCTTGCGACGCGTTGGGAATGATTAAAAGAGAACTATTGGATTTCAAACCGAATCTTGTCCTTGTGATGAGCGGTTGGAATGATTTTAATCGAGTGAGAAATAACGCTTATCAAACAAGAGATGAGTATTGCGATAATCATGGTAGTTTTATAGATAGGTATAGTCTTTATATTCTTTTAAATATTATTCTCAAAAAAAATACATCTTCAAAACAGTCTTCTGTACCTTATTTAAATAGTTATGAAATTAATCAAAAAAGCTTTTCCCTTTACGAAGAAAATTTTCACGAAATGATAAAGGCGGCCAAAGACGCTGGAATTGATTTGGGGTTGATTAGTTTAACTGGGGTACTAGAAAGAAATCAAACAACTGAAAGTATAGAAGCCTTGCCTCAGTTGGCTCTACACAAATCAGAATATAAAAAATACAGTCAGAAAGTTTTGATCGAAATTGATAATTTGTATCGACGTTTGGCAAAACAATATTCTAATGTTTTCTATATAAACACCGGAGCTAGCATAAACTCAAGAGGTAAGGAGCTTTATTTTAACGATCAACTTCATGGTAGCGGTGCAGGATACCGTATACACGCCTACGGGATCTATAAAGCTCTTAATAAGAAATTGAAGATTCATGAATTTGTAGAAGAGCCTGTTGGAGAAGACGGGTTAGATCCTAATGAGGTTGAGGTTGAATATTTGAAGGGATTATTTGCTACAAATAAAATTGAAGATTTATCCTATGCTACTTGTATGGCTATTCATAGGAACTGCACTCATCGGGATCGAGAAGAGTACCACAAAGTAAATGAATCACTTCTCAACTCCCCTGATTATCCTGACAGAGAATACGCCACCAGCGTCATTGAGTTTGTTTTTGGTTCAATTTTACAATTTGGCGAGCAAGTCAATAATCCTGAAATTTTCAACCTCATGAGGCAAAAACTTGATGAAATCATAAAGATGCGACCTAAGCTAGCTCTTTCCTATTGGGTGTACGGCCAGTTGTACAATGTTGCGAAAAAAAAGGATTTGGCGGTTCAATATTTTTCTAAAGCTTATCAATTAAACCCAAAACTGAAGGCAACCAACTTTCAAAATTATTATTTGAGTTATCAAAAAAATCAAATAATCGACCCACTTTTTCATGGTACGGGCTTATTAAATTTTATAAAAGCATTGACTCCAACTCCTAATCATGTGGCAGGTTATGTTTATTTCAACATGCTTAATGCGGCTGCCTCGGTTGAAGAAAAAAAGAAATCGTTTGGTATGTTTCAAAATTTGTACTTTACTACCCCGCTTCTCATCCGTTCTGTTGCAATGTATGCAGCAAAACGATATGTTGAAATAAACGAAAAAGACCAAGCAAAAAAAATGTTGGCAATACTTACATCGTTGAGACCTAATTTGAAAAAAAGTATTGATAAATATCAAGACCAATTGTTAAACGACACTTAGACCAACAATTCTATTCCCAAGAATTATCACTAAACAAGCCAGGTCATTTATTTTTTAATTAGATAGACCTTCACATTCTTAAGGATTGTAAGCTGCCCTCACGATCCCCCTGTACGATTAAAACTAGAACAAATCTGTCAATTTTATTTTTGGCATGTAAATATCTGATTTATCAACCTCAATAGACTCGGAATACCGATTATTTAAATCCTTATGATATTAGTAGGCTTCACTACGAAAGGTCACCTTTTAAAACTTACTAATTCAGGGAGAACAAACCACATGGATATTTTGCATTCAAAATATTTATTGAGACCGAAGTTACATTGGCGATCAAAATTATTTATTTTTATTGGAGCTTTATTTTTTTATTTCCTTAATTTGAATCTAGCAATGGCGCAAAGTTTTAGTCCTTCGGACGTTTCAGGATTGTCTGTTTGGTTAAAAGCAGATTCCATTACCGGCATAAGTAATGAGGATACATTTGGGTTTTGGGGAGACAGCTCCGCCAGTACGAACGATTTTTCGCAATCAACTGCGAGTAAGAAACCCACTTACATTTCAAGCTCATCAGAGCTTAATAGTAAACCAGTAGTTAGATTTGATGGCGTTGACGATGTTCTAACTTCAAACGACACTTTTTCTTTTGACGACTTCGCTGCCTTTGTTGTGTATCAAGATGGAAATGAGGGCGGTAACGATACGTTTACAAAGTTGTTGCTTCATTTTGACGGTGATTTTTCTGACTCTGGAGCAAACAATCATAATGTTACCGCTGGAAATGCAAATGCTACAACTTCTGGCACCCCCGCAAGTCCTCACAGCACCGACAGTGACATTGCCGCTATTGCTTGGCGGGTACGTAAATATACCTGACGACGATAATTGGGACTTAGGAACTGAAGATTTTACAATCGATTTTTGGGTTCGATTCAATGCGATTTCTGGAACCGGTACGCAGGCATTGTTTAATCAGGGCAATAGCGGAAGTGA
>JAJDAT010000047.1 GCA_029261715.1 Nitrospinia bacterium | reverse complement strand
GCGAACAACAGTAGGTAAAAGACCGCTCATATTTATACTGATCGCGGTAAACTTCTTCCCACCGACGGTCTGGATAGGATTCCAACGGATTCCCAACCTTAACAACCGGTTTCAATTGAGCCCCTACTTTCTTGCTTGACAGCGCCATAGCCGTGGCTACGCCAGCGCTCACTTGCAAGAACTTTCTACGGTTTAATCTCATGGAACTTGCCCTCCCTTAAAAGAGATTAATCACAAGAAAACTATTAAATTTTCTAAGATCAAAAAAGTGATTAGTACGCTTTTACCTCCTCTGTTTGTTTTTAAAAAATAACCAAAATAAAAAAATTAACCGCAACCTGATCGAAGTTCGTAAACTTCAACGCACCGGTCGCAGGCTCCATCTTTACTTTCCCAATCGGGGAAATCGATTTGAATGGCTTCTATAACCATTTCATCACAAACACTTTCTGGGTCGTCCACCCAGTTATATGTTGGGAATTTACATAATGGACAAGGAGATCCAGGAAGATGGATATAACTTTGATCTTCTTCGGTAAAATCCTCATCATATTCGACGTACTTGGCCATCAAAGTTTCTAAATCGGTGGCCATGGAAAGTAACTCTTCATGGGAAAACTTTTCAGTATCCCAAACGCCTTGAAAAATTCCTCTTCTTTGTCGTTCTGGAACTTTTCTATAATAATTATCAAATTCCCGATATCTAGCATCCCGAGACATTATTCCCGGTAAATTACGCCGATCAAGCCTTGAATCTACATAGATATTCCAAAGTAACTTAAACCGAGCGGTAATTAGATTTTTTACAGAAGGGTTACCAGGAATATAAGAATCTTCATAATCAAATTCCGGATCGACCATGTCTTTAGCATGCATAAATTCATGGATCAAAAACGCCTCAAGTTCTCTGCCTTCATCGCTATCGGCAAACCGGCTAGCAAGAACTCTTAGTTCAATTATCGGTAATCCAGATACTCGATTAAGTACGTTTGACCCTTCATCAACCTTATTGATTGCACGCTTAACTGACACTTCTTTTATTTTTTCTTCAAACTTTCGGCTCAATTCATACTCTAAATCGCCTTCGTCTTTAGACTCTTCCCCTTGAACTTGCTCAATAGCTTCGATAATTGGGGCATCACCCACCCCCATATCTTCTGATGCGTCATCAGAGGAAACCGAGGCCTCTATTTTCTCCTCTACTGGAGCGGCTTTCATGCTTCTTTTTTTCTTAGGAATTAATCCACAAGCTTCAAGCGCTCTGACAACAAAATCTCCCAATTTCAGTTGTTCGAGAAAAAATATTCTATTTACTTTTTCAAAAGCGAGCTCACGGTCGTCTTCAGGGAGTTCGTAGATGGGATCGGCTAGTGAATGGAACTCGTCATACTCAGCTCTCATTCCACACCGTTCAAGATGATTTAGATGACGGAACGTCGCTTCTTCCATTAACTGTGGACTGTACGTTATTTTCATAATTTAGAATCGATTCTTTCTAATGTTGCCTGGCACTAGAGAGGCATTAACTTAAAGATAGATTATACCCCTCTTATCTCCGGATAACTAGGAATTATATAAAAGTCCAACAGGTTGTCAAGACAATTTGTTAAAGCTAAAAAACACGAAATTTAAAAGGCTTAAGCTTATCCAAGACGAGGACAGCCCAGACTCTCTAAACTTTCGAAGTTCTTTAAAAAAAAGCCTCAGAAAGTCCGCATAACCCATTATATTTAAATGGCTTAGCGGCTCAAAAAACAAAAAAAAGTAATACTTTACTTAAAAAATTCAAAGCATTTTATACAAAAATAAACCCAACAAAAGCTATATCTCGGCTTTTTTCAATATTTTTCATAAAGACGCTTTTTTCTAAATTCTATCAATTTTTTCGAGCATTTTTACTAATTCTTCAATCGATTCCTCTAATTGCTCAGGTTTACCAAGTTTTTCAGAAATCTCTTTGGCTTTATCAATTTGTTCCTGGCAAGGATCTTTTCGAGATTCCGCTAAGTTTAGTCGAGCCACCGTCATGTAAAGCTGAACTAATCCAACCAAGTTATTTAAACTCTCAAAACACTCTGCGGATTTACCAAAATATTTTTGCGCGTCCTCAAATTGACCCGATTTAAATTTCAGGTTTCCTAAAAAGGCGTTATCTTTTGCAGAACCTACTTTATCGTCAGCTTCAATAGTCAACTCAAGGGCTTTGTTATATATTTTTTCAGCTTCATCATGATGCCCATTTCTGAACGACAAATTCCCTAATCCTCGATAAACTTCAGCTACTTCCGATTTATCGCCGCTCTTTTCCGCCGCATCTAAAGCCATTCCAAAATTCTTTTCGGCTTTTTCTCGATATCCGCGCTCCATATTGATTTGTCCTAAATTCCGATAATCGAGACAAATCTCCTTTAAATCTTTCGATTCAAGGGACCGTTCCAAAGCCTTGAGGAAATATTCTTCCACTTTACCCCGCTGTTTCAGTTCAGCGTAAATGCTTGCAAGGTTTCTACAATCATTACCCGCTCCGCGAACGTCTTTCAACTCGTCAGCAAGTTGTAAAGCGTTTAGACCATGCTTTTCGGCTAACTTCCAATCTGATTTTTGAACAAACAAGTTAACTAAATTTCTATCGTCTTCTACTAACTCTCTTTTGTTCCCGATTTTTTCGTTCAATTGTCTGGCGTTCAAATAGTTCCTCTCCGCCATAGCCCAATCTGTTTTTTGCAAGCTGAGGTTCCCCAGGCTTCTGTAATCCGAAATCAAACCAGCGGAATTTTTTGCCTTCTCGTTAAGCCCTAAAGCTTTTTTCATTAGTTTTTCGGACAGTTCAAATTTACTCATCATCAAAAGTACATTCGCTCGGTGACCTAGAAGCTCTACGAAACCACTTTGATCGCCGGTTTTTTCTTTGAGTTGAATAGCTTTGTTAAAAAATTCATCCGAACTCGGGAGATCATTCAATTCCATATAAATACTTCCGAGGTTCCCATAAATTGCGCCCATTTGAGCTTCGTCATTTAACTCTTCTTGAATGGTCAAAGAATCTTTTAAAACCTCTGCCGCAGCAGCTAAATCTTTTGATAAAAATAGAACGTTGCCTAATTCTCCTAAAAGGGTCGCTTTTCTCTTTTTATCATTTTCAACATCGGGAGCTTTTAAATCTTCGCGAAGCTGTTTTTCCATCTTTGCTAGGTATTTCGGATTACTCAGAATAGCTAACAGTTTTTCCTGAATCCTTTCAACGCTTTGAGGTTCCTTCATCAACTCGAATAAACTAGAAGCTCTTTTATAAGCTTCTTCAGCTTCATCTAAGGATTCTTTTCTTCTTAGGATGTCGCCTATCGCTTCATTTTGCTGAGCCATTCCGGGACGATTTTCCATTTTCTCCATTATCACTAGAGCATTTTGAAACATATCAAGAGCGCCGTCCCAATCATTTTTCAAACTAAGCACATTACCTATATTCTCAAGCCCTCTGCCTTCTCCAATAGCGTCGCCCAATTCTCCCATCAGACGGGTCGATTTATGGAAATACTCGGAAGCTTTATCTAATTTACGCGTGCCTAAAAAAACGTTACCTAAGCTTCCCATCAAGTAAGCTTGTCTTTTTTTATCCGGGGTTCCCTCTAAACATGCAAGCGCTTTTAGAAAAATATCTTCGGCTTTATTAAGCATTTCTTTTTCGCCGCTAGCCGCTAGTTGCATCATCATCGAACCGATATTTCCGTATAGAATTCCCGCCGATTGCTTATCGTCCATTTCCTCATAGACAGCGATAGACATTTCTGTCGCTTCAATGGCTTTTTCCATCCGAGACCCTTCGTAATACAAATCTTCCAACTCTTGATATTTTTTTAAGAGTTTTCCTTTATCTCCAGATTTTTTGATCTCTTCAGCCTGTTCAAGCAAAACCGTTTCTTTCGTTTGGATATACTTAAAATGGTTTTTTACTTTTTTTAAGTTATCTTCAATCCGTTTTAACGCCTCTTCGTCTTTTCCAACTAGCGACTTTGCGATTAAAAAATGTTTCTCAGACTCTTCCAAATCCTCTAATTGGAGAGAAACATGCCCCAAGTTTTCGCTATACATGGCTTGGTTAACGGGATTATTAGATTTTCTCGTGGATTCCAGAGCTTTTTCATAATGATCACGGGCGTTTTCGAATTCTCCTTTATATAGATAAACGTTTCCGAGATTACCCAGGGTATTCTCCACTCCCATTTCATTTTTAAGTTCTTCCATCTTAGCTAAAGCCTTTTTATAATTATCTTCAGCCTCTTCCAGCTTTTTAGTTTGGAAATAAAGATTTCCAAGGTTGCCATAGATAAACGCTTTTCCTGGTTCGTCGCCCGCCGCCTCTATACACTCCAATGCCTTTTTAAAATTGCTTTCGGCATCGCCTAATTTTTTATTTTTCAAACTATCGTAGGCAAGCTGTTCAAAGCGTCTTGCTTCCGCAATTTGAGATGTTTGACTTTTCTTGGGAGAATTCTCTTTTTCTTCAGACACGACTTGGGGACCTTTTTGAGGTTAATAAGCGTTTAACGATAAGTCCGTACAAATAAGTTCTCGATAAATATTTCAGTTAGAGGTTAAAAATTATATGAAGGCTCTATCTCTGTGTCAACTAAGATTGCGATTATCTCTAATAAGTTCCCATATAATGCGATTATCTACAAAAACTTTGCTTTGCGACCTGCTTTAGGGTATAAAAATTTTTCCCTAAAAACTTTTAGACAACTAAACAGTGACAAACACTCAAGAATTAGAACAAATTCTGGATCGTATTCAAGATCTTTATTTCGCCTCAACCTTACTTTCGGTTGAAGCTCTGCAAAAAAGCTTTAAACAACTGGAAAACCAACAGGAAAATGAGACAGATATTTGGTTTTTAAACGGCGAACTAAAAACCTCAAATATTAGAGTTAAAAGATATCGTTCTGGTCATTGGGTTTTATACAATGAAGAAGGTTTACGGCTTTTATCACTCGATCCTAGTGGACACGTTCTACATGAATGCGAGTGGGACGAAGAATCTGAAAGCGATACTCCACAGCTTTCAAGAGCGCGCATGCGTTTGGATAGCGATCAATGGGTAGGTATAAAACCTCAATGCAAGGAATTCGCGACAGATATAGATATTAAAGGCCAACCTGGTTGGGAGTCTATGACTAAAGACGATCTTCGCCGGCAAGCCGCACAAGCATGGCAAGTTCCCGTGGATGCTTTAAAATATTTTTATCGCGACGAAAACTTCGATGCCCTAGGGGAAGGTAAATACCATATTCATGTCAAAAAAGACGGTTTGTTTGCTCTGCGAGAAGGCCGGTTCGAGCAAACGATGTTTATCAGCTTTATGTTCTCCGTCAACTGGGGCAAAGTAGATATTATCCCTGTAGTGGAGTTATTCCAGTCAACATTACCAGGAACCGGCGGAGCTGTATTTGAGTTTATTTGGGGACTTTACGACGACCAAAACCGTGAACAAGACTTATCTCCTTTGCGATATCGCGGATTACCTACTTATCCGTCAAAAGAATCTTTTAATATTTTTTCCGCTTTCTTTGAACCTTCAGGTCCTAAAAATGAAGATATTTTTGAAGTTTTTATGGACACCTACCGGTCACATGAAATCGAATGGTCCCCTAGAATAGGGCCACCTTGGCGTTATTTTAGCAAAGAGCATCAAATAACGGTAACCGTCCAGGATAAGTTTCTTTATAAAGCGGTGGTCAAGAACGACCCAATTACAATCCCGTTTGTTAATTTCGTAAAGGGTGGTAACCCTCCGTGCCAAAGACACCTTGTTGTAGAAAAAGAAAAAATCATTTTAAAAGATAGAAATTTGTCGCGTGAAATCCCGATGGACTCCAAATGGAACGCAGAAGCTATTGGAGAAAATAAAGATTTCTCTGAACCGCCTTTTTCCTGGGATAACTTTTTCGAAGGTGGAATGCCAGAAGTCGACTCTGTGAAAGCTCAATATACAGTGGCGTTATATCCTGAGGGAAACGCAGAAATTGACGAAGCATCCGTTCAGCCAATCGCGTTAGATCAGATTTTCTATTACATGGAAGAAGATCCAGATATGCCCGATAAACTGGAGGCAGCCGAAAAAGTGTTGATTCACACTTTGGATATGGTTATTGCCGGTTGCATCGATTGCGGAAAACCTAGAGAGTACACCGTTTTATATAGCGACCCAGAATTGGCCGTAAAAAACGCCCAATTATTATGGAACCATGCTGCGTCCCGTAACGAATTGGAGAACTTAAAAAATGTGAAATTTTTTCCCGAAATAGATCAGGTGGAAGAAGCTTACTCTACTTCATACGACATGATATTTAAATGGATTCCACTTGGTTTTTATCATGATCGTGAAAACTGCGAAGCCATGCTAGCCGCAATTGCCAACGCTTTGCGACCGGGCGGCATGCTTTTTCTTATCGGTCCTCTACCTCTTTCAGGCTTATTAGAACATTTCAACTTGAATCAAATTAATGGCGATCCCATTGTTGAAATGCCTTTTTTCCAACAACATTTAAAAATGTGCCCTGAAAACCTGTTAAATCCTCAAGTAACCGTTTTTCTGCTAGAAAAAAAATCATAAGACGCTTTTAACGCCCCCTCCCGCGATCTCTTTTTGCCTAAATCTGCCGAAATTCTTTTTCACTTGCCGATTTTTTTAAAAGTCCCATATTAATTATAGAGAGCAAAAGTTCTCGCTATTTCCCCTTATCCAGACGTTTTTCTAAATCACACTGGAGGATTTAAATCATGAAAGCTCTAATCCTCAATTCTCCTCAAAAAAACTGGGATTTGACACATGGTATGGAAATGGCCGAAATTCCTTCCCCTATTCTGGACGAAAAAAAGTATCCAGAAGACGCCAATAAAACTCTTATAAAACCACTTTACGCAGGGTTTTGCGGTTCTGATAAAAGTATTTGGTTTCGAAAAGCTTTTAAAGACATGATCTTCAATTCCTTAGATTTAAAGGGAGGAAGCTATCGAGTTTGCGGTCATGAGTTGCTGGGGGAAATCCTGGAAACCGGTTCTGTTGCCGAAAGACATTATGGGTATAAGCCTGGAGATATCGTAACGACCGAATCTCATATATTCTGTGGTAAGTGCCATCAATGTCAAATAGGTGAAGCCCATGTTTGCTCTAATCACGAAATCATCGGAATCACAACCGATGGTTGCTTTGCCGATAGAGTAAAACTTCCCGCAAAGGAGCTTTGGAGAACCGACATCTCTAAAATCAGACCGGAAGTCGCCGCAATCCAAGAACCTTTGGGAAATGCGGTACACGCTTGTAGCCGCGTTGACTTGCGAGGAAAATCAGTGGCCATTTTTGGTTGCGGTACTATCGGACTATTTTCTGTCATCGTTGCGCGCGCTTTGGGAGCAGCTTATATCATCGGCACTGACACTAATCCAAAAAATTTAGCGCTTGCTGAAAAACTGGGTATCGACCTAACAATAAAAATTCCCGAAGAAAACAATCCAGAAGCGATCCTCTCCGTTATAGAGCAAATTCGTAAAGACCGTCATGGAGAAGGCGTTGACGCCTCCATAGAAATGGCCGGTAGTAACGACGTTCTAAACGCAGCCATTGCCTCTGTGCGGCCAGGAGGAGACATTATTTTATTCGGTATCGCTTCTGGGGATTATACGATTTCCAATTTTCAAGAAATTGTGATGAATGGGAAATCCCTTCACAGCGTTGTGGGACGTCAAGTATTCAAAACCTGGCACATTTTGAATAATCTACTTCTTTCAAAAGAAACCAGATTACAAGAAAAAATATACGAAGTTATTCTCAATAAAGGCATCGGGACACTTTATTCATTCAACAAATTTAATCCTAAAGAATTTGAGGAAAGCATTCAGTCTCATCCAAAAATTGTTTTTAAGTTTTGATAAGACCAATTTAAGAGAGCAAAAAAGGAGGCAGGTCAATGTTTTCGGAATCGACTTTAAATTTCATACAACAGCAACTGGATTCGATTCGTCAAGAAGGATTGTATAAAAACGAACGTTTTTTAAAAACTCCACAGCAATCGCAGGTTCGAATTGAACAAGGAAATGTTGTCAATCTCTGCTCAAATAATTATCTAGGCTTGGCAAATCATCAAAGTATTAGATCCGCCGCTAAAAACGCATTAGACCAACATGGATTTGGTATGGCTTCGGTGCGTTTTATTTGCGGTTCCCACACCATACATAAAGAATTGGAAAATAAAGTTTCCGGTTTTTTGGGAATGGAGGACACCATTTTATTTTCTTCCTGCTTCGACGCTAACGCCGGACTTTTTGAAACGCTTTTGGGGAAGGATGACGCGGTTTTTAGCGACGCTCTCAACCATGCAAGCATCATCGATGGCATCCGTTTGAGCAAGGCAGAAAGGTTCCGCTACTCGCATGGCGACATGAACGAATTAGAAAATCTTTTAAAAAACTCTAATCACCAAATAAAACTCATCGCTACCGATGGGGTTTTCAGCATGGATGGCGATATTGCAAAGCTAAACGGAATCTGCACATTAGCCGAGCGGTATCAAGCTTTGGTCATGGTTGACGATTCTCACGCTACCGGTTTTTTTGGATCAACGGGTCGAGGAACTCCCGAATATTCCGGAGCCCAAGGAAGAGTGGATATCATAACATCTACCTTTGGCAAGGCTCTCGGCGGCGCTTCTGGGGGTTTTGTTGCCGCGAAAAAAGAAATTGTAGAATTATTGCGGCAACGTTCTCGGCCTTACCTTTTTTCAAACTCATTAGCTCCTATGGTTGTAGCCGCCACAATAGAGGCTATCGACTTGATCTCTATCGATACCAGTAGAATTCAAAAATTAAGAATAAATACAGAGTATTTCAGGAAAAGAATTGTCGAAGCGGGATTTGAAATCAAACCCGGTTTTCACCCCATCGTTCCGGTAATGCTGGGAGACGAAAAACTGGCAATGGACATGGCTAACAGTTTACTTGAGGAGGGAATTTTTGTAGTGGGTTTGAGTTATCCAGTGGTTCCTAAAAACCAAGCGCGAATTCGCGTACAGATATCCGCAGCTCATGAGATTGAAGACCTTGACCGAGCTATTGCGGCATTTGTCAGAGTCGGCGAAAAGATGGAGGTTTTCGTACATTAATTTTTTTGCTGGACAACATAACTTAAAAACGCTGGACAAATAATAAATCAATCCTGAATAGAAACATATATATCAACTTCATCTTGCGCCTTATAAACATCAAAATCGGCTGTATAGGCTCGTTGATAATCAGTGGTCTTGGCAAAAAAATCCCAGATCTCCTTCCATTTATTTAAGACCGAATCCGGCATAGGACCTTTCACGTTAAATTCAAGATATCGTCCACCTTCTATAACGACTACCGGAAACGCCATATTTTCTTTTAAATCACTGCGAATCTCGACGCCAACGGTGGCGGTGAAATCGCCTCCAGCTCCCTTATCAAATCCAGAATAAACCCCGTAAACTGCAAAGTTTGCAGTTTGGTTGGGAATTATCTTTGGCAATTCCTCCTCATAAAATCGTCTCCACAAGTTCGGTAACTGCTCTGTTTCTGGACTATCTTCTTGCTCATTCGAGGTACGCGTATTGATTCCTGAAATAACTATTCGGTCCATTTGTTTTTCTACAAAATGCATTTCAAAGGTACCTCGCTAGATGGTGGGACACACGATTCATAATAACCAAAATTTATTTTCTTACATTCATTGGATTTCTATAATGTTTCCAAGTAAAATTCAACTACGTAAATTCTATTTCTAAAAAAATACAAGTCGCTAAGAACGCAAAGATGGCAATCCGTTCTATAAATATTTTCCCAGGCTATTAAATATGTTTCGAATTTCTACTCTCATTCTATTCTCGCTGATACTGTTCGCCGGGTGCGCAACTACAAGCTCACAAAATGGCGACCCGTTTGAACAAAGAGAATTACTACGAAACTCGGAAGACGTTTTAGAAGGACTCTTCGCCAATAAAAAAGATCGATTTTTCCGCACGCTCTTGCCTTACGCAAAAGGCGTCGTCATTTTTCCTGATTTAGTGAAAGCCGCTTTTATTGCCGGTGGGCGCTATGGCAACGGGGTAGCTTCAGTTCGAAACCCAGACACGGGAAAATGGGGACCTCCGGCTTTTATTCGTTCGGTCCAAGCCAGTTGGGGAATACAAGCTGGAATTCAAAAAGCCGAAGTTGTGTTGCTGATGATGTCTAATAAAGCAGTGAAAGGCTTGTTCAAATCTAAATTTGATTTGGGAACTGGACCCGAAATTGCTCTAGGACCTGTAGGGGTTTCAAGAGGCCTTAATCTGCGTGATATATTAAATAAAAAAGATATCTACGTCTATACTTCCCTCCAAGGCTTATTTGCCGGTTTTTCCTGGAAAGGAACTGTCGTACGACCCGACGCGGACGCTAATGAAGTTTTATACAATCGGCCCGTCTCGCATGGAACTATTTTGTTAAATAGAGGAGTCACCCCTCCAAAGGCCGCTATTAGTTTTTCTAAAAACATGGATAAGATCGCTCCTAAAACTAAAAAACCCAAAAGCTAACTTTACTTTTCTCCAGTAGCGACACTCCAGGCCATTGTTCGGTTTGATCCCCCTGCATGTCCTTTTCGACTCACTAATATCAGACCAATATCCACAGCATCGTCAAACCATCCTAAAACAGTTTTCAAAACAATCTGTGGCTTCGTCCCCCGCTTTAACATTTCGTAAGATCGATAAGCCGTCAAATTCATGGCGATTGATTCTCCGTGTCCCGTCGCCGCAACTGCGCCATAAGGTCCTGCATATAAACCGCAACCAATTAGTGGAACATCTCCTATTCTTCCTGGATGAGATTTCCCAGTACCTCCGGTACTCAACGACGCGGAAAATTTTTCTCCGTCAAAAGCGACCGCCCCTACCGTATCCGAGGTACCTGAATCTGCTGGTCGATGTTCATCGGCTTGCAACGGTTCAAAACCATGCTCTTTAGCAAATTGACCGGCCCCATCTCCGGCTAATAATCTAAATTCTTCACCACAAACTTTTCGCGCAACCCAAATAGGGTTTTTAAATCCTTCCATACCGGCAATAGCCCCAAACTGGTTGGCGCTATCCATACAGGCGGCGTCCATAATGATCGAACCATCAGATCTTTTTGCCGATCCAACGCCCGCGTTATATCGAGAGTCGTCTTCCAATACTTCAACAGCAAAGCAAACAGAATCTAAAACAGATTCCCCGACTCTTAACGAATCCATCCCTCTTTCAGCGGCAACTAGTGTGCCATCTGCGTATTCGTTTTTGGAACCCGCTCCGCCGTGTGTCACAACAATCATTTGATTTTCTTCCATATTTTATTTTCCAACTTCTTTAGAAAGTTCTTAACAAATTGCGGCAATGTGGCTCTGTTGACTCATTGCCATCCTTAGGATAGTATGATTTTTAATCAAATGAACTTTAAATTAGGGCAAAAATGCAAAAGTTTTGTATCAATTGTAGAAACGCTTTTTGGGGCGGACAACACTGTCCAAACTGCTTTGGCGGCGGCAACGTCGAGCTATTAGATTTAGCTCTGCCTGAAAACCAGAAGTACCTGCCAGAAATGCAAATCGACGTTCGTCCAAAGTATTTTGCGCGTACCGCCATGATGCTGGTCATATTTGGGTCCATCATGTCGCTTCCGGTAGGAGTATTTATTTTTTTTAGAGGAATGTCCGAATCCGGTAATGTCGGCCTTTGGGCAGCGATCGGACTTGGAACTATTATTGGAATCACCTGGGGATCGATTAAGTTAGCCAATTGGATATTCGGCAAGCAAATGGCAGAAGTGCCTAAAGAAAAAGGCGCGCAGTACGATTAAAAAAAAGCATTGAACCGCAGAAAGCGCAGAGGACGCAAAGAAAGCAAAGAGTTAAAAGCTTTTAAAGCGCTCCACGTCTGCCAATATCTTTACGGTAATGAATACCATCCCAACTAATCTTCTCAACCGCAGAGTAAGAACAAGATAACGCACTATCCATCGTATCGCCTAAAGCAGTAATACCCAATACTCTGCCGCCCGAGGTTTCAACTTTCTCGCCATTGGACCGAGTGCCAGCATGAAAAACTACCGCGCCCGTTTCTTCAGCTTCTTTGAGTCCACTTATTTCCATCCCTTTTCCATAAAAACCAGGATACCCCTTCGCAGCCATCACCACGCAAACAGCGGTTTTTGAATCCCAGTCCAAAGTGTGTTTCGCCAAAGTTCCGTCGATACAAGCTTGAAAGATGGGAACGATGTCGTTTTTCATCCGCATAAGCAGTGGTTGTGTTTCCGGATCACCAAAGCGCGCGTTGAACTCCAGAGTTTTGGGTCCTTTGTCGGTCAACATCAAACCAGCATAGAGCAATCCTTTATAAACGATACCGTCGGATTCCATTCCGCGAACGGCAGGAATCATGACTTCGTTCATCACCTGTTCCTTCAACTCAGGCGTAAATATTGGAGCGGGAGAAAACGCGCCCATGCCGCCAGTATTTGGCCCTTTATCACCATCGTAAGCCTGTTTATGGTCCTGCGCGGAATCTAATGGCAAAACCGTTTTACCGTCTGTAAACGCTAAAAGCGACAACTCTTCTCCCACCAAAAACTCTTCGATAACGATCTTCGCTCCGGCATCACCAAACGCCTTTTGCTCCATGATCTCGTCCACAGCTTTTTTTGCGGACTCACTATCCATGCAAATCGAAACACCTTTACCTGCGGCTAAACCATCAGCTTTTACGGCGACGGGCCCAACTCTATCAATATAGTTTTTTGCTTCTTCGACTGAATCAAACACTTGGTAATCAGCGGTAGGAATTTCATACTTCTTCATCAAATCTTTCGAGAAAGCTTTGCTTCCTTCCAATTGTGCAGCTTTAGCGGAAGGACCGAACGCACGTAGCCCTTTGGCTTCAAACGCGTCAACGATTCCCAGTACCAGCGGTTGTTCGGGACCAACAACAGTCAATTCAACGTTATTTTCTTGCGCAAATTGAATCAGCTCATCGATTTTATCTGCTCCAATCGAAACATTTTCTGCGACGCTTGCGGTACCGGCGTTACCTGGGGCGCAATAAACTTTCTCAACCAAAGGACTTTGACAGATTTTCCAGACAAGCGCGTGCTCTCTTCCACCGCCCCCAACAACCAATACGTTCATTTATTTTTCGCTTATGTAAGAGTTACCATTTAGACTAATTTTAGTCGTGAAGTAAAGGCGGTATTTTAATCGATTTTTGCCGGAAGCGAAATGAGGTTTTTCAAGAAAAAATCAGCTCTCTTTCTAGATATTCAATGAACAATTTTTCAGTAGTTGGTTTCGGCTGAATTTTTAGTTACTATTCGATGATGAATGACGTCAACAAAAAAGAATACACAAGGGTTTTAACGATCGCCGGATCTGATAGTGGTGGCGGAGCAGGTATTCAGGCAGACTTAAAAACGTTTTCCGCCTTGGGTTGCTATGGCATGTCGGCAATTTCGGCATTGACTGCTCAAAATACCGTTGGCGTTTCGGGAATTCACGACGTTCCAACCAATTTCATTATCGATCAAATAAACGCGGTTTTTGACGATATCGGCGTGGACGCCGTCAAAACAGGTATGCTCCATCGTCCGGAGGTTATACAAAAAACCGCTCAGCTATTAAAAAATCGTGGCGTCTCTAGCTTAGTAGTCGACCCTGTCATGTTTGCGAAAAGCGGCGACAAGCTGTTGCGTGACGAAGCGATTTCCGCCCTAAAAGAAGAATTGATTCCGCTTGCAACCGTCCTGACTCCTAATATTCCTGAAGCTGAAATATTATTGGATCGTCGATTGGATTCTTCCAAAGACTTAGCGCAAGCCGCTAAAGATTTGTGCGATCTGGGACCGCAAGCTGTCGTGGTAAAGGGAGGTCATTTAAAAGATAATGTGTCGGACGATTGGTTGTTTATAAAAAAAACGGAACGCATTGGGGTCGCCGTTCAATTGCATTGCAAACGAGTGGATACTAATAATTTACACGGCGCGGGTTGTTCTTTTTCCGCGGCTATAGCTTCTTTCTTAGCTTTAGGAAACACGATTGAACATGCAATCAAATTGAGTCGCGAATTTATTACCGGCGCTATTACCGCCGGTTCTCAGTTTAAATTAGGGAACGGCAACGGTCCTATTATGCACTTTTACAAATTTTGGAAGTGGTGAACAACACTATGTCATTTTCTGAAGAAGCCTGGAAAACGATCGAGAATAAATATAAAACCATCATTGAACATCCTTTCAATCAGGAGTTGGCTAACGGGACTCTGGCCAAAGAGAAGTTTCAATTTTATATGAAACAGGATTCTCTTTATTTGGTTGAGTTTGCAAGAGCGCTTGCCATTGCGGCTTCGAAGGCTCCTAATCCGGACGATCTGGTCCTGCTGCTTGATTTTTCAAAAGGCGCCATCATTGCCGAACGCGGGTTACATGAATTTTATTTTGAACATTTTGGAATTCAACCTGACCTTCCTGAACAACCAAATTGTTTTGGGTACACCAATTTCTTAATGAACTCGGTCAATCATAAAACCTACGAAGAAGGATTAGCCGCTTTGCTTCCATGCTTCTGGATTTATCGTGAAGTCGGACTTCATATTCACAAAAATTCCGCCGCAAAAAATCCTTATCAAAAATGGGTAGACACTTATTCTGGAGACAAGTTTTATAAAGTCGTTCAAGACATGATCGACTTAACGGATCGGTCCTCTCAAATTGTTTCTCCTGAGATTCGAAAATCGATGATCCAGGTTTTTGTTCATTCCACTAATTTAGAATGGATGTTTTGGGACGGGGCCTACAATATGAAAACCTGGGAGCATTAACTAAAAAACTTTTACCGCAAAGATCCTTCGGCTTCGCCGTAGAAAAAAGTAAATACCAAATGGACAATTACCTTTAAGATAAAATGCTCGTTCTAGAAAACATATCAAAATCTTTTGGCGACAAACCGGTAATCGACTACCTCTCTCTAGAAATTTCTGACAAAGAAATTTTCACTTTGTTGGGGGAAAGCGGTTGCGGCAAAACCACTCTATTAAGAATGATCGCGGGTTTTGAAACTCCGGACCTGGGGAAGGTTTTTATCGAGGGAAAGGATATGACTTCCACTCCGGTCGAAAAACGCCCGGTGGGTTTCATTTTTCAAAACTATGCATTATTTGGCCACCTCTCGGTTTACGATAATATCGCAGTAGGTCCGCGCGTTCGTAGCGTTCCGGAAGGGGAAATCGAATATTTTATCGACAACTTATTAGACACTCTTCGATTGAAGGAACTAAAGTACGCTCGACCGCAAGACATAAGTGGTGGCGAAAAGCAACGAGTCGCTATTGCGCGCGCCATCATCAATCGACCTAAAGTATTACTTTTAGACGAACCTTTTTCAGCTTTGGACCCCGGTTTACGATCCAGCTTACGAGAGGAAATGGCGGAAGCGCAAAGATCGTTTGGCATTACTTTTCTTTTTGTGACTCACGATCAAGAAGAGGCTTTGAGTCTTTCGCATAGAATTGGCATTTTAAAAAAGGGGAAACTCCTACAAATTGGAACTCCCAGTGAATTGTACCAATCGCCAAACTCGCGTTATATTGCCGAGTTTTTAGGCGACGTTAATCGATTAGAAGGAATCGTCGATCAACAAACGGGGAATCGCGTTTGGGTTGTTGTTGACTATATTGGAACATTAGTTTGCGAAACGGATAGGGAATGGGAGAGGAATACTCCCGTCGATTTGTATATTCGCCCTGAATGTATTTTACTATCGCTTAAAGAAATGTCGGGAGGAGCCTCCAATGAATTTGGAGGTATCTTACTCAAAAAAATTTTCCTGGGAAGCGCCAGTCGTTACGAAGTCGCTTTAAAAAATGGGGAATCTTTTTCAGTGTTGATTAACAATAATCAAACCAATGAAAGCTTCTTAAATTCTCGATCCGGTAGCAAGATCAGCGTTTTACTCGATAGCCGTCAAATTTTTATGATGCCCTCCGATCCTTTAATAAAAGGCAAATCTCTTGCGACTTAATTGTTCTTTTAGGCCTTTCCTCATACATTTTCTGTTTACGCTGATTTTGATTCAAACAATTTCTGTATTGAGCGGCTGCGGTTCCAAAACTGAATCGACTGATAACGCTCATAAAATAGTTATCGCAACCGACGCCACATTGCCGCCAATGTCTTTTGTTGGCGAAAATAAAAAGCTTGAAGGGTTTGAACCCGAGTTGGCGATGGCATTGGCAAAGGAAGCTAACTTGAACATCGAATTGATTAATGTTGAGTGGGCTGGTTTGTTTGGCGGATTGATCACTAAAAAATTCGATGCCGTGATTAGCTCTGTCACTATTTTAGAAGAAAGAAAAGAAAAAATGGCTTTTAGCCTTCCCTACCTTAAAAGCGGATTGGCCCTAGTTGTTCGCAAAGATGCGGAAGGGATCGCTGGTATTGCTGACGCTAAAACAAAAAATTTAACCGTTGGGGCGCAAATTGGAACAACGGCTTATTTTTTACTGGAAAAAGAACCAAACTTAAAAATAAAAGGTTACCAGCTTTACGGCCACGCTATTGCCGATCTTATCAAAGGCGAGATAGGAGCCGTTCTTGGAGAAAGCTCTGGGACTTTATATTATAAATCTAAGGATCAGGCCATTTTTGAGAAAATTAAAATGACCGGAGAAATCATGACGAACGAGTATTACGGGATGGTTTTTCGTAAAGACAGTACGGATTTATTAAACCGAGTTAACCGTTCGCTTAAGACTCTGTTAGCCAATGGGACCGTCGAAAAATTTCATAAAAAATGGGACCTGGGTATGGCTGCTAACGTACCTGATTAAATGACCGCCAAATAAAACTATGACCGCGCAAAACAAAGCTTGGAACATCTTATTTTTCGGAAGTTTGTTTTTTCTTATAGTATTGCCTTTACGAGATTATCACTCAATCTCCGAAGGTCCGGGTTATTTCTGGAAACTCACCCAGGTGCTTCCCTCTGGCATCGCTTATACGGCTTTGGTGACTTTTTCTGGAAGCGCGGTGGCTATCGCCGTGGGCTTATTGGTTGGGTTGGGAAAACTTTCCAAAAACAAAATTTTCGTAACTGGCGCATCGCTTTATACCGAAGCTTTACGCGGAATTCCTTTATTGGTTTTGTTGTTTTACGTTTACTACGCGCTTGGGGAGTACATACAGGTTCCCGCCCTTGGAGCGGCTATATTAAGCTTTGGTTTTTGTTATGGCGCTTATATGGCGGACGTTTTCCGAGCTGGTATCGAAGCGATCCCTCCCGAACAACTGGAGGCGGCAAGGAGCCTGGGACTAAACTACAAACAGGCAATGCGTAAAATTGTTCTGCCGCAAGCTATGCGAACAATAATACCTTCTATCGGCACTCAAACTCTTGGTATGCTTAAGGATACCAGCCTAGTCTCGGTCTTAGCGATTGCGGATATATTAAGAATTGGCAACGAATTTGCCGCCAAGAATTTTAATTACTTTGAGACTTATACGTTTGTCGCCTTGACCTATTTATTTTTGACTCTCTTAATGGCTCGGGCGGTGAGTTATTTGGAAAATCGCTTTACGCTTAAGAGCCCGAGTTGAGAGCGGTTCAAAAAAATGGATTCAAATGATTGAACCGCAAAGACACTAAGGACGCAAAGAAAGCAAGAGATTAAAGATCAACAGTAAATCAGGTTAGCCCCCTCTAAGAGCTACAGGAAAAGTCCCTATAGGGACTTTTCAACTCTAGTTCCTTCGCCAATTAACAAACAAAGCTAGTCCCTAAATTCTTTATCAATCAACCAGTGAGGCTAGTCACGTAAGCGTTATAAAAATTCCGGAAACTTTTGTATTTCCGCTTTTTCATTAAGCTTGTCATACCAATTGGCGTAAAAGACTTCTCCCTTTGCCTGCTGTCTCGCTTTGTATAAACGCTCTTTGTTTGATTGGTCTGGCTCTTCGGCTTTTTTGGTTTCAGCAATTTTAAATAAATAAAAAGCGCGTCGAGCAAAAACCGTAGCGACTTCTCCTTTCGCAAGAGAAAACGCTTTCTCCTTAAGCTCTTGTAAATCGCCAATCCCCGGTATCGAATCGTCTATTCCAAAAAGCGGTGTGTGTTGAACTACAAATTTCAAACTTTCCGCAACTTTGGTAATATCTTTATTTTTTTCGATTTGACCGGTGAATACGTCAACGTTCTCTTTTGTTAACTTTTTATTTTTATCGGCTTTTACATTTTCAATTACCTTTTCCTTAACATCTCCTAACTCTGGAATATAAGGTTCTTTTACGTTCGCAATTTTGATTAAGTATGAAGCTTCTGCCGTATGAACCGGTTCGCTCACTCTATCTTTTGCAAGCATGAATGCCGCATTATAAAACTCTGCAACAATTCCAATTTTAGGAACGTCATGGTTACTTCTGGCTATAAGCCCTGTGGTGTCTACCTCAACCTCTTTCGCTTTTGCCGCTTTTGCCAGGTCTTGATCTATTTCAGCGCCTTTATAAATATGTTTTAAAACTCTTCGCGCTCTTTGTCTCGCCTTTTTCGATTTCAAATCCTTTTCAATGGACTCTTTAACTTCGTCTAAAGTTTTGACGCGAGACTCTATCTTTTCGCCTAGCTTAATTAAATGGTATCCAAAAGGCGATAAAACCGGCGAACTAACTTCACCTGGTTTTAATTTCAACAAAGCTTTTTCAAATTCTTTGACCATTGTTCCTTTAGGAAACGTTCCTAAATCTCCGCCACGATTTTTTGTCCCAGCATCGTCCGAATTTATTTTAGCCAATTCTGCAAAGTCTTCGCCCGCCTGAATCTTCAATAAAATATCATTGGCCTTTTCTTTGGCCTTGGTTTTATTCTCATCCTCTTTTTTATCGCTTTCTTCGTCGGAAGAATTGTTTGACGCAGGAACTCGAAACAAAATGTGGCTGGCTTTAAACTGCTCTTCTACTCGGTATTTACCTATATTGCTTTTGTAAAAATCGTCAACATCTTCTTCGTGGATTTCAACTTTTTCCTCAAAATCTTTATAAGCTAGTTTTACAAACTGAAAATCAGTTTGTTCATCAACTCTAAAGTTCGATTTATTTTTATTGTAATATTCTTGGATCTCTTCTTCTTTAGGCTCTTCATTTGCTTTAAAATGCGTTTCCGGAATGGAGATGTAGTCTAGTTTGACTTTATTTTCTTCTCGCTCATACGCTTCCAAAACCTCAGAAGTAGAAACCTTAGCCTGTTCTTTCACTAAATTTTCTAATTTTTCTATGGTCAGGTTTTTACGTTGAGCATCTTCAAATTCTTTTGGCGATAATCTTCTAAATCGCAAAAAATTCATATATACATTGCGGTCAAACTTTTTGTCTCTCTGGAAAGCAGGTATTTTTTGAATATGATCAATCAGCTCTTTATCGCTGACGCCAATATTTTGTTTTTTTGCTTCGGATAACAACAACTTATTCTTTATAAGCCCCTCTAGAGCTACATTCTTTAAATCTAATCTACCAATCATATCCTGAGAAAAACGCGAGCCGAACTGTTGACGGTAAATATCGATCAAATCGTTAAAAGTTCTTTCATACTCCCCAAAGCGGATTTCCTGACCTTGAACTTCAGCGACAACATCTCCTCTAGACTCTACTGAGCCCCCCATACCCCAGGAATAAAAAACGGTTCCAACAAACGCAAAAGCAATCAACCAAATAATGGCTTTAATCATCCATGAGTCGGCATGTTTTCTGACAAGACTTAGCATTCGTGCTCCTTTAAAAATTCTTTGAGGTTTGGTAAATCGTTTATTTTATTAAAAAATGAGCCTTTTTAAAAGCCGTTTTTAAAAAATGATTCATTTCTTAGAAAATTTTTAAGAAAATTTACAAATAATTCTTATATAAACTGATTTAAGGAGCAAGCTCTTAAAAGCTCAGATTTTTCCGAAGTTTTCTAATTTCCACCTAAAAAACTAAGAATTCAGTGTAAATTGGCTTTTCTATTGAAATTTATAGGTCCGCTTGCTATAAAGAAGTTGACTAAAATTTTATTAAAAAACAAAGACTTACAAGTAAACTTACAAGGACCATATAGTGCTAAAAACCTTTTGGGGATTATTTTCCAATGACTTGGCTATCGATTTGGGCACCGCGAACACTCTGGTGTATGTAAAGGGTCAAGGAATTGTTCTACGCGAACCATCTGTTGTAGCTATTCATAACCACACAAAACAAGTATTGGCCGTTGGTTCCGAAGCAAAACAAATGCTTGGGAGAGCGCCAAATAATATTGTTGCAATTCGCCCTATGAAAGATGGCGTGATTGCCAACTTTGAAGTTACGGAAGAAATGATCAGGCATTTTATTCAAAAGGTGCATAATCGAAAAAGCCTAATCTCTCCACGAATTGTGATAGCGGTTCCTTCCGGAATAACTCAAGTAGAAAAACGAGCTGTTCGAGATTCGGCAACTTCGGCAGGAGGCCGCGAGGTCTTTTTGATCGAGGAACCTATGGCGGCGGCTGTTGGAGTCGACCTACCAGTTCGTCAGCCTACCGGTAATATGATCATCGATATTGGTGGAGGCACAACGGAAGTCGCAATTATCTCAATGTCGGGAATTGTTTATAGCAAATCCATTCGAATCGCTGGAGACGAAATGGACGAAGCTATTATTAATTACATTAAACGTAAATATAACCTCTTAATCGGCGAACGTACTGCTGAAGACATCAAAATGAATATCGGATCTGCTTACCCTCTAGAAAAACGAATGACAATGGAGGTAAAAGGCAGGGATTTAGTGGCTGGGATTCCAAAGACGCTTGTCGTCTCCGACGACGAAATCAGAGAATCTCTCGCGGAAACCTTTACCGCCATTGTGGAAGCCGTAAAAATTGCGCTGGAAAGAACGCCTCCAGAGTTAGCTGCCGACATTGTCGATAAAGGGGTCGTGATTGCAGGTGGAGGCTCTTTAATCAAAGGGTTAGACACATTGCTAAAAGAAACCACAGGATTGCCAATTACATTGGCCGAAGATCCATTAGTAGCCGTAGCAATGGGAACAGGCAAAGTATTAGACGACCCTGAGCTTTTGCGTAAAGTAGCTATCTAGAAGTGCAAAAAAAGAATTCCAAGGGAAAGAAATTTTTCACAACTCTTTCCTTTATTCTCATTATCTCGTTCGCCCTCATTTCGTTCAGCCAGAAACTACGAGGAAATCCAACTTTTTTTCAATCCGCAATAACGACTCTTATTTTTCCCTTCCAGACTTTTTTTGATTCAGCAATTCAAAAAACTGAAGATTTGTTTGACGGTTATATTTTTCTAACAAATGTTTCTCAAGAAAATGAAACGCTTAAGAAAGAAATAGAAAAGTTACAGAATCAGCGAAATAAATTAATTGAAAACATATTCCAACTGCAAAGAGAATATAATATTCTCCAGCGACCAATGGAATCTAATCGTAAATCGATTATGGCATCCGTTATTGGTAAGGACAGCGGTCAATGGTTAAAAACAGTCATTATAGACAAAGGATCCGAAGCGGGCCTTGTTAAAAATTCAGCCACGGTTACCGACCGTGGAATTGTTGGGCAAGTAATCGAAGCAAACCCGAAAAGTTCTAAGATATTATTGATTAGCGACAATAGAAGCGCTATTGACGCGATTTTCCAAAGGTCTCGATATCCAGGGGTTGTTTTTGGCGCAGGTAAACAGATGTGTAAAATGCGCTTTGTTTCTATGGAAGCGGACGTTAAAGAAGGTGATAAAATAATCTCTTCAGGAATGGGGGGCGTTTTCCCAAAAGGTTTGACAATAGGAACCGTAAGTAAAATCATCAAAAAAAAACAGGGACTATTTCAAGAAATCGAGGTAGTTCCAAATGTCGATCTATCCCGACTTGAAGAAATGCTTGTTCTTTTGCCGGATTAAATATCCCTCATGCTTTACCTCGTATATTTTTTTTCCATTATTTTGGTTTTTGCTTTTCAAACCTCCGCTCTACCTAAAATATTGCCTAGTGATACTTTGCCAGACTTAGCGCTTCTTTGCGCGTTCTATTTTGGCTTAAAAATGAAAGAACAATCAGGGGTTGCATTGGCTACCCTAATTGGTTTTTTTCAAGATTGTCTTTCGGGTGGTATATTCGGTATAAATACTCTATCAAAGGGAATAGCTGGTTTTCTAGCGGCGTTTTTAAGAAGTTTCGTCCCCATGAATAACGTATTTCCTCTTGGGGTATGTATAACGATCGTTTCGCTGTTGGATGGAATTATTTTTTACTTAATCACTTCACTTTTTACTAAACGTGAAATTGTCCAAGACTCCCTATTCCATTCTCTACCCACATTTATTTTTATGAACTTAATATCTGCATCGATTTTATTTCCAATTATTAATAAATTAAGCCGTAAATTTGAGGATAAACCTCAACCAACTTTCACTTTTGATCAATGAGTTTTTTTCAATACCAAAAAGATTCATCTCAGGGCGTTAGAGGTAAAATAAAATATTTTTCCTTATTGGTGCTTTTATTATTTATATGCCTTGGCGTACGAATTTGGTATTTACAGATAATTAACGGACAATATTTTCAAGAGCTTTCTGAAAATAATCGTACTCGTATGGTTTCGCTACCTGGCTTTCGCGGTTGGATAAAAGACAGAAATGGAAACGCCATTGTTAACATACGACCATCGTTTAACCTTTATGTAACTCCAGAAGATACTCGAGATTTAAATCAAGTCCTTGACCTTTTATCCTCAAAAATTCAATTCAAAAAGGAAAAAGTTGAAGCCGATTTTAAAAAAGCTAAACGGTTTCATAACGTACTTATAAAAGCGGACATCCAGAGAACAGACGTGGCTTTTGTTATGGAAAACAGCTTAAGATTAACGGGAGCGCATATCAAAGCTGTTCCTTTAAGAAATTATGTCTTTAAAGATTTTGCCTCTCAAACATTGGGTTATTTAGGAGAAATCTCTAAATTAAAATTAAACAAATCCAAAAACCCCGACTATAGACAAGGGGATATGATTGGAAAGAACGGATTAGAAAATATTTTCGAAGCTGAACTTAGAGGAACAAAGGGTTATAAAGAAGTGGAAGTCGACGTATCTGGTAGAGAACTACAGACAATACGTAAACTCCCTCCCAAAAGCGGCAATCATTTAGTTCTTACAATTGATACACGCCTGCAAAAAACTGTCGAAAAATTAATGGCAGGAACTCCAGAGACTCCAATCAACGGTTCTGTTGTTGTATTAGATCCGCAATCTGGAGAAATCCTAGCTATGGCTAGTAAACCTTCTTTTGATCCGAACTTATTTTCAGCCGGTATTTCTAGAGACAATTGGAGGAAACTAATCAAGGACCCTATGCATCCGCTTCAAAATAAAGCTATTGATGGGCAGTATCCTCCGGGTTCAACTTATAAGATTGTGACCGCTTACGCTGGTTTAAGCGAAAAACTAATTACTCCAGACACTTTAATTCACTGCCCCGGGCATTTTCGATTGGGCAAGGGTAGATATCGTTGCTGGAAAAAAGAAGGCCATGGCCCAATGAATTTACATAAAGCTATGGTGCAATCCTGTGATGTTTTCTTTTATACTTTAGGCAACAGATTGGGTATCGACAAGTTGGCTCTTTACGCAAAAAACTTAGGACTTGGCCAACCGACAAAAATTAAATTAAAAGGAGAAAAACCAGGACTAATTCCTAGCACTGATTGGAAATTACTAGCGCGAGGCAAGCCCTGGCTTTTGGGAGAAACTATATCAGCTTCCATTGGTCAAGGTTATAACTTGGTAACCCCACTCCAGCAAGCAAACCTGATTGCAGGCATTGCAAATGGAGGAACACTTTATAAGCCATTTTTGATAAAAAAGATTGAAGACCCAGACGGCAAAATGGTTAAAGAATTTGGGCCTACTGTCCTTCATAAAGCTAACTTATCTCCTAAAAATCTTGAAATGATAAGAAAATCTCTTTTGGGAGTCGTTCACGAACCTCACGGAACGGGGTGGAGGGCTCGCTTAAAGAATGTTAAAATCTCTGGAAAAACGGGTACAGCACAAGTAATATCTATGAAAAAGGGCGACGAAGAAGAAGAGGAAGAAACTCCTTATCTATTTCGGGATCATGCCTGGTTTGTAGCTTTCGCTCCTTATGAAAACCCTAAAGTCGCGATTGCAATCATCATCGAACATGGCGGACACGGGGGGTCTGCGGCCGCACCAATAGCAAAAGAAATTGTTAAGGCTTATTTTAAATATTATCCACAAAAAGAAACCGAAATAGCCTCATAAAAGAGCGAATTAATCATGCCACCAGCTCCAGAAGAGTTACTTTTAATTAACGGACAAAAAGTAAGCGCCGTAATTCGCGGTGAAACCTATTCAATTAAAGTACGCGGTTGGCGAGAAAATCGTTACATAATTACCGATGTCCCGCAGATTCAAGGAGAAGAAGTGCGAGTAGCTCCACAAACTGGATGTAACATCAGGTTTGTAAAAGATGGAGTTGTAATGCTATTTGATACCTATGTCGAATACTACTATTCTCAAGCTTCTAGTTTTATGGCCATCGAATATCCTCGCAAATTCGAAAAAATCAAACTCAGAAAACACGACAGATATCGCGCAAATGCTCCCGCACAATTTTCTCAAATGTCGGCAGGCGCAACAACGAATGGCGATGGGATCCTACGCGACCTTAGTATGGAAGGGGGATTGCTTTGTCATAAGATCCCTTTGATTAAAGGAAATAAAGTTAATATATCCTTCAATTTGGGCGAAATAAAAGTAGACAAACAAGAGGCGCTAGTTCAAAACATTCGTAAGAACCCCAAAAGCCAGTCTGAACCGCTTGTGACTGGAATAAAATTTCTAAAGCCACCGGAACCTGTTCTTGATTTCCTTAGACAGTTTATAGAAACCCGAGTGACTGACAGAAGAGCCGATAAACGGTCTAGGTAAATACCCCCCATTCTAGCTCCTTTTTCTTTAGCTCTGTAATTCTATCCCTAATTTCGGCAGCGGCTTCAAACTCTAATTTTTTTGCGGCAGAACGCATTTCTTTTTCAAGTCGAGTTATTGCCTTCTTTAAATCGCCTTTAACCATATAACTGTCTTCTTCTTCAGCGACTTTAGAAAAATCATCCTCTTCAGTTTGCAGCGCTTCTTGTATCGATTTCTTGATAGATTTCGGAGTTATATTATGTTTTTGGTTATAAGCAACCTGAATGTTGCGTCTGCGTTCCGTTTCGCTTAACGCCGTTTTAATAGCATTAGTCATTTTATCAGCGTACATTATTACTCTTCCTTCTACATTTCTTGCCGCACGCCCACTAGTTTGAATTAAAGACGTTGTAGATCTTAGGAAGCCTTCTTTATCAGCATCTAAAATAGCGACTAAAGAAACTTCTGGGATATCTAACCCTTCGCGCAATAAATTTATCCCAATTAATGCATCAAACTCTCCTAGACGCAATTCTCGTACAATTTGTATTCTTTCAAGAGTTGAAATATCAGAGTGTAAATACTTTACGCGGAGTCCCATTTCCGCAAAATGTTCAGATAAATCTTCGGCGAATCTTTTGGTCAAAGTAGTAACTAACGTTCTTTCATTTTTCTTGGACCGTTTGACAATTTCATTATACAAATCATCCACCTGCCCTGTGATTGGACGAATATCAATTTCTGGATCGATTAAACCCGTTGGACGAACAATGAGTTCCGTAACAAGTCCTTTTGATTTCTCCATTTCATAATTTGCAGGAGTTGCGGAAACATACACTACGCTTTGAGTTTGTTTTTCAAATTCTTCAAATCTTAACGGCCTATTATCAAAAGCGGATGGCAAGCGAAAACCATGACGAATTAAAGTATCTTTACGAGATCTATCCCCTTTATACATACCGTTTAATTGCGGCAATGTTGCGTGGCTCTCATCGATAACAATCAAGGCGTCTTTTGGCAAATAATCCAGCAATGTTGGTGGGTGATGTCCTACAGGTTTCCCCGTTAAATGGCGACTATAATTCTCAATGCCCTTACAATATCCGATCTCTTTAATCATCTCTATATCAAACATCGTTCGCTGTTCAATTCGCTGCGCTTCAACCAATAAATTCTGGCTTCTAAAATATTGAATGCGTTCGCGTAGCTCATCCAAAATCGTTTTTTCCGCTCTCTCCAAATCGTCTTTCCGCGTCACATGGTGACTGGCTGGATAAATAGCGACTCGATCCATTTTTTTAAGTACTCTACCTGTCAAAGGGTCAAAAACGCGAATAGATTCAATTTCGTCGCCAAAAAACTCAATACGGATCGCTTCGCTACGTTCATAAACAGGGAAAACCTCCACAACATCCCCATGCACTCGAAAAGTCCCTCTTTGAAAATCGATATCGTTTCTCTTATAGTGAATCTCTATTAGCTTTTTCAAAGCTATATCTCGGTCCAACTTCATTCCTTCTTCGACAAATAACAGCATGCCATGATATGCTTCAGGAGAACCTAACCCATATATACAAGAAACGCTGGCGACAATAATAACGTCCTTTCTTTCAAACAATGAGTGTGTTGCGGCATGCCGCATTTTGTCTATCTCATCGTTTATAGAAGCGTCTTTTTCTATATAAGTGTCCGATGTTGGGAGATAAGCTTCGGGTTGGTAGTAATCGTAATAGCTAACAAAATAACTGACCGCATTGTTGGGGAAAAATAATTGAAATTCGCTATATAGTTGAGCGGCTAATGTCTTATTATGGGCAATTACCAACGTAGTGCGTTGAAGCTCTTCCACTACGTTTGCAATGGTAAAAGTCTTCCCGGAACCAGTGACCCCTAACAACGTCTGATGGGTCGCTCCATTTTGTAAATTATCCACAACCTTTTTAATGGCCTCAGGTTGATCTCCCGACGGTTTAAACTCTGACTCTATTTCAAATTTGTTCATTTTATTTAATCAAATTCTCTGAATGAATTGAGGTTCTAGTAAAGAAATTATGTTAAATTACATTAGACAAAATGTGTTATTTTTTTTGCTGGAAATCCTACCAAAACCTAGATATTCCAGAACTTATTTTAAACCGGGACTCCAATCTATCTGTATCCGCTTTAACTGGCATTGATTGCCTTTTATAGAAACTTTTGCTTAATTTGCCGCGTTAAATTTTTAGCCGTTATATCCAAATGAGGAAATTGTGACCGAAAACGAAGAAATCACGCATATAGTTAGCGTGAACAATACTGAAATCACGTTGATTGGAACAGCTCATGTCTCTCAAAAAAGCGTCGAACTCGTGGAAAAAGAAATCTGTTCCGGAAAATACGACTGCGTTGCAGTGGAACTTTGTCAACCCAGATATAACAATATAGTTGATAAAGCCTGGTGGAGAAACTTAGATATTTATCAAATTTTTCGCAAAAATAAAGCGGGACTCTTATTAGTCAATTTAGCCTTGTCCGCATACCAAAAGCGGCTGGCGGAAAAAATTGGCGTTGAAGCCGGTCAAGAGATGCAAAGAGCTATCGATTTAGCAAAAGAAAAAAATCTTAAATTGGAACTCATTGACCGTGATATTTCAACAACTCTCAATCGGATTGTAAATAGAGTTACTTTTTGGCAAAAAATCAAATTCTTCACAGGTCTTATCGCCAGCATTTTTGTAGGAGAAGAAATTGACGAGAAACAAATAGAAGATTTGAAAAAAGGCGACATGCTACAGACTGTGGTGGAAGAATTCGGAGAGGAATTACCGGCAGTTAAGGAAGTTCTTATCGACGAACGAGACGAATACATGACTGGAAAGTTAAACGCTTTAGCCAAGTCTTCTGACGCTCCTCAAAGAGTAGTCGCAATGGTCGGAGCTGGTCATCTAATTGGAATGAGACCTAAATTTTCTTCACCGCCTACTGCCGATCGCTTAAAAGAACTAGAAGAAAAACCTAAACCCAGCAAGACTGGTTTTTATATCGGTTGGGGTATTGGCATTTTTATTATCTCAATGTTTGCGGTAGGCTATGCCCGCTCCCCAGAGCTAGGCCTTAATATTTTCCTCACCTGGGTCCTGATTAACGGCGGCCTTAGCGCTTTAGGTGCGGCTATTGCGTTAGCTCACCCACTTACAATTCTTTCAGCCTTCTTCGCGGCCCCAATAACTTCGCTAAATCCGACCATCGGCGCCGGAATGGTTGTTGGCATTGTAGAATCTTATTTAAGAAAACCTAAAGTTGCAGACTTTGAAGCCCTACGTGAAGATATAGGCCATTTAAATAGATGGTTTAAAAATCGGGTCGCTCGGGTGTTTCTAATATTTTTTATGGCTAATCTTGGTTCTGCTATCGGCACTTATGTCGCCGGAGCTTCGATAGTGCAACAAATTTTTTACTGACCCGTCAATGAGTTCCCGTATTTCTCAAATCGCTGTCACTCCTCCTGCATTTTGCAAATCGAAATTCTTGTGCCAAGAACTAAAAAAACATTTCCCTGAAACAACCTTCAATGAAAAAGGCCGTTATTTAACATCTACAGAACTCATAGATTTTTTAAAAGATAAAGACGCCGCAATCATTGGTAGAGACCTCATTGGAATTGAGGAACTAAAAGCTCTGCCACAACTTCGAATGATTTCTAAATATGGCGTAGGCTTGGACAATATTAATGAAGCTGCACTACAACAATACAATATCCGACTAGGCTGGACTCCTGGCATAAACAAATTATCGGTTGCGGAATTGACAATCTGTTTTATGTTGGGGATGTTTCACAACATCTTTTCTACGGGAAATGATCTAAAAAAGGGAGTCTGGAGAAAAGAAGGCGGTCAAGAAATTTCAGAAAAACAAATTGGAGTTATTGGATGCGGTAACGTTGGGCGCGAAGTTATCCGGATGTTAAAACCGTTCAATACACAAATAAAAGTTAATGATATTTTAAACGTTTCTGAATTTTGCAACGAACAAAATATAACTGCCGCAAGCTTCGAAGAAGTCCTCGAATCATCCGATCTCATTACGTTCCACATCCCCCTCACAGAGCTTACGCGCAACTTAATCAACAAAAAAACTTTAGAGCAAATGAAATCGTCCGCGTATTTGATTAACACCAGTCGAGGCGAAGTAATCGATCAATCAGCCCTAAAAAAAGCATTACAAACAAACCAAATCGCCGGAGCAGCATTAGATGTTTTCAATCCAGAACCGCCAGATGATATGGAATTATTATCTCTTCCTAATTTAATGGGTACGCCCCATATTGGAGGTAACGCCCGGGAAGCTGTAGAAGCTATGGGGCAATCGGCTATCGATCATCTTGTTCAATTTTTGAATTAAATTACAGCGCTCTTTAGCAACCGCTAAATATTTTACTCTCTCCGCAATGTCAAAATTGAGATCAAGCCTACAATTAAAGTTTTCTTTAAGCCTATTAACTTTTACCCTCATCATCTTTTTAATAATATCCCTGTTTTTCTATTACCAATTTGACTTTTTTTTTAATGATACAAATACCTTCAAACCTACTTCTCTGAAAAAATCTTTTTCGAAATACTTTAAAAATAGGGGACAATCCACCGCCAAATTTTTATCCGAAGAGCTAGTCAATCCACTTTATAATCTCGACACGGAAAATATTTTTTATCTACTTAAGGCGGTTAAAAACGATCCTCACGTAAAAACAGCTTATGTTTTCGATAAAAACGGTAAATTGATCCACGGAGGATCGAACGATTTATTAGCTTTTGATCAAACTTTAGAAGCTGCAACTATTAGCGAAATATCGTCTCCTCAAGCTCGTAAAGTAATAGAAATGGACGGCCAAATCGTAATTTCTTGCCCTATTTATTTAGAAGACGACAAATTAGGTTTTCTTAGACTTATCTATTCTTTAGACCTGGAACCTTCTGACACCGAAATTGTTAAATCTATAATTTCCGGCTTGAAATATCAAGCTGACAAAAAAAACATTAAACTTTTTGCTCTTCTTATACTATTCATTCTTTTAGGAAGCTTGTTATTTGCATTTACTTTATCAAGCGGTCTTAAAAAAACGATAGTTAGACTTTCTGAAATCGCAGAGAAATTTGGAAAAGGAGAAAACAAATTCACATTTCCAAAACCTGGTACAGATGAATTAGGGAAACTTGTTTCTTCGTTCATCAAAATGGTGGAACAACTAAAAACTAAAAAGGAACGATTAAACGAAAGCAATGAATTGTTTCACGATCTAACACTAACTTCGCCTATCGGCATTTGGCGCTCTGATTTAGATGGGAATTGCCTATATATCAACAACCAATGTTCCGAGATTATTGGGGTTTCGCCTCAAAATGCATTTGGTAAAAATTGGCTAAAAAATATTCACCCGAGCGACAAAGAAAGTTTTTCATCTGAATGGGGCAATGCCGTAAAAGAACTTAATAACTTTAAATGTGAATGTCGGTATTTAGCCCCAGAAGAAAAAATGACAGAAGTGTTGGGGCGAACAATATTTGAAAAAAATGACAACGGAAAAGCCATAGGTTACATTGGCACTATCGCGGACATAACTAATTTTAAGACTTTAGAGGAAAACCTTAAAAAGTCTCTTTTAGAAAAAGAAATCCTTCTAAAAGAACTTCACCATCGGATAAAAAACAACCTACAGGTGGTATCTGGGCTTTTACATTTGCAAGAAGAAAACGTTAGAGACCCTCAACTTTTAAATATACTGCGGGAAAGCCAAAACAGAGTGCTTTCAATGGCTTTAGTGCACGAACGTATTTTAGAATCTGACAATTTTTCCGAGATCGATATCGAAAAATACATATACACCTTAATTAACCAATTACTTAAAATTTATGGATCAAACGACTTAAATATTTCTCTGGATGTACAAGTTCACATTAAATCATTTGATTTTGACAAATCAATTTACTGTGGATTAATAATCAATGAATTAGTCTCAAATTCGTTAAAATACGCTTTTAAAAAAAACCAGAACAATCAAATAAAAATTCGTGTTTTAAATACTAATACAGGAAAGACAAAATTAATCGTCTCCGACAATGGGGTGGGGTTTCCAGAAAGTTTTTGTCTAGAAGATAACGACTCTATGGGGTTAAAAGTAGTATCTCTCTTGGTTGAATCCCAATTAGAAGGAACGATTGCTTTAGATAAAAATGATGGAGCTAAATTTAAAATTGTTTTTTAGAAATAAAAGTATCTAAACAATTTCATTTCAAATATTAGGCGGGAGAATATAGATTGATAAAACCTTTGGCATCTAAGGAAAGAATTTAATTGATCTCTAATTCAATTATTTTATCTAAAGGCAACTCGACAGAAAAGCGGCTTCCAACATTCAATTCACTCTGCACTGAGATCGTTCCATTCATTAGCTCGATCAAACTTTTTGTAACGGCAAGACCTAGACCTTTGTTATCGGGATTATACAAATCTTTTCCAACACGAACTAATGGGTCAAAAACAACTTCGAGTTTATCCTTAGGAATACCACAACCCGTATCAAAAATAGTTACCCGTAAAAGGCTTTCTTCTACTTCGCTATAAACTTCAACCGTTCCCTGAACATTGGTAAACTTAATAGCATTAGAAATCAAATTCATGAAAACTTGTTTTAAAAGTAATGGATCTGATAAAACAAAAAAGTCTTTTTTTGTAGAAACTTTATTAATAATTTGTATCTCCCTGTTCTTAGCCTTTGAATCGTATTGATTTATCAAGTCGCTAATTAATCGATTCAAATGAACGCTTTTTATTGAAACAGGAATATCACCAGAGTCTACTTTTGAAAATCCCAAAACTTTTTCTATCAGGTTTAGTAAATTGTGCCCAGCCTTTAAAATATGATCCAAGTGTTCTTTTTGCTCAAACGTCCAGTTATTTAAACTATCGCTTTCCAATAATTGCCCATACCCCAAAATTGCGTTTAATGGGGTTTTAAACTCATGGGACACATTAGATAAAACGTCTCTTTTTTCTTTTATTAGTTCTTCGATTTTATTTTCCTTCAATCTCAAATCCAGATTTTTTAAAACCAATTGATCACCTATAAAATCAATTTGATGCTTAAAATTAATGTCGGCTTGTTTTTTCCTTGTTATATCTGAAGAAACGGTAACCATAACATTTCGGTTTTCTGAATTATCTTCCTCAACTGGAAACACTCGCGTAACAACCCATCGTAAAGATTCATCTGGTAACAAGATTCGATATTCAACCTCTAAAGAAGAAACACCCCTCCCTCCTGAGCTTTGGAATTCTTTAAATCGTTCAAGATCTTCTTTATATATAAGATCTAAGAAGGATTCGCAATCTTGAATAAAGCTCTCCTGGCTCCTTCCAAAAACTTTTTCAAATCCTTTACTAGCAAAAAGAATTTTCTTACCGCCTTTATCAGAAATAATAAAAGCGTCCTCAATTTGATCGGAAAACTGAAGAAAACTTTTTTCTTTCATTCGGGCTTTACGCTCTGAAGAGAATTTATATAATCCCATTTCTAAAGCGACTTTTAATTCCTGCTCATGAAACGGTTTCACGATATATCCATAAGCCCCAACTTCTTTAACTTTTTCAATAGTCTTCGCGTCTGAGTACGCCGTCAAAAAGATAATTGGTATATCTTTTTCCTTGTTGACTATTTCAGCAGCCGTTAGACCGGAAATTTCTCCTTTAAGCTTAATATCCATTAGCACAACATCAGGATTGTGCAGATTTATTTCATCTAAGACTTTCTCTCCATAAGCTATATTTGAAACAACAGTGAAACCGTTTTTTTCCAAGTTTTTTTCTATTTCCAACGCGACTAAAGCTTCATCCTCAACGATTAAAACTTTATTTGGATATTCATCTATTGTAGTTTTCATAGATATAATCTTTAATCTGGACTCAGAAATTCCGACGGTGACCAGAAATTTGGCCTTAAATTAATCTTAAATTTTTTCGATGCTTTATTGTATATAATTTAACGCCAGAAATATGAATTGTAACCAAAGCGTAACAACATTTTCTCAGCCAGAACCTAAAGCACTCATCAAAACAATGATTTAAGACTAGTCTCCTTTAGAAATAAAAGCGTAAAATATAACTAGGAGTGGATTAGCTAACGGGGAAGGTAAAACTAAAAGCCGACTAAAGTTTTTTGGCCATGAGGTTGATTTTGAGGATTCTTTCAAGCAGATCGTTGCAGTCGTTTGCTATTACGCGGATCATTTCTTCTTTCCCAAATCCGCCAAGATCAAAAACAATATCGGGAACGCTTCCAAAATCTCGAATCGCCTTATCGGTTCCCCATTCTAAAGAAGATCCTTCTAAAGCTTTAACTTTTTTGGGTTCGTCCGCTCGATCAAAGGAAGCAATTTTATATTTTAATTTTTTACAAATATCCAAAAGTTGATCTGAATATTTGATGTTCATTACAGCGCGTTTTGTTGAATCATGAGTCATAACCGTTAAAACAATATCGGCTACGTGGCGAGACCCTCCAAACATAGGAGGAGAAACCGTATATGCATCGTCTCCATTTCTAACAATTCTTCCCGGAATACCAATAACATCATTCAGCCCTCTAGCGTTTTCTATAGCTAAGCCTAGGTTTGATTGAACTTCGGGAATCAATCCGCCAATCTTATTTTCTTTCAAGGTTTGAATAAAATGCAAAGCCTTTTGCATAAGTCTGTGTTTTTCTGCTTCTGCATACAAACCATTTAAAGGCTCTAAAACAAGATCGCCACTTCCTGGATCTATTGCTCTACCCATAGATTGAATTATAAAACCTTTCGCTTTTTCTACTGCAGAAACCAAATCTAACTTTTGAGCAAGTCCCGCTGTAATTGCTGCGGATAGTACGCAACCCGTACCATGGATATTCTTTTTAATTAATTTAGGAGCTGGAAAATTATGGACTTTTTTCCCGTCAAACAAGAAGTCATCCGCATTTTTTGTTCCATGTCCTCCTTTAATCAAAACAGCTTTCACTCCAAACCCCAAAATCTTTTTTGCGGCTCGCTTTTTATCAGCATTTGTTTTTATTTTAATTCCAGAAAGAACTTCCGCCTCAGGAATATTGGGAGTTACTAATAATGCTAACGGAAGTAAACTTAGTTTTAACTCTTCTACTCCTTTCGAAGTCAAAAGAACTTTTCCATTTGAAGACTTAATTACCGGATCAACAACTAAGTTTTTAACTCGGTTTTTTTTAAATATAGCGCTAACTGCTTTGATAGATTCTTCCGTCGCCAGCATTCCTGTTTTGGTCGCTAATGGCCTTGTATCCGAAAAAACCGCTTCTATTTGAGCCTTCAAAAAATCTAAAGCAACAGGCGTTGAAGCATTAACGCCTTGCGTGTTTTGCGCAACTATCGCCGATATCGCTGAATACCCATAAACGCGATAAGCTGAAAAAGTTTTAAGGTCAACGGGAACGCCCGCTCCCCCACAAGGATCAGAACCGGCTACGGTCAGAACAGTATTCATATTTTCCTATCTCAACTTATCTATACGCGGATTAACCAACTGTAACTGATTTGGCTAAAGCGCGGGGTTTATCAACATTTCTTTTTAAAGAAGTTCCTGTAAAGTAGGCAAGTAGCTGAGCTATCACTACTTGTAGAAACGGAGCAACGACAGGGGATACAGAGGGAAGAATTAACTCCTCACTAAACAAATCTTTATTTTTACCTCGCGCATCAAAATGTATTCCCAAAACAAAACCTGATCGGGCTCTGATTTCTTCAACACAATGCAAAGTTGACTCATAAAGCTTTTTATCTTCTTTTGGAGGCATAAAAACAATAGAGTTTATATTCTCGTCAATCATCGCTAACGTTCCATGCTTTAAGAAGCCACCAGGCATTCCTTCTGCATGCACGTATGCAACCTCTTTCATTTTCAGAGCAGATTCCAATGCAATTGGATAATAAATACCTCTGCCTAAGTATAGCCAGTGTTTAACTTGGCAATACCTGTGAGCAATTCGGTGTATGAACCCTGATCTTTCGTTTAAAATCCCATGAATAATTTCGGGCAATTCCCGTAAATCTTTCATATGTTTTTTATAAGTTTGTTTCGAAATTTTCTTATTTTTTATTCCTAAATGAAGCCCTATTCTAACCAGGATAGCCATTTGCGAAATTGCCGCTTTGGTGCTTATCACAGAAATTTCCGGCCCTGAGCCTTGTAAAATAACTTTGTCTACTAACCGAGCCATTGTAGATCCCATAACATTGACAATGGCCCCCGTCGGACACTTATTCAATTTCGCATATCGCAAAGCCGAAAGCGTATCATAAGTCTCCCCCGATTGAGAAACAGCCAACACGAAATCATTAGAATCTACATTCGCCAGACTCATAAATTCGTCGGAACTTACTGTTGGTAAAAATTGTCCCGCTAAATTAGCCAAAGTATATTTTCCAAATTTGGCGACATAGAATGTCGTGCCTACGCCTACTAAATAGGCTTGCCTTGCCTTGGAAATCATATTTGAAAGATCAGCTATATCATCTTCACTGATATCTAGAGCATTCTGGACTGTTTGGGGCTGTTCGTAAATCTCCTTCAACATATAATGAGGGTAACCGCCTTTTTTTGAAGTTTCAGAATCCCATTCAATTTTCATAATGGTTTTCGCAACTTCCTCGCCGGTTATTGAGTTTTTTACAATATAACCGTCTTTCGAAATTACCGCGTATTCACCATCCTCGATAATTACGGCATTTTTTGTGAAATCAATAAAGGAATTGAAATCGGAACCAATGAACTTAGTTTCATCGGCAATCCCTAGCATCAATGGCGATTCTCTTTTAGCGCAAAAAATATGGTCGGGTAAATAAGTCGTGATAAATGCTAGCGCGAAAGTTCCTTCCAAGACGTTCATCGTCTTTCGAAGAGCTAGTTCAATATTTTTCTCTTTCGCATAAAACTTGCTCAATAACTGAGGAATGACTTCGCTATCGGTTTCAGAGTGAAAGCGATAGCCTTCTCGGATCAACTGCTCTCGCAATAATCGGTAATTAGAAATAATGCCATTATGAACAACAGCAAACTTTCCACATTTTGAAAGAAAGGGATGCGTATTATCCTTTGTAACGCTACCATGGGTAGCCCAGCGAGTATGAGCAATACCAATATTTGATCTATGCCGCAATATATTCTCTTTGCGGTAGACCGATTCAACTTCTCCAATATTCTTTTTTACCAGTAGTCGTTTCTTTTCAATAAGGGCTACTCCACAAGAGTCGTACCCTCTATATTCCAAATTACGAATACTTTCAAACAAAGCATTGGAAACGTCCTTCAAACCAATTGCTCCGCTAATTCCGCACATATGTTTTTTACCTTTTGCTTAAAATCTTACTTTTACCGTTTAATAGTATAGCAAGCAGGCAAACTCTTTCCCGGAGGAATAATGGTGCCAGGTTCAACCGTATTCCCCGCTCCAATAATGACTCCATCTCCAACAAAGGCCCCTAATTTTGTTTGGCCTGTCTTAAAGTTTTTTCTTCCTAGCTTCACTTCAACTGGAGACCAATCGGTCGATCTGTTAACCGTCATTGACCCCGCTCCAACATCTACTTCCTCGCCAAGAACGCTATCGCCAATAAAGGACAATCTACCAATTCTGCTATTTTTGAAAACAACGCAATTTTTCATTTCAACGCCATACCCTACGGAACAACCTTCCCCCAAGGAGGTATAACTCCTAATTAGAGAATTGTTGCCAATATAACTCCCTTTACCTATCGAACAAGGTCCCTCTAAAACTGCGCCAGCTTTAACGACAACATTATCTTCTATCCTAACAGGCCCTTGCATAGTTACGTTTCCCTCTAAAGTGGCCGAACTCGAAATTAAAGAGGCTTCCCAGGAATCCATCAATATTTGATTTGCCGTAAGGATTTCCCAAGGATAAACGATATCTAACCATTCATCTTCCCACATTGAAGCCCATAGTCCTTCTTTTTGGGCCATCTCTCGAATGGATTTTTCCATCGAGTATCGGTTTTTTTCTAAGATTTTAAAAAATTTTGATGGAAGAATATACACTCCAGCCAAGACATAATTACCTAAATCATTGTTTTTAGGTTTTTCAATAATTTGAGTAATTTTCATTTGGGCGTTTAAAAACACATTGCCGAACATTTCGTTAGAAGGCGGCAAACATATTGATGCAACAGCGCTTTTAAACGAATGAAAAGATTGCTGAATTTTGCTAAAAATGTTGGAAGAGGCAACAATATCACCATACACAAGCATAAAATACTCGCCAGGAGAAATCTTGTTTTTTGCTTGAGAAACTGCAACCCCAATTTCGCCAAGTTTTTTCTGTTCCAAATAATGAATATTCAAACCATTATGGCTATGCTCTCCTATCCGTTCGATAACCTTTTCTTTTTGATGTCCAACAACAGCAAAAATATCGTTGATTCCAGAACTCTTCAAAAGGCCAACCGTATTATCAAAAATATCGGTACCCGCAACGCTAACCAGCGGGATTGGTCGAGTCTGAGAAAACGGAAGTAAATTGCCGCCTTTTCCAGCAGCTAAAATGATTGCTTTCATGATCGGATTAAATTCTTTGAGGGAGAGACAACCTAATTAATTTTAGGAGTTCAATAAACGTTCGGCTTGTTTTAAATCTTCTTGCGAATTTACGCCAAAAAGTTCTTTGGCATTATCCGTTTGAACCACCCGAACGGGGGCTCGGCGATTATAGTAGAACTGAATAGCGTCCGTTAAATAATATTCGCTTTGCGCATTGTTATTATCTAGCCGTTCAATAGCTTTAAATAACCATTCTTTCTCAAAACAATAAACGCCTGCATTGTATTCGTCAATAGTTTTTTCGGCGGGGGTAGCATCTCGGTTTTCTACAATTTTCTCTACATTGCCACTAGGATCTCTAATAATTCTGCCAAAATCACGTTTTTCTGGTGTTTTTAAGGTGAGTAAGGAACAAGCCAATTCATATTTAATTCTAGTTTCAATAAGAAGATTAAGCGTTTCTGCCTTTATAAATGGCATATCGCCACAAAGAATAAGCACATTCCCTGAAAATTCTTTTAAAGTATCGCGGGTTTGTAATACAGCATGTCCTGTGCCCAACAGCTCACTTTGTTCAACAAATTCCAGCTTAGGATTGGGAAAAGTTTCTGAAACTACATTTGCCTCATAACCAACAACCGCGACGATTCTATCCGGATTCAGAGAAAATACCGCATTAAGTATATAGGACATGAGCGGTTTCGAACCAAGAGGATGTACAACTTTTGGAAGATCGGACTTCATTCTTTTCCCCTTGCCGGCGGCTAAAATCACAACCGCTAGGGGGAGTCTTTGCATTTGATTTGGTAGGTTTTTATCTTTTTTCTAAGGGTATTCCTATTCAGGCCTAAAATATTTGCCGCCTGAGTTTGGTTTCCATTTGTTTTATCTAGCACCATCTGGACAAGAGGTTCTTCCACAGCCCCAATTATTAAATCGTGCAACCCTCCATTTTGCTTCACATCCATCTGGGAAACATAATGTTTAATGGATTTATCAAGCCATTTTTCTAAAGAAGATAGATTTTCGAATCCATTAAGGGACATATTCAGCGGGGGCTAAGGCGTCTTGACGCCAATTTCAGCAGACATAACTAACGGAAAATTAATGGACGAATACTAACAAACAGAATTCTTGCGGTCAATAGCCCGTGGTTACTTGTTCTCGTAACAACCATAAATTCATATTGATTCATTTTAACTTTTTGCATTAAGATGAAAGCTTAATTTCACAGCGGTTTTAGCTAATTAAAAACTAACAAAAAAATGTAGGGCCGTTTAAATAATGAACATTAGCAAAACCACAATAATATCAATTATTAGCGGACAGTTAGAAACAAGTTTATTCAATTAATTTTATTGCGCTTAAATCAGATTTTCTCACTACAATAATATCGGAAATCAAATAAATTCTGAGATACCCTTGCGAATAAAGCTTTTCACGCCTCAAGCCTTATTCCCTAAGCCGATAATAAGTGATTTATCCGCTTTTCTGTAACATATTTCTATCTGTTCTTAAATTAAGAAAACTCAATGAAAGTCGCATTTTCAACATTAGGCTGTAGAACAAATCAACACGACACCGCAGAAATGCAGGCTCTTTTGAAAAAAGAAGGTTTTAGCCTGGTTAACCATAAAGAAAAAGCTGATGTCTACGTAGTCAACTCTTGCACAGTAACCCAAAAAAGCGACTACAGCTCCCGATTGGCTGTAAGAAAGTCTTTAGGCATTAACGATAATGCTCTTGTCGTTCTAACGGGTTGCTATGCTCAAAATAATCCTGAAGAAGCAGGACAAATCCCAGGTTTAAGCCTGGTATTGGGTAACGCAAATAAATTAGAAGTTGCCCAAGCTATTAAAAAAACAATAGCCAAACATCAACCTTGGAATATTCCAGAAAAATCCGAACTCCACATGTCGGATATTAACGAATTACGAGAGTTTAAAACTATCCCTGTAGATGATTTCCAAGGTAAAACAAAAGCATTTCTTAAAATTCAAACAGGTTGCGACGAGAAATGCTCATTTTGTACTGTCGCTCGAGCCAGAGGTCGTTCCATTAGCGATTCCCGAGAAAACATCCTCCAGAATATCCGCTTATTTATTAAGTCTGGCTATAAAGAAATAACTTTAACTGGGATTAATTTAGGCACTTACGGCATGGATTCAAATCCTCCCGAGACATTTTCTAGTTTAGTTGAAGAAATTATTCAATTGGACGGAAACTTCAGAGTTCGATTAAGTTCGATTAATCCCATGGAAATTGACGATCACTTAATTCAGCTTATGGCTTCATCTGACAAATTGTGCCCACATTTCCATATACCTCTGCAAAGCGGGGATACGTCCGTTTTAAATAAAATGCGTCGGAACTATGACTCCGCTCAATATTTAGACGTTATTCATCGAATCACTGCCCAAATACCCACTGTCGGTTTAGGCGCCGACATCATTGTGGGATTCCCTGGGGAAACCCGCGAGAAGTTTGAAAATACACGAGACATGATTGATCACTTACCCTTTTCTCATTTACATGTTTTTTCTTATTCTGGCAGAAAAGGAACCGAAGCTTTTGATTTTTCAGATTCTGTTTTAAAAGAAGAAAAGAAATTACGTAACAAAGAATTAACGGAATTGGGGCAGACCAAGTCGCTTGGTTTTCAAAAGAAATTTTTAGGGAAAACAGTGTCTATTTTATTTGAGGAACAAAGAGACCGACAAACAGGTCTATTAAAAGGCCATTCTGAACATTATATTCCCGTCTTGGCTGAAGGCGACGACTTCCTCATTAATCAAATTGTTCCTGTTAAAATTCAAGAAATTAATGACGGTCAGGTATTTGGATGCGTCCAGTCATAACCCTTACAACTGATTTTGGGATTGACGATCCCTTTGTAGGCATCATGAAGGGGGTTATTTTAGGCATTTCTCCAAAAGCTGAAATAGTCGACCTAACTCACTCAATCGAGCCTCAAAACATATTTCAAGCGGCATACGCGCTAAAAGAAAGCGTTTCTTACTTTCCATCCCATACTGTTCATCTAGCAGTTGTCGACCCTGGAGTTGGAGGAAAACGTAAAGGACTAGCTATTAAAACCAATAAATATTTTTTTATTGGACCTGATAATGGAATTTTCTCACCATTCCTTGAAAACTTTCAAGCCGTTGAGCTAACGAACCAAGAAGTTTTCTTAAAACCTGTTTCGGCGACATTTCATGGTCGTGATATTTTCGCTCCTGTCGCCGCTTGGATTGCTAATGGAAAACCTTTCGAAAAACTGGGTGAGATTTTAAAAAAACCTATGACTCTGGTTCTTTCTGAGCCCAAAGTTGACAACCAACGTTTAAAAGGAGAAATTATTTACTGTGACCGTTTTGGAAATCTAACTTCTAATATTTCCAAAGACCTCCTATCAAAATATATTGGAAATAACCTAGAGAACGTTAAAATTCATTTAAACGATAAAACAACAATTCCTTTGGTCTCCCATTATGAAATTGGGGTGAAAAACTCTCTTTCCGCTTTAATTAATAGCTGGGGTAAGATCGAGATTTTTTGTAATAAAGGAAACGCTTCTGAAACTTTCAAAGTTTTGGTTGGCGATCAAATAGAAATAAAACGAGATTTGACATAATGAGCGAGATCAAAATTATTTGCCAAAATAAAAAAGCCCGTCACGACTACTTTGTAGAAGATTCAATGGAAGCCGGAATCGTTCTCTGGGGAACCGAAGTAAAAGCTCTTCGCGAAAGCAAGGCTAATTTGGTGGATAGTTACGTTCAAATTGAAGCGGGAGAGGCCTGGTTAATTGGAGCGCATATAAGTCACTACACTCCTGCAAATCGATTTAATCACGCCCCTGTCAGAAGAAGAAAATTATTAATGCACAAAAGAGAACTTAACCGTCTTATTGGAAAAGTTAAGGAAAAAAGCTTTAACCTTATTCCTCTAAAATTGTATTTTAAGAAAGGAAAAGTAAAAGTCGAAGTTGCTTTGGCTAAGGGGAAAAAACTTTACGATAAGCGGAGGACAATTAAACAAAAAGAAGCTAATAGAGAAATTGAAAAAGCGATGAAGTACGATAGGAACTAATTTGAATATAAAAAAAGCCCGGCCTTTAGGCCGGGCTTTTTTAATTTAAATCAGGTAACCGGTATCGCGTTTGCCGGATCGTCGTCATCGTCATCCATAAAATCATCGTCGTCACCCATCAATTCCTCTGATTCGTAGACAATTTTATCTGGATCTTCATCTTCATCTTTATCTGCATCTGGCGCAAGAGGTAATTCATCCCAAACAACTACTCGAGAGTTACCTCTATCACAAATATAGAGTCTTCCTATATCTTCTTCATCCTCAGGGTCCTCATCTAGAAATAACCCATAGGGATCATTTAAGGTGCCCGCCGTTACCTCGCCATTTCGATTGTATTTATTCTGCACGAAATCAGCTTGACCTATTACCAAATCTGCAGGCTGGCCATTTTCTGTCGGGAATTCAGTCCAAACTAAAACCCGATTATTTGAGGAATCAGAAACGAATAATCCTTTTCTTCCATAAACTACATCGGTCGGAAAATATACTCCAGAAGAAGAGGCAAGTCGGGAACCTACACCTCCATTAACTTCCCTGCTGTAAAAATCTTTTTGCCCTAAAACTAGGTCAGCAGGAGCTCCAGTTTCCCTAGGTAATTTATTCCAAATTAAAATTCTATTATTACCTTGATCGACAACAAATAATTTATCTTCTTCTGCATGATAAAAAACACCTGTCGGAAAGCTTAAGGTATCGGGCCCACACTTCTCAAAGTCCCCTCGGTTTGGCTCTCTTTCATCCATTCCAGCCTGTCCCAGAGAAATATCTGAGTTCCAACCATTATTAAAGGGGATTTTGTCCCACATTAATATTCTATGGTTGTCTTTATCCGCAACAAATACGTGTTGATCGTCGCCAGACCGAACTCCCATTGGGAAAAATAAAGAAGCAGAGCTTATTACACCGCGTCTATTTGCTTCATTACACTCTAAATTATCCTGCCCCATGACTAAACCTGGAGCTTCTCCATCTTCGGATGGCAGAGCTTCCCATCTTAAAACTCGATGATTGCCACTATCTGAGATATAGAGTTTTCCATCAATAACATCTAAACCAGCAGGCGCTGATATAGTATCCTCTTCACACTGACTGATCGTAAAACCATCTAAACTTTCATCTCCCAAGCCAGAAGTCATTTCGTCCAAAGTAGTGGTAATTCCACGGTTCTCAAGACAATCGGCAAAATCCTCTTGCCCTAAAACCACACTAGCAGGATCTCCGTTTTCCTCAGGGATCTGGTCCCAAACTAAAACTCTATGATTGCCACGGTCTGAAATAAAAAGCATTTCACCGTATTTCGTTATAAACTGAGGTTCATTGAGCGTATTGTCACCTGGGTCGTCAGCTCCACGATTTGATTGATTAATCTCAAAATCACCTTGCCCAATGACTAAAGAAGCGCCTCTTTCCCGAGTTTCTTCCTCTTCAAGAGACTCATCAACCTCTTCATCTTCGTCAACGTATTCAAGATCTTCATCTTCCTCGTCGTTCTCATCAGCGAGTTCCACCGAGCGCTCTTCTTCTTGACCTTCTTCTTCTAACTTTTCTTCGTCGGACATTCAAAAACCTCCAAGTATTTTTTCCCCAACTAATACCACCTCTAAAATTGAATCTAGCTAAAAACTAATCTATTTAATGGAATGATAAAGGATAATCGATCTTACCAGGTTGAATCAACTTCATTTAATCATTTTTTAGTAATTATTTAGCCAATTTATTATCATTTTGAAACATCTGTTTCTGGCAAAAACAATTTTTGCCACATGGCGACCGTCTTACGACCGTCGATATCTCTGTATTCCCCATCCCAAATTGCAAATGCCACTAATATTGGGACTTTTCTATCAAATTTAATATCCCATTTATTTAAGGAATCTAATGGACGGTAGAACGTCACCTTCCATTTCCCGTCTTCCCAAATGCCTTTACCTTCAACATTTTGTTTTGTCAACGGTTGTGGGGTTAAAGTCCCAAAACCTTCGGCATTCATTTCCTCTACCGGTTGCTCTCGGAAAGGATTAATCGAATCGATCGGATTCACTTCGCCGCCGAAAATCATTCCGTCCATGTCCATATCTTCGGTAGCATATTCCAATTCTTCCTTAGTTTCAATGTCTTGTTGCCAATCTGCCCGCCATTGCCAAATATTAACTACTTTGCCTCGGTTTCCCATGCCAAAAAAAGGCTCATTATGACCGTGTTCATGTAAAACCACATCACCCAAGGCAAACTCTATGGCAACCGCATCTTTAAAGTCCTCATGCCGACTGGATGACTTATTTGGAGTTTCATCTTCCCATTCCAAATGAAAGGCAATTGCCTCCTCATTTATTACTCCTTGAAACTTTACCCTAACAATGGGCCTCTTTCGAGAATTTAATGGAAGTAAGTGTACAACTTTTGACGGTATATCTTTCCAAAGTGAGTCTTTAGGATCGATACTTATCTCATTTTCAACACGCGTAACGGCTAATGTATCTTCGTATTTAGCTTTCTTATAGTTTTCCTTTTTTACTTTTGATTCTACAAAAGCGGAAAGAGCCCACCTATCAGCATCTGATAATCCCGTATAGTCCTTCATGGGCGTCCCATCAATACCAGAAGTAAGAGACAAATAAATACTCTTTATATCAAACCCACCTTTGAAATTATTGGGATCTGTTAAATCATAAACAAAAGCTCTGTGCTCCCAAATATCGAATAAATCATCAGCAAGAGGGCCGTCTCCTTTTAAGTCTGTGCCATGACATTGATTACATTGTGACGCGCTAAATAAATTTTGACCTTTTTTTAATATTTCCTCATTTGTATTTGGAGGAGAACCAATAACAATAGGCAATTTTGGCTTATCAATTTTAAACCTGCCAGAAAATGTCTTTATATATTCTATTACCGACCAAATTTCTTCATCAGTTAAAGAATCGACCCAAGCCGGCATTGCCGTCCCTGGAACCCCATTTTTAATCGTTCTATATATATCTTTATCTAGAGGTAACGACCCTGAAGGAGTCGATCGGTATTTAAAAATGCCGCTTCTAAAATCGCGTGGCCAAGGAAAAAGATACGCCGTCGCCTTACCTCCGCCATTCCCATCCGCCCCGTGGCAATAAATACACATATGCTTGTAGATTGTTCTGCCTTTGCCGATACGATTGGCTTTAGAAAAAACCTTAGGAGAAATTTCTTTAGGCGTATCAAATCCTTCAAACCGTTCCCCAATCGCATAACCATCGGGCACTTTTTGAGCACAAACAGCAGGAGGTAGAACAAAAACTACCATCAATACTATTAAAAAAAGCTGGTGATTAATGTATCTATCGAACGCCTGGAATTTGCGTCGAAAGTGTGTAATGCGCTTCATTTCCATTTAAACCATCTTCCTCTACATCTACCCACATGTTGTCGCAATTTTTCCGGTAATCTAAACCGATACAATAAAATAGAGGAAATTTAGACGTAAAATAAATTACTGGTTTTGAAATATACAAAGTCAAACCGTCATATTTTGCAGATTCTATCGCTTCCTTAATCGACATTTTATCAGCAGCCGTCTTCCTCAACATCTTCCGGATAACCATATAATCAAGAGTTCCATCCAAATTCAAATCATAGTAAGTAGAAATCAATCCAGGAACGCTAATCAATTCCCAACCTCTATAGGAAGGAGCCTTCCAACCGGGCTCTTTCGGAATTTGAATATTTATCGAATCCTTTCCTCGTGTTTCCGCAAGACAAATGCCTTGTATCGAAAAAACAAAAATCAACCATACAGCTGCAAAAATGATTTTAACTTTCATTTGGGCTCCTGACATTTGGAGGTCGTTTGCTACAGGAATCAATTTAACTTTTCGATTTTAGATACAAATAAAGATATCATACTTTCAATTCTTATTAAAAATCAAAGTAACCGCCAAATCCATACCAATTCAAATAAATAACTTTGACGATTGCAGACTATTAATTTTCCAGTATATTTGTGGGAAAAGATAAATGAGAGGCTTACTATTCAGGAGAACTAAATGACAGCAGGAGATAATGAGGAAAGATTAACTAAAGCGCGGGAAGTTGTAGATCAATTTCGAAATTTTGGAAGCGCGTTATACACTTACCAAGATTATGCAGACGACTTTGATCTTCCGGAAGAAAATGTTTTAGAAATTTTAAACAACCACAATAATAGGCTATCGAAGGAAGAGGTAATATCAAAACTTGCTGAATTAAAATAAAACTGATTAGACCGCTTAAAAACGGTCACTCCAAAAGGACATCAAACGCTTCGTCCATATCTTCCTTAACTTCTAAGACGTCGTGTAATTTAGCCATATTAAAAACTTCTAAAGGCGCTCCCGTTAGATTTGCGAGTAGAAACCGCCCTTCTAACTTATTTAATTTTTGGTGACACGTAATAAAAGCGCTAATAGTTGAACTATCTAAATAAGTGACTTTCGCTAAATCCAAAATATATTTATTAAATCCTCTAGCTATAAAAGCATCCACAATTTTTGCTAAGTCGCCAGAATTATAGACATCCAATTGCCCGGCTAATTCAATAGCAATAATTCCTTGCTCTTCCCGGCAATTGATGTCGATTTTACCCATCAAACCAAGGATTTCTTTGTGGATATTTTCCATTATATTATAGTCACCGCTTTAACTCCGCCCAACAACCTTAATCAATATTGTCTTTCATAACGTTTTAATCCGTCATCAGAACCGACAATTTCGTGATCTACCCAATATGATTCTGCCTTAGGATCAAGCTTCCTTTTCATTGGATCTTTACCAATTATTTTAAAAATCAATCCCAATAAAGAGAAGCAAGTCATATACACAAAACCCAAAATAAGCTTCATATTAAAAGCGCCAAGCACTTCAGCAAAGCGCATCCACTTACGATGAAATGTATTCAAGAACAGTGGAGCAAAAAACGCCAAACCAAAAAAAATAAGAGCGATACTCCCAAAACCACACACCCACCATTTTGCGCCTTTAAGAAATAAAACTATGGATACAATTGAAAAAACGCTCCCCATAAGAATCCCAAATGATCTTAGAACTTTAGGAGATTCAATTTTGTTAGCTAACTCTTTTGATTTTATTTCCATTTTTTCCTCATTTTTTTTCTCATTCTAAGTCAATTCAAGCTATCGGTAAAGAGAGTTATGAAAAATAAAAAACATTAACTCAGCCCAGAGCGAATTAAATCAAATATTTAATAAAAATTCTTAACAGACGTTTACACTTATTTTTTTATGCTTAATCGAATAATCTAGCTACTTCTTGATTAACTCTTGAGCGATATATTTCCCATCTGATGTCACAACATACTGCCCTTCTACTAAATCCCCCTTTTTAATATCTTTTATTGAAGAAAATCCTTTCAATTTCGATTCACCATTAATCACCAGAATAAACCGCTTTTTCGTTTTTGGATCTTTAATTCCAACTTTACTTTTATCAACCAACACTTTCTTAACTTTTCCAGAAAAATCAACAGCGCTACCTTCTGCCACAACAAGGTTTACTCCAACACATAAAAATAAAAAAAAGGCCAAACTCAAAGTTTTTAAAAATTGTTTTTTCAACATATGCCCTCATAAAATGGATAAAAAGTAACTAAATAATAGTTTTAAAGGCTGGGCTCTTCGTAAGTCTGGATTTTTAAAGACCGACTTAATTTTGGGAAATTAGCCGTTTCCTTAAATATTTGCTATCTTTAAAACGACTAAAGGGTCTGTTAGAAAAGAATTCCACATTTTTGGAAATGACTTTTCCAAACCCTCACAATATTTTACTTCATTTTCATATCCACACTTCTCCAAAAGTTCTCTCAGTTAAGACAACTCCAAACTGCTGGCATCTATAATTAAATCTTATTTTTATTATGAGATTTCCCATAAAAAATTTCCCTAGCGCTCTTAGTTGGATTTTAGGAATTTCCTTCTGCCTCCATGCCGTTTACTTGTATCAATTAATGGGCACTCCATATTTCCAAGTTCCTTTAGTTGATGCGGCCTGGTATCACAAAGAAGCTCTCAAAATTTTGGACCAAGGGTGGATAGGCGATTCTGTTTTCTTTATGGCGCCTCTTTACCAATATTTTCTCGCATTTTTCTATGAAATCTTTGGAGTCAAAATTGGGCTTATCCTTATTCTACAAGGTATCCTATCAGTCGCGTCTGTTTGGCTTATATATCTTTTTTCCACGCATTTATTTAACCGACGTATTGGACTTTTAAGCGCAGCTCTAACAACATTTCATGGCGCCTTTATTTTTTATTCAGGATTCTTGCTAAAAGCAAACTTAAGCCTTTTTTTGACGTCTCTTTTCCTGGTTATTTTTCTTAAAACCTGTGACAACCCAACTTTTCGAAACTTCTTTTGGTGCGGTCTAATACTGGGAATTTTGGTCCCAATTAGAGGCAATTTTTTAATCGTAATTGCGGCATTTTCATTCTGGTTCTTTTTTTTCCCGCTCCGCAAATCTTTGCGGTGGAAAAACACTCTCGCTTTTCTCTTAGGATCGGCTTTATTCATAACTCCATTTACAATTCGCAATTACTATGTCAGCGGAGATTTTGTTTTAGTAAACAGCGCGGCAGGCTTCAATTTTTTCATCGGAAATAACCCCATTGCAAATGGGTATAATATTGCTCCAAGTTATATCCGTCTCACTCCGTTTTACGAAGAAATCGATTCAAAAAAGCGCGCCGAAATAATTTTACAAAGAACTCTGAAAGCGTCTGAAGTATCTGATTATTGGATGAGCCAAGGATGGAAGTTTGTTAGAGAACAACCTTTCGATTTTTTTGTTTTACAAATCAAAAAGCTTTTAATTTTCATTAATAACAGCGAAAAAGGAGACAACTACGACATCAACTTTATGAAACAATTTACGCCCATTCTCCACATTGGGATTATTCCATATGGAGCCATCTTGATCTTAACAATTGCCAGTTTATACTGGGGGCGTTGGAGCTCTCCTCCCTTTACAGGAATTTATTTATTTATTGTCTCGTACGCTTTATCTGTAATTATTTTCTTTGTTAAATCCCGATATCGTATTCCAATCGTCCCAGCAATGATACCCCTAGCCGCATTCGCCCTTTTGGAAGGGCGAAATAAAATACTAAAGATGTCAAAAAGAGAAATGACAATTCTCGCCATTGTATTTCTAGCGTTAACAATTGCTATTTTTCGTCCCATCAAAAACGACAATCGATCCGCTAAGTTAAACGATTATGGGGTTGCTTTGGAAACCAAGGGTTTTTTGGAAGAAGCAATAGGGCATTATAAAAAAGCATTAGAAACGCCTCCTGTACACAGACGCGCCGCACTTAATCTCGCCTTAGCTTATTACCAAAAAAAAGACACCAACAAGGCCATTGAGTTTAGTAAAAAAGCTTTAGAGATAGATGAAAATTTTGTTGAAGCGCGAATATTTTTGGCATCAATTTTATACGCGCAAAAAGATTTTGCCACCGCATCAGAACATTACAAAAAAATTCTCAAGGAAGAGCCTAACAATGAAAAAGCTCATAGTCAGCTCGGAGGGATTTATTTATTTGCGAAAAAGTTTAGCCTCGCAGAAAAGGAGTTTCAATTATCGTTAAAATACAGTAAAAATCCCTCAAGCGCCTATAACAATTTAGGAATGGTTCATTTAGGGCAAGGGAAGTTTGAACAAGCAAAAGAAAACTTTCAAAACGCTCTTAAATATAATCCAGATTTGGCCGAGGCTTACTACAACTTAGGAACTGTATTCAACATTCAAGGTTTCCCAGATAAAGCCCAAAGGTTCTTTCAATCCGCACAACATATCAGTAACTCTTTACCTAATATGCCTTAAATTAAGGTCTTCCGTTTTTCAAAGTCTTCTCAATTTGATCTTTGACACGTAAATTGGATAGTTGGAAAACAAATTTTTCCTTTTAAGCTTTATAAAGCAATGTCAATTTATCGGAGTACACCCCATGTTAATTTTAAAATGGAATAGTCATATTAAAACACAAGATGCTGTTAAATCACCCCAAATACTTATTAATCCTTAACCCCGCCGCTCCAAAGATCAACGAAAACCAAGTAAAAATAATCTACTTCTACTAGCTCACAATTGAGAGAAAGGTTAGAAAAATGATTTCAGAAGTTTTGAATTGCGTTGCTTGCCAATCCAAAAAAATAAAAATAATTAACCTTGGAAGTTATCAAATACTTACATGCTCACGCTGTCGATTGCAACGAGCTGAAGGTAATATACCAAAACGTATGGCCCAAACCGAATCCATTAATGCACATTATATGTCTAAAAAAAGCATAGGAGCGCCAAACACATATGAGCCCTATCAAGATTTTTTCTCCTATTTTGAAAACCTTTACCCAAATAGAAAACTCAGAATATTGGATATAGGATGCGGTGCAGGAGGGTTTATTGAATACTCTGTATCACGAGGACATGATTGCAGCGGTGTTGAAATCGATAGTAATTTACAGCCATTTTTCCCTGAAAAAATACGCCAAAGAATAATAATCTCCCCAATAGAAGATCTTCAGATCAACAAATTGAAGCCATTTGATGTAATTACTTTCTGGGACTCCTTTGAACACTTACAATTTCCTTTTGAAGTTTTGGAGAAATTGAACTTTGCTTTAACTCCTTCAGGAACAATCTATTTGAGGGTAAACAATCGATGGGACATCTATAATCTAGTTACAGATTTTTTGAGACATATTTCTCTAGATTGGCATAAGAAAATACTAGTTAAATGTTTTGGGTCTGAAAATACTAGTTTTCCACATTACTGGAACTTTTCAAAACGCGCAATGTTCACTATTTTAGAAAAGAAATGGTGGTCAGTAATTCATCACCGTTTTACTGAAACAGTGGCTAGTCGATTTACAAAAAACAAAATTTTAATATTAATATTCAATATCGCATATCTATTTAATAAAATGATTGGGGGTGGGAAAATTGCGGAATACTATATCCGCCAAAAAAACACTAGTTGAGATTCATTCAGAGACAACGCCTCAAATAACCAGCTATCGTCTTCTTTGTGGTTTATTCTCAACTAATCTGGAAATACTTTTTCTATAAAGAATCTTTAATTTTTATAAATCCCTTCGTTGAAAGACTCTCCTAATTCATCAGGAGTTCCGTCAAAAACCAATTGCCCTTCTTCTAAAACTAATATGCGATTTGCAAATTCCTTTGCTAATTCGGGTTGGTGTAAATTACAAATAATTGCAGTCTTATCGTTTTCGTTTATTTTTTTTAAAATCCCTAATATCGATCTAGCCAAGGATGGGTCCAAACTAGAGACAGGTTCGTCGGCTAAAATCAAGACAGGCTCTTGCATTAAAGCGCGAGCAACTCCAACTCTTTGCCTTTGACCTCCGCTTAGAGTATCGGCACGATCATATGCTTTTTGAGCAATGTCGACTCGTCCAAGGTTTTCAAGAGCTCTCAGCTTATCCTCATCAGAAAAATGGTTAATCAGACTTGCCAAAGAGTTGGTATATCCAAGTCTACCTGAAAGAACATTAGAAATGACTGAAGATCGGTTCACCAAATTATAATCTTGAAAAACAAAGCCTATTTTTCTCCGAGCTTGGCGTAAGAATTTTGGAGGAAGTTTAGCGACATCTTGTTCTTGGAAAACGATTTTCCCCGATGTTGGCTCAACTAATCTATTAACACATCTCAACAAAGTCGATTTCCCTGACCCACTTTTCCCTAAGACCACTATAAAGTCGCCTTGCCGAACCTCAAACGAAACTGAGTTTAAAGCGCTAACGCCACTCGGGAATGTTTTACTAAGCTGTTCGACTTTCAGCAAAACGGAATGTTTTTGAGCGTTAGGCATTTTTCATATTTTCAAAATCAAACTATTAAACAAATAAAAAAGTATTCGAATTTTATTAATTCTATTTAAGATTTTTAGAATCGAGCTTCAGTAATCTCCGAGCCTTCCGGACAGGATCAAATAATGCGTCAAAATCTATCAACTCGCTAATTCCATAAATTCTTTTTAAAGCTATCGATCCCTTAGGATCTTTAGATAAGTTTCGGAGACCATTTTTTATTTTTTCTTTAATAACTGGATCCAGGTCTTTAGAAGCGCATACCGTATCGTTAGGAATATCTTTTGTATAAGCTAAAACCCTTGTCTGTTTATATACTTCTGGATATCCTTTTGCTACCGCCGCTCGGGCATCATCATAGGTAGCGCCTGCATCCACTTCCCCTTTTAAAATAGAAAAGATAACGGCATTATGAGAACCCGCGAACACCGATTTAGAAAAAAACTTTTCAGGAGAAATACCCTTAGAGAGCAACAAGGTTTTGGGAAAGATGTGACCGGAAGTAGAGGCAGGATCGACAAACGCCATACGTTTTCCTTTTAAATCGTTTAACGTTTTAATATTACTATCTTCTTTAACGATAATCTGGCCTCGATAAGTAGGACTACCAAACCTAGAAACTATTAACAACAAGTCAACGTCATACTTTTCTTTAGCTAAAACATAGCTAAAAGTAGCTAACCAAGCAATATCGACTTTATTTGCTCCTATAGCTTCGATTGCGGCAGCATAACTTGTCGCAACTTTGGCTTTTACCGACAATCCCGTTTTTTTGGAAAGTAAATCCGCAATCTCCGAACCTTCGGTAAGGATTGCCTGAGAATCTCCAGAAGGCACAAAAATCATCTTCACAGGGTTATCTAACGATCCCTTTTTTGAAGCCTCTACAGCGCTTGGACTTCCAATAAGGAGACATAGCAAAAGTGACAGACTCAATAACCTGAACATATCTTCACAAAAACGGCACAAATTTCACCTTGCTCTCTTTTTTTGAGTTAATATAATTTAAACATTAATTTTTGAATAAAGTCCAACTTTCAATTATTGAATTTAAATATTAAAATACGATTTATTTTAACAGTTCTTAAAATTACAGCCCTAGCCTCCTCAACTATAGAATAATTTCTCATTAATTTTTCCCCTTCCTATAAGAACTTGAATTAAATGAAACCCCGCCTTTCCAGTATCTATAAAAAATTAATTTTAGACTACCCGTGGGCTTCACTTATATTTTTATCTCTTTTGATTGCAGGTGTTGGTTTAGGCGTTGGAAACTTTAGACTGGATGCGTCTGCTGAATCATTAGTTTTAGAAAACGACCCATCGCTGGACTACTACAGACACGTCTCTAAACAATATGGAGGAGACGATTTTCTCCTTATTACTTTCAAACCAAATCAAGATATGATGTCGGAAACGACACTCTCCGCAATTAAAGCATTGCGAAACGATTTGGCAAAGATTCCTAGAGTTTCAAAAGTAAATACTATTTTGGACGTTCCTCTCCTTAACAGCCCCAAGGTCCGAATTTCTAAACTTTCTTCAGATATAAGAACTTTAGAATCTCCAGGAATAGATAAAGAACTTGTTCGCAAAGAATTTTCAGAAAGCCCAATTTATAAAAACCTCTTAATGAGCAAAGACGGCAACACAACCGTTCTTCAGATCGTTTTCAAAAGAGATCAAAAATATTACGACTTACTCTACAAACGCGACGATCTTCGAGAAAAATCCAACGCAAATAATCTTACAGAAGAAGAACAAAAAGAATACAAAAAGGTAATTAAAGAGTTTAGTTTTTACCACAACTTTGTCAATGAACGACAAGAAAAAGAAATCGATCTTATCCGCGAAATAATGAGCCATTATCGAGATAAAGCCGAGATGTTTCTTGGCGGGGTTGGAATGATTACTTCCGACATGATTCGGTTCATACGCCACGATTTAAGCGTGTTTGGAGTTGGCGTCTTGATTTTTTTGATTGTCGCTCTAGCTTTTTTCTTTAAAAAGCTTAGATGGATCGCTTTGCCAATGGCATGCTGCTTTATTTCAGCTTTTGTAATGCTTGGATATCTCGGTCTATTCGATTGGAAAGTTACGGTCATTTCTTCGAACTTTGTATCGATTCTTTTAATTATAACGATGGCATTGACCATTCATTTAATTGTACGATACAGAGACTTGCATGCAGAACATCCTGAAGCAGATCATAAGACTCTTGTTTTTCAATCTGCAACAGATATGGCCCTCCCCTGTTTCTACACAGCGTTGACAACAGCAGTCGCATTTAGTTCTTTAGTCGTGAGTGGGATTCGTCCTGTAATTGACTTTGGATGGATGATGACTATAGGGGTTATGTTGGCATTTACTTTAAACTTTATTTTCTTTCCAACAGTATTAGGTCTGCTATCGCCAGATAAGCCCGGTTCTAACATCGACCCAACGAGAAAAATGACGGAAGCGATTGGCTCCTTTTCTCAAAAACGACGCAAAACGATTTTTGTTGGCTCAGGGTTATTAGCAGTTCTAAGCATAATCGGAATTTCAAAATTAGAAGTGGAAAACCGTTTCATCGATTACTTTAAAAGCACCACAGAAATCCATCAAGGCATGCTTACAATCGATAAAGAATTAGGCGGAACAACTCCTCTAGATATTATTATTGATGCCGACCAGGAATTTTATGACTATTTGGATTCTTTAAAAAGTCAGACAGAAAACTCGATGGAAGATCCCTTTGAAGACCCTTTTTCTGAAGATCCTTTTGAAGATCCTTTTGGTGAGGAAAAAAACAAACCAGATCAAACTCTAGACGAAAACTTTTGGTTTCACCCAGAGCCCTTGTTAAAGGTAGAAGCTATTCACGACTACCTGGAAAACATACCACAAGTAGGAAAAGTCCAGTCAATTGCCACTTCGATGAAAGTTTTTCGTCAACTCAACGACGAAAAGATGCCAGACGATTATGATTTAGCGCTCATTCGCAAATTGATTCCGGCCGACGTAAAAAGCGCTCTTTTGTCTCCTTATTTATCTGAAGACGCGAATCAAATCAGAATCACGATGCGTTTAATTGACTCAGACCCAAGCTTAAAAAGAAAAGAGCTTTTGGAAAAAATAACACGCTATTTAGTGGATGAGCAAAAATTCTCCGAAAATGACGTGCATCTAACCGGAATGGTAGAGCTGTACAACAATATGCTACAGAGCCTCTTTAAATCTCAGATTTTAACTTTAGGAGCCGTGTTTTTTAGCATACTGGCCATGTTTATAATTTTATTTAGAAATGTTTTATTATCTTGCTTAGCAATTGTGCCGAATATTCTGGCAGCAGGCTTTGTATTGGGAATTATGGGGTGGTTAGGTATCCCACTGGACATGATGACGATTACAATTGCAGCTATCTCTGTCGGCATAGCAGTAGACGATTCCATTCACTATATACACCGGTTCCAGGAAGAGTTTCCTGAGGACTGCGATTACTCCGCTACAGCGAATCGCTGCCACAGTAGTATAGGAAAAGCAATTTATTATACATCGATCACCGTTACGGTAGGTTTTTCTATTCTTACTTTTTCTGACTTTATTCCAACGATCTACTTTGGACTATTAACCGGAGTTGCGATGGTGGTCGCTTTAATTAACAATTTAACTCTTCTGCCTATTCTTATCATTGCTTTTAAACCTCTAGGACCTGGCAAAGGTTTTAGGGAAACTATTGAAAATGAGGCTCTTGCTTAAACAAGTTTTACTAATAAGAAATCTAAAGCTCTCTTAAGAGAACTATTTTATACTGTATGTACCGTCTTGAACGGTCACATTTAATTTGGTATTGTTTTTATAGGTCTAGTTAAATATTCTAGGAGTCCTTTCAAATGAAAAAACAAAATCCTTCTAAAGGTATCGTCTTCGCAGTGTTGATTTTATTTTCCACTTTGATCTCAACAACCGCAGCCGCATCTCAAGCTACAAACGCGATTCAAACAACGATCAGCCAAGTGATCGAGCTTTTAAAAAGCGGAGAATTTCAGACAGATTCTGATGCTAAAAAAGCAGAACTTCGAAAAATCATCAACCCAAGATTTAGCTATAAACAAATGAGTATGCGCTCCCTAGCTAAGCATTGGAACGGAAAATCCGATGATGAAAAAAGGGAGTTTGTAAGCCTGTTTAGCCAACTTCTTGAAAACTCATACGCCTCCAAATTAGAATCTTATAGTAATGAGAAAATCAATTACGGCGAAGAAATAATTAAGGGCAAATACGCCATGGTAAAAACTGAAATTGTACGTTCCGATGGAGTTATAAACGTAGATTATAAGCTTATCCAAGAGCAAGGAGACTGGAAAGTCTACGACTTCGTAATTGAAGGCGTAAGCATGATTAAAAATTACCGCTCTCAATTTAATCGAATAATCAAAAAAGATTCTTACGACGCTCTTAAACAAAAGCTTCGCGATAAGATTAAAGGCTTAACCGACGACGATTTAAACAGTTAAAAATCGGCGAGACTAATTTGTGAAAAAAATAATTTTTAGTCGCGCGCCAACCAGGATCGACCTGGCTGGCGGAACTTTGGATATTTGGCCTCTCTTTCACCTATTTGACAATCCGCCAACTGTCAACGCGGCTATAAATTTATTCGCGACTGTAAAGATTACCCCCTTAAGCGGTAAAACAATTAGGGTAAAATCTAAAGACTTAAATCTCAATGAGACTTTCTCTTCTTTAGATAAAATCCCAACTAAACATCCTTTAGAGCTGATATTAAGGACGATTCAGTTTTATAAACCCAAAACAGGGTTTGCCATAGAAACTGACTGCGAAGCTCCCCCCGGATCAGGTATAGGCGGTTCCTCATCTCTAAGCATAGCTTTAAACGGAGCCTTAAATAGACTTACTAATAAAAAGCTAAATCGTTCTCAGATATTGACTGTCGCCCAAAATATCGAAACTCAGGTAATTGCCGTCCCCACAGGTTGGCAAGATTATTATCCAGCCTTGTACGGAGGCTTTCTCTCTCTTCGCTCAAACATGCTACAGATTGAGGTTGAAAAAATTAAAGTCGATTTGAAGGATTTAACCAACCGTTTTACCCTTTGCTACACTGGTAAGCCCAGAAAATCTGGAATCAATAACTGGGAAGTTTTTCGTCAAACAATAGAAGGCAATAAAAAAGTCGTTAAAAATTTAGAAAAAATCGGCGATAATTCAAGAGAAATCTCTAAAGCACTCATTGCAGGCAACATTTCAGAGTTACCTTCCTTATTAAAAAAGGAGTGGATCGCTCGTAAAAAATTAGCTCCAGGGATTGTTTCTCCCGAAATCCATCAAATTGCAACGGCAGCTCAAAAAGCTGGAGCTTTAGCTTCAAAAGTTTGCGGGGCAGGCGGAGGAGGATGTGTAGCGTTCATCTCCAATAAAGAAAATAAGAACTCAATTCGGAAAACAATCGAAAAAGAAGGCGCTCGGTTTCTAGATTTTAAGTTTGTAAGAAACGGATTGGAAATAAAAGAATCTAATTCTACATAACAAGAGTTTAAGCGTATCTCTAATAATTCAATATTTTTACTTGCGGCAACTCGCAAGCCCTTATTTTATAAGGCCCGCTCGTAGCTAAAAACAGCTTTAGAGATTCCCTTAAGTTTTTTAAAAAAACTTTTATGAGAATATTACTGACAAAAAAGAATATTTTCTTGGCTGTTGGAGCCTTGCTCTTAGCCGGGATTTCCTTTTCAGTAAATTATTCGCAGTTAGAACCAGAACAGCCAACTTTAAATTTACCTGAAGAGATTAAAGACGAAGGTTTTCGGCTAATCCAAAAAGCATCTGAAAATTACTTTTTCCATGAGTATCCAGAAGCAAACGAAAACTACCATAAAGCAATTGCCATATTTGAAGCTCGAAACGACTTTCGACAAGTTGGGATTATTCATGAATCCATAGGAGACGTTTATCTAATCACTAACAACATTCCCGAAGCGGAAAGAGAGTATTTAACAGCCGTAACTTCCCATGAAAAGGCTCAATTTCCCTTAGGTAAGGCTCAAGCTTTCAAAAAAATTGGGGATATGTATGTTGATTTAAAGCAAGGGGAAACCGGAGCAAATTGGTATATGCAAGCGTTGGCTGAAGTTAATAGCGAACCCGCATCTCTAATTTTAGCTCAAATCGAAGAATCCTTAGGAAGGTACTATTGGGCTCTCAAAGAAAAATCTAAGGCCATAGAGTTCATAACAGCCGCCCAAAAAACTTTTGGAAATATAGGCCACCAAATGGGAACCGAACATATGTCTCATATTCTAGATATTTTACATGAAAAAAGTTCCGAATTACATCCCCACGCAATGAGATCTAGAAAGCTTTCAGATAATAAACTATGAAGGTAGAACTATTTTTTCAGGCTTTAACAAAATATTCTCGACCAACTAGCGGTCCCGCTTGCTTCTTTAAAAAAAATCCTCTCTGTTATAGTTTTTTACTTTACGTGTTCATTGCTTGCTTCGTTTTATTCTCTAACCAAATAAGCCACGCCGATGATTTAAAAACAGACTCATTAACATCCACTCCAGCTTATTCTGCCTTTCTGACAGACAGCCTTGAAGAAAAAAAACCCAAGAGAGAATTTAGCTGTATGCACCGAATATACCTCTATTTTTCTTGGAGAAATATCACGGGCACTCATGAAATCACCGCCTTTTGGATAAACCCGAAAGGCAGACAACAGAATCAAATAAATCTAAAATTTATTGCGGATAAACCTAAAGTGGAAAACTGGGTAGCGTTAGAGTTTAATAATCTTTTCAATGAAAAGTATCCACTTGTCCCCGATATTAGCGCGGCAAAGTTTGTAGGGAAATGGCAAGTAAAAATTCTTCTCGATGGAAACTTATTAGAAACAAAAAGATTTCTAGTCAATTGCGGGTAGGGTGTTCTATACCGGAGATTTAATTTTTTAAGAGATCCGGTCTTTGTTTTGACATTAATCTTCTTGCTCTGTAGGCTCTATTTCTTCGTCAAACCTTTGTTTCATAGATTCTATATCTTTTTTATTCTTACGAATTTTCTTAAGCAGCTCTCTAGTTTCAACATCTGGGAAAAGCGTATTCAAATCATTTTCTTCTTCTGGAAACAAAACATTTAAATCAATTTCTTTTTCAGGAACCTTTTCCTCTTCAGGAGCTGTCCCCCCCTTTTCCCCTTGAGGAAGATTCAATTCTGCTGGATTTTGTTTTTCATCGCTCATATCTCAATTCCTTTTAAGACTCTCTTATAATTTCTGCATCAAACAAAGATTTTCCACGAGACTTTGCCAGTCGGTCTATAGCATCCATAACATCCTTCACGCTAATATCTTCAATGCAATAGGGTTTGTTATGGGCCGAAGGTTTACATTCCTTAAAAAAGTTTTGCCTACAAGGCGAGCAAGGAAAGTTTTTGGTGACAATTTCATAATTGTCCTTTTCCATAAATGGTCCGGTGGTATCAGAACTCCCCGGTCCAAAAATTCCAACTACTGGAGTATTAACCATCGCCGCAATATGCATCATCCCGCTATCGTTTCCGATAAAAATATTACATTTAGAAATAACTGCCGAAACTTCCGGCAAAGCTAGCGAAGTTAAACAAAATACTTTTTCTGGCGGACAAAACCCGGTAACGGAATCCAAAATATCGCATTCTGATTCACTCGCTATTACAATAACTTTTGCGTCATATTCTTTTATGAGCTTTTGGCATAAAATACCAAAACGTTCTGCATGCCATCTTCTTGGAAATTTAGAGCCTCCTGGATGCAGAGCAATCAAAAACTCTCCATGACGTACATTGAAATCGGCTAATATTTCTTTGGCTTTTACTCTTGAATCAATTTTTACTGCCGACATAAATCGCGATTCCATTTTTTTTATTTTGAGCGGCTCTAAAATATTCATGTAATAATCCACGCGGTATAACTTTTTCGCATTATCATCTTTTTCAACAGAGCAGGTTAGGAAACCGTCACGAATCTCGGTATTATAGCCCAACCGATGTCTCGCTCCAGTTAAGCGCAATAGCAAAGCGCTCTTAAAAGAATTAGGAAAAACCACGCCTAAATCAAAGTTATTTTTAGATAAACTTCGAGCAAATTGCGTTTGCTCCCAGAACCCGACATCTTTGCCTGATGGGATCTCAAAAACTCTGTCAATAGCTGGATGCCCTTCAAGTAACTTATGGGAGGGTGGACGAACTGCCACAGATATTTTAGCTTCTTGAAAACGACTATATAGAGCTTGAGCCGAAGGTAGAGCCAGTACAACATCCCCTATCCAATTGGGCATCCACAATAATATATTGGAGAATTTTATTTGACTTAAGTCTTGTTCCATACAAAAGCTTTCCTAAAATACCAAACTCTTTAAGCTTAATGCTCAAATATCTTATTTAGATCTACGAATATTTGCTCCGAGTTTAGATAACTTTTTTTCCATTTCTTCATAACCGCGATCAATATGATAAACCCTTGAAATAACAGTTTCACCTTTTGCCGCTAATCCAGCTAAAATTAATGACGCGCTGGCTCGTAAATCTGTCGCCATTACCGGCGCTCCACAAAGATTTGGCGTTCCTTTAACTATAGCCGTATGACCTTCTATTATAATATTTGCTCCCATTCTACCTAATTCTGCGGCGTGCATGAACCTATTTTCAAATACTGTTTCCATAATGGCGCTTTGTCCTGAAGCTAAGGTCATCATTGTCATAAATTGAGCTTGAAAATCTGTGGGGAAACCTGGATAAGGATGAGTTTTTATATCAACTGATAAAAGTGGATTTGCATGTTTTGTTTTAATCGAAGAAGCTCCGCAAACAATTTCAACTCCCGCTTCTCTCATTTTTTGAATAAGGGATTCAACATGTTCTGGTACACAATTTACAACTTCAACTTCTCCTTCAGTAACTGCAGCGGCAATCATATAAGTTCCAGTTTCAATACGATCCGGTAAAATCCGACATGAAATTGGCTTTAAAGAAGAGACACCTTGGATAATTATTGTATCGCTACCCGCTCCTTCTATTTTTGCACCAGCACGATTTAGAATTTCTGCCAAAAAAACAATCTCTGGTTCTTTTGCAGAGTTCTCTAGAATAGTTTCTCCTTCAGCCAGAGAAGCGGCCATCATTAGATTAGCCGTTCCAGTCACCGTGACTGTATCAAAAAAAACTCGAGCTCCTTTTAATTTTTTTACGGTCCCTTCTATATACCCATTATTTAAATCAATCTCCGCTCCTAAATCCCGAAACCCCTTTAAATGGAGGTTAATAGGACGCGCTCCTATGGCGCACCCGCCGGGCAAACTCACCCGAGCTTTTCCAAACCGCGCCAAAAGCGGCCCCAACACCAAACATGACGCTCTCATAGTAGAAACCAAATCGTAAGGGGCTTCCGTTTTATAGATTGATGACGAATCCAGGACTACTTTGTCTTTTTCGAAAAAGTCCAATTCTGCGCCTAAATCCTGGAGTAGTTCAATCATAGTAGTAACGTCTCTAACTCTGGGGACGTTCTCTAGCTCATTTTTACCAGAAGTCAAAATTGTAGCGGCGAGAATGGGTAACACGGCATTCTTAGATCCACTAATGGTAACAGTTCCCTTTAATGGAATACCGCCTTCCACAATAATTTTATCCATTTATCTTCCTTCTTGCGGAGATCGTTCGAGGTTTTCCTGCATAGTCAAAAACCGTAGAAACCTTATCGAATCCTCTCGATTCATCAATTAAACTTTTTACTTGTGCCAACTGGCCATCTCCTATTTCCAAAATCAAATAGCCTCCAAACTTCAATCTTAAAAGCGCTTCCAAAATTAATCTTTCGTACACTTCCAATCCAGTTTTCCCAGATATCAGGGCAACTTTTGGTTCAAAACAAGTTATCTCTGGTTCTAAAGAATCAAACTCACTTGCGGCAATATAAGGAGGATTTGATAAGATAAAATCAAACCGTTCTGGAAACAAACCTCCTTTGGGAAACAAATCACCCAGACAAAACTGAATTCGGTTTAAAACGCCATGATTCTTTGCATTTCTTTTAGCAACTTCCAACGCGTCTGCAGAAATATCGATTGCCGTCACTTTGATCAATGGAAGTTCTTTTAAAACGGTTATAGAAATATTTCCAGAACCAACCCCAATATCCAAAATTTCCAGAGAACTTTTCTCATTTTTCTGATCACTTATTAGTTCTAAAAAATGATCGATTAAATGTTCAGTTTCGGGACGAGGAATTAATACGTTACCGTTCACAAAAAACTCCAACGACCAAAACTCACGATTATTAAGAATATAATGAACGGGTTCGCGCTCCGCCCTTCTCAAAATCGATTTTTGAAAAACCTTCATATTTTCTAGAGGTATTTGATAATCTGGATAAGTAAAAACAAAACGACGCGGTCGTTTAATGGCGTGAGCTAACAGAACATCAACGTCCAGTTCAAAAGTTTTTACATTAGCTTTTTGGAGTTTATCCCTCGCCCATATAGACGCTTTTTCTAAAGTCCAAATTACTTTCAATTTATTTTAGTCAAGTTGAATATTTAAAAAATTTTCGTAGGAACAGCGAGGGAATTATTGAGAGGCTCCATTCGTTTTGTTTTCGGTTTTTCTAAGCTCTTCCACTAATCGAGTCAACTCTATCGCTAAATTAGAAAGACCCTCCACCGTTTTATTAGTCTTCGATGCAGTATCGGAATTCTTCAAAATCCCCGTTTCTATTTCTTTTATCGCTGAAACAACTTGAGCCGTAGATTCTTCTTGTCGTTCAATGGATTCAGAAATTTTTTCTGCCGCATTATTAGCTCTCCGAGCTCCCCAAACAAGAGTCTCTAGTTGAGTAAACGTATTCTCCGCGAGGTACGCAACTTCCTGAACTCGTTTTCCTCCATTTTCCGAAGCGATAACTAATCTTTCCACTGTTTCTTGAATTTCCTGGATTGTACTTCGTATCTCATCAGTAGACTTCTTTACATTTTCCGCTAGTTTTCTAATTTCTACCGCAACCACACCAAAACGTTTTCCGGCAAAACCCGCTCCAGAAGCTTCAATTGAAGCATTAAATGCAATCAGTTTTGTTTGATTGGCAACGTTATCTATTATTCCCATAACTTTGCCAATTTCTTTGGACTTTTTTCCTAAATCCAAAACTACATTTATGCTATTTACATTGTCGGAAGTTATCACTTCCATTTGATCTTTTAAAGAACGCAAAGCTTCCATACCTTTTTCAGACTCTTGTAACGAATTTTCGGAAGCGTCTACTACTTCATGTGAGTTTCTAGCAATTTGGCCAGAATTTATCGCTAACTCTTCCAAGGTTACCGTAATCTCAGATACCGACGAAGATTGTTGCGCAGATACCATTACTTGCTGGTTTACGGCAGAAGAAATATCACCCGTAGAGTTTTTTAAGGTCATGGCTGTTCTAGCAATAGCATCCACCTGGTGTTCTATAGCCTTTTTAATATTCCCCACCATTTCATTAAAACACTTTGCTAAATTACCGATTTCATCCCTAGACTTAGAATGGACGCTCACTTTAGTATTGCCCTTAGAAACTTCTTTTGCCGCTTTTGCCAGGTCTACAATGGGTTTTGAAAAAACTTTACTTAAAATCCCTGTGATAACTGCCAGAGCTACAATTAATACGGCAAGAAAGTTTAGGGCCCACCATCGAATTTGATTTCTTGCTTCTAAAGCTTCCTTTAAATCGATTTCCGCTAATATTGCCCAGTTTAATTCCATAATAGAAACGGGAGCATAAGCGCTTAAAACTGGAATATTTCTATAATCCTCAAAAATATCGAACCCTGTTTCTCCCTTTAAAGCGGCTGATGTTCCCTTAGTTTTAATAAGATTCAAACCAATCGAAGTATTTAGCTTTCTAGACTTTTCCAAAATACCTTTATCAACATTCAAACCACTCAAAGCCTCAAAATACTGAGAAGGATCCTCAATTAAAAACCGAGAGTCATTTCGCATTTTGAAATCGGATCCGACTAGATAAACTTCCCCTGAATTTCCAAGTCCCACTTTTTGCCAAGCTTTTCCACTAGTCATTACCGAATTGATTCGATCAATAGGAGCTTGAAAAATCAAAACTCCAATCTGAGTCCCATTTTCAAATATTGGCGAAGATATAAAAGCTGCGGGAGCATTATAAGAAGGCTCATAAGGTTCAAAATCTTCAAAAAAAACGGCGTCGGGGCTGGACGAATTTAAGGCGGCTTGAAACACACGACCTATTCCAGTTTTCGCATAAGGACCCGTCAATAAACTAGTGGAAAAATCAACTTCTTTAAAAACTGAATAAACGATATGTCCCGACTTGGGTTCTGCTAGAAAAATATCGTAATAACCAAATCTTTCTAGGAACTCGCGAATTGTAGAATGATATTTCTTATGTACTTCAGAGTAAGAACTAGAATCAGAAGCAAAATCTAATTTATGTTTTTTTCCAATCGGATTTGGATTATCTGAAATATAAAGAGATTGTAAAATTTTTGAATTAATTTTTGTTGGAAGCCATCTTTCAACGGACTTCTCATCAGATCCCAAAGTATTTTTTAATTGATATTCATAACGTTGTAGAAGTTTTTTATCCTTTTGAGGATCTAAGTATTCCTTCGTTTCTGACTCGACTTTAAAAAATGCTTGACTGAACTCTTTCATCGCAGAAGCGATCATATGGTCTTGCGAAAAGGTCGCAATCTGATTATTTATTTGCTGGAAATACCCTTCTATCTGAAGCTTTTTTTCTTCACGAAGAGAAATCAATCTATTTTCATTGATTTCCATCAGTTTATCTTCAATTTTTTGATCAAGTGAGTAAAACAATGCGCATAAAGGAACTAAGCTAGTTACTAAAATGGCAAGAATCAACTTTATTCTAATAGTAAACCTGAACACTGAAGAATTCGATTCAACATTTTTTCCAATGTCTTCACTTATCAATTTTTCTGGTTTTGCTTCAGAAGATTCCATAAAAAACCACAAACAATATTAGATTTAAGTTCGTTTAAACTCTACTACATTATTTGATTGTTCACTATTATCGGCACATATACTCTTTTTACAAAGAAGGTATCGCAAAAGGTTTTCTTATTAAGCTGAGTCATTTTCGAATCTATTCAACATACTCTTAAAAGAAAACAAAAAATAGTAATGCCTTAAGGAATTATCCCTTCATTACCGTTATTAGTTCTCACATCAAGAGATATAAAATATAACGCACTGATTAGTTTTCAAAAAAGGTAAGTGAATTTTATCAATTTGACTTTCCAGGCACAATGACAAATGACATGTCTCAATCCAACTTTGAGTCTTTTTTAAGTTGGCTATTGTCCCATTTCAATAGAACCAGTTTCACCATTTTTAGTAAAAATAGCTCTACTTGATTGAATAGATTGGAGCACCGCCCCCATAATCGATTCGCCTATTTTTAATTTCACATTGTTTTGCTCTGAGGAAGAGACAAAAATATAATTGGCGGGATTTCCTTCAGTGAAATAAATAATTCCTTTTAGCTTGAGAGGTGGAAGATTCAGGGAATTAAGTCTTGGAAGTTTTGAAGCAACTCTTTCTTCGACTTTATCAATTTGCATTTCTCCAATTCGGCCCAAAAATTCTTTATTGGTTTTTTGTATATCCTCTTTACTTATACTTATTTCGTTTTGAATTATTGACGGTATAACTTTTTCCTGAGAATCCTGATTTCGATTTAAAACTCGTTCTTCAGAGTCTGGAGAACTAACATTAGAAGTCAAAATCTGAGTTGAAGAGTTCCCCCCCCCCTCTCTAGAACCAATAAGTTTAACAACTTCGGCAACTTTAGCTTGGTTTGACACTTCATCAATTTTTGTTTTTTTCAGAACTGCAGAGTTAGCTTGAGGAAGTTTCGCAGGAATTGGTTCACGTTCCATATTTTCGCCTCTACTTCCCGAAATTTGATTCATGGAAATTCCCGAAACCAAAGCGCCTTTTGGCAACTTAACCTCGTTTAAGTCAGAGGCTTTAGGGCTATCAAAAAAACTATTTGAGGCCGGTTTTTGAATAACTTGGGATTGAGTCGATTTAAAATAAAAAAATAAACTAACAGCAATAATCAAAAATATAATGATCGAAGCGGTTACTATTAAATTACTCCGTTTTTGACTAACCTGGACAAATGAAGAAGTAGAACCAAATTCGTTATGCAAAGCTAAATCTTGCACATCAAGATTTTGCTCAAAAACGCTTTTTTCTTCTTCAAGCTTTTTTAGCGTATTTAAAATTGCGCTCATATAACTTAACGAACCACCAACCTAGGAGTATTATAGATTTTCAGCAAATTATATAATGCCAATCTGCTTTCGGTATCAAACGAGCCTTCATCTTTGATTCCATATTTTCTTTGGAACTTCTTAACGGCCTTAACAGTTTTAGGTCCGTAGTTGGAAGCTTCACGTCCTCTAAAAAAACCGAGTAATCTCAAATTTTTCTGAAGCCAAATAGATTCTTTACCCTTAAATCCTCTTCCAAAGTTTTTCGGCAAAGATTCAAAATCTTTCCAAAAAACAATGGCTTTGTTATTCCAAAGCGACTCTATTGCCGAAAAAGGCATTTCAATTTTATCGACCGACCCAAAAGTTCCAAAATTATTTTTTGCAGAAACCAAAGCCAAGTATTTTGTTCCTTGAGCATTTGGTAAATTCATCTCTAAAATAACAGGATAATTTAAAGTTGCTAGACGAGAAAAATTTCCGCTAAATTCATAAAAAGATAAACCGAAATCTACTTCCAGGTTTTCAAAAATCGGCTCGTCTATTCCAATTAAGTTACCTGGATCAACGCCCCAAGTCTCCAACATCCATTTTGTAGCTTCTTCTTTACTTTCTTCTAAAGTTAAACTAGATAAATAGGTTACTAACTTTTCAGTTTGAGAAATTTCCAAAGATTTTGAAGAACCAATTTCCGAAATAACAGGTTTTGGAACAACTAAAGTTGTTTTTGAAACTAAAAGATCTGGTTTCTTTGCAATATTTGCTTTCTCTGGAGTTTTCTTTTGAGATGTTTCCGGAAGATTTAATACCGGGCGCATATCCCTCGGAATAATATTGACGGCTGTATTTAACGGGTTTTCACGTATATATTGACTAAAGTCTTTACTAACAACATTCTCTTTAATAGAAGTCGCAAACTGAGGAATTTCTGCGCGACTTGCGGCAAAAATCATTAACCCCGTCAAAACTGCCGCCGGAAAAATAGTTTTGGTAATCTTTTCAAAGATCGTCGGTTTCAATAAGAGACCGCCAACATCTTTAGCCGCAGTTTTAATCGTTTTTGCCGTTATCTTTTTTGTATTTAAAGTAAAGCCAATCAATAACGATCTATCGGCTAACACGTTAATCATTCGAGGAATTCCTTGTGAATAACGAAAAATTAAATCCATAGCCGATTTTGTAAAACGTACTTTTCCTTTACCCAACGCAACATTTAATCGATGCTGAATATATCCCCTAGTTTCTTCTTGGTTTAAGGGAAGCAATTCCCATTGAATGGTAATGCGCTGCTTAAGTTGCCTTAATTCTTCTTTTTGTAAAATTTTATCTAACTCAGGTTGCCCTATTAATATTATCTGAATTAACTTTTGCGTATTAGTTTCTAAATTAGAAAGTAAACGCAATTGCTCAAGCACTGGGGTTTCCAAGTCTTGAGCTTCATCAACAATCAAAACAACACGCTTACCCTTTTTTCTCTCTTCAAGTAAAAACGCATTCAGAATATCAATTAACTCTTTACGGCTTTCAGTTTCAGATGGTATTCCTAGCTCTGAATTTATAGTTTGAATTAACTCTACAGAGTTGAGACACGGATTAAAAATATAAGCAATATTAAACCCTGAGTCTAATTGGCTTAAAAAACTGCGACTAATCGTGGTTTTTCCCGTTCCAACTTCACCAACAATCTTAAGAAAACCATTATTCTCTTGCAGCCCAAAAACCAAGTGGGCTAATACCTCTTTGTGTTTTGGACTAAGGTATAAATATTTAGGATCAGGAGTGAGATCAAATGGCTTTTCCGAAAAACCAAAATAATCCTCATACACGCTATGTCGGCTTTTATTTCCACGACTCATTCCACTCATGCGAGAAACTGGGGATTTTGGTCCAGCATAAGGATGATTACTAATCATAGTCGCCTTAAAACCAAATACGCTTTGATCATAAGCATCCCTCTTTCCATTATCGGATAAGACAGAATAAGCTTCTTCGGCAAGAGAAAGCCGCTCTTTGGAGTTTTCTAAAAAAGATGTTTGCTCTGGTTGTCTAACCGTCCAACGCCCTGTTAAAGTTCGAAAGGCTCTTTCAATATCAGCGTTAGTGGCATTTCGAGGAATTCCCAAAACCTGATAATAGTCTTGATATTGAACTGGATTCATAGAAGAAATTTAATGGTTTGGAGAGATGATTGAAACTCAAATTGGGACCTCTGACAGAATATCAAATAATCCCTTAATTTTCAAAGAGTTTTAAACACTTAAAAATCAAACTTCTTTTCAAGCTATTTCTTTATCGCTTATAAAACAAAATACATAATCGGCTCAAAATTATTATTTTCACCTATTCTAATTAATATTATTAGATCAATAATTCGTTCTCAAAAAACCATTCATTGTTTTCCGTTCATCGCCGAAATCAAAAAAATCATTTTAGAAGAACTTTCTAGGAACAAAAATTAATATAAAATTTAAATATATATACGTAAAAAGTAATAATTTTATTAAGAATATTTACGATTTAGTCGATCAAAACAAAGAAAATAAATCATGAAATATGCTTGAACCAGTTCAAATTAATGTGATAAAGTTCGTAGCGGTTTATAAGTATTTTTCAGAAGATAATTTAATTCTTTTGATTTTTGTTCGTAAATAGAAAAAATTAACATGACCGTTAATTTGTAAAATCTATTGTTTGAATTATCGTTTAAAAAACTTTAATTCGATTTTGAACAAATACCATAAAGTCTCAAAGATTTGATGTCCGGGAGAAATCTTTGAGATGAATGCCAAGATTCTTTAAGAAAAAGGAGAAGCTTTTAAAGTTTGGCATTTCGCTGGGGGAAGTCTGCACATGATCACCCGGTTCCCTCATAGGAAACTGTTATATAGTTATCCAGTCCTATAAATTAGATTGGTCGCATCTCAATCTTCCCGGGCTCTCGCCTTTATAGTTTAACTTTTCAATATTTGGTTGGTCCGGATTTTATATAAGAAAAAGTACCTTTTATTTTTTGTTCACGGGTTTTAGGTATTTAGATTTGGGAGAACTTATATTATGTCTGTTGGGAAAGTTAAATGGTTTAGCGATAAAAAAGGTTATGGATTTATTGAAGTGGAAGACGGAGAAGATGTTTTTGTTCACTATTCATCTGTCCAATCAGATGGCTATAAATCGCTCAAAGAAGGACAACCTGTTGAGTTTGATATAACGACAGGTCAAAAAGGTCCTCAAGCGTCAAATGTCATTCCAAAATAAAACTCTTTCTTAACCTTGGCAGGATTTCGATCCTGCCAAGGATGTATTAGGAACTTCTCTCCAGAAAAATCAATACCTTCATTTCTTTGAAACTGAACCCATAAAGTAAAAAATTCAAAAACTCGCTAAACCAACGTTCAATCAAGAATATTTTCTCCTACTTAACTTAAATAAGTCTTTGTCAACTTAAGCATTAAAACTTTAGTCTGAGTAAACCGCTTGATAAACCAATAAACGAGAAACCTATTGATGACTTCAAACACTTTCAGAACAACTTTCAAAGGCGTAAGAGGCTCCATTCCAACACCAGCTTCGTCTCAACAAATTGAGGAAAAACTTTCGAAAGCTATAGACTTAATAGAACCAAAAGATTTGGAAAATGCCGAATCCCGTAAAAACTTTATACAAAGTTTACCTCTAGAAATTAAGGGATGTTATGGCGGCAACTCGTCTTGCGTTTTAGTAGAAGTTGGAGGCCATAATTTAGTTTTTGACGCGGGAACGGGTATGAGGATACTGGGACTAGAGTGGCTAGAACAAGAGTTTGGAAAAGGTAAAGGAGAAGCTCATATTTTTATTTCTCATACACATTGGGATCACATAATGGGTATACCATTCTTCAATCCGTTCTTTATTGCCGGTAACAAATTCACTATTTACGGAGCCCATAACGACCTTGCCGGTAGACTTGAATACCAACAAGAAGAAGACCATTTCCCAGTCTCATTTGAATCTTTCGAAGCAGATATAAATATCGTTCAATTGGAAGAAACTGAATCTCTAGAGTTTGACGATGTAAAAATTACCTGGAAATTAAACTATCATCCTGGAGACTCATTTTCTTTTAGAGTTGACTATAAAGGCAAATCTATAGTTTACGCAACAGATGCAGAGTACAGAGATTTTGGTCGCGGCAAATTCAAAGAAGAAGTTGCGTTTTTTAAAGACGCCGACATGTTAATTTTTGACTCTCAGTATACTTTTATTGAAGGAATGGAAGAAAAGAAAGATTGGGGGCATAGCTCCACAATAATCGGCGCAGATATTGCCCTAGAAGCTAATATTAAAAAGCTAGCGTTCTATCACCACGAACCAAATTATGACGATTTCAAATTAGCTGAACTTTTAAAGGAAACTCAGGACTATGTTACCGAAGTAGAACCAGACAATAACCTTGAAATGTTTTTTGCTTACGAAGGTTTGACTTTGGATTTTTTAGACCCTGAAAATTCGTAAGCTTAAAACCTTCTTTAAACGTTAAAAAGAAATTCTATTATATCGCCGTCTTTAACTTTATATTCTTTTCCTTCTGAACGAAGCAACCCTGCTTCTTTAACGGCATTTTCAGACTTCAGCTCTATTAAATCGTCATAGTGATAGACCTGGGCTCGGATAAAGCCTTTTTCAAAATCGGTATGAATTGCTCCCGCCGCCTGCGGCGCTTTCGCCTCTTTTCGGATTGTCCATGCTCTATTTTCTTTGCCGCCGCCTGCCGTAAAAAAAGTCGACAAGCCCAACAAATCGTATCCAGCTCTAATTACTCTGTTCAATCCTGGTTCATCGAGTCCCATTTCTTCTAAAAAAACATCACGTTCTTCGGGATCTTCAATTTCCATAATCTCTCCTTCAAGCTTCCCAGAGATTGTAACGAGTTGAGCTCCTTCTGCATCTGCCCTCTCCTGAACTTTTTTAACATGATCATTTTCAGATTCCGAGGGGTCAATCGTATTGCAAACATATAAAACAGGTTTTGACGTAATTAAATTTAACGATTGGACAAAATCAACTTCGGCCTCGCTATCTAAGTCTAAAGATCGAATGGGTCTACCTAAATTAACTGTTTCTATAAGTTTAGATAAGCATTCCATCTCAAATCGGGCTTCTTTATTTCCAGATTTAGCAAGTTTCTCCACTTTTTGTTTTCTTTTTTGTAAGGACTCTAAATCAGAAATCCCTAACTCTGTATCGATTGTTTCAACATCTGAAATCGGATCAACTTTGCCACTTACATGCGTTATGTTTCCATCCTCAAAACACCGAACTACATGGGCAATTGCTCGTACTTCTCTTATGTGGCCTAAAAACTTATTGCCCAAACCTTCTCCTTTGGACGCTCCTTTCACTAAACCAGCGATATCTACAAACTGCATGTTAGTAAAAACTACCTTTTTAGCGGGCATTATTTCCGAAATTTTATCCAATCTGGAGTCTGGAACGGAAACAACTCCAACGTTAGGCTCTATCGTTGTAAAAGGATAATTTGACGATTCGGCGCCAGCTCTAGTTAATGCGTTAAAAATAGTCGATTTACCAACATTTGGAAGCCCAACAATTCCACAATTAAATCCCATAATGATTTTCCTAAAAATTTTCTAGTAACAACTGAAGAAGTTTTTAATAGTCGAGTTTTTTAAAAACTTCCTTCATTTATGTTTTTTGAAAAAGTAATGACTCGTTTTCACTAAACGAATCTAAAAAATATAAAGAACAAAAGACTAAAACAGCAACTCCGCTGAGCATATAGAAAAAAGAACTTTCGTCAATAAAACTAAAAGCTATCAAAAATCCCACCGCCCCAATATTGCCATAAGCTCCAATGATCCCCGCTATTTGTCCAGCGGCATTTTTATTTATCACTGGCGCAATAGCAAAGCAAGCTCCGCTTCCAGCTTGCAAAAAAACTGAACAAGTAATCGAAACGATGATGGCGCGTTCTAAAGACCAACTAAGGTCAATATCGCCCATAAGCTTATAACATATTAAAATTCCAAAAATAAGAAAAACGAGCGTTCTCTTTCTGCCCCAAATATCCGAAAACCAACCTCCTGCAGGACGAGCAAAAACATTCATAAAAGCAAAACTTGCTCCCCATATACCGGCTTGAACTGTTGAAAGGCCAAACGTATTTTGCAAAAACTGAGGGAAGAAAGAAATAACCGCTAATTGTGATCCAAAAGTAAGGGCATATACTAAACTTAAAACCGTTAAGTTTCTAAATTGACCGTTTTGATCTGAGGATTCAAAATTAACATTCGAATTACTTTTCCAAAACTTTGAAATATGAAAAAAATACGCCAAGGTAAGAAAACATAAAATTGTTAAAAACACCGGATATTCAAAGCTAAAAGAAGCTGAAATTGACAACTTCCAAACAGCTGTAGCCATAGCAATATAAGCTGGAGTCATCAAAATTGTAAAAAGCCATTTATCCTGTTTTGAAGACGGCCGAAGCGTTTCATGTTTTTCTTCTAATAAATTCCGATTACGTTTTTCTTTAGCGCTGAAATAATAAACACAAGCCCAACCAAAACATAAAATCCCAGAAAGGTAAGAAGCAATTCTCCAACCTCCTTCTAACTCAAAAAAGGAAGCTACCCACGGTAATAAAAATGCCGAAGCCGCCGCTCCAGAATTCCCCCAACCGCCATAAATCCCTTGAGCTATTCCCATCTTTCTTTCAGGGAACCATTCGGATATCATTCTAATTCCCACAACAAACCCAGCTCCAGAAATTCCCATAAGCAGCCGAGAAACAAAAACCCAAAAAAATGAGCTTGATTGAGCAAAAATAAAACAGGAACAAGATGAAAATAGCAGCAATATTGCAAACACAAGCCGAGGCCCAAAACGATCCACCAAAGGGCCAATAAAAATTCTGGCGGGAATAGTCAGCGCAACATTCGCAATCATCAAAACTTTAATTTGAGTCTCCGTAAATCCTAAAACTAAAACCAACGTTGAATTAAACGGCGCTAAATTAAACCATGCAAAAAAAGTTAAAAAAAAGGCAAACCATGTCAGATGAAGAGCTTTTTGTTGATTTTGGTCGAACCCAAACATTGCAGCCACTTAAAGAAAGAAAATATTTATTAGAGTTAACATTAAGAACCAACTCTAATCGATCCACTTTGCAAATAGTTTGGGTATAAAAATGGACTATTCAAACCAATCAATTCAAAATTACCAGCGGCAGGCATCAGGAAACTCTCGATAAAATTTTTAAATTCAATTACTCAAAATTTACCGTGTAGTTTTCTTGATGTAATTTAGGGTTTATTTCAATGGCTATCTGAAGGTTGAACTGGGCGCCCATTTCATCTAAAAAGCCATTTTCTTCTTCCAATATCAAATCATAGACAGTGGAATGAACTTGAACTGTCACCTTTTTTTTATCTAAGTTTTCTCCAGCAGTTCTTTGGATATTTCTAAAAATCTCGTAGCAAGTCGTAGTAGGAGATTTAATATATCCTTTCCCTTCGCAATAAGAGCAAGGGTCGCACAATGTTTGACTTATACTCTCTCGAACCCGTTTACGGGTCATCTCAACTAAGCCAATTTCAGAAATTTTTAAAATTCTAGTTCTATACCGGTCGGATTTCAAAGCTTGAGTTAAAGCCGACCATACTGTTTCTTTACTACTTTCTTTAGCCATGTCGATGAAATCGACAATAATAATACCGCCTATATTCCTCAATCTAAGCTGATAAACAATTTCTTTAACAGCTTCTAAATTAGTTTTTAATATTGTTTCTTCAGGATCGCTATGTCCTACAAATTTACCCGTGTTTACATCTATCGCCATTAAGGCTTCAGTCTGATCAATAGAAATATAGCCGCCTGATTTCAGCCAAATCTTCCGTCCAATCGCGCGGCTGATTTCCATTTCGATTCCATAATGATCAAAAATGGGAATTTTATCGTCATATAATTCAATTTTTTCGATCAGATGGGGCATGTAGGCGGAACAAAACTCCAGACACTTTTGATAGTCTGGCTTCGAATCGATAACTAGTCCTCTAACGTCTTGGTTAAACAAATCTCTTATCGATCGAACAATTAAATTTAAATCTTCATATAATAAATATGGAGCTGCAACTCGCTCGGATTTATCTTTGATATTTTCCCAAAGACGATGAAGAAACTCTACATCAGAAATAAAGTCTTCTTTAATTCGTCCTTCCCCAGCGGTTCTTACTATATAACCTTCACCTGGCCTTCCAACCTCGGCAATTAAGTTTTTTAATCGCTCTTTTTCTTCTTCATCTTCAATTCTTCTAGAAACGCTGATTTGTCGCATAGTTGGCATATATACAATATGCCTTCCGGGAAGAGTGATATAGGAGGTTAGACGAGGACCTTTCGTACCCATGGGATTCTTTGCCACTTGCACCATGAGTTCTTGACCTTCTTTCAAGATATCTTGAATGGGGACGCCTAAATTAGCTTGACGAAATGGTTTTTCTTGATCGTCTTCTACTTCATCGTCGTTCAAATCTTGAGGATGCTCTTCATTGTCTTCATGTTCTATACCGAGAAGATCGATAGTATCGATATCGCCAACGTATAGAAATCCCGCTTTTTCAAGACCAATGTTTACAAAAGCAACCTGCATCCCTGGAAGAACTCGGATAACTTTCCCCAGATAAACATTGCCCACAATCCCACGGTTCGCCTTATGCTCAATAAACAACTCAGCCAATAGGTTGTTTTCCAATAAGGCTACACGAATCTCACGATTATTCGAATTTATGACAATTTCTGAAGCCATAATTCGATACACTCATAAAGGGTTTTTAACTTTTTATTAAACTTAGACTGCCTTTCATCGCGTTAATAAAACGCCAACGTTATTTTTTCGAATTTGACCATTTCATACAAATGTATAAAACCAAGCCAAATGTATAACGAAAGCAAATGCGAAAACGCGGGCAATCACTATAAATTCTCTTCAACAACCTGTATTCTTCAAAACGGTAGGTTGTCGAAATTATAACATTATTTTAAAATACCTTCACGGTAAACTAATTGAAATATGGGAATAATTCACCTTACCTCTCGCCTCATCTCAATATTCAACAACAAACCAAAAGCAAAATATGTGGAAATAAGAGAGGAGCCCCCATAGCTTAGGAGAGGCAGGGGAATTCCTGTAATAGGAAACAATCCTATTGTCATGCCAATATTAACAATTATATAAAATGCTATAGAACCTATAATTCCAAGGGCAAGAAATAATCCAAATCGATCGGCAGCTTTATAGGCTATATTCAAACCTTTCAATATAATATAAATGTATAAGATCAAAAGAACGGTAACTCCTAGGAATCCCGTTTCTTCCGCAAATACGCTAAAAATAAAATCGGTGTGTTTCTCAGGAAGAAAATTTAAACGACTTTGAGATCCTGCAAACAAACCCTGTCCGCCAAATCCTCCTGACCCTATAGCAATTTTAGACTGAATGGCATGATATCCCGCTCCTAAAGGATCTAACTCAGGATTAAATAGCGTTAATACACGAGTTTTCTGGTAGTCCTTGAGGATAAACCAAAGCATAGGAATAGAAACCAATCCCACGCAAAATAGCTTAATCAGGGTTGCGGTATACATTTCTGAAGCTAAAACAAAAATACCAAATACAAAAAGGATGATCATCGCAGTTCCCAAATCAGGCTGTAATGAGATAAGGAAACAGATGATTCCTGTATAAATCGCTGGAATGATTAAATTTACTAATTTATATTTTCCATCATGATTTTTCTTAGCGTAATACTGGGCCAAAACAATAATTAACGCAAACTTAGCAAACTCCGATACCTGCAAGATAAGTGGACCAACTCTTATCCAACGGCGAGCGCCAGAAGCAATATTTCCAAAAAATAATGTCCAAACAAGAAAAATAATAATGACGGCGTAAATAAAGTAAGCATTCCTGCCCCAAAAACGGTAGTCGACAAAAATAGCAAATAACATAACAGCTAAACCTAAACAAATTCTAAAAATCTGCTTAATATAAAGACTTCTAAAAAACTCCTCGGGTCTCCCATGATTCGCGCTGTAGATAATCACTACACCCAAAATTGAAATCAATAGGATGACAGAAAAATAAATCCAGTTAAAATTTGAAAACATTTTTCGGTTCATCTTGTTTTGTTATTCCTTAATTCATTAAAGAAGCAATATCTTTGGGCAAAGGGGACTCAAATTCGACAGTTCGTCCCGAACAGGGATGTTGAAATTCTAGCTTGTGAGCGTGGAGAGCTTGGCGAGTAAGAGTTTTAATTAAAGAGTTTGAACTAGTTCCACTATAAAGCTTGTCGCATAAAATTGGGTTGCCGATATGTGATAAATGCACCCTAATTTGATGAGTCCGCCCAGTTTTAGGGAATAGTCTTAAAAACGCGAACAGCTTAAACTGTTCAACAGTTTCATAATGGGTAATCGATTCCCGACCCGATTGAATATCAACAGCCATCTTTTTTCTATTTATTTTATGCCTGCCAATTGGAGCGTTAATTATTCCAGAGCGTTTTCTTAAGATCCCTCTAGCTAAAGCAAGATACTGTTTTTTCACAATTCGGTCTTTAAATTGTTTTGTTAAAGATTGTAAAGCCTTATCGTTTTTAGCGACAACAATCAGTCCTGAAGTATCCTTATCCAACCGATGGACAATCCCGGGCCTTTCAACCCCTCCAATTCCTGAAAGATCTGAACAATGATTCAAAACTGCATTTACTAAAGTGCCGGTATAGTTACCGGGAGCAGGATGTACCACCATTCCGGCAGGTTTGTCGATGACCAAAATGGATTCATCCTCAAAAACCACGTGTATTGGGATTGGCTCTGGTTGAACTTCTAAAGGAATAGGATCGGGGACTGCTACCTCAATAGAATCCCCAAGTTTGAGTTTGTAATTAGGCTTTGCACAAGCGCCATTGACAGTTACCAAACTACCGTCAATTAATTTTTTGAGATAAGATCGGCTAAAATCTGGGAGTTCATCGGTCAGAAATACATCCAATCGACTATTTAAGCGAGTTTCGTCAATTAAGAATTCATAGTCTTGCATTTATTTGGATAGCGATGCTAAAAACCAAACTCAGCAGCGCTTAAAAAAAATCTATTTTTCAAGCATCCTGGGCATTAATTCGACCAAATTGCATGGCTTATGTTCGCTATTAAGTTGATGGACTATAATTTGATCCCAACCGTCTTTACATGCTCCTGTAGACCCTGGCAGAGCAAACATCATTGTGCCGTTGGCAACGCCTCCCGTAGCGCGTGATTGAATGGTGGAAGTCTTTATATTTTGATAACTCAACATTCTAAAAAGTTCTCCAAACCCAGGAATGGCCTTGTCATACACCCCCTCAAAAGCTTCCGGCGTTACGTCGCGCCCTGTAACTCCAGTTCCTCCCGTAGAAACAATCGCGTCTACATCGGGATTGTTGATCCATTCCTTTAAAACTCCTTGAATTTTATCAATGTCGTCGGTAATTATGCGCTTATCTATCAAATTATGACCGGCTTCTTTAACTCGCTCCGCCAATATATTTCCAGACTTATCATCTTCTTCGGTTCTAGTGTCGGACACAGTTAAAATAGCTATGTTGACTACTTTTTTGGACGAATCTTGCATTGTTTGTTCTCCAATTCACTCAAGTTTTAGTCATATTATCAATCTCATAGCCGTAGTTCAAGCAACATCGCAAACCGTTTTGTTTTCTATTTTTAATTTAGTTAATCTTAGGTCCGATTACAAAGTGAAAGAAAGGTCATCTCCAAATTTGAGTAGATTTTGAACTCCTTTTCACGTTAAATTAGTTTCAGTTCGTTATTTCAATATCATTAAAAAACCAATACCCATGCCTACAGCAATTATTACCGGAGGCGCCGTTCGGCTAGGAAAATCGTTTGCCCTTTATTTAGCAAGTAAGGGCTACGACATCGCATTGCATTTTAGTAAGATGCGTCCCGAAGCTCAGTCCGTTTTAGACCAATTGAATGGCATGGGTGTAAAATCTAAAGGCTATACTTGCGATTTTTCTAATATGGAAAACGTAGAAGAGCTCCTTAATAAAATATCAGACGACTTTTCTGATATCACTTTATTAATTAACTCAGCCGCTAACTTCATCCAAGAAAACATTGAAGAAACCAAATCTCAAAATTTATTAGACACATTTCATATAAATCTATTCTCTCCATTCATTCTAATGAGAGAGTATAAAAAAAAAATTAACCAAGGAATGATCGTCAACATACTCGACGAAAGAATTCTCAGAAACGTGCCCACCTTTGCCGCTTATTCGGTTTCCAAAGTAGGATTGGCTCACTTAACTCGCATCGCCGCTATTGAATGGGGGACACAGGTACGCGTTAATGGAATTGCTCCGGGATTGATTCTTCCGCCAGCCGGCCAAGATGATAGTTATTTAAAAAGAGAATCGAAACACGTTCCAACAGGTAATCATGGTTCGCCAGAAAACCTAATTAATGGGTTAAACTATCTAATAGAAAACTCTTTTGTAAATGGAGAAATTTTATTCATAGACGGGGGAGAGTCCCTTAACCCAGGCTATACTTTTCCACAACAACTACAATGAATCCATTTTTGTCGATTATTATTCCCGCCTACAATGAAGCATCCAGGTTGCCTCGTACTCTCCCAGCATTAAGGAAGTTCCTGGAAGAACAAAATTTTACATGGGAAGTCATTTTATCTGATGATGGGAGTAGTGACCAAACTTTGGAAGTAACCTCGGAATATTTCGGCGACGAAGGATTAGTTAAGATAAGCGCTCCAAAAAATCGCGGTAAAGGATTTGCTGTCCGCCAAGGAGTTTTAGCCGCAAAAGGTGAAATCTGCCTATTGTCAGACGCTGATTTTTCAACACCTATCCAAGATTTCTTTAAGCTATATCCTTTAATACAAGATGGATATGATATCTCGATAGGATCCCGCTCTCTTCCAGATTCGAACGTAACAATTAGACAAGCATGGTATAGAGAAGGCATGGGTAGAGCGTTTAATAAATTTGTAAAAATCATTGTTCTAGAAGGCTTTATAGACACTCAATGCGGTTTTAAATGTTTTCGAAGAGAAAAAGTCACTAAAATATTTGAAAAAATGAGAATTGATCGTTTTAGTTTTGATGTAGAATTTCTTTATCTAGCTCAGAAGTCAAATCTCAAAATTTCGGAGACGCCTGTAGAATGGCATAATGTTCTTGAGTCGCGCGTTCGTATTGTTCAAGATTCTTTAGGGATGTTGAAAGATCTTTTTCAAATTAAGATCAACGATTTTTTAGGGAAATATAATTGAAGAGGGTTTCCAAACCTTGTATTGCAAATTTGTTTGCATTACTGCAAAATATTCCAGGTTTATATTTTTTATTTTAAAGATACATATCGAAATCTAACGTTTAAATTATTTTAAATTGCCTATTGGTTGGATAAAAATTCCAATTTTAGAGGGAGGGAACTATGAAATACCTGCTCAAAACTCTACTCACAGTTTTCATTGCAATAAACATTTTTTTAATTCCCTCTTTTAGCTCTGCTGCCCCAGAAAAGGCATCCGCATGTATGGAAATGGCAAACGCCGACGATAAAAACCTTTGCCTTTCAAAATCCAAAGACGAAGATAAGGCTTATGGGTATACCAACAAAGATCATAGTCATTACTACTGCACATTGATCAGAAATCGTGACAAACAAAACTTTTGCTATGCATTAGCTAATACAAATCCCAATATGTGTGGCCTCATAGTCGAAAAAAAATTAGAAGACGAATGCAACGCACATTTTAAAAATTAGCTAAATACTTCATTTAACAAATTACTGGTAAATTAATTTCAAACGTAAACTTACATTATGAAAAATATTGGAAATGAAACATTAATTCACGAAATCATGGATAAGTTCGACTTCTTTCAGGATTTTACTGATGAAGAAAAAAGTCAAATGATTGGCCTAAAGAATAATATTTCATCGTTTGAAGATGGCGAAAAAATTATTTGCCAAGGAGATATCGACTTTGCCATTTTTTTAGTTATGGAAGGCGAAGCTATAGTTGCAAAAGAAGAAGCTCCTACAATTCATTTTTTAGAATTGAAAGCGGGGGATATTTTTGGAGAGCTATCGCTACTAGGGAAACGTTTGCGAAGCGCAAACGTGACTTCCAAAGGGGGCACAAAAACTTTAAAAATGGAAGGTCTGTTTCTCGATTCAATGCCTCCGGCCATTCAAAACAAATTCAAAGACCATTTCATTAAAGGTTTCATCAAACGCATTGATTGGATGAACCAAAGAATTCTCTCCATAAAAGAAGAGCTGAACGACGTTTATACCTTAGTCAACGAACCCATTAACTGGCTTGATGAAAAAAATGAATCCCGCCATAAACAACTAAGCTCACAGCTCGAAGACCTAATTTCCACAGCTCAGACCTTGCTTTCAAAACAGTAATAGCATATTCCTTTTTTTGAGAGTTTGATCCTGTGAAATATACTTTACATCGAGATTTGAATAAGAAATGGAGCTCCATTACCATGGGGTGCTGGCAGATTGCTCCCAGCGGTGGATGGGGAGATGTTTGCCCATCTGAGGACGCTGATCGCGTAGTTAAAACAGCTTTGGAAATGAATATTTCCGCTTTTGACACTGCAGAAGGCTATGGTGATGGTGAATCGGAGCGCCGGCTCAGTAAAGCGCTTGGCAATAAAAAAGACGATGTAATTATTATTTCAAAAATTTGGCCCGATGCAGAGATTACTATTGAAAGTTATAAAGAAAGGCTTGAAAACTCTCTTCGAGCTTTGAATAGAGACTATGTTGACGTATACCTTGTGCATTGGCCTGGAGATTATTTCAACTCGCCAGAAAAAAGTGAACAATTTTGCCAAATTATGTTTCGTCTCAAAGCGGAAGGCAAAGCAAAAATCGTCGGCTTATCTAACTTTAGATCGCAAGACATAAAAAAACTGGGCGAACGAGCTTCCTACTTTTCAATTAATCAAGTTCCATACAGCATTGTGAAAAGAGAATATGAAGGCGAAACAATGGATGTTTGCGAAAAAGACGACATCCAATATATGGCTTACTCTCCTACTGGTCAGGGACTAATGGGAGGTCGTTTTGATAAAGAAGCTTTAAAAAGTCCGACAAGACAAAACAACAGGCTTTTTCATCCTCCTTACTTCGAACACGCAATTAAAGTTTACGAAGCTGTCAAAAAAGTCGCCGAAGAGAAAAACCAAAAGCCCATAGAAATTGCTTTAGCATGGGTGATAAGACAAAAAAATATCTTAACAGCTGTCGTTGGTTCCAGAAAACCAGAACAAGTGCGCGAATTTGCTCAAGCTAGCGAAATTGAACTTTCAAATGAGCAAATAAATCAACTAGACTCGGCAAGCAATCTTTTCATCGAAGCGACAAAAAACTTCAACTAAATAAACGGCAAAAAGCTATGGCAGGAAATAGCGAATGGAGCGAAGTTCCAGAAAATGGAATTACATTAGGCCCCGAAGAAGCTCTTTTAAGAGAAATCGAAAAAAATAAGGCTTTAAAAGTAGAAAAACTTGGGCTTAAAAACGAAATTGAAAAACTACGCTTAGAAAACTCTAACTTAAGTAAAGAAAATAGAAACTTAAACCAAAAAATTAAGCAGTTTACTCCTCCAAAATCCCAAGAATCCAGTATCACATCGGGTAAAACAACTCCAAAACCACTATCAAAATTTCTTATTTCCATCGCCGTTACCGCAACTTTCATTTTATTTCTTTTTTTCTTATTTTTTTAAACAACACCTAACCTCGTAGTAAAAATTTAAGAAAAATTGAATCTTATTCTAATTTTTTCCATCTAACTATGTTAGTTATCCGGTATTATACGCCTGAGTTAACGAAATATATGACTTCTTGTATTCGCAAGGGCGACAGATAGAAACAAAACCAATTAAAATTAGTTTTATTTTTGAGCGAGGTTAAAGAAAATGTGGGTTATTGAATTTTTGCATGTGTTGATGGGGATACTTTGGATCGGATTGTTATATTTTTTCAATTTAATCCAGGTTCAGTCCATGCCCAAAATGGTTGAAGAGGGAGCGGCCAAACCATATACTCAGATCATCCTTCCAAAAGCATTGTTTTATTTCCGATGGTCAGCTCTTTTGACGGTAATCACTGGAATTGCGTACTATGTCGTTGGAAGACAGAACGGTCTTCAAGGTATTCCTAGTTCGTCGATCATGATTGGTATGACACTCGGAATAATTATGGCTTTTAATGTGTGGGCTATTATTTGGCCTAACCAAAAGAAGATTATTGCGGGCGCATTAGAAGGCGATGCTTTAGCAAAAGCCAAAAGAACAGCTTTCTTAGCAAGTCGAACAAACGCATGGCTTTCATTGCCAATGTTGGCTTGTATGATTGCGGCAAATCACGGCATATTTTAAGTAAAACAACATTGGGAAACTCAAGTACTCAAAACGCTTGAGTTTTCCTCTAGCCTTTAACTTTAAAGGCCTTTATGTATCAAATCGCTAAATTGGGATAATAATACTGGGTCTAAATGCCCATCCCAAGATTTCATTATTTTTAAAGACTCATCTCCAGGGATAGGGTTTTTATAAGGTCGCTTTGCTGTTAAAGCTTCAAAAGCATCGGCAATAGCTGCCATAGCCCCTAGTGTTCCAATATCTTCGCCTTTCAATCCTCTAGGATATCCTGTTCCATCCATTCTTTCATGATGTCTACCGCCAATCTCAACCATATTAGAGGTTATACCAGGAGATTTCCTCAAAATATCCATCGTATATTCAGCATGCATTCTCATGATTTTAAATTCATCTTCATTAAGACGGCCCGGTTTATTTAAAACAGTCAAAGGAATTTTTGATTTCCCCATATCGTGTAACATGCCACCCGTAACGACTTCCAAAGTATCCTGTTTATCCAATCCTTTAAAGTTTGCAAACGAGCCTAAAATAGCGGCTACCCTCAATGAATGCACAAAAGTGCCATTGTCATGACCATGTACAGCGTCTAATAAACTTTGAACGTCTCCATCGACAACGCTCTCTACCAAATAAGAACAAGTTTCTTTAATTTCCTCATAGGGCAAAGGCTTACCATCTTCCACACACTTTAAAGAATTTTGCATTGAAGCAACGCTTAGGCGTAGCATCTTTTGCTGAATAGGCTTTAAGTTTTCCCATGACTTCTCAATTTTAGCGTTTCCAAAGCTTTCAACTTTTTTTAACACTATTTTCGTATCAAGTGGTTTTACTAAAAAATCTACCGCTCCTAATTCGATCGCTTTAGCAACTGTTTTTTTATCGCTTCTAGCCGTCAACATTATGACAGGAATATCGGAGAAGGTTTCTGACTTTCTTATTTCAGCAAGAGTAGTAATCCCATCTTTCATGGGCATATTAATATCCATGAAAATTAGATCAGGGTTAACTTTTTGTATCTTTTCTAGAGCCTGCACCCCATTATTTGCCTCTATTGTTTGGTACCCATATTTAATCAGAACCTTTGATAAAAGAGTCCGAGAAGTTCTATCATCTTCAACAATTAATATTTTTTTAGGCATAACACTTAATTTTAAGGGTGAAAATTGGCATCAACAACCATGTATGCAAAAAATCGTCTAGCCGAAATCGTACTACATTTTCCCAATCTGATAAACCCTCTATTCTTTTAATAAAAAGGATATCTTATTTTCCCTCTCCTTAGAAACTTTTTTTACATTTACCCTCAATATAAAAACCTCAACCATTTATACCCCTAATCGGTAATTTCACGAAAGTATTGTGATAAGAATCACAAAACAATTAAAAAAGCCCCTAAGTTCTTATTTCAAATAAATTAGCTTTATCTATTATGGATTTTAGAAAACTCACAGGGAATAAATAACCCCTCTTGTTCATCTAAAAGAGAAAAAAGGAAGGAGATATGATGAAAAGCAAAAGCTGGCTAGACTGGTTAGATCTAAAAATACCCTCAATAGATAAAGAACATAGAAACTTATTTAATTTGATGGGACAATTGAGTGAAGAAATTAATTTAAATGAGGGGAAAAAAGCTTTAGGTCCAATATTAAAAACTATGCGTGAATATTCCCAATATCATTTTGCTCACGAAGAAAAACTTTTTAACACCCACAAATATCCGGACCAGCAATCTCACATATCAGCTCATCAAAATTACATTGCCAAAGTCAAAGAGTTTGAATTGCAATATGATTCTGGAGAATTCGTAGACCCGACATTAGTCTTACTTTTTTTAAAAAACTGGTGGACTAATCATATTAGAAAAGAAGATACATCTTACAGCTCATTCATGATTGACCGAGGAGTAAAATAAATTAATATAACATTTCATCTTTTTAGCCTTACCCTTCTTTATTCTTAAAAAAATAGATTATCCGAACTTATTTTCAGGGTTTCTAATGATACATGCTATAATTTTTCTCCTTATAGCTTAAAGCTACATTTGACTCACAAATATTAGTTATAAATTCAGATGATAAAATCTCTTTGCGTTGTTGACGATAATGAAATCGACGTTTATCAAGTTGAACGTATTTCTAAAAAATATAATTTAGCAAAATTTCTTTACTCATTTTGTGACGGTCAAGAAGCTATTGACCACTTTTTTTCTTTTGAAGACAGTAAGAAGAAATTCAATAGTAACTTCCCTCCTATAGTCATACTCTTAGATATTAATATGCCTCGGATGAACGGCATTGAGTTTTTAGAAGAATACTCAAAATTACCAAAAGAAAAAAAGGACCGCATAATTATAATTATGTATACATCCTCAGAACAAGAGAGGGATAAAGAACGAGTCGCGAACTTTCCCGAGGTAAAGGGCTATATTGTGAAACCCTTCGCTCCAGAACATGTTGAAAAAATTCTAAATCTCGCCAAAGAGAATTAATTAGGTCTTTGTGACTTTTCTGGCAAAAAAACTGTAAACACCGTCCCCTCAGCATCACTCTTCACCGATATTTCACCATTTATTTTTTGGATATTTTTTTTCACGATGTATAACCCCAACCCACTTCCAAATGAAGTGTTTTTGTGAAAACGTTTAAACATTCCAAAAACTCCACTCATGTGTTTCTGAGGTATTCCCAGGCCATTGTCGCAAACGCGTATATAAATACCGGCTTTCTCTTTTAAAATTTCAACTTTCACAAACCGATTATTCTTGTCTGGATCGGAATATTTGATAGCGTTAGATATAAGATTTTCCAATACGGTATTGATAAGACTTTTGGAAGTATAAAGAGAATCAACTCCTTTAAAGTTAAAATTCATTTTGACTTGCTTTTCTTCAATAAGAGTCGATAAATTTTCTTTAATCGATTGCAGTTCTTTTTTAATATCAATTTCTTCAAATTTATCTTCTATATGATCAATTTTGGATAGCTCCAAAATATCGCTCATTAAACTTTCAAGCTTTTGAGTTAAACCTCCAACTTTTTCAAGGTTAGAGATGACTTCTTCATAATTACCGTCTTCCATGTCCATTTTCATTATAGAACTCAAACCTCTAATATTTACGAGAGGGGCTTTTAAATCATGGGAAGTCCTATAAGAAAACTCTTCCAGTTCTTTGTTAACAACTCTAAGATTTTTAATTAAATCTGTTCTCTCTTGCTCCATTTTTTTTCGGTTAGTAATATCTTTAAAAATAACGACAGCTCCCATTATTTTTTCGTCTTCGCTTAAAATAGGAGCGCTGACATATTCAACGGGAAAACTCGCGCCATTTTTTTTCCAAAAAACTTCATTTTCTACATGTGATATTTTTCCAAATTTAAATGCCGCAAAGATATTGCACTCTTCATTGGGGAGTGTCTCTCCATCCAATTTACTGTGATGAATCAATTCATGTTGAGAACGACCTTTCATATATTCAAAAGAATATCCAAGCATTTTTTCAGCGGCTCGATTGGCAAAAGTAGTGCAACCATTTAAATCTAAACCGTAAATTCCTTCGCCCGCCGACTCCAAGATCGATTGCAATTGTTCCTTCGTGTCTCTTAATTTTATTTCAGCCTGTTTTTTTTCAAAAAATTGCCCTATTTGCGTTCCGATACCTTCAAAAAAAACTTTCAAGTCTTTATCAAAATTTACCGTCCCAATCGTAAATACTTCGAATACTCCTGAGAACTTACCCCCAGAATAAACTGGAAATCCAAACGCCGTTCTAATATCTATTTTTTTCGCTTCTTTTGCTCTTGGGAAATTGGAATCTGTAGATACATCTTCTACCCAACTTGGCTTTCCAGTTTTCCAAATTCGACCTGGTAATCCCATCTCTTTTTCAAAAAAAGTATTAAAACTCTTTTTTTTAAACAAATCGAACTCTTCTTGACTTAACTTCGAGGAACAAAATCCCTCGTTACAACGCAACGCATTAGATTTTGGTTCAAACTGCCAATAGAAAGATAAATCCCAGTTTGGATGACTGACAAAAACACGCAAAATATTTGGAATCGCTTCTTCAATGTTTTTTGACTCTGCTAACACTTTGGTCAAATCATATTGAACATTTTTTCTATCTTCTTCATTTAATTTTCGTACTTGCTGCCTTACAAACTCGACATACGCTATTAGCAATAGAGAAAATAACGCGGCAAAAAGCCACAGCAAATAACGTAAAGGCGAATAGGCTTCTTCAGTATCAATTTCTGTAGCTACCCCAAAATCATATTCTGATAACCACGTCCAAGCGCCAACAACAGGAACCCCTCTGTAATCATTATAACCGTCAACATTGATACTTCCTTTTCTAAAAATTGCGCTATCCGCCATAAAGGTTAAAGGTTGTTTTTTTCTCAAAACATTTGATTTCAAACCCTCCGTTAAATTAACTTCAGGGTTTCGGATATCGACATTTAAAATCGCTCGACTGCCAGGGCTATCGGATATAAGCCCGGTTTTCTTTAACTGAGTGTTAAACCGACTATCTGAAATCATTAATCCCGAGGAATTAAAAGCATAGGTCTCTCCAGTTTCACCAAACCTGCCTACTTCTAATATGCGTGTAAAATCTAATTCTGGACGAATTCGAAATGCAAGAACACCAATAACTTCTCCTACTTTGCTAAAAACAGGAGCGGCGCTAAACATAGTGGGCCATTTCTTATGCCAAACCCCTTCAATATCAGGAAGAGCCGCTTCAGAAAAAAATGGAAGCGATACAATTGTTTTTTTTTGAAGAGCTTTTTGAATAAATCTCGAACGGCTTATCAGAGTTTTCTTCCCAATGGGTTCATCTAATAAAGCGCCTATCTGAAAACCTTCTTTATCGGTAATTACAAAACCAATGAAATTAAGTCGGTCCGTAACGGAGCCTAAGATTTTTCTAAGCTTTTGTAGCGGTTTTGATTTTATGAGTTCCTCAGGTTCCCAATCATTCCTCCCCTTCGTTAATTCTACTAGCTCTTCGATGTGATGACGTACAACCTCATTTTTTGACCAAATATCGACAAGCGCTTTCTCTTCTTCAACCCATAGCTTAAGAGCTTCCAAGGAGTTTTTGTGAATTGCTTGAAGTTGATCGACAAGGTTGCGCTCAAACCTCAAATTTATAGCCTTAAAACCGAACCAACCCACCCCAAAAAGCCCTACAAGAATAAATATGGGTAGTTTCCATTTAATAGACTCTTTCACTTTAGTAAAAAAACGATTCATAACGACTTATAATTTACCTTTAATTCTCGTTTCAAATTAATCGTCTAGAAATAAAAATATCTCTAATAAAGCTCTAATGAGATTTTTTACATACTACAATGAAATTAGGTAAAAAACCTTTTCCATCTAAGAGGTTATCGCTATTAAATAAAAAAGTTTATTGAGATTTTATTAAAGGAAGAAATAGAAAAAATGGTAGGAAAAAGCTAAAAACTTATTTCTTTTTTCATCTGGTTTTGAAGAATGAGTTCGGCGGGAGTTAAATATTTTTTCTCGTTGTTGCATTTTTTACAAGCGACTACCAAATTGCCTTTAGAACTTTTGCCACCTCGCGCTAATGGGAGTATATGATCCATAGTCAATTCTTCTTTTGAAAACTTTTCTCCGCAGTAATGGCAAATCCCCTTATTTAATTTTGCTTGCCACCATTGACTTTTACGTAGCTGTCTTGCTTTTTCTTTTTCTTTACTGGACATATTCTATATTAAAACCTTGGATTCCATAGATTGCCTCACTGCGCGAACCGAACCGCACTCTCCAGCTTGCGGATACCAGCACAGCTCGCCTAAATCGAACTCAAAACCAAGGGCTGCAGAAAGTCGAGTATGCGTTGTCCAATAACAGCTGCCATAACTGAATTCAAATAAAGGATCAATATGTAGTTTATAAATACGCCCACGGGATTCAAATGTTTTTTCTATTTCGTAAATACTTTGGATCTCTAACCTGGTTGGCAGTCGCCAATCGTCATATCCTCCCAGTTTACTTTTATTTAATCCGGCCAAATAATCCCACGAGTTAAACCAATTTAAGTAAACTCCATTTTCTGGATAGGAATAACTTTCTTGCCACATTAAACCAGTAAGCGTGTCAGAAATAGTTCCACTTTTATTAAGAATATATCTAGAACCGTTTGTGCCCATAAACTATTTTTTTGTCTCTATTTTAGGAGAATGTTTGCAAGTCGTCTTAACTAAATCGATAGCCGCAATCCTTTAAACCTTCTAAATCCTCTCTGTCTCTTGGAAAACGGTTACATATTAAAGGCTTTTCAGGAGAGTTGTGAACTTTACACTTAAAATCAACACTCAATTGACTGCAAGGAATTTCCATCGAATAAAATAGAAGGTTTTTTTCAATATTTTCGCCAACAACTTCAATTCCTCGATAAGAAAGGTATAATTTTAATTCCTTCAAGCTCCCATGTTGTTGGATAGAAATATCGCGAACAGCAGTAATATTGACCGTTTGACAACATTCACCGCAAGACGTGCATTCTCCTTGCCTTTTCATCATGTTTTTGGGTAGATAATGACAGAACTAATCTGATTTTTTCTTTCTTTTTTGAATTTTGCCAGTATATTCAGCGGTCACCGAAGTATGGATACCTCCACGTACCCAGAAGTCACCCACAACCTGTAAATGCCTAGGTTTACAAGCATTAGCAAAATCGTCCAAAATCTGATTAATAACAGCTTCATGAAACGCTCCTTCATCCCTGTACGACCATAAATAGAGCTTAAGAGATTTCAATTCGACACACAATTTATCTGGAATATATTGGATTGTAACAGTCGCAAAATCGGGTTGTCCTGTTTTTGGGCACAAACAAGTGAACTCCGGGCACTCCATTTCAATCTCGTAATCCCTTTCAGGTCTTGGGTTTAGAAATGTTTCTAATTCTTTTGATGTCTTTTTTTCCATTTAAAATCAATAAGTTAAAAAATAAACAAAAAAACTTTATCTGAGAGCTTGCTTTTTAAAATAACGATATTATAACTATTAGCACTCACTATTAACGAGCGCTAATAAATATGTCATTTAATTTCAGCTAGATTAAAGTTTGAAATTATCTATTCCTCGCTCAAAACGTCGTCAAATAGTAACGACTTGAGAAATATTCTTAATAATACCGTCTTATTTTCGTAAAAGAAAGGAGAACACATGAATATTCGTCCGTTGCAAGATCGAATTTTAATTCAACCAATTCGTGAAAAGGAAGTTCGCAAGGGAGGTATCATTATTCCTGATTCCGCTAAAGAAAAACCCATTGAGGGACGTGTCAAAGCTGTTGGAGAGGGAAAATTAAACGATAGCGGAAACCGAGTAAAAATAGATTTAAAAGTTGGCGATAAAGTCCTTTACGGAAAATACGCTGGAACTGAAATTAAAATCGACGGCGAAGACTATTTGCTTATGCGAGAAGACGATATATTAGGCGTCGTTACCAAATAATTTCTTTAAAAAACATCTAAACACATTACTGTTTTCAAATAGAAGGAGATTAAGATAGATGGCGAAACAAATGGTTTTTAATGAAGAAGCCAGACACAAAATTATGTCGGGTGTAAACCAATTAGCCGATACGGTCAAATTAACTTTGGGACCTAAAGGCCGAAATGTTGTAATCGACAAAAAATTTGGCTCCCCACTCATCACAAAAGATGGTGTTACCGTTGCAAAAGAAATTGAGTTAGCTTGCCCTTTTGAAAACATGGGCGCTCAAATGGTAAACGAAGTTGCTAGCAAAACTAGTGACAATGCCGGAGACGGAACTACAACAGCAACGGTATTGGCCCAAGCTATTTTTCGAGAAGGAATGAAAAATGTTACCGCTGGCGCGAATCCAATGGATATCAAACGCGGAATCGACGACGCTGTTGCTGCAGTCATCCCAGAAATTCAAAAGCAAGCTAAGCCAACTAAAAATAAAATGGAAATATCCCAAGTTGGTACCATTTCTGCTAACCATGACAGCACCATAGGCGATTTGATTGCCGAAGCAATGGATAAAGTTGGTAAAGACGGCGTTATCACTGTTGAAGAAGCAAAAAGCATGGAAACCGCTTTGGACATCGTTGAAGGTATGCAATTTGACCGCGGTTATTTATCCCCATATTTTGTTACCGATTCTGAAAGAATGGAAGCTGTTTTAGAAGATTGTTATATTCTTCTTCATGAGAAAAAAATCACCAGCATGAAGGATCTTCTTCCTGTATTGGAAAAAATCGCTAAGGGCGGCAAACCTTTATTGATAATTGCTGAAGAAGTTGAAGGCGAAGCCTTGGCCACTTTAGTTGTTAACAAACTTCGCGGCACTTTAAATGTTTGTGCTGTAAAAGCTCCAGGTTTTGGCGACCGACGAAAAGATATGCTCAATGATATTGCTATCTTAACTGGCGGTAACGTTATTACGGAAGATATCGGCGTTACACTAGAAAACGTTTCTTTAGAAGATTTAGGTCGAGCAAAGCGGATAACTATCGACAAAGAAAACTCTGTAATTGTCGACGGTAAAGGAAAACCTGCAAATATCCAAGCTCGCGTTAAGCAAATCCGAAATCAAATTGACGACACTTCTTCTGATTATGATCGCGAAAAATTACAAGAGCGTTTGGCAAAATTGGTTGGTGGTGTAGCTATTATTAAAGTAGGCGCAGCTACTGAAACCGAGATGAAAGAGAAAAAAGCTCGCGTGGAAGACGCTTTGCATGCTACTAGAGCGGCAGTTGAGGAAGGTATTATTCCTGGAGGCGGAACCGCTTTCATCCGAGCCATTCCAGGGTTGGATAAATTAAAAGGCGACCACGACTATTTGCTAGGCGTTAAGATTGTACGACGGGCTTTAGAAGAGCCTACTCGCCAAATCTCTACTAACGCTGGCATGGAAGGCACCGTCATTGCCGAAAAAGTAAAAAACTTAAAAGGCTCTAACGGTTACGATGCAAAAAACGACGATTTCACTGACATGATCAAAGCTGGAATCATTGATCCTGCCAAAGTGGCTCGGACTGCTTTGCAAAACGCCGCTAGTATTTCTGGTTTGCTATTAACCACTGAAGCTCTAATCACCGATCTACCAGATGAGAACTCTGATGCTGGAGCGCCTCCTGGTGGTATGGGCGGTATGGGTGGTATGGGTGGAATGGGTGGAATGGGCGGCATGATGTAATTGCTCTACCTCTAGTATTCTATTCATTAAAAAGCTTTTTCGTAGTTCAAACCCCGGTCAGTTTTCTGGCCGGGGTTTTCTTTTTTAGACTCTAATTCATTACCAAAATGTAATCATCTCGAATAAATTTCTCCTCTAAAATCACTCGTCATGCGCACCGCACGTATTAATCCTAAAAATTGAATCTCCAGGACAACTTACAAGGGCCACAAAACCGTCTAAAGAGTAATGAATATATCAACTTTAATGGTTTATCTCCATCAATGTCTTTTATTCAAACGGACCTTTGATATAATGAAAATTCAAATATTTTTTGAAGTTTTTAATATTTTTTTAATAGCCTAAGCTTTTGGGAAATTCCAAACTTTATAGGCTCCCTTAATTTCTACAATTTTCTTAAATTATAAATATAGTAGAGGTCATCATGTCCGAGCGTTTTATCGATAATGGAAACGAAACCATAACAGACAACCAAACAGGATTAACTTGGTTTAAAAAAGATTCACGTCAAATTCTAGCAAAGTGGCTTCATTTAGAAAAATCAATGGCATTTGCTGAAAAAATGAATGGGGAACAATTTGGAGGATTTGACGACTGGAGAGTTCCAGAGTTAAAAGATGTCAAAACCATTTTTGACAAAAGCTTTTCAAATCGAGCTGTTGGAAACGACGAAATTCATATTCCTTCAGTATTTGAAAAAGGAGGAGCCGATGGCACCTGGACTGATTCCATTAACGGAGACCGCGCAATGTTTTTTAGCTTAATCAAAGGAAGATCTAGTTGGATTAACAAGCTAGGCGAGGGTCCTTTTGCAGTTCGTTTAGTGCGCGGAAAAATTAACGAATAATTTATAAAAACCCCTAAATTTAAGAACACACTGAAACAAGTTATTAGAAAATCAACTTGAGCAAATGAAAACGAGAGAAGGCCTGACTTTTTATAAATTTTGGAGATTCATTAGCCTTCCTTTTTCCCCAAATAAGGTTCAAACCTGGTTTGCCGTCAATCGCTTTGAAGATATTTCTCCGGAGCGTTTAATAAACTCTGGAGTTCAAGGCGTTCTATTGGACGCTGATGGAGTTTTAGGTTCAAATGGAACTCAAAATTTTAGCGAACCAATCAAACTCCATGTTCAATCTTTTTTAAACCATGGAATAAAAGTCGCAATTTACACAAACGCGCGTGAAGATAGATTTGATCAATTTAAAAATGTAAAAATCGTAACCAACGTTCAAGCAAAACCAAATCCTCAAGGTTTTAAAAACGCTATTAACGATTTTCTTAAATTAGAAGACTTCAAAAAAGTTTGTATGATTGGAGACAATTATATTACCGATGGAGGAGCTATTGAATTGGGAATACCCTTCATTTATGTTTCGCCCTTAAAGGGCAACGAGAAGCTTTATCATCGCGCTACCAGGTTTTATGGTTATGTTTGGGCTCGCCTTTATTCAAAAAAAGTTTTCCCAGTAAAAAAATAACTAAAAAAATTCTCTCCAAATAAGCAAGGCTTTCCAGCAAATCACCCTATTTCTCCACACATAAAAATTACAATTGCTTAAACTTTCTTCGTTCGGCCTACAGATATTGACCTTTCATATAAAAAACTTATAGAAAAAATCGACATACTTTGATAGAAAGGAAAAGTAATTTTCAAAGTCGAAAATAGAATACAATGAAATATTAGCTTATTAAGAAAATAAATTTCCAACAAACAAAATTCTCTTAATAAAAACATAGCCCAGCAATACCCTACAAACAAAGAGTCCAAACAACAACTATTTTAAAGACACAAAACGTTTTATCTAAATTTAAATGGAACTGAATGGAAGCAACACTGCGCATATTGTTAATCGAGGACGATGAAGTCGACAGAAAAGCCGTACGAAGAATTATGGACGGCTTTGATATCACATTTGAGTTTATCGAAGCGAAGAATATAAAAGAAGGTATCGAAAAACTCAGTAATGAAAGCTTTGATTGCGCTCTATTGGATTATAACCTTCCTGATGGCAATGCTTTTATTTTCCTTGAGAAGTACCTTAGCGAAGAAGGACATACCGCTCCCGTTATAATTCTTACAGGAATGGGAGACGAAGAATTAGCGGTAAAAGCCTTAAAAAACGGAGCGGCTGATTATATTTCTAAAAACAATCTAAATTATGAAATTTTATCTCGAAGCATCTTGACCGCTATTGAAGTCAGAAAACTATCGTTAAGGTCTATAAAAGCAGAACAAGATCTCACTCAACGAGAAAAAGAATATAGAACTATAATTGAATCCATTTCCGATATTATTTTTAAATTAGATTCCGAAGGAAAAATTACATTTATAAATCCCGCCGTCAAACATCTGGGGTATACCCCCAAACAATTATTACATCTCCCTATTCAATCGTTAATCAAATCCGAATTAAAAAATGAAATCGACATACATGACATAGCGACTAAAAGAGTTGGGCCAAGAGCGACTACTGATTATCAAGCTCGGTTCAAGGTAAATGAGAATTCAAATTTATTTCAATTTGTGGATTCGATAACCGTTCTTTTAGAAGCAAAAGGCCTTTGGGATGTTTCTGAGGACCTAGTAATGGATAGATCCGCAAAAAAGACATTTTTAAATTCCTTATGCGTAGCTCGAAATATTACAGAATTGAAACGCGTTGAAAACGAACTCCGCGAAAATCATAAAAAATTGATGCAAGCCAATTTAAAACTGAAAAAAATTTCTAGCCATGATGCCTTAACAGGTATAGCCAATAGGCATGGCTTTAACGAATATTTTTCACAAGAAATTAAACGAGCAGGAAGAGCCAAAGCGGCAATATCGTTACTTATGATTGATATAGATTATTTCAAGAATTTTAACGATACTTACGGGCATCAAGCCGGGGATAGGTGCTTAACAGAGGTGGCAAAAGTTCTTAACGAATCGCTCGGAAGACCGGAAGATTTGGTTGCTCGTTACGGCGGAGAAGAATTCATTTTGACTCTACCTGGAACCGACGAAAACGGGGCTTTATCGTTTGCCGAAAATTTAAGAGCAAGAGTCGAAGGTTTAAAAATTGAACACAGCGATAGTCTAGCTAATAATTTTGTTACCATTAGCTTAGGAGTTTTTACTTGTTACCCAGACCAAACAACCACAGCAGAAACAATCATAGAAAACGCAGACAAAGCTCTTTATAAAGCTAAAAAACAAGGACGAAATCAGCTTGCAAGCGGAAACGCCCAATAAATTTCAAACTTCTTTAAACTGCTTTTTCTGAAAACTGGTCTTTGATTTTTAGAACTTCCGGTAAAATTTCAAAAAATAACGGAATTAGTTCGGGGTCAAAATGTTTTCCACTTTCACTTTTCATAAAATCAACGGTTTCTTCAATAGACCACGCTTTCTTATACGGCCTTTCAGAAGTTAAAGCGTCAAACACGTCGCAAATAGCGGTTATACGCCCAACAAGAGGGATATCTTTTTCTTTCAATCCATTTGGATATCCACTCCCATCCCATTTTTCTTGGTGTGTCAAAGCAATAACTTCGGCCATAGTAATCAATTCTTCTGTACCGCCTGATAGGATTTCGCCCCCAATAGCGGCATGGGTTTTCATAATCTCCCATTCGTCTTCATTCAATCGGGCAGGTTTCAACAAAATATTATCAGGGATACCGATTTTACCTAAATCATGCATGGGGCTTGCTAATAAAAGAGTGCGACAATCATCTTCGTTCATCCCTGCCGCTTCTCCAAGTTTCATTGAAAAATGGCTCATCCTCAGCACATGATTCCCCGTTTCGTTATCTCGATATTCCGCTGCGCGCCCTAACCGTTTGATAACTTCTTCATTACTCCGTTTCAACTTTTCATTAGCTGCAATTAATTCGGCAGTTCGCTTTTTTACCTCTAATTCTAAAGTTTTATTATGGTCTTTTATTTTGTTATGTAATAAACGAACTTCCAGCATGTTCCTAATACGACAAACAACCTCGGTCAAATTAAAAGGCTTACCTAAAAAGTCTTTCGCTCCAGCATTCAGAGCTTTCATCTGAGTCTCGTCATCAGATTGAGCAGTCAATACCAGAACAGGGATATAAGATTCTTCCTCAAATTCTTTTAACTTTTCCATCACCTGAAACCCGTCTAAAAAGGGCATCCTTAAGTCCAACAAAACTAAGTCAGGAGAAAATTCTTGATACATTTCAACAGCTTCTCGTGGATCAGTCGTGCTTTTTACAGAACTAAATCCTTCGTTTTCCAAGGCGCGTAACAAAAGTTGAACATTTGCAGGCTCATCGTCAACAACCATAATATTTGAACTTAATAGTTCTTCTTCAAGAATCATCAAAACGCTCCGCAAAACTACTTATCGATTTTTTGATTTATATAAATCGTTTTTAGAATATATTTAACAAATAAAATACAAAAATATTCAAACATTTTATATGGATAACATTTTCTCTATAAAACGAATGTCCATTAAAAAAATAAATTTTACACATTCATTAGATTGTATATTGCTTTCCATCAAAAGCAAACAAAATTTCCTCAAATTTTTTATTATTATTTAATTTTTTCGATATCTCATTTACTTGGTATGATAAAAAATAAATTAAATTTTTATCTTTTTTTCAAAAACTATATCTATAACATTTTTTCCATATTTAAAACTCAAATGATTATTGGCGTCCCAAAAGAAATTAAAACTCACGAATATAGAGTATCGCTCACTCCTGCCGGCGTGCATGACTTGGTAAATGCAGGTCATCAAGTTTTGGTGGAGGAAGGCGCAGGTCTGGGCAGTGGAATAGATAATCAAAGTTTCTCAAAAGAAGGAGCGGAGATTCTTTCTAGAAATGAAATTTTTGAAAAAGCAGATCTGATCATTAAAGTTAAAGAACCGCAACCTGAGGAATACGAGCTACTTCGCGAAAATCAAATTCTTTATACATATCTGCACTTAGCGCCCGCTCCCGAATTAACAGAAGCCTTGTTACAACGCAAAATCATAGGAATCGCTTATGAAACCGTGCAAAAAGAAGACAATTCATTACCACTTCTTGTCCCAATGAGCGAAGTGGCTGGAAGAATGTCTATCCACGAGGGAGCTAAATACCTTGAACGTGAAAATGGAGGCAGAGGAATTTTACTTGGAGGTGTACCCGGAGTCGATCCTGGCCATGTAGTAATTTTAGGAGGAGGGGTCGTCGGACATAATGCCGCAAAAATGGCCATTGGAACAGGAGCCTCCGTAACCTTGCTCGACGTTAATTTGCCTCGTTTACGATACCTGGACGATTTATATGGCGGACGCCTTAAAACCTTAATGTCAAACAAACTAAATTTACGCGAATCTTTAGAAAGCGCTGACTTGGTAATTTGCGCAGTTTTAATCGCCGGAGCAAAAGCTCCAAAACTTATTACCCGAAAAATGCTTTCTTTTATGCAACCAGGAGCAGTAATAGTCGACGTCAGCATTGATCAAGGAGGGTCTTTGGAAACCTCTCGCCCAACTTCCCACGACGATCCAATATTTGAAGTGGACGGTATTGTGCATTATTGCGTAGCTAATATGCCTGGGGCGTTAGCCCGGACTTCTACTTTTGCCCTCACAAATGCAACCTTTCCTTATGCTTTTCAGATTGCTGAAAAGGGTTTTGATAAAGCAATTCAGGACGATGAAACATTAAAAAAAGGAGTAAATGTTTATAAAGGACATATAACCCATCCTGTAGTCGCAGAAGCGCTAGAAAAACCATATACTTCTCTTAATGAATTAATAAATTAAAATTCCTCAACGTAATGCCTAACTCAGAATTTATCCACTTACATCTCCACACTCTCTATAGTTTATTAGATTCCTCTATCCGTCACGATCCCCTATTCCAAAAAACCAAAGAATTTGGCATGAACGCTGTAGCTATGACTGATCATGGCAATCTTTTTGGCGCGATAGATTTTTATTCCAAAGCAAAAAACCATGGAATCAAACCCATCATAGGATGCGAAGTTTATATTGCTCCAGAGGGTCGATTGGACAAAAGTGATAAATATGGATTACGCGACGCTTCTCATCATTTAATATTGTTAGCCAAAAATGATACGGGGTATAAAAACCTCTTAACTTTATCAACCTCGGGTTTTCTAGAAGGTTTTTATTATAAACCTAGAATCGATAAAGAATTACTTTCCCAACACTCTGAAGGACTTATTGCTCTTAGTTCATGCAATAGAGGAGAAATTGCACACAATATTTATAAAGAAAATCTTCCACGGGCTCAAAAAATGGCTGCCCAATACGAAGAGATTATGGGAAAAGGAAATTTTTATCTCGAAATTCAAAACCACCTTGAAGATTGGGAACAAAAAATTATTAAAGAAACCATTCATCTTGGCAAAGAACTATCCATTCCCATAGTCGCAACAAATAATTGCCATTACCTCGAAAAAGCAGACGCCAGAGCCCACGAAATATTGCTATGCCTTCAAACCGGAAAAACAATTAGCGATAAGTTTCGCTTGCAGTATGCAAATCAGGAGTATTACGTCAAATCGCCGCAAGAGATGGCAGAACTGTTTGCAGAAGTTCCAGAAGCTTTAAAAAACACGCTTAGTATTGCAGAACAATGTAATTTAGAGTTTGATTTTACTCAAACAAACTTACCTGACTATCCTATCCCTTCAGGTATGACTTTAGAATCCTATCTAAAAAAACTATCCGTTGAGGGTCTGGAGAAACGCCTAGAAAATGTCCCTTCCCAAAATCATCCAGACTATGCAGAACGATTGGAAGAAGAATTGGGAATCATTAATAAAATGGGATATCCAGGTTACTTCTTGATTGTTTGGGATTTTTTGCATTACGCCCGAGAAAATGGAGTCCCTGTTGGCCCTGGCCGAGGTTCCGCCGCTGGTAGCCTAGTCGCTTACGCTCTTAACATTACGGATATAGATCCGCTTCAATACGGGCTGTTATTTGAACGTTTTTTAAACCCAGAAAGAGTAAGTCTTCCCGATATCGATATCGACCTCTGCATGGACCGAAGAAGCGAGGTCATCCAATACGTGACCGAAAAATATGGCGGCAACCGAAACGTGGCCCAAATTATAACTTTTGGAAGTATGAATGCAAAAGGCGTTATTCGGGATGTAGGACGCGTGCTAGACATACCCTATGGTGAAGTCGATAAAATCGCTAAATTAATTCCTAACAAATTAGGAGTTACGTTAAAAGACGCTTTTAATGAAGTAAAAGAATTCACAAAGTTAAAAAAAGAAAATGAAACTCTGAAAGAACTATTGGATATCGCCGTAGCCTTGGAAGGTTTGCCCAGACATTGCTCCATCCATGCCGCTGGCGTAGTAATTTCTTCAAAACAGTTAACTGAATTCCTTCCGCTATATAAAGGAAGCGCAGACGAAGTTGTAACCCAGTTTCCAATGAATACCGTAGAGAAATTGGGTCTCTTAAAAATGGATTTTCTCGGGCTGAAAACCCTAACGGTTATTGATAATGCCGTTAAAAAAATAAAAGAAACTTGCGATATCGATTTGAACATAGGAACAATTCCGCTCGATGATGAAAAAACTTATCAACTCTTATCCGATGCTCGATCTATAGGAATTTTCCAACTGGAAAGTTCGGGGATGAGGGATTTGCTCAAAAAAATGAAACCCGATAGATTCGAAGACATCGTCGCATTGCTCGCTCTATACCGACCAGGACCTCTGGAAAGCGGCATGGTGGACGACTATGTAAAATGCAAACATGGCGTCCAAAAAGTAAAATATGAGTTACCCCAGCTAAAAGACATTCTCTCAGAAACTCATGGCGTTATTCTCTACCAAGAACAAGTCATGAAAATCGCCAGTCTCCTGGCTAAGTTTACTTTGGGAGACGCCGACCTTCTAAGACGCGCAATGGGAAAGAAAAAACCTGAGGAGATGGCCAAGCAACGCGAAAAATTTAATACCGGATGTAAAGCGAATGATATTCCAGAAAAAAAAGCGCAGACTATTTTCGATCTCATGGAGAAGTTTGCAGGGTATGGTTTCAATAAATCTCATAGCGCCGCGTACGCAATGGTATCTTTTCAAACTGCATACCTTAAAGCGCATTACCCTGTTGAGTTTTTTGGCGCCCTTATTACTGCGGATATGGATAACACAGACAAAGTCACTCGCTACATAAACGACTGCAGAGACATGGGAATAAGCATATTACCTCCAGACGTTAACAAAAGCTATTGGGACTTTACTGTAACCGATGGAAAGCTTCTTTTTGGACTTGGCGCTATAAAAAATGTCGGCTCTGCCGCTATAGACTCAGTAATTGAAACGAGAAAAACGACTGGCGCTTTTGAAGACTTTCCAAAATTCTGTGAGGCAACAGATCTTAGAGTCGTCAATCGTCGAGTATTAGAAAGCCTTATTAAAAGTGGTTCTCTGGATTCTTTAGGATCAACTCGCGCCTATATGTTTGAGAATCTTCAAACAACCATGGACTTGGCCCAGGCAAACCAGAAAGATCGCGCTTTAGGACAATCTAGTATGTTCGAACTATTAGAATCAAGCGAAGACTCAGCTCCAGATATAAACTCTCAGACCAATCAGACCCCGGATTGGGACGACCATCAACGTTTAAAATTCGAAAAAGAAACGCTTGGTTTTTTTATTACAGGGCATCCTTTATCTAAATATAAACGCGAACTTTCTTGGTTTACCGATGTAGGCTCGGCCACACTAGCCGAGTATCCATCAGGCAAAACAGTTAGTATCGGAGGAATACCTGCCAAAGTCGTCCCTAAAACCACAAGGAGAGGCGAAAAAATGGCTTTCGTCACGCTGGAAGATCTCGAAGGGACTACGGAAATTACTCTTTGGCCAGAAACTTTTGCAGTCGTAGAAAGTTTGCTCGCTTCTGAGGAACCTTTACTCGTCACAGGTAAATTAGAAGCAGATGAAAAATTTCCGAAAATTATAGCTTCGACTATCTATCCACTTTCAGAGGCAAAAAAGCATTGGAGAGGCAAATTGCGCCTATCGCTCCGAGCGGCAGGATTGGAAAAACAAACCTTACTTGAAATAAAAAAAATTCTTCTTGAACATCCTGGAAAAAGCGAAATTCAACTTCACTTTACTTTCCCTAACAATTCTACAAAATTACTAAGCGCTGGTTCTGAACTAGCTGTCACTCCATCGGAAGAAATGGTCCACGAAATAGAAAACATTCTTGGAGAACATTCTGTTAGGTTCGAATAAATCGTATTATTCTAAAAAATTTTGTAAATGGTTTCTCTTAGGCTTCTTAACGAAAAATACCAACGCAAAAAATGCATTACAACACCATAAGAACCTAAAATCGCGAAATGACACATTGGAAAAAAGCCCTATTTCACGGCATAAAACAAAAGGTTTTATATAATTCTCAAATTAGAATCTAACTCAATACAGTCAATAAATATGGAGTAACTGTCAACTAATTTGGAGAAAAAACAAAATTAACGCAAATAAAACAATAGAAGCCTCCAAAACCACCCTATAAAAAGTAACGTTTAATATAGTAAACCCGGCAGACAGAATCAGCTCTCCCATTCTTCAGTCTTTGAAAATAAAGCGTCTGGAATTCCAACTTCTAGAGAACCCAAAAACTCAACAGCGCTTTCAAAATGGATTTAACTCCAAGAAACACTTGCCATTTCGAATTTATTCATAATATTAAATTAAAAAAGCTCAAGGAATTCGCTTTCGTTTCACGTCAATTCATCTTACAATCTTTTATACTTAAAGAAATTAATTACCCCCGTTTTCTTAACGCTATCGTTTTTAACCTAGCGCTGATTAGTAAGCTTTGAAATGTTACTAGTGAAACTTTAATTAAGTAAAATATGTCAGCAACAATCCTTTAAAAAATGGTTCGTTCAATTCCCCAAATAATTTTTGAAACATTCTTCCTTGACGTCCCGGCTATTTAATTTATATGCAATTAACTGAAACAGAAATAAAAAATTATACAGACATTTTGCCTAATGGTTTAACCGTTATAACGATTGAAATGCCTCATATTCATACGTTAGAGGTGGCTATGTTTGTTCGAGCGGGACTCCGCTTTGAGAACGAAAAAAACAACGGAATATCTCACTTTCTAGAACACATGATGTTTAGAGGTAATAAAGTTTATCCCGATTCAATTTCTCTAAACAAAGAGTTCGAGAAAATTGGTAGAGACCTCAGAGCTTCAACATTAAGCGAATATACTTTTTATGGTTTCAGCCCACATGTTTCGCAGTTAGCAAAAGGAATGGAACTCTTCTCCGATTTCTTCTCAAACCCAAATTTTAAAGATCTAGAGCTGGAAAGACAGATAATTTTAGAAGAATATCTAGAAGAAGTTAATGAAAATGGCGACAACATTGACATCAACAATCATGCCTGCAAATTATTGTACAAAGACACTCCTCTAGCAATGCCAACTATTGGAACTGAAAGCACTATAAAATCAATTGACGTCAATGCATTACGTGAGTATTTCGAAAGTTATTACATACCAGGAAATATGATTTTAGTGGGAGCAGGTTCTCTTTCACATTCTTCTTTTCTCGAATTGGCTGAGAAGAATTTCGATAAAATTCAAAGGGGTGGGCAACCAATCAACCGAGACTTCTTTCTGAACAGCATAATAGAAGATCAAAAGAAACCTGCTTTTGCCTATCAACACGATTCAGATAGTCAGATTCAGCTTCAAATTTGTTTTCGTTCAGTTTCCTACAACCATCCTGACTATTATAATGCTTACCTGATTAATCGAATTTTAGACGACGGAGTCGCTTCTCGTCTACAACGAGGACTTAGAGAAAAATTAGGACTGGCATATTCAATAGATTGTCGGGCGACTAGCTTATCAGATGTTGGAACTTTTGATTTTGACGTTACGGTAAGCAAGGAAAAAATTCCGCAAATCGCCAAAGCCATATTAGAAGAAATCAAAAAGTTTGTAGAGGATGGTCCCACTGAAGAAGAAGTCGACCACGTGAAAAACCGTTATTTATACGATCTTGATTTTGACTTAGACGATCCTTATAAACAAATTTTGCGCTATGGTTTTGTTCAACTGTTCTCAGAAGAAATATCCGATGAAGAAGAGAAACAAATAATTCAAGCTATCACTCCTAGCGAAGTTCATGAATCCGCTAAAAGAATTTTTGTCCGTGACCGGCTAAATCTAATTATGGTTGGCCCTATAACAGACGACTTAAAAACAGAATTAGAAAACTTAGCAAACCAATTCTAATCTTAAAATTCAAAAAGAACGACCTCTCTATAGAGGTCGTTCTTTTTTTTAGCCCCTACGATTAAAACAATGAATTTTAAATCAATTTTATTTCGATCACTATTGGTAGCATTTTCTGCCACGACTATAATTAGTTGTGAAAACTTTGATATTGCTAAATGCCAATCAGACGCAGAGTGCGGCCCTATTATCGAAATCAAAAAAGTTGGGGATAAGCTACCAGATTCTCCTAACGACCCAATTTGGAACTCTAATAAGGTTTCTAAACCGGTAAAAATGGCATTAGGACCTCAATTAATCACCAATCCCCAATGGCCTAATCCTGCTACAAAAGAAATTCGAGTACAAGCCGCTACAAATGGGAGCGAAATCGCTATTCTGCTTGAATGGGATGACTCGTCGCATTCAAAGAAAGTATCTTACTCAGATATGTATACGGATCAAGCCGCCGTAATGTTTCCGGTAAAACTCGAAAAAGAAGCTCCTCCCATAACGATGGGAGCCGAAGGTTATCCCATGAACATATGGCAGTGGAAAGAAATACTGGAGAAACCAGAAAAGAAAAATTTATTTGCCCGTCCTGGACCGCTATCCAAACCTAATCAAGTAAATCAAAAATTGGATCAAGACCAAACAAAATCTCCCGTTGAAGACTTAAATGCCGAGGGTTTTAGCACCTTGACCTATCAAGATCATCAAGACGTAAAGGGTAAAGGGGTTTGGACTAAAGGCAAATGGAGAACGTTATTTCGTCGCAAGTTAAAAACTAACGACGATAACGACGTCCAAATCACAGGAAACCATATAATGGCAATCGCAGTATGGAATGGAGCCAATCGAGAACGCAATGGCCAAAAGGGACTTTCGAAATGGCTCTATTTGAAGTTTGTATAAATAAGTTTTTCCCAATCGAGATCGTAATATAACGCGATTGAATCTCTCAATTAGTCGCTGCGCAAAGTAACCAAAAACCAGAGATAAATTCCGTGTAACGATTCTACCTTTTTAACCATTGTATTTGTCTTTTTGACATTAATACAGTGATCCTCTTCTGCAAAGACCACGGTGTATCCCCAGTCCCGAATGGCTTTTTCCCGCCCCTAGCAAGCCACTCCTCCCTGATCAATTTATCAATCGCTTGGCTACAATAAAACATTATCAGAAGATAATATCAATGTAGCCGGTCTATAAAATTTTCTTTTTTATTTTCCTCGCATATGGTATAACAAAAAAATACCGCATACCGTATATTACGCGCGATTATGATTTTATGGCTATCTTTCGATCTTAGAGGCAATAAACAAGAAGAAAGACACCCTATAAGTTTTCAATAGCCAAATACACCAAGTTTTACGCCATTTTTTTCTTTCACAGTCGACCTATTTTTTTAAATAGAACAAAAAACCTTTTTCAAAGTCATTCCCATGAAATTTTCTCCTTATCTCAATTCCATACGTAAGACGGAGGCCGCAATGGTCAGCATGATGCTGCTCCTAACTATTGCAATCGGCAGTACGTCAATGTTTACTCCGTTCTTTTCGATAGACAGCGCGACTGCTGAAGAAGTAAAAACAGCTGTCGGAGCTACCTCCGGGACGCTCCAGGTCAGTGGCAATGGCGCAGCCACCTACAGCATCTCCATCGAAACTCCGCCGGGCATCAATGGCGTGCAACCCAATTTATCATTGGACTATACCAGCCAACAAGACAACGGTTTATTGGGAATGGGTTGGAACCTCAGTGAACTTTCAGCTATTGTCCGGTGCCCACAAACGCTGCCAATAGATGGAGTTGTTGGCGGCATCAATTTTGATGACGACGACCGGTTTTGTATGGATGGACAGCGATTAATGGCTTTAGATGAGGGAATCTATGGAGCTGACGGAACGGTCTATCGTACAGAGATAGATGCGTCCATTGAGTTCGTCTCTCACGGCGTCGTAGGTAGTGGACCTGCATTTTTTACAGCAACAGCCAAAGATGGTTCGACCATGGAATATGGAACTGGCGATGCCCAAATAAAAGCAAAGGAAAAAGAATCCGTACGAGTGTGGGCTCTCAAGAAAACAACCGACCGTAATGGTAATTATGTCACTGTAGAGTATACCGATGCTAAAGAAACAGGGGAGTACTATCCAACGACCATAAAGTACACGAAAAACGCCAAAGCCGAAACCGCTCAGCGACAAATTGATTTTGCCTATGAAGACCGTAAAGATCCCATCACAGGATATATCGCAGGTTCAGAAGTAGCAATGACAAAGCGATTAAAAGCGATTACGACTGCTGTAGGAGAAAAAAAGGTTAAAGAATATAAGTTGAGCTATGACGAGCATCCTTCTGCTACTGGAAGAAGTTTACTTCAGAGCATACAGGAGTGTGGGAGCGACACGGTATGTTTGCCGCCAACTACATTTGACTATTCAGTCTTTATCAATGGGTTTCTCGTAGAAGATACCGAATGGGGAAAAAAATCAAATAGTATCGCAAGCGACGGCGCTTCGCGAACATTTGCGGACATGAATGGCGATGGCCTATCAGACTTTTTCTATCAGAAAAAAAAGAGTAAGAAACTTAGAGCAATTCTCAGTACTGGCTCCGAGTTCAAAGCAGACGCCGATTGGGGGGAGAGACTCTATGATGTCGCCAATGATGGGGCATCCTGGACACTTGCGGACATGAATAGCGACGGCCTACCAGATTTTGTGTATCAACGGAAAGATAAAGATACATTTTGGGTGAAGCTTAATAAAAAAGATAAGCTTGGAGAAGACAAAGAATGGGGAGAAAAATCACATAGCGTTAGTAATAATGGAACATCCAGGGCATTTTTAGATATGAATGGCGACGGTCTAACAGACTTTGTGTACCAGCAGAAAAACGAAGGTACATTTCAAGTGATGCTCAATACTGGTGAAAAGTTCAAACCAGAAGCTGACTGGGGGAAAAAGTTACATAAAATAGCCAATGAGGGTATGTCTTGGACATTTGCCGATATGAATGGCGATGGTCTGCCTGATTATGTCTATCAGAAGAGAGGTAGCAATGAATTTCTAGTGATGCTCAATACTGGTAGCCAACTCGAATCGGAGACTAGCTGGGGAGAAAAGTCACATAGCGTTAGCCATGATGGGAAATCCAGGGCATTTTTAGATATGAATGGCGACGGTCTAACAGACTTTGTGTACCAACAGAAAGACCAAGGTACATTCCAGGTGATGCTCAATACCGGTAAAAAATTCAAAAAAGAAGATGACTGGGGAGAGAAGTCCAATAAAATAGCTAATGAGGGTAAATCCTGGACATTTGCCGACATGAATGGCGATGATCTACCTGATTATGTCTATCAGAAACGAGATAGTAATGAATTTCTAGTGATGCTCAATACTGGTAGCCAACTCGAATCAGAGACTAGCTGGGGAGAGAAGAAAAATAGCGTCAACAAAGGGATATACAGAGCATTTGAGGACATGAATGGCGACGGTCTACCAGATTTTGTTTATCAAAAGGAAGATAAAGATACATTTTGGGTAATGCTGAATAATGCTACGGAATTTCCCTCATCAAACAATACCGCTAATTCCATCAGCTCCATTCCTGACATACTCACCAACATCACTGATGGGCTCAATGGTCAAACAACCATTAACTACAAGCCTCTCACTGACAAATCCGTCTATGCCAAAGAAGATACGGCCACTGGAACCGAAATCGATCTACAAATCCCGCTCTATGTCGTTTCTGAGAACGCCGAAAGCGACGGTCTCAATCACACCTATAACTTCAGGCATCATTACGCAGGAGCTAAAAGCGATCGCTTGCTAGGATGGCTCGGGCTTCGTACCAATACGGTAAAAAATGTACAAGCAGGCACTGAGCAAACCACTACCTATCATCAGGATTTCCCCTTGATTGGCCTCAGTAAGAGCATGGCAGAACAAAGAAGCATTGATGGCGCATTGCTAGGAGCGTCGCGAAGTCGCCACAACTCTTCCAAAGATGAAAGCGGAGTCTACACTATTTATAAAGAACGCACTGAAGTAGATCATTATAGTTCTAGGGAAGTCGGCTCCAAGAGCACTCTCGATTATACCCTCACAACCGAATTTACATACGACGACAGCAAGAGTAAAACCATCGGCATTGCACAACTGGTGGACAACAGCGTTACGGCGGACGACCTCTATAGCTGTTACCAATACAACAATGGATCAGGAGACACCTGGTGGCGCGGCTACTTTCCGATTGCGGAAAAAAAATTCTCCGCTAAGGTAGATTGTAAATATGTAAACTTCAATACCTGGAACGATACGATCGATCTTTCCTTCGAGCAGTTTGCCTACGACGGCAACATGAATATGGTTCGTGAACAGACATGGGACGACCACAACGATAAGTGGATAGCGAGCTCCACAGCCTACGATAAATTTGGAAATATCATCAACACTACCGATCCGCTCGGCAATACGATTCTAACCACCTATGACGAGACCTACCACACATTTCCGGTGAAAAGCGTCTCTCCTCCAGTCAATGGACTAAGCTGGGAGGAAATTGACTGCGCTCAACAAAACAACGTTTGTTCCTTTGGCGGAACTCGCATGGTCAAATACGGGAAAGGTACCGCTTGGCAATATCGCCTAGCTACCAATAGCGTCAATTGCTCCAACAGCATTTTTGGCGATCCAGCGCCGGGAGTCGTAAAATCATGTTATCTCAGCGCCACCGATCCTACCACCGATTCCACGGCGCTTGTCGTCACCTCGACCTTTGAACCTAACTTTGGTATCAAAATTCAAAGCGTCGACGCTAACGGAACCGCCACATTTAATATTCCCGCCACAGGAATTGATGGTTTTGGACGCATCACCTCCATAGAGAGCGTGAACCCAACTGGCAAACTTGAGCAAGTTTTGCAACGCGAATTTACTGCCGGCAGTTCTGCAGGAATGAGCGTCACTACCTGGCAACGCGAAACGTGGGGAAAAGACGGAAACTGGAATCCATTAGATAAAAATGCCTGGATGTGGGAAACCTCGGTTATCGATGGCATGGATCGAAAATATCAAACCGAAATAAAGGGACCAGATAAGAGCGTCACACTAAAAAACGAATTGATCTTTGATAGCGTAGGGCGAACATATCAAGAGTCTTTGCCCTATTACAGCAATGAAACTCCGCAGTACATTACCTACACATACGATATCCATAATCGTCCTTACACTATCACCAGTCCAGATGGCGCTGTAAAGACAATGATCTATGACAATGTGGATGATCGCAAAGTAACTTGGAAACACCCTAATCCTGCCGATAAAGCTACTCAAGATACTTTTGTGCAAAACCATGCCAACACTGATAGCAATGGGCGCATCGCGAGTACACAAGCTCCTGATGGAGGCATGGCTTTTTACGAATACGATAAGCTCGGCAGGCGCACCAAGGTCACGGATCCACTGGCGACCAATGCCGACGGTTCGCCAGTCACTAGCTATGCCCAAGCAAAAGCCCTGGAAGACAGCAAAAAAACCGTTTTTTCCTACAATTCCTTGGGACAAATCATGACGGCTGACAAACCGGAATTGGGGCTCAGCGCCTACACCTACACTGATATTGGACAACTGTATACATCCTTGGACGCGAAAGGACAACAACAGGAGTTCACATACGATGCGCTCGGAAGAATAGTCCATAAAAAGGTTTACAAGAGTGACAAGACCCTGGAATCGGAAACCACTTATACATACGACCAAATTACTGGTAATACAGGTAAAGGGGAATTGACTCAGGTCAGCTCTCCCGATATTTCCTATACCTATACCTACAACTCGACGGGTTCGGTACAACAAGATGTCGTTTCCCTAGACACCAGCGGTAACGGCAAACCTGACAAATACACCACTCAGTACACCTATGATGCTCTGGGACGCGCCGTAGACACAACCTATCCCGACACATCTTTAGTACGGCATAGTTATAACCGTCAAGGTTATCTATACAAGGCTCAATTGCAAGATGTCGGAGAAAGCGCCTTCAGCGACGTAGCAATCTACACAGATTACACCAGCCTTGGCGAAGCTCGGAATATAAACTACATCAATGGAGTGGCCTCCACTTACGATTACGATGAACTCGGACGAATGCAACAAGCTCAAACCGCTAAGGGAGCTTTGAAAATGCGGGATTTGAGATATACCTGGAATAAAGCTAATAAACTTTTGGAAATCATTGACAACAATACTGATGCGGATGGACCTTCCCTGACCCAAAGCTTTAGCTACAATAATATGGGACGTGTGCAAACAGCGCAAGCAAAAGAAACCTACGGATCATTAACTTACAGTTATGACTTTGCCGGCAACCTCGTCGAACATGACAATAGAACCTACATATATAATCCTGTTAAAAAACATCAACTTGTAAAAAGCTGCCTCAAAAGTACAACCGCCCCAGACCCGGAGTGCAAGAAAACGGCAGACATTGCAGTAAAATATGATGCAAATGGTAACGCGACTAAAAAGGAATTCCTCAAAAACAACCAGAAAACACTGAACTACATCTACAATGCTCAAAATCAACTCACCCAAGTACAAAATTATACAGGGGGTATGAAAAAAAGAACGATCAATGAATTCACCTACGATGACAGCGGCAGGCGTATCATCAAAACTGGGACCAAGGGCGTTAAAACATTCTATATCTCCCCCTACTACGAAATCGTGCAAGATAAATGGGGAAATAAGCAACACACAAGATACATCTACGGTCCAAATGGCGTGATTTCCGCAAGCACAAAAGCTGGAACAACGACTCTAGCCGCCTGGGAAAATTACAACAATGTGATCGCATCACTGGTAGGTATAAATACAGGCTCATTGAGCGGCGTTCTGGAATACCTCGGAACAAGGGCTATGCAAGCGTTTGCTTATCCAGGCATCGCTAAAGTATTTATGCAAGGGTTGTTGCTGACCATATTCCTCTTCTTGCTACTTGGGATATTTGTGCAAATCATGCGAGCGGCCCCTGCTCACAGCTTTTTGGGTGGCCTGCGCAATGGGTTTATCAGAGAACTAGATCAACTTGGAACGCTTGCCCCGGCAACCGTTACTGTCTGGAGCGTCCCGCAAAAAACCCAATGGATGAAAAAAAACAAATGGTGGACAAGAATACTCCCATTGCTTCCAGTCTGTATGGCTGTCACATTCATAATAGCTGGTCCGGCTACGGTTTCAGCGGCATTTCAAGGCAACGGCCTCCCTGTCGTCGGTCAAACCCTCTATTTCCATCAGGATCACCTCGGCAGCAGTGTCCTGGTCACTAATGAAACTGGAGCTCAAACCAACCAAGTCGTCTACGAACCGTATGGGGAAATTGATAAAAGCAGTAGTACAGGAAAAGACACCTTCCGACCTAAATTCACTGGCAAAGAATTTGACGCCAATATTGACCTCAGCTACTTTGGGGCACGATACTATGACGGACACCTGGGACGTTTTATAACGCCCGACCCTGGCGGGCAGTTTTTTAGTCCCTATGTATATGGAGCCGATGATCCGTTAACACATATTGATCCAGACGGAGAAGAAGCCATTTTAGCGTCAATAGTAACAATTCTTATAGTAGGCGCAGGCGGATATTCAGGAGGAGCAACGGCCAATGATTCTTATAACCCGGCTAGTTGGAAGTGGTCGTCGGGAAAAACTTGGTCAGGAATAAGCATAGGCATAGCAATAACGGCTGCCAGTTTTGTAGCCGGAGCCGCTTTGGCAGTCTCTGGAATCGGCGGAGGCGTAGCAATCGCGGCAGTGATCGGCTCATCATTAATAGAAGGAGTCGCCTGGGCAGGACTAGAAATGGGACTTAATGCCGGATTTGATGGGGTCCGGTACAGCGCTAACGAGGTACTTGCCAGTCTAGCAGTCATAGCGGTATTTTCAGCTGCGATTGCAGGGGTGGTTCCAGGAGGGGGGCGTTTGCTCGGGAAAGGAGTTTCTCACCTTACTAAAGGTAGATTTGGACAGATAGCCAACGCCGCTTCCAGAAATGCAAACAAAATAAATTCAAATAAAACGATGGCGAGTACTAGCAAGAGTAGTAGCAACAGACCATCCAAGGAACCTGGATGTCGCACCGCTTCCTTTACCAAAGATACTAAAGTTATAACTGCAAAGGGAGAAAAGGGTATTGATGATATTAAAGTGGGCGATGAGGTGTGGAGCTATAACGAGAAAACCGGAAAAACCGAACTTAAACCAGTAAGCCAGCTCGTAACCCGTATTGCCACCGACGTCACGGAACTTACTCTGGGTAAGGGCAAAATCGAAACGACCCAGGAGCATCCCTTTTATGTGCCAGAAGAAGGTTGGTTAAAGGCAAAAGAATTAGAAGTAGGCGATAAGGTCTTGCAGCGAGACGGTTCTTTAGCAGTGGTAACGGATATGCAGCTACAGGAAGAATCTGTCCAGGTGTACAACTTTGAGGTGCAGGGGAACCATAATTATTTTGTGGGTAAAGAGGAATTATTAGCCCACAATTGCAAAGGGAAGAATGCAAAAGCAGCGGCAGATAATGATCATGCAAAGGGCAGAGTATGGATTACAGTTAGAGATAGAACAACAAACCGTACTGCAACAGATTGCAGTGGCTATGGGGGTTACTGCGCTGAAGATAATGCACTTTACAAGTTGGAGGATATGACAGGACGCAGATATGAAACACAGAACCAAGTAGAATTTTCGATTGCTCACCAATCACTAGGACCAGGCAAATCCAGACAGTTACCACCATGCATAAAATGCAAAGAAAATTATGGCTCAAGTTTAAGTAAACAAGTGAATGGCCCGTGGGCCAATGTAGCTCCTTTAGGATATAAAGCACTCAAATAGTTGAAGCCCAAAGACAAATAATCTTCCGGTAAAAAGTGGAATATCAAATACTCCACCATGAATGGCTACCGCGAATCAGGATTCCTAATCTACACTCTATTCGGAGCCTGGCAATCAAGTGTCTTCGAAGGAAATAAAAACAAAACAAAAACCCCTATTTAAACACTTATGGTGATTGATTCGACTAATCTGTAACCGCTCCTTTTGACGCAGTAGAAACTAACTTCGCGTACTTTGCCAACACGCCACGTTTATATTTAATCTCTGGAGCTTTCCATTCTGCTTTTCTTTTCGCAATTTCTTCTTCGCTTAAATCTACCGAAAGTGTTCGATTTTCTATATCAATTGCAACGAGATCATCTTCTTTAATCAACCCAATCAAACCTCCAACTTGAGCTTCCGGAGCGACATGCCCTACCACCAAACCATGAGTTCCGCCAGAAAATCGACCGTCGGTAATCAAACCTACTTTTTCTCCCATTCCTTTGCCAGAAATTGCAGAAGTTGGAGCTAACATTTCGCGCATTCCAGGTCCGCCTTTTGGACCTTCATACCGAATAACGATAATATTACCTTCTTGAATTTTATCGCTTAAGATCGCATCCAAGCACTCTTCTTCGGAATCAAAAACTCTAGCGGGTCCTTCCATTCTCTTAACCGCTACTCCAGAAACTTTTGCAACACAGCCTTCTGGAGACAAGTTACCTTTTAATATTACCAAATGTCCTTCTGGTGATAATGGCTTATCAATTGGTAAAATAACATCTTGGTTTTCAGGAACCTGGGATGAAATATCCGCTAAGTTTTCTGCCACTGTTTTTCCAGTCACCGTCATGCAATCGCCGTGAAGCAACCCTTTGTCTAATAATAATTTCATCACTTGCGGAATCCCACCAACTCTGTGTAGATCGATTGCAACGTATTTACCTGAAGGTCGCATGTCGCAAAAATGAGGAGCCCGTTTTCGTATCGTTTCAAAATCGTCTATGGTCAAATCAACATCTAAGCAATGTGCAATAGCCAATAAATGAAGAACAGCGTTTGTCGATCCGCCAACTGCCATAATAACGGTAATAGCGTTCTCAAACGCTTTCCGCGTCATGATCTCTCTCGGCAATATATTTTTTTCTAAAAGATTAATAAGAGCCGCTCCACTTTGTCCTGCGCTAAGTTCTTTTTCTTTATCTTCGTTTGCCATGGTTGAGCTAAAAGGCAAACTCATTCCCATAGCTTCAAAAGCTGACGACATCGTGTTAGCGGTATACATTCCCCCACAAGAACCAAGGCCAGGGCAAGCGTTTTCTTCAACAGACAACAACTCTTCTTTATCAATTTTGTTAGAACTATATTGTCCAACCGCTTCAAACGCGCTAACTACCGTTAAATCCCTACCACCTAAATGCCCTGGCTTAATCGTGCCGCCATAAACAAAAATGCCAGGAATCTCTAATCGCGCCATAGCCATCATCGCTCCAGGCATATTTTTATCGCACCCGCCAACACAGATAACCGCATCCAGATTTTGTCCTCGACATACTGTTTCAATGGAATCGGCGATAACATCTCGACTAACCAAAGAACATTTCATTCCTTCAGTTCCCATCGAAATACCATCGCTTATGGTTATCGTTCCAAAAGTTTGAGGCATTCCGCCATTTTCTTTGATTGCCGCGCTCGCCGCGTCGGCTAATCGCCCTAAACCCGCATTACAAGGAGTAATATTACTTTGCCCATTGGCTACCCCAATTATCGGCTTATTAAAATCTTCGCTAGTAAAACCAACAGCGCGTAACATCGCGCGATTTGGCGAACGTTTCTCGCCTTGTGTAACCACGTGACTACGATGGTTCAAACCCTTTTTAGGCTCAGTCATGATAATGAGGCTCCTTGTTTATTTAAATCGAAAAACCATAAATAATGGTAGATTGAACTTTAAGAAATTTCTCGGACTAAAACCGGATCAGAAATATATCCACTCTTATCTTCAGGATGTAAAAAAGCATAGTATAACGTTTCATCAGAAGGTTTCAAGACCGCAACCCCACCTTTTAAATCAATGTCATGAGAAAAAGGAAATAAGGGACTTTTTTTATCTCCGCTCCATACTTTATATTTCTTGTCCCGACCATCGGTTCGACGTAAAAACTCCGGAAATCTAAACGCCCTTTGGCTATAAGCAAAGTCTAATCTTAACAAATCCAAATCAACAGGCCGATTGCTTAAGTTAAAAGCTTCAGCGAATATTTTATATTGGTTATCAAGAGAATGATTGCGGTTGATTAAATCGTTTTTCTCCATATAGCTTAGTAAATGATGAAATAATACAGAAGGTTCCCAGGTCTCAAGTAAATATGAAACTGAAAACCGAAAACGCTTTGTGTTGTAAAACAGCTCAAAAACGTCGGCAAATTTTTTTAAAAAAATAATTTCGTCGGAGGAAAGATCTCTATGTGAAATCGTCTCATAAGGCGGAAAGGACTGAAATTCATATTCGTGTTTTTCAATTAATTCTCGAATAGGAGCGCCCGGTAAAAACTTCAAAAAACCTAACTGCAATTCGTGCGCATGTAACCTAAAGACCGAATCAAAGGAATTTAAAATCTTCTCAAGAGTTTCGCCAGGTAACCCAAAAATCAAATCGCAATGTAAGTGAATTTTACCAGCATCCAGTATTCGTCGGATATTTTCAAACAATTTTTCGTTACGTTGTTTACGATGCACCGATTCCTGAACTCTTTCATCTGCCGTCTGAATTCCTATTTCAAACTGAAACATTCCCTCTGGAACCGTTTCTAAAAATTTTAAAATTTCCTCAGTTAAAATATCTCCAACAACTTCGAAATGAAACGAAGTCCCTTCAAAATGAATCAACCAAGTCATCAATTCCATAACCCGTTTGGGTTTTAAGTTAAAAGTTCTATCAATGAACTTTATGGTTTTAACTCCAGCGCCAACTAAAAATTTAATTTGTTCTTTAATTAAAATATCGTCAAAATAACGAACCTTTTCATCCAGGGCAGACAAACAAAACGAGCACAAGTAGGGACAACCTCTTGAGGTCTCAATATACGCAATCCTATTTTTTATCAGGTCTTCATCTTTGGAATTATAAGGTGGCGCTAGCTCCGGCAAATCATTACCGTAAGTTTTCCACCGATTCAACGTTTTATCGTCTGGAGTTTTTCCTTTTTCTATAAGGCTTAGGGCTTCGACCCATTTACCTTCTCCCTCACCTCCAATAACAAAATAATCATTCACTAATTTATCTTCAAAGGAAACTTCCGGCCCTCCAACAATCACGTTTAAACTTGGGTTTTGTTTTTTCAAAATTTCAACTAATTGAAAGCTTTGGATTCGATTCCAGATATAAACGCTTACGCCAACAACATCTGGTTTTTTATTTTGAATATCAGCCGCTATTTTCCAAACCGGCTTATCTATCTCATATTCAGAAATCCAAGTATTCACAAATCCAGCATTTATAGCTGCGTTTCGCAAATAGCGAAGACTAAGGGACGTATGAATATATTTTGCGTTCAATGTAACTATGCCAACGTTCAAACTCATAGTATTTTTAAACCTAAATCATCCAGATGATCAAAGTGTCTCTATCTTTTTTGACATTGCTTACAAAAAAATGTTGATCGATTCGAATGGACTATTCTATCAATAATTGCCCCACACACTGAGCACGGCTTGCCTTCTTTACCATATACTGATAACTGTAAAACGTAATACCCTACACTTCCAGACGGATCAAAGAAATCTTTTAAAGTTGTCCCTCCAGCGGCGATACTGCGATCCAAAGTTGCGCGAACTTCAGACAAAAGTCGATCCCAACTTTTTAGGGACAATCGGCCGGCAGGTCTATTGGGATGTATCCCAGCCTTAAACAAAGATTCGCAGGCATAAATATTTCCTATCCCTGCGATCTTTTGGCCGTTCATTAAAAAAGTTTTTATAGGTCCCTTACAATTTTGCGCAACTTGTTTCATTGCCGTTGCACTAGCTTCTGGAGAATATGGATCAGGTCCTTGAAAACGTAATAGCTTATGCTCTTCTCCAATATCCTGCCAAACTAGACAACCAAATCGCCGAGGATCAACAAAATGAAACCAGGTATTTTTCTCAATGCGAAAAACGACGTGTGTGTGTTTTTGCTCAGGTTCACTTGAAGCGCATTGGACAACTCGCCCACTCATACCCAAATGCAAAATCATAGTTCCAGAGGAGATCTGAAATAATAAATATTTTCCCTTACGTCGAACCGCTTCTATCTTTTTATCGACAACTTGTTTTTCTAATACCTTAACGGGGATGGGGAATCGTAGATTGTCACGGAAGAATCGAATCTCTTTTAGAGTCTTGCCTTCGACAAGAGGAACTAAAGCTCGCCGTAGAGTTTCGACTTCCGGCAATTCAGGCATTCTTTAAACTTGGATTAAAGTTAATTGATTTAGCGAATAGCTTAAAATCGATTTTCTGAAAAAAACCTTTTAACAAACCAGGAAAAACTAAGACAACCTGGAACAAACTTTAAAAGATAATTTAAAAAAAATACAAGCTAAGAACTTGCTTCTTCAGAGGAGGACGCTGCTTCCTCAGAATCAACGGGTTTTTTACTAATAACTACTTTGGCGGGTATAAGAACTCTATCATTTAAATAAAATCCTTTTGAAAACTCTTGCAACACTGTATTTTCTTCTTCATCTGCAGATTCTATCTGACTCAATGCTTCATGAATTTTTGGGTCGAACTTTTCCCCTACCGAAGGTATAGGCTTAACCTTTTCTTTTTCTAAAAACGAAGTGAACGATTTACAAATCATATCAACGCCCATTTTCAAATTATCTGGATTCGCATCCTCAGCATTTAACGCCCGGTCCAGATTCTCATATATTGGGACCAATGCCTTAATTAACTTTTCATTTGCAAATTGGGCAAAATCAGTCTTCTCTTTGAGCATTCTTTTTTTGTAATTTTCAGTTTCAGCTTGTAGCTTTACAAACTCTCGACGTAAATTTGCAATTTCTTCATTCTTATCTTTCAATTCTTTCTGAAGCGATTTAAGAAGCTCTGTTCGTGGATCTTTCTCATCGTCATCTTCAGAAAATTCTTCTCCGTCAATTTCTTCTTCCGCGTCCAAAACTTCTGGTTCGATTACTTCAATTTCGCCTTCTTCAATAACCTCCGCGTCTGACTCATTTGAGGCTTTTGTAGCTGCATCTGAAAACTTTACTTTATCTTCTCCAACCGAAGATTCTGGTTTTTCTTGACTCATCGATTTACTCAAACTCCTTTCGTTTTTTTTCAGATAATAACTTTGAAACAGTTTCGGCGGTGTTATTTACAAGGGCTATAACTTTTTGATAATCCATACGCTTATGCCCCAATATCGCCATAGCGCCAACACTCGATTCGCCCATTCGATAATTTTGCGCAACGAGGCTACACTCTCCCAGCTCTTCTTCGTTATTTTCGTTCCCAATTATTACTGTCATACCATCACGTTCTAAGCACAAATCGAGAAGTTTAATCAATTTCGTTTTTTCCTCGACAGTTTTAATAACTTTTTTAATTCTCTTTAAATCGGCGGCTAATTCTGGGCAGTCTAGAAAATTTAAAGCTCCATCAACAAGTAACGTTGTATCTTCGTCTTCTAGGAAACTTGTTAACAAAAGTTCTATCGCATTTCTCATCAACTGATCACAATGTTCGCGTTCATTATTTATTCTTTGAACTAAATTCTGGCGAATGGCTTTAATCGATTTCCCGCTAAACTCCTTATTTAAAAACCGAGAAATGGACGCCAATTTGTCAACCGTCATTTCCTCTTCTATCGGGACAAGTCTATTTTGTAAAATCCCCATATCTGAAACGAAAGCCGCTAAAGCTTCTCTTGGTCCCACTTTAATAAACTCTATGCGCTGGAATAACATCTGTGAAAAACTGGGCAACATCACCAACCCAGTTTGATTGGATAAAGCCGAAAGTTTCCCACAAGCGCTAGATAAAACATCTTCATAGGAAGAACTTTGAATATCACAACTCTCCAGGATTTCCTTCCTATCAAAATTTAAAGAAGGTTGGCTAATTTGATCGACGAAAAACCGATACCCTTTGTCTGTAGGGATGCGTCCAGCCGACGTGTGAGGTTGTTCTAGATATCCCATATCGACCAAATCTGCCATGATATTGCGAATCGTGGCGGAGCTAATTTTATCATGTAACTTTTTAGCTATACATCGCGAACCAACCGGCTCACCATATGCAATATAAGAGCGAATTATCTCTTTGAGTATATTTTTACTTCTGTCATTTAGAGATTCTGTCATATGACTAGAGCGATTTTAAAATTGTAATTTTCTACAAGTTATAAAAAGTTGCCGCCATTTTTTTAACAATTTGCGTTTCAAAAAATTCTCTGCGGCAAAATCAAAATTAAGAACTTACGTCTTTAACAATTTGAGTGCCAATGCCTTCTTCAGTGAACATTTCCAAAAGGACAGCGTGTTTAATTCTACCATCGATAATGTGAGTTTTATGAGTCCCTTCCGTCAACGCATCAAGACAGCATCGAACCTTTGGAGTCATCCCTCCAGCAATAACTCCCTGATCGATTAATTCTTTTGCCTGCCTTATATCTATCTCAGGTATAAGTTTCTGGTATTGGTCCTTGACCCCTTCAACATCCGTCATCAAAACTAATTTTTCAGCTTTAAGCGCTGAGGCAATTTTTCCGGCGACAAAATCTGCGTTAATGTTTAACGTTTCACCGTCTTCCCCCCTTCCAATAGGGGCGATAACTGGAATAAATTCGTCGCGGTCCAAAGTTCGCAAAATCTGTGGGTCTACTCGAGTAATTTCGCCCACAAGACCTAAGTCTATAATTTCAGGGCGATTTGTCTCCGGGCACTTTTTTACTTTTTTGTATCGCTTAGCATGAATAAGTCCCCCATCTTTTCCTGTAACCCCAACCGCTTTTCCTCCATGTCGGTTAATTAAGGAAACAATTTCTTTGTTTATTTTTCCACCCAAAACCATTTCAACTACATCAATCATGTTCTGACTGGTAACGCGTTGGCCATCAATAAAAGTGGACTCGATACCTAGCGCTTCCAAAGTTTTACCAATTTGAGGTCCTCCACCATGAACGACAACGGGGTCAATCCCAACATACTTCATCATAACAATGTCTAGGGCGAAGCTCTCTTTTAGCTCTTCGGAAACCATGGCATTTCCGCCATACTTGATCACAATATTTTTCCCGAAAAACTTTTTAATATAGGGAAGGGATTCTAAGAGGATTTCGGCTTTTTCTATCAGTTTTTCCATAGGAAGCTACGCTATAAAATATAACGACTCAAATCTTCGTCTTGAATAATATCTTTTAACTTACCTCTAACATATTCGGAATCGATGGGAATTTGCTTTGCTTCCAAATCTGGAGCGTCAAAAGAAATATCTTCTAACAACTTTTCCATAATTGTCTGAAGCCTTCGGGCTCCAATATTTTCAGTTTTTTCGTTAACAGAAGCCGACATCTCTGCTATTTCTCGAATTGAAGTATCTTTAAATTCAAGTTCAATGCCTTCGGTTTTCATGAGAGCAACATACTGCTTAATTAAAGCGTTATTGGGCTCTGTCAAAATTTGCATAAAGTCTTCTGTCGTCAGAGAATCCAATTCAACTCTAATCGGAAAACGTCCTTGGAATTCAGGAATCAGATCTGCCGGTTTAGCGGAATGAAACGCTCCGGCACAAACAAAAAGAATATGATCCGTTTTTACAATCCCATGTTTTGTATTAATCGCAGATCCCTCAACAATCGGCAACAAGTCTCTTTGCACCCCTTCTCGCGAAACATCGGGTCCTTGCATTCCCTGTCGACCAATTATCTTGTCAATTTCATCAATAAAAATTATTCCTTGTTGTTCAACCTTTTCGATAGTTTCTTGTATCAGTTGGTCTTGGTCTATCAGTTTTTGAGCTTCTTCTTGAGTCAAAACTTTAAGGGCTTCGGGAACCTTTAATTTCCGACTTTTACTTTTCGAAGGCATAAAAGTTCCAAGCATATCTTTTAAGTTGTTATCCATATCGTCCATGCCCGGGCCACCAATAATTTCAATCATTGAAGCGGGTTTTTCTTGAACTTCGATTTCAACAACCCTCTCGTCAAACTTGCCTTCTTTAAGATAATTTCGAAATTTTTCACGAGTTTGCTCAAATTGTTTTTTACCTAAGGAATCTAGTTCAATAGTTTTCAGCTCTTCATCATTTTCCGAATTATCTTCTGTCGTTATGGATGGGTGAGGAGGCAACAAAATATCTAAAAGTCGCTCTTCCGCAAATGCTTTGGCTTTTTCTTGAACTTCGGCTTCCTTTTCTTCGCGAACCATATTTTTGGATAGCTCTACAAGATCGCGTATCATAGATTCTACATCGCGCCCAACATATCCTACTTCCGTATATTTTGAAGCTTCAACTTTAATAAAAGGGGAATTAGTTAATTTAGCCAATCGACGCGCAATTTCAGTCTTCCCAACGCCTGTAGGACCAATCATTAAAATATTTTTTGGAGCAACTTCATCTCTCAGGCTTTCAGGCAATTGGCGTCGCCTCCAACGATTGCGCAATGCAATAGCAACAGCTCTTTTAGCCTTATTTTGACCTACGATATATTTATTTAACTCCGCCACAATTTCCTTAGGAGTCATAGATCCTAGAGAATTTTTATCAATATCCTCAGACAAAAAGGCGGCAAGCGAGTTTTCCATAAGTTTTATAACTCTTCAATAATGAGGTTTGAATTAGTATAAATGCAGATTGCACAAGCGATTTTCATTGATTCTTCAACAATCTCTTTGGCTTCTTTTTCCGAATGTAAGGTCATCGCCTTTGCAGCTGCATAAGCATACATACCGCCTGAGCCAATACCGATAATGCCATCGTCGGGTTCAATAACGTCGCCAGTCCCCGATAGCAATAAAGACTGGTCTTTATCCATAACGATTAACATTGCTTCTAAACGACGCAACATTTTGTCAGTGCGCCAATCTTTAGCTAATTCAACGGCAGACCGGGTTAAATTCCCCTGAAACTTTTCAAGTTTTTCTTCAAATCTTGAAAACAAAGAAAAAGCGTCTGCCGTAGATCCTGCAAATCCTCCCACAATCTGGTCATTGTACATTCTACGAAGTTTACGAGCAGTGCTCTTAACAACCGTATGCCCTAAAGTAACCTGGCCATCTCCAGCCATGGCAACCTTACCCTTGTGCCGTACGGATAATATAGTGGTTCCACGCATCATATAGTTAATTCCAATTTGGCAATTATAAATTATTAATATCGACCAACAAATTAGTAGCGATCGAAAAAATACTATCCTTTTCGATAGGAAGTCTCAGTAATGCTTTTTTGAGCTCTTGGGTGGGCTTGGTCGTAGGTTTTCATCAATTGATCAACGGTTAAATGAGTGTATTTTTGCGTAGTCGATAAATGAGCATGCCCCAAAAGCTCTTGAATTGATCTTAAGTCCGCGCCTCCTTCCAACATATGAGTCGCGAAAGTATGGCGAAAAGTATGCGGTGACACTCTCCCCGCAACTAAAGATGGATTTAAATAACGAGTCAAAGCTTTTCTTACGCCTCGACTTGTAATTCCTTGTCCTCTAAAGTTCAAAAACAATGCATTAGGTAAAGGATCGGGTTTTCGCTTTGCTATTATTTGCGCTCTAAAAAGTAAATAAGAGTTAATAGCTTCTGCGGCTTTACTCCCAAAAGGAACCAATCTTTCCTTTTTCCCTTTTCCCAAAACTCGAACGTTTCTTTGAATGGCATCGATATGTTCTAGCGACAAGCCAACCAATTCTCCAACACGAATACCAGAGCTGTAAAAAAGCTCCAGTATAGCTTGATCTCTAGTCCCTATAAAGGAATTTTTTGCCGGTAAATCCATTATGGAAAATATTTCGTCCGGAGTCAAAAAACTAGGAAGTTTTGTATTCTTTTTGGGAATCGGAACGGACTTGGCCGGGTTATTCTCAAGGTACCCCTCTCGACAAAGGAATTTAAAAAAAGAGCTTAAAGATGCCAACTTTCTGCCCATTGAGGCTCCAGAATAAGACTTCTTGGATAAATACCCCATAAAAGATCGAACTGCAATACGATCTATTTTGGACACCTCAGCTTCCTCCTCGAATGAACCATGGCCCGACTCTTTTAAAAATAAATAAAATTGATTGAGATCACTCAAATAGTTTGTAATAGTATGGTTCGATACATTTTTTTCAACAATAATATACTTTTTAAATAGTTGAACGTATTCGGGAAAGGTTAATTTCATAACTTCTAAGTTACCTGACTGATTTAGGTTAGTCAAGCTCAAGACGAATCAACCCGCCCCCATATCCTATTGAAAGATTATCAACTAATAGCTTTTTGATAATCATTAAATAGAATTTAGTCAAACAACCCTGCTTTTTTAAATAAACTCAGGAAAAGCAAACCCATATATTCTAAAACTTGGAAAAACGAAATGGGATTACCAGACGAATTAGAAAATAAAGCAAACGAAGAAATTGAAAAATTAAAAGACTACATTGAAACGAAAAAGGAATCGCTTGAAGAAGAGATTGAAGAAAACCTTCATTTAGCAATATCAAACGCTAAAGATAGCCTGGAATTGATACAAGAAAATCTTGAGCCAAAAGTTGAAAAATTTATTCAGAAAAAATTAGAACAAATTGATAACAAAGTCACCAACTGGCAAAAAGAAAGTAAACTCATCGTGCAAGAAGAAATCGAAAAAAAGTTTGAACCGCTCACTAAAAGAACATTAGAAAGCCTAGAAGGTATAATCGACGAGAAAACAGCCATAATCAAAGAAAATGCCACTAAGGAGATACAAGAAGAAATGAAAAGCTTCACTCAGGAAAGGTTAGCCGAAGCTTCTAAACAGGCGGCTCAGGTGAAGATATTTGCAATTGCGGCGCTAGGGATGTCAATAATAGCTATAATTCTATCATTTTTCTAAAAAGAAAAACTTAAGTGATCAACCAAAATAAAAGAAACAACAAAGCTGAAGAAAAAACTACCTGCCAAACAAAGTTAAATTCAGGACCCGTATAGAGAATAGAAACTGTAGCGGCGCATAAGATAAAAAAAGCCAAAATTAAACGGGTCTTTTTATTTACCGGTTTGATCATAACGCTTTGTCTTTTTCAAATCCTAAGAACATCTTTTTCATTTCTTCTATATAAAAAATATCTCTAATCTCATTTAACGTAGCGTTAACCGATAAAGGCTTTGAACTAAAGTCAGCATCAAACGCCGATAACTCCTCTTCTCCCAAAGTAGGATAAGAAGCTAAATAGTCTTCAATATCATTAGCGTCGAAAGTTTCTTTCACTTCCTTGACGAATATGTCGCTTATTTTTTTTAAGCCTTCAATTTTTTCTAAAAAATCTCCGTAATTTTGGCTTTGGGCGCTTGTTAGCGAAAGATTGATATTCCTTCTTTTATCAAGCTCTAAAGTAAGGTTCGCATTCCCCTCTACAGGAACTAAAAATTTCGATTTATTTTGAACTTCTTTTAAGTCTCGTAAAACTTCAAAAAACTTTTTTCCAATCAAGAAAGATAAACCTTCTTCAGCGCCATATTGATCGGCAATTTCCAATGCCTCTTCGCAAAAATCTTTTATTAATTCAGAGTCTAATTCGTCCATCGTTCCTCTTGATTAACGCAGGTGTGAGAAAAATGATATAGGTTTATTATACAGTTAATAGTTTATAAGTTTAAACTACCATTACCTACTTTTAAGGATCAATCAAAATAAATAAAAAAATCAACCTTCACTTGAGTTAAGGGAGGTTAAATTTATAGCTAAACACTTAACTTACTGTAACTTAATTAGTTTTTGATTGTAGAAACTGGGGAGGGTAAATCTGGAATCATTTCAGACATAATACTTTTTATTTTATCAGATTCCGGGTACGGCTCTGTCGCTTGTCGGCATAATGCATCTAACCACTCGTCGTAATGCGGATTGTAAGGCACGTTAGATTCTAATATTTTGATTTTCTCGTGAGATGTAGGAATTATTTCTTCTTCTTCTAAGACAAGCTCTTCCCTTAGTTTCTCACCAGGGCGAATACCAACATATTTTATTTTAATATTATCTTGTCCTTTTTTCCCCGATAATTGAATCATCTTTCTCGCTAAATCGATGATTTTGACGGGACATCCCATTTCTAAAACAAAAGTTTTTCCACCGAAATTATTCAAAGCAGTCGTTTGCAAAATTAATCCCACAGCCTCTGGAATTAACATAAGAAAACGCTCCATTTTTGGATGGGTAATGGTAACAGGACCTCCGCGAGCAATTTGTTCCTTAAACATAGGCACAACGCTCCCTTTGCTTCCCAAAACGTTTCCAAACCTTACAGATGAAAAACGAGTTTGGCTCTTTTTTGATAGAAACCGGACATATTGCTCAGCTATCCTTTTTGTCATGCCCATAATACTTGTCGGCTTAACAACTTTATCCGTAGAAATTAGCACAAAACTGTCAACATCGTATTTGTCCGAAAGATCAGCAACTACTTTCGTTCCATAAATATTATTAGAGATCGCCTCATCGATATTATGTTCCATAATAGGAACATGTTTATTAGCTGCTGCATGAAAAACAATATCGGGTCGGTAACGCTCAAAAATATTTTCCATTTTTTCTTCGTTCGTAATCGAACCGTAAACAAAATGAGTTCGGACACTAGTATCATATTTATCTAAAGTAACTTTTAACTCGTGGAGGTAATTTTCTCCTCGATCTATCATAACTAAAGAAGCGGGATTGAACCCCAAAATCTGTTCGCACAATTCTGTTCCGATAGAACCGGCTGCTCCAGTAACCAGAATCACTCGACCTTGGATTACATTTCGGATTGCCTCCATATTCAAGTATACAGGCTCTCTTCCTAGCAACTTTCTAATATAAGATTCCTGGTCTGATTCCTCTCTATCCATATAAGAAGGAACTATTTGAGAGTTCACATTGTTTTTGCGACAAACCTCAGTAACCTCATCAGAATTCTCTTTTGATTCGTCTTCACATTGTTGACGTCCCATAAAAATGCGCAATTTTTTCCAAAACAATTGAAAACCAACTTGAAGTCCGAGCAAAATGACGGCATCAATAATAAGAATTGCGAGGGGAACTTGGGTATTTTCACGAATTCCAGTACTGCCGGAAACAAAGAGCAAAATTAATAACGATCCCGCAAAAACTGACTTTATTTTTTTATTAGTATTTTCCAAACATGGGTCGCTGCAAAATTGAGAGTCAAATCGAAAAAATAAAAACGAAAACGATCTAAATGCAAACGCGAGGGGAATGATTTGAAAATAAAAACTGAGCTCTTGCGGAGGAATAACCCCGTCATATTTCAACAAAAAAGCTAAATACAAAGAAGCAAATCCAAAAAACATCTCTAAAGAAAATAAAACAATATTTCTTGAAATAGTTGAAAATTTTGAATTAGTTATCTGAGTCATAAAAAAACTTAAACGTTTGGGGAAAAAACCGATCTATAACTTAACAATCAAAAATTTATGATTAATTACTCGGCTCAGTATCAAAATACAAACTTAAAAAAACATCTAATGTAAAGAGATTCTAGTTCATTTTTTATGATTAATGTCTTAGATTTGTTACGATTTGGTTAAACATTTGCAACTATTAGGTCTCAACCCCTCTTAAATGAGTAATCTTAGAGCTTAACGGCAAAAAAACTCATTATTTGAGAAAATTCTTTAAAACTACTAAATCTGATTAAAGCTAAAAATTCAACTAGTTACTCTTAAGAGTTTATTCAAAAAAAATGTAAAAAAAACTCTAATAATGATACTCTAGCAGCCTCTATTAAATTTTAAGCAATTGGTTCAAGAAAAAATGTCAGGTAACTTTAAAGACAAAAAGGTATTGATTACAGAGAACTCGGCGGTTATTTATAGAATCATTTTTAACGTCCTGACCAAAATGGGGTTTCATCCGGACAATATAAAGTTTGCTCAAGATGGTCATCAAGCCTACGCCCTGATGACTCTTGTTAGCTTTGATTTGATCACTTCATCAGTGCATCTTCGAATTAAAGACGGTTGCGGACTTCTACAAACAATTAGAAGCAGCGATACTGAGTCCATCCGAAATATCCCATTTATTTTTATTAGTTCAGAAGACGAAAACGACGTCAAAAAATGGGCGGGTGAATTTCAATATGACCTATTTATAAAAAAGCCATTCAAAAATGACGATATTCGGCAAGGCGTTCAAAGCTCTTTTTCAACTGAAGGAGAAGTTTCGGATTTATCAGGTTTGTCTGGTCCCATTTCAGAAAGCGTTGTTGAAGGCTTCAGTCAGTACATGGTTTCGGCAGTGGCTGACGACCCCATCGAAAACGATTGTCTTTATGGCGATATGAATGCCTCTATCGACTTAACTGATCATGACGAGAAAATAAAAATCTCGCTTATTTTATTTTTTCCAGAGATTGTCGCATGCGACATTTATGAGACTATTTTTGGGGAGCGGAATGAAGATGATTCGGGAGAAGTTGTATTGGAACTAGGTAATATTATAGGAGGTAATATTAAACCTACTCTAACGGAACATTCTAAAACCGTTTTTGATTTGGTCTTTCCCAATCGCGCAGAAAACTCAGAACCTGGTCGCAAACTTAAATTAGATTTGGGGTTTCCTACTTTAATAAAAGGTGAAAGTTATGATGTGAAATCAGATGATGAAGCATTTAAGTTGGTCCTTCCTTTTAAAATAGGCCAAGAGGAAATTAATGCTTTAGTTTCAATTCAAAAATTTTAGTAAAACTCCTACACACTGTTCGGCTTAAGACCAAATATCCCCAAACAACTAATAAAGCCTCTTAAAACCTAATCACAGACGAAAGGTATTTATGGAAGAAAATAGAGGCGCTCGCACCATTTTCCTCATATTTTGGGTAATTGGATCTATATTCTGGTTTATGATCGCCGTAATATCCGGCGACATTAAACAAAGCCTCATACATATCGTTATTGGTTGGGCAATTCTCTACGCATTTTTTATGATTTCAGATCTCATTAAAAAAAATAGGTCGATGGACTAACCCTTTTTTTTCTTCTTTTTTTTCTTCTTAAATATTTTTGGAACCAACCAAACAGGCCGAGCGCTTTTGTCGTAAAACTCTAAAATCACGTTTTCTTCATCGCCCATACCTAAAATTGCTCTGGGGTTACCATTTTTATCGTTTAGTTGAACAAAAGGCGCTCCATCAAAAGCGGTATAAAAAGCCATCCTTTCATTTTTATTAAAAGGATCGTAAAAAGAAAAGTAAGTAATCCCTCCCTTATCCAACCCCATATTAATTCGTTTATTTCCGTCACCATCCTTAAAGAAAAAACTAGGCAACCCTTCATCATTAAACCCCAGTTCCGCCTCAAAAGCATTTCCTGCTTGAGACAAAATAAAGCGATCAGCTATAACAGTATTCGAAGATTGAGCTTCAGCCTTTTCTCCAAAATAAAAATTAGATAAACCTCCGCCCAATAACCCAAAACAACTAGCTAAAAGAGCTAACGTCAAAAATTGCTTTTGATTCATCGTATTTCTCCCTAAAATTCTGGATTACGCGGATTTAGCTTTTAAGACAAACAAATCGCCTTTGATCCACTTTCCCTTATCTTTTCGAATATCTGCGGATTTTGCCTGTTTTATCATAAACCCAGTTTTTTGAGCAACCTTCTTTACATAATTGCGAGAATGGGCAAACCTTCCGGTAACCCGCAAATCGAAATCTTCATCTCCCGGATGCGACTCCGTAGAAAAAACAAATAAAGCGCCTTTTCTTGCATGTTCTCTCACTTTATTAAAAATCGATTCTAAGTTTCCAATGTACACAAAAACATCAGCCGCAAAAAAAAGATCGAAAGTTTCTTTATTAGCGGATAACGCTTCGCATAACTCTCCTTGCCAAAGCTTATCATATACACTTTTTTTACCAGCAACAGCCAACATCTTTTTTGACGCGTCAATTCCCATCAAATTTTGAGACAAACACCTTATTGCCTTTCCAGATAGCCCTGTCCCACAACCCAGATCAACAACGTTTTGATATTTAAGTTCACCTTGAATTTCTTCCCTTATTAATTCTTTTAATAAATCAGGAGTGCCATAACTAAGTTTGTTTACTAATTCTTCGTCAAAAGTTGGAGCAAACCTATCAAACAATCCTTCTATATATTCTAAAGGAGCCGCCTCAACAGATTCTCTTGAAAGTGCAGACAACATATGCTTTGCAGAATGATTAGAAGGATCTAATTCAGCCGCTAACCGATACTCTTTTTCTGCCGCCGCCCAATGCTCCGATTCTTTAAATAAAATTCCAAGGTTGTAATGAGCTTCGGAAAACTCAGGCCAAATTTCCACAGCTCTATCGTAAGCTTCTTTTGCTTCCTCTAATTGATTCAGAAGTTTCAAAACATTGCCCAAATTGTTAAACGCTTCGGCATAATTAGGATTAAGAGACACCGCATTTTGATAGCTAAAAACAGCGTCGTCCAGCTTACCCAAATCTTTTAAAACATTACCAAGGTTATTAAACGCTTCTGGAAACGGCTGAATCTCTAAAGCTTTCTTATAAACTACTTCGGCCTTTTCCCATGCCATTTGCTCGCAATATAAATTCCCTAACGTATTATATGGTTGGGGAATTTTCGGGTTCAACTCAATTGCTTTTTGGCAAGACGCAATGGCTAAATCAGGTTTCCTCAAATCTCTCAGCACAATCGCTAAATTAGCATGCGCTTCACTATTTTGTGGATCTAACTCTAAAGCTCTGCGGTAACTTAATTCTGCTTGAGCCACTTTTCCAGAGTTACGTAAAGTATTTCCTAGATTATTATGAAAATTATGATTGGAAGGATTTTCTTCAATGGCTTTATTAATGAGTTCCTCAGAGGATTCCAAATCGTCTACTTGAAAACACACAACACCTAATAAATTTAAAGCGTCAGGATTATTCGGCTGAATACTTAGTACTTTTTTATACAAAGCTGCAGCTTCGTCTAACTGTCCTTTAATATGAAACTGGACCGCTCTATTTATCTCTTCAGGTATATTCAAATCGATTTTCTTTATTTATTCTTAATTCTTTGTCATTAGCTTAACATAGCTAATTCTTCCCTAATTTTTTAACGCAAAAAAAAAAACGGCAACCCTCGCTTAAAAGCGAAAGTTGCCGCAATTTTATCTTAATCTAGTTGAAGGAGGTAGCAATCTCCAAAACTGTCTTTAAGATATAGTCATATTTTTAGAAATGAAATTCCATTCCGCCAAACATTTGAAATGGAGCGCCCGCTCGAATACCATGAGGTAATCGGCTTGCGATATAAGTTTCATCTGTTACGTTTCGAAAATTGGTAAACGCTTTCACATTTTTATTAAACTGATATGCCATACTAGCGTCTAAAATAAAGACATCATCTACCAATCCAAACCTTGGATCAGAACCACCACTTAAGTCAGTCTCGGTAGAAACATTGCTTGCAGAACCAAAAGTTTCAGCAGTGTACTGACCGTCAATATTAAGAGAGAACTTTTCATAAATAAACCCGGTCCCAATGGCGAACTGTACCTCTGGGATATATGGAACTTCGTTGCCATCTTCAGCCCCAGAGAAAATTCCTTCGTCTCCAATCGAACCAGACGCAATCCCAGAAGTAAACTCTGCATTGGTATAAGTCATGGTGAAATACCAAGGGTTTTGAAATTTCCATTTTCGAGAAATAGAAGGATCATATTGGACTTGGAACTCAATACCTCTTGAAGTTACTTCTCCAATATTCCGAGTCTCACCGTCTAAAACTCCGCCTGCTCCAGAAATATCTGAAACAACCAAGTCATCAAAGTCAGTCCAAAAACCAATTAACTCAACCAAAAAGCCGTGCTCAGGTCGGGTATAACGCGTTCCGAATTCATAACCAATGCTGGTCTCTTCTTCTACACGATCCGAACCAGTTTTGGTTGCTCCACTTGGGGTCGGGAGAGAAACTCCTCGGAAAACGCCACCAAAGATATTTTGATTTTCGTTTAACGCATAACTAGCATTACCGCCTCCGGAAAACACGCCATAATTTCTTTTCCGGTCTGCTTCGCTTGTCGGTGCAAATTGCTGAAACCTTTGCCATAGATGCTCGTAACGAATTCCAGGATTGAAGGTCCACTTACCATATTGGATTTTATCTTCAAGATTCAAAGCCAAAGCGGTTGTTTTTTGTCTTCGGTTACCAGCGGAACCAGGAGCTCCATCGGACCGGCTAATAATTGCGCCGCTTGAATCTTGGGTATAATCTTCATTAAATTGGAATCGGCGAATCTGATCATAGTGTAATCGGGCACCAGCAGAAAACTTATGCTTAGTGGAGCCAATACTTGTATTGTGGGTAGCTAATGTTTGAACCCCATACAAGTAATAATTTCGATTGTTATTGCGTAATCTCCAAGTACCTGCCCCAGTACCATTTAACAGAGCCTGACCGGCATCACTGGAAATACAAGCGCTCAGACTAGAGCCAGTGCTTCGACAATCATGACTCTTCTGCCAGTTTCGGAAGAAATGGTTACCATAAGCAGTCGTAACGATGTTCGTTTGATCGCTCATTTCATAGAAATGTCTCAAATAAGTCCTAAAATGCTCTGTATCAATTTTATCAAATCGGCTAGCAGCCAATCTTTGAAATGGATCTTCGTTGAATAATGACTCGTTCAACCCCAAATAGGTTTCATTGACTTGTCTCTTGGTATAACCAAATTTAAATTCAAATCTTTGGTATTTATCGCTATTTGGTTCATAGGACATTTTGAACATCGGCTCTGTATTTTTTAAGCCATTCTCTTCATCTCCATTTCTAAAATCAACAGTCTCATTAATTCTTCGAAAACCTTCATTTCTACGGTCATAATTTTCAACAACAAACCCTAAGTTACCGCTATCTAACCGGATGGTATTACCAAAATACATATGATTTCGGAGTTCACCCTGGGTGCCATAGGTAGCTTTTAAATAGTATTCTTCCTGAGTAGGAATAGCTGTTGAAAGGTAGTTAACGACACCACCGGTTGTTTGCGGTCCAAACCTAATTTGACTAGAACCTTTTAACACTTCAATACCTGCCATTCTTCCAGCCGTTGGAGCATAATATGCAGCAGGAGCTGAGTAGGGAGCTGGTGAAGTGAGAACGCCATCTTCCATAATAGTAACTTTAGTACTTCTACCAGGATCAACACCTCGGATACTAATATTAGGAAATAAACCACTTCCAGTCTCTTCCCGAGTATATACACCAGGAACTTTTCTTAAGATCCGATCAATATTGTCGTAACTATTTTTCTTAATATCTGACGAATCGATATAAGCCGCAGATGACGCTATATCTTTAACGTTCGATTTAGAACCAACTACTTTCACTTCGTCTAGAATCACTCTTTTACTATCTTCAGCCCAAACTGCTGGGACTGCGAATGTGAAAAAGAACGACAAGGCCATTAAAAACGCCACCTGTATTTGGGCGTCCCTTCTCCTAGTCAAACTAATCATCCCAATCTCCTCCTTATAAATTGAATAGCAACTTTCCAACTTGGGAATGGAAAACTTAAAGCTTCTTATATTTCTAAACTATTGTTAACAACAATTAAAAAACAGTTAAATGTGTATGAAATTGAAAACGGTTTTCATTTATATCAGTGTTGAGAACGATTTTCAAGATTATAATCAATATTTTTTGGATTTTTTTACGGATTAAAAATTAGTGAAATAATTTTAGGGAAGTTTTTAAAAGATAAAAAGTGGAGGCAAAAGTTTTATTTGCCTCCAAAAACAAGGTAAGCGTCTAAATAATATAATCTCGAAGTGGTTAAATCAATTACTTTTTTTGAGTCATATCGACTTTACCGTCGAAATTTCTATCAAGCTCAATTTTTGCCAATTTGCCAGCGTTGAAATGTTCCCACCGGTCTGCTTTTCCATCATTGTTCGTATCGTATTCAGCCTTCTGAAGATTCTGTCCACTATCATAATGCTGCCATTGATCAGGCTTTCCGCTACCCGTAGTATCGAATGCTGTAAATTTCAACGCATCGCCGTCAAACTTACTCCAACGGTCTACTTTGCCATCGCCATTGCCATCCCCCTCGATCTCAACCAATTGCTCATTTGAGTTGTAAACTTGGGTGGTTTCAAATTTTCCGTCTCCATCATCGTCAATTTGAATACGTTGTAATTTTTTATCGTCGGAATAAAATTCTTTCCAATCAATTTTTCCATTTTGTTTAGAAGATTTCTCTACTCGAACCATCTTTCCACTATTATTATAATGTTGAAAATGGTCCATATTTCCATCGTTGTTACGATCAAATTCGACGCGAGCTAATTTTTTATCTCCAGCGAAGTGTTCAACCTGGTCAACCTTGCCGTCAAAGTTACCGTCATGTTCTATTTTTGTAACCTTCCCGTCGGCGCCTAAATGTTGCCACTGGTCGATCTTACCGTCAAAATTTGAATCCACTTCATTAACTTCAGCGAAGCCGATCGACGTCGAAATGAATAAGAAACAAAATATTATTACAAGCGTTGCCTTTTTTCGATTCATTTTATAGCTCCATAATCAAAAATACAGAATCGTTCATAAACGAAGTTTTTAAATATTTTTTTAGTTCAATTTAAAACTAAATGGCAATTCAATCTGCAAAGAAGCGCCAGGGATTTCACTTGGTAATTTAGTAAAAGGAGCCGATCGCTTTACCGCATTGAAAGCTTCTTGATTGAGTCTTTCGTATGGAGATTTCGTTACCCAATCCAAATTTTCTATCTCCCCATTACGCAATATATTAAATGACACAACTACTCTTCCTTCTTCGCGCTTCCTTCTCGATAAATTCGGATACTTTTTATTGCGGGCAATAATTCGTCCCAACCTATTTTTGTACCCCCGTAAAGCTCCCTCGTCAGTAAAATTAGGAACAGCCCTAGGATCAATGGACGCCATCAGGATTCTTTGGCTTCCTCCTTCAAAATAAGCTGCCCTAGTTCCTTTCGAAGTAGGAATTCCAAAGCTTTGAGGTTTCATAGGCATTCCTGAAGGAAGCGAAAAAGCCCGAATGCGTTTGGTATCGACCATCGCGATTTTCCCAGGACCTTTATTTTCATTTTCTAAACTCCCCATTTTTTGAGGAACTGTTTGAGGTAAAGCGACTCGCTGCACACTCTTTGAAACCCAAGCCGACCGTTTAGAACCAGAGGAAGAAACCGCCGGACTCGATTGAACCCGAGGCGCAGCTATCGACGCCACCACAACTCTTTTTGTAGAACTAGGCACAAAGGAAACAGGGCCACGGCTTGACGTCACAGCTGGAGAATAATTTGATACAGGTTGCAATCTTCGTGGCGTTGAAACGGCTCTAGCCGTCATTGGCGTCGACGACATTGTCGCAACCGGAGAAACAACAGCATTTGGAATAGGCTCGCGCTGCATTGGTTTCACTTGCGGAACAGGCATAGGCATAACTTTCGCCATCAACAACGGCTCTTGTTTCATTATCTTTTTCGGTTGTTTAATTGGCTTAAGCGGTTTTGGGATTTTTCTTTTTAATTTCTTCCGCTCTTGGATTTTTTTCTTCTCTACCGGAGGCTTTTTCTTAATAACTTCCAAACGGTAAGTTTTCTTTGGAGGCGGAGGTGGCGGATCGGAAAGCATATAGTTGCCGGCAAGGGCAACAAAGGCTAGATGAAATACAAACGATCCTGAAAATGAAAATAAGGTAGATTTTTCGAACATTGTCTCTTCAATAAAATGCTTTAGCTTATTACGATTTAATCTGCTCAGCCGCTAGAAAAAAATCAACAGCGCCCGCTTGTTTTGCGATATCAATAATTTTCCCAAAAGTTTCAAATTCAATGCTTTGATCGCCTTGAATCTCCACAGACTTCTTCTCTTTACTTTTTAATTTTTCGGTTAATTCTGGCAACAAAGACTCCAACGCAATCGCATCACCATCAAGCTCTAAGGAACCATTAGAATCAATCACAACAATGATATTACGTTCATTTAATAACTCGGCAGAATGCGCCTTCGGTAGCTGAATTTTCTGATTAGCCTGAATCGCCGACGAAGTGAGCATGAAAAAAATGAGCAATAAAAAAACGATATTGATCATCGGAATCAGATCGATCTTAAACTCTTTTTTGTTTTCTTTCTGAAACTTGATTGCCATAAGTTTATTTTATCTAACGATTGAAAAATCCTCGGCCCCAGCTACCCGAGCGTAATCTAATACAATCGCAAACTGTTTGTATTTTGCTTTTTTATCCGGTTCAATTTTAACCAATTTGTCGGTTCTTGAAGCAAGTTTCACTTTGAGTTCATCGACTAATTTTTCCAAAGTAACCGGCGAGTTATCTAAAAGCAGATCACCGCTCGCAGAAATTCGAATAGTTATATCTTTTTGCTGAACCGGATTAGAAGTCGACTGACCTTGAGGCAATTTAATATCCATTGCCTGTCCTTGAATAGCAAAGGTCAGCATAAAAAAGATGAGGAGAAGGAAAACAACATCAATCAATGGAGCCATGTCCAACTTGTATTGGTTCTTTTTGTATTTAATGATTTTCATATTTCAGCTAAACCAAAATCATCCTTGTACCTTAACCAATTCAGGTCGGTTGTCTTTCCAGTCTTTTTTCTTGTTTTCTTCTTCACGCTCTTCATCAAAATGATGGATTAGCAATTGACCAAACTTTTCTAAAAGGAAAGATATTTTTTCAATTTTTCTATCAAAAAAATGTAACATCACAACCACTGGAATCGCCACTGCCAAACCAGCCGCAGTCGTCAACAAAGCTTCCCAAATACCGCCCGCCAAGATACTTGGATCGACCTGTCCTTTGTATTGCGCAACCTTATTAAACGCTTGCACCATCCCCATTACAGTACCGAGCAAACCCATCAAAGGAGAAATAGTGGCAATCACTTCTAAGCCGCGAATATTCTTTCCTAAATTATTGAGTTCTTCCTGTCCAACAACCGAAAGTTTTTCTTCTAGTTTCCACCTTGGAACGTCTTTGTGATTCAGTCCCGCTTGCATTAAACGTCCAACCGGTCCCGGAGACTCCGCAAAAAGTTTGACCGCTTCTGGGTGCTCGCCCTCCTTATTATGGAATCCACCTTCGTCTTTTAACAACTTTGTCAAAGACGCGAATATTTTTTCGGGATCTTCAGAAGATTTTCGAAAATAGATAAACCTTTCAATAATGATGGTCAACCCAACAACCGAACAAATAAAGATGGGAATCATAATGACTCCACCTTTGGTCAACATACCTAACGATTCAAACATTATTACCTCGTTCCTACTAAAAAATTATCAAACAAACTGTGTTTACAGTTTTGATCAAAAAGAAAAATCCCAATAAAGGGCATAAAACCGATACAGTTTTTACGAAAATCTAAGTCTAATTTGAAAACGATTATCAATGATATTATTAATAAGCTTTTTTGTCAACTGGTTAAACCCTCTACTTTCAACCTATTAATTTTCAAATGAGCCCATTCATAAGACTTGTCAGTTAGAAAATTATCCATCAGATTGCATAGCAGTTAGATCTTTAAATCTCTTAAAAATTTTTACTATTTCTAGAATTTTCCTTAATTAACTAAAAAATAGTACCTCCCTCAACTAATTGATTTGATTTTCAAGCGATCTACTAAAAACTTAAAATTAAGCTCAGAAAAGGTCGACAAGTTGAAAACGAAGGGGATAAGGGGCAAATCAGGAAGTTTTTAACTCGCCGACCTTCGGAGACTTTTTGCTATATCAATCAAAAACGACTTTAAAAACCATTATCAAGAAGAACAACCAATAACCCGCTAGCCAAAACATCTAATTTCTTCAATTACTCAATAAAAACAACCTTTATTGATAATGAATATCAATAATAATACAAACAGCTTAGTCTGTCAATTATTTTTAAGATCTAAAAATAATTTTTGAGTTTTTGTTGATTTTGTCAAAAAAATAAGCTAGTTTTTCATAATGAATTTCAAAATCATTAACAAATTAAAAAAGTATCTCCCCCTATTTTTCTAAAATAGCGATAACGACCACACTCGTTAATTCAATTTCTGCTTAATTCGAACTAAAAACGATGGATCAAGAACTCACTATCCTTAAAGACTATCTAAAACAAAAAGGCCTAAGATTGACTCCGCAACGGGAGTCTATATTAAAGGCTTTTATTGAAAACGAAGGGCACTTAGAAATAGAGGAGCTTTTTGATCGAGCAAAAGCTATAGACTCATCGATTGGGATAGCGACAGTCTATCGGACTATCAATCTTTTAACCGAATGCGGACTGGCGCGGGAAAATTCTTTACCCAACGGCAAAAAGTTTTATGAACGTTTATTTCGGCAAGGTCACCACGATCATCTAGTTTGCAATAATTGTGGGAAAATTGTGGAGTTTGAACATCCTCTTATCGAGCAATTTCAAAAAGATGTCGCTTTAAAACACGACTTCATATTGCAAAACCATCAAATGGCTCTCTACGGCATCTGTTCCGATTGCAAATCGTAAAGAGCAAGGAAGCCTGGAGCAAAAACCCCTCACTCCTCTTTTGCTCCTAGCTTCCTCATATTTCAAACCTAAAATTAACCGTGCATATGCTCGGCAAGGTAGTTTTGAATTCCAACCCCTTTGATTCTTTCAAATTGCGTTTCCAACCAATCACAAGCTTCTTCGGTATCTTCTAAAATACTGTCCAAAATTTCCTTAGAACCAAAGTCTCTTTTTTCAATACAAAGAGCGATTATCCTTTGAAGTCTTTCGACATGATCACATTCCGCTTTATATTGATTCTTTAGATGCTCTTCTACCGAATTGCCAACCATGACGGTATCGTACTTTTGCATATCCGGAGTACCGTCTAAATAAAGAATGCGGCAAATCATTTTATCCGCATGACGCATTTCATCCATAGACTCGCTTTTGTCATGTTCGGCTAATTTATCGAATCCCCAGTCTTCCTTCATTCGATAGTGAATATAGTACATGTTGATCGCCGTCAATTCGGCCATCAAAACTTCGTTCAATCCTTCAATTACTTGAGAATCGCCTTTCATGGTCTACCCCCTAAACTATAAATTAATTGTAATCACGATGAAATCCATTCATTTGAGGCCAGTCTATCAATTTTCAAAAACCCCGTAAACCATTATTTTATAAATATTTACAATTGATAAGAGGAATGAGTATAAGTATCAATAAGAGACTGAAAAAGTTATTTTTCGGAAGCTAAAAAGGGGAACTATTGTAAATAAATCAGGGGGATTAATAGTAGAATCGATCAAGAAATAAAATCGAATTTGAAAAGCGCTATCAAGTTAGAAAGGACTTTAAAGGTAGAGTTTTTATTGAATCGAGGCGAGATCCTTCACCAAACTTAAAAGTTTGCTTCAGAATGACATGCGTTGGGAATGGGAATTAGACTGAATCCAATTTTGTTTGACGCCAGTTCCACAAAACTTAAAAACAAAATGGCAGTCGTGATTGGAGTCATTCATAGACAAACTCTTCTTTACTCAGAAAAAGGAAGTGGTAGATAAGCTAGAGCTTTTCTGGAAAGGAGTTTTCCAATCTCTGGCTTTTTACCCTCTCCTTTTGAAAGAAAAACCGTCATGGGAGAATTCAAAACCGGCCATTTTCCTTTGAGAATATTTGTTGGTTCGCTTCCCTCAAACCCAAGGTAGCTGTATCTATGATAATGCGGTAATTTCCTCGCAAAACCAGGAATGGCTTCTGGATTACCTATACCAATCCAAGCCCAACCTAACTCTGAGTTATCAGGATTCCTTGTCGTGAGCGCTAAAGAATGTCCTTTACGAAGCAATCGTTTCTCGCCAATAGCGGCTTCAGCGCTATCAATCTTTAGTCCATAACTTTTGAGCGCTGAGGAAAATCGAGGTAAAAAAAGATTTTCCCAACCAAGAATCCATACCGTTTTATCGACAGGTAATTCTTGGATCTGGTTATCCATTTTAATTTCCACGCCATCAGAATAAGATTGTTTCAATGATTCAGCCAAATCCCTATAAGAATCGATTAAAGATTTTTCCTTAGAAGGCAGTAGCGCTAAAACCTTATCCGCGCCAAAAACCTGGGTTAACGCTGGAGGAAGTTCATTTCTAGACAAACGACGAAAAACATCGAACTCCGGGTCCACATCCAAACGCAAAGGTTTGGCTGGCAACTTGAGTTCTATTTCATGGACCTTATCGTTCATTTCAAATACGGTTTGATAAGCTTGGGGCTCTCCATCCAAAGTAACCGCAAGGAGTACTCGCAGTGAATAAGGCTTTCCTGGCTGGATTTGTTCTAACGTCGCTTTTAATCTGTATTCACTTGCAACTTGAAGAACTTTAGTCTGCCTAATTTTCAATTCAGGAGCGCCGGAAAAAGACACCCAACGCTTAAAAAAATCTTTCAAATTGGTAGCGCTAGTCTCTTCAAATATTTTGCGCAAATCATCAAATCCAGCGCTTTGGAACCTGTGTTTTTCATAAAACGCATTAAGACTTTTTATAAAAAGTTCGTCTCCAAACTTTTGCCGGAGCATGTGAAAAACCATCAAAGATTTTCCATACCCAATAGCTTCCGTTGATGAACTATGGCGAGATCGGAAATCTACTAAAGGGAAATCATTCTGACTGGATACATAATCTGTATATTTTTGCAGAGTCCCACGCCGATAGTCTGCCGATTTACCTCGTTGCTCTTTAATAAGATGATCCGCAAGGTAAGCTGTTAATCCTTCCGCCCAGTTTCCTTTTTCATAATCCACGTAAACCCCATTGCCAAACCAGTTATGAAGTATTTCGTGCGGGTACGAAGAATGAAGAATGAATGGAAAGCGAATTACTCTGGGTCCTAAAAGCGTAAAGGATGGCATTCCGAACCCTGTTTCCCAAAAGTTTTCCACGAGAGCAAACTTTTTGTAGGGATAGGCGCCCAGAAGTTTTTCATACATTTCGATATATTGAGAAGTAACATCCAGATACTTATTGGCCAGGTCTTCATCCGGTTGGCGTAGGAACACCATAGCTTCGGTCAAACTGCTTTTCCTAGAGTAATAACTAAAAGAATTTCCTAATAAAAAAATTTCTTCTTGTGGATTTTTAGATTCCCAAGCTACTTTTGTTTCCTTTTCAGTGCGATCGTACTCAACTCTCTCTCCTTGGCTTACTGCATTCCATTTTTGAGAAAGATGAACCTTCATCTTGAACACTACTAGGTGATCGACAAACTCTGGATACCAATTCGACGCTCCCGACAGCAATATCCCTTCAGAAGAGATGGTTCCGGGCGTTCCACCTCCCCGCTCTAACGGATGATAAATTTTACCTTGATATTTTATTGAAAAAGTTTTTTGATCGCTCGGAAGGGTTACGCTAAAGAAATCCCGAGGGACTCCGTTATATGGAGAAAATAATTTTAAAAGCTTATCAAACTGCTGAGAGTTTGATTTTTCATCAATCCGTTTAAGCTGCAATCCAGAAGTCAGAGAGAGGGGATTTAATCCTGCATGCAACATAAAATAAAGTTTGCCCCCAGGATGGGAGGAAACCGATTGTGGGATCGTAATCTGGTCTTCTACAGCAATCTTATTTTTTTCGGGTTCTAGCCAAACTTCTAAGGAATGTTTTATTGGCGTGTTTTCTTGAGAACTGACCGGAGAGGCCAATAGAGCTAAAAAAATTAAGATAATAAGAGGAAAAAAGCGGAATATTTTTAACACATTTGCAGTTTTGAGGGTCATGTCTCCACCTCTCAAATATTTAACGAGAACCTTTAATAGTTTGCATTTTCTCGGTTTGCTATCGCCTAGCTATTGATTTTAAAGGCTAGGCTCTTGGCAAATCTGAATTTTAAAAGGTTTCCTAAAATCTTTTAAAACGAGGTGCCTTCAATTTCAGTCATCACTTCATAACCATCTTCGGTCACTAGAATGGTATGTTCAAATTGAGCGGAGAGCGATCCATCCATAGTAACGGCTGTCCAGTTATCGGAAAGAATCCGTAGATCAGGTTTACCTTCATTGATCATAGGCTCTATCGTAAATACCATATTCTTTTTTAACTCCACCCCTTGGCCATAAGTCCCGTAATGTAATACTTGCGGCTCTTCATGGAAATTTCTACCTATGCCATGACCGCAAAACTCCCGCACAATAGAATACCCTTGAGCTTCAACATATTCCTGAATACTCGCGCCTATATCGCCTAAATGAGCGCCGGCTTTAACCACCGATATGCCTTTGCGAATGGCTTGTCCACAAGCGGACACTAATTTAGCGGGTTTTTTCCTCGGGGAACCCACGAAAAACGTTTTATTGGTATCTCCATGAAATCCGTTGAGATAACAGGTAATGTCCAAATTCACAATATCCCCATTACGGATCTTTCTATCTGATGGAATGCCATGACAAATTTCGTCGTTGACCGACGTACAAATACTCTTCGGAAATCCTTTATAGTTCAAAGGCGAAGGGATGGCATCCTTAGAAAGAATGAATTCATGACAAATATCATTCAGATAATTGGTGGTAACACCCGCTTTTATATGAGGCTCTATCATCAATAAAACACTGGCCGCCAATTGACAGCTTTTGCGCATAATTTCGACTTCGTCGTCGGTTTTAATATGAATCATGTCCGTACCCAAACTCCTTTAAACAGTAATCGCTTTCGCGCCAATTGGCTTTTACTTTAACAAATAAGCTTAAAAACACTTTACAATTAAGCCGTCTTTCAAATTCACGACGCGCGCTGGAACCTATCTCTTTAAGCATTCCGCCACTCTTTCCAATGACAATTTTCTTTTGAGAATCCTTTTCTACAATAATCGTTGCCTTAATAACTGTCATCCCATTTTCTCGTTCCACTAAACTTTCTACCATTACCGCAAGTGAATATGGGACTTCATACCGAGTCAAACGAAAAGCTTTTTCTCGAATAATCTCCCCAATAAGGAAACTCTCTGGGCAATCCGTATAAGAGCCGTCCGGAAAGTACTGCGGGCCTTCGGGCATTCTTTTCAGCAAGGATTTGACCAAAACATCCATGCCATCATCTTTTAATGCCGAGATTGGGACAATATCCGTAAACTCTCCCAAACCACTCATTTCTTCGATTAGAGGAAGCAGCTCTGCTTTGGGAACTAGATCTATTTTATTAAGGGCTAAAATCTTTTCAACTTTACACTTTTGTAAAGTTTCTAAAACGTATTGATCTTCCTCGCAAAACTTTTGCCTGGCATCCATTACAAAAACAATGACATCAACATCATCGTAAGTTTTAAACGACGCTTTAACCATTATTTTATTGAACTTGGATGTCGCTTTATGAACTCCGGGCGTATCTAGTAAGATTACTTGCCCTTCGTCAAAATGGCAAACTCCGGTTATTTTATTGCGGGTGGTTTGCGGACTTTTTGAAGTAGCCGCAATTTTAACTGATACTAAACGGTTTAAGAGAGTGGACTTTCCCACATTGGGTTTCCCTATAATCGCCGCGTAGCCCGATTTATACGATTTCGGTTGGGTCATTATATATTTTAGCCATAGGCATTCGAGTTTAAAAAATTTTTAAGACTTTTCTAGATCATCAGTGTTGTATTATAGGACAAATCTAATTTTTCGAAAGCGAATTCTCTTTGAAAGCCTTCAGCCTCTATTTACATATCCCATACTGCGAACGCAAATGTGGCTATTGCGATTTCAATTCACATGCTATCAAAGGGGAGCAACCCGAGGATTATCCCGCCGCAATTTTAAAAGAAATCGAATGGGCCGCAAAAAACACTCAATCCAAACAAGAAGTTTCCACCATTTTTTTTGGAGGCGGCACGCCAACATCTCTTCCGGCTGACGATTTAGCTAATATTTTAGACGGGTGTTTTCGTTTTTTTAACATTGCCGCAAACGCAGAAATCACAGTCGAAGCAAACCCAGGAACTATAACGCCAGGTTATTTTGAACAGGTTAAAAGCGCTGGGTTTAATAGAGTCAGTGTTGGGGCGCAATCATTTATTCCACACGAACTGGAACTATTAGAAAGAATCCATGGGCCAGAAGCCATTGGCCGAACGGTTGAGCAAGCTAAAAACGAAGGATTTGATAACGTTTCAGTAGACTTGATGTTTGCCCTTCCCAATCAAACATTAGAAGATTGGGACTATTCTTTAAAGCAAGCGATTCAATTAAACCCAAATCATATCTCTGCATACAATTTAACATTCGAACCTAAAACCGCATTTTACTCGTATATGGAATCCGGCAAAATGACTCCGCCTAACGATGAACGACAACTCACTTTGTTCAAACACACATTAAAATCCATGGCAGAAGCGGGTTACGATCAATATGAAATATCGAACTTTGCAAAACCGGGTAAAGAATGTCGACACAACATCAACTATTGGAACAACGGCAATTATATAGGCTTGGGTGCGGGAGCCTCTGGTTATTGGAACGGGAAAAGACGAAAAAACATAAACAGCCCTGTTAAATATATAGAACAAACTTTAAAAACAGGGCAAGCGGTTGATTTTGAAGAAAGCCCAGATCAGGCCACATCGATTGGCGAAACAATGATGTTGGGGCTTAGGTTATCGGATGGAATCAATTTAGGAGATTTTGAAAACCGTTATGGTGTTTCATTATCGGAACAGTTTTCAAAACAGTTAAAATATTTAAAATCAGAAGACCTTATCGAAATGAACGATTCGCATATTCGATTATCCAAAAAGGGCTTCTTTTTAGCCGACTCGGTTATTTTGGAATTTATGCCCTGACCACGGCTTCATTAGAAAAAGTATAAGAGCTAAAAGTCTCAAACAGTTTTCCCTCCTTATTTCCCTAATGGTAAATAACGCACCCGATGTCGAGAGTCTTCAACAGTAACAATAACGCCCTCCTTCAAAGCTTTTTCGGATTCATCTATAACCTTACGTAAACGGTCAATCACAAAAGGAGTCCGAGTATTGCGTAACCGGAAGAGGATGACGCTTATTAGTCGCTCGTGAGAAAGCGCTATAATTTCTCCAAAATCAAGGTCAAAAGCAAGAAGAGTTCGACTTTCTTTTCCAGCTTTCTCAAAAATAGCTTGATCGGGTAGAGTTTGAAGACCCTCTTCTCGGAGATGAACAGCTTCATGGCCCTCGGAGCGAAGCCATTCCACAACTCTAATAGAAACACCCATGTCCGCAAGGAATCGCATATTGATTTTTTATGCGAGGTGGACTTCTTCTTTAGCTAGCCAAGCCGCATATTCCAATACTTGCTTGAAGTCTTCTGCTTCAAGGTCCGGATAATCCCCTAAAATGTCTTCGACCATTGCCCCATTTGCAATATGCCCAAGGATCACCGCCACCGAGATCCGCATTCCTCGAATACAAGCTCGTCCTCCCAAAATTTGCGGATCAAAGGTTATGCGATTAAATTTTTTTTGCTCGTCCATAAAAACCTGATTATTTTAAGGGTATCTCTAATAATTCAATATTTTTACTTGCGGCAACTCGCAAGCCCTTATTTCATAAGGCCCACTCGTAGCCAAAAACAGTTTTTAGAGGTTCCCTTAAATACAAACGTATTGGAATTGGTTTACTAGCCCAAATACCGGCTCCACTGAGAATTACTCTCATTCAATAATTATACTGTGTTTTCAACCGTTCAAAAGAAAAAATCGTATTTACAAACAAGAACCAAGCAAACTCAAAAACCGGGACATGCGATTGACTTTGAAGAAAGTCCTGATCAAGCTACATCGATTGGCGAAACAATGATGTTGGGACTTAGGTTATCGGATGGGATTAATTTAGGAGATTTTGAAAACCGCTATGGAGTTTCATTATCGGACCAATTTCCAAAACAGTTAAAACACTTAAAATCTGAAGACCTTATCGAAATGGATGATTCGTATATTCGCTTATCTAAAAAAGGCTTCTTTTTAGCCGACTCGGTTATTATAGAATTTATGCCTTAACTTTTTTTCATTTCTCGATAAAGCCGATCAAGGTTTTCCTGGACTAAAGTATGTTTGGAATCCAATCGCAACGCCTCTTTAAATTCAGCCTCCGCTTCTGCCATTTTCTCCTGATCTTTATATAAGATACCCAAGTTATTATGAGGACCTGCATCTTTAGGATCTAAGCGGATCGCTTCTTTATATTCAGCCTCTGCTTCTGCCATTTCACCCTGACCGCTATAAAGGGTACCCAGGTTGAAATGCGGCATGGGAAATTGAGAGTCCAGTTTAATGGCTTCCTCATAATACTTAATACCAAGGTTTTCACTTCCAAGTGCTACATATATACTAGCTTTTCTATGAATAAGAGTGGCATGGGTTCGAATATCTTCAGGGTTCAAACTCAAACCTGCATGTACTAAGCGTAACGCCTCATCGTAGTCTTTTGCTCGCCATTTCTCGGTTGCCAAAACCAAATAATCTTCTGGAGAACGTGCTTCTTCTAGACGCTGCTCTGCATCTCCAACAAGTTTTTCTATTTTTTGTTCTACTTCAGGAGAAATTTGATCTTGAACTACAACGTGGGAAAGGTTTATATCTTCTGAAGTAGGCCGGAAACGTTCAATTTTTACATTCTTTGCTTCAAAAGTTTTTATAGAGGATGGCCCTAAAAGCACAATTATTATAACGACGGCACCAAGAGCTATGGACATTTTTTGAATGGATAAATACGAGGTCACCCAATCGGCTTTTCAAGCTAGCATGGATAGGAATCCCTCCAAATTCGTTGGAGCCAACTTACCTGTTGAACGGGTTAACTGGGTGGGCGCCGATGAATATTGTAGGAAAAAAGGCAAGCGACTTCCCACAGAAGCGCAATGGGAGTATGCCGCGCGCGGAGGAACCAAAACCAAATTTTATTTCGGCGACAAATATACCAAAACTGGAGGAAACTTTTGCGACAGTTCGTGCTCTAACGAGGAAAGCAGAAACTATGATTTCAACGACGGATTTCCATCGACCTCGCCGGTTGGTTCGTTTCCACCAAACCCTTTCGGCTTGTATGACATGGCAGGGAATGTCTCAGAATGGGCGGAAGACTGGTTTGCGGCAAACTATTACCTTGTAAGCCCAAAAACGAATCCACCGGGCCCTCCTCCCAGTATGTATAGAGTATCCCGTGGAGGCAGTTGGTTAAACAGCCTAGAGTATTTGCACTCGTCCAGAAGAGCCTATCTGTGGCCTGAATTCCGGGTAGAATCACAAGGTTTTCGCTGTGTCTTAAATGCTAAAGATAATTAGACTTCAATCAGAATTTTCCGTTTCATCTATTAGGTTCCCTTAGTTTTCCATCCGAAATAATTGCTATAACCTCATTTAAAGCCTTTCTATCGCTAATAATGAAAAGAGTTTTTAGGCAAATCCTTTCTTTACTTTATTCTGCGGAAGGCATCATAATGATTCTTTTTCAACTTTAGGACTTATTATTGTGAAAGATACTGGAGCGGCGTTTAAAAAACTAACAGATATAATGGATTCGCTCATGAGCGACGACGGTTGCCCGTGGGATAAGGTGCAAACCAGAGAATCTCTGAAGCCTTATCTTTTGGAAGAAACTTACGAGACTTTAGAAGCTTTAGACAGTAACGAAGCTCATGCTATCAAAGACGAACTTGGGGATTTACTTTTCCAAATCATTTTCCACGCAAAAATCTCTTCTCAAAAGAAAGAATTCGATATCCAAGACGTCGTTGAAAATATCTCTGAAAAAATGGTGAGAAGACATCCGCACGTTTTCGATCAGGGTAACTTAACGACTCCCGACCAAGTCGTCGTGCAATGGGAAGAAATTAAGAAAAAGGAAAAAGGCCAAGAGAATAGGAAATCCGCTCTCGATGGAATTCCAAAATCATCTCCCGCTCTCAAGCGGGCTCAGCAACTACAAAAAAAAGCGTCGAAAAAAGGGTTTGACTGGGAACGCATAGAAGATATCTTTGAAAAATTGGAAGAGGAAGTTGGCGAATTTAAGTCGGCAGTACTTAGCAAAAGTCCTTCTTCCATGGAAGATGAGTTTGGCGATTTATTATTTGTCATGGTGAATATCGCTCAACGTCTTAAAATAGATTCCGAAGAAGCTTTGCGATCTTCAAACAATAAATTTATCCGTAGATTCCAATATATAGAAAAGCAATTTTCTGAGTCGGGCGAAAAATTCGAAGAAGCGTCTCTAGACCGGATGAATCACTTCTGGGAAGAAGCTAAACAAGTATTAGAAAAAAAATAATTCTAGTCAACCTACCTATGATCTATCCTTTGTCATGTCTCGTATAAAAACATTCGTTTTCAGCATCGCCGCTATCTTTGGAGTTTTGCTGATTTTAGAATTTGGCGATAGAGCCTTGAAAGCATTTTTCCCTAAGGACGCTCTACAAAGACCTGGCTCCGAAAGTTTAGCCTTTAATTCAAACGATCTCTCGCCCTATTCATTTTTTGGCAAACTACCGAGCTTAGAGCTTCGACCTAATGACAATTTTTTCTTTGAATTTGACGGTAAAAAAGTTACGGCTCAAAAAGCTCAAAACGAATTCCGGATATTCATTTTGGGCGGTTCCGTTGCGCAAGGCTATGGAGCTTCGACTCTTGACAAAAAATATTACAAAATTTTAGAAAAAAAATTAAACGACAATAAACCCGAACCTATTAAGAAAAAATTTAATGTCGTTAGCGCCGGACGGCTTGGCTATGTTTCGGGGCAGGAACTCGCATTACTCATTAATGGAGTTTTAGATTTTAAGCCCGATATGACAATTCATTTGAATGGGGCTAACGACGTGATTACAGTATCCCAATATAATGAGAGTCCCGGCTTCCCTTTTTATTTCCAAAGTTTAAAAAAAGCTTTGGAAGCTTCTAAATTGGAAAAGGAATTAGATCAAACCCTGGGAGAAAGCGTTTTTTTAACGGATTTGAAAAATATGTTAAAAAAATATAAAACCTCTTCTATCGATTTAACGACAAAAAACATAGTCCGGCATTATAAGCGCAACATGCTGGCATCCGCCCAAATTCTAAAAGCTAACGGGGTTGACGCTTATTTCTTTTTACAACCGTTATTACAGTTTAAATCTAAAAAAAGTTCTGAAGAAAATAAGTTCATCAAAACATCCCGCACTCAAGCGGTTAAGATGTGGGGTTCAACCTATCCACTCATGGGAAATAGCTTAAAAGAAACCTCGGAATCAACGGGAGTAAAATGGAAAGATTTGCGAAATGCTTTTGATGCAGAAGAAAAAACTGTCTTTACAGATTCGGTTCACTTAACAGATTTAGGTCAAGCTCTCCTTGCGGAAATTATCTTTCAGGAAATAAAAACCGAATTGTATAATTAAACTTAAACGCCTAGAAGGGGAGACCGCGCTAAGTTCGGTGTTGAAGAAAGACCAATTAATAAGGCATTATAACGTTACACACGACGCCGTTCCGCCTCCTGCCAAACATCTTTGACCGAGCGGTCTCCTGTTCCGTTGGACTGAGCTTTATCTATAACCATTCGCAAATCCCGTTCCTGATCTTGACGGACAAGGTATCGAAAATACTCGCTGGTATTTTCGAACTGGCGGACTTTCATTGCCCGTAGGATATAATCTTTCATGTCATCCGGCATAGTAATTGAAAATTTAGCCATTTTATTTCAATCCTTTTTTTCTATCACCTTAGATTTTATTATCATTCCTAGCTAATAGGATAAAATTAGATTAAATAATACTCAAGCATATTTTCTTAAAATCACGATTTTTTTTCACCTCTCCAAAAAATCAAGTCGAAACTTAAAGCCAGTAACTTTATTAAAATGAGATTCTTCCTCGCCAGCAAACGGCTCGTCTGAATGACAGATCATGGGGTGAGCGATTTGTAACGTCTTCTTTTAACTAGCGATTACTTTTCTAACCTAAAAAAACTAAATGAAGGTGGTCGGCCTTCGAGAGCCTCAGGCTGACAATTCATAATATCGAGGCAACCCTTCGACAAGTACTTCGACAGACTTCTAAGGAACTAAAATATGGAGGTCGCATTTCGAGAGCCTCAATGTGACATTTTTTATTTTTTTGCTTTTAGTTCCTTAATCAATCAACAGGCGAAGCCAGTTTGACGCTCTGAATGACAAATAATCGAATCTGCTAAATCTAAGCGACTAATTTCATCCAAACAACAGCATCATCGATGATCTCAACGAAAGTATTATCGGCAACTTGTTTACGATGTCCGTGACCGGGGAAAACCCATTGGACTTCCGTTAAAGATCTAAGCTTTTCTACCGACTTAATTTGTTCTTCCCAGGAATGCCAGCAAGCGTCGCGAAATGAACCAAACCGGTTGCGACGATTGAGCCAAGCAAAATGGTCGCCCGTGAAAAGATACTTATCATCCCACAATAGAACTTGATGGCCTTTGGTGTGCTCTGGAGTAAAAATAATTTTGCCTTGATCGATTATTCTATCTTCGTCGCTCGATAAAACAATCTCGGCTTCTTTTGAAGAATGTGCATCTAATTTATGGATAATCCGTTGCGCCTGAAAATATTTTGCGAACAAATCAGAATCGGCCACATCATCCTGATGAGTCAAAAAGATATATTTTACGCCTACCAGTTCTTCAAATTTACGAACTAGTTTTTTTGTGAAGCGGGGACTATCAACCAACCAATTCCCAGAACTTGATTGAATAAAATAACTATCCGCTCCGTAAGAATCCCTGGCGTTATATCCATTAATAAAAATTTCAGGAGCGATCTTCAGGGGAAAAGAATTTTGGGCTTTCTCTAAATTAGTTTTTTGAGTGGTTCCAATAGATCCAGTTGGACAAGCTACTAACGCTTGTTTCGCTTCTAATTCTTCAGTCACGCTTTGAGGTTGTTGTTTTACAAACGCAAATTCTCCCGTCGCCCCAAAATTAACAGGAGCAAATTTTCTGCAAGCTCCGCAATCTATACAAGTGGAATCAACGAAGAAATGTCCGTCAATGTTTTCTTCCAATTTAAGCTTAAGTTTTGCCGTTTTTTTACTCTAGCTTGTAAGAGTTTTTGCTATTTTATTTATGACGATAAAATCAAGATAAAAGATTCATTTATTTTAGGTAGAGAGTGGGAATGACGGTAAAATAAACTTTATGTCCATTTAGAAAACCCGGTTAATGATGTTCTCTATACTCGAAAGTTTAAAAATCTCTATGAATGAAATTTTAAGCCTCACTCCACAAATCAAGTCATATATTTTACAAGCCTTGATTGTCATCCTAGTCTCCTTCACCGCCGATTACGTTCTGAGGAAAACTTTAGGGCGACTACTCCGGCGTCTCGAAAAAACAAAAAACAAATGGGACGACGCCATAGTCGGCGCAGCAATAAGCCCCCTCAGCTTCATCATTTGGGTGACAGGAGTATCCTTTGCCGCTGAGATCGTCCAAAGCGCTACCAAGGCTGTGATTTTTGAAGCTATAGATCCCATACGCAGTACCTCCATCATTGGAGCTGTAGCTTGGTTCGTTATGCGCCTGACCAATCGCATTGAACAATCATTTCAGAAACAGGATAAGACAGACAAAACAACTGTTGACGCCTTGTCCAAGCTAATCCGGGCTTCTATCATAATCATCACTATTCTGGCGCTTTTGCAAACTTTGGGCTTCAGCGTTTCAGGGGTTTTAGCTTTTGGAGGTATCGGAGGTATCGCCATAGGTTTTGCCGCCAAGGATTTATTGGCAAACTTTTTTGGAGGCTTGATGATCTATCTCGATCGACCTTTCGCAATTGGCGATTGGATTCGTTCGCCGGACAGAAACATAGAGGGAACCGTAGAACACATTGGCTGGCGCTTAACTCGGATTAGAACTTTTGACAAAAGACCGCTTTATGTACCCAACGGGGTGTTCGCTAACATCGCTTTGGAAAATCCCCAAAGAATGACGAATCGTCGGATCTATGAAACTATAGGTGTCCGGTATGAAGACGCTTCTAAAATGGAAGAAATTATTAGAAAAGTAAAAGACATGCTCATCAATCATCCAGAAATCGACACCGATAAAACTTTGATAGTTAACCTGGTTTCATTTGCTCCCTCTTCTCTTGATTTTTTTATCTACACTTTTACGAAAACTACCAATTGGATATACTTCCATGAAGTTAAACAAGATATTATGCTCAAAGTTTTAACAATAATAAGCGCCGAGGGGGCCCAAACCGCTTATCCAACTTCCACAATTCATATTCCGGAAGCGAATCACCTACCTAAGTAATGAAAGAACGTCCGCACATTCTCCCTGCCCTGCCACTCCTTCTTTCCGCTCTGCCAATCGTTATTTATTTTTTCTTCACTTGGCAATACGTCGTTAATATCCCTTCTTGGGACGATTATGATTTTCTCGAATCGGTACTAAAGACCTTAGAAACGGATAATACAGGACAACAATTCTCCCTAATTTTCGAGAAACATGTCGAATCCAGAATGGCTTTTATCCGCGTTCTCTTTCTTCTATCTTTCGCCGCTCTTGGTGAAATTGATATTAAACTCATATTGTTCATCAGTAATATCGCTCTATTGGGCCTACTATTCATTTTTTTTAAAAGCCGGTCTGCATTCGGAAATAAGCTGCTTTTTTTTCTACCCGTAATCCTGATACTGTTCCAGCTTCAGAACTGGCACAATATGATTTGGATAGCCGCAACCCATCACTATTTGGTTTTATATTTTTCTGGAGCGGCTTTTTTTTGGCTCACTAAAAACTCACCCAAAAGTTTTTTCCTCGCCACTCTTCATGCCGTCATAGCGCCTTTTACGTTAGGAGGTGGACTAGGGGTTCCTATTCTTGGAGTGATTTATTTATTTTCAACCAAAAGAATTAAAGGGGGAGTGATTTGGGCAGCGGGTGGACTCTTATTATTTATATTTTATTTTTATAACTATGAAACGGCCAGTCAGGAGCATGGGTTGACGGGTTTCCTAGAAAACCCGGGGCAAAACTTTTTGTATTTTTTCTCTTTCCTGGGATCGATCCTTGCTTTCAAGCACTTTAGCGTTTCAATTTTTCTGGGCCTAATATGCCTTTCATATTTTATTTATCTCAGTCTGAATAAGTATTATCTTAAAAATCCATTTATCTATCTCTTCATCGCATGGATTCTTTTTTCCGCTTTAACCGCATCATTTTTCCGTTCAGAGATCGGACTCGACCAGTCACTTTCTTACAGGTACAAGATTTATTCCGCATCGTTCCTTATCATGATCTATCTTTCGATCACTGACGTTTTTTCATTCAGCGACAAACTCAAACAATCTGTGATTATTAGCGCAATCGCGTTAACTTCCATATTGTATATAGGCTCTGCGATGGATGCCCTACCCAAGATGAAGTTTCAAAAAGGATTGCTTAACTTCAGAACCAATCATTGGGTGATTCATAACCATGGTTTATTTTTTTACAATCCGCCCGAAGCTAACCGGACACTAGTTTCTTCTATCCAGAGCGGAATATATAAACTTCCTCAACACATTCTTTCTGTTCCTGATGAGTTTTATTCGCAACGAATTTTAAATAACGAAACCTGTCAGGAAAATGGAAAATCAGAAATAGTCGCAGGCTTCAATGGATTCATTGTCAAGCCTACAAGAGGTTCACATTTTTTTCGTTTGGAGGGGGTCGTCTCGAACTTTAAAAATATGCCTTCCCGCTCGGACGCGATGGTTATCGTTTTAAAATCTGAATCGGAGCGTCTCCTGTTTTCAACAAGACCGCAGGAGAAAATGGAAGTATCAATTCATTTCCAAAAAAATTCTTTCAACAGGGGATTTATTGGATTAATTCCATTTGAAGAGCTTGATAGTGGCCCATATCAAATAGGCTTGTGCACTATGAACCAGGTAGTCTTATACAATCAATTTATTGATAAGACAGGATCCCCTGTGTTTGAAACTAATAATTGAGTCCGCTTAAGGAGAGATCTTTTGCTTTTGGTTTACTTGGGATTTTTTCGGTTCTGTTTTTTTACTAAACCTATCGCCTGGACAATGACTTGTGGGAGGGAAAATAAAATTTTTGAATCTTCTCTAGTCAGGCATTTTTAGTAAACTTTTAATTTTTTTTTGCATGATCATTAAATCAATTGGCTTAACAACATAATCTCGGATTCCTTCTTTGGCAGCTTCTATCACTTTTACTTTTTCATTTTCTGCGGAAACCATTAAAAAAGCAGTATTTTCTATCAATTCTTCTTCTTTAGCTTTTTTGTAAAACTCAAGCCCATTCATTTCTGGCATCCGCCAATCTGAAATAACTAAATCCACCTCGTTCCAATATAGTTTTAGAAGCGCATCTTTACCGTCTCCAGCCTCAACAACATCGTCAATACCCATTGCCTCTAATAATTCACAGATCAAAACTCTAGACGCTGGGTCGTCTTCAATAACCATAACAGAGTATTTTTTTCCCACTTTCCCTTCCACCGTCAAATTTTAAAAGTTATTCGACGTTTTAAAAATCAAAATAAAATATATGAAACAAACGTTATTGTCTATAGTAGTTTCAATTACACCCTATGCATCTATAAATTATTGGCTTTTAATTTAACGAACTTGTCTCCTGGAAACTCTGAATTACTTAGAGTTTTTTGGACTTTAAGCTTTCTAGCTTTATTTTGACGTTTATCGTTTTTCTGTGTTCTGAGCCTAAAGAACGTTCCAAAATACCTAAAGAAGTTTCAATCAGTGGAATGGCCTTATTAATCAAACCCTGCTTCACGTAAAGAATGGCAAGGTTATTTAGAGTTGCCGCAATAGCGGGATGATTCGCCCCAAAAAAATATGTTTTAATTTCTAGAGCTTCTTGATGCAGAGGTTCCGCCTCTTTATAATTTCCTTGTTTTATAAATAAAACCGCCAAGTTATTCAAACTTTGCGCTACGTCTGGATGGTTTCTTCCATAAATATCAATCCGAATACCCAAAGCCTGTCGGAAACATTTCTCAGCATTGACATAATCTTTTTGACGACGATGAAGAACGGCCAAGTTATTTAAACTAAAAGCCACATCGGGATGCTCTTCTCCAAAGCTTTTTTTTCTAATATCTAACGCTTTATAATATAAAGGTCTCGCCTCTTCTAACTTTCCCTGAACCATATAAGAAACAGCTAAATTATTTAATGCCGTCGCCACTTCAGGATGATCTGGGGCCAGATTTCTCTTATGCCTTTCAAGGGCGAGATAGTATAACGGCTCTGATCGATCAAACTCCTCTAATTTGTCGTAGGCTAAAGCTAAGTTATTCATTACCGAAGAAATCAATGCATGGTCTAAATCTACTTCTTGCTCCAGACCTTCTAAAACATGTTCGAAGACAACCTGAGCTTCCCGCAACTCGCCCAATTCAAGCAATGCTTGACCTTTTAAATCAAGCGTTTCTTGACGCAACAGAAAATCTTTATGAGTCCATTGCCGGTCTAACGCTTTATTTAATAGTTCAAGCCCTTCACTGAATCTGCCTGAACGATGGAGTTCTTGCACTAGTGGCAGTAACAGGAATTGGATAAAAGAATGATTGAGGAATTGCCGATCCTCATCTAATCGCTGATGAATCGTATTCAGTTGTTCACCGATGTCCATATCAGAATTTTTCAATTTTTTAGTCTCACCATTACAATTCGATTTCGAGTCTAATTCTATATAAGTTTAACTAGAAATCTAATAGATTCTTTCAACCAACCGTATTTCTTGATTTCATAGTTTATAAACAACCTTTCAAGTTTTTTGAGCAACGTCTAAAATATAATTTTGAGACGAGAAACTAATCGGTCATTATAAATTTCATGCCACAAACGCTTTTTTACTTAGAAGGAAAACTTATCTGTGAAGAGTACAACGGATCTTCTCAATCAAAAACCAAATAACTGTCCCTTATGCTTTTCGCCTTCTGACTTTTTTCAAGAAGGAGAAAACCGGAAATACTATTTGTGCCCCTGTTGCGCAATGATTTTTGTACCCTCTGATTATTTTTTATCGTGCGAGGAGGAAACCGGGCGATACCTTGAGCATGAAAATAATATAGAAAACGAAGGCTACGTCGCTATGTTTGAAAACGCGATTGACTGCGTTAAAAACTCATGCAGCAACGTTCGTTCGGTGTTGGATTACGGTTGTGGATATGAACCTGTTTTGAAAACGCTTTTGGAGAAGCATGGTTATGAGACAGATATTTACGACGAAAACTTTTTCCCTGAATTAGATCTCCAGAAAAATTACGATCTAATTATTTCTACAGAAGCATTTGAACACTTCAAATATCCCGGTAAAGAATTGGATCAATTGACGTCTTTACTTTCTCCCACTGGATATCTAGCCGTTATGACCCAGTTTTATTCGTTTAAAAATAAAACGACTTCTAAGGAATTATTCAAGGGGTGGTATTACAAAAGAGACCCAACGCATATCGTTTTCTATTCAGATCAAACTTTTGACTGGGTAGCAAAACATTACGGCTTAAAGATCATTTTTAATAATAATAAAAACTTCGTAATTCTACAGAAATAGACTTGAACAGATCTCCTCCAGAGGAACAAGTGAAAAAATTAACCTAGATCCTTCACTTCTAGACTACTTCGCAGTCTATTCGTTCAAGGATGACGTCGTTTTTGACTTTTACGTGCAGCAAGATCTTTTTTCGTGCAACCATTGAGCCAGTTCCTTTTTCAATTAACAGGCAAAGCTAGTTTGACGCTCACAATGCATTAGAAATGACAGGGAGACATTTCTTCTTCAACCGGGTAGTAGCAATGAAACGGTTTCTTCAAATTGTTCACAAACTTCAACCTTAATTTCTTCTAATTGATCTTCTGAAATTCCCAACAGAGCGTCAACTTCTGGGTTCAAATTCGGAGGTATAGGAGAGCCGCTATTTCCTAACTCCAGTTCATGGGCAAGCACATCTGCCCTATGGATTATCGCGGCTTCTAGATGATAATTAGGAGCTCGAAACGGATCGTGATGATAAGCGACACTTTCTATAAGCCTTTGAGGGATATTCCACGACGCTAAGATTCTTTCTCCAACTACGGCATGGTCATAGCCAAACGCTTTTTTCTCCACTATGTGCTGAGGAATTTTATGTTTTTCACTCTCCTTTAAAACACCTGCCGAAATATCCGGCATCTTGTTATAAATTACCAAACTGCCGATATCATGAATAAGACCCGCTACATATAAGTTTTCGTGCTGCGCAGGCTCCATATAACCGGCTATTTCTTTAGCGGCCAACGCACACGCAATGCTATGCCGCCAAAAATCTTCCATATCGATTAAATCTTTTAGGTATCCCTTAAAGACGTTCATGACTGAAGTTGCCAATACCATATCGTGTAGCTCTTCAGTTCCAACTATATACAAAGCATGAGGAATGGTTTCAATTTTTGCTTCAAAACCATAAAAAGGACTGTTAACGACCTTCAATAGACGAGACGTCAACGAAGTATCGCCTCCAATAACGTCAGCAAAATCTTTAAATGTACTCTGAGGATCTTTAACGACTTCCTGAAATCTCACATAAACCAGGGGCATCGTCGGTATCCAATCTTCCTGTACCTGTTTATCTATCATGGTTTTCCACCTTGTCGTTTCTGTAAAACCCTAACTAGAATTACATTCCATTACACAGAATAAACTTTTATAGAAAAAGAATCAACCTTTTTAGACATTTCGAAATTCCAAAAAATGTTCTAAAATAACTTTTACAAACCAAGCCTATTTATGTCAACCAATATTTTGGAATCACGAAATTAATTTATTTTTTTCGTTCAATTAAAAATCAAATTTTTACCTTTGTTATTCAACTTGAAGCTTTAGAGCTTAACAAAGACTGTGTTTAAAACTTGAAGTTAGGCTTCTTATTAAGTAGATTAAAGAGATCCACAAGGTTTCATTAAAAAAAACTAAAGCCCATTGCAAACAGAGCAAGAAGGCATATCCTATTTATAAGGAACAATTACTACACTTATAAGAATAACAGTTAATAGCTTTTTCCATGTTATCAAGCGATAGATTCATTTAGCGTTTTAAGAGGAGTCGATCAAATATCCTTCAGGGACTTTAAAGAAAAGATATTCTTCATTCTCGATTCTCTAAATTATTAATTTTTTGGGAATTTGAACTTAGCTTTCAAATACCAAAATAAGTTGGTGAAGTCTGATGCAAAGAATTTCTATCCAGCATAAGACATTGATTATTTTTGGAGTTCTACTTTCAATTTTAGTCACTTCAGGCTTATTTATCAGCCATTCCCTTGATAAAGCAAAAGAAGACGCCAACTTAATAGCCGCTTTAGGAAGACAACGTATGCTCAGCCAATTAATGGGCAAAGCCGCCTTTGGATACGCCATGTTCAAAGGAGAAAAAGCGACTATTGAACAAAACATAGATTTTTTAGATCAATATATAGAATCGATGAGAAAGCTTTATACTCAAATGGTTTTCTCTCCAGCCGATAAGGCAGGACTAAAAGTAAGCATGGACCCCGCGCAAGAATCTTCTCCCGCAGTTCCTTTTCCCGCAACTTTTAGCCGCTTGGTAAACCAACAAATTATTAAATCACCTAACTTCTTAGTTGATATTATTTCTGAAAACCCTGTCAACCCTAGGCAAAACTTAAAAACAGAAACTGATAAAAAAGCCTACGAATTTCTTTTATCGCATCAGGGAGAAAAATTTGAACATATTAAACAGGAAAAGAATGGTTTAACATTTTCAGTCTATAAGAGAGATAAAGCAACTACCGAAGAATGCGCCACATGCCACTCGGTTTTAAAAAATAAAGACGTCAAGGTTGGAGATTTGTTGGGAGTGCGGAAATATCAAATTAATTTTTCAAATATCGCTGCGCTTGGACTGAATGAAGCCAATATGGCGCTCGATGAATATACGCATGCAAAAGATATTTTTAATAGAACCTTATCTGCGTTTAAAGAAGGGGGAAACTATCCGTTAGATTTGGAGGGGAAAGAAATCACATTTATCTCCGCTGTCCAGAATCAAAAATTTCAAAATAAAATCAACGAAATTCAAAAGTTTCTTTCAAGTTTCCAAGAGGATGTCAAGGATCTAGTCGACTCAAAAAACAACTTTTACGACTTTCGCAAATCTGGATTCAATATACTTAATGGATCTAACACTCTCCAATCTAAAAGCCATGAGTTGGTTGAAATTTACAATAAAATTGCCAACCAAAATCAGGTCAATGTTAGAACAGCGATTGAAATATCATTTTTGATTATATTTTTAGTTTTAGTTTTTTCTTCTTATTATATTTTGAAATTCATCGTTAAACCTGTTGTCGCTGTTTCCAACAATCTCACTCAAATATCTAAAGGAGAGTTCCGGCAGAATGAGATCACTGTCGACTCAAATGATGAATTGAAAGATTTAGCGATTTCCACCAATCAGCTAACTAATAACCTTCAGACGTTTTTGTTATTTGCCTCTAAAATGCTTTCTGGTGAATCCTTTTATCCAAACCATCAGCTTACGGGACAATACAAAACAGCCTTAGATAAAATTTTAAACCAAGCCAGATCTCTAAAAAAACTTAAGGAAAATGCGGAAAGATCTAACAGTGCAAAATCAGATTTTCTATCGCAAATGAGCCATGAGCTACGTACTCCTTTAAATGCAATTTTAGGATTTTGTCAGGTTTTAGAAACTGACCGAAAAGAACCTTTGTCGACAAAACAAAAATCTAATTTAATTTATATTAAAAAAGCGGGAAACCACTTACTCAGCCTTATTAATGAAATCCTAGATTTATCTAGAATTGAAAGCGGCAAGATGGCTGTTTCTTTAGAGGCAGTCGGAGTTTTTTCAATAATGGAAGAAATTTTAAACGAGATTGCTCCAATTTCTGAGCAGTATAAAATTACTTTAAATAATAAAATTACTAAAACGCCAGAAGCCTTTGTTGTTGCTGATAGAACTCGCTTTAAACAGATTTTGCTAAACTTGATCTCCAACGCCATTAAATATAATCGAGAGAATGGAAGCGTAGCTATATCTGGGTTTATCAAAGAAGATACTCAATATTCGATTACAGTCTCCGATACTGGACTCGGCATTCCACAAGAAAAAATAGCTCAACTCTTTGAACCCTTTAACCGACTGGGCGCCGAGGCCACCGAAATTGAAGGTACAGGAATTGGACTAACTATCTGTAAACAACTTATAAAATTAATGAATGGTTCTATTAAGGTAGAAAGCGAAAACCACGGGAGTAGGTTTACTATTAGCCTTCCAATGAGCAATATCTCAACCCTTCAAACTTCTCAAAAAGAGAATATTGAAGTCTCCGCTGAAACAGGGTTGAAAGGCTCAATCGAAGAACAAATGACCATTTTGTACGTTGAAGATAATCCAGCAAATTTAGCATTGATAGAAGAAATTTTAGCTTCTAAAACCACAATCAAACTGTTATCAGCTCCTAATGCCCAAACCGGGATTGAAATTGCTCGGGAGAACACACCCAATTTAATCTTAATGGATATCAATTTGCCGGGAATGAATGGGCTTGAGGCTTATAAACATTTACAAAGCTACGAGGAAACTCAACATATACCGGTGATAGCTGTGAGCGCGAACGCCATGGATTCGGATATCAAACGAGCCTTAAAAATAGGATTTCACTCCTATATAGTTAAGCCCATTCGAATAAATAGTTTTTTAAATCAAATCCGCGAAGCCTTAGCTAGCATAGCCTCCAATCCTTAAAAAACTCTTCTCTTTTCGCTTCACTATCAAAACAAATTCATAAGCAATTGAAAAATCAAACTAAATTTAAGTTCTTTCGCATAACTTGGCATTTAGTCTTTGCCTCAGAAAATTAAAGTCTATAATATTATCAAAATTAATATTTCACGGAAGCATAGGTATGCCTGATCTAACCCACACTGAAAACCTAGATTTATCTGAATCAAAAATCCTGGTAGTTGACGATGTCCGGATTAATTTAGACGCGATAAAAGAAAATTTAGAGGCACAGGGTTATAAAATTTCCGTATCGCTTGGAGGTAATTCTGCCTTAGAAATAGCTAAAGCTTTTATGCCTGACTTAATTCTGTTAGACGTAGTCATGCCAGAACCGAACGGATTCGAAGTTTGCAAACAACTAAAAACCGAAAAAACGACCAGAGATATACCCGTGCTATTTTTAACCGCGTTGGGCGAACCTGCCGACATTGTTAAAGGCTTTAAAGTAGGAGGGTTAGATTTCATTGTTAAGCCCTTTAATGACGACGAATTATTTGCCCGCGTGAAAACTCATCTTGAATTGTCCGCTCTTAGAAAAAGAGACAAAAAACTCATTTTTGAGCTTAAAGAAGCGAATTTGAAAAGGGAGGAAGCTCAAAAGAATAGTCAAAACAAATCGGATTTTTTATCTAGGATGAGTCATGAGTTTCGTACACCAATGAATGCCATAATCGGTTTCGCCGATTTACTAAATTATTCTAAGGACTTAACAGAAATTCAAAGATCAAAAGTAGAATTTATCCAAAAAGCAAGTAGCCATTTGCTTTCATTTTTAAACAATGTATTAGGTTTATCCGAATCAGAATCAAATCGACTAAGATTCCCGTTAAATAACTTTGATATAAAGGCTCCCCTTGAGAGAGCGATTAATCTATTGCAACCTTTAGCTGATGAAAAAGAGGTTCAAGTTATTAGACAAAACTTTGAGGATAAAGCTACTTTAGTTTACGGAAATTCTGAACGACTGAAACAGGCGTTTATTAATCTAATATCAAATGCAATAAAATATAATAAACCTGGCGGGAAAATAACGATAGACTGTGAAACGATAGAAAACAAATTTTTGCGAATTAACTTAATAGATACTGGTATTGGCATTCCGTCAGAAGATTTTGAATCGATTTTTAGACCCTTTAATCAATATGACGACGGCTTCTCTAATGACAGTGGATTGGGTATAGGTTTATCGGTAGCAAAAAGTTTCATTGAGCATATGAAGGGTTCGATTAAGGTAGAAAGTACTTTAAGCAAAGGAAGCTGTTTCTCGATAGACCTTTTACTGGCAGACGACAAAAATATTTAAACCCCATACACTCCCAATCCTTCAACTTTTATTAAACACAGATTAAACTTTTAAACGCATCTCCCGCCAAAGCTGTTTGTAAAACAAATCAACAAAAAATTTAGATAAACTTGAAGAAAGGTTAAACTTACTCTTCCCATTTGTTTGTTAATACAACTTAATCTCAATAATCATTCTCTAAGTGATTTCAGCAAATTCTAGGTTATCGTTTAAATGAGTTTTAATTTGGGAAGCCTTTTTTTTAAACCTTAGCTGCAAATCTCCAACAACACTAACAGGTAAATACTCTATTTCTTTATTGAGTTTGACCGAAATATCCAGCAATTCATCGAAACTTTCCACACCTTTGATTTTTTCAGACCAACTTTTAAGATCATATCCAGTATAACTACTAGAGAACTGATGGCATGACATAGTTCTAATTCTCCTTATAAATTATATTGAAGTAGTATCGGTTGCAATTAATAAATAATGCTTAGTCAGAGATTAGGGTTTTGTTTAATTTTCATCACAAGTAAAAAATGAACTTTTGCTTTAAAGCTTTTTTTACTAATAAAAAAATAACTTAACGAAAAAAGATGAAATTTAAATTAAAATAAATCTAAAATAATCGAAAACCCCAAAATAGTCGCTAAAACTTTAAACTCTTTCAAATGGAGTCTTTTATGAAGACGTTTTTCTCTGTTATTTTCCTGTTAAGCCTAACAACGTTTGCTCAGGCGGAAATTAAAACTCAAGAAATTAAATACGCCGCTGGCGGCGCCAATTTAAAAGGATATTTAGCATATGATGACTCAATTTCAGGAAAACGTCCTGGAATACTTGTGGTTCATGAATGGTGGGGACATAACGAATATGCTCGAAGTCGAGCAAAAAAGCTCGCAAAACTTGGCTACACAGCTTTTGCGGTAGATATGTATGGCGAGGGAAAACTAGCTGAACATCCTTCAGATGCGTCCAAATTTATGCAGGCCGCTTTCAAAGATTTTGACGCCGCTAGCGCCAGATTTGAAAAAGCAAAAGAAATTTTACAATCTCATAAAACAGTAGACTCAAGCCACATTGCTTCAATTGGATATTGCTTTGGAGGAGCAGTATCTTTACGAATGGCTCAAAGGGGTTCTGACTTGGACGGGGTCGTGGCTTTTCATGGAGCATTGCCTATAGAGCCAGACGGTTCAAAAGGAAAGATAACCGCTTCTATATTAGTCGCAAACGGTTCAAAAGATTCTTTTCTTAAACCTGAAGCGGTGGCCTCTTTTGCGCAGGCCATGTACGAAGCCAATGCAGACTTTAACTATATAAGTTTTGCCGGAGTTGCGCATAGTTATACAAATCCTAAAGCGGACGAAATCGGAAAGAAATTTAATATCGCAAATTTAAAATACAACAAGGAAGCCGACGATCGCTCATGGCTGGCTATGCAACACTTTTTTGATAGAATTTTTAAGAATTAAAAGGATCTTAATTAACACTTTTTCCAATTTTCTGTCGCCTATTTTTTTTAATTTCAGCTAAGGCCGCATAAAGTTTTACTTATTTTATTTAACAACCGTCACTCTTTTTTTGTAAAAGAGAGCGACGGTTGTAACCATAAATTAAAAACGTAATCAAATGACTTTTTAGTAAGTTTCGGGAGACGAATATGTATTTACAAATCGGGCACAACGTAACTGTAGATTTTGAGAAAGTCACTCATTTTTGTTTGGTAAATGACAGTCGAATCGATTTTTATTTTGGAGAATACAGCGAACCAGGTCATTTCGACAAAAAAGACGCGCAAGCCATTTATAAAAACCTATTAGCCTTAACGGATGCTAAGAACATATCCGATTTATAATTACGTAAAAATTTTTATAAAGCTTTTGAGATAAGGCACTGCAGCAAATAACACTTTATATAGAAGAACTCCAATTACAATTTTCAAAATGTTGTAAACCCAACGCCCCCTTTTACGAGCGCTTTCCTCTAAAATATCTAATGCCTCGTATTCAATAATGTCAGGTTTTTTATTATCGCTATTCATATGAATAAAATTGAAATTTTGAATATTGCTCCATAAGTCATTTTGTCACAAAAATAAATTGTAAACTCATTCAAAAATAGATCAACTATCTTTGAATTCTTCCGTAAAGTCATTAGGGACAATATTTTGATAAAAAAGAAATAAGTTTCCCGAATGCCTATATTTTTTAAGTAGTCGAGAAACTGAATTTATCAGATATTTTCTTAATATATCAATAAACAGAGAAACCGCTGAACCACTTTAAACTCAATGACTTAAAATATTGGAAACGAAAACCTAGAAAAATTCAAAAAATTTTGGTAGTAATATAAAATATTAGAGCAAATCGGTTACAATCAAGTCATTGAAAAATATTGAAATTCGAGAAGTTTATTCCTTGATGAATGGAGAAATTGATGGAATTAGTTAAAGATTTTATGATGAAATCTTTCGTGAGCGTCGATCCTGAAACAACAGTCTCAGCCGCCTGTGAATTGATGGTAGAGAAAAAGGCAAGTTCAATATTAGTTAAGGAAGGTATTGAATACGTCGGGGTCTTCACTGCAACAGATCTACTGAAGAAAGTTGTCGCTCAAAAATTTCATCCGCATGAGTTCACAGTCGGCGCAGCTATGTCTAGTCCCGTTTATACCATTGATGGCGACAAATCAATGATATTTGCATTCTTAGAAATGCATAGAAAAAACACCCGTCACATAGCGGTAACAGAGAGAAAAAGAATTGTCGGGACAGTCTCCTTTAAGGATGTCGCTAAATATTACGTCGACAAATTTTCCCCTAAAAAGAAAAAATAAATTATCTAGCGCTGTCGTGATTAAATCTGTTTTTTAGAATTTTCTCGCCTACGATTAAGCTTTTATTTTTTAATGGCCACTACTCTGCCAAATTAATAAACTTTTCGTAAACATACTTGGCTATAGCCAAATCTTGAATCCCCAGTCCTGTCGAATCAAAAATAGTAATTTCATCCGATGACTCTCGCCCCTTTTTTGTTTTAGACACAATTTCACCCAGTTCGGCGTGAACGTCTTTCAAACAAATATCGCCAGATTGCAATGCATGTTGTAATTCTCCACTTTTTTCACATTGCGATGTTGAATCTGTAATTATTTTAGCTTTCGCCAAAAGCTTAGGACTCAACTCTTGCTTCCCTGGCATGTCGGCTCCTACTGCGTTTACGTGGGCTCCTTTTTCAACTACGGAAAGTAGAGGAGATCTTGCAGGCGTCGTTGTTATAACAATGTCAATTTCTTTGTGATCCTGAACAGTTGTTAAAACTTCCAAATCTAAGAAATTAAACTTTGAAATATAATCGCAATAATTTTTAACACTCTCTTCATTTCTTCCCCATACACAGAGTCGCTGAATTTCAAAAACTTGAAGCAAAAACTCAACCTGTAATCTAGCTTGTATTCCAGAACCAATAACTAAAACATTTTTGCTATCGGCACGCGCTAAGTATTTGGCGGCCACCGCTCCCGCAGCAGCAGTGCGATAATCGGTCAAAATTCCGTCTTCTAAAAGAATACACTTTGGCGCTCCTGTTTTAGAATCAAGCAATATCATCATTCCTTGAGACGAATTTAAACCTAGCTTTGGATTATCATAAAACCCAGAGGCTATTTTGACGCAATAAGAATCGTTTCCCTCCACATAAGCGCTTTTAATATGTGTCTCACCTCGGAACTCCTCAATCACAATATCCTGAGGTGGCGGCATTACTAATTTCCCCTCAGAAAAGTCGATAAAGCTTTTTTCAATAACGGAAATAATTTCCTTAAAATCTAATAACTTTATAATTTCTTCTTTCTCAATTATTACAGGCTTCATCAATCCATTACTTTCCGAATCGTTTCAATACCTACACCCGCGCCAGAAATAATCACCACCACATTCTTATCTATAAACATTTTTTTATTTGCTAAAAGCGCGGCGATAGGAACTGCCGCAGCGCCTTCAACGATTTTTTTATGTTTATCTATCATTAAGAACATACTTTTCTTTATTGCTAACTCCGAAACCTGTAAATAGTCGTCGACATATTTTTGGCAAAGATCGAACGTTATAGAGTCTGGCTCTACACCTCCCGCCGAACCATCGGACAAGGTTGGCTTATGCTTCACAAAAACTTGTTTACCCGCTTTAATGGAGGCGGACATTTCGCATGAATTCTTAGGCTCGCAACCGATTATTTTTATTTCTTTTTTTTTGCTCTTCATATAACTCGCAATCCCTGAAATCAATCCTCCACCCCCAATACACGCAACTACAATATCGGTACTAGGAAATTCAGCGAATAATTCACACCCTATCGTCCCTTGTCCTGCCGTAATATGAAGATCATTGTAAGGAGAAATAAATGGAGTGTTTCTCTCAAGAGCAATATTTCTAGCGTGTATTTCTACTTCACCACTATCACCGGCATGCTTTTCAATATTCATTCCGTAATATTGAATAGCTTCTAATTTAGCTTTCGCTACTGTTTCAGGGACAAAGACTGTACCTTTCAGACCTAATAATTTTGATACATACCCTACCGCTTTGCCATGATTGCCAGTCGATGCGGTAATAAATCCATTTTTCAATCGACCTTTGTGAGCCAGAAACTTATTAAACGCGCCTCGAATTTTAAAAGAACCGGTTAATTGCTCAGATTCAAGCTTCAAATAAACTTTTGCGCTACAGAGTTTACTCAAATAGGAAGAAAATTCTAACGGAGTTTTTCGGACATACTTTTTTATCCGTTTTTCGGCTTTTAAAATTTCAGAATAAATTTCCACTTAATAAGTTCTCTGATTTTTATAGTGAAATCATTTAAAAAAACCTGTGCCGAGCGGCACAGGTTTTGTTTATTTCCCAACTTTCTTTAAGCGAGCTAAGGAATTTATTTTATGAGATCGTTTTGAAGCGCATAGCGGATTATTTCAGAATTACTTTTAGCGTTTAGTTTTTTCAAAATATTCGCACGGTGAACGTTCACCGTGTTAATGCTTATAGATAATTCCGAAGCTATATCTTTTTGTTTTTTGCCGGAGGCAATCATAAAAAAGATTTGATATTCGCGATTGGAGAGGGATTCATGGATAGGCTTATTCGCCTCATTGTCCATATTTTTAACAAGCAATTCCCCTAAAGAAGAAGTTATGTATTTTCCCCCATTAGCCACTTTATGAATAGCTTCTAAAAGTTGACTAGGAGGGCACGTTTTAGAAAGGTAACTTGATGCGCCCGATTGAATAAGCCTTAAACCATATTGCTCTTCGGCAAAAATACTTAAAATAATAACGGGTAAGTTTGGATTTGATGTCTTAAGGTGGGCCAGAGTTTCCATTCCATTTTTTTCTGGCATTTCAATGTCCATTAAAATTACGTCTATCTCTAACACTTTAACTCTCTCTAAAACTTCATTACCATTTTCAGCTTCGCCAATCACCTCAATACCGGAGTCACGCTCAATAATATGTTTTAATCCCTGCCGCACAACAGCATGATCATCCGCTATTAATACTTTTATATTAGACATTTTCTGAGGAACGATTTCCGTTTAAAGGTAAATTAATCGTGAATAAGGCGCCTTCTCCTGGAGCGCTGTCAATCGTTACATGCCCACCCCAATAGTTAGCGCGCTCTTGGATCCCCAGCAACCCTAAGGAATTGGAATTATAAATTTGATCAAGTTCAATTCCCTTACCATTATCCTTAACAAGCAAACAAAGATCTTTTTCATTAAACTTTAAAGACACAGAAACTTTGCTTGCGTTTGCATGTCTTGCCACGTTGGTTAGAGTTTCTTGACAAATTCTAAAAATGGTTGTCGATAGTTGAGAGTCTAATTTCACAGAATTTTTCGGTAATTCCAGTTCACATTCTATCCCAGTCCTGGCTTGATAATCCATACCTTGCCACTCCAGAGCATCCAAAAGGCCACACGTATCTAAAATTTGCGGACGCAATTCAGTTGCTATACGCCGGACAGAATTAATCGTCGAATCAATCATCCCACCCATCGCTTCCAATTTTCCAACTATTTCTGGAGAATCTAACTCAACTTCCAAACAAGATAGTTCCATTTTTAATCCAGTCAAAATTTGCCCAAGCTCGTCATGTATTTCTCTAGAGATTCTTGTTTTTTCGTTTTCACGGATTACCTGTAATTGATTGCTCAATTTGCGTAATTGTTCTCTTGAATCTCTTAATTGATTTTCCGCTCGGCGACGGTCTTCAATCTCGCTCTGAAGCTCGTCGTTAGCGTCCTGTAGACTCCTAATATCGTTGACGCGCAACCTTTCCAGTCGATAAAAGTTAAAAATAACAACCATTCCCAATATTAGTACCACTATTAACAATGATATAAAAATATTGCGGAAGTCTTTTACGTCTTCTACCATCACAAATTGGAGTTGGTTCTTAACAGATTCCGCTTCGTCTAAAAAAATTCTAAAAATTCTGTTATACCTTTGATCAATTTCAGATCCAGCCCCAGAAACAGATCTTTTTTTCAATCTTTCGCCCGAAATATTTTTAAATTGCGTAAGACGTTTCTCCAGATCTTGAACAATAAAGCGAAGCTTTTTATCTTTCAAAGGTAAGATTTTTTCTTGTCCTTGTTCTCCCCCATTTAGAATTGCCTGAACATACCATTCGGCAAGAGCATATTTCTTCCAAACATCTTCCTCTTCGAAATGATCTCCATTTAGAATTTCTTCAACAAGTAAATGAGCTGTCGTTACATTCAGTTCAACTTCTACGCTAGCGTATATTAAGGGCGCATAAAGGCTGTTCATTCGCATCGAATATTGATAGCTAATAATCAAGGCCTTAATTACCATTAACCCAATAATGCCAATCAACAAATAATGCCACCAAGGAATGGTCAAAACTCTAAATTTACTTTTAAACATAAAAATCTCAAACCGTTAAAAGATGGAACTGTAACAATATTTAAATATACCTTATTATTAGCTCAAAGTTTTATCGGAAATACCAATGAACAAACAATCTATACAAAAACAGTGAAAACATTTGGCGTTTACAAGTCAGAACTACAATTTTTTTATTATTTTTTGACGTAGAATGAAAAACGACAGCGGCAAAGTCTGTTTATTGTAATGACAAGAATTAATGGCAGGGGGTTGAAACTGAGACGACTAATTTTCAAATAAATTAAGAAATAAAAGTTAAACCCAGGAAATTCCAAGAATTAAAAGCTTTATTTTTCACGTCTTTTCGGTTCTATATGAGTCGCGACATTTGAATCAGTGATGCTGATCTAAACCTCGCACTGACAGCTCAAGACCTTTCTCGTTGAATTCTTTTATCCACTCATCGATCTTAGACTTAACCGTATAGTCAATATGCCGCGTTTTCGAAAGATCCAGAGTGACCTTCTTCCCCTCTTGATGGAAACGGTGAAGACGCTTTCGCAAAGGAATCCAAGTACTAAAAATAGCTGCCTCTGGTATATGAATCGTGACGGATTGATCACTTTCATGCACGACCTGAGCATTCAATTTAAAGAATGAACGAATGGGAACTCCATTGATCAGATGGATGATAATTCTAGCTCCAATTCCTATAGCAATTCCTTTTAAAAGATCAGTAGCTAATACGCCAATTACTGTAGACAGAAAAATAATGAACTGGTCTTTTCCTAAGTGATACATATGCACAAACTCTTTAGGAGAGGCTAGACGAAAACCTGTAACGACCAATAACGCCGCCAAAGCAGCTAGTGGAATTTGATTAATTATCCCTGGGATCAAGGCAACACAAAATAGTAAAAGTAACCCATGAAAAAAATTTGCAAACCTAGTTCTTGCTCCGTTATCAATATTAGCTTTACTCCGAACGATTTCTGAAATCATTGGCAATCCGCCAATGAAAGCCGACAATGTATTACCTAATCCCACAGCTAACATATCGCGATCCATATTTGTTTTTCGCTTCCACGGATCGATCTGATCAACGGCTTTAGCGCTTAGTAAACTTTCCAAACTACCAATAAGCGCAAACAGAACAACGTATCTAATTCCAGTCTCCGTGGCCAATCCTGAAAAATCTGGAAAAGCCAAAGCATTGAATAAATTGCTTGGAACGTTGACTAAAAACTTTTCGCCTAATTGGTAAATTTGGTTATTAAACGTGTAAGACCTCTCCTCGCCAATTCCAACATATATTCCCATTGGAACCGTTATCAATAACATCATCATAGGCGCAGGAATTACTCTTAACTTTGGGTTTTTTATCAAAGTATAGCCAGAAATAATGATAAGACTGATCATTCCAATTGACCCAATTCCGGGATTCATATTTAGAATGAAGGAAGGGATATTAGCGAGCAACTCAAGCGGAGCGCCCTCTGGATGTAACCCCAGAAGCACAGGAAACTGTTTTGCGATAATGATAATTCCAATTGAAGCTAGCAAACCATGAATAGCCGCTAACGGGAAAAACTCTCCAAGGATTCCTAACCGAAAAACTCCGAATAAAATTTGTACAACGCCAGCTGCAACCCCAACGCCAAGCGCTAAACGATACGCCTGATAGTCCTTCGCAGAATCCACACCTCCAGTAAACCCAAATTCCGTGACGCAACCAAGGGCAATAACAATCAAACCAGCGGCAGGTCCCTTTATCGTAAGCTCCGAATTGCTAAAGAAGGTGGCGACTATTCCACCAACAATTGCCGATAAAATACCAGCAATTGCAGGATACCCAGAAGCCAGAGCAATTCCTAGACACAGTGGCAAAGCAATGAGAAAAACTAAAAAGCCAGAGAGAACATCCGTTTTGGCATTAGTTTTAAACCCTTTAAAGTTTCCTCTAGGAATTTCAGTGGAAACAGGTTTTTGGGCAGGAGGTATTGGCCCAATAAAGTTCTCTGTAGGGTTTTCAATCGTTTCGGTTGGCATACTCATGGGTAAAATCGTTTCTCAGGCTATCAAACTTAATAATTTCTTTATTTATATTGGAAAACCTCTTCGGATAACCCTCAATATTCAGGGCTTAATTTACTCACAGCAGAAAGAAATTAGATGTAATAATTAAAACTACTAGAAGAAGCTAAATGATTCTACTAAAGTTTGACCAAAAAATTAAGAACTTTCTGATTTTTGTTGATAAAGTTTGATTTGAAACCGTTCTCAAAGTTTGAATGTAATTGTGGGTAAAATCTCTTAATATCCAATAGTTTCAAATATCTATGTAAGTAAACAACCTTTTTCCACTTGATATCGCTATTAGGACTCCTTCTTTTTACTCCAGAATAAAGAAGCTATTCATCATAATTAAAACTACTAAACCATACTAACGTATTTTACTAAAACTTGACTCAAAAAATAAGAATATTCCTATCGACCGTCAGTTTTTTAGGCCGCCTTCAGGATTTGAATACAATTGAAAGTTTAAAATAGAAAGCTAGAAAAGTTTGGCAGGGGGGGGGAATTACTCTCTTTAAAGGGAACCTTGAAAAACTAGCATTTAATTGGAAAGATCAAAATAATATTCTATTGTTTCATTCCGTAGGGCAGAACCTATTGACACAAAAAAAAAATAGCTTGGCAAAATTGGACTTGGTAGTAAGCCAAACCGTAACTTGCAAATTACAAACGATACTTTATTCCAACTTTTTCATTTTCTAATTTACATAAATCCCCAAAAAACTCCTCGGAGTCACCAAAGTCTCTGATCCCCTCTTTTAACCAAGAGATAAAATCTTCAAACGTTGGGAAAAGATTTCGTTCAGACAATAGTCCCGGAACGATATTAATTCTATGAAGCATTCTCTTGGGTTGTTTTTTCAATCCTGTGATTATCACTTGAATACTTCTTTTTGATAAAACGCTTATAACTTCCTCAAGAGCATAAAGTCCTGATTGATCAATATGAGGAACGTCATTCATTCTTAAAACCACCATCTTAATATCCGGTAATTTTTCCGCCGCTTCTTGAAATGAGCGAGCGAAACCAAAAAATAGAGGACCGTCAAAATGGTTTATATAAATCTTTTCTGAAATATCGTTGGAAAAAATTTCTGTTCCCATTTCCTCTCTTAACGGATGAACTTTAAGTTCACTCCCTATTTGATCCCCCATTTTTTTCATAAACAAAATGGAAGAAAGAATCATGCCTGCGGCTACAGCTTGAATTAAATCCACAAATACAGTCAATCCCAATACGATAACCATAACCCAAGCGTCTGCTTTTGGAATCGATCTAATATGTCCAATTCCCTTATAATCGATGATACCAATACCAACAGTGACTAAAATCCCTGAAAGTACTGCCAAAGGAATCTGTTCGGCAAAAGCTCCTAATCCCACTAAAATTAACAAAAGTAGTAATCCATGTATCACTCCTGACAGCCTTGTTTTTCCGCCGGCATTGACATTGACCAGAGTTCTCATCGTCGCCCCCGCCCCTGGCAACCCACCGAAGCATCCTGCAATCATATTCCCTATACCTTGACCAACAAGCTCTCGATTACTATTGTGCTTGGTTTTAGTTACGTTGTCGGCAATAACCGAAGTCAATAAAGAGTCTATTGCCCCTAGAACAGCCAAAGTCAGCGCTAACTCAACTAATAAGCTCAAATAAGACATATCGTAACTTAAGATCGAGCTAATTTTTAACTCAGGTATACCGTTAGGGATAGGCCCAATCAAAGGAACTTCAAATCCCATGATTGACGACATAGGAGAGATTGCTAGTAAGGCGATTAATGAACCGGGAATTGCTTTCGAAATTTTTGGTAAAAGGTAAATCACAAAAAGAGTCATACTCGCAAGAATGACCGCATCCCAATTAGCGTTAGCTAAACCTTGCGGTAATTGAATGACAACATCAATCACTGTTTTAGGAGAGGCTTGCCCCATAAATGGGAATAAGGAAAGTATGATTATAATAATCCCAATTCCACTCATAAACCCAGAAACTACGGGGTAAGGAATATATCTTATATAATCGCCCAACTTAAAAATACCAAATGCAATTTGGATAAGCCCGGAAAGCACAAAAATAGCGATAATAAACCCGAAACCTTGTTCAATACTTCCATAATTTTCAATTGCAGTCAGAATAACTATGCTCGTAACAACGGTCATCGGGCCTGTTGGTCCGCTTATTTGGCTGGCAGTCCCACCCAGAATAGCGGCAATAAGCCCCAAAAAAATAGCTCCATACATTCCAGCAGCGGCCCCCAAACCTGATTGAACGCCAAAAGCTAGAGCCAAAGGCAAAGCCACAATACCAGCAGTTATCCCCCCAAAAAGGTCGCCTCTCAAATTATCGAATCGAATATTTTTTTCATTCATGGGGGACAAAACTCTCTTCGCCAACTTCCAACTTTAGAAGCTTAACGTCCATCTTCCGGTAGGCAGAAACATGATGTAGTAATTAAAAGCATTAAGTAAGGCAAGTGGATTTTACTAAAAAATTAGCTAGAATAATAAAAACTTTCCCAATTATTATTTATCTATCTTAAAAACAATTTCTTTCACCTAGTTTTATTCATTTCTAACCCTGATTTCAGGATTGAAAACTATATTCAAAAAAAAAATTAAGTTATAATGAGCGATCCAAAAACATTATTATTAATCTAAGTTTTTTAGTAAAAATTTAAAATCATCCCTGAGATAAAACGTTTCCGCATAGACAACTACTAAAAATCTCCTGCGTTGAACTAAAAATCAATCGACTCTTCTCAATAAAATTTAATACATTGACTAAGAAACATTAAATTATTTTTCGGAAAACTTTGTAATGATTAAGAAACTTAGAGACTTAAGCGTAGGTAATAAAATAAATTTAGGATTTAGCATAAACACCATCATTTTAGCAGGAGCTATTATTGCGGTTATTATCCTACTCAAAAAATTCAATGTAATTTTAGATAGAGTTATCCACCACAGAATGGTAACGGTCCAAAAGACCCACAAGTTATTAAACGGCGTGAATGAATCTTTAGCCGCTTTAAGAGGTTGGATGCTTTTAGGGGAAGAAAAATTTAAAAAGGAACGCCACCATGTCTGGAAAGAAGAAATTATTCCTTCCGAAGACAATCTCGAAAAGCTATCCATGGATTGGACCGACTCAAATAATATTAAATTGTTCCAAGCTGTGAAAGACGACCTTCTAAAATTTAAGAAATACCAGCAAGAAATTGAAGATATTGTCAATACTTCAGAAAACCTACCAGCCCACAAAATTTTATTTGAAAAAGCTGCGCCGCTCGCTAAAGAATCCATAGCAAACATTAATGAAATCACAAGCTTAGAATTGTCTCTCAAAGCAACACCCGAAAGGAAAGCCCTGCTAGTAAAGTTGGGTAATTTAGAGGTTACCTTTAGTCAAATTTTATCTACTGTTGAATCTTATCTCCTTTCTGGCGACATCAATTATAAAAAACGTTACGATTCATTAATTACAACTAATGACGAACGTCTCGCAGATTTAGGTTCTAAAATTGCACTGTTTAGCACAAAACAATTGGCTCACTTTCAAATCTTTGAAATCCAAAGAACACGGTTTAAAGCATTAACCACTGAAACGATAAATCTCCGCGAAAGCCCTGAATGGAATAAAGCGAACTTCTATTTAGCTTCTAAAGCGGCTCCACTCGCCATAGAAATAATCAATAAATTAGGACAAATGTTAATCAGCGAAAAAAAGATCCTACTTGATGACGAACTAAACGCGGAATATCAAATTTGGATTTTAAAAATTTTATTAGCAGCTTTTTTAATCATAGGAAGTTTTATCGCCGCCGTTATAGGCACCTCAATTTCTAAAAGTATCAGTGAACCCATAAAAAATCTAAATCATGGCCTCAAAGAGCTGACTTTGGGTAATAGAAAACTAAAAAAATTAGAAGTCACAAGCAACAATGAAATCGGAGAATTAAACGGAAGCTTTAACAAGTTGTTGGAGCGGTTAAGGCTATGGCAATAACAAGTTAAAATTATTTTCTTCAAACTTCCCGCAAACAAAAAATTATTTAAAATTGTATTAAAGAAACTTTTAAGGAGGACTCATGCTAAATCGGAAGCTCAAATCTATCTTTTATTTAATCTTTTCGGCAATTTTTATCCTGACCTTTTCCAACTTAGCCCTTGCGAACATCATGGATGCTATTGGAACCGGGAGCTCTGGAAGCTATGATCATTCCGCAGACAAACACAAAAGCCCTTCAATTAAGAAAGAAGGTAGCGGAAGTAAAGCTTACTCAAAACATAAAAGCTATAGTCATAAAAAAGAAGGAAGCGGCAGCAAGTCTCATCACAAACCACAGGGCTATTCTCACAAAAGAGAAGGAAGCGGGTCAAAATATAGCCCTAGTAAAAAACACCCACATGGTTCCCACTCCAAATGTCAATTCACTCATCTTTTGCAATTTAGACATAAACTGGGTTTAACCGAAGCTCAAGTTTCAACGATAAAAGAAATGCGCTTTGAATATCAGAAGAAGAAAATTCATTTTAAAGCTGAAAAACAAATTGCAAAAATGGAAATTGACCGGCTACTTCATGCTGGAACAATGGATGAATCTGCGATTCGCGCGGCAGGAGATAAACTCATTAACTTAAAAGCTCAAATGATTCGCGCAAAGATCGAGTCCAAGATTTCATTACTTAAGCTTTTGACTGAAGACCAAAAAAGACTTTCGAGTCAATTGTACTCCGCTCATTAATTTTCTTAGCGCAAAAACATTTTCAAAAACTTGTTTCACATCACTTTTTCTTTGCATTTTCGGCGTAGCAATCTGCAACGCCGAAAATGCAAAAATCACGACTTCTCCCGTCTTTTCAACTAAATAGATTTATCCTCGAATAAGTTTCATCATTAATCGTAAAAATTACTCTTGAATTTCCTCAGTACATATCCTATTTTCTAGTTTATTAGACTAAACAATAAATAAATTAATCACCCTTTCCCGCAATGAGAGATATCAAATGAAAAAAATTGGCGACATCATGAGCACCACCCTTTTTTCCACAACTCCCGATACCTCTGCTTTTGATGCCGTCGAGGAAATGTATAAAAACAAAATTGGCGCTTTGCTCATAAAGAAAAACGAAGATTTTGTTGGAATTTTCACCAAAACAGATTGGATGCAACTATTTTTGGGAAGAGACTGCGACCCACATAAGGTTAAAGTTGGCGATGTAATGAGTTCGCCCATAGTCACTATTGATAGGAATGAATCTTTGTCTAAGGCGACAGAAGTGATTGAAGAAAAAAAATTCCGTCATATAGCGGTAACAGAAGAAAACAAAATCGTAGGAATGTTGTCGGTAAAAGATTTACAAACCTATTATTTACATCTGCATGAGAAAACTAACTTTTAGCGTTTAGAATTGATCGATATAAATTCTGTATACCCTCGATTATATAACCTGACTCAGGGAACCCAATATAGCTTTAACCCACAACAAGTTGGTTCCCTTTAACGTGTTTTGATTCCTCAGAGTTTCTACTAAACTTTAAAAACTTCCCAACAGCAAAATATTTAAAATAATACACGTGATAAAATAGTATTCCTCAATTGTGAACGTAATTTATTTAGTTTAATTGAATATTCAACTAACAACCATTTATCCCCTTAAAAAAGAGAACTTTTTATGCCACGTTTTTATTTTTTGCTGTTTGTATTTTTCGTATTTCCCTATTCTTTAAACGCTGAAGAAATTGGTTCAGTCGATACATCTTTTAAGATGTTAGGACCTAATCATAAAATTGTTATTGAAGCATTTGACGACCCAGATATACCTGGAGTTGCCTGTCATTTAAGTCGAGCAAAAACTGGCGGTTTAAAAGGAGGATTGGGAATTGCGGAGGATAAAGCAAACGCATCAATTGCTTGCCGGCAAATAGGCCCTATTCAACTGCCAAAAAGCTTGAAAGACGGCCAAAAAGTATTTAACAAAAAAACTTCTCTTTTATTTAAAACCATGCAAGTAGTACGTTTTTTAGATAAAAAAAGAAACGTAATAATCTATTTGGTTTATAGCGATAAATTAATCGACGGATCGCCTAAAAACTCTATATCTACCGTTCCAATAATTAATTGGAAATAACTAGCGTCAAATAAAAAGGACCTGTTAATTCATGCCCCCTAAACAATATTATTTTAAAATTAATGGTTTCTTAAAATATGAAAAGGACAACTCAAAAGACGAATTTTGTATTTTCATGAAAGCTTTAGACAACAACCACGCAGTAACTTTAGTCCGAGAACATTTAGAGAAAAACGCCCCCAAAGGGAAATCTATTATCAACGGAATTGAGCAGAAAGAAGAATAGCGATCCCACACCTCCAAATCAAGAAAGCACAATCAGTCTATGGTATTTCTTCAAGTGTTTTCTATTCGCTCACTGGGCAAAACTCCCTTGAAAACAACCTTCCAAGTTTTGATAAAACTAAGATAAAATCAAGTTATAGCATTAACCATTTTGTCAATTTCAGTAAAACATCAAATATGATCGATTATCTCTATCACAACTCGGTCATTTTATGTTACAAGAAGAAATATTAACTTGAAAAATAAATAGATCGGTTGTGTCTCTCCTAAGCATTCGAATCAGATAATATTGGGTTGGATACTCTGTAATGCCGCTTTCGCAGTTCTCACAACCGTCATTTTTAGTTGAATAGCATCTATTACAAAAACTAGTTTGGTCAAATGCCCATACAATCTTTACACTCACAACCTAAGTGGAGCAATTAAAATGACACGGAAAACTTCGGTTATAAAATCAGACTTGGGTGAACGGCTGAGGAGATGGAGAAAACTTCAAAAACTCACCCTCACGCAGCTAGCTAAAAAGCTCGGCACTGGAATAACGACTCTATCAGAAATTGAAACAAACAAAACCTTGCCCTCACTTGAGACTCTTGCGCGCTTACATAAAAAAACCGATATCAATATCTTCTGGCTTATGTTTAAAGAGGAATCGATGACCCAGAATAATGAAGGGGCATAGCCCAAAAATATATTTAAGCTAGGATCTTTTAAAAGATAGCCACTATCAAATATTTAACTCAAAATCGTCCATCAACCGTTGCGCCTGGAGATTTGCAATTTTCCTAACACTAGAGATAATCCAAAAGTCCTCCTTAATATCAGGAAGCGGCCCTAAGTTTACTAACTTCTTTTCTTTAACCAATTCAAGACCTGCAAATTCTGGTAAAGGAACCAACCCCAGCCCCTCAATACCTAAAATCTTTTGAACACTGGTATCTTGCGTTTCAATAGTTCGGTCAATTGCTATATTGTTAATGCGAAAATAGTGATCTAAATCGTGGCGAAGTTTACTGTGTAATGTAGGTAAAATAAACGGTTGCGATTGTAGTGACTGCGGGAAATTGCCCTGTAAGTGGCGAAACCGCTTAGTTCCAAATATCGCTATGGGAGCGCTTACTAAAAGCCTTGAATTAAATTGTCCTTCATCTCCAATGTGAGGAGGAAAATTTGAAAGAACTAAATCGATTCGATGCGCTGCGAGCTCTCTAAATAGATAATCGGCAGTTCCCTCTAATACCGTAATCGCGCATTTTTCTCCATCTTGCGCGAAATGAACTAAATGTTGAATCAACCTTTTAGGCAAGCTTTCCAACGCTCCGATTTGAACGTGAGAACGTTTTGAAAATTTTTTGCTTTCGATAACTTCTAATAGTTCATCGCCCAAAGAAAAAATTTGATTTGCATACTCCAGCGAGACCTGCCCCGCCTCCGTAATAAAAAGCTTTTTGTTTTTACGTTCAAACAACTTTGTATCCAGAATTTCCTCTAAGACTTTTAATTGAGCGCTCAAAGTCGGTTGCCCTAACCTCAATTTTTTGGACGCTTCAGCAATACTGCCCGCATTTGCAATCGCTTGGAAATAATAAAGATGGTGATAATTGAGTAACCTCACAACGCCTCCAATAGTTCGTTTTTTAAGAACTAACAACAATTTACTATGAATAATTAGGAATAATTTGTTTTTAAATCATACTCCGGAAAACAAACAAAAAAAATCTTGCATCCAACGCTCAAACAAGAATACTGATTTAATTACCTATAAATACCTATCGAATATCTAAAGAATGAAGAGTCCATCTCTAACTAAAAATTCTTTCTTCAAGGCATCAACACCTAGATACTAGCACAAAAAAAATTAATTCGCTTAAAACAAATCATACCACAAATATTTTCTGTTTTATAGATCATAGAGTTAATAGAATAACCAAAAATAGTAAAAAGTACTATATCCAATTAATAAAAACAACTACTTGAAGATCCCGAGACTTTAATCACTTCATTAAACTTTTCTCAGAGAGAGAATTATAATTTCCCTAATCTTTTAAAAAGTATACGACTGGTTTAAAAATGTTCTAAAAAGTAACGAGGCTCCGCAAAGGATTTTCGTTTACGGCTTTTGGCACAGTCCAATTATCAAAAGAACGGTAACACACGTAACGTTTGTAGCTTTATTCTGGAAACAGGAGGTACCATCGCTTTGGTTGCTAATGCGGAATTTTCATTAACAGCACGCGCGACTGACCTTCTAAAATACAAATGAGATGGGAAACTCAGAGAATCAAATTTAAACCGCGAGTTGCTTGTTTAAGGAACTACAAATTTGACCTCTGATTTTTAGGCGGGTTACCTATCACTGAAGTTATTGTCAAAAGCTCAGCTAATATTCTTGCTAGAGCGCTAACTCAATAATCAGCAACTTTTCATGGGATTTGGGTTTTGCTTTTCGTCAGCTTAATCCCCATAACAGCATTAGCGGACGTTTTAATAGTTACCAAGGGACCTCTTCTAACTCAAAGAGTTCAACTTCATCGATCTTCGTATCATGGTGTACTGAAAAGAAATGCGTACCTAACAGTATCGATAGACCTCTCTCAACCAGTATTTGCCAAACCTGTGGTTTGTTGGATGAGGCGAATCACACTTGCATCCATCATCTCCATCAATGGTCCGGGATACAATCCAATACACAATACGAGGATAGCCAATGGAATCAACGTAGCCAATTCCCGATTCGATAAATCTGGGAGCGCTTTGGCGGCTTCTGTCGATGGCTCTCCCAACGCCAGCCTTTGGAGCATCCACAACATATATGCTGCAGCTAAAAGAATACCGCCCATAGAGATAAGAACCATGGCAAAGCTGACATAGGAAGTTCCTACTAAGACTAAAAATTCGCCAATGAAATTACAGGTGCCTGGTAGTCCAAAGCCGGCGACTGAAAACAAAAAAAACAATGCAACAAATCTTGGCATGGGTTTATGCAAGCCGCCGTAGGTAGAAATCGCTCGACTGTGAGTGCGCTCGTACAAATGTCCAATAGAAATAAATAAGGCTGCAGTAGTAATCCCGTGATTAAACATTTGCAAGACGGCCCCCTGAATACCTTGGCTATTGAACACAAAAATTCCGAGAGTAACAAAACCCATGTGGGAAACTGAAGAATAGGCCACGAGCTTTTTAAGATCTGACTGCGCCAAGGCTAAATACCCGCCATAGATAAT
>JAJDAT010000046.1 GCA_029261715.1 Nitrospinia bacterium | reverse complement strand
CCATTGCGCTCCGCTATTCCGACTAACAGAGAAAGTACCGGCGCCATCTGAGTCAGAATGTTCCGCGCGCGCCCAAACATAAGCTTCGGAAGGAGCAAATCCAGGATCGTAAGCTTTACTTTTTAAATCCATTGCCATGCGCAATGAATCGTAATTAATACGATATTTAGAAACATGAGGGCTTTGAGACGAATTATTTGTGTGTAAAGTTATTCCACGTGTGATTGAATTAGTCGAGGTAGACCAACCTCCGGTTTCTTCCCATTGTGTATCGGTAATGGCGGCAAGGTTTGTTCCTGTCATGCGGTTAGCCGATTGCGATTCGACAGCTTCTGAGATTGCATGCAGCATTTCATCGATAGTAGAAGCAACCCAAGTTTCGACAGCGTCGTGAGCGGCGTTATTGTTGTATTCCCATGTTCCAGAGTTGTTACGCGCAATTTTTCGCCATACTGAGCCAGTTATGTTGAAGGTTTTTATTTCTGTTCCGTCTCCAAAGGCAGAAGCGGGATCAAACGTTAACCAATAATATGTGTTTTGCGAATTAAGCGACTCGGTTACAGAAGCTGAGTTGATATCAAGCCAAGCGGATGTATTAGTTTTTTTAGATTCCAGATCGCAAACTGAAATATACTCGTTTGTCACGACGATCAATGAATTGGCCAACGTAGTTGAAGCAGTTGAAGTTGGATCAGGATCGCAACCCGTGGTTTCATCGCTGGCGCTCGGATGCGCGTTCGTGTTAATAGTCGTATACTCCAGGCGACCAGGGCCGTGGCCTCCTTGTGAGTACGTGCCGGACGCCACTTGAGCGTATGCAGACCCGCCGGTTGTTTGAATCGAATCGGTTCCTAAAATCAGAGCGTTTGCTGTAAGATAAACTGGACCGCCGCCGCCACCACCGCCCTCAGTCCATGTGCCTCCAGCTTGAGCGGATATACCACCTTTCGAAATTATATTCCCGTTAACCGTCAACGTTTCGGCAACAATGTAAACGATACCGCCACCGTTTGCGCCGTCAGATGCTGATACCGTGTAATTTCCACCGCCGCCACCAGATCCCAAAATGAGTTGTGAAATATTTGCGTCTCCATAGCTACCGCCACCCGTTCCCTGTGTAGAGTTTGCAGGGTGTCCTGCGGTTCCAGTGGTGTAACTACCGCCACCCCCACCATCTCCATTGGCAGTACCCACGCCGCCGCCACCTCCGTCGTTGGCCGATCTGCTTGCTACTCCAAGTCCTGTTCGAGATTCTCCCTGCATTGAGGTTGTTGATGCTGTTTGTGTCTTAGCCCCACCGCGATAACCTTTTTCATCGGCATTTATGCTCGTTCCAGAACTCACCGTAACGGTAGCGTTTGCATAAAAAACGATTATGCCTCCACTAGTTCCATTCCAAGAGGAGCAGGTTAAGGTTCCGCCGGTATTAATGTTGACGTTCGACCATTGTGGGATTCGCTGACAAACAACCTTTTGCGTAGCGAAGGAAGATCCATCGTAGGATTTAGTAATTGTTTCAGCAACAATGATCGTTGATCCAGAAGGAGCGCCGCTCACCGTTAATACTTCGTAGTTTCCAACATCTGTTATGTCTCCGGTCGTTCCCTGCATATTGATCAACAGAATTTTATCACCATCGGCAAACCCTATAATGCTATTAACAGTAATAGATGTCCCTGTTGGATTGGCAGTTACGGCAGTTGTTATACCATCCGGGTTTGTTAATCGAAAAGAACCAAGGATATCGGTATTTATATTTTTGGATGAGGTAATGGTTACTGAGCCATCTCGACCATCGCCGATTGAAAAGTCTCCATTGGAGCTCAATTGTAAAACACCTGAATCAAACTCGCTCATTCGAATAATGTAATCGTATGTCCCGTCCGTGACAGAGTCGCTTAAAGTTAAAGAAGTATCTGAATCTCTAGAAGAAATATCAAACCATGTAGAACCTGAATCGAAACTGATTCTTCCATTTTCACAGTTAGTCGGCCAAACGCCAGAAGAGATCATCGCGGTTGTGCCGCTAGTTACAGTAGCTTGAGAAGTTCCTGTTCCCGTGGATTTATTCCACTCCTGTTGTAGAAAGTTTGCTTCGGTATTGTAATTTTTGTCTGAATTTTGATTGAGTCCGGAGTCAGTTCCTTTATAGAAATTATCCGTTGCGTCGTGTTGATAATCAGAGGAATTAGCTTCGTCTGCGCCTTGTTCGTTAGGATTTGAGAATGAATCGGACCAACCGGCTTCCATGTTTAGTGAGCCGCCGTGACTTTCTTGAATTTCCTCAAACGCCCTCATGATATTGCTGGTATTGATCTCGGTTTGTTCTTGGTCGACCTTAGGGTTGAGTAACTGAAAGTTGGTCCCGTCGTAATGCAAATGACAGATAGCGCCCGTTAGCATATCGCCAGCTCTTAAATCTGACCCATCCGTTTTCTTAATTGTTTTGATTCCCAACCCATTAACGTCAATAGTTGCCGGACCCGTGTTTTGAACATGTGCCGCCATATAAATAATTTGTCCAGCTGTTAAAGCAGATGGAGCAGGATTCAATGCGACTTGATAAGCGGCGCCAAACCCAGTTGAAGTAACTTGCCAAACGCTACCATTGCGGATGTTGTCTATTTCTGTCGATGCGATTGTGGAAGCTGTATGTAGAACGCCAACATCAATGTCGATTTTTTCGAAAGTATCTTGAATTCTTAAGACGTCCTCGCTCAGTTTATTGCTTGGATTAGGTAGCGGATATTCTTGATTGGTAGTTTTTTGATCAATCATTAGTGATCCTTTTTATTTATTCTTTACCCACCCTTGAAGAGGGCGGTATATATATTATGATTAATTTTATGACGTTGTTTGATGTCTCAACGACTTTTAAGCTTTAGCCTGTAATCCCCAGGAGTGGAGAAATTGGTCTTTCCCTTGAGTCGTTTGATAACGGCATCGCAAGTCTTGTCCGGAAGGTTGCGCTCCAAGGTCGACCGTTCCGCGCATAACTCGAATATCTCCAAAAGACAATCCTTGTTGAGTCATCGGTACGACTTCCCATTG
>JAJDAT010000045.1 GCA_029261715.1 Nitrospinia bacterium | reverse complement strand
ACATACAGCTTCCACAATCGCATCGACAGAAATAGACAACATCCGCAATGGTAGCGTTTGGCAAGTTACTTCAACTGGGTTTGGCGCCGCTTATCAAGTCGCATTGAATCCTGCTCCATCTGCTTTAACTGTTGGGCAAGTCATTCATATGACTGCCCATGTTCAAAACACAGGCTCGGCAATCCTCGATGTTAATGGGCTAGGAAGCAAAACAATCAAAAAAACCGACGGGTCTGACTTAAAAGCCGGAGATATTGTTACTGGAGCGGTTTGTTTCTTATTTTATGACGGAACAAACTTTCAATTGATAAATCCAAAAGTCGATCAAGAACAACTCGAAGTTGTTACTAGTAATCTCATGCTAGCGTTCGAAGAAATTCAAGAAAGCCACGGCGGTTCTTTAAACATGGAAGCCGGTTGGTCCGATTCATTCTCAAACCCTGACGAACAAGGCGCAGACGAAGCTAATTCTTCTGACTTTCAACACGATCCAACGGATAATTTCTATAAAGGAACTGATTCCGAACTCAATCTCAATTCAGACAAAAATTATGATACAGAGTCAAACTATCTACAACAGGAATGGAATAAGTCCACGGGAACAGGAACTTCACAGGCTACTGTAAATAGCGGCACAACCATAACGCTCTCCTCTGGAGTATGGCCGACTAACTGTGAAAATGGACGCATCAGTTTCGATTCAGGTTCTACATGGTTTGATATTTCTTCTAGAGATTCAGATACTTCTTTAACTTTAAACGACTCTGCCACAGACGGAACATACGATTACATTATTCGAATGAGCGAATTTGACAATAGCCTAATACAGTTGAATTCCTATGGAGGTTCTCCAATTGGAGACGGTCGAGACGGTTCGGTAACTATTACCTCATCAAAGAATATTAATACCGACATTCTTGGTTCTTTACGATCAACAAATGCCGATGGAATCTCGACTTCTGTAACAGCGAATCCAACAGGAACTTCCATAACGGTCGGCAGCATTACAGGTTTTGCCGACGGAGACAAAATTCTATTGATAAATATCCAAGGAGCGAGTGGAGATATTACGGACGTTGGTAATTATGAAATCTTAACTGTTGACGGCTCCCCTTCGGGATCAACCATTAACTTAAAAGAAACAATTTCTAAGTCCTATGACGGCGCTTCATTCTCTAGCCAAAAAGTTGTCTGCCAACGCATTCCCCAATGGACCAGCGTCACAATCAATTCTGGAGGTAGTTTAACTTGTGATCCCTTTAATGGCGCTAAAGGTGGACTTGTAGCTTTTTGGGCATCTGAAAATGTTTCTCTTGCAAACGGCGCTTCAATCCATGCTGACGCAAAAGGTTATAGAGGGGCTAGCGATTATAATCCATCTACATACGGAACTGGATATTCATATTGTGGCGAAGGTCGTGCGGGTAATTTGGATATCCGACAAGGAGGCGCTAACGACACAGGTGGAGGCGCAGGTATAAATGCAGCCGGTTCCGGGTGGTCGGGTGGCGGAGCTGGTGGAGGGCATGCAACCACGGGTGTAGGTGGGACGGCACACGGATCTGGAGCCATCGGAGGAACCGGAGGAATTACTTCTGGTTCAACTTCCCTGTCTCCTCAAATTAATTTTGGAGGTGGCGGTGGAGAAGGCGGTCAGTACGGCGGTGAATTGGGGCCCAATTATGGTGGCGCCGGTGGAGGAATTGTCTACATTGAAGCCAATACAATCGACACGTCAACTAGCGGTGGACTGATTCGAAGTAAAGGCAACGACGCAACGGCTCATACTGCTAACGATGTTGGAAATGGTGGTGGATCAGGCGGTGGAGCCGGAGGAACAGTATGGCTAATCGCATCAACTTTGACACTTGGGAATGACGACATTATTGCGACAGGTGGAAATGGAGTCGCAGGGGATGGAGTGACTAGGGGGTCGGGTGGAGATGGTGGAGAAGGCCGAATTCGCTTAGAATATCAGAATATAAATTCTACTTCATTTCCAAATACCGCTGAGGAAAATTTAGCTGCAAACCCGAATCCTGGCTCTACGTCAATGATTATTGGTAGTGAAAATGTATTGGCAGAATATATTTCTATTTGCGATGTCGAATCTCAAAAAACTAATACATCCGCTTGGGCCGATATTAATTCTGCATCGACTACCGAAACTCTGAAATCCCAAAACGTTTACTACTGGTTGGCATTCGACCCCGCTCCCGGTTTTGGAGACGGGACGGAAATTAAAATCTTTAATTCAACAGATAGCGTTTGGCGTATTATCGCGAAAAAAGTTTTGAGTACATGGGAATATAATAACGATAGCGGCGATAGCGCGACATACACCGGAATTACCGCTACGGTTAACGATATGTTACACGCGATATCGCAAGCAATTTCAACACAAGCCGGTAACCGCATGACAGGAACAAATCTCACAGCCATTACTGATACTCAATGGGAAGAAACTAGCGGCTGGTCAACCTCTGTCAACTCGGTCGTTCGTGGCGTAACTCTTTATAGCAATAATGTATCTCAAAATCCTTCGGCCGCTCAATATCGCATTAACTATGATTCTGGACGCATGGCAATGGATTTAAAAAGTAAAGCTTACGATCCTGGATTTGCTCCTTCCGAAGCTTATGTTTGGGCGCGCGCGGAACATTCTGACTCAGATGGCGCCGGTACTTTCTCTGTTAGTCGGAATAGCGGAGCGCAATGG
>JAJDAT010000044.1 GCA_029261715.1 Nitrospinia bacterium | reverse complement strand
GGGTCAAAGACGGCCGACAATGCCCCCAATTCATCCGGGGACACGCTATCGGCGATACAGTCGACAAATTGGACTTCATGACCATCGGCAACCAGCCTGGAGGCGGCATACCCCAGCGAAAATGGAAAGGGGTGATAGTCGATACCCACAGACTTAGCCCGACGCTTGTGGGGCCAGCGCGATCCAGCACGACAGAACGGTCCCGGCGGATGAAGCAGCAGCACTTTCAGTTCCGGGACTCCACGGGAGCGACTGGTTTAGATAAATTCAAACTGCGCATCGTTCTCCCCCATCACCTGATCCATGATGGCGTTATATTTTACAAACCGACAGTCCAGATTATTACACTCTTTCGGTTTGATGCCGTGTATTTTGTCCCAATGCTTTTCCGCGTACCACATTTCTTTCAAGGGCTCCGAAAAACAATTACCGATGGAATGATCTTCCTTCCGATGCCGATAGTAGCAGCACAAGAAAACTTCGCCCAGCGTATCCACCACCAGCTGTAACGGCGTAAGCCAGCATTGTTGATGCATGTCAATCTTGTCCGTGCCACCTACCACGATCATCTTGCCAGCGTAGGTTTCTCGGCATCGGATAATTTCGTTGTTAATCGCCGCCGACTGTTCATCATCCATCTCAGAATCACACAAACGCGCCGCCTTGAATTGAATAGAGTCAGCGGTCAACTCAATGGCCAGCTTGACCGCTTCTTCGATTTCGTGACAGTTATATTTATCCACCACGAATTTCATGCTGATACGGCATTTCGTGCCCCGTTCGTTGCGCATTCGCACCAGATTTTTCATATTAGCGCAAACGGCATCAAAACGTGCTTCCGGAGTCTTGGGTCGCTTGACCTTGTGGATCGTCTCCTCCGTACCACCGTCGAAACCCACGCGGATATAACTACCATGATCCACCAGCGCCTCCGCCAGATCATCCTTCACCTTCGTTCCGTTAGTCAGAATACCCACCGACATACCACGGCGCCCCAACTCTCGAACCGCTTCGGCCAAGTTCGGATGGAGCGATGGCTCGCCGCCGCCGCAGAATTCCACCCCCTGCACACCCAAACCGTCCAAGTCTTCAATAAGCTGCATCAACTGCTCTCGGGACATGATGGTATGGTGCTCTGTATTTTCCGCACGGTATTCACACCACAAACAATCCTGATTACAGATATAGGTAGGATATACAATCGCCATACGGGGCTCAGGCATTTCCCGCTTCTTGATCTGCACTGCCTGGGGATAATGCGTCAGAATACGGTTCTGCAGAAAATCGAATACATTGTCCTGCTTCACCGTATCCTGCACTTGGGGCGCTCCCTCTTCAGCAGATTTCGCCTGAGTACTTACTCTATCTTCTGGTACTGTTGCCATAGTCCCTCCCAGGATCAGTTGTTTCCGGTGAACCCATCAAAGGGCTTGGATCGGCTGGCTGAAAAATAGGAAATAAAACTTTTCAACCCGTGGAGTTTTGCTTTCACGTCCGCCATATCCTGAATGTTCACTGCCATTCGACACATCTGTGAAGGACGTAAGTAGAACTTCTTCAATCCTTCATCAACCAGCTCCGCTATTTGTTCCTTGCTCAAATTCGGCAAATCCACGACGCCTTTTTGCTCAAATTCCTCGTCTACCCAATCCCGCCAGTTTTCAGGAATAAGATGCCCGCCCTTCTTTGCCCAATCGTAATACGTCGTACCCGGATAGGCCACCACACCAGTGAACTGAGCGGTATCTATTTTCAATTCCTGGGACATACTGATGGTTTTCTTCGCCGTCTCCACCGTCTCGCCGGGCCCGCCGAACATGAAGCAGCCGTGAATGCGCAGCTTCGCTTTACGCGCGTTCTCCGCGAAGGTATACATCTGATCGATGGTGGTGCCCTTCTTTACATTGTTGAGAATAGACTGGTCGCCAAACTCGAAACCCACACATAGCATCCGGCACCCAGACCGTTTCATCAGTTTCAGCGTCTCCACATCGTTCAGATCCACTCGGGCGTTGGCGCTCCACGACAATGGAAGATCACGACGAATGATCTCCTCGCACAACGCTATCAATCGGTCTCGAGCGATACGCATAGTCAGCGTATCGTCCTCGAACATAATTTCTTTTAGGTCGGGAAACAGGCTCAGGTTCCGTTCCATTTCATCTACTACATTCTCCACACTGCGTGTACGGTACACATGCCCGTTCATCACCTGCGGAATTTGACAGTACGAACAACGATACCGGCAACCCCGCCCTGTAATAGAAGTTAAAAACGGATACAGCTTCGCACCGTCCCGATAATCATAAATATTGAGATGCTGCCACGCAGGAAACGGCATATCGTCCAAATTTTCAATGTAGGCCCTATTGGGATTCTGAACCACCGTGCCGTTATCCCACCGGGACAGCCCTTCACAATCCTTCAGGCTCACCCCGTTCGCCAGGTCCCGTATGGTGTAATCAAATTCGCCCACGGCACAAGCATCCACAGCACCTGCCGCATCTTTTAGTACCTGATCCGGCACTGCCGAAGAATGGGACCCTACGAATACCGTCGTCGCGCCAGTGGCATCCTTAAAAAGACGGGCCGATTCGATATCAGCATAAATGGACGGTGTGCTGGTTTGGCATACCACCAGATCCGGATTCCATTTTTTCAGATCGGGTAGAAATTCTTCGGACGAAAGATTCTTCGCCTGATTATCCACGAACAGGATATCGTGGCCCGCTTCTTCCACTACAGCGGCTCCATAGGCAAGATAGTCCGGATGCCGCTGTACCCGCCCCCGGGATCGTGCGAACCATCGGGCGGATTTCGTAAAATCCTTCCCAAACATCGGGTTCAAAATCGCAACTCGCATGGTCAATTCCTTCTCACGCCGCAGCGCAGTTCCCCTCTACTTCCCGCTTCTCCACCGCATACCCAGATATATCCGATTCGAATGGTTCTGTCCTGCTAACCAATCCCCCAGTTCTACCCGGATGTCCGGCCGTAAATCCAACTCCGGCAGCCGTTCGGCGGATACGAATTGCACCTCCACAACCCGTTCATCTTCACCCACCTGCATCTCGCCGCCAGTGATGGTGGCTTCAAAGCAACACTGAAGAAAATGCCGACTCCCATCCGGCGCAACCGTGTCACTTAAAAAGGCCATATCCCCCACTCGAATATCGAGACAGGCTTCTTCTTTCAACTCACGCCGGAGAGCTTCATCTAAGGATTCTCCCCATTCCACACCCCCGCCAGGCAAGAGCCAGTATGAATCGTCACCTTTTTCATGCCGAACGAGCAAAATCGAATCCCCGTTCCGAATGAGCGAT
>JAJDAT010000043.1 GCA_029261715.1 Nitrospinia bacterium | reverse complement strand
AAAAAGGAAAAAAGCCCAAAGTTGCGCTTACAGCTTGTATGAGAAAACTTTTAACTATCCTAAATACTATGGTTAAAAATAATACGACTTGGGATCAAAACTATTCACCAAACCTTGACTTTAATCACGGTTGCTGAGCTTTTCCTGAGTTTATCGAAGGGGGTTCTAGGATGACGCGTGGTGGGGGCGATTTTAAACTAGGACAGCTTTAGTTAGATCTTACTCTTCAAAACCTAAATACAAGTTTCTCTACTTCACGTCGCCCAAAATTAAAACTACATTTTTTGATAACTTTTCAATAAAATCAGCGCGTGAATTATTTTCTTTTAACGTTACGACAATGCCCCGATTGGATAACAACGCCTTGGGAACAGAGTTGATCGTATTCTTAACAAAAGACGATTTGATCGCGTAATTGACGTTTTGAGGAACTGCTCCCAAAATATCGATTGCGTTAAAAGATAGAGACGACGTTGTTAATCCAACCACTTCTCCTTCTTCATTAAATAAGGGGCCGCCGCTATTGCCGGGTTGAATTGGAACAGTCGTTTGAAAGACGGTAGGATCGTCCTTAATTCCCGTTACGGAGCTAATAACCCCCTCTGTATATTTTGGCTTCACTCCCATCACTCCAATAGAAGGATAGCCAATAGTAAATACTTGGTCGCCCATTCTAACGTTAGAAGAATCTCCAAACTTCATCTCGCTGAATTGAACGGAAGGCGTTTTATTTAATTGAAGAATAGCAACGTCGTTTTGGGTATCTTTCGCGACTACTTTTGCTTCAATCGTTTCTTCATTTAAGAATTTTACGTTTACTTTACTGGTTCCTTTTACCACGTGGTAATTGGTGATGATGTAATCATGCGAACCAAAAAGAAAGCCGGTTCCTGTCGCGATGGCGTTAATTTTTGATTTAGGGGGTTGCGCCGTGTTTGGCGGGGTTGTTTTAGCAATTTCGATTTTTTTACCGCCTTTTCCTTTTGAACAACCTGAGTTGTCTATTTTCAGATCTGGAAGAGTCGTATTACAAAGGATAGTTTTTGCAATTTTTACTTGTGGAATAAATACGGATTCATCGCCTAATTTTGCTCTGCTTAAGTTTGCATTAGTCAGGTTTGCGCCATCAAGCGTTGCTCCGCTCAGATCTGCATCGGTAAGATTTGCCCCAGTCAGGTTTACATTAGTCAAGTCAGCAAAAATCAGTCCTGTCCCAGTCAGATTTGCGTTGGTCAAGTTCGCGTTACTTAGATCTGATTTATTTTGAGCATACCTACATCTAACTATAAGCGGTTTTAAAACTGCAACTACGAGCGTTTCTATAGAGGTGGGTATATTTGTAGTATCGCAAACCGCATTTAAATCCGCTCCGGTTAAGTTTGCGTTTGTTAAGTTTGCGCCCTTGAGGCTAACTCCCGTCATTTTTGCTTGATGCAGGTTGGCTCCATTCAGATTTATTCCTTCAAGTTTTGCTCCAATCAGTTCCGCTTTAGAAAGATTTGCCTCAGTCAAGTTTGCGCTAGTCAAGTTTGCATAATTCAGTCTTGCGCTCATAAGGTTTGCTTTAGTAAGATTTGCCTCAGTCAAATTTGCTTGATCCAAGTCTGCTTTAAATAGCTGGGCCTCGGATAAGTTTACATCCTTTAAATCTGCTCCACCGAGGCCTTCTCCGCTAATTTCGCATTTTTGACATCCTTCTAATTTTATCTTTGTAATTAATTTTTCATTAGCGCACCCGCTAATCAATAAACCAATCAAGAGTATTAAAATCTTCTTTAACATGTTTTTTTTACCTGAGTGGATTGCGATTAATTGTTTTAATAATTTCGTTTTTTACTTTACGACGCCTAAAATCAAAACAACGTTTTTTGATATCCTTTCAAGGAAGTCGGCGCGCGAATTAGCGCTTTTTGGCGTTACGACAATGCCTCGATTTGATAATAACGACTCTGGAACAGTGGCCACGGTATTCTTAACAAAAGACGATTTGATTGCGTAGTTAACGTTTTGCGGAACCGCTCCCAAAGAATCTATCGCATTATTGGATAAAGACGCGGTGGTTAATCCCACCACTTCTCCTTTCTCATTAAATAAGGGACCGCCACTGTTGCCTGGTTGAATTTGAACTGTCGTTTGAAATACGGTAGGGTCGTCCTGAACTCCAGTTACGGAGCTAATGACCCCTTCCGTGTATTTGGGTCTTTGACCCATTATTCCAACAGAAGGGTATCCGATAGTAAAAACCTTGTCTCCCATCCTAACCCCAGCCGAATCGCCAAATTTTATTTCGCTTGTTTGAACGGATGGCGTTTTATTTAATTTTAGAATGGCAACATCGTTTTTAGTGTCTTTAGCCACTATTTTTGCTTCAATCGTTTCTTCATTTAAAAATTTTACCTTTAGACTGCTGGTACCTTTTACTACGTGATAATTGGTGATGATGTAATCTTGCGAACCAAATATAAAACCCGTTCCTGTAGCAATAGCGTTAACCTTTGATTTAGGAGGTTGCGACTTTACTTGCGGGGTTTCGGGTGGAAGTGTTTTTGCAGTTTCTAATTTTTTATTATCCTGCTCTTCGGGACAACTTGAGTTGTCAATTTTTAGATCTGGAAGGGTTGTGTTACAAAAAATAGCTCCGGTAAGTATCACGTTCTTCCAGGACGCTCCGCTCAGGTCTGCCCCAGTCAGATTTACGTTAGATAAATTTGCTCCAGTCAGGTCTGAATTACTTAAATTAGCGCCCCATAGGTCTGCATCGGTAAGATCTGCTCTATTAAGGTTGGCGTTAGTCAAGTTTGCCCCAGTCAGTTCTGTATTATTCAGCGTTGATTGAGTCAAGTTTGCTCTAGCTAGATTTGCTTTATACAGGTTTGTCTTAGACAGGATTGCCAGACTGAGGTCTACACCATCCAGTTCACATTCCTGACATCCGTTAAAACTAATCTCTGTAATTAATACCGTTTTATGTAATATTTTTTTATTAGAACACCCGCTAATCAAAAAACCGATGACAAGAAAAATTATTGAAAGTTTCTTAAGCATTTATACCCCGAAAATCGAACTTCTAATTTATTTAGCAATCGGTAAAACTCAAAAGCACCGGAAAAATATTGTTTATTTATACCATGTTTTTTTGGGAAACATAAAAAATGAAAGCGCCTGACGAAAAACTTTAAGCTATTAAAAACTTTAAAGCTTTCTGGAGACAAATTATTAAATAAATATAAAAACAGAAGGGAGTGAAGGATTGCTTGAGGTCTTAACGCTATCTAGAAAAATTGAAGATCAATTTGCCTATAAGATTTAGGACAAATTGAATCTAAGCATTTATCTAGCTGTCGACTTTATTAGGACAATATTTTTTTTCGCTCTGTCAATAAAGTTAGCTAGTGTGTATTCAGGTTGGGTTGGAACAACAACTATACCTCTAGACGCTAGTAGGGTTTCTGGAAGCAATGGCAATAAATTTGAGATAAAACTCGACTTAATCGCATAATTCACATTTTGCGGTATGGTACCTAAGGCCTCTGACGCTAAACTTGAATCAAGGGAGGCTTGTGTTATACCTATCACTTCCCCTTTTTGGTTGAAGAGCGGCCCACCGCTATTGCCCGGCTGTATCGGAACACTTATCTGAAAAACTGTTGGATCGTCTTTAATGCCTGATACCGCATTCACAACACCTTCCGTGTATTTTGGGTTCTGCCCCATAACCCAATAGGCTGGATAACCGATTGTAAATACTTTGTCGCCCATCCTCACTTTAGAAGAGTTTCCCAGCCTGAAATCGCTTGAAGGTAGTTCCGGCGATCGTTCCAACTTTAGAAAGGCGACATCATTTTGCGTGTCTTTTAACAAAACTTTCCCGTTAATCTCTTCGCCGTTTAGAAACTTAACGTTTATTTTTTTAGCGCCACGAACTACATGCCAGTTAGTAATCACGTAATCTTTACTACTGAACATGAAACCGGTTCCGGCATATGCATGCTGAAACGTTTTGGATGGTTGTTGAGGTTCAGCGGCGGGAACTTGAGCGCCTGGCGGCTTAGTTTTTGGCTTGCTACGTATTATTGGAGGAGCAATAGGTTCTGGTTGTTTGGCTGTTTTAATATTTTCCGAAGAGGCATCTCCATTTGGGTTTGCGGCTAATTGTTGATCGACTATTATTGGAGGTAAATCAACGGTAAGCAAGGTTGACTTTATCTCAGGCACCGCGCCAAAAAGGTCTATTTTTTTATTTATTTCGGGTTCTAATAAAGCTAAAAGTTTTTCCGCTTCAAAGGCGCTGGGATTTTTGCCTGGAAACGGACCTTTAAAAGTTTTTATTTTTAATCGAAATTTTGGGATGGTGGTTTTTGTGAAAACGACAAAGCTTGACGAAAAGTTTGCGGCCCCAATTACGATGAAATAGTTTGCACCATTTTTTAAAGTCAATTCCGCAGCACGATGTAGGCAATAGGCTTTTACTTTTTCAATCGCCATATTGCCGCTTCCTATAAACTCTATTTCATATATACCCTTTTCAATTTTCTTATCAGTATACCCTCCTCCCCAAAAGACATCTTTTTCTCCATAGGTGGTTGCGCATGAATTTAAAAAAAAAATGGCTACAATCAAAAACAATGATTTTGTTTTAAACATTGATTAAAAGCGTGCGTCTTTTGAATTATCCACAACATAGCCTCTCAAACGGTTATTGCAAAAAGTTATAATTCTTAATAGGGGAGAACTTAAAAAAGGTTTTCGGGCGAAAAAAAGATTGAACCTAACGAGACCCAAAAACCTATTTATCGGAAAAGATTGCTTCATAAATATTTAAAAATCCGATAAAAGGATAGCTTCGTTTTATTTGCTAAAAGATCTTTCGAATAATTCGCGAATGGCTTTTTTACCTGTATCGTTTAGAAACCGCGTTCCTGTACAGGAAACATGTTTTTTCTTAATCTTTGGGTTGGCTGCGGGTTTCCATGCGTCTTGTCCCCAGCGAAACCAAGAGCCTTGCTCTTGATCAAAAACATATAAGGGTTTGTTGCAAAGTTTTGCAAACTCGGCTCCCCACCCAGTTCCTCCCTTTACAGTTTTATCTTCTAAAATTTTACCAACAACAAACACTTCTTCTCCGCTATTAATGACATGCCAAATTCCTTGCAGAATTTTTCGAAATAACGGCGCGCTGCTATATTTCCTATGCATCATTTGAGAAACATAACTCAAACTAACGTCTCCCTTTAATAATTCTTCTTGATTTAGGAAACGCACTCCGCGTTTTCTTACAATTTGATGTCCTTCGAATGTGAAGTTCACTTCTTCAAGTCCAAACTCTTCGGCAAGAGAGGCAAATTCAGCTTCGGCGCCCTTCACCCCGCCGCTAAAAACAATGCAACCTTCTTTTTTCATAATGATCTCCCCGACAAACTCTATTTAGATTTTGGCAAATAGGTTTCCATTAATCGTGATGTATTTCCGGTAAATGGATTTTGAAGAAACTCTTTAAATTCATGGTAATTTTATTACACTAAATAACGCTTTGCACTTCTTAAATAAAGTTTCGCATTGAATAACGATTTAAGCTAGCCTCGCGTAATTGATGTTTTACGGATTTGATATCGCCAAGAACTTAGGGTTAGAGTCTTGGATCTTGGTAAATTTAAATTTTTAACGATTCCCCCTAACCATCAATTATCCCTACTAAATTCTAGGCTTTTAAAATATTATATTTATGGAAAAACCCCGTTTATTATACGCTTACCTTTTATAGGGCTTATCAATCGACAAAAGCTCTATCCTTATTAAAAAAAAGGCTTTAAAATCTCCTTTTTAGGCTTCTGCCTCTGGAAATAGTAGCGATTATCGTTAAATTTCTATATAATTAGTAATACTTTACTAAAATTTAAAATTTTTCAACAAAGCATTTGTTGGGAATTATCGAAAAAGCGACTTTTATGGGAAACAATCCGCAAATGAAGGGTATTGTTTTGGCTGGAGGAGCTGGCACTCGTCTTCACCCCATCACTCGGGTGGTGAGTAAGCAATTGCTTCCAGTTTTTGACAAACCGATGATTTATTATCCCCTATCTATTTTGATGATGGCGGGCATTAAGCAAATATTGGTGATTTCCACGCCTTCGGATTTACCTCGGTTTCAAGAATTATTGGGTGATGGAAATTCTCTCGGCATTGAGTTCTTTTATAAGGAACAACCGGAGCCGAAGGGTCTAGCGCAAGCTTTTACCATTGGAAAATCCTTTATAGGCGACGATAACGTTTCGCTGATATTAGGAGACAACGTTTTCCATGGTCATAATCTCATGGAAATCGTACAACGATGCTCACACATTAAAAGCGGCGGCACTGTCTTCGGCTATCCAGTGAGCGACCCGGAACGTTATGGGGTTGTCGAGTTTGACTCAAAGGGCAACGCAATTAGCATTGAAGAAAAACCTGAAAAACCAAAGTCACATTATGCCGTTCCTGGTTTATACTTTTACGACAATCAGGTGGTGTCGATAGCGGAAAACCTGGAGTTTTCTAACCGAGGCGAGTTGGAAATTACCGACGTTAATTTAGAATATTTACGCCGCAAAGAACTCAGAGTTGAACTTCTTGGTAGAGGTTACGCTTGGTTTGATACTGGAACTCACGATTCATTACAACAGGCGTCTCAATACGTTCAAGCAATTCAAAGCAGACAAGGGTTGAAAGTTGCCTGCTTAGAGGAAATAGCTTTTCGATTGGGTTATATAGATAAGAACCAATTGGAAAAACTTGCGCAACCCATGTTAAAAAATAATTACGGTCAGTATTTAATAGATATTTGCAAAGAAGATAAATTTCGAGATGTCTAAACAGCGCTTCATAAATATTTCTTTGGGTTCCCTATTTGCCTATTCATATGGCTTAAACAGAGGTTCTCTTTTTAAGAATATATTATTTCCGCTTTTGATAGCGACGGTTTGCTTAAACTTTATTTCTCCGCAATTATCTTACGCTTTTTCATTTGGGAAATTAGGAATGGAAAGCGGTTTCGGCGAAAAGTTTAAGGCTAGTATCATTGTAAAAACTAGTGACGCTGAAAAAATTTCCATTGCCGTCGGATCTCACTTGGACTATGCAAGGTTGCAAATTTCTCGGCACGAGGCTGTTGATTCTCTCCAGATATCGTCAATTCAAGATTTGGGGAACGGTCAAAAAAAAATTGTAATCACCTCCAATAAACCGCTTTTTTTCCCATCGTTTTACCTTGCAATTAAAGCCGCTCAAAATGGCGGCACAATCATTGAAAAATTTTTAATCGCCGCAGACTTTCGAAAAGATCTTTCTATAGGAGGAAAGAGAATCCAAAATTCTCCTAAAGCAAACGAAAGACCGATAAAGCAACCTATTCGCGTTCAACAACCGCGTCAAAAAACGTTAGAAGTAAAAAAGAAGAAACACTTTATTGAAATACCTCCGGCTCCGTTAATCCCTCTAGCGGACCCTTCACTACCTGAAACTATTGTTAGAGATTTAAGGCCTCGGTCTATCACTGAAATAGACACGACTCCTGAAATATTATTAGAAGAAGATCCAGAACCTTTACTAGAAGCTCAGGTTACTCCTAGTCTTATCGATCCGATTCAACAAAACGAAAACGAAGACATTCCCATTGGCGAAATAACTCAAGAAATTCCGGCGCAGGCGACAGCCCTTGAGACAACTCAAGTGGTTCCTTCTAAACCAACGCAGGATGCTTCTTCCAGACCTAGTATTTATGGACCTCTAGCTAATGGAGAAACCTTATTTTCAATTTCCAAGACGTTGGATTTGCCGTTTAAAACAACGGCTCAAACCGCCGCTGCAATTTGGTTAGACAACCCCGAGCAATTTATTTTGGGGAATATCCATGGGATAAAAAAAGGCGCGGTGCTCAATTTAGGGGATGTTGAATCGTCTGCTATGAAAATTTCCGTTCAATCCGCTCGTTTGATTCTCAACAACCATTGGGATGAATGGAAAATGATCCGAGATTGGCCCACTACTCCTAAAAATTCCATGCAACTCAATCCAACTCTAGTCGCATGGCCGCCGGTTATAGAGCGCTCAGCCAAAGAAGGTATTTTTTCTTTGATGAAAGATTGGCGCGAGGCTCGCGAAAAAAACGACGACAATAGACTTCTATCTTTATATTCCTCAAAATTTAAGGGACATTACTGGCAAGGCCAGGATATGCTTTTAAATGAATGGAAAAATCAACCGATATTCAATCCAATTCGGACGGGTCAACAAAAAGCTAAGTTTTTTAACGCTCAACTCACTCAGATTGCAGACCACTACTTTGTCTCTATAGACGAATGGGTAGGAAATTCTACGTCTCAGACACTTGAGCACAGAGTGATCGAGTGGAAGCAAGAGGGACCAAATTGGAAAGTCGTTGGAGAAATATTTTTCGAACCAGATGAAGAAGCTCCCGAATGGGAAACGTCTTTTGTTGTCCACGTTTCATCTCATCCTTATGCGCCATCAGCGTGGCGGGCGGTTAACCTTTGGAGAAAACGGGGGCTCAATGCGTATATATCTAGAGTCGATTCTCTAAAAGACCGAACTATTTTTAGGGTATTTGTCGAAAGATTTTCGAATTGGAAAACAGCCACTGAGTTCGCTAAAAACTTACGTTCCTTAGACAAAAATTCAAATGCGGTTCCAAGCCGCAAACCTTTTTCTATGTCGGTTGGAATCTTTCAGAACATGGAAGGCGCCAGAGAGAAAATCAAATCCCTTCAAAGGAATGGAATATCAGCCTATGTTCTCCCCTACTCAGAAGATTCAGAGTTTAAACCATCCTACCACGTCTTAGTTGGTGGCTTTTCTACCCCATCAGAAGCTAAACCAATGGCTAACTTACTGAAAGAACTTAAAGTAGGGTTTCGACTCGTCAAGCTATAAAAAACCATCCCATAATATCTTAGTCGGCGAGAACCTATAGAGCCGCTGAAAAAAATAGACTTCATTAACTGTCCCCGCTTTCCCCGAGCAAACCATGCTAGCAAACCTATAAAGAAAAAATTTAATTTATAAAAAAACGCATATGCCGCTATGGCCTTAACCGCATTTTTGTTCATAGCTAGAGATACGAGTTCAGATATATCGCAGAGGTTCCACATGGCAAACGTTATGATATTTGTCCGTTTTCCATTCAATGGGAAGCTTTGTCAGTGACCTAGAGACGGCCTTTTGTAGCATTCCTCTGTAATTAAGGCTTGGGGCTTAGTCAAACAAAAAAACCGCCTGTCCGGCGTGGACAGGCGGCTTAATGAAATTTTAAAACTTGTTTTTAAAGAGATGTCTTTAAAGTTGGAGCTGGTTTGAAACCGACTGTCTTACTAGCCTTAATTTTGATTTCTTCGCCAGTCTGAGGGTTTCTACCTTTGCGGGCTTTTCTGGTTCTTACAGTAAAAGTGCCAAAACTTGGGTACGCAAAACGCTTCTCCTTTTTTATCGCTTTCGCAATAGTAGCAAAGGTTGCGTCAATCACTTCTCCTGCAGCTTTTTTGCTAAGGTCTGATTTACTAGCTTTAATTACCGTAGTGATTAATTCATCTTTTGTCAAAGAACATCGCCTCCTTTCATGGATTAGTTATCCTGACGCGATTATTATATTAAACTCGAAAAAAATGTCAATTTAAAAGATCACAAAAATCGCTTATTTTCTGGGAGATCATCACACCCCTCATTGCAAAACCTTATCGCCTTGCGACAATCCGAGACTTCCGATTTCGGATCATTCGTCGGACATTGTTAGAATAAGCTCTAAGGAAATTTAAAATCTCGATTTTTTTTATTTTTGTCATCACTTCATTCGCGTAGTAAAATATAAGAAAATTTATTTTATGACGTAAATATTTTTTTTACGCGCTACTTCGATTACATTTTGGAGAACAAAAATGGCGGTTTTAAAAGTAACAAAGTTAGGCAATCCAATACTAAGAGAAGTTTCCAAACCGGTTGACTTAAATCTTTTATCAGACCCAGACGGCGAGCTTCAAATATTTATAGACGATATGATCGACACAATGCATGAAGAAGGCGGAGTGGGGCTGGCCGCGCCTCAAGTCGGAAAATCGTTAAGAATATTAGTGATGGAATGTGAAGACAGCGAACGATATCCCGATAGAGAATCAATATCTCTCGAAGTTATAATCAATCCAGAAATAACTTATTTTGACGAAGAAAAAATTTCTGGATGGGAAAGCTGTTTAAGCTTAATCGATTTTAGCGGTTATGTACCAAGATCAAAAAGAGTGATCGTTGAGGGATACAATCGAGACGGAAACCCAATTAAAATAGACACTGATGATTTTTCCGCTATCGTACTTCAACATGAAATTGATCATTTAAACGGAATTGTTTTTATAGACCGAATGCCAGACCTGACGAAATTGTCCTATCAAGAAGAGTTTAAAACTTTTTGGATGGAAGAAGCAACGGCGCCTACCGAACCTTAAAACTAAAAAATACCCATGAGCCTGGAAGACGAAATATCGGAACTATACGAAGAGCCTGGCATAGGGGCCAGCAATATTAATACTTATGGGGAAGAAAATATACGTAGCTTATTAGAAAAGTATAACGGGTTGAGTGAAAGCGATTCTGAAATCATGTTAAATCTGATCAAAGATTTTTCGCTTTCGGAAGACTTGGCTTCTAGCTTTGTTTCTGTTGCTGTCTTACACGCATTGGGCAAATCAAAAGACGTTCAAGAAGCCGAAGACACGGCAAAAAAAAGAAGCAACTCCGATCTCTTTCTTAACCACTTCGAAATAGGAAAGTCTATAGCGGATTACTTTGCTTTATAAACGCTCTTATTTTTTAACAAACTAAAAACTTACCGTTTCAACTTTGCTAAGAAAAAAGAGTTTGGGGGCGGGACCAAGCAAAAAAAAACCCAAGAAGGCAAAGCCTTCTTGGGTTTAATTTTTTAAAGCTATTTTAGTATCGCAACTCGTTCCATTGGGTAACAGCTTTTTGACCATTTCGTTCTTTATTTTGGCCATTCCAAATAGCGATTGCCATT
>JAJDAT010000042.1 GCA_029261715.1 Nitrospinia bacterium | reverse complement strand
CTGAGACGATACCTGTCTCGTCCAAATGGCGCAGAGACTCATCACTGACATTAGGTATGTCTCGTGTGATATCTTCCTGACCCAATTTTGTGTCACGAGCCATAACATCAAATTCTTCGATGTGGACTGAGGTAAAGACATCATCCTGCACAATACGCTCAGAAATAATAATAGAGTCTTCAAAGTTATACCCTTCCCAAGCTAGGAAGGCGATGAGAGCATTACGCCCAAGAGCCAGCTCACCATCTTCGGTTGCAGGTCCATCAGCAATAACATCACCACCATGAACCGTATCACCAACACGCACAAGTGGGCGCTGGTTAATACAGGTACTGTGGTTAGAGCGGCGGAATTTACGAAGATTGTAAATATCCACACCTGCTGGTGTTCCTTTGCTCTTATCAGCATCAGCCTTGACAACAATTCTTGTGCCCTCGACCTGGTTAATCACACCATTTCTCTTAGCGCGAATCACCGCACCTGAATCTCGAGCAACAGGTTCTTCCATACCTGTTCCCACAAGAGGTGCATCTGTCATCAAAAGAGGAACAGCCTGACGCTGCATGTTTGATCCCATTAATGCGCGGTTCGCATCATCATTTTCCAAGAAAGGAATCAAAGAAGCCGCAACACTAATCAATTGCTTTGGAGAAACATCCATATAATGGACTTTTTCTCTTGGGGATAAAATAAAGTCTCCTTCTTGACGCGCCGAGATAATTTCTTGGGCTAACTTATTATTTTCATCCATTTCCACATTGGACTGAGCGATAACAAACTGATCCTCGCCCATAGCAGTATGGAATTCCACAGTATCACTTACCAAACTTTCAGATATTTTTCGGTAGGGAGTCTCAATAAAACCATACTCATTAACTCTCGCATAAGTACTTAGAGACGCGATCAGGCCAATATTCGGTCCTTCCGGAGTTTCAATTGGACAAATCCGACCATAGTGAGTTGGATGAACGTCTCGAACCTCAAAACCAGCTCTTTCCCGAGTCAAACCTCCAGGCCCCAAAGCACTCAATCGCCTTTTGTGGGTTACTTCGGAAAGAGGATTCGTTTGATCCATAAACTGAGACAATTGACTACTTCCATAAAACTCTTTAATAGCCGCCGTAACAGGCTTGGAATTTATTAAATCATGAGGCATGGAAACGTCTAAGTCCTGAATAGACATCCTCTCAACGATAGCTCGCTCCATCCTAACCAAACCAACTCTAAATTGGTTTTCCAAAGATTCCCCAACAGCCCTAACACGTCGGTTCCCAAGATGATCGATATCGTCGATACTATTTACATCATTACGTAAACCAACCAAATAGCTAAGAACAGCAACGAGATCCTCTAAAGTAATCAACCTGTTATCTAAGGGGATATCCAAACCAAACTTTTGATTTAGCTTAATCCTACCAACAATAGATAAGTTATATCTCTTAGGATTAAAAAACAGGTTTTTAAATAAAGATTTAGCAATCTCAGTCGTAGGCGGATCGCCAGGTCGAAGTCGCTTATAAATTTCACGAATCGCTTCGTCCGAATTTGTAACTTTAGCCAAAGCCACGGTATCCCGAATAGTCGACTCAGGACTTTCTTCATCTATATGAAGAACTAGCGTTTCGGCAATTCCATTTTTCTTTATTTGCTCGATCGTATCCTTCGTAATAGGATTATTACTAGCAAGAATAACCTCTCCAGTCTCCTTATCGATCAAATCCTCATAAACGAATTTGCCAATAAGAATCTCGGGATCGATCTCAACTTTAAAATCACGAGATAGCCGCCCTATTTTCTTCGTAGCCACGGCAGTAACTTTTTTATTCGCCTTAATTAAGACATCTCCTGTCTTAGAATCCTCAACATCCTGCAAAACCTTACCCCCAACGAGTAAGCTTTTAGCGTTCATTTGAAAACGGTCTTCCCGGGTAGAATAAAAGACTTTATCAATTTGATAAAACGTCTTAAGAATATCCTGGGACTCCATCCCAAAGGCATTGAGCAAAACTGTTGCAGGCAACTTGCGACGCCGATCAATCTTTACATATAAAATATCTTTGATATCAAATTCAAAATCGATCCAGGAACCCCGGTCTGGTATAATCCTAGCAGAATAAAGGAGCTTACCACTAACATGCGACTTCCCCTTATCATGAGAAAAGAATGCGCCCGGAGAACGATGCATTTGACTAACAATAACCCGCTCGACACCATTTATCATGAAAGTGCCAGTTGGACCCATTACTGGCATCTCACCCAAGAAAATCTTCTGCTCCTTAACCTCTCGAACAGAATTAATGACTACTTCAGCAACCTTTTCGTCACCAAGTAATTGAGCTACTTCTTCGGTTATCTCAGTTCTAGCAGGAAGAAACGCTTTACCCGTCTGAGGATGACGGATCTCTTCCATGATGATTTTACCAACCAAGTCCTTGGTCATCCGAGGAGAAATCTCTAAACGCTCTCGGTCAAACAAAATCAACCGAACCATTATTTTAATGGGATCGGCATACGTTAAACCTTTTTGCCGACACTCACCCCATTTATATTTCTCTTTATAAGCGACGAGTTGCCCTGTCTCTTCACAGACAACATCAGGACCACCAAGTCCCTTATATTCGCCTTCAGAATTTTCCCAAACCCCAACCTCATAACCAACATACTCTATTCGAGCATTGATATTAAGGTCAGAAACTGGAAAAACATCGCGAAACACCTCTTCCAATCCTTTTACATCTCTACCACCAGAAGGTGTATTAAGCTGCAAAAAGGATTCAAAGGATCTTTTTTGAATTTCAATCAGATTTGGAATCTGAATAACGGTTGGTATTCTTGAAAAATCTACCCTCTCCCTACTTTTTTTTAAGGAAGCATTAGAGGCGGCTTTGCCCATATAAAAACCCCAAAAAGATTTTTGAGTCCCTTAATACGCCAAACGCAATAAAACAACGAAGGCGACCCGATTACTTGATCTCGACGGATCCCCCAGCCCCTTCAATTTTTGTTTTAATTTCTTCAGCTTCTTCCTTCTTCACGCCTTCTTTTAAAGGCTTAGGAGCTCCATCAACTAAATCCTTAGCGTCTTTCAGACCCAACCCAGTTATAGAGCGAACCTCTTTAATAACTTGAATCTTCTTATCACCAGCCGCAGTTAAAACCACATCAAATTCGGTTTTCTCTTCAGCGGCAGCTGCGCCACCAGCATCACCACCACCCGCAGGCATAGCCATCATTGGGGCTGCAGCAGTAACACCATATTTATCTTCCAACTCTTTAACGAATTCTGACATTTCAAGCACGGTCATATTATCGATAAATGAAACGACATCCTCTTTAGTAACGGCCATTACGCGCTCCTTTCAAATTCAAACGCTCAACATTTAATTTATTTCTAAACAATTCTTTATGATCAATTGGCAAAACCCCTAAAAGAGATCAACCAAAATCAACTCTATTCGCTCGACTTCTTCTCTTTAATAGCGTCCAAGACACCAACAAACTGACGAAGAAGACTACTAAATACACCGACAAAATTGGTTGTTGGAGCTTGCATAGTAGACAACAATTGCGCAACAAGAACCTCTTTCGGAGGAAGATCAGCAAGAACTTTCACACCTTCGGGCGCAATCTTCTTCCCATCAACCAAACCGCAAATAACTTCCGGCTCTTTGTCTGGACCCGTCTTCGAATAATCAGCTAACGCTTTCGCAGGACCAACAACCTCACCATAACCAACAATAACAGAAACAGGTCCCTTAAAATCTGAGTCTAACGCTTCAAACGAAGTATCCTTAGCCGCAATTTTTGCCAGGGTATTTTTTACCACCAATATCTCAAGAGAACGTTCCCTCAAATGAGAACGCAAACTATTCATTTCATTAGCAGTTATACCTTGATATCTAGCCAAAACGGCAGACGTAGCCTTTGAAAATTTCTCATTCAAACTACCTATTGATTCTTTTTTACTTTCAGTCGCCAACGGATTGCCCTTTCATCGGATCTTTAACCTAACACATTAACCTATCAAAATCATCCCATCTCAATAACCTAGGCAGGAACGTAATTAACCCTAACCCCAACACCCATAGTCGACGACAGAGAAACATTACTAACATATGCGCCCTTACTGGAAGCAGGTTTCATCCGGATCAAAGCAGACATTAAAGCGTTCAAATTTTCCGCTAAATCCTCAGAAGAAAAGCTCGCTTTACCAATAGAGGCATGCACAATACCTACCTTATCAACTCTAAAATCAACTTTACCTGCTTGAATCGCTTCTATTGCTTTTTTTATTTCAAAAGTTACCGTTCCAGTTTTAGGGTTAGGCATCAAACCCCTTGGACCCAAAACTCGGCCCAACTTACCCACAGCGGCCATCATGTCAGGAGTGGCAACCACTCGATCAAAATCAACCCAACCGCCTTGCACCTTCTTCACCAAATCGTCTCCACCGACAAACTCAGCCCCAGCATCATTGGCTTCCTTTTCTTTGTCGCCCTTTGCAAAAACCAGAATACGAAACTTTTTCCCAGTCCCCTTAGGCAAAACGACACTACCCCTTATATTTTGGTCTGCCTTCCTGGGATCAACCCCCAGCCCAACAGCCACATCCACAGACTCATTAAACTTTGCAGACGCGTTCTCCCTTACTAAATCTAACCCCTCGGTTAAATCGTATTTTTTTAACCTATCTACTTTTTCAGAAGCTGAATTCCACTTTTTTCCGTGCTTGGCCATCTTTAGACTCAACCTTCTATTTTAATGCCCATACTTTTCGCCGACCCTTCGACAATCCGCATAGCTCCTTCAATATCATTTGCGTTTAAATCCGCCATCTTGGTTTTAGCTATTTCCTGAACCTGATCCCTAGTAACCGTAGCAACGAAAGTTTTATTCGGATCCGAAGACCCTTTCACCACACCGGCAGCCTGCTTCAACAAAGCCGAAGCGGGAGGAGACTTAGTAATAAAAGAAAAACTGCGATCAGCGTAAACCGAAATAACAACAGGGATTACCATCCCTTCCATACCCTGAGTTTTTGCGTTAAATGCCTTACAAAACTCCATGATATTAATCCCACGCTGACCCAAAGCAGGCCCAACCGGTGGAGAAGGAGTTGCTTGTCCTGCCGGTATCTGCAATTTAAGAGAACCTACAGCTTGCTTCGTTGCCATAAAAACGAATCCTTTATCTCAATTTCGCGTTAAAAAAAAACCAACGCTGTTAAACTTTTTCCACTTGAGGAAATTCGAGCTCAACGGGCGTAGACCTACCAAAAATAGAAACCATCACCCTAACCTTACCCTTATCCAAATTCACATCTTCTACAATGCCAGAGAAGTTAACAAAAGGACCGTCGATAACACGGACGGACTCTCCCTTTTCATAGCTAATTTTTGGTTTCGGCTTAGTCGCCTCTCCTCGAATCTGCTCTAAAATAGTTTTAACTTCATCATCCGGCAAAGGACTTGGTAACCCACTTGAAGCACCAGGGAAACCCGTCACCTTAGGGGTATCCTTTATCAAATACCAAATATCCTGATCCATCTCTATATTTACCAAAATGTAACCAGGGAAAAACTTTCGCGAGGTAACACGCTTTTTACCTTGCCGAATCTCTATAACCTCTTCAGTTGGAATTACAACCTCTCCAACCTTCTCCTGAAGACCCTTATGCTGGAACTGCTCTTCTAAATTAGACTTTACCTTCTGCTCATAACCAGAATACGTATGAACCACATACCAAGCTTTAGACACTAGGCGCTCCAAATTAAACCTTCAAAAGATTTTCAACAATCATAGCCAAAAGAGAATCGACAAGCCCTAAAAAAATAGACATCAGAAAAACCGTAAATAAAACAACACCAGTTCCCCCAATAGCCTCCTTCTTGGACGGCCAAGTAACCTTTTTAATCTCAACCCTAACTTCGCTTAAAAAATCAATAGCCTTTTTAATCATAATAAGTACAGGCCAGGAGGGATTCGAACCCCCAACATCCAGATTTGGAGTCTAGCGTTCTAGCCGTTAGAACTACTGGCCTTCAATTCCTCAATTAACTATTCCGGCGCCCCACCGGCTGAAAACTTTCAGAACGGCTAAAACGACCTAATTCATTTTTAACTATTTTGTCTCTTTATGCGGGATATGCTTCCTACAGAAACGACAGTATTTTTTTAACTCAAGCCTACCAGTAGTCTTTTTTTTATTTTTTGTAGTCGAGTAATTCTTACGCTTACACTCACCACAAGCCAACTGAATAATGTCTCTCATAATTACCCGATCTCATTAAATAACAAACCCAACCCCAAAAAACCAACACACAACCCGATGGAGCCCACGATCGGGATTGAACCGATGACCTCTTCCTTACCAAGGAAGTGCTCCACCACTGAGCTACGTGGGCCTAACCCCGGCCAATCTATTGGAGCGGGAAACGGGACTCGAACCCGCGACCCTCAGCTTGGAAGGCTGACGCTCTAGCCAACTGAGCTATTCCCGCAATATTCCCAAAAAAAATAAATGGGGAGGGGAGGATTCGAACCTCCGAAGGCTGAGCCGACAGATTTACAGTCTGTTCCCTTTGGCCACTCGGGAACCTCCCCCAACTAATCCATTAGCTATCCAATTAAATAACAATCACTTAACCAATAGATTGACTTACGAGTCCAGAGTGGACTTAATAAATATTTACATGGAGCTGGCAAAGGGACTCGAACCCCCGACCTGCTGATTACAAATCAGCTGCTCTACCAACTGAGCTACGCCAGCCTATACCCAGAAAAAGTTGAACATTTTAAAAAATAAACCCTTAAAAGTCAACACCTATTTTACAGGAAGTTCGATTATCGGAATTCTCGTAAGATTGTCTTGAGGATAACTGACTATAACATGGTTCATTAATCGTTGTAAGCTTTTTTTACTTGAATTTTCTCTCTCCAATACTGCAATAAATCGCTCAAAGTCTGTTTCAGTTGAATTTTTGGCTCCCATTCAGTGTGTTGAGTAACCATATCACGCTTTCCATAATATTTGAGCTGCTCGCCTTCGCGAAACAATTCTGGCTTTTCGACTACAACGACTTCTCTTTTTGCCGACTTTTTTAAAATGGACAATATCTCTTTAATTGAAACGAGTTTTCCAGAACAGACATTATATGCCCTCCCTGGTTCCCCCTTAACCATTAAAGAATAATAGGCTTGAACCGTATCCCTTACATCAGTGAAATCTCTTTCGATCCTCAAATCTCCCACCTCTATTCTTGGATCTTCTTTTAACTCTTCTTCGGCAATTTTCTTCGCGAATTCAGAACACACGTATTTTTCAGCTTGACCAGGCCCAGTATGATTAAACGGTCTTACGTGGAGAATATCTAACTTATCTCTAAAAAAAAATAACTGCGCCAACATACTTGCGTAAGCCTTAGAAATCCCATAAGGAGACACAGGTTTTACGGCAGCCTCTTCGCTAATGGGCATTTCCTCCTGCCGCACAAAGCCATATTCCTGCGAAGAGCCAACAGAAATTATTCGAGGAGAAATCTTATTTAACTTAACAGCTTCAAATAAATTGAGAGTTCCTAACGCATTGGTTTCAAATGCTGTTTTAAAATCTTTAGCCGCTTCAGAGGGGTTACTGACTGACGCCATATGATAAATTCTTTTAGGACCAATCTCGGCGATCACTTTTTCTAATTGCGTAGAATCTCTCATATCGCAGGAAAAAGTTTTTATTTTTCCAGACAAAGACCTAGCCTTTTGATTGTTTTCTAGGTTTCGACCTACCCCAAAAACTTCCTCCCCATTCTCTAATAGTAAATTTGTTAAGTGAGACGCCGCGAATCCATTAATTCCCGTAATAAGATTTCTCAACTTCTTTCAACCCGCAACAAAGCTTTTATCTCTTTGCTGTTTCTGCAATCTTTCAATATCCGCTTCCACCATCATTTCAATAAGCTCTTTAAAGCTAACCTGCGGTTCCCACCCTAGGTTTTTTTTGGCTTTTGAAGGGTCTCCTACCAACAAATCTACCTCAGCTGGACGAAACAATTTAGGGTCTTGAACCACATGGTCCTCCCAATTCAAATCAACAAACTCAAAAGCCGTTCTCACTAAGTCAGCCACTGAATGTGTTTTCCCACTGGCGATAACATAATCTTCAGGCAAATCCTCCTGCATCATTCTCCACATCATTTCGACGTAATCTTTTGCATAACCCCAATCTCGGCGCGCCTCTAAGTTCCCTAAATAAATCTTATCTTCTAAGCCTAGCTTAATCTTAGCAACCCCTTCGGTAACTTTGCGACTAACAAACTCTCGACCCCGTCTTGGCGATTCATGATTAAACAAAATGCCGCTTACGGTAAACATGTCATAACTTTCTCTATAATTTACCGTAATCCAATGCCCATACACTTTCGCAACACCATATGGGCTCCTTGGATAAAATGGAGTATTTTCTGACTGAGGCACTTCTTGAACTTTGCCAAACATTTCACTACTAGAAGCTTGATAAAACTTAATTCCAGAGTCTACGAAGCGAATAGCTTCCAACAAACGCGTAACGCCAATACCGGAAAACTCACTAGTTAAAATAGGTTGCTTCCAAGAAGTAGGAACAAAAGATTGAGCTCCTAGGTTATATATTTCAGATGGCTTAAACTCTTTAACCGCTGATATTAAAGACATTTGATCTAATAGATCAGCATGCTTTAATTCAATATCATTTTTTATATGGTCGATTCTCTCAAATGTTTCTGTACTAGAACGACGCAAAATCCCAGCTACGTGGTATCCCTTTTCTAGCAAAAACTCAGCTAGATAAGAGCCATCCTGCCCTGTGATCCCAGTAATCAGAGCCCTTTTGGCCGACATATCATTTCCCCATTAACATCTATCGTATTTATTTATATTGGAGCACTTATTCCAAGTTTTATACGCTAACAATCTAACCTTGAGATTTTTTCCTAAAACCTAGAAAGGAATTTATTTGGAGGGTAATTTTAACGTTTTTGAATCCTTTTTGTCACCAGAGGAATTTTCCGTAAGGCGTAACTTTTCTTTACAATATTTAATAGTATGTTGAAAGTTGCGATAATCTACAGTTTTTTGGGCATCTTCAAAAGAAATAAAATAAGGAATGATCAAAAATGATCCTGCCATATACCAGAGAGCTTTTTTTGTTTCTCCAGTATATAATTGTCCTCCCCCAGGAATGAGAGAATAAAGATATGCCGCGTCGTTATCGTAGAGCTTTCGCTCCTTATTGCACCCTTTTTGCAATAAGGTTTCCATCTCATGCTCCATTGCCGGAGTAACTTCTTTATATTTCGGGTCGGGCTTTACCTGATTCCACTTTTTTTCAACTTTATTCCAAGTAACTTTCTTTCCTCTTCCCGCGCAACCTGAAAATAGAGAAAGCGCAATGAAAAAACAAATAAGGCACGAAAAAAGTCTCACTCAAAACCCCATAAATTATTAAAAGTCAATAAATTATAAGAAATTGACAGTAAATCGTCAACAATTAATAAAAGAAAAATTAGGACGGGTTAGCAAGAATATTCAGCAACTTTGGATCTGAAAAAATTTTCTGTAATGATTGGGATATCGCTAGATTGATTAACCTTTCATTTAAAAACCTCCCAAATGGAACTTTTTGCGAAACTTTTTGGATATCTCGGTAAACTTGATTGTACTTTTGAGGCCCTGCTTTAACGGCAACCCGGAACCCAGCTTTCATTTGTTGATGAAAACCCGAAGTGTTCGCAAACATTGAAAATTTAGTTTCTACAATAGCAACTTTTAAACTAGAAGAGCCTGATTCAGGACGAGTTTTTACCCGAAAACCCAAATCTTGAAACCCTCTTTGCAAAGATTTTATAATTGAATCTTCCAGGTTCGAATCAGCTACAATCCTAACTTTATTTGTCTTAAAATTTCCTTCTCTCTTATAAATGTCATTATTTAATCGGGAATCAATTATTTTTAGATAAATCGTTCTCCCATTACCAATTGATGACGGCTTGACAAAAACTGTTGGATTAACAGCCACTTCATGACGATGCACACATCCGAAAGCTAGAAAAAAAATAAGTGCATAAAAAAAAAGGAAAAGTAATTTTTTCATTATTAACATTATTTTTCCTTTTTAAGAGCTTCTTTTATTTTGAGTTTTTTTTCGTCGCTAAATTCTGGCCCTTCCCTAGAATCCTCTTGCGATAAACCAATATTCTCAGAAAGTTTTTTTATCATCGCTAATTGTTGCTGGTAAAAAGTGCAAACATGACATAAAGCCAGATGCATTTTAACCCTCATACGAGGAATAAAGGGAATTTCGTGATCCAACATTTCGGACATATATGGGTAAACGTCTCGACAAGTCATTTTAAGTTTTGACTCTATAAATAACATCCCCCTCATAAATAATGACTTCATTTACTTAACTCGCCTTGCGAAAATTCAAAATTTGATTCCAAACAAGTTTTTAGACGATTTCTAATGCGATGCATCATCACCCATAAATTTGCAGGCTTTATATCTAATTGATCGCAAATCTCATCTGCGGTTAATCCGTCCATTTCTTTCAATAAAAAAAGGCTCTTAAATCGATCAGAAAGACTTTCGACGCATTTGTTTAAAGCTTCTAATAATTGCAAGTTTTGGGCAGCTTGCTCTGGATTAATCCCCCAACTTGAAGGAGGTGTTTTCCATAAACCATTGGACTGAAAAAGATTTTCGGCCGTTTCCCATTCTCCTGGGTCTCCAAACTCAATTTCGCCTCTTTTTTTCAATTGGCGAAAATGATCCAATATTTTGTGTTTTAGAATTCCGAACAACCAACTTTTTTCCGAAGATCTACCAGAAAAAGAGCTTTTAGATTTCCAGGCCGCTAAAAATGTTTCTTGGACAACTTCTTCTGCAATATCTTGATCTTTTACCCTTGTTAAGGCAAACCTATACATCTGGGTTGAATATTTATCCACCCAATCTTCTGCATCCTCTGCAGATACGCCTTGACTCATCAATTCCTCCGACGCGTTCTAGATAAAAATAAGATTCACTAAAAATTCAACGATAACTTTTTTAGGCTATGACCCAAAAGTGAAAATGAAGTTTAGTATGAAAGCAGACCTTTAAGTTGCTAAGTTTTCTTGATAAAGAGCTCGATAAACACCCCGGTTTCTCAGCACTCGTTTCACAAAATTCCTGGTTTCTGGAAACGGAATTCGTTCGACAAACTCATCTGGATCTTTAATTTCTGGAAACCGAGCCTCCCAGTTCGCAACCGCTTGGGGCCCTGCGTTATAGCAGCTTAGAATTTTAACCCAATTTCCATTATATTGGGAATTAAGTTCCTTTAAATATTTAGTTCCAATGCGAATATTTATTGTTGGATCAAACAATAAGTTAGGTTGAAACTCCGGCTTATCTTTTTCTAATTGATAAAACCTTTCTCCTGTATGCGGCATTATCTGCATCAAGCCTCTAGCGCCAACAACTGACATAGAATTATGATCGAACATACTTTCCTGCCTAATAACGCTCGTTGCCATAAATGGATCTACATTAAAAGCTTTGGCCTGGGAGTAAATATCTTGCTTAAAGGCCAAAGGGAAATAACGTTTCCAAAAAATTTGGGGTAACTCTTTTTCTCGCATTTTTGTTTTAAATTTAGCGAAAAGCTCCAATAGCCTTTGAGATTCTTTATAAGCGCCAGCTCGACCATATAAATCAGCTATCCATAAAGTGCCTGAAAATGTCTTTCGGATTTTTCTCTCAATATGCCTTATCTCAAAAACAGCGCTATCGTTTAGTCTCAAATTTAAAAATATCCTGACTCTTTTTAATCTTTCCCTAGAGTTTTTTCCAAGTTTTGGTTCTTTAAGAACTTTTCGATTTAAATCGGGATTATGGCTAATTGGTTGAATTGAGCCAGCCTCAATTTGTTTTGGGGAACTCGACAAACTTGTTTTAGCTAATTTATTAGAAGCGATTGTTCCGTAATAAGTAAAAGGAAACTTGGAAGACACTTCTTTATAGGCTTGATTAGCCTTAAGAGAATTACCCATTTTCTCTAAACTCTTAGCTTTCCAAAAAATATTTGCTTCTAACAAATCTCCCTTTTGAAAGCGATTAATATTGGATTGAAAGTTTTTTTCAGCTTCCATAAATTTTCCAGAGGTGTAGCTCAACCAACCAATTCTCCAAGCTCCTTCTTCCGCAAAGTGTCCGCGTCGCTTCTCTAATTCTCGATATTCATTGAGAGCCTCTTCTATTTTTCCATCGCCTTCAAACACCCTTCCTAAAAAATAACGCGCGCGCATTCCCAAACTATTATTAGAGTTCTTGCTAATCGCTTTGCGAAAAATTTTCGCAGCTTCTACACTTTGATCTAAATTCCAAAGATTTCTGGCAGATTCAAATAACACTTTCTGGGTTTTAGATCGATTAGGAAATTTGACCAAAATTTCCCGAAAAATTTTCGCGGCCTCATCTCTTTTACTTTGTTTGCGATAAGCGTTAGCCAAATAGATAAAACTCTCAATGGAATTTAAGCTTCCGCGATTAGCTTCAATTTCATTAACTACTTTTTCAAATTGAGCGCGACTTGATAGTACCTTTACACGCATCATCCGGCCTGAGCTTTGGATATCTTGAACTGAAACTTTGGGTAAATTTTTTATTTCTTCCATTCGGTTAAATGATAAAACGGCTTCTTCGCTCAAAGGATATTTAATATAAATCCTTTTATAAATATTAAAAGCTTTAAAAAATTTACTGTGCGCTTCCAACAAACTTCCTTGTTTATACAAAAGTTGAGGAATATAGCTCGACGCTAAAAACGCTTTATTTGACGATATTTTTTTTATCGCTTTGTTTAAAAATAAAATTGCCTCGGAGTTCTTCTTCAGTTTTTCTAAAACGTTAGCTTTCAATAAAACCGCGTCAGGGAAAACACCTAGAACAAGCTTATCTTCTAAACATTTTTCAATTTGTTCCAACGCTAATTCAAATTGATTCAAATGAAATAAAGCTTCCGCTAACTCATATCGTTTATAACCTTCAACGGGCGAAGAAATATTTAGAGATTCCTTCAAACGACTTACAGCTTCAGCATGATTTCCCAATTGATTCAAAACCATTCCCGACAATAACAATGCGGGATCTTTCACATCTGTAGAAAGGTCAGTTCCCAAATATTCGGATAAAACTTGATTTGCGCTAGAAAGGTCTCCTCCATCCTTTAGAATAGCCGCTTGGTCGATTTTAGAAACTTCCGATACAGCAAAATTTGGATTCAAGAAAGAAAAAAACAGAACAATTAAGAAAGAAATTAGCCCTGGGGCTTTCGCAAAAATCTTATTTTTTATCATGGCGGGATCATCCTTAGGGGAAACGGGAATGGGTATATGATTTGGCATCTTTTTGAACCATGTCGTTTGCCTTTTGACATAACGACGGGTTTCTTGTTTGATTTCTTTTACCGCTTGAGCCAATGGTATTTCGTCATTTAAAAAACGACTTATTTGCGGGTATCCAATACTCTGAAAAGGTCTCGAATTCTGATTAATTTTACGCTTTAATAATCCTTTTACCTCGTCGACCCATCCTTCTAGAATCATTGAGTCGATCCTATTTTCAACATTTTTATAAAGAGATTCGCGATCCCATTGTAATAAGAAAAACTTTACGTCAAATTCTTCTTCTAATGGCGTTCCTTCACGATGTAATTGGGATAATGGGGTTCCCGTTTGGCGGTATATAGCTAGCGCTCTCTGAATTCTTAACGAGTCATTACAGGAAATTTTTTCTGCGGATTCTGGATCAACCGCTTCTAATTCTTCATGAATTCGACACGTACCCCATTTATCGATTTCGGACTTAACTTGCGAATTAACTTCGGGAGAAACCATTACAGCACAGTCGTATCCCAACATTAGAGTTTTAAGATATAAACCTGTACCGCCAACGATTAATGGGGTTTTACCTCGGCCAGAAATCTTGCGAGCCCAATCCAAAGCTTGAGTTTTAAATTCATATGCATTGAATTTTTCATCTGGTTCGAGGATATCGATTAAATGGTGTGGAACTATTCTTCTAATTTCTCTACTAGGTTTGGCCGTTCCTATATCAAAATACTTATAAACCTGCATGGAATCGGCGCTAACTATTTCCGACCCAAGCTTATCGGCCAACTCCAGAGCTGTCGCGCTTTTGCCCGACCCTGTGGGACCGGAAAGGATGATCAAAGGAAGCATAAATCTGTTCCATATTTTCTGAATAAGATCCGTCCGATTTATAAATATATATAGAATCCTCTTCTAGCGAAGAGTCGACTTCTATTTTTTCAGCTTCAACTAAAAAAAATTTAGCAATCGCTCCGGGGCAACCGTATACATCTCTCAACCTTGTTGGGACTAATTTTGAACGACTCAAAACTTCTAAGACTTCGCTCTTCCGAGACATTGGATAGGATAAAACAATTCTTCCATTAGGTTTTAACAACCGAAAAGAAGCTTCAATAAGATTATGGAGATTTAATTTAATCTCATGACGCGCAATCGCTTTAACTGGATTGGGATTAACTCGACCGCTATTTAGTTTCCTATATGGAGGATTACTCAAAACCATATCAAATGAGCTTGTCTGAAGGTTTTGTGAAACTTCTAAATAATCACCACAAATCACCTCAATAAAAGCCGATAAACTAGCAGATTGAATATTTTCCAAAGCAAGATCGCTTAACAACTTTTGTATTTCGACAGCAGTAATTTTTAAACCAGGCTTTTTTTTGGAGATAAGAATGGGAATAATTCCTGAACCCGTCCCTATATCTAAAACCTCAATCCCAGAAGAAACGTTCGCAAAATCAGCCAATAAAAACGGCTCAACAGAAAAACGATAACCCTCTTTGCGTTGTTCAATCATAATTTCACTTTCAGCCACAACAAAACAAGGTTAACTTAATCAACAAGTTAGAGCAAGCACTTTCACCTAAAACTTACGACAAATTGGAGTTTTAAAACCTTTAGAACACGGTTAAACTATCTAAGAAGAATTATTAATAGAATTCCATCCAAGGAACGGTGTTTAAATGTCCACTAATCTTTTCATCAGAAAAAATCTTTTCGTTCTGGCTTGCGCTACATTTGTTAGCTTATTACCTACGTTTGGTTTTTCCGCAGACGTCGTTCCTGGAAAAATTTCTAAGGTTCGCCTTTACACGGACCGCGCAGAAGTAACCCGCTTTGTTCAACGAAAAATCTCCGCAGGGAAATCACAATTTTCTGTGGGTCCATTACCAGATTCAGTTCGTCCTAATTCAGTTCGAGTATCGCTAATAGGCAATTCTCCTTCCCGTCTTGTAAACGTAAAAACAAGTCGAGATTATGGAGGAAATTTCCTGAGCGCCGAAATTACTAAACAAGAAAAAATTGTTCAGTTGATCGAAAAAGAATTAAGAACCACTCAAGATCTTTTAAAAACCCTAGATCTCCAATTAGATTTTATCAGCCTACTAGTCAACTCAGAATCAGAAAAAGGCAAATCATACTCAAACAGGATTGGCAATGATCAAACAGGGCCAAAAGATTGGGATCAAACATTAAGTTTTGTTTCCACAAAAGGAACTCAATTACATCAAGAACGAAGAAAAGCCGAAGATGGCCTCACCCAAATTGGAAAGCAGTTGAAGGCGGCAAAGAAAAAGTTACAAGACCTACAATCAGGAATCAAAAAAACCTCTCACCGTGTAATCTTAGACTGGAAAAGCCCATCAGAATCGATTTCAGATATTGAAATAACTTACCAGGTTTCAAATACCCGTTGGAAGCCAGTTTATCAACTTTCGGCTGATACTGAAAAAAAGAGCTTAACCGTTTTGTATCAAGGTGAAATAATCCAACGAACTGGAGAAGACTGGAAAAATGTAAAAATGGAACTATCAACAGGTCGACCATCACTGGGAGGAGCGCCTCCTAATCTTTCACCCTGGGTAGTCGATTTTTTACCTCCGCCTCCACAAACACGAAAACTTCAAAGAAAAATGTTAAATGCACCTATGGCCATGGACTCTATGGCCGCAATGGAATCCATCCCGATGATGAGCGCTTCGGCAGCTGTAACGGAAACAGGGACATCTCTAATTTATACGCTACTAGACAAACAAACAATTCCTTCAGGAGTTTCTGATCATAGATCAACCATCGTAGAAAAAAAATTTCCAATCGACTTAAACTATATTAGCATTCCTAAAAGATCAGCTTTTGTTTACTTAAACTCCAAAACCATCAATAAAAGTCCATTTCATTTCTTACAAGGTAGGGGATGGATTTACCTCAATAAAAGTTTTGTAGGAACAGTTTGGATGAACCAGACTGCGCCAAAACAGGAACTTAAACTTGGTTTAGGAGCAGACGAGGGTATAAAGGTTGAAAGAAAATTAATCCGTAAAGAAGGGGGAGAAGAGGGGCTCTTCGATAAAAAAGATCGTCTCCGTTATATTTACGAGATACAACTTGAAAACTTTAAAAAAAGCGAAATACTATTGACCCTGAAAGATCAATTACCGCTTTCATATCACGAAAACATCGAAGTAAAAACCAACGATATTTCTCCTACTCCCAAAAAAGTAGATGAAAAAAACATCATCACTTGGGAAATTAATTTAAAACCTAACGAAAAGAAAACTGTACGAATTGATTATCAAGTGGAGTATCCCGCCGGAAAAGCAATTAAAGGACTATAATCGTATTTTCTAAAATTCATTTTATGATTGGATCAAACACAAACAATTTGGAACTCAAATTTATAGACCTATTCTGCGGAATAGGAGGGTTTCGCATTGCGGCAAAAAATATTTTTCAAAAATATAAAATAAATGGCCAATGCGTTTTCTCTTGCGATATTGACCAACCTGCGCGCAATAGCTATTTTGCAAATTTTGGCGAAAACCCAAAAGGCGATATTAAACAAATCTTGTCGGAAGATTTCCCAGAGCACGATCTGCTTTTTGCTGGCTTCCCATGCCAACCATTTAGCATCATCGGTAAAGGAAATGGGTTTGAAGACGCTAGAGGAACTTTATTTTTTGAAATCCTAAGAGTACTTGAAGCAAAACGTCCTTCCGGGTTTATTCTAGAAAATGTAAAGCGCTTAGTCGGTCATAATATGGGAAGAACTCTAGATAAAATTTTAGATTCCTTGTCCAACCTTGGCTACTGGGTGGATTATAAAGTTTTGAACGCTTTAGACTTCGGACTACCACAGAAACGAGAGCGAGTTTTTATTATTGGCCTCTTAGACACTCCGAATAACGATGTTTTTCCAAAAGGCGACAAAAAACCTTTACCTCTCAGCCAAATTTTAGAACAATCTGTTTCTCAAAAATATTATGTTTCTGAAAACGTACGAATTAAGCGATTAGAAAAGCACAAACCTAAGATTTATCCTTCAATATGGCATGAAAACAAATCAGGCAATATAACTTCATACCCTTATTCATGCGCTCTAAGGTCTGGAGCCTCGCATAATTACTTATTAGTAGACGGCCAACGTAGATTAACTCCAAGGGAATTTCTGCGATTGCAGGGGTTTCCTGATTGGTTTCAAATAGTAGTTTCCGATAGCCAATTAAAAAAACAAACAGGCAATACCATTTCCATCCCCGTAGTAGAATCACTCATTGAAAAAATTCTGCCCAATGTCCTTCAAGCTGTTTCATCGCGCCACATTACGAACTTAGCTCAATAACTAATACCTCTGCTTTTCCTCTAATATAATGACCGACACTTTTACTAAAGAAGTCCGCTCAAACATAATGCGAGCCGTTAAGTCAAAAGGAAATAAATCAACTGAAGGAAAGCTCATCAATCTTTTTAAAGATAAAAAGTTAAAGGGATGGAGAAGAAACTATCCTATTTTTGGTAAACCAGACTTTGTATTTCTAAAACACAAAGTTGCCGTATTTGCTGATGGATGTTTCTGGCATGGCCATAATTGTAGGAACATTTCCCCAAAATCTAATGCAGAATACTGGGACGCAAAAATAGCGAGAAATCAAAAACGCGATAAAGAAGTGAACAAAATTTTGAAGAAAAAAGGTTGGTCTATTTTTCGAATTTTTGAATGCAAAATCAAATGCTCTTACTTGCCAAAGAATCTTGTAAAAAAGTTACTAGAATAGTCCGAATAGCGAAATTTTCGAAAATTTTGAGAACTAGAAATCTACCTTAAAGTTTTTTTCTTTTTATTCCGTTTAAACAAGTATACTGTATGTAATTCTTCAACCAAATATGGGTAAAGATTATGGATCTTATTAATTCAAAACAATTAATGGGAATAGCGCTAGCAGCGCTGGGTTTATTTTTATTAAGTATGTGCAATAAACTAGAAAATAAGCGAAGAGAACAAATGGCTGATCCTCGCTTTATGATCCGCCAAAAAGCAGAGGGCAAAGAAGAATCAACTTATTCGATTACTGGTTGGGGAACAACTTTGACTCTATTAGGATCTGGTTTTGCTTTAGGTGGCGTTTTTTTATTTTTCTCCAACATTTAAGAATTTATCCTATTCGTCTACTCCTCGTTTAGTTAGAACTTAAACCAATTATTTTACAAAGCTTCGAATATAACGAATTAGTTGCCAAATTTGTTTATCGGTTAAATGACTCTCGTGAACCGGCATAGCGGTCCCTCTAGACCCCCTCTTAATAATCCAAAATAATTGACCGTCTGAAAGCGTCTTCATCGTTTGAGCGCATGAAAAGTTTCTTGGGGGAGGATCTAACCTCATAGATAAACGACCATTTCCACTACCACGGTAGCCGTGACATAAGCGACAAGCTGTTGGTTTTGCTTTTTCCTGGTAAAGAATCTCGCCAGCTTTTAAATTTTCTGCGTTTTTTAGAACAGGGTTGGTCTTTTCTAAATACGAGTTGGGGGCTTGACGTGTATTACGGTTTTGCGGACAAATACCTAATCCCGCAAATACCAATTTAGCCTTTTCTTTCACGTCTAAAAAATTAGATTTCCCTGCTTCTGGATTTATTGGCTTAGAAATAGCTGGGAGACTGAATAAAAACTCTCCAAAAGCTACCAAAACTATCCAAATTAATACACGCGCCATTCGCTCCTATTTAGCAAAGGTTCGAACGAAAGAGATAATCTTCCAAAGCGCTTCATCCGCTAAACCACCATAGCCTGGCATAAGCTGATTTGGAGACCCACTCTTCATCACCCAAAACATTTGTCCATCTGAAATAGTTTTCATCGTTTCAGCGCAGGTAAAGTTCCTGGGAGGAGGTTCAATATCAATTCCTAATTCTCCTTTACCATCTCCTTTCGGTCCGTGGCAATGGACGCAGGCAAGGGACTCTGTCATTTCCATATACAAATCACGGCCTTCGGATATATCATTAGGAGACGATTTTAAAGGACTCGTCATTTTCAAATATGTTTCTGGAGCAGATTTAATATTTCTAGGTTGCGGGCAATCTTGAGAAAAAACACTAACAGGGGTCATCACACAGCATGCAATGGATAGAGCAAACCAGTTACAAATATTAAGAAGTTTCTTCTTATAATATACAAGTTTCATTAACGCCTCCTTCTCAACCGCGATTTATCTTTCGATAAACTTCTTATATAAGTAATCAACTGCCATACTTGATCGTCTGAAAGCGATAAAAAAGCTGGCATAGCCGTTCCTTGGGAACCATGAGTAATAATATAAAACATTTGACCGTCTGATACTTCTCCCATTGTCTTTTTACATGTAAAGTTTCTTGGCTTTGGATTAAGGCTGGGCATTATCCCCAAACCATTTCCTAAGGAACCATGACAAACCTTACAAGCCGTTGGTTGAGCTTCGTATTGAAATAAAGCTTTACCTTTCTCAACAATATCTCTAGTTGACCCTAATGGGTTTTTCATTTTTAAATATTCATCTGGGGCAGGGGGGGTGGATCTTGCCTGTGGACAAAACCCTGAACCTCTTCTTCCTTTACCGTGCAACAACCTTTGAGAACGATCGCGTTTAAAAGCCATCATCAATTGTGATTTACTACAAAAAATATTGGTTGGCGAACAGAGGTATTTCGAAGTCTCCTGAATCTTTGGCGCTACTTGGATTTCTGCCATCGAGTTTTTTAATAGTGAAAAAAACAAAAAACACAACATAGCCAAAAAACAAATCAAATATTTTTTGGAAGTGGGTTGAAAAACAGTATTCATTTATTGAAAAACCTCGTAAAAATTTTTCTCTAATCGCAAGAGGGAAACATTAAAGTTAAAAATTGCCGCCGATATCAAAACAAAAATATGACTAATTAGACCTCATAATGATTGTTTACTTCGCGTTAAACTGTCTAATAAATAGGATGACCTGCCAACCTTCTTCTTCTGTAATTACTTTCCCCACACGCACGGGCATACCTGTTCCTGGGCTTCCATTTTTTAAAACCCACATAAGTTCTCCATCAGATCGGATATCTTGCCACTTTTCATCGGTAAAATCTCTTGGCGAGTGCCCAGGAAGCCTGACTCCTTTTCCATTGTTACTATGGCAAGTAACGCAAAGTCCTTTGCCGAAATAAATCTTCTTTCCTTTTTCTAAAGCTCCTGGAATTTCCTCAAAAGGATTGTCGATATCTTGAGTGTCTTCTAAAATTTCTTTGGGAACTCTGGGCTGATAAATATCTGGATGGAATGCATAAACATCACTTATGGAAATCAATATTAATGACAAAATCAGGGTCCATTTCATAATCGGCTCGCGCAAAACTTGGTATCGTTCTATTTTTTAGGATCTCGAACTAACCTTAAAAAAGCGTCGGGACCATTAATTTTATCTTGGAACTCTCTGCCGCCTTGGTCTTTATAAGAAATAACGACTGCTTGTTGTCCTTTTTCCTTACTTGTCCAGGTGCTCCAACCGGATCCCTTTGGAAAAATTCGATCAATAAAAAAATAGTCGCCATCCTTATCTCTATTACGTTTTCGCCGTTCGTAAAGAGTTATAGCTTCATCTGGCGTCGGCAATCTCCAGTCTGAATAGCCAAAATATTTTTTATGGTTCACTTTTTGTAAAAACTCTTTGGCCTTATACCAATTTAAATGCCTTCCCTCTAACAACCAGTAATCTTTTTTCATCCACATTAAACCAGTCTTGGAGTCTAAGATAGTCCCATCCCCATAATCAGAAAATCGCTGATCTGAAGATTTAGAAACAGGTTTGCGTTCTTTTGCCGCGAAAACTTCTTGCGCGCCCAAATAGCCTAAAAATACAAATAACATTGCGACCAAAAATAAGACCTTACGCAAACTCATGATTCCTCCAGGAAATATGATCATTTTATCTAAAGGCAGGCAGTTTATATGATTAGCGCCCGTAAGCCTAACTCCACTTCAAAAGGGAAGATTATTCTAAAAATATCTTTAGAGAATTAGACTATTGCCGAATTTGCTATCGATTAGTACTTAATTTTAAGGACTAAGCTTTTGGCAAGTTCGATTTTTGAGAAATCTTCTTAATTTCTTTATTAAATTTTACAACCACAATCAAACCAAGTAAACGATTAATCATACCCATAGTTTCATATCAAAATTTCGATTCTCGTTAAAGTTTGAAATTTGTTTTTCAACCCGCTTATCAAGTAAAATAAATCAAATCAATTTAAGTAAGGAGCTTCCCATATGAAAACTTCAGCTAAATGGTTGCGTTTTACGATATTCAGTTTAGCTTTTACGTTTTTATTCTTCTCTTCGGCGGAATCTAAACCACGTGACAAATCCCGCTGGGATGAAAAATACGCAACAGAAAAATATATTTTTGGGAAAAAACCTATCCTCTTCATAGAAGATAATGCCCACCTTCTTCCAAAAGGAAAAGCCTTGGATATTGCTATGGGTGAAGGTCGTAACGGGGTCTTTTTAGCCAGGCAAGGCTTTGACGTAGTTGGGATCGATATTTCTGCCGAAGGATTGAATAAAGCTCAACAATTAGCTTCTGAATATGGAGTTTCTATTGAAACAAAAGTTGTCGACTTAGAAAATACCGACTTAGGCACAAACGAATACGATTTAATTATATGCACGTACTATTTGCAAAGGAGTTTATTCCCGCAAATTAAAAAGGCTCTTAAAAGCGGCGGAATGGCTCTTGTGGAAACATACAATCAAGACTATCTAAAATACTCTCAATTTAACAAAAAATATCTTTTAGAAACAAACGAACTGCTTGACGTTTTTAAGGATTTTCGAGTCATAAAATATCAAGATTTTGATAACGGACAGGAAGCTTATTCAAGCATTATTGCAGTTAAGCCTTAAAATTTTTATATAGTTTTTCTAAACTATTTGGGGAAAAAGCGCTTTTTGTTAAATTCTAACCTCTATTCTTTCTTGCAGATCTAGCAAACAAAACTCCTTTGTCTAAAATTGAAAATCTTTTTTCTTTTCTATCGAATGCTTTCCCCCTATGGGTCGTGATTGGAGCTGTCTTAGCTTTATGGAAACCGGAGACGGCTACTTGGTTTCAACCCAACTGGATTCCTTTTTTTCTAGGAATCATCATGCTCAGCATGGGGCTTACCCTAAAACTGGAAGATTTCCAACGTATCATCAAAACCCCCAAATTAGTGACAATTGGGGTCATTCTCCAATACACCATCATGCCTATGGCAGGTTGGGCCCTTGCCACACTATTCAATTTATCTCCAGACTTTGCGATAGGATTAATTTTGGTAGCAAGCTGCCCTGGAGGCACTGCGTCAAATGTCGTGTGTTTCATCGCTAAAGCTAATGTCGCTTTATCTGTTTCATTAACGACCGTGTCGACGCTTGTGGCTGTGTTTGCCACTCCACTATTAACCGCCTTCTTAATAAAGATTATTTCTCAAAATATGGAGGGTGGTGAAATAGAAGTAAATACTTTAGGCCTATTAGTTAACACAGTAAAAGTCGTTATCCTTCCTGTGACAATGGGAATACTTTTAAACCGTTTATTCCCAAATATCGTTAATAAAGTCACGCCATTCACGCCATTTTTAGCCGTACTCTCAATCGTTTTTATTGTGGATTTTATTCTGGCCGTAAAAAAAGACGCTATTTTGCAAACAGGAGGAAACTTGGTACTAGCGATCGTGGTACTTCATATCTTTGGGTTTGGCATAGGATATACTTCATCAAAATTTCTAGGGTTATCCGAAACAAATAAACGAACTATCTCAATTGAAGTAGGAATGCAAAACTCTGGCTTAGCAACAGAACTTGCCCGTAACAATTTTCCCTCATTCGCCCTTGCCACTGTACCCGGAGCTATTTCAGCCCTAACACATTGTATTTTAGGTAGTATTGTGGCTGGAACTTGCCTTTTATTTTCAAAAAAATAGAACTTATATTAAATCATTTGCCATTAAAATTACATTTACAATTAAATTAAATAATTTAGCGTGGCAAAACACATTAAGTGTGATATAAGTTCGATATCTTTAAAAATAACACAAACTATTACAATAATTGAGAGTAATGATTTAAAAATATAAGCTCTTATTTTCAAAGACAAATAAATAGTTCGTCATAAGGATCAAACTAATTCTATAAGCATTGATTACTTTTTGAATTGAAGACAACTACTGTGGGAGTCGGGATTATGAAATGGACTATAAGAAAAAAACTCATACTCATATTGTTACTAATTGGCCTCATTCCATTAGCCTCCCTTACCTATTTTTCCTTTCAAAAAGTCAACACCGAGCTTATTTCAATTAATAAAAATCGATTAATCTCACTTCGAGAGCAAAAACGGATGGTTATCGAAGACTATTTTGGACAAATCGAAAACCAACTAAAAACATTTTCTGAAAGCCTTGCAATCGTCGAGGCAGCCGTTAAGTTCAGTGAATCGTTCAAATCTGTCGAATCTGAAATAGGAAGCGCTTATAAAAGCAATAATCAAAAATTAAAAGAAAGATACGATTATCAAATAAAAAACACACCCGGCGCTTCAGCCACTCAAATGAACGATTGGCTTCCAACGAATACTACGTCTAAAATTTTACAAAGCCTTTACATCGCCGATAACTCCAACCCTAACGGGGAAAAGGACAAGCTTGATAAAGCAAATGACGCTAGTTCCTATTCAAAATGGCATCTTCAATTTCATCCTCAAATCAGAAGCTTTTTAGAAAAGTTTGGTTATTACGACATTTTTATAGCCGATATCGAAACTGGGGATATTGTGTACTCTGTTTTTAAAGAAGTTGATTACGCGACTAATTTAATTTCCGGTCCCTATAAAGACTCTGGAATTGGACAAGTTTTTAGCGCCATCCGTACCGCTACTGATAAAGACTTCACTTATATGACAGACTTTGCTTCCTATTCTCCTTCTTATAACGCCGCCGCCGCATTCATGGGATCTCCCATTTACGATGGCTCTAAAAAAATTGGCGCTCTAATTTTTCAAGCTCCGATAGATAAAATTGACGCTGTAATGACCAATAATAATTCTTGGAAAAAAGTAGGATTGGGAGATTCTGGTGAAGTTTATTTGGTGGGAACCGATTTCAAGCTTCGAAATAATAGTCGTTTTTTTATAGAAGATTCAGCTGGTTTTTTTAATTTCTTGAATGGTTTAAAAGTGTCAAAAGATGTAATCGACAAGATTAAGGCTTTAAATACTACAATCGGACTAATGGAAGTTAAAACCACGGGATCTCAAGCCGCTGTTGGGGGTCAAACCGGTTTTCAAATTTTCCCAGATTATAGAGATGTTGAGGTATTGAGCGCTTACAGCCCCGTAAACATAATGGGTTTAAAATGGGGGCTGTTAGCGGAAATTGATAAAGATGAGGCATTCTCCACCCAAAATTCTCTAAAAATCTGGAATTTTACCTTTGCTGGAATCGCGATAGTTTTAATCGCTATCATAGCTTTTATAATTGCTAACTCTTTTGCAAAACCTATTTTGGCTTTGGTAAATAGCGCTGAAAATATCTCCAACGGAAACCTTAACAACAATCTTCGAATATCAAAACCTTCCGACGAAATAGGTACTTTGCTAACAGTGTTTGAAAATATGACAAAGAATTTGAAACAATTTATTAAACACTCAGAAGACATCCTTCAAGGCAAAATGGAAAACGCTCAGTTTGGCTTAAAGGGAGATTTTAAATCTTCTTTAACCCAAATGTTATCAACTAAACAAAAAACCAAAGAACTGGAAGAAAGAGAATTAGACCAAGCGGCAATCCTAAAGGACAATGTAAATAAAATGTTGGATTCTGTTAAATCAGCTTCTCAAGGAGATTTAACTCAAGACTGTCCCATTAACGGAGAAGACGCAATAGGACAGATGGGGGAGGGTGTTAGCAAATTGTTGAGTGATTTTCGCAAAGATATCTCTGAAATTTCTGAAAACTCTATCCAACTAAATACCTGTTCCGAAGAGATGAGCGCAACCAGCCAACAACTAACCGCAAACGCCGAAGAAACTGCTTCCCAATCAAAAGTTGTTGCAGAAGCCGCCAACAGCGTCAACCAAAACGTTGCAACCGTAGCGGCTGCTACGGAGCAAATGACAGCAAGCATAACAGAGATTTCAAAAAGCGCTAATCAAGCGGCTTCAGTAGCGGCAGAGGGAGTCCAAAAAGCCAAAGCGACTAATCAAACTGTAGCGACACTGGGACAAAGTAGTGAAGAAATTGGTCAAGTAATACGAGTAATTAATGGCATTGCAGAACAAACCAACCTATTAGCTTTAAACGCCACCATTGAAGCGGCTAGGGCAGGAGAGTCTGGCAAAGGATTTGCTGTCGTGGCCAACGAAGTTAAAGAACTTGCCAAGGAAACTAGCAAAGCAACGGAGGATATTTCCCAAAAAATCAGCGCTATTCAAGTTGATAGTCAAAACGCAGCCCAAGCTATTTCGGAAATTTCGGATGTTATCAATCAAATCAACGATATTTCTGGAACGATTGCTAGCGCAGTTGAAGAACAATCGGCTACAACCGCTGAGATAGGTAGAACACTTACTGACGTTTCACATGGAGCCGGCCAAATAACCGAAAATATAGAAGGCGTTTCGGCAGCAGCTGAAGTTACTGCAAATGGTTCGGCCGAAATGAAACATACCTCTCAAGTTGTTTCAGAAATGTCTGGAACATTGAATAATTTAGTCCGAAAGTTTAAATACTAGAGGAGCTTCTAAAAATTCTTAAATTGTAAGCTAGGCTTCTAGAAAATTTAAACTTTTAGAAGTCTCTTTAAATTAATAAAAAATCCTTCTATCTCTTATTTTCCCTTTACCGTCAATTCTTCAATAATTTTTCCAATTCGTTGTGAAGCTGTCAATCCATCTTGAGGGAGATTTCTTTCTAAAAAATCATGCTGGGCTTTGATCCTAATATTTCTAAACTCTTTATCTTCCACCAGCTCTTTCAAAAAATTAATTATTTCGGGAATATTTTCTACTTTGATTGAAGCATTTTCAGGGATCAACGGCATTGTATTTTCTTTTCCCGGCGGAACATATTGCATTATAGGAATATCATAGAACAAAGCTTCTATACCCGCGTTTGATTGAGTCACTAAAAGGGCATCGCAAGCCACAAAAAACTCTTCTAACCGATCGACAAAAATATCAATATTTTTTACTTCTCTTTCTTTCACCAATCGTTTTATTTCTTCTATCAACAAATCTAAAGGTCGGAACTTAAAAATCAAACGATAACCCTCTTTATTTCCAAAAACATCAACTAAATTTTCGTAGACTTCAAAGTTTTCAAAGCTATCGTCAAGATGAAAAGGACATACTTTATCCCAATAAATACCATTTGCCGAGGTAGCAAACAGTAAAACTTTTTCTTCATTGCTTATATTCATTTGATCGCGATATTTATTTCTTTCCAAACTTAATCGGTCGTTATCTTTTTCGAACTTGGGTATGCCCCCGAGAGAAATTTTTTCTGGATCGAGTCCATTTTTCTTTTCTAGATCTACATTATATTGAAGACCTGAAATTACTTTTGTATAAAAAGGGGAATAGAATTTATTATCAGTCCACGGATGAATAAAATCTTTATCTTTTTTCATCACTCCATAATTATGTCCATGTGGCAAATAAATTATAGGCAATTTATTTTTTGTTGCTTGGCTAAAGACTATAGTCTCGGGAGAAACCTTATTAGATATTATTAATGCATTAAAGGTTTTACGCTTTAACGTTTCCGAAACTTGAGCAAAATAGCTAAACAACCCTGGGATTTCAATTTGAAACATTCGTTTAAAAAATAATTCTCCCAGCTCAAAAGGAGAAAAATTTTTATACCGTAGATTTGGATTACTTAACCCTGATTTTTTTATATTCTTAAAAACTTCTTTAAATTTTAAACCGGTCTTTTCAACATCGGACTCAAAAGCGGAAGTTCGGAACGACTCCAAGTTCAAATGATTTAAACGTAAATTAAAATAGCAACGATCTTCATTTTTGAAATAGTAAATTGTATTTCCTAAAGTTTGAGTTAACTGATTTACTAAAGAATCTCCCCAATAGGAAATGTCATTGGCTCCTTCAATCAAATACGACGTTTTTTTACTATTGGAAGATATTAAAAATGAAAAAAACGGTTTTATACCATCAACAAAAAAAACAATTGTTTTTTTTATCTGTAAAATAAGATTAAAAAATCTAGACCCAGAACCCCCTTGTCTTAAACGCCTTAGATCTACTTTTTTGTTTTTGAGAGAAAGAGAACCAGCTTGCGAACCTGTATTATCATGAAGTAAATTTATAACTGAACATGAATTTAGTTTAGCGAAAGCGCAAAATGCAGGTTTAAATAAGTCCATCTCTATAATGTAAGATATATTTTCTGGATCTTGGTTTTCATCGTCCCATAAAATCACCGAATCAACTTTTTCACGATTAAAGATATCTTCAACCGCATCAACGGATCTAAAAAAATGATAGAAAAATGAAGAAGTCCAATATTTTGTTATTTTTAAAATCGACAATTCATCAACTAAGGTCAAATCCTTTCCCTGTAAATCCAAAGCCCATTCTTCCGCCCACTGAAGGGATTTATCCCAAGTGACTTTTTTGTCGTCTAAATCTTCATTTACGTAAATTGAATACGCCGGAACTCCTATTTCTTTCATCCGGTTCAATATCAAAACGTTTTCAACGAAACAAATCACCGATTCCACGTTTTTATTTTTAAAATAATTGATAAAATGAGGTACTTCAGAAACATGTCCAATGTAAGCTACACATTTTTTATGCTCTGAGTCGGTTTCGTTTCTAATTTTCATACTTTCCAAAATTTTTTTGTTCTATGTTTTTAAAAATTTAAAAAACTTTTTTACAGTCAATTTTCTATTTTTAAAGATGAAACGTTTTTAGTTTTTTTAGGAAATAAAATGTCAGACAATTTCGCCGCTATTATCCAAGCAAGGATGGGGTCGACCCGTTCTCCCGGAAAAATCCTAGCTCCATTCGCCGGAGTGCCGATGCTAAAGCATATCATATACCGGCTTCAAACAATTAAGACCATCGATCAAATCATCCTCGCAATTCCTGACACTCCACAAAACGAGCTTTTATATCAATGGGCAAAAGAAAACTCAGTTCAAGTCGCTAAAGGCCCTGAAGACGACGTTCTACTTCGGTTTATTGTAGCGGCAGAACTCTTTGGCGCAGATCAAATATTAAGAATTTGCTCAGACAGTCCATTAATTGCCACTGACTTTATGGACGATTTAGCCACTCACCATTTGGAAAAAAAAGCAGATTTCTCCACAATTTCAGGAAACGCGCCTATTGGAACTGTTTTTCCTGCTGTGTCATTTAAAACTTTAAAATACATAGCAAATCAAACCAACGAAAATCGCTACCGTGAACATGTAACAACATACATGGAAGATTATCCGCAGGATTTTACAATTGCACGACTTCCCGCTCCTCAATACCTAAAAAACAAGTCTTTTCGTTTAACGGTAGACGTAAAAGAAGACATAGAGCTCATGAAAATCATTTATGATCGATATTTCAACGCCAGCGACCCTGTAATCGATTTACAACAAGTCATTTCTTTTCTAGAAAACAATCCAGAAATTGCGCAAATTAACGCTCATGTAAAACAAAATAACTGGCGACAAGATTAATATTAGGAAACAATACTTCTAAAAGATTTAATAATTAGCGATAGCTCCAGTTATTGTCGTATTTGTGATAGGACAATTGTCGCTTCACATTCATATCCTTTGTTTACCTTTTAATTTAAAAATATAATTTTGCAGTTAACATACTCTTTGAGAAACGGAAAATTCGGTTTGACTGGGTTAGTCAAAATACCTTAATATGTTTTTCGATGAATCCACTCTTTTAAGAAAAAATAAATGAACAAATTAGCGTTAAAGCCTTTAAAAATAGGTAATTTTGAAGTCGGTCCAAATCGTCCTCCATTTATTATTGCCGAAATTGGTATCAATCATAACGGCGATATGGAACTAGCCAAAAAAATGATTTTATCGGCTAAAAAAGCCGGAGCTAGCGCCGTTAAATTTCAATCTTGGAAAACCAATAAATTAACCGCAAAAAAATCGGTTAAAGCGGAACATCATTTAAAAGACCTAGGTTGCGATGGCGAGATCTACGATCTTTTAAAACGAGTCGAATTTAAAAAAGAACACCATTTTGAAATCAACGATTTTTGTAAACAAAATGACATAATTTTCATGTCTTCGGTTTTTGACGAAGAAGGCTTGGAATTATTAGAAGATATTGGCGTGGTAGCCCATAAGCTCGCCTCAATGGACCTAAATTATATCGACTTAGTTAAAAAAGTCGCCAGAACCCAAAAACCGTTAATCATTTCAACTGGAATGGGAACTCTTGGGGAAATTGAAAAGGTCAAGGATGCTTGTCTTGCTGAAGGAAATGAAAAACTCATTTTTTTGCATTGCGTTTCAAATTATCCGCCAAAAGTAGAAGATTGCAATCTCTTAGCAATGGAGACGATTCGAGATACTTTTAACGTATTAGTTGGATATTCAGATCATACTATCGGAGTAGACGTTCCTTTAGCCGCTATATCCTTAGGAGCATGCTTAATAGAAAAACATTTTACCCTTGATAAAACAATGCCAGGTCCAGACCAACCTGTTTCTGCCGACCCTGACGATTTATCTCAGATTTCTGAAAGATCGAAAACTATCGTAACAGCGCTAGGTAGCCCGGTAAAAAAACCGGTTCCCGCTGAGTTAGCAATGATCGATTCGTTTCGACGCAGCGCTATAACCAATCAAGCCGTCAAAAAAGGAGAAATTTTTACGCGGGAAATGATTGATTTAAAGCGACCGGGAAATGGATTTTCTCCAGAAGAACTAAAAATGATTCTTGGAAGAAAATCTACCACGGACATAGACGATGACACTTTAATTTTACCGGAACATTTGGGAGAATTGGGTTGAAAATTTTAAAAATAAAAACGCAATAATGAAAATCGTCGCTAAAGGAGATTTAGATTTCTTAAAGGAGATTGATTATTTAGGTCCGAATGAGCTATATCTTCGAGATGATACTTGTTTGGACAAAGCTCCCCCTTCATCCGATCAAATATGCTCTGTCCATCAGCCCAATTCCGTACTCGTTAATGGTCGCCGTGAACGATTTAATTTGTCTGACGACGGTATAGTTGGAGACGCTTCAGCAAAATTACTTAAAAAGACCGCCGATTTTGTGGCAAATAACGGACTCAAGACTTTGGTAATTCATGGCGCCAGGTACAATAGAGAGACTACGGATTTTAATTCGGCGTTGAAGTTATTTGTTGAAAGAATTGATAATGTCCATCAAAACGATTTAACTCTAACGGTTGAAAATGACGCTCTTTGGTTCAATCAATTTCATAAAGAGCATTCGTTGTTTAACTCTTTAGATCATATTGAATCTTTTTTCTCATTTCCTGAAATGGAAAAATGCTATCTAACTTTAGATATAGAGCATTTTTATTCCACAGTTTTATTCACTTTGTTTTTAAAAGATAAAGAAAATGAAGATGTAAAATCTCTTTATTTCAGGGATTTTGAAAAGAGCTATATCGAGTTCGTTGAAAAAAACGAAGATCGTTTTTTAACTGAATTACATAAAACATTAGACACTTATTTCGAAAAATATAGTTCAAAAATAAATCTTGTCCATTTGGTAGGAACCAACTACAAAAATTATATTCATGAAGAAGCGGGTAAACTACCTCTCATGGGGGAACATCTTCCTGTTAGTATGGACAAAAAAGATTTAATGAACTACAAATACCTATTTTCGAAATTGTTAGACTTTAATTTTGCAGGTTATGTTGTTTTAGAAGTGGCGTTTAGACCAGCTCAATATCGTATTTTAGAAAGTATCGTTGAATCAAAACAAAAGTTAACGGCACTCCTTTCTGATCTCAAATCACAAGCTGTTTTAAATTAAAAAACTGGCTGCAAATCACAATTTAAAAAAGCGTTCCGCTAATGCTGGCTAATAATGATTCACCCTTTATTTTGGCCTCCATTATTTCTATTTAACTCGCTCTTTCCTATTAAAACTCAAAAAAATTCATTAGCAAAAATTGACTGAAAGGGAAAAATGTATATTTTAGGCACAACATACGATATGTGGATAACAACCGTTACCTTGCTGAAAGACGGCAAAATAATTGCGGCCTGTCCTGAAGAACGGTTAAATCGCATTAAGTGTTGCCGAGATTTCCCTATTAAAGCAGTCCAATACTGTTTAAAAGAAGCAGGGATAACCGTTGAAGATCTTGACGCCATAGCTTTTGGATGGAACCCAGGTTTTCACGTTAGTCACTACAACGCAAGGTTCTCCCACACTCAAAGATGGCGTGGGGAATATTTGTATACTGTGCCAAATCATTTTTCCCGCTTATTTGAACAAGAATACGAACGAATTGTTACTTCCTTTTTATTAGAAAAAAGTAAAAAAACAATCCCAATTCATTACATTCCACATCACCTTTGCCATGCAGCAAGCGCGTATTATCTATCTCCTTTTGAAGAATCAGCCATATTGACCTCGGACGGAAGAGGAGAAATCGACACCAATTGGTTCGGATATGCAAAACAAAATGAAATCACCGAATTAAAAACCGACAAATTCCCTCACTCAATTGGATTGTTTTACAGCGTAATCACTCAGTTTTTAGGATTTGCCCCCCATGTCGACGAATGGAAAGTTATGGCATTGGCATCTTATCAACATCAAAATGGAGAAAATAACTCTTATCTCCAAAAACTAGAAAAAATTCTCACTTTTGAAGAGAATGGCTCTGTTAGTTTTGATCTTAATTACTTTGATTACTATTTACATGACCGCCCCACCTTCTATAACCAAAATTTTATCGACGTATTTGGACCTCCAAGAACAAAAGGAGAGCCTCTAACCGAACGACACCAGAAATTGGCTTATGCCGTGCAGTATTTATGCGAAAAATCCTTAGCCCATATGCTCAATTGGCTTTCTGAGGAAACAAAGATTCCTAATATAGTAGTCTGCGGCGGCACTTTTATGAACTCCGTTTTCAATGGTAAAATCCTGGAGAAAACTTCCTTTAAAAACTCCTGGATTCCATCGGCCCCAGACGACAGCGGCACTAGTATGGGAGCGGCTTTATACACCTATTATGATGTTTTCAAAGGAAAAAACAGATACGTCCAAACTCATAATTATTTTGGCCCAGGTTATTCCGAAAATGAGATTGAAAAAACTTTAAAAGATTACAAGATTAAATATAAAAAGGTAGACGATATTGGACGATACGTTGCTGGTAAAATTTCCGAAGGATCATTAGTTGGCTGGTTTCAGGGAAGAATGGAGTTTGGCCAACGGGCGTTGGGCAACCGTTCTATCCTAGCAGATCCAAGAGACCCTAATATGAAAGATAAAATAAATTTATCTATCAAATACCGAGAAGCATTTCGACCATTTGCCCCTTCTATCATGGCAGAACACGCTGAAGAATATTTTGAAATGCCTAAAGGGACTAGAGTTCCTTTTATGGAAAAAGTCTATCCTATAAAAGAAGAAAAAAGATCAGAAATCCCAGCCGTTACTCATATAGACGGGACTGGTAGGCTTCAAACTGTTGAAAAAGACGTCAACCCAGTTTACTACAACTTAATTAATGAATTTTATAAGTTAACCAATACTCCCATAATCTTGAACACGTCTCTCAACATAAATGGAGAACCAATTGTTTGCTCCCCAACTGACGCTATTCGAGCCTTTTATTCCTGCGGTTTAGACCTATTAGTTTTAGGGAATTTTGTTGCGGAAAAAAGCTAGGAGAAACCGAGCTAATTTAATATCTATTCACCAGCCAAACTAACTTTTCCAAAAATTAGTTTTTTTCCTTAACTAAAGATAAGTTAAACGGAAGTTAAATAAAGCTGCGATATCCTTATCTACGATTTGATATGCTAAGTCTTGATTGGATTTTTTAGAATAATAAAAACTTTAAGAGGTTGTTTGAATCGCAATTTTAGTTTCCAATACTTTCAAAAATTTTTATAATCCTATCTATTCCCTCTCCATCAACAAGTCCTTGCCATTTTTCGGATAGTTCTTTCAATTCATTTGGATTTTCTAAGTAATTGTTTAAATCGGTTTCTATTTTATCCGGCCAAACGCCTGGATTATTCGTTCGATCTACAATTCCATAATCGCGAAATTTTAGCGCATTATCTTTCTGATGATCTACTGCAGAAACCACAATGGCGGGAGCTCCCGTCAAAGCCAGTTCTGACAAAGTTCCTAAACCCGCCGTCGAAAACACTAAATCAGCGGTTGTCATTAATTTAGGCAAACATGAAACGCTGGACATTAAATTAACGCGTAGGGTAGATTCAGAAATCTTTTTCTGTATTGATTTGATATTAGAAACTCCTGGCCCAAGCACTAAATTAATCTCAAAGTCCCAAGATTTAGCGCTAAAAAAACCCAAAGATTTAATTGAAAAGTCTGCTACGTCTGTTCCGCCAAAAGTCAAAAGAACTTTTCTCAATTCAGCAGGAGATTTCCATCCATTTCTAAGAGTTTTAAATTCGGGTGAAATAACAAGATAATCAACTCCATTAAAAACTCTACATCCAAAACTAGAATTTTCATTCGATTCTAGCGTTTCACGAATCCCTTGAAACACTAAATCAAAGTGGCCTATTCCTGCAGAAGGAACATCCATCCCAACGTATACTGTTTTATCTTCACGGTCGAGCTCGGACCAAAACTCATTAGGCCAAGCCCAATGATCAATAACCAAAAACTTGGGCTTTTGTTGAAAAACCCATTGATTAAGATGCTCGATTTTTTGGCTTTCCGACCAATTTTTCGGAAAAATTACCGTTTCGTAACCCTGATCGGCGATTAGACAATTTGATACTTGGTCTTCGGTAGTGAGAAAAACAACTTTAAAACCTTTTCCTTTTAAGGCATTTGCGAGCCAAATAGATTTGTAAATATGACCCAAACCGATTTTAAATCCACCATCAGCTCGAATTCCTAAAATCATTTTTGGAAGACCTCAAAAGCAAAACACGCTTTAAACAAAGTTTATTTTATAGCAGCGACTAGTAATCATATTGCATACCTATAATTATGTAAGAATCAGCCTTTTTAATTCCAGCTGAAGGATTATTATTATAATCATATATATGGCTGAATTTTAAGCCCCACCCTGCTCCAATATCATTTTTTAATCCTGCCTCGTTTCTTAAAATATAATCTCCTACGGAATCTAAATTGGGAAAGATGACAAACCGGTTCGTTAACTTCATCGAGTCTGTAATCTGATATGAAAAATCACTCGCGGCGCGCGCTGTTGCATATTGTTTATCCTCTCCCGTTTTCAGATCTTCGGAAAAATAGGTAATGCCAGCTTCAAAACTTAATGTTTTTTTAGCTTCATCCCAAATCTGATATCCAACGCCTGGGCCTACGGAGTATCGTAAATTTAAATTTCTAAACTTATCTTTAAAACCGTCAAAATTAATTGTTCCATAAACTTTAGGTTCAAAAAAATGCTTGAAGCCTACATTCCCGGCAGTATTTCGTGTTGTTACTTTTCCGTCGTCTTCTCCATATAGAGTCAAAAATTTTACGGAGAATTTATCCCGATCTAAATCTAAAGCGCCCTCGGCTCCCAAAGCCCCCGTCACTCTTTCCACGTTTCCCGATTGGTGTGTTGCGCCAAAATTGACATTTCCGGCCCACTTTTTTTCTTCTTTTTCAGGCTCATTGATTGACTCAATTTCTTTCCAATCAACCATAGCCTCTTTTTTTCCTTTTCCAGATCGGATGGCCAACATCCCATCTGGAGTAGCCTGAACTTTTCCTTTTACAATCCAACCATTCTTAAGACCCAACTTAACTAATGAGTCGCTTTTTAATCTTTTGATCTCGGCAAAATCTATTTTTATTTCTTTAGAATACTTTGTCGAAATTGTTAAAACGCCATCAACTAATTTTTGTATAGTCCCCGAAATTTTGTCGCCATTTTTTAATACAACCTCATCGGCAAAACTGAGACTTGTTGCGCTTAGAAAAGAATAAAACCCAAAAAAGATCGATAACGTAATTAAACGTAAATGTTTCATTAACTAGGAACCTCCAAAAAAATTCCACACAAACCATTAGGAGAAATCGGAAGGGGAAAAGAAAATTGTCATTAAAGCTTAACGGCCTAAATATTAATTAGTTTAAATTTATATAAATTTAAACTAATTTTCAATAACTATAATCATTTTCAGTGCAAAAAATTTGATTTTTTGGAGAAATTAACTGCCTTGGAGGGATTTATTTTTTGATTTTTAGCTGCCATTTGGGCTATTTTTTTAGATAATGCCCTAGTTCATAATTCTCCAAACAAAATAAAACATCAAAAAATATTGTTTAGAGTATAATTAAATATGATATATTTACCTTTTCTTTCCATCATACTAATAAGGAAACCTCAGCAAACTCTAAACTAGCCAGCAACAACATTAGAATACAAATATCTCAGATAAATAATAAAAGTCGAAAATGAATCAAGACTAACTTCTATGGGAAAAAACCTTTCAATACAAACTAAACTATACTGCGCCTTTGGGCTGCTCTTTTCCGTCGTTTTACTAGCAAACTACATAGTTACCAAATCTCTATATAACGCCAATGAGTCAACCGAATTAGTCGACGCTTTAGGAAGACAAAGAATGCTATCTCAAGCGATGGTTAAATCCACCGTCAAGTTTGCTAACTCAAAAATGGTGAAAAGTTTAACTGAAAAACAAATCTATACTTTGGATCGTTATATTGATTCCATGAGAGAAACTTATACCAATCATGCTTTTAACGATTTAAAAAAAGTTAAAATAATAAAAAAATTAGAAGTTCATAGCGCCTTACCTATCCCAGCAACCTTCACGAGACTGGTCAACAAAAGGTTTAGTGAATACTCCAATTTTTTTCTTGATATCATTTCCGAAAATCCTGCCAATCCATCTAAAACCTTAAAAACAAGATTAGATAAGGAAGCAAACGAATTTTTAAAGAAAAATCCTAAGAAAATATTTACTAAGACGCTACAGGAAGAGGGGAATATTAATTTTTACGTATACTCAGCCGATATTGCAACTTCGGATTCATGCGTTTCCTGTCATATGAAAATCAAAAATAGACTCATCAAAGTTGGAGATATATTAGGTATTAGAACATACAGATTTAACTATGCTCAAAACGTCAAAATCGGTAACTTCGAGTTAAACGCCAATCTAGACGACTACAAAAAATCAGAGAAAATTTTTTCGGAAACCTTAAATGCAATCAAATTAGGCGGGAATTATCCAACCGATCTTGATTCCAATAACTTCAAAACTATATCTCCTTTGAAAGGAAAAGAAATCCAAAACCTTTTATCAAATATTGAAAAACACTTTGGTAAATTCCAGAAATCAATCGACATACTAGTAAAAGAACCTGCGTCTTCTACGTCTTTCCGAATAGCTTATTTTGAAGCAAATCTTCAATCAAATGAAATCACTAATTTAAGCAACCAATTAGTAAAACTCTATTCAAAGATCGCAAAAAATCACCAAGGAAAAACTCTTAAATACAACAATATTTCCCTTATTTTTATCACCCTCATAATCCTGGCAATAATTATTTATCTCTCTAAATCAGTAACGCAACCTATCGGTAAAATTTCCGCAATTTTAAAAGAAACTTCTGAAGGAAATTTAAATAAAAAAGAATTCGCACTTAGCTCCAAAGACGAAATTGGAGTATTAAGTCAATCTTGTAATCGACTTCTCGAAAGACTTAAAAGTTTTTTAGCATATTCTGAAATGTTATTAGAAGGTGACAATCAAATAATCGATTCAAATTTGGGAGGTGATTTCAAAAAGTCTCTTGACCGTCTAGAAATAATTGCTAGCGAGAAAAAAATCGCTCTTATGGAAGCGAACAGAGCAAACCAGGCAAAATCGGAGTTTTTATCGCGCATGAGCCATGAACTGAGAACTCCACTCAATGCAATTATTGGGTTCTCGCAAGTATTGGTAATGAGCCAAAAAGATCCTTTGTCGAGCGATCAAAAACAAGACGTCCAACTCATTAAAAAATCGGGACAACACCTATTAAGCCTAATTAACGAAATTTTAGACCTCTCCCTTATAGAAGCTGGCAAAATGCAACTTTCAATTGAACCAGTTAATCTATCGAACTTAATTAATGAATTAATTATTTTGATTGAGCCAATTGCCAGAAACTCCAACATTAATATTATCGACGAGATTACCCCAAAAACCGCTATAGCTATAATGGCCGACAGCGTCCGATTAAAACAAACAATTATGAATTTAGTTTCTAACGCCATTAAATATAATCAAAAAGAAGGGTCAGTAACTCTTTCTTGTGAACCTATATCGCCTGAAATACTCAGAATCAAAGTTTCCGATACTGGAATTGGGATTTCAGAAGAAAATCAGAAAAAAGTATTCAATCCGTTTGACCGTTTAGACGCTGATATTACAAAAGTCGAAGGGACAGGTATCGGTCTTACAATTACAAAAAGACTCGTCGAACTTATGAATGGAAGTATTAGCTTTGAAAGTAAATTAGGAGAGGGAACCATTTTTTACGTTGATTTACCAATACATGAAACTGAAATTAACTTAAAACCAGAAATCTATGACGATTCCGATTTAAAAGCTAATGCATTGGATTTTGATGCAAAGACAATTCTCTATGTAGAAGACAACTCAATGAATTTAGCCTTGGTCGAGAGAATTCTATCTGAGATTCCGGGGTTAAAACTTTATTCCGCTCCCGATGCAAGCTTGGGTTTAGAAATCGCTACAGCCCAACTACCAGATATGATCTTAATGGATATCAATTTACCAGGAATGAATGGAATGGAAGCATTACACTACTTAAAAGCTTCGGAAAACACGAAACAAATACCAGTAATCGCTATTAGCGCTAATGCTATGAAAAAAGATATTGAACGCGCTCTTGAAGCGGGTTTTGACGCCTATCTAACAAAGCCTATTGAGATGAATAAACTTCTGGATACTATTAAGCGTTTCATACTTGGCAAAGAATAAAAAATACGAATATTAAGATTTGTTATGGTTTTCTAATATCTTTTTAACTATGTTTGTAGTGGAAAGTCCTTTAACGATAGGAATTAATTGAACACGTGCGCCATAACCTTCAACAATTTCACGGCCCACCACTTCGTCAATTGAATAATCGTCGCCTTTAACTAAAATATCGGGACGAACTTCGCGTATCAGTTCTTCAGGGGTATCCTCGTCAAAAATTGAAATATAATCGACATATTTTAGAGCGGATAATATATTTCCTCTTTCTTCCTGTCGTTTAATCGGACGCTCTTCCCCTTTTAAACCTCGAACCGAAGAATCGCTATTAAGTCCGACAACTAATATATCGCCTAGACTTTTAGCTTTTTGTAAAAACTCAATGTGACCTCCGTGAATGAGATCAAAACACCCATTAGTAAAAACAATCGTTTTTCCGGTAGATTTGGCTTGGCTTGCCAGTTTTTTCAAATCGTCTCGTTCTAAGATAGTTTTGGAAGTTCTCAACATCTCTTCTTCTAAAAATTCGTTAAGCTCTTTTAGAGAAACTGCCGCCGTTCCAACCTTACCAACAACAATGCTTGCGGCCATATTTGCCAATCGAGCGGCCTCGTCGTATTCAAAGTTGCTAAATATTGCCGCTCCAAAAACGCTTATAACGGTATCTCCCGCTCCCGTCACGTCGTAAACTTCTTTAGCCACTGTTTCGATATTTACAGGATCTTTTTTGCTTTGGAACAAAGTCATTCCGTCTTTACCGCGTGTTATCAGCAAAGCTTCGCACTTAGCAAGCCCAATTAAATACTCCGCAGACCTTTCTAAGTCTGCGTCATTATTAATCTTAATGGGGGAGGCAGCTTCCACCTCCTTTAAATTTGGCGTAATAATGGTGGCGCCTTGGTAGGCAGAAAAATCTGTTTGTTTTGGATCAATAATAACGAGTTTTTTTGAGTTTTTGGCACGATGCATTACCGCGTTTAAAATCTTAGGAGTTAAAACTCCTTTTAAATAATCGGAACAGATGGCTCCATCCATTTCAGGAAGAGTTTTATTAATAAACGAAATAAATTTCTTTTCCGTCTCTGCGGTAATGGGCCTATTATCCTCTTTATCAATTCGCAAGATCTGCTGGTTATGAGCAATCACTCTAATTTTACTTGTGGTTGGGCGGTGAACAAACCGATATATACCTTCAGTTTTGATTCCTCGATCTTGAATTAACTTAAGCAGCCGATCTCCTTTTTCATCCTGTCCAATAGCTCCCACAAGGTAAACCTCGCAACCAAGAGCTACCAGATTATTAGCGACATTTGCCGCGCCTCCAAGCGCCATATTCTCGGACTTAGATTCCAAAATTGGGACGGGAGCCTCTGGAGAAACACGGTTAACGCTACCCCAAATATATTCGTCTAATATCAAATCGCCAACAACTAAAACCTTTGGCCTCTTTTGACTATCAAAAAAATGTTTAAATTTTGATTTCACGATTCAGATTGCCTGCCAGTTAAAAAATAATTAAGGTTGTTTTATTTAAACATCACTTTCGAGTATTTCGCAAATGATATGCCCAATTGTAATATGGGCCTCCTGGATGCGAGCTGTATCGTTAGAAGGAACCACGATTGCTATTTCCGCTTCGTCTTTAGCTTTGCCTCCACTTTTACCCAAAAGAGCGATTGTTTTTGCGCCTTTTTCTTTAGCTTTTTTCAAAGCGCGAACTACATTTTCGGAATTACCGCTAGTGCTAAAGCCTAAAACAATATCCCCTTTTTGGGCCAAACCATCGACTTGTCGTTCAAATACAAAATCATATCCATAATCATTGCCAATAGCCGTTAGAGCAGAAGTATCAACGGTTAAAGCGATCGCAGGAAGGGCAGGGCGCTCTTTTTTATAACGTCCTATAAATTCTGCCGCGATATGTTGGGCGTCTCCAGCGCTGCCGCCATTACCCATTAAAAGTAATTTCCCGCCGTTGTCGAGGCTTGAACGAATCGCAATTATGGCCTTTTCAATATCTTCGGAAAGAGTGTCCGCTATGACCCGTTTCAAATCGGCGCTTTCATTCAAAAATCGTTTAATTTCTTCCATATTCAACCTTATTAAAACTAGTAATCTTCCTGATTCAAATCATACCCTCATCGGCAAAACTATAAAACATGCCGTCGCCAATTATGATATGGTCCAACATCTTTATTCCAATAATATCGCCAGTCTTGCGCAGCCTGTGCGTTATTTCAATATCCGCTTGGCTTGGAGTAGGGTCCCCGCTTGGATGATTATGAACTAAAACAATAGACGCGGCGGATTCCTTAATCGCTGAAATCATAACTTCTCTTGGGTGAACGACGCTCGCGTTTAAGATACCTTCGGAAACTGAAATATCTTTAATCAACTTTAACTTCGGATTCAACAAAGCCGCTCTTACTACTTCCTTCTTTATATTCTTCAAAAATGGAGAGTAATAATCAACAAAATCCTGACTACATCCAAATTTGGGCTTAGACACCGCTCGTTGGGAAACCAATCGCTTTCCTAATTCAAAAGCCGCTTTTATTTGAGCGGCTTTTGCTTCCCCAATACCCTGTATCGAACACAATTCATTAACCGAGGCGCCATCGATCTGATTAAAACCTCCAAAAATCTTTATCAAATCTCGGCAAAGATCTATGGCGTTACGTTTTGTCCCCGGGTCTCCAGAACCAATGATTACGCTCAGTAATTGAGCGTCGGAAAGCGCCGAACTTCCTAATTTTATCAAACGTTCCCGAGGTCGTTCTTCTTCTGGCCAATCCTTAATCGAATAACCGTCATTCTTCACAATTAGTCAGAGTTTTGGGCGTTTAACGCTTTCTTAAAATAATCAATAGTAGAAGCCAATCCTTGGTCCAAAATAACTTTGGGTTCCCAATTCAACAACTTTTTAGCTCTCGATATATCCGGCCTGCGAACCTTAGGGTCATCCTCCGGCAATTCTCGCTCGACAATTTTACTTTTGCTACCAAGAGCTTGCAAAATTTTCTCCGCCATTTCTCGAACGCTCATTTCAATAGGATTTCCAATATTTACAGGATCGTTAACGTCGGATAGGTGCAATTTAAAAATCCCTTCAATCAAGTCGCTGACAAAGCAAAAACTCCGAGTTTGAGAACCGTCGCCATAAAGGGTCAAATCTTTACCGGTTAAAGCTTGAATCAAAAAATTAGGGATAGCTCTTCCGTCGTTTAGACGCATCCGAGGGCCGTAAGTATTAAAAATCCTTACAATTTTTGCGTTTATTTTATGACTCCGATGATAAGCCATCGTCATCGCTTCTCCAAATCGCTTAGCTTCGTCGTATACCCCTCGTGGACCTACCGTATTGACATTACCCCAATAAGTTTCAGGCTGGGGATGCACCGCAGGGTCTCCATAAATTTCTGAAGTCGAAGCCAATAAGAAACTCGCGTTTTTAGCTTTAGCCACTCCGAGAGTGTTATGAACTCCTAAAGAACCCACTTTCAAAGTTTGAATAGGATATTTTAAGTAATCGGGCGGACTTGCAGGGGACGCAAAATGAAATATACAATCCAAATCGCCTTCAATATTTATGAACGTGGAAACGTCATGGCGCACAAATTCAAAGTTTGGACTATCAATATGCGCAATATTATCCTCGCTTCCAGTGATCAGGTTATCCATACAAATGACCGAATAACCTTTTGCAAGCAAGTAATCGCATAAATGCGACCCTAGAAATCCAGCGCCTCCAGTAACTAAAGCACGTGCCATGAAAAACCTCTTTTAATTGGGAGCCGATTCTGCGGCTGCATCCAAAAACCGTTCTCCTTTAGAAATTGGGTTGCCTCTCAAAAAACTTTGAGCCGACATTCCTCCCTTTCCTTCCGGTTTCAATTCTTTTACGATCAAACGACCTTTACTCGTTCCCACTTCAATACCATAATCGGAAACTCGGGCAACTACGCCCGGCTCATCGCTTTCTTCTCCTAAAACTGTTTCGGATTTTATTACCGAAATTCTTTTCGAGCCATAAAAAGTATAAGCTCCTGGCCAAGGGGAAAAACCTCGTACTTGATTATGGAGAGCTTCCGCATTTTTTCTCCAGTTTATCAAGCCTTCTTCTTTTTTTAGCTTTGCAGCTAACGTCGCTTCTGCATCGTTTTGAGGCGTTAAGTTTAGTTTACCTATTGCCAATAATTCCAATGTTTCTAAAGTTAATTCCGCTCCCGCTTTTGATAATTTTTCTGCCAACGTAACGGCATCGTCGTCCGATTCTATGGGCACGGTTCTTTTCAAAAGCATATCGCCCGTATCCATACCTTCATCCATCTTCATTGTAGTAATTCCAGTTTCGGTATCGCCATTTAAAATCGATCTATTTATCGGAGCCGCTCCTCGGTACTTCGGTAATAAAGAAGCGTGCACATTCATGCAAAACCACTTCGGAATTTCCAAAACAGTTTGTCGCAAAATTTGCCCATAAGCAATAACGACGAACATATCGGAACGCAATTGGTAAAGCTCCGTAATAAATTGCGGATCAGAAGCTTTCTCAGGTTGAAAAACCTGCAATTCCTTTTCCAAAGCGTATTGTTTAACCGGAGAAAGTTGTAACGTGCGGCCTCTGCCTTTTGGGCGATCCGGTTGGGTGACGACGCCAACTATTTCGTGATTTGCTTCGTATAATGTTTTAAGGGTTGGAACGGCAAATTCAGGCGTCCCCCAAAAAAGAATCTTCATTATCGCACAACCTTAAACAAGTTAAATCCGATCATTTTGAGTCGCCTTTCATTTCCCGCAATCTCTTTTTAAACTTCCGCTTTAACATACCTCTTTTAACCTGGCTAAGCTTATCCCAAAAGAGAATTCCTTCAAGATGATCCATTTCATGCTGCAACGCCCGAGCTAGAAACCCTTCAGATTCCAAACGAACTTCATTCCCATCCAAATCGATCCCCTTCATTTCAACCCGGTTGGCTCGCTTGATTTCCGCAAAAATTTCCGGAATACTCAAACACCCTTCTTCGCCAATCTGCTCTTCCTCCATTGCCGTAATCTTTGGGTTGATTATAGTTATGGGATCTTTCTTTTCCGTTCCAATTCCTCTGTCGACAACAATTATTTGAGAAGAAATACCTACCTGATTAGCCGCAAGTCCAGCTCCGGGAGCGGCATACATGGTTTCGATCATATCCTGAGACAAAATCGATAACTCTCCATCGATGTTTTCGATTTCCTTGCAAGCCTGGCGTAAAATAGGATCCAAGCAATTGACAATTTTTAGTATAGACACAGTTTTAACGACGAGTGGTTTGGAAAGATGACAACGTTGACTGGATGCAAATTTTAATATATGGGCGGTAAAAAGTCATTACAATTTGGCTTTGCAACACAACAAACAAGTTCTATTCAAAAAATTAGAGGTAAAACTATAAAAGTCTTTTAAGTCGTATATTCAGCGTTAATCTTGACGTAATCGTAGGAAAAATCGCAAGTCCAAACTTTCGCGCTTTCGGCTCCCACACCCAGGTCAACATCAATTTGAATTTCTTTTTTTTTCATTAAACGATCTACTTTTTTCTTTGGAAACTGAACGGGAACTCCTGCTTGGGCCAACATCTGGCCTTCGATGGCGACACTTATTTTTTCAGGGTTCAACGAAACTCCAGAGTCCCCAACAGCGCAAACAATACGCCCCCAATTAGGATCTTCCCCAAACAAAGCGGTCTTAACAAGATTTGAGGTAGCGATTCTCATACCCGCTTTGCGAGCTTCTTTTAAAGATCGAGAACCTGTGACGGCAATGGTAACAAACTTAGTGGCACCTTCGCCGTCTCTAACAATTTTTTGAGCGAGGGTTTGGCAAAGATCCGTCAAAGCCGCAACAAAATTCTTATAAGAAGCTCCATTCCCGTTGATCTTGGAATTACCCGCCAGACCATTTGCCAAAACCAAAACACAATCGTTGGTGCTACATTCTCCATCAACCGTGATCGAGTTAAAAGACGCGTCTGTCGCTAACTGCAAAGCCTTTTTTAAAACTTTCTTATCGATGTTTGCATTGGTAAATGCAAACCCCAGCATAGTCGCCATATTCGGATGAATCATCCCAGATCCTTTGGCAATTCCCGCCAAAACAATTTCTTTTTTCCCCTCTTTGTACCTAACTTCCGCCATTTTGGAGACCAAGTCGGTTGTCATGATTCCCTGGGCAGCCTGGTTCCATCCCTTATCAGACAAACTATTTGCTAGCTTTGGAATAGCGCTAGTAATTTTTGGAGTCGGTAGCGGAACTCCTATAATTCCAGTCGAAGCAATGAGCGTTTGGTTAGCATTAATAGCTAACTCTTTCGCAAGACTGTCGCAAATAGTCTTACAATCTTCCATTCCCTGCGGACCGGTGCATGCGTTGGCGTTGCCGCTATTAACGATAACAGCCTTAAACTTTTCTACCTTTGCCAATCGACGTTTATTGTAAATTACCGACGGCGCTAGAACACGGTTCTTAGTGAAAACTCCAGCCGCTATTGCAGGCACGTCAGAGACAATCAAAGTTAAATCCTTGGCGCCGCTTGCTTTAATTCCGGAAACAATTCCAGCCGATTTAAACCCTGGGACTAACCCTATTTTCTTTTGCTTTGTTATTTTAGACATTTCTAAATTTGCGAAAAATCTTGACCAATGGACACATTAAGGAAAAGTACCTGGAAAATCGAGTCCAGTCTTTTCATCCAACCCCATCATTAAATTCATATTTTGTATCGCTTGTCCGGAGGCTCCCTTGATTAAGTTGTCGATAGCAGTGGTGATAACTGCTCGATTCGTTCGCGAATCGAATTCCACTCCTATATCGCAAAGATTAGAATGCGCCACATAATGGGTGTTTGCGTATTTTCCTCGGTCCAGAACCCTCACAAACGGCTCATCTTTGTAATAATCCAAATAAGTGGACCTCAAATTATCTTCGGAGACGGCCTGATTAAAATTGATATAGAGAGTGCTTAAAATCCCCCGCGTCATTGGGATTAGATGAGGCGAAAAAGTAATTTGAATTTTTTCTCCCGCTAGCTTTGTCAGCTCTTGCTCTATTTCAGGGGTGTGGCGGTGCCGAGTCAAATTGTAAGCGGAAAAACCGCCGTCAACTTCACAAAACTGCGATCCCATGCTCTCTTTGCGACCCGCTCCCGAAACTCCTGACTTTGAATCCGCAATAATTGAATCCAGATCAGCCCAATTAACAGCCATCAAAGGAGCTAACCCCAAAATAACGCTTGTTGGGTAACAACCAGGATTCGCGACTAAATTAGCGGACTTAATACGCTCTCTGTGTAGTTCCGGCAACCCATACACCGCCCCTTCCAATAACTTTGGATTTTGATGCGGGGTTTCGTACCACTTTTCGTAAACTTGCGGGTCGGATAGGCGGAAATCGGCGCTAAGATCGACAACTTTTTTTGCAATGCCGCTAAGTCGCTCAACATGAGCCATTGAAGCTGTGTGAGGTAACGCTAGGAAAAGTACGTCGCAATCGGGAAGTTGCGAACCAAGAGGGACCAACTCGTGTTGGACCCAACCTTTTAAAGACGGGAATACTTGCGAAAGACATTTCCCTTTATGCTGCTCGGAAGTAAGGGAAATGAATTCGATATCGGGCCTTCGGATTAAAAACTGGACTAACTCTAACCCAGTGTAACCGGTAGCGCCGGCGATGCTGACTTTGATCATAACTTTAGCTATATTGGAAACGGCTTCCAGAAAAAAAGAGCCGAATCCTTATAACTGAAAGCCTATCAAATTATCGTTTGGAAAATTGAAATCGTTTGCGAGCGCCTTTTTGACCATATTTCTTACGCTCAACAACTCGTGAATCTCTAGTCAAAAATCCAACTCGTTTAAGAGGAATACGCAAATTTTGGTTTGATTCGGATAAAGCCTTAGCAATACCCAATCGCAACGCGCCAGCTTGTCCAGAAAGACCGCCGCCACGTACTGTAGCGTGAACGCTATAATTTTCCAGATTTTCGGTCATCGCCAAAGGCTGCTTAACGATCATTTCAGAACTTTCGCGTTGAAAGTAATCGCCTACATTTTTCTTATTTACAGTAATCTCTCCATCGCCCGGCTCAATCCATACTTTGGCAATAGCTCTTTTCCTACGACCAGTGGCATAAAATACTTCGCTCATAAATCCATGAACTCCATTAACAAGCTCTAAACGAAATCTAAAAACGGCTTTAGAAGTCGCTAAACTTAATTGTAAAAACTAAAATTATTTAACGGAAACAATTTTGGGAGTTTGTCCCACATGCGGGTGATTATCCGTTTCGTAAATTCTGATATTAGCCCGCAAAGAGCGACCTAATCTATTCTTTGGCAGCATACCGATAATTGCTTTTTTTAACATCTCTGTCGGCTTTCTGTCCATCAACTGCCTTGCGGATAAAGACCTGATTCCGCCTGGATAACCAGAATGACTGTAATATTGCTTATCTTCCCATTTATTCCCAGTGAGCTTAACTTGACCCGCATTAATGATGATCAAATTGTCTCCCGTATCAACGTGTGGAGTAAAAATAGGTTTCGTTTTGCCTCTTAAAATAGCGGCAGCCTTAGTTGCGATGCGTCCCAAAACCTGATCTTTGGCGTCAATCAATACCCATTCCTTCTGGACGTCGCTTTTTTTAGCGCAGTAGCTCTTCATTCTTACCTAGTCGTGTAATTGAGTAATAAAAACGATCATTTTATAAAATTATTTACTTTATTTCAATTAAATTCTTTGTTTAGAGTGGATTATATTTCTATAGGCCTAGCCAAAGACCTTCGCAAAAGCTTCAAATCAACTCGCAAAACGAACTTATTTTATAAACTTTCTCATCAGGAAACCGGGATTTTCTATCAATCAATACAGGGTGTATACCAAGGTTTCGCGCGCCAGTGACGTCGGTTTTAACCTCGTCGCCAATATGACAAGCCTGACCTGCCTGAACCCCGCTCAACCTCAAACCTTCTTGGAAAATTTTGGAATCGGGTTTAGCGGAACCCACCGAAGCGGAGGCTAAAATAAAATCGAAATACTGAGCCAACCCGACATTTTCTAATATGGGAGTCAATCGAGAATCCCAATTTGACAAAACTCCAAGGGTAATTCCCCGATCTTTTAGCTTTTGCAAAACTCCCGATTCTAAAACGTCGTCAAAAACTTTCCAATTGTCTGCAGATTTGAAAGCTTTATAAATAGTTTCGAAATAGGCTTCGAAGTCTTTAATACCCCCAAAAGGTCTGAAAACGTCAAAAACGATATCGTGCCAAAACTTTTTTTCCACCGCTTCGCCGCTTTGGTTGCCCAGAGACTCTAATCCGCCTGTATTTTTCCATTCGATTCCAAATTGCTTGTCGATATCCTTGACGTCGCCTTCAAATCCAAAATTTCGGGCGTGCTTTACGTAAATATCGCCAACTGAAGGGTAGGGGTTAATTAAAGTACCCCCCACATCAAAAAATACCGCTTTAAAAGAAAATAAATCCATATTTAAAAATGACTACTATTTGGGAAAGAACCATTTTTACCGCAAAGGCGCGAAGAACGCAAAGAATTAAAGGTCGAATGCAAGACTTACAACCTTGTTTAGAATCGGTAAATTAAATCTAGCATTAAACCTTCCCCGTTGCGAGTCATCCCGAGCGCCGTCGAGAAATCTCATTTTTACTTCAATAATTGTCACATTGAAATAAAAAAATGTCATGCTGAGCGTCAGACCCAGACCTGGGGTCTGTGTTGTATGATCGACGAGAGATTGGCGTTTTAATACCCGTCGCTGAGCGTGATCCCGAGCCTGGAGATCAATTGATTGGCGAAGCCCCTCCCACCGCATGGGCACCAGTTGGGCTATCCCGTTTAGGAGACTACCTTTTTCTAGTTCTCGGGTCGGAGTCCTTTAACGTAGACATTAATTTAGGAGGGGCTCCATGAAAAAAGTTACCACAAAGGTGAAAGGGAAATCACGAAAA
>JAJDAT010000041.1 GCA_029261715.1 Nitrospinia bacterium | reverse complement strand
GGCTCCGGCGTGACGATCTCGCCCACGTATCAGGCGTTCTTCACGAACTCGACCGACAACACGGACGCCTCGGCCGTCAAGATCACGCTGAACAACCTACAGCCGGGATACTAAAAGGAGACAACGATGGGATTGAATCTGAACCTGAAAGACGCGGGCAGCGGCTTCTCGATCGACGAGGGGCACGCCGTGTTCGACGAGACGCCTTGGGCCGATACGGAGTTCGTGTTTGATCTTGAGCCATTGACACAGGCGCAAATCGACCGCGTTAGCAGACGGCATCAAAAGGAGGGGCGCGGCGGGCGTATGAAGCCGGTCGATCAGGTCGCTCTGATGGCCGATCTGTTCGTTCTTTGCGTCCGTGGCTGGACCGGGATCGAGGCCGACGGCAAGGCGTTGAAATGCACGGATGAGAACAAGGCGGCGGTCGGATCGAATTATCCGGACCTCGCGTCTTGCGTCGTCATCGCGGCGAAACAACGTCGGGCCGAGCTTGCCACGTCAAACGGGCTCGAACTAAAAAACTCCGGGAATTCCTCCAATGGCAGTTCGGATTAGGGGAATGGGATGGGGTTGCGAACCGACTGAAATGGGGCAAGGCCGCTTGTGATAATTGCATCTTCGCGTGCGATCAAAGAAAGCAGCCCGTCCCTTGCACGATTGGAGACTGTCCGGTTGAAAACGAACCGCCCGAACTGCTCGAAACGAACTGGTTGTTCAACGCCGTTTATTCGGCAGCTTCGCCGTTCCGTTTCGACAACGGCTCGATTCAGTTCCCGGCGTTCGCCGAACTTATGGACGCGAACGAGATCGAGACGACGGATCGAGGATTGATGATCGAGAAGTTGGCCGAAGCCGAAGGACTAAGGGCCGAATGGGTCAGGGCCGAAATGAAGAAAGCAAAGTAGATGGGCACGCCGCTACAGCTCACGTTCAAGGTTGACGACAAGGGCCGGATCGAGGTTCAGAAACTCGACCGGTCTCTTGACGGGCTGGACAAGGGGCTCAAGAAATCAGGCAAAGCTGCGAAGACGTTCGATAAGAACATGAAAGGCGTTGGGGCGTCTTCGGCGTTGGCCTTGAAGACAATCGGGGGGCTCGGCGCATTGCTGGCCGGTAGCGCAGGACTTCGGGCTGGCATCCAGACGATTGCCGGATTCGAGCGTGGTATGGCTCAGGTCCGGGCCGTGACTGGCGCGACCGTGATCGAGATGGCTGCGCTTAAAAAAGAGGCGAGCGAGCTTGGCGCGACCACGGAATTCTCCGGCAGGCAAGCCGCCGCAGGCATGGAGTTCTTGGCGCGTGCCGGTTTCAATACCGACGAGATTCTGAAGGCGACGGGCGACACGCTGAACCTCGCTCTGGTCGGCGCGATTGATCTCGGCACGGCTGCGGACATCACATCGAACATTCTCTCGGGCTTCAATCTTCGGGCCGAAGAGACCGGGCGGGTCGTGGATGTTATCGCCCTGACGACGGCGCGGGCCAATACGAACGTCCTGCAAATGGGCGAGGCCTTGAAGTTCGTTGCGCCAATTGCGGCTTCGCTTGGGCAAGAGATCGAGGGCTCGGCTGCGGCCATTGGTATCTTGGGCAACGCAGGCATTCAGGGGACGCTGGCGGGAACAACGCTTCGCGGCGTCTTGGCTTCGTTGCTCGACCCTACCGGCGATGCTGTCAAGGTGATGAAAGAACTCGGCCTGAGTATGCAGGAATTGAATCCTTCGGCCAATTCGCTTGAGGATATTTTCCGAAAATTGCGCGACGCCGGACTGACAACGGAGCAGGCCTTTAAGCTTTTCGACCGAAGGACGGCGGCGGGCGCGGTCATACTCGCGAAAAACGTCGATGCTCTGAAAAGGCTTAACGATGAGCTTGACGAAGGCGAAGGCGTCACGAACAAGATGGCCGACGCCATTGGCGATAATCTGACGGGAGACTTGAGGCAACTCAGATCGGCTGCGGAGAAAGCGGCAACCGATCTTGGGGATAAGGGCTCGCTCGGCGTGATGCGCGGGATCGTTCAGGCGTCTACCGACATTGTTAGGGGCGAGAACGATGTTGTGAAAACGATCAAGGCCATCGCAGAGGCGTCACGATTGGTCAACGCGCCAGGCAAGAGGGCTCGCAACGCGATACTGGGCACAGCATTCGACATATCAGGGGCTTCGGTTCAGGCCGGTGTTTCCGCCGCGCTGGTGGCAGGGCAGGAAATAAGGCGCGCGTTTATAAACGGAATGTCAGGCAGGACTGGTCGAGCTGTTGGAAAGGACGGCAAGACGTTTGAGACGAATCTGGGCGGCGTATTTTCCAATGAAGACGTAAAGGAACTATTCGGCGGCATATTGGGAATAATCACAGGCGCGGGTCCGATTGCTCCCGAGATCGAGGTCAAGCCGACCTTGAGATTCGATCAACAATTGCTATCCGATGCAATAAAGTCGCAGTTTGGCGCGTTCGGATCATTCGGCAGGGGCGCGGAGATCATTCGCGTCACGCCGCCGCCGGACGAGACCGCGCTAATCACAGCCGTCCAGACGCAGCTTGATTTTCTTTCGCGCGAGAACGAGATACGCGCGGCGATTGCGAACGAGCTTCGAGATATTCAAAAGCAGACGCTCGATCCGGGTGACATCCAAGGCCGGTTCGATCTTGAGCGAGCAGCCGCAGAGGACACGCTTGGATTTAAGGTCCGCAGCTTGGAAATTGATAAGGCCTCCTTAATCACAGAACTAGATAAGCTCAAGGTCATCGAAGGCGGGTTCCTTGCGGGTTCAAAGGGCGACGCACAGCGGATAGCAAACGACGCGCTAAAGCTTGACGTTGTAAAAGACATCGCCTTGATCGACGACCAGATCAACGCGGCTCTTGCGGTGAGGACCGGGACGCTTGGTGTCATCGACATAGAGCAGGCGAGGGAAGCGAACGAGCTGGGCGTAAAACGTCTTGACAATATACGACAGCTTAACGTCGAGACGTTGCGAGCAGCCGGTGCCGAAGAGGCACTTAGGTTGCGCCTTGCGGGCGAATTGTCTGCCGCCGGAGCGCGTGGGATTACCGGAGACGATGAAGCGTCTGCTCGGGCTCGTCAGGCCTTCGATGAGGCTTCCATAAATCGAAGGTTTGATCTTCGCGAGGCGGGGCTTGAACAGATAATTCGCGAGGCCGATCTTCTCGAAGACCTCGGGGTTAAGGGAATCGAATTAAACCGGCTGATCGACAAGCGCAACGCGGCAGAAATAGAACTGAACGCGCTGGGGGAAATCCGAGCCAGCGAGATAAACGCCAGAGAGATTCAAAGCCTTGAAGAGATCGACTCCATTAAGCAGCGGATTCTCGATAAAGAGATCGCGACGAACGAAGAGCGAAACCGCGCCATCCGTGGCCTTGCGGGCGATCTTGAACGATTGGCCGGGCAGTTCGGATTCGATACGGGTCCGGCGGGCGATCTCCTCAGCACGTTCGATACGCTCGGCAGCATCAAGGGAAATTTTGAAACGATCTTTCCGGGGCAAAAGGAATCGGCCAAGGTTATCACCGATGCGAATTCGGATATCAAAGCATCGACGCAAGA
>JAJDAT010000040.1 GCA_029261715.1 Nitrospinia bacterium | reverse complement strand
TGGAGATATTTTATCCGGCGCGGCTTGCTTTTTATTTTATGACGGAACAAATTTTCAGTTGGTCAATCCGAAGGTAGACCAAGCTCAAACCGAGGTAAACACCAGTAATATCATGAGAGCGTTTGAAGAAATTCAAGAAAGTCATGGCGGCGCGTTACTCATGGAAGCGGGTTGGTCCGATTCATTTGGAAACGCAAACGAACAAGGAGCAGACGAAGCAAATTCCACCGGTTCTCAACACGACGCAACTAACAAACTCTATAAAGGAACTGATCCTGGAATAGGACTAAACGCCGATCTTAACTATATTAATGAAGGTGACTATACAACTCATGAAGAGACAGGAACCGATGCAACAATAGCAAATGATACGATAACTATTAATAATAGTGATGTTTTTGGTGCGAACGTATTAGGCGCCCGATTTTCTCCTGAAACCCCATTTAATCCAGCTAATAGCGCGAAAATAATTACGCGAACAGATTCAACCCATGTCGAATTAGTCAGTGGGCATGGATTAACAGCTTCTAACAGTTCTTGGACAATAAGATTTTTTGAGATTTCTGCTGGAAAAGCTCAACTAAGTAGCAGAGAAACTTTAATGTCTGCGGAGCATGTTAATGATGGAAATACTTTACTTTTAGTCCACTGCAATGGAAGCGACGCTTCGACTAGCTTCACAGATAGTTCAGGCACAACCCATTCCATTACAGCCACAGGCAACGCTCAAATAGATACAGCTATAAAAAAATTTGGCACTGGGAGCTTACTACTAGATGGGACTGGAGACTATTTATCTATACCCGATCATGCTGATTGGGATGCCACTAAAACAAATTTTACAGTAGATTTTTGGGTTTACTGTACAGATTTGAGTCATGAGAATGGCGCTTGGATGCATGGGACAAATACTAGTAATTACCATATGTGTACTATAGATACAAATGGCTCTGTTAGGTGGGCTAATAAAGGAGGAGATTCATCTGGGACACATTGGGATTTTAGCAGCCCTTCTACAGGACTTGTTATTACAGAAAATAATTGGCACCATGTAGCATTAGTAAAAAGTGAAGCTAACTTATATACTTTTATTGATGGTATTTTAAGAGATACTGCTACTGTTTCTGGCACACCTTCAAAATTTTCTGTGGCATTACATATAGGAGAAAAAGCTCCATCAACAGCCCTATTCGAAGGACAGATTGATGAATTTAGGTGGTCGGATACAGCTAGATGGACTACTAATTTTAATACTTCTAATCCTGTTTCAGAGTACATACCAGTAATACCTATTGCAGGAAAACTTACTTCTGCTGCTTCTTGGTCGGCTGAAAATACAACGTCACATACCCAAACCGAAACGCTTAACTCAGCGTTCGTTTTCTATTTCGAAATATTCGAAACTAACGGGTATGGAGCCGGAACAGTTTTTAAAATTACCGACGGCTCGACAAATGTTAGATCTATTGTCCAATTTGATGGAACAAACTGGCAATACAACTCTAATACAACTTTTAGCCTGACGGTGTGGACCAATGCAACCGTCAATAACATGTACCAAGCGGTAAGAAACGCTATGGGCGTTTCGGCTAATCGTTACACAGGAGCAAGCCGAGATTCTGCGACTGCCACATTGCTAGATACTGGGTTTAGTCGAGGTATTGGGGTGGTTCTATACTCTACAAACCAGTCAAATAATCCTTCCGTTTCTCAGTACAGCATTAATTACGATTCTGAGCGTGGCGCGATGGATCTGCGTTCTAAAGTTTACGATCCAAACTTCACCCCTTCAGACGCTTATGTATGGGCTCAAGTAGAGCATACAGACATCGACGGTTCTGGCGATTTTTATGTCAGCAGAAATGGCGGATCTGAATGGACCTCTATTGCAATGGTTCAGCAAGGACTTCCTCTATCTGGCAATCGTCGCATTCTGCGCGGAACCATTGATTTGAACGGACAAACTTCCGGCCAAGATTTACGTTGTCGATACGAAACTGAACAAGGCAAAGATCAATTTCTCCACTCCTGGGGATTGCAAGCCAAGTCTTAATAACCCGACACTTAAATAGATGACATCAGTCTAGACACATCATACAGAAACAAGGCTTTAAATGGATGTGTTTTGAGCGCTTCATGTCAGGTATTTAATCGTCCTCGTAATAAGCGCTTCTCTAAAATAAAACACTCCCGCCACTAAACTAGATCGCCCTTTGCTGTCTCCTTATTCCTGACAAGCAAAGGGCGATTATAAATATCCGAAGGAAGTATCAGCATGATCGATCAAAAAACTATTAATCGTGAATACCCAGTGCCTCATCCCGACAATATGTTGGAAGAAGACGTCTCAAGAATCAAAGACTCTTTTGAAAAAATTGATGTTGATGTGAATGATTTATTCGCCTCGACAACTCAACTAACCGGAAACGCTCAGTCTGGCTCATATTGGTTTGGGGATTCTACCGGGACGGGAGCAGCTTATGAAATAAGTTTAACTCCTCCCGTCACAGTCTTGAGTGAAGGCATGTTCGTTTATATGAAGACCCATACAACTAATACGGGTCCAGCGACGATTAACGTAAATTCACTAGGTTCGAAAAGTATCAAGAAAATCGACGGTAGCGATTTAAAATCGGGCGATATCCCAACAGATGGATTGGTCACCTTAGTGTATGACGGAACCGATTTTCAATTAGCCAATTCGGTGGTGGATAGCGAACAGACTGCGGTAAATAGCAGTAACATCATGAGAGCTTTTGAAGAAATTCAAGAAAATCATGGCGGCGCCTTGCTCATGGAAGCGGGTTGGTCCGATTCATTTTCAAGCGCCAATGAACAAGGAGCGGACGAAACTAATTCCACCGGATTCCAACACGATGATACTAACAAAGTTTATAAGGGAACCGATCCTGGTATCGGCTTAAATTCTGATAAAAATTACGACACCGAAGCTAACTATCTGCTACAAGAATGGACCAATGCAAATCAATTAACGTCGCAAGCTACTGTTGCTAGCGGAACAACTGTTACTATTTCTTCAGGCGTGTGGCCAACTCAGTGCGCCAATGGGCGAATAAGCTTTGATAATGGTTCAACCTGGTTTCATATTGATTGGCGAAATTCTGATACTGAAATTACACTTGATAGTGTGGCGACCAATGGAGTTTTCAATTACGTAATTCGTTTGAGTCAGTTTGATAATGGATCCGTTCAGTTGAGTGAAATTATTGAGCCTTTTAACGGCGGCGATGGACGAGACGGCTCCGTAACGATTACATCGGCAAAAAATATAAATACAAACATTCTTGGATCTTTACGATCTGGATATGCAGATGGTATTTCAACGGCAGTAACGGCAAATCCTATAGATACAGCTATTACAGTCAGTAGCATTAATGGATTTGCTGATGGCGATAAATTGATGTTAATCAATTTGATGGGCACTTCCGGCGATATTGCCGACGTTGGGAATTTTGAGGTCCTTACGGTCAGTGGGAGTCCCTCAGGCAATAGTATTACTACAATTGAAACAATTTCTAAATCATACGATGGCGTAACTTTTTCAAATCAAAAAATTATTTGCCAACGTATTCCGCAATGGACAACGGTTTCAGTTAATAGTGACGGCGATTTAACCTGCTCCGCATGGAATGGTTCTAGTGGCGGAGTATTGGCTTTTTATTCCAATAGCTCGGTAACTCTAGCTTCTGGAGGTAAAATTCATGCAGACGGTAAAGGTTATCGCGGGGCGTCTCATTATACCGGCGCTTATCCAAGCACAGGAACTTGCGGAGAAGGCAGAGCGGGGGGTCTCGATACCCAAAACACCGCTGCCAACGATTCAGGGGGCGGGGGCGGTTATACTAACGGGTCTGGCTGGCAAGGTGGCGGTGGTGGCGGTGGTCATGGCTTTACTGGCTCCGATGGAACTATTGTTGGAGGAGGGGCTCTACCAGGAATAGGAGGAACTGTCGCTGGAACAACATCACTATCGCAAATGGTTTTTGGCGGAGGAGGCGGTCATGGCGGCCTTTCTGCTAACGGCACCTCAACTCCTTCTGGCGGTGGTAATGGTGGCGGTATAGTTTATATCAATACTTTGTCAATCGACACATTAACAAATAACGGGTTGATTCAAAGCGAAGGCGAAGGTGGAATAGAACAACCAAAGAGTGGCGATATGTCCGGTTCTGGTGGTGGCGCCGGCGGTAGTATTTTTATTAAATCTCCAACTCTTTTGCTAGGGGCAAATGATCTTATAGCGACCGGCGGTGTTGGTAGTAATCCAAATGGCGGCGCTGGCGGTGTAGGCGGAACTGGAGGAGATGGTCGAATTCGCTTAGAGTATCAAACCATAAATTCTAATTTGTTTCAAAATACGACTGAGGAAAATTCTGTTGCAAACCCAAATCCTGGCTCTACATCAAATTTTATTTACAGTAAAAATGTATTGACAGAGTATATTTCTGTTTGCGACCTAGAATCTCAGAAAACAAATTCTTCTGGTTGGCTCGATATTAATTCGGCATCGATTAACGAAATATTAGATTCACAAAGCACCTATTTTTGGATGGTTTTTGATCCTACTTCCGGTTTTGGAGTAGGAACCGAAATTAAAATCTTCAACTCGACCGATAGTGTTTGGCGCGTTATTGCCAAAAATAACGGAGGTGTCTGGCAGTATAATGACAACTCCTCTAATAATACGACGTTTACCGCTGCAACGGCAGGAACTAATGATATGTTGCATGCGGTATCGCAAGCAACTTCGGCGCAGGTAGGAAATCGTATGACAGGCGCTAACCTCGCGGCTATAACCGATACGCAGTGGGAAGAATCAGGAGGTTGGTCTACTTCTACAAATTCTATCATTCGCGGACTGACGCTTTATTCTAATTCCTCATCCCAAAATCCTTCTGTTTCCCAATATCGCTTAAACTATGATTCTGAGCGCGGGGCAATGGATCTACGCAGTGAAACTTACGATCCAGGATTTGTGCCTACTGAAGGTTACGTTTGGTCGCAGATCGAACACTCCGCTTCTGACGGTTCAGGAAGTTTTTACGTCAGTAGAAATGGCGGAACCGAATGGACTTCTGTTCCTATGGCCCAGCAAGGGTTACCGCTTGCAGGCGATATTCGAATCTACCGCGGAGCCGTCGATATAAGCGGCCAAATTTCTGGCCAAGACTTGCGTTGCCGATACGAAACAGAAGAAGGTAAGGATCAATTCCTGCACTCATGGGGATTGCAAGCTAAGTCTTAATAACCCGACACTTAAATAGATGACATAAATCTAGACACATCATGCAGAAACAAGGCTTTAAATGGATGTGTTTTGAGCGCTTCATGTCAGGTATTTAATCGTCCACGTAATAAGCGCTTCTCTTAAATAAAACACTCCCGCCACTAAACTAGATCGCCCTTTGTCTTCCTTTTATTAATAGACAAAGGGCGATTATAAATATTCGAAGGAAATTTCAACATGATCGATCAGAAAACTATTAATCGTGAATATCCTGTCCCTCATCCCGACAATATGTTGGAAGAGGACGTTACTAGAATCAAAGATTCTTTTGAAAAAATTGATATTGACGTAAACGGTTTATACGGAACAACAACTCAATTTAGCGAAGACGCTCAATCTGGGACGTATTGGTTTGGGGATTCTATGGGAACGGGAGCGGCTTATTTAATAAATTTGGTCCCATCTCCTACAGCTCTCGTCAAGGGTATGTTCATTCACATGAAAGCCCATGTTAAAAATTCAGGACCGGCAACCGTTGACGTAAATTCGCTTGGCGTTAAAAACATTAAAAAAATTGACGGAAGCGATTTAAAGCAAGGCGATATTCCGGAAAACGGAGTGATTACTTTAGTTTACGACGGAACAAACTTTCAATTAGCCAACTCCGCAATGGATAAAGAGCAAACAGGAGTGAACACCAGCAACATCATGCGAGCTTTTGAAGAAATTCAAGAAAACCATGGCGGCGCATTGCTGATGGAAGCGGGTTGGTCGGATTCATTTTCAAATCCTGATGAACAGGGAGCGGATGAAACTAATTCCAGTGGTTTCCAACATGATAATACGAGCAAGCTTTATAAAGGAACCGATCCTGGATTAGGCTTAACGTCTGATAAAAATTACGACACGGAATCAAACTTCTTACAACAAGAATGGACTAATGCTAATCAAGCGACGAGTCAGGCAACCATTGCCGATGGTTCAGTAACTCTAGATCAAGATACCGCATCAACGGGAGAACATATTAATTGGTGGAGATCCGGTGAAATTTTTCAAGCGCAAAGCCTTACGCCTTCTGCCGGGGTATTTCATAGCTTTAAAGTGAACCTGAGGTCAGTAGGATCGCCAACTCACGTTTTAGTCGGCAAAATTTACGCGGAGTCTGGGGACCAAAAAACTGGTTCCGCTTTATACACCAGCGGCAACTATAACGCTTCGAGTTTAACGGGAACCTTTCAAGAAGTTGAATTTATTTTTACAGGCTTCACGCCAGATGGCGCAACTAAATACGTTTTCTCAGTTGAAGGCGACGATGTTGGCGACGCTAGTAATTATATTCAAATAGAAGGGATTGTTGGATCTGCAACTTTTGCCGGAGGCGCAAATAGTTATGACAACACTCTCTCAACCAGAGATTTGCAAATGAAAACGTACTTCATTCCAGACTCTACAGCGACAATTTCATCTGGAATCTGGCCAACGAATTGCGAAAATGGAAGGATTAGTTTTGATAGCGGTTCTACATGGTTCGACATTATCTCTAGAAATTCCGATACTCAGATAGCGCATAAATACACAACAAGCGGAACATCTGACTATATCATTCGAATGAGTGAGTTTAGTTCTGGCGAAGTTAAGCTAAATAAAGCCGTCGATTCAAATATATTGTTGCTATTACATGCCGAAGGCTCTGACGCGTCAACAATAATTACAGACAGCAGTAATACCAGCCATTCGCCAGTAGTAGTCGGTAATGCACAAATTGATACCAGTCAAAAAAAGTTTGGTTCCTCATCGATAAAATTTGATGGGAATGGCGATTACATTACCGTTCCCGATCATTCAGATTGGGATTTTCAAACGTCTGGCACAGGTACGGACTTTACAATTGAGTGTTGGGTTCGATTCAACACTCTTAAAAGTTCCTATTTTTATGGACATGGCAACGCAAGCTCAGACTTTATAATTTTTAAATGGAACACGAACAACACTTTTACTTTCACCTGTAATATAGATTTAGCGGAGCAAGTCAATTTTATCAGATCTTGGACCCCATCAACGGGTGTCTGGTACCATATCGCTCTCATCCGAGGATGGGGTGGTAATGCTGACGACTGGGCAATCACTGTTGATGGCTCTCAGGTTGGAGCGACACATACAGATAGTGGCAGAGCCCCAACAAGTCCAGATGGAGATCTTATTATAGGCGCAGCGCCTTATATTTTAGGATCAACAACCCACCATTTTGACGGTTGGATTGATGAATATAGAATTAGTAATATTGCGAGATGGACAACTAATTTTACTCCATCAAATGAACCTTACATTCCTTTAAGTAATACAGCTAACATTTATGTTTCATCATGTGACACAGAAAATCAAAAAACCAACACCTCAGGTTGGACTGATATCAATAGCGGTTCGGTTACGGAAACCCTCAATTCACAAGACGCATATTACTGGTTGACGTTTGATCCCGCAGCCAGTTTTGGAACCAATACGGAAGTTAAAATTTTTAATCAAGCAGGTTCTCTTTGGAGAACGATCGCCAAAAATAATGGCAGTCATTGGGAATATAACAATGCAGTCCATGACACTACGAAATTATTAATTCATGGAGATGGCGCCGATGCAAGCACTACCATTACAGATAGCGGACCTTCAGGATACGCTTTTACCTCCTATGGTAACGCTCAAATAGACACGGCGCAAAGTAAGTTTGGCGGTTCTTCACTGTTGTTTGACGGGACCGGAGACTATATTTTGTCTGATTCCGCTTCCGATGATTTTTCGTTCGGCGCCAGTGATTTCACAATCGATTTTTGGATTAAGTATAACGTTTTAACTGGAGGAGCAACAATTATAGGGGCTGGCGACTCTGGAAATGATTCTTGGGATTTATTTAATGCAAGCGGCAGTGTATATCAAATAACTTATGCCCATCCTTCCCACTCTAATTTTAGTTTTCATTTTACTAGAGAATCCACTGCTATAACGGGGCAATGGTACCATTTAGCTCTTGTTAGAGAAGGACAAATATATAGATGGTTTGAAGATGGAGTCTTACAAAAAACTAGCGATACGTTAGGCGACGCTGACTGCGGTGTCCATAGCGGTAGCAAATTGATCTTAGGGGCTAGACCTAATGCAACGCCTTCCACCAGTTACTTAAATGGTTGGCTAGACGAAGTGCGTTTTTCTAAATCAGCCTTGTGGACTTCCGACTTTACCCCTCCAACAGGCGCTCATACCTACGTAAGCGGAGCTGCGAGCGATTACACAGGTGTAGAAGCTGATACTGACGATGTGCTTCATGCTGTTTCTCAGGCGGTTTCCGCTCAACCGGCTAATCGAATGAAAGGAGCGCAGCTAGCTGATATTACAGATGCAGAATGGGAAGCCAGTGGCGGTTGGTCGACATCTACAAATAATATTGTTCGAGGAGTAACTCTTTATTCCAAGAATTCATCTCAGAATCCTTCTGTTTCTCAATATAGTTTAAATTACGATTCTGAGCGCAACGCAATGGATTTGCGTTCTAAAGCTTATGATCCTGGCTTTGTTCCTGTTGAAGGCTATGTTTGGTCACAGATTGAGCATTCGGATATTGATGGACCAGGCACATTTTACGTAACTCGAAACGGCGGAACTGAATGGACAACCGTACCTATGACTCAACAAGGGTTACCCCTTTCTGGAGATATTCGTATTTACCGCGGAACTGTCGACGTAAGCGGCCAAATCTCTGGGCAAGACTTTCGATGTCGGCATCAAACAGAAAGCGGTAAAGACCAATTCCTACAATCGTGGGGATTACAAGCTAAGTCTTAATAACCCGACACTTAAATTGATGACATCAATCTAGACACATCATACAGAAACAAGGCTTTAAATGGATGTGTTTTGAGCGCTTCATGTCAGGTATTTAATCGTCCTCATAATAACCGCTTCTCTAAAATAAAACACCTCCGCCACTAAACTAGACCGCCCTTTGCCTTTACCCCTTTATAAAAAGGCAAAGGGCGTTTACAAAATAATCAAAGGAATTAGTAATATGATCGACCAAAAAACAACAAATCGCGATTACCCTTTACCTCACGCGGAAAACAAATTAAGAGAAGATGTAGTGCGACTTAACGACGCTTTTGTAGACATTGATACAGATGTTGACGATTTATACGACACGACAGGAAATCTTTCTACTCAAGTAACATCACTCACTCAAGATACTCAAAATGGCGTGTTGTGGCATGCCAATTCAACCGGAAGCGGAACAGCTTATCAAGTTGTTCTAAGTCCAGCTCCAACGATTTTAAATTCTGGATTACTGGTTCACATGAAAGCTCATGTACCTAATACGGGACCCGCAACTCTAAATGTGAATTCACTAGGAATCAAAGCGATTAAAAAGGCCGATGGAAGTGATTTAAAAGCGGGAGATATATTATCCGGTTCTTTTTGTTTCTTAGTTTATGACGGAACAAATTTTCAGTTGATCAATCCTAAAGTAGATCAAGCTCAAACCGAAGTAAACACCAGCAACATCATGAGAGCTTTTGAAGAAATTCAGGAAAGCCATGGCGGGTCATTGCTTATGGAAGCGGGTTGGTCAGATTCATTTGGAAACGCAAACGAACAAGGAGCAGACGAAGTAAGTTCTACTGGATACCAACACGACGCAAGCGCCAGTCTTTATAAAGGAACCGATCCTGGCCTTAATCTAAATTCTGATAAAAACTTCGACACCGAATCTGATTATCTTCAACAAGAGTGGACCAATTCGAATCAAGTAACCTCCCAAGCGACGGTCGCCGGAGCAGCGGTTACCGTTTCTTCAGGCGTTTGGCCGGATAATTGCGAAAACGCTCGCATTAGCTTCGATAGCGGCACATCTTGGTTTGATATTGAAAATAGAAATTCCGATACTCAGCTAGATCTTTTTCAAACCGATTTAACAAAAAATCAAATTTATTCAGCTTCTAATGAACTTCCAAATGGGCAAACCGCTGCAGAAGCTTTCGATGATAATCCCTCAACTTATTGGAACCCAACAAACGGAAACGATGCTCCTCAATGGCTCAAAGTCGAATTTAATTCCGAAACCGTCGTGAATAAAATTAATTTGAATTGGTATACCACTGCGAGTTATTCCTACACGTTCGAAGGCAGTAACGACGACATTAGCTACACAACCTTATTGACTATCGACACAAAATCTTATACCCAGAATACTCCTACTCCAGAGACATTCGCCAATAACATCGCTTACAAATATTACAAAATAAACATTACGGCTATGACAGGCGGGGGCTTCTTAATCATTAATGAAATGGAAATGTTCCATATTCCAACTGATGGAACATTTGACTATGTCATGCGAATGAGTGAGCTTGATTCTGGCGAAGTAAAGTTTAACGTTGGAGTTGCCTCTAACGGAATTGATTCTGACACTGTGATTGTTGTTCATGGAGATTCTGATTTTTCTGACAGCAGTACAGCCGTAAATAAGGGAACGGGTACTGCTCTGGGCTCGAACCCTCCTGTTATAAATACCTCCGTTAAAAAATTTGGAGCGGGTTCAATGCAATGGCCTACAGGAAATAATGAAAATCATATCACTTTTGCAAATAATAGCGATTTCAGGTTAATGCCAAACACTACCAGCGATCTTTTCACAATTGATTTTTGGATATATTTATCTTCTGCAATCTCAGGTGCAAACGCAATATGTGGTATGGGGGTTAACTCATCATCATATTATTCACTTCAATTTGATAGCCCCACTTCATTTGGTTTAGAGTGTTACGACAATGCTGGAGGAAGTCCCGGATATTCTAATAAATTTTTTACAATCAGCGCTTTAAGTACGGGGCAGTGGTATCACATGGCTCTCATAAAGGGTTGGGGAGGCGACTCAACAAAAATCGCTTTATGTATAAATGGTGTTGTGAATTCAACTGTTAATACCTGGACCGCTGATTTTTACACACCGACAACACCGGGTAGTGTTTTCTACTTAGGGAGAGGCGCCTATGCTGTGAGAACTTTAAAGAATGCATATTTAGACGAATTTAGGCTTAGTCATTCGGCCATATGGACTTCTAATTTTACACCGCCTACTTTTGCATATTCAGGCGGCTCTTTCGCATCTTCAGAATATATTTCTATTTGTGATACGGAATCTAAAAAAACCGATACCTCTGCATGGTCCGATATTAATAGCGGCTCCGTTACCGAAATTCTAGGTTCGCAAAACGCTTATTACTGGTTGGTTCTTGATCCTTCTTCTAACTTTGGTCCTGGTACAGAAATTAATATTTTGAAAAATACAGATAATGAAGTTGCAGGGAATTCGTCGTCATATGTTCCAGATGCAAATGATGCTGATAATAGAACATTAGTAGATTTATTTTATTCAGTTGGCAACAATCAAACCGTTACTCAAATAGGTATTAAAGTAGAGTGTGTCTCTCCAGTTGATTTAACAATAATGATATTTAATGAAGATAGTATCACTCAATATGACGTTTTATATTCAGAAGCAGGTTTTACTCATACGGGAGGAGGAGAACTTGAATGGTTTACTCTTTCGACTCCTTATATTACACCAGCATCTGGAACAATTCGTATCGGTTATCATAATGGAACAGCAGGCACTCTTAAATATTACCAAAATGATCCTGCGACAATGGTCTATAGAACAGGATCGGCGCCTACGGGAAATGATGTCACGTTTTCAAATGGCGGCGGTCAAATAGCGACAAGTTATAAGCATCACGACGCAACTCCTTCTATTTGGCGAGCGATAGCTAAAAATGATGGCGCTTGGAAATATAATAACGATGCGACCGATACAGCCGCTGAAAACTGGGTACCTTCAACGGTTGACGATATGCTCCACGCAGTATCACAAGCGATTAGTTCTCAATCTTCTAATAGAATGACTGGAGGTAACCTCACCTCAATGACAGATGCTGAATGGGAAGAATCGGGTGGATGGTCTAACTCGGTAAGTTCTATTGTTCGAGGCGTGACTCTTTATTCTAGCTCCTCTACTCAAAATCCTTCGGTTTCTCAATATCGTTTGAATTATGATTCTGAACGAGGAGCTATGGATTTGCGAAGTAAAACCTATGATCCTCGTTTTGTGCCTTCTGAAGGTTACGTGTGGTCTCGGATTGAACACTCCGATTCAGATGGCCCCGGTACATTCTACGTCACTCGCAACGGCGGAACCGAATGGGCGGCAGTGCCAATGGCTCAACAAGGGTTGCCTCTTGCCGGCGATATTCGAATTTATCGCGGAACCGTTGACGTGAGCGGCCAAGCTTCTGGTCAAGACTTACGTTGTCGATATCAAACAAACCAAGGCAAAGATCAATTCCTGCATTCGTGGGGATTACAAGCTAAATCCCAATAGCAATATTTAATTCTATCAGTTAAATAAAGGGAATCTCTAAAAACTGTTTTTGGCTACGAGTGAGCCTTATGAAGTAAGGGCTTGCGAGTTGTCGTAAGTAAAAACATTGAATTATTAGAGATACTCTAAAACTTTGAAAACTCGAAGTTGCCTGGAACCTGGTCCTTAGCTTTAAGGGCTGGGCGATGGCAAACTCAGAAGCTCCCATAGTAATTTCCGCCACCAAAACGTAAATATGAAAGGAATTTTATTGTGGCAGTTAACATTATCAATCGACCTGATGTAAAAGAAAAAAACAAAGTATTGAAGGAAAAAAAAGCGGGACTTGCGGCTTTCGTCGCTAAATACCCAACGGTAGTCGACGCAGAAAATCATATCGCGTCTGAAATAAATTCAGCTACTGATTTGGAAACTTTAAAGACTAAGCTAAAAGAAGTATTGAGCGAAATAATCCAAGCTCTATATTTGATAGCAAAATAGGAAAAAATAAAAAGCGTTAGGTCAGGTTTTGGCCTGACGCTTTTTTATAAGGAAGGAAATTTATTATTAACCTGGCACTTAGATAGATGAAATCAGCCGAGACACATCATACAGAAACAGGGCTTTAAATAGATATGTTTTGATCGCTTAATACAGGGTATTTAATTATCCCCGTAATAACTATTGATCAACTTTGGGTTTTTCATTTATGTCGTCGATGTTGACGTCTACATCAACTTTTGTGGCGGCGGAAACGTCTTGCTCAAGCTGATCGATATTAACGGAATTCTTTAAATTGTCCGCTTCTTCCATCAGATCGCCCTTTAGTTCGTTAAAAGTCGATTGAAACTCACCCCAACCCTTACCAACAGCGCGAGCCAACTTAGGCAGATTTTTCGGTCCAATAACAACCACGCCTATTGCCATAATGATCATTAATTCGAAAAACCCAATATCGAACATATCTGTTTCCTTTTCTGGGAAATTTTAATGAAATAGTGTCTTAGTGTAACAAACTGTTTTTTTGATGGCAATAGCGACTTAATAATTGGCATTATCTGTCGTCTTTTAATAAAATACATTCATTAATATGATTTTTTAAATAATATGTTCCATGTATCTTTGTTGACACCCTTTTTGAGGTTGGATACTATTCCATTTATAAAGATTAGCCTACCTAGATTGTGATAAATGAAAGTTGTTAGGGGTGTTGAAAATTTAAGCGAATCGTTGGAATACGCCGTTGTTGCTATAGGCAACTTTGACGGAGTCCATATTGGTCATCAAAGTGTTTTTAGCCAAGCGGCTCGTCTGGCACGAGAAAAAAATGGGACGGCTGTCGCTTTTACCTTCGATCCTCATCCTATTAAACTTCTAGACCCTGAAAGAAGTCCGCGTTTTTTAACAAAACTCTCCGCCAAAACTGCAAAAATTGAAGAATGCGGTATCGATCTATTAGCGATTGAGCCGTTTACATGGAAGTTGGCCGATTTAACCGCCGAAGCTTTTGTCGAAACAATCTTGGTCGATAAACTAAAAACTCGTATCGTTATCGTGGGTTCTGGTTTCTCATTTGGCCAAGGTCGAAAAGGCAATGTGCAAACACTCGAAACATTAGGGAAAAAATTCGGTTTTTCAGTCGAAATGATCAATCCAATTCAATTTGGAGGAAAACCCGTCAGCAGTACACGCATTCGAGGACTGGTTGAAGAAGGTGACTTAGAAAATGCAAACAGACTTCTTGGAAGAACTTATTGTATTTCCGGTATTGTTGTAAAAGGAAAACAAAGAGGTAATAAAATTGGATTCCCTACCGCTAATATTGAAACTGGAGATCTTTTAACTCCAGCGTGCGGTGTTTACGCCTGTACCGTGCAAGTTGATGGAGAAATTTTAAATGGAGTTGTCAATGTAGGCAACAATCCAACTTTTAATCGAAACCAGTTAGTTATAGAAGCGCATATTTTTGATTTCAACAAACAGTTGTACGGCCAGGAAATTGAAATAGGCTTTGTTAGAAGAATTAGAAGCGAAAAAGCGTTCCCCAATGTTGACGCGCTAACCTCGCAAATCCAAAAAGATATCCAAACTGCTAAGACAATTCTTGCCGAAACCTAAAGCCACTCGAACATTTTGTCGTTATTAAAGTAATATTTACCTTCTTCAATCCAGATTCTCTAAGGCCGGCTAAAAAAATGTCGGTTTCCAAATTTAATCTTCTCAAGGTTCCCTTAATTTGAAAAACCTAAAGCAATTTATTATCGGGTTAGTCGTTGCTGTTCTCGCTATCTATTTTACGTTTCGAAACGTCTCTTTTGGGGAACTTTTAGATTCTTTCTCAGACGTCAATTTTCTCTACCTAATTCCTTCGACTGTTTTAATAATCATTAGTTTCGCGGTTCGAGGTTTGCGTTGGAAGATTTTGTTGTCTCCTATAAAAGAAGTTAAAACAACGCAGATTTTTTCGCCATTAATGATCGGATTTATGGGCAATATGCTACCGGCTCGGGCGGGGGAATTTATTAGAGCTTATTTATTAGCGAAAAGAGAAGACATTGCTTTTACCGGAGCTTTTGCGTCAGTCGTTGTTGAGCGTATATTCGACACTTTCATGTTAATGATCCTGTTTTGTTGGTTATTGCTTTTTAATTCCCACATTTTTAGCTCTGAAACCAAGTTTTCTGGAATGACTCTGGACGAACTCGCCTTTAAATTTGGAGTTTTAGGGTGCGCCGGGGCAGTTATTTTAACTACTTTTATCTACATGATGTGCTTTCAAAAAAATCTTGTAGCGAGAATAGTGATCTGGGTTTCAAAAATACTACCGAAAGGATGGGACGAAAAAATTCAAACCTTGATCAACAAATTTAATGAAGGATTGGACGTTGTTAAAGACAAAAATGCCTTAATAAAAATTACCTTTTATTCTGCGGCGGTATGGTTTTTAGTCGCATTAAGTTATTACCCACTTTATTGGGCTTACGACCTGCAAAACAAATCGGCGGAATCTGTAGGCATTTTGCTAGTAATGGTTTGCATTTTCATTGCCGCTTTTCCAACTCCTGGATTCGTTGGCTCATTTCATTTAGGCGTTTCTGTAGCGCTTCACCATATTATGGGAGAAGACGAAGTGATCGCCTTGAGTTATGGAATGGTTGTATGGGCTTTAAATATGGCTGTGGTTGTTTTAATAGGAATTTATTACATCCTCACAGACCACCTTTCCCCCAGCCAGCTCACCAAATTAGGCGAACAATCCGAAAAAGAAATGGCTTCCTAGAATTTTATTCCAATTCAGGAATCTATATAATTAGGCCGGTCCTAAAATCTTCGATATCTCTATTTCTAATCTTAACGAAAAAGAAATTGATACAAGACGCCAAAAAAGAAAATTTTTCAGATGGTTATCTCAACTGGCTTTTTAGAGAAGAATTAGAATCTCAAAAAATTATAGCGATAGCTTGCTCAGCTGGCGGTCCAAAAGCGTTAGCGTCAATACTATCAAAAATTCCGCAAAATTTTAAATATCCTATTATCATCGCTCAGCACATGGCTTTAGGATCGGCAGAAGAATTTGTTCACTGGCTAAACACCGAATCAACAATCCCAGTCGAAGTTGTCCAAAAAAGTAAAGCTTTGGAAAAAGGCAAAGTTTATATTTGTCCTCCAGAAAACGATTGGAAAATCGAACCAGGACAAAAAAGGTTCGCAGTCCCTATCAAGTCCTCTCAATTATACAATCCCAGTTGCGATGTTCTATTGTCGTCGATAGCTCAATCCTATGGGAAAAAAGCGATCGGTATTATATTAAATGGTATGGGAAAAGACGGTGTAAAAGGAATGATGGCGATTCAAAATAACGGAGGGATCACAATAGCTCAAGACGAAACTACAAGCGTCGTTTTTGAAATGAATAAAGCCGCTATTAATAAAGGAGCTATCAACAAAGTTTTGTCCTTAGATCAAATAGCTTTTGAATTAGCCTCTATTTAACGCCTGAAACAGCGGAGAACTGTTTCCTAATTTCTTCCATGCGTTTTCGATTTGCGTCAAAGTCGTAATAACCTATCCGAGAAGACGATCTAAAGTTAATAACTCCACTCTCTTCAAAATAAAACTCCACATCATCCACAAAACCCATTACAGGGGAGGTAAATTCTGAATGCGCAAAGTTTTCGCGGTTTATTTTGATTTCTGCTCCTGGCATCTTCCGAACAATTTCCAATAATCCCTGCTTTGCTTTTTCTTTAGAAACAAAATATTTAAAAGGCTCGATACCTTGTTCCTTGCTGGAGCTTTTTGTGGAAACGCAGTGTGGACTTTCCGGACAAGGCGCAAAATCGCCAATTGAGGCCGGTAAAGAACCGCTGCATCCTATAAACATAAATAAAAAGCCAAAGAGAACGATACGTTTTATAAAATTACCAGCAAATAGTCTCATTGATCAGAATTCTCCAAGCTCCATGAAATAGAAGCGATGTTTTCTTCAAAACTAGGATACGGACTAAAGTAAACCGAATAAGCGCCAGTCACTCCCGGGTGGGCGGGAATCTCAACCCAAGTTTCGGGTTTTAAATCTTCTAAATTATAAACACTGGCTCTTTCTCCATCACGCTTGATTATTTTTAAATAACCCATGGAGGTTTTGTAGTTCTCAGCGCCGAAAAAAGAAATCTCGGTTCCTTCGGGACCAAATAAATCAATTTTGTAATAACCAGATTGTAAATAAAGTCGGTATTCTCGAAAATTCTTTCGATTATCGCCAGATCGTAGATAGAAAATATCTTCGCAGGGATTGCAGGCAGGATGAAATGGATCAACTTTACTAAGGTATAACTCCCCTTTTTTGGCATCTTTGCCCTCAGGATCGGAAAGATCCCAAGTAAGAAAACCGGTACAAAAAATTAACGCTGACGAAATAACTAATCCAACAAAAACAGTTTTTAGTGTTAGTTTCTTTGCCATAAACCCTCTCGGCCAAAACCTTCGGACGGCAAAACAACAAACTGTTGAAAACTAAATCAGGTTGCCAATCCCAAAATTTCAGCTAAATCATAATAATTTTCTTCTCTGGCACAAGTCGCGATCGAATCCAAAGGTTCTTGCTTATCGATGGCTTGAGCAGTCTTAGAACTATCTTCAATCAGCAATCGAAATTCTTCAAGTAAAACATCAATCGCCGACCCAAATGAATCTCGTTGCAACAAGCAATCGTAGTTGTCCCAAAAATCAGAAATCGGATTTTTTGTCATGGTCGTCTCCTTAAAATAACGACAAAAAGTTATATGAATTAACAATTATCATTATTTAAAGCAAACTTAGCGCCATTCACGACTTAAAATAGCCTACTTCCTTAAACCTTTATTTTATAACAAATTATACAATCGACCAAACATTGAATTAATGAATAAAAAAATAATTGGGTAAACTTTTCCTCATTTTTAAATTTACACAGATTAGAAAGGGAAAGTTTTTCCCCACAATCAAACGCCTTGCATCCGCTTTTCTGCCGCCATTAATAGTTCTTTTTCGCTTTCGCTTAATTCTCTAGATTTTCCAAAAGATTGTAATAAATTCATAACCTCATGATCTAATTGGTAAGAGTAAAATAAAGCAGCTTTTAAAAGAATTTTATCTGAAGATTGAATACCTTTAATCGATAAAATCTGTTGAAGTCCTTTTTCAAAATCACTCGATTCCCTTGGGCTTAAAATGCGAAACCACCGCAATGGACTGGAACTTTCTCCCATCGATTCCAAGTTCATACCCGTTACTTTCCAATAATACCGCTGGTCTACGGCTAATTTTGGTCCGTTTTTTGGCCAGATAATTGTGTCGGCGTCTAAATCTGGACTGAAAGAAAAATTAAAATCGGAATTTTCAGATTTAACGATGATTTGAGCTTCAGCAGTACTTTCACGACCCTTCCAATCAAATTTTAGACGATCTGAAAGTATCGATGAGTTTGAAGGATAGATAGGTTTAAAACCATCTCCAGCTCGGACCATCCCGCGAACAAATGGTCCCTTCCCTCCATTTTTCGCTTCGCTTAGCGCCGAGGCCAAACGCGCGCCCAGTCCATTTTTTTTATCGCCAGCCCCATCGGACAATTTATATTCTTCCGATGTTTTTATCATCTGAGTTTTCCCAGAAGCTAAAACTAAAACTGCCGTACCGCCAAGGCTTTTAACTAAATCACCCGAAGCAAGGGCTCTACCGGGTTTCGCAATGGTTGGCTTTCCATCAGAAACAATTTCAATTTTCCCTTTCACAGAAATTAAAACACCCGATCCGGCGTTACATAGTTCTTCAAATGAAAAAATAAAAATTATGGACATTACCAAAATGTTCAAAATAAATTTTACATTTTTTTGCATAATCAGACTCCGGCGGTTTCTAAATTTATTTTGATAGCAAATTAAAAACTCCATCCCAATCTTTTTTGGGCGGATTGTCGCGTAACGATCTGCATCTTTCTAAATAAACCTTACTTGGGCCGTCATTAGGATCAATTTGAAGCGCCGCAATAAAATGATGGATGGCGGTTTCCCAATGTCGACGGTTGTACGCTTCTAACCCTTCATAGTAGGCCTTAATAACTTGTCCCAATTTACTGTCTAGAGGTTTTTCTTTTTTTCCAATTAATTCATAAATGGCAACCGGTTGGGTTTTGCCCTTAACTCGAACAACATCCAACTTTCGAGCATGAACCTTATCGCGAACCAGTTCATAAGTGGATTCACTAATCGTTAAAAAAGTTCCATACTGTTTGTTAACGCTTTCTAATCGAGCCGCCAGGTTAACAACGTCGCCCATAACCGTATAGTTAAATCGCTTGTTGGAACCGACATTACCAACGATGGCTTTTCCCGTATTGATTCCGATTCGAGTTCGTAACTCAGGGTTGCCGTTGCTTTGAAACATACGACTCGCTTGTTCCGTAAACTCGATCATATCTAACGCCGCTAGCGCCGACCTTTCGGCATGATCGGACTGGTTTGCAGGCGCATTCCAAAATGCCATGATGGCGTCGCCAACGTATTTATCGAGAGTGCCTCCGTGTTTGAACAAAATCTCCGTCATTCCGTCAAAGTAATTGCTCAATAGGTCAACCAGCTTTTTCGGTTCAACAGACTCTGAAATAGCGGTAAACCCTTGGAGGTCGGTGAACATTATCGTCAGTTCCCTTTCCTCGCCTCCCAAATTCAGTTGCTCGGGACTTTTTGCCAAAGTTTCTACAAATTCGGGCGACAGATACATTTGAAAAGCGTTTTTAATCCAGCGCTTTTGGCGGCCCTCCCAAGTCAGACGATAAAGCATGGTCCCCACAAAAGCGAAACCCACCGCTAAACTAACGGGGACCATTGGTAAAAGTAAGTTTGTCCCTTCAAATATTGCAAACGCAGCAAAAACAAATCCCGTAAAAAGTACTAACGAAAAAAAAGCGGCCATCACTGGCGCAAAACTAAACGAAATGGCTACCGACGCCAAAGCCATCAGAAAAATAGTCCCAAGCTTTTCAAGCTCTGTAGCAGGTTTTATTTTCCCTTCACTTAAAAGCGTGGCCAAAACGTTTGCATGAATCTCAACTCCTGGCGTTAAAGGAAACTCGTATTTTCTACTATAGTAAGGAGTTCGAAACGTGTCGGTATTATCGGAAAAACCCGCGCCAATAAGAACGTATTTGTCGGCAAACCACTCTTTAGGTAGAAATCCCGAAGCGACACCCGATGCGGGAAACGTTTTAACCGCATATTCCTCTTGAGCGACAGAAGAAGGCGGCCCTAAAAAATCAATGATAAATCTTTCGCCGTTACGAGCAAAAGCAGGCAGCGCTTTTTGCGAAATTTCCGCAGCTTCCGGTTTCCCAACCTCTGGCATTTGTGAATTCAGGAACATCGCCCCAGCAAGGGTTGGAACCGTTACTTCAGAATCATTCTTTAACGCCGTCGCTTGGCGTACAATTTGATCAGTTGGGTCAATCGGTAAATCCGCAACACCTGTCGAATTTACAGAATCCAAAAACTTTGGATGTGGCAAATCCCATATCATCTTGCCATCGCTCTCGCGGAAAGTAGAAACAAGCGTTACTTGACCGCTGGCTCTTAGCGATTCCACAAGAGTTTCGTCTTCTTCTTCCCAGGTTAAATCTTTTAGAAATACATCTAACCCAATCCGTTTCGCGCCAGCTTCGGTAAGAACGTCTATTAATTTTGCCAATAAGTCGCGAGGTACCGGGCTTCTATAGGGATAAGCGTCCAACGCCGCATCGTCGATCAAAACAACCGCCACGTCCTTACCCGCTTCAAAATTTGGAACGCGAAAACGCAGTCGCCAATCGACTGTTTTATTTTCAAGCGTTTCTATCGGCGACCATCCAGAAAACAGGGCCGCCAATGCGCACGCTAAAATTGCAACGACTGCAGAAACCTGCCACCTTGCGCTTTTTTTATTCGATTCCAAGCGCTAAGAGTCCAATCTACCGGTTAAATAAAAAGCTGCCCAATGATAGGGTGAAGGAAATTCTTTCATTAACTTTATTTGAGCAAAACGCAAAGCCTCTGCCGGTCCGCGTTTCGGTAATTCTTCATAAAAATAAGTCATAAGTTTGAATGTGGATTCGTCAGAAACCTTCCACAAACTTCCAATGACTCCGCCAGCTCCCGCATAAATAAAAGCGCGGTTCAAACTCTGCACTTCGTCGCCGCGTGTAAGTTTACCCACTCCAGATTCGCAAGCGCTTAAAACTACAAGGTTTGAGTTTAAATTCAACCCATAAATCTCGTAAGTTTCTAAATCGCCGTCTTCATTAGAATCCTTTGTCAATAATAACGCAGATTTCAATGGATCGCGTTTATCAAAACGTCCATGCACCGCAAAGTGTAATACTTCTGCGTCAATTTTGGATAAGTTTTTTAAAACTGATTCTTTCGCGTTTTCGCCAGTTAAAGTAATTTTTTTAGGAAACAATTTACTGGCTACTTGAACTTCTTTATTGGCAAATTCTAAACGCGACTCTTGATCTCTCTGCGGATCTCCAAAAGCCAAAATCTTTCCTTTATCGGTTCCGATGGTTCCTTCAACATAAAATAAACTCGATGCATTTGGAAGCACTGATAGCGTTTGATTTTCGATCAAATATTTACCGTCGGCTGAGTGAAGTCCGGCAAATGGCAGATAATGCAAAGCCCCTGAAGGAACCACAATGAGTCTCTTCTTCGAGTTTAAGCGGCCGCGTATCGGTTCGATCAAACTAGCGTATAGTTTGCTTCCCAACGACTTTGCCAACTCTGTTTGTCCCGAAGCTAAGGCTTCTCGGTAATCGCCCGCCCATTGAGCGATCTTTTTACCGTCGTTTTTTGCCAAAGTCGCCTGGATCGAATTTCGGTCGACAGTCCAAATAATCGCTCGCGAATCTTCTAGAAAATAAGAGATCAGCGCCGCGTCAGACGGCAACGAGCTTTGAATTTTTCTCGCGGAAGCGGTAGCAACCGATAGTGAAGAAGCGTAGCTCAAACTTTGATCTTTAATTCTTTCGAGAGCGCGACTTTTCTCTTTCAATAAACTCTTAAACTGTATGTAAGCGCCGCGTCTCTGGGGACCTTTCAACGCTTTCAAACTGCGCGCTGCCCTTTCGATTTTGCCGTCCAGAACCGTAATTTGTTGGATAATTTGAGGATTCGCCGCAACCTTTGGCTTTAACGATCGACCGGCCAGCATATCTAGAAAAGCTCTAGCTTTGCCTCTTTCCAAATAATCAAACCCTTCGGAAAATTTTCCCATGTCGAATAGCAAACCAACAGTGGCTTCATAAACCTCTTGCACCGACCCAGAAAACATTTGTTTGATCGTGTCTTCGCGAATGTTTGAGCGGGTTTTTTCAATGGCGTCGACCGCTTTTACTAAAAATATTTTAGCTTGCGCGTAATTTTTATTTTTTGCCAATAAGGAACCGACTTTATAACCTACGCGCCAAACTAAATCCAAAGCTCCAAACATTTCAGCTTCAACCAAAAACCCTTGGTACCTCGTTATGTCAGATTGGGAATATTTTTTATTAGGTTGCAGCGTTTCAGTTTGTATTCTCAAAGCGCGAGCAATCATTGCTCCATAGGGTCGACCGGCTTGCACAAACATTTCCAAAGCCAAATCAAATTCTTTTGAAGATTCGTTAAATTGTTTGAGCTCGCCAAAAGTAGCTCCGCGTATGGCCCGGTAGAATCCTATGCCCTCATACAAATCAGAATCGGCTCTGTAAAACACGCCGCGAATGGGGTGGCCAGCAGTTTCTAAAACGGCATCAACCATTTGCTTAGCTTCATCTAAAGCTTGAAGAGCTTTATTTGGTTTTTTATCAAAATAATAAACCGTGCCTCGGTTGACCTGAGCATGGATGACCGCTTTCGCAATCCGCATCCAATTGTACATTTGGCCTTCTTTAGGAACCTCTACCGCTTTACTAATTGGCATAGAAAATCCCTGATGAGGATCTAAAGATTTTTCGAAATATTCCAAAGCCCGCGCGCGATCTCCGGCAAACAAATAAACGTCGCCGATATTAGCGTCTATTTCCGCCGCGTCGCCATTCTTTTGTCGGCCTAACTCGACTCCCTTACCCAATAATTCGAGAGCGTCGCTATATTGACCCATTTCCCGTAACAACCAACCCGCTCTTTCAACAGCCATAAGCTGACGTCGAAAATCACCCTTCTCTTTGTAACGCCCAATCAGCTTTTTATATTCCGCAACGGCAGAAGGGTAATCGCCAGCGGCAACTTTTTGTTCCGCGCTTAGGGAATCAGCTAACCAGTCAAATTGAAATGAAAGAGCGCTGTTGACGGATTTTCCAAATGCCGAGTTTCCTTTTTCGAACGCAGCCATACCATCGCGTAAATATTCTTTAGCTTTTTGAGTTTGGCCTTTTTCTTTGTATACCGCGCCCAAAAACGTTTTGGCAAAACCAGTTCCTTCGAATACGTCTGTATCAGGCGTATAAATCATTCCATAGATGGGATGGTTGCCAACGTATAAAATATCTTTGGTTAGTTTTTCAGCTTTTTTGAGTTCCGTTTCGGCAATTCCCAATTTGCCTTCAAACAAACCCAACGCTCCTAAATTGATTCGCGACCGCACAATCGCGTTGGATTTTCGAATCAATTCAGAAAGCTCCTCCTTACTTGGCGGAACCGCATAAGATGTCGGGAAAACAAAACTACTATGAGTTTGTAACGCTTGATTGTATTGAGTTCGCGCCTTGTTAAAATCTCCCAAGAACATGTATACATCGCCAATATGAGCGTCAATTTCCGCCGCGTCGCCATTTACTTTTTTCCCAACGGTCTTCGCTTCGGCAAAAGTTTTAAGAGCTGCTTGGTACTCACCCACCCGCTTTTGCATAATTCCCATTTGCCCCAGGGAATATAAAATCCCGGCGTCGTTTTTTTCCTTCTTATAATTTTCGAGAGCGGTTTCATAAGCTTCCGCGCCCTTACGATAATTGCCAGAAGCCGCCAGCGTTTCCGCCTGGTTCGCCTCTTTATTTAAGGCAACCGCGTAGGGTTTTGAATGCGGAGCTCCACATCCTAAGATTCCAGCGAATAATAAACATAAAACGAGCGCAACAATTTTAGGGAGTAGTTTCATGGCGATAAATTGGGAAAGAATTAGAAATATTTAGCTGTGTAACGATTGTAACCCAGTGGCGGGATGTGGAAAAACACTTTTTACAATGGACGAAAATAACCGGAGAAATTATCAATGAATTTCAAACTCTCAATACCTTAAATTAGCCTGAAATTAATCCTTTAGCTGATTATTTCAATTTATTCAACTAATAGAATCAGGCTTAACCTCATCAAGATTGGCGCCGCGAAGATTGGCGCCGCGAAGATTAGCATCGCGAAGATCAGCATCGCTAAGATCAGCATCGCCAAGATTAGCGCCGCGGAGATTGGCGCCGCGGAGATTGGTGCCGCGAAGATTAGCATCGCTAAGATTAGCATCGCTAAGATCAGCATCGCTAAGATCAGCATCGTGGAGATTAGCATCGCGGAGATTAGCATCGATGAAATTGGCGCCACTAAGTTTGGCACTGCTAAGATTGGCGCCACTAAGTTTGGCACTGCTAAGATTAGCCCTAATAAGATTAGCGCTGCTAAGATTAGCCCTAATAAGATTAGCATCGCTAAGATCCGCATCGCTAAGATTAGCGCTGCTAAGATCAGCCCTAATAAGATTAGCGCCACTCAGATCAGCATCGCTAAGATTGGCGCCAATAAGATTAGCATCAATAAGATCGGCACCAATGAGGTTGGCATTGCTAAGATTAGCGCCAATAAGACTAGCATCTCTAAGATTAGCGCTGCTAAGATCAGCCCTAATAAGATTAGCATCACTCAGATCCGCATCGCTAAGATTGGCGCCAATAAGATTGGCATCGCTAAGATCGGCACTTCTAAGATTAGCGCCACTAAGATCGGCACTTCTAAGATTAGCGCCACTAAGATCAGCCCTTCTAAGATCAGCATCCCTAAGATCAACTTTGCAAAGATTAGCTCCACTAAGATTGATCCAACTTAAATTTTGTGCTGACAAATCCAAATTAATTAAACTATCTAATATTGGCAAAAATTCATCGGAGGTTATCTGAGGACAAATTTTTCTCAGTAAAGTCCCAAATCGTCCTGATTCGATCCAATCTGGTTTGGTCAAATCTTTCGTAACACCAGAAGCTCCTGAAGCAATTGCGAACAATGCTATCGTGCCATTGCGGAACAAATTAGCCATATATCCAAATTCCCTAGTATTCTCTATTCCCGTTTTATCGGCTGGGGCTACTATGGTTAAATTTTCTCGACTGGCGTCTCCTATAAAACCTGCAAACCGCTTTTGAATCGATTCAGCTTTTTCGAGTTCGAGAGCGCCTGCCTCTTCAAAAATAAATTGGATCGTCTCTCGATTTAACGGCAAGGGACCCATCAGCCCAAACCATTGAATCAAAGCTGTTTCGCGACTCAATCCACAACCTGAAGTTTCAGGGTTTTCGTTTCGGTTCATCTCTTCTTCAATCAAAACCGCTAACTTGACGATTTTTCGGGCGACCAAGTATTCCATAAAGCTTTTGTGCGTAAACTCAAAGGCTTCTTTGCCCTCCTTATTCTTTGCGGCCCGGAAATAAAAAGCCATTACTAAACTTTTTATAGAGCTTCCTGTCTGTCCAGTTTCCCAGTAATATTCCACTAATTTTTCTTTACCCGCTTTATGAAATTCCTTTTCGATTTGTTCGACAGTGACAGACTGTGTTTCTTGTTGCAGACAAGCAACTGCAATTTCTTCCAAAGCTTGAAAAAAAAGTTCCTCACCAAAAGATTTAACGTCAGGTAAAGGGCTTCCCAGATAATCTCTTTTATAAACTGAACTTATTAAACTTTGATAAATTTCGTTAGTTTGCGTTTCGACTCCAACTTCCAAACCTTCTTCCAGCAAAATCGCCAATAAATAGTTCAATAATGGTTCGCTTGATAATTTTTCTAATTTTTCGTTGGACTTTAACGAAGCTGGAAATCCTTCGATCTCTTGGTTTCGCAATTTCTGAAAATTCTGCCACCAGTCTTCGCGTCGTTCTGTAAAATCGTCCAAATTAATTAGCTTCTCATTTTTATTTTCTTCAACTTTATAGGGTAACAATCTCAACCAACCAGCATCATCTCGGAAAAATTGTTCATTTTCCTGAACCGTAATTTCTCTTCCAGAAATTAAAATTGAAATGGGGTTTTTCGATTGATCCCAGTTGTTTGCTTGTCGCATTACCGATTCAATAAAATCTCGGAGAGTCTGGTTTATCTCTCCCTTAGACAAGGTCAGCTCGTCCAAACCGTCTAAAATCAAAACAATTTGTCGATCAATTCCGTTTAGTTTGAATTCCGTTTTGTTAAAATAACCATTCTGATTTAGAAAATCGCGTACCCCTCTGTCCAGATTATCTTCAATCCGGTAACGGTGCAAAGGAATGAAGAGAGGAAAAACCCCAGGAAAATCTTCCGCCAAATGGGCAGCCCACATTTTACAAAAAGAACTTTTACCAGAACCCGGTCCTCCGCTTATAAATTGTACGTTTGGTAATTCAGGTTTTTCTCCTAAAACCCAGGAATCTAAATAATCTTTTAAATCGACCCATTCCCATTCAAATTCCTCTGGCCTTTCTATTTCTCTACTAATCCCTTTTTCTTCTGTTTCTTCCTTTTCAACTTTAAATTTCGCACACAGGGAAACATAAATAGAGCGTAGATCAAACGCTTCAGCAAGTATTGGCTCATCCGGTAAAAAAGTCATTTTCTGCCGAAAAAGCTCCCATTCTCTTTCTTCTGAAAAGTTTCTAAAGATTGGGGTATCAAGACCTTTTATTAAATCAAAAAATGGTTGATATTTTTCTTTCTCTGAATCATCAACATATAATTCGCCAAGTGTATCTAAATAAAGTTTCTCAACTTTTAAAACATTCTCCTGGCAATCCCAAGTATCCATTCCTGTTTCTTGTAACCATTCCTTAAATGCATTACTCAAATCCTTGATTAAACTAAACGAAAGAGGTTTCTGTGCTGCTTCCCGGCTATCGTATTCTTTATCTCCTATTTTGATTGTTAATTTTTTAACCAATACATCCAATTGAGATTCTAATACGACAACCTTGTCTAAACCTTCAGGTTTTGATAAAAAAAACTTTCTTAAAGCATCTTGATAAGCTCTAAAAACTAAGGCAAAACAAGCTTCCCCAGGGTTAATTAATTTAACATCAAACATTTTGATCAATCCAGTGACTGCATCAGCTAAGGCCAACGCATAAGTTGCTGGATTAAACGATTTGACTCCTGCTGAAAAAAAAGACTGGATGGGATCTTTAAACGCAAGTTTTATTGGCTTATCAAACCATTTACGTGGTTTTTTAACAATGAAGGGGTTTTCGCTCATTTTTGCTTCCAAAAAAATTTATTATGAAGCGATATTATAGCAGGGAACCGAGGTAATTTTGAATACCAAATTGGTTGTAGTAATTTTATTGAATCGGGGCGAGATCCTTCACCGAACTTAAAAGTTCGCTTCAGGAAGACACGCGGTAGGGGCGGCGCTAAATAAAACGAACTGTTAAACCAAAGACGAGGTTCCTCCACTAAAAAGGTGGTCGCATTTCGACAAGCTCAATGTGACAATCGTTTTGGTCGAGGCGAGATCCTTCACCGAACTTAAAAGTTCGCTTCAGGAAGACACGCGGTGGGGACTGCCTTATACAAAAACTAACTTTAGTTTAGAAATAACCTTATAAATAAAAGCCGGGCTTAGGATGCCCGGCTTTTTAAAGGTGGTTGCGCTTCGACAAGCTCAGCGTGACATTTTTTTGTTTTGGGAATTAGACTTTTTTGTCCAACATGATTTTAATATTCTTATCGCCAACAACTGCGTTGGTTTGACCTTCTAAATCGCCGGGAGACGACTTCGCATTGCCATCGCGATCCACACGGACAATCACTTCCACCGGACCATCAACCGTTGTGCCCGGCATCATGGCGTCTTTTTGGCCAATTTCAAAAGATAATGGAAACTTAACCTCGCCAAACAATTGAACCGCCATTGGAACACCCCCTATTTGTCCTTTTGGGCGCAACAGGATAAACAACCGTAAATTTTCAGTTGGAATCTCTTTAGCGATCTTTGGATCTAATTCGACAACTCCAGTAATCGTTTTAGGTTCTTCGGGTTCCATAGAACCGCCTTTATCTTCTACCGGGGCTCCAATCACTTTATCCAAAACCAATTTAATTCCGCTAGCGCCGCCTTGAGTTACCAACGACCCTTCGATATCGCCGGGAGCCGAACGGGCGTCGCCATCTTGATCCAAGCGAGCGGATAATGTTAAGTTGCCTTCAAACTTAGCGGTGGATCGCATAGCGTCTTTTTCACTAATAGTGAAACTTTGAGGAAACCCCGTAAAAGCCATGCGCTTTACTGCTAATGGAGGACCTCGAACAACTCCCTCCGGTCTGATAAAAATAAAGAGCGATCCTTCTTCTGGAGCTGAACCTTTTATTTTATTATCTAAAACTATATTGCCAGTGATCGCTTGATCTCCGCTTTGGCTAGCCTGGGGCGATTTCTTTTCGCCACCAACCAAATGGTTCAAAACAATTTCAACACCCGTATCGCCTACTGTAGCGTCTATTTTTCCTTCCACATCTCCAGGACCTCCGCCAGCAACGCCATCGCCATCCAATCTTGCCGAAATAGTAACTTGCCCTGAAAAGTCTGCGCCTTGCAGCATCGTGTCCATTTGACCAATATTGAATTCAAACGGGAAATTAACAACGCCTAACTTCTTTACGGCCAAGGGAGGACCATTTTCAACCCCGACAGGTCGAGCAAAAATAAACAATGAAGCGCTCCGAGAAATTTTTTCAGAAATATCGGCGGGTAATTGTATTGTACCGGTTACTTTTTTCTTTTGAATTTCTGGATCATTAGCCATTTCCAAACGTCGTTTGACAGATTCGGGAAGCGGATGTTCTTTTAATTCTTTTTCACAACCAATTAATAGAAAAAATCCCAAAGCCAATATTACAGCTAAAAACGATTTAAACAGGTTCATCAGACGCTCCATTTAGTCCCTAAATCGGGATAAGTCCTTAAGTTTACACATGTTACAAATATTAAATATTGTCACAAAACGTTGACAATAGTGGCGAAATAATTTTTAGGTCTCATAATATAGTTATTCTAACGAATATTTAATTGCTAACCAAACTTTGTCCAATAATTTTTAGAAAGGATGGAAGCAGAATTTTAATCAGGGAAAAAATATTATATTAATTTTAATAAATTACTTTAAATTTGTTTAAATTAATATATAATTTAAATGCCGGGTTTTTTTTACCGGCTATATTTACAATAACGATTGATAACGTTGTTGGTTTTTTTCTGGTTCTCTTTATCTATCGGTACGTTATCTGCTAATGGAACGGAGGGTCTTATTATGTTTTACCAAGTAAAAGTTTTAGACGGAGAAGGAAAATTAAAAAAAGTTATTTCAAGTAATGAGTTGAGTAAACGGTATTGGAACGCTTTTTTCGATGATGCAAATGGAGACAGCAAACCAAAAGTCACACCTCAACAAACTCGCAAGAAGAAAAAAGAATTGGAATTTTATTTTGATCACTATTGTTCGGCTAACTAGGCCTCAGTGTCGATAAAGGATCAGCCTTTAGAGGTTGATCCTTTATTTTCACTTACGAGCCGCCAGCAATTTGTCGAAATTACAAATTATTGAAAAAAAGATAGTTCAGCAATTCCCAAGCCCTCTATATACCCCAAGGAAACCGCTTGACAACCGGTGGCGTTTGAAATACCATCTTGACTTCAAAAAAACAGACCTTGAAATTTAAGTCGTTTTTAGCTTTATTAAGAATAAGATAATCAAAATCCCCTAGGATTTTAATAAATACCATTCCGGAGTGGCTCAATGGTAGAGCAATCGGCTGTTAACCGATTTGTTACAGGTTCGAGTCCTGTCTCCGGAGCCATTATATAAAACGGATTCCTCTTCCAAAAAAGGAAGTAGGGGATCCGTTTTTTTTTGGATTTTTTCTTTCTCGGATTCTCCTGTCTTCTATAACCAATTTTACATTTTTAGCGATCCTATAAAAATACCAGGCTCGCAACCCGCTTTTTTTTCGTTTTTATCGATTTCTAATATAAAATAAATAAGGATTCGAAGAACCGATTTTACGGCGCTTATCAAAACAGCTAAAGATTTTATCTTATAATCGTATTTGGAGATCGTCGCCATAGACATTCCACTTCAAGATAAAGTAGAAAACCCCCAATTACCGCATAGGGAATTCTGGCTAGTTGGTTTTAATTTGGCTATAAAAAACCCTTTAAAGGCGTTTTGCCAAACCATCGCTTCTTCAAGACTTTTCCAACTTCCGCATAATTTTGAAAAATCTAACAATCTCTTTCTTGAAACGCTAAAAGCAAAAAAGCTAGAAGATCCTGGCGAAGCTTATGCCTTTTTGATATTAGACGCTTATCGTCAAGGATTCCAAACGGCCTTATCGCGAATTTCCAAAGAACCCTTGGATAAATCACGATTAAACGATTGTGATTTGACGGTTTTTGAAGAAGAACTGGAAAAACTTTCTACAACAACCGCTGAAGGTTCTTCTTTCACTGAAGTTATTGAATCCAATCCAAGAGCCTACCCTCCCATCCCGATGTTGGGACAAATTTTATCGACTCAAATTGAAAAGTTCGGTCTTAAAAAAACAAAAGCCAAAGATTTTGTAGCGACTTGTGAAAACTTATTTCTATCAAATCTATTCAATATCGCTTCGAAACGTTCTAATCGATACCGATCTTTTCTTAATTTTTACAAATCAAATATCAATACCGTTCGCGAAGTTGAAAAGGATTTCGCTTCTTATTTAAAAGGAATTGTATCCTATAAAATTCCGGTCGTTAACTTATCTCAGGAAATTTACATTCCCCCTCTAGGGGAGTTTTGGCCTAATCCAGGCACAGGTATGACAAAGGAAACTTGGTCAGAACCCTGTTTTGTTGAAGACGCCCAAAATTGTTTAGACGAATGGCTCAATAACGAAAATTCTCCACCTTTTTTTCTTGTGTCTGGCAACCCTGGATCGGGAAAATCAGTGACGCTTAAAAAATGGGGAGCTGCGCTTGCCTCCCCTAATAATCCATTCGGAAGCTACCTTCCAATAATTGTCCCAGCTTCAAAAATACTTTCCGCCAACGATCCAACAACTGGGATATTAGAAGAATTGCAAGCTCAAGGGTTTTTCCAAAACGAACAACCCCGGTTATTCCCTACGGATAGGAAAACGGTATTAATTTTAGAATTCCTCGAAGACCTTTGGTTAAACGCTGAATCTAGCGCCTCTTTCGACATATTCATTAAAAAAATAGTTCAGTTGATCAATGAAAATGGAAACTTAAAAATCGTGATTTCTTCTCACAATATTCCGGCCCAGTGGTGCGCGGAAGCGTTAGGAGAAAAAACCTTATGTCTTTCTTTATTACCGTTAAAGTTTGATATTCGCAAAACCAGGGCTGATGCAGCGAAATCTTTAGCGATTGATAGTCGGATTAAATGGCAAAACGCCCTAAAAAAAGAACAAAAAGGCGGCTCGTATGAAAGTTTATCCAAACTCAATTCAGCTTTTTATGAAGATGTCTCCCGTAATCCATGGATAAACCAAACGCTTACCAATATTGCGCTAACTGATGGTATACACAAAAAGGACGCCAACGATCTTTACGAAGAAATTCTTTCTCGATTATTCAACTTATTCAATAAGTTTTTAAAACGCCAATGGCCTCTTCGCGAAAAAAATTATTTCCGTCTTATGGAAGAAATAGCAGTCGCCTGTAGCATTCATGGCGGCGCGGCAACTTTAGATCAAATTCGCGATCGTATCCACAGCGCAGGTCGAAAAGAACTTTTGGAATCCCTCGCAAATACTTTTTCATGCAGCGATCCAATTTTAGGATTAATAACAACTTGTTTCTTCGAATCAAAATGGTCTGCTACTGGCGAACGCGTTTTTAACTTTTCTTTTCCGAGTTTGCAAAAATACCTTATTGCTCGTTGTCTTTCAGACACTGCATGGCAAATGAGAATTCAAACGGAACAGCACGAGAATTCTAAAGGCAACCAGGGCTGGGATACAAAACAAGCCTTATTAAAATGGATCAAACTAACGGGTCCGAATCTTTTAGATAGTGAAATCGTGGGTTTGTTAAAAGGCGAAGAAAAACGATTTCGCCACGACCCTGACGCGATAAAGACGCTGCAAATTCGATTTGGTTCATTTTTATCCGATGCTGTTAAAGACAATTTGCCCATCCATGAAGCGTTGAGCGAGATGAAACTAGAAACAAGTTCTGATAATTTGAGTAAATTTTTCTCAAACGCAACAATCGCATTATTTGCCTTTTGCGCTCATTGTGGTTTTAGCGTCCAAAAACCTACTAATGTTGACTGGGGAAATCCCAAGGGATTTATTAGTTTACTTAAAAAAATCACTCTATATAAAAAACATTCCGCGAAAATTCTTTTTCATTTTTTTCACGACATAAATTTTGATCATCAAATATTGACGGAAGGCGATAAAAAGAAAAAATTAGATCTTTCCGAAGCTAACTTTTCAAGATCTAGTTTTAACGGCGCAAATCTAGCGGAATCAATTTTTCACAAAGCGGATTTTCACAAAGCGGATTTTACAATGGCAAACTTGCAATCCGGAGATTTCACCGAAGGGGATTTGCAAGGAGCAAAATTTAGCACAACCATTCTTTACCGCGCCAACTTTTATAAAGCCATTATTGACAAAGGAAACTATGACATTGCCTTAAAAAAAGACGCTCGTGTTCGAGGAGCCATTGCTGTCAGACTAACTTCCAAACATCAAAATACTCATCAAAAACCAGTAAGGTTGGAAGAAGGAAAAAATCGGTCAACTTACTATAACGCTAAAGAAACTTTCTACGACTAAATTTAAGAACATCTCTAATCATTCGATATTTTTTTACTTGCTGCAACTTGCAAGCCCTAATTTCATAACAAGCGCTCGTGGTCAAAAACAATTTTAGAGATCCCCTATAAGATATTGTTTTGAGAATTATAAAAAATATTAAGAAATAGATTTTTTGATGTAATACAATAAAACTACCTTAGATATTCTTTTCCTATATTCATAAATTATCTCGTCATTTTCTCAAGAGGTTTCATGAAGATTCGACTGATTTTGGCCGCTATCGCGCTATGTCTATTTGTCGCTCCAAAACTTATTTTTGCCGGCGATTACATAATTTCTCCTCCACCAAAATCATTAGATCAATTTTATCCACCTGAAAGCAAAACACCGCGTTGGACTAAACAAATGCATAAAATTAGCGGCGCTTTTGGCGGGGTGTTTGTCGATATGAAAGAAAATGATTGGAAAAATGCCGAAGACGGAGCGAAACGTTTTTTAGAAAGTTATACCGAAGCGTCGAAATGGGTTCCTGAATGGAAAGATTTATTTGATTTAAAAGCGGCGCAAAATTTTTCAGAATCCGTAGCAAGTCACGATCCCAAACAGATAAAAAAAGCGTCGGGCCCGGTCGCCAAAACCTGCGCCAAATGTCACTCGAAAAATTATTTACCCGTATGGGCAAAATACCATATGCCATCTGTAAAAAAGATTAAAATCACCGATCCCATTGTCGAAGAAGAGATGAATTACAAAGATTTTATGTATCGCTTATCGGCAAATTTTAAAGAGATGACGGTTAATTTTTCGCAAGAACAATATATGAAGGTTTTTCAAGCGGCTAACCATTTTCAGAAACGAATTAAGGAACTCCGGTCCGTTTGTTCGAAATGCCACGTTTCTGAATGGTCTCGTTCCGCTGTATCCGTAAAACAATTTTTTGTAAACGACGATATATTAGAAGTTGTCCAAGATTTGAAAAAAGATTTAGCGACGGGAGAGCCTAGCCCAGAAAAATTTTGGGAAAGCATCGAAACCATTAGCATTCAATCCTGCAAGAAATGTCATCTCGTTCATCAACCTTTAACTTTGATTCAACAAGCTTGGGCTGAATCTGAAAATTAAGGGTTGGCGTTAAAACAACGAAAGTTGCCGACCGCTCGGCGGAATAAAACCGCTAACGTCCAACCTTGGACCTTGGCCGCTAATTCCAGCTTTCCTTTTGGACAATTCAAACAAATCGGCAATTTGTTTTGCAAAAACTCCCTGCCCTTTCATACGAGACCCATAGTCAGAATTGTAAAGGTCCCCATTCCGTAAAGAACGTAAACGATTCAGTACTTTTTCCTTCTTGTTCGGGTAAGCCTCTTCCAACCATTTGGTAAACAATCCCTCTACTGCAAACGGTAGTCTCAGAACAACATAACCGGCAAAACTAGCTCCGGCTTCTGCCGCGGCCTTTAAAACCGCCGGTATTTCACTATCATTCAATCCCGGCACAACAGGCGCTACCAATACACCCACCGGGATTTTAGCTTCGCTAAATTTACGAATAGTTTCTAATCGACGCTCTGGCGACGATGCGCGCGGTTCCATCTTCCGGGCAAGAGACGTATCCAAACTATTTAACGAAATATAAATTGCAGAGGCGTTATGTTGCGCCAATTGCGAAAATAAATCGATATCTCGCGTCGCTAAATAATTCTTTGTAATGGCGACAACCGGGTTGCGAAATTTTGAAAATACTTGCAGACATTTTCTTGAAACTTCAAAATTTTTCTCGGCGGGCTGATAGGGGTCTGTAGCGCCGCTTAAGGCAACTACTTGAGGTTTCCAAGTTTTAGAAGAAAGAGTTTTTTCGAGTAATTGAGGGGCGTTTTCTTTAACTAATATTTTTGTTTCAAAATCCAACCCAGCCGACCATTCCAAATATTCGTGCATAGGACGCGCATAGCAATAGACACAACCGTGCTCGCACCCTCTATATGGGTTTAAACTCGATCCAAAGGGGATATCCGGACTATCGTTCTTTGAAAGTATAGACTTCGATTCATCTTTAATAAATACAGTTTGAGGATTAGACGCTTCTGTTTTATGACAATAATCGTCGACCTCTTGAGAAAACGGTTTGAACCGATTGGGTAAATTTTTCGTAACCCCTCGTCCACTTAAAGCTTTTGATAAGTCATGCATAGATAAGCCTCTAATAATCCATATTTTACTGGTTTCCTATCGCCTAGCTCCTTATTTTAAGCGCTAGGTTCTTGGCAAATCTGGATTTTTGCAGATCCCCCTAATAAAATAGATTTTCGTTTTATTTTCGCTTTTTTTAACAGAATTGCAACTAAAAAATTTGAGCTTTAGACGTGGTAAGGAAAACTAACCGAAAAATCTAATTTAAAAATTTTCCAATACCATTGGGTTGAGGAGGTTTTATTTACGGCTGGGGAAAAACTTATAACTGACGGAAGGACCAAAAGACGTTATTCATTTCAAACCCTCAAACGGGATTATCAATACTAAGCAAAATCCACATAGAATTGATTTATCGAGAGCAAAATATTTAAAGGATTTTTTAGCTAGGAAAGAAAAAAGTGAAAGGTAATTGCAGCTTATCTTTTTTAATATTTTCCTGGAGGTCGGAATATAGGCAGATCAAGAATCCACTCTACTTCCCATAGTTCGCCAATAGTGCCAAGGCCCAACAAAAAAACGTATAAGATGAGGACAGTGAGTCCAATCTCACCTTTGTAGCGAGAGCCGAGTTCTTTAGCGCGATTTACTATATTAGTCATAATCTCTTCGTTAAGTTCAAATTCTTATTGGATCCATCTAATATACTCATATATTACCTAAATGAACGCTATCAAACAACTTTAGCTTCATCTCTTAACAATCGAGCTAGATTAGAAACCTTTTCAGCGGAAGTCCCTTCTAAAATCGAACCTCCAGATCTTTTCGGCGGTAATGAAGCGTCTCCTTGAATGACTCTCGGTTTAGGGAGTTCTTCCCACCCTAACGCCGCTGCATCCATTATCTTGATCTCTTTCTTTTTAGCCTTCATAATTCCCTTCAACGAAGGTAACCGGGGTTCGTTCAAACCCTTTTGGCAGGTCAATAAAGCTGGAAGCCCTAACTCAAAGGTCTCGGAACCTCCTTCAATCTGCCGGGTCGCAATAGCTTTGGAACCATCTTCTGAAAAATCCAATTTTGTCACTACCGTGGCTAAAGGCAACTCAAGAAGGGTCGCTAAAGCTCCGCCCACTTGACCCATGTCATCGTCCACAGCTTGGCGACCGCATAAAATCAAATCAAAAGAAATTGATTTTATATAAGAAGCTAAAACGCGAGCTACGCCTAAATTATCAAGTTTTTCAAATACAGGATCCATTAAATGGGCCGCGTTGTCAGCGCCCATCGCTAAACCGGAACGGAGAGCTTCTTTTGAGGTTTCCGGCCCTAAGGAAACTATAGTTACTTCAGCGCCTTCCTTTTTCTCCTTTATTCGAATCGCTTCTTCAAGAGCAAACTCGTCATAAGGATTAATTATTCTCGGAATCCCAGATGGATCAATTTTTCCATCTTGGATGTTTATCTTGGCGGCTGTGTCTAATACTTGTTTAATGCAAACTACTATTTTCAAAACATACCCTCGAAATAATTTTTGCTAATATAGCATAACAAAGTCTTTAAAATTAAGAGCGTCTTTTAAATAATATATTTATGTATTCATATTGCGGAGAGGTCGTTCATTAGCTATTTACGGTTTACAAGATCATGAAAAATCCATCGTACTTAAAAATATTGGCCTATGGTTTCGTTTACGTTTTAGCTTTTAAAGAATTTTCGTATTTAACGGCAGACCCGGATTTATGGGGACATATCTTATTCGGCAAGGAGATTTGGGAATCAGGTTCAATCCCTTTAACAGATTCTTATTCTTTTACTGCAAATGGAGAACGGTGGATAAACCATGAATGGCTAACTGAAGTTCTTTTTTATCTAATATACGCTAACCTGGGATCGGGCGGATTACTGGCCTTTAAAATGATTCTTGGTTGGACAACAATATACTTACTCAGCCAGTCGGGATCTTACCGAAAAACCCCTTACCTGTTTGCGATATCGTCTATCGTCATATTACCTGTGATTGGGCCAGGCTTTATGGTCCGACCACAACTTATGACTTTTTTGTTTGCGGCGCTATTAATTTTTATTTTAAGAAGTTTTTTTGAAAAGAATAGTCGGTGGGTTTTTTGTATTCCCGCAATTTTTCTATTATGGATAAATTGCCACGGCGGAGTAATTGCGGGATTAGGAATTTTAGCGACAGTTACAGCAATCCAATGGTTCCAGACAAAACAAAGTGAATTTCCCTCATGGAAACCATTAGCAATCGTATTAGCGGGATCTTGCCTTACTGTATTGATAAATCCCTATGGAATAGAGTTGTGGACATTTTTTATCAAATCACTGTCTCTGCCAAGAAAAATTAATGAATGGGCAGCCATTCCGTTATTTGATTTGAGTCACTTACCATTTAAAGTTTTAACTTTGGTGTTTTTAATATCCATAGTCGGAAATAGAAAAAAGCAATTATGGGAAGTGGGGATAATAATAATATCCATAATATTCGCGTTTAAAAGCCAAAGACACACAGTACTAGCGGCAATTGTATCGGCTCCCTATTTAGCGGATTGGGTTGCGACCCTAGCAAATCAACCGCTTATAAGAAAAAATCTTGAAACTCTATCAACTCCATTTAAAAAAATATCGCAAATCGCTTTAGGATTATTTCTTGCCTTCCAAGTTGGAATGACAAGCTCTGCTTACAATAAAAACAGTTTTCAAATAGTTGTTGAACCCACTGTTTATCCCGTCTATTTAGCTCAATTCTTGGAACACAATGATATCAATGGCAATATCGTTTCTCCTTTCGATTGGGGGGAGTATTTAATTTGGAAGAGGCCTAAATCAAAAGTAGCTATAGACGGTAGATTCCGCACTGTTTACCCAGAACAAATTATTGAACAAGCTTGGAACTTTTGGGAACGTAAAGAAAATTGGCGGGAAATTTTAATAAACTCAGATATTGTTGTAGTAAAAACAGCGCATGCAGGGGATGAAGGCTTTACGAATTTACCGAAATGGAAAAAAATTTATAAAGACCCTATTTGCATAGTTTATCTAAAACAAAATAAGCACAATACCGACGCCATTACAAAATTCGGGCAAAATAAATTAAGAAAACCCGACGTCCTCCCACCGTATTACTTTCCTGGTTGAATAAATTTAAGCAAATCTCTAAAAATTCGATAATTCTACTTCCCGCAACTCCCAAACCCTTATTTCATAAGGCCTGCTCGTGTCCAAAAACAATTTTTAGAAGTTCCCTTAAGATAATTTCTAAAACCTTCCAGCTCATCCCTAAGAAGACAAACTTCTCTCGATTTTTTTTAATGCGCCTTTAATATGATCGTTGAGAGATTGATAGGTAATTTGCATAGCTCGCGCCGCTCTTGATTTTGGGATATTTCCATAAAACACTAAGCTTATAGCAATCATTTGTTTATCGGTTAATTTTGCATTTTCCAAATCAACAGATAATTTTTTCAAATACCGGTGACAATTCTCTCTACTCCCTGTTTCAGGAGTGTATTGGGCCAATCTAGCCTGGTTCATTACGTCGAGGTGTTCAATCTGGAAAAACTGCAACCTATTATCTAAACCAACTACTTCCTCACTCCAACTATAAAAGTCTTCCGTTTTCACAAGCGCTCCTCCCCATTTTCCTCATTATTTTCTTCATTCAGGTCTACAAAATAACTACTGCGTGTGTATAAACTCAAATACTGATCAAAGTCGTCTTCATCTAGATTGGCGAACGCACGGAACCAAATAGGCGTTTCTACTTCCATCAAATCATCGTATAAATAGGGCGGTATAGGGTCTATGCCATAAGATACAGGGCAGCCATTTATATAATAATTTCCATTAAAATAATAAGCCCTCCAGTATTCACGAGCCCACTTAAAGTGCGACCATAGTCGTTCATCATCCACATGAGGAAAATAACGAAAAAACCCACAATAGAGGCATTTCCAGCCTGCTACTGAAGGAACCATCCCTCGCGCCCCACACCCCTTAAATTTTTTACTTTTTTGCTTATTCCCTTTTGGCAATCCACAAATTTGCATACGGCTTATTACTGAGTTGTCTCTTTTTATTTTCAATTTTTTCATCTGTCGTATTCCACTCGCTTCAATGTTTCTTTCCAATAAACAGGTAGAATACTTTTCCACCCTCCCCAAAAAACCTAAATCAAATTGGAAAACGACAGTTTTTCTAAAAACATCCCTACTCTTGACCCAAAAATTTCCAATATTTTCATAAAGACCCTTTGTAATAAAACAATCGATGGTATAATTCTTATAGGTAAACGCGCCAATTCACGAAAACTTGTATTTGGCCGCTAAAAACCCAATAAAACAATAAGTTTGGTAACTAATAAATAGCCAAAATATTTTTTGGTGACAAAACTTTTTGGCTACAAATAGGTACATATGTCCCTGTATATCTATAAATATGGGACAATTGTCCCCTTTTGTCAAGAATTTTTTGAGTGGTTTCTATGAAAATTAACGGTGGGGAAATTTACGATAGGTTCTCTCAGTTGCTAGAAGGGAATTCTTTGCGTTCTTTTTCACAAGTCACAAATCTAAATTACGATACGCTTAAAAAATGGAAGCAACGAAGAACAGTGCCTTCTTCAGAAATATTGCTGACTATTTCTACGTATTTCTATGCGGATTTTGACTGGTTGCTAACCGGTAAAAAATCAACCTCTCAATATGATAAAAAAATTGCTAATAAAATTAAAAACGCAAGAGAGCAAAAAGGATTTTCAGTCCAAAAACTCGCCCAAGAAATTGAGGTTCCCGAGCTTTCTTTGGAGTTTTACGAAAAGGGGATATGGTCGTTCTCAACAGAGTTGTTGAATAAAATTAGCGATATTTTGAAAATACCGATTCAAAGATTATTGAGCGACGAAAAAATAGAATTGGGACATGCACCGCCTCAACTAAAAATCTACAATAGCTATCCGGATAAAAGCGGCCCTGCGATTAATCAAGAAGATTATATTTCAGTTCCGTTAACCGACTCTTCCATTGCGGCCGGACAACCCATTATTCAACACGAGAATATCGAAGATTATGTTTTGTTGCATACTCGAGCCACGGGACGGCGTAATAACCTAGTGGCTAGTCGCGTAGAAGGAGATTCCATGGAACCCACTCTACATTCAGGCGATATTGTGATCATTGATCGGAGCGATAAAACTATAGAAAAAAACCAAATGTATGCCATCTTTCATGAGAACGGTCTAACGGCAAAATATGTAGAACTAGGAAAAAGCTTTTTAGTTCTGCGTCCCCTCAATCCTTCTGCACAAATACAAATTGTAAATTTAAAAGAATATCCCGATCCTGTAGTAGGTAGAATTATTGGAGCTTGGAAATCGTTCTAATTTATCTTTGATTTATGGCCGGTTTTCAAGACGCGATTTCTTAGTTTGGACGGTTTGCTTTTTTCAAGCAACTTCCTTTAAACCCGTGTTAACATTAGGACATCGTTCAGGTTTTATTTATCAACAAAAAATCGCTTAATTTTACTTTACTAAATTACCGCCATGGAACAAGAAAATCTAAAACTATTGTTAGTCGACGACACGCCATTAAATCTTACCCTTGCCTCAAAACTGCTTACTCGCAAAGGCCATAGCGTCATTGCAGTGGAAAATGGCAAATTAGCTGTTGATGAATTTCAGAAAGAACAATTCGACGCGATTTTAATGGATATGCAGATGCCTGAAATGGACGGTTTAGAAGCAACTAGGGAAATTCGGCGTTTGGAAAAAGAAGGTTCAAAAAAACTAACTCCAATTATAGCCATGACCGCAAACGAAGATAAAAGCGATCAACAAAAATGTTTTGACGCAGGGATGAACGGTTTTATCAGCAAACCTCTTAGCATAAAAGAAGTGATTCCCACCATTCAAAAAATTGTCCAAGAAAATAGTTAGATATTTCCAAACTTTTAACTGCTTTAAATTTAAAAGCTAAAAGGGATTTAGAACATTCCGTTATTTTTCAAAATTTAAGCAAAATTGAGATACTGACGGATTCTCTTCAGGGTCTGTAGAGTGTAGTGTGAGCCCCCTGGCTATATCTTCTGGACCGGACCAACCATTAATTAATCCCCATTCAAATTCGGTTATTGAGGTTACATCTTCTCTCGTCATTCGATTTACATTTTTTGAAGATATCGCTTCGGAAACAGCGTGAAGAAGATCGTTTGTCGAGGCTAAAACCCAAGTCTCCGAGGTTGCTTCCGCAGAATTGTTATATTCCCAAAAACCAGCTCGAACTTTAGCTATTTTTCTCCAGAAATTCTTATCCTTATTAAAAATTTTTACTTCAATATCTTCATTAAACTTTTTTGAGGAAGGATAAAAAATTAACCAATAATAAATATTTTGCGAGTTTATTGTTTCAACAATTGAGGAGGAAACTATCTTCGGCCAAATTGTCGTCGGGATGGCTTCAGTGTCGCTAACCGATACGTATTCATTGATTACATTTTTATAATTCTCATCTTGATTTATCGACCAATTTTCAAATCTCAGATCGGCGTTTCTTTTCGCGCAAAGCTTAACCTCGCCTAAATCAAATTCCGTTAACCGGATAATGTAGCTAAACATTCCACTCGGTGGAAACCCATCTAAAATAATTTTTTTCTCCGATTCGCGGGAAACAATATAAAAAAACTTTTTTCCAACGTCAAAAGTGATTCGTCCATTGGCGCAATTATCAGGCCATTTTCCTCTAGAGAGAACCGCTGTATCTCCACTTATAACCGCTTCAGAAGTAAACTGATTTATGTCTGAATACTCTTGTTGTGTAAAATTTATTCCCAAATCATAATTTTTGACGGATTTAAATTTTTCACTATCTGTAAGCAGATTCGATGAAATTTCAAAACGATCAGTATCATTATTTATTTTTTTATCAATATCGGACATCGTTTCCAATTTCCAAATAAAATCGCATACAGCGGTCATAACTTTATCTCCATAAAAAAACTTTCTAGATAAATATTTAGAAAGTTAAGTTTGGTAAACAAAGACCTCCTTGACTGGTAGAGGACCATTTAAAGCGTCGCTCTGAAGCTATCGAAAATTACACAATAAATTTTTAAGCGGTATTTCGATAAACTCCAGGCGACTACAACTATTTATTTTGACTCAATAGAATCTTTAAAGACCTTGAAGATACAAATAATTAAACAGAGTCTCTAATAATTCGAAATTTTAGTTTGCGGTAACTCGCTCCCCTTTTGCTTGCAAGGGCAGCTCGTAGCCAAGATCAATTTTTAGAGGTCTCCTAAAATATACTTAGGGTTCTCATAGGATTTATTCACGCTTTCAGAAATACATTTTTAATTTACTTTTTAAAAAACTCCAAAAAAGCGCCAATAAGACCTCCGCCTCCAAGGTATGTTGCTACTCTTTTGAACATTTGCACTTCGTGGACTAACCCATTGTTCTTATTTTTCCCTCTTAATAAGGTTTCGTGTTCTTCAGCTTTTTCTTTAGAAAACCTTCCCATATCAACTAGACCGCTCATACCATCGTTTCCGTAAAGAGTGCTATGCATACCATCTATCCGTCTACACAGCTCTTTCATTTCTGCAGTATTTTCAGTTACGGCGTGAGTTAGGTTGTTAACGTTTTCATTTGATTTATCTAATCGAGCCGATAAACGATCGATTCGAGTAGAGTTTATTTCTATATCCGACATTCTATTTTCCTAGGGCATATATTACTTTTATAATTTCGGCAAACGCCTCATTTAACTTTGACTTAACTTGCGACAAATCTTGAGCCGAGTCTATTTTGTTTTTTACATTATTCACTGCATCTATCGGAGTTGGATGTTTCGATAAATACTCCGAAATTACAGTTTGTTTTTCCTTGATAGATTTATTTTTCAAAGCTACATCTGGTCGACTGATTAGATTAACTGACATACAAAAAGCCCTTTCTAATATTTTATAAATTTTAGGGTATCTCTAATAATTCAATATTTTTACTTACGGCAACTGACAAGCTCCTATTTCATAGGTCCCACTCGTAGCCAAGAATAGTTTTTAGAGATTCCCTTTAAAAGTATCGAGAAAATACTTCCCAATTAATTCATCCCGCAAAAATCAAATTACTTATTTTTTAAAAATAAAAGGAAAGAGAAGAACCCTTTTCCACTACTCAACCGTATGCAGGGGAGGGGGTCTACATTCGGTTGGGATAAATGGTCAGAGGAAAGGAGGTGAACCTCTGATTTTTCGTGAAAATGGGTCCTTCCCTTAATTAAAAAATCTATAAGCAACTTAGACCGCCCTTACCTATTGTGAAAATTCGAGGGTAGTAAAGGGGTAACATATTGAAAACAAATATTATTAAGAGGTTTTTAAGATAGGTAGTTGATTAAAAAATAGGCAATAAAAATGCGGAACTATTAGCGAGGATGTTTAAGATGCTGCTGTTTGGAACATATCAGGGAGAAAAAATTAAAATCGAAGGGATTAATCCAAAAGCTTTGAATTAGCTTTAAATTATTTTGAGAGCGGAAAACTGCGATTAAATTTTATGCATTTTTATTTAGCTCTAATTTAAATCAATAGTAGAAATGAAACTTATTATCAAAATAAATGAGTACTAATAACTAAAAATATTTTTATAAACCTGGTTAGTTTTTAAAAGTATTTTTAGCTTAGATTTACCTAAATTTTAAAAATATTTCTATATTTTAAGTCATTGAAAATCAACAATTTTAAGTTTTTTTATCAATCCGAAATAAAAATTAATCATTAATATTCAATTGGTTATTAAATTACTATGAAAAAAATTTTTGTATTGATTTTAAATTGGGGCTTCATTACTATAGCTCCAATTCCTCACAAATTAGTTAATATTTCGCCTTGTCGCAAGACCTGAGAAAATGGAAATCTATGGAAGTTCTCTGGAGTAAGTGTTTAGAAGATATCGTAAACCAGGTTCTCCCAGAAAATTACAATACCTGGTTCACCCCCACCTCTCCAGTTTCATACGATGGTCAAGTTTTTACTCTTGGCGTACCCAATGAATTTTTCAAAAAATATTTAAAAGAAAACTATTCAAGCATAATAGAAAGCTCTCTACAGAGCGTTTCTGGGACTCCGCTTCGCGTTAAATTTAAAGTTTATTCAGCTAGAAACGGAACAAAAGTTTCGTATGAAAAACATAACTATATTGAAACTGATGAACAAAACCATTTAGATTTCAAACCCTCGTTAAATCAAAAATATACTTTCAAAAACTTTGTAGTCGGCGGTTGTAATCAGTTTGCTCATGCAGCGGCAAAGGCGGTAGCCTCTAATCCCGCAATGGCTTATAACCCTTTATTTATATATGGTTCTGTAGGTTTAGGAAAAACTCATCTTCTTCACGCTATTGGAAACGCAATTCACGAAAAAAATAAAAAACTAAAAATTAGATATGTTTCCACTGAAGGATTTACCATCGATTTGATCCAGTCTTTGAAAAAGGATGGCATGAATGCTTTTCGTGACCGATATCGTCCCCTGGACGTCTTATTAGTCGACGATATTCAATTTATTGAAGGCAAAGACCGAACTCAGGAAGAGTTTTTTTACACGTTTAACACACTATTCGAAGCGCACAAACAAGTCATCATTACAAGCGACGCTATTCCAAAAGAAATGAGAAAAATTCAAGAGAGACTGCGGTCTCGTTTTGAATGCGGCCTGATAGCGGATATGGAGCCCCCAGATTTAGAAACTAAAGTAGCGATTCTATTAAAAAAAGCAGAGATTCAAAACGTTAAATTGACCGAAGATGTTGCAATTTATATAGCGAACAACATTCGCTCAAATATTAGGGAGTTGGAAGGAATATTACTCAGACTAATAGCATATTCCTCTTTTACGTCAAAACCCATAAATATGGATTTAGCAAAAAATGTCTTCAAGAAATTTTCTCAAGATCATCAAGAGAACTTTACAATTCCAAATATCTTAAAACAGGTCGCAACTCATTTTAATTTAAAGGTTTCTGATCTAAAGTCAAAGAAGCGCTCCCGTGATATTTCAGTTCCAAGACAGATTGGAATGTTCCTATGCAGAGAGCGTACCAAGTCATCTTTACCAGAGATCGGAAGAGAGTTTGGAGGTAAGGATCATACAACCGTGATGTATTCTCATACTAAAATCGGTAAACTATTGAAAGAAAACAACGAAATCTCAAGAAACGTGCAAACTTTAATCGATAAGATAGAACGTGGATAACCTGTTAATTAATTGTGAATCATTGTGGAAAATAAGGTATAATAATCAAATAAAAGTTAAATCCTTCCGCGCTTGAAAAAAACGCAGTTTTATCTAACAATTTATTCATGAAAATTTCCGTTTTATTTTGAGCCTTTACCGGGTTTTTCCACATTTTAACAAGCCCTTCTACCTCTTTTAAATATAAATAAGAGTTTTTTATTAGTTTAAGTATAAGTAATGGAATCAGATAACAAAACTTATAATTCCTCCAATATAAAAATATTGGAAGGACTTGAAGCTGTTCGTAAAAGACCTGCCATGTATATCGGAGGAACTGGCGCCGATGGTTTACATCATCTCGTTTATGAGTTGGTCGATAATAGTGTTGATGAAGCGGTTGCAGGATACTGCAATGAAATCAGCGTTATTATTCATATAGATAATAGTGTAACCGTTAAAGACAATGGTCGCGGTATTCCTGTAGACATGCATTCTGATCGTAATATTTCTGCTGCTGAGGTTGTTTTAACTGTTCTACATGCAGGTGGAAAATTTGATAAAGATACCTATAAGGTTTCCGCAGGGTTACATGGGGTCGGGGTTTCCGTTGTAAACGCTCTTTCTGAGAATTTGGAAGTTCTCATTAAAAGAGGCGAGAAGAAATACCGTCAAAAATATGAAAAGGGAGTTCCTCAGACAAAGCTAGATATAATTGGCGATACTAAAAGTACCGGAACGGAAATTATTTTTAAGTATGATTCTGAAATTTTTAAAGAGGTTTCCTTTAGTTTCGATGTTTTAGCAAATAGGCTTAGAGAGTTTTCATTTCTAAATAAAGGATTGAAAATACACTGCCAAGATGAAAGAAATGGTAAAAGCCATGATTTTTTCTATGAAGGTGGCATCGTTTCCTTTGTCGAACATTTGAGCAGAAATAAAAAGATAATCCATCCCAAGCCGATTTATATAACTAAAGAAAAAGATGATTTTGTTATTGAGCTGTCGATGCAATATAACGACAGCTATGTAGAAGAAATATTTACTTTTGTGAATAATGTTAATACGCGTGATGGAGGCACCCATTTAAGCGGCTATCGGTCTGCTTTAACAAGGACTATAAATAGCTATGCTGTGCAAAATGGTTTGTTAAAGTCCACCAACGTGAGTTTGAGCGGCGAAGATGTTCGTGAAGGTTTGATAGCAGTGCTGAGCGTAAAAATCCCAGAGCCGCAATTTGAAGGCCAGACAAAAGGAAAATTAGGTAATAGCGAGGTTAAGGGTTTAGTAGAACAAATCGTTAATGAAAAATTGAGCGAATTGTTTGCAGAAAACCCATCTATAGCCAAAGCCATTGTTTCCAAGGCTATAAGCGCTGCCTTGGCAAGAGAAGCCGCTAAAAAAGCAAAAGATTTGGTGCGTCGTAAAAACGCTCTTGAAATAAGCTCGTTACCAGGAAAACTATCCGATTGCGCAGAAAAAGATCCCGCATTATCTGAGTTGTATATTGTTGAGGGAGATTCGGCGGGAGGTTCCGCTAAACAAGGGAGAGACAGGAAGTATCAAGCTATTTTGCCAATTAAAGGTAAAATTTTGAATGTTGAAAAAGCTCGATACGAGAAAATGATAGGAAGCGATGAAATTCGAACTATCATCACCGCCTTGGGTACTGGGATCGGACGAGTCGATATGAATATCGAAAAGGCACGCTACCACAAAGTTATCATTATGACAGATGCCGATGTGGATGGAGCTCATATACGAACTTTGCTTCTGACTTTTTTCTTTAGACAAATGCCAGAATTAATTGAAAAAGGTTATTTGTATATTGCCCAACCTCCGCTTTTTAAAGTGAAAAAAGGGAAATCCGAGAATTACCTAAAAGATGAGAATAAATTATCTCAATACTTGGTTAAGTTGGGTGTGGATAAGATGGAGATTCAATCTTCTCGAAATGGGATTTCTTATTCTGGAGAATCCTTAGAGGCATTAGTTAATAACTTGAGCCAATTTAGAGAGGTTTTTGGTTATGCTGTTAGAAATAATCTTCCTGCCGATATTTTGAATTCAGTTATTAAAATGGATCAACCAAAAGATAGTTTAAAAACTTTCAAAGGAACTGTGGATCTCTTGTTAAATCTTTTGGATAACCTGATAGATGAAGAGTGTAGAAAAAGATATAATTTAAAAGATGGAAATTTAAATGTTCCTTTAGAAATTCGTTGTGGAGACCTTGTAGAGGAAGAGGAAGAAAAATATTTAAGTGATCGGTTAATAAAATTAGCGCCCATTGAGAATGAGGATAAAACTCGACGCGCCTTGGTTGATCATGAAAATGAAACCATTGACTTTAATGGTAACCTCAAAAATATAAAGGTGGCGATTGATCAAGATATTGAAAATAATCTTTATCAATTTGAAGTTTCTGGCGTTGCGCAGAGTCGCGAATTTAAAATTCAATTTAATTCAGATTTTTTTGATTCTGTTTTAGTGCAAAAGTTGCTTGAAGCCTACGAGCCTATTAAAAGTGTAGATTATCCTCCCTTTAAATTGACTCAAAGCGAAGAGGTCCAAACAGCTTCTTCCCGAGAAGAGTTATTAGATTCAATATTACAAGCTGGGAAAAAAGGATTATATATTCAACGCTATAAAGGTTTGGGCGAGATGAATCCAGACCAGCTTTGGGAAACTACAATGAATCCTGACAAAAGGGTTCTTTTGCAGGTTCGAGCCGATGATTTAATCGAATCCGATAATTTGTTTTCTATGCTCATGGGAGACGAAGTCGAACCCCGTCGCGATTTTATTCAGGGGAATGCCTTAGAAGTTAAAAATTTAGATGTTTAAGTTTCTTAAAACTTTCTTCCTAAACTCATAAAATAAAAATCCTTTAAACTAACGCTATTATTTCTTAAAAAACGATAGTTTTTTTGGAGAATTTAATGCCCCAAATAATCGAACAAATCGATATTGAAGATGAAATGAGGAATTCTTACCTCGATTACGCTATGAGCGTAATTGTAGGTAGAGCCTTACCCGACGTTCGCGATGGCCTTAAACCGGTTCATCGCCGAGTTCTTTTTGCTATGCATGAGCAGTCGAACGTTTTCAATCGTCCCTATAAAAAATCTGCGCGTATTGTTGGTGATGTTATTGGTAAATATCATCCTCATGGCGAAACAGCCGCTTACGACACGATTGTCCGATTAGCGCAAGATTTTTCGATGCGATTTCCTTTAGTGGATGGCCAAGGAAATTTTGGTTCCATTGATGGCGATTCCGCCGCTGCGATGAGATACACCGAAGTTAGAATGGCTGAAGTTACTCAAGAAATGCTTCGAGATTTAGAGAAGGAAACGGTTCCGTTTGTTCCGAATTACGACGATTCGATGGAAGAACCTACCCTTTTGCCGGCTGCATTTCCAAATTTGTTAGTCAATGGTTCTTCGGGAATTGCTGTTGGAATGGCAACAAATATTCCTCCTCATAACTTAACTGAAACGGTGAACGCTGCCATTCATTTGATTGAGAATCCAGAATGTTCCATTGAAGAATTGATAGAGATTGTGCCGGGGCCTGATTTTCCAACCGCTGGTTTGATCATGGGGTCGGCTGGAATTCGGAACGGTTATAGGACTGGTCGTGGCACCGTTAAAATGCGAGCCAGGGTAAAAATTGAAACCAACGAAAAAGACGACCGTTCTACTTTAATTGTTAACGAGATTCCTTACCAAGTTAACAAAGCGAGGATTGTTGAAAAAATAGCTCAACTAGTCCGAGAAAAAAAATTAGAAGGTATTTCAGATCTCCGTGACGAGTCTGACCGCGAGGGCATTCGTGTTGTCGTAGAACTAAAAAAAGGAATCATACCGGAAGTTGTTTTAAATAATTTATATAAGCACACACAATTGCAAGAGACTTTCGGAATCAATATGCTTGCTTTGATAAATAAACAACCGAAAGTTCTTAATTTAAGAGATATTTTAAATTATTTCATCCTATTCCGAAAAGAAGTCGTTACCAAAAGAACTGAATTTGATCTTCGAAAAGCTCAAGAACGGGAACACATCTTTGAAGGATTAAAAATTGCCATAGATAATATGGACGAAGTGGTTGCCTTGATTCGTGGATCAGAAGATCCAACAGCGGCTAAAGCAGGGCTTACTGAGCGGTTTGGCTTATCTGAGATTCAAGCAAAAGCTATTTTGGAAATGCGATTGCAAAGGTTGACCGGGTTAGAGAGGCAGAAGATAGTTGATGAACTGGAAGAAATTCGAAAGTTAATTAAAGAATTCGAAAACATCCTCGCTAACGAATCGGTTAAGCTCCAAATTATTAAAGATGAGTTAATTGCGATTAGAGATAAATATGGTAACGACCGAAGAACGGAGATTGTGCAATTAGAAGAAGGCGATATTTCTATCGAAGACATGATCGCCGATGAAGATATGGTGGTAACGCTTTCAAGAAGTGGTTATATAAAAAGGGACAACCTAGAAAATTATAGAGCTCAAAAACGAGGCGGCAAAGGCGTTAGAGGTTTTAGCTTAAGAGAGGAAGATGTTGTCCAAGAACTGTTGATTGCTACCAGTCTTTCAGATTTATTGGTATTTACCAACTTAGGTAAAGTTCATTGGTTGAAGGTTTATCAAATTCCTGAGGTAAGTCGAACAGCCAAAGGAAAACCAATCGTAAACTTATTGAATCTCCAACAAGACGAACAAATTGCAGGCATCCTTTCTTTATCTCTTAAAGAATTAGAAGATAAATTTATCGTTTTGATCACCGAAAAGGGAATCGTTAAAAAGACGAGTCTTGCCGCTTATAGTCGACCTCGCCAAGGAGGTATTATTGGGCTGACGATTGATGATGGAGATAAGTTGATAGCGGCGCGATTGTCCGACGGTTCTCAAGATTTATTAATGGCGACACGTAAAGGAATGTCTATTCGTTTCAAAGAAACGGAAGTTAGAGCCATTGGTAGAACGGGTCGGGGCGTTATGGGAATACGATTAAGAGAAGACGATCGAGTTGTTGGCGCCGAAATCGTTGAACCTGATAAAAACGTTTTAATTGTTACTGAATCCGGTTTAGGTAAACGAACGGCCGTTGATGATTATCCAGTACAAGGCCGAGGCGGATACGGAGTTATTACTTTGAAATCCAATGAGAAAACTGGATCGTTGGTTGGGATTCGACAGGTTTCCGATAGCGACGAAATTTTAATAATTTCTACCGATGGTAATATTATTCGAATCGAGGCTAGCGGTATTTCTGTCATTGGTAGGAATACACAGGGCGTGCGATTAGTTGTATTAAAAGATTCCAATAAAGTGGTAAGTTTTGAAAAACTGGTGGAATGAAAAAGATATTAGACCAATCTGGCTAAAAGCGAATTTAGCGTTTTGGTTTTTTTTATTTTTTATTTTTCTCTCCGCTTGCGCTGAAGACCGAATCGAAACCTTGTTTAAAGAGGCCGACGAGGAATGGATTAAGGGACATAATCACGGCGCGATCGAGATTTTAAAGACTGTATTAGAGGAGCGACCAAAAGGACCTCAAGCTGAAGAGGCATTATTTCGATTAGGTGAGATTACTTACTTTAGCATTGGCAATAGTTCGCAAGCGTTAATATATTTTAAAGAACTGCTTAAGGTTGCTAAACACGGAAAATTTGCTTACGCCGCCCAAAAATATATTTCCGAGATAGTTGAGTTTTCGCTGAAAGATTACGATCAATCAATCATCGAATACCAGAAACTTATCGATAATTTTAATGTAGTCGAAGAAAACGGGGACCATCAGTTCCGCATCGCTTCTATTTATTATAAGAAGCATGAATACGAGCAGTCGTTGGTAGAATTAGAGATTCTCTTAGAAAAATATAGAGAAAGCAAAAGAGTAGAAGAATCTTTTTTTAAAATGACAGAAATTTTATACGCTCTTAACCGTTGTCCAGAAGCCAAAGAAAAATACGGAATATTTGTCGAACAATTTCCTAAGAGTCCTTTTTTAAGCGAGATGGACTTCGTAATGGCAAGTTGCAAAGAGGATGAAGGAAAACTGAAAAAAGCTTACGCCGCATTCAAATCTCTTGTTGGTCGTTACCCTTACGCTTCCATTTTGAATATGAAGTTAAAAGGAATTGAAACTCGCCTTAAGAAATCTGGAAACGTTGCAAGTAATTTAACCCGCCGTGGAAACCGATAACTAAAAAAATAATTTTTATTTTTGTTTCTTTTTAAAGCTCATGTTGGATATTAAACAGATACGCGAAAATCCCGACGAAATAAAAAAACGCCTCGCAAGGCGTGGAGATGGATTCTCCGAAAAAATTTCTCGATTAATCGAGATTGATGTCGAAAGACGCAAAGCCTTATCCGAATCGGAAACCCTCAAAAATCGCAAAAAAACGCTTTCCGCTCAAGTTGGCAAGCTCAAAAAAGAGGGAAACGACGCTACGGAACAGATGGAAGAGGTAAAAGGAATCAACACATCCATTAAAGAATGGGATGAAAAAGCTCAATCAAGCGAAAAAGAAATTCATGACACCCTATTAGAAATTCCCAACATTCCTCACGATTCTGTTCCCGACGGAAAAGACGATACCGACAATGAAATAATTAGAACTTGGGGCGAGATTCCTCAGTTTGATTTTGACATAAAAAATCACGTGGAATTGGGTGAAGCCCTCGATATTATTGACATGAAAAGAGCTGTCAAGATAGCTGGGTCTCGATTTTCTGTATTTAAAGGGCAAGGCGCGCGGTTAATGAGGGCTTTGACCTCGTTTATGCTCGATACCCACACTGAAGAAAACGGATATCAGGAACTATATCCTCCATTCATGGTTAATCGAGAATCCATGACTGGAACCGGACAATTGCCTAAATTTGAAGAAGATTTATTTAAGTTAAGCGACGACCCATATTATCTAATTCCTACTGCTGAAGTGCCTGTAACAAATTTCCATCGTGATGAAATTCTAGGCCAAGATTCGTTACCGGTAAAGTACACTGCTTTTACCCCTTGTTTTAGGAGGGAAGCGGGTTCTTATGGGAAAGACACTCATGGATTAATTCGTCAGCATCAATTTGACAAGGTAGAATTGGTTAAATTTGTGGAACCTGAACGATCTTTTGACGAGTTAGATAGTCTAGTAAGCAATGCGGAAGGGATTTTACGCAAACTTGGGTTGGCTTATAGAGTTGCGGTTTTATGCGTGGGTGATCTTGGGTTCTCAGCGGCAAAAACGTTTGATTTAGAAGTCTGGTTACCTAGTCAAAATGCATATCGGGAAATTTCTTCTTGTAGTACTTTTTCCGACTACCAGGCTCGTCGGGCAAAGATTCGCTACAAAAAAAAGGAAGATGGAAAGACATCTTTTATTCATACACTCAATGGCTCTGGATTAGCTGTGGGTAGGTTGTTTGTCGCGTTATTAGAAAACTTTCAACGACCTGACGGTTCGATAGCGATTCCCGAACCTCTTCAACCGTATATGAACGATAGCAAAAAGATAAAATTTGGCTCTTAAATTAATGAAATATTTATAGTTTTTTTTATTGTCCTAGAGAGGGTCTCCATATAAAATAAGGCCACTAAAAATTAAATAAAAATAGCGAGGAGGGATGGCCGAGTGGTTTAAGGCGGCGGTCTTGAAAACCGTTGAACGAAAGTTCCGTGGGTTCGAATCCTACTCCCTCCGTTCTCGCTTTTATTATTTGGAAACTAAAGGAGAGGTGGCCGAGCTGGCTTAAGGCGCACGCCTGCTAAGTGTGTGTAGGTTTAACACCTGCCGAGGGTTCGAATCCCTCCCTCTCCGCCACTTTAAAACTAAAGATGAAAATACACCCAATGAGAGAATCAAAAATTCTTTTATTAATTATAGCTTTCATTTCTTTTGGTTGTTCAGAAGCTGATTTAGCTAAAAGAGACCAAAAACCAAAAGAAGTGCCGTTAAGTGAAGTTAATTATCCTGGTATGCCTCCGAAATCGGCGCCTAGATTAGATGATTCAGTTTTAGCTGAAGGTTCGCGTACTGAGGTGGAAAATCATCCTGAAGTGACTGAAGGTCAAAAGCAACAACGAGCCATTCAAACTCCTAAAGAAGTTGAAGGAAAATGGAAAGCCGTTAAGTTTATTATTAAAGATAAACAAGACGAAGAAAAAGTCGAAGTTAAGACCGTTAATTTAGGCGAATCGTTTGTTTTAGAAGGCTCGGACTTGACCGTAACCGTTGGGGTGTTTTTTCCAAACTTTGTTATGGATAAGGTATACTACACCTCTGTGGGTAATGAGCCTACAAATCCGGCCGTTCAGTTCATTGTCCATGAAAAAGACAAACGGATTTTTGAAGGGTGGGCGTTTAAACGATTTCCCAAGCTTTATGGATTTGATCACGATCGGTACGAAATTTTGTTGACCGATTATATTCCTATGGGAGTTTCTTAACGTTCTTTAAGGAAAACATATTTTAGAAGACCTCAATAAAAAAAGAGGTTTTCTTTATTCGCGTATAATATGCGCCCATAGCTCAGCTGGATAGAGCGTCGGTTTGCGGAACCGAAGGTCGGAGGTTCAAGTCCTCTTGGGCGTACTCATTCGTTGGAGAAATAGCCGAGAGGTCGAATCCCTCTCCCTCCGTCGCAAGGTCTAAAAGACGGAGAACGAATGAAAAAAGTTTACAAGTATTAATCCTTCCTAAAAATACATCACATTGGAGAGGTGGCCGAGCGGTTGAAGGCGCACGCTTGGAAAGCGTGTGTAGGCTTATACCCTACCGAGGGTTCGAATCCCTCCCTCTCCGCCATTCCTTATTCTGTTCTACCCTTGATTGCGTTGTTTGCCAAATTTTATTTGAATTAGTTCCTTTTATGTATTGAAATTTTTTATATATTAAAACTTTATTTTTTCTATTTTTTCGATCAAATTCCCTGGTGATATAAATATAAATCCTTTTCCTTCTTCTCTTTTAATAAGTAATTTTAGTTCGTCCGACAAGGTTAAAAGGTCTTTTCGCGCTGTTTGGTTAACGATGTTGTGCGATTTTTGATGTTCATTAATTTTGTAAACAAAGTTTGGATGCTTAAAAGCATGTTTGAGTAGGGCTAACTGGCGATAATTTAATTTTCCTTTTAATTTAGTATTTGCAGAAAGGATTTTTTGAGCCTCGTTAATTTCTTCTGTTTTTTTATTTATATACTTAAATAGATTTTTAATCGCTTTTTTTATTACGGATAATTGGTGGACAATAAAGTAAGTTGTATCGTTTTCGTCGCATTCGGAATAAAGGAATGCCTTTCCATATTGTGCTGGGGCTTGTTTGATTATTTGAGAAATTGAAATAAAGTCCATCAACCAATAGCCTTTGTTTGAAGCAGCCCAATAGAATAAAGCTCTTGCCGTTCGGCCGTTTCCGTCGACAAAAGGATGATCATATCCCATCATGAAATGGAGTAAAATAGCTTTTAATATTGGATGAATAAAGACTTTTGGTCTTTCTTCATTTGCAAACTTACATAGTAATTTTATTCTCTCTGCAAGTTCGTCGGCGTTTGGCGGCTCGTGGAGTATTTTGGAGTGTTGCGAGTCAACTACATAAACTTTGTCGGTTTTTGTTCTTAGTTTTCCGGCAATGTCTTGGTCTTTTAAAGTTTTTTCGGTAAGTATTCGGTGTAATTCAAAGATGATAGATGGGGTTAATTTTTCCCCTTTCAGTTCTCTTATAAATTGCATTGCCTTATAATTATTAAATATCATTTGCTCACTGTAATCTTTTGGTTTTCGGCTTTGTCTTATCATTTCTTTTGCGTCTTGCCAAGTAGTTGCCGCCCCTTCCAATTGGCTTGAGTTAATGGCTTCGTTTACTAAGGAGCTCATTAGATAAGTGTTTTTCATTTGAGGGTTAATTACTTGTTCGTCGGCAGAAATCCTTCCGGATGTATTTTGATCTAGCCAGTGCAAATCTTTTAGTATTGAATCTGGTGTAGAAAACCGAAAAGAATCTTGATTTTTGTCAAATAGGTAAACATTCTTGTATAGTTTTTGACGAGCAAACTTTACTCCCGCCCACCATTCTTCTGATGTTAAATCTTTGGGTGGTTCTATGTGTTTTAATTTTTCCCAGTGAAGATATCTTCCTTTGTTGTCTACGGGTTCGCTTTGCGCGAAGAGTTTATATGCTTTATCAGGATTTTTTTCAATTAGTTCATTAAGAGTTTTATGTGGGTCTGGCAAAGTTATTGGTATTTTCATATTTGAGTCTGTATTTTTTTAGTTTCAAGATTTTCATGCTGATTTTTTTGGAAAAACTTTCCTACTATTTTGCTACTAATTTTTAAAAATTAGTAGCAAAATATAACTTTTCTATAGTTTTATTACTAATAAAAAAATATTAGTAGCAAAATAGTAGGAAAAATTTTATTCATAAACCCATTATATTGGGTGCTTTAAGTTCTAATTATCTGTATATAGTGTAGTTTTGGGAAGCTAAGAAAAAGCTATTAAATTCTTTTCTGAAAATTAAAAAACATGATTTTAGAAAAAGAAGTTAATAGTTTTCTACTAGAGAATACTAGTTATTAAAAAATGGCCGAGCGGTTGAAGGCGCACGCTTGGAAAGCGTGTTTAGGCTTATACCCTACCGAGGGTTCGAATCCCTCCCTCTCCGCCACCCTACGCTCTTCGGGCGGCGGGCCACTTTTGGAACAGCTTCCGAAGTCGATTAGAGCTAAGGGCAGCCTGGTAATATTATATGGTATGTTTATTTCTTAGAATTAAGTAACGGTAATATTTAAGTCGGATCGACCAACGACTTGAAAAAACGTAAACAGTCTCACGATAACGGCGAGGTAATTTCCACAAAACCTTTCCTGCCCATCACACTTAAATCTTAAGTAGCGGTTGAAACTGAAGTCATCGCCAGAAACCTTGAGAAATATTTCAAGTCCGGTTCTGGAAAAGCAATAGCAAAGAAGCGATTCCTTTGAATTTGAAAACCCCTCAAAAAAATGCAACATCTCAAAAATAAGATTTCTCCAGAAAAAATATATTTTGTTGGAATACTTACAAATGTAGATAAATCAATTCTTCAGATTGATTTTGGTAATGATTTCAAAGTTGAAAAGTGGACATTTGATTATTATGTTAAATTTTCTGCTGAAAGTTGGGGATCGTCAGAACTTGATGCTATGTTTGATATTGATGAACTTTACTATGCGTCTGCATCCAGGGATGGGATGAGATCGATCAAACATGTTTATGTTGTGACGAAAATATTTGATCGACCCTTGAGATTAGTTTCAATTGAAGAAAACTCCTCTAATGAAATTTTTAGACTCCATAGAATATGTGATTTTGTTCAAAAAGATGTAGAGAGAAAAGTAGATTTATTACGGTTATTATTAGAAGGAGATTTACATATTCCAACTGGCTTTTTTATTGAACATGAAAAAGAACCTTTGTTATGCAGTAGGAAAAGATATAGTTATTTGGGCAATAAAGCATTTAAGGCTAATAAAAAAAATGCTGAAATAATTAATAGGTATATTTCAATTGCACCACTAAAATTTAAATATGATTATTTAAATTTAGCTCTACAAAACTTTAATAAATCTTACGGAATTGGTGATAAATACCTCGAATTTTTACTTCTTATGATGGTGCTTGAGGGTCTTTTTAATAATGGCAAGCAAGAATCAACAAATAAAATTGCTAGAGGATGTGCTGTTTTATTGGGAAAAACGAAATATCTATCGCAAAAGATATTTAAGGATATTAAAAACCTTTATGGCAAACGTTCCCAGTTACTTCACGAGGGAAAAAGCTCTAGTGTTAAAGGTGAGGATGTTTTGCTTTTAAAAAACTATGTTAGGAAATGTCTTAGACACTGCTTAGCTATTGATCTACCTAAAGATGATCTGGTAAAGCTATTAAACGAAGTTGGGTTTGGATGTGCAAAGACATTAATCTTAAAAGAAAATAATGCATTTCAAAGAAAACTTTTTCCAATTTTAAGACAGTTGGATTAAAAAAAGTGTACGGGTTTTTTCTAAAGCTAGAAATTGATAAGTTATTTCAAATATTTACACTAATTATTGCGAGATTATTGAAAATTATTATTTTTTTGAATCTCTTTTTACATTTCCGAAGGATTGAGCATAGCTATTACAAAATGCTATTGAACTCTTCGGGGACAGATACCGTTCCGCTTACTTGGCTAAATCCTTGACGATTGAGCTCTAAAGCTAGAATCGTTTCGCCAGGAGCGCTTACTGGCATAGTAATGTTCCAACGACTGGCATTTTTAAAACCAAACCGAAAAAAATATTCGGAGTTTTCCGAAACAACGATTGATCCAAGGCCTATTTTTTGGGCTTGTTTGATTGCTTCTTTTAGTAAAGCGGCTCCAACTCCCTGCTTCTGGCGATCAGGCATTACAGCCATGGAAGCGAGTAGTAAGGTCGTATGTCGTCGATAATTATTAATTATATGGGTGGGGAAGAGCAGTAAATATCCAATAACTATTTCATTTTTGGTGGCGACTAATGAAAGTTCTTCTTTAAACGCGTCATTTTTTCTTAAAGCTTGAATGAGTTGGCCTTTTTGGTGGTTTTTGAAGGCGAGGCTGGTTACTTCGTCAATAAGGTCAAAATCAAGCGGTGTTTCTTTTCTAATTTTTAACATAAGAACTTTTTAGATCAATCATTTTGATTGTTTTTTTTCGAGGAAATAACGATATTTTTCTTTTGGAAAGCGTTCGATGGCGTAACGTAGCATAGTACGCGGCATTTTTGTTGAATGTTTTTCTAAAAACTGTTCTTCGGTTTCTAAATCTCTTTTCCCTATCTCTCGTAACATCCAACCAACAGACTTATGAATCAGATCATGAGAATCGTTTAATAGGATTTTTGCGATCTTTAATGCGGTCTTAAACTTGGATTTCTTAATTTCGTGAAACGTTGCCATCATAGCGATGCGCCGTTTCCACAAGTCCTCCGACTTTGCGAGTTCTTCCAAAATTTTTTTACTTTTACCTTCTAAAAAAGGTCCAACGATAAGGTGAGCGGAAGCGTCTACCAAATCCCAATTATTGATGTATTTGGTGTTATCTAGATAAAGATTGTAGATCGTTTCTTGATCGTTACGGATTCCAATTTTAAATTGATCTACTAAAATCAACAACGCAACAAATCGTTCTTCGTGAATTTTTGATTTTAGAAGTTTCTTGATCTCTGTAATGGAAAGAGTTTTAAATTCACTGGCTATTTTGCGAGCGTCCGGAACGTAAACTCCAATTAGGATATCTCCCTCTGCGTATTCGCCAGGACCTGATTTAAAAAACCGTTGTAGCTGTTCGACTCGATCTGGACGAGCGACAGATCGTAAAGATTTTTGAACGTCTTTTGCTTTCATTTTTTTACGATCCTGTTTAATTCATTGAACTTCCAAATCGTTTTTAAATCATCTTAGTTGTTATCGTGATTTTCTTGTTGGTAATTTTGCTTCTCTACTTTCCCGACGCAATCCCTTATGTAGTAGGCTGCCCCACCCTGTGTTGTATTAAAAACTCGCCAAACGTATTCGCCAAGAAACCCTATAAGAAACATCTGCAACCCGCCCAATAGTGGAACCAAAGTTAAAATCATGTTCCAAAAACTGGCTTGGGTGTTGTCATTAAATATTCCTATGGTAATAGTAGACACGACTCCACAAAGCATCAGGAATAAACCAATCACGCAAATCAGTCGTAAAGGTCTGCAAGAAAAAGAGACTAAAGAGTCTAAAACCAATTTGATTTTTTTCTCTAAAGTCCAACCGGATACTCCTTTTTTGCGTTTCCTTTTTTCGAAATAAACGTTTCGACTGGGAAGATCAAGTTCTAATAATCTTCCAAAAATTGAAGCGTTATGCCGGGGGCTTTGCAACATCCATTGCGCGGCTCGACGACTTATTAGAAAACCGTCAACCACTTCTTTTGGAAAATGTGGCATGACAATTCTTCGAAACATTTTGTGATAAAGATCGGAAAAAAAGGATTCCAGGCCTTTACCTGGATGTTGTTTCCTGATACCCCAAACAATATCAACATCATCACGGTTATTCCATTCATCTACAATAAGTTCTGGTGGATCTTGCGCGTCGGCGGGTATTTTAGTGATCCAACTTCCCCGTGCGTGTTCTATGCCTGCGGAAAGAGCGATATGGGAACCCCTGTTAGAAGTTAAACGTATTCCTTTTATTTTTTCTGATTTCTCAGAAAGCTTTTTTATTTCTTCCCAGGTTTCATCGGGCGAACCGTCGTCTATAAGGATCCATTCCCATTCAATATTCAAACTATCTATAATCGGATGCAACGCCTCCCACAAGGATTGCAAATTATCTTTTTCCCGATAACAAGAAGTTATTATTGAAAGGTCTATATTTTTATCCATGGATTTAACCTTTCTTCCCATATATCAAAATGGGTGACTCGTATTCATAGGGATTTTTTAATGATTCGTCGCCAAAGCGATCCAGGACAAGCCAGTCGTTATCTAGTGTTGAAATGAATGGGGAGTTTTCCGGTTTTGCTAGTTTGCGGAATTTTTCCGGAAATAAAATAAGCTTGGGACTTGCGGTTTTCATTTTACTTTCTAAATCACTTTCAAATTCTGGAGAACGCGCATTGGGCGTGTGAGCCGCAATTGGCGGATAAAATGGAGCGCGAGTAAACATCAAGATATTATCGCGAAACAAGTCGTGCCGTCCTGAAAAAATTGAAAAGTAGCGATTGATACCGGTAAAAAGTATTTGGTCATTGGGTTTTGTGTTAGCGCTAATGTAGTTTGTTGTTTTCACGTACAAATCTTTTTTATATGGGGTCACAGAAATTCCCCAAGTATACGGTAAATCCAGCGGCACTGCGTTCTTCGAAAAATATTGAAAGTAATTTCCAAAGGGATACAAAAAATAAACTAATACCAGCCCCAGCGCTAAAAAAGGTCTAACCCGACTTAGTATTTTGCTTTCTTTTATCAAGTAAAACAATAAAACATAAGTGGGCAACATATTTATATAATTGGGAGTTAATCCCATACGACCCAATTGCAGCAAAAACTTTGCTTCAAATAAGGGACTAAAAATAACCAAAGTTCCTAACATGAGAAGAGTGTCTTGGTTTGATTCTTTTTTCCTATATATTGAAAAGAAATAGGCTATTCCCCAGAGCGTAACAATGACTATAAGCCAGTAGCGAACATTTAAGACGAGGTATAGATTTAGCTTAGCGACTAATTGTGGAATGGTTTGATCAAAACCAATGCTAGGGAAGAGAGAAGGAAAACCGTACTGCGTAAGTTTCGTCGCTAAGGGAGCGTATCCTGCAAACATAGGAAAAATATTTAAAAGCATTTTTTTCGCCGGCATTAATAACGCCAAGCTTCCGTAAGCCAGTAATGGAATAGGCAAATAACCTAGCAAGAATGTTTTAATATTTTTCCCGAAACCTCTTCCTCCGAAAATACTGTATAAAGCGGTTGAGCAAAAACCGGCTAACAAGGCTCCAATTCCTAATGGTAGAACTTGTGATAGCGTGCAGAAGCCGCCCGCGAGACCGGAGCAAAATAAAGATTGGGAACTCGATGTTTTACAATAATCGATTAAATAAAATAGACAGGCAATAAGACTACAGAACGCCACCATTTCGCCAGTTACGTGTTCCGGCATTAACAATCCCGAAAAACTTAAAATGACGACGGCTACGGCATAACCTGGGCTTAAAAAATGCGCCGCAGCTCGGTAGGCGAAAAAGGAAGCGATGCCAGCAAATACGGTGACGAATAACCGGAGATAATAAATTTCCGGCGAAAAAATTTTGAACATCAGCGCATGCCAATAGATGGGGAAAAATCCGTGGTACCAAAAGAAATCGCGGTAGATTAAATTCCCATCTAGCACAGAGAAAACAGCTTCTAATTCTATTCCGGCTTCTCGGTTAATTCCATATTGAGAAATGAGCAGGCGTTTTATGACGACAAGAGAAACCGCAAGCAAGACGAACCAAACGCTATGTTGGCCATTGGACTTAAAGCTTGCAATAATCTTACTCATAATAAAAATTGATTGAATATGGTAAGGAAATTTGAGTCAACGGCAGAAAGTTAGCCCAGTTTGGCAGGGAAGTGTAAAAGCGTTTAAAATTTGAATTAAAGAGATCTTTGGGAAGTTTCGGTTAGTTTATCCCATTCACTTTTGTGAATTACCAAAGGCTCTGTATCCAATTCCCGGATTAAATAATAGTCTTCTTCTATATCGATAGGGTCTTTGATTTTAAAATCTTCGTCAAAGGCGCAGCGCACATGGGCTTCGACTGTGTTAGCGACTCCGGTTCTATCAAAAATTGGGGTGATCATACAAAACCGCCCTACGTTAAATTCCGTTACATTCATTGCGCCATCGGCGTCGGCTTTTAAGTCTAAATTGAAATTGCCATTGGGTTTATCCGCAACAGTATTGATCGCTTTAAAAATAGTTTCCAAAGCTTTTTCGTCTCTTATTGTTCGGGCAATTTCCGGTGTGCTTGACATTCCGCTTAGACGAAGAGATCCCATAAAATATTCAAGTCGTTCGCACATTTTGGCTACGACAAGTTCGCCATTTTTCCAAACGCTTTGAAATGCATAATCGCGACCCGGAAGAAACGGAAGAATATGAAAATCGGAAACTTTTTGTCCTCTTAGGTCTACCCAAAGCTCGATCCATGCTTTTGCCTGTTCTGGTGTTTTTACCCATGTAGCGCCTTTACTGCCAGATCCTCTGCGTAACCGAACCCAATACTTAGGAGAATCGGGAAGGGTTTCAAAAGCTTTATCTACATCATCGAGGTTTTCTAATGGAATGGCAGAGGCTGTTTTTACGTTGGCTTTATTTAATTTTAAAAACATGCTGTGTTTATCCTGACATGTTTCCACGACATCATGCTCTGGCAAAAACACACGGCAATTTAATTGATCGCGATGCAGAGAGACGGCGTTGACTTCTCGATCACTTTGCGGAACCACCATTTCTATTTTTTCTTTTACGAGCAAGTTTTGTAAAGCGGGAAGATATTCGGGTTTCGAAGATTCTGGCAATAGGAATGTTTGATCGGCAGTTGACTTCAATACTGAATGATGGAGACAGTTGGACCCCAAGATTCTTGTTTCCATACCGCTTTTTCGTAAAGAATTTATTACGTTATTTCCTCCGCCGGAGCCTGCTCCTTGTACTAAGATCGTGCGTTTCATTTTTATCCCGCTAAATTGAGTATTGATTCTTGAATTGAGTGAACTAGTTGCTGGTTAAGAGATAGGTTTTCGTTTTTCCAAACCATGCAACCGGTTTTATCTAAATAGAGCTGAGGAAAGGTTGTCGGCTGCGCAATTTTTAAAAAACCATTGCATTCCGCTCCCTCGCCAAATAGTTGAGGCGCCTTGGATATTACCAAAGCTTCGGCTAAATTTCCAATGTCGGTAGAAACTCCGTTGCCAATCACAACTTCAAGACCTAAATCATGCGCTAATTGCGCTAGAGATAAAGTTTCATCCAATCCGCAATGTTTACATAATTTTAGTTTGACGGCAGAGCATCCAATTTCTTTGGCTCGGCGGACATCTTGTTCGTTATAAATACTTTCGTCCAACATTAATGGAAAAGTGGTTTGTTTGCAGAGGTCGGTCATGCTATCCCAATCTAATTGCGGCAATGGTTGTTCCAAGCAATGCGCTCGTGGTTGGTTTTCTAGAAAACGACAAAAAATCAGAGCTTCTTTCAGCTCATAGGCTTGGTTGGCGTCAAAACTGATCCGGAAAGTTTTTTGCGGAAATAAATTCAGCGCAAATTCGGCGCTTTCTAAATCTTGGTCGATGTTGCGACCAACCTTCATCTTGAAGTATTTATATCCCTGAGATAGAGCCTTTTCAATTGTTTGAGAAAGAAGTTGCTCTTGCTGGCCTGAGGCTAAAGGATAAACTAAGGAGGTTGGGTGAACTTTAGAAGCGGACGCTGCCCAAGCCGGAAACTCCAAAGCCATCATCACTGCCGAAGCCGAAAAAGGGTTCGCGCTTCGCGCGGCGAAGCATCTTTCCTTTATATCTTCAGCGGTGAGGGAATCGGCGTCTTTGCTTAAGTCTTGGATACAACTGAGGACGTCTTCCAACGTTTCGGAACCATAACCTGGTAAGGGGACGGTTTCGCCAATTCCAATTTTACCTGCATCGTCTTCAATAAAAACCCATACGGCTTCAAAATTGGAGAGAGTGGTAAACGACAATTCGTAAGGTTTACGAAGGGGACAAGTAAATGTTCCAAACTCAAAACGGGTTATACGCCTGTGGCGTTGATTCAAACTAAAGCCTCATTTGGTTTCAGACGTTCCTTCGCTTGTTTGATCATCTTAGCTTTCCGGCCTTCCGTCATCGATTTTCTTTTTTGAAGTCGTTCGTCTTCCTTATCTTTATCTGCGCTTAAAACGTAACCAACGGGATTATATTTAACGGTTTCTTCAGCGTCAATTTCGGCCAAACGCGCCGAAGTAAGTCGATGCGCTGAACTGACAAAATCGTTAAACTCTGTAAACAATTGATCTTTGTTTAATAAATCCCCATTGTGTAAATGACCGATCATAGGTTTCGTCATGACTGTGTGGTGACGGATCATAGACGTTAACATTCTTATGGAGTAATGTTCTCTTACGCCAATCTCTTCAAATGTTAAAGGAGCGGTTAACATATCGGAAAATACGTAATCTCCTCGTCGTAGATATCGAGTGCGTTCGATAAAAGTTTGGTAGTTACTAGTTACCTTATCCGTATTGTGCACAGATACAGCTACAGGAATAACAGCGTCGTAGTCGAGAAGGCTTGGATGAAGCGTTTCGAAATCGTCTTGTTCAGAAGTAATAATGCACCGATAAACTTCGTCAACATCAATATCTGTTGGACAAATATCGCAAGCAAGACAACGAATGATGTTTTTAGTGGAAATATCTACAATTGTTGGAGCGATCTTGCCATTGCACTCTTTTAAGAGGTTTTCTATACCGCGTTTAGCAATGTCTTCAGATTCCTGGAGAATTAAAAATAAAACGTTCACAGGTCCTTCAATTTCTCTATTGTAACTGCGTCTTCTAAGAAGGTTACCCATGCGGCGTCCCGTTCCCATGGAAGTATTTAAGCCATATTGATCTTTATGCATGGAGCCGACGTCGCCAGCGAGACCCGTTCCTCCATATTGCGAGGTTGTATCGCTATCGTTCCCAACGGCTTCAAATCCAAGGGCAACCATATCCAACATTTGGTAAATAAGGGTTGTTTCTTGTCCGCCATTACGTTTTGCGCCTACTGCAATTCCTCCGTAGAGTTTTCCTTTGACTTGCTCATGCATCTCGGGATCGTGACGGATCATTTCAATAAGATCATGAACTAAGCTTCCTCTATCGCCAAAATAGACTGGACCCGATATCAATAAACCGTCTGCGGCTAATATCATTTCTTTTAATTCGCCAATTTTTCGGGAACGTCCAGTTGCCGTAAAGTATTCGGAAAGAGAAATATGATCGATATCTACATCTTTCTTATGGGCGGACCAAAGCGCTGCGGCCAAAGCAACTTCTGAGTTGCTCAAGCCTTTATTTCCTTTTTGGCTTTTTAAATTCTTGTAAATTTCAAGGAAAGGTTTGCCTTCTTTTCGGCCTGCTTCTATAAAATTGTTAAGGTGCAATTCCGATTCTTCGGTCAAGAAAGCAAAAAGTTCTTCTTCATTTGGTATTTGTTTAATTGATTCAATTAATTCTTTGTTTCCCATACCCCATCTTGCGTTTCGCAAACTACCTGCAATTCCGAGTAGTTTTGGTCGATTTTGAGTAGGCATTCAATTTACCTTTCGCATGGCGTTTTAAGGACTAATTCTATTTGAGTCCAATTTTTTGGCAGGATAAGCTATTATAAGGGGAATATTTAAGGAACCCTCAATTAATTAATGGTTTTACCCTTTTACTATTCCCTATTTGTTGATTTTCAGCGCTAGATTTTTTGTAGTTTCAAATCTTTAGCGAACTTCTTAAGTTTATTAAACTTATCGTTAAATTATATGTTTTCTTTATTTTATTTTCAATGGATGTTTTCGGAAAGTCCTTGAGAAGAGTTTTTGGAGAGTTAGAGTAACTAACTGGTTTATATGGTTTAATAAAATTGATAATAGGCTTTTGGCTCCTAAAGGCGTTGTTATAAGCCTTATTAAAAAAATGAATTGGCTGGTTGTTTAGAAAAGTAAGGATAAATTACAATCATTCTGTTTTCAAAGGTGTTGGCCAAACTTAAAATCCAGTGTAGTATTAGCAAAAGCATATTCGTCGAAATAATTCTTTCGTCGATAGCTTCTTCTTGGCTCTAACCAGAGCGAGCTCATTACCAAAAAACCCAAAGTCTTTGTATCTATCTTCCAGAATGATACCCAAATTAAGCCCCTGAAAACTGAGGAATATAATGCAAGTTCCCTTCGTTGATTTGAAAAAACAATACGTTTCCCTTAAGAGCGAAATTGATGCCGCTATTTCTGAATTTGTCGCAACGGCATGGTTTGTTGGAGGCCCTGCGGTAGCCGATTTTGAATCGGAATTCGCTCGGCTTCATAACGCAAAACACTGTGTTGGGGTCAACTCTGGCACCAGCGCCCTCCATGCAGCCCTATGGGCTCTTGGTGTGGGACCTGGCGACGAAGTTATTGTCCCGGTAAATACTTTCATCGCTACTGCTGAAGCGGTTTCTTTAACTGGCGCTACACCAGTTTTTATTGATCATGACGATTCCTTTAATCTAGACACTAATGCATTGCGACAAGAACTCGAAAAGAGGAGTAAAGCAGGCAATGTAAAAGCAGTTATCCCCGTTCATTTATATGGACGGCCATGCGAAATTAGCGTCGTTCAATCCATTGCGAAAGAATATGGTTTGAGTGTAGTGGAAGATTGTTGTCAAGCTCATCTCTCTTATTCCAATGATCCATTACCTGAAGGTGGGACGAGTAAGAATTATGTTGGGACAACGGGCGCAGCTGGCGCTTTTTCGTTTTATCCCGCTAAAAACCTCGGAGCTTTTGGCGATGCAGGGGCTGTAATTACTAACGATGATGCGTTAGCCAAAAAAATGAGGAAAATTGCGGATCATGGATCGAGCGCTAAATATCAGCATGAATTTCCCGGTCATAATTATCGTATAAGCGGTATACAAGCGACGGTTTTGAAGATCAAATTAAAATACCTCCAAGATTGCACGGATAAAAGAAGAGAAAACGCTCGATTGTATGCTGAAGCATTAAGAGATGTCGAAGAAGTTAAAACCCCTATGGAAGCTGACAATGGCTACCATGTCTACCACCTTTATGTTATCCGCGCTAAAAATCGAGACCAATTACAACAGTTTTTGAATGAACGCAAAATTGGTTGTGGGTTGCATTATCCAACACCTCTGCATTTTCAACAGGCTTATTCAGATCTAGGTTATAAAGAGGGAGACTTTCCAAATGCCGAGAAATTTTGCGGCGAAATATTATCCTTACCAATGTTTCCGGAGTTAGAGCCGGAACAAATAAGATATGTCGCAGATTCGATTAAAGAATTTTATAGTAAAAATTCTTAAAAGGCTTTATTTTCAGCTTCGGAATTGAGTTTTCTACGCGTTCTCTGTTTTGCGCTCTTCCTTGACATAAGGTTGTTTTTTTCTGATAATTTCAGTTTTGATGATTTTTTAAGCAATGGACTAATCATTTAAGCTCTTTGGAAACTTCAGTAGATATTAACGATTCTGTAAATAGAAACTTATCCTCGGTTCTGAAGTTAAATCCCTAAAAAATTTATCATTATTTTTTAATAGGTTCTTAATAAAAGATAACCAACTTTATCAAAGTTGGTTTTCAATGGAGATTTTATGTTTCGCGTTGGTTTAATAGGATATGGATATTGGGGGCCAAATTTGGCCAGAAATTTCCAAGCAAATCAGAATGTTTCACTAGTTCGGATTGCAGATTTGAGTGAAAAACGTCAAAAGGAAGCGCAACGGTTCCATCCCCAAACAGAAATAACTGCCGATGCGAAAATGATCACAGAAGGTAAAGATATTGATATTGTAGTTATATCAACTCCTGTTGATACTCATTATGAATTCGCCATAAACGCTTTGAAAAACGGAAAGCATGTTTGGATCGAAAAACCTATTGCGTCCACCGCCCAACAGGCTGAAGAAATCGTTGAGCTAGCCGAAAAATCTGGTCTTGTTGCCATCGTTGATCATACTTTTTTATTCACTAATGCGGTTAGGATGATTAAAAAATATATTGATCATGATGATTTTGGCGATTTGCTGTACTTCGATTCTGTTCGTATCAACCTGGGTTTATTTCAACACGATGTCAACGTTCTTTGGGATCTAGCGACCCATGATCTTTCCATAATGAATTATCTTATTGGTTCGTCTCCAAAAACGGTAAGCGCAACCGGCAGCGCTCATTACAACAAAATAGTAGATGTAGCTTTCTTAACATTGGATTACGGTAACAATCTTTTGGCCCATGCCCATGTGAACTGGTTATCGCCTGTAAAAGTTCGTAAAACAATTCTAGGCGGCAGCAAACAAATGCTTGTGTGGAACGACTTGGAAAGGGAAGAAGCGATTAAGATTTATAACAAGGGCGTAGAGATGAAAAGTCACGACGAAGGTTTAGACATGATTGCAGAATATCGTATAGGCGATATGTACGTGCCGGTGATACCTCAAAAAGAAGCTTTGGGGGCGGAAGTCGCCGAATTTTTGGATTCTATTGAAACCGGGGTAAAACCGATAAATGACGCGACGGCCGGGCTACGGGTTGTTAAAACTCTAGAAGCGGCGGATAAATCTTTAAAACTTGGCGGAGCTCCCGTTGATGTTTAGTCGGTTGCTAAAATCGATTGATGAGATTTTTATTTCCCTAACCTTGGCAAATTGAGAGAAATTTTATGGAAATGTTTCAGGGAATTGCCCCAGACGTGAAGTTGGGTAAGGACGTGAAAATTTACAATTTTGTTAACGCTTATGGATGTGAAATCGGCGACCGAACTAAGGTTGGCACTTTTGTTGAAATCCAAAAAGGAGCTTTTATTGGTAGCGATTGCAAAATTTCCAGCCATAGTTTTATTTGCGAAGGCGTGAAAATTGGTAACCGAGTTTTTATTGGACATAATGTCACGTTTATAAACGATAAATACCCGGCAGCTACTAACCCCGATGGATCTATGCAAAACGATGCCGATTGGTCCGTCGTTCCGATAGTTGTCGAAGATGAAGTTTCAATTGGTTCAAGCGTGACGATACTTTGCGGTGTTACTATAGGGAAAAACGCGGTTGTTGGAGCGGGTAGTGTCGTAACTAAAGATATTCCCCCTTTACAAGTTTGGGCGGGAAACCCGGCTCGATTTTTGAAAAACGTAGAACTCGGATAATTAAAATGTCGCTTCAGGAAAAACATTGTCTAGTTACTGGCGGAGCGGGCTTTATTGGTTCGCACCTTGTAGATAAATTAATTGAGAAAGGTTGCCGAGTTAGAGTCTTAGATAACTTGAGCAATGGAAAACGCTCAAATATAGAACATCACGAAGGTAATCAAAGTTTTGAGTTTATAGAGGGAGATGTTGCCGATCAAAAAGATGCAAACTCTGCTTTAGCCGACATAGATGTTGTATTCCATCTAGCTTGTCTTGGGGTTCGCCACTCCCTTTCTTTTCCCTTGGAAAATCAGCGAACCAATGGCACAGGAACGTTAATAATTTGTGAAGCCGCTCGCCAAACTGGCGTAGAACGGTTTATTTATTGTTCTACCTCAGAAGTTTACGGAACGGCTGAAACCGTTCCAATGAACGAAAATCATCCCACAAAACCATCTACCGTATATGGAGCAAGCAAACTTGCGGGTGAAAAATACGCTTTGGCTTACCATGAAGCTTATGGAATGAATACAATGGTTATTAGACCCTTCAATACTTATGGTCCACGCTCCCATTATGAAGGGGACTCCGGCGAAATGATTCCGAAATCAGTTGTTCGAGCTTTGGCTGGAAAAGAAATATTGATATTTGGAGATGGGAGTCAGACCAGAGATTTTACATATGTAGAAGATACGGCCCAAGGTTTTATAGCTGCGGCGGAATCTGAAAAAATGATTGGACAAGTTTTTAACATCGGCAGTCGATTTGAAATTTCTATAAAAGATTTAGCGCAGAAGCTGGTTGAAAAAGTTGGTAATGCGGACGTAAAAATGACTTTTACCGACGACCGACCTGGGGATGTTTTACGTCTTTATTCTGATCCATCCGCATTTATGAAGCTATGTGAATGGCTCCCGAAAACGGATTTTGAACAGGGCTTGGATAAAACCATAAATTATTTTCGCAACCACCCTTTTGGTATCGATAAACTAAATCAATTGGAAATAGGCCGAAATTGGAAAATTTAAAAATGATTCCCTTTGCGCGACCCAATCTGGGTGAAGAAGAAGCTGCCGCCGCTCGCGAAGCAATTCTTTCGCAATGGGTTACCCAAGGCCCGAAAGTAAAACAGTTTGAAGAAGAATTTGCAGACCTTGTCGGCGCTTCATATGCGTGCGCTGTTTCCAGTTGTACAACCGCTCTGCAAATGAGTTTGAAAGTTGTTGGAGTCGGTCAGGGCGATGTAGTTATAACCGTAAGCCATAGTTATATCGCCACCGCTAATTCAATTCGATTTTGCGGAGCCGAACCTGTTTTTGTAGATATTGATCCAACAACCTATAATATATGTCCTGAAGTGTTAAGTGAGTTTTTAACTGAAGATTGCATCGAACGCGATGGGAAATTGTATTACAAACACTTGGACCGAATCGTTTCTGAGGAATCTCATCTAAGATTTTTAACCGGACTGGCTGGGCAAAACTCTCACAGTCTAGGCCGGGTGGCCGCTATTCTTGCGGTTCACCAAATGGGATTACCCTGTAAAATTAACCAAATTGTGGAAATTGCCAAAAAGTTCCGATTGCCAGTAGTTGAAGACGCAGCTTGCGCGATTGGCAGCGAAATTTCTCTCGATGAAGGCAAAACCTGGGACAAAATCGGCAAGCCTCATGGTGAGATTGCTTGTTTTAGTTTTCATCCACGCAAGGTTATTACAACTGGCGATGGAGGTATGATAACGACCAACAATCCCGACTATGATTCTAAGTTTCGGTTGTTGCGGCAGCACGGTATGAGCGTGCCCGATACGGTGCGCCATAAATCAAAAGAAGTTATTTTCGAGGATTATTTAACAACAGGATTTAACTTTAGAATGACCGATATTCAAGCGGCTGTTGGAATAGAACAATTGAAGAAACTGAGGAGTTTTGTAGAAGAGCGTAGAAATTTAGCGACTCAATATGAAGAACTTCTTTCCGACGTTCCCTGGTTGGAACCTCTTAGAAATTCCGATAGTGTTCGATCTAATTGGCAAAGTTATCCTGTTCGTCTTCTTAAAGACGCCCCTCTTAAGCAAAAAGCATTCATGCAGTACCTGCTAGATAATGGCGTTCCCAGCCGTCGCGGCATTATGAATGCCCATCAGGAGCTACCCTATGCAGGTTCCTGGGAAAATTTAAAGTCTTCGGAAGAAGCTCGCGATAACGTTGTTATTTTGCCCTTTTTTCCAGGAATGACAAAAACAGATTTAGACACTATTTCAAAAACGATACATAAGGCATCGTCTTGCTAAATAATTTTTTGCTTTCCCGCATGGCAGGTTCGATTCAAGCTGTAGTGACCCGGTTACAATTAGATTTAAGAGGAACGACTGTAATCACCGAGTGCGCTACGGGAATTTATGCATGCACCCCAATAATTGCTTTGTTGGCGGGAGCTGAAAAGGTTATTGCGTTTGGTAAAGATAGTAAATTTGGTTCTTTCGAAGATGCTCGCGCCGATTTGTTAAAACTTGCGGATATTTTGTCCTTGAACCAGAAAACTCTTCAAATTACCAATGATCCTACAAAACTCGAAAAAAGCTTTGAAGAAGCAAGTATCGTAACTAATAGTGGGCATCTTCGTCCTTTGAATTTGGATAAAGTGAGTAAGATGAAATCAGGTTGTGTTATTCCTCTCATGTATGAGTCTTGGGAGTTTCGTTCAAAAGACGTTTCTCTTGATGCATGTAAAGAATACAACATACCAGTAGCTGGAACAGATGAGAGGCATCCTGATATTGGGGTTTTTGAATACCTTGGACCCGTAGTTGCGCAAGCTTTACTTGAAGCAGGATTAGAAGTTGTCGGGAACAATATTCTTTTAATTTCTGATAATGATTTTGGCCCTTATGTAAAGAAGACGCTAGTAGGAATGGGAGCAAAAGTGTTAAACCAAAAAAACTTTTCTAATTGCGCTATTGACGCGATTGTTTTTTCTCATACACCATCCATTGCAGGCGGACATCTTGATCTTATGTCGCTAAACCTACCGAATAAATCTCCAGTATGTTGCCAACTTTGGGGAGATGTTGATCGCTCCTACTTCGAAACGCAATGGCTTCCTGAACAGGAACCTGAGCCGGGCCACATGGGACTTATACTTTCTTCTTTAGGAGTCGAACCGATAGTTAGGCTTCAATCCGGTGGGTTGAAGGTTGGTCAGATCCTTTTCAATGCGCGTAAAGAAGGAAGTTCTGTTGAAGAGGCGCTTTCTCTTGTTGAAAAAGAGAAGTATGGCATGAGAGTCCATTAATTTTATCTAACTTCCAAATGAATCCCATAATAAAAAATATACTTCGACTAGGAGTCGCATTGGGATTGCTTTACTGGCTTGTTGTTTCTGATCGACTCGACGTTGGAAGATTCTTAGCTCTTCAATTTAGCCTACCTCTACTCTGTGTGTTCGTTGGTCAGTTAGCTATGTTGATAATTACATTGCTACGCTGGCAGATATTATTGCGTCCTCATGGTATTTACCTAAAATTTTTTGAAACGATTCACCTGGGTTTCATGGGATATTTTGCTAATATCTTTGTTCCAGGTAGCTTGGGTATTGAAGCGATACGGTTTTATCATTTATCAAAATGCGAAAATCTATCATCAAGAAAAAGTTTAATTCTTTCAAGTATCATTATGGATCGTTCAGCTGGACTTTTGGGCCTTATGCTTATTGCTCCAATATCTGGTGGGCTGTTGTTATTTATGAACGGCGGTCAAAAAAACCTGGAATATCTTTTGTGGTTTAGCGTTTTACTTTTATTGGTTTCGGTGGCCGGACTGGCTTTGATATGCAGCCGAAGAGGGTTTCAAAAACTACCATTTTTAAAGCGGATTAATGCGGTCGCAAATTTCGCTTTAGCAATGCAAAGTTATCGCAATCATTTTTCCACCTTAGCGGTTTCTCTTTTATTATCAATTTTAGGGCATGTCTGCGTTATTTTTGCCGCTTACTTTAGCTTTATGACATTTGGGTCTTTGGTCGGTCCTCTTGTTGTCTCATGCGTGATGCCTTTTGTTATCTTGTCTCGAGTTGTCCCACTTACCCCATTGGGATTAGGAGTTAGCGATACGGTGGGATCGGAAATTTTTTCTTTATTCGATGCGGTTCAAGGAGCGGAAGTAGTAATGCTGATGCGAGCCGCAGTAATCCTCCTTTCTTCTTTTGGAGTGTTTTTTTACTTCAAAAAGTTCAAGCCAGAACTGGTGTCCTTCCAGCAAAAAACAAACGGAAAAGAAAAATAATCGCCGTTTACCTTCCGACCTTCCTTATTAAGAGAAAATTTTTTTCCCCTAATAATTCTTTTTGAAGTTGATTAGTACTTTCTTTAAAACTTGGCCTCAAGTTTTTGATATTTTCTAAAATCTTTTTTGCTGACTCTTTTTCCATCCACTTAATCTGTTGTTTTAGTTTTTATTGCTTCCTTTCGGGCAATTGTTATTAAACCAGTTTTTAAACTCCTGTCCATCTGGTTTGACAATTTTGACACGTTCCCTACCCTTTTTCTCCTATAAATAATTGAATTAAATCGTTTTATTAGCATGGACCCCTAAGCCAATCACAATAGGTAGGGAGCTTTATCAAAGAAATGAGTCAGCGAATAATTAATTGTAAACAATAAAATTCGAATTTATTTACATAAGTATATCAATATTATTTTTGCTGAATTTCATATTCAAACGAAAAGTTTTATCTTTTTGATAAAAATTATTGTGAATTAAATAAAAGCTAAATCCGCCAAATTTTTAATTTTTAAATTAGGAGCGCTAATAATGATCGACCAAAGGACAATAAATCGTAACTATCTAGTACCGCATCCCGATAATATGCTGGATGAAGACGTTACAAGAATAAAAGACTCTTTCGAAAAAATTGATATTGATGTGAATGATTTATATGAAACCACAACTCAATCCATCGAAAATGCTCAATCTGGGGCGTATTGGTTTGGAAGCTCTACCGGGACGGGATCGGCTTATGAAATAAATTTGAACCCTGCTCCCACAGCTTTAAACATGGGTATGTTCATTTATATGAAAGCCCATGCTAAGAATTCGGGATCGGCGACTGTGAAAATAAATACCTTAGATCCAAAAAATGTCAAAAAAATTGATGGCAGCGATTTGAAGCAAGGAGATATTCCTGAAAATGGAATAGTCACTTTAGTTTATGACGGAACCAATTTCCAATTAGTTAGTTCAGCAATGGATAAAGAGCAAACAGGAGTGAATACGAGCAACATCATGAGAGCATTTGAAGAAATTCAAGAGAATCATGGCGGGTCGTTACTGATGGAAGCGGGTTGGTCGGATTCATTTTCCAATCCTAACGAACAAGGAGCTGATGAAGCAAGTTCCTCAGGTTATAAACACGATCCATCTAACATGCTTTATAAAGGGTCCGAATCTGGTACAAGTTTGAATTCCGACAAAAATTACGACACCGAATCTGACTACCTACAACAAGAATGGACAAACGCAAATCAATCTACAGGTCAGGTTGATTTTTCAGATACCAGTGTGGGTGTACCTACCTTGGATCAAAGTAATACTACTATAAGCGCTAATGAGCCTGTCAATAATAACTCTGGCGGTCTCTATAGGGCTATGACTTTTACGGCAGGAGTGACGGGAGATCTTTCCAAGATATCGTTGAATCTTATAAAGAATGGGAACCCAGATGCTGGAGCAACGTTTACGGCAGAAATTCGATCGACTGGTGGCGGTCAACCTACCACAACCGTTTTATCTTCTACCGAAGCGATAAGCGTTGGTTCTATTTCTTCATCCGCAGCTTGGTATGACTTTACCTTTAGTTCAAAACCAAGTCTCACTTCTGGCGTTAAATACGCTATTGTTGTCACCGCATCATATGTTGCTGGCGGTAATGCTATCGGATGGTCCAACGATAACAACACCAACACTTACGCAAATGGCAGTGGCTATCACGGCTCGGATGGCATTAGCTGGTTTTCATTCAGTAATTATGACTATGCTTTTAAAACCTATGTTGATAGCGTATTCGTAACAGAAAAACGAGCAAAGCTTTCAAGCGGAACTTTTCCTACAAATTGCGAAAACGCCCGCATAAGTTTTGATAACGGGACATCCTGGTTTGATATTGAAAATAGAGATTCCGATACACAACTGGCCCTAGTAGGAGATCTTACAAAGGGTCAAACATATTCAGCGTCAACTAGCGGCAGCGCTAGCGAAAACGAAAGTAAACCGTTTGACGATAACTCAGGAACTTATTGGAATCCAACAAACAGCAATTCTCTTCCACAATGGTTAAAGGTGGAATACTCTTCGGCGACCGTTATCAATAAAATTAATTTGAATTGGTACGATACGGCCACTTATACGTATACATTTGAAGGTAGCAACGACGATGCTAGTTACGACACTTTATTAACAATCACCGCTAAGTCATATACCGCAAATACCTTAACGTCCGAGACATTTGTTAATACGACAGCCTATAAATGTTATCGAATAAATATTACAGCTAAAACAGGAGGCAGTTATGTAATTATTCGGGAAATGGAAATGTTACATATTCCAACCGATGGAACGTATGATTATATTATTCGTTTGAGCGAGCTAAATTCGGGCAAAGTGAAACTAAATGCCGCAGGTTCTCCAAATGGACTTGACGAAAATACTATATTACTAGTCCATATGGACGGTATTGATGGATCCACAACATTTACAGACAGTTCACAATATGGTCACACCCTAACGCCAAGTAATGTTGAAGTGGATACGGCACAATCTCAATTTGGCGTGGCTTCAATGATTGACAGTGGGTCTAGTCCTAATATTGAAGTGACTCATAGTACTATTTTTGATTTTGGTTCAGGGGATTTTACTATCGATTTTTGGGTTCGTTTTGCCACATTAAAAGATACAACTTTTTACCAATATCATACCACCGGCTCCAATTATTCAAGGTTTCAATATTACCATACCAATACACGTCTCCAGGTGGATGACACCACTTTGGGTCATGCTTTTGCAAATACATGGAATCCTTCCGTCAATACTTGGTATCACATTGCTTTTGTACGTAGTGGCGCCAGCTGGTATACGTTCGTTAATGGTTCACAAGTAGGATCTACTTCTATAGAAGCGGGAATTCTTGCCCCAAGAACAGAAGTTTTTATTGGAGACCCCTCATATGGCAAAGATCTTGATGGCTGGCTGGATGAATTTAGAATTTCTAATATTGCTCGATGGACTTCCAACTTTACCCCGCCAAATTCTGCGTATTCAGGAGCTCCAAATCCTGCATTGGAATATGTTTCGGTTTGCGATTCTGAGTCTCATAAAACCAGCGTTTCCGGTTGGCTCGATATTAATTCAGGATCTGCGACTGAAAAATTAAATTCTCAAAATGCTTATTACTGGTTGGGTTTTGATCCCGCTCCTAACTTTGGTCCTGGTACAGAAATTAATATTTGCAAAAATATAGATTCTGAGGTTGCTGGGAATTCATCGTCGTATGTTCCAGATCAAAATGACGCCCATAATAGAACCTTAGTCGATTTATTTTATTCCGTTGGCAACAATCAAACAGTTACTCAAATAGGTATTAAAGTAGAGTGTGTGTCTCCAGTTGATTTAACAATAATGATATTTAATGAAGACAGTATCACTCAATATGACGTTTTATATTCAGAAGCAGGTTTTACCCATACGGGAGGAGGAGAACTTGAATGGTTTACTCTTTCAACTCCTTTTGTGACCCCAGCATCGGGAACGATTCGCATTGGTTATCATAATGGAACTGCAGGGACTCTTAAATATTACCAAAATGACCCAGCGACAATGGTGTATAGAACAGGATCGGCTCCTACGGGAAATGACGTTACATTTTCTAATGGCGGCGGTCAAATAGCGACGAGTTATAAGCATCATGGCGCAACTCCTTCAGTTTGGCGAAAGATAGCTAAAAATGATGGCATCTGGAAATACAATAACGATGCGACGGATACAGCGGCAGAAGACTGGGTACCCTCTACAATTGACGATATGCTTCACGCCGTATCGCAAGCGATTAGTTCTCAATCTTCTAATAGAATGACTCGAGATAACCTTGCATCAATAACAGATACTGAATGGGAAGGAACTGGCGGCTGGTCTACTTCAGTCGATTCGATCGTTCGCGGTGTCACGCTATATTCCAACTCTTCAACTCAAAGCCCATCCGTATCACAATACCGCTTGAATTATGATTCGGAGCGCGGAGCAATGGATCTTCGTTCTAAAGCTTACGATCCTGGGTTTGAGCCTTCGGAAGGTTATGTTTGGTCGCGGATTGAACATACTGATTCCGACGGCCCGGGGACTTTTTACGTTTCTCGAAACGGTGGAGCTGAATGGACTGTGGCGCCTATGGCCCAACAAGGTTTGCCGATTTCTGGCGACGTCAGAATCTACCGAGGTACTGTTGACATAAACGGCCAAACCTCTGGCCAAGATTTACGTTGTCGATATGAAACGGAGCAAGGAAAAGATCAGTTCCTGCACTCGTGGGGATTACAAGTTAAGTCTTAATAGGCTTTTTAGAATAAAAAACTTCCGCCACAAATCTACTAAGTCGTCCTTTGTCTTTACCCCATTAATATAAGGCTAAGGATGATTTTATATATCTATAGGAATGACTAACAATGATTGATCAGAAAACAGTTAACCGTGAGTATCCTCTACCTCACGCAGATAACAAGTTGAGAGAAGACGTTGTAAGAATTAACGACGCCTTTGTAGACATTGATACAGACGTTAACGATTTATACGCTACTACGGGGACTCTTTCTACCGCTCTTTCCACCCAGGTAGCGTCGTTAATTCAAGATACTCAAAACGGATCTCTTTTGTACGCTGATTCAACTGGCGATGGAACAGCTTATCAAGTTGTTTTAAATCCTGCCCCAACCGTTTTAAACCCTGGATTGCTGCTTCATGTGAAAGCCCATACTCAAAACACGGGGCCAGCAACTTTGAATGTAAACTCGCTAGGAATAAAAACCATAAAAAAAACCGATGGAAGCGATTTAAAAGCGGGAGATATGTTATCTGGTTCTTTTTGTTTCTTAGTTTATGATGGAATAAGCTTTCAGTTGATCAACCCTAAAGTAGATCAAGCTCAAATGGAGGTTATCAATAGCAATCTCATGAGAGCATTTGAGGAAATTCAAGAGAATCATGGCGGTTCATTATTGATGGAAGCAGGTTGGTCAGATTCTTTTTCAAATCCTGATGAGCAAGGAGCCGATGAGGGAAGTTCTAGTGGGTTTCAACATGATCCAACTAATACTCTTTATAAAGGAACCGATCCTGGTATTGGTTTGAATTCAGATAAAGATTACGATACTGAATCCAATTTTTTACAACAAGAATGGACCAATGTGAATCAGCAAACCGGTCAATGTTCTGCGACTAATAGTAGCGCTACGGTTACTTTAACTAATCCAGATACATGGCCAATAAACTGTTCTGATGGCCGGATATTGTTAGACGGTAGCTGGTATCATATTCAAAGCCGCGATACTGATGAGCAAATTACTTTACAAACTAACTTCACTGGAACCACAGGAGGTTATGACTACACAATTCGTTTAAGCGAGTTTAACACCGGTAGCGTTCAACTTAGCGATTTGGTTATTACAGACCCAGAAGAGTTACATCTTGATTACAGTACATACGGTGGTCACGATTGGAATTTTGGACAAACTTCGGGTAGCAATGGAAATGGCGAAAAAATAGCGGCATTTGTTAGACCGACTGCGGATGGGTATATAAGTAAAGTTAATTTCATGATTTGGAGAACTGGCAGTCCTTCAGATTTTTTTGTAAAGATTTATAACATTGCTGGAGGTATACCAACAGGTTCTTCTATTGGAACGTCAGACGTTCATACTTCTTCAGAAGTCTCAACTACTGGTAGTGGCACTTCTGCGACTTGGGTTGATTTCATTTTTAATCCTGGTATTCAAGTTTCTGCAAATACACTTTATGCGATAAGCCTGGAAACCGTTTCCACTTCTAGCTCAGATTTTTATCGCTCCAAAGCGGGTTTATCAACAGGTAATCCACATAATTGGGCGGTAAGCTCATCGGAAGGATCTTGGACCGCAATATCTAATAGCTACAAAAATCTTCACAAAATTTATCTGATACCTGAAACAGAAAGTAGCGTTATCAGCGAATACGTTTCTATATGCGATAATGAAATTCAAAATACTAATTCCTCTGCATGGTCCAATATAAACTCAGGTTCTGTGACTGAAAACCTAGATTCTCAAAACATTTATTATTGGTTAGCTTTTGGGCCTGCTTCTGGTTTTGGTGATGGTACTGAAATTAAAATATTTAACCCGGCAGATTCTGTTTGGCGCGTTATCGCTAAAAACAATGCGGGGATCTGGGAATACAATAACGACAGTAGTAATAGCGCAACATACTCTGGAACCGTTGCCACGGTTAACGATATGCTTCATGCTGTTTCGCAAGCGATCTCGGAACAGGTTGGTAATCGTATGACGGGAGTTAACTTCGCGGCTATCTCGGATACGCAATGGGAAGAATCCGGAGGATGGTCTACATCTGTATCATCCATTTCCCGAGGTATTACTTTGTATTCGAATAGTAACGGTCAAAATCCTTCTGTTTCTCAATATCGCTTGAGTTATGATTCTGAACGCGGAGCGATGGATCTTCGTTCCAAAACTTATGATCCTGGTTTTGTTCCCTCTGAAGGTTACGTTTGGTCTCGAGTTGAGCACTCGGATTCTGATGGTTCGGGGACATTTTATGTTTCTCGAAACGGTGGATCCGAATGGACGGTAGCGCCTATGGCTCAACAAGGGTTACCTCTTTCGGGAGATATTCGTATTTATCGTGGAACGGTTGACGTAAACGGCCAAGCCTCTGGCCAAGATTTACGTTGCCGATATCAATCGTCTCAGGGCAAAGATCAATTCCTGCATTCGTGGGGATTACAAGCTAAGCCTTAAAATTTTTTTTAAAACTCCCGCCACTAAACTAGATTGCCCTTTGCCTTTACCCCATTAATAAAAGGTAAAGGGCGTCTACAAAAATCATAGGAAAAGTTATGACGTTCAATTGGTCGGAGGTGAAACATTTTTCGGAAAGCGAATTCCGTCCAAAAAATTATTCTGGCGAATTAGATATGAGCTTGGGGTTTGTATTAAAATTAGATCTTTTTCGATCGCAAGTGGGTTCGCCAATGCATGTGCACAATAACGGAGGGTATGCAGTTTCCGGGCATTCGGAAAACTCTCTGCATTACGACGGATTAGCGGCGGATCTTCATATAACTGAGGCGGTTGGTCCGCGCGATGTTATTGAGCAAGCTTTACTAGCCTATAAATGGACTTTTTTAAGTATAGGAATTTATCCTTATTGGAATCGGCCTGGCCTGCATCTTGACGATCGTAGCGCTATAGGGAAAGAAAAGGTTGTTTGGTTTAGAGATGATTTAGGAAAATATCATTACTATTCCTATAATAGATTTTACCAATGCTTACGGGATTTGATTCTTTATATGGAATCCGATTCAAAAATGAGCAAAGACGTTTAAATTGTTGAGAGCCTGATTTTTGATTTAAAGATCAGGCTCTAGCAAAATTTTACTTAGAAAGGTAATCGTCTAAAACTTCGAAAAACTGGTCGACATCTTCTTTTGTGTTATAGACATGTGGAGAAAGTCGGACAAGCCCATCGCGAACCGTAAGGGATATTTCTCGTTGATTCATGAACGGTAGGATATTTTGATCACTGAAAGAAAAGGCCACAATACCAGAACGCTCATTTGGTTTTTCGGAATTGTAAATCGATAGATCTCGTTTTTTGATTCCTTCTATAAGGTAATCTCCAAGTTCCATGATACGAGCTTCTACAGTTTCCATACCGATTTCGTGAAATAAAGATAGAGACGCTCCAAAAGCCAGGATACTCATAGTGTTGAAGGTTCCTTCTTCAAAACGCCGAGCGTCTGGCCGGAAGGTAAAGTTATAGTCCATGAAGTTAAATGCGTCGATCATGCTATTCCAACCCACCGTTACTGGATATATTTTTTCTAACATTTTTTCGTCGATATAAAAACCGCCTAAACCTTCAACGCTTAATAGCCATTTATGTCCATCGGCGGCTAAAAAATCGATGTGGTAATCTTTAACGTTTATTTGTAGGGCCCCTAAACTTTGGATAGCGTCTACACAAAAATAAATTTCCTTTTTTTTGCAAAATTCTCCAAGCCGCGCTAAATCGTTGCGAAAACCGCTATTGCACTCAACAGAGCTGATTGATAAAACCCGCGTTTTTTCATCGACTGCGTCGACAATTTTATCAAAATCTACCCGGCCATTTGAGCAAGGAATCATCCTGGTTTCTACCCCGTGGCGTTTCAGGTTTTGCCAGGGATAAATATTTGCGGGAAATTCAATGTTGGGTACCACGACATTTTCGCCGGGCTTCCAATCAATTCCATTAGCGACAATAGATAATCCTTCAGAAGTATTTTTGACGAAAGCTACTTCTTCTGGTGTTGCTCCAATTAAGAGGGCAAAGCTTTCGCGTACCTTTTGGACCTTATCCATCCACTCTGGGTAATTAGCCGTGCCAAAGTTTGAAGTGTCTTCAACGAAAGCAGTGACAACTTCTTGTGTTCTTTTAGGAATGGGAGCAACTTTGGCGTGATCGAAAAATATTCTATTTTTCGTTATGGGAAACTCTTCCCGTATAGTTTGATTTTTCATGAAGCTGGTTAGAATTTCTATTCTTGATATTCTATATGAAGTCGGTAAATTAGGCCTGCGGGATTATCTTCTGGGCTTTGTGACGTTGGCTTGGCGAAATTATTAACTTCAAATTGTAGAGAGTTTTTACCTGGTTTCAACATAGAAGCAATATCTACAATGAAAGGATCAGGATATTCAGCGCCGCCATAGCTCGCAGCTTGCTCGTTGTTATTTATGGAAATTCTGCAATTATCGTCGCTTCGAAGAAACAATTCTGCTCGAATAATATTTCCCGGGCCATGAGTTGGAACATCAAACTGAGCCCGTAATTTATTTCTGCTTCCGGTTTTGGCTTCTTCCAAGGTAACAGATTCTTCTACCCAAACCCATTGACTACCTTTCATGGATCGCCATTTTGGATTCATTTGGCAAATGGTGGCAGGCAACCAGGTATCTTCTTGTTTGTCGAAATATTCTGTCTCGCTGCCGCTTACTAAAAGAAGTGTTTTAATATTTGAAGAATCCTCATGACTTTCGCCGATGACCGATTTTCCTTCTTTCCACATGAGATCGTTCATTTCCTGCCAATAATCAAACATTCCATTTTTTTTCTTTGTCACCGCCATGCTTGGCCTCGGCAGGTTACGACCTAAATAAGGTCCAATATCGGCCAATATTAGACCTGTGGGGCTTTCAGAGTCGACTGCGATGAATGAATGAGAGGGGATCATGTCATAAGTTTTGACAATGAACTCGCCTTTTTTTGAATTTTGGACTTCGGCAATTTCATCCTGCAATTTTTGTAATAATAAGAGCGAGGTTCGGATTTCGTTTTTAAATGTCGCTTTACCGCTTGCTTGCCGTGTGATTAAGTCGACAACAGGAGAGTTTGGATCCATTAAAAGCAATTTAATGGTGATTCCAGACATCACTTTATCGTGTAGCAGATCTCGACTATTTGTCGCAATTGAGAGCAATGAAGAACCGCCAATAAAAATTTCTTTCTTAACATCTTGAAATAGAGCTTCAAATGAATAAGCTCGACCTAACTCTGATCTATTTTTATAAAATCCAGTAATTCCAAGGCGGACAGCGTCTGGATTTACAATTTCCCGAAGAGCGTCTTTATATTCGTTGAAGGTTAGCTCTCTAAGAAATAGTTCATACCCAAATGAGACGACTCCAATCATTGAAATCAGCAGAGAAAATTCCTTAAAAGGATGTAACCAAATACTCTCATGTGAAAATATTTTTCCAGCCGCTATGTAGCATGCTCCACCGATTGTGAAGATAAGTACTGCCATAAAAACGATACGGTCCTGAACCCAGGATTTTAAATTAGCCTTTGTCACTCTTTAAACCTCTCTTTAATAATTTGTTCCCAAGGATTGGCAAAGCCTGGGTAACTCAAAATGTATTTTTTGTTCTTATTAACCGGATACTTAAATAGCTGACATCAGTCTAGACACGTCATATAGAAACAAGGCTTTAAATAGATGTGTTTTGATCCATTCATGTTAGGCATTTAATCGTTCTCGTAATAATTTAGTCTAGATATTACTATAAATTCAAGTCTTGGACCAATCGGAAATGGGTTTTTATTGTTTTAGCTCAAGCCGGATCGCCTTCTTAGTAGCCAATCTAAAGCGAGTAATCCAACTATTAAACCGAAGGAAAACCAATTATCCCATAATCCAAATGTTGCGCTTCCTGTTTTCTCGCGAACTTTTGAAGCCGAAAATACGATATCTTTTAAATCGGAGTTTTCTTTAAGAACGCGGTAACCTCCTCCAGAAATTTTTGCAAAAGTTTCTAGTAAAATGTTATTTATTTTGGGTTTTTCGAATTCGGCGCTGTTACTAAAAACACCAAATCGTGTTTCGCTATTTAAGGTTTCGCTTTCTTTTTTCCATTTTACTTCTGCGGAGAAAAATCCTTCACTTTTTGGAAGAAACTCAAAGTTTGCTTCGCCATTTTCATCGGTTGTTAAACGTTTTCGAAGGATTTCAATTTTTTTAGAAATAGAACGAATTACTATTTCAATATCTGCTTTTTTAAATGGATTAAAATCTTCGCCCAATGTTTTAATTTTCATTAAAACTTTTTCTTTTTCTGCGTATCTTTCTCTATCGGTTTCAATAAGTAGCGATTGGGTTTCTGGACCTCCCGCAACCCAAGCAACGACATTGTTCCAAAATGTTTGATAATATCTTCCGCTTCCGCCCTCTCCTATTTTTAAAAAATTCCAATTCCAGGAGGAGTCGGTTGCCATGGCCATGGACTTCCCTTTTCCAAATTTTAAAATGGAGAAAACTGGCGAGCTACCCGTCGTTTTAGAAGAACCATCGTGGATTAATACCTGGGCTCCAGGAACAGCTTTCAATCCAGCATTTAAGCCATTTAGTTTAGGAAGAGAATTCCAAGCAACTTGATTTTGTTTTTCATTTTTTTCTAATCTTAGAATTGGATGTCTCCAATATTGCTCGCCAATTTGAGCGTTGAATTCCGCTTCGGAAAAAAGTTCCATTCTGTCGTGAATTTTTAAAGGTAAAACTTTTTCAACAGGAGTTTTTTCATAACCGCCGCCTTGAAAAGAAAGTTCTCCGCCGATCATTAAAAAAGCTCCTCCGTTATGAACATAAGCGCGGATGTTTTCTAGAAACTTTTTCTCAATGAAGGGTTCAAATTTAAAATTTTGAAATATAACCAAATCAAAGGAAGCTAGATAATCGCTGAACAATAGATTTGAGGGAAAAGGTATTAAACTCAGCTCCGATGTTGAAGCCGCAACGTCGTCTGACAAGGAGCGAAGGATAAAAAATGAGAGTAAATCTACTTTGGGATTATTGATTAACACTTCTCTTAAAAATCGCGAATCCCAACCGGGTCTTCCGGTTAAGTGTAAAATTCGCATTCTGTCTTTGACAGTTTTAATTCGAAATTCCTTAGTATTGTTGGAGATTATGGATTCTCCAGAAATCAGAGGAACAGATATCTTGTAGACGTTTACGCCAAGCGTATTTGGGATGAATTCTAATTGAACGCGGTATCGTGTTTGTCCTTCTTTAATTTCAAGATTTTTGGAAATTAAAATCTTGTTCCCTTCTTTCAACGTGACAGGAATATTTTTATTGCCGACTGCAAAAGCGTCAATTACCGCTTCTACTTTTATTGGTTGATATAAAAAGCCAAAATCGGGAGCATCTAGTCTAGAGACGCTTAAATCTTTGAACGATTCGTTACTTCCAGTTTGTAACGAATAAATTGGAGCTTCTAGAGAATCGACTATCTCCATCATAACTGGAGAAATTTCTTCGAATCCTTCTTCTAAATCTCCTCCATCGGAGAATAGTACGATACCTTTTAAAGATCTGCCGTCGTGGCGCTTTTTTAATTCTTTAAAAACATTTTTAAAATCTGTTCCAACGCCATTAGGTTTATACAATCTAATCGCGTCGTTTAAGGAAACAGGTTCCAATTGATTGGAAGAATAGTAAATTTCTAACCTAAATTTTTTCTTTAAGTCTTCGAAATATTGACGGTTTGCCTGAAACGCTTTAGTTAAAATAGTCGCGCGAGTAATTTCCTCGGGGAATGTTTTAATGGACATACTTTTGCTGTTATCCAATAGAACGGCGACGGTATTTTTAAGTTCACGGGTTTTTTTTAATTCTAATTCAGGTTGGAATAAAATCGCTGAAATGAATATAAAAGTTAAAACTCGAAGTCCAAATATAAGGAATTTTTTACGTGGCGATTGAATTCTGGACAGTCCAGACCAAAAACAGAAAAGAGCTCCGATAAAAAGAATTGCCAGAATTGTCCAAGTAACATAACTCAGGCCGCTTGTTACACGGATCTCCCAATCGTTATATTCTGATGATGGAATATTAAAAAGATTGAGAAGAAAGTTCACGGTGAATTGTATCTCCGTAAACGTTCTAGGATGATAGGAAGGTGAACCATATCCTTTTTATAGTCTAGAGTTAGAGCGTAAAGAGTTATATTGACGCCTAAACGTATGCTTAAATCTCTTTGAGTCCTTCCGCCACCAACCATGTCGTAGTTCCAATACCCTAATTTATTCCGAGACCAGGCTCCGCCTAAATCATTTGACGAGTAAACTAAAACAGTGCGTCCTTTAATAGAAATTCCTTCAAGGTAAGGTTGGATTTCTGCCCTTCCAGCTACACGATTGATAAGATAAAATGATCTAAAAATCGAGTGATCGCGGCGAATTTTTCGTATTGGAGACCGAGGGAAAAGTTCTGAAATTAAGTTTTTAACCGATTTATTAAATTCCGAGTTTGTTTTAGCGGAATTGTCGTCGATGAATAAAAATCCTCCAAAATTCAGATAATTTCTTAAGATTTTTATTTCTTTTTTTGGAAAAGGTTTAAACCCAGAATCACCAGCCAAGTAAATAAGAGGATAGCGAAACAAAGAAGGGTCAGAAATCTTTAAATTAATTTCCTGTCTTTTAACATTCACCGAAGTTCGTTTAGCGAGCTGTGCAAGAAGGCTAATAATTGCATCAGGACGAGGTTTCGGGTTTCCTCCCTCGTATAAAATTTGAGGAATTCGAAACTTGGAGCTTTCTCCAATAGCCCATGCTTTAGAGGGAATTATTGCGCTTGTTAAGGTCAAAAAAGCTAAGAAAAAATAATATTTTTTAAATTTTGGTAACAATGGGATAAATATAGGAAAAACAGATTGGAAAACAGTTAGAATCGCGTAATTATATCGTTAGAAGTTGATAAATTAGTGTAAATGAATAAAAAAAAAACTGAAAGTTAATTTATCAAGAAAGTCTCAAAAACCTTTATTGGTTTTAAGTTTATTACTCACTAGATTTTTAGAAATTCCTTAATTCAATCTGTCGAAATCTGATTTTATAATTCATACTAAATTTATTTTTTTGGACGTTGACTGTAAATAGAATAGACTTGCCAAAATTAATTTTAATTCAATAAATTACATTCTATGCAAAAAAGAGTCGTTTTATTAAACCCTGGACCTGTGAACGTAACAAAGCGAGTAGAATCCGCTCTGCTAAGAGGAGACTTGTGTCATCGCGAAAAAGAATGCACCGATTTGATAGCTTCTATTCGTGAAAAACTCGTAAAGGTTTTTGATATTGAAAAAAATTATACTTCCGCTCTAGTTTCTGGCTCTGGAACAGCTGCATTGGAAATGGCGGTTTCGGCAAGCGTTAGTTCTGATAGAAAAGCTCTCGTTATAAATAATGGTATTTATGGCGAACGAATCGCTAAGATAGCGCAGTGCTATGGTTTGGAAACAAAAGTTCTTGAATATACTTGGGGTGATTTACCTCAACTGGATGAAATTGATAACGCCTTAAAAAATGATCCAAAAATTGAAGTTGTCATGGTCGTCCATCATGAAACGACAACGGGGTTGTTAAATCCTCTAGGAGCTATTGCGGAAATTGTCCATCGGCATGAAAGAGTCCTGTTGGTCGATTGTATCAGCTCTCTAGGCGGCGACGAACTAGACTTTAGTCTTTGGCAACCAGAAATATGTGTTGGAACGGCAAATAAATGCGTTCAAGGTTTTCCGGGAGTCTCCTTCGTCCTCATGAAAAAGGACGATTTACCTCGAATTGAAAAAATCTCTCCGAGGTCCCTTTATTTTGATTTACCCGCTCACGTTAAAGCTCAGGATAAAGGAAATACTTTGTTTACTCCCGCTATACAAGTCCATTATGCTTTAGATGAAGCCTTAGAAGAATTGAAGGATGAAACTGTGGCTGGTAGAGTTAGGAGATATGGTAAAGCTGCAAATTTTTTAAGACAAGGTTTTCAGAGTTTGAATTTGGAATTCTTATTGCCGCTTGAAAATTATTCCAACACCTTAACTTCTCTAAAGTTACCTAACGGGGTAACTTATACAAAATTACACGATGATTTGAAAGAAAGAGGCTTTGTAATTTATGCTGGCCAAGGTAACTTGAGTAAAACTATATTTCGAATTGCAAATATTGGGGATATCCGGCAAGAAGAATTTCAAGAGCTTTTGACAGAACTGGGAAATTGTCTTTCTATTCAAGCTAAATAAAAAAAGGCGTTATTTATACGATGGAAGTTTATGAGTTATTAAAACAATATGCCCAGGAAACTAATGTTCCTGAAGATCCCGATTCTTCGACCCCTGTTCTAGGTTTTGGTTTATCTTTATTTCATTCTTGCCTGGTGGAAGCTGGATTAGATGCCGAAGAAATTTCTGGCAATCCATTAGTATGTGCACGGCCTGAAAACATAAAATATGATTGTTTAAGTCGCTTTGTAGTTTGTTATATCCCCTTTAAGCAAGGAAAAGAATCATACGAAACAAATGAAATATTATTTGAAATATTTTCTCTTCTTAAATGGATGGATAAACGGGAAATTTCTCATGGGTTATCCAAAATTGATTTTCAAAAATCTGTGAAAGATCTTATGGGTCAAAGGGAAAGGTGCCGTCAGTTAAGTAGTTTTATTGACGAAGCGGCGGCAAAAATATTAGAAGATCCTCCAAATATTATAAATGCTCTTCATTGCGTTTTGGAAGTAGATAAGACTAGACGCGATTTTGTTCATGTATCTGGGGAGGATTTATCCGAACCCATTCGCTTTAGATTACCTGACCAAGCGATTAAATTAATTAGGCAGAATGATCGATTGGATTTAACTTTAGGTGACACCTCCGAAAAATGGGTAATTCTTGAAGGTGGCGATGTTTTTCCAGGAGAAGTTACCGATAGTCCCCAGTTAAGCTGAAAGCCGACCAATAAGCTGGATGTGGGTAAGATTGTTTAACCAACAATTGAGCTTTTCTTAAACTTTCAGCTTTTAAGTTGGTTGCGTAGTTTCGATAGAAATGTTTGATTAAAATAGCTGTAGAAATATCACTTACCCGCCACAGCGACGAAATAAGAGCGTGAGTTCCGGCATAAAAGAACGCTCGATTAAGACCCATTAATTCGTCGCCCCCTTCAATTTTTCCAAGACCAGTTTGACAGGCGCTTAAAGTAACTAAGTCGGCTTTAATATCGAGAGAGAACACTTCATTAACTTCAAAGTTTCCATCTTCTGATTGATCGCGAGTTAGCTTTAAAGAAGAAAACAAAGGATTGATGGGATCGAATTCTCCATGCGATGCGATATGGATAATTTGATATTCGCTAATGTGTTTTTTGAGCCAACTTTCTGTGGCTTTTTCTCGGGTTAACACGTCAATTTTTGGAAAATCCCATTTAATGGCGTTGGCTTCCAATTCCGCCAGCGGTAAATCATAATTTAAGCTGCCTAAATCCGGGTTGCCTAAAGCGAGTACTTTGACCGGGCCAGATTTTTTCTCGTATTTTCTTCCAAAGGTAAATTTTAAAACGGATGCGCTTGGAGCATAAAATAGGGGATGTTTTTCAAACAAGTAACCATTAGGTCCTCTCAATGAAGAAAAAGAAATATAATGGAGAACTCCGTTAGGTATAATCCCGAGTGTTTTTTGGGTTTCGATCCATGGTTCGATAGGTTTAATAGTGATGTCGTAAAGTTTTCCTGTTTGCTCTTCCAATGGAGCTAAGCTTTGCATCCGACTTCGATAATCATTTACTAGCTTCTCTAATTCTTTTTCTTCTATGGGAACTCTTGTGACTTGTAAACTATTTTGAGAAACAACCCAAATAACTAATTCCTTTGGAGTCGCTAAATATTCTATTAGAGCTACTTTAGGTTCTAATAACTTTTGAATTTCTGAAATGTTGAGAGTTTCTACCGTAACAAAGCTCGACAACTGAGGGCTTTGTTCTTTAACCTTTATCAAAATTTCTTGATAGTTATTCCTAGCGGCTACTAAGTCTTTTAGCAGTTGGTTTCTTTTATCTTCCTCTTCTGTTTTCCCTAAAGTTTCTTCTATTTTTCTGATTTGGTTTTTTTGCTTTGTTAGCGAATCGTAAAGTTTTTGGCTTACATCGTTTTTGAGGCTTACTTTTTGGTTTCCCAGTAAATCAATAAAACTTCTAGATTTCGCCTTCTCCGCATAGGAAAAAGCTTCCGCAGTTTTGTTTTGGTCGAGAAGAAGTAAAACGAGTTCTTTAAATACGTCTTGTTTATCGGTTAGAAAGCCATTTTGGAATTCTTCAATTTTGATAGCCGCTCGCATATCTTCTACGATTTCGGTGGCTTTTTTGTAAGCTTCAGTTGCTGAGTTTAATTTTCCATTCATAGCAAGGCATTTTCCTTGTCCTCTAAGAGCCCTCCAATGAACTTCAGAAATTTTTAGTTTTCCGGCCAATGCTTCTGTTTCTTTGAAAGCGGATATAGCTTTAGAACAGTTTTTCCGTTTCATGGCAAGGTTTCCCATTTCCAACATAGACTTAACCAGGTTGGTTTGATTACCAATCTCACGGCTTAAGGCAACGGCTTTTTGAATATGGGTTGATGCGGAATCTAGTTGCTCCAAACGCAGATAACTCATACCTAAATTTCTATGAGTATATCCCTGACCCCATTTTGATTTTAATTCTTCGTCTTTTTTTAGCGCTTTTTGAAAAAATTCTATCGATTTTTCATATTTTTTGTCTTTGCGATACACCAAACCAATATTGTTATATGCCGTCGCAATATCTAATGGCGATTCGATTTCCTCAGCAAGTTTAAGACTTTTATTTAGATTTCCCAGGGCTTGCGAAGAGTTGTTAAGAGTCCAATAAATTAAACCCAGCGTGTTATATACAAATGTTTTTTGACGTTTATCGGTAATCTCTTCTGCAATAGCCAAAGCTTTTCTCTGGAACTTAAACGCTTTCTGATAATTTCCCTGAAACCAATGACTATTTGCTTGATATAAAAACGCTTTAGATAAGCCTGGTTTCATATCTATTTCTTTTGCTAGATTTTGAGCTTCCTGATAGCGATTTAAGGCAACGTCAAAGTCGCCTTGTTTTTCGGCAACTAAACCCAATTCCAAAAGAGATTCGACTACTTGGTCTAATTGGTCGATTTCCTTAAATAGATCGTAAGCTTGTTGGAAATACGCTTTTGCTTGATTGTAGCGACTCAATCTAAGATAAAAAATTCGCCCAATTCTTCTTAATTCGCGGCCTCGATTTAAATCTTCGCCAATCTCTTCACTGATCTTTAAAGATGAACTGAAAGCCTGAAGGGCTTTGTCGTAATCCAATGCGTTTTCTTCGATAATACCTAAAGCGCTATAGCTTTCCGCTAATTTATCAAGGATTTCGTTTTCCTTATAAATGTTTAAAGATTTTTGTAAAAGCTTAACGGCTTCTCCGTAGTTTTCGGCTCGGGAATGTAATATTCCTAAAAAATAGATCGATTCAGCTAAAAGCTCGGGGTCTTCCCGAAGCTCCATCATTTTGACTAATCCTTTTTGGTATTGAATGGCTTTTTGATAATCGCCTTGATTGTAAGCGGCGAGAGCGAGAGTTTTGCGAATCTGATTTTCTGAGTCTTTATTTTCTAAAAATGAAATAAGAGCGAGGGCTTTTTCAAAATACCCGATTGAGCCATCCCACTCTTTTTGTTTAAAAGCTTGAAGACCTTTTTGAACGTTTGTATCAAAATTAGTTTTTGCAAATTCCTTTTTTTCGTCTTCTTCCATTCCAGGAAAACCATAAAATCGATATCCCGCCCAATCTAAGGAATCTGGAAATTTTTTTGCGGTTTCTAATTGAGCCAAACGTAAAGCTTCAGAAGGGTTTCCATTACGGACTTTTTTTAGAAAGGATTTGAATAAACTTTTTTGGATAATTAATCCGTTTTGAGTCCAATTTAGTAGTATTCCCGGAAATCCGGCAAATGTTAAAGCTTCTGTTAAAAAAACAGAAGGCGATAAATTGTTCCCTCGTTCGTAATCTGATTGAATATTTTGAAGGGCAATTAAATGACCAGATAACGATTCTTCAAAAAGCTCTTCAGGTCGCCATCGGTCAAATCTTCTAGGGTTATCAGAAATTCCAATATATGAGTCCCATAGTTTTCGTCCATTTAAAACAGTTCTATTTTCAATATTTATTAATCCAAAATTTCTTCGTAATTTAGAGAAGGCGTCAATTTCTTTAGTTCGACTGTTTAGATTTTTAATAGTAGAAAAACTACTTTCCAAACCTTCCATTGTTTCGAATGAATTTCCTATATTTAGTAAGCGGGCGTTGTATAAATTTCGTTTTTCTTTAGAAAATATTAAATGAGAAAACGAAGATATATAGGTTATTGGAATCGTTTCAACTATGGGCTTAGCGTTTATTTTCATAGCTGGCCACGGTAAATACTCTAGAGGTCCATTTGCCAGTATGTATAAAGCTTTTGAGTTTTTGACAAAATCTTTGATAGGCTGAGTTAACGCCTTGCTTAGTAGTTCAATATCTGAGCGGGAATAGTTTTTTGGGTTGGCTGCATATTGTGAAATAACCCTGGTCAATTCGGAAGTGGCGGTGACTGCCCCAGCTCTTATAATTTTTGAGTTTATAACCCAGATAAATATTTTATCGCCAATCCATTCATATTTTAGAATAGCCCCTTCTTTTTTCATTGCGCTACGAATTTCGTCTATATCTGGAATATAGGGGCTATAGAGCGCGGCTAGTTCTTTGTCGTCTTCTTTAACGAGAGTTAAAAATTCTTCTTGTTCCTCTAAAATGGATTTCGCATCTTCTTCAGAAGTCCCTTCAACCGCTTTTCTTAAGCGGTCAGAAAATGTCATTAATTCGTCCCAATACATCTGCCGATTTTCGCCGGAAAATTTTATTGGAAAAACTTGTTGGTTGGCGATGGCCAATTGTCGACTGCCTTTTTCAGAGAAAAATAATGCTTCAGCAAATCGCTTATCTTCAAAGTAGGCCGCCGTGATATCCCGATAAAGCTGGGCCAGCATGGTTATTCCATCGTCTTTAAGAGGAGAAAATCCATATGGAATCTTTGAAAAGAGTTTTTCAGATTCTAAAAGTAAATTTAATTTTTCTTTCGAGGATGCTGCCCGTAAGGCTTTTAAGTAGCGATGCTGCCATCGTATTGAAAATGCAGGGTCAGTAGGAACAGTATTGGAATTCGCTTTTTTTTCGGAAGTTTCAAAGTTGTTGGATAATTTTAAATTTTGCTTCAGAGCCGCAAGCATTTCTTTTTTTTGTGGAATGTCTTTTGCCGCTTCAAGATTTTTAATGGCCTCTTTAAAGTTTTGAGCCGCTAAACTAAGGTTGTCGGCGTCATTCTTTAAATCGTTAAGACTTGAGAGGAAAGACAGGTTGTCGTCTTTTTCATTTGTCGTCTTTGTCGTACTAGATAATTGAAAAGTTTTGTAGTATTTAAAAATTCCAATATAATTTTGCAGATAGGCTTGATACTCGGGGTTTGAATACTCCTTGAATTCGGTGAGCCATTTAGAGGTTTCTGTGAGTAACGATATCGTATTTTCTATTTCTTGAGAAGGTTGAGCCGTTGGTCGATTTTCTAATTTAGCCAACAGCAATTTACCTAGATTAGCCGCGTTTACAGCCGTTCCATGTCTATTTTTTAAAGATTTGCTTAATTGATACGAGTTTTTGAAATAGCGACCGGCGGCTTCGTAATCTCCTTTAAGATAGTTGAAATTGCCGATTTGGTTTTGCAGCAAAGCTTTTTCTAATAAAACGGGTACATTTTTTTCAATATCCAATTTATCGGGAATCAGGGCCAATTTTTTCTCGAAATATTCTGTGGCGCGCCCGTATTCTTTGAAATCTCCGTATATTTTTCCTACGTAATGAAAAATTAATTTTTGTTCTCCTACTGTATCGAAGCCAGAAGCGGCAGCTGAAGCGTTTTGATCTAGAGGCGTTTCGATCTGAATGTTCAATAGACCTGATTGACTTTTCTTTTTTTGGATAACTCCAAATTTTTCGATTTTTTCTATCGCTTCAAAATAATTATTTAGAGCTTGCGTTAATTGTCCAGACTTTTTAGTTTTTTCTTTTTTATTTAGCCAAAAGAGGTTGTTTGCGATATTACGAAGAGAACGTGAAAGAGAAGAAGTATTTCCTGAAGCTCGATTAATTTCCATTGCTTCAGCGAAATGGTTTACCGCTTCAGAGTAATTTTCTACATCTTGGTATGCTAAGGCTATGCGATCGTTCAACTCAGCCATTCTGGTTTGATCTTTTTTCTTCGAAAATATTTTTAAAGATTTTTTTAGAGTTTTTATCGCTTCTTTTGGCTCTCCAGATTTAAAAGCGCTTTCTCCATATCTGGAAAAATAAATTGCTTCTCGCGATTCGTTTAAAAAGTCTAATCCCGTTTCTTCGCGTTTTTTGTAATAGCGGTATGCCGCAGAAAAATTATTCAGCAGGAAATTTCCATTTCCCAAATTTAATAATAAATCGGCTTCGTTTCTTGGTGTTTCGGTTGGATCGGCAAGGGAAAGAGCTGTTTGGTATTCTTGCAAAGCTCTTTCCAAATAATCGGATCGTTTTAGAATTGACTCCATTTGCTCGTAAACATAGCCCAGAGTTTGGTGATAATAGATTTGTTGAGAGTCGGTTCGAATAGCTTCGCGAATTTCTTTCTCTGCCGTATCTAAATCTGGTTTTTTAAGATACGTATAAGTTAGACCAAGAGCGTATCTATCCGGAGCAGAACCGGGGTTTTCTTTCAATCGGTTTTTGTAAAACGAGATCGTTTCGTCTATTCCCTTCAAAGCGGCTTTTGCTTGTACAAACCCTCGATGTCCTTCGATTGTTTCTGGAGAAAAACGAATCAGATTCAAAAAAGTTTTTACGGCAAGTTTTACCTCTCCAACTTTTAGTTCCCATTTTCCTTTAGCTATAGACTTTCGGATATAACCTTTTCGTGAATTTTTAACCGCCTCTTTTAGATCCTTAGAGTCGTCGGCAATTTGTTCATACACTCTTAAACTTTGTTCAAAATTTTCTTCTTCTGCATAAATATTGGCTAATGCAAACAACGCAGCGTTTTTACTTTTAATGGAATCTGGAAATCGGTCTACAGTGGCTCGGTAGGCTTCCTTAGCCAATAGATTTTCGTTTGCTTGTTTATAGAGTTCGCCAACGCGATTTTGAATAGCGCCGGCAAGGCGAGGCAATTTTTCGTACTGAATTGAAAGGTTCCGCAACTTAGAGACTTTTTTTTCAAAAGTAGGTTGGCCTTCATGAAGAGCAAAAATTTCTCTGGTCGCTTTGTCTGTCCAGTATTCGACATCGTAAAAATCCCTGACAACTTGAATAAATGAGTTTATTACTTTTCGATTGTCGCCTAGAGTTTGATACACCTCGTTTTGTAGAAACGCAGCTTCGGCGGCAACAGTTCTTTGTTCCGGATAATTCTTAATAGTTTCTTTGTAAAATTTAAGGGCTTTATCCAATTCGTCAGTTTTGAAAAGAATTCTTCCTTTTTCTAAAAGGACCCGAGCGTTCACTCTACGCTCGTCTTTGTATTTAATTTTTATGTTGTTTAAATCGGCTAGGGTTTGAGTTGCTTTTTTCAGGTACGCAGAGCTGCCTTTGGTTTTGAATTTTTCTGTTTGAAGTATAAGGTTCTCAACCTCGGCCAATCCTCTGTATAAGGGGTTCTTTTGTTTATTTTTGGCAATTCGAGAGAATATTTTTTCAGCATAATCAACATGACCCAAACTCAAATAACCTAATCCCATTAGATAGTTACTTCGCGTACTTCCTCCCTCGTCAGGAAATAAGGCGATGAGGTTGTTGTAAGCCATTAAACAAGAATATGAGGTTTGGTCTGTTTTTGGACAAAGGTCTGCCGTAATTTGAAGAGCTTGTCCATAATCGTTGGGAAAAGGTATCAATCCCTTTTGTGGAATTTTCCAAATATCTATGTCTTTTTTCCGATCGGAAGTAATGTACAAACTATTTTTGGAAGCTTGAGGAAATAAGTCGTATGCAGCGCTATCAGTTAATTGAACAGGTAACTTTGAAGGTGGGAAGGAGGCCGACCATATATTAGGTCTATCTTCAATCGTTACGGCGCTATCGCGGTTTGTATCGTCACGGTAACGCGCAAAGTATATTTCTTTTCCATCGGGTGACCAATTTGGCGAAACGTCGATGTCTGTTCCTTTAGTAATTTGAACCAAAGAGTTTGTTTTTAAATCTTTGACCCAAATCGAAGGTTTAGTGTTTCTTTTCCGAGAAACAAACGCCAAATAGCGACCGTCGTGCGAGACAGATGGATTGAGTCCTTTAACTTTATCTATTCCAATTTCAATTTTTGTATCGATATCGATTTTTTTGATTTGAGTTTCAAATGATCCAGAGCTTTTAGAGGAGAAATAAATAAACTTACCATCAGCCGACCAGGTTGGGTTTTTGTCTTGGGTTTTGCCATCGGTTAGCCTGCGAGCGTTGTCAATTCCCTTTTGAGGGGCCGCAAATTTTAAAGGAAGGATATAAAGATCCCCTTTTGGATCTGACCGGTTAGAAATAAATGCAAGCCATTCGCCGTTGGGACTAATAGCAGGAGAATTATCTCCTGCGTTATGGAAAGTCAATTGTCGATCAGGCGGGGGAGCTGGTTCCAATTTTTTTAACCAGAGATCTAAATTGCCAGATTTTTCCGACACATAAACCAAGGTTTGTTCATCGCGCGAAACAGCGGCGGCAAAGTCTTCTCCTGGGTTGGAGACTATTTGTATCGCTTTATCATTGATATTATTAGCGATAACCCATCCGGGATAAAAAATTACCGGAAGAAGGATGAAAAAAACGACTAATAATATTTTTTTTGTTTTAAATCCCTTCATCTTTGTTTTGACTCTCCATTGATTGAAAGCAGGTAACGTTTTATTAATTATAACGGAATATAAAAGTCTGAGATGAGTTAATTATATGTGGATTAAGTCAATATAGCGGTTCTTACGACAAACATTTCCTTGTAAAAGTGGGGAAAATGCTTTAAAAAGATCGTTTACGCATAAATAATCCGGTCAAAATGTTTCAATCTATAGAAAGCGATTTAGGTCGAGGAAAATGACAGCCAACATTAATTTTGCCGATATGAACTGGTGGGTTTTGACCCCCGAATTGGTCCTTTTAGCGACGGCTTTTAGTCTATTGATTTTAGGGCTAAAAAAGGATTTCGATTCCAATGCCTTTTTGTCTAGAGCGTCCATAATTGGAGTTGGGATTTCTCTCATTGTTTCCTTAATATTGTGGGGACAGGTTCCTTCAGTTCTTAGTAATGAAAACCCTGCCATTTTTAGTTCCGCTTTGATAAATGACCGGTTTGCTCAGACTTTCAATATTATTTTTCTATTGATGTCGCTTTTCGCTATTTTTGCTACTTTTCGCTTTCCTAAATCAGATCATCAAAATAAACCGGAATATTTTGCGTTAGTATTATTAGCTGTTGTCGGAATGATGTTTTTGGCCAAATCGGGCACCATGATAGCCGCTTTTGTTTCGCTGGAACTATTTTCGATCGCGCTCTATATCCTTTGTGGTTTTTCGGCAAAACATGGAACGGGCTCGGAAGGTCCTGGGGACTATTCAAAATTAAGCTGGGAGTGCAAAACCTCTCAAGAGTCTGCGATTAAATATTTTTTAACTGGCGCTTTTGCTTCCGCAATACTTATTTACGGAATGGCTTTGATTTATGCCGGTACTGGCACGACCGAAATTCATAAACTTGCCGAAGAAATTCATAATAATCCCTATAGCAGTAACTTATTGGTCTATATGGGAATTGCCTTATTATTTGCAGGATTGGCCTTTAAAGTTTCATTAGTTCCATTTCACTCCTGGACCCCTGACGTTTATCAAGGCTCGCCGACTCCTATTACTGGATTTATGTCGGTAGCAACCAAAGCCGCTGCATTTGCCTTTATAGGTCGAATTTTTTATGGAGCATTGCCAGAGTTACAAAGCGTTTGGATGCCTTTCCTATTTGGAATCTCTGTCATCACTATGTTGGTTGGAAACACTGCAGCTATCTTCCAAACTAATGTTAAACGCATGCTGGCTTATTCTGGTATTGCGCATGCTGGTTATCTGTTGATTGGTATAGTAGCCAATAATCAAGAAGGCATGGCTAGCGTCATCTTCTACCTTGGAATATATTTGTGCATGAATCTGGGGGCTTTTGCCATTGTGTATATTTTAGAAGGCGAAGGTGAAGAAGCGAATTCAATCAATCGGTTCAAAGGCCTTTCGAAGCGAAATCCTTACCTTGCTTTTGCGATGGCTTTATTTATGGCTTCCCTTGCAGGTTTTCCGCCTACCGCAGGATTTTTTGCAAAGTTTTACCTGTTCATATCCGCCATTAAAGAAGGATATGAGCTTTTGGCGCTTCTCGCTGTAGTGGCTAGTATGATTTCTGTTTATTTTTATTTGAGAATCATTGTTCTAATGTATTTTCGGGAAAGCTCAGAATCAGAGGATTCCATTGAGATCACAACAGGTATGGGAGCATTGATTGCCTTCAGCTCGGCAGCCATACTTATGATTGGTATTTTCCCGTCAGGTTTCATGCATTTGGCTCTTTCATCGATTCCATTTTAAGCCCGCATTTTCTATTTAAAAAAGCCATCAGTGGTGTTTCAAGAGGCTCCTGGCTGCTGAAAATAGGCATCGGGATGGAAAAACCTCGCCATCTGCAGGAAATTTCATGAACTCGCAAATGGATTGGTGATGGGTTCGACCTGAACCATTATTTTAAACTTCAACACCAAAAATCTCCTGAATGCCCTATCAATTAGTAACCCAAACTAAATCTTATGATTGGTGCTTCCGAAACGCGTCTAACCAAAAAAGATCGAAATTTAACTATCCGCCTGTCACGATAAAAGCGCAAAAATTACAACCGATAAAAAATTCGCCACTCATCAACTGTGGAGATCGTCCGATATATGCCGGAGGCGTGATTATTCCAAAATTAAGGGTCGGGAAGCATACCAATCCCAATCCGCAAGCTAATTGGATTACTGTCGGGGAATGGGATACGGATAAAGGCCATATATTTGCTTTGGAGCTGGGGGGCCCCAATTTTTCAGAAAACGTTGTCCCTCAATGGTCGACTATGAATCAGCGGCAAAAGTGGAGAGAATATGAACGATACCTCAAAAAAATTGCAAAGGCCTTGATCGATAACGATACAAAAACGCTGGCAGAATATAGTCTAACTTTAAAAATGCCCTACGATCATATTTATTATGAGGTCTTCGTCAGTTACGTGGGGTTTACGAACGACATTATCTATACCACTAACATTAATCGGTGGGGGTATCCCAAGCAATGGAAAATGGTCGCGACCTTTTGCGATAAAACGGGGAAAAATAAGGAAAAAACTTTTTTGAACAAAACTTTCACTGGCAACCCGTGGTCTTAGAGCCGCACCTTGCGCAGTAAATCCTCTCTTTTTTTATTTTCCCTCAGAGCAAATTAAGTTTAAAGAGTTTTTCATCGTCTCTTGGAACGTTGTAACCGGTGGTGACCTGCAAATGTCCTATGGTTACGGTTACCGCTGGGAGTACGAAAGCGAACGAAAAACGTTTACCTCTTTTTAGTAAGTTTATCCCTACCCTTTATCTTTCATAAAAATCTCCTTAGAAGTTTCTGGATTGTCTATAATGAATTTAATGGCTTCTCTTTTCTATGCTTGAAAAGAAGCATTGGATTAATCTAGAAAAACCCCAATAAGATTTTTAAAGAAGAACCTCCAAAAATTGTCTCCTATAAAAATATGAAAAGCGTAAATTTTCCTATTTTCATTTTAATTACTTTTCTAATTTCAGCCTGCGCAAGCGAACCTGAAACTCCAGAGCAACAAATAGCGAGATATTCCTCATACGTAAAAAAAGACGAAAGCGATTACGAATCTTATTACAAGCTAGGCATGCTGTATATGAACCAGAAGCAATATGACAAGGCCGCCGAGAGTTTTAGGAATGTTGTTCGCAAAAAAAAGAATTACCTTGATACCCTCGCCAAATATGGCTTAGCTTTTTATTATTTAGGGAAATATGATAAAGCCGAAACCCAGCTTAAAAAAGCAGTCGCTTTAAATCCAAAAGACGTCGATTCAATATCGGTTTTTGCAACGGTGGCTTTAAAAAAGAGTAATCCTAAAAAAGCTGTTTCTTTATTCAAAATGGCTCTAAAAAAAGATCCAAAACAACCTGACGCTAACAACGGTCTTGCATTAGCGTATGACGCGCAAGGTCAGACACAAAAAGCCATAAAAATTTGGGAAGACTTCATCAAAATTGATCCTAATTATATTGAAGCGAGAAATAATTTAGGGGTTGCTTATCAAAAGGTGGGGGAACTGGAAAAAGCCTTAGAACAATTTGACGAAATATTAAAAATACAACCTGATTATCTAAACGGGAGATTTAATAAAGGTGTTGTATTAGCCAAGATGGAAGAATATAGCAAAGCCATATCTGTACTAAGAGGAGCGTTACAAGTTGACTATGAAATTGCTAAGCCGCATGCGGTTTTAGGTTGGGTTTATGAAAAACAAGGGGATTATAGAAGAGCGATGGATTCTTTAAAAGAAGCCGTTCGGTTAAACCCCAAAGATGAAAAGAGCTACCAGACTTTGGGTAAAGTGTATGCGGAACTAAAAAAGTTTTCTCTTTCGATTGCGGCTTACAAAAAGGTGATCGAAATGAACCCTCGAAATAAATTCGCTTATTTTAGTTTGGGCAAACTTTATCATGTAAAACAGGATGGAAACAGCGCCGTAATGAATTCTATTTGGGCTGAAAAACTGTTTCGAGCGGATAAGCAAACAGATATTGCCGATAAAGCAGCGAAAAATTTAAAGGAATACTACAGAATATATAAGCTCAAACCAGAAAGTTTTGCCGCAATTATTAAAGGAAAAGCTCTTCCTGCATCCTCTTCTGGGGCAACCAACATTGCCACTCGATAAAAGAGTTACCGAGAAGAGATTTATTTTTCTAAAAGAAAAGTAACAGGGCCGTCGTTTTGAATATCGACAAGCATGTCAGCGGCGAAGACACCAGTTTGAACCTTAATCCCAGTTTGCCGGAGCAGATCTACAAAAAAATTGTATAGAGATTCGGCTTCTTTTGGCGGAGCGGCGTTATCGAAACCTGGTCTGCGGCCTTTTGAACAATCCCCAGCTAAAGTAAATTGGGAAACCGCTAAAATTTCGCCGTTAATATCCAGACAGGATTTATTCATTTTTCCGTTTTCATCGGCAAAGATGCGTAAATTGGCGATTTTATCGACGAGAAAAATCGCTTGGCTTTCGACATCACCTTTTTCAATCCCAATCAAAACGGTTAATCCTTGACCAATTTTAGCAATTTGTTCGTTTTTTATAGAAACGGAGGAGGACAAAACTCTTTGAACGACTAACCTCACTTTATCGCGCCCTAAACATACGAGAGCTGGTTCCGCCGGGTCCCACTCGCGCTTTAACGAGTTTGTAGCATTTGGGGCAGCGGCCTTCGTAGGCGTTTTTATCTTTGTTGAGGTAAATTCTTTGGTAAACGTTGCAGCATTCAAACATGACGCCGAGGAATTTTTTCGGCTCCATTTTTACACTCCCATTAATTGGATTAAAACGTTTCTGGATCGTGGCCTATTGTCGAAATCGCATAAAACGATTTGTTGCCAGGTTCCTAACAATAAGTTTTTATTATTAAATGGGATTGTTATTGAGGCTCCCATCAAAGCCGCGCGAACATGAGAAAAACCGTTACCGTCTCCCCACCGAGCGTCATGAGCATAATGTAAATTTATAGGGGCTAATCTGTCAATGGCTTTTTGCAGATCTTCCACCGCTCCCGGCTCGTATTCGATAGTTGTGATTCCCGCCGTAGACCCAGGAATAAAAACTGTTACGGTACCATCATTTAAGTCAGATTTAGAGGTTATATCGACGATAGGTTGAGTGATATCGATAATATCCGCAAAACCTTTTGTTTCGACGGAGACAGATTCAGTTTGTACTTTTAAAGACAATTTTAGTTTTTCCAGGCTAGCTGGGAATAAATTTAAATATTTTGCCACGCTATTTTTATTTTACTATTGTCATTCGGAATGACAAGTCCCCATTATTAACTGATTAGTAATATTCTTGAATTTTCTAATTTCGTAAGACATCATTGATGCGGCAAAAGATTATTAAATTATATTTGCCCGATCAAAAAACGCAGTAGCCTAATAAACTGATCCAGATAAGTATATTTAAATTTAATATGATAAATCGTTACCGGTATGAATTTGTTGTTTGTCTAATTTTAACGCTAGCTACTATGGCTATTTATGGGCAAACAGTGAATCATGAATTTATCAACTTTGACGACGATGTTTATATTTATGAAAATCCGTATATCAAGGATGGACTAACAAAAGAAAATATAAAATGGGCTTTTACTGACGCTTATGGAGGGAATTGGCATCCTTTGACTTGGATATCCCATATGTTAGATATCCAAGCGTTTGGAAAGAATCCAGGCGCTCACCATTTAGTCAATGCAAGTCTTCATTTGGTTAATGGCTGGTTGTTGTTTTTTATTTTGCGCCACGCAACAGGATGTTTATGGAAAAGCGCTTTTGTGGCCGCTTTTTTTGTAGTTCATCCTCTGCGGGTAGAATCGGTTGCCTGGGCGGCGGAACGTAAAGATGTTCTATCCGCATTTTTTGGGTTTTTGACAATTTATGTTTACTTGTTGTATGTCGAAAAGCCAAATCTAACTCGCTATTTGTGTGTCGCTTTTTTATTTACTCTAGGGCTATTAGCTAAACCGATGCTAGTTACGCTACCCATTTTATTACTAGCTTTGGATTATTGGCCGCTTCAAAGATTATTTAATAAAGAGACCGATACGGCTAGTTTTGCGAATTTACTCAATAAATTTTTCGAAAAACTCCCCTTATTAGTTTTAGTTGGTATTGCTTCTTGGTTAACGATCAAGGCTCAATCTATGGATTCTTCAATCAAATCGTTTGAAGAGTTTCCATTATGGGTTCGCTTTTCCAACGCATTTGAATCTTATTTTCTCTACATAGAGAAGATTATATGGCCTCAAGATTTAATCCTTTTTTACTCTCACCCGAAAGAATTGATTACTTGGTTAGGGGGACTTTCGGCTTTATTTTTTCTGGTTGTCTTAACGGGTTTGTTTTTTTATATCAAAGACCGTTTTCCTTTTGTGTTAATGGGATGGGTTTGGTTTTTAATCTCTTTGATTCCAGTAATAGGCCTTGTCCAAGTAGGTCATCAATCTATGGCTGATAGATACACGTATATACCGTCGATAGGTATTACTGTATTGATAGTTTGGGGATTTGGCAGTTTCATTGAAAAACGATGGCAAAGGCTGGGAACCGTTTTGGGGTTTGCAGTTTTTATTGTTTTAAGTCATTCATCCTGGTTCCAGGCAAGTAAATGGAAAAATAATGAAACTATTTACCAGTATGTTTTAGGAATCGATCCAGATAATAAATTAGCCCTTCATAATTACGCGTCTGATATAAATCAAAAAGCGAAAAAATTAGCTAGAGAAGGAAATTATGAAAGAGCTTATATTAAGTGGGGTGAAGCTATCGAAATGGACCCTCAGTTTGCTGCGTTAAAGGTTGAATTGGGAAACGCTTTTGCGTCGCAAGGGAAATTGGAAAATGCAGAAGAACAATATAGGTTGGCTATAAAAATTCAGCCTGACGACGCTTTAACCGTGGCGAACTTGGGTTCTGTTTTGATCAGAAGAGGAAAAATTGAAGAAGCGTTGGAAAGAATTGATCATGCTTTGCAGCTTAAACCAGATTTTTTTGAAGCGTTGATATTCAAAGCGGGAGCTTTAACGCTTAGCAAAAACTATTTAGGCGCTATTGATCACTATAAACGAGCGTTGGCTCTAGATTCCAATCAACCTGAAATTTATAATAATTTAGGCGGTCTCTTATTATCTGTCGGTAGAGTTTCCGAAGCGACTAATGCCTTTCAAAACGCTATAAAATGGTCTCCGCGTCAGCCTGGGTTTATTTTTAATCTGGGTAGAGCCCATTGGATTGCGGGTAAAAAGAAAGAGGCTATCCATGTTTGGGAAAGTATTCTAAAACTCAAACCAGATTATGAACCCGCTAAATTGGCTTTAGCGAAAGCAACCGACAATTGAGATTATTTAACGGATGAGAGGATTTATTGATTTGCGAATAGTTTTGTTTTCACTGAGACCGCAAATTTTTTGGATCTTAATAGGTAATGTTCTTGCTTTTACTCTAAGCCAAGTAGCTGTTGCGGAAACTATTAGTTCATATTATCCCAACGGAAAACTTAGTTCAAAAATTGAGTTCAATGAAGTAGGATTGCCTCACGGTTTAGCTCTTGAATTTACTAAAAACGGTATTTTAATATCTGAAAAACGATACGAAGATGGTAGGTTGCAGGGAATTAGTAAACTGTATTATTCTAGCGGGAAAATAATGACTGAGTGGGCTTATAAGGACGATAAGCGCGAAGGTATCGCAATCGGTTACTACGAAAATGGTAATCTAAAAGATAAGGGATATTATAAAAACGATAAACTTGATGGAGTTGTTTTAAAATATCGAAAAGATGGAACTTTAAAATCTAAGATGAATTTTAAGAGGGATTTACCTGATGGTATTGCTGAAACTTTCGATATAGACGGCGTCCTGGAATACGAATACACTTATTCTAACAGTCAATTGATTCTTAGAAAAACGTTTGATCGGCAGGGAAAATTAATTCGAACCCAAGAATATAAACCGCAAATGGTTTTGCCCTATAAATAAAAAAAGGAGACCTCTAAAAATTGTTTTTGGCCACGAGCAGGCCTTATGAAATAAGGGCTTGCGAGTTGCAGCAAGTAAAAATATCGAATTATTAGAGATTCCTCAAAATTTATTGTAGACCCCTTAATAACGCGAAGAGGAGAATTATGTCACAGATTTACAATGTTCTTATTGTTGCAGAGTTTAAAGATATTTCTGAAGATGTTTTAAAGAATATAGCTCTTAGGTTAGAAGAGCATGGCTTGGAAAGAATTCCGACTCTTAAAACGGCTTGGGAATATCCTACTGAAGCGGAAGACGAGGCGGAAGCGAAGGATAAATGTCTTCAAGAGTTCGTTAACGTTTGTCGGACTTCGCCTTCTGAATGCGCTATGGTCGTTCATGCAGGAACCACTCAAATTATCAGAAGGCGGAAAAAGTTTGAATCCTAAATAAGAAAAGAATGTTTGTCTGTTTTTTAACGAAGCTAGTAATTCGGTATGAAATCTCCTCCGAATGAATTGCTTATAATGGTTAAATGAAAACCTTGTTCGGTTTTAAATGGACCAAAGACTTCTTCTTTTTTCATGGAATGATCCGCTATTTTTTCTCGGATTGTTTTTTCTAATTCCTGATTTTCAAAAACAGGCGCATAGTTGAGCTTTCTAGGGTCATCTGAACTTAATTCTAGCCAACCCAAATTGCCTCCATCATCTTTTGAGAAGCATGTGCTGTATTTTTCCGCTAACTTCATCATGCTTTGAACTTTAGCTTTATGGGTTTTAAGGTCGTCAAAAAATCCTTTTAATAAATTAGCGACTTCTTCTTTGTCTACAACGACATGTCTTATTTGAACTCGATGCGAATAACCTACCATTGAAATTTACCTATTATTGATTAATATTTTTTTAAGACTTTTGTTTTTAGTGGAATCTTTAAATTTGTAAGTAGAAATTCTATCATTGGAGAGAAAATTTTGTCAAAAACATTGCCACCTATAATTTTAGCTTCTCAATCTCCTCGAAGACGCGAGTTGCTAAAAACTTTGACTTCTCATTTCGAAGTGATGGTCAGCGAGGCTGAAGAAATTATAGATCAAAAAAAATCTCCAATAGAAAATGTTCAAAACTTGGCTGAAAAAAAGATGGTATGGGTAGCGAAGAGTAACCCAGGTCGATTTGTCATTGGGGCGGATACAGTCGTTGCTTTTGACGATGAAATTTTAGGCAAGCCTGAAGACGAAAAAGACGCTTGCAGGATTTTACGGTTGCTTTCGGGCAACCTTCATCAAGTCATTACGGGTGTTGCTGCAGCGGGTCCCGGAATTAATGACTTTGTTCAGGCAGAAGTTTCTATCGTACAGTTTAAGACTTTAACCGATGATCAAATAAGCGATTATGTTGCAACTGGGGAGCCAATGGATAAGGCTGGCGCATACGCCATTCAGGGTAAAGGAGCGGAATTGATAGAATCTCATAAGGGTTCTTATTCCAACATCGTGGGTTTCCCTTTAGAAATAGTAAAGCCTCTATTAATTCGTGCCGGTTATTTAGCTTGAGAAAAATTTCTTTTTGATTTTTATTATTGACTTTTAGATATGGATCTCATTGAAAAACAAGGCTCTGCTTGCGAATTTAATTGACAGCTGTCAATAACTTGTGGAATATATGAAGAATATGACCTTCGAATTCCGGTTTCTTGCTTAGGAAGCGGATACCAGTAAATTTTAGGGATAAAATCGATGGAACTCCATGGTAGTTGCCAAAAATGTCAAGCTCCTGTCTTTCTAAATAAGACAACCGATTTACACGGTAATTCTGTTTTGACTTTGAATTGCTGGAATGGCCATTATAAATGGATTCATATTGAAGATATTGAGGAGATAGAAGCAATTCAACCCAAGACACCTCCTAAAGAGAACCCAGTGACCTATATCGGATTTTTCGATCTTTCATGAGAAATTCTTTCAATCTTTTTTTTCTTAGTTTTTTACTCCCCTGTTTATTTTTCTTTAGTTTTCCAACCTCTATTTTTGCCCAAATCCAGTCCCAAACTCCTGAGGGAATGATTTATATTCCAGAGGGTTATTTTGAAATGGGATCTTCTTCTTTGGGTTCGGAAGATGAAGGTCCAAGCCATTTTGTTTACACATCGAGTTACTACATTGATCAGTTTGAGGTGAGCAATGCTGATTATGAAAAATTCATGCTTGCAACCGGTCATCCTCAGCCAAAATATTGGGAAGACGAGCGTTTTAACGATCCTAAAAGTCCCGTAGTTGGAGTTAACTGGTCTGACGCTATGGCATATGCACGTTGGTTGGGAAGAAGGCTACCCAGCGAAGCGGAATGGGAAAAAGCGGCTCGTGGAACTGATGGAAGAGCGTTTCCCTGGGGAGGCAAGTGGGATAAGGGTTTCTTTTTTTATTTTGTTAATATTTATGGAGAAAGCGATAATTACCCTTACACGGCGCCCGTGGATTACTATAAATCCGGGATGAGTCCCTTTGGCGTTTTTAATATGGCCGGGAATGTTTGGGAATGGTGCCAAGACTGGTATCAAAAAGAATATTACCGGTACAGTCCTGAGCGCAATCCTGAAGGACCTCAAACTGGGCGAAAAAAAGTTTTACGAGGCGGTTCTTGGGCTAATGAAATTGAGGGAGTCCGGGTAACACGCAGAGCTCGTAACCATCCTTCCATAAAAAACGAAATTTATGGTTTTCGCACTGTTCTTCCTATCAAATGAAGGTTGAAAAACCAAACGTTTTAGCTATCGTATCGTGGTCTTTTTACGACTTTGCCAATACGATATTTTCGATGAATGTCATTTCCCTTTATTTTGCTTTGTGGGTGACGGTAGACAAAGGGGGTTCTGATCTTCTTTATAGCGTTGTACTTTCCGGTTCAATGTTAGCCGTCGCTTTAAGCGTTCCAATTTTTGGAACGATTTCTGACCAGACAGGTCGCCGAAGAATTCCATTAACCATCCTAACCTTAATTTGCGTAGCCGCTACATCCGCAATCGGTTTCTTCGATCAATTGGCAATTGGGCTTTGCTGCTTTTTCTTAGCAAACTATTGTTATCAGTCAGCTATGGTTTTTTATAATGGGATGCTGCCGCAAATTTCCAAAGGAACAAATGTTGGTTTGATTTCCGGTTATGGCGTCGCTCTTGGATACCTTGGTTCTGTAGTAGGTTTATTGGCCGTTAAACCTTTTGTCGAAGAGGGAGGCAGATTAGCCGCTTTTTTCCCGACTGCGTTAATTTTTTTGATTTTTGCTTTGCCTTGTTTGATTTTTGTAAAAGATCCTGAACAAGAAAACGTTTCGAAAGTTCAATTTTCTAAAACTTTCCAAACTTTAAAAAAAACCTACCAAGAAGCTTCTAAATATAAAAACTTAATTAAATTTGTTTTAATTCATTTTTTAATTTTAGACGTGGTTAATACCATAATCGCGTTTATGTCGATTTATGCAAATAAAGTAATTGGCTTTGACGACAACCAAATCAATACATTCATGATTGTGGCTACCTTAGCGGCAATGGTGGGTTCTTTTGGCATAGGTTGGTTGGTAAAAGCAAAAGGCAATCGCCTATCATATTGGTTCGTATTGATTCTGTGGGCCGTGGTATTGCTCATGATTGCAGTTAGCCAAACTGAGGCAATGTTTTGGGTAGTGGGTCCGCTTGCGGGTATTGGTATGGGGGGTGTTTGGGTAGTCAGTCGGTCTTTTTTAGTAGAATTAGCTCCTAAAGAAAAATTAGGCGAATTTTTTGGTTTATATAGCCTGGCTGGAAAGATGGCGTCGATTTTTGGCCCTTTGATTTGGGGATTGGTCGTTTGGGCGTTTAGCTCAACAGAAACGTTTAAGTATCGGGCGGCTGTGTTTGTTCTTTTCTTGATTTCGTGTGTCGCGATTTTTTTCTATCGACAATTGGCAAAAAATTTATAATTTAAGAACCTCTGATTATTTTGAAAAAGAAAAATGGAATATCCTATATAAAAACTGAGCTAACGAAAACGGGTTGACATTATTTCAACAGAAGATTAGGTTAAAATACAAAGGCTTCATCAAAAACAAGATGGTTATGAATTTCCTATAAACTCCAAAGTGAGTAAAAATATGTTTTCATGCAATTCAAAGAAATCGCTAATTTTTATTGTTAATATTTTTTGTTTATTTGCTTGGATCGTCCAAGCGGGAGCCCATGCAGGGCATAGTCATGCTGAAGACGATCCAAATATTAAAGTCCCAGCTGTTGTGGCTCGAGTTAATGGCAAAGATATTTCGAATCAGTACATTTGGGGAAAACTAAAGCAGTATATACGTCATCAAAAAAGCGGGGGTCATAAAGTAACTCCCGATCAAGAAAAGGCGGAAGTCAAACGGTTGATTGATAATGAAATTGGAAGAGCATTATTATTGCAACATGCAGACTCTTTAGGAATTAAGGCTACTTCAGAGCTATTAGAAAAAAAAATATATATGATCAGGTCTGATTTTAAATCGGATCATCAATTTGAAATGGCTTTAAAAAGAAGAAAAATCACGTTAGAAGAGTTAAAAGATGAATTAAAGCCAGAAGTGTTGGTCGACGCGGTTGTCGAAAGAGAAATTGCCCCCCATGTAAAGTTAAACGCGGAAGAAACTAAGGGTTTTTACGAAAAAAACAAGCGCATGTTTTGGGAAGATGACAAAATGCGCGCAAGCGTTATTTTAAGAAAAATAGATATGAGTCAAGGCCCTCAAGCTGAAGAAAAAGCTAAAATAGAACTAGAAAAAGTTATGGAAGAAGTTCGGAAAGGGGCAGACTTTGCTGAGGCAGCCAAAAAACATTCTCAAGACAGCTTGGGTAAAAAAGGCGGGGATTTAGGTTTTTTTACCCGCAAGAAAATGTTACCGGCGTTTTCAGATAAAGCTTTTTCGATGAAAGTAGGCGAGGTTTCTTCTGTTTTTAAAACCCGCCATGGATTACATATTCTAAAAGTAACCGATAAAAAACCTGGCGGTTACACCCCTTTTGATACCGTTAAAAAAGGTATTGAAAAGAAGATTAGGGCACAAAAATTAAAAAAGCAAACTGAAGAATATGTGCATCATCTTAGGAAAAAAGCAGACGTAAAAGTATATTTTTAATGATACCTTTGGAACTCTTAGGCGCTAAATTTATTTTTTACCTTTGGGAGGTTGTAATACATTTAGCTTTCTTTTTACGATCTTTCCTTTATCCTTTTCAAAATCTACTTTAAGATAAACCATGTTGGGAAAAAGTTTGTGAACTAAGCCTTCTTTTTTCTTCCCCGCAAATTCAAATTTAATGGTGTCTCCTACTTTCATATGAATCCTCTCTTTGTTACGTCCAGACGAACCGGAAGCCTTCTTGGGTCTATTATTTCGTTAAGAAACCTGTAAGAGTAGTGGAATTTCATCCCTGAGTCAATTTAAAATCCATTTTTTAAACGTTAAATTAATAAATGAAACTTTCGATTATTGTGCCTGTTTTTAACGAAGAGGCCACTCTTGAAGAAATTGTCCAAAGAATAAGAGAGACTCCTTTAGAAAAAGAGATCATCGCTGTAGATGATGGTTCCTCGGATAACTCGACTAAAATTTTAGAAAAAATGGAGCAAGATTTTGCGCCTGATTTTAAATTTATTAAGCACGAAAAAAACAGAGGAAAAGGAGCGGCAATTCGAACGGGGCTTGATGTTGCCAATGGCGATCTAATTCTTATTCAAGACGCAGATCTAGAGTACGATCCAAAAGAATATCCGCAATTGATCAAACCTTTTTTTGACGATTCTCAACTTGAGGTTGTTTACGGGTCAAGAATTTTATCAAGCAATAATGCCCGATCTTCTTTTGTATTTTATTGGGGAGGAAGATTATTGAGTGGAATAACTAATTTTTTGTATGGATCGCAAATTACGGACGAACCAACTTGTTATAAGGTCTTTAAAACAGAGTTATTAAAAAGCCTGGATCTTTGTAGCGATGGGTTCGAATTTTGTCCTGAAGTCACCGCTAAAATCTTACTTCGTAAAATTCCAATCTATGAAGTTCCTATATCCTACCGGCCACGGTCATGGAAAGAGGGTAAAAAGATTCAATGGAAAGACGGTTTCATAGCGATTTGGGTACTAATCAAGTACCGGTTTAAACGAATAAAAAAAACTAATTAAACTTCGACAAGTTCTCAATTATTAGAACCAAAAACTAATAATTAAAGGCTAAAAAGACTGTAAATTTTTTGATTTTTCAATTTTTGAAAATTCTAAATAAACGGTTTTTTTGTGTATCATTTTGATAATTGATTGAGAAACTGATGAAAAACAACCCTTTACAACGTTTTTCACAAAAACTGTGAAAAACTTGTGGAAAAAAAGCGATCAAGGGGCGCTATACCCCGTAAGATAGACCTGCAATGCAATTCGGTTAAAAAATAGTCGATATTAAAAAACGTTGAAAAATAAGTAGTTACAGGCTTTTTGGCTTTGCTATGGCTTATAATATCGTAAGAGAACATTTTTTTTTCACAAGGAAGAAAAATTACCTTCTTTCCAGCCTTATTTTAGGCGCATTTATAGGTTTTTTAAAAAATTTGAAAATGATTATCAAATTAAAATTAAAATCGTTTTCTTAGTGCTTTTTGCCAAAAAGCTTAACTATAAATTGGGAAATTTCTTATGGAAATCTGTCTCTTTTTGAAACTGGTTTCCAATATTTAGGATGGTTTCTTCGTCAAAAGGGCGGCCAATTAGCTGCAAACCAACTGGTAAGTTTTGAGAAGTAAATCCGCAAGGAATAGACATTCCGGGAAGCCCGGCGAGGTTTACGGAAAGCGTAAAAATATCTGAAAGATACATCTGAAGAGGGTCGTTTAATTTCTCATTAAGTTTAAAAGCTGGTACAGGGGAATTAGGTCCAGCAATAAAATCGCATTTTTCAAAAGCTTGATCGAAATCTTTTTTAATTAAAGTTCTTACCTTTTGTCCTTTGATGTAATACGCATCGTAGTACCCAGAGCTAAGAGCAAAAGCCCCTAATATAATTCTGCGTTTAACTTCGTCTCCGAATCCCTCTTGACGGGTATTCGTGTACATTTTATTTAAATCTCCCGAACTCTCAGACCTGAATCCATACTTAACGCCGTCAAACCGGGAAAGATTCGCACTAGCTTCTGCGCAAGCTAAAATATAATAAGTTGCAACGGCATATTGGGTATGTGGCAATTCGATTTCTACTGGTTCGATTCCCAACTTTTCCAATGCCTTTATGGAGTTTTGGACATTTTCTAGAACTTCTGGGTCTACCCCAGATGAAAAGTATTCTTTTGGAAGCCCGACTTTTAAACCTTTAACATTCTTTTCTAAACCCGCCATAAAATCTGGAACAGAGACATTGGCGGAAGTAGAGTCCATAGGGTCGTTACCGCAAATGATTCCGCTTAGATAGGCTGCATCGGCGACAGTTTTAGTTACCGGTCCGATTTGGTCAAAAGATGAGGCAAAGGCGACTAATCCAAAACGAGAGACTCTTCCATAAGTGGGTTTTAAACCTGTAACCCCACAAAAGCTTGCCGGTTGTCGGATGGAACCTCCAGTATCGCTACCTAAAGCGGCTATGCATTCGTTAGCCGCTACAGCAGCAGCAGAGCCACCGCTAGAACCGCCAGGGGTTCTAGACAAATCCCAAGGGTTTGCTGTTGGATAATAAGCAGAGGACTCTGTTGTGGAGCCCATTGCAAATTCGTCCATATTTGTTTTTCCAATGATTACCGCTCCAGCTTCTTTTAATTTTTTAACAACTGTTGCGTCATATGGAGAAACAAAATTATCTAAAATTTTGGAACCACAGGTCGTCCGAGACCCTTTGGTGCAAATAAGGTCTTTTAAGGCGATAGGGATACCTAAAAGGGGCGCATCATCTCCAGAAGCAAGGCGAGCGTCTGCCTCTTTCGCTTGTTCAAGCGCTAATTCTTTTGACAAATGAATATAAGAACGGACTTTTTCTTCGACGGAGTCTATTCGGTTATAAATTGCTTCTAGCAATTCACAAGCGGAATATTTTTTGTTTTTTAAATCGTCTCTAGCTTGGAGAATGGTTTTCCGATGCATGGATTATGAGATGATTTGAGGAACTTCATAATGTCCCTTATCTTTTTGTGGAGCTAATTCCAAGTAGTTAACTGTGTCATCTTTTGGAGTAACTTTATCTTCTCGACAAACGTTTCGAAGAGGTAAAACATGAGAAGTTGGCTTCACGTCAGACGTGTCGATTTGGCTTAGTAATTCAACGTATTCTAAAATTTGGCCCAAGTGGCCTTCCAATTTAGATTTCTCTGAATCGCTAAGATTAATCCTTGCCAATTTGGCAAGATTATCGATATCGAATTTTTTTTCCGTCATGGGTGGGTAGTAGAAAAAAGCTTAAAGACTGTGGTTAAGCAGCTTTATCCTTTTTGGATTTGGATTTTTCTTCCATTTTCTTTTGAGCGTAGGCTCTTTTACCGATTTTTCGGCTAAGTCTTTTAGATTTCTTTACGAGTTTCCGAATTTGTTCTACACCTTCAGAACCTTTTTTAGCTTCCGCCAATTTTTCTTTAGCGGCTTTAACATATTCCTGTAATTTTTCAGTAGTGGCCATTTTGAGATTGTCTCTATTTTTAATATTTAGGGAAACAAACTTTATAACAAATTCAGGTTAAAATCTCAATGATTATTACAGTTTTTTAAGGGGTTAATTGTTTTCGAAGGATTTTATTTCGTAAGTTTTCCCATTAGTAATTACCGTAAGAGCCCCATTCAAGTCTGTTCGCCAAATTTCCGACCCATTTTTCTGCACTCGATTCAAAACACTAGGGTGAGGATGGCCAAATCGGTTCAAGTATCCAGAAGAAACCAAAACAGCTTTTGGTTGTACTGCTTTTAAGAACTTAGATGTAGAGGAAGATTTACTTCCATGATGTGGCAACTTAAGAATGGTTGTTGATAGATGAACTTTGGTTTCGACTAAATAGTTTTCCGCTTCCGCTTCAATGTCCCCTGTTAGCAATGCGCTAAAATTTTTGTAATCTAACCTAAAAACCAAAGATTGGTTATTTCGGTTTTTGTACCTAGCCTTTTTTAAACTTTTTACGAATGATTCGCTAGGATGAAGAAAGTTTAGAGAAACATCTCCGATTTTTAAAATACTTTTAGGAGAGATTTGAGAAATTTTAGTTCCTACAATTTTGGCGTTTTCAGCTAATTTTTTTATCCGAGGGTCTTCAGACAACATAGTTGCAAAAAGAAAATTTTGAACGTCTAAATAACCGACAATGCTTTCCAAGCCAGAAATATGATCTTGATCGGAATGTGTAGCTAACAGGTAATCAACTGAGCCGTACCCCTTATTCAATATAAAGGGAGCGACAACGTTACGTCCAATGTCTAAGCTGTTCTTATAAAATCCTCCACCGTCTACCAAAAGATTTTTTCCATTGGGAAATTCAATAAAAATTGATTCTCCTTGAGCAACGTCTAGTACCGTCATCTTAAGCTGATTTGAGTTTAGTAAAAGTAGGCGAGGCCAAATGATCCAAAAAATAGCGCATACAGTCATCAAGGTTGAAAGTGGAAGGAGGATACGCAAACGTTTTTCAACAGTTTCTTTTTGGTTTTTTAAATGTCTTCTTTGAAATAAATAAACGCTATAAAGGATTCCAAATAAAGCCAACGGGTATACGACGAACCAAATTTCTGGAGGTTTTGGAGCTAATACCGCTGAGTATTGCCATTTTGCAAAGTATTCAGTTATCGAAATAAAAAACTTCAAGAACCAGGAAATTGGACTCGTAAAAATTTCCAAAAAATAAGGAATAAAAAAGTTTATTGAGATAATCGCTATGGCAAAAGGAATAAATAATCCCGCTAAGGGTACCAATAAAATATTTAAAAAAAGTCCAATTAGGCTGATTGAATGGAAGTGAAACACGATAAACGGAAATGTTCCGAAATACGCGGCAGATGAAACCCATGTCCAAGTTTTTAAGCGCTTTTTCCATTCAGGTTCTTCTAACATTCGATCAATGGCGTCTTTTGGAGGATCGAACGCTAATTTGTAAGCGGCAAGTATTACTAAAGCTCCGGAAAATGATAGTTGGAAGCCAATGTCCAAAACGCTTTGAGGAGACCAAAGTAAAATAAAAAAAGCGGCTAAAATTAACGCGTGAAGAATTTGATTTTTTCGACCAGCCAAGATAGCGAAGAAAAATAAACCCGCAAGAAAGCTCGCCCTTAGAGCGGAAATTTTTTGCCCAACTATAAAAAGGTAAAAAAAGGTTGGAATTAAGGCTAAAACCGCCGCAAAAATGGGAATCATCCCCGACCGAGCCGCATTCAAAAAATATCGAACGGAAACTTTCATAAAAATTTTTTTGATGATGTAGAAAAAACTAAAAGCTACAAAACCTATGTGTAATCCGGAAACTGCCATTAAGTGAGAAAGGCCTGTTCTACTAAAATTTTCTTTTATGTCTTTTTCTAAATAATTTTTGTCGCCGAGCGTCATGGCTATAAGCAAACCAAATTCTCTGGTCGGTAGGACTTTCTGAGTGGAGTCGATTATTAATTCAATGAGGCGTTGTCGGGTTTTATTAAAAAAACCAGGAATGAAGTTTCCAATTTTTTCTATTTGATTGGGATTAGAAACGGATCCTATAAATGATATCCCGCTAGAACTTAGGTATCGGCGATAATCGAATTGACCTGTGTTTTTAAAATTTCGCGGTCGTTTTAATCTAATTTTTGAAATTTGGATTCGGTCCCCAAATTGAAAATGAGGATGTTCGTAATAAATATTTATCCGGGCGTTTCCTTCCGTTGAAGTCCATATTTGATCGTATCGGATTTTCGTAATTTCCATAATTAATCGAAACGGACCTTCTTGGATGGGAGTTATTTGAGTAACGTTTCCTTCAATTTGAGCGTAATTTGCTTCTTCAATAATATTTTCGAGAGAGGCTTTAAGGTTTTTTGGTTCAAAGACAGCGGCATTCCAATAACCAAAACCGATCAAACAAGTTAAAACTAGCGTGCGATAAGAGAAGCATCTCTTAGAAATTTTTAATAAAAACGCAGAAGTTAAGATGCAAACTGTAGGAAGGAAAAACGGAAAAACAAAATCGCGCGATTCTGGGAAAGCGACCAAAATACCGCAAAGATATGAAATAAAATAAGGGAAAAAAGGTCCCATAACTAAATGAACTTAATTTAAAAAAGAATTAAAACTATGTTTTGCATTATGGAAAAATAAAATGAAGTGTACAATATTTCCTCACGCCATTATTTTAAATTGAATTCGATATTTCGAAACGAGCTTCGCAGATAAATGAAAAATTGTGGAATTGCTTTTAAATTAGTGTCGCTTATTTTAGTGAGCGTGTTTTTGGTTTTTTTTCTAATTGGAAAACATAACTCTAACAAGATCCGAAAGATCTATATGGGAGTTGTTGAAGAAAATGCCAAAAATTTGTCTTTTGCGACCTTAAATAAAATTGAATCCGTTTTAGCCGCCGTTGAAAAAATTCCACAACAGATTGCCCATACTGTTCAACATTCTTCTTATCGAAAAGACGACATTGTTTTTTTAACTCGCCAGATTGTAGAAAATCATCCTGAAATATATGGAGCGACTATCGCTTTTGAACCTAACGCATTTGCGAAAGATAAATTATATTTTGCTCCCTATTATTTTAGAGGAGGCGACAACGGAGAGTTAAAATTAACTTTTATAGGAAGCAAAGATTATAACTACTTTGATAAAGATTGGTATAAAACGCCGAAAGAGCTTAAAAAACCAAGTTGGAGCGAGCCATATTTTGATGAAGGAGCCGGAAATATTGTTATGACAACTTATTCGGTTCCTTTTTATAAGGATGAGCTGGGTAAACAAATCTTTATGGGCGTTGTAACGGCAGACGTTTCTTTGTCATGGCTTGAAGACTTATTGTCTAGTCTCAAAATTGCCAAAACGGGTTATACATTTTTAGTTTCGGAAAGAGGAGCTTATATATCTCATCCAGTCAAAGAGTGGATCATGAAGGAAAATATTTTTGAATTAGCAAAAAAGAAAAATAATTCAAAGTTTTCCCAAATTGCAAAGGAAATGATCGCTGGCAAAACAGGCTTCACGACGATCAAGGACTTATATATGGGAAAAGACTCCTGTCTTTATTATGCGCCTTTATACTTTAATGGTTGGTCATTAGGAGCCGTTTTTCCTAAAGATGAAATGATGGCAGGCATTAATGAACTTCAAAAAGAAAATTTTATTTATGCATTAAGCGGACTTGGATTGTTATTTTTAATAATTGCTTTTATAGCCCGTTCAATTACCCGGCCATTAGGTAATCTAGCTAAAGCTACTGAAGAATTAGCGACTGGAAAGCTTGACGCGGCAATTCCCGCTAACGATTCTCAAGACGAAGTAGGAAGGCTTGGAGAGTCCTTCCGGTTTATGCAACAGTCGTTAAAAAAATATATCGACGAAATTAAAAATATTTCCAAGCTTCCCGGCGAAAACCCCAATCCTGTTTTTCGAGTTGGAAAAGACGGTCAATTACTTTATGCAAATTTATCCGCTTTAAAATTATTAGAAAACTGGAACATCAAAATAGGTGACCCAGTACCTGTAATTTTTCACTCTGCAATAGAAGATTCTTTTTCAGAAGAAAAAAGTGAAGGATTAGAGGTCGAAAGATTAGATAAGATCTTTACGTTTGAAATTATGCCCGTTGTTGAAAATGAATATGCAAATGTTTATGGACGCGACGTAACTGAAGCGAGGCGGGCGGAAGAAAAATTGAAAATCATTGCTGAAGAGAAAGACCGTATTGAACGGGAAATGGAAACGGCTAACTTGGTTCAAAAAGGTTTTTTACCGGAGAATCCTCCCGATTATCCGGGTCTTTCTTTTGCGGCGCACACAGCTCCCGCTAAATTTGTTGGCGGCGATTTTTACGATTTTATAACCCTAGGTGACAATCATCTGGGGATGGTACTAGGCGACGTTTCGGGAAAAGGAGTATCGGCGGCTCTCTATATGGCAAGATTGATGAGCGATTTTCGGTACGCATCGATGATGGACTCAGATCCGGAAAAAATAATGAGAAGCGTGAATGGCGTCTTGGCTAAGAGATCAAGAAACGGTATGTTTGCCACCGCTTTGTTTTTGCTGTTAGACATGAAGACTAAAAAGTTAAATATATCAAACGCTGGTCATCACTCTATTTTAATTAAAAATAAAAAGGGCGATATAAGGGAGGCAGGAAAAGCGGATGGTATTCCACTCGGAATACTTGAGAACGCTCAATATGAAAAGCAGGAGATTCAGTTAAGTTCTGGCGATATTGTGATCGCTTATTCCGATGGCGCGATTGAACCGATAAATGATGATAAACAGCATTTTGGGATGGAACGGTTTAGCTCGGTTATTTCAGAAACTGAAAATTCGCCAAACTTATTGATAGCTAATTTGCAAAAAGCGATTTCCAGTTTTACACAGGGAAGAATGCCATTCGACGATTTAACGTTATTAGTTTTTAAAGTTTAATTAACGCGACGGATTTTTCTAATGGAACGTATCCAACTAATTTACTTTCAAGGATGCCCTAACTATTCTGTAATAAAAAATCTGTTGTCTAATATTGGAGTAAAGTACGAAGAAATCGAACAAACCAGCCTTGAAAAAACGGACCCGTTAAAATTATTCAGTTCACCCTCAATTTTAAAAGACGGAAAATTGGTCTTTGGTCAAAACATTGATTCTGCAAAGGGAGGGTGTACGTTGGGCCTACCCAAAAAATCTGATTTGACGCAGAAATTGATGGAATAAATTAAAAACTTTGAAGTTAGGATAATCAAATCGCTCAAATAAATTGAGATTGGACCCGATTCTTTCCTTCTTTTTTGGCGCGAAAGAGAGCTTGATCCGCGTTGGCGATCAATGACTCCGTAGAGGATCCCGGTACGGGGATTGTGCAGGATGTTCCAATACTTGCCGTAACATAAGCGCTTGCTTGGTTCTGTTTGTGTTCAATGTGAAGCGACTCAATTTTATTTCGAATTGTTTCAGCTAATTGTAAGGCTTTTTCTTTATCGACACTTGGTAGTATTACTGCAAACTCTTCGCCTCCGTACCGCGCAGCTACATCGGAGGCTCGATGTAATGTTTCGGAAATAACGTTAGAAACCTTTTTTAAGCATTCGTCGCCAGCTTGGTGACCATAAAAATCGTTATACAATTTGAACGAGTCAATATCGAGCATGATAAGAGAAATAGATTTTTTCTCTCTGGCCGCGCGTTTCCATTCTTTTGCGATAATTTCGTCAAAATAACGGCGATTAAAAATTCCAGTCAACCCATCTCTAACAGAAAGCTGTTTTAATTTTATTTCAACTTTGCTGTGGTAATTTAAAAAATTTATGATGGATAGCATACCGACTATTTTTTCTTCATCGGTAACCGCCAGGTGACGAATATTTGATTTCAGCATTAATTCATTTGCCTCTGTCATTAAAGTAGATTTTTTTACTTTAACGATTGGAGAGGACATTATTACATCTATTTTAAGGTTCTCAACCGATAATCCTTCTCGAGCGACTTTGCGGGTAAAATCTGCATCAGTAACAATTCCTATATAATCTTCTTTATTTTTCACTAAAACAGAAGCAGTTTTATTAGATTTCATAAACTCCGCAGTTTCTTTAATGGTAGTTTCCTGATCCACGCTAGGGATCGGAGATTCCATATATTCGCCAACTGTATCCATATTTCAAACGCCTTTGAAATTGATGGTCAAAGTTTAAAGATTATGGGCAAGTTCTAATAACATTGTGTTTGGGTGGTAGTATTTTCTTTGTTGATTATACAGCCGCTTCTTAATTGATTCTGTTTTCTTATTATAATTTTCTGGAAGATAAAAAACTTCAGGTCTTAAAATATTTTTAATTTTGCTATTAGAGCAATTGCCACAATGGGAGAAATGGTTGCGGCGAGAAATAAGAAAGGAACCAATCCATTTAGCAAAACTACGACGGGTAAAAAATATAAAATATCTTCCGCGTCGAATCCAGCAAAGTTAGGCAATGCGACAGCCTCTTTGCCCAATTTTTCTTCAATTTTAATACGTAACCAAAAAATACCGCTTACTGAGAAACCTGCAACGATTCCCATTGGAATCGCCCAATTACCTAATGATGAATTTTTTAATCCAACGCCGATACATATAAACACGAGGATATGAATTAAAGCGTCGCAAGCTAAATCGTAAATGTGTCCCCAACGGCTGCTTTGCCCTGTTTCGCGGGCTAATTCTCCATCGGTGTGATCAATTAAATTAGAAAGAGCAAACCCAAAAGATCCCCAAACAGACCATTTCCAATCTCCTGGAATAAATAACGCAACGCCAACTAATCCAACTATTAATCGAACGGTTGTTAAATGATTAGGGGTGATAGAGGTCCCAATAATTGGTTTTATCATCCATCGCGCAATCCTTACATCCCACAAAGGCAAACTCAAGGCTCAGACTCCAACTGTGTAAAGATTTTTTCTTGGGCTTTGTGTACGTCTTCTGGGAAGTCAATTTCTGTCCAAGGCATGCCTGTAATATCTTCAACACCAAATGTATCTGACGGAGAATTTAGGGCCAAGTCTCTTAAAGGTTCTTCGTAACATTCTTCTCTATTTGTTTTAAACCGTTCTGTGGTTTCAATTAATTTTTTAGCCGTATCGGAAGAAAATTTGAAAAATCCTACGGATTCTCCGCAGACGTCAAATTCCACTTCGACTTTTTTTCGAAACTCGACGATTTTTCCATTACGGATACAAAGTTTTACCGGTTCGTCCCCTGGTTCGAAATTTTTGTCCATCAGGAAACTACTTGCATGTTGTGTTTCTACGAGTCTAGATAATAAAGAATGACCGTATAGAACGTCTGCATCCATCAATAAAACATCGCCGCCATAGGTCATTTGGTCGCGAGTTGACCAAAGGCTTAGTACGCTTCCTTGTTCGAAGTCTGGGTTGAAAACCGTATTTGCAAAGTCATCCATTCCCAATTTGACGATTTCCGATTGAATAGTTTCTTTTTTAAACCCGACAGCAATCGTTGTCTTTTCGATACCGCATTGTTTCAAAAATTCCAAATGTCTTTGTAGTAAAGTTTTCTCACCAAACCTAAGAAGACATTTAGGGAGATCCCCTTCGTCGCCTAAACGTCTACCCACTCCAGCCGCAAGAATAACCGCTCTCATTATTGTGTCGTTCCTTTTTTACCAAGAAAAACGTTCTTAAATCCAAAATAAGCAATTGAGTCTTTCATATTTGAAACGAATCGTGGAAACCATCCCATAGATTGGTCAGTGACATATTCTAAAGTGAGCGCTATGCGTTCTTCCCCTTCACCGAGCGGAGTAACACGGTGGTAAAGGTTGTCTCCATTAAAAAATACTAAATCCCCCGGATCGAGTGAAGTGGAGTGTGTTGTCGTTTCTTTTTGAGGGTTTTTTGTAAAAAGATCATATTCTAACTTACAGCTTGAATTGTCGATAATCCCTATCAAAATCGTATAGCGTCTACCTTTGTAATATGAAGTGTCATAATGGAAACCAATATGATCGCCTGGTTCGGTATAGCAGTATAAGGCGTAGGCGTGCGGATCTTCAGGCGGACAGTCTTGCAGATCTCCGCCGACAAGATTGTTAAGGAAATCGAAAAATTCTGGCGTTTCGTAGATTTCCTTAATTGTGGGCGAATATTTTTCCAACGTAAACCGACTAACGCTCCCGCCTTTTTTATGTTTGGGAATGTAATTGCGATTTATTTTAGGTCGTAATTTAGCAAACTCGTCGCAGATACGTTCTACAATAGATTGCGGAATGAAGTTTTTCATCGCAAAAAATTCGTCTTGGGAAACGAACTCTTGGTGAATTGTATTAGAAGGTAGAGCGGAGATGGCTGAAGCCAGCTCGGACCGAACGGTCATGAAAAGTTATTTTACTTCCTTTGAAAATTTACGACTAATCCAACCGGTTTTACCCGTGGCATAAGCTACGTGATACCACCTCGAAGTTTCTTCGATCAGTCTTACGATGGCGCCTTTTTTAATCTTGCCAATTACCCGAGCGCTAGAAGAAGGTTTGGCTCGAATGTTTAATGGAGTTCTTTTTGTCATTATCTTGACTTGTCGAACATTTGAAGCTGATCCCCTGTCCATTGTGGGATCGCTTTTGTCGACCATCAGTTCAGACTCTGGTATATCGATAGCCATCCCATCTGTTCCCATATCCATGTCAGACATTTTGGAATCCATCATTGCAGGATCTTCCATCATTGCTGAGTCTTCCATTTTAGGTTCGGACATTTGAGAGCCCATCATGGGAGCTTCTTCCATTTTCATTTCTGGAGCTTTAGATTCCATCATGCTGGAATTATCCATAAGTTTTTCTTCAACTAAAGGAGCGGCTTCTTCAAATTGAGTTTCGGCTGATTTTGTTTCTTCGGCAATGGGAGGTAAAAATTCTTTTACAGCTTCTTTTGCCATCGCGGCGGCAGGGTTTAGCAACTTCAGCATTTCTTTTGCTTTTGAGGAGTAAACGCTATCTGGGTATGCTTTTATAAATTGCTCGTACGCCACTGTTGTATTTGACTTTTGAGCTTCTTCAAATATTTTTTCTTGGACGCTCTCAATTTCTCTCAGAATTTTTTCTTGTTGATCCTTGCCGCTAAGCGGAATTATTTTTTGTAAATCCGCTACTGCCTTTGCGTATTCCCTATTTTCTCTTTCCAAAGTAACTCGAAACCGTAAAGTTCGGCTTAGGTTACTTTTTATTCTTCCGTTATCGGGTTGAATGGCTAAAGCAGATTCAAAAGACTGAATCGAGAAGTCTAATTGATCGTTGGAATAGTAAGCCATTCCAAGGTTGTTAAGCGCTTCAAAAGATTGTGAGCGTTCGGCCAAAAACTTTTGCCATAATTGAATTGCCGATTGGAGTTGTCCCTTATATTGCAGATTAAGAGCTTGCGTAAACAATTCTTTATCAGAAAATAAAATCTTATCAGGGGGCTCTTCAAAATATGGACTACCAGAAAAAGATTCCCCATCCTGATTTTGCAACGAAGCACAACCAAAAAAGCTGAGAATGAGAATAACTAGCAAGATAGATTTTAGCGGTTTCATCGAAATTTACCCAACAAGATATTGAAATTTTAAATGTAATTCTGATAAGAATACTCTTTTTTTTTCAAAGGTCAATAACCTCTTGACTTAAAAGATTTTTGAGGTAATTATTAGAAATCGGCTAGGGGAGTTTTATGACTGAGAGTCCGCGAGGACAACCCTTTGAACCTGATCTGGGTAATTCCAGCGATAGGGAAGCGTATTGTGACCGCGTTCCTTCATTGGAGTTGCGGTTTTTTTTTGCAAATTTTTGGAGATTCCTTGTGATTCTTAATATAAATGGTGAAGATCGTGAGACCAAATTAAGCCAAAATTTGGAAGAATTGGTTCAGGAACTCGAAATCAATGCCCCTCACTTTGCCGTTGCGTTAAACTACCAAGTAATTCCAAAATCCCTGTATGATTCCACTGCTCTTAAAGAAGGCGATAAAATTGAAATTGTTCACGCTGTCGGCGGAGGTACTTAAGAGGTTCAAAAAGTAGATACTAATTCAACAAGTTTTCAAAAATTCCTTTAGAGAATAAAAATATGAATGACGAAACTAAAACAGAATTTAAAGATCTGGTCATTGCCGATAAAAAATTCCAATCGCGTTTGATCATTGGCACCGGAAAATATGCCGATTTTGAAACTATGCAAAAAGCTCATGATTTATCCGGCTCGGAAATGGTCACAGTCGCGGTACGCAGAATTGAGCTGGATAAAAGTAAGGAAGATTCCATCCTGAACTTTATCGATACAAACCGATATACGCTTTTACCAAATACGGCCGGTTGTTATTCAGTAAAAGAAACCGTAATGACCTGCCAGCTTGCTCGCGAAGCGGGATTAGGAAACTTTGTTAAAGTAGAGGTGATTGGCGACGAAAAAACGCTTTTTCCTGATAATGAAGCGACGTTAGAGGCTTCAAAAATACTGGTTAAAGACGGGTTTCACGTACTTCCTTATTGTATTGACGACGTGGTGCTTTGTAAAAAATTAGAAGATGCAGGATGCTCTGCGGTAATGCCGCTAGCGGCTCCTATAGGTTCTGGCCTTGGAATAAGAAATCCTTTTAATATCAAGTTGATTCAAGAAGCGGTTACTATTCCCGTAATCATCGACGCTGGCGTGGGTACCGCCTCTGATGCGGCACGGTGCATGGAGCTAGGGGTTGACGGAATTTTGATGAATACTGCAATTGCCGGAGCTAAAGACCCGATTAAAATGTCGAAAGCTATGAAATTAGGCGTTGAATGTGGGCGCTTAGCCTATGAAGCGGGAAGAATCCCTAAAAAATTATATGCCTCCGCTAGTAGTCCGTTGGATGGTTTAATCGACATTTAATAAACGTGGAATCCGGAATGGATAATTTGCCGGATTATTTAAAAGTTTATGTTATTACCGACCGGAAATTGCTTCCGGAAGGAAAGTTTTTGAATGGAGTCGAATCTGTTTTAAAAGGCGGCGTTCGAGCCATACAATTGAGAGAAAAGGACCTGTCGCCTGCGGAAACGCTCAATTTGGCGCGTGAAGTTCGAAGGCTGACCAAGAAATACCAAGCCCGGTTATTTATTAATGACCGTGTAGATATCGCTTTAATGGCCGAGGCAGATGGAGTCCATTTAACCGAAAGTAGTGTCTCAGTTGAAGAAGTAAAAAACCGGTTTCCTCAATTGATTGTCGGGGTTTCGACGCATTCATTAGAATCGGCGAAAAAAGCCGAAGTAGGTGAGGCTGACTTTGTTACCTTCAGTCCTATTTTCGATACTCCTTCTAAAAGGGGATTCGGACCGCCTCAAGGTTTGGACCGTTTAAAAGAAGTAACGAAAGAAGTTCAAATTCCAGTGTTAGCTTTGGGTGGGATTAAGCGGCCAAATGTCGCTTCCGTTCAAAAAGCTGGAGCATATGGCATTGCGTTAATTTCCGGAATTTGGGAAGCGCGAGATATTGCCGACGAATCTTATCAATACCTAAGGTATTTTCTAGGAGACTCTCATGAGTGAGCATAAATCAAATAATGGCAATGATGGAAAAGTAACGCTTTCCACCGACCCCATTAGCCCCAATTCCAAGAAAATTTATGTAGCTGGTTCTATCCATCCGCAAATCCGGGTTCCATTCCGGGAAGTTTCCTTGACTCCGACCATTGTGGCCGGAACAGACGGCGCTGAGCCGAAAGAAGTTCCTAACGAACCAGTGATAATTTACGATCCTTCCGGACCTTATACCGATCCAAATGTACAAATAGACGTTCGAAAAGGCTTGGCTCCGAATCGCGAAAAATGGATTTTAGATCGTGGCGATGTAGAAACTTATGACGGTTTAATAATGGATTCTCGAAAAGGACCCAATTCTGGAAAAGAAGACCTTGATGAAGCGGAACGGTTTGATCGACAAGGTAGAAAACCTTTACGAGCTAAACCAGGATGTAATGTAAGCCAGATGCATTACGCTAAAAAAGGCATCATCACTCCAGAAATGGAATACATTGCGATCAGAGAAAATCTTCGACGAGAAGAATGGGATCGCGATGAAGAACGTGAAAAACGCCTCGCCGGGAATTCGTTTGGAGCCAGTATTCCGCAAGAAATTACTCCAGAATTTGTTCGCGATGAAATAGCTAGAGGGCGGGCGATTATTCCATTGAATATTAATCACCCCGAATCAGAACCTATGATTATTGGCCGTAACTTTTTAGTTAAAATTAACGCCAATATCGGAAACTCAGCAGTCACCTCATCTATTGAAGAAGAAGTGGAAAAACTAGTATGGGGCATTCGTTGGGGTTCCGACACGGTTATGGATTTGTCCACTGGAAAAAATATTCACGAAACTAGAGAATGGATTCTCCGTAATTCCCCAGTTCCAATAGGAACGGTTCCAATTTATCAAGCGTTAGAAAAAGTGGATGGCGTTATCGAAGACCTCACTTGGGAAATTTATCGAGATACCTTGATTGAGCAAGCTGAACAGGGCGTTGATTACTTCACCATTCACGCTGGCGTTTTATTACGATATGTTCCTTTAACAGCTAAACGAATGACTGGTATTGTTTCAAGAGGCGGTTCTATCCATGCGAAGTGGTGTTTAGCCCATCATAAAGAGAATTTCCTATATACCCATTTTGAAGATATTTGCGAAATTATGAAGGCGTATGATGTTAGCTTTTCGTTGGGTGACGGATTGCGACCAGGCTCGTCGGCAGACGCAAACGACGCGGCTCAATTTGGTGAGTTAGAGACTTTAGGCGAGTTGACCAAAGTCGCTTGGAAACATGACATTCAAACTATGATTGAAGGCCCTGGCCACGTTCCTATGCATTTAATAAAAGAGAACATGGACAAACAGCTTAAAGAATGTCATGAAGCCCCATTTTATACATTAGGTCCTTTAACCACAGATATTGCTCCAGGTTACGACCATTTTACCAGCGGAATTGGCGCTGCGATGATTGGCTGGTTTGGTTGCGCCATGCTTTGTTATGTGACTCCTAAGGAGCATTTGGGACTGCCTAATCGTCAAGATGTAAAGGATGGAGTTATCACTTATAAAATTTCCGCTCATGCTGCAGATGTAGCTAAAGGACATCCAGGCTCAAGGGTTAGAGACGATGCTTTAAGTAAGGCGAGGTTTGAGTTTCGTTGGGAGGATCAATTTAATCTATCACTAGATCCAGAGACTGCGCGCAGTTACCATGACGAAACATTGCCAGGGCAATCTGCAAAAGTTGCCCATTTTTGTTCGATGTGCGGTCCGCATTTTTGTTCGATGAAAATCACCGAAGATGTTCGGAAGTATGCGGCAGAAAACAACTTGGAAGATGAGAAGGCGCTCGAAGCTGGGATGAATGAAATGTCCCAAAACTTCAAAGAAGGAGGCGGAAATATTTATTCCAACGCGCCGCTTGAAGAACCTGAAAAAGCTTAATTAATATCTTTTCTAAAGCGAAGGCTTAAGGCCTTCGCTTTTTTTTTAGGTAGCCAGGCAGAACCTATAAAGTTTTTCTAGGAGAGACACATTCCCCCAGTCCCCTGGATTATTGGTCTCCCGGATTTTGGAACCCACTCAAAGCGTCAGGTGGCGCATCTTGTGGACGAGTTAGGAGATCCAACTCGTTTCGTCCAAACCGAATATCGTCTTCGGTACGTAGTCTTAACTGCCTTTTACGATTGTCTGCAAGCAATTTTAAATCGCTTTTTTGCACAATATTTTTAGCCGCAATAATTCCCCCAGAAGAGTCGTACTCCCAATTAACTACGGTATGGTCGCGGCGTTGATGCCAAATTGTCCCAACAGCAGTGGTTATGGTTTGTCCTGAGGCTGTTTTTGTACTGGATGTCTCTCCCCCAGGAACAAAAACCCATAGTTCGTCGTCAATACTAAGACCATTAGGAGGGAAAATTCTGCGTCGATCATAACCCCAAGGGACTTTCGTTAAGTTTTCAAAAGGATTTAGAGCGTATTGCGGCGCGTTTCCTCGGGCAAGATTTTCAAGAAAAATATTGGTGATATTTTGCCTGAGATTTCCAACAGTTGAGTCTTCAGAGGTTATTTCAGCATCTTCCGCTACAGACATAACTCTCTGCATTGCGATAGCTCCTACTAAACCAATTACGATACAAACCATAATGAATTCGAAAAAGGTGAATCCCTCTTGGTTTTTCAGAGGTTGAAATAAGTTCTTTAATTTTTTTATATGTAACTTAGACAATTTATGAAAACTTTAATTTAGATTTTTATCCGCTAATATTAAGAATAAAACAGAAGATGTTTAGTTCTCAAAACTAGCTGGAAGCAATTGTTTTTAGGTTAGTTAATTGTACATCGATTGTCGAAATATTGGAACTAAAATTTCATATTAACCATTTAATTGGATAAATAACATTTTATGAGACTGTTTAAGTGGCAGTTTCTTGAAATTCAAAAAATCAGTTCGCTGGCTTTATTTCTTATCTTATTAATATTGTCCCTTATTTGTATTTTTTCAATAGGCTCCTTTATTCAGTAATGTACGATCTTTTTAATTAAAAAATAAGGATCTAAGTCACATTTATGAATATTTTTAATATCGGAAATTCAATGGTTTTCGGCTTGATTTTGGGAATGAGTTCAAAGTTTTAGCGGGAGGGGGCGAAGGATTTTGCTGAGGAATTTTCTATTTTTTATGAATTTCGAATCAATATGGCGCCAAGGATAAGAAGAGTCGCCCCAATTACTCGCATCCAGTTTATTGGATGAATGGCTAGACCAAACCATCCAAAATGATCGAAAACCAGTGAGCCGACCATTTGTCCGCAAATGATAAATGCGAATAAAGCGGCGGTTCCAATTTTTGGAGCCGCAACAATAGCGGAGAAAACAATAAATGCTCCACAAAACCCTCCCGTCCAAAGCCACCATGGAACCAAAGCCATTTTTGAAATAGAAGGCCAGGGAATGCTGGAAGATAAGCCAAAAACAACAAGAGCCAAAGTTCCTACAATGAAAGAGATAATCGCCGCAAATATTGGGTTGCCAGAGATCTGGGCGAGACTGGCGTTAACCGTCGCTTGATAAGGTAATATCGCGCCGCCAAGTAAGGCTAAAAAAATATAAAAGTAATTCATTAGATGGGGTGGGGTAAAACTGAATAAAAAATTTTAAGGAAGGAAGTTGAGAAACGCCTTAAAAAATTTGGTCAAGCTAGAAAAGTCAAATCCTTGCTAATAGCAAAAAATATACGATTTAAGTTTAAGGCTCTCGATTTATGAACGGTAATTTTAAAAAACAGCTTTAAGAGAAAGAGCCATACTTTTTAAATTACTTGAGGCATCTTCCGCTGCTGTAGCTTCATATCCGCAATGGGCTGTGCAATCGACGCATTTAGGGTTGTTTTGGTGGCCGTAATTTCCCCAATCCGTTTCGTTCATTAACTGATCAAAAGTTTCTGTGTATCCTTCATCCAAAAGGTAACAAGGTTTTTGCCACCCTAAGACAGAATAATTCGGGTTTCCCCAGGGGGTGCATTCGTAATCTCTTTTTCCTTGAAGAAACTCAAGATAAAGAGGCGAGTGGTTAAAATCCCAGCGTTTATTTTTGTTTTTGGACAACAATTCTTTAAAATACGAAAAAGTTTTGTTTCTTCCCATGAAATGATCTTGATCTGGCGCGTCAGGATATTGAAACCCAGAAGAAACAGTGATACCGTCAATCTTCAAGGGCTCTATCGAATCGAAAAAGCTTTCGGCTTCTTCAATGCTTACGCCGTCAAAAAGAGTTGTGTTGCAGGTAACGCGAAAACCCAACCGTTTGGCGGTCTTAATAGCGTCAACCGCAATTTTATAAGTTCCAGGTTTGTCTACTATCCGATCGTGTTCCTCTTCATTGCCGTCTAAATGAATCGACAGAGTGAGCAAGGGCGATTTGGGAAGTTTGTCAAAAAATTTATCCAGTAATAAAGCGTTGGTGCAAAGATAAACGTAACGCCCTCGATCTATTAGTCCTTTAACAATCTCAACAATTTCTGGATGCATTAGGGGTTCTCCCCCAGCGATAGAAACGATTGGAGCGCCGCAATCCTCAACGGCATTAAAGCATTGTTCCAGAGAAAGATTTTGTTTCAGTATTTCATTTGGTTTTTGAATTTTGCCACATCCCACACACTCTAAATTACATCTGAAAAGTGGTTCTAACATCAAGACGAGCGGATATTTTTTCCGTCCAGAAATTTTTTGTTTAAAAATATAAAAACCAACTTTAAGAGCTTGTTTAATTGGGATGGCCATAATAGCTTAAGATATGTCTACGAGAAATTTGTTTAATAGAGATTCCCAAAGCGGGTATCCATTTGATTTTTAATTATATTGGGCAAATAAGACAACCGTCAATGATAATCTGTTTTTAATTTAGGAATTAACGATGGAAGACAGGCAAAAATCTTCGGAATCGGAGACCTCGCCCAATTTAAATGATTCTGTTCGAAGACCGGCAAAAGCGCGATGGAAAAAAATAATCGCGCTTCTCGTTTTGCCTTTCGTTTATATAGCCATAGACGGAACTTTAACGTATGACATCTTCGATTTCAAAATGGACACGCCGTTTAAATGGTTTTCTTTCTTTATTATTTTGGCTCTTATTTTAGCGATTTATGCGGTAGACGACAAAAAAGACAAGCCTTCTAAATCAGACGACTAATTCTAGTCGGAATGATAAGCCTCTCTTAAAGTTTAGAGAGCATCTGCCGCGCTCTTGCGGCATGGACGTAATTTTCCAGTTTTGTATATAACTTTTCAGCTTTTTTAAGGTGGAAAACAGATTTTTCAGGATCTGGAATATGCTCGTTATAAATAATGCCTAACATATAATGACCCTCGGCAAAGTTTGGTTTTAAGCTGATAGTTTCTTGAAGCGAATGGCATGACTCTTGGTATTGCATGGTGTCAAAATAGACTAAGGCCAGGTTATAGTGCCATTCTGCCGAGGAAGGATTTAATTGGACAGCCATTTTGAAGGAATGAGTCGCGTCGGAAAATCGAGATGACATCCGATAAGCTATTCCAAGATAATAATGAACTTGAGGATTATCAGGTTGAATGTCCAAAGCTTGGATCAAAACTTCCATAGCTTCATAGAATTCGTTCTGTTTGATGTAAGACGCCCCCAGCGCTATGTGCGCATGGTGAAACTTAGGATTGATTCGAAGCGCTTCTTTAAAAGCTCCGATTGCGCTATTGATCTTGTTGAGACCCGCGTCTTGTAAGCTCCCATAGGCTATGCCCATATTATAATAAGCATCCAGATAACTTGGTTTTTGGTGGATCGCTTCGCGGTAAGCGTCTGCTGCGGCTTGGTAATATCCCAGGTTTTGCAATCGCAACCCTTCTTTAAGCCAGTCTTCCGCAGCTTCATCTTTATGTAATTCTTTGTCGTCTGGTCTTAGTAATAGTCCCACTAAATTGGCGCTATGTAGATCGTTTTGTTCGATGAATAAATCTTCGGCTTGTTTTAAATATTTAGTCGCTCTTTTTGGATTTCTCAATTTTTTGACATGAATCGAACCTAGTTTAAAATAACCGTCGGCATAATCCGGTTTAACGCGAACGGCTTCTTTAAAGGCGCGTCGAGCGGAAGGATGCAAGCCAAATTCAATATAGGCGTCTCCTATCATGCAATAAGCCTGAGCTAACGAGCTATTTTTTTCTCGAAGTATTGCGTCGTTTGCCTTTAGGTTATCAGGGTATCTACCCAATCGATCAAAACTCAGGGTCAACCAGTGTTCAACCGCCGCAAATTCTGGATCAAGTAAAACCGCTTCTTTAAAAGCAAGCAAAGCCTTTTTGATTTGTCCTCTTCGCCAATGCCCTCGTCCCAAATCGACAAAAACCTGAGGGCGGCTTGATCCATACTTAACGGCTTTTTTATAATGCTCCAATTCCTCTTTTGTTTTTCCAATATTTCCGTATACGTATCCCATGAGATGGTGAGCTGGATAGGCGTCAGGATTTTTTTCGAGGGAAATTTCAAATTGCTCTAAAGCTTCTGTATTTTGTCCTCGGGCGCAAAACTTGACTCCCTCTTTATAGGCTGTTGGGTCGTTCCAGGAAAAAGGAAATAAATCGATCAATATAGAAGATAACCGCTCAAGACTTTGGTCTGAAGTCCGTATTTGGGAGATTTTATCGACTAAGCCCGGATTCGTCTTAGCTAATTGTTCCCCTAATGTCGAGAGTGTTTCTTGTCTCATTATGCGGTCGTTTAATTTTTTTCGTATTTAAGGCAAAAACAAAAATAGCCTCAATGACTTTTGAGACTTTAATATTATAAATTTTTATTGCGATAACTAAAAGGAAAATGGAAAAAGAAGAAATTCTTCGCTTTGATTGAGCAGAGAATTAACAATTCGGTTTATTCGGAAGATAAAATCTTGTCAAAATTAGAAATTTTAATTCGACGTCATCCTGGAGGAACCCCAATGGGGTGACCCTTCGGCTTCGCTCAGGATAAGAATCTTAATCTCAGATATTGTCTATAAATCCGGCCCAATGCGTTAGCATGGCCGCATCATGTAGTCTGCAACGACTACGTTGTTTGCCCACAAACCCGGCTCAATGCGCTAGCATGGCCGTGTCATTTTGGGATCGGCGGTTACGCCGAGCCGCATCATGTCGCCCCTGGAGGCTTTTCCAGACATGGTCGCGTTAATTTGTTCGCGACGGTTACGCCGTTGGAGAGGGACTTTATTTTTGGATATTGCCCATAAATTCGGCCTAACGCCTTGGCGTGGCCGCGTTAATCTGCTCGCGGCAGCTCTGCCGCTATCGGCCTTGGTTTAAATAATCGCGTGTTTCTTGGCAACAGGGATTTTCTAAGAGTTTTTCAGCGGGTCCAGATTCGCAGATTTCTCCGTTGCAGACGAATATGGTTTCATCCGAAACTCGCTTGGCCTGACCTATGTTGTGAGTGACCAGGACGATGGTGTGATTTTCTTTTAAGGAAAGGATAAGATCCTCAATCGCGCGAGCCGACCTGGGGTCTAGGGAAGAAGTAGGTTCGTCCATTAATAAGATGTCAGGCTTGGAAATGAGAGTTCTAGCTAGCGCTAGCCGTTGTTGTTGCCCTTGAGAAAGAGATAACCCAGGTTCGTTTAGACGATCCTTCACTTCGGTCCATAAGCTGACTTTACGCAAAGCCTGTTCAGTTAAGTCGGCAAATTCCTTTTTTCTCTCAGGTTGTAAACGCTTGATACCGAAAATAACGTTTTCATAAATCGATTTAGGGAAAACACAAGGTTTTTGAAAAACGATTCCCACGCTTTGTCGCAAAGCGTAAACGTCGATATCTTCTTCATAGATGTTTTGTCCACCGACCCAAACGTCTCCAGTAGCTCGAAACCCCTCAATACGGTCGTTCATCCTGTTGAAGGTTCTAAGCAAGGTTGATTTACCGGTGCCAGAAGGACCAATAACGCTGGTGACAGCTTTGGAAGCAAAATAGTGCGTGATTTGTTTAAAAACCGAAGCGGACCCGTAATATAGACTGGTATTCTCGATTCTAATGTCGAACTGATTTTCGTTCATTGTTCCGGTTCCCAAGATAAGCGGCTGCGTACAGACTTAGCCCCTAGGATAAGGAAAAAAACGATTCCAAGCAAGACAGAAGCGGCGCCCCAAGCGTTAGCAAGAGCGGTAGGGTTGGTTGCTTCCTGAGCTAAAATCAGAATATGCGTTTGTAATGTGGCTACAGGCTCGGTAATAGATTGTGGAATAGATACGCCAGAAAACGCGGTGGCGGTGAACATGATAGCGGCGGTTTCACCTCCCGCACGCGCTAGTCCAAGAAGCGCGCCAGTCACGATGCCGTAAACAGAATGAGGAATGACGACAGCGAGGATTCGTTGATTGGGTTTGAGTCCGAGAGAGATCCCGGTTTCCTGGTAATGTTCCGGAAGCGTTTCAATGGCCTCCAGTATGGCGGCGTGCGCCGTTGGCAGTATCATCGCCGCAAGAATCAAGGCGCCCGTAAGCCAGGAAACGCCGATTCCCAAAAACTTGCCAAAGAATAAATATCCCGCTAGTCCTAATACAATCGTAGGCATCCCGTTGAGAGAAGCCATAAAAATTTTGAACGCTTTTTGGAAAAAAGATGATTTTAAATATTCAGATTGATACAAAGCGGTTCCTAAAGCGATAGGAAGACAGATTGTGATCGAAGCGAACATGAGCAAAAGTGTTCCAAATATTTGATAAAGGATGCCACCCTGCGCGCCGAAGTCCGTCGCTTCTGAAGAAATAAATTCCCAGCTGAATGCCGAAAACCCTCGCGAAAAAACCGCAAATAAGATAAACGCCAAAATAGAACAAGCGAATAGCGTTAGGAAGCCCAAAGCTTTTGAAAATAGTTTTTCTTTTTGGATTCGCGTCATTTTCTGAATCCTTTAATGAGCCAATTGCCAAATGCCGTTAGAAACATGACCAGAAAAAATAATATCAACGCCAAAGCCATCAACGCGCTCCAATGTTCTCCAAAACCCAATGTTTCTGCCGCCTCGCGTCCTAATTTGGAAGCGATACTCTGACCCGAAGAAAAAACGTCGTACCAAGGCTCGGGAACGCGATCGAGACCGCCAATAACAAGCATTACGGCAATGGTTTCTCCCATGGCTCGTCCGATAGCAAGCAAAATAGCTCCAGCAATTCCAGGAGTCGCGTGCGGCAAAGCGACGGAGAAAAGAATTTCCATCTTGGATAATCCCAGTCCAGAAGCGGCTTGACGATATTCGGCAGGAGTCGAATGAATCGCGTCTTCGGATAACGTCATGATGGTCGGCAAAATCATGATAGCTAATAAAAAAGAAGCTGATAACAAAGTATAACCATCCACTAAATTGAAGACGTCGCGAATCCACACAGAAAGTAAAGAAACGCCGAGCAATCCGTAGACGATGCCAGGCACCCCCGCCAATATTTCCATAATCCCTTTTACGGTCAATCGTTGACGCGGATCTAAAAACTCCGAAGTATAAATTGCGCTGGCTAAAGCTAAGGGAGTGGAGAAGACGAGAGCCAAAAAAGTTACGGCGGCGGAACCAAATATCATAGGAGCGGCGCCATACTCTTCATCAGGAAACCAATCCAAACCCATTAAAAACTGAGCGCCATGGTTCCAAATAAAAGGACCGCCTTCCCAGAATAGATAGGCGACAATTCCGACTCCTAGTGTCATGGACAAAAGAGCCATAGCAAAAGTGGCCCAATGGAAAAAATCGATATCAGCGAATCGAGACATAACCGCTTTTTTCAATAATAGGTTGAACTTCTGAACCGAGAAGGAATTCTATGAATAGCTTAGCTGTGTCGGAAATGTTGTTTTGAGTCACAATATCCAAGTCTCGGGAAATAGGATAAACGCCAGATTTAATATTTTCGATAGAAGGTTCGATTTTTTTTCCTTCGTGGATAAGGGCAACGCCTACAACATCTTTATTAACCCAGGCTTGCGATAACAATCCAATCGCCGAATCGCTTTGCGCAATTTTAGCTTGTTCTTCGTTGTTGGACCCGGATACCAAGCGCGCTCCGCGAGCTCTTGCGGTTGGGTTGCCGAAAACATAATGCATAAAAGCGTGACGCGTTCCTCGATGTCGTTCTTTATCGACAACTACGATTTTTTTGTCTGGGCCGCCCAGGGTTTTCCAGTTCTTGATTTTGCCAGAATAGATGTCGCCAATTTGCTCTTTAGAAAGCGTTGTTATTCCGGCGGAATAAATTTCTGAAGAAACCACGCAAGCAACTCCGTCTCTACCAAGAGTGTGACTATTAAACTTTTGCTTGTTATATTTTTTAAGTTCTTTTTCAGAAATTTTACGAGACATCATTCCGATATCAACACGATTATCAGCTACAGAGCTAAAGCCAACGCCAGAACCGCCAGCGTTAACGGTGATGGAAATGTTGGGATGTTTAATTTTAAATGTTTCAGCGGCGCGCGAAACGATGGGTAACACCGTAGTCGATCCCGCAATACGTAAACTATTTTCCTTAGCGATGGCAGAGGTAGACGAAAATAGGAGCAGAAATAGAATAGCCACACAAAGTGAGCTTTTAAATAATTTTACTTTTTGAATCATGAATTTTTTTTAAATGAGTAGAAAAAATGGAGAAACAATTTACCTGTTTTTTAAAACGGATCAAAGACAAAAGAAGCCAGGGCATGAAGTAAATGACAACACTGATTTAGTCGTGATTATCCCTATTGTATTACAAAAAATCTCAGCCCGTCACTTAAACCGAGAGATTTGGAATGTGATTTAGTTGAATAAGAAAATAGTTCAGAATTTTTCGAAAGGTAAAATCTTGCTTGAAGATAAGAGACCAACCCACTGTCATCCTGGATGAGCTTCAAAGAAGCGAAGAAGGATCTAGGTTAATACTTCTTTTATCTTTTTTATGTGTTTTTCGCAGCTTGTGCTGAGCGGAGCTGAAGTAGTGAAGGATTTCGCTTCGATTTAATGAATTGTCATGCTGAGCGTCAGACCCAGACCTGGGGTCTGTGTTGATTGAATAAGAAACTGGAGTTGTTTTATTCTAGTTTGGGAATCCGACAGTTATGATCGACGAGAGATTGGCGTTTTAATACCCGTCGCTGAGCGTG
>JAJDAT010000039.1 GCA_029261715.1 Nitrospinia bacterium | reverse complement strand
AAAAAGGAAAAAAGCCCAAAGTTGCGCTTACAGCTTGTATGAGAAAACTTTTAACTATCCTAAATACTATGGTTAAAAATAATACGACTTGGGATCAAAACTATTCACCAAACCTTGACTTTAATCACGGTTGCTGAGCTTGTCGAAGTGCGACCACCAATTTGTCTTTAGAGTTTTTGAAGTTCTAGCGGCAACCAAAAGTCTGCTTAGTTTCTATTTATTCCTACAGCATGTCATCCTGAGCGAAGCCGAAGGATCTCGCCTCAATCGAATAAGGTACTTACGCTTTTTAAGGTAAAAACTTAAAAGTTATTTACCACAATTTCTCCACCTGAAATAACAAGGTCGGGATATTCAAGAGCCTTTAAGTTATGGTGAATATCGCCTTTTACCGCAATAATATCTGCTGGCGCTCCATTTTTCAGGGAGCCTAATAAAGGCATATTCAAATGCTGCCCCGCTTTTGAGGTGGCAGAACGTAAAACATCGATCAATTTCATCTTTGCCAATTGCATCATATAATTAATTTCATGAGCGTCGATACCCCAAGGAATATCAGGGTGAGCGATTTCAGCTCCATATAAAAGTACTCCGCCTAGCGAAGACCATGTCGCGGCATTGTGCGCGATGCCTGAACATTTTGACAAAGTGTCTAATGTCCCAACGATTTTAACGTTTTGCGATAGCGCTTTTTTTAATAACACTTCAGGGATCATGTCACAAGGAACGTGAGCCCATTCGTCGACTCCCGCATTAACAGCAATAAGGGCTCCTTCTTTCTCTCCGATATGTGCCGTTACTTTGCGATTATTTTTATGCGCTTCGTCCACAATTGCTTTTACGATGTTTTCTGGCAATAGCGGCCATCTGTTGGAATGAGAAGGCTTGTGACTCTTATGTTTATCATGAGGACTCGCATGTTTTTTCTGTTTCTGATGACTATGTCCATGATTATGAGCGTTTGACCAAGGGGCTCCCGTTTCTCCTCCAGGTTCCAACGCAATTTTAATTACAACCGCTCCCCCTTCAATTAAATTACGAACGGTTTTTCGCGCTTCATCCTCATTAGAAACGGTTATTGCAATGTTTTTAGACCCCAAACCTGGGATCGGGTAACCATGAGGGGCCGTGATTATAGGACCAGAAGTAAGAGCGCGTAAGCTTCCTTTACCGCCGGATGGTTTGCGTAAAGGACCACCTATATCTCGAATCGTCGTAATTCCATGTTTCAAAATGGTTCTGGCTGGAATATTTTTAAAATCGTGATGAGCGTGTAACTCAATAAAACCAGGCAAGATGGTTGCGTTTCCTAAATCAATAACCTTGGCGTGATTAAATTCGAAATATTGACGGGCTCCAATTTTTTCAATTTGCCCATTCGTTACCAAAATAGAAATATCTTCTTTGAAGTCGTTACCGTCGAAAACGCGAGCAGAATGAAGAAGAATAGATTTTTTTTCCTGAGCGTAAGAATAAGTAACAGAAAAAACGATCAAGATAGCTAATAAGAAAGATAAAATTTCCCTGGACTGTCCAAAAAATATTTTTGATATCGTTTGCTTTAGCATTTCTCTCTCTGGGGTTAAATTGAAACAATTGAAAAGCTAAAGAAACTACAATAATTATGAGCGCTTAATCAATGATTAAAAAATCTGGAAAAAAAGAATAAGAATTATCCCATTGTTTTCCAAATATAAAAAAACGCTTGAATTATCAGAACTAAGTAAATATCATGCTCTTGGTTTTCTAGATTTATTTTTATCAAAGGTTTATTACGTTGTTACTTTTTAAACGCTTTATTTTAGTGGCTCTTGGAGTTTTAATTCTGGCGAATGCCGGAACTACCCAGGCTTTAGCTATGGTCGATCACAGTCATCATAGAGAATCTAAGTCGGTTACTCCTTTTAAGGCCAAATCGGTTTCTTTGCATTGTCTGCTTAAAGGACATTCGCAAAAAGCTTTATGTCCCGATCATTCAAAGCCGTTTAAAGATAAAAAAGAAATCCCTGTTATTGGTTGTGAATGCGGCGGATCGCCATTTCCTATAAATCATGTTTTAGCTAATAGTGATTTCACCCCGCTTGAAAAACCAATACTTCATCTATTCGTTCCTAACGAATTCAAGAAAGCGATGCCTCTGCTAGGGCAACTCCATTCAGTAATCCCCGATGCAGTAAAAATCCCACCCAAGATTTCCTAAACATTTTTCTTCAACAGAATATTTATTAGTTTCAGCTATATACGGAATAAAAGGCGTTTCTGCGCGTGTTTTTATGCGTTGATCAAGAGCTATTTAGCTTCTTCTCGTCTATTTAGTACGTTTAAAGCCAATTCTATTCAATCCGTGTTGAAGAAAAAGAATTCCAGTCATTCAATTGACCAATAATTCGAAAAACTCTCTCATCTTTTGAAGTCATGTAATTCAAAAGTTCCCAGTGTTGTCATTTCTGATCGCGTAATAGAGTTAGATTCGAATTTTAAATCCATCAAACACAAAACTATTTTCGTTTTAAACGAAGTAGAAAATTTTGAAATATATAAAACGCTGAAAACTTAGAACTATATTGAGAGGAAAGAATGAGTAACTACAAAACTAATATTATTGACAAAAAATCTTTTGGAAGATTTCCAAAGTTAAATATTCATAAATTAACCGGAACGTTCCTTGGAGTTTTGGTTATGACGTTTGTGGGAAGTCATAATGTTTATGCAGAACATAAAGATGGTCGAAAAGCTAAATTAAAAGAAATTATTGTCGCCGCGCCTAAAGTGGCTTTGCAAGATAGAGGTAATGGAAACCCAGGCACGTTAACGGTTCCCAATAATGCAGAAGCGTTGGAAATAATCCGAAAAACTCCAGGCGGCGTTCATATTGTTGGAGCCGAACGCTATGAAGACGATTACCCGCTTTCTTTCGAAGATACCTTGGAATATGTTCCCGGGGTTTATGCAAAGAAACGCTTTGGAGAAGAAGTGCGACTTGGTATCCGAGGCGCCGGTCTCTCGCGTGGTTTTCATCTAAGAGGACTCCGGTTACTGCAAGACGGTATTCCTTTTAACCTGGCCGATGGCGGCGGCGACTTTCAAGAAGCCGATTTCTTAGCGTTACAACGAATTGAAGTTTATAAAGGCGGTAACGCCATGCAGTATGGTGGCGTAACGTTGGGTGGTTCCGTAAACATGATTTCAAAAACTGGCCACAGTCATCCTGGTGATTTGTTTAGGACCGAAATTGGTTCCGACTCGACCTACCGCGGCCATATACAATCTGGAAGGGCTTATGAGAAGTTCGATTTTTTTGTCAGCGTTACCGCCGCTAAAAGCGATGGTTTCCGTAACCACGCCGAACAAGAAAACGCCAAGTTTAACGGCAACGTTGGAATATGGCTATCCGATGATGTCGAGACTCGTTTTTTCTTAACAGGAAACGAAATTAACCTGGAATTACCCGGAACTGTTGATCTCTCCACGGCGCTTAATAGCCCGCAAAAGGCAAACTTCTTTGCGATTGCCGACGATCAACAACGCGATATCAATTCGGTTCGCTTTTCAAACAAAACCACTATTAACTTGAATGACGATCATTTGATCGATGTTGGCGCTTATGTGAATTATAAAGAATTGTTCCATCCTATCATTCGCTTTGTTGGCGTTATTGATCAAGAAAGCGTTGATTACGGAGTTTACGCGCAGGGGGCTGGGAGTTATAAACTAGGCGGTTATAAAAGTGAATACCGACTAGGAGTAACCACCCAATTTGGCGATACCGACGCCAAAGTATTTGCTAACAACTCTGGGCAACGCGGAACTCAAACGGCAGATTCGGATCAAACTGCAGACAACGTTGTGGTGTACGGACAAAATAATCTTTATGTTACTCCCAAGTTAGCTTTAGTTACCGGAGCGCAATTTGTTTACGCCAAGCGCGAAGATAAAAACTTCGCGTCACCGGCAGAAACCGATAGCGATACTTATGATTCGTTCAATCCAAAAATCGGCGCTATTTACGAAGCTTCCAAGACAATTCAATTCTTCGGAAATGTAAGTAAAAGTTTTGAGCCTCCAACCTTTATCGAGTTAACTCAAGGCGGTACTACCGGGTTTACACCAGTACGCGCACAAAAAGCCTGGACAGCGGAAGTAGGAACCAGAGGCGAATATAAAATGGCCTCATGGGACGTTACTTTTTATAGAGCATGGGTAGAAGACGAGATGTTGCAGTTCACGGTAGGAGCGGGCTTTCCAGCTTCAACATTTAACGCCGATGACACCATCCACCAAGGCGTGGAACTTGGTCTAGATCTCCAACTAGCGCAAAGCTTATTGATCAGTGGCGATAATTTGCGTTTGAGAAATGTTTACAACTACAACCATTTCTATTTTGAAGGCGACTCCCAGTTTGGCGATAACGATATTGCCGGTCAACCTAAGAATGCGTATCAAGGAGAATTACGATACGACTATGGCAATGAGGGATACTTGGCGGTAAATGTGGATGCGGTAGATCGAGCCGATGTTGATTTTGCTAATAACCTGGAAGCCCCAGGGTTCGCGATTATGGGGCTAACGGCAGGGTACAACATCAACAAAAACATTAACGTGTTTTTTAGCGGACGCAACCTGCTGAACAAAAGATACATCTCAACCTTTTCAACCATCACCGATTCAAGCACAGCTTCTACGAGTGTTTTTTACGCAGGTGATGACAGACGATTTTTTAGCGGCGTAACCATCAATTTCTAATTGAATTGGGTGTCCTGAAAAACCTTGGTCGATTTTCGTCAAAATTGTCCTGGTGGACAATTTTGTTTCCAAGTAATTTGCTACCTCCTTCGCAAAAAGTTTGGATCAATTTGGGAAGAAATCCACTTTAGGTTTTTTAGGATTCCTTTAATTAATAGTATTAATCGGTTTTGTGATTTATGAAAACTTCTAATCCGTTATACAACGCGGTGTGGCGCTGGCATTTTTATGCCGGTATTTTTGTGATTCCATTTGTGATAATCCTGGCCACTACCGGAGGGATTTATATTTTTAAACCGCAAATTGAACGGTGGTCGCATCCCGAGTATTTTAAAGTTAAACCGGAGGAAAAGCGTCTCCCTTACGGAGAGCAACTAACAGCCGCATTGAAAGCGTTTCCCAATTCAAGAGCCTTTGAGTTTCATCCAACGTTTGAATCTGAAGATAGCGCCGAAGTGCGTCTAAGAAAAGAGAACGGACAAATCCTTTCGGTTTTTGTAAACCCTTATTCGGGAAAAGTACTGGGGCATTACGAGGACGATTCCAGACTCAGCGCCTTTGTTTTTAAACTGCACGGCGGTCGCCTGGGCGGGAAGTGGAATGAATACCTGGTAGAGCTTGTAGCGTCTTGGACACTAGTCATGCTACTGACAGGACTATGCCTATGGTGGCCCAAAGGAGATAGTTCGTACGAAGGGGTCTTTTATTTTCGCTTCAATGATAAGAGTCGACCGACATGGAGAAACATTCATGCGGTGACGGGGTTTTATCTTAGCATTTTGTTAGGCTTTTGGCTTTTATCGGGATTGCCCTGGACCAATGTTTCCGGAGGAGTGATCAGTAAAGTTTCCGCATTTTTTAAAGCAGGATCGCCACCCGGAATTTTTGCTCCGATATACAAATCCACGCCGACAGAAGGGAAGGGGGCAATAGCATTAGATCAAGTGATGGAAGTAGCGAACAAGAGCGATTTAAAAGTTTCGTTTTTCATCAAACTTCCAAGAGGAGAAAAGGGTGTTTATAGCATTTTTTCAAAACATAGATTCCCGTCCGAAATTACCTTCATTCATATCGATCAGTATTCTGGAAAGTTTTTACTAGAGGTTCGCCCGAAAGACATGGGAGTGATCGCAAAAGCTGTTACATTTGGAGTGCGATTGCATGAAGGTCAATTAGGATTGTGGAACCAATTCCTCGGTCTATTTGTTTGTTTAGCATTCATTGGCATGTCTATAACAGGAGCGACCATGTGGTGGAAACGCAAACCACAGGGAGAACTAGGCGCTCCAATTCTATTAAACCCAGTACCGATACCGCCGGTGATTTTAGGCGCGGCAATTATTTTGGGATGCCTAATGCCATTAATGGGAGGGTCGTTGGCAGTTGTGTTGATGTGGGATAAACTCTTAGCCCCCCGCCTCCTACGAACGTAAAAAAGGGTTTAGTCTATAAGGAAAAAGTAAAACTAAAAGTGTATTCGGTTTAAATAAGACCTCACCGCATGTCATCCTGAGGCTATGCGCAGTATAGGTGAAGGATCTCGCTTTGACTTATATAAATTGTCATGCTGAGCCTGTCGAAGCACGACCACCTCTAATAATCTTTCTTTGCGTTCTTGGCGTCTTTGCAGTAGAAGCCTTTACTGAGCTTGTCGAACCGCGACAACTTCTCATTAATTTTGTTGTGACGGTTGATCCCGAATATCAATCATCTCTACTCCCCCTCCTTCATCATACTCCGCACATTTTCCAAATTATTTTTCATCATTATGGAATTCGGATGATCAGGACCCAACAATCGAACCACCAAATCCAACGCCTGAGTGAGGTAGACTTCCGAATTTTGATAGTCTCCTTTATTAGCGTAAAGCGACCCCAAATTGTTTAAGGAAGTCGCGACATCGGGATGCTCATCGCCCAGGAGTTTTTTTCGCATCTTTAAAGCGTCTTTGTAAAGCGGCTCGGCATCCTCATAATGGCCTTGGTTTTTATATAATAACGCTAAATTGTTTAAGGAAGTCGCGACATTGGGATGCTCATCCCCAAGAAGTTTTTTTTGCATCTTTAAAGACTCTTTGTAAAGTGGCTCGGTCTCCTCATAACGGCCTTGGCCATCATATAGTACCGCCAAATTATTTAAGGAATTCGCGACAGAGGGGTGCTCGTCGCCAAGGAGTTTTTTTCGCATCTTTATAGACTCTTTGTAAAGGGGCTCAGCATTCTCATAACGGCCTTGGCTATAATATAAATTCGCCAAATTGTTTAAGGAAGCCGCGACATTGGGATGCTCATCCCCTAGGAGTTTTTTTGACATTTCTAAATCTGCTAGGTAAAGCGGCTCGGCTTTTTGATATTCTCCCTGGACATATTGAAAAAAAGTTCCTGCGGAGTTATACAATCCGGCAATTTCTACTGATTCCAAATGCCAATTTTTAGTCCACTCTTGAATCGCCAAAAAACAAGGAAGTAAATTCCTACAAAGCCCCCAGGTTTCAAAATTATCTGTATTTGGATGAGGAAAAGGGACTGATAAAACTTTAAAAGCTTTTAAAGCTATTTCTTTTGAGTTGGCTTGGCCATCGCGAACGGCTTGTTGAATGAGTCGATGCATACGAAAAGATTCTTCACTCGCGTTGCGTTGTAACAGAGAAAATCGACACGCTTCCTTAACTACCTTTTTCCATTTCAAATCATTAACAACAGATTTGTTAAAATACGAAAAAATCAAATTTTTTACTTTTGAAAATAAGTTTTCAGAAATATCACTATTTTTATATTCACTCAATGCACTCTTTAAATCTTTCCCGAGGTGTTCTTGACCTTCCTTAAATATGAGTTCGGGGATGGAGTCTGGATCGTAAAAAGCGCATAATTGAATCAACTCATATGCAGCTGGACTATTTTCTTTTGTTTTCTTGAGTGATATATCAAAAGCTCTCGCCACGGGTTCTGGATAATCGCCAGCATCGACTTGTTCAGAGAGTAGTTCGCTTCCAGACGATTCGTAAAGCTCCAGGTATTCCACTAAAGAAATTCCGTTTTCTTCGACATAGGCTCCCGCTTGTTCTAACGCTAGTGCCAGCCCTCCGAACACTTCATTAATTTTCTTTGCGGACTTTAAATCATCTGGCTTGGCGTTCTCACTTTCTTGATCGTCATTAATCGCTCCGGATCGACGAAGTAAAAACAAAACGCCGTCTTCCTTCATTTCGTTTATTTCCAATTTTCTAACATTCGGTGTTGACTGCAAGCGAGTTGTGATAACTATATGCCCTTGAGCCGACGTTGGTATGAAGTTTTTATAAAGGTTTATGTCTTCAATATTATCTAAAACGAGCAACCAATTAGTTTGAGAAGCTAGCCATTTTTGCACTGCCTGTTGCACAATGCTTCTTTCAGGTCGATCTTTTTCTGGCAAATCTAGAAGGCGGGCGATATCCACAACACTATTATCCAAAGACGCATTTGATTCCGCATCCACCCAGAAAACAGCTTCGTAAGAGTTTTTATAACGATGAGCGTATTCGGCGGCGATTTGTGTTTTCCCCACACCGCCCAAACCGGATAATGCTTGTGTCAACGCGGTTTGTTTACCAGCTTCCAAGTTTTCTCTGAGTTGTTTCAGAATATCTTCCCGTCCTGTGAAATACGTATTCCTATGTAAAGGCACATTGAAGGGTTTGATTGAAAGAAAAAGAGTTTGCCTTGATTTGGGAGGTAGCGACTTTAATTTTCCTAGAGGTTTTGCTTTTGTTTTATGTTGCCTAGTTATTAGACGTAAAAGGTTTTCATAGTTTTCATTTAATATGTAATGAGTGGTTCCTTTTAAAATTAGCGGTATTTTATCGAGATCATTTTTTGAAAATACGACTGGGACGAATTGAGTGTTGTTACAATGGGTGTCATAAATCATATTAGTGATAATGGCGCCTTCCCAAGTTACTCCTTTGCCCTTTCCTGGTTCTTCTTTCCGGTAGAATCTTCTATGATAAGTTTCTGTGCAAATTACTAGGGTGAAGAGTGATTCCTCAACTTGTTTTTCCATCCAAAGTGGCCAATCGTTCTCTGGGAGACCTTCTTCATATTGATCTATCCAGCAATCAACGCCATCTTCACGCAATTGATCGGCAAGAGATAAAACGCGATCACTATGCTCGTCGGAATCGTGTCTGTAGCTGATGAAAACTTTTTTGGGGTCTTTTTGCATTAGGAACTTAGTTTTTGTCTTTAAAAATAACTCACCATACGAAAACGCGCTTAGGAAATCAAGCTCAACTTCCAGGAGATTGTTGTGTTTTACAAAAATTCCACAATACACCTCCTAAAGTATACATTAGGGTCATTTAATAAAGTTTTCTAACTATTAAACTGGAGAGAATTGAATTTCGTAACTATATTAAATTTCAGACAGCAAAATTAAAATTACTGCTTGCCAAAAATTTGCTTGCTAAATGGGAATAGTAAATTAGAATATTGATAACAAATCCAACAAAACTTAGTGTTTCTGAATTACACGAGATTATTTATATAGATATTCTCAATGTCAAATTTGCCTTTGGAGTGATTCTAAATGGACCCGAACCAAAATAGAGCTGGCGCTCCCACTGCCGTTATCATGGCCTTTTTGGTTGGAGTCTTTGGCTTAATATTCCAAAACGATTCTTTGAAAAGTTCGCGCCCCCAACATGCTAAAGTTTTTTTCACTGATTATAAGGACTTGGAGGATGTAGACAGCCGTTTATGGGAAGACCCTTTAATGGCCATTAAAACTGATTCAGAAAATGATAAGAAAAAATTTAGTATCTTTCCGGAATGTAAAAATATCCATAGCTTAAATGCCTTTAATAAGTCTTGTGGACTCATAAAATATGAAAAAAAGACAACCTTTTTAGGTGTCACCGCGCAGTGGGGGCCTTATTTAGAAAACCAAGAGCATCGCCGAAGGTTTCGATACGCTGTGGTTTCTGGGTTAGGAGCTAGCGATTTTCTACCAAATAATCCTACTCACATTGGGTATATTTATAGTGGCAGCGTAAAATATTTGAAATATCCAGAATTTATTCCTTTTGAAATATTTGATAAAGGAGATGAAGAACAAGTAATTCTTCTATGGTTAGACGATGCTCTTTTTAGGGGATATGGGGATACAAAGGATTCAGAGAAAGGACCATTTAAGTTTAAAGAATTGGTCAGTGACCTCGTAGGTGATGAAGATGAATTTAAAAAAGTTCATTTAAAGTTGCTTGGACCGGCGGATTCAGATTCTCTAAAAGTTTGGATAACTGCAATAAATGATAAAAATTTAGTTAAATGCGATCCCAAAGAAACCGTTGACAGAGAAATAAATATTTATTCTCCTTATGCAACGGCTCCACTAAAGAAGCTTATTAATGAACCTGCGGCTTTGTCAGTTAGTTGGTGTACTCCAAATAAACCAAAAGAGGAAACTCAAGAGGAGCCGGAAGAAAAGATTAAAATTAACTTGGTTCGAACGGTTAATACGGATCTAAAACTAGTGGGAACTTTAAAAGAAGAACTTGAGAGACGAGGAATTAATTTCAAAAAAGATGATTGTATAGAAAACAAGTTTAAAAAATGCGATAAGGAATTCCAACCAAAAATTGTATTGGTTTCTGAGTGGGATACCGTGTACGGAAGAGGGTTTAGGGATTACCTGGCAAAAGAATTTAAACTCTCAAGGTGTGATGTTGAGAAAGAGACGTTTGATAGAAATAAATGCCCCATTATTACCGCTAATTATATGAGAGGGTTAGATGGAGAAGTAAAAAAAGATAAATTCGATAAATCAAAAGACTCATCAAAAGATGGAAATAACAAAGGAACAAAAGACATAGAAAATCTAAACCTTCGAGAAAAAGCTAATGGTAATAGGCAATTCGATTATCTGCGAAGATTAGCAAAAAGCCTAAAAGAGAAAAATAAAAGTTTGAAAGATGAAAAGATCGAAGGGTTTCCAGCTGAATATGGAGCGGACATAAAAGCAATTGGCATTCTTGGAACGGATGTCTACGATAAACTATTAGTGCTCCAGGCATTAAAAAAAGACTTTCCTGAGACTATATTTTTTACCACGGATCTTGAAGAAAACTTATTGGGTCACAATGAATATAAATGGGCTCGTAATCTTTTGGTCGTTACAAACTTTGATTTGCGACTCAACGAAAAATTACAAGGAGAGACCCCTCCATTTCGAGATAGTTATCAAACGTCGACCTTTTTAGCGACACGGGCAGCCTTCGCTAAAGAGAGCAGTTGGTTGGGAAAAGGTTTTTCAGAAAAACCGGACGATTATTTAAAACCAAGAATTTATGAAGTCGGTCGTACCGGCGCTATTGACCTAAGTGAAAACCAAAGTATAGAACCGTGTGACATAGAAAAAGGTTATGAATGTTCTATACATCCTAAAGTCAACCTACCTAGGCTAGGTAAGTTCTTTATTGTGTACTTGTTTTTAAGCGTTATTATTTATTGGACATGGATTTTTCGCCCTTGGTCGGATGATTTGAAAAGAAAAGAATTTTCTGAAAACCACAAGTTTTTAGTGAGATTCTTTATCTTGGTTTTACTCTGTTTTGTAGGAATGCATATATGGATCTATCGGAATTTAAATAACGTAGGCGAAGAACCTTTTTTTTGGTTGGAAGGAATCAGCTTATGGCCCACAAACCTAATACGATTGGCCAGCATTGTTCTTACATGGGCTTTTTTCTTGTTAGCTGTAAAATGGTTAGATGAATGTAACAAAGAGATCAAAGAATCTTTTAATTTCAAAGAAGAATCTTTAGATAAAGTTATGGATAGTAAACTTGGGCTAAAAAATTGGTATAGAAAATGGTTTCTTCTTGACTTACAACTTCCCTATAAAGAACAAACAATATTAAATCCCTCGGATATATGGAGCTCCTATTGTTATTATTTCGATTGGAAGAGAAAAATCATAAGGATGGTTTTGGGAGTTGGGGGTTATTTTTTAGCTCTTTTTCTATTATTTTATTTGTTTTATGAGTTTCCTAATACGCCTTACCGTTCTGACTTTAGTAAAAATATAACTTCGGTCATTGTTTTTGCCTCTGTATTTTCTTTTTTAGCGTTATTGATATTGGTGGTAGATGAAATACGACTGACTAGTAAATTTATCAAGGTGTTGACAGACAATAATATGGAATGGGATGGAGAAGTTTATAAACGTCTTAGGGTTGATAGAAGAAAAGAAGACAGGACTTTGGGCGCTGGAGAGGAAGAGGGTAGAAACAAGGCTCCAAAAGGTTGGGAGTTGTTTTTTAATAACTGGATCAAGGCCAGGCTAATTGCTCGTTTTACCAAGGCAGTGGATAATATTATTTATTTCCCATTTATTATTATTCTTATGTTGATTGTTTCTCGCTTTCGTATTTTTGATAATTGGAATATGCCTTTGCCTCTTGTTATTATTTTTGCCACTAACTTTTTACTGGCTTCATATTTTGGGTTTAGGCTTCACAAATATGCCAAGAAGGCTAAGGATAAAATACTTAAGGAAATGGAGAATGAAGAAATAGCTTTATTTAGCAAAGGACCTTCCTCTAATAAAAAGGAAGAGTTGCGGTTGGATAGAAAAGATCTTCAAGTGTTGGCGAAAAATATTATAGAAAAAACGCGAGCTATAAGAGAGGGAGCTTTTGTTCCTTTTTGGGAGCAACCTATACTGCAAAGTGTCATGATTCCATTTAGTGGTTATGGGGGATTTGCTCTTTTGGAATATGTTCTTATCGTTTAATTTTTATTCTCTAAAATGGACCTCGCCTCGGTTCAATAAAATTACTTTCTTCTTTAAGATTAATTAACCAGTCGTTTAAGTTTTTAAAAAAACGTTGAAAAAAAAAACGCCTCTCGGAAATTAATCCGAGAGGCGTGTAGAGAGATTAGTTGTTAAATGCTACAGAACGGATGAAGCCGGTAAATGGATTTGAAACTTGTGTCCACGTGATTCCATCTGTAGATGTCGCGATTCTGCTGGTACTGTTCGTATCGTCGGCGCCGCCGGCAACGAAAAGACCATTTCCAAAATCGATTCCATAAATATATATACGTCCAGCCGTAATATCGTGAGTGGCTGCCGTAAAGCTGGAACCGTTGTTTGAATAATAAAGACCATTGCTCCCGTAGCTTCCGATAGCCCATCGCCCATTACCATAAGCTATTGCGGGAACGGTTGTGCCGATAGAAATCTGCCCGCTCCAATTAACGCCGTCCGTTGAATTGCGCAATCCGCCATCCACGCCGATTAAATACAAACCGTTACCATAACTTCCCCCATAAGAGCCGCTGTTGGTTCCAAAGTTTCCATGCTGACTCCAGTTAATAGCATCGGAGGAGGTATAGATAGTTCCGTTATGGTAAGTGTTTAAAATAAATTTCCCGTTTCCAAATACAATGTTCCCGTGATATGCAGACCCGCTTGGATCTGTAGCGGTCCAAGTGATTCCATCAAGTGAATAATATTGTCCGCCATTAATAGTACTGATTAGATAAGTTCCGTTTCCATAAACAACCCAATTACCTGTGGCGCCGTTAGGAATGGGGCTTGTTTGCTGGTCCCAATTAATGCCATCGGGCGAAGTTCCAATTTTACCGTCTTGGCCAATGGCAACCCATAAGCCGTCTTCCGCTCCATAAACAACATCGTTAATTTTAGTGGTCCCAAACCCATTATTTTGAGTAAGCGTCCAGTTTACGCCATCGCTTGAATAGCCAATTTCACCGTTTAGTCCTGTAGCTACCCAGAGGCCTGTTGGAGATTGATCTCCTGCGGCAATTTTAACATCAAACTCCGATTTTCCTTGAGGGTTACTTAAGGTTAAACGGTGAGTGCCTTCTAGTATCTCGCTTGGTAATTCAGCAATTACTTGCTGAAGCGTTGAATTAGGAATTGTATTTTGAGCGCTAATACTTAGCGTTGTATTAGAGCTGTCATGTTCGTTTCCAATGAAAGTAAATGGAAAAACACCCTGTGATTGGAATAATCCTAATCCATTAATATCTAGAATGCGTTGATTATTTAGTTCAGTTTCTTGAGCAAAAGTTATGTAAACGCCGTCGGCTGAATCGTCGCTTGAATTAGATTGAAGAGTTAATATCTGCTGCTGCAAATCTGCTATTAGGGTTTCACTATTGGAAACAGTTGTAGTGAGAGAAGAAAGGCTACTTGTATTAGAATTGATGGTAATTTGTTGAGAGTTATTTATTGTAGAAATGAAGTTGAATGTGTCGTCGTGGGTTGCGAGTAGAGTTGTATTGGCATCGATTGCTAGCTGTTGCGTTCCGTTGGTGGTTGTGTTCGCGCTAGATGCCGTGGTATTCGCGTTTATAGTTATTTGCTGAGCTGTGTTGGTTGTAGTATTAGCGTCAATTTCTATCTGTTGGTCAGTCGTATCCAATTGTAATTGAGTGACATCGTTTTGCTGATTGTCAATTTGGAGTTGTTGATCTGCATTTTCTATATCTAGAGCAGATATCTCGCTCGTATTAGCGTCTATCGTTGTTTGCTGAGTCGCGTTGGTATTTGTGTTTGCGGTAGAAGCTGCTGTGTTAGCGTCTATTGTTGTTTGCTGAGTCGCATTTGTTGCGGTGTTACCCGAGATCGCCGCATCTATTGTGGGATCTAAATCTTGCGACTGAATCGTTCCATTTCTAATTTTGTTGGATGTGATGGCGCCATTTTTAATTTTATTTCTGCCAACGGACCTTGGGGCAAGCTTTGGAGTTGTAACTGCACGGTTAACAATATCGTTGGTGTTTACCGTTTGTGCAAAAGCGTTACTCACCAAAATGGAATTTGATGACGACGCGGTAATTCCCCAATCAAAAATTGATAACGCTATAGGTAAGAAAAATAAAACGATGACTTTGGTTATTGCATTATAAAACGAGTTTTTTCTTTTAACGTTAACTTTTGATTTGCTTAATGAGTACGTTAATTGAATGTCCGATACATCTTTAAATTTCATTTTTTTGCCCCCCCATTCAGAAATTTGTTATATTTTTTATAACGAAATAAATTTGGTTTTAGATTTTTATTATCAAAAAATCATAATACTGTAAAGGTTTTCGGGGAGGCGAATTTTGATATTTTTGGGTCCGAAAATCAATGGTTTTCATATGTAAAAAACTATTGACAGTTTTTGATATAAGGACTTTATGAAGAGAGAGTTAGGAAAAATTTTGGTTTATGTGAATATCTAAGTGTTGATCAATCTAATTTGTAGTCAACTGAGGTAGGATAATTTTTATAGATATCGCTTTCGGTAGAGGATACCAGCGGTTTGATTTTGTTATTTGCAAAAAAACGCCTCCCGGAAACTAATCCGAGAGGCATTTTTCGTTGTACGTTTAAAAATTACGAATTATCTAATTATAAGGAGCATCCGGCGGAGTGAAATTAGCCGTCCAACGTGCAACGCCTTTTGAAATCCGAAGTTCGTCGATATTTCCTGCCATGTCCCAGCAACCACAATAAGCTAGGTTGCCAATGTTTAAAGTTCCAGCTATATCGGGGATACTAGTGCTGTTTGTATAGGTTGTTCCTTTTTGTACGCCGTCCATGAAAATTTCAAACTCATTTCCGGAGCGCACTATGGCAAAGTGGTACCAATCACCCGCAGTCATAGTCAACTGACCCGAGCCAAAGGAAATCGGAACCGAACCTCCCGAGTAAAGTTGAAAATGTAGATTGGGTCCGCCACTTGATTCGAAATAGGCTCGCCATTGGTTGCTTGAATTTGGCGATTGAGATGCAATAGTTTGCATTATATTAGTATTGTGTTGATACCAAAAATCGATCGTAAAATCTCCTGTACCAAATGCCCAGTCCGAACTATCGGGATAAGTTATATAATCATTACTTCCATCAAAGCCAGCAGATCCTGCGCCAAACTGGGGATCGGTGGTATCTATCGAAATGCCTCCATTGGCAGTTGGAGTTCGGTTGTCGGAGGACGAGTCGGAAAAATCAGAATCCAAATGAAGTAATAACTTAGTAAACTCATCATTACCGTTTGTAATTTTTCCGTCGAATGCGAAACGATTCCAATCGGTTCCATCACAACCGTAAAAATGCTTTTCGTCGTCGAGATAAATCACGCCACCCTCGCGTTTAGAATTGCACTTTGGTTCTTTTTTACGGGGAGTTAGTTTTGCAAATTTCCCTAAGTTAAGAAATGGAATGCGGAATCTATCTTCAAAATAATCTTCTAGGCTTGCCATGTCTGCGTCGGAAATAGCGTTATCAAAAACGACAATCTCTGCAATATCTCCGCTAAAATATTGATCGTCGTTAGAGCCGCCGGAATCCACTCTTTGTCCGAGAGCTAGAGGATTAGAAGAAGTTGTTGTGGTAGCTACGGTAGCGGATTCGACCAAGTAACCGTCACCATAAATGGTGTGAGTCCCAGTACTTCTAACCGCGCATATACAATGTGGTTGAGTATCGTCGAGTTTTACGTATCTTCCGAAAGGAGTAGTTCCTTCTTTCACTCCGCCACCCCAATAATCATGATGGATATCGTCGCGTCCTAACCAAAAACCATCGTCAA
>JAJDAT010000038.1 GCA_029261715.1 Nitrospinia bacterium | reverse complement strand
CACGCTCAGCGACGGGTATTAAAACGCCAATCTCTCGTCGATCATAACTGTCGGATTCCCAAACTAGAATAAAACAACTCCAGTTTCTTATTCAATCAACACAGACCCCAGGTCTGGGTCTGACGCTCAGCATGACAATTCTATTACCTAGATCCTTCCTCATCACTGCGGGGGGCGTCCAGGATGACATGCGTTTTTAACTTTATTGATTGTTCAATATTGGATTTTCGATTAATCTTTATTGGGGGATCCTTCTACCAAAACCATTTTTACCTCAGAGAAGCAAAGGGTGAGAGGAGATTTAGTGCATTGCCTATGGGACGCCTCATAATTTAATTTCTTTTGAAGATATTTTTAAAAGCTACAACGTAATAGTGTAATTGGTGTTTCTAAAAATACTGACTTTGGATTGATAATGAAAATAGATACTTCAAATACAAGTATTGCTGATTGGATAGGGCTTATCATCGTAAGCCTATCTCTTCTTACATTATTATTTTTTTTATTTAAGTTTTTATATCTGGAACTATCATCATTATATTTGAGGATATTCCGAAATAATGATTCGCGTCTCTGGATTTCCAAGTGGTTAAAAGTTAAACCTATAGGAAAAAGTTATCGGGAATTATTGGAAGACTTTCATTTGTGGTTGGAAAGTATGATAGACGGCAAACTGTTTTTTAAAGTGGGGTTTGGATGGAAAACCCAATTTGAATACTTTTTTAGATCGACAGCTTTTACTCGATGGCTTCCTTTCTGTTTTATTTACCCTATAGCTTTAATAATTATAGAGTGGATGGTAAATGGTCAATCCGGATTTATTCATAATATGACGGAGGTCTCAAAAGAGTTCCGGTGGGTATGGGCTTTTAGTTATTTTTCTATATTTTGGTGTTCCTTTTTCGGCTTTAAATATAATAATACGGGTTTTATTGCTGTAACTGGCGCTGTAGGAGTTGGTAGTGGTATTTTTTTGTTTGCAGATGCAAATTTCCCCGGAGCTGGCGGAACCCTTATAGTTGGTTCTTCAGTGTTTGTTGTCGCATTTGCGGGCGCTTTCATTGGTAAGGGGATTCGTGATGGAGGTCGGTTTTTTGTTTATATAGTGATTGGATCTATTGCTTGCGCTAGCATTGACGGTAGTTTATTGATTCAGGTTAGCGGAGCTATGGTTGATTTCCAAACAGTACATTATTTTGGTGTTTTTTTATTGATATTGCCTTATTTAAACTGTTTTTTTGATTATTTATCCTGGAGCGTAAACCGTTGGCTATTACGTCTTATGTCAAATGAAGAAAACTTTTGGTTAACGGGAATATACGGAGTCTTGAGTTTTGTTTTTGGAGTTCTATGTTTATTGGGATTGGCTTTTTTCCTGCCATTAATTTTGAAAACATTTCATTCTATATTGGGTATTACTGGAATTGACCTAAGAAGTTACATCGAGTTAGCCAAATTAGATCCTTTTGGCAAAGGATTGGGTATTACGGGTATGCTTTGTTCTATTTTAATTCCCACTCTTATTATCATCGTCCTTACTCTGATTACTTTGTTTTTACCGATTATTCCCTGGAGAGAAGATACTATTCATCGGTTATCCAAAAAAAATACTGAATGTACTAGCAGCTTTGGAGATATAGCGCGTGTATCTGGGATTGTTTTAATTCCTATTGTCATTGCGCTGGGAGTTGTTGTAACGGTTTCCGTAAATATTCCACTGATTCGCGATGGTTTTGCCTGTTTTAGCGATATTATATTCTCGATTGCATTATTGGGACTTGAATTAGCTGAGTAGCGAAGGTTCTGGGGATTATAATAAATGTTTTTTGGTTTTTCGAACGCTTGGTTGGCTAAGCTTGATATGATTGTTTAAAACAAAACAGGTAGATGATTTTATCTAGATCCTTCCTCAATTCGGAGCCAGCACTGAGCTTATCGAAGTAAATCTCGCCTAGGGTGACGCCAAAATAAACTCAATGCTTGCAGCGCTAAATATCTTGTTATAGTCTTTTACTTTCTTCTTTAGTTTTTTGCGGTTCATCTATTCTGTATTAGAATCATTTTTATGCAAATGATAATGCGTTATTTAATTCTTGTTTTTGGAGTAGGTTTTTTTCTTTTTTGGGGAATTGGTAATGCGTTTGCTGTTGAACTTAATGTTAAATCCTATGGGGCTGTTGGTGACGGTGTTACTGACGATAGACGGGCTATTCAATCTGCTCTCGATGCAGTTCCTCTAAATTCTCGCGGCACAATATACCTTCCCCCTGGTACTTATAAAGTCAGCGCTCCTATTAATATAAAAAAATCGAACATATCGTTCATCGGTGCGGGTGCGGCTAATACAACCATGTTCTCTGATGGGCTTTCGCAAACTCTGATCGTTCAGCCTTTAATCAGGCCAGTATCAAATATTCTGATAAAAGATATTCGTTTTACCAATCCGGCGACTCCTGTTTATGGTATTGGACATGGACGTGGCACGGTGCAATTAAACGCATATACAAAAGCTATCAGTGACGTGACTATTACGGGTATTGTTATCGAAGATACGCCTTTGGTTGGTATTGTCGTTGGCGCAGATAAAGTGTCTATCTTAAACAGTACGATCCGCGATACGGGGCAGCACGGGATTTATCTTAGTGTCGCTAATGACGTCAAAATTGAAGGTAACGAGATTCATGAAATAACGATGGATAATACCGAATTAATTACTCAGTCTGGCATCAAGGTGAAGATATCGAATAACGTTCTGATCAAAAACAATCGTTTGAGTCAGTTTCATGCAAACTCGTTTGGTATATTGGTTGGCAGGAGCTCTCACTCTGTTTCAATTATTGATAATCGAATCACTCTTTCCGATAAAAGCCAAGTAGGGTTGCGACTTCATTCTGACAGTGTTTCTACAGGCAATATTATCGATGGTGGAAAGGGGTATTCTGATTCTTATGCTATTGACGTTAAAGAAGGGACGGGCGCTTTGATAAGCGATACCCAGATCATTGGTTCCTGGATCGCGTCGCCAGTTATTGTCAGAAGCCAGGCAGTCGATACTAAATTTAATAATATTGCCATTACTAAAGGAAGCGCGGATGGTTGGCAATTTAATTTGAATTCGTCTACACGCCCTGTTGTGCAATGGTCAAATATTCTTAGTGGCGGTTACGGAATCAATTTAGGACGATCTGTTGGAGCTAAAATTTTGAACAACTCAATAAGCGTTGTTAAAGCAAAATATAGTAATGGACTGGCTTCAGGTTTTACCATCGTTGACAGAAATAATTAGATCTTTGTTTCTTAAGATATCCCCTGCCTTCTTTCTATCAAACTTTTGCAGCTAGTTTCAATCATTGACCGAACGTTCCAAAGGTGAGAAACTTTGTGGGCTATCAATGAAAGTTAATTGAAACAATCCTATGGCCATTAATAAAAGTATTGACGATGTACTGGTTCTTTTGGTCGACGATGACAAGATTCCGCGAGTTATTTTGTCGAGAGCGCTTAAAGAATTGGGAATAAATAATATTTTAACGGCTGAAAATGGGCAAAATGCTCTCCAGATTTTATTCACTGAATCGGTCGATATTGTAGTTTCCGATTGGAATATGCCGGTGATGGATGGTTTAGAGTTTTTTAGGTCTATTAGAGGTAATGATAGGTTGAGCTCTATCCCTTTTTTGTTGTTAACCTCGGCAAACTCTAAAGAAGAAGTTTTAAAAGCGGCAAAGGCTGGAATTAAAAACTATATTATTAAGGCCAACGATACGACCGCTTTTAAAGAAAAAATTAAATCTATGCTGGGAATAGGAATAGGGTAGATGAGTGATAGAAATTTAATTAAATCAAGGCAAGATCCTTCCTCGCTTCTTCGTAGCTTTTTCAGCATGAAACACGTCTGAAACGACATTGGTAGTGTTAACTTACATTTCAGATTAATCCCTTCTTTAAAATAATAATTCTAGATCTTCGCTACTTAGGCTGAGTTAATCCTGATCGATGCAGAGGTTTCAGCGCTGGTCCATCAAAGAATTTAAAGCGAGATTTCTGAGTGTGTCATGGAAATCGAGACAAACCCAAGATAGTTTGAAGGGGAGTAGGGAGATGGAAGTTCAACTATAAAGTTGACATAATCCTACCCAAGTGATAATTATGGTTAATTTTCGTATATAAAAATGATTAGGTTTATCCGATTGGTTTTTGCGATCAAGCTAATGTTGCTCACAAGAAAACCGATTAAAAAATAGGCTTAGTTGTAGGCTCTCTTGATTCAATTGTTTGTTTTATCTTTGCTGCCATGGGTTAAAAAAAACTTTATTTACAATGTTTTATTAGGTATCGAAGGGCAAGCGATTTAGAGCTCTAGAGTTCTAAAGAACAGTTTGCGTTAGACTTTCAAAAAAATAAATTCTCAATATATTATATTACTATGTCAATTTTAATGATTATAAGCCAAAAATATTGTTTTTGAGGGAGAGGTTACCTTGGCGCGAGACTGCGTTCTCCTAAATGGCTTAATTGATGTGCAATGAAACCCTTAAAGAGGAGGAGTAATGGCATGAGCAAAATATTGAAATACTTTTTAATACTATCTGTTTTGGCAATAACTTTTACTTATTCACAAGTCTCACAGGCGGAAATGGTCCCTGTTGGTAGTTATCAGAAGTCGTGCGTTGACATAAAAGTAAAAAACGACAAGTTGAAAGCCAGATGTACCACATTAAATGGTTCAGTGAAAAAGGCAAAGCTGAAAAACCTTAGCGCTTGTTTAAATTCAATTTCCCAGAATGGTGATATTGGCAATATAGATGGAAGTTTAATTTGTTTGCCAGATTTGCCAATAGTAGATCCAAATTTCACGTTTCCTAAATCAGAAACACAAATCAACGCGTGGATCTATGGTAATGATTTATCCAATGTCTATAAACATGGATGGGGAGTTTGGGACGGTTTAACCAGTCATGTTGGTAACGTAGACGGCGTCCCTGTCAGAGCCTTTGAGACTTGGAACACACCTACCAATATTTTATCTCAAATTGGAAATTTGCCCAAAAACATGTCAATGCTAAGTTCTTCACAACCATTGCACCCCGCTAAATTGAAACTTGAATTAAAACCGCCTAAACGGTTCAACAAACGACGATTCAAGAGTGTAAAAAAGAGTAAAGCAAAAGGAATAAATGATGGAGATACTAGTATTGCCGTTTCAGTCGCTTTCAATCCTCCTGGAGCACGACACTTAATAACCAATAAATTACTTTTACAGAGCACTCTCAATAAATATTTAAAAGAGGGCTATACTGAAATTCCTAATTATCCACTTAATACCATAGTCGTTAAACCCGTCTACAAAGTTATTACTTCTAAAAATACTACTAATGGCATTTATACCTTTCCTGGTTGGCCAGGCACGCCGTCGCCCGCAAAAACTTTTGGCGAAAGTGTGTGGGGAAGCTGTGTATACGTTGATATTAAAGGAACAGGAAAAGGCGGAAATTCTATTGATAAGGGGTGTAAGGGGCAATCTAAAGAGAATACCTTTTACCTAAACAATTTTATACACCAACAGATAAATAAGGAAGACGCTCAATACCTTACAGACCAATTGGGTCTCAATGAACTTGGCAAAGTAGAGGCAGGCGATTATGCCATTCTGGTAGGTATGCACGTAACAACTCGAGAAATCAAACGTTGGACATGGCAAACTTTTTGGTGGTCGGCTAACCCGAACAAGCCCTATCTACCAAGCTCTACTGATATAGCGAGTTATAGACCGAAGACCATGGGTAAAGCGCCACGACATTATGCGATGTCCGTAGCCTACGAAATGGTTTCACCAGCACAACCTATAATTGGAGGTGAAAATTCAGGTTCGCCAGTCATTGGTTATAATCCTCACTTAGAAGCGGGATTTGATCCTGCTACTTTTCAGATCATAAGAGCGATTAATGGATCGAATGGGCCGATTGTTCACGAATACGGTGTGCAGACTAACTGCATGACCTGTCATAATCTAGCGATGTATAATCCTAGTAAAAATTATAAAGTTGATAGTACGGAAGATCCTTATGCAACGGATTTTTACATGAGTATTACCGATGAAGTGTTTAATAATTCGTTAAAACTCGATTTTTCGTGGGCAATATTAGGTAGTTTGAAGCTAGATGACAATAACTAGTTATTGAGATTCGACTTATTATAACTACTTATGAAGAAGTTAGGAGTAGAGACTTTTTAATTCTAGTTGGTTCTGTGGGGTCTGTAGGAATCGGTTTTAATTTTTCTTAGACTCCACGGAACTGAGCTTGCTTTCGCAAACCTCTTTCCTCATAAACTCAATGAAAATAATAAAGCTCATTGCTCTTCATCGAAGTTTTTTTTTAATTATCCTGAGTATCTATCGTTGAGCCAAGGTTCCGCTGTGTTGGAGTAGCCGCGTTCTTCCCAAAAACCAAGCTGGTCTTCCGCTTTAAATATAATCTCTGATATCCATTTCGCGCCTTTCCATGCATACAACTGTGGAGTGATCATTCTCACTGGGCCGCCATGTTCTTTTTCCAATGGTTTGCCTTCCCAGTGATGAACTAACATCACGTCTTTTTTCATTGCTTCTTCCAGCGGTAAGTTGGTTGTGTACCCCTCAAATGCTTTTATAAAAACGAACTTTGCTTCGGGTAATAGGCCGCATTCTTCTGCAATGTCAAGAAATCGGACCCCTATCCAATTATTATTGAGTCGGCTCCAGGTGGTTACGCAATGAAAATCCGAAACATCCTCATGTTGAGGAAGTTTCATGAAATCTTTCCAAGTAAAGGTTTCTGGGTTTTCTACCAATCCGGAAACAGCTAATGTCCAGGTGTTTTTGGGAACGTCGGGTTGAGTTCCTAGATCCAAAACGGGCCAGCGTTCGACGATACTTTGTCCAGGAGGAATCTTGGGATTGCCATCACGGTTGAGTTCGCCTTCGCCTTGAGGTATTTCGCCTTCCCATTTTTGTTGGGCTTCAATGGCTTTTCTATATTTTATAAGTTCTTCCCGTTTTTGGATTCTGCGGGAGTTGGGATCGAATTGTGGAATATCCAAGAATCACCTCATCTATTAATAAAATGAAAAAGAGAAAAATTTTCCTATTAAATACGTAATTATGTTGAGCATAGTTGAGTTTTCCGTCAAAAAACCAACCTTATAATTTTATCCGCTTTTGTTTGGATGCGGCAAGAGCCCTTTGGTTGCCGTTTTTTATAAAAAGTTAACCATTTGAAAACTAATGGTTTAATTTGGTCTACCTTTTGCATTTTTATTGGTTAGCGCGAAAACTAAAGGAAATATTGATTTTTTCCGACAAGAAATAAGGGTTCGAACTCAGTAAACGAAGGGAAATTTTAAAAATCGAGGGTAATAAATGAAATTCCGGGTAATGACATTCAATTGGCACGCTCCTTATCTATACATTTTAGCCAAACTGGGCCACCAGATGTTGGTTGTGGAGCCAGAGCTGGCTCCAGGTAGATACAAACACTGGGAAAAAGAGATGCGACCGATCCCGGAAAACGTTCGCCTTTTGTCGCAAGAACAAGCAACAGCTGAGTTAGATAAAGGCGAAGTGGATCTTTTGTTGGCTCACAACATAAAGGATTTGATCTTCGCTAATGGGTATTTTATGCCCAAAATTATGGTTTATCACAATAAGCTTTCGACCGAAATTGGCTTATCCAAAACTCCGATTGATCGTAACGATTATTTGAACAAAACCGCCTCATTACGTGAAGGCGTTAGAGAGGTATATATTTCTGAAGCCAAGCGCGCCGATTGGGATGGGCAGGGTGAAATTGTTTTGCCTGGAATCGATATGAGCGAATACGGCGGCTATAGTGGAGAAGAATCGGCTATTTTGCGCGTTGGTAATCATTTTCGCGAACGAGATTTGATGCTAGGTTTTTCAATCAGCCAGCATATTTCCGAAGGATTTCCTTGCAAAACTCTGGGTATTAATCCAACTATTCCAAATACTGAATTAGCAAAAAACTTTGACGAACTGCGAGACCATTTTAGTCGTTATCGAGTTTATTTAAACACGACGGTTGAGCAATATGAAGACGGGTATAACTTGTCGATGTTGGAAGCTATGGCTACTGGTATGCCGGTGATTTCTACGGCAAATCAATCGTCTCCTATTACAGATGGAGTCAACGGTTTTATTTCTAACGATATTTCTTATTTACGTCAATGGACTAAGGTTTTATTAGAAGACGTTAGCTTGGCCAGAGAAATGGGGAATGAAGCTCGGAAGACTGTTGAAACTTTATTTAGCCAAAACGCTTTTCTTCAAAAATGGGATCGTATTTTTCATGAAACCGTTGTTGACTTTTTGCGTGATAGCGGTGTGAGCGTTGACGGAAAAGAGATACCTTTTGCAGAGAAGAAAAAGAAAAACGTGTTGATGGATTACGTTTCTTATCCGGCTACCACAGCTCATTATATGGAAAGGGCGTTGGGTAAAAATCATAATTTGGTTACTTGTGGTTCTGTAATAACTTCTGAAGTGAAAAAACTTTGGAATTTGGAAAACTTGAACTGGCCAATAAACGGACAAGATATTTTTAGAAGTTGCAATGATTCTATTGCTTCTGTGATGAAACAGTTACCAGAAAATTGGAATCCTGATTTTTACTTTTGGATGGAAACGGGTTTGGATTCTTATCCCAAAGATTTAGATAAACTGGATATTCCTAAGGTTTGCTATTTGATCGATACGCATTTGCATCTAGAAGCTCATATCGAAACCGCTAGAAAATTTGATTGCGTGTTTATCGCTCAAAAAGAATACATTGAACGTTTTAAGGAAGCGGGAATTTCTGAAGTACATTGGCTGCCTTTAGGATGTGATCCTGAAATTCACGCTAAGACGGAGATTGAGAAGTCTCATGATGTTGTCTTTGTCGGAAGTTTGACCGATCCTCGTAGGGTAAATCTTTTAAAGGAAGTCGATAAACAATTTGATCTGTCTGTTGAAAGAAAATTTATGGACGAGATGACAGAGGCCTTTTGCAAAGGAAGAATCGTTTTTAATAACGCGATTCGAAACGATCTTAATATGAGAGTTTTTGAAGCTCTTTGTTCTGGGACTATGCTAGTTACCGATCCAGCTGTAGGGTTGGAAGACTTCTTTGAAGATGGCAAGCATTTGTCCATTTATAAAGATGAAACCGATCTTTTGAAAAAAATAAAATATTACATCGATAACCCGGATCAACGTGAACGCATTGCAGAAGAGGGTAGACAAGAAGTATTGGAAAAACATACTTACGAGTGTAGAACCGTGTCGATGATGGAAGTTTTAGATCGAGCGTTAGTGAAAAAAGAAATTGAAGTTCCTGTAACTATTTCCGAGAAAAAAGTTCATATAGACAAAGACTCCCAAGGAGATGTTGAGAATATGATTCCTTCTGGGGCTGAAGTCGTGATGGTGGTTGGAGAAGGCATTGCGGAAATTGGAAAGTCCATCAAAGCAAACCGTAATATTTTTATAGCGGGTATTGAAGAAAACCCTGAGCTAGTCGAAGCGACTAAGGTTGAAGTGGATGATGTTATTTGTAGTTCAGCGAGCGCTTTGGAAATTCCATACGACAATCATAGCTTTGATTGTATCTTGGTCTTGGGTACTTTGGGACGTTCGGCAAACCCCAAAGCGTTTTTGGGAAAATTAGAGAAATGTTTAAAACCAGAAGGAACCTTAATTGTAAAGTTTCCAAACGTACAGTCGATTCAAGCGATAAATTATTTGATCGAGGGTGGTAGCGATCCTAAAAGTGATAGCGCTTTTAATAATGAGACGCACGGGTTTCTTACTGTTTCGGATTATCGGTCCCTGTTGAAGGAGTCTGGTTTTCATATAGAAGCTACGGAAGAAATTGTTGATTCCAATTTCGATTCTCTTGCCAACACGGATACAACTGTACTACGATTTGGCCGAGTTGTTATTAACGATTTATCTCAAGAAGAAATTCGCAGATTATTCGTAGAAGAATATTTTGTAGTAGCTATCCCTGAAGAAGCTTATAAGAAAAAAAATCTTGAAACTTCCGCCGAAGCTGTTTTAGAAAAAGAATATGCGAACTTGATGCAATTGACTAAAGATTGTGAAGGAGCTAAGCAATTTGAGAACGCTATATACTATTATCGCCAAGCTTTGAAAATGGCTTCTAATTGCGCTGAAGTTTATTGTGGGATGGGGAATTGCTATATGAAGTTGCAGGATTTGAAAAACGCGGAAGAAAATTTCGAATTATGTCTTTCCTCTGAAGCCGATTACCCTAGCGGTTTGATGGGCATGTCCATATTAAAATTACAGCAGTCGGATTATCATGGCTCGGTGCAATTGTTGGAAAAACTTATCGCTAAAAACCCGACTCATGATAGAGCTTTATGCGCATTAGGAATGGTTTATGAGAGGATGGGCCAGAAGAAGAGGGCAATGAAGTTTTATGAAACCGCGATTCGTGAAAATATAGAAAATTCTGCGGCTATGACTTCTCTGCTTAATTTATCTTATGAGCTCAGCCAGTTTGAGGAAATACACGCTTCTTTAATGAGGTATTTGGACGTTCATCCTGCAAATCTAAATATGCGGTTTGGTTTGGCGGGTATATTGTTTAAAATGGATTGTTGGGAAGAAGCTCGCGAAGCGATTAACCAAATTTTGATTTTCGAGCCGCAAAATGAAGACGCTCTTAAACTATTAGAGCAAATCGAAACGATTATATTACCTGCATAATTAATCTGACGTTTATTAAAAACGAAAAATGGATCTTTTCGAAAAAAATCTAGAGCTTTTGAGGAAAACCGAACCCGGTTTGGCTCAACGGGTAGCCGCTCAGCCTGTTTCTGAAAACGTTAAAGTCGTTCAGTCCAAGAGCGGGCATTTAGTTCCGCAATTAAACTCCATCTCTCTGCATAGCATTTATCGTCCCGTTCAAGAAGCTGAGAAACTGGTGACTGACTTTTCAGAGTTGCCCGGTAAGCTTTCAGTAGTTATGGGGTTGGGGTTTGGTTACCATGTTTTGGAATTGTTGAAGAAAGTCGAAGGCAAAGTTTATGTGGTGGAGCCTTTGATGACTCTTTTTCGCGCGTTCTTATCAGTGGTAGATTTAACTCCATTTTTACCTAGAGTCGTTTTCCACATTGCAGAGGAACCGGCTAGGATAATCAGCAAAATTCCTTCAAATAATTGGAATTGTTTTACCCACAAAGCTTCTTATCGATTTTCAGAAAAGTATTATCTGTTGCTGGAAAAAGCGTCTGAGGTTCATGATTTATTAAAAGAGTCTTCGCTTAAAGTTTTGGTGGTGAATCCTATTTATGGAGGATCATTACCCACTGCAAAATTTTGTGCAAGTGCGCTTAAAAACCTTGGACATGAAGTTGTTTCGGTTAATTGTGAGGATTATGCAGAGGCATTTTTTGCCACTCAAAAGGTGACAAAAAACCTTAAGAATTCAGAGGTTCTGTCTAAGATGCTCATGAATTTCTTGAATGAAATTATTGTGGCTAAGGCGGTTGATCTTAAGCCAGATTTGATTCTAGGTTTAGCGCAAGCGCCGTTATCTCCAGAAGGTATTGCTCGGCTAAAAACTTTGGGAGCTCCGGTAGCTTTTTGGTTTGTTGAAGACTTTCGAACGCTAGGATATTGGGAACAGGTTGCTGGGTATTACGATCATTTTTTCACGATTCAACGGGATTCTTTCTTCGAAGAATTGGAAAAACGCGATATCAAAAACTACTATTATTTACCTCAAGCGTGCGCTCCTTCAGTTCATCGTTCATTAGCTTTAGGAGAAGTAGATCGTCAAAAGTTTTCCGCTGATTTGTCGTTTATGGGAGCGGCTTATTATAATCGACGTCAAAGCTTTCCTCGTTTATTGGATTATGATTTCAAAATCTGGGGAACGGAATGGGATTTAAGTTCTGCAATTGGCAAGAAAGTAGAAAACAAAAATGATAGAGTTTCTACTGAAGACTGCGTAAAGATTTATAACTGCGGCAAAATTAATTTAAATCTTCATTCTTCTACTTTTCATCAAGACGTGAACCCTAATGGGGATTTTGTGAATCCGAGAACATTTGAAATTGCCGCTTGCGGAGGCTTTCAATTAGTTGACGAACGTTCTGAACTGGTTCATTTGTTTCAACCGGGAGAGGAAATCGTTACTTTTAAGGATATTGAAGATCTCAAAAATAAAATCGATTACTATTTAGAGTACAAGGATGAGCGTAAAGCTATTGCCGCTAAATCTCGGATTAAAGCCGTTTCTGAACATTCATTTGAGAGACGTTTAGAGGAAATGCTTGTTCATATTTTTCAAAATAGTTTGCAGAAATTGAAAGATAGTCTGGAATCGCGTGCTAATACAATAGATGTTTTGGTTGAGCATGCGGGGGAAGCTTCGGAATTGGGGACTTATTTGAAATCATTTGGTAGTAAAAGCAATTTTAATTTAAAAACGGTTGTGGAACGAATTGAATCAGAAGAGGGTGACTTAACAAAAAATGAGTTACTTTTGTTGATGGTAGATCAAGTGGTGAAGGAGGATAACTCTTAAATGCCAAAGAATATCTTGATCATGAGTTTGACCCGAATGGGAGATTTGATCCAGTCCACTCCTTTGATTTCCAGCTTACGGAAGCGTTACCCTGAAGCTAAGATTACTTTACTTGTGTCTAGCGACTTTGCGGAGTTTGCAAAAAGAGCAAACCATATTGACGAAATCATTGTTTTTAATCTTCGTCAATTTAATCAAAAAGGCGAAAAGGGCGAACTCAAGTCATGGGTGGAAGTTTATCGATATTTGGAAGACTTCTTAAAGACTCTTTCTGATCGAGGTTTTGACAAAGTATATAATTTGAGCCATTCCAAGCTAAGCGCTTTGATGATCCATTATTTGAAAATACCTGAGGTTGTAGGCTTTCATTGCAACCGAAGTGGTGATAGGAAGACAGATCACTCCTGGTTGCAATATTTTGGGATAGAGCCTTTTAACAGGTTATACAACCCTTTTAACCTCGCGGATATTTATATGTTGTCGGGCGACGGAGAGCCGGGCTCAGAAGAACTATCTATAGCGCATGGTCCTGATGACGCTTTGGCGGCTGTCGAAATCCTAGGTGATATAAATCATGATAGAGAAGAATTAATTATTGGAATCCAGGCCGGATCGAGTCTTGAAGGTAGAAGATGGTCGGTTGAGGCTTTTTCGACTTTAGGGGATCTAATATGCTCTCGGTTGAATGCAAGAATCGTATTGCTAGGTGTTGCGTCTGAGTCAGAAATAGCTTCTAAAATTGTTGAAGGAATGGAACATAAAGACAAGGTTTTGGATTTAACAGGAAAAACAAGTATTACCCAGTTGATTGGCGTTTTGAAACGTTGCAATTATTTGGTTACAAACGATACTGGAACAATGCACATTGCCGCCGCATTAAAGGTTCCGATAATCGGTCTTTTCTTTGCTCACGCTCACCCGCATGAAACGGGTCCCTTTGGAGAAGGACATATCATGTTTCAAGCGAGAATTCATTGCGCCCCTTGTAGCTACGGGGTTTCTTGTAACGATATTGTTTGCGTTCAAAAGGTTCCGCCACAAGATGTTTTTGCTTATATAGAAAACCATGTTCAGAAAGGAAACTGGAAATTAGATAACGTACAAGTAATGTCGAACGAAATGAATGTTTTTGAATCGGTTTTTGATTATGACGGTTTGATTAATTTTAAGCCGCTATTAAAAAATGTTCCAACTAATATGGAAATTTATAGTCGGTTCTATCGTCAACTGTGGCTAGATTCGCTGATTAAAAAATTTAGAAGCGACGAGGTTAATAGAGATTCTTTAAAAAAACTTAGTGATTCTATTCGAGAAGATTTTCAAGTAGATGGATTGCGTGATGTTATTTTGGAGATAGGGGAAGATTTCAACCTATTTCGAGAATTGCGATCTATTGCTAGAAGTGGAATAAAATTCTCCTCTAGATTGAGCGAGTCTGTGATAAAAAATCAGGTCACTGCCGATAAATTAAAGGCGTTTGCAAGCTCAATTGAAGAAATTGACGAAAAAATAGACCGATTAGGAATGACTCATCCTCAAATAAAACCAATTTCTGATATTTTTGATAAAAGGAAAGAAAATCTAGATGGCGACGACGTTGGACTTTTGGCTAAAGAAACGCAAATTTGCTATGAAAAGCTCGAGTATGAGTGTAAACGAATGGTAGAAATTATGGAAAGCGTTTTTAAAGCTTTTAACGTTTGTCGGGAAGATTATGCGGAAGTGAGTTCTAGTAAAGCGGCTGTTCCGGCTAAATAATTCGCTAGAGGCGATTTGCCATCGTCTTTGATAAAATTTTCTAAAAACTCTAGCGAAGCCCCGCCACCAGTTGAAACAAAGAAATTGGAAGTGAAATTATTAAATAAAGCGTAACAATCCTGCCCTTGAAAGTCTATTTTAACAAGATCCTTATTGATTGAAGTGGAAAGTTGGTTTTCAATCTGATCGCGGATTAGTTTTTTAATATCGTCAAATTCGAATTTGTTTAAAATAGCGGCTGTATCGCCCCCGCCGATAACTGCCGAGAATTTCTGGTCAATTAAACATCGAGAAAAAATCGTTTTGATAATTCCTTTGGAGCCTTCGCCGTATTGATCAGTAAAAGGATGATCATAAGCACCGAGAGGTCCGTTCCAAAACACGTTTTCTATATCATCTTTGAGAAGTTGTTTAGAGAAGCTGGTAATACTATTTGGTCCAATATCTAATTGAATTTCGCTGCTCCAATCGGGCTCGTTGCGGAGCGAAAAGGAAGTTTGCTGGTATTCTTTGACAACTTTGTAATCGGTTGGAAATAATATGCTGACGCCTTGTTTTTCCGCTAGGCTTAAAATTTCTTCCGCTAGTCCTACTTCTTTTATGAATGTTTGGTTTTCATCGCCATTCTGGGAGCAAAGTTTAGCGGGTATTTCTCGGGGGGTTAATTCTTCTATACGACCAGAAAACTCTTTAGCCAAAATAAAGGCGTTGACCATCTTACCGCCTAAAAGAATTTTATTTACTTTTGAATTAACGAATTGTTTTAATATTCCAATTTTATCGGCAATTTTTGATCCGCCAGAAAGAACGGCTGTTTTTTCTGGGTTTTTCAATATTCGAAAACCAAATTCTCCCAACCGCTTAATTTCCTCTATTAATAAACCTCCCGATACAGCTAGTTTATTTTGGCTCCGCATAATCTGAGGGAGCATTTTGATGCTTTTTGATAATCGGTGGTTTGTCCCGAATGCGCAATTAATATAAACGTCCGCCAAGCTTCCAAGTTGTTCGGTGAATTCTTTCCTATTAATTTCAGTATTGTCTGGGTCTAATAGATAACGAAGGTTTGGAAGAAACTTGATACCCCCTAAAGGTAATTGATGTTTGCTAACAATTTCTAGCGAATGATTGAGCTGGGAACCAATTATTTCTGGAGGAAAAATAGTGTATAGATCTAAATATTTTTGTCTAATAAGGGTGTCGAAATGAGAACTTACAAACTGTAAATTAAACATTCCATCCCAACCGGAATGATTCTTTTTTATGTGGGGTCTTCCTAAATGAGAACCGATAATAATCCTACAATCGCCGTCCGTTAAGTCGTGAATCTTGCTAAAAGTTAAATCAAGGAATCGTCGAATCCGTGTGTCGTCGTCCACTACATAGTTTCCTCTTCGTGTGGGCGCCATTGGAACATTGAAATCGACTCTTATAAATAGAGTTTTTCCTTTTAGATCCTCTTTTGAGAGTTGATCCAAAGAAGTCAAACCGATATGATTTTCCATTTTTAAACCTTTGCAGGGAGAGGAAGATTAAAGACGTTAAGTTTTGGAAAGAATAGGGCGCCTGATCGGATAAAAAATAGAAGGAAATAAGACGCGAAAAGGGACATTACTTACGAAGTAAAAAACTAAAATTATCAAACTTTTTCAAATAGTTAGAGAGATGAAAATCTCTTCGCTAATTTCCATCAATAGTACAATATTTTGGAAATTAATTTAACCCTTTAAATCAATTAAAGCGTCAATAAGTTCAATTATTTTTGAAAAAGAGCTTTTAAGGCGATGTTTTGGGGGGAATAAGGATTTAGCTTGAGAGCTTTTCGAAGAAACAATTTTCCTTTTTCTTTTTCATTTAAATGGAAATAGTAAATACTTCCCAATTCTCTAGCAATATAGTCTTTATTTGGAGCTTGTTCGGTGGCTCTATGTAGATATCTTGCAGCGTTTTTATAATCTTTTAAAGTTTTATAACAATTAGCCAAAGTTAGCATAGTTTCAACTTGTCCTGGATGTAGTTCCAATGCTTTTTCTAGGGGAGGAAAGGCGTTTTTACATTGACCAATTAAAGAGAAACTTACTCCTAGGTTATGATAGGCCTCAAAAAAATCTGGTTTTAGTTTGATTGTCTTTTGATAGTGGGGGACTGATTCTTCATATTTTTTCATAAGACTTAAAGCTCTTCCTAGATTTAGATGAGGACGGGCTTTTTCTGGGCTTTTTCTTGAAGCATCTAACCAGAGATTGTACTCAGAAGACCAATCTAAGTTTCTATTTAGAGTAATTGCTGAAAAGATAGGAATTATGCAAATTAGAATGATAAAAGCTCGGCGGTTTATCAATATTGCCGATAGAGCAATGGCTAGACCAATTCCCGGCAAATACAACCGGTGTTCCATTACAGTGTCTTTTAAAGGTATGAAACTGGATTCCGGAGAAAGTGATATTAAAAACCATAATATCCCGAAAATAATGGCTCTTTGCAGTTTTTGAAGAGAATATAAAAGAAAGCCAAGAAATATGATGCCAATTAATAGTTTGGGGTCTGATATCGATTTAATTAAACTTATGGTTGGATCTATATTTTGATTAAAGGGAAATGAGAGAAGTTTTAAGTAATAGAAAACTAACCATTTTATTTGCGATAGAAAATAATCCAATCTATTTATTGTTGATGTTGCCGAATCGGCTAAGCGGAAAAGTCCCGTATGTGAAAAAAATGCTCTTTGCGCTAATACAATAATCAAGGGGGTTATAAGGGTTAGGATTAAATTTTTTTCTCTTTTTATAAAGGTAATGACTCCTTCTTGACTGCGGTATTGAATCAAAATATAAAAAACACATATTATTATTGGAAGAGAAATCATCGTTAGTTTTGAGGCTAATCCTAAAACCATCAAAACAAGCGAAACAGTAAGTAAAGAAAAATATTTAATGCGTCTAAAAGGGGCTTTGGGATCTGAAAAATAAGCTTGAAGAGCGCAAATAAAAGAGTAGAATGAAAACAGGTATAAGAACGAGCTCATTAAAGCCGATCTGTTTACCAGGTAAGAAACGGTTTGGGTGAAAACCGGATGCGCTGAAAAAATGATTGCGGCCAAAAGGGGAAGGTTAAATTTTCTTTTTATTATTCCATTATTAGGAAAACTATTTAAAAGTATACGCGCAACGATATAAATCAGCAGACAAACCCATAAATGAATTTGTAAACTTAGTAAATGAAAACCAAAAGTGTCTGTGTCTCCTAGGTAAACGTTAAAGACTAGGGTAAGAACAGATACAAAGCGATTAGCGTAGTTTGTTAGATCATATTTTTTGTAAAAACCATCCATGCTTTTTAAGGCTTCGTTCTTTTGTATGTGGACGACTCCATCAAACTGGAAAGGAGAATGCAAAGAGTTTGAATAAGAAAGAAATCCGACTAGAATGATGACTGCAAAAGAACAGAAATTACGAAAGAGAAAGTTTTTTTGATATTCACTCATTATTTGCAGTATATTTTTCTTTGAGATTTTTAAAAGCGTTGTAGTTTATCCAGGCTTAACCATCCCCAAATGGCCAACCTTAGTTTTTTGCCAATTAACCCTATTGCAGTTCCTTTTATTATTAATCAGACATTCGTATCAACGATTGATGGTCTAGTTAAGATAGGCTCAAAATAGAATCATTTTGATTATATAGCCTATTTAAAGGTTCTCGTAATAGTTATCATTGCTAAAAGCCCAATAGTTCGAAGCAAAATATTTTGGAGGATTCCGTCTAAGATAGGTCAAATGTTTTGACCGAGCGTTATTTTAGATTCTAAAACGGACAAAAAGAAATAAAAATTTTATTTTTTGACGCTTCACGGGGCAGTTTAGATAGAGAGGTTTTATATATATGACAAAGAAAATGTTGATTAACACCGACCATCCGGAAGAATGCCGTGTGGTTATTGTGGAAGATGGGAAACTAGAAGAATTTATCGTAGAACACGCCGCCCAGGAAAGACTAAAGGGGAATGTTTACGAAGGGGTTATTAGTAGAGTTGAGCCAGCATTTGAAGCGGCTTTTGTTGATTTTGGAGGAAAAAAGTTTGGTTTTCTTCCATTTAAAGACGTTAGGAAAGAATCCTATGCTCAAACAAGAGAGAAAAAAGCTAAAGTAAGAATTCAAGATGTTTTGTTCCGAGGTCAAAAAATACTTGTTCAAGTAGTGAAAGAGGAAAGAGACTCTAAGGGACCAACTCTAACCAATTTTTTGTCTATACCTGGCCGGTTTCTCGTTTTGATGTGCGGGAATGCTGGGGGTGGAGTTTCTCGTAAAATCGAGGATGAATCTGAAAGAAAGAAACTGAAAGAGATAATTTCTGGTTTTGAATTACCAGACAATATGGGAGTGATCATTCGAACTGCGGGAATGGGAAGAACCAAAATAGAATTGCAAAAAGATCTCCAAATGTTGGTGAAAATTTGGGAGACGATTGATGAGCAGACCAATGATTCTTCCGATAAACCTAAGTTGCTTTATCAAGTTCCAGGTATGGTTGTTAGAACGGTTCGCGATCATTACACGGCCGATACATCGGAAATTGTTGTCGATTGTCCTGCTTCACATAAGACTTTAAGAGCGTTTTTTAAATTGATAATGCCAAGAAACCAAGGACGCGTTAAGCTTTATAACGATACGAAACCGTTGTTAGCCCATTATGGAATGGAGCAACAAATTGAAAATATTTATAAAAGAAGGGTTGAATTACCTTCTGGCGGTTCTTTGGTTATTGATAGTGGTGAGGCTCTAGTCGCCGTAGATGTTAACTCCGGAAAAACTACGAGCGCAAGCGAATTGGAAGAAACGGCCCTTAGAACTAATTTAGAAGCAGCTGATGAAATTGGTAGGCAGCTTCGATTACGTGATTTGGGTGGACTGGTTGTGATCGATTTTATCGATATGTTTCAAAAGAAGAATAAGTCCCTAGTCGAAAAGGAAATTAAGCAAGCCTGTAAAAAAGACAAAGCGCGAATTAATCTTTCTAGAATATCAAAATTTGGTCTTTTGGAGATGTCTCGCCAAAGGCTTTCGCCTGCAATAGGAGAAGGAGCTTTTGACCGCTGTCAGAGTTGCGAAGGATCGGGTTTTATCAGGTCTAAAGGCGCTCTTGCTATTGGGGTATTGAGAAATATTCAGGAAGTTGTCGCCGCAAAAAACGTTAAGACAATGGAAGTTGCTGTTTCTCCAGAGGTGGTTAGTTACCTTTTAAATCATAAAACAGTTCATATTACGAAGTTAGAAGAAAAGCACCAAATAAAGATTAATTTCAAGGGACAAGCTGGGTTAAGTTTTGACGATTTTAGCTATATTGTGACAGAACAAAAAGATGAAAAGGCTGTTGAAGGAAAGACGAGGGAACCAAGACATTCAAAAAGAGTTCCTAGAGAACCTAAGGTTAAAGCTGAACCTAAGGTTGCTTCGAATGAAGTGAAGACGGATATTCCAAAAAATGAAGCTGATCAGCTTGCTGTTCCAGTAGAAGGGGTGGGTGAAACAGCAAAAGAAGTTGGGGAAGAAAATAAGGAAACGGCTCCTAGAACTAAAAGACCCAGAAGAAAATATGTTAGACGAACTCCAAATGGCCGGAAACCTGGACCAGCTAGAGGAAGACGAAGACGAAAACCCGAATCAGAGGGCTCTACCTCGACTGAATCCGAGGGGACTACTACTCAAGGGGAAGGAACTTCTGAACAACCGCAAGCGGCTTCTGAACAACCGAAAAGTTTTGATGGTAACTCTTCAGGCTCTGAAGAAAATCGTGTAGAAACTCCAACTCGCTCGGTTGACCCTGTTGAAACTAGGCCTGTAGAGAAAAAGGATGATTTTCAACCACCGCCTATTCCGAGTGCACCAGAAGAAAGAGCTGCAGAATAATTTTTAAGGAAACTTTAAAACTGAGTTTTTAAAAACTTAATGGGACACAGGTAATAACAAAGCTTGTTAAAACGCTAATTATTGAAAAGGCTATATTTCAATAAAAAAAGTTTTGGGAAGAATCTAATGAAGCTCTTTTTAAGTATTTAGAAACTTCGTAGCTTTTATCTGTTTGGACGCTTTGCACTAACTCTAGCAAAGCTTTTCCGTCGGCTAAGGCGATGGGTTTCCCTTTAGCAAAATCTTTTGCGGCAGGGGTGTACTCGCCACTGGTTACAAATAAACATGCGTCTGCTTTTTCCGTAGGCATACAGTTGTATAATTGTTGTACGGCTTCGATATCGATTTTTTTCATGTCCCAACGTTTACATTGAACAATTATCATTTGTTCATTTTTCCATAGAGCCAAATCGACCCCAGAACTGGGACCCGAGCTTCCTTTTTCGTCAACATAAAAACCATCGCGACGCAAAGCTTCTCCTACCAACATTTCAAAATCCCGCCAAGGCATTTTCCGTAAAGCTTTTAAATTTGATTCTCTCTCTAATAGCTGAGTCCGATATCGTTGCTTTGAAAAAGAGACAATACCTAATAGTAAGAAGGGAGAGGCTAAAAAGCCTGAAGCATTATTTTGCCAAATAAATAATCTGCTGTTTTCTGGCAATAAATAATTGAACGTCAGAAAAACTACTCCTGAGCATAGAACGCAAATCCACCAGGGAACGATGGTATTAAGCTCAAAAAGCACATTATGTCTTCGATGGGGCATGGCTATTCTCGGAAAAGGTGCGAATAATCAGTCCTTTATGTTCCTATATTAGGAAGGATAGCTAAAAAACGAAAGAAATTGTATAAAAAAATGATGTTTGGAGAAAGTTTTTTTTGATTTCGGAGGTTTTTAGAACTGAATTCCTATTTGGCCATATACTGCGCGACCGGAATTTATCTGTAGGGAGTTTACATTGTTGAGATTAAATTCAGGAAAATCGACATCCTCATCCAAAAGGTTATCAATATGGCTGATAATGTCGATTTATTTACGCAATTGGACAAGTTTTAATCTATTTTTAATAGCTCAAGTCTTAAAAGGTTTAAGGCTGATTGGGCGGCGCGTTCTTTATTCCTTTCTCGGTCTTGAGGGAAAATAAACTGTTGGCATTCGCAAACCCATTCTCCGCTCACGGCAATATAAGTTAATCCCACAGGTTTTTCTTTGGTACCACCAGTTGGGCCTGCGATTCCTGTTACTGAAACCGCAAAATCAGCTCCTGAAACCTTTCTCATTCCTTCCGCCATTGCAATTGCGGTTTCTCTACTAACAGCGCCATAAGTTTCTATTATATTTTCTGGTACCCCCAAACGTTTTATCTTTGCTTCATTCGTATAGGTTGTCATTCCTTCTAAAAAATATTCTGAGCTACCAGAAATATTGGTTAGGCGATGGCCTATTAAACCTCCGGTGCATGATTCAGCTACAGACAATTTTTGATTTTTATCTAATAAAAGACGACCAATAATTTCTTCCAAGGATTCGTCGTTTTTCCCGTAGATTAATTCTGGAATTTTGTCTTGGAAAAATCTTTCCGCTTTATCAAGTTTTTCCTGAGTTTCCGCTTCGTTCTCTCCCGTTGCTGATAGACGGATTCTTATACCTAGATGGGAGGGGAGAGAAGCAATTTGAACGTTATCATTTAATGGTTCAATGGCGCCTATTTGCTCCCATAGTTTGGATTCTGTAATACCTGTTGTGTTTAAAATTCTATGCCCAATTTTATTTTTCCCAGTTTTACGAACATCTACCGCAATGTATTTTTCAAAAAGATGTCGCATTTCTAAAGGAACTCCTGGCAGAACATAAAGAGAATTCCCATTACGTTTGAATAGGAAACCTGGAGCCGTTCCTTTTTCGTTGTAAAGGATTTCGGCATTGTGAGGGACAATGCTTTGGGGTTTTGAGTATTCTGGTATCGTTTTTCCTCGATTCCGAAAGAAATTTTCAATATCTTGCAAGACTTTTGGGTCTTGTTTTGGTTCCGATTTAAACATGTTTGTCAGGACTTTTTTAGTTATGTCATCGTGAGTTGGACCTAGTCCTCCGGTTGTTATTACAATATTGGATTTTCTTAAAGCTTCATTAATTACGTTTTCAATGTCCGATTCAATGTCTCCTATAGAAACAACTCGCGCGACATCAACGCCTTCTTCGTTTAATCGTTTGGCCATGTAAGTAGAGTTGGACTCCTGAATAAGGCCGGTAGTGATTTCATTGCCAATAGCAATGATTTCAGCTTTAAGAAGTTGTTCGTTTGTTTGAAACATAAATCATATTGCCTTTTTAGATGTATTGTTTTACGCCAAATGTAGATTTTAGATAAAGGTTAGGTTTTGCTATACTGATAAGAGAGATTCCTACTGATTGTAATGGTTCCCTTTTGTAACTCCAAACTCATTTTAACCATGAATTCCAAAGAAGAGCTTTTAAAAGCTTTAAAAAACCAAGATTCAAAAAAGAGAAACCTGGCAACAAAGGCACTTTGGTCTTTGTGGCATGGTGAAGCTGGTGAATCTGCGGAATTAAAATTGAACAGAGGGACCACGTTAATGAACAGTAAGAAGTTTAGTCAGGCTGAAGAAATTTTTACAAACCTTATTTCAGAGTTTCCCAATTTTGCTGAAGCTCATAATAAGTTGGCAACCTTACTATATTTAGAAGGTGAGTATTTGGATTCTGTTGAGAAATGCAAGGTTGTTCTTTCCTTAAACCCACATCATTTTGGCGCTTGGAATGGAATGGGGTTATGCCTCTTTAATTTAGGCCAGTATAGCGAGGCTATCCACAGCTTTCAAAGCGCATTAGATATTCAGCCTTTTGCTAAAGTAAATCGAGTTTATATTGCTCGATGTCGAGGTAATTTAAACTAACCTTAGTGTTGTTAATTGGCGAATTCTAAAGTTCTTTTATTTCCTTTAATTTATTCTAGTTAGACTTTTGTATATGGAAGAAGATGATAAAACCCGGTCAGAAACTGCTGGGAAAACATTTCGCTATGATCTTTGGCGAGGAGGTTTTGATGGTGTATTGGATACGGGAACTAATACATTTAATCTTTTTATAGCGATAAGGTATTTTGACGCGGGTACTGGGGCAAAATCTTTAATTGCGGCGGCTCCCTGGATAGGCATGGTTTTATCTCTTGTTTTGGTTCATTACGCTTCAAAAACTGGCGCGAAGAAGTCAATTTGCGGTTCTATTCCTGCGATCATAACTGGTTTATTTCTAGTTCTAGCGTCTTTATCGGATAAACTTGGTATATTCACAGCCTTGATTCTTTTAGCTTATATATGCAAGTCGTCGATATTGCCGTTTTTGACTTCTATTTATAATGATAACTATCCATCTGATCAGCGTGGTGAATTATTTTCAAAACCGCTTCAAATGACTGTTGGGATTTCCGTTTGCTTCGGTTTTTTCGCTTCGCAAGCGTTGGATTTAAGCCTGGATTATTACGTTTATATTTATTTGTTTTTAGGTTTTTGTGGGTTTGGAAAAGCGTTTGCTATTTTTTCAATGCCTTCAAAAAATATTGAAAAAGGGTATGAAAATCCATTTGGTAATCTTAGGTATATAGTAACCGATCGATTGTTTGGCTATGTTTTACTCACTTGGTTTATCATGGGATTTGCTAATTTATGGATACAACCGCTTCGAGTAGATTATGTTACTTCGAGTCAATGGGGGATTGAAGGGTCGGCCACTTTAGTGAATTTAATTGTGAATATTATTCCCCATACATTGTTGTTATTGTTCCTTCCATTTTGGGGGAAATTGTTTGATAGAGTTAATTTTATAGTATTAAGAATTATTTTGAATATTCTTTTTGCTAGTGGGATTGCGTTATTCTTTTTAACTAAAGATCCCGTTATAATAGGAATTGGTTCCGGTTTAATAGGAATTGCTTTTTCTGGGGGAAGTATTGCATGGAATTTATGGGTTACTAAATTTGCTCCTCCTGGAAAAGCTACAGCCTATATGTCGGTTCATGTTTTTCTAACCGGAATTCGTGGAACATTTGGACCAGCTTTGGGTTTCTGGACTGTTGGAAAAATTGGACCTAGGGCGATTGGGTTTATTTCAGCTGGAATGATGGCTGTGGCCACTTTAATGTTGATACCTGAAATCAAACATGGAGAAATTGATAAAAAATCGTAACTATTTGATTTATATCACTTTTTAATAGCATAAAATAGGTTTTTTCGTTAAGCTTGGACTTTGTAATTGACCTTTTTGGTGAACGCGAATGTCTGAAGAATCGAAACCAGAACCCTCTGGAAAAAAATTTAAAGCTTCTCAGCTTTCTTTCAATCTCCCCAAAGAAATCCAGGGCGAATTCGAACGCCATCTGGAACACGCCAAAAATTTAGAAGAAGAAGCAAACCTAAAACTCCAAGAAGCTCAAGAAAAAGAAGCTCTTTTTGAAGAGACGCGCAAAACTTTAGAAGCAGAAAAGATTGAAATGCGTGAGCGGATGCAAGTTGAGCTGGAAACTATCCAGAAAAAATCTGAATCTGAGAAAGATATTTTATCTTCTGAAAATGATAGGTTAACTGAAGAGCTTAAAAAGACCATTCAGCGTTGCGAAGAGCTGCGAGATCAAAAGAAAAATCTTTTAAACGATTTAGAAAAAGACAAAACCCGTTTTGAAAATGAAGACGTCAAACGGGGAAAAGACTTCAAAGAAAATATTTCTGTATTAGCCCAAAAATTAAAATTATTAGCGATCGAAGAAAAGGAAACTGAGGGAAGAAAACAACAAAGTATAGGTAAATTAAAAATTACCGAAAACAGATTGAAAAAAGTTATTGAAGAACAAACGCAAAATTATAAAAAACTAAGGGTTGGTCTTAAAACAATTCAGATTGATAGGAAAAAACAAAAAGCTAAATTTGACGAAGAGTTCAAGGAAAGAAAGCTTGAGTTAGAACAGGAGTTTAAAGATAAATCGACGTATTTTATGCGACGTATAAAAGAGTTGGAGATTGAAGAGGATTTAATTGAGAAAATAAGATCTGATTTAAAAATAAAAGAACGTTCGTTAAGTGTCGAGGCTCAGAAAAGGTCGGATAATAGATTAAAGAAAAAGATAGCTGAACTAGAAAAACGCGAGAAAGACTTTGCTAATAGAGAAGCGGCTCTTATAAAGCAAGAAGAATCTATTAAACAACAAAGACTAAAAATGATGAAGATTCTTCAAACTCCAAAAGGAGCAAAATATGCCGTTTCTCAATTGACAACTTATGCTGAAGAGGAAGGACTCATTCTGAAAGGCAAAAAAGACTATTTGAAAAGTTTGAAAAACATACGTCCTAAAATGGAAAAAGAATATGAGGCTAGGACTTTAATCTATGAAGAAGAAAAAGAAAAACTACTTTCACAATTAGAAGGGGAAAGAAAAAAGATTCTAGAATATAAGTCTGAACTTGCAAAAAAAGAAAAAAATCTATTTAAACGGGAGAGTAAAGAAGTTGCCCAATTAAATGAAGATTATGACGATTTTAAAACGTCTTTAGAAATAACACAGATGGAAAACGAATCCATATTGGATGAAAAAAAGCGCGCTATTGAAGAGAAAGAAAAGAAAGCTTTAGAAAAGGAGGAAGAAAATAACAAAAAAGAAAAGGAAAATGTCGAACGATTTATCGAATTAGAAAAACAAGCGCTAGAGGAAATTAAAGAACTTAAGGCTCTAAAGGAAAAAGTATACGCAGACCAAGAAGAACTCAATAAATTCTTTTCGCGAAATCAAACGACCTATCAAAAAAGGTTGGATTTTCAAAATAATGAGTATAAGAAGTTTCAGAAAAAAATGGAAACGGCATTAAAAGAAGCTCAAGATATGGGAGAGTTCTTGTCTGAAAGCGGCGAAAGCTATAGAAAAAGCCTTGAAGACTCCGAAAGAGCTAGAGAAGAGCGCTTGGAAGAAAAAGATAGATTGGTTCAAACAATGGAAAAAGAATTGAAGCAGAAGCTTGAAGAATACCAAGTTTTTGTTACCGACATGAAAAGCGCTAAGAAAGACCTATTGGATCAAGATCGAGTTAGAAACACCAAATTCATTGAAAATCTTTCTCAAGTTCAAAATAAACTGAGTGATTTGGGAGAATCTTATGAGGATTTATCTGAGACTTTTAAAAAAGAAAAAGAAAGCGGCGTAATTGAAATAATTGCCGATGACGACGAAGGACCAAAGTATAAAACTCGGATAGCTAAAGACGGAGATATTGCAAAGTTAGAATGGCCATTGGCTGTTAGATATAAATTGGACCCTGATTCGATGGAAGTTGATGAATCGATGTTGGTAGATTATTTGGACGACGCGTCTGGAAAGTATGAAGAATGGATATCTATCCCTCCTGGCGAATGTTGGTTACCCTTAAATGGATCGCAATCTTCCAAAAAGCTTCAAAAAATTGAAATTGAGAAGCCTTTGATGGTTTCTAAATATCCGGTTACAAACGCATTGTTCTATCGGTTCACGCTTGATACTAACTATAAAACCGAAGCGGAAAAAACAGTTCGAGGAATTGTCTACCAAAACGGTATCCATATTGAGCGGAATTCAAAGGGGAAAATAATTAAGCAGTCTTACTCGAACCCTAGTTTGGATTCCATTCAAGCTGCTACTTGGTTTCGCCCGGATGGAAACCCTGAGTCTTTATTCGATAAATATAACCACCCCGTTACTCAGATAACTTTTTCTGACGCGCTGAGTTTTTGCGATTGGAAAACAGAAATGCTGGGAAAAAAAATTCGATTGCCTACTGAGACAGAATGGGAATATATTGCGACTAATTTAGGTGAGATTAAGCCTGAAAATTATTCCGAAAATGAAGTTATGAGTCATAATATTAATTTTGAAGGATCAGGAATAGGGAACACTACGCCGGTAGATTATTATGATGAACAGAGTTCAATATTAGGGATTCATGATTTATTTGGTAACGTTTACGAATGGGTGACAGAGTCTCAGGAGAAAAAATTATTTCAACGATCCAAATTAGAATATAAAATTGTAAAGGGTGGAAGTTTTATTACCCACATGGAGGAAATTGCTCCTTGGAATCGTTTGTCTTTTGCGAAGAACTACTGTGCTTCTTTCTTGGGTTTTCGGTTGGTTTGCGAGGCTGAATAGAATCTACTGGATTTGATTGTCGCCTTGATATCGTTAGAAAAACCTGCTATAAATTTTTTTCTTTCCTAAATTATTTAATCAAAATTACTTGGATATAAAAATGGCAAAACCACTTGTAGCGATTTTAATGGGTAGCGATTCTGATTATGACTATATGGTAGAAGCTTGCAAATCACTCGAAAAATTGGGTGTTTCTTACGATGTTCTTGTTTCATCGGCCCATCGAACTCCTGAAAAAACACAGAAATATGTTAGATCCGCAAAAAAAAGAGGAATAAAAGTATTTATAGCGGGAGCTGGCGGCGCTGCTCATTTAGCTGGTGTAATAGCTGCGGAAACTATTTTGCCTGTCATAGGGGTTCCTATTCCTTCTACTTCTTTAAATGGTTTGGATTCTATTTTGGCGATTGGACAAATGCCCGGTGGAATTCCAGTTGCCACGATGGCAACAGGTAAAGCGGGAGCAAAAAATGCAGGTTTACTTGCCGCTCAAATTCTTGGCGTTTCAGATGCTGCTTTATCTTCAAAGTTGCTTAAATACAAAAAAGATATGGCTAAAGAAGTAGATAAGAAAGATGCGCGGCTTAGAGAAGCCCATGCCAAAAATTATCCAAATAAATAAATTTGAGTCTGGAAATTGGCTAAAAACAACTGCAAATGTTTTGGATTCCAGCGGCGTTATAGGTTTTCCGACTGATACCTTTTATGGATTAGGAGTTAATCCATTTGATGCAGCAGCGATCGATAAAATTTTTGAAATAAAGTCGCGAGAAAAAAATAAGCCTATATTATTGTTAATAGGAGAAATTGGACAACTATCCCTAGTTGTAAAAAAAGTTTCACGAGAAGCTGAAATTCTGATGAACGCTTTTTGGCCTGGTCCTTTAACGCTATTATTTGAAGCAAAAAGTAGTTTGCCAAATAAGTTATTAGGAAGCGGCAATACCATTGGGGTTAGACTCCCGAATAGTCTGGTCGCAACTCAATTGATGCTTAAAACTGGCAATCCTATTACGGCTACTAGCGCTAACCTAAGCGGGAATATGGAATGTCGATCAAGCGATGAATTATTAAATGCATTAGGAGATCAGTTGGACCTTATTTTAGATGGGGGTAACGCTCCTGGAGGTAAAGCTTCTACCATTGTCGATACTTCTTGTTTCCCTCCTAAACTTATTAGAGACGGGAAGGTCGAACGGGAAAAAATTGAAGCTGCTTTGAATACCCCCTTAGATTGAAACCCGAAGATGAGCTTAACCTATGATATATGGAATTGGAATAGATATGGTTGAAGTCTCAAGGGTAGAAAGGTCTCTTCTAAAATATTCAGAAAAGTTTGAAAAGAAGCTTTTTACTTTTAGTGAAATTGATTACTGTCGAGGAAAAGCTGATCCAAACAAGCACTTTGCAGCGCGATTTGCGGTAAAAGAAGCCGCTTTAAAATCTTTAGGCACTGGGATAAGCGGTGGTATTGGATGGAAAGATATTGAAGTAGTGAATGACCCTGACTCAGGAAAGCCTCATCTCAAAATTAGCGGTCGCGCAAAAGAGATTTACGATTCTTTAGGATTAAAGTCCATTCATATTTCAATTTCTCATGACGCAGGTTTTGCCATTGCTCAAGCTATTGCTGAGCGTTAAAAAAAATCATTCCTTTTAGAAATTCCAAATCATTTCTTTTCTTTAATAAGTTAGGCTATTAGTAATGCTCGTTTCTCTTAGACGACAATTCGAATACGTCGCTTTTTCCTTTATTGCTTTCCCTATTAGGTTTCTTTCCGCAAAGATGGTTTATCGATTGGGAAAGATATTTGGTTGTTTGCTTTTTAAATTTGGAGGAAAACGTAAAAAGATCGCTAGAACTAATCTTGATATTGCCTTTGGAGATTCTAAGACGTCCTTAGAAAAAGAAAAGATTATTTTAAGTTCGTTTTGTAACTCGGCTCTTTCACTTTTACAATGTGTTTGGGTTGAGGCATCTCCGAAAGAAAGAATTAAAAAAATTATCCCTAATCCTCCAACAGGGATTGAAAGTTTTCAAAAATGCCTAGAACGAAAAAAGGGTATGTTTGTTTTAGTAGCTCATTATGGAAATTGGGAGTTGATGGGGATTGCTCATGGGTATTTGGGGGTGACGCCATTACATTCCATTGTAAGAAAATTAGATAATCCATATTTAGATCGATTAGCAGAGAACTTTCGAAGTGTTTCAGGTAACTCTATATTTTATAAAACAGAACCTCCTTTAAGAATGGTGCGGACTGTGAAGAAAAATGGTTGTGTCGCTGTAATGATGGACCAAAACACCGCTAAAGGTGGGATTTTTGTAGATTTTTTTGGTAAACCTGCGGCAACAGCTCGATCTATAGCTTTACTAAGTCTTGCTACAGGAGCGGCAATTTTTCCATTCTTTTCTTTTCCGGGAAAAAATGGACAATATAAAGTTCAATATGGTCCTGAAATTTCTTTTTCTCCTTCTGGAGATAAGGAAAAAGATATTTTTGATTTAACGCAAAAATGCGAAGAGTTTTTGGAATCCGTGATTCGAGAAATCCCAGAACCGTGGATGTGGGTTCATCGTAGATGGAAAACAAGACCTCCAGAGGAGGGTGGGGCCTCCGTATATCCGTAAGGGTATTTTTTTAGTTTTTTTAAACATAATTTGAAATCTAACATAATTTCGTTAGGTTTTTTTAGGGTTATTTGTGATTTCTAGCGATTTTTTAGTGGTTGGTGGCGGAATTATTGGACTTACCGTTGCAAAGAAACTAAAAGAAAGTTTTCACGGAAGCCGTGTTGTTCTTTTAGAAAAAGAACCTATTTGTGGGCTGCATGCAAGCGGGAGAAATAGCGGCGTTTTACATGCTGGGTTTTATTATTCTGCAAACAGTTTGAAAGCGCGGTTTTCACGTGAAGGAAATCGCTTAATGACTCAATACTGTTTAGATAAAAACCTGAGAATAAATAAATGCGGTAAGTTGGTTGTCGCCAAAAACGAAAATGAATTATCTCGTTTGAACGATTTATTAGAACGTGGGAAAGCTAATCAGGTAGATTTAAAAAAGATTAGTAAATATGAAACTAAGGAGATTGAGCCTAGAGCAAAAACATTTGAATACGCTTTATTTTCTCCTACTACAAGCTCGATTGATCCCAATGAAGCAATGGGGGCTTTAAAAGATGACGCATTAAAAGAGGGAGTAGAAATTCATTTAAGTACTGAGTATGTTAAGAGGGAAGGAAAGGAGATTCTTACTAATGTAGGTAGATTTGGATATGATTTTTTTGTTAACGCGGCAGGGCTATACGCAGATAAAATTGCATTGGACTTTGGATTTTCGAAAAACTATCGAATTCTTCCCTTTAAGGGATTATATCTGTATTCAAACGAAATGCCAGGTAAGCTAAACGCTCATATTTATCCTGTCCCAGATCCTCTATACCCATTTTTAGGTGTTCATTTCACAATTACCGTTGATGGTCGATTAAAAATTGGTCCGACAGCTATTCCAGCATTTTGGCGCGAACAATATTCTGGATTTGAAAATTTTGAGTTTAAGGAATTGGCTGAAATTACTTTTAGGCAATTTGGTTTATTGGCTTTTTCAAAATTTGATTTTAAAAAATTAGCTTTTGAGGAATTGAAAAAATATTCCAAGAATCGCATGACTCAATTAGCGTCCGAATTAGTTTCTGGAGTCCATTCCAAACAGTTCACTTGGGGAAAGGCGGGTATTCGCGCCCAATTGATAAATTTGAATAAGAGAACGCTTGAAATGGATTTTGTATTAGAGGGGGACGATAGTTCGTTGCATATCTTAAATGCAGTATCGCCAGGTTTTACTTGTGCATTTCCGATGGCTGATTATGTATGCGATCATATTAAAAAAAACGCCAATATTTAAAAGTATTTTTAATAGACTTTAATCTCATAATTATTAAAAAGTAATTGTAAAATTGATTATTGCCCAAAAAATTATATCGTGAATTCCTTTTCAAAAAATATTCAATCAATGTTTTCGGCGATCGCTCCGAAATATGATTTACTCAATACGGTTTTGAGCTTTGGCATTGACCGTTATTGGAGACGAATTGCGGTAAACGAATTGCTTCCTCAAAAAGAAGGTTGGATTTTAGATGTTGCTACGGGAACCGCTGATGTTGCGCTAGAGATTGCTTCTCGAATGCCTAGCTCCATCAAAATATTTGGAGCTGATTTCAGTTTTCCCATGTTAAAGTTGGGTGATAAAAAAATATCTAAGAAAAAATTTAAATCGGAAATTAATTTAGGGCAAGCGGATGGAGAAATGTTGCCTTGTTCCGATAACACCTTTAACGGCGCTATTGTGGCATTTGGGGTTCGTAATTTTTCTAATTTGGAAGTCGGATTAACGGAAATGAGACGTGTCTTGAAGCCTGGGAAAAAAATGGTGATTTTAGAGTTTTCCATGCCTGATTTAAAGATTTTTAAGTTACTTTATATGTTCTATTTTAATTATTTGCTTCCCTTAGTGGGTAAGATGATTTCGGGGCATCAGTTTGCCTACGAGTATCTGCCAGAATCTGTATCTCGCTTTCCGTCTGGTGAAGAAATGACTCGATTAATAGAAAATACAGGTTTTAAAGAAGTTAGATGTATCCCTCTAACATTGGGAATCGCTTCTATTTACACCGGATTAAAAAATGGCAAGTTCTAAGAAATATTACGCTAAAGAAAATGCCTTAATATATTTTTGCTTATTGGTGGCTATTACCGGTTCCTTTGGGTGGGTTAAATTTAACACTAGAATTGAACCTGCAAAAATTGAAGCGAAGCGTCTGTCAAAATTTGCGCCCATGAGGGAAGACCCGAGATATCGTGAAATAATTAAAGTCCAAGACTCTTTTGTTAAAACGGCTAAATTGATTAAGCCTATGGCTGTGGGGATTAATAGTCTTGTGCTCGTTGGAAAGAATGGGGAACAATCTTTAATGAATAACGATAATTCTTTTTTAGGGAAGATTCGCGCTTGGTGGTTTAGATTAAGCAACCTGCAGTATGAATTAGAGTATGGCGGTTCTGGTATTTTAATGAATTCAGATGGATATATTTTAACAAACCATCATGTGTTGAATGAGTCAAAGCAGATTATCGTTAAATTTTCAGATGGACGCGATTATCGGGCTAGAGTCATTGGCAACGATCCAAAGTCTGATTTGGCTGTTATAAAAGTTTATTCCTTTGAGTCTTTCGCTCAACCAAAATTTGGCGATTCAGATTCTTTAGAAATTGGAGAATGGGTTATGGCTGTTGGTAATCCATTTGGATTGTCTGGCACAGTGACGGTTGGAGTCGTGAGTGGTAAAAATAAAATTCGTCTGGACTCCGAAAAGTTAACGAAATCTATTCTAACGGATTTGGCGATTAATCCAGGAAATAGCGGCGGACCACTTGCAAATTTAAGAGGAGAAATTATCGCTATCAATTCTGTTCGAGAAATTGACACAGGAATAATTGGTTTTTCTAAGCCCATAAAGGACGCGTTGCGAATTGGAGAGGAAATAATAGATAACGGTATAGTCGAGAGAGGCTGGCTTGGTGTTGGCGTTCAACCTCTAACTTCTGTATTAGCGGAATCCTTTAATTTTCCTTCTGGAAAAACTGGGGTGATTGTTAACTATTTAGAAGAAAATAGCCCTGCAAAAAAAGGAGGAATGTTGCAGGGAGATATTATCGTTAAGTTCAATGGTCAAAATATTAGAGGCATAGACTCTTTATCAATTTGGGTAAGCCGCGCTAAAAAAGGAAAAAGTTCTATTACTATATTTCGCAATGAGGAATTGAAGAAGCTAGATGTGTTTTTAGAAAACCAAGAATCAAGACTAGCGTCAAGCTTTGAAGAGTCTGAAGGAACAAAAAACTTGTTATAAAGTTTCGAAACCCGCTTCTACAATCTTTCCTTTAATATCTTCTATAGTAGTTTGATTTTCGTCAAAGTTGACCGAGACCTTTTTGTTTTCTAAAGAAACTTGAACTTGATTGACACCTCCCATTTTACCTACGGCATTTTCAATAGTTTCTACACAGTGTCCACAACTCATACCATCTACATTGATTTGTTCTGTTTTCATTTTTTAGCTCTATAAAAAGTTTTTTGAGTAATTTAGGTCTCTGCAATTTTACGTCAATTTTAGAGATTGATAAAATCAATTTTACCCTCCTATCTCTTTTGTCTTCAAGATGTTCCTTTTTTCTAAAGCCATAGAAAACTATGGGGTTTTACGCTTTAGCCATCCTTTATTTAAAAAGTTAGTTCACTTCGAGAAAATAAATTTCAATTTTTTCCTCAAGGTTTCCTAAATTATTCCGTAAAAGCTATTAATCCTCCAAAAGTTGGAGGTGGAACCTGGTAAGTTCAAAACAATATTCCGAGTTTTCCTGGTATTCGGAATCAATCAATTCCCGCATGGAAGCGGACTTGTAATCATTAATTTTGAAAGAAGTAATCGGTTTTTTCAAGGAGGAACCCATGCCATTACGAATCTTCAATAACGTAAGCTCTCTCAACACTCAAAGATCTCTCGACACAAATAACAATCGCGTTGGCCAAACGGTCGAAAGAATAGCTTCTGGTATCCGCGTTAATAAAGCCGCAGACGATACCGCTAGTTTTTCTATTTCCGAATCTCTAAGATCAGACACTCGCGCTTTAAAACAAGCTGGAAGAAACGTTAATGCCGCTGTTTCGTTGGTTAATACTGCCGATGGAGCTTTAGGGGATATTTCTTCTACTTTGATTCGTTTGCGTGAATTGGCAACTAATGCCGCAACTGGAACGATTGGTGATACTGAGCGTGAAACTCTTCAATTAGAATTTAACGCCTTAAAGCTAGAAATTGACAGAATAGCCGGAACATCAGAATTTAACGGTAAAAAGCTATTAAATGGGGATTTGTCTAATACCGCCTCAGAGAAAATTAATATTACGCTTGGTATTAACTCTTCATCTGGAAATCAATTAGATCTAAATTCTGAATTGAATATTACAGACGTAAGCACAAATGGGCTGGGGCTTTCAACATCTGACATAAGTACATCGGATGGCGCCGTAGCGGCGGTTGAAGCGATTGATTCAATTATTGATGGATTCAACTCTATTCGAGGCCGAGTTGGAGCTACTCAAGGAAGATTAGATAGATCCGCAAATAATCTCAATGTTACTGCCACAAATATTCAAGCGGCAGAGTCTACTTTGAGAGACGCAGATTTAAGTGAAGAATTTGCTGAGTTGACCAAAAGTCAGATTCTTGTTCAAAGTTCATCAGCAATGGTAGGGCAATCAAATCTGATTCCAAGAGCTGTTTTGCAACTACTTCAATAAATGAGATAGGATCATGAACGAGATTTTTCCAACAATTAATTCAATACGGCAAAGGCAAACTAGTGGCTCTTCGACTTCAAAAGAAACTATGTCGAGTGACGCTGGTAGTTTTAAGGAAAAGCTTGACCGAGTGACTTTGTCGAATGCTTCAAAGGCTAAGGTTAATTCTCAATCAAAAGGGAAAAAGACTTCAGAAATTCGTTATGACTTGGTCAAAAAGTTTCAAAAAGAATTGAAAAAAGGTTTTTATGAAATTAAAGCGGATGCCATAGCTGAGAAAATGGTGCAAAAAATTAGAGACGATAAAGATCTAAAATTTATTTAATAAAAAAGCTAAGAACCACCACCTCTAAAATCTTTCAGAGCAGGGAAATTACCCGTTTCCTTAAGTCTCTCAAACCAAAGCTTCCCTCCCATTTTATTCAATCTTAAATCTAATTTTGTAAGATTTTTCATGTTTGGAGATGCCATTAATGATTGCATTCCCACACGCGTAATTTGATTATTCCTTAGATCCAGTTCTTTTAAATTGACTATGATTTTGGAATTAGCAATAGCTTCCAGTCCGCGATCTCCTAATTGGTTTTGTCTTAAATCTAACTTTTCTACCGTATTTACATCTGGATAAACGCTTAAATATGCGGCTTCAGCTGGATTGATTTCTAAAGCCGTCATTTCTAGTTTTTTTGGATTTTTTAATAATCTACTTTTTATGTAGTTTTCAAAAATGGAGATTTTTCTTTGGCGTATTTGTTTTAACTTTGCGTCTATGATGGCATTGATTTGATCCAGGTTTCCTTTATTGGAATGGTAAATTTTTAGTATGAAATCTGGGTCATTGATATCTTTATCCATTAATAAATTCCCCAATAAAAGCTTAATTTTAATTAAGTTTAATAAAAAGAGTATAAAATCTAAATATATTTGGTATACTAGTAACCTGGTGTAACGTACTAAATTGAAGAGAATCTTTTGGCTGGTTGAATTAGCTTAGCACTGTACTTAGTGAATAAATTAAACGCTTAAATTAACATAATTTGAACCAATTTTAGCCAGTTCCCAACATCTAATCCAGGCGGTTTATGGCAGAGACTTTAAAGTTTTTTCTAAAAAAGTTTTTAACGGTTTGTCTGGATATCCTTCCCATCATAGTTGTAATAGCCTTTTTTCAACTATTTGTTCTTAAAGCTCCTTTTCCAAATTTACAAGAAGCCCTTTTTGGTATTTTTTTAGTTGTATTGGGTCTTTTCATTTTTATTCAAGGACTAGAAAGCGCTTTATTTCCTATTGGAGAGAAAATGGCAAATCAGTTTGCTCTCAAAGGAAATGCCTTCTGGGTTATTGCATTTGGGTTTGCGCTCGGTTTTTCAACCACAATCGCGGAGCCAGCATTAACAATTATAGCTCAAAAGGCTGGAAATTTAGCGGCGGATGCGGGAGCAATTAAAAAGGAAGCAGAATCGATTAGCGAATATGTATTGGGATTAAGGTTAACAGTGGCTTTTTCTGTTGGCTTGGCAATCGCTTTGGGCGTATTAAGAATTATTAAAGGCTGGTCTTTGGTCAAGTTAATTATTGGCGGCTATTGTTTTGTAGTTTTTTTAACTTATTTTGCTCCTATAAATATTATTGGAATCGCTTATGACTCTGGAGGTATTACAACCTCAACAATTACGGTTCCACTTGTTGCCGCTTTAGGTATTGGACTGGCAACCGCCATAAGGGGTAGAAGTCCAGTTTTAGACGGGTTTGGTTTGATTGCGTTAGCAAGTTTAAATCCAGTTATGTTTGTAATGATGTATGGAATAGCGATTCACGGGGTTAGATAGGAAAAGGTATAGATGGAAGTTTTACTCGATTCTCTTATTGGAACAGTTAAGGATATATTACCGATTCTTATTGTAATTGGTTTTTTCCAGACCGTTGCGCTCAAACAAAAGATTCCTAATCTACCCCAAATTGCTTTTGGGATGGTTTTGGTCATAGTTGGCCTTTCCATTTTTTTAGTTGGATTGGAAAAAGGCGTTTTCCCGGTTGGCATTGAAATGGCCAACCAGCTTTCCGGAAGTGCGTTTACTGGGGTTTCATCAGATCCTACAGCTGCCGCAGGCGTTTCGGTAGACGCTACAAAATATATATGGGTTTATGTTTTTGCATTTTTGATAGGTTTTGCGACAACGCTGGCGGAACCGGCACTTATTGCAGTTGCTTTGAAAGCGCGAGAGATTTCAACCGGAGCTATTTCTCCCTGGGGATTGAGGATTGCTGTTGCATTGGGAGTGGCAATTGGAATTTCTTTAGGTACCTATAGAATCGTAGTTGGGACTCCTCTTTATGTATATATTATTTCGGGCTATATTTTTCTGGTTATACAGACATTTTTTTCGCCCAAACTTTTTATTCCATTAGCTTACGACTGTGGAGGAGTTACCACTTCCACCGTTACGGTTCCTTTGGTCGCGGCTTTGGGCATTGGATTAGCAACTAATGTGCCTGGAAGATCGCCTTTGATTGATGGATTTGGCCTCATTGCTTTTGCTTCCCTTTTCCCTATGATAACTGTATTAGGCTATGCTAAGATCGCGGAAATTATCAGTAATAGAGGTGTAACTAAATGATTTTAAAAGGAAAAGGAAACCTTTATGAGATTTAAAGTCATACTTGCAATGGTGAAAGAAGAATATCAGGATCCAGTAATTCAAGCCGCAAAAAAAGCGGGTGCAACTGGTGTTACCATTCTAAATGCGAGAGGAGAAGGTATCCACGAGCAAAAATCCTTTTTAGGAATGAGTGTTGAAGCGCAACGCGAAGTACTTCTTTTTTTGGTCGAAGATTTTATTTCCGATGGAATTATGGATGCTATTTCAAACGCGGGGCATTTTTTAGAGCATGGCGGTGGTATGGCGTTTAGTTTTGCAATCGACAGAGCGATTGGTTTAGAAAGCCAAATAAAAGCTTTAGAAGAAGAAGCGAAAGAAAACTATTTTTAACTCCTTATTTGATAAAGGATAGGATATGGAAGACAATTCAATAGTGTTTGACGTTATGATGCCAAACTTTAAAACCATTGATGGCGTAACGCGAGTTTCAGAATTATTGATTATGATGCGGGATGAAAAAATTAACGCAGCTTTAATTAAGCCACGCGATAAGGAAAACACCGTTTATGGGATAGTTACATTAAAGGATATCGCTAGGAAGGTAATTGCTGCAAGAAGGCGTTTAAATGAAACCCATGTTTATGAAATCATGTCGAAGCCGGTTTTGTCGGTTGGATATAATATGCCGGTTCCCTATGCCGCCCGATTACTTACTAATTTTAATGTCTCATACGCGATGGTGATGAAAAACGACGATGTGGTTGGAATGGTATCTCTAAACGGTATGGTTACTCAATGGAAAGGGGATTAGGAAAAAGGTAAATCTTAATTGACTTGATTTAATTTCTTTTTGGGATGATGCTAGCCCACAGGCGTTTGAGCTTACCCATGATGGAATTATCAATTTCTTCGGGAGGAATGATACCGTATAAAATTTTATTTTTTAGTTTTATGTATTGTCTTCTTTCTATGGCCTGAAACTGTGAGCGTACCTCGGCTTCTATTTTTGGTCTATTTCTGCTGACCACTCTATGAACTAATTTCCTAGCATCTGCAAAATTTGGATTGTTACCCAGTTTTTCGCTTAGGATTAGTTGATGAATCTCTTCAGCCACTCTTGGATTTAATTCTTTATCAACTCGTTTGTTAATTTCACGGTCTAATTCTGCCAGGTCTGCATCCGGTAAATCCTCTCTAGTTTCCCGTTCTATTTCATTGACTATATTTGTGCGTAGCTGCGAGTCAAGTTCTGTTTCCAAATTAGCCATAACGCTTCTATCCGCTGAGGATAATTCGGTTTCGAAGACTTCATCTATTCTGGCGTTGATTGTCTTTTGTATTTGTTTTTCTATTTTTAATTTTCGTTTTGCCCAGTCTATTTTTAATTTTGCGTTTCGTGCTATTTGTTCCTTTAATTTTGCACGACTTACTTCTGAAGAGTCTAGTTTTGACCGTAGCGCTCTTAAGTGATCCAAAATCATCCCTGGGTTATCACTTTTAAAATCTTCTGGTACAGAAATTTCTACAACTTTTCCATCTAGCGCCGTTCCTGTAAGGGTTCCATTCGTTAAGTAAATTCCTTTTTTACCAGATTTGAATTCTACTAATACAAAATCCTTTTGTTTGTTGATCCATCTGTTTGCTATTAGTGATGCATTGCCTGATAACCCTTTAACTTCTCTAACTATTTCTGGTAATTTAAATTCCTTTTTCTGAGCTAATGTGATTTGGGGAATCGATAAAAAAATAGATATCGAGAGAGCCAAAGTGAAAGCATAAAAAATATTTTTCAATAAATCTTGCATATTAAGTCGATCTGAAATTTAGAAAAAGTCGTTCTTTAATATTATCGGAGAATTTCATGAGAAACAAAACATAACTTTTTGGACGTTTTAAAAAATTAGGAAGGTGATTGGTATGTTTTAATAAAAAGCATAAAAGCTCTTAACTGTCTTTCAACGCAGGAAATAAATTTTTATAGAGCCTACTGGTAAAATGTCTATAACTTTTTAAGTCGGTTAAATAATCGAAATAAGTTTTTTCTCCATTAATAATTTTTGTAAGGGCTTTACAAAAATGATCTCCTGCAATTCCGAATAGAAAAGATCTTAGGGCAGGGGGACCATAGATTATTTTAGCTAAAATTAGAGCAATTCTTATTTCTCTGACGATTTCTTTATTAATTGCGTTTTCATAATATTCTTTAACACCCTTCAATTTCATATTGTTTTCAAGTAAGGCTTGAGAAGCTAAAAACCCGCTCTGCAAAGCATAAGAGATTCCTTCTGCTGTGATAGGGTCGACAAAGCCGGCAGAGTCTCCAACAAGCATAATTCTTTTACGAATAAATGGCGCTTTTCTTGGACTCATAGGAATCATATGACCTTTGAGGTTTAATCCTTTTTGAGGCGTATTGATTCCTAAAAACTTTAGATAACGGCTTAGTTCTATTCGCAGAGTTTTTTTGTTATGGCTTAATATTCCTATGGAAAGATGAGAGCGTTTGGGAAATACCCAGGCATAGCCTTTTGTGATCTGTCCAAAATCAAAACGCGCTTTATTTTGAAACCTCGCCATAATGTCAATATTGACTGGTAATTCGATTTCTGCCGCTGGAACTAAGCGCCTGTGATCTGGCCAGTCTAAGAGTTTAGCTAGTCGTCCTGCGGCTCCATCAGCTAGAATTAAGTATTTTGATTGAAATTGACCTTTGTCCGTACAAATCTCGACATGATCTTTTTTTGAAATTACGCCTTTGACCAAGGTCTTTTCAAAGATTTGCGCTCCATTGCTTTTCGCTAATTGAATAAGAGCATAATCGAATTGGTTTCGCATCACCATGGTCACTAATGGAGAATCAGCACTTGATACGAATGGTTTTGGAGATTTTAAATCAAGAAAAAGTTCTAAGTGCGAGCATTCATTTTCGGATATTTCGCCTAAATCAGGAGAGTAAAGCTTGGCTGCTCGACGCGTTATACCACCTGCACAGACTTTGTGTCTTGGCAGTTCGGATTTTTCAAAAAAACCAACGCTTATATTATTTTTAGAAAGATGATATGCCGCGTTCCCTCCAGCGGGGCCGCCACCTATGACAATTACGTCAAATTGGTTGGAATTCATTTAATAAGGGGGCAGTCGAAGAAATCGTTTTATCGGAAAGAGTTATATGAAATAAATGGATTTTAAAAATTGCAGACAGCTAATACTTGCTTTAAGTCACAATAACCACGAAATATTTTCCAAATCCCATCTTGTTTTAAGGTATTCATTCCTTCATGGATAGCTTGCGTTTGGATTTGTTTTAAATCAGCTTTTTCAACAATCAATTGTTTGATAGAGGAGGTTACCTGCATAATTTCATAAATACATGTTCTTCCTGAGTAGCCAGATCCATTACACTTGCCGCATCCAGCAGGTTTATAAAGCTTTATTTTGTCCGTGTACTTAATTCCTAATTTAGGAAAACCTTCTTTGCCATATTCTTGCATCAATTGATCAAATTCATCTTTATCTGGATGGTAACCTTCTTTACATGTTTTGCAAAGAGTAACTACGAACCTCTGCGCTCCAATTAAGAGTAAGCCTTGAGCCAGGTTCATTGGATTAAGATCCAGGTTTAACATATATCTGATTGCGTCAATAGTAGAGTTCAGGCGTAAAGTAGATAAAATTAAACGACCGGTTAAAGCTGTTTCTAAAGCAACTCCAGCGGTTTCCTTATCTTCTAATTCTCCTAAGAATACTACGTCTGCATCGGCATCTGCTAAAGAATTTATGGCTTTTAGATACGTTAAGCCATTTTTTTCGTCAATTTGAATTTGACGTAGACCTTTTTGAACAATCTCAACAGGGTTTTCTACCGTAAAAATTTTTATCCTTGAGGTATTAATGTGTTCCAAACAAGAATGAACCATCGTGGTTTTACCTGAACCGGATGGACCTACGAAGAGCATCATTCCATTGGGTTTATTTAGATTTTCTTCTACGAGTCCCAGATTCCGACTGAATAGATTCATTTCTTTTAACGGAATTGGTTTTAAAGATTCTATTTTATGAAGGACCACATCTTCTGTTTGTCCGAAAGTGGGATAAATAGATAATTTGTATTCAACTTCTTCATGTCCAATCTTCATTTTAAATTTTCCATCTTGAGGTATATGACTGTCTGTGATGGAAAGTTTGGCCATCTTTTTTAGAATAGTGATGACATCTTGGACTTTTAAATCTGATTGTGGTTGATATTGCCTGCAAACGCCATCTACTCTGAATCGAATGGTTATAGCTCGGTTTCCAATCTCTGGTTCAAAATGAATATCGGAAGCTTGTTGACTAAGGCCATCTGTTAAAATATCTTGAACACGGATTGCCGTCATATTATCGGCCTGGGTTAACGCTTCGTTTGCGTCTACGCTAGAAGACTCTTCTCCACCTTCCATTTCGGCAATGAGGGCATCTACATCGATTAGACCTTGTTCGGTTGGACTACCTATGATCTTTTGAACTGGCTGTCTAGATTTAAACCCTTCTGTGGTTATCTTTCCTCCCATAAGATGATCAAGAATATCTTCTCTTATACAAACTTTAAACTCGAATTCGTTTTTTGGAAATAACATGGCAATTTTACTGACTATATCCGAGTTCTCAGGGTCGACAATAGCTACTGTCATTTTGGCGTTATTAATTGAAACTGGTAGCCAAAGTTCTTTTTGTAATTCTTTTTTATTCAATCCAGAGGTAAGGTCTTCAGTTATCAAGTCGGGTTGGGACAAGTCTATAAAAGGTAGATTAAAGTATTTCGAAAGTGACTTCCCTATTTCCTTTTTCTCGAATCCATGATCTTTAATTAATATAAATTCCGGGCTTAGCTTTTGTTTCCTAGCGCCAATATTAGCGGTGGTCAATTCGTTTTGAGACAGTGTTCCGTTAGCAATTAAAAAGTCAAAAGGAGTTTTTTGGGGCTGCGAATATTTTGTTTGATTATGCAACCCAAGCGCTAATACCTCTGAGATAATTTCTGCAGTATTCTCGTCTTGTTTATTAAAGTTCGATCCACTGATTTTATTAACTAATTGCATTATTCCCATCAATTGACCTTGGAACATTAATGGATAAACTAGCATGGCTTTGGAAGTAAATCCTGAAGCTTTATCCCATTTGGAGTCAAAACGAAGTTGGGGATGAAAACATGTTAACTCGACATCATTGTGAACGTCGATGAGGTTAGCCGGTTTTAATAAAGTTGCGACACAGCCAGCAATACTTTTTGGCGAAACGGGAACTCTAATTTCTTTTATAGCTTGACCTGATTTGACTTTTGAATAAACTTCGTTGGTTTTTTTATCGAAGGCGTAAATGGTCATTCGCTCGGCATGGAAGAGATCTAATATTGCATCTTCCAACTTCAAAAGAATATCATCGGTGTTATTTGCGGAATGTATAGAGACAGAAATGGCTCGGATTTTTTCCTCTCGATACATTTTACTAAAAGCTAGAGAAAGCGTTTTTGAAAACAATTCCCCGCCTTTTTCATCGGCAGAATTAAATGGTGGGTCTTCTACTTGCCTCATCACCTGTAAAACTCCCATTAATTGGGAATCGAAAATCAGGGGAAAGACCATCATTGATTTTAGATCTTTCATAAATGAGCTATTAAATGACAGCTCTGGATGGTATCTCTTTAACTCTTGGCTATCATAAACGTTTGATATCATCATCGGTTTTTTTAACATAGCGACGCAACCGGAGATACTTTTTGGAGATATGGGAACTCTAACCTCACTAATGTCGTCTTTCTCGGTTTTAAATTTGGAAAAGACTTCATTTTTAGAATGATCGACTCCATAGATGGTTATCAATTTAGCTTCAAATAAATCTAACATTGAATCTCTAAGATCAATTATTACTTCATCTATGTTTTTTGCGGAATGAATGGCTTGGGTCAGAGCTTGTACTTTTTCTCCCTTTTTTTCAAAAGAAGAACCTTTTAAGCTTACACTTTCACCTTCTATCTCTTGAGTTTCTATCTTTAAAATCGCTACTCCAATACTAGGCGATAATTCCTTTGCTCTTTTGAAATCGTCAGGAGAAAATGGAGTGCCATCCTTTTTATTAAAAATTTCCATTATTCCCACTAGTTTTTTATTGTGGGGAATTGGAAGGGCCATTACGGATCTAGGATCAATTTTAAGATGTCTACTCCACCAAGAATCAAAATTTAGATCGGGATGGTAAGATGTCAATTCTTCAGATGTTTTAGCATTTGATATGCGAATTGGTTTGCCTGTAGCGGCGCAAAAACCGGCAAGGCTTTTGCGACTGATATCTACTCTTATTTCCTCGTTAGCATCGTTAAAATCTATTGAAAAAAGTTGTCGGTTTGGTCGATCCAATGCGAAAACGACAATTTCTTCGCAGCCTAGATAATCCAGCAGTTTTTCCCGACTTTGTTGCCACACCTCTATAATATTAGAGGCGGCATAAAATTCAGAATAGATCGAGTTTACTTTGCTTGAGTCTTCTTCTAGACTTTTATTAGGCTCTACTGTGGTTGGAGTGTTCATTTTAATTTGGCCAGTATTTTTGTCTTATTGATTTTGTAATGATTTAATAGGTTATGCAATACAAACTGCCAGTACTTGTTTTAAATCGCATTGTCCTTTAAATATTTTCCATATCCCATCTTGTTTTAAAGTAGTCATGCCATCAGTAATCGCTTGAGCTCTAAGATTTTCCACCAGTTCTTTCTTCATGACCATTCTTTTCAAATCTGCGGTTCCTTCCAATAGCTCATGAAGACCGGTTCTTCCAGCATATCCTGTGTCGCTACACTTGGAGCAACCTTTAGGTTTATAAAAGGTCAGATCTTTACTATATTCGATTCCCAAATTTGGAAAATCGTCGACGCCATATTCTTCAACTAGGTTTTGAAATTCTTCTTCTGATGGATTATAAGGTTCTTTACATTCCTTGCATAAAGTCCTAACCAATCGTTGAGCCAAAATCAATAAAAGAGCATCCGCAAAGTTTAATGGGTTCATTCCCATGTCTAAAAGACGGGTGATTGTTTCGGGAGCGGAATTAGTATGTAAAGTACTAAATACTAGATGGCCTGTTAAAGAAGCTTCTAAACCAATGGAGCATGTTTCAGAATCTCGCATTTCACCGACCATAATGACATCTGGGTCGCCACGAAGGAATGAGCGCATGGCTCGAGAAAAATCCAATCCAATTTTAGAATGCATTTGTACTTGTCGTAAACCTCTTTGGGTGATTTCTACAGGGTCTTCGGCTGTCCATATTTTGCGTTCAGGATGGTTGATGTATCCTAAACAAGAATGCAAGGTGGTTGTTTTTCCCGAACCGGTTGGACCAACCACCAAAATTAATCCATAAGGTTTTTTGACAACAGATTGTATCAAGTCAAGGTTTCGTCCAGAAAAATTCATTTTATCTAACGGAATAGGTTTGCTCGCCGCAAGTATCCGCATGACAACATCTTCGTTGCCGCCCACAGTAGGGCAGGTGGCGACGCGTAATTCGATTTCTTTCGCTCCGTATTTCATTTTTATTTTGCCGTCTTGTGGGAGACGTTTTTCGGCGATATCCAACTTGGACATGATTTTTAGACGAGAAACAAATGCTTGTTTATATAAGTGAGGTATCTCTTCGTATTGTCTACAGGCGCCGTCTTTACGAAACCGGACTAACATACTTTCTTTACCCACTCCCGGTTCTATATGAATATCTGAAACGCCGCTTGCATAAGCGTCAGTTATTACTTTATTCACTAAACGGACAATAGTGCTGTCATTATCGCTAATAGCGCTATCTTCTTCTTCATCATCTTCGACGATACCCATATCGTCTTTTTCATGTTTTAAGGAATCTAGTAAAGATGAAATTGCTTCCGAGCGCTCTTCCATATCGGAAGTCACTGGAGTTTCTCCTACAGAGGCATTTAAAAAGTCCCAAATATCTAGCCGGAGTCCAACTTTAAAATCTATCTTTTTCTTTGGGAAAATTAATTTTATGTTTTGAATTTTGTCTTGATCGTTAGGATCATCGATTAAAATCTCAATATTTTTTCCTTCTTTGGAGAGAGGAACCCAAAAGTTTTTTGCGAGATAGTTTTTGTTCAAGCCCTCGAATACGTTACCAGGTAGAATAAAGGAAGAGTCATATCCAAAATAGGAAAGCTTATAGAAATCAGCAAGAGATTTTCCTATCTCTTTACGTTTTATACCGTGATCGTTCACTAGTACAGTTTGAGGATCTAAATTAGATTTTCTGGCTTTTGCAATAGCGTTGGTAAGTTCTTCGACAGATATGAGACCGTTATAAATGAGGTAACTAAACTTTGTAGGAATTTGTTTTACAAACTTTCTTTGATTAAAGAACGCTAAGGCTAAAGTTTCAGCCATTAATTGCGCCTGTTGTTCGTCCAGAGGGTTAAACCGGTCTCCATCTTTTTTGTTTATTAGTTGAATGACACCCATTAATTGATTATCAAAAATCAAAGGGTAAACTAACATTGAGCGTGTTTTGTAACCCGTCTTTTTATCCCATGATCCATCGAAGCTTAATTCTGCGTGAATTTTTTTGAGTTCTTTATCTTCGTAAACGTCTTGTATATTGAGTCGTTTTTGTTCTAAAGCGACAAATCCCGCTATACTTCTTGGGGATATTGGAACTCGAATCTCGTTTATTGAATCTCCACTTTTAACTTTGGAAACGATTTCGTTTCTTTCTGATTGAACGGCATAAATAGTTATTGATTCGGCATCGAATAACTCTAGAATAGAGTTTTTCTGTTCGATTAAAATTTCATCGACATTTCGTGCGGAATGAATCGCTTGCGTGATAGCATGGAACTTTTCTTGTCTTTCTAGATTAGATTTTGTAGCGCTATCAACTTGCAAAATATCCAAATCTAATTTAGACATTGCTTGCCCAAGGATGGGGGAAATTTCTTTTGCTCGGCGAAAATCTTTTTCTGTAAACTTTGTATCAGAGTTTTTGTTTATAACCTCTAAAACGCCAACCAACTTTTTGTTATGAGGTAGAGGGATTGCCATTATTGAATTGGTCTTAAAATTTAGTTTTGTATCCCAAGTTGGGTCGAATTTTAGATCGGGGTGATACTTTAGCAATTCTTCCTTATCGTGAACGTTTTCTATATTTAGAGACATTCCTACAGCAGACACAAAGCCGGCGATGCTTTTTCTCGAAATATCTATACGAATTTCTGGGTATTTATCAGTGATTTGATTTCTAGAAAACAACTGTCTGTTTGCCCTGTCTAATCCAAACAAGGTAACAACCTGGCAAGAAAAAACTTCTTTTAAAAGTTGAGCTAAATCGGGAATCAAGTCGTTTACTTTATCCCCCGATTGGATAAGGTCGGATAGGGCTTGCCAACGATTTTCAACTTCTTTTAAGTTGTCTTCGGGTATTGGAGATTTTAGATAAGTTGGCATGGAGGTTCCAAGTTATTAATGCTTAATTTTACAAAAAATGTAATTTAAGTTCAGTGACTTATGCCACACAAACGGCTAAAACTTGTTTTAAATCGCAGTCGCCTTTAAAAATTTTAGCGATACCATCTTGTTTTAAAGTGGTCATACCGTCTTTTATAGCCTGTTTTCGTATATCTTCCATTAAAGCTTTTTTCATAATCATACGTTTGATCTCGGAAGTCCCTTCCAATAATTCATGTAGTCCTGTTCGTCCAGAATATCCAGATTGGCTACAACGGGCACATCCAACAGCCCGATAGAATGTCAAATATTCTGAGAATTGTATTCCCAGTTTTTCAAAGTTTTCGGGGCCATATTCTTCGATTATGCGATCAAATTCTTCTTGGGTTGGCTGATAAGGCTGTTTGCAAAATTTGCAAAGTGTCCTGACTAGTCGTTGTGCCAAGATGACTAAAAGAGCATCGGCAAAATTGATAGGATTCATCCCCATGTCAATAAGGCGAGTGATAGTTTCAGGAGCAGAATTAGTGTGCAAAGTACTTAAAACCAAATGACCTGTCAAAGAAGCCTCGAGGCCAATAGCGCAAGTTTCTACGTCTCGCATTTCACCTACCATAATGACGTCGGGGTCGCCTCGCAAAAATGATCGCATGGCTCGAGCAAAATCTAATCCAATATTTGATTGCATTTGAACCTGGCGTAATCCTTCTTGGGTTATTTCCACAGGATCTTCTGCGGTCCAAATCTTTTTTTCGGGTTTATTAATGTGCCCCAAGACTGAATGCAGAGTCGTCGTTTTTCCTGAGCCAGTAGGTCCAACTACTAACATCAAACCGTAAGGCTTTTGGATCATACTTTTTGTAAGCTCAAGATTTCTCTTTGAAAAATTCATATTGTCGAGAGGAATTGGTTTGCTGGACGCCAAAATTCTCATAACGATATCTTCATTGCCGCCAACAGTAGGGCAGGTGGCGACTCGAAGTTCTATCTCGTTTTTCCCAAAACTCATTTTTATTTTGCCATCTTGCGGAAGACGTTTTTCGGCGATGTTTAAGCGCGCCATAATTTTGAGCCTAGATATTGCCGCTTGTTTAAACATGAAAGGTATTTCTTCATATATTCGACATACGCCGTCTTTACGGAATCGAATCTTCATGTTTTTCTTTTCAATTCCGGGTTCTATATGAATATCCGAAACTCCGTCGGCATAAGCTTCGGTAATGATTTTATTAACTAGTCTAACGATTCCGCTATTGCGGTCGCTGAACATACTAACTTCTTCTTCTTTTGTAGATTCCTGAGCTTCATTTATTTCTCTTTCGGTTTGAAGAGAATCCAAGATAGAAGATAGTTCTTCTGGTTTATCAGAAGATTTTGTTTGAGTGGCTGGCACTGCTGAATTGATAAAATCGGCTATATCGGCTTTTAGTCCTACTTTAAACTCTAAGGTTTGCGTAGGATAATTAAGCTTTATTTCTTCAATTTTTTTCTCGTTTTCTGGGTCGTCAATAAGAATTACAGCTTTTTCTTCATCTTGTTGAAGGGGAGTCCAATAATTATTAAGAAGGAACTCCTTATTAAGCCCAGAAAAAATTTCTTCAGGTAAAATAAAAGAGCCGTTGAATTCAAAATAGGGGATTTTATAAAAGTGTTCTAGAGATTTGCCTATATCCTCACGTTTTAGGGAAAGTTCTTTTAACATCAAGTTCTCAATCTCAACATCTTCTTCGCGAGATTTGGCTGTGATTCGGCTCAACTCTTCTTCGGTTATAACTCCACGAACAAGTAAAAAGCTAAATTTCGATGCTTTAGCGCTAGCTAATCGCAATTGGTTGCTAAACGCTAGTCCTAATACGTCACAGATAATTTTCCCATTTTGTTCATCGTATTGAGAAAACTCTTCTTCGTTAACTTTATTCACCAATTGGAGAACGCCCATCAGTTTCCCTTGATTCATTATGGGCATAGCCAGCATTGATTTGGTTTTAAATCCTGATTTCTTATCCCAGGAATCGTCGAAAGTTAAATCCTGACTGAATTTTTTTAATTCGCTAGTTTTTGCAACATCTATAATTTTGGCTACTTTTTTCTCTAAAGCGACCCAGCCAGAAATGCTTTTAGACGAAATGGGGACTCGAATCTCATTAACGGAGTTTCCTGATTTAACTTTGGAGTAGATTTCATTTTTTGAATAATCCACTGCATATACGGTGACAAGAGATGCGTCAAAAAGCTGTAAAATAGGTTTTTTAAGAGTGATTAAAATATCATCGATAGATTCTGCTGAATGAATGGCGTGAGAGGTTGAAATAAGACGTTCTTGGACATCCTCCACTTCCATCTTTACCATGGCAAGCCCAAGGGTGGCCGCTAATTCTCTGGCCATTTTTACATCATCGTTATTGAACTTACCTCCGCCTTTTTTGTTCAACAGCTCCAGAACGCCCATTAGCCTTTTGTTATGTGGTAGAGGGACAATTAGAACGGATTTAGTTAAGAACTCGGTTTTTTTGTCCCAACTATTGTCGAAATGAAGATCTGGGTGAAGTTTTTTAAGTTCAACGTTGTCATAGGCATCTTCGATGTTTAGCATTTTTCCAGCAGAGGCTGAATACCCAGCCATGCTTAGCGGAGAAATATCTAAGCGAATCTCTTTTATCTTTTCCAGCTTTACATTACGTGAAAAAATTTGTTTATTTGTTCTGTCAATAGCGTATATCGTGGCTTCTTCTGCATCGAAGGCCTCTGTTAGATCTTTTGTTAAATTGAACAGTATTGGTTTTATATTTTTAGAAGCAAGGATTTGATCTATGATGGGTTGGATTTTGTCCGAATATCGACGTTCACGCTTCAAAGTTTTGGACGCGTAAGAAACCGGAGTGACATTCGATTTCGTTGAGCCTATTTTCTGTTTTGTAGAAGGTGGGTTAACTTCTGTATTCCCAGAAGTAGGAGTTTTGGGGGTGTTCGGCGACATGAAATTTTAAGATTTAGTGTAAAAAAAACTGTTTCAATATATCCAGAACTTTATTATATCGTACAACTATCTATTTGAAATTACAACAGTAATGCGGATTTAATCATGATAAATTACCGTTAATTTCTACCAAATTTCATACTAATTTTTTGTGTGACTTTATTTAGTTTTTACACTTGTTAGGGAATAGACCCGATGACGTCAGAAAAGTTTGATATACGTGAAGCGACTATCCTCGATGTTCCGATTATAGTTGATATGAATGTTGGAATCGCTCGTGAAACCGAAGATAAGGAACTAGATCAAGAGATTATTGCCAAAGGGGTGGAGATGGCTGTGTCCGATTCATCACTGGCTAGATATTTTGTGGCAGAAAGCTCTGGTTCAATAGCTGGGCAGACAATGGTCACTTATGAGTGGAGTGATTGGCGAGCTGGGCAAATATGGTGGTTGCAGAGTGTGTATGTGCTACCAAAGTATAGAGATAAAGGATGTTTTAGGTCTCTTTATTGTTTTATAAAACATTTAGCAGAGAAAGACCCTTTATCTAGAGCTATCCGGCTTTATGTTATGGATGACAATGAAACTGGTAAGAACGTTTATTCAAAAATTGGAATGAATGATTCGGGGTATGTTGTTTATGAAGAGGAATGGGATTAAGAAGGGCGTGGTTTTTTACAATTTACCTTGATTTTTTTGTCAAAAATTTCCAAACTAATGGGCTGTTAGGACGAAAGTTATTAAATTATAGAAATATAGATTTCTTTTTTGAGGTTAAACGTTGAAATTTTTAGTTACCGGCGGCGCCGGCTTTATTGGCGGAAACTTTGTTCGCTATTTCTTGAAAAATTATAAAGATGACCAATTAGTTAATTTAGATAAGTTAACTTATGCAGGAAACTTAGAGAGCCTTAAAGATTTAGAGGCAAACCCTTTCTATCGATTTGTTAAGGGGGATATTGAAGACTCAAATTTTATCGGCGAATTGTTTAAGACTGAAAAGTTTGATGTTGTGATTAATTTTGCAGCTGAATCCCATGTTGATCGTAGTATTGATAATCCGGCTGTTTTTTTAACCACAAATATTCAGGGAACATATAATCTTTTACAAGCAGCTAGAGAAACTAATATATCGCGATTCATACAAATTTCTACTGATGAAGTCTACGGATCTTTAGGGCCAGAAGGCCTTTTTACAGAAGAATCGCAAATCCAGCCTAATAGCCCCTATGCGGCTAGCAAAGCTTCCGCAGATTTAATCTGTCGTTCTTTTTTCGAAACTTATTCTTTCCCGGTATTAATCACTCGTTGTTGTAATAACTTTGGTCCTTATCAGTTCCCGGAAAAGCTTATTCCTCTTTTTATTACCAATTTAATGGAGGATATATCTGTACCAATTTATGGAGACGGTAAGAATGTGCGCGATTGGATTCATGTAGAAGATCATTGCAGCGCAATTGATGCTGTTTATAAAAATGGCAAACCGGGTGAGGTATATAATGTTGGATCTTGGCAAGAAAAGACAAACTTGGAAATAACAGATATATTATTAAGAGAATTGGGAAAGCCAGACTCTCTCAAAAAATATGTTGAGGATAGACTAGGCCATGATCGTAGGTACGCGATAGATTCAACGAAACTTGAAAAAGAATGCGGGTGGAAACCTAGATTTAATTTTGATCAAGCTATTGTGGATTCAATTAAATGGTACCGGGAAAATGAATGGTGGTGGCGCCCTTTGAAGGGGAGCTCTTAATGTATCACTTTAGGGGTTTGAGGTGAGAGATATTTTGTGATAACGAAACTTATTAGTTCCGAAGTTAGATTGAAATTGGTTTTTAATATATGAGTATTCTGATAATCGGCGCTAATGGTATGCTTGGAAAAGACCTTGTCCAGGTATTGAGGGGTTCTTCATTTGAGTTCCTTGGATTAGGGAAATCGGATCTTGATATTACAGACCTTAAAGCCATAGAGAATAAACTCTTAAAAGTTAACCCAAGTGTTGTAATTTTATCTGCTGCATACACTTTGGTGGATAACTGTGAAGATCAAAAAGAGTTAGCAAACTCTATAAATGGAGATGGGGCAAAGAACGTAGCGCTAGTTTGTAAAAAAATTGGGGCTCGGCTTTTATATGTAAGTACTGACTATGTTTTTGATGGTTCAAAAGACAGCTCTTATGTAGAAGAAGATTTAACAAACCCTATAAATGTTTATGGTCAATCTAAATTACTCGGCGAGAAAAATATTCAAGATATATTGAGTGATTATCTGATTATCAGAACTTCGTGGCTTTTTGGTCTAGGTGGCAAAAATTTTGTCGAAAGTATTTTGAAGAGAGGGCAAAAAGGAGAAGATTTACGAGTTGTTAGCGACCAAATTGGAGCGCCTACTAACACGAAGGACCTTGCCGTGGCTATCGTGAAATTGCTTCGCAATGACACAAAAGGAATTATTAATATTTCTAATAGCGGTGAATGTTCATGGCAAGAGTTCGCTGCAGCAATATATTCTGAAATAGGATTAGATGAAAGTAAGGTCGCTTCAATTTCGACTGAGGAATTTGGAGCAAAAGCGCCACGTCCTAAAAACTCAAGGTTATCATCTGAACGATTTGAAAAAGTAGCGGGTTATAGGTTACGAGATTGGAAAGAGGCGTTAAAAGATTATTTAGAACATAGAAAGAGTTCGACAATTTCAAAATGAAGTAAACTTAAAGTCATCTTAAATTTTCTCCCATATGGACTTAACCAGGATAATTAAAGATCATGAGCTTTGGTTCGATTCAATGGGTGAAATGGGTAAAAAAGCTGATTTGCGTGGTATGAATTTGGAAAATACCGAATTTAAGAACGCAAAATTGATTGAAGCCGACTTAATGGGTGGAAATTTTTCCTGTTCTGATTTTTCCGGTGCCGATTTAAGAGGAGCAAACCTTCAAGACGCTAATTTGAGTAACGCGGTTTTTTGCGGAACTAATTTAGAAGAAGTTGACTTAATGTGGTCCAACTCTAAAGATGCAGACTTTAGTGGAGCTAACTTGAATGGTTCTTATTTAAATGGCGCTGATCTAAGAGGGGCAAAGGGCCTGCTTTTGGAACAAGTGGTAGTAGCTTTGATGGATGAAGAAACATTATTGCCAGATTATCTTAATGACCAATTGGCATGATAGTTTAATTAGTAAACCACACTTATGAATGAGCAATATTGTGAGCGAAGATAATAAAAGAAGGTTTTCTTTAGATAAAGTCGTTGTAGATCCAAAAGTAGCCAACCGGATTATATCGGCTGACGGAGATGATGAGCTTGGCTCATGGAACGGTGAATCTATTGAAGATTTAGTTAAAGAGATTGATCGAATTGAGGAAACGGCCGACCCTAATTACGCTTCTCTGCCACATGGAAATAATATTCCCGAGGATTTAAGAGAGGAAATTGCTAAGGATCTTCCTATTTGGGCTTGCGATGTATCAGGTAATTGTTTAGTCGGGGAGACAGCGGATAAAATACGATCTGTCGATCAAATTAGAGCTCGGTATGAAAAGAAATATGGCGGTGTTGAAGCTTTTAAAGAAAAGTTGCATAAGGAGATTGAGGAGAGAAACGCTAAGCTTAGATTAAAAGACTCTGAATAAACTTGAAGCTTTATTTATTGTTAGTTGATTTATATGTTTTTATGTTTTTTTTGTCTGATATAATAGACAAGTTTTAGTTTTTTGTATAATTGATCATTAGCTAGATTATCCTAACTTTACATTCCTAAATTATCCAACGTATTTGTTAAAAAATCCTCCCCCAGTTGATAGAATTTGTTCGTAATGGAAATTGAGTGGCATTAATGAAACAAAAAGGTAACTTAATTCAGCTTCATAAAGATATTGCCGTTTATTCTAACGAGAACCAACCATTAGAAAAAGCATTACATAAGGGGTTGAAGCGAATTTGTGAAGAAACAGGATGGCCTGTTGGGCATATTTATTTTACTGCTGAAGATTCTAGAGAGGGGATGGTTCCTTCGGTAATATGGTATCTGGAAAATCCTGATCGATTTGATACGTTTCGAACTATAACTGAGAATACGCCACTTGCTCCAGGAGTAGGGTTGCCTGGTCGAGTTATGGCTAGCAAAAAACCTGCTTGGATTCAGGATGTTACAAAAGACGAAAACTTTCCAAGAGCAAACCTCGCGGAAGATATAGGCGTTCACGCTGGGTTTGCATTTCCTATATTTATAGGAAAAGAAGTTGTTGGCGTTATGGAATTTTTTTCGTCAATGGCTTTAGAGCCAGACGAAGAAATTCTTGAAAGTATGGAAAATATTGGTACTCAAATTGGCCGGGTACTGGAAAGAAAAAGGGCAGAGGAAAAGCAAAAAGATCTTTTACACAATGTTAGCGAGAGAATTAAAGAACTTACTTGTATCTATGAAATCACGAATTTAGTTGGTAATTGCGAAAACGTTGAAGATATTTTTGATAAAGCGGCTATTTTCATGGCTCAGGCGTGGCAGTATCCAGAAATAACGAGAACTAAAATTTACTTTGATGGTAAGCAATATTGCCCAAACCCATTTGAGGAAACTCTATGGAAACAAACAAGTGAAATTACAATTAAAGGAGAGTTGCGAGGAACGGTTGAAGCTTATTATATAAAAGAAATGCCAGAAGCTAACGAAGGCCCTTTTTTAAAAGAAGAACGTAATCTGATTGACGGAATTTCCCGGCTTTTGGGCGAAGCTTATGAAAAGAAGTTAGGGGAAAATGAAATTATTCGATCCAGGAAGCAATTAAGAGACTTATCGCAAAGATTGGAATTGATTCGAGAAGAAGAAAGGACTCGAATTGCGAGAGAGGTTCATGACGAGTTGGGGCAAGTGCTTTCGACTTTGAGATTAGAGCTTTCCTTGTTTGGCAAAAAGTGGGGCGCCGGGAGCAAAGATTCTAGCCAAAAAATCGTACACATGACTGATCTAGTTGATAATACAATTCAAACTGTAAAAAGAATATCTGCAGATTTACGTCCTCCAATTTTAGACTTTTTAGGACTTGGAGATGCTATAGAATGGCAGGGCAAGGAATTTCAGAAGCGAACAAATATCGATTTTAAAAGTGAAATAAATTTAACGAGCGATGAAATAGATCAGAACCGGGCTACTACCTTGTTCAGAATTTTTCAAGAAACTTTAACGAATATTTCAAGGCACGCTAACGCAAAAAAAATATCAGTAAATTTATATAAAAAAGATAGAGAAATTATATTAATAGTTGAAGATGACGGAATAGGAATAACCAAAGATCAGGTGTCTAATCCAAAATCCTTGGGGATTTTGGGTATGAGGGAACGCGCCTTTGTTTGGGGCGGAACGGTTGAATTTTTCAGCCAGCCTAAAGAAGGCGCCAAAGTTGTAATAACCATTTCATTGTAAAGTTTATATGATCACTGAAACAGAAACAAAGACCCAAATTAGAGTTTTAATCGCCGACGATCATCCTATCTTTCGGCAAGGACTTAAACACGCTTTTTCTGAAGTGTCCGATATGAATGTTGCTGGCGAAGCGGCGACGGTATTCGAGATTTTGGAAAAAATTCGAGAAGATAGTTACGATATTGTTTTATTAGATGTTTCCATGGGAGGAAACAATACGCTTGATACGTTAAAACAAATGAAAATTGACTGTCCAAAACTTCCTGTTTTGGTTTTAAGCGTTTTCCCTGAAGATCATTTTGCGATTCGATTTATTAAATCGGGAGCATCAGGCTATATAACAAAGGAAGAAGATCCTGATACGCTAATGGCAGCCGTTCGTAAAATAGCTAAAGGCGGTCGTTATACCAGTCCCGAATTAACCGAAAAATTGGCCTTTGATTTTGCCGATCAAAATAAACCTCCTCATGAATATTTATCTGATAGAGAATATCAAGTTTTTGGAATGTTGGTGACTGGTAAATCGTTGACAAAGATTGCTGAGAAATTATCTCTTAGCGTCAAAACTATCAGTACCCATAGAACTCATATTCTAGAAAAAATGAAGATGAGTAACAACGCTCAGTTGATCCAATACGCTATTCGCAATGGATTGGTTCAGTAATAAATAAAAAAGGCTTTCCATTTTTGCGTAAAAGCAGAATGGAAAGCCCGGTATAGATAAATGGATTTATTAACTTCTACTTGTGATTTCGATTAAGTGATAACCGAATGAGGTTTTAACGGGGCCGTGTACTTTTCCGACTTCTTCGTTAAAAACCACTTTGTCGAATTCTGGCACCATTTGACCTGGACGAAACTCACCTAAGTCTCCACCGCTTGCTCCGGATGGACACTTTGAATGTTTTTTTGCAGACTCGCCAAAGTCTCCGCCGTTTTCAATTTCACTTTTTAATTTATTACATTCTTCTTCACTTCCTACTAATATATGGCGCGCAGATGCTGAAGACATTGGACTGTTACTCCTTTAAAAAAGTAAGGTTTTATTTTTTATAGAACAAAATCAAAAAACGCTATTTTAAAAAATAAAGATAGCATTTCGGATCTGCATTCCGTTACGATATTGGCTTATTTTACACAAGATTTTATAGAATACATGATTTTTTGAAAGATGGAAACTCTGATAGATTTAGAAAAAGCTTTAGATCAATGTCGTCAAGAAAATGATCAAATAAACGAAGCTCAGATTCTTATTCGAATGGGTAACTATTTCCTTGGCCAAAGGAAATGGCCGCGCGCGGCAAGCTCATTCAAAAAATCCCTGGAAATATTTGAAGAAAAAAAAATGAAGGCTGAACAAGCTCATATACTTGCATATTTAGGACTCGTCTTCTGGGAACAGGCTCAGGTTCAAAAAGCTATCGACTCTTTTAAGTTATCTCTAAAAATAATTAACGAAATTAGCGATGTCAATGGGCAGAAAATTGTGGAAGCTATACTAGGTCTTTCATTATGGAGGAAAGGAGATTGGACGGAATCGCTGGCGTTATTAAAAGAAGTTTTACCCATCGATATAGCCTCTATACCGGATTCTTACAGGGTTTTACATAGTGCGATAGAAAAAGCCGTAACTCAGATAAGAAATAGAATTCCTGCCGCTCAAATGAATAATAATCCCCTTCGTATTATGCAAGGGCATTTCACTTTAGCGCCGCTTTGTTTATATATGGGACAGAGAGAAGAAGCTAATACTCATTTATTGGAAGCTGAATTGTTGGCGAAAACCCTTAACGACGAAAAAGTATTAGGTACGATCCCCGGTCTTCGCGAATTAGTAAAGTAAACGGGTATGATGGTAATTTTTTGATGATTTCTAGTTTTACTTAGATTAGGGAATTTATTGTAATGACTAATGAAAGGCTGTTAAAAGTAATTCAAGAAGCAAAAAGAAGTAGAAGGACAATGATAGATTTATCAAAAAAAAGGATTAAAGAAATTCCTTCTGAGATGGGCGAGCTTACAAACTTAAGGCAACTTAATCTAAGCGGCAATGAAATAGATAGTCTTCCTGAAAGCTTTCAGAATTTAAAACTTTTAAAAAAATTGGCCATAGATTATTCTGATTTTTCATCTTTTCCTACCTCTATTTGTCGTTTGGAAAAACTAGAAGAGCTATATCTTAGAGGTAATAAAATTACGGAAGTACCATCTGATATAGAAAATTTAATAAGTCTTAAAGGGTTGGATTTACGCGGCAATAAATTAACGTATTTACCTAAAGAATTAGGAAAGTTAAAAAACCTAAATTTATTATATGTTGATGCAAATCCTTTGGAAGAGCCTTCTGAAGAAATTATTCATGAGGGGACACAAGCTATTTTAGATTTTCTTAGAAACGTTCATTAGTTATTCATTATGGAAAGCTATTTGTTGGCTTTATTCCTTACCTTAAGTGTAACGGATAGATGTGATGTTTATAAAAGCAAGTTCAATAATGAATCAATTATTTTAATTCAGAAAATTCAAAAACTAGAAGATTGCGCTGAACCAGTTTCTCCTTTTCTCGATAAGGTTTATAGCAATATAAAATATAGGGCTAATAGATTAAAGGTTTGCATTAATTTGGTTAAGGATGGGAATAATAGATTTGATTGTACTAGAGAGCTTCGTAAAATGAGAAGGTCGCGGAATGAGAATGAGTGTCCAGAAGAGTTTGAACTAGTGGAAAAATCTTTCAAAGAATTTGAAAAGCTAATTCAAAAAGGTGAAAGCTGCTTAAACTAGCTAAGAAATTTAAATCTTAGTAGCCATAAAAAGGGTATCTACGCGTCGAAAATCTTTAAACTCTGAACTATTTAAAATAGTATCGTATACGGCCTGAACTACTTCTGAATATTTAGCTCCTTCAGAAATGTTTCCATAATCATGGATGGCAATCACTCCACCCGAGACAAGGACAGGGCTCCATGATTGTATATCATCCTTACATCCTTGATAACTATGATCTCCATCAATTAAAAGAAGGCGGACTCCGTTTTTTTCTTTTTTAGCCCATTTCTTTGCCGCTTCCAAGGAACATTCCTTTTCAAAAATGATCCAATCCTCCAAATCATTTTCAGTAATAAATTTTTTTGATCTTGGGTATTCTTCAATATCAAAAGCAAATACTTTTTCTCTTTTGGAAAACTTTGAGCCTGCAGCAAGAATTATTGAAGATCCTCCTTGAAAATAACCAATATTGACAATTGAACCATCTGAGGGACCGGATTGACTGAGTTTGAATAATGTTTCTTTTTCTTTTGGAGATAATAAAGTCCATGGAAGGGAAATTGAAACTCCATCCATCTGAAATGGTTTATGGTTGTTGACTCGACCCACTTCAATTTGCCATGGATAGTAAACACAATATTGATTGTCGATAAGGACCGTCCAATCATACAGACCCATGTTTTTGGTTAGTTCTAGTATGTTTTCATACGGGTTTGCTACATAAGAGTTCAATGGATCTATATTTCCCATTTGGATATCAAGGTTCACCCCAAAAAAAATAATATCTATTTCTTTTTCATTAAGAGTTTTACCTTCCTCAGTTTGGTGGAAATCATCTGGGATTACTTTTGGGGAACAATAAATTATATTAGAATTATTTTGATCCTCCTCCATAAAATTAATGTCTTTATTTTGTAAAACATAAAAATTAGCGCTGGGGAATATTTCCTGAAGCCTTTTAAATGTTTTTTTACTTTGCTTAATTTTCGTGGAATGAATATAAAGGATATTTTTAATTTCTTTAGAGACAGGAGGCAGTTGATAGTCAAAGGCCAAAAAAAAATTTTCTCCGTAAGTAGGCTGTTTTTCCATGGTGTATTTGTTCCTTTTCTATAGCTTTTAAAATGGGCTATCTTAAAAAATCACTCAATAATATTTCTCATTGCAACAAGAAGACTGAAAAAGCAAAAAACAAAAAATCATGTTTAGGGGGTGTTGAGGAGGAATAACATCTTTAAAGCTTTTATTTAGGATCTTCTCATCCAAAATTGTCTTTTGTTCGCACTATATCATCTACGTCGATTTTGTCGCTTAGTTATATTTTCAAAAACCCAAATCCAAATAAAAGTAAGAGATTTATGTTTCACAAAGAAAACTTTTTATACGGAAGGTTAGCTTGGATCTATTTTTTAATGTTTTTTTAAATTAACTTTCTTTCAAAAGTTTTTTTTGAAAAATATCGATATTATCCTTAAAGTTTGGTTTCAACGTTTTAATTATTTTCAAAATATTCTTTGCTTGCTCAACTTCTCCCATTTCCACAGATAATTTTGCTTCATGCATGAAAATAGAACGTATTAGAAAAGGTGGCTCTTTTTCGAAGTAGGGACCTCTAAAACCCCACTTGTTTAAAACATGGTCTCCCATGGTATTTCTTATCATACCTTCTTCTTCTGAAAAAAATAACTTTTGCAATACACCGTTACTATCCTTATGCCAAGCTACTTTTTTTGCGTTATTTGCTTTTCTCCGAAAATGATAAGGAGGGCTAGCTTTGGTTTCTGGGGCATATTCTAGAAGGGGTTGTGCATTTAATATGATATAGGTTTGTAGATAACCTGGAGAATTTCTGAGATAAACGTCTGCGCTATATTCCATACCAATTAACAATATACTGATGGCTATAATTGAGAATAGAATATTTCGAAGTAGTAACATTTGGAGATAACTCTAGATTTTTGATTAATCTTTGATGGTTAAAAAATCTATCTTTTGTTTCTATTTCGAATTTTCTCTTCCAAAATCATCTTTGTAGCGGACTATATCGTCTTCGTCGATTTTATCGCCTAATTGAACTTCTATAATGGTAAGTGGCTCTTCACCTGGATTGCCCAAGCGATGTTTAGAACCTTGTGGGATGAAGGTAGACTGGTTTTTTTCTAATAAAAAAGTTTTGTCTTCTAGCTGCACTTCTGCAGTTCCTCTAACGACTAGCCATTGCTCGTAGCGGTGATTATGCATTTGTAGGCTGAGTTTGGCTCCTGGCAATACTTCGAGTCTTTTAACTAGTTGACCTGGAGAGTCTTCTAATATTGTATAAGAACCCCAGGGTTTGTTAACCGTTGAAGGGAACTTTGCCTGTGGTTTGCCTTTTTCCTTTAGTGTTTCAACAATTTTTTTGACATCTTGAGCTTTGTCTTTGGGGCAAACGAGTAATGCATCGGGAGTGTCAACTATGATTAAGTCTTCAGTTCCTACGGCGGCTATTAAACGATCATTACCTTGAATGATTGAGTTTTTGCAATCGATAGCAACGACTTCTTTTGAAAGAACGTTCCCTTCTGCGTCGTTTTCTTCTAAATCGCTTAATGCGACCCATGAACCAACATCATTCCAAGGCATGTCTGCGGCAATTACCGCAACTTGGTTTGACTTTTCCATGATTCCATAATCAATTGATTCTTTTTCTAGAGAATCATAAATGTCTTTTCCCGTTTCATTGAGGGCAAGGTAAGGATAGGGACCTTTTTGTTTTTGTAAACATGGGATCGCCGATTCAATATTTTTCAGAGTTTGTGGCATATGAGATTTAAATTCTGCTAATATCTTAGAGGTTTTCCAAAAAAATATGCCGCAATTCCAAAAATATTCTTTAGTTTCTAAAAATGTTTTCGCTTTTTCAATATTTGGTTTTTCCACAAATTCACTGACGATAAAAGAGTTTGAGCATCCCTCTATAGCTTCTCCTCTTTTAATATATCCATAACCCGTTTCTGGCCTGGTAGGCTGAACGCCAAGAGTTACTAAATAATCTTTTAAAGCAGTTCCTTCAGCTTCTTTTAATGTTTGGTCAAACTTCCCAATATCGTCAATAACATGATCTGCCGGAAAAACGCCTAATACTTCGTTAAAATGTTTTTCTTTTAGGAAGAGTGAAGCTAATGCTAAAGCTGGGGCGGTATTTCTCGCAATGGGTTCTGCTATCAAATTTGAAGGCGAAAAATTAAATTCTTCTAATTGTCTACAAGTTTCATATGCGTGAAACTCATGAGTTACCACATATATATTTTTAATAGGTATCGTAGAAAGCAGCCTCTCCACAGTAGACTGGATCATTGTCTTGGAGCCTGCAATTTTAATCAATTGTTTGGGGAGTAATTCCCGGCTTTTAGGCCAAAACCTGGTGCCGCTTCCGCCTGCTAAAATAATACCGATCATTCTATAATAGCACCTTAAAATAGCTTTTTAATATAAGGGAAGAGTCGTGATTTCAAAAAGATGGGATGAACCTGAATTTTTCTCTGGGGTTTTTTCCTGTTTTCAAGAATGTTACTATATTGCAGCCCTTCTCAACCGTAATTTCCATTATATCCTAGCATAATGAATCCCTTTTTTGTCTGAAAATTTAAAACCTAACAATTGAATTTATGCTCATTAGCCAGTTAAAAATATTTATTTCCTATTTAAAAGCATATCGTAAAGAAATGTTGGTAGGGATGATTGCCCTTATTTTGACTGATGTTATTGGATTAGCTATTCCTTGGATTCTTAAACAATTTATAGATAAATTACCGAGTAAACCAGCAAATGAAGAATTATTGGTATTTGCAGGGATATTAGGCTTGGCGGCAACTTTTCAAGGATTATTTAGATTTGGGTGGAGGAAGTATATTTTTGGGCCCTCCAGGAAAGTTGAATTTGATATTGTAAATGATCTGTTTAGACATTTTCTTAAATTAGATAGTTCATTTTATCAAAAAATAAAAATTGGAGATTTGTTATCGCGTGCGACAAATGATATTCGATCAGTTCGTGATTTTTTAGGGTTAGGTCTTTTGGTTCTGGCCGATTGCTTTGTTGTCATAATTTCTTGTTTTGCGTTGATGATTTATATCAGTCCGAAGTTAACATTAATGGCTTTTTTACCTCTGCCTTTAATTTCAATTTTGTTTTATTTATACACGAAAAAAATTAGTGAAGGACATCGAATTGTTCAGGAAGAGTTGGCAAATATTTCGGATATAGTGCAGGAAAACCTCTCTGGGATTCGAACTTTGCATGCTTACGGTCAAGAGGAGATTGAAAAGGAAAAATTCGAAAAGCAGAACGACGTCTATTTAACTAAAAATATGGCTCTAACTAAACTGTACGCAATTTTTCCGACATCTCTTAGTTTCTTTCTCGGATTAGCTACCTTAATTTCGCTATGGATTGGAGGTAAAGAAGTAATAGCTGGCAATCTAACGCTGGGTTCGTTTGTCGCTTTCAACGGTTATTTACTGATGCTCTCCTGGCCGATGATGGGAATTGGGTATGTATTTAATTTGTCTCAAAAAGGGGCTAGCGCCATGAGGAGAGTTCAAGATATTTTTTCCGAACAATCTGAGATTAAAGCTCCATTACAGGGAAATCATAAAAAAGATTTTCAAGGCGAATTAAAGTTTCAATCTGTTAGTTATCAATATTCTGAAAAAGGATTTTGTTTAGAAGAAATTAGTTTGAAAATTGAACCGGGACAATGGATGGGGGTTACGGGTCCAATAGGAGCTGGTAAATCAACTTTATTTAAATTTCCTCTAAGAATCATTGATCCTAATAAAGGCAATATTTATTTAGATGGAATTCCCATAAAAGAGTTGCCGCTGGATCTATTGAGAAAACAAATTGGCTATGTGGAACAGGGACCATTTTTGTTCTCCGCCACGATTCTGGAAAATATTGCTTTTGGGACTGATATTTCAGATCAAAAAATAATTGAAGAGATTGCCTGTCTTGCGGGTTTAGAGCCAGATATATCATCTTTCCCAAACGGTTTAGAAACGATGGTTGGAGAAAAGGGAGTATCTCTTTCTGGAGGACAAAAGCAACGCATTGCTTTAGCGCGAGCTTTGATTCGTAAACCAAAAATTTTGATTCTAGATGACGCTTTTTCTAGTTTAGACGTAGAAACGGAAGAAAAAATTTTAAACAATATTCGTCTTTTAGAAAAAGAAACAACTGTGATAATAATTGCGCATCGCGTTTCCACACAACGTTTTTCAGACCAAATCGTGGTTATAGAAAATGGAAAAATATCTGGGCTTGGCAGTCGTGAACAGTTAGAGACGCAGGAGGGGTATTTTAAAGAAATTTCAACTGCTCAATCCTTTCAAAAGGGGTTAGAGGTGTTTCTTTCATGACGGAATTGGCTGGAGAAAACCTTGAAGAACGCTACTACGACTGGGCTGTTTTCCGGCGTATCGTTCAATACTTAAAACCTTATCAAACGCTCGCCTTATTATCGATATTATTGCTTTTAGGAAGCTCATTATGCCAGTTAGCTGGCCCTTATCTAGCTAAAGTAGCCATTGACGATTATATTGCTGTTGGCAATCTGGAAGGTATTGACCAGATTGCTTGGATCTTTCTTTCCATTTTGGTTGGAGGATTTGTTTTTCAATTCACCCAAACTCTTTTGATGCAATATATTGGGCAAAACGTGATGAAAGATCTTCGTCGTGAAACTTTTGCTCATATTCATAAGATGTCTTTTAGCTTTTTTGATAAAAACCCTGTTGGAAAAATGATCACACGGACTGTCAACGATGTTGAAGTCTTAAATGAAATGCTGACTTCGGGGTTGATTCTTATCTTTAGCGATTTGTTCACTCTTGTTGGGGTTTTTGCAGTCTTATTTTTCTTAAATTGGAAATTGACTGTGGTGATTTGCGTAATTTTCCCTTTTTTGGCAGTAGCAACTCATTTTTATAGAGTGAGAGCGCGCGATGCGTTAAGAAAAAATCGTTCCCATGTAACTCGGCTTAATACATTTTTACAAGAGAATCTTTCTGGAATGAGGACGGTGCAACTCTTTAACCGCCAAAAGAAGCAAGTAAATGATTTTGAATCTATTAATCGCGCTAAATTAAGCGAAGATTTAAGGGCTTTACACTACAACGCGGTGTACGTTCCGTCCATTGACGTTTTTAGCGCTCTTGGCATTGGTTTAGTTATTTGGTATGGAGGCGGAGAGTTTGTTCAAGATCAGATTCAATTAGGTGTATTAGTGGCGTTTGTGCAGTATTTAAATAAACTATTCGAACCTATTCGCGACTTGGCTGAGAAGTTTAATATCATTCAGTCAGCAGTTGCATCTTCTGAAAGAATTTTTGAATTACTGGATACTCCAGAAGAAATTTTGGACCCGCCTAAAGTTAAAAGCCAAAAAATCGAGCGTGGCAAAATTGAGTTTCGGAATGTTTGGTTTGCTTATAAAAAAGACGACTATGTGATTAAAGACATTTCTTTTGTTGTCAACGAAGGGGAGAGTCTAGCAATTATAGGAGCGACAGGATCAGGGAAGAGCACTTTGATTAATCTTTTATGCAAATTTTATGAACCGCAAAAAGGCGAAATTTTATTGGATGATATCCCTTTATCCCAATTATCAAAAAAAGACGCTCGAGCTAAAACTTCATGGGTTCAACAAGACCCATTTATTTTTTCAAGCGATATTGTCAGTAATATTCGTTTAGGCAACAACGATATCGAAAAAGAAACGATCGAACTAGCTTCCCGTAGTTTAGGAACAGATCGTTTTGTAAATAAACTTCCTGATAAATATCTGAACTCAGTGAAGGAGAAGGGTAGTTCTCTGTCAATGGGAGAAAAACAATTGCTTTCTTTGACTCGAGCCCTTGTTTTTGATCCACGGATATTGATTTTAGACGAGGCTACTTCCAGCGTCGATACTGAAACTGAATCTATGATACAAAATGCTATCAAAAAACTTGTACTGGGTAGAACCTCGATAATAGTTGCGCATCGGCTTTCCACAATTAAACACGCTGATAAAATTGCGGTACTTAAAAAAGGCGAGTTAGTAGAGTTTGGTCTGCAAGACGATTTGATAAAGCAAAAAGGCGTTTATTATAAGTTGATTAATTTTTATAACCATAGATAAGCTTCTAAATATTAAAATGGAGCAAGATTTTAAAAAATTAAGTTTAGAAATCCTTACTGTTGCATTTTTTATAATTCTAGTAGAACTAGGATCTTATCTTCTTATAAAAAAAGTTTTCCAAAATGAATTTCAATTTGATACCAATCCTTTACTTGAAATTGAAAATGGTCGTCCTCGTTTAAGAAAAGATCCATTTAATAGCGATTCTAAAAAGTATTGGGTAGGTATAAAAAAAAATCCAAATCGTGAGGAGAAAAATATTTTAGGAATCGCATCTTTTTTTAAAAAAGAAGGACTAATAAGTAGTGACTTAGGGGATATCTATATTAATAAATGGGGGTTTCGTGGACCTTATTTTGAGGAGAAAAAACCTGAAAATATTTATAGGATTATCACGTTAGGCGCTTCGGCTACTTTCGGGTGGCGGGTAGCAAATGAAATGACTTATCCAAGAATATTGGAAAGGATGCTAAACAATAAACTAAATAAAAATAATTTTTTCCAAGTAATAAATGCCGGTCAAAATGCGCATCGGTCTTGCGATGTCACGCGGCTCTACAAAAAAGATGTTTTGAAACTTCAACCTGATTTACTTTTAATCATGTTAGGTTGGAATGATCTTGAGCTTTTTAAAAATCCGCGATTTGATACTTTAAAAAAATATTGTCAAACTCCCTCCTTCTTTGCTTCTACTAATACCTTTAAACTATTAAATCATTTAAGAAATAACTATTCTAAGGGAAAAACTTCTCAGAAACCGGGTGGATCGATAATAGATCGCAATTTTGGATTTTACCGTAATAACCTTGAAGAAATTATTAGTAGCGCGAAGGAAGAAGGAATTCAAGTTGGTTTAGTTAGTATTCCATTTATCGCAGGTAGAAATATGTCGAACGATCAATTAAAAAATATTGAAGAATTCAAAGGCTTTGAAAAAAATAAATTAAAAAATTATCGGCTTGCTGGATTGAGAATAGACAAACTATATCGAAATTTAATAAAAAAATATTCCAATACTTTTTACATCCCCAGTGGTTTATCTTTCAATTCAGAAGATAAACAAATGTTTTTTTTGGATTTTATGCATTTAAGGGAAAGTGGGAATAGGATACAAGCTTTTGCAATATATCAAGCTCTCTTAAAAAAAATTCAAATTAACCGTGAATATAAAGTTCTATTTCCAGAACGTGAAGAAATTTCGAGAAACTTATTGGAAACCGTTTATATAAAAGGAATTTTTCAAGCTAATAAAATTGAAGATCTTTCTTATTCAGGGTGTATTGCTTTCCATGAAATGTGTGATATCGAATCTAATCTTGATAAATCTGATACTCAGCTAAACGGAATTTTAGAATTTATTTTGGGAAGTTGGTTACAATTTCGAAATGATGTAAAGGATTCATCCAATAGACTTGTTCTAGAAAAGTTAATATCAAGGGTTTTAGAAATGAACCCTAATTATTCTTTGTCGTATTGGGTTGCGGGAATTATGAATAAAGAATGGATGAAAAACATTGAATCTCAAAAAAACTTTCAAAAAGCGTTTAAATTAAATCCTTTATTAAAGAATATAAACATTGAAAAGGAATATCAATCTTTCCAAACTAAAAATATCCCAAACCCTTTTTTGGGAAGATTAAGCGATTTAATATTTATCTTAAAAAAAGCGCCAAAAAACGTTTCGGCATATACTTTCTTTTGGTGGCTAAAGCATAATCAAGACGCTCAAATCAATAAACAATTAGAAATAACTTCTTTTCTATACTATTCGAACCCATTGATGGCTAAATCAATCTTTGAAAACTTGGTGATCAATCTCATAAAAAATAAAATCCATCCCGATGTGATTTTGGAAATTTTAGAAAAGATAAAAAAGTTAAAACCTGAATATAATTTTAGAAAATATTTTTCTACTTACGATAATAAAATTAAAACCACTTCTTCTTCGGATTAAAGACTTTAATATTTGTTTGTCATTTTTAATCTGTTGGCTAATCAAATTATAAATTGTTTTCCGCTTTTATTGTCTTCAGTTATTGTTTTAATTTCCTCTCCAAAGTCTTCCTAATTATTTTCTTCCCATATTGAATCACAAACTTATCCCATTTTGGGAATCTGATTCCCAGTTAGGGAATTGAACCCTATTTTTCTTCTACTCTTTTCACACCTTTATTAGGTGCCCCTTGTAAATCATATAAAAACAATAAGTTATAAATTGTATTTTCTGTTTAATGTTTTGGCATAGCCATTGCTATTTAAATGATTAAGTTAGCTGTTTAGATAACCAAGCAGGAAACAATAAGATGAAAAACTCACTAGAAAACAAGTTCAACATGGCAAAAAAAAGAGGAAAGATTTTTTCTGCCAACATAACAGGTTTTGGTTAACCCCTTGACTTGTCGTCGGTTGAAGTGGCCGGGGGAGCCGCCTCCTACCTTCTGTCGCTTCGGCTGACGCCTCGTTTGATTAATCGCTGAAAATTTCAGCTGAATATAGCAAGAGTCGTTGAATCGTTAAAAAAGGAGAAACCATCATGAAAAAGACATTGATAGCAGTATTAATTGGAGCTCTAGTTACCGCAGGCGCGACTGGCACGGCATTAGCTAAGAAGGCTAGTTACGCAGAAGGCGACGTAAAAGATGGCGGGAAAATTACGGGCACGATCTCCTTTAAAGGAACTGTTCCCGTTCCAATCATGGAAGATTTAAATAAAGGGAAAAACGTCGAGTTTTGCGCGACACATCCTGATACCAAGGAAGGAAACATTCGTCCACGCCAAAAAGTTATTGTCAATGATGGAATGCTGAAAGACGCAGTGGTTTATATCAAGAAGATCGAAAGCGGTAAGGCTTGGAAGACAGAGACTATCAATTACGATATGAAAAATTGCGATATTTTTCCAAAGGTTTCAATTGTTAGAAAAACTCCTAAGGGTATGAAAAAAGGCTTAGTAACAATAACGAATCAGGATAAAGACGTTCTACATAATCCTCATGGTTACTCTGTAGTGGGCGCAAGCCGAAAGACGTTGTTCAACAAACCTTTACCTTCTCAAGGGGCTGTAGCGGACGTAACAAAGAATATGAAACGGTTCAAAATGAAAAAAGATCGACATTTCTTTCTTCAATGCGACCAACACAACTTCATGGAAGCGGATGGATTGATTGTGTGGAACCCTTACTACAACATCACGGGTAATGACGGGAAGTTTGTATTAGATCAAGTTCCTGCAGGGAAATATAAAGTGACTGCATGGCATCCATACGCAGGAGAAAGTACCCAAGAAATTGAAGTAACCGCAGGTAAAGCCGCAAACGCAAACTTTGAAATAGCTAGTAAGTAGCGCAATGCAGAACCGAAATTAAATAAAAGATTGGTTCAAATGACTCACCTAAACTTCAAGGAGAAATATGATGAAAAAGACAACGGTATTCGTAATAGCAACCGCTTTCACACTGATGGTAGCTGGGCAATCTTTCGCCGGAGCAAATTGTCCGCAACCGAGAAAAACCAAATCCGCTCCTTCAGCCGATTTCAAAAAAGTAATTCCCAAAAAAGCGGATGCAGCGCACGGCAAGGCTTTATACAACAAAAAAGTAAAGCCTATGGCTTGTAAGAACTGCCATGGCGCCAAAGGCGATGGCATGGGTAAACTGGGTAAAGCGTTAAAACCAAATCCAAGAAACTTTACTTGCTCTGATACGATGAAAAAAGTTTCCGCAGGTCAAATGTTCTGGGTTATTAAGAATGGTTCCCCTGGTACTGGAATGGTAGCCCATAAGAAAACTCTAAAAGATAAAGACATCTGGGACATCGTGAAATACATCAGAACCGACTTGATGAAGTAAGTTTAGGTGAGTAGGTTCGGGCGAGCTCTTGGGAGCTCGCCCTTTTTTTATACTTAATAGTCAAGAGTTGATTGGACTTAGATCTTCGTACTAGTTTAATACTATGATTTTTTTAGCGACCACATCCTACCTTTTTTCGATTCCATTTTTTTAACCTTTTCACCTTGTAGCCGATCCCATAATTGGAGTCCGGCTCGTCGCTCAGTATCCAAAGTTGGAACTAAAAATTCCTCTAATGGCTTATTAGCCTCCTTATTTGGGATCTCGAAGGACCACATTATTAATTGATTGATGGAATTAGGTTTTGCTCTTTCAGCCAGAACCGATTTGAAGAACGCGTCTGGAACAACCACTTTGTTTTCGCCAATCGCATCGATTTTATCCCCTATTTTGAACAAAGGGCCGCAGATGGTATAGACTTCTATAAATTCTTCTTTTTCTGCTAGAACACGCACAGCATCTTCTAATTTCTTCCAGATGCCACGATTGAATTTAGGTTTCTGTGGACTCATATTACTTAAAAGAAACGTTTCGCTATTGATAATTTCTGAAGTTTTACGATCAGCGCTATTAATTAGGTGTCCTCGATCAAAACCGCTTTTTCTATAATCGTTCAGAGTCGAACGAAACTTCTCTGGAATACGTAAATCCTCGCGGAAATTGTCAAGTCGATCAAAATCCTTATCTTCCTTATGGGGCTTCGTACTTTTATCGATAATTTGTAACGCCCACCGAGGCTGACGAAACAGGTAGGAATATCCAACTATGTATTCTCGGTTATACAGCAATAAGTCCGCAGTGGGAATTCCATATCGCGTCTCTGGTCTCAGACTCGGGATTTCAAACATTATGGGCTCCTTTTCAAATTGTTAAAAAGACGTTGCGGACTTCGACTGCAACGGATTATTTCGATTTAGTTTAGTATAATAATTTTTGAATGCCATAGCTGTATGGGGTGGGGTGATAACCATTTTGGCGCGATTTCCCAAACGTTTCTATCCATTTTTAGAAAATATTTGATTTCAGAAAATGCTCGAGTTTATTACCAATAATAATTGTTAATATCTGATAGCTGTCTTTTGGACTTGATAATGTCTGATATCGTCTGCCAGATTTGATATCAAATAGTGGGTTTTATACAAGAGGTATTTGAAAGCGGAAATCAGCTCCGTTACCGGGTTCGCTTTCCACCCACAGTTTCCCGCCGTGGGCTTCCACCATCCTCTTAGCAATTCCCAATCCCAACCCTGAACTAACTTCTCCGCCTGTTGGTTTTGCGCTTAATTTTTGAAATGGAATAAATAGTTTGTTTTGGTCCTCTGGCAAAATACCGGGACCTTCATCTTTAACCGAACATACCATTTGTGACTCGTCTGAAGAAACGCTAATGGTTACGTTTTTGTGTGAGGGTGAAAATTTTATGGCATTGCCTATTAAGTTATCTAAAACCTGTCCAATTCTATTCGAGTCAAATTTAAATATGGGAACTTTTTGGGATTGAAAGTGCAGTTTGATATCTTTATTCTCTGCCAAAGGAACGTACATTTTTGTTTTTTCCTGGGCGAGGTTTATTATGGAATCTGGTCTAATATTTAAATTTAATTTCCCGCTTTCAATGGCTGTAATATCGACTAAATCGTTTATTAACTCCAGCATGTTGGTGCTTGCTGCATAAATGTTTTCAATACATTCATTTCTGGATTCTGCGGAAATATGTTCGCCTTTTCCTAATACAAATTTTGAAAAACCTTGTATGGATGTAATTGGATTGCGTAAGTCATGACAGGTCATTCCCATTAGTTTATTTTTAGTATCGTTTAATTCATTGAGCTTTTTGTTTTGAGTTTCTGAAGTATTTAAAAGAACTTGAAAGTGCAAATGAGTTTTTATTCTTGCGCAGACTTCTTCTCGGTTAAATGGTTTTGTAAGATAATCGGCTCCACCTAGCGTAAACCCTTTGACAATATCTTCCGTTTCGGCTTTGGCGGTTATAAAAATGATAGGAATGGATGCTGTCTCAGGATTTTTCTTCAATTTTTTACAAGTTTCAAAGCCGTCAATTCCAGGCATCATTACGTCTAATAGAATTAAGTCAGGCTTGATTTGGGAAACAAGTTTGAGCGTTTCCTCACCTGTGCTCGCTACAGATATCTTATAACCCTCTGGAGACAGGGTTTGATACAAAAGATCAATGTTAGCCGGAGTGTCGTCGACTATTAAAATCTTTTTTCCAAATAATTCTTTAGGATTTTGGCTCATATTCTAATTTATCTAAAATATTGGAAATAGCATCCATATTATATTGATCTAAGTGAGGGCGAATGAAGTTGGACAACTCTTTTCCTCCTTTTTCATCCTTCTCAAGCTCTTCAAAATATTTTTTGAAGTCGGTAATGTCGTGAAGTTTTGCGGCTTCTTTGAGTTTGGTTAGAAGGGATTCAGAGATTGTTATAACTGAGGGGAAACTTTCGAAATTTTTTGATTTTAAATTTTCAGAATGAATCGATTCCCCATAGTCTAACTCAACGTTTAATAATCTTGATAAAGAATCGAATACTGTTTCTAGCCGAAAAGGTTTGGAGATGAAGTCATCAAATCCGGCATTTATTGATTTTTTTCGTTGGTCTTCAAAAGCCCACGCAGTAACGGCTACAAATTTAATTTTAGACATTCCAAATTGATCTTGAATACTTTTTAAAGCTTCGTAACCGTCCTTAATCGGCATTCGCAGGTCCATGAAAATTATATCGGGTTCAAATTTAAGCGCTAATTCGACAGCTTGTTCGCCGTTTGACGCTGTCCATACTGAAATTCCTGCTTCCTCTAAGGCTTTAGATAAAATATCTCTTCCCAATTCGTTATCATCCGCAACGAGCGCTTTGATTTTTTTTGCTCCATTGATAATTGGCACTGGAGGTTTGAAAGGTCTTCTTTCTATCTTTTTTTCCGCTTCTGGTAATTGCAATTCAAAATAAAAACGCGATCCTTTTTCTAATTCAGAATCAAACCCCCAGGTCCCCTTCATCAATTCGATTTGTTTCTTAAAAATAGCTAGTCCAAGACCGGTGCCGCTTTTTTTGATATTTTCGCCTTGTTCAAATGGGTCAAAGATTGTTTGTCGATATTCTTCCGCAATTCCTTTACCAGAATCTTGAACTTCAAAACCATAAACAGCTTCCCCTTTGGGTTCTATTTTGAGCGATATAGATCCTTTATCCGTGAACTTAACCGCGTTTCCTAATAAATTGATTAAGGCTTGCTTGATTTTCATTTCATCGCCAGTAACCCATAGGGGATTTGGAATATTGGCGTCTAAATTTAAAACAAGATTCTTTTCTTGGCACAAGGGGCGAATGATTGTAACGATATCTTTGACCAGTTGTGAAAGATTAAAGTCCGCCAGAGCTAAGTCTAATTTTCCCGCTTCTATTTTAGATAGCTGTAAAATATCGTTGATTATTTGCATTAAATGATCGCCGCTATTAAGTATTTTCTTGAGTTGATTTTGCGGCTCAGAGTTTTTCGAGATTTGTCCTTCAAGGAGTTGCGCATAGCCTAAGATGGCATTCATTGGAGTGCGAATCTCGTGACTCATATTGGCTAGAAAAACGCTCTTTGCTCGATTGGCTAACTCCGCTTCTTCTTTAGCTGTATGGAGTTTTTTCTCAGCTTGTTCTCTCGCTCTTATTTCGTGTTTTAAGTGGAGGTTTGCTGTAGTTAGTTCTTCGGTTCGAGTTTTTACTTGTTTCTCAACCAGACGTGTGCGAGACGCCATCATTTCAAAGATGATTGAAATAAAAATGAAGAAAGCTAAAATACTTCCCGCTACCCAAAATCCATACGATTTATTTGAACCATTTTTAAAAATTTCGGAGGCTTGCCAAACCAATAGCCAACGGCGCCCTGCAATATTGACAACGTTTTTAATTTCCAAAGCTGGATTGGCCAGTGGATTCCCATACAGTTTGTCTTTTTCGTCTGTGGTTGCCGTTTGATATATAGAAAGGTTCATACCTTTAGCCAGGTAGGGAGTAACCATTTGGTCGATCATATCTTTGATTCGGTAAACGCCAATTACAAAACCCTTTAGCGTTTTCTTTCTGACTTCCTGCTTTTCAGGAGTATTCTTTTTCCCATAGAATGGAGCTACAATCGATATTTCTGGAGACGCTGAACCATTAGAATTTGTAGGGGATTGAATTTTTTGTGTCGCTAAAGGTTTACCCGTATTTTGGGATTCCACTAAATACTTAAAGAAATCTTTTTGAGTTGATAAATCGAATCCTAATAAAGACTCGTTACCCTTGAATGGTTCTATATAAAAGATGGGATAATATATTTCAGCTTTTTTTCTAGTTACAAAAGAGCCTTCAGGTCCGCGCGATAAAAACTTAAACCCATTAACTCCGCCTGCTTGGGTTGAACGTTCGTAGACACTTCGTTCATCGTGTAATACTTTAGGAGCCCATTCGAATCGTCGGATAAAGTTATGATTTTTTAATATTGGTTGAACGTAGGTTTGAAAATCCTCCCATGTTACAAATTGAGAAGAGTCGTATAGAGAAACTATTCCCATCAGTTCTCTTTTAACGACTTCTAATTCGCCGCTAAGAATAAGAGTATCTTCAAGAGCTTCTTGTTCTAACTCTCCAAACCACGCTTTTTGCTTTTGATTCCAAGTAAGAATGAAACCAATGCAAGCGATTATGATTCCGCCTACCAAAATCAATTTGGTTTGCTTTGCTAGGTTTGGAAATGACATTGTTTTTTAGAATTTCAGTTTAAAACATAATCTATTAACTGAAATTAGATGGGATTAGGAAGAGAGTTAAGTATTTAAAACTATAATGACGTATCTTGAAAAATAAGAAAAGGCTTTTAATAAAAGCTAATCTTTAGGGGCCAAAGGCAATTCGAGGAAGAATGTAGTTCCTTTGTTAACTTCAGTAGTAAATCCAATTTGACCAGACATTTTTCCTATAAGTTTGTGGGCAGCGGTCAAGCTAACGCCTAAACCCTCTTCAGAAGCGTAATCAGAGTCGAAGGTATTGACTGACTTAAAAATACGTTCTTGTTTTTCGGCAGAAATCCCTGTTCCATTATCTTTAATATTTAAACGAATGTGTCCATTAGTGACGGGTTCACTGGAAAACCAAATTTTCCCATTAGGATTATTGTAGAGGATTGCATTATAAAGTAAGGCTTCAAAAACCCATTGTAAATTACTAGGGTCAGCCAAAACGCAAGGATTTTTTTCTTCGGGAATTTCTGTGATCACCTCAATATTTTTTTCATGTGCACAATTTGAATAGCTATCATTTACATGATTCCATAAAGGAAGTATTTCTACAGGTTCAATATCTAAATCAAGATCGCCAGATTCTAGTTCCGTTAGTTTTAAAATGTTTTCAAACATTTTGAGAAGGGCTTTCCCTGCATCATTAATGTTATCGATATCTTTGATCTGATTTTCGGTTAACGTGTTTTCAAAGTTCATTTGGAGAAGTTCCGAAAACCCAATGATAGCATTTAATGGCGTTCGAAATTCATGACTGACTCGTGCAAAAAAATCGTTTTTCACTCTTAATGCGGCTTCTACTATTTCCTTAGATTGAGTTAATTGGTTATTGGCTTTTTCTAATTCTTTAGTTCGCACTTGTACTTTTTCTTCTAGAGAACTTCTTAACTCGGCGACTTCCAGGTGTAGCGCAACACGCGCCAAAATTTCTTTTTCAACTAAAGGTTTACCGACATAATCAACGCCGCCTGCTTCAAAACCTTGCACAATACTTTCTGTATCGTTGTTCGCGGAGACAAAAATAACTGGAATTTTTTCTGTAGCAGGATTTTTTTTAAGCTCTCTGCATGTTTCAAATCCATTCATACCTGGCATCATTACGTCCATTAAAATTAGCTCAGGAGGTGCCTTTTCGACTATCTTTAAAGCCATTTCTCCGCTAACGGCAAATGAGATGACGTAATTATTAGAACTCAATAAACTAGAAATAACGGCCAGGTTTGTTTTCGAATCGTCGACAATTAAAATTTTCTTGCTAAAACTCATGAATCAAACTTAATCCCTTAATTGCAAAAAAGGCAAAATGGTCCTTTATTTATTTTATAAGACTTACTGTAAAAATACAAATGGCTTCTAGGAATCTAACTAATTGAATTTAAAGAAATACTATTGATGAGTTATCAAGACGCTAGTGGAAAACAGGGGGAATACTCCTTAATGGTGATAAATAATAATTAGCTAATTAATAAATATGGATAGGTTGTAGCATTTTTCAGACATGTTTTTGAGGGTTTTGAAATGTGTAGTCATAATTATGTTTTTAGAATCAATATTATTCAATTTATTAATGTTTTAGCGTTTGTTTATCAATAGTTTTTATCTTATTGATAAATAACCCATTAGTTCAATAATCGGATATGTTTGATTGACGAAAATATGTATTTGGGTTATAAAAATATTTATTTGAACCAAAAAATCCAATTTCCGAAAATACAAAGAGTTTCACATGGAAAAACTAAAATATTTTACAATTTTTATTTTAGTCATATGTTTTTCTTCCAGTTGTTCCGTCGGTAATTATGGAACTTTGGTCGGGAGGTATACTTATACGCCGACAGCTGTTGTCGTCGACGTTTATTCCATTGGCGCTCAGATACGTACGGATTCTATAGATAAAGGTTTCAGTTTGGGGGCGCGTAATGCCACCTATTTGTTTCCAAAGCCTAAAGGAGAGACTCGATCTGGGGAACAAGAGTGGAAATTTTTTAGAGCTCCTTTACCTGAAGGTGAAGTAGGTGCAATAAAACGAGCGAATCTAGGGATTGAAGCGGAAATGCTTGATCTTTTTAATAAATTTAATGTCGGTTACAGCGACAACCTTATAGTAGTTGGTCCGAGTTTCGGAGATAGTAGGGTGGTTCATTTAGATTATATTCCCGACGATCCTGCCAAAACTTGTGTCCTAATTTTAAAAAAGGAGAAGGAATATGAAAAAACTTGCAATGGCGCTCCTTAATTCGGTGTTTATTCTAGCTTTTATTTTTGCTAGTGGGTGTGCGACTAAAGACCCATCCCATCTAATTTTTTACGAGGATCTAAGTTTTGGATTTAATGCGAAGGGCTCTGTAGAACCAGGAAGTTTAGACGCTAGTTTTGGTTATGATAGAGAGACTACTACAATTATCCCTAAATCTAGAGTACTTGCTAGTAAAGGTTCAAAAGGGACTAATCCTCAATGTGTTGATAGTAAAACTGAATCAAAAAATGGAGCTACGGCAAAAGGAAAAACCGTTTGTCCAAAGGCAATGTCAGTTATATCCAAAGGTTTATTCGATATCAGTTGGTTAGGAGGCACTCAAATAAAGCTACATTTTGCAACTGGAGAAGCTGCCCAAAATTTGGCCAGGGTTCCTGGAGGAATTGACGCCCTAGACGGAAAGCAGAAGAAATAAAGTAAGTTTTAAGTTAATTAATAATCAATAAAAACTATTAGGATCATATCTTATTTGATTTGGTTTTACCCCACGACTAAAACATGAAAGGGGATATATAATGAAACATAAAGAATGGATTCTTTTGTTAATAAGCGGGATTCTTTTTGGAGGTTGCGGCCTTACTAAAAATACTCTTTTGTATCACGAAGGAACTCACGTAGGCTTGCAGATTAAAGCCAACCCTACAGATACTCTTGAACCGCTAAGCGTTAATTTAGGTTTAGAGCGGACGGTGGTTGCTATTGTTCCCCCTGCCTGTCCTTATAAAGATGATGAGGCAGGAAAAAAAGGGGACTTGACTAAGGCTTGTTTTCAAGGCAATCCACCCTCCACAGATGACACAGTTAATGCTGGAGGTCATTCAGGGGAAGCTCTTTCGGTACTAAGCTTATTTGATTTAAAATCAAAAACGATTGAAGGTTTTACTCTTTACCAAAACTTTGCTTCTGGTGAAGCTGCAAATATTTTATCTAGACGCTTGGATGAAGATAAAAAAAATATGATTGGTAAAAGTGTTTGGGATGCAGGATATACACCTTCAGATACCACGCCCAATCGTGGTCCAGGTGGTCGTTTCGGTGAATTTGGCGTTCACAAGTCAAAAGCTGTAGTCGCTTTTGATAACGATCAAAATCACTTTGACGGTAATAAACACAACGTTTATCAAGTTAGATTAGCTAATTTAATTGCCCTTGTAAAAGATGATCAGGGAGACGTAGCTGAAAGTTTAAAAAATGAAATTGCGGCAGTTAAAGAAAAAGTTGAAAAATTTCAAGGCTATTATAAAGGCGTTGAAGATGAAATAAAGAAATTAGAAGACAGTGTCGGTACCTTTAAATCCATCTTTAAAAGCGCTAAAGCGGATGTTACATCTTTGTTTACACATCTAGAAGCTGCTAATTACGATGGCATTTTTATTGGGCTTTGTAAGATGTTTCTTGGAGACAGTATTTGTGGCGGTTCAAAGTAGTAAAGCTGGAATTTACTTTTAATATATTTGTTTGATACTAAAGTTTGATTGACCCTCTCCCTATTTAGGGAGAGGGTTTTTTATTTTCAGGGGGTTAGTGGTTGGCGATGAATAAGAAGCTATTATCCCATTAGCTGGAACGACTTGATTTACATACCTTGCTAAACTGTTTGCAGACCGTATAGAGGATTATGATCCCAAAAATTGATTATGGGAGGGGGCACACACTAATATCTAATCTTTCTAGCGTTTTTCCTCTAAAGTACAGTTAGGAAAGATAGGCAATATGATTTGCCTTTCTCGACTAAATAGCTCCTTTTGCTTTTTCGTCATGTTTTTTTACTTAAATGAAAAGGTTTTCTGTCTACTTGATGGATTAATTTATTTTAGCGAATAAAAAGTGAAAACCAAGCTTTAACCCTTTCCAATTCAAACTAAATCAAAATTATAGTTGCCTTAAATGATGCTTTAAAATATTTGGATAGTGATAAAAAGTTTGCTTATCCAATAATTTTTGTTGAAAAAGATAAATTAAAAAATTATTCTTAGATAAATTATTTTAATAATATGGATAACTAGGAATTATGTATAAAAATGGTAGCTAAAAACTCAAAACCAGAAGTTAGCATTGTTGTACCTGTTCACAATGGAATTAATTTTTTACCTCAATTTTGGAAAAATATTAAAACGTCTATTTCGAAAAATTTTGAGCTTATAGTTGTGGATGATGGTTCTACTGAAAATATAAAAGAAACGATTCCAAATGATTTAAAAAAGAAAAACTTCCTTTTTTATAGGAATGAATTCCCGGAAGGATATGCTAACGCAGTAAATTTTGGAGTTTCAAAGGCACAGGGAAAATATTATTTTATCCTCAACACAGATTTGATACTCCAAAAAGATTCTTTAAACTCCATGATTAAAACCCTGGGAGACACAAAAGACTGCGGAATAATCGGGTCAAAACTGATTTACCCTCAAACTGGAAGAATTCAACATATTGGGGTTGGGTTTTCTGATATCAAAAAATATCATTTTTTCTTAAATTCCCCTTATTCAAACTCTTTAGTAAATAAAAATAGAGAAGTTCAAGCTACAACTTTTGCGCAAGTATGTATTCCATCTAAAGTATGGCAAGCAACTGGAAACTTAAATCCATTTTACTTTAACCGAAATGAGGATATCGATTATTGCCTTAGAGTTAGGAAAAACGGTTTAAAAATCATTGTTGATTCTCAATCGATTTCTTACCATTGGGAAAGTTTATCTGGAACCCCAAGGTTTTCCTTAGATGAGAGTAATGAAGCTCGTTTTTGGACAGATTGGGGCAATAAAATCGAACAGGATATGCTTAAGTATCTCCTAGAGTCGTGGAAGAATCAATTTCAGTCAGAAAAAAAAATAGAAATAAATAATTGGGCAATCATTAACCTATCGAGAGGTTTATTAGATAAAGGAATAATTTCTTTTATCAAACAAAAGTTAAAATCTACAGGCAATTTAAAAGTTTTTAATTTTAGGCAAACTTCCAATCCTAATTATCAATTGTACTTGCCTTTAATCCTTCCCTTGAACTTTTTATCAGAATCGAAACGTTTTTTCTATGTAGTCGATCAATTTCCGCAATTAGATAAAAATAAATATTGGTTTAATTGTAGATTAAATTTGCTTGATAACGAATATGTCATTGATCATTTCGCAAATATAATCAAGACTTCAGATTTATGCTTGAATACATAAATATAGAATATTTAGTATCAAGAGCTAAAAAAGATGCAGAAGAATTTAAGAAAGCCGATCCCTTTAAACATATTGTATTCTCTCAATTCTTACATGAACAAAAATTAAATAAAATAATTGAATCATTTCCAAGTTTACAACAAAGCGCATGGAAAAATGTTGGTCACGAATTACAAAAAGGGAAATATTCATTTAATGATATCTTAGAAATGCCCATGTCAATACGGCAATTGATTTTTGAACTACAAAGCGGCCCTGTGATTAAATGGCTAGAAATAGTTTCAAATAATAAGAATTTACTTCCTGATCCTCATTTATTCGGAGCAGGTCTACAATGTATGGAACCAAATAGCTTTTTAACGCCACATGCAGATTTTCAATTTAGTAATATCCCAAACCTAAAAAGAAAGTTAACTCTTATTATTTATTTGAATGAACAATGGAATAATTATAATTACGGAGCTTTAGAGCTATGGGAAGGTAATAAAGTAAAAAAAGATATTCTACCTAAGAAAGGACAGGTTATTCTTTTTGAGACTTCATCAAAAGCCATTCATGGTATATCAAAACCTATAAAAAACAGTTTTCGGAAATCATTAGCTCTATTTTATTATTCTTCGCAATTAGATGGGGTAGGAGAAATAAAACCAGCTGTTTTTTGGCAATTAAATAAAGTAAATGTAAAAAATGAAAACTTTTTCAGAAAACAATTAGCAAATCAATTAATGCGAATTTCTCATTTGTTTTTGAAATTCCATTATGTATTGAACCAATGGTCAAAAAAAATACTAAATATTAAAACAGGAAACTATTAGTATATAATTTAAAAAAGAAAATATTCACTTTTATCTAATTTCAAAAACTCAATATTTTTAGATAAAAATCTATTATTTCTCTTTATGCATGCAAAGTTCACTTTAAGAGTATCCGCGTTTGGATCATTAAAATTTTTCAAAACTCTATAAAGCTGCGCGATAGGGCGTTCCATTTTTCTCGTACGCCATTGTCTTTCCAAAGGATCGCGTTGAAATAAATCATCTTCAATTATATATTTATAAACATAAATTGCGTGTTGATAAGCGTCTTCATTAAAGCTTTTATCTCCCAAGCAGTATTGACTTAGGTTTAAATGTGCTTTCCAAAGCATCTCATAATAACTTTTAGTAAAAGTAATATTAATAGCTTCCATAAACCAATCATATGCCGATCTATCTTTCATTAAGGCTTTCAAAGAACCACATAAAAGAGCTGAAGCGGCTATTTCCATGCCTAGACCCAGTTTAATCGATTCAAAATAAACGTTTTGGGACTTATGGAAAATATTTTCAAGAGATTTATTTAGGGCTTTCGTCCCTTTTTTATTTAAGGTAAGAACGTCAAAATTAAGTTTTGCTATATCTAACATACACTTATATTTTTTATTTAAATCAGAATCTACAAGAATTGCTTTACTCATCTTCAAATAATTAGAAGCTCTTTTTTGATCAACTAAGCAATAAGTTCTCGCCAAATCAAAATAAATACCAAATTTTGCTTCTTTATTTTTCGATATAAAGCTTTCAAATGAATCTAAATGAGCTTTAATCGATTCATCAATACACCCCTCTATTTTATAGGCAACTCCCAATCTATTAAAAGAAAGTGATAAAAGATCACTCCATTGGTTTTTTAATATTTTTTCTGAAACCCCAGAGGTTTGAGAATAAGAACTTTTAATAGAGGGTAAGGAACCTAGTATTGTTTCAATAGCCTTATGTGATTTAAATTGATTCATCAAAGCGTTTGCATACTGAACTTTTGTCATATTTAGTTCATATTCAAACTCAAAAAAGTTTTCATAAAGACAATTAGCTTTCGTTTTCTCCTTTACTCTATTTAAATGGTCTATTAATTCTTCTAGTTGTTTAACTGATTCTTCACGATCCCCATGCCACAAATTTAATTCTGCATAACTCCTAATAATTCGACTAATTTCTAAATTAACATCAATTGGCTTCTCTAAGGAATCATCAATAGGTCCAAAAAGTTTTATTAATTCAGATAAAACTCTGGTTAACAAAATAGTTTCTTTTCTTTTTTGTGCCTGATTACTTGCTCTAACTAAAAAGTGTTTGATTTTTTGGAAATCAAAACTTTTTGATTCTTTTAAAACTAATGCTTTTTCTAAATTAATTAATGGAAGTTCCGAGTCTTTACAATTAAGGAATTTTAAATATACTTCAACTACTTTTTCCTTAATATATTCATCTAGTTTAATATTTCGGATAGTTTGAAAGTATAATTCATGGCGAAATTTTATATTGCCGAATGAAGTTTCTTCAAAAAACAAAAATTCTGTTTTTTCTACGTCATCATTTGAAATTCCATTTCCTATTTTTTTTATTAATTTTTTATAAAGATCAAATTCAATCCTGTTTTTAATTAGAGCAACAGCTTGAATTAAGTTTGCAAGTTGCGGATTATTTCTTGAAAGATATTTAAATCTAGCTTTGATCATTAACTCAACATTAACTGGAATATGAAAGTTTTTTGGTAGTTTCTTTATTAAGAAAAGCCTACCAGTACGATTATTTTTTCGAATAAACCCCTTATCCCTTAAAGATCTGATTATTTCGATCATATAAAAAGGATTTCCATTTGCCAGTAAAACTATATTTTCTAAAAGGTCAGATTGATGGGGGATCAGTTTTTTTGTTAACTTGGGATTAAATCTATCCTGAAACTCGAAAAAATTTTTCAAAAACTTAAAACTTTCAATTCGCGTCAAGCTTGATATTAAAAACTGATTTTGAATATTACTATTTACAAAGTTTTCAAAACTTGCGCTTGAAAAATCAAATTTTTTATTCAAGTCTTTTGTTTTAGTATTTATTTCAGAAATTCGACCTTCAAAAATAATAATAATTCTTGAATGTTTATTATTACCTGAAAATTTGATTTGCTTAATTAGTTCAATAAATAACTGTAAAACTTGGCCATGACACCAATGCATATCTGATAAATGCAATACAAAGGTTTTATTTAAAGCTTTTAAACGTAATAAAAAAATTAAGACTGTTACTATAACTGAGTGATCTGCAAAGGTAGATTGTTCTGTGTTTTTAATAGAAAAAATAACTTCTAAAGTAGGTTCGCTTTTTTGGGCAAGAGATGGAGAGTTTGAGTGTATAACTCTTTTCACGGTATCTAAGGGGGATTCCACGTCATTTAGAGGCACGCATAAGGCGCTCAATATATCTCTAATGATTCCATAAGGGTTTTCAAAATTATTTTGATGTGATAAAGAAGCAAATTCTGCCCCTTTTGTTTCTGAAATAAAACCTAATTCCTGGCAAAATCTAGACTTTCCATTTCCTCCATAACCTAATACAGCAATTGGATTAAATTCACCTGAGAAAGCATTTTCTAATATTCTTTCAAAGTTTATTGAATATTCTCTATTTTTATTGGTCCAAAAAAATGGAGGAGTAAAAGTATCTGAAAGATGAATTAGCCCCAAACTGATAGAATCGACAAAATTATCTTTATCAAAAATATCTAAGAAGCCTAATTCTATTTCACCTGTTAAATAACTCAAAAAAGTTAAATTTAAAACATATTTTTGATTCCACTCAACGTTAACATCAAAGCCTTTTTTTTCTATAATTTGTTTTGGAGACAGAACTTTAATTGAATCTTCAGAATCTTTTCCACTTTCTGAAAGGTAAGTTTTGTGTTTTCGATAAATTAGATTAATTCTTCCAGAGCTTAAGTAATGAGAGTTGATACTAATATTACATTTAAATGGAATCCCTGATTGAGCTTTTCCATCACAAGCAATAGAAAGGTCAACAGATAAATCATTCTTAGTTATTTTATCAATAGTTGAAAAATAACTATCTATAGTCTTAATTTTTTCCTTAGAAAGTGAACTTTTAGTTATTACAGGTCTTATTTTTCGATAGTTTTCTTTTATTAAATGCTCTACTTGCTCCAATCCTAAAACTTCTGTGTTTACTGCTAATTGTCTTTGAAAAGAAGCCTTTGCTTCACTTAAATCTTTGGGTTTAAATTTTCCATTTAAACATGCTATCAAACATGAAAAAAAATTTGGATTTATTGATTCTTTCATTCTAAAAAAATCAGTTGAAAATTGTCCTATAATGTCAATTTTGTTTTTCCTATCTAAATCTAAGGCTTTACATTGACCTCCTAATATCATTTTTGCCGGTTCAATAAACTTAGATTTAGGAATTATTTCAATCTCTCCACTAAAATCTATCCCGTTATCACCCTGTACCGGTGTAACAGTCCATTTAATTGAATTATTTAAAATAGAAAACAGAGAGGCCGCAACAACTTCAAAAAGTTGAAATTTTCTTTTTTTATTATGTTCACTTGGCCGAATACACTTAGGAATGGATTCAGTATAAGATCTCATCAATTTCCAGACCTCAACCGCATTTTTAGGAACCTTTTCCTTGCTCATTTATTATCCTTAATTCCTAGTTATCCATAGTTTTATCCTCCAAAAAGTTTACGTGTGTTGGCTTGGGTGATCGTGTTTTGTAGGCTGCGGTCGCTGACTTGCGTGTAAATTTGGGTTGTGGTGATGCTATTATGGCCTAATAACTTCTGAACAAATCTTATATCGACTCCAGCTTCCAATAAATGCGTTGCGGCTGAATGTCTCAACATATGAGGAGTAATACATCTTTCCAGACTTGCTTTCTTTGACGCTTCCCGAAGATAAAGTCTCACTATTTGTGTGGTGGCCGCTAAACCTCGACTATTGATTAGTAAAACTTCCGTAATAGGGCTGAATTGTTGCCTGATTTCAACATAGTGGCGAATTAGATTTTTGATTTCTTCGTCTACTAAAAAAACTTTTCTTTGCTTATTGCCTTTTCCAATGACTTTTATTGATCCTTCAATGAGGTCAATATCTTTGATTTTGATTGTAACCAATTCTCCAACTCGGATACCGGTTGTGAACATAATTTCTAAAGCTAAATGAGTTGTATAAGAATTAAAGTCTTTTAAATTCCAGAATTTTGATTGTCTTGAATTAGCGTTTAAGCTTTTTTGCGCTTGTTGATTAAACCTTTTGCCAAGCTTGAATAGTTTCTGTAGTTCTTCTGTCGAGAGGGTATTAGGGAGCCTTGCGGGGATAGAGATTTTAATGCCTAATTTATGAAACGGGCTGATTTCTATTTGGTCTTCGTTTTCTAACCAAACAAAAAAAGCCTTTAGGCAAGCTATTTTTCTTTTTACAGAACTTGGTTTTAGTTCCCTTGCCTTGATTAAATAAGTTAGAAACTTTCTTATTAGTTCTTTATCTATTTTTTTTAGATTAATTCTTTCGCCACAAAATATTTTAAAGTTGTCTAAATCGATGCAATAGGCTTTCAGCGTATTATCCGATAAGCTCTTTGATATACGGCAATGATCAATAAAAAGGTCGGTCGATAGTTTTAGAGAAGTGTTCTTTTGCCTCATTTCAAAATATTTGCCTCCATCTTTTTATTTTTGAAGACAAACTCTTTACATGGATAAATCCAATAATGGATTTGATACCTTGTAAATAAAATTCGAATCTCCAAAATATCTGTATTTTGAAAATCTATTTTGGCCTTTAAAATAAGGCTAAAATGCTATTTTTTGGTGTCTGAGGCGGAGTAATCTACTCTAAAATATGACGAAACTCCAGCGTTATTATGAAGGGTATGGAAACGGGCAGGGGCAAAAAAAACGGCGTTCCCGAAGGGGGAACGCCGTTTTATGAAGCTAAACTTATGACTTAATAGCGGTAATGCTCTGGCTTGTATGGACCTGCAGGAGAAATACTTAAATAATCTGCTTGATCTTTAGTTAAAGTGGTTAGTTTTACACCTAACTTCTCTAAATGCAATCGAGCGACTTCTTCATCTAAGTGTTTAGGAAGCATATAAACGCCAATTTCATATTTTTTATTGTACAACTCTATTTGAGCCAGTACTTGATTGGTGAAAGAGTTAGACATTACAAATGAAGGATGTCCGGTTGCACAACCTAGGTTAACCAGTCGTCCTTCTGCTAACAGAATGATTCGATGGCCGTCAGGGAAGGTGTAACGATCCACTTGCGGTTTAATGACCTTTTTTTCAATTCCTGGAAAGTTATTGAGTTGATCTACTTGGATCTCAATATCGAAATGACCAATATTACAAACAATAGCGGTGTCTTTCATTTTTTCCATATGGTCGATTCGAATGATATCTTTACAACCTGTTGTAGTAACAAAGATATCGCCTTCTTTAACGGCTTCTTCCATGGTGGTGATTTCATAACCTTCCATAGCCGCTTGTAAGGCGCAAATCGGATCGATTTCCGTAACGATGACGCGAGCGCCATATGTTTTCATGGATTGTGCGCAACCTTTACCTACATCGCCATAACCTGCGACAACGACCACTTTACCGGCAATCATAACGTCGGTCGCTCTTTTGATTCCATCAGCTAGAGACTCTCGGCAACCGTACAAGTTGTCAAATTTGGATTTTGTAACGGAGTCGTTAACGTTGATTGCTGGAATTTTTAGAGTTTCCTTTTCAATCATTTTATAAAGATTATGGACACCGGTTGTGGTTTCCTCGGTGACTCCTTTAATTTCGTCTAATAGTTCAGGGAATTTATCGTGAACATATTGCGTGAGGTCGCCGCCATCGTCCAAGATCATATTAGGACCCTGATCGTTGTCGAATAGTAAGGTTTGACCGGTACACCACCAGTATTCTTCTTCAGTTTCTTCTTTCCAAGCAAATACCGGAATGCCTTTAGCCGCAATTGCCGCCGCAGCATGGTCTTGAGTAGAAAAAATATTACAAGATGCCCAACGTACTTCTGCGCCTAATTCAATAAGAGTTTCAATCAAAACAGCGGTTTGAATTGTCATATGCAAAGAACCGGCAATTCGCGCTCCAGCCAATGGTTTATCTTTTCCATGCTTTTCGCGCAACGCCATCAATCCTGGCATTTCTTTTTCGGCCAAAATGATTTCATCTCTTCCCCAATCGGCAAGAGAAATGTCTTTAACTTTATATTTTTCGGCCACAACTGCTGTAGAGGTCATAATGCTCCTTTTTAATTATTAAAATGTTTAAAAAATGTCGGTTATTTATTTATGTTTTTCGAAGATTTTGTTTCCATATCGAGCCGATATTGTTCTCGGTAGATATCTTCGTTTTTCTTATTAGATTTAACGTTTAAAGGTGAGTCTTCGTCCTGATTTTTTTGTTTTTTTATTATCCCTTTATTTTTATCTAGATTTAAGTAAAGACGCTTTTTCATGATTTGCAATAAAAGAGCTTTATAAGGATAAAAAGCTAGGTAATAAGGAAGGCTAATTATAGTATTTTAAAGAGTTTAACAAAAAATTGATTCTTTCGTCTAGTGAAAATGTAGAAACACAGTAAAAGTAAGTAGGGAGTTAGAGTTTATACTGAGGGTTGCTGTTGTGTGGCGCAGTGAATTCCTCCGTTGCCGGTGATGAAAATATTACTGGGTAGTTTAACGATTTTTCTATTTGGAAAAAAAGGTTTTAAAATTTCGCAAACCTTATCATCGTTTGGATGATCGTAAGAAGGGACTAAAACAACCTCATTCCCAATATAAAAATTAGCGTAGCTGGCGGGATATCTTAAAGAATCTTCCCCAACATACCCTGGGGTGGGTAATTTTACGAGTTTCAAGGGATTCCCATTTTGATCTGTAGAATTTTGTAGAATCTCAAAGTTTTCTTTTAAGTTTTGATAGTTTGCATCCTCCAGGTCTTCCTCATAAACACAAACAACTGTATCAGGCGAGACGAACCGAGCTAAATTGTCGATATGCCCGTCTGTATCGTCACCTTCCATTCCTCCTTTGCACCAGATTACTTTTGTAACTCCTAAGAAGCTCTTCAAGTAAGATTCCATAGTCGTTTTACTAGGGCCATTATTTCTATTTTTGTTCAATAGACATTCCTCCGTGGTGAGGCAAAGTCCTTGGCCATTCACTTCAATAGCTCCACCTTCCAAAACAATATTAGGTTGGAATGGTTTTATATTTAGTTTGTTTGCAATTGAAGGAGCGACGTTTTTTTCATTTTCCATTTCGTATTTATCACCCCATGCATTAAATAACCAGCGATTCATTCTTGCTGGTTTAGTGGGGGTTTTAGCGACTAAAAAGTTAGGTCCGTAATCTCTTATCCAAATATCTTTTGTTGGAATGATATGAATTGAAACGTTAGAAATGGAGACTTGCTCTTTAATTAGCAGTTGAGATATCCGGCGAACATTTTTATCGTCGTTAGCCAGAATATGTACATGTTCTCCGGGGGATAGAGATTTAACAGCCAAAATATAAGCGACTTCAATTAACCCCATAGCCTCGCCTTGCCAATATTCTCTATTTTGAGGCCACGCTAACCAGGTTGCGGAATGACGTTCCCATTCTGCAGGCATGCGGTAACCCTGGTCGATTGGGTTTGGTTCCATATTTAGGAATCGATGTAGATTTTATTTATTGGAGAGTAAGAATCTACTCTTCTATCGCGGAAAAATGGCCAGTTTTGACGAGTTTCCTCATTTTTAGAAAAATCACATTCAACGAGTAAAACTTGTTCGGATTCTGAATCCGCTTTGGATATGACTTCTCCAAAGGGGTCGGATACGAAAGATTGTCCCCAAAAAGAGATAGCATCTTCTTTGCCAACTCGGTTTACTGAGGCTACAAAAAGTCCGTTAGCAATAGCATGGCTACGTTGAATGGTTTCCCAGGCTGAATGCTGTTTTTTAGAGAATTCAGCGTCTATTTCTTGAAAGCCAATTGCAGTTGGGTAAAACAATATTTGAGCTCCAGATAAAGCGCAAAGACGAGCCGCTTCAGGAAACCATTGGTCCCAGCAGATGAGTACTCCAATTTTTCCATATTGTGTAGAAAATGTTTTAAATCCCAAGTCGCCAGGGGTGAAATAAAACTTTTCGTAAAAGCATGGATCATCTGGAATGTGCATTTTTCGGTAAGTACCTACCAAAGAGCCGTCAGCATCGATTACAATAGCGGAGTTATGATAAATTCCTTCTGTTCGTTTTTCAAAAACGGGGGCGATTAATACAATCTTCAAAGATTCGGCTAATTTTTGTAGTTTTTCAACGATTGGACCAGGGATAGGCTCTGAAAGCTCAAAGCTTTGATGGTCTTCTGTTTGACAGAAATATCTGGAATAAAAGAGCTCTTGCAAGCAAACTATTTGAGCCCCTTTGTCACTGGCTTCTTTTATAAAAAGTTCAGCGCGATGGAGGTTTTTCGCGACATCTTCTTCGCACTTCATCTGGATTAAGCCAATTTGAACAGGTGACATAGTTTTTGAGTATTAGATCTTTAATAAATACAAAAGTTTGGAGATTGTAACAAATTGTCTTTTATGCTAAAAAATAAATCTTTATTTTGCAAAGATTTTACGGGTTTCCCTGTAAAATAGCTAAAAAAGTCTCTAAAAATTAAAGCTATTAGAGGTTTACTATCTCTTTATAGGTAGATTGAAGTGAAAAGCTCTTGGTAAGCTCAAGCTTTTAGAGGTTCCTTTAAGTTTTGTAGCACTTTTTGTTTTGAGGTATCAGAAGTTTTATGGAAGATTGGAGCAAAGTCGAGTGGGTTAAGACGGAATTACGCGATTATTATAAGCCTAAATTAAAAAGAGATTTAAAACGAAACCCAACTCCTGAAGAAGTGGATGCCAAATTTCGTGAAATTTATCCCAATCTTCATTTCAACCTACTTGTTGGAACCTATGAAGGGGTAAGTGTCCAATTCTATGAAATTGCCAAATTTACGTTAGAAGAATTCGAAACTTTTTACGAAGATGTAGAAGGTTATTTTACCGAGAAATTTGGTGGAGGATGGTTTAAACTAAATATGTATGAGGGACCAACCTTTGCCATGTGCGTAAATTATAAACCCAAAGCTCCCCCTAAATGGGAACACCTTTTGCCTAAAGACTCCAAGAAGTCCTAATTTTTAAGCCCCTACATTTAATCGCAATTCTTTAATCTTTTCCTCCTTTTTGAAATTATAAATGAATCAAACAGCTTCTATAAGTCAGTCTTATTCTAATTCTTTTGCGGAGAAAATTGATTGGATTTCCGAAAAGGCAGCTTCTCCAAGTCTTAATGAAAATTTAACAGGATTTAAAGGCGCATCTAAAGCGCTTTTTTTAAGCAGAATACAAAAGCGACTGAAAACTCCTATTTTAGTTTTAGCTCCCGATCAAAACCATGCTGAAAAATTATTAGGAGAGATTCGTTATTTTACTCGTCATGAAAAGATTAAACGCCATCCAATTTTTTTTCCATCTTGGGAAATTTTGCCCTTTGAGCCGTTATCTCCCTCTAAAGAAATTAGCGGAGAACGAATAGGGGTTTTAAAGGAATTACTAGATGGAGATTCTCCATTAGTAATAGCTCCGGTAGACGCGGCAATTCAGTATATATTTCCAAAAGAAAATCTAAAAAGAGCCGCATTTTCCCTAACTACAGGGGAAAGTACCGACCGAGAATTGATTGAAACTTGTTTGATAGATTGCGGCTACTCGCGTTTTGGTATGGTAGATGAAAGAGGACAATATAGTTCTCGTGGGGATATTTTAGATATTTTTGTTCCTTCTTTACACGACCCTGTAAGAATTGAATTTTTTGGCGATGATATAGAATCGATCAGGTTATTTGATGTTGGATCGCAAACGACAATACGAGAAATTGAATCATTAAGCGTTATTCCAGTTAGAGAATTATGTTTAACGCCTGAATTGATGGAAAAGGGTTTCGAGAAACTAAGTAAAAGAGCTATCGAAATAGAAGCTCATTCCTCTCATGTTAAAGAATTAAAAGAAAAGTTTGAAAATTTAGGGCGGTTTCCCGGTATGGAGGCATTTTCTTCTTTTTTTTATACAGAAAAAAACACCCTTTTTGATTACTTCCCAGCAGAAACATTAGTCATTTTTGACGAACCGGAAGACTGTAGAGGGAAAATTGAAAACGTCCTAGATATAGCTGCGATGGAATACGAGAAAGGTCTTTCTGAGGGAGATCTTTTGCCATTATTAGAATCGTTGTACATAGATTCCGAAAAGTTTGAAAACGAAATTGCAAAAAGAAAGACCTTAAATTTGAGGGCGCTAAGTATTTCTTCTGATGAAGACTCAAATAATCAGTTAAACATTCGCTCTATTCCTCCTTTAACTGGTCGATTTGAACAGTTCACCGAATGGGCTTTGAAATATATTGAAAAGGGAGCAAAGGTTCAAATTGTAGCTCCGACTAAAGGCCATGCGACACGCTCCCGTCAGTTACTAGAACAATATGGATTAGAGGCTGCAGTTGATATTGGAACTATTGGTCATGGTTTCGTGATTCCTGAGGCCAATACCATTTTTGTTGCCGAACATGAGATTTTTGGTAGAAGTCATAAACATAAATATAGAAGGAAACCAAAATCTTCGGCTTTCCAAAGAGGGTTTAAAGATTTAAAGCCTGGAGATTATTTGGTTCATATCGATTATGGAATTGGGCGTTATTTGGGAACTAAAGAATTAGAAACGGGGATAGGGGGCGGTGAGTTTCTAGATATTCTGTATGCAGGGAATGAAAAGCTTTATCTTCCTATGGATGGCTTGGCCTATATTCAGAAGTTTGTTGGAACAACGGAGTCCCCTCCGCCTCTGGATAAATTGGGTGGGGTTTCTTGGAAAAAACAAAAAAATAAGATTAAAGAATCCATTCGAGAAATGGCCGAGGACCTTTTAAAGCTTTACGCACAAAGGGAACTATCTACCGGTAAAGCCTTCCAAAGCAATCCAGTGCTGCTACAAGAGTTTGCTGATTCCTTTGATTATATTGAAACCGACGATCAAATGAAAGCGATTGAAGAAGTCTATGAAGATTTGGAAAGTGAAAAGCCTATGGATCGTCTGGTTTGTGGCGATGTAGGTTTTGGAAAAACAGAAGTGGCTATGCGGGCGGCATTTAAAGTCGCTATAAATGAAAAACAGGTTGCTGTGCTTGCTCCTACAACATTATTAGCGCAACAACATTACAATACATTTTGCGAACGATTTAAAGCGCATCCTATCAATATTGAGATGATAAGCCGCTTTCGCTCTGCAAAAGAACAAAAAGAAATATTAGAAAAGCTTAAGAATAATCAAATCGATATAATTATAGGAACTCACAAGTTATTAGGAGATAAAGTGAAGTTTCCGAATTTAGGCTTAATAGTTATAGACGAAGAGCAAAGGTTTGGCGTTAAACATAAGGAAAAGCTTAAAAAGTTACGAGCTTCAGTAGATATTTTGACCTTAACAGCGACGCCAATTCCGAGAACTCTTTATTTTTCTTTGATGGGGGTCCGCGACTTAAGCGTTATAGAAACTCCTCCCGAAGACAGGTTAGCTATAAAGACTTACATACGAAAATTTGAAGAACATGTGATTAAGGAAGCGATTACGAGAGAATTAGAAAGAGGAGGGCAAGTTTATTTTATTCACAATAAAATTTTTAGCATTAATTCTGTCGCTGAAATGCTTTTACGCATATTTCCTAATCTGAACTTTGGTATAGCTCATGGCAGATTGCCAGAGAAAGAGCTTGAAAAAGTGATGAAAAAATTTGTGAATAAGGAAATTGATGTTCTTTTGTGCACCACCATTGTAGAAAATGGCATAGACATATCTACGGCAAACACAATCATCATCAATCGAGCGGATCAATTTGGTTTAGGACAATTGTATCAACTAAGAGGCCGAGTAGGACGTTATAAAAATCAGGCGTATGCCTATTTATTGATTCCTGGGTTTATGGCGGTCACTGAAGAAGCAAGAAAACGGCTTTCAGCTATTGAAGAGTTAACGGAACTTGGAGCGGGTTTTCAACTAGCCTCTAGAGATCTTGAAATTAGAGGAGCAGGTAATATGCTTGGAAACCAGCAATCTGGGCATGTAAATACGATTGGATTTGATTTGTATTGTAAGTTAATTGAGGATACGGTCAAAGAATTACGAGGGCAGAAAGTTGAAGCGCATAAAGAGGCTGAAATTGACTTTAAGGTAAAAGGTTTTATTCCGAAATACTATATTTCAGATTTAAATCAAAGACTGGAGTTTTATAGACGATTATATTTGGCCAACGACTTAGAAACTGCGGAAAGCTTGGAAGAGGAATTAGTAGATCGATTTGGGGCTATGCCAGACCCTGTTGAAAAATTAACTAAGTTATTAGAAATTAAAATACTTTGTCAAAAAATGGATATTGTAAAAACTGAATTGAAATCCGGTTGGATATTTTTAGAATTTGATAAAAACAACAATATGCCTGCTGAAGCAGTAGTAAGTTTACTAGATAAAAACCTCAAGTTTGATTCAGAATTTCGATTGAAAATTTTCTCTCCGCAAAAAGGATGGAAAGAGGATTTACGATTAGTTAAAGGATATTTAATTAAGCTAGGAAAAGCCCGCATTGAAAAAAAAGACACATAAGTCATATTTTATTTTTTGGATTGTTTTTATCGCAATTTGGATTACTTCCTGTGAAAAAGAAGAGGTTGTCTCAAAATCAGGATTAAGTCTGGATGTTGTTGCAACGGTAAATGGTGAAGTAGTTAATATTGAAAGATTTAGAAAGGAGCTTAGATTAACTAGCCGAAAATATAGAGTAGAGGACAACTCTGAACAAAGCGAAAAAGAAGTTTTGTTCCTAAAGCTAAAAACTTTGAATGAAATAATTCAAAATACCCTTTTTAAGCAAGAGGCAAAAAAATATCAGGTAAATTTGGATCCAAATGAGTTTCAAACTACTATGGAGATAATTAAAACTGATTATTTAGATGACTCTTTCAAAAAAACGTTTAAAATACAAAATATCAGTCAGTTAGAGTGGGAAGATAAGTTGAAAAATTCCTTGATTTTGAAAAACTTGATAAACGAACAGGTCAATAGTAAGGTAACTGTTGGAGAGGATGCTTCAAAAAAGTATTTTGAGGAACACCCCGAAGAGTTCCAAAAAGGAGAGCAGGTTAAAGCGCTCCACATTAATGTAGCAACCGAAGAAGAAGCGAGACGGTTGTTAAAAAAGATTAAATCAAGGAAAGCCAAATTCACTGATATGGCAGTAAAACATTCTCTTGGACCTGAAAGTGTTGAGGGTGGGAATTTAGGTTATTTCGAAGCAAGGCAAATGCCTGCAGAATTTGATGGTGTTTTTGATTTAAAACTATATGAAAACAGCGATGTGATTCAAACCCCTTATGGTTATCATATTTTTAAAGTAGTTGATAAAAAGCCAGCTCGCAAAATGAGTTATGACGAATCAAAAAAAATAATTCGCGAAAACTTATTAAGAAAAAAGCAAGAAGAAGCTTTTAAGGATTGGGTAGTAGATTTAAAAAATAAGGCAGTTATCAAAATTAATTATGAAGCCATTGAAAATGTCAAATAAAAGATATTTTAAGAACACCTCTCTGTTTGCGGTAAACCACAATTTCTTATTTCATAAAGCCAGTTCGCGTCTAAAAATAAGTTTTAGAGGTTTCCTGAAGACCTTATCCTTTCTTAGTTTTTTAATCTTGGCGTTACCAATGTTTGCAAACGCTAAAGCCTTTGACAGGGTGATCGCAAAAATTAACGACAGTATTGTCACTCTTAGTGAAGTAGAAGACCGCGCTAAATTAATCAGACTAGAAAGACGAGGCCAAGAAGGCGTTAAGCTCCTTACGAATAAAGAATATAACAAACAAGCCCTTGATTTGATTTTAGAAGAGAAACTCTTAATACAAGAGGGTAAAAAAACACTAAATATTACCGTTTCAGAGACTAACGTAGAAGACGCTATTAAAGAGATTAAAACCGCGAATAGAGTTCCCGACGATGTTTTTTTGGCAATGTTGGAAAAAGAGGGGATGAATCTTAAAGGCTATAAGAAAAAAATTCGCGAACAAATCATTATTTCAAAAGTAAGAAATCACCACTTAAGAAATAGCGCCAGAATTAGCGAAAAAAAAATAAAGCAATATTACAAAAAAAATAGAAAAGATTTTTTAACCCCTTCTAAAATTCATGTTCGCCATATTTTATTTATTTTTGGAGAAAGTATTTCAGAAACTTCAAAAGAATTAAAAAGGGAAAAGGCAGAAGAAGCCCTGAAAAAAATACGTTCTGGAATGTCTTTTAAGAAAGCGGCTAAAAAATATTCAGAAGATGTGTCAGCGTCTTCGGGCGGCGACTTAGGAGTTTTAGAACGAGGAAAAATGCTTAAAGAGTTTGAAGAAGCGGCTTTCAGGCTAAAACAAGGGCAAGTTAGCCCTATTGTGGAAACACCCTATGGATTACATATAATTAAAGTCGATAAAGTCATTCCTAAAAAATATAGGACTTATAAAGAGGTCAAACCAGAAATTGAAAATACTTTATTTGGTAAAGTTGCCCAAAAACAATATATTCGTTGGATCGGCGAATTAAAGAAAGATGCGTTTTTGGAGGTTTATCTTGATTCTCCTAAAAAGAAGATACTTTCTAAAAAAATAAGTCAAACAGCTAGGTTGCCACGTAAAAGCGAGTTAAATAATAGAAAAAATAGAGCTTTAAAAAAACAAAAAACAAAAATGAGCTCGAAAAGCAGTGTGAATGATTCGGATGCAGAAGCTTTAAAGAAACGTTTGCAATATATTAAAATTCTTAAAAAAAGAAATATAATTTCTGAAGAAGAATACGAAAAAAGAAAAAGAGATCTTTTGAAAAATCTTTAGTAATTAACCCCCCTTCATTTATTTCACAAAAAACTTCCCCCCGTTCATATCTATTTTTTTTAATTTAGGTATTCTATTTTCATGAGACCTCTCTTAAATAAAATAAGAAAAACTCTTAATTCGCATAATATGGTTTCTCCTGGAGATAAAGTGTTAGTTGCTTTGTCCGGTGGGAGTGATTCTGTAGCTTTATTAGCTTTGCTTCGTGAATTATCCGACGAGTTGGAAATAGAGCTTTTTGCGGCTCATCTAAATCATCTCGCAAGAGGTGAAGATTCCTATCGAGATGCTGAATTCGTTAAGGAATTATGTGGTAATTGGAATATTAAATCTTACTTAGCAGAAAAAGACGTTAAAAAAGAGCAGGAAAAATTTAAACGTTCATTTCAAGAAACTGCGAGAATATTGAGGTATCAATTTCTTAAAGATGTTTTGAAAGAGGTTGAAGGCGACAAAATTGCTTTGGGGCACACCGTCGACGATCAAACCGAAACAGTGCTGATAAACTTTACAAGAGGGGCCGGACTTAATGGAATATCTGGTATCCCCCCTGTTAGAGAAGGAATAATTAGACCGCTAATTGAATGCCGGAAAAAAGAATTGTTAAATTATTTAGAAGAGTCCTCAACCGAGTTTTGTGATGATTCGACAAACGCTTCGAAGATTTATTTAAGAAACAGAGTCCGCGCCGATTTCATTCCATATTTAGAAGAAAACTATAATCCAAATATTGTCAATCGACTTAGCGAGATGTCCCAGTTAATTCGCGATGATATGGATATACTAGATAGTTTGACTCAAGAGTATTTTGATAAATTGAGTTTTGATAAGGGTATTGGAGGAGGGGTATCCCTGGGTCTAAGTCAACTAAATTTAATTAAGCCGGGTTTAAAAAGACGTGTTTTATTGGCGGCGATTAAATTTATTAAAGGGGATTTGAGAAGTATTGAATCGTCACATATAAATAGGTTAGATGCGTTCTCTAGAAAAAATATTTTGGGAAAAACGTTGCAAATTCCTTGTTTGATCGAAGCTTTTATATCGGAGGATTCTTTAATTCTTAGAAAAAAAAGAGAGGGAAATAAAATAGAACTTGTTTCAACTTTTAGGTCAATAGACGTTCCCGGTAAAACCATAATTAATGATTTAGGCATCGAACTGAATTGCCGATTAGTAGATCGAACCAGTTTTGATTTTAATAATAAAAATGAAAAAGAAGAGTTTTTTGACTTTGAAGAAACTGGCGACAAAATATCCTGTCGTTTATTTGAACCGGGAGATCGATTTGTTCCATTAGGAATGAAAGGTGTTAAAAAGGTGAAATCATTTTTTATTGATGAAAAAGTTCCAAAAAATGAAAGAAATCGCATTCCTATTTTGACAAATGGGAAAAATGATATTATTTGGATATATGGACATCGAATTGGTCATAATTTTAGAGTTAGAGAAGAAACTCGGCAAATTATTGCCATTCGAGGACGAGATTTGAGTTAACTAACATGAAAAAGGCTGATTTTCTTCTTTTTTTAACGACCTTTCCCTAAAGTTCTATTAGAATAAAGGGTTAGCAACTCCAAATTCAATTATGTTAAAATATTAGAATAAATTGACTGAAGCCTTTATTAAGAGGAGACCGTTTTGAACCAATTTTATAAAAATCTAGCCCTTTGGTTGGTAATTGGGCTGATTATGATTTCCTTATTTAATATTTTTAATAGACCGCTTGCTCCCCAAAGTGAAATTATCTTTAGCGACTTCTATAATAAAGTCGAAACTGGGCAGATTTCTGAAGTGGTTATACAAGGGGATCAAATTAGAGGAACTTATACCGACGGTCTGACTTTCCAAACATACGCTCCCCCTAAAGATCCTGATATTATCAAGATGTTACGGGAAAAAGGCGTGCGAATTGTCGTTGAACCACCAGAGCAAACTAGCTGGTACATGAATATATTGATTTCTTGGTTCCCAATGCTTTTACTTTTGGGAATATGGATTTTCTTTATGCGTCAAATGCAATCTGGAGGCGGCAAAGCTCTTTCCTTTGGGAAAAGTAAAGCTAGGCTGATGTCTGACAAGAAAAATAAAACTACTTTTAAAGATGTCGCTGGAGTTGATGAGGCAAAAGAAGAGCTTCATGAAATCATCGAATTCTTAAAGGAACCGCAAAAATTTAGTAGTTTAGGCGGGAAAATACCAAAAGGGGTTTTACTCGTAGGGCCTCCAGGTACAGGGAAAACACTACTAGCACGCGCAATAGCTGGCGAAGCAAATGTTCCTTTCTTTAGTATAAGCGGCTCGGACTTTGTAGAAATGTTTGTGGGCGTTGGAGCGTCTCGTGTTCGAGATTTATTCGAGCAGGGAAAGAAGAACAGCCCTTGTATCATCTTTATCGATGAAATCGATGCAGTTGGTAGACATAGAGGAGCGGGATTAGGGGGAGGACATGATGAAAGAGAACAAACCCTAAACCAACTTCTGGTTGAAATGGATGGTTTTGAAAATAATGATGGCGTTATTATGATTGCCGCTACCAACAGACCAGATGTTTTGGATCCAGCTTTATTACGTCCAGGACGCTTTGATCGACAAGTAACTGTCAATCGACCTGATGTTAAGGGTAGAGAAGGTATTCTAAAAGTACATACATCCAATGTTCCGTTAACTGATGATATCGATTTAAAAGTGATTGCTAGAGGAACTCCTGGTTTTACTGGCGCAGATTTAGCCAATTTAGTTAATGAAGCGGCTTTACTTGCAGCAAGAGGAGATCAAAAAGCGGTATCCCAAGATTTTTTTGAGCAGGCTAAAGACAAAGTGCTTATGGGAGTGGAAAGAAGAAGTCTGGTTATTTCTGAAAAAGAAAAAACCACAACTGCTTATCACGAAGCGGGTCATGCATTGGTTGCATTTATGCTTCCAGGAACCGATCCAATTCATAAAGTTACAATCATACCGCGTGGTAGAGCTTTAGGGGTAACTATGCAATTACCTGAAGACGAAAAGCATACTTATCCTAGATCCTTTTTGTATAATAATTTAGCCATTTTAATGGGTGGTCGGGTTGCCGAAGAACTCGCTTTAGGGCAAATGACTACTGGCGCAGGTAATGATATTGAACGCGCTACTGACATGGCTAGAAAAATGGTATGTGAGTGGGGAATGAGTGAAAAAATGGGACCCTTAACCTATGGAACTAAAGAAGAACAAGTTTTCTTAGGAAGGGATTTTAATAATCAAAAGAATTTTAGCGATGAAACCGCTAAGCTCATTGATAACGAAATTAAAGAATTGGTTATGGATGGTTATACCAAAGCCAAAACGTTGATAGAAGAAAATCGCGACGCTTTAGAAAGACTTGCACAAGGTCTTCTTGAAACTGAATCGGTTGACTTTAAAGAAATGAAAGCATTAATCAACAACGAAAAACCTGGCGATGGTGGCACGCCTGTTGGAACGGATTCAAAAGTCGTATCAGAGGATGAGGCAAAAGACAATCAAGCCAATAAATCCGACGAAGGTGGGTTGTTTCCAGGAGGAATGCCAGATCCGACACCAGCTTAATCAAACTTACGTTTAGTTTTAAAAACCCCATTCTTTAAAAAAGAATGGGGTTTTTCTTTTTTTGAGATCTCTTTTTGACTTATGAGCTTTAAGTTTTCCGATAGAAAGTATTGGATCATGGGAATTATAAACGTAACCACTGATTCTTTCTATGACACTAGCAGAAAAATTGATCTAAAAGAAGTTCTTGAGTTTGCTGAGAAAATGGTTGATGAGGGCGCTGATATTTTGGATGTTGGCGCTGAATCGTCGCGCCCTGGTTCTTCACCTGTCCCCGAAGAAACCGAAATCGACCGATTAAAAGATATTATTCCAGAGCTGGTAAAAAGATTTTCTGTCCCCATTTCGGTAGATACTTACAAACCAAAGGTGGCGGAATGTGTTTTAGATGGGGGAGCTGCAATAATTAATGATATTACCGGGTTAAAAAAGTATCCCGAAACCGCGTCTATAGTCGCAAAGTTTAACGCAGGCATGGCTCTTATGCATATGCAGGGAACTCCTCAAACAATGCAAGAAACTCCTCATTACAAGGATTTGATATCTGAAATTGGATTGTTTTTGAAAGAATCTGCGAATAAAGCGGTTCAGGCAGGAGTAAGTCCAGATAAAATTGCGTTAGATCCAGGTATTGGGTTTGGTAAAACAATTGAACATAATTTTCAAATCATTCGGGAGTTAGATACGTTTCAAACCTTAAATTATCCAATAGCGCTGGGAGTTTCACGGAAAGCGTTTATAGGGAAGATTTTAGATTTACCCGTCGAAGAAAGGTTAGAAGGTTCTTTGGCCGCAGCAGTGGTTGGTTTACAAAAAGGAGCTCGGATTTTTCGAGTTCACGACGTAAAAGAGACTGTTAGAGCAATTAGTGTTGCTGGAAATATACTAAAACTATAAGTGAGGATATAAAGTTGATTAAAGCTCTTTCTTTAATTATTTCATTAATGGTATTCATGCTGCCATTAAATTCCGAAGCCCAAAACAAAACCATGCATACCAAGGAATGGATGCACGAAGCAATACAGGCGGGTATGAAAGGTCATACTCAAAGAGCGATAGATATATTTAATGCCATATTAAAATCAAACCCAAATAATATATTTGCGCTAAATAATTTAGGGAAGATTTATTTAGACTCAAAAAAATTTGATGAAGCGATTGTCGTATTAAAAAAAGCTTGGGAACTTAATCCCAAATTTTATATGGCAGGCAACACTTTGGGCGATACTTACAAACAAAGTGGAGACTATGAAAAAGCTGAGATTACTCTTAAACAAGTAATAAAAGTAAATCCTGAGTTTGAATTAGCATATTTAAACTTAGGAGAAGTTTATTTTCGACAAAAAAAATACGACGATGCAGAAAAATTATTAAAACAAGCTCTTAGTCTTATGCCTGAACTCAAACGTCCCAAGATATTTTTATCGAAAATAATGGAAGCAAAAACTAAATAGAATAACCAGCCGTATTAAAGGATTTTTTTAATTAGATTTGAAACTTGCTCATTTGGAGAAATGTTTAGATGATTCGTTTGTTTATTAATGTCGACCATGTCGCTACCGTTCGCGAAGCGAGAAAAACCGATGAACCAGATCCCTTGCAAGCGGCTTTATTAGCTGAAATGGCTGGAGCTGACGGAATTACTATTCACCTGAGGGAAGATCGGAGGCATATTCAAGATCATGATGTTGTCCGGATTCGTGAATCGGTAAAAACAAAAGTGAATTTAGAAATGGCCCCGACAGACGAAATGTTAAATATTGCCCTTAAAAGTAAACCACACCAAGTTTCTTTAGTTCCCGAAAAACGTGAAGAGATTACGACAGAAGGCGGATTAGATATTGTTTCAATGGAAGACCGGCTAAAAAATATGGGAGAGCAGTTTAAGGAGAATAAAATTCTTTTTAGTTTGTTTATTGATCCAGATCATAAGCAGATAGAAGCTTCAAAGCGAGTAGGAGCAGATAGTGTAGAATTTAATACTGGACAATATACGGAATTGAAAGATGCCGATAAAATCGCCAAAGAATTAGAAAAAATAAAGAGTTCTAGTAAATTGGCGTCTCAATTAGGACTGCGAGTTTTTGCGGGACATGGTTTAAATAACCAAAATGTAGTGGCTATTGCCGCTATCCCAGAAATTGAGGAATTGAATATAGGGCATAATATTATTGCAAAATCTATTTACCTTGGGATAGAAAAAGCCGTTAAAGAAATGTTCCATGCAATTGATCGCGGAATTAATTTGCGTCCGCAGTAATAAACGGTGTATGATTTTCCTATCCAAATAATATTAGTTTGATCGAGGATTGGGGAGACTTGGCACGTTTTTTGCCTTTTTATGTCTTGTGGAATAACGCGCCAATAATTTGACCAATATATTCGATCCGAGGTAAGCGATGAGCGCAGTAGAAACTGGCCGAAATAATACAAAAGTGAGAGAAGAGGGTGGTAATTTAAGTCGAGAGCTGGAGGGAGTCGTTCAGACGTTTAATAATGCTTTAGAAGCGAAGGAGAATGAACGAACCGTTCTCGTTGATCGAATTGATCAATTAAAGCTTATTTCTGAAGAGACCCTTGGTCAATTACGCATTCTTTCCACAAATCTTTCCATATACGATCAAAATTTAGCAAAAGTTACTGCCGCTTTGGATCAATTAGATGCTAATGAGCGAATGATAAAAGAACGTTATGAGAGCCTATTGGTTGGTAGTTCTAGCTTAACGGATTTAATGCCTCTTGAGCCGGGAAATTTATCAGTCCAAAAAAGAGTCACGATGGATGTCGAAGAAAAATTGATGGGGCAGTATAATAAAAATTGCCTAGGACGTGACCATTTGATTAAAAGAAGACGTGAATATTTAGAGTCACTAGATAACGCATTTAAAAAATTTGACGAAGATTTGTTTTATATAGATGGCGTTCGTACCAACTTAATGGCTGCACTTTCTGAAATTAGCGCAAAAAAAGAAAAAGCCAAAGATATGAAGGCATCTATAGAGGCGAGATATAAAACCGTTACAGATGAAAAAAAGACGCTTGATAAAGAACTAGAAAACGTGATGCGCCAAGAAAACTACTTAATTAACGAATACCGAGAAGTTCTCCGTCCAATTGGAGCAAGCTTAGAGATAAAACCTCAAACCGACAAAATGCTCTTTAATATGACATCAGAGCAGAACGAATCCAATTCTTCCAAAGGTCAAGAAGAGGTAAGACTTAAGATAGTTAATTAATTTTTATAATTTACTTTTTAAGGTCATTCTTCTTTATTTTGATAAAAAAGTCTTATTAATAAGTTGTTTTTTAAGATGAATGACTCGAAAGTAGTTCCGATAATCATAAAAAGTTTCACTTGTGGCATTTTATTACTTCTCCCTCCCTTGTCACCACAATTTTGATTCTGTATAATCCCCACTAACTTTGTTTTTAAGCAATTTAGAATTTGAACAGTAATTTCTGATTTTTTCCAGCCTATAGATTTTTAAAATCATTCCTTAGGAATATTTCCAAATATAAATCAGTTGAAAACTTGTTTGTCTCGTTTAGCGAGATGAGGAGCGAATAATAGAATGTCGAAAAGGATTGCGATTAATGGGTTTGGCCGTATTGGCAGAATGGTTTTGCGTGCTATTTTAGAAGATAGCCATTGTGACGATTTAGAAATTGTCGCAATAAACGACCTGATGGACACGAAAACATTAGCTCATTTGTTTAAATATGATTCCGTTCATGGTAGAAATTCCGCTCAAATTGAAACGGAAGAAAATGGAATTAAAATAAACGGTAAAAGTGTTAGAGTTACCGCCGAAAAAGATCCATCAAACTTACCCTGGAAAGAACTCAATATTGATATTGTCATAGAATCGTCAGGCTTTTTTGCTAGTAAGGCTGGGGGACAAAAACATTTGGACGCTGGGGCTAAAAAAGTCGTTATTTCTGCGCCTGCAAATGATTCTGATATAACTATAGTTTTGGGAGTTAACCAGGATAAATACAATCCGGACGAACATCAGGTTATTTCGAACGCATCTTGTACCACAAACTGTGTAGCTCCTTTGACAAAAGCTCTTCACGATAAATTCACAGTTAAACGCGGTTTTATGACAACGGTTCATTCCTATACTAATGATCAGAAAATATTAGACGTTCCGCATAAAGATCCAAGAAGAGGAAGAGCTGCATCGCTTTCGATGATCCCAACATCTACAGGGGCTGCTAAGGCTGTTGGGTTGGTTTTACCGGAATTAAATGGAAAACTAGATGGAACGTCAATAAGAGTGCCGACCCCAAATGTTTCTTTAGTGGATTTAGTGGTCGATATAGATGGAGAAACGACTAAAGAAGAGGTGAATGAAGCTCTGAAAGCCGTTTGCGAAAATGAATTGAAAGGCATTATGGATTTTGAAACAGCCCCTTTAGTTTCTTCTGACTATAATGGAAACCCAGCTTCTTCAACTGTAGACGCTCTCTCTACCAAAGTTGTCGATAAGAATATGATTAAGGTTTTAGCTTGGTACGATAACGAGTGGGGATATTCTTGCCGGGTTAGAGATCTTGTGTTATTCATTTTGGAAAAGGGTATTTAGTAAAGTTTCTTTAAAAAACGATTACCGATTTTGTGACGAATTGTCCTCCTTGGAAAACCCCAAAAAAGATAATAAATGAAAAGGCCTATTATAGCCGGTAATTGGAAAATGAACCTTCCTTGGCCAGAGGCTCAGGAATTTGTTAGTGAATTGACCAAAAAGTTATCTGGCCCTGTAAATGCTGAGATTATTTTGTTTCCAGCTTTTACAGTTCTTAAGCCCGTTCATAGCTTACTTGACTGCGCCAAAATTAAAATTGGCGGCCAAAATATGTGCAGTCAGGTTAGTGGCGCTTATACAGGAGAAATTTCCGCCGATATGTTATTAGACTGCGGATGTTCTCATGTGCTTCTTGGGCATTCTGAACGGCGTACTCTTTTTGGAGAAACTGACAGCCAGATAAATGAAAAGCTACACTTGGCTTTGGGTAAAAAGCTATTGCCAATTTTATGTGTAGGTGAAACTTTAGAACAACGAGAAGAAAACAAAACAGAAGAAATCTTAAGAAGTCAATTATCTGTTTGTTTTCAGGGTGTTATGGGTGATAAGCTAAACTCTATTGTTATTGCTTATGAGCCGGTTTGGGCGATTGGAACCGGGAAAAATGCTACACCAGAACAAGCATGTGAGTCTCATGGTTATATTCGTTCAGCTTTAAAAGAACTTTATGGCTCTGACGCAAGCGATCAAATGAGCATCATTTACGGAGGAAGCGTCAATTCCCAAAATAGCTCACAATTATTAGCGCAAGAAGGAGTTGATGGCGTATTAGTAGGGACCGCAAGCTTGATTGCAGAGTCTTTTTATGCGATTATTAACTCAATTAATTAAGGAGGAGAAAAGGATTACATGAATACCATTTTGGTTTCCGTTCACATAATAGCCGCTTTATTTTTAGTTTTAATTGTTCTTTTACAAACAGGTAAAGGAGCGGCAATGGGTTCGGCTTTTGGAGGACAAGGAAGCCAGGCAATGTTTGGTAGCTCCGGCGCTGGTAATATTTTAAGCAAGTTAACCACTGTCGCCGCAGTCATATTCATGTGTACTTCCCTCGCATTAGCTACTCTTTCATCTAGGAAAGAGATTAACTCGGTAATACCTGAGCAAGTTCAGGAACAAAGCCAACCGGCTTCTTCAGACCCCAAACCAGCTGAATAAAATATAAAGAGCCGATGTGGTGGAATTGGTAGACACGTGCGCTTGAGGGGCGTATGGAGCGATCCGTGGGAGTTCGAGTCTCCCCATCGGCACCAAGTTTTTTTGTTTTATTTGACTTGTCTTCCCATTTAATAGTTTCTGGTTTATCGTATTTAAATAAGAAAAAGAATCTCTAATATACTTAATTTTTATACATGAGATGTCTTTTTTGGCAGATAATAGCCAAAAACTAGTAAGACGATGAATTATTAGGCTTTCCCTAAATATTATTTCATTATTTATCGCCTAAACGCTAAAGAAATTCACCCCAGATTTCGTTAAATAAAAGTAGTCCTTTTTTAATAACAAAGGGAACTTCTTTTTAGAAGCTTTCTAAAATCTATTTTTCAAATGAAATCAAACCGAAAAGTATTGGTTACCGGAGGCGCCGGTTTTATAGGATCGCATACCGTAGACGCCTTATTAGAACGTGGAGATGAAGTCCGCGTTTACGATAATCTCAATCCTCAAGTTCATGGACCCGACGCCAAAATTCCGCGATATTTGAGTTCGGAAGTGGAATTTATTAAAGGCGATGTCAGGGATCGCGATAGCTTAAAAAAAGCTGTTCAGGGCATGGACGTTATCATTCATGATGCGGCGGAAGTGGGTGTTGGTCAATCAATGTATTCGATCGATCAATATATTTCCGTTAACGTTCAAGGTACGGGAATTTTATGGGATATTTTAGTTAATGAAAAACATTCCATCGAAAAAGTTCTTGTTGCGAGTTCGATGAGCCTTTATGGGGAAGGTCGGTTTGAATGTGAAGAACATGGTCAAGTGAAACCTAAGCCCAGGCTAGAAGAAGATTTATTGGCTAAAAAATGGGAAATGTATTGCCCCGACTGTGGCAGTGTTTTAAAACCCACTCCCACAGATGAAGAAAAAGAGTTGGATTGCACTTCTGTTTATGCGCAGAGTAAAAAGGACCAGGAAGTTTACTCCATAATGATTGGCAAAGCTTATCAATTGCCAACGGTTGCATGTCGTTATTTTAATTGTTACGGCCCAAGACAAAGTTTAAATAATCCTTATACTGGAGCCGCCGCAATATTTTCCTCAAGTATAAAAAACGACAAACCGCCTTTGATTTATGAAGATGGTCAACAGGCCCGAGACCTTATTCATGTAAAAGATCTAGTGCGTGGTAAACTTCTTTTATTGGATTCTCCTGAATCAAAGTTTGATATTTTTAATATCGGAACTGGTCAGCCAACTTCAATTTTGCAATTAGCTCAAGCTCTCATTGATTTATCCGGTAAAAACTTCTCTCCTAATATTATCCATAAGTTTCGCAATGGAGATATTCGGCATTGTTTTGCAGACGTTTCAAAAATTGAAAAATTAGGTTTTAAACCAGAGTTTTCATTAAAAAAAGGACTAGAGGATTTGTCTAATTGGGTTGAGAAAGAAGCCGCAGAATCAAAAGTGGATCTTGCTCATGACCAATTAGTGGAAAAAGGCTTGGTTGTTTAGAACTGCCGAAAGTGAAAATCCTTCGGTCATTTTACATTTCTATATTTATTGCCTTATGCGTTTTTATTATCCCTCCTCCATCAAACGCTCAAGGTGTAGCTTATCAGACTAAATTTTTCGGAGTTAATAACCCGGAATTAAAAAAGACCCTTCAAGCTTCCTCAAGTCTTATCCAATTAAAAAATTCTCCTCCCTTAAGTCTTACTGGACTTATTCGTCGAATCCAAAATGACGAAGAGCGTTTTCAAAAAGTCCTTCAATCTTTCGGTTATTTTTCGGGAACAGTTAAAATCCGGGTTGCGGGTAAACCAATGCAATCTTTGCGTTCTCTTGTTCTCAGAAAAGCTAAAAGCTTTCCCGTTGCTATTAAAATTACTGCTGGCCCTCTATACAAGTTTGGAAAGATAAGAATTCGTGGTTTTGAGTTGATGAAATCCAAACCAGTAGTCTCCAATATTAAATCTGGAAATCCCGCTTTAGGCTCAGAGATCCTTAAAACAGAAAGTGACTTAATTGCTCAATTAAAAGTCAATGGATATGCCTATGCGAGTTTAGGGAAGAGAAGGTTAGAAATAGACCGCAAAAAGCAAACGATGGACGTTTATTTGGTGGCAGTTCCTGGACAAAAAATTCGTTTAGGAGGGGTTATTTTAAAGGGGAATAAAAAAGTTAAGTCTGATTTTATTATCCGAAAAGTTTCTTGGGAAAACGGTGATATTTATAAACCACAGACAATTAAGGGTTATCAGAGTGTTTTATCAAATCTCGGGTTGTTTGCATCCGTTAAAGTTCGAATGCCAGAAAGAAATAAACTTCCTAAAAAAATACTGAAACCAGTGAACGTCATTGCCACGGTTGAAGAAAAGAAAATGCGCTTTGTTGGTTTTGGAGGCGATTACTCGACCAACTTTGGAGCTGGAATTACAGGATTTTGGGGACATCGAAACTATTTTGGAAGAGGGGAAAAGTTAAAGCTAGGGAGTCGCGTTGATCGCATTGGAGAAAACGAGTTTAGTAAAATTAACAAAAAACTGAATCTAGAGTTTAATCAACCTGACTATAAAATCATAGGTCAAGAATTAGTGGCGGAGGGGAAAGTATTGACAGAAAGTTTTGACGCTTTTGACCGTGACGCTATTTTGGGTTCTATAGGTTTAAGCAGAAGATTTGGTCGCCATATATCGTTTACTGGTAGAGCTGCGGGAGAATTTGCTGAAATTGACGATGATGGCATTAAAAGTGAATTCACTCTAATAAGCGTGCCAATTGGATTGAAATTTGATAACGCGGATGATTTATTAAATCCCACCAAAGGAATGAGGCATGAATTAGGCGTGACTCCATTTGCTACTGTATCTGGAGATGGCGACAATTTTACGATCGGACGTCTTACCAGCAGAGTATATTTTGACGTTTTAGGTAGTAAAAACTTTGTCCTAGCTTTGCGTGGAAGCGTTGGAGGAATTATTGGCGACTCTACTATTGATATTCCAAAAGATAAGAGGTTTTTTTCAGGTGGCGGCGGTTCAATTCGTGGATATGAATTTCAAAAAGTAGGACCGCTCGATGCAGAGTTAGATCCAGACGGTGGAAGGAGCTTAATAGAAGTCAGTTCAGAGTTTAGATTTCGCGTTAAACAATATGGTTTGGTTTTATTTGTCGATGGCGGAAATGTTTTTAACGATGAAATTCCAAATTTTGACGAAGAATTGCAATGGGGCGCTGGCATAGGCTTTAGATATTATGCGAGCTTTGGTCCCGCCAGAGTTGATATAGCAATTCCTTTAAATAAAAGGGATTTCGACGATTCATTTGCATTTTATATCAGTTTAGGACAAGCATTTTGAAAAAGTTTTTTAAAAAATCATTTTTGTTTTTCATCAAGGCTTTTGCTGTGGTTTTCTTTTGCCTGATTTTATTGATGGGAGGAAGCTTTGGTGCATTACAAACAAACTCTGGGAAACGGTTTTTAGAAAACTTTATCAGCGAGACAGTTGACTCTCCTGATTTAAAACTCAAATTAGAATCATTAGACGGTTTGTTGCCGTTTCGAATTGAGCTTGGAATGGTTCAAATTTCGGATAAAAAGGGCCTATGGTTTGAAGGAAAAGATATTCGGTTGGAATGGGAACCGCTAGCTTTAATGAATCCAGAATTAAATATTGTAGAAATATCAGGAAAAAGCATAAGTGTAGAAAGAGCTCCTGAATCAACAGAACCTGCGGTTGAAATAAAAACAGATCCTAAGTCGAGTGGGAAAGCTTTTATTAAAGGTGTTCCTATTCCTGTTGTATTACAGAAATTAAAATTTGAAAAAATAACTCTTGGAAAAGAGTTGTTAGGTGAACGAGTTATATTGGGCATAGAAAGCGATGGCGAATACCGTGATTTGAAAAAAGGAATCGAATTCAACGCTTCGGTAAGTAGATTAGATGGCGTCCCGGCCTTTTTAAAAGCCAATTTAGGTTTTAATCCCATTAATGGTCAAATAAAATTAAATGTTATAGCGGGAGAACCCAAAGGCGGTATTTTAGTTAAAAAATTGGATCTACCAGGCTTTCCTGAAACAGAGTTTCGTATTCAGGGCGAGGGAACATTAAATTATTGGAAAGGTACTTTGGATGTTAAAGCTGGGGCAGAGCTTTGGGCGAAAGGATCAACTTCTATTATAGCGGTTAAAGATCCTACAAAGTACGATGTTGAATTAGATCTTCAAAGTGGTTTTTCGGTTTTACTAGAACCAAAATTGAGACCTTTGGTCGGAGATGTTTTGAAGATAAAGACAACAGCATCGATAGATCCACTAGGAGCTGTTGAATTAAAAGAATTAAATATTAACGGAGCTGGGGCAATACTCAATGCATCGGGTAATTTTGATTCTACTCAAAATATAGGTAGCCTTAAGTTCAATATTCAAAATAACAACTCAAAACCCTTTGACCAATTGGCGCAAGGAGCTAAATGGAATTCGTTCTCGATATTGGGCGAAGTTTTAGGCGATTTATCGGAGCCCAACGTTTACGCAAAGTTAAAGTTACAAAAACCAAGTTTTGAAAATAATTTTGCCGATTCCGTTTCCATTATTGCCACGTCAAAAGGGAAGTTGGACAGTCCCACCATTATCGTCAATGCTACAGTAATGAATCCACAGGCAGCTAATTTTTCCGCACAATCTGTAGATTTAAGAGCTAGTTCTTCTGGTCTTCTAACATCCCCAACTGTAGTGACTAATCTGAAAGTTAAGAGTCCTAATATTCAGGATATTAAAATTAGAGAAGTCGGCTTGAAAGCACAAGTTACGGGAGATCTTACACAACCAAGTATTAAAACGGAGTTAACGGTTCTTGATACTTTGGTTAAAGAATATCAAATAAAAAAAGTTTTTATAAAAGCTAATGCGGTTCCAGATGGTCTTATAAAGGACCAAAAAACCAATTGGGGTTTGAATACTTCTGGTTCTATCGCAACCATAATGGGATTAGATCCAAAGATAGGAAGGCTAGTCCCAAATGTTCGTTGGGAATTTATGGGTAAAGTGAATGCAAGCCAGAAAAAGGTTCGAATAAACAAATTAAACGTTCATCTACCATCCGCTCATTTGTCGACGAATGGACATTTAGAAGAGTGGGGTAAAACAGCGACTATCAATGCTAGCCTAAAATTACCAGACTTATCCTCATTTTCTCAAATTGCTAATATCCCTTTAAAAGGAATGGTCTCTTTGAGTTTAGGCGCAATCTCCTATGATTTTGGAAATAATCTAGAGTCGCAATTGTCTTTACGGACTGCCGGCTTAAAAACGGGAATTGAAATAGCCGATGAAATTTCTCAAGGCCGTTTAGGGTTTCAAGGACATATTAAAAAAAGCGTGGATGGAGCTATCCGGCTGATAGAATCAAAATTGACCGCTCCCATTGGTTCTTTAGATTTAAACGCGACTTTAAAATCAGACAAAAAGATCATGGTTAATTGGACTTTGGGCATTCCGCGTTTAGCCGATTTGTCAGAGCCTCTAAAACAAGACTTGCGAGGCGACTTAATTTTAAAAGGACGCGCTTTTGGACCCTTGCAGTCTCCTCGACTTTTTATAAATACGGTTGCCAATAATTTAGGTTTTGGAGAAACAGAAATAAGAAGCCTAAAGCTAAATACAGATGTTCGAAATATATCAAAAACCCCAATGGGTTCAATCGATTTAAAGGCAAATCTGTTAGGGCAATCGGGAACGTTTGCGACCGACTTTTCTCTGAATCAAAGAAAAGACAAATTAAAGTTAAAACGAATTAGCTTAACGGCTTTAAACACGTCTTTGAATGGTGATCTAGAAGTGTTTTTAAAAAGTAAGTTGGTAGAAGGATATTTAAAAGGAGAAATAGAAAAATTCGATCAAATTTCTCAGTTAATTAAAAAAGATCTTTCAGGAAATGTCGACTTCAACGTTTCTTTATATAGAGATAAAGGCCAGTCAGCGCGTTTTATGGTGACAGCCAAAGATATTGAGTTGAATGAAGAAGTCAAAGCATCGGTAAAGAGGTTCAAAGTTGCGGGAACCGTTTCAGACATTCTTCAAGTGCCTGCTATAAAAGCTAAACTCTCCCTGATCGAAGCAAGACAAGAAGATAAAATTCTAAATAGAATGAATGTGGGAATAGACGGTTCTTTAAAAAGCGCGCAATGGAATGTGGATTTATTAGCAAATATGGGGAAACCCATCGCATTAAAAGCGACTGGAGGCTTAAACATAGAAAATAATTTAAAGAGATTAACTTTAAATAAATTGGAAGCGAAAGCGATTACGATTCCAATACGACTATTAAAGCCTGCTCGTTTTAGTCAGTCGGGAAAGAACTTAGAGTTAAGTAATCTAGTTTTAGGTATCAAAAACGGCAAAATTGTAGCTAACGGAAAGTTTGGAGGAGATGTTTTTAACGGTAATTTGAGTATTAAAAAACTTCCTCTAAGTTTAGCTGGAGCGATAGATCCTACGTTAGCGCTTTCTGGAAATTTAAATATTGACGCAAATTTAAGTGGTACTGCTTCCGATCCTAAAGGAAACGTGCAAGTAAGGTTAAGAGACTTCATAGTTCCAGGAGCCCAAACTGCTGGTCTAGGAAAAGCAGGCGCCGATTTAAACGTTGATTGGCAATTAGGAAAAGTTCAGTTAGACGGATCTTTATTTCAACCAAAAGTAGGGAAAATTAATTTAATGGGAAAGGCTCCATTAGAATTAAATCCTATCACTTATAAAATAGACGTCCCAAAAACAAAACCAATTTCAGGAAATATTGAAGGAACTTTAGATTTATCCTTTGCAAACGAAATTTTGTCGGCTAGCGGCAATCAAGTACAAGGCAAAGCAAAGATTAAGGCGGGAGTTTCTGGTTCCATTAATAAAATAAATTTTAATAGTGACGTTTCACTACAAAAAGGACGGTTTGAGAACACTCAGTTTGGGACGTTGATAAATGATATTAACCTACTTCTGAAAGCAAATAACAATGGCCTAATAGTAAACAGGTTTACGGCTAAAACGCCTAATAATGGAGCTATAAAAATTTCGGGTTCGGTCAATAGAGAATCTGACGGAAAGATTTTTACAGATATTTCAATCAACGCAAAACAGGCGCAAATGGTTGCATTGGATTACTTAACAGCGCAAATCAGTTCAAAAATAAAAGCTAAAGGTCCTTTGGATGATATGAAACTAGGAGGTGTCATTCAAATTGATAGAGCCGAAATTAGAATTCCAGAAAATTTGCCTCCCTCTGTCGTAGCTTTGGAAGTTACAGAGAAGTCCGATGACAGTATGGATACATCTAAAATGGATTCTAAAAAAGTTGAAGAAGCTCCACCATTTAGGGCAATGTTGGATTTAGCAATTAAAGCCCCTAGAAGAATTTTTGTTCGAGGTCGTGGCTTAGAAACTGAAATGCAGGCAAATATTCGCGTTACAGGCACCACCAGTGATCCTAATATAAATGGTGGTTTAAACATGCGGCGCGGCACAATGGAGCTATTAGGAAGACAATTGACATTTAATAAAGGAGCCGTAAATTTAGATGGTGTTCCAAAATTAGAACCTACGTTAGATTTCAACGCTGACATAGAGGCAAAAGAATGGATCATTCATGCTGGAGTTACCGGCCCAGCTTCGCAACCCGGAATAGCGTTAAGCTCTACGCCTGAATTACCGCAAGATGAAGTTTTAGCGAGATTGTTATTTGGAAAAAGCGCAGGAGCAATTACTCCTTTAGAGGCCGTTCAATTAGGTAATGCCGCAGCGGAACTTGCTGGTCTGACTTCTTCAGGACCAGGAGTTGTGGACCAAGTTCGCGGAGCGTTGGGTTTAGATACTTTGAAATTTGAGGGCGGCTTGGGTACAGGAACTCAGGTAGAAGCCGGTCGATATGTGGCAGAAGGTGTTTACGTTGGAGTCAAGCAAGGAGCTGATCCGAATTCCACGGGAGTGGTTGTGCAAGTAGAAGTTTCGGATAAAGTTAAGTTAGAAAGCAGTATGACTAATAACGATTCAAATGTCGGCGTCAAAATGGGATGGGATTATTAACTAAAGGAAATTATGAATTCTAATTAATTTATTAATTCTTGTTCAATATATTCATGGAAATTGGAGTAATAATGCCACTTAATTCTAGAGGATAGTTTCAAATCAAACATCTCTCGATAATTTTTAAGAGCTATGGCATTGGGGTCCACGATACTGATTTCTTTTAGATTTTTCCCAGAAAAATGTGTGAACATCGTTCTAGCCAAAGTATCTGTTGGCGGGCAAGAGTAACCAACGATAACAAGTTTTTTAGCTTCATGAAGGTATTCGTAGGCGGTTGTCCAAAGAAATTTAAAAAGACTTGTCTGGGTAATCGGTTTATTAGGGATAGGAGGAATAATAAGCGGAGATTCGTCGTCGTTGGGTTTGGGTACTTTATGATCGCTTGACCAAACAATCACCTTTTCTTGTTGATCTATATTGCCCGAAATAATTTGATCGAAATGTGAACGATCACATCTCCAATTGATTGATCCATGTAATTTTAAAATTAAGGGATGTAAAAATATTTCACTGGATTTTCTTTTTGTACCATCCTCTTTATTTTTTACGATGCGATCAAAATAGATTTTCTTTTTTGAGATACCTCTCTCAATTAAAGGACGTTCTATTAGCGTGTCATAATTAAATGTTATAACTCGGTTATTATATTCATTTGGTTTTATTCCGGTTGGAAAAATCTCGTTAATAAAGTTTTTAGTATCTCCAGATGAGTTCGATTTGCATTTATAAAGGTAGTCTGTGATTAAGTGCGAAAGGTTATTTAGATATTCTTCATTTGATTGTTTTTGGCGCACTCTAGAAGGATCAAGATTGGCCAAGAATTCATATTGACTAACTCTTTTAATTATTGCTTGTTCTAATCCCTGATCGTTCAATTCATCTCGATCAAGCCAATTAGCGTATATCAGGTCAGTAGCTATTTTTTGCCAACCAGAGTTTTGGTTTTGTTGTAAGGCCTTAAGGAAATCTTTGTCCAGTGGAGCAATTGACCTGACAAACTTTCTTTTTTTGGGATTAACATATGTTAACGAGTGGCTTGCTCCTGCGCCTAGTACGTAGAGCTTATCTATTTTTTGTCTATTTTTTACCTGCTTCATAGTTTTTGGCTAGACATAAATTTTATTAAGTTGATTTAGAACAAACGTAAAAAAATGAAACGCCGATAATATTTTTTAAAACAAATTAATGCGTAGTTAGAAATATGATTATAAAGTATAAGTATACCCTAAGTCGTTCTTCGTTTTTAATAGTAAGATTTAATTTATAGGTTAGTTTTTAGAAAACTATAAAACTGTAGATGAAGAGTAGGGTAAGAATCAAATTAGATAGTATTTTGTAAAACCGGGGAAACATATACATTATCTCCCTTTAAAATAAAAAAAACTCCTAATGAACTCCTTTGGAATTTAAAAAAGCGGTGTATTCTTGATCTGTTCCCATTATATGGTTGGTTAACCAACTTCTTAAAAATACTAAGAGCTCGTGGTCGACATTTGCCTTGCCGGATTTAAATTCACAAACAAAATCTTTCACTTTAGAAACTAAATTTCTATGCTTTGCAATATGCGCTTTGGTTTCCGGATAGCCATATTGTTGAAATAGTTTTTCTTCGTAACCAAAATGATATTCAGTATATTCTAACAATTCGTTCAATATTTTTTCTATAACGTCTTTACCTTTATCCATCATCATTGCTTGATAAACGCCATTGATTAAATCCATTAATTTTTTGTGGTGGCTGTCAATCTCCTGAATATTGACGCTTAATGCGTCGTTCCAGTTAATTAATGTCATTGATTCGTCCCGGAATTTAAATCGATCGACCATTTGTTTCAGGTCTAATGCGATTTTAGATAATTCTTGAGCTTGATTTTGAGTTTCTTCTGATCCTTTTGAAGTGCTAGTTGCCGCTTGAGCTACTCCATGAATATTTTGGGATATTTCTGTCGTCCCTAATGAAACTTCAGAAATACTTCTTCCGATTTCATTTGTTGTTGCGGTTTGCTCTTCAACAGCAGAGGCAATGGTGTTTGATATGTCGTTTATTTGATTAATTACTTGCGATATTTTTGTGATAGCTTCTACTGCATTTTTTGAGTCGTTTTGAATTACTTGAATTCTTGTGCTGATATCTTCTGTCGCTTTAGCTGTCTCTTTTGATAATTCTTTCACTTCATTTGCTACAACGGCAAAACCTTTTCCCGCTTCACCCGCACGCGCCGCTTCTATTGTGGCGTTTAAAGCCAAAAGATTAGTTTGATCTGCAATAGTTGTAATTACTTTAACAACTTCGCCAATTTGTCCGCTACTCACGCCTAATTTGGACACAATGTCATTCGCATTTTGAGCTAGGCCAACTGCATCGCTCGCAACCGTTGCGGCTTCTGACGAGCTTTTTGCAATTTCTCTAATGCTTGCATTCATTTCTTCTGCCGCTCCGGCGACAGTATGAACGCTTGCGCTAACTTCTTCTGTTGCGGCCGAGACAACATTTGCCTGTGAAGATGTTTGTTCTGCATTTGAGTTCATTTCCAGACTGAACTCTGAAACATTATTAGACGCGTTTTTTAGCTTGTCGACCGTGATGGCAATGGATGAAATATTGCTTCGTAAATCAATAATAAATTTTGCAAATCCTTCACCAATTTGTCCTCCAATATCTTTGCCCATAACGTTTAGAGGTTTAGTTAAATCGCCTTCTGAAGCCGCTTGTACAGTGTCTAGAATTTCTTTAACTTTTGAGTTTAACTCCTCATTTCTTTCTCTGTCTTTCTCAACTTCTTCTTCCAGCGCTTTTTGAACGGAAATATTTTCCCAATTGACGATAAACCCTAATAATTGACCTTGCTCATCCCAAATTCCATTTATACTTGTTTTTAAAGTTATATTTCCAAAAGTAAAAGCAGCTTCATGAGGTAGGTTTGATGAGTTACTTAAGATTTTTTCTACTCTTTTAGGATCTTTGTGAAAGCGATGAATAGAGCCTCCTAATAGTTCAGAAGCCCTTACTTTAAATATTTTATAAATTTCACTATCTATAGTTTGAGCGGTTTTTAAAGCTTTTTTATTCGCATAGATTATTTCCAAGTCTGGGTTAGCGATAAAAATATTTGTATCTATCGAGTTTAAGCAGGAAATATAATTATTTATGGTTTTAAAAGGTCCACTTTTGTCTTTTGTTCGGTTATTCCAACTAAAGATCCCTCCAAAAATTGAACTATCTTGATTTTTTTTATTTTTGTCATTTGATTTAAAATCATAATTAGAAGGGGAGGTTGTTAACATTATAATAATCCTTATTTGAAAAACATATTATCTATATACTTTCCTATAGGTGTGCATCTTTTGTGCCAGATTAATTAAAAATAAAATATGTAATAAGTCCTTAAAAAACAATATTTTAATAAATTTATAAATATTCTTAAAAAAATTATTTAAATAAATTTAAAATAATTTGTAATTTCTTTAAATTTTTTTAAATAAAAATAAGGACTTAATGGCTACATAGTAGCTAGATATTTTATAGGGCTAGGATGGAAATGAAATTAGGCTTATAAACCCAATAAAGTTGAAGCATATTTGGAAGAGCAGGGGAAAGAGGCATTATGGAATTAAAGACCAAACTTTATTTTTAGAAGGGTAAGACTAGTTTGGATATATCTAAAACTTCATTCAGAATTCAAATGTTTATCATAAATAACTTATTTTTCGACGTGTAAGAAACCGTTATCAATCATTTGGATCATCAAAGACTTTAGGTGTTCCAAGTACATTTCTAAAACTTGTTCTTCTTGAATATTACTTTCATTTGCAGATCCAACTACTTCGTTAGAAAGGTCCGTTAAAATAGAGCTCATTATCTTGATCCTTAGTTAAATTAACAATACTAAGATAAAAGCAAATAATATGCCAATCGAGAAAGAAACTTTATTCTAATAAAAACCTTTATAAAACAATGATTTAATAATTTATGAAAAGTTGAGAGTAAATTAGACCTAGCAAAAAAGGTCCTATTGGATGAAAAACTTTCCTGGTTTTTAGGTGAAGTAAAAAAACGTCAAAAAAAAAGCGGTGTCTAAAAAGACACCGCTTTTATAACTTAGCTGATTAATGCTTTATGCTGTTGTATTAATTCCTCCACTGTCTCCTACTAGTTTACCTTGTCTTTCAAAAGGCTGTTCGACAGCATTTTGAACCGCAAAACTAACAGGATTAGTATTTTGAACAATTTCACCAGTTACCGTGGGGGGATTGAGTTGTAAGTCTTCTTCTACACGGGGAACAGAGCGGTTTACACCTCCGCTTAAGCTAATTCGGTCTGCAGTGGCTTCTAAATCGCCATTACTATCCGAAAACTCTCGGGATGTCACGGGGTCTCCCTCAAGAACCTGCGAAGCGGCTGTATTTCTAATGCCAAATGATCTCGCAGCATCTACCGCATTGAATCCTTGTACATTAACGTCTACCATTTTTTTACCTCAGGAAAGGATCATGGTTAATAACATACTATTCCATACACGCTGAAACACTCCCTTCCCTGGGTTAACTTATTATATCTAATTATAAACGCTTTTGTACAGAAAATTAAGCTTTTTAAGATACAGAAGATATTTTTGAACTTATTAAACAAATAGGCTCTTATGAAAGTTTTTTTATGAAAAAAATGGTATTATATTCCAGCTAAATTTTCATGTTTTTATTGAATTATTGATTTTAATTTCACCAAGTTTTATCCTTCTAGTCTTTAGTTTTTTTTACTCCCCGGAAGACTCTTAAACCCCTTTTGATTTACCAATTTACATGCTTTAACAATGCTCAAAAGACTTTTACACGGTTTAATTATAAAAAATCTTTAACATAATTTTATTAACTATAGATAAGATTCCTCGGTTATTTTTATATGAGTATGGATAAAAAAAAGTTTTGGGAAAATAAAATTCAAACTTGGGAAAAAGATAGGTATGGGATTGGTGAAAATAATAGTAGCGTTGAACCTGGAGCAAGCAATATAGCTGGGTCTTCTTTGCAATTTAGATTTGAAAAAGCCGCCGAAATATTGAAACCCTATGTTGATGATAAAAAAATCTTAGATTTAGGTTGTGGTACCGGGATTTTTTTTAATGAGCTACAAAAAACTAATTTTTCTCATTACACCGGAGTTGATTTAGCAGAAAGTGCAATATTAGAAGCTAAAGAGAAAATTGTAGGCACTGAAAAAGAAAACAAATGTTCTCTTTTTTCAGGAAATATAGTGAAATTTGATTTTCCAGATTGTGATGTTGTCGTTTCTTTGGGGGTTTTGGATTGGTTGGATAAAGACGAAATAACAGAACTTTTCAAAAAAACTTACCCTAGAAAATTTCTTTTTTCTATTTCAGAGAAAAGAGCATCCATTACTCGCTTGATTCATTCTATCTATGTTTATTTAGCATATGGATGGAAATCTGAGGGGTATGTTCCAATATATTATACAACTGACGAAATTATAGAAATTGCAAAAGCTGTTGGTTATAAAAATATAAAAATATTCAGGCATCCTCGATTAAGGTTTGGCACATTTCTCTATAGTCTTGATTAAAAAAACAAATAAAACTCTCTCCTCAAAGCTCTTTTCTTTAAGAAGTTCATACTATGTCTTCATACGAAAATTATTTTGATGATCAGGCTGGAAAGTATCTTGAAAGTTCTGATAAAGGTTTTTGGGCCTTTTTACGAAAGAAAGAAAAGGAAGCTGTTTTACAAGCTTTAGAACCTTTTGAAGGAATGAGATGCATCGATTTGGGGTGTGGGGCGGGATATTATACTCAATTACTATTAAAATATTCACCTTCGCTGATTGTAGGCGTTGATCGTTCATTTGCTATGGTAAATCACTTAAAGAACAAAAATATCTTAAGGGCGCAAGCTGATATAGAGACAGTGGCTTTCCAAAAAAATTTTGACAGAGTTTTGTGCGCTGGAGCCCTTGAATTTTTGGATAGCATAGACCCATTTCTTGTAAATGCAAAAGCGCTTTTAGCTCAAGACGGTTTAATGACAATTTTATTACCTAAAAGAGGGATATGGGGATTCATTTATAAGTTTTTTCATTGGTCGCATTCGGTTCCTATACAGTTATTTTCTTATAGGAATCTGGTGAATAAGTTAAATAAATATGGATTTAAACTTCAGGAAATAACCTGCCCAACCCCAATGACTTATGTATTAAAAATTGTTCATAGGTAATTAAGATGAAAGAGAAAAGAATTTTATTTTTGACAAATGGTTTGGGAATGGGGAATTCAACCCGTTGCTATGCTGTTATAGAAAGACTTGTCGAAAATGGGGCGGTTGTCGACGTAATGACATCGGGTAACGGTCTTAAGTTTTTCTCCGAAAAACAGGGTAAGGGAATAAACCGTTTAATCGAAACGAAGAGCTTTAAATACGCAAAGGACTCTAGCGGTAAATTGAGCGCGGTCAAAACTATCTTGAGTGTTTTTCAACTTGCGGCTGTCTACATACAAAATAACAAACTTGTAAAAAGTTATATAAAAGAAAATAAACCGTCAATTGTCGTAACAGATTCTGAATACGTCTTTTTACCCATGTGGTTTTCCAAAACTCCTATTGTCGCTCTAAATAACTCCGATATGGTAGTTACGTCTTTTTTTAAATTCCCCAATAAACCTTTTTCAATTTATCCGCAGTTTTTTTTGGTCGAATTTTTTGACTTTATGTTCCATCTAATCATAGCGAATAAAGTAATCAGCCCGCGCTTAGATTGTTCAAAGTCGTTTGGAGAAAAGTTTGTTAAAGTCCCGCCTATTGTTAGAAAAAACGTTGCAGAAGATCTACTTGATGGAGACGTGAAAAATGGGGTAATTATGTTGAGCGGTTCTACCTTTGGATCCAATGTTGATCTTCATGGAGAAAAGTTTCCTTTTCAAATTGACGTAATTGGCCGAGAAGGGGATAACTCTGAAGGTTTGACCTATCACGGAAAGCTAGTTGATAATCTTCATCTTCTCAATAAAGCTGGTTTCCTCGTCATTAACGCAGGTTTCAGCGCTGTCTCGGAAGGTGTATGCATGAGAAAGCCTTTAATTGTTATCCCAGTTGAAAACCATGCAGAGCAGTATATAAATGCTAAAATGGTTGAAAACCTTGGAATTGGTTTTATGTCGTCAGCCGAAGATATGGCTAATTCAATAAAAACCATCAATCAAAAAATTGAAGAATTTCGCGATAAATGTAAACAATTGAATTGGGAACAAAGTGGCGCCGAAGAAGCAAGCGGAGTTATCCTATCCGTTTTAGACGATCAGAAATAAAATATAAAATTCTTACGGTAGCCAGAGGCTAAGGTGGCAATTAGTTTGGAAAAGGAAATAATTATTTGCGCTGATGATTTTGGTATTAGTCCTGGCGTATCAAAAGGAATCCTTAAGTTAGCGGAAAATAATAAAATATCGGCGACCAGCGTAATGGTCTGCTTTAACGACTGGAAACAGGAAGCCAAACCGCTAATTAATTTAAAAAAACAAATAGATATTGGGCTTCATTTCACTCTAACGGGTGCAGTCCCGCTTTCCTCTCCTCAAGAAATTCCTTCTCTGGTTAATGCCTATGGCGAGTTAGCAAGTTTGGGCCAATTTATCAAAAAATGTTTTCTCAGAAATATTAATTCAGAAGACGTAAAACGAGAGTTTTACAAACAGTTTGATAGTTTCGTCGAATTCTTTGGTTTTACTCCCCATTATGTGGACGGACATCATAATGTTCATCAATACCCCGTGGTTAATGAAGCGTTAGTAGAAGCTTTTAAAGAAAAGTTAGACGGACAAAAGTTTTACGCTCGCAATACTTCAGTGCCATTAAATAAGGCTTTTAGACAAGGCGGAAATTTTTTAAAAATTTTCCCTATAAGCTTATGGGGAACGCCTTATAAAGACTTATTAGAAATAAATGAGATCAGCACCAATTCGAGTTTTATGGGGATCTATGATTGGAGACGCCCTGAACTATTTGGGCAAAACTTCAAAAGGTTTTTGCGAGCGTCTTCCAAGAAAAATGGGATCATAATGACCCACCCAGGGATACCAGACGACATACTTAGAAAAAGAGATGTCTATAATGACGGAAGAAAAATGGAATTTAACTTTTTAAATGAAACAAATATAGAAAATATTTTTGAATCGATGAAAATTATTCCCTCTAAATTCAGTTAATAGTTGGCGCTAGTGATAACTAGTATATAAGACATTGTTGCTTAAATAATATTTTCTAAAATATTAAACCCAGAACTCTTCTACAGTTTTTAAGCGTTTTTCAGCAAGAATAAAAGCTGCTTCTCTGAATATCAAATCTTTATCATTGTGATCAAGCATGATTTTATAAGTTTCGCGAACATTTTGAGATATGGTTTTGTGAATCAATTTTTCTAAATAGTTTTGTGGACCTTCCTCAATCCTTTTTTCTCGATAGCCTTTATCGGCAGTCATTTTTAGTTCGACGGCACAGCCAATAACTCCTCCTGCATTCACAATGAAATCGGTCAATGAAAGTATATTTCTTCTATTCTGTAAATAATACTCCGTCATTTTGCTACTGGGTGTGTTAGCCCCTTGAATTACATATTTGCATTGAATGCGATCGGCATTTTTTGCGGTAATAGCGTCTGGACGGGCCGCAGGAATCAAAATATCACAAGGAGCTTCAAGTAGGCGATCGATACTCTCAGGGGTAAACCGTTTTTCAGTGTTAGCCGAATAGTTTGAAATGCCATTAGGGGATTTCCGAATAGTATTCAATTCATCAACATTTAAACCTGCTGGATTCCAAAGCGCGGCATTAATATCTGATGCTCCAATGATTACAGCTCCGGCTTTTTGGAGTTTTATCGCAATTTCCGCACCTACGTTCCCAAAACCTTGCACAATCACCTTTGAGCCTTTTATTGAAAAACCGTCAATCAAAGATTCTAATGTCTCTGTAGCGGCGAATAAACCACAGGCTGTTAAAGCCCAATCGTCAATGGGAATACCTCCCGTTTCATAGGGACGACTAACCGCTCCACGCATATGATTTTCTGTTCCTAGTTTTTGCGAAAAACTGTCAAAAATTACCTGCATGTCACGTTCGTCCGTTCCCATATCAGGTGCGGGGATATAACCTTCAATTGGGAATAGTACGTCCGCATAAAGAGCCATCAATTCTTCTTTTAAATTAGGGCTTCCGCGAAACCATTCAGGATTGGCGACAAAACCAGCCTTGGCTCCCCCTAGAGGTAAATTTGCAGCGGCGTTTTTATGCGTCATTATGTAGGCGAGGCGAGAAACTTCTTGAATTGAAATATCTTGGGCCATTCTCGCGCCCCCCAAACCTGGACCGCGACCTGTATGATCCACTATCACATATCCCCAAGAACGATCAGTTTCAGGATCGAATAATCTGAATCGATTTTCTGGGATTCTTTGAGATGAAAACGGGTTTTCAACTGTAGAATTTACAATTTCTTCAGCTTCTAATTTTTTGGGTAATTTGATCATAATGTGGTTAATTAAACAGTGGTTATTTCATATTTTCAATGCTAATTTGGTTTTTCATTTTGGACAGAGTAGATATCTCGACAGTAAGGATTTTGATGAAATACGTTCCAAATCAAAAACAAATTCGCGATTGGATTGAACAAGGTCTAAAAGAAGATCTTGGAGAAGGGGACATCACTACTGATAATATAGTTCCTAACGATTTGGAGTGGCAAGCGGAAATTATCGCAAAAGAAAGTATTGTTCTCTGTGGAATAAATTTCTTTGAAGAAACCTTCTTATCTCTTGATGAAGAAACCAGTTCTATAGCTCATTATTCCGATGGGGATAGAGTTGAATCAGGTGAGAAGATTTTAACCATAAAAGGTAAGGCGCAAGTTTTATTAAAAGGAGAACGCACAGCGCTTAATATTTTACAGCGATTGAGCGGGATTGCCACATTAACCAATGAATTTGTAAAACTGGCAAATCCCATTAAAATTTTAGATACTAGAAAGACCACGCCAGGTTTAAGAGTGTTCGAAAAATATGCGGTTGTTTGCGGTGGCGCTGAAAATCATCGTTTTGGTTTATTTGACGCCGTAATGATAAAGGACAACCACATAAGAGCGGCAGGTTCAATCAGCGAAGCGGTTTCAAAAGTTCGATCAAAGTTAGATGATTCTTTCAAAATTGAAGTTGAAACTACGAACTTTGAAGAAGTCAACGAAGCTCTTGCATGTAATGTAGATAGAATCATGCTCGATAATATGTCGTTAGATGAAATGAAAAACGCGGTTAATCAAATCAATAAACGAGCAGAAATTGAAGTATCAGGAGGGATAAATAAAGAGAGAGTTAAAAATATGAGTGGGCTTAACGTCGATTATATTTCAATAGGAGCTTTGACACATTCTTCTAAAGCGGCAGATATTTCGATGAGGTTTTTATAAAAAACTACTCTCTTCATTAAGGTGATATAATTATAGGTAGTTATTAATCATTGAGAATATAAAATGCCTTGTAAAGAGACTTCATCCCAATGCGCCATCTATTTAGACACCAATGAGCGATTAGTTGAATTTAATTTTTCCAAAATCACTTGTAACAAAGAAATAGGGGGCGGTACTGGTTTTAGTGAATATTGCCAGGGAATGGGTGTAGATAAAATTTTAGAAATAGAGTTTGGAGTTTTATCTCAAAGTTTCGATTTAAAAGAAACAGAAGATCAATTTTTTTTATATCTTGAGTGGTCTGCTTTGCGCGCAGGAATTATCCAATATTTAGGTAAAGAACCCGATTTTGATATAGAACGATACCAAATCGCCGCAATAGATTTCAGTGAAGAAGGCGTAAAAATACGCCAAGTCATAAAACCTCCCCAAGAAATGCCCAAAGTCGTCTCCTGCTTAACCCGCTCTAATTAATCTCCGTAAAGTCGTACTAATCTGACGTATCCTTGAGAAAAATCTTTGTCGTATGTTTGGGACGTTCCGCTAGCGTATGCAAAATAAAAGGCCGCTTGTTGATCAAATGGTAAACACCAGCATCCGTTACCGCCACCAGGCTCGAATACCTGATCGATATGGATTTCAGCTTTTGATCTTGCCATAACCGTTGAATCTGGCATGTATAACTTCTCAGCTTCGTCTTTTTCTGGAATTCTCCAATCCCAAAATCCAAGATAAGCCTCTTTATTCATTTTATCCACGAAAGCCATAGCTTCGTCGAAATCCAACCAATCTTGTTCAATTTGCCAGGAATCTTTTAAACTCCATACTAAACCTGTTTCAGAGTCTTTAGCGGTTCCGTCGTTGTTATTAATAAACCTTGCAGTATCGTTCATGTATTAACTCTTGAGAAAAATTTAACTAAAATAAAACACAATAATATCGGAAAAAAGCCTATTTTGAAAATGGTAAAGTGAATGTTTTGAGTTTGATGGTTAGAAAAACCTCTTGGTTTTTTTTATAAAAGTTGCTAGAAATTTAAGTTTAACTTTGTATTTAGGTTCAATAAGGGAGAATTGATGTTTTTTGTTAAAACGATAAAAACCTGGATGCTGGTATTTTGCGGTATTTTAGGCCTTACATTAGGGCTTTTTTCTGAAGCGACAGCAAGTTTTATTCAAGGTTATGGAATAAATCTTATTTCAATAGGCGCCGCTACAGGATGTGGAGAAAAAATTACTCCCATTGAGACTTACGATAAAATAGCCTATTTCTCGCTTGCAGGGGGATTAGGATTAATTTTTCTTTGTACTTTTTTAAATTCTAATAAAATTCAAATTACATTGGCCACTTTGGCGATTATACCTCTAGTAATATGGGGATACGTTAAGTTTGGAGTAGATTACGATCAGATTAGAAGAGTTGCTTTCAATTATAACGTTCAAGCTGAGGGCACTTTAGCTAATATTGCCGAAGGGCAAGAAAGATATAAATCTGAACACGGTAATTTTATAAATGACTTGAGTAAACTGCGGGCGCATGTTGCTGGGTCTCATGGTTTGGATGAATGCGTTGAACTTCTAGAACTAAAAGCGTATTACGATTATTGGACCGCTTCAGCTAAACAAGTTTCCAGTCCAGAAATAATTCATTGGGATAGTCGAAAAGGAAGTTCTTTGAAAAAAGGGTAAGATTTATAAATAAAGAAAATCAAGCTATCTTTTTCTAGAAAGAGCCTTTTTCATATAGGCTTCGGCATCTGGAGTTTTACAGCCTGTTTCACCGTGATCAACGTTAACTTTCCCTATTTTCTTCGCTGCGTTTATGGCCTCTTTTTCTAAAGCGTAAATTCCAATAGCCGTTAATGCCATATTCATCGCATAGCGAGATAAATTTGGGCTTTTGTGAATTTCTTTTTCTATAGTTGAAATATATTGAATACATTTTTTAGAGGTGACTCTATTTTCTTTTAGTAATACACACATTATGGAATAACCGCAATAACGGTAAAACTCTTTTGGAGAATGTGCCCATTGCTCCATTTTTTCTGAAGCAAAGGAAGTTTTAGAAACTAATTCTGCTAATTCTCCCGCCAATACCCTATAAGAAATTTGTTTTATCCATTGATTTGCCAACGTTTTTGTAAAGTTTTCGGGGTTGGCGATTTTTAAGGCCAGAGTTTGAGCGTCCGTATTACCTGTTTCCCATAAGGACAGCGCTAGATCATGATTCACTTTGATTTTCTTTACCAAAGAATTGAGATTAGCAAAGCTAACTCCAAAAACATTGTTTCCAGCTCCATGACGTTTATAAACTTTTATGTTTTGTGCAGTACCATTTTTCTTCAACCAGTCCATGGTTTCTTTGAATGTCATTATAGGTTTTCGTATAATAGTTAAGTAAGGTTGATAGTATTATAGACTCAATAGTTAATAGTTTTCGAGAGTGTGTCCGTGACCAAATTTAATTTTCGTTTTATATTTCTTACTTTAGCCGTATTTTCCTTATCTGTTTCTCAAATCTCCGCTGAAGAAATATCTTTAGATACTTTAGTTAAAAAAGGCGGCCCTTTATTTGTCCATTACTGTTCCCATTGTCATGGCATCGATGGAGATGGAGAAGGTTTTAACGCTGATTATTTAGATCGACAACCAGCCAATTTAACCGATGCTGAATTCATGGCAAAAAGGAAAGACAGCAGAATTTACCGAGTCATTAAAAAAGGAGGCCCGGAAGTTCGAAAGTCTAACTTAATGCCATCCTTTGGAAATACGTTATCGGATTTAGAGATTTGGTCGCTAGTCGCTTTTGTGAGAACGCTTTCTGGCGGTGAAATAAAAGAAATTCCAAAAGAATTAGACGATAAAAGACCAGAAATTAAAAAAATTAGCAAAAAAGATTGGGACGGTTTTAATGCTTGGAAAAAAGCAGGAGGATTGGATAGCGATGCTGGATATGGCGAACTTTTAGTAAATAATAAGAAAAGCTGTCCAGCATGCCATTCTATTGAAGATGAAGGAGGAGCTTTAGGACCAGATTTAACACGCGCCGGTTTATTGTATTCCCCTGAATGGTTATATCAATGGTTGAACAATCCTCAAGCTGTCAAACCAAATACTAAGATGCCGGATCAGGGATTGAGCGACAAAGAGGTTAAAGCCATAATTTCTTTTCTCACAGGAATGGTAGGAGAAGATGAAGAAGAACCGTTTAGAGTAGCGAAAAAAAGCGACCCCAAAAATGGTAAAAAACTATTTTTTGATCTTGAAGGAAAAGCAAAATGCGCCAAATGCCATTCTATAAATCAAGAAGGAGGGATAATAGGGCCAGATCTTAGTTTTGTCGGTTCTAGTAGGAATGAAAGTTTTATAATAGAATCTCTTCTTGATCCAAGCAAAGTGCTTACTTCAGGGTATTCCACAGTATCTGTCATCACGAAAGATGGAAAGTTTTATAGCGGAATTCAAAAGAATGAGAAGTTAGAGTCTTTTGACTTGATAGATGAAACGGGAAAAACTAATTCGATAAATCGTAGTCGCGTAAACAAGTTTAAATTTGCCGACAAATCCTTAATGCCAGAAAATTTCAAGACCGAATTATCTGAGCAAGAAATCTCCGATATTCTTAGTTATTTAAAAACTTTAAAGTTTTATACTAATTAATAAATTCTTAACTCTCTTCCACAGTCCCCACACCCACGCTTTTATAATTTTCTAGCGTTTTAATAAACGCTTTCAAAACCTTTTCAGGGTTTTGCGTGCCAAAAATTAGAGTTGGTTTGATATAATTGCAATAAGCTAACTTGTCTTTAAGTCAAAATAAATACGCCAAACGATTTTGTTATTTAAAATATTTATAAGAGGAGAACTTAATGTCTGGAGTTTTAAATCAAGAATTTCAGAATAATACCGAGCAATTTTTAAAAACGCATTTAATCTCCAATTATTGGTTAACTCAAAAAATTAACTTTGAGATTGAAAAAAAATCTATTTTTGATTTTAGAAAAAAAACTTTATATCAATTTAGCAGTGATAATAAATCTGTTTCTAAAACTGGAGTAGATTTTGTTTGCCTGGACCTTTTTGGGAATATATTAAAATCCAATAATCAGAATACCTTTAGTTCAAATGATGGAATAGAACCGGGGTTTGAAGCTTATTGGTGCCGCCAAGGAGGATATTGCGATATACCCGTCAATTCAACTGGAATAAAATATATGTTCACTCCAGATTTTTCAGGGTGTTCCCTTTTAGTAGACCATTTTAAACCGGATATATATAGGGTTTATCATGTTACGGGTGGAAAATTTATTCAAGAGTACGATAATATTTTTGATCATGGAGTTGGATATGCTGGGGGAGTAACCGATGATATTTACTGGAATAACGATAATCAAGATCAAGCATTTGCATGTTTAAAATATGAAGAACAAAGATGGTGGATATATTATCAAACCCGAACTAGCATGGAGGTGTCTTTGGTTGATAACCAAATGACTGGCGCAAGAAGAACGAATTTTTTAATCACAGGAGGCGGGAAAATACCTGTGGCTAATTTGAAAAATGAAAAAAAATTATTGGGCCGATTATTAGAAAAATATCTGCACAAAAACGCCTAATATCCCCAGAAAATTATCAGCTTTTTAAAAATGTAATGAAATCCGAAAATCTAAAAATTAATCCGCCACTAGGAAAAACCTGGGAAGTCCAAAGCGCTAAATGTAATATCTTTTAAGAAATTTGATTTTTTTACCTTTTCATGAATCAACTTTCCAATTCGTTTCTACCTTTTATTCCTAAATAACTCAAAAGAACTATTTAAATTAAAAATTAGTCTATTACGGCTATTCAACAATAATTAATAATGGTAAATTATTAGACTTTGGTTTTTGAAACTATCAAGCTTTATTACCTTCAAAAATTAAAGGAAATCTCTAGCTTTTCCGATAAAGAAAGGCAGATTCTTTTTTTTTGACTAATCGAGTTTCCGAAAAATTTGATGAAAAGAGCAAAATACTTGATGGTGATTGGCGGGGGAGTTTTTCAAGTTCCCTGTATTAAAACCGCCAAAGAAATGGGCGTTAAGGTTGTTGTTACCGATTACCAAGCCGATGCCCCCGGTATGCTCTTGGCCGACCATCCTATTGTTGTTAGCACCCGCAATTTAAATTTAACCGTTAATGCCGCTAAAGAGTTTCATAACTCATGCCCTCTAAGTGGAGTGATGACAGTTGGCACAGACGCTTCACAAACTGTTGCAGCTGTTGCTAATGCGCTTGGATTACCGGGTATTCCTTTCGCTGTCGCCGAACGAGCCACAGATAAAATAAAAATGCGGCGTTGCTTAAAAGCGGCAGGCGTTCCGGTACCGGAATTTCGGGCAGTATGGTCCTACGACGAAGCCGAAAAGGCAATGGTAGAGTTACCATTTCCGATTGTCGTTAAACCCTGCGACAACATGGGAGCTCGTGGGGTTAAAAAAATATCTAAACCAGAAGAACTTAAGGCGGCTTTTAGAGAAGCTAAAGAATCGTCAGTGAGCGGAAATATAATTCTTGAAGAATATATGGATGGACCTGAGCTGAGCCTCGATGCCTTGGTACACAACGGAGAAATTGAGATCACGGGAGTTGCAGACCGCATTATTGAAAAGCCTCCTTATTTTGTAGAAATGGGACACACTATGCCCTCTGCGCGCCCTCAGTTTGAGTTAGACGAAGCCATTGCTGTCTTTAAGTCGGCTATTCACGCATTAGGTGTGACTATTGGAGCGGGAAAAGGCGATATTCGGCTGACATCTGAAGGACCTAAAATCGTTGAAGTTGCATCGCGACTCAGTGGCGGTTGGATGTCTGCTTATACTTACCCTCTGTCTTCTGGAGTCAACCTGTATAGAGCGGCAATAGAAATAATATTAGGCGGTAAACCAAGTTTCTTGAAACCTAAAAAAGATTGGGTCTCCGCAGAGCGTGCTTTGATAGCTGAACCCGGAAAGATTCTTTCAATTAAAGGTGTTGATGAAGCGAAAAAAATTAAAGGAGTTGCGGAAGTTATTTTGCTTAAAGAGCCTGGTGACATGGTTTCTGAAATGAAAAGCAATATGGGCAAAGTTGGTTATGTGATCACCGCTGCCAAAGATCGACAGGAAGCTATTTTAATTAACAATATGGCGCGGGAAACAATTCGCATTGAGACAGGTCCTGCCGATGATTTGACTTGGGATATCATTCGCAATAATGCCCGCAAAAAATTCTATGTCGCCTGCAAAGCTTGTATTGTTTGCGATGGTCATGAATGCGCTGGCCGAGTTCCGGGTATTGGAGGAATTGGAACTGGAGAATCTTTTAAAGTTAACCTCACCGCTTTAAATAAGTACATGATAAATCTTCGTACTATCCATGGCGTAAGATCTCCAAATATGACGACGGAACTTTTTGGTCATACTTTAAGTCTTCCGCTCCTGGCTGCGCCTATTACAGGCATGGAAACCAATTTAGGCGGCGGCATGAGCGAAGAAGAATACGCTGATGCTGTTATAAACGGTTGTTTAGATTCAAGTATTATTGGAATGGTAGGTGATGGAGCAAGTCCAGAAAAATACAGAGTGGGGCTGCATGCAATTAAGAAATCTGGAGGATTGGGTATTCCCGTTTTCAAACCACGTGGCGATAATCAAGAAATTATTAAACGGTTTGACGCTGCGCAGGAAGCTGGAGCTATTGCCGTTGGGGTCGACATTGATGCCGCTTCTTTCAAAACAATGACTATGAAAAAGCAAACCGTTGGTCCAAAAACTCTTGAAGATTTAAAATTACTTAAATCGCATCTTTCAGTGCCATTTGTTTTAAAAGGAATCATGAATGTCGAAACCGCTCTTTTAGCAATTGAAGCCGGAGCCGATGCCATTATAGTTTCCAATCATGGTGGACGCGTCATGGATTTCATGCCTGGAACAGCTGACGTATTACCAGAAATTGCCTCCGCTGTTGGCGGAAGGGTGAAAGTTCTCGTGGATGGAGGGATTCGCGAGGGTGTTGATATTTTGAAGATGCTGGCGCTTGGAGCAGATGCGGTAATGATTGGTCGTCCAATATGTATCGCAGCTTTTGGAGCGGGTAGGGAAGGAGTTCGTTTTTTTATTGAAGAGAAGCGCAAAGAACTTAAGCAAGCAATGGTTCTAACGGGTTCTGCCGACGTTAAAAAGGTAGACCCAACAGTAATCGTTCGTAAATCTAAAGGAGCTTCTTAATAAATGGAAAAAAAACGACTTAAAATCCTAAAGGGAATGAAAGGGGCTAGCCAAACTCGGATTAGAGAAAGCTTACGTAAACTGCAAACTCTATTTGGAGCCACAAGCGTAAAACTATCAACAGAGGATGCCGCGATGAGTTTCGAGCAAATACGACGATGGCGAGCTATGTGCCAAGATATCATCCCTGTTGTTGTTAAAATAGGCGGTCCAAACGCTCGGAATGACATAAAACAACTGATTAACTTAGAAGTAGATGGGTTAATTGCTCCTATGGTTGAATCTGTATATGGGTTGGACAATTACGTAGAAGCTTTAAAGGACTATACAACCGCTATGCGGTTTGAAGCCCTAGATAAACACATAAATATTGAAACGGTTGTTGCTTTAGAAAATTTGGATAAAATTTTAAATTCACAATCAATTCAATTTATAGACGAAATTACAATAGGAAGAAAAGATCTTTCAAAATCAATGGATTGTGAATTAGATGACCCTGATTTAATCAACTCGGTTAAAGGAGCGGTAGAAAAAATAAGGTTTAAAGGAATCCCCGTTTCGATTGGAGGAGGAATCAACCCAAACTCTATTGATGACGTGTTGAAACAAATTAAACCTCAAAAATTTAATACTCGCCTCATCACCTTTGATGTTCAAGGAAATAATAGGTCTTATTCAGAGTCCGTTGTAGAAGCGTTAAACTTTGAGGCTTTGGCGTTAAAGAACGACCATTCTATGGGTTTTATTTCCCGAGAAGAGGAGAGTTGTCGCTCTCAAGAAATACAAGAAAGATTAAAATGAAAATCATGAAGCTTTTCTTTTCTTTCCATAAGCTTAACGTGTTGACAATATCCTGTATTAAATTATAATATCCCATCCCAAATGGAATAAGTTTTTGTAGATTCCCGCCGGATTAAAGGCTTTTTGCCTTTACAGAAATTAATCCTAAGTAGTGTCAATTATAAATAAAAATTTTAGGTAGGAGTAGGAAATGCAACTGACCGGAATGCTCTGGGGCGGTAAACTTTTAGATTTAGTGGAGTTTCCACGATCTGAAGTATTAGGCGCCGAAGCAAGTGTTGACGAAATTAAGGGTTTGATTGCCAAACATGGCAGTGTTTTTGTTAAACCAGCATTTAAAGGCGGCGTTGGTAAAAAAGGTAAATCAGGATTGTTGGGAAGAGTTGACAATATTACCGACGCTTTAAAAGAAAAAGAACGACTTTATTTCGCAACGCATGAAGTGGGTTTCATTAAGGCAAAAGCCGATGGTGTCACCTTCGAAGGAGGCGTTCCGGCTGACTATGAAGTTTATTTTTCTATCTCTGAAAGCACAGTTTACCGTGCTCCTACGATGACGATAACTCATCATGGCGGGGTAGATATTGAAGAATTAGAAAAAGATAAAATAATGGAAGTTCCTTTTGATCCTTTGACTGGTCTAAAAGCATTTCATGTTTCAAATGCTTTAACGGAATTAGGAGCTCCACCCGCAATTATCAGTCCTTTGGTTCAAAATCTTCCAAAGCTGTGGGATTTGTACAATAACTACGGAATGCTGCAATTGGAATTGAATCCAATCCGGATGCAAAATGTTAAAGGTCGTTATATTCCAGTGGCTTGCGATTTTAAATGCGCGTTTGATCAAGACGATCCGGCTTGGAAACGACTCCATTTACCGAGCCATTTATTTGCTTCTGATTATTCTGAATTTGAGCAAGAAATTAATCAGTTGAGAACTTACCAAGGACAAAGTGACGTTTTCGTAATCAATGATCAAGGAACTATTACTGCGCCAACATTTGGTGGCGGAGCTAACGCTATGGTTACTGAATTGTTGGGAGACTATGCAACGATTTCCTCTGATTTTGGCGGTAATCCTCCTTACGCTAAAATGAACGATATCTCTAGAATTACTTTTAAACATTGGCTTGAACAGTCTAATGTTCTATTTATTATTGGCGGTAAAGCAAATAATACAGATATTTATGAGACCTTCCGAGCTATTGGTGACGGGGTTAAATCATATTTCCAAACCCATGGTCCGGTTCCGATTTTTGTTGTTGTTGGCCGCGGCGGTCCAAATTTAATTCGTGGAATGGCTTATTTGAGAGACATCTTAGATTCCTTAGGTTTGCCATACCGGTTTTTTGGTCATGACAGCGCCATGTCGGAAGTCATCAATTACGTCCATAAAATCAATAAATGGATGCTTGAGGGCGGCGGAAAAGAAGAAATTAAATCTAAATTAAAAATATAAATATAAATAATTAGTCGTTACCCGAATTTTGGGAGGAGTTTCATAATGCATCAACAGGGTGTAGAGGATTTTCCATACTACTTAGGTATTAAATCCTTGTCAGAATTGGCTACAAAAGAAGACAAGGTAGTTGTTCTAAATATGTTAGGTAAAGAAAGTTCTGGCGTAATGCCAATCAGCCATGAGTATTCTGGTGGAAACGTTGTATTTGGCACTGGTCCAGGAAAAAGCGGTAAGTTCTTGCCGACAAAACTTGGTAAGATTCCTTGCTATAATTCTATTAAAGAAGGTATGGCAGCAGGTCATAAATTTAATGTTTGTGTTGTTTATTTGCCACCTTCCGGCGTTAAAGATGGCGTTGCCGAAGCGGTTCGCTGTAACCCTGACTTGAAAAAAGTCATTGTTCTAACCGAAAAAGTTTCGGTTAAAGATTCACGAATCATGCGCGCTATTTGCCAAACCAACGGAGTAGATTTATTTGGCGGCAACTGCTTAGGTTTTGCAGACTCGTGGAATCACATCCGTTTGGGTGGGGCATTAGGCGGTAATTCCCCAGAGGAATCTCTTGTTAAAGGAAGCGTAGCGCTCTTTTCCAATTCTGGAAACTTTACGACGACCATTGCCGTTTATCTTGCTACTTCAGGGTGGGGCACTACCACTTCTGTCTCTAGTGGTAAAGACGTTTATATTCAATATGGGCCTAAAGAATTTTTGTACGCATTTAATAATGACGAACGATCAAAAGCAGCTGTCTTATATAGCGAACCAGGCGGGTATTATGAACACGATATCAAGTCTGAAAAGCCAATCGTTGCTTGTGTTGTTGGACGGTGGAAAGCTAAATTGAGTTCTGCTTGTGGTCATGCCGGTTCATTGGCTGGTTCTGGCGACGACGCCTTTGCCAAGGAAAAATGGTTCATGGAATATTTTGGCACTGATGGAATTTTTACTCCTGAAGATAGCCAGCATGTTTCAAAAAAAGGGGCCTTGGTTACTAATATTGCTCATATTCCTGAAGCTTTGACCAAAGTAATGGCATTGAATGATGTCACAAAAGACTTTGAGCCTACTGGGAATTTAGATCTTAAGTGTTGGTTTTCTAATAATAACGGAGTGAACGTTCCTGCAGAATTAGATATTAAAACTGTCGAAGCTGCTGAGCCATATAACCAACAAATTGAAGCTTTAAGTAAACAAGTGGGAGCCCAGTTTTCAAGGGAAACGCTAAAAGATACTAGTGGCGCTTCCATGATGGACCCAAAAACGCAAGTTTCTAAAATTCATAACGAATCTATTTTAGACGCTTCTAAAAGCACTTTTGAGTCCAACTTGGTCTTTTCTTTAATTCGGCAAAGAACTTGTGAAACGGGCGAAGCTTTAGCCAATATTGCTCTTAATGGTTACGTTAATATGAAGGGGCACCCGGCGTTAATAGCGGCAGAGGCTTCTAAAGAAAATGGGAACTCTCCAAATACGGTAGTAGCTACTGGTTTGGGAATTATTGGCAAAAAGACAGCTGAAAAGGCGATGAATGCTTCGGCGGCTTTACTAGAGCTTTTTCAATCCACTACATTGACCGATGTTACTGGGGATTTTGATTTTTCTGATATTTTGAGTTCTGCTGATGCACATAAGGAAGCTTTGGTTGACTCTGAGGAAAGCCCTTGCGCAAAAGGCATGTTGGAAGCTATCAATAAATTAGGTGGTTCTGTGTTTACCAAGTTTTGTGAAGAAATGGCCAAGAAACATGGCGGTCACGTTGGAAAAGATACCGTTTTAGCGGCTATTTGGACCACAATTGGATGGGCTCCTTTAAGAGGTAAGAAAATCACCAAAGATACTCTCGTCCGGTTACCTTGGAATTCTAAAATCTTTAGCGCTTTAGTAGGAGTAAATGCTCCTTCTTCTAGACATGGTGACGATAACTTCTGCGGTATTGGAATGGCTGAATTAGCCACAACTTCGTTCACAAAAACTGCTTTTATGGCATTGTTGGGTCGAGCCCCTTCCGAAGGCGAGTTGTATGAATTCCAAGTATTACTTGGTTTGATTATCACTAACGGCCCAGGAACGATTTCCGCTCAAGGTTCAAAAGGAGCAGTTAGCGCAGATGGCCCAGAAGATCCTAGCCGAGTTCAGTTAAATAAAGCGTTTATTGGCTTTTTAACTCATACTGGTTTTGCCCATGGCGGTAACGGATATGAAGCCGCGGCCTTCTTGATGGAAAAATTTAAGGATACTTCCTTAACTGATCCTTCAGATTCTAATCATGGAATCGATCTTGAAAAAATTGCGGTTGATTACGCTAACGAGTATGGGAAATTTAAAAAAGCACAAAAAGCGGTAGGTAATTTGAACTACGGCAAGATCCCTTGTGTTAATCATCCAGTGTTTAAAGGTAAAGATGTTAACTACGATCCTAGAGAGCAGTTTGTAAGTGAGCTCTTTAAGGAAAAGGGACTTTATAATGTGTTTTTGGACTTTTACCACCATTTAGTTCAAGGACTATTTAAAGCTAAAGTAACCAAAAATGTTTACTGCGTTAACGTTGATGCGGTAATTGCCGTTATTTTATTGAAGATGGTTTGGAAAGATTTTAAAGCGGGAACTCTGGCAGATAGCGATATTGAAACTGCTAGTTTTGCTACCTTTTTATTCGGTCGAATGATTGGTTGTGCCGCTGAAATTGACGATCACACCAACCGGGGTAAAAATATGGATACACGTACCCCTGCTAGTAAGTGCTTTTATGTAGGTTAAATTTATAAGTTGTTCATACCCCTCTCAGCTTTAAGTTGAGAGGGGTATTTTTTTACCTAATAGTATCGTTTTACTTGAAACCGAAACATTTCAACACTTTCTGACGCGCTAATTCCTGCTTTTTTCTTACAGATTTCTAGTTGTTTTTCAGCAGTTTTTACGCCTTCCAAGTCAGGTAATAAAAGCCCCGATTTACTGCCATTTTTAACAACTAAGCCATATTTTTTAGGATTATGATTCGACAACCCCTCTATTGCTTCTAATGGAGTTAAAACGTCGACGGAAAAGGTCAGGTTGGATAGCTCTAGTTTGGAAATAGGAGGAAACCTGGGGTCTTTTGTAGCCGCTTTGACGGCGTTTAAAATGATTTCATTTCCTAAATTTTGAGTTTTAGGAGTTATTGACCCAATACAACCGCGAAGATTCTTATTTTGCTTTATAGATACAAATACAGCGGATTTTTCGTTGAATTCGTTACCAAGGTTATCAGGGCGAGGTAAAGGTTTTCCGTTGGCTAGAAAGTATCTTACTGCCTCTATCGCTAAATTTACCGTTGAATGAGGCATTTAAAATCAAGTTCTTACTATTGAAGAAATGTGGGAGAGACCCGCATGTGGTGAGGAAGATCAATTAGGTTTGATTTAAAGCTGGTCGAGTCGCTAAATGGCGCTCAATGATATTATCGGCAATAGTAAAACTAGCGTCTAAATAATCAGATTCTTTAAACATTGAGGGATTTAAGAATGTTTTTGCTTTATCGATATAGTCTCGCGCCAAATCGAGAGTGTAATCGATGGCTTTACCTTCTCTCATTTTGTCTTGGACAAAAAAGAATTCCTCATCAGTCAATTTATCGTTTTTTATAAAGGCTTCAATATCCTTTTTAAAGGATGAGTTTGAGTTTCTGTACAAGTATAGAAGGGGAAGAGTAACGTGACCTTCTTTGAAGTCATTTCCAACTGGTTTTCCAAGAATTTCTTCGGAGCTATCATAATCCATAACATCGTCAACTAGTTGAAAAGCCATACCAATGTTTTTTCCAAACTCTACTAATGATCTTTCAGCCATTGAATCGGCGTTAGATAAAATAGCTCCCAATTTACAGCTAACAGAAATAATAGATCCGGTTTTTTTATAAATAATATCTAAATATTGTTCTTCAGTTATGGAAAGTTTACGAGCCGAGGAGAATTCCTTAATGCCGCCTTCAACTAGCTCTTTTGCTGCCTCTGCAATGGCTTGTATTGTCCGTGATTCTGAATCGTAAGCGATTAAAAGAATCGATTGAGAAATCAGATAATCGCCTAATAATATACTCGCGTCGCTTCCCCATTTTGTATTAACTGTTTCTCGACCTCTTCTAACAGTAGTTTCATCTACAACATCATCATGGAGTAGAGTTGCGGCATGAATAAATTCAATAGAGCAGGCATGTTTAATAACTCTATCAGTAATTTCGCCTTTACATAGTTTTGAGGCAAGCATAACTAATAATGGGCGAATTCGTTTACCGCCGCCATCCATCAAATAGCCGCTAATTTGCGGAATCAAGGAAATTTGGGATTGGATATTCTTCCGAATTTCCTTTTCTACTCGTTTTAGGTCGTCTTTAAAAAGGGCCGTTACTTCGCTAAATTCCATAATTCCGTTCAAAGTCCAAAATTTCAGGATTATTATAAAGTATTGGTTCGGGTCATTATCCCGAATGAGGGGAAAGTTGTCGTTTATTAGAGCGAAACCCCTACTATCGTGAAAATTAGCTTTTTTGTCAAGACTTTTATGGGGGGGTAAGTCTTAAAAACTAACGGGGAATATTTGCAAAATCAAGGGGAAATGAATATCAAACTCTTAAGGATCTATTATTTAATATGGGCACAATTTTTTAGTTTGCTATTTATTTTATTAATCTTTAGGATTTTTTGAGAAAATTCTAAAATCACTTGATTAAACCTAAATTTATTAGTTTTTATGGGTTTCACCAAAACTAAATAGTACTAAATGAATGCAGATCCTGTAGTTTCCGTAATTATTCCGACTTTCAATCGTTCTCATTTACTAGGAAAAACGTTAAATTCAGTTTTAGCGCAATCCTTTAAAGATATAGAGATTGTTGTAATAGATGATGCATCAACAGATCAAACTCAAGACCTTCTTAGTAAATATCCTTCCTTAAAAACGATCATTCTAGATGTAAATCACGGGGTTTCTTATGCTCGTAACCGTGGAATTGAGATATCAAAAGGAAGATATATTTGTTTTTTAGATTCTGATGATTTGTGGGAGCCGAAAAAACTAGAAATTCAGACCCAATGGATGGATGAACATACTGAATTTGCTGCTAGTCAGACGGAAGAAATTTGGATTCGAAATGGCGTTCGCATAAATCCAAGGGAAAAGCATAAAAAATATTCAGGAGACATATTTCTTCAAAGTTTACCTCTTTGCATCGTTAGCCCAAGCTCTGTGATGATTAGGACAAATATTTTAAAAGAAATTGGAGGTTTTGATACTAAGTTGCCCGCTTGTGAAGATTATGACCTTTGGTTGAGAATGTCAGCTAAGCTTAGCTTTGGTTTTATAAATCAAAACCTTTTAATAAAATATGGCGGCCATCAGGATCAATTGTCGAGAAAGTATTGGGGGATGGATCGGTTCCGAGTATACTCTTTATCTAAACTTTTAAGTCTAGAGCCCCTTTCAAAAGAGCAAACCGATGCAGTTTTAGGCATTTTGATAAAAAAATGTGAAATTTTATTAAAGGGTTTTGAAAAAAGGGAAAAGTTTAAAGATGTAGATATTTACAAGAAATATTTGAAACTTCTTAAATCATTAGATAATAAGCCTATTGGTTCAGCAGAAAAAGAATCAATCCTCGAAAATTTAGACGCATTATTAACCGAATAACTCCAAAACTTATAAGTGATTTTTTTGAAAAAGACATTAAAAGCCTTAATTTTTATTTTTTTCTTAAGTTTTTTGATTCCTTCACAACAATTAGTTTCTTTCGCTGATGAATTGGGAAAAAAAGTAGAAAAAGACCGCCCATCGGATACGGCAAACAGAATTCTTAAAAATTGTCTAAAAGTATTAATAGAAACTGTTCAGAACGAAAATGCATTTGTACGAAGCGCTGCAATCAGGGCGGCAGGAGAATCTGAAAGTGAATTGGCGTTACCAATTTTGGAAAAAGGAATTGAAGATTCTTATCCCACGGCTCGACTATTTGCTTTTAAGGGATATAGAAAGGTGGCCCCTGAAAAAGCTTTGAAACTTGCCTACAAATTGAGTGACGATTCAGATGTTTGGGTAAAAGCCGAAGCTTTAGAAGTATTAGGAGAACTTGGAGGAAAAGACACAATTCCAATTTTAAAATCTCATTTAAGCGCGCCCGATCCTACCGTTCAGTTTGCCGCGGCTGCTTCATTGGTAAAGCTCAATGTAAATGGTCACATAAAGACCTTGATCAGCGCATCCAAAAGTGGAGATGTGGCGTTGAGATATCAAGCAATTGGCTATTTAGGAAAAGTAGGAAATAAGCTTGCTATAGAAACCTTAGTTAAGTTATTAAACGATCCCCAAGGTGAAATAATATTTTATAGTCTAAAAGCCATTGGAGATAAGGTATCTCCAAAAATGTTAGAAAAATTGGTGCGTTTAACTTTACACAAAAACCCATTTGTTCAACGGGAAGCATTAACCTTATTAGGGCGTTTAACGACTCACCCTGGAATGAGCTTATTTTCACAATTCTGCGATAACCCCGATCCTTTAGTAAGGTTAGCCGCTGCCGCTGCTTTAGACGCGGATAAACAATCCGCCTGTGAAAATGTATTTAGAGATTCTTTGCATGACCCAGATTATGGTGTGAGAAGCGCTACTGCTAGGATTTTGGGCAAAACCAATTTAACAAATCGCGGAAGGCTTTTAGCTCAAGCGATAAAAGACTCGAATTCCCGCGTAAGAACCTCTGCCGTTCGTTCGGCGGGGATGATGGGAGGAGTAGAGGCTTGGCCTTTATTATTAAATTCAATATATGATTCATTACCAGTTGTAAGAGCCTATGCTGCAGGCAATTTGATCAAATTAATGAAATAATTTGATCTTATGTTTAGAGTTTTTTACCCGCAGGTTGAAATTTATTTTGTTTTAAGTTAGAGTCAAGTATTGATAATTAAAGACTTAAAATGTAAAAAGCCCCAATGAGTCCGCTAGGAGCGATTGAGTAAAGTTCCCATAGTGGTTTTTTGAGGTTTTTTTTATGCCTAAAATCTGGAGAGATTAATCATGATAAAAAATAATACGGTTGTCGGAATTTCATATACATTGAAAAACTCTGACGGCGAAGAACTTGATAGCGCAGGCGCAGGTGATCCCTTGCAATACCTCCATGGGGTTGGGCAAATTGTACCAGGATTAGAAAAAGCTTTGGAAGGGTTGTTAATTGGCAGTACCAAAGATGTAGTAGTTCCTCCTGCAGAAGGTTACGGAGAGCATGTTCCTCAGTTAAAGATAAAAACAGAGATGTCGATGTTTCCAAAAGACGTCGAAGTTAAAATTGGAATGGAATTTACGGCTGATTTAGGAGATGGGAAACATCAAAACTTTAAAGTAGAAAAAATTGAGGGTAATGAAGTCTTTATTGATGGCAATCATCCTTTAGCTGGTGAAACGCTTCATTTTGCAATAGAAGTATTAAGCATAAGGGAAGCGACCGAAGAAGAATTACAACACGGCCATGCCCATGGTCCAGGCGGTCACCATCATTAGGAATTTCAGACCCGTCCAGCGTTAATTAATAAAAAAACTACGCCATAAAACCGCGTCACATTCGAACTAACTGGCCGCACAATGCGGCCTGGAAGTGAAGGCTTTAGGTTTACTTTCCTCTATTGAACTCTTCACAAGGGATAAGATTCTCTTCAAACCCCTCGTTTTAATTTAGAACTCTCGTTAAATCTCAAAATAACGTTTTTAATTTTAATAATTCCAACCTAAAATTACTTCTCAGTTTTATTATTTAGCCTAGAAAATTATTTAGTAAGGATTTCTATTTTAATGTCAGTTGAAGATAAAAAACGTTTGGAGTTGTTGCGTCAAGAATTACAAAAACACGAGCGTTTGTATTACGTAGAAGATAATCCTGAAATTTCTGATCGCGATTACGATTGGATGACTAAGGAATTAGAGGAATTAGAAAATAAATATCCCGAATGGGTGACTGCTGATTCTCCAACAAAAAGAGTTGGAGGAAAAGCTTCCGAAAAGTTTGCTCCCATTGTTCATCAATATCCGATGCTCAGTTTGGACAACACCTATAACGTTGAAGAATTAAAAAAATTCCACGAACGTATGGTTAAAAATTTAGGCTCGGATAAGGACATTGAATACGTTGTAGAGCTAAAAATTGACGGACTGGGAGTGACATTGACTTATGATAATGGAGTATTGATTCAAGGTGCAACACGAGGTGATGGTAAAGTTGGCGAGGATATTACGGCGAATTTGAAAACTATAAAATCGATTCCTCTTCGAATTAAAGAGAAACAAAAATTGGAAGTGCGTGGCGAGGTTTACATGGAGCGAGACGCTTTTGACGCGCTAAATAAATCTCGACAAGTTAATGACGAACCTTTATTTGCAAACCCACGCAATGCGGCGGCAGGCTCACTAAGACTACTGGATTCAACCATAACGGCTAATCGGCCCTTGAATATATTTATTTACAATGTTGGAGAGCGAGAGAGGTTTACGTCTCATTTTGAATCGTTAGAAACTTTGAGGTCTTTAGGGTTTCGCATTAACCCCGAAACTATCTTATGTAAACGGTTTGAAGATGTTTTTGAAATCATTGATAAATGGGAAACCCGAAAAAACGAAATAGACTATGACGTAGATGGCTTAGTGATTAAAGTCAATTCGTTTGCTTTTCAAGATCGATTAGGAGCTACAAATAAATATCCTAGATGGGCTGTTTCTTATAAATATGAGCCGGAACATGCCACCACGGTAGTTAAAGATATCATTTGTCAGGTAGGTAGAACAGGTTCGATTACTCCGGTGGCTCTTTTAGAGCCTGTGTTTCTATCCGGTTCAACAGTCGGAAGAGCCACGTTACATAATGAAGATGAAGTTAAAAGACTTGATATACGTGTTGGCGATGAAGTCGTTGTAAAAAAAGCGGGCGAAATTATTCCGAAGGTCATAAAGGTAATTGAAAAGAAAGATGGACAACGTGGTGACAAATTTGAAATGCCTAAAGAATGTCCTGAGTGTTCTGAGCCAATAAGTCGCGAAGAAGGGGAGGCTGCTTGGCGCTGCGTCAATTTATATTGCCCAGCCCAGCTAAAAGAACGGCTATTACACTTTGCTTCACGAGATGCCATGGACATAGATCATCTTGGCCCCGCGATATTGGAACAATTGGTCGATTCTGGATTAGTAAAGGAGCCTTCCAATTTTTATGACTTAAAATTAGAGGATTTAATTCCTCTAGAACGGTTGGCCGATAAGTCAGCCCAGAATTTGATAGATTCCATTCAAAAGAGTAAAGAAGCAGGGTTGGCCAGATTGATTTATGGTTTAGGGATTCGGTTTGTCGGGCAAAGAGTTGCGGCGGTTTTAGCGGATAATTTTAGCGATTTAGATAACTTATTAAAAACTTCTACAGAAGATTTGGAATCCATTGATGAAATTGGCCCTAAAATTGTTGAAAGTTTAAGCGCGTATTTTACTAATGAAGAAAATAGCGACGCGTTAAGAAGGTTGTCGGAAAAAGGTTTAAAAACCAATGTCATCAAGAGCCAAGTAGGCGATAGTTTAAAAGGCAAACAATTTGTTCTTACGGGAACGTTAGAAACAATGACCCGTGACTCAGCAAAAAAGAAAATTTTGGAATTGGGGGGTAGGGTAACCTCGAGCGTTTCTGCAAAAACAGATTATGTTGTCGCCGGTACTGACCCCGGATCCAAACTCGCAAAAGCGAAAAAACTAGAAGTTAAGGTTTTAAGTGAGGATGAATTTAAAATCATGATTTGATCAATTTAAAATTTCCATCAGGAAGGTGAAACTTCAATCCTGGTCTAGAAGTTGAAAAAGAATCCCTCTTAAAACATGTAAGAAAGGCTCGCTGCCCCAAACAGTTCGGAGCTTTGCTGTGTTTTAAATTCCTTAGAGCGGGATACAAGCGTGTAGCTCAGGCGCAATTTCCATACCTCGAAGGCAATTCCAATATTGGCATCACTAACAAACGGATATTTAGTAACGCTGTGACTGCTCTCAAATGTATTCCCATCAAGAAAAATATTGCGGGCTACGGCTCGGCCTTCTAACCCGCCAAACAGCGACCAGCCCCAACCATCCACCTTAAATTTACCCGTTCCCGGTAAGGCGGGCCTGACCCGAATAGGCATATCGCTCGTTGCTGACCCTTCCGAACTAATCCGAAAAGAAAACCCAGCGTTGCCATAGGTATAAACATTGCCAATACTTGCGCCAAGATGAGGTCCAACTGAAACCTTTAGCGTTTTCCCTTTAAAAAACGTAGGTACTTCCCAATGCAGTTCATCTGGCCACCAGCGATGTTGCCAAGAAAGGATAAACCCAGGTTCGTTTTCTAGCTGGTTACCCCATCCCAGTGGAATTGTGCTATTAGTAATATGCTTGTGTACGACTGTTTGCGCCTGTCTGCCTAAAGCGGCTGGACCAACAACGCCTAAGGTTAATTCAAATTCATCAATACTCTTACCAGTTTTTTCAGGATCTAAGTATATACCCATGGAGCCATATAAGAATGCCGCCCATGGTCTGTCATTCAGGTCTTGCGCGGGACTGCCAATATCGTTTGGAGTGTAAAGGTTCTGACCAAGAGAATAATAAACACTCACTTCATTTTTATCCGGTTTATCCAAATTTTCCTTTAGACTAGGCGCCCATTTAGCTAATTTGCAGATAAATTCAGGAACTTCTAATTTATGGTCAAAATAAGTCGCTCGGAGACCGCTTGTATAGTTTTGGTCCTTGCCACTTCCGATGGAATCGTTTTCAAAGGCAATTGTTAAAAAGTCTTCGGAACTGCTTTTTTTCTTTTTTTTGGAGCATTCCTGAGCGTGGGCGGGAGAAAACAACAAAAGAAGTATTAGTAGGAAAAACCCAGTTTTGGTTGCTCTTTTATATCCTTCCGACTTTAATAATAATTTAAGTGGGTTAATTGTATGAGGACAGCTTTGCACGTAATAAACTCCTAAGGGTAATTCCACTTGCAATCAAGTTCTTTCAAAAAGTTGAAGCTACTTTGACAAAAATATTTTTGGTAGTCAATATTTTATTTTTTCAAAAAATAAAAAAAACAATTTTTATAAATATTTCAAAAGTTTGAAGTCAATCAATTTATAACGCGTGGCAACGAGCGTAATCAGATTTAGAACCTTTTTCATCGGGGTAGATTGTTTGACATTTGTTTCTCAATGGAGAACCTTCTGGTTCGTTTAGATATATTGGACACCGTGGGTGGAAGTGACATCCTGTGGGAGGATAGAGCGGGGAGGGGACGTCGCCTACCAATGGTTCAAATGCTTTCTTCTCAGTTAAGCTTGGGACTGCTTCCAATAACGATTTGGTATAAGGATGCTTCGGTTTTTTAAAGATTTCTTCTACCGATCCATATTCTACTATTCTTCCCAAATACATAATTCCTACAGTGTCGGCTATATAACGCACTACGCTTAAGTTATGCGTTATGAACAAATAGGTGAGTTGTTTTTTGTATTGAAGATCGCGTAAGAGATTTAACACTTGAGCTTGTACAGAAACATCCAAAGCGCTTGTAGGCTCGTCTAACAAAATAAACTCAGGTTCTAAAATTAATGCGCGGGCAATTCCAATCCGTTGTCGTTGTCCTCCAGAAAACTCATGAGGGTAACGTTCCACAACTGTTGCAGGAAGCCCTACTTCTGCCAATGCGTTCTCTATTCTTTTAAGTTTCTCAACGGATGACAAACCGGGGTAATGCACTCGCAAACCTTCTCCCACGATTTCTTCAATCGTCATTCTTGGAGATAACGCTCCATAGGGATCTTGAAAAACTGCTTGCAGATATTTTCTGATTTGTTTTAGTTTTGGAGTGTCTAGTTCCAAAATATTTTGGTTATTGTATAGAACCTGCCCATCTGCCTGAGCGTTTAATCGAAGAATGGACTCTCCTAAAGTCGTTTTTCCGCAACCAGATTCCCCAACAAGGCCTACAGTTGAACCTCGTTTTAATACTAAATCGACACTGTCAACAGCCTTAACATATGCGGCGATTCGACGAAATACTCCGCGTCTTACTGGAAACCAAGTTTTAAGATCTTTAGTTTCGATTAGAACTTCTGGTAAAACATTTCTTTCAGGAGCGCGTTTCTTCTTTATTTCTCTTATTCCAATTAATTGATTGTCTTCTAATAAATGACAAGCGGCTTGATGCCCTTTGCTGATTGGATGTAGTGGACTATCATTAGCCATACACCTATCTATAGCTTCGGAGCACCTATCATAAAATAAACAGCCTTCTCCATATTCCGTAGCGGGTGGAACAATTCCATCGATGGTATTTAAATAATATTTCGAATCATTGTCTTTGGGAATTGAATCAAAGAGTCGTCGCGTGTAAGGATGAGCTCGTTCTTTGAGAATTTGTTCTCTCGAACCTTGTTCGACAATTTTACCCGCATACATTACGCAGATTTCGTCGGCCATTTGGTTAACAATTCCTAAATCATGAGTAATTAAAAGAATTGCCATACCTGTTTGCTTTTGTAAATCTGCCATTAACTTCAGAACTTGCGCCTGAATAGTCACGTCAAGAGCGGTGGTTGGTTCGTCTGCTATTAAAACCTTTGGTTCGCAAGCTAAAGCCATCGCAATCATTACGCGTTGCTTCATTCCGCCTGAAAGCTCATGAGGGAAATTGTCAATTCTGTTTTCAGGATCAGGTATTCCAACTTGTTTGAGTAATTCAAGCGCTTGGGCGCGAGCTGGCCCTTTAGCTAATTTACGATGAAGGCGAAGTGGCTCTTCTAATTGATTACCAATTCGAAATAAAGGATTCAAGGAAGTCATAGGTTCCTGGAAGATCATCCCAATATCGTTGCCTCGAATACCGCGCATTCCTTCTTCTGAAAACTTCATCAGATCTTGACCGTTAAAAGCGATCTTTCCGTCGGGATGGAAACCATTTTCTGCAATCAATCGCATAATTGAAAATGCGGTTTGACTTTTACCACAGCCTGATTCCCCGACAAGAGCGAGTGTTTTTCCTGGTTGAAGCTCAAAAGAAACTCCATTAACAGCCTTAGCGGTTTTGTCAAAACCGACACGGAAATGTGTTTTTAAATTGTCGACGGCAAGGAGCATTTAATTTTTTTTCGGATCGAAAGCGTTTCGAACTCCTTCACCAACAAAAGTTAGCAAAGATAATGTGATGGTGAGAGTGAGAAAAGTTGGCAAAATAATCCAATCAGCCTGCAAATTATTTTTTCCTTGAGCCAATAGCTCTCCCATACTTGGCGAAGGGCTAGGGACGCCTAAGTTGAGGTAATCAAGACTTACCAAAGCTAGAATGCCTGCCGTTACTTCAAACGGAAAAAACGTCACTACCGGAGTCAGAGAATTAGGTAGTATGTGTCGTCTCATTATTTCAAAATTTGAAACGCCCATCGCTTTTGCCGCTTTAACGTATTCTAAATTCCTAGACTTTAAAAACTCAGCTCTTATGTAGGCAGCAATTCCCATCCAGGCAGTTAGATTTAATATGAAAAATAATAAGAATAGAGATGGGGTTAACAATGAACTGAGAATGATTAATAAGTAAAGCCTCGGCATTGATCCCCATATTTCCATAAATCTTTGCCCTATCAAATCTATCCAACCTCCAAAATATCCCTGGACACCGCCTAACATACATCCAACAATGGTGCCGGTAATAGCTAGACTCAAGCCAAAGATTAACGATATCCTAAAGCCGTAAATTAATCGGGCCAAAACATCTCTACCACGATCATCGGTTCCTAAATAATGACCGTCAACCCAAGAAGATAAAACTGTTTCGCCTTCTTTATAACCTTTAGTTTCATATGGAGCGGCTAACGCCACGACTCCAATTTTACTTTCGGTTGGTATATATTTGTAATCGTATCTGATGGGTGGCCAGATCATCCAATAGTCGCGAGGCTTTGACTGTTTATGATTATTATCAATAGATTCAGAGGTTGGGGATACTTTTTTTGTCGTATCGTTTATTTCATCTTCAAAGTCATCCATATCTAAAGACAACGAATTTTCTTCTACTGGATCTGATTCATCTTCAAAGTCATCCATCTCAAGAGATAAAGTATCTTCTTCAAAATCACCCAATTCTATGGAGTTAGTTTTTTTAGATTGTTCAAATGATTTGTCCGGTTCTTCAACTCCAGATATAAGTCTTATGAAGGTATTCGATTTATAATCTGGTTCACTAGGTAGTATCCCGCCAAAATCACGTTCACTATATCGCTTAAATATTGGAAAGTATAAAGAACCATCTACCGATAAAACGATGGGGCGAACATTACAAAGAAGTTCTGTAGGTAATGTGACAATAAACGCGGTAAAAAGGACTAAAAAGCTTATAAACGCTCTTTTATCTGCCTTAAACTTGGTAATTTTTATTTGAATATCTTTTCCGAGTTTCATAAACAATTAACCTTGTGATTCTTCGAAAGATATTCTTCGATCAACTATGACATAAGAAATGTCGGTTAATAGTTGTCCTATCAACGCGATTAAAGTGAAAATAAATAGAGAGCCTAAAACGATTGGATAATCTCTTTGTATTACCGCTTGGTAGGATAATAACCCTAGGCCGTCTAAGGTAAAGATCTGCTCTAATAAAAGAGAACCCGTAAAGAACATTGATAGAAATCCTATGGGGAATCCTGTAATTAAAGGGATGAGCGAGTTTTTTAAGATATGTTTAAACAATACTGTGTTTTGAGATAACCCTTTAGCGCGAGCTGTAGTTACATATTGCTTTTTCATTTCTTCTAAAATAGAGTTTTTTGTCAGCATGGTGAGGGTGGCGAAACTACCAAGCATGTAACAAAACAATGGAGCGGCAAGGTGGTGAAGATAGTCTAAAAGTTTGTCCCAATTCGACCAGTCGTCGTAACCCACTGAACCGGCTGAGGTCAACCCAGATAAAGGTATGAGGTGAGCTATTGCCTTATCGCCTGGCCCCAAAAACACAATCAAAAAAATTGCCACAACAAAGCCGGGAGCGCTATAACCGATTAAAACAATCACGCTTGTTATTGTATCGAAGCGCTCACCACTTTTAACGGCTTTAGCAATACCTAATACGATACAAACTATATAAGAAATAAAAAAACTAGTGATACCAAGAGATAGTGAAACGGGTAGTTTCTCTTTAACTAATTCTAAAACTGTTTTGTTGCGATAAAAGGAATTACCAAATTTAAAAACTAGAAACCCGTCCCAATTGTCGTAATTTAAAACTCTTTCTATAAACGGATCTTTGGGATTTTTTGGGGTATACCACAAGAAGGTGCGTAAGTACCGCTCTAATACTGGTCTGTCTAAGTGATATACCTTTTTAAGTTTTTCTAATTGTTCCGGATCAATTTCTTGGCCTGATTTATTTCCTTTAATAGCGCCAGCTCCGCCGGCTTCAGAAGCCGCTCCCGCATGACCTTTCAGCATTACTTTTATCTGATCGATCGGCCCACCAGGAACAAATTGAGTGATGAGAAAGGTAATAGTGACAATCCCAATTAAGGTTGGGAACATCAATAATAATCGACGAATAATATAACTAACCATTGAAGTGCCGGTTTAGATGTAAGTCTACTTGAGAGTTAAAGCAAAGAACTGCCGCTACTTCTTGCTTTTTTTAGAGCTTTAGCTTTTTTAGGGTCTTCCCACCACCATTCGATAATATTGTTCAGGGTAGGGGCTTGGGAAGGATTCTTCTTTGGTCTAGAAAACCGATTCCAATAAACAATTCTATCGTATGAAATATACCAATGCGGCACGGTGATATATTGATGAGTAAGAATTCGATCTAAGGCCTGTATATTGTCGATTAATTTTTTCCGGGTATCGGCGGCAATTACAAGTTCTATTAATTCATCCACTGCTGGATTTGATATTCCAGATATATTTCTTGCTCCAGGTGTTTTTGCCGCTTCACTTCCCCATAAGTCGCGTTGCTCATTACCGGGAGAACGACTTTGTCCGTAACTGGTCACAATCATATCAAATTTATAACTTCGCAACCTTTCTTCGTATTCCGCTGGTTGAACCAGTTTCATAGTAAGATCTACGCCTATCTTTTTTAAGTTGTTTTTATAAGGTTCAGAAATCCTTTGCCACAGAGGATTATTCAAAAGAAGTTCTATATTGAATTTTTTACCGTCTTTTTCACGAATTCCGTCTTTGCCAATCTTCCAACCAGTGGAATCTAATAATTTGTTAGCTACCGCAATATTTTTTGCAAGCGGCTGACCTTGGCCAGGAGCGCCAACAGGTTTAGTAAGAGCTGTTTTAGGTATTGCCGAACCATGTTTCTTGCGTAAATCTAATAAAATCTTTTTTACCGCACCTTGAGGAGTCCCTTGAGGCTTCATCTCTAAGTTATTATCGAAATAGCAATCATTCCGAGTATATTGCTCATAAAATAAGTTTTTATTGCTCCAGTCGAAGTCAAAAACCATCGAGATAGCGGCGCGGATTTTTCGAGATTTAAAAATGTCGTTCCTTAAGTTCATTCCATATCCCTGCATTCCAGCAACTCGTTTATGTGGTATCTCATCCCGGATGTAATAACCTTTTTTGACAAAATCTCCCTTATAATCTAATGCCCAATCCCTGGAACTAGTAATCTGGTTGGCGTCAATTTCACCACCCTTAAAAGCTTCACGAATGGCTATTGGGTCCAAATAAATTTTCCAAGTGATATGGTCAAAGTTATATCTACCCTGATTGATAGGAAGATCTTTTCCCCACCAATCAGGATTCCGCTTAAGGGTAATGTATTTACCAAAGTCATATTTTTCGACAATATACGGACCGCTACCCACTGCAAGTTCATCAAAGTCCGAGCCAAAACTTTTACCAGCCTTACCATATATATGTTTAGGTAAAATGGGCATTTGTCCCGTAATTAAGGGAAGTTCTTGATTAAATATGGCAAAAGAATATTCCACTTTATGTGAGTCTATTTTTTTAACATTAGAAATATCTTTAAAATATTGCTTATAAAATGGATCGTATTCTGGGTCCTGTATTAACTTATAGGAAAACACAAAATCATCAGCCGTTACGGGGTGCCCATCAGAAAATTTAGCGTTTTTGCGTATGTGATAGATCATCGTCATTCGGTCATCCGCTATTTCGACATTTTCAACTAAATTGCCGTATTGAGAAAATGGTTCATCGTCATCGCTAGAACTATCCATCGGGGTCTCAAAAACCAAAGTTCGAATACCAGGGGCTACTAACCCTTTTAATGACATTGGGTTCATTTTAGTAAAAGCGCCGTAAGAGCTTAAAGTTAAATAACCTCCCTTAGGGGCGTTAGGGCTGGAAAAATCATATGGTTGATCGGCTTTGTATTTCAAACCGCTTGACCCATAAATAGATAATCCATGTATGGGAGCAGCTATTACTGATTGAGCCGTAAAAAATAAAAATAGCGCTGCCAACCGAAGACAAAATTTCATAAAATCAAAACCCCTCAGCAGATAATAAAAATTATTGAAGTAAATAAACTAAATTGTATTTTAACAGGATGAGGCCCAACTTTTAAGTTTTCTCTACCTATTAAGGATAGAACTCGAATATTAAAATACTATTAAGGTCAAATTAAAAATTCTTTATGAATTTAAAAATTTGTTTTATTAAATCTAAAAAACAAAGAAGAACTTAGATAAGAGTTCCATACACTTGGGCCGTTATAGTGCACAGATAAAACTCAATATTTTGGAGTTAAAAAATAATACTTTTCTTGCAATATAAAAAAATTTACAAGTAAATCATAGGTTTGAATAATTAAAGAATCACTTCCTGGAAATAATTATTAAGATTATTAACCGTCATCTTCCTTTTCCCAAATTTCTCTCATTTCTGGAGTTATGATATCATCAAGATTAATAGTATCATCTTGAATAACCTCAAGAATTTCTTTCGGTATCTCACCACCTGCCCCCATTATTTCCCCTTGTTTACCCGAGTTATGGCGAGCGATTAGATGACTAGGTTTAGGGATTTCTCGGCCCTCTTTAACAATGGTTCCTTGAGTTATTCCATTGATTCTCTCTGAGACCTTTTTATCAAACTGTAATAAAATGGCTTCCATATAAACTAGATGGGTAATAAATTTGTTGTAATTGCTAAAAGTATAATTCGCAATCCTATTGACGTTCCATGCATCTTCACAGCTTTCAAATAGATATTCCCCATTAGATATGGAGTTATCAATCCGACTTAAAACATATTTAATAAATAAACCGTCAATTTCGTCAATTTTTTTAACATAGTGAATTATTTTTTGTGCGGTCCGGTGAGCATTTTCTTTAAGGGCTTTTTTATCTTTAACAATTAACTCAGTATATAATTTACTTCTACTTTTAAATTCGTCATCGGTTATGCTTTCTACTAGGCCTAAAGCGGGGTTTGTGGTTTTTAGAATCTTACGACTTTTCATTCGGTTAGTGAGAGTATCATTAAGAAAATCTACTGCGATTAAATCGGCTCCTCTTTCCATACCGGTATTGATTCCAATTTCTTTTAAATTTTGTGTATTTTTTTCTCCAACAGTGAGGGGATGTAAAACTCCAGCTTGGCCTCCCGCTATCCCTAGATCCTGTTTTTGTGAATCAACCCAGCCCTTTGCTTGTTCCGTATTTGAGGGATTATAGATTGAATCTGAATTTGCAAGGCTTTCAAGCCGTTGCAAAACCATTTTGGAGTCCACTCCTTTTTGCGTATGAGAAATTAATGCTTGTTTCTCAATAAACTTATTTATAGCTTCTTCTGTTATTTTTTCATATTGTTGACCTTGGGTGGATTTGCTATAGCATTTCCCTTGTTTACATGCCCAATGGATGCCTTCTGCATGAACTTGTATGATAGTGTATGCATGTAATTTTTCCATAACTTGCACGTACTGTTCCCGGGCTTTAAGAGTGTTATCGATTAAATTTCCGACAACGTTAAAAGTCATTTGAGCATAAAATTGTAACTCTAGTAGTCTTTGATCTAGAGCCATATCTCCTTTAATGAAAGTATGCTGATAATTTATTTTTTTCCCTTCTTTTTTTTTCTTATTTCTTTCTATATTCGTCTTAAAGTGTCTGGTTTTTTGGTATAAAGATTTTAATGCCCCCAAAAACCCTTTTTGTTTTCGAATTTTTACCAAAGTTTTGACTCTATCGTATTTTGTAGTCACTTTATCTATTCCAGGTACTAGTAATTCAAAACCAAAGGATTTATTATCTTTTGTCGCTAAAGCTAATTTAGCGCTACCCTGACTATAGCAAATGGCATCGAAGATTTTATTCGCAAGGGCTCCAACAACAATTCCCAAGGCCGGAGCAAGTCCAAAACTGGCTATGGTACCAATTGTTCCTGCACCGATTAGAGCCACTATTGCTGCACTTCCTGTATTAGTTCCAAATTTCAAACCTGTTGTGATAATTTTTTTTCTTGCGATTTCTTTTAAACTATGGGTGTTTTTCCATGCTTTGACGAATCCCAATGCTCTATCAAATTTTCCACGTTGAGCATCTTGAATGAGTTTTGCCGCCCTGTCAGGGGCCGCAGTATCAATCGGTTTAGTCATTTCCGCCATTTTGTAATTCCTCTGGTTAAGGGTTAAAAAGGAGATCGAGGTTTGGCAATAGCAAAAAATTCTTATATATAAAAATTCTAACAAACAAAAAAATAAATTTGTAGTTTTAATTCTTTATTAGCTAAGTTCTATAATTTTTAATTAATTACAATGAATTATATAAAAAAGTTAAAATCTAAACAAAAAGCTAATGAAATTTAATTTAAAAGTTTTATGATTTTATTTAATTAAGAAGCTAATTGATGAGGGTAAATAAATAGAAATCAATTTCCAATAAACATTTCGTTATAATTTAAATTTATCTGGAAGGGAAAGGCTGAGGGCTCTATCTATGGAAGGAATGTTGAAAAGATACTTTTGCTAGTAGCAATAATCTTAGAAATTTTAAATGAAACCTATTTCTAAAATTTTAATGTAAATTTTCAGAGATATTGCAAATTGATACTTGGGAGACAAAAATCAAAAACATATTGAATAAATATTATGCGCCCTTACAAAATGTTGGGTCTTATGTACTTATTAGCGCTCCAATTCTTTTTTACTTTTTTTGCATATTTATTTTCTCGGTTAATGTTCCATTTTGGGACGACTATGACTCTTTAAAACAGCACATGGATTTCCTTTCTACTAGCGATACTCAAGAACGTATTTCCATATTATTTAAACAGCATAATGAGCATCGAATCGTTTTCAATAAAACAGTTTTTGTTTTATATGATTTCCTATTTCAAGAAATAAATTTCAAGTTTTTACCTCTCATTGGAAACTCAGCATTACTAATTCTTTTTTTGTTTTTTTATAAAAGCTTTGTCAGCGCAAAAAACAAACCAGTCTTATTAATTCCTATAGCCTGGACATTATTCCAATTGGCAAATTGGAGAAATATGACTTGGACATTAGCGTCTTTATCTAATCTCTATGTTTTATGCTTTGCGGGAATTAGTTTTTATTTTCTAAGTATTGAGAGGGCTAGCCGTTTTTATTTAGGTTTCTTGTTTGCCATTTTTGCCGTTTTTACACAAGGAAGTGGAATGGGGATATTTCCAATTATCTGGTGTTTTTTGTTGGTAACTAAAAAATATAAGGAAAGCATTCTTTGGTTAGCTGGTTTTATAATTATAGCTACTATTTATTTTATAGGTTATGAAAAACCAATAAACCATCCAAGTATATGGGCGGCGCTAAGTAACCAAACTCAATTATGGGGTTATTTCTTTTTGTTTTTAGGAGGATTTGTATTTTTTAGTAAAAGCTGTGCTTTAGCTTTGGGTTTTTGTTTTTTTATTTTTTTTATTTTTTTAACAATTCGAAAATATTATTTGGAAAAACCTTCTCTCTATCTTTTTATTGTATTCCTTATCCTAGTAAGCGCTATTGCTTCGTTAACCCGTTCTGGTTATGGTATGGATCAAGCATTAGTCCCTCGATATAAAATTATTTCTATTTTATTAACAATTTCTTTTTATATCGTGGTTGCTGACCGGTTCTACATTTACAGAAGAAAAGTGAAGACTTTTTTGTTCTCATCCATACTTTTTTCAATGATTTTTTATTCTTTTTCTTTTGAAATTGGATTAGAAAGCCTCACATTTCATCGTTTTCAAATGATTAAAGGGATTATTGAATGGTCAAAAAGTAAAAAAGGATTGTCTTACCCTCAGCCCGACGCTGCCAGTGAAACTTTATCTTTAGCGATGAAAAAAGGAATTTTTCATATGAGCGCCAACCATGAATAGATTTTGAAGCTAAATCTTGGTTTTTATTAAAAATTTTGTGCTAAAAATCAACTTGGTTCCAGAAACTCCTTTTACTATAATGAGTTTCATGGTTTTGAGTATAATCTTATAAAGGGATTTATAATACATGCCAAAAATGGGCATTAAAGCAAAAGACAGCAAGGCTCTTGAATTAATCGAAAGGGTTATTGAGGATACGATCATTATTCAGCGGCAAAGATCTTTAATTTTCGGAAGATGGGATTTTGTTGTTTTTGGCCTGGGGACAAAGAATGAAGTAGTTATTCGAAAGGGTTATGCAGAGCAATCAACTATTAAGCGAGCTCCAGTTTATATTGCCTCTTTGGGAGATCCTGGTCTTAACCAAGGGCAGGGAGTACCTATTGAAGAACTAATTGAAGAAGATTTGCCTGATGAATATCTGGGGTTAGAGGTTTACCAAATTAATCCTTTGAGACCTTTGGTTATTGAAGAAAAACGAAATGAAAAGGGTGGGGCAAAAGTATTCGATAAAATTGCTAGAGAATATGAATCCGATAATATTGCCTTAATTCATGCTCCTAAAGAAAAGGATTGGCCAATTGCAGTTTTAAAATATTTAACTCTTTGTGATCAAGATTTTCCCGATACAACGCTTCAAGCATTTTATTCAAAGAGTGGTTATAGGGGAGGTCTATCTGGAACCTCTTCGAATTTGATAAATTGAATTTTAGTTTCTTAAAAGTTAAGAATAAAAATAAAAAAAGGAGAAATCATGAAGGCGTCTGATTTAATGGTCCAATGTTTAGAAGAAGAGGGGATTGAGTATATTTTTGGTATACCAGGCGAGGAAAATGCTGATTTCATGATTTCTTTAAAACAATCAGAAAAAATTAAATTTATATTATGTCGTCATGAACAAGCTGCGGCTTTTATGGCCGATGTTTATGGCCGGTTGACGGGTAATCCAGCCGCCTGTTTGGGAACTTTAGGGCCAGGAGCGACCAACTTAGTTACCGGCGTGGCAGACGCAAATATGGATCGGGCGCCGTTAATTGCTTTAACTGGTCAAGCGGATACCAAACGTTGCCACAAAGAATCTCATCAAGTTATGGATGTTGTCCATATGTTTCAGCCTATTACGAAATGGAGCGCCTCAATTGCTCATCCCGATAATATTCCTGAAATCATGCGCAAGGCGGTGAAAATAGCTAGAACAGAAAAGCCAGGAGCTGTTCATATCGAACTTCCAGAAGATATTGCGGAATTAGACACCGAAAAAAAACCAATTAAGGTAAAAAGAACACGCCGTCCTTATCCAGATCCTAAGGCAATTAAATCTGCTATTGAGTTGATAGAGTCCGCTAAACGCCCGATTGTTCTTGCCGGTAATGGTTGTGTGCGGAAACGAGTATCCAAACAGTTACAGGATTTTGTTAATCACACTGGAATAGGGGTTATAAATACCTTTATGGCAAAGGGAGCTATTCCAAGAACTGATCCTCATTGTTTGTTTACCATGGGGTTACAATCACGGGATCACATATCCATTGAAATGGAAGAAGCTGATGTTGTTATAGCTATTGGATTTGACATGGTGGAATATCATCCAAGTTTATGGAATAAAGGTAATAAGAAAAAGATCATTGATATTGACTTTTTACCTTATGAAGTTGACGAAAACTACTTTGTTGAAGTGGATATACATGCAGATATCGCAGCTTCTCTTTGGGAGTTAAATGAACATTTTAAAGATAAAACTCCGGTAGTTGATCCTAATAGCTATGTTGAAATACGAAAGGCCATGGAGCATGATTTTGCAGAGCATAAAGACGACGACGCCGCTCCTTTAATTAAGCCTCAAAAAGTTTTATGGGATACTCGCGAAGTTATGGGACCTGGAGATATTTTATTGTCCGATGTAGGGGCTCATAAAATGTGGATTGCACGATATTATCAATGTGATGAGCCAAACACTTGTTTAATCTCCAATGGATTCTGCACGATGGGTTTTGCATTGCCGGGCGCTATAGCTGCAAAAATGATTTATCCAGAAAAGAAAGTTTTAGCAATTTGTGGCGATGCTGGTGGGATGATGAACATTCAAGACCTTGAAACTGCCGCTAGATATGGAGTAAATTTTGTTACCGTTATTTGGGAAGATCGCGAGTATGGTTTGATTAAATGGAAACAGCAAAATTCATTTAATGAGCATTCTAAATTAGATTTCACCAACCCAGATTTTGTCAAGCTTGCAGAGTCTTTTGGTTGTTGGGGAAAAAAAGTAGAGAAGTCTGCAGATTACAAACCTGCTTTAGAAGAAGCGTTTGCTTGTGGTAAGCCTGCAATTATTACTTTAGACATTGATTATGAAGAGAACATGAAGCTCACAAAACGTTTAGGACAGATCATGACAACGATTTAAGGCTTTTATTTTCTTTATTTAAGTTATAAAGAACCTCCAAAAAATGTTTTTTTCATGAATTGCGATTGCTTATTTTCCCGATAAGCAATCGTAGTTTGAAAAATTGAGGTAATCTTAAGTTATAAAATTTATTTTCAGTCAGGAGGTTGATCAGTTATGGAATTTAATTTTGAAGATTTCGAACAAGAGTTTAACGATAAATATAATAAAAGGAAGGAACCTCCAAAAGAATTAGTAAAAAAATGGGAAGAAAACAGTAAAAAATTTCGCGATTCATTATTAGATGAAGAGTTTATTAAGGATGTAAAAGATTCGGAAATTTCAGAATTGGAATTCAAAATAATGCATACGGCTCTTCTATCTTTAATCCCAGATATGCAAACACAAATCGATCTTTTAAGAGAAAGAATCGAAAAGTTAGAAGGAACCGAAGGACCTGAAGAAACTGGCGGCGAAGCAAAGGAGGAAGGGTAGGGTTTATGCCTCTATCCTTTATTATGGTTTTTTAGCGTCTAATTGCCTTATCGCCTCGTACAAAACAATTCCTACCGCGTTTGCTAAATTTAAAGACCTAACTCTATCGTCAAAAATTGGAATCTTATAGCAACACTCCCAATTATCTTTGAGAAGCTTTTCAGATAAGCCTTTCGTCTCTTTTCCAAAAATAAAATAAGTTCCCGGCTGGAAATTGAAATCATAGTATGGCGTTGTTGCCTTTGTCGTTAAAAACGCTTTAGGGGTTTCTGCCGGAATAGTTGATAAAAAGTTCTCCAAATTTGTATGCATTGAAACTTCCAAATGCTTCCAATAATCCAAACCCGCCCTTTTTAATCGAGCGCTTGTTATTTCAAAACCTAGTGGTTCAATTAAATGAAGTTTTGATCCAGTAGCTAAACAAGTTCTTCCAATAGACCCTGTGTTAGAGGGAATCTCCGGTTCAACTAGTGCAATATTAAAATCAAAGGGCATAAATTACTATTTGCCTTTCTATATACTTTTTTAAATTTTATTGAATACTTTAGTTTGTATTTGTTTTTTAAAATTTCACAATTTTATGCTGTGAGATTATATAATGAGAACCTTTTATTATCCATCCAATTGAAAAAAAATGCCTCCCAGTCTATATAAAATCTTTTTTCTTATTTTTATCATTTCTGGTTTCTGTGGATTGTTATACCAGATTGTTTGGATGAGGTTGGCTCTTACATTTTTTGGCGTTATTACTCCCATTGCTTCTGTTGTGGTTTCTGCATTTATGTTAGGGCTTGCATTGGGAAATTGGGCGGGGGGTAAATGGATTAATCAGATATCTCGATTCTTAGGGCAGTCAGCTATCCTGTTGTACATAATTGCTGAACTGATAATTGGCATTGGAGCCTTCGTGGTTCCTAGTCTTTTTGAATTGGGCCATTCTATCCTCCTTTCGGTGGATGAAATGAGTTCTTATAAATATCTTTTATTTTCCTCGCTACTAATAACTATTTCCATAATTCCCTGGTGCTTTTGTATGGGAACTACAATCCCTGTAGCCATGTTTTTTTTCAAGCAAGTTAATAAAACCGAAAAAACGAGTTTTAGTTTTCTATACCTTGCTAACGTTATTGGGGCGATGCTTGGAGCTTTGATTTCAAGTTTTGTCTTATTTGAGTTAATCGGTTTTAAAAACTCTTTAACGCTTGCTGGCGTTTTAAACTTTATTATTGCTTTAATCTGTTTTGTGATTTTTAAAAAAAATCCGCATTCACAAACTCCATCTTTAGAGATAAAGAAAGAAAAGTTAAAGACCGATATTTTGCCTAAAAATACTAACAGTTGGTTTTTAGGATTTATCCTTTTTTTTAATGGGTTCACCTCTATGGCTTTTGAAATTATTTGGACAAGAGCCTTTATACCGACATTAGGAAACTTTGTATATGCCTTTGCCGGTCTTTTAACTGTTTACTTACTAGCGACCTGGGTAGGGTCTTTAATTTATAGAAAACTATCTTCTTTTTCTAAGAAACCTAATCTTCTTGAGTTAATAGCTTTCTTAACAGCATCTGCCTTTTTACCCATATTTGCAGGCGACCCACAATTCTTAGAGCCTCTTATTGGAGGAGGCTCTATTGGATTAAAGGTTTTTATCACCCTTGCCAGCATATTTCCATTTTGTCTTGTATTAGGTTATTTAACGCCAATGCTTATCGATCAATATTCGATAGGGCAATCAAAACCCGCTGGTCGGATGTACGCTTTAAATATAATTGGCTCAATTTTGGGTCCTCTTGTTGCGGCTTATATATTATTACCGCTATTAGGTTCCAGAGAATCTATGATCTTTCTAATCATTCCCTATTTTATTTTGTTTTTAGCATGTGTTTTTCGATCGCCTGGCACAATCAAAATAAGAGAAATAATGGGGGCTACCATTATTTTTCTAATCGCAATAAGCGTTACATTTTTTAAAAGTAAAAGTTACGAAGAGGGGACAACTCGCGGAGAAATTAAAATACGCCGCGATCATACAGCCACAGTAATTTCTTATAATCTTGGACCTCAAAATAAAGGTCTTTTGGTGAATGGGCAAGAAATGACCATGGGTTTTAATCAAGCTCATAAAATCATGGCTCATTTTCCTTTAGCGACGCTAGAACATAAACCTGAATCCGCAGTTGTAATAGCTTTTGGCATGGGGACTACTTATAGGTCGTTACTTTCATGGGATATTAAAGCTACCGCCGTTGAATTAGTTCCTAGCGTTATAGAAAGCTTTGGCGATTATCATAAGGACGCTACGGAAATATTAAATAATCCTAAAGGCAGAATTATCATTGATGATGGACGTCGCTTTTTAAATCGTACTAATGAAATCTTCGATCTTATTACCGTCGATCCACCGCCGCCAATTGAAGCCGCTGGAACCGCTCTTCTTTATTCTGAAGATTTTTATGAGATTGTTAAAAAGCGATTGAAACCTAATGGTATTTTCTTTCATTGGTTTCCCGGTTCTTTGGAAAGCTTTCAACCTGTGATTCGATCTATCAAAAACTTATTCCCGTATGTAGAAGTTTTTCAATATTATCCTGGTTTTGGATTTCATGTTTTTTGCTCAATGACTCCTATAAAAATCCCAAGTCCAGTAGAGTTTTCAGCACGATTACCAGAAAAAGCAAAACAAGACCTTATGGAATTTTTCCCAAAAGCATATAAAATATTACCAGAGACAAATGAACAAGTTTTAATTGATAAACACTTGGATCTAATAAAGGCGATACTTCAGAATAAGCTAAATATTGAAAAAATAATGAATGATAAAAAACAAGCGCGAATCACCGATGACCGCCCTTATAATGAGTACTTTCTTCTTCGAAAAAACTTAAACAACTTCTAATCCCCAAATTCTCGTTTAATAAATATTTCTTCGGATGTTTTTCCATATTTTTGGTAGTACAGTTTTAGGGTTCTTTGAATTCTACGAATAGCAACATGAAGTTTTCGCTTACGTACTATTTCTTCAGCTTTGATTAAATGCTTAATCGCTTTTTCTCCTTCTTTAATTCGATCAAAAGCGACCGCTAAATTAAAATGAGCTTTGGAGTAATTTCTATATAAATGAATTGCTTCAAGATAGGATTGGATTTCCTGCTGAGTCCTTCCGAGAGCCATATATTCTAAACCTAAATTAAAATAAGATTCGGCGTCTAGGGGATCCTCTCCGATAACCTTAAGTTTTTGGTTTACATTTTTATGAATAAGTTCTTTAAAGCGTTTAAATCCAATTTCATTTTCCGCAAAGCCAGTAGAGCTTATAGAAAGTAAGATTAAAACGATTAAAAATGGCATCTTAGAGAATAGACTTGTACAGAGTTTCAATTTTTCGGAGGAAAACTTTATAAGTTTTGGGGTAGCTCATCGGTTTGTCACTCAAAATCGTCAGGAGATAGTTCGTATCTTTTATATAAAATACGTAAACTTTTTTTAGAGCTAGCGTTCCACTGAAAGTGATTTTTTAAGTCAGCTAATTTTTCCGCCTGCATTGTATAAATAATTGCATTTTCTCCATCTTCTAATGAATCATAAGCCAACCCCAAATGAAAATGTGCGTCTATATCTTGAGGATCAAGGGCAATAACTTTCTTAAAAGTATTTACGGCATTTTCATAATCTTGTGTTTGATCGTATACCAACCCTAGATCCATAAAAACCTCTGGATCTTCGGAATTGATTTTAATCGTTTGCAAATAATAATCGATAGCCTCTTTGTATTGACCTAAACGATCAAAAATAATTCCTAGTTTATGAAAAGTATCAGGCGTTGTAGGATTTATTTCAGCGGCCTTTTGGAATTCAAGAACAGACTCCTGATAACGCCCCGCATCCATATAGGAAAGGCCCAATTCTCTCCTAAGGGTTTCATCATCGGGATTATCTGCTACCTGAGCGGACAGCCCGTCTATTCTTTTATTTAAGGTTTCTTTTGCGTCCACAGATAAATAGAAGGTTCAAAATATTAATTAAGCTTACATTTGTAATAAGAAATCATCATCGGTTTCTTCCCCTAAATATTCAGGGAGTTTGGTTTCTTTGTTTACTAAACAATCTCTAATCTGATTTTCCATTAACCCAGAGGCTTCTTTTAGATTAGCTCCCTTAAAGTTTGTTTGGAAAAGTGTTGTGTCTTCATTAAATTGAGCGCCTTGTAAGTTAGAATTTTCCATATCTGCATACTGCAAATTCGCTTCAAAGAAATTGACTTGTTTCAGGTCGGCATTATCTAATTTAACATTGGATAAATTGACGTCTTGAAATTTTCCTCTATTCACATTAGATCCAGTCAAAATTGCGCCTTTTAAATTAGAAAACTGAAATTTTACTTCTTCCAAATTTGAATCGGACAAATTTGCATTTTGTAACTTTGTCCCTCTAAGATCAGCTTTTGAAAAGTCGGGTTTAGCGTCTGGATTTTCTTCTCGCCATTGATTCCAGCTTTCCGCTCCCTTTTTCAATAAAGCTATGTGTTCTTCATTTGCCATTATTTTCTCCGATTAAAATCATTTTATGAATCAATATGATACCACGCATATCAGTGAAATTTGTTGAACGTAAATATGATTATCTAATTTGATATATCATAAATAGTGGAACATTCTCTATTGTCGCCTGATATATTGGTTTGCCATTTTTATAGAGATTCCAAGTCCAATCTTCAAACATGCCTTGTCTGGGCATAAGAATTATATAATCCGCTTTATCAGGCTTAAAATTAAAGCTCTTTTTTAAAAGCCCTCTATTTTGAAGAAACTCATAATAGAAATCACTATTGGGATAAGGGTCAATTTTTGCGTTATCTGGTAGCAAGTTTAAATCATTGCGTACATCTTTCGATAGAGTATCTAACCAATAAGTCGTTTCAAAACCAGCTTTATGCGCCCCAGAAACTCCACCGATAAGTCCATTATACCATTCCAAATAATAAGGGTGTATAACCGCCAAATTAATTAAACATGGTAATAAAACTATCGTTCCCAAACCTGAATATAAAAATTGAAGAGAAAGTTTAATCTTATTTTTTAAAATTATATTGGTATGTATCCATGATGCAGTTTTTTCAAATCCTATTCCGGCAAGACATGCAATAAATGGGAACACAGGTAGAAATAATCTTACTCCATCGTGGTTTGGAGTAAAGGGTAAAACCATAACTATGTAATACCAAATTATTTGCCAAAGAAATAAAGATGTGAGTTTTGGGCGTAATAAACTTCTAGCTTGAGTACTTATACCCAATAAAGATAAAAGAAGAATCCCTGTAGGAACTGTAATAAACGTCAATACTATAGCTTGATGCCAAGGCAGGTCAAAGGCATATGTGTGACCTAAATAGTATCCTGGTATAGGAGAAAAATCGCTACGCGTTATAAATAGTTTGAGAAAGTTTTCATAAAAAACATTTATAGGATTTCTCCACCAAGTTGGATTCAATAACCATAAAACTAAAGGACTGATTAACAGAGTAGGTTTTAATAATTTAAGAACTCGTAAATCTTTTGTAAATACCGTATATAAAATCAAGCCTAAAGGTATTAATAAACCTGTAAATTTAACTAAGCATGCCAGACCTAGTAAAATCGCAAAGCAATATCTCCACTTAGGTTCATGTAAACTTTTGTGAAAAACTAAAATGGAAAACCACCAAAAAGCCAGCATTGGCATATCTGTAGCGGCGATATGTGCGTGACCAAAAACTCGCGGCATAGCAATTAATGACAATGCGCTAAAAAGCCCTGAATGAAAATTTATTTCTTTCGTTATTTTTAAAAACAAAGACGAAACGACGAGCGAAAATAATAACGCAGAAGACAATCGATAAGCGGAGAAGTCGTCTAATAGCCCATGAAATAAAAACCAAGTTAGAGTCGATAGATATCGAGAAAGGGGTGGGTGGTCATTAGTGCCAAAGACGCTTTGTGATTCTTTTGTTGACGGAGGCCAATAAGTTTGAAGAAGGCGATCGTCGAGTAAAGATTTCCAATCACCTTGAACCAATCTATTCGTAACTTTCCCTATCCATTCTATTACGCGTTCACTTCCAAGGAAATGAGCGTTTGGTTCGTCCCAAACAATTCCTACATCAAAAATTCCTGTCGTTACGCTCGACAAGGTTAATAGAAATAAAATGAGCGCAGTAATAAAATTTTTATTAGATTGGAGACGCACGAAGAAAAGAGGAAAAAGTTGATGATCTAAGTCTTAAAAATACTTACCTACTTCAAAATCAATATATCTATCCATAAATAACCGTCTTCCATCTCTCATAACAACACAACAAGTGCATAGAAAAGGTTTTGATGCTGTTGTTGAAATCCCTATAATCCCGCCGTTATTAGTTACAGGAAAAATATGATTGTTCCAAGCGGGACCGAACATAAATTCAGCTCGTGCAATATGGGGGAGGTATTTAGATTCATCACCAGAAATATAAATAAAAATATTGTAATGTTTACTGCTTTCTTTTGGCTTTTCATAGGTATGAACCAAAAAAAGTCCTTTAAATGCTTTGAAATAATCTTCGTAATGATCAGTTCTTAAATCGCTTGTCCAGTCTGGTCTTTTTTTACCGCCTTGCCGGATTTTTTTAAACGATTTAAAACGGTCAAATGAATATTTTGGAACAAGGGTCTTATTTTTTAAAGCAAAATAGGAAAGCAATATCACGGCAATAAATACAAATGCCCAAATAACCGCCAAAATCTGAGGTAAATATTGATTAAATGACGAAACTATAATGTCGATAACCGATACTCCAATCAAGCTTGTTAAAAAGATTGTTTAAAAAATAGTAGTCAAAAATAAGCTTATTTGAGGAATAAAAGTTACAAGCATCAAAACAATAAAATGAATACCCAAAAAAGGCCAAATAGATGCGTAAAGCGTTGTTACAGGTTCCTCAAATCTGGAGCTGGAAATAAAAAGATTCATCCCTATGGGAGGGGTTGAAAAACCTATTTCTAAATTCATTAAAAAAATTATTCCTAAATGAATCATGTTGATATCAAAGCTTTTTGCTATTGGAATAATTAGAGGTACCACGACTACAATGGCTGAAAATACATCCATCATACAACCGACAATTAACAAAAAAATATTCAACACCAAAAGAAAAGTCCATTTGTCATGAATATAAACTTGCATGAAACTCAAAATTTGCATGGGAATTTGTTCGTCCACCAAATAACTTGTATAACCCAATGCTGTTCCCAAAATAATCAGTATAGAGCCCGTTAGAATCATGCTTTCGCGAATTAATCTTGGAACGTCTTCAACCCATTGAATCTCTTTATTTATTATCGTCTGAATGAATAAGGTATACGATGCAGTTAATGTTGCCGCTTCGGTGACGGTAACGGTTCCGGAATATATTCCTCCCATAATGATAAAAGGTAATGGGAGTTCCCAACCGGCACCTTTTAAAGCGCTGATTGCTTCTTTTTTGTCAAAACTCCAATCAGGTTTTTGCTCTCCTTTTATATAGGAGTATAAATAAACTGCAATAATCGCCAAAAAACCAGGAATAATTCCCGCAAGAAATAATCTGTCAACGCTGACTTGAGCAATTAATCCATATAAGATTAACGGCAAAGAAGGCGGAAATAATAAACCCAAACTTCCAGAGGTGGTGATTAATCCTAATGAAAACTTTTTAGAGCCGGTCTCTTTTATTAATAAAGGAAATAAAAGGCCGCCAAGAGCAATAATTGTTACGCCAGAAGCGCCTGTAAATGACGAGAATAATGCGCAAACTAGTAAAACGGCTAATGGAACGCCGCCACGAACCCCACCAAAAAGAGCTTGGGAGAGTCGATTAAGCCTTTGAGGGGTTTTTCCTTCGGCTAAAATAAACCCGGCAAAAGTAAAGAGAGGTATTGCTATTAAGGTAGGATTACTTGCAATACGATACAATTCCGCGAAAATAGCGGCGCCGTCTATTTCTGCATTATGAAATGAAACCAATCCAGCAAAGCCGATAACGGCAAATAAAGGGGTTCCTATAAGGGCTAGTCCTAAAACGATTGCCGCTAAAGTCATAGCAATTAAGTAATTCCTTTATTTCTTAACAGGGTGAGCCGACAAGCTGAAATTATTGAGTAAGGCGTTCATAGCTTTTACAAAAAAGCGAATGGAGATCATCGCAAAAGCAAACGGTAAAACAATTTGAAAAATCCAAATTGGAATATTCCCATAAAGAATTGATCCTCCTTCTTTTTCATATTGCACAAACACCCAAGCATAATAGGATAGAAATGCTGAGATAAATGCTGAGGCAATTAAAGGAAGAACGGCAACCCTTTTATTCCAGTGTACCGGTAATAAATATTTCAAAAAGTCGATTGATAGATGTTTATCAGTTCGGGTTGCTAATGAAGCGCCTAAAAAAGCAAGCCAAAGAACTAATTGGCGTAATAAAAGGTCTATCCAAGGTAACCCTTGTTCGAAACCATTTCGAAGAATGACTTGACTAAGAGATAGAAAAATCATTACTGAAAGCGTACAAACAATCAAAAAGCTTTCAATTTTTGCGATTAAATCGTCAATTGAATTAAATATTTTCATTGAAAAACAAATTAGAGAGTATAAAACGCTAATTATTTCTTAAACTAAGCTACTTCCGGTATAATAAAGCCTTTTTTCCAATACTCAATATTTTGTTTCGTGAAGTTACTTTTGAATATTTACGCTTTTTTAATAAGATACTTTAAAGCAATTTCTATAGCCTTGGGCATTTATTTTGTTCTATTTGTTTCTGCTCCTGGCTCAGCAAATAGCCAACCCAATGAAGTTTACTTTCCACCCGGTGAATTCTGGATGGGCAGTAAAGAAAACAAAGGGCGACCTGATGAAAAACCTAGACATAAAGTTTATTTGGATGGGTTTTATTTGGATAAATATGAAACTACAGGAAAAGAGTTTGAACAATTTTTAGATGAATTTCCTAAAGAACATCCTCCTATAACAGGATGGTATGGCAAAAAAGTAAGACCTAGTTTAGAAGATTCTCCCGTTATTGGACTTACTTGGAAACGATGTCAAAAATATTGTCAATGGCGGGGTAAAAGATTGCCAACTGAAGCGGAATGGGAACGAGCCGCGACAGGTTTAAATGAAAGACGTTATCCTTGGGGAAATCAACCTCCAACTCTAGATAGAGCAAATTTTAATAAATGTTGTTTTATTATGAAAGGTGAGGTCTTACAACCAGTTGGGAGTTATGAATTAGGAAAAACTCCCGATGGCGTTTTTGAAATGGCTGGAAATATTGCAGAGTGGGTTTTTGACTGGTACGGTAAAGACTTCTATTCTAAAAGCCCTAACTCAAACCCAACAGGCCCTAAAACTGGTAAATACCGGGTCATTCGTGGTGGAGCTTGGAATAGTTTGTCTGGCTATTTAAGTTCCAAAGCCAGATATGGATATAACGACGGGCAAGATTTTTACGGTATCGGTTGTAGATGCGCGAAAACTGAAATGTCCTCTAAAAACTAAACTATTTTTTGTTGGACTCTATTTAATTAAACGTTAAATTATTTCTAGAAAAAACTATGGAAGACATTGATCAAACAATTGACTTAATGAACAAGCAACAATTAGTGACATGTGTAGCAAAAAGTTCAGCTAAAAGGCGAAGGCAAAACGTTCAATATACGACCCAAAACCAAAGGATGTCTATAGAAAGAATAGAAAAAATTTATGAAACGTTTGAAAGGTTATTAAGGGATATTATAAAAGTTTGGATAAGGGATGAAAAAACCGTTCGTTTAAAATATTTAAAACCAATGACTGAAGAAAGAAAGTCTTATTTAATCACAGACCTTAATGACGAACTTGAACCAATTTTAAAACAAATAAGCAATGAATGCCGAATTAACTATAAAAAAATGGGAGAATTGGAATTATTTGAAAAAAAATTTCAAGAGACTCAAACTTCCATTAAAACTGATGTAGAGAACAAAATCGGTGAATTATTTGAAAAAATTAATACAGAACTTGCAAGTTCAAAAAAGATTGAACCTAGTGAGTTAGTAAAACTTTATAGAATTGAAGAGCAAACTCTTATTGAGCTAAGACTGATTAAACCCTTACAGGACATAAACGTAGCCTTTTATGAAATGCCAGACGATTTCAAACCTGTAGCTGATGGAATTCAAAATACTATTACGCTTTGCGGTAAGTATTATGAGAAAGGCGCTTTAAAAAATATCATTTTAACGATTGAAACTTTAATGAGTTATGCCATCTTGGCAGAAGAAAACCGAATTCAAGAAATTTTGGAAAAGAATAAAGACCGTTTAATTGAGCTACTCAAGTTAGCGCCAGAAAAAGAAGAACGCCTCCAAGCAATTCAGCCATTGATTGACTGGTTTTAATTAATGAACTCTTCCAATTCAATTCGCCTTTTATCTCAAAAAGCTTTTGCCGCTATTATATTAAGCTTTTATTTAATTTTAAATTTATCTGGATGCACATTACTTAACGTTAACCTAACGCCCACTATTTCTGCCTTAAAAGAAAAAGAAATTTTTGGAGATGGTTCTAATAAAATATTATTAATCGATATTCAAGGAACCATTTCAAACGGATCTAGCAGGTCTCCTCTTGGGTCTTTAGTCGAAACTGGAATGCCTGCAAGAATTCGAGAGATTTTAGAAAAAGCGGAAGATGATAAAGATATTAAAGCTTTAATCTTGCGCATAAACAGTCCTGGAGGGACAGTTACTGCAAGCGATATTATTTACCATGAACTTAAAGAATTTAAAAAAAGAAACCAAATAAAAGTTTACGCAGTAATTATGGATCTTGCTGCGTCTGGCGGTTATTACATTGCGGTGGCAGCCGATAAAATCATTGCTCACCCAACATCCATAACTGGAAGCATTGGAGTTATCGCTCTCAAGCCAATCATAAATGGTTTAATGGAAAAATTAGGCGTTGGAGTTGATGTTGTGAAATCTGTGGACAAAAAAGATTTTATGGCCCCTTGGCGACCTTTCACAGTTGAAGAGCGTCGGTTATTTCAAGAAACGATTGATGGTTTTCATCAACGATTTATAGAAATAATCGCAGAGAACAGGCCTGAATTGACAATCGAGCAAATCAAACAATTTGCTGATGGCAGAATATTCGACTCTCAAAAATCCATAGAAAATAAACTTATTGATAGAATTGGATATTTGGATGACGCCATAGACTCGATCCAAAAAGATTTGAATTTAGAATCAATTAGCGTCGTAACTTATTTTAGACCTGGAAGTTACAAAAATAATATTTATTCATCATTAAATAAACCGACTAATATTAGTTTATTGAATATGAAACTTTCCCCATCAATCGATTTTAATCCCGTTTTTTTGTATTTATGGTCTCCTTAATGATTTTGAATTAAAAACACCACTAATGTTGCTAATTTCATTAGCTCAGTAAGCTATTAAAATTTAACCCAATCCATTTTTAAATCTTTGAACAGATCATGGCCACAGTAGAATTTATAAATATAGGCCTTCCAAAAAAAACCTCCTATGGAGATTCGAAAACCATGTATTCGGGGATTCTTAAAAACCCCGTTTCAGGGCCAATACAATTGGGTAAGCTAGGCTTTGAAAATGACGATTCAGCGGACAAGAGATTTCATGGTGGAGAAGATAAGGCCGTTTGTGTTTATTCTTTTGACCATTATGGTTTTTGGGAAAAAGAAACCTCGAGTAAGCTGTCACCCGGAGCCTTTGGAGAAAATTTAACGATTTCAGAATTGAATGAAAGTGAGGTTTGCCTTGGAGATATTTATTCCTTCGGAGAAGCAATAGTCCAGGTCTCATTACCTCGTGAACCTTGTCATAAGTTAAATAAAATTTTCAACAAAAAAGATATGGCTTGTAAATTTCAGAAAACCGGTTTTACTGGGTTTTATTTCAGAGTTTTAACTGTGGGCAAAGTAGAACCCAAAACTACTCTCAAGCTTTTGGAAAAAGGTTCTCAAGAAATCACAATAGTAGAGGCCAACGATTTGATGTTTCGTAAAGAGAAAAGAGATTATGATCGAATAGAAATAGCGCTTTCTTTGGATTTTTTGTCTGAAAGTTGGAAGCGAGGATATCGCAAACGGTTATTAAAAAAAATAAAATGAATCCTCAATTGATTCCTTTCTCTGAGCTATCAGTTTGGTTAAAAAATTGGATCTTATATGAAGAAACCGATTTAGAATTAACTGGATGTTTTATCCATTATTTGACAGACCTCAGAGTCTTAACACTTTTTCCTTCTAATAATTATTTTATTTCAAATAAGCCAGATATAGTTTTAAACGATCCCCTAACAGCCGATATCTTTCTTACAATTTTGGAAAAAGAATTGCAAACACAAAGAGGTTTTGCAATCGGTTATTTTTTACGTTCAAAATCAAAAGAATATTTTCCTACAAATTTACCAGATATTTTTCAGGAAAAATCAGAAGCGCCTGTCAAGAGATCCATATTTTCGGCTCCAGGTAAAGCTTCGGACTTAAGTAATCTTCAAATCGTAAAAAAAGTCGGTAAACAGTTACTACCTTTTTTAGAATTAGAAAATAAATACATTTCTGTTTTACGAGGTGAAAATGTTTCAAAAGAGGATGCCAAACGATTATTTCAATATATTCTTCCTCAGATAAAAGAAAAAGGAAAACCAAAAGAATGGGAACAATTAAGTAGAAGACGACATAAATAAAAACTGGCTTTGATTTAAATATCCTCTAAAACTTTTGAAATCTCATTACATTTAGAAACTAGGACGTTTATAATAAACTTCCTAATAACACGATCCCTAAAAAATTGAATTATGAGCGAAAAGAATTTATTGATTATTGGCGGAGGCCCAGGCGGATATACAGCTGCTTTTCTAGCGGCAGACTTGGGAATGAAAGTAACTTTAGTAGACGCAAATCCAAAACCAGGAGGTGTTTGTTTACATAGAGGCTGCATTCCTTCCAAGGCCTTACTTCACGTAGCAAAACTCATTTCAGAAACTAAACAAGCAAAACAATGGGGGATCGAATTCCCAGAGCCAATTATTCATTTAGATAAACTTCGTGACTGGAAAAATCAAGTCATCGGTAAAATGGCAGGCGGCTTGACCACATTGACAAAAAAAAGAGGGATTCGACATGTAATTGGAAGAGCTGTTTATAGAGATTCGAATTCTGTTATCGTGGATAACAGCGAAATCATTGAGTTTGATCATTCAATATTAGCCTCTGGCTCAAGCCCGATGATGCCGGGTGATTTTGGAGCAAAAAACCCTTTAATAATGGATTCTACTTCTGCTCTAGATATTGAAGATATTCCTGATCGGCTTTTGGTGATTGGAGGAGGTTATATAGGTTTAGAAATGGGGACTTTTTACTCTGCCCTTGGTTCTAAGGTTACAATCGTGGAGATGATGGACGGGTTACTGCCAGGTGTTGATATTGATTTAGTACGACCTCTATTTTTAAAACTCCGGCGAGATTTTGAAAAAATTTATTTAAATACAAAGGTGACCTCTCTAAAAATAGTTGATAACCAAATTTCAGTAGTTTTTGAAGGCGATGCCGAACCAAAAGAGCAAAGCTTTGACCGGGTTTTAGTGTCAGTAGGCCGCAGACCCAATAGTTCAGGCCTGGGATTGGAAAACACCAAAGTTAACGTCGATGCAGATGGTTTTGTTAAAGCAGACAGCTTTCAAAAAACAGATGACCCATCAATATTTGCAATTGGCGACGTTATTGGTGGAGCTATGCTTGCTCATAAGGCATCGCGCGAAGCTAAAGTTGCAGTAGAAGTATTATCTGGAGAAGCTTCTGAATTTGATAACAGAGCGGTCCCAGCTGTCGTATTCACTGACCCAGAAATAGCATGGGCAGGCTTTTCCGAAACAGAAGCCAAAGCAACAGGAAAGAAAGTTGAAACGGCAAGTTTCCCTTGGGGAGCGTCCGGCAGAGCTTCTACATTGGGTAGAAACGAGGGAATCACAAAACTTATTGTCGAGCCTAAAACAGATAAAATTTTAGGTGTTGGAATGGTGGGAGCAGGGGCTGGAGAACTCATTGCAGAAGGAGTTTTAGCCATCGAAATGGGCATGACAGCCCAAGACATGGCTGGTGCGATCCATCCTCATCCAACACTTTCCGAAACTCTTATGGAAGCAGCCGAACTCTTTCTAGGAAGACCGACTCATGTTTTTAAAAAGTAAATAAACAACATCATTAAAAGTCAAATATAGACGAAAACCATATAAAAAGTTAAAATTCACAAATGGAATTTTTCAATAAAAACAAATAATTGTCTACTATGGAACCTGATTTTCCTCTAGAAAATATGAGCGTGTTGTTGGTGGACGATACTCCCGCCAATATTGATATCTTAAGAAAAACTTTAGAAAATAACGGACTCAATATCTCTTTTGCTACAAATGGCGAACTTGCTTTTAAATTAGCTTGTGAGAATCCTCCTGATTTAATTTTATTAGATGTGATGATGCCAGGAATGGACGGATTCGAAACTTGTAGAAAGATGAAAAGTCACGAAATAACCAAAGAAATTCCTATTGTATTTCTAACGGCTAAGACAGACGATAAAGATATTATAGAAGGTTTTTCTGTAGGGGGGTCTGACTATGTTTTTAAACCTTTTAACCGAAAAGAAGTGCTAACACGAGTCGAGAACCATTTAAAAGGTCAACATTTGATTCGTGAAAAAAATCGACTCATCAAAAAGCTTCAGATCTTAAACGACGAACTTGTCGAAAGCCAATTTCAGTATAAAAATATTATCGAAACTATTTCGGAAATTGTCATAAAACTGGATCCAGAAGGAAAAATTGACTCAATTAATCCATCATTTTCAAAATTATTAGGGTATAGATTATCAGACATAAAAGGTAAGCCTGTAACGGATTTAATTAAATCAAACACAGATGGAACATCACCTATTGAACTAATAACTCGTAGATCAGGAGAACGCGTTACAAAAAACTTAAAGGTTGAATTTAAACTTAAGACAAACCCTCAAAGCACAATCAAGGTTACAATCGATTGTTTTGGCCTATGGAACTTGCCTAATAATATCGTCGAAGAGAAGGGAGTCGCTAAAAAATTCTTAGGAACATTAATTGTTGGGGCGAAATAATAACAAGTATAGACAATTAATCTTCCAATTAAATATCTATAATATCTTTATTTGAAGTGTTTTTATAAGGCTTGTTTTCGTACTGGTTAGAGATATCAAAAACTCGATCCTGTTTAGGTCGGAAAAAGTTTATTACAAATAAAATAACTCCTCCAACTAATGCAATTAAGAAAAAAGTAAACGCAAATATGGCTAAAATAGCCAAACCAGTCACAATTCCGAATATCAGGCCTAATTTTGTTTTTAGAGGCATTGGTTGATTAGAGTTAAATTGATAAAATATCATGGGTCTTTAAGCCAATTTGGTTAACAAATTATGACAGAAAAAGAATTCATTATTATAACTTGTGAAAAGTGCAAGGTAAAGAACCGTATTAAAGCTTATGACTCAAGTAAGTTACCCATTTGCGCAAAATGCAAAGCTCCATTAGTTGATATTAAAAAAAACGAAGTTCATTCCAAATATGGTAAAAATCTTAAAAATTTTTTAGATTTACCAGATATTGGTTTGAGATAGACATAACCTAAAATCACTTGTTATTAAAAGGAAAAGATTCATGTCAGATACAGATATTATTGTAAATATCCTAAAAGAAAAATTGCAGGCTACTCATGTTGGGATTATTGACGAAAGCGCCGCGCATAGGGGGCACAAAGCCGCTGGAGGGGGAGGGCATTACGCAGTAACCGTAGTCAGCGAGCAATTTAAAGATGTCAATTTACTAGATCAAAGGCGAATGGTTTACTCCGCATTAGAAGATGAAATTTCAGGAACTCCAACAACTCCTAAATTAATACATGCTCTGCAAATTAAAACCATGACACCCGGCGAATGGGAAAAATGATACTCGGATGGGACCTCAGGGTTTATTCAGTATAATACTCCAATTCCTCACAGTTTTTCAAATTAGCGGATTCATTTAAGGCCCGAATTCCAACTTTTCCAAATTGGTTTTTATAAAGATCGAGCTTTAGATATTTTTTGCTTTCTGGGGAATCGGCAAAAGCTTGGGCGCCAACATCTCCAACAACGTTGCCAAACATGGAAAGAGATGAAAGTTTTGGCAAGTTCTTAGAGTTTGCCAAAGCAATAGCCCCATCGTCTCCAATTTCATTATGATTTATATTCAAGGTCTCTAAATTCCCTAGATAAGGTGAGTCGGCAATTGCCTCAGCCCCTTCATCCATACATTGGTTACCGCTATAAACTAAAACTTTTAAGGTCGATAAAGTGGGTTTATTAGCGAGCTCCATTGATCCCCGCAATCCAATGTATTTATCTTTAAGAGCTAATATGGTTCTATCTTCGGAAATATTTTCTTCAATTAATTGATCAATTCGATTCGGTTTGGCCATGGTCAAATACCTGCCTATTCTTTAAAAATCGGTAACATTATATAGTTCTGATTAAAAACTAACCTTTTAAATTATAAGTCAAAGATGATTTACGAGGAAATTATTATTTCAAAATAAAAAAAGCCGGTACCAAAAAGGTACCGGCTTTTTTAAAAACAATTTAGAGTAACGGATCTAAAAATAATCCATCCTTTGTCCACCGCTCAACATCTTCTTTAGTTGGAATCGGAGGAACAGGGTATTTTGTAGCTCTTCCTTCAGGAGGAAGAGGGTTATGAAAAGTTTTAGCGTATGCTTCTGCTTTCCACAAATACAAATGACCGAACACCATGCCCCAAGGAGCCATTGGAGTGCCGTCAACACCACGCGTTACTCGTTTATACCATAAAGCATCTGGCCATTCCTTCAATGGAACTCCATCAAGGCGGTCAGCCATTTTTTCCGTATCCATTTTGTTAGCGTCTCTAAAATCAAGAGCGCCGGACATTAATGGAATTCCTTCCTTACCATGACAAACAGCACAATTTAAACCTTCAGTATTAGGCTCTAAACCTTCAAAAACTTTTTGTCCTTCAGAGACAATCGTTTGATCGTCCCACCAAGTCCATTGAGCTCCAAACTTACCTTCTACAGGAACATGCTCAGGATCTCTAAGCGTTTTCAAATAAGCCACTAATGCAGCCATTTGATCATCGTCCAAATCTTCGCCATAGTAGGTTGGCATAGCTTTTTTAGATTTTGGATCGTCAAAACCTGGAGATTGCTTTACGCGAGGCTCCAATATTTGTTCCTTAATGTAATCTTCAGGATAAAGCCCAATTTGCTTTGTTCCTAAGTTAGGGCCACGATCAGAGTTACCTTCCCAAAATACTTTATGACAGTTAAAACATTTATTTTCTTCAAATACTTCTCGACCTGCCGCAATTACTTCAGGACCAGCCAAACTAGCCAAATTAACCGGAGGTCTATTTAATTTTTCTAACTCAACCTCAGGGTTAAATTGAGGAAGATTTTTAGTGATACCAATAAACAAAATGGAAGCAAATCCATAAGTTACAAATAATCGAAGGGTAGCGGTGCCTTGTCCTTTTTCGGGTTTCAAAGCAGGTAAATCCAAAAGAATAAAAAAGCAAAGGGCGTAAAAAGAGAAGACAACAAACTCTATTTGCCACCAAATTGGAAAGCCTGCTTTTCCCGCTCCAAACCAAATTCCTAGAGCGGCAACAGCCCAAATTGGCACCTTTACCATGATATTTTGAATAAAAGTTTTTTCTGGTTGTTCTGACATCGGTTACTCCCTAAAGAATTACTCAGCCATTTGAGGCGCAGCAGCGGCTGCTGCAACTTTTTTCTTCTTACCCGTTTTTGGATATTTAATTCCAATCCAAATGACGGCTGTCATAATTATGAAAAATGTCCAAACGATTTGGGTGACATTCATACCCGCATCAGCAAGCATTGGAGCGTATTTTTCTGGTGTTATATCTTTAAATACTCGGTAGACATGAAAATTCATCCGAGATAATTCGCGAATGGTTCCCATCCAACTCATCAACCATATATCTGCAAACCCTAAAAAGATGAGAACATAAATCCCAAGTGGATTGATTTTTCCGTAATGAACTTTGCCGGTTTTAGTAGCAATCGTGTAAAAAACGTAATTAATGAAAGTGATCGTTACCAAAGCAAAAGCAGCGGTATTTTTGGATATCATTAAAGCTAAGAAAGCTAGATTATCTGGCAACACCATATCTGGATTCATTCCTGGTTCTGGCATCATAGTGGCAAAGAATCTTCTTGGCGTGAACCAAATGGTGGCCGCTATTATCATCAAAATAAAACCAATTTTCATGAATGGAAAGAATCTCTGCGCATTATCAATGCGCTTCATACTGATCCACATATATAGATTACTCGCACTAAACATGGTTCCTACGAGCAATCCTTGAACCAACATGAACATTGATTCTCTATCGGACATGATATACATACCGATTGAAGCGTCATATTGGTAAATTTCGTAAACGAAGATGTAACCCATGGCTGGTAATGGAATCATAATAGCAACGCCAATGATGTTTCCGATGTAGCCAACCCAGTCATAATACTCTTTGTCTTCTTTGGTATTAGACCAGAGGTACATATAAGCGCCAATAATTCCGACCATGTAACCGCCAAAGGTACCGTTTCCAACTAATCTATGGTAATTAAGGGGCATCCAGGTTGCTGTAGCAATCTTTGCCCATTCACTCATAGCCGGAATGTCTGCGATAGGTTTAGGAGGCGTTTGCATAAATGTTGCAGGGCCGTCCAAAGCGCATAAAAGAGTTAGACCCAATATATTTAAAAACACCCCAATAACAATATGTCGTCCTTTTTTATTGGTGCTATTCAATGGATCCCATGAATAAACATAGATATACATCAAAATAGTTTCTAGGATAAACAATGTTGGATAGGCGATCATGAAAAGTACTGGAAAGTTTGAAACCAAGTAAGTTATGAAATCGCTATAAGCTACTAACATGATGAAAAGGAATAAACCTCCAGTTAATGCAGTAAAGCTGTAGCAAATCCCAATAACTTTTGTTATTTCATGAGCTAATCGTTCAAATTTAAAGTCAGACTCTGCAAACATAATCATGTTGGACATGAAACCGCCCACAAAACCAGAAACCACTGCTAAGATTGCTCCTCCAGGGCCATGAAAACCGGTCAGTAGAACGGCAAAGACTCCACCCGTAACTGCTCCGACAGCGCCTGAAACTTTTGGATCTAACAATTTATGGAAGTAGTTTAAGAAGCTGACGACTAAAGCGCCAAATGCACAAGCCCAAAGCCCATATAAAACTCCGTGATGAACTTTCAATATAACTTCTATAGTTATTCCTATCACAACCCCAATTAAAACGCCCAAGAAGAGGTTGGAGAAAACAATAGCTTGTCGAACGCCTTTAGTTCTTCTGGCTCCCATAACTTCCATAATGACAACGAACATGGGACAACCAAGAATAAAAGAAGCGAATAAGATATGAAGTTGCGCGCCAATCCAGGTTGCTTTGCGATTTCCAATCCAAGGAAAAACAAAGTCCTCCATTTTGTGGTCTTTTGCTGGACCGATATCTAATAAATAAGCTTTATCATCTACTTCGGCTTCACCTTCTTCAGAGCCTTCTTCAGCGTCTGATTCTTCTCCCTCGTCTTCTTCATTTTCATCCTCTTCGTCTTCCTCATCCTCTTCGTCTTCCTCATCATCCTCTGCATATACTAATTGAGGACCGAAGTTCGATTTCTCCAAATCAAAAACCGACGTAACCGTCGAAAAATTGAAGAAAACTAGAAAAAATGTGAATAAGAAGGCAGACAATACCTTAAAGAAGGGAGTCGTTTGGGGCTGGTTGATTGACCTGTCCATTGACGCAATACCTCTAATTACCTTAATGATATGTGACATTTCAGAGAATAATGAAAACCTCTGAAATAGGGATATGTTTTTTACCAATTATTGCATAACCAGGGGAGAGAAATATCATAGGGTGAAAGTAAAGTCAAGCCGTTTCAAACCCATGATTTATCGCTTACAAAAAAAGCTCTAAAAACCTCCTAATCTAATAACGAAATACCCGAAAACTCAGAAAAGTCTTATTTTTTGGTTAAATTTAAAAAAATAAGGTCTTATTCTTTAATTTTTAAAAATATTAACTCTTTGTATCCTTTAAAATCTTTTTTGCTTCATTAAGAGCTCTTTCTATATTTGGCAATCCACCGCCTGGAACAAAATCCACATAACGGATCACATTATTCTTATCGGCGACTAAAACTGTCCGTTTTAAATAGTTGAAACTTCCTCTTAATAGTCCGGTTTTTTCCCCGAAATCATAGTTAGGGGAATCAGATAGAAAAATTAAATTACCTATATTTGCTTTTTTAGCGAACTTGAATTGCCCCTCAGCCGAGTTAGTGCTTATGGTCAAGATATCTAAATATTTATCTATCCCACCATTAGTTTCGCTAAATCTGTGTGTTTGCTCATCGCAAGTTGGCGTGTTTAATTGAGGGACTACGCTAATTATCTTAATCCTTCCTTTTAGGTTGCTCAGGTGTAGGTCAGGTTTCCCATACTGAGATAAAACCGCATTAGGAAGAATTTGTCCCACTTTTAATACTTCCTCTTTAACATTTTTTGTCTCAGACCCGAAAGATTGCGACACTATAAAAGGAACTACACAAAGTGCTAGTACGTAAACCTTAAATGATAACGATCTCATAATTTAAATCCTTTTTTAATGATGATAATTAACTTTAATTACATCTGGAACAAAGGATCGAAGTGTCCTCCATCATCCATATATCGTTGTAAAATATGTATTGGGCGATGTGCAGGGTTCCCAATCGGAACAATATCCTCTGGTTCATCTTCCTCACCCCATCGACATCGATGAATGAGGATATAAGTCTCGGTTATTTCTGCCATAAGTTCAATTTCCTCTCTTTCTGCATCATACCCACCCTCAATCCTCAGAATGGTCATTGGCAAAGCCTCTCGCGGATCTTCTATGCTAGGGTCAACCTCATCCTCGGCAGAAGCTGCAGGTAAACCAGCTAACCGGCTTTGTGCACGTGTTAAAAGCAATGTACGCAACTCATTATAATTCATTCCAAGATCTTCACGAAGCCTCTCCATGCAGTGATAAAAACAATTGCCTTCTCCAGGCACAGATCTAATTAAATAATTAACGCCTTCATCCTGAAAATATTCAGGAGCTAAAAGGGCCATGGCAAGAGGATTTAAGGCCCCCCCTCCGGAGGCAGACCCGCCTCCTCCAGATCCAGATCCAGCCCCAAGGCCAGCTCCAGTTGCAACGCCATAGGGACTGGCATCGAACCATAACTCCATGACCAAAGGCATGTGATCGCTTAACATATTAGCTGCTAGAATTACTTCAAGCTGTGTTACGTCTGCAGGATCTCGATAAAGTCTAGCAGCACAATCCAAAGGACTCCTAACCCATGAAGGTCTTTCAGGGAAGCTATCTAAAAAACTAGGGGGAGCTACCGCCGCAACTAGGGGAAATACTTCTGTCTCAGTTACTTGGATCACGCAATTTCTTGCTAACCCTGTCCCTGAACTTCCTTCATCAGTGCGTGATAGCAACATAAGCCTGTCAAAAGATCTATTTGCAAATTCGAAAGAGGTCGTTGCAGGCGCCGAAGGGGCTACTGAAGAGCTTTGCTTTGCCGATATTGGAGAGCCAGTTTCACTTACAATGCCACCATCACCAGCTCCATATCTTTCTCCACTCCAAACCACTTCAGATCTACGTAGACTTGTCCTTCCTGGATCCATATTGGCCCAACCCAATAGCCTGGCTTCGACTGAGAGTATTCTCTCAACTTCGTCAAACAACGCATTAGCTTCTCTCCATAGATATTCTTCTGCTGCATCAGAATCCACATTTAAGTCGCACGCCAAAACCACTTCGGGATAAGTTGAATCATGCAATATAGCTATTTGGGTTAGTTTTTTAATGGCTTCCAATCTTTCTTTGGTCTTCTTTCGGGAAGGTCCAGGAGCATGAAAGGCAACAATAGGCAGTCTCCAGTTATATCCTCCCGGTTTTGCTAAAAGTTTGGAGAATTCAAATATCGCCTGCATAGGTTTCCGATAAGCTCTAGTAGGAAATTCTATGGCACGGTCGTCTTTATCCAGTACGGTATACCCCACGGAATCATCTACAAGAGTAATATCTTCGCAATCCTTGTAAATAAAAGCATATGTTTCGCCGACCGTATACCCGTTATCAATGTCCATCCCTGGGGCCGGCAAGGGAGGATAATATTTCCAGCTGATACCGCTATCTGCAGCCTTAGCATTCATGGCAGCGACAATCCTATTGATTTCCCGAAGCCCTGTATGTTCATTGGGAATGGCCCCCCCTCCGGAGGCAGATCCGCCTCCTCCAGATCCACTTCCATCTGCAAAGGCCTCATCATCAGAATCCTCTTCAGCTAGAGCGGCAATCTTTTTTGCACGTTTACTTGCGCCGTCCGCCGCAGCGTAAGCAGCTTTTTTTTCACGTCGCTTTCTACGTTCCGCAGCGGTAGAGAATCTAGCATGAGTTCTTACCCTTGATTTTTTTTGTCTAGGTATTGATTTTCGTTTCTCTATAACTTCTAATACTGCGCAAATATCAGGATCAATTCTTACTAAAACTTCTGCAATAGCATCAATCACCGTTTGATGTCTACGGGTCGGCTTGGCCAACCGGCCTCCTAGTTCTTGAATATTCCAAGAAACAATTCTGATAGAACCTCTTCGATTGATAGTGGTTTGAGTTTCGGAGCCACCGAGACTAACGGAAACGCTAACGGGAAGAGGAGGGGCTGGGGCGGCCACTAATTCAGGAATAATCCGTCTTGTTGCTGCCGCAGGCTGACAAGTATTACAGCGAATAATCGAATGTGTTCCTTCGTTAAAATCTCCACATGCAGGACAAACTAAAACTCCACACTGAGGGCAACCGTTGCAAAAACCTAAAATGCATTTTTGACAAATGTCATAGGGACTTTTACATAGAAGACATAGGTAATCTATTAAGCCTTCAGATAACATTTCAAAATCTGATTCGCAAAACCCACATGTTGCCATAATCTGTTACCTAACGTTTTTTATCGTGAATGGTTTCAAGTTTATTTATCGTTTCATCATTAATTTCTTCAGTTACGGGTAGATCAAACATACTTTGAAATTCATTCATCCCTTTTTTTGTTTTAAGACCAAACTCCCCGTCGTTAGGTCCACAATTAAAACCAAGGTTGTTTAATCTCTGTTGAAAGCCTGATATTTCGGTAATTGGATTCAATTCTCCAAATTTTAGCTCATAAATGTCATTACCAATTTTCAATTCTGCCGACTGTACGTTAGGCTTCACAAAACTTTCTAAAACTCCTTTATCGTCCGTTTCTTTTTTTGTTTCTTTTCCCGCAATAGATAAGGTGTATTCTTCATTGGCCCGAGGGCTTCCATTTATAAAAAGCTGCAACCGAAACATAGAAGGAACGGCTTTTCGACGAAATTTGTGGCTTTTACCCGTGGGCCTTGTCTCCTGTTTAATTTGTAAATCAGGAATGGTTAGTTTGTCTCCTTTTAAAAGAATATTTTGATCCTTTCTTGCTTTTTTAAGTTCTTCATTATCGTGCAAATCCCAAATTTTTTGAGGCAACAAACCTTTTTCAAAAGCGATGCTTTCAATAGAGTCTCCCTCTTTAACGATATAGTCTCCTTTTCCTTTTGGACCTATAGAAGCCAGTTCGCTATTTTCTGATGCAGATTCGCTTTCAGTCATCTGTTTTAGCTTGATTAATCTTTATTTCATATTCCTTCCCAAGCGTCTTGATCGAGATTAGGGAAGGTGATTCTACAATCTTCTTTTTTAAGTTCCTCGACACGAGCCTTTCCGCTATCATCTAAAGTTCCTTCCTTTTTTGTGCCGTCTAAAAATTCAATTTGATATTTTTCTCCTGGGATGGGTTTGTCGTCTTCTCCAACCAATAGAATTTCAATCCAAGTTTTTTGTTGGCACGCACAGCTTTGGCCAGTATTGTCGACTGGTTTGTCAGAAAATTCTTCCTCCGCTTCAGCAGAGCCATTATTTAATGCTGTTGCGTTATCTCCGTTTGACATAATATTTTTATTTTTTATTGAGAATCATAACCTTGGCCATCATCGGCATTTTGAATAGCGGCATCGTATAGGTCTTTAATAACCCAACTGGGGCTATGAGAAGAGGGGTTACTTAAAATTTTTCGAGCCCAAGAGAAGTTGGGATTCGTATCGAAATCTTTTCCGAAGACAAACATGATATTGAGATATTTACAGATATCGCGTTGGGAGATGATGCCATATTTTTTAGTACGTTCTATTCCGTGTTGAATAGCCTTTCGAACTTGAAGTTCTCCTATTTTCTTGCATGGACCAGAAAAGCATTTATAGAGATGATTGACCATTCGATCTTCAAAGTTTTTGGGCATGCTTTGCCTTAAGACTTCAAGTTGTTTATCGCTGAGGGTTAGCACAAATGTTTCTACCTAATCAAAGTTTTCTTAAAAAAAGGATTTTCAATTTTAACAACAAACGTTTGTCACTACATTTCTTAAGAATATAAGTAATTAGTCATTTAAATATTTGATCTAGCATAATTATATCTGACTATGAATAATATTTTAAAAAAATAAAATCTAATTAAAAACCTAGAAATAATTTATTTTACTATTAAATATTTGACAAAAACATTATTTTTGACTAACTTACTGTATGCTTCTATTATGATAAACCACTGAAGGCTAGGCTTTTTTTGTGCAGATAACTCCAGCTATTTTTATAGTTTTATTCGTGTCTTATTTAATCATCTCTTTTTTTATGGGAATGCTGATTCATTCTTCCTTTGTCTATGAGACCAAAAGAAACTTAGATAAAAATAGTAGTAAAGCTTGGATGTTATGTATGTTTGCAGGCTTAGGTATAACAGCTTGGATGTTCATTTACGGATATCACGCAAACTTTGTTTGGAATACAGGTAGTTAAAAAACTCACTAAACTCCTATTACAGTGTTTGAATAGGGTTCAAACCTTCCTTTATCTTTCATGTTTTCCTTTCCCCGCTTAATTTTTAATTAATCTAGAGCTAAGTTATTCAAAAAAACCGCCGTTAAGCCCGTTGGGGTCCATTCAATTCGCTCAGTTTTGGATGATATAGCGGTTTGTAAATTTAAGGGTAATATCGTTAATGACTGGTGGGATTAAAATTGGAATTCTTTTATCTGTCTTTCTTCTCGGCGGGATTGGTGAATCTTGGGCGCAAATAGCTGTGCCCAAAACAGTAGAACAAGACCGTTTTAAAAAACGGTTCCAAACGCCTCAAATTCCTAGATCCGACTTCAAAAAACCTCAAACTACTTTAGATAAGGCTAAAGCCGCTCGCGATGACTTAATGAGGTTTAGGTTCTTTATATATAAAGTAGAATTTGAAGGTTATTCCATATATAGAAACACTTTATTTAAAAAGTTAGAAAAACACTATCGAAAGCGCACCATATCCTTATTTACACTATATAAATTAGCAGACAAAATCACTGCAAAATACCGCAACGATGGCTATATCTTATCTCGAGCCTATGTACCTGCCCAGAATATTCGAAACGGTATCGCTAAAATCAAAATCGTTGAAGGTTATATCAATAAAGTGAATTTAGAAGGTGATTTCAAAAATAAAAGAAAAATTTTTGATATCTATTCAAAGAAAATCTTAAAATCGCGCCCTTTAAACACCAAAGTAATGGAACGGTATTTATTACTATTTGGCGACCTACCGGGAATAAAAATAAAAACAGTGATTACGCCATCACCCGATCAACCAGGGGCATCTCAATTAAAAGTTATTCTTAGCAAAAAGCATTGGGATGCTAATTTGGGAATGGATAATAGAGGAAATAGGTTCAATGGTCCATTTCAAGCGACAGTTGGCGCAAATCTTTATTCTCCAATTAGAGAAACCGGACAATTCGGTTTTCAATCGATATTTACAACACAATTGAACGAGTTACAGTTTTTCAACTTTACTTATCAGGACGCCATTTCCTATGAAGGAACGCGCTTTGTCGGTTCATTAACTTCCAGCTTTTCACAACCAGGATCTACGCTAGAAGCTTTAGATATTGAAGGCGACAGTATCAGTATATCAGGCTCCTTATTTCATCCTGTTATCAGATCCAGAGAAATGAACCTAAACCTTAGTTTTGGGTTTTCAGGCCAAGACTCTGAAACTGATCTATTAGGGAACATTTCTGCAGACGATAGTTTACGTATTCTTACTCTAGGAACATCTTTCGACTTTGTGGATAAATTTCGAGGAATCAACTTAATGTCCATTGACCTTAGTCAAGGATTAGATATTTTAAGCGCCAATCAAAGCGGATCGGCTAACTTATCTCGTGCCGATGGCAAATCTGATTTCACTAAATTTTCAGGAACATTGACGAGGCTACAAAATATAAAAGGAGGGCTTTCTTTCTTAGGAGCAATGAATTGGCAGTATTCATTAGATAATCTTTTATCCTCTCAAGAGTTTGGAGTGGGAGGGTCTCAGTTTGTTCGAGCCTACGATTCTTCAGAAATAACTGGAGAGCAAGGAATAGCCCTTAAGTTAGAATTGCAGTATGGATTTAGAGATGACGAAGAAAATTATCCAGACTACCAAATCTATTCATTCTACGATTATGGGACTGTTTGGAACAAGGATCCTGGAGATAATACAAAAGCACGTGAGGGTATAGATGCAATAGGAACGGGGGTTCGATTTAATATAAATGAAATGATTTCTGGATACGCGGAATTAGATCTACCTCTAGCTCGAAGAATTGGTTCAGAAGATAATAAAGATCCGAGGTTCTTTTTTAGTATGGCTTCTAGGTTTAATTAAATAAAGAATCAATAGAATAAGGTGAAACCAGAAACTGAAACAGAAAAAGTCTATGTGTAGTCATTTTTTGTCAAAACGAAAAACATAGAGTTTCATCCAAGGTGACAACAAGAGATATTTAAGAGTTTGATTTTAAAAGAGAAATTAATTAAAAAATAGAATGGATCGAGTTTTGCACATATATAAAATAGCGCTAAGGAATTGCCAATATTCAAACTTGGACTCTAAAATATTTAATGTTTAAACTAATATCCTTACATAAAATAACCGCAAGGTATTTAAGTTTTATTGCCGCTCTTATTTTATTTGCACCTACCGTTTTTGCTTTACCTCAGGACGGTAATGTCCGTTCCGGCGACGTTCAGCTAAATAAGATCAATCCTAAACGGTTAGATGTCAATCAATCCACCAATAAAGCAATCATCGATTGGCATTCGTTTAATATTGCAGAAGACGAACACGCTCATTTTCAAATGCCGTCTTCTGACTCACTTAATCTAAGTAGAGTAACAGGTGGTCAACGTTCGGATATCTTTGGAAAGCTCTCTTCCAACGGTCGACTTATGTTGATCAATCCTAATGGAGTCGTGTTTGGTCGAAACTCTAGGGTAGATGTTCATGGATTAGTCGCTACAACCAACAATATTCGTAACCAGGATTTTCTTGCTAATCGGTTTCATTTTAATATCCCCGGGAACCCTTCAGCCAGAATAGTCAATCGCGGAACCATCAATATAGGCAATGCTGGACTCTTAGCTTTTGTAGCTCCAGGAGTCGAAAACTCAGGAATCATTAATGCCAGGTTAGGGCGGGTAGGACTAGCTTCCTCTAATCAGTTTACCTTAGATCTCTATGGGGATAACCTAATCACCCTTGGAGTTGAAGGTAAAGTTCTCGAAAAGGTCTATGGAGAAGATGGCAACCCAATATCTTCTTTAGTGGATCAATCTGGAACTATCAACGCTGACGGAGGTCAAGTATATCTTCAAACCAATGCAGCGCGGGACATTGTTGATCATGCCATTAACGTATCTGGAATAATTGAAGCAAAGACAGCCATAAAAAAACGCGGTGACATCATTCTAAATGGTGGTAACGAAGGTAAAGTCAAAGTCTCAGGGAGACTTAACTCTTCCGGTCTGGACTCAGGACAAACGGGTGGAACGGTTCACGTTTTAGGCGACGAAGTGATTTTGGAAAAAGCTAGAATATTTGCTTCAGGCTTTAATGGCGGGGGCACAGTCTTGATCGGTGGCGATTATCAAGGCAAAGGGTCTGTAATAAACGCCAGGAATAATTACTTTGACGTTGATTCTCAAATCTATGCAGACGCCACTAATAATGGCAATGGCGGTAAAGTTATTTTATGGGCCGATGAAAGAACCGACGCTTTTGGCAAAATATACGCTAGAGGAGGAGCTTTTGGCGGCGATGGCGGTTTTGTCGAAACATCAGGCAAACAAACCTTAGCGGTCACCCAAGCGGCTGATGTTTCAGCTCCATTTGGTAAACCTGGAGAATGGTTGTTAGATCCGTTTGATATTGAAATTGTCGATAGTTTAAGCAACGCAGCATTAACTGGCGGTAATAAAGTAGATGTGGCTATCATCAACGCAGCTCTTAATAACGGAACTAGCGTAAAAATCCAATCAAATAATAATGGAGCAGGGGAAGGTAACATTCTTCTCACATCGGCTATCCTTAAAACTTCTGGTGGCGACTCCACATTGACCTTGGATGCCGCAGGCGGTATCACGATCAACAACACCATCACCTCAACAGTTGGGGCTTTAACTTTAGATCTTATGTCCGCAACAGGGGTCGTAATAAATAATGCTTTGAGCTTAAATGGCGGATCGGTCACCTTTAATTCAAACGAAACGTTTAGTCGGACTAATTTTGCAACCCCAGGCCGACAAAACATCGTTCAAATCAGTCATTTGTCCGGGGCGGCATTGCCTGCAGCGGCTCATGTCTCCGGAACACCTGGGGGCTTAGTTCATTTAAGCGGAAATCAAAATACAACAAACACGTCAGCAGGTCACGGAACCAGTATTACACTTTCTGGAGTTTCAGTTTCCACATCTGGAGGCAGCGTTACTTTTCAAGATGGCGTAACGTTAACTTCTGGTACGGTTGGAATAAACAGCAGCGACGGAAATATAACTTTTAATGATACGCTTAAAGGGACTCAAAATTTAACTTTAAGCGCAGGTTCAGGTGCTGTAACTTTTAATGGATTTGTCGGAGGCGGTGAACTATTAACGGGTTTAACATTAAATGCAAGTTCCGCTGTTTTCAATGATAACGCCGCTTTTACCGGAGACGTTACAATCACTGTTGATAATGGTTTGGAAATAAATGGAAATTGGACAAATGCTGCTTCTAGTAAAATAGTTACTATAATTGCAGATTCTGGTAAAGATGGTTCAGGATCTTTTACTTTAGGAAGTAGCGCTAATTTTATGGGAGTAGGTGGAACAACTTTAGACATAAAAGCCGCAGACGTAGACATTCAAGGAAACTTAAGCGCTTCTTTTATAGATTTTGAACGTAATTCAGTAGGGTCAATTGGAGTAGGAAATGCTACAGGCAATATGACTATTAGTGGTGAAGAAATAGGAAGAATTACAGCCGACACCTTTCACATTCGGAATGGTGGGGATGGAGACAGAATAATAAATGTAGATGGAGTTCAATTTTCTCAAACTGATCAAATAACTAATTTTCGCTTTGGTTTAACTTCAACAGATGGAGGAAATAGCAGTGGCGTTCGCACTTTAAATTTTTTAAACGCACCTTCTTTTTTCTCTTCAAGAAAATTATTGTTAATCACTTCAAGGTTTTTTAATGATTTAAATTTTAATACCAGTGTCTCAACCTTAGGTAGAATTTCTGCTACAGCCGAAAATATTAATATAACTGGGAATAGTATTGTTAAAGCTGATGTTTTTCCTGGGGACACGCGAAGGGAAGTTATTAAATTTTTATTAGGTGGAAAACTGACCATGTCGGCTAACTCCCAAATTGACAGTGGGGCAGGCAATATAGTCCTTTCTGCAAGTAATGGAATGACCTTAGGATTATTAAAAACCACTAGTTCAGGGCAAAGCAGCTCTGAAGGAGATATAGCTATTTCATTAATAACAGGCTCTGGTGGGGTTAGAGATGCTGATTTAGATGGTTCATTAGATATTTTTGTTCCAAATGGAACGTTAAAAATGAATGGGGAAGGTGGTTTTGGAACCTTTGAAAATCCCATTGAGTTTAATGCTGGATCATTAGACATTCCTTCATCACAGGATTTCAGTTCGGCTTCCGTATTGGCAAACCAGACCTTTACTACAACTTTTGGCCAAAGTTTACAAACTATAACGACAAGTCGAACTTTCCGGACTACTAGCGAATCCTTAAGTTTAGCGTCGTTTTCTCCAGTATTTAATACAGGAAATAATCCAATCACTGCAATTAGTGGTTACATACCATCTTTAAGACCTTTGGTTACGAATGTTTTTTCTCAAAGTTTTTCATTAATAGAGACAACAACGACTACGACAAGTTTTACTTCTACACTTTTAGCTTCAGGAAGTAGCAATATCCAATTTGGAAACCTTTTAGCTCTCGATGGATTAAACAGTAGCTTAGGTACTGACCTTTTTTCTCAAGTAAGTCGCAGCGATTCAGGAGTTCAAAATATTTCTAATTTTGGCTTACAATCGCTGGTGCAAACTTCTACCGTTTCCAGTCTCACTCTAAGAACCACGCTAACAAGAAACTCTCAATTTCAATCATTTGGATTAGGATCACCCCAGTTTGGAGGACGAATACCTATTGGAACTCGTTCTTTAGGAACGGTTAGAACAATTGGCGGTGGAATCGCAACTTGTCTACTCAGTCCTAGTGGAAGCGTTCGAGCAGTTAATGTTTTGGCCGATTCTAATGGCGGTGTCAATAATCAAAATAACTTTACCAATGTTGGGTTGGATTTCACGTCTTCTAATCAAAATAGAAACACTTCAACCACTACTCCAAACACATCACAAAACACAAACACTGACAATTTTGGAGATGATACGTCTGTCGGGGCAAGAATTTCTGGTCGATCGACACCAACAGGAAACGCTAATATATCTGGTAGTACAACCTCAGTTGGAGCGCGTATCTCTGGTGGTGAAACTCCAAACATTAATGCCAATATATCGGGTATCTCAACTTCAGTTGAAACTCGCATTTCTGGAAGCTCAACGCCAACTGAAAACACAACTAGCGCAGGCAATACCAACGTAACTGGTTCTGGTTTTGGAGTAACGACTTCACCTGATTCTAATGCAGACGCTAGAATTTCTGGTGGATCGACACCAACAGGAAACGCTAATATATCTGGTAGTACAACCTCAGTTGGAGCGCGTATCTCTGGTGGTGAAACGCCAAATATTAATGCCAATATATCGGGTATCTCAACTTCAGTTGAAACTCGCATTTCTGGAAGCGACACTCAAACTATTAACGCCAATATTTCGGGAAATACCACCCCTTCAACGAATTTGAATTTGGGTTCGCGTACTAACGATAGAAGTTTAAACAACCCAGATCAGTTTCAAGAAAACGCCAACGCGGAACAAAGGTCTATAGACGCAAGAATTTCGGGAAATGAAACTCCAGGTCAAACCCGCAGCGACGCATCCACTAATAGTCAAAACTTAGATAGTCAAATGAGAGAAATGCGAAATCGTTTGGTTGCTAATACTGCGACTGAAAGACAAAATAATCAATCAAACAACACTTCGGAACAAACCCTTCAACAAAGAATGAGTAATCTATATTCTCGTATCGTTGGAAGAAACAGAACAAACTCAGAAGACGAAACCGATAACTAATAATATTCTTTTTATATTCTTCCAAAAGTAAATCGCTTAATTCCTTAAGCTGATTTCCTCCCCTAAAAAACTAACAATATTTGTCACTATTTATCTATTTGGATAAATATTTAAGGTTAATATTTATCCAAAAATCCATAACACATTGCTTTTTAAGGTTTTTTTTATTTTAATACTTAAGGAACAAATCCTGCACTAGAGACTTAATGGATCTATTAATTAATATTTCTATAAATAAAATCACCTTTATAATTATTTTCAACTTGTTATCAACATAAGGTTAATCTGATGGTTACCCACCTTAAAGTAATTACAGTATTTTTTTCTATTGTTTTATTTTCCCTGCTATTTACTTTCTCTTCTCAAGCATTCTGCAATCCCTTAATGGTAGATATTTATGGCAATCAACTAATTTCTATAGCTGTTGATGACGTTGGATTTAAAAAGACCCGTTTTAGTCGTAGTATTATGGATAGCGCTATTAATCTATCAAAGATTAATGAAGCAAAAAACGCTTATAAAAAACGTGGTGAAATTATTTTAGGTGGAAGAGGTATTAATTCTGTAAGCCAGGTAAATTCAGATAGTGCATATAATGATGGTGAAAATTGGGGTATCAAAAACACTATAAAAAAAACAAAAAAACAATCGTCAACCTCTAGTAAAAAAAATATCGAACAAAAAGAACACCGAATTACTTTAACCAAAGTTGCCCCTAATCAAAACCTTAAGCTATTACAATTAAAACCCAAAACGGCTAATGACACTTTAAAACAAATATCCCCTTTTCAAACTAAGGCATCAAAACAAATTCCCATTTCACTAGAAAAAAAAGTAAGAACAAAAATAAATTCCGTTGAAATGGAACGTTCAAAGCATGCCGATAAGGTATTGGCAGAAGCCCAAAATAAGAGATCCATTAATATTAGAATCTCAGTAAACGATACATTACCTATATACCCATCAAAAATAGAAAAAGTTAAAGCTACAAGTAACTTTTCTCCAGTTATTGCCTCTTCTGATATTAAGGTCTCTGTAAATGATGACTTACTAATAACCGTTGCCAAACGAATTCAATAATTGAACTGTTTTTATACGGTTATATCCGCTAAGAACCAAAAAAATGATGCCGAAATAAAAGAAATTCGAAAACGATTAGTAGCAGCTAGGGCAACAGCAAGACACCTTGTAACAGAAAATTGAATTACTCCAAAAACTCTTCGGCAGAACGTAATCGGTATATGAACTCGGCTAGTGGGAAGAAATAAAATGCCCATGACGGATTCGAAAGAAAAGGAATTCTCTAAAGAAATTTTATTTCAGTTCTCATTTTCTTAAACCTACCTTATTGTTATTTGCATTTTTATCAATTAGATTAAATTGATAAATAATTTTGATTTCAATCCCCTAACCCGTCATAATTTTAAATTCAACTTTTAATAATCTCTTTTGAGCTATTTATGATTTTTGTTACGATTGCAATATTATTAGCAGGTTCAGCAGTAGAACTATTTGGGCTTTTACAAGTGAGTTCTTCTATTAGTACTTTAAATACAGTATCTATCACCATGCTTTCATTTTTAGTGGGTGTTGTTGTAGCGCGTTCTTATGGAAAAGAGTTTCTAGAAAAAATCCAATGGCATTTAAAATCTCGTACCAAACCTTCCGAAGAGGTTCTAAATGGTGTAGTGATGGTATGCGCAAGCTATATGTTGATAACCCCAGGACCGATTACCGATATTCTGGGTTTATTTATTTTGATTCCCGTTACTCGCGATTTATTTAAAGGGTTAACACTTTCCTGGGTTAATAGAAAAATTGCTAACGGCGAAATGTATTTCTTCTTTAAAGACTGATTCTTAAAAGTATCCACTATCTAGTTAATCAACTATATGGGACTGTTTTCAGCGCCTCCAAGAAACTTAAGGGATGAATTACTAGACCTAGATGAGGCTCCTTTTGAAGAAGTTAAGGATAGCCTCAGCGACGTGCGTCGGGTTAATCGTTATCTAAGCGGTTACCGAGTTTTATTGAACCACGCGGAGCCTTTTTTAAAAAGTCATTCCGAAAAACGTCCATTCACGGTTATTGATTTAGCGACGGGGTCTGCTGATCAGCCTACAGAATTAGTTCTTTTTGCAAGACGATTGGGAATTCCCATACGGGTGATTGCGATCGATATCAATCGCAAAATGCTCGATTATGCGCGGGAGGAATCCAATCAGTTTCCCGAAATTTCCTTTATACAATGCGATATTCTTAACCTTCCTTTTGCAGAAAATTCCTTCGACTTAGCAATCAACTCGTTAGCGCTCCACCATTTTTCAGAAACAAATGCAGTATCAATCATCCAGGCCCTAGATAGACTAGGAAAACAGGGTTTTATAGTGAACGACTTACATAGAAGCCGCGTAGCTTTTTGTTCTATATTTATTCTGACTCGGATACTAACTAAAAATCGGTTGACTCGGTACGACGCTCCGGTTTCTGTTATGAACGCCTTTACACCATCAGAAATGAAACAACTAGCTCAAAACGCTGGCGTAAAAGGATTTCAAGTCCATCGACATTTCCCTTATCGAATTGCTCTTATTCGAAACTCAATACCCTAAACCATTATGGAATCCTACGATGCCGTAATTATTGGAGCGGGTCCTGCTGGATGCGCATCTGCTTTATTTTTACATCGTGCGGGTTATAAAGTCATCGTGTTAGACAGAGCTCTTTTTCCTAGAGATAAAGTTTGCGGCGAATTTATAAGTCCTGCTGCTGACTCAATTTTAGAAGACCTGGGCGTTTTAAGCTCCATCGAAGAAGAAAATCCAGAACGAGTTCGCGGCGTTTTTATTTCGTCCTATGGAGGAGCAGAATTAGGTATCGACTATCCACCGATAGAAAAAGGACAGAAGAGTCCAACCAGCTTATCCGTGCCTCGCTTCTTACTAGATAACTTATTACTTAAACAACTCAAAAATGTTGGTATCAAAGTTCTTGAAGAACATAGCGTTGACGACTTTATTTTCGATTCTGGAAATGTAGTCGGAATAAAAGTCAAAGCCCCAGAAAATCATAGATTAGAAATTACGACCAAAGTTGTAATTGACGCTGGAGGCCGTAATGCCATATCACTAAGACGATTGAATTTAAAAAACAAAATTAAAAACGAAGGTAAAATAGCCATTGCTGCGCATTGGAAAAATATTAGATTGCCACAAGCCTATTGTTATATGCACGTCGGTAGTCCTGGATATACAGGAATAGCCCAAGTTGCTCGAGACACAATTAACGCGGTTATGATAACCGGAACCTCTCAAATAAAAGGGCAAAACATAACGGAATTTTATAAAAATGGAATTAAACAAAATAAAAAACGCAGAGCACTATTGGCGGGAGCGGAACTAGCGGAAGAACCTCGCACGGTTGAATCGCTTGCTTTTTCCGTTAAGGCCCCAAAGTGTGGAGGTTTGGTGTTGGTGGGTGATGCGGCAGGTTTTATAGATCCTTTTACGGGGGAGGGGATCTATCTTTCTCTAAGAAGCGCTCAGTTAGCGGCAACAACATTAGATTGCGCTTTTAAAACATCCAACTTCTCAAGAAGTAAGTTGGCAGAATATGATCAAGCGAGATCGAATGAGTTCTCAGCTAAGTTTACTTTGAGTAAGATTCTTCAAAAAGTTATCTATAACCGCAGGCTATGTAACTTGGTTGTAAAAAACCTTTCAAAAAATCCTTTCCTAGCAGACGAAATAGTTGGAGTTATCGGTGATTATTTACCTGCTAAAAACGCTGTATCTTTAAGGTTTCTTATAAAGTTTCTTCGTGGCATCTTATCTCCTCAAAATAAATTAATCGACACTACCGTTTCCGAAGCGTTAAATGCCTAGTTTAATTCTAATAAATTTAATTAAAAAAAAGCCCTTAGAGATAAAATCGCTAAGGGCCATAAAATATTTAAAAAGCTTTAGAAGGTTTAGTCTTTAGTTTTCCAAACATCATTTTTAAGTCCACTATTAGGTATACTATTGCCCCCTAAAGTCCAAATTGAACCTTCATAAACTAGAGAAGCATGACCTTGACGCTGAGACCATGGCGCCCCTGAGGTCGCTTGGGTCCATATAACTCCGTCAGTCGAAGACCATACATCGTTTTTGTAGCCACCAGCGCTCTTGCTATCGCCACCCATGATCCACATTTTACCGCCATAAGATACGGCAGTTAAGCCTTTTCTACGAACCCATCCAGGGGTGTGAACAGCTTCAGTCCAGTTAATGCCGTCGGTAGAGGACCAAACATCTGCGCAAATATTATCTGTGCCATCGGTGCAAGCTCCTGAATTATCACCACCACCCATAATCCACATTTTGTTGTCATAAACAATAGAGGCTGCATCTCGACGACCAGTCCAAGTTGCATGTTGCGTAGTTTGACTCCAATTTGTACCATCAGTAGAAAACCAAATGTCATTACATAAACCAGTGCTAGAACTGCATGATCCATTATCACGGCCTCCCATAACCCACATTTTATTTCCGTAGACTATGGACGTATGACCTCTTCGGCCAGACCAAGCGGCGTTTGCCGTGGCTTGGGTCCAATTTGTACCATCTGTAGAATACCAAACGTCGGACTTATAATTACCAACTCCGCCTAAAGCATCATCACCGCCAATGACCCACATCTTATTATCATAAACAAGTGAGGTGTGATTATAGCGAGCAGTCCAAGGAGCACTTGCAGTAGCTTGAGTCCAATTTATTCCATCAGAAGAATACCAAGCATCACCAGATAAATTGCCGCCGGAAAAACAATCATTACTTGGAGCGCAACCACCGATTACCCACATCTTATTATCATATACAATGGATGTGTGATGTGCACGGGCAGTCCATGCAGCAGAATTTGTTGCTGATTCCCATTGCGAACCATCATGAAGTTCTTGGTATAAAACATTACTCTCTATTCCAGATTTTATATTGACTTCAAATTCGGAACTTCCCAAAGAATTGCTTAAACTCAATCTATGAGTACCATTTAGGATGCTGGCAGGTAATTCAGCTACTACTTGTTGCAATGTTGTGTTTGAAATATCTGCTTGAGCGATAACAGTAAGAGCTAAATTTAAACTGTCATGATTATCTCCAACAAAAAGAAATGGAGTTGTATTTTCATCTTCGAAAAGATTCACGCCATTTACGTCTATTAAATGTTGGTTGTTGTCAATCAAATCTCTGGCGAAAATCATGTACACACCATCAGCGTCGTCTCTACCTGAACCGGATTGCAAAATTGCAACTTGTTGTTGCAAAGTATCAATTGACGTTTGTTGAGTGGTGTTAGTTGATGCATTAGTATCAATTGACGTTTGTTGAGTAGTGTTCGTTGTTGTAATGGTTTCAATTGATGAATCTTGAGAGGAGTTTATGGATGTATTATTCTCAATAGCCACTTGTTGAGTTAAGTTATTAACGTCATCGACACTTCTCCAAACATTGTCTAGCCAATTAGCGCCAAATCCACCTAGAACCCACATATCATCATTAAACACAAGAACCTCGTGCCCATAACGCGCTTCCCATTGAGCAGAACCAGTGGCTTGAGTCCAACTTATTCCATCGGTAGAACTCCAGACATCGTCAAAATTAACAATGCCAGAATTGCCCAATCCACCAAGCACCCACATTCTATTTTTATAAACAGTCATTCGGTGAATATGGCGTTTCACAAAAGGAGCGGTTTGAGTAACCCGGGTCCAGTTCGCTCCGTCTGTAGAATTCCAAATATCATTATCGCCATTGGCGCCTCCAGTCATCCACAATTTATTATCGTAGGCAATAATTTGAAATTCATATTTCGGCCCCCAAGGAACGGAGTTTGTAGCTTGTGTCCAAGTAATCCCGTCGGCAGAATGCCATGCGTCATTTAGATCTCCTGAATCACCTTTCCCTCCAATCACCCATAGCTCATTATTAAAAATGACTACTTGATGGCTAGTACGCGCTGGCCAAATATTTGAAGGAATTACTTCAGTCCAATTAATTCCATCTGTCGAATTCCAGATATCATTTTTTTTACCAGAAGTCGCTTGGCCTCCCATAACCCACATTTTACCATCATAAGCTACAGCTTGAACGCGTTCTCGACCAGGCCAAGCTGCCGCTGAAGTTTCTTCAACCCAAGTTACTCCATCAGTAGAACTCCAAACGTCTTTACCTTTAACAGATGGGAAAACATGTCCACCCATAACCCACATTTTGTTGTCATATACTACCGAACCAAAAAACCTCCGTTTACCCCAATCGACAGGAGAATCTTTCAATTCCCAATCTTCTCCGTCAACAAACTCAGGATCTTTTATTTTGACATCAAAGTTTGATACTCCAAGGTTGTTAGTCAGTAATAAATTATAAGTGCCTTCCGGCTGGTCGTTTAGTAGTTCAACGGTCACCTTATCTCCAGGACCACTTATCGAAACTACTGTTAAAGCAGTTCCACTAAGAGTAACCGTGGGGTTGATCCCATTTTCATGAATATTGGTGCCAGTTAATTCAAGAATTCGCGTACCAGTTACATCAGTGGTTTCATGAGTAATAGTTATTTCAACCGTATCCGAACTACTGTTATCTGCAAAAGCAAATATGGGACTTATACTAAAAAAAAACAAAAACAAAGAAATAAGTAATAATTTGTTAAGACGCATTAAATAGATGCTCCTTTATTCATATTAATTAAATAAGTAAAATTGAGAAAGTCATTAAACCCTTATGATTAAGATTTTGAACCTAGCATTTAAATAAACAGTGATAAAAATCAAATTTATCCTTTCGAATAAAACTAATTTAATTTTTTCTATAAGTATAATAATGCATAATATTTCGGGAATCTGAATTCGGATATTTTGATCCCCGAAAATCAATACTTTTCGTATGAAAAAACTTATTGACAGATTTTAGACGGTATAAATCAGGTTTGGACTGTAAAGAAGGGGATAACCTTAGATTTAAGTATTTGGTTAAGGAAGGAAAACTCAGTGTTTTATTATTTTATTCAAAAAAAAATTGGATAAGGTAAGAATCTGAGGTGACTTAGAATTTATTTTTGATCCATTTCATGGACGCCAGTCCAAGTTTCTGGGGGGTGCACAATATAATAAACACATCTTTCTTGTAAAACCTTAGAAGGCATGTCGTTAGGAAATTTTTCTAATAATTTATTAAATTTTTCATCTGCGTCGCTAAATTCGCCTCCGCGATATTTCCTTAAAGCTTCTTCATATAGAACGTTCAACTCAATTCTTTGTTCAGTATTTTCTCCTTTTTCTCCAATGAGTTCAAAAATAGGGGAACCCTTACTACGTCCTTTAACAACTACAGTATCAAGCTCTCGTACTTCGATACCACCCGCCGCTTGAATTCTCGTATAATTGTCTACGATTATATTTGTACCGTAATATTTATTTAAACCTTCTAAGCGAGCGCCGTAGTTTACCGTGTCTCCTATACAGGTATAGTCTCTCGCGTGTTCCGATCCTAAATTCCCAACAATCATATCTCCTGTTGAAACCCCTATTCGAGCGTTAATTTCGGGTTTGTTTTGAGATTTCCAAATAGGACGAAGCTCTGCAAGTTTTTTTTGCATTGCGATTGCTGTTTGACAGGCAAAAAGAGCGTGGTTCCCTTTGCAAAAAGGAGCTCCCCAAAATGCCATTATTGCGTCTCCGATATATTTATCTAATATTCCTTGTCTTTCAATTATTTCATTGGTCATTGCGCCTAAATAATCATTCAAGAGCAAAATTAAATCTTCAGGAGGCATACCTTCGCTAAAAGTTGTGAAGTTAGCAACGTCGCTAAACAAAACAGTTTGTACTTCGCGACTACCTCCTAATTTTAGTTTTTCTGGGTTGTTTAATATATCCGTAACGATTGATGGGTGAACGTATTTATCAAACGTATTTCGCATTTGTTCTTTTTCTTTTAAACCTTGCGCCATATTATTAAAAGCGCCGGATAATTGCCCAACTTCGTCTTTTGATTGAAATGAAACTCTAAAATCAAAATTCCCTTTTTCCACTTCTTCAACACCTGAGACTAATAAGCGTAGTGGTCTAACAACTCTGTTTGAGAAAAATAAAGTGAATAAAATTCCTATCACGTATACCAAAAGTCCAACTATGAGTATGCGTTTTTCTAAAGATTGAAATGGCTCTAGAGCTTCGTCTAAATTGGATCCTATTACAAAACCCGTACGCGTTCTAGTGGTAGGGAAGAGATGATACTTAGATAAAAACCTCTCTCCATTTACTTCAAAAGATTCGCTTTTATCTAAATTTTGTATGGCTTCGCTCAATAACGCAGAACCTTGATATAGAGGTATATTGGCAGCTATCAACATTTTATCGATAAAAAAAACGATCTGAAATCTATAGGAGCTCCCATTCGGACCCAGTAACCATTCTACCCAAGCGTTATCGATTCTTTTGCAAACTGCAATAACTCCTGCGGCATAGTCATCTCGAAGAGATTCTTTAAGGGGAGAATATATAACACTGAATAAAACTCCATCAATCGGTAAAACTTCATAATAAGGAGAACCGTTGTCCAAAATTCTTTCGATAGCAAACTTATTAAGATTGTTTGCCAACCACTTTTCAGTTTCTTTATCTTGTGGGAAAACTCCTCTAAGTTTCATGGCATCGTCAGCCATGAAAACAATGTCTCCCTGCGTGTCATTGGCAATTTCTTCCGTAAATGAGTAGAAATTTTCTTTTATCATCGAAAGAAAAGAACGAAACTTTTGATCTAACGTGATCGTCTGAACAAGCTTGGAAATATTATTTTGTTGTTCTTCTAAGCGAACGAGGAATTGAATTTGAGCTGAATTAAGTTCATTAGTTATCCTCGTTACTTCCAATTTCTCGGTCTCATGATTGACCTGATATAGAATCTTGGAAAGTAAAAGGAGAATTACTATGGAGAAGGAAAGGAAGATTTTTCCTTTTAGGCTCATTAGGTTGGTTACCGCATAACGGTGTTGACTGAAAGCGTTTCATGCACGGCGACATTTTGTCCAGGCTGTATTTGAACTTGCCTATGGATTTTCCCTAATCGCCAAAACCAAAAAATCATATCGTAGCTACCAGGTTCCAATTTTTCAAAAGAATATGCCTGACCGCTAGCAACTCTTTTACTTCTCAATCCACTTTGAGAGAATACAATGGCTTTGATAGCTTCATCTTCATCGGTTCCTAGCTCTAAATTACCTTGTATTTTTATAGTAAATGATTCAGTTTGTCCTGGCTTAATTTTTCCTAAATCTTGGAAAGCATCTCCCATATCCGCTAGAAAAAAGGTTAACGGACCACTCGTCGAATTACTTATGGAAATTATATCTCCAGGACTTAAAGCAAGAGAGCGAGGAGATAATCCTTCAGTCGTTGCGGTAAGATTAATTTGCTTTCCACCTGTATAACTAGGATCTAATAAACAAGCATAAAGATCTTTTAAGTTACGATAATTGACCATATCTTTATTAAATATAATCCCATCTGGGCCGGCATAGTCGTCATTTCCCCCAGAGCCTTTGGCTTTTTCGATGATTTTTGAGTGGCTTTGGGCTGTTAAAGTTCCATATACAGCTCCTTTTCCTGGAACTATTGGAGGAACTGGTATCGAAGCGCAAGCAGAAAAAACAAACATCAAAAAAACAGGAACAAATTTGTTCATTTGTTAAGGTTCCTTATTTTTTTATTATAGAGAGGTTTAAATTCGTAATACTTTTATTGCTAACTGTTATATCAAGAGGTTTTGTTTTATATCTTCGGTGAAAAATAATTGCTTTTAATGTCCAGTCTCCAGAAGGCACCCCCGTTATTTCGAAAGCTCCCGGTTCGCCAAGCTTGACATAATGGCGAGTCGGTAAGACAACCATTCGTCCTTCCATGAGTTTATGCACAGAACAATAATAATTTAGCACTCCGGGTTTATCAAAAGTCATTTCTAATTGGGAACCTCTTTCAGCTAATCCCAAATCAAAAGTCTTCACCCCGCTCAGTGAATAAACATTATGGTCAATTTCGCGGTTTTCGGCGTTTAAAAATTTAACTAAATCGCCTTGAACAACTATATTTAGTCCTGGGCGAAAACGAAGTCTTCTTTGAACCACTTCATGAGCCGTATTGGTACTGGTTGAATTACTCCCATTTTTATTTTCTAAATAAACAATTATATTCGAAAGAGACTTATTTCCTTGGATAGATACAACTCCGGAAACCGTTTGATTTGATAATGCAGGTTTCGCAGCGCAGATGAAAACTAAAGTAAGAAAAAACGTAGCGTAGTAAGTAGAAAGTTTCAATTTAATTTAAATAGTTTTAAAACGTTTTAAAGAGCAACTAAGTTATTGCTTTAAAATACTGTATTTATTTTAACAAGAAATGATTACTTTGGAAGTTTTTAAAGTCAAAAAATCTGTTATGCATTGTTTTATGGGGAGAAAAAAATGATGAGAGGGGTAGGGAAGAGACGTGAAAAAGGAGCGGAGTTCCGCTCCTTTTAAATATTAAGTCGTTGAGGGTTGGTTTTCGCCAACAATTTCCATGAGTCGGTCTTTTTTACTGAGCTTTTGCTTTTGTAATTTTTTCTTTTCAACTTCTTGTTCTGGCGTCAAAAATTTTCGATTATTTAGTTCATCAACTTGATTTTTTAATTCATTATGTTCATCGTATAAACTTTTAAACTCATTGTTTTCAGACACTAATTTGTTTAACAGGTTTTGTTCAATATCCATATTATCTCCTTTTTCATTCTCTTTCTTAATTAGCTAGCAGCTAATTGTTCTAAATTAATTTCTGCTTCTGATTTCCGTGCATATTTAATAGATAGTCGATCTAAATTTGTTTCTTTTAGAGCCTTAAAGTTATTTAAAGCAAAAATTCCAGCGTTCCCTGCCACAGAGTTAGAATTTTTTTTATAAGTTTTAACAAAAAATGATTTTAAATTGTTGGACAAGAAATCTCCATAAACCTCTACACCTTGTCCAACAAAAATAGTTGGCTCAGAAATATGTTTAACCAAATCTTGAGGCGATAATGCTGAATCTGGCATTTGCCGGACTAAGTTTCCATTTTCACGCTTAAAGATTGCCGCATATACCTGTTTTTTTTTTGCGTCTAAAATAGAGCAAATTGGAAACTCTAACGATTCTACCTGTAAAGCTGTTGCTAATAGTGTCTCTATACCAATAACAGGCTTATTGACTCCTAAAGCAATACCTTTAATCAAACTCATTCCAACTCTTAAACCCGTGAAGGAACCAGGGCCAGAAGTTAATGCAAACCCATCCATTTGATCTAAATTATGATCAAACTTAATCAAAACTTCTCGAATTTTAGGAAGAATATTTTTTGAAAATGAGGATTCGGGTGCGATGGTTTCTTGATAAACTATACTGCTTTGGTTAAGAAGAGCAACGCTCCCTTTCGGAATCGATGAGTCAATTGATAATATTCTCATCAACAATCACCAAAGTTGGAAATTTTGAGTGTATTTCCAGTTAAATAACTGCATTTATATACGCTTGTACAATAGTAATTTAACCGGTAAATGTCAATTAAAAACACTTCACTTTTGGGTGGTTAAACGAGCAATATCCCCACACAAAATTTTTTATTTTAAGCTTATTTAAAATCGTTTTATTCACTCAAAATTTTGTAAACACTTGACAAATAACAAGTTAAATTATAATGTGTGCAAAGATTAATGGGTTGATTGAAACTTTCCTTAAATAAAATCCTCCTTCCACTCAAGGATTGCTTTATTTTCCCTTCCTTCAAAACATCTCAATTTGATCCCTAAGCGCTTTAGGAGAATCTCAATGTATATAACCACCCAAGAACAATTAGCATCATATTCTAGTCAGATTGAAAATTGCCAATGGTTAGCTATTGATACTGAGTTTGTTCGAGAAAAATCTTATTATCACCATTTAGGGTTAATTCAAGTTTCGGGCAATGGAATTTGCGCGGCCATTGATCCTATTGCCGTTAAAAAATTGGACTGTTTACTAGAAGTTTTTAAGAAAAAATCAGTGCTTAAAGTATTTCATGCTGGCAAACAAGATTTAGAAATACTAAATCGACTTTGTGGAATGGCCATTTCTCCAGTTTTTGATACACAAGTAGCCGCATCCTTATTGGGTTGGGGATCGCAAATATCTTTTGCCAAAGTGGTTCAAAAAACCATTGGTAAAAAAATATATAAAACTGAAACTTACACAGACTGGTGCCGTCGTCCATTAAGCCCAAGTCAAATAGAATACGCAATAGACGACGTTCGCTATCTTGCCCCCGTTTACGAACAATTACTAGAACACCTTAAAAAAGCCAACAGACTCGAGTGGCTTAAGGATGAATTCAGTCCGTTAGAAGATGGTAATAACTACGAATTGCCCGATCCTCAAAAACAGTATATGCGGATTAAAAACTTTCGAAACCTGAGACCTAGAAATTTAGCAGTTTTGATAGAATTATCCTCTTGGAGAGAATTAGAGGCACGTAAACGCGACTGTCATCCTCGAAGTATTATGAGAGATGAACCTTTATTAGAAATTGCAAGAGTGCTACCTAAAGATTGTTCCGCAATGGAATCAATTAGAGGCTTGCATCAAAAAGAAGTTACCAAAAGTGGTGAAATGATTTTAGAAGCAATAGAAAGAGGAAAGGCTACTCCAGAAGATGAAATCCCAAAGACTCCCGAAATTAGAAATTACTCAACGCAACCTGGTGTAGAGGAGTTATTAGCCGCTTACGTACAAATGCGTGCAGTCGAATTAAAAATTGAAGCGACCGTGTTAGCCGACAGAAAATTAATCCATGATACTGTTTTAAAATTTGAACAAAATGAACCACTAGACGGTAACTGCATATTTTTTGGATGGCGTCATGAGCTTATAGGTAAAACATTTTTGGAAATTTTAAACGGCAAAAAAGGCCTGGTTGTTAATGGTAAAGGCCGTGTTCGCCTTATCCCCATGAATGAATCTACTCATGCGTAATAGATCCTTTTTTTAAAAACACCCCAGTTTGAAATAATAAAATTATTGTATTCATAATGAATAAAAGCTAATATTTCGGGCTTGAAAGACTAAAGTATATATCATACTTTAAAGATAAAAATCATTTCCAGAAAAATATTGCTCCTACGCCCTTTTGCCTACCTTTTAGGTAGGTTAAATAGATCTTCGGTGCGTCAACCTCAACGAATTCCCACCCTTATATTTCAAGCATGGCTGAAACCGGTTTATCAATCATAATACCCGTTTATAATGAGGAAGAAGGGCTGCACCAAACTCTTCGTCAAATGGAATTGCTTCTAGAAAACAAAAAAGATGTCGAGATTATTATCATTAATGATGGATCTACTTACCCCAAAACTCTAACCGTTCTGAATGAAATTAAAGTAGACGGGATTAAAGTAATAAATCATCCAATCAATAAAGGGTACGGAGCTTCACTTAAAACAGGGATTACTAAAGCCCGTTATGATTATATTGCTATCACGGATGCAGACGGCACATATCCCAACGAACGTATCCCAGAATTCGAACATCTCGCCAGAGAAAACAATCTCGATATGGTGATTGGCGCTCGTAAAGGTGAGAATGTGTACATACCCTGGTTGCGGCGTTTTCCAAAATGGTGCTTAAGTCGATTAGCTGACTATATAGCTAAATGCCATATCCCCGATATGAATTCTGGTTTACGTGTGATACGCAAAGAAACTGTCGAACGCTATCTCCCTGTTTTACCAGATGGTTTTTCGTTCACAACCACTATCACTTTATCCACAACGGTCAATGATCACCCAATAAAGTTTGTAAACATTGATTACTATAAAAGAATAGGGCAATCAAAAATCCGTCCAATTTACGACACTCTGAACTTTACAAACCTAATTATCAAAATCATGGTTTATTATGATCGAAAGCGTATCTTTACTCCTATTGGAATACTGCTATTTGTCATAGGAGGAACAGCTGGCATATTGAGTAAAGCCTACACGTATATTGCAAACCTTGGACGTTCATGAAAACATAGTCAAAGATATTAAACCAGAACCGAAAATTTTTATTTAATAATTTTATACACTCCGCTTAAGAGTTTCAATTTTACAAATATATTAAGAAGGTACGTTGATTTGGAAACTCATTATAAAACGAGATTAAATCTTGTTTTTCTTGTATTTCTCTTCCTATATATTGGTATAGCATTTTTTGCGCGCTGGAACATCATTCAGTCGCCCATCATACAGGATAGGTATAATATATATGTTGCCCCCCATCTTAAATCATCTCCGCTAGAAATACTCTTATCGAAACATCACCGCCAGATACAAATATACAAGAACGCTTTTTCAAATATTCTTTACCAAAAGTTTGGCGTCAATGAGATCACCTTTCGCGCGTTTTCCACAATCGTTTCCCTCCTAACAATTCTTTTTATTTTCATATTTACTCAGAAGAGAATAGGTCGTCTAGAGGCCCTTGTTGCGGCATTATTATTTGGAGTTTCTTATTATAGTTTTTTGACGATTAAGAATCCCTATTATGGTTCTTTCTACATGTTTGGATCGTTTTTGAGTTTTTATTATTTGTTTAAAGGTTTGGAAGAAAACAAGATAATGCACTGGTGCCTATTTGGGGGCTTTAGTTTTCTCAATTTCACAAATGTTTTACTAGGAGGAATGACGCTTCCAGTTCTATTTCTAGTGGCCATAATTTATTTCTTCAGAAAGTGGAAATTAATAAAGTTTTCCATCTCAGAGTTAAAGAGTCGAGCTTTGTGCTTTCTGTTGTTTTTTGGTATCTCAACCCTGGCAGGATTATGTTTATATCATTTAAGAGGATTAAATTTATTAGGAGCGTTTTGGGACATTGCGGTTACACATGAAGTAGATCCGAAGGTTAATGCCGATAACCTTGTGATGGAAAAATCATTTCACTCTGGCTTGCTTCGACTTTTATACACGGTATTTGTAACGTTTAATTTTGAACATGGAGATGGAAGTAACTCAATCATTGGAATACCTGAAGGTCCATGGATTTATTTTGTATTTTTTTTATTAGGAGTATGGCGTTTATTCCATTCACACCGTGAAGTGTTTTGGGATTTTACGGCAATATTCCTCATGCCAATATTAATTAGTGGAGTCATATTAAGAATATCAGAGGCTCGCTTTCTTGCGTTTATTCATCCATTTTATTTAATTACTGTAGCCATTGGATTCATCTACTGTTTTAAATACTTGGTAAAACTTCTTTCTTCAGAGCCAATCCGAGAGGGAGTTATCCTATCTTTGGCCTTTTTACTTTTTGTGTGGGGAACTCATCCAAAACCACTATGGGGATATTCGGTTTATGATGAGCTTTTCGAAACAAAAAATGTTCGAGAGTTTCGCGACTATTTTAGAGCCCATCTAAAGGAAAATGACATAATATTCAATATCACTGATACTACTGAGTTACGGGCTGAAATTGGAGACGCTTTAAACCTTATTAGCTATAATTTTTATTTAAAAGAATTTAAGGAAAATCACAGACTAGAGTTATTACCACTAAAAACAGGAAGGGTTGGGATTTGGCTTATATTGATGACCCCCTTAACGAACGATAATTTAGTTCCATTTTATTTTCCCGGGACATACTCACCAAGGTTGATTGAACATGTAAAAAATGCCTACTTATATTATGGGGAGATAGACATACCAAAAAACATTGATATCTTAGAAGACTTTCAATTTACAACGCCTTTTTGGTCCTTCATGAAAGGATTTATTTTTCATTCTAAATCGAAATTCAAAGAGGCCAACGTTTATTATCAGGCAGCAACCCAATATGGATATAACTTGGAACGTATATATTATAATTTGGGGGCTATTAATTTAAACCGCTTAAATATTGCTTTGAGTTATTTTGAAAAAGCTATTGAGACAATAGAAACACCCACTTTAACAAAAGATATCAATGAAGTTAAAAGCTGGCAAACATACGGGAGTAATAAAAGAGGCCTTCCAGATATTGTAAATAAGCTCCCACAGTTTAGACATATTTATGTTGAAAAAAACGGCGTGAAATATAAAAAATGGTTTGTCGAAGATAAGATAAAAGCTTATCCAAATTATTTTTCGGAGTTTTATATCAATGCAGTTGTTATATTGCGAACTTTATATCTAAAAACAGGTAATCCAATTTATTTAAAAAAAATAAAAATGACTCTGAAAAAAGGCGCTCAATTAACCAATACACCCTTCCTTGTTATGATGTATGAGGTAGCCAATACATATGATGGAACATTTTTGACTGAAAACCCCAATTTCAAAAATTTAAATGAAATTAAAGTTCCTATCATAAGTTTATTAGGAATAAATGAAATGTATCCACCGATTAAAATGAATTGATTTAATTAGGTTTTTTCCAACTAAAAAAACTGTATCTACTCATACAAAAATTCCTACCTAAAAATAAAACAATTTTTAAATTAGTAAACAAATCAAATCAGAAACTCTTCAAAAAAAATCACCTTTAATAGTATTCCAGAGAATTTGATAGAAATTCGAGGGATTTATCCATCAATCAAAAGAGATTGATTTTTTTTTAGAATTCTCTTATTAAAAGCTTAATTTTCCCCGTTATAAACCTAATAGGGAGCTTAATTAGGAAATTTCAATATTTTAAATTTACAATAATGATCGTTTGATTTTCTTTACCCTTAAGTCATTGACAGAAAATGAATTGAAGCCGATAATATTCAATAAAGTTAAGACAAATAACATCTCTCTTTAAAATATCTTTTAGGCTTTCTCCTTATAACGCTTCAAAATAAAAGCTTTCCAGTCTTAAAACCTCCGAGTTAATCAATGAAAAATAAAATTCTATTAATTTATACCGAGTTAGGGTGGCAGGGTTCGTATCTTATTCAAGCCCCCATCAGTTTAGTTTACGTTTCCACACATCTTGTGCACATGCCTGATATAGAGGTCGAAGTTTTCGATTGTCGTGTTGAAAAAGATTGGGAGAGAAAGCTTAAAAAAAAGGTCGAGAACGACAATATAATGATGGTCGGTTTTTTTGTGATGAGCGGCGTTCAGGTAACCACTGCGCATGAGGTGACAAAGTTTATACATGAATTAAACAGCGATATTCCGATTGTATGGGGAGGCCCCCACCCGACAATATTACCAGACGATGTATTAAATTATGAAGGTGTTGATATATGCGTTCGGGGTTTTGGAACAGATGCGTTAACCGAGCTAGTGGAAAAGCTTTTAAATAAGAAAACAGATTATGGAACGATTCCGAATCTTTGTTTTAAAGAAAATGGTAAGAATATTATAGGCGAAATTAATGATGGTTATGAGCGAATCAATTTCCGAGATCTTCCATATTATCTTTTAGACTCATTTATTGAGAAATATTTTGAAGACAGGACGGTTCGAGAATTCCCTATTTACACAGCATTTGGCTGCCCATATAAATGTAACTTCTGTATATCGCCGATATGGTTTGGTGACACTAATAAAAAATGGGATCCTTTACCAGCGGATGAGGTTGTAGACCATATTGAGTTTTTGATGGAACGTTACGGTATTGACTTTATTTATTTTTGGGACGACGACACTTTTGTTAGTCCGCGTCATTTTTCGGGTATTGCAGAAGAGATATTGAAGAGAAACTTAAAGATTAAGATAGGCGTTAGAGGTATTAGGTCAAATGAAGTTGAACGAATGAGTCAAAAAGACGCCGATTTAATGCTATCTGTAGGAATTGAATATCTCCACATAGGTATTGAGAGCGGCTCCCAGAAAATGTTGGATATTGTTGAAAAAGGCATAACCGTTGAGCAATCGTTATCTGCGAACCGTAAGATTGCAAAGTTAAAAGACATCACCCCTATGTACAATATGTTATGCGGCATTCCAACAGAAACGGTAGAAGATTTGATAGAAACGGGTCGTTTTATGTTGCAGATATCAGATGAGAATCCAAACTGCATAATCTTTGAGCCCAATAAGTTAGTGCCTTATCCTGGAGGTCATGCTTATGATTTGGCAATAGAGCATGGTTATAAACCTGCAACATCACCTGAGAGTTGGGGGGATCTTGATAAAGAGAGCGACTCATTCCAGCCTTGGTACACAAAAGAATATAATCGTCACATTCACATGTTACAAGTAACTTCTTATGCGATCAGTAACTGGCCTGCTTATTTAAAAGGTTACCCAAAGTGGTTAACGATATTATTTAAGACAGCTAAATTTATTTATGAGCCAATTGCCAAGATGCGTTTGAAAAATGGTTATTCAAAATTTTTGATTGAACATGAATTATTGAACTTTTCTAAAAAAGTAATGGCAAGTATAAAAAGGTAACAGCTTTAGAAGTACTAAGTTTTATCTCCCCTACGAATTGAGATCTCATCTAGCATGGCCTATATCGCGCTAAAAGAATCAGAGCTTATCCAAGTAGAAACAGAAAATAAAAATATTCCTGAATTAGTAGACCCAAGGCAAGTATTTCGTTCGATGAAGCTTCCTGCCAATCCAAAAGTACTGATGCTGGAGCCATTTTATCCAGCGGAAAGCGCTTGGGGAAGTTTGAAAGTAGAGCAAGGTTATCTTCCTCCGTTAGGATTGATATCAATTTATCGCTGGTTGCAAGTTAAGGGATATCAGGTCGATTTTGTCGACACCCAGTTTGGGGATATGGATGAAAAAGGATTGATTAGTTTTCTACGAGAAAAACAATATGATTTAATTGGTCTTCCTGTATTTACTCCTACCGCAAATTATGTTTTTGATACCGCTAAGATAATTAAAAAGGTACTTCCTAAATGCGTCATAGTTTATGGCGGAGTCCATGTTACCGATAGATCATGGCAGAGTATGGAGGAGTCTCCCGAGTGCGATTTTGTGATCCGTCGAGAAGGTGAGCATACCCTTGTCGAGTTAATTGAAGCCCTAAAAAAAGGTGGTACCGATTTCAGTCATATTGAAGGTCTGACTTGGAGGAAAGAAGATAATAATCTTGTTATGAATCCAGACCGGGATCTTGTTCCTGATATGGACGAGTTTCCTTTAGGAATGTTTGGCGATTTAGATTTATCCCGTTATGTGCCTCACCCCAATCAATATGCGGTGCTTCCCAGTTATTCTGTATTCACTCAACGCGGTTGCCCATACCCCTGCACGTTTTGCGAAGCGAGCACTACATTAGGGAAGCAGCTTAGGGTATATAGCCCTGAAAGAGTCATTCAAGAACTCAAAATCCTTAAATACGAAAAAAAGGCAAAGGGACTTTACTTCCAGGACTCCACATTTACGCTCAATAAAAAATATGTAACCAAAATTCTTGAATTAATGATTAAGGAAGGATTGAACGATCTTTTGTGGGCATGTAATACCAGAACAGATCGAGTTGACCCTGACTTGTTAGCTCTTATGTATGAAGCGGGTTGTCGGATTATAGTCTTTGGCATTGAATCGGGGAAACAAGAATCGCTTGATATATTAAAAAAGAACATCAAAGCGGAAGTACAGGAAGAAGCGGTTAATCGGGTGCATAAGGCAAAAATCATGATGCAGTGTTCCTACATACTATGTCTGCCCAATGAAACAGAAAAAGACGTAGAATATACAATCCAATACGCAAAAAGACTGGGAGCGCAGATCGGGCTATTTTACCTACCAGTACCTTACCCTGGTAGCGATTTGTATTCAGTGTGTAAAGAAACTGGAGGAATAAGAGAAGCTAGCAAATGGAGCGACTACCTTTCCATAGACTTTGATAACCCTGTTTACGTCAATCCCATAATAGGTAAAGAACGCATGAAGTATTGGTATAAACGAGCTTATTGGGAATATTATATGACTCCACGAGTGTGGTATCGCAATGTAGAAGCATTAGTCAGATATGGAGGCGTTCATAGATACGCGCGTGGCGTTAACGCAATGCGAGCCTTGCTATTTAATAAGTTATGGGAGTTTATTAGAACACCTAAAAGCTAATTTTTTTAAATATTTCAACCTTCCTCTGGTGCGTCGCCTCGAACAAATTTCCATCCTCTTAAAACACCTTTTTTTCCGATTTTTTAAAAGACCATTTTCTTATTATATTTTTTGAAGAAACGCTCTATGTTTGGCCTAAAAAATATCGCTACGTTTTTTAAATTATCGATTGGTAGTTTTCTACTTGTCTTTCTATTTTTTGAAGCGCTCATAAGAGTTTTTTCCCCACAAAAAATTGAGCCAAGTTTATTTGTATCTAAATTCGGAACTTTTATTAATCAACATAAAGCAAACATAAATGAAAAATTAACTTACGCAGGTATTCCATACCATCTAAAAATTGACAAACATAATCTAAGAAATTATAAAAATATTACATATAAAAAACCTCCCAATACCTTTCGTATCTTATCTCTTGGCGATTCCATGTTTAAAGGCCCAGGATTAGAGGTTGAGGAAACTTTTGCTTTTTATTTGGATCAAACTCTTAATAAGCAAGAGTTCAAAATAAAATATGAAATTGTCAATGCAGCAATGGGAGGAGCAAATTTTTTAGACTATATTTTATTTCTGCGAAACGAAGGATATAAATACTCGCCCGATCTTATTTTGTTACCAATATCAAATTACGATTTCGGCCCTGGAGATTGGGATAACTTTGACTTTGAAACCATTTCAGCAAGAAAAATAAACTCTAAAGAAATTCAAATCACGCTGACCAAACCAAAAATCAACGTACCCGGCTCTTTATTAAACACGCTAATGTTAGAGCTTAACAAAATTCCTTTTTACACAGAACTTTCTAAATTTTCTCATCTTTTAAACCTAATACGATTGAAAGCAAATTTTCTATCATTAAAAAAGAAAGAAATATTATTAGACAATCTCGATAAATTTTTAAAAGATGAAAAGATTTTAAAAAATAGTGAAAACGTCAAAAGCTTTCGAATTAAATGGGCACTAAATGATTTTCAAGTTTATGCGCCTTACCTTCGGTCTAAACCGCTAACTTTAGCTCTTTTTTCTCAGATTGCTAAGATGTTATTAGAAACAGCATACAAAATGGGAGCAAAATTAGTCATACTCGATATGCCTGAAGACGAAGAAATATTTGGCGAGACTAGCGCTACAACATCTCTAAAGTTTCCAAATAACAGCGAAGCTTATCAATTAAATCTTTTAGCCCCTATGCGTGAGTTTTTAACAAAAAACCAATTTCATTTAAAAATCCCAAAAAACCCGCATTGGAGCCCGGCTGGACACAAATTGGTGGCGTTATTGACTTATAATTTTATTCTGGAAAACAAAATAATTCTTGAAGGTTCGTCGCAAAAAAACAAAATCGACATTAACAGTCCTAAAACTATTAAACAGATTAGAAGTTTAAATAAACGAGTAAACCCCTACATCAAAAAACCGCAGTCTCAGTACTACTTAGAAGGATTGATTGCCAAAAATAATGGCCAGATAAAATCTGCTATACAAAACCTAGAACAATATCTTCAGCTTGAACAGGACCATAATGTAAACTTTCAATTGTCAGAATTATATTTAAAAAATGGAGACTTAAATAATGCCCTACGAAATTTAAAAGAGGCAAAACAGTCCAAAAACACCACTTTTCTTGAGAGGGTGGGACAAAGATATTATAACTTAGGAGAGTTCAAAGATTCGCTTCAAGTTTTTTTAAAAATTCAAAGTATAGAGTCCCCCTCTGCAGAAGTATTTAACAAGATTGGACTTTGCTTTAAAATGCTTGGCAACTTTTTATTATCCGAAAAACATTTAACTTTAGCGGCTGAAAAAGAACCTCATTATTTTCTAAATTTAGCCGCCCTTTATTTTGATAGTGGATATTTTGTAAAGGCAAAAAATCAATATGAACAAATATTAATCCAAAACCCAAAAAGCTTTAAGATTAATTTTGCAACCGGAATAACTTATTTAAGATTGAAAGATTTAAAACAAGCAAAGAAATTTTTTTTAAGAGCCCAACAAATTCAACCTGACAATAAAGACGTTCAATCAATTTTGGATAAATTTCAAACCACTAAGAAAAAATAATAGTTATGGGTTATTCGCATTACTTTGTAATCTGGCAAAAACTGTTTTTAAAACCTTTGAAAATACTTTATCTAAATTGTCTATTGAGGGAAAATTGTATTCCCCTCGGAACTGCGCAAGAGCAATAAAATGCTCTTACGCAGTTTTGGGAGCCTATTTCGATTAATCTCTAGCTTGCAAACCCCAAGCGTGGAGTTCTTGAGTTTCTCCTGCAAGGGTTTCATAACGAGCGCGTAAATTTGTATCGCTAGGACCTGAAAAAGACGATAATATTCCGCGTAAAATACGAGTTTCGTTTGAAGTGAGTTGCCTTTTTTGATCCATAGTGACTTCATCCCAGGTAGCTCCACCATCTCGACTAACCGAAAAAGTTCCAACCCCTTCGCTTGCTATACGTTTAATCCGAGCCCAAAGGAAAACCTTGTTCGGAGCTGATGGCAAAATAAAGTCTTGGCTCTTCAAGTCCATCGCTACACTATTCGAATCATAGTTAAGTTGAAATAGATCTACGGATGGATTCTGACTGACCGAGTTGGAAAATAATGTAACGCCTCGGACGATGGAATTAATCGTAGGGGAAAAACCAGATGATTTATTCCAATCTGCATTTTCTATGATCGCTTTGTCCATTCGGTTATGGTTAGTAGATTGAATAACGGGATCTCCGATAGCTTGGGAAATAGCGTGTAACATATCATCCACATCCGCAAATGTCCCCGTAAAATTCTGGTTGTCGTTTGTGTTGGAGTTATATTCCCAACCGTTAACCGTATTTTTAGCGATAACCCGCCATTCAGTTGAAGTTGCGTTATAAACTTTGACTTCCGTGTTGACCCCAAAATTAACTACGGGATTAAAAATCACCCAATAGAATTTATGCTGATTAAGGTTTTCTGTCACTCGAGCGTGATTTATTAACGTCCAGGAAGTGGTATCCGTTGCCGTTCCTATTTGCTCGCTAATAGAAACAGGTTCATTTATAGGAGAATCAATCGATCTTTCCATCATTTGGGTATCGTACCATGTAGGAAACCCTCCATCAGGGTCATCATCGTTGTTGCTGGTTATCCATACAATACGGTAATAAAGATAGGAAGCGATATTCGCTTCATCCAGCACATAATCTTTGTAGTTAGCAGGTCCACTAAAGGTAATTTTTGGAGAAACACCAAAAGATTCAATTACAGTGAAATCATTATTCATGCCAGTATTACTGCCACTTACATTAAAAGTTACAGCTTGCCCACGCGCTTCGGCGCCATTTACGTTGATACGTATTTTAGCGATTTCTCTGGATTGATCGAATTTAATTTGTAGGTATTTAGGATATCCCGCTGGATTTGATACCCATTGGACAAATGTCGATGTATTACCGTCGAACGCATTGCTTAAAACACCGCTTTGAATTGTGTTGTCCTTATCGTATTCCTGACCTATAGCAAGGTTGGGCCCAAATTCACTTCCGCCACCTGTCTGATTAAGATTGACTTGATCGGACGCAAATTCGCTAAAACGGATGATGTAATCGTATAAATTATCAGCGCTTTCAAAATCTCGATCCAGAGTGATTGTGTTTGGAGTGTCACGAGTTGCAATATCATACCAAACGGAATCAATTAAAATTCGCGCGTTTTGGCAATTCGTTGGCCAAGCTCCAGTTGACAAGGTGACGGTTGGACTATTTGAAGTTGCATCAGCTTGCGATGTGTTTTGGTTTGCGTTAGTCCACTCTTGTTGAATATAATTCGTCTCCTCTTGAGAGGTTAAGTAATTCACATCAGAATCTTGGTTGCTCAGCCCGGGTTGCGCTTTATAAAAATCACCACTAGCATCGTACAAAAAACCTGAGCTTTGATTCTCATCGGCTCCTTGCTCATTCGGGTTTCCAAAAGAATCCAACCAACCGTCTTCAAATATGACTGCCCCTGCATGTTGGCTTTGAAAGACGTCGGAAGTTCTAAAGTTCATAGACGTGTTTTTGTTGATCAACGTTTCATCCGCTCCGGAACCTCCTCCTGAGCTAGAACTTCCCAATAGTTGAAAACTAGTTCCATCATAGATCATATTGACGATGCGGTTTTGAAGAATATCATTCGCAGATAATGAAGATCCATCTGGCCTTAGAATAGTTATTGTGGCCGATCCGTTCACGGAAATTGTAGAACTTGCAGTGTTGGTCGCATTCGCTTTCATGTTGATAAATAAACCGTCAACTAAAGTTGGAGCGGGATCCAACGTAACCGCATAAGCATTCGCAGCTCCGGTAGAGGCGCTGTACCAAAACGAACCCGATTGAATTTGGGAACCGCTAGCGCCAGTAACGCCTATAAGTTGGAAGTTAGTTCCATCGTAAACAAGATGAGAGATACTATTATTTGGAATATCGCCCGCCAATAGAGCGACTCCGTCTGGCCGGATAATATCGATGGAAGCTGAACCGTTAACGGAAATTGTAGAAGCACCCGTGTTATCCGCATTTGCTTTCATATCAATAAACAAACCGGCGGTTAAAGTGGGAACGGGATCCAACGTAACCGCATAAGCATCCGCCGCTCCAGTAGAAATTCCATACCAAAAAGAACCCGATTGGATGATAGAATCGCTAGACCCAGTAACGCCGGTGAGTTGAAAGTTGGCGCCGTCGTAAACCAAATGAGAAATACTTGCGTTGGGGATATCCCCCTGAGATAAAGCTGTTCCATCGGGTCTTAAAATATCAATGGTAGACGAACCGTTCACAGTAATATTAGATGCTCCCGTATTTGCCGCATCCGCTTTCATATTGATAAATAAACCGTCGACTAAAGTCGGAACAGGGTCCAACGTAACTGCATAAGCGTTCGCCGATCCGGTAGAGGCGCCGTACCAAAACGAACCTGATTGAATTTGGGAATCGGTAGAGCCAGTAACGCCTATAAGCTGGAAATTAGTTCCATCGTAAACAAGATGAGAGACACTATCGTTTGGGATATCGCCCGCCGACAAATCATCACCGTTTGGACGTTTTATATTCTTTGACCCCAGGCTATTAACATTAATAGTAGAGGCGCCCGTATTATCTGCATTTGCTTTCATATTGATAAACAAGCCAGCGGCTAAAGTTGGTACAGGATCTAATGTAACAGCATAAGCGTCCGCAGTGCCGGTAGATGCTCCATACCAAAACGAACCTGATTGAATTTTAGAGTCGGTAGCGCCAGTAATGCCGATGAGTTGGAAGTTAATACCATCGTAAATTAGATGAGACATACTATTATTTGGAATATCGCCTGCTGACAAATCGTCGCCGTTTGGACGTTTAATATTTTTTGCTCCCAGGCTATTAACATTAATAGTAGAGGCGCCTGTATTATCTGCATTGGCTTTCATGTTGATAAAAATGCCAGCATCTAAAGTAGGAACAGGATCTAACGTGACTGCATAAGCGTCCGCAGATCCAGTGGAGACTCCATACCAAAACGAACCTGATTGAATGATTGAATCGTTGGAGCTGGTCACTCCAACCAGTTGAAAGTTAGTTCCATCGTAAACTAGATGAGAAATGCTTCCATTAGGAATATCTCCTTGCGATAAAACCGCTCCGTCTGGACGGATAATATCGATGGAAGCCGAACCATTCACGGTGATGGTAGAAGCGCTGGTATTGGCTGCATTGGCTTTCATGTTGATAAATAAACCAGCGGCTAAAGTTGGAACGGGATCTAACGTGACAGCATAAGCGTCCGCAACGCCAGAAGATATGCCGTACCAAAATGTACCCGATTGGATTAGAACATTAGAAGCTCCTCCGCCTGAAATTCCAAGTAATTGAAATTTGACTCCGTCATAGGCTAAGTGAGCTATGCCATCAATGGGGATATCGCCTGCAAATAAATTTGAATCGTCCGGTCTTTTGATATCTTTTGCGCCAAGTCCATTCACATTGATAGTTGATGGTCCCGTATTAGCCAAGCTAGCTTTCATGTAAATTACAAAGCCAGTAGAAAAAGAAACAGGCGTAGGATCTAAAGCAACTTCATAAGCGTCGACTGAACCTGTAGATTCAACAAAAGTAAAACTGATGTCACCCACAAAATTAACTGAACTCATTTAGCGTTCTCCGTTAGAGGGATAATAAATCTCAACTTTAAAAGTAAGCTCTCATCTCAAAGGGAATTAAGAAATAATTTTTATAAAACCTTTATCCCTCAATCACTTTTTGACATTCAAAATTATTTTTTACATTAGACAACTTTATACCACTCAACCAAAATGAAAAATATAATAAAAAATTTTTGATATCGAAAAAAAACAACAGACAAGGTATCCGTAAGCAAAATTTCATATTTCCCCCTTGAATCGCATTCAATATTTCTAAACGTAAATAAGAAAGGATAATACGGCGGGATACTAACTTGCGATAAAATTTCTTAGTAATTCTTTAGATATTTAGAAAATTATTTTAGTTATAATTTTACTGAATGAAGCTTATTTAATAGCAAAGGGGTAGGGGGCTTTTACTGATGAAGAACAATTTTTCTTGCAGAAGAAAAAATTATTTAGACGGAATAACCTGTTGTAGGAGAATCATGTTAATTAAATTAATTTTATTTCACTGAAATATAAAGGAAACTTTATTTTTGCAATAAGAATAACTAATGAGAAATTATTTTTATCATTAAAATTTTTTACATTTAAAATCTGAAGTAATATTTCTGATAAACTATTCTTCAAGTTTCGGTTTTAAAACAAAATAATGAAAACTCGCCACAATAAGCTCAATGGCAATTAGCCAGAGTCTAAGAGAAAGAGAAACTATAATTGCCTTAGGCTCAGAAATGACTGGAGAGAGCAATAAAACAATAAAGCTTTCTCTTACTCCAACACCTTTAGGAACAAAAAAGGCTAGCATTCCAATTAGATTAGAAAAAGTGAGGGCGAATAAAGTAGAAAAATAATTGGGAGATAATTCTGGAAATAAAGCCTTTATATAAACCCAGAAACCGATCCCCTGAATTCCAATAAAAATTAAATATATAAGGGAGATCTTTATCCTCGCCCCAGGAGATAAATCAATCTTAATTGGATCTCTTTTAATAATTTTTAAGGCAAAGTTTATCGCTTTCGTAAAAACTTTGGGGGATAGCGCTAAGCAAAATATAGCCAGCACGCTGATCAAAGGCAAAAAATAAGCCCCCATATCATTAAGATAAACCATTAGTCCAATAACAACTAACACCGAAATTGAATAGGAAAATAAAGCTTCCAAAAAAGTAGCTGAAACAATCATATCTACTGAATGGTTCTGCTTTTTATGTAAATAGGCTCGACTTGAAATTGTCCAAACTTTCCCCGGAACATATTTCCACAAGTTTGATACAAACCAATTGTATTGTGTTGAGCGCACCGTCGTTTTAAGTCCTATACTCTGCAAAATTGCATTCCATGCAAAAAATGCAGTGTAATAAGCGGCTGTGAAAAATAATATGGTTCCAACCATATATGGCAAGTCAAATTCTAATTCAACTTTTAATAAGTTTTGCCAGTTTTTATGGATCGCGTTACCAATAAAACCAAAAGCGAGAACCAACCCTAAAACCAGAGCAACCTGAGATAAAATCGATTTTTTTTTATTACTTTTGGAGTCTTCCATAAATTAATTCAGATCAGCTTTAATCTAGTTTACAAATCTGCCAATTATGATGGCCTAACGGTTTTTTAGAAATATTATCTTTACATCGATCATGTTCCCATCCATCAAATGCAACCTGAAACTTAGGACGACTTTCTAAATCTTGTGGAATTTTTTGTTGAGTTCCTTGCCAAAAAATATGTCTCGGATAAAGCGCATCCATAGCCATAAAAACTCCAATAGAGTCATACGGTTTCTTTTTGAAAGCTAAAGCCCCAAAAGGATTAGGAAAGTAAATAGCAGAGTTAACTGGAGTCTCTTTTGCTACAGCGCGCGCAATAAGATAAGTATCTGAATACAAATTGTGAATATCCTTCGGCCCGGTTGAAGTTAATATATCCACAGATGGCCGGCTCCAATATTTCGACATAAAATCAACTCTTGGGCTCAGAAAAAAAATAGAAATAATAGCTAAGTTTCCTAAGACTAAAAATCTTATAGGGTTAGCAATAGAGGTAGAACTCAGTCTATTAGTTATTGCAATTTGTTTTGAGCTACGCTTTCTTTCTCCTAAGATTATGGTCCCTAAAAAAAGAAGCAGTGTTGGAAAAAGAATAAAAAACTCTCGACTAGAAGTCCTTACGGCAATTTGTCCTGGGTTTTGAATAAAAAACAAAATCCGCTGCCAGGTCGATTGATCCATCATGGGATGCCCTTTTACAAAAACAGAAAACAATAAAGCAAATCCCAAGAAGATTCCTAAAAAATTAAATATAATAGCTTTTTCTAAGTGATCGAATTCTGAATAATAAAACGGAATGACTAGGGTCAACAAAATCCCTAATCCCCAAACGGATTGACACAGAGTATTGTTGATTACTTTTGCCCAAGTAATCTCTGATATTACGATTGCTTTTTCAGGCCCAAAAACAATAAAAATTCCCAAAAAATACAAAATTGGCACAAAAAACAATAATGCTGGCCAAGATCGAAATAATAAAGATTTAAATCGTATTGCTATATTTGGAACAAAAGTGAATAAAACAAAAATTCCGAACAAAAATACAAATTTAAATGTATGTCTCTGATCTGGATAATAGATAAGACTATATATTGCCCACACCCCAGAAAAAAATAAAGGAAACGACAATAAATTCCAAACCCATTTAGGATCGTTTTCTTTAATCGAGAAATAAATTGAGATCACTAAAGGAACAAAAAATAATACTGTGAGTTCATAACGGGTCCATTGAGCGCACATAAATAGGAAAGAAGCCAGGAATAGCATGTCGCGCCGTTTATCTCGATACGCAATGAACCAATAAGTATTTGCCGTAAAAAAATAAAGACCAGCTTGTAAATTGTTTAAGTATAAAAAGGAATGCCACCAAACCATTGGAGAAGTTGCTAAGAGCAAGAGAATGATAAAGGCGTGTTTCTGATTAAGAAATCTTCTAATCAGTGAATAAAATATGCTAATAAAACTTATATAAAGGAAGGTTTGGGTAAGCTTATGCAATGAACTGCCAAATAAGCTCCAATAAGACGAAATCATGTGAAAACCTAATGTCCGATTCTGGTCTTTCACAAACGTTCTATCTCGAAATGCCATAATATCGGATTCTTGAAGAGTAACATGTCCCAAAGCTTTGTAATAAATACCATCCGGAGTTAATACAGGATAAAAAATATTAAAAACTATTGATGGTAAAATCAAAAAACCTATTAACAGAGTCGCTCCATTAAAAACTAATTTAGGTTGCGACCATGCTACCGAAGAACCTCTTTTAGAACTTAATTTAAAAAGAACAAATAGTAGAAAAGCTTGAAAAGTTAAAAAAGAAATTGGGTGAACGCTAATTTTTAAACAAAGCGCAATCCAAATAGACCAAGAGGTAAGAGCAATCCCTATAGGGAAAGCCAAAGACAGACGTTCTGTCGTAGGTAAGTCTCTGCTAAAAACTGCAGATAGCAGGTAACCGGAAATCAAGGTGAAACATAAACTAATTAATATCATCCTGTGGATCAGTCGACAAAGATTTTTTCTCCATTTTTTACGGCTTCCATAAGAGTTACTGAAACGTCATCACGCAATAACTAAAATGGAAGCCCTTCATTATGTTGCAATAAGTTTCGAATCATTGAGCTGCTTACTTTAAGAATATCAGAAGACGGTTTGTTCTTTACAAAAAAGTAAGCTCTGTTTTCAGGAGAATAGGGCGCAAAATACCTACTACAAGAAGACCCTACTCAATTTACCATCTCTATTTAAAAAAATCGTTTTAGAATTTAGAAACATCTTTGGGATAACATCTATTAATCCTACAACTTGAAGATTACATTTTCTCTTGCAGCAAATACTCCCCTTCATGCCCCAAATAACAATTAGGTATCGCTAGTTCAATGAACTTCGAAATAAAATTAACAGCGTTTCTTCCAGTTAAAGTAATAAAAACGTAAGACTTGTCTATTATGTATGGAGACATCTAACTTAATAACCTGGTAGGTAAAATCCTAAATAAAAAAGAAGAAAACTTATTTAATGATTAGCTCTAGGATGGCTATTGAAAAAGCGGTATGAAAGGTGAATGCATTTAGATTATATACCTTAAAGATGGAATTTTAACAAATTAACTCGCATTACTCAAATTCAAATAAATTGTTCCTTTTTAAGATTAGTTGATGATAAGCCCTATATTTATGAAAATTTTCAGATTAAATATTTTGAAGTTAATCTCATTGCTCCAAGATGTTTTACAACCATTTAATTTTGCAAAAATTTGCTTTATTTTTTTAAAGGATTCAGAACATAAGTGGTATTGTTTAATTTTTGTGGCGATTTTTTTTCGCTAAAAGATAACCCCATCTGCTGCGTTTACCATCTAACCTATGCCCAAGTTTGTTTCTAAGTTTATAGTCGGGTCAGCTAATACCAAATCGATCTTAATAGCTTTATTATATATAGCTATTTCCAGTTATATAGTTGTCCAACACGAATATATAGACGGAGAATTTAACTATTATTTTTTTAAAAGTCCGTTAGAAGAAGTTTTTTCTGTTTATTTTAAAACTACTTATGCAAAAGATTGGTTCGGCAGTGTTAATAAAATAATTTTCCCCATAAATTACTGGCTGACAACAATCTTATTTTTTCTATTAAATTCAGCTTTAAATAAGCCTTCATTCACTTTGACGAGTGCATTATCGACCTTCCGTTACGCGTTAACCTTTCATTTCTACATTCTTCTATCCACTTATGCTTCAGAAATAGTTCCTGGGTTCTCCATAATGCCAGGAATGATACCGCCAGATGAGATAATTGATTGGTATCAAACTTTCTTTGTAGGGACTTGCTTTACTTTATATTATTTATTTTATTTTAAGGTAATTACAGCTTTGCCCCATTCAAAAACAGAGTGGTTTAAATGGTCAATTATTTTTTCCCCTGCAATTTTTATTCATCTGCCTCCCAACGCAATACATCTCTATAGTTTTTGCTTAGCTATGATTATTGGAAGTATTTTAGTTGGGAAAAACGATGAGATTAAAAAATCAAAATGGACTGACGTTAAATCGATACCAAAATACTTAATAGTTTTCATATCTGCTTGGGGTTTATTTTTTAGATTTAAATATGCAGAATTTTTTACTGCCTTAGGGGAAGGGATATTAATATTTAATGCTGACGGAGAAACTTATTACAATGCAGGGAAAGCTTTTTTTGAAGGCAATATTGAAAGAAACAACTTTCATCAAACGCCTTTATATCCATTATATCTAAGCGTTTTTTTTAAATTATTTGGGCCAAAACTATCTTCAGTTTTTTTCTGCCAAGCATTATTAGGCTCGGCTTTACCGTTTATTATTTATCAGATTTCAGCCAAATTAAAATATTCTTATGCTGGTTTGATCGCCGCATTTTTCGTCGCAACAGACCCATTATGTATACATTTTGCAATATCGGTGAATAGGGCATCCCCTTTGCTACTAACATTGCCTCTTATTATTCTTTCTTGTATTAATTTGGAGAAAAGAATTTCTCAGTCAAAGCTTTTTGTTATTGGTAGCTTAATGGCTGCGAATTTTTATTTCGGTCCGGAAACTCTTCCAATTTTATTGGGAATAGGAGGGTATGTAGTTTATATATTTTTCAAAACAAGATTGGACTACAAAAACAGGATTCCAATTATAGTATCTTTCATAATAGGAATCATAATTATATGTAGCCCCATAAACTTAATATATTACGACTCTTATGGGAAATGGATACCAATGGGTAGAGATTCTCAAGTCGATCACTCTTCTACCTTTTTTTATAAAGAAAGCCCCCCAATAAAAAAAATGATTCAAATGGGTTTTAATCCCATTAACGCCCCACATAAAAGCTTAGAACTATTTTTTGAAAAACCTTTAACGATTATTAAATTAATTACTGAAAAGCTATTCATTGAACTTCCTGGGTTTCTACTAGACCCAGAAAACGTTTATTTTGCGCCAATCCATTTAAGCATGGAATCATTTTATGGGGCGCATCTTCAATTTTATGTTTATTTCTTTTTAATAGTTGGGATTTGTTATTTAGCAAAAAACCAAAAAATTCCTTTTCGTTATAAAACGATCATTTTTGGCTCCATTCTATGTCAAGCGGTGATGACCTCGATAATAATATTTGGGACCAATCGATTCCGAGCTCCAATTGTTCCGCTAAATTTCATTTTTGTTGGCTTTGGTTTTTGGGTAACATTTTTTTTAAAAACTTTCCCAAGTGATTCCAAAATTAAATTAAATACTTCTCAATATTTTTCTGAAATTTTTAAGAAAATAAAAAATAAATATATTCACTTAATTGCTTTTAATATTTCTATTCTGGTAGTTTTTTTTCTATTCTCATCAGATAAAAACATACATCGGTCGAATTATAAAATTTCAAAATGGATGAAAGGAACGAATTTTAAATACGTCGATGAAACTTTAGTTTTAAAAATTAACTCAGGAGTTGTAGCTTTTATTACAAATAATGGTGAAAAAAACCAAAAAAGTCGCAATGTTTCGTTTCCCGTTTGCAACTTTTTGATTCCAGGAAAAACTCCATTCTTTATTTTTAACGTCGGAAATAAATTCCTTGGTAAACCTAAAAGAATCCCTAGAGGTTGCTCGTTAATTAATACGGAAGTTCCTTTTATCAAAGATCTTGAGCTCTTATATCTTTATTTCTATTCCTCAAGCGATGGGGATTTAGATCTATTAGGAGCTAAAAAGATAATTGTAAATTACCAGGGGAAATTAACGCCCGTCCGGCTCTTTGAAAAAATCAACTTAAAAAACCGGGTAGCTTATTCAGAAGTCAATCAGAACTATCTAAACTATTCTAAGGGGGGATTAGTGATTGGAAAACCTAAGATTGAATAGGTATTGGAGGAAAGTATAAAATATAATTTTCTTCAGAAATAAGGGCGAGCTGAAAAACAAACAAACTGAGTCAATTATTCTTCCAATCCAAACACTTTCATATAGTAAGAAAATGAGTCTTTCACTGTAATGATACCAACAATTTCTCCGCTATCTGTAATGGTAAGATGTCTTGTATTATTATCTGTCATGAATTCGATTCCCTGCAATATATGCTGGTTCTTATCCATAGTATAAATCGGAACATTCATAATCTCTGAGATTTCCGTATCAAGAGGTAAGCCTCCCCCAACAACTTTTCTAGTAAAGTCTCTTTCAGTAACAATACCGGTAAACTCTCCATTTACTTTAACTAAAATAGCGCTGACACCTTCATCTTCTATTAGCTTTGCAGCAGTTTGAACCGTCTCCTTTGAGTCAACGCTAGTAACAGGAGATTTCATATAATCGCCTAATTTTTCTTTAGATCCTTCGGACATAATTACCTCCCGTTCTTTATTCCATATTCAGACTATACAAGATTTAGTAAATTAAAAGTTTTATCTCAATCTCTTAAATCAAATCCCATCTAAATCTTACTATAAAATAATTTAATCCTTAATCAAAGAGATGATTTCATTTTTAATAAATTCGTCACCTAATTGTAATAAACCAACCGTTATGGGTAAATCAAAACGTTTAGGCCCAGCGCTTCCTGGGTTAAAAAAAAGAGTATCACCAACTTGTTGGTTCAATGGTTGATGAGAATGACCAAAAATAATAATATTTTGTATGGCGCCATTATTTTCTTTGTTTTCTTGTGGTATATCTTTGAAAATATGTTGAATTAAAATATTCTTTCCACATAAATTAAAGTTTAATTGCTCCTTATATTTGGCAGGTAACCCCCAGTCGTTATTTCCCAAAACAGCTTTAACGGGCGCCATAGTCTCTAGCTCGATCAAAACGTCCTGATCGCCAATATCCCCTGCATGAACAATTAAATCAACTCCGTCAAAGACGCTAAACACCTCTGCTCTAACTAAATTATGTGTATCTGAAATAACTCCAATTTTCACAAAGCTTCTTGAAGCCTCAAAAAAGTCTTACAATTTTGATTATTTTTTTAATTTAGTAAACTTAGAACCTTCTAAAGTCAGATTATACATCAAACCTTTTTGACCAAAAACAAAAGCAAGAATAGGGTCTTTAACATTAGTGGTATCAAGAGAGTCGCCCATTCCTATAGTTATTAAAGCAACAGAGCCATCAACGCCAGCTTTCCACCCCTCACTAATTCTAAACTCATCTAAAGCCTTTTGTTCCATAAATGCCAAAATTATCGTTTTCTTTTGAGCTCCTAACTGAAAACCAAAAGAAGCAGCTACAGTGTTGTAATAGTCGACAGTCTTATTATTTACTCTTAGCGCGCCTTCGCCATATTCTCCGCCAATCCCAAAGCCAGCTTTAATTACATGCGGGAAAACTAAAACACCTTTAGCCCCTGCAAGAAACCCCTTACCGCCCGGCATTTCTTTGTGAAACTTTTTCAAAGCCTTGTCTACACCAACATCAATTTCTTTAGCGGATCCGGCATAAGCCGTTTTAATTTGAACCAAAAAAAAACTAGTCAACAAAAAGAAGGAAACTATGATGAAAGCTCGCTTTAGTCTATTTTCTTGTAAATTGTTCAATTACTCTTCCTCAAAAAAGTTTGACTATATAAATACGAATAAGGTTCAAAAGTTAAATCATTCACTTTTATATTTTATTTCAATTCTTTTTCTTTCCTCAATTTCATCCTTTAACTTTTCATTTGCTTTGGTCAATTCATCCGTCTTTTCCTCAACCATCTTTTCCAAATTACCCATATACATTTTTAGTTTTTGTTCCGCTTTTCTTGTTTGGCGAATTTCAGATTTTAATTGTTCATTAGCTTTAATCAGGTCGACTGTTCTTTCTTCAACAACTTCTTCTAGATAACCGCTATATTTTTTTAGTTTTTGTAAAGCCTTTTTAAGCTTTAAGTGAGTTTGAACTCTAGCTAAAACTTCCTCTTGTCTGAAAGGCTTAGTAATATAATCTACCGCTCCCAAAGAAAAGCCTTTAAGCATGTCTTCCGTTTCAGTTTTTGCAGTAATAAATAAGATAGGAATATTAGCTGCGCTTTCTAAAGTTTTTAAACGCTCACAAGTTTCAAATCCATCTATTCCATTAGGCATCATGATATCTAATAGAATTAAATCTATAGGATTCTTTTCAGCAATTTTAAGAGCTATTTCTCCGCTTGGCGCTGCGAATATCGTATATTTCTCAATTTCCAAAGTCTTTCGCAAAACATCGATATTCATTGGAGTGTCGTCAACTAAAAGAATAGAGCTGCCGACTAAATCTTCATTATTCATGTTTTGTCCTAATTAGTTTCCTAAATTGTATCAATTAGTTTTGATCAAGATAAAAAACCAATAATATGAGTAGGCCAAGTTTAAACCTTAAGGTCTTTTATTTTCCCTCTCAATCGGTATTAGTAACAGGAGAGGGCATGAAAATTTATTGTTTAGATCTAAAACTAAGTAATTGAAAAATTATGCTTTAAATTTTACTACATTATTCAGGAAATAAAAGAAAAACTAAAAAAAGGGAGGAATATTTTTAGCAGGATACTAAAAGGATAATATCCAAAACTTGAGGTTTTTTCTATAATCCATTCTTTGCAAGATATTCATTATAATGTTTTTCAAAAAGAACATCCCACTCTGAAGTTCCTTCTCTTAGGGGTTTACTGGTGTATGAAGCGAGTATTTTTCTAACTTCAATCTCAGCCTGATCGTCAACTTTCAATTCATCTAAAAATATTTTCGTGATTTCTAGCCGAATATCGTTAAGTGGAATTTTATAGTCCAAATCATCCATTTTCTCAAAATCTTTCACGATCAATGAACTAATATGATTGGCTTTATCTCTGCTAATTTTCATTTAAGTTTACAGTTTTATAAGATTAAAGAATTAAACCTCGTTCTCGAACAAGTTTGGACTTTACCATTTGAAACACTCGGCCATAATCCATCATACTTCGTTCGTAATCTTGAGTTTTTGCCTCTAAAAGAGTCTTTACCTCTTCATTTAAGTGATCTTCTATCATTAGTTCTTTTGTAATAATAGAATTGATTGCTGCAGCCAATTTATCTGCAGGTTCTTCCCAAATAATCAAATCGCTTTTTAACAAATGCCTAGCAATTCTATGAGCAATTTTATCGATTAGTTTTTGATTCAATCTCATAATTAATTTACTTTCCAATTAACCAAATATTTTACTATTTAAAACTTTAAGCGGGAAACGGAATCCAAACCCGCGGCATTCAGCTTGGGAAACTACTACTCCCTCCTTGTTGCGATAAAATTTCGAATTTCCCCAAAAAAGATAACTCATTTGTCCTAAAGATATCTCCAAACCCCATTTTCAACTGACTTTTGGGAGTTTAATTATCCAATATTTCCCAAAGTGAATCAAATATTTCTAGCTAATTAAGTTATCCCTAGTTATAATCCTCTCTTTTATAAAAAGAAAGATATGATTTTTATAAAAATAGCTTCGCTATTTGAATGTATTGTATAATTACTTATACAACAAGATTAAAAAAAGCTTTGTTTTTATATAGATTTAGAGCATTCCTAATAAGCTTCAATTATTTTTAGAGAGTTTCCGTGGTACAAACAGTCAAATTTACCCAGCAAGTTCCAATAAGCTCCCATCTTAAGGAATTAAAAGATCGTTTTATAATTGTTGGTGGAGTTGTCCTTTTTTTTCTAGGAGTTTGTTTTTATTTTCGCGATTTTTTACTTGAATGGCTCCAAAGACCAATTCCTTCCCAATTTAAAGATTTAACTTTTATTTCCCCAACAGAACCATTCTTTACGGCAATAAAAGTAGCTCTAATGGGTTCGCTGTTTATATCCATGCCAGTTATTCTTTTTCACATTTGGAAATTTGTAGCTCCTGGGCTCAAGGTACGCGAAAAAAAAATCACTATGCTCTTTGTCCTTTCTGGGACGGCATTCTTCCTTTTTGGCGGGGTATTTTGTTATTTCCTTGTTTTACCTTTAGGACTTAAGTTCCTTCTTTTATTTGGTTCTGCTTATTGGAAGATGGAGGTAACGATTGGTCTCTATTATTCCTTTACCCTTAAACTTATTTTAGCTTTTGCTTTTGCATTTCAAACTCCCTTAATTTTGGTTTTTATGACCAAACTCGGGATTATCAGTACTGTTAAAATGAGACTTTATCGGAAATGGGCATTTTTGGGATGTTTTGTATTATCTGCTGTTTTAACTCCTCCAGATATTATTACTCAGGTATTATTAGCAGTCCCTTTATATGGACTGTATGAATTTGGAATTTTTGTTTCTTACTTTTTTGAAGACCCCAAAAACCGCGAAGAAGCGATAAGGCATATTATGGCTCAAAGAGAGGCAAAAAAAGCGGCTAGAGAGAAAAAAGCAAAACCACCAACAAAAAAACGAGCTAAAAAGACTACGACCAGTTAACGCAAAAACATATTAAAGTATTAAACTCAGAAAAGAAATGTAAGTAGCGGAATTAACTCAGGAAAATAGTCAAGCAAAAGTACTTTTGTTAAGCTAGAAAACAGTTGAAAGAAAATTGCAGGTATCACTGAACCGGTTAAACAAAATAACAGTGAACATATTAAACCCATTGAAAAATAGCTTAAAACCAGCTTTAAGTTTAAAAGGGGAAATAGAATCGCCGATAAGTAAACTACCAAAATCAAATTAAATCGTTGCGTCAAAGGTTGAACCAAAACCCCTAAAAAAACTATTTGAATGATAAAAGAAAAAGCCAAAATTTTTACCAAGTGAACCAGGCTAGAATAACCCTTCTCAATAGGGTAAATTGGTTTCTCAACTAAAAAGTTTTTGTCATCCACTCCCATCAAAGTAAATAGATAGCTTAACGATATAAGAGAAATAAACAGAAAACATCCCAGCCCTAAACCGATAAAGAAATTTCTAAAGAGCACTCTTTTAGAATCAAATTCTCGGCTCAATATCATCTTTTTCGAATAAATGAGCCAAACGAAGGTAATTAGTGAAAAAACCTCAAAATAGTAATTGGACCAAGGGCTTGAAGAAGCAAAAAGGAACTTCCAAAGAGGAACAAACAATAAAAAATAAATTATTAAAACGTTAATCGAAGTTTTAAAACTGATAAAGGAGGGAAATTCAATCCGCAAAGGAAACGTTAAATTCTAAAGTTAAGCTTTGTTTCCAGAAACATGACTAGGCTTTACTTTTTTCCCTGGGTATTGTTTTACCCCGGAAATAGAAGGAGCGGTTTTTGAATTAAAGGAGTGACCGCTAATATTTGCCCAGGCCCCAGGGTTAGGGTTAAGGAATAGTTTACCGCTAAAGTGTACAGGCCTAGAGTTAGATTGAACTATTTGTTCCAACCTAATTTTTTCTTGGCTTCCGGCGATCTCTCTCTTTAAAATAGCAGAGTTAAAATAGAACCCGGCAAAAATCACAATAGACATTACTGTCGCTTCTATGAAAACATTCTTCCACATAGCATAAAGACCTTTGTTTTGAATAGATTAATTATAGAACATAAATTCAATTAATCAATATAAAATTACAAACTCAGACTCGAAACTATTTGAATTTTCAACAATTGTCTACAACTTAATAGGGTTGACATCCGAAATCATATTTTTTACTATCGAATCTTAAACTTTTAATCCGGCCAATTGTTTATAAAAATATTCTTAATATTATCCCACCAAATGGCTTTGAGAGTTTCAAATACCTCTAATTTTTTTTAAAGTAGACCTTGAGTTTTTAACTATGATAAAAATTTCTATAGGCTCCGACCACGCAGGATTTGAACTAAAAAAAATAATCGAAGCTCTTTTAATTAAAAGAAATATTGAGGTTATTGACTTTGGCCCCAGAGACTCAGATTCAGTAGATTACCCTGATTTTGGCCAGATGGTAGCCCAATCCGTAGTAAGTAAAGAATCTAATCGTGGAATAGTTATCTGCGGCACTGGTTTAGGGATGAGCATTGTGGTCAATCGTTTCCCCGGAATCCGGGGAACGCTATGTTCCGATGTACTTTCAGCTAAAATGAGTCGACAACATAACGATTCTAATCTATTGGTTTTAGCTGGAAGAATGATAGGTTCGACGCTTGCTAATGAAATTGTACAAACCTGGCTAGATACGCCATTTGAAGGCGGTCGTCATCAAAGGCGTATAGATAAAATTGAAAATGTCCATAAAACGAAACAAGGAGAAAAATAAATTGCCCACATTGACAGAATTTGACCCTGAAATAGCCGCAGCAATACAAGGGGAAGCTGACCGTGAGTCCTTCACTTTAGAAATGATCGCTTCGGAAAACTTTGTGAGTAAACAGGTCATGGAAGCCCAAGGATCTGTAATGACAAATAAATACGCGGAAGGTTATCCAGGTAAACGCTATTATGGCGGATGCAAGTACGTCGATGTGGCCGAAGACTTAGCAATATCAAGAGCAAAAGAAATTTTTGGAGCTGAACATGTAAACGTTCAGCCTCATTCTGGGTCACAAGCCAACATGGCCGTGTATCACACAATTTTGCAACCAGGCGACACTATTTTAGGAATGAACCTTTCTCATGGCGGCCATCTAACTCATGGAAGCCCGGTTAATTTTTCAGGATATACATACAAAGTAGTCGCCTATGGGGTGAACCAGGAAACCGAACTCATTGACTACGACGAGGTCGCTAAGCTTGCTAAAGAACACAACCCAAAACTTATCGTTGTTGGGGCCAGCGCGTATCCTCGAATTATTGATTCAGTAAAGTTTAGAGAGATTGCAGATGAAGTGGGCGCAAAAATAATGACTGACATTGCTCATCCAGCAGGTTTAGTCGCCGCCAAACTCTATCCTTCTCCAGTTCCACACTCGGATTTTGTCACTACAACAACTCATAAAACACTTCGTGGTCCACGTGGAGGAATGATTCTTTGTAGAGCGGAATACGCTAAAGAGGTTAACAAACGAATTTTCCCAGGCATTCAAGGCGGCCCGTTAATGCATGTTATTGCTGCAAAAGCAGTCGCATTTAAAGAAGCTTTAAACCAAGACTTTGTAAAATACCAACAGCAAGTAATAGATAACGCAAAAGCCTTAGCCGACCATTTATCTCAAAATGGGTATAAACTCGTGAGCGGTGGAACAGATACTCACTTAATGCTAGTCGATCTTAGACCTCAAGATATAACAGGTAAAGAGGCTGAAGAAGCTTTAGATTTTGCCGGTATAACCGTAAATAAAAACACCGTTCCTTTTGAAACAAGAAGCCCCTTTGTCACTTCAGGTATCAGGATTGGTACTGCAGCTTTGACGACAAGAGGTATGAAAGAAAAGGAAATGAAAATAATAGGAAATTGGATCATCGAAGTTCTTCAAAATATAAAAGATGAATCATTCCTTAAAAAGACAAGAGAAAGCATCAAAGAACTTTGTGTACAGTTTCCTTTCGATCATTAAAAAAAGAAGTTTTCTTATCTAACGGTTTTATAATGCTCAGTGCATTATATTTCTCAGCAATATAAAAATTCATCCGAGATCATTTAATGAAATGTCCTAATTGCGGGAATATGGAGAATAAAGTTATTGATTCTCGTATGAACAGGGAAGGGGACTTGATTCGAAGACGCAGAGAATGTCTTCAATGCAATGACCGTTTTACGACTTACGAGAGGATTGAATTAAGCATGCCTCTTGTCATCAAAAAAGACGGGAGGCGGGAAGCGTTTGATACAACTAAAATATTATCCGGTGTTAAAAAAGCCTGCCAAAAAAGACCGATTAGTATGGAACAAATGGAAAACCTTGTTTCCCTGGTAGAAAAGTATTTTCAAGAAAGTGGTGAAAAAGAAGTTCCTGCGGTCAATATTGGAGAAAAAGTGGTTCGAGAAATTTACTCATTAGACGATGTTGCATATGTTCGGTTTGCTTCTGTCTACCGCTCCTTTAAAGATGTTAATGAGTTCATGAACGAACTACAAGATATACTAAAACATAAACAAATAGGCGAGATATAACCACCCTCTAATTCCAATCGTTTATTTTAAAGCGCCCAAAAAAGCTTTATAATAAGGGCAAATTGAATCGCTGATTACAAAGTGTTAGGATCATTCCAATTTTCCCCCTACCTTAACCGCTATGGAACAATTAGCCTATAACATTTCATTGTCTAGTTATTTCGCGGCATCACTTGGCTATTTTCTATTTCTAATTTATAGAAAACACCCCGTATCTATTTTTTCCAGATGCGCCGTGGCTCTTGGAGTTATTAGCCAAACCATTTTTATGGCTATCCGTTCTGGGCAGACAGGTCATGGTCCTTATACAAATTCGTTTGAAGTTGCCTTTTTTTGCTCGTGGATGATCGTCGTTTCCTATTTTTTTGCCGAATTAAGATATAAAATTAAAGATTTAGGCGCATTTGTAATCCCACTGGCTTTCTTAATCCTGCTTTATTCCTTCTTTTTAGCTCAAGAGGGAAATCAACAAGATACAGGGCAAATAAAGATTTGGATGACGCTCCATAGGTCTTTATCTATAGTTGGTTATGCCGCTTTTTCTATGGCTTTTGTCGCTGGCGTCATGTATCTTATTCAGGAAAACCAATTGAAAAATAAAAAGTTAGGCATTATGTACTTTAGAATGCCATCGCTTGAACTATTAGATAAATTCAATTTTACAGTCATTACCCTTGGGTTTCCTCTATTCACTTTAGGGTTCATGACCGGAACATTGGCTAACTCTAAAATTAAAGACGCCATTTTCTCTTGGGATATTGTGAAAACTTGGCCTTTGGTGTTATGCTGGCTGGTTTATGGCCTAATATTTTTTGGAAGATTACTAAAAGGGTGGCGTGGTAAAAAAGCCGCTCAAGGAGCAATTTTGGGTTTTATTTCAGTAATTCTCACTTTTGTTCTCCACGTATAGTTACGTTTGATATGTCCTTATCTAGTTTAGTTATGGTTGGGGTGAATCACAAAACCACCCCCGTTGAAATTCGTGAAAAGCTGGCGTTTTCTCAGGGAAAAATTGAAGAATCCTTAGAGAGAATTACCGAAATTCCCGAAGTAATCGAACACATAATCGTTTCGACATGTAATCGTGTGGAAATTTATGCCAGGGTTGAGGAAATTGATTTAGGCATAAAACGTTTAAAAGAATTTATTTGCACATCACATGAACTATCCTTAACCGAATTGGAAAGCTATTTCTATAGCCATCACAGCAATCAGATGGTGGAACATCTCTTTAAAGTATCTTCAAGCCTAGACTCAATGGTTGTTGGGGAACCTCAAATATTAGGTCAAGTCAAAGACGCTTACGAAAATGCTCGTACTTTGAATGCGACGGGTTCTGTACTAAATCAGTTATTTGAAAAAGCTTTTAATGTTGCAAAGCGGGTTCGCGAAGAAACCGGAATTGCGGAAAATGCCGTTTCTATTAGCTATGCCGCCGTTGAATTAGCCAGAAAAATATTTGACGATTTAGAAAATCACACTGTGATGCTAATAGGAACCGGGGAGATGGCTGAAATAGCCGCAAAACATCTTATTTCCTATGGCGTTAAAACGGTTTATGTCGTTTCGAGAACCTATGAAAGAGCCGCAGGGCTTGCGAAAACATTGAACGGTTGTGCGCTTGCTTTCGATGAATTGGAAAAGGAAATGCACCGTGCCGATATAGTAATTACGTCAACCGGCGCGCCAAGGTTCATTATTGATAAAGAAATGGTGGAAAGAGTAATAGAAACAAGAAAATACAACCCCATGTTTTTTATTGATATCGCGGTGCCAAGAGACATAGCTCCTGAAGTTAACACCCTTGAAGATATTTATTTATACGATATAGACGATCTACAAGCCGTAGTCGCAGCCAATTTAAAAGAAAGAGAAAAAGAAGCGGAAAATGCATTAGATATTGTGACAAATGAAGTTTCAAAGTTTACCGATTGGATGGGAACGTTAGACGCCGTTCCTACTATTGTTGAAATTCGAAACAGAGCTGAAAGAATTAGAATTGCAGAAATCAACAAAACGATTAAAAAAATGGAACACCTTTCCGAAGAAGATATTATCAACATCGAATATCTTACAACCTCTATCATCAATAAAATCCTTCATAAACCAACAGTAAACTTAAAAAAGAGAGTCTTATCTAAAGACGGACGAGATTTTCTTCACTCCATACGACAACTTTTTCACTTAGACGATTAATAGAATGTTAGAAATAGATAAAATTCGCCTCGGAACCCGAGGCAGTCCGCTTGCATTATGGCAAGCAAATTGGATAAAAGACCAATTAGAAGAAACACATGATGGATTGAAAGTTGAACTCATTCAGATTAAAACCACAGGCGACAAAATCCAAGACGCTCCATTGGCAAAAATTGGAGGGAAGGGGCTTTTTTTAAAAGAAATAGAAGACGCTTTATTAAAAAATCAAATTGATATAGCCGTACACAGTATGAAGGACGTACCTGTTCAATTGCCAAGAAGACTTTGTATTGCATCTTTCACCGAGAGAGTGGATCCAAGAGACGCGCTGATATCAAAAAATGGAGTTAATCTTGCCGATATGCCCAAAAATGCAAAAATCGGCACTGGGAGTATGCGGCGTCAAACTCAATTACTAAATTATCGACCTGATCTTGAGATTGTTCCATTACGAGGCAATATAGATACCCGAATAAAGAAATTAGAAACCGAAGGACTTGATGGCATTATCTTAGCTGCTGCGGGTTTAGTACGAATGGGTTGGGCGGATAAAATCAGCGAATATATAGATACGGATATATTGTTGCCTGCTATTGGGCAAGGCTCCGTCGGAATAGAAGCAAGAAACTTTGATATAGACGTTTTAGAAGCGGTTGTAGCCTTAGATCATGAAAATACCAACTACGCGTTAGAAGCAGAAAGAGGTTTCTTAAGAGTATTGGAGGGAGGATGTCAAGTTCCCATAGGCGGTTATGCCACTATCCAAGGCGGTCAACTAACAATTAGAGGGCTTGTTGGTAACTTAAGCGGTACTGAGATCATAAAATCAGAAAAAACTGGGTTGGTCGAAAATGCTGAATATATTGGCCAAGACCTGGGTAAAGAAATTCTTGGAATGGGAGCAGACAAAATCCTTAAGGAAGTTTATAGCGCTTAAAGCGCTTTCCTAATTTTTTTATAAAAGATGATCTGAAAAGTTTCTACATCACTGCATCATCTCTTTAGCCGTTAAAACCCCTTGTACCTTCCCACCTAAGGTCACGACAAGATGTTTGATTTTTTTCTTTAGCATAAATTCATTCGCTTCATTTGGCAGAAGATTTTGATCTAAAACCAAAAGTGGTTTAGACATCACAAAATTGACGCTTGTGGTTTTTGGATCTAAACCATTGGCTACGATCCTCTTAACAAAATCCGTTTTAGTGACAATTCCCACATATTCTTCCTCTTGCTTAACAAGAAGCGAACTGATCTTTTTTTCACACATCAACTTGGCAGCCGTTTCAACTGTAGTCTGCACATCAACGCTTATTACTGGGGAAGTCATCAAATCTTTAATAAAATACATTTTCCCTCCTATAAAAAAGAGATTAAATAGGTGATGCAATAGCCGATCATTATTTCGCGCTAAACAATTTTTTTATGCTGGTTATAAGAGCTTGCTTAACGACAACATTTAAGATTTAAAAATTAGCAAAATGGCAAAAGTAATTTGCTTTATTAAAATAAAAATGTCGACTCTAGTTAACTTTTCTTTAATTGTTGAGGATGGGAAAAAATAGGCAACAAATCATGCACGAGCGTAGAATAAAACAATTTATTCTACGCTCGCTTTTAGATATAGGGTATGCCTTACTTTAAACTATCCAAAATAGCGTTGAATGTAGCGCTTGGACGCATCGCCGCCGCTACCTTTGCTGAGTCTGTTCGGAAATAACCGCCCAAATCAATCGCTTTTCCCTTAGCAGCATTCAATTCTTTAAGGATTGTATCCAATTTTGATTCTAGTTCTTTTGCAACTGGAGTAAAACGATCTTTAAGTTCTTGATCGTCAT
>JAJDAT010000037.1 GCA_029261715.1 Nitrospinia bacterium | reverse complement strand
CTTCCTTGTTGATGCGGGATTAAACTCCCAGGCAACTGTTTGGGTTAATCAGAAAAAGGTCATGACGACCAGCGCTGTCCTACGGGATCGAATCCCAAGGCTGAAACGGTCTATCAGACCATAAACATACAAGTTTAATTTTACTTCGTTCGCTACGCTCTCTTCGTTAAAGAGACATAAATGGACTTAATAAAAACTACTTTGGGGATCATACAAGGCTGCGAAAAACACAGAAAGTATTGTAAAGGGCTTAGTAAAAGATAAGTCGGATAGTTCTTGTTATTGATTGCGTCTCAATAACAATCCCATATATCCTGACGTTATTGTGAATAAACACACGACGAAATTCAATAAAACTGTGACCCAAAACTCTCCTGGATCGGCAATGGAATTATAGATTTCGTGACATGTACGGCCTCTAGCAGAGAAACACTCGATACTGCCAGTGAGCAAAGACCATGTAAGGAAAGAAATAAATACAGCGCCCAACGTAAAAAAAATGAAGATTGTTTTTTTATAGTGTAACTCAAATCCATCCAAACCATACTTTTTTTCGCTTAATCTATCAAGTCGGTTGAACAAGGTAGCCATTTTCGGAACGATACGTATACCAAGCCAACCCATAACTAGTAGCGCGAATAATCTGAAATAGTGGTCCATCGCGGGGGGGAATTTTAGAAAATATATGACTCTTAAAACAAGAATGCCGATAAAAAATGCTCCAACGATATAGAACGTCACATCATTTTGATTACTCTCTTCAGGTATGGCGGAACGTCTGAAATAGCGTGTATTACTTTTAGCTGTTCTTTTTCTTTCTTCCGCTATTTTGTGTTTTGAAAATATGATTCCGCAATCTATGCAAACATCTGAGGGCGGTTGTTCGAATTTACACTTAGGACATTCCATAACGAAGCCATTTTTTGTTTTCTTGGAAGTCATTAAAACCTATCAATGCCAAGAGTTGGCTTTGACGGGAGACACATTTAGTTTATAGGCCTTCGGACAATATTTTTCAAGTTCGAGTTATCAGTGAATAGTTTTTCTAACGAAGGCGGTTACTTGGTTTTGGAACTTCAGCGCATTTTTTTGAGTGGTTCATCAATTCATATTCAAAACCAAACTCTAATACCAGCTCCCGCGCCAAAGTCGGAATGGTATTGCCCCACTAGCAGCAAGTTTTTACTCATTAAATAATTACCGCCCACCACCCATTCTTCTTTGGATTCGGTGTCGTACTCGAAATCGCCAAACGCTTCGAATCGCTGCGTAACTCTCACCGATTGCTCCAATGTGATCCTAAACTCTCCTTCGGTGTCCGTTCGAACCGAGCTCGCAAAATTGAACGGCAATAAATAACGAAAACCGAATATTCCGCGCCCGTATTCGTCGGTTAAATTACCTCCGACAAAAACGGTGAAGAATCTATTGAAATATCTGTCGTAGGTCAGTTCGACATCGCTTTCTATTTGATCCACTCGATTCCAACCTATTTCCCAGACGGTGCTTAAAATGTTATACGAGTTGCTCAAAATAGCAGACCCGTCTGTCATGTGCGATTGAATGGTCCCATTTCCCCATAGAAACCAGGAATCTTTATAAAGTTTGGGCCGGATGTCTTTTAGATCTTTATCGAGTTCTTTGTCTTCGTAACTGACAACACGCGCCATTCCGGCTTTGGCATGATAGAGGACATGACAATGGAAAAACCAGTCGTTGAACTCGCTGGCTTCAAATTCTATGATTTGCGTTCCATTTGGAGGAATGTCTACCGTATGTTTTAACGGAGAATAGTTTCCCTGTCCGTTCACCAATCTAAAAAAGTGACCGTGCAGGTGCATGGGGTGGTGCATCATGGTTTTGTTGTTAATGATAAAACGAACATTTTCTCCGTGACGTATATTGATTTTGTTGTTCGCTGAAATGGTTTTGCCGTTGATGGACCAAACAAAGCGGTTCATATCTCCGGTCAGATTTAAAACAATTTCTCTGGATGGGTTTTTAGAAGGAAGAGATGTAGGGTTGGTTGCGCGAAGTATTTTATAAGGCGATAGAGGGCGATACAGATCGGGCATCATCTTTTTATGAGAACTGTTCATTTTCATTTTATACAGATTGGGTTTGGGCACGTCTTGCGCGTAAACCTTTTTACCGTTACCGACGAAAATGGAGGTTTTTCCCGATCCATCTTGAGAGCTGGCTCGAAGCTCATAAGCTCCGCTAGCTGGAAGAGTCACAATGATGTCGTAAGTTTCCGCAATAGCGATCAAGAGTCGGTTTAGCTTTATGGGTTGAATGTCTATACCGTCTGCAGCAACTACTTGCAGAGGGCTACCTGCAAATTGTAAATAGAAGTAGGTTGAAGCTCCGGCGTTAATAAAACGAAGTCGTATTTTTTCTCCGGGTTTCGCGGGAATTGTGATCTCAGATTTGCCGTTTGTGAGGAATCGATCGTAGGCCACATCGGAAAGATCCATAGGTGGCATTCGCATCAAACTTCTTTTAGCAAAATCGGAAACCGCTTTTTTAGAAATGGCTCCCTCAAAACTTTGAATGGTTCCTTTTTTCCAGTTGTAGTATTCGTTGCCGCTTTTTAGTGTTCGCATCACATCGTCAGGGTTTTCATCGACCCAATCCGACAAGATGATGACTTTATCTTGAGTCGCTTTTATTGTCTTGTCTTCATTAGGAGAAATGACGATGCCGCCATACACGCCTTGCTGTTCTTGTAATCCTGTATGGGAGTGATACCAATAGGTACCGGCTTGTTTGATAGGGAATTGGAATTTGACCGTTCGACCTGGCTCAATGGGTGGATTATTCACATACGGCACGCCGTCTTGGCGGTTGGGGAGTAAAATTCCGTGCCAGTGAATGGACGTTTCCACGTCCATAGAGTTGTGGATGTTGACTACGGCGAAATCTCCTTCTTTGAATCTTAGAGTTGGTCCGGGAATGGTGTCGTTTAACGTCATTGCGGTAACGGTTTTGCCGGTAAAGTTCATTTGCTTGTATCCAATAGTAATATCGTATTGAACTGTTTTGGAAAAACTGGGCGTTGTTGAAAATAGAACGAATGAAAATAATGAAATGAAAATAAGTTTTTTCATGATTGCCTTTTATATATGTAATTCCATTGGGACTGTATGCGTTTGGTTGATCTTTAAATCGTTTCTAATACAAGCAGGTTTCTCCATCTGATAGGAGAGTGACGATTTAAACGAAATTTAAGTGGCTCATTATTTTTTTAGTTATGAGTTTATGCGCTAATTAAAATAAAGAGCTAGGATTACGAAGTTTTCTCCACGTGTCATCCTGAAGCAAACTTTTAAGTTTGGTGAAGGATCTCGCCTCGATTTAATAAAACTTCTACCTTATTTCCTAAGGCTGAAGCCAAAGAATCTAGCTTGGATTAACTAAAAAAACTTTATGTGTAGGAAAAACTATTTGGGAGGGTGATAAATACTAAAGGGACGTAACTCTGGGAAGGATATTCTTAAAGAAGGTTTCACAGGTGTGAAACTATTTTTCTGCTCAAACTTTATGGGGGCGGATAGATAAACCATACAGCACATTTCGCAGGTTGCAGGCGCAGTACATTCCTTATCATCCATATCGCTCATTTGAAACGACATGGCGAGTGCAGATGATGCCGAGAATAAAAGCGCCAACGCTAATAACACGGCGACCCAATGGTTTTTTTTTCGAAAGGACTTTAAAAACATATTTTCTACCAACTTATTACTCAATATATTTCCATTATACTCTCAATAAAACCTGAACAAAAAACAAAATATTTTAGATGTCTTAATTAATAAGCGTGAAACACTTTCGACGTAATGATCCATAAATTTAGTTTGAAAATAACGTTTCATAACTTGTAATCCTTTCTGATGGTTCGTTGGATTACGCTAATTTTTTTATTGAGAGGGATATCGATTCTTTAGCTTTTTTAATAGTTTTTGTGTTTTAGTTTTTCCAAAAAGGTTGAAATTATCCCGAAATATCTGATTAGCTTTTTCCATATGTTTTATGGCGTTAGTTCCATCTTGAACCTTGTTAAATGCCTGACTTATACTGAAATGCGCTTTGGCGTCCAGTGGAGTTAAATTTAGCAAATTTTTATAAGTATGAATGGCTTTTTGTGGGCGGTCTAACTTAAGGTAAAGACTGCCTAAATAATGATAGGGAGTGGGATTTTTGGGATTGTTCTTGATCATTTCAAGATAGTGTTTATGTTTTTCTTGAAGTCTCTTCGCTTCTTGTTTTTGATAGTTTTTTTTATCAATAATAATTTCTTCGACATAATCTCCATAAGAGTTATAGCCTGTATCACTTTGGGCTAGCGCTTGCCTATATTGAAAGCCGCATATATCTAACAGCAACCCAATGGATATAATTAGAATCTTAATTCTAAGTTTAGACATTTTGATCAAGCCGCCTTATTAGATAGGTTTATTATTTTTATTTAAATCGAAAACTGCTTCTATTTAATTTATGCCTTAATGAGAAAAATTAAATCACCCATTAGAGTGATTTTTGGGTTTTTATATGAGGGAATTGTTGGGTTTATTGAGGGAGGATTGGAAAATTGTTATCCAATTGCTAATTTAAGAAGTTCTTTTCGACCTTTGATGTCTAATTTTTCGTAAATATGTTTGAGATGGGTTTTAACGGTATTGATACTGATAAAAAGTCGAAAGGCAATTTCTTTATCTGACAGACCTTTGAGCAGAAGAGCGATCACTTCTTTTTCCTTACGCGATAAGGAATTCGTTTCAACTTTTTCTAATAAAATCTTACTCATACCATGTGTGGAGTTCTTTTGATCCTCGAAACAAGAGGAAATTCTTTGAAACAATTCGTTTCGGTTATAAGGTTTGATAAAAAAGTCAGAAGCTCCCAAGCGAAGGGCTTCAATTGCCGAACTTCGGGTTCCGTATCCGGTGATAAAAATTATTTTCGTGCCTGGTTTTAATTCTTTGACTTCTTTAGCGACTTGTATTCCATTCAATTCTTTCATAACGAGATCCACTACCACCAAATCATGCTGAACATCGCGAAACTTTCGAATTCCTTCTGCGCCGTTTCTTGCTGTGTCGACTTGGTAGCCCTGTTCGGACAAATCTTTGCTCATTGTGTCCAGGATTAGAGCCTCGTCGTCAATGATCAATATAGATTGTTTACTCATCAATTTGCTTTTCCTGCCAATGGGAGAGTCAATATAAAATGAGTTCCCTCGCCGAACTTGCTATCGACTACTATGGTGCCTCCATGATTTTCCACAATTCCATAGCTCACCGAGAGTCCCAATCCAATTCCTTTGACGTCCGATTTAGTGGTGAAAAAAGGATCAAAAATCTTATCCAGATTGTTTTCGGGAATTCCTTGTCCAAAATCTTTTATATGGATTTTTATTGAGGAGTCTGTTTTTTTCGTTGTAATAACAATCTCTCCCCGATCTTCGATAAAAGATTCTTCTGCATTTTGCATTAAATTCAGAATCACTTGTTTAATTTGATCGGGGATGGCTTTTATTAAAAGAGTAGGCTGGCAATAGTTTTTTTTCAAATGAATATTTCTATCCTTTAATTTCTTTTGAAATAAAAACGTCATTTCATCGATCGTTTTATGGATATCAAAGGATTCCATTATGTCAGTTGAAGGGCGATGAAAATCATTGAGTTGTTTTATTAATTTGGCAACCCGATTACACTCGTTGATGGCGATTTTAGTTGTGCTTTCGTGGCTATTGTCCATGGGGACCTTTTCCAAGATTCTTTCAAGAGCATTGCGAATTCCACAAATTGGATTGTTGAATTCATGGGCAATGGAAGCCGCAAGTTTACCCGTGGCCGAAAGTTTCTCGGAATGAATTAATTGCCGGTTAGTTTCTTCCAACTCTTTTGTTCGAGTTTGCACGATTTCTTCCAAATGGTTTTGATAGTTTTCTAATTGTTGGTTGGATTCATGTAAAGCTTGGGTTCGTTTATTTACCAACTTTTCAAGTTGTTCTCGGTGCTGTTTTAATGCGTTCTCAGAACGTTTGTAACGTAAACAAAGAATGGCAGTCATCCAGATAATAAACAAAGCTAAAGAACGGTTAAATATGACTTTCCAAAGCTCGCCGCCTGGAGGCGATAGATAGAACCCGAAAACCGTAAGGGCTGAACCGACGAATGCGGCTAAAAGCGTGAAACGCTTATCTGGAGACCACAGACCTAGAAGGACTAAGACTACATAAGGGACCCCACCCGCAACCCCTAGGGGAATCATTAAGTCCACCACCATTATGATTCCGCCGATAAAAATAGCGCTTAAGATAAGAGCCGTTTCTTTTTTTGAACCGCGGTTATCCATGATAATAAGTTATCAGCTATAAGGCCGATTTCATAGGACTTGATTTATTGTGGTGATAAAAGGAAAAAGTAGTTAAGAGTCTCAAACGTAAAAAATCTGTATTACTTTTTGAAGTGGAGCAAAAAGTGACGCTTACTTATAAAGATTCAAAAGTTTTAGTGATGGTAGGAGCCTGCGGCGCCTCGTGGAATTCTTATATCGTCTACCATGTCTTTAATCGCTTGCGGTGGCGGGGCTGTGAAGCGGCAGATCAGACTTGCAATCATAAAATTAAATATCATTCCTAAAGTTCCAATGCCTTCTGGCGATATTCCAAACCACCAGCTTTCAGCAGTATTTGCGACGGGATTGATAAATTTAAAATAGACGATGTAGCTGGCGGTGAAGGTCAGTCCGGTTATCATTCCAGCAACAGCGCCTTCTTTATTCATGCGTTTCGAAAAAATTCCCATTAAAATAATCGGAAAAAATGACGAAGCGGCTAGCCCAAATGCAAACGCGACCACTTGCGCGACAAAACCTGGTGGATAGATTCCGAAGTACCCTGCAATGATAATGGCAAATGCGGCGGCTAACCGGGCAAACAACAGCTCTTGTTTGTCGGAGATATTGGGCATGAACATTTTTTTCAATAGATCGTGAGATATTGAGGTAGATATCACGAGCAATAATCCGGCGGCAGTGGAAAGAGCGGCGGCCAGACCCCCTGCCGCAACCAAAGCGATAACCCAATTGGGTAAACCTGCGATTTCTGGGTTGGCTAAAACCATAATGTCGCGATCGATATAAAGTTCGTTGTGATTGTTGGTGGAAGAGTTAGAAATTTTTCGTTCTCCTTTTAAGCCTCTCTCTTCTAAAAACTGAGGTTTTCCTCTAAAGGCTTTTCCCGCAGTGTACTGAATTTTTCCATCTTGATTCTTATCGACCCAGGCAATGAGATTGGTATTCTCCCAATTTTTAAACCAGGCGGGGGTTGTTTTATATTCCGCATTGTTCACAGTATTGATCAAGTTGACTCGGGCGAATGAGGCCAAAGCCGGAGCGGTTGTATATAATATGGCGATAAATACCAAGGCGTATCCCGCCGAAACGCGAGCGTCGCGAACTTTGGGGACGGTAAAGAATCTGACAATGACATGTGGTAATCCAGCGGTGCCTACCATAAGCGCCGCTGTGATAAAGAAAACGTCGATGGTGGATTTATTACCTGCTGTATATGCTTCGAACCCAAGGTCCTGTGATAGTTGATCCAACTTATCGAGAACATAAATATTAGAACCGTCTGTCAGGGTACTGCCAAATCCTAATTGCGGAACGGGATTTCCTGTCATCATCATGGATATGAAAATTGCCGGAACTAGAAACGCAAAAATTAAAACACAAAACTGCGCCACCTGTGTGTAGGTAATTCCTTTCATGCCTCCCAGCACGGCGTAAAAGAAGACAATACCCATCCCGATCATAACGCCGGTTGTGATGTCAACTTCCAGAAAGCGTGAAAAAACAATCCCGACTCCGCGCATTTGACCGGCTACGTAAGTGAACGAAACAAATAAAACACAGACGACGGCGACCAGCCGAGCGACGTTGGAATAATAACGATCGCCTACAAAATCCGGAACGGTGTATTTACCAAATTTCCGCAAATATGGCGCGAGAAGCAAAGCCAGCAGAACATAACCGCCGGTCCATCCCATTAAGTAAACGGCGCCATCTCTCCCAACAAAAGATATGATACCGGCCATGGAAATAAACGAAGCGGCAGACATCCAATCCGCCGCCGTGGCCATGCCATTAGCAAGAGGCGGGACTCCGCCACCGGCAACGTAGAAATCATCGGTGTTGCCAGCTCGCGACCAAATGGCTATCCCAATATAAACGGCGAAGGTAAATCCCACGAAAATAAAAGTTAATGTCTGGACATTCATATTGGGTTGTTATTACGATTAATTATTTTTTGGGAGGAGTTTCATTATCGGCTAAGTCGTCCGAGTCTTCATCAACGCCATATTTATGATCGAGTTTGTTCATCTTATAGACATAGACAAAGATGAGAATGACGAAGCAATAAATAGAACCTTGCTGCGCCATCCAGAAACCTAATTTGAATCCGAAGAAGCGAATGTTATCCAAAGCGTCTGCAAACACGATAGCCATGCCAAAGGAAACGGAAAACCATATCGCTAACAGCGAAAGAACGATACGAATATTTTCTTTCCAATAGGCTTTTGCTTCAGGGCTATGAGAATCGCTCATTAAACTTTGATTAAAAAGGTTTTAAATGTAAAGAAGAAGACTAGCAAATGGAGTGGGAAGATACAAAGAAATCTGAACTTTAGATAAGACTACATTAAAAAAAGGCTTAAAGAAAACTCTCTAGACCTTTAATTTTTGGGTAGCGAACCTAGTATATCTCTATATTAGTTTTCAACTCGGCTTAGGAGCAAAAGTAATATCTTTCTTCTCCCTCATTAAATCCACATTTTTGATATAATCAGTCTATTTTTTACGAGGTACTCTTTCAAAACCTCCACTTCAATAATCAGAGAAACAACAAGCTCTCTAAAATCGATATTCACTTGTTTCGATTTATTAGCTGCATCAGCATTATTTAGCTGACAGGTTTCATCAAATCTAGTTTCGTTATTTCCCTAATAACCGGGGTTTGATATTTTCTGTTTTTTTTTTCTCAAGGCGAGTTTTAAAAGTTTGTTTCCACCGTTCAGACAAAACCGTTTTTTCGATAATTAGTTTCATCTTTTCATAGTTTAGTTTGTCGTGATGCATCAGGTTGTTTGCGGAATCAATAGAAACCTTTCCAGAGCCTTCTTTAGTCAGAACTACGTTCATTTCCGGTTGAATCCAGCCTGGCTGAATAACTCTAAAGTAATATCCCGTAAATCCAGAATTTTGAACGCGATGAACCATGTCTGGCGAATTAAATTTTTTATTGAGCTTGTGACACGGTTGGCGAGGTTGGCTGCACTCGATAACAGCATCCCCGATTTGAAATTGATCTCCAATATGTATAGCGGTTTCAAGTAAACCCGTTATGCTTAGGTTTTCTCCAAAAGCGCCTGGATACAGTTCTTTATCAATTTCTTTTTCCCAAAAAGGAAAATGGTCTAAGGAATAAGCGCAAACTGCTTTGTCGGGGCCGCCGTGGTTTTTGCTGTCTGCAACGCCGTCGCCTTCAAATCCCAAAGTGTTTAAATGAATTTTTCCTCTCGCCGGTAATTTTGAAATCCCAGAATACAGCGTTTGTCCGTGAGAAAACTTAACTTCAGAAGGTAACGCAATGTTTATGGAATTTATTTTTGGATAGATGACGTCCATTATTCTCTTATAAGTATTATTTGTTTAAAAAAGCAAAGCCTTGATGATTTTTCGCCAAGGCTTTGCCTCGTTGATGCTTTAGATGTCTATTTTATTTCAAATCGTTTATAGACGCTCCAAAATTAATATGAAAAGGAGCTCCTTCGATAACCAAGGCAGGAACTGATTTAACGCCTGAAGCTTCTGCTTCGCTGATCCTCCCTTTATCATTTCCTAAATGAACTTCTTCTACTTGATAATTTGATGGATTTAATGCGGTAACAAATTGTTGCTCTGCCTCAACGCATACTGGGCATCCTGCGTGATAAAAAATTGCTTTGTTCATGATTTACCTTTCTTTGTTAGTGAGTTAAAAATCTTGTTTAATTTTAGGGCGCTACAAACTTCTTACTTCACTTCGACTTCAACCATTGCAGAAGTAGCTAATACATCGTGGTCAGAGTTGGCAACTTTGAGCACGATTGCTCGTTTACCGTATTCAAGGCCGGTTACCTTTCCTTTAAAACCTTTTTGATACTTCCCATCTACGTAAGCGTGAACATGATCCCCTTGGGTTCCTTTTTGGAGTTCGTATTTAATTTCAATACTTGTTCCAGTAATCTCTCCATTTTTTGGAGAAATAATCTTTAAGGTAGATCCCTCTTCATTGGCAAAAACGAATGCGCTTGGAAGAAAAAAAATAATTAACAAAAAGAAAATCTTAGCTCTCAAACTTGAGGTCATAACCGGCTCCTTTACTCTCTAAATTAAAGTCAAAATAATATTAGTTTAGGATCTAAACTAATATTATCAGGCTTATTTCACTTGTCAATATAATTTAGAATCGATACTATGTGGGGTATGAAAAATCGTGCGCATATTTGGCTGGAGAGACTTTCTTCGCTACGTCTAAGCTTATTACGGCAGGCTGCAACTAAAGTTGGTTTACAAGCTATTCACGTTGAGATTTTAGAGTATTTGGAGAAATCCAATAAGTATTCGAATACTGGGCAGGCTCTATCTGAATTTCTTGGAGTGACTAAAGGCAGTATCTCGCAAAGCCTAAAGCTACTTGAGGAGAAGGAACTGATTCTTCGGGAGCCTTGCGCTAACGACAAACGCTATTCTAGGCTTTCTTTAACTAAAAAGGGGTTGGATGCCTTGAGCAAAGTTCAGAAAGAGATTCCCGATCTACCAGACATGGGCGATCAAATTGAACAAAGTTTTCGAGCCGTTTTATTAAGCTGGCAAACGAAAAATAAGATGCGGACATTTGGTCTCTGTATAACCTGTAAATATAACGAACAGCTAGAGAATGGAAAGTTTCTCTGTCGCCTCACGGAGGAATACCTGACTCGACCCGACACGCAAAAAATCTGCCGCGAACATGAGTTTGAAGCGACATCTCTAAAGAAAATCAAACTTTCTTTGGGATAAGCTGGACTTATCCACGGGCCAACTCTGCGCCTAATTTTTATAGAAAACAGAGAGTTTATTTAGCTCTAACCAGTCATTGATATTCCAATATATCGCCGGGCTGACAATCTAGCTCTTTACAAATAGCGTCCAATGTTGTGAAGCGAATCGCTTTTGCCTTGCCCGTTTTTAAGATAGAAAGATTTTGTTCCGTGATGCCAACGCGTTGAGCAAGCTCATTTGATTTTATCTTGCGCTTCACAAGCATCATATCTAGATTGATTACAATGGCCATTTTTTATTTATATCGTATACGCTTGTTCGTCTTCTAGTTTCGACGCTTCAATCATTACCCACGAAACCAAAATCACAACCGCACCAGTGATTAATGTCGCTAAATCTGAAAATCCAAACTGTGCGACGATCTGCCGCTCTCCTACTGGGTTGTTAAACGTTAAGACAACGCTAATTAATAGGATAAAAATCATGTTCGCGCCAACCCAAGAGATTAAGGTGTAGCCTAGACATCGGAAACACTTAACATTTTCAGCGGAGAACACAATCCCCTTCTGATACAATTTGAACAATTCTTTTAAAGTTAGAAGCCCATAAATGGCAACACTTGCTGGAATTAAACTGACTAGAAACGCTAGGGCGCGAGTTGATAGAGAAAGCGTTTGGTTGGTTAAGACGGGTAGCTCGGTTGTGAAACCCTTGGGTAAAGAATTAAAAAATAGCCAATACAATAAAGTAAAAACGGGAATACAAATTATTAAAGCGCTAAAAAAAAATCCAAACTTTCCACTTACTTGTTGTATTCGCTTCCTATTTTCATTTTCCATGAGAATGCCCTCCATTTTTTATATCTCAATAGAGTCTAACAATAAAATGATTGATAATCAATCATTTTTTATTGATTTTCAATAATTTTGTGTGGGAGCCCAGCGATGAATCATGACGTAAGAGAGCTATTAATTTCTTTAAAAAATGAAGATTTTGAATTAAGGGAGGCAATCCTCAAGGATGGTTCGTTGTACGGCGGTTACGACGAGGAGATGGAAAGCTTACATATCACGCCGAGAAATTAAACAACGTCATAACCAAACACGGATGGCCTGGAAAATCATTGGCCAACGAAGATGGCGCAGACGCGGCGGCTATTCTTGCGCAACACTCCATAGGCAAACCCGATCTACAGAAAAAGTTTCTCGTGCATTTAAAATCTGCCGTTGTGGATGGCGAAGCCCTACCCGTTCACGCGGCGTGCCTTGAAGATAGAATTCTCTCCAATCAAGGACAACCGCAAAAGTATGGAATGTTGTTTGGCTGGAACGAAAAAGGCGAGCTGGTTACAAACGTCGACGACTTTAGGCTAGCGAATGAAAGAAGACAAAAATTGGGTCTTCCATCTATCGAAGAAGCAAAAGATTTGCATCGTAAAGAAATTGAAGGAATGGGAGGGGGACCGCCTTCAGATTACCATGAACACAAGCGCAAGGAACTCGCCTGGGCAAAACGTGTTGGTTGGAGATGAAAAAATGTTCGTTTTGGAGAACCCCTCAAATTAGCGGGTTCCCCAAAACAATTAAACACGTTTTATTCAACCTTGAAAATAGAAAACGCTTACCCCATTTTGACGGCTACATAAATTGCGCTACCGTCTCTTTTTACCAAGAGTAGAACGGTAGAACCATTTTGAGTCTTAGAAATATTTTTTTGATATTCCGTGACGTTACGCACTGGTTGTCGATTGACCTCGACGATAACATCTCCTCTTTTTAGTCCGGCATTGCTAGCAGGTTCGCCTGACGTAACACCTGAAACAAGAACGCCTTCAGAGCTTTCCAATCCAAAACTTTGCGCCAGTTCTGGCGTTATATCCTGAGCTTGTATTCCCAAGTCATCGCCAAATGACGTCCGTTTTACACGAGGTGTATTATCTTCGAGAGCGGCTATAGAGACTTCCAGGTTTTTGCGCTTACCATCGCGTATTAGCTCTACTCGAACAGATTCTCCGGGTTTTGTTTCGGCAACGATTTTGGGTAATACGTCTACAGAACCGATTTCGTTATCGTCAAATTTAACAATAACGTCGCCACGTTGAATTCCTCCCTTAGACGCTGGACTGTTTGGAGTGACATTTCCGACGAGGGCGCCTTTTGCTTCTTCCAGATCAAAAGATTTCGCTAGTTCAGGAGTGATCTTTTGGATCATAACCCCCAACCAACCGCGAGTGACGGAACCGTGTTCTTTTAATTCAGGAAGAATCTTCTTGGCGACGTTGATGGGGGTGGCAAAACCTATTCCTACATTGCCGCCGCTGCCACCTGAGATGATAGCTGTATTAACGCCTATAACTTCGCCGTTCAAATTAAGAAGGGGGCCGCCGCTATTACCTGGATTGATGGATGCGTCGGTTTGGATGAATTCATCATAAGGGCCGGCTCCTATATTGCGGCCTTTGGCGCTGACAACTCCGGTGGTGACAGTATGGGAAAGTCCAAAAGGATTTCCAATTGCGACTACCCATTCTCCTACCTGTAATTTGTCCGAATCGCCAAAATTAAGGTAAGGGAAGGTTTCGTTCTCGCCATCTTTTTGAACTATTTTGATAAGGGCAATGTCAGTTTTAGGATCTGAGCCGATAAGAATCGCGTCATATTCTTTAGTGTCATCCAAGGTAACCTTGATTTCGCCCGCATTGGCGATCACATGGTGATTTGTGAAAATATGACCTTCGGCGTCAATAACGAATCCGGAACCTGAGCCGCCTCTAGGAGCTGGACTTCCCTTAGGCATTTGTCCAAAAAAATCACGGAAACGATCTGGAAAGTTTCCAAAGGGGTCTTGAAATTGACCGAAGGGGTTGGGGGACCTATGATTGGAACCAAAATTTTTGCGGACTCTTTCCGTTTTAGACTTAACCGTGATGCTTGCTACGGCGGGGTTTTGCTTTTTTGCGATTTCTACAATCGAATTTTTCCCGATCATAGTTGGATTTGAATTCGATGCGTAGGCTTTGCTAAAGCCTAATGGTCCTCGGTTTTCTTTTCCCTGAAAAACGAGAAAAGAAAACATAAAAATCATCGCAAATGAAACTGAAATTTTAATTAGCTTACGATTCATCACTAGCCTCCATAATCAAGTTAAAGGAATTAAATAAACGCAACTTTTTTAAAAGGTGTTTCTATAAAAATAAGATTTGAATCGTTAAAATTCAATTAATGCGGAATTAATTTTTCTTAATTAAATTTGTTTTAATCGTAGGTCTTATGCTATTTGGCGGAATTATTTTAGCGTTGCTTGACTTTCGTTCTCTTCGTTTTATTAATTTATTAGGAGGAGTAATTAATAATTATTTAGAGTGAAGAAGCTGATGAATGAAAAACAATGGCTTAAACATAAATTTTGGATTGAATTCCAAACGTTTTTCTTAGTGACAGCGTTGTCTGTTCTTTTGGGTATTCTAGGATGGATAATAGCCGGTGAAGTGATGGCTATTTTTGTTTTGGGATTGATGATTGCTTCCTACTTTTTTCTTCCTAAAATTTCTCCTCATCTTCTTTTGCGGATGAACCGTTGTCGAGAATTAAAATCTTATGAGACTCCAAAAATACATGGGCTGGTTCACGCATTAGCTCGCAAGGGAGAATTTAAAAATCTTCCAACACTTTATTATTTACCTTCCGATCAATTGAACGCTTTTGCGGTGGGTTCTGTAGAGAATGGAGCCATTGCGCTTTCTGATGGGTTACTTCGAAATCTAAATCTCGATGAAATAGCCGGAGTGCTGGCTCATGAGATGAGTCATCTAAAACATGGAGATTTAAAAGTTCTGGCTTTTGCGGATATATCCAGTCGAATCACTGGGGTTTTGTCCATGATGGGGCAAGTTCTTTTGTTATTGAACCTACCATTAATTTTCTTCATGAATTACCAAATTAATTGGTGGGTTATCTTATTGCTTATTCTTGCGCCACATATTGGAGATTTTTTGTATTTGACTTTGTCTCGGACTCGCGAATACGATGCCGATTTGGGATCTGCAGAATTGACGGGAGATCCTGAGGGGTTGGCTTTAGCTTTAGGTAAAATTCATAACCATCAAAATAGCGCTTTGAAGCAATTGCTGTTTCGTGGGTATAAGATTACAGAACCAGTTTTAATGCGAACTCATCCCCCAACGAAAGAACGAATTCGTCGTTTGCTTGAGGTTCGAGACAATAAAAGAGAAGCTTATCGATTATCCACAAGAACGGTTTGGGACTCTCAACGGCCAACCAGGGGATAAGTTTTAGAGCGATCTAAGAGTAAAAATAGAGGTTGAGAGTTATTAAATTCAATAAGGCTTGCTCATAGGTTTTTTTATCGAAAATTTTTAATACTTTTTCCGTAATTTATTAAGACCCTGTCTATAACTTTTTCCGTCTCCATAATCGAAGAATTTCTCATAATGCCCGTGGGTAGAATTTAATTTTCGAGCGTGTTTGATGGGACACCAGTATTGTTCCGTACGAGCCGCGATTTCTCCCACATAAGAAACAACTCCGTTAAAATAACCACAAAACAGACAATTGAATTTTTCCAGTTTTTTCAGGTAAGGCAATCGGTGTCGATCTATTGCAATATGATCGTTGCGCTCCACAAGTGGGATTCCATAAACGGGAAAACATATCTTTTGATAAACGGTTATAAACGCATCCATAATTAATGCGGGAATCCACAATGCATAAATAAAGGGAGCGGTTAACGCGAAAAGTATATTGGACTGATTGATCCAATGGCTGACTCTTGAGGTCCAGAGTTTATAGCGATGTTCTATGTCGTCTGATGCCGTTGATAATTTTTGATCCCATTCAGATTTAAATTCTTTTTCCAACTTTTGAAAATCACCGGCTAATTCAAAATGAAGAAATTTAAAGCGGTTCAAAAGTTTTGTGAACATTTTAATTCCTCCTTGTTTGCGTTTAAATTAATTTGACCTTGGTTTAGATTTAAACAAAAATAAAACTGGGAACCTTGCCATCCTTGTGGCCAAGATTAACAAATGTACGTACAAAATTAATTTCTAAAACTGGTATTTTGGATACCATTCATTATTACAACCGAGCGTACACATCGTTCGCTGATCTGCACAACGGAACTTGGCGCTTGAACTGTCAGATCCACTCATGCATGAATCGTAAGCTTGACTGCATTGATCCATACAAGCTTTGTGGTTCACTTGCAATAAGAAGGGCAATTCGGGGTTGCCCGATTTAAAATCTACCTTGCTAAAGTCGGTTTGCTCAGAAAAATTGTTACGCTTTTGTTGCTCTAAAGTATCTTCAATTGCAGAAGTTTTAGTTTGAGATATTTCTCCTGCGCCTGCAATCCCAGATATCAAAGAGAAAACCAACATGAAGCAAAAAACAAATACCCACTTTTTCATGACATATCTCCTTTTGTTAAAAAAATGGTTTTATCTATTCCACTTCAGCCAGCAAGGTTCCCAAATAAATTAAAGGCTTAACCTCCACTTCCTTTTCCGCTAAGAAAAACTCAAAAGCAGTTCAAGCCTATAAGTTAAGTCGATAGCTTAAGGACATTGGCATGGTCGTATGACTTTGTCTCACGGATAAAATCAAACTCCATAGCTTTTCCATTCATATGGCCGGGTTCAATTTTTTTTACGGAAACTTGTCTGGAACTTCCGTTGTTGGAATACGTCGCTTCATCAATGCCGGACTTATTGGTCCAAACTGCATTACGATCTAATACATCCGTTTTAGGTTCTTCGGCCAAAGCGGTTCCTGCGCTCAAGAGACAGAAGGAAATCGCGATTAACCATAAAGATAGTTTTTTCATGATAAGACTCCTTTCATAATTGAGTGAAGAAATTACCGACTCATCGTCAGATTAGGAGTTATTTCCTAAATAGTTGCTAAGCAAGAACTTCATTTGCTTCGCATTTTTTTTTCGAAACCTTTTCCCTTTCCCAATAGCAACTCGATTTCCGTTTTCCTCATCGTAAAGTTCATTCCAATACTGCTTGCTGAGTTCTTTACCTGATAAAATCTTTTTCAAGTTTCCATTGGGATCTAGAATTTTCACTTCATGGAACATTTTAAATTTCCTTCCAAAATTGAAAAAATATTTCCAAATTTAAATTGAAACCCGATCTACTTTTGAAGTGAACTCCTTGAAGAGTTAAAGGAGGGGGTTATTAATAAAATTTTCAAAAGTAGACCGGGCAGGACTACTTTTATCTAAAATTTTTTATACGAGAGTTAAGAACTGAACACCTCAAAATCAACGAAGAGACAACTCTCTTATAAGGGTTCTGTTTTAACTCAAGCGATCTATCGACCCGGGTTATTCCGAGGAGATGACTATTTGTTTTATTTGAGTTTTAGCTTCTTGCGATTTTGGAAGCGTTACGGTTAGGACTCCGTTTTTATACGACGCTTCTACTTTTTCAGCTTCTATCTCAAAAGGTAAGGGGATTTGGCGTTCAAATTTCCCGTAAACCCGCTCTGAACGATAGAAGTTATTCGTTTCTTGATTCCAACAGGATTTTTTTTCGCCTTTGATGATCAAGACACTGTCAGCTAAAGAAACGTCCAGATCCTTTTGCTCCATACCTGGACATTCCGCCGTAACTTGAACGGAATCGGTTTTGTCAGCTACGTCAATATGCAGGGGGCAATAGAATTCGCTGTCTGAGGCGGTTTTAAATGGGAAGGGGGTATACAAACTTTGAGTAATGCTATCAAAGAATGGGTCAAATTTTGTAAAGAAGGAGTTAAAACTAGTTTCTAAATTCATGTGGTTGCTCCCACCGTTTCCATTCACAGAATGGTGGGCCAATTGTGCGGTTCTCATGAGAGGACCTCCTTTCTAAAAAAAGATTAAGATGGAAATTCCTAATGAGGTTAAACCACTCAAGGCTTAAATCTCTTGGAATTAAATATAAAATAAAATCCTCTATTTGTTTCGTCAAGCCCCAAAAAAATTAATTTTTTTTAATTTTTAAGAGGATAGAAGTAGTAGCTAACCAATTCAAAGCGACTTCTAAAGAGGGAGCAAAAGGAGTTTCTTATTTTAACGGAAGAGAAATTTATGTTGGGTGTGAAATTTAACGAGGATTTCTGGTTCTGCTTTTTTATTTAACAACTCTGTTTTTAAACGTAAAACAAAATGCCCGGACGATAAAGTTTTTGCGAATTTTGGGATCGTACAGCCTGCCTTCATCTTCAATTGGAACGAATGGATTTATTCTACGTGTTTTTGTACTTCATAGGTCGATTGAACAAAACCAAAATCATAACTTTTGGTGGCGACACATTTAAGCAAAATATCTTTTTTCCCGTTTCCGAATAGTGGAATACCGTTACCTAAAATAATGGGTATTACTGTAATAGTGAGATCGTCAATGAGTCCTTCAGCGAGGAACCGCTGTATAGTGACGCCGCCGTCAATGTATAGACGTTGTGCCCCTTCTTTTGATAAGCGCTCATGGAGTTTTTTAGGCGACTCTGACGATTGTGAAACGGTTTTGGTTAATTCGTTTGGAATCTCGACTTTGTTACTAGTCAATACTATTACGGGTTTGTTTTCGTAGGGCCATTTGTCAAATGATGAAACTTGCTCGTAAGTTTTCCGACCCATTACTAATATATCAATAGATTCCATAAATCTGTTATAGCCACAATCTTCGCCCTCTGGAACTGTCGCATTTGAAGCGTCAAGCCAATCAAGTTCGCCGCCTACTCTAGCAATGAATCCATCTAAGCTGGTTGCAATAAATACGGATGATTTTAAACTCATTGGTTGTCTTTTTCTCCGCTGGGTTGAAAGGGGATGGGGCCTAGGTAGCCAACGATACCGCGAAGGTCGGTTTCGGAAACTAGTTTGTTGGCTTTTTCAGAGCTTTGTTTTTTTGCAAAATTTTCAGGAAAAATACCTCTTTGAAAGTTTGTCATTATGTAGGTGTGCCCATTGTAATTGGTAGTGGCTTGAAGGCCGCTGGGTTCGGAACTTTTTGGACTGATTAGAATTCTCGTTAATTTTTTAGAATCAACAGAGTAGGCCCAAAGAAAATCTGCTAAATGATTTCCACTTGAATCTTCGCCAATAAAAAGGGTTTGCATACTTTCTGAAAATTTTAAATTGTCAGGATTAGCTATAGCATCGACGTCGCACTTGTCTTTACTTTTTTTCATATTTTCTTTTCCAAGTATTAGAGCGTTCATGTTAATCGCTATCCATTCGCTTTCTATAGGATTTCCTAGCTGATCGAAAACCTTGCCCGCTAAATCACTTTCGTAGATTATTCCACAAGAAAGGTCTTTTGGATTTCCGTCTAAACTAATATCGTCTTGAAAACGTTCGCCGTGTTTGCCTTTAAGCATTCCTTTCTCAGCAGAGGATATAGCCGTGTAAATTTTTTTGTCTTTTTTATTTAAAGCTTGGCCTTCCATTTTTGTGAATTCTGTTGTAGCCCCAAGATATGCGGAGTATCGCCGCGTTTCTAAAAATGCTGCCGCTTTCTCCATTCCTGACTTAACCTTTATGTGATTTATTTTGGATTCGCCGACAGGTTTATACGATTTATCTGTGAAGCCTTGGTAAACGAAAATAGGTCGAAACGTATTTGATATTTCTCTAGTTGTGTTTGAGGTTCCGGAAGATAAAGAATCAAAAATATCTGAAAATACGATTCTTTGATCGATTAATTCTCGAATTTCTTTTTCTTTGCTGTGCCCTAATTTTATCCATCTTAAATGAGCCGTTCCGCCGTTTCTGTCAGGGTTCTGGAGCCATTTGGCGGCGTATAATGTGCCGGACGATAAATCACGCGGCTTATCCGCTATGAACATTGTTCGAATGCCGTCTTTAGCGTCGTCGGTTAAATAAACTGTTTTTTCGTCTGGCATTACAAGAGGCAATTCTAAACTTATTCTACCCATTGCGTACCGTTTTTTGATGTCCGCAACGCCTTGATCGTTTACAAATATTTCTATTGGGAACCCGTAAGCATACGGGTTGGCCCCGCCTTCTTTGACTGTTTTATTGAAAGAGTTTAAAAATATATTCATAGATGGTAGAGGATTACGTTCGAACCATTTGGCGTTTGGTTCTCCTTCTTCTCCTCCTAAATGGGTGTTCCAGGGACTTAACGAAGCGGCGCATGGATATCGAATACCGTAAGTGGAACTAGAGTCGATTGTTTGAGTATCCACTGCGTTTAATTTGCCGGTTAATGGGTTTTGATCCAGAAGGGTTAAACCGATGCTCATTGGCAAATCGTTTTTAGCGTTGAATGGTGGTTTTTGAGGGTTAGAGTTCTCTGTCCAGCGGTGGTGCTCAAAATGAGTTACCAGGAAAAGTGGATTGCCGGAGACTTTTGGTGATTTAAAACCTGGGATAGAAATGAGAGCGTTACCGTCGGGACCAGATGGGAATATGGATTTCCTCTTAAAGTTTTGAGTCCCATTTTCAGCGATTCCGGTTTGAATTGTTTGACCATTAATATTTTGAATTTCCCCTGCGATCCCTTGCCCTATAGAATCTCCAGAACGAAAAAGAACATTATATTTTAAGCGAGTTTCTTTGGTTGATCCGTTTTCAAAAGTTTGGCGTATTGAGGATCGAGTATAGGGCTCTTTTAAATTTTCAACATTATTAGGAATAGAGGTAGAGGTAAATTCAACTTTTGACAGCTTGAGGTTTTTACCTGAAGTGCAATTATTTAACAGAAAAAGAGAGATTGAAATTACAACCAAAAGTGATAAGTTGTAGAACTGAGTTAATCTCATAGGACGCAATTTTTTTAATTGAAAAGATGATTGTACTCTTCCGGATCAAAAGAAGAAAAACAATCGTACTTTAAAAGTTTTGTGTTTACCGTTTCCATAATTTCGCGCAACCCCTCTTTAGTCTGCGACTCAAATCTTAATACTAAAACGGGCTGTGTATTAGACGCGCGAATTAAACCCCAGCCATGAGGGAAATTGATTCGAAAACCGTCGGTTTCAATGACTTCGTATTTACTTTTAAAAAACTCTCCAATGTCGCGAGTGATAGCAAATTTTTGGTCGTCTGGGCATTCGATTCTAATTTCGGGGGTATTAAAAGTTTTAGGTAAATCGGAAAGCATTTCAGAAAGGTTTTTGTCGGAAGTAGATATGATTTGAAGTAATCTACATGCTGCAAACATTGCATCGTCGTAGCCAAAATAATTGTCGGCGAAAAAAATGTGTCCGCTCATTTCTCCGGCTAATAATGCATTTGTTTCTCTCATCTTCTTTTTAATAAGAGAATGGCCAGCTGCTGCCATAACTGGAATGCCGCCTCGATTTTTTATGTCCTGGAATAAGTTTTGAGAGCATTTAACTTCTCCAACGATAGTGGCTCCTGGGTGTTTGCTCAATATCTCTCTCGCAAAAATAGTAAGAAGCTGATCGCCCCACAATATAGTCCCTGTTTCGTCGACTGTGCCAATGCGATCAACATCTCCGTCAAATCCAATTCCTAGTTCGCACCCGTCCCGTTTGACTACTTGGATAAGATCTTGTAAATTTTCCGCTACTGTTGGATCGGGATGATGATTCGGAAAGTTTCCATCGGGATCGCAAAATACTTCGATAGGTTTTAAACCTAGTTTTTTAAATAACCTCGGTCCCACAATTCCAAAACAACCATTGCCTCCGTCGACAGCTAGTTTGATTTCTCGTGGAATAGTTATGATTTCGGAAATTTTCTCAATATAAGGATCGACGACTTCTATGTGGCCAATTGTTCCTTTTCCAGTCTCGTAATTCTGACTCATAATTAGTCGGAAAATTTCTTGGATTTTATCGCCGTATAAGCTATTGCCGCCTGCGTTTATTTTGAATCCATTAAACCTCGAAGGGTTGTGACTTCCTGTAATCATAATGCCGCCGTCAGTTCCCAGGTGGTGCTGAGCAAAATAAGAAACTGGGGTTGGCACAACGCCGATGTCTTTCAGATCGCAGCCGGTTGAGAGAACTCCCTGCACGATGATATCTCTAAGCTTTTTAGAACTGTTTCGGACGTCTCTGCCGACGGTGAGTACCTTGCCGCCTTGACGTTTTAAATAAGTACCAATGGCTTTGCCGATGTTTTCTACATGGTCTGGCGTTAGGTCTGTTTTTACCAAGCCGCGTATGTCAGACTCTCTAAAAATATTTGGATTGATCGACTTCACAATTTTCCTTCTAGATCCTTTTGATTCTTAAAAGAATAAAACGAACGGTTGAATTTGAGTGTTAGAAGTTTATTAGGGCTTTTAGGACGTAACGCTGAAGTTTCTAATATTATCCAAATTAAGCATGAAATTTCCAACAAATAAAATCTCACAAAGTGGCTGACAATATAATCATTTAGTGCAATTCAATTATTTCAAAGTAGTATAATTATAGTAATCAGCTGAGGGTTACGCTTTTCTATAAATTAAATTTTGTTGTATTTATTTCCTTGGCTCAACCACTTAAATAGGTCTTTAAGCGACTCATGACACCTCGACTAACAAAGATTATCGCTACATTAGGTCCAGGAACCGCAAATAAAAAAGGTATCAAAGGTTTGGTTCAATCAGGGGTTAATTTATTTCGTTTGAACCTTTCTCATGGCGATCATGTAGCTTTGCAACAATGGATTGATTGGATCCGTGAAACGGAAAAAGAATTAAATACGTTTATTGGTATTTTATTCGACCTACAGGGACCCAAAATGCGTGTTGGGAAATTTGAAAATGGTTTTATCGAGCTAAAAAAAGGAGAGCGTTTAGTTTTTACAACGGAAAAGGTCATTGGGCGTAAAGGGTTAGCGCCAATTCAGTATCAAAAGTTTCATGAAGACGTTAGGGCCGGCAGTCGAGTCTTTCTGGACGACGGCAACATTTGTGTTGTCGTCAAAAAAATAAATGGAAAACGCGTCGAAGTAGAAGTAGAAATTGGCGGCAAACTATCCAATCATAAAGGATTGAATATGCCAGATGCCGTGATTCGAACTGGAGCTTTAACGCCAAAAGATAAAAAAGATTTGATATTTGGATTACAAGCCGGAGTTGACTACGTTGCGTTATCGTTTGTCAGTTCGGCGGCTGATATTCATCAACTTCGAAGACTTATTGTTAAAGCAAAGAGCGAAGCGGAAATTGTCGCAAAGATTGAACGTAAAAAAGCCATAGAGAACTTAGAAGAAATTATTCAAGCGACAGATGCAATCATGGTGGCCCGAGGAGATTTGGGAATTGAAATCCCATTAACTGAAGTTCCCTTAGTTCAACAAGATATTCTGCGATTGGGAGCGCGGTATGAAAAACCCGTTATCGTAGCGACTCAAATGTTAGAGACTATGATTACCAATCACCGTCCGACACGCGCCGAAGTTTCAGACATCGCTCAAGCTGTGATGGGGTGTACTGATGGGATTATGCTTTCAGGAGAAACCGCTGTAGGCAAATATCCCAGAGGAGCCGTCGAAGTAATGGATAAAACCGCAAAGACACAGGAAAATTACCAACGAGATCATAAAGCAATCTTACCTTGGGATCATTTTATACATGACGATCCGCCTTCTATCAGTGATGGGATCTCCTATACCGCTAATAATCTTGTGGCTTTGTTAAAAGCGCAGGCGTTGCTGATTTTTACCAATACAGGTTCGACGGCGAGCAACGTAGCAGGACCTCGCCCAATGGTTCCGATTATCGCTTACACTTCGAGTTTGAAGCGAGCTCGGAAGATGAGTTTATTGAGAGGCGTTATTCCTAATTTAGTTTCCGACGAACATCAGTTTTTGAATAACTTAAAAGATGTTTTTAGAGCTTTGAAAAAAAGGAAAATTTTATTTTCAGGGCAAAGGGTAGTCATTACCACTGGTAACCCTCCAGGTATCGCCAAGGGAACTAATATGATTTGGGTGGAAGAAGTCCCTTGAGGCAATTCTATTTCTTCAATATGAAAACTAAAAAACTAAATAGCGTCTAATTTTTAAATTTTGAATAAGGTGTTGTAATGTCTAAATGTGCTTTTTTGGGAATGGGAGTTATGGGAAGTCCAATGGCTTCAAATATGGTGAAAGGTGGACTTCAAACTTCAATTTGGAACCGAACGGCTGATCGGCCAAGCGTAAGGTCAGCGATTGATGCAGGATGTATTGGCGCCAATTCGATTTCTCAAGCGGTAAAAGACGCTGATTTTATTTTAACTTGTGTTTCTGATGTCTCAGATGTTGAAGAAGTTTTATTAGGAAAAGGTGGAGTTTCAGAGTGTGCGAAAAAGGGCGCAATAGTAATCGATTTAAGCACTATTGGAATTAAAGCGGCACAGTCCATAGGGGATAGATTAAAGGACTGCGGATTAAAGTTTTTAGACGCTCCCGTTTCGGGAGGCGACATTGGCGCCCAGAATGGAAATTTAACAATAATGGTTGGAGGCGATGCAAAGGATTTTGAAGAAGCTTTACCAGTTCTTAAAACCATGGGGAAAAATATTCATCACTGTGGCCCGATAGGAAGTGGACAAGGCGTTAAATTGATCAATCAAAATCTTTGCGCCATTCACATGGTCGCTTTATCGGAGTCGATGAGGTTGGCAAAGATTTTGGATGTTGATCCAAAGCTGGTGGTGGAAATTTGTAGTACGGGAGCGGCAGGATCTTGGGCGTTATCAAATTTAGGACCGAAAATGATCGATTCCGATTATTCGGCAGGGTTTAGAGTGAAGGATATTTTAAAAGATCTTCGTTTAATAAATGAAGAGCTTTCAGGAAAAGAAGGTTTGCCTGGGCTGGAATTATCGCAGGAATTATTCAAATCTGTTGCGGAATCGTTTCCAAAAGGCGAAGGGAATTTGAATGGAACGCAAGCTATGGAGATGGTCTATAAAAAAGAACTGCATAAACAATTCAAACTGAGTTTTGGCTAAAGTACTATAAGAAAGTTTACATCCATTAACCTAAGCTTTAAGTCCAGGACCATCAATAGAATCAAGCTTTACTACTTCTTCAATAGATCTCCGTCCATCGCGCGACCTTGGTTCGTCTTTTTGATAACCCATAACAATTAACATAACGGGAATATAGTTTTCAGGGAGCTTTAATAGCTTAGATGCCGCCTCCGGATCAAACCCAATCATAGGCCCCGTAGCCCAACCTCGGTTTTTTGCCGCATACATTAAAGTCATAGCCGCTAGAGAGGCGCTACGAATAGCTTCGTCACGTTGCAATTGTTCTTTACCTTCATAAAAATTATTGATCATAGGCACCACATTATCTTGAACTTGTTGCGGCGCGTTTTTATATATTTCGGCTGCGTCCTTATATGCGTCCAGTTTACCGCACACCAATAAAGCTACAGAACAATCTTCAACTTGTTGTTGATTCCATGCGGCCTCTTTTAACTTTTTTTTGTTTTCAGGGGATTTTACGGCAATAAACATCCAGTGTTGAAGGTTGAAAGAACTGGGAGTTAATATGACCTCTTGAAAAAGTTCTGCGAGTTCGGCATCAGTAATTTCTTTTTCAGGCGCGTAAGATTTAACACTGCGGCGTTGTTGAATAATATTTGAAAATTCCATGAATTGTTCCTTAAGTGTAGTTTTTCAAATTTAACGATTCCCTTCAGGCTTATTCTTTTAAAAAATTATAACTGGTGAAAATTAAAAAACAATTAGTTACTTCCAAGTAACTATTGAATTTTTTGGCTTTTAGATTTTTTCTGACGCTAAGGTGAAAGCGTTACGGTTATAGGAATGGCTCGGGGAGAGGAATTGCGACAAATTTTGAAATAGCTAAAAAACTAAAAACTTATTTTTAAGAGAACTGGTAGAGCTAATAGAAGTGAGTGAGAAATTATCTTCTGCTTAGGGATCGTATTTTGGAAAGGTGGTATAAACTGGCAACCATCATTTTTAAATCAGGTTTGAAAATTCTAATTGGACGATATATTTAATTTATTTAAGATTTGTCCAAAGCTTTGCATGTCATAAGTCTTTGCATGAGTTTTTAGTGTCTTTAAAAAAGCTTCTTCGGCAGTGGTTCGAGGTATAAACGTATTTAGACCTTCTTCAATCTGAGTAATGTTGTTTAAATCGGCTGCTTCTAAAAGTTGCTTGAATAAATCTTTAGAAATTGAAACTTGAGAGTAATCTATTTCCTCAATAGTCGTTTCAATTCCTGCGTATTCTTCTTCGTATTCAAATTCAACGTTAATTAATTTTTGAATGCTTGTAAACACATGTTCCGCCCGAAAGGGTTTGAGAATAAACTCTTCACACCCTAATTTAGAGTATTGAGTTTTTTCCTTTTTGGATAAATAGGCGGATACTACAATGGTTTTTAAAGATTTAAGAGAGTCTTCTTGGTTTAATAAGTTAATGGTTTCCGCGCCACTCATAATAGGCATTCGAATGTCCATGAAGACGATATCGGGAAGCTTTTCTTTAAAGAGGGAAACAGCGTCATTCCCATTTGAAGCTTGGAAAGATTGTATTCCGACGTCAGACAATAGCTTTGCCAATACGTCTCTGTCTTCCTTTTTATCGTCAACAATAAGAGCTTTGATCTTACACCCTGGTTTTAAAGCGACAACAGTTTTGTTTCGATCAACTCGCTTTACAACTTCTTTCTTCGCGCTGGGTAGGTGAAGAGTAAAATAAAAACTAGAACCTTTTCCAATAATAGAATCAAAGGTGATTTCGCCTCCTAAAACTTCCACATGTTTTTTACAAATGGCCAATCCCAGGCCAGCGCCACCTTTAGCTTCTCCATCAGTCTCTTGTCGGAATGGATCAAAGATTTTCGATTGTCCTTCTGTAGGAATCCCTTTTCCTGAATCTTTTACGACAAATTGATACTGGTCGTTTGCTTCTTTAATTATTTTTACAAGGACTCCTCCCTGTTGAGTAAATTTTACTGAGTTTTCGATTAAGTTTGAAAGAATTTGTCGTAATTTAGTTTCGTCGCCATGAACAGGTAAGGATTTTTCAATGCCTTCAATTTGGAGGTAAATGCCTTTTTGTTCACACATGGTTTGAAATTTAACTTTTAACCCTTCCAAAAGTTCTTCCAAATAAAAATCGACTGAATTTAATTCCGTGTCATCTGTATTTATCTTAGATAAATTAAGAATATCGTTGATTAAGCTTAATAAGTTTTCGCCATTTACGGAAATTGTTTGAAGAGCTTCTTTTTGTTCGGTCGCAAGGTTTTTATTACGTAATAATATTTGTGAATATCCCAAAATAGCGTTCATTGGAGTTCGAATTTCGTGACTCATATTTGCTAAAAAAATGCTTTTAGTTTGATTCGACGATTCCGCTTCCAATTTAGCTTTCTCAAGTTCGTTTTCTTTTTGTTTTCTTTCCGTTATATCCCTAATTGTTCCAGTAAATAATTTTTGCTCATCGGTCCAAACTACTGAAATTCCTAATTCACACGGGAATTCGTTTCCACTCTCTCTTACGCCGATTAATTCATTGCGAACTCCGCTAATATCAGTTTCTGTTTCTAGAAGCTTTTTTAGCGAAAACTCATAATCAGAATAGTAACGAGTTGGGATCAGCCTCTTTATATTTTTTCCTATTATTTGCCCGGAAGAGAAGCCAAACATTTTTTCTGCGGCTGGGTTGAATGAAACGATAGAGCCACTACCATTAACGGTAATAATACCATCGGGAATATTGTCTATGAGTGTGCGCATCATACCGTCTTTTTGAAGACGGGCTCGGGCTTGCTGAAATTGAATGTTCAAGTTTTCCATCGCATGAACTAAGCTTGTATCGCATTTTTCTGTTTGGTCGTTAAAGAATTCCAATACGGCTAATACTTTCCCAGTTTCATTTTGGATAGGAACTGCAAAACCTGATTGGATTAACAAATCCCCCACCATCTTATTTCGTGGGAAATTAGTCGCTTCCTGGACATTATCAAACCAGACAACTTTCCGGTCCCTCAATGCTTCTCCAGGCAGCCCTTCGCCCAGTTGAAATGAGGTTTTTTCTGTCATTTCTTTAAATTTTTTGTAACGTATCGGATTTTGAATGTACCAAAATTTACTAGGTACCAAGATATTATTGCCTTCTGTTAAATAAGCGTGGCCAACGGGCCAATTTATATGACCACACACGATATCCAAACATTTTTGAAGAGCTTGATTAAAATCCGTTTCATTTTGAATTTCGATCGCTATTTCTCTTAGTAAGTTGATTTCATTGGCGCGTTTTTCGACAATGCTTTCAAGATTCGAAGTCCATTTTTCTAAGTCTTGTTTTTTTGCGATCAACTCTTCTTCTGTCTCCTTCATTTTGTTGAACACTTCCGAATTTTTCCTAATGGCGGGAAACAAAATAAAAAAACTGATCCCTATTAAAGAACTCACTAAAAAGATAAATTTAATGGGTTCAATTAAGCTCAGAAAATTTTGATTTTTGGTATGTTCACTTTCGTATTGATTCACTATTTGATTCATCTGATTTAAAAATAAATCAAGCTGATCCAGAAGAACTATGGCGTTATTAGATAGATCTTCGCCGGATGACGGCAAAATAATGAGTTCTTTAGTAATGGTTTCTATTTTTGAGAAAACAGGATTTATTTCTAAAAAAAGCCTAAGGATTTTAGGACCTGGTTTTTGCGTAAGGTTTAATTCTTGATTGCCTTGCTGGAGGCCATAGTGAACGCGTTGCAAGAGATTAATTATATGTTCTATTCTAGCTTTAGTTTTTAATCTTTCTGAGGCAGGTGTAGTGATTTGAAATTGAAGTATGGCTTTGCCCAGTTGTTGACTCAGCATTCTTTGGCGACCCGCGATGTTTATAATATGGGCTCCACTTTTTTGAGTTTCGATAACACGATAGATAAGAAATTCGCTAAGCGAGACAAGAATTAAAACGCCAACTAGAAAAACGATTACCGCTTGTTTTAGTTTCTTGTTAGATTGGATTTCCGAATTTTCGGGTTCGATTGGTGGTGTTGATTTCATTTACGCCAGTTCGAATTTATTAGAAGGTATGTAGTTTACCTTATGGCGATTGTTTTGCGAGCTTTTTTTGAAAAGAATAATTTAAAACTTTTTGGAGTAATTTATTTTTTTTGGGATGCAAAGCAATGTAGGGGGTCGCTTTCCTGCCTAAAAATAAGGGGTTAGGTGGTAAAGAAGTAAATTTTGATTATTTTAAAGATGTAAATGTAAATATAGTCATTGAGATAATTTAGGCAAATAGTTCAGATGTTCTCGTCTTATTTCAGGTAAAATGGCCGCTACCAATTTTATATTATTTTATGCATAGCTTTTTAATTTTATTTTGATTGCAAAACTAAATATGAAGTCTTTTTTTAGGCATTTTGATAAGTTGTTTTTACCTATTTTTCTTGTGTTTGTATGGGGACAAGATGTTGAGGCTCAATCTTCTGGTTCGCAAGACCCCTCAATTCAAGAAATGTTGGAATTGGATATAGAAGAACTATCAGTAACAGTTGCGTCTAAAAGAGAAGAGTCTATTTCAGAAGCTCCTGGGATAATTGCGGTAATCACCGCTGAAGAGATCGAAAAATTTGGTGGAAATAATCTCGGGGATATCCTATCGCGTTTGCCCAACACCTATCGATACTCATTACCAAGCTTACGTGATAACAGCGCTGCTATTCGTGGTCAGCAAATAAACGTTACAGATAATAAGTCATTAATACTCCTGAATGGTCGTCCGATGCGAGATTCCTTCACTGGAGGGCATAATATGGCTTTTTACCGGGCTATCCCTTTAGAAATTATTGAAAGAATTGAAATGGTGCGAGGACCTGGTTCTGTATTGTATGGAACGAATGCCCTAGCCGGCGCCATCAATGTTATTACGAAAAACCCTAACGAATATCATGCGAATGAAATTTCTGCGGGATATGGTGTTGATAATACAAGTCAAGCTTCTGGATTGATGGGGGACCAAATTGGAGACCTAAAGTTTTTAGTTTCGGGAAAGTATTTGGAAAGCGATGGTTGGAATTTTTTAATCAACGATCCTAATGGAAACACGATAACTGATGATTTTAGCGAAAAAAACTATGGCGTTACGGGAGTCGCTCAATATAAAAACTTTTCTCTAACTGGGTTTACGGGATTTAAGAAGGACACTACTTTTTTTTTAAATGGCTTTCAACCTGCTGGGGATAAGGAAAAACTCCTCAGAAATTTTTGGGATTTTCAATACGAATATGCATTTGAAAACAAACTGAAGGCGACTGCAAACATAACGTATAACGGTTTCAATTTTACGAATAATCTGGGGAATGATTTTGATTTTAATGATTTATTGTATGAACTCTCAATTGGCGGCAAGCTTTTTGATTGTCTCAATTTTATCTCTGGGTTTATTTATCAAAGGCTGGATGGAACTTTACAAAATGGGACCATTTCTTACACCAATGACCGATTTAATTATTACACACAGGCGGATTACCAACCCTGGCAATTTTTGAAATTAATAGCGGGTTTTAACGTCAGCAAGCCGGAAGGTATCGATTTCAACGTAACTCCTCGTTTTGGAGCTATTGCTCAATTGACCGATCAAATTGGAATAAAGTTACTGTATGGAGAGGCGTTTCGATCGCCGTTTTCCGCTGAACAATCAATAAACCGTCCTTCTTTAAAAGGAAACCCAAATCTGCAACCGGAAGGAGCTAAAACTTTTAATGCTCAAATATTTTATAAAGCGCCAAAAATCTATACCGCATTGACATATTATGTAAGCCAATTAAATGACGCTATCCAGAATCGTTCTGGGTCTTTTATTAACTCCGAGCAAATTGATTTCGATGGAGTGGAATGGGAATGGAAAGTTTATCCCATTCCTGGTTGGTTATTAACAGGTTCTTTAAGTTACCAAACGAATGAGGATCAAAGCGGTAATCAAGACGTTGGGCTAGTTCCCAATGGTATGGCAAAGATGGGGTTTTCTTATGAATCTCCTGAGGGATTTTCGTTAGGAGTTTTCAATAGCTATTTTGGGGATGCGGCAAGTGTTGCTTCTGCGCCGAATACCAATCCTGATGCAGATGCATACAATTGGCTGACATTTAAAGGGGAACTGGAGCTTGCCAAGTTCTTACCGCGAGCGAAAATCCCCAATGTAGCGCTTAATTTATTTGTAGACAATGTTTTGGATGAAGATGTTTTTTTTCCAGATGGCATACGAAATAGAATAAATACATTCCCGTTACGTCGAGGGATTGGCGTCTATGGTGGAGCGACTATTAGGTTTTGACAAGTAAAACTAAAAAATATGAAGAAAAACTATACCTCATACATTCTTAAATCGATTTTGGTTTTTTTGATATTGGGTTTTTGTACGGAAAAGGCAATGGCGCAGCCATCAGCAGATCTCGAAGCTGATAAAGACAGCCTCGCGATTCAAGAAATGATGAAACTGGATATTGAGGAACTTTCAGTTACAGTCGCTTCTAAAAGAAAAGAGTCCATTTCCGAGGCTCCCGGGATTATTACGATAATCACCGCTGAAGAAATTGAAAAATTTGGAGGAAATAATTTAGGAGATGTTTTATCGCGTTTGCCAAATACGTATCGATATGCAACAACACTTTTGCGAGATAACAGTACTGCTATTCGTGGCCAGCAAATAAACATTTCAGACAATAAATCTTTAATCCTTTTGAATGGTCGTCCAATGCGAGATTCCCTTACGGGAGGTCATAATATGGCTTTTTACCGGGGGATTCCTTTAGAAATTATCGAAAGAATCGAAATGGTGCGCGGGCCTGGTTCTGTTTTATATGGAACGAACGCTTTAGCGGGAGCGATCAATGTCATTACTAAGGATCCAGGGGAGTATCGTGCTAATGAAATTTCTGCAGGATATGGCGTTGATAACACAAGTCAAGCCTCAGGATTATTTGGAGAACAAATCGGAGATTTAAAGTTTTTAGTTTCAGGAAAGTATTTGGAAAGCGATGGATGGAATTTTTTGATCAACGATCCCAATGGAAATACGATAACGGACGATTTTAGCGAAAAAAACTATGGCGTTACGGGAGTCGCTCAATATAAAAACTTTTCTCTTACTGGGTTTACAGGCTTTAAGAAGGACACTACTTTTATTTTAAATGGCTTTCAACCTGCCGGAAATAAAGAAAAACTTCTTAGAAACTTTTGGGATCTTCAATACGAATATTCATTTGAAAATAAATTAAAGGCGACTGCAAACATAACGTATAACGGTTTCAATTTTACGAATAATCTGGGGAGTGATTTTGATTTTAATGATTTGTTGTATGAAGTTTCAATTGGCGGCGAAGTTTTTGATAGGGTAAATTTTATCTCTGGGTTTATTTATCAGAGGTTGGATGGATCTTTACAAAATGCAACCATTCCTTACACCAATGACCGATTTAATTATTACACGCAAGCGGATTACCAACCCTGGCAATTTTTGAAGTTGATAGCGGGTTTTAACGTCAGTAAACCGGAAGGTATCGATTTCAATGTAACTCCGCGCTTTGGAGCTATTGCTCAATTAACGGATCAAGTAGGAATGAAATTACTTTATGGCGAAGCGTTTCGTTCTCCGTTTTCCGCAGAACAGTCTTTAAACAATCCTTTCTTAAAAGGAAACCCAAATCTTCAGCCGGAAGAGGCTAAAACGCTAAATGCGCAAATATTTTATAACGCGCCAAAAGTTTATTCTGCCTTGACCTATTATGTAACCCAATTAGATGGAGCTATCCAGGCTGGTTCCGGAACTTTTTTAAATTCTGACCAAATAGATTTCGAGGGTATGGAGTGTGAGTGGAAGGTACATCCCGTTCCCGGTTGGTTATTCACAGGTTCTTTAAGCTACCAAACCAATGAAGATATAAGTGGTAACCGAGATGTTGGTCTAGTGCCTAACGGTATGGCAAAGATGGGACTTTCTTATGAGTCTCCTGAAGGGTATTCAGTAGGAGTATTCAATAGCTACTTTGGAGATGCTGCAAGTATTGCTTCTGCTCCAAATATCAATCCTGATGCAGACGCTTACAATTGGCTGACATTTAAAGGAGAACTGGAGCTTGCCAAGTTCTTACCCCAAGCGGAGATCCCCAATGTTGCGCTTAATTTATTTGTAGACAATGTTTTGGATGAAGATGTCTATTTCCCAGATAGTATATTCCGTAGAACAAATACTATTCCTCTACGTAGAGGGATTGGTGTCTATGGCGGAGCGACAGTTAGATTTTAGGAATTTATTTTGATCAGAAATAAAACACAAATATTTTCAATTTTGATACGGGTTTTGGCCTTTGTTACGCTATGCATAGGTTTTTATCCGAATTCTGCTTTCGCGGATACAGAGAGCATCAAGAAAAAAACGAAAGCTGTATTTTTATATCAAATTTTTAATTACGTTACTTGGCCAGTGTCTTCGAAGGTTACTCTTGAGACATCTTCTAATGTATGTGTGTATGGGCTTAGTTCGTTTAAGAAAGAATTAGAGCTGATCCAAACGTTAGAAACGGATCGCCCCTTTAGGGTAAAATATGTTTCTCAACTTACGGAATTAGGAGATTGTCATATCGTATACTTTGGGACTTTAGACCGGTTAGCCCTGGAGTTTTTGGGACAGGATAAGATGAGGGAAGTTTTAACGGTTAGCGACGATCCAATCTTCTTTAAAAAAGGCGGAATGATTTTTTTGTTTTTCGAAGGCGGTAAATTGCGTTTAAACGTTAATCGGACTAAGTTGTATAAATCGGGTTTTAATCTTGGATCGAAAATTTTTCGACTGACAAAACAGATAAAATGAAGCTTTTTAATTCGCGAAATATTCCAGGTATCCTTGCCGCTAGTTTGATTTTAGCGTCTATTTATCTGTCGCATTTCATCAATCTTCATCAGACTCAGCAGTTACGACAGATTTTCCAAAGCGAACTAGGGAAAATTAGAACCGAAGCGCAAACGGCGCTTGTGGTTAATTTGACTTTTTTAGAACGATTTGCCGCCCGTTGGCAAAGTCGAGACCGGCTTCCAAAGCAAGAATGGGAACAAGAATTAGGCAATTTTTTTTCCGATCAAAGAGGTTTTAAGGCTGGAGCTTGGGTGAACGCTTCCATGAAGCCAAAATGGGTATTAAACACAATCGGTAGCTCAAAAATAGTTGAAAAGATATTGCCGAAAATACGCCCTCTGTTAGAGCGATCTACTGATCAAAAGCTCACGCAAGTTATTGAAGTCCTGCCAAAGCTTGAATCTACAGACTTTATATTTTTTGTCCCTGTTTATATTAATGGAGAATTTGACGGTTTTTTTCTATTGGTTGGAGGATTCAAGGGATTTTGGGATTCTGTTGTTTTTGGTATCAATTCTAACGAGTATTCGTTATCGGTTTTTTCTGACGATAGAGAAATCTACAAACTAAATAAATCGAAGAATTTTTTGGCTGAATGGGAGTTCAAAGATGAAGTTGTTTTACTTGGATTGCAGTGGAAATTAAAACTTTGGCCACAAGAAAAGTTTATGTTGCAAAAGAAATCTCCATTGCCATTTGTTGTTTTGATAGCGGGTATTTTGACGGCTTGCCTTTTAGGATTAGCGACTTATTTTGCGCAAAAAGCCTGGAAACAAGCAAAAGATTTAGAGACTACAAACTTAAAGTTGGGACGAGAAATTGAGGGGCATGGGCAAGCGCGAGGGGAACTTAAAAACTATCAAGATCATTTGGAAAATCTTGTCGAAGAAAAAACTCAAGCGGTAGAAGATACTAATAAGAAGCTCATAAATATTCAGCAGCGACTCGATTTGGCTATTAGTGGATCAAATGAAGGTATTTGGGATTGGCCAGATTTTAATAAAGATGAAGAATGGTGGTCTCCGCAATTTTACAACTTGTTGGGATATGATTTTGAAGAAATTGAGGCAAGTTATTCGCAATTTAAAAAGTTAATGCATCCAACTGATTTATCTCGCACTGTCGAAGCTGTAAAAGACCATTTTGAAAATTCCGCGCCATTTGATATTGAATATCGCTTGAAAACTAAGTCTGGAAAATACCGGTGGTTTCACGCTAAAGGCGACACGATCCGCGATGAAAACGGAAAGCCTATTAGAATGGCGGGTTCGTTACAAGATATCCATGACCGTAAGATTGCCCAAGTAGAACTTCAACAAGCAAAAAATGAAGCAGAAGTGGCGAATAAAACAAAAAGCGCATTTTTGGCAAATATGAGTCACGAAATCCGGACACCGCTCAATGCAATTTTAGGGTACGCTCAAATTTTACAAAGACAAAAGAACCTGAATCCAGATCAAATCAAAAGCATTAAAACTATTATGAAATCTGGAGATCATTTATTGATGTTAATAAATGATGTTCTTGATATTTCTAAAATCGAAGCCGGGAGGATGGAAGTATATCCTACCGATTTTGATCTGACTGAATTAATCGCTGGGATTGCTGAGTATTTTGAGAATCAATGTGTACAGAAAAACTTGAGATGGAATTTTAATGGGCTAGGCAACAATCCCATCATGGTCAAAGGGGATGAAACTAAATTGCGGCAGGTTTTGATTAATTTATTAGGCAATTCTGTGAAATTTACGGACTCAGGTCAAGTTTCTCTTTTGATTGATAGAAATGAGCCTAATTTATATCGGTTTGAGATTGCCGATACTGGACAAGGAATTTCCGAAGAAGCCCAAAAATCATTGTTCGAACCTTTTCGTCAGCATGAAGAAGGATTAAAAAAAGGTGGAACAGGCTTAGGGTTAGCGATTGTAAAAAACCAGGTTCAACTTTTGGGTGGAAAGTTAGAACTTGAATCAAAAATTGGCCAAGGAACTCGGTTTTTCTTTTCTTTGCAACTTATGCCGAGCGAAGAGAAAGCGATTAGAAACTTGCGAACTAAACGGACTTCTGAGGTATTACGTATAGCTGAAGGACAAGAATTAAAAGCGTTAGTAATTGATGATATTGAGACAAATCGCGATATTTTATCGGAAGTTTTAAATGATCTTGGAATCGACGTTCAAGTTTCTGCAAATGCAAAAGATGGAATACAGTTGATTGAAAATAGTAAGTTTGACATTGTTTTTATGGATATATTGATGCCGGAAATGGATGGAATAGAAGCTACCAAACAAATTAGAAAATCTTTTTCATCCAACCAGTTAAAAATAGTCGCTGTTACGGCCTTGGGTTTAGAAGAAAAACGTAAAATAGCTCTTGAAGCAGGATGTAATGATTTTTTGACAAAACCCTTTCGTGTAGAAAAATTAGTGAATTCCTTAGCAAAGTTATTGCCAGTGGAGTTTACTTTTAGTGAAGACGATACGATGGAACCAAAAGAAATCCGTCCCTTGGATATTTCTAAGATTCAAATTCCTGATGAAATTTTAACACCTCTCAAAGACGCTGTTGAATTATGCAGTGTGACTCAAATTGAAAAATTATTGATGGATGTAGAAAGTATTGACGAAGAATGTTCAAAAATGGCCGATGAGTTCAGAGCTCTTTTAAGCAACTACAATGTAGAAGGAATGATCGAATTATTAAATCAATTGGATAAAGCTAATCAAAAAGCATAATAGGTCGATTTTTTGAAAAGTAGTTTTTCTTAAGTCTGAAATTGATTTCTCACCTAGATTGTCTCTGACGTTCTAAGCATTAGAGGTTTTAAATCGCTTTTTTCTCAACGTTCTTTCCTATTAGTCGTATTTCCCAAGCGTGATAAAATAAGATAAAAATTTTATTTGAGATAAGCTAAATGGAAGAAGATAAAAATTCAAAAGAAGAAAAGGCAAAACTTGCCGATCGTAAGGGGCAACGCCACGCTTTACCATTTGATAGGAAAAGTGATTCTGCAAAAATACTTTTAAAAAGATTTAAGCAAAGACATGCTTTTGAAGAAACAAGAGAAAAGAAAAATGAAGATTCAAAAGCCTGATAAATTTTCTTGAAATTGTAAGATGATTTTTGTTTCGTCTGATTTTTATGAAAATTACTAAAAGCCTGATAATTGCTTTTTTTATTTTTCCGTTCAACGTGATGGGGACTATTCCGGGAACTATGGTTTGGTTTGACGAAGAGGTCTTTTTCTTTTCATGGTTTTATCAGTGTTTGGCGGAATTCTAGTCGCATTAGGAAGCATTGTTATTTATAAAACAGTGGCTCTGTTTACTAGTTATGGTAATGGGACGCCAGCTCCATATGATCCACCAAAAAAAATTGTTGTTAGTGGGTTATATAGATATGTGCGAAATCCAATGGTAATTGGAGTTTTTTTCGTTTTAATGGGAGAAACTGTTTTTTTTAAATCTTATTTGATTCTAGGTTGGGGATTATTTTTTATGATGGCAAACTTGATCTATGTCCCTTTTTTTGAAGAACCGGAACTATTGAATAGATTTGGAGATACTTATTCAGAATATAAGAAAAATGTTCCTCGCTGGTTTCCCCTGAGCGTCCCATGGAATTCTTAAGTGGATATTATGAATAAGAATATATTGCGAGTTTAATGAGTTCAGTTTTCTTTATGTATTATTTAGAAAAAGCTCTTCTGGAACCTTTTGTTTAATAAGAAAAAACAGGTTTGATTTTTCAATTTAATCTCTAATTCCTTAGAATTAATAATGAGTAAAGAAAAGTTTTCATTTTTCGATTGGATAGGTTTTGTGATTGGTATTATCGTTGTAGGTTTTATTGTGTTTATTCTGATTTGGCCTCTAATTGATCCCACTCCAGATCGATCGGCTCCGCTACAGGAAAACTTTGAGAAGTTTTCAGAAACGCCAAAAAAATAAGACGAGAGTAAATCCCTATGAATGAGGTTGATTTAGAATTAAGGGAACGCCTTCTTCGAGCCGATGAAAGTTTTAGGAAGGGGGATGTGAATCGCGCCCGCGAAATTTGTGAGAAAGTCCTTGCCGCTAATCCAGACAATGCAATTGCGCTTCATTTGTCGGGAATCATAGATTATCGTTTTAAAAACTTTGAAGAAGCCTCGTTAAAAATTTTTAAGGCAATACAAAACGATCCTCAAGATCCTTATTCGTTTTACAATTTAGGATTAGCTTTAAAAGCCCAAAGAAAATTTGAAGAGGCTTTTAATTTCTTTCAAAATGCTCTCGCTCTCAAATCGACTCAACCAAGTAAAAATAAAAAATCACAGAACCCGCCAAAAAGTCAAAGTCATTTAGCTGTTGAAGCATATCGCCATTCTATAGACTCTGGTCAGGATCCAAGCTATTTAGCGTTCCATTTTCACAAAGAAGGTCGTCTAGAAGAAGCTGAATATGTTTACAAACAGATTTTAAACTCATCGCCAAAAAATGATCGCGCTCAAAACGATTTAGGAAATGTTTTGTTGGAGATGGGTCGCTTGAAAGAAGCTTCAGATTGCTTTCGTAAGGCAATGGAGGCGAATCCAGAATTGGATCAAGCTCCTTATAACTTGGCAAATGTTCTTTCAGAACTTGGACAAACAGATGAGGCGATAAAATTGTATCGTCACGCGATTGAAATCAATCCTAAATTTTTTGAAGCTCATTTCAATTTAGGTTTGATATTGGAAAGCATGGAATTTTTAGATCAAGCTATTGATTGTTATCGGCAAGCTACTAAAATTAACCCAAAGTATGCTAAAGCGCATTATAAAGCGGCGGGAATTTTTCAACAATTGGAGAATTTTTCTCAGGCTTTTAATGAATACCAGAGAGCGGTTGACCTAGATCCCAATTATTCAGAAGCGCAATATTATTTTGCAGACTTAATGAAATCGCAGGGAGATATAGAAAAAGCGGTTGAATTATCATCGAACGCTTTTGTCTTTGGCCAAGAAGACCATATGTTAGAAGGAAAGGTTATTTTAGATATTCCATATGTTAGCTCGTCTTGTTTAGATAAAGAAGAGTCAAATGTTTCGATGACTAAAGATGACTTTTTAACTGCCGCTCTTACCGGGAAGACACCCGAAACGGCGCCTTCTGATTACGTGCGCCATTTTTTTGATGAATTTTCGAAAAGATTTGAGAATCACCTTGTCGAAAACCTTCGTTATAAAGCCCCTCGATTAATGCGTAGCGCTTGCGATACTGTTTTACCTAAGGACTATCGATTTAAAAACTGTCTAGATTTAGGTTGCGGTACAGGTCTTTCGGGAGAATCATTTGCATCTTTTGTAGACCGTCTTACAGGAGTGGATTTGTCGCCAAAGATGATAGAAAAATCAAAAGAAAAAAAGATATACGCTGCCTTGTTCCAAAACGATATATTGGAGTTTTTATCAGAAAGTTCTGAAAAATTTGATTTGATTATTGCGGCAGATGTTTTGATTTATCTTGGCGATCCAGCTCCTTTATTTGAAAAGGCGCAGAATGTTGCGGAGCATGAAGCTATTTTTGTTTTATCGACAGAAAATTGCGACAAAGGCGATTATCACATCAGACAAACGGGGCGTTATGCACATAACAACGTTTTTATGGAAAGAGTGGCCAAACAGAAGGGGTTTAAGTTGCTTTTAAGAGAGTCGGTAGAATTGCGAAAAGAAAAAGAAAAATGGGTAGATGGAGATATATTTGTATTTAAATATTTGAACTAATAAATTTAACAAAAACTATGCCTTTAAGCGATTTCCACATAACAACGCGAACTTGGTTTGAAAAAAGTTTGGGCAGCCCCACAGAAGCTCAATCTCAAGCCTGGCCGTTTATTAAAAATGGAAATCACACCTTGATTGCAGCTCCAACAGGAAGCGGAAAAACCCTGGCCGCTTTTTATGCGGCTATTGATGGTTTGATAAAGCTTGGCTTAAACGAATCTTTGGTTGATCAAACCTATGTCGTTTATATCTCTCCTCTTAAAGCTTTAAGTAACGATATTCACAGAAACTTAGAAGTTCCTCTTGCAGGTATTAAGGAAGAACTTGATCGTTTAAACCTGTCAAAAATAAATATTACTATTGCTGTTAGAAGCGGCGATACAAGTCAAAGCGACCGTCAAAAGATGGTCAAAAAACCTCCTCATATTTTAGTGACCACTCCAGAATCTTTTTACCTGCTGTTAACAAGCGACAGTGGTAGAAAGATGTTGAATAGCGTTCAAACGCTGATTGTGGATGAAATACACGCTTTACTTGGCGATAAAAGAGGTTCCCATTTAGCGTTATCGATTGAGCGCTTAGAGGCTTTAGTTGGCAATCCTGTTCAACGTATTGGACTTTCCGCTACGCAAAAACCCATAGAGACGGTCGCAAAGTTTTTAGTGGGAAATAAAAATATTCATAAAGGAAAGCCAAATTGCAAACTTGTTGATACTGGTCTGCGACGAAACTTCGAACTGAGTTTAGAGGTTCCACAATCACCTCTAACTGCGGTAATGAGTAACGAAGCTTGGGCAGAAATTTATAAAAGATTGGTAGAGCTTATTGAGCAGCATAGAACGACGCTCATTTTTGTAAATACCCGGCGTTTAGCGGAGCGTTTGGCTATGGCGCTTGCCGAGCAAGTCGGAGAGGACCACGTTTCATCGCACCATGGAAGCATGAGCAAAGAACATCGCCATTCGGCAGAACAAAGGCTCAAACGCGGAGAGCTCAAAGTTTTGGTCGCTACGGCTTCTATGGAATTGGGAATTGATATTGGAAGCGTCGATTTGGTTGTACAGTTTGCTTCGCCGAAGAGTATTGCCGCTTTTATTCAAAGGGTGGGGCGAAGCGGTCATTGGGTTGGAGGCGTTCCTAAAGGAATTTTGTTTCCGTTGACTCGCGACGATTTGGTGGAATGCGCCGCGTTGCTGGATGCGATTCGTAGAGGAGAGTTAGATCGAATCAAGCCTCCAGAAAAGCCGTTAGATATATTAGCGCAACAAATTGTCGCCGAGGTGTCTGGGGATGAATGGGAGGTTGACGCATTATATAAAGTTTTTTCAGGAGCGTATTCTTATAGGGACTTAAGCGAAAAAGAATTTTTTTCCATTATTAAGATGCTAAGCGAAGGGTTTACGACTCGTCGTGGACGTAGAGGCGCTTTTTTATATTTGGACGCAATAAATAATAGAGTGAAAGCTAGAAAAAACGCTCGACTCACTTCGTTAACAAACGGCGGCGCAATTCCAGATATGTTTGACTACAATGTAGTCCTTGATCCTGAAAATATTGTAGTGGGTTCGTTAAATGAAGATTTTGCGCTTGAATCGCTTCCGGGAGATATTTTTGCTCTGGGAAGCCATTGTTGGCAAATGATCCGCATTGAAGGACTTAATGTCCGAGTTCGAGACGCAAAGGGGTTACCCCCGACTATACCTTTTTGGTTTGGAGAAGGGCCGGGGAGAACTAAAGAGTTATCCGAGGCGGTTTCGCGATTGCGTTCGACAGTCAGTCGTCTTTTGGAAGATAGTTCTTCTGTCGAACTCCAAATTAATCCTAATGATTCGAGGACAAAAGATCAAGCGACGCAATGGTTAGTTGCGGAAATTGGTTTATCTGCTTATGCGGCAGAACAATTAGTTTTGTATTTACTTGCGGGACAAAACGCGTTGGGTGGTATGCCAACTAGAGAGAGAATAGTTTTAGAGCGATTCTTTGATGAGGTTGGCGACATGCATATGGTTGTTCACTCTCCTTTTGGGAGCCGCGTGAATAAGGGGTGGGGATTGGCTTTGCGTAAGAGGTTATGTCGGGCGTTTAATTTTGAATTACAAGCGGCGGCAAATGAAGACAGCATTGTGATTTCTATGGGGTCGGTCCATAGTTTTGTTTTAGACGAAGTTTTTGGTTTTTTAAAAGAAAAGACGTTACGCGACGTTCTTTCGCAGGCGCTTCTTGACGCTCCAATGTTCGAAGTGCGCTGGCGTTGGAATGCAACCAGAGCTTTGGCAATTCAACGCAATAGAAGCGGCAAACGAGTTCCTCCTCAGTTACAGAGGATGCAAGCCGAAGATTTAGTCGCTCAAGTATTTCCAGATCAAATAGCTTGTTTGGAAAATATTCAAGGAGCGCGCGAAATTCCAGATCATCCTCTTGTTAAACAAACTGTCCATGATTGCCTTACCGAAGCAATGGATATTGAAGAATTAGAAGAAGTTGTTAAAAAAGTTGAAAAGAAAGAATTAGAATTGGTGGCTAAAGATCTTCGCGAACCTTCTCCATTTGCTCAAGAAATTATAAATGCCCGCCCTTATGCGTTTTTAGACGACGCTCCGTTTGAAGAAAGAAGAACAAATGCAATTCGTAATCGTAGATGGTTGGACCCGAAAGAAGCTTCAGAGTTCGGTTCTCTTGATGGGGAGGCTGTCCTTAAAGTTAAAGAAGAAGCTTGGCCGTACGTAAGAAACAACGATGAATTGCACGATGCTCTTCTCTTGCTGGGTTTTATGACGGAAGAAGAAGGTGAAAGAGGAGGAGAAAGCCCTTATGCCAGTTTTTTTAGCGCTTTAATTGATTCTGGTAGAGCGACTAGATTTATTACCAATCAAAAAACATTATGGATTGCGGCTGAAAGACTGCCTCAATTTAAAGCTATTTTTAGTGAGTTTAGAATTGATTGCGATCTTAAATTACCTGAATGGTTAGAAAAAGAAGATTGGTCTAAGGAACTTGCTTTGCGGGAAATTGTTCGAGGCAGGTTGGAAGGTCTGGGACCTGTGATTGTTGAGAGATTAGCCCAGGATATTGGATTGCCGGAAAAAGAAATTGATTTGGCTTTGTTAGCGCTAGAAAACGAGGGTTTTGTATTTCGAGGTCGCTATACACCTGGATCTGAAAAAGAAGAATGGTGTGAACGAAGACTTTTACAGCGTATTCATAGATACACTATCGACATCCATCGTCGAAGCGTACAACCGGTTTCTCTTCAAGATTATATGAGGTTTTTGTTTGATCGGCATCAAGTTACTTTGGACCCACTGCCTACAGGATTAGATTCGCTGGAAAAGGGGTTGGAGCGACTTGAAGGAATAGCGGCTCCTGCAGCCGCATGGGAAGCTGATATTCTATCCGCGCGAGTTGATCGCTACGATCCTAATTGGTTGGATATGTTGTGCATAAGCGGTAGTTTTGTGTGGGGAAGGTTTTATCAAGCAAAGCCGACAGTTAATGAAGGTAAGCGAACGGGAGCGATAAAAAGCACTCCAATTAATTTTGTTTCCAGGAGTAATATGGATTTATGGCAAGCGTTGATGGCAAATCAATTAGAGCCATTATCTGTTAGCGCAAACGCTGATCTAATTAAAAATGATATTGAAATTCATGGCGCTAGTTTTTTTGACGATATTGTCAAACGGACTCGACTAATTAAGACACAAGTAGAAGAAGGAATTGGCGAACTCGTAGCTGCCGGAAAAGTTACTTCTGATAATTTTACGGGTTTGAGAGCTTTGCTCACTCCTAATTCCTACAAGTTGAACGGTAACAGGGCGCGGCGGGCGCGTAAAAGCGCATATGGGATTGAAAGAGCCGGACGATGGTCGCTTATTATAAATGAAACAGGCATAACGCCGTTGGATAACGATCAAATGGAACGGTTGATTTTTGTTTATTTGAAACGTTGGGGAGTCTTATTTAAACAAATCCTGGAAAAAGAAGTTTTTTCTCCTCCATGGAGGATTCTTGTGCATGCGCTTCGGCGTATGGAATTGAAAGGAACGCTTAGAGGAGGACGTTTTGTCGCCGGAGCGATTGGAGAACAGTTTGCTTTACCAGAGACGGTTGATCGGCTGAGGCAAGTTTCAAAAGAAAAAAAACGATCTCAACTTGTGGTTTTATCTTCTTCTGATCCCTTAAACTTACTAGGAATTATTTTACCGGGTAAGAAGGTAGCGAGAGTGGCTGGAAATCGCGTTTTATACCGCGATGGCGTTCCGATTGCTTTATTAGAATCGAAAGAAGTAAAGTATTTAGGGGATGTTGGAGATGCTCGGGAAGAAATTCAGCAAGCCCTGATTCACAGAGCTTTTCCGCCAACTTTGCGAGCTTATTTAGGTAAAAGTTATCGTTAGGTTAAAATTATTTTTTTCAACATCCCATCTAATTTGTTCATAGTGTTTGTTATGAAACAAACGATGTCAAGATTGTTTTTTTGTTTAGCGTTTAAGGTGTATCCCAAAACCATAAACCACATAAAATCCAGTCAAAACCCGCCTCCCATCGCATGTCCTCCTGAGGCGATGTTTTAATATCGGCGAAGGATCTTGCCTCGATTCAATACAATGAACTCCTTGTCCGTAGGAGGTTCTCGAAGGGTGACAACCTATCGCTAACTTTGCGGTGATTAACAATTTAGTTTTTTAATTACTCTTAGTTCCTTAGAAGCCTGGCCAAAGGGGCACCCCGATTCCATAAAATTATTTCCTTAATAAATCCGTGAAATCATGCGACAGCGATTCGACGACAGTGATCCGAGGTTTTATTCGCGCAAGTTTTAGTAAATTCCGATTGTTAAAAATAAATAATTATTGATCGCAAAAATTAAGGTAGCGAATTTTTTTAAGTAAAAATTATAAAAAAGCGATTTTAGGGATAATGTTATTATTTTTAAATGAGTTATAGTTTTTTTTTGGCTTTTATGTTTTTTTGCATGTATAAAATATATTGATAAGGGGTAGTTTTATTACCTGGATAATTAAAGTGTGATTTTTATGCAATCGATATTTTCTTTCTATCAAGTGGCGGAGGTGAGATATGCGAATTGACTCCTGTGTCGTTTATTGCACAGAGCGCGGGACCTTAATATAAATTTAATGGATAAGATTATGCGCTCGAAACTGTGGAGCGGACGTAGCTTTGACTGGTAAACCGGTGCAAAGAAAGCAGACCAAATAATACCCACTGGGATTTCCGCTTTCATCTATAAACTATAGAGTTGGAGAACATTGGAGAGCTACAGCGGAGCGATTATTATTTTAGTCCCTGTCGTTTGGCGAATGGTTTCAACATTTCGAAAATGAGAGAAAAAACTGTCTTAGGTATAGAATTAGTCTCTTCAGGAGTCCGTCCCACCTTCCACAGCATTCCTGGAACTGCAATAATGAGGATGTATCGCAATATCGTCGATATAAATAGGCAGGTTTTCGACCCAGTTCTAGGAGGAGGTACTTACTATTACCCATACGCATCGCCACAGACTAGGCCCGGGTGGCGAACCTTATGCGAGAAAAGTTCAGGATTCTCCCTTCATCATTCGGCAGGCGGGCGCTGGATATTTGAGTACGGATCGCGTGCGGTCTATCCTCAAGGTTACCTGCAAGATTGTGGTCCTTTTCACCGCCCGTTGGAAAATCCTCGTCAGCCTCCGGCATATCCACATCTAAGAAACTTGCTTGTAGATATGGAATATAAAAATTTCTCCGATTGGGATATTCTTCAAGGCATACATGCAGTCTTAACGGGGAGATACACCAGCAGGGACTATTACCTTGATCGTTTTTGTCCGATACTTGCCATGTGCGCATTCTATGCCGAAGCAAAGCGTAATATATATGCTTTCACACTCCACCTAATTTACCTAGAGTTAGCGATGATGAAATATTGCTTTGGTCCCGATGAAAACCTTGTTCCTCGTCCGCGTCACATGTGTCAACGCGACGTGTTAGATCTCCAAATTGATGCACGCACCAATAGGGAATATGAATTATTTCTAAGAAACTGCGACCCACCAAAATATGAGGAACATCTTGTCGCTGGCGGGTATAACCCGATGTTCGGCGCGAATTCGATTGCACTTTCGCGAATACCATTACCTCGCTACCCGTGCGTGGGCCTCCCCGTAAACTTCACTTCATCGGTCCATAAGAAAGAATGCCACGGATTAGTTACTTGGCTCGCAGCGATGTTATCGAAATCACACCATACTGTCCAAATTGGAAATATCACATTCAGCGCTAAATTCCATGCTTTATCAAACAATGTTATAGATCGTCACTCCTACGTAAATAACCTAATATTACAATCTCCACTCTCGATTCAGCATAACCAATTACTGTTGCCACAAGATCGAGCTCTCGCCCAGATAATGACTAGCGCAGAAACTCTTCTCACTCAACGAGAAAATAGTCTTGAAATCATGCTACCTCCACCCGTTTCTTCACCGATACTTCTGCCATGGTCGCCAACTCCACCTCCAACTCCACCTCTACTCTTCCCTTTGCCGGTATAGTCACATTAACTTGTTTGGGAAAATTTAAGACCTGGTTTGGATCTTTCTTATTATCCTCCAAATCCGTGCATTTGGTATTGAAAACGGCTAACTCCTTCCTCAATTAGGGGAAATAGCTTCAGACGATCTTCATCGTCGCAGAAAATGACTTGGCCTCCATTGCCGCGCAACATGACATGATAGGTTCCTCCTGGCTCATGAATTTTCCATAAGAAATATTTAACAAGTCTTCAAATATTGCAAGCCTGCTCCTCATTCCGCTGTTCACAAGCGAGACTTCATGCCGAGGTGGCTTATAAAAGGCGCAACTGGGAGGTCTTTTATGGACAAGACTATAGCTGTTTCGTCGAGCATTGTTGAAATGCTCCGGCATGCCTTTTTAGGGGGAGAAGAAAGAGAGATCGAATTCGAAGATTGATATGTTGAGAAAGCGAAAACTGAATATCAGGACGCTCCACTTGTGAACATTGGATGGCCATGGCGCGTCAATAATCTTTGGTGCGATAAGAAATATACTTACTCCCCAGAAAGATATTCGTATGAGGAGTCGTCGAAAGACAGTTCTGAAGTTTATACGCGAGATATGAAACAGCAGCAGAGGTCAGATCGCTTGGCTTCGCGGTTGGCTAACGTTTTTGAAAACCTATGACGCCTAAAAGGAGACAACCAAACCAGAGGTTGGTGAAAAGGGTTTAATTTTTTCTTGACTGCTATAGTGAGAAGGAGGTCATAAGTTGTCTTGTATCTAAGGATGCGCCTATGCTGTCTATCGTGTGATGCGCCAGGGGTTGAATAAAAGGCACATTTTCTTAAACGACGAAGATTTGAGGGGGCGCCTGTTTTTTTATAGTCAAAGTGTGAGGGGGTCTTATTCGATTATTTTACTTGAGTTTCTCCCAGGAATTTGAGTAATCCTTCCATATCGTAATTGGACATAAAAGATTTAATATGTGTCGCGTAAACCTCTCCATTGTTTTCTTTTTCTAGTTCTAAAAGAAGCTTTTCAAGCTGGGTTAAACTATGGAGCTTTGCAGCTTCTATTAAGTCGGAGTGAAGAGTTTTTGAAAATTGAATGTCTGATGAATCTATTTTTGAAATTTTTGGTTTTGTTTGATCTTTAGAAATATCTTCCTGATAATCGAACTCCACCAACAGTAAGTTTTTAATACAATTGAAGATGTCGTCGAGCTTGAATGGTTTTGAAATGAAATCGTCAGCGCCTAGTTCTATAACTAGATTTCGATGGTTATCTAAAACGGACGCTGTAATAGCCACTACTTTGACTAGTTTGTTTGAGTATTCATTTTTTATTATTTTCATGGCGTCAAGCCCGTTCATAACAGGCATTCGTATATCCATAAAAACAATGTCTGGTAAAAATTCCCGAACTAGATTGACCGCTTCTTGTCCATTTTCTGCAGTTATAACTTCAATTCCTACTTCTTTTAGAATATTTGTCAAAACTTCTCGATTCATTTTTATATCGTCGGTTACCAAAGCTTTTACATGATAGCCGTGAGATAAATGTTTTATTTCTCTAGAGCTTTTTGATTGAGCGACGCAGGATTCCAAGGCTGGAGGAAGTTCTAAGGTTAAAGAAAATTTAGCGCCTTTTTCATAAGTTGAAATTAGTTCAAGTTTGCCGTCCATGAGTTCAACTTGTCTTTTAGCGATTGCCAAGCCTAAGCCGGTGCCGCCTTTTACAACTCCTTCGCGCTCTTGTTTAAAAGGATCGAAGATACTTTGTTGAGCTTCCTCAGGGATTCCTTTGCCGGTATCAACAACTTCGAATTGATAGTTGTTATTCCCCGTGGCATAGACATTGAATTGAACTTCTCCAGAATCGGTGAATTTAGCGGCATTCGAGAGGAGGTTTATCAAGACTTGTTTGATTTTAGTGTTGTCGCCGTTAACTAAAATTGGATTTTTGCCAAGATCGTTAACTACAAAGTCGAGTGACTTGAAATCGAATTTTGATCGAAACATAATCTCTAAGGATTGAATCATTTCACTTAGATCAAAATCTTCAAAATTTGCCTCCATTCTTCCAGCTTCTATTTTTGAAATATCAAGAATATCGTTGATTAATGTGAGTAGATGATCTCCACTGGAAAGGATGTTTTCAACATATTGCTTTTCTTCAGAGCTTAAGCCTTTTCGTTTTAAAATTTGAGCGTAGCCCAAAATAGCATTCATTGGAGTACGGATCTCATGACTCATATTAGCTAGAAATTCGCTCTTTGCGCGATTAGCCGCTTCGGCTTCTAATTTAGAGACTTTAATGGTTTCTTCCGCTTTTTTTGCTTTATCGTAAATGACTCTATATTCGCGAAGTCTCTCGGTTGGGTCTGTAACGTCTTGTAGCGTAAATAATGCGTTAAATTTATCGGTGGCGTTAGAGTTTTTTATTGCGGTAACGACAGTTTGAAATATCCGACGGTTTCCGTTTGGCAAATAAGATGGGATGAGGTTTTTGTGGAGATGGGATGAAAAAAAAATTGGAGCCCCTCCGTTAAAGACTTGTTGTAACGAGTTGGTATAAAGAGGTTTAATTAAGTGAGGAAGGAATTCTTTAACGTGCTTCCCTACAATCTCTTTTCTGGAAATTTTTGTCCAGTCTTCCAAAATACCGTTCCAGAAAAGAACTGTTAATTCTTTATCTAAAACGAATATGCCTTCGGGTATGGCGTCTAAAAGAGAGAGATTTTGATTGTCTTTGTATTTTGTCATAAATTAACTAAGGACGTTTTCTACAGCTTCGACAAACTTTGTTAGCGACCCTAGTTTAAAGAATATGACGACATCGCCAGTGATTTCAAGATCTTTTAGGTTAAATTGTGTATCTATTATCATAATAACTAAATCGGGGGTTGAGTCGTCGGGTTCGATCAACTTGATAATTTCTCCCTCAACATAGTTAGCGACGTTATATTCAAGGTGTTGTTGAAATATATTACCGATTGCGCCAAGAATATGATTCAAAATTATATTGCCAATTTCTGTTAATATCCCGGCTTGGACTGAATCCATATCGGGAGTTCCAAATTCTTCATCCGATACCAGGGAAACTAGTTTTAAAGCGCTTGCAGGTGGAAATACGAGAGCTGCGGTTCCGTCGGTAAAACCTTTAAAATTAATTCTGACAGAAGATGAGATTTCTTTGGTGAAGGAATCGTCTTCTTTTTCCAAGTCGGCTAGTTTCACTACTTTTATAGCGGGAATAGATAATTTGACATGAGATTCCGTAAGTTCACTCAATGCGCCGGCGGCATGACCTGCCCCTATATTGATGAATTCTTTAATTGCGTCTTCTTGATCGGGGGTTAGAATCATTATCGGCTCCTATTGAAACACTTTTTCGAGAACGGCTTTTAATTGATCTTTTTTAAAAGGTTTATTCATGAAATCAGTTGCCCCCAAATTTTTGCATTTTTCTGCAGTTAACTCTTGAGTATCGGAGGAAAGAACGATTACAGGAACGTCAGTGTTTTTTTCTCGTATTAGTTTAAGAAGTCCCAAACCGTCTAATTCAGGCATATTCAAATCCGTCAGAATACAATCTGGACTATGTTCTTCAAAGAGGTCGAATCCAATTTTTCCATTCTCAGCGGTAAAGATTTCGTAGCCATCATCTTTTATTGCTCGTAAAATCTGGTTTCTTTGGAAATTAGAATCGTCCACAACTAAAATTTTTGCCACCTCTGGTCTCCTTCTATAAAAAACTTAAATAAATGGGATTAATCATTCGCTACCATGAAATGGTTGGGGATATATTTTAATGTGATTATCTTAATATACCTATTATTTTCTAAAGAATTGAATGGTTATAAAAAATTTACAAAAAAACTGAGAAGTGTTGATGTTTGGGAGGTTTAGTTACGCAAGAGACAAATTAGACAAAATAAGGAGAAATGGCGTTGGCCTGAAAAAGGGGGGGACTATCTCGCGAGGCTTACTAGAATATAGGATGAGGGTAGGTATCAAGTTTCTAAAAAGTTGTTTGAGATTTAAGAATGGGCTATCTGATTTAGGTACGGGGCAATTTCTTGCAGAGGTAGTATTTGGTCAATTCCTCCTAATTTTATGGCTTCTTTTGCCATGCCAAATACTAAGGAGGTTTTTTCGTCCTGAGCTAAAGTGGTTCCGTTGCTTTGTTTTATTTGCATAATGCCGTCAACACCGTCATTGCCGGCTCCCGTTAGTATGATCCCAATTGAAGTCTCTCCATAGACGGAAGCTACAGATGATAGCAATATATTGCAGGAAGGTTTGGATATGCCAATTGCTTTTCTAGCTGATAGTTTGATTGTCCCATCTTTACTAACTTCCATATTTTTACTAGTTGGTGAAAGATAAACTTGCCCTGGAACAATAGTTTCTCCGTCTTCTCCTTCTTTTGCCTTTAAATTGGAAGTTTTGTTAAGCCATTTAACAAAACCGGGAACAAATCCGTCCGCCATATGTTGAGCGACCAAAATTGGGTAGGTGAATTCTGAGGAGACATTAGAAAGAATTTTCGTTAAAGCGCTTGGTCCTCCGGTTGAACCGGCAATCACGATTATCTGTTTTTGCGCGGGCTCTGAAGCGTGAGTTAGTTCGATTTTGTTTGTATCTGCGGCAGTTATTTTTTTTGAAATTTTTGCTTTGCTTAGAGTTTTTACTTTTCGAATTAAATCTTCCATCTTTTCCATGGAAAGATCTGATTTAGAAATAATATCGACAGCGCCAATAGAAAGAGCTTTAAACGCTATATGAGAATCTTTAATATCGGAAACAACTAAAATAGGCGTAGGGTTTTGCTTCATGATTCGATACATGGCTTTCAACCCATTCATTACGGGCATTCTGAGATCCATTGTGATGAAATCCGGATTAAGAGCCTCCGTTTTTTCGACCGCTTCTTTTCCATTTGTGGCGGTTCCAACGATTTCGATTTCATCATCGGATGATAAGATCGCAGTTAGAGCTTCTCTAATTATTTTTACGTCGTCTACAATCAGCCCTCTAAGCTTGGCCATTCTATTAAACTCCCATAATTCAATTATTATGAATAACGCATCATTCCATTAGGTAATTAAGCTGGATTACTAAGGGAAAATAGGGTTCTTGAAAGAAAAATTATTGTGTAATAATATTTCGGAACCATATTAACTTGATGGAATAGATTGTCAAATTTCTAAGTTAAGTTTGTTTCAGCAAAGATAAAAATAAAAAAATTTACCCTTCCTGAATAAGATCATGAATGATCATTTTGAAATTGCCGTTATTGGAGCTGGCCCCGGAGGACTAAGCGCGGCGGCTAATGCGGCCTACCATAAAGTTTCTCATATTCTTCTTGAAAAAGGTGAAATTGGTAATACTATTTTTGATTATCAATTACGGAAACTTGTTATGGATGAGCCAAAAAAACTTCCTTTACGATCTCGCATTAAATTTAAAAAAGGAAGTCGGGAAGAAATTTTGGAATCCTGGAGTCGAACGGTTTCGGAACTCAATATAAATGTTATTCAGAAAGCTAATGTAAGTCGGATCGATAAGATTGAAGAAGGATTTAAAATCTATTTTGGAGATAGTTCCATTACTAGCTCTTCGATTATTCTTGCTTTGGGGGCTATGGGAACTCCTAGGCAATTAGAAATTCCTGGCGCGGATTTGCCGCATGTTTTTTATCGATTGAACGATCCTGACGCTTTTTCTAATAGGGATATTGTTGTTGTTGGCGCAGGGGACGCCGCTATTGAAAACGCATTAGCCCTTTGTGAAAAAAACCGAGTGTCGTTGATTAACCGAAAGGGAGAGTTTGCAAGAGCTAAAGACGACAACATTCTTTTAGTTAATGAAGCGATTGACAGTGGAAAGATTCGTTGTTTCTACGAATCCTCCCCTGCAGAGATAAAACCGACGGAACTCGTTATCAACTCACCAGAAGGGGAGGTTTCTATCCCATGTGATCTTCTTATCGCGCGTTTGGGTGGTATTCTGCCAAGAGGTTTTGTCGAAAGTTTTGGAGTAGCATTCCCATCTCAAGATCCTTCGTCCCCCCCTATCGTTGATAGTCGTTATGAATCGAATATTGAAGGTTTATATATAATTGGGTCTCTTATTGGATATCCGCTTATCAAACAAGCGATTAACCAGGGACATGAAGTCGTAGAACATATTTTGGGAAATGATATAGAACCTGCCGATCAAGTTTTGATTGAAGAAAAACTTGGACATTTGCCCGGAGAAGTTAATGAGAATATGAAGTTGATTCGCGATTCTATGCCTGTGTTTAAAGAATTAACTGAACCTCAATTTCGCGAATTGATTACCGAATCAAAGGTGCATCTTAAAAAAGAAGATGATCTTATTTTTAAAGTTAAAGATTACACAGATACGTTTTTTAATATTATCACCGGGTCGGTGAAGATTAGTCTGCCAGAGGATAGATTTGTGCAAATTGGGGCTAGTAACTTTTTTGGTGAAATGGGTTTGCTTTCAGGGAGAAGACGATCGGCTACTATTACTATGGAGAAACCTGGGATTTTGCTCGAAACGCCGCGTAAGCAAGTTTTGAAGTTAATCAGCTCCGTTCCGCAGGTGAAGCGGGCTTTAGATGAAGTTTTCATGGAAAGAGCTTTTTACGATATTTTCCCAAACGTTAATCGAGATTTATTGAAAAAAGTAATTACGAAATCTGGGCTGAGGCATTTTAAAAAAGACGATATTCTGTTTAAAGAGAGAGAAATTGGGAATGAATTTTTTGTCATTCGCAAGGGATCGGTAAAAATTTCTCGAATAATTAATGGAGTCGATGTTACTCAAACTTATTTGTCGGCAGGGCATTATGTTGGAGAAATGGCGGTTATGGATCCAGAACCGCTACCGCGTAGCGCCACGGTAACGGCGGCTGTAGCCTGCGAAACTATGGTTATTGAGAAGCAAGACTTTTTAGATTTTTTATATGACGATCCAGTTGCTCAAGATAAAATTGCCCAAATGGTTAAAGAGCGCCGTATTGCTAATATGACAAAGCAGAAGAATAAGGAATCTGGCGCTATGCTGGATTTTATTCTGAATAAAGGTATTTCCGACGCGGACAACGTGTTGCTTATCAGTTCAGACTTGTGCATTGGTTGCGATAACTGCGAAACCGCTTGCGCTTCCACACACGGTGGTTACAGTCGGTTAGATAGGCACGGAGGAGAAAGCTTTAAATCTCTTCAAATTCCCGTTTCTTGCCGTCATTGCGCGGACCCGCTATGCATGATCGATTGCCCTCCTGATGCTTTGACTAGAAAACGCGACGGAGAAATTATCATTAAAGATACTTGTATCGGTTGTGGAAATTGCGAAAAAAATTGTCCCTACGATGTGATTCAAATGGTATATGAACCGCCTAAGAGAAGTGTTTTCTCAGCTCTGACTTCTTGGTTTAAACCAAAAGTACAGGATAAGGGAAATGCTAAAGCGGCAAAATGCGACCTATGCGCGACACTACCAGGTGGACCCGCCTGCGTGCGCTCTTGTCCTACCGGAGCCGCGATGAGGGTAAGCCCTGCAGAAATGCTTGAGCTAATCGGAAACAAACGATAGGGGAGAAATCCAAAGCTTTAAAAATAACCGCCGACAAAGTTTAGTTCATCGGCGGTTAGGTTTGATGGGAAATAATCAATTTAGAGCTTGGGAGACTTTTAAATATTTAAACTTGCTAAGAATTCAGGTTTTGAAAATAAAAGTTGAACGATAGCAAGTTGGTGAAAAAAGCAAATTTCTTAGTTTGTAGGAACGCTAGAACCACTTCCTTCTTCGTAATAATGTCCCATACCTTGGCTTTTTTTCTCCATCATCTGTTCTCCACTTCCCTTCATATCTTCGTAGTTTTCCTTTGCGCGCGCTGGCATTCCTTGTGCGTCTTGCATCGTGCCGCTTCCTTCTTCCATCGCTTGTTCAACTTGTTTTTTTTTGTTTTCATACTCATGCATAGTCGAGGAACCGCTACCTTCATCGTACATTCCTCTTAATTGTCTCTTTGTATCGCTATGACTTTCTCCTTCGTGCGAAAAACCGCTCGTTACAAAAAGACAAGAGAACCCAAAAAACACAGCCGCAATAATAAGCGCTTTAATATTCATTTAATGCTCCTTTGTCCAGGTTAATTGGCGCCGATTTTTTCCCTACGGAACCAATAGTTTGGGATCGGCAACATAGATTATTTTCCAAAGCGGCAACTGTAATGAGGTTAGAAAACTTTTAGATACTCGCAGTAACCGCCGTATATTATCGTCGTAAGAAAAGCTATAACCTTACGTGTATCCAAGATTTTTGAGATAATCTCTGACGTTAGAATATTATACTGCTTGGGGATTTGGAAGAGAAAGGAAAAATTTTAGAAAGAAGCTCAGCCGATTTTTTTGATGAAGGTTTTTGCAATTCCTAGCTGATTCAATTCAGTTTGAGACAATTTAGCTTGCTTGAGATTAGAAAAGGCTCCAAATTGAACAGCATAAGTCGTTAGTTGAGATTCCTGCGAACTGACGCTTGATAAAAATCCTTTATTCGTTAATTCAGAGCGAAGTTTTTGGGCTTTATTTTGACTTGGAAATTTCCCGGCAATTAGAGAAAATTGACCTGAAGGTTTTTCTTCTAACGTTGGTTTAAAACCGGCTTTTTTGAGACCTTCTAGAGCCGTTTTTCCAGATTCCTTATTATTAAATTCGCCTGTGATAACTGCGTAAGTTACTTTATTCGCTTGTCTTACGTCGATTATAGGTTTAATTCCTTTTTTCTGAACTTTTTTGACAAAGTCCTTTGCATTTTCTTTTACGGAAAAAGCCCCTAATTGAATCGAATAACTAGCTTCTTGAATAGCTATCTTTGGTTGTGATTTTTGATTTTGTTTCTTTTTAGAAGTTGTTTCCTTTTTGGAAACGACCTTTTTTAGAAAGTTAACTAATGGAGTTGGCGCTTGAATTTCATTCAGTGATATGCCAACTTTTTGATCAAATTGCTTCGCGTCGGTTGGGGGTGCCGTTTCGCTTTTTAGTTGTGTTAGATCGGTTTTTAAAGGCTTGGCAGGAGCTTCAATTTGTTTTTTCCCCAAAGCCTCTAATTCGGCGACTAACTCATTACTTTTGGAGTTAGAGGGTTGTTGAGCCTTTTCTACTGGAAACGGGATAGGTTTTACTTCTGGCTCTTGAGGTAATTGGGCTATTTCAGTAACAGAAGACACAGGTTGTAATACTTGAGCAGTTGGTTGAGAATCGGTCCAGAAGTATAGTATTCCAAGAGAAATCAAGCCAACAGATGAAATCAGCATCCATTTAGCGTTTTTTATCCTAATATGGCGCTCGGCTTCGAGTTCCGCTTCGATTTCGGCGTCTTCAATTAAATCTTCGATTCGCTTATTATATTTGTTGGGAATTTCTTGGGTTTCGATTGCTGTAGACATAATTGATAATTTGGATAAAGTTTTTGAAAGTTTTATGAATGCCTGATTTTGTGAACTTTATTTAACGTTTTGAAAAATATGGTCTTATTGCAGTTTGTTGTATTAAATATAATCAATATAAAGTAAATGTCAATAGGTAAAATTTAAATAAATTTGTTTAAATTATAGTATCTTTATTGTTTCTCCAATGTTTTTAACAATGGCGATAGGAAAGATTAGAAAATAAAATGGTCGATTTATCCGTTGATTTAGGTCCCATAAAACTCAGTAATCCTGTTATAGCCGCTTCGGGGACCTTCGGCTATGGGTTGGAGTTTAGAGATTTTTTGGATCTCAACCGGTTAGGCGCTTTTTGCACAAAGGGCCTGTCATTAAATCCAAAAATAGGCAATGAAGGGCCTCGTGTTGTGGAAACTCCTTCAGGAATGCTTAATGCCATTGGGTTGGAAAACGTTGGCTTTGAGAGGTTTGTTAACGAAAAATTACCTCTACTGCATGGCTTTGAAACGCGGATTTTTGTGAATTTTTTTGGCAAGACCACCGAAGAATATATAGAAATGGCTAAGGCTTTAGACGGAGTCGAAAGAATTGACGGTGTCGAAATGAATGTTTCTTGCCCGAATGTTTCGGAAGGAGGCACTTACTTTAGCAGTAAGCCGGAAATTTTATTTGAAGTTGTTTCCGCCGTGAGAAAATCGATTGATAAGTTTTTGATCGTTAAGTTGTCGCCTAATGTAGGAAATATCTGTGAGATTGCGAAAGCGGCGGAAGAGGCTGGCGCAGACGCCCTTTCTTTAATCAATACATTGACTGGAATGACTTATGATTTAGAAACTCAAAAACCTTATTTAGGAAATGTAACCGGAGGATTATCTGGGCCGGCAATTAAACCCATTGCATTGCGGATGGTACACGATGTATCCCAAGCTGTATCGTTGCCAATCATTGGAATTGGTGGAATACGATGTACGGAAGATGCGTTAGAGTTTTTGTTGGCAGGAGCTAAGGCGATTCAAATTGGCACAGCTAACTTTTTTGACCCCGCCATTACTATTAAAATTATTGAAGGCCTGGAAGATTTTTTTGAGAAAAATGGAATTGAAAAAATTTCAGACTTTAGAGCAAAATAGTTTTAAAAAATTACTTTATATAAACTCTCGGTACTCGCTTACCAATTGAACATAGTATTTCATATGGAATAGTTTGGGCTAGCTTAGAGACCTCTTCAACTGAGATTATATTATTTCCTTGTTTCCCAATTATTACCGTTTCGTCTTCTTCGTTGACTTCAGGTATTTCGCTAACATCTATTAAACAGAAATCCATGCATATTGCGCCAACTTGCGGCGCTTTTTTTCCGCGTATAATAACTTCCATTTTATTTGATAATATTCTAGGTAACCCATCGGCATAGCCCACTGGTATGGTTGCTATTAAGCTATCTCGTTGGGCTATAAATTGCCTTCCATACCCAAGGGATGTCCCTTTAGAGACATGTTTTAGCAAAATAATTTTACTTCTCCATTCCATAACGGGAGTCAATGAGTTTTCACTGTTAGGAATAAGACCGTTCAGTTTGCTGGCTAAGTTTGAAGAGGGCAAAGCTCCATAAAGGGTTAGTCCTGGCCGAATCATATCTTTCCAGGTTTGCGGATACTGCAGTATTGCCGAGCTATTTGCGCAATGGACAAGTGGAAGCGGATGTCCTGTTTTTTTGAATCCATCCAAAGCAGTTTCGAATAACTCCAACTGTTTTAACGTGTACTCTGGGTCTTCGATATCAGCGGTGGCGAAATGAGTGCATATGCCTTCTAATTGAAGGCCTGGAAGTGAAGTAGTCTCTTTCAGGAGTTTCATGTAGTCGTCTATACTAACTCCCATTCGGCTCATTCCTGTATCGATTTTTAAATGAACGTATGCTGGATTTCCTACCTTTTGCGCTTGTTTAGAGAGGGCTTGGGCGATAGAAGAATTACTAATTGTTGTTGAAAGACCATAGTGTAGTAAGTCTGGAATTTCATCGATAAAAACCCCTCCCAACACTAAGATCGGTAATTCAAACCCTTGTTTTCTTAACTCAATTCCTTCTCCTATAACTCCTACGCCTAATAAATCGGCTCCGGTATCAATTGCCGCCTTGGCGCATTCGATTGCTCCATGACCATACGCATCAGCCTTAACTACGGCCATGGTTTTTGTTTGTGAACCTACGATATCTTTTATTAATCGTAGGTTATTTTGAAATAGGGAAAGGTTTACGTAAGCGCGGGTTGCCCTGTGAGTGGCCATATTATTTAGAAAGGAAGTTGAAAAGTTGGATAAGGCGGTGCAATTTTAGAAAAACTATCCTCTAAGAGTTCTTCCTGATCCAGAAGTCCTGTCTGAGATTTTTACTCGCGGTCCTGAGGATCTAACGGGGCGGCATGACATATTGCCTTCTTCCTTAGCGTTTTTTCGAACATTATAACCTCGATCGCTGTAGAAGTTGTAGGCGGCTGCCATATGCCCAGTATCTTCAGAGCACCAATAGGTTGAGCCGCAACCTTCGGGAAATAAATAATCTATATGAACAATATCATCGGCGAAGTCATAGTTTTTACATTCGTGATCGTAAAGGTTTCTTGATTCTTTGGTTGTTGGTAATCGCCAGTCGTCATAGCCGGCATATTTTTTTTCATTCAACTTTGCAACAAATTTATGAGCGCCATTCCAACTACACCATTTTTCTCTTATCTGATAATAATCTCTTTTCAGCCAGGTGAGGTTAAACTTAGTATCTGATATTGTATCGTTTTCGTTGTCAACGAAACGTTCGTTTTCTGACATAATAAATATTTCCGTTAGGTTTATATAAAAAATTCTTTAATTATGATAATAATTAAAAACTACAAATCGCAATATTTTTTTGATATTAAATTGGATACTGTTTAAAACATCTGAATTTTTCTAATTAAGATTATATTTTCTTTTAGAAGTCTAAAACAAACAAAATTGCCTAATTGTTTAATAAAGGAAGGTTTTAATAATGAAAATTGAAGTTAAACATTTTTTTTATGACTTATTTCACTGTAAAGATAAAATTTTAGCGGCGTTCGACGAATGGGACGAAAAATATGAAAATGATGAACGTGGTCCTTTGGTCGCGGGGATTCATGAGGCATCTACTCAGGAATTAGTGACTTTATTGATTACAATCCAAAAAATGGCTGCGGGTTATCAGGAAATTCAAGATATGATATCGACCGCTGAAGACGATGAACTTAAAGGTTTTATGGAAGATGAAGACGACGAAGACGACGAAGACGACGACTTTTAATGGTTTTTTTCAATCAATAATCGCCAATTTACCTGTTCCAGGCTCCATGCTTAGTTGGTTTACGCCATAATAGCCGCCTAGCCAAACTGAGTGGTCCTGAGTGAATTCCACGCTAAATATAAAATCGCTAATAAGGCCGTTTAGTGTGGAATAATTCTCGAAAGTTTTACCGTCGAATCTGCTAAGTCCTTTATTTGTTCCGATCCAAAGCTTACCATTAGGTCCTTCTTTTAAGGTTAAAATAAAGTTTCCGGGAAGCCCATCCTTTTGAGTGAAATTACGAAACGTGTTTTTTTGAATATTAAATAGACTGAGTCCTCCTCCCCAAGTTCCAACCCATAAGTTATCATGAGAGTCTAATAGCATGGACAAAACATAATTGGGGCGATAATTTGGAGAGGCATTGTCATGAGCTGGATATAAACTGTGGTGTGAGCCTTGAAAACTTGCCGTCGCGTCGGCGTTTTCTTTTTCTACCGTTTTAAATGGGGCTCCAAGCCCGTTTTCGTGGGTCCAATAACGCCAAGATCCATTATCGAGTAGCGATATTCCGGATTCGGTTCCAAACCAAACTTTACCGTTCTTTCCAATTTGAATGGCATATACCCAATTATCAATCAAACCCTTATTCGTATTTTCAACAGTGAAGGTTTTTATTTCTCCTCCAGTGACAGGATTTTCCTTAAAATAATTGGCTCCACTCCAGGTTGCAATCCAAACCCCTTCGTTTGCAAACTGAATGTCAAAAACAAATGCATCAGCTAGACCGTGCGGAGTGTTTATGTTATCCCAGGTTTTTCCATCAAAACGGCTTAGCCCTCCTCCGTAGGTTCCAACCCAGGGTGTTTGGTTTTTGTCAATCGCGATGGAAAAGACTCCGTTACTTAATAGACCATTTTTATTGTCGAATAATTTATAGTCTTCTTCTGAACTTAGATTATATCTGATGGCTCCTTTTGCTGTACCTATCCAAAGGTATTGTCCAGAAGCTTTAAGCGTCTTAACATTGCGTACATTTAGAGAATAAGTTTCAGCGTCTAATATATATGGAAATGTGTAGCCGTTAGTTTTATCCTCAATTTTGCGCTCCAATGCATTAGTGGATTGAACAAAAGAAAATGTTAAGAATAGAGAAATTAAGGCTATTAGAATATTTTGATTCATTACGTTATAGTGAGTAACTTAAAATTTTGTCGAAAATACGCGGGGTTTTGGATTCAATGAATAACAAAACAAATTATATCTTAATTTTTGGGACTGCGCTTCTAGCATTTTTTATAGGTCGCGCTACTTTGAGTCCTTTTTTTAAAAATAGTTTTAAAACTTTAAAACCAAAAGTAATTTCAGAAATCGACGGTAAGGAAATGGTCCTTATTCCAGCAGGTGAATTTTTTATGGGAACGGATAAAGTAGATAATGACAATACTCATAGAAAAATAGGAACAGTGAAACCGCTTTACCTGGACCAACAACCTAAAAGGAAAATATTTCTTGATAACTATTATATAGATAAGTATGAGGTTACGAATAAAGAATACAAACGATTCTTGGATGAAACCCAGTTTTATGAAACTCCCGGTAATTGGGAGGATGGACAATATCTAAAAGAGTTAGCAGATATGCCAGTAACTCATGTTACTTGGTACGAAGCTTTTACTTATGCTGTTTGGGCTGGAAAACGGTTGCCAACTGAAGCGCAATGGGAAAAAGCAGCTCGAGGAACTGACGGTAGGAATTACCCCTGGGGTGAAGAGTATGATAAATCCTTTGCCAATATGGGAGTGGATGGCGCTCGTAAAATCATGCCAGTAAATGCATATCCTAAAGATGTTAGCTCATACGGAGTATGGGGATTAGCTGGTAATGCAATGGAATGGACTTTAAATTGGTACCAAGCTTACCCGGGAAGTTCGTATAAATACAAAAGATTTGGAAAACGGTTTAAGGTTATTCGTGGAAATGGTTTCCAAAAGGCTGGTCATTATTTTTTAGAAGCTTATGGATATGTTTTTTTTAGGACTGAAGCAGAACCTGATGATTATTTCGAAAATGTGGGTTTTCGTTGTGTTACGCCTTTCATAAAAACTAATTAGGTGTGGTTTTAGGTGGTAATGGCTTCCAATAAAAGGATGAGAAAACCAAAGAAGCAAAAAACATATCCATGAGGAAAACTGTTCTAGGATTTAGCCAAGGAAGATAAATGATTTGTTTTAGCCAATAGGCTATGAAGGATCCCTCTAGATAAGCGCTCCCCAATTGTTCTTCCAGTACAGTTAATGGACATGGTATTTCAAAAACCATAAGGCAAGATATAAACGCTAACGAGCCGCAGTGTATGAGCCTGAACTTTCTACTATTCAAAATTAACCCAATAGGAAAGCCTAAGATTATATAAGCGACAATAAGAAAATGGATAGATAATACAAATGTGGCGGGAGAAGGCAAGAGGGATCTTTGAAAAGTTTTAAGACTAGGTTTCGGTTAGCCCTGTATTTTCAAGGTTGGCGCCTTTGGTTTTAATATTGTGAGTGTTTGCGTCTACAAAAAAAGCGTCTTTTAGATTAGCGCTGGTTAAATTAGTTCCATGTAAATTAGCTTCAAGAAAGAATGCGTTTTGTAGATTAGCTCCTTCTAAACTGGCATATGTTAAATCTGCGCCTTCAAAGTTGACTTCCTCTAACTTTATTCTTGGACAAACGGCGTCTTTGAATTCAACCCCTAACATATTAGAAAGGGTTAAATCGACATCTTTCATTGAGCAAGAATTGAGATCAACATGCTTAAGGTTTGCTCCTTTAATTTTAGCGTCTGAAATATTAGAAAAACTAAAATCAGAACCACGAGCGTTGCAACCTGAAAGAGTAGACTTTTCTATAGCGACTTGTTTTAAATTTGAGTACATTATGCGCGAAAAGGACAGGTCGGTTTCTTCTATATTTGCCGAATAAAAGTTACAAAAACTTAAATTTGCTCCTTTAAAGTTACATTTTGTTGAAATAAAAGACGCAAAATTACTTTGTTCGATGCTAGCGTTTTCAAAGTTGCAATTGACAAGAGTAGAGTTTTCAAAGTCTGATTCTTGGAGTTGAGCGTTACTAAATATCACGTCTTTTAGTTTGGCGCCTCGGAATGTAGCTTTTCCTAGATCAGCCTTGCTAAAATTTACGTCTACTAACTCGCATTCGTCGAAATTGACTTCTTTAAGAGTGGCGAAGATGAACGTAACTCCATTCAAACTGATACCCTTAAGATCGTATCCGGTGAAGTCTACTCCATCTTGGCATGGCGCTTGGGATGTTAGCCCTAGAATTTCGTCTACATGTGACATTATCTTTGTTGATCCGGTGGAAGTAGGGAATTCATACTTCTTTGAATTTTTTGCGGATTCAAACGATCATGAATTCCGATTACGCCTAGTCTAATAGCTTTAATCAACATGGCTTCATTTTCAGTCCGCGCGTTTAGTTTTGCTACAATTGGAGTAAGAATCAAATTAGCGAAAATAATTCCGTAAAAAGTCGTAATCAATGCAACAGCAAGAGACGGCCCAATACTAGAAGGATCATCGATATGCATCAGCATTTGGATAAGACCGATTAAAGTTCCCGCCATACCAAAAACCGGAGCTTGAACCGCCATGAAGCGTAGGATTTTTTGCCCCTGGTTATGTCGCTCCACAACGGAAGAAATCTGACGTTCCATAATTTCGGTTATTTCTCTAGCGTTAAAACCGTCGACAACCATCGCGATACCTTCTTTTAAAAACCGGTTGTTTAGAAATTCTTCGGCGCTTTCCAAACCTTTCATACCGCCTGAACGATATTTGGTAACTAAGGCCATAATTTCGTCAATATAATCTGATGGTTGATGAACGTCAGGTTTAAACGCGTTAATTATAATTGGGATCATCCCTGATATTTTTTTAGAGGGAAAGGCGATGAAGGCGGTAGCAACGGTTCCACCTACAACAATGAAAACTGCATTTAAGTTAACAAAAACATCTGCGCTTCCACCACGAATGATAGCTATGACAATAAGAGACACTCCAGCAAGGATTCCAAAAATTGTACCCTTATCCATTCCAGATTCTTGCTGCTGGGTTTCCTCATCATCTGGCAATGCTGTGCTTTTAACTGCGGTAGCCATAAAGCTTGTATTCTAAATGGGTTTTAAGATTTTCCCTTAACTTTCAAAGATTTAAGGGTGTAATTATAAAGCCAGCTACATTCAAAAATATCTTTTCGGCCAGTTGGGATGAAAACCTTAAGAAAATTTGGTGAGTCAACTTGCGAGTGAGAGACTTTTTTAGTCAATTCGTTAATACAGCGACCAAAACTATTAATACCTGCAAATGTTTTACAAAAAAGTTCTCCCCAAGAGTTCATAATGATATATGTCATACTTTTAATGCGTTCTAAGCGTTTATGAATGAATTCTCCATACTCCGCGTTCGTTTTACATTCTCTGATATCGGTCATCATAATTTCACGAGGAAATGGATATCCAAAGTCGATAACTGAAAAAAATTGTTTAACATATGCGGGATTTAATAAGTCTTCGTTAGAAATATTTGCGATATTGACGGATGAAATGAATGTGGACAGCATATTGAGCATAGCTTTGACATCATGATCTTTCATTGCAGTTTGATCCGCTCTCATTAAAATTTTTGAATCTTTGGCATAAACATTATTTAAAGCCGCAAAAGCGCAAACGGATTCTAATGTGGCGGCTTTTTTCATTATTTCTCCAGGATCAATTGCGTCTAGACCGGATAAATTTCTGCCTCGAATTAAATACCAAACACCTTTGTCTCTAACGTTTTCTTGATGTTGATAAAAAGTGAGTTCCTTTTCTCCAGCTCCGCCATCAATAATTCCCGCCATATTTTCAACCTTGTACGAGGCTTTATTAAACACGCTAAATAGTTTTCGGCCTAGTAAATGGGTATCTTTTTCTGTGATTAAGCTGTCCTTTGGGTCTAAGGTCTTGTTTTTATCTGAAATCTTTTTATAGGAACCCATGAGAATCTTATTGATTCGGGTACCAAGAGCGACTTTTTGTTGCATTTGCCACGTTGAATATTCATTTAGCTGTTCAACTTTAAATGAAGACCAATCCCAATCATTGATCATTTTAATGAGCGTAGATTTTTTCTGGTTTGGGGATCCATGCTCTATTTCATCTGCATTTACTTGGGTCCCGACCTTTAGATAGAATGCAGACCTAAGAGCGTCGACATCCGCTTCATCTTTGATATCTTTAAAAAAGTTTTGCACACGATTAAACATGGTTAGATAAGGGTCTATTTCGATATATGGATCTTCTCCTTTATAGACCCTTCTTTTGATTTCGTGGCAAAGCAAATTGGACTTGGAAACGTTAAACATATATTCTTCCAGAAGTCCCATTTTCATAAGCGTTTTAAAAGGAGATTTAAAAGATTTAATCAAAGCCCAAATAGATCCACCAAAAAACTCTCCATCGGAAATATCGTCAACATTACCCATATCAACAAACTCTTCTCGATGTAAGAGAGTTTTGCGACTATTGATTAAGTCGCAATAATTGTTATATTGTTCGTCGTCCGTTTCCACAGGCATGATCCACCAAAAAATTATTCTTCCGGCGACTATAATCATGGTCCGAAACATTTCTTCTTTAAGGAGTTTAGCCATAGCGGTACCCGTGCTTTCGCTATCGCTTTCCCCAAAGTTATTATTCCTTACATCCGTTATATCGTTTACAAAAAAATGTGTTTCTAAGTTGTAATTCAACCAAGTCCAATCTTCGAGGGCTCGAAGTTTTTTTTGGAAAAGTTCCATTCCTTCTGGAGAAAAATCTTTTTTATTGATTAAGAGAGTATAGTCCAAATCTGATTTATACGTCTGAGCAATACTTCCGACACTACCCATGAGAAGAATCGTCTGGATGATTGGGCGTCCTCCAGAGTTTTTTCGAACAATAATGTCTGGGAAAAGCTTTTCTAAAGCGATTTGAGTCTCGCTATCCAATGTGTAGTTGAATATTCCACAAGGTACATCTTCGCCCATATAACCGGGCAATCCTTCTTGATTTACATGAAGCAATCGTGGAATGCAGGTATAAATTAAACGATCAATTGGAGATAGGGTTTTAAGGGTTTGGCTTGTTTTAAATCGATTAAACCTTAGAAAGGACTGCCTATTTTCGAATAATATTTCGGAAATCGATTGTTTATCGTCACCCATAATAGCCTACTCGAATTGAATGATATGTTAGTTGCATTGCGTTATTTTAAATAATATGGGCAATGAAAAAACTTGCCTCTTGAAAATATTATACTCTATGACTTCTCAAATATAATTTATTTAAATGAACTTAGTGTCTTTGAGAGGTCACTGGTTTTAGTAGTTTTGTTTTGTGCGTTTATTGATTTTTTAGCTTTTTCTTCTTTTTTATTTTTTTCGGAAGCATCCCTGGAGGATTTAGCTAATCCAGTAAGGCCTTTTCCTTTTTGGTTCTTATTTTGGGAATCGGTTTTTTTGTTTTTGCCCTGTTTGTCATCTTTTGTTTTCTTTTCTTCTGGGACCAAGTCTTTTTGGTCTTCTTTAATGACGTCTTTATCTTTTAGAATTTTTACTTCAACTCGCCGGTTTAAAGCACGGTTAAAGTCATTGGTATTGGGTTTTATTGGGCGATGAGGTCCATAGCCAGAGACTGCGACAAATTCAGCAGGGAAACGCATTTTATCAACAATATGCCGTGCCACGCGAGAAGCTCTAGCGGTAGACAATTCCCAGTTTGATGGGAATTTTGCCGATTTAATTGGGATGTCATCTGTATGCCCATCAATAACGACTTGTTTTACCCCATCTATCATATCTTCTTTAATTGCATCTTCGATCAGTTTTTCGGCGCCCTCTACTAATTCGGCGCTACCTGGTCCAAAGAGCTCGGATGTTGGAAGTCTTTTTAAAATAGTTCGAGTGTCGCTACGGACGATGCTATCAGGATCTACGTTATCCTTTACCAATTCTTTAACTCGCGCGAGCATTAATAGTTCGTCTTTGGTTAGGCGCATATTCATTGTTTCGACACGTACTTTCTTTTCTTGGAAGGAAGAAAGCGCTTCTGCAAACTTTTCTTCATCAAGTTTTGAAACCGTATACATGAGGACAAAAATAACAAGAAGAAGGGTGATCATATCGCTGTAGGTAACAAGGAAGCCTTCTAAACTACCTGAAAATTCCGCTGATTGGGCGGCGCGACTATCCTGACGAGCTCCAGCGTCTAATCTATCAGAAGTGGAAGATTCTTCTGTTAAGCTAATCTTAAGCTCAAGTTCAGCGTTTATTTCTTTGATTTCCTCGAGTTCCGTAACAATCGCTTTTTTTTCTTCTAATCTTTCTTTGAGTTCTTCTTTTAAATCTTCAATAATTTCAGAAGGAAGCATCCCCTCTTGTCCTGCCTCGGTTTCTCCATAAAGCATTTTTTCATATGAAGCAATTACTTCGTCTTTTTCCATCAATAATTCTTCCAAATTATTGGTAGTATCCAGAGACCGGTCTTTCATTTTTTTTACTTCTTCGTTTAAGCTATCAATTTGTTCTTTTAAATTATTTACTGTTTCTGGATCTTTCCTTAAACGACGCATTTCTTTGAGAAGAATATTTTTTTCTCTATTAAATTTCTCTTTTTCTACTGTTTCAGCTTTGATTTGCTCGCCTAAAGCTTGATCTTTCTTCCTAAGCGCTTCAAGTTCTTCTAAAAGCTTAGGATCTTGAACTACTACTTCTTTAACGACATTTGGTCCGCTTCCAGAACCGCTTCCACCTTCACCTTCTCCGCTGTCTCCAGAACCTTCACCTTTCTTTGAACTCGATTCTGCTGAGTAAGACATATTTGCGCTCGATTGAGCGGCCAGTACAGCGTCTTCTTTTTCTTTAACGAGATTTTTTAATTCTTTTATTTTTTTGTCGTTTAACGCTAGAACACTTTTAATTTTCTCGCTAATTTTCTCTTTTTCTACTTCATGCTTTTTTACCTCTGCTGACTTAAGCTTTAATTGCTCTTTAACTAATTGCAGAGTTTCCATATTTTGCATGTTGATAGTTTCCTAGCGTTTAGACTTTTATGAAAATAGAGAATACATTTATATCTTTGAGAGAACTAAAACTTCAATTGATTTTATTGATCATTCCGGTTTAATGTCAAACCGGGTTTAGTTCAATTTTTAAAATAATCGAATTGCTTACAATAATTATATTTTAGGAGCATTCTAACTGTTTTAGTAGTTTTGTTTTAACTATTCTACTTTATCGGAAAAACCTTTGATTTTATTGAGTTTTAGTTTTTTTAGACAGTTTCGAATAGATTTTAGCTGTTTTCATCTATGATACTAACTCTTTGACCAGAGTTTGGAAAAATTTAATGAACGGATCCTTTAAAAAATTGATAAACAGGCGAGTTGGCGCTTTGACCATTTTAGGTTTCTCGTCTGGATTGCCATTGGCTTTATCTGGAAGCTCTTTACAGGCTTGGATGACTGTTGAAGGTGTTGACTTAAAGACCATTGGTATTTTTTCATTAGTGGGATTGCCTTATACACTCAAGTTTTTATGGTCTCCTTTAATGGATAGGTTTGTTCCTCCTATTTTAGGCCGACGGCGAGGATGGGTATTAGTGTGTCAGGTTTTGCTTTTGGTTTTTATTTTTTTGATGGGAATTACTTCGCCTAAACAGACACCGTGGGTTATGGCTTTTCTAGCGTTTTTTGTCGCTTTTTTTTCGGCTTCTCAAGATGTTGTGATCGACGCTTATAGGACTGACGTAACTCGTAATGAAGAGAGAGGATTAGCTGTGGCGGTTTCTGTAATGGGTTACAGAGTTGCTATGCTGGTTTCGGGAGCTGTTGCTATGATTCTTTCGGAACCCTTTGGTTGGGAAAACACATACATCTTAATGGCTTTTTTAATGACCATTGGCATGTGTGGCACTTTTTGGGGGCCTGAACCTGAAAGATTGGCAACAGCCCCTAAAAGTTTAGCGGAAGCGGTTTCTGGACCTTTTAAAAACTTTATTAGCAGGCCAGCCGCATTGATGTTTTTAGCCATGATTATTTTATATAAATTAGGAGATGCGTTTGCAGGAAGCTTAACAACTGCATTTTTGATTAGAGCTAAAACGTTTTCTCCAGCTGAAGTAGGCGTAATAAATAAGGGAATGGGGCTGGCGGCTACTTTAATTGGAGCTCTTTTAGGTGGAGCTTTAATGGCAAAGTTGGGACTATTCAGATCCCTTCTATATTATGGAATTTTACAAGCTGTTTCTAATTTATCGTTTATGGCAGTAGCAATGTTTGAAAAGAGCTATGTTTTGATGGCTTTGGCTGTTGGGATTGAGAACTTATCTGGAGGAATGGGCACTGCCGCGTTTGTGGCTTTTTTGATGGCATTGTGCGATTCCAGATACACTGCTACTCAGTTTGCTCTTTTGTCCGCTTTTGCGTCTTTAGGTAGAGTTTTCGTAGGACCCCCTTCCGGTATAATCGCGGAACAAGTAGGGTGGGTTTTGTTTTTTTGTATAACCTTTTTTGCAGCCATTCCGGGCTTGATTTTATTATGGGTGATGCGTCAAAACGTTAAAGATTTGGAAGAAAAAGGGATATAACGTTAATAGCTAAATTTGTGATTTGCGATGTCATTGAGATTTGAAACCTTTTTTATATTTAACTTTTGAGTGAATTGTGACCGTTCAATTTATTTATCTACACGGTTTTGCGTCCAGTCCATACTCAAATAAAGCGCAAGTTTTTAAAGCGGCTTTTGAAGAAAGAGGATTGAGTTTGGAGATTCCAGATTTAGAAGGTAATAATTTTGAATCCATGACTCTTTCTAGCCAGATAAAGATTATAGAAAGTTGTTTAAGTAAACTTGAGAGCTGTCGTTATGCTTTGATTGGAAGTAGTATGGGAGGTTACCTCTCGGCATTGGTCAGCCAATTGAGAAAAGAAGTAGAAGCGATATATTTAATGGCTCCAGCTTTTGAATTTCTTACCCGTTGGAGTTTGAGAATAGAAGAACAATATGGAAAAAATAATATTCCAGAGACAATTGAAGTTTTTCATTACCGCCACAATAAAGAAGTAACCTTCCAAACTAAAATATTTGAAGATGCAAAAAAATGGGAAGAAATTCATTTTTTGCGTAGATTACCAATTCGCATAGCTCATGGATTACATGATGATTCAGTGCCGATTGAAGTTTCAAGAAGATTTGTTTCGTCTTATCCTTGGGCGGTCCTTGAAGAATTAGATTCTGACCACGGTTTAGGTTCCCATGCCAAATGGCTTGCTGATGATTGTATAAGCTTTTTTCGGAATTTGAAGTTGATATAGAACGTTTTTAGGAAGAGAGCCTTAAGTTTGACCTTTATTTGTTAGATTTTTCGAAAAATGTAGTTTTTTTTACCATAATTAAACGAATTTATTTTTTCGTTATTTAATTTAGTATAAAATAAGGCCAACAAGTTGGAAGATAGATTAACTGGTTATTTAGAATAATAATGATTTTCCAATTTTGTTTGGAGGTTTCATGAGTAATGAAAAAACTATATTAATTGTTGACGACGATACTGAGCTGATTGATTTCTTAGCGTTGAAATTAAATAAAGAAAATTTCAAAATTTATCGGGCTACTGATGGAGAATCTGGGTTTTCTAAATTGCAAGAAATAAGGCCGTCTTTGATTTTATTAGATATTAATATGCCAAAGATGAATGGTTTAGAGCTTTGTAAAAAAATTAAGTTAAATGAAACTTTGAAGCATACTCCAATTATTATGTTAACGGCAAAAGGAGAAACGATAGATAGAATACTTGGCTTGGAGTTTGGAGCTGACGATTATATTACGAAGCCATTTAACTATCGTGAATTGATTTTGCGGATAAAGAATGTTTTGAAGCGAGGAGATGGAACCTCAAGAGAAAGAAAAAAATATGAATGGCCCGATTTAACTGTAGATATAGAAAACCATGAAGTGACGGTTAATGGCGAAGCTGTTCGACTAACTTCAACAGAATTTAAGTTGTTATCAAATTTAATGGAAAAACCGGGTCAGGTAAAATCTAGAGACTATTTGCTTGAACGTATTTGGGGGTATAACGAGAAGATATTTTCTCGCACGGTTGATACTCACATTCAGAGGCTGCGAACAAAACTAAAGACTGCTGGTAATCATATTGAAACAGTTCGAGGCGTTGGTTACCGTTTTGAAGAAAAAGTTTATCCATAGTTTTTAACATCACTAGCAATACCCACCCTTAATTCAAACCACTTCTTTTTTTAACTAAGTTAAAATGTCCGCTCTTTTATAAAAAAACCTTCCTAAAAAAATGCTTTTCCAGAATTCGAATTGTGGGTAAAGAAAATTTCTCTTTTTAAATTCGGAAGCCCTTATAAGGTTTGAATAGAATAAATAGGACTGAACGTTGAAGTGTTTTTAAAGCAAAAAACTAAAATCTTGAAATAAACTTAAAGCAGTTTTAACAAAAACGAATAAGAGGTGTTTCAAAGGTAAGAGGTAATGTTAGTCTTCCTTTGATTTGTTTTTGCAGGCAAAAATATTTGCGATGTTAGGACTTTTTTTAAAAAAACGTAAAATAATGACTTTTCTTCAAAAAGATTGATAATATAATGATTTATTGCTTGTAATGTTGTTCAAGTAATATTATAGAATAGATCTACCCTAAAGACAGTTGCTCGTAAAAATGCAAAAACTAAATGGTAATCGGAAAATTTTTTTGATAGCCTAAAAATATTTTAGGCATTGGTTTTAATTGTTTAAAAAGCATACTTGATGAGTCGAACAATTTTAACAGAGTTAATATCTCAAAAAAATAAAATCGAATTTGTTGGATGGTTAAAGAAAAGGTGAGTTATAAGTTATGGAAAATGATTCAATAGGAAAGAGGTTGAGGAAATGGCGATCGACCTCGAAACTTAAGCTAATTGGTTTGTCTGAGAAGATTAATGTTGCGGCGAGCTCTTTGTCAGAGTTAGAAAATGATAAATCGCTTCCTTCCTCAGAGACCTTAGTGAAATTATATAACGAGACCGATTTAGATATTATCTGGCTATTAACTGGTAACGGTAGGATGTTTAGGCAGGGAAAAGACGATAATGTTGGAACTGATTTTTATGAAGATATTCTGCCTCAAAAAAAAGACGAAAGATTGAGAGAACTGCTTAAAAAGTTTATAAGAGTTTATAATGGCAACCAAGAAAAGTCGGCTTTATTGAGAGGTTTTTTGGAGGGAGCAGATCCTCAAAACTGAATTACTTTTGTATGAGGGGAAAAAATATTGATTTTGGCGTTGTCATATTTAAATAAGAAATAGAGCTTTATTTAGGTTACTTTATTAGAAATATCCCATATAGATAAAAATTGATTAAGGAAATCGATTGAAACGAGTTCATAGCTTAGTTTAAACTCAAGGGGTTTTAATCTCCGTAATTTTGAGGGCCATTTTCATAGGAATTAATTTTCCTTGTCAGGTTTGGATTTATCATTCTTTCCGGCTTGAGGAATTTAGGTCTTTAAATGATTTTGAGGAAAATAGTCTGTGGACGCGAATTTGCTCGGCGACGATTGGATAGCCACTCTTCCTGTAATTTATTTTAAGATTCAAAAAACCATTCAAAATCCAGACTCTTCTTTTGAGGAAATTGCCAGCATAATTAAAGGCGATCCCAATTTAACTACGCGTTTATTACGTATTGTTAATAGTTCGTATTATGGGTTTTCCGCCAAAATTGAAACAGTTGAGCATGCTCTGAATGTTATTGGAACACAACAGCTAACGGATTTGGTTCTAGCCGCTTCAGTAGTCAGCCAGTTTAAAGGTGGAAATCAAAAATGCGTTGCAATGGACGCTTTTTGGAAACACAGTCTAGGTTGTGGACTTGCGGCAAAATCTCTAGCTTCGCAAAAAGGAGAAGAGGATCCGGATCGGTTTTATGCAATGGGGATGTTGCATGACTTGGGTAGTTTGATTGTTTTTAATAAAATGCCAAACCGATCAATAAAAATAGTTGAAGAATCCGGTAAACGGAATGAGCCTTTATTTGTTTTAGAAAGAGAATCTTTTGGCTTTGATCATTCAGTGGTAGCCGAGGCTTTATTAAAGGCTTGGGAGTTGCCAGATAGATTGATTGAACCTATTGCTTTTCATCACGACCCTGGAAAATCAAAGAACTTCCCCACCGAGGCTTCTATACTACATTTAGGAGATATTATGGCATATGAATTAACACTGGGGGGAAGTGGGTCGTCGGTGATTCCTCTGGTAAAGTTAGATGCCTGGGATATGGTTGGTCTTTCCGAAAAAAAATGGAATGAAGTAAAAGAGTTTGTTAAAGAAGAGTTTGATTCTGCGGTAGGTATGTTTCTTTCTGAGAGTTAGTTGTTCGACTTATATCAAACTTTTGATATAGTTTTTTGAGGAGCCCATCCGCTTTTCTTATCGGATAACTGGATTTTATACCAGCCATTTTCCTCCCCTAATATTCTGACAATAGCTCCTTTGTGAAGTTGGAATAAAGTAATGTTTTTATTGCCTTGTCCTGATTTTATTTCGATGCGCTCTGCCATTGCTACTCCCGTTTGGTAACTTTTTTGATAGTAAAGTTTTGCGCTAACAGAAGTTATCATAACAATTAATAAAACCGCTGTTCCTTTTTTTAAATTGTTAATTAATTCGGTTTTAAACCAAATGTTTAGTGTCATAGAAACCCAAAACAAAATATTGATTAGAATGAGCCCTTTTACAAGTTCCCAAAACTCGAAATCGTCTAACCAAACTAGAGTTTTATTTAAAAATGGTGCAGGGGCTTCATAAATTTTATCTTCGGTTTTAGATATAACATAGCGAAAATTTGCTTCAATATTTTGATCGCGAGGGGCTAAACGCTTGGCTCGACTGTAAAATAATATTGAGTTTTCAATTTCCCCAAGCCGGTAATAAATGTTGGCCATGTTGTAATATACATACGCATTCTCGTGGTTTGAATCAATGAGTTTATCGTAGATTGAAAGCGCTTCTCGGTACTTTGATTTTAATGATAAATCATTGGCTAAGGCTACTTTAGATAATGTATCATTTTCCTCGGCTAAGCATGGTAAGGCCAATAGATGTAGACATAATATAATTGTCGATATAAAAATCTTTTGTTTCACGACAGTTTTTCCAGTTTTTTTAATGTTTCTAAAGATTGATCTATTAGATTACTTTGAAAGTCTGTAGTTATTTCGATTCCTCCATATTGAAATTTTTCAAGTTTTTCTAATAGGTTTTGTATCGTAATAATTTGTTCTTCTGGAAAACTTTTTTCCTTTAATTTGTTTATCGCTTCATCAGAGGTAAAAGCGGCCCCATTTAGATTTAATTTGTCGCCAATGTATTCTCTTAGAATTTGGGAAAGTTCTTGAATGAAAGTTTTTGAATTGTGATTTTTTGATGAAAGAGAGTCTAGTTTTGTTTTTGCTAATTTATAAGCTTTTTTGTTACGAGCAAAAGCTGAATTATGTTGAAATTTTCTTTTTTGGCGAGCAAGCGCAGCAATTACCAGATAACTAAAAATGGGAATAACCCCACCAGCGTAATAAATCGACTTATCTGCCTCTGTTGGTTTTTGATTTGAGAAATCTATTAAATTAGTGTGATTTGGAAAAATATCTGTTCCCAAAACTTTGATTTTACCTTGGGTTAAATTTTTTGAATCAACGACATTTAATTTTTCGTCGTTTTCACTAGGTAGAGTTTCTAATAGAATAGGTTCTGTTTTAGCTGTTATATAGCGTTCTTCTTCTACATCAAAATAAGACAATGTTAGTGATGGTATTTGAAAGTTTCCTTCTTTCAGAGGGACAAGAGCGAATTTAAATGTTTTTTCCCCGTAGAACTTTTGGTTTCTCGCGCTTTTTTCTAATTTAGGTTCATCTGAATATGTTTTGAAATTTTCAGTAAGGTCAGGAAGAGTAAAAATGGCATCTTGAATATTTCCTACTCCTGAAATTTTTATGGTTAAGGTTGAGGTATCTCCCGCTTTAATTTTTACTTTTCCCATACTTGCAGAAATTTTGAATTTACCTACAAGATTGGAGAAATTAGAAGGTTTTCCCTTTTTGGGCAAAGGTTTGACATTAATTGAAATGGGTTTTGTGCGGATAACCTTATGTTGTAACCGGCCAGAGTGACCAAAAAATGGATCGTTAAAAAATAAATTGAAAGGATCTTGTGATTGAGATCTACGATTTCTTATAACTAAATCTAAATTTACAGCGGCTCCAGGAATTTCTATGCTCCCTGTTTTCGTGGGGAATAGAGCGGTTGAAAATTCGCTGATTTGATATTGCAATCCATTCAAAACCTGAGAGTAGTCTGTTGGTTTTTTTAGTTGTTCTTCTCTGAAACTATCAAATGGAAGGTTTAATTGAATATTCTTTGTTTCTACTCTTCTATATAGTTTAAAAGTGAAAATAAGTTGTTCATTCACATATGGCGTTGTTGTTGATGCAAAAGTTTCAGCAAATACTGGGGCTTGGTTATTTGCCGTTTGTTTTGGGGCGTCGCTAATTTCCACTTGAACCGCATTTGATAAATATTCTTGCCCTTCATATTCAAGCTTTGCAGAATCTATAGTAAATTTCCCCGTTTTTTGAGGAGTTAATAAAAAGTTGTGTTTGGTTGAAGATGTCATCGTCCCATTCACTATTTGTACAGAAGATTGGGTTCCTGATTGTCTTACAGAAAAGTTTGGAATTGAAGGCAAGATAGGTTTTGGAGAATTGCGAACTCCTTTTACGGTTATTGTCAGATTAAACACATCTTCTAGGGTTCCCTGGTTTTTATCAACAGTAGCTAAGATTGAGACTTGATCAGCAAAAGCGGAGCTAACGCAAAGATGTAAAAAATATGTGAATAAAAAAACTCTGATAGTTTTTTTAATTAAGTGATTTGTTCGAAAAGTCATGTGTTCTTTACCAGTCTTTACCTCGATATTCTGAGTTGGGTTTTAGCTTTTTTGCCTGCATTTGCCCAAATTTCTTACGGTTTTCATTAATGGACAATAGCCATTGTTCGGCTTGTTCTTTAGAAAGTTCATCTTGTTGAGTAGTTTCTCCAACGGTTTGATTGCCGTGTTCTTTATCCTCTGTTTCTTGGTTGTCCGCAGACTTTTTTTGAGAATCTTTTATAGGTTCATCTTCAGAAGTTTTTGAATTTGGGTTTTCTTCATTGTTCTTTGGTTGAGAATTTGTTTCCTGGTTTTCTTTGGAGTCTTTGTCATTTTCTTGGTCCTTTTGGGATTTAGATTTGTTAGGATCTTGTTTTTCAGAATCTTTGTTATCTTTATCTGAAGGTTTTTTTTGTTTTTCGTTTTGTTGGCGCTTTTTTAATTGATCTCTAGAAAACTCTAAATTGTATTTTGCCTCTAAATCGTCTGGATTTAGTTCTAAAGCTTTTTTGTAAGAATCTACAGCTTGTTCAAGCTTTCCAAGGTTAAATGACGCATTGCCTGCATTATAATAAGCTTTTTGTTTTAACTCCGAATCTTGAGTTATGACAGCCGCTTGATTGAAAGATTGAAGAGCTTGATCAAACTGTCCAAGTCGGTATTGACTATTTGCTAAATTGTAAGCTAAAGAAGCCTTGTTTGGAGATTGATCGAAAGCAGAATTAAAGTTTTTTGCGGCTTCTTGAAAATTTCCGTCCAAATAATTGGATTGGCCAACTTCGGCTAAAGGTTTAGCAATTTGCGCTATCGCAAACTCTATGCAAAAAAAAGAAAATAAAAAAATATAGAAAATGGTTTTCATTTGAAAATTAAAGCGGCTCATCAGTGTGTTTTTTTTAAAAAAAATTACCTAGGTAGATTTAAATACAATTGAAGCGTTATTAAAAAAAGATCTAAATCTGTCCAAAGTTTGACGGTCCTTAAGAGGGGCGATGGTTTATTCGGTTTCTTTGATAAGATTCTAAAGTTAGTAAAGCTAATGCCACAACTAAGAACCATTGAAATCGATCTTGCCAAATTTTTTTTCGCCCACTTTTTAATTCGCTATCGTTTAATTGTTCTTTAATATTTTCTAAGTAGATCTTTTTTAAATCCATATCTCCAGTAACAGACCTGACATACGCGCCTCCAGTTTCTATTGCGACGGTTTGTAGGGCGTTTTCATCTAACTTAGTAAGCGCTACTTCTCCTTGTTTGTCGATTTTAAAGCCAGATTCTCCACGCTTTGGAATAGGCGCTCCAATATCTCCGCCAATTCCTATGGCAAATATTTTAACGCCCATTTCTTTTGCTTTTTGCGACGCTTTGTTCAGTTTTCCGCCATGGTCTTCGCCATCGGTGATAACAATAATTACTTTAGATGTATTATCTTCTTCTTTGAACGCTTGCAAAGACTTAATGATAGCTTCTCCGAGATCAGTGCCAGGAATTGGAATAAGGTCGGCGTCTAAAATATCTAAGAAAATATTTGCGGCTGAATAGTCTAGAGTAAGTGGACATTGAATAAAGCTAACTCCTGCAAAAGCGACTAAACCGATTCTATCTCCCATAAGCATTTGTATAAGATCTGAAACTTTTCTTTTGGCGCGTTCTAATCTATTTGGTTTTATATCTTCGGCGAGCATACTCGAAGATACGTCCATTGCAACGACTATATCGAGACCTTTTTGTTTTAAGTCTTCCCATTGGAACCCCCATTGAGGTCTGCAAAGGGCAAAAATAAGACAAGCTAAAACTAAAAAAAACAAAAAAGATTTACGTTTTCTTTTTTGCTTAATAATTGGATTGATTATAGACGTTTGTATTTCTGGCGATGAAAAATTGTCCAGTTTGTTTTGACGCCGCCGGTTTGCCGAAACTATAAAGATTATATAGAGCGGTAATAGCCAAAATAAATAAAGATATTCAGGTTGTTCAAAGCGCATATTTAAGGGATTTGTTGGTAACGAGTTTGACTTGTTATCGTTTCAAGGACAAATAAAAATAATCCTGGAATCAGGAAATATGGAAATAATTCAAAGTATCGACTATATTCCAATGTTTTTATTTCTGTTTTTTCTAACTCGTCAATTTGGTCATAAATATTTTTTAACGATTCTAAGTCAGTTGCTCTAAAGTATGCCGCTCCTGTTATTTTTGCTATTTCTTTGAGTGTGTTTTCGTCTAAGTCAACATTTTGGTAGACGTATCTTTGACCAAAAAGCGTGTTTACAAGAAAGGGAGCTTTTCCTCTTGATCCAACGCCAATCGTATATACTTTGATTCCGAGAGCTTTAGCGATCTCGGCGCCCTGAATTGGAGCGAGCGTTCCAGCATTGCTTCTTCCATCTGTTAATAGAATTATTACTTTAGACTTTGACTCCAAATCTTTAAGGCGTTTTATCGCTATTCCCAATGCTGAGCCAATTGCTGTTGAGTCTCCGGCGATTCCAACAGTCAGTTGAGATAGAAATGAAAGTAGAATGTTTTGATCTAATGTAAGTGGGCATTGAGTAAATGCTTCTTGGCCAAAGGCGACTAGCCCAATTCGATCTCGTTGTCTTTTTTGAATGAACTCCGAAGCGACGTCTTTTAAAGCTTCTAGTCTTGTTATTCTTTGTTCGTCTTTTTTAAAGTCTAAAGCCCGCATACTCCCCGATGCATCAACAGCTAAAACAATATCAACTCCCTTGGTCGATACCTCGCGTGTTGTTTGTCCTTGTTGAGGTCTTGCTAGAGATAAAATAATAAAAAGTATAGCTAGACATCTTAGAGTGGGAGAAAGGTAGAAATCTGCCGAGAGTCCTTTTGGTCGTAAACTTTTTAATTGCCCTATAGATGAGTATAAAATTGTCGATTTTTTATGGAGGCGATTCCAAGATATCCACAAGGGAATAATTAATATTAAAAAAAGAGCCAAAGGTTCTTCAAATCGGAATTGGGTTATCATTTTAATACAGGGTCTGCGACGGTTTCTTGTTTGTTTTGTGCGATAGGAATAGTAGATTTTACAAACTCAACGACCGATTCTAGCGTTTCGTTTGATTCTTGGATAGAAGGGGCGACTTTAGCAAACTTAACTTTGTCGGTTTCTTCTAAAATGGATTCGATTGCGCTTTTTAAATAACCGTTCATTTCAACGTTTTTTCCCAGACAGTCAAATATTTCTTGTCGCGTTCTATCTAAGGCTGGAAATGAATACCTTGTTCCCAGATATTTTCTAAAAATATCTGAAAGCTCAAAATGATATTCTCGAACTTCGCCTTGGGTTAGTAGATTTTTCTTTTTTAGCGTTTCCAATTCTTGTAAAGCTAAAACGTGACAAGGTATTAGTTTTATTGGTTTAAACTGAGGCTTAATAAGTATTCTTTGTCGTTTTTTTACGAAGTAATAAATTAGAAGAACGAATAATATGATAGCCAACGCGTATGGCCAGTAACGAACCCAGGATCGTTCAATTTCGATTAGAGGTTTGATATCTTGGAGAGTAGGAGGTCCTTCTTTAGTTTGTAATACAGAACGCACTTCGACGAACGTTTCAGGGGAAGTGATGGAACCTTCAATAGGGGTTCCTGGTGTTTTTGAATAAGGAGCTAAAAATTTGATTTTTATTGAAGGGATGGCAAAGCGACCCACTAGATCGGCGCGAAAAATATAATAGAAAATAGCTATATTTCGATCATTTTCGAAACGAATTTCCGGTATCTCTCGTTTGATGTAAATTAAGCCTTCTTTGGGTTTTAATGGAGTTGGTTCTTGAGGGCGAATATCCTTTTCAGTTCGTAGTTCGATTTTGAATCGGATTAAATCTCCAACTGTCGCCACAGGCTTATCAACAGACGCTTGAATTTCGACGGGTGGCAATGATTGATTCTCTTGGGCGTTTAGGTTTTTAGATACAGCTAAAACGCTTAAGAAAGTTGTCCAAATAAGAATCTTAAAAAAATATTTTGAAATATTCCCAGTGTTCATAAGGAATTTTTTTAGCTCTCTTATTTTTTTTCTAAACAAGTTTTTATATTTGAGTTTAACTTTTCTTTTTGCGGAAAGTTTGAATCGGCCATATCAGTTTGAAAAAACCAAACTAAAGCGTCTGGACAGTTCTCAGACTTCATATAAAGCTCTCCAATAGTAAAAGAAACTCCAGCTCGTTTTCTCATGTCGACTTGAGGCTGATTTAGAAATTTTTCGTATTGTTTAATGGCTTGCTTATGGAGTCCATTTTCTTTTAAGCGGTCTCCTAATTTTTCAAAGCGAGCTTCCCATTGCTTTTCCTCGCTTGAGTCGAAAACCTTTTTTATCAGAACGGCAAAAAAAACTCCAAATAGAAGAAATGTAAATAATACGAAAGATATAACGAGTGTTTTAAGTCTTCCCGAAAAACCTTCATTAGATGGGGGAGTATTTTCTTCCATGTTATCGTTTTTTTTCTCTAAATTTAAAATAGCGGATTATTGGATCGGCTAAAGGTTGATCTGTGAAAATTTCAACAGAGTCTATTCCATTCAGCTTTAAAAAATTTAAGAGGCGTTTTTTCTCATCCGCTTTAATTTTTTCGAATTGTTTAATAGTATCTTTATTGTGAGTATCGACGAGCGTTGATTCTCCTGTTTCTGCATCTTCTAAATGAAGAATTCCTGAATTTAATGGGAGGCTCTGTTCTCTTGGGTCAATAATTACCATAGCGGCAAGATCGTGTTTTTGTCGAGCGAGTCGCATTGATTTTTCATAACCAGTTGCTTGGAAATCAGAAATAAAAAAAGCCGATGTTTTTCTTTTATGAACTTGAAGAAGAAACTCAAGAGGTAAGTTTAAATCAGTTCTTTTCCCTTTTGGAGAGTAACTGAGTATGGCGCGAATTACATTCCAAATGTGCGCTCTTCCTTTTTTAGGCGGTATATAGCTTTCAATACGATCGGAAAAGAGAATTAAACCAACTTTGTCGTTATTTTTTATTGCCGAAAAAGCGAGAATTGAAGCGATTTCGGCAGAGACTTCTCCTTTAGTTTCTATAGCGGAACCAAATTTCCCTGAAGAGCTTATATCAACTAAGAGCATTACTGTTAGTTCGCGTTCTTCTTGAAATCCCTTAATGAATGGTCGATCCATTCTGGCAGTGACGTTCCAATCGATTAAACGGACATCGTCGCCTGGAATATATTCTCTAACTTCTGAAAACTCCATCCCGGAGCCTTTAAAAGCAGACACATATTCTCCCACCATTATATCGTTTACCAAATAATTAGTTTTAATTTGTATTTTTCTAATTTTTTTTAATAGCTCTGGAGAAAGTTCTTTTGTTTTCTCTGTCGCTGGCGGTGGAGTGTCTCGAAACCTGTTAAAAAAGTTTTCAATTAGGGAAGCAAACATAAATTTTTTCGATGTCTAAGGAACCTCAATTGCGTCAAAAATTTGTTTGATGATTTCGTCGGTGGAAGTATTTTCCGCTTCCGCTTCATAAGTAAGAAGGATTCGATGTCTCAAAACATCGCATCCAATTGTCTTAATATCTTGTGGCATGACATAACCTCTGCCATTTAAAAATGCGTATGCTTTTGCGGCTTTAGCAAGAAATATTGAAGCTCTCGGCGAGGCTCCATAATGGATTAGTTTTCTTAAGGCGGGCAATTTAAACTTTTCTGGGTATCTAGTCGCTGAGGTAACATCGACAATATAGCTCTCTAAGTTCTCGTCAATATAAATTAATTCGGCGGTTTTTCGCGCGTTAAGTATGTCTTCTTGACTGGCCACAACTTTAATTTCTTTTTTAGAAGACGGAGAAGCCATTTGTTTAACGATAAGTCTCTCTTCTTCGGGACTTGGATACTCTACTTTTAATTTAAACATAAAGCGATCGAGTTGAGCTTCTGGTAATGGATATGTGCCTTCCTGTTCAATTGGATTTTGAGTTGCCATGACCAAAAATGGTTGTTCTAGCTGAAAACTTTCGTTAGCAATAGTAATTTGCCGTTCTTGCATTGACTCCAAAAGAGCGCTTTGTACTTTTGCGGGGGCTCTATTTATTTCGTCCGCTAAAACGATATTGGCAAAAAGAGGGCCTTTTTTGACCGTAAATTCACCTGTTTTAGGCTGGTAAACTTGGGTGCCCAATATATCTGCGGGTAATAAATCTGGAGTGAATTGAATTCGTTTAAATTTTCCGTGGATTGATTCGGAAAGAGTTTTCACAGCCGTTGTTTTCGCCAATCCAGGAAGTCCTTCAACTAAAATATGTTCTCCAGAGATTAAGCCCAGGGTTAGCCCTTGGATAAGATATTTTTGTCCAATAATGACTTTGCCGATTTCGTCTAAAATTTGTCGGATAGGTTCGTTGGCTGCTTTTACAAGTTGACTAATTTCTTCAATGTTTCTAGACATTATGATTGATTTGTAAGGATTTTGGGATGTTGAGAAGCTTTTCTATTCGGTTTCACAACGTTTTATTAAAACGTAATATTTGGTTGAAACTTATTTTAATGAACTTGTTTTATGTTTTATATAGGCTATAACTCAGCTCTCTAAAATTTTAAACATTCCTTATTCTATATTTTTTAAAAGATTTTTGGTGGAATTCCAACCCCAAAAATAATTAAAAAATATTAATAAAATTTCCGAACTTAACTTTCAGGAATGAGTTTTAGAATTTTACAGAACTTTTGTCCATAGTATGTTGTAAGTTAGAAAAAATCTTTTCAATTTTTTAATTTTGACATTAATAAGATTTCTGCTTTAGAATACTTGGTTTAATTTCAAAAGCATTGAAAACCCTTTGATTGGATTGTAGGGGAGATTTAAGAATGGCGGACAAAAATATCGATCAATTGATCGACGAAAGTCTCAATATTGAAAATAATGAATTAGATTTACGAGAGAAAGAGCTTAACGATGATGATTTAGTACAAATCGTTAAGTCAGAAAAGATTAAAACTGTAACCGCCATGTTTCTGGAGTTTAATGAGATCAGCGACAAAGGGATAATTGCAGTAGCGGAATCTGATAATTGTAAGCACGTCACTGTTTTAAATTTGTTTAAGAACGAAGTGACGGATGAAGGTGTAAAAAGTATTGCGAGTTCTAAAAACTTTTTGAATCTTTCTGAACTAATAATGAGCGACAATAAAGTCACTGCCGAGGGAGCGCGAGCTATAGCGTCTTCTAAAATATTAGGCAATTTGGTTTCATTGTGGATAGGCGATTCATTAGGTGATGAAGGAGCGATAGCTATTGCGGAATCTAAAACTCTAACTCGCTTAAATCTTCTTTCCTTGTATCGGAATAATATAGGCGACGAAGGCGCAGAAGCTTTGGCAAACTCTGAAAACCTTTCTAAATTGTCTGAATTAAATTTAAATTGGAATTTTATTGAGGAAGATGGAGTCAGGTCTATTGCTAATTCAAAAGTTTTACAGAACTTAACTCAATTGACGCTGACATATAACCCTATCGGTTTGGGTGGAGCAAAAGCAATTGCTAATGCTCATAGTTTAAGTAATTTGACCCTTTTAGATTTATTTGAGGCGGAAGTTGGAGATGCTGGAGCTCGAGCAATTGCTGAGTCGGATAAGTTGCCAAACCTGGAAACTCTAATTTTGATCCACAATGACGTTAAAAATGAAACTCAGGAAATTTTTAAAGATTCCAAAAACTTTAAAAAGCTTTCCAAAGTAGTTTTCCGACAGTAGTTTTCTGACGTTTTATTGCCATTACCGGCGCATTTTTTCTCAGACCCTGAAATTTTATATTTGAAAACTTAAAATGTTTATTGGCGAAAAACCGGATTTAAACGATATTTGGCCATTTAGCGAAAATAGTATTTATGTTTGCGGTAAAGATGGGATTCCACAGCATTTCGATGGAGAAGAATGGATTCCTGTACGAACTGATAATACGAATCCTCTAATGGGCATTTGGGGGTCAAGCGAAGATAACTTGTATGCAGTAGGAATTGGTGGTGTTGTATTAAGGTACGACGGAAAAGAGTGGAAGCAAGTTGAAACGGGTAATATGGATTCTTTGAATTCTGTTTATGGGTTTGGCCCAGATTTCCTTTTTATTTTCGGGACTGGCGGAATGGTTTTGTTCTGGAATGGCAGAACTTGGGAATACAGAGAACCCAATACTATTCATGATTTGTTTTGTCTTTGGGGAGAAGATAAGGATCGGATTCATGCCGTTGGAGGCGAAGGAATTTATCGGTTTTATAACGGTAAAGAGTTTTTACGCAAAGAAGACTTGACCGATGAAACTAAGTCGCTTTATGGAGTTTGGGGCACTTCCAATGAAAATGTATATACAGTAGGAACTGAAGGGGTTATCTTGCGCTTTAACGGTGAGGAATGGACTCCTATGGAATCAGGGACTGAAGAGTATCTACTCAGTATTTGGGGAACTTCCGACGACAATATCTTTGCCGTAGGGGATAATGCAACTATTTTGCATTACGATGGAAATAAGTGGAATAAGCAACAATCCTGTTCAGAAAGTTATCTGACTAAAGTAAGAGGATTAGGGCCCAACTGTGTATACGCCGTTGGCGACGATGGTTGCGTAATAAAATATGATGGAAAGCAATGGACAGATATGTCCTTATAGCCCGATTTATTTTTTTGAAAAACCCCCGAGGATAATTATATGGGAAGCCTGACAGAAAGCCATTTGATTTGCATTAAAGGCTTTGGTGAAAATGACATCTTTATTGGCGGCGCGGATGGAACTATGCTCCATTTTAACGGTTCCGAGTGGTCAAAGATGGATACCAAAGGGCGTTGGGCTATCAAAAACATGTGGGGGACGGGGTCGGATAATCTATATGCAGTTTGCACCGATGGCAAAATTTTAAAATACGACGGATCGGAGTGGAATACAGAAGATACAGAAAACTTACCTCCGATGACTGGAATTTGGGGGCTTGCCGCCGATGAAATTTATGCCTGTAGCCGTATAGGTAAAATTTTAAAATACGACGGTTCTGAATGGCAGTTTATGATAACTGGAACAGATGTTGATATTACCCGCCTTTGGGGATGTAAAGAAGGCGGGATGTATGCGGTTGGTTATGACGGTTTAACGCTAAAACTTGATGGAGACCGCTGGTCTCGATTGACTTTAATTTCAGGTTCCGAGCTTTATGGGATTTATGGGTTTGGACCGACCGATATGTATATTGTTGGATCTGATGGCGCTACTTATAAATTTAATGGGTCGGATTTCACTGAAATACCTTCTGGCACCATGAATTTTTTCCTGGATGTCTGGGGCCCAAATAATGAGATGGTTTTTGCCGTTGGCGATGAAGGTATGATCATGTATCTGGATGGCGATCAATGGACAAGAATTGAATCCAATACCGAGGAATATTTGACCGCTATCTGGGGAACTTCCGAAGATAATATTTATGCCGTTGGAGATAACGGCGTTATCATCCATTGGAATGGAGAGGATTGGAAGTTGGTGGACTGAGACTCCCGTTATGGATCCAAAAATTTCCGTAATTATTCCCGCCTATAATGAAGAACTATCTATTGGTCTAGTTTTAAAAGACCTACCTCAAGAAAAACTTCACGAAATAATAGTTGTAGACAATAGATCTACGGACCAAACCGCTACAGTCGCTTTAGAAAATGGGGCTCGTGTAGTGGCTGAACCTCTTAGAGGTTATGGCTCCGCTTGTCTTAAAGGTATTTCCGATTTAAATGACCCTGATATAGTTGTATTCCTTGATGGTGACTATAGCGACTATCCTGAAGAAATTAATCTCTTAATTGATCCTATTATAAAAGGCGAAAAAGATTTTGTACTAGGCAGTCGAATGATATTGCCGATAAGTAGGAAAGCTCTTTTGCCTCAATCGCGATATGGAAACCAATTGGCAGTTTTTTTAATGTCTCTTTTTTTTGGCGGGTATTCATTTACCGATTTAGGTCCGTTTCGAGCCATTAGTTATAAAGCTCTCCAACAAATAAAAATGCAGGACACAAATTTTGGCTGGACAGTTGAAATGCAAATCAAAGCCCTCAAAAATAATCTCAGAATTTTAGAGGTTCCAGTTAAATATCGAATGAGAGTTGGCGTTTCAAAAATCACCGGGACAATATCTGGCACTTTTAAAGCTGGGACAAAAATTATCTACACAATTTTTAAATATTTCCTAGCTTAAGAGAACGTTTAATAATTTGAGTCGTTACTGATTGGTTGTCGCTTGCTTTTTGAACGTTTTAGTATTTAGAGGTTCTCCTAATTTTAGAAAAGTTTTTTTAGTGTTTTTTCTAATTAAAAAATCGGTCAATTTGAGTCCCGAAATACTCCGGAATGGAAATAAAGACTGAAAATTCAAACCCGACCTCATCTTTGCTTATTTTATTCTCCTTAATGTTCTTGGGAATTGGTTTACGTTTCTACGGGTTAAACCATATCTTGGGAGGTGGGGATGAAAATGAAGTGCTGATGTATTATGTTTATAAGCCTATTTCCTTTATCGTTAGTTCCTTCATATATAATTACCATCACGTTTTTCACACAATACTGCTTCATTTTATGGCGCAATGGTTTGGCGAATTAAACGAATATGCCATTCGCGCTCCAGCTTTTTTATCAGGGATAGCGACGCTTTGGCTCGTTTACAAAGTATCACAAAAAATGTTTGCTTCTCTATGGGTTGCACGATTATCCCTTCTTATAATGGCGCTGTCGCCAATTCACATTTATTATTCGCAAACTGCCCGTGGGTATAGTTTAAGTATATTCATTTCTATTCTTATGATTTATGCCTTGATTCGTTTTTTTGAATCAGGATTGTCTGTCGCTTGGGCATTCTTACTAGCGATTTGTGGGTTCTTAATTACCTATACAATTCCATTGAATGCGCTATTTGTTATTGCTTTAGGCATATGGGCGGCGTTTGTGACTACAAACTCACGTTATGGAAAAGGATTCGATTTTGACCCAAATTTAAAGCGTAAGCGTTTTTTATACATACTTTGTGTTTTTGTCGGCATGGCTTTGTTGTCTTTGCTCGCTTATTCGCCTTTATTGAAGGATATGTTGGAAATTGCAGGAAACCGCTATTTAAAAATGCATAATTATTCATCTCGAATCGATTTGATAATTCATTTTTTTCCTAATCTTATAAAGTTTTTTTTCCCAGGATCTTTAATCTTTTTTACTCCATTCATAGCAATAGGTTTATTTAAGGCCAAGCCTGTGCTTAAGGGATATCGGTTGTTGCCGATTTTTGTCGTATTGACAATCTACTTAATTTCGGTAATTAGCTTTGTTGTTTGGTTTCCCAGGAGCTACCTATTTACCTTGCCGCTTTTGGTTATTTTTCTTTCTGCTGGCCTGGTTTTTAGCGTTGAATTAGCAATAAAATTTTTCCCGAATTTTTCAAATTCGAGTAAATATTTTGGAGGAATTATTATTGTTTATATTCTTTTGTCTTTTAAATGGTTATTGCCAAATTATTATCTTTCGAATAATTTGGAGAGCGGTAAAAAATATTTGGAATTTGTTAGCGCCAGAACTCATCCATTGGATTTAATTGTTATTGGAAGTCCAATGAACTATTTATATTCGAGGTATAGATATAAAGAAAACTTAAAGAATATTTTTTTTAAAGGAGAAATCGAAGGTATTAAATTTATTGCGTCCAATATTCAAGAGTTTGACGATATGACGCTTCCAGGTAGAGCCGATAACGAACCCAGGTTCCCTGTGTTTCGAGATTTTTTTAAGCAAAGATTGAAAAGTGTGAATATGCCGCATCAAAAACAACTTTACTCTTTGACGGGAGAGAAAAAACTTTCGGTTTTGAGCGAAGATTTTGAAGTGAATGGCAACTTTGTCGGAAAACTTGGAACCGGTAGAATTGTTTTTGACAAGGATAGGACGCTGTCTGGAAGTAGTTCATTAGGTATTGTCGCCGATTCAAATGGGGATATGGTTTTTGAAAAACCAATTACTCAAATGATAGATATTAGTGAGGAAAGTTTAGCTGTCTTGGTTTGGGGAGAGAAATTTGCAAATCGAGAATTTGGTTTTCCTTTACTAAGAGTTAATTTTTCCGAAGTTGATTTGAATCAAGAGACTCCAGTTTCTTTCAAGGCTATAAAGCCTTTTATTCTTCAGAACTCTGAGTATCAGTTGAGAACAGGGCTTATCAATAACGGTATAGGAATGGAGCTATTATTGAATGACAAAAAAGTTCCCCAGCCTGAGTGGGCTATTCGCGCTGTAATTGGTAAAATTCCTCCTGGCCGATATCGCGCTAAGATTGAATTTTTTTGTCCTAAAGGACAAATGATTCACTACGACGGAATTCGTTTGTTTTTTGTCGAAAAATCTAAAGAGATCACCCAAGATTCATCATCCAAAAAAAATGGATGAAGTGCAGCTTATTTTATTTTTTACCGACCTTCGCTAAATACTTCCAACGCTGTAGAAATATCTAAAACCAATCAAGCCTAAAATTAAATTTGACGGAAAGATAATATTCCCATAAATCCTAACCCATAAGCTCACGGTCATAGGTTAGAATGTTTCTACGAGGAATATATAATACCGTCGATAGGTTGCTCGCCACGATAAAGTTCAATTTACTATTGAACTTTTAATTAAACTCTTTTTATCGCTATCAATTTGGAACCTAATATATCAGTAGTTTTATTATGCTATCGCAGCGGCGAGGAAGTTCGAGGCTTTGTAGAACGTGTAAAAGACTCCCTCGAGAGTTTTGAAAAAAACTGGGAAATTGTTTTAGTGGGAAATTATTTCCCTGGTACAGACGATCCTACGCCGGATGTTGTTAGAGACATAGCTGATAATCATCCACAAATCCGATCAGTGGTTCGAGAAAAAGAAGGAATGATGGGATGGGATATGAGAAGCGGGTTGTATGCGGCTAAAGGTAAATATGTTGCGGTGATTGATGGGGACGGACAGATGCCGCTTGAAGACGTTGCGCGAGTATATAAAAATCTGATCGAAGGCGATTATGATATGGTTAAAACTTATCGTGTTGAACGTAATGACGGAATTTATAGAAAACTTCTTTCTTATTTTTATAACATCCTTTTTAGTGTCTTATTTCCTGGAGCTAATTTGCGAGACGTCAATGCCAAGCCTAAAATTTTGAAACGCGAATATTTGAATAAAATGGATTTGAAGTCTGATGATTGGTTTGTTGACGCTGAAATCATGATTATCGCTCTAAGGCTAAAAATGAAGATTTTGGAATTGCCCACAACGTTCAATGAAATCTTAACTCGTCCTTCTTTTGTGAAGCCATGGGCGGTTTTTGAATTTTTGATTAATTTGATCTCCTATAGAGTTAGAGAGTTTGTTCGCAATAGATTTAAAAACTAATCTAATTAGAAAATGAAAATTCTTTTAACAGGCGCTTCTGGGATTCTGGGAACTCGATTACTTAGGGTTCTTCAAGCTAGTGGCATTACGTTTAGAGCTTTGATTCATAAAACTCCATTAGCGATAGAAGGTGTTGAAACTGTAAAGGGCGATTTAAACGATCGAGAAGTTTTGCATTTGGCAACTCAAGGAATTGATACTGTTGTCCATTTGGCGGCTGTTACTCATTCCAATTGCGAAAGCGATTATTTAAATATAAACTGGGAAGGATGCCGTAATCTCCATGGTGCTTGCGTTCGAAACGGCGTTCAACGTTTTATTTTTATGAGCTCGCGGGCGGCAGGTCTATTCGGCGGTCCTTATTCAATAAGTAAGCAAAAGGCAGAAGAGTTTGTTATGCAGGGGGATATCCCGTGGGTTATTTTACGCCCTTCTGAGGTTTATGGACCTGGTTCCCCTGATGCCATTAATCAACTTATTCGGTGGATAAAAAACTTTAAATTTGTCCCGATTGTAGGAGATGGCCAATATAAGTTATCCCCTGTATTTATTGATGATGTGATTCCTGCTTTTGTTGAAGTTATTTTGAAACCGAATATTACAAGGGAAGTTTTTACGTTTTGTGGTCCAGAAGAGATTACGTTCCGAAAATTGGTCGAGCGTTTGTCCAAGGTTTTGAAGGTTCGACCGATTAAACTATTTATTCCTGCCAGTTTGATGAAAATGGCGGTAAATATCTCAGTCACGCTTGGAATTAACCTGCTGACAAAAGATCAAGTAGCAAGATTAATGTCTGAAAAAAAGGGAGATAATAAAAATTCCCAAAGGCTATTAAATTATAACCCAAGAACTTTGGAGGAAGGGCTCCAGAGTTTTGATTAATGCGAAAAAATAATTTCAAGTAACGTTGATTAGCGTTTTAGTTTTGTTGCAGGTCGCTCGTTTTTTATTTTTGGATGAAAATAAAATTTACCAAAACTTATAATATTTATAGATCTAAATAGATGTCTAAAAAAATAAAATTTAGTAAAACAGCTATTGGACTTTCTTTCTTCTTATGCAGTTTTTTGTTTTTTTGCATAGCGGAAGGTTCTGAAGATTTAGCTTCTTTAGTTGAAAAACGTCTTAGCAAAAGTGGAACTGTTCTGGATTTAGGAGGTTTAAAAATCGGAATTTCTGGAGCAAAAAAACTTGCGAAAATGGAAGTATTATCAAATGTCGAGGTTTTGTTGTTACAGGGGAATAAGATTCAATACAAAGGGATGAAGGCCTTAGCAAAATCTCCCTTTGTGAAGAATATAAGACAACTAGATTTGTGGGGGAATTATTTAGGCGATTTAGGGCTTAAGGCGTTAATTGATTCTGCAAACTTTAATGATTTGGAAGTTTTGAAGCTTTGGAAAAATGAAATTGGCGATGATGGTTTAGAGTTGATGATTAATTCCAAAAAATTTAAAAGCTTAAAGACTCTTTTATTAAACGATAATTTTATTACAGAAAGAGGAACAGGGTATCTTGTTAAAGTCGACCTATCCAGTTTAGAGACATTAGGTCTATTTCGAAATAAAATTGGAGATGATGGAGCTCTTAAACTATCGGTCGCTAATAATTTACCCAATTTAAAAACTCTTCATATGGGACAAAATTCTATTACCGATGTAGGATCAATTTTGATGATAGAGTCTTCCCAGTTTCCTAAGTTAGAACTATTGGATCTTTCTTTAAATGGTTTGGGAAAAAACACCGTTAAAGCTGTTTTTAAAAGGAATAAAAAGAATCCAATTCAAATTATTTATCGCTAAGCTTTTAATTTGTGACCGAATTTTTTTAAGTTGGACTCTTTTGTTTTTGATGAGATAGATTTACTAAAGTGGGAACCTAGCTGTTTTAAGGATATTGGATATGAACGTTTTAATGAATTGGAGCTTTATTATCGTTTGCGTTTTTAGTTTATCTGTAAGTGCTTATGCGGAGGATGTCCCGCTAGCTGAAATGCAAAACAAAATTTATGAGTATGAAGATTCTATTTACGATAAAGATAGAGAAGTGGAGAAAAAAGAAAAGGATTATAGAGAGGCTGTCAGAGAAGTAGATAGAAAAAAAGCTAGGCAATGTTTTGAATCTAGAAGCGATTATCAAGCTTGTTTGGGCGATCGTGGAGCCGATATCCAAAAGGCTCATGGGGGGTGGATAGCGCTTTGGAAGGCCTTGATTCGGCTGAGAGTAGCTCTGAAGACGCTAAGTTAGAGTTGGCTAAAATCTTGGAGTCGTTTATTGGCTTTAAGGAAAAATTTTATAGAGAGAATAGATCTCAAATATCTCAGGCAAAGTGGAGTGAACGATTAAATAGTTTGTCGGTAGAAAGAAAAGAGATAGAAGTTTTTAAAGAGAAATTTAATATTTCGAAAATGAAAAGAAGAGTCAGGGATTTAGAAGCGAAACTTCAAAAAGCGCAACATAATTTGAACTCTAAAAAATCCAGGCCTTGTGTAGAGTCTAGAAGCGATTATCAAGCTTGTTTAGCAGATAGAGGAGCGGACATCCAGAAAGCGCAATGGGGGGTTGATAAGTTTCACAAGGAGCTTGAAGAGAAAAAGAATAAGCTGACGTCTGCCGAAGATGAATTAAAGTATTCGAAGACAGGTTTGGCTCAAGAACGTGAGCGTGTCAGTGGAAGGTATTGATCTAGCTAAAAAAACGCCCTAATCGATTACGTAATAATCAGGTGAAAAGGGCATTGTTAAAAAGCGTCCCCAGCGGGATTCGAACCCGCGTCGCCGGCGTGAAAGCGGAATGACGTAACCCTAAAAATGATCAAACGTCCTTCCTTCCGCTTCTATAACTCAAAACTTTTCAATATTTTATAAAATAAGCTTCTATTTTCTTAGCGAAAATGTGTTCCGATATTGGTCCTGAATAAAGGCCCAAAAGAGGACCAAATTCTAAGAAGTTAAAACATGGCTTTTTTTATTTTGGTTGCTGTGGAGATTTTTAACTCTTCCAACTTAAAAGCTCCTCAAAAGATTTAAAACATACTAAAACCATCAGCATTAAGCCTGAAAAAATTGTGTGTTCTTCACAGAACCAAAATAAACAAATAACTGGAGAAATTCCTATAAAAATAGGGAAAAAGTAATAGGAAAAAATAGAACTATATATGAAAAAAATTGATATTAAACTTTTGGCCTTCCCATGTTCATCAATGGCATCCGTAAACTCTTCTACAACATTAATTTTATGCAAATAAAGATTTTGAAGGTATGAAGTTAAGTAGTAAAGCCAAACTATAAAAATAAAAAGATAAATAGTACTCGGACGATCTACTGTAGCTGTAACACCCAATAGATTAATTTTTTTAATTTGAACCCCTGCTAAAATAATGAATGCCTCAAAAACACTAACAACCAATAAATTTCTTCTTGTCTTTCTGAAACTTTCTTGGTCTATTTCGAATACGGCCATAGGATTCTCGCGGTTTTACATGCTGTCATTTTAAGAAACAATTTTTACATGCCAAAGCTTTTATTTAAAGGGAAATCGAAATAGCAAACACTGTTAATTAATAATATTCTCCTCTTCCGTCTGGTTTTATGTCATTTTTAGATACGCTCGGTTCGAAACTATTAGCTAATAATTACGACGTAATCCCAATAGCTGAAGGGTGCAAATTTCCTAAAGGTCTTGCCGATTGGAAGAACGTTAAAGCAGACCCTCAGAAGATAAAAGAATGGTCTGAAAGAGGATTTACTGGAATCGGTGTTTTAGCTAAAAACACTCCTGCCATTGATATTGATGTCCACGATCCTGAAATAGTAAGAAAACTTACTTTATTCTGCCAAAAAGAATTTGGTCTCGCTCCAATAAGAGTTGGAAAAGCCCCCAAAACCCTCCTCGTATACAAAACAGATTCTCCTTTCACCAAACTATCAAGCCCGACTTATGAAGATGCTTTAGATACTAAACATAAACTCGAGATACTCGGAGAAGGCCAACAGTTCGTTTCTTTTCATGTCCATCCTGAAACGGGTAAGCCCTACAAATGGGTTGATGACATAGATATCACTAAAATAAAGAAAGAAGATCTTCCTTCACTTTCTCGTGCTCGAGCAGAAAAGTTATTAGATTATTTTTCTACTATCATTCCAGATGATTGGATCCAAGTTAGATCTTCAAAGGTAGAAGCTAAATCTGAAGACTTTGATTCATTCGAAAACTTTAAAAACCCTGCAGATATCTCAACTGAAAAAGTTATAAAAGCCATTAATTATCTAGATCCTGATTGCAGCTATGACCAATGGGTCAAAATAGGCATGGCTCTATACCATCAATACAAAGGAAGCGAACTAGGTTTCGAAATCTGGGATGAATGGAGCTCACAAGGCGATTCATACCAAAACGGAGAAACTAAGAACAAGTGGAAGACTTTTAAAGAAAATCTCAATACAACCAATCCTATTACGTTTGCTTCTGTAATTAGATGGGCTAGAGAAGTCTATGACTCAAGAAAAAAGGAAAAACACACCTCATTAGAACTTATCCACGCGTCTAAATTAATAGATAAGTTAGGCTCCATTAATTGGCTCGTAAAAAACTTCATTGAGTCCGACACAACCGGAATACTTTTTGGCGATCCTGGTTCATATAAGAGCTTTTTAGCTATGGATATTGCTCTTCATTGCGTCACAGGTAGAGAATGGCATGGAAACGCAATTAAACAGGGCTCAGTGGTTTATTTAGCGGGTGAGGGTCATGGCGGTTTAGCTAGAAGATTAGCGGCATGGACCAAAAAATATGATGAAAACTTAGAAGACCATCCTTTTTATTTTAGCCAACATGCAGTTGACATTTACGACAAAGAATCTGCAATTGAAACTTCAAAAGCTATTGAAGCTACATTAGATGGTGATACTCCTAAACTGATTGTAATCGATACTTTAGCCAAGAACTTTGGGTCTGGAGATGAAAATTCAACATCAGATATGAACGTGTTTATCGCCCATGTAGATCAACTATTAAGGGCAAAATTTAATTGTGTTGTTCTCTTAGTACATCATACGGGTCATAAAAATAAAGAACGTGCGAGGGGGGCAATGGCTCTAAAAGGAGCTGTAGATTTTGAATACAGGATTGAAAAACCTAACAATCTAATAGCCCAAATGACTTGTACAAAGATGAAGGATGCAATTGAACCTCAATCTGTATTTTTCCAAGGAGAAAGTATTCAGTTAGGGATTGATGAGGATGAAGAAATTTCCAGTTTGGTGTTTAATTTGTCAGATGCTCCAATTCAAAAAGAAGAACCTTTGAAGGGAAAACAGAAGCTAATTTTTGACCTAATTCCAGAAAAAGGAATACAAATTGAAGCTCTAAAAGATCGGTCTTTAGATACAGAAATATGTAATTTGGAAAATTTTAGAAAGCTTTTTTATAAATTAAAGAAAAATAATTCAGTGGTAGAAAATGATGGATTCGTTGAAAAAGTCGATTTTTTCTAATTTTGGTGTCTTTTTAGTGTCGCTTTTGCGTCGCCTTTTGTCGCTTTTAGGTTTTTTCGCATCTTATGCCGATATTTCGTTGTCGCGTTATCCGAGTGACAATAATAAGTAACTCGGATACGTGTTTGGCGTAAACGCATATACTAAAATGAGTTATTCCATTTTTTAGGTGTCGCTTCAGTGTCGCTTTTGTGTCGCCCCTGTCGCTCCCTCGAATTCTGAGGTGTCGCTTTTGTGACCCCCCTATAGGGGGGCACGAGCGACAGTGAATCGCCAGACATTTTTGGAGTTGTTTAAGAAACTCAGTGAAGAATTAATATTTGGAATTCGGATACCATTGGAAAATTTTTTAGAAACTTTTAAAATATTTTGTTGACAAATGTTCTAAAAACTTTATCCTGAAATCTACAAGGCTGCAACGCCGTAAAACTACGCGACCTGGAACGCATATTGCGAGTCGTTAAACTAACACCCTTCAAGAAGTCGCCCACGCTTCGGCAAAAGCCAAGAGATGGGGGGTAGCCAAGCCTTACGATCAAAGCTCTTAAACTTGGCAAAGACCGAAAGAGTCTCAAATCTAAAAGACCATGGGCCACGGCTGGAGCCAAGCTCGAAAGTCTATAAAAGGATCTTCCCAGACCGAAAGAGTCTGAAAAAACTAATAAATTCCAAAACATTTTTATATTTTTCATTGCGCGTTTTGCGTTTTTGTCTAAATCCGTTTCAGGGCTTTTTCATGCCTATTTTCGTTTTTAAGACTGACGTTGTGACGCTTTGATTCATCCAAAATTAAGATCTAGGCTATGCGGTTATTTCTTGTTTGGCTGGTTATTTTTGCGCTTGGTTATTTTTCCTTCAAGCCATATGAGTTTGGAGAAGAAATAATTAGTTACTCGTTACCTAATAATCTAAAAAGCGTTAAAAATTAGATGGCGTTATTCGATGTTGATCCACATTTGTGGACGTATGGGAAAAGGAGTTGGGAAGTATTATATAACTCTATGTTGGCAGCCCTACAGACGTTTTTAGGTAGCAAAGGGGGCCATGCTTCTTTAGGCGCTGGGATTTCCACCGTTGAAAATGAAGTTATAGATGCGAGAGATGGTGGGTCTTCATTGCTCGCTAAGAACCAAGCGCAAGATTCTAGAATGGATGTTTCATTGAATCCAGATGGGACACCCAAAGTACCAATCACAGTAGCAGGTGAAAAGTTTAAAGATAGTGGGCATACTCCAACCTATATTTCAGCTTCGTCTTTTAAGGTCGCCGGTGATTTAGCATCTGTATATTCAAAAAACAGAAAATTACTTATCCAACTTACTGGAGGTACTGTTGTTTCCACAATAGCAAGTTCAAGTTATTCCTCTCCCGACACCGCTATAGTTTTAAAAGAATCAAATATTGACTCTACGATAAGCGCAATCAGCTACAGCATTATTGATGCTGAATCGGCTCCAGATATCCCAGAAATCAATGAACTTTTCAATTTGATTTTTACATTGGCAGATTATACGGCTAATGCAACTTCAATTGCGCTCGGATTTATTAAAGGTTGGTTTGATTCGTTTGTGGTCGCAAATGAGCAAGGAGCGGATGAAGCTAATTCAACAGGAGCTGTTCACGATTCTACCAATAAGCTTTATAAGGGTGCAGACCCTGGAACAGGCTTAAATTCAGATAAAGATTACACCGCCGAGTCTAATTATCTGCAGCAGGAATGGACAAATGCGAATCAAAGCACGTCGCAAGCGACTGTTGCAACAGGTACAACAGTAACTATTTCATCCGGCGTTTGGCCAATTAACTGTTCAAAGGCACGGGTTAGTTTTGATAGCGGTTCTACTTGGTTCAATATTGACACTCGTGATTCAGATACACAATTAACGCTATCAACAGTCGCAACAAACGGAACGTATGATTTTATTATACGAATGAGTCAATTTGATTCAGGTTCAGTTCAATTAAATTTAACTGGCGGTGTGGGCTATGGTTCAGACGTAACTAGCGGGGAATCAATCACGACAAATGCAACGGTTAGCAGTGGCCCAATAGGAAAGGCCATAGATGATGACACTGGGACTAGTATAGATTTTGGGACTACTGACACATACCCAAGGCATTATAAAGTTCAATTTTCATTAGCAAAAACTATTACTAAATTGGTGATAAACGTAAATGGTAGTGAAGGGAGAGCGAAAGTCGTTTCCTTTAATCTTAAAGGTAGTAATGACGATAGCAGCTGGTCATCTGCAATTTATTCAACCACGGGCAAAAATTTTACTTTAACAAATGGAAGTTCAGATACTTTTACTTTTACCAATACAACTTCTTACCTTTATTACAGGATTGAATGGACCGCTTCTAGCCATGGGAGCAGCTTACCGACTACTTATGAAATTGAAATGATGGAGGATGGTGAAGGTGTTCCTGTTAGTGAAAGGATTTCGGTTTGCGATATAGAGGCAAGCAAAACTGACACTACCCCTTGGAGCGATATTAATTTTGCTTCAGTAGCCGAAACGTTAGACTCCCAAGTTGCCTATTATTGGTTGTCGTTTGATTCTGTCTCTAGTTTTGGCGACGGAACGGAAATTAAAATATTTAATACCACTGGAGCGGTTTGGAGAAAAATAGCTCGAAACAATTCAGGAACTTGGGAATATAACAACGACGCGACAAACACAGCCGTCGAAACTTGGGTAGCCTCTGCCGTTAACGATATGCTTCACGCAGTTTCACAAGCAGTATCAAGCCAAACCTCCAACCGTATGACAGGTACAAACCTAGCAGCCATTACAGATACTCAATGGGAGGAAACAGGAGGTTGGTCAACCTCTACGAATTCGATTATTCGAGGTTTAACTCTTTATTCGGATAACTCATCACAAAACCCTTCCGTTTCTCAATATCGAATTAATTATGATTCTGAACGTGGTGCAATGGATTTGCGTTCTAAATCATATGATCCAGGCTTTGTTCCTGTTAGCGCGTATCTTTGGGCGAAGGTTCAACATTCTGACTCTGATGGGCCAGGGAATTTTTATGTTTCAAGGAATGGCGGTACCGATTGGTTGGCGGCTACGTTGTCACAAGAAGGCCCAACTATAGCAGGCGATATAAGAGTAATGGTTGTGTCGGATGGAAGTATTGATTTGTCTCTGGAATCATCAGGTCAAGACTTGCGGTGTCGTTATGTAACTGTTCAAGGCAAAGACCAATCGATTCTTTCTTGGGGCATAAGAGGTAAAGAGTTATGAATTTAGCTTTTACAGAAAACATTCATGAGATTGAAAGATACCTCACTAGTATTCAGAAAAAGAAGATGCCTGGAGTTATTCAGAAAGCTTTAAATAAAACAGTGGGCAATGCAAAAACTTTAGCTAAGAAAGAATTAGCTGAAGATATGAAGATCCCCAAGAAGATGGTTGAAGCCAAGGGAAAAGGGTTTGGGCTGAAGATAACCAAGAAGGCTTTTAAGGGAAGCTTATCGGCTGAAATAACGGCGAAAGGTGGGAGAGTTAATCTAATGCGTCTCGGAGCAAAAGAGCTTCTAGGAGGTCGTTACGCGGTTAAATGGGGATCAGGCAACACAACTGATCGAGCTTTCATAAGCCAATTCGGAAGTAATAAGCCAGCAGTGTTCAAGAAAGTAGAAGGAAAAACTAGCAAGGGGAACAGAAAAATTAGAGGTGCATTCGGTCCAGGGTTCGCTGCTTCATTTGATAAAGAAGAAATAAAAAATAAAGTAATAAATTTCTGGGTTGAAAAACTTAAGAAAGAAATTAGCAGGTTGGTGAAGCTGGATATTTTCGGGATTACGAAAGACGGATCTTTTGTTAACTAATATCGAATTACTGATATTTTTAAAAAGGTACTCCCTGGACTCCGATATTGGGGGTCCGCACCGCCCCAAAAAACAGCTAGTTACAGACCCGAAAAAAGGTTAACCATTTACGAGGATTATTTAAGCTGGGGTTAACGGCGTAAAAATATAAAAAACGTGGAGTTACTCAAGTGTGCCGATTTTGCGAGAAGGCATAATGTTTCAAGGCCTTACATCTCAAAGTTAGTCAAACATGGAAAGATTGTTTTAAAGGACGGAAGAGTTCCAGTTGAAGAGGCTGACAAACTTTTCGATAAAAAATATACAAAAGAAGAAAAACCGAAACCAACAAAAACTGAAAAACCTAAGAAAACAGTTTTAAAAAAAGCTTTTGAAGTTTTTGAAAATGTAGAACCTTCGAAATCACCCGCTAAAGAATCTGAAGAAAGAACTATCTACGATGTTCAGCGAGAACACGAAGAAGTCAAACTTGAAATCAAGAAAATCGAACTGGAGCAGAAACGAGGAAATTTAGTAGAAAAAGCTTTAGTCGAAAGAGAAGGAGTTGAGTTAGGCCAAAGAGTTAGAGCTGAATTGGAAAAAATCCCCGCTCTTCTTGCTCCACGAGTGACGGTAGAAGATAACGAGTTTGAGAATAAAAAGCATATCGAATCAGTGATTAAAAAAATATTGAATAAATTGTCGAATGATAGTTGAAGCCGAAAGAACACCGTATTACTTAGGGTGGCAAAGGGGAGTTAAACCTTTGCCTGATATGAAAATATGGGAATGGGCGAATGAAAATGTTGAACTGCCTTCTTCAACTTCAGCAGAACCTGGTAGATATGACATTGATAGAACTCCTTTTAATAAAGAAATCTTTGAGGTTTTAGGCCCTGATTCTCCTATTGCAGATGTTTATTACATGAAGCCCACCCAAGTAGGAGCAACTACTGTAGGAACAATCTTTTTGGGGTTCTCAATAGCAATTGATCCTTGTCCTTTTATGTATATTTTACCTACTTGCGATTTAGTGAAAAAGTTTTCAAAACAAAGAGTAGACCCATTACTTGAAACGACTCCAGGTTTAAAAGAATTGGTTGGTGAAAAACGTTCAAGAGATTCAAATAATAATCTAACTGAAAAGATTTTTCCGGGTGGGGTTGCTGTTTTTGTTGGAGCTAATAGTGGTCCAGGTTTGCGTTTTATGTCGGCTAGAAAACAGGTTTATGACGAGGAAGATGCATACCCACAAGATGTAGGTGGGGAAGGTGACCCTGTTGAAGTGGCTAAAAAAAGAACAGACGCTTTCCCGAATAACTCCAAACGATTTCATATCTCAACCCCTTTAATCAGAGATGAAAGCAGAATTGAAGAGGGATATGAAAACTCAGACCAAAGAAAATATTTTGTTCCTTGTCCTGATTGCGGTTTTTTACAAGTTTTAGTTTGGGCTCAACTCAGTTTTGATAAAGACGATCTAACAAAACCCGCTATGTATATCTGCATTGACTGCGGGGTTTTGATTGACCAGCGTTTTAAATTAAAGATGTTGGAAAAAGGAGAATGGGCAGCCCAAAAACCAGGAGAAGGGAAAGCAGCGGGTTTCCATATCAATGGTTTGTATTCTCCTTGGAAATCTTGGGATGAGGGAGTCAAAGAGTTTGTAGTAGCCACTAAAAGAAAAGATTTGAAGAAGTTAAAAACCTGGACAAATACATACCTTGCTGAAACTTGGGAAGAACAGGGAGAAACAGTCGACGAACAAACTCTCGTTGACAGGTGTGAAAAATTTGGACCTGAGTTGCCTAATAGAATCTTAGTTGTAACTGCTGGCGTTGACGTTCAGAAAAATCGAATAGAGGTTCAGATTACAGGATGGGCGCGTGAATTTGAATCTTGGGCTTTGGATCATGTCGTTATACCTGGAAACCCAACACAGAAATCAACATGGGATGATTTAGACAATCATCTAAAAAGAACTTTCATAAGAAAAGATGGAGTTTCTTTAAGAATAGCTTCAACTTTTGTGGATTCTGGAAACTGGTCGACGGAAGTATATAAATTTACTAAGCCGCGTGAATTAAGAAGAGTTTATTCATGTAAAGGCGCTTCCACTCCAGGCAAGCCTATAACGGGCAAACCTTCAACGAACAATAACGCGGGAGCAATACTTTATTCAGTTGGTACAGAACAAGCCAAAGAACAAATTTATTCAGGATTGAAAAACGAAAGAGTTGGTTCTGGGTACATTCATTTCCCACTTCAGTTCCCAACAAACCCAGACGGACCTAACGAAGATTACTTTCAAAGTATGACGGCTGAAAAACTAGTTAGGCGAAAAGGGAAAAATGTTTGGGTCAAAAGGTCTGATAGAGCAAGAAATGAAGTTTTGGATTGTTGGGTTTATGCATTAGCGGCTATGGAAAATCTAAAGATAGCTTGGGGCCAATTGGAAGATAATTTGAATTCTCAAGTTGTGGATGAGTCGAAAAAAGAAAAAGAAGTTTCTCAACCCGTCGCTCGAAGAAGAAAAAGTTTTGTAAAGAATTGGGGTTTTTTAAATGGCAATTCCTGAAATTGAGCCTGAAAAAATAAACGCTGGCGACACTCTTAAATGGAAGCGTGTTGATTTAATCGATTATCCAGCTAGCCAATGGACTCTGACTTATTCAGCAGTGAGTAATGCTGTAGGAAGTTCCAAGATCGAAATTATTGCTGTTCAAGACGGTACTAGTGAAAATTTTTTAATTGATAAGTCTTCCACAGATACAGCGGCTTATGTAGCGGGTAAATATTCGTATGTTGCGCATGTATCAAAAGTGGATGAGCGTTACCAAGTTGCTTGCGGAAGCTGGGAAATACTGCCTGATATAGCAGCTAAAACAGGGCCTTTTGATGATAGAAACCATGTTGAAAAGGTATTAGCTGCACTTGAAGAAGTTATTGAAGGTAGAGCTTTACAAGACTATTTGGAGTATGCAATTGAGGGAGTTTTAGGAAGACGTTTAAAGTCTGTTCCAATTGAAGAGCTTTTAAAAGTTTACCAGCAGTATCAAGGAATGAAGAAAAATCAAGATGACGCGGAAAAGATTAAAAAAGGTTTGCCCACTGGTAATAAAGTTTTCGTAAGGTTCAATTAATGGGTCTTCTCAATAAAGTTTTAAATACATTCGGTTGGGAATATAGAGGACTCATTGAGGGCAAGTATGTATTTGGGCCTAGACCATTATCAAAAAAATCTTATAACGCTGGAAAAACTAATCGACTAACAGGAAATTGGGGAGCTTCAGGTTTAACTGAGGATGCAGAGTTAAGAGGTTCTTTAGCTGCAATGGTTAGAAGGTCTAGAGAATTAGACCACAACAACGATTATGTAAAAGGATATTTTGAAAAGCTGAAAATAAATGTAGTTGGTTCAACCGGAATTTTACTGCAGATGAATGTGGTGGAGGACAACGGAGATAAAGATACTGGAGCCAACCAAATAATTGAAAAAGCTTGGAAAGAGTGGAACAAAAAAGAACACTCCAGTATGTCAGGGAAAGAGTCTTTTAGAGATTTATGTTGTTTAGCTGTTGAGTCCCTAGCGAGAGATGGAGAAGCGTTTTTTCAAAAAGTCGTTAATACCAGTTCTAAATTTCATTTTTCTCTGCACCCAATTGAATCTGACTATTTAGATATTGAGCTAAATAAAAGACTGAGTAACGGTAATGTTATCAGGTTGGGTATAGAAATGGACCAGTGGAATAAACCTATCGCTTATTGGTTTTTAAGAAAACACCCTGGAGACATTATTGAAGGCGATTATTCAAGAAGCGAAAAGCATATAAGAATTTCAGCTAATCAAATATATCACCTGAGAATAAAAAAACGAGGGACTCAAAATAGAGGAGTTCCTTGGGCCCATGCTTCCATGAATCGTTTAAATAACGCTCAAGGGTATGAAGAAAATGAATTAATAGCTTCAAGAGTTGCTTCTGGGAAAATGGGTTTTTTCTCTTCAGAAGACGGTGAAGGGTACAAAGGAGACGGGGTTGACGCGGATGGGAATTCTATTACTGAAGTAGAACCTGGAGCGTTTGAAAAACTTCCTCACGGAGTTAAATTCATTCCATTTGACCCTCAACATCCTACAAGCCAAGTTCCAGAGTTTATGAAAATAATGCTTAGAGGAGCTTCTGCAGGCCTTGGTGTTAGCTATAACACTTTTGCATCTGACTACACAGATATTAATTATTCAAGTTTAAGACAAGCCCGACTTGACGATAGAGATTATTACAAATTTATCCAAGCGTTCATAGTCGACCATCTTTGTAACGACGTGTTCCAAGATTGGTTAGACCGTCAATTCTTAACGGGTGAAGTGGCTCCTTTACCAGTTTCAAAGTTTGAGAAGTTCAATAAACCAAAATGGAGAACTAGAGGGTGGTCTTGGGTAGATCCTAAAAAAGATGCTGAAGCAAATAGCGAAGCAATTAAAGCAGGGAAGACTCTTCAAGAAATCGCAGCAGAACAAGGTAGAGATTGGGAAGACGATTTGGATCAACAAGCGGTTGAAAAGGCGAAAGCTGAAAAATTAGGTTTGGACCACATTTTTCAAAACTCGAAGTCTAAAGAGAGTAAAGCGGATGACAACGAAAAAGATTAGTGAAAAGGAACTTCCTACTAAGGAAGAACAACACAGAGATTTTATTTTAGATCGTTCTTCGGTAAACACAGAAGACAGAACTGTGGAACTTTCCATTTCTTCTGAAGAGCCTTATGAAAGATGGTTTGGAATTGAAATACTCGATCATAACTCCGAGAGTGTGAATCTTGTCAGGATGAACACCGGGGCCAATTTGTTGGTTAATCATGATCGAAATAAAGTAGTAGGAGTCATTGAAAAAGTTGAAATCGGTGGAGACCGTAAGTTACGGGCTGTTGCGCGTTTTGGAAAGAGCGCGTTTGCTGAAGAGATTTTTCAAGATGTAGTAGATGGAATTAGAAAAAGTGCTTCGGTTGGTTATGAAGTTGATAAATATGTGCAAGATAACCCCGACGCGGAAGAACACGAAACACCTATTTATAGGGCTACGAAATGGACACCTTTCGAAGGTAGCCTTGTTCCTATTCCTGCAGATGCAACAGTTGGAGTAGGACGCGACAAACAACCAGAAGAAGAACAGGAGAAAGCGAAAATGCCTGAAGTAGCTATAGAAGAGAAAAAAACAGAAGTAACAATTACTAAAGAGAACGAACAATACATAGCGGAACAAGCGCAGAAAGCAGTTAAGGAAGCTCAAGAGATTATTGCACTAGGCGAAAGACACGGTTGCAGAGAGTTAGCGCAAAAGTATTTAGAGACAGGAGATGGAGCGGACAAATTCAGACAAGCAATTTTAGCTAGTCTTTCTAGCGGGGATGCTACCGTTGATGCCCCTACGCAGATTGGATTGACTGAAAAAGAAACTCGTCAGTTTAGTTTTATGAATTGTCTCAATGCTATAGCTAATCCTTCTTTCGAAGCGGGTTTTGAAAGAGAGTGTTCAAAAGCTGTCTCTGAAAGAACCGGAAAAGTTACAGAAGGTTTTTTAGTACCTTTTGAAGTTCAAAGAGATTCAATGATTACTTCAAAAGGACTTGAAAACGCTGGAATGAGTCAAAAAGATTTAACTGTTGGAACTCCTGCAGATGGGGGTTACACAGTTGCGACTGATTTAGTAGCGACAAGTTTTATTGAGTATTTGTTTAATAAAACTTTAGTGAAAGCAATGGGAGCAACTGTTTTGCCGGGTTTAGTTGGAAACATGGCAATACCAAGAATTGTTTCAGGGCCTACTGCGTACTGGATAGCTGAAAACGGTTCTCCTACTGAATCAGCTGCTGTTTTTGATCAAGTCCCAATGAGCCCAAAACAAGTCAGTGGAATACTTGAAATTTCTAGGCTTCTTCTTGCTCAAAGCGCGATAGCAATCGAAATGTTGATTAGAGCTAAACTTGCGTTATCAGTTGCTCTAGAACTAGATAGAGTTTCTGTGAGTGGAACTGGAACGAGTAATCAACCTTTAGGCATACGAAATACAACGGGGGTTGGTTCTGTTGCTTTAGGCACAAATGGTGGTGCCCCCACGCACGACATGTTGGTCGACCTTGAAACGGAAGTGGCTGCGAATAATGGGGATGTCGGCTTGTTGGCTTATATGGCGAATACTAAAACCCGTGGCAAGTTAAAGAAAACGGCAGTTGAAGCAGGACACCCTGAAAAAGTTTGGGGAAAAGGTGGAGAACTCAACGGTTATAAAGTCGGAGTTACAAACCAAATGCCGAGCAATTTAACTAAAGGAACATCGTCTGGGGTTTGTTCTTCAATGGTTCACGGGTATTGGCCTGGATTGTACATTGGCGAATGGGGTGGCGTTGAGATTATGAAAGACCCTTATACCCATAGCGCAACGGGCGCGTTAAGAGTTGTTATTCATTCGATTGTTGATACAGCTTTGGAGCATGTTGAATACTTTTCAACTTGTGACGACATTCTAACTACCTGATGAGAGTAAATCTAAAATAATCCAGGGGGAAACCCCTGGTTTTAAATAAAGGATAAAGAAATGGCTAAACATTACATCATTGCGTCATGTGTTTTAAACACAGAAGAAGGTAGCAAACATTGCGCTGTAGGAGACGTTATCGATTTAAATAAAAAAGATGCTGAAACACTTATTAAGTTTAAAAAAGCTGAACTCTACGAGCCTAAAAAGCATGACAAGTTAATCAAAGCGGCTGAAAAAGCAAAAGAGCCTGAAGAGGTTGAAAAATGATTGAAAAAATCGTTGAAGGCCCAAACCTTATCATTCCGGTTGGTACACGCGTCAAGCTTAGAGACGAACAATACCGAAGGTTAAAACTTAAAGTTAAGGTCTGTGAAGAACCTAATGAGTTTATATCTGAACAACCTTTGAATTTTTTACATGGCGAAGTTTTTGAGATGGAAGTAACGGAGCCTGAAGAATTTGTATCGATGGGTTCTCTTGTAGAAAACGAAACTGAAGTTTCAACAGCAGAAGAATATGAACCTGAACAGTGATATTTCAAAGATTTTCAATACTAATCATTTTGCAGAGACTGCTGTTTATACTCCCCAAGGAGGAAGCGCGAAAGATGCCAAAGGTATTTTTTCAGCTGAATCAACGGGGGTTGAGTTAGGGCATGTTGAAGTTGTGGGAAACGAACCTTTTTTCGTTTGCGCTGAATCGGAAGCTCCAAACGCTAAAAAAGATGATTCGTTAGTATTGGCTTCAGTTTCGTATTTATTAAAAACTCCTACTCCAATGGGAAACGGTTTTTTGTTGATGAAACTTAGAAAAGTTTAATGCCAGACCACGTAAGAAAACAGATTAGAGACGCTTTAGTTTTAAAGCTAACAGGTTTAGATACTACTGGAACTAACGTTTATCAAAACCGAGTAGACAGTTTCAAAGAAGATGATTTACCTGCATTGGCTGTTTTTAGTTTGGCTGAAGGGTCTGAAGTAAGTGGGGTATCTCAACCTAGGATAGTTAAAAGGGCTTTGAATCTGTCGGTTGAAGCATACGTAAAAGAGAATGAAACTTCTCAAGATTCTTTAGATCAGATTTGTTCTGAAGTAGAAACCGTTTTTCAAAACGATATTACTTTAGGCGGTTTAGCTAAGGACATGGTTTTAACTAACACAATTTTTGAACTGTCCGGTGAAGAAGAAAAAGATGTTGTTGTTGCAAAAATGACTTGGCAAATAAAAATTCAAAACTTGGAACAACAACCGGGCGTTATTAAATAAAAGGATAAAGGTATGGCTACTACTGCTGAAGCAGCACAGAGTTATTTGGCATTCATTGAAGAAACAATTCCAGGTGAGACTCCATCAACTCCGACGTTGAAGAAACTTAGAAAGGTTGATGAAAACCTTAAGTCAGTTCCTAAAATAGGAGTGAGTAAAGAGAAAAATTCAGATAGGCAAGTTTCAGGCCAATATATCGTAGGTGGAGATACAACAGGGAATATATCAGGCGAACTTTCCTTTGAAACGTATGATACGAGTTTTGAGCATGTGTTCATGAATTCGTTCACTGTTCCTCAGACGATAACAGGGCCTGATTTATCTTTATCAGGAGCTCAATTATTGAGTGCGGCTTCTGCTTTTGAAGCAGCTAAAAATGCGATAGGACAGCATTTAAAAATTAAAGATTCTGTTCCAGCTTCTAATAATGGAATTTTTAAAATAACGGGATTCGCTGCGAACGCTTTGACTTTAGAAAAACAAGACGGAACTGTTGCTTCATTTACTGCTGATTCTGCGAACGCAGCTTTAAGTTATAGCTCTTCCGCATTACTGCGTAACGGCACGACTAAGAAAGCTATGACTTTAGAACGCGGATTGACAGATGTAAACGAGTATTTTCAATACTCAGGCATCAGAACCAATTCAATGACTATTGAAATGAACGAGGAATCAGAAATTTCAGTGTCTTTTGAAGTTATGGGAAAATTGGTGACGTTATCGAATGTAACAATTGATAATTCAGGAACAGTTTCGCCTCCTACAGTAACCCCCGTAATGAACGCAGCAGGGAATGTAGAATTAGTGAAGGAAGCTAATACAGAATTTCCAGGGACATTCAAAAGGTTCTCAATATCTTTAAATAACAACCCTACAAAACAAACGGGAGTGGGAGTAAAGGATTTAATAGGGGTCAGTGTCGGAGACTGTACAGTTGAAATTAGCGGCAATGCTTATTTTGAGGATGTTTCTTTGTATACAAAGCTGCTGCAAAACACAGCTTCAAGTTTTAATTTTTTTCTCGTTGATTCAAGTTCAAACAGATACATCATTTCAATGTATAACGTAGGGGTTAAAGATGTAGATATACCTGTTTCTGAGGGTGACGTAATGCAAGATGTTAGCTGCCAAGCATATAAAGACCCCGTAACAGGCTACACGATTCAAATAGATAAAATATCTGCCAGTTAATTTTGAATAAAACAAAAAGGAAAAAATTATGAAGCTTTCCCAAGTTAAACCTAAAATTATTGAATCTGAAGTTTTTGGTTCGGTCGATTTTGGTGACTTAAGATACCGCATTGCTCCATTGAATAACCCGGAACACGTTAAAAAGTCTAAAAGACTTTTGAAGCCTATTCAGGATGAGCTCAACAATGATGAAGTAGATGCTGCTGAATTAGATAATCTCTCTTCTGAAGTTTTGGTTGGAGTTGTTCTGATTGATATGGAGAATTTAACTGATGACGATGGGGAACCCATTCCATTTACAGACGAAATTGGACTAGAAGTTTTAAAAAATCAGCACATCAAAAAAGAGGTTGTTGCATTTGCTCAAAAATTAGAATCGAAGCAGTACAAGGTTAAAAAAGAGGCTATTGAGAACATAAAAAAGTCATAGCTTGGGAATTAAAATGGGGTGATTCCTTAACATTCTTAAAATCTCTTGCAAAGAAAAATGGACACCTCCCCAAAGCTTTAAAAGATAAACCTAAACTGCTTCTTGAAAATGAGGAAGCTTACAAAGCTTTTTGCATTCTGCATCAATCTAGACCTGTTGGTTTTGGCCCTTCATCAGTCCCGTTTTCAGATATTGCCGCGTACATTGAAACGTTTGAAATAGAAGATATCGATTCGTTTATTTCAAGATTACAAGCGGCTGACTCAGTTTATTTAGACCACGTAGATAAAAAAACTAAAAACGAGAAGAAAAAGAAATGAATCTTACAGCTCTTACAATGGACGCTAACATGGTTCCATTTGATCGAAAGATCGATGGTTCAGTAAAGCGTGTAAGGGATTTTAGAAGAGAAACAAAACAATCTCTAAGAGCTTCATCTTCCAGTTTTAGTAGTTTTGGTCGAACTGCTAACCTTGCCCTTGCTTCTACAAGCAGACGATTAAATACAACTTCTAGACAACTGTCAGGTTTTTCTACTTCAGCTTTTAGAGCTACGCGAAATTTAGGTTTAGCAGTATCAGGTATTGGTATTGTGTCAGCTAAAATGGCTTCTGATTTCAGATCCCAAATGGGTGAAGTTGCCACTTTGATGGATGATGTTACAGATAACCAAATAAAAGAAATGTCTTTGCAAGTTCAGCAAATGCGGACGGATTACGCACAGACTGGAGAAACGGCGACAAAAGCGTTATTTGATATCACTTCGGCAGGGTTTCAAGGTGCTGAAGGAATGCAAGTATTAGAAACCTCTTCAAAACTTGCTGTAGCTGGCGTATCGTCCGTTGCTCAAACTTCTGATTTACTCACTTCCGCATTAAACGCTTACGATCTTCAAGCGACTCAATCAACAAGAGTATCTGACATTTTCTTTGCTACTCAGAAAAAAGGTAAAACAACGATTTCTGAATTGGCTGCAAATCTTGGTAATGTTTTACCTACCGCTAAATTAGCTAACCAAGGACTTGAAACAGTTGGAGCAGCTGTTGCAACTATCACTGTTGGAGGTATTTCAACGGCTGAAACGGTGACTTCAATTAACGCTGCGTTGACTGGGTTGATTAAACCGGCTGACGATTCGCAGAAAGCCATGAATGAGTTAGCAATCAGAACTCAAGATTCAAGCGGTAAGATGTTGCCTCTTGTGGAAATCTTGGAGCAGTTTAGAGGATTACCCCCTGAAACGATAGCAAGGATATTTCCCAATGTGAGGGCCTTAAAAGGTGTTTCTGTGTTGGTCGATAAAATAGAAACGTTAAAAGAAAACATTGAAGATATTTCTAAATCGACTGGAGCCACTGAAAAAGGTTTTGCAACAATGGCTAGTGAAGCTTCTTTTCAGTTCAAAGCTATTTTTCAGAGTTTTCAAGTGGATTTAGAGAGGCTTGGTTTTGCAATATTAGATTCTAAAGCGTTTCAAAATTTACTGACTAAAACTAAAAGTGTTGCCGATAATATCGGGATTTATTTTGAACAGAATCATGTAACGGTTACGAGCTTTGTCAACGATTCGATTTTGTTCATTGAAAAGATGATTAAAAAATCTTTCAATTTTATGGAGGCTATAGCACTTGGAGCGGCTAGTATTTTTGATGCTGTTATGCCAGGTTTAACTGCAATCGGAAAACTTTTTCTAGGTTTGATTAAGTTATTTAATGGGTTGCCTCCAGAAGCAAGAGACATAGGAATCATAGGTTTGATACTTGGGGGGAAGCGAGTTGTTACGCTTCTAGCCACGATAGGTTTTGTTTTTTCTAAGCTTGAAGAAATGATAACGGGGCTGAAGAATAAGTATAAAGAAGAGTTTGGCGAAATGGCAGAAGCAACAAAACCTGTAAGGGATATGATGAATGAATTTTTCCCTGCAAGTAAAAAGCTAACTCTAAAGCTAGAAACAGTTGAGTTTAGCAGAGACTTGGATGCTTTAAGTACTAAAACGAATGGGTATGCTCAACAGCTTAAACAGGGTTTTAAAGATGTAAGAGAATTAGCTGAGGGGATTTCGAACTCAAGCGGGGGGAGCCGTAAAGCAGGGGCTTTACCTGCCGCAGATAAAAAAAGTGGTCCTGAAGTTTTGGAAGAAATCTCAGTAAGAGCAGACCCGATTAACCCTGTATTGTTTCCGTTTCCCGAAGGACAGTTAGAAAGAGGTAACGCTAGTAGAGATAAAGCTCTTGAAGAACAGAGTCTTGTAAACACTATATTCGAGAATCAATCTGAAGATAGCATTACTTCTTTCGGTAATTTTAAAAACCAAAAGATTAGAGAGCAATCTGCTGTCAGCTTAGGTTTAGGAGCTGATGAAGGTTTAGTAAAACAAGTCGAAGAATTGAGCCAAAGAAGTTTGGATGAAGAGTTAATTGAAAGGCGAGGACCTAAAAACGATTTCCTAAACACAAATTCACATTTAACAACTATAGCGAATCCGAAAAAAAACACTTTCGATTTTAAAAAATTTCAAGCTGAACAGAATAATTTTATAAAGCTTGCATCCGAAAGACGAGATACATCTTTTGCAAAGTTTAAAAATATACAAGACGAAAAAAGCCGCATAAGAACAAAAACAGAGAAAGAACTTTTTAGGCTTACTGATTCTGCTGAAGAAAGAGAGGAAATAAGCCAGGTACTTAGATTAAAAGCTCAAACAGATACGCTTAATTCTTACAAAGAGGCTGCAAGGGTTACTGCTGATGAAGTCCTTTTAATGGACGATGAGCAAAAAGACCAAATTATTTTTAACGCGAATGAATCGTTATCTAATAGGAGACTAGCTTTAGACGGTTTTGTAGAAGTTAATAGGAATGCTAATAGTTCAGTAACACAAGGTCTAGCGGGGGTTAAAGCTGGTTTTGCAGATTTAGCGTTAAAGTCTGGTAATACTTTTGACATTATGCGTGGCGGTATGACAAGTTTTACTAATACGTTTTCTTCAAGTATGGGTAATGCTGTTACTAAAGGAATTCAAGGAGTTCAAACTTTTGAGCAAGGATTCAAGAATGTTTTAAGTTCCGTCTTGAATGCTGTAATTTCTACTGTAACCCAAATAACAGCGCAATTTCTTCTGATTGAAACTATTAGTTTACTAGGTGCTTCAACAGGTGGAATCATACCTGAAGGTGAAGACGGTATTATTGCTGTTCAAGCAGGTGAAGCAATTGTTAGTAGAGCGGGAACAAAGTTGTTAGGTGAAGGGTTTATACACGCTATCAACAGAGGTCAACCTTCATTATTGGGTGTTACAACCCCAAACTTTCTGCAAGCAACAGGATTGCCCATTGACCCTAATCCATTTGCAAATGTTTTTAGAGACCCGCTGACAGGATCGAATAATTTAGTTATTGGAGGGCCTGTAAATGCTCAGGGACCGTTAACGCAAACTCAACAAGCGTTTGTGGATGCTAACGCAGGAGCCAATTCATTTGCAGGGGCTGCAGGTACTGCAGTTGGTAGTTTTCTATCGAGTTATATCGTAGGTCAATTTACTAATAATAAGCTTGTTGGTGCAGTAAGTTCGATAGCCGCTGGTATTGGAGGTGCTTCTGCAGTAGGTGCCCTTGGAGTCGGGGCTAGTGGTGTTTCTCAATTTGCAGCAGGACTGGCGGGTTCTGGGTTGGCTGGCGTGGCTATTGCCGCTATTGCTGGCGGAATTTTAGCGACTACAAGAGGAAATAAAAGGCATCAGGGAGAATTAAACTTTAGAAACTTTATAAACGATTTAAATCGTAATGATCGGATATTACCTAATAACGGCCCATCGGCGTTTCAAAAACAGTTAGCTTATACAAGTCTGAGATACCCTAACGAAGGGACTGGTAGCCGTCAGGATGCGCTTGGTAGAATAGTGTCAATTGAACATCATGGAATAGATACCGCCACTATTGTCGGATTAAAAGAACTAATTTCTGAAGGCTACGCAACTAAAGAAGATGTTCTAAGTCGTATGACTCACGATATAGCGCAGTATAAACCTGAGATAGAAGCATTTGAATTTCCAAAACCTTCTAAAACACCAATTCCCGGTTTTCTGGATTGGGTCCCTACATTTGCAACTGATTTACCTGTACTCGACGATAAAGGACAAAATATTGCTACGGGGAACGATAATATTTTAACGGAATTTTTCCCCCATCATACTAGGTTTCAAATTCCAGAACATCAAAAGCCCTATCTAGGTTCCTTTGAACAAGGTTTAGGGTATGTTCCTTATGATGGTTTGGCCAACATACATCAGGGGGAACGAATTTTAACGGCTCAAGAGAATTCTAGGTATTCAAGCAATTCATCAGACAATTCATCAGAAGGCATTAAAACCGAAATTCAGAATCAGACTAGAGAGATATCTGCATTAAGAAGTGTGCTAGAAAGAATTGCAGATAGTGTTGATTCTCAAGAAGATGGAAAAGTGATTCTAAACGATCAAGTCATTGCAGAGTTCATCAGGTCGAGTTTACTGGAGATGACAAGAAACGGTATTGAAGCTATTAGTCCTAACGGGATTGAGAGTTTAGCCTAATGCATAAAAACATTATTTTTTTTTCAAAGAATCATGCAGATAACGCTGTTGTTTCACCTGGAACATCCCCCGAAGGCGATCCTCCCGCGATAAACCCATTTTCCAATTTAAAAACCGAACCTCCTAGAGATACTTGGAGAAGCCCCGATTTAACTCACACTGACATGATTGTTGATATGGGTGAAGACGCTCCTCCAATAAACGCGTATTGTTTAATTCGTCATAATTTTTCAGTGGCAGCAACGTTTAGTTTGTACGGGCACGATTCAAATATTTTTCCTTCTGATTTTGCTAACGCGTCATTCAAGACAGAAGATTCAAATATTTTTCCAGCAATGTTTGGAGCTGGAGAAGCTTTTGCAGGATTCGGTGGAGCAGGTGGAACGTTAGACACTGATGATTTACCTCTCTATCACAGAACGAGGTTCGGTACATTCGACACTGTACGCTATAGGTATTGGTATTTTAAATTTTCAGACCCAACAAATACTGATGGGTATATTGAATTAGGGAGGCTTTTTTTAGGGTGGTCATGGTCGCCAGAAATCAACTTTTCATACGGGTCAGGGTTTTCACTAGTCTCCAGAAGCAAAGTCACTGAAACACCCGCTGGAGGGGTTTTAACAGACATAAAAATACCTTATCGCCAAAAAAAGTTTAAGCTTTCTAACTTAACGGATTCAGAGAAATTTTTCGATGTATACAACACTCTAAAAAATAATGGGATTGATGGGAATATGGTGATTTCCTTTCTCCCAGATTCGGAGAAAGTGGGGGTGTATTTCGAAACTTTTTATGGAAAGATAATCAAGTATTCTGAAATAAAAGATGTAAATTTCGATGTCAATGCAATAGATATGACTTTTAGAGAGTTGATATAAATGGCTCAAACTTTTCAAGAATTTATATCTAATTCGACAAGCTATAAAGTTTATTTAGTAAAGATTAAAGCTTATATAAAACTTTCGTCATGGTCGCTGCATTCAGGTTCGATTTATAAAGTTGGATTTGTAAAAGATAATCTAAACCAATCAGACCCTTTGAGTGTTAGACATGGGTTAGTCAATCTTAATGAATCAGATTCTTTAGGAGATATGGTTGAAAATAGTTGGTTCTATGATAGCTCCAATAAAAATATTTATGTTTGGCTAACCGCTGGAGCAGACCCGAATAACGAAAGTTTATATTCAACTTTTTGGCTTCATTTTTGTACCTCATCACCTAAAAATTATTTTGATGGTTTAAACGATTGGAAGGATATTGTATTAAAAATTCCTACCTCGAATAGAGGAAGAACGAGTTTAATTTCGAATACGACGGTAACTTATGGGAATTTAGAGATATCAAACGTTACGGGTTATTTTAACGACATTTGGAGTAAATATTTTATTTCAGCTTCTGAAATAGAGATATCACTGACAGGTTTTAAAAATAAACCTTTTTCGAGTTTTGAAGATTGGCTACCTTTTTCGGAATCGCAGACAATACTAAAAGGTCTTGTTACAAAGCAAAAATATACAGCTCAAAAAGTAACTTTTAAAGTTACCGATTTCATTTCTTTGTTTAGTTTAAATTTTCCATTGGTTTCTTATGAAACAACCTCGTTTCCTAATCTAGACGCGAATGAAGGAGGAAATCCTATCCATAGAGGGTACGGGGTACTAAAAGGAATAAAAGCCGTTCAGGTTGATACTACGAGTTTTAAATATAAAGTAGACGACCAAGCCATTACTTCATTCGATTCCATTTTCGATGAAGATGGAACGGTGTTGCCTACATCTTCAACAGATATTTCAAAAGCTGAGTTTGTTTTAAATGCTCAAACTTCTAAGCGAGTGTATTGTAACTATACCAAGAATATTGGATCTAATTACGCTGGGAGTTTGAAGAAAGAGATTTTGGAGAATGTTTTAAACATTGATTCAGACAATATTGATACCACTTCTTTCTCCACTCTCGATACAAATCGCCCTTACCCTCTTGGGGTTTCTATCCCCTCGAGGAAAAAAATAGGAGAAATTTTTCAGGAAATAAATATTTCGGTTTTAGCTGAAGATAACACGAGCCGAAACGGGCAGATTACTACAAGTGTTTTAGCTAAACCAAGTTCTGCAGACCCTAACCAACAAATATATTCCAGCTATTCGAGTTTAACTAGCGAACCTGAGTTTGAAGAATTGGACGAGTTGTTAGCTTCAGTTATTTTTTTAGGTCATTCAAGAGATTTTTCAAAAGATCCAGAATACAAATATGTTGAAGGTGTGGGAGCTGGGGTTGATTACCTGATTATTAAACCTATAACTTTTAATACTCTTTTAACTTCTAAAGCTGATGCTGAATCAATGCTTTTAGAGTGGAAAGTGTTCATTGAAAAACCGATTATTAAAACTTCATTTAAAACTCAGTTAAAACCCCTATCCCAATATGTTTCTCAAACAATTAATTTTGGAGATGTCCCAACAGGATATGGTAGTTATTGGAAAATTCTTAGAATATCAGGTGATAGAGTTGAGGCGATTCAATGACTAGTTTACTACCTGGAGTTCTTGGTTTTGCTTTAGGGCTTTGTTCAATGCTTCTTATGTGGCTCCATATGAGAATCAACAAAGTATCAGATAGCAAGTTATCTAAGGATGTTTTTGAAGAATTTAAAAAAGGGTTCGACGAATACAAAAGATTGAGCGAACACAGATTAGAAGAATACGAGAAAAACGCGTCACATCAGACAAAAATTTTAGAAGATATTTATAAAGAGCTTAAGAATAAACAAGATAAAACCTCTCCCTAAAAAATCCCTCCATTAGTCTTTTGCATAATTAAAAGTTTTTAATTGAGCGTATGCTTGCTTAGTTAGTATAAGGGTGTTATGCTTGCTGGTAAGTATAAATCAATAGAGGCTTGGAATGTCCGAAAAAGAAATCGAAAAACAGTTGAAGATTTATAAAAGCGAGATGGCGAAAAAGGGAGGAGATGCCAGAACAAAGACTTTATCGTCGCAGGAAAGAAGCGCGATTGCTAAAAAGGCTGCTAATGCAAGATGGTCAAAATCTCTGAAGAATATTTCCAAAGCAAACCACACGGGGGAGCTAAAAATCGGGGATACTAGGATTAGTTGTGCGGTTCTTGAGGACGGCAAACGAGTTTTGAGCGAAAGAAGTATTGCTTTGGCATTAGGGAGAAGAGGTAGCGGCGCGCATTATCAAAGAAAAAAGTCAGGTGAAAAAGGCGCTTTAATCCCAGAGTACTTGGCTTTGAAAAATTTAGAGCCTTTTATAGACACAGAAACAAAAGAAAGCCTTTTAAATCCAATAGGATATATATCAAAAGGAGGAATGGTTTCTAAAGGGCTCGAAGCTAGTTTGCTACCAAAAATATGTAATATATGGCTTATTGCGAGGGATAAAGGCGCTTTAAAAGGTGAGCCGCAAAATAGAGTTGCTGAAAAGGCCGATATATTAATACGGGGGCTTGCTCAAGTTGGAATAATCGCGCTCGTCGATGAAGCGACGGGGTATCAGAATTCAAGAGCTAGAAATGCGTTAGAAAAAATATTAGAGCAGTTCATAGCCAAAGAATTACGACCTTGGATGAAAACATTTCCGAATGATTATTATGAACACATTTTCAGGCTCAATAAGTGGCCTTTCCCACCTAAGAAAAGTAACAGTCGCCCACCTGTCATAGGTAAAATGACGAACGATATTATATATGAAAGGCTGGCTCCAGGGGTTTTAGACGAATTGAAAAAGCAAAACCCGTTGAACCAAAAAGGTAGGAGAAAAAATAAGCATTTTCAATATTTGACAGAAGAGATAGGATACCCAAAACTAAGGGAACATTTTTCTGCTGTCATAGCTTTAATGAGACTTGCTTCAAGTTGGGGAGAGTTTAAAGTTTTTTTAAATAAATCTTTGCCTAAATATAAAAGTACAAAAGAAATTCCTTTTGAAGAAAATGTTTAATTTGTTTATATCCATTTCTGAAAGTGGTCAAAAAATGAAAACTTTAACTGCAGTATTAATTTTCTCGTTTATTCCTTTTTTGTCGTTCGCTGATCCGATTGACAATATAATTATTGAACCCGAAACGAGTGGAGAAACCTACGATCGAATGTACTACAAGCATTGGGTTGACGCTGATGGAGACGGTGAAAAAACACGTAGGGAAGTTTTGAATGAAGAAACTCTCAAAGGTTTTTGGGTTGGGCCTTATACCGGACTCGTAACTTCAAACCCTACTGATTTAGACGTTGATCATATGGTCCCATTGAAAGAAGCTCACGTTTCAGGCGGTTTTAATTGGAGGGAGGAGAAGCGTAGAAGATACGCGAATGATTTATCTAATCCTAATCATTTAATAGCTGTTGCAAAAGGTTCAAATAGATCAAAAGGTCGTAAAGATCCGGCAAAATGGATGCCTCCCAATAGGTCGTATTGGTGTGAATACTTAAACAACTGGGTAGAAGTAAAAGTTATTTGGGGCCTTTCAATGGATCAAGCGGAGTATGACGCTATCGTTGAAGGATTAAAGATTTGTGGGAAGTATAAAAATGGAGACAGTTTTGAGGGTAGGCACTGATGGCGGAAAAGATAAAGGAAAAGGATGGAGAACCAAATACTGAAGCAGAAGATAAAATCGATATTCAATTTATAATTTCTTTAACTAAGTTTTTAAAATCAAATCCCACTTTGTTTATATCGATTTTTTTCTTATTTGGTTCTTTGAACGGGTTAGTTTATGTTGCGGGGGTTTCTAAAGCTAATCACTACAACTTCTTTTCTTTTATTAATTTAGAAGATTTTTTTGTTTTATGGCTTAAAGATTTTTATTTATCAGTCGTAACAACTTCTTGTTTTTTTATTCCTTTGGCAGCTTGTATTGGAGTTTTGTGCGGGAATAGATTAAGCCAATTTTACAAGGATAAGCATTACTCGGCTGTAATTATGACAACTGGTGTTTTTATGGCTGGTATAAGTACTATAGGCGGAGCGGCTGCAGTTAGTTTTAAGCTTATCGGGGTAGAGGGATATTTAATGATAGTTTACATTTCATTTACCCCTATATCGTTCATTGCGGGATTGGTAGCGGTGAGATCGGGTATTACAACAGCCAGAGTTTTTACGTATATCATTGCCTTAAGTTTTATGCTTTTACCATTTATGACGTTCTATTTTAATGGCTTTGATGCAACCAGGCATATCAAAACCCAACGTGTATACTTGAAAAAGGCTTTTATGGGGTCAACTGATGCCAAAGATTTTAAAGATCTAAAACTAATAATAAAAACATCAACGAATTCTATTTTTGTAAACGAATCGGAAGAAATTGTAAACATACCCAATGACAACATCAGATACATGGTTAAACCTAAATTAGAGGTTTCGAAATGAAAAAATTTATTCTGGTTTTAATGTTTGTGTTTTTAAGTTCTTGTGTTTCAGGTCCTTCTAAAGAAGAGCTTTTAAAAGCTGATTTTGGGATGAAACCTGAAAACTATGAAGAAAAAATTAAGAATGCAATGATAACAAGCCTAATAGATCCAACTTCGCCGATTTATAAAATAAATCCTATAGTAAAAAAATCAGTTTTTAACGGGATACTCAGGGGAGGTGGATATACTCATGGGTGGCTTTCTTGCGGTTCTGTCAATTCTAAAAACAGATTCGGAGGTTATGCGGGGTGGCAAAGGTTTTCGGCTTTTTTCACTGGAAACTTTGAGCCTGAAATACGGTTTGGGATACTCGCGCAAAGTCGGGGATGCTAAAAAGAGGATAAATTAATGCAAAAACTAATTTTTATTTTAATGTTTGTTTTTTGTTCAAGTTTGACTGCGTATGCAGATTTTACTGGCAAGCTCACAAAAGTCTTTTTTGTTCCTTCTTGCAGAGATATTATTACAACTCTAAAGGTTCCAAAATTGACTACTGTTTGTTCTCCTGAAAATGTATCGCCTGAAAAAGACCCTATTGAAGCAGCGAAAAAGATAGGGCTTTTTAATCGCTTAGGCCAATGGTTCATACAATACAACGTTAGTTCAGAAGTTAAACCTCAAATGACTTGGGTTAGACTCGTGGTAGCTTTGGGCGTTGTACAGCAACTAGAGAATTCTGACGGCGGCGTTAGCATAGTGGTAGTTCCCGGCGATGTTCCTGCGGGTGATTACTTGGCTGAAGGAGGGGATATAAGAGATATAATGGTAGCAGATGCGTATAAATTAGATAGAGATAAAAAAATAAAATACATCTTTAGCGAAGAAGGGTATAAAAAATTGTATCAGTTGAGTTTTTATTAAGTTTTTATTTTAAACGTTCACGTAATTGTTTATTTTCTTCTTGAAGTTGGATAATTAGTCTTTGAGCTTCGAGAAGTTCATCTTTTAGGTTTTCAGTTATAGATACTGACTTAGTGTTTATACGTGTGTGCCCTACCGCGATTGTTTCACTAAGATCTAATTTAATATGTTTTGAGTTTTTTGGTATCTCGCCTTTTAAAATCCAATCTACAGACACTTCTAGTTTTTCAGCTAAAAGAGCCAGGTTTTTTCTAGGGCCTTTTTTACTTCTTTCCCAATTGCTTATTTCCTGCGAGCTTTTCAACCCTATCAGTTTAGCGAGTTCAGCTTGAGTTAACCTTTTGTTTATTCGAGCTTCTTTTATTCTTTCTCCTACGGAGTCCATATGATTACAATAATTTATAAATAAAAAGGTTGACTAGTTAAATTAAAAGGTATAAATTTTATTTTAAGATTAAACAAAAAGTTCTAATAATTTCCAAATGGCCCCTACAAATAATTTCAAAATCAATCTGTCGAAACTCAAGCTTTCCAATAAAGTCGTACATGGGGCCATGCATGAACCGCTTTTAAGCTTGGGTTTCGATTCAAATATAAGGAATAAATCATGGCCTCGAAGTATTCCAGAGAACAGATATTAGAAATTCTTAGAAAAAGTCATAGCGTTCAACACGCGCTTGAGCAATACCCAAAGATTAAGCAATCTACACTGTATTACTACACTAAGAAATACGATATAGATATTGACTCGACCATATCACCCAAGCCCCTCCCACCTGAGAAAAGTTCGGCGCCATGTAGCCCCGTGGCGTTGAACTTTTTTAATCTCCGAAATCTTACAGGTTTAGCTGCAGCCTTAATTATCGTTTTAGGGTTCGGTTTTTTCAAGCCTAATCTACAAAGTCCAATCACTTCTGAATTCACAAAAATATACTCCAAATACCCCCGCAAGGAAAGACAAATGAGTTCTGCGCGTTGCTTTGGGGAACTCTCCTCATCTCAAAAACCAAATTTCAAAAAAGCTTTAGTTAATTATAAAAATAATTTCGCACCTAAAAAAACTAGATACGTTTTTATAGATTCAAATTTTTTCTGTAACGAGTGGGATAACTACATTCCAAAAAGTGGAGGCGAACACCAATGAAACTCCCCGAAGAGAGTTTAGATTTTTATTTGAAATTGTACGAAAAGATGGGAGATCAAGTTAAATATGCTTTCGAGGAGTACTACGCGAAGAATATGAATAAAGGTTCAGAACGATATTTAATCGAAAAAATAAGTCGCCTTAATGAAAAAACTACTGAAATTTTAAATCGATTAGAAAAGAAGCCCTAAAAAATAAATAAAGGAGATATCTCAATGGCACTTGAAAAAGCGTTAGAAAAAAACACTGAAGCAGTTAATAAATTAATGGAACTAATTAGAGACGCACTGAGTAGAGCACCTTTAGTTAATGCCCAACATTCTGATGAAGTTGATGATTCAGGAATTGATGACCTCGTGGGCTTAGAAGATTCTGAAGAAGTGGATTACGACAAGCTTAAAACAAAGCTTGTAGCACTTATGAAAGCCGAAGGTAATCAAGCTCCTAAGAAAATCATGGCTGAATTCAAGTGCAAAAAACTTTCTGAACTTAACGAAAGAGATTATAAATCGGCGTATGACAAAGCTTTAAAGGCTTTGGAGAAAGCGAAGGCTGCGTAATGGACCCTAAACTAAGAAATGACCTCATATCGTCAGCAATGCACGCTTTTATCTACAAAGATTTAACTCCTGAAGAAGTAGCTAAAAAGGCTATTGAACAAGCTGATGCAGTTTTAAAAGAATTAAATGTTAACCCTGAATGGCCAAAAGGAAACATTGTCTAATGACTAAACATTTTATTTTAAGTGCGTCAGGAGCTGAAAAGTGGATGAATTGCCCCGGTGCAATTCGACTTGAAAAAGGTATCCCAGAAACTACTAGCGAGTTCGCAGAAGAAGGAACTGCAGCGCATAGTTTAGCGGCTGAATGTCTCGAAAAAGGTTTATCAGCTGATGCGTACTTAGGTGAAATGTTTGATGAGTTCGAAGTCGATGAAGAAATGGCTGAAGCGGTTCAGGTCCACCTGGACTACATAAACAACCTTCCAGGTATTAAGTTTTTTGAACAAAGAGTTTCATATTCCCCTTGGGTAAAAGGAGGTTTTGGAACATCTGACGCGATTGTAATTGATAAAAAGCACGTAACGGTTATCGATTATAAGCACGGCAAAGGCATTGAAGTAGACGTTAAAAACAATCCTCAGCTAATGATTTACGCTTTGGGAGTTCTAAACGACTACGAAATTTTTGAAGAGTTTGAAACTTTTAAATTGGTGATTGTTCAACCCCGTACAAACAACATTTCAGAATGGGAAATATCAAAAGCTGATTTATTAGAGTTTGGCGAAGTTGTTAGAGAAAAAGCCGATATTGCTAAAAGTGAAAATGCTCCTCTTAATCCAGGTCAAAAACAATGCCAGTGGTGTAGGGCTAAACCAATTTGTAGGGCATTAGCAGAACAAAATTTCAAAACCGCTGCTGAAGAATTCAAAGATTTTGAAACCCCAATCTCCACAAAGGATAAAGAGTTACTAAGTATTAATGAAATTTCTGACATTTTAACCAAACTAGATTTGATTAAAAGCTGGACAAGTTCAATCGCTGACTACGCTTTAAAAATAGCCTTAAGAGGCGAAACTATTAAAGGTTTCAAAGTTGTAGAAGGGCGATCAAACCGCACTTGGAAAAAGATTGGGATAGCTGAAAAAGCTTTAAAAAATTATCTCAAAGCTTCTGAAATGTATAAGAAGACTATGCTTTCTCCAGCTCAAGCAGAAAAGGCTCTTGGCAAAGGTCACAAGATAATTGATGAGCACGTAATAAAGCCTAGAGGCTCGCCAGCGTTAGTTCTTGCAGACGATAAAAGAGAACCTTGGAATCCTGCAAAACTCGATTTCCAAGAACCCATAAATCAAGGAGAAACTAATGGCTGAAAAGAGTGAAAAATATGTAATCACGGGTGAAGTTAGAACTTCATTTTTAAATGCTTTTGAACCAAGAGCAGACGATAACGGAGATTTGAAATATTCCACAATGATTCTAATCCCTAAGAGTGATGAAAAGACTTTATCCAAAATCAAAAAAGCAAAAGAAGCTGTGATTGAAGAGTTTTTTAAAGGGAAAGAACCTAAAAAATTAAATTACATTCTAAAAGATGGAGATGAGGAAGACTTAGAAGGTGAGCATTACGAAGGTCATTACTTCATGAATATCAAATCCGACCAAAAACCCGGAATTCGAGACGCTTCTAACACTGTAGATATAACAGACCCTTCCGCTTTTAAATCAGGAGATTATTGCAGAGTTTCAATGAGGGCTTTTGGTTACGAAAAAAAAGGTAAAAAAGGAATCTCTTTTGGGTTAAACAATTTTCAGTTTCTTAGACAAGGCGAATCTCTGGGAGGTAACCCAAGAGCTGCGGATGAATTCGAAGCTGTAGCAGTTGAAGATGATGAAGACGATTTTCTTTAATGGCTAATTGCGATTACCACATAGATTTTGAAACCTACAGCGAAGCCGATATTAGAAAAATAGGAGCTTGGCAGTATTCTAAACACCCTACAACGGAAATTCTTTGTATGGCGTACGCGCTAGATGATGGGAAACCTGAATTATGGAAACCAGGAATGAAATTTCCTTTTGAAATTTTTTGGCCTCATAATTCTTTCCATGCTTGGAATTCGTTTTTTGAATATTCGATTTGGCTAAACGTTTTAAAACGTTCGGTCAAATCGGAACTTCCCCCCATTTCTAATTGGCATGATACAGCAGCACAAGCATCAGTCCTTGCTTTACCTCGTAAGCTTATAGATTGCGGTACCGCATTAGGATTGCCTCAAGACCAATTGAAAAATAAACGCGGTGTTTATTTGGTTCAAAAACTGTGCAAACCTCGCAATTGGAAAGGAACTAAAACGCGTTGTGAAGATCCTGAACTATTAGAGGAGCTTTACGAATACTGCAAACAAGATGTAATAGCAGAACGCGAAATAAAGAAGATAATAAGACCTTTAAACGAAGCAGAAAGAAAAGTTTGGGAGTTAGATCAAGAGATAAACCTTAGAGGAGTTCCAATTGATACTGAATCAGTTGGGCATGCTATAGAAATAATCTCAAAGCAAGCAGACAGTTTAAACAAAGAAGTTTTTGGTATTACAGATGGTGAACTGTTAGATGTAAATTCTTGGAAGCAAGTCATACCTTATTGCGCTAAACAAGGATTCCATTTAGATAACTACCAAGAAGAATATCTGAAACAAGTACTGAAAAAAGAAAACCCTCCTAAGTTAGTCAAACGACTACTCCAAATAAGACAGCAAACAGGAAAAACTTCAAACGCTAAGTACGCAAAGCTAAAACTAATAGTTGATTCTGACGAACGCGCAAGAGGATTACTTCGATATCACGGAGCCTCTACGGGCAGATGGAGCGGTAATTTATTCCAACCTCATAATCTACCAAGACCATCATTTAAAGACACTGACGAGTGCATAGAGCTTTTCAGATACAGAGACCAAGAAATACTTGAGTTGTTTTATGGCGATCCTATGGAAGCTCTTTCTTCATGCATCCGTGGAATGATTTGCGCTCCTGAAGGAATGAAGTTAATGGTCGCGGATTTCTCATCTATTGAGGCTAGAGCTTTAGCTTGGTTAGCTGACCAGAAGGACATTCTAAAAGTTTTTAGGGGCCACGGTAAAATTTATGAACATACAGCTTCAAAAATTTATGGAAAACCTTTTGATTCAATCGAGGAAGACAGCAAAGAAAGATTGATAGGTAAAGTTGCAACACTAGCTTTAGGTTATGGCGGGGGTATTGGAGCTTTTCAAACAATGGCTCCTAATTATGGGCTTCATGTCAAAGATAGTTTTGCAGATAAGATTAAAAACGATTGGCGTGGATCTAATTTCCAAATTGTAAACCTGTGGAAGTTGATAAACCAATGCGCTGTTAAAGCTGTTCAAAATCCAGGTACAACATTCAGCGTAAAATCCATTAAGTTTTGCTATATCGAAAAAGAAAATTTTCTTTTTTGTCGCCTCCCTTCAGGTCGGTTACTGGCGTACTACGGTCCTGAGTTAGAAAACAGTATTTATGGATATCCCCAAGTGACCTACATGGGCGTGAACTCTCTAAGTAAAAAATGGGAGCGTCAACAGTCGTATGGAGGGAAATGGGTTGAAAACATTATTCAAGCGTTATGCCGTGATTTGATGGTTCACGGAATGATGAATGTTGAAAAAGAAAACTACCAGATAATTTTAACTGTTCACGACGAAATTCTAGCTTTGGTTCCTGAAAATTTTGGGAGCTTAGACGAATACATAAAACTGATGTGCGAATTACCGAATTGGGCTGAAGGCTTGCCTATTGACGCTAAAGGATACGAGAAGAAGAGGTTTAGAAAATGATACCGAAAGAACCTGAAGAAATCAAAACTGATGAAGAAATTTTAAAAGACAGGTCTGACAACTATGGAGACGCGGGGGTTATGTATGAACGTTATAAAGTTTTATCCATAATGTTGGATAGCTTTTACTGTGAGTTGAATAAAGAAGAAGACGTTTCAGAAGCTTGTAGAGGTTTGTTGGATATGGTTGCGCTAAAGATTATCAGGTTAGTGACGAATGTTAAGCACAAAGACAGTTATCAAGACTTAAGAAATTACGTAACTCTTTTAGAAGAACAAGTTTTTAAGAAATGAATTTATCCGTTATGTCTCCAAATTATTCGAAAGCTAAATTGCCCGAAAAACCAAGCTTCTCGGTATCTGAAGTTGCAAGGTTTTTAGCCGTTGAGCTGCATATAAAAACTGATGCTGCAAAGAAAAGAATATATAGAGCTATTGAATGCGGATACATAATAGGGTTCAAAAATTTTGGATCAATTCGGATATCTAGAGAAGACGCGCAAAGAGTTATGAAAGGTGAGGTTGTTTAAAAAAATGACAAAGCCTAAAAAACCTGAAGTTGCAAAAATAAAGCTTACAAAAGGTAAATTCGCGATTGTTGACGCTGAAGATTTCGAGGAACTGAACAAACACTCGTGGTGTTTTCTTCCAGGGGGTTACGCAGTTCGGAAGGGCCAAAAGAGCATCCACGGAACAACTCTAATTTATATGCATCGACAAGTTATAGGTTGTCCTGCCGGTCTTTGGGTTGACCATAAAAATAACAACAAACTCGACAACAGAAAACAGAATTTAAGGCGTTGCGGGGCTTTAGGAAATGGAGCTAATAAGAAGGTTACGGGTAAAGGGTCTTCTGTATATAAAGGTGTAGGTGTCAGCGGAAATAGATTTAGAGCGAGAATTGCTTTTAGAGGTGAAGGTATTCATTTAGGTAGTTTTAAAATCGAAGCTGATGCCGCTAGAGCATACGATAAAAAAGCCTTTGAGTTATTCCATGAATACGCATGCTTAAATTTTCCTGAAGAATACCAAGAAAAAATCAAGTTTCCAATTGAAGAAATTGAAGAGGAACCCCCTTTCTAATGGGACATAGAAAAAACTATAACAGAGTCTCAAGACCCCATGAGTCTATAGAATTTAATGGGCTGAGATTTTTAAAAAGAGAATCGGGTCATTACATAAGACTGCCTAACGCTAGCGACAAAGGAGAAGGAAGGCGAAAACCTTGGAGCTTACACGTTGCTATCTGGGAGTTTCGGAACGGTCCTTTGCCAGAAGGTCATGTTATCCATCACATAGATCATGATGCAAGCAATAACCCTATAGACGGATCAAATTTTAAACTGATGACCGTAGAAGACCATAACGAGCATCATAGATTAGACCGAAAAAAGAAACGTTATGAAAGCCAACCGGCATTATTCGAATATGAAAAGGTAGGTTAAAAATGAATTACGGAATGCTCAATGTTCAAACTTCGCTTTCTAAAACAAGTGAGTCTATAAAAATTTATGTCGCCAGTTCTTGGAGAAATAAATACTACCAAGAAGTTTGTAAAAAACTAACTGATGCGGGTTTTGAAATTCTTGACTGGCGAAAAAATGGTTTTAGTTTTGCCAGCGTTGACCCTAAATGGGAAAGCTGGAGCTTTGAAGAATATGAAGACGCGATAAACAGAAACGATCTAACTTTAGATGCTTTTAACCACGACTTAGACTTAATGAAATCGGCTGAAGCTTGCGTTCTTCTGCTCCCTTGCGGCAATTCTGCACATATAGAAGCCGGATGGTTTACGGGTAAAGGAGTTCCAGTGGTTGCGGTTATCGCTGATTTTGAAAGAGCCGATTTAATGCTGAAGCTTTGCGACAAAATAACCAGTATGAAAGACGATTTAGCAGACGTTATTTTTAACGTTATGGCAGAACGCATTTCAAACAAAATTGTTGAAGAGGCTAGGAGATGAAATTTTCAGTGAAGTTAGCTTTAAGTTCTTCAGGGAGTTACTTACTAACTATTGGGGATGATACGGGAGACATAACTAAAACCATACTGAAAGATGAAGGCATGTGGACCTGCGACGAATTAACATGTGACCGTTTAGCCGAATCTATAAGCATGGCAATCGAAAAATTCATAGAGAAAAACGGTTTTACAGATTGAAAGAATCCAAGATAGAAAAAACTGTTTGCGATTACGCAGAATCAAAGGGTTGGGACCAATTTAAATGGGTTTCTCCTGGTTGCAAGGGTGTTAATGATAGGCTTTTTTTCAAAAAGAAAAAACTAAAAATCGTCGAATTTAAAAGAGAAGGTGAAGAACCTAAACCCATACAAATTTACATTCATAAGAGATTAAAAAAGCAAGGTTTCAAAGTTCATGTCATTGACAACATCGAAGAGGGCAAGCGATTGTTTGATTAATCGTTGTGGATTAAGAGACTACCAGTTAAGAGCAATCGACACACTCATAGAAAACAAATTCCACGCTCTTTGGGCTTGCCCTGGTTTAGGAAAGACAGTAACTACTCTTTGCGCTCTTTCAGATTTGTTCGACGCTTTCGAGATTTCAAAAGTTTTGGTTATCGCTCCTCTTCGAGTTGTTGAACATACTTGGCCAAAAGAGATTGCTAAATGGGAAAAGGTTTTACCCTTCCCCATGGATTTTAGTTTAATAGTTGATAGTTACGAAAAGAGAAGGATCAAATCAGCTAATTCAGATGCTCTTTTACATTTCGTAAACGTTGAAAAAGTTCCTTGGTTAATCGATTACAAAGGTAAAAATTGGGATTACGATATTGTCGTAATTGACGAATCTTCAAAGTTTAAAAGCCATAGTTCGAAAAGGTTTAAGAAACTCAAAAAAGTTCTTCATAAAATTGAAAGATTAATTGAATTAACTGGAACACCTGCGAGTAACGGCTTGCTCGACATATGGAGCCAAATATATTTATTAGACCAGGGCGAAAGTTTAGAAAAATTCATAACTCATTACAGAAAGAAATACTTTGACGTTGATTACAGTGGTTTCAATTGGAGTTTAAAAGGGGGAGCTGAAGAAGAAATTCATAACAGAATCTCTCATTTAGTTTTGAGGTTAGACGCTAAAGATTATTTAGATCTTCCCCCAATCATTGAAAACACAATTGAAATTGATTTGCCTCTGAAATTACGCGCTCAATACAAAGAGCTAGAGAAAAACTTTTTATTAGAACTTGAAAACGATTCAACGATTGTCGCTTTAAGCCAAGCTTCTCTATCTAATAAGCTTCTGCAGTTTTGTAATGGAGCTGTTTACATAGACAGCAAAATAAAACAATGGGAAGAAGTGCATAACGAAAAATTAAAAGCTTTTCACGATCTTGTAGAGGAAAACGCCAATCAGTCGATACTGGCAGCTTACAATTTCATTTCCGATAAAGAACGAATTGTAAATTTTTACCCAAAAAAAGAACGACGTAACATTTGCACTGATGCGAGTTTTGAAAAAATAGATTCTTGGAATACAAAAGAAATACCTATTTTTCTTCTCCATCCTGCAAGTGTGGGGCATGGATTAAATTTTCAAGATGGAGGGAATACTGTTGTTTGGTTCGGTCTTAATTGGTCACTTGAGCTTTACCAACAGTTCAACAAAAGACTCCACAGGCAAGGACAAAAAGAACCTGTGATAGTGCATCACTTAGTCATTAAAGACAGTATTGAACAAACAGTTTCAGAAGCTTTGAAGCAAAAAGATATTACTCAACAGAAACTGTTAGATGCAGTTAAGCGAGATATTAAAGGAAGGGTTTAGTATAAAAAAAGAGCTTGGTTGGACATACCAAGCTCTAATTATTCATCTTAGTATTAAACTTAGTATTGCCGTAATCGTTTGAATAACCGCTAAGAACAGCATGAAAAAGTTCATTGCGACCCCTTTACTAGGGAGGGTCCACAGGAGAGGGAGTTCCCCCCTTTTTAAAAATTTGTGTTTTCATCAGATTTATTTCCATTCGCATGTTATTGCATGCGTTATTCTCGCGATAAGTACAGTTAGTTTAACAACTTAATTAGGGGTTTACAACAGACCTAAAAAAAGGGGCTGGATTTCTCCAACCCCATAATTTTTGTAACGCTCTAGAAAAAATTCCATAACGCTACTATGGTTTGAACAAATGCTAATAAAAGCATAATCCATTCCATGTGGTGGTTCCTTTCGGGTTTTTATCCAAAATCAAAGAAACCGCCTTAGCAGTAATATTTATTTAACTTTAAACCTCAATTTTGGATTTTCCCCAAAACCGATGGGTACGGCTAGTCTATTTAATCGCTTTCTTATTGTAACACTAATCCAGTTTGTCTATAAAAAAAAAGAGGCCGAGTTTCCCCGACCTCCTAAAAATTTTCCCTACTTAAGAACGTTTTAATTATACCAAATCATTAAATGAATGCTGTAAAATCCTCATTGAGTTATAGAAGCGGTCGGAAGAGTCGTTTGTTCCAGTTTGAGAGGGACAACATGGCCAAGAACTTATCCGACAGCATCTACCCAAGAGGAAAGAAAAAGACTTTATGGGCTAGGTTTTATTTCACCCATATAAAGGAAGACGGTGAAAAAGAAATAATTCGTTATCATTTTTCACTTAATACTTCTGATAAAGATGTAGCTCTTCCTAGACTTTTCGAAGCTTACGAATTCATTAAAAGAGGAGAGTACGACAAAAATACAAAAGATTTTGAACACGCGGTAAAACTTTATCTTGAAACTTCTCCAAGCGAACGTAACAAAGGCATAATCAAAAAGCATTTAAGTAAGTTTTTTAAAGGTAAAAGAATTTCTCAGATTACCAAAGAACCTACTAACGATCCTTTTTCAATATCCGTTGTTAAGTATAAACTTTGGAGAGAACGACCTAAACAAGTTGGAGATAAAGTAATTGAAGGAGCAAAAGCTTCTACATTATCTAAGGAACTAAGATGTCTGAAAGAAGTTATCCAGTGTGTTGACCCGGATTGGCAAAACCCAAGCTGGAGAGATACTAAGGATATGATTCTTCAGAACCAGAATGAAACAATCAAAAGGCCCTTAGAATTTGAAGAAGTTTATAAAGTTTGCGACGAGGTTGTTAAATTTTCCGCTAAATACGGTAGAGAATATTTAAAAATCGGAATTGTAGCTGCGCATAGCTCTATGAGATTAAAAGATATTGTTTTTCTTCGTGAAAAAAATGTTGATCGAAAAAATCACAAAATTTCTTTTTATCAATCTAAAGTTGAGAACTTACGCAAATCGATGGGTATACAGCGACAACCAAAACTAGTTTCATTTAAAATGGCTGAAGCTATTATCGAAATTATTGGAGCAATACCTCATAACCTCGATCAAGAGGCAACGTTTTTTAGTGTCCCTTCAACAAATGCTGTTTCCAAAGCTTATGAAAGAGCTTTCGAAAATATAGGATTAAAAGGATATTCCTTTAACCAGTTCAGACATTTTTGGGGAAGTTACGCTGCGGCAGGCGGGGCCGATTTAAATACTATCAAAGAAATAATGGGGCATGCTCGATTAAGCACGACTGAAAAGTATTTAAGTTCTTACGATAAGAAGAAGGAAGATGCGATTGATATTTTTAATAAAGGACCAAAAGAGGACCAAATAAAAAACGCAAAAAAAATTTAAGCTGTAAGGCATTGTTAAGAAAGCGTCCCCAGCGGGATTCGAACCCGCGTCGCCGGCGTGAAAGGCCGGTGTCCTAGGCCAGGCTAGACGATGGGGACTGGCTTCTTAAAATTGATGAGCCGCGAAGGATTCGAACCTTCGACCCACGCCTTAAAAGGGCGTTGCTCTACCAACTGAGCTAGCGGCCCTTGCTAAAAAGGGTTCCAAACTATCAGACGAAAGATTGTATGTCAATATAATTAATTGGCTTGATTTTATTAAGGCCCCTCAATACAATAGAA
>JAJDAT010000036.1 GCA_029261715.1 Nitrospinia bacterium | reverse complement strand
CGGACACTATTTTTAGAGGTTTTGTGATCGACCAAATTATCCATGTGCTTAAAATCAATCCGATAAGAACAAGCGCTATCAAAATATTGTTTTCTGTATCGATCATGGAGGACACTTTACTGCCAGAATGTTTTGCTAATTCTTGAACAGCCGCATTCATCGTTTTTAACAAATCAATGTTGTTATTGCCAATGTATGCAGACGATTCTTTTACAGTATCGAGGCTATTTAAAACATTATTGACTCTATCTTTAAATCCACCCCAGTTTGCTTTGAAAGCTTCAATTTTTGATCTTACTGCAGGGTCTTCCGCTTTACTAATCGGTAAAGCCGAACCGCCATTTAACAAACCATCAATTATTTTGTCTTGAACTCCAGTAAACTTAATAGCTTCGGCTTTATACTTCTCGTCTTTAAAGAAAACATATTCTAAAGTCGCCTTTGAAACGCGTTGCGTAATAGCGCGCAACCGACCACAAAACGACACAGTCGAAGCGTCCATTGTTTTTCCCATTGCCATAACTACTTGGTTGGCTTCTTTAAAAAGAGTGACGTTAGTATCCACTATCGCTTGCAAATTTATTTGAACATCACCCCAATTATCCACCAGCATATCAACGTTTTTTGAAAATGGCGTCCATTTTTTATCGACTTTCCCAAGCTTACCAGCGATCGTTGTCGTCTCGGCTGGAGGAAGCTTTAATTTCGCATTCCCTTTTTGCAAGCCCGTTAATACTTTGGAAAAATTTTTCTGGATTCCCTTTATTTCTTCAACTTTTGCCATATTTCCCAACTGCAACTCCATGGCGCTTTTACTCAATTTTTGAGTGAGCATTCTCTGTTTACCAGCCAAATTAATTACGCTTGAATCGTCTTTTTGAGCGTCTAAAGTGGAAATCGTAAAATTCATCACGCCGCCAAAAGCCAAAAGTAAAACTAACACAAGCCCGTATAACTTAACGGGTATTCTAAAAATTCCTAATTTGAAATCTGAAGCTAAACGAAACGAGTCGTTCATAGAAGATCTCCTAAGTATTAACTGGGGGTTGAATTGCTATTTATTTTAAAAAAACTATTTTTTGAAAAGCTAATTTTTAACTGACTTTAATCCAGCATATAAAATTTACTAATCTCTTTTTTGAATTTCTGGCTCTGCTTTATTTTTGACTATTCTAAAAAAATTTTACATACGATAACCTTGAGCATTCGAAGAAATAAAAACAAAATATTATTTGCTAATTAACACATAAAACGATAATACCAACAGTCAATCTATATGTGTTTTGTTAGCTCGCTTTTTTAAAAAGAGAGCTTCAGCGTTAAAAGTTCGAAAAATTAAAAAATGTACTCTTAATCTGACAAACTTTCTTTATAAATTAAAAATGAATGCCATTTTAATGCAATTATGCACGAAAAAAGAAGAAGGAAATTGGCGATAGGATAGATTGTAACTCAAATGTAACGCTATCTTCACAAATGAAAAGAGCTTTCATTGGCGATTAGAATAATAAGAGGATATTTGAGGTAGGTTTTTTTATAAACAAATAGTCTATTGGCGCATTTTACTTTCCTTGCGCTTTATTAAACTTCGCTTTAAAATTTCTAATTTCTTGAACAAAATAAGCTTCTACTTGATCAAAATTTAATTGCGAACACCCTGAGCAAAAAGTCGACTTCAGATAAATATTAAAAAACTTTTTCAACCAATCTTGTATCGGAATCCAATCCTGATCATTAGACTCATCTTCTGTCTTCCCTAAAACTCGTGAGCAAAGACTACAGGATGGAACCTCTTGCTGAAGACTAATCCTCTTACGATCAAATTTTTTAGATTTCTTTAATCCTTCATCAAGTCTTTTCAAAAAAGCAACGGGATTAAACGGCTTTTCAAGATAATCCATAACTCCAAGTCGAAAAGATTCAAGAGCTGATTGATATTCTCCACACCCCGTTAAAACGACACATTCAATAGTAGGATCTATAAGCTTTAATTGCGAGACTAACTCCATCCCCGATGAATCACCAAGCGCTAGGTCTAAAATTACGACGTCAAACTTACTGGCAATAAATCTTTCAAAACCACTTGGCGCGCTTTGCGCCGTAGAAACAGCATAACCGTCGCCACTCAAAATTTTTTCTAGAGAAGTGAGGAAGTCTCGGTCGTTATCAATACATAAGACTCGACCTTTTTCCGCAACTTTTTGAGAAACAGTTTCCATTATTTCAACTGATTAACAAGGTTTTCCAAATCTCCAGCCATCTTAGAAAGATCACCTGAAGCCGTTTGTAAATCTCCAATTTGTTGAGTCGTGCTAGCAGCGGCAGTCGCAACTCCAGCAACGTTTTCAGTAATTTCATTACCGCCTCTTGCCGCTTCAGCGATACTGCGGCTAATTTCAGACGTTGTCGCCGTTTGCTCTTCCACAGCGCTAGCGATAGTCGACGAAATATCGTTAACTTGATTAATAATAGTTGAAATTTCGCCAATAGCTTTTACCGCTTTACCGGTATCGGTTTGAATCGTTTCAATCTTTTTACCGATATCTTCTGTCGCTTTGGCGGTTTCTTTAGCCAGTTCTTTAACTTCGTTTGCAACTACGGCAAACCCTTTTCCTGCTTCGCCTGCCCTAGCCGCTTCAATAGTTGCGTTCAAGGCTAATAGGTTAGTTTGCTCCGCAATCGAGTTAATTACTTTGATAACCTCGCCAATCTCGGCGCTACTAACGCCTAGTTTCGAAACAATTTCATTCGTGTTTTGCGCTTCGGTTACAGCCGTTCCCGCTATTTGTGCTGCCTGAGCAGAGTTTTGAGAAATTTCTTTAATACTCAAAGACATTTCTTCCATTCCTGCCGCCACAGAATTAATATTATCGCTAACTTCAGAACTCGTCGAATTCACAACATTAGCCTGCGCCGAAGTCTCTTCTGCATTCGCGCTCATACTCCCGCTAACGGCAGACAACTCTTCCGCCGAGGCAGAAAGGGACGATGAACTGATTCCTAATTCTTCGATGGTTGCTTTAATTGTTTGTTCTGTTTTTCTCTTTTCGGTTACAACTTCCCAAGTAATCATTGGTCCTAAGTAGTTATTGTTGTTGTCGTAAATAGCGCTAACTAAAAGGTCCAAAAGCTCCGGTCCCACTTGAATTTCCGCTCTATGCGGTAAGTTCTTAGGATCTCCTAAAATCTTCCTCTGATGGGCTGGGTTTTTATGGAAAACATCAACAGAACTTCCAATAATTTGATCTACTTGGATAGGGAGATGTTGTTGTAAAGTCCTCAGGGTTTTATCGGAGGCCGGATTCATGTATTGTACATCAAAACTGGCATCCGCATAAATCATATTGATTGGAGCGTTTTGCATCATCGAAACTACCCGAGCCGCTTCGCCAGTCGTTTGGCGCAGGTTTTTAACCATACTCGCAATTGCTGAACCTA
>JAJDAT010000035.1 GCA_029261715.1 Nitrospinia bacterium | reverse complement strand
TTTTCGTGATTTCCCTTTCACCTTTGTGGTAACTTTTTTCATGGAGCCCCTCCTAAATTAATGTCTACGTTAAAGGACTCCGACCCGAGAACTAGAAAAAGGTAGTCTCCTAAACGGGATAGCCCAACTGGTGCCCATGCGATGGGAGGGGCTTCGCCAATCAATTGATCTCCAGGCTCGGGATCACGCTCAGCGACGGGTATTAAAACGCCAATCTCTCGTCGATCATAACTGTCGGATTCCCAAACTAGAATAAAACAACTCCAGTTTCTTATTCAATCAACACAGACCCCAGGTCTGGGTCTGACGCTCAGCATGACATTTTTAAAATCACCTAGATCCTTCGTCGCCCTTTTAGGGCTCCTCAAGGATGATGCTAGCTGAACAAGCATTATGATTCATATATCGCAATATTAGCGAGAGGAAGAAGTTTTATTAAATCGAGGCGAGATCCTTTCCTTCGGCAAGCCCAGCAACCGTGATTAAAGTCAAGGTTTAGTGAATGGTTTTGGTCCCAAGTTGAATTATTTTTAACCATAGTATTTAAGATAGTTAAAAGTTTTCTCATACAAGCAGTCAGCGCGACTTTGGGCTTTTTTCCTTTTTCGATGAGTCGTTTGTAAAACAATTTAATACTAGGATTGTATTTAGATGCTGAAAGAGCAGACATGTAGAGAGCGGAGCGCACGTGAGAACGTCCTCCCCAAACGACTCGGCTACCTCGAAACTTTCCGCTGTCACGGTTTAAGGGAGCAACTCCAACGAGTGTCGCAATTTCCTTTCGATTTAATTTTCCAAGCTCGGGAAGATTTGCTAGGAGATTGCACGATAGGTTGGGCCCAGCTCCAGGGACGCTGGTTATGATTTCATCTTTTTCTTTCCAACCAGGAGTATTTTTGACGTTGTTGGATATTTCCTTTTCTAATTTTGAGAGGCTCTTATCTAAAGCTTTGATATGGGCTTTAATGTCTTTCCGACTCCATTTAGCGGCTGTTTGCCTTAAACGCGTCTTTTCCGCAGTCCGCATACTAATTAATTGGCGACGACGTGTTACTAACGCCGCTAACTCCCGAGTTTGTTCATCTTTAATTGGACGAACTTCAGGACGCATCGAAGCTCCAAAACGAGCCAATACCCAGGCGTCGATTGCGTCGGTCTTGGCTAACTTCCCAAGAGCTTTTGCAAAATCACGAACTTGTCTAGGATTAATTACAACCGCAGGAAAGCCTGAGGTTACTAAAGATGAATACAGTAAGGTCTCAATGCCTCCTGTCGCTTCCATCACAACCAGGCATGGTTTAAGAGAGGTTAGCTTTTCGATAAGGGACGAAATACCTGCATCGTCATTGGATTCCGACCACACTTCAGAATTTGAATCGTTAGCAATATCTAATCGATCTTTACAAACATCAACGCCAATAAAAACTTCAGATGATTTTGATTTCATAGCTCTTTCTCCCAACCTTGTAGATACGGGCTCTAAGTCCCAGGCAACCGTTCGGGTTAATAAGAGAATGGACATGACGACCCAAGCTGAGCTACGGGTTTTTAAACCCAAGGACAAAACGGTCTATCATGCCCCGAAAACAAACAACTTTAGTTTACAGTCTTTTTACCTACGTTTGCTACGCTCACTTTGGCAAAAAGACTGTTACGTTTTTTCTCGTTAATGTTACTTTTTGAATCATACAAGGACAGGCTCGTCAAATGAGGGTTCCCCTCTGGATGACATGCGGAAGGCAATGTTTTAATAAAATTTAATTTTTACGACAGTCCAATAAAATCACTTTAACTCTTCATCCAGTTTAAAGCTCTGTAATAGGCACCGTACAAACCAATATCTTCTCCAATCAAAGTTGGCACTACATCCGGAATAGTTTGCACAAGGGTATACCTGGCTATATCATCTTTACTCGGAATAATGCGGTCAAACTGCTTCATACCTACCGATCCCATTATGACTATTTTTTCCGGATCGTATGCGTTTACTAAAATCCCAAATCCATGTGCGTTATATTCTTTCACAAGTTGCACCAAGCTCGCATAAGCCGGATCTTCGAATATTTGCGCAACTTCTATTTTTGCCTCTAACTTCTCTAAGGTCTTTTTGATTCCGTCTCCAGAAGCTTGCGCCGCCCAACACCCTGAATGTCCCTGGCAAGGGTTGGCAACATCAAAGTCTTTTTCAATGACTGAATGTCCTATTTCCGTTTTTCTATTATAGATTTGACCGTTGACGACAAGTCCTATTCCTATCCCCGTGCTGATAGTAACCAAGCAAAAGTTTTTAGTTTGTTTACCCACTCCCATCGCCAATTCCGCATTCACTGCCATATTCATATCGTTTTCAACCAAAACGGGGATCTTGAAATAATCTTTTAAACGAAACGGAAAGTTTACGCGTTCTTCAATTTCTAACGGCTTAGAGCCGAACATGATATCGCCTTCAACCGGTCCGGGGACTCCTATCGAAACGGCTTTTATTTTTTCTGGGTCTAAATCTGTCTCTCTCGCTCGAATGGTATTTGAAATATTTTTTATTTGTTTGATCAACGCATCGGGATGATTTCTGATCGAAGCTTCAATATAAACCGATCCTTTTATTTTGCCATCTTCGATCAACACTCCTCGAATATTGGTGCCGCCGATATCGAAACACTCAATAATGACTGGAGACTTGGGATCACTTTGCATTTATTCTGCCTTTGAAGAAACTATAAACGTTTACTTAATATACAAGAGAATGTGGAAAGTGGAAGCATTATTGAATCGAGGCGAGAGTCTTTGGCGCAACTTCTTTTACCGCAAAGTCGCAAAGGACGCAAAGAAAGCAAAGAGTAAAAGGCGAGATCCTTCGCTACCTCGGCTACGCTCAGCACAGGTTGCGCATGACAATTTGAAATCACCTAGATCCTTCGTCGCCCTTTTAGGGCTCCTCCAGGATGACGTTTAGATATAGCTATTGGATTGTTCTAAAATTTATTTATAGAAATCGTTTATTTTTAAAACTTGAAAGGATAATCAGTATAAATGAGCGACGTGGCGGCCATAGCCGTTGTGGATTTGGGTGAGGCGTTCTCGACCAGTCCCTATCATCTTTTCCCGACCTTGGGACCAACGAGGGTGTGGAACGCCTGGATTGACGTTGCCTTCAAAGGCATATTCCAGGGGTTGGGCGGTTGTCCAAAACGTTGGAGGTTGGTAATCAAGAAACTCAATGATCTCTATTGATTTGGCGCTTTTATATCCATATTTCCACGGAACCACGAGTCGAATTGGCGCGCCATGTTGCTTGGGTAGTGGGTGGCCATATATCCCCACTGCCATGAAGGTCAGCTTGTTCATAGCTTCTTCAACGCGTAAACCTTCTGTATAAGCCCACGGATACCAAAAAGCTAATTGTCCTGTGGCTGAAAATGGGCGATAAAAAGTTGTGAACGCCACATGGGTGGCGGAAGACTTTGGTTTGACTTTATCAATAAGAGCTTTTAAAGGAAAACCTGTCCAAGGGACCATCATCGACCATGCTTCAACGCATCGTAGACGATAAATTCTTTCTTCCATTGGCATAGTCTTATATAAATCGTCCATGTCGTAAACCCCTGGATTTTCAACATGACCTTTGATTTCTAATTTCCATGGTCGTGTTTTTAAAACCTGAGCGTTATAACGCGGACCTTCCTTATCCGAAGAAAACTCGTAAAAATTATTATATCTGCTTGAAATTTTTTCCGGAGTGATAGGGCCATCTACAGTGTATGAATCGTCTAGCTTGGCTGGATAAATCGCTTTTTCTGATTCAGAAACGGGAACTGGCGTAGCGGGTTCTCCACTATTTGCCGATGGCGCGCAACCTGCCCAGCTAATGGCTGAAAATAATGCGATCGTTCCTGTCCCTTTAAGGAATTTTCTGCGGTCCATGAAAACCGACTCGGGAGTGGTTTCGTTTTCGGATACTTCCCAATCATTTGGAATTTTTATATTTGCCATTATAAAAGCCTAAGGGATTGTCAGTTCAAACATCAAAAATCAAACCTAAATCCTTCGATGAAAATTTTATTGAATCGAGGCGAGATCCTTCAAAGAACCTAAAGGTTCTCTTCAGGATGACAATTCATGGGGGCTGCTCAAAATAAGTTTCATTTTCATTCACCCCTAAATCAAGTCACAACCTCTGGCTGACATGCAAAGCAATTCTTGGAACTCTAGTTCTTTTATCGAACCATAAATGAGATAAAACCTTGAGCATGACAATTTAAAATATTTGTCGGGTCGCCTGAAGTTTCCTTACAGCCTAAAAGGAGGCATAGGTATGTTTATTTCACAAAAATCTAAATATCTTTACAGACAACACTGACCGGGGGCGTTTGACCGCAATCGATTGATTCCGTTCGGCCGTTTGCCGCTCCGCCACATGCGGTGCTAATACCCATTTGTATAGTTTCCATCTTTTCCATGCCGGTAACTTTTTGGCAAACCCTGATATCGTTATACAAGATACAAACCTCGCAATCGTATTTAGCTCCCGTAAGTAGCGAATAAGTAGTAAATCCCATAAACGCTAGAAAGCCAAGTCCTAGCCAAACTCCTTTTTTCATGATTATGACTCTTCCGGAGGGTTATCGCCTGTTCCATTTTCAGTAACGGGCACGAAATAATGTTTTCTATAAAATTTCAACTCATCGATAGATTCTCTAATATCAAATAACGCTTGATGAGCTTCAGTTTTCTTTGGTAATTTTGGTCCCTTTGGATACCAGCGTAATACGAGTTCCTTAACAGAAGTAACATCCACGCTTCTATAGTGGAAAAAATTATGCAGCTTCTTCATATACTTCAGCAAAAACTTCCTATCTTGACCTATCGTATTGCCGCAAAGTAGGTTTTGATTTTCAATCCCATACTTTTTCACAAACTCAATAGTTTGCGATTCTGCATCTTCTGCGGAAATTTTGGAGTTTTTTACTTTCTCTATTAAACCTGAGGCTCCGTGGTGCTTCTGATTCCAATCGTCCATTTTATCTAGCAACTCGTCGCTTTGGTGAATCACCAAACAAGGACCTTCTTCCAAGATGTTTAACTCTGGATCTGTAGCTATAGTTGCGATTTCAATGATGGCTTCTTTTTCGACACTGAGGCCAGTCATTTCTAAATCCAACCAAATTAAATTTTTCGGGTTTCTCGAACTCATGGGAAAATTACTTTACTCTCTAACTCAAGCTATTGATCATTTACCTAGCGTGATTTCTCCAAAATTGCCCTAAAAGCCTCGCTATTAGCAAAAGACTTTATCTTAGGGTCGCTAGCCACAACTCCTAAATCCTGACCATTAATAGCTTTCATCAACTCTTTGTCATTCAAGATTTGTTTTACGGAAGGATCGTTTTGAAGGTTCTGAATCATCTGCATCGTTTCTGGGTCTTGCTTCAACTGATTCCGAAATTGCGAGACCCCCGAATCTAAGTTGGAAGACGAAACGCCTGTAGAACTTCGGTCATTACCCGAAAAACTAGATTGCGAACTTCTATTTGATCCAGTTTTTCCAGGCATTTGAATTGAAATTATCTTATCTTCAGATAGCTCAAAAGTCCCCAACGAAGGAGAATTGAGAACATAAATACCATTGGAAAACGACATCACCTCCGCTTGAATAAAGCTACCGTCGCCAAGACGAATTTGACTTAATTTACCCGCAAAAGAGGAACCGACTAATAGAAAAGTGGATAAAACACTCGTCAAAATAATACAAATATATTTTCCAAAGCGGAGTTTCATTTTTAAAGTCATTTTTTAAAGGAGTTTCCCGATTATACCGGAGAAGCCCAAATTATAACATATTTTTGGCTATAGAAAGAGCTGAGGGAGGATTACTCAATTACTCGTTGGTTGGGTGAACTTGGTCTAGATTAAAAAGTGGGGATTTGAAGAAAAAACAAAATGGGCAGAAGACCGACCCGGTATCTGTCTTCTGCCCATGGAGGAGGAGAAAATGACTAAGGTCACTATATGCCCTTAGGATTAAAATTCCATTAAGATCAAATTAAAAAAAATTAATAATAGAGAGATTAGTCATTTAATGAGCTTCTATAAACTCTTCTTCTAGAATAGAATGCGGTCGTTCGAGCTTCATCAACGCTTCGCTTATAGATTGTTTAAATAAATCTTCCTTCATCAAGATTTTTTCGACGTCTTCTTCGCGCACATAAATAATATTTGAAGCTGTGCCGTTATGAGCATGTAACACCGCACGCTGGATTTCTAAATTCCATTCAGAAAAGACTTTGGTCTCCATCATAAATGCCCCAACAATATCTTTAAATTCAATTTTGACAGCGCGACCAATAATCTTAACTTTTGGCTTTTTATGGCGGACCGACGTTGATTCAACAACCGGGGAGACAACTCTACCTTTATATAAAGAGTTCAAAGGTTTTCTATCAACTAATACTTTTCTAAGCTCTTCTTTTATTTGTTTTTGCAGAAAGAAATAGTTGGACGACTCAATTGGGTCCCCAGAAGCGGTCTGGATTTTAAAAACATCAAAAACTTTATCGCCCTTTGTATGAATGCTTGCCTCACTAATACTAATTTGGTTGAAATATAGAACTGCGGCAATATCCAACAAAACTCCCGTGCGGTCTTGTGTGCAAACAACCAATTCAGACGATTCCCCAGGCGCAAACAGCATCTCCACAGCAAAAGAGTCTTTTGAATTTAGAAACTCGTTATATATTTCTAATTGGGTCTGTAAATCACGCGGCAAACTGATGAATTTCATAAAATCTAATTTGACCGCATTGGAAACAGCGCGCTTTTTCTTGTGATACAAAGTAAATTGGTAAAAGTTTTTCAGCTGATCAATTTGAGACGCCGACATTTTCATCTTTGTCCCACCACGGTCCGAAAAAGTTAACAAAATCAGCATTTTCAGACGCTCTTTATCGTGACCCACTAAATCCCAAACCATTTCGTATGTATCGTCATCTTCAGGATCCAAAAACATCAAATCCCTCATCGTTAGATGTCTTTCGACTAAAAACGCAACATTTTCTATCGCTTTTACATTCCAATATCCTAGATTATTTAAAATTCCCGGAATGAGTCGAGCGCCCACAATTTCCTCATTTTGCCCAGGTTCTTTTGCTCCTTTACCAATATCGTGTAGTAAAACCGATAATCTAAGAGTCTGTTTGTCTTTTACGGAATGATAAAGATCAGACAAGAAAGGATCGCCGTCGTTGCCAAACTCTAATCCGTTTAATTGATCTAACGCCGCCAGGACATGAATATCTGTTGGGAATTTATGAACATAGATATCTTGAAGAAGGCCGCATAGAGCTTTAAACTCTGGAATAAAGAAGTTTTGTAACAAACCAAATTCATGGAATAACCGTAAAGCTTTAGAAAAATACTTCCCACGAATAACGTTTTTAAAGCCTTCTTGCGCTTGTTTCTTTATCTTACCTTTATAAAAAAGAGGTGAAAACTGATCGGTATTTTGCTCAATTGCTCGAATAACAGGGTAGGAAATTTTATAATTATCACGAGCGACATAACTTAAAATTTGAAAAACCAGATTGGGGTTGTCCGCTAACTTTGTTTCGCCATTTCTTGTGAAAATAATTTGACCTTCGGCATTAATTCCTAAGTTTTCATTCAACCTTTTAATTTTTTTGGGGTCAAACTTTATAGCTTCAGAAAATAAATTACGGCTATGCTTTTTTAGAGGATATGCGGCATCATAAAAATAGCTCCTGTAAAAAGGAAATAACTCCATCCCCATGGATTTTGCAACCTGCTCTCTCACTTCAAAGCTCAGTACGTCTCTTAACGCGCTTTGTTGAAGGGAATGAAGAAATAGTCGTGTTTTAGCCAAAAAATTAAGGCCATTTTGCATATTTTTATAAGCAGTTTCTCCTAGTTTTCCGTTATCATATAACTCTTGGAGCAATTCAAACTGATTAACTTTTTCTAAATTATTTAACGTCTTTTCAAGAAAAAGAGCCCAATATAACCGTGTAAGTTCGACTTTAACGTCTGGCTCTTGAGAAAAAACCGTGTTCTGGACCTCAAAATAACCTTCGTGAGACCTGCAATAATCCAATATAGGATTTTTATTGAGCAATACAGCGGTTTTCACAGCGCTTTTAAACTCGGTAAACGCTAAAAAGTTACCACAAACAAGTCGACAATCTATAATTGAGCAAAGCCAAGAGGGTTTCGAAAAATCAAATTCAAAATCAGCGCCTTCTTCATTTTGAATAATATGAATTTTCGTTCTAAAAATTTCTTGGTGAATAAAAAGATATTCAAAATTTTGTAGAACTTTAGGAACGAATTGATTAATCTTTTCATCCGAAGTAGATCGGGAAATTATCAAAATATCCACGTCGGAGCGAAAATACATTTCTTCGCGCCCATAACCTCCACAAGCGGCAAATGATATAGGTATATCTTTTAGAGCAATGTCCGTTTCATTCAGACGATTAGCTAGCCACACGGCAGATTTAAAAGCGGCGTTTAATGAGACGTCAACTAAGGCGGTGAATTTTAGTAAAATAAGATGGCTGTTATTGGACTTAGCCAACTCATTTTTTAAACTCTCTACCTCCACATTGATGATATTTAGAATTCTATTTTTAAATTCTAAGTAAAATTTTTGGGGGTCTATTTCTTGGGAGGGGGCAAAATCTGCCGGCTGTATTATTTCTTCAATTCTACGCCGAATACTTTCAACATAACCTTGAGAAAATGTTCTATTGGTTTTATATATATTGTGCACGAGGAAAAATCTCCATTGCCAAGCTTGAAGCTGGAAATTAACACAAAACCTATTGTTTTTTAAAGATATATCTTATTTTTGAGAATTGCAAGCAAAACTCCATATTTTTCACTTTATTTCAACGAATAAAACAAGATTCTCCCACTATTTATTAAATACAACTTTTATGCCGTTTTCGGGATAAAAATTTTGACAGGTTTTGATTATTTGTGCTAATAAAAACCTTGATAGAAAAGCCTTCTTAGGAGCGTATTCCGCATGGAAATTAGAATCGGCAAAGCCAATTTATTGGCTGGAGTCCAAAAAGTACAAGGAGTTGTAGAAGCTAAAGGGGCTATGCCCATTTTATCTTATTTATTAATTTCAACAGACCAGGATGGTGTTTTTATTCAAGCGACGGATCTGGAAGTCGCTTTTCGCGGATATTATTCAGCGAATGTAGTTGCCGAAGGTCAAGCGGTCTTAAACGCTAAAAAACTACACGACATTGTAAGAGAACTTCCCGATAGTGAAATTCACATCACCCAAGAAGAAAATAACTGGGTCACCATTAAATGCCAAAAGTCTGTTTTTCGACTGCCAGGATTAGCCGCCGAAGAATTTCCAGTTTTCCCTGAATATGGAGAAGATAGCCTCATCGATTTTAACGCAGGCGCTTTAAAAGAAATGATTCGCAAGACATCTTTTGCCGTATCTACCGACGAAACGAGGAAAGGAATTAGCGGATTATTGCTTGAATTAGAAAAAGGAAATTGTTCTATGGTGGGTACCGACGGCCATCGTCTTGTATCGATTCAAAGACCCTTGCCTGAAGGAACAAATAGCGAAGAAGAAAAGTCCGAACATTTATTACCAAGAAAACTAGTGAATGAATTGGCAAAATTTATTGAAGATGAAGAACAAACTATTTCTTTTTCAATAAAAGACAACTTTTTAGCTTTTACTCAAGGAAAGCAGGCGATTGTTTCACGTGCGGTGGATGGAAAGTTCCCTAATTACAGGCAAGTCATTCCAAAAGAAAACGAACTCCTAATTTCAATAAATAAAGAGGATTTAAGTCACGCAATGAAACGGGTAGTTCTACTTGCAGATGAGCATTCTAAAATGGTTCGTCTAGAAGTGAAATCAAGCCAATTATCATTGAACGCTGATACAGCAGACCAAGGCGCGGCAAAAGAAGAGATTGCCATTGACTATAAAGGCGACGATGTCGCTATAGGCTTAAACGGTCGTTATGTTTTAGATATCTTAAACGTTATCGAATATGAAAATGTGGTTCTTAAGCTGAAAGATAAAGATCATTCCTGTTTAATTACGACAGAAAAAGACCCAGGATTCCTTAGTCTCGTAATGCCTATGCGCCTATAAATTTCTCTACTACTCTAAGTTAAAAATGGCGTAATTTTAGCGAATTTAAGCTTTTACACTTTTCCCTCTTTCAATCCGCTCGATTTCGCCATTCTTCCTAAGCATGTCTTTTTTCGCTTATTAATGGCATTGACATTCCTACCTCTTTAAAAGATCAATCTTGAGTCGTTAATTTAGGCAAAGCTTGTAAATTCTATGATAAAATAGGCCCATCCCAAGTACGCTCGGTATGCTCGCAACCCACGCGATATTAATTTACTTAGGCTTTTTCGCCTTGGCTTCTTGGACTTAATAAATATCGTTTTATTTTTAAAATAATATATCAACGTAAAAAGAAATTAGAAAAGGAGTTTTAATCATGGCTATTAGGTTAGGAGATACCGCGCCAAATTTTACTGCGGATTCCACAGAAGGAAGCATTGATTTTCATAACTGGATCGATGGAAGTTGGGTTGTATTATTTTCTCATCCAAAAGATTACACTCCGGTGTGTACAACTGAATTAGGCCGATTAGCTAACATGAAGCCAGAATTTGATAAAAGAGGAGTAAAAGTGGTCGGATTGAGCGTCGACGATGTCGAGTCTCATAAAGGTTGGGTCAAAGATATCAACGAAACTCAAAATTGTACCGTTGGTTATCCTATTATCGCCGACCCCGAGAAAAAAGTCGCCGAACTTTACGACATGATCCACCCAAAGGCTCTAAACAATTTAACAGTTCGTTCCATTTTCATTATTGGTCCAGATAAAACCGTAAAATTGATGCTGACCTATCCTGCATCAACTGGAAGAAATTTTGACGAGCTTTTACGAGTGATTGATTCGCTGCAATTGACGGCGAACCACCAAGTCGCTACGCCTGCAGATTGGAAATGGGGAGAAGATTGCGTTGTTGTTCCTGCAATTAAAACCGAAGATATTCCTGAGAAATTTCCAAAAGGCCATAAGGTAATCAAACCTTATTTGAGAACAACACCTCAGCCAAATATCTAAAAAAATTCGCTAGCGTCTATCCCTAAAGGGATAGACGCTTGGCGATTTTTATTTTTTCCACCACTTTTAAAATTGTTCTCAATGAGTTCCTCCCCTGACAAAACAAAAATCACTTCACTAATCCGACTCATGGATGACCGAGATGAATCTATTCGGAATTCTGTTAAAGCACAGTTAGTAAAAATTGGGGAAGACTCTATTCCATTTTTAGAGATGGCCGCACGGGACGAAGATCTACTAAAAAGATCTCAAGCCCAAGTTATTTTGAAAGAAATATTTCCCATTCAATTAGGCTCAAAATTCAGGAGACTCTCCCAAAAACTTGGAGACAATCTGGATCTTGAAGAAGGAATTTGCCTTCTAACACAATTTGGATATCCAGAGTTTGAACACGAAAATGCAAAATCTGTTTTAGATAGTTTAGCGAGCGAATTAGCGCCAAGACTGCTGCCTCACTTTAAACCAATTGAAATTGTCCGCGAATTAAATAAATTTCTTTTTCAAGAAAAGGGATTTTCAGGAAATGAAAAAAATTATTTCTCTGGAGACAATTCATTTTTAAATAAAGTTCTATCCAATAAAACTGGAATTCCAATTTCTCTATCGGTCCTTTGTATACTAATTGGAAAACGTCTTGATTTGCCTATTGTGGGTGTCGGTATGCCTTGTCACTTTATTGCAAAATACGATGTTTTATCAGGACCCGTTTACTTTGATCCATTCAATAAAGGAAGAATTTTATCTTATCGACAGTGCGTAGAACTTGTAGAAGGATTTGGATTAAAATTTGAAGACCATTTCTTAACTCAGAGCGGAAACCGCGAAATTCTAATCCGGATGATCAATAATTTAATTATGGTCTACAAGCAAAGCAACAAAGATAAGCAAATGGATCAATTAACGCAATACGTCGAAATACTTTCAAAACCTAACAACAACGCTTCCACATATCGCTAAGAGTATTTTGAATGAAAAATAAAACAATTCTTGTAACCGGAGCCGGAACCGGCATTGGAAGATCTATAGCTCAAAACCTTTCCCAACTTGGTTATTCCTTAATCTTATTGGGCAGAGACCTAACAAAACTCGAAGCGACAAAGAAAAGTTTAAAATTTCCCGACCAATCCAATATCTTTTCTTCAGATATCAGAGATTCATCGTCTATTAGAGAAGCCTTGAGCAAAAGTTCTGTGGAATCTTTATACAGCTTAGTCGTTAACGCTGGAGTTGGCGGGGAAAATAACTACGGCACAAGCGATCGCTGGCAAGAAGTGATTGAAATCAATTTAACTGGAAGTTACAACACAGTCCAAGAATGTTTGCCTTATTTACGAAAAGACCCTAGCCCTTTTAAGAAAATTTTGTTTATGTCTTCAATTTTAGCGCGGTTAGGCGTTCCAGGTTACACCGCTTATTGCGCTTCCAAGGCTGGAATTTTGGGATTGATGCGGTCGTTTGCGGCGGAATTAAGCGGAGAAAATATTTTAGTTAACGCTTTGTGTCCTGGCTGGGTAAATACCGATATGGCTCATGAAGGACTTGATGGAATGGCAACGGGTATGTCTATTTCCAAAGAAGAAGCTTACAAAATGGCTATGTCCCAAGTGCCTTTAGGAAAAATGTCGAAACCCGATGAAATTGCGAAGATGACAGCGTTCATGCTGTCCGATAACCAGAGTTCGATTACTGGGCAAACTTTGGATATCAATAATGGCGCATTGATGCCATCATAAAAAAAGCGGAAAGGGATTACTCCCTTTCCGCTCATTAAACCAAATTCGATTAAGCCACAACCGGCTCCAGTCTTCCCACAGTTTCAGGTTGCGTCTCAGGTGTTTCTTCTGTCCCAGCCGTTTCTTCTACTTGGCTTCCAAGAGCTTGTACCAATTGATTCGCTAATAGACTTTTAAAGTCTTCTAGATTTTTCAAAAAACTGTCTTCTGGAAATTCTTCTTCGTTGTCGTTAAAGACTGCATCCAAAACGGATTGAACCAAACCAGCCAAATCTCTTACTTTTGGAATTTGTTCTTCTGGAAATTCTCCAGCTATATCATTAGCTAATTGATTCAATTCTTCAGTATTTCCATTTTCAAAATATTCTCTAACTGCCGAAGCGGTTTCAGTTCTTTCCAAACTCAACTCGATATCCGTCAAAGTTCCTAAAGATCCCGCTAATACCGAAGCGGCTTGTCCTGCATCAAAACCCGATTGACTAAAAAAACTTTCTGCTAAAGGAGAAACGCTTTGCGCCAACTTTTCAATTGCGGCTAATTCTTCCTCATTAAGGTCACCTTGCACAGTCAAAGAGTATTGAAAAGCAGCCGATGCAGAAACAGAAAACTCTTTCACAGAATCTCCATTTGCAAATTTAGTTGCGCTTGAGGATTCAGAATAGTTAAATTCATTAGAAAACGAAATCGACACTAAATCCCCTTCTTCGGTTTTAACATTCAAATCCGCAGAAGTCGAAAGCCCATAACTATTTTGGGCGGCCGTTTTCTGGGTTATTGAGTTAATCGAATTTGTGCCAATGGCTTCCATGATTTTTTCCTCGAATGTTTTTTTGTTTAATCTCTTATTACTATATTCATCGACCTACTAACAAAAAACATGAGCGGAAAATAACTATTTAAAGCATTTTTGTTACTTAAGTATTTAATTTGGAACAGTTATTACAGGAGGGAAACTAACCAAAAATATCTCTAAAACGGGGGTAGTTTTTATCTTTATTTGATAAAAGAGGGTCGGTCATTGGCCAGTCAATCTTCAAATCGGGATCGTTCCAAATTATTCCTCCCTCGTCTTCGGGGTAATAATAATCGGAACATTTATACAAAAACTCCGCTGTTTCGCTTAATACGCAAAAACCATGGGCAAGCCCTTTAGGCACAAATACCTGCTGCATATTTTCGCCACTCAATAAAAAACCTTCCCAACGACCAAAAGTAGGAGAGTCTTTTCTGATATCCACAGCAACATCGAATACCTCGCCTTGCACTACCCTAACTAACTTATCTTGAGGTTTCGAAATCTGATAATGCAGTCCCCGCAAAACTCCTTTGCTGGATTTAGAGTGATTATCCTGGACAAATTCTATATCAATTCCGTCTTGCGAGTATTTCTTCTTAGTATAACTTTCGAAAAAAAAACCTCTAGAGTCTCCAAAAACCTCAGGTTTAATCAATAAAACCCCGTCAATAGAAGTTTTCAATATTTCTAAGTTAGACATATTCTATTTCCCTCAATTTTTTATGGGAGTTTTCACCTGTCCAAAACCCTCAAGCCTAAAAACAAATAATTATCTTTAGAGATTTTTTTAAAGGCCGATAATAAAACAAAACTAGATAAACATTTCCCTAAAGAGAACCCTCTATGGAACCGAGAAAACCTCAAAAGTCTTCAAAAAAAACGATCAACTATCAAAAGCTTCTAAAAGATCTCAATATTAACAAAAAATTTGCGCCTTTATTTTCCCCTTTAAAGCTTATAAAGCTTCCAACCAATACGAATGATTGGCCTTTCGAGATTAATTTAGAAAATCGCACTTAAGACGGGCTTATTTTTGGATTCAATTTTTTAATTGCAAAGGGCATCGCCATTAAAAAATACATAAGCATAATCACTTCTGAATCGTAAAAATTAACCTCAAAAAAACCTCCCGATAAAAATCCAATAGCCGCAGCAGCCGAACCAAAGTAAATCCATCTTGTTTCATCTCCTGGTGGAGGTTTACGACGATAAATTTCTAAAAAAAATAAAACCCAAATACTCATCCAAGCGGCTAACCCCAAAACACCTACATCAACCGCTAATTGTATAAAATTATTGTGTAATCCTTTATATCTTTTTAAAATCTCGGCATGCTCTGGATATTTTGAAAATTCTCTATCTACGCATTTAAACCCACAACCAATCAAGGGATTATCTTTAATAATTTCCCATCCACCCGCCCACAGTTGCATCCGGATTCCAAGAGTTCGATCCTTTAAATTAACCATACTATAAACCCGCTCTTTAACAGCCACCGGGGATAAGGCTATAGCAATAGCGACAATAAAGGGAACCGCCAGTAAAAGCTTCTTTTCTCTGACAAATATTAGAAATATTGCTCCCATTAAAACGCCCAACCAAGCTTGACGCGTTAAAGTGAAAAATATACAAGCTGTCAAAGAAACCAAAACAGCAATAGCAAATGGGTCTTTTGTAGAATAAAAAAGTAATCTGGAAAGAGCCATGAGGAGAACCAGCATCAAAACCCCGGCAAAGGTCATATAGATGCTCATGGTCCCATCGACTCTAGAACCTTCTGAAATTCCCGCCGAAATAGCTTGATAAAAACCATAACTCGCGGCAATTAGGGAACTTGTGAATAAAACTTTTAATATTAAATTTTGATTTTTAATATCTATACAATTAACAGCCCAGAAAAAAACGACCGCTAAAAGCATTTTTTTTAATCCCGGCAATCCATGCATAATATCGCCGGAAAAAAGAACAGCTAAAACACAAGCTCCAAAGAAAAACAGAAAAGAATAGCCTAATGGGCTTTCAGCATTCCCCCAACCACGCGTTGCCGAAACCTTAATAATCCAGCATAACGCCCCTACAACAACGCAAATCTGAGTTAAGCTGATAGAAAATAAAGAGAATGCCGCAACTCCTAATAAACTAAACTTTATGGCGTTATCTAGAATTGGCAAATATCTATTTATAGGTAAAACTTTAGAATTCAATAGAAAATAACCTTGGTAAGATTAGAAATCGAAAATTCTAAGCTACAAACTATGTATTTCAAATTCGGAGACAATATAAATGATTGGAGAAATTTAATCCATCTATATAAAATGGCGGGTTTAACCAATATACGATCTAAAAAACCTCTGACAATTTGGATTTTTTAAAGAGAAATTTGACTGATAATCGTGGAAAACCTATAATCCAAATCCTTGATAAAATGTTGCTATGAAAAGGATAAAACACAATGCAGTTAATTCCAGCTGTCGATATAAAAAATGGGAAGTGCGTTCGGCTTTCGCAAGGTAAGGCAGACCAAGAAACCATTTATTCAAACGATCCTGTCTCTATGGCAGAACATTGGGACGATCAAGGAGCCAAAATAATTCACGTAGTGGATTTAGACGGCGCATTTACGGGAAAACCCGCAAATTCACATTTAGTTAAAGATATCATCAACTCCAGCTCAGTTAATATCCAAGTTGGCGGAGGTATTCGTACTATGGAAAGTATTGATACCTATATCGACCTTGGAGCGGCTCGGGTGGTTTTGGGAACTATCGCATTTAAAGATCCAACATTGGTCGAAACGGCAGCCAAAAAATATCCAGGTAAAATCATTGTGGGAATTGACGCCAGAGACGGTAATGTGGCTATAAAAGGATGGGTAGAAGTCTCGTCCAAAAAGGCAACAGACTTTGCTAAATCGTTTGAGGATATGGGAGTGGCTGGTTTTATTTTTACCGACATTAGCCGCGATGGGATGCTTGAAGGACCTAATATTAAAAGCGTTAGCGAGTTTTCAGAAGCGACGTCAATTCCCGTGATAGCCTCAGGAGGAGTCTCTCGTTTGGAAGATATCTCTAATCTACTAGCCCTTAAACCATTAGGGGTAAATGGAATAATTTTGGGAAAATCATTGTACGATAAAACAGTCGATTTCAAAAAAGCCTTAGAACTCGTGGAAAAAAATGCTAGCTAAAAGAATCATTCCCTGTTTAGACGTAAAGGGAGGCCGCGTAGTAAAAGGCGTTAATTTTGTGGATTTGAGAGACGCCGGCGATCCTGCTGAGATAGCCGCCGCTTATGAAGCGGAAGGAGCGGACGAGCTTACGTTTTTGGATATTGCCGCATCCCACGAAGGAAGAAAAACTATTTTAGATGTTGTCGCTCGAACTTCTGAAAAAGTATTTATGCCTTTAACCGTAGGCGGAGGAGTCCGAACTCTTGAAGATATAAGGGCTTTACTGAACGCAGGCGCCGACAAAGTTTCAATTAACACAGCCGCAGTTCATGATCCCGACTTTGTAAAAAGTGCCGCAGAAAAATTTGGAAGCCAATGCATCGTTGTTGCAATTGACGCCAAAAGATTGATACCTAACGACTCATCTCCTTTAAATTTACAAAAATGGGCGGAAGATCGTCCAAATCTTATTTTGGATGAATCTAAAACCGCTTTGCAGTGGGGTGTTTTTACACATGGCGGCAGGAAACAAACAAAAATCAACGTCCTTGCATGGGCTATCTTAATGGAATCTTATGGCGCTGGAGAGATACTTCTCACAAGTATGGACCGTGACGGCACCAAAAAAGGATACGATAACGAATTAAACCGAGCAATCTCCGACTCTTTAAATATTCCCGTAATCGCTTCCGGTGGAGCCGGTAGCCCAGAACATCTCTACGATGGTTTGACAGAGGGAAAAGCTTCCGCAGTGCTTGCGGCTTCCATTTTTCATTTCAAAGAATACACCATTCCCGAAACGAAAGATTTTTTAGCGAAAAAGGGAGTCCCCATCAGGGTTTAGACCGCTCCATTTTCTTTTATTGTTAAGCTTTTCGCTTCCGAATCCAAAATTGCCGGAACCCCGAGCGGCAAAGTCCACATTTCTTTTCCATGCCCAACGGGACAATTCATCAAGATAGGAAAATCGTCAGTTTTGAAGAATTCCGATATCGTCTTCCTTAATGTATACGTTTCATTCTTGTTTGGCTGACAATTAATCATTTCTCCAAAAACTATTCCACGAATCCCCTTAAATTTCCCAGCTTCTTTTAATTGCCATAACATTCCATCGATTTTGTAAGGTCTTTCGTTAACGTCTTCAATAATTAAAATCCGGTTTCGCGTTTTAATCTCGAAGGGTGTGCCAAGAGAACGAATCATGAGAGTCAAGCATCCTCCCGCCAATCGCCCCTCCCCTTGCCCCGAATTTATAGTCCAAGCGCTGCGTTTCGAGTAACTATACATATCCATATCTCCCATGAGCGCTTGGCAAAAGGGTTTACGCGATTTCGTCATTGGCGTTCGGCCAAAACTTCCTGCTGCCATTGGACCGTGGAAAGAAATTAGAGAGCATCTACTATTTATATAATTTAATAGGATCGTTATATCGCTTGAGCCAATAATAGGTTTGCGTACCTTTTTAATTAGGTCAAAATCTAAATACGAAAGGATTCGATTAATCCCATAGCCTCCACGCGCGCATAAAATAGCCGCTACGTCAGGGTTTTTAACCATATCCATGAAATCTCTGGCTCTTTCCTCATCCGAACCCGCTAGAAACCCATCTCGTAATAAAGCATTCTTTCCTAAAACACTACGGAACCCCATTTTCTTCAGAACGCTTATTCCATTCTGCAATTCACCAGAATCCGTAGGCCCCGCCGGAGAGACAATTCCAATCAAGTCTCCCTTTTTTATTTTCTTTGCTTTATTCAATTTTATTGCCTTTTTTGCAAACGGGCTAAAGTTCTAATTATTTTTCCCGATAACAAAGTTAAGGTTAATTGCAGCCAACATTTTCCATTCGGAAGGCCATAGGCTGCTTATCTCTTTTTACGGGATTTTACCTTATTTATATAAGCGAAATTTAAAAAGTTATTTTTAGGATTCATTAAAGATGAATTTTTTTCTAAAGCCCTCAAGATTTTTCCCGAAAAATAAGATATGGCTTCATAGAACTTTAATGTTTGAAAAAAGATTCTATAACACCTCATCGAGTTTATCGGAAAAAAACCTGAGTTCCTTTATAGAAAGGTTTTTTTTAAATTTTGAAAAAAAAGAACTTCGAAACTAAAGTTATTAACTTTTTTTCCGATAACCAGGATAGGACATATTTCGGCTTAATAAAATTTACGAAAGAAAGGTCTTTGGTTCATCGAACTTAACGGAAAATAAATAAAGTACCTTGAAGCTTTTAAATCAAAAATCCAAGAAATATTTAAAAAATGAAAATTAAACTAATACATTTTAATTTTTTATCCGAAAAACCCGATAAGGCTTCCTTTAGCTTTTTGAATTATAAAGGAAAAATACAGCTTGGGGCATCGGTCTTAACGGAATTTTTGTTTAATTTCTTAAAGTTAATTTCAATAGATACCAAAAACTCGCTTCAAAAATTTAATCTTAAAGTACTTGATATTTCTTCCGATATTCCCGTTGAGGAGAAGCTTTTTGGGTTTCGCTGGATCTATAAAGCACAGTATCCCTCATCGTTCATAACGGCTTTTATGACAATAGTCTCAAGCGTTTTTTTACAAATTAAAGAAAAAATCGCTTCTAGTTATAAAAAAGCGCTTTTTTTCAGAAAAACTTATTTAGAGTTTACGTTTTTTTGCCGAAATACCGAAGTGGAAGGGTTTATTTTATTTCTCCAAAACTTTGGAGTATTTACCCCCTATCTGCTTTATCGGAAAATTTGATAATAGCCATTAGGCTTTTTTTTAATAAAACCTGGTCTTTTTAAATAATTAAACCATCTAACTATTAGGCGGAGGAAACCATGCCGGTCCGAATTAATAACAACATCCCCTCATTAAACGCGCAAAGAATTTTGGGTAACAACAATGATCGTCTAGCACAGTCCATCGAGAGAATCGCATCTGGGGTTAGAATCAATCGGGCCGCGGATGATGCCGCTGGATTGGCTATTTCAGAATCATTAAGATCTGATGTCCGAGCGTTACGACAAGCTAGTAGAAATGCGAATGACGGTATTTCTCTTTTAAATACGACAGAGGGTTCCTTAAACGAGCAATCTTCCATTCTTATTCGTTTAAGAGAATTGGCGTCTCAAGCTTCAACCGGAACGGTTGGTTCCACGGAAAGACAAACGATTCAAATTGAATTCGATTCACTAAGAAACGAAATCGATAGAATCTCAAACACATCCGAGTTTAACGGAACCCGGCTTTTAGATGGATCGCTTGCTTCGACAGTAACAACGGATTCTCAACTTATTGTTCAAATAGGATTGGATGCATCGAGTAACAGTCGAATCAATTTCAACACTACAATTGGCCTACAAGCAATTTCTTCAACCAGTTTAAGCATTGAATCTCTCTCCGTTACGTCGGCGGCAGGAGCTTTGACCGCATTAGACTCTGTAAACTCGGCTATATCTTTAGTTACTCAGGCTCGGGGTAAGGTGGGTGCGGTACAAAACAGGTTGGTAAGAGCTATTAACAACTTAGCCACCACAACGGAAAATTTACAAGCCGCAGAATCTGCTATCCGGGATGCTGATATTGCTGAAGAAGTGGCAAATTTGACGCGAAACCAAATCTTGGTTGCTTCTTCTACCGCAGTTGCGGGTCAAGCTAACCTACTTCCGCAGTCGGTTTTACAATTATTGGGCTAATTCGAACTTTTTTTTGGAGCGGGTTCACCCCCGCTCCAAAAAAAAATTAAAAATATTTTCCGTTTTTTTAACTCTAAATATTTTTCAGAATAGTTCTTAGCCAATCTTCGAAGTTCCCTCAAACAAAGCTCTTTAGAGCTACCTCAAATAATTTTTATTGGCTTTCTAAAACCAACCCAGAAGAAAAACTAGACTCATCTTCCTTTTCAAAAAACTTTCCAAACTAAAGTTATCAACTATTCCTCCGATAACCTTGTTGAGCGCATCACCGTCCAAAGTAGCAAGGCGGTCATAATTAACGCTTATCTGGCTTTACGGAATTTAAATTAAATTCCATTAGTGTTTTTTTTAAGCGCGCTAAAAAATCGATGATAAGGACAATCATCGCGAACAAAAACATCCTTAGGAGGAGGAAAAAGTCATGCCTGTTCGAATCTTCAACAACATCCCATCTTTGAACGCTCAAAGAATCTTGGGAAACAACAACGACCGGTTAGCACAATCGGTTGAAAGAATAGCTTCTGGTATTAGAATTAATAGAGGCGCAGACGACGCCGCTGGACTAGCAATTTCAGAATCATTACGTTCTGACATTCGAGCTCTTCGTCAAGCCGTACGAAATGGTAACGATGGAATTTCTTTAATTAATGTCGCCGAAGGAGCGCTAAACGAACAAGCGTCTATTCTTATTCGCTTAAGGGAACTATCGTCGCAAGCATCTACAGGTACTGTCGGCTCGACAGAACGGCAAACCATTCAATTAGAGTTCGATTCCCTACGAACCGAAATTGATCGTATTGCCAACACAACAGAGTTCAACGGAACTAAATTAATCGATGGATCTTTGGCGTCAACGGTTACTTCCACAAATCACATTTTGGTTCAAATTGGATTGGATTCCAGCACAGATAGTCGAATTAATTTAAATCAACAAATTGATCTATCTGCGGTAACAACATCCGGACTTGGCGTAGAGTCGTTAAGCGTAACATCAGCCGCTGGAGCTTTAACCGCTTTGGATTCAATAAGCTCCGCTATCACCGCCGTAACCCAAGCCCGAGGAAAAGTCGGCGCCGTACAAAACCGTTTAGTTCGCGCGATTTCAAACCTTTCGGTTTCAACCGAAAATTTACAAGCCGCCGAATCATCGATTAGAGACGCCGATATTGCTGAAGAAGTCGCTTTGCTAACGCGAAACCAAATTCTAGTTGCGGCCTCTACTTCTATGGTTGGACAGGCAAACTTAATACCACAGTCTGTTTTGCAATTATTGGGATAATTTATTCAATTCCATTGAGGAAATTTATCCTCAGTGGAAGCAGAATAACTTTTGTTGGAAATTATTTCCTAAAAAGGGCGGACTAGGTATGGGTAAAACATTACATATAAAAATCGAAGATCGTTCTATAAGACCCTTTTCTCCGGAAAAGAAACAAAGAGCGAGCGCCAACGCTCGCTCCAAAACGATGGGGAACTTGTTTCGCGAATTGCAAAACGAGAAAACGGATATAAAAGATCTTTCTATAGATCAAAAATTATGCTCGACTCAGATCTATCTAAGAGAAATTAAAGAATGTGAGGCAATTTTATCTAAACAATCAAAGCGCCTTCAATTGCTCGGTCAACTTTTACTCATTCATAAAACCCCTAATATGGATGAAACAGATAAGCTTCACTTACAAAATGCTATCCAAAGACTGATAAGGCAAACGGATGTTAACTCTAGCCTTTTAGTTGAAAAAGAAAAGTTTATTTTCGATAAAACGTCTCTTGAGGTAGTTTTACCGCCAAACATAATAGGCGATTTAAAAGAATCATATATAAAAGCTGGATTATCTCTGAATCCATTATTAGCAGAACGCTATTGTGGAAGAAATTTTTCTCGATTCATTTTCAGCAGTTTCAGTCCAACTTCCAAAATAATTGAGGAGATTTCCGAAGAAACTAACGTTTTAAAGCAATTTCGAGCAAATTTAAGTCCTATAAGCGATAAATTCCTTTGGACACAAATCTATTGGAAGAATTTGATGCAAAATAGACAAGATTCTAAACTCGATATATCATTGCAAGCTCGAAAAGAAGTCGTCCAATTGCTTAAATTTGGATCTGATTCATCAATCTTATAATTTTTTTTTATTAAATTTAATCTAGCGTAAAATTCTTTATTTTTAACGTTTTCCACGTTTTTTTATCCGCTCCGCCCAGGGGAGAACTCCCCCTACTCTTTCTTCTCGCTAAAGTAAATTCTCCAAATTCCGATATAGCTTCCAAGACGCAAAAAGTCTTTTAATTTAGAAAGTAATTTGAGCTCCTTACCTGGTTGGCGCAAAAATTACTGAATAATTTAAGATTTTTGATCTAAAAAACAATTTTTTTTCGCCTTTTCCTGGTTGGCGAAGAAATTCTTGGAGAATTATCTAGAAAAAAATTTGTAGTTTTACATTTGAAGCATCCTGGTTACTTGTTTTAGCAAGGAGGTTAAAACAAGCATTAGTTATTCACGACTCAAGGAGGAATCACCATGCCAGTTCGAATCTTTAATAACATTCCCTCGCTTAATGCCCAGAGAATCTTGGGTAACAACAACGATAGACTCGCCCAATCAGTAGAAAGAATTGCATCCGGTATTAGAATCAATAGAGGCGCCGACGACGCCGCTGGTCTAGCTATTTCGGAATCATTACGTTCTGACATTCGAGCCTTAAGACAAGCTGTTAGAAACGGAAATGACGGAATTGCATTGATCAACGTTACGGAGGGAGCCTTGAATGAGCAAGCCGGTATTTTGATTCGGCTAAGAGAACTTTCTTCTCAAGCTTCTACCGGTACTGTTGGATCCACAGAACGTCAAACAATTCAAATCGAATTCACGGCGCTTTCAAACGAAATTGACCGTATCGCAAACACCACTGAGTTTAACGGACAGCGATTGATTGACGGTTCACTATCTTCTACCGTAACATCCAGCAATCAAATTCTGATCCAAATTGGATTGGATTCATCTGCTGATAGTCGAATCAACCTGAATCAACAAATAGATTTGACCGCCGTAACAGTATCTTCTCTTGGCATCGACACGCTAAGCGTTACATCAGCCGCAGGAGCGCTGACCGCTCTCGACTCGATCAACGCTGCTTTAACGGTTGTTACCCAGGGCCGTGGTAAGGTGGGTGCCGTACAAAACCGGCTCGTAAGAGCAATCGCGAATATATCGGTTAGTACTGAGAACTTACAAGCTGCGGAATCTGCTATCCGAGACGCCGACATCGCTGAAGAAGTTGCGTTACTCACCAGAAACCAAATTCTGGTACAGGCTTCTACGGCAATGGTTGGTCAGGCGAATTTAATCCCGCAATCAGTATTACAGCTCTTAGGATAATTTCAAAAACAAGCTTAGGAAGAATAATAAAGTTTTTTATTATTCTTCCTTAAACTTGAAATTATTTTCAAGCGTATGAGTTTCCTAAATTAAAGGAAACAGCTGGCAATGATCGATTCCTAATAAAAGCCAGCCGGGTTTGACAAAGCCTTTCAAATAAGGTCAAACCCGGCGGCTGGTTTCGATTCTACACTTCCCAAAACCTCAAAAGCCAGTTTCTCGCCACTTCTTTTTCTCCCCCTTTAAGCAGGGTCGTTTGCCCCTGCGAAAAAAACCATAAAGTATTTTAATGCAAAATCCGTTATGAAATCTATGACGCACTTATACCTATCATATTCGGAATTTAACTACTTAATTTCTATATATAAAGGAAACAAGCATGACTAAAACGTAACATCGAATTAAAGCTTTTTTTTTACTGTTTTGGCAAGGATGCCGAAATTAAAACAATTAAAAATCACGGAGGATTTTTAAAATGCCAGTAAGAATTTTTAACAATATCCCCTCGCTGAACGCTCAGCGTATTTTGGGGATCAACAACGACCGGTTAGCTTCTTCAGTTGAAAGAATCGCTTCCGGAATCCGGGTAAACCGGGGAGCAGATGACGCCGCAGGGTTGGCAATTTCGGAATCATTACGATCCGATATCCGAGCTCTAAGGCAAGCTGTTCGAAACGGAAACGACGGAATCGCGCTCATTAACGTAACGGAAGGAGCGCTCAACGAACAAGCCGGGATTCTCATCAGATTGAGAGAGCTAGCTTCCCAAGCTGCTACCGGAACTGTTGGTTCTACCGAACGTCAAACTATCCAATTAGAATTCACCGCGTTAAGAAACGAGATTGATCGTATTGCGCAAACGACTTCCTTTAATGGTCAACGTTTGATTGATGGATCGCTTTCATCTTCGATTTCATCCAATCAACATATATTGATCCAAATCGGAATTGATTCCTCAGCAGACAGTCGAATTAATTTAAACCAACAAATCGACCTTGGTTCAATTACTTCATCAGGTTTAGGAGTAGACGTTTTAAGCGTTACTGCCTCCGACGCCGCGTTGACAGCTTTGGATGTAATGAATTCCGCAATAACAGTCGTTACGCAGGGCCGTGGTAAAGTCGGCGCCGTGCAAAACCGGCTAGTAAGAGCAATATCCAACATATCGATTTCTATTGAGAACCTAACATCTGCAGAATCAGCTATTCGAGATGCAGATATCGCAGAAGAAGTCGCTTTGTTAACTCGAAACCAAATCTTGGTTCAGTCTTCTACCGCTATGGTAGGACAGGCCAACTTGATTCCGCAGTCAGTATTGCAATTACTACAGTAATTCTAGAATAAAACTGAATAAAATATTTATTGAAATTGCCATTGTTTTAGCAAGGAAGCTAATAACAGTATGACAAAATCACTTTTCACGGAGGAAAATTGAAATGGCATTACAGATTTTTACCAATCTCGTTTCTCAAAACGCGCAAAGAAACCTAACAGCAAATAATGATAGGCTAGAAAATTCTATCAAGCAAGTTGCTTCAGGACAAAGGTTCCAACAAGCTGGCGACGATTCCGCGTCCTTTTCTATCTCTCAAACGCTACGATCCGACAACCTTGTTTTACGCCAAGCTTCAAGAAATACTAGCGATGCCATCGCCCTAGTAAATACCGTAGAAGGCTCAATTGGAGAAGTTTCTTCCATTTTGATTCGACTTCGAGAGTTATCGCAACAATCGGCATCCGGAACTATCAACGACACCCAACGAGAAAGCGTTCAGTTGGAATTCAATCAACTCAGAGAAGAATTGGATCGAATAGCAAACACGACAGAATTCAATGGACAAAAATTGTTAGACGGTTCCTTATCAAGGGGAGCTAGCGATCCTTACATCATCCAAACTGGATTAGACGGAGGCGCTTCTAACAGGTTCAACCTCAACGATATATTAGATGTCACTGACTTGAGATCTGCCGCTACAGGCCTTGATCAACTTTCTGTCAATACTCAAGAATCAGCGCTTGCCGCTGGCGAAGCGATTGAAATTTTGCTAGATGATGTTATTGAAACTAGAAGTCGAGTCTCTGTAGCCGCCGAAAGATTAGCGAGCACAGTATCGAATTTAGATCGTTCTGTTGAAGAAAACACCAGAGCTGACTCTATCTTGTCTGACGCCGACCTCGGAGAAAGTTTTGCTAATTTGACTAAAAATCAAATTCAAGTACAGGCATCTACAGCTATGATAGGACAAGCTAATTTGAATCCTCAATCTGTACTTCAACTTTTAGACAACCAAATTTAAAATACTTAAAATCCGAGGTCATTAATGTATAAAATAAATTATAAATTTGTTGATTTCAGAGCGTTTGCGGGAAAGGCTCACCCCCCCCCGCCTGAAGATTTTTTTAAAAACGCAAAAATCTCGTTACGACCCTTGTCCGGGGTAAGCGAGGTGTAGTCTGTCCGAATCTTGATTTGACGGCCCCCCACCCTGGGGGGGCCGACAAGTTCTTTCGGGCAATGTAATCTTAAAAATAATCAGGGTATTGAACGTAATGAAACCATTAACAGTCGCTATCATCGGATGTGGAAGAATCGGAAGCCTTTTGGAAGAAGATCCCCTACGCGGCAAACCATGCACACATGCGGGAGCTTTTGACGCGCTGTCCCAAACGAAAATTGTGGCGGGTTGCGATACAAATCCAGATAGACTAAAAAAGTTTGGCAAACGCTGGCAGGTTGGCGAGTTATTTTCGGACTATAAGCAAATGATTCGCAAGATTCATCCAGATATAGTTTCTATTGCCACTTGGACCCATTTGCACTCCGAAATGGTAAAAGCATCGGCTCGTTTAGGGGTTAAAGGAATTTTTTGCGAAAAACCTATCGCCATAGACACTTTACAGGCAAAAGCGATGGTTCGAATATGCGAAAATAAAAATATCCCTTTGGTGATTAACCACGAGCGACGTTGGGATTCTTATTATCGTCAGGCCAAAAAATTAATAGAAAGCGGTAAAATCGGAGAACTTCGCACCATTGTTGGAAACTCATTATCATGGATTCCTCCAAAACTATTGGCTTCAGAGCATGGCGGAGGCCCTCTGTTTCACGATGGCACTCACTTAACCGATTTAATGCTTTTTTTCGCCGGTCCTCCCGATTGGGTTTCCGGTTTTGAAATAAGATCCAACGGAAAAAAATATATTGAGGAAACTGCCGCCGCAACAATCCGTTTTAAAAATGGAGCTATCGGTTTTATCGAAGGCGGAGGAGCTAGAAAATACTTCAACTTTGAATTAGATATTCAGGGATCTGAAGGCAGAATCTTAATAGGAAACTCAGGACGAGAATTATACGTAACAAAAAAAAGCGGACGGTTTACTGGTTTTCAAGAACTTGAAAAAGTCCCCTTCCCTAAAGTTAAAAATTACGAGAGTCCTTTTACTGGAGGAGCTCGTGATTTAGTTCAACGTATGAGAAAACAAACGCCAAGTTCTTCTTCCGGTTTGGATGGACTTAGAGCCCTTCAGGTCATCACATCTATATACAAATCCGCGCAAAATGAAGGCAAACGGATCAAAATTCGTTAGCCGAAACCTAAATAAATAGAGCTTCTCTTCCTCAAAAATTTCTAAACATAATCCTTCGTAATACCCAGCTTTAAGAGTAGACTATATTCCTTCCAACAAAATCATTAAAAATTTTTAATTGAAAATAGTTTTTTGGATGTGCTAATTTTTAAAAATATTAAATTGAATATAGAGCTGTTATACTTTCAAATTAGCTATTCTTAGCAGGAGATAAAATGATTTCGGTCGATGGTTTGACCAAGTTTTACGGCCCCCGCCAAGCAATCAAACAACTAACATTTGACGTAGAAGAAGGGGAAGTAGTAGGTTTTCTAGGGCCTAACGGCGCGGGGAAATCCACCACGATGAATATTTTGTCGTGTATTATTCCCGCTTCAGGCGGCTCGGCAAAAATTAATGGGTTCGATATCTTTGAAGAATCTCTTGAAATAAAAAAGATTATTGGATACTTACCCGAAGTCCCTCCCCTCTACCCAGATATGGTCGTATCCGATTACCTTCGCTTTGCGGCTGGCATTCGATGCGTTCCTAAAAACAAAATTGACGAAGCGGTCGAGGCAGCCTTAGAAAAGTGCTGGCTCAAAGACGTTAAACATCGAATTACCGGTCGATTGTCAAAGGGTTTCCAACAACGAGTTGGGTTAGCGCAAGCGCTGATTCACGAACCGGAAATTTTGATTCTGGACGAACCAACTATTGGACTAGACCCGCTACAAATTATTGAAATCCGTAAACTAATAAAAGAACTATCAAAAGACCGAACCATTATTTTGAGTTCACATATTCTTCCTGAGATTACTCAAATATGCCAAAGAGTCATCATAATAAATGAAGGAGAAATTGTCGCCGTTGATTCTCTTGAAGGACTCACCGCCTCTTTGCGAAAAACCGAAAGAATTCAATTATCTATTCGAGAAGGACAAAACCAAGCTAAAGAAATTCTCGAAAAAATTAGAGGTGTCGCTTCAGTTAGTCAAAACGACAATGGAGAATTTCAAATCGAATGCGAACTCGGCTCAAGCTTGCAGGATGAAATTGCACGCACAACGCTCGATAACAAATGGGGCCTTGTCGAATTGAAACAAAATGCTGTCTCCCTTGAAGATGTATTCCTACAACTAACTACCGAAGAAACCCAAGTCGAATTATGAGATCCACTTTTATAATAGCTTTTCGAGATTTAAGCTCTTTTCTCAAATCGCCAATATTTTACGTATTGACTGCCGTATTTTTGATTTTATTCAATTATATCTTCTTCAATATACTCAACTTCTTCAGCTTCCAAAGTATGCAGGCCGCTCAAATGCAAGGTCAAATGGGAGCTATGGGTCTTAATCTGAACGATATGGTTGTTCAACCTTCATTGCACAATATGGGCGTCATTCTTTTGCTCATGATCCCATTGATCACAATGCGAAGTTTTTCAGAAGAGAAAAAGAATAAATCTGTGAATTTATTATTATCTTCGCCAGTGCAACTCCATGAAATCGTTATCGGTAAATTTTTGGCTTGTTTTCTAGTTGTGGCAACTATGATTTCACTAACGCTAATTTCAATTGGCTTACTTTTTTACGTTGGCGAACCTGAATTAGGCCCCATCGCGACAAGTTATCTTGGAATGTTGCTAATGGCTAGTTGCTATATCTCCGTCGGAGTGTTGGCCTCCTCTTTAACGGACAACCAAATAGTCGCGGCTGTTATGAGTTTTGGGTTTACTTTATTTATGTGGATCATTGGTTGGGGCGCTCAAGCTGCCGGTTCTGATTTTGGAGACTTACTGAAATACCTCTCTCTGATAGATCACCTCGACCCGTTTTTTAAAGGTATGTTCGACGTAGCAGACTTTGCTTACTACCTTTCAGTTATCTTGTTTGGACTGTTCCTGACTCATAGAACCCTTGATTCTAATAGATGGAGATAAGATAAATGTCGAAATTTATTTCCATATCTGGCTGGCTCAGCCTGTTTTTTTTACTAGCAGCCCTTTTCGTTTATATTGTTGTTCCGTCGGAAACCACAGTCGCTGGTTCATTGGCAATAGTAGGACTCCTTAACGGAATCTTCTTCATATTTTCTGAAAAAACAAAAATTAAAAAAGTTATTACCGGTCGAACGGCGGTGCATGGCGCGAATTCAGCCATTTTGACTATCGCTTTTCTAGGAATTCTGGTTTTCGTTAACCTACTTTTATCCAGACATAATCACCGTTTTGATTTCACCGAAGGCGGCATCTATACACTTTCGCCGCAAACGACAAAGGTTATATCCTCTCTAGATAAAGAGGTGAAAATGACCGCGTTTTTTCAAACGGAAGCTCCGGAAAAAGCCGACTTTCAAACTTTAGTTGACGGATATTTAGGCCTCACCGATAAACTCGAATTAAACTTTGTCGATCCCGATAAAAGTCCGGCTATTACAAAACAATATGGAATTAAAACCTACGGCACTGTTGCTATAGAAAGTGGCTCCAACGAAACGAAAATCAACAACCCAACAGAAGATAATCTAACTAACGGTATTTTAAAAATCCTTCAGGATCGAAAAAAGACGATTTATTTTCTACAAGGTCACGGAGAAAGAGATACGACATCCAGCGGCAAAGAAGATTATTCTCTAGCTAAGGCCGCTCTAGAAAAAGATGGGCATACAGTCAAAACATTACTTCTCTTGCAAACTGGGGAAATTCCTCAAGACGCCGACCTGGTTCTTATAAGCGGCCCGCAAAAACCATTGGTCGATAAGGAAGAAGAATTACTGGAAGCTTATTTAAACAAAGGCGGAGCCGTGATATTGCTGGCCGACCCGCAAACCGACCCAGGACTCAAAACATTATTACTCAAATGGGGTGTCGAGTTGAGAAACGACTTGGTCATAGATCCCCTCTCCAAATTATTCGGCGGAGACTTTGCCGCGCCAATCATCAACAGCTTTGCTCGTCATGAAATTTTTAAAGACTTTGGACTCAGCGTTATATTTCCTTTGTTGAGATCCGTCTCAATAAAACAATCAAATGACGTCCGAACTGTGGAGCTATTCAAATCTGGTCAAAATAGTTGGGGCGAGACAAATGTAGAAGGCGGGAAAGTTCAATTTGACAAAGGGCAAGATACTCAAGGCCCCGTAATGGCGGCAGTAATAGCGACAAAGAAAATTAACTCTGCTTCGAAAAGCGAAGACGAAGCTTCTAAAGAAACAAATCCAAAAGAAAAAGAGAAAGAAGGCCGTTTAATAGTGATCGGCGATTCCGATTTTGCAAACAACTCGTATTTTGGTTTTTCTGGCAACGGCGATTTATTCTTGAATATCGCTTCCTGGATGGTCGAAGAAAAAAATAGAATATCCATTCGTCCAAAAGAAAAGAAAAGCAATCCTATACAATTAACCCGCGCCCAGGGAACTCTTATCTTTTTAGTAACGGTAATCATCGTTCCTGGAGCTACTCTGTTTGCTGGGTTTAGAACTTGGTGGAGAAGACGCGGTCTATGAAATTTAAAGGCGCTCTGGGGATGACCTTGGCCCTGGCCGCTATAGGGTCATACTACTTTTTGGTCGACATCCCCACTGAAAAGAAAAAAAAAGAGAGTAAAGAACGATCCGAAAAAATCGTTTTATTTGACGAGAAGAACGTAACCAACCTAACTCTATCTTTGGTCGGTTCTAAAATTAGCCTTCAAAAAAACGGCGATTATTGGAAAGTTGTAGAACCAATCAAAGCCAAATCAGATGAAGACGAGGTGACCAATCTCCTCAATACGTTAAAGACCGCAAAGCATAGCCGAGTCGTAGACGAAGCTCCAAAAGACTTATCTTCCTTTGGATTGAAAGACCCCAAACTCACGCTCACTCTTGGTCTCAAAGAAAAAGGCAACACCTCTATACTTGTAGGCGACAATTCTCCAATAGGTTCATCCCTTTACATAAAACTAAGCGATAAACCAGCGGTGTTGTTATCATCAGTCTCCCGTAAGGATTTAACAAAATCCCTCTATGATTTACGAGATAAAACTATTTTAGATTTTTCCACGGGTTCCATTTCAAAAATAAATGTCGAACGCGAAAACATAACAATTGGATTCGAAAAGAAAGAAAATAACTGGACCGTTAAAAGTGGGGAGCTGAATTCAAAAGCTGAAACTTCCGAAGTACGTAATTTACTCAGTTCAATTGATGTCGGAAAAATCAAATCCTTCGAAGAAGAAGATCCGAAAGATCTCGCTCTGTTTGGGTTGGAAAATCCAGAAATAAAAATCACGCTCAACGAAAAAGACGACGCAAAATCCCATGTCCTCTTGATCGGTTCTAAAAAGGGCGATACTCATTACGCCAAAACCGAAGCTTCCAAAAACGTCTTCGCGTTAGAAACTGCTTTAGTTGTAAAGTTCCCAAAAGATCCGTTAGACTTTTTAAGTAAAAAACTTTTCGACTTTGCTAAAGAAGACGCAACGGGGTTCGAAATTAAAACCCAAAGCGAAACTATTAGAGTTGTCAATAAAGGCGAAAAAGACGCGGATTGGAAATTAGAAGAACCCATCCAAACTTCAACCGACACGGCAACTATCAATAGCTTGCTATTCGATCTCTCCGACGCTCAAGTTGTAGAATACGTAATTGGCAAAGCTGAAAACTTAAAGACTTACGGTCTAGATTCTCCACAAAAATCCTTTGGCATTAGCTTAAAAGATAAAGGTAAACAAACGTTACTTATTGGCAAAGAAACATTAGCGACGGGAACTTTCTTCGCAATGCGGTCCGGCGAGTCATCCATTTTTACGGTTAAAAAGGATTCGCTCGATAAAATTTTTAGAACACTCCATGAGTTACGGAACAAAAGCCTGGTTTCTCTAAAAATGGACGAGGCGACAAAGATCGAACTGAAATACCAAGATCAAACTTTTGAACTGGTCGCGTCTGGAGACGATTGGTCCTTAACCAAGCCTGAGAAAATGGATGACATGAAATCCTTTAAGGCGAGAGACGTATTGTGGACTCTCAACAACTTGGAGTTCGTCGAGATTATCGAAGCGACGCTAACCGAAGAGACAACAGGATTGAATAAACCCAAATTGGAAGTCACCGTTTGGGATAAAGACAAAAAACAACTTGCCCACGTGAAGGTAGGTAAGAAAACAGAAGACGCTCTTTACTATGCGCAAGCAGAAGGTAAACCGTCTGTCTACAAAATCAAAGAACGCTTCCTCGATGAAATCCCCAGTAAGCTGGACGACTTCAAACCCACCCCACCACCTAGCAAAGATTAGTTCGCCACAGAACACCCTTCGCGTGCATCAGGGCAAGCTACGAAAAACACAGAAAAAACAAAAGTGCGATTCATTAACCAAAAATTTATTGAATCGAGGCGAGATCCTTCACCTAACCTAAAGGTTAGCTTCAGGATGGCATGCAGTAGGGACTGGTTCGCACTAAGTAAACTTTAATTCGCGTTTAACTCTTCAAAACAAAATGGTGGTCGTGGTTCGACAGGCTCACCATGACATTTTTTTTCAGTGTGACAGTTTTTTCTTTTTACTCGTTCAATAGCTGGACGATGATGGATTCGGTTTTTTGGTAATTGCCTTTGCCCATGTGCGAATACCGGACTTGGCCAGTTTTATCGATTAAAAATAGAGCTGGCCAGATTCGGTTTCCGTATTTTTTCCAAAGCTTGAAACCGTTATCTTGAACAATCGGGAACGTCAAGCCTCTCTCCCTAGCAGTCCAAACTAAATCTTCCATATCCCGTGCGGCGCCAAATTCTGGTGGGTGAACGCCAATTACAGTCAGTCCTTTATTCTTATAAGACTCGTGCCAACCTTGGATATGAGAAAAAGTCTGGACACAGGAATGACAAGATGAGGTCCATAAATTTATTAGGACAACTTTTCCGTGTAGTTCATCCATCGATTTGTATCCGGGCGAATTGATCCAATTTTTATGCCCGTCAAAATCAGGAGCTTTAAAAGCAACCAACAACACTTGCTTCTTTACTTCGTCTGATGACGCAAAAACAACCCCCTGGAATCCTAAAAAAACGATCCCAAAAACCAACCCTAAAACCACGCGATTTGTCCTCATACGGACCTCTTTGGCTTTTTAATTCTCTATCTTTTTAAAAATTTCTTTTCCTTATCTGGTAATCTCCAAAAAAGCACTATCCAAAAATCATAGGATTTTTCCTACTCACTACAATATGGGCTCATTTATTAAATTTGCAACCTTTACAGGAAAAAAACATGGAAACGGGAAAATATATCAATGACTTATTAAGTGGATACCAAAAATCTCTCATCATTTTGACGGCTAATCAACATAAGATTTTTGATCATTTGGAAGGAAATCCCTCTTCAGCTGAGGATATTTCAAACGTTTTGAAGCTATCCTTAAAAGGCGCCGAACGCTTGTTAAACGCTCTATGCGGATTGGAACTTCTTCAAAAACGAGGCTCGTTATATCAATTGCCTGCAAACATGGCATCCTATTTAACATCCTCGGGTGAACACTCCATGAATCAATGGATGCGGCTATCTTCTGATTTGTTTCCAATTTGGAATCAGTTACCTGATTTCGTCCAAAACGGAAAAATGGTTAAACGAATCATGGATGTTTTAGGAACCGACCCTGAACGAATGGAAAATTTTACGGACTCTATGCACGAAAAAGCCATTAAAGCGACAGAAATGCTGGCTAACGAGTTGCCCCTGGGGAACGCTCGTTCGATGCTCGACATTGGCGGCGGCCCAGGAACTTATGCCCTGGAGTGGGCCAAAAAACATCCCGATTTAAAAGCGACAGTTATGGATATTCCTCAAGTTTTGGAAATCACCAAAAAATATATTAAAAAATATGGCCTGGAAGACCGAGTAGCGACCCGGCCTGGGGATATTGGAAAAGACTCACTTGGAGAAGGCTACGACTTAGTTTTGCTTGCTAATATTTTGCATATGTACGACGCCGATTGGGCGCAAACGACTCTAAAAAAAGCTATCGCCGTTTTAAAACCTGGAGGAAGAATTATTATCCATGGGTTTTGCGCCGATGAAGCTTTAACGGGACCTCTAGAAGACGTAATCTTTAGTTTAAATATTGGGTTGCTTACGGAGGGCGGTAACGCACACCCGGTTGCCGAGAAAGTCCGTTGGTTGGAAGAAAATGGAGTTCAAGAAATCCGTCACTTTCGAGTGACCGCTATTCCAACAGGCGTGGTCACCGGTCTAAAAGCTAGTTAGAAAAAAACTTTTTTTATTTACCGACAACCCAGGCAACGCCTGATATAGCAAGCGTGGCCCCGGCATACCCTAATGTTGTAATTTGTTCGGGTTCTGTAAAACCAAACCAACTAACGACTGCCATGGTCGTCATTGTGACAAAAGGGTTGAGGGCTGTAATCATACTAATATGGCTTAAGGGAATATACTTCAAAGCTTCTAATAAACTGCCGTACGCTAAAACTGTATTTAGACCTAACAAAACGAGAAGAAGCCAACCGACCCCATCTGCTTTTGCCAGTTCCGTCCATTGCGTTCCAGGCATCAAAACAATCGCAGCAAGTCCATAGACCAAAAAATTTAAATTTTGAGCTTCATGTTTACCAGTTAACCGCTTCATAGCAACGGCATAAATCGCCCAAACAATTGCCGAAAAAACTATATTTCCATTAGCGATGAAATACTGATCTGGATTTGCTGCATGGCTTCTTTGATCAAAATAAAACCCGACAAATCCCATTATCGCCAGCAATACTCCAAATTGTTTTCCTTTATCAAAGCGTTCCTTAAATAAAATAGTTCCCGCTATGACCACCAATAAAGGAGCAATCTGAATAACCACAGCCGTGTTAGAAGGCCCGCTTAATTCCAAACCTACCATGAAGTAATAATAATTAGCCGCAAGACATACCCCGGCTAGCAATCCTAACGCTGGCGGCCGAGTGATTATGGTAAATGGTTTTTTGTTTATCCAGGAAAGATAAACCAACAAAACAAAAAATGAAAAAGCGAAGCGAAACCAAATAATCGTGGAACTGGAAAAATCCTCCAACGCTATCTTGAGCATGACTGGCAAGATTCCCCAGAGCAAGCAAGTGACCATTCCAAAGGAAATTCCTTTTAAATAGTTTGCTTTGGTCTCGCTCATATTAACTTGAGGCGATTGGAGATTTGGCGCAAAGTAGGAACATTGAGGCTATTTGCCGTTCCTTTTTACTGCGAGAGGTCGGAAAAGTTTTTTAGGAGCGTAAGACCTAGCTTTTGACTTTTTTCCGGATGAAACTGAAAAGCGTAAACATTGTCTTTTCGAATTCCGCAAACAAAATCACCGCCATAATTTGTCGTAGCTGCAACGACATTCTTGTCGTCTGGATCGACATAATAGGAATGGACAAAATAAAAATAGGAGTCGTCTGGAACGCCTTCAAACAAAGTAGATTGAGTTTGAAACTTTACTTGGTTCCATCCCATATGGGGGATTTTCAACTCCCGATTCTCTTCCGAGAATTGAAATTTTTTAACTTTTCCAGGAATAATATTCAAACCACCATGGGAGCCAAACTCTTCGCTTTCGGAAAAAAGCAATTGTAGTCCCAAACAAATACCCAAAAATGGTTTTCCGCTTTGCGCCGTTTTTTGAACGCAATCAATTAGATCAAATTTTTCGAGGTTGGCCATGCAATCTTTAAACGCGCCAACTCCGGGTAATATGACCGCTTTTGCGTTCAGAATATCTTGGGGGTTACTGGTGGCTTTGCCTTCGACCCCGATAGCCTTTAAACCGTTTTCGACAGATCGGAGGTTGCCCATGCCATAATCGACAATGGCAATCACCTACAATGTTCCTTTTGTCGAGGGAACTCTATCCGACCTGGAGTCGATAGCTACCGCCGCATCGAGAGCGCGAGCAAAAGCTTTGAACATAGCTTCTACCGCATGATGCAAATTTTGGTAGTAGGCGCAACCAATGTGGAGGGTAGTTCCACTATTGGCCGAAAACGCCTGAAAAAATTCGGCGACCAACTCAACATCAAAATCGCCGATTTTAGTTTTCGGTAAATCTGCGTTGAACACAAAAAAAGCGCGTCCACTGATATCGATAACACATTCCGCTAACGCTTCATTTAACGGAACTCGAATATCTGAAAAACGCTTGATGCCTTTTTTATCGCCTAACGCTTTTTGAAATGCCAATCCCAGAGTGATGCCAACATCTTCAACGGTGTGGTGTCCATCGATTTCAGTATCGCCTTTTGCCTGAACGTTCAGGTCAAAATATCCATGACGAGAGACTTGATCGAGCATGTGGGAAAGGAAAGGAATGGGGGTATTAATTTCAGAGCGGCCCGTCCCGTCTAGGTTGACGGAAACTTTTATTTGGGTTTCCCCTGTAGACCGTTCGACTTCAGCGGTTCTACCCATTGACAATTTGCTTTACTTCTAATGGGCTCTTTTTGCCGTTTGCCGATTGAGCTTTGCCGTTGCTGGAATATCCCTTTTTCCCATTTTTTGGTTGGGATGAGGCCGCTTGACCTTTTTGAATAAATTCCAAAATGGTTTCCGTAACTCCTTCGGTATCCAGCTTCAGATCTTTCCGGATTATTTTAGGAGCTCCATGTTCTACAACAATATCGGGAACGCCAATTCTCTTGACTCTAACGCTTGATAAAATGTCTAACTCTTCTAACGCTTCCATTACCGCGCTACCAAAGCCTCCATCCAACGCGTGTTCTTCCACCGTTACAATTTGACCAACGGATTTCACATATTTTGACAACATATCTTTATCGATAGGCTTGGCAAAGCGTGCGTTAATTACGGCTACACTCAATCCTTCTTTTTCTAAGTTATCAGCGGCTTCTAAACTTGTTTGAACCATATGACCATATGCAAAGAGAGCGATGTCTTTTCCATCGCGCAATACTTCCGCTTTCCCAATTTCGAGGGATTTCATCTCTTTATCAATTTCCACGCCCAAACCAGATCCACGCGGATAGCGTAAAGCGGCGGGGCCTTCGTGGTAGATACATGTCTTTAACATATGCCTTAATTCATTTTCATCCTTAGGAGCCATCACCACCATATTTGGCAATGTCCTTAGATAGGCAATGTCATACATACCTTGATGAGTCGGGCCATCTTCTCCTACAACTCCCGCTCGATCCATAGCAAAGGTCATTGACAAATTCATCAAACAAATGTCATGAACTACTTGATCGTAAGCGCGTTGAAGGAATGTAGAGTAAATCGCCGCAACCGGTCGAAATCCTTCAATCGATAAACCGCCGGCAAAACCAATTCCATGTTGTTCCGCCATCCCAACATCGACAGTCCTATCTGGAAATTCTTTTTCGAACTTATTGATTCCAGTTCCATCAGGCATAGCTGCCGTAATCCCAATTATTTTTTCATCTTCTCTAGCGAGCTCTATCAACGCTTCCGCAAAAACAGCGGTGTAAGCCGGATTTGCTGTTTTCTTATGAAACTCTCCCGTTTCGATATCAAATGGCTTTGCTCCATGCCAAACATACGAGTTTTCTTCGGCGACTTTATAGCCTTTCCCTTTTTGGGTAATCACATGAAGTAGCGTCGGGCCCTTCAGATCCTTAATGGAATTAAACGCTTCAATCAACGCTTCAACATCGTGGCCTTCTACGGGACCAATGTAACGAAACCCTAAATCTTCGAATAACCTGCCAGGGATAAAAACACCTTTTATCGCTTCATCTAATTTATGGGCGTAATGAGAAATGTCCCTGCCGATTCCAGGAATGGAAAGCAACATTTCATCCACTTGTCGTTTAATCTTAGTCATGACCTGGCCAGTCATTATCTGACTTAGATGCGCCGATATACCGCCAACATTGGGGGCTATCGCCATTTCATTATCGTTCAAAACGACAATCATATCGTTTTTCACATGACCTGTATGATTTAAACCTTCCAAAGCCATTCCAGCAGTCAAGGAACCATCGCCAATAACGGCTAACACCTTATTCTTTTCTTTTTTCAAATCGCGAGCCATCGCAAACGCTAGAGCCGCCGAAATAGAGGTGCCTCCATGCCCACAATTCCAATGATCGTTTTCGCTTTCTTCTCTTTTTGTAAAACCGCTCAACCCTTCATACTGTCTCAAAGAATCAAACCGATCTTTACGTCCCGTCAACAATTTATGCACATAAGACTGATGACCTACATCCCATACAAACTTATCCGTTGGGTTATCAAAAACGTAATGCATAGCCATGGTCAACTCTACGACTCCCATGTTTGACGCTAAATGTCCTCCAGTCTTTGAAATCGTCTCTAACAGCACTTGGCGAATCTCTTCTGCGACTGCGGGTAAGTCCTCCCTCTTTATTTTTTTCAGATCGCTAGGGCTGTTGACGTTATCAAAAAATTTGGTCATGGCTATATCAATTAAAAGGTTCGTTCTACAAAAAACCGAGCAATACCTCGAAGAGGCTCTGCTCGCTCGTCAAAATCATCTAAACTGGCAACAGCTTGATCAACCAACAACTCTGCCTTTTTCTTCGACTCCTCCAGCCCAAACAAAGCTGGATAAGTTGCCTTACCTTTTTCTAAGTCGCTTCCTACATCCTTTCCTAACACTTCATTGTCACTAGTAATGTCAAGAATATCGTCGACAATCTGAAAGGCAAGTCCTATATGAGCTCCATAACGGGATAATGAGTTGAATTGAGCTGGAGTGGCCTGGCTTAAAACGGCGCCACACTGAATGCAAGCTCTAAATAAAAACCCCGTTTTGTATATGTGAATGTATTCCAACGTTTCGGCATTTATCGGGGATCCTTCGGACTCAATATCAACTACCTGCCCCCCAATAACACCCATAGACCCCATGGCCTTAGCCATTTCGTTGGACGCTTTTAAAATATTTTTTTCTGGTATCGATCCCATCAAAGCGGCGTTCGTCATTATGGAAAACGCATGAGTCAAAAGCGCGTCCCCGGCGAGTATCGCTATAGCTTCACCAAATACTTTGTGGTTCGTCGGTTTGCCCCGCCGCAGGTTATCATCATCTAACGCGGGAAGGTCATCATGAATAAGCGTATAGGTATGAATTAACTCCGCAGCGACCGCAAAGGGAAGAACAGATTCGCGACTTCCTCCCACAGCTTCAGCAGCCGCAATAACAAGCAATGGACGTAACCTTTTACCGCCAGCAAGTACGCTATAACGCATCGACTGGTGAATACTTTCAGGATACGTGCCTTCTTTTGGCAATAACCGGTTCAATCCTTCATCGACAAATTGCTTGCCGTCAGAAAGAAATTTTTCTATGGTCAAAATTTATGCGACCTAAAGTTTAGCCGATTAAATAAAACTCGATAAATCAATACCAAATATCAACATTGGAATGTTATCACAATTTAGGGAACAGTCAACTTTATTCCTCCCATTGAGCTGTAAAAGCTAAGTCTAATCTTTTGAATGATTTTTGGGAAAAAAAGTAGCTTTTTTTGTTTATTTTTTCGGAATTAAAAAAATGTCTTTCAAAATCATACAATTAATACCCTATGGAGATAATAAGCCATTGTATTTCTGATCACTATGAATTAGCATATAACTTATACAACATAATAAAATCTAATGGGTCTTAAGGCTCATTATTCTTGTTTAGGCGGGTCTTATTGGTACATCTCGACTCTCCGATAAACCCCTTAACTTTGAAAGGGCCTTGATATGGCATCGCTTACCAACACTTGGGCGGGTTATATATCTCTATTGGCATTTGTAGGCGCATACACCCTTGTCATATTAGAAGAAAAAATTCACTTAAAAAAATCTAAGCCTGTCGTCCTTATCGGCTGCTTTATGTGGTTTCTCATAGGCGTTTACGAAATGGGAAATGAAAGTCACGCGCACGACTTTCTAAAGCATCTAATTGCGGAAATTGGAGAACTATTTTTCTTTCTGCTAGTCGCTATGACGTATATCAATACATTAGAAGAAAGGAACGTGTTCCGCTGCCTAAGGTCTTGGTTGCTTAACAAAGGGCTTGGGTTTCGCCAGCTATATTGGGCCACGGGGGGAATTACGTTTCTGTTATCGCCTTTAGCGGACAACTTAACCAGCGCATTACTTATGTCCACCGTAGCCTTAGCGGTTAGCTCTGGGAACGGAAAGTTTATTGTTCCAGCCTTTGTTAATATTGTCGTTGCCGCTAACGCTGGCGGCGCATGGAGCCCCTTTGGGGATATCACAACTTTGATGGTATGGACTGCCGGTAAAGTTGGCACGATGGAGTTTTCTTATTTAGTAATTCCTTCCATCGTAAACTGGGTAATTCCAGCGACAATTATGTATTTCTTTGTGCCAAATGAGCGCCCCACTGCGGACAAAGAAGAAGTCACAATGAAGCCGGGGGCTCACACTATAATCGCTCTAGGTATTTGTACCGTTGCAACCGCCGTATCCTTTCATCAATTCTTACATTTGCCTCCATTTTTAGGCATGATGTTTGGATTGGGGTTTTTAATGGTAAAGGGTTACTACTTAGACCGATGGGGTGAAATGAAGTATCTAACCAAAATCGGACTTACTGAAGAAAGAAGAAAAGCTCCGCGATTTGATCTTTTTAAACAAATCGAAAGAGTCGAATTCGACACCTTATTATTTTTCTTCGGTATATTAACCGCAGTCGGAGCCTTGCAGTACATGGGGTATTTAGCGCTGGTCAGCGAGGGACTTTACGGAACTTTAGGACCAACGTATTCCAATATTTTGGTGGGAGTGCTATCCGCTATTGTCGACAATATCCCGATCATGTTTGCCGTCCTAAAAATGGATCCAGCAATGGCGCTAGACCAATGGTTATTAATCACTTTAACTTGTGGAGTGGGAGGCAGCTTATTATCAATCGGTTCAGCTGCCGGAGTTGCCGTTATGGGGGTTGAAAGCGAAAACTACACTTTCATGAGTCATTTAAAATGGGCTCCAGTTATAGCTCTTGGTTATGCCGCTAGCATATTGACATGGTGGTTTGTCACAGGCGGACTTAGGGTTTAGATAACTTGCAAATTGTTTTCACTTAATTGAACGGCTATCTCTTTATAGAGGTAGCCGTTTTTTTATTTTAATTCGCCCGCGCCAACGAAAATGCGTAAACACGATTAGCCTTGGCTTGTTTAAGGATTCTTGCACCTTCGTTCAATGTGGCTCCCGTAGTAAAAACATCGTCTACTAACAAAATATTCCGGCTTTGCACTTTCTCTTCGTTTAAAGACCGAAAAGCGCCTCGAACATTTTTTAGGCGGTTTGGTTTATTAAGAGACGCTTGAGGTTGGGTTTCTACGGTCCTTTCTAATACTTCCGGTAAAAAAGCAAGGTCAAGAATTTCAGCAACCTTTTGACCAATTAGATACGCTTGGTCAAATTCTCTTTGTTCTAATTTTTTCAGGTGAAGTGGGATTGGCGTCACATAAAAATCTTTCAATTTACGATTTGAAAAATAAATCTCTAGTAACGGTTGAATTTCTTTCATCACTCCAGGACGCATTCCATATTTCAATTCGTGAATCAGCTTCCTAAGAACTCCTTGGTGAATACCTAAGGATCTGGCTTTTTCAAACACAGGAGGTTTTGTCCGGCAAGAACCGCAAAGAAACTTTTCTTTAGAATCCTCATAAGAAAGATTCGCGGGAATTCCACATAAATAACAATACGAAGACGAAATAAATTGGATTGCGTCCTGACACATTCCACAAAGATAAGGTCCTCCTGAAATTCGTTTTGCATCGCAATAAACACAAGGTTGCGGAAAAAAGAAATCAAGCGCCTTTGAATAAAACTTTTCTTTGAAAAACTGTAATTGTGAACCCAACTTATGGCTTATCTTCAAGTTAATAACTTTTCTCATAGAAATCATTGGCTTTCCACGATTGCCAGCCCTTTAGTTTTATGGTAAATTTCTCATTTCCCAATCCATAATATTTTAGCTCGAAATTATCCCCAGAACAAAACTTAAGGAAACGAACTTGTCCAAGATTAAATCAAAGCAAACAAACGACGAAATTATCAAACTGACAACCAAATACGTAGCTCAAACTTATGGTCGGTTTCCCATCGTTTTGACCAAAGGTAAGGGAACTCAAGTTTGGGATCGTTCCGGCAACAAATATAAAGATTTTGTCGCTGGCTTGGCCGTCGACAACTTGGGACATTGCCATCCAGAAATCGTAAAAGCCATTCGAGAACAAGCGGGTAAATTGCTTCATGTGTCGAACCTTTACCATATAGAACCTCAGTCTCTGCTGGCCGAAGAGCTTTGCAAACATTCTTTCGCCGATAAGTTCTTTTTCTGTAACAGCGGAGCGGAAGCAAACGAAGCAGCCATTAAATTAGCGCGACGAGCATCTTTCGACAAAGGATATAAAAACCGGGGCGAAATCATCGCCATGAAAAACTCTTTTCATGGACGCACATTGGGAAGCATGGCGGCAACGGGACAAAAGAAAATTCATCATGGTTTTGCTCCTCTTCCATCTGGATTCAAACACGTAGAATTCAACGATGCAGAAGCGGCAAGAAAAGCGGTGACTTCAAAAACTTGCGCAATTTTAGTCGAACCCATTCAAGGCGAAGGTGGCGTTAATATTTCGGATAAAAAATATCTAAGGGATTTAAAAAAGATTTGTACGGAAAACGATCTGCTTTTAATTTTCGACGAAGTGCAAACAGGATTTGGCAGAACTGGAAACCTTTTTGCTTATCAGACTTTTAACGTCAAACCAGACGTTATCATTTTGGCAAAAGCGCTTGGCGGCGGCGTTCCCATTGGAGCTATCGGAGCCTCAAATAAAGTAATGAAACATTTTGTTCCAGGAACACATGCCGCTACTTTTGGAGGAAACCCACTATCGTGCGCAGCCGCATTAGCTTCGTTAAAAGTTCTAACAAGCCAAGGCTTCCTTGATAAAGCAAAAGACACTGGCAATTATTTTAAATCTTGCTTGGAAGAATTGAAAACCAAATTCCCTGTAATAACGAACGTCAGATCCCGAGGCATGATGTTGGCCGCAACTCTTAGTAAACCAGCCGCCCCTGTTATTATGGATTGTATGGAAAAAGGATACTTAATCAATTGCGTGCAGCAAAACACTTTAAGATTCATACCTCCATTAATCATCACTAAAAAAGAAATTGATGGGCTTATAAAAACTCTTTCGCAAAGTCTTAAAAAACTTTAAGAAATTAATACAGCTAAAAAGCTCAAGGTATGTAACACGATGAAAAAAGATTTAATTACTTTAAACGATATAAACCAAAAAGAAGTTCTGTCTCTTTTTGAAAAAGCAGCTCTCCTTAAAGAAAAACGTAACCAGGGAGAACCTCATAAAAGCTTAGAAGGCAAATCTCTGGGAATGATTTTTTCTAAAGAATCGACTCGCACGCGGATTTCTTTTGAAGTGGGAATGTATGAGCTAGGGGGCCAAGCTATTTTTTTAAGTTCGGATCAACTCCAAATTAAACGTGAAGAAACAGCAGCAGACTCAGCCAAAGTGCTTTCACGATATCTTCACGGGGTTCTTATTCGAACACACGAACATGAATTCTTAGAAGAATTCGCCAAAAACGCAACTATTCCGGTTATTAACGGATTAACTGACTTAAATCACCCCGTTCAAATCTTAACCGATATTTTTACGATACAAGAAAAACTGAACAGAATTGAGAAGGTAAAAGTCGCTTATATCGGAGATGGGAATAACGTGGCTTATTCCTGGATTTTAGGCGCAACATTGATGGACATGCATCTAACTATCGCTTCGCCAACTGATTTAAGACCAGAAATTCCGAAAACCTTAGATGGACCAGGTCGATTGGATTTATTTGAAGATCCATTAAAAGCCGCCGAAGACGCGGATGTCATATATACCGATGTTTGGGTTAGCATGGGTGATGAAAATGGCGCTGAAAAAAAAGAACGACTAAAGAACTATCAAATCAATCAAAACGTTCTAAAAGCGGCAAAACCAAACGCACTGGTTATGCATTGCCTTCCAGCGCATCGAGATGAAGAAATCACGTCTGAAGTTTTAGACGGGCCTCAATCAATTATTTTCGATCAAGCCGAAAATCGACTCCACGTCCAAAAAGCTATCTTAGATACGCTTTTAAAGTAGTATATCCGTTAGTATTCTCTAAGTTTTCTATTCCCCAATACCGTTTACTTTAAGGATATATCTAATAATTCAATATCTTTACTTACGGTAATTCGTAGGTCCTTATTTCATAAGATCCACTCGTAGCTAAAAACAGTTTTAAAAGGTTTCCTTAATGTTTCAATTTGAAATTATTAAACAGCATAGCTATTCCAAAGCTCGGTTGGGAAAAATAACGACATCCCGCGGAGTTATTGAAACGCCTGCCTTCATGCCTGTAGGCACTCAAGGATCAGTTAAAGCAATGTCTCCAGAAGATGTGGAAGAGTGTGGCGCTCAAATAATTTTGGGCAATACCTATCATTTATTTTTGCGACCAGGCCATAAAATCGTTGAAGAACTTGGCGGCCTTCACAAGTTTATGAATTGGAAAAAACCTATTCTTACAGACAGCGGAGGTTTCCAAGTTTTTAGCTTGGCTAAATTGGCAAAAGTAACAGAAGAAGGCGTTCAATTTCAATCTCACATTGACGGATCAAAACATTTGCTAACGCCAGAAATCGCGATGGAAATTCAACAGTCATTAGGCTCCGATATTATGATGGCTTTAGATGAACTTCTTCCTCTCCCCACAGAAAAATCTCGTTTAAAGTCGTCTTTAGAACTTTCCACTCGTTGGGCGCGGAGATGTCGGGAAGCTCACACTGACACAGAACAAACGCTTTTCGGAATAGTACAAGGCGGTATGGATAAAGATTTACGAAGAGAAAGCGCGAATCAAATAGTCGATATCGGCTTTAAAGGCCATGCTATCGGAGGGTTGAGCGTTGGCGAAGAGAAAGAGGAGCTATTAGAAATTGCCGATTTCACCGCCGACTTATTGCCTAAAAAATCTCCCCGTTATTTAATGGGCGTTGGAACGCCTGAAGATTTGTTAAATTGTTCAGAGCGCGGAGTCGACATGTTTGACTGTGTCATGCCGACTAGAAATGCCCGCAATGGCAGTCTTTTTACGCGAAGTGGAAAGCTCAATATCAAAAACGCCCAGTATCTAAAGGACGATCTACCAATCGACCCAGGTTGCGCCTGTTATACCTGCAAAAATTATTCTCGCGCTTACATTCGTCATTTATTTATGGCAAATGAAATATTAGCGATGAGACTCAACTCCATTCACAATATTGCTTTCTATCAAGATTGGATGCGCTCAATTAGAGAAGCTATCCAACAAGACAAACCAATCAAACCTTTAGAATAGATATCAAATTCTTTACGGCGCAAGACGAGCCCGGAAAGCCATAAATAGCGGAATTTCCTTCCGCGCTCTATTTTCTGCTCGCGACCTTTTCCCAGGTTCGCTAACTTTATTAGAAGACCATTCTTCTAAGCCGTCTATCCACAAATTCGCCTTTGCCAAAGCTTGAATATAAGATTGGAGAGGCCGATGATAGGTAACAGTGAATCTATCTGGATCTGAAAACGGCGGAGCGATAATTGGAATTTCCATTTCTGTTCCATAATGATCAATACGTCGATATTGCATCCGTTTATTTTCATCCCACCCCCAATGGGTTTGCCTTGGAATTCTAAAACAAGGATGAGTCACAACTGCCACAAATTTTCCACCAGGCTTTAGACGACGCGACACGTTAATAAAAAACGATTCCAATTTTTCTATGTTTTGTAACGCTAATAAACACACAACAGCATCGAAGGAGAGTTCATTTAAAAATTCGTCTGCAGTTGCATCTGCCAACGTGTATTGAATTAATTTATCCGATCGAGAACGAGCGCGTTCGATTAATTCTTGCGAAACATCAACCCCGTGAACCGAAAAACTTTTTTTTGACAAATAACGACAAAACACGCCTTGCCCGCAAGCCAAGTCCAGCACTTGACTCTTTTCAGGCAAATCCAACAATTTATGAACGCCCGGCATTATTACTTCTTTGTGATAGTCGCTCCCCGTATCGCCCACTAAAGCGTCGTACCATGCCGCTACTTGATCCCAAACGGCCGCTTTCCCATCGCTAGTTTTTTTTCTAGGATTTGAGCCTTTCGGTTTTCTTGTAGGAAACCCTCCTCTAACAGGCTTTTTTTTCACGGATTCTCCTAGTTAAAATGAAACATTACCGACTTAGTAATAAATCTTATATAATTGATTATCAGGTGTTTCTATCAAATAACTCGCGATGAAGGTCTAACTTTCCTTCTCGACTATTTTACGCTAGCAATGAAGAATCCACTTAAATTATCTTCTCCACCAATTCGCCAAACTATTTTTTGTTTGTTGATTGCCAGTTTTTCTTTTTCAGCTTGCGCCTCAATGGATAAAATGTACCTAGCGACGCGGAAAAAGCTGTGGGATAGTATTCGAGTTTTCAACAATAATTTTGAAAGCAAAAGTCGAAGCGCCTGCACATCACTAGTAATTTCTTCTTTAAGAGGAGATTGTCTCGTCAACATGGGAGAGTTTAAAAAACGAGTTACCATTAGCGATGCGGCTTTAGTCGGCGCTATTTTTTTTCGCAAAGGTATTCCCGTTAAACAAGCTTTTCCAAATCCAGAAGAAGCTTTTGACGAAGCCGAAATCACGCATCAATACCAAGTAGTCGTTCAACCTAGTAATCTGGTTAAATCCATTACTGTCAAACAAAAATGGATTCTTGACGATGGCGACTGGTATGTTATCCCAAATTTTTCGCCATTCTATCAATAGTCGGTAGAAACTTCGACTCTTTGGTTGAGAGATACAGAGTCCTTCGTTACACGACAATTATAACCGTATAATTCAACTCCACATTGCTCTGCCTCCTTCAAAACTTCCGCAAACTCTGGATCGATTTCCGCATTAGGTATAATTTTACGCGTATCTGATCGTTGCGAAACAAACATTACAGAAGATCGATACCCTTCTTTCTTTAACTCGATCAATTCTCGTAAATGCTTACGACCTCTTTCCGTAGGAGCATCTGGGAATTTTCCTGTACCTTCTTCCACTAAACTCACAGACTTTACCTCAACAAACCCTATCGAATCGTCGTCAAATTCCAATCTAAAATCAAAGCGACTTTTACCTTTTTTCGCTTCGGCGCGAAAGTCTTTATAGGAGTCGAAGCAGTCGATCCGTTTTTCGGCTAACGCTTGCCCAACTAGTTTATTGGCAAAAACAGGATAAACGCTCACCCAAATATTTCCATGACGTATTAACGCCAAGGTATAAGAAGTTTTTCTCTTGGGGCCCGGGTTATAAATGAGACGCGCTTCTCTTCCAGGAATCATCAAACCTGGCAATCTACCGGGGTCTGGAACATGGGCTTGCAGCTCTTCCCCGTTTATCTTAACTCGAGCAAGATAGCGATTGGGCCTTTCCAGGAACTCTCCGCTTTCAATACGGTCGCCCAGTTTCATGTATTAAACTTTAATTAAAGTGGAAACGGTAGGAAACATTGACGGGATCAATGGTGTGCGCCAGAATCAGAACCTTTGGAAGTTTTAACGGTCTTTTCTACTGATAAAATTTGTTTTATTGAGGGTGAGATTTTATCGACAAAAGGCTTTGGAAATAAACCAATAAAGACAATTAAGAAGCAAGCAGGCAACAACATATAAATTTGTTTCTTGTCGATATCGCCCAAATCTGCCGGCAGTTTTTCATTTGTTTCCTGCATGGCGCCTTGAAAGAAAAACAGCATATAAATGGCGGCAAAAGTAATCGTTAAACATCCCATTAAAACGTATATAGCCCCTAATCCAGCCATCGATGCAGAGGTCCAAACTCCCGCTAAAATTAGAAACTCACCGACGAAACCGTTTAACCCTGGAAGTCCTAACCCTGCCATAGTAACCAGCATAAAAATTCCATACAAGATCGGCATTTTTCCTTTTAAACCGCGCATCTCCGTTAAATCTCGGGTACCCAACTTTTTCTGGATAATATCGACAATAAAAAATAAAGCCGCCGCAATAATCCCATGGTTGAACATTTGTAAAACGCTGCCATCAAGGCCTTGATCATTTAACGCAAAAATCCCCAATACAATAAAACCTAGATGACTTATGCTGGAATATGCTACAAGCGATTTAATATCTTTTTGCGCAAGCGCAATCCAAGCGCCGTAAACCATACCTGTGGCAGCCATACCCGCAATTACAAACCCCATCATCTCTGCGGCTTCAGGAAATAGCGGCAGACAGAAACGAATTAAACCATAAGCGCCCGTTTTTGACATTGCGCCCGTTAATAGAACCAATACAGGAATAGGACAGGCTCCATAAGCGTGAGGCAACCAGCTATGAAATGGGAAAACTGGGATTTTTATCGCAAAAGCCAAAAAGAAACACAAAAACATCCATATTTGTTTATCTTTAGGAATGTCGGTATGTATGAGAGTTTGAATATCAAACGTTAAAATATGCGTAGCTTCGTAATGCACTACCGTAACGCCAATAATGGCGACTAGCATCAAAAGACTTCCCACCAACGTGAATATAACAAATTTAGTGGTGGCGTATATCCTATCCCCTTCGCCCCAAAGACCAATTAAGAAATATGCGGGAATCAACATCACTTCCCAAAACACATAAAACAAAACTGTGTCGAGCGCCATAAAAACGCCAAGGATTCCAGCCTCCAATACCAGCATCAAGGCAAGAAAATTAGTCGAAACGTTTTTTTCGTTTAAGTAATAAAAAATGGAAGCGCAAGATAAAATGGCTGTCAATAAAACCATCAATACGCTAACGCCGTCTACCCCGAGCTTAAATTGAATATTTAAAACGCTTACCCAATCGCATTCGTGCACAAACTGCATCGCAGAGTTTGAAGAATCAAAACCTAGGAAAATGCCCATCGCTAAAAGAAAAACCAAGCCGGAAGATCCAAGAGCAATATTTCGAATCCATTCTTTGCTTTCAGAAGGAATCCTAAACAATGCAATGGCGGCTATTAGTGGTATGGCAACAATTAGAGCAAGCATATTTTGGGAACGTTTAAAATTTTAAAATAAAAAGATTTTTATAGAAACACTACAAAGATAAGCACAAACACAGCGCCAGCTATCATATTTAAAGCGTAGACTCTTACTTTTCCAGATTGCCAAATACTCAAAAGGTGGCTGACTTCTTTAACCTGCGAACCAACTTGGTCGACAACAAAATCAATTCCCTTCTTCTCGCCAGTGTTCCAAATAAACTCACCGGTTTTCTTTACCGGTTGAACTATCAAAACATCATACAATTCATCGATATAATATTTTCGGAACAAAACGTCTTGAATAGGAGCAAGCAATTGCTTAAGACCATCGGGTTTTTCTTCCGACTTGCCGCCCTCGCCATAAAAGATAGCCGCAACAATAATTCCGCTTAAAGCGACGCCAACGGCTACAATTTCTAATGCGACATTCGTGTGATGCTCTGGGATGACGTTTCCAAAAACTGGAGCTAAAAATGAATGAGCTAAAGGAGCTCCAAAACCAGCGAAAATCGCAAAAAAAGCTAAAATCAATAATGGGTAAGTCATTATAGTTGGCGATTCATGAGGATGCGCTTCGGCAGTTCGACAAGTTCCAAAAAAGGCATAGAAAAAAATACGAAACGCATAGAACCCTGTCATTCCAGCGCCTGCGATAGCTAAAGCCCAAAATACAGGGTTACTCCCATCGGCGTACCAGGAACTCATAATGATCGCTTCTTTACTAAAATATCCCGCAGTTAACGGGAAACCGCATAAAGCTAGAGTGCCAATTAAAAAGGTATAGTAAGTTATGGGCATCGATTCTTTCAAGCCACCCATCTTGCGAATATCTTGTTCGTCGTTCATCGAATGAATTACGCTTCCAGCTCCCAAAAACAATAAGGCTTTGAAAAATGCGTGAGTCATTAAATGAAACATACCAACAGAATAAACGCCAATACCTACGGCCAAAAACATATAACCTAACTGACTCATGGTCGAATAGGCTATTACACGTTTAATATCATATTGAACCATTCCCATTGAGCCGGCAAAGAGAGCCGTTACGACTCCAACAGCTGCAACCAGCATCATGGTATAAGGAGCTAAATCGTATAAGACATGACAACGAGCTACTAAATAAACGCCTGCCGTCACCATCGTTGCAGCATGGATAAGCGCGCTCACTGGAGTTGGACCTTCCATAGCGTCGGGCAACCATGTATGTAATGGAATTTGAGCGGATTTGGCAAAAGCTCCAACTAGCAAAAACAAAGTGATCAACAACATAGTGTCGTCATTTGGTAAAAACTTTTCTGGAGCCTGAGCAAAAACATCCAAATATGCAATAGTTCCAAAATTCTCAAATATCATGAAAGCGGCGATTACCATTCCCACATCGCCAATCACGTTCATAACAAACGCTTTGCGCGCCGCAAACACTGCGCTTTTTTTCTCGGTCCAAAAACCGATTAACAAATATGAGGCCAATCCTACAAAAGCCCAACCAACTATCAAAAAGAAAAAATCTGCGGCTAAAACTAAAAGCGACATCGAAAAGATAAACAGATTTAAATATGCGAAGAAAGTATCTATATTAGGATCTTTCTCCATATAGCCAATAGAATAAATATGGATTAACAGACCAACACCGGTAATCACGAGTAACATGAAAATCGAAAGTGGATCGATCAAAATGGCGAGATCTAATTTAAAACTTCCCGATTGAATCCAGTGATAAAGCGTTTGCACATTGCCAACGCGTTCCTCTGCTTCCATTGATAGTAAATGGACTAATGCAACCAAAGTAAAAAAGAAAGAACCGCCAACTGTCGCACAGCCTACCGGTCCAACTAATTTCTTGGGAATTCGATCGCCAAACCAGCTCAAGCCAGCAAAGCCCAATAAAGGAAGAATTAAAATTAACCAGGTATAAAACAAACGATCATCCTTTCAAAGCGTCAATCTCGTCAACATTAAGCTCGTGTCTAGTCCGAAAAATAGTCAAAATAATTCCCAACCCAACAACAACTTCGGCTGCCGCTACAGTCATAACAATTAGAGCAAAAATCTGACCATCCAAAGACTTTAAAAAATGTGAATAGCCCACTAAGAGGAAATTGACTGCATTTAGCATCAACTCAAGTGACATAAACATAACTAGAGGATTTTTTCTAATAAGAAAACCCGTTGCGCCAATACAAAAAATGGATGCGCTAATAATCAAAACAAACTCATTACCCATTCTTCTTCCTCTATCTAAGAATTTAAACTTTTCTTGATTTGTTTCAATGGAAACTTAGCCAAACAAATAACCCCAATGGTAGCTACCAGCAATAATATGGAAGCTAATTCAAAAGGAACTAAATGTTTAGAATATAAAGTAAGCCCAATGGCTTTGGCGCCGCCTATAACCTTTAAATTAACCGGATCAAAAATTCCTTCAATCGGTTTAGTCACTCCAACAGTGGCGGCCAACAGCAACTCACCAAATAACAATCCGGCAAACCCAAAAGCTATGGTTCGTTGCAGCGTATGTTCCTGCAATTCCTTTTTGCCGCCCAATAGCGCAATGATAAATAAAAATAAAATCATTACAGCGCCCGCGTATACGATTATTTGAACAGCCGCAATAAATTCTGCGTGGTACAAAAGGTAAAGCATGGCCAAACAAACCATGTTACCGATCAAATATAACGCGCTATATATTGGCGACGAGCATAAGATAACTCCCAAACTCGCGCAAACCGCTGTTAGACCGATGATTATTATCGCCGATTGATATACAAGATCGTTTATTTCCAAGTCGTCCTCAATTACGCAAAAAAACAGAACCGAATTTTTTAGCGATTCGGCCTAATAAAACTTTAATTGAAAAAGCGGATCGCATTTATAAAGGCGATCCACAGTAATATTTTAGAAACCTCTCATAGAGGGAGTTCATTTTTTTTAAACTTTAGACGTATTGCCTAAGTAATTAACTCGAAATTGGTTTGGTTCTGGATATTTAAGTAGATCGTCTTTCTGCAATACAAAAGTATCCCTATCGTAATCCGCTAACTCATAATGATCTCTTAAAACTACAGCGTCGACGGGACAAGCTTCTTCGCAATAACCGCAATAAATACATCGCAATATATTTATTTCGTAAACTGCGGCATAGCGCTCACCCGGAGAAACACGATTCTCTTCAGTATTTTCCGCTGCCACAACGTGGATACAGCCAACAGGACAATTAATAGAACATAGACTGCATCCAACGCACTTTTCCAAACCATTTTCATCACGATTCAAAAAATGTCGCCCTCTATATCGAGAAGGCATGTCTCTTTTAACTTCTGGGTATTGGAAAGTCTCAGGCTCCGTGGTCATGTTCTTAAAAGTCACGCCCAAGCCAATCAGCAAGTTTTTTATTCCATCAAAAGCGGAAGCAAACATAGGACTATTCCTTAGCTCACAGGGCCTTAATAAACCCATAGAACAGCAAATTTAATAAAGACAATGGCAACAAAACTTTCCAGCCAAAGGTCATTAGTCGGTCATATCTTATGCGTGGAAACGTTGAGCGCAACCAAATGAAAACACAAAGTAAAAAGAATACTTTGCCAGCAAACGCTAGAATTGGAAATAAAGGCAACCCATAAGAATTCCAGCCACCTAAAAACAAAAGCGTCACTAACGCGCTCATGGTAATCATGTTGATGTATTCGCCCATGAAAAACATGGCAAACTTCATTCCAGAGTACTCAGTATGAAATCCAGCAACTAATTCCTGCTCAGCTTCGGGTAGGTCAAAAGGAGCTCGATTAGTTTCAGCAACACCGGCAATAAAAAATAAAAGAAATCCAAGCGGTTGAATAATGATATTTGGAATTGTTTCTTGAGCTTTGACCATATCTGACAAATTTAAAGAGCCGGTCATCACAATTACGCCAAGCGCTGAAAGCCCTAAAGTCAACTCATAGCTAATCATTTGAGCTGCGGAGCGTAACCCTCCCATAAGGGAATATTTGTTATTAGAAGCGAGTCCCCCTAAAACCATTCCGTAAATACCCATCGAGGAAACAGCGAAAACAAACAACAAACCAATGTCTAAGTTAGCAACCCACAATCCAAATGTTTGGCCAAAAATAGTTACCGGCTCCCCAAATGGAATCGCCGAAAAGGAAACAATTGCCGTGAAAACCACAATAGCTGGAGCTAAATGGAATAGAAACTTATCAGCGGAATTTGTAATGATTGATTCTTTGAATAGAAGCTTAATAGAATCAGCTATCGGTTGAATCAATCCGAACGGACCTACTCTGTTTGGTCCTAATCTCACTTGAAAGCGACCCATTAGTCGCCTTTCAAGCCAAACCAAAAAAGGAACGCATTGCAGAAGAACAATCGCCACTACTACGGCTTTAATACATCCGATAATAATGCCGGCATTATCTGAAATAAAATCAAAAACCCAATCGATCAAACCGTTCTCCTAATAAAATTCTTGCTCTAAATCTTTTTTCTATTCTTTTGAAACTTGTACCGTAGCATTATGATCTTGTATTAACGCTAAAACTCTATACTCGTCACCCGCATTGGAAACAACAACCGCTCCTGGGTTACAGCTATCCTCTACTTCCGCTTCCACGGAAAGGCCACGGTTACCCGAGGAAACTTTTACCCGGTCTCCAGATTTTATTCCTAATTTTTTGGCGTCTACGGAATTCAATATCGCTTTAGGTTCGCTGAAGTGATGAGCCAACGCAGACTCAGATTCCAAGATCTTATCTTTAGCGAAGAGTTTCTCTGAAACTCTCAATTTAAAACCATCGATAGAGTCTGGAGAAGTAACTTCAGGAGTTTTGCCATTTACCGAAGCTTGGGCCGGTCGAGTCTTGCCTTCTTTTTGAATCGATCCTCTTCGAATTTCTTCATAGCCAGAAACTTTTTTGGCCAATTCGGCGGTAACAGTAAAAGAATCCAAATATTTAGCTTCAATCTCAAAACCAGAAAGTAATTTCGCCAAGACGCGCCAATCTGGGAATGATTCAGCTTTCAAACCTTTCCTTCTATATTGAACTCGTCCGCCAATGTTTGTCGTGGTTCCTTCGTCGAAACCTGGACCAACCGAAGGAATTACTACATGCGCTAAAGCGGTGGTCTCCGTATGGAGCATATCGTGAGCGACCAAAAATTCTACTTTCTTTAAGGCTTCCTCAATTTTATCTCCGCCAGGAAAATCTACAATAGGATTTGAGCGAAAAACCACTAGGGCTTTAAGGTCTCCGGAAGCGGCTTTTTCAAACATTTCACAAGTTGTGAATCCTTTTTCAGTAGGAGCCGATTCTCCCCAAACTTCTTTTATTTTAGAATCGTCACTCAACGAAACTCCACCAGGGTAAAAATCTGGAAGAATTCCCATATCCATTGCGCCTAAAGCATTCGTTGCAGGAGCCGCTGGAATCGCTCCGCATTCCCCTTCAGGCTTTTGATTTAATACGCTTAAAAGATTTTTTACAATTGCGACCGAGTTCCCAGTCAATGCAGCGGGGTTATATATCACGCAAACTTTTTTAGCCGCTATCATTTTTTCGGCAAAATCTTTGAACGAATTCGGCTTGATACCCGTCGTTTTTTCTAACTTTTCGACTTTAGGCGCTTCGCCTTGTTTCAAACTATCAGCTATAGCTCCCGCTAAACCGGCTAAAGCCACTCCATCGGAGCCTACGTTATATCGCAGAGAAAGCGACGCGTATTTATCCATCAAAGTTTTTTGATCATTTAAGACGATCAAGTTTCTATTTAAACGCGTAACAGCTTTTTTAATTCTTAGGTCTAATATTGGAAGTTCTTCCGTAGGATCGCTTGCTATCAAAACCGTTAAATCGGAAGATTCAATATCGGTAAAATCATAATGCGCTACTGGCAAACCAGGCGTATCGTCATAAGATTTATGGTCGATATTATTTGTTCCAACTCCCAGTCGCATCAATTTTTGATATAAATACAACTCTTCATTGGAAGCAAAAGGCGACCCTATAAAGCCGACACTTTTTGGCCCATGTTCTTCAATAATGGTTTTGAGTTTAGAAACTGTTTCATCGCAAGCTTCATCTAAAGAAGCCACGTTCATTTCGCCATCCTTACGAATACCAGGCTCTAAAATTCTGTTTTTACTAGAGACAAACTCATAACCAAACCGACCTTTATCGCAAATCCAGCCATCGTCTACCGCATCGTTCTGCCTACTAACAACCCGCATTAATTCATTTTCTCTAGCCCCAAATTCAATATTGCAATTACAACCGCAATGCGCGCAGAGGGTTTTGGCGTTATCTAAATCCCAAGTTCTAGCCTGGAATCTAAAAATAGAATTAGTTAATGCGCCTACAGGACAGATATCAACGACATTACCAGAAAAGCGAGTATCGTAAGGTTGATCATTAAAAGTCCCAATGTCGTTATGAAAACCTCTATTGTGCATTACAAGGGCTTGATCGCCTTCAATCACTTCGCTGTATGTTGTACAACGCTGACAGGCAATGCAACGTTCGCGATCTAAAGTAATTACAGGGCTCAACTCTTTTTTCTTAACATTATTGAACCGCTTAAACTCCATCCTGGTATCACCTGCGCCATAATTAAACGTATTGTCCTGCAAAGGACATTCGCCGCCTTTATCGCAGACAGGGCAATCGAGGGGATGGTTGAGCAATGTAAACTCTAAAACGCCTTGCCTTCCCTTTACAACTTTTGGAGTGTCGTTTTTAACCACCATTCCCTCAGTGGCGTCGATAGTACAAGCCGTCATCAATTTAGGCATTTTTTCGACTTCCACTAAACACATCCGACAACAACCTAACCGGAGCATTTTTTCGTGATAACAAAATATAGGTATTTCAATGCCTACAGATTTAGCCGCGTCGACAACATTGGTTCCTTTAGGAACCGTTGCGGTCTTTCCGTCTATCGTTAATGTAACGGTTTCTTTTTCCATTTTATTTTAACCAGCGGTAGCGGCAGCTTCCGCGAAAAAGGATTTGTAATCTTCAGGGAACAAATCAATACTACTAACAACCGGCGCTACTGCTGCATCCGCCAACGGGCAAAAAGTTTTCATGGCCATGTTGTCACAAGCGTCTTGTAAAGTTTTTATAGTTTCAGGACTTCCTCTTCGATTAAGCACTTCACCTAACATCTGGTAAAGCCAACGGGTGCCCTCGCGGCACGGGGTACATTTCCCGCAAGATTCATGCATATAAAAATAAGCTAATCGCATGGTAGCTTCTACAATATTAGTAGTCTCATCCATAACAATTAAAGCCCCGGACCCCAACATCGAACCCGCTTCTTTTAAAGACTCATAATCGTAGGCAACATCGATATGCTCAATACCTAACATAGGAACCGAGGAACCGCCTGGGATAAAAGCCTTTAATTTATTTCCATTACGCATTCCACCACACATTTCAATAATCTTGCTGACAGGAGTGCCCATTTCGATTTCAACATTTGCCGGCTTATTAACATGACCGGACACGCTAACCAATTTTGTACCCGTACTCTTTTCAGTGCCTAGTTTTTTGTAAGCCTCAGAACCTTCATTAACAATCCAAGGAACTACGCAAACGGTTTCTACATTATTAATAACCGTTGGCTTATCATACAAACCTTGCACTGCAGGAAAGGGCGGTTTACTGCGTGGTTCGCCTCTCATGCCAGTTAGGGAGTTTAACAAAGCTGATTCTTCTCCACATATATAAGCTCCCGCTCCTAAATGCGTGTACAAATCGAAATTAAATCCAGACCCTAAAATATTCTTTCCTAAATATCCTTTTTTGTAAGCTTCGGCTATCGCTTCATCCATAAGATCTGCAACATCTTGAAACTCACCTCGAAAATAGATGTACCCCGTTTCAATTAAGCAAGCATAAGAGGAGACGATCAGTCCTTCGATAAGAAGATGAGGATTTTTTTCCAAAAGAATCCTATCCTTACAAGTTCCAGGTTCGCTTTCGTCAGCATTACATGCGAAATATCGAGGAAAAGAATCTTTCGCTAAAAAGCTCCATTTAAGTCCAGTCGGAAAGCCAGCTCCACCTCGACCTCTAAGCCCAGAGTTTTTAACTTCATTTAAAACTTCCTCAGGCTTCATGGAAAACGCTTTTTTCAAAGACTTGTAACCGCCTAACTTTTCATAGACCTTAAGGGTGGTTAACCCTTCCACTTCGAAGTTTTTTAAAAGAATCTGAGTCATAAGCGTATTTTATTTTAAGGAATCGATTATTTTATCTATCGACTCTTTAGTGAGATTGACATGATAGTCGTCGTTGACCCGCATCACAGGAGCGGCGCTACATTCGGCCAAACATTCTTCTTTTATTAAACTAAATTTCTTATCATCAGTGGTGCCGCCAACTTCAACGTTTAACTTTTTGGACAAGTAATCCAATAAAGAATCGCTACCATTCAGATAACAACTAATATTATGGCAAAACCGAATGATGTATTTTCCCGCTGGATACTGGAAATACATCGTATAAAAAGAACAAACTGATTGAACATAGGCCGGAGATACGTCTAAGCGTTTGCCAATTTCTACCATTGCCTCTGGCGAAACCCAACCTTCTTGACGTTGAGTCAAAGTCAAAAAAGGCAATAGAGCTGACATTTTTCTTTCTTCAGGATATTTTGCCAATATCGTTTCAATCTTTTCCTCGGACTCTTTCGTAAACGCAAACATCAACGATCAACCTCCCCCATCACAATATCAACACTACCAATGATGGCAACAACATCGGCAATATAAGAACCTTTCATCATGGCGCACATTCCCGGAATCGCCATAAAAGATGGGGCCCGCAATTTCATTCGATACGGTATGCTTGAACCATCACTGACGATATAAAATCCCACTTCGCCTCGCGGCCCCTCTGTAGGCACATAAGTTTCGCCTGCTGGAACCTTTACGCCTTCCGATACCAATTTAAAATGATGAATCAGAGCCTCCATACTCGTTTTCAATTTATCTCGGTCAGGCAATGAAATCTTGTTGTCATCAACCTTGTAAGGCCCATCCGGCAATTTTTCAATTGCTTGCTTAAGAATTTCTCGGCTCTGCCTTATTTCTTCTACTCGAATTCGATAACGGTCATATACATCGCCGTTTGTAAATACGGGAACATCAAATTTAAAATCTTGATATCTGCTATAAGGGCGTTTTTTACGGAAATCGAAATCCACTCCAGAAGCTCTTAAACATGGGCCGCTCATACTCCATCGAATAGCTTCTTCTTTGGTCATGGCACCGGCGCCAACAGTTCGATCCATCCAAATTGGATTTCTGGTCAACAAGGATTCATACTCGTCAACTTTTTCGGGCAAAATATCGATTACATGCTTAACTCCAGCAATCCATTCTGGAGTGGCGTCTTTCATTACACCGCCAACGCGAATGAAACTGGTCATCATCCTTACGCCAGAAATCATCTCATTTAAATCGAGAATCAATTCCCTTTCGCGCCAACAGTAAAGAAATACAGTCATCGCGCCGATATCGAGAGCATGTGTCCCTAACCAAAGTAAATGACTCGCCACTCGGGTCAATTCGCACATGATCACGCGCAAGTAATCCGCTCTTGGAGGAATTTCGGTTTGTAGTAACTTTTCTACTGAAAGGCAGAAAGCTAAATTATTGCCCGGTGGATTTAAGTAATCCAAGCGATCTGTCATGGGAATGCAATGAGCGTATAACTTGCTTTCACCCGTTTTTTCGATACCCGTATGCAGATAACCAATATCAGGATCGGATGATGTCACCATCTCTCCATCCATCTCCAACACCACGCGAAAAACTCCATGGGTACTGGGATGTTGCGGCCCCATGTTCAGGGTCATGGTATCTTTATTTCGTTCGAGGAGGCCCTCTTCAGCTACACTCATACTATTCTCTTAAACTTGATTCGGTTTATACCGGGTAGGAACTTTTTCCTTAACCAGCTCTTCTTTAAAATCTATATTGTGAGAAAACGCTACTTTTTCTCTCGTTAAATCATAATCTCTGCGCAAAGGATGGCCTTCCCACTCTTCAGGCATCAACAAACGCTTTTGTTCGTCGTGCCCCTCAATAGTCAAACCAAACATGTCGTAAATTTCTCTTTCCGGGTAAATGGCCGCCGGCCAAAGATCTTTAACGGTAGGAACTGTTGGTTCTTCTTCGGGAACGCCAACTCTCAGTCGAATAGAATGATTTTTATCCATAGAGTGAAACTCGTAAACACATTCAAATCGAGGCTCCCTCTCCAAATCCAGATAATCAACGCCGGAAATACAAGATAAATAATCGAAATTCAAATCAGGATCGCTTTTTAAAAACTCAGCCACTTCACGAAGAGAGCCAGGTTCCAAATGAACGATCGCGTCGCCAAAGGTTACTTCGGTATCTTTAAGCTTATCCCCTTTAGCGGATTTAAGTTTTTCTATAATTTCTTCGCTGTTCATGCCGCTCGCATTCTTGCCTTATCACTACCCGCATCGTTGAGAATTTTTTCTTGAAGTTTGATAACACCATAAATCAAAGCTTCAGGACCTGGAGGACAACCTGGAACATAAACGTCAACAGGCACCCAACGATCCACTCCCTGAACGATCGCGTAATTATTGAAAATCCCCCCACAAGAAGAACAAGCGCCCATTGCAATCACCCATTTGGGTTCAGGCATTTGGTCATAAATCCTTGTTAATACAGGGGCCATTTTTTGTGAAACTCTGCCGGAAACAATCATCAAATCAGCTTGCCTTGGAGACGCTCTAAAAACCTCAGCTCCAAACCTTGCCGAATCCCAACGAGAATTTGCCATCGCCATCATTTCAATAGCGCAACAGGCTAACCCAAAAGTCGCGGGCCACAATGCATTTTTCTGCGCCCAACCAATGACTTTCCCCAACTTAGTAGTCAGAATAGTGTCGTAAACAGCGCCAGAAAGATCTGCATCTAATTGTTGTGCAGCATCTTGTGCATTTAACTTTAAATTACCAATTTCTGTTTCTAATGCGTCGACCGCTTGATCGATTAATCCCATTCTAAACCTCCCCGTCCCCATACGTAGACGTAAGCGATTCCTAAAATAAACATAAAGAGTAGCATTTCAAAAAAACCGAACAATTTCAGTTCTCCTAAAGCCACTGCCCAGGGATACATAAACACAACTTCAATATCAAATATAATGAAAAGCATTGCTATGGTAGCAAACCGAACGGGATATCGCCCCTTAGCTTCCTCGGAAGGAACCATTCCACATTCATAGGGCAAAACCTTGGCTTCATTCGGTTTTTTAGGACCAAGAATAGTAGACAAGAGCAAAATCGCGCAAACTATCGTGATGGCGACTATACAAAAAACCGCCACGAAAACATACTCGGTCATGTTTCGCAAATCCCCCTATTTATTTATGAAATAACGGCTTGCTAATTCTATCACAGCCTAAAAAATGCTTAAACAATAATGCATGAAAGGGCGATTATAAATACCCCCCTGTAGCGTGTCAATCAAAGAATTCACAGAGGCAAGAGGTGGATAGAGAATTAGGTCTAAATAGGGTCTCTGCGACAAGTTATTAGGCGAATTTCAAAGGCTATGAGCTTTTCATACAAAATCCATTCAACAGCTTTCTATATTCATTTAGGAAAACTTTCTTAAATTAACATTGCTCTAAAAACCTTGAGTTTATTTCTTTATTAAAATTCCAATCAAAACTGCTTTTAGTTTCAAAGGTTTAAGATATAATAAGACCGTTTTTATCCCTGACTTTTCAATCTTTGCCATAAAAATCCGTGAAAAAAATATTATTCGTCGTTATATACCTCATCGTCACTTTTCTTTTATTAGAAGTCGGGACCTATGGTTTCGTAAAAATACAACCTTATTACGATGTTGCCATGTGGCGATATTGGACAAAGCTTAAGCAAAGGGCTTCTGATCCTCGGATGTCGCATGAACATGTTCCAGGAAAAAGCGCAGATCTTTATGGAGCTAATATTGCCATTAACTCCAAAGGGCTTAGAGATCGAGAAATTGACTACCCAAGAACCCCTGGAATTAGAAGAGTGTTATTTTTGGGAGATTCTTTAACATTGGGATGGGGAGTCCCATTTGAGTCTATTTTCTCAAAACTCTTAGAAAAAGACTTCGCGGAGATGGATGGGATTCAAACAGAGGTCATTAATACGGGAGTTGGCAACTACAACTCAGAGCAAGAATATACATATTACAAGAATGAGGGTATTAAATATAAATCCGATTTGGTCATGCTTCTTTATTTCATTAACGACGCCGAACCAACGCCAAAGTACAAAGATTCAGTTTTAATGGAGAAATCCATTTTCGCCGTCTTCATGTGGTCCCAACTCAATAAGATTTGGGCACGGTTTAATAAGAAAAAGGGATTTCTAAATTATTACTCAGATTTATATAAAGACGGAAGCCAAAGTTGGGAGAACTCAAAAAACTCTTTGCTCAAAATAAAGGACCTAGCAAAAAGCCAAAAAAACCCTTTTATTGTAGCGGTGTGCCCAGAGTTACGTTTTTTTAAAAAAACTTATCCATTTTCAGACGTTCATCAAAAGATACTGGGTTTCCTAAAAAAATCTAATATAGATACTATCGATCTATTGCCAACTTTTAAAAAAGAAGTAGAAAGAGAGGAGTTGGTTTGGGTTTCTAGAGAAGATTCTCACCCAAACGTTCTTGGGAACCGCGTTATCGCTAATGGAATTAGAAATTTTTTTAAAGAAAACCCAACAAAGCTAATTAAGGGAGCATCTAACAAAGGTAATTAAGAAATTAAAAACCCACATAAATAAAGGGCAAATTATCTCCGCCTGATTGAGCGATGGCTACGATAATAACAAGAATCAATAATACAAATAAAAAAGGCATCACAAACCAAAGTTCTTTTTTATCTAAAAAGTTTTTAAATTTTTTAAAAAGCTTAATCATTTTTTTCCTTCAATTTCTTTTTTCACCCATTGAAACATCCCCTCGGCAATAACCATATTAGCCTTCTTATTTAAGTGAGGGTCGTATTTCCATTGCAATACCTCCCCCACTTTTTTTCTCTCGTTCAAAGATTCTCCAACAGGCATATAACCAATATTATAAATCTTCGAAAACTTTTGAAGAATGTCTGAAACAATGAAACTGGGTAATTTTAACAGGCGCCCGTCTGTCAGAAAAGGAACGGCATCTGCAATCCCAAATTTAGTATTATCGGCTTCCACCAGGTCATTTAAGAGGCTTAATATTTTTAAGTTAGCAAATATAACATGTTCAAACTTTGGATAATTTTTATTTCCTAATCCCGGCATGTTGGGGTTATCCGGGGCATACTTAGTCAACAATCCTTTAGTTACCATCTCGCGTTTGCGAGATTGGTTTTGAGCAACCTTAAAAGCTGTTTTTATTTCTGAAAACTTGGTGTGAAGGAAAAGCTTGGTTTTTCTTTTCGCTACTTTTCCCCCGGCGTAAAGGTTTTTAATAACTTCGTCTCTATCTTTTTTAAATTGTTCAAAGTCTTTTGGAGGATACAAGGTAAGCCCTATGCTCTTCATTTTTTGAACTATCCTTTGAACATCTTCTAATCTAATAGCTTCGGTTTGTTCTTTTATAACTCGGTTATATTCTTCCCAAGTAAAAGAAGTAGACTGTTTTTTCATCTTTCCCACTTGAATAAGAAAGTCTTGAAAAAGTTTTAAAGAAAAAATAGCGTCTAATTCTGCGAAAGAATTTTCTGGAATATAAAATACAGGTCTAACGTCATAGCAAACTTTCTTTTTTTCACCTTCGAGACTAAGAACCTCTCCTACCACGTCATTCAATGCCCAACAGACGCCAGATCCAACGGTTTTCCAAAAATGAAGTTCATCAGCAACATAAAAAACGACAAAATCTAAATTAAACTTTCGGGCAATCTCGCTATAAACAATCAATGGTTGCCCCATGCCATAGGCGTCGCCGCCGAAGTTTAAAACTTCAAAGCGTTTGCTATTTTTTCGACCGAAATGATCGTTTAATTTTTTTTCTAAAATTTGCGGCACTGTATCTTCAAAAGAGTTTTCTTTACTCGTTATCATGGACGCTCCAAGAACCCCCACACGAATAACCCCTTCTTCTTTTTCTTCACTTCTTTCCAAATCACGAAACCCTAGGGAATTAATACGATTTAAAGCGCTGTATTCCCGGGCATACCATTCGTTTCCCGTGTAGTGAAACTCCAAATTCGGAGGCAATGTCCAACCAAGTTTGTTATTCGGCTCTAAAGTCAAAACATCATATGAGGGATGAAACCAGGCATAAAACTGACCTAAAATTTCTATAACAACCAAAATCCCTAATATCGCGATCGTATTTTTTAAAAGTATCCTTATCGCCCTAAATTGATAACGATAAACCAAAAAATTGACTAGCAAAATAAGAGGAACTACCAAACACAGGAGGACAAGATATCCTAACGAATAACGATTAAATACAAGAGGGGCAGGAGAAGTGTGAGTCAATAACTCAAAAAACAGCCATAAAGAAACTAACGCTACAGATAATTGAAAAATCTGTTTTTTATTCATGGACAATAGAGAAAGTGCGGGAAACTAAATTCTTTGGGAAGAGAGTTCAAATAATATGAACTGGAACCTTTAAAAAAGGAACATATTGAAGCTATATTGTCATATAAGAAAAATTGTCACAACTACTTTTCCCTATAATCCACGCCTTCAAGTATAGACGCTATTAAATTTGGACGTCGATATTGAGTCCCTTTTGAGAACTGCTATTTTGGCTAGACTCGGACTGTTTAAATTTTTCAGTCACTCGATTTGGGGAAGGTTCAGATCGAAATGGGCTCAGGTTTTGCTCTGGCAATGCAACAGGGTTTGATACGGCTTGAGTCTGAGCGGTTTGTTCCTGTTGATTTTCCGCTATGCGTTGACCTTCACGCTGAGATTCTTGAAGATCTTGGTTTCTCTGTCGATCATCATTTAATTGGCGAGCTTCAACGCCAATTTGCACTCGATCTGCACTATCCTGAGAATCTAAGAGCTTACGCTCAGAAGAGGGTCCTGGAGATCCTGCCCCAGCTAAATTCTCTTGCCGTTTTAGAGCTTCAATCCCTCTAGATACTGGAATGCTGTTTGAAATTCCGCCAGAAACTTCTGCCATACTTTTTTCCCTATTTTTTAAAGGACTTCGGGCCCTATAAAAACAAAAGAGTTTTGAATAAACTAGGGCTTAACCCAGTTATCGGCAGAAAGTGAACCAACTTTAGTCGGTCATTTAATTTTTTTTAAGAGTTTTTGAATAAAAACGTAAAGGCTAGTTTATCAACCCAAAAAACAAAGTTTTTGATTGATTGGAAAAACAAAAGTCAACTTATGGGATTCTTTAAGTTTTTTTAAGCTTCAGTTCCAAACACCGAAATACAGGAGCATCTTTCCGCTATTAAAACCTTATTATTTCCACAAGATCAAACCTACTTGAGTTTCTCGCTTTAACTAGTAAGCTTAATTTTTTCAATGTTTTGCTTGGATCTCAAGAAAAAATGTTTTATCGTAGAAGCTTAAGTTCCGATAAAAGGTAAAAATGCTAAAACATTTCAAGGACTAATTGATGAGTAACCAAATTTCCTCTAAATATTTTACAAAATTAGCGATCTCTATACTTTTTGTGCTTTTTAATTTTTCAATCGCTAACGCTCAGCAAGACCTTTATCAGGGACATAATTTTTCTATCGGGATTTCTGGCTGGTTCAGTTCAGGACAAACCGACTGGAACCATGATGCCTCCTCCTCATCAGCGCTTTTAGGCAATCCTTCATCAGAATTAACCTATGAGGACGTGGATAGCAACGTGGTTGAATTAACCGCCGAATTTAATATGCCAAATCGTTTTTTTGTTAGAGGCAACGTCGGATTTGGTAGTTTTAACGATGGAAGACTAATTGACGACGATTTTCTTACCACCACCGCTACTGGCGATTTTCTAGCTTCTCGGACTTTCAGCGACATTGACGATGACGGTTTGTGGTATTTCGATCTGGATGTTGGTTATACGCTTTGGACTGACTCTTACAAAGGAAAGTCTATGCTCCGGGCTTTCGTGGGTTACCAACGCTGGGAAGAAGAATATGTCGCCAGAGGCATCACGTATGATACCTGCACAGTGGGCGGCGCATTATTGGGAATTTGTTTACCCGCTGGCTCTACGTTGTCTCTTGGAGAAAAAGTCATATCAAACAAGGTGGAATGGAGTTCTATCAAACTAGGGTTGGAAGGAAAAATAACTCTCTGGGAAAAATTAGGACTTGAAGCCTCCGCTGTCTTCATCCCCTATTCTGATATGCACAACGAGGATATCCACCATTTACGCACAGATTTATCCCAACCTGGCTTTGTCATGGACGGAACAGGAATAGGGTATAACTTTGAATTCGCCGCGACGTATGAAGTTCTACCTAATCTTTTTCTATCTGCTGGCTATCAATTCTGGAAAATTGAAAGCGATGGAGATATTGAAGTCCGTGGAATCACAGGCTCAAGCGTATTTCCCCTAAATGACTTGGATAGCGAAAGAGATGGAGCTACCGTGGGCATTTCATTCCGATATTAATTCAAGTTTCGCCACAAAATCCAAACAGTTATCATTCTCTCCCCTACATAGATTTCCTAGCAATTTTTCAACTCCCATTGGAAACCACAAAAAGATCTTTTTTTTCTCTCATCAGTTTGTAAACTGTTAAACTAATCCTTTACTTTTCCGCTCTCTTCCATACAATGGTTGGTTTTAACCAGCTCCTGACAGTGCTCCCTTTTATGGTCATACGACCTTTTTAAAATTAATGGGGATTAAAGGAGTTTTTTTTAGGACGTAATATGGCTAAGAATGCCACTGACGACATCACCTACATACGACGCTGGATCAAAAAAGGTTTGAGCAAAGACGGCAAAACGCTCGACTTTTCTAATAAAAAAATTGGCGAAAAAGAAGCGATTGATTTTGCTGAAAATATCCAATTGGAAGGATTAGAGATCCTTTTCCTCCATAATTGCCAGATTAAAGACATTTGCCTTGAGGAAATGGCCGATTCAGAATTTTTTTCTTCAATAAAAGAATTATGGCTTTTTGATAACCGTATTAGGAATGTTGGTGCAGAAGCTATAGCAGAATCGTCCCAATTGACGAAATTAAAATATTTAAGCCTCTACACCAATAAAATCGGACCTGAAGGCGCTGAAGCTTTAGCAAATTCTGAAAACCTTTCCAATTTAGAAGTTCTCGATTTATCCTTTAATAAAATTGGCGACGAGGGAGCAATTGCTCTAGCAAATTCCCCGTACCTTAATAAACTTAAAGATCTACGACTAGATTCTAATAAAATTGGATTTGCAGGAATGAAGGCTTTCGCAGAAACTTCACAATTAAAAAGCTTAAAAAAATTACATCTTACTTATAACAAACTTGAACCTAAAGGCCTCGAATTGATGCAGGATTCAAAAAATCTCCAAAGACTCGAGACCTTAGATATCGACTTAAAGACTCCGAACGATTAATTATATGAATGCAAACGAACGAGACGAATACATTATTGGCGTCATTAAAGAACGGCTTGATCGAGATTCTTTTATCGATCTCAGTTACGAACGCATAGGCGACGCTGGAATTGCTTTTTTGTCTAAGCAAGATCTATCTCATGTTGTTGGCTTAAATCTAGGTTGGAATGATATCACTAGTGCCGGGCTATCCGCTTTCGCCAAAAACGCAAAAGCTCCAAGTTTAAAAAAGCTGAATCTGGATTCTAATAAAATCGGCAACTCTGGATGTAAGGACTTCGCAGATTCAAACAATTTCCCGTCTTTAAATTTCCTAAGTTTAGTCAAAAATATAATTAGCGACGAAGGAGCTTTAGAACTCATAAAATCTTCATCGCTAAAACAATTAGAAATTTTGGAATTAGAATTAAACTTAGTCGGCAAAAAGGGTATTGCCCATTATCCAGATGGTACCGCTAATTTAAATCTCAGACGTTTGAACTTGAAACGAAACAAAATTAACGACGACACATTAAAAAACTGGATTCAGACAGGGGCCTTCACGCCATTACACTCCCTAAATCTGGGCTGGAATATGATAAGCGACATAGGCGCCAAAGCTCTCGCGTCGGCAGCTTCCATGAATCAATTGAAGCAATTATTTCTGAATTCTAATTACATACGCGACGAAGGCTCTAACGCATTAGCCCGCTCGACCCATTTAGAAGGTTTAGAGGATTTTTATTTTTACGACAATAAATTTTCACGTAAAACGGAAACGGCGCTTTTGGATTTCCGGATTAGAACTCTTCTGAAAAAAAACTTATCAGAGGACGGGAAATCACTGAACCTAAACGGCAAAGGTTTAGGCGATAAAGGCATGGCATCCCTTGCTCGTTCTGAAGCGCTGAATAATATAGAAACGTTAAGTTTGAGGAATAACAGCATCAGTTGTAGAGGGATTCTATCTTTAGCTGAGTCTCAAAACTCAAAGGGGATTAAAAACCTAAATCTGATGAGCAACGAAATTGGAGATTTAGGCGCTGTTGCTTTAGCAGAATCGAATTGTCTTGGAAGTTTGAAAAAGTTAAACCTTGAAGGAGCAAAAATTTCTTCGACAGGAATTTTAGCTATTGCCCAATCCAAAACTTTAACTAATCTAAATAGCTTAAATGTTACCCATAATGATCTAACAGAAAAAGGAATTAAGCATTTAGCCAATTCTAAGAACTTTGCAGAGTTGAGAAGCCTTTGGGTTGCGGATGTTTTTATGGGAGATCCTGGAATTCAAGCTTTAGCAAAATCAGAAAACTTATCCAATCTTGAAGAACTCTTGGCCAATGGCAATTTAATTACCAACAAAGGCCTTTCTTCAATCGCTACATCAGAGAACTTAAAATCTCTGAAGCATTTAGATCTCCGTAGAAACAATTTAAAAATTGACGGAATCTTTGGACTTACAGATTCTCCTAAAATAAAAAGTTTAGAAAAGTTTCGGTTTTAAAATTTGCGTTCTTTCTGATTCGAGGAACTTAAAATTTAAATTCACCCAATCACTTCTTTTAGCTTTTTTTCTAGATTCTCGAATCCCACCGGTTTAACCATATAGTGGCCAACACCAGCTTGTAAGGCTTCCAATACTTTTTCTTTAGTGCCTTCGCTTGTTAGCATAATAAATGGAACGTCTTTGTGAGGCTTGTGTGTTCGAACTTTTTTCAGAAATTCAAGGCCGTTTAGGTTGGGCATATTCCAATCGGACATAATTAGGTCAAATCGGTTTTTTTTAAGTTCGTATAGAGCTGCTTCTCCATCTTCCGCTAAAACAATATTTTTATAACCTAACTTCCCAAAAAGACGCTTTAAAATCATTTGAGTCGTCAAATGATCATCAACGATCAAAATTTTCGTTCTTATTCCCATATTGATAATATCCTCAATAATGCTGCGGTATGAAACTACGACTTAAGTTCAGGGAAATCCAAGATCAAACCGCCTTACACCATTGAACGTTCAGTTTGCTTTAACATTTCCTATATCTTTTAAAAAGGCAGGCATTTAAACAATTGGTGAACAACGCGCCGCTTAATTATTTGAAGGCAACAATTTCTGAATTTCTTCTAAGGCCTCTTCCCTATCGATCAATCCCTTTTTAATTAAAGCATTCAAAAGCCCTTCAACTTCCGGGGAAAGAGATACTGAAGACTTCATTTCTACAGAATCTGAAGTTTGCTGAGAGTCCTTTTTTTTACTTCGAATGGTTTGCTTAAGCTTGTCTCTACATCCGGGACAATAACCATGGGAAACTTGAACGTTCGGATCGTTTAAATCACGAGCCAAAATTCTTCTGTTGACCCATAACTCTTCAGACGTCCCTTCTTCTTTTACTTTTTTACAAACCGAACATTCTGTAATTATTTTTTCCAAGATAAACCTCCCAGACTTTTTTATTAATTTAAGCGAGACACAGGCTATTGTCAATGAATGCAAAAAATACCTTTGAGGTTTATGTTCTTCAAACTTACAATAAAGGATGGCAAAAAAATTTCATATAGGAGCTCTTCTTAGCGTTACAACAGGAGCGATGGTCTGTCCTTCAGGAGATCCCAAAGAATTCTTTGGTTTGCTCAATTACATGACAGCCGACAATTTAGACCCACATGAAATCGCTAATGCCATGAAGGAATGCCGACCTTCCCTATTCACACAATTTCCTTTTCTTTCAGACATTAATATTAAGGAAGCAAACCCTGAAAACTTCGAAGAATGGCTATCTAGTCAAGTAAAGCGGTATGGAGAAACCTTCACCGTTCAACCGCTTCCACCCGGCACACATCAAGTCGTAAATGACATATTTAATATTCCAGAATGCTAAACTCTAATTTTTATTTTTCTTATTTTTTGGTCCTTCGTTTTATACTAATGGAGCAACCTCTAATCAAGATGAGGAATCTATGCTTTATCCAAAAGCCCCAAATAGCCCAGGACATTTATCTAAAAAAAAGTTCGTTCACGTCCTGGGAATAGACGATGATATTAACCGTTTCATGATGAAAAATACTCTTTATGGGTTTGGCGTTACTTGCAAAATGTATGATTTATGGACCGCATCTCTTGATTTAGGCGAACAAAGGTATTTTTCGCCCGAATCCCAACAAACTAATCCCTTAAAACCTTAAATATTTAAAAGTTTACAATTCTCTCCGCTAATTCTGGGTAATCTATAAAAGGATTTCTATTCTTCTGAACCTCTTCAATATAACTATTCCTATCCATCTCTGATAGACTTGGAGGGTCCATTACGTGCCACATCCTCATGTCGTCTTCCCAATCGTCGGGTAACGGAATACCATATTGAACCGACATATAAAAACAAGCTCTTGCAAAGTCCCCTTTGAAATCTACCGGGACAGAATAATTCAATGAACCTCTAAACTCCGCACATTCCTCTTTTTCGTTAGGTGGAATTTTCCTTTTAGATAAAAAAAGAAACAGGTTATGCATATCGTTTTTTTCAAGCCTGGAAAGCGGACGTCCCGCCTCTTTTTCAGACAATCCACGTCGCCCCAAAATATCTCCTAAAAGCTTTGATTGGTTTGAATTCTTAGAATAAGAAAAAGAATCAACCAAACATTTGCTCCAATAAGGTAATTCAATTTTTTCTTTTTTATAGATCGAAAGGACTATGGGCTGTAGTTTTTGCGACTCAACAATTTTGGCGGGTTTGAATAATCTATTATCTAGCAAGGGAGGAGTTTTCTGTCCAGCAAAATCTACCTCAGTAAAGGATAGCGCCAGCACAGCAACTAAAATCAAATTATTCATCAATATTTAAGAAAGCCTCTAACAATTTATATTTAGGGGCTGTCGTAGATCTTTAAAAGATTTATGATAGTGAAATGGGACTAAAGTATTGTAGATTAAGCGATAAAAGGCAACGGAAGTTACTAGAATACTTTGTATTAGAAGTAACAGCGCGTGCAGCAGCCGATTTGATG
>JAJDAT010000034.1 GCA_029261715.1 Nitrospinia bacterium | reverse complement strand
GATGTTTGGAAGCTTGATTACATTAGCGTTTGGGTCCAATACAATCTCACCCAACAAAGCTAAATCATCCGGCTGTTTTTGATCGTCGTTAAGTCTCTCTGGAAACTGAGCAATAATTCGACCCGCAAGCGAAATATCTTTGGTGCCAACGTTAACGCCGGCAACCTTTGTAATAGATTGTATGATTGGAAGAAAAGAACCACTCGCCAATTCGGGAGCTTCATCAACTTTGGTGTATATAATATCTGGCTGATCTGACATTGATAATATCCTATAAAAAATTATTAAAAAAAAACATCATTCTATTTTTCAATTATTTCTTCTGTTTCCCATATTTAAAAACCAGAAATCTTTTTATTTGAAGTTTTTTTAATTTTTAAAGTAGATGAAAACCTCCAAAGGGTTGCCATGAAAATTAAAATGGACGAACTCATCAAAATGAATCCAATCCAAACAATAAAAAAAGGTATTTCTATCAAAAGTCTTATGGGACGCGGTCGCAAAATTTGATTTGGAGTTTTAAAATATTGGTAACACATCATAAAGTTCTTTATTTGTTTTATAATATCAAACTATTTTGCAAATTGTATTCTAAAATTAAAACTATATAAATTCGATAATTTGGACATATATATTTGATTATTTCAAATCATAAAAAAGAAATGGGAAAGATCTAAATAGTTAAATTCTTAAGAATATATTTATAATACAAGAAGTTAATAACGCCTAATAGCGGTTTAAAATAAAATCAACCAAACTTAAAGGGACACGGGAGATATAAAACCGTTTGGTTTAAGTGTGAGAAGTGAACACTTAACATTGTTTAAAACGGTTTCGGCCGTATTACCAATAAATAGACCAGGAACTCCCGTACGTCCTAAGGTTCCCATTATTAAAAGTTCAACTTTAAAATTTTCAGAAAATTTTGGAATTTGCTTTTTGGGATCCCCTTTTAGCATATGTAAATTAAACTTTATTCCCTCTAAAGAATATTGAGATAAAAGTTTTTCTAATTCTTCCTTACGTTTTTCCATTTCCCATTTAGCCAAACTCTCATGCTTACTTTGGGATTCCTCATTTAAATTTTCTTTAAAAATACTTTCGTTGAGATAACTCCAAACATGCAAAATATGTAATTCGGAATTATCCTTTTTAGCAAGAGATATGGAAAGCTCAATAATCTTTTTATTTAGTTCATCTTGTTGATTGTTGACTAAGAAAGGATTAATGTCTACAGCAGCTAAAATTCTCTTAAACCTTTTGGTTTGATTTGGCTTTATAAGCCACACGGGACAAGGGCATTTTCTCATCAGATGAATATCCTCACTGCCGAAAATACTCGACATAAAACCCATTTTCCCTTCTGCATTTTTAATAATTAAATCAAAATCAAAAAGCAATACTTGCTTAATAATTTCTATAAATGGTTTTCCATTTAATATTTCAGAATGAATCTTAATTCCGTCACTGACAAAAGGATAGATTAGTTTTTTAATATCTTTTTTTCTTTCAATATTTACTTTTTCTATTAACCTATTTTTCTCGGCAATCAGTTGTTCCAATTCAGAGGGTGTAGCAAATTCAATCTTAGGAGGAGGGCCTTCAATTATACTAACAACTTTTAACTCAGCTTTATTTACTTGGGAAAGCTGTACCGCTCGAATCAATACTGATTTTTCTTTTGATTTAGGATCCAAAACCAAAAGAATTTTTTTAAACCTTCGCATGAATAGTATTCTTAAAAAGAAGTATTTAATTATGTAAGCAAATCTTAAGAGATTGATCCTTTTGTCGGCAAGAAATTCCCATAAACTTATCAAAGTGAATTTTTTATGACTGGATATGTTTTTTTAGGTAGAAATGAGGTTGAACCAAGTAGGGGGCAATTAATCCAATTCTTGAGGCTTTAATAACAAACTCAAACTCATATATTTATATTTTCAATATGATTTTTTAATAGTATTCTAAAAATAGAATATTTAAAATTCGATATTTTACATTTTATTCTTTGATATTTTAAAACTAAAAATATGAACTGGCTAAACTACCATCACTTATTTTATTTTTGGATTACCGCAAAAGAAGGAAGTATAAATAGCGCTTCAAAAAAACTTGGAATTGGACAACCGACCATCAGTACCTTGATTAAAACTCTAGAAGAAACTCTAGAACAAAGTTTATTTGACCGGAAAAATCGATCTTTAGTCCTTACGGAGGCAGGGAAAGTCGTTTTTGATTATGCTAGTCAAATTTTTGCCTTAGGCGACGAAATGATGGAGGTGATCAAAGATGGAACTTTTTCAAAAAGGGTTCATGTTCAATTCGGGGTTCTCGATAGCGTTCCAAAAGGACTTGTTCAGTCATTAATCGGGTCTGCGCAAAAGACGGGTCCCTGTGTGATATCGATCATTGAAGGAGAAGAAGATTATCTATTTAGAGAACTCCAAGCTCATCGTATAGATTTGATAATTTCAAACTTTCCACCATCTACCGGCAACAAGAAACAATTCTTTTCAAGACTATTATCAAAAAATTCAGTTGCGATTTATGGATCAAAAAAATTTCAACCATTGAAACGAAAATTCCCACATTCACTGCAAGGTCAGCCGTTTATTATGCCGTCACTACATAGTAAATTCCGCCACGATCTGAATCACTTCTTTCGAAGTAATAGTATTAATGTGGATACTATTATTGAAACTCAAGATACTAGTATTCAAAAATTGCTCGGAATCCAGGGAATGGGTTTGATTCCTTTACCCGACTTCGCAGGTGTGGACCTTGTTAAAGAGAAAAAACTCATTAAACTTGGGACGCTTCAAGGCGTAACTGAAGATTTCTTGCTGGTTTCAAGTCCAAGAAAATTTCAAAACCCGATTGCCCAGAGTTTAATGGAAAACTTTAATTGGAAAAATTGACCCTGTTGGTCGCATACTCATTAAATTATAAATAAATTATTCAGATTCTAATTCTTTTTTGTATTTAATGAATTGGTCAAAACAATCTTTATAGTTATAAGTTACTGGAAATTGCGGGAATTCCTTTATTATGCTATCGGGTGGGCAAAAGAAAATACCTTTGTGCGCCGCCTTAAGCATACCTGTATCGTTATAAGAATCTCCAGAAGCGATAACCTTAAAGTTCAAACCTTTTAAAGCTTCAACCGCTTTAGACTTTCCGTCTTTTTGCCGCAATTGATAGTCAGCTATTTTTTTATCTTCGCCTACAACTAATGAATGACAAAAGAGGGTAGGGTAACCAAGTTGTGCCATTAAGGGAGCCGCAAATTCATAAAAAGTATCCGATAAAATAATGATTTGAAAATGTTCTCTTAGTAAATTCAAATAATCTTTTGCGCCAGGTAAAGGCTCTATCCCTTTAATAACGTCTTGAATATCGTCAAGTTTTAAATTGTTTTCGTCCAGTATTTTCAACCTGCCTTGCATTAGTTCATCATAGTCAGGTATATCGCGAGTCGTTAATTTCAGTTTTTCAATTCCTGTTTTCTCCGCAAATGCAATCCAAATTTCTGGAACCAAAACTCCTTCTAAATCCAAACAAGCTATCATTTAAAACTCTCCTTCAAAGATCTGTTAAATATTTCGAACATTTATGTGAAATTTCTACCATCGTTTTTACTCATTTAAGCTTTTGAGGATTGTTTACTTCTTAAGTTTCTTATAAAGTCCCATTCCTCATTTTTTAATATTCGCGAAACAAGAATAAAACAAGAAACTCCAGAAAATATACAAAAAAACAAAACAACCAATTTAATAAATAATGAGTCCGACGGATTAAATAAAAACCCATTGAGTAAATAAACAACCAAAGTCATTATTCCAGAAGCTACAATTAGCTTTTGCGTTGATGACCAAATTCTACTTCCTTCTAATCGACCCAACCGTTTTTTCAAAATTACTAAAAGAACCAAAACATTAAAAATTGCGGCTATTGATGTCGCAAGAGCCAAACCCGCATGTTTTAAAGGCCCCATTAAAATAAGGTTTAGAATAACGTTTAACGCCATTGAATAGGCGCCTATGATCGCCGGAGTTTTTGCGTCATGTAACGAATAAAAAGCGGCCGTCAGTATTTTCAAACCGGCAAAGGCACAAAGCCCCAATGAATAACATAATATTGCCTGTGATGTTCCGTCAGTTGCCAGTCGCAAAAACTCTCCTCGTTCCCAAAGAGTATTTACGATTGGAAACCTTAAAATTATCAGCCCACAGGTGGCGGGAATAGTGACAAAGAGAACAAGTCTTACGCTAAATGAAACGGTTTTTCTAAAACTATCTAGGTCTTTTTGCGCCGCCTGATCGGATAGAGTCGGTAATATCGCCGCCCCCAGAGCGACAGCAAAAACTCCCAGTGGGAGTTGTACCAATCGATTTCCATAATACAAATAAGAAATTGATCCGCCAGGAAGTAACGATGCCAATAATGTGTCTACCAGAATATTGATTTCATAAACGGCAACTCCTAAAACGGCAGGTAGCATTAGTTTGCCAAATTTAATGATACCAGCATGCTTAAAATCAAAATTAAACGTAAAACGTAAACCTTTTGCCTTAACTAAAGGCCATTGCATTACAACTTGCAGAAAACCTCCAACTAACACGCCAATAGCTAATCCCATTACAGGCTCTTCCATTTTGGGCGAAATCCAAATAGCCGAAGCAATAATGCAAATATTCAGAAGAACAGGAGCAAAAGCTGGTAACGCAAAAACCTTTTTTGTATTCAATATCGACGTAAAAAAGGCAGACAAACCAATAAAAAATAAAAAACCCGACATCCATTCGGTTAAATGAACCGTTAATTGAAATTTATTAGGATCTTCTGCAAAACCAGGAGCTAAAACAGATATCAATTGAGAAGCAAAAGTAAAAATAATGAGACTTACCGCTCCTAAAGTAATGCTCAATAACAAAAATAATTTAGAACAAAAATCCCATCCTTCTTTGATTTTATCAGTCGCTAAATATTCGGAAAATACTGGTATAAATGCGGCAGTCATTCCGCCTTCTCCCAATATCCTTCTTTGAATATTAGGAATTCTAAATGCCACAAAAAAAGCGTCAGCTGCGGCTGAAGAGCCAAAACTCATAGCAATAACCAAATCTCTAATAAATCCAAAAACTCTGGAAAATAAAGTCATTGATCCGATAGAACCGGCTGCTCGACTAACTTTTTCGTTTTTATCCATTGAGGAAAAGGTTTGAGAGGAAAGAATATTTATGGAGGGAGTTTCTATTGAGGTAAAAAACTGAAACTCTTTACTTTTGAAGGCATTATAACAAAATTAAAAGAAGGGCCGAATAATTATTCGCTGTATTAGATAAATCTTCATTTTTAAGGTGAATCTGTCCCAAGCTTGTCCTGTCGTGGCAAAAAAAAAACGCTTCTCGGAAAAAATCCGAGAAGCGCTTTAATAAATAATAAAGGATAAGTTTTATTTAAAAGGAGCTGTAGGCGGCGTGAAGTTTTCTGTCCACCGAGCGATTCCCTTAGAGACCCTTAGTTCTTCTATTTTTCCATCGGTTAGTTGAGAAGAGATATAGGTTAGTTTCGCAACATTAACGTCTCCCGTAGCATTTACCCATGATGAGGGTATGTTTGTATTTGTCCCCAATAACACTCCATTAATAAACATTTTCATGTTGGTGCCTTGACGGACCCAAGCCATGTGGTACCAAGTATTTGCCGAGAAAGCAAAGCTTTGATGAGCAGTAGTCGCAACATTATTATCA
>JAJDAT010000033.1 GCA_029261715.1 Nitrospinia bacterium | reverse complement strand
CGGACACTATTTTTAGAGGTTTTGTGATCGACCAAATTATCCATGTGCTTAAAATCAATCCGATAAGAACAAGCGCTATCAAAATATTGTTTTCTGTATCGATCATGGAGGACACTTTACTGCCAGAATGTTTTGCTAATTTTTGAACAGCCGCATTCATCGTTTTTAACAAATCAATGTTGTTATTGCCAATGTATGCAGACGATTCTTTTACGCTTCCCGCTCCATCTAAGACACTAGTGACCTGTCCTTTAAATACTTCCCAGTTTGACTTAAAAGTTTCAATTTTAGCTCGCACCGCTGGGTCTTCGGCTTTTGAAATAGGTAGGCTGGAACCGCCATTTAGCAGTCCGTCGATGATTTTGTCTTGAACCCCAGTAAACTTAATAGCTTCAGCTTTATACTTCTCGTCTTTAAAGAAAACATATTCTAACGTCGCTTTAGAAACACGTTGTGTAATGGCGCGTAACCTACCGCAAAAAGATACTGTCTTAGCGTCCATTACTGACCCCATAGCCATCACGACTTGGTTCGCTTCTTTAAAAAGAGAAACGTTGGTATCAACAATCGCTTGCAGATTTAATTGAACGTCACCCCAATTATCCACCAGTGCATCGATGTTTTTTGAAAACGGCGCCCATTTTTTGTCGACTTCCCCAAGCTTATCAGCGATCGACGTCGTCTCCGCAGCAGGAAGCTTTAATTCCGCATTCCCTTTTTGCAAGCCCGTTAATACTTTGGAAAAACTTTTCTGGATTCCCTTTATTTCCCCTACTTTTTTCATATTTCCCAACTGTAATTCCATGGTGGCTTTACTCAATTTTTGAGTAAGCATCCGCTGCTTACCAGCCATATTAATTACACCTGAGTCATTTTTTTGGGCGTCTAAAGTGGAGATGGTGAAATTCATCACGCCGCCAAAAGCCAAAAGCAAAGCTAACACGAGCCCGTATAACTTAACGGGTATTCGAAAAATTCCTAATTTGAAATCTGAAGCCAAACGGGATGAACCATTCATGGGGGGAGATCCTCACTTTTATTAATTTGCAAACCATTATAGATTTACACAGATTGTAAGCTGAGAACACCTATATGACAACCCAGAAAGAATAGGTAAAAAGTGGGTATTTGACAATTCGGAAAAAGTTTCCTAGCCCCTTAAAGTCTTTTTAAATAAGAGGTTAAGTTAACACTCTGGTTCGACAAGCCTAACTTTTTCCTGATATTACTGCGGTGGGTTTCAATAGTTTCGGCGGAAACTTTTTGAATTTCGGCTATTTCTTTACTGCTAAGACCGGATCGGATCAAATCGCAAATTTCGATTTCTTTTGGAGTGAGTTTGAATTGTGGGTCCGATATTTTCGACCCAAAATCTGACGAGAGCTCTCTTATTTTTTTTTCTAAGAGTTCAATATTTTTTAGATTTTCTGAGGGAGAATTTGCCTTTATCTTAGTAATTAGAGGAGTAACAATACTTTCAATATTTGCAAGAATGGATTTACTCAGTTCTTTTTTTTCCACTTCCAGTTGTTTTAACAAAACCCCTAAAGCGGTATTTTTTTCTTTCAACTCTACCGTTCTTTCTTGGACTCGCATTTCCAATTCAAAACGACTCTGTTGTAACAATTTTTCAGATTGTTTCCTTTCTTCAATCTCTTTTTCAAGAAGCTGGTTCGTTTCCGCAAGTTTGCTATTTTTCTCTTCTATCTCACGCTTTAAGTCCAAATGACTAAGAGCCATAGTCACTGTTTTTAGCAAAGCGGCTTTTTCGCAGGGTTTTTCTATATAGTCAAAAGCCCCTAATTGCAAAGCCCGAATAGCGGAAGTTAGATTTCCATGAGCAGTGAGTAAAATAACCACAGAGTTAGGATCAAATTGTTTTACCCTTTTTAAGACATCAATTCCTCCTAAATTATCCATCACAAGGTCGGTTATCGTTAAGTCATATGATTCCAACCTTAACTTTTCTATAGCGGTTTCTCCATTGGGAGCGGTATCAACCTGGTATCCTTCTTTCGTTAGTGCATTTCCAAGCCCAAATAAAATAGTCTCCTCATCATCCACTAATAGTATTTTATGACTTTTCATTTCCAACTTCCTTGACCGGTAATTTGATTGAAAAAGTAGATCCCGTTCCAAGCTTGCTTTTTGCCTCTATACTTCCCCCATGATCTTTAATAATACCATGACTTATCGAGAGCCCTAATCCTGTGCCTTTTACGGCAGGTTTCGTCGTAAAAAAAGGATCGAAAAGATTTTTTATATTTTCTTTGGATATTCCCACTCCATTGTCTTCAACATGAAGATAAATATTAAATCCGCTGACTTCTGTTTTTATTGTTATTTTATTTTCAAGTGATGAATTTATAAATGAATCTTCTGCATTCTGGATAACATTTAAAAGAACTTGCTTAATTTGATCGCCCACAACAACTACTTCTGGTAATGCTTCTGCAAGCTCGCTCACTATAGAAACTTTCTTTTCTTTGAATTTATTTTTCATCAAAAGCAAGACGTCGAATAACAAATCATGAATATCGACTCTTTCAGGTTTTTTAGAGGTTGGTTGATAAAAATCCCTAAGCTTAACGATAAGATCCGCCATTCTATAACATTCTTTAATTGCTAAGTCGAGCCCCTTGCTTTGCTGATCGCTTAAATTGGCTTCGTCTCTCAATTGCTCTAAAATTATTTTAGTTCCATAAATTGGATTGTTAAACTCATGAGCGATAGATCCCGTTAATTTACCCAACGCTGAAAGTTTTTCCATATGCAAGATTTGATCTTGCGATTTTTTAAGTTCTTCTTCCGCATGTTTCCGTCCGGTAATATCGTGTACAGTTCCAACAACTCGTTGCGGGTTCCCATCATCATCATAAAAAGTTTTGGATCGTTCGTGTACGAACTTTATGGATCCATCTTTCAAAACAATACGATGTTCAATATCATATTGCTTCTTTTCATAAATAGATTCTTTGTTTGCCTTATCCACAAACTCTCTATCATCGGGATGAACTCTTTCCAAAAAAGCTTCATAGCTAGCGGTAAATTTATCAGGTTTCAACCCGAATATCCGGTAGACTTCGTTCGACCAACGCAAGTGGTTCGCTTCGACATCGTACGACCAACTCCCAAGTTGAGTTATTTCTTGAGCCTGGGCTAACTCCGTTTGACTAATCTTTACAGCTTCTTCCGCTAATTTTCGCTCTGTAATATCAGTATCAGATCCTACCATTCTTAACGGAACTCCTTTGGAGTCTCGTTTTACGACCTTACCGCGATCTAGATTCCAACGCCAATGGCCGGACTTGGTGAGAAGCCGATTTTCGCACTGGTAAAAAGGAGTTTCCCCCTCTAAATGCGAAGCTAATTTTTCCATAACTTTCGGCATATCTATTGGGTGGACCAGTTTTTTCCAGGTATCTAAACTTGAATCCACTTCGCCTGGTTTATAACCTAACGACTCCATCCAGGTATCGCTAAAAAAAATTTCGTCAGTTTCTAAATTCCAATCCCAAAAACCATTAGTCGTCGCTTCAAGAGCAAACTTGACCCTTTCTTCACTGATTTGTAACTCGGTAGTGATTTCGTTTAGCTTTACGTTAGCTTCCGTTAATTCTTTTGTTCTTTCCTGAATTATATTTTCTAATTGGTCTTTATAATCTTGTAGTTTTTTTTCAGCGTTTTTTCTTTCTGTGATATCAGTTGATATACCGCAGATACCGTAAGGGGTTCCGTCTTCATACAATAAGGGAAATTGGACCGAAAGCACCGTCTTTAAATCGCCATTATGTGGAACTATCTCCTCAACTTCGATTGGCCTTAATTCTTTCATTACCCTTTGATCATTTTCTACAAAATTATCCGCTATTTCTTTTGGAAAAAGTTGATGAGTGTTTTTTCCAACTATTTCCTCATTTTTCAGACCAATAACTTCTTCATTTTTTTTGTTAACCAGAAGGTAACGTCCCTGCATATCTTTCATAAATATGATCGCCGGGGTATTATCCATAATACTTTTTAATAGTCGTTCTCTCTCGGCAACCTCCTCTTCGGCTTTCTTTCTATCTGTCAGATCTTGAATCAAAGCAGTGTATCCTTCGATTTCCCCTTTTGAATTTTTGTGCGGAATGTAAGATGCCGCTATATAACGTAACTCATCTCTTTTCGGATGAGGAAGTCTAGTTTCATAATATTGAGGCTCCCCTTTTAATACAGATTCAATGTAGGGTTTTATAGACATGAATCCTTTTGCGCCTAAGACCTCCTCAACTTTTTTCCCACGTAGCTCTTGAGGATCTAATCCCATCCAGTCAAAATAAGCTTTATTATTAAATTGATAACGCATTTCTGAATCTACGTAAGCAACAAGAACAGGAAGTTTGTCCGCAATTGATTTAAGTTTTTCCCTCTCTAACCTCAGTTGACTTTCGATTTCCAGTCGCTCGGTTTCTTTTCGAAATTTTAAAATTAACTGACCGCTAGTAGAAATTAACGGGTCCAAGAATTTAATTATTTCTTCTCTATAACCTTGAGCGTTATTAGCAACCCCCACCAATCCTACCAACTTCCTATCAACATGTATTGGGATACCTAAAAATGATTTTAATTCGGGATGTCCAGGTGGAAGCCCATGACTAAGAGGATCTTGTTTAGGAGTATTTGAAATAACCGCTTTTTCGCTAATGATAGCTTGTCCAAAAAGAGTATCCATATTGCGAAATTCGAGACCAATCCCAGAATTTTTATCGTAAAGCTCCTTAGTTGATTCATCCCAAGCAGTATTCGTAACCGAGTAGGCTTTAAAATATGGCCTCCCCTCATCGTCACGTAAAATTTCGCCAATAAAACCAAAGGCGCTATCCGTTAAATCAATGAACTCTTTTAATAAATCCTCGAACAAAATCTTGGGTTGGATTTTCGTCATATATTCATTCTGAATTTCACGAATCGAATCCAATAGTCTATTCGATTCTTTTAACTTATTTTCTGAAGCAACTCTTTCCGAAACTGCTCCGATCAAAGTTAAAGCCGTAGCCATAACGAACCAACAATAAGTTTGAAGTAAAAGTAGCATCTCAAGGTTTGAGCGACCAACAAACGGCCCCCCTTCATTTAAAGTCCCCGAAATTGCAAAACAACAAATTAAAAAAGAAGTAACTAGAGTCGATAGAGTATTGAATCGAAAAACTGCCCAAACTAAAAAAGGAAAAAGCAAATAAACTAGAGGGTAATGAGGATTTCCAATTATTTTTCCAAATACAATTTGATTTACTATGAATAAAGAAAAACAAAAAAAGGAAAATTCAAAAATATTGTCTTTCCATTTAATTGAAGGGAATGGGGAAAAATAAACCCATAAAAAGGGAACTAGCATTAAAATCCCCGCCGCTTCAGCTAACCACCCGATTACTAAATACGTTACAAAATTGCTCCAATCGTCAGCTCCATTTAGGTAAATCACTAAAGTGCCTATTAATGGACTCACTACAGCGAATAAACCCGCTGGTAAAGCAACAAACAAAATGCCATTTTTAGCTTTGTAAAGAAATTTAGCCGGATTGCAAAATCTTTTAAAAGACCAAGTTACAAGAAGAGCTTGTAGTGTAGCTCCAGTGGCGACACCTAATGAAATGATTGGTTTATTGATATAGGTAAAATCGGGGACACCAAACCATAAAGCAAAATCAAGTCCAATTGAGCCAAACATAACTCCTGGCCAGGCTTTATATCCAAAAAAATAAATTCCCAAAAAGGATATTCCCGCCGCAGGAATTATAGGAGCTACGCTTCCCGGTACCATCAACACTTCTAAGCTAAAATAACCCGCTAAAAAATATGCTAATGCCAGCAAAAATATCCTAATCACTATTGGAATGTTTTTATTCTTGAGCTTCATAAAAACGTAACATCAACTATTTAGCGCGGCCCAACGTTTTGTCGAAGGAAACAGCCCACTTTTATTTCTGATTGCAAAGATTTTAATAATGTACTGACGATCAAAGAAATTTGCAAATAGTAAACGATTCTTGCGTAGCCCTCATATTATTTAAAGTATAAAAAAGGATTACTTTTAAGCTCTCAAATATAGACAGAGATTAAAATTATAAAATTTAAGAAGCCTTATTTTTAAGAGAGGTTGCCAGGTAAAAAACCCGTATTTTTAAATTTATAAATCAAAAATCACTTGTTTGACTACTCCAATGACCGTAACAGGTTTATCGGTGGGGATTGTTTTGTAATTAGAGTTTAGAGGTTTTAAATAAGTATATGGAGGGTCGAATTCAATCTTCTTCAAAGTGGTTTGTTTGAACTCATTTATTTTTGCGACAACAATATCGCCATTCTTCGCTTTGATCTTAGTGTCAACGGCAACGATAGAACCTTGTGGAATCGACACTCCTCCCGTCGAATTCACCATTGAATCCCCTTCCATCCTTATGGCAAAGGAATTCGGATTTAAGTCAGTCGAAATATTTTTCCATTCGTCAAACTCTCCAGGTTTAAAATTTTTAATTATTTTTTGCCAATTACCAGCCTGGGTTAATGAAATTAACGGCACTTTTTTAACAATAAAGATATCGTCTGACACGCCAATCAACTCATTAATACCTTTGCCGTACAAAAGCCACTCATCGGTACATCGAAGTAATTTACAAAGCTTATTCATGTGTCCGCTTAACGGCGTTGTTATATCCTTTTCCCAATAAGTCACGGCGACAGAAGAAATGCCAACTCCATTGGCAATTTCTTTTTGGGTCAGCCCTAATTCCTTCCTACGTTCTTTCAATCTAGATCCCAAAGTTTTCATATAAGTTATCTTATAACATATTGACATAAGTTTTATTATAATTTATCATTAAAAGTAAGTTTTCTTACTTTTAATGGAAGATTTAGAAAAATTTATTTGGGAAACAACTAAATATGAAAATATTGATCATTGACGACGATGAAATTTATCGCAAGCTTGTTAGAAAGACTCTAAAGGATTGTACTTTGTTTGAAGCGGATTCGATTAAAAGTGGGGTTGAAATTCTGAATGAGACAGAACTGGATTGCGTTTTTTTGGATTACAGGCTTAACGGAATTAGTGGGATAGAGTTCTTAAAACAAACCAACTTTAAAGAAACATATAATACTCCACTTTTAATTGTTACTGATTCTGAATATCCCGGTTTAAATGAAGAAGCAAAAGCTTTAGGGGCAATATCCGTAATCTCGAAAAACCTTCTAACCGTTGAGTTATTCAGTATGATTCGGGACTCTATAAACACATATAAAGAAAACTGTCACTTTGCGGGTAAATTGTGAGATTCGAGAAAGATTTAGACGAAATTGGACAAGGCGTAAAAAAAATCCTAGAGCAGCATGGCAAAATTCTAGAGATCCAAATTGAATACGCAAAAATATCAATCAGGGTCGAAAATATGCAAAACGAAATAGACGGCCTAAAAAAATCACTCTATGGTTTGAAAGGAACAAATGGGATTGTGGGCGACGTTTCTTCTATTAAGCGGAGTTTGCTTATAATAGCGGGAGGAGCCACGATTATTTCAACAATAAAGTCGATATTTAATTAACCTAGAAAAATCAGTTTTCCGAGCTAATTAATGGTCAAAGTATAAGTATTTTGGTGATGTTTTTCCGGATACTTATAATCCTTTGAAGTTTTGGTTGTGGCTATAAATTTTGCATGACCGATAATCGATGCATCAGAAATTCCATTTTTCAAAAAACTTTTTTTCAACGCGTCTGTTTCCGGGGGATAAGCAAAATAAAGATCTGCATTTTTATTATGCAAAGATTGAACTGAACTAATTGCAACCACTAAATTGACCCACAATTTTTCTGTTGTCCATCTTTCAATTTCTTTTTTATTTATCCAAAAATACCAGTCCTCTTTAATATTTCTCATTCCCAATTGTTTATTAATTATTTTCGAAGCGGTATCTTTTTTAACATGATGCAATGAACAGGGTTTTGTCGTTCCTGGGAATTCCCTACCTTTAACCAACTGGTAACAACTTGGGATATTAGTTTCTTCAGCAAAAGTCGGAAAGGCAATTAAGAGAATCGCTAAAACAAAATAGAACCTGGTCATTTGGAAAACCTTTTTTTCAGGTTAATTGAGAAGACATTCCTCTTTTTCTCCCTAAACGGGGTAATTGTCAAGAAGAATTACTTATCGCCGAGCTTTCAAAATTGACTAAACCTGATCTTGCTCTTCTAATTCTTCATTTTCACAAAGAATCATGGGAAAATGATAACCATAAAAATTCGTTACTCATTAAAAATAATTTTTTGAGGCGCTCATTAGTATTAATGAGTTTGAAAACTATTGGAAGAAAATAAGCGGAATGAACAAGAAACCCTGGACCTTATTTTAAAGATCTGGGCTCTATTTCTTATTGGCCTTCATGCTTTAGGATTTATCGACGAATCTTACTTTCCAGGATTTAGAACAGAGCCATTGGAGCGGGAAGATATTATTTGGAAAGCCCAGAGGGTCATATTTTTTGGAATTATGTGCTTAGGCTTTTTAATAGATATTCTACAAATGCGGATAGAACGCGGGAAAGCTTATCAATTTTTATTCTTATCTCTGGTTTTAAGCGCCGCATCTGGATACCTAAGCGCTTACCAATATAAAATAATAGCTACATTTTTTGGAGTAAGCTAGCGGTTCTTATTTATTTTCTCTAAAACTTGTTGAATGGAGATAAAATCGTAAGTTTTTAAGTACTCATTTATCTCCCTTGCCAATCCCGCTCCCTCCATTCCCATCTGCTCTAACTCTTTTAAAGCCTCTGAGAATTGAGTCAAATTAAAATCGTCAGCAGAATTCTTTAAGCTTACATATAATTTTTCAGGCAATTGAATATTAGAAAGATCCGATTTTTGAGTAGTGTCGTCATTTGAAGACGGGTCTTTATTTTCTCTCTCCCATTCCAAAGAAAGGAGCTTGTCTATACAGCCTATAATCTCTTCTGTTTTGAAGGGCTTGAGAAGGAAGTCGTCAAACCCTGCGTTTTGTACCTGTTCAGTTGAATAATCGTAAACCGAAGCGGACAACCCAACAACCTTCAAGCTTTTTTTATGTAAAATAGTTTTTATAAAAACACACGCCTGAAGACCATCCATAACTGGCATCCTCAAGTCCATAAAGACGAGATCGTAAGACTCGGTTTGAATTTTGTCTGTGGCCACTTTTCCATTTTTCGCCACTTCAACTTTAATATTCAACCCTCGTAAAAACTTTGTTAAAACTTCCCGGTTTTCTTTAACATCGTCCACGACAAGAATCTTTAATGAATATTTTTGAGCCAAACCTTTCACGTGTTTATATTTTTCAATCTCCTTTGTATTAGATTGTTTTATCGCAGGTAGAAGCTCGACTGAAAAATAAAAACGAGACCCTTTACCCATTTCAGAATCAACCTGAAGGTTCCCACCCATCAAATCTACTTGTGTTTTTGAAATCGCAAGACCTAATCCAGTGCCGCCTTTAGTAGAGCCTTCGTAATCTTGTTTAAAAGGTTCAAAAATCTGCTTTTGCACTTCTTCTGGAATTCCCGCCCCAGAGTCAAAAACTTCAAACGTATACAAATCATTTGACCCTATTTTTATATTGAGAGCGACTTCTCCATAATCGGTAAATTTCACGGCGTTCCCGAGAAGGTTTATCAAAACTTGTCTGAGTTTTGTTTCGTCGCCAACCACCCATGCCGAAGTCTCTAGCAACCATTCATTTTTCCACGAAAGATTCTTTTCTTTACAACGCAAACCAAACATAGCTGACATATCTTTGCTGATTTCTTTTAAATCAAAATCTGACAAATTAAGCTCCATCCTGCCAGCTTCAATTTTTGATAAATCAAGAATTTCGTTTATCAAATTTAGTAAATGCGTACCACTAGACAATACATTCCGAAGGGAATCCTTTTGGTCCTTATTTAAACTATCATCGCGTTCTAATATTTGCGCATACCCTAAAATTGCGTTCATTGGAGTCCGGATTTCATGACTCATATTCGCAAGAAAGACGCTCTTGGCAGCATTTGCGTCGTTAAGTTCTTCGTTTTTCTTATTAAGCTCAATGGTTCTCAATTGAACCTGTTGTTTGAGAGATGCGTTCCAAATAATAATACCTACGATTCCGAAAACTGCGACGGCGCTAAAAAATAAAATCAAAAATTGTTTTAATGAAAAACCGCTTTCAATTCTTATACCGACCCATTTTCTATAAATTACTTTCCTCTCTGCTTCACTTATTTCGGCTAACGCTTTTTCTAGAATCACATTAAGCGTCGGCCAGTCCGATCTAGAAGCGAGAGCCCATTTATTAGTGTATCCAACCTCTCCTGCAACTCGCAGATTGGCAATGCCTCCTTTCTCTATGTAATAAGTGGCGATCGCAATATTGACGGCCATTGCATCGACCAAACCAAACGAGACCTTTTTTAAACCTGTTTGAATATCAGGAACCGTATCTATCTTTAATCCTGGATATTGTTTTGTGAGATAGTCATGGATGGCATACCCTTGAATAGCGGCAATCCTCATTCCTTTAAAAGATTCAATTGAGTTTAACGACTTATCGACATTCTTCTTTACCAATATGATTGAAGGCAATTTTATCAGCGGCTTGGTGAATAGCATGTAATTCAGCCGTTGGGGAGTAGGCGTTGCCGCTCCCCACATATCGCTTTCCCTCTTTTTGGTTTTTTCCAAAACCTCAGTCCAATTATTGAATTTTAAAATATTGAATCGAACCCCTAATTTTTTTTCGATTAACCGGACATAATCTGCCGCAATCCCTTCGTAGTTTCCATTTGCATCAATAAATTCAATGGGTAAAAATTCGGGGTCTGGAGCCAGGTTTATTGTAGGGTGGTTTTGCAACCATTGGCGTTCTGTGGAGGTCAAAAAACTAAGGTCAGAATCGCTCTTGATAGCTTGACTGGATTGAACAAATAGAAAGGAAAACGTTAAAACAAGTAATAGCTTATGTAGTAGGCGAGAAAAAATGTTTCCGTTAAATAAAAGAACAAGCCAACAATGCTTATAGAAAGGTTGTTTCATCATTTTAAGCAAACTAAGATTAGATTATGGCATATCCAAATCTTTACAATGAACTAAAGAGTCTTCATTAGGAATTAATCCCAGGAAACGTCAAACTCAATTAATTTAGGCGTGCGTTAAAAACGTGCTAACGATTTCATCCATTTCGTCCATAACTCTAACTTTGATGAAATCGAAGAGATTCTTGGAAAGTTTTATCGTAGAAAATAATTCTTCAGTTATTGGAGGGAAGAAATATTCACCTCCCGTACCAAGTTGCAAGTCATAAGTCAAACGATCGGCTATATGAACAATTCCAACCTCCTTCTTGTATTCTTTTGCGGATAATGGATCGTTGTGAAAGAAAACGGACTCTATCAATAACTCGGGCATCCCCCAGGATTTTAATAAAGCTCCTCCAACATCGGCATGATCAAAACCTAAAACTTCTCTTTCCGCTTCGAATAAAAACTCTTTTGAAAAGTTACAACGGTTAAAAATTTCTCTAGATTTCTCGGGCTGTTGATCGCAAATAACTAAGGTCCCTAAATCATGAATTAATCCAGCCAAATAGAGTTGTTCCGAGTTTGGGTTTTTATTAAATTTTCCAATATCTCGAGCTATCATCCCGCAAGCAATGCTGTGTCGCCAAAACGATTCCATATCCAGCAAGTCTTCATGAATACCTTGAAACTTGTCGGCAACGGCAGTGGATAGCACAAGATCGTTTAACTGTTTCACGCCAATAATGCCCATTGCGTGCGACACGCTATCTACTTTTTGAGATAACCCAAAAAATGGGCTATTTACAATTTTCAGTAACCGGGCCGATAAACCGGCATCCATGCTGATAATACTCCCAATGTCCTCGAAAGAACTGTCAGGATCTTCGCAAGCTTCGGTAAGCTTATAAAATACCGCAGGCAACGTTTTTATTTCACCGCTCAGAAAATCTTCGACTTTCAATTCCATATAATTTGCCTTTGAAATACTTAGTTAATCAAAAACTTAAAGAATTGATCGAGATTTTCCCATTTTTGGTGGTTTTGGTCAATAAAGATGCCAAATCATTATAAAGTTGTTACTTAACTAAGCTTTCGGCTTATTGAACTTATTGGGGAGTTCTTAGTCTGATACGCTTTTTCGAAAGGTTTAACGCTTATTTTTATAAAACTGGATTACATCCATCGTGTCAATTATTAGGGAGGTTCCGTTTATTACAACCAATATCCTTATCCATACCCCATAAAAGTCTGTCATTGGCGTTGACTCCATTTGAAAAATAAAAAATGCGACAAGAGGAACCCAAAGTATATGCATCCAGCCAAGAAGTTTTGTAAATCCTTGGATTTTTACGAGCGTTAATCCGATTACCATACTTACCAACATAGCAACTATGGAAAGCTGAGCTTCAAACCTGTGAAAATAAAAAGCTGGAATTAAAAAATTCACAATCCCCATGATAAGAACCCAAACTTGCCAACCAATGTGTAACTTTCGAATGCCTTGATAAAAATCTTTCATGGGGTGAATCACAGTAAAACCTTTCCAATTCATTTACGTAACTTTAGATTCTGTCTTCTTCCCAATCGACATAATCTGCCCAAGTAGGAATTTTGAGTTCAGCAAACTTTATTTTTCTTGGAAATGCTAAGTAATATTTTAAGCATTTTAAAAGCCCTACTTTCCTCCTCAAAATACCTCTATTTAGAAGTTCCATTTCATTAGTTTTACGATTTTTCATGAATCCATTAAGCCACTCGCCAAATGAATCGTCATCTACCTCTTCTGCCTTTTCCGCAAATTCGTCGCCACTGAGTTCTAAGAAAGTTAAAACTTCTTTATCAATAGGACATGGATAAATATATTCTCCTAAGCCTCCTTTCTTATAAGCCCTGGCTTTATCCAACATTCGTGGAATATGGGCAAACCCGGCTAAAACTTCTTTAGGACTTCTTGGAACTATTTCCTCTAAACTCATTTCTACCTTCTTTCTAAAACTCCAAAGTTCATCTTGAGCGCTTGCAAAATAAATTTGCTCATCATTTGTCTCTTATAAACCGAAAAACTTTCTCAATGTTTTTATTTTAATTACTTTACCTCCTTCTACTTGCCACAAAAATCTAGACAAAAATAAAAATTGTCTAATTTAATATTGAAAAAATATAGACAAAATCATATAATAGTTAAAGATTAAAAAATAAAACGATCCAGCCAAAAGAACGTCTTTTTATTCATCAGCTTGTATTATTAGAATAGTCGGAGAGTATTATGAAAATTTTAGTCGCAGGAGCTTCTGGATTTATAGGAAATGCATTGCTCAAAAAGTTAGCCGACTACAAACATGAAATTGTTGTCTTAACAAGAAGTTTAGAAAAGGCAACATTTCGGCTTCCTATTCTCTGTAAAACTTATGAATGGGATCCAGAATCTGACTCTTTACCAATAGAAGCGATGAATGGTGTCGATGCCGTAATCAACCTTGCGGGAGAAAATATAGCATCAGGTCGATGGTCCGCTGATCGCAAAAAGTCGATAGAGAAATCGCGCGTTCTTTCTGTTAGAAATTTAGTTTCAGCTATGAAAAGTTTAGAACGGAAACCAAAGGTTTTTTTATCTGCATCTGCAATTGGTTTGTACCGAGATTGCGGAGATAACGATATTGAAGAAAGCTCTTCACCTGCTTCCGGTTTTTTGGCGGACGTTTGTAAAAAATGGGAAACGGAAATCTTTAAAGCCGAAGAACTTGGCATTAGAACTCTCGCTTTTAGAATCGGATTGGTCCTAGGTCACGATGGCGGAGCTTTACAAAAAATGCTTCCACCTTTTCAAATGGGCGTGGGCGGAAAGTTAGGTAGCGGGAAAAATTGGATGAGTTGGATTCACTTAGAAGATCTCACTGAAATGATGATTCATGCATTGGAAGCTATAAATCTCAGTGGTCCAGTTAACGCTATCAGTCCAAACCCGGAAACTAACGAAAAGTTTACAAAAATCTTAGGAAAAGTTCTTAACCGACCAACAGTTTTTTCGGTCCCTGCCTCAATACTAAAAATCCTTCTCGGTGAACTATCCAGCTTACTTCTAGCAAGCCACAAGGTCTCCGCAAAAAAAATATCAAGATCTGGGTTTTCTTTCAAATTCCCTAATTTGGAGCAGGCTTTGACAGAAATCTGTTCTCATAAGTTTCACGAAATCCATTTGGAACAATGGATTCACCAGCCCATTGAAAAAACTTATTCTTTTTTTAAAGAAGCAAAAAACTTAGAACTTTTGACTCCAGATTTTTTAAAATTTAGAGTTTTAAACCAATCGCCAAAAGAAATCCAAAAGGGCGCTAAAATAAACTATTGCCTCTGGTTACGATGTATTCCATTTTGGTGGCAATCTCAGATTGTCGATTGGGAGCCAAACCATCACTTCTCCGACAAGCAACTTCATGGTCCGTATGCCCATTGGTTTCATAGTCATGAATTTATCGAAAAAAACGGGGGTACCCTAATCCGCGATAAAATAAGTTACCGCGCTCCCTTTGGAGTCATTGGCGACGTTATCTCTGATATATTCATCAAAAAGGACCTAGAAAAAATCTTTAGCTATAGAAAAAGAATGATCGAAGAGATCTTCAATTAAATTTTTAAGGAATGAAAAATAAAATTATAGCAGTCTTAACTGTAGCCCTAATTGTCTTCCTCTATAGATACTACGATATTGGCAAATATCTAACGCTAGAGAGCCTTAAGGAAAATCGCGAATGGCTTTTATTATTCTACCAAGATAATAAACTAGGGACTATTTTAGGATTCTTGCTAATTTATATTATTACTATGGCTTTAGCGATTCCAGCGGCCCCTATAATGACTTTAGGAGCCGGTTTAGTTTTTGGTCCTTGGCTGGGAACATTTTTAGTCAATATGGGGGATACTTTAGGAGCAATACTGGGGTTTATTGCAGCTCGTTTTTTAATAAGAGATTGGCTAGAAAATAAGTTTCAATCATCCATCGACGCATTTAATAAAAAAATCGAAAAAGACGCAGGAAAATACATTTTATTTGTTCGTATGGTCCCTATAATGCCTTTTTTCATGGTCAATATCTTATCGGGACTTACTAAAATATCATTGCGAACTTTTGCCCTCGCCACTCTTTTGGGGTCGTTACCTATAACTTTTATTTTCGTAGGAGCCGGAAATCGATTGGCAACTATTAATTCTCTAGAAGAAATTGCAACTCCAGAAACAATGGGAATTTTATTGGCGCTTGGTTTAGCTGTATTAGCTCCAGGGCTTTATAACAATTGGAAACAGAAAAAATCAAAAACCGCGCAGGAATCTACTATCTCCTAATTTATGGACCGTCAACACTGTCAATACCATCTTCTTCAAAAATTTCCGCAAGCATTTCACGTTCGTTCTTAGCGGTATTCTGCTTGTCTATACTATCGATATACTCATTGATTTTTTTCAAGTGGCTCGATTCAATTTGACAAAAAACCAATTTTTCCATTAACGTTTCTTTGTCAAAGCGTTCGAACAGTTTCCCAATGCAACCGGTTAAAAAAGGAGTATAGACTGTATCAACGCCATTAAAATCAAGTTCTACCGCTTCTCCCTTATTCATACTGGATACGATTATATCGTGAAGTTTAGATCCATCTTCTAAAGCTACACAAGACTTCCCTATGCTTTCAATCAAATTAACTTTCATCAAATTTTCTCCCGAATTAAACAAAAAACCGTTGACCTTATGACTATTTTAAATATTTTTCTTAAAAAGCGCCCGAAGGTTTTAACTATTATAGCAATTATGGCGTTCATTTCTAACGGCAAGGTTGAAGCTAACGAAATAAACTTTTTTAAATACGTTGCTATTGGAGATTCTTACACCATAGGAGAAGGAGTTCATCAAAAAAATTCATGGCCCGTTCTGCTGACACAAAAACTTAATAAGGCGGGTGTCCCCATCAAACTAATTGCAAATCCATCAAAAACTGGGTGGACAGTTCCAATGGCTATTCAAACGGAATTGCCTATTTTGAAAAAATCTCAATCAAACTTTGTCACTCTGTTAATTGGAGTTAACGACTGGATAAGGCACGCTAATGGAGAACGCTTCAAACAAGACTTAACAATTCTTATGGATGAAATATTAAAAATTCTTCCATCTCCAAAAAAATTATTGGTCATTACAATTCCAGATTTTTCTTGCTCTCCAATGGGGTCCAAATTTGGATTTGGAAAAAGCGCTATTAACGGAATTTCCAGATTTAACAAAATCATCAAAGAATTAACCCAAAAAAGAAATTTACCAACAACCGATATCTTCCATCTGTCACAACAACTTTGCAATAAACCTGGGATGTTTGCTCCCGACGGGCTTCACCCTTCGAGTAAGCAATATGAAGAATGGGTCTCTAAAATTTTCCCCTCCGCTCTTGCTATATTAAAATAATCTTTGAGCGCCTTTTCACATTTAAAACTAAATAATTTTTCTGGCGTTTTAATTGGATATGAAATACCATACATTTGTCTGCCGACCTATATAGTCAGGAGGGTAATGGTGCCTCCCAAGGATCAAACCTCAATTTCCCTAAGTTTTGTTTCTCTTTATTTAGTATTAGGCCTGCTGTTGCCCTGTTCTAAAGTTTCGGCTCAATCCCCCCTTCCCAAAAACTCAACATCCAAACCCGAAGCAGTTTCTTCCATAAACGAAAATAAAACAGAACAGAAAGAAGTATCTCCGCTAATTAAAGACATGGTATTAATTCCTGGCGGGAATTATAAAGTAGGCTTGGCGCCCGAAAAAGGTTTGCGTGAGTGCCAAAAATATTTTGACCGTTGCAAAATGTTTACTTTTCTTGAAGAAGGCCCTGAACATACTGCTTTTGTGGATAGTTATTACATCGACAAATACGAAGTCACACAAAAACAGTTTGAAGAAGTTACCGGTAAAAATCCTTCTGAATTTTTAGGCGAAAATTATCCGGTAGAACGAGTGCACTGGAAACAAGCTAGCAATTTCTGCGAGCAAATTGGAAAGCGACTGCCGACTGAAACAGAATGGGAAATTGCGGCAAAAGGAGGGCAAAACCACTTATACCCATGGGGAGATGTAATGCTTTCGGGTAAAGCGAATTTATGCGATAAAAATTGCGTTGTGGTTACCCATACGGGGCAATTTGAAGACAACACAAAATATACGGCCCCCGTTGGCAGTTACCCTCCCAACGGATATGGATTATACGATATGGCGGGCAATGTTTGGGAATGGGTTAACGATTGGTATGGAGAAGGCTATTACCAAGAAGCCCCTTCTAAAAATCCCCACGGCCCTCACTTTGGTTTTTCAAAAATTGTTCGCGGCGGCTCTTGGATTAACGCGCCAGACTTTTTACGTTCCACTTTCAGGAATTGGTCTGACCCCGCTTCGCAAACTAACTATTTTGGTTTTCGTTGCGCCTTATCAGCCTCTAAAATTTCACAATAATTTTGATGCAAAAGTTTTTAATTCTAACAGCTTTAGTGATTTTAATTTTTACTATTCTATTTCTCGCTACGCCGACAAGAACAATTGGAACCGGTATTTTATTGAACGAAGATGGCCGCCTAATCGTTTTAACCTCGCTAGTAGAAAACGCTTCGGATATTATCGTTAAATTCCCCAATGCCGACGACATTCAAGCGAAGAAAATTGGTAGAACCTTTTCTAATCTCTTATCCATTTTCCAGCTAAAAACCCCACCTAAAGTTGAAAGGGTTCCAATTCGATTTTCGAATTCATTTAAAATAAAAAAGGGAGATTATTTATTCGCCCTATTTTATCCAATTACAAATACTCAAGAAGACAAACATGTATTAAGAGAAGGAAATATTATTTCAACAAATGGACCTGGAGGGGACAATAGATTTTTTGAAATCGATTTCCCAATAAATCCTGGAGAAAGTGGAGCCGCGATTTTCAACAAAAAGGGAGAGGCTATTGGCGTTGCGCTATCGCCGCAAGAAGTTCAAAAAAATTTAAATTCTGATTTGGAGGTATCAAATTTAAGCGGATATGGTTTGAAATACTCTGCCATAAAAGAATTTGGGAAGATTATTTCACAAAAACCATTATCACCTTCTTCTTTATCCAAAAGGCAACGGGATCTTTCGAAGGGTCTATCTTATTTTATTGAAGGGATACAAAAAAATATTATATTAATAGAAACGGAGACGTAATCTCTATCTTAACTATATGGAAAGGAACATCGTAGATTTTATAAAAGATGAGGAGGACCATTGGACTGCTTTACTAGATTGCGGGCATAGACAACATGTTCGTCACAATCCCCCATGGAAAATAAGACCTTGGACACAAACGCAAAAAGGAAGAGAAAGTTTTATTGGCTTTCCTCTTTATTGTAAGAAATGCGAAAGATCTGAAAATTAGTTATACGAAGTTAGTCAACCACCACCCAACCGTGCCAAAAATCATGAAGTCTTTTTTTCAAACCTTCCGTAACTTGACCACATTTTTTGCCAAAGCTTTTTTCATCGCTATCAAAACCTTGTTCAGAGTTTGGGTTTTCCTTATCATCAATTCCAGCTTTATTTTCAGATTTTTCCATTACCAGGTTCATTTTAATTCTCCTAAAAAAATGTTAAGTTAATAAACACTTTATATAGCAAAGTTAATGCCAAAACTTAAAAAAACAAGCTAAACCATTGACAATAAACACATTAATTAACTAAGCCACCTTTATTAGTTAAAAAAAAGAACATCTCTTGTATCAAGATGGTAAAAATTTCCACATTCGAATATCAAAATGAGAACTAATTCATTCGCATGCTAAAAACAACAATAAAAGCGACAAAATAGTAGACAGAGAACTTTTTTTTATAACAATATTTAGAAATAAACATGAATTTAATAGGATATATCGTTCTTTTTTCTTTAGTCTTTGGATTTCTTTTGAGTATTTGTGCCGACTATTTAAATATTTCCAACCTTAAGGCTAATTTACCCAATGAGGTAAAGGGCATATACGAAACGGAAAAATACAAAAAATCTCAAGATTACTTACGTGCAACAACTCAACTTGAATTATTTTCGGGTGGGGCAGATTTAATCATTATTTTGTTATTTTGGTTTGCTGCAGGCTTTAATTCTTTAGATCAATGGTTAAGAGGTTTTGGTTGGGGGCCCGTAACTACCGGCATTCTTTTCATCTCGATTTTGATGTTTGGGCAAAATTTACTTTCATTACCCTTTAGAATCTATTCAACTTTTGTAATCGAGGAAAAGTTTGGATTCAATAAAATGGACCTAAAAACCTTTTGGACTGACGCTCTCAAATCCATTTTATTAACGTGCGCTCTTGGAATTCCAATCCTAGCCGGAATTTTATCCTTTTTAGAATATGCAAAAGCAGATGGATGGTTTTATTGCTGGATAGCGACAATTTTATATATGTTGGTCCTTCAGTTTATAGCTCCTACCTGGATAATGCCTTTATTTAATAAATTTGAACCCTTGGAAGACGGACAATTAAAAGAAGCTATATTTAACTACTCAAAATCTGTTTCTTTTCCCTTAAAGAATATCTATGTAATGGATGGCTCTAAACGGTCAAGTAAATCCAACGCATTTTTTACAGGCTTTGGGAAAAACAAACGTATTGCGCTTTTCGATACTCTTTTAGAAGGTAATAGCGTTAAAGAGCTTGTATCTATAATCGCCCATGAGATTGGTCACTATAAAAAGAAGCATATTTATATCGGAATGACGTCTTCTATTATTCATATGGGATTTTTATTCTTTCTACTTTCCATTTTTCTAAAATCACCCGAATTATTTTCCGCTTTTTATATGGACGAAATGTCCGTGTATGCTGGCTTGATCTTCTTTGGAATGCTATTCACTCCCATTGAATTATTTTTGTCTATTTTTCTGCAACGACAATCTCGAAAACACGAATTTGAGGCAGATCAATTTGCCGCAGAAACAACAGGGCAAACAGAGCCTTTAATTACTGCGTTAAAAAAACTTTGCGTACAGAATTTGTCAAACTTAACACCGCATCCTTTTTATGTATTTCTAAATTACTCTCACCCACCCCTATTACATAGGATCGATGCCATCAAAAAGCTTGAAGGAAGCGTTTCTGTAAAATAAATTGGCCCATTAAATTTCAACTTACAATAGAACTAATCAATGAGCAGAGTGAAACTGGTTTTCAATAAATCCATTAAAGTCATTTTAAAAAAATGGGGGCCATACTTTGGAGCTTATTCATTGGGTTTAGTTTTATTGGTGTCCGGAAACAGTCTTGCTCAAGCTCAAGAAAACACAAAAGATCCTGATGAAGATGCCGAATTTGTAAACTTTGGGTACATCTCCGTTTCACCTAGATATACGTTGGCCCCTAGAGCTAAGAGTATTATTTTTATAATAAGAAATAACGCTACCCGAAGTATTCAAAGTATTTTTGGCTGGGTATACGAATTCCAACAAGAGGAGGAAGGCGGAGCCTCACAATTTCGCTTAGTTAATAATCCAAACAAAGGCGGAGTTCTTATCAAAGGAGGAGCGCATGAACCAGCTGCAGAGAAGCAATGGCGGTTTCCACTTGTGGCGGCAAATCCTCCAATAGATCCTTCAAAACAGTTTACTATTTTAGTAGATCCTCGAGGGATTAGGTTTGCCGCTTTCGAAAAGAATTAACAGGATTATTCTGAAATGGTTACTCTTTGAGATTTCCCTACGTTCATATTTCACCAAAACGTTCTAAAAAACTTAAACCTCAACAAACAAATATATGAACTGGCTTTACTTATCGGTTCAATTATTTCTTTTTAATTTACGCTCTAGACACAACCGGTAAAGCATTTGAGTTGCCGGGAACTCTGTGTTTGATCGACTAAATAGTGTATTCAAACTATCCTGGGCTTGCTTTAAGTCTTCAGAATTTACTCGATTTAAATATTTATCAAAAATAATTGAGTCCATTCGCTCCCCTAAAACTTCTACATCGGGGATTCCCCAAGATTTTAAAATTCTTTCATGCTTATCTTCTACTTCAGCCCCTTTGTGTATCAATACGTTTCCGTTTAAATCTTTCACATCTTCCGCTACAACCATGCCTGGTCGTAGATTTTTCAGTAACACCATTGCCATATTGTTTCCCTTAAATTTACTTCAACAAATTCAAAAAAAGAGTTTTGCTAGAGAATTTACAAGTTTCTTCAAAAAACAGGTAAGTCTGTAAATTTTAAAAGAAGATTTTAATAATAGATAGGATAATTCGCAAATGAAACTGCTACCCCACGTTGGGGCTCAAAAAACTTGTAGTGGAGCTTGAGGCAACCGTAGTGGTAGTGCCACAAGTTGAATGATTTACGTGAAAAGGATTTTCACAATTAAATCCTGTCGTCAAAAGGTCGTGCTCTCCTTCACAGCCGCTACCTACCATGCCCAAAAGTATAATAGGCAAGGCTATAAGCCCAGGAACAGCTTCAATAACACGTTTTTTTAATGCGTTTTTTTCCATAAGTTTTTGGGGAAAATAAAAAAAGCTTTTTCGTTAAATAACTTATCGAGATATTGGAACGATAACTTTAAAAATATATAGGTAATTTCTAATATTATTTAAAGGAATGAGCAAAAAATATCAACTCACAATTAAATTTTGATTAGAAAAAACCTGTGCCTCTAAAGTTTACCAAAAACGATGTAAGAAAGAATAGGCTAAATCTAGGCTGGAAACGCGGAATTAAAAAGCAAAACCCGTTTGCTAGGCGGGCAGGATTCCCGGCAAACGGGTCAGCTAAAAGGAGGATAATTCGTCCAATTAAATTATATCACTCAACAACAATAATTCAACTAATTTAAACAAATTAATATAAATTTAATCAATTGAGCAATTCTAAAATAAACTAATTTTTTATTAATTTGACTTTATTTAAACGCAAAACTAGACTTTAAACAAGCCCAGTTTAATCTGGAACTATTCATAAAAGTTTAACGAAGGAGCATTTTTCATGAATACTTCTAACCAATCTTCCGAAGGCGCCACTCTATTAGATAACTGGATAACTAAGTTTTCAAAACTCTATGAAATATTTCAACTAGCGATCCCCCAACTACTAATGCTTTTCAAGCAAGTTATGACAAAGGGATTAAAAATAGCTAAAAACGAATTTGATGAAATTCGCAATAAGTTGACTGTTGTAGATTACGCTTTTTTTATGGCTAACTTATCTATTGTTGGTTGCGCTTTTTTAATCGTTTTTTCCGGCTTCGGAGTTTTAGGATATCAATCAGCTTTATGGTTGCAGGATGGGGTATGGACAGAACTGCCGCTTTTAACGGTGTTCAACTATTTTTTTGAAGGAGCCGCAATTCAAGGTTGGCTCAATAATCCTCAATCATGGTTGGGACTCCACCAAGTTGTCGATTGGAGTTTGCAAAACATTCCACTTTCTTTGACTTTAATTTTAGAGGGAATATTTTTAGTTACTCTCACAGCCTCATTTTTTTTCTTGTCGATTGTTTTCCGTTATATCTGGATAAAAAAGTTCTGAAAGAATTTTTGAAAAAAAACGGTACGATTAATTTAAAGAGAAGCTAAAACTTCAACAACTGGATCTTTCGGACCTTTTTCAAGGCGCTTGATACTTTCTTTTGCTTCGGTTGCTTTTTGAAATTGATTGTTTGAAGTAAATGCATATTCCGCTCTTCTAAAATGAAAACCAGCATAGGACTCATTTTCTATTGCTTCATATACTTTTCCTATCTCAAGGTTAGTTTGCCCATCTAATGGGTTCTCTTGAAGAATGGCGTTATATGCCCAAATAGCTGTCTCATAGCTCCCTAAAATTGTTTTGGAAATATCCGCAAATTTCAGCAAAGCGAGATTCTCTAAGGGGGGTAAAGAGTCTAAAAATTTTCGAGATTTCAAATAATCCAATCCAAGGGCTTTTAATATCGGAGTTTGCTTATCCTCATTTTTAATTAAATCTTTTTTGAGTTTTTTTATAGACTCGCTCAATATTGCCAGTCGGATTTTTTTGTACTTTAAGGGGTCGTCATCGGTTAGAAAACCTCTTTTCTTTAAATCTTGCTCAATTTGGTATGCAAGGCCAACTTGATCTTCGCCAAACTCTTCTTTTAGTTTTTTCTTTTCAAGGTTAACCACCTCTTCAGCCGAGAGACTTTCTCCAGAATTAGAATAACCTTTCCTACCGTCTAATACGCCCGTCCCGTCTAATGCTTTTTGCTCACCGTCTGTAATTCCTTCTGCACCAAGAGCTTTTTTATCTTTTTCATCCTTACTATTCTTCTTTTTCTGACGAGCAAGAGCTTCATTTAAAGCCTTAACCCTTGATCTAGCGGACTTCGACCTGGCGCCAGATCTTTCGAACGAATTAGACCTGCCCGCTCTAGAAGACCTTGACCCTGAAGAAGCAAAGTTATTTTTCCCTGACCTTCTCAATAGAGATCGCTTTTTACTTTGGTTTGAACTACCAGAGCCTCCAACCCTTTTTTGCCCTCTCGATTGATCGTTTCGCCTTTGAAATCCCCTTCTCAAACCACCGCCAGCGTTAACGCGGTTTCCTTTCCTACCGCCAAATCTACCTTCAGATTTTTTTTGTCCTCCTCTTCTGGAAAAAACTCCTTTTAGCCCCTTTCTTTTTCCAGCCCCTTTATCAAACTGGAATCGCTTAGACGATTTTCTTAGAGACGATTTTCCAGAAAGCAAAGAAGACAACGTGCTCGCCTTAGCAGTCTGCAAAAGGTCTCTACTTTCCTTTCGGATTTTACTGGCGCCTTTTCGTGATCCTTTATAAAAAGAAGTTCCTTTACCACTAAACCCTTCAGCGTCAAACTCTGTTTGAGAAGCGACATCTCTCAGCGACGCTAAATCAAAATCGTTGCGAGACGCACTAATATCATATTGATCTTCAATGTCCAATTCCGACGTATCAAAATCCGATTGGGCGTTGCCAAGTTCTTTTGTCAAACCCTCGCTTTCTTTTTTAAGGGAGTCTGTTTCTGATTTCAAAGAACTTACAGTATCTCCAACATCTAATTCCTTCGATAATTCCCCCAAATTTTCTTTTGGAAGATCCAATTTTTCTGTATCTGGACCAGTTAACCCTATTCCCTCTTGGCTTGAAATTTCGGCAACATCTTCTAATGCATTTTGTAAATCTCCCGCATCTAAACTTAAATCCCCATCCAAACCTATTTGTACATCCCTAAGAGAATCTGTAACGCTCGGATCAAAATCTTCAGGCGCAGCGAATATTTGACTGCCAGCGATCAAGAAAAACCAAGCAACAGTAAAAAAATATTTCGGAAAATTTATTTTCATTTATCTTAAGATAAAATTGTTAAACGTCAGTCGAGTTCTTGCTAAATCTTTCCCCAGAGTAATTCCGATCTTTCATTGTATCAAAAATCTGTTGTGTGAGAAAAACTAGCTTATATCCTTTTCGGAGTTTCAGGCTTTTTTCAAAAGAAAAAAATATTTATCAACTTTCTTTCATACTCCAAACCCCTCAAAAGCTAATAAAAAGTTCTAAAATAAAACATTACAAATTGTGACTAAAACTTTTTATTTCAATAAATTAATAGAAAAAAAGAACCGCTTGGTGTAATCTAATCAGGTCATAATAAGGTAATTACCCTTACGAAATTTTGTTAATATTCTTTCAATAAGCGGACAAATGTCACGTCCAAAAAACTCCTAATGGCCCTAAATAAAATCAAAGTTTTAGTAGTAGATGACGCAATTGTAGTCAGGCGAATAGTAACCGATACTTTAGCTACAGATTCCGAAATTGAAGTTATTGGGACCGCCGCCAATGGTAAAATAGCTCAGACCAAATTCGATAACCTAAAACCAGACGCAGTAACTATGGATATCGAAATGCCGGAAATGGATGGAATCCAAGCCCTCAAAGAAATTCGGAAAAGGAATAAAAAAGTTCCTATTATCATGTTTAGTACTCTTACTCAACGAGGAGCAAAAGCTACCCTAGACGCCTTATCCTTTGGAGCTAGTGATTATGTGACCAAACCGGCAAATGTTGGCAGCGTTTCTAAAGCAATGGATCAGGTAAAAAATGAACTAATACCTAAAATTAAAGCTCTGTGTGGAAGATCAACGCCTAAACTATCTCCTTCCCTTTCAAGTAAATTCGCCAAAGGCGGTTTGGGAGCTGGCGGGTCTGCAGTTAAAACAGCAGCCATCAATAAAGGGAAAATAGATATCCTAACCATTGGAGTTTCCACTGGAGGTCCAAATGCCTTGGCAGAACTTTTACCATCAATTCCAGCCAACCTTCCGGTTCCAGTGGTACTTGTCCAACATATGCCGCCTTTCTTTACAAAACTTCTAGCGGATCGCTTAAACGAAAAATGTAAACTAACCGTTAAAGAAGGCGAACCTGGGAAAAAACTAGAGCCAGGAACCATATGGATTGCGCCAGGGAATTTCCATATGGTCTTAAGTAAAAATGGTACCGCCGTTACGATAAACACCAACCAAGCTCCACTAGAAAATTCTTGCAGACCGGCAGTTGATGTATTGTTTCGATCAGTTTGTGAAATTTATAAGGCAAGAACATTGGGAGTCATTCTAACTGGAATGGGGCAAGATGGCTTAATCGGATGCGAGCACATCAAAAAAGTGGGCGGTCAAATTGTCGTTCAGGACGAAGAAACTAGCGTGGTTTGGGGAATGCCTGGATTCGTGGCGAAGTCTGGTATGGCCGAAAAGGTACTGCCTCTTAAAGAGATCGCAAGGGAAATAGTAGAAAGAGTAAAAGTAGGTAGATACGCTTGGATGCCAAACTAAAGTCGGCTTTAAAAGCCGACTTTAATAAAACGTTTAAGCATGTTTTGCTTTTACCTCGTCGGGAACACTTTCAAGGTTAACTGCTTTTTCTGTATCAAGAATCAACAACAAGCTATCTGGAAGCTTATAAACTCCTAAAACTAAATGGCGCGTGATTCCATCAATCGTTTCAGGCGGCGTTTCGAAAGAATTGTCAGGAACCTCTAAAACATCTCCAATGCTATCTACCAACATGCTAACAACTCCCTCGTTAGTACGAACAACGACGTTCATTGGCAATTGTCCTTCAGGCCTACCATTCAACTCCAAACGTTTTCTTAAATCAATTGCAGTAACAATTTGACCTCTTAGATTTATTAAACCACTAACTGTTGGGGAAGAAAGAGGAACACTCGTCATTTCCTGATATCTCAGGACTTCTTGAACCTTTGCAACCTCAACCCCCAAAAATAAATCGTCTACATAAAAAGTACAAAACTGCTTTTCAACTTCCATTATTAACCCTCCTGTAACGCGGGCGTTTCAGAATCATAATATCCCATGATAGTAGACTGAATAACATCTCGCACATCAACGAGATCCGTAACTCTTTGCTTGATCACTGCAGTGCCAAGAACCCCAGGTCTATCAGAACCTTTTTGAATCGACACTTCTTCTTCTACAATATCGATAATTTGGTCAACCACCAACCCAACGCTGCGGCCATTTTCAGAATATACTACCGACTGCATAATCTCTTTCTCTTCCCCATAGGTATCCGCGCTAAACACTTGCGACAAATAAATCAAAGGCATTATTTCTCCACGATATTGAACAACGTCCAAACTACCAGACTTCTCAACTTCAGAGGTTTTAAATTCTTCCAAGCGTCCAACCATATCCAAGATAATCGCCATTCTACCTTTTTGACCAACAGCAAATACCAAGAGATTTTGTGTAGACGCCGATTTCTTCGCTTCTACAGTTGTTTTTTCGCTCAAAGCTCTTTCCGCCACTTCTGATAGAACTCTGGAAGATTGCGCTAAACCTAATACGTCTAGAATAAGAGCCACTCTTCCATCACCCATGATTGTGGCTCCCGCAAAAGCGTTAGTGCCTTTTAACTGTTTGCTAAGCGGTTTAACAACAATTTCTTCAGTATCGGCGATTCCCTCCACAACTAATCCAAAGTGTCGATCATTCACTTGTAAAACGACAATGATTTTTGCATCGTCCAAATTGTCATTTCCTTGTTTAAAACCCAGCTCTTCATTCAAGTTTACCAATGGCAACAAATTTCCGCGCAATCTGTAAACCGGAGTTCCATGGATCATCTCCACATCGCGGTTAGCCTGTTGATCCAATCGAACTAACTCTAACAAATTGACTTGAGGAATAGCATACCGTTCCCCACCACAAGTAACGACAAGCGCCGGAATAATTGCCAAAGTTAAAGGAATTTTTACTTTTAAAGTCGTGCCTTCTCCAAACTTACTGTGTATATCAACCGAACCGCCTATTTTTTCGATATTTGTTTTAACAACATCCATGCCAACGCCTCGTCCAGACACGTTGGTAATTGCAGCGGCAGTGGAAAAACCAGGAGCAAAAATTAAATTAATCAATTCGCGTTCACCCATCCGGCTCGCTTGATCAGAAGTTATTACATGCTTTTCAATGGCTTTTTTCTTCACTCTTTCTGGATCGATACCACCGCCATCATCTACAATTTCTATAATAACCTGGCCGCCCTCATGGAAAGCTCTTAGCAAAAGACTTCCTTCTTCGTCCTTCCCCTTAGCAATACGGTCCTCTGGGCTCTCAATTCCGTGATCGACAGAATTCCGAATAATATGAGTTAAGGGATCTTTTATAGCTTCAATAATGGTTTTATCAAGTTCAGTTTCTTTTCCTTCCATATCGATTCGAACTTTTTTATTACAAGCAACGGCAAGATCTCTAACTACACGCGGAAATTTACTCCAAACATTCCCGATAGGTTGCATCCGTGTTTTCATTACTCCTTCTTGCAACTCTGTGGTAATTAAATTTAAATGCTGAGAACTAGCCGCAAAAGCTGAATCCTTATCGTCGTTTTTAGAGGAATGTTGCATTATTTGATTGCGGGCAAGAACCAACTCACCAACAAGGTTCATTAATTTATCTAACAATCCAACATCTACCCGAATACTTGACTCTGAAACACCAGCTCCTCTAGACTCTTGCCGGCGTTCTGGTTTCTTCTCAGCAGAAGGCTCCACACTCTCGGCTGAAGCAGCTGAATTTTCAGCGACTGGGACAACGCTTGTCTCGGCTTTTGCCTCTACTTTTTCAGATGGATTTTCTTCAGATGCTGGCGACGCGTCTGGAACCTCGTCGACCGCTTCTCCTTTAGTTAGCTTACTCAAAACTTCAATCAAAGAACCATAATCTACATTGCCTTGATTTTTATCAGATTCAATGCTTCCAAGAATTTGCCTAACCGCATCTACCATCTTTAACAAAGCGCTTGCGATTACTGGATTAAGAGTTAACTCACCTTCTCGTAATTTACTTAAAAGGTTTTCTCCAACATGAGTCAAAGACTCAAGCTTAGAAAACCCCAGAAACCCGCAGGTTCCTTTGATAGTATGAATAATTCGGAAAATACTACTTAAGAGTTCTTTATCTTGAGGATTTTGTTCTAAATCCACTAAGTCTCGATCTATTTGATCTAAGTTTTCGTAGCTTTCAACTAAAAACTCATTCACCACCGCTTCCATCTCATCATTAATTTCTGGCTCTTCATGAGTTTCAGCAGCAGCTGTTGGCGCAGGAGCTTCAGGTTGCGGTTCTTCAGGTTTTTCGTTTGCGGGTGGCGCAGATTCCTCTTGTGGAGCAGGGGCGGCTTCAGCTGGAGCAGTAGCATCTCCTAAACCGGACTCACCTTTAGTAAGTCGGGTTAATTTATCTTTTAATGCAGTAAAATCCTCATCACCTTCGTTCTGGTCGGACTCAATACAACTAAGAATCCTACGAACCCCATCAAACATGGCTAAAACTCCGCTAGTAATTTCGGGATTCAAAGCTAATTCCAGATCGCGAAGTCGACTTAATAAGTTTTCTCCTACATGAGCTAATGATTCTAACTTTGAGAAACCTAAAAACCCACAGGTTCCCTTAATGGTATGAATAATACGAAATACATTACCTAAAAGTTCGGTATTGGAAGGGTCTTGCTCCAAATCCACCAAATCTTGATCCAATTGGTCTAAATTTTCAAAACTTTCAACCAAAAACTCATTGATCACATCATCCATCAGGAAACCTCCTGGAAATTTAATCCAGATTCAATTATTTATTTATTAACCTTCACAAGCACTTTCGGTTTATTAGAACTAACCGTTCTAATAATACTGTAATTATACTTCAAAATGACAATATTAGTACCGAAAACTTATTTTTTTTGCTTAAGTTCTTTAAGCATTTAGGCAAAAAAAAAGGAAAACCTAAAAGTAGATTTTCCTAATACTAAACTGTTTAACACTGAATGTAAACATAAAAAATAAAAAAGCAGAAATACTTTTCCTACGACGCTTTATTTTGTTTTTAAGCGCCTGGTTTTTTGTGCCCTAAATGGTCAGGCTTCGAACCTGCTACTTTTAAAGTAAAATTACCATGGCTGGAAGAAAAACCCATTTTCTTTGAAGGGATCCCTCTTGGTAAAAATGGCTCAACATTTTCACCTCTCATAATTGTAGGTAAAGACATCTGAACTTTAACCCCTTCCGTACTTAAACGACCGACTAAATCTCCAGCTAAAACATTCGCCAATTCACCAACAACGTCGCCCATATCAGGGCTATCATAAGAAACCTCAAAACCTGTAAATTGATTTCCCATTTTTATTGCAGACTCTTTTGGCAAAACCAATATCATTGACCAGGAAATATCTCCGACATAAGAAATAATTCCAACTACGCCCTCGCCGCCTATGCCATCAACGCCACCTTCACAATATTTAGTATCTGATCCAAGGATGGTGGTGAAAATGCTCTCTGTCCCTTTAATAACGCAGTCAGTTAATGTTTCTAGCGTTTGCTCATCCGATAAATCCAAGGCTGCCATAGCTTTTCCTTTTTTCGAGGTTGGTCGCGTTTCATTTCTCTATCTCATTCTATCCACAAAAAAATGAGACCATTAAATCGTTATGCCCGTTTGGGCTTCTTGAAACTTATATAAAAACTCAGAACTGCTTACTCAACAGAACAATCAAATAAACTTCAATTTTTCAAACATATACTATATTAAAAACGTTTCATAGAATCCTGTCAACAAAAAAATTATTTTTTCTTCAATTAACTCCCCGTTTTTGAAGGCTATGTAAAAATCAAATTGAACCTCTAAACAGAAATAACACCAACAATTGGTGTTAAATATTATTCCAACAAAACCATTCTTTTATTTTGCAAGAACGACAAGTGTATTTTTAGAAAAACTATAAAGTTTTCCAAACGGACTCATATTTTAAACAAGCCAGCCTGGTTCAAGAAAAAATAAAAATATCGAGAGGGAGGATAAAAAGAAGGAAGGAAATAAAAAAGGCCAAGGTTAAAAAATAGCTTTTAACCTTGGCCTAAAAAAAAATTAACCAAAAATAGCTTTGATTTTTTCTTCTAATTGATTCGCATTGAAAGGTTTCACAATATATTGATTAACGCCGGCTTGAACAGCTTCCATGATTTTTTCTTTTTCAGTTTCCGAAGTAACCATCATAAAAGGAACTGCCTTTAAACCGTCATCGGCCCGAACAGCTTTCAAAAATTCAATACCAGTCATTTTAGGCATATTCCAATCAGAAATAACTAGATCAACCATATTTGCGCCTAAAGACTTTAAACCTGCGGCCCCATCTTCCGCTTCGGTAATATTGTCGGGTGAAAAACCTAATTGCTTCAAATTATTCTTAATAATCTGCCGCATTACGTTCGAATCGTCTACAACTAATATTTTTTTATCACTCATCGATTTTAGAACCCCTAGCCAAATTAGTAAACAATTTGATACCCGAAATTAAACTTAATAAGCCGTAAAGCTTCTCTCGGCCCAAGCATCTTTTTCACAAAATAAAAACTAATGTTTTTTTTAATTTGATACTACTATGCAAAGCTCATGTCAAGAAAATAAAATGTAACATAAGGTTCATTTACTCTACGGAACAACAGTTTAATCAGACCAAATGCTCCTGAAGATCTTCGTAAAGTGTATCCCGTTCAACGGGAACCCTTCCGGCTTCTCGGATTTTATCTTCGATATTATTTTTATGAAATAAATGTCCCGTAACGCCGCCAGCGGCATGAATTATTTTTTCTTCTACTACAGTGCCATCCATATCGTCAGCTCCATAAGCCATCGAAAGCTGAGCAATTTCGGGAGTAATCATAATCCAAAACGCCTTTATATGCGGAAAATTATCTAACATCAAGCGAGACACCGCCAATGCTCTCAAATCTAATTGACCTGTGGTCCAATTCAAAAAATCAAGTTTGGTGTTTTCTGGATGAAAAGCTAAAGGAATAAACGTCACAAAACCATTCGTTTTATCTTGTAACTCTCGCAGTCGAATAAGATGATCAACTCGCTCTTCAACAGTCTCTAAATGTCCATACAGCATTGTTGCGTTGCTCTTTAGACCGACTGAATGAACCATTTCTTGGACTTCTAGCCATTCTTCGCCAGTAATTTTATCCGCACAAATCTTCCTTCTTACTCTTTTTGCAAAAATCTCCGCTCCACCTCCAGGGACCGATCCTAAACCGGCATCCTTCAATTCCAAAAGAGTGTCGCGTAATGGAATTCTTGCTAATCTCGAAAGATATTCTAGCTCCACGGCTGTAAAAGCCTGTATATGAACCTCAGGGAAACGACTTTTCAAGCCTTTTAACATATCAACGTAATATTGGTATGGTAAATCTGGGTGCAACCCTCCCACAATATGAAATTCGCTGACATTGCCATGTTCATATTCTTCAGCGTCCCTAAAAATAACCTCTAAGGATTTCACATAGGAACTCTTGTCTTCGGCTTTAACTCCAAATGCGCAAAACTGGCAACTGTGAACGCATATATTAGTTGGATTTATATGACGATTATGAATGTAGTAAGCATTATCCCCATTCAATCTCTCTCGAACAATATTGGCTAAAAAACCAACACCATTAATATCTGGAGAATTAAATAAAGTTACTCCATCTTCAAAATTTAGTCGTTTAGCCAATTCTACTTTCTCGTAGATCGGCTCTAACTTTTCATCTCTAAACTCAAACAACTTCATAAACCCCTCTCACAAACCTAAATTTACACTTAAAAAAAGAACAAGATTCTACTTCTTTAATAAATTGGAAATCAACTTGTTATTTTACATTAAATCTAAAGCCAAACGCAATCGACAACCACTGTAGCCATAAGAGCGGCTCCTATCCAACCATTTACATTAAAAAAAGCTACGTTCACTTTTGACAAATCGTTCCACTTAACTAAAGAATGTTCGTAAACCAATAATCCCGCCACCGCAATAACGCCAACTAAATATAATGTTCCCAAAAGGGGTAAGAATAAAAGTCCTAACAAAAAAACAATCATTACCGCATGAGAAATAGCGGCCAATCTCAAAGCATTTCGGACTCCAAATTTGGCGGGAATAGAATGCAATCCAGAGTTTTGATCAACTTCCACATCCTGACAGGAATAAATAATATCAAATCCTATCAACCAAAAAACCACGGCAGCTCCCAAAACCAAAGAAGCAAATGAAATTTCTTCCTTTATAGCCACCCATGCTCCCACAGGAGCCACCGATAATGCCATCCCTAAAAAAAAATGGGATAAAGATGTAAATCGTTTAGTAAACGAGTAGAAAAATACAATCGCTAATGCCACTGGTGACAACATTAGAGCTAATTGATTCAGCATACCGCTCGCAATTATAAAAATAATCGAGGATAAAACTAGAAAAATCCAATATTGCCCTGGAAGAACTTTTCCCGAAGGTAAAGCTCGATTCTGAGTTCTGGGATTTGATCTATCGAATTTGGCGTCGACAATACGATTAAAAGCCATCGCCGCGCTTCTCGCCCCTACCATCGCTATAAAAATCCAAAATAAAGATCGAATGTCAGGCATTCCCTCAGCCGCAAGAAATGCGCTCATTACGGCAAACGGTAGTGCAAAAATCGTGTGCTGAATTTTGATATCAGACAATATGACTCGCAAATTTTCCAAGATAAAAACCACTTTCATTAAATATATTTTTTTGCTTTCCAAAAACCTAAAAACAAGTATTGAACATTCTATACCCTTTTAAAACTAATTCTAATCTTTCATAACTTTTGACCAAGTTTCCCCATTCACCAATAAATCGCGAACCGCTGGATAACCCTTATCACTAATTGCAACAAGTATTTCTGCCTCTTTTTCTCGTATCACTTTTTCTAAAGCCTTTCCCTGATCTTCTGGTATAAAATATTTTCTGAGTTCCTTAATATATTCTTCTCGCATTAAACCGTCACACCGATCAATCGCCATGGAACAGGACATTTTCGAAACCTTAGTTGAACCTAATGAGTCCTTTTTTCTGCTCAAACATAAACAACAATCTTTCGTGTCAGAACAAACGCCTTTATCCTTCTGCCAATCAAACTCGACTTGATAGGTCACATAATGACCACGGAGTAAATCTCTTGGGTCGTATCCCGAAATTTTAAATCTCCACATTTCGCCAGTAGCCAATTGATATTCAGATTTCCCAATACCTCCTAAAATAATTAATATTGGAATGAGCAAAGCGATAATTTTATTTCTCTTATTCATTTTTTTCAACTCGCCTTTCCAGAAATCAAAGTTTCCCATCGTGGAAACTTTTTCAGGAAAATCCATACAAAAGATAAGATAAAAATTCCTGTGGCAATCAACCCAAAACCAGTCTCTAGTAAAGACCCAAAAACTTCAAAGTAGACTATTACGATACGAAAACCTGCCAAGCCTGACATCCAATTGAACAGTTTTCTATGAGATATCTTTATAGCAATCCATCCTAGAATTCCGCATAAAACAAAGTGAGAAGCCACGCCTACTAGATCATACGCTTGTCTAGGTAAAACCCATGGCAGGCAAATCAAAAAAGAATTAACGACTAAAAAAATGCGTAACATTACGGCAAATTTTATATTACTAGTTATTAACTCAAATTTATAAAAGACAGCAAATACAACAGTCACAGCCATAAGCGCCAACGGACTCCAAAACAAAACATCTTGATCTGAGATCTTTTGATACCAAACAAATTGGGAGCAAAACCCCATAATCAATACCCAAGTAACTGAAGCAGGTTCAAAAACCGACACAAACTGGGGCTTCAATCTTCGAAATGAGGACAAAGAAGAAATAATAAAAAATATAAAAGGGGGTAAAAACGTAAATAAAGCAATCGCTTCTTTTTTATATAACGGCTCTAAATTACCGATGAAAGCTTCTACAACACATACATAAGTCGTTAAAATCCCGACAAGCCAAAACATTGCCAAGGATCTACTAACACCCATTAAAACCAAAGGCGCAGAACCTAAAGTCCACAAAACCATGCCCTGGTAAACTGGAGAGCCAAGCTGATACACCTGTCCCACAAGACCTATAGACGCGAGAAAAATAAGATAATAAACGATGATTAAAGTTTCTTTTTGCCATTGTTTAGAGGGAACACCTGTCAAAACTATTCCAAAAGAAAGAGCCGCCATAACTAGAATATCGATTGCTAGTTTTATCCAAGCAGGAAGCAGCTCCCAGTTACTGGCAACTAAAGCAATAACTCCCGCGCCTAAGGCAAGACCACCTAAACCGCTTAAAACAAGGAAAACACCTATTCGACTGGACTTGTTTTCAAATTGCCGAATCTTATCTGCAATATTCTCATCGATAATTTCAGCTCGAAGCCAAGAATTTATTTTTTTTTCTAGATTCATTTAAAATTTAGGAACGTTATTTTATTAATTTACATAACTAATTACAGATATACTGCTACCCAATTTAGAGCGTACTTTCTACAAGTTTGCGCAATCATCAATCTCTTTAAATGCTCTAACTTTTTCATTCAATATGATACCTGCTTTTAATTCAAAAACCCGCTCCCATTTAACCGCTCTTTTTGGGGTTTCTTTAATTTGCTATTTACCATTTATTGGAAAAGCATTCCACATTGATGACCCACTGTTTATTTGGATAGCCCGCCAAATCCACAAAAACCCGTTTGACTTTTTTGGCCTATCCGTAAATTGGACAGGCAAGCTTTTGCCAATTTCGGAAATAACTCAAAACCCTCCCTTTGCTTCTTATTACATAGCTCTAATTGCGTGGATTGGTGGATGGAGCGAACCAATTCTTCACCTTTCCTTTTTTTTACCTTTATTACTCTTTGTTTTTGGAACCTATTTTCTATCTCGTAACTTTTGCGAGATGCCTCTAGAAACCAGCCTGATCGCCTTAGCCGCTCCTGTTGTTTTTATTTCTAGTTCTAACTTAATGTGCGACATTTGGTTGGTCGCCATTTGGACTTGGGCCGTCTATTTTTGGATATTAGGAACCAATCAAAATCAAAATCGTTACTTCTTAATTTCGTCAATCCTTATCGGATTAGCATTCTTAACAAAATTTTTTGGCGTTAATTTAATTTTCCTTCTAGCCGCTTATACCCTGACTTATCGAAAGAAACTATCTAAAGAGCTTCTATTCTTAACAATCCCAATATTAACTTTAATTGGTTATGAATGGATTACTCTCTCTCTTTATAGTTCAGGCCAGTTTTTTTCCGCGATGGAATATTCAAAATCGGCCAGACAAGCCGTAAGTGAGCCTTTTTGGTTAAGAACATTAGTCGGGCTCTCTTTCGCCGGAGGTTGTTTTGTTTCTATATTGTTTTTCTCTCCTCTACTTTGCAGATTGAGAACCTTAATCAAGTGGATAGTAGCGATTTTAATTCTTGGATTAATTCTACCTAAGACTTCCATTCAACACTGGCCGCCATTTCCAAACGAAGGAAATGAATTTTGGCTAGGCATTATTCAGTGCTCTATTTTCTCCATTGGAGGATTAGGCTTAATTGTCTTAGTCATTCAGGATTTAAAAAACCGTTTCGAACCAAAGTCTATTCTACTGGCGCTTTGGATCTTGGGAACTCTTATTTTTGCCGCGAATATCAATTGGGCCATTAATGCTAGATCTTTCTTACCTATGGCTCCCGCTATTGGAATCCTGCTTATTCGAAAATTCGAAACAGTGCATCCCAATAGATCTTTAGGTTTTAATACAAAATTAATTACGCCACTGGTTTTTTCTATGGTTTTAAGCTTATGGGTAACAGCGGCAGATTATCGAATGGCAAACAATGCGCGCGACGCGGCGAAGGAATTCACCCAAACCTATGGGCAACAACCTGACACATTATTTTTTTCGGGACATTGGGGATTCCAATATTATATGGAAGAAGCAGGAGCCAAGCATTTCGACGGGTCTGGATTAAAAAACGGAGACGTGATGATTGTTCCAACATTTAATTCACGCGATTTTAATCTTTATTTCCCGCCAGAAAAAACGCTTTGGAAAAAAAAGGTCGAACTCTCCTCTCTTTTTGGCGTCGCTTCGATGAACAATATTTTAGGCTCAGGGTTTTACTCTTATTCCTGGGGTCCTCTACCATTCGTTTTTGGCAACGTCCCAAAAGACCAATATCTTATTTTTAAACTAGGGATTAATTAAATTGATTGCTTAGGGATTAAACTTATTCCCATTTAAATTCTCATGCTGGTTTAAAAGAAAGAAGAGTTTCTACCTGGTTCTTAGTGAGCCTTGCTAATTCACTAACAACCTAATCTTTATAGTTTGAATTATTTCTCAACAGAGTCCGGCCACCATTGCCCCCATTTAACGGATGAAATATTTGTTTTGAAATTTTCGTAAGGTTGGTAATAAGCTAAGAACTTTCCTTTAGAAACCCCTTTAGCGCCTACTTCTGTCCATTCATTTTCTGGAAACTTTTCTAAATCGTAAAGATAGATTGGTTGATCGTCCAGCTTATGTACTATTAAATAACCTTTGTCTGTTACATAGTCAAAGCTTCCAAAAATAGTAACTGTGCTTCCTGGGTCTCCCCAAAAGGTCAGGTTGTATTCATTGTCTTGAAGAAATTGACTATAACTGGCGAGACTACTTACGTCTTGGTTTTCAAATACGGGATAGAATTCTCCGCAGATAGAACAAAGAGTGAATTCATTAACTTTAAATAATTTTAACTGGGCTGGATCACTTGCCAACGAACTTGATGGGACGAGTAAAAGACAAAAAATCAAAGCTAAAAATAGATTGCGGCGCATAGCCTTATCCTTTCATCAAGGTTTTTAGATTTATAAAAGATTTTAGTTTTTTATTACAATAAATATAACTGTCCATAGCATTTGGTATATTCTCAATATAATCCCTTACAAAAAAATTGCAAAGAAGTAAACCTCTTTTGATTCCAATTCTTTGCGAACATAATTCCGATACAATGTTTAAATAGACAATCGCTTGAGAGGCTTATAAAAAATAGTGACTCCGGTTAAAATGCTAAAACTCTAAGGATAAAAAATTGGTTCAATTTTTTTTGGCTTTTCTGACATTTTTTTTCATTGGATGCGACTCTTCCCTAGAGTTTTCAGACTTTAAGAGTTCTAAGACTCCAAAAAGCGAAACTGCTTTTAAAAAAGACTTGGAAGAATGCCTTTATTTTTCGCAACAAATATTGGATAAGCCAGAAGGAAGTAAAAGGTCAGGTGAAATACACATAGAAAATAAAGGGAAAACCCTTAAAGGTATGACTCAAAAAGGTTGGATTAAAAAAAACCGATTACGCCAATGAAACTTTATAAAAGAAAGCAAGTGTATTGGATAGACGCCGTTTATGGAAGTAAACGGATAAAAGAGTGCACCGGGTTTAAATCGAAAGCAAAAGCTGAAGAATATGTCACCAATTTATTTAAAAGGCTAATGATAGAAGAACGTCTTGGAGGGAAAAACGCTTTTTCAAAAGACAAAGCTTAAGCGCAAATTCTCAAGGCTATTGAAATAACGTTGGCGAAGATAAATTAAGAAAGGTTATCTATTTTGTCTAAAGTAATTTTCAAATTTTCTTGGGCTTCCGACATCTGTGGATCTAAAGTCAAAGCAATTTGAAAGCGCTTGGCGGCTTCTTTAAAACTCCCTTTCATAGAAAAGGCGATCCCCAAATTATTATGGGCTTTGGCGAAATTGGGTTGAATTTCTAAAGCTTTTTTATAATGGCCAATCGCTTTTTCTAGTTCTCTATTTTTTAAAAAGATATCTCCTATATTGTAATAAGTTCTATGGTTTTTGGGATTAATTTTTATCGCTTTCAAAAAGTGATCTAATTTTTTGTCTTCATCTTTCGGATCAGAATAAGCAATTCCAAGATTTATGTGAGCCGTTTCATTTTTCCAAGTGTGCCTAAGAGTGTGCGAAAAAAGGGTCACGCTATTTTCCCAATGTTTAACTTGAAAAAAACTGGATAGAGTTAATATAAATAGCGTCATCCCAAACACAAGAGATAAGACTTCTTTTTGTGATTTATGAAGACTTTGATAATTCGATATCTCCCAACTGAAGGCGATATACAATCCTATAGCGGGAAGGTACATATAGCGATCCGCAAAAGCTTGAGATCCAACTTGTATTAAACCGATTACGGGAATCAAGGTTCCAATAAACCAGAACCAGCCTATGAAAAAATGTGGCTTGTCCCTTCTTTCTATCACTGCAAATATTGAAACTGAAAGAACCAAAGTAAACCCGAAAATAACTTCTAAGGTTCCATACGGTGTTAGCTGTAAAGGATAAAAAACCGTTAAACCTAATGGCCATAATGCTTTTTGTAAATAAACCCAATAGGAAATAGCCACATTTTCGATTCTCGTCCAAAAGGAAATTGACTGAAGCGAGTTAATTGCATTCGCTTTTGCTTGGAATGATAAAGCGACCCAGCAGGAGAAAATAGTTATTAGAAAAAAAGGAACTTTTTCTAAAATTAAATTTTTATTTTTTTTTATAAAGTGCCTTCCCTTGGAATGAAAGTTAATTCGTTTGAGAGGCCAATAGTCGAACAAAAGTAATACAAATGGGATAGTGACTAGCATTGGCTTAGCCATTAGTCCAAGAAGAAATAAAACACACACTCGAAGCACATTGAATGTAGATTTTTTTTCTACGTATTTTAAATAAGAGTGGATTGCCAATAGACCAAAAAATAGGCTTAGCACATCCTTGCGTTCAGAAATCCAAGCTACCGATTCAACATGAAGAGGGTGAATAGCAAATAGAGTAGTGGCAATCAAGCTTGCTTTTTTATTACCAGAGCTTCTTACCAAAAGACTGAATAACAACAACACATTGAAAAGGTGAAAACCTACATTTACTAAATGGTGCGCCGTCGGGTTTAATCCAAATAGTTGAACTGAAATTAAATGAGAGAGATGGGTTAATGGAATCCAATTAGCGGGTACCCACTGCGAGTTTTTAGGGTCAAAGGAAAAGGCCCATTCAATGCCCTTCAATGAAAACCCGTCTTTTATAAATGGGTTTTCTGTAACGTAGAAATCATCATCGTAGTTAACAAAGTCATGGTTAACGGTTTGGCCATAAATTAACAAAACCATTAAAGACAAAAAAACAATATATCCAAGATGCCGATCAAGTTTGAAGGTAGGGGAATTCATTTTATTAAGCGTTTTTTTTGCCAACGCATGACACCCAGGCTTGGGCAAAAAGCCCATTAGGCTCATTCATCCATTTTTTCAAGGATTGCGCATGAGTTTCTTCTCCAGCTTGTTCAAGTTGTAGGGCTAAATATTGGCCAATAAAGCTCAACGATTTATAGACTTCATATCTTGCATTCACTTCAATTTGATCAAAACCGGCATCTTCAACAAATCTAGAAAGCTTACTGCCTACAAAAACATCGCCCCCACTTTTAATTTGGAGATCTTTATAAGCTTCAATAGCCTCATTTAATTCATAGGAAGAAGGGGTTAGCAAAAAACCTCCCCAGTCAGGACTGCAGACGGCAAGTGTTCCTCCAGGTTTTAAGACCTGATGAAATTGTATAATCGCAGTGGCAGGATCTTTCAGATGCTCTAATAGGGCATGAGAAAAAACTGCGTCAAAGGTTTCATCTATATGTTCCAAGTCGTAAACATTAGCTTGACGAAACCTTACATTCTTTAATTGCCTTGCCTTTGCTTCTTCTTTAGCTATTTTAATTTGAGATTTTTCGAGATCAATTCCTAAAACTCTTCCATTTGGAATACGCTCTGCTATATCGCAGGTTAGGACTCCAGGACCACAACCACAATCAAGGACAGTCATTTCACTTTTCAAAAACGATAGAAAAAAAGCCCCATGCGTTTCCAGTTTTCGGTTAGACATGAAAGAGACAGAGTTTTTGTTATATCCAGGCGTGTATTTTTCTTGCATAAGAAATTTTAAGTTTTTTAAAATAATTACGAATTTTGGTTTACGGTAACTAGTCCACTTTGTACTTACAAGAAAAAACGGTAAAAAACACTGATTCGAAAGGTTTTTAAAAATTTCAGCTTAGGCGAAAAAAGATTTCTTTGGATGGCGGGGAAATACAATGTTTTGCTCTACTGAATTTTATGTCTTAAAAAAACAGATCAATTTCAGGCGACATATTCAAACAACTCCAAAAGAAGCACCTAAATTAAAGACCTTATAGGAATAGTAAACTTTAAGCTTGTTAATACTATTTATGCTACATTTCAATTGCTATGAAATAAGCATTACCCATCTGACCATTATCTTTATGAGAAAACAGTTAAAGAGAAAAGTTTAGATAGAAAATCAGCTGTAACCCAAAAATCATATAACTTTGTTTTAAGTGAGAACTTAAAAAAACGAGTTAAGTGAGATTAACAAAATGAAAAAGATGTTTTCTTTAGTAATCACGAGCTTTTTAAAAATAACCGTATCGTTTTTACTTGTCTTTTCAATTTTTCAATTATTGGAAATAAGTTTATTGTTAAAAAACTCCAACAACTTTGGCTGTCATCACTGTCAAATAGACTCAGAACTAGGATGGCGTTCCATACCAGATTATATAACAACAAAGAACCAAATAAGAATAAAGACTAACTCTCTGGGTTTTAGGTCAGAGGAAATAAACCAGTCAAAAGAGCATATTTTAATACTTGGAGACTCTGTTGCTTTTGGAAATGGCGTTAATGATAATGAAACAGTTTCCTACTTTATCCAAAAAAAAACCGCAAAATATCAGGTTTTGAATTTAGCTGTCCCTGGATATAGTATTGACCAGTATTATTTAACTTTAAAAAATAATATCAATAAAACGAATCCAAAGTATATTATCGTAATTTTATTTTCTGGAAATGATTGGTTTCAAACTATTCAAGACAATCTGTGGGGAACGAGTAAACCTTTTTTTAAAATGGAAAATGGAGAATTAATTAAAAAAAATTCCAAAATCTCAATGTTCTCATGCAGCAATTATTTAAATAAAAATAGGTTTTTTAACAAGTTCAACCAAGAATTTTTGACACGTTTTTTTTGCAATACCAAAAAACATAACTCAATCGAAGGCAAAAAAGTAATCGGTTTACTTTTAGAAAAGATTAAAGATTTGGGGGAAATTACTAGAGCTAAAACTTTTTTCGTACTTTCTCCAACAATAAACGATTTTTTTATTCAAACGTGTGGACAAAACACCAATTTTTCATATTGCGAAAGTAATATGAAAAAACACCCTGAATTTTATTTTAATAATCTAACCCTTTTTCAAAAACATCTTTTGGACAAAAAAAATATGAGGGCTAAGAAAAAACATAGTCTTGTAGAGATGAACATTGATAAAGGAGGTTCTTGGGCATGGTATTTAAGGTTTAGAATGTTACTAGAAGAAAGAAAATTTAAATTCTTGGATTTTCAAGATGAGTTAATGAAACAAAACGAGAATATTTTTGAAATATATCTTAAAGATGACGATTTTCACTATTCTCCAAAAGGAAATAGAGTTTTAGCAAATACAATCTCCAGAAGTTTAAATTTTCGTAAATAGGAGGCTTAGTTTAACAACGTTACCTAAATTTATTTAAGGTAAACTCATTGAGAAAACATGACGTATAACTTCTAAGGCAAGGCAAAACTGGCTTCAATAAGGGGATAGGAGGGAGTCTACAAAGAATTAGGCAATAAAAAACCCGCTAACAAAAAAATTGTTAGCGGGTTTCGAATATAAATCCCGGCCTTGTCCTACTCTCCCACACAGTCGCCCGTGCAGTACCATCGGCGCAGAAAGGCTTAACTTCCGTGTTCGGGATGGGAACGGGTGTGACTCTTTCGCTTTAAAGACCGAGAAAATCTTATAATTTATTGCAATTGAAGTAGTTCGAAGTAAGCTGAGATCGCCTCCAAGCCTAAGCCTGGGGGCGAAAAAAAATTTTGAAGGTCAAGCCTCACGACTTATTAGTACTGGTTAGCTAAACACATTACTGCGCTTACACACCCAGCCTATCAACCATGTAGTCTTCATGGAGTCTTCAGTCTTCCCGAAGGAAGAAGAGATATCTAGTTTTGGAGTTGGCTTCCCGCTTAGATGCTTTCAGCGGTTATCCGTTCCGAATATAGCTACCTGGCAATGCCACTGGCGTGACAACCAGAACACTAGAGATTCGTCCACTCCGGTCCTCTCGTACTAGGAGCAGCTCTCCTCAAATATCTCACACCCACGACGGATAGGGACCGAACTGTCTCACGACGTTCTAAACCCAGCTCGCGTACCGCTTTAATGGGCGAACAGACCAACCCTTGGGACCTGCTTCAGCCCCAGGATGCGGTGAGCCGACATCGAGGTGCCAAACCGCC
>JAJDAT010000032.1 GCA_029261715.1 Nitrospinia bacterium | reverse complement strand
GAGGTATGACGAGGAAAATTGAATAAATTAAGAGAAGGTTATTAATTTATGAAGCGCTACTATTAGCTCTCTTTGCGTCCGAAGCTTGTCCTGAGTTTTGTCGAAGGGCGATGGCGGGGTTCAATCATTCTTTGACAAATTAAAATTTGCCAGAAGCCTAGCCTCTAAAATAGGCCAATAGAACCGTTGGCATAGACAGTTCCGCTGCTTCCGTCAGAAGGTCTGGCTCCGGTGAGGGGTAAACCGTAACTGATCGAAAAGGATATCGGAGGGCGGTATTCTTTGGTTCCAAAATCGCCGCCTTTGGGAACATTGATTTGCACGCCAAACCCACCGCCAGCAATGGATTCCATTTTGTTTTCGCCAGCTTTTAAACCGCGCGTGAATACCTTGCCGTATTCAAGAAATCCGGTAAACGATATAATCTGCCCGATAGTGAACTTGTCGATACCAAAAGGAAGTTTAGAAGGGAAGGGCAATACGTATTCACTGGCTAGATTATATCCCCAGTCGCCAGATTGTTCCGCTAATGGGAATCCACGCACCGTGCCATAACCGCCGACTGCGTATTGATCGGGAGATAGAGTGCGGCTACTGACGAGTTGTGTATTTGCTTTCCAAATAAAGTAACTGTTTAAAAATGGCGTTCCCTGGTATCTAGTTAGATTTAACGAAGTTAAAAAGATATCGGCATTACCGTCAACGCGAGAAGGAAGAGATGCGCTATCGTTTGCAAAAATTCCATATTGAACTTTCCAATCGAAAATATTATTCCCTAAAAAAGAGTCGCTAAAATTACCGCTAATCCCGGCATAAACGTCGCGAATAACGTCGTTACTAGTGGTGCTACCCAATGCAAAGTTAACGAACTTTTTATGATCGAAACCCATTCGAAAATTGAGTCCCGAAGATTTGTCTCGAAATAAAGTTTGACCATATTCCATATTGAAAAGTCGTGTGCGACCACCGCCTCTTAACGCGACCAAACTGGCTCCCAACGTTTGTTCTGAGTAGGTATAAGAAAATTTGAGGGTTTTTCTTCCCAAATCGGTCAGTGGATATTGATAAGAAACAGTATATGATTGTTGATCCAATTCAGAAGCCACGCCTCGGAAAAGGAAAAAGTCGCCCAAAACTAAAGTACTGCCAGCCGTGGCTGTAATTCCCGCTCGGTTTTCACCGGTAAATGCGGAACCAAAGTTATCCACGTCAAAGCTGAATGAATAAGGGCTTGTTTCGGTAACTTCAAGAACCAAGTCCGACGTGCCAGGCAATTTCCCAGGGCGTAAAATTGATCGCGCTTTGATACCGGCTAAGCTATTGATTTCCAGAAGAGTGCGTTCCAAAGTTTCTTCTCTAAGAATATCTTCGTCCGCAACCGGTTGCATTCGTTTTAATAGATCTTTTGCATTGGTTCTTTTGTTTTTTTCGACCGAGATTTTGCCAACTTTTCCTTCATCGATTTTCATAACGACGGTATCGTCGATCAACTCTTGTTCTGGGATATAGGCTTTGGCTAAAAAATAACCCGCTTGTGAATAGTGGGCGGAAACCTCTTGCGCCATTAGAGACAGGATACCCAAAGTTAATTCTAATCCCTCGCCGCCTAAATCGACAATGGGATCTAAGATCTCGTTATCGAATAAAGTGTTCCCTTCGATTTTTACTTCTTTCACAAAAAACGAAGGACCGGCGCCGGGATCGACTAATTCTCTACTGTCTTCAATGGTGATGATTTCCGCTTTTTCTTGCAGCAGAGGATTGAATGGTTTTTGTTGAGATTGCCGCAAAGATTTTTCGGCAATACCGGCTTCTCCGGCGGGCGGAATGGTGATCTGAGCCTCGCTGAGAGGGCTCCATCCGAAGAAAAGCAAAAATGTTAAAACGAAAAGTATCATCAATCACTCAAAATATGGACATAGATTGGCCAATTTAGCAAATCTACACAGTATACCACTTTTACAAGCAGTAAATGAGCGATGGTTTTGGAAGAAACGAGTTAAATTTGAGGGTAAAAAATAAAGCGAAATATTTTAGAGGTATGAATAAATTTCGCTAGGGTTTTTCTTACGAAGGAGGGTCAGAAGAGGGTTTGTTATTTAAAAGAAAAAAGACAGGTTTCAAGATGGGGAATCCTTTTGAGGGGGTTCAAAGGAAAAGAACAAGACCGTCTATTTAATAACATTCCTGAAGGATATATACAACAAATACTTGGTAGGTGTTAATCTAATTTTGTATGGCAAACCCTATTTACCGAGAAGAACGCAGAGAGCGCAAAGAAAGAAAGGTCAAAGTCGAATTAAAAAATTGTCATGGTGAGCGTCAGACCTAGACGGGGTGTCTCTGTTGATTGAACAAGGAACTAAAATCAAAAAAATAAAAAATGTCACCCTGAAGTTCTCGAAGGGCGACCACCTTTCAATAATTCAGCGTAGACGCTAAATTTTGTTTTCAAATTACCCTAAAATGATAATTTTATAAACTATTAGAGTTTCTTATGAAAAACTACTATGTTTACATTTTACAGTGTAATGACGATAGCTACTACACTGGCGTTACCAATAGCGTCGAAAAGAGATTTTATGAGCATCAAAACGGTTTGGTTGATAATTGTTACACGCACGGTCGCAGGCCAGTAAAGTTAGTTTGTATCGAAAACTTTCTCGATATCCGTGACGCCATTGCTAGGGAAAAACAAATCAAAGGATGGAAACGAGATAAAAAAGAAGCGCTGATAAAAAAGCTTTATAAAGATTTGCCAAAGCTTTCTCTTAGATATACACCAAATAAAATTAAAGAATAAGGTAGTCGCCCTTCGAGAACCTCAGGGTGACAATTATATAAAATAATCGCAGGCTGAAGGATATGAAGTGTGCGGGATAAGGGTTTTGAGATTTAATAAAAATGTCATGCTGAGGCTCTCGAAGCACGACCACCTCTAACAACCACCACCACCAGCTCCGCCATTGTCTCCAAAACTGGTCACAAAGGTACTTTGAACGGCATTGTTTACCGTGTCTTGAGTTACGCCTAAAGAAGTCAATACTGCTGGGTCAATTTGAGTTCCAGTAGTCGTTGTTGTAGTTTCCGTAGTAGTCGTTGTTGTAGTTTCAGTTGTAGTTGTTTCAGTCGTCGTTTCCGTAGTAGTCGTGGTTTCGGTGGTTGTAGTTGGCACCGTTATAATGCCATCGGTATTTAGTGTAGTGCTTCCACCCCCAGAATTGGTTAGATTGAATTGAAACACGTCGTCGGTTTCATTTAAAAGGATATCACCAGATGTCGTGTTATCAACATCTAGAGAAGCGACTTCTATGTCGATGCCGTCTTCAAGAGCATTGGCCCCTTTGGTTCCTGAGGAACCGATACCGGTTGCTGCGTCGATCACCAATCGTCCGGTTTTAGCTTCAATATCTGGACTACCGGAGTCGCCGTCATCAATGATGCTTCCACTCGCCGAGGTCAATACAACCGCTGTGTCGGTGCTACTGGTTGTGACCAATCTTCCCAAACGGATATCCTCATCAGCCTTCAATGCAATGTCACCATCGCCAGCGTCGATGATGATGCCGTCGGTTCCGTTATCAATTAAAGTGATGGCTCCGCCGCTTCCAGCATCGGAATTGGAGTCGCTGTCTGCCGTTAAATTGATGCCTCCAGTCGTGGAAGTGATATCTGCTGTGACGACAGTAAAAATAATGTCGTCGTCGGAAGCTATGTTAATAGCGGCGGAAGCCATTAATGCGCCGCCGATATTCAGTACTTGCGCGTTACCCGCCATGTCGATGGAAATAGTTGAGGAAGAAGTTAAAGCGCTAATCGTCGAAGTAGCGGTCAATTCTGCCGAAAAAGTTCCCGTAACGTTGCTCAATCCGCTACTGTTGTCAAAAGCCCCGCCGCGTACCGTCAGGTTTTTGGAAATTGTTGTGGTATTAAAATCGATATCTCCAGTAGCTCCACTGGCTCCAATTACTACGGAAGTAAAACTAGCCGCAGTAACAAAAGCGAACTCTGTTGCGTCCAAGTTCACCAGTCCTGTGGCGCCAGCGCCAATACCAATAGTCCTGCCTGCTGTCGAAGCTTGAAGCGTAAAAGTATCTGAACCGGTTATTGCCGCTCCCAAAACGATTGCGTCAGCGGTCAAAGTTACGTTGGTCGATGCTCCAGTTGCGCTCAGTGTTCCGCTTGCGTTTGTAGTTAACGTTCCGGTATTGGCGTCTAAGGTTAAATCGCCGGTATCGGATGTCAATGCTTGATTGACCGTGATGCCCCCGAGTGCGTCTACAGATAAAACATTAAATGTAGAGGCGGCGGTATCAAAGGTTACTGAGCTGCTAGAATTGATTAATAACGTGCTTGCAATATTATTACTGTTAGCGGCTGTAATATTGTCAACGGTTACGGCTCCCAATGTTGTCGTTGTGCCGATGGTCATGGTGTTGGCAGTGATTCTTCCAAGTTCCGATCCAGAAATGGTCATGACTCCGGCCGTATCGCCGAGTCCTAAGGTTGTAACGGTAGATGTGTCGATGCTTACCGAAGAGGTGCCAGCGCTGATGGTTCCGCTGGTTGATAAATCTATATCGGCTGCTACGATGCCGATAGTGTCGTTAACGGTCGATAATGATTTACTGTCTGCAATCGTAAAGGTTCCTGCTCCACTATTGTCGGAATCGGCGTCAATAGATGCGGCGCCGTTTGCGGTAACGCTTTCGTTCAAAGTCACTCCAGTTTTACCGCTCAAGCTGATATTTCCAGTCGAACTGTAACTGGAACCTATGTAAAATCCGGTGCCGTCGGCTGTAGTGCCGGTGCCGCCGATTTTACCGACCAATGCTCCAAGAGTCGTGTAGTCAGCTTGAACAGATGCTGCATCATTGAGGGCGTCAATTAAATCTTCTCCCTGTTGGCTGCCATCAGGACCGTTGGGAAGAATGTTGCCTCCACCTAAATCGACCGTACCCGTAGCGGTGATTACAATTGAATCCCCTGCATTGATCGTGATTCCTGTATCAACCCAAGCCGTAGTCGACGAAACTGAGAAATCGTTGGACACTAAAACTCCGTTGACTGTGATATCGACGGTGAAGCTTCCTGAGTTGTCGCCAAAGGTGCCAGCAAGTTCAGAAACGCCTAATATTAAATTTCCAGATTTTTGAGTGGTGGTTAAACTACCGTCAACGATTACAGAATCGCCTTGTGCGATTACGTTGTTATAAAACTCGCTTGTCCCCGCAAAAGTAATAGATCCGTTGGACAATAAAGTGATATCGCCCGCAATGGTATCGCTGTTTGTAGCAGTGATACCGTTTACTCTAACGTTACCTCCGGAAGTTGCGTCTCCAATTGTTAAAGCCGATGCGTTGATTTTTTGTAATTCTAATTGGTCGACTCTTAAATTGCCGGACCCACTGCCTAAACCGATAGTTCTCGAATTACTGGCTTTAATTGAAACTGTGCCGCTACCGGCTATTATAGAAGCGTCGGTTCCTGTTGTATCGATGACGAATGTTGAGGATGTGATAGAAATATTTTGATTGATCGTTTCTAAGTCGGTATTAGCCGTCATTGTGAAGGCGCCAGTTCCATCGTTGTCGCTATCTGCGTTCAACGTGATGGCTCCGGTATCTGCCCCGACATCGATATTTATATTGATTCCGTTTACAGCGCTGACCGAAAGCGCATTGAATATGGATTCGCCTGTCGCAAAGGTAGTCGATCCACCCGTTGTTAGCGAAAGAGTTCCGGAAATACCGTTGCTGTTGGTTGCTGTAATACCATTAACAGTAATATCACCGTCGTTGTTGTCGCCAATGTTGAGTCCTGTTGCCGTTATCCTTCCCAACTCGGCGGCGTCTAACGTCCAATTTCCGGCTGTGCCGCCTAATCCTATAGTTCCGCTATCAGATACTAAGAAAGTTGTTGCGCCGGAACCAGAATTCAAATTACCGGTGATCGTTACGTCGTTGGCAGTGATAGATAGAGCGCCGCCGTTGGTGTTAAGAGTTTGACCAGAGGCAATTGTGAAATCTCCGACTCCATTGGCGTTAACGTCGGTATCTATGGTTACTCCGCCAGATGCAGTAACGTTGCCGTTTAAGGTCACACTGGTGCGACTGTTGATTGTGATCGCCGACCCGCTTGAATTGGTAGTCGTAATAGTATCGAGGGTCATCGCGTCAGCGTTGGCTCCCGTCGCGGTTATGGTAATGGTTCCGCTGCCAGCGTTGATGGAAGAACCCGACGTCATAAAGACCGTATCTCCGGCGCCAGGAGTGCCATCGCCGTTCAAATTATCGCTATTTGCAGTAAGCGATACTGCCCCGGAACCCGTTCCAGTAATGCTCCCCGCAGCCGAGAAAAAGACCGCTTCCGCAGCGCTGATCGTTGTGGCTCCAGCAGAAGTCAAGGCTCCTTGAATAAATACATCAAAAACTTGCCCGGTGGAGATTAAAGAGAGATCGCCTGTATCGGTGGTTACGGCTACATTGTTTACTATTTCGTCGGTGGTATTGACCGCTAAGGCGTTAAAAGTCGAAGCGGTTGTGTCGAACGTGGCGCTGCCAGCGCCTCCAGTTGCGTTTAATGTCAACGTTCCCGAAATATTATTGCTATTAGCCGCAGTGATGCCGTTGATCGTGATGTCGCCATTCGTGGTTCCGCCAATGGTCAAACCAGTCGCAGTAATTTTTTCTAATTCTGAGCCGCTTAACGTCCAGTCGCCCGCAGTACCACCTAATCCAATCGTTCCTCCATCGGACACTAATAAGGTTGTCGCGGCTGCTCCGCTGTTGATTGCAGCGCTTGCCGAGGTACTTAAATCAATATCATTTGCCGTAATTGAGATCGTGTTACCGCCGGAAGAAAGAGCCGCTGATGAACTTATCGTAAAATCTCCATTGCCATTATTATCGGTATCCGTGTCGATAGTAATTGTTCCAGCCGCAGTGGCGTTATTGCTTAGATTGACTCCTGTAGAAGCGTTTAATGTCAATGCTCCTCCGGTATTAATATCGGCTGTGGTATTAATGACAGAAACTGAAGTGGCGGTGAAAGAACTTCCCGTGCTAACAGTACCTAAATTGAGAGTGGTATTGCTCGTAAACGAGGCAGTACCCGCTCCTGTTGTGGTAAAACTAACCGCTCCGGTAACGAGGTTGCCGGAATCGAGAGTGATGTTATTACCTGCGACGTCTGTTGTAAAACTGGCTGTGCCGCCAACCGTTATAATGCCTGTGTCGGTAATAGCGTTACCCGCCGTGACCGCTAAGTTTTGACCGATTCCCAGGGTTCCTAATATTAATGCCGTTGTTCCATTATCCAGTGTCGCGTCGCCCACTCCGGTGGTGGAAAGACTCACTGCGCCAGCTAGGGCATTAGACGTATTGCTTAAAGTGATTGATTGACCTGCAACGTCGGTGGTGAAAGAAGACGTGGAGTCGACGGTCAAAGCTCCCGATTGGGTAATCGTTCCGCCCGAAGTGGTTGTCAACGTTCCACGAACCGTAGAAGCGCCTAAAATTAAATTAGTCGTTCCGTTATCGATAGTAACGTTTCCGGTACTGCCGCCCGCTGTTTGAGTGGTAAAGCTAACCGCTCCCGTGAGAGCATTGGATGTGTTGCTTAAAGTAATTGCTTGATCGTCAACGTCGGTAATGAACGAACTCGTTCCTGAAACGGTTAACGCGCCAGATTGACTTATGGTTCCACCCGTGGTTGCAGTTAAAGTTCCGCCGATAGAGGACGTTCCAAAGCTAATGGCGTTTGTTCCATTGTCAATCGCCGCGTTTGTAGTGTTAAATATTATGGTTCCGGTAAACGCATGAGTACTGGTGTTGAGTGTAGTCGACTGGCCCACAGTGGTAGTATTGAAAGTCGCTTGACCGCCAACAGTTAAAGTTGCCGTCTCAGAAATTGATCCAGTATTGGCAATACTTGAAAAAGTTCCAGTAGTAGATAACCCGGCGAGGATCATGTTGTTAGCGGTTTGGGTTACGGAAATATTTCCTGCGCCGTCGGTTGTTATGTTATAAGTCGTGTCGCTGGTTCCAGCGTCTCTTAAGGTTACGTGATTGCCTCCGGTACGCGTCACCGTGACCGAAGCGACATCGATGTTCAATCCCTGCCCCGAAGAACCAATCACTCCGCTAGAAGTCAATGACAATGTTCCAGTAGTTGTTAAATGTGACCCAGCATCGCCAGCGTCATCAATCGTACTGGCGGTTCGCAAAGAGAAGTTTTTGGCCCCGCCGGCTACCGTATCCACGGTAATCGCACTGGATAAACTTGAGTCGCCAATGATTAAGGTTCCGGTAGTGGTAATAGCGCCTAATTCCGTATCGTCTACGTTAAAAGTTCCAGCAGCGGAACCTACGCTAATGGTATTCCCTCCCAAAGATTGTAATAGGGTAACATCGCCCGACCCGGCGTCAAGAGTGGAGGTTGCAGTGCTAAGATCAAAGGTGTGAGCCGTGACATTGATAGCGCTATTGTTAGTGGCGACCGTTGTCAATGTAGCGACTGAAAAAGCTCCGCTCTGGTTGTTATCGCTATCGGCGTCGAAGGTGAGAGCTCCGACAATGGTATCAAGGTCGATATTAACGTTAATCCCATTTCCGGCATTGGCGGTTAAGGCATTAAATGTTGAAGTGCCCCCGTTGAACGTGATCGTCCCTGCAGCCGTTGTAGCATTTAAAGTTACCGTTCCGGTAATTTGGTCGCTATTGCCGGTAGTGATACCGTCTACTGTTATGTTGCCGTTGGTGGCGTCACCTATAGTTAAACCTGTGGCGGTGATTCGTCCAAGCTCTGCATCATCTAAGGACCAAGTGCCTGCGCCTCCGCCTAGCCCCATGGTTCCCCCATCGGAAACTAACAAGGTTGTAGCGGCCGCTCCGGAATTAAGATTACCAGTCAGGATGATGTTGGCGGATGTAATCGACATGGTATTACCACCACTGTTTAATGTCTTGGTAGTAGCAATATCGAAATTGCCGTCCCCCTCGCCGCCTGAGTCAGCGTCGATGATAACCGCTCCGGTAGTTGTTATGCTCTCGTTAAGACCAACGCCAGTATCGGCGGTGATGGTTAACGCCGCGCCCGTTACAGTGAGACCGGATGTGTTGTCCCAGGTAGTAGTCGTGGTGAACTCCATATTGCCGGTACCGGAGTTAACGGCTCCTACCAGCATGGCTCCGGTTTCGCCAACGAAGATTCCTCCTGCTCCATTTGAAGCGGTTGCCGTTAAAGTTCCGGTCAACGTTATGTTGATATCGTTGCTAGTTCCGGAAGCGCCGATAGCAGCGCCTGCTCCGGAAACCGTTAAGGTTAAATCTTCTGCCGTGATCGCAGAACTGGAGTTGGTCATACCAGTGGTTGAGATTAATTCTACCGTATCGCCGGAAGTTGAGCCTGCGTTGACGGCCCCGATGAGTAGATTACCTGTATTGCTTATAAAGATTCCGCCGCCTGTACCTGTTGACGCCGTTGCCGTCAAGGTTCCCGAAAGCGTCGTATTAAGCGCTGTTCCCGATGCGCCAATGGCGCCACCAGAAGCTGTCGTCGTGATAGTTAGGTTCCCCGCAGTGATTGCTGAGGTGTTATCGGTAATACTTCCTCCAGCTGATAGGGTTATGGCGCCGGTTCCGGCGTTGACTGTTCCCAAGGTGAGCGCGTCCGCTTCTGTTATGAAAACGGCCCCACTTCCTCCCGTGGAAGTAATCGCCAAATTGCCTATATCAAGATTGAGCGAATTCGAAGCAGTGGACCCGATCGCTCCAGAACTGGTCAGCGTTAATGTTCCCGAGGTTGTGATGTCGACAGTTGTGTCGTCGCCTGCTGTATCGGCAATGGTACTGGTTGAGGTTAATGTGACGTTATTAGCTGCCGCGCTGATACCTTCGACCGTCATTGCCCCGCCACGAATGGTAATAGGATCGGTGAATGTAGCTGAAGTGATACCTACCGCGCCAGTGCCACCGACCGCGCCAATTGTGATAGAGGTTTGACCGTCGGTAATGTTGGCAATGTCGGCGTCGGACAAATTGAAGTCTCCGGTTCCACCGCCGAGACCAATGGTTCTTGTGGTGTCGTTAGGTTTAAGAGTCACAGACCCGCCCGAAACGCCCAAAACGGCGTTAATGTCTATATCGTCGGCGGTGAGAGTAATCGCTCCTGTCCCGGCCCCGGACCCCAACACGATATCCATTTTGGCGGCCGCTTCAGTGATTGTGTAATTTAGGGTCGTGTTGGTATCGCTCAGATCAAAGGAAAGGTCGTGTTTACTTGCTCCTGCCGCGCCGCTAATTGTGTCGGTTCCCACAGCTGGACTGGTGACATAGTTAAAACCACTTTGATCGTCAGCCAAAGTGACGTTGATAGTATTAAACGGATCATCGGTAGAGTGCGTCGAAATATACGCGGTTTTTCCGGTTCCGTTAATATTGACGGTCAAAGTATTGCCTAATTCGCCACCGGAGCTTGCTAAGCGGAGCGCGTTGTTGCCAGTGTTGGCGCCGACATTGCCCATGGTAAGGGTAACGTCCCCATTTGAAAAGAAATCGTTATCTGCGGAGTCGTTGTCGGTGATGTCGTTACTACCAACATCGATAATAATTGATCCAGTTCCGGTACCGATGGTTTTTACTCCACTAAGAACAAGACCGCCTGACGTCACCGAAACGTTGCCGGTTCCTTCATTTTCAAGGTTCTCCGTACCATTACCGCCGGTGGTTCCGCCCAGTGTTACCGCGCCTGAAGCGGTAAGAGTCAATGCGCTTGATCCGGTAGCGTCGTCTTCGGCAACGATTTGAGCGTCGGCTGCCACGGTTATAGTTGAACTCGTAGAGGTCATGGTCACGGCGCCATTTGACCGGGCATCGACATTAACCGCGATGGCGCCGGTGGTGGTACTTACGGTAAGGTTCCCGGTGAAGGTAGATGCCCCGCCCGTAAAAGTGATGTTGCTTGTGGCTGAAATGGCAACATTGCTTGCCGTAGTATTGGAAATAGTGTTTATGGTAACTACCGAAGCATTGAGGGTTGTTGCGCCCGTTCCGGCTCCATCGGTTCCTGCTGTTGTGGCTTGACCAATTGTTAAAGTACCCGTAGTGGTGATTAAATCCGCCTCAGCGTCGCTAAGATCCAGGGAACCCAAGCTAAAGGCTCCTCCATTGACGGCTTCGGCAATATTGATATTGCCGCTTCCGGAATTGATAGCTCCGCCCAGAGTAAAACCGGTTCCGATCAAGGTTATCGCGCCGCCGCTGGTGGATAAAATCCCCGTAGTGAGAGCTCCGGTTCCGTCTGCGGCTCCCGCTGAACTGTGTACCGAATCCGCTTCTAAATGAATGTTGCCGCCACTAGTGGAAATAGTGTTGGCCGTGTTATTAAATGTTATATGCCGTCCGGCTTGTAAGACAAAGGACTCGCCCGACGTCAGATTGGATAAATTTAAAACGCCATCGGTTGTCAGGTCGTTGATGATAATGTCTTGGGTTGCTTGCAGGATGATGTTTCCGGTTAACCCTTCCAAAGTTTGCTCTGAGATAGTGAAAGTAACCGCTCCCCCATCCGCAAATAGGGCTGTGGAATCGCCCGATACTTGCGTGTCGTCCGCGCCGCCAGATCCGTCGGCGATGGTGATGTCTTGTGGGTCTAAAACCAGGGTTCCTAAATCTCCGTTCGCCGCCGTGATATCTACGTCACCACGAAACTCTAAGGTGTTTTTACCGGATGTTTCGACAAATCCTCCGTCGCCGGAAGTGGCGCCGCCCTTTGCTGAAATGGAACCATAGAAACGCGCCACGTCGTTGGCCCATAAAATGACCTTACCGCCGTTTCCGATTCTTAAAGCGTCGGCTTTCAGGGAAGCGTTACTTGCTATGAAGGCTCTATCTGCGTTGCGAACGTCTTCGTTTTTGCCTTGATAATCGCCACCAACCAAAATGATTCCACCGCCTTCGTCGCCGGAAGCGTCGAGTTCAGCATCACCCGTAATCCCTACGTAGGTTCCTAGAACTTGAATGGTTCCGCCCACTCCATTTGGATTGGCTACGCTCAAGTTTCCAGCTACAAGGACAATAGAGTTATCGCCGCCGTCAATAAGAATATTTCCGCCTTCTGTTGTGATGGAGGCATTGCCTTCAATATTAATGGTTAAAACAGGCTCTTCGACAATTATGAGTTCCGCTGCATTGGAGGAGAGGGTAATGTCCCCGCCAAGAGAGGTGAGAGAAGAATTCGAACCAATATTAATGGATGGAATTGAAAGTAAAATCGGATTAAAATCAGGATTCGCAGATAATGTTAACGTTGGAGTACCGATGTTGGAATCCAGGTTAATATTTCCCACGTCTGTATTGATAACCGTTTGATTTAAATTAACGGTAGCGCCGTTGGTTTTGAAATCTCCACCACCAGTGCTGATGGATGCGTTTTCAATAAGGATATCGGCTTTCGCCACGTTTTCTTTTGTATAAGTTCCGCCGCCGATTAAAGAATGACTTTTTGTTTTAAACTGTCCAAGGGTTACGTCGCCCCCCCCTGTAGTGATATCGGCCTTAACTTCAATTTTAGGTAATTCAACTGCCGCTCCACTAATACGCGCCGCTGGTGTGTAAGATCCCGAGATATTTGCCGGGAGATTGGTCGCTCCTGCATCGGCTAATAAGTTACCGCCGTTTGTGGCAATAGCTGCGTTGATGAGAACATTTGATCCCGCGATGAGGTTGACGTCTAATGTTCCGTTTGTGGAAGTGATCGATTGATTGACGATGATATCGCCATGCGCTGTCATAGTTAATGACGTGTTACCGCCAGACGATTTCAAGATGGCTGTCGAAACGGTGATGCTTCCTTCTTCCAATCCTTGGCCGCTGGTAACGATGTGAACGCTGGTGCCTGCGTTGAGCGCTGTCTCGATAGTCGTTACGGATACTTGCGAGCCGTCGCCGTTACCGGGACCGCTGACGATTTCTATATTGGTCGGATCGAGTAACCAGGTTCCGGCTTTTCCTTTAGGAGAGGAAACGTCTGCCGCTTTGGTGACGTCTAGAAACTTTTTACCGGAAGTCTCTACAAATCCGCCATCGCCGCCGTTGGCGCCGCCGCGTGCGGAGATTACCGCGTAAACTTTGGTTGAGTTTTCTGCCCAAATGATGACTTTACCGCCATCGCCATTATTGATGGCGTCAGCTTTAATGACCGCAGACTCGCTAACAGTCGTGTTAGTTGCGTTTTGTATATTTGGATTTTGACCTTGTTTGTCGCCGCCAATTAAAATCGTTCCGCCGCCAGCCTCGCCGGATGCGTCAATGGTTCCGCCAGAAATATTGACTTCGTTTCCTAATATATGAACGGTACCGCCGGTTTGTCCGGATTCCGTTCCGGTAACGTTTATGCTTCCGGAGTTTTTAACGCGGTCGCCTATTAGAAAAACCCGACCGCCTTTTTTGACGACGTTATTTGCTTCAATGATTCCCGTATTATTGACAACGCTTCTTACCATACCGCGCGCTTGATGCGCCGATAGGATTACGTTACCGTTATGCGCTTTAACAAATCCTGAGTTGATCACGCCGCTTTCGACAACGTTGCCATCCGTGTCTTTTACTTCGCCGTTAACCGGTTCGGTGATTTCGAAATTGATCAATCCGCTGCCGTCAAAATCGAGAATAGCCGCTTCTCCGGAAGACAGAGCGACATTGCCTAAGCTGGCGATTATTTTTCCTTGGTTTTCGACTCTAGGAGCGAGCAGTCCCACTTGACCTGCTTCGATAATTCCTTGATTGAGGATGGCCGCGAGCGGTTTCGATTCGTCTTGTGTGAAGTGATAATTGCGATTGAGGAAATCTTCGTTAGATATCCCTAAGGTTGTGGCCATCAAGCCGCCAACATTCACCCTAGAGTTTTGCCCAAAAATGATTCCAGACGAATTGGATAAAAAGACCTGACCGTTAGCTGACAGCCTACCCATGATAGAGCTGGGGTCTTGTCCCATAACTCGATTGAGAGCCGTCGAATTTGCATTGGGTTGGTTAAACTGAACGTGTTCGGATTGACCTATATTGAAACTGTTCCAGTTGGTTATCAACTGGTTAGTATTTTGGTTGATAACCATTTGGTTTGAAGAAGGCAGACCAATGGTTCCTTGTCCCGAAACAATTTGCCCGTCTTGCGGTAGGGCAAACACTAACGTCGGAAATCCGCCGATCATATAAATAAGGAAAACCGCTAAAATTTTATTAAAACGGTTTTTCAAAACACGGCTTACGGATAAATTGTTGGGTTGGCGTTGCAAAAGCGTTTCCTCTGAAACTGATTAGTAAATCTCAATTTGAGAAAAGATTGATCTTATATGTAATTGTACGATTTTTTTTGGAAAAAGGTAAGGAGCTACATCACAAAATTAATAATTTTTCTTAGGTAATTTCAATAGCTTGGCTGTTTTTTTTTAATAAATTCAGTGAGGAATATTATCTCTTAATATTTCTACGGGTGAGATTTTGGTAGGGTTTTTGTCTGGAGAGGTTACTTCTAGCTCGATAGTTTTATTAATTTCGGACGAGGTAGGGGGTTTTGCAGGAATTTCATCTTCCCGAACGATCAGATCTTCTGGTATAGCCTGTGGGGGAGGGTCCCAACGGCCGGGTTGCGATTTTTTAAGCATTTTGAGCGCAAGGCCCGATTCGGCGGCAGGAGGAATCTTTGTTTGAGCGGAAGCAAAATTTAGCGCAAAAAGGGCCGAAAAAACGATAAGTAATGTGAGTTTTTTTAACATGTGTAGCATTTTAGAGCCCATTAGCCGGAACAGGAACTTAGAGCAGCCGGTGAAAAAGGATTGTTAACAGGAGCAAAGTCGCCACCGCCACTACCACCGCCTCCGGAACTACCGGTGGATGTAAAACTGTCGGCAAAGCCTCCGCCATCTCCGCCGCCGCTATCTCCGCCTCCAGAGTCGCCTCCAGAATCTGCGCTATCGCCACCGGAATCACCGCTATCCCCACCTTCGCTAGATTCTGAACTCTCGCTATCGCCTTCTTCGCTGGAGTCGCCTTTTGTACCTCCGCTTTTATCGCTTGTTTTGGATTTTGCAGCTTTTTTCTTTTGAACCGGGGCAGTTTGAGTTAAATCTTTAATTATTGGGTTGTTAGGATTAATACCTATCGGTCCCATCACAACGTTTCTAACGGCGCTTAGGTCGTTATTTGTCAAGTTTGTCGGGGGGGTTGGCGGTTGTCCTGCCGGAATTGAATTTTTTTTCATCGCGCCGACCAGTTGATTCCCTTTGATATTTGGATCGCTGCTGGAGGAGTCCATTGCTCCGGCTTGGTTTGCCAGGTAAGTAATCTTATCGGAAGAACTTACATATCCCTGGGTACCGCGCGCCGCTAAATTTGCGGTAGGCGAAACGATTCTAAAACTGGAATTTTTATTACGTTGGGTTTTGTTGACGATGTACATAGATAACCCATACGAAATCTTCATCACTCCCTGACGCAGCTTCTTTTTTTTACTGAAAACATATGAGCCCACTTGCATTTTTGAGTTTGGGCCTAGCGCCATGAGGCTATTGTCGTTAAATTTTATTTTGAGCCGACTGCGTTTTGAGGTTTTGAATTCGTCTTTAGCGTAGACAGGTTGTTTAAACTTAACTTTCTCCCAGGGCGTAAAAGAAGCAAGTTTAGTCTCGCCAGGTTTATCCTTACTTGCGACGGGATCGTCACCCGCAGTTCTGTATAAAATTTCCCCAGACACGCCAATGATTGTTCCCACGGGTTCTTCTTCCGCCTTTGCTTCAACTAGCCAACTGAGCGAAAGAACTAACATCCAAAAGGAAAGCAAAGTCCACTTTTTATATTTATTTGAATTTAAGGTCCGGGAAATATTTGAAAACATATCGCCTTATGAATGATTTTTTTTGTTCTCTTATTTTAATATACGACAAGATGGCTATATAAGAAAAGGAAGTAGATCACATTTTTTAAAACTGAAGGATGGAATTTGTTCAAAAAGGGCAGGTTAGACGGTATTTTAAAAAAGCGCTAAAGTTTTGGGACTCGCGCGTTTTCAATTTCATTTTCCAGAGCTTTTTGATCGAGAATGATTATTTTTTTTCTACTAACGTTTAAAATTTCTCGAAAGTGTAATTCTTGCAAAATGCGAGTTAACGTTTCTCGGCTCATGCCGATCATATTGGCTAGGTCCTGGCGGGTTAACGTTAAGTCGATAGCGGTGTATTTTCCTTCCTGACGTCCGGTTTTCTCCGCTAAATCGATGACAGTAGAACTTACTTTTCGGAACGCGTCGAAAAAAGTAAGACTAACGATTTTTTTGTCGCTCGTTTTTAAACGGTGTATGAAGACTTTCAACATTTCCAAAGCGATTCCTGGAAATTGGTGAATTAATCGCATAAATTCGTTTCTATAAATAAGAAGAGCTTGTGAATCTTCAACGGCAGTAACGGTTGCGGAACGAAAGAATTCGTCTAGTAACGACATTTCACCAAAGAAGTCGTTTTTATAAAGCATTTTTAAAATCATTTCTTTACCGGATTGGTCAAAAAGAGATAATTTTACGGTACCTGAGGTGAGAATGAATAAAACGTTTCCTCGGTCGCCTTTACTAAAAATGACTTTATTTTTTTTGAACTTATTCTCTATGGTGATCGAGGCGATTTCTTCAAGGTGGGTGTCGTTCATTCCCGAAAAAATAGAAACGTTTTTGAGGCATTCCAGTTTTTTCGACATCGCAAGCTCCAGAGGATGAAGGCCTTTGAGGACCAGAGTGGTCAGATTATTGAAGACTAACGAATTGAATCAACCGGCTTAAGGCTACTGGCCATTAAGCCGGGGAAACCAATTTCATAGAACTTCTTCGATAGCTTTTGTGATATCACTCTTAGGCTTAACGCCTACCATTTGCTGAACTACTTTTCCTTCTTTAAAAAGCAAAAGAGTAGGGATACCGCGAATACCAAACTTGGTAGCGATTGCTGGGTTGTCGTCTACATTAACTTTGGCGACTTTGACTTTATCGATGTACTCGCCTGCGATTTCTTCCACAGTAGGGGCAAGCATTTTACAGGGTTGACACCATTCTGCCCAGAAATCCACTAAAGCGGGCTTATCACTTTGAATAATTGACGATTCAAATTCGGCGTCGGAGATTTCAACTACATTGCCGGCCATGAGTTCACTCCTTTCCAGGTAACTTTAACTTTATTGAAAAAAGGATGTATAAATCCTTTATAAACGCAAATATAAACAGCTTTGATCGCGTTATTTTGCTAATATAGCATCCTAACACAGATTAAAATAACCTCGTAATTTTTTGTATTTTTAAATTACTTTCTATAGAGACTAGAATGTCAAATATTGTCCGTGTATTTATTTATGATGAGTTGATCAACGAAAAGGTTTATAAAGAGCTGGGATTTTCTTTTACAACCAAGTATTCAGTTACTCTTTCTGCCTGGAAGCGCGTTTTTAATAAAGTCCCGGTGGATAATGAAGGAATTGAAGGGCTGGGTCACGCTAATATTGAGCCCACACACGATAATTTGGGAATGATGATCGGGATGATTTATGAAATGGAAGAAGAAAAGCTTGCAGGGCTTGATCGTCATTATCAATATCCGGATGAATACGATAGAAAAATCATGTCTCTAACGCGCCACGACTTTTCTGAAACAAAGGGTTATATTTATATCGCTCAGAAGAACAAAGTCGAAGAAGGTCTTAAACCATCCAAAGCGATGATGAAAAAATATCGCGGCGCCAAGAAACATTTTCAAATGTTGAATTTCTCCCGGCTTATGAATACTCCCACCATTGATTAGGTTTTTGTAAAACGGAATGGGGGTTATTGATGAATCGTTCGATGGCTTTAGTGCGCGAACCCACCCCCGGTTTTGCAGACGCTATTTCTAATCATCCCCAGAGCGATTCTATTGATTTTGGCAAAGCCCTTAATCAACACCGTCAGTACGCAAACGCTTTGACGCGCGCCGGTCTTTCGGTAATCCACCTAGATCCCCAGGAAAATTTTCCAGACGCTCCTTTTGTCGAAGATCCCGTTGTCATGTTAGAAGATAAAGCGGTTCTTTGTTCTATGAAGGCTGAAACTCGTCGCGGTGAAGGCGAATCTATTGTTTCCGAGCTTGAACGCTACACTTCCATTATTTACATGTTGCCTCCGGCGACACTGGATGGCGGAGACGTGTTGCAAACGGAAGATGAAATTTTTATTGGAGAATCTACGCGCACGAATTTGGAAGGCGTTGAGTTTTTAAAGACCTTTACCAAAAAACCAATTACTGTTGTCCCTGTTTTGGATGGGCTTCATTTGAAAAGCGCGGCGACTTATCTGGGAGACGGAAGAATTATTTTGGACTGTTCCAAAATAGAGGCAACAGCGTTTAAAAAATTTCAAATTATTGAGGTATCCACGAAGGAAAGTTATTCCGCTAATTGTTTGGTAGTGGGTAGTTATGTGATTGCTCCACAAGGATACCCAAAGCTAGCTGCTAAGATACGCGAATGCGGTTTTCAAGTTATTCAAATTCCAATGAGTGAATTTGAAAAAGCCGATGGCGGCGTAACCTGTCTTTCGTTGATTATTTGATTGGTTTTTTAAAGTCCGCCGGAAATTTCTAGGGTGGTTCCCGTAATATAAGCGGTTTCTTTGGAGGCGAGAAACAATACCGCATTGGCGACTTCTTCAGGTTTGCCAAATCGTTTGAGTGGAACTAAAGCTTTATAGCCATCCCGCTGTTTGTCGGATAGATCGGATATGAAATCCGTTTCGATAAAACCCGGCGAAATACAATTAGCGGTGATTCCGCGGCTGGCGACTTCTTTTGCTAACGATTGAGTGAAAGCGACTTGCGCAGCTTTGGAAGCGGCGTAATTAGATTGCCCGGCAAAACCCATCCGGCCAATAGGGGAGGTGATGGTTATGATTCGGCCATACCTTTGGCGCATGAGATGATGAACCGCCAATTTGCTCATTAAAAAAGTTCCGGTCAAATTTGCGTCAATAACGTCTCGCCAATCTTCTTCCTTCATCATTCCCACAACGGAATCTTTGCGAATTCCCGAATTATTAACCAAAATTTGGAATGGTCCATATCGTTCTTCTACAAGTTTGTAGAATCCTTCGACTCCTTCGCTATCGGATACGTCAAACTGTGCAAGTTGTATTTGGGAATTGTATTGAGAGTTGTCTTTGCAAAAAGATTCGGCGGCATCGTGGTTGCTTTTATAAGTTGCCACGACTTTAGCGCCCGCTTTTAAAAAAGCTTCTGAAACGCTTCTACCAATGCCTCGGGTTCCTCCAGTGACGATAGCGGTTTGGTCGGAAAAATCAAATTGCATAAGGATAACTAAAAGGAAGGAAAAAAGTTCTGCTCAAAACAAGATCTTTCGCTGAAGTATTAGACGCTTACCGTTTCTAATCTTTCGGATTTTACTTTTCTAAGAAAGCGATCCACTTCATTTGAAACGATAACTCCGTAGTTGGCGGCTCCGAGCCAACCCGACATTATGATGCCGACCGATCCCGTATGAAATAAGCCCGCAATTTGTTCGGGCAATTCTTTGCTAATTTTCAGTCCCTCAAATTTAGTGCCGAACGAAGAACCGCGTGTATGCATAGTGTAACGCTTAAACGTTTTCGGAGTTGAGGCTTCCACATGGTCGACTTTACTGCGAATATCGGGAACGTACTTTTCAAGCGCAGTTAAGGTGGATTCGATCAACTTATCTTTTTCTTTGAGGTATTCTTCTTCAGTTAGATTCGCCCAGTCTTCAAAATTAGCGTTTGTAGAAGAAACTATTGAGTATTGGTTAGTACCTGGCCTGATTTCTGGATAATAAAATGAAAATGTTCTGCTGGTAACATTTTTATCGCATAACTTTTTTGCGCTAAACTCGTCGGTTACGGAGGTAAACAACAAGTCCCCAGTGTAATCGATCTTTTCGCCTTTTTTTATTCCCATATAAACCTGGCAACTGCTGTTATTCATTCTCACTTTTCTCGCTTCTTCTAAAAATTCTGGAGAAAAATGTTCATCGCCGGTTAATTTGTGAATTGTAGCCGGTAAGCTAGAGTTCGAGAGCACAACATCTGATTCAATTTCGCGACCATTGACGCGAACTCCTCGGGTTTTTTTATCTTCTACTAAAATTTTATCGACCAAGCAATGGTTCCGGATATCCACGCCATTTTTTAGCATTTCTTTTTTCATTTTTTTGACCAGCGCGTCAGTGCCGCCTTTAAAGGTATAAACTCCTTTGTCCATGAAGTTAGAAAATACAATGCCGTAGGTTACGGCTGGATCGTCCAAAGTAGAACCATTTGCATAAGTGATTGGTTCCATTAAGAGCCGGTGAATATCGGTTCTTCCAGGGAAAAACTTTTCGAATAAATCCCGGGTGGTCATGGAAAGATTATCGTAGAAATTCATTTCTCGGGCTGTCACAAAAAAGTCGTCAATCACTTCCTTCAAGACGCCAAATCTTTCGCGCATGATATTAGTAAAATCAATTTTGTCAAAGGTGGTGGAAAAAGTGAATTGGGGATTGTCGAAGCGAACTCCTTGGAGTCTAACAATGGAATCGGCGATCTCTTTGCTCCAGTATTTTCGGCAGGTTTTTATCATCCCGATAGGAAATCCGTGAAGAGAAATATCTAGGATGTGCCCACCTTTGCGTTTAAACCAGGTAGCTAGTCCGCCAAAATTGTAATGCTGCTCTAGCAGTAAAACCGAATGACCGGCTTTAGCGAGCATATTTGCAGCCGTCATCCCTGCCAGGCCACTGCCTATTACAACGCTATCGTAACGAGTTTGTGCTCCTTTTAACCAATTCCTTGCCATAATTTTTCCAACAGTAAATTTTTAAAAGCTAATTTTATTTTATTATTTCGACTTATCTAAAGGTATTCTTTAATAAGATGCTTTTAACCCGTAAATATTCGCAACTGTAACGCCGCTTAAAGTGGCTCCAATAATACCTAAAAAACCCTGATCGGTGCCACAAATAAATAGATTTTTTACCGGAGTTTTTCCATCACGGATTTTAACAGGCGATCCATAAACGGCTCCGTTTGCGTGACCGGTAAATTTTTTAATAGTTTTTGGGGTGAAAGTATCTAAAAATACCACAGAATCGCGAAAATCGGGCAAAAAACCGACTACCGCTTCCAAAGTTTTTTTCTGCCAATAAGACTTTGCTTCCTTATATTCTGTTCGTGAAAGCCCAAACCAAAGGTCTGGATTAGCCAAAAAAGTAAATCGAATGAGGCCTTCTTGTTCTTTAGGGTAATCGAAATTATTAGCGCAGCAAACTATTCCTGAAGCTAAATCTACCATTTCTTTGGGTTTACGATAACTAAATTCGTCCTTGGTATTAAAAAAAACGATACTTTTGTCGTATCCAATTTCGGAAGGTTGGACGTTTAAAACATATTGAGATTCTACAAAAGAAATTTCCCCATCTTGTAGAGAGTCCTCGGGAAATTTTTCAGGCGCGCAAAGTCGCATAGTTTCTGCATATCCGATTGACGAAATTACAGTTTCCGCTTGTAGCTCTTCACCCTTAGACAACGTTACGGAGTTAACTTCTTCGCTTGATAAATTAAGGGATTTTACGGCTCGTCCTAGCCTCAGTTCGCCTCCATAGCTTTTATATTTGTCCACCATCAGTTTAAGAATGTGACGCATTCCCCCCAAAGGTTTAGCGAAGCCTTCAAGAAATATAGCTTTAAACATGATGGTGAATTGAGTGAAATCCATATCGTCCGCTTGGGGATTGCCATAAAACATCAGGGGACAAAATAACATTTCCGCAAGTTTGGGCTCCGTGAGGTATTCCGCCAAAACAGATCGAGACGATAGGAAACCGCTTTTAAGCGATAGATCGTCATGGTCGCGAATTCTTTGAGTTAATTGGTCAAAACCATCGATTTGGTTTGGAAACTTTTCTGATATTTCTTGCCTAAAAAGTTCAAAATCATTAGAAAACCTTAGGGAAACTCCAGGAAAGCTGATTTCTGATTCTTTTTGCTGGCATAGTTGAAAATCTTCATGTTTGAACCGAAGTTGCTTTAAAAGTTTTCCAAGTGGAGAAGAGCGGACTCCCTTCGGTGAATAGTTTGTCATGGCGTGAAGTCCAACGTCAAACCATCGGTCTTTCATTTGGTAGAAAGAGTTTAATCCGCCAATTTCGACATGTTTTTCTACGATGCATACTTTCTTATCGAAGCAGGCAAGTCGAATTCCAGCAGCTAAGCCGGATAGTCCGGCGCCTAGAATAATGGCGTCGTATTTCATATTTTGGTATGAACTTTCAGTAATAATTCTTTGAGGAGGGGTAAAATTATACTGGCTAGGTATTGAGTCTATTGTGACGAGGCTGTTCTAATAGGGGGAAAGAACAGCCGAGTATTTAACCTTGCTTAACTAGCCATTTGCTGGTTTTTTAAAAGAGGCTGCAAATAATCGATACAGCTTGTCATAGTAACGAGTTGTTCGTAATCAGCTTCTGGAACCTCGATGTTGTATCGCTTCCTCAATTCCATAACGATATCTAGAAAATCCATCGAATCTAAATCAAACTGGTCTCGCAACTTCTCTTCGTCCTTCAATGCATCAAAATCTTCGTCCGGCGCAATATCGGTCAAAATTCCAATAACCGCATTTCTAACGTCGTCTCTCGTCATTATAGTAATACTCCTCTCCTCTATGATTCCCTACCTAAGTCTACCGCCTATTATATTTCAAACCGTTTCACGATCAAAGCGGAATTGATGCCAAGCATGCCAAATGAGTTATTTAATATGTAATTTACCTGGTCAACCGGCTTCGGTTGGTTAATTACCAAGTTGTCTAAAGCGCATTCTGGGTCCAACTGATCAATATTTATAGTGGGATGGACGATTTTATCGTCAAATGCCGGTAAATTTCCCGCTAATTCTAGCGCTCCTGCAGCGCCCATTGCATGTCCTATATAGCTTTTTGTGTTATTAATCCAAGTATTTTTACTATTACCAAAAACGTTGCGAATTGCGATGCATTCTTGGATGTCGCCCTGTGGGGTTGAAGTTGCATGGGTATTTACTATGTCAATGTCGTCCGCTTTCAAACCCGCATTATTCAAAGCCATATTTAAACAGTCTGTTTGGCCTTTGGGTTGAGGTAGTACAAAATCAAAAGCGTCGGAGTTAACACCGTATCCAACAATTTCCCCGTAAATTTTGGCTCCTCTTTTTTGAGCGTCTGATAATCTTTCTAATGTATATAAACAACCACCCTCGGAACAAACAATGCCATTTCGGCTTGAATCAAAAGGACGGCTGGCTTTTTCTGGATCTTCGTGCCAGGCCAAAGCCCCTTGGCTTTTAAAACTAGCAAAAATACCGAATGTGTGGATACTTTCTGAAATACCCCCGGCTAAAGCCATATCGACTTCTTTTAGCCTCAACATTTGGCATCCCTGAATCACTCCTAAATTACCGGCTGCACAAGCCGCCCCAATTGAATAATGTGGACCGGTAATTTTTAAATTGAGAGAAATTTCTCCCGCAGGATTATTGGCTACCGTTCGCGGGTTGTGATGATGCGACCAATATTTAACGTCGTAACCATATTGGCTTATGTTGAAAACTTCGTTTTCCGTTTCAACGTTGCCGTGCTCCGTAACGCCACAATAAATACCTATTCTGGATTTATCGAAGGAGTCTAATTCTATTCCGCAATCGGTAATAGCTTCATGAGCGCAATAAATACCAACCGAACCTGCCCGGGTTCCTCTTCTTCGTTCTTTCTTTTTCTGGTATTTGAATTCGTCAAAATTGCAAACTCCGGCTAAAACTTCTCCCATGTATCGGATATCAATTTTTTCAATACCCGATTTTCCTTGAAGCAGATTCTCTCGGTATTCCGCTAGATTATTGCCATTGGGAGAGGTCAGCCCAACACCCGTGATGACAATCCGCCAGTCTGGGTTTTTTTGGTCAACCATTCAGTTTCGAAGTAAAAATGCCAAACGTCCCATTAGGAAACAAGTGTGAAATTGTCACAAACCTGAAACCCATTATAAAATATGGATAAAGAGGGAGAAATTAGCATATAGAACGGGTCTTTTTCAAGCTCTTTCTTTATTTCTGATTTTAGTTGCGGGACTTAGACGAAAATTCTTTGAGATCCCCTTCTCCACGGGGCAGAAATAAACCTGAAAATCACTTAGGAATTGAAATTTATTAAGACAAATCTTTAGAAATGTGACCCATCTCCTTACTTTTTGGAGGAAATGGTATCATTAATGAATATAAAACTATAAAAGCGGTTTATCCGTAAATAATAAGTTTGATTTTTTTGTTTAAATTTACAATAATTTAATTAAATAAATATTCATATTGGACATTATTCTTTAAAAGAGGGAGAAAAATGGCGGACTCTATAAATTTTTCGCGTCCAAACCCTGGTCCCGGTATTTTTTGGTCGGCAATTTTTGTGCTTGTTATTTCACATTTTGGGTCTGTAGCTTCACATTTCGGATCTGTTGCTTGGGCCGCTGAGGAAAAACCGGTTGGGACGATTATTGGAATAATTGGAACTGTAGAAATGATGGCGGGAGGTTCGGAACCAGTAGCCAAGTCCACTCCAGGTAAATTAAGTATAAAACCAGTTTCATTCGATCCAAATGCTGTCTGGAAAAGCGCCAAATTCAAACAAGAAGTTTATGCATCCGACCGATTCCGCACAAAAAGAGGGAGCCGGCTAAAAATAAAATTTAAAGACAATAGTCTTTTGGCTTTGGGTCCAAATTCTAAAATGTCAATTGGTTCCTACAAGGTTAATAAGGGGAAAAAACTAAGACAAGGATTGATCAATGTAGCTAGTGGTCTTTCTATGTACATCATTAACAAAAGCCAAAAAAATAAAGATTCTAATTTTCGCGTCGTTACGCCAACTGCAAACTTATCGTCCAGAGGTACCTTTGGGTTTATTAGCTCCTCTCCAACAAAAACGATTGTGGCTAATAAAACAGGAGCTATGAGCGCTTCCAATGTCGATCCTAATGTTGCGGGTAGCCAGTTGGTGGGAGCCAATAGCGTGAGCACAATTCCGCAGGGACAAGCCCCATCAGTTCCTCAGACCATGTCTAATAGTAATTTTAATTCCATCAGTACTGTTGTTCTGGGACGGATTGGAACCAGTTTGCCTTCGTCCATGTTTAAACAAGACTCAGGCTCAACTCAACAATCGACTTCACAGTCTGACAGTAGTTCCGATTCTGATTCAAGTTCGAGTACCAGTTCTGGAGACACGAGTTCTTCTGATAGTGGTGACTCTACTTCAAGTTCACAAGATTCCCAACCTGCATCAAACTCCAATGTGGGAGGAGGAGATTCTATCGTATCCGATTTCGTAAGCGCAGCAGGACCAGATATAGCAGTTGCGTTTAATACTCCTGTTAATGTTCCTTTTGCTGCAGTAGCGCAAGGATGCACTCCTTAAACTTATCTTTATAGCTTTTGACTGTGAATAGAAAAAACGATATTAAACCGGTGAAACTATTGCCCTATTATTTGGTTCCTTTTTGGGTCGGGTTTTTGATTTTCTTGATGAGTTATTTTCCCGCTCTACTGTTTGCGTTGCCGCAAGACGGCCAAATAGTAGCGGGAAACGGAAATATCCAACAACCAAACGCCCAAAATATGGTGATCAACCAATCGTCGAATCAGATGATTACTAATTGGCAGGGGTTTGATATTGGTCAATCCGAATCTGTGCAGTTCAATCAACCAAATTCTAATTCAGTTGCGCTGAATAGAGTGATTGGGCAAGACCCAACAGCTATCTTAGGAAAGCTTAACGCTAACGGACAAATTTTTATTACCAATCCGTCGGGAGTGTTTTTTGGTCCGAACTCAATAATCAATGTAGCTAGTTTGATGGCGACGTCGTTGCAAATTTCCAATCAAGATTTTTTAAATCGTAATTATCGCTTTACGCAAGATCCATCAAAACCTTTAGCCGCTGTTATAAATGAAGGTCAAATAAACGCTTCTGGTTATATCGGGTTGTTAGGACCACGCGCCGAAAACCGCGGCATGTTAATGGCAAATTTGGGTTCGATTGCATTGGGTTCGGGCAAAGCGGCAACCATGGATTTTTCCGGCGACGGGTTGATTAACTTTGCAATCACCGAACCGGTGGATGGTTCGTTTGTGGATAAAGACGGAAAGACTGTAGACAACGGAGTCTTCAATTCAGGAACAATCCAAGCCGATGGTGGCAAAGTTTTGTTAACCGCGCATACCGCGCAAAAGATGGTTCGTTCGGTGGTTAATAATACGGGGGTTATTCGAGCGCAATCAGTTTCTAAAAGAAATGGAGCCATCTATTTAGAAGCGGGACCAAATGGAACCGCGACAAACGAAGGTACGCTTGACGCTTCAGGAACCGGCTCTGGAGAGATCGGCGGTAGCGTTCGAATTTTAGGTCATAAGGTAGGTCAATTAGGCACAGCAATCGTCGATGTTTCCGGTGATCAAGGTGGTGGTGAAGTTTTAATTGGCGGCGATTACCAAGGCAAAGGATCAGTACAAAATGCTGCGGTGACTTTTGGCGGTTCTAACACCACGGTAAAAGCTAACGCAATAAACAATGGTAACGGTGGTAGAGTTATTTACTGGGCCGACGACACCACTCGATTTTATGGAGCGATTGAAGCCAAAGGTGGAACCAACTCAGGCGACGGCGGTTTTGTGGAAGTATCGGGTAAACAATTTTTGGATTTCAATGGCGAGGTCGTAACTACTGCGGCTAATGGCAAAACTGGTACGTTACTTTTAGATCCTGACGATATTGTTATTGAGGATAAATTATCTAGCGACTTTGATCCTGAAATTTCTGGGGACCATGAGGTCCTTTTTACCGATGGATCTGGGACTTTTACTATTTCAGAGAAAGCCTTAGAAGATTTAAATGCAGTTAATAATATTATTTTAGAAGCTAATACATCAATTACGATTAATGATTTAAGCGACAACGTATTAGATTTACAAACAACCTCAAACAATTCAGTTATATTTCAAACATTCAGTGGACCCATTACCTTTAATGACACCAACGATATGATTCGGACACAGGGTGGCTTTATTAACCTCATAGCAGGACTCACATTGACGGTCGGAAAAATTGAGTCTAATGGCGGCGATATTGATTTAGTTGCCGGTTCCTCTATTAGTACGCACGGTACAATAAATTCATCAGGAGGTTCTGTTAGTTTAAATGCCCACTCTGGAATAAACGTGAAAGGAAATATCATGACAGGGGGTGGGGCGTTTTTTGCTAATGCCGATTTCGATCTCAATCGTAGCGGAACTTATACTCAATTTGCCCCTTTTGTAATCACTACCAGCGGTGGGCCTGCGGCTTTATTTGCTTCTGGTTTTGAATTTCAAAGCGGCCTTACTGGCAATAGAGAAGATATTTTTGGACTTCCTTCTTCCATAGTTACCAATCCACTTTCGCTTATAAATGGATCTGGGTCTAGCGATAGCATTACTATCGCTTCATCGGTTGTTGACGAAACGATTTGCGTAGGAACAACGGGATGTACAATCGATTTAAGCCAAAACGAGATAAATTCGTTAAGAACTACTACGTTAAATATTGGCGATATTTTTTCGGGAACTATTTCATTTGGAGAAATTGATTTAGGGCATAAGAAGACTAATTTTATTTCTCGTAAAAATATAGAAGGTATCGCGTCCAAGATTGTATTTCACGAGGATATTAGCTTTAAGGCTCTAGGCGATGTTAGTTTTACTTCGGGTACAAGGATTGAAGCTCATATCTCGGGTTTTGGTAAGACTCTTACCGCAACGGCTGACTTTGATCAATTTGATGGCGGGGATTTTACATTGAGCACAGACAGTTCCATCACGACAAGAGGCGGCGCTGTGACATTAGTTGGCAACACTGTAAATACTTTTGGGCAAGTTAATACAAATGGTGGGAATTCAACAAGCGCCACCGAACCTACAAGTGACGCTGCAGATGATCCATTTTTTGACCCGTTTTTTGATCCGTTTTTAGATTCTATAGGAGATCCATTTTTTGATCCTTTATTGGGTTCTACAAGTGACGCAGCATTGGATTCATTTATATTTATAAATAATGATGTCATTCTATTGGGAGTAACGCCAGAGACTCAATTTGGTCCGTTAGCTCAGACTTTAGAGCCTGCTTTATTCGAAATATTAGTTGATCAATTAGAAGAAGACTTCGATATTCCGAGTGGTCCAGGAGATACAAACGTAGATTTTTTTCGTGAATTTCCCGATGATACAGTGGAGCAAATTATAGATAGAATTGAAGATAAAGAGAATGCGATTCAATCGACTGTTTTGGGAGATTTTCTGGATAATGGGAGTTCTGAGACAGGATGTTAAAAAATAAAAACTTTAACCCTTTGGGTTTTGACTATGAATATTAAAAACGATTCTAAATTTATTAAGCCATTACCAACTTATTTGGTTCCATTTTGGGTTGGGTTTTTGATTTTCTTGATGAGTTATTTTCCAGCTTTGCTGTTTGCGTTGCCGCAAGACGGCCAAATCGTAGCGGGAAATGGAAATATCCAACAACCAAACGCCCAAAATATGGTGATAAATCAATCGTCGAATCAAATGATAACCAATTGGCAGGGGTTTAATATTGGTCAATCTGAATCGGTGCAGTTCAATCAACCAAATTCTAATTCGGTTGCGTTGAATAGAGTGATTGGTCAAGACCCGACAGCGATCTTAGGGAAGCTCAATGCCAACGGACAAATTTTTATAACCAATCCCTCGGGAGTGTTTTTTGGTCCAAACTCTATCATTAATGTTGGCAGCTTGATGGCAACGTCGTTGCAAATTTCCGATCAAGATTTTTTGAATCGTAATTATCGCTTTACTCAAGACCCGTCTAAACCTTTAGCTTCTGTGATAAACGAAGGACAAATAAACGCTTCCGGTTATATCGGGTTGTTAGGGCCACGCGCCGAAAACCGAGGCATGTTGATGGCAAACCTAGGATCGATTGCATTGGGTTCAGGTAAAGCGGCGACCATGGATTTCTCAGGTGACGGTTTGATCAACTTTGCAATCACGGAATCGGTGGATGGTTCGTTTGTGGATAAGGATGGAAATACTATAGAGAATGGCGCTTTCAATTCCGGAACAATCCAAGCAGATGGCGGAAAGGTTCTGTTGACTGCGCATACGGCGCAAAAAATGATTCGGTCGGTGGTTAATAATACGGGTGTTATTCGAGCGCAATCGGTTTCTAAAAGAAATGGCGCTATTTATTTGGAAGCAGGACCGAATGGAACCGCGACTAACGAAGGAACTTTAGACGCTTCAGGAACTGACTCAGGAGAAACCGGAGGTACCGTTCATATCTTAGGCGATAAGGTAGGGCAATTTGGAACCGCTATGATAGATGTTTCTGGCGATCAAGGTGGTGGCGAGGTTTTGATCGGCGGAGATTATCAGGGAAAAGGATCGGTTCAAAATGCTTCGATTACGGCTGCTGGTTCAGGCACAATCGTTAAAGCTAACGCTATTACCAGCGGCAATGGCGGTCGGGTAATTTACTGGGCCGACGATACAACACGATTTTTTGGAGCTATCGAAGCGAAAGGCGGCGCCAATTCTGGAGACGGAGGTTTTGTAGAAGTATCTGGTAAACAATTTTTAGATTTTAACGGTGAGGTTATAACCACTGCCGTTAATGGTAAAACGGGAACTTTGCTTCTAGATCCGGACAATATCGTCATTAAAGATGCACTGTCAGATCCCGGAGATACCCAAATTTCCGGAGATCATGTGATTCTTTTTGCCGATGGATCGGGAACTTTTAATATATCCGTAGCGGCCTTAGAAGCATTGAATGCAACTAATGACATTGTATTGCAAGCTAATAATACAATCACCTTTCAAGATTTAGCCGACAATGTATTTGATCTACAAACAACTTCGAATAATTCAGCTACCTTTCGAACAACAAATGGAGCCATTACTTTTAACGACACCAACGACCTGCTTCGAACTCAGGGCGGGGCGATTAATTTTATTGCTGGCGGCGCTTTGACCTTAGGTAAACTGGATTCTAATGGCGGTAATATTAGCTTAACGGCAGGTTCCACTCTCACTGCATCTCAACAGATTATGTCGAGAGGCGGGACGATTAGCTTTGCTGCGGGAAGTACTTTGTCCACGGGTCCTATGAATTCAGGAGGCGCCGCAATTAGTTTGACAGGTGTTGGAATAAACGTTCTTGGAGATATCGCAACTGGCGGCAAGAAATTTTCGGCCGATGCAGGAACGGGAACTTACAACCAAAGTTCAAATGTTACCGTAGCAACCGCAGGCGGCAACGCTACGGTTACGGCTGATGGTTTTAATTTATTATTTGGTTTTACTCCTAGTGGCGGTAATATTTTTGGCGTTCCGACTTCCATTGTGACTGGTACTTTTTCTTTCATAAACGGTCCAAGTGGCGGAACGATTTCTTTATTGCCAAAAACTCCTGGCAAAACGATATGTATAGCGACCCCAGGATGTAACATTAATCTCTCTCAAGCTGAAATTATTTCATTAAAGGGAAAAATGTTAAATGTGGGAGCTCTCAACTCGGGTTTCATTAAATTTGGCGACCTTGATTTAGGACATAAAAAAACTAATTTTGTGTCCGGCGACGATATCTTCGGTATTGGCTCCAATATTGTTTTTCATAATGATTTTTCATTAGCGGCAAAAGAAAATATCAGTCTCACTTCAGGTTCCAGTATAGAAGCCCACGTTTCTGGATTTAATGCAACATTTACCGCTCTCGCCGACTCTGATCGACTTAATGGCGGAGGGTTTAATTTAAGCTCTGATAGTTTTATTAGAACGCAAGGTGGTAACGTAAATATAACAGGAAATACTATTTCTCCCTCAGGCGCCAGTCCAAGTAATATTATTACCAATGGTGGAAATTATAATCCCACTACTCGAACAACAACCTTCACTAGTTTAGAAGAATTACTTGAGACTTTGTTTCCAAAGCTTTTTAATGACGATCTTCCAGGTGTTCCAGAACAAGAGGAACCTGGAGAGCTTCCTGATGAATTACCCGATCTTCCAAGGAATAGGGCACTTCCCGGCGCTTTTCCGGATGCTACTCCTTTAGAGCTAGTTAGAATAGCTGTAAATCGCGATCAAGGAAATCAGGCGTCAGTTTTAGGCGATTTTCTGGATAATGGCGGATTTAATAAACCAAATTGTTGATTCGATAAAAAATTGAAACTCAATATTTTATTTCTTTTTCCGAGCTTGTAGTTGATCCAGAATTGATTGGGCGTCTTTATTTTCTGGTTGAATTTGTTGGGCGTTTAAAAACATTTTCTCCGCTCGTTCCAAATCATCTAATTTTAAATAAGCAAGTCCAGCTACATAATGCATTTTAAAGCTATTGGGATTTTGGATTAGCGCCTGTTTATATTGATTGATTGCCTTTTCAAAATATCCGTTGTCGAAGTAAAGACTAGCTAAATTTCCCGAATAAAAAGGGTCTTTTCTTACCGCCTCTAATAAGTACCTCTCCGATTCCAAAAAATTCTTGAGATAATAAAAGCAAAGACCAATCATGTTAATTACTTCCGTAGATGTATTTCCCATACTTTGTGCTCTTTGAAGAACTTGTATAGCTTTTTTGTAATTTTTTAATGCATAAAAGGTTAATCCTAATTTCTCAAGGTGCGAGGGATTATTTGACTGTTCCATTTTTTTAAAATGAAGGTAAGCGTTATTTGGTTCGCCTTTTTTTAAATATAAGGTTGCTAGTAAATATTCAATTTGTTCATCGTTTTTAAGCTCCAGATACCGCTTAAAATTTTGTATAGCGGATTCCGTTAGACCTTGGTTTTTGGCTATAAATCCCTTTAGATAAAATTGATCTTTAAGATTATTAACATAGGGATCTACTCGCTTGTTTGAATTTTCAATTCGTTCAATGATTTTAGGATCGTTTAAATCTATCTTTGTTTTTTGTAATAAATCTTCTTCAGGAATGAGTTTGTTTTCTAAAAGAAAATTATAAGTTAACAATGCCGCTAGATAATGCCCTGCTGGACTCCAATGCGGGTCGTTTGGAATATTTAAAGGAAACTGGTTTTTTGTCAAAAACCTTCGTATGGGATCTAGGAGATTTAACTGATTATTACTTAATTTATTTGGAAATTTAATAGTTGTTGTTAGACTAGGTTCCCCAAAAACCTCCTCGTCCTCTGGTAAATCCAGTATCGCTAATTTTGCTCCAGTTTGATTTGCCGTTTCGGATAAGATTGTCGCTGCTTTGGAAAATAGGGCCGAAGTTAAAGGTTTAGAACGAAGATGATTTTCATAAAATTGATGATCCTCAAATACCCACTTTAATCGAAAGTCTTTTACTTTTTCTCCTTCCTTTAATAGGTTGTAATTTGTTAAAAATTGATCCAGATCGTCTAACGGTTTTTTTTTCTTTTTTAATGATAGAAAGTTTGCCTTTAATCGAATTAGATTTAAAAAGTGTGAAACTTTAGAGAGCTCAGTATAGAAAGAAATTTCACCAACCGATAACATGAGCTTATTAAAAAAATGCCTGGGAACGATGATTTTTGGATTAGTCAGCGTAATTTGTATTTCCTTAGGAGGTATTTTTTTTGCCGAAATGGTTTCAAACTCAAAGCTATCCCAATTCCCAGGGCCAAAATCATAATTTGAAAGAGTCAGTAGAATAAGGTCGGGCGAGTATTTATAGCCTTCGTTTTTCAAAAACAAAATATAGTCTAAGAAATTTGCTCCCCCCATCGCGGCGTTAACGACGTCATATTTTATCTTGGATTCTTGGCTATTAAGGGTTTTGTCTAAATAAAATGCAAAAGTTTCCTCAACTTCTAATCCAGGTCCTTTTAATATTGAGTCTCCCAGAGATAAAATACGGAAAGTGTTCTTAGGTTTTTTGTATGGAATTTTTTTAAAGTTTCTTAAATGATGTTCATCAATTTTTAAATGATAAGGAACACCTTCATAAAATAATTTTTCCTGAATATTTGCTTTATGTTGATTAATGAAAGTCCCAAATTTATAAGTATATAAACTGGGTTCAATTTTTTGTGGTAAAAAAATTCTGACAAATATCTCAAAAAATAGAAATGAAAGTATAAAACTACCAATTGATAATTTTAAGAATCTGAAAATATTTTTTAGTTCAAACATAGAAGCGCTTTCAAATCAGCGAGAGGAAAATAACTATGTATATATTTTTGGATTTTTAACCCTGTATTGGGTTGTAGTTTTGAATTTTTCTAAATTATTTAGAAGGAATTTAAATTGGTTAAGAATAGAAAATAGATCAGAAACGTTTTTGGTATATATTGTAATAATTATTGGTAGAGCGCTTAGACATTTTAAGCGGTTGAAAAAATATTAAATTTTAATTACTATTCTGAAAAATTATAGATTAATTTTTTCAAATGACCTAAATAGTTTAAAATCCCTATTCTTTTTGAATTTTTTGTAGAAATTGTTATTGCCGAAGTGGCGGAATTGGTAGACGCGCATGATTCAGGTTCATGTGGGAGCAATCCTGTGGAGGTTCGAGTCCTCTCTTCGGCACCATTTCGGACTTGCCCCCCTCTAAGTCGCTTAAAAGTGAGAAGGGGAGCGAGGTTTGGGCGGTTCGAAAACCCTGATTCCGATCATAGGGTAATTTGGTTGCAAAAACCAGTTTCAACGCCGCTCGCTTATCTTCCATTCTATCAGAAACCCAAAGCTGATGCGGGTTTGCAAGGAATGTTATAGCGGTTCGAAACGTCTCGTCAAAACGATCCAGTGGCCGCCCACAATTCCTTACTTTTTCCTGCAAAAGCGCTTTTTCTTCTTCCAGCGTTCTGATTTTATTCTCGTACGTGTTTACCAAAGTCGTGCTTTGGGTATCGACAAGCCTATCAAGAAATTGCCCGACTTTCTTTTCTATTTGTACGATTTTGTTTTTGGCCGCCAAAGTATTTTGTTTGGACCCTTGCGCACGCGAATCCCATAGCTCCCGAAACATTTCGAGCGCAAGGAAGAACAAATTTTGCGAAGGGCGCAATTGCATTAATAACGCCTCAAAGTCAGCTTCTATCTTTTCTTTGCGTATGGACTTGCCGTTTTCGGGGCAGTCCCTTGTGCGGCACAGATAATACGGATATTTGACTTTACGCCCCGTGGACCAATTAGCGGTCATAGGGGTATCGCAGCACACACAGGTCACAAAGCCGCGCAAAGGAAAGTCTTCATGGATGTCTTTGCGTGTAGGGGCTTTGGCTTTTGTTTTAAGCCGTTCTTGCAGCGCAGTCCATGTTTCAAAGCTGATAAGCGGTTCATGCTTGCCGGGCTGGAAATTAATGCCCCAACCGGGAACATCTATATAACCAGCGTATAAAGGCTGTGAGAAGAGTTCAATAATACGCTGTATATAAACGCCGCCTTTAGGGTTTTTAGGATAAGCGGCTTGCGATTCCAGAAAACGCACCACTTCACTTTGACTTTCGAAACGGCCCGAGGCGAAGCCTTCCAAGGCTTCCTGAACAATCGAGGCCACAGGCTCTTTCTTCACTAGAAGCTTACCCACATGCCCTTCCACCTTGTCTTTATAGTGATAGCCTAAAGGAGGATGAAAGACCCAGTAGCCATTTAACATACGCGAGCGCATACGGTTCTTTGTTTGCTCGGCGTTTTTCTGGCGTTGATGCTGGGAGACACTGGCGAGTAAATTTTCTACGAGCTGACTGTCGGAGTCTTCGCCAAACTCAATAGAAGGCGATTCCAGCTTACCTCCCGCATCATTAATGGCATAGCGCAATTGTATATGCGCCTCCAACCCCCGCGCAAGGCGGCTGATATCATCGATGATAACAACGGTTTGTTCGTGATTTTTCTTTTTAAGAAACCGTAACATGTCCTGCATGGCAGGGCGGTCAATCATCCCGCCGCTGGCCCCTTCATCGCGGAAGACTTCCACGATATCGTGGCCTTTATGCTTCGCAAATTCTCTACACCGCGTTTCTTGCGAGCCTAACCCGTCCCCTTTTTCTACTTGGGATGGGCTGGAAACACGGCAGTAAATCACGGCCCTTTGTTGTGTAGTATCTGTCATGGTTTTTTCCTTCCTGCCGCTTTGGCTAATGAATCCGTTCTTTATCGTCAGGCACGATTTTGATTTCAAAAGAATGACGGGCGCGGTACTTCTTTGATTCTGGCGCTTTACGGCGAGCGTGTAAAGTATCGCGCTGGGAATACTCCCGGCATTGTTGCGCCGGGTGCAAACCAAAGGCCCGGTCTACAAAACTTTCCATGATGGTCCAAACAGATTTTATCAATTCTGTTTTTTGTTCTTCCGTGAGGTCAAACCCCTCAACATATTTGCGGTATTTTTCAATGTCTAAGCGCATAGGCGTGTTTCTTTCTCGCCGTGAATAATCACGGACGTTTTGAATTGCGATAAAAACTTTCCTTATATATATCACCCGCGCGTTTCCATTCCGGGAAACAAGCGTGAAGAAATGTAAGACGTAAGCCTTGCATTTGTTTTCGTAATAATTAAATATCGGTATAGATGGGGAGAGTTTCAACGCACCATATAGGATTACTATCCTTTTGTGGAGTCTTAATTTAAAATTTATCCTTCGAGCTTTGGAATAGCGTTCAAATCCCCCGTTGGTTTTACCGTGTCTATTCGTGCGATATTAAAATGCGCTGTCATATTCAGCGTGTTTTTATCTCTATCGTTCATACTCTCTTGCGCCGCCGATGTTTTTAAAGGTATTTCAGGCGTTTTTGCATGATCGGCTTTATTCTTAAAGAAATTTCTATCTATTTTTAAGGCATCAAGAAACCCCGATAACTCCTCTTTTGTTGGTGGATTTTCTTCATCATTGGTCTTTTGTTTTATAGGTTTCAAAACGTTGTCGCGGTAATCTTCTGCCGCTATTTTGTCTTGATGCGCTGTGTTTACATCATCATTTGCCTGTTTATAGTCTTCCCATGCAGGGCTGTTTTCGTTCCATTGAACCGATAAGATTTCTTCCTGAGATAGAGGATATCCGTTTTCTCTGAAGGCTGTCTTTCCATCTTTTGAGAGAAAGGCTTGGCTTCCATCGGGTAAAACGGACGCTTTACTTTTAAGTTTTTCAAGATGATTTTCAGCCGCTTCAATCCGGTTTTCGATATCGGCGAGAGCTTCATTTACAATTTGTTCAGCTTTGATGATAGCGTCCTGAACCTGATAATACAGCGCGGCATACTCGGGATCATTCATCAACATGGCTCGGAGCAAGCTAAGGCGGCGTTCTTCTTCGCGCTTCTTTTTTTGTTTCATTTTCTTCGTTGTTGATTCAGGCAAAAAACGGCGAATGTGGCTTACCTCATCCCCCGAAAGCTCGCGTTGCAGATGGTTAAAATCTGTTTGTCTTTTGGATTCTTTATCTTTGCTCAAAATCTAACCCCCTGCATGCAATGAAAATTTCCCACAGTCTTTAAAAAGTAAACCCGTAATAATGGCTGGAGGAGGAAAGCGGGGATTATCTTTCATGGCCTTTAAAAGGATTTTTTCTTTTTTCTGCGGCTCCTTGAAATACCAATCCAAAATACACGCCCCGCGTTTCTCATCGCTTTGGGAAACAATGAAACCCATGAGAGAAAACGCGCCCATATACCACCATGTTCTGGCAGACTCTGAGCTTTTTAAAAACCAGTCGGTATGAAAATTTTGAGGTTGATTTTCCGCATGAGCGGATAGAGGAAAGACAATAAAACACAAGCTCAATACTGCGCTACAAAAGTAGGAAACAAACGGTGTTAAAACTTTGTTGAACATGAGAAAACCCCCTACGGACAAGGGAGCCCTTCTCTTGTTATTCCCATAATAATATGGTTAATTAAGGAAATACTAATGTTTTCACGTCATTATAGTGTTGGGATTGAGGATTTTTTAATAATTTTGAGCCTTTTTTAAAGGGCTCCCTTTTTTATCATTTTGGCGGCTTTTTTCTTGAAAAAAGCTGTTGGTGTTTAAAAAGGGGGTTCGATGAAAATAGGGTATTTGCGCGTATCGACCGAAGAACAAAAGCCGGACCGTCAAATTGACGGTTTAAAATCTCTCTGTGATGAAATTCATATAGAGAGGCTTTCTGCGACGGCCAAAAAAAAGCCCGTCTTTCAAAAGATTATCAGGAAGCTAAAACGGGGCGATACTCTGGTGGTGTGGGATTTAGACCGCGCCTTCCGCTCTACATTAGATGCGTTATTAGAGGCAGAAAAATTACGCGAACGCGGCGTAAATTTTCAAATCGTGACCCTTAATGTGGATACCGCCACCCCGGCAGGAGAATTGCTCTATACCGTCATGGCCGCGTTCGCGCAGTTCGAGCGGAAGAACCTCATCAAACGCACGAAAGAAGGTATGGAAGCCGCAAGGCGGCGTGGTGTGCATGTCGGCCGGCCTTTAAAATTCTCGGACGAAGAAATCAGAAACGCCCACGCTGAACTTGCACAGGGAAAAATCACCCTCTCAAAACTAGCCCAAAAAATGAATTGTGCCCCCTCAACTTTAACGGAATCATTCAGGCGGTTGGGATTGGAACGCTGACCAAAAGAGAGCGCCTTAACTTGCACAAGATGCGAATATTGGCATATAATGGCATATATTGTTGTTTTTGGAGATTTTGATATGCCTAGTTTGAATGTTTCCTTACCTGATTCCATCCGGCAATGGGTTGATATGCAGGTTAAGGGCGGTGAGTTTGCTAACGCAAGCGATTATATTCGTGATCTGATCCGTATGGACCAAAGAAAGCGCGAAAGTTTGAAGGCCGCCGTATTAGAAGGCTTACACAGTGGGACCAGCCCTCGGACGGTTCAGGACATCGTAAAAGACACAAAAGCCAAGATTAAAAATGGCGAGTTATGAATTATCCCAAAAGGCCGATCAGGATTTAGCGAATATTTACCGATATTCGTATAAGACTTTTGGAGAGAATCAAGCGGATAAGTATTTTCAAGACCTTGAGCGGTGTTTAGAAAGTCTTGCTAATCATTCTTTACAAGGCCGCATGGCCAATGAGATTGAAGAAGGCATGTTTAGATATGAATATGCCAGCCATACGATTTTCTATGTCATCAGAACACCGGGAATCTTTGTTGCCCATATCCTTCACAAAAGCATGGACCATAAACAGCATTTTTGAATGTCTGGCAGTCCGGCTTAATCAAAAAACTTTCTATTTATGGGGTTCGAGAAGCTCCGCTATTTCCTCATCACTGTGAGAACCGCCACGGTCAATAGCTTCATCAATATGGTTTTTTAAGTTTTGTAGCTTGGCTTCCTGCTCTTTACTTTCCATTTTCTTATGGTTGTTTTTAGCTGGATCGCTCATAAATGTTTTCTCCGGTTTTAATTTTAAACTTCGCTGTACACAGCCTTTATATCATCAATTTGCGATTGCAGCCGATCTCGAAAGCGGTGAAGTTGAGACATCCAAGTCATACCCGTTTCTGTTGTAACCGGAGAATCCGGCTCCATTTCTATCATCGTAAAATCAAAAAGCACTTCGGCCAGTAATTGGTGATGTACGCCTTCCGCTTCCAGTTCTTCCAACGTAACGGCTAAAATATGATTGGCCAGCTCACGCTGAGGATTGCGCGTCATCTGCGTAAAGGAAATATTCTGGTTGGCAGGGTCGGTTTCTTTGTCCATGTTCCCACCGTATCAGAAACCGGAATCATTGCGCAAATTTGGCAAAGTCAGGGCGTTGGCTTTATTTCAAAACTATCGTGAAGTGATTTTGCTTTGCGTCCAAAATGAAAAATTAAACCGCGCTTAATGTTTTGAACTGAAACATTAATATTTTTACGTGGAAACAATGGCGTATCACATACGGTTCACGTGACGCATTAATGAACCAGTAATCCGGTCTAATGTAGATATGAAAATACTAAAGACTTAAGACTGACCGCAAGATGTGTGGTGTACTACACCACGATCTTGACAAGGGAGACGCTGCCGCTCTCCCGTTGTATCCCTCTGGGCTGTGGCGCATTTTGGCATCGAGCCAAACACGCCAGTGAAACGTTTCGCCGTTTCATCACGAGTGGGGAAACTCTGTTTCCCCCCACCCCTTCAGCACAGGGGTATTTCATTACCCCCGCGACCCTTCGACCAAACGTCCCGCCGTTGGATCACGGCCAGCGTAACGCTGGACCCGGTATGTTTTATTTTTTCCTCTTTAACCGACTTGATTATATCAACGGGCGCGCTGTCGGCAAAAAGCGGGTCCTCGCCATGCTCGTTTTTTTCAAAAACTGCGCGTGGCTCCGGTCCTGCTCAAAAGCATTTTTGCCTGTCGCTTTCCCCCGCCGATATTCTGAAAGTGTCGGCTCCGAAGGAATGTCTCTCTTCCTGTCTTCCAAAGGAATTTGAGTATACGAAGCTTCTTTTTTCTTGCTAACTTAGAGCAGCAGCAGGGCTATAGGAGCAATCTGTTATGAGTTTTTTGTAAAGAAATATATTTATTTCTGAAATTCCATAGCCAAAAAAATCAAGTATAATAAGGATATTCATAATAACTTTATTATACTTATTTATAGGTTTTTCTTTTTCAAAAGCAAAACATTAATTAGGAGGGATTCATTATTTCTGTACTAGGCGAAAAAAGAGAAATTAGTTTTATCCCTCGTTTTGTAACTGAAATGTATGTAATCCTATTAGCTTTAGGAATTGGAAAAGTAATTTTTGAAAATGAGTTAAAGCTTACAGATTACAAGGAGATTTTATCGAGTTTATTTGTTGTTGGAGTCGTAGTTGACTATTGGTGGAATTGGGCCGAAGGGGTTGAGGAAGTAATTACTCCAACATTTTCTGAATTGGTTTTTGATCTTTTGATTATACTAAATCTGACTTTTTTACTTGCTCATTATAAAGATTTAGAATTGTTACCCTGGTTCTTTTTTTACCTAGGTGTCTGTGACTTGCTCTGGGTAATTAATCATAGCTGGGATTATCGAAAGGAAAAAGGCCGCTGTCATAAGAGAAGGTTTTTTTGGCTTTTTGAAAAAGTATCAGCTATTGCTGTTTACTTTTTTGTTGCAGTTTTGTTTGGTCCAATTTTATGGCAAGTCTTAGAGGAAAAAGATTCAATAAAATTTTTTTTTGAAATACTATACCAATCCCCTATTTTCTCTTCCCCTATTTTTGCCGAACTTTGGCAAATTTTGGTTTTGATTTTTGCTTATTTATTTGTTCGCAGGTTTTGTTTTGTTGATATTAGAAGAATAAGGGGGATTTCTTTTAAAGAAGTGGAAGCTGATGATTTAGAAGAGTTAGTGGTAATTCATAACCAACAAGCTCTAACTAATCTAGAAGGTAATATAAAAAATGGATTTCTTTTAAAAGGAACAACTCTACAAAATTTAAAAGCTGAATATCTAAATGAAAACAATAAGTTTTTTAAAGCTATTTACCAAGATAACATTATAGCTTTTATAAAGTTAGCAAAGAAAATAGATGCAAACGTTTTAGAAAAAACTAAGTGGAAAACAGAAAAACCAGATTTATTAGATAATTCAAATCATTGGTATATTGGATGCTTGGTATTAAGAAAAAAATTTGAAAGGAGAGGAGTTGGCGAAGAAGTATTCAAAGAGCTTTTTGCATTTTATAAAGGAAGTACTTTTTCTTCATTTATAACTATTGCCCCTTTTAACAATATCCCATCTTTAAAGTTGCATAAAAAATTTAAATTCAAAGAAATTGGAACTTTTGATGCCGAAATTTTTGAAGGAATAAAAAACTATAAAAGCGTTTTAAAGATTTTGGTTTGACTTAGGAGGGTACAAATTAATTAATCGATGGATGGCTCTAGATCACAATTACTAATCACTCTGCAGCGAGAACTGGTGGTTATTTCTTTTAAGGTTTCTTCTACAGCCGTTTTAGAATTTTCATCATGCTGAAATTTTTGAAAAGTTTCTTTTAAAAGTTCTTTAGGGATCTCACAACCGATGTTCTTTTTATTTTTGCATATTTGCTCTATGCAATCTTTTTTACCCTCTAAATTTATTGTGCCCTCTTTATTTTTGTATTTAGCAATGAAAGCTATGACTTTTTCTTGTACCGCCTCAGGGGCTTTAGGGTGTTCGTTGGTATGCTTATAAAAAACTATATCTAAATCTTCGTGTTTTAGATGAAGCTTTTTTGCCAAAATGTTCTTGTCTATATTTTCTTTAACACGAATATATTCTAAAGCTTGCCCTAAAAAGTTATTTAAAGAGGTGGTTTCTCCTGGATAGAATTGTACTTTGTTCTTTGGCATCGTAATGTTTATTCTCTATAAAACTTAATTAAAGTAAGCTAAGTTAAGCACGTGGTCTAGGGAATTCTTTTCAGGAATTTCGAAAATATTATCGTCGACCTCAATAAAACCAAATTTTTTATAAAAAGACAACAGTTTATTTACATAGCTTTGTGGAATTAAGGGCGATTGAAAGGATGAATCATCAATCTCATTTGCTCTTAACGGAAAAAGAATAACTCGCCCAAAGTAACCGAGTCGAAAGCTCAGAAATATAGCGTAACTTAATAAAGTTGTTCCAATACTACTTTTAACAAAAGGTTCAATTGGCTTAAATTTTCCAATTTGAGGTAGTGACCGAGAAAAATAGCTTAACATTGGGTTTGATTCAACTAATTCAAGTAAAAGTGCAGGATTTCTATTTTCATTATTATCTTTAGATAATCTGCTCCACTCTTTGTTGAGGCCGAGATTCATAATACCAACCGGTTCTTTAGTTTTTTCGGATTTAGCTAATACAAAAATCTTGGAGCTAGCACTTTTTAATTCAAATGAGCTATGCCCACTTAATAACGCGCTTTCGTCAAATTTCATTTTCCAGAAACGCTTTAGCGGTTGCTGTAGAACGTTATCACCCTCCCGTTGGGTATCAGCAACACTAGCTGAGAGTAAGCTTTCACAATGAAATTGCCAATCCTTTTCATATATAGACTGAGCAGATTGTGGAATTTCATTAAAGTAAGGTATTAAATTAATCCCATTGATATTTAACCCACTTTTTAATTTAGCAAACTTTTCATTATTAAGGTCTCTTCGGTCTGAGAGCCTTTGATCATTAGAAGAACCTTCATTATTTACTCTTCTTACTTTCAACCGACGATCATTTTTGGGAATAAAATTAACTGGCACTGTGGCCTCAAGAGAATTTGATAAATTTTTCGCATTCAAAAAGTGAGAATAATTATACCAAATTTATAGGCACTGTCAATTTAAAGAATCAACAGCCCTCAGAGGCTAAATAGCCCATTTATATTTAGTTTTAAGATTTACAGTTTGTATCCATATTATATGCCTTATCCTGTTTAAATCCTAGTTTTTAATCTCTCAAGATACAAATTCCCCGCTCCTTGGGAAGTTATTCGCCGACTCATAATACCCTAATACTTTCGGTGGAGAGTGGTTCATTATAGTATCCTTCAAAATCTTCTATAAAGGTTTGTAATTGCAACCATTTTTCTAGCTGATGATTGACAAGAGTTTGTTTTTCGCCTCTATCTCGTATGCGGCATACTTTCGTTTCACGTTCATTTTGTTTTCGGATTTTCTGGTACTGACCTGTGATCCGGTACCAGACAGCTTTTAGTCCCGTTGGTAATCGCTCGGAACGGAAAATTTCTTCATACTTCCATCGGTTTTCCTGTCGTTCTTTCAAAACCTTTCTTTGTTTATGGTGAAGGTTTCGAAGAGCTTGTCTTTTGCGGATTAAAAGTTCTTTTTCCTTTCCTGCTTTGATTTCAGTTTGCCGAATAATTTCTTTGGGTTTTTTATTATTCCGTTCGGTAATATCGGCTTTAACTTCTTCTACACTTGGCAATTCTTCGGGATCGCCCAGACGGGTTTTTAAATCTTTGCTTTTAACGTTCAACCAGCGGCTTAAAGAAAAAATTTCTCCACTATAATCCACAGCGACAAAACCGCGTTTCTTGCCTTGTGCGAGTATAAAACCTTGGTCTTTTAGAGCCTTCTCAAAGGTGTTTTTATTGGCCGATATGGCCCAACAATCCTGAAATAAGACTTTGAGGGTTTGCGGATTTTCCTTTATGCGTTCGGATTGTTGCCACTCTGAAAGAGTGAAGTTTAGAGGGGAACTTTTTTTACTATCTATCAAGCCGGGGGGCGGTTCCCAGCCATATTTTAAATAAAGTTCCTTTCCAATTTTTTTGCAAGCTTTTTTATAAAAAGGCAAATTAATTGCCTTCATTTCTTTCGACCTGATCCGTGACCACACACAATGTGCATGTCTGCGCCCACCCTTTTCGTGAAATACAACCACGCGTGGTTGGCCTTCCAAATTCAATTCTTTTTCAATTTTTGAAAGCGCATTTTCGAAATACTCCACAGGAGCAATTTTTTGTGCGGGAGGGCTTAAGTTTAGGGAAAATAAATATTGTTTGCAGCGTGTTCCATGGCTAACTGCCTCAATTTCTTTTAAAGCACCATGCACGGTATCGGACAAAAATCCCTTTATTTCGTGAACTTCCACATGGTCATTGTCTTCCGTATTCAGCAAATGGTTTGCCAGCCTCAACGCCCCGGAGCGTTGAGAGGCTTTCAGTATCATAGTCATTCTCCGGGGTTAGACCGAGGGCAGAAATCAAGATGAAGCGGATGTGTTTAATGTCGCGGCAACAATCGGAAATTTTCTGTTCCGTTTCGGGCGAGACAGGGAGAGAACCTGTTTTCACGGCCTTGGCGAGGTGGTTTAAATTTTCAGATATGTTTGAGCGTCCCAGCTCACTGAGAATTTTTGCCAGAGCTATATGGTCTTTAACAGGAAACTTCCCGCGCGTTTTGCGTTTCTGCAAGGAGGCATCAAACAGGCGCGAGCGGATATAGGCCCCTAAAGACATTCCAGCAGCATCAATATCCAGTTGCGCCCGTTCTTCTTCCGTTAAACGCAAAGAAAATGGCGGTGTTTTATTTTTAGTAGGATTTTTCATTTTATCTGTTCCATAGGATACGTCCTCATCTCCCGATATCCGGGAAACGGAAGCGTTAAAAATTTTGTGAGTTCAAAAAAGAAAAGCCTCCGAAGGAAAACCTTCGAAGGCTGATTTTTGTTGTGATATTATGGGTTATGTTGAAGAGGTGCTATCAATGGAAGAGTCCTTGAGTATGGCGTTCCATTCCTCTAATGTCTTGAAAAGCTGATTTGCAGAGTCTCCTGCGATCCGCACCATAATAGTTTCCATAGCGCTAAATCGTAAACTTCAAATTCCTCTAGTTTCTCTAGCTTCTCCACCAACTCCTATTTAAAAATAAAATCTTCTTTTAATTTCTTTGATGAGCTGGAATGTTTAAGTTTTATTGATTACGCGCAGCTTCAATTAAAATTTTAGCTCGGTTGCCATGAAGTTGCCAACCTAAACACCGAACGTTACCTCCCATAAAACACACTCGTTCTGAGGGTATAGAAATGATTTTTTTAGACGTGTAAGGGATTATTTGTTCACGGATTGCATGGTCTAAATTGTTTCCAAAGGTTGGCAAATAGATATTTCGTTTAGTCATTAGAGAATTGACATAAACACCGCATGCAGAGCTAAACTTTTTATCCCAAATTGAATCGTTCCATTCTGCGTTTATTTCAATAATGGTGATAGACGGGAAGGATGTTTTTAATTCTTGAATGATGTCCGTCCGGAATGGTTCCTCATATTGATTTAACACAAGAGTATTTTCATCGATAAACATTACCATGCCATCGGCATGAGCTAGACCTTTAGGATCGTCTGCGGGAATAATAGCGATTTCTTGTGCATGAAGCGTCTTATTGAGAATTTGTTTGGCTTGGTTTTTATTTAAATTGTTATCTATTAGAAAACGGTCTGTAATCACGACTTTACCTTTATGATTATCCACCACGTTTCCGCCATCTAAAATTAGATCTGTGTATGGATAATCAATACCGTTTTTTTCTGTAAAAGTGTTGAATCTGTCTTGGACCCAGTCAGCGTTTCCTTGGTTTCCAGATTGTGCCGCTGCGGAATAGCGAAACTGAATCGGTCTATAAGGGTGGATTGTAGTAAAGTCGCGCATCCATATATCGCGCATTGAAGCATGTAATAAAATATCTTCCGGAAGTTCTTTTTTGAGTTTTTCCAGCGCCTTATTATCGCCCAAGATAATAATGTTATCGTTTCCCATAACAGCTTTTGCGTATGCAATATCAAATGCGATTATATCGTCGTACACATTCGCGTAATATTCATTATCTGCCGTTGGAGCCGATATTACTATCAGCATACGGTCATCGCTGTGGATGTTGGAGAAAATTATTGGATGTTTTATCGTTTGCTGAGTAAAACTAAAAACTAGAGCAATATCAGAAAAGAGAACAAACAATAATAAAGTTGAAAATAGGATTATTTTTTTTAGCGACACGTAAAAAAATTAGTTTGATTTATTTTTTTTAAAACGATTTGGAATCAAATTGTTAGCCAATAAGTAGTCCTTAATGGATTTTGCATAAATATAATGTCCCAGGTAATTAGGATGGTGTTCCCATTCTGAAGTGGCCATTGTCATTCCGCTATATTTCTTAAATAGAGGTAAAGTATCCACTATATGAAAACCTTCTTTTTTTAGCTCCCTCCCAACAAATTTATATAAATGGATATTTTGAGCGAGCTGTCCTTTGGGATTATTGAAGTTATTTTTTTTAGGGTCTACAGATCCATAATGAAGAAGAAGGCCTAAGGGAGGAGGTAGATTGTATTTTTGAGTTAATGTTTTAATGCCTCTAAACTCGTTCAAAGAATTTTTCCAGCGAGCTGAATTTGGCAATATTCCTTCTATATTAAGGTTGGTTCTAAGCTCAAAAAATTTGTATAGATTTGTATTTTGATACCATTTCTTAATGTTTAGAAATTCTTTGGGTTCGTTATGGGGAATATTTGTAAAGTTTCTGAGATGGTTTAAAGCAAATTTTTTATTTTGGCTTAATTCACTATTTTTATAATCTTTTTCGATTCTGCCTATATTGGTGTAGTCCAATAACGTTTTTTTTGTGGTCATTTTTAGATCGTCGCAACAAAACCCAATTATGATTAGGTCGCATTCAACAGTTTTTAATACTAATTTCATTAAATCATGCTCTTGATCTGTGGAGTATCCTCCCATTCCAAAGTTTAATACTTCAGAGTTTATATTCTCAATCTTTAACGTTTCTTCTAATACGTTGGTGTATCTGTGATCGTTATCGATACCAACGCCAAAAGTAAAACTATCTCCAAAAACTAGAATTCTAAATACGTCTTTCTTTTTTTCTTCTGTAAATTCTCTTTCCCTAAACCCCCAACTGTTTGTGCTAAATTTGTACCCAAAATTTCGAAATTCTTTTTTAGCCGGAGCAACGTAAAAGATATTTCCATTTATTAGGCGATGAGGATTGTTTTTATAGAATTTTAAAAATTCTGGAGTTTGAGGAAAAGATTTGCCTCCGCTTGTTTTTAAAAATCCAAGAATAAATTCAACCAGTACGATTGAAAAAAGAACAGACCCCAAAAAGATAATTACACTTCCAAATAATTTTTTTGAGTTAAAAAAGCGATTTTTATTAGAAGGCGCCATGAAGCAATTATTATTAAGCGGATGACTAAATAGGCGAGAATAAGCGATCAAAACATATTTATTTGAAGCCTTTTCCTCGTAGGATGTCTCTATACAGTTGTCATCTATTTAAGTGACGGGTTAATAATTAATGAGAGGTCTAATTTTTAAACTTGTGTTGGAGTTAATCAGAAAGGAAAATTTAGTTATAAAACAAAAATTTAACTTAGAGTCTACGCAGATTAGCGAAACTGAAGCGCCATTATCAATTAATAGATAACGGCGTTTTGCCCACGGTGATCATCTCCCTCAAGTTCTACAAGGGCGCACATTTCTAGCAAACGCGAATAAATTCTTGGGCCTACTCTGTCGCTCAAGGTTTCTTCCGTTAGCATGTCTCGATAACTTCGTACAGAGGTATCCATTTTTTTAGAGCCTGATTTTCTGTTTTCGTTTTTGGCGGGAGGGCGAAAATTGGTTGTGATGATGGTCACTTTGTTGGCGTCGTTATACCGGCATGAGATAAATTGATCAAGAACATTTAATTCCCATTCTGTATTACGTCCTTTGGCCAGCTCGTCAATGACCAAAACTTTAGCTTTGATATAGGGATCGATCATTTCTCTATCGGATCGTTCTTCGGAATAGCCGTGACGAACATCCGACAATAATTGAAAAAAGTCCACGAACTTACAATCGATACTTTTTCGTAAAATTAGTTCTTTAAGGATGGATATGGCAAGGTGAGTTTTTCCTAAACCGGGATTTCCATAAAATAACAATCCCTTATTAGTTTTCCCAAAGTCTTTGACAAAATCTTCTGCGACAGCTTTTGCGAATACGGATGCGTTTTGTCGATTGCCCGTCTCAAAGGTGGCAAAAGTGGCGTCTAGAAATTTGCCTGGAATTCCCGCTCCATTCAAAATTTCTAACCGTTTTTGATTTTGGATACATTCGCAAATATTGACAAACGAACGCCCTTGTTCGTCGTCTCGATATATGCGACCCTCGCCTCCGCACAATTCACAGTCATCGCTTTTGGCTAATTTTGCCTGCACAATGCCGCGAACGTTTTTTAATAAATAGGGTCGATCTTCAGCGTCATTTTTTTCTTTTATTGTCATCGAGAACCTATTTCCTCCTCGATAAATTCCTTTAGGTACGATAGAGATATTCTGCCAAATTTAGACGATTTATAGAATTGGCGAGTTCCTTTTTCAATGGCCAAGCAGAGAGCTTCTACGGGTATCCCTCGGTCCTCCCAGTCGGAAATTAAATGATAATCGACGGCGGAAAGCGAAAGCCCGGAATCTTTTAATGAAAGAAAAAATTGCTCAACCTGGGCAAGATAATTTAAATTGCTTTCTTCGATGAAACTCATTTATTAAAACTTAAGTTAGAGATTTAAAAATCGATTGACGGTTTGTTGTCCAATAATAAATGGAATATTACAATGAGGGAAGCGTTTAATTAAGGGAATTTCTAAAAATTTAAAGTTACCAGGGATTTAATGGCTAGAACCAATGATTAGGAAGGAGAGAATCGAGAAAAATAAAAAGAAAGAGAACTTAAAAACTTACGAGCTAGGCTTTGATGTCAAGGATAGAGCCGGTTGCTTCGTCAATTGCTTTTATAACTACGGCGTTGGCTTTGAATGCGGCAACATCGGCAATTTGCCCCACCACTTCGCTAGCGATATCGACGTTGGATTCTTCTAAAAAACCAGATAATACACTTCCTAATTCGCCATTTCCTGGGTTGCCTGTAACCGCAGCGCCGGAGCTGGCAGATTCGTTAAATGAACCATTACCTTCAGCAGTCAATCCAGCGGGATTTGCAAAAGAGGCCAATTGTATTTGCCCTAGATTTTGGCTTTGACCATCTATTTGGGCTGAGACTTCTCCCGTTTGAGAAATTGAAATATTAGTGGCATTTTCAGGTATCTGGATCTCTGGGGTTAACGGTTCCCCGTTACTTGAGGTTAATCGTCCATTACCGTCAGTTTTGAAGCTTCCCCCTCTAGTGAAAGAAGTTCCGCCTCCAGAGTTAGTTATTTGGAATAATCCGTTTCCTGCGATAGCTAAGTCTAGTGGATTGGAGGTGGGGATCACTGATCCTTGAGTGTTGGAACGAGAGATCGAAGAAACCTTTGAGCCGCCGGATTCTATAGAAACAGAATCGGCGCGCGACGCTTTAAACCCAGGAGTTCGAACATTAGCCACATTGTTAGCGCTATTGGCTAACTTTTTTGAAGCTGTTTTCAGTCCCGATAATGCGTTGGATAAACCGTTAATCATGTTGACTCACATGTAAACTATTAATACCCTATTTTAACGCTTTAAAGAATAATTGGCATTATTTTTTTTGTGATTGCGACATGAGGTATAGACTAAATTAGGGGTAGCAGATTGGTTTTGCGCGTTGATTGAGGAATTAGTTTCTAAGAGAAGCGTTAAGTTGAAGTTGACTAAATTTAAGAAAGTCCCTCTCGTGTGTCTTTTTGAGGAGCGAAGCGAGGGTAACGATTCTAGTGCAAGATTAAATTGTTGTATCTAGCGACTCCTATTTGAAGACGCTAAGCCTAAATTAAGGAGTTATATCTCACCTCGATTTAAAATAATCCCTACCTCCTCTGGTTTGAACTGGCGGATCAAGGATAAGTCTCGCTTTTCAATTAACCGTCAAGCCAGTTCTTATAGAAGATTTTTTAGAAATCTAAGTTGGTGGGTATTACGGGGAGGATTAAATACCTGACATGAAGCAATCAAAATACATCCATTTAAAGCCTTATTTCCGTATGATGTGTCTAGATTGATGTCATCTATTTAAGTGTCGGGTTAATTATACTAATATTCGATGGGTTTCTCGGGATGTCCAGGGGTTCCGGTGGAAACTAAAGGAGACAATTCTACCGATTTTAGTTCCCTAATCAATGCTATTTCATCACAAGCATGTCGATGGGTGCAACCCATGCAATCTTCCCAAACTTTTAGAGGTAATGCGCTTTTATTTATAACTTCGAATCCTAGTTTTTCGAAAAAAGGACTTACGTAAGTTAATACGAAAATTTTCTCCATTTGGGCGGTTTTTGCTTGTTCAATGCAACCGATTACTAACTGGAGTCCTATTCGGTTTCGATATTTGTCTGAACGAACTGCTAGAGACCGAACTTCGGCTAATAAGTCCCAGCCAAATTTTAACGCTGCCGTTCCAACTATTTCTCCCGCCTCTTCGAAGACAAAGAACTCGTTGATATTCTCTCGAATATCTAATCGGGATCTTGGCAACATTAACATTTGTTGAGCGTACTGATCGATTAAACCGAAAACGGCGTCGATATCTTTTTCGTGCGCTTTGCGAAACATTTTAATCTATTTTAAATATGAGATTCTGAAACAAGCTTGCCGTTAAAAAACCGGGAATAAGCAACCGCTTGATTTCCGCCATTTTCATTGGCTTTTGTTAACCCTTTAAGAGCATTTTGAATGAGATCTTTCCAACTTTTTACTGCGGCATTTGGGAAAGAAGAAACTCCTAAGCTAGCAGTTACCGATTCTAATCCCGGTATCTCCAGTTTGGCATTTTCAATGCGGTTTCTGATCCGTTCGGCTATTTGATTTCCGCTTTCCAACGATGCTTCAGGAAATATAAAAAAGAATTTCCGTTCGTCATAGTGCAAGACTATATCCATGGACCGGCACGCTTCGTTCAAAATAGGCGTTAGTTCTTCGAATAATTCCCTTGAGATATCTTCAGTATTATCGAGATTATCAAAATAGTCAATGCACATAATGGCGCAGGTTAAAAAATTTCGATATCGTTTACTTCGTTCAAACTCCCTTGAAAGAGCTATTTCTAAATAAGTTCTGTCATAGAAGCCGGTTATTGGGTTTGTATAAGATAATTCTTTGAGACGGTCCCATAAAAAAATGTTTTCAAGCGATATAGCAAGTTTACCGGCCATTTTTGTTAAAAAGCTAGAATCCAATTCTTCATAAAAGTGAAACGGGTTTTCGCTACCGAGAGCTAAAAACCCTGAGAGTTCATTGCGCATCATAATTGGAATTAAAGCTTCTGATTGAACCCGATCACGATCGCGGGGAGAATAAAACCCTCTAGAATCCTCTGTAATTTCGCTTCTCAATTGTGGTTCACAATTGTCTCCAAACCAGGCTTCAAGAATATCTCTATCGACGAAACGGAAACTACCGTCGATAGGTTCTGGATACCTGTCTTCAACGCCTAAATTTGATGAATCCCCTAGATCGTCCGCTAACCAAACCGCAACAAATTGAATATCAAAACGGTTCACGATTTCCCTTTTGAGCTGGGTTAACATGGTCGGAAGATCTGAATTGGATAAAGTCAATCTCTCGATTTCATATAGATGATTATGAATAATCTCGTTTTTATTAGCGATTTCAAGAAACCATTCAAGTTTGCCTTTGTAATGTTCGCGGTCGTCGCGAACAGTTTGGATTATCTTGTTAGCAACACTCATTGAATGAGCTGGAGCTAAAGGAAGATCGTCAACTTCGATGGTTTTGATTTTTTTTAAAAGATCAGGGTAAAAATTGAAAAACTCTGGGTGATCATTTAAAAATATAGCGACTTTTTCTTTAAAATACTTGGGTTCCATAGCCTAGGAATAGTTTAGATAGATCGAAATTGATGGAAAATCTCAAAAACTCGAGTTTCTAGTTTGACTGACGGGGCATCGCAAAAACATCAAATTTTGAGACGTCTATTAAGCTTGGGTAGAAAAAACTCTGGTGATTTAGAGCGTTTAGAGCTTGCAACGAATTCAAATATATCATTAAAAATCAATAATTTAAACAGAAAATTAGATCTTTGAGTCGCTTTTGAGAAGTTTGTTCGGCGTTGAACTAATATCGTAAACTTATTGTGAACCCAGAGTTCTCTTTACGCGTTATTTGACAATAATGGTTATTTAGAAAACCGAAACCCAATTTTTTATTGTTAAATTATTCACGAATTTTTCTGGAGGAATTCTATTGAGAAGACAAAGATTATAGATAAGATTTTTTTAGTTCCTTGAGAGGATTATTTGAAAAGAGGACTGAGATTCAATATCTCTTCTGGAGGTTTTGGGGGAGCCTTTTTTCCGCAACCTAAACTGACTGTTAAGATGCAAAAAAATAAAACTAAAACTACGTATTGTTGAATTTTCATTTTTCTTCCTTTAAGATTTTTTGCCATCGACGCATTTGTTTTTTAATTTGGTTCCTAGCGGTTCCACCGTATACATTTTTTCTATCGACTGAATTTTCCAGAGAAATATACTCAAAAACTTTTGAGTCAAATTTTGAAGAAATTTTTGATAACTCTTTGAGTTTGAGTTCCTCTAAATTTTTTCCTTTATCCAAACAATAAGCTACCGTTTTTCCAGTAATCTCATGAGCCTCACGGAATGGAACGTCTCGTAATACAAGATAATCGGCTAAATCGGTAGCGGTAAGAAATCCTGATGATTTCATATTTTTTTCGGGAATTTTTTTAAATGTTGCGGTTTTAATCATCCCGTTAAAAACATCTAAGCAGATTTTTACGGTATCGACAGTGTCAAATAGAGGTTCTTTATCTTCCTGAAGATCTTTGTTGTATGCCATGGGTAAAGATTTCATCAAAGTCAGTAACGCCATTAAATTACCGTATATTCTTCCGGATTTACCTCTGATTAGTTCAGCGGCGTCTGGGTTTTTTTTCTGCGGCATAATGCTGCTACCCGTAGAAAATGCGTCTGACAATTCTATAAAGTCAAATTCGCTGGAAGACCATAAGACTATCTCTTCGCAAAACCGACTCAAATGCATCATTAAAATTGACGCGGCGGAACAAAACTCGATCATAAAATCACGATCGGCGACAGAATCCATACTGTTATTGGAAACGACGGAGAAATTTAATAATTTGGCGACGTAGCTTCTGTCTATGGGAAAATTGGTGCCGGCTAAGGCGGCGGAACCTAAGGGCATGATATCGATTCTTTTTAAATTATCGGAAATTCGATCTCGATCTCGATGCAACATTTCAAGGTAGGCCAATATGTGGTGAGATAATGAAATGGGTTGCGCGCGTTGTAAATGAGTGTAGCCAGGCATAATAAAATCTATGGTGTCTTTGGCCACTGCAAGTAATGTTTTCTCCACTTCGTGCAAGCGGCTCAATATTTCTTTCGCTTCGGCCCGTAAATAAAGGCGAACGTCTAAACAGACTTGATCGTTACGGCTTCTAGCCGTGTGAAGTTTTCCGCCTACGGGACCGATTATATCTAATAGTCTCCGTTCGATATTCATGTGTATGTCTTCTAATGCGTCGCTACACTGAAATTTTCCGGATTCAAATTCCCCCAATATTTGTTGTAAACCTGAAATGATCTTTTTTGATTCCGGTACAGAAATGATTTTGCATTTCGCTAACATTTTACAATGAGCGATACTTCCCTGAATATCATAAGCGTATAGCTTTTTGTCAAAGCCGATAGAGGCATTGAACCGTTCCATTAGTTGATCGGTCGATTCCTTAAATCTTCCGCCCCAAGGCTTTTTCATTTAATATTCCTTTCAAATTTTCTAAATTAAGGGAACTTCTAAAAATTTAAAGTTCTGAAGACCCTAGCCTTTAGAGTCATGGACTTATGATCTGATATATATTCAAACTGTTGGGAATTATGCTGCTGAAGGAGGAGTGTTTCTTTCATTTGCCCATTTGTCTTTAAGGACAATATTTACATTGGTTCCGACGGGCACAACTTCCGCGATAAAATTTAAATGCCAATCTTGAACATTAGGACAACCAGCGCTTCCATTCCGCCAGTCGAAGTTCTTTTTATAAAATTCATTAACTTTTGTTACGTTAACTCCATGGATTCCATAACTCCCGGGAACGGGATCGCCCAACCTTTTTAATCCTAACCACCAAAAACCAATTTCATGTTCCGGGTGACCAAATGGAATGGCTCGAACGCGAGTTTTACCTTCTTTTATTTCTTTTTTATACCACGTGGGTTTATACACTCTATTTTTAATTTTGTATTCCCCTAAAGGGGTTTCTTCGCCTTTTCGTCCGAAAATTGTGCGGAATTCTAAAACTTCTTCGTTGTCATAATACAAACGAATTACCCCTGTTTCGATGACTCCAATGATATACCAGAGGCTAGGATCTCTTAGATATTTAGCGATAGGTTTTCCATCAAAATTTAAAGCGACTTCTTTTTCGCTTTTTATGTATTTTGCTCTGGGGTTCCTATAGATCTGCTTAACGATGTATCTGAGGTTTTCAGTAACCTTATTATTGGCTATCATCCTTTCGACAGTTTGATTTAATTCTTTCGATTGTTTTTTTGCTTTTTCTAGTTCGGTAAACGTTAAGTCTAGATCGGCCCGAATTTGTTCAAAATCTTCTTTGGAAACTAAGCCAACTTCATTCAACCCTTGATAGTAAGCGACTTCGACTTTTTGTTGGGTTGCGTCGTCTAAAATGAATTGGTAAACAAATCCCGCGATCAATATAAAGGCTCCAAGCCCTGCGCCGACTACTTTGAGAGTTTGTTTGAAGTTATTGGAAAAACGATATCGAGCGATTTCAATTTTTACTTTTTTTTCTTTTTCTCCAAGCGCTTCGAACTGAGCGTTCTTGAATTTGAAAAAAATTTTATTTTCTAGAGGGGAAAGATTTGAAGCGTTTTGGCGGAGTTTTTCGATTACCCAATATAAATTTTCTCGGGTTTTTCGGTCGTAGCTACCGTTGGGGTCTTTTGTGGCTAGTAAATTGTATTCAGTGACGTTTAATATTTCGAGCTTGCTTCGTTCCATAAGCGATATTTATTAACCCGCTAAAAAAAATAGCCTTTTTCTTTTTTGGGGACTGCTATTCATTTTTTCAATATTGATTGGCATGTGGCACTTTCCCTTGAATAGCGCTCCTTGTTCGATATGGAGAGAAGGCGATTTTACGTCGCCTATCAAACGGCCAGTCTTTAAAATTTCAACTTTATCAAGACCGATAATATCCCCGATTATTGAACCATGGCAAATAATATTTTCGGCGGTAATTCTTGCTTCAATAGTGGCTTCGGGTCCAACAATTAAAACCCGGGGTCCTCGAATCTCGCCTTGGAATTTTCCTTCGATTTTTAATACGGAATCAAAATTAAGAATGCCGTTCGATTCTGAATCCTTAGGTATTAAAAAACCAAAATCGGCTTTTTTAAACTTTTTTAGTATTTTTTTCTCGATACTGGATTTACGGCCATTATCTTTTTCCAGCTTGGCGATAATCCAGTATAACCTTTCTCGCGTTTCCCTATCGTAAATACCCTTGGGGTCTTTACCTTCTAGGAAATTATATTCGCTCAAAGTAAGGTTTTTTAGTTTTTTCTCTACCATTTGATGTATCGTTCGTTACAATTTTTGAAAACCAATTCATTTTTCCGGAAGCGCCGGTATTTCCGTTTTTATTTAAATAACGCAAAATTTCTTGGTTTCGCCAAGACAACGTTGGACAAGATTTATTCTTTGAAAGAATATTTCGCGAGATTAAATCCATCTTTCCGGAAAGATCTCGATCCTTTTCGTAGAATATCACGCCACGATTGTTTGTGATATTAATAATTTTGCAAAATGGGACCATACCCATAATATGTATTCTGTCTTTATATTCGTCCAACTTATCTAGAATATCGAGATATTCTCTCATTTGAGTTAGACAGGAAATGATTTCCCCTTCATCTTGAAAGCGATTAAAAACAATTCCAAATTTTTTATTGCGCAGAGAATCTATAACCGCTTTTTCGCCTCGTTCCGCCACCAGTTTATCGGCAAAAGCTTTATCTAGACCTTTCAACCGACCATTCATAAAATCGTCTAAAAAATCTTCGTAATAATCGATAAACGAATGTAGCGCATCGATGCTACCGTTAATGGCAATTTGATTGCTTAAATCGAAAACGAATAGGACTTCGTCTATGGAATTCATAACGGAGGATAAATGATTCACGCCGCCAGCGGGAGTGTCCAATATGACGTTGTCAAAACGTCCGACGATGTCTTGCAAAAAATCTAAAAATAAAAGAAGAAACTCTGGCTCGTTAATTCGTTTGCGATGTTGTCTTTTGCCCAAAATTGGAACTTCTCCTCCAATTATGGAAAGGCCGTATTCTTCAATGTAGTTAATATAATCTTCTGGCAAAGGCCTGGAGTTTCCTTCACATTCCTTTAATACCTTGCGAATAGAGCTGGCGTCTATTTGCATAATTAATTCTTTTTGGGATTTTATGTCTTTGGGCAAAACAACTTTGCTTCTATTGAGTATTAATTCGTAAAGAGCGCCGCCAAACTCATAATCCGTAAACCGAAAGTAGTCGGTGTTAATATTTTTAAAAATAGAAAAAGATTTTGCTAGGCTTTTATCAGTTTCCTTAATATCCTTATTCAGATATGCTTGAAACCAGGTGACGATTTGATAAAAGTTCCTGAGCGTATCGATTTGAAACGTTTTATTTTCGAGCGTTTCAAAAAGATCAAAAAATGTTTTTGGTGGATGACTGTCTAGTAAACTGGAAATGGTGGGAAGTCGTAAGTCCAGATCTACCAAGCAAACTTGGTTATTTTCAGCGCTAGCGGCTAAAGCTTTCGTCAACGCGGAAGCGGCGTTGATCGATAAAGTAGTTTTTCCAATGCCACCTTTGGGGCCAATTACGGATATTACCGCCATGAAATTTTCCTAGTTAAATTTAATAGCGAAGCTTTTAATTTTATGAGGACAATTAAACATGCAAGATGACGCTTCTAAATCGTCCTTGATTTATATGTGTCTTGTTAGAGATGATTTAGATAGTTATTTTGAAATATAAGTATAGGGTTAATATTTATTTAGGTCGGCCAGCCAAAACAAGGGTAACCTCCCCTTTCCATACTTTGTTTTCGGTTTGGTTTGCTATCTCTGATATTTTACCGCGAATGATTTCTTCATGCATCTTTGTCAATTCTCTAGCGATTGCGATTTCTCGATCGCCAAAAGCTTCTAATAAATCTTTAAGCGTTTTGTTGAGACGCTTTGGAGATTCAAATATAATTACCGTCCTTGGGTCTTCTGCTAAGTTTTTAAGAGTCTGAGTTCTTCTTTTCTTTCTTGGTAAAAAACCTTCGAATGAAAATCGGTCCATTGGAAGACCAGAAACAACTAAAGCGGCTAATGTGGCCGAGGGACCGGGAATGGTTTGAATAGTGAGTTCTTCTTCAATGGCTCCTCTTACTAGATGATATAAAGGGTCGGAAATTCCCGGCATTCCAGCATCGGAAACGAGGGCGATTTCATGACCGTTTTTCATCAGTTTCAGTAATTCTCGGCCTTTTTTCTCCTTGTTATAACTATTGTAACTTGTAAGCGGTGTTTTTATATCGTAATGATTAAGTAGAATTCGTGTGCGACGCGTGTCTTCTGCAGCTATTAGATAGGCTCCTCCGAGGATTTCCGCAGCCCGAAACGTGAAGTCTCCCAGGTTGCCAATGGGGGTGCCAACAATAGATAGCTTTCCCACTGTAATTTCTTCTTCCTCGGTGTTTATTTTAAACGGGGTCATCCTTATTTACAACGAAAATCAGCGAAAAGTAGGAGTTTTAAAGCTAAAAAAATCAACTTGCTGTCTCTGTTTCCTTGTTTTCTTCATTTGGCACTAAATGCAGAACCTTGTCCTCTTTTCCGGTCATGTCGCAATTTCCGTCAAAAACCGCTCCAACTTCTACAAAAAAAGAAGGGGTTTTAATATTACCAAGAAGATGGCTTTTTGAATGAATTTCAATTCGTTTCGAAGCGTGTATGGTTCCTTCGATTCGTCCTTTATTGATCACCGTTCCAGCATTTATTTCGGCGATTAACTGGCCAGTTTCTCCGACAATTAATGTATCGTTGGTTATTACTTTGCCCTCGAATTTTCCATCAATTCGAACCACTCCTTCGAAATTGAGAGTGCCTTGAAAGGCAGCGTCTTCCCCAAGATAGGCTTTTAAATCGCCTGATTGTTTTTTCATGGGTCCCGCTTTCTAAATAAAAAGGTAAATTTTGAACTTAATTTTAAGGTGGTCTCTAAAAATCCAGATTTGCCAAGAGGCTAGGCGATAGCAAACCAAAAATATAATAATGAGTTAATTAATAATTCAAACTAGAATATAAAAAGTTTACGAATATATTCAATTAAAAACTATTAAAAGCTTTAGAGGCTCCTTTAAACTGATAAAAAGTTTAAGAGTAATTACTTTGTCAAAAATTAAGTCTTAGAAAAAAAACATTCCTGGAGTCGTTCCAAATCTTCGTTAGAGTAATATGAAATGACGAGCTTGCCCCCTTTTTTACCAGGAAGTATTTCGACTTTTGTTCCAAGCTGGCGTTGTAAACTGTCTTCCATCGTTTTTAAAAAGACGTTTTTTGATTTTGATGAACTCTCGCCTGACTTTGGAGTTCTTGAAGTGCTTTTATTTTCAGTTTGCTTTACTAAGTTTTCAGTTTGTCGGACGTTTAACCCGTCTTTTAATATTTTTTGCCGTAAAATTTCAATTTCCTTTTCTCTTTCAAGCCCCAGTAATGCACGCGCATGGCCCATGGAGAGTTTGCCCGTTACGATGTCTTCCTGCACAGGTCGCGATAATTTTAATAAACGCATGTAGTTAGCGACCGAGGCTCGATTCTTACCCACTTTTTTTGCTATTTGCTCTTGTTTCATCCCAAAATCCACCGCCAACCGCGAATAAGCCATTCCTTCTTCGATAGGATTTAAATCATGGCGATGAATATTCTCAATAATAGCTAATTCTAAAGATTCTGTATCGGTAGTCTCTTTTATAACTGCGGGGATCTTTTTTAGTCCCGCTTTTTTTGAAGCCCGCCATCGACGCTCTCCAACAATGATTTCATACCCCTCATCGCTTTTTTGGACCACAATAGGCTGCAATACGCCTTTTTCTGTGATTGAATCGACAAGCTCTTGCAGTTTAGCGTCGTCAAAGAATTTTCTTGGTTGGTTTTTGTTTGGAACGATTTCATCGAGTAACAATTCTCGCATACTCTCGTTAGAATTAACTTCGGGAACCCCCATTTCAAAATCTGGGATTAACGCGCTTAACCCTTTTCCTCCCAACCCTTTTTTAGCCATATTAACTTGTCTCTAGTGTTTGCTTATTTTTTATTACTGTTTTGCAGATAGATACCTTGTCGGCAGCTACGACATGAAAACTTAAACAATTTTAGTTTTCATTTTTTTCAATGATCTCTTTTGCTAATTCAGCGTAACAATCTGCCCCTTTACACTTCTCGGCGTATAAAAATACAGGTTTTCCATGACTAGGAGCTTCGCTCAAGCGCACGTTCCTTGGTATAACGGTATTCAATAAGTAATCTTTGAAATACTTCATAATTTGGTCTTTTACTTGCGCTGTCAAAAGCGTTCTACCATCATACATTGTCAATAAAATCCCTTCAACCGTTAATCCGGTATTAAGTGATTGTTTAACAAGTTTTAATGTCTTTAAGAGATGGCGTAAACCTTGGAGAGCGTAGTACTCGCATTGCATTGGAATGAGGACTGAGTTTGCTACCGTTAGTGCGTTGAGAGTTAAAAGGCCTAAAGAAGGCGGGCAATCAATAACAATGAAGTCGTAACTCTCAAATGCTCCGTTTAGTATGGGGAGCAATCTTTTTTCACGATTTTCTAACGGGACCAGTTCTATTTCAGCGCCAGCTAGGTCAGGAGAAGCCGGTAAAACTGATAATCCTTCTATCTCAGTCTTTGTTATTACGTTTTCGATGGGTTCGTGACCTAATAAAACATCATAAACGGACGAATCGTCATCTTGAATCGTGACTCCAACCCCAGAAGAAGCATTACTTTGTGGGTCAAGATCGATCAATAAAACCTTTTTCTTATGAATCCAGGACAATCCTGCCGCTAAGTTGACTGATGTTGTGGTTTTTCCCACCCCACCCTTTTGGTTTGCCACGGCTATTATTTTAGGCATGTTTTATTTTTTGTTTTCGTGAAATTTTGGTATATCGCATTGTATATAAAAATAACGGCTGGGCCAACAGTTTATGATGATCAAACTAAAATAAATGTTCCACGTGGAACAAATATCAGAACTAAACTTGTGAATGTTTCACGTGGAACGTTTTTGAAAGACCATCAGCTTTGATTTTCGGTGATCATTGGCATCAAAATAGAATTCTTCGGAAAAAAACATGGGGTCAAGTCCTTGCGAGTTAAAGTCGGGTTCCTTTTTTACCAGGATATGTCCTTCATTTTTCAAAAATGGGGCTCCCAGACTCAAACATTCCTCTAAAGAAGCGACAGAGCGAAATGTTGCCACGTCGAAGGCTTGCTGGTACTCTTTTTTTGCGCTTAATTCTTCGGCTCGTTCATTAATCACTTCATAGCGCTGTAAATTCATTGTTCTTAACAATGAGCCGAGGAATCCTGCGCGTTTCCTCTGGCTCTCAACAAAAACAATTTTCATTTCTGGAAAGCATATTTTTAAAGGAACTCCAGGGAATCCTGCTCCGCTTCCAATGTCAATCAACTGATTAGTGTTTTTGATTCCTTTTAAGTATTGTAGTGACTCAACAAAGTGCCGTTCCAGGATATGTCCTTGATCGCCCTTAGAAATAAGGCTTATCCGAGCGCTCCACTTATCTAATTCTTTTAAAAAGATAAGAGTTTTTTCGACTACAAAGCTTTTGGTCTTTTCTTCAGTAAGAGCGAGACCCGCTTCTTCAAAGATTTTTAGAATTTTTTCTTCCACAAGATAGGTCGTTTGTGATTTTTAATGATTACTACGCTTTGAAACTGGAATCTTTAGGGTTTCAGCAGACTACGAAATTCTTCGGTAAGGAGGGGTAGAATTTCTAATACGTCGCCAACGATTCCATAGTCGGCTATGGAAAAAATAGGTGCGTAGGGATCTTTGTTGATCGCGACAATACATTTAGACGAAGACATACCCGCTATATGCTGAATAGCTCCAGAAATTCCGCAAGCGATGTATAAGTCGGGAGAAACCGTTCTTCCAGTTTGCCCCACTTGGTTGGAATAAGGTCTCCAGCCCTCGTCTACTACATTTCGACTGGCTCCAACAGCGGCGTCTAAAACTTCGGCTAAATCTTCTACCAACTTAAAGTTTGCTGGTTCGCCAAGGCCCATTCCACCGGAGACAACAATGCGGGCTTCGGTAATATCTTTTTTAGCCCCGCTTTTAGAGACTTCTAAAATTTTCTCTATTAAATTACTTGCTGGAGAAACTTCCAAAACTTCGGGGTCGCCACTTAGTGATGTGTCGGGACCTTCAGGACGAAAGACATTAGTCCGTAGAGTGCAAATTTTATGTTTATCGCCTTCTAGAGTTAAAGACGAATAAGCTTTTCCTGCATAAACGGGTCGACGCGCAGTTAAAGCTCCATTTTCTCCGGGCTCCAATGCGATGCAATCGGAGGCCAGCCCAGCGTCCAAGGTTGCTGATAGGCTAGCGGCCAATTCTTTTCCGTGAATCGTGGCCCCCATTAAAATAGTCGAGTTTGGTTCGATAAGGGATTCCAAGGCTTTGGTCATGGCCCATCGGTTATAAGTTTCGAAACTGGGATGAACGAGCAATAAAACCTTATCCGCCCGATATTGAAATAGTTCTTTTGTATCTAGACTATTGTTGTTTGTAAACGCAATAGCGGTTACGGGACCCCAGCCAGCGTTAGAAAGTTGTTTTGCGGCGTGGATGGTTTCGAAACTTGAATGTTTAAAACCATTTGAGTCGAGCTCGACAATCGAAATTAGATTGGATCCTATTCCCATGAGATTTTATCGCTTATATATAATGTATAGTTAAATTTTAAAAGCTTTAGATTAGCTGACTTCTTTTTGCGCTATGAGGCTGGATAATCCAGTCAATTGTGAAGATAGATCTTGCAGAATACCGTTTAAAGCGTTTCTTTTCGTAGAGTCCGAGTTAATTGGAGCGAGTAAATCGCTCGAAATTATTCTTGGTAGCTCCGCTTCCAACCGTTTCACTTCATCTTTAAATCCAGTCAATTGTTCTGGGGATAATTGAGAGTTTTGCAATATCGTTGTTCCAGGATTAGTCACTTGGTTCAGTAGAGCTTGCGTAGGGTCGATAGCAGCGACGCCATCTGAAACCGGTTGCAAAATAAAACCGGCAATGATCGATGATAAATTAGTGCGTAATGTTTCGGCTTGCTTTTTAACCAAATCAATCGCGTCCGAAGATAAGCTAACGTTATCGTTTGTATTGGTCGGAGCGTTTTCTGTGGTCGAAGTCGGTTTGGCTTTGTTTGGTTGAGAAACCGAATTTAGAATTTTGCTTAGATTTCCAATGTTATCTAGCATAGCTAATACCGTATGAGTGATCTTTAAGATTATTATACATAATAGCATAACGAGCTTAAAACAAATTTACTCGCGATAAATTATTGAGTATCACTTTACGGAATTTTTGAAAAACAGGTGGATTATTAAGAGCGTTGTCCTTTATTAAAATATCCGATTTGGGAATAAGATGTGATTTAACTAAATGGGTTTAGGCAGCCCTGCTCTTTTTTTAGAAGATGTGGTATTCTTTCAGTAGAAAAAGGTGTGAAATATCAGATTAATTTTTTTTCGGATATCCTATTAAAAGCGAGTTTCTCATTGGTGTCATTTGGGTGAGAAATAGGTTTATTAAGGGTACGCGTTAAGTTAAATTTTATTAGCTTAAAACTGTCTCTGTGGCCGTTATTCAGGTTCTTCGGTTGAACTCAGAATAAATTCTGTCCAGAAATCACGTTTTTAGGTTGTGGAGTATTTAGAATGGTCAAAAATATAAAATGGATTATTGCATGTATCATGGCCGTATTATTTTTGGCCAATTGCGCGAATTTTTACGAATACAAATATTTGAAAAATACGAGCTCCAAGAAAAGGACAGCGTCGTTTCGAAAAGATAAAGCCACTTGCGATGCAGTTGCTAAAAAACGTTCTGGAGTATTCAACAATTTAACTTATACCGGAACCACCCCTGGCGATAAAGAAACCCGTCATTATGAACAATGCATGTACCGCAAAGGTTGGCGCAAGAAATAGTTTTTAATATATTATCACTAGGTTTTTTTAAAAGTTTTAGAAATTTCCATTACTTGTGTTGGCGTTATAATTGGAGTTTGATTGCCATCTAAATAGCCGGTATTTGCATTTTGAAAAATTGCTCTAGCTGTTTCCATTACCACCGCATCTTTTGCTTGGGGATCTTCTACTCCAGCTAAAAATGCTTCTAAACTTTCCAAACTCAATGCCCGATGGTTATTTAATGTTTCTAGATTTTTTAAAATCTTGAACTGGTTAGCGCACCATGCCATTGCTCCCAAGAATAGGCTAAGCGTTATGAACCTAAGGCCAAAATCTCGGATTACTTGGGCGGTTTCAATTTTTGTTTGTAGTTCCTCGTTATATAACCAAAACATATAAGCTAATGAACCAATAAAAAACCCTATTGTAAATGTAAGCCAAATTATAGCGGTTTGGCTATTTTCCTTTGATTGTCTTTTAAAATCTTTTGAAAATTTAACTGCAACAGTTTTTGCAGCAGCATCGCGAGTTGCTTGGACTGCCCTGTTAACTTCTTCTTTTTGAGATTCCGCGTATTGTTTAAACTCATCGAGGTTCTTTCTCAACTTCTCATTATCTGTTACTGCTTCAGTTAAAACTAGGCTCAGTGTTTCTGCTTTTTTATTAGTTTCTTTTATAAAGTTTTCTGCATTGTTTTTTAACTCTTCGTGTAAATTTACAATTTGATTTTTAAAAGAATCTACCTCATTAGAAGTTTCGTCTTCTAAATTGTTTAAATGAAATTTAGTTTGTTCTTTTTTTTCTTCTAATCCCTCAACAATTGAATTCATTTTTTCATTAAAACTTTTTTTTGATTGGAAGTCTATTTCACCCCTGAATTCTTCAAATAATAAATAGGGAATTAAAATACAAGCTTTACTTATAAATAAATTTCCCGTTTTTTTTAATCTGCCCATTTGGTCTTGCTTTAGATTTATTTTTTGTGGATCAGTAATTATTTTCCAATCAACTAGATCACTTGTTAGTTCCGCTATTGCTGGGTCTGTAAGGTTTTCTATTGGTAAACCTTCCAACCGAGAAATGGTTATTTTTACACGATCAGCTATCTCATGAAAATCTTTAGGAAGTTTTGTAAGTGCTGTAACATTAAGGTTTGCGCGATAATCTTCAGCTTCATTTAAAAAACTTCTTATAAATTCTTAGGTGGCCATTTATTACCTCATAAATAAGTTATTAAGTAATTTTAACGCACCAATAAAATTTTGGCATATAAAAATATCAAATAAGACACCTGAAAAATAAAAAAAGGTACAAGCTCATGAGTTCGATCTTATTTTTGATTAGTTCTAATGCTAAATATTTTATGTAGATTGTGGATGCGGGATATGATAATTTGTCTCTAATTCAATCGACTGACTGTATTTGGCAGTTTTGTTGGGCCTCGCGCGGCGAGACCTTTGTGGACTCCGTCAGGTCCGGAAGGAAGCAGCGGCAGCAATACGTTTTGTGCGCTGTGAGATCCCCCAGCAATTCTGCCTTTAGATTTTATTAGTCAAAATTTCCTTTTAGTTTTCCCCTTCAATAGTTTCCCAATTATGGATTTTCAGGTTTCCGCTCTTAAATGGCGACCTCAAAAGTTCGCCCAGATGGTCGGACAAGAACCGATTATCCGAACTCTGCAAAACGCAATTAAATCTGATCGTGTAGCGCATGCCTATTTGTTCTCTGGTGCGCGTGGCGTGGGCAAAACTACCACCGCTCGGGTTTTTGCTAAAGCGTTGAATTGCGAAAACGGTCCCAGTCCTGAACCTTGCGATACTTGCATCAATTGCGAAGAGATTAGAATGGGACGCAGTATGGACGTTACGGAAGTTGACGGCGCGTCCAACAACGGTGTCGCTGAAGTTCGGGAACTGATTGAAAAAGTAAAATACTCGGCCACATCTTGTCGTTATAAAGTGTACGTGATCGATGAAGTGCACATGCTTTCGAAAAGCGCGTTCAACGCTCTTTTAAAAACTCTTGAAGAGCCTCCCCCGAAAGTGGTTTTTATTTTCGCCACTACCGAATTGATAAAAATTCCAGAAACGATCCTCTCCCGGTGCCAATGTTTTGAATATAAGGCTTTGTCCCGCGAACAAGTCGCTGAGCAATTGGGCTTGATTTGTAAAGAGGAAGGGATTTCTGTCGATCCCACGAGTTTGCGGCAAATCGCCAAAAGTGGCGGCGGTAGTATGCGCGACTCGCAGAGTTTTTTGGATCAAGCCATTGCGTTTTGCGGATCTGAAATCAATTCCGAAGCGGTCGAAACCGTTTTGGGCGCTGTATCCCAGGATGTTTTAGAGAGTTTTTGCCAAAATTTGGCGGATGGTAACGCTCCCGGTTTGATCGAGAAAATTCAAGAAATTGTTCGTTCGGGTAAGGATCTCAATATTTTTTGCCGCGATTTGATGGAATTCATAAGAGACTTAATATTGATTCAATCTGGCGCAAAAGCGGAAATTTTGTCTAACGCGTCGGGTCGCGACACTTCCGAAATTAAAGCGCTTGCTGGGAAATTAGAATCGGATCGACTCCGGCAATCGTTTTCTGTTTTGGCTAAAGCGGAAGAGGATATGCGGCGGAGTCCGTTACCGCAATTGATATTTGAAATGGCGGCGATCCGTTTGACTGACGTTCGACCTTACCGCGATATCGGCGGGTTGATCGAGCAGATTAATCAATTGGAGGATGATTTGCCCGCTCCGGCGCCTGCGCCAAGCGTCCAGGTTGCGCCACCTCCACCAAGTCGACCGCCCGTGGAATCGGCTCCGAGTCAACCAGTAGAAACAGTACCGCGCCAACCAAATCCAGAGCCAACGGTTGTCGCCTCCGAACCTTTGCCTGATAGAGTCGAAGAACCTGTCGAAACGCTTAAACCTCCGCCAAATATTGGCGATTGGGAATCGAGGTGGCGTCAAGCAGTTGCCGATCTTTGTAAAAAGAAGCCAAACTTTAAGCTTTATTTAGGTTCTTGTCGGGCCGAATTTGAGGCTCCCGCGAAGCTTATTATCAATGTTGCCGATTCGATGACCCTGCTACGGTTAAAAGACTCTGCCAATTTTGATTTGATTAAAGAATTTGTGAACAAGTTTTTTGGAGCCTCGGTGCAGATTGAGTTGATTGAAAAAAAAACTCTAAAAACTGAGGAGCCAACAATAAGTCAAAATATTGATGGGGACAATGGCGAATTAAAGGAATATAATAATGAAGGTGGGTATCAAAACGATATCCAGATTATCCAAGACGCTATAGATATTTTTGGCGGCAAAGTTATTCGTTAAACTTACAAATTTGGATTTACGATGTTGAATAAAGGATTGGGCGGCATTTTCAAACAAGCTCAAGAAATGCAATCGAAAATGGCCGAGGTCCAAAACGAGCTTGGTCAAAAAAAAGTAGAAGTTTCTGTTGGCGGCGGTATGGTCAACGTTACGGCTAATGGTCTCAATGAAATTTTGGCGATAAAGATCGATGATGAGTTGATCAATATGCAAGACCGCGAAGTTTTAGAGGATTTGATCATTGGCGCAGTCAATGAAGCGAATAGAAAAGTAAAAGAACTATCTCAAGCCGAAATGTCTAAGCTAACTGGCGGCATAAAAATTCCAGGATTATTCGGCTAAGTTTGACGGCAGTCAAATAATCCCTTTTTCCTCCCTACCTAATTTGTGAAACGCCCTGAATCAGTTTCCGAACTTATTACGGAACTTAAAAAGTTGCCTGGAATAGGCCAAAAAACGGCTGAAAGGTTGTCGTTTTTTATGATGCGCCGATCCAAAGATCAAACCGAGCGATTGGCAAAATCCATAATGAACGTTAAAGAGAAGATCGTTCTCTGCGCCATTTGCCATGGAATTTCAGAAAACGAAACTTGTAATGTTTGCGCGGACCCTGCTCGGGCTTCCGATTCAATATGTGTTGTGGAAGAACCGTACGATGTTTTTGTTTTGGAAAATATGGGTGAGTTTCGCGGCACCTATCATGTTTTGATGGGCGCGATTTCTCCGTTGGACGGGATAGGTCCAGACGATCTTACGATTGACGCTTTGAAATTAAGAATTGAAGCCGGTGGAATTAAAGAAGTGATTGTGGCTACGAATCCAAATATGGAAGGGGAATCGACTGCCGTTTATCTTGCAAGAATATTAAAACCGATGGGCGTGAGAGTCACTCGTATCGCGCGGGGCTTGCCTGTCGGAGCCGATTTAGAATACGCCGACCCTGTGACTTTATTAAAATCTCTCGAAGGTCGTAGAGAGATGGAATAGTTTTAGAATTTGTTTAAACTCTTTTCTAACAACGCAATCGCGTGAGCAGAAATCCCTTCTTCACTTCCTTCAAAACCTAATTTTTCTGTTGTTGTCGCTTTCACATTTACTTGTTCTTCGTCCAGACTCAATGCAGTCCTAATATTGTATTTCATCGATTGCATGTGGGGCGATAATTTTGGTTTTTGAGCGACGACGATAGAATCGATATTTGAAATCTTGAACCCTTTTTCAAGGCAGATGTCGCCAACTTTTTCTAGAAGAAGAATGCTGGAAACGCCTTTCCATTGAGGGTCTGTGTCTGGGAAGTATTGGCCGATGTCCCCTCCTCCGCAAGCTCCAAGCAAAGCGTCGCAAATGGCATGAAGTAAAACGTCGGCATCGGAATGGCCGTCTAGCCCCATGGGATGGGGAATATCAACTCCTCCGATAATCAACTTTCGACCGGAAACTAATCGGTGAACGTCATATCCGTTGCCAATTCTAAACATGAATTAATCGATTAATGAGGCACCGCTAAAAGTTTTGTAGCTTCCTCGCGCGCCCAGCGGTCGGCTTCTAAAACGTCTTTGATGTCGTTAAGGGGTTGGCATTCGTGGTTATCCATCGTGGATTTAATGATTTCGGGAATTTCTTTGAAGGCTATTCTTTCGTCTAAGAACCCTTGAACCGCGATTTCGTTCGCCGCATTTAAGATGGCCGGCATGGTTTGCCCAGTTTCTAAAGCGCGGAAGGCCAATTTAAGACAAGGAAACTTTTCAAAATCAGGAGCTTCAAAATCCATACGAGCTAACTTAGTAAAATCCAAGGATGGAAGATCCGCTTCCAGGCGATCTGGATAAGATAAAGCATAAGCTATCGGCACTCGCATATCCGGAAGCCCTAATTGCGCCATGATAGAGGTGTCAGTGAATTCCACCATAGAATGGATTATGCTTTGTGGGTGAACAACAATTTCTACTGGGGTATCGAGACCAAAAAGCCATTTTGCTTCGATGTACTCTAAACCTTTGTTCATCATGGTGGCTGAATCGATAGTGATCTTTGGCCCCATAGCCCAATTGGGATGTTTGAGCGCTTGACTGACCGTGATCTCTTCCATTTGGTCTAAAGTGTGTGTGCGAAATGGTCCTCCAGAAGCGGTTAAGATTATTTTCTTAACGCGTTTTTGGCTTTCTCCGTTCAGAGCTTGAAGAATTGCGCTGTGTTCGCTATCAACAGGTATAATTTCACATTTTCCCTTAGCCGCTTTCAATACAATTTCGCCCGCAATCACAAGGGTCTCTTTGTTTGCCAAAGCAATGTCTTTACCATTCTGAATAGCGGCAAAAGTTGGGGCTAATCCGGCTCCGCCAACAATTGCTGAAACAACCATATCCACTTCTTGAACAGAAGCGACAGCTATTGCTCCTTCTTCTCCTGATAAAATTTCTGGAGAAGTTCCTTTGATCGCTTTTTTTAGAGGATCGATATTCTTTGAGTCTAAAACGGATACAAGCTTGGGTTGGAATCTATTTATTTGATCGGCTAAAACTTCTATATTGTTTCCGCCGGCAAGAGCTATTATTTTAAATTGGTTGGGGTTTCTCTCTGCAACGTCTAGAGTATTAACCCCGATCGACCCAGTGGAGCCGAGGACGGAAATCTTTTTCATAGCGAGTTTCCGGTTTCTTGGAAATGATTATCGTTGGCGTTAGTAGAAAGAGCCAACGTTGTTAGGGGGAGGTTAACCAACTATATACGTGTAGTAATAATAGAAAAGAGGTCCGCCAAACATTAAGCCATCGACGCGATCCAAAATTCCACCATGACCCGGTATTAATTGTCCGGAATCTTTTACTCCAGCGTTTCGTTTCATTATAGATTCGGTTAAATCCCCGAATTGTCCGATCATACCGCAAAATAACGCCATAATCAAACAATGGTTTAGCGGGATATCGATAGAGAATACTAGATTAGCTATGAGTCCAGCTAAAAGACTTCCTAAAAGTCCAAAGAAGGAACCTTCGAGAGTTTTTTTAGGACTGACTAAATAAGCTAAAGGTCGTTTGCCAAAAGCCCTTCCTCCATAGTATGCAGCAGTGTCTCCTGCCCAAACAATCGCTATACTAAAAAAAATGAGAGACCTGCCCGCTTCCAAGTTTCTAATTAAAATAAAATGCCCTAGCAATCCCGCGACAAAAACTATTCCGAAAACGGTATAGGCAATTTGATCCGCCGCGACTTTTATATTTTTTTCTGTAAGGAGCCAGGTTAGACAAGCGGCTAAAAGAGAAAGGCAAATTAGTGGAAAGGCTAGTCCAGGATCGAAATAAAACCCAAGGCATAATAAAAAAGACATGACCATGCCGGTTTTATAGAACCCGTGAACTCCCATATTGGAAGCCATTTGAAAAAACTCATAGCAACCAATAACCGAAGCGGAAGCGGCTAATAAAAAGAAAACGTAGGGAGGAGCCCAATAAACAATAGCAAAAAAAATCGGGAGAAAAACTACCCCGCTTAAAACGCGTTTCAAAAGCTCGACCTCATAATATTCTGGTGGAAACTATAAAACGCAGTCGTTAAAACTTTCGGGAAATAATTTTGCGAGGTATGAAATGACGTCATCGGAAGCGTTTCTAGGATTATGCGTTCGCCGATTTCATCAGGGAACTTTTTTCAAGGATTTGTTCTTGGGTTTTACCGAACCGTCTTTCGCGGCCCTGATATTCGATTAAAGCTTTAATAAAATCATCTTCGCTAAAATCAGGCCAAAAAACGTCAGTATAATGAAGCTCGGTATATGCGATTTGATACAAGAGGAAATTACTGATTCGCCTCTCCCCGCTTGTACGAATCAATAAATCTGGTTTTGGGAGATCTCGTGTATATAGAAAGCTTTCGAAAAGATCGGAGTCGATATCTTCCGGACGCAAACTACCTTCGCTAACTTTAAACGCTATTTTTCTAACCGTATCTAATATTTCTTGTTGACCGCCGTAGCTTAAGGCCAAGGTTAGAATCAGTCCCGTGTTTTCTTTTGTTTGGTTTTTTACATCAGCAATCAATTCTTGAATGGGATTGGGAAACTCTTCAATGCGCCCAATAGTGTTAAAACGAATATTTTCATCTTTCATTCGTTTTAATTCTTTTTTTAGATATTGATCTAATATTTTAAGAAGAGCTTTTATTTCCGCTTCAGGGCGATTCCAGTTTTCGTCAGAAAAAGAGTAAAGAGTGAGGGCTTCTAAATTTAGCTTACAACTGAGAGTGACAATTCGGTCAACGGTTTTTACGCCTTCCCTATGTCCTTGCACCCGGGCTAAGAGATTTTTCTTTGCCCAGCGACCATTGCCATCCATTATGACGGCCACATGTCTGGGCAACCGTGCCCGATCAATCTTTTCAAATAATTCGGGTTGGGTAGAGGACATTTAGTCTTTGGGATAATTGGTTGTTTATTGAAGATACAGTTTGCGTCAGTTAGCCCAATTATATAATGATTTTGAAGTCTAGGGGATTCTTTTATAACCGGGACTTACAATCTAAAAATGTTAGCCAAAATTTGTTATATTTCAATCTTATCAAACATCTAAAATATCTTTTTCTTTAGCTGCGCCAACTTTATCCATCTCAGCTATTATTTTATCAGTTTTTTCCTGCAATTTATCCTGGCCTTTTTTGCAATCGTCTTTGGAATAGCTTTCTTTTTCCAGGTTTTTGATTTTGTCGTTATAATCTCGCCTGATATTTCTGGTGGCGACCTTACTTTCTTCCACAGTCTTTTTTAGAACTTTTACCAGTTGCTGGCGTCTTTCTCCAGTAAGAGGAGGAATGACTAATCTTATAAGTTTGCCATCATTATTAGGAGTTAATCCTAAATCCGAAGCTTGAATAGTTTTTTCAATATCTTTGAGAACTGCGGCGTCCCAGGGTTGGATTGTAATGGTTTGGCTATCTGGTACCCCGAGCGTGCCAACTTGAGATATTGGAGTTGGATTTCCGTAATAGTCAACCTTTAGGTCTTCAATGAGCGCTAAAGAAGCTTGTCCAGTTCTGAGTTTCCCCAATTCTTTTTGAAGATGGGTTATGGATTGCTTCATTTTAGTTGTAGCTTCTTCAATATAGCCGTCGATCATAATTTATGCTCCCACAACAGTGCCAATTTTTTCGCCAAGCAATAATTTTTTGATGCTTCCTTTTTTGCGGACGTTAAAAACGACAAGCGGCATTTTGTTATCCATGCAAAGAGAAACCGAAGTAGAATCCATTACCTTCAATCCTCTTTGCAAAACTTCAATATAAGATAAGGAATCATATTTTACAGCGCTATCGTCTTTCATGGGGTCCGCTGAATAAACTCCATCGACCTTTGTCGCTTTAAAAATCACTTCCGCTTCAACTTCGACAGCTCGCAAAGAAGCGGCAGTGTCGGTAGTAAAATAGGGATTTCCCGTTCCAGCCGCAAAAATTACAACTCTTCCTTTTTGAAGATGACGAACCGCGCGTCGGCGAATGTAAGGCTCGGCTAATTTGTGAATTTCTAAAGCTGTTTGAACACGGGTTGAAACGCCAGCGCTCTCCAAAGAGTGCTGCAAAGCTAAGGCGTTTATAACTGTTGCCAGCATTCCCATGTGGTCTGCGGTAACACGTTCCATTCCCAAAGCGCTAAAGGTAGCCCCACGGAGAATATTTCCTCCGCCAATCACAATGGCGATTTCGACCCCCATGTTTTTTGCTTCTATAATTTCAGAAGCAATTCCTTCAAGCGCTTCTTGATCAATACCGAAAGCTCCGTCTTGCTCGGCAAGAATTTCTCCGCTAAGTTTTAGAAGGACTCTGCGGTATATAGATCTTTCGGACTTTGTTTCTTTATTAGGCGCCAATTTCGAATCGGGTAAAGTCTCCAACGATGATATTTTCTCCCAGTTTAGCGATTTTTTGTTTAATGACGTCTTGTACTGAGCTTTCTGGATCTTTTACAAACCCTTGATCCAATAAACAATTTTCCTCATAAAACTTTTCCATTTTTCCAGTCACAATTTTATCTATGATTTTCTCTGGTTTTCCGGATTCTCTAGCTTGGTGAGCAAAAATCTCTTTTTCTTTTTCCAAGATTTCTTCGGTCACTTGTTCCCGTGATATGAACCTAGGTTTTGCTGCGGCAATATGCATTCCAATATCTTTAATTAAATCTTTAAAGTCAGGAGTGTTGGCGACGAAATCTGTTTCGCAATGTAGTTTAACCATTACGCCAACCTTTGCTCCAGCATGTATATAAGTTCCAATAGCTCCTTCTGAAGCTTCTCTGCCGCCTTTCTTATCTGCTTTAGCCAATCCTTTTTTTCGTAAAAAAGTGATTGCTCCTTCTACATCACCTTCGTTTTCTTTCAGGGCTTGCTTACATTCCATGATTCCAGCCCCAGATTTTTCCCGAAGTTCTTTAACCATTGCTGCGGTAATTTCCATCAGATTCCTCTTCTTTACTGTTCGGCCGAGTCATTCGGCATTAGTTTTTAGCTTTTCTAAATTTTAAATTTCGATTTAATTAAGAGGTAGAACTTGGCAAGCGTATTTTCCTAATGAATTAGAGCTAAGGAAAATAGAAGCAGAACCTTAAAGTAATAAAAAGTAAATTTAGCTTTACGATTTATTTAAGGAAGTTCCAATTTTTCAAACTTTGTTTTAGCAAGCTTCGTTTCCGATCGGAAACGAAGCTTACATTTTTATTTTGAAATTCTCTTAATTGGCTACCGGTTCGGCGTTTTCTTCTGCAGCAACCTCTGAGTCAGATTCGGGTTCCTCTTTGCTAGCCATTGGGTCCGGTAAGTTTTGACCTTTTAGCAAAATTTCTGCAATTCGTTCTGTAAAAAGTCTAATAGAGCGAATTGCGTCATCATTGCCTGGAATTGGATAGTCGATGCCTGTAGGGTCGCAGTTAGTATCGACTAAGGCGATTACCTTAATTCCTAATTTTTTTGCTTCAGCTAAAGCGATTCTTTCTTTCCGAGTATCAATAATAAAAATAGCGTCAGGCAATCTAGACATTTTTTTAATACCAGAAAGAAACTTATTAAGCTTTTGGATTTCTTTTCGTTTTTGAACCGCTTCTTTTTTATGGAGCAATTCAAACTTATTGTCCGCTTCCATTTGCTCAAGTTCTTTTAAACGATCAATACTTTTCTTGATAGTGGAAAAGTTCGTTAAAGTGCCGCCTAACCATCTTTGGTTCACATAGAACATTCCACATCGTTCGGCTTGACTTGCAAGCAATTCTTGAGCTTGTCTCTTTGTGGCTACAAAAAGGATTTTTTTCCCATCTTCGGCCAATTTTTTAATGTATTCTTCTGCTTCTCGGAATTTCTTTAAAGTTTTTTGGAGATCTACGATATAAATCCCGTTTCGAGCGCCGTAGATGTATTTTTTCATTATTGGGTTCCAACGATTGGTTTGATGACCAAAGTGGACCCCTGACTCCAAAAGCTTTTTCATTGTAATTTCTGGCATTAACTAAAATCTCCATACTAAAGTTGGGTTTGCCTCCGTTTCCATCTTCCCAAAACTGGAACCCAAAGGGCCACCCCAGACCGGTCCGGAAACGTGCGAATTAAATTAAACGTAAATACTGACACAAATATGCGTTTCGGAATTTTAGCATATTTGATTTATATGTATCAAGGGGATTTCGACTAGCTTATTTTTTGATTAATCAAATGCATTGAAAAATATTAGTCGATAATAATAGTTTCCAGAGAGGCGAAATGCCGCTAGTTTTTTTGTCGTCTAATGATAATTTTTGGGGTTAGTTAATTGTGGTTAAGTTTTTTTGAGAAAAAGAGGAAGTTTATGAAGTTTTAGTTACATCGATATGAGTTTTGAGCAGTCAAAAGGTTCTAATTTTTTGAAATGCTGATATCTGATATAGGAATTCTGAGTTCTGATATTTCTCCAAAACCGTTTTCTGATACTCGTCCTACTATTGGTAGTCTTTTTCCTATGATTTTTCCGCTGCAAATCAGCTTGTTGTCTATTTCCCATAGGACTATTCCTTTAGTTATCCGGGTGTTTAGATTATTAGCTGTAGGAAGTTTCTTACTTGTTGTTGGGTTTAGATTGATTTAAGGCCCTGAGATATGGTTTCAGGTATTTTTTTTTAATTAATTATGGGTTTTCCTGTTTGTTTGTAATCCTTGACAGTCCTTGCTCCTTTAGATAAAGTGCGTTCGCTCCAAAATGGTAAATAAACGTATAAGCGCAAAAAAGAGGAACTTTCGGGATAAAAGCTTAGCGATTTTTAGATTTTTAAACTTCGTTTTATATTAAGAAGTTTTCAAAGCCCGTGTTTCAGAATTTTCACAGAGCTGTGGACTTGCCCTCCCTCCCCGTCTTTTTGACGGGGAGCTCTGTTAAAGTTTTGAAACTTCTTGATGGCCCGCTTAACTAAGGTTTCCGTTGCCGTGGGTAGGTGCTATAGGCATCAAGATTTAGTTGTTTGAAGTTGTTTGGCAAACGAAGTCATTAGTTTATGATTTTTTTGCTTTGTTTTTTGTTGGATTTCAAATGTCGTTTTACGGCTATTTGAAAAAAAATGCTAAGGCTCTCGGTGAGTCTGGCTTAGATGTTGGTTAGGGGTTAACCTAATTAATCTATGGGCTGATTCTTTATAGTCCATCAACCAAGGAGGTTCATTTCATGAGGTTGAACCGAAGAAAATTCTTGCAAGTGAGCGCTGGTGTAGCTACGGCTATGGCGTTGTCAAGCAAGAAAGTAGGGGCTCAATTGAAACCGGTTGTTAAGGTTGGGAATCCGTTGGAATCCTATCCAGACCGTCGGTGGGAAGAAGTTTACCGCGATCAGTATAAATATGAGCGGTCTTTTACCTACTGTTGTTCGC
>JAJDAT010000031.1 GCA_029261715.1 Nitrospinia bacterium | reverse complement strand
GATGTTTGGAAGCTTGATTACATTAGCGTTTGGGTCCAATACAATCTCACCCAACAAAGCTAAATCATCCGGCTGTTTTTGATCGTCGTTAAGTCTCTCTGGAAACTGAGCAATAATTCGACCCGCAAGCGAAATATCTTTAGTGCCAACGTTAACGCCGGCAACCTTTGTAATAGATTGTATGATTGGAAGAAAAGAACCACTCGCCAATTCGGGAGCTTCATCAACTTTGGTGTATATAATATCTGGCTGATCTGACATCGTTTTTACCTTTTTAAAATTGCTTAATTAAATTTTTAGTTGGTTTGAATAATTGCAGCTATTATGGATTGCTCCGACATGAAAATCGGTCATATTATTTGTAATAATATTTAAGAAATGAAACCGCAAAGTTATGATATCTAAGTCGCTTTGTCAAGAGATAATCATTTGTTTTATGATGTTTATTGAGTCTAAAAAAACTAAAGTTATTTGACAATTTCGACATATAAATTCGTTTTTTTCAAAGAAGAAAGAAATAACTAACCTTATTTATGTATTTATTCTTACATAAGATCATTTCATTAATAGTTTTGCCTATTTTTCTCCCACTCTTTGCTATTTCAGCTTTTGTTTTTGGGAAAAAAACAAAAGGTTTCTCACATCACTTAGGTTGGACGCCATTTCCAAATGATCGAAAACAATCTTTTCCCAAAACTATCTGGTTTTTTGCTTTATCCGTTGGGGAGATAGGCTCGATAGTCCCTCTTATAAAAGCTCTTCGAGAACAGCAGCCCCATTGGCGAATTGTTGTTTCTGTAACCACCGAAGCCGGATTTGAAACAGCTAAAAATTCCTTAAGTTTTGTAGAAAACCTATTTTATCACCCTTTGGATTTTTGGCCATTTTGGGAGAGAGCTCTGCGGCGCGTTCGTCCTGATCTTTTTGTTTTGACCGAAACAGGATTCTGGCCCGGCCAATTGTTATTGATGAAAAAATTAAAAATTCCATCTTTTTTGTTCCAAGGACGAATTTCTGAAAAATCAGTTGAGACTTATAAAAAACTGCCTTCTCTATCAAAAGAGATGTTCAGTTGCTTTAAGACCTTATGCGTTCAAAGTAACGATGGGGAATCTAAGCTAAAATCGTTGGGGGTGTCGCAAGAAAAAATTAAGGTGTTAGGCAATTCTAAGTTTGACGGCTTAGAAACAGTTTCAGACGAGCAATGGGGAAACCTGTTATCCCAATTAAAAATAAATCCATCCGCTCCAGTGTGGGTAGCTGGCAGCACTCATGAAGGAGAAGAAAGTGTCATTTTAGAAGCTTTCTCTCAGCTTAAAGATAAATTTCCCGATTTGGTTCTGATTTTAGCCCCGAGACGTTTGGAACGCTTACAAGATGTGGTTTCTGAGATTGAGTCAAAAAATTTAGATTTTGTCCAAAAGTCTTTGCTGTCTGAGAAGGAGAGTCAAGCTATCATTTTATTAGACACTATGGGTGAGTTGGCAGATATTTATTCGATTGCTACTGTGGCATTTGTGGGCAAGAGTTTGTTCCAACCTGGCGGAGGCCACAGCTTAGCCGAGCCCGCAGCTCATGGCGTCCCGACCTGTCATGGCCCTTATATGGAATATCAGCGCGATATGGCCGAATCTTTTGGGAAAATCGGAGCGACTATCGAAGTACAAGGTTCTGAAGATTTGGAAAATATAATCGAGGGTTTACTGCAAGAACCTGCTAGAAGAAAAGACCTTGGAGAAAAGGCTCAAAAATTAGTTCAAGAATCGCGAGGAGCAACTCAAAAAATGGTCGAATTAATTATGGAAGAACTTAATCAAAATTAGAGATTATCTTTTCTATAATCTAAGTTCCTTAATGGCATGGTCTATAATGCCTAAAGCCTCGGCAACAGAATCTTTTTCGCTTTCAATTAAAGGAACTAGTGCGTCAAGTGGAAGAGAACCTGTTGCCATAGACGAAGAAGCTTCCAACTCTCCTTGCATCTCCATTAAAAATTCGTAGGTCTTTTCGATTCTATCTAATTCTTCAAGAGTTAAAGGAAATTCTCCTCCATAGCGTTCCCAAATTTGAGTCCTAAAATGAGCGTCTTCTCTAAACTCTGCTATTCCTTGGGAAATTCCTTCGCAAAGCCGTAAGTTGTATTCCCATTCTTCTCTCAAATCAGAAAGAGTTTCAAGATCTTGGTTTTTCTGGTCGCCATGCAACTTTTCGCTTTGACCACGCTTCAAAACTAAGTGAAGGGCATATAAAGCAGCCATTACGCTAAAAAGTCCCATTAAGGAATTATCTTCGAAAAACATCGGTAACCCTGGAAGTTAATTTGTGTCTAATTTTAACACAAAATTTATTCTAGAGTCGAGTCCTGAGTCATTCGGCTCACCAAAAAGATTGACGCACAGGAAATCAAAAATGCTGGCGGTAATTCGTAAAGGGAATCCGAAAGTCCAGAAATTTTCCAGACTAGAGTGGTAATGAAACCCGTTAACATTCCAGCTAAAACACCTTGTCGTGTAGTTTTCTCCCAATACAAGACAAATAAAATCGCAGGACCAAAGCTAGCTCCTAGACCTGACCAAGCAAATAAAACAAACCAAAAAATAACGCGCACGTCAGTTAATGCAAAAGCCATTGCGGCTACCCCCAATAAAGCAATAACTGTCCTGCTAAGAATCAACGTCTGCTTTTGCGATACTTTTTTAGAAAGAACCTTCTCATAAATATCTCGCACAACTGTCGAAGCCGCCACGAGCAACTGAGAATCTGCCGTAGACATAATAGCCGCTAAAATAGCGGCTAGAACAATACCAGAAAGTAATGGATCTAATAGACTTATTGCGGCTTTCGGAAATAGTTGTTCAGGATCATTCAATTCCGGCATCAACGCTTTTCCGCAAACTCCCAATAAAATCCCCGAAGAATAAACAAGAAACCCCCAACTTAAAGAAATCTTCCAACCGTCGCGAATTGCCTTAGAATCACGAGCCGCCATAAATCGTGTCAACACATGAGGTTGCCCCGGATAGCCTAATCCAATTCCCAGTAATCCAACAATTCCTCCCCACATTGTAGAACCGCTTTTACCGCCATCCCAACTTAAAAAATCTGGAGAGACAGTCGCCGTTTTCTGCAACAATTCCGAAAAGCCTCCTACCTCGCCAAGGGCAACTAAAGATAAAACAACTAATCCTCCAACCATGATCAAACCTTGCACTAAATCAGTCCAAGCAACCGCTAAGAAACCACCAAGCAACGTATAGGATACTACGATCAAAGCGCTCAGAGGAACGCTTATGGAGTGTTCTATCCCAAAAATTGCGTTGAAAGCTTTACCAGCGGCAGTGAATTGGGCGGCAACATAAGCCAACATGCAGGAAAAAATAATGAATGCGGAAAGAATTCGAATTAAATACGCAGGATCTTTAAAATGCGACTCTAAAAAATCTGAAACAGTAAGACTACCCGTTTCCAAAGCTCGCTTACGTAAGCGATCGCCTACAAAAAGCCAATTTAATGCGTAACCCAAGAGACACCCTGGCAAGAACCACCAGGCCGAAAGTCCTTGTTTATAAGCCATACCCACAGTGCCCATAACAGCCCAAGCGCTTTCTGAACTCGATGTAGCCGAAATGGCCGTTAACCAAGGCCCCAAAGAGCGGTTTGCCAGAAAAAAGTCTACGGCAGTATGGGCCCTTCTGGACGACCAAATGCCAACCCCAAGCATACCAGCCATATAAAGGACAAAAATGATCGCAATGATACCAGTCGGTTCTGTCATAGCAGGATTATAATCAACCTGAGGGAAGTAGGGAAGAACGGAAGGAACTTTTGGATAGAATAAAAACAAAAAAGGTTGTGGGATTTCTCCCACAACCTTTTATTGTTTGAGTGCGGATAGGCGGAGAAGAGTCAAATCAAATTTTCCAGACTTTAGAGGACTGGAACACCATTCTCAAGGATGCTTCCATTGATCTAACATTTGATCCCTAGAAAATAATACTACCACAAAAACAAGCCCTCGGAGGTTCTTCCTCCGAGGGCTTGTTCTTTTTTAACTCCCTCAGATTTAAAGCTTTTTTGCCCTTTGTTTCCCAAAATACGGGGGATGAGGGTGTATTTTATTTACAGAATGAAAAATATGATTGAAAAACAAAACAACAGGACACGGGTTATTACTCTGCGCCTAAGACTCGAAGAGTATGCACGGGTTGAGCGTAATGCCGCCGGTATGTCCTTAAGCGATTATGTCCGTTCCAGTTTGTTTGGACCGGATGCTTCGAAAAGAAAAACACGGGGAAAATTCCCTGTTAAGGACCACAAGGAATTAGGACAAATTTTAGGCGAGTTGGGGCGCATGAAAATATCCGAAAACTTAAACCATCTCGCGAATTCCGTTAAATCAGGCTCCCTCATCGTTTCGCCGGAAACGGAAAAAGCCATTGCCGATTGCTGCCTTGATATTAAATGGATTCGTTATGCCTTGATTAAAGCCCTCGGTCTTGCGGTTAAAAACAATCATGATTCTTAAGGCAAGCCAGCGCGGCGGTGCCAGACAATTAGCACGCCACCTACTGAAGACTGAAGAAAACGAACACGTCGAAATTCATGAAATCAGCGGTTTTATGTCTGATAATATTCATGATGCTTTACAGGAGATTTACGCCGTAAGTCAGGGAACAAAGTGCAGGCAATTTATGTTTTCCGTAAGCCTGAACCCACCGCAAACGGAAAACGTTCCCGTAGAATATTTTGAAAACGCTCTTGCGAAAATTGAAAAAGAAACGGGGTTGGAAGGACAACCTCGCGCCATCGTCTTTCATGAAAAGGAAGGGCGGCGTCACGCGCATTGTGTCTGGTCGCGCATTAATACGCAGGAAATGAAGGCCGTTAGTCTTTCTTTCTATAAATTAAAACTGCGGGAGATTTCCAAAGAACTTTACTATAAATATGGCTGGCAAATGCCGCGTGGCATGATGGATAGTAAGAAGCGTGATCCTCTCAATTTTAGCCTTTCAGAATGGCAACAGGCTAAACGCCTTAATGAAGACCCCCAAGCACTTATAGAGTTATTCAGGGAATGCTGGGCCGTATCAGACAGTAAAAACGCTTTTGCGCAAGCACTAAAAGAAAGAGGTTTTACCCTGGCAAAAGGTGACAGGCGCGGCTTTGTCGCCGTCGATTATCGCGGGGAGATATTTTCCCTGAGCCGCAAACTGGATATAAAACCCAAAGAGTTAAAAAGCTGTCTAGGCGATCCGAAAGACCTACCCTCTGTGGCAGAGGTCAAAGTGGATCTGGTCCGGCGCATGACAGGAAAACTTGAGAATTACGTACAGGAAGTCAAAAACCAAACCCAGAAAGAAAAAGAACCTCTGTTACGCCGGAAACAGGTGATCAGAAACCATCACCGTAAACAAAGACAGAATTTGAAAGAACGCCAGGAAGAGCGGTGGAAAAAGGAAGAAACTGAACGTTTCCAAAGACTGCCAAGAGGCTTTAAAGGAATCTGGTATCGCATTACCGGAAAATACAAAAAAATCCGTGCCGAGAACGAGCGGGAAACAGAAAACTGTCAGTTGCGCGATCGTGACGAAAAACAAAATCTCATCAATCGCCAGCTCCAGGAACGCCAGAGACTTCAAAAATCACTTAACGAATTTAAAGAACGTTATCAAAACCAAATGCTGGAATTGAGGGAAACTATTGCGCATTATGTCGAGATCGGCGGAACTCCACCTCCCCCAAAAGAGAAAGCTTTAACCCAGGCTTTTGAAAAAGGTCATGGGCAAGAGCTTTATTAACTTGCTTTATTTAACCGAAAAAAATTAAGCCATTAACATCCCGCTTTTCAAATTAAAGTGGCAAAAATATTTTTGAAGAACTTAATTAAATATATGGTTGGAAAATACAGGTTTCTCCCTCAAAAAGAACCAGAACTATCCGCCCTAAAAACTAGATTTTGAGCAGAAAACATAATTTTCAGGGACTTTTTCTCAAAAATTCCCCTACCTCAAGATCGTTTTTATTTTTATTCCATTCAATTAGGAGAGATTAGAATTGTCTATTTTTGTTATTACCTACGATTTGAACAATGAAGAAAAAGATTACACAAAATTGACGGACGAGCTTAAGAGACTTGGTTGCCATAGGGCAGCTAGATCATTCTGGCTTTGTAATCTTAATGAGACTACTGAAGATCTTTTAGAGCATTTTAAAAATTTTATAGATAAAGACGATACCTTAATAGTGGTGAGAACCAACATTGACCAAATAGAGGCATTCAAGCCCTTAAAAGGTACATTTGACTGGATTAAAAATAATTAATTCATTCTCATTGCCGCAAACCTGAGCTGGGAAACCCGGCTCAGGGAAAATTTTTCAAACGTATCGATAGATAAACCTTCTTCCGGTAATTCTTGCCTCGCTATATTCTGTACTTAAATCGCGGGCTATCGCATCATAATCAATATAGTGAATGAGACTTTCAGGAATTTCTCCAAACAGTCCTTCATCAACAAAATGCTCTGCTAATTCCTTCATGGAATCCATTTCATAAATATCAATGTCAAAATCATCCGGGTTACCGTCTTCGGGGTCAAAATCATAGCCGCATTCCCCTACGGCAAGAATGACGATTATTTTCTGCCACTCGCCCCAGCTTTCCGCCGCATCAATAAGGGGGCCGATATTACACTGACTTAAACCCAGCGCATCAAATAATTTACAATCAATATCCTCCCCATCGATAAACTGAATTTCAAATTCTTCTACGGGAAATCCTGCGTCATTAACTAATTTACTAGATTTTTCTTCGTACTCTTCCAAGATTTCAAAATAAAATCCTGTTGCAGAAATATCATAAGGCTGCGCATAAAAACTGGACATAATCCTCTCCTTTACCTTTACTAATTAAAAGCGGGTTGCTGACATGCAACCGTGCTTCCGGCGAGGATGGGGGTAGCAAGGGCAAGGAGGCTCCGAACGAGGGCTCCCTTCAGGGATACGTTTGGATGCCTTGCGAGCGCGAGGGGCGAAGTCCCTTAGGAAATCTTATTTTTTATCAATTAGATAAATATTCTGAGAGCTCAAATGAAAATTATGAAAAAATACTTTAGGTTTTCTATTACATAGAATGGCTTCTCTGATACAATTTTAAAAATTATTTACTGTTCTACTGTAACTTTTTCAGCGATGAAAACTAATCTAAAAAAATGGCTTAAAACTTGGGGATATAGTAATTCCTCAAGTAATTTGCATTTAGCCAACCAAGATCTTCCTATAGCTCACCCTTACCATAGGGAGCTTAAAGAGCTTTTAAGGACTGACGGAGAAATTCAAGCTCATGCTGTCTTTGATATTGAAGGAGTTCCTACTGTCTGCTTCTTTGAAGGAGAGCATAAAAGTACTCGACTGGATTTAGAAGAAATTCGACAAAAAATATGGAATCAGAATTTAATTTCTGTGGTTCTTACAATCGATGCATCAAAAGCTTCAGCTCTTCCTGTTAGTCAACGAGATGTAACCCCCAAGACTATTCAATATTCTGAAGCTCATTTATTTAGCCCCTACTCTAAAGCAGACTTTCAATCAGGTGAGATTTTTTCCCGCCATATTGATTGGTTCCAACCTGAAAACAGAGTGGACCGCCAACTTCTTAGAAATCTTTTTGTCGTTGTGAAAAATATTGAGAAATTTGGGTTGTCACGTTTAAAAGCTCAATTTCTTATGGCCCAAATAATGTTCATTTCTTATCTGGAGCATAGGCAAATAGTTGGAAATTCTTACAGAGAGAAAAGGAAAGTTGGCTTATTACATGATCTTATAAAGAGTAAAGATAAAAACGGTATTATCCGTTTACTCGAACGGTTAAAAAACGATTTTAACGGAGATTTGTTAGATGCACCAAATGAAAGAGCCGATATTTGGGCTCAATTATCAAACAATGCTCTACAGCAATTAGATGATTTTTTAAGCCGTGTAAACCTTGAAACCGGGCAGCAGGATTTATGGAATTATGATTTTAGATTTATTCCCGTTGAACTTATTTCTGGAATTTATGAATCTTTTTTGTCAGATGAAAAACGTATAATAGGTGCCTATTACACACCGAGGCATCTTGCTAACCTAGTCGTCAACCAAGCTTTTCTGGGATCAAAGAATATTCTAAAAGAAAAAATCTACGATGGTGCTTGTGGTTCCGGAATTTTGCTGACAACCGCTTTTCGTAGGATGTTGGCTCATGCAGAATCCGAAAGAAATCGTCAATTATCGTTCTCAGAACGAACTCGTCTACTTAAACAGAATATTTATGGCTCCGATATAAATGAGTCTGCATGTCGTGTCACCGCATTCAGCCTATATTTATCAGTACTTGAAAATCTTCAGCCATCTGATATTGCAGAACTTTATAAATCAGGTAAAGCTCGTTTGCCCCATCTTCTCGGTGGAAATATCAGAGTAGGAAAAAAAGAAGGCGATCTCTTTTCAAAGCAAAATCCACTTGTAAATTCTCAACAGTTTTCCCTTTTCCTTTGTAACCCACCTTGGGTAGAGCCTCCTAGCAACTCCGAACTTTCCTCAGACATCTGGGCAAAGCAAAAAGGCTATAAAATTCCAAGAAGACAAGTTTCCGCAGCATTTTTGTTAAGGTCCTTAAATAGTCTTAAAAAGGATGGGATAGTTTGTTTTATTCTTCCAGTAAGTCTGCTTGCGGCCCATACAAGTCAAAAATTCATAAAGCTTTTGCTAAGACACTATCAAATTGAAACCATAATCAATTTTGGAGATATAAGAAAATTACTTTTTGATGATGCAAAGCAACCAACTCTAATTTTAGTTGCAAAACCTCGTGCTTTAAAAAATGATAATAGTATTCAACAAACGATTGAATACAGGGTACCAAAAGCAGATGTAAGTTTATCCTTCGGACGATTAGCTCTACATGGAACTGACCGTCATGTTATTCCAGCTTCTTCTCTTTCGAGTAATAATTCACTTTTGACTACACTCTTTTGGGGAACACAACATGATCTTGGAACAATTACCCGTCTTAAGATATCAGGGACTTTAGGAGATTTTATAAAAAAAACTGAGGGATGGAGTATTGCCAAGGGTTTTCATAAGAAAGACGTATCGCAACCATCTCCAGTCTCTACAGAGGAACTGCATCAATGGCCTTATCTAAATGCCAAACACTTTGAAACTAATGGACCATTGTTAGACCACCAAGTTCTTCGAGCTTTTCCAGATGAAATCGAAACTATAGCCAGGTTACCAAAATCATTTCCAGAAGCTTTTAATGAGGCACGAATTGTCTTTACCGATGGCCTTAATTCAAATCGTGAAATAATGGCCGCATACAGTTCTAAACCATTTTCATTTTCAAGTAGCATTGCTGCGATAGTAGCTCATAAAATAGACAATGATTTACTCCGTTTTATATCAGTTTATCTTCATTCTGACTTAGCCCGTTATTTCCTCATAATGACAGCCTATCAAGTTGTTTTTGAACGTGAACGCGTAAGTCTAAACGATATAAAAAATTTTCCCTTCTTTGCTCCGAATAATCATTCTAATCCTAAAAAAGCGAAAGAAATAATTTCGGAAATTGCACTATTTACCAAAAACCTAGAGAAGGAACATGTTTTAGAACAAAAATATTTATATGAGCGTTGGAGAATAGAAGCAGAGGAAAAAATTTGGGATTATTTTGAACTAAAAAAAAGCGAACGTGCCCGTATTAAGGAAGTTATAAAATACATTCTTCCAAGCATACAACCATCTTCATATTCCGATTTGCAAACACCTTTACAGGCCCCTGTCTCCAAAAAAATAATTTCCGATTACGCCGATACGTTTTTGAATGAGCTTAATGAATGGAGGGATGCAATGAATGGAGAAGGCTCTTTTAAAATTTCATTTCTAAGAGGCTCTGATCAAGATGTTGGAAGGTTAGGGATTATCAAATTGGAGACAACACAACATGGAAACTCCTCCGACCTGTGGAACCGAAAAATAACGGATAGTGCTGTTATAGCTGTTCTTAACAAACTTAGAAAAGAAGATATTCTGCCTCTAAAAACACAAGATAATCTCTACCTTATTGCGGATACAGTTATTAGGCATCAAGATTCTCTATATCTTATAAAACCACTTATACGTCGTCTTTGGTTAAGAGGTGAAGCTTATCAAGATGCAGAACGAATTGTTCGCTTCATTCAGGAGGTAAATTCATATTGAGTGAGCAATTAACCTCTTCCAAACCCGATGTTTGGAAAAAGGTATTTCCATTTGATGAGGCACGCCGGGCAGCGGAGTTTTTATTTCAAACGTGGCAAGAAATGGCTAGCTCTCAGCCACAGTTTTTCGACCTTTCTAAAAGAGAGAACTATCTTACCGAAAGATTACATTATTACATCGACAACTTTTCGAAATCAAAAGGTAGATTAACCGGATTTTGGATAAATGAAAATCCTCAAATTAAAATCGACAAAAAAACTGGTGAAATAATCGAAAGGACTAGGAAAGATATTACTTATTTTTCAAATTCTGGGAAAATGAGATTAGTATTGATCTTCGAATTTAAAAAACTCTGTAACGCTTCAAAAAGTATACGAGCTTATGTAAGACAAGATGGAATGCAACGATTTGTCGATAGACGTTATGGTGAAAACGAACCAATAGCCGCAATGGTGGCCATGATTGTTGGAGATAAAGAGGTATGTCTAAACAAGCTAAAAAATTATATAACTCAAGAAAAAATCACAAAAGAATTAAAAATAGTTCCCTGCTTGAAAGGTAAACTTATTCGTTATCCTTCAGCTGTTTTTCCATCAGTCGCAAACTTTGATACAGAACATAAACGAACAGTAAACTCTGAATCGTATTTCCCAAATATTTCAATTGCCCATATTTTTTTAACTTTTTTTAACCCATAATAATAGCTATCAAATATGGGTAAAATAGCTTTTTCCAGAAATCATCACGCCATTTTTATTTTTTGCGATGGCAATTTAAAAGCTAGCCACAAAGTCCAGCAGTCGAAACGCTGGTCGTGATCCAACGGCGGAAGCGTTGGCGGCATCCAATCCGCGCAGGGTTGGTGGATGGGATTGCACAAGGGAGAACGGAAGTCTCCCTTTGCTCGTGTGCCGGGTGACGAGACATCCGGTCGAAGGGCTTCCAAAGGGAGAGCGAAATCTCCCGTTGGTCATGGGGGCGCGGGGGGAGCAGGAACGCTCCTCCGGCTCGTGATGAAACGGCGAAACGTTTTACTGGCGCAGAAAGGTTCAATGCCTGAATGCGTCAAAGCCTAGAGGGATACAACGGGAGAGCGGCAGCGTCTCCCTTGTCAAGATCGCGCTGAATGTAATACAGCGCACATCTTGCGATCATCCTTAACGCATTTCTTTTTTCATAAATTAAAATGATCGGTTTTCCGGTTCATTCATGTGTCATGTGAACCCTATTTGACACACTACTGACTCCAATAAGAAAATTGTTGTGTAATTCATTTCAATGGCAGGTATCGAAAGAATTCAACCATTACCCAAAACCCAATGCAAAAGCGTCTATATTTTGGTATTATGTCGATAAATTTTTCACTTAAAGAAATAGGTTGAATGCTCAAGGAAAAATACTAATTAAAGTTAATAATGTTTGGAGTTTTTGGAAAAAATACTTCCACGTTAATAACTTAAAACCAATATCAAGAGACAAATTTAAAAATATTTATTTAGACTATTTTTATAGGAATTTCTAATGAAAACGAAATTTTACGGGGTGATATTTTCTTTTTTTATGTTTTCGGGTTGTGCTTCTCAAATGGGCTGGACACCTACCATTGATACTCTTGGTGATGCACAAGCGGACTCTATTTCACAAGATTTAGCAGAATGTAAAGAATTAGCAAATCAGGCTTCGAAAGATAAAGGCAAAAAAGTAACAGAAGAAACCTTAAAGGGAGGTGCGGTTGGAGGAGCAACTGGAGCGGCCATTGGAGCAGCTTTGGGTGATGCTGGTGAAGGTGCGGCAATAGGTGCCGTCGCAGGAGGAATAGGAGGTGCCATCAAACAAGGCTTAAGCGAAGATGAAAACTTTAAAGAAGCCTATAGAACCTGCATGAGAAATCGAGGCCACAATGTTATAAATTAGGCTGACACTTAATATATTCATTTAGGGTAGCTATCAAGTTTTCATTAATAGATCCCCCTCATTGACTAACAATATTAGTTCTTTAGATCAAATATGAGAGGGGTTTCATCGGAATCTTGCAACCGACCTGTCTCTGGAATCAAATACCTAATTCCCCAATTACCGGGCATAGATAATAACGTGATCAAGTCTGAGGTGTTTCCACAACTATAGCGGACTCGGTCTTTGGAAGACCATTCACCAGAAAAAAACACCCCCAATTTTTTGCATTTCCCAGAGGAGAAAGACTCTAATTCTGAAAGAAAATTAAAGAATTTAGGGCGTTCTCTAATTGTTTCATAGGTATTTAATTCTTCGTGTATTCCAAAAGCTAAACTGGCCTCATTATTTTTTGGAGACTGTAAAAGATGGATGTACTTCCAGCCTTTATTTTTTTGAGCAACCTCCACCCCATCTTTCACATCTGGTTCAGCAAAATTAGGCCCATTTACCAATCCATATCCAAATTTATCTGCCAAAATTTTTAGATCATCATACAAATCAGTATTATTATCAGTAGAATACCCAAAACCAATTGTAGTGCTCATAATCTAATTCCCTGATTTAGTACGGATCTTGCTTGACCCTTGCCCTGTTTGTGCTTTATAGAGCTCTCGAATATCTCTTGAAGAAACAGACCTATCAGCTCCTTTACCAAAGATCGCTTCTCCCTCAGGTGTTAGATTTCGTACATTTTGAGGGGTGGCCGAGACTCCTGAAAACCCATGTCCTTTTTTTCTTAACCGAAACAAGTCTTGCCCTCCTCTCTGAATAGTTGGATTCCCACCTCCTTGCTGAACTGCTGCATCCACTTGCCCCTGTATGGTACGCTCACCAGGTTTGGCTTTATATCCTCTAGTTTCAAGGCCGGTTGTTGTTTTTTCTTTCTTTGCAAGAAGTTTTTCGTTATTTGCTTTTTTTGTCCGAGCAAATTCTTCATTTCGTTTTTTATTTTCAAAAAACCTTTTATCATTTTCTTTTCGTTTGGCAATAACTTTTTGATTAATGGCTTGCTTTTCTTGCCATTTTTTATCTGAAATTATTTTTTCATTTTTTGATTTTAAGGTTGCGGCTTTTTGTGTTTCACTCCTAATTTTAGAGCCAGCTTCATTTTTCAATCTTCCATTAGGAAGTTGCCCCATATTCCGTTTTAATTTATCGACATTAGCTAAATGTCCTTCAGGTTTTTGCGGAAGAGACGCAGTTTCCTTTAAGGCTTTTTTAGTTTGGCTCTGGTTTGAGTTGCCATTTTTTCTAATGTTTTCAATAAAATCTGATCGGGTTTGTTTCTTGGCCTCCAATGCTTTATTTGGAATATTAGGCTTAAGTTGTTTTGTTGGTTTTATATTCAGGTTTTGTGAGACTTTAGGAAATTTTGGTTGTTGAATAGGCAAAGTTCGGACAGGGGGTGGTGAAATTTTTTGAATGGGCACTCTGAGTTTAGGCGTCGATGAGGGTGCAGGGTACTGAGGACGAGGGGGAGCGGCTTGAGGTTTAAAAACCTTGCCCAGATCACCCGAATTGCGAAGTGAATTTTTTAATGCCCCTCCCATACCCCCGGCGTGCGCTTCATTGGAAAGGCTTACAAAATAACAAAAAGCAAAAATAACAGCTGCGATAATTATCCCAACGTTAAACCTAAACACCGAGTCCCTTTTGTATTTATACATAAAAGCCACTCCTCCTCCTCTGATTATCCCAGAAACTGCACCGTACCCAACTGATAATAATGCTAGTCCAAAGTTTCCATCAGTAAACACTTGACCGAAAACGCAAATTCCTGACTCAAACAGCTCAGCCTGAAAAACCTTTTTAAATACTTCGCTGAAACTAGCATTGTACCCCCATTTTCCATAAAAAATAAAGAACAGCCAAGCTGCGGGGGCACAAAATATATAGCCAAGGCTAGCTCCTATTAAAGAAGCAAAAGGGTGGTTTTCTTCAATATGAGCAATTTTTTGTCTTGCGTAGTTTCGGCATGATTTGAAGGAAGCCGAATCAAACAGGTCCTCACTCGCATCTTTTTTTATTGCAGATTTAATTGAACAAAAAATCTCATCCCCAAATTCAAGAAATACTCCTGAATTTGCGAAAAACCAAAAGAAGGAATCGAAGGGATTACTCGTTATCGAGTTTTTGGGTTCATTATCTATTTTGTAGGATTCATTTCTTTCGTAAGGCTTTGATTGTTTATATGTAGGAGATGAATAAAGTGGATTTACGCGAGGTTGTTTTTGATTGGGAGAGGAGTAACCAGGTAAACCATATGCAGATGGTGGAGATTGATATTTATTCAAATAGTTTGGATATTTATACGTTTGTTGTGGAGACTGGTATTGGTTCAGATAGTTTGGATAATTATATGTTTTTGGTGAAGATCGATATTTATTCCGATAATCACTGTAACTTGACGTTGGCGGTGATGGTTGATATTTTTTTTTATAAACCAAATTATGAGCTGATAACCATTTATCATTTTCTTGTAGCTCATTCTTTTCAAAATTATTCAAATTTCCCTTAGGGGTATTCTTAATAACAAAAGCGATTTGTTTATCTTTAGAAAATTTAGAGGCTAAAAAAGCTGTATTTATCTGAGCCTTTAATCCGGTGGTAGAATTAGGATTAAAAAGTGCGGTAGGAATATAAATTTCATGAATTCCCTTAAAACACCATTTATTTTGTTCCAGAGTATGGAATGCCCCTTCACCATGATTAGAATCTTCTGCAAGATCAAAAACTTGCTTTAACTCGCTAGGGTTTTTAGAGCTTAAATGATATAGATAAGCGATGGGACCAATTAATATACGGTTTAGGTTTTTATCTTTTGCCACCCTAAGAGAACAATTTATTCCTTTATTTTTATAATTTAGCTTATAGTTTGGGGTAAGCTTCAAATTAATATTTAAACCTTCATCGCCTCTAAGAAGGAGAATTGATACTTCATCTTTTTCTTTAGGAAGATTTTCAATGAATTGAACGACATCTTTGGAGGAAAATATCTCTTCGTTATCTATTTTTAAAATTACGTCATCTTTTTTTAATTTTCCGCTAGCATTTGCGGTTTTTTCTACAGCTAAAATAATTGCTCCCTTATTCTCCCAAAATTGTACATAGTTTGAAACGCTAATACCGAGGCGAAGATTGGGATCGTTTTCTAAAATTAATTTCTCACTCAAGAGCCAATTATCATTTTTTCTATTTTTTTTATATTCCATCAATTCTAAATTGAAGTCTTGCCCTGTATTTCTTATAAGATAATTATTCGCTGTTTTATAGGAACTCGAGTTTGAGGATGGTATTAAGTTAATTATTTCCAATAGTTTTTTAAAATATTGATCGTTCAAGAATTCTATTGGAATGATAATTTCGGGACTTTCTTGCTTACACCATTTATTTTGGAGAAGTTGATGAAATAATCCGGTTGTTTGGATATCACTAAAGTTTTTAATAGTTTTTCTTAAAGTACCACTCTGATTGAGTCGGATTACATATTCGGTAGGTACAATAAATAACATATTTCCATTGTAGTCTTTTGCCCCTCGGACTCCACAGTATCGATTTTGGCGAACTAGATCGTTCTGTCCTTCCAAAGTATTAAGCAGTTTAGCAACGACTGATAACCATCTTCTATTTCTTAAAATTGCGAGTGAAGAGGTTTGCTGATACTCAGGCATTTTTTGAAGGAATTTTATTAATTCATTGGAAGAATTTACTTTAACGCCATCAATATGCGTTATAACGTCATCGGGTCTAAATATTTCCTCCGCAGGTGTATTCCTCATTATATTGGCTACCAATACGCCTTCATTCTTTCCATATTGCAAATAATCTTGAACTAATATTCCTAGTAATTTTTTTTTAGTCTTTACATTGGATGTAGAAGGCGGTGATAGTTGGTTTGCCTTTTTAGAGCTTTCTTCCAGGTGAGATTCCATATCAATTGATTTATTTTTAGAAAATATTTTTTTTTCTGAAATCTTTGAATTTGGTTGCGTATCAATTGGATTATTTTTCGCAACTATTGTGTCTTCGGGAATTTTTATCTGGTCAAAAAAATCGATTTTTAATTTTTGGGATTGAACCGTTCCATCCGACTCAAATTTACTTATAGAAAAATTAACTCTATCTCCACTCCTGTAATTTTTAGCTAAAGTGTTTAGAAAATCCTTAGGGTTGCGTGGAAACCAAAGCTGAGAGTTATTATCTGAGGGACCTACTCCTGTAATCAGGTCACCTTTCCTTAGTCCTGCTTTATAGGCAGGGCTATTAATGGTTACATCAATAACCCTGGACCCTCTTATTTTTTGGGGGATTGGTACATTTTCCTTGAACGTTTCTATTCCTGGGATGAGCGCTATCCCTAATTCTTGAATTTTTACCGTTTTACCTATAGGTACTTGAGAACCAAAGGAGCTAGGAGTAGCACTAAAAAGTAGAAATATCAGGAAAGTAAATATGAAATTTAGTTTGGTTTTTTGAGAATAAATTTTCATAACCCAATAAAAATAAGATTTAAGTTAGAATTTTTTGGCTCTCAAATTATAGGATAAATTTGATTTTTTTCATAAAATTATACGGCCCTAAAAAGTGAAAACAAACTTCTCAGTTTCTTCTTGCATGTCTTAGCATCGGTTGCTGCGAATTTTTAATATAGCTTGTAAATTTTTTCGAAGACGGAACCTAAGAGGGAAACAAAATTCTATGTTTTTTGACATAAAATCTACAATAAGGCGTCATGTAAACCAAGAGTTTACCCTCAGTTTTAGAACCGAACAATTTTGGAAAGACAAGATAAAAGCCCGCCACCGTTAGGTGACGGGCTTTTTATTTTCCGGTCAAGAAAGATTAGCTTTCGGTAGGTCCGGGAAACGGTTCCTGTTCTTTATTGATGAACAGGTAAACGGGACTATCAATGATCTGCTTGCCGTAAGGTTTGAAGTAGATTGATCCGCTTTCCCGGTTCCAGGCGGCGCCAACCCAATTGAAGCTGGCGTTTTTGCCTATTCCTTCGCGGGTTTTGGCGATGTAGTCCGGCTTCGGGTTACCTTTGGTGTTTTGGTTGTTGGTCGTCATGGTCTTTCTCCTTTGTTTTGAACGGCTGGCTTATTCCAGCCTTGGCAAAACGTTCGGCGGGTACGATGAAGGGACGGGTCAACGGTGTTTTGTGGGGGACCGTTTAGCCCGTTCTTGGGTGAGCTTTAGCGAATCTTAGAACGGCTTACGGGAAAAACTCGTTGAAGCGGACCGCGTATCCGCCAGTGTCGCCATTAAAGCTGGAAATGGTTGAAAGCCGTTTCAAAGGGAAGAAAGATTTTTGAGATATAACTAAAAACTCTAGGCAATCTCCCTAACCCACCGACTGACTAAAATCCTGTTGGAGGGATGGCTTTTTCGCCTGTGAAAGAGACTGGCGTTGTCGCCTGGAATCCATGGTCTGGGCGATTTTTACTTTCATACTGCGCTCGATCTCGCCTACCCTTTTGATCCGGTTTTGAATCCTCTGTTGAACCCGGTTACGAGCTTCTTCCATAATGGGTTGAATATTTTGATGAGGTGAAGCCCAACTTGGCCTTGGAGCCGGATATTTGTTTCGCTGTTGTCGCTCCTCATAAACCTTGACCGCTTCACGGGACACCCAGTTGGCCCGATGCTTTTTGCAATGTGCGGCCAGATTTTTGCGAATAACCAATGCCCGTTCTTCAACGTTTCGAGCCTTAGCTATTGCATCCGCATCCCCGACAAACTCGCCCCAGATTTTTGGATTGGATTTTTCAAAATTGCTTTTTGCCTGATGCTTTATTGTTTCCAATTTTTTGGAATTTGTGGAAGTCATAACGCCTCCTTTGGTGAAATTTGCAGTTTTTAAATTTTTCTGTCAGTGTGGTTCCATGCTTGATGAAACCACACCCGCTAATCAAAATCGTTCCTTTGCTGAATTGACCCGAAACCCTCAACGCGAACATGCCAGTGGCGAGTTGGCTACAGTTTTGTATCAACTGGAACAATCGGGTATTCACCCGCAACTCCTTGCGGAAATTCTCTTCGACTACGCCATGCTCGAAATGGAACCGGATGATCCGATCACAACGGCAACCGCGACTACATGGTTTTCGCAGTTGCACCGCTTCCGCGACCGGCTTCAATTAAAAATCGATGAAATCGAACGCATATATGACGACAAGTCGAACTGACTTTCCTCGCCAATGAAGGTAATAACCGAGCAATCATGGGCCGAAGGCAATTCTACTTTTCCGTTCTTTCCAAAATAAGTACACGCGGAATAAGATCCGTATCTCTCGTAATAGGTCAAAACGTGAGGTGTCTTTGGCAACGAAAACGTAATGATAATGGCAACCAACGGAACCAAAGCCAGACCTCCTCTAAATAAAGCCAGTCCCATTTGCAGAGAATAGACTAAGGGTTTTCCTTTTCCTGCTTGGGGCTTAATTCTTAAATATTTTGAAACACTCGGACGACCCGTGATAAAACGCCAGAAATAACTGAGCCAAACATGGGTTTTACCTTTAAGTTTTTTCCCGTGTAAAGGATTCACTTTTAGCCAACGGGACCAAGGCTTAACTTCGTGCACTCCTATTAATTTGGCTCTGATTGGTTTCATATTCTTAACAAACAAAATAGAATCCGTGAAACGTCTTACTTCGTCTGGGGTAAGTAGTCTACGAACGCTTTCATTCAAAGACTTTTGAACCTTGTCATTATGGTCATGTCCCAGATTATAGTTCGGCAATTTCAAAGTCTCCTCACCCAACATCTGGCTCACTAATTCAGCCGTTTTCTGGCTCTGAATTCCGAAAATTTGTTTTATTTCAGTTTGGGAAAGAAGTGTGTCCAATGCTTCCTTACCATAGACCCGGCTCCATTCGCTTAGTTCCTGAATCACGAAATGGGCTCTTAACCCGTATTCACGCATGGTTGTTAAAGAATTTGGTAAATTTTCAATTTTGAAATTAGTAGCCTCGTCAAATAGATACAACACCGGCTTATTATTTCGACACATGGTTAATTCAGTAATAGAGCTAAATCCCACCTCCCCTTGCCAGGCATTCATTGCTTTTCCACTGGCGGCATCAGTAATTACAAATACAACAGCATTTTCTTTTTTAAGGTCTTTAAAACGAAACGAACTTTTTCTGGAAATTTTTGATAGCATAGAACTGGGAGAATAATGCTCTACGGCCTGGATTGCTCCTTCCCTGATGCTTTCAATCTGCCGCCGATCAGACACCTCAAACTTTTTCAAAAAGTCTGACGCCATATCCACAAGCTCTCCATTTAACAATTCCGAGGCGGAGGCAATGGATAGCGCATCCAACAAGCGGTCTTCATTTTGGAGTAAACGTAATACTTCACATAGATTGGCATTTTCACAGTCATCATGCGTAACTAAAAAAAGCATTCCAAAGACAACCAAGCGTCTTGAAGCATTTATAAAATATTGGTTGTCCCCTATTACTTTTGGGTCGGGTGATAATTGGAAAGCAAATCCTTTTGTATGAGGAATTAAAAAAGGATGTTTAGATTCATCTTTCCAATCATCAATTAAATACTCTATGGGATTTAAATGATCGGAAGGACCTAATATATCTTCGTACAAACCTGCGGGGTTTAAAATGTAAACTTTTTTTCCGTACTTCTTTTCTAATAAATGTTTTACCTGTACTGCCAGAACCCCTTTGAAGTCCATGACAATTGCTGATCCTTCATGTTTACAGAGCGCCGGTAATGTAAAACATTGCGTTTTTCCATATCCTGAAGCAGCCAGGGTAAGACCATGACTTTCTGCCGAATAAAAAAGCGGATGTCCTGTTTGATCGCATCCAAAGAAAAGCCCGTCGGTTTTATAAAGTCCGGCTCTTCTGATTTCGGCTGAAGTGGCCCAGGCGCTGCTACCCTTCGATACCGTTTTCCCAAAGGCTTCCATTAAAAGGAAGATATTGTGAAGAAAAGAAATCAAACCGCTTAAAGCAGTCAGAGAATTCACACCAGCTATAACGGCAAAAGTAACCGGCACCCAGCTATAAGGTGTTCCATACAGGAACCATGTTCTATATGTGGCGTAGAAAAAAAGGCCACTCCATAGAGTGGCCAGGGTGGAGGAAGGTTTACTTCGTTGGTCTGATTGTTTCATGACATCCTCAAGAAACAGAGTTAAAGAGGGTTAATCAAAGTCACGATTTTCATTGGATCGATAACGGTCCAATTAGCATTAGCGGCTTTGCGCTTTCGGATGGTGTTATGACGCCCGTGACCGCTATTACCCTGACGTGCCTGAATCTTGAAACTATTCGCATAGGTTTTTCCATTAAAGGCAATGCGAATTTCTCCTTCTACTGAACTAGAAATGCTTCCCGAATACAGATTGACGACCAGCAACAAGTCCTTCAAATTTATAGGAATATCGAAGGCAATGGTCTCGAACCCATTGGTGTTCCTCGGGCTATTCATAAAATCCTTAAAGTAGCGTCCTTCTTTAGACCGCTTATGACCAAAGTAAAGAGTTTCAGAATCGGGAGACGGCCTGGCATACACGTCGAGGTCACAGCGGCACTTCCAGGAAACGCCTATCATTACGTCCGAAGCCTTCTCTATCTGAGATATGGATACCGGCTGGGTACTAACCAGACGGTCATAAATGGAGACTTCCTCTTTAGCAACCGGTATCTCGGTTTTCTCTTCCTGTACTTCTGGAGGTTGCCTCAATACCATCTTCAATTCCTCACCACCGACCTCCAATTGATAATCATTTACTTGAACTTGGGAATTGGCCATAAAATTATCGAACAAGGTTGGCAAATCATCGGTGAAGGCACCCAGTTGACCGCCCTGATTTTCAATAAAAAGGGTCCAGAATCGTTTCACATAGAACTCATGAGTCGTGTCACGAACCCAGGACCTATCCGGGAATCCCAGATGAACTCTAAATTGGGCCAATGCCTGGTCTTGTCCGGCCACCCCAAAGGGCGTTTCACCTAAATTTTTTGTAAAGTGAGTGTCGTTAGGCACCCGTCCATCGGCCATGGTAAAGCCGGGGTCTTTAGGGTCGTCAAAGATCGGCGAACCTAAGATGATTACAGAAGTCTCCTTCCCCGAATAACGTCCACTAACAAAGCGCAATGCCTTGGGCAAGAGTACGGCTCCGGAAACAGATACCTTTCCATCCGGTCTGGTAGCTTTTTTAGCGAATTTCAAAAGCCCCACCACCAACTTTTTATTCATGGCAAGTCGAGCTTTCGGATGAGAAAACGACTTCTTATCAGGAACGGAAAAAGTTCCCAACGTGGACAAGTTAAAAGCATCAAATACATAACAGCTTTCGCCGGGCCCCAAGGATTCCGCCATAAACCGAATTACCTTTTGTACCTGAATCTTAGCGGCATCCGGGTTTTGATATGGCGATAAACCAACCGCACAATTCCCGGCAAAACCATTGCTACTCACAAAAACCATCCAAACTATCAATCCAAAGACTAAGCTTCTTTTTCTCATAATGTATCTCCTGTTAAGATTAGGCAGTTTGATCTGAGTCGGATGCATCCCAACGTCCGCGTTCCCGAAGGTATCGGGCCACCATTTCGCCAATAAAAGTTTTGCGGGCCGCTTCAAGTTCTTCCAACCGGCCCTCCACTTCGGCTAATTGATCCTGAGTCTTGCTGTGAATTTCACAATGGTCTAAAAAGGCTTTATCCGCCTCCGCGAATTCTGGATTATCTTTGTGAGACCCGGGTTCGTATTTTGAATAGATATTCGAAGCGGCAATGAATAAAAGACCTCCTACAACTGTTTCGCCAATGAGTTGAACCGCTACAAACAAAATGTCGGTAAAAGAGGAAGAATCAACTTCTTCCAAGTTGTTCCAATCGATGTCGCCACCAGACGCCCCATGGAAATTAATGGAAAACAAAATGATCCAGGCCAACAGGGAAATGGCTGTAATCACATATAAACCTAAAGTGAAGCGGTCTTTGCCCTTGTCAGTTTTGACTTGATCAAAGAATTGCTTCAGGGCATACGATCCTGTGGGTAGTAAAATCATCATGAAGTAAATCAAAAGTTCCTTCTCCAAGAAGATCGGGATATTAGCCCCCATGACGTTGGCATAGATGTTGGCCGATCCGGCGCCAAGCACAACGAACATTCCGAAAAGAGAAGAGTAAAAGATGAATTGATCTTTCCAATCCCAGTTAGGAACGGATGTTCTTTTCTTGCCGTTTTTTCCGCTTTCGGTGGAAATACTGATACGGCGATGGGTGTTGTCACGCTTTGTCCGCAGTTTGACTTTTTCCTTTTGAGACTGTTTAAACTCTTCTAGAAAATCTTCCTGATTACGTTTAAGTTTTTTTAATTCTGCTCCAAACTCTTTATCGAAAATGGAACCTACCTGATCCTGAATAATTTCAAGAGCTTCATTGACTTTCGGGTGATTCAAAAGCCTTCGAATAAACTCCAAAGCCATTGGAATAAGAAACCCGTAATCGACAGGTTTAGCCTCACTTTTGTTTCTACGCTTGCGCGGCTTCATAAAACCTCCTTTTAAATTTTGATCTGCCTTCATGGTAAATTCCCACTTAACTAAATCCGGGAAACTGAGAATTAATTTTGGAATTTTTTGAAATCACAGTTTTCAAACAAACAATGAAAACAAAAAAGCCATGGTCAATGATTGACCATGGCTTCCTCATTTCTGGGAAATGGGAAAATGTTTTTTCAGATTTGTTTCTTTACAAATGCAAACACCGCATCGTTGGCCCGTGCGGTAAAGTCTGTCATCTGGAACAGCTTCACCTTTTCGGTGATGCGTTTCGGTTTCAGACCCATTTCATCTGCTTACAGATAATTGGAAATAGGCCGAAACCTGCCATATCACATTGCCCACGAGCAAATTTACATCGAGGATTTCAAAAGGCTTTCCATCCCAGTATTGCAGACGAACCAGTTTATTAGCCTTCTCTTGATCTAAATGGTCGACCAAGAGGCACAAGAATGACATTCCATTCAAATCCACATTCACCTTAATCGCCTCTTTGAGCCAATCCCTTCCTTTGTTTGACTTCATCACTACCCCCATTTTTAAATCCATTCACCATGTTCTCCACCCTCTTTTAAGTCTCAAGGGATATTGGGAAACTCCAACACTTATTGTTAAAATATTCGAGAGCACCTGATCTTTTCTCCGATGAGTCGGCGAATCTGCACAAACATTGTGTGGTTTTGTTATAATCCGGTTTTGATTTTCAAGGCTTTTTCTGATTTATGGGATTGCATAATCTCCACCAGAAAATATGACGTAACATACGCACAAACGATATAATGAAGAGAAAAAAACTTTCACACTGGCATTTACATCGTATGCGGGCGCGTCTGAAATCCTTTAAGTTAATCAATGACTACGGATGGTTAGATGTTGCCGAGGAAATCATTCTTTCGGAAACAAATGATTTCCTGTTCCCTGATGAATCTCCGGAGGATGAAAAAAGATTGGATGAAGTTCATCATATTGATTTGGAAGGAGAGGATTCGCGTGAAAAACAAGACTTAAGCTGGCCTATTCAGTCTCAAGATTTAAGGCGCTTTGTTGATGGGGTATTGGACAAAACCACTGGGGAAAGAAAATTAAAGGGACTACATCGAATAAAACTGAAAGCTCTATGCGCTTTTTTACAAGAAAAAAAATACTTGTCATCCAATTTCCTCAATATTGATAAGGAAGAATTTTTATATGCTGCGGCATACTCCATGTCTGATTATCTGGGTTGGCCTGAAGCCGTACAATCCGAATTGGACCCCATTTTATTTAATGGAGACTATAGGCATATCACCGAGACCGAAAATCCTATTCAGGAAAGGAATTTGGCTATACTATCCTCGCCGGATGCACCTTTCTTTCTAATTAACGAATACATCTCATATATTCACAAGATCACGCGGAAAAAAATGCGGAAAGAAATTTTCTTCGGCTGGGCAATTTTATTGAATGATGGAGGCCTTTTAATTTTTCTCAAACGAACAATTGATTTAAAAAAGAAAGATTATCAATCCAATGATCATATCTATTCCCTCCAGCAGATAAAAACTTCCCTTGATGGAGTCAGTTTTTTAGGGTTGTCCCCACTGCCAACCGTCAAATCATTTCCAAGGGAAAATTTGGAAGAAATCACTCCCGACAGCAATGACATTAACTCTTTGCATTTCCATCGAAATTTTGGTGAAGTTTGCCCTCAAGATGAAAAGGATGATAGGATCAAGGATGGTCGGGAAAAAGATGAAGGCCATCAACCCTTATCTTTTCAGAGTAGTGGCCTTTTGCTAGATAATTTGAAGCAATTTCATGAGAAGGCCGTTGGCGGAGAAATACAGGCAGAGAAGGTTGGAAAGTTGAATGACGATAAATTAAATGAGACGTTTCTCCACGCATGTTTCATGGGAGAGTTTTTGCAGGTTGCGGAGCACATAAAATCAGGGGCGGATGTCAATTACAGAGACCCAGAAATGGGCTTAAGGGCTCTTCATCTTGTAGCAGCTTCTTGCGCAGAACTTGCTTTAAAGGAATTGATCAAAGCGGAAAACCTGCAATACCTAGTTTTTGATAATGAAAACAGATTACCCTCTCAGCTTGCCTGGGAGACAGGCGAAGACCCCGTTATTGGCACATTTTTGCAAAAGAAAGAAATGGCGGAAGCAAGGGCACTAGGGTTAGATTACAGCGAACTGATCAAGAAAGCTGACGCGCTGGAACTCGACATGAAATAAACCCAAGTATATATTTTCGACGACAATAAATCGCCTTGCATTCCAAATATTCTTAGATTCTAGACACAAAAAAGCAGCATCAATACTTTCTTAAAAATTTTCCTTTTTAAAATTTCTTATGTTCCAATTGACAGAAGAATTGGGCCAAAAAATTGAGGGCATACAAACTGCCGCATTTCTTTCTTTAAATATCAACCCTGATGATGTTCTCGAACATAATAAGGAAAGAAACCATAAGTCCGCTCAAAAGAAAAAAATGAGTTTGGAGGAGGAATATGCCAAGCTTGAAAGCTTTCATTTGTTCATGCCAGAACATCATTATGACACTTCCCTTGAATACTTCAAGTTTCTTCATTCATGCGGGGCCACAAAGTATGACCGCATACCTTTTCTGCAACGGTTCACAAATATAATCCAACTATGCCATGAAGTCTTTACGGACGGAGACCCATCTCAAAAAAAGAATATCATATTGACCACATTGCCTTTTCTAAATGTAAATGGAATTTGTTTAAGAAATAACCCAGATACAGATATTGTTTTCATCAATGAGGGGATACTTTCAATATTGCCTAAAATTTATAGATATCTCCTTCCAATCCTTAATCCATTGCTATTTGGGAAAGGTAGCAGGAAAAATAACCTCCCGAATGTTCTAGATATCATCACAAGTTTATGTTTATCAAAAAAAATGTATAAACAATTGCGGGAAGACCGGGATGTCAAATTTCCCCATGCAAATGAAACTTGGCTAGTTCAAGACTTCCTCATGAGGAGAATCGAGAAAAACAACTTGAAAAGCAAAAATCCCAAGGATAACCCAGAGACCAATGAGGAAAATTCACTGAACCATCCGGTTGACGTCCCACTTAATGATAAGATGGCACATTTTCTCGCCTGTAGAGGAGCTTATGTTTATTTGATTGGACACGAACTTTCACATTCTTACAACAATCATGCAGAGATAAAGGTAATGGAAGGAATTAATTTAAGAGACCCAAAAATGATAAAAGACCTTTCTTTGCATTTTAAAAATAAACTTTCACAAATAGAGGGTGCCTCTGTTGACAACCGGAATTTTTGCATCCATCAACCTATTGAAGAAGAGGCAGATGCTCATGGTTTTCATTGCATTTCAAAATATTGCGCAGACAATGACTTGGATGATCAAAAAAGTCTTTGTGTGTATATTGGGGCTATAGCAACTTTTACGGTAATGGAAATTTATGACTGTCTTTCTGTCATACACCATTCCGGTTCAAAGTTGGCTAAAGTTTACTACTCAACCCATCCCGTATTGCGCAATATCCTGTTTAGAGGTGAACATCCCTCACCACTCACCAGATTGAGTATGCTGTTATTACATGAAAACTTCAAAGATTCTCCTATAACAAAAATCTTAATGGGCATTGATAAAGAGATGAAGGCCATTGCTACTCAGATAAGAAAATTTATTTTAGAAAACTCCACTAAGGTAGAAGATATCCTGAAATCTTCAGAGATGCTCAATATGGATATTGATAAAATTTTCCAGAAACAATCATGCCTTGGTTCTAGTGACCTCTCAAATGAATTTATCTCGGAATTCCTTGCGATAGTTTCTCCCTCCAAGAAATCCTAATTCCGCCTTTTTAAAGCCTTTTAATCGAGTGACTTAAATTTCCCCAAAAGTGACGTTTTCGTGAGTTAGCACTCCCTCTTGCCAATGCTATTTTTGGTCAGTCGACAATAATTAACGGACTGGCCAGTCCTTCAACTTTGTTGGAGGACATCATGTCAAATAAACAAGAAAATGAGGTTTATTACGTATTGTCTTACGAGGAAATCGGAGATTCAGACATTCTAGATGGTCTATGGACAGCAACGGCTGAGGTGAGGAGTGTCCTGTCCCGCCGAGAGTTTCAAAAGAAGGGGTGGGAGAAAATATGTGCCTCTAATGCTGCGTTCAAGAATCTGGATGGGTCAGATTATCATCTACCTGATTACGATGAGATATTTGGTGATGATCCTGATTTTAGATGGTTGGATAATTGCTTTTTGGCAAAAGATTGGGATGGAAATCGACTAAGGACACCAAGTCCACAAACCTACGAGCGTATCAGGTTTATCGACTTATTCTTTCAGATCGCTTTTCCTGTCACTATTTCAAGTTCTTATAAATAATCCTTAACCTAAAGTGCCGGACTCTTTGCCAATCGAGTCCGGCACTTTTTTACTGATCTTTCCCCTTACTCTTTAGACATTAACAATATATTTACGGAATCCCTGTAGAGTTAATGCAGGGGAAACGTAATATGTCTATACCACCACGAGACGGATTTGACGAAGCACTTGAAAAACTTCGTGAAATCGAACGTCAGAATAAACTTCGAGATCATAACCAAAGTACCGCCCAAGAAGGCGGCAAAAACGGCACCCTTGCCAATGGAAGAATTGCAACTGGGGCTGGGGCCTCCATGTCCGCTACAAATAATGACGCGAAAAAAGCAGAAGACGATCATAAGAAAACTATCGAGCGGTTGGGGGAAGAGGCCCTAAAACAACTTGAAGCCCGTATGACGTGGTTGAGAGAAGAAAGACAAAAAGTAGATGAGGGCTTATCTGCTATTGAACGGCTACAAAAAAGAAAGCGTGATGGCACTTTTAACAACAGTGATCAGGATAAAAAAGACCTGGCTCTATTGGGTATGACCACAGGTCAGTTCTTAGGGGAAAACGGGGATACGATCCTTCAGGAAAAGAAAAACGACTTTGAAGCAAGAAAAGCCTGGATCGATCAAAAACTTAAAGAAGGCCAGGACATAAAAGATAACCATCCTGAAAAATTCGAGGCGTTTATGAACGAAACCGACCCTGCGGTTTCATACAAAATGTGGCACTCATCTTCTGATGAGGAGATGAAAAACATCGGAGAGAATAAGTTTAGCAAGGTCCATGATGAAGCTGACTTATCTGTTTTCTCGTTGGATGTGTATGAAACGTCATCTGTTGCTGCAAGTCTTGATGATCCTATTCCGGTCATAGAAAACCAGAACAAGGATATTCCAATTAACAAGCATTTCACGGCTAGTGCTGATCCGGTAATAAGTGGACCTGACAGTGCTTTAAAAAATCACAAACACCTGATACAGGACTTTACACACTCCTGATTAAGAAGGAGGAGGTGTATTACCCGCTACCTGATTCGGCCAGGCTTGCGGGTAATGATCCGCTACCTGACGCATAAGAGGCACAGCATTACTTACGGGTACTGGTCCATAGGCAACCCCTTTGATAAAAAATGAAACACTGACACCCATTCGCTCTTCTTTTCCTAGAAAATATTCTGAATTAAGGTTATTGACCTTCTTAAATAAGCCTTTGATTTTTTCTGCGACTTGCAGGGTCGTAAATTTAGGAGTTTTGCCATATACCGCAAAAACAATAACGGGATGACTTTCTGAAAATAATCCCGCTTTCTGCCAAGCTTCTTTCTTTTGAGAGGGTAAAATCTTTGAAATTTTTGTTGTTTCGTCGTTTTTTTCTGCGGCCTTGAGATCGGAAAAGTGAAAGGAGAACAGAGTTAAAAAGACGATTAGAAAAACGCGGGAAAGCCAGTAATGAAGCGGGATAGAACGCATAAAAGCCCCTTTCAGAAAAAGGGAACCTTTATGCTATTATTACCATAATAAACAGGCCGATTCTATAAAATCTCATGTTTTTAATATTTTAGAGATTTCCGAGGACCTAAATTTTTGCTATTTTGGAACTTCGAAAAGAGGTTCCATTTTTCTGAAAAAAATCTCTGGTTTTTCGTTAGCAAGGGGAGGAAATTTCTATGAAAAAAATCGGCTATTTACGCGTTTCCACAAACGAGCAAAAACCTGACCGCCAAATTGACGGTTTAAAAAATATCTGTGATGAAATCCATATTGAAAAACTCTCCGCCACGGCTAAAAAGCGCCCAGTGTTTAAAAAAGTCATCCGGAAATTAAAACCCGGCGATACTCTTGTCGTCTGGGATTTAGACCGTGCTTTCCGCTCCACGATTGATGCCTTACTGGAAGCCAATAAATTGCGGAAACGCGGCGTGGAGTTCCAAATCGTGACCATGCATCTGGACACCTCTACGCCGGAAGGCGAATATGTTTATACGATCATGGCCGCGCAGGGACAACTGGAAAGGCGTTACTTAAGCAAGCGCACCAAAGAAGGCATGGAAGCCGCAAGGCGGCGCGGGAAGCGTTTGGGAAGACCCCCTCTGTTCGACGATAAAGATTTGCGGAAGGCTCATGCCAAAGTAACGACAGGCAAAGCAACCATCGAAACTTTAGCATTGGAATTGGGATGTTGCCGCGACACCCTTCCCAAAGCCTTTAAGCGGATAGGACTGGAAGTTTAAAAAAATAAAAAATGACTCGCCATGTTGAAATTAATCATGTAGGTTGGGATCAAATTCCTACCATTGCGCAGACCATAATCTATTACGGAAAACTCTTTCAGTTGTTTTCCTAATCAACCGGCCCCCAGCCGGTTTTTTTATGTCCGCTGTTTCCCGAATTACAAGCAGCCGCGTGATACAAATCAGGAAATATTCTTAACAACAAACACGCCAGCCTATTCATGCAGCGATAAGGAACATATTATGAGTATAGACATAGAAAAATACCGAAAATACATGGATGAGTACGATATGACGGAAGAACAAAAGATCGAATTTCTTCACGATCTTGCTGCTATCATGCAGAGCTTTGTTGATCAGGCTTTTGGAATCGATCCGGTGCAACTCAGCCTCAAAGAAGCTTCAAAGAAGAATTTACAGAGTCCGGACAAAACTATAGACTCGAAAAATAACAAACTAACAAAAAAGTTTAGTTCGCAAACGGCGGGTAAAAAGAAGGCGCGTAAAACGCCAGGTAAGTAACAGAAAGGAAGAACCATGCCCGATGATGCCATAAACCAAAAAGCTGTCATTTACTGCCGCGTTTCCAGCGTTACGCAGGTGGAAGAAGGAGACGGCCTCGGCTCTCAAGAGGTACGTTGCCGTCAGTTCGCCGAAAACAAGGGCTACAATATCATCCAGGTTTTCCAGGATAAAGGCGTATCCGGCTCTTTGATCGACCGCCCCGGCATGCAGGATATGCTCTCTTTTCTTAGAAAAAGTAAAGAGGGGGAATACGCTGTTATTATCGACGATATCAGCCGTCTGGCGCGGGGTATGAAAGCCCATGTCGACCTCCGGCTGGCCATCGGCGAAACAGGCGGAAAGCTGGAATCGCCTTCTATCGAATTCGGCGAGGATTCCGACAGCCAATTGGTAGAAAATCTTCTCGCCAGCGTGGCGCAACATCATCGTCAAAAAAACGCAGAGCAAACAAAAAACCGCATGCGGGGCCGGATATTGAACGGTTATTGGCCCTTTAATGCACCTCCGGGCTATCGCTACGAAAAAGGCGTTTCCGGTCATTCCGGAAAAGTGCTTGTTCGTGACGAACCTATGGCCTCCGTTATTCAGGAGGTTTTTGAAGGCTATGCTTCGGGCCGTTTCGAAACGCATAGCGAGATCAAACGGTTTTTAGAAAACTGCTCCATATATCCCAAAGACAGAAAAGGCGAGGTTCAGTTCGAGCGGATCAGGGAAATCCTGGACCGGGTCCTTTATGCTGGATATATTGACGTTCCCAAATGGAATATTCGTCTGCAACCCGGAAAGCACGAACCTCTTATCAGCTTCGAAACCTGGCAAAAAGTCCAGAACCGCGATAAGGAACAGGCCCGCGCTCCTGTGAGAAAGGATATTAATGCGGATTTTCCGCTCCGGGGCTTTGTGACCTGCGGTAATTGCGATCATCCCATGACAGCGTGCTGGTCCAAAGGGCGTAAGGAAAGATACCCTTACTATCTTTGCAGAAGTAAAGAGTGCCCGGATTACCGGAAATCCGTCCGCAAAGAGCAAATAGAGGGAGAATTTCAGGAATTGTTGGAAAACCTCTCCCCTTCACAAAAACTGTTTTCTATGGCATTTGAGTTGCTTAAAGCGTTCTGGGAAGATCAGTTGCAAAAATCAAAATTGCAGGGACGGTCTTTGAAAGCTGAAATCTCTAAAACTGAGCACAAAATTGTACAGTTTTTAGAACGGATTGTTGAGGCTGATAGTCCGGTTTTGCTTAAGACCTATGAAAATCAGATCAAAAAACTGGAAGAGGAAAAGACCGGATTGAAGGAAAAAATCGAAAATTGTGGTCGTCCACTCAAAGACTTTGGTGAAACTTTTCGAACCGCTTTTGGATTCCTCGCAAACCCTTGTAAATTATGGGCTTCCGACAGACTAGAGGACAAAAGAATTGTGCTGCGGTTGGTGTTTTGCACCAAATTACCTTACTACCGAAACGGTGGGTTTCGAACCGCTGCAAACTCGCTCCCCTTCAGGCTTCTAGAGGACCTGAAGGGGGGTGAGTCCGAATTGGTGCCGAAGGTCGGAGTCGAACCGACACGAGGTTGCCCTCACTGGATTTTGAGTCCAGCGCGTCTACCAGTTTCACCACTTCGGCAAACTTTCTCTAAAACTTATAAAAAAGTAAATTTTGGGAATACTGATACCAAAAAATTATCCCTCAAAAATACTATAGCTAGTGGACTTAGCAGCGCTCAAATTATCAAGCCAGGCATTGTACAACAAATTAATATTTTTTCGACCTTTAATTATCTTGGACAATTAAAAATTCGAGTTTCAAGGCTTCTAATTTCAAAAACGAACTACCATCCATTTAACATTATTTTTTTGTAATTAACCGTCTCCAGCAACTATGGCTTGTAACAGATTTAACATATAAGAAAAATGTTCAGTTTTAAAGTAATATTAAGATAAAAATTATAGAGGCGGCATCTAGTATTTGGAAAACATCATAAAAAACATGAGAATCATCAAAGTTTTGAAATTAATAGGAAATTTATATTTTGGTTCCTAGAAGACTCCTACTTTCAACAATAGCGAACTTTTTTAAGTTTGTAGCTTCGTTTTTCCTAGTTCTTTTTATTTTTGAATTATTAGAAGTTTATTTCTGGAAAGATAGCATCCCTCTTAATCCTCATAGTTCTCGCGATAGGGAATATTCATATAAAAAACCAGAAAATATTTTTCGCATTTTAGTCTTGGGGGATTCTCAAACTCTCGGCCTGGGAATAAAAGATGTCCAACATACGTGGCATAAAAAGTTAGAAACTAAAATGAACCTAGGCTTGGATCAACCAAAGTTTGAAATCATCACTTTGGCCGGTCAAGGCTGGAATACTGATACTCAACTCTATGAACTGTTTGGAAAAGGTATAAAATATAATCCCGATCTAATTCTTCTCGGCTTTAATCACGACGATGTTCCTGCCCCCTCTTCCACTAAATGTTATGACAGTGATATCAAGTTTTTTCCGGACTCAAAAATCATTAACTGGTTTAGAAATAATTCAAAAATTTACAAATTGATTGAACCTCGCCTAAATCGTCTATTCGATAAACTTGAACATAGACCAGAATATGCAGACTGCGTTAATAAACGTTTTGAATCCCTCGGATGGTTTATGGAAGAAATTTATCTAGACACTATTCTTAAATTTGCACAAATAAAAAATATTCATTTCATGCTAACCACGCTTCCTTTATTGAACAAACTTGGAGATGACTATCCTCTAAAGAAAGCTCATATGAAAATTAAGGCGTATTGCAAGAAAAGAGAAATTGAATGTCTGGATTTATATTTTGAAGGTTTCAAAGGATTAAACGCTTCTTCGGTAAGGGTCTCAATAACAGATCCTCACTTTAATGAAGCTGGGACCGAAATTGCAGCTCAATCCTTATTTAAAAGGCTTAAATCACTAAAAGAATATAGATATCTTTCAAAATTTAGCGCAGCCTTCGATCTAAACGAACTCTTAAATCAAAAACAACTGGTCAAAAAGACCGATCAAAATTTCAATAAGTTAGAAGATAACGAAACTATAAAATTTATATCAGGGAATGAAAAACTGGAAATCAAAAAAAAGGACGGAAATTTACATTTTCTAGACACAGTCCTTGAAAATAAAAAATCGACAACTTATAAAATCATACTAAATGAAAAAGGCGGCTTTAAAGAAAGTGAAATAATTTTTCATAAAGAAAATGATTCTAATACTTATTTTGCTCAAAATAAGTTTAAGGATGGGAAAAATTTCGTTAGTGGAGGAACCCTAAAAAATAGAGAAAAAATCGAGGCAACCAACAAAATATTTTCGCTTAGGTATTTAATCGAGGGATCTTTTCAAAGATTAGAAATTGAACAAGAGGATTTTTTTAGAGATCCAAAGGTTTTTGAAAATACCGTTTTTACCTCAGCCGAACCAAGCTTGCCTATTGTAAAATTTGAACTAGAAAAATATATTTTTGATAATCTATCTTATTTTTTCATTTATAAGAGTTTTTTCAATTCTCTTGAAAAAGAAATTTTAAATAAAAAACCATCTAAAACGGCAATAAGAGCATTAGGGAAGCTATATCTGGCAAAGAAAAATTTTTCTAAATTCGAAGAAATACAAAAAAACAACCCCAGTGTCATTTTTCATGAATATAAATTCGAAGAAACTTCCAGTTAGCTCTTATTACCCTATTTAATTTAGTGTTTATATTTAAAATACTTAAATTTAAGATTGATTTAACTTTATAAAAAAATAACTTAACTTTTTGGTTTTGATGGTCCTGTCATTTTTTCCGGTCGAACTTTTTCATCAAATTCTTCTGCAGTCAACAAATTCAAAGCCACTGCGGCCTCTTTTAAAGTGCTATCGTCAACATAGGCTTTTTTCGCCACTTTTGCCGCGTTATCATATCCAATATGCGGATTCAGCGCAGTAACTAACATCAAAGAATTTTTTAAATGATCCGCAATTGATTTTGGGCTGGGCTCGATACCCTTTGCGCAATGGTCGTTAAAAGATCGACAAGAATCGGCAATCAGTCGAACCGATTGCAACAAATTATAAATCATTACCGGTTTAAAAACGTTTAGCTCAAAGTTTCCAGAAGCTCCCCCAACATTTACCGCTGCGTCATTGCCCATAACTTGAGCCGCTACCATGGTCATTGCCTCGGATTGTGTAGGGTTTACTTTACCAGGCATAATAGAACTCCCTGGCTCATTAGCGGGCAAAACCAATTCTCCAATGCCACAACGAGGTCCGGACCCTAGCCAACGGATATCGTTAGCTATTTTCATCAAAGAACAAGCGATTGTCTTCATCACTCCGCTAGCTTCCACAATTGCATCATGAGCTGCCAGCGCTTCAAACTTATTTGGAGCCGTAACAAAATCATGCCCAGAGATTTTTGAAATTTCTGCGGCTACTTTTTCTGGAAAATCCGGGTGCGAATTCAACCCAGTTCCGACAGCGGTACCGCCAAGGGCAATTTGTCTTAACCTTGGCAAACATCCTTGAATTCTATCTAAGGCGTAATCCAGTTGAGTTTTATAACCGCTAAACTCTTGCCCAAGAGTTAAAGGGGTTGCATCCATCAAATGAGTACGACCAATTTTAATAATTTCATTAAATTCTTTCGCTTTTTCCCCAAGCGTATCTCGAAGACCGGTCACTGCGGGAATTAAATGATCTTCAATCTGTTCAACTGCCGCGATATGCATAGCGGTAGGAAAAGTGTCGTTTGAGGATTGGCCTTTATTGACGTCGTCATTAGGATGAACGGGATCTTTACTTCCCATTTTGCCGCCAGCGATCTCAATTCCTCTATTTGCTATTACTTCGTTTGAATTCATGTTCGATTGAGTACCGCTACCAGTTTGCCAAACACGTAAAGGAAAATGCTCGTCCAGCTTTCCTTCAATCACTTCATCTGCGGACTGAGAAATTAAATCCTTTACACCCTCATCTAAAAGACCTAAATCACAATTTACAATTGCAGACGCTTTTTTGAGAATACCCATCCCTCGAATAATCTCTCTTGGCATGGTTTCAATTCCAATATCAAAATGAATCAAAGAACGAGCGGTTTGAGCGCCGTAATAACGGTCGGCAGGCACTTGAATTTCTCCCATGCTGTCCGTTTCTACGCGGTAGTCCATGTTTCTTTCTCCTTTTTATTTTTTAAAAAATCAAAGCGTGAATTTGTCGGCCGCTTCTGGCATATGTTCGGCTAAAAAAGCCCTTAGTTTTTTTAATAATCGTTGTTCAGCTTGCCGCACAGCTTCGCGAGTAACTTTGTGGGCGTCTCCAATTTCTTGAAGCGATTTGGGATTATCAGACAAAACCCTATTTTCAATGATGGATTTTTCCATCGGTTTGACAGTTTCCGAAAACGTTGCAACTTTTTCCCGGAGTAAGTCAAAAAATTGGTTTTTTTCCACTTCAACTTCAGGATGCGATCCTTCGGTTAAATATTGGGCAGGCGTTAAAGAGCTTTCGTCGTTAGTAGGCGTGTCCATAGACATATCGGCGGCGCCCAAACTAGTTTCGACATCTATTACATCGCGTTCGTTAACGTTAAATCGCTCTGCTAAAAGTTTGGTTGTTGGCGCATATCCTTCTCTTTCTAGTTTTTCTTTCTCCTTGGTCAGGTTATAAAGTAATTTTCTGCGAGCATTTGTTGTGCCCACCCGAACTAATCGCCAATTATCCAAAATATATTTAAGCATATAAGCCTTGATCCACCATGTAGCGTAAGCGGGTAACCTGACACCTCTAAAGGGATCGAAGTTTTTAATTGCGTGCATGAGCCCAACATTACCTTCTTGAATCAAATCCATCATATTTTCCCACTCCCTCTTAAATCTCATCGCAACCTGTACAACGACTTTTAAATTAGAAGTGACTAATTTATAAACAGCGGTGGGATCGCCAGTTTCTTGATATTCAACAGCCAATTCCCGTTCTTCTTCTTCAGACAACACCTGATATTTACGCACTTGGCTGAGGTAAGCGTTAAGAATATCTATCGGCTCAACAGAGCGTTTACCTTGAACAGCTGGGAGCAAACGCTCCGAATTTTCAGACAAATCTTTATCTTCGGCTGGTAGAACTTCGGGTTCTATCTCCATCTCCGAATCGACATCCATCTCAAATTCTGTAGACTCGTCCATCATGTTTTCCTCAGAGGTTTTTCTCTGTGACTTAAAATTCATTGAATTCCTATTACCTGGAAATTACAATAGCGTTCATGATCCGTTTCATTATTTTTGTTTTGCTCATTGGTTTGGTGTACTACTTGGTTCGTTCTTATTTTTTGAACCCGAATGCCGAGGAAGAAACTTCGGGATCAATGGATATGGTCGAATGCGCCCAGTGCAAAGTTTACGTTCCCAGAAAGGAGGGAACTTATCAAGAAATGCCCGACAAGAAAAACTTATTTTTCTGTGGGGAAAGCTGTGCGCGACAATACCGAGAAAATATTTAAATTGGTCACAAGTTATTGATTCTATAATATTTGCCTAAAAAAAATTAGAAATACCTACTACCTTCTATTTCCAACGAATATGGCATGATGGGAGATTTTTTTAGGTTCTATTGTAGCAGGAAAACCTTTTGTAAGAAATATCAAACGCGTCTAGCATTTGGGACAAAAAAAACTCGAATTCAGAAAGAAAACTATGTTCAAAAAAAGTATTTTTATTATCATTTTTTTAGCTTTTACATGTCAAAACGGATGGGCCACTGAAGGCTTAGTGGATTGTAAGTCTTTACAGGAAAAAACCATAAAAATTGAGGCTTGGATTTCAAAGAAACATCGGAAAAATAAAAGAACTATCAAAAAAGAAATGGGAGGTGTTGAAGGAACCAAGTTAAATTTACGAGTTTATCCAATGAAAGACCCCCAAAATGTCATCGGAATTGGGCGTTGCGTTACCGCCGCTATAGGCCGTCACTCTATTGAGCAATCCCTAAAATACGCGGGCGGCGTTGGAACAATGGTGGATCAGCAAATTATTTCGCCTTATTGGGTAGGAATTGGCACCATGGCGTTTGACGAACATTCCCAAAAAACAATCACTGAAGAACAATTAAATTCACTAAGAAACCCAGCATTAAGCGACATTGAGTTTCAAAACCTGGTCAAAAAATATTCAACGCCCGATAAAAGCGTGACAATGTTTGGTCAAGATCTTCCTAATTCAAGAAGAACCGACGTTACTCCAGCTTGGGAAAAAAAACGCGCTTGGGACCCTAAAAAACCTTCCAAAAAGTAAATCCAGTAAGACTTTTTAGGTAGGTTTACCCTCTTTTTCCAACGTGGCTTTAAAACCAGCAAAAATATTTTGGATTGGAGGAATCAATTTTTCTTTAAGCTCTTCAGGCACCCAATTAATTTTTTCCACTGGCCAATCCTGGATTTTGTGAATATTGAGACCTTCTTTTCCAAAAGGGCCTTGTAGGGCCTCTTCAAAACCGTAAATTATCGCTCCATGAAAAATCTTAAGATAAAGCTCCTGAATGAGATTAGAATCATGTAAACCTTTGAGGAAACAATCTTTAACCTCCTGGATTATTGAGTCGGCATGTTCAATAAAATCTGGGTTACAAGCCTCACGAATCGTCTCATAGGTAATAATAATATCTTGCATCAAGTATTTTGTTTCGTCAGGAGCTTTTCCCACTGGCTTTTTTCTTAAATCTAACGACTCTTTTAAAACCTTAATATTCCGAACAAGGTCATGGATAATCGATTGTTCCCAACTGACTTGATTCCAAACAAAAAAAGCGCGCAACCAGCGTACCGTTTCGGTTGAGTCTTCCATATGCATGGTGACGCTAGGTTTAGTTTTATTGCTATAGGGCAATTTCCCACCCCACATTTTCAGATCCAAATCTAAACCATAAGGTCGAAATGCTTCTGCAAAAGTTGAGTAATAATGCCCAATCAACTTTTCCATATTTGATTTATTATCCAATACTTCAATTTGAGGCAAATTAACAATACTGTAAAAACGCCAAATCCTTCTTTTGGCGTTACCATTTGGGTGAGATATTAGATATGTTCCTCCCCAAACTCCCGCCGAGATAGGAATTTCAACTCCTAACACTAGTTTCATTTTTTCTGAAACATTGCAGGCGATTTTTCCATACAATTGGTTTAAGTAATATAGATTGGTGATATGGTCTCCGGAAAAAACAGGACCAGCGGCTTTGAGATCTTCAATCATAATAAAATAGAGGGTTAAGATTAGAAAAACTAAATGGATCGTTTTTGATTTGAAATTTTATGGCCTGAAGATAGCGCTAAAAGTTTGTTTTATAGCCTTTTTCTAATGGGTTGTAAAGTCTTGCCTATCAATCTATAGTTAAATTTAGTCTTCAATTTTGGTTTTGCGTATCCTAAATTTAGCGGGTATAATTCTCTCTTCTTTTTTCAAATGAATTCATTCATGGATCAAAAAAAAATAGCAATTTATCCGGGCACTTTCGATCCTGTGACGAATGGTCATTTGGATATTATGGTTCGAGCCAACACACTGTTTGACAAACTCATCGTTGCCGTTGCTTTGAGCCCTAAAAAAAACCCATTGTTCTCAACGACCGAGCGTGTTGGGTTTATTAAAGAAGCTCTCAATGGTCAGGATAAAATTGAAGTTCATTCATTCGATAACCTTTTAATCGATTTTGCATTTGAACACAAAGCATCGGTTATCATTAAAGGCTTGAGAGCAGTATCAGATTTTGAATTCGAACTACAAATGGGATTGATGAACCGAAATCTAAATAATCAAATAGAAACTGTTTTTATGATTCCAAGTCAGGAGTATTCATTTCTCAGTTCTAGTTTTATAAAAGAAACCGCTCAACATGGAGCCGATATTCGCCATTTAGTCCCAAAATGCGTTTATGACGGACTTCAAATTATTAGAAAATGAAAATTTCAAATCGTTTAAATTCAATTAAGCCCTCAATGACCTTAGCTATTGACGCTAAGGCTAAAGAATTAAAAGCCCAAGGTGTCGACGTAATTGGTTTTGGGACTGGCGAACCTGATTTCCCAACCCCAGAAAACATTAAAGAGGCGGCTATTAAAGCCATTAATAATAACCAAACTAAGTATCCCCCTGTTCCTGGAACCGACCAGCTTAAAAATGCCATTATTCAAAAATTTCAAAAGGAAAATGGGGTTACTTACAATTCAGATCAAATCCTGGTATCTACCGGAGCCAAACAATCGTTTTATAACTTAGCTCAGACGCTTTGGGAACCAGGAGATGAAATAATTGTGCCGTCTCCTTACTGGGTTTCATACCCTGATATGATCCTACTAAGCGGGGCGACACCCAAAATTGTAGAAACAACCATTTCTAATGGATATAAACTGACTCCTGATCAATTAAAAGAAGCAGTTTCAAAAAATACCAAAGCAATTGTCATAAATAGTCCTAGCAACCCTACCGGGTCTGCTTACAATAAAAAAGAATTAGAAGCGTTAGTGGAATGCGCTCTGAAAAACAACTTGCTAATCGTCTCTGACGAAATATACGAAAGAATCGTTTTCGACGGTTTTGAACAGGTTAGCGTTGCTTCTTTGGGAGAAGAGGCAAAAAAGAATTCGGTAATCATTAATGGAGTTTCAAAAGCCTTTTCCATGACAGGTTGGAGGATTGGCTATATAGCGGCGGAGCCTGAAATAATTAAATCAGCCAAGAAACTTCAAGGGCAAATTACTTCTGGAGCTTGCTCCATTTCGCAAGCGGCAGCGGCAGAAGCTTTAACTGGTCCGCAAGATTATATTCCTGAAAGAGTTCAGGAATTTCAAAAACGTCGGGATTTTGTTCTAAAGACTCTAGAATCAATTAATGGTGTTGATTGTTTCAAACCGGTGGGAACTTTTTACTGTTTTCCAGACTTTACGGGTATTTTGGGCGCGTCTTTCAACGGTAGAAAAATCGAAGACTCGTTATCTCTTGGGGAGTTTCTTCTAGAAGAGGCAAAAGTTGCTCTAGTTCCAGGTGTAGCATTTGGCGCGAATGCAAATATGCGATTCTCTTATGCCACCTCTATGGAAATTTTAGAAGAAGGTTTAAGTCGAATTAAGAGCGCTTTCGAAAAATTAAACTAGTAAGAAAAACTAGTAAACCAAATACGTTTACAGGGAAGATTCTTCTCTTAAGGATTCTTTATACTCCTTAACCTTAGTCTCAATTTTCGCTCTACATCTTTTTGCCTTACAGTTTCCCGTACCGACCCTGATTTCCCTTCTAAGGGCTTCAAAAGATAGACAGCCCTTTCTTATGGCTGTCATGATGGTACCTTGAGTAATACTGCGGCAAATACATACTTTTTTAAAATTCTCTATTAACTCTCTTTGGGAAGCCAAAGCAATATATATCCTAAATTTCAAGTCATCAATGATGACTTTTATTTTTCAAAAACTTATAAGCAAACATAGAAACAGAAACTGACCCCCAATAGGTAAAATCCTATTTAAAATCTCGTAAATGTTCTATTTCAAATAATTATAATAATATACTAGCCAGTATATGTAACAATCACCAAAAAGCAATCGCCAAATTTTTAAGCTCTAGTCAAAAAGGGCCATTAATTGTTCAAAGAAATCCTAAGTTATTAAAATTTCTTTTGAACCCCTTAATAAATACTATAGAGGATATTTAAGTAAATACCTAGTGCAAATCATTAAAAAATCAGGCGCTATCTATTTTTCAATTCTAACTGGCCTTTTATTAGCGTTTTCTTTTCCCAAATTTGATTTTGAATTTTTAGCTTGGTTTGGGTTTGTTCCCCTACTTTTTGCCATCGAAGGTCGCAAGGGTTCCGAGTCATTTTGGTTAGGTTTTTTGGCGGGTTTGTTTTTTTATTTAATAGGTTTACATTGGATAATTAATACTTTAGTAAACTTTGGCAACATTTCTCCTTTCCTGGGATATCCAATACTTTTTCTATTAGCAGCTTACTTATCAACTTATATTGGATTATTTTCCTGGATTATATCTTCTCTAAGTCATAAAGATCCTCGAAACATTTTATTAGCTCCATTAATTTGGACAAGTTTTGAATACCTACGATCCACTCACTCCGAACTGGGTTTTTCTTGGCTGGGGTTGGGTTATTCCCAATATAAAAATCTTCCCTCCATTCAAATATCTGAATTTACAGGGGTTTATGGTGTTTCAGCTTTAATAATATTAACTAATTCTGCAATTTATATGGCGCTAAGAGAATGGTTTTTTTCTGGAAACATGAAAGACACATTTTCTAAAAAATACTTAATATCCAGTGTTAGTTTCGCTTCAATTATCCTCATTGGAAGTCTGAGCTATGGATTTTATGATCTAAAAAGTTCAGCTAATAAAGAAGGTCAACAAATCAAAGCAACCTTGATTCAAGGTAATATTGAACAAAAACTAAAGTGGGAAAAGAAATACCGCAAAAATATTCTAGAAATTTACGAACGTCTTACTATAACGTCAGTTCAAAATAAACCTGATATTGTAATCTGGCCTGAAGCTTCGTTGCCATTTTTCTATAATATGGAAATCCCTGAAACGCTTTGGCTAAATCAACTCAATAAATCGCTTGGCATTCCAATGCTAGTTGGCGGTCAGCGCTTAGAAAAAAATAATTTAGGGAAATACATATATTACAACAGCGCTTACTTATTAAATCCCGATTCAATTGATAAAGTCCAACGGTACGATAAAATTCATTTAGTCCCCTTTGGCGAATTTATCCCATTCTCAGATATATTGTCATTTATAAAAAAGCTTGTGTATGTTCCAGGAGAACTAGGCAGAGGGAAGAAAATTTCTTTATTTGAACTAGCCTCTTGGAAGTTTGGAGTATCTATATGTTATGAAATCACATTTCCCGATTTAGTTCGGAAGTCTGTGAAAAAAGGAGCCCAATTTTTGGTAACGATTACCAACGACGCTTGGTTTGGAGATAGCGCCGCCTCCTATCAACATATAGCTATTGCCGCATTAAGAGCGGTAGAAAATAGAACCCCTATTTTAAGAGCGGCAAATACAGGAATCACTGGAACCATTGACGCTTCAGGCAAAATTTATGACGAAACAAAAATTTTTGTAGAAGATACGGTTCAAACCTCTATTCAACCTCGCCAAGGAAAACCGACCTATTATTCTCAAAATGGAGATGTGTTTAGCCTTTCTTGTGTTGGACTTTCTATAGTTTTAGTTTTTTTTGCTTTTAGAACCGGAAATAAGAACTTATTAAAAAATTGAAGTTCTATTGTCTAACAATCAAAAGTTAGCGTTAAACAAAATGCAAATCGCATTTCAAACCTTATTAAGAACTTTCGTTTGGATACTTTTTCTAACGGTTTTGACTTCCTGCGTTGGTCCACAAAAACCTTGCTTAGACAGCCCAGAATGTTCCCAAGCAAGAAAAATCTGGCAAAAAGCAATCAACTCTGTTGTGTCGGCAAACTTCCCATCAGAATTTGGCAAGTACCGAGCCATAATTTGGAATGACGACTTTGACAATGCCTGGGTAACAAAAGGTAGGAATATAAATATTACAAAAGGGTTACTTTTTACAATTTCTCAGGAAGAACTAATCTGTGTCGCGGCTCATGAACTCTCTCATTTAAAAATGGGTCATTACTACGCTCGGATAGGAATAATAATTGTCGATAAAAACGGATACGCTGGAGAAAAAAATTACGAAGAAAGCTCCGGGAGCCATTATGGAGAAGGAACCTCCAGCTATGTTGCCGAAGGTTTTGGCAAAAACCAAGAGAAGGAAGCGGACCGGCTGGCTTTAGAATTTATCGAGAAAGTTGGTATACACCCTATGGCTTATTTGCGGCTTCTTAAAAGATTTCAAGGAGAAACTCCTTATCCTAACTCTTCGATTTCGGAGCGAATCGAAAGTGTTTTAAAAACAATTTTTCGGAAATTTTGAATTAGTAAACTTTCGACAAATTCTGCCTCAATCTTCCCGTACTTAAAATAGTTATTTAATCGGCATTTTTTTCAATTTATAGATTACGACAAAATAATTCATGCCAGGTTTTGGAAAAGCTTTTACAACTTCGAAATTGGGATTCGCCCAAATAAATGGTTCGTTTAAAAAAAGAGGCGAAGTCCTTTTTATCAAATACAGCTCTCCTAAATCAGAAACGTTAACCTGATCTAGATGCTTTCCCGTAAAAAATTCATGGCTTGGTAGAGTTTTAATTTGAGGTTCTAGAATCCCGCGCTCGAATATCCAAAACGCTTGAATCAATCTAATATTTGGATTGTTCATCAAATACACAAATATAGCGTTTGCTGGACTCCCCCAATTAGAGGAAGTTAACACTGTAATTTTCTGGTCTCTAGATTTTTTTCGAAAAAACTTAACCGCCTCGGGGACCCCATAGCCTGAATATTCACTTTCAACAAACTGCGAATGATCAGAACTTATCAAGGGAGCTTTATCCGGTTTTGAAATTATTTGGAGATCAAACCTTATTGCAGGAAATAAAACCGCCGCCAAAATAATAATCAACAATACAGCAATCGGATTTTTAAATTTATTTTCCTTAAAACAATCCAAAATCCAAACACATGCCATTCCAGCCAAAATTATTAACGGAGTAGCGCAAAATAAATAGTATCTAGAAAATCCTGTTCCAGCCGTCCCAGCCAAAGCCACACAAGGTAAACAAAAATAAACCAGTAAAATAACATCGTTTCGATCCGCTTTTTTTAACCTTACTACTAAATAAAGAACTGATAAAACCAAAATAGGTATTGTCAAATATGTAGTGAAATATGCTGTAATCCCGGGTAAATGGGCTAGAGCTTTCTTGGGGATTCCTAGAAGTAAACTCTCAACCCCTTCTTTACCCTGACCATGTGTATTTGGAAGAATAATATTTTGAATAGGATTGTTATCGTGGGTTAACAAAATGACAAGATATGGAAACGTCATCCAAATCAATCCACCCACATAACAAAAAACTAAATGTTTCCATTGGGGGCCATTCTCTTCTTTATAGAAAAGAACTTTTAGAACGAGAGGTAAAAACGAAAACAATAAGGATGTCGCTAACGTTAAAAATCCAATTCCCATTAAAAAAGACAAAAACATATAATCTTTTAACTTAGGAATTCTATCTTTCTCAAATAACTTAATAGTTTGCCAAATAGTCCATATAAAACATGTATTCAGCAAACTTGATTCGTGCGCGAGTCGATCAAAGAACAGATGATACGGGCTGATAATATATAAAAAAGCTAAAAACCAACCTAATCGGCTTGAATGGAAGACTTTACCAATTTGAAAAAGACCTATTAGAGATAAACTTCCCGCAAGAACTGAAACAGCCCGACCCGCAAATAATGGGTCAGAAAAAAAATAAAAATTAATTGCCGCGAGCCATACCTGTAGAGGTTTCTTATTGTCAGTTAAAAGCGAAACCCAAAAATTAGTCGAATCTTGTTCGACCAGTTTTGCCCAATGGAGGTAAACCGCTTCGTCTGTAAATATTGGAAGCAGCGTTAAATCAAAAAAACGGGAAGCAAAAAAAGAAGCGACAATGACTATTGGAATGAAAACACTAACTAAATATGAAAAAAAATTATCGCGCAAGTTAATATTCAAATCATTGCCGTTGAAAAAAGAATTTTGGAAAACTAAATAACAAAATAAAAGCAAGAAAGGTTAGTCCTGAAATCCAGGCTCCCATCACAAATGAGAAAGGCTTAAACCAGAGCTCAACTTTGTTCACGTTTTTTTCAATACCCACCGCTCTAAAAATAGAATCGGCTTTTAAAACTTTGGTTTCATCTCCATTGACAGCAGCTTTCCAACCGGGGTAATACATCTCAGTAAAGACCAAATAACCTTTTTTATCAGTATGTAATTCTAAAGAAATTCTCCCTCCATTATTCTCTAAATTAGATACTTTATAAACTGCTTCAACTTTATCAAGTTGTGTTAGAGCGGAAACACCTTCTAAATAAACAATTTTCAAAGGATTAAACTGTTCTTCTTCCAATGATCTTCGTAAGTCAAATTTATCCACAGTTCGAGATTCAGTAACAAAAAAAGCCCTAGGATAGGCACCTTCGTTCTCTAAAAATTCATTAACAATTTTAAAATGTGTTTGCCCTGGAAATTTTTTGGCCAAAGTTCTTTCGTCAAAATCATCGGTAAACTTAACGCCTAATATATTCAAGAATTTTTGAGAACTAAGATCTAATTGCGAATAACTTTTTAATTTAAAGGGATTGTATCCACCAATATTTGAGAACCCATAAACTAATCCCCAATTACCTAAAACTAAATATTTTCTACGTATTAAAAATCGAGCGCCTTTCGGCTGACTTTCAGCTAGTTTTACCGCTGGATTTATTTTGATACCTTGAATAAAATTTTCTTTAGCAGCTCGTTGTTGATTAAAAATTGGTCTATAAGTAAAAATATCAGTTAAGACAACTATGAGAATTGCTAATGTACATAAACGCCCCCATCGAGGAAAGAATACTTTTAGTAAATAGAACAAAAAAATTAAACCAACAATTATGAGGCTATTACTCAACTGCCACCGCATAAAATCATCCGGTAATTTTTCAGGAATTGGGGCAAGAAAAATTAGTCCTAAAATAAATACTCCAGGATAAATACCCTTACGTTTTAAATTTTTTCGTCCACTTAATTGGTCAGAGTTATAAATAAAATCGGAGCATCCAAAAGCGGCTAATACTGCAACGCAAAAAGTTAAAACCATAAGGAATCTTGCCGGAACTCGGAAAAAAGAAAACCCAGGAGCAAAATCATAAAATAATTTATAAATTGGAGTATTGTCGCCAAAAGAAAGAATTAAGGCTAATATTCCAACCCCACAAAAAAAACGACCAATATTTTTGGGACTGTTTAACATTCCACAAATAGCTAGAAGTACAGTTCCCGCTCCCAGATAATTTCTAAATTCCCATCTTTGCCAACTTTCATAAGTCGCTATATTCCAATCGGGTAATAAAAAGGACCAAAGCGCTGAAATAGGCAACGAGTCGGTAACTGCCCCGCTAAAATCCATAGAATTACGAGCTGTTTGATTTAGAAATTCGGCTGTTGGTAAAATTTGAACAGCGCTCAAGAGCAGAAAAGAAACGATAATCACTATAAATCTCACTAAATAATAAATAATGAGATCTGATTTTCTCCAAGCTAAAAAAATGTAAAACAAGGAAAATGCATAGCAAATAAACAGCGTCATCTGGGGGTGCCCGCCAAACAAAGATATCGCTAGAAGTAAAGGACATCCCCAAATCCATCTTGAATCGTCTTCAAACCCCTTAAGACAACAATAAAAAACTGCGGGAAGCCAAATACCGGAATGTACCATGTTCGCGTGATGCGCATGACTAAAGAAAAATCCACCAAAAGCATAGACAGCCCCTCCTAATAAGGAGCTTACGAAGTCTAAATTCAATTTTCTTAAAAAAATAAATGTAAACCAAGATGCTAAGGTAAAATGAAAAATAACTTGGCTCTGGTATAATTCATAAAACTCAGTAATTTCTTTTTTTGGAAATAAAGATAAAACAAGATTCAAAGGATAGAAAACACCCGTTTGAATATCAGCTTGAAAGGGAGCGCCTCCAAGCATATGAGGATTCCAGAGGGGAATGAAACCTTCTCGAATTTCTTTGTCCGCATAAAATCTGTTAGGCAGATTTTGAGCGATGAAATCCTCGGTTAACCAATGTTCATTCTCGAGGATTTCGAAAAAAAAGCCTCCCGATAATATTAAAAATAAAACAAAGGCCGAACAATTAATTATTAGACCACGTCTAAAAAAATCCAAAAAGAGCCTCGATAATTGAGAAGAGTAGGTTGGGACGTTTCAGCTTTGCACTCAATAAACTTTGAATAAAGCGTAGAACTCCTTGCTTATGAAAGCATTAAACCGTTTCTAATAAAATTTCTCAAGGGTTTTTAATAAAGACCGCTTACAAACACGGCAAAAAACTAAATATAATCTTCGTACTATTTAATACGGGAGCTATAAATGAAAATAGGCTTTGTTGGTCTGGGTAAAATGGGAGCAAAAATGACCGAACGTCTTTTGAACGGGGGTCACGAAATAGCCGTTTACGACAAAAGTTCCGACGGCATAAAAGAAATGCAAAAAATTGGCGCAATAGCCACATCCTCCATGGAAGATTTAATTGAAAATCTTCCCGAAAAAAAAATTATTTGGTTAATGGTTCCTTCTGGTAAGCCAATTGACGAAAACCTTGAGATCTTATTACCCATGATGAATAAGGGCGATATCATCATAGATGGAGGTAATTCTAATTGGCGGGAGAGCCAAAAAAGAGCCACTAATGCTGAAAAAGACGGAATTTATTTTATCGATTGTGGAACAAGCGGCGGCATTTGGGGCTTAGAAAACGGTTATTGCTTAATGTATGGCGGAGAACTAGAACCCGTAAAAATATTAGAACCCTTATTTAAAACCCTAGCTCCAGAAAATGGCTCTATTCATTGTGGACCATGTGGTTCAGGTCATTTTACGAAAATGGTTCATAACGCAATAGAATATGGAATGATGCAAGCTTACGCCGAAGGTTTTGAATTAATGCAAAATTCGGAATTTGATTTTAATCTCGAAGGAATTTCCAAAACCTGGATGCATGGAAGCGTTATTAGATCCTGGCTTCTTGAATTGGCCGGAAACGCTTTGTCAGAAGACCCCAAATTAGACTCGATAAAAGATTACGTACAAGATAGCGGAGAAGGAAGATGGGCTTTACAATCGGCAATCGATTTCGATACTCCTGTTCCGGTACTTGCGGCATCCTTATTTACTCGTTTTAGGTCCAGACAGGAACAGACGTTTTCTGGAAAAATGCTAGCCGCTTTACGACAACAATTTGGCGGACATTCAACCAAGAAAAATACTTGAGGAATTGAATGTAATGGATAAACCACAATCCTGCGTTTTAGTAATCTTTGGCGCATCAGGCGACTTGACGAAACGAAAACTTGTGCCAGCTTTATTCAGCTTATTTGAACAAAAATTATTGCCAGAAAAATTTGCAATACTCGGAGTCGGCCGCAAATCATTCGACGACGAAAGTTTTCGTAAATACATTTGTGAAAACTTAAAAATATTTACAAAATTAGAAAAAATAGACGAATTAGTAGAAAAACAATTTATTCAAAATTTTTACTTTTGCTCAATCGATACCAATTCTATTCCTGAATATTCTAAAATAAAGCAAAAATTAACGTCTATTGTCTCCGATTACGATATCGATCGTAATTTTCTTTTCTATCTATCATCTCCTCCCAGCCTATATGAACGGATTGTTGCTGGCTTAGGAACCTGCGATCTACAAAGAGAAGAAACCTATCAACATAATTGGAAAAGGTTAGTTGTAGAAAAACCTTTTGGTCAAGATTTAGATTCCGCTAAAACGTTGAATAAGAATCTTCTCAAAGTCTTTCGCGAAAAACAGATTTATAGAATTGACCATTACCTGGGAAAAGAAACAGTTCAAAATATTCTGGCTCTTCGATTTTCAAACGGAATTTTCGAACCTCTTTGGAATCGTAACTACATCGACTACATAGAAATTACCGCAGCAGAACAACTGGGAGTTGAAAATCGAGGAGGGTATTACGAGCATATAGGAGCGTTACGAGATATGGTTCAAAACCATCTTCTCCAATTGCTTGGAACTATAGCAATCGAACCTCCAGGTTCTTTTGAACCGCAATCAGTGCGAAACGAAATGGTAAAAATCTTTCGCTCTCTTCAGGAAATTTCTCCTTCTGAAGTTTCTCAGTTTTCAATTCGAGGCCAATATATTAAAGGTGATCTAAACGGTAATGCATTAAAAGGATATCGACAGGAAGATGGAGTAGATCCCGATTCACGCACGGAAACGTTTGCCGCAGTAAAGGTCTTTGTGGATAGTTGGCGGTGGGGCGGAGTTCCTTTTATTATACGAACGGGAAAAAGAATGCCAACACGGGTAACAGAAGTAGCCATAAACTTTAAACCAGCGCCGCATTTTCTTTTTGCAAAGGACAACCCCAGTTACCAAGCGCCTAATCGCCTGATTATGAGAATTCAACCGGACGAAGGAATGCTTCTAAATTTCGGCATGAAATCACCAGGAAGTGGATTTCAAATCAAAAATGTCGGAATGGATTTTCATTACTCCGACCTATCAAACGATCGATTACCAGACGCATATGAACGGCTTCTCTTGGACGCTCTTTTAGGAGACGCTACCTTATTTTATAGAGGAGACGCCGCCGAGGCATGCTGGTCATTCGTTCAACCCATCATAGACTCTTGGGACAATGGAGAAACCCCTTTATACGGATACCCTGCCGCAACGTGGGGACCTATTCAATCAACTGAACTATTGAAAGGACATGAGTCCGATTGGCGATACCCATGTAAAAATATTACAGGTCATGATAAATTCTGCGAACTCTAACTTAAAAAAAAATATTCGCGTATTCCCTAGCGCAAATGCCCTAGTAGATACGCTAGCGGGTAATCTTTGCCAAACTATTCTTAATAGCTTTAAAAACAAAAAACCATTTTCCTTAGCTTTGTCTGGAGGAAGTACTCCTAAAACATTATATCGAAAACTTTCAGAACCTCCTTTTAGAGATAAAGTCGACTGGCAATCTGTTCTGTTTTTATGGGGAGATGAAAGACAAGTTCCTCCCGATTCCTCCGAAAGTAACTATAGGATGGTCTATGAAGAATGGCTTAAAAAGCTTAATTTAAAAGAAAATAATATTTTGCGGATTCAAGGGGAGAGAAATGCTGTAGAAGAAGCCATCAGATATAATGAAGTCTTAGAGCAAAAATTATCCAAAAACTCATTTGGAATTCCACAGGTGGATACTGTTCTTCTAGGAGTTGGCACAGACGGTCATACCGCTTCCATATTTCCAGGCGATGAAAAATCAGAAAACTCTCCGCCTTGGTGCCGCGTTTCCCGGCAACCGCAAACTAACCAAGAACGAATTACTTTGACCGACAATTTAATTAACGCCGCCTCTCAGATTATTTTTATAGCTTGCGGAAAAGAGAAAGCTTCTATAATTTCAAAGATTATTAAAAAACATCCTGAATCCAAATCATACCCCGCCTCCTGGATTCAACCGTCGAACAAAAACCTAATCTGGTACTTGGATCAAGAAGCGGCATCATTACTTTAGATAAAAAATAACACCGGGTTAACTTTTATTCTTTTTTCTAATAATGAAAGTAGGTTTCTGTTGGGATTCATAATATGTACGCATCATTAACTCAGCTAATAACCCAATTAAAATAGAAAGAAAGCCGATTAAAGTACACATCACTACAAGCAACGGCAAGGGTGTTTGGATAAAAGAATCGCCTATCCAATATTTAAGATAAATAGCCCAACATCCAGCCAAAAAAGCGCCTACAAAATTAAGTAGACCAAAACCTCCGAAAATATAAATTGGCTTCACCGCAAAATCGACAAGGAATTTGATCACTATTAAATCCAGTATCACCTTCACAATTCTCACTAATCCATATTTTGAATGGCCGAATTTTCGAGCATGATGGTTAACTGGTATTTCTGTTACTTTTGCTCCCTGCCAAGAAGCAAAAACCGGTACAAACCGATGCATTTCTCCATAGAGATGAATACCTTGGATAAACTCTCTTTTATAAGCTTTAAGAGTACATCCAAAATCATGCAACTGAATCCCACTCATCCACGAAATGAATTTATTTGCAACAGTGGAAGGTAACCGACGAGTCAGCCATTTATCTTGACGGTTTTTTCTCCAACCGCTTACAACGTCAAAACCTTCTTCCATTTTATTTAATAGTTTAATAATATCGCGAGGGTCATTCTGTAAATCCGCATCCATAGGAATCACAATTTCACCTTTTGCATGCTCAAATCCCGCGCTCAAAGCCGCTGTTTGACCAAAGTTACGAGTAAAATGAATAGGCTTTAAATCAGGAAACTTGTTGGAAAGTTCATCCAATATCTCGCCCGATCCATCACTACTACCATCATTGACGGCTATTATTTCCGAATCTCTATTCAATTCAGAAAGGGCTTGATCAATAGCTTCTAGTAATAATGGAAGGTTTTTCTCTTCGTTATATACTGGCACTATGATAGATACGGACCCATTTACTTCCATATTATTTTCCTATTTTCAACTATATAAAGTTTTGATGAGTTACCATCACATTTTAATCAAAACACGAATTTTAATGTCTACGAATTTTGAGGATTATTCAAATTTTTCAATCTAGAGTCCAAATCAACCCCTTTGAGCGAGTAGGCATGAAAAGGAGCAAAAGTCGTTTGGTCTGATAACAGTTGGTAACGATCCAATAACCATTTCCAAATTAGATGTTTTGGAAATACGTAATTAGTCACCAAAATCAAAATAGGAGGTTTTTCTTTTAAGTCATTCATAAGTTTCTTTGTTAAAAACTCGGAAAGTGGTCCATGCAAATAATAAAAAATCCACATTTGCCCAGAAGGAGGTCGTCTTTCACTATAAAAATACAAACCATTTTCCATTCCCAAATTAAAAAACGATTCTTCCTGAGTTAAAACTTTATTAAGTAATGGAGCTAGTTTTTTGCTTGCGATAAAATTATTTCCATCTCCACCATACTTCTTTAACGACAATTCATTTATAGGAATATTTAGATTAGGCAACTGAAAAAAAACCAACGCCCCTATAAAAGCTCCACCCAATAAGTTTACAGTTTTTTCAGCGCTGTTATTAATTTGAGAGCTTAGAGAAAACAATCCATATCCTCCCCCAATAGATAAAACAGGTAGCCAAAATTGATAGTAATGTAAAAAAAATTTTCCGGGAATCAGTATCATAAAAAAAGCTGATAAAGCATAAATACTAATCAATATACCGTTTCGCTCAATCTTCCCATGATTAGAAAAAACCATTCCCATCAGAGATAGCATCATTAAAGGAATTAAAGCGTACATTTTTTCTGGAATAAAATATTCAGCCGACAATCCCTTAAATAAATTCAGAAAAAAATTTCCTGAATAATAAAGGCTGTAATCAAAGAAAAACTTCCAATAATCGTCAAAGACTCCAATAAAATTTAAATATCCCCAGGCCATTCCCCATGAAAAAAAACCAATAAAAGCCATAACAGCAACTTGTTTAAACGCACGAATCTTTTGTTGCGCCCCAGAGACAGAAATAAAATGGCCTATTGAAAAAAATACTGCGGCGACGACTGTAATGGGTTTATAAAAAGAAGATGTTGCGATTAAAACTCCAGCTCCTATTGCAGTTCGAATACCCGTTCCTTTTCCTGAATCTCGCATCAAAAAAGCAAAAGCTCCAGCCAAACAAGCATTCATAAACAACTCAGCGTTTGGTTGATTTGCCTGAATCATCGGATCGCAGGAAATGATCGCCCAAAAAGCCGCAGCCCACAATGCCGCCGAACGATCAATGTGAGAAAGAGCCGTATAAATTCCAGTCATCGTCAATAAAGAAAAAGTTACTCCAATAAGAAAAACTGTAAATTGTCCAAAGCCAAAGAATAATTGAAATAAATAAAATGTAGTATAACTTCCCGGAGGGTGATGATCTGTTAGGTCAGAATACAAGTATTTCCCGTTAAGCATTTCATTCGCATTAACGGCATAACCTGTAATGTCCCGTTCAAGCGGTTCGTCGATAAATTGATATCGTGTCCAAATGACTACGATAATTAATAGAACAAAAACTATCCAAGTCTTTAACTTTTCTTTATCTGTCATTCAGATTAAATTCATCGATGATTTTTAATAATTAGATCTAAGTCTGGGAAAAATTATCTTTCGATTTATTTAAAACATAAACCTCCTAAATTGAGGAATCAGTCAAAGCTTTTAATCTGGAATCCAAATCAATCCCTTTGAGTGAGTAAGCATGAAAAGGAGCAAATGCTTTTGAGTCTGATAAAGGCCGATAATGCTCCAATAACCACTTCCAAATTGGGTGCTTTGGAAAAGCATAATTTGTAACTAAAATTAAAACTGGAAGATTTTCTTTTAAATCAGTTTGAAGCCTTTTTGTTAACAAATCAGAAAGCGGACCGTCTAAATAATAATAAACCCAAATTTGACCTGAAGGCGGACGTCTTTTGCTATAAAAATACAAACCATTTTCCATACCAATATTAAAAAAATACTCTTCAGGGGCTAAAATTTTATTTATTAATGGCGCTAGTTTTTTGCTGGCAACAAAGTTCTCCCCATCTCGACCATACTTCTTGATTGCCAATTCATCCAAAGGAATATTTAAATTTGGTAGTTGGAAAAAAATTAACGCCCCTAAAAAAACTCCTCCTAATAAGTGAGTAGTTTTTTCAGGATAATTTTTAATTTGAGGTCTAAAAGAAAATAACGCATATCCACCTGCAATCGCTAAGACAGGTAACCACAATTGATAGTAGTGGAAAAAAAATTGCCCGGGAAGCAATATCATAAACGCAACTGATAAAGAGTAAACGCTTATTAATATGCCATTTCTTCCAAGTTTTCCCTGACTAGAAAAAATAATTCCGATCAGAGATAGCATTATTAAAGGTATTACGGCATACATATTCTTTGGAATAAAAAATTCCGGCGAAAAACCCTCAAGCAAATTAACGAAAAAATTTCCCGAATAGTACTGGCTGTAATCAAAAAAGAATTTCCAATAATCGTCAAATATTCCAATAAAATGAAAGTACCCCCAAGCTACTCCCCATAAAAAAAACCCAATAAAAGCCATAACACCAACTTGCTTAAGCGCACGAATCTTTTGTTTCGCCCCAGAGACAGAAATAAAATGGCCTATTGAAAAAAATACTGCTGCGACAACTGTAATAGGCTTATAAAAAGAAGATACCGCGATTAAAACTCCCGCTCCTATCGCCGTTTGAAGCCCCGATCCCTTCCCTGAATCTCGCATCAAAAACGCAAAAGCTCCAGCGAGATAAGCATTCATAAATAATTCGGCATTAGGTTGATTAGCCTGAATCATCGGATCGCACGAAATAATAGCCCAAAATGCTGCGGCCCATAACGCCGCTGATCGGTCAACCCTAGAAAGAGTAGCGTAGATTCCAACCATCGTTAATAAGGAAAAAGTTATTCCTATTAGGAAAACTGTAAATGGGCCATAATCAAATAATGACTGAAATAGATAAAACGTTATAAAACTTCCCGGCGGATGGTGATTTGTTAAATTAGAATATAAATATTTTCCATTAAGCATTTCATCTGCATAAATTGCATAACCCGTGATGTCGCGCTCAAGCGGTTCTTCAATAAAATGATATCGAATCAACCCAGTAGCGGCAGCTAAAAGAATAAAAATTATCCAGGTTTTTAATTTGTCTTCTTTAATCATTCAGTCTAAATCCGTAATCAGCTTTTTAAAGTCAAAACTAAACTTGATAATCGCTCTAAAACTCTTTTAGAGGTCGGCTCAATTTTTAAAGCCTTTTGATATTCTTCTTTTGCTTGATCGATTAATTTCATTTTCAGATAGATATCCCCTAAATTAATTCTCGCTTCAAGGTAAACTGGATCTTCTTTTAAAGCTATTAAGGTTTCTCTTTCTGCATCTTTGTATTTTTTAAAATTAAAATAAAGTTTTCCAAGATTTAAATGGATATCTGGAGCAATCGAATTGAGGGCTATCGCTTTCTTAAAATTAGATTCCGCATCCTTGTATTTTCCCAATTCAGTGAAAATTTCGCCTAAATAATTATAAACGTCAAAACGGTACTTATTAATTTGTAAAGCGCGACGAAAATATATTTGCGCAGGTCCTAATCGTTTTTTATTTTTTTCTAAAACTCCCATATTGATCAATACTTCTAAGTTAAACGGATTAACTTTTAGAGCGGTCTTTAAATAAATTTCTGCATTAGATATCTTCTTTAAATAAATATTTAAATATCCTAAATCTGACAAAATATCTGGATTATTTGGAGAAACTTTTAAAGCTATTTCCAGCTGATTCTCGGCTTTTTCAAATTTTCCATTTTCTAATAAAGCCCGAGCATAATTTCGACGAGCTAGTGGAATAGACCTCGGATAAAACTTAACTGTTCTTGCCCAGAAACTTTCAGAGTTTTTCCAAACTTCGATCTGTTTTTGAGTCAGATAAAAAGTAAAAATGAAAATCAGACAAAATAAACTACCTATTAAAATATATCGATCTCTATATGAGGAAACGGCGACAATCGAACCAACCGCGAGAAAAAAAATGGGTATGGTAGGTAAATAAGAATAACGATCAGCGGCAGCGGCGCTTCCAACCTGAATAAAACCAGAAACTGGCATTAAAATTATTAAATATGCTAGCCATGCAACGCTTAAAACCTTATTTCCATTTTTCCAAGCTTTGATGCAAATTAATGTTGCTCCAGAAAAAAAAATAATAGAAATAATAAACCATCCGCTAAACGGACTCCAAGGTTCTTGAAAAGGATATAAAGGAGTTAAAGATTGGGGCCAAAATGTTTTTTGAACATAAAAAAAAACATTATGAATTGAATTCATAAAGCGATCGCTTAAACCATTTCTATAAACTTGCTCCATTGCTCCCACTTGTTTTTGAGCTTGTATAGTCGTCAATCCAATAATAAGACTTAACACAAAGAAAAGTATTTTTTCCCTGATAGAGAGCAAAAAACCAGAAATGTCCTTAATTTTGTTTAAGGGATAAATGTCCAAGAGGATGAGAATAATCGGGAGTGAAACAGCCATGGGTTTGGACATCAAACTTAGCGCAAAAAAGACTAACAAAATAAAATATTTTTTTTTTGAAAGGAATCTTTTATCGACTTCCATCCACTTGACATAGAGAGTCAAAACAAGCAAATAAAAAAATGCGCAAAGCAAATCCTTTCGTTCCGCAATCCAAACAACTGATTCGACTCTTAGAGGATGAAGTCCAAATAATAACGCGGTAATGGCGCCGCCCCAATAAGCTCTATTTCCTCCATAAAGAGGTTGAGTTATGTTGAAAAAAAGGAAAAAAACGAGACATATATTAAACCCGTGTATTAAAACGCTAGTTAAGTGATATCCCCAAGGCGCCAGTCCAAACAGTTTGTAATCAATCGCAAAAGAAATCCATACGATAGGAATCCAATTCCCCGTTTTAAAACTAGTTACCATTTCGCGCCAATTTTCCCAGGAAAAAGCGCGAATCATGGATTGGGATAAAATTTCTGGGTCGTCCAGGGAAACAATATCGTTTTTTAAGCTTTCCGAAAAACCCAAAACCGACACAATCGAAAGGAAAAATAAAACCATCCATAAAGGTGGTTTGTAACCATTAATGATTTTAGTTTTTTGGCTCATTCCCTTTTTTCAATAATTCCAACTGCCGCCTCTTATTAATAATTTGAAGATTATTTAACGCTACTTCATTTTTCTCATCTTGACTTAAAACAAAATGTAATTCCTTTTCAGCTTGCTCATATAACCCTGCTTTAATAAATACTGCCGCCAAAAGTAGATAACTTTTTAAGTTTTCAGGTTTGATTTTTAAGGCGTTTACAAGTTGTATTTCCGCTTCTTCTAATCTTCCCATCTCATAGTAAACCAATCCTAAATTAACTTTAACTTCCGCTCGCTTATTATTGACAACGTCCGCTCTCTTAAGAAAACTTTCGGCATCTTCAAACTTTTTCATCTCAATAAACAATTTACCTAAATTATTTAGAGTTTCCAAACGATCAGGCTCGAGTTCTAATGCAGATTCAAAAGCGGATTGTGATTTTTTATAATCTTTTATATTTAAATAGACCAAACCAAGATTGACTTTGGATTCAACATTCTTAGGATCTTTTTCTACTGCATAGGATAAGTTGCGTTCAGATTCTTCCCAACGCCCTTGTTCTAAGTAAAGTAATCCTAAACCACTTAGAGCGGCAGAATAGTCTTTCTTAATCTCTAAAGCGGTTTTAAACATCGCTTCTCCTTCTCGATATCGCTCTTTGATTCTCAGCACATCGCCCAACATTCGATATACATCAGCCTGTTTTTTTGGAAAAACTTCTATATTTCTACGCCAAAGCGATTCACCATTTTTCCAAATTTTTATTTGTTTAATCGCAACACTCGCAAAACAAATAAATAAAAAAACTCCTATCGTTGAAACAAGAAAAAATGTTCTCTTTTTTTGACTATCAGACTTTAAAAGAATTATTTGATACAACAAAGCAGAGCCAAACAAAAAATAAAGGCTTAACGTCGGCAGATAGGTATATCTATCTGCGGCTCCTTGTGAACCAACTTGAATTAACCCTATAACAGGAGCTACTACCGTTAAATAATATAACCATGCCGCTCCCCAATATTTTTGTCCCTGTCTCCATCGTATAAAGCAAAAAATGGAAATTCCAAAAAAGAAAAATAACGCTACGACAAACTTACTAGTCCAAATAGTTAATGATTCAGCATATGGATAAAAAGGAGCCAAGTTTAACGGGAAAAGTGTTTTCCCCAGATAAAAGAAAACATTGTAAAGAGAATTTATGCCTCGCTCAAAAAACGAGAGATCCGTTATAGGAGCTAAAGCCCCAACTTTTTTTTGCCCAAAAATGGTTATTAATCCAACACTCAAACTAAGAATAAAGAAAGGCCATTTTTCTATACCCAGGCAGAAAATACCGCGAACGTTGACGGCCCGTCTTAAAGGAAATAAATCGAAAATCAACAAAACTACCGGAATGGTCACCGCCATTGGTTTAGCCATTAAAGCTAACATGGAAAAAAGCAGGGCGGATATCGGCCATCCACGATGCGTCTCTACAGCTGTTTGAGCATGAAAAGAAATGTAGCTTCTATATGCTAATAATACAAATAATGCGCAAAGAAGATCTTTTCTTTCGGAAACCCAAGCAACAGATTCGGCTCTCAATGGATGAATGGCAAATAGTATTGCGACGGCTACGCCTACATACCGTATCGGTATTTTGTGGCGATTTTCTGGGAAGCTAGTTCGCGAAATCAACTCGAAGAGAAGAAAAATTAAAAAAGCGTTTAATCCATGGATAAAGGCGCTAGTAAAGTGATGCCCTTGGGGATTAACCCCAAACAAAAAATGATCTAAACTGTGCGAAAGCCAAGTCAGTGGTTGCCAGTTTGCGGTATGCAGACTAGTGAAAATCTCTTTCAGGTTTTCAACTGAAAACTCGCTGACCATCGGGTTTTCAAGAACAAAAGCCGGGTCGTCAAAGTTTACAAAATCATTATTCGTAGCTTTTCCAAAAACTAAGAAAGTAGCGAAGAAAATAATGGCTCCGTAAAACACATAAGAATCTTCAATCTTTTTTCTAAAATCATTAAAGATCATTGTTATTTTTCGCTAGAATTTGAAACTGAATCGTTAATACTTAATTTAGCAAAACCTTCTTTAGCTTCGGGAGAATTTGGGTATAATTTCAAAGCCAAGCTTAGTTTTTGAACAGCTTCTTCTTTTCTTCCCTGCAAACCATAAATATTACCTAAATACGTTAATACAAGAACATGATAGGGGTTTTCCTGCACAGCGCCTTCTAATTTTTTTTGAGCCTCTTCTAAAAATGTAGGGTTCGGATTAATTTTATATTCCTGCAATAAAGTTTTAGCAAAAATAACTTTAGCAGAAGCGCAACTAGAACAAAATTTTTCAGCTTTTTCCGCAGTTTTAATAAAAGTTTCCGCTCTCTCGGATTTTAATATTTCAACTTTTAAAATTTGATTATATTGTCGAAAATAATATGCAGAAAAAGTCGCCATCAAACATAAAGTAATGCTTAGTCCAAAATATATTTTATGCGACGCCTTTTGATTCTGTGGGAAAATTTGAGAATAATAAAAATCAAAAATAATAATTAAGAGCGTAAAGTGGAAAATAAATGAAGAAACCAGCCAATTAACTTCCATAAAATTTTGAATTAAAAAACCTAAGCAGGCAATCGCCACAATCAATGCTTCTTTTTTAAACGGAGTCTTGTCTGCAACCCGAATCACTTCAAACACTCTTATAAACCAAACAAATAAAAAGCCCGTAAATATGATTAATCCAATCCATCCATGGTCTGAAAGAATCTGGAAATAAAGATTATGAGCATGAGGTGGAGATTTTTGGATGTATCTGAGTTTTAGATTATCTTCGATTTTTGATTTGTAATAAGGATATACAGCGCCAAAAGTTAAAGAACCAGTACCAGTTAATGGTTTTTCTTTGGCGATTTCCCAAGCTACCCTCCAATAAACTGTCCGACTTAAAATATTTCCATCCATAATTGCGCGCGACAATTTAACTGGCACCAATGAATTTACAAATATTTTACGTTTGTAATCCTCCGGTAAAGAGGTCGCTATAACTAGGGCAATTGAAAAAAAACCAATAGTAGCTCCGCTCAAAATAGCTGTTTTTCGAGTTTTTGAAGTCCAACCCAAATAAACCAATAGTAATAATACTGTTTCTAAAGCCGCTACAATTTGCCCCCCAAACGATCTAGAATAGATCAAACCGATAATTATCAGACCAAACGTAAGAGCAGCTAAACCTTTTTTCCATGGTTTTTGCGCTTTAAAAAACAGTAACGCAGCTATAGGTAGCTGCAAAATGAGGTAACCGCTAAAATAGTTTATGTTTGAAAAAGTGGAGGGATTACCCCATTTTCTAGCTTCAATACCATGAGTATTAAGATAGGTTGTCCCATTTCCCCAGAGAGATTTTTCCAAATGAACCCAAGAAAGACTGTAATGCTGACCTATGACAATAAGAGCATGGATTATTGAAGAAACTAAACAAGTCCAAAGAATGAATGAAACATTTTTCTCGTTTTTGCTATAAAGCGAAGCCGCTATTATAAAAATTGCGGCAGATAAATACTTAAGAAATCCGTAATAAGATAACTCTGAGTCGATTGAAAAATTTTGCCCGACAATTCCCCAAAGAAAAAAAATGAGCAAAATTATTCCTGGTAGTTTTAATAAATTTTTCTTATTTTTTGGTGATTGAATCCAACACGCTATTAAAAAAACAACTAATAAAAAAGACGAAAAAACGATGATTTGCCCCGGATTAAAAGGCAAATAGATATTTTCACTCGCTACAAACATTAAATAGAATAAAACGCCTGTAACGAAGATGTGTATTCCACTTTTCATAATGCGTCATTACCCATTTTATTAAAATCAGTAAAGATATTGCGGTTTCCCAATCTTGATTTTTCCTTTGCCCTTTTCCTATAAAAAATAGCTTCCTCTTTTTCACCTTGTAAATCTCTTATTTGAGCTCTAAAAAAATCCATTTCATAACCTAAATGTCCTAAACGAGTGGCTTCTTCTAAAGCTTCTTCGGCCTGTCTTAACTTTTCTGGTTTTTGGTCTTTTTTATAACTCTCTATAAGCGCCCCTGCAGTTAATACATAGGGACGATCACAACGCGGACATATTTCTTTTGCTTTTGAAATAGTTTTGAAAAACTCTTGCTCGTTTTTAAATTCAAAAACTTTATAACTTATCAAATCATCATAAATATAAAATAATACTAATAAGACCATGGTAGCTATTCCAGAAACAAGTCCCGCAGGATAAAGAAAACGAAAACTGAATTTTTTATTCACGTCGTTTTTTCTTGTTAAAAATGCAATAGCTGCCATCCATAAAATAAAATAATGTAAAAAAAGGGATACAGGCAAAAGGTACTCTATGAATCCTTGAATTAAAAAACCGGCGACTGAAAGTAATAAACAAAAAACCACAAAACGGCGATTTTGAAAATTCGACCTTAATATCGGAAACGCAGACACTAAACAAAAAACCACAAAACCTATTAATAACGTCAAACCAATAAGACCATAATCTGAAGCCGTTTGAATAAATAAGTTATGAGCGGTGATCGCATGCGGGTGCACGGCTTCGTTCTCTGCAAGGTATTGAGGGTATAACAAATTAAAAGTCCAAGGACCGCTACCAACAATCCAATGATCTTTGAAAATTCCCCAAGCCGCTTTCCAAAACCCAAACCGGGCGAGGATATGATCCCAAATCCAAGCTCTTCTCAAAAACGATACGGATTCGTCCGCTTCAACAGAACTTGGAATCATATCTTTAGGTTGAATAGCAAAAACTAGAACCACATAAATTAAAACCCCAAGCGTCATCCCAAAAACTAAGGTTTTGAAATGAATCTTTTCGGAAAAATACCAACAAAACAAGCAAACAGTAGCTAATTGAATCCCAACAGTAAACTGCCCTCCTGGAGACCCAGAAAAACCCAACGCAGGTATCAAAAGCAAAAAAGCGCAACCAGAAACTATTTTTTGGACGTTATTTATCGATTTAAAAAAGAGCAAAATAGCAATGGGAGCTATGAAAACTAAATAACAGGAAAAAAGATTCATCTGGATAAAAATAGAAGTCGAACTATGATCTTCATGGTATCTGAGAGCAGATAAATCATACTGCTGGATTAAAGCAACAATCGATAGAGGTATGGAAAGAAAAAGCAACACCCAAAGAGCTTCATATATGCGAGTTTCGCTATCAAAATAGAAAGTCAAAGCTAAAAACCAAGACAACGCCCCTAGATACTTAACAATGAATGGCAGGCTATCGTCTAAGTTAACCGTGAAAAAAAAAACTGTAGCCGACCAAATCAAAAATATAGCTCCAACTAAGGTAGAAGGAGCAACATCAGTGGTTTGTTTTATCAAGGTTCTTTTGTAAAAAAACGTAACAAAGAGACAAGTCAAACAAAGGTATGCAATGAGGCAAACGGTTTCATTGCCTTTTGGAGATAAATAAATATTATCGCTTCCGATGAGGGTAATGATCGCGATAGTAACAAGAACCAAAACCCGGAGCATTATTTTTATCTAAGCTCTGTTTGAAAACTTTTGGTAGGAAGCTCCAGGTCCCATTTATAAATATCTAATGAGTACTTGGGATCGGGCTTGAGGATAGTCAAAACTTTTTGGAATTGCGGATTCTGCTTTTTGAAATCGTCTTGCGTAAATTCAATAAAGGGATAAATAAAAAATATACTCTTTAGACCCGCAATGGATTCCATATATTCAGGGCGCCTTTTATATTTGTGGGCAAACATGGGAATTTCTTTGTTCTGTAGTATCAAAGGACGTTTAGGCCACCACGGAACTGGAGCCAACAAAACTTTCTTTTTGTCCCATAAATAAACCACAATGCTTTCTTGAGGATTTCCAAGCTTTGAGCTAAACATAACTGCGATTTTTCCCAATTCCGCTTGCTCTAAAAGAAACTTGGAAGCTTCCTTAATACCATAACCAGAATTCATGCCTTCAAGATAATGAATTCTATCTAGTTCATGAATAGGAGCGCTTAGCGGGTCTTTGATAAATTTCCAGGCAAAAAAAAACTGTCAAGAAATGTAATGAAAAACAATAAGCAAAATGCGACGACTTGTTTTGCCGTTACAGACATATTTCCAAAGCGCGAAGCGCGTTCCATTAACTTGCTTATAAAGATGCCCAGCCTTTCAAAAGCCACTGCCGCTAAAATAGTTAAAGGAGGCAATGCGATAATGAAATATCTTGAAAAAAATCCCTTGGCAACTAAGACAATCGCGAGCGTTGGAAATACAGCCCAAAAAATCACTCCAATTCCTATATAATTTTTTTCCAAAAATATTGAGCCTATTGCAAAGCCTAAAAGAGTCAATATGGGCCATGTAATATAAGCGCAGTAAAATTCCCATATTATTTCCGCGTTTCTATACCATATTGCCCACGGCAGCGATAGTAATTCACTTGGAGTTAATACCAAGTCCTGTCGATGTACTATTAAATCTCTATCTGAAATTGCTAATCCTGTCTGCGACAAGAAATAAGGCAAAGCTACAAAAGCCGCGCAACCTAATGCCGCTACACTTCTATAAATCCATTGTCGTTCTCCTCGCTTTTTGCCTAACAACAAGAAAACAAATGGTATTGGAACCAGTAAAAGCGCTGTAGCTTTAGTCATATAGGCGCAGCCAAGAAAACCACCTAAGAATAAAAAAGGCAATATTCCCGACTTAGGATTTTTTATTATATAAACGGCCATCGCTACAGACCAAACTCCGCAAGCTGTTAACAATCCATCAGCCAAAGCCAAACGATCAAAAAATAAAAGGTATGGAAGAAATATCCAGGATAGAACGGCAAAAAAACCAACGCGATAATTAAAAAGCGTTTTCCCTATATAAAATATACCGGCGATAGAACATAAGGATGCAAGTATCGTTATGCATCTTCCTGTTATAAGAGGATCTAACTTAAAGTTAAGAGCTAACGCAACCAACCACATATATAAAGGCTGCTTTCCATCCATTTTGGAAATAAAAATATCATCCCAATCGCTACGCATTAATTGCGCCCAATGGATATAGATAGCTTCGTCGGTAAATAGGGGAAATCCCGACAGATTTAATAGTCGAGTTATGCCAAACAGGAAAAGAACTAAAAAACCAACAACTAAAGCTTTATTGGCATTTAATGAAGTAGAGGACATGTATGAGTTAGATTTTAATACTAAAAAATTTTAATCTCTTCTAGTAACCTAACTAAAAAATAAATGTACAACAAGTTATTTTCTTTTAGGAATTAATTGGAAGAATAAAATGTTCTTAGAGAATCTAATGGGCTAGTTGTTTTTTGATAATTTATCTAATAAAGCATTATAGATGAAAAAAAGTTGCCTTATTTTCTAATTATCAATTTAGACCCCAAAGAATTCCAAAAATAAAAACGGCGAGAATGGAAAAAACGATACTTGCTTCTACGGCTTGGGAAATTTTCATAAATAAAAGGCCCCCTTTCTTTAGAAAGGGGGCTCTCCTTATTGGTTTATTTAAACCATGTTGGTTAAGTACCGAAATTAGAGGGTACCAGGGGCGCCAATCGTAGCAGGGTCTTGAACGCCAGCATGTGGGCTGTAGCTCCAGCTATAAGTAACGCCATCCGCAGATGCGGTGACAGATGTTGCGCTGGCAACAACCGGAGTCAAGCCTTGAGCGTCTACTGAACCTACAACCGTCGTAACGTCATAAGTTGAAGCGTTTCTCAAAATATAGTTAGCATGCAGAATATTAACAGAAGCTCTCAAAGCCCCAGACAAGTTATCTCGTCTTGCGCCAAGAGCGTCGCTTTTTAAGTCGATAAACTTAGGAACTGCCGTAGCGGCCAAAATTCCTAAAATTACGATCACCATGATCAATTCAATAAGGGTAAAACCCTTTTCATTTTTTACTGTGTTTTCCATCATTTTCTCCTTTATCGAAGGCATTTAAAAAGTTTTAGTAAATGAGTCGTTAATAAGTTTGCTTTTTCCCATTACTAATGCAAACAAAGGACCAAATACAAAAATTAAGAAAAAAAAATGGTTTTTTTTGACTTTTCTTTTAACTCACCGGTTTTCAATGGTTTTTTAAAAAGAGACTAAAATGCGTCGAAAACCTTTTGTTTTGGACACTTAACCACGGAAAAAAACAAAAAAAACGCATAATTCGATAAAAAACAATTACTTAAAATCTAAAAATTAATGTTTTATTGAACTCAGAGCCAAAATCAATATTAAGAACATTTTTCAAAACTACCAAATAATGGAATAAAGATGGGTAAATGAATTCACATTGGGTAACACCCCTTACTCGAAAAAGAAATATTAAAGAAACAACAAGCTATTTAACTAAAACCAAGCATCAAACAAACTCCAAAATAAAAAATATTTGTTAGATAATTTGTATTCAGCTTTTTTGATTGAATATTTTTTCCAGTTGACCAAACCTCACCTCCACACAAATGGAAATAGCTAAGATTGCTGGAAATATGAGCTTCACTGGATGTCGAGAGGAATTAAATAAGGCGTGAGGATTCCATAACGGGAAAGAAAGACTTTGAACGATTTAAATTGAGGTTAAAGAAAAAGGCTTCATCTCCCTAATTAGTCGTCCCTGAAAAAGTAGTCTAATCCTATGAATAAAGGGTGAAAGGTGCTTTTGAGTGTTGTAAAATTGCAAGAAAACTGTAATCAGCGTTCAAAAACTGGAGGATTTATGCACTCAAAACAGCGAGACGGTC
>JAJDAT010000030.1 GCA_029261715.1 Nitrospinia bacterium | reverse complement strand
GGACAATTGCCTGCAAACGCTTACGGGACATTCTAGTTCTGTTAATTCCGTAGCTTGGCATGAGGGACAAATCGCGAGCGGTTCTAATGACAATACGGTGCGTGTGTGGAACGCCGAATTTGGCAATTGCCTGCAAACGCTTACGGGACATTCTCGTTATGTTTCTTCCGTAGTTTGGTATGAGGGACAAATCGCGAGCGGTTCTAATGACAAGACGGTGCGTGTGTGGGACGCAGTATCGGGTAATTGTCTACAAACGCTTAAGGGACATTCTAGTGCTGTTTCTTCCGTAACTTGGCATGAGGGACAAATCGCGAGCGGTTCTGATGACAATACGGTGCGCGTTTGGGATGTTTTCACAGGAGATTGCCTGCAAACGCTTACGGGACATTTTAGCGCTGTTAATTCCGTAGTATGGCATGAGGGAAAAGTCGCGAGCGGTTCTAATGACAAGACGGTGCGTGTGTGGGACGTGGAATCGGGTAATTGTCTACAAACGCTTAAGGGACATTCTAGTGCTGTTTCTTCCGTAACTTGGCATGAGGGACAAATCGCGAGCGGTTCTGATGACAATACGGTGCGTGTGTGGAACGCGGAATCAGGCCATTGCCTGCAAACGCTAGAGGGGCACTTGGGACCGATTCGTACCGTGTCGTTTATTCCAGGTTCGAGCGCTTTGATTGTTGGCGGAGACGCAGGGCGAATTCAAGTTTGGGATTTGGATAGTTATGAAACGGTTCTATATCTCTATCCATTCGAAGCGAATGGTTGGTTGGCGTTGTTACCGGATGGTCGCTTTGACGCCAACGCCGAAGGTTTGCGTCACCTCCGATACACAGAAAAAGGTACTTTCAATTCTTATAGCGGTGAAGATCTTGTTGATCAATTCCACAAACCCAAAGCTGTCAAAGATGTTTTGGCGAAGTATTTTCCGAAAAAAGATGATTAACCGCAAAGACGCCCTTCGAGTGCCTCAGGACAGGCTCCGAACGCAAAGAGGGGTATGAAGAGATGATCGTGGTTCCCTTCGGCTGTACTCAGGGCAAGCTCATCAATGGTGATCGCTTCAAGATGAAATGGGATCTGTAGAATTCAAGGTTCAATGCTTTTCTTAGACTACTTGTTTTTATCTTTCTTTGCGTTCGGAGCCTGTCCTGAGGCACTCGAAGGGCGTCTTTGCGGTAAAAATGTTTTTTCTTCTGTGTCTTTCTGTGTGATCTGTGTCTTACTTTTTTATTCCATCACTAAATTTGTAACTTCCTTGGTTACTTCGAAATCGTATTTGGGATACTCATAAATGGGCATGCGTTCTTCCGTTTGACTCATAGAATAGCCCCAAAGACTCTCATACTCTGAAATATCTTCTCCAATTTCTTCTAAGTGATTCAAGTATTCGCTAATGGATTTTGATTCGACAATGATCACTTTACCCATTTTATCTATTATGGGACTGTGGGATCGAGTGGTGTCGTGCTCAAACTCCAATATACGTCTTCCATATCGAGTGATGCCAATGACTCGAAAGGTTAAGCTCTTTCCGACTCCCGGTAAGTTTAAAATGTTGCGGTCGGCTGCCAAAAAAGGAATATCCGCTTTTTCGAGCAATTCGCCAATATGTTCTTTGATTTTTTCCGCTTCAAAAGGGAATTGGCGGATGGTTTCTAAGTATTTACCTTCTACTAATCCAAAAACTTTTTCTTCCATTTGTTCTTGAACGGCGCGAGAATTGGTCGCAAAATTATGTTTGTTTTCCATATAACCTTTTACCGTGAACGTGTAATAGGTTAGGACTCCAATTTCATTTAAAGCCTGCCTTAGTTTCGCGGTATGGCCTCTACGAGAAGCGGAGGTGGATAAAACCAATTGATTCGTGACCGTCCAACCTGCGGAAATGAGTTTCTTAATTGACTGCTCGGCTTCTGGAGTGATTTCTAATGGAGATTCGAAGTGGGTTTGAATCAAGAATTGTTTTATACCGATTTTGGACGCTTTGGTTTTAAACTCGGCCAATATGTTGGTTAGCTCATCTGTGATTCTTTGCGGTATGTAAATAGGGAGTCGCGTTCCTAATCGAACGCGTACGATTTCAGCATATTTTTCTCCATCTTTTCTCGATTGATTGGCCGACTTTTTACGAACAGCCATTTCGTAAACGGCGTCTAGTATTTCCTTTATCGAATGGTCGGAACTCATCAATGCGTCGCCACCGGTGATTAAAATATCCCGTAGTTGTGAATCGTTTTCGAAATATTCCATTAACCGATTCAGTTTTTCTGACCAAGACTCGTGAGGCTCTAACTTTTTCAAATCAAAATTAAGGTTGCCACGTTGAAAGTCGTACATTCTTTGACAGGAACTACACAGGCCACCGCAAGCTCGTCCTACAGTATCGGGAATTAAGATGGCTACGTCTGGATATCGACGGTGAACATTGTTGTGGGTGGGTAAAAGCCATCCTGCCGCGTTTGGTTTTCCGGGCTCTACTAGATCTTCTTTTTCCCAGGCCATGATGGAACCAAACTCTTCGACTAAGTGCTTGCTATAGATCACGTAATCTCTAAGCGCTAGGTCGGCTCCTACGGCAAAGTCCGGAGTCCTTACCAAAAGTAGAGAAAGGTAATAAGGGTTCACAAAAAAGGGAATTCCTTTTTTTTCAGCTTCGTACAAAACTTTTAAGACGTCGGGATCGAGAGATCCGTCAAGCATCTTGTTAAGATCGTCTGGCGATCGGACAGCAAAAGTCAGGTGGAAATGATAGTCGTTCCACCATTCCAATGTTTTTTGAAACTTTTCCTCTTGCGACATGTTGGAAGAAAATTTAAAACGCGAATGCGGATGACCACCATTATCTATTTGGTCGATTATGATATATAGAATTCTTTTTTTATTTTCTTTAAGCAACGGAAGGATACGATGATCTAACCCAGAAGGCCATCGGTCCATCCAACACTCGACCTGATCTCTTGATGGAAGGGGTCTTTGACTTTTATTTCTTAATTGTCTAAATAACTGGATTGTGTCTTCAAAAAAATAAGGTTTAGCTCCTCCTGTTCCAAGTTTGACCGCCAACCAAATCATTTTGATGGGATTATTGATGACCCATTTTCTTTTTAAATTTAGATCTTCATATTTTTTGCCAGCATTTTTTATGTAATCTATTAATCGAACTGCCGCAAAATCATGCCATGTTAAAGATTCAAATTGACGACGCTCGTTCTCTTTGTTTTTACAAAATGCTAAGGCTGTAGGACTTTCTTTTAATATGTCCTGGGTCCATTTCTCAACTCCGGCAAGCGCTTCGGATACGTTATTAGCGCTAAGCATGATTTTTTCTAATTCAGGGTTTTCCTGTAGCAAAAGTCGAAGGAGCTTATGGGATTTTGCGTTGATGGCAACTTTATCTAAATCCACGTATTTTGATGTAGATGAGGTAGAGGAAGGAGAGTTTTCAAAATGGGGAGCGAGCATATTTGAATCCTTTATTCGGGTCTTTTTATTTAGATCCCTTAAAAACAAAAAAATTCTATAATCTGCGCTTATGAATAAAGTTGCTTAAGATGAGTAGGATTCTCGTATTAATTTTGATTTACTAATAAAGGTTTAATGAATTTAATTCCTCACGCATTACTTTGTTATTATGATCCTGAACAATAATCTGAGAATTGAATAATGCGATTATCTCCCAGATGGATACTATTACGATAAAAAATAGCCCTCCAAAAAAAAGACGATCCGAACCGCCGTTAAGTCCAATGTATATTCCAATAACCCCCAACGAAGAACAGATAAGGTCAATGATGCCTGGTCCCCATTTTTTGAGATAAAAATGATGCAAGCCGAAGATAAATACGTAATTTAAAGTCGCATACGTGTCTGGGTCTTTAATTTTATCTTCAATGGACTTGTAATATGTGGATCTTTGATTATCAGGCAACTTACGTATAAGAGTTTTTATCTCTTCCTCTTCCTGATCGACCGTGTTTTTATCGAGCTGGTTCATGGCATGGGATCTTCAGTAGGGCTTAAGAAGTTTGATTTTTTATTTTCGAGTTAATTTTTGAAAAAGTTATTCTCTACCTAAGGTCACTATGACCGCTTCCCGGGACCAAAAAAGCCAAAACCTTTTTTGCTCGATAACTTGAAAAACGACTTGCCAACCTTCTGCCGCTTGTTTGTTAAGTTCTATTTCTAGTTTTTTAATTGGAATTCCCGACGATCCCAGTAATATTGTTCCCAATCCTCCTTCTACGACATGAAGAACTTTATATTCTCTATAAGCCATTTTCTTCTCCTTTTATTTGAAATTTCTAGAAGAGTAATAAATTCTGTTTAACAGATCCTGGGCAATTGTTCTCCACTCAAAAGATCGAGGATTCTCGAAGTTCCTAGCGCATTTTTTAGCACAACCCGTTTTGAAGCATTCTCTTCAACTCTACCGATGATATTAGCATTTTGACCATGTGTATGGTTCTGCATGATTACTAAAGCTTGGTCTGCATGGCTTTGGGGAACAAAGGCAACAAAACGTCCTTCGTTAGCTACATATAGTGGATCTAACCCCAATATTTCACAAGCTCCTTTGACTTCTTCTCCGATAGGTATTTTGGAATCGTCTACCGTTATGGAGAGGTTTGCTGTATCCACAATTTCAACTAAGGCTGTTGCCAAACCGCCTCGGGTTAAATCGCGCAAGCAGTGCAACTCGATATTTGCTTGTAACAATTCTTCTACCATTCCAGATAATGCTGCGCAATCGCTTGTTATTTGACTTTCAAATCCAAGATTTTCGCGCGCCGCCATAATGGCCATTCCGTGCCTTCCCAAATTGCCGCTGACTAAGATTGCATCGCCAGGTTTTACGCTTTTGGGATGAATTGATAAATTATGATTGATAACGCCTACTCCCGACGTGTTGATATAAATTCCGTCGCCTTTACCTTTGTCCACGACTTTGGTATCTCCGGTAATGATACTCACTCCCGATTCGTTGGCTGCGGTTTTCATGGATTGAACAACTTTGAAAAGAGTTTCTATTGGTAAGCCTTCTTCCAAAATAAAACCGGCAGTCAAGTAAAGTGGCTTTGCTCCACTCATTGCCAAATCATTTACGGTTCCATTAATTGCTAAGGAGCCAATATCACCGCCAGGAAAAATGAGAGGACTCACCACATACGAATCGGTCGTGTAAGCTAGCTTTCCAGAATCGACGTTAAAAATGGCGCTATCGTGATTTGTCTCTAGTTGTGAATTTCCAAAAGCGGGAGCGAAGATTTTATCTATGAGTTGTCGTGTCAATTTCCCGCCACCTCCATGAGCCATCGTGATTACGGAAGATTCTCCAAACGAGATAGGGCATGTAATGTTGCTGAGAGATGAGGTTTCGTTGGGCGGTTTCATTGTTCAACCGATTGATATCGATAATAAGCGGCGCAGGCTCCCTCGGAAGAAACCATAGTCGCCCCCAATGGGTTTTCTGGAGTGCAGGAGACGCCAAACTCAGAACATTCGCGAGGTTTCTTAATTCCTTGAAGAATCAAACCGCTAATGCAGGGCGAAGGTTTTTCTTCAAACTGCATATTTAGGCAAAATCGTTTTTCGGCGTCGAACTCCGCGTATTCTTTTCGCAATCCCAATCCGCTTGCGGGAATTTCGCCGATACCGCGCCATTTTTGCGGCACGATTTCAAAAACCTCTTGAATGATATTTTTTGCAGTGCGGTTGCCTTCTTTTTTTACCGATCTCGAATATTGATTTTCAACATCTGTCCTTCCTGATTCCAATTGTTGAACGCACATGAATATCCCTTGTAGAATGTCCATAGGTTCGAAGCCGGTGACGACAATCGGTATCTTATGTTTTTCTACAATGGGTTGGTATTCTTCGTATCCCATGATGGTACAGACGTGACCCGCCGCTAAAAAACCGTTTACTTTGTTATTGGGAGATTCCAATATGGATTGGATTACCGGCGGCACAATTACTTGGGAAATTAAGAAGGACAAATTGTTTAGTTTTTTCAGTTTAGCTTGATGAATAGCCATAGCGTTAGCGGGGGCTGTGGTTTCAAACCCAATGGCAAAAAATACAACTTGTTTTTCCGGGTTGTTCTGCGCGATTTCGACAACGTCTGTTGGCGAGTAGACGATTCGTACGTCGCCACCTTTGGCTTTTACGGTTAATAAATTAGTTTCTGAGCCTGGAACGCGAAGCATATCGCCAAATGAACAAAAAATTATGTTTTTCTGGCCTGCCATGGCGATGGCTTTGTCGATTTGTTCTAGAGGAGTTACGCAAACCGGACAACCAGGACCGTGGAGTAACGTTAACGAATCGGGTAATAGCTCTTGAATGCCGTATTTGACGATGGAATGGGTTTGTCCACCGCAAACTTCCATAATAGTCCAAGGACGCGTAACCGTTTCGGCGATAGCGGTTTTATATTTTATCGCTATTTTGGAATTTCGATATTCGTCGACAAACTTCATTCAGGTTTTTCCTCATTCAGATCCGATTGATTGATTTCATCGAGATAATTGAAAACTCGCTCGGCCTCTTTAGTATTCAATATGCTAATAGCAAATCCTACATGAACAATGACGTAATCGTCGATGGATGCTTCAGGGACGTAAGCCAAATTAACTTCCTTTACGATTCCTCCAAAACTGACTTGTCCAATCGGCATCAAAGGGTCGTCACTTTTTATGGATAAAATCTTTCCAGGGACAGCGAGGCACATTTTAAACAGTTGCTCCTTTAACGGACCAGGCAGTTGCGGCAAGTTGCCCAAGGGCCAATCCGCCATCGTTTGGCGGAACGCGTTGATGCCAATATGGTTTAAATGAGTTTTGATTTAATTTTTGAATAGATTTTTCTGTTAGAACTTTATTTTGAAAACAACCTCCCGATAAAACCACTCTTTTTTCTCCGGTTTGGCTAGCGACTTTTAAAATAGAGTTTACTAGGGCGTTGTGAAATTTTAAAGAAATTGCGCTTAGCCTCACGCCTGTTGCAATGTCATTCAGTAAAGCTTTGAGTAACGGCGACCAATCGAGCATGGTTTTTAAATTTAAATTGTAAACACTATCTTGAGCTTCGCCACTTGTGGGCGTCAATTTTATAGAATGGGGTTGAATACATTCGAAGGTATAACTTTCTTGTAGTGAATTATCGTTGATCAAAAACTCTAAGTCCATAGCCGCTTGACCTTCAAAATTGCAAATTTGACGAATGCCGACAATAGCAGATACGGCATCAAACAGTCTTCCGCAACTTGAGGTCATTGGAGAATTTATCTTCTTTGTAAGCATGGTGTGGAGAATTGAAAGTTCTTGTTCTGAAAAAGAGCTTTTTATTTCTGGTCGTTCAAAAGCGGCGTCGCCAAAGAGCTGGAAAAGAAGTCCGAGAGCGCTTCGCCTAGGTTCCTTGATAGCTTTTTCTCCTCCAGGTAAAGGAAATGGTTTAAAGCAAGCGACTCGATGAAAACTCTCCTCTGTTATGTGAAAAAACTCTCCTCCCCACAATGTTCCATCCAATCCGTAGCCGGAACCATCCCATGCTACCCCTAAAACTGGGGAGGCTAATTCGTGTTCGGACATGCACGATAATATATGAGCCACATGGTGCTGAACGCGCAATCGATTTCCTTCAAATTGTTCCGCAAACTTGGAAGAGGCGTAATCAGGATGGTAATCGTACGCTACTATTTGTGGTTTCGAATCAAAAAGGTTGTCGACTGAGTTTAATGTTTTTTCAAAAGCATCGGTCGTTTGCAGATTTTCTAAATCGCCAATGTGTGGACTTATAAAAGCGTTATTATCTTTTATCACTGCGACGGTATTTTTTAAATGACCTCCCACTGCTAAGGTGGGTTGTAAAGGTTTCTTTAGCTCGATAGGCCAAGGCGCATAACCGCGAGCTCTGCGCAAAATTTGCTCTTTCCCAGCAACTACTCTAACGATAGAATCGTCCACATGTCGGGTAATAGGTCGGTTATGAACCAGGAAAAAATCGGCGATACCTTGCAGCCTTTCTACCGCTTCCACTTCATCTGTGCAAAGCGTTTCATTTGATAAATTGCCACTGGTGGCAATGATCGGAAAACCTAGCTCTTTTAATAGAATGTGATGCAAAGGGGTATATGGTAATAGAACGCCGAGGTATGGGTTTCCTGGAGCGGTTAGATTGGAGACCGTTCTTTTAACTTGATGGGAGCATCGTAACAAAACAATCGGAGCCGATGAAGAAAGCAGTAATTGCTCTTCTAAATCCGACACGATGCAGTCTTGTTTAATTTCTTTTAATGACGGATACATAACCGCAAACGGTTTTTCGTCTCGATTTTTTCTTTGTCGCAATTGAGAAACGCATTGATCGTTTCTAGCGTCCGTCATCAGATGAAAACCGCCTAACCCTTTGATGGCAATTATTGCTCCTGCGTTTAAAGCTTTAATCGTTTCGGAAAGCGCTTTGTCTTTAGCGAATAAGCTAGCTCCGTTTTTATCCCAAAGTTCGACACTAGGACCGCAATGGGGGCAAGCGTTGGCTTGTGCATGAAACCTGCGGTTTCCAGGAGAACTGTATTCTTTTTGGCAATTTTCACACATTGGAAATTGACTCATGGTAGTGCGTGATCTGTCATAAGGAAGAGATTCGACGATGCTATATCGTGGTCCGCATTGGGCGCAATTGGTAAAAGGGTATAGGTGGCGCCGATCGGATGTATCAAATAATTCTTTTAAACAATTATTGCAAGTAGCGATATCGGGAAGTACCCACGATGATTTTTCACCGGAAGTTTCACTGGATTTAATCTCAAAAGTTTCATCGCCGATGGGGCTTAGAAAACTAGTTTCTAGCGCTTGAATATAAATAGGAGAGGGGCAATCGCTTTTTAACTTTGAAAGAAAAGAATTTAGGTTGTCCGCCGGGCCTTCAGCTTCAATCGTCGCTCCTTGGGTGGAATTTTGAACCCAACCTCTTAAATCTTTTTCGCTTGCCAACTGATATACGAAGGGACGAAATCCCATTCCCTGGAGCATTCCAAAAAGAGAAATACGAACCCTTTGTATAGTTTTGGGCAACTTAAACTCCACTTTGTGACTATTATTAACCTGACACTTAAATAGATGACATCAGTCTAGACACATCATAAAGAAACAAGGTTTTAAATGGATGTGCTTTGATTGCTTAATGTCAGGTATTTAATCGTCCTCGTAATGGTTAAAGAACTTATTCTTCTAATTCAAGGCTTTCAAGCATTATTTCTTGAGCGTTAGGATCGTCTAAATCTCCTTGAACGACAACGTCAAGGCGCGCTGATTCTGCGGAAGTTCCTTTGGAAGCTTGAACGAAGTGTTCTTTAAAATGTTCTGGAGAAATATGAGATAGCGAGCCCAATCTTACTTTTAAACTGGCGACTCTTTGGGCTCCATTTTCTTGAACCACCGATTCAATTTTTTGCATCAAGTCAGTCATCAAAGATTGTTCGTGCATCGCTCAGACCTCGCATAAAGATTCAATTTTTTCGAGAATTTGTTTCGCCACTTGTTCCATTCCTTCCTCCACTTCTTGCGACAATCCTTCTCCAGGGCTGAAATCTTTTCCTTCAACCCCATAAATACCCAAATATTTTGGTAACTGGTCAAAAGACCGAGATAGTTCAACTGCCTCTGCTACACCCATATTATGGGTCGAGCAGGAAAAGAATTTAGAAGGGATCGGTTTTTTGTTAGCTTCGAGGTAATGGACTGTTCCAGGAGCCTGACCGGAAGAAACGGCATCTACTAAGATGGCATAATTCCAATCTTTCCAGGATTCCATTAATGATATCCCGTCCCCGCTTTGTTCCAAAATGGTTAGGCGTTTGTCGTTTAACTCTTTGAGACGACGTGCTATTAAAAGGCCAACTGCGTCGTCGTGTCGGTAGAAATTGCCGACACCAATAATTAAATAGTTTGGTTTATCCAAAACTTTGGTTATTTAAGGTTTTTGATTATTTTGTACTTATGCAAACCTGGTTTCGTCCTTGTTCTTTGGCTTGATAAAGTGCATTATCCGCTAATTTGAAGAAGGTTTCCCACGATTCTATGGACTTGGAAAAAACGACGCCTCCAATACTAATTGTATAAGAAACTTTTTCATTGTCGTTTATTATTAAGGGATTTTTTTCTATAGAAGCTCTCAGTTTTTCGGCAACCACGCGAACGTCTTTTAGATCGATTTCCGGCAGCAATACGACAAATTCCTCGCCTCCCCACCTTCCAAAAGAATCCACTTCGCGTAAATTACTTTTACTAATACTGGTCAAATGTTTTAGGACTAAGTCGCCAATATCGTGGCCAAAGGTATCGTTTACCTTTTTAAAATGATCGATGTCCATCATTAAAAGCGATAAAGGCGTGTTGTAACGGGAAGCGCGTTCTATGTCTTTCTTTAAAGCGTTTTCGATCATGCGCCGATTCATGATTCCTGTCAGAGCGTCGTGCTCTGCAAAGTCTCTTAATTTTTTTTCCAATTCTTTGCTGTTTGAAATATCTCTAATAATGCCAGCAACAAGGGTTTCACCGTCTTGTTGTATTTTGATAATAGATATCTCCGCGAAGAATTGACTCCCATCCTTGCGAAGACCTTTTACTTCGACATTTTGCCTATCATTCATAAGTCGGGAGATAGCGTCTTCTTCTAAAAATTTACGGATATGCTTATCATGATCCGCGTGAAATTCTGGAGAGATCAGCGTGTTTAAATGTTGTCCTATTATTTCATCGTGGGAGTAGCCAAACGTTTTTTCGGCTTCTTTATTTAAATAAATTAGTTTCATGTTTTTGTCGATAGCAAGGATGGCGTCCGCCGCTAATTCGACGATTTTGCTAAAAAATGTTTCATTTTGAGGGGTGGCGTTTATGTTCATGTCGTGTTGTAAACCGTTTTCAGTTTCGTTCGATATTTAACTTTAAAAAATGTGTTGAACATGAAATACAAGGATCATAGTTTCTTATGGCTTGTTCACATTGCCAGGTCAGTTTGTCGTCTGGCAGATCGATATATTTTGGCACAAAGGCTCTAAGATCGTTTTCGATAGTTTTTTGATTTTGAGAAGTTGGCGGAACGATTCTCGCGTCTAATATTTTTCCTTGTTTATCTACTTTGTATCGATGGAATAACATTCCGCGCGGGGCTTCTGTGCATCCAAAACCTTCTCCGTTTATAGGTTGGGTTTCTTGAAAGGGATTTTTTGGTTCGTCGTATTCCGAGATAATTCTAAGAGCCTCTTCGAAAGCGAATAAGGTTTCTATGCTTCTAATTATTATGCTCTTAAAAGGATTTCTACATTCTTTTCCTAATTTTGCTTCAGCCGCCGCTTCTTGCGCGATTGGGGGAAGTTTGTCGAAATTTAAATTGTATCGAGCCATGGGTCCGACAAAATAGGCATCACGCTCTTTTAATACAGAATGAAGAGCTGTTGAATGTTTTACATGTACTTCTTCAAAATGAGCTTCGTATTCGGAAGCGTCTATGTCTAATCCTTTATTTGAAATAATTCTACCTTCATTAAAAGGATATTCACTGGGATGACTGAGACTGACAAATTCGTAGTCTCTTTCAAAGTCTGGAAAGGAAAATTTAGAGGTCCATAGAACGGTTTCATAAGCCGCGTCTCGTGCCCATTTCAGGTTTTCAGTCAAAGTTTCTAATTCTGTTTTGGAAAACGTTTTATAGAAACCGCCGACTCGCACGTTGATGGGATGAATTTCTCTTCCGCCCACCAGATTGACGATTTGGTTTCCGATTTTTTTTAACTTTAAACCGCGTTCAACAATTTCTCGGTGGTCTTTTGCCATTTTAATAGCATCGTCATAGCCTAAGAAATCGGGAGCATGCAACATATAAATATGTAGGACATGGCTTTCGATCCATTCTCCACAGTAAAGTAAACGACGCAGTTCGCGCAATGGTCCGTTAACGTGTGCGCCAAGTGCGTTTTCCATCGCGTGTACCGCGCTCATCTGGTAAGCCACCGGGCAAATTCCGCAAATACGCGCGGTTATATCTGGAGCTTCTTTATAATCACGGTCTCGTAAAAATGCTTCGAAAAACCGAGGCGGTTCAAAAATTTTTAACTTAACGTCGGCTACAGAGCCATCTTTGATTTTTATATAGAGAGCTCCTTCGCCCTCTACGCGGGCGAGGTAATCAACTTTTATGGTTTTGGTCTTTTTATTCTTCATGGGCTTCGCTCTCTTTGCGGAAAGGCTCTGCGTAGCCATTAAAGCTTCGAAAAGCGAGCTTGATTTCCTCGTTGGTTTTTCCTAGACGCTTAAATTCTTTGCTTAGTGCGCTAGTATTTGGTATTTCTTTGGGACCATAACATCCAAAACATCCACGATTATAAGAAGGGCATAGCGCATCGCAACCCGCATGAGTTACCGGCCCCAAGCACGGATCTCCTTTAGAGACCATAACGCAAACGATACCTTTTCGTTTGCAATCCATGCACACGCTATGCGCGGGAGTGACTGGTTTTCTTTTGTTCAAATAAGCGGATATGACTTCTAGTAGTTGCGCTTTGTTAATGGGGCAACCGCGAAGTTCAAAATCGACTCTGACATGATCGGCAATAGCCGTGGATTTTTGTAATGTGTCTATGTAGCTTGGATTCGCGTAAACAATGGATATGAATTCATTCACGTCTTTGAAGTTTCGCAGAGCTTGAATACCTCCGGCAGTTGCGCAGGCTCCGATTGTTACTAGAAACTTGGAAGATCGTCTAATTTTGTGAATTCTTTCTGCGTCGTGCGGTGTGGTGATGGAGCCTTCTACGAGAGATAAATCATAGGGTCCTTTTATAAAGGCGCGTGAGGCCTCAGGGAAATTAGCAATTTCTATTTCTTCGGCGAGAGCTAACAATTCGTCCTCGCAATCTAAAAGACTTAGTTGGCAGCCGTCGCAGGAAGCAAATTTCCAAACTGCTAGTTTTGGTTTTTTCTTTGCCATTTTAGAGATCACGAGTTTCAAAAAAAGGTTTTATTTTATTATAGGCAAATACAGGGCCGTCTTTGCAGATAAACGCGGGACCGAATTGACAGTGGCCGCAAAACCCAACGGCGCATTTCATATTTCGTTCCATAGTGATAAAAATATTTTTTTCTGACATACCTGATTGTTTTAAAGCGAGAATTGAAAACTTCATCATGATTTCCGGTCCACAAATCATAGCGACAGTGTGAGTTGGATCAAAAGAAACTCTAGGAATTAGTGTAGTGACTACTCCTACGTTACCTTTCCATTCGCGATCTGCTGAATCGACGGTTACCTTTACTTGGATTCCATATTTTCCACGCCAGGTTTCAAATTCCTTTGTAAATAATAAATCTTTAGGTTGTCGAACTCCATAAAGGATTGCGATTTCTCCGAATTGATCTCTTTGTTTGAGTAGAGCGTATATAGCGGGTCGTAATGGAGCCAAGCCGATGCCTCCGGCAATAATGACGACGTCTTGTTTTTTACAAGCTTCAATTGGCCAGGAAGTGCCAAATGGACCGCGTAATCCTAATGTATGTCCTTTCTTAAGGTCGTTAAGGGCAGAGGTTACGGAACCTACATTGCGGATTGTATGAATCAAGTTTCCGGATTTTTCGGCGCGTCCACTGATTGAGATAGGGACTTCTCCTACTCCAAACGCGTAGAGCATATTAAATTGTCCGGGACCAAATTCAGGAATATCCGAATCGCCTTTTGATTTTAAGTGTAACGAGAAGGAGTCGTGCGTCTCTCGAATGGTTCTTGTAACTTCATAAAGCTGAGGAACCATTGGATCTTGTGCATTATTGTCCATTCCTACCGTTAGCTCCGATTACCGTAGATATCTGTTAGTTGCAACTGGGTCGCTTCCATATTTTTGCCAATAATTGGGAGCAATCGACTCAGGACTTGATAGCCCAAACTATGGTCCTCTTCACATTTTTTGCGAAGACATTGACCGTCTAGTTGAATCGCTCGGGTCAATTCAAGCGCTTGTGCGTCGAAGTGACAATTGTAGGGTGGAACCATCCAAGCCCAACCTAAAATTTCTCCATCACTGACAGTTTGAACGATAACAGGATCGCGATTTGGAGGACAAACTTCCAAAGCCACTTTGCCTTGCCTAATTAAATAGAATTGGTTCGCTTCTTCGTTTTGTCGGAAAATAAAACTTCCAGCTTCAAACCGAACATTCGAAGCGCATCCCGTAACTAGTTCCAAAAACCGAGGTTCCAAGTCTTTAAAAAAAGGATGATTCTCAATAATTGATTCTAAGGATTTCATAGGTTTGTCCTAAATGTTGTCGATTTTGGTTTTATCTGACTTTCTGATGGCCGCGACTTCCTCTGTTAAATCGATACCGACCGGGCACCAGGTAATGCATCGCCCACAACCGACACAACCCGAAGAGTCAAATTGATCGATCCAACTCGCGAGCTTGTGAGTCATCCATTGTCTGTATTGAGATTTTGTGGAGTTTCGTACGTGTCCTCCATGAATGTAAGTAAAGTCCATCGTGAAACACGAATCCCATTTTTGCCAGCGTTCTGCATGATCTCCTGTAATGTCGGTTACATCTTCTACCGTTGAGCAAAAACAAGTGGGGCACGCCATGGTGCAATTTGCGCAGGATAGACAGCGGTTTGCTACTTCTTCCCAGCGAGGGTGTTCCAAGTTTTCAAAGAGGGTTTCTTTTATTCCTTCGGTATCTAAAAAACGGCCCATGTTTTGAGCGGTGTTATCTATTATCTCTTCTGCGATTTTGAGCTCTTGGTTTTCTGCCGTACGCAGATCAAGATTCTCTATGATTGATTGGGCGCGGTCTGATCCCGTTTCCACTACAAAATAGTGTTTATCTTTTTCCAAAACTTCGGTCAACGCTAAATCGAATTCAGAGTTTACTTTTGGGCCTGTTTGCATTGAAACGCAAAAACAAGTACCGCCCGCTTGACCGCAGTTGACGGCTACCGTAAAAAGATCTTTTCTGTTAATTTGATAAACGCTATCGATATGAGGACCTTGAATAAAAACCTTATCTTGGATCGCTATTGCGTGAAGTTCGCATGATCGGACTCCAATAAATGCAAATTTGGGATTTTCTAATTCCTCTGGAATGATTTTAAAACTGGAGCCGTTTTTCTCGGCGGTCCATAATTTTTTTTCTGGCGGATGTAAAAATTGTTTCCAAGAATGGGGACTGACGTTAAAACCAAATAGGGCCTTATCATTACGCTTTTTTATTCGATAATGACCAGGTCCTTGTTCGTCAGTCCAACCTTCTGGCAGGTCCTCGATTGAAGAAATACGGTCATAGACGATTGCTTCGCCTCGAATAGTTGGTCCGATGGTTTTATAGCCCTGCTGGTTCAGCTTAGCTATAAGTTTATTTAAATCTTCTTTATCAATTACCGAGGGTTTATCCATTATAACTTTGAAAATTTATTAGTTTATTCAAGATTTTGGAACTTCTTCTAAGATCACTTTAATGGAAATTGTCTCATTATTTCGTACAAGTTTTATTAAATATTCTTTTTCGGCAATCGAATAGGCTACTCGTTTTGGAAGCTCGATGGAATTTTTTATAGGGCGTTTATCAAATTCGACGATCACGTCGCCTCGTTGAATACCGGCTTTAGAAGCGGGGCTTTGAGGAACTACCTCGTTTACTAAAGAACCATGATCTATTTTAAGCCCTAAGGATTCTTTGGCTTCTAAAGTAATGTCTTGAACCACGATCCCAAGCCAGCTACGAACGGCTCGACCTAAGTTTTTTAAGTTTGGCAATTGTATTTTAACAGTATCTATGGGAATGGAAAATCCCATTCCTTGCGCTACTGACAATATGGCCGTGTTGATTCCTACAACTTCTCCTTGTAGGTTGATAAGCGGTCCGCCGCTGTTACCCGGATTGACAGAAGCGTCTGTTTGGATGAAGTCGTCATACGGACTAGCGCCAATGGATCTACCTTTGCCGCTTATGATTCCAACCGTTACGGTTTCGTCAAAACCGAACGGACTTCCAATTGCCATAACCCAATCTCCGACTTGTAACTTCTCAGAACTTCCTAATGGAGCGACTGGAAGATCTTCGTTAGATTCTATTTTCACAAGAGCCAGATCTCCGGTTTTATCTAACCCGATTAGTTTAGCAGGAAATAATCGTTTGTCTGCCAAGGTCACTTGCAATTGATCTGATTCTGCAACGACATGCCCGTTAGTAAGAATATAACCATTTTTATTTATTATAAAACCTGTTCCTTCTCCTCCTTGTTCAAAATCTTTAGATGGAGGGAAATTTGGAGAAGATGATGGGGGACGCATGTATGGAAACTCCCCATAAAACCGATCTCTTACCTTTACCATAGCGCGAATATTAACAACGGCGGGACTTAGTCGTTTAGCAAGTTCTCTAAATGTCTTAGAGCTGAGAACGATTTCTTCTTTGGCAACATTTTCGCTTTCTGTCCACAATTTTTCCTCTGTAGAACCAGTTCCTAAAAATAAGAGAACGAACAAAGGAATAAAGATCAAAGAAATAAAAATCTTCTTTTCAAATATGAGTGTATTCATGATACGTCCTCTAAGTCGAAAATTTCCCTAATGGTTAGTTCTTACATATGCGCTCGAAATGACATAGCTTGAGCAATTCGCTCTTTTCCCATTTGAACCGCCATTTCGTGAGGATACACTCCGCTATCCTTAATTCGAGCTAAAAGCTCTTCTGTATTTCTGCCAATTGTTACTTTAACTCTTTCAAACGCTTCAGTTTCTGTCATTCCTTTATATTCGGTAGAAGCGCAAATGACTCCGCCGCCGTTAGCAATGATATCGGGTATGATGGTAATTCCTCTATCATTCATTAATTTTGCTGCTTCGTGAGTTATAGGAATATTAGCTCCTTCTAAAACCAGTTTGGTTTTTAATAGGTGTTGGTTGGACGTAGTGAATACATCTGGTCTTGCCGCAGGGACAAATATGTCCGACTCAATTTCTAATAATTTTTGATTTGAAACTTTTTCTCCCAACCCGGAAAGTTGAACCAGTTTGTCAGCATTTGCGTATTCAAATAGAGCGTCAACATTAATACCGTGGGGATTGTATATGGCTCCGTTAATGTCGCAAGTGGCGATTATTTTTGCTCCCCGTTCAGCCAGTAGTTTAGCGGTGGCTTTACCAACGTTGCCAAAGCCCTGTATCACGACATTCGCATTTTTAAGCGGTATGTCTAATTCCTCGCTAGCGATGTCTGCGGAGACGGCTAAACCAAATCCTGTCATTCCTAAATGATCGAGTGGGATTCCTCCTAATACTTTTGGTCGACCCACGGCTCTTCCTATTTCATCAAATATATACGCCATGCAAGATTCGTCGGTCCCCATATCTGGACCGGGAATATAATTGACGAGTTCTTTGATCGATTGAGCAAACTGTCTCATTAATGGTTCTTTTAAAGCTGTTTTGGGGTCGGCAATGATTCCAGACTTACCTCCGCCATGAGGCAGGTCGCATAAGGCATTTTTAAGAGTCATGGCTCGGGCTAATCTAAATACTTCTCGATCATCGATATCTGGGGCCATCCTGCAGCCGCCGAGAGATGGTCCTAGAGAGATATTATCTATCACGACGATGGCTTTTAGTTTGGATTTAGGTTCGTAAATATGAATGATTTTTTCCGGTCCCAAATCGTCTGAAAAATTATCGATGTAGTGTTCCATTTTCCGGTCCTCGCTTTTTTAGAAATTAGGTTCTAATTTTTGCGTCTAATATGATTAGAGAGTTTTCGTATAATCGAATAGGATTAAAATCTAGAGATTGGATTCTAGGTTCCATCATTGTCCATTTGGAAATTAGTTCAATAAATGCTAGAAGCTTTTCCAGGTCGAATTTTTGGCCTTTTCGGGCTCCTAGAATTATTTTCCCAATTGAAGTTTCTAAGAGAGCTTTTGCGATTTCATCGTTTGTTGCGGGAAGGATAACGCGACCAATATCTTTATAAACTTCGACGAATTGACCGCCTGTACCAAATAATAGGGTGGGACCAAATTGGATGTCTCTATAAATGCCTACCATGATATCCAGACCAGGTGGGACTTGTTGCTCAGTCCATATTTGTGTCGGCAATATTCTTTTCATTTCTTCCCACTGCTTGACTAACTCTTCCTGGCGATAAATATTGGTTTTAACTCCTTTTAATTCCGTTTTATGGAAGATATCCTTGCCAACAGCTTTAAGGATAATTGGATAACCAATTTCTTCAGCGGCGTTGATAAGTTCGTTTTTTGTGGTCGCTGGAATCCTTTTTGGAGCTTGAACTCCGCATTCGATTAAGATGCGTTTCAATTGCATTTCGTCTAGATTTTCCAAAGGACGGTCCAGCCAACATTGCAGCGGTTCAATCTGATAAATTGGGTCTTGTGAGGTTGGGAGATTAAAAGAGACGCGATTGCGAGAGCTTATTTGTACTAGAAGATTAACCGCCCAGGCAGCTTCTTCCCCTGTTGAGAATGTTGGAATTCCACTTTCTTGAAAAACCGTTTTGAAGCTTTTTTGTATTTTTTCTCCATAGGCTCCCAGCGCCACGGGGAAATTATCTGGCAATATATTTTTCAAAACAGAGGCAAGGTTTTCATTAATGCCTTCGGTGCCAGAAAGGACCACTAGCAATAGGCAATCGAATAATCCAGTTTTTAGTAGTTTGTCGATCGCCAGAACGCATTGCTCATTTGATCCAGAACCTGTTATGTCGACAGGGTTGTTAAACGAATAATATTTTGGAAGCGTTTCCTTTAGTTCGTTAATAATCATTGCGTTTGGTTTGGGAAGGCCGCAGCCGCCTTTTTCGCAAAGATCAGCTAATAGAACTCCCATTCCGCCTCCATTACTAACTATTAAGACTCGGTTGTCCTTTGGGATTGGAGACGTTGACAACGTATGGAGTCCATTGATTAATTCGGTTAAACCTTGAACTTCAATAATTCCGGTTTGTTTACACACTGCTTGGAAAACATCATAAGATCCTGCAAGTGAAGCGGAATGAGCGAGAGTGGCTCGATTTCCTTTTTCTCCCTTTCCTCCTTTATAGATGACAATATGTTTTTCTTGGGCCACCTTTCGAGCGATATTAAAAAATCTTTTTCCGTTTAGAACGCTTTCTAAATATATGCCGATTGTTTTTATATTGGGGTCGGCGCCAAAAGCTTCTAAAGCTTCGCATTCTCCTATGTCGATTCTGTTCCCAAAGTTAATGGCTTTGCGAACTCCAACTTTGCGGAGCGCTAGTTGATTCAATATCATCGCAAGGAATGCGCCGCTTTGAGAGATAACGGCTGCTGGTCCCGTTTCGGGAAATGCAATTTCACCTGGGGTCAGAAAAAAACTATTGAATCGATTTTCTCCGTTAAAAGTTCCAAGGCAATTTGGTCCGACAATGCGAATGCCATATTTTTTTGCTAGTTCTTTTAGTTGAACTTGTAGACCTTTTCCTTCTTCTCCAATCTCTGCAAATCCACCGCCGATCACTATGAGATTCTGGATTCTTTTTTTTGATAGAGGTTCTATTATGGATAAAACGTTTTCTGCAGAAATGCTGGCGATGGCCAAGTCCGTTCCAATTGTCAGTTTTTCGATATCCGTTACGGTTGCGCAATTGGGTAAAGCCAAGCCATTTGGATGAACTGCGGTGATGGCCCCCTTATAGCCGTGACTTCGTAAACTTTCGATTATACGTTTCCCCAAGTTCCCTGGTTTAGGGAAAGCTCCAATCACTGCGACCGTTTGCGGATAAAAAAACGGATCTAAGTTAGAAACGTTTGATTCGCTTTTTGCCGGATTTGTTATTGTGGCGTTATCACTCATAAGGCTCCCAATATTTGTCGACGGTTTTTTGGATTTGCTCGATGACATCGCTTTTTCTTTCAGGTTCGAATAAGTGACTGAATCTTTTTTGAGTTTCGAGAAACTTTTCTACAGGTAGTCGCCTTCTAGGTTGTTTTGTGTGGATAACTTTGCCTTCAAAATATTCTTTGATTGGAAAAATACCGGTATCAACAGCTAATTTGGCGATTAGTTGCGTATCTTTAGGATTAAATCCCCAACCAGTGGGGCATGGAGACATGCATATAAACATGCGTGGTCCCACTAAGTTTTTTGCTTTTGCGAATTTGTTAGACAGATCGATAGGTTCTCTAGGAGAAACAGTTGCGATATAAGTAGGCTCTTGCGCGCGCCAGATATCGAATAAGTTTTTTTTATTTAATTCTGCTCCTACTGGATGGAACTTAACGCTTGGAGTGGTTTGAGTTGAGCTTCCATAAGGCGAAGAGGCGGACAATTGAAAACCAGTATTTCCATACGCTTCGTTGTCATAGCAAAAATAAATAAAATCCAGTTTTCGATGTAATGCCGCTGAAGTCGCTCCCAAACCAATATCGTTTGAAGAACCATCGCCGGCAACGACAACAATGGAAAGATTGTCGTCTTCCGTTAATGTCTTTCGCGATAGTTGAATGTCTAACGCGTCGCGCACTCCTTGCGCTGCCGGAACGGGACCGCCCATTGTGGTGTAAAGCCAAGACCCTTTTAATGGCGTGAATGGATACACGGACAGCAGGGTAAAGCAACCTGCCGCATTACAAATTAGAACGTCATTGCCTAATTCTTTTAAACCCAGACGAAGACCTTCCAGTCCACCACAACCAGCGCATAATCCAGTTCCTGGCGCGACAGCTTCTTCGTGATGAAGATCTTTTATCTTTTTATAATGAGTCTCAAGGGTAGTCATGATTGGAAAGCCTCCTTATTGGATATTGCTAAATGTTGCAATCGTTCGAAGTTTTCCTCATCTTTTTTGCCAAATAAGTAAAACGGCTGTTTTGTTTCAGAACTTTTTAATTTTTCAATGATCGATAAAAAATCACCTTCCGTGATGTCTTTTCCTCCAAGGCCTCCAATAACGGAAAGGATATTTTGGGGTCTATTTTTGCGATCATATAAAGAAGCGACAATCTCAGGATAAGTAATCCCACCCATGCCAGGCGCAAGATTTTGATCTATAATCGCGACGTTATCATGACCGCAAAGCGCGTCTGCAATAGCGGTAGCTGGGAATGGTCTAAATAGTCTAAGTTTTAATAACCCCGCTTTGATTCCTTGCCGGCGCAACTTTAGGACTGCATCTTTGCCTTTCGTCGAAAAAGAATTACTCATTACGAATACAAATTCTGCGCCTTCCATATTAAATTTTTCTACGACGTCGTAAAATCGACCAAAATGCTTTTCAAACTCCTTAGAGGTTTTAAGAAAGACCTCTTCAGCTTGACGATTGGCTAGATCTTGTTGAATCTTAAAATAAGTGTAGGTCGATCCTCCAAAAACAGCGGAAGCTCGCGCCATTGGTTGGGACGCTTTAAAAACCGGTTGCGACGTTTTGAATTCAGGAAGAAACTTTTTGATTTTTTGCTCGTTTGGAATTAAGACTGGCTCTCTTGTAAAAGATAGATAAAAACCATCCATATTGACTAAAACGGGAAGACAAACAAAAGGATCTTCCGCAACTTTGTAACCGATCAAAATAAAATCAAAAATCTCCTGACAGGTTTCTGCATGTAGTTGTATAAAACCGCAATCTCTGACGCTCATAATATCGTTGTGATCTGGTTCCAAAGTAATTGGCGTAGCCAAAGCTCTAGAAACGTTAACGACTACCATAGGCGTTCGCCAACCGGCTATTGTATAAATTGATTCCATTCCATGTAAGATGCCCTGACTTGAAGAAGCGGTAAAAACACGGACTCCCGTTGCCGCTCCCGCTCCAGCAGCCATGAACATAGAATGTTCTGAATCCATGTTTGTAAATTTCCCTTTAAGCGTTCCGTCGGCGAACCACTTGGCTAGCGTTTCGACAATTTCCGTTTGCGGAGTGATTGGAAAAGCGGGAACGTATTCTACTTGCGCCAAACGAGCGCCCCAAGCGGCGGCTTTGTTACCAGTGAGCATCAATCTTTTACTAGAATCTATTCCCATGACCCTGACTCCTTTACGGTTTTAATAAAATGTCCTGGGCATTCTTGAGCGCAAATGAGGCAACCTTTGCAATGGTCGTAATCAATTTCAGGACTTCCGTCTGTTTTGATACCAATGACTCCATCAGGGCAGCGCGCATAGCATATTAAGCAGTTATTACAATGTTCATAATCGATTTCAGGTCGGTCCAACCGCCAATTTCCAGTTTTTCGTAGAGCCATATTCCCCGGTTCTAATATGATAGGAGCGGCTAAAACAACTGGTTTTTGTTCTGAACTTATTAACTTGGAAGATGTAATGTTTTTTTCTGGGCGTTCTTTTACTTCCATTGGCGTAAGTAATTGGAATACTTCTTCCGCCAGATCTATATTTTTTTTGCGTAAATCAGAGTTAATCCCTTGAGCGTTTAGTTCTAATTCGACCGCTTCCTTCAAAGCTGGAAATTCAATTTGACCTAGCAATCTAGCGCCAACAGCGGCAATAGCTGCGCTGGTAGATGAACCGTTGTCTAAAAATTTGACGCACAAACTTGTGATGTCCAAGACATGGGGAAGGGTTGACAAGCTATAGTTTTCTTGAAGTTTTTCTGGCAAACGGGAAGAGTTTATAAAAATTGCCGTAAAATTATCAGCGCCGCAAAGGGGAGCGGCTTGAATATCTTCCAATAAGGACTCATCGCCAATTAGGAGAATATCTGGAACTAATATTGGACCGCGTTCGAGAATGTTTTGACGATTTATCCTGGTAAAAGCGACTATTGGCGCTCCCCTTCGCTCTGCGCCGTATAAGGGAAAGTCTTGCGCTTGAAAACCAGAAAAAAAAGCGGCGCTTCCTAATATTTGGCTGGCGGTTTTAATTCCTTGACCGCCTCGACCGTGCAATCGAACTCTAAACATTTAGCGCTCCTTTCATTAAGCTCTATATAATTTAGATCATGTTGCTAATAGGAAATTCCGCTTTTTACCTCGGAGTTGTGAACATTTTTTATTTGCCTCCTTTCTGCATTGATGAATAACTTAAAGGCAGATATTAGGATCACCTCCTTTAGAAAGGTTCAATTTTGAGCCAGTTACTCAACAGACCCACCTACGCTATATTTTCTAGATGGGCTATCGTAAAAACTCTCATTCCCGTTGACGCCGTCTGTTAAAACGTCTTTGTAGATAAGATCCCAATGCCCGTCTTCGTCTTCGTCAAAAACATAGAACAATGGTTTTTGATCGGTGATGTAGAAGTAGCGATCTTCACCATAATTAACGAAGAAAACGACGTTTTCTGGGCAGTTATCCACCGTAGTTTGGACGGACTCTACGGAAAAGTAAGATCTAACGACTATTCTCAGCGTGAAGTAGTCGGGTCTACCGTTGTCGTTTAAATCGTAACCGACAATCAACATGCCAGTAGGAGTAAGATCCCAACCCGTGGTTGTGTAAAAGTGAGGTTCAGGAACGGGTTGAGGGGTTCCCAAGGTGTCGGAAGCCCAAAAGATAATGACAACGACTAATGCCAAAGCGATAATAAGGCGTCTCATTATTCTCACCTCCTTCCACGCTATAGACCGGCTCAGTCCATAGTTAAGATACTGGCGGACTCAACCCGTCATAAAGCGAAACAAAAGCGTCAAACCTAGAACGCCTACAAATAGTTGATTTATAAAGTGTTAGTGTCATTTGGTTTTCCTCCTTTCCTAAGTTTATTTATATTGGGCTTATCCCCCATTAAAAAAGCCCGTTAGCATTCAGGTTGGACCTGAGCAAACGGGCTTTTTTAAGTTTTCTTTTCAATCTGAGGAGCCCGTCTCTGGTAACGCTTGTGTCAGGCCAACCAACCGATCTTTTTAAATTTTTTTCAGTAGTTTGTTTCTTCCTCTTCTATATTTAAGATGCTTTGAAAAGGTTCAAAGATTCTATTTTTCGGAAAATTTCATTCGTTTTTGATCTGATTTTTTAATAAATATTTTGAGTTCATTGTATATAAAGACATTATTGAATGATTTGTTTTATTAACGTATCCCTATTATTTTTCCTTCTTTAATATCAAAGTTTTCTGCCTGTGGAGTTTTTGGTAATCCTGGCATCCTCATGATCTCTCCAGTTAAAGGGATTAAGAAGCCAGCTCCGGCGGCGATTAAAATTTCTCGCACTGTTACGGGGAAGTTTTCGGGACGGCCCCATCGTTTTGGATCGTCAGAAAGAGATATGGGAGTTTTTGCGATACACACGGGAAGACTTTGGTAACCAAGTTTCTTAATCGATTCAAGGTCGCGAATCGCTTTTTTTTCGTATTTTATTTCGCTGGCTCCGTACATTTTTTGGGCCACTTTCAAAATCTTTGTTTCCACATCTTCGTTCCAATTATATAAAGGACTAAAGGGTTGGCTAGTTTTTTCAGACTTATTGATCAACGTTTCGGCTAGTTCAATTCCTCCTTCTCCGCCTTCGGTGAATCCTTTGCAAACTGCAAAAGGTACTTTTAATTTGTTCACACAGTGTGACCGAATGATTTCGATTTCTTCCGAATAATCGCCTTCGAAATAATTTAGACAGACAATAGGCGTTTCTGAAAAACGTTGGATATTTTCAACGTGCCGATCAAGATTTAATAAACCTTTGGAAATGGCATTTGGATTCGATTTATTTAATTGTTTTAGTTCAACGCCTCCGTGCATTTTTAAAGCTCTACAAGTGGCGACCAAAACTACTGCGGCAGTATCCAGGCCAGCGCTTTGGCATTTGATGTCGAAAAATTTTTCTGCGCCAAGATCAAAACCAAAACCCGCTTCGGTAATAGTCCAATCAGATAGAGCCAAACCCATTTTGGTAGCTAACACAGAATTGCATCCGTGGGCAATATTGGCAAAAGGACCGCCATGAAGTAAAGCGGGTACTCCTTCAGTAGTTTGAACCAGATTTGGCATGAGAGCGTCTTTCAATAATGCGAGCATAGCGCCAGATGCGTTTAGAGATTTGGCGGTAATGGGTTCTCCATCAAAAGTAAAAGCCACTAAAATTTTATCTAAACGTTTTCTAAGGTCTTCATGACTTTCCGCTAGACACAAAATTGCCATGACTTCGGACGCCGCTGTAATATCAAACCCCGTTTCGCGAGGTACTCCCTGCATAACACCGCCAAGTCCAACAATAACATTGCGTAAAGCTCGGTCGTTAAGATCCAAAACTCTCCTCCAAAGGGTTCGACGAGGATCGATATTTGATAAGCCTTTATGATAGATTTTGTTATCAAGCATCGCTGCCAATAAATTATGAGCCGAAGTTACTGCATGAAAATCGCCGTTGAAATGAAGGTTAATGTCTTCAGCGGGTAATACTTGGCTCATGCCCCCTCCAGTGGCGCCTCCTTTGATTCCCAAACAAGGACCGAGAGAAGGCTCGCGCAAGGCTAAACAAACTGATTCTCCTAGTTTTGCCAAGGCTTGACCAAGGCCAATGGTGATTGTTGTTTTACCTTCTCCCGCAGGTGTTGGGGTAATTGCTGAAACAAGGATGAGTTTTCCTCTTGATGGATGCTTTTTTAAAATTTCTATAGGAATTTTTGCTTTATAGGGGCCGTAAGTTAAAATATCTGTAGAGTCCAGGCCAAGTTTTTTAACGATTTCAATAATTGGTTTCATTTTCTTTTAGTCTTGGGAATGTTTTAAAAGTTCTATTATTAAGATCAGGCTTTGTTCATAAATATTCGAAATTTTTAATCAAAAAGTAATATCTTGCCGTTTAGTAATTAGGGAATATTATTATATTAGAGATCTCTTTATAGAGAGCTTTAAATATCTAACTATTTGCTGAATCGAAATAAAATGTTATCCGCTCCGATTGATCGTAACAAAGAAAACGAACCTGAAAAACAAGTGGGGAGAATTGTTTCTTCAAATTGGTCTCTCCCATTAGATAAGGAATTGTTAGTAAACCAACCTTCTAACAGATCAAAGGCTAAAAAAGGCGTTGTTTTAAGAGTGGGGAATAGGAGAGAACAGGACCGACGTTTTTATGAAGGACTTGATCAAAGTGGTCAGCAGAATGAAAACCGGAGAAAAGACAAGAATAGACTTTCAAGCTCTCTTTGGAATCCAGCAACGCACGATATTTTAATTGTAGCAGTGGAAAAGGAAAGGTCTGGTAAAGATAGCCTGAGGGTTGGAGAAAAAATTACGATTCAACATGAACAAAAAACTTTATCTGAAAATCCATTTAGAAGGATGTATCAACCCCTAAATATAGAAGAAAAAAAAGCTCCCTTGTTGGTTAAAGACGATGAAGATTACGTTTTACATCTAAGCGGAAAGAGTCCTCACGTACCTTAATTATGATTTTCAAAATTAAAAAGAATTTTTAATGTTCAAGATATTAGAAAAAGATAATTTAGCGCCCCAAGTGTTTCGCTATGTGGTCGAAGCTCCAGAAATTGCTAATAAAGCCGAGGCAGGTCAGTTTGTTATCATTCGAATTGACGAAACTGGCGAGAGGATACCGATCACTATTTGCGACGCCAATAGAAAAAGTGGCACGCTTACTTTTTTCGTGCAGGCGGTGGGAAAAACATCGATCGAAATGAGTTTGATGCAAGTGGGAGATTCTATTTTAGATGTTGTCGGTCCTTTAGGAAATCAAAGCGAAATTGAAAGGTTTGGAACAGTTGTTTTGGTTGGAGGAGGTTTTGGAATTGCGGCAATTCATCCCATCGCTCAAGCTTTGAGTAATACGGGAAATAAAACCATTTCCATTTTGGGAGCAAGAACAAAAGAATTGATTCTTTTAGAAAATGAAATGAAAAATGTCTCATCTGAAGTTAGAATTGCCACAGACGATGGTTCTTATGGCTCTAAGGGATTTGTGACCGATATTCTTAAAGAAATGATTCAAAACAATGTGGTGATTGATAGGGTCATTTCTATTGGACCTTTGGTTATGATGAAGGCCGTTGCAGATTTAACCCGTCAATATGAAATACCAACTTTCGCAAGTTTAAATCCTATCATGATTGATGGAACTGGAATGTGTGGCGCTTGCCGGGTAACCGTTGGAAATGAGATGAAGTTTGCTTGCGTGGATGGTCCTGAGTTTGACGCTCATCAAGTTGATTTTGAAGGTTTGCTAAATCGATTAGGAAGTTATTTGCCTGAAGAGAAAGAATCAAAAGAAAGATATCTAAAAGAAACCCCTGCTCCTTGCCAATTGGAGCCTGTATCAAATATTTAAACGAAGCATTGAATATCGAAAATGACCGATACAAAAAATCAAAAATTAGGAAATAAAATTCCGAGGACGTCCGCTCTAGAGCAAGATCCTGAAGAGCGCAGTAAAAACTTCCAGGAGGTTTGTCTAGGGTATACGCCCGCAATGGCTCAGTTAGAAGCTTCGCGTTGTCTTTTGTGTAAGAAACCAAAATGTGTTTTGGGTTGCCCTGTACGTGTTGCGATTCCTGACTTTATAAAGTTAGTTTCCGAGGGGGACTTTATTGGCGCTGCTCGAAAAGTCAAAGAAGCAAATTCTCTACCAGCAGTGACGGGAAGAGTTTGTCCGCAAGAAGACCAATGCGAAAAGCATTGCGTTGTTGGGTTAAAAGGAGAGCCCGTTGCTATCGGGAAATTGGAGCGATTTGTCGCAGATTATGAGCGTGTTCATGGTAAAGAAGCGTTGGAAAAAGTAGCTGACCCAACTGGCAAAAAAATCGCCATTGTTGGAGCTGGGCCGGCTGGGTTAAGTGCGGCGGCGGACTTGGCTAAACGAGGACATGAGGTGGTTATTTTTGAAGCTTTGCATAAGCCAGGTGGGGTGCTTTTTTATGGTATCCCTGAGTTTCGTTTGCCGAAGGAAATATTAGAGGCTGAATTAGATTACTTAGAAAGATTAGGAATTAAAATTAAAGTTAATTATGTTATTGGAAAAATCAAAACTCTAGATGAGTTAATGAAAGAAGATAACTTTGACGCCGTTTTTATTGGAACAGGAGCCGGACTTCCATATTTTCTAGATATTCCTGGAGAAAATTTAAACGGTGTTTATTCTGCAAACGAGTTTTTGACCAGGGTCAATTTGATGCATGCGTGGGAGTTTCCTGTTTTTGATACCCCTGTTCACGCGCATAAAATTGTCGCTGTTGTGGGTGGTGGGAATACTGCATTAGATGCCGCAAGAACGGCATTGCGTTTGCCTACGGTTGAAAAAGTAAAATTGATTTATAGAAGATCGCGAGACGAACTACCCGCTAGGATAGAAGAAGTCGAACACGCAGAAGCGGAAGGAATTGAGTTTCATTATCTGGTGAGTCCAGTTGCAATAAAAGGAGAGAATGGATGGACTACTTCGATTCAATGTGTCCAAATGGAATTAGGGGAACCGGACGAATCGGGACGCAGACATGCGCACGCAAAAGAAGATAGCGAAGTTTTTATTGAGACAGACGCGGTAGTCATTGCATTAGGAAGCGGAGTAAACCCTTTAATTTCCAAAAGTTCTTCTGAACTGAAAACCGATTCAAAAGGACATATTGAAGTAGCGGACCCAGACGTGAATTTGACCTCAAAAAAAGGCGTATTTGCCGGTGGCGATATTGTCACTGGAGCCGCTACCGTCATTTCCGCAATGGGAGCTGGTAGAAAAGCGGCTAAAGGGATACATGACTATGTAATGAGTTTAACTAAATAGAAGTTTTCCTAAAAAAATGCCAACGGTAACCTCAAAATCGTTGACGCTTTCTTAATTATATTGATTTTCTAAGCATTATTTAAATTTCCTACCTATTGGTTTCAATCTCCATTTTTAAACTTTGCCTCCACTACATATTATATCGGTAGGGGAAATAGAGCCTTGTTTTCGTATGCAAAAAATTATGGCTGCATGCAAAAAATCGTGGTAGTATACGGAAAACAAAAGGTTTTCTATTCTGCAAAAGTTGGTTTCTTAATTCTTGAATCTATTAGGACTCCATAAGGAGAATTACGAGATGAAATTATTTTCATGCTTTATTTTTATACTTTCCTTTGCGACACAGGCTTGCGCGAGCGATATCTCTTCTCTCATTGCGGCAAATACCAAACGTGGAGCTGTGAAACGAACGATTCAAGTTAATATGGTTGTAATTGAACAATTGATTCCAAACAATCGTTTGGGAGCTCAAATCCCTTACGGCCAAATGTATGTTTTGGAACGAGATATTGTTTCGAATAATCACCCGTATGATGAGAATGGTAATGACGTAATCAAACCGGTTGATCCTTCTGCATTTCAGCCGGGTAAAGTTAGATTGCGAAGTTATAAGCGGCCTCGACCAATTACTTTGCGCGCTAATGTCGGGGACACTTTGGAAATTCATCTCCGTAACCTGCTACCGACAACGATCCCCGATAAAAATGTAATTTGGACAAAAGAGGCTGGCGTTCAAATTATGGGTTTGGATTGGTCTCAAAAAACAAACGCACGACGCATCGATCCGGGAGAGAAATTTGTTTATCGCTATTATGCTAGAGCAGAAGGCGTGTTCATGATGTATTCGCCAAATGGCAAATTAATAAATGGCGCAACCAATGGCGGTTCTCAATTGGATTTTGGGTTATTTGGTTCAGTCAATGTCCAACCTGCGGAAGCGGAGTGGTATCGAAGCCAGGTTACTCAGAAAGATTTGAAGCTAGCGACCTATCAAGTCTCGAAAAAGTTTTTGAAAAAATATTGGAAAAAGAAAGATGACAGCGTTTGCCAGAATTCTTTAGACAGCTCTCAGACCGGATTGCCAAACGGGGTGACTTTGAAGCGCAAAACGGTTTATCGTAATTCGAAATTTGTTTGTCCGAAAGGAGGGGATAATACGGTTTGGGAAATGACAACCCCAACACTCCCAGATGATGAGACAGCAAAGACCGCCGAAATCGTGATCAAAGCTGACGGTTATTTGAAGACGAAAACAAAGCAACCGGTAATTAACTACAACGCAATGTATCCCGCGAATAACGCTCGAGCCGGTTCGCCAGTTCTCGATATGCTTTCTTTGAATACAAAGACAGGCGCTTACGAGTTAGCGCATAGCGATTTGACCGCGATTATTACGGGACCTAACGCTGGGCGATTCCCATATTATCTTGATAGTCCAAGTTTTAGAGAAAATCCAGCCACTCCCGATAGACGCCAACCCTATCGAGAATTTAGTATTAACTATCATATTTCTCCAAATACAGCGCAAGCGTTTGAAGCTTTTAATTCGGGACCTCTTGTTAGTACTTTAGCGGCGGGAAAGGATGGTTTTGCCGTTAATTACGGTACTGCCGCTATTGGGCCAGAGATCTATGCCAATCGGATCAATGTTGGTCCTATGGGTATTAATGAGGACGGTGTCGATTTATTATTTGAAGAGTTTTTCTTGAGTTCTTGGTCTGTTGGCGATCCCGCTATTTTGACTGATATACTCGCTAATAATCCAAAGAAAAAACGGGCGACTAAAGCTTTATATCCAGACGATCCTTCTAATGTTTACCATAGTTACATGCGCGATCATGTGAAGTTCCGTGTTGCAAATGCCGGTTCGGTTGCTCCGCATGTACATCATCAACATGCGCACCAGTGGCTACATTCTCCTAATAGCGACGACGGTCACTATCTTGACAGTCAAATGATTCATCCCGGTTCTACTTATACGATGGAAATGACATACAACGGTAGTGGCAACCGGAATCAAACTGTGGGGGATTCTATTTTTCATTGTCATATCTATCCTCATTTCGCGCAAGGTATGTGGGCGCTTTGGAGAGTACACGATGTGTTTGAGGAAGGTACGGAATTGAAAGCAGACGGTCGTCCTGTGAAAGAGGCTAGAGCTTTACCCGACGGAGAGGTTGAACGTGGGACTCCGATTCCGGGGCTAGTTCCGCTTCCTAGTATTGGAATGGCGCCTATGCCTGCAAAAGTGAAGCTTATAGAAAATGGTCGCCGCGCCGAAGTGTTTCCAGAAGCAAATGGTGAATACAAGAATCCTGGTTTTCCATTTTTTGTGCCGGGCGTTTCCGGGCACCGAGCTCCACATCCTCCTATGGATTTTGCTTGGAAAGAAAAAACTACTGGTAAACCACTCCATTACACATCAAAAAATGCAGACGCTTTTCATAAAACAGGACAACGGTTTTTGTTGGACGGCGGTTTGCCTCGGCATATCGTTTTGGACGGAGAAATAAAGCGAGAGTTTCATACCCGTTGGGATTTTACAAAGGACCTTAAAAAACTCAAGGCTATGGAAATTCCGGAAAACGGAACGGAAATCGAAAGAGCTGCAATGAAGGCGCATGCCACTCGTACTCACAAGACACATCAGCCCGACGGATTACCCGGTAATTTTATTTTGAATGGATTGCCGCCAGTTCATGGAGCGCCTTATGCGGCCCCGGATGTTGACGATAACGGAAATTCTAACTTCGACGCTCGGCGCTATAAAGCGGCTGTAATCCAAACGGATGTCGTTTTTAATAAGGAAGGATGGCATTATCCACAACAACGTTTCATCACTCTTTTGGACGACGTTAAAGATACTGTTGGCGGGGAAAAGCCGCCGGAGCCTTTTTTCTTCAGGGCAAACACAGGAGAAACGATTGAGTTTTGGCACACGAACCTGGTACCCAAATATTTTGAGTTAGATGATTTTCAGGTGCGAACTCCTACAGATATTTTGGGCCAACATATCCATCTTGTGAAATTTGACGTTACTTCTTCGGACGGCGCTGGAAACGGCTTTAATTATGAAGACGGCACTTTCAGTCCCGACGAAGTCCGAGAGCGTATTGATTCTATAAACAAGCAAGGCGGACTTTACCATTACAACTCTAAGAAGTATGGAAAAGGAAGGCAAAGTAAACTGAAGATTGCTTCTTATAAAGACGATTATGGCAACCGACTTGGAAATGAGCCAGCGGGGCAAAATTGGAATGGAGCCCAAACAACCATTCAACGTTTTGATACGGATCCACTGTTGAATCATAAAGGAGAGGATCGTACTTTACGCACAGTATTCACTCACGACCATTTTGGACCGTCAACCCATCAACAAATTGGTTTATATGGAGCATTGTTGGTCGAGCCTGCGGGTTCTACGTGGAAAAACTCTATTACCGGTTGTTCGATGCCGGATAATGGGACTTGCTCCAAACGCGACGATGGTGGTCCGACCAGTTGGCAGGCGATTATTGAAACGAATAATTCGTTAGAAAGCTATCGCGAATTTGCGTTTGCGATGGGAGATTTACAGCTTGCCTATGGACCGGACAGTATTTCAAAAAAACAAGTTCCTCCCGGTGTCTGGTTTAATATCCTAAACCCGTCGGCAAAAGATATTAAGAAATTGGATAAGCAAAAGATCTCTTCAAATATTTCAGATTCATTCACCGCGCAAGGAGCTGTATTAGCCAAAAACGCGAGCGTCAATGTTATTACGAAAGGGAGTCAGTGGACACTTTCTCCTAACGGCTACGATCAATTCACTTTAACTCTAAGCGCTAATAATATTGTGGTGAATAACAATACTATTGACGAATCCTGGGCGGACAATGCAAACGCAATTTGGCCGCCTGGCGCTCCGAGTAGCCCCAATGGCGACGTTCCTTATCCTCAAATTATTTCTGACCCGGGCGGAGGAGGGAACATTGGAACCTGGGTTGAGAATTATCGGAACGAACCGCTTGATCAACGAGTTCAAGCAGGAAAGGGTGGGAATAAAAAATCGACCGACCCTTCATTTGCTTACAGTTCCATTTTACGTAATAAATCGCGTCTAAATAGTCAGCCACAAGGTGGGTCGACTGTTGGAAAAAGCAGATTTAAATATCCCACTCAACCATTAGTTCCAGAAGGAACCAATGGCGTTCAAGGGACAGATCCATATACTCCTTTACTTCGCGCTTACGCTAACGATAATGTGCAGGTGCGCAGTGTTGTCGGAGCGGTGGATTCTCCCCATTCTTTTCAAATTCAAGGACCTCGCTGGCAGGCCGAACCGTCCTACAAAAATTCGGGTTTTCGCGATGTTCAAGGAATGGGTATTTCCGAGCATTTTGAAATGTTATTTCAATTACCTCCAGCGGACGCTTCAAATAAAGCCGCTCCTTTTGTAGATTATTTATACGCGCCTAGCTCTTCTACTACTGGTTTGGCTAAAGGAGCTTGGGGCATTATGCGCGCCTATAAAGATAAAGTGGATAAACTGGTAGAATTGCCAAACAATCCTGTGGGAAAGAATACGGCTAGCGGATTTTATGATTTGCCTGCGGGCGTAAAGCCGCGAAAGTTCAATATTTCAATGGAGGCAGTAACGGTCAAAGGTGTTGTGACGGGCCTGCAATATTCTGTATGTAATAGTGGTGGTAGTTGCTCCGTGCAGGATAAAGCGCTTGTATTGAGGGCTAACGCAGGGGATTGGATAGAATTATCATTAACCAATAATCTTACTTCAGCGCAAGTAGGTCAAATAGCGCAGAAACTCAAAACAAACTGGGGAACTGGTAATGCAAATCAGAGCGGTAACGCGTCTTCTAAAGACGTTAAGTCTTATTCTACTTCGCCAACAGCCGGTTTGCATGCAGCGCTTTTGTCTTACGACACCACTACATCTAACGGTATCAATATAGGTTTTAATGGCATTAACACTAGTGGTGACAACTTCCAAACCGTCTCCCCTGGGAAAACCAAAACTTATCGTTGGTATGCAGGGCAAATTCAGCTCGATAAAAATAGCCAGCGAAAATTGATTCCGACTGAATTTGGAGGAGTCAACTTATTACCGTCAGGAGCCTTACTGCAACAATCGTACGGCTTGTATGGCGTTTTAGTTATTGAACCCATTGGATCTCAATGGGATGCTAGCGAAGCCTATAAGCTTTCAGCGCAAATCAAAGACAGTCAGAATAATCCATTATTTACGGAAATAGTGGTTACCGGCGTTAATGCGCCAGGTTTGGGGATAGCGGGTAGCGCTACAGCTAAAGCTGGAACCGAGGTCCGACTTCGAGTGCTAAATTCTGGAGCTGGTACCCCTGGAACAACTTCGGATGGCGCCAACTTGATTGCTATTGAGGGTCATGGCTGGCCGGAAGAGCCTTATAAAAAAGGTTCAACGGTCATAGGAAATAATCCTCTGACGCAATGGATGGGAACGCAACAAATAACTGTGTTAGAGAGCTATAACTTGGTATTGCCAAAGGCTGGTGGAGCTAAAAAGACACCGGGCGATTATGGCTTCTATTATTATCCTTTCGGACCTGATAAGGATTGTCAATATGATAGTAATAAACCGCCTAATCAGGATTGCCGATTAGGAACATTGACCGTCACGAAGTAATGGGAAGTTTTCTTCGTACATTGATTTTAGAGGATGGAGTTTTTGATTAAAGTTTGAGTTTTAAAGATGAATTTTCTCTTAAATAATTATTTAGAGATAAACTAACGTTTGTTTATCAAAAAATGTTCTAAAATTAAAGCCGTGTGGAGTTTTCCATTCGGCTTTTTTTTTGAAGAATGATTCCCTTAAAGTTTATTTGTTTTATAGGAGAAAGGATTGTTTTGATACGTTTTGTGTTTATTACGCTGTGTTTTTGCGTTGCAAGTAATGCATGGGCAATGCCTGCAATACAGGAGCAAAAAATTGAACGACAGGGAATCGTTGTGGAGTTTTCTGTAGAAAATATTAAAGATCAATCTGACAAAAAGATCAAAAAGCTTCGAGAAGGAGAGAACGTTCGCTTTAGATTTAATGTTCACGATAACACGACAGGAAGTGGATTTACGGGAGCGTATCCAGCCGCATGGGTTCATCGCCGTTTTGAAAGTGGTCCTACTGATATTGACCTGTGCAAGAAAAAAGCTCAGACCTTTATAGGGGGTAGTTTATTTTCTAAAGCTGATCTAGATCTCAATAGTTATTATATTATTACCCTAAACGACAACGCTACCTTGTCGGTCGTTGATCCTATTTTTGGTTTTGGAGGATCAAAATTATTGAATATGATTCCTTTACCAGGGCCTGGTTATGATTGGGTTGATACTGCCGACCAAACACACCTATTTGTCTCTATCCCAAGTAAAAATCAAATTGCTCAAGTAAGTACGACTGATTGGTCCGTGACCAAAGCTTTGAGCGGTCAGGATGAAAGCGGAAACTATTTGTGGCGTAGTCCGCAACGGATGGCAATGCAACCGGATCAACATTATATATGGGTTTCTGTTTCTGATGGGGTGGCTGTTTTTACAGCGCGTCCTTTTCGTTTTATCAGATTTATAAAGACTCCAGGCGATCCTGTTGATTTTGCTTTTTCAGGTAACAGCCGCTACCTATATACAGCCAATACAAAAGCAGGTTCAGTTTCGATTATTGATATTGGTTCTTTGAAAATAATCAAAACAATTGCAACAGGTTCGAAGCCGGTTTCGTTAGCGTATTCAAAGTTGTCAAAGGCTCTTTATGTGAGCGATCAAGAAGACGGGAGCGTTTCGATTATTGATGGGCAGAGTTTAGAAAAAGTCGCGATGGCTCAGTCTGAACCTGGATTGGGGATGTTGCGCTTTACTCCAAATGGGCGTTGGGGGATGATGGTCAACCCTGAAACAAATCGATTGTCGATTCTAGACGCATCCCAAAACCGAATTGTACAGAAAGGTTTGGTTGAAGAAGGTCCCGATCAAATTGCCTTTTCGGATGATTTAGCTTATATCCGTCATCGTGGTAGTTCGACCTTGCTTATGGTGACATTGGATGACCAGAGTATTGGTAAGGAAAACGAGAGGATTCCGGTGGTCGACGCACCGGGTGGAGAAAGTCCATTAGGTAAGATGTCTCTGTACTCACCTGCTCTTAGTATTGTGAAAGCTCCTGGATCGAACGGAGTTCTCATAGCAAATCCAATGGATAAAGCCGTTTATTTTTATAAAGAGGGAATGGCCGCTCCGATGGGACAATTTAATAATTACGGACGTTCGCCACGAGCATTGCTAGCTGTAGACCGAAGCTTAAAAGAACGTAGGAAACCAGGCGTTTATGAAACCATCGCCAAACTACCAAGAGCTGGGATTTACGATGTTGTTTATTATATGGATTCTCCACGGATATTACATTGTTTTCAGGTGCAGGTGGGTAGCGCTGAAGGGAATGATAAATCTAGGAACAAAACTGCATTTAAAATTCAAAACCTGAGTTCAAAGAAAACGCTTCATGTTGGACAAAAAGCCGATTTGAAATTTCGTTTACTAACGGATATGGATGAACCTGTAAATATAAAAAAAAGTGAAAAGGTTGAGGTTGTTATTAGCGCTACCTCTGGCTTATGGCGCAACCGAATGACCGTAGATTTAACGCCGCTTGGAGAGATTGTATTGCAGTTTATTCCTCCTTTGCGAGGTTTTTATCAGATTGATTTAATGGCGCCTGGGCTTGGATTGACTCTCAATCGGCAACAAGAAATGCTATTCGAAGCGGAATAATGTTTATGGTGGGTATAAAAAATTTGCATAGAGCTTTTTTTGCTTCTTTGGCGTTAGTGGTTTGGTTTTTGTCTGCTTTTACGTTATTGGAAGCGAAGGAACTACCTGTTGGTTCTATTAATATTCCAAATGTTCCCGTGATAACGCAGGATGGAAAACCGGTTCGATTTTATAAAGACTTGATCAAAGATAAAGTTGTTGCGATTAATTTTATTTATACTTCTTGCGAGTTATCATGCCCTTTGAGCGGCTTCTATTTCGGGCAACTGCACGACTCTTTAGGAAGTCGCGCGGGTAAAGACGTTTATTTAATCTCGATTACAATCGATCCTGTGAAGGACACTCCAGAACGTTTAAAGGAGTGGAGCCAAGCATTTGGAGTGGGAGCTGGGTGGACACAGGTGACTGGCGCAAAGACAGATATCGACGCTTTGCTCAAGTCGCTACAAGCATTCTCTCCTGATATTTCAGACCATTCTACTTTTGTGTTGTTGGGCCATGAACGTATTGGCGACTGGAAGCGATTAGACGGCATTAGTTCTTCAGTCGTTTTGCATACAGAGCTGGAAAAGTGGTTAAATAATTAAGATGAACCTCTAAAAACTGTTTTTGGCCACGAGTGAGCCTTATGAAATAAGGGCTTGAGAGTTGCCACAAGTAAAAATATTAAATTATTAGAGATTCCTTAAAAGATTGATAACCAAATTTTTCCGCTTGAATGAGAATTGCATTGAATCGAATGACTAAAAAACTCCTCTTCTTGTGGCTCATATGCATATTCTTTTTGTCAGTCTTTAATGTATACGCCCAGGATAATAAAGCTAACGAATTAATAGATGTAGGGGCTTCCATATATCTGAAAGGAAAAACATATTCCGATCAGAGTTTCGCGCTCATTGGAAAGTCATCTGCCGAAGCTCCAGTTAAGTTGTTCCCATGCAAAAATTGTCATGGCATGGATGGAAAAGGGCGTAAGGAGGGCGGCATTGAATCGCCCAACATCACTTGGCGCTATTTGACCAAACCCTACCTATTTCAATTACCCACTGGCCGACAAAGACCTTCCTACACAATAGAAACATTCAAGAGGGTGTTGCTTACTGGAGTTGATTCCGCAGGACAAACTTTATCTCATACTATGCCGCGTTATAAGTTGACGGATTATGAGTTGGAGAGCCTATTGAACTTTTTACAAAAGATAGAAGTGTCTGTTCCAACCGGGATTGATGAAGGAAATATTTGGGTGGGGGTTAACCTTTCCGATAACCCTAAATTGAAGTCAATGAACCAAGCGATGAAGATGGTTTTAAACGCTTACTTTACCGATGTCAATCAGAGTGGAGGCGTTTATGGGCGAAAAGTTCGATTGGTATTTAGAGATGATACTTTTTTTAGAAATAACCCTGTCTTTGTAATACTAAGTTTGAAAATGGAAAATTACTTAGCGAGAAATAAAGATCAACAATCAGGCTTTCAATACCAGGAATCCCTGCCGGTCATTCAACTCTTCGGTCATTCAACAGATTTGAGAAAGCGAAAGAATTCATTCAGTCTCTATTCAAAAATAGATTCAAGCAAACTCTCGACCGAAGCGTTGATAAAGTTTTCCAAAGAAAAACTTGGAATTCCTTTGAAGCAAATGGTGTTTGTAACGCCAGACATTACAGAGAATAAGTTGAAAGCGCCAGAGTTAATAGGAAAGTGGTTGGACGAAAATTTGCAAAGCTCAACAGCCTTATTTATAGAGGCTTCGGATGCGACAGTAGAAAACTTGCTAGATGAACTTAATAAAAAGAAAACGTTCCCAATATTGTTGATCCAAAGTTCAAGTAAGCGATTGAAGACGTTTAATAAACTATTGAAATATCCGGCTCCTGTTTTTGCCGCAATGCCTCCCGTTCCCGAATTTGCAGACGAAAATGGAATTGAGGAATATAACAAACTAACAAAACAGCGAAAGCTGTCTCAGCATAATTTTATGGCGCAGCTTTGGACGTTGACGATAGCTAAGGTTATACACCATGCGTTAAAAGAAGCGGGTAGAAAGTTACAGCAAGAAAAGTTAGTAAAAATTATAAAAACATTCTATCGGTTTTCAACAGGTTATGGACCACCCATCACTTTCTCTGCTAATCGGCGTATTGGCGCGAAAGGAGCCGCGATAGTACAATTAAATCCCGAAATAGAGATTAATTCGATTACTCCTGTATGGATTTCAATAGATTTTTGAATAAAAGCAGCCAAAGGTATACATGAGGATGTTATGAGTGTAACCAAATAGAACTTTTCCTATTCTTCGAGAGCTTTTAATTTTTTGATATGGTTAAGCCAAAACTATGAATTTGGTTTTGATTCAGAGTTTTGGCTCTCGATAACTATAACCAGATATTGTCTAGTTTTGTGTAGCTATGTAATATCGTTAGCGGAAATGCTAAGTTATATAGGCTAATTTCACTTCTTTTCCTAATTCCACCGAAGCAGTTCCTTAAGCGCAGATGAGTTCAATACTCTATTTTTTGAAGTTTTGAAATGATTTATTTCTTCAGAAATATTGAATTCTCTCATTCTATTAGATTTTCATAAAGTTACAGAATTGATACAAGAAGGCGTTTGTAATTTTGGTGTTTTGGCTGTTATTCTGTGCATTAAATCTACATTGAGAAGAAGTCTAGTTAACTGTTGAATCTAGATTTTTTCTTTTAAGAAAATATAAAAAATTATGAGTCAAAGAATATGAATGCCTCGATACTTATCGTCCAAAATAGTAGAGTGCAAGCGGAATTACTAAAGCGATTCCTTGAAGAAGGTAAGTTTAAAGTTTTAAAAGCGAATTCAGGTATGGAAGCCTTAGAGATCGCTGCAGAGAGTGATATCGATCTAATAATTTCAGATGTCAATATGCCTGAGATGGGTGGATATGAGCTATGTGCAAAGGTGAAGGAAGATTCAAATCTTAAGGATATTCCCGTCGCTGTGGTAACAGCTCTTTCCGGTATGGAGACTCTTTTTAAATGTTTAACAAACAAGGTAGATTATTTATTTACTAAGCCGTACGACTCGGAATACATTTTATCTACAGTAAATAGGATTTTAATTGATCAAAGTAATAATTGTTACGAGGAATATCCTGAAGTTTTAGATTTTGACTATCTTGGCGAAACTCATCAAATAGAAACTACAGGAAGGAAAGTTTTTAACCTTCTTTTATCGATAAACCAAGGAGCGGTTAAACAAAACCTTGAGTTAGAGAAGGCGCAAAAAGAAGTACAAGCGGTTAATGAAGACTTAGAAAAGCAAAATAAAGAAAAGACAAAAGAAATAAATGAGCGAATACGGGCGGAATCTGAATTAGGAAAAGCGATCCAAGCTGCTGAAACAGCGAATCAAGCGAAGAGCGCTTTTTTGGCAAATATGAGTCATGAAATACGGACTCCCATGAATGGCATTTTAGGGTTTGCTCAGATTTTGCAAAGGGATAAGGATCTCAATGAAAACCAGTTGAATCAGATTCAAACTATTAAAAATAGTGGCGATCATCTTTTGGGAATCATCAACGATATTCTAGATTTATCTAAGATCGAAGCAGGCAAAATGACTCTGAATTTAGAGACCTTTGATTTAGATGAATTGATTGAAAGTTTGTCGCCATTATTCCAAATTAGATGCGAAGAAAAAGGACTGGTTTGGAAAATGGAAAAGCCGAGAAGCGGTCCTTTATTTGTGGAAGGTGACCCTAGTAAGATTAGGCAAATCCTGATCAACCTTATTGGAAATGCAGTTAAATTTACTGATAAAGGCGAAATATTGATTAGAGGAATACCATTGCCCAAACCGAACGCTACGGAATTGGCCTATCGTTTTGAAGTTATTGACTCAGGAACGGGAATGTCGACAGAACAGTTAAAAAAAATATTCGATCCTTTTCAGCAAGAAGATGAAGGACGCAAAAAAGGTGGGACAGGGTTAGGGCTGGCGATTACTAAAAAGCAAATTGAAATGATGGATGGGGAACTTGGAGTGGAGTCGGCATTGGGCAAAGGTTCTATGTTTTATTTTAGTTTGAATCTTCCTATTTCAGAAAAGGAGATAGAGAGTGGTAAGAAATCTAAAAACCGAATTCTAAGAATCGCCCCAGGGCAAGAAGTGAAAGCGTTAGTGGTTGATGATAATTTATTAAACCTAAGAGTTCTCGAAACATTTTTGGTCGATATGGGATTGGAAGTTATAAAAGCCGAAAATGGAAAAATAGGAGTTGAGATGGTAGAGAAACTTCAGCCTGACATTATATTTATGGATGTCAACATGCCAGTAATGGGGGGCATTGAAGCGACTCAAATTATACGAGAAAAGTATGGACCTGAAAATCCAAAAGTGGTTTGCGTAACCACTTCCATTTTCGATGGCCTTCGTGAAAACTTTAAAGAAAAAGGTTTTTGTAAGTTTATTTTAAAACCTTTTTCATTTGAAATTGTGTTCGATTGCATTTCTGAATTTTTGGATGTGGAATTAGAAAGCGGGCCTGAGGATGAAAAAGATTCAATTGTTGAAGAGAGAAAAGAACTCAATTTGGAGAGTATTAAAATTCCAAGCGATTTGTTAGAAAAGTTAAGAAAAGCCGCAAGTACCTATAGCTTAACTGAAATGAGTCTTTTGACTCAAGAATTGAAAAGCATAGACTCAGGTTTTGAAGGTGTTGTTGCTTTACTAGAGCGATTTACGAAGGATTATGAATTTGAAAAAATTCAAGAAGCATTGGAGAAAGTTGCTAGCGCTTGAAGATAATTGTATGAATAGATGAAAGTAGAAGTCATTCTAAAAAACCGGTAATAAATTTAAGACTAAATTTATTACCGGTTTTTTTTGTTTTTTAATACAAGATTAAATTTTTAATGGAGGGTAGCGTTGCGCCTTTTTCCAGAATAAGAGCATTATCAAAGTTGTAAGGATTACTGACTAAATCCAAAAATTCTAATTTGGGTAAAGATTTTGAGTGGAGCAAGGCTTCTAAGCCTTTATCCCCGATTTGATTTTTAAACAAATCAAGTCGCACCAAATTTTTTAGGTGTGGAGAATTGGCTATTGCAATAGCTCCCGCGTCGGAGATTTTATTTTTACTCAAGTCTAAAACAGTCAGGTTTGCTGCATTAGGTGAATTTACTAGAGCGGTGACGCCGTCGTCGGTTATATAGTTTTGAGCGATATTAAGTTGAGTTAACTTTTTGAAGTTTGTAGAACTTGCTATGAGTTCAACCCCCGCATTAGTTACGTGGTTATCCCAAAGAGAAAGTTGTTTCAGGTTTTGAAACGTTGGCGAGCTTGCAAGAACCTTAATGCCTTCGTCTTTCAAAAGATTGGTCTTCATAGCGAGGCTAGAAAGATTTTTTAAGTTTTCAGCATTGGACATAAAGGTAATTCCCTTTACGCCAACTTGAGAATTATTTAAATTAATAGCTGTTCCATCTTCGTTAGTTCGAGACTTAATATGACCAGGAATATCTGCAGGTGGACCTTTTGGTCGTCCATAACCATGGCCGCCATGTTTTCCGCCTTTTTTACCCTTATGTTTACTCATGTCATAGGCATGAGTTGGCGCGCATAGCGCAAAGGCTAGAAATATTGCCAAACTAATTTTAATTATTAATTGCATGAGACTTCCTTTTTAAGATTTTTTAATTTAATGAGGCGATTTTGTCTGTACCCTTCACGCACCGAAATCCAACATGGTCAGCGCTTTGATGTGGGAATTGTTTTCCTCTTAAAGCTGAACGCGCCAGGTCCATATTAGCTTTCCAAGAACCTCCTTTAATTACTTTCAATCTTTGGCTATATAAGTCGTTTTCGCTTTCGTTCCCGGGCAAAGGTTTATACCAATCCTGGGTCCATTCGAAGGCGTTGCCAGCCATGTCCATTACTCCATAGGGGCTTTGGCCTTCTGGGAAATTGCCGACAGGTGAACTATAACGAAATGAGTCTTTCGTTCCGCGCACGTTTGCTTTTTTAATACCTATGTTATTTCCCCAAGGATATCTTCTGCCATCGTCGCCACGTGCTGCTTTCTCCCATTCGGCTTCTGTGGGAAGTCGTTTGCCTAACCAAGAACAGTAATCTGCGGCGTCTTGCCAGGTGACTCCAATAATTGGATGGTTTGGACTATTATATTTGGGGTTGTCCAGATATTTTGGTTTTGTTCTACGGGTTTCTTCGAGAAACTTTTGATATTTTCCGACTGTAACTTCGTATTTATCAATAAAAAATTGATTTAAATACAAAGCTTGAGAGGGTGTCTCATCTAAATACCAATCACGGGATTCTGCAAAAAAGGTTTCGACTATCCAGTCAATATCCTTTTCGCTACTCCCGATGTAGAAAGGACCTTTTGGTACAAGTACCATTTCAGCAGGCGCGATTTCAGTTTTAGTTTTTGGATTTATTTGCTCCAACGATTCTGCATAGCCGAAGGACACAAATAAAATAAAGACAAACAATGATATGCTTTTTAAGAACATTATCCCGACTCCTTTCAGAGGATGGGCGGAACCAGAGAAAATGGGGGATAAATTAGCTATTAAAATTAATATGTTTAACGCTTTGTCCTAAAAGGAAAAAAACGTTTTCTAAGCTTTTTTTTGATATAAAGGTTTTTAGGTTTTGATTAAACCTGCTTTTTTAGCGTATTGAAAAATATCGCCAGCTTCAATGATGTCAGCGACGTCTCCCAGTGGTTTTAAATTGTATGTTTTGTTTTTTGTTTTATTTTCTAGAGTTCCTTTTTCAACATCAATTCGAAGAATGTCGTCTGTTTCAATTTCTTGGTAGACGGACACTTCTGTTTCAAAAGGAATAAAAAAGCCGCCGTCGATAGAGTTTCTATAAAAAATTCTGGCAAAAGATTCGGCGACAACCGCTTCTACGCCGGCAATTTCTAGGCAAGCTGGCGCATGCTCTCGTGAAGAACCACACCCGAAATTGTTACCTCCTACGATTATCTTATAGGGAGAGGAGAACTCTCCTTCATTAACAAATGACATTTGGCCTTTTGGCAAACCCGATTGCGCATCTGGAACTCCAGAAAGAGCAAATTGACCGTAAAACTTTTTTTCCTCGGGATCGCTGAGGCTATACATCAATTTATCAGCAGGAATGATTTGATCTGTATCTATATTGTTGCCTAACACATAGGCCGGACCTTCAATTATCTTTTTCATATGTTGCGCAAATTATTTTTTGTTGGATGAATTGGGAAGTTGATAGTTTTCTACAAGCTAGAAATTATCAACTTACTTGTTTATAGAAATTTTCTTGGGTCGGTAATATGCCCTGTCAAGGCTGAAGCCGCAGCTGTATAAGGAGCGGCTAAATACACTGAGGATTTTTTAGAACCCATTCGACCGGGAAAGTTCCGATTTGTTGTTGAAATAACAATTTCTTCGCCTTGCGTGCGGCCAAAAGTGTCCGCTGGACCTCCAAGGCATGCCGCGCATGAAGGTTCGCCAATACGACATCCTGCATTTTTAAAAATATCTAAAAGAGTCTCGCCTTCGATTTTTTGAATAGAAAGATCTTTTTCAACTTCTACAGTGGCCGGAACAATGTATGTATCGATCTTGACGGTATTACCCTTAAGTAGTTTTGCGGCAGCTATGAAGTCTGTAGTTTTTCCTCCCGTACAGGAGCCAATGTAACAACGGTCCAATTTTACGTCTTCGCATTCTCTGGCTAACGCTTTATTGTCTGGAGAATGCGGTTTGGCGACTACAGGTTCCATTTTGGATGCATCGTAGGTTTTTTTGTAATAGTACTTTGCGTCGGAATCTGAACTGTAGAATTGGCCGTCAATTGAGGTTTTCCCTTGGTTATATTCTTTAGTCACTTGATCCGCTTCGATTATGCCGTTTTTGCCTCCAGCCTCAATAGCCATATTGCAAAGTGTCATTCTTTCTTCCATAGAAAGCGACATGACAGCTTCGCCCGTCCATTCCATAGAACGGTATGTGGCTCCATCAACCCCAATATCGCCAATAACTTGGAGGAGAATATCTTTAGCCATAATGTAAGGTGGAAATTCCCCGGTAAATTCAAAACGCATTGTTTCTGGTATGCGAACCCAGAGTTTTCCAGTCCCTAAAATAAAAGCAGCGTCCGTATTTCCAATCCCGGTAGAAAATAAGCCAAACGCTCCGGATGTGGACGTATGGGAGTCGGTTCCGAAAAGAACTTCTCCTGGCCGGTTGAATCCTTCTTCAGCCAGAGCGACATGACAAACACCTTTATAATTTTCTGTCCCAACGTCATAATAATGGGGCAAGTCCTGCTCTTTGACAAAATCCCGTAAGATATCTATGTTTCTGTTGGCTTTTTCATCTTTTGTGAAAATATAATGGTCTGGTATGATTACGACTTTGTCGGGATCCCAAACTTTGGCTTGTTTGCCAAATTGCTTTTTAAATATGGATATGGTCCCTGGGCCGCAGACGTCATGAGTCATTAATACGTCAACGTCTACCCAAATATTTTCGCCTGGTTCTACACGATCTCTTTGCGCGTGGGCGGCAAGAATCTTTTCGGTAATTGTCATTCCCATTACTTGGTACCTTTTTACTTATATAAAGCGAAAGCTTTTTTAATTGATAAAATTGTTGAATAAAGGCGCTTTAGGGTAAGGCACCCTAAAAAGACAAAAAAATATTGCCTAATCCTGTTAAAACACCGATAAGTCTATATAGATTACCATTTTAAGCGACTGAAACCGAATTAAATTGTATTAATTATCTAATTTAAAGAGTATTATGGTTTCGGGGCGTCCTGTCCATAAATTTTAAGATTTTTAAAAAACTTAGTCAACGGTATATGTTAAATCTCCTATTAGAAACTGTAGATCGCATTAGATATAAAATTCCCGCTAAACCCAAGCTCGTCCAAATTGAAGTGACCAATCGGTGTAATTTAGATTGCCATATGTGTCCACGTGAAGATTTAGACATCGAATTGGAACATATGGATTGGGATAAGTTTGTCGCGGTTGTCGACCAATTGCAAAATGAGGAAAGTATAACTTTAACTGGTTGGGGAGAGCCATTCCTCCATCCTCGAATCTTTGACATGATCGACTATTGTAAGGAACGAAATCATTACGTTTCGATAACGTCTAACGCATTGTTTGTAAAACCTGTAACGCCTGAGATGGTTTTAAATTCTGGCGTAGACGCTTTAACGTTTTCCATTGATAGCGTTGAAGGAGAAGTGGAAGACGGTCATACGAGTAAAAAAGTTTTTGAAAATATTGAAACTCTTGCGCGAAATCGGAAAGAGGGAAAAACATCAATTCGGTTGCAAGCTACTTTGCATGAAGGTTGTGAAAAGGATTTGTGCGACGTTATTAGATATGGGGCGAGAATTGGTTGCGACGTGATCAATGTGGGGCGTTTGGATAGAAAATATGCTCCAGACCTAAAACGGCCCGGTCAGGATGAAGAAGAAAAGATTTTTGCCAAAGCTGACAAGGTTGCTAGAGAAGTTGGAATTCAATTAGATTGGTTACAATATGCTGTTGCTTCAGGCGTAACGCGGGCCGTTTATAAACTGCTTCGCAAAAGCCTCCATCAATCAGGTAAATATTGTTTGAAAACTTTTAACTATGCTTACGTTAGTAGAGAAGGAAACGTCACTCCTTGTTGTTTGTTGCCAACTGAGAAAATGGGAAACGCTGTTGAAGAAAATATTGGAGATATCTGGAAAGGCGACAAGTTTAACCACTTTCGGGAAAATTTCAGAGATACCTGCGGCTCCTGTGATCTTTGGACTATAGATCAAGTGGACAAAAATTAAGTATATCTCTTAATTTAAATGTGATTATTTCTAAAAGTTCTCCGAACTTTACCCCCCTGCCCACCTATTATTTCCCCAGTCAAAAGAAAAGCCCCAAAACCGGTTATAAAAATTAGAGATTGATAGTATTCTCATTTTAAAATAGTGAGTTTTTGCAAGTTTTCCAAAGCGCTAATTGCCTAATTTTTCGATAAAAACTTTATGGAAGCAGAATTAAATTCAAATATTGTTATCGACCGCCGTCCCATTTGGATTGTTTTTTTAGATCGAATGCGCCGCGAATTGATATTGGCTTTAATTTTTGCCATTTTCTTTTTTCTTTTAGGCAGAGAGGTACCCGGTAATCTTGCAGAGGAAGGGTATAAAACTCTTTGTCTATTTTTTCTTTGCGTTTCACTTTGGGCTACCAATCTAATACCGCTTTCTATAACAAGTTTATTGGCCATAGCGGGAATCCCTTTGCTTGGAATCATGAGTTCTACAGAGGCGTATTCTTTCTTTGGAAATAAAGCCATTTTTTTTATTTTAGGCGTTTTTATAATTTCTGCATCCATGACGGGTTCAGGGCTCACCAGCAGAATTTCCATTTGGATATTTGAAACGTGGGGCAAAACTCCTAAAAAGTTAGTAGGCGGCGTGTATTTCTTTGGGTTGGTGGGAAGCTGTTTCATGAGCGAGCACGCTGTTGCAGCGATGCTTTTTCCAATTTTGTTACAAATTATTCAATCGCTAAATTTGGATCCGCGACAAAAATCTCCATTTGCCAAGTCTTTGATTTTTTCTATGGCTTGGGGGTGCATCATAGGAGGAGCCGCAACAGTTTTGGGGGGAGGGCGAGTGCCTTTAGCTGTCGAGATTTTGGAGCAGGCGACAGATGGCGCGAGGACAATTGGAATCTTAGAGTATTCAAAACTATCTTTTCCTCTTGTGGCTGTATTAGCAGTGTGTGGTTGGATCGTTTTAAATATTATGTTCCCTCCTGGCGACGGAGATATTGAGCCAGCTAGAAAAGCGTTACGTCAAAAATTATCAGAAATGGGAATGGTTTCGCCAAGGGAGAAAGGCGTTGGTTTGGTGATGCTCGCCACCCTTTTTAGTTGGTTCTTTTATGGAGAGGTTTTGGGGATAGCCAATATTGCTATTTTATCTATCACGATTTTGTTTCTTTTCAATTTGATTAACTGGAGGATGGTAGAAGATCACGTAAACTGGGCTGTCATTATCATGTATGGTGGGGCAATTTGTTTGGGCGAGGCTATGGTTAGAACTGGAGCGGCCCTTTGGTTGGCCGAACAAGCGTTTGATAGCCAGACTCAATCGCCGTTATTTTTCCTTGCTTCGATAGCTATTCTTTCGATGGTTTTTACAACCTTCATGAGTAACTCTGCGGTAATCGCTATTTTAATTCCTCCTACCTTGGGGATTGCTCCATCCTATGGAATCGATTTAGTCTTAGCGACTATGACAGTCGTGTTACCTAGTAATTTTGCATTTATGTTGCCGATCGCGACACCAGCATCTGCTCTAGCGTATTCGTCAAAATTAATTCAGCTAAAAGACATGATTCGTTCTGGAATTGTGTTAGGTATATTGGGAATTATTAGCTATTTGTTTTTGTATTTATTTTACTGGCCAATGTTGGAAATTGGTTAACTATATCTATATATTCAAAGTAGAGTTTTTGTTACTTTATAGATAGCCCTGCCTTTAATTTTTTTGACTGTAAGATACATTGATGTCAAAATTATTGTCAAATCCCAATCAGTCCAAAAAATAAGAAATTTTAAAAATTTTGGTAAATAAGCCAGAGGGTTTTTTGTTAGCTAGGTATTTTGTATGTGAAAATTCGTGATGGAGTTATTTTTTTATGCAAAAGAATAAACTGGAAGTTCTGGCGCTTGATTGGCAAAACCAGCCTTTAAAAGAAGTGTCATTAAAAGCAATTCCCGAAACGGCTGGAACAAGTTTAAACGCACGTTACGACAATAAACGCGAATTATATATATTTGACGATTTACGCCCTGGCTTTTTTAAACTTCAAATAGATTGCGCGGGTTATGACTCTCAAACAAGAAGAGTTCAAGTTCATCCAAAAAGCTCCCAAGTTATTTTTATGTTGGGTAGATCAGGGGGGGCGTATTCTTTTCGTGGTTGCGTTTGCGTACCCTACCAATCTGAACCTGAATTGATAGGCATTATTCCATCCGCTAAAGGCGTTGATGAGTCGACTAATAATCAATCTTTACGAGACTTTTTAACGGAATTAAACCTGAATCCTCAAGAAGAAGTATCAAATTCAGATAATGAATTGAAATCTAGAGGAGTAGACTCACCGGCGATTCCTGGCGCTTGTATTGTTCGATGTGGTAAAGGACCTTTGAAGCTTTCTGGCGACGAGGATCTCAAAGCTCTTAGGGAGAGTCCATTGATCGAAGCGGCAGGGCCTTTGTTTCGAAAGTCGGAGAAGGGGTTTTCGGTTTTTACGCATCGGCTTTTTGTGAAATTTCTTCCAGGCGTTTCCCGAAAAGAGTTAGGAACGTTATTAGAAGGCATAGGACTAAAGTTTATTAAGGCGATGGGATATTCGCCAAATTTATTCTTGGTAGAGTCTGATATAGGAATTGGCGAGGAAATTAATAAGATAGCGAGCCAATTAAATCAGATGGACCAAGTTGAATATGCCGAACCTGTAACTGCCGAATCGCCAGAAATTGACACAATAAATCCTTCCGATTACCTTTGGCAAGGTTTATGGGATAGACAATTATCAGGAATTCCTGAAGCTTGGCAGAGACTCAATGACGTTCAAACTCCCGAAAAAAAATACGGGGATCCAAATGTGATCATTGCTGTGGTCGATCAAGGTATTCAGTCTAGTGGAGGGGTTCCGCTAAATCCGGATTTCCAAGGATCGGTTTCTGACGGTCGTTCGAAGGTCTACAAGCTACATGATTTTAGAAAGATGGTTCCAGATAATGACACTCCCCTAGGCGATCATGGAGTGGCTTGCGCTGGTATTGCGACTGGCAAAGCGGATAATCCATCTATTGATCCTTCATTAGGTGAAGGTATAGCGGGGGCATCTCCAAACGCCCGATTGATAGGTTTGATTTATGCATCACACGAAGCTCAAAGAATAGAAATGTATTTGTGGGCGGCTGGTTTAGATGCACAAAGTGATCGAATAGACTTTCCTGATCGTATTTCTCCGGGAGCTGATATTTTTTCAACCAGTATCGGGTTCGGAGCTGGTTTTCCTCTTTCTCAGTCTGTCAGCGAAATGCTTGATTTTCTTGCTCGACGCGGACGCGGCGGAAAAGGTTGTATGGCTTTTTTTTCGGCTGGAAACGACCCAAGTTTAAACATTCAAACTAATCGCCCTTATGGGTGGCATGATATGGCGTTTTCTTGCGCAGCTTCATCACTAGATGACGATGGAAGCGAAATACGGGCCTCTTATAGCGGTTTTGGATTAGTAGAGTGGTGCGCTCCTAGTCATGATGAGTTTGTTTCAGGAGGAGCAGTTCACAATCCTCCTAAAAATTATGCAACCTGGACTACAGATTTTTATAATAGGGGGAATATGCCTTCCGTTCCTCTGTTTGAAACAACCTTAAACATTGCTCTATCGGTTGGAGAGAATAAGCTCATTTTGGCGGAGACCACAGGTTTAGAAAGCTTAACGTATCTTTTACTAGGAGATCCTGGGGCGGCAGATAGCGAATTAGTATTTTTTGAAAATATTTCTGATCCTATCAATAATGAAATTTCTATTCGTTCTCCCGTAATTAAAGATCATCCCATAGGGAAGAAAGTGACTGCCGGATCTAGGTTGGTCTCTACATTGAAAGCTTCCGCCGCGATAAGTGATACAGAAATTTTTGTAAACGATGTTTCTGAGTTTTCATCAAATATGCGTATTGTTGTTGGGTATCCGAATAGGCGCAATGATCAAGTTACAATCACAGGGGATCCCGACCCGGCGACGGGTAGAATTCCTATAACAGCCTTGGGACGGGATTGGGACTCAGGTATAGGAGTTCATTTTAGCCATTATCACCACCGTAATGACTTTGGAGGAACTTCGTCAGCGACACCTTTGTGTGCAGGAATTGCCGCTCTTGTTATTTCGGCTCAGCCGGACTTAACTTGGATAGAAGTTCGCGAAATTTTACGTAACACCGCGGTCAAGTTTGACCTTGATAATAACGACCCAGTGGGGCAATGGCTCGACGCCAATGGAGACCCGAGTAGAATTAGCGGGTTATCTGCTGTCCGCAGTCCATGGTATGGGCATGGTCGCCTTGACGCTGACAAAGCCGTAGAGATGGCTCTAAATTATGATTTTCCGCGCGATCTTATGATCCGCAGTACCTTAGCGGATAACGGGGAGACGCCCACAGTATCTTCAGCAGACAGTCCTGACGTATGGGTTCGCGCAATAGATCCTGCTTTAGATATTGACGCTTTGCCGCTGGACTATAACACAGCGGGTCCTCATCAGAATCCAAGATTTGAAGATACATTGTGGATTTACGCTAGGATCAAAAATCGCGGTACTTTAACCAGTCTCGATGCCTGGGCTAATTTTTATATCGCTTCTTTTGACGGAACTCCTTTTGATTATCCAAATGACTGGGAACCCAAAAATGGCATAGGAAACGCTAGTCCAAATACATGGGAAAGAGGAGCGTATTTTATTGGCGAAGTAGCGTTACCTAATATCGCTCCAGACGAAGATATTATAATAAATATTCCATGGCCGGAAGAGCTTGTTCCGCCACCCTATACGCCAATAGGCGATTTTTGGACTCCTCATATTCTTGTCGAGATTTTTCCACACGACGGTCCTTTAAAGGGTTCACAAGTAGGAACTAATAATAATTTAGCTCAAAAAGCTGTAATCTTTGTTGATGATTTGCCTCCGCTTGTTGAGTATTTGGATACAGACGAAAATTTACTCGAAACTTATTACCCTATTCCTTCCACAGTTTTGCAAGAGTTTATCCAATTCGAAATTAGAATTTCAGATCTTTCTTTTTTTAATTCTGAATCGGTGACGTTTGAGGTGACTTGGTTTGGACGGGACGGTTCAAATACCACAGTAAATTTTGTTAGCGATGCCGGTCAGTGGGTGCTTGATAGTCCATCGCCATCAATAATGGCAGTGGGGTTTGCATTTAATGATGATGGCGATGTCGTTTCGGGAAATGTTCCAGTGGCGATTTGGAAACCTAGCTTACAGGTTAAGCCAGAGTTCGAAAAAATCGAAATCAAAACAAATGTAAGAGACTTAACAGGAAACCCAACCCCTGTTGTAGAGGCTGTCCATGTCTTTAATATCGCAATTCCGACTGATATTGCTCTTGTCCTTGATTATTCGGGTAGCATGCGAGCTCAAGATAGTTCGGGACAGAGTAAATGGGAATCTGCTAAAGAAGCGGCTAACTTATTTAATACGCTTTATGCAGCGCTTTCACTGCCAGAACTTGATGATCGTATTTCCTTAGTACGTTTTTTTGCGGATGGGGCATCTGGCCCTGATTTCACAGAAGTTACTGAGACATTAAGGGATACAGACGCATCTATACAAATTGTTAATGTACCAGAACCGCCAACGGGCCAAAGTCTTTACACGCCGATAGGTTCTGGTTTGGTCGTAGCCCATGGAGAGCTTCAAGGAGGAGCTTGGCGTTCTCGTATAATGATTATTTTGACTGACGGGAGAGAAAACCGTGATCCTACGTTAGTCGGCGTGCGTTCTGCTTTAGTTGGAAGTTCTAACTTTGTTCCAAATCAAAATGACGACATAGCTGGAGGATATCGTATTCATGCTTGCGCATTTGGTCTTCCGGAACAAGTAGATACAGCGGCTCTGCAAGATTTAGTTATGGGAGGAGACGGCCTTAAATCTTATAATGGTCAATTACATTCTACAGAAACAACTGCCGAAATTGACCAAGCGTTTGCTCTTAAAGAAAAGTTTATTTCGCTTTTAGTCGATGCTTTGCCAGTTGAAATGATTGGTCCTTTTGGGAATGTTTTTGATGTTGAACCTGGCATAAGAGAGATGGTAATAGTTGTTACAGGGCAAGAAAATTTTTCGGTTACACCGCCAGACGATCATATCGATCCGATTGACCCTGTCAACGTGAGACCAGATTTTTCTTGGGTTCGAATTTCAAACCCGGAACCAGGAATGTGGATTGTCGGCGATTATTTACCTTCGGATACTGTTAAGGGGTACGCTGTTGTAGATCTTGTGCTCCAGGCATCTTTCGATGCCGGTCGGCAGAATATCGGAGTAGGACGTTCAGTTCCATTATGGGCCGAAATTACAGAAAACGGAATCCCTGTATCAGGCGCCATCGTTGTTGTTTCTGTAGAAAAAGTAGAAGAATCAATAGGGCAGATTCTTACCAAATACGTACAATCTAAATCGTTTCTTGCCAAAGACTGGCGAGACAGGTGGAACAAAGAAAAGAACCAGAACCCAACAAATATTCGCGCTGATTTGTTGAAATTGGCCTTAGAAGATAGAGGATTCGGCTTAAAACTCCGAGCTGAAACAGTTTTGCTCCACGAAACATCAACTCCAGGTCGGTATGAAGGATTTTGGGTCAATACTCAAGAGGAAGGAACATATACATTCAGGTTTAAAGCGACTGGCAAAACTTGGTCGGGAAATGATTTTCAACGTAACTATGTTTTATCTCGACACCTAGAGCCAGTACCTGCTTCAGAGCTTACGACTTTCACATGGACCTCTTTTCCTTTGTTGGAGAAAAAAGTGGTCCTTTGGAAAGGAACTCTCAACGCTAATACCGCAACTAATAGGCCTTTAGGTCCTGGGTTTCAAGATAAGATAAAATTTTTATATGCTGGGCCGACTGCAAAAATGGCCGATTCAAATCCTCTAAAAACGGTTGATAATCTCGACGGTACTTACGGAGTTGAATTAGAACTGCCAATAGGGAGAGTGCCTTCCCCTTTAAAGCTTGCTTTTGGAAATCGTCAGGTTTCACTTTTTCAGAGTCCGACACCCTGTCGAAGAGTTCGTATTATATTGCGCCGGATTCAGGCTCTTGACGATAAAGAAACCTGGTTCCCCTCTCCAGGGGAAATGGTGTTCGACGCGGCGATAGCTCCAAATAGCGATCCAGAGCGTTTGGTTCGCAAAAGGGTTCCTTCAGAAGGTTATATCCGATTAGCGGATGGAGAGAGCCAGGAAATGAATCTGACCGTTTTCGATGGTTTTATCGAAGAAGGAGGTAATCTTGATTTTTCAATTGGCGGAACAGAATTTGACTGGTTTTTATTTTTTACCAAGAAAGATTCGATGGCGAGGTATCGTCGGAAATTTTCGGGAAATATTGTCTCTTGGGCTGGAGAGTATTGTCCCGATGATGAACCAGATGATCCGGAATCTTTACATGATTGGCGTTTGTGGTATTCGATTGAAGTTATTTAATTCGAATTTTTCAATTATTCTTGAACTTGAAGCCTTTTGAGCTTTTAAATTTCATATCCTACCTACTTCAAGAAAACGATCTTTCTCCTGTTCATCAGAGAGAATTGATGGAATAAGCTAAAAAAATCGTATAATGTAGAATAGTCTTTAAGAACTATTTAGGGGGACCTCTAAAAACTGTTTTTGGCTACGAGTGGGCCTTATGAAATAAGGACTTGCGAGTTGCCACAAGTAAAAATATTGAATCATTAGAGATACCCATAAATACCTTCATTGTGACCTACCTAAAGATTATCCTCCTTCGCGAAATATGGATTTGAGTTTCTGGGAAAAAAAAACTTTATTTGAAAACGCTTTTATAAAAGGCTTTTTCCTGATTTTTTTAGCGGCGGTAGTTTATTGGCCTACCTTGGATGCGCTTTTTATCTGGGATGACAATACTTTTTTCGACGCGAATCCCATCATGCAAGACCCTAATGCTCTCTATAGATTTTGGTTTACGCGGGACGCTCCCGATTACTTTCCTCTTGTCTCTACTAACCTGTGGGTCCAACGTCAATTATGGGGTATAGATCCTTTTGGATTTCATGCCGTCAACATTGCCATTCATGCGTCTAACGCCGTTTTATTTTGGCTTGTATTGTCTGTATTGAATCTTCCAGGCGCTTGGTTTGCCGCATTGGTTTTTGCATGGCACCCGATTCAAACTGAGTCTGTCTCGTGGGTAACGCAAATTAAAAACGTCCAATCGATGTTTTTTTACCTTGCAGCCGCTTTTTATTATTTTAAATACGATTTGCGCGGAGGGACTTGGCGGTTAGGGCTTTCCTTGTTCTTTTTTCTTTTAGCGTTGCTTAGCAAGACGGCGGTTGTGATGTTTCCCGTGGTTTTACTCTTATATCACTGGACTCTTAAGCCATTGCCTATTAAGAAAATAGCGCAAAGAACGGGGCCATTTTTTACTATGTCCTTAGTTTTTGGGTTGATAACTATTTGGTTTCAATATACCAGCGCTGGAGCCAGCGGGGAGGAGTGGTCGCTAACGTTTATTGAAAGAACCGTCAATGCGGGTTTTGTTGTTTGGTTTTATGTTCAGAAACTATTTGTTCCAACGGATCTAGCTTTTATTTATCCTCGATGGAGTTTTAGCCCTGGAGACGGAATATCTTGGATTCCCCATTTCATGTTGGCGGCAGTTTTGTTTTTAGTTATTCGATTTAGGGATAGATGGGGCGTCTATCCTATTTTTGCGATTGGTTATTATTTGGTATCCCTCTTCCCAGTTATGGGATTTTTAAATATTTATTTTTTACTTTATTCGTTTGTGGCCGATCATTATCAATATATTGCGGGACAGGGAATCATAGCGTTGGCGGTTTGCGGAGCGTTTTCAAAAATAAATCAACTTTTAGTAAAGTTTCCCAAAAATATTTTTCTTAAATATGGATCGATAACGACTGGGTTTGCGATACTTTGCGTGTTGGCTTTTTTGACATGGAGTCAGCAGGCGATTTACCAAAATCCGATTGCTCTTTGGAAAGATACCATCAAAAAGAATCCAAATGCCTGGATTGCTCATAATAATTTAGGCAATGAATATTCCCGCGCAGGTCGGTTTGATCTAGCCGCAAAGAGTTATTCAGACACGTTGAAGGTGAAACCGAATTATGCGGAAGCGGAGGATAACTTGGGGCTGGCCCTTTTAAGATTAAACCGTTTGGAAGAAAGCAAAGAGCATTTTTTGCGTGCGACACATTTAGATCCAACTATTTGGCAGGCTCATAATAATTTAGGAACAATTTTTGGGAACCAGGGTAATATGCGGGAAGCCGCTCGTCATTTTGAAGCCGCTCTAAAAATAGATTCGGGGAATTTCGAAATTCACAACAACTTAGGTTTGGTTTATGGCGCGTTAAATAGAAGGGAAGACGCATTATTTCATTTTAAGTTTGCTCTTCAAGGTAAAATAAATCTCCATAAGGTTCATCATAATATTGGTAACTTTTTTATGGAAGCCGAAGACGATGAAAACGCACTTTTGAATTTCAGAAAAGCGTTGCAACACGATCCAAAGTTTTTGGAAGCGCGAAAAAGTATCGATAAGATTTTAGCTAAACGCTCGTTGAACAAATAAAGGTATTTATGAATCAAATGAATCCAATATCACAAATACAACCAATGGAATTAAAAGAGCGTCTAGATCGAGGTGACGATATTTTTGTTATTGATGTCAGAGAAGAGTGGGAACGAAGCTTGGCGTCGATTGAGGGATCGGAACATTTCCCTATGGCGGAGCTAGTGGATCGAACGCAAGAATATATCTTTGAAGAAGAAATTGTAGTGTATTGCCATGTCGGGGAGCGCTCTTATAGAGCGGTTTTGTTACTGCTTGAATCTGGATTTAAAACGGTGCACAACTTAGTGGGTGGAATAGATGCTTGGTCGCAAATTATTGATCCTAGTGTTCCTAGATATGGTCCCAATGGTTAAGCGCATTTTATTTTTTTTTCATACTAGGCGTTTCTAAAAAGAAAAGTTTGAGCTTTAGAGCCGCAGATCCGTCGGGTCCTTCGGTATTTGTTCCCAGTATTTGTTTTGTGAAAGCTTTTATAACTCCAAGCATAAAAGTCGCTTTGTACAGGCATCTTAAGGCGATATTCCAAAATAAAGAATAATGCTTGGCGTAAAATGTTAAATCGCTTCTATAGGTTTCGATGATTACTTTCTCGCGAATTTCGGGGAGGTGAGTTGATTTTCCGAAGAAATGAATTAGTGAGGTTTCGGGAAAGTAGCAGACTTTAAAACCTGACTTGCGAGCGAGTCGGCAAAAGTCGTCTTCCTCATTGTATAAGAAGTAAGCTTCGTCCAAAAATCCAATTTGTTCAAAGACCGATCGCCGAACAACAAAGCATTGTCCGCCAATAGTTTCAACTTCCCTTGGTCCTTCTCCAGTCATTTGAGCGGCGTCTCTAGAAAACGAATACAATCCTAAAATTCTATAAACCGCGTCAATGGGCTTGTCTTCCCAATGCCGCATGGGGAGCGCATTATGAGCTTCGTCAGTCACTTCCGGACTGCAGATATGAAACTCTGGGTGATCGTCTAAATAATGAACAATTTTTTCAAAACAATTTTTGGTCAAAAGGGTGTCGCTATTAAGCAATACGACATATCTTCCTTGAGAAATTTGTATCCCTTTATTATTACCTGCTGAAAAACCTAAATTGGTATTGTTAACTTTTAGCGTTATTTGCGGGAATAGTTTTTTTGCCGCTTCCGCCGACCCATCCGAAGACGCGTTATCAACGACAATCACCTCGAAATTGATACCGCTTGTTTGCTCGTATACAGAGCGTAAACAATTGAGCAAAACTTCCCTTGTGTTGAAGTTAAGAATAACGATAGAGAGGTCTAATGATTCTGATTTCTGAAACATGAAGGAGTAAACGCTATGAGTTTAAACGAACGTATGAAGGAAGGCGAATAGATCGCTCTTGTAAGGGAAACTGATAAACAGTTTCCTGATCTGAACTCTCAATTTGGTCGAAACGAAGCCGCTTATAAAAGTCTTTTGCCATTCCATTTTTTTTAGTGGGTAGATAGCGACCGATTAAAATTTGCGCTCCTTCTTTTTTTACTTCTTCGCAGATAAAATGTATGAAAGCTTCTTCAATCCCTCTGCCCAATACCCGACAGCTCATCAATAGAACATCGAGTTCCCAGGTGTTTTCCTTTTGGACTTTGACTATGCAAGCTCCAGCGGTGCCATGGTCGCCAAAACGGTCGGAAGATTTTATACAATACACTCTTGAATTTTCGGCTTCAGAAAAAGATTTAATCTCAGCTTCAGTGTAACGACGAGTGGTGAGGTTGAATTGGTTTGTTCGCTGAGTCAATTGAGATACTCTTGATATGGAGAAAGAATCAACAGGAAAAACTTCCACCTTAGTTTCAAGAGAATTTAGATACTCACTGAGATCGGTAATTTGAGTTTTTAATTGTTTTCTTTCAGTCTCGGCTTTATACAATTGCGTTCGATTTTTATCTTCAATGGTAATATGAAGAGCTTCGAAAACATCAAGATCTAAGAGAGTTTGCGCATAGTTAGAACAATCTTCAGGCATGTCTATAGTCAAAACTTCTGGCAGTTCGTTTTTAATTAAGAATCTCTCGGCAGGGTTGTCGTCCATGAATACGAAGCTATCAATTCCTATGTTGAGTTCGGAGGCAATCTCTCGCATATTTTGAGCTTTGTCATTCCAATTCGCGCGGATGGATGCAAAGTCATCCAATTTTAAAATCATTTCAGTTCGTTTTTCAAAAGCTTCTTTAACCAATTCAATATCGTTTTTACTATTGATCGCTAAAATTACTCCTCGTTTTAACAGAATTTTGACAGCTTTTTGAAAGTCTTTGAAAGCGTTTCCCGGCGGTTCTATTCCTATTTTAATACCTTCGATTCCATCTTCGCCTAAAACTCCTCCCCACACCGTATTATCTAAATCTAAAACGAGACATTTTTTAGATAATCCAGAAATGGGCCTTAAAATTCGGAGCATTTCTTTTGCAAGATAAGGGAACGCTATCTCAGGAATCGACATCTTAGCGAGGTATTTCATTTTATCGTCAAATGTTTTTCCAGATCGTGAAACGGCATTTTCAACGTCTAAAAGATAAAGTCCGCTTGGAGTTTTTTTAATAAAGTCGCGGAGCCATTGATTCCAAGTTTCAAGAGTTTCTTTTTCGCCGGGGTCTTCTCTATGATCATGAATACCCATCAAAAAATTTCTAGGAATAGAAAAGTTAGAAATCGCTAAGGCGGATTGAGATCTACTTAAAAATGTTTTTGCCAGGGATTGAACCGTTTCGAATTTGTCGCGGCATAATTGAATTCGTTTTTCGGGATCTATCTCAAAAAAATTATCGAATAATTCTGGGATCAGCGTTGGAGCGTCTAGAAAAAGAAACGTTATTTGGGGATCAAATTCATATAGCTCTGAACTGGGATCTACTATTTCTTGCGCAAACACATCGTATCCACCGAAAAAAAATTCAGCTTGAGCTCCAGCTAGAATACATTGCGCTTCTAAAAATGGTTGAAACGTTTGTAGAGTAACGTTGCCAATAATCGCTATTTTGATTGGTTTTAAATTGATAGCGTGAGGAGATTGCGAGAATATCTTTTTTACTTTTTTGACAAACGTTTTTGCGGCAGATGGATCGCTTGTTTTACTGAAAAAATTCCGATAATGTGCGAATGCTTTTTGAGGATCTTTTTGGGCAAATAACAACGCTAAGTTTAAGTATGTTTCGGGGTTGTTTGGATCTAGGCTAGCAGATCGTTTGAAACGTTGTTCGGCTTCGCCTATATCGCCAAGACTTGCGAATAGTTTGCCCATAGAAAATTGGACAGAACTGTCTTCAAATATCCAATTGGGGAGTTTAGATATAAGGTCGCGAGCTTTAGGACTGTTTGTTTGCGTTAGCTTTTTTAAAAGAATTCCAAAAGTAGTACGCGCTCTTAATTTGGCAGAATTATTGGGTTCAAAAATAGATATAGCTTCTAGCAATAATTCGCCAGCGTCGGAGAAACGATCGAGTTCGATGAGGAACTCTAATTTCGTTTCGATCAGCCGGAGAGACAGCTCTTTTTTTGAGCTGGAATCAAGGTTGGCTTCTATTCGTTTTTCGCTTGAGAATTCATATGACATTTTACATAACGTTGCCGCCGCAAACAGGCAAATTCGTCCCCGTTAAATAGTCGGAAAGCGGAGAAACCAAAAATAAGACCGCGTTGGAAATATCTTTGAACTCCGTATTTCTTTTCATTGGCGTTTGTTGAGCGATTGATTGTTTGAATGAGTCGGGTAAACCGCTCACCAAGTCTGTTTCGGTAAGTCCTGGAGATACCATGTTGACCTGGACGTTTGGCGCAAGCTCCATTGCTAAGCTTTTGGAAAAACCTTCTAATGCGTATTTGGCGGTAACGTAGGTTGCCATACCAAAAGGAGGAACGCCGTATACATATTGTGTGACTACGTTTACGATTTTACCTCGCTTGTTTTTTTTCATGTGAGGCATGACGGACCGGCAGCAATTGTAAGCCGATTTAACAGCCATATCAAAGGTAGACGCAAAGTCGCTCCAATCTGTTTTGGCGATTTTTTTGTGAATCATAGGAGAGGCTGCGTTATTTACTAAGATCGTTGGAATTCCAAAGTTTCCTAGCGTTTGATCCACTAAATCTTGAGCTGCATCTGGGTTTGAAACGTCGGCCTGAAATGCCATAGCTTTCCCTCCCGCTTCTTTTATTGACGCGACTAGGGTTTCCGCTTTTTCGGGACTTTTAAAATAGTTGATTGCAACTGTACAACCATAGCTAGCCAAAGTTTTAGCGATATCCGCTCCGATGCCTCTACTGGAGCCGGTGACAATAGCAATTTCATTTTTCAAGTCGAACATAATTTATACCTTCGATAATAAAATAAAAATCCCTTTTAAACTGTAATAAAGCTTTACTCTTCTACTGGGCGAGCCCATGTTACTTGGGCTTTTCCCGTCAAAACAACTTCGTCGTTTTGATTGTGTGCAATCGTTTTTAAGACTAATATTTTTGGCCCGTCTACTTTACGGAGGACAATTAGTTTAGCTCGTATCGTGTCGTTTATAAAAACTGGTTTTTTAAAGTTTAAGTCTTGAGTTAAATATAACGAACCGTTTCCAGGCAATACGTTGCCGATTAAATTAGAGAATAAGGAAGCGGTGAACATTCCATGCGAAATGGGCTTTTTAAATCGAGTTTTACCGGCAAATTCTTTGTCTGTATGAATTAAATTTTGATCGCCTGAAATTTCGGCAAAGCGCCGAACGTCTTCCTCCGTAACCGTTCGAGTTAATTCTACCTCGTCTCCAACTTCAACTTCTTCATATTCTGGCATACGGTTCTAGTTTTCCTTTAAAAGTTCCATTTTTTCAACTCATCGTCAGCTATTTTATATAAAGCTTCAGCATATTCAAACCCTTCATTTCCCCCTATTGACCGGAATTTATTCAGAGCTTTTATTTGCTCCCCTAACTTCTCGATTCCTTTTTGGGATTTATAGACCGATATTGCTTCCATTTTTTTATCAATGCAGTCGTCTATATTTACTATTCGGTTAGGAATCATTGCAGTCCACACCTCATAGAAAAAAGCGTTTTTTACCGGTTTGCGTTTTAAGGCTTCAATGCATATAGAAGCGGTCGCTTTGTGGTCCGGATGATTGTCTAAATAGAATGGGACGTAAACTGTATCTGGATTTAATTCTTTGAATATAGATTCAACTTTTTCTACGCTTTCTGGATTATGTCTCAGTTCTCTGTCGGGAAAGTCTAAAAAGACGCACCGATGAACTCCTAAAATTTTAGCGGACTTATGCGCTTCTTCTTTTCTCAATTGAACGATTTCTTCTTTACTTAAATCGGTTTCGCACTGAGAGCCGTCTGTCATAAAAACAGCGGTTACGTTACAATTTTTTTGAACATGTTTATATAGAATACCACCGCAACCCAAAGCTTCATCGTCGCAGTGAGGGGCGACAGCAACGATATTTTTGCCCTCTGGAACTTCTGGGTAAGTTTCAGGCGTTAACGATGAAAGGGAATTAACGATATTGTAATAACTGGATACGACTCGATTTTTTTTGGACGCAAAGGCGTTCTTAACTAGGCGTTTTATCACGGAAATTCGTTTTTTGAAATCGGAATGAGTTTAATAATCGAGGTTTTTAAGAAAACTGAAAGTAGGAAAGTTGATTTTTGACAGGGGCGTTTGCGAAAGTTTAAATGGAAAAATTAATTGGAAACTTTTTCTAAATGGCTATTCACAACTTTTTTTACTTTTACGTATGAAGTCATTTCCATTACTTCGTCCATGGTGATCTTTACTTTGAACGTTTTTTCGATTTCCGAAATCAAGTTTAGATGTCCTAGAGAGTCCCAGTCTTCGAGATCATCTTGGGAACAATTCTCTTCAATTTCTTCGACTTCTAAATCTAACGCTGTAGCAAAAGCCTCTTTCAATTGTTCGTCCATAAACTGCCTTTCACTCCAGTTTTTAGTTATCTTCTATCCAGAATTGTCAAGTTTCGGCTTTTCCCAACAGCAACAGAATAAGCCGGAATATTCTTCGAAACCACCGTGCCGGCGCCGATTACCGAGCCTGTTCCGATGGTTACGCCGTACATAATAACACAGTTGGCGCCTATGAAAACGTCGTCTTCAATAACGATATCTTTTTCTAAGATCTCTTGTTTTGTATAACTTTCGCGTTTTAAAAAACCGTGGTTGGAGGAAATGACCATGGTGCCATAAGCTACCGCAGAATTTGCCCCTATATGTATTTTAGAACCCTTAGAGGCCCATACACAACAGTTAGCTTCGATTAACGCGTTATCTCCTAAAGTAATGTTTTCTCCAAATCTCAATGAAGCGGTGGGGTGGATATCAACACTTTTTCCCCGGTTGATTTTAGAAATGGGCACAACGTGTTCGTAGAAATAATAAACTAAGTACCGGACCATTTCGGTATATAGCGTTGGGCTAAAAATAATTTTTAAGATATTAAAAAGGCGGGTCATTGGAAAAACAAATTAGGGGATTGGAGAGATCAGGAATGAAAGCTATTAGCTTATGAATCGACGTTTAGGAAGAATGTTTCCTGATTTGTCGTAATATTCTTTGAGATTGTGCCAACTCAAATGGATATCGCATTCTTTGCAAATTGGAATATCAAAGCGCTCTCGATCTCGCATTTTTTGACGCATTTTAGTCATAGCCGGGCCGGTCCAGATTTCTTCTATAGATTTATCTTTAAGATTTCCGAGTCGGGTAGTAGAAAACATATCAACACAACACAATACAACCGAAGCGTCCCAATAAATAACGAGCCATTTCCAGAGTTGAACGCATGGAGCCGTGTTTGTCAGGTTAAATTGCTTATAGCTAAACTTAGTTTTTGATGGAGAACCTTTTACATAAGAATCAAAAAAGGAATCTTTATCGAATTTGCCTGCCCAATTAGCGATGATATTATCGTCAATTGGCGTGAGTTCGATAGTGCAGTTATGATCGGACATTCGTTTATAAAGTTCGTGATTGACCGTTTCTTCATAAGTTTTTAAAGTTTTTACCCGAAAATTAACCGGCACTGGTTTAGGAGACCGATCATTTGCTTCCAGAAATTCCAAGATATTGTCTCGCACCACGTCATAGCTCATTTTTTTGACGTCTTCGAAAGTTTCTTTATCTAGCTCATCCAAGCTAATTTCAACGCCAATAGAGTGTTCAAGCAGGACAGGAATGATCTTTCCGTTTAAGAAATAGCCATTTGTTAAAACTTCAGCTCCGGTAATTGAGGAAAACCTTCGAAGATACTCAATTTTTTGGTCTAAAGTTTTATCTAGCATCGGCTCGCCAAAAGTTCCAAACCGTATATGCCCACCGCGGCTAGCGTAATCGTCGATAATATGACGAAAAACGTCCATTTTCATAACGCCCAGGTTGGTGAGATCTGGATTTGGGCACCAAACGCACTTGGCATTGCAACTATTGGTGTTATCTATAACTAAAACCCGAGGCCAATCCTCTAAAAGACTGGCCATTGATTCTATTGAACTATCAAAAAGTGGAGAATCGAGAAATCGTCTGCGATAAAAATCCAAAGCCATCGCAAACGGCATTTTCTTAGCCAATTTTTTTAGAAATGAAATTGCCGAGTTGCCATCACCATTTGTTGAAACTTCAGTGGCTTTTAGCGTCGAGGTTTTGTCCTCATCGGTTTTTGGTTGTGGCGAGGTTAAAGAATCCATCGATTAATTGGTAAGATTGAAAAATAATGGGGAATGCCTGAGCTGGAAGATATTATCTTTCAAAGCGTTTTAGGCATAATGTTTGACTCCCCATTTTAGACTATTTTATAGCTTGCGGGGAATAAAAATATAATCGGGATTAAATTTGTTTATTATCCTAACTTTACAGTTGTTTTAGCTTTCTCCTTGAATTCGGATCGGAATTTATCCAGAATAATCCGTTAAGAGATTAACTCTAGCAATTTATAAAAAATTACAGGAGCCCATAGCGATGTTAGACGAATATCAAAATCAGTGTAAAGAATTAACCGGTCGAATTGAACGATTACGAGGTTATCTTTGACGTCGCTAATAAATTAAAAGAATTAGAGGGATTAGATAAAGCTGTAGAGGCTCCAGATTTTTGGAATGATAGTGAGTCTGCTCAAAAAATCTTAAAAAAAAGATCTTCCTATCAAAAACCTGTTGAAATTTGGAATAAGTTATCAAAAGCAAATGAAGATATCTTGGTCATGATTGAGCTTTGCCAAGAAGAGAACGACGAATCTTTGTTCGAAGAAATTGAAGGGTCTTTGAAAGAACACGAAGAGGAAGTGGCCAGCGCTGAGTTTAAAGCCATGCTTTCCGGAGAAAGCGATTCTAATAACGCAATTTTGGCGATAAATTCAGGAGCTGGAGGTACCGAATCTCAAGATTGGGCAATGATGTTGATGCGAATGTATTCCCGTTGGGGCGATCGAAATGATTTCAAAGTGGAAGTCCTTGACATGCAATATGGAGAAGAAGCGGGTATCAAAAGCGCAACGATTCTTTTTACCGGAGAATACGCGTTTGGGTACTTGAAAGCTGAAATTGGAGTGCATCGTTTAGTAAGAATATCGCCATTCGACGCAAATAAAAGGCGCCACACTTCGTTTGCATCCGTTTTTGTTTATCCTGAAGTGGATGATGATGTTGATGTCGATATCAGTGAATCTGATTTGAAAATTGACGTGTACCGAGCTTCCGGACCGGGAGGACAGGGTGTAAATACAACTGATTCAGCCGTTCGTATTACGCACAAACCAACGGGTATTGTGGTGCAGTGCCAGAATGAAAGGTCTCAACATAAAAATAGAGCTTCCTGTATGAAAGTTTTGAAGGCTCGTGTATATGAGCTTGAAAAAGAAAAACAAATGGAAGATATGAAGGATTTGGAAAAAGATAAAAAGAAAATTGAATGGGGTAGCCAAATAAGATCCTATGTAATGCATCCTTATAGGATGGTGAAAGATCTGCGAACCCAGGTAGAAACGGGTAATGTCGATGCGGTAATGGACGGCGATTTAGGAAAATTTATCGAAGCGTTTTTACTTCATGATGCCTCCGCGAGCAAATAAAATATATCAATTGTTTGATAAAAAATTGACGATTTTGAATCTTTAAATAAGTACATAACTAATAATTTATTATGAAGCCCTCTTTGAACCCAAGACTTGTCAACGATCCATTTGGAGATCCGGGCATCTATATTGATTTTCTTTACGAAAAGCGAGGTATATTATTTGATGTAGGTAATATATCCGCTTTGTCGACATCCGATTTAATCAAAGCTTCACATGTTTTTGTGAGTCACACCCATATCGATCATTTTGTAGGATTTGATCAATTGCTGAGAGTCAACTTTGGGCGCGAAAAAACCATTCGATTCTTTGGTCCAGAAAACTTTATTAGAAACGTAGAAGGAAAATTGGCGGGATTTACATGGAACTTGGTAGATCGCTATGATGAATCCCTTACTATAGAAGTTGCGGAAGTGCTTCCAGGTTTGATTCGCAGAGCGACATTTAAAGCGATTGAACAATTTCAAAGAAGCTGTGAAAAAGAAGAAACCTTTTTGGAAACTCAGCCTTTATGGGAAGAACCTTCTCTTAAAGTCTATACCGCTATTTTAGAGCATAGAGTGCCTTGTTTAGGATTTGCATTGGTAGAGAATAGGCATTTGAATATTCGGAAGGATAAGCTTGAATCGCGAAAATTTATTCCAGGTCGATGGTTAAATGAATTAAAGACCATGATAAACGAGGGAGCTCCTAACGATTCTACGATTTCAGTGCCGGTAGGAAATTCGGCGGAGTTTGTAACTGAGTCGTTTACTTTAAACGAGTTGAAGGAAGAACTTGTTCAGATATCACCTGGTCAAAAAATTGCCTACATTACGGATACTGTTTTCCAAGAAGGTAATAATGAGAAAATAGTAGAGTTAGTCAAAGATGCCGATAAGTTTTTTTGTGAATCGCCATTTATCGCTGAAGAAAAAGAGCGAGGGAAAGAGCGGAGGCATTTAACCAGCCGCCAAGCGGGAACTTTGGCTAGAAGAGCTCAAGTCAAAAAATTAATTCCTTTTCATTTTTCCCCGAAACATTTTGAGCGGAAAAATCAACTTTACAGGGAAGCAGAAGAAGCTTTTACTGGATTAGACCTCCAACCCGCCGATTAAAAAAATCTAACGAGAGGCTAGTTCCATTCCCTCTTGCAACTGAATAATGTCATCTGAAAACCGATTTTTTAAGTCGGGAAATAATTCTGGAAAAGCGCAGTAAGCAAGTATTTCTATAGAGTCTACAATTCTCGGACCTGGTCGATTGAAATAGGCGTTACCATCCACTAGAAACATTTTATTGTTTTTATAAGCTCGCCAGTTTTTCCACGGAATATTTTCGCGGATGACATCTAGTTCTCGTATCGTTTGATCTAATTTAAAGCCACAGGGTTTGATTACAACAACTTCAGGATCTATTTTTTCCAATGCAGAGTAATCTAGAGTTAAGGCCAGATCTCCCTCTTTGACTAGAAGCGCTTCACCTCCCGCAATTTCAATCATTTCAGGCACCCACATACCTCCGGCCATTATTGGGTCGAGCCATTCAATGGTTATGATTTGTTTTCTAGGAACTTGGGCTTGTTTAATTTTGTTTTGAATTGATTCTATCCGTTGATTCGCTTGAACTTTAAAGTTGGAACCTGCCGAGACGACATTTAATTCTTTTGCAACGTGGTCAATATCCGACCAAATATTTTCAAGCGTTTTAGGCTTTAGAGAAATAATTTTAGCGTTGGAGTCTAAGTAGTCGTTGCAAGCAGCTTGAACTTGGTCGAAAGAAACTGCGCAAACATCGCACAAATCTTGTGTAATGATGAAATCAGGATTTAATTCGGCTAACAGTTCCATGTTCAAGTCGTAAACTGAAACGGAAGTTTTTAGCAGTTCCATCACTGATTGATGGATTGAATCGCTTTTACCAGAGTAGTCCACTCTTGAAGAAGTTAAACGTGGTAAGTGGGCGATAGAAGTTGGATGGTCACACTCATGAGAAATTCCCACAAGCTTATCGCTCAATCCAAGTTGGCAAACAATTTCTGTTGAAGAAGGAAGTAGGCTGACTATTTTCATATTTAAATCCGAAGCGTTATTTAGTATTTTATGAGTTTAACTACAGGTAGCTTGTGCGGTTATCGCATTCGCCGATGATTGCGAAAATGTTGTTTTTTGTTTTTGCCACTTAAGTTGTAGTGTCTTCGCTGTTCAATAATTTGGCGTTTGTATCGGGGCAAATCATATTTATGTATTATTTCGATACGCTGAGATTGCGCCGGTTTTTGCGCTGGGGCTGATTTAGTAGAATCAGAAGTAAATATTCGCACGTTGACGTTTGATAAGTCTCCAATATCTTTTATTTGATCTTTATGAACAAATTGCTCTTTTTCTTCTTTAAAAAGCCAATACCACTCTTCGGACCAAGCATTATTTTTTATATGACTGCTGAAGTCTAAGGGAACATAGTCGTCTGACTCAATGTGCACCCAAACTTCTCCAACGGGTAACCTAGTAATATTTAGCGGATTGTTTAATCGTGCTATTCCTTTAGGTTCACCGTTAATGCTGATTTTAGCTTCGAAGACATTAACGTTGACTTGCAGATGTCCAAATTGTTTAGTGTGTTGAGGTGGAGAAGGTATTGAGTCGATAGCGGAAGATTGTGGGAGTGTGGAAACAGGAGCGATAGAAGCTTGAGTGATGTTTTGTGGTTCCAGTTTTTTTAAAGAAAATACAAAATCCCCTTTATCTAAATATGGATTGCGGATTTTCCCATGTTGAGGGTGTTGCGTTCCTTTAGAATAATTAACGACGGTTCTTTGTAAGAATTCTCCAAGCTCGACTCCTGTAACATAACCGTCCCTGTTGGTATCTGCTTCTCCATTCAATGCGGATACAAATTGCTCACGGAAAATACTCTTGTCGGGGACCTGTTCATATTTACTGCCCGCTGTAATAAATTGTCTTACGGGTTTATTAATTTTAGACGAAATATTTTTAGGAATGGATCTACTAAGAGAAAAGATAGCGCCAGAAAAACAACTGTCAAACAGGAATAAAGCGTGTTTAGATTGAATACGTTTGGCATAAACTTCAATTTGTTGCATGTCCATCGCTTTAGTCAAAAAACCGGCTTTATCGTGATTTGGATTTGGGGTATTCGCGGATACGAGATATCCCATCTCTTCTCCATAGGCTAGTTTTAACGTGTGCCCATGTCCGGCAAAATAAAACAAAAGACGATTGTCGGGATTGTGCCCATATTGATTGATAAAGCTTTCTATGGACTTGATGAGATTGTCGAAATTTGAGTTGGAGTGTACAACGGTATGAAAACCATGATTCTCCAAAGTTTGTTTAACGCTTTGGATATCCTGCTCGACTCCGGGGAGGTTAGGCCAATAAGAATATTCGCTAATGCCAACAATTAGCGCGTGACTTTCTTTATATAAACCAACGCGGTTTCCTTGCTCATCTATTATAGGGATGGGAACAATACCGCGAGTAGCGCTTATCGCTGTTGGAGCGAAAAGAAGGTTTAACAAAAGGGAGAAAATAACAAAGTTGGTTTTCATAATTCCTGTAGCGTTGGCAATTATGTAGTATAAAAATTATACTCTTTAACTAAGTTGAATCCAAACGAATGCCATAGAGGACTAAAAAAATATTCAGTTATTTGGTAAAGTGTTCTTTAATATTTAAACAACTTATGAAATTTATCTAAATGAACTTTAAAAATATTTTAATTGTATGTGGGGCAATAGGCGTATTAATTTTGATTTTGCCGATTATCAAGATAGTTTTAAAAGGTTATATTTATTCTATACTTGTAGAATACGGTTTTTATCTTTTGATTGCCTTAGCAGGAGGCGGCTACTATCTATGGAAACGTTTAAAAGCTTAAGGGAACATTTACTGTTTTTGGCTACGAGTGGACTTTATGAAATAAGGGCTTGCGAGTTGCCGCAAGTAAAAATATTGAATTATTAGAGATATCCTTAAAATATTAGTAGTTCTTTAAGAAAATGAAAAAAAATGGACGATAAAGAAAAAGAAGAGCCGCCAAAAAAACGAAAAGAAAATCTATTTTTCACAATTTGGGTTCATACGGGATATACAATTTTAGTGCTCTCGATGCTGGGATGGATCATTTATGTTGAATACATTTTGGATTAACAGTTTTAACGATTGGTAAGGTTATGGAACCTGATTCAGACGGAAAAAATATTATCGATTTGAATGAAGAGATTATTCGGTTAAAAGCTGAAAACAAAAAACTCCGTGAAAGTCTAAAAAAAGAACGCGAGCAGCGTTTGAGAATGACCAAGGTTTTAGTTGTGGATGATTCGGAGTTAATGCAGGAAATTATTTTAGACGCTTTGATGGAATTTGGATTTCAGAGAGGGAATATTGGTTTGGCGGGAGACGGTCAAAAGGCTTTAGATATTTTGTCTGACCAGACCTTTAATTTGATCATTTCCGATTGGCATATGCCGGGTATGACAGGTCTGGAATTTATTAAAAGGATTAGAGCAGACCCAGACTTCTTTAAAGTCCCTTTTTTAATGATGACGTCCGAAGGCCAAAAAGAAAATATATTAAAAGCAGTTAGTTCGGGAGTAGATCAATATATGCTGAAACCTTTCAACAATGATGATTTAAGGAAAAAGGTTTTTCTGTTGCTGGGATAGTACTTGTAGATAACTCAGCAATAAGTCAACTTTTAAGCAAACCGTAAATTCTAGTTTAGTTAGGATGGTTACTATTTGCGTGTACAAAATTTATAGACTGTATTAAACATCCGATCAGGAAGTCGCAGCCAAAAGTGGACATTAAACTAAATTAGCCGCTGCTAGTTATTAGGACCGTATTTGCCCTGCAAGCTCTGTTGCAGTATCAGCAAACAAACCCTGAAAGTCATTAGCTTCCCGCTCAGTCTGGCCACCATGTTTCAAAAATGCAGCTATGATTGCTTGAGTTTTTTTCTCTTTGGCACGTTCAAGGAAGTGACGCAGTTCGACTTCTGTACCGGCTTTTTCATCCTTAATAGAGGCAGCGATGATTTCTTTATACATGACAATATCGCGAACTTTTAGATTTCTGGCGACTGAGAGTAATTGCTCAAGAAAAGCGTCCGCCTCAGCCTTGAGAATAAACTGAGTGATAATATTAAGAGCCTCGGCCTGTTGTGCAGTAAAGTCTGCTCCTACCAGTAATGCTTGGAGAGCCTTGTTTTTGCCCATGCGACGGGCAAATTGAACCCCACCTTGACCTCCTGTTGGAATATTTACGTTCAATTCCGGTTGAGCAAATCTAGCATTCTCGGTGCCGTATGCTAGGTCGCAAGACATAACAAATTCATTGCCGCCACCGCGGGCAATGCCATCTACGAACGCAATGGAAAGTTGTTTCATTTCCTTGATGTTGCTGATCATGCGACTAAACTCAACACATGCAGCTTGCCCCTCTTCTGTGCCATTAATGACATTCAGATCAAGATGAGCAGAGAAAAACTTATCATTAGACGATTTAAAAACTACTGCTTTGGTATCGTGATCGTTCTTAAGTGAAAGGACGAATGCATTGACTTCGTTAATCAAGTCAATTGTCAAAATATTTACTGGCGGGTTATTAATAATAACGTTCGCTACCCCATCGTTTTTGGTAATAGTCAGCTTGTTCATATTTTTCTCCTTGTTTATCTCTATTTTGTGTGAGGGGGTAGAGCGAATCGCCCGAAATTCAAGCTCTGCCTTATAACATCATATTACTGTGCAAAAATGTATTGAAATCACACATATCTGTAAATCTAGAAATATCCGCTTTGGGTTGCGACTTCAATTGGTCGACGCAACACTTTATCTTAAGAATAAAAAGATGGAGTGTGAACAATGGCCTATCGTAGACGGGTAAAAAAGTCCTAGGCTTTCGCATTTAAGTAATGCCCAACTTGCATAATCTATAGTCTATTGAATGCTTTAAGGCTTCTTGGGCATTATCAAAGTAGCGAGGTTCTGCTCCATCGCAACCCATAATAATCCTTTTTTTATCATGCCAGAAATGAATATGTACAAGCTCTGTGTGATCTATCCAATCTTCGGTAACCGTTCCAATAAATACTATTCCCCTGCATTTTTGAGTTGACATCCAAGCCTAAATCTTGGATATTTCCTCACCATAAGGAACTACGTGGATAAGCGCCTTACCCACTGATTAGGAGCGAGAATTCATGACTGACCGACAGGTGCCAAGCGCTTGGCTAAATGGACCATCGACCTCTGGATTGCTTGCTGTTGGCAATTCTCACTCTATTTATTGGCGCTCTTTCGGCCATCCCGATGCGATTCCAGTTATTGCACTGCACGGTGGTCCTGGTTCCGGCTCAAGTCCCCGACACTTAACGTTCTTCGACCCACAAATCCATCGGGTGATCATATTCGATCAGCGCGGTACCGGGCAATCAACGCCGTCGGCCACTACGATTAAAAACACGCCGCAAGATTTATTAGATGATATCGAAAAACTGCGCTGCTACTTAAGCGTCGAGCGTTGGTTGGTCTTTGGTGTGTCTTGGGGGGCCTCTCTTGCATTGCTCTATAGTCAAAACCACCCACAGGTTAGTACTGGCTTGGTGCTGGCAGGGTTGTCAAATCGCCACGAACATCAGACCGCGTGGATACTTGAGGAGCGTGCGAGGTTGTTACCCGAACGTCACGAGGAGTTTCTGAAGGCGCTTACTCCCGACGACCGAGCTGATCCGATTACAGCTTATTATCGAAAGAGTTTGTCTCCGGATCGAAAGAACCGACTCGAGGCAACTTACGCCGTTTGGGTGTTGGAAGCCGACTTGGAAGGCCCGGAACCGCAAACGCTGCCAACGATGAGCCTTGATGAGATTGACGAGAGCATGGTCAATCGCGCGATGATTTATCTTCACTACTGGGCGAACAGGACTTTTCTCCCACACGGCCATTTATTGATTAACCCGAGCGCGCTGATTGAACTGCCTGTGGTATTGGTTCACGGCGCTTCGGACTGGATTTGCCCGCTAAGCGGCGCGCAGCTAGTGGCTGATTCGATCGAGGGCACTCAATTGAAAGTTGTTCCGGGCGCAGGACACTCGCCGTATAGTGCAGACATGGTGCAAGCGCTGCGCGAATCTATAGTGGCCACAAGACAACAATAAACGCTCGATTAAAGACTACCAATTCGTCGATGCGTTGACACCTGACATTTGTACTGCTATATAATTTCTTCGGATTTGGTATGCCGTAATTGCGTTTCATCTTTTTATTCTTAAGATAAAGTGTTGCGTCGACCAATTGAAGTCGCAGGCGAATCCGATCGTCTGATATCTGACACAGTCTATCAATAATGTCTGAGCTATTAGATGTAAACAGTCTCAAATTTTAACGCTTTACATAAAAGTAGTAATTGCATGCCTGTTGGCTATGTATGTAAATCGCGTAGTGGTTTACCATAAATCAATAGGCAAATCGGGATCAATTTTTCCCTCCTTTAGTTTAGAAAATTTTTTACAAAACTTGTAAGCATAAATGTAGCGCAGTGCAGGCTAGTAATCCTCTTATGCTTTATTCTTCCGCTTCAATGTCGTCTATTGTTTTTTCCAGGATACGGTTAAGTATTGGCCAGTCTTTTCGAGTGGCAAACCCCCATTCGTAATTGATTCCTGGTTTACTGGCGATGCGTAGATTTTTGATACCTTCCTGATGTATGTAGTAGCTAGCTAAAACTACATTCCCAATGAAAGCTTTTGATTTTCCAGAAGACACTCTGTGAAGCCCCGCCGAAGTATTTGGAACGAGATCCAACTTTATTTTCGGATAGTGATTTTCGATATAGTCCTGCATCGCATAACCGGAAGGAATAGAAACTTTTTCTCCATCGAGTTGTGAAATTTCAATTGCCCCTTGTACTTCGCTTGTCACAAAAATTCCGGCTGGAATTTGGATATAAGGTTTTGTGAACATCATATAATGTAACCGTTGAGGAGTGTCTTTTGCGGCTCCCCACATATCGATTTCTCCCATTTTTGTTTGCGCGATAATCTCTTCCCAGTTTTTTAAACGAACGATGTTGAATTTGATTTCTAATTTTTCTTCGACAAGAGCAAGATAATCTGCCGCAATGCCTTTATAGTTTCCATGTTCGTCAAAATATTCAATTGGGATAAATTCGGGGTCGGGAGCTAGCTTGATATTTGGATGAGAAGCTAACCAAGCTTTTTCTTCAGCGTTAAGAACAAATGGTTTGGAGTTTTCTTGGGAGAGTTCCGGTTCTATATTTTTCGAAGAGCCGACACAGCCAGCGATTAAAATGAAGATGGCTAAGTAAATTGCCCGATGTACAGTTTGCATTTTCAATTGACCCTACCGATAGGTGATTAAAAGGCTAGTTTAAAACAACTTTATCTTAAATGTAATTAAACGCTTATTGTCAAAAAAAGCTACCGATTGTCTGTCTAAAATTAGTTTGATTAAGGTAGATGATGTTTTTAGAAGATTTCTGAATTGAGTCTAGCGTAAAAAGAAACCATAATAGTAATAGAGTCAATTTGTTTCATTCTTGTCAGTTTTTGGGAGGAAGGTAGAGATGGATCCTGAGACAGTAAATTATCATTACTGCGATGGCTTAAAGACAATTCCGTTACCGCCAGGTAAAGTTGTACTGGTTACAGGCGCAAACGGTTATGTCGCTCGCCGGTTGATTCCAGAGCTCGTCGCTCGCGGATATTTTGTCCGTTGCATGCTGCGAAATCGACACAGTCCTTTCCTTTTAAAACATCCAAATATTGAAGTTATTTACGCAGATTGTTTGAGCAAGGCTGAATTAGTTCCCGCTTTAGAAAAAGTGAAAGTAGCCTATTACCTTATTCATAGTATGCGGCTTAAAAAGGACAAGTTTTCCGATACCGACCGCAAAGCTGCTGAAAATTTTGCGGAAGTTGCCGAGAGTTGTGGCGTTGATAAAATTATTTATTTAGGCGGACTTGGCGAAGCCAACGCCAGTTTGTCGCCTCATCTGCGAAGCCGGATGGAGGTAGGCGCTACCTTATCAAGTCGAGGCGTTCCCGTAATACGCTTACGCGCGGCTATTATTATTGGCGCGGGTAGCGCATCTTATGAATTGCTCAAATCATTAATATTGCATAATAGATGGATACCTTTTCTTGAGGAATTTAATTCTAAATGCCAACCGATAGCCATTCGCGACGTGATCAAATATCTTGTTGGAGCTATGGAAACCAAGGAACCTATTAGCGGAGTTTTTCCTATCGGAGGAAAGGATGTTTTTTCCTATAAAGAAATGATTCTCCGATTTGCAAAAATACTTGAAAAGAACGTTCAATTTTTTGACGTTTCTAGTGTTCCCCTTCCAATAACTACTTTATGTCGCATTTATGCTTACTGGCTCCATTTTTTTATTTCGGTTCCAGTAAATATAATTTCGCTTTTATTGGATAGCTTGAAAACCAACGTCATTTGTTGGAATCAAGAAATTCGCAAAATTGTACCCTTCGAACCTTTGGGATTTGAAGATGCCGTTGAACGAGCCCTTAAAAGGGAAGATAATTCGCAAGTTCATTCGCATTGGGCGGACGTTCCTCCTGAAAAAATGCACAACCTTATGCCCTTACATAAATTTGAATCTTCAGATTTTGTAGCGGAAAAACATCATATCGATATTCCTGCCTCTGCGGAAAAAGTTTTTCAATTAATTGCGCGAATTGGCGGCGAAAATGGTTGGTATCATGGTATTTTTTTGTGGAGACTGCGCGGAATTATTGACCGGTTTTTAGGCGGAGTCGGTTTGCAAAGAGGAAGGCGCGATCCGGATAATTTAAGAGTGGGAGATTTTATTGATTTTTGGCGCGTTGAAAGAATTGAAATAAATAAAGAATTGCTTTTAAGAGCGGAAATGATTTCGCCTGGATTTTCTTGGTTGCAATTCCAACTGAATCTGGAAGATGACGGAAATACTCGATTAACTTTAACGGCTCATTTTATTCCTTATCCTTTTTGGGGAAAAATATATTGGAAAATTTTGTCAAAATTTCATACCTATATTTTTAAAGGTATGTTGGATTATTTCTATAGAGAAGCGACGGCTCCCAAACAAATTCCATAAAACTACAAAAACGGCTCTCGGATGAGCGACGATCTTAAACCCATTCAAAATGGCGACACGATTTGCATTTTCGGCGGTGGACCTGGTGGTTCTGGTTGCGCTATTGCGCTAAAAAAGGAAGCTGAGAAACTGGGCAAAAATATTCGAGTCGTCATTTTCGAACAGAAGAAATTTGAGGAACATAGACAATACAATCAGTGCATCGGGGTTCTTTCTCCTCCTTTAGAAGATATTCTAAGAGAAAATTTAGGTTTAGAGCTTCCTGCCGATATGATTCAAAAAGAAATTGCTGGGTATTGCCTTCACTCCGATAACAGAAGCTTGGATTTAAATGGGGAAGAAGGAGGAAAAAGTTACGCTGTTAAAAGATCTAAGTTTGACGCTTTTATGATGTTAAAGGCCGAGGAGGCTGGCGCGGAGGTTGTTCATAATAAAGTTACGGCGGTTGAAATTGCCGATGAAGATGTTTTAGTTTATAGCGAAGGAGAAAATTGTCGAGCGGCGGCGGTGGTTGGAGCTTTTGGTTTGGACGATGGTTCAACTAGAATTTTTGAGCAAGCGACGCCATACAGACAGCCAGATTTTTTAAACACTGTTATTACTAAAATCTATCCTGGTGAAGATTTTCTGCAAGAAATGGGACCAACCATTCACGCTTTTTTATTGTCGCGCAATGGATTGGAGTTTGGAGCGATCACTCCCAAAGACGATCATCTTTCTATTAATGTCGCTGGAGGTAATGTTTCTTCTCAGGTTATGTTAGATTTTTTGCGTTCGGCTCCGGTCCAAAGGTTTTTGCCGGAACATAAACGAAGAGAAAAACCATTGAATTATTTTCGTGGCAAGTTCCCAATTGGCCCTGCTAAAAATTTATTTGGACATCGTTATGTAACTATTGGAGATGCGGCGGGTTTAATTCGTCCCTATAAAGGAAAAGGAATCAATTCCGCTTGTTTAACCGGTATATATGCGGCAAAAACTATTATGAATTATGGGGTTTCGAAAAAAGCTTTCGAGTTTTTTATCAAGGATTGCAAAGAATTAACTCAAGATCTTCCTTATGGGCGAGTTTTAAGATGGATGACGAAACTGAGTCTTAGCTTCGAATTCATGGACCATCTTTTGAAAATTGCGAAAGACGACTCAGTATTCATGAATTGTTTATTCAATTCTGTGTCGGGCCATAAGCCTTACAAACAAATATTTTTAGAAACGGCAACGGCGCCTATTGGATTTAAAATGGCGGCAGAAGGGATCAATCGTTTTATATTGCATAAAAGATTGACAGTTGAAAATGAGACTTAGATGGAAAGAAATAAGATTAAGGGATAGTTAGGGGGAAGTTATTTTATAGCAAGCGGATGTTGAAAATTCTGTGCGCGTAAAGTTTTTGTCTAGCAGCTCTGGGTTGTCGCCCGATCCAACAAATAGAAAACCATCGGGTTTTAACTGTTTACGAACCTTTCCCAAAATTTCCCTTTTAGTAGCGTCGTTAAAATAAACGAGTACATGGCGCAGAAATATGATGTCCATATTAACCATAAAAGGCCATTGCTTACATAAATTAAAGATTCGAAAGTCGATCATAGTTCTTAATTCTTGTTTTATTTGCCAACGATTTTGGTGACGGCTGAAATATTTAGGAAGCAGATTAGCGGGTAATCCTCGGCCAATTTCAAGTTGAGTGTAAAGCCCTTGGCGGCATCGTTCCAACATCTCCTCTGATATATCGCTAGCTATGAAGTTGATCCTCCATCCGCTCAAAGCGGGTATTTGATTTAAAACCATTGCTATTGTGTAAGGTTCTTGACCGCTAGAGCTAGCCGCGCACCATATATTCAACTGTTTGATTGCCGCGCGTTTTTTTATGATTTGTGGTAGTAGCGACGTTTTCAAAGTTTCAAAAGGATGTTTGTCTCTAAAAAAAGAGGTTTCGTTTGTCGTGAGCGCATCTACAACTTTTTGCTTCAAATCGTTAGAATTTTCTTTTCGTAGTTTTTTTATTAATTCGTCAATACTTTCTATTTTCAAAGTGTGCGCTAGCATGCTCAAACGATTTTCGACTAGGTATTCTTTACCGGGCGCTAAAACAATACCAGCCGCGCTTTTGATAAAATCGCTGATATATTTGAAATCAGATGGTTGAATAGGCAAGATGAAATTCCTCTGGGGGATTGCGTTTAAACTGTAGGGGATTCCACTATAACGACTTGATTTTTAGCATTCTTTTTGGACGAGCGTAACTCGTCTTCTATTTGTTTTAAAAAACGATATAATTCAATCCCTTTTTTAAATTCAGCAAGGCCAAAGCTTAAAGTAAAAGGAATATCTTTTCCGTCAAAGTCGAGTTTTTCATTTTCCATTTTTGCGCGTAAATTTTCGACGATATTTTGGGAGTCTTGCAGATCTGTTTGTGGGAGGATGATTAAAAAATGAGACCCTGTCCATCGGCCGACAAAATCTTGTTGCCGAATGCTTTCCGAAAGGATCGCCGCGATGCTAATCAAGACATGGTTCCCAACGTATTCACCAAATTCGCCATTAATATCGCTAAAACTATCAATACCCGCTAAAGCGACTGAAAACGTTGTGTCATTTAGCTCGCTCCGAAGTTTTTCCTGGTCCAACTTTTCTTCCAGATCTTTTCTGTTATAAAGTCCGGTTAGTAAATCTATTCTTGCTGAATTTTCTAATATCTCTTGTGTGTCTTTGAGTTCCTCTATTAACTCGTCTTTGTCTCTTAGAGTTTTTTGTAGAGCCAAATGAGTTCTTACTCGCGCTAAGACTTCATCCTGTCTAAAAGGTTTTGTGATGTAATCTATCCCTCCAAATGTAAACCCTTTAACAATGTCTTCGGTATCGGCTTTGGCGGTGATAAAAATAATGGGAATGTGCTTGGTTTCGTTGTTTTGTTTTAGCCGTTGGCAAGTTTCGAACCCATCAATTCCAGGCATCATAATGTCCAAAAGAATAAGGTCAGGCTGGAATTTTCCGACAGTGGTTAGCGCGATTTCTCCGCTAGTGGCAAACGATAGGTTGTACCCTTCATTTTTAAGAGTTTCCACTAGGACATTCAAATTTGCTGGAATATCGTCAACAAGTAGAATCTTCATTGAGGAGAGGTCTATTTTTTCACTATCCATGGGGAGCCCTTAAAAAATGATGAAACTTCTATTTAGTTTTAATGTCGTTATTTTTTTTGGTGAGCAAAATTAAATTGATGGAGCTTTCCTAATGATTCAAAAATAGTAAATTGGATATATTATGATATTATAGGTATAGTTTTTATTGTCAAGTCAGACTATTTTTTCTAGACCTCAAAAAAATTATAATAAGTATTGGATAGGTCTGAAAGGAATGATTTTAAGATATTTAATTGACTTTGCGGTATATCTGAGGCTTTTTAAACGTTCCTCTTAGATCAAAACTATTTTTATAATGCTCGCGGCGTTTTTCTTCTGTTTGAAACTTAAGATTAAAACTTTGAGCCATAAAGTTTATTATTCCTCCACCTGCAACATTCATCGGATTGCCATGAAGCTTTAATTCTTTTGCTTGCATGACGCCACGATTGATATTGAAATTTCCGGAAATGATTTTGAAATTCCAACTAGGATAGATAGGACTGTTTTGATTGCTGAGTTTCAACGTTTTTGCTAAAAGTTTAGTAATGGATGGGTTTTTTATTTTTCCATTTGTGGCAAGTATTTTTCCGTTACCATTCATTGGAATAATCTTTCTTTCTTGACTGACATAACCCTGGATGTTTGCGTTTAAGTCGACGGAACCTGATATGCCGACTCCTTTGAATGAATTTAGCGCAAATTGTTTAGTTGTAATTGTCCCATTAAAAGCCTTTAAGCTTTTTTGATAATCTCCTGATAGTAGTATTTCACCTTTCTGAGGTAGAATTTGGGTTGACTCAAGCGTTAATGTTTCAGCGTTAGCTCGCAGAGTCCCTTGAGCCTTCCTGATATCGATTTTTTCAGTTTTTCCTCCTTCTAAACTAAAATTCATAAATGCTTTTGAACTTGGCGTTTTTCTCCAAGATAATAAAAACATTGGCGAAGGTTCTAACCATAGAGTTTTAGCTGAGAGTAGAATTTTATCCTTTTTTTTAAATTCAACTTCCCCAAGTTTGAATCTTATTTTTGGAGAAAAAGTTGCGTCAAAACTTTGAAATCTAACTTGAGTTTTTGTTATTTGGGAAAGAGTTAGAGAAACCATTTCTCGAAATAGATTGTCTTGGAAAGAGGCGGCGGAACAAATTGAGGAAACGCTAACGAGATAAAGAAAAAACGAGGTTTGAATGGTTTTTTTTATTTGGAGGGAAAGTTTTCTCATAAAAAGTTTGTTTTTTTAATCGCCTATTGTCTGTTAATAAAATAGCATAAAACTCTTGAATTAATTTTAGAGCTTGCTTTGAAGAATTCGAAACCATGTTTAGAGTAAATTCTACCGACGAATGGGGTCGGAAAAGTCCGATAATTAGAGATTCCTGTGTGCGATTATTATTTAAGAGGGTTTCTAAAAATTAATATTGGCCACGAGCCGCCTTTGCAAACAAAGGGCGAGCGAGCTGCCTTAAGCTAAAATTTCGAATTATTAGAGGCGCCATTAAAACTCAGGTTCGGAAGGATTCAGCCGATATGTTAAAATGGAAACAAATATCCAAATAAATTCTTAAGTCCTTAGAATATGAAAAAGCTTTTTCTTATATTATTTTTCGCAATTGCGGGAACCGCTGTCGCTTGGAAGTTTCAACCGGCTCTTTTAGCTCCGATTTTGGGATTTGTGAGCGGAGGAGATCGCCAGGGTCATGCCTCGTCGGCAAAGAGTTTCAAGTTTACTAAAGCCGAATTGCGCGAATTACGTCAAACCGTTTCAGCAACGGGTACCGTGACGCTTAAAACCGGAGCTGAAGTCAAAATTGGTTCTAGAATTTCCGGACAATTAGAGGAATTGTTCGTTCAAATAGGAGATTCTGTTAAAGCTGGCGAAGTGATTGCGGTCATTGAACATTTTGATTTAGACTCGCGTGTAGCACAAAGGAAGGCCGAGTTATCGGCTCAACGCGCTAGATTGGAAAAAATTGCCAACGAAGGGCCTTTAGAAATCAATAAAGCTAGAGCAGAATATGAGGAAATTGAAGCCCAAATTGGCTTAGCCGAAAAAATGCTTAAACGGAATCAAGAATTAAGCGACAAAGGGGTCGTGTCAGTTACGGTACTGGATGAAAGCCAAGAAAAACTGAAAGTTATTAAAGCGCGTTATAGGTCGGCTGAAGAAACTCTCAGATTGAAAGAGGCTCAATTAGAAAACGATATCAGATTAGGAGAAGCAAACGTCCAAAAAGCGAAAGCCGATCTTCAAGAAGTGAAAACTCAGCTTTCTTATGCGACTGTCGTGGCTCCAATAAATGGAACCGTTGCGTCGATATCTACTCAAAAAGGCGAAACCGTCGCCGCGAGTTTAAATTCTCCTACTTTTGTAACTTTGGTTGATCTTAATAAATTGGAAGTGACCGTTTACGTTGACGAAACTGATATCGGCAGAGTAAAAGTTGATCAAGAAGCTACTTTTACGGTAGATAGTTATGCAAAAAAGTTTTTTAAAGGGATCGTTAGGGAGATTCGACCTAAAGCCATGATTAAAGATCACGTGGTTAACTACGAAACGATTCTAGAGATAGAAAAGTCTAGCGTTGATCTCCTGCGACCGGAAATGACAGCTAACGTATCCATCGTAACTGACAAAAAAGATAGCGCGCTTGCCATTCCTAAAAAGGCGATTAAGCGAAAAGGCGATAAACAATTGGTGACAGTAAACCGCGGAGGAACTTTAAGCGAAATGGAAGTTTCTTCTGGATGGAGAGACGGAAAATTTATTGAGATCGTTTCGGGTTTAAAACAGGGGGATATGGTAGGAACTCCCCTTAAGCCGCAAACTGATAAGAAGAAACGTAGACGTCGGTCCTAGTTAAAGTTTATTTGTAGATCATCCTGGAGGAGCCTTAAAAAGTTTCTCGAAGAACCTCGCTTTTTAATTTGCTTCTCAAACAAAAAAGGAAAAAGCCAAAGCCCCAATGAGCCTGATTGAAATGAAGGAGATCCGCAAAAGCTATCGCAATCAGGCTTTTGAGACGGAAGTTCTTAAAGGGATCGATTTAAATATAGAAGAAGGTGAATACGTAAGTATTATTGGTCCTTCAGGGGCCGGAAAAAGCACCTTGATGACTTTATTGGGTTGTCTCGGCGCTCCCACCACGGGTTCTTATCTATTGGACGATCAAGAAGTTGCAGGAATGAGCGATCGATCCCTTTCACAAGTCCGAAATGAAAAAATAGGTTTTGTTTTTCAAGCTTTTCACTTACTCCCTGGAGTGAGCGCGTTTGATAATGTGATGATGCCCTTAATCTATTGCGAAAAACCTCCAAAAGACGCTAAGGATCGTGTAATCAAATCATTGACTAGGGTAGGGTTGGCAAAGCGGATGGATCACGCTCCAGGTCAAATGTCCGGCGGCGAGCAACAAAGAACCACTATTGCGCGCGCTTTAATCAATCGTCCTAAAATTATCATGGCGGATGAACCTACCGGAAATTTGGATTCTCACAATAGCGCTGAAATTATGAAAATTTTTGACGAATTGAATGAAGAAGGAAATACGATAATTTTAGTGACCCATGATCCTGAAGTGGCTAATCATGGCAATCGAATTATTCGAATGAAGGACGGATTGATCGATTCGGACGAACTAGTATGAGAACGTTAAGAAACTTTTTACAAGCCTTGCGCGGGATAGGATCAAATCGCGTAAACGCCGCGCTCATGATGCTGGGTATCGTGGTTGGCATTGCTTCGCTGACTGTCATTGTTGCCGTCGGCGAAGGGGTAAAAAATAAAGTTTTAAAACGAATCGCTAATTTGGGTTTCGGACCAGAATCATTTTCCGTGTATTCAGGGGCGGGACGTCTATTTTTCAAAAAAGCGGAAGATCCACAATCGATGACATTGCAAGACGCGGAAGATATCCGCGCTCTTCCGACGGTTTCTATAGTCGTGCCCCGGCAACGCAAGAGATTGAAAGCAATCTACAAAAAAGAATTCACAGATACGCGCGCTTATGGTGTGACGCCAGAATGGGTTATTGCAAGAGATTGGGAAATGGAAGACGGACGCTTTTTAAACGATTCCGACTTACGAAGGAAACGTAAAGTCGCAGTTATGGGGGCGACGCCTATCCGTAATATATTTGGCGATAAAGATCCAATTGGGAAGATGGTCCGACTCGATGATATTTTTTTTGAAGTTATAGGGGTATTGAAAGAAAAGGGTGTTACCGAGAGTGGCTACGATCCTGATAATAGGATATTGGTTCCGCTAACAACAACCATGTCCAGGTTATTAAACCAAACCCATTTACATAGTATTCGCGTTCGCACCTACGTTCCTGAAACCGTCCCTGAAACAATGGAGGCCGTAACGGAAATTCTTAGAAGAAACCATGGGTTGTCCTCGTTGGCCTCAGATGATTTTCGATATGTTACTCCGGCGGGCATCATGCAGTGGGTTACCGAACAAAAGCAGGCGATGAACCGCATGTTGGCTTTGATTTCGACCGTATCGCTCCTTGTTGGGGGTATCGTTATCATGAATATCATGTTGGTATCTATCAGAGAACGGATCAAAGAAATTGGCGTGCGACGATGTTTCGGAGCTAGACGATTAGATATCGCGCAACAATTTTTATTTGAAGCAGTTTTGATTTCCCTGGCGGGAGGTTTGCTGGGTTCGCTTTTAGGATTTGCCCTTTCTGAAACAAGTAATCAGTTGGATTTATTGCCAGCCACGGTTACCTGGGAACCTTTTATCGCCGCATTTGGGTTATGCGCACTCATTGGTCTAATTTTTGGCGTGCAACCCGCAAGAAAAGCCTCCCAATTAAATCCTGATGAAACTCTCCGGGCTTAATCTAGCATCATGAAAACTTTACCAGGTTTGGACATCGCGTTAGTTTCCCTTGGAGCGCGTAAAACAAGAGCAGCGTTAGCTTCTTTAGGAGTCGTCATCGGAATCGCGGCGGTTATCATCATGGTTGCGGTTGGAAATGGATCGAAAAAAGAAGTCTTAGATATTATCCGGCAGATGGGAGAAAACTTAATAACCATTGGCGCAGGAGAATTGAAGCGTCGCGGCGGCAAGATGCGATTGACCGGTAACGTGACGACTTTAAAACCCAAAGACGCCATTGCGCTGGCTGAAGAAATACCAGAGGTCGAAAGAGCCATTCCATTTCATTCGGAGTCGTTACGAATTAAGTACGCGCAAAACGCATTTCGATCCAATGTTTCAGGGACGACTCCAGAGTTTATGGATGTTCGCAAATATTCTGTGGAAGTGGGAGAACCGATGACAGAAGATCACGTGCTCAACGGAGCGCGTGTTGCGGTATTGGGAAAAACGGCGGTGGAAAATATATTTGGGGAAGAAAACCCTATAGGACAAACGTTTCGCATCGAGTTTATTCCTTTTACGGTGATCGGCGTTTTTGTTGAAAAAGGGTCGGACTCTGATGGCGAAGATCAAGACGATATTATCATGATTCCGATATCATCCTTATTGCGCAGAGTATTGAATCAAACCTTTATCAATACAATATATGTTCAAGCGGTCGCGCGAAAAGATATCGATAGCATTATCCCAAAAATCAGCGAGGTTTTGAGAGATCGTCATAAATTACAGGACGATTCTGAAGACGATTTTACGGTGCGTAGTCAGTTAGAATTAGAAAAAGTAAAAGTGGAAACGACCGAAACCATGACCAAGTTAACCGTCGGCGTTGCCGGTATTTCGTTAGTGGTTGGCGGGATAGGAATATTAGCGGTTATGTTGATATCCGTGAAAGAAAGAACACGGGAAGTTGGCGTTCGACGCGCTGTCGGGGCGACACGTAGCGATATTGTAAAACAGTTTTTGTGGGAAGCCGCCGTTATCGGTTTTTTAGGGGGAATTGTTGGCGCCGCCGCCGGCTCTGGAATCGTATTAGCCCTTGCCGCTTGGAGTCCCTGGACGTTGATACTCAGTCAACTTTCGATATTTGTATCCTGCGGCGTTTGCTTGACTATAGGATTGTTATTTGGATTATACCCCGCGATCAAAGCCTCTCGCCTTGACCCCATGGACGCATTACGTGTTGAATAAGTTTAAAATGCTTTAACTTAATCAACGGTTATACTCAGGTTCTTAAAGTATGACAGCCAATTTTTTCAGATTTTTTGCGTAGAATGTTAATTAAAAGTTGGCTAAGTTTTAATCGGTTCCCATTGCATGTCATCCAGAGGCGATATTTTAATATCGGCGAAGGATCTCGCCCCGATTTAATAAAGTTAATTCCTTTTTAAATAACTAAAAGCAAAAAGATAAAAAATGTCACATTGAGGCTCTCGAAATGCGACCTCCTTATTTTAGTTCCTTAGGAGGTTTTCGAAGCGTGACAACCTTACCAAACGTCATTTCGAGCTTGTCGAGAAATCTATGCTTCAGAGAAGTATGCTCCTTAAGTCTTGAAGAGTTTACCTTAAATCCAAAGTTGGTCTTATTTTGCGCCTTCCCCATGGCATGTCATCCTGAACCAAACTTTTAAGTTAGGTGAAGCATCATTCTGAATCCTAATATTTGTCACCCGAAGTTTATACTGAGCCTGTCGAAGTACATGTCGAAGGGTCGCCCCGATTGAATAAAATTAAATAACTAAAATCAAAAAAATAAAAATGTCACATTGAGGTTCTCGAAATGCGACCTCCCCATTTTAGTTCTTTAAAAGGAGTCTCAAAGCTGTGTCGAAGGGGCGCCTCGATTCAATAAAATTCTTTCCTTTCAATTTACCTTGAAATTGCGTAATATTTCGTATGCAAAAATAAAAACCCTACGGGAAATCCCATGCGAAACTACCAATACGATGTATTCATAAGTTACGCCAGTGAAGATAAAGGTTTTGCAACCAAACTAGCGGATTCTTTGCGCGACAATGGCGTTAAAGTTTGGTTCGACGACTGGAGAATTCCGCCTGGAGATAACGTTCAAAAAAAGATCAACGAAGGAATCAAGCTTTCGAGAAAAATGGCGGTAGTTTTTTCACCTATTTATTTAACTAAAGATTTTGCGCAAGCCGAAAGCTTTGCCAGCCTCCATTCCGACTCTTTAAGCCGTGAACGTTCTCTCATTCCCTTACTCAAAGAAGAGTGTGAATTACTCCCGTTATTCGATGCTTTAAGCCGCATCGACTTTACAAAAGAGGTGGATTTTCATTTTAATTTGAGAAAGTTGATAGAAGCTTTAGATCTTCCAACTCAAAAGCGAGAAAACTTTAAGGTCGAAAGCGATCAGTTTAGTGACTCTATTACCAGAAGGCTTTTTCAAAATGAAAAGAAGAGTACAAGTGATCGGTACTTTCTAAACGAAGCTTTGGCTTATTATGAAGCTAAAGGCTTTCAACTGGAGGCTATATTTTCTGATGTTGGATTTCAATGTATAGAGATTGAGAGAACAGAACCTGGTTTTGAATTTAAAGGAATGGTTATTTGCCAGGAAGACTGGGTTACTTTGAAAGATGTCGAACGGTTTTTAGAGAAAAAAGCGGAAATTCTTGCGAGAAATGCGCGAAGCCAGTGGACTTTATTATACAGACAGGGATGTGATGAAAATGCTTTGGAGCGGTTGAGGGAAAACGATATCAACAGCATACATTATGCCAATCTTTTACAAACGTTAGCCCCTTTAGAAAAATATTCCGAACGATTGAAATTCAATTTTGAAAAATTCATGGTCGATCAATGGAGTGGTAAAGATTGCTATGTGAGACCCAAAATTAAACTGGAGGGAGGTTCTGAAAATGTTCCAGCGCTTGAGCATTTTTCAAAATGGCTGGGTAACTCTGAAGGTAAGCTTTTAACGTTACTTGGAGATTTAGGCACTGGGAAGACAACGTTGACTCGGTTTTTGTCATACCACATGGCGAAAAGTTTTTTGGAAGATCCAGTAAGACATCCCGCGCCAATTCATATCCCGCTCAAAGTTATTAAAAAGGCTATTACGCTAAAAAGTGTAGTCGACGCGCATTTCGAAAGCCAGGGATTCAAAAAGTTTGATTTTGAGGGGTTCAATTTACTAGCGAAACTTGGAAAAGTAGTAGTTTTTTTCGACGCGTTCGACGAAATGGCCGACCGAGTGCGTTGGGAAGTGTCTTGTTCCAATTTTAGCGAACTTTCGCAGGCGGCTTTTAACGGATGGAAAAGCGTTTTAACATGTCGTTCGCATTATTTCAAAAATAGCGATGAAGAGGCTTTGTTAACGGGAAAGAGTTCTATTCTTGCGGAAACAGAAACGGTTCTCTATGAACGCTTGCGGAAAATTTCCGGCGCTAATGCGGTTTACTTGCAGAAGTTTGATGAAAAGGAAATTCTGGATTACTTGGAAAAGGCGGGAACAGGTTCTTGCCAGGAAGATTGGCAAACGATCAAGGGTATATATAATTTGGAACAATTATCTACACAACCATTGTTGTTAGAGATGATTGCAAAGTTATTGCGAGAGAATTCCTTAAAAGAAAAAAATCTGAATGCCGCCGGGTTGTACAAAATATTCACCGACATTTGGGTGCAAAGGGAAAAAGAAAACGAACGTATGTTGGAAAAGGATGTCCGGTTGGAGTTGATGTTGCACCTCGCTTTGAAATTCTGGACGGAAGAGACTGATTCGATCCATTACAAAGAAACCATTTCTTTTATAAATGAGCTACTTTCCGAAAAAAAGATTCGTGTGGGACCGGAAAAACCTGATGACGTTGCCGGAGACATGCAGGCGGCTTCGTTTTTAAATCGCGATGACGAAGGAAACTTTTCGTTCATTCATAAATCGTTTAGTGAATATTTTTTAGCGAGAAAAATCTTTCGAGATATTCAAGAAAGTGAATATCCAAAAAATCCTTTGAAAGTTCTTGATCTACCAATTTTGAACCCTAAAGTGATTTTTTTCTTATCGCAAATTGATGCAAACGACGAATTGACTGGTTTGTTACAAAAACGATTGCAGGATGGTTACCTTTCGAATGTTTCCGAAAACGCATTGCAGGTTTTGTATTGGACAGTTCGTCATCGATTAGGAATGGAGCGCGAGATTGATCGACCTGATGAGTTATTAAATGAGTTAAAAAATACTCTCCCAAAAGAGATGCAATTGCAGAACGCGCAATTACAAGGGTTGAATTTTCGGTACGCTTATTTTGATAAAGCGGATTTTTCGGATGCTAAATTTCAAGAAGCAGATTTAATTGGCAGTGTTTTTGAGGATTGTAATTTGGAAGGAGTGGATCTGGATTCGGCAAAAACTCAGGAGAGTCGAGGGCTTGCTGGATTTACCTCCAGAGAGGCGGGAACGATTGATAACGCTATCAATCTGGCTCCCATTGTTCAACGTGGACATGCGAATGGAGTGGAGTCAGTCGTTTTTAGCCCCGATGGCGCTTATATTGTTACTGGCGGGCGAGATGGAGTTATTAGAGTATGGCGGAAGGACGACGGCGTTCTATTGAGAGAATTAGAGGGACATTCCGGCTGGGTATATTCTGTGGCTTTTCATGACGGTCAAATCGCGAGCGGTTCTGATGACAAAACCGTGCGGGTGTGGGAGGCGGAATCGGGGCGATGTCTTAAAACGCTGGAGGGACATTCCGGCTGGGTATATTCTGTGGCTTTTCATGACGGTCAAATCGCGAGCGGTTCTTATGACAAAACCGTGCGGGTGTGGGAGGCGGAATCGGGGCGATGTCTTAAAACGCTGGAGGGACATTCCGGCGGGGTATCTTCTGTGGCTTTTCATGACGGTCAAATCGCGAGCGGTTCTTATGACAACACCGTGCGGGTGTGGGAGGCGGAATCGGGGCGATGTCTTAAAACGCTGGAGGGACATTCCGGCGGGGTATATTCTGTGGCTTTTCATGACGGTCAAATCGCGAGCGGTTCTTATGACAAAACCGTGCGGGTGTGGGAGGCGGAATCGGGGCGATGTCTTAAAACGCTGGAAGGACATTTAGGTTCAGCCCGGTCAGTGTCTTTTATTCCCAATTCAGATATTTTAATCGTCGGGGGGTACGCTGGGAGAATTCAGATTTGGGATTTAAAGAGTTACCAGACCATTGCTTCTTTTTATTCTTTTGACGCCAATGGTTGGTTAGTCTTATTACCGGATGGTCGGTTTGACGCTAACGCCGAAGGGTTGCGCCACCTCCGCTATACGGAGGAAGTCGGTTTCAAATCCTACAAGGCCGACGAACTCGTCGAACATTTCTACAAACCCGATGAAATTAAAGAAGTTTTAGCCAAACACTTTCCGAAAAAGACTTAAAACAGAGACCCTCTTTTACAAGCCCATAAAAGGTTCCACATAGGGCATTAAGAAAAATTAGAAGTGTCGTACATTCCTCCAGGTTGCATTTCCGCTAAATGTTTCAATCGGTGTGGTGAAGGCGATGGCGATGGCGACTGATTTTGAAGACTCAGCCCGCCGCTCCGATCAAAACTGAAATTAAAATTATAATCATAGGTATTTGCCTTCAGAAGGCGAACTTTTTTAGGTAAAACGTTTTTTACCATTCGTACAACTCTTAAGTCTCTTGGTTTAGGTTTGGGCAAAGCGAGTTCTAAATCACCATGTCCTCCTCTCCCCGATATATTGCCGCCGAATTTTGTGTCGCTTGAGTCAAATGCAAAAATATTGATTGATGATTCAATATAGGGATCTCGGAGAGTCACAGGGCCGCATTGAACTTTATTCGCGCGTACAGACAAGCCTATTTTGGGTGTTACTTTAACTCTAACGGATGAAATAGGATGTCTTAAAGTCCAATTATCTAACCCTAAGGATAGGGGATAATCAAGATCGGCGACATAAGTAATGCCTTGAACTCTTATGAGCCCTCTGAATTTTGGGGCAAGTTTGGCTAAATGTGGATGGTCTTTTAAATATAGGGTGGGATCTAATGTTGAGTTTACGGCTAAATCCATGTTTCCGCTAATCCTGGAATGAAAAAAGCTTGGTTGCGAAAACTCCAGACGAGCAGCCATCATAACGTTAAAAAGGCTTTGGTTCGTCCCTGGATTCATTATCAAACGGGTAGAACCTTCAAAATAGTTTTTAGTTTTAGAAAAACACCATTCGTAAGGTTGCATGGTTAAGTCGCAACCCAAACGCTCGGTTGGTAGTGTCCTTTCCATGACTAATCTACGCCCCCGGTTATGTCCTGTATAAAGTTCGACGGAGTATTCTTCTTTTATATCTAATATAGCCTTTAATCTTGAAAACATGAGCGATTGAATAACGTTAGTGGCCGATAGACTTGGAAAGTGTCTCCACAACCCCATTGAAGAACCTCTAAATGGTGGAATAACGGATAAGCTGGTAGAAAGCGGAATATCAGGACTCCAAACTATTGGGTAAATTTGCTCCAAGATGCCGTAGCAAAGAGGAAGAGGACAAAGAAGAGTTATAGAAGGGACTATTACTATATTTTTACAAGTTGTACATTTTTTTACGACCATGAATTATGCCTTCTTTTTATATTAAAAATATAAAAAAACTTAAAATTTATATGATTACTATTAATTCTATCAAAAATAAAAAAAAATTCAATATGTCATAATAAATTTTATTATCAAAAATTACGGTGTTTTTCTTTGATCATTCATTAATAACTGAAACCCTTGACGTCTCTTTCTAAAAGTGTCAAGATTTGGTGTAAATCTAATCACTCCCCTTATTTATAAGCGATTCTCACAATGCACCCGGAAGCCGAGTTCCGACCACTCAATAAAGAATTCTTGAATCGAAACGCTGACCAGTGTTTCGACCTTTATCTTAAGACTGTTCAAGAGGGCGAGGCTAAGTTTGTTCGCTTCGCAGGCAAAGCCGCCGAACATCAAGCTAAAGTACGGCAACTGTTAGAAAAGGGAGAACTTCAGCAGGAGCTTTATTTTCATCAAAATGACCGGGATCTGTATTTTGCCCAAGCCAGCAAAAAGCTTCAGAAGTGGGCGACTAACGAAAAAGTCCCGATCAATCGAAAAGCGAAAAAAATCTACAGCGTTTCGAAAGAACTCATGCAGGAATTCTTTGATTACAATGCCTCGGATAGCGTTCTTGGCGTTGCCGATGAAGTTTTAGAAATTATGGAAGGCGTTGTTTCGCAAAGCGACCAGGGGTTTGCGAGCGTCGCAGAACATTTGGTTCGCGATTATCATGTGTATACGCATTCCGTAAATGTTGCGATGTATTGCATCAGCTATGGAACCCAAATGAAAATGGATAAAAAAGATATTCGTACGCTTGGTTTGGGAGGTATGTTTCACGATCTTGGATTATCTAAAATCCCTCAAGAAATTATTTACAAAAAGGGGAGTTTGGACGAAGAAGAAATGGGGAATGTTCAGGGGCATCCTAAAATTGGAGTAGAAATTTTAGAAGGTATGAGACGTTATGGAATGCCAGTCATGCAAATCGTGGAGCAACATCATGAGGATTGTAATGGCAGCGGTTATCCTCATGGATCTAACAAAACAGACATTTCGCTATTATCGCGAATTTGTAAAGTCGCCGACGTTTACGACTCTATGGTGTCGCCAAGAAAATACCGCAAAGCAATGACGCCTATGGAAGCGCTGAGTATGATGACCCAAAATTTGCGAGATACGTTTGATTTGGAAATTATCCGTAATTTTATTGTGATGCTGGGACCCACCGTAAGGAAAGGCTAGCGAGGTTTCTCATAAAAAACGTTTTGGAATATCGATCAATATGAAACCTCAAAGCCTTTTTCCTTGAACTAAATTTTCGGAGGTATTGCAGGCCAATTTTTTGGCGTTGTGCTTGTTCGGATTAAAATTTTTGTGAGTCGAGTGTGTAATTTTTGCCACAAAGTTTTCGTCGCTTTCGAAGGCGGTTTGCAAGTTGTGTTTCTAACGGTACCGCACAAAAGATTGTCGGTTTCGGCTAATCCCCCTGAAGTTGAATAATCGTATAACTCGTATTCATTGTCGCAATAATTCCCAGTGGGATCATAATAAACGGCATATTTATAATGGTCGGAGACGATGCAACGAATATGAAAAACGGGGTCCGGAGCGCTATCCGCGTCGTCGTAGGTAAATAAAACGTCGTCTTGTGTAGGGGAAGAAGGATCAAGAAGCGTACTCGAATAACTTTTCCCTTGGAAAACAGGGGTATCTATATAGGGAACTTGAGCGATGTCGGCTAACGTAGGTAGAAAGTCTACATGACTGACCAAAGCGTCCGATGTTACGGGTTTATTGTTGTAAAGAGCCAACAGCTTCGGATTGGAAAAAATTAAAGGAACGTGCAACGTTTCTCTATAAGCGGAGTTTTCTTTTTCACGGAGACCGCCATGTGCCTGCGTCATTTCGCCGTGATCTGATATCCGAATGATTATGGTGTCCTCTTTGACTTTGGAGGACATGGCGTTTATGACGTCTCCGGTCAATTGATCGGTAAGATTTTGCAAGTAGGCGTAGAATCTTATATAGTCGTCGGCCTGTTTGGGGCCTAAAGGACCGCCCTGAAAACTTTCCAGCCAAGCATATTGTGCCGAAGGTTTAATTCCTTTTATTTTTTCTTTATAACTGGCGGGTCTTTTGAAGTTTTTATAAATAGATTTTTTCAAAATGGATAGATCGTAACCGGCTTCTTTAGCATATTTTGGGTATAAATAGACGTCATGGGGATTGACTAAAGAAACAGTGAGACAAAATGGAGTTTTGTTCTTTGGATCGACGTTTTTGAGATAATCGACAGCGGATTGCTGATTTGATTGCAGTCCCTTTCCCGAAACTACTCTCTCGTCGTTCGCCGCGAGTCCTCCCGCTAATGTATTTGAGGGCGTTGTTCCATTAGGATTTGGCGGGCCTGAAGCGCTGAGCTCGGTACCCATATCAGGGGAGGTCCAGGCGGAGAAACCATTTGCGCTTGCAAACCCCCAGTTTGTAGTCATTGAAGCGTCCTCTGCTGCGGCTTTCTTTACATCGACAGGGCGAACCTGAGCAAAGCCGACGAAATTTCCGGATAAATGCCACTTTCCTTTATAAACCACTTCGTAGCCGGCAGAGCTTAATACCGAAGCGATATTAGGCAATTGAGTATAATCGGGAAGCGTGGCGCCTCCCGTTTCTGTTACCGTAGTCGTCTGTGGATAATTTCCGGTCCATAAAGCTCCTCGGCTAGGCGAACACGCGGCAGAGCTGATGAACGAGTTTTCGAAAGAAATTCCTCCCGCCTTCAATTGGGTCAGGACAGGTAGATTTTTGGCCGCCCAACCTGCGGGAAAGTGGTCCACTCCGCTTTGTTGATCGCTAATTAAAATAAGAAAATTTGGAGCTTTTTTGAATGGTCCCCATGCCTTGGCGCTCATGACTGCCCCTCCCAGGATTATCCTGGTTTTTTAGATTATTAAGTTGTGGCTTAATTGAATTCTTAATTTTTTTAAACGATGTGTTTTAAGGCTATTAATTTTGGTATTTGAAAATATTAGGCTATTTTAGTTTTGTTTGTCTAATAAATCAACGACTCTCCAAATAATGATGGCGCGTCGTCGCTTAAAAAACTCTTTTCTTCACAAAAGCTTTTCCATTATGGTTTTTGATTTAAAAAGAAATTAGACTTATTATGAGGTTTTTCGAGGCGCCCTAGATTTAATGAAAAGCTATTGGTAAATTGTTAGTTGGGCATTGTAATTTTGATTTTCAAATCCAGCTCATTGATGAATAACTGTTCGATATAATAATCTTTTTAAAGATAATTAAATTTTGCAAAAATATGTCTACTCAGTTTAAAGATAACCGCCCTAAAAAAGCTGGCGGTTGGGGATCGATATTGTATTCCTTAAAAATGTCGCGCCGTGCTGGTGGGGTGATCCCTATGCTTAAAGCGTTGCTCTCCAAAAATGCTTGTAAAACTTGCGCGCTGGGGATGGGGGGACAAAGCGGAGGATTGATTAACGAAAAGGGTAAGTTCCCAGAAGTTTGTAATAAATCTTTCCAAGCCCAAGCTTCCGATATGCAGGGTGTTCTGCCTCCAGGTTTTTTTGATCGACATACGGTTGAAGAACTCTGTAAGTGGACGCCACGGCAACTTGAATTGAGCGGTCGATTGACTCGACCTGTCTTATATGAAGAAGGGAGCGATAAGTATCGCGAAATCGATTGGCAAACCGCTTTAGACACTGTTGTGGATAAGATGAAAAGCGTTTCTCCTGATAGAAGTTATTTTTATGCCAGTGGAAGATCTTCTAACGAAGCGGCATTCCTTCTCCAAATATTTGCCAGATTTTTTGGCACTAATAATGTGAACAATTGTTCTTACTATTGCCATCAAGCTTCTGGAGTTGGTTTGGGAGATAGTTTAGGAACCGGAACGGCGACTATTAAGTTGGAAGACTTAGAAGAGTGCGACTTGATGTTTTTGATTGGCGCTAATCCATCGTCCAACCATCCAAGATTTATGCGAACGCTAATGGAGATAAGACGACGTGGTGGACACGTTATCGTTATCAATCCAGCGCGCGAACGTGGATTAGAGAACTTTAGCGTTCCTTCGGATGTTCGGAGTTTGCTGTTTGGTTCTGAAATAAGTAATCAATATATTCAACCAAACTTTGGCGCTGATTTACCTCTGCTGATGGGAATTGCGAAAGCGTTGATGACGTTAGCGGAACGAGATCCAAAAATTCTTTCTAAAGATTTTGTAGATTCTTCGACAGAGGGTTTTGACGAGTTCAAAAAAGATTTAGAAAAAACTTCGTGGGATGAAATCACGACTAGCTCGGGAGTAGGGCGTCTGGAAATTGAAGAGATTGCTGCACTATATGCTAAATCTAAAAACGCAGTTTTTGCTTGGGCTATGGGAATTACGCATCACGTATCGGGAGTTGAAAATGTTCGAGCAATCGTCAATTTAGCTTTATTGCGCGGAATGGTTGGCCGCAAAAATGCAGGACTTCTTCCTTTACGCGGGCATAGCAATGTTCAAGGAGTCGGTTCGGTTGGAGTGACTCCACAACTCAAACAAACGATTTTAGAAAACTTAGAATCAACTTACGGAAAAAAACTTCCCGGTTCTAATGGGATGGATACTTTAGCCTGTCTTGAGTCGGCTGCAAAAGGCGAGATTGATTTTGCTTGGCATTTGGGAGGAAATTTATTTGGAGCTAATCCCGATTCGACATATGCCGAGCAGGCGTTTTCGAAAATAGGACTCACTCTTTATATGAATACGACGTTGAATCCGGGCCATTTTAGAGGAAGAGGCAAAACTTCTTTGATCTTACCTGTATTGGCGCGAGATGAAGAGCCACAAAAAACCACGCAGGAAAGCATGTTTAGTTTTGTGCGAATGAGCGATGGAGGGGAAATACGTTATGCTGGCCCACGGAGCGAAACGGAAATCATTGCAGAAATTGCGGATAAGGTTTTGTCCGAAGATTCGATTAGTTGGGCAGAGTTTAAGAATCACGCGAATATTAGAAAAGCGATTTCTATAGCCATTCCTGGTTTAGGGAATTTGGGCAAGATTGACGAAACGCGCGAGGAATTTTTTATTCCCGGCAGAGCTTTGCATGAAAATAAATTTCCAACGACGAATGGAAAAGCTAAGTTTTCTGTTTGCTCGTTACCTAAATTGGTAGATAAAGGCGAAAATGAATTTATGTTGTCTACGATTCGGTCGGAGGGGCAATTTAATACGGTTGTTTATGATTCTTTTGATCGGTACCGTGGAGCGAAGACTCGCGATGTTATTTTTATGAGTCCAGAAGATATCGAAAAACTAGGCTTTTCCCAGGGCGGGAAAGTATTAGTTAAAAATACAACAGGTGAGATGGAAGGACGAGTTCAAGCGTTTCCCGTGAAGCCGGGCAATATTATGATGTATTATCCTGAAGCTAATATTTTAGTCCCAAGAACTTGCGACAAAAAATCTCGGACTCCAGCTTTTAAATCGATTCCCGTTAAACTATCTAAGAAAAATTAGAAAAACAAGTTTTCAACGCGTTAAATCGTCAAGGACAAAAACATTATTCATTCAAAATTGTTAGGATCATTTCTGCAAACTCTTTTGCAACTGTGCCGTCTCTAGCGGTAACGATGTTTTCCAATCTGTAGACCGGTTTTTCAACAATTCCAACGTTTTCTTGTTCTAAGGCGGCGCGAGTTTTTTCGTCTTCTGGAGCTGCTGAACTTCCGCGAATGAGACCCGTTTTTGCTAGTACGACTACCGATTGTCCTATAGCGCCAATTATAGAACCGGCTCTATTGTGATCCGTTAATATTTGAGGCAAAATCTTGTCGTCCCATAAGGATTTGGGCGACCCTTTGCCGCCAACGACGATTATTGCTTTATATTTACCAGAAAAACCGGGCTGGTGGTTCCAATCGATGAGATACCCATCTGGTTTGAATCGTGTTTTATTTTCTCCAACTGCTTCTTGTCCGTTAGGAGAAAGGACTACAACTGTAGAGCCTTCCTCTTCGAGGACTTTCTTCACTTCAAATAGTTCGCTTTCTGCAAAGCGGTTTTTGGGAATGACTATTAAAATATTCATAAGTTATCGTAATATCAGAAAAAATCTTTATGGACCAATTAAACGAGTCCTTTTATAATTCATAGTGATTTAATTAAAATCAAAGAGGCGCATCCATTGAGTGAAAATTCAAACGTAGATTCTAGATTATACGACAAGGAGTACTTCGAGCAAACTGACGGAGCTGATTATTTTTATAAGGGTGAAATTGCTCCCAAGTTTTTGAGGGCGATCAAAGTGGGCTCTTTGACGGAAGGTCAGAAAGTTTTAGATATTGGTTGCGGTCGAGGAGATTTAACGATCGCGCTCGCTAGAAGCGGCGCTAATGTTGTTGGTGTTGATTATTCCAAAGACGCTGTGGAAATCGCTCGCGAAACGGTAAGTAAACTGGACGGGGATATTTCGTCGCGGATATCTATCGTTCAATCGGACGCTACCGCTTTAGACTTTCTCAACGAAGAGTTCGACTCCATTTATATGCTGGATATTGTCGAGCACTTATATGCTCAACAGTTGTTCGATTGCTTTGCAGAATGTTTTCGAATTTTGAAGCCTAATGGATCTTTAATTGTTCATACGTCTCCTAATCGTTGGTACAACGACTTTGGATATCCATTGTGGGAGCGACCAATCAATATTGTGGCGAACGCTTTATTCAAGCAAAACCTGTTAACGCGGCCCATTCGAACAGAGACGGATCTCAAAGTTCATATCAATGAACAAACGATTCTTTCTTTAAAAAAGTATTTCCGGAGCGCAGATTTTAAAGTGCAAACGTGGTTGGGAAGCGAGTATGTAACTCCCGCTTCAAAAGATTCAACTGCAATGAAAATATTGGAAACAGCGCGACAGATTCTTTGTCATGCTTATCCTTTATCTTTATTTCCACCTTTTAATTTTCTTTTCAGTAACGATATCTGGGCAATAGGGAAGAAAATAACCTCTTAGATGAGGTGTTTTTAGGCGAGATTAATTAGCCTTCGACCTGCGCCTCGAAGAGCGAGGTCGAGAGACTAGATGAGCGTTTAGTTGGGACCAAACTTTTCTTCCCAAACTTTAGGCTTAGCGTGAAAAGCGTTCTTATGTACATCGTCCATCAGATCCCTACCTTCTTTGTCTTCAATTACAGCTTTGTGAAAACGCGTTTCACAAATAAGCACTACATGAAAACCAGATGACGTTTCAATTGGTTCTGAGATTTTGTGTTTTTCGCAGGACATAATTCCTGCAATGAGCTTTTTTGTCAGACTTTTTTCGTATTGAGGAAGAAATTCCATGAAATCTGATTTCTCTACGGTTTTAATTCCAGAGTCAGGGGCCTCATCTGGCACGTGTACCCAACCCAAATCTCCGTCAGAGGCTCGTGAAGGACATGCGCTATATTTTTTAGCGAGCCTACCAAAAAACTTCTCGGTTTTTTCTTGGTCCATAATTTCTTTATCTACATCTACCATTGGTTGAGCCGCTAACTCTTTTTGGAAATCAACTATTGTTTGTCTAATCAGTTGAGCCGCTTCCAAGGATGATAATCGGATATGACGGACCCTATGTTCCAAGGGTTTATCAGATTTAAAAACCTGCTTTTTAGCTACAAACTTTTTGCGAGGTTTTACGGGTGGACGCTTTTTTGCGGTAACCGGGGCTTCTTTAGGATCTTTTTGGGCTTCTTTATCTGACATAAGAAACTCCTATTATATGGGCGTATTAACTATTTCTAAATTATAGCGCCAGTTTTATACTTTTAAACGCTTAATTAGAAAAATTTTCCTGGAATTTTGTCAAAACCTATATCCAATGAGTAAACTAAGTGAAGTCTAAATTATAAATGATGCGAGAGTTTACCAATTAATCGATAAAAGAGGACTCCTTAGGATAAAAAATGAAATATAAACAATCCCTATGTTGGTTTAGAAGAGATCTTCGTCTTTCTGATCATGTGGCATTGTCGCATGCCATTCGACAGTCAGAGAGGGTATTCCTCTTTTTCATTTTTGATACGAATATACTGAATAAGTTGAAAGATAAAGACGACCGTAGAGTTTCTTTTATTGCGAATTGTTTGAGAGAGCTCGAAAAGTCTATTAAATCTAAACACTCATCCTTAATAATACGGTATGGAGATCCAGTAAAAGAGGTTTTTAAAATTGTTAAAGAATTAAAAGTTAATGCTGTTTTTATAAATAGAGATTACGAGCCAAGCGCAAAAGATAGGGATGATCGAGTTTTAAAAAAGATGAGATCTATAGGAGTTGATTTTAATTCTTATAAAGACCATGTCGTTTTCGAGCATCCAGAAGTATTAACTCAGCAAGGGACTTCCTTTAGAGTATTTACTCCATACAAAAATGCTTGGCTAAAAGAGTTATGCGAAGAAAGCTACTCTGATTTTTCTTGCAAGCTGGACCGATTAGCTCCTAAAGAAGTTTGCAAAAAGCATCTATGGGATTGGAGCTTAGAAAAAATAGGCTTTAAGCAAAATTTTCCAAATATTCAGCCTGGAGAAAAAGGAGCCAGGTCACGTTTGAATTCTTTTAAAAGGTATATCGAGGAATACGATACAAATCGTGATTATCCAGCAAGAGTAAATGGAACGTCGGGGCTATCCATTCATTTACGTTTTGGAACTATTTCTGTAAGAGCTTTGGTGCGTTTTGCGATGAAGAATAATTCTAAAGGCTACAAAACATGGTTGTCGGAATTAATCTGGCGCGATTTTTACCAAACCATTCTTGATTGTTTTCCTCATATAGTTATTGGGAATTTTAAGCCAGAGTATGATGGCATTCAATGGGAAGGGAAAACAAAGCATTTTCAATTATGGAAAGATGGAATGACTGGATATCCTTTAATTGATGCCGCTATGCGGCATTTTAAAAAGACTGGTTGGATGCATAATCGTTTGAGGATGGTTGTGGCTTCTTTTTTAACCAAAGACTTGTTAATTGATTGGAGAAAAGGAGAAGCTTGGTTTGCTCAAAACTTATTAGATTTTGATTTGGCGGCAAATAACGGAGGGTGGCAATGGGCCTCCTCAACGGGATGCGACGCGCAACCTTATTTTAGAATCTTTAATCCCATTGCTCAGTCAAAAAGATTTGACCCTGAAGGTGAGTTTATAAAAAACGAAATTCCAGAATTGAGTGGATTTTCAAAAAAGTATATTCATTGGCCAATAATGGCAAAGCAAACGGAACAATGTAAGGCTGATTGTGTTTTGGGAAAAGATTACCCGTTTCCTATTGTAGACCATGCGGTACAAAGAAGAATGGCTTTGAATATGTATAAAAAAGCTAAAATTCAAAGTCCAGCTTGAAAGTTGACATACAAGAGCAAACTGCGGCACTTCCTACCTATTATTTTTGAATTCCCATTATTTTGAGACAGTTCTTTTAGAAATAGAAAGTCTTCTTCAAATCGTCTCTAAATCGATCTTATTTTTCCTAAAAAGACGAGCTTTCCTTTTTTTTGTCTATATGTCCTGAGTATCTCTCTAGATATTTTTATTTTTGTCTAGTTATTAAGCATTATTTTTCAGTAATTTGAGGAAAAAACTAGAATTAATGAAAAATAATTCGACAAAATAGTTGACAATGTCTAGGAATAAGTTAACACTATGTCTAGGTATTTAACGATTTGTCTAACTATTTTTTAGGGGTCATACGATGAAAAAAGCCAACATCATTTCAAAAGTTATCGCTATCGGTTCTTTAATTGCTCTAACTTCTACAAGTTCATTTGCCCATTCTGGGCATGACTTTTCTAAGCTCCCAATGAAATGGGAATTTACGAAAGAAACCAAAGCAAAAATCGAAAATATTTTGAAAGTAAACAGGCATGACGTTTCTGCCATTGGAACCTCTCGGTTAGAGCAAAAGTTTTTCGACGATTATAACGTGGATGTTGGTAACAGCTTTCTTGCTCAAGTAAATGGAAAAACTATTACGCTTCAACGCACCTCTTCAGGGATCTTGATTAAAGAAGTTCACAGATTTAGTAATACCGCAGTTCCTCAAATCCCAGTTCAAAAGACTATGGAAATAAAAAAAGTATCTATGCGTCATCATCACCAAGGTCATGACCATACGGCTCTTCCTTATCAATGGGTTTTTTCCAAAAAAACTCAATCAAAGATTTCTGAAAAAGTTGTCTCCGGAAAATTTCCAATCGTTGTTGGTTTGAGTTCCCATGAAAGAAAAATGCTGAAAAAGTATGACATCAAAGTTGGAAATACTTTTAATGCGCGAGTAGCGGGAAAGCAATTGAATATTAAAAAGACTTCTGGCGGTTTGTTTGTTGAAGAAGGAAAAGGCGTTCAAGTTGCTTCAATGACTCAAGAAGAGGCTATGTGATTTCTAGAGCATGGTAATTGCTCTTTTGAAACAAAACTTAACAACGAATATTTTTAGATAAAAAGGAGAATGAAAATGTTTTACGAAGTCAGAGTTTCGGATGCAAAAGGGAAGTTGAAAAGCAAAGTTAGCAGCTTGGAACTAAGTAAAGATTTTTGGAAAAAGATTTATGAAGAAGATGATAAATCGACAGTGGCGTCAAAGAAGATGGGTAAAACCAGTATTTATAAAAAACTTAAAGAAATGTATCCGCATCTCTATGATTCATCTTTAAATTTTAATTATTAATAGTTCTAGAAATTAAAACATCCTAAATAACTTTTTATAAAAGGGATCGAAAAATGAAAAAAACAATTTTAGCATCCGCATTGATAGTAGCAGGTTTATTGGTAGGAGCTTCGGTCGCATTGGCCCATTCAGAACATGACCACTCTTATACTGGTATTAAGTGGGAGTTCACAAACGAAACCAAAGCCAATATTAATGCACAGTTGAAAAAATATTCTCAGGTAAAATCTTTTGGTCTTTCACGCTTTGAAAATAAAATCATGGATCAATATGGAGTGAAAGAGGGAAGAACTTTTGACGCTAAGATTGATAATAAATTATTTCGATTTCAAAAAACCACTTCAGGAATCAAGATTGTTAAACAGATGAAAGCGGAACGAGCCTTTAACTCTCGTTCTCTTCCTGTAGATAAAAATTTCCAGGTGGCTCGCACATCAATGACTACTAAATCTCACGCTGGCCATGATCATTCTCATTACCCTTACGAATGGATGTTTTCTGAAAAGATCCAAAAGCGAATGGAAGATAAAATTAAATCTGGAAATTTAAAAGGATTAGTTGGATTGTCAAAGTTTGATCGAGCCGAATTGGAACATTATGGGATTCGAGTTGGAATGACTTTCATAAGCTCGGCTCTTCATTCTCGGTTAATGGGTAAATTGACTACTGGTGGAATTCAAATAATGAAAATTGTCGAACCGACTAAAGTTGCAGCGTTGCCAAACGAATTTGCAAGCTCTATTTTTTTTGAATAACTAATATTTGAAATTAGTTGCGATGGATTTTTTTAAGTTATTTTTGGTAATCCCCTAAGGTCTTGGAGTAAGGCAAAGAATAGGATTAAAAAATTTTCTAATACAAACTTAGATTTTTAAAGCGAACATTAGACTACTAGGAAACGTTGAATTGAGAAGCAAGGAGTAGAAAATGATTTTTAATAGCGAAAGTAGTGAAGATTTCGTCACAATTGGAGAATTATCAAAACTAACAGGAATCGGAACTCATACCTTGAGGGTTTGGGAAAAGCGCTATGGGGCTCCAGCATCTATCAGGCTTCCTTCCAATCACCGTCGATATCGCAGAGTCGAAGTTGACCGATTACAAGCTATAAATAGAGCTTTAGAGTCGGGGCATAAGCCAAGTAAAGTCGTGGGTAGAACGCTTAGAGAGTTAGACTTTATTATACACTCATGCAGTATAGAAGATGGTGGAACAGAAAAGGATTTTTCAGAAATTGACCTGACCATTTCAAATTGGTTGGAAGCGGCTCTCCTTTACGACGAAGAATCATTGAGCGAAGGGCTTCGGCATGAATGGGATGCGCATGATCCAATCCATTTTATTACCGATTATGCAGTTCCTTTTGTAAAAAAAGTAGGGGTTGCTTGGAGGTCTCAAGAATTAACTATATCTCAAGAGCACTTTGCGTCGGAGTTATTAGGAGCTTTTTTGTCTGAAAAATGGAAGAAATTAAACGAAAAGAAAAAGAACACAAACGTTGTTTTGGCCAACATTCCTGGCGAAACTCATAAGTTAGGACTTCAGATGTGCGCTGTTGTGACAGCTTTAAGCGATAATGGAATTGTTTTTCTTGGATCAAATAATTCTTGCGAGGGTATTGCCTCAGTTCTTGAAGAGTGTCAGGCTAAGTTACTTGGTATTAGCGTTTCTAATTGCTTTGATGCGGTAAATGCAGAGATTTATCTCCGTCAATTAAGAAATTGCTTAAGCGACCGAGTTTTTATAGTTGTTGGGGGAGAAGGCGCTCCTGCCAATGTCCCAGGTGTTGTTAAGTTTTCAGAGTTTTCAGAATATCACCAATGGTTGGATCGAATAAGTGGATGATAAATGGGTGGCGGCCGACAAAAGAAAACTAATCTGCAAAAGGGTTTTAAATCGCGGTTTTAATTGCAAGAAGAATAAAAAAACAGAATCAATATTTGATAGTTAATGTTCCAAATAAGGAAAGCCCACGATGTAAGGGAAAGGTATTTGTCGTGGTTGAATTAACGGCAACAAAATTGATGTTTTCATCCAATAGATTATCGATAAAAAGATTTGCAGAAACGTCTGGAGAGTTGGTGGGTAACCAGGGATTTAATCTCATAGATCCCCTAAAAGTTAATAAGTGATATGCTTCTGCTGGTGGGTTTCGTTCAGGAATACTTTGAAACCTTCCCGCATCTCCAAAATAGCTGTGGAATAGACCTAAAGTATATTTCTGGGATGAATAAGACATTCCCTGTTTTGTCATGAAGTTTGGAACTAATCCAACATCTTGAACTCTGTCGGCATCTTCATTAGTTTGGTAGGTTAATGAACCGGTAAATTCTAGATTCATTGGAAGTTGAATTTTGCCTTCCCATTCAATTCCTTCGTAGTCGATTTCTCCACTATTGAAAAATCTTTGAATTCCATCGGAACCTCTTACTCTAATGATTGTATCCTGTTGATTGCTTTGATAATAGGTTAGAGCCGTATAAAACTTTGTCGAAGTATAAAAAATTTGAGCGTCAAAGGTTTCAATTGTTTCTGGGTTTAACTCAGGGTTTCCTTTGAGAACAGATATATTGATAGCTTGTTCTGCAGCAAAAGCTGAACGAAATGCTTGACCAAAAAGTAATTTTACTCCCAAATTTTTGTTAATATTAGCAATAGCTCCAAATCTAGGAGAAACGTTAAAGTCGACTCCTTCTGGTTTATTGACTTGAAAGCCGCCAATTAATTTGAGGAAATCCCAGGGGGAATAATCCATTTGCATGTAAAAATTAAAACGATCATTTGAATAGTTAGTTGCGCCACTATTCAATGTGCCGTTAATTCTTTGGTAAATGGCGCCCGTTTGGAGATTAAACTTCTCTAGGAAATGACCACTAATTGATGGTTCAAAAATATAGTCTTGGTAATCAAACTCTGGTTTTGCTGCCTGAGTATTATTTTGCTGGTAAAAACCGTTGTAAGTAAAATTTAGCTTGCTATTCCAGTTGGGGGTCCAGTCATGCTGCCATTGAACATCTGAGAAATCTCGACGGACTTCAAGTCCATCATCAACGGCTGGAAAGAGAGGTCTAGACGGAACGGCCGTGTCGGTAATGTTTCCTGTGAATCCCATAAACTTGAAATTTTTGTAAGTTGCATCCGCAAAAACTCCATAGCTTTCTTCAGCAAAATCTACGGAGTTAGCGGCGCCATCGCCGTCAACACCGTGAAATCCCCAACCATCGCTACCAAAAAATTTTCCTGATAAGAAAAAATCAGCGTCTTCCCATTGTTTACTAAAGTTTCCAGAAACCAATCCCGTGTTGTCTGATCCCCAACCTCCAGTAATTTCGTTTTCAGGGTTATTTTTTGGGTTTAAGGTAATTATATTAATAACTCCGGAAAACGCATTTGTTCCATATAAAACGGAACCAGGACCCCGAATCACTTCTAATCGTTCGATACTTTCTAGAGGAATTCCTTTATACACAGGCATATTAATGCCGCCAATATGGCTTTCTCTAACAGGTCTACCATTTAAGAGAATTAATACATGGTTATCGGTATTGGTAAATGATTGGCCGCGGATGGAAACAACATTATCTCTAAAAATAGTGTTGCCAAAAGTATAGACATTGGGAAGTCGAATTAAAACGTCGTGTAGATTATTCGCTCCATAGCTTTGTATATCTTTTTTTGTTACTACCGTGATCACTCCTGGAGCTTTTTTCCAGTTTTCTTTTCTTTTAGAAGCGACAACAACCGTGAGGAGCTCCTCTGGTTCCATAGCAATCAATGCGTCCAATTCTTCGTCTATGGAAGCGTACGTGGCTAACTTATCTTGAGACTGAGCGTTAGAAGACTCTTGAGCCAAAGAGGTCCGGCTAAATATAAGTAAAAAAATAAAAAGCAAAAGAGATGCTACTTTTGCTTTAGAATGAGTCAATGGCATAACAAAACGTTTTTCGACCAGTATATAATTGCGAAAGTTAAGATACGTTATATCTATGTTGATTAGCGTAGTCTTTAACAATTTAGCTTAGAGAGCTAAAAAAACAAGTAAAAGGTTGTTTTGTTACAACATTGTTTCATTTTGGAATGGTGAAGCTTAAGGCTTGTTTATTTTTTTCTAAGTGTGAATTTTGAGATTATTGGTTTTTCAAAATATAGATTCTCAGCAATATAATAAATAGACTGGTCGAACTGTTTCCGTATTATTGAAATCTTTATTGAAAATATTGATAGGCAATTAAAATCCGATTTTTTCGAGGTAGTTAATAACCGCTAAATCAGAGTTATTTTCAATTATCATATCTGCCGCTTGTTTGACCTCTTTTAATGCATTACCCATAGCAATTGATCGTCCTGCAATTTTAAACATTTCAAGATCGTTTAAATAATCTCCAAAAACTACGGTTTCTTCAAGAGGAGTGTCCAATCTATGCGCAAGCTGTTTTAACATGTTGCCTTTGTTTGCTTGACCGTCGAAAACTTGTAGCCAAAAATGTCCTTCCACCGCAATATCTTCCGCAAAATAGACGTTAAGGTCCGCGTTTTTTAGCGCTTTAATTTTTTCGTTTATCGGAGCTAACTTTGAGTAGGTGTCGATGAACAAAAGGCCTGGTATTGTCATGTCGGACAAAAACTCGTAATTCTTAATATGCCTTAACCGACTTTCGTTGCTGATTTTATTTATATAGTTGACGTAATTTTGTGAACCTGGGTTGGTGATGTTTCTGTGATAGACGCTGTGTGTTCGATCGAATGTATAGACAAAGGGATCGATATTTTTTTTACCTGCTTCGTTTATTATATCGACTACGGCAGATTTTGGTAGATGACGAGAAGTTAGAATATTTTCTCCGGTATGGAAGTCCGTTAAATAGACGCCATTAAATAATATAACGGGAATTTTTAAATCGAGTCCTTTCAATATTGGACGAACGGAGTCGTAGTTTCTTGCTGTTGCAATGGTAAAATTTAAACCCTTTGATAATAACTTGTTTAATCTTTCGATAGCCTTGGGAGAAAGAAAACTATCTGGAGTTAACAAAGTGCCGTCTAAATCGGAAACGTAAAGAAAGTTTTTTGAATCTGTCGTCATAGAGATTAAGTTTTTCGTTTGGTTGAGTAAGTTTAGCGAGTTAATTGTAGAATCAAAAATTGTATATGAAAACTGTTAAACTACCAATTATAGTTTTGTCTAAATACCATTTTATGTAAGGTTTGGAAACGTCCTTCGACAAATGAGAAAATACGGATGAATGTTGGTTTTTGAATAGGAGCAAAATATGTGGCTGTTGATGTTTAGGAAAATTTTTCAAAAAAATAATAGATCTTCTTGTATGTGGAAAGGATCAATAGCTTTTGCAGGATTGCTGATTTTTATGACTTCCCCAGCAATAGCTTTTGATTTTTCAGGTTGGGATACATTGTTAAAGAAAAATGTAGGGTCTAAGGTTATTTCGAACGTTAAGTTAAACGCCGTTAATTATAAAAATATTAAGAGTGATCCTGCTTATGAAAAATTAATTGGAGATCTTAAAGATTATAATCTTTCCGACTTAAAATCCAAAAACGATAAACTCACATTTTGGATTAACGTATATAACGTTATGGCGGTAAAGATGGTGTTAGATAACTATCCTGTTAAAAGTATAAAAGATGCGGGCAGTTTATTTAAGTCTGTATGGAAAAAGGAAGTGGGGGTGGTTGCAGGGAAAGTTACAACATTAAATGATATTGAACATAAAATTTTAAGGAAAATGGGCGAGCCTAGAATCCATGTAGCTATTGTTTGCGCTTCGGTGAGTTGCCCAGATTTACGACCAGAAGCTTATACTACAGAAAAACTCGATACACAATTGGACGATCAATTAACAAAGTTTTTAATGAACCAAGGAAAAGGTTTTAAAATTGAGGGCAATAAGGTTTATTTGTCGTCGATATTTAAATGGTTTGAGGAAGACTTTGAGCCGAAGGGTGGGGTGGTTCCATACTTGACTAAATATGTAGACTCTAGGTATATGCCGACATTAAAAAGTGGAAAACTAAAGGTAAAGTATTTAGATTATGATTGGGATTTGAACGAATAATAGAAAAATATTGCGGCAACAACCCCGGAAAAACCGGGGTTGTGCAGAGCCGCCTTATATAAAACGCTTAATCGGCATGCTTACGCAAAAAAGTAGGGATGTCGAAATCTACTGAAGTGGTATATGAAGAATTTACTACTTGGTCTCCTTTGAGAGAATCAGCCAAATGTTTAAGAGATTCTGCAGATTTTTTGGACTCTTCCTTCGGAGCTTCGGCCTCCTCCTTCTTTTCTTTATGATCCATTAGCTGATGAACTATAGCTTTAGGTTGTTCTACTGGAACTTCGATAGCTTCTTCGTAACCTGTCGCTATTACTGTGACACGCATCTCATTGTCAAGATTGTTGTCAATAACAGCGCCAAAAATAATATGAGCATCGTCATGCGCGCTATCTTGAATCAACTCTGCCGCTTCGCTGACTTCATGCAGCGTTAGATCTGATCCTCCAGTAACATTTATCAAAAGTCCACGCGCTCCGTCTACTGATGAATCGTCGAGTAAAGGACTAGAGATAGCTTTTTGCGCGGCGTCGATAGCTCTATTTTCTCCGGTAGCTGTTCCCGACCCCATAAGAGCTTTACCCATTTTTGACATAATTGCGCTGACATCGGCAAAGTCAAGATTGATTAAGCCTGGAATTACTATCAAATCTGAAATGCTAGAAACCGCTTGTCTTAGAACGTCGTCTACCGCTGAAAAAGCGGAAGTAAAAGAGGTTTGTTTACCGATAAAGCTCAAGAGTTTTTGATTCGGAATAACGATTAGCGTGTCAACCGCTTCTTTCAACGCTTGAATTCCTTCTTCGGCCTGCTTTTGACGGCGTTTGCCTTCAAAAGAGAAAGGTCGAGTAACTACTCCAACGGTTAAGGCTCCCGATTCTTTTGCTGCTTTTGCAACTACGGGAGCGGCTCCAGTTCCTGTTCCTCCACCCATACCTGCGGTAATGAATACCATATCTGCGCCGTTAAGCATTTCACGGATTTGATCTTCATTTTCCTCAGCCGCTTTTTTACCTACATCAGGGTTGGAGCCAGCGCCAAGTCCTTTTGTAAGAGCTCCTCCAATCTGAATCTTAAAGGGGCAGTTAGACATTTCAAGAGATTGAAGGTCTGTGTTTGCAACGATAAACTCCACGCCCATGATGCTGGAGTTGATCATGGAGTTAACGGCGTTTGTGCCCCCGCCACCAACTCCAAACACCTTAATGCAAGCAGAATATTCGCTGACATTATCAAATTCGATTAAAGCCATGGTTCCCTCCTCATTGATAAATACATACTGTTAAAACTTAGCCATATATAAAAGATTAATTGGCGACCATTTAAAACTGACCGCTGTTTGAAAAACAATTTTTAGAGGTTTTAGTAACTTTGGAATAAGTTTCCCCTCCAAGTTCCTAAAAAAACTCTTCTACCCAATCTTTCATTCTCGTAAGAATTTTTTCAAATAAGTTACGCCCTTTAAGTTCACGAGCGTTTCCTGCTTTAAAACTTTTCAACCCATAAAGAATCAGTCCGGCGCTAGTAGCGTAGCGCGGATTATTGACAACATCGATTAAGCCTCCAAGTCCTTGAGGGATTCCGACTCTAACCGGTACCTGAAAAACTCTTTCGGCTTGTTCAGACAATCCTTCCATACACGAGACGCCTCCCGTCAAAACAATTCCAGAAGACAATAAGTCGTGAAAACCTGAAAGCTCAATTTCATTGTTCATAATTTCGAACATTTCTTTTGCTCGAGCTTCAATGATTTCGCTTAATATTTTGCGAGAAACATGTTGTGGAGCGCGTCCTCCGACGTTTATGATTTCAATCATTTCGTCTTCTTTAACTAGCGCTGGACAAGCGCAGCCATACATATGTTTTATCTTTTCGGCTTCGCTATTAGGCGTTCTCAAACCAATAGCGATATCGTTTGTCATTTGAGCTCCTGCAATCGCTAGTACAGAAGTGTGTTTGATCGCTCCTTGATAAAATAGAGCTACGTCTGAGGTTCCGCCTCCAATATCAACGAGCGCGACTCCTAATTCTTTTTCATCATTAGAAAGAACTGATTCGCTTGAAGCAAGTTGTTCGAGGACTATGTCCTGAACGCCAATGCCCGCTTTGTTAACACACTTAACAATATTTTGAGCAGAAGTGACAGCGGCTGTAACGATATGCACTTTGGCTTCAAGACGAACTCCAGCCATTCCTAAAGGCGTTTTGATTCCGTCTTGATTATCGATAATGAATTCTTGCGGTAGAACGTGTAAAACTTCGCGATCCATAGGAATGGCGATGGCTTTAGCAGCTTCGATAACTCGACTTACGTCTTGCTCAGTCACTTCTTTATTTTTTACCGCGATAATACCGTGGCTATTCATACTTTTTATATGGCCTCCCGCAATTCCTACAAAAGCGGATTCGATTTCGCATCCGGCCATCAATTCGGCTTCTTCTACCGCGCTTTTAATCGACTCAACGGTGCTGTCGATATTCACTACTACGCCTTTTCTAAGGCCGGTTGAAGGATGCTGGCCGAGACCAATGATATCTATGCCGCCGCTAGGGGATATTTCTCCTATGATGCAGCAGATTTTTGTTGTTCCAATATCTAGGCCAACCAGAAAATCGGTTTTTTTGGACATTGAGTTGGTTCTCCCGGGTTATGAGCTGTGAAAAATCTCTCTTACAGGTTTGTCTAATTGTCGAACCACGGCTTTATCTTTAAACGTTAAATCAATTGAACAAGACCTTGCGTGTTCCTCAGAAAGTAATTCCAAAACGATTTTTAAACTTTCAAAACTTTTTTCTATTTCTTGCAAATTCATTTTGACCTCGAACATTTTGTCTTTGCTTACGTAGCGGGCTATGCCTTGACTTAAAAAGTGAATCGAATCTGCGGGATTATTCTTAAAAAAGTCGAGTCGATTAATATAGTGCATGGCTTTAAGCCCAGGAGCTAAATATTTACCGTCGACTGCATTTCCTGGTTTAGGATTATGTGCGGTTAATCCGCTGATAGTGGGTAAAGCGTCGTAGCTTTTACTGGTTTCCTCCAACAACACGCCAAACCGATCCATTACATAATGTTTATCTAATACCGCTGTGGCAAAGGGTTCCCGTTCGACAATCGAAATTCGCAGAGTGTCTGGAAGAATTCGTTCTGCCGACGCTTCCAAGGTCCAGGGGTGTTGATAAAGTCGTTCGACCAATTGTGGTAATTCCAATTTCAAAATGCTTTGTCCAACGAGTGGTCCGGCCCAATCTAAAATTTTTGCTTCGGACATGTATTGGTTTCCATCAATGGAAATTTGAGAAATTCTAAGATGTGGAGACCGTGAAAGGAACATATAGCTTTGGAAAACTACGAAACAAAAAGCGGCTATCAATATTGATTCGAAAGCGACTTGTACCGTCGATTTTTTTAGATCATTTGCCAGTAAAGGTGTTGTCTTCTTCTTTTTCTTGAGTTTGGCTAATGGAGCTCGTTTCTTTTTTGGAAAGGGGCTTTGTTTCACAGTTTGTTTTAGCCCTAAAATAAGACCCTTTTTTTCGGCGATTGCGTAATTCATAATTGATTGCCTTGATTATCTAATTTAGCGGTAGAAACAATTTCTTGGACCAGATCATCGAAATCGAGACCGTCTTTTTTAGCGGCCATAGGTAATAAACTGGTTGGGGTCATCCCAGGGATTGTGTTTAGTTCCAGTACATATGGCGTGTTTTTTTCATCCAAGATGACGTCAACTCTGGCAAAGCCTCTCGCATTTAAGGCGCGATAAGTATTTAAAGAAATTTGAGAGCATATTTTTGTTGTTTCGTCATCTAAATCCGCAGGGCAGTGATATTCAGTTTTACCGGCGGTATATTTTGCCTCGTAATCGTAAAAACCAGATTTAGGTTCAATATGAACGATGGGAAGAGATTTTCCAGGCTTGACTCCAATAGCTAATAATTTCCCTTCGATAAAACGTTCAACAAGTATTTCATCCGAATATTTGAAAGCTTCCTCTAATGCTGGTTCCCATTGCTCTATTTTTTTTACAATCCCAATGCCAATACTGGAGCCTTGATTCGGTGGTTTGACAACACAGGGCATAAATGGTGGAGCGCTTAGGGAATCTAAATTTTGCTTATCCAAAACTTTATATTCTGGAGTTGGAATATTTTTGTTTTCTAAAACTGCTTTTGAAATTAACTTGTCAAATGCGAGAGAGCTGCCCAAAACACCGGAACCTGTATAAGGTATCCCTGCATACTCAAGAATTCCCTGAATGGCTCCATCTTCTCCAAAAGTTCCATGAAGAGCGATAAAAGCAATATCTGGGGTAGCTTTTTTTATTGATTCAGCGGCATTCCTATCAATATCAATATCCATAGCATTAAAGCCTTTTTGCTTAAGAGCCTTTAAAACTGCTTTTCCAGTTTGTAAAGATATTTCTCTTTCTGAAGAAATTCCGCCCATCAGAACAGCGATTTTTTTATTTTTCAACGTTTCCAAAGAAAAAACCTTCTTTTGTAACCGAGATTGAAAACTTTGTATCTGGATTGATTGAATAGGAAACCAGATTCAGTAATGATTTATCTTTATCCTTGGCGTCAGAGCTTTCAAGCCTAGGGTTTCTCTCTAAAATTTCAAATTGCGATTTATCAAAAATAATATCCATTTTTTCCCTTTTTTCGATTTTTACTAAATTTAGAAAAGGTCCGCCCCCGGTCTAAAAAGCAGACCGGGAAAGGAAGGAGGGGCAACCTAAACGGACCCTTTAGTCTTGAGGAATGGCGACCTCAAGATAAATTTAATTTTTTAAATCCCCGCAAAGATAATTTCCTTTTCTAATTCATAACCTGAATGTTCTTTGACTTCTTTTTGGACTAGTTTAATAAGTTTTGTAACATCGCGAGCTGTTGCATTTCCTTTGTTAACTATGAAGTTTGCATGTTTTAAAGAGATACCTGCATCTCCAATGGAGTATCCCTTTAATCCAGCGTCTTCGATTAACTTTCCGGCTTTAGCATCGACCGGATTTTTAAATACGGAGCCTGAGTTTGGCAAATTAAGAGGTTGAGTATTCTTTCGCTTATCTAAATAACCGGCAATTTTATTTTGTATGATTACTGGGTTTTCCTTATCCAATTCAAGTTGAACCTCGACAATGGCCCCTACAGGGAACGGATAAATAGCTGACCGATATCCAAACTTAATATCTTCTTTTGAAATTGTTTTGATATCTCCATCCGGGGTCAAAAGAGTTACTTGTTTAACTAAGGTTCCTATTTCTTTTCCCTCAGCTCCGGCGTTCATATGGAGAGATCCTCCTATCGAACCAGGAATTCCAGCAAGTTCCTCTAATCCTGTTAATCCTAGACGTGCTGTTCTTTTAGCTAAGTAAGAAGTTTTTACGCCAGCGTCCGCCTTAATCAAGACACGTTGATTCTCTTCTGAGACGGAAGGTAATTCTGTTTCGTGAACGGATCGAAAACTATTCTTTAAGGAAACGACAATGCCTCGAATACCGGCATCTCCTACCAGCAAGTTGGTTCCTTCACCTAATAGAAAAATAGGATGCGTTCCTGCATTTTTAAAAATAATCTGTAGGTCGTTAAGGTCTTTGGGATAAATAAAAACATCCGCAGGACCGCCAATTCTTAGGGACGTATGCGAGTAAAGCATTTCGTCACGAAGAACATCGCCTTTTAATTTTTGTAACCAGTCCAAATTCGAGTTCATGCTTTCCCTCAAAATTATCCTGTGGCCGAGGACGGTTTTTGGAAAATCCCAACGGGTTCTGACCAACGCTTTCGATTGATCTTTCGCGTGAGCGTAACGAATGAGTCTTTGTTTCCATGATACCTGCATAATTTTCCCTAATCCGGTTGTTGAGACAAAGGAAATAACTTGGAGGCTAAACTATGACTAAACTCTCCAATATCTCCCGCCCCTAAGGTAACTAGGACATCTCCCGATTCGATGGTGTTTTTCAAATCGGAAGCTATTTCTTCAAAACTCTTTAAATATTTCACGTTCTTATGACCGTATTTTTTCACACCTTCGGCGATTCGACTTGCGTCGACTCCTTGTATAGGAGACTCTCCAGCGGGATAAATATCGGTTATTATTAAACAATCCGCATGGTGAAATGCAGACCAAAACTGTTCCATTAAGTTGGCTGTCCTTGAATATCGATGAGGCTGAAAGACAACCAAAATTCTTTGCTCAGGCCAAGCTTCTCTTGCGGCTTTTAGCGTTGCGGAAATTTCAGCCGGATGATGGCCGTAGTCGTCAACTAGAGTTAAAGAATCCGAGTGACCCAAAATTTCGAATCTTCTTTGTACTCCAGTAAATTCTTCGATAGCTTTTTTCGCGGTGTCAAAATCTAATTCCAACTCCATCCCGGTCGCTATAGCGGCCAAAGTGTTTCGAATGTTGTGTTCGCCGGGTAGGTTGGAAGTAATTTCTCCTAATAGTTTTTCGTTTCGAATCCAAACTTCAAAAGTTGTATTGAGTCCGTTGTTTCTGATATTTTTTGCGTGATAATCCGCTTGATTGTTAAGACCATAGGTGATGTAACGTTTTTCTAATTTTGGAATTAGAGACTGAATATTCGGTTCGTCTAGGCAAATAATTGCGGCCCCAAAAAATGGAATTCGATTTAGAAAAACGAGAAAAGCGTCTTTTAATGCTTCAAACGTTTTGTAATGATCTAAATGTTCTTCGTCTAAAGTAGTGACTACGGCAAGGCTGGGGGATAGTTTTAAAAATGATCCGTCGCTTTCGTCCGCTTCCGCTACTAATAATTGGCTTTGCCCAAGTTTGGCATGACTATCAATACTCTTAATTCGCCCTCCATTTACTACCGTCGGGTCGAGTTTGCCTGCTGCAAGAACCGAAGCTATTAAGGACGTTGTTGTCGTTTTCCCGTGGGTTCCTGCGACAGCGATTCCGTATTTCATGCGCATGAGTTCGGCTAGCATCTCGGCGCGAGGAATGACCGGGATCATTTCGTTTTTTGCTGAAATAAGTTCTGGGTTATCCGGTTTGATAGCGCTTGAAACAACGACAACATGAGCGTCGCGAGCGTTCTCTTGAGCGTGTGAATAACTTATTTTTACTCCTAGGTTTTCCAAGCGTTCGGTGGCCCGTGAGTGAGATTGATCGGAACCAGAAACCTGGTAACCTAAATTAGTCAGAACTTCGGCAATGCCGCTCATTCCGGAGCCTCCGATTCCTATAAAGTGAATTTTTTGAGTTTTTCCTAAAAACATTTCGTCTCATAAATCTTAGGTCGTTATAAACCGCGAGCCTTCAATTCGTTGGTTTCATTTAAAAGGTTAAGGCATAGTTCGCGGACTTTTTGAGCCGCGTCTTTTTTGCCTAGTCGAGAACTATTAGCTTCCATTTCTTTAAGTTTTTCAGGTGATTCCATTCCATCAGATATTGCTTCCGCTATTTTTTCTCCGGTCAAATCGCGATCATAAATAACGTTTGCAGCTTCTTCAGCATCCAATACCTCGGCATTTTTCTCTTGATGGTTATGGGCGGCATGTGGAAATGGAATTAAGATTGAAACTTTCCCAGCCGCTGTGATTTCTGCAATAGAAGTCGCTCCAGCGCGGCAGATGACTAAGGACGCTTTACGATATTGTTCAGCCATGTCGTAAAAAAATGGTTCTACTTCTGCTGAAAACCCATGTTCTGAATAAGTTTGTTTAACAATCTCAATATCTTTGTTTCCTGTCTGATGGATAAAATGTATTGAGTCTTTTTGATTTCTTAAAATTGGCAAGGCTTCTAAGATAGCTCTATTAATGGATTGAGCGCCTTGGCTTCCGCCAAAGATAAGAACGCAAAATTTATTTCCGGATTTGCTGTCTTGGTTACCCCCCAACGATCCTATTTCTTCTCGAATCATATTTCCTGTTTCGATAACTTTGTCTGGCGCAAAATATTGGCGTGATTGTTTGAAAGAAATAGCAATTTTATTGGCAATTTTTCCTAGCCATTTATTTGTGACTCCAGGAATTGCATTTTGTTCGTGAATAACTAATGGGATTCGAAGTAAACCGGCAGAAAGCGCTAAAGGACCTGAGGCGTAACCACCAACACCCACAACAAGATCAGGTTTTTTACGCACTAAGAAACATAAAGATTGTCCGATACTGGCAGGCAACTTTAACCAGGAATTCCAGCGTTGGACGCCTTTTTTTCCTACAAGACCGCCTGCTAAAATAGGATGAAATTTAAATCCTTCTCTAGGAACCACTTTGGACTCAAGGCCCTGATTGGAGCCGACGAAAGTTATTTCAATTTCGTTGTCGTGTTTCATAAATTCCTTTGCTAATGCGATCCCGGGATAAATGTGGCCCCCGGTTCCGCCTCCTGCGATAACAATCTTAAGAGGCATGATTTGTTACCGCGTTTTTGCGGCTTGTTCTGATATGTTTAGCAGCACTCCGGCGCATAACATCGTTACTAAAAGAGAAGACCCTCCCATACTTATAAAAGGCAATGTTAATCCCTTCGTTGGAAGTAGTCCCACAGCTACACTCATATTCGTAAATGCTTGGAAAACGATTAATATCGTTAATCCAATTGCTAAATTTGACCCAAAAGTATCTTTAACTCTCAATGCGGTTCTAAATCCTCTCCAAAGTAAGACTCCAAATAAGGCAACAATGGCGCTAGCTCCTAATAGCCCTAGCTCTTCTCCGATGATGGCAAATATGAAATCGGTATGAGCTTCGGGAAGATAGAAAAGTTTCTGCGAACTTTTGCCAAGTCCTGTTCCGGAAAATCCGCCTCTTCCAAATGCATAAAAAGATTGAATGGCTTGAAATCCTCCATCTGAAGGATCTTGCCAAGGATCTAGAAAGGCAAAAATTCTTCGTCTTCTGTATTCGGCTCCCATTAAGGCAGAGAATAAAAATGGCAATAGAGTTAGACATGAATAGAATAAAAACTTTGGCCGAACTCCTCCGACGAAAAACATCATGAATGAAACAACGCCAATAATCATTGCGGTTCCAAAGTCAGGTTGATTTAAAATTGGCAAAAAGAAGAATCCCAAAACTATTAGTTTGGGAAGATAGCCGTACATGAAATCGGAAAGTCGATTTTCTCGTTTCACCAGTGATTTAGCTATAAAAATTGCTAAAGCAAATTTAGCTAATTCTGATGGTTGGAAATTAATTCCTCCTATAGAAAGCCATCGTCTTGCTCCTCCTACTTCTTTGCTCAATTGCGGAACCATGACCAGGAGTAAGAGGATGAATGTGAAAGCCATCGTGGGGTAGGCTAATTTTTCTAAATTTTTATAATTGAACGAGCTTACATAAAATAAGATTGCTCCTCCAAGAACCAGCCAGATAGCTTGACGTTTCAAAAAGAAATAAGGATCTCCGTATTCCTCCATTGCATAAACTGCGCTTGAGCTGTAAACCATCACTAGGCCGACAAGTAATAGCGATAGAATCGATAAACATAAAATGGGGTCGCACCCCTCTTTTATTTCGAATTTTTCGCTTAATATCTTCACTTCGGTATTTTGCTCCGTATTCTGGAAGCGATAAGTTATTTCAAATCGCCGACAAATTTTTTGAACTGATTGCCGCGGTCTTCATAATTTTTAAACATGTCGAAACTTGCGCATCCGGGGGAAAATAAAACTACATCTCCAGGAATGGCATGTTTCATAGCTTTTTGAACTGCGTGTTCTAAACTTTCGGACTCTTCTTTTGGCGGTGTTCCGTTAAGCGATTGTTTGATTTTTTCCTTGGCTTCGCCTATCAAAATTAGATTTTTCACTTTATTCTTTAGTAAAGTTTTCAAACTTGAAAAATCTCCACCTTTGTCTTGGCCTCCCATAATTAAGACGATGGGCTGGGAAAAGCTATTTATTGCTTTTTGCGTTGACCCGACATTGGTGCCCTTAGAATCGTTAATGAAGTCGATTCCCCCTATGGTGGCGACCCTTTCAAGACGATGTTCAAGACCTGAGAATTCGCTAAATGTTTTTTGAATTGTCGAAAGGTTAGCTCCAGCTAGATAGGACAGCAGAAAAGCGGCGAGAGCATTTTCCGTTTGTAATCTAAGAGATGAATTTAAATCTTTTAGATTGCAAACTTCGCCTTTTTGGTCTCCTATTCGGAATAAGATTTTTTCATTATGAACCCAGGCGCCTTGTTGAACTTCTTGGCGTAAGCTGAACCATAAAATATTTGAAGGTTTTCCCTTTCTCATAGCGGACGTGAAAGGATCGTCAGCGTTGAGAATGAAAAAATCGTCATCAGTTTGATTGTTGGCGATACGTTCTTTAAATCCGGCGTAATCCTCAATTGTTTTATGGCGATTAAGATGGTCGGGAGTTACATTAAGAACGCAAGCTATATGAGCTCGAAATAGGTTCGTTGTTTCTAGTTGAAAACTGCTAATTTCTAAAACTCGGTAACTAGGAGCATCTTTTTCTATTTGGGAGATAAAAGGCGTTCCTATGTTTCCTCCAACGCAGGTTGCAATTCCAGAATTTTTCAAAATGTTTCCGGTTAAAGTAACGGTCGTAGTTTTGCCGTTCGTGCCTGTTACGGCAATTATTGGAGTTTGATTGAATCGAGAAGCTAATTCGATTTCTCCGAGGATAGGCGTTCCTTGATTTTTGATTTCTTGAAGTTGAGGAGATTCTATGTCGACTCCAGGACTGAGCACTACCATCTCCGTATCCTGAGAGGGGGTAGAAGATCCAAAAATGGTTTTTATTTTAGGATTTTTCGGCAACGATAGTTCCGAAAAAGTTTCTCTAAGGCGACCATCGATCAAATCGACTTCAGCGCCTTTTAGAGCTAAAAAATTTGCCGTTTCTATTCCTGTTATACCCATACCAATAACCGTTATTTTCTTTCCCTTAATTTCCATTTGTCATCTCAGTTTCAGTGTACTTAAGCCGATCATTGCTAGCACTACTGCGATGATCCAAAACCGAACGATGACTTTGGGTTCTTCCCAACCCAATTGCTCAAAATGATGATGTAAAGGAGCCATTTTAAACATTCGCTTACCGCCCGAATATTTGAAATAGCCGACTTGAAAAATGACAGACAAAGCTTCGATAACAAAAATACCGCCTACTAAGAAAAGTAATAATTCGTGTTTAACGATTACGGCGATAGTTCCAAGAATGCCTCCTAAAGACAGAGCTCCTACATCGCCCATAAACATTTGGGCGGGGTAGGCGTTGAACCATAAAAACCCTAGACCCGCTCCTACAACAGCTAAGCAGATAACCGCTAACTCGCCAGCTCCTTTGATGTATTGAATTTTTAAATAAGAAGCGAAATTAACATGACCACATACATAAACGATTGCGGTATACGCTAATGTTGCAATGATTACTGGACCTATAGCTAATCCGTCTAAACCGTCTGTAAGGTTTACGGCATTGGAGGTTCCAACTATCGTGAGAACTACTAGAAGTAAATATGCCCATCCAAGGTCGGGTTGAAAATCTTTAAAAAATGGAACGTAAAGCTTTGTGGTGTAAGAACCGCGCGCGGGATCTAAATACAAAAGGTAAAAACCAATGGCCAAACTAATGACGGTTTGGTAGATAAATTTTTCCCTTGCCGCTAGACCCGTTCCTGATTTTAGTTTTAAGAGATCGTCCATAAAGCCAATTAGTCCAAAACCCATGCCGGCAAAGGCAACTAACCAAACATAAGAGTTAGATAAATCTGCCCAGAGCCCAACTGATATAAGAGCTGTTAACAGAATCAAAAGTCCGCCCATAGTTGGAGTGCCAGACTTAATCATGTGTTGTTGAGGGCCTTCTTTCCTGATTTTTTCCCTGATTTGATATTTTCTAAGCATTCGTATAACTATTGGACCGAGAAGCAAACAAATGGCCAACGCCGTTAAACCTGCATATGCCGCACGGAACGTGATATAACGAAAAACGTTTAAGAATGAGTAGTCAGAGCTTAATGGGTAAAAAATTTCGTAGAACATATCGTTATTCTTGCCAATTCATTTTTTTTGAGATGCCTTCAATGACTTGTTCCATTTGCATTCCCCGAGAGCCTTTGACTAGCATGCAATCGTTAGCTTGGAGAGATTCGTATAGAAAAAGAATGGCCTCTTCTTTATTTTCAAAGCTTCTAACTCGATTTTCATCGAGTCCAGAATCAAGGGCAGTTTGTGCAGCTAATTGAGCTAAAGGTCCGACCGCGATCAGCAGATTTACTGAACTGGCTGAAAACTGCTTTCCAAAATTTTTATGGGCGTTTTCTGAAATACGTCCTAGTTCAAGCATATCTCCCATCACAAAAACTTTTTTCCCCTTATTTTTGTATGAGGATAGCGTTCTAAGAGCTTCTTCCATGGATCTAGGATTGGCGTTATAAGCATCGTTAATGATTGTGATGTCGCCTTTTTTTTCAGTCTGCATTCGTTGAGGCATTAATTGACAGTCTTGCAATCCTGATAAGATTTTTTGAGAGCTCAACCCTAAGGCATGTCCTGCGGCAATAGCTGCTAACGCATTTGAAATATTGCAAGAGCCTAGGAATGGCAAGAATACAGAGGTTTTCTCATTAAAAAAATGGAGAGTAAAATCAAACCCCTCGTTTCCTCTTTGTTTTACGTTGTCTGCTTGAATGTCGGCGGAGCTTTTAAAACCATAAGTAACAATATTGGAGCGCAATGAACGAGATAGTTCCAAGACTAAAGGATCGTCAGCATTTACTATTGCGGTGCCGTCTTGATTTAAAGATTCAAATAACTCTCCTTTAGCTTCCTGGACGTCCTTTATTGTGGGTAGGTTTTCGAGATGACCTTCGGAAATATTGGTAATTATTCCTACCTTTGGTTTAGCTATTTCGGCGAGTCTTTTAATTTCTCCTTTACCGCTCATTCCCATTTCTAAAACAGAAACTTCATGTTCCGCTTTGAGGTTAAAAAGAGTGAGAGGAAGTCCAATATGATTGTTCTTGTTGCCTTCTGTTTTAAGGACATTAAACTGGCTTGCGGCAACGGAAGCGGTCATTTCTTTAGTAGTAGACTTTCCATTAGTTCCAGTAATGGCAAGTATGGAGACATCAAATTGGGAGCGATGGAATTCCGCTAAATTTTGTAAAGCCTGTACCGTATCGTTAACTTGTATGACAAATGACGCTGATTTTTTGTTAGGGATTTTGTCTTTGGATTTTACAATTATTCCCGCAACTTCTTTTTGCATGACATCAAGAATGAAATCGTGACTATCAAAGCGGTCTCCAGATACGCAGACAAATAGTTGCCCTTTTTTTACGGTTCTAGAATCAATTGATATACCGTTAAAGGTTTTGCTTTGATCTCCGGATATCCAGCTTCCAGAAACGGCTTCTAGGATTTGTATTGCTGAATATTCCATCATCTGGGATACCTCTTAGCCAACGCGTCTATTGCAACCTTGCGGTCGTCAAAAGAAATAGTTCCGGAATTTAGAATTTGATAATCTTCATGGCCTTTGCCCGCAATAAGCACCAGGTCTCCGGGTTGAGCGATTTCAATAGCGCTATGGATCGCCTTACGTCTGTCCGAAATCCGAATAAATTCAGCGTTCTCGTTAGCTGTCTTGGGAAAACCCTTGCAGATGTCATCGATAATTGAGTCTGGGTTTTCAGTTCTAGGATTGTCGGACGTAACAACTAGAAAATCGGCTCCTTCAAAAGCCGCGCGTCCCATCTTGGGGCGTTTTCCTCTATCGCGATCTCCGCCGCAACCAAACGCCAAAATGGTTCGCTTTTGCGTTACCGATTTACACGCTTTCAAAACATTTGTTAACGCGTCTTCTGTATGGGCGTAGTCAATGATTACAGAGAAAGGTTGTCCTGTTTCAACTGATTCAAAACGTCCTGGAACTTTTTTAATTTTTTCAAGCCCTATTGCGATAGTTTCAAGCGAAATTTTTTGCGATAAAGCCCCTGACGCCGCAATTAATTGGTTGTATACGTTGTGAATGCCTAATAGTTTTGAATTTATTTTTTGGTTTCCACAAGGAGTTTCCAATATCCATTTTGTTCCTTTTGGCGATAATTGGATGTTGGTCGCTCGAATTTCAGCTTCGTCGTTAAGGCCTATTTTTAAAAAATCTGAAGAAGGATTTTCAGCTACGATTTCAAGACCTACAGGATCATCAATGTTAATTATGGCTTTTGCATTTGGGAATCTTTTAAATAGGCTTTTTTTAGTCTCTTTATAATCTTCAAATGTTGGATGGAAATCCAGGTGATCGCGAGTTAAGTTCGTAAATAAAACCGTTTCAAAATGAAGGTTGTCGACTCTTTGTAAGGCCAAAGCATGGGAAGAAACTTCAAGGAAACAATGATCGACCCCGTTTTGAACCATCTCAGACAATTCTTTGTTCAAATCTAGGGATTCTGGTGTAGTCATTGAAGACGCTTGAACTTTTCCAGAATAACGCGCATCGACAGTTCCAATAACTCCAACCGATTTTTCTTGGCTTTGGAAAATCGATTCTAAAAGATAGGTTACGGTTGTTTTACCATTTGTTCCCGTAACTCCAAAAAGCCGTAATTTCTTTGAAGGCTCTTTATAAAATTTGGAAGCAATGAACGAAAGAGTTTCACGACAATTTTCAACTTGAACGTATGTTGTGTTTTCGATATCTGAAAATTGGCCTGGAGAGTAAGGGGTTTCGGCGACTATGACAGTTGCCCCATTAGATAGAGCTTGTCCAATGAATTGCTCTCCGTTGCTTTGCGCGCCTCGAATAGCGACAAATAAAGAGTCCGGCGTCGCTTTTCTGGAATCGTAACAAATTGATTCGACAGTAGGACACTTGGGACCTTTAATGTCGATAATAGAAAAACCTTCTATCAATTTGTCCAATGTTGTTGCGAAATTTGGATTCAATTTAGTAAGCCTTTTCATTGACGGCGATATAAGATTAATTTGAATCACAGCTTTAATTAAGCGCGTTCTATATAAACGACGCGCTCCTCCTTAGAGGGAACGTTTAAGTATCGTAGAGCCTGCCTTGCAATTTCTCTAAATGCAGGAGCCGCAATTTCTCCGCCCCAATAAACTCGCTTAGGTTCGTCGATCATTACGAGTATTGCGATACGCGGTGCATCTGCCGGAGCAAATCCCACGAAAGAAGCAACGTATGCAGAATTCGAATAGGATTGCGTTTCCGGATCTATTTTCTGCGCGGTACCTGTCTTGCCTGCAGTTTCGTAGCCTGGCAAACCGGCTTTTTTACCCGTTCCTTCTTTGACTACGGTTTTTAATATTTCCACCATTTGTCGACTTGTTTTTTCTGATATGACGCGCCTAATTAATTGAGGTTCAAATTCTTTGACCGTTTCTCCATCCTGAACTACAGCTTGGGCGATATAGGGTTTCATCAAGTTGCCTCCATTCGCGATGGCGGAAATCGCAGAGATCAACTGAATAGGCGTTGCCCCAATTTCATGGCCGAAAGAAATAGAGGCGGCAGAGAGTTTCGACCATTGATCTAATGGACGCAATTGTCCAGAAGCTTCTCCCGGCAGATCAATGCCGGACTTAGAGCCGAAACCAAATTTTCGTATGTAATCGTAATAGCGAGATGGGCCTAATTCTTCGGAGATTTTGATAACGCCAATGTTGCTGGATTTTTGAATGATCTTAGCTAGACTTAGCCATCCGAACTTATGTTCAGCGGCTTCACCGATTTCAGTCTTACCGATACGGTAAGAACCATTTTCACAAAAGAAAACTTTTTCTGGAGAGGCCACTTTTGTTTCGATAGCTGCAGCGGCAATAATTGGTTTGAAAATTGATCCCGGTTCGAATGAGGAAGAGATTGCTATATTCTTCCAAGAGCTTGGATTGGAAACGCTATAATTATTGGGGTTATAAGTTGGAAGATTGGCTAAAGCTAGTATCTCTCCGGTATTAGGAGCCATAACGACGGCTACCCCGCCTTTAGCTCGGTATTTTTTTACCGCTTTTTCTAATTCAGTTTCTACATAGTATTGAATAACTTCATCTAGAGTTAAGACAAGGTCGGGACTGCGATCTGGCTGAATTTTATCTAGTTTAGGACCGCGGAAATATCTTCCTCGCGCGTCTTTTTCTTCCGATTTAAGCGAAATCAATCCTTTTAATAGCGTATCGTGAAAATGTTCAACGCCGGACAGACCTTGATTATCCATTCCAACGAACCCGAGAGTGCCAGCAGCTAATTGTCTTTTTGGGTAAAATCGTTGAATCTCAGTTTTAAAACCTATTCCAGGTAAAGATAGTCGCTTTAGTTGTTTTGATTCCTGTAGGGAACTTTTACGTTTAACCCAAACAAATTTCTTTTTTGATGAAACCTTTTTCAGGGCGTTCTGATAGCTCAAACCCAAAATCTGGGAAAGCGCGCTTGCTGTTTTTTGTTTATTGGCTACGGATCTCGGGTTGACATAAACAGAGTCAACTTCAACATTTGCGGCTAAATCGACAAAATTACGATCAAGGATTTTCCCGCGTTCGCGAGAAGTTTTTACTTTGCGAATATATTGTTTTTCGGACTGAGACCAAAGCTCTTCATGTTGGAGAATTTGAAGATAGAAGAGTTTCCCTAGGATAGTGATGCCATAAACGAACAAGAGTCCACCGGCTATAAGCAACCTTTTCTTAAAGTTGTCTCCAGGGGCATCGGCAGGTTTTTTGTTTTTAGTTTTGGCCATGATTTCACTTAATGAAAACAGCGATAGTTTGTTGTGGGTTTGCGTTTTTCATACCTAAATCTCTTCTTGCGATCATTTCAACTCGCGGAAGAGACCGAAGGCTTTCCCGCTCAAGCTTTACAAGGCGATTCTCCCTATAGAGCCGGGTATGTTCTGCGCGTAAAGTTTGGTAGTCATAAGAGAGACGGACCATCTTGACTCCCGTCCACACGTAGATCATTGCGGCAATCATAAAAAGACAAGAAATTCCTATAACGGCCTTCATTTCCTTGAAGGAGATCCCCTTACGCATGCCAGATTTTCTAGAAGAGGAATCAGGCATATATCTTTGCGGCGACTCTCAGTTTTGCACTGGAAGCGCGAGGATTCATTTGCGTTTCAAGGAGGGAAGGTCGAATTGGTTTCCTGGTAAGAATTTTCAAGGAGCTTTTTTCCCCACAAACACAAATGGGAATTTTGGGAGGGCATATGCAACCCTTCGCCTTCTCTACAAAGACTTGTTTCACGATCCTGTCTTCCAGAGAATGAAAAGAAATCACTAATGCCCTACCAGTTTTATTTAAAGCGAACAGGAAATCCTTAAGAGCTTGCTTAAGGGGTTCCAATTCGTTGTTGACGGCAATGCGCAGGGCTTGGAAAGTACGGGTAGAAGGGTCAATGCGGAAGTGATGCGTTTGAGGCGCCGCATCGCGAACGATACGGGCAAGTTGGAAGGTGGTTCTCACGGGACTGTTTGCCTGCGCTTTGCGGATCGCCCGCACGATCCGTTTTGAAAATCGTTCTTCTCCGTATCCCTTTATAATGGAATACAATTCTTTATCCGAGCTCTCCACTAAAAGATCTGCAGCCGTCCTAGGATCACCTGGGTTCATCCTCATATCGAGAGGACCATCCTTTTTCAGACTAAAACCGCGTTCAGGAGTGTCTAGCTGCGGAGACGACACCCCTAAATCAAGTAGGAATCCGTCTATTTTTTCGATTTGCTCTTTCATCAAGATCTCTTTAATGTCTTTATAATTTCCATGAACTAATAAAATTCGTTCCTTATATTTAGATAGCCTCTCAGTTGCTCGCTTTATCGCAGAGGGGTCTCTGTCTATTCCAAGCAACCTGCAATGCGGCGGCGTATTTTTTAGTATGAGCTCGGCATGCCCCCCATCGCCCAAAGTTCCATCCACAACCCAATTCATCTGAGAAGGGTTTAAAAATTTGAGAATTTCTTCCGCTAATACCGGAAGGTGGTAGTTCGACATGTTTGAACGGCTCTAACCAGTTGTTTTTAAGATTTATATACATATTTTTTAGGGTTACCTTAGAAACCCTTTGTGTTTTAGTTTTCGGCAAACTCCGGATTTGCTTTTTCCCAACGGTCTTTTGACCAAATTTCAAATGTCCTGGACATTCCCACCAAAACCACTTCTTTATTTAGCTCAGCCATCTTTCTTAGCCTTGATGGAACTAAAACCTTGCCAGACTTCATTTCACATTCATCAGCTCTCGAATAGAATTCTCTTAATCGATTCCTGTCCGCTGTGTCGAACGCTGATAAATCGTTCATCTTTTCCTCATTTAACTTCCATTCATCTTGTGGGAAAACGATTAAAAAATCGTCCATTACGCAGACAACCATGTTTAGATTGTTGTCCTTTTCTAAAATGGTACGAAACTTGGCAGGGACGTTCGCCCTTCCTTTGTCGTCCAAATTGACGTAATATGTTCCTAGAAAGCCGTTCATGAATTATTTGGCAAAAAAATGAATTAAACGAAAAAAGTCTGACACTTTTCGACACTATTAGTCACATCGTAACACAATCTGACACCCTGTCAATAAAAAAACAGGTGTGTTTTGTCTTGTTTTTTTTGGATATTTGGGGATTTTGAAAATTTAAGTCAGGAAACTTCTGGGTTCTTTTATAGTCAATGGATAGGCGATTAGAGTTGGATTTGTTTTGACTCTTTTAAATGAGGAATGTTAAAATTAATTAAATCCTTGGAGAGGGTAAATTAAACTCAAGAAATAAAGAGGTTAGGAAACTAATGACGACCAAAAAAATAAAGTTTACGCTTGGCGCTTTTTTGATCGTTGGATCGATCGGATATTTGATTTCAACGAGCATCAGCCAGACTTCAATGTATTTTGTGACTGTAGCTGAGTTAACCGACCAGGGATTGTCTCGCTACACTTCTGAATTGAAAGTTAAGGGTAATGTTGTAAAAGGATCAATTATTCGAGATCCAAACGACTATCTAGAAGTGGACTTTGCTATTGCCGATAAAGAGAGCAAGGGGAATAATTTAAAGGTTCATTTTAAAGGTGTAACGCCTGATATGTTTCAAGATGACGGAGAAGTGGTTGTTGAAGGGGTAATTAAGAATGGAGTGTTTCACGCTAACACCCTATTGACAAGCTGTCCTTCAAAATATGAAGCGGAGAAACAAGCAGGTAAATCCCACCCAGGTTCTGTAACTCCTTATGAATTAAAGAAGCCTGATTTAAAAGATTTAGGAACGGGACCCAAAGCGACTATTTAAGTTAATTCGTTTTGTTTTCTGTTTTAAAGCATTTTATAAAGACGGGGGTCGTAAGGCCCCCGTTTCGTTTTTCAAAGGTAGTTTTGTGTTAAGCAAAAACTTCCTGTGTTATTAAATAATTATTAGAGCTTTTGAATGAATGATATTGGTGAATTTGCATTACTTCTAGCCCTCGCGACTGCAATTTATGGCTTGGTATCGTATGTGATGGCAGTCAAGGGTAATCGTGTTGATTTATATTTTAGCGCTGATAAAACTCCTGTAATTGTTTTTGGATGTGTTTTTGTTTCATCTGCGGTTTTACTGCGCGCCTTTATGATTAACGATTTTAGTTTGCAGTACGTTTGGGCCTATTCGAATATTGAGTTGGAAACATTTTATAAGATTTCTTCGTTTTGGGGAGGTCAAAAAGGTTCTTTGTTGTTTTGGACATTATTGCTAACTGCCTATACGACGATTGCCTACTACCAAAATAAAAAGAAGCGTCTAGAAGTATTTCCTTACGCCATGTGCGTTTGTTTATCCATTACGATATTCTTTTTACTCCTTCTAAATTTTTCCACAAATCCTTTTGAAAGATTACCTTTACCTCCAGAAGACGGAAGAGGTTTAAATCCTTTATTGCAGAACTACTGGATGGTAATTCATCCGCCAACGCTTTATCTGGGTTACGTTGGTTTTACAATCCCATTTGCTTTTGCGATGGCGGCGTTGATTACCAAGAATTTAGATGATAGTTGGATTCGGTTGACGCGAAAATGGACATTAGTGTCGTGGTTTTTCCTTTGTATGGGAAATTTATTTGGAGCTCAATGGGCTTATGTCGAGCTTGGTTGGGGTGGTTATTGGGCATGGGATCCCGTAGAAAATGCAGCTTTTATGCCTTTATTAGTTGCTACGGCGTATTTGCATTCGGTCATGATTCAAGAAAGAAAAGATATGATGAAAGTTTGGAACATGTCTTTGATTTTGCTTACCTTTGTCATGACAATTTTTGGAACATTTATTACTCGTAGCGGTTTGATCCAATCAGTGCATACTTTTGACGAAGCTACATTAGGATATTACTTTCTAGGTTTTTTGTTCTTTGTAATTTTGTGCTCTGCAGTAATGATTATCAAGCGATTGTCCCTATTAAAAAGTAAGAATGAGTTGGATTCTTTTCTTTCTAGAGAAAGCAGTTTTTTGTTTAATAATTTGCTTTTACTAGGTATTGCATTCGCTACCTTTTGGGGAACAATTTTTCCTATCATTTCTGAGGCTGTAAGGGGAGTGAAAATTACTGTTGGACCTCCCTTTTATAACCAAGTTAATGTTCCTATTGGGTTGGCTCTTTTGGCATTAATTGGTATTGGTCCTCTGATAGCTTGGAGAAAGGCGTCTTGGGGAAATTTGAAAAAGAATTTTAAGTTACCTGTGATTGCTGGTTTGATAGGCGGGGCAATTCTTTTTCCTATAGTTCCACTTAACTCCAAGGCAGAACTTTTTACTTACGCTACATTTATACTTTGTATATTTGTGATGGTTTGTATATTGTCCGAGTTTTATAAGGGGGCGATGGCGAGAATGCAGCTTAATAAAGAACCTTTTGTTAAGGCTTTAGGCATTTTGATATGGAAAAATAAGCGTCGATATGGAGGATATCTTGTCCATATTGGGGTCGTATGTATTTTTGCAGGTATCGCCGGATCGCAAGCATATAGCGTTCATACTGAAAAGTTGCTTAAGATAGGCGAAACTTTGGAAATTCGTGATTATACTTTGAGACACAAAGACCTTAAAGCTATTCAACAAACTGACATTAAAACTAGAATTATCGCGCTTTTAGAAGTTGAGAAAGACGGAAAAGTGATTTATGTAAGTAAACCGGAAAAAGAGATCTATAAAGGGCAAAACCAGCCTGTGTCTGAAGTTGCCTTACACTCTACCTGGAAAGAAGACTTATACGTCATTCTAGCGGATTATAGGGAAGACATGTCAATAACGATCAAAGTTTACGTCAATCCAATGGTGAGTTGGTTGTGGAAAGGCGGTTTGATCATAGCTATTGGAACTTTGATTGCTATGTGGCCAGATAGATTGGAACGTCGCCGCCGATTGGAAAGAATGAAAAAACAAGAACTGGCATTTTCGCCTGCCCAGGAGTGATCCATATGGCTAAGAAAACAATTTTAATTTTGGGTTTAGTATTAGCGGGATGGGTGTTTTTTACTCCTTATTCTGTGTCTGCGGCTGTGATTATATCAGACCTTGAAAATGCATTAATGTGTAAGTGTGACGATAAATGCGGTAAGGTGATGATAAATTGTACGTGCAGCACCTCAGATAAGACGCGAGCAGATTTTCGAAAAAAACTGGAATCTGGTCTTACTACAGAACAAGTTATTCAGATTTATGTGGATAAGTATGGCGAGACAATTCTTTCTGCTCCGACAAAAACAGGATTTAATTTAACAGCTTGGTTGACACCATTTGCAGCATTGGTTGGTGGTGGGTTGGGTATTAGGAAAATTGCCCAAACTTGGTTAGGTAAAGGTCGCAAGGGAGATAAGAAGGAAGAGGGAGACGTCGAAGAAGTAAAAAATTCTTCCGAACCCATTTCTGGCGAATACTCCAAGCGATTGGAAAAAGAATTAGATAAATTGGAGCTCTAGATTAGAATTGGTTCATTTTTTTCAACTACTTTTTGTTGTAGTAATTTTGGGTTTGGTTGGGATTCCTTTATTCTCTCCAAAAACTATCAAAAATTTGTTTGTCAGCAGGGACCCTGCGTTAGAAGAATACAAACATTTGTTAGTGAGAAAAGAAGAAGTTCTACTATCGATTAAAGAACTAGAATTTGATTTTAAAACAGGAAAGTTGTCAGATTCTGATTACGCTTCTATGAAGGAAAAACTCCAAATGGAAGCGGTAAGTATTTTAGAAAAGATAGACATTCTAGAGAATAATAAAAAGACGGGAAAAAAAGCCTCTTCCGAAAAAATCGGGGCCGTATAACCTGAGACATTGGATTTTTGGCCAAAGTGTTACGGACAAACTTCCTCTTAATCATTCAAACCATTTCATGTCTGAAAACGGCCTCCCATCTCCAAATCATATATTGTTTGTAAAAGCGTTGCGAAAAACGTTTGGGTTAATCCAAGCGTTGCGTGGAATTGACTTAGAGCTCTTTAAAGGCGAGTTTCTAACTATATTTGGTCCTAATGGCGCGGGTAAAACAACATTAATAAAAATTCTTTCCTCCCTTGCAAAACCAACTTCTGGAACTGCTTATATTGCAGGTTTTAATATCGAAGACGCAAACCCTCAAATGCGTAGCCAAATAGGCGTTATCTCCCATGCGTCATATTTATACGATAACTTAAGCGCTTTAGAGAATCTTGTGTTTTATGCCAAAATGCATCGTCTGGAGAACCCAGAAGAGCGAGCAGCTCAAGTCATTGATGAAATGGGTTTGAAAGCGCGAATGCACGATCCTGTCGGAGTTTTCTCAAGAGGAATGACTCAAAGGCTTTCTATTGCGAGAGCGATCATAAATAACCCAGCAATTCTTTTTTTGGATGAGCCTTATACAGGCCTAGATCAACACGCGTCTGAAAACCTAAAGGAACGGTTGTCGGTTTTGCGTGACGCTAAGCGCAGTATTGTGATGATCACTCACGATATTCCAAGAGGGTTGGAGATGTGTGACCGTGTCGCAATTATGGCAGACGGAAAAAAAGCCTTTATGGGACATGTTGACGATGTTGATAAAAATAGTTTTGAAGGTTTTTATTATCAAACTATCGCAAATAGTCGAGTCGACAAAAACAGGAAATAAGAAAAATATATGAATGGTTTTGTATTGAGATGAAAGCTTATCTAGCTCAAATTGGGACGATAATCTGGAAAGACGTTCTTTCGGAACTTAAAACGAAAGAGCTTTTTGCATCTATGTTTATATTTGCTGTTTTATCGATTCTTATTTTTATTTTTTCTATAAACTTAAGTATTGTAAACGCAAACGACGTGGGGCCAGGAGTATTATGGGTCGCTTTTATTTTTTCGGGGACTTTGGGACTCAATAGATCTTTTACTTTAGAAAAAGAAAATGGCTGTCTTCAAGGAATGATGCTGAGCCCAGTCGATAGAACCGCGATTTATTTTGGTAAAATGATAAGCAATCTTTTATTTCTAAGCATAATGGAAGTGTTAATTCTTCCAGTGTTTATGATCTTTTTTAATGTAGATATTATCAGTGTTTTATTTTCGTTATTATTGGTAATATTTTTAGGTTCAATTGGTTTTTGTGTTTTGGGAACATTGTTATCTTCACTGGCGTCTAATTTGAAAACTAGGGAGATCATGTTACCGATTTTATTATATCCATTAGTAACGCCAGTTGTTATTGGTTCGGTTAATATGACTAGCCGGTTGTTAGCTGGCGAAAAGTTAGCTGATATGACCAAGTGGATTGGATTAATTTCGTGCTTTGATATCGTTTTTTTAGCGGTGTCCATTATGACCATAGATCATATTCTGGAGGAATGAGACCAATATGGGCCAATTAGGTTATTTATTCGCCGCGAATGCTTTTGTATGGGCGGGAATTCTAATTTATATAGTCAGTTTGATGAAGCGAAATCAAGCTCTTAGGCGCGACCTTGAACTATTAAAAGAAACTCTGGAAAAGGATTCTGACCGGTGAGCGAAGAATTAGAAGAAAAAGAAGAAGATTCAGAGATTAATTGGATTTTATGGGGTTTGACCGTTCTTGCATTTTCCGCAACGGTGTACGCTATTTTTGTTTATGTGCCGACTGAAAAGCAGGAAGGGCTGGTTCAACGAATAATGTATTACCATATACCTTCCGCTTGGTTATCCTTTTTTGCTTTTTTTATCGTTTTTTTAAGTAGTATTTTATATTTATGGAAACGGGAGCGGGAGTGGGATATTTATGCGCAGTCTTCTGCCGAAATTGGAGTGGTGTTTTGTTCTCTTGTTTTAATCACAGGGCCAATTTGGGCTAAGCCTATTTGGGGGACATGGTGGGTTTGGGACGCTAGGCTTACATCGACCTTAGTCTTATGGTTGATTTATGTCGCGTACATCATGTTGAGGTTGCAATCAGATGCTGGTTCTATGAGAGCGCGATATTCTGCGGTAATAGGAATTGCAGGTTTTCTTAATATTCCCATCATTCATTTTTCCGTTTTATGGTGGAGGACTTTCCATCCAAAGCCAAAAATGATCACTCCAGAAGGGTTTGGGGCGGGAATGGATGACTCTATGGTTATGACTTTGATGATTTCACTGGGAGCTTTTACACTTTTGTATTTTTTGTTAATGGGGCAGAGAGTCCGCATTGAAAAGATGAAAGATGAAATTGATCAAATAAAAAAGGAGCGTTTCTATTCCAATTAAAAAGTATATAGGCCTGTACTTTTTCCTATTTGCGTTAGCGATTTTTTTTCTGGTTAGTCATTATAATGAAGAGCCATTGGAGCTATCGCAAGTTAAACTTCAAAAGCTAAAAAATCAAGTGAAGGCAGAAGTCGGTTTCTTGGCGCCTGATTTTTCGCTAGTTAATTTAAAAGGAAACCGTGAGAGTTTAAAGGACCATCGTGGTGAAGTGATTTTAATTAATTTTTGGGCAACCTGGTGCGTACCATGTCGAATAGAAATGCCATCATTGGAAAAGCTTTATAGAAGGTTCCGATCCCAGGGCTTTACCGTTTTAGCTGTTAGTATAGATAAGGCTGGAGGGGTCGAAGGGTTTATTGAAGAGCGAAAGTTGTCTTTCCCCGTTTTAATGGATAAAGAAGGACAGGCTGAAAGATTATATCAGTCTCACACAATTCCGATAACCTATGTGGTTAGCAGATCGGGACATATTACGGCAAAAGTAGATGGCGCGAAAAACTGGGCGTCGCCTGAAACATTGGAGGCGATAGAGTTTTTGTTAAATGATGCCCCAAATTAAAAAATAATATTGAAATTAAATAAATGACTCTAGATGAAGAAGCAAAAGCGGCGAATGAAGGTTTTTATAATGCGTTTAACGCTCAAAGCTTGACGAATATGAAAGAAGTCTGGAGTGATTTAGATCGAATAAGCTGCATCCACCCTGGATGGCCTCCTATACATGGTTATGAACCAATTATTAATAGTTGGAAAGGTATTTTTGATAACACCGACAATATGGAAATTAAGTTGTCAGACGTTGAGACTTTAATTTCAGGTGATTTTGCTTGGGTTAGATGTCAGGAGAACTTATTTGCAATAACAATGTCTGGGGTTCAGGCTTCAAAAGTTTTCGCAACTAATTTGTTTCAAAAGGTTGGCGAAGATTGGAAGATGGTGCTTCATCATGCTTCTCACCTACCGCAAGCGTAGATTTTAAGTTTTATTAGCTTTAATTTTTAAATAAGATCTTAAAATCATCCATGAATTGGTCGGTTTAGCCGTAACTTTAAGATTGACAGGGGTTTTGAATGATAATATTATGAACGTTTTTCAAAGCGAATATCGGTTAGGCCGCTCAGTTGGTCTTTCTGCGAGTTAATATAGTAAGACATCATTATCGGTTAATTTTTTTTGAGGTTTTGAAATAATGCCAAAATTAGAAGTCGGACCCGTAGGTTTATTGCCACCATCGGCTGCTGCTATGGGTATATTCCAGCCGATACAAGGTTCTGGTTATGACCTTGTACAGGGTGAACATGTTCCCACGCAAAAAGCTATTGAAACCTTGGCAACGGAATTGTTGACGAGAAGAAACCCAACACTACATCCTGGTCCAATGATTGTTTGGGGTTGGACTGAAGATACTAAGCATAAAGCTCAACTAGCTCTAGATTTGGCAGCGGCGGTCCCAGGGATGAATATAATTACAATGCCAGATTATCGGCCTATTTATCCTAAGATTGATCCTGAAAGAGTTATCAACCCATGTCACCCTAATTTAACTATCATGCATAATAAAATCGAATGCGCGGTATTTATTGGGTTACATTGCCATTTTGCGAACATTACCCTTAAGATGATTCGCGCTAACACGAATTGTTATACGGTAGCCATGTGCGCTTATGATGGTCATGAAGATGCATTACTTTCGCTTCGCGATATTGATAGCTCAAAATTGGAATCCGTTATTGCCGAAGTAAAACGGCAATTGAGTGAAGGTTTGACTCCTTGGGCAAAAACTCCTGAAGGGTCTGAGGAATTGGCCGAGATTAAAAGGTTAAAAGAAGAAGCTAAGATTCCTAAAAAAGAAGATACAAATATTTTCATGCATGAATTAGAAACTGGCTTAGATGAGAATGCTGAGTAGGTTAAAGAAGTGCTTTTGCGAAACTTACTCTGAACTTGCAAAATAAAAGTCTATCTAAGATTTTAGGCTGATTTAAATGCCCCTTCTCTGGCGTATTGGTCTTTGAGAAGGGGTCTTTTTTTTAGTCATTAGATTTACTTTTAGTGAAAAGATTTTTTAGTGACAATCGTGTTGATTATTAAGAATTTGTTACAATATTAAAGTTTCAAAGATTTAGTTTTAGATTATAATAAATATTATAAGTTTCGCCTCGATAGTGAATAATTTAATGGGCAAAAAAAGGAGGCAGCAGTGCGGGCTCTGGTAATTGATGATTCCAAAGCAATTCGCTTGATTCTAGGGAAGATGTTGAAAGAAATGGGCTTTGAGATATTTGAAGCCGGTAATGGTCGTCAAGCAGTAGAACGTCTCAAGGAAGTTGGGAAAGTTGAGATAGCCCTAGTCGATTGGAATATGCCTGAAATGAATGGGTATGAATTTGTTTGTGAGGTTCGAAAAGATGCAGCCTATAACGACATGCTCCTGATGATGGTTACAACTGAAACAGAGATGTCCCAGGTAATTAAAGCTTTAGAGGCTGGCGCTAACGAATATGTAATGAAACCGTTTACTAAAGACATAATTAGAGAGAAATTAGCTTTGTTAGGAGTTATAAACACTTAATAAAGCGAAGTATGTTCTTTTTATGGTTTTTTAGTTATTATGAATAACGATTTCTGTTAATGTATGTAATTATTTTCCCTATTTTTACAGTCAAATTGTAACAAGTTAGTTGACTGAGTCGATTTTAAGTTTGTTAAAGCGCGAAATAAGTTGGGTTAGAGCGGAATTTCTATAGATGGTTGGTTTTAAAGGCCGCGAGAATAAAAAGAAAATCGACGTCCTTGCCATTGGATCTTCTACAGGGGGCCCCGATGCCTTGCAAAAGCTTTTAGAGCCTTTCCCAAAAAACTTATCCGTTCCGGTTGTAATTGTCCAACATATGCCGGCAAGCTTTACAAAAAGGTTAGCTGAAAGGCTTAATGATATTTCTAATATCAGAATAGTCGAAGCAAAAGAAGGCGATACTCTAGAAAAAGGTACTGCTTATTTAGCTCCTGGTGACTACCATATGGTTTTAAAAAGGAGCGCCTCTGAACCTCTTCTGGGTTTAAATCAAGACCCCCCAGAAAATTCATGCAGGCCAGCAGTGGATGTCTTGTTTCGATCAGTAGCGAATCTTTATGGAGCAAACACATTAGCTGTAGTTTTGACAGGTATGGGAAAAGATGGACTTAAAGGTTGCGAAGAAGTTCGAAGAGTTGGCGGCCAAGTAATGGTTCAAGATAAAAGTACTAGCGTTGTTTGGGGTATGCCGGGACAGGTAGCGCAATCTGGACTGGCTCATAAGGTATTACCTTTGAAACAGCTAACAGATGAGATACTTCTTAAAATATTTCCAAGTGGAATATTGACTTAATATTAAGCAAAATAGGGTTTTGATTTTTTAAAGGTTTTTATATGGCCATTAATCCCAATGACTTTGATTTTATTAGAAAGTTAATAAAAGAGCGTTCAGCCATTATTCTGGAGCCAGGAAAAGAATATTTGGTTGAGTCGAGGATGTGGCCGCTGGTAAATTCAGAAGGTCTAAAGACTATTGAAGAATTAGTCCAAAAGCTCAAGCTCCAGTCAAGAGGTCCATTTGCCCAAAAAGTTGTAGATGCAATGACGACCAATGAAACCTCGTTTTTTAGAGATTTACATCCCTTTGAGGCTCTTAAAAAAATTGTCATTCCTGAAATGATGAAGATTAGAGCTAAGGAAAAGACGTTGAGTTTATGGTGTGGAGCTAGCTCGAGCGGTCAAGAACCTTATACGATTCTTATGTTGCTACGAGAAAACTTTCCCGAGTTAATTAATTGGAAGTTTACCTTTATTGCAAGTGACCTTTCTACTGAAATGCTTACTAGATGCAGGGAAGGGATTTACTCTCAGCTAGAGGTTAATCGAGGGTTGCCGGCGATGCTTTTGGTAAAGTATTTTCAAAGAGAAAATATGACATGGAGGGTAAAGCCTGAATTTAGAAAGCAAATAGACTTTCGCCAAGTTAATTTAGCGGAGAGATGGCCTATTATGCCTAAAATGGATATCGTAATGATGCGTAATGTTCTTATCTATTTTGATGTTCAGACTAAAAAGAAAATATTGGGTAATATTAGGCAATTATTGAAACCAGATGGTTATATGTTTTTAGGTGCGGCAGAAACTACTTTAAATTTAGACGATAAATTTGTTCGAGTCCAATTTCCTCAGGCAGGTTGTTATAAAATAGGAACTTAAGAACTATGGAAGCTGAAATTATTCAATATACAAAAGAAGTCTGGCAATCGATATTGGAAATTGAAGTTGAAACGACCGATGTATTTAAATCCTCTGAAATTGAAAAGACCTTGTTGGGATTTATTCAGATTACTGGCGCTTGGAATGGGACAATTTCAATCCACTGTTCAGCTTCAGTCGCTAGAAGAGCCGCTTCTGTAATGTTTGGAATTGAAGAAGCAAAAGCTTCAATGGAAGAGATTCAAGACGCCTTGGGAGAGTTAACAAATATGGTGGGAGGTAACATCAAGGGGTTATTGCCAGAACATCAACAGTGTCAATTGTCATTACCAGCTTGTGCAATAACCGATCACCAATTATATATTTCCGATAGTACAGAGGTTGCTAAGGCAGTTTTTTGTTACGGCGACCAGTCTTTTGTTGTATCCGTCCAAAAACGATCATAATTAAAAGGTTTTCTTAATTATTTATCGTTTTCATTCCTTTTTTTTAGTCCAACATGCTCTTGGAATTCTTTTTCCATTTGTTCGGAACTAGTAGAGTTAAAGACAATCAATTCGTACAACTTGTCATAGCTTTCCATTTCAATTCCTAAAAACTTAATCGCCATTCCATTTTCTGTAACTCGCTCAATGTGCCCTTGAGCTTTTATTTCCTCGCTGGTTTTTTCATCCTTGCTAACGAGTAATGTGACATCGCAAGATGAATTTTCTTTAAACTTATCTTCCGAAATGACATAAACGCCATTCATGCTTACGTCCTGGCAATTATTAGAGGTTATTGTTTTTCCATCGTAAGATAATTCGACCCTTATATTAATAGGGACCCGGGTAAACTCTCGATCATTCTTTTGTCCAGACATAATTAATACCCAAATAAGTTTAGTTTCTCATTAGTTATAGCTTTATCTTATCAAATATTATCGTCAAAAAAATAGTCGTAATTAAAAAATGATGAAAAAAAGTCTCCATTACTTGACATCGTTTTTTTTAAATCTTATGAACACTTTGACTGAAAATATGTAATTTTTGAAATGAATAAAAAATTTGAGGAGTCAGCAATCATGGGAAAGATTGTCGGAATTGACTTGGGAACCACGAATTCTGTTGTAGCTGTAATGGAAGGCAATGAACCCAAAGTAATTGTAAATGAAGAAGGAAACCAAACTACCCCCTCGGTAGTGGCTTTCACTAAAGATGGAGAAATTTTAGTTGGGCAAGTTGCTAAAAGACAAGCAATAACCAATCCGGAAAATACAATTTTTTCCGTAAAACGGTTTATGGGCCGGTCGTTTGAAGAAGTCTCTGAAGAGATGAAAATGGTGCCTTACAAGGTTGTTAAGGGAGACAAAAACGACATTAAGATTGAAGCGAATGGAAAACAATATTCGGCTCCTGAGATTTCAGCTATGATTTTGCAAAAGCTGAAAAAATCTGCGGAAGCATATTTAGGCGAATCAGTTACCGAAGCAGTAATTACAGTACCCGCTTATTTTAATGACGCTCAGAGACAAGCAACCAAAGATGCTGGCAAGATCGCAGGCTTAGAGGTTAAACGTATTATTAACGAACCAACGGCTTCTGCGTTAGCTTACGGATTAGATAAGAAAAACGACCAAATGATAGCTGTTTATGACTTTGGCGGCGGTACTTTTGACGTATCAATTCTAGAAGTAGGAGATAACGTTGTCGAAGTTAAAGCCACTAATGGTGATACTCATTTAGGCGGCGATAACTTGGACCAAAAAGTTATCGATTGGTTAATTACTGAGTTTAAGAAAGAGCAGGGAATTGATCTTTCTAAAGACACGATGGCTTTACAAAGATTAAAAGAGGCAGCCGAAAAAGCTAAAATGGAATTGTCTACAGTAAACGAAACTGAAGTCAACCTTCCGTTTATAACAGCAGACGCTGCAGGCCCTAAGCATTTGGGAATGAAAATTTCCAGAGCTAAATTCGAATCTATGATCGATGATTTATTGCAAAGAAGTTTAGAGCCGTGCAAGAAAGCTTTGTCGGATTCAAGTCTTGAAGCGAGCCAAATTACTGAAGCTGTTTTGGTTGGTGGATCTACTCGTGTTCCTAAGGTTCAGGAGATGGTTAAAGGATTATTTGGTAAAGAGCCGCATCGCGGTGTTAATCCAGACGAAGTTGTAGCTTTAGGCGCTGCTGTTCAAGCGGGCGTATTATCTGGCGACGTAAAAGATATTTTATTACTAGATGTTACTCCTTTGTCTTTAGGGATAGAAACTTTAGGTGGAGTAACTACTAAACTAATCGAAAGAAATACTACCATTCCTACGAAAAAAGCCGAAACATTTTCAACTGCGGCAGATAACCAGCCTAGCGTGGAAATTAATATCCTCCAAGGTGAACGGGAAATGGCAAAAGACAATCGATCTATAGGAAAATTTCATTTGGATGGTATACCACCAGCGCCTCGTGGAGTTCCGCAGGTTGAAGTTACTTTTGATATCGACGCAAATGGTATTTTAAACGTTTCTGCAAAAGACAAAGGGACGAATAAAGAACAAAAAATTACCATTACAGACTCTACTGGTTTGAGCGATGATGATATTGAGAATATGGTTAAAGATGCAGAGTCAAACGCAGAGTCGGATAAAAAACGTCGCGAGATGATTGACTTGAAAAACCAACTAGATTCTTTAGTTTATAACTTTGAAAAGACTCTCACTGAGAATAAAGAGAAGCTTTCTGAAGATGAAGTTAAAGAGTCTGAAGCGGCTATTGCTGAAGCCAAAACCGCTTTAGAAAGCGATGACGAAGAGAAAATGAAAGAACAAATTGAGAAGTTGACTCAAGCCTCTCATAAAGTTGCTTCGTCAATGTATTCGCAAACTCAAGACGCCGATGGCGCTAATCCAGATGGAGCTGAGGCAGCTGGTGGAGCCGATGGTTCTGCGGATGCTCCTCCTGCAGAAGGGGAGGCTGAAAACAAGACGTCTAATGACGATGTTGTTGATGCTGAGTTCGAGGATATTAGCAAAAAGTAACAAGTTTAACTTTAGGCCGCGCCGAGTTATTTTCGGCGCGGTCATTGTTTTTTCTGGAACAAAACGATCCCCTGAATTTTGATTCCCACATACGATGTATATGATTTTAGGAGAGGTTCGTATATGGCAGATGTAGAAAAAGAAAAAGAAGAAGAAAACGAAAATCAAGAAGCTTCAAATTTTACCGTAAATGATAAACGACATTGGGTGAATGAAGATGATTCTGACGGCGATGTAGAGATGGAAGAGCAGGTCCCTAGCTATGTCAAAAAATTAAAAGACGAAGCTGAAGAAAAAGATAAGAGGCTACGAGAATACATAGCCGCTTATAAAGCTAAAAGCGCTGAAACGGAAGAAATTAGACAGCGATTACAAAGGGAAAATGAAGGTAAGCTTGATCAAGCTAAAGCAAAATTATTTTCCCAGTTAGTTCCAATTTTAGATAACTTAAAAAGAGCCTCTGGGTCGGCTAAGAATAGCGATGACTTTGCAAGTTTGAAACAGGGTCTTGATATGACGATAGGTCAGTTTAGTAAGGAATTGGAGGGGAATGGCGTCGAGCCAATTAAAGCTGTAGGAAGAAAGTTTAATCCTAGTACGGATGAAGCTTGTATGACTGTTCCCGCCGAAAACCCAGAGCAGGATAATGTCGTTATAGAAGAATTAGAACCCGGATATATGTTTAAGGATAAGTTGTTAAAACCGGTTAAAGTAAAAGTTGCTAAAGCTGGATAATGTTGAAGATGATCGGCGCGTTTGTTCTACGAGCCGGTAAAATTGACTCCGAATTGGATTGTTTATGTCGAAAAGAGACTTTTATCAAATTTTAGGCGTTGGTAGAGACGCAAATGAAACTGAACTTAAAAAAGCTTATAGAAAATTGGCGATGCAATATCATCCTGATAAAAACCCGGGAGATAATGAAGCTGAAGAAATGTTTAAAGAAGCGGCTGAGGCCTATGATGTTTTAAAAGACCAAGAAAAAAGGCAAATTTACGATCAATTTGGGCATGAGGGTTTAAAAGGACGAGGTATGGGAGGCGGCCCAGGCGGTTTCGATGATATCTTTTCTAGCTTTGGCGATATTTTTGACGGTTTTTTTGGCGGCGGTGGGGGAAGGTCCAGATCTACCGGAGCTGATTTGCGACTTGATTTGAAATTAAAGTTTGAAGAAGCCGCTTTTGGAACCCAAAAAACTGTTAATATAAATAAAAGAGAATCGTGCGATACGTGTAGAGGGAGCGGTTCTAAGCCTGGAACTTCTCCACAAGTATGTGGTATGTGCCGTGGTTCTGGACAATTTATCCAGCAACAAGGTTTTTTTAGCATTAAAACAACTTGTCCTACGTGTAACGGAGCTGGGAAAAAGATTGTCAGTCCTTGTTCCGACTGTCGAGGCCAAGGGTCTACGCTAAAACCAAAAGAAATTTCTGTAAATGTTCCTGCCGGAGTAGATAACGGTTCTAGATTGAGACTTCGAGGAGAAGGAGAAAGAGGGCCAAATGGAGAACCTCCTGGAGATATTTATGTGATTATTCACATGCAGCCACATGAATTTTTTCACCGAGAGGAATATGATCTTTATTGCCGGCTTCCAATTTCTTTTTCTCAAGCCGCTTTAGGGGCGGAAATTGAAGTGCCACTATTAGAAGAAGGAAAAACAAAAGTTATTTCATTGCCACAGGGAACTCAATCGGGAAATACCTACCGTATTCCTGGTGTTGGAATACCTCATATTCAGGGGCGAGGAAAAGGAGATCAAGTGCTTCAAATAGTGATCGAAACTCCTAAGAAATTATCAAAAAAGCAAAAAGAGTTGTTTCAAGAGCTTGCAGAGATTGATGGGAAAGCCGTTAAAAATAAACATATGGGGTTTTTCGAAAAACTGATGTCTTAAAAAAACTTTTATCTCAGTTTTTTTTCCAGGCTGAAAAAGCGCATCGGATAGCTAAAAGCGGGGTAAAACTTTCCATGTCGTTGGAGACGGAGTTCATTACCGTCTCGGCTAGTTTTTGGTCTTCAAAGCATTCATACGCGTCTTCTAAAAAACCATTCCTCAGTAATGGATGATAGAGGAATTCTTGTCCAGGATTAGATTTAATTTCTAAAGGTTCTTCTTTAATTTTAATTTGATCCATATCCAATTCTTTAAGCCAACCTTGTACGTGGTCGGAAGACGGCCTTTCTAAACGATATTCCTCAAGCGCTTCCCTTTCTTTTACTAGTTTGTGCTTTTTCATTTCCTTGTCAATTCGCGCCCAAAGCGGATCAAAAGTTCCAAGAGAAGGAAAAGAAAGAGCAATTTGCCCCCCCGGTTTTAAAAACTTTAAAACTTCATTCAAAGCGCTGAATCGATCAGGACGAAAAAACATAAAAGATAAATTTCCAGTAATACGATCAAATTGCGGCAGATCTTGAGGGATTTTTTTTATGTCGCCATGTATAAATTGTAACCAGGGAACTCGATGAGCCTGCACCGTTTTAGCCCTTTGGATTTGACCGGGATGTAAATCAATACCCAAAACTTTTCCCGTTGGACCAACTTCTTCAGCAATATGAAATGAGGGGATTCCTCCGCCAGCGGCAAGATCCAAGACCGAAGCGCCAGAAAATAAATCGACTACGCTTAGAAGAGTTTCGGCAAAAGGCGTAGACCAAGGATCATTTTTGGGTAAAGGCCAATAGTCGTTGTTAGTTGTAGAACTCATATGTTTTTCTAAAAGTTTTAATATATTATTTTATAAATTAATAGGGATCTGAGATACCGCTCCCTTTTTGGACTACATATCTTTTTATTAACACTCCAACACGTTTGGCAATTTCTTCCCAATCTCTGTTCTCTAAATTAAAATCTTTTTCCATTTCATTCATTGGTAAGAAAACGACGGTAACTCCGTCGGGGCCAGAACCGTCTTCGTCTTCCATAAATAGGTCGAAGGTATGAGACGATTGTTTTTGCAAGTTCACCGATGGTCCTTCCATAACGTTTTCTCCATTAACAGTTTTATTATGGTTTTAATTACCAGTCTTTCTAAAGAGTCTTGATAAAGTCTAATGCCTCTTTAAGCCGTTTTAAAGTTCGCGTTCGCCCAAGCAATGTTATGACATCGTATATACCAGGGCTTACGGTTTTCCCCGTTAAAGCTACTCGAATCGGTTGCGCTAATTTCCCCAGCTTTAAACCTTCTTTTTCGACAATGCCTTTTACGATAGATTCTATTTCCGCTTCTTTCTCTGTAAAATCGTCTAAATGGGAAAGTTCTTCAACGACCATTTCTAATAATGGAGCTACTTCCGGTTTTAGAAATTTATTTTTTGATTTTTCGTCAAACGTCAAATTTTCCTTAAAATAAAATTCCGAAGCTTGGGCCATTTCAACTAAGGTCTTAGATCTTTCGCGCAGAGCTAGTATGATTGCTTCAAAGTTTTGGCTAGCGAGTTTCTCGGGTATTGGAATCATGTCTTTGGGATTTGGGTTTTCTTGAACAGCGTCGATTAAGTTATCAAACTTTTCTTCAAAAATATTCTCTTTTACCAAAATAGGTTTCCATCGTTCCGCGATTTCTTCTATAGGCAATGTTTTGAGATAATGTTGATTTAGCCAGGAAAGTTTTTCGGGGTTAAATACAGCTGCAGATGTAGTAATTGATTCTAATGAAAATGATTCAAACATTTCTTCTTGAGAAAATATTTCTTGATCCCCATGAGACCAACCAAGCCGAACTAAATAATTGATAAGAGCTTGCGGTAAATATCCCATATCTCTATAGGCAAGAGCGGATGTTGCGCCGTGTCGTTTACTCAAGCGAGTTTTATCTTCTCCAAGAATCATTGAAATATGCGCAAATTGCGGTCGTGTATAACCAAGAGCGTCAAATAACAAAACTTGTCTGGGGGTATTGGATAAATGATCGTCGCCTCGGATAACGTGAGTGATGCCCATTTCTGCGTCGTCAACCACAACGACAAAATTGTATGTAGGAGAACCGTCGGATCTCAATAAAATTATATCGTCCAGCTCCTTATTATCGAATACAACTTTACCTCGTAAAAGGTCGTCTACAACAACAGAACCCTCTTCAGGGCTCCTAAACCTAATGACGTAAGGTTGGTCGTCTGGACAATCTGTTCGATTTCGGCAGCGACCGTCATATTTAGGTTTAAGGCCTTTCTTCATAGCTTCTTTTTTACGTTGTTCAAGGTCTTCAGGAGAGCAATAACATCGATAGGCTTTGTCGTCTTTAAATAACTCGGCGATTTTTGACCGATACAAGTCCTGTCTTTGGGTTTGACGGTAAGGACCTTCGTCCCAGTTCAATCCAAGCCACAACATAGACTCTATGATTTCTTTAATAGATTCATCAGTAGAGCGATCCTGGTCGGTGTCTTCTATTCGGAGGATGAATTTTCCGCCCTTACTTCTTGCGAATAACCAATTAAATAAAGCGGTTCTAACGCCGCCAATATGTAAAAAACCCGTAGGACTCGGGGCAAAACGAACTCGTATCTCTTGATTCATGGGTAACTCTCAAAAATTAATTTAATTGTAGGTTCGGTAGCTTTGGAAAATAACATAAAAGTAAAAATAAAGAAATTCTATAGCGATTGTTGATGAATCGCTACGCATGGATTTTACCTTCAGTTAATTCGTTATTCCGACAACAAATTGACAATCTATTTATTTTCTGAAATAATTTTCGATTTAACAATATTATTGTTTCTGAAGTTTTGTGCTGAAGGATCTGTAGTATAGTTAGAGTTTTTGCTCTAACTGATTTTTGTTCAGTATTCTCAGGGGAATGGCCTGTTTTTAAGTTTTTATATTTAAAAAAAAGTATTAAATGCGAAAAAATATAGCAGTTTTTTGAGGCGGAAAATGGCAGATAAAACTAATCCAGAGGGGGAAAAAGCAGAATCTCCTATAATTGATCATTTAACTGTTACTGTTCCATTGAATGCATACAAACTTTCCTATGGTTCTTTATTACATCAACCCCAAGACCAGCTTTTTGTTGGAAGAGATAAATTTATAAACGAATTCCACGAAATTCTACGTAATTCAAGATTTAGCAGCGGGAGTTATCTGATTTCAGGTTATCGTGGCGTGGGTAAGACTAAAGCTGTTGAAAAGGTATTAGATTATTACATTAAAGGGAGTTCAAGTCTCCCTAAGTGGATGGTTTTACTTATAAAAGTTTTTAGATCGATTTCGGTAAGAATTTTTAAAATATTGATGGTTTTGTTGAATGTTCTAAAAAATATTTTTTCATTCTTGATTCCAAAGTCAATAGTTGAGAGACCTTGGAAATGGATGTTGAATAAATACGAATTTTTAGAAAAAAAAAGTGATTGTAATAATTCTAATGACTCTTCAAAAAAGAACCAAAAAATAAGTTTGCTAGGCTTTGGGACTCGTTACTTACTCTGGAGTTTAAGAGCTATTATTTATGTTTTAAAACTAAAGTTTTTGCGTGGGTTATGGGAAGCGGTTTTTCTCGAAAAAGTTTCTATATTTGAAAATATAAAAACTGAAAACTTCAAAAACGCCAATGAAAATAAACTGAAAATTGAAAGAGATATTTATCGAGAGCAATCTAAAACTAAACTACCTTCTTCAAAGGTTATTGGTTTTTTTGATTACTTTGACCCTCATCAAGGATTGGCCCAATGGATTTGCCAAGTTTTTATTGGTCCTTTAATTCTTGGGATTTTTCTTCCATTTTCTTGGATTTGGCTTGTTATTTTTATGTGTGTTTTTATTAGATGTGTGGTTAAGCATTTATGGCTTAGACATGGGATTGATCATTTCCAATTTTTAAATTGTATTAAGAGAATAATTCGCCCTGTTGTTTTAGTGAAAGTCAATTTAAGTTTTCAACCTTTGCTATCCGATAAAGTTCTTTTTAATATTGTTAGTTTGTTGCGCGATGAATTGAGGGGCTGTGTAAAACATATTTTTCGAAGAATTTTATATTGGGTAGGGCTTATTTTTGTGGCTTCTCTAATAAGCCATTATCAATTTTTTCTTTTCGAAGATTTACATTTGAAAGTTGCTGAGGAACTAAAAAATAGTTTTGTTTGTTCTGAAACATTTTCAAGTTGCGGTTCTTTTTCTCATCTTACAAAATCATTCTATTCAACGAGTCATCAAATACTGTCTTATTTATTTGAATATTTGGAAAAATTTATTGAGAAGACTCCTCGTTTGGATTTTTCAACGGATGGATTTATTGGCGACTGGGTCAAGTTTGGTATTGGATTAATACTAAGTGGTTTTTTTTGGTCCATAAATTATGTCGAGTCGATTTATTTTGTTTTGGTTTATTTGTTTTGTATGGTTTTGATTGATTTTTTGAATTCAAGGTTGTTGCCGACAGAATACAGGACATTAAGGCGCATTGAAAAACTCTACTCTAGAATGATTTATTCCCATAAAGTTGACGGCAACGCAGGTCCTAGATGGTTTTCTTTAAAGTGGTCGCGAGCTCAGCTACCATTGGACGAGCGACAATTGGAAAGTGAGTTGTTGAAAATATTGGAAGATTGTAGAAAATATTTTGTCCCGGTTCCATTTATCCGTCCTGACATTATTTTCGTGTTTGATGAGTTAGATAAAATTGCAAAAGAAGATTCTAGCTCCGATACCGGAAAGTTTAAAGAAATTTCGGAAGATATATATGAAAGAAAAAAAGAGATTGACGTCTTGTTAGGAACCTTAAAAAATTTAATTACTTTGGGTCAAGCTAGATTTATTTTTATAGCAGGAAGAGAGATGTTAGATAGTTGGTATGCCGATCAGGATAGCTCAAGTTTATTGTACGAGAGTCTTTTTACCAGAGTTTTTGAAATTCCTTCTCTGTTGACAGACGATTCCGATGGTTTGGGAGGAAGTCGACTCGACAACATGATCGAGGTTTTTGTTTGTCGAAGGTTGATGGAGATGGATACTGCACGTTATCTTTGGGATAAATATTATGGCAGTCAAAGTAAATCGAATAGCGTTTCTGGTAAAAAAGTTTCTCAAGAAGACGAACAAATAGAACCTGGGGAAAAGACTAATGAAACTGAAAATGATGCAATTAACGAAGCTAAACTAAATGATTCGGATTTAGTTTACAGGCCATTCCAGTTAAATATTTATTATCGGTATCTTCTTGAAATAGGGTTTGACAAGAACCCTAAACTTAGAGAGGAAGCAAAGTACATTATTTTAACCTTAAGACAATTTATTTTGTATTTAAGTTTTCACACTTGGGGAAATTTTAAGCGATTGAATACTGTGTTTGAAGATTTTGTTACTTCGTTTTCTCCAATAGAATTGAAAAATAATTTAACCGTTCCTCCAGTTCGTTCTACCACACGATTTATGCTAAAAATTGGATTTTTAGATCACCAAAGAATTCTATTAGCCGCTAATATTTATATTCCTCTAGAGCACCATTTAGGAAGAAGATTGTCTTCGGGGGACGATAAATTGAAGGTGACTGCATTAGGCGCTTTACATTATATATTGAAGTTCCACAAAAGAGGGTTTTCTCGTAGATACCTTGAAAGGATGGTCGAAGCGATCAACATCCATAGCTCTCCACATCTTGATGATATTGTTTCTTCTCTATTAGAAGTAGTTTTAAAACCATTTGTTCGTCATATCCGAAATGGTTTTTTGCGCTATAGATTTGTCACTGGATTTGAAAGAGAAATTCGTTATGTTACTCGTGTAAGTGATTTAGAGTCTTCTTCCTTCAATTTTTCTATGGCTGCGGCAGAAAAAGTCAAACGGCATTATAAAAGCTTGGTCCATGAGGGTAAAACAAGCGAAAAAGAGAAAGAAGATCAATCTACGTCTGCGGTATTAAGAGGTATTTTGGGTAATTTCTATTTCTTTGAAGAAAACTATGACCAGGCGGCAGAATATTTTCGAAGAACTCAACAATTATGCGAAAAAAACGTCATTGAACCAGATGAAAAAAGCGACCCACAAGAGTTAAATATTTTTCTTATTACAATCCTCAAGTTGGCCAATTTACATGAAAGGCGGCACAATTACAAAACTGCAATGGCCTTATATGAAAGAGGGTGTCAAATAGTAAACCGATGGGTTAAATCTGATTTTCGGAAAAAGGAAAATGGTGGATTGCTAAATTACATCAAATCTGGAGATTCTAAATGGAACATATTACTTCAACCATTTATTTGTCGCGCGTATCTTGCGTTAAAACATGGAGCTGGAGATCACAGTATAAAGATTGTTTTTCCCAAAAAATTTGAGGATGTTTTGGATGATAAACCTGCTACATGGGCTCGACGTGGTCGATTAGCTTTTTTTCTTAATCAAACTTCTTCCGCACTCAGATTCTTTAGCCGGGCTTATCATTATGCTCAAAATAACAAAAACTCTGAGAGAGAAAGTTGCGGGTTTTGGGAAGCGGTTAGCCTATTTAGTTTTGCCGAATCTCTATTGGTTGGAAATCTGAAGACATTATTTAAAGAAATCAAGAGTCCCTCTAGATCTTTGGAAAAAGAGTATTCTTTTTTCCTGAATAAATTTAATGATTTTGTAGATTTGAGAAGTTGTCCTGAGTTAAATAATTGTACTAATATTGATTCGCTGATGAAAACTATTAAGTGTGATGAAGTTATTTCTAAGCTATTAAAAAAAAGAAAACAATTTGATATCGGTCTGCCTCTACTAAATATTGAACATGATTTTAAAGATATTAAATTTCTAGATATTTTGGCTTTATTGCTTAAGTCGTCTCAAAAATTTAAAGAATTGGGATTAGACGATTATGAGACTAGGGTTAACTTTAAAGTTATTTCATTATGGGCTATGTTTCTAGAAATGTTTCCAAGGCGAGCTATTGAATCTTTTCTTATTAAAAATGAACAACAAGATGATTTAAGAGACAAGTATGAAAAGTTATTAGAAAATCTTAAGTTAAATGAAAAATGGATTGAAGTGGTTAGAAATGAAGCTTGGAAGGGAATCAGTCGTCTTTATCATGGAGCTTTTGGAGTTTTTCTATTGAGGTATTTAAATAAAGACCTCGGTGAAGCTTTTGAGGATAACCTTGTTGATGAAAATCCTGGAAACATAGATACACAAGAATACGAAAGATTTCAAATACAAATAGTCCGTGATCCTTTTAAGTATTTATTCAAGAACGAAGGAGATTCTCAAGTTAAAAAGCGTCAAGAGACCGCTTTTTGGTTTCGTTCTCTTCTAGGGCAAAATGTATTGATCACTAGTTTTTGGGAGGATAATTTTCGGAGATCTATTTTAAAAAGCTTGTCTGAAAAACTTAATTTGGACAATTCTTCAGAAATTAAACTGATCCCTATTGATAATACTTATATGCCTCCATACTCCGCTCAAAATAGGGCAATGGCCTTATGGCAAGATGCGCGGTTTTTAAGTAGTAATATTAGAGACGCGGTTTTTAAGTTTAAAAATAAGCAAACTGATGATTTGGATAAAGAATATTGGTGGAATGCAACTAAGGCAGTTAGAAACTATTATTGGGCTTCGCAAACAGTCCAGTTGATTTCTGGTAATAATCAAGGTTTAGTGATTGTTCCTAAATTTTTGATTTACTATAACTTATGGGAATTGTTGTACGACTTAATCCAGTTTGAATTAGAGTTCCCAGTTCGAGATTATTCTAAACAAAAAAGAATTGAAATTAGAAATCTTAATATAGAAGATGTGGAAAAAAGAAGTGCTGAAATTAGAAATGCCGAAAAGGAAGTTCAAAAGCAAATTCAACCAAAATTATGGCGCAAAATTCCAGCTCATTTTATTGATTATGAATATATAAAAAGTCGAGCGATTCATTTATTTCGCGAAGTAGAAAATAACGGCGATCCGACCAATAAGGCCCGTCGAAATATTATAAAAACAAAGTATTATATTGATGACGATTTTGAAGATCCTCAATTTTTGATGGAGTGGACAATGAACCAAATGTTTTCCCCTTCAGCGTATATTCACCGCAGAATTATTGAAAATACGCAATTTAATTTAAAGGAAAAATGGGAAAATTAGTTTTATAGAACTTATTAGGAGGGGGCTATCAGTAAACTAAAGAAACTTTGCCTATAAGGATTGCAAAAAGAAGTTCTTGCGTAAAGATTAATGGGGATATTATCATAAATAGATTATTACGAGGATGATTAAATACCCGACATGAAGCAATCAAAACACATCCATTTAAAGCCTTGTTTCTGTATGATGTGTCTAGACTGATCTCATCTATTTAAGTGTCGGGTTAATAATAATATTCTTTGGAAAAAAATTATGAAATCTAAAATTTGGACTTTCATAGTAATTTCGACTTTATTAGTTCCTTCATTCGTTTTTGCCAGTAAAGAGAAGGTAGAGCTAACCTTATACAAAGCTCCTTTTTTTGCAGACAACTTTAATTTCTATCCCGCTCGTAGCCGTTGTAATGGTTTGTTCAGTGTGGATGGGGAAAAGAATTACTCTTCTCTTAGAGATTTTGTTTATTTTTATTGTAATGGTGGTTACACATTTACTTTGGATGGACCCTCAAACACGTTAGTTACTCTGTTTGGAAATCCAGATTACAGGATAGATTGGGGATATTTGATCGTCCGCAAGACAAACGATAAAAGAATATGGCTTAAGGATTTAAATAATCTTAAACAAGGAGGTTGGCAAACTGTAGAAGGTAAAGATGGATACGGCGACTATCAATACTATTATAAGGCTTCTCCAGCTTTCAGCGAAAAGATCGCTTCGGTAAAATGGGGACACTGGTGGAATAAGCTAAATTAAGTTCTTTATGATAGTGACAGAAGAAGTTCGTAAATCGATTTTGACGCGAGTAACGGGTTATTTAAAAAAAGTTTCCTCTCATTCCTTAAATCCATATGTGGGGTGCGGTTTTGGCCGATCTTCTTGCGGTGTTCCTTGTTACGTTCAGCATAACTATTGGTTGACTAAGGGGCGCGATTGGGGGACTTTTGTCGATGTTAAATTAGAAGCCGACAGTCTTTATCAACAAAATTACAAGCGTGAGAGCATGTGGGCTCGTCGCGAAGGCGGAAAATTTTCTATATTTTTTTCTAGCTCGACAGATCCCTGGCAACCCTTAGAAAAAAAATACCGGATTTCGCGATCCCTGTTGCTGGCAATGATAGAACTTCCTCCCGATAAGATTATTCTTCAAACTCATACCGCAGATATTTTAGAAGATAAGGAAACTATAATTAAACTGGCAGAAAGAACTTTGGTAAAAGTTCATATATCACTAGAAGGGGACAGAGAAACATTGCCTGGGCTGCCTTCGCCTCCCTGCTCTATAGATAGGCGTATTGAGGCTTTATCTATATTTTCTAAAATGGGAATAGAAACGGTAGCTTGTTTATCTCCTTTATATCCACTGAAAGATCCTGAGAAATTTTTTAGTCGGTTAGCGCTCGCTGGCGTAAGTGGAGTGATTATAGACCATTTTATAGAAGGCGATGGAACGCGTGAGGGTTCGAGAACTTTAAAAACCACTCTTCCAGAAATTATGCGGAAAATTGACGCTTCGTCTGTGGATTTGCTATACCGCGACAAAATAGTAAAGATCGCTCGGCGATTTTTACCCGTAGGTATTTCAGCGGAAGGTTTTTCTGGTAATAGGAAAGACGTATTGCCCTGAAGTTTACTCTCCTAAACTGTTTTATTAAATACGACTATGATTGAAGCTCCTAAAGCTCTTAATAAGATTTTAATTGATCTAGATGGTCGAGGATATAAGTCTTATAAACAACTCCAAAAACAAACGTTTAATTATGGATTGTTTCAATTAACTTTTGAGCATGTGCAAGGAGACCCCTTTGCCCAACCGAGTAGATTATCCGTTCAATTTGATTTGATAGAAGCCGGATTTTCTAAAGAACTGTTTGAAACTCCAGAACGTAGACTAGGCCTAGAAGATTTCTTGTTACGTAAGTTTTATGATCAATTAAATCTTTTAATAAGATCAAGTGGAGGGTCGGGTAAAAGCGGAGTTGTTGAAATATATCAACCCAGCCAAAAAATTTTAAAAAGAAACGCTGTTCTGATAAATCAAGGGGCGTTACAAGTTATTTTTTTTGTAGGGTTGCCTGGCGAGGGAAGGAATATTTTGGGAAAAGAATGCGCTCGGTTGTTTTCCGAAACTGTTCCCCTTTTATTTGAAAAGGCTTTGTTGGCCACGTCGTTGGATCTAAATGAAATTAACAAACATCTCCATGTATTAGAAGATTATAACTACCTTTCCCAATTATTAGAGAAAAACGAGTGGGCAGCTTTTATCGCGGATGGGTCCATTTTACCGAGAGCTTCTGGTATTTCCGAAAAGCCTTTGCTTAAGGGAGTCGTTCAGTTTCGCGCTTCTGAAGACTTTTTTGCAGAAGTCGAATTGCCTCATGCGGGAAAGGTTAGGGGGATGTCAATAAAAAGTGGGTCGACTCTGATTGTGGGCGGTGGGTTTCACGGAAAGAGCGCTTTATTGAAAGCTATTCAAGAGGCTGTTTATCCACATATTCCGGGGGATGGAAGAGAGTGTGTGGCGACAATTGGAAATGCTGTCAAGATACGAGCTGAGGATGGCCGACCGGTTAAAAAAATCGACGTTTCGGGATTTATGAATAATCTTCCTTCCATTGAATCGACAAAAGAATTTTCAACAGTTTCTGCCAGCGGTTCTACTTCGCAGGCGGCAAATATTTTAGAGGCGATGGAAGCCGGTTGTAAGCTTATTTTGATGGATGAAGATACTTGCGCCGCTAATTTTATGATTCGTGATTCTCGAATGCAACAGCTGATTCGTTCAGAGAAGGAACCGATTACTCCTTTTATCGACCGTATGGAAGAGCTATTTAACGACTATGGAGTTAGTACTATTCTAGTTATGGGGGGAAGCGGCGATTACTTTCAATGCGCCGATTGCATAATTGCAATGGATGTTTATTTGCCGCGTTTAGTCACAAAAAAAGCTAAGCAAATTTTTGAAGAATTTCCTAATGATAGAAAAAATGAAAGTTTTGGCATATTCCCAAAAGCGCCATCTCGGAAGTTTGACGCACAACAACTCACATTTTTTAGAGGTAAAAAAGAAAACGCTATCGACGCTCGCGGTTTAGATTATCTGGATTTGGGGACTAACCGAATTGATACTCGATATTTAGAACAATTAAGCGAGGTTGGTCAACTAGAAGCGTGTGGCTGGATATTAAAGAAATTAAAAACAGAGTTATTAGATGGCGCTAAATCCAATACAGTTGGAGGTAATCTTGTTTTTGAGAAAATTTTCGAAAGCGGTTTTGAGTATTTAACTCCATTCAATAATGGCCGTTTATCGCTTCCTAGGTTGCAAGAAGTTTTAGCGGTTTTTAACAGATTGCGCTAATTTTTTTTTGAATAATGAGATTATTTCTATAGAGATAATTTTACGATTACAGGGAAATGATCCGACCCCAAATTAGGGCCGATTTTCCTATCTATAACTTGAATGTTTTTTGAAACAAAAACATGGTCAATAGGTATCCGAAAAATATCAAGAGGAGATAAGCTCGGCCATGAATTTTGAGGCCCAAAACCTGTCATCGTGTTTTTTAGCCCAATTGTTTTTTCAAATCGAGAAAAATAGTAAGAGTAGGGAGTAACATTAAAATCCCCCATAGCTATTTTTGTTTTTGAGGGATCGTTAGAGATAGATTCCCCAATTATTTTAAGTTGAGAGTTACGGCTTATCGCTCCTTTTGGAAATTCCGGCGACATTATATGGATGCCATAAAGCTTAAGGCTGTTGGTTTGAGAAATACGGATTTTTGCGGCTAAATGAAAACTAGGTTTATCTGATGACGTGGGTTTGTCGACGATAATTTCTTTTTTGCTGAGAAGGGCTTGGCCAAAGCTACCTTTCTTTGGAGTGATATATTGATATGGGTATGTTGGCGCAAGGCTTTTAAGTTCTTGAACAAAGCTTGGAGCAATTTCCTGAATCAATACAATATCGAATTCATTTTCTTTGTTAGATAGCCACTGAAAAACTTTGTCGTCTTGGAGGCTAGTTATATATCGATTAAATTGAACTATTGTTAGTTTTTGACCGCTTGTTGCAGAAGTTTCATTTTGGGCGAAAAGAGGGGCAATGTCATATGCATTTATTAATAAGATTACAAAGTTAAACGCGATATATTTAAAGTTTCGGCATCCTAAATAAAAAATAAAAAGCCCTAAAGCCAGAAAAAAGTATTGAAGTTTAAAATGTGAGGCCAACTCAGCGCTCCACTGCCACCTCCCGGCTAAGCTAAATATAGAAACGGAAAAAAGCGCCCAAGTCGCTAATTTAAAATAAAAAGAAGTTTTAATAATTTTGGTTTTGATTGTGAATGATTTGGTATTAAGTAGATTTGTTTCGAATCGAGTCTTGAATTAATTGTTCGCAGGTAGCCACCTGAGAACGGGTTTTCTTGCGGCCTGCGTTTCGTCTAGTCGAGACACCTTGGGCATTGTTGGCGCGTTGTGAAAACTTTCGGGGTCTTTAGTGGCGTTTTCTGCAATTTCTTTCATTGCCTTAATAAATAGATCTAAGGTCTCCTTGGATTCTGTTTCTGTAGGTTCAATCATAATCGCCCCTTTGGCTATTAGCGGAAAATAGACTGTAGGCGGATGAATCCCATAATCAATCAAGGCTTTTGCTATATCGAGAGTTTTTACTCCGGTTGATTGGAGATTTTTATCGGAGAAAATACATTCATGTAGGGAATCGCCAGGATAAGGTTGGTGGTAAGTTCCTTCTAGATGTGAGCGAATGTAGTTTGCGTTTAGGACAGCCATTTGGCAAGCTTGCTTAATTCCTTTTTTCCCGAGAGATAGGATGTAAACATAGGCTCGTAATAGAATGCCAAAGTTGCCATAAAATGCTTTTAGTTTTCCAATCGATTGAGGACGCTCATAGTTGAGATGGAAGCTGGTATCTTTTTTTTCTATGACTGGAACTGGTAAAAAGGGTTCTAATATTTTTTTGACTCCAACAGGACCTGCGCCAGGGCCTCCCCCTCCATGCGGAGTAGAAAACGTTTTGTGCAAATTAAAATGCATGACGTCAATTCCCATTTCACCCATCTTTGTCATTCCCATAATCGCGTTTAGGTTGGCGCCGTCACAATAAACAAGTCCGCCTTTTTTATGAACGATGTCGGTGATTTGAAGAATATCTTTTTCAAACTTTCCAAGCGTGTTGGGATTAGTCAACATAATGCCGGCGACTTCTTCATCCATAACGCTTTCAAGAACCTCCAAGTCGATAAACCCATTAGAGTTGGAAGGAATCGAAATTACTTGGTAACCGCACAGGGCTGAACTAGCTGGGTTAGTGCCATGCGCCGAATCAGGGAGCAGTACTTTTTTACGTTGAGCTCCTTTCGATTGATGCCAAGCGTGGATCATCAACATACCTGCCAGTTCTCCTTGGGCGCCAGCGGCAGGTTGTAAGCACACGCTATCCATGCCGCTAATTTCCTTCAAAAACTCTTGAAGGTCGTGCATCAATTCTAGACTGCCTTGAGAAAGTGGTTCCGGAGTTGCAGGGTGGTGTTGACTAAATTGAGGCAGTTGAGCCATTTGATCGTTTATTTTTGGGTTGTATTTCATAGTGCATGAACCAAGAGGATAGAAATTGGTTTCAATGCTAAAGTTCCATTGAGAAAGCCGTGTGTAATGTCTAACTACATCTAACTCCGAAAGCTCAGGAAAATCTTTGATTTCATCGCGTATTTCTGCTTGCGGTAGTATTGATTTTATATCGACATCGGGAACGTCAAGTGAGGGAAGAGAATAAGCTTTTCTTCCATGAGAACTTAACTCGAATAAGAGGGACTCTTCAAAAATTAGTCCTTTGGTTCCAATTCCTTTTGGTTGAGTTGAGGTGTTGTTAGCTCCCATGCTCTGTCCTTTCTCATTTAGTGCGGTAGATATGGCTAATAAGGTTTTCGTGTTCAGCGATTTTTAATTTTGTTTTGCAGTATCACTCGAGTTTAATAATCGTTGAATATTTTCTATAACGATAGTGGGAGAAAGATTATCTCTATTTCGTTCTTCCAAAATGATGTGTTTGTTGCAAATGGGACCCCATCGATCTATTTCACCATGTTTGAAAATAATTAGAGATGGGGTTTGAGTTGCGGAAGCTAAATGCATTATCCCTGTATGATTGCATACTAATAATTTAGAGCGTTGAATTAAGTAAGCCAATTGGATAATAGAAAGTGGCGGTACAATCGTGCCGTAGGCGTTAGAAGGCTCAGTAAACTTTGAAATTAAACTTTCTTCACCGGGACCTTGTAAGATAAATACTTCAGCTTGTTCAGATTCCACTAATTGTTTGATCACTTCTTTAAAATTATCTATTTCCCAGCCCCATTTTAAGACGCGCGTTCCAGGTTTTATCAGAATTAATGGTCTGTCAGGAAAATGAACTTTGTCTGAGATTAAATTTTCGACGTATTTTTTTGCTTTTTCTTCAATAAATAATTTAGGCGACTCCTCAATTATAGGGAATTGTAAGAATCTCAGGATGTCTAAATTGTGTTGGGTTTCATGTAATAATTTGTTTTTTTTGGGGACAATGAGGTTAAAAAAATCTCTACCTTGAGGTGTATCGTATCCAGCTCTCCAGGGGGCTTTAGAAAGAAGCGCAAAGAATACCGCCGTTGAACTAAAGACTAAATTCAAAACGATTGCTAGGTCATATTTTTTTGATCTCAGGGTCTTAAGAGTTTTTAAAATATTTTTTGGGTCGAAGACAATTATTTCGTCGATGTAAGGGTTTTCTAATAGAATCTCACTTTGCCCTTTTTTGACTAAGACGGTTAATTTAATATTTGGAAACGATTTTTTTATAGATGCATAAACGGGTGTCGATAAAACGACATCGCCTAGACGATCTGGTCTAATCGTTAAAATAGAACTTATTTTATTGGGACTAAAGGGAGCGCTAGATGGCGGAAGATTTTTTGCTAAAAAGGTTCCCAAAACTTTCCAAAGAAGACCTTTGAGCTTTTTTATCATTAGATTGAATTTAGAAAAATTTGCCTACAAGGTAAAATAAGGCAAATTAACCGTTTTATTCGTTAAGGTTTGACAGTTTCGCGGCTTGGTCGACCAGCAGAATTGGGATACCGTCTCGAATCTCATAAACTATTTTGCAGTGTTTGCAGACTAAACTGTCTTCCTTAGAATTTAAGCAAAGCTCCTTTTTACATTTAGGACAAGCTAAAATTTCTAGTAATTCTTTATCGAACGCCATTATATAGTTCCTTTTTTGGAGTTAGGTTTGACTGAGGCATTATAATTATTTTTTAAAATAGCTTCAAACACTTCCTCTTCTTTTAATTCAATCATACATTCATTTTGAGTAGGGCATTTCCTTTTGTAACAAAAGCTACAAGATAACTTTTTAAAGGCGGTTGTATGCCCAGGACCATAAGCTCCGTTTCTTCCTGGGTCTGTCGGCCCAAAAATTGAAACTGTGGGAACTCCTAACGCTGCGCAAATATGTAGGGGACCAGTGTCCCCTCCGATGAAAAGGTCGAGTTTTTCATAGAGAGCGATAGATTCTAGAATTGTGGTTGGAGGAGCTATTAGACACTTTTCTTTCATTTGGGATGCAATCTCTTCGACTTTTTCTTTTTCGCCAGGCCCCCACGTTAGCAGAATATTTAAATTCAGTTCGCGAAAAACTCGATCGGCAATTTTTGCGAAGCGGTCCAGAGCCCATTGTTTTGTTGGAAAACCAACTCCAGGATTCACCGCGGCAATGGGTTTTTGGAAAAAGTCGGCATGATTATCGCAAAAATGATTAACAGAAGCTTCGGCTTCTGGTGACGCTTTAAGAGAAAATTCAGTTTCAAACTTTTCGATTTGAAACTTTTTTAAAAGAGATAAGTTTTTATCTACAACATGACCTGTTTTAATAAATGGCCTGGCTTTTCGATTTGTAAATAGGGCGTTTGCTTTTTCGCGACAATCCCCTCTAGAAAAACCAGCTCTGCTTTTTGCTCCGGTTAGAAAAGATACAACGCCGCTTTTGATCAATCCTTGGAAATCTAAAACTATATCGAAAGACTTTTCACGCAGGTTGCGAACAGTTTCCATTACTTCTGAAAATGTTGCAAGGTTCAGGTTTTTACGCCACCGCTTTGTTGAAATAATGATAACTTCATCCAAGTCGGCATTTCCATATAATAGGTCGGCTAACTTTTCTTCTACGGCCCAGGCGATGAAAGCTTTTGGAAAGCGGGATCTAAGCGTACGCAAGACTGGAAGCGTGTGAACAATATCGCCTATGGAGCCTAGCTTTACTATCAAAATTCTTTGTGGGGTTTCTAGCATGAAACTTTGTTACAATTGCGCGGCTGAAATTGTTTTCCTATAGATAAGGAAGAAAAACCAACCCATCAAACCTCCAACAAAGGCTCCGCCTAAGATATCCAATGGATAGTGCAAGCCAAGATGGATTCTAGAAAAACCGACGGTGATAGCTAGCCCGTATACGGGGATAGAAACTAAAGGAAACCGAAGACTAAGCATAGTCGCCGCTGTAAACGAGTTTCCCGCATGGTTTGATGGAAAGGAAAAATTATGTGAACATCGCAAGCCGGGTTTATTTAAGTCAATAGTTTGGCACGGTCTGGGGCGAGCGATCAAAGGTTTTAAGATGTTATGGCAAACAGCGTCGTTGAACGCCACTCCGCTCGATAAGACGACTATTAAAACTAAACCGCGCCTTTTTTCAAATATTATTAAAGATAGAATGCATAGTACCCCAACAAAGATAAAATTTCTTGGATTAGATACAGATTCCAATAGTTTATGAGATGCCTCGCTTTGAATTAGGCTATAAATCCAGTGGAATAATTCTACGTCAAGGTCGGTAAGAATTGAAAGCCTCCGAGAGTTAGAGGATAAGGAAAGATAAGAATTGAATTAGAAGGGATAACGACGGAAATTGTCATGAAAAAAAAATCTAACGCTTTAGTATTGTTTGCTCGGACGCCGCGGATAGGAAAAGTAAAAACAAGGCTGAATCCAAAGTTGCCACAAGAAACAATTCTTAAACTATATACTCGTTTTCTTAACGACAGTATAGAAAAAATTTCGAGAATTGTAGAATCAGATCATTTTATTGCAGGGTTTCCTGAAGAAGACCTGGCTTATTTTGATAATGTGTCGCAAGAGAAAAATATTTCAGTTTTTCCTCAATCAGGAAATGATTTGGGAGAAAAAATGAGAAACGCTTTTGACGATCGCTTTAATGAAGGTTATGAAAAGGTTGTTATCATTGGTTCTGACAGCCCGTCTTTACCTTTAGAGAATATTAGAATGGCTTTTCATTCCGAAAAAGATATTGTTATAGGACCCAGCGCCGATTCTGGTTACTATTTAATTGGAATGAATAGGGGAAGAATAGAAGTTTTTGAAGGCGTGCCTTGGGGAAGCGATGCTGTTCTTAGCGAGACATTGAAGAGAGTTCAGATTGCAAGAGCAAGCTTGGAGTTATTGCCAGTATGGTATGATGTGGATGAATTCCAAGACTTAGCCCTATTAAAGACGCACGTGAAATGTCTTTCATATTCAGGGCAAGACTTCCCAAAAGAGACATTAGAATTTTTAGAACAAATCGAACTTTAACCTAATTCGATACGAGTTAAATAAATGAAAATATGGAAAAAAACGGACTCTGGTTTCAGTAAAGCTCTTGAAGAATTGATCAACCGAGCAGATGTTGACTACGCTACCCATGATGCCACCGTTCGGCAAATTATTGAAGATGTTAGAAATGAAGGTGATTCCGCTCTTCTGAAATATACAAACCAGTTTGATAAAACGGGTTATGAGCTAGCGGATATAAAGGTACAGCCTGCGGAAATAAAAGCCGCTTATGAAGTTGTTTCGTCTGAAGAGATAGAAGCGTTAAAGTTGGCTGCCGAAAAAATAAAGAAGTTTCATGAAAGACAAGGACAAGAATCTTGGCAATACGAAGAAAATGGAGTGATTTTAGGGCAAATGGTGCGCCCGTTGAAAAGGGTGGGGATATATGTCCCCGGAGGAAAAGCGTCTTACCCATCTTCAATATTGATGAATGCAATTCCGGCTAAAGTGGCGGGAGTTGATGAAATTGTCATGGTAAGCCCTACCCCTGGTGGAGAAGTGCGGCCCCATTGTCTTGTTGCGGCAGATCTGGCTGGAGTAAATTCCATATATAAGGTAGGTGGCGCTCAGGCTGTAGCCGCTTTGGCTTATGGTACGGAATCGATCCCTAAAGTAGATAAAATAGTAGGACCAGGCAATATATTTGTAGCATTGGCCAAACGCATGGTTTTTGGGGTTGTGGATATAGATATGATAGCCGGTCCAAGTGAAATATTAATAGTTGCCGATGAGAGCGCCAAATCAAGCTTTGTAGCTGCAGATTTACTTTCACAAGCGGAACATGATGAAGAGGCGGTTCCTATATTGGTAACATGTTCCTCAGGCTTAGCTGAACAAGTAGTAGTGGAATTAAACCGCCAAAAACAGACATTAAATAGAAAAAACATTATTGAAACGTCTCTTAATGATAAATGTCAGATATTTATAGTTTCTGACGTTGCTGAAGGAGTTAAGTTGGCTAATCAGATCGCGCCAGAGCATTTAGAGCTTGCTGTGGAGTCCCCAGAAAAATGGGCTAAGGAAATAACGAATGCAGGGGCGGTATTTTTGGGGCACTACACCCCAGAGGCGATTGGCGATTATTTGGCGGGACCTAACCATGTTTTGCCAACTAGTGGGACGGCTCGCTTCTCATCTCCACTTGGAGTTTATGATTTCCTTAAAAAAACCAGCATAATTTCATATTCAAAGGAAACTTTGCGCGCGGTGTCCGATCCCTGTCAAATTTTAGCCCATTTAGAAGATTTAGACGGTCATGCAAATGCGGTGAAAATTCGAGTAGAAGATCAAGATTAATTCAAAACCAGTTTTAATTGTAAATCTAACTCAGCATTCAATTTTTAAAGGGGATATAGGCTTGGTTTTTGGTCCGAATTAGCTTGACAATTTTGCCAATCCTTGTTAAAAAACACCTTCGATTAATAGCCCTAGTTGCGCTTAAATGTATTGAAAATCGCGCAATTATAAGGGCTTATAAAACAAGGGGTTACGGTTCTTCGGGCATTTTTTGCCTTAGTCTCTTTGCTTGTGGATATTCGTTTGTCTGTAAGATAGGGGCTACTTTAGAGGAGTGGTTCTTTAAGAAAATTTAGTTTTTTAGTCTTAATAGTGAAAGATTTTTGAATATTTTTATGAATATTAGTTTATTAAAAGATTTAATAGGTATTAACTACTCAAGGAGGTCGGATATGTTGGGTAAAAAGGCAAGTTTAAGTCGCACGCTGCCACTTTTGGCAGTGATGTTCTTTGCCTTCAGCTTATTTGTTCCGAATTTTGTGAACGATTCCTTTGCTAAGGAAGCGTTTGCAGAAAGAGCATTTGCGGAGGAAGCTTTTGCAAAGGAAGTGCTCGCGGAAGAAGAAGCAGCGGAAGGCGCGGCTGGTGAAGAATGCGAAATCAGTCAGGACGTATTTTATAAGGATTGGGAAGGTAATCCCCTAAAAGGTTGTGTGAGTGGTCATCCTGCTCCGGACTTAGGTGAAACCGATTACAATACTTATTCATTCGCTCCTAGTCGAATGATTCTTTGGATTTCTAACCAGCAGCATTTGTATTTCGGTAGCTTTGTTTTGGCGGTTCCGATTTTCTGTATGGTTATTGAATTCATTGGAATTCGAACTAGAAAAGAAGATCCTGTTATGGCCAAAAAGTATGACAAGTTGGCTCATGACTTAATGAAGATTAGTCTTACCGCATATTCTTGGACGGCTATTCTGGGCGGCATTCTATTGTTTACGTTTATTACGCTGTTTCCAGGATTCTTTAAGTATATGGCGACTATCTTTCGACCTGTAATGCACGTTTACGCTTTGATGTTTTTGGCGGAAAGTGGCGTGTTGTATGTTTACTATTACGGTTGGGACAAGATGAGCGCGGATCCTTTCTTGAAATGGGTTCACGTTAGTCTCGCAGCTTTGTTGAACTTGATCGGTACTGTTTTGATGTATCTCGCCAACTCTTGGGCTACTTTTATGCAAGCTCCTGGCGGAATCGATGAGCAGGGCCGTTTCTTAGGGAATATTTGGCACGTTATTCATTCCACCTTGTGGAACCCGGTTGGGGTGCACAGGATTTTGGGTAATATCGTTTTTGGTGGTGGTATCGTTGGAGCGTACGCGGCATATCATTATCTCAACGCTAGGAATGAAGAAGAGAAAGCTCATTATGACTGGGTTTGTTACGTTGCTATGTTTATTGCAATATTTGGTTTGATCCCATTGCCATTCGCTGGCTACTGGTTGATGAAAGAGGTTTACGCCTTCCGTCAACAAATGGGTATTACTCTCATGGGCGGAATCATGGCTTGGTTGTTCATCATTCAAGCGGTTATGATTGGCCTCCTTTTCTTTGGCGCAAATTCTTACCTGCATAACGGTATGTCGCGTGTTAAAGGATCGGAACGTTACATGAAATATTGTAAGTATATGGTTTTGGTTTTGATTCTGATGTTTACCATGTGGATGACTCCTCATACGATTGTTATGACGCCAGCTGAATTGAAGGTTATGGGTGGCGCGCAACATCCGATTGTAGGTCACTTTGGCGTTATGTCGGCCAAGAACACTGCGGTAAATATTATGATTACAACGACCGTGCTTTGTTTCTTGTTGTATCAACGGTCGAATAAAAGGATTACGGTTCCTTGGGCTACTGTAGGTAACTGCTGGATTGCGGCTATCTTTGTTGGCGCGGTAGTAAATATTGCTTTCTTGGGATACTACGGATACTTCCTCCCTGCTAACCAACGGGTTGGGTTGTCTGTGCCTCAGGTTACTTCTACTTTGACTACCTTGTTTGCCGGTACTGCGATTAATATTTCCATGTTTAAGGACTCTGAGTCTTTTGGCGATATTGAATGGGGTACACAGTCTAAGGTTGGTACTTACGCGATCTTTATGTTAGCCATCGCTTTTACCTGGTTAATGGGTTTGATGGGTTACATTCGTTCTGCTGTAAGACTGTTCTGGCATGTAACGGAAGTTGTTCGCGATAACTCGGTCGACGCATATACACTGACGATTGGGGAAGCGGGTAAGATGTTAACGTTTAATACCCTGTTTGTGTGGGTTCAAATTGTCATTGTGTTCTGGGTTGGTAGTCTCACCGGTAAAAAAGCCGCTGTTGAGAAAGCTCCAGAGGGTGTTCCAGTTCCCGCTCAGCAACAGCAATAATTTTTTACTGCTACTAAGGAGGATGTAAGAGAAATGTTACCAGAGCAGCATGACATTTTGTGGACGTTTGTCACAATAGCGTTCACAGTGTTTTCTCTGTATGCATTCGTCAATGTGTTAAAGCATTGTAGAGAAAACGAAGGTGTTAATACAAAATTGTGGGGCGGGTTGTTCGCTGGTTTTTTTGTGCTGAACTTTTTCCTGACCAAGCATATGTTTACTTTGATCCAACAGGATCAAATGGCGTTTTTACCTTGGCAATTAGCGGGGATTTTAGTCCTGTTATTTGCCTGGGGCTTATTCTTTAAATCTACGGATATTGAATCTCAGTCGCCTCCGATTACTCGGGCGATGTTCTTCTGGATGACTGTTTCCGTTTGTTTGGCGGGGTATACCAACTGGTTGCCCCAACAAAGGAGCGACCCTCCGCCTAAGGGTGGAGCTGCTATCAGTGAAGATTTGACGATGGAAGAGTTTACCGAGATGGGCCGAATTATTGTTTTCGGAGCCAAGCAGGTAGCTGGTCAGAAGTCAATTGGTAAAGGTCAATGTCCTTTATGTCATACGTTTGATCCGGGTGATAATATTGGTCGATGTCCTAACCTCTTTGGAGTTCAAGAAAGAAGTGAGACCCGTATCCAAGAAGATCGCTATAAAACCTCTCCGGTTGCTATTGGGGAGAAAGAGCCTGCCACTGGCATTATGAAGGGTTTGCCGATGGAAATCGACGAAGCTTATCGTCGAGGCGGTTCGGAAGACTTGATTGGCGAGGACTATTTGCGTGAATCCTTAATGTGCCCAACTTGTTATGTTGTTGAGGGGTACGGTAAGGATGGCGATACTAAAAGTCCAATGCCGGTTATTAGTAAGCCACCGATTAGTTTGTCTCCAGTAGAGTTAAATGCTGTTATAGCTTGGTTGCAATCTAAAGATACACCTGGTGACTTTAGTAAGGTTACTGTTCCACTGCCTTCAGCGCAATCTCAAGCTGATGCAGCTCCGGCTGATGAGGGAGAAGAGGAAGAGAGACCTGTTTTTGTTACTGGCGATGAGGATATTCAAGCAATCATCAATACGCTAGGTTGTCCACTTTGTCATACTATCCCTGGCGTCGAAGGCGCGATGGGAGAGTTGGGGCCGAAGTTGCATGAAAAAACGAACGCTCCATTACGTATCAAAGATCCTCGTTATAAAGGTTCGGCGACGAACACTAAAGAGTATGTTAGGGAGTCTATTTTGAATCCTAGCGCATACGTTGTAATGAATGAAGCAGAGGGAGAACTATTCCCGGATGGGTTGATGCCAGCAACTTTTTCAACCATGTTGTCCGTGAAAGCCCTTGATAAATTAGTAGATTTTATCAGTCAGACTGAAGCCCCGGCAGAGGGTTAATAGGAGGTTTTAAGAATGAAGCAAGGGTTAACGTCTTTTATAATTTTTGTATTAGGCCTGCCGATCTTCCATAATTTCATATTTCCGATGTTTCAGACGTCATCGGGGCTGAATCCGGCTAGATATGTAGGTTTCATTTTATTCGTTTTAACTTTTATTATCATTCATTTGATATTGAGGTTGAAGCCGCCCATGGCCATGAAGGCTTTGTTTGTTTGGGGCTTTGGGTTTTATTTTTATGATTATGTGTTGATTCCGCATATTCCTTGGACTCTTTTCATCACTTACATGATGCTGTGGTCTATTGGAACCTTTCTATATATTAGTCAGGATGCAGCAACATTTAAGGAGTTCAGAAGGCCAATCGTTAAAACGATTGTTGGTGAATATAAATTGGCTCGTATAGTAGTCTTCATCTTTTTGCCAGTATTTGTAGGTTTTACAACTTACAAAAGCCTGTTGCCGAAATTTGAAGAACCGGTTGAGTTAAGAACAGTTCATCCAGCGCCTCCTGCGACGACTCGCGTGCATGGTAAGACTTGCGCACTTGAAAAAACCCGGAATCCATTCCGAATTCAAGAGCAAGATGATTATCAAACTGCATTTCCATTCTTGGACGTAAATAAAGATTTTGGAAAAGGCGGTACAGGCGCGCAATACATGAAGAACGTGACTGAAGGCGGCACCATTTTCTTTCAGAATTGCCATTACTGTCACGGCGATCAGTTAAACGGTTTGGGTATGTTTTCTCATGTGTTTAACCCAACTCCAGCTAACTTCATCGATCCGGGTACCATCGCTATGTTGAGAGAATCTTTTCTCTTCTGGCGTGTTTCCAAAGGCGGACCTGGTCTTCCAAATGAATCTACCCCTTGGTCTTCGGCTATGCCTCCTTGGGAAGAACATTTGAAAACCGAACAAATTTGGAAAGTTATTCTATTTGAATACTGGTATACGGGATGGCATCCTAGAACTTTTGACACCGAGCCTGCATACATTGGCGCTCCAGTTCCTCCAGGAGGAATTGGTTCCGATCCTGAAACCTGTATGTAAGTAAAGTTTGTTAAAAGATTTAGTTTTGTTTTAATTGCTATAACTATAATTATAAACTGAGGAAAGAATAATGGTAAGAATTAATAAAGTAAAAGGGTGGGGTTTTTTAGCCATTTTGCTATTAGTCTTCTTGCTACCTGCAACGTCTTTTGCCGCTCTACCAGATCCTGTTCTTAAGGATAAAGTTGAAGCGGGTAAAAGTGTGTATTTTAAGCGTTGCGTGTGGTGTCATGGAGTTGAAGGTGGCGGTGACGGCCCTTCTGCAGATAGATTGTTTACGCGTCCTAGAAACTTTATTCAGGGCACGTTTAAAATTAGAACGACCGACTCAGGGGAACTCCCCTTAGACGCGAATTTAATAAAAACCGTAACGAATGGTCTCCCTGGTTCGGCTATGCCGGCCTGGGGTGAATTCCTCAAAAAGGAAGAAATCGAAGCGGTTATACAATTTGTTAAAACCTTGGTTCAAGATCGAGACTTTGGCGATGAAGATGAAGAAGTCAACGTTCAAGATTTCGGTACAAACCCTTGGGGTACGCAAGGGCCTTATCATTTAGGCGTTCCTCAAGAGGCTATTGACAAAGGCAAGGAAATTTTTATAAAGAACAAATGCTTTGAGTGTCATGGCGGCGAAGGTCGCGGTGATGGTAACCCAACCATGAAGGATGACTGGGGATTTCCAATTGTTGCAGCTGATTGGCAGCAATGCTGGAATTTTCGTGGCAGTCGGCGCGACCCTTACAATCCGTTCAATATTGTAAGAACTATTTCTACCGGCTTAAACGGTACTCCAATGCCTAACTTTAGGGAGCAGATTACCATTGAAGATCGTTGGAATATTGCGGCTTTCGTTAACTCGCTTTGTCCAAGGAAAAGAATTGATCCTTTGGCGAATAAGCCAGTAAGTGACTTTTTAATTAAGTCTAAATACACTGAAGGTCCAGTTTCAAACAATTTGGACGATCCTATGTGGACAGCTCCTTATGATGACCATAAGGTTATACCTCGAGCAGATGATTATGAGGGTGACCAATACCGAAGTTATGTGGCCATGGCGGGACAAATCACTCGTGGTAATAGAAATTTCAAGCCAAAAGTAGACAATCTTTGGGTTACTTCTCGATGGAGTCCTGAGGAAAATGCTGTTTATTATTTGCTTGAATATCACTTGCGGTTTTTGTCCACGAATCCTGAGTTTCCAGACGCTGTTGGTATCCAATGGCCTGGTAAACTTCAAGATTTGTTTGGAGCTGAAAAACCTTACTTTATTTATGGCGATTCAAAAAAACCAGTCGACCTTTGGAAAGCGGAGTTTATGGCTAAAGACTACAATCCAGCCAATGCTCCAAAGCCAGAAGGGTATGACTTGGATTTGAAAGTTCATGAATATATTGGTAATGGTTTTGACGCGATTAAAGAGAAAGAAACAGAACCTACCGTACAAGTTGTTGCATCTAAGTTTCATCAAGGTAAAGTTCGAGTTCTCTTTAAACGCTCTTTGACCAATGATAATAAAGAAACGGACGTTCAAATTCCTTCGGAAACTTTTATTCCGGTTTCCTTCATGCAATGGTCCGGTTATGATAATGAAAAGGACGAGCATCAAGCGCTTTCAACTTGGTTGTACACCATTTTAGAGCCGCCAGTGCCAGATTCTATTTATTACATGCCTCCGATCGCTGCTGCGATATTCATTTGTTTCCAAGGATGGTTAGTTTGGATGACAAAGAGAACTCGCAAAATGTGGGATGAAGGTAAAATGAAATAAAACTCGATAAGAGTTAGTTTCAGAAAAGCCCGCCGAAAGGCGGGCTTTTTTTTTGCCTTAAATATAGAAAAAGTTTTGAGTGGAAAGTTAAACCATTCTTTAACTTATGTTAGGGGTTCGAAATTTTGATAATATTAGTTTTAAGGGGAGGCTTTTTTAGCTTTTTGGGAATAGAAGCGCAGATTTCAGTTTCTAAGGCTTCAATAATGCCTTTTTTAAGGAAAGACCGACTATAAACAAGGCTTACCTCTCTTGTAGGAATGGGGTCTTTGAAGAACTTGATTTTTGCTTTAATTTCTTCTTTTGGCATTTGGTTAATTGCAAGGTGAGGCAATAAAGTGCTTCCTAAATTTTGGTCCACTAATTTTTTTAAGGTTTCTAGGTTTCCGCTTTCAAACCGCACTTTTTTTCTTCTGATATCATTAGCGACCTTTTTTTCGCACAGTCTAATTATTTGGTTTCTTAGACAGTGTCCCTCACTCAGAAGCCAAACATCGTTAAGGTCTAAATCATTTTCCGTTATTTTTCCTAATTTATGTAATTCGTGGTTTTCTGAAATATAGACCACGAAAGGCTCATAGAATAAAACTTTTTCAATGATTCCTTTGAAGTTTAAGGGGGTAATAAGAAGCCCAGCGTCTAAATTGTCTTCTTTCAGTTTTTGAATAATTTGAGCTGTTTGCAATTCTTCAACAATGAGTTGAACTTTTGGGTACTTTTGTGAAAAACTTTGTATGAAAAGAGGAATTAGATATGGAGCTAAGGTAGGAATAGTTCCTAATCTAAACTCTCCTGTCAGTTCGCCTTTTTCAGCTTTTATAAGTTCGTCAACTCTTGAAACTTCTTGAAGGATTAGTTGGGCTTGTGCAATTATTTTTTTCCCAATGGTTGTCGCTTGAACGGGTTTTTTAGATCTATCAAAAATTAAAACCCCTAGTTCCTCTTCTAATTTTTGGATTTGCATACTCAAAGTAGGTTGAGTTACAAAACAAGATTTAGCGGCTAACCCAAAGTTTTTAGCTTTATGGACTGCGGTAATATAAGAAAGCTGAATTAGAGATATAGATAACATTGATGATATTATAAGTTTAATCGATTTGAATTATATAAGGATTTGTTAGAAACTTAAAGCGTAATAAACATTTATGTAATAAACATACGTTTTATCAGGAGAATAAAAATGAATTCGCCAGCTCAGAGAATGATAAGGAAAGTATTAGGAAGAGGATTTATATTATCATTTTTATTTATTTTAATATGTTCTGTTTTTCCTTCTCTCGCAATAAGCGAGGACTCGGTTTATGAGCCGCTACCAAAAGTAACGCATCCGTCAAATAATTTGGGTTCCAAAGAAAAAATTGAGCTTGGTAAGGCGCTTTATTTTGATCCTCGGTTATCGGGAAGTAATTGGATTAGTTGCGCCACTTGTCATAACCCGGGCTTAGGTTGGAGCGACGGCCTTCCAAGAACCATTGGCGACGGGCAAAACGAATTAGGTCGGCATTCGCCAACGATTATTAATAGCGGTTACTCTGAGGTCCAGATGTGGGATGGTAGAGCTAAGGATCTTGAAGAGCAAGCTCTAGGGCCTATTCAAGCTGAAGTTGAAATGAACCAGGATATGGACGAATTAATTAAAGAATTGAAAGCGATTCCTGGATACGTTAAAAAATTCAGTAAGGTTTTTGGGGAGTCGGGCGTAACTCCAAAAAACATTGCAAAATCGATTGCCGCTTTTGAGAGGACTGTCGTTTCTAAAAATGCTCCCTATGATAAATACTGGGCAGGCGATAAGAAGGCGATGTCTATTTCTGCGGTGAATGGGATGAATCTTTTCTTTGGAAAAGCCAAATGCTCAATTTGTCATAATGGACCTGCGTTTACGGATAGTAACTTTCATAATATTGGAGTTAAGCAACATGGTCCTTTAAAAGAAGATTTGGGAAGATACAATATTTCTAAAGAGGATTTTGATAAAGGAGCTTTCAAAACTCCTGGATTACGGCATATTTCTCGCACGGCTCCTTACATGCATGATGGTAGCGAAGCAACGCTAGAAGATGTTATCGATTTTTATAATAGAGGGGGAGACGTTAAGGAAAATATAAGTCCCTTTATTACGCCTTTAGAGTTAACCGATGCTGAGAAACGCGACCTTGTTGAATTTATGAAGGCTTTAGAAGGCGAACCAATCATTGTTTCTTTTCCAATATTGCCTTAGTCGAATGATGTAGGTTGATTTAATCACTGCACACTGTAGGCTTGAAAGCGTCGTTCAATTCTAAATTGAACGACGCTTTTTTGCTTTAAGCGAGTTTGATAATATAACCGTAAAACAAAGTTTATTTGGGTAGTTTTGTATGGGAAACCTAAGTTTCGAAAAGATTTTGAGTTATCGACCGCATATATGCTTGTTAGTGTTTCTTTTGGTGTTGTCTAGCGGTGGTAGTTTTTTAGATATTCAAAAAGAGTTGTTTTTTGCGGCCATTGGTTTTTCTTTTCTGATGGCGTTCGTATATCTTTTTAATAAGTGGACGGACACTGATGAAGATCAAATAAATATTAAGGGGGGACCGCTCGACCCTGCCAAAAAAAATCGAGTTTTGTACGGTTCGCTTTTGTTCTTAACATGTCCTCTGTTTTTTCTATATCATAATCTTTATTTGCTTCTCATTTATTTCGTTGTTGCTGGGATTGGGCTTTTATACAGTTACAAGGTTTCAGTTTTTGGGAAACCTTTTCGCTTTAAAGATAAGTTCCTGATTAAAAACCTTTCCAGCGCAGTTATGTGGGCGTCGCCTCCGGCTTTAGTTCCAGCGGCTCTTAGGGGAGCTCTATGGCCGCTAGATATTGTTTCTTTCATCGTCGTTTTTTTTATTGTTGTGCCTATTGAAATTGTTTGGGACGTGCGAGATATAGAAGGGGATAGACGTTTTGGAATAAAAACAATCCCTAATGTGCTGGGGGTTCAATGGACCAAAATAATATGTATTGCTTTGTTTTGTATTCCAGGATTTTTAATGCTGAAATTTTCTTTTTTTAAATCTTCCTTAGTCGCCTTGTTTATTTCAATTGGGCTAATCTTAATGGTCAAAGAAAGTCGTGGTCCGATGTTTTACCATAACTTGGTTTTTCTTTGGTGCGGAGCCACAATAATACGTTTGGTTTTTGACGTCTAAAGTTTTCTTAAAGGGCTTTGAGAAAACTTTCTACAGGTTTTTCATTTATTAACGTAACAGTGATATGTAGAAACGTCCAAAACATGAAAAAGTTTAAGGAAAAGACAAAGTAATATAAATCCCAAAGAAAACCCGATTGCGAGTTTTGTCCAAGAATAAAAAGAAGGAAGAGGCTTGAGTAAATTATAAGGTGGGTTATTTTATACTTTTTATTTTGAGCTATTAATTGGTCTCCTTTACTAAAACGGAATATGAAGAAAAGAAACCAAGTTACGTAGTGATACAAAATAACAAACGCTAGAAAATAAAGAAAATCCTGAAATAATTTGAGGTAGACACAAGCGAAAGATAAAGCTGTTAAACTTCCGATTACGGCGATTTTATTTTTACCTTCCTTATAGTTTGTCCAACAATAAAAAAAGAAAAAAGCGAGCGCTAAAGCGCCAAAGCCAGCTTGAATTTTCGGAGAAATTATTTGTAGGGTTGAGTAAGTAGATTGAGAAGAAATATTTTGTAACGAAATAACGTCTTTGGTCAGGATAAATGAGAAACTTTTGTCATTGAGAGTCGGCAAAAAAACTAAGGTTACTAGAGTGAAAATGAAAAAAGTTTCAAGATAGTTTTTTGTTGACGTATTTGAATAAAAAGCCGCCAAAGTTCTTTCGTTTAGCGCGTGATGAAAAAGGAAATAAAGACCCACGAAGCCCATGATAAAAGCATCTAGCCGGTACTCCCAACGTAATAACCCAAAGATAAAAGCGGTAATTACCAAAAAGCTAAAATAGATTGTCCACTCTTTACGTCTGGAGAGTTTTTGAGGTAGGGATTTGAAGTGATAGATATATGTAGAGATGAAATGCCCTTGTCCAAGGACTACGATTAAAAGAGTCAAAACAACCCATTGCGCCTGCACGGAGCCTAGCCAACTTACGGAGTATAAGATTAGGCTTGTAATTCCTATGGACAAGATTTTATTAAGAACAAAATCTTTATTCTTGGGGGAAAACATAGTTCATTAAAATGATTGTTGAAACGATTTTATACGATCCCTTAAAACTACCAAGGACAGTTTAAAGCAATCTAAATAAAACGGTTTGAATTTTAATGAGTAAAAGAAACGATCAAAGGTGAGATTTAGCAGAAAGGTGAAACGAAGTCTTAAGTGGGGGAAAAGCTGGTTAAAATCCGCCGGCTCACGTGGGAACCGGCTAATTTTAAAAAAACTTAACTACTCGTCGATTTGTTCTAAATCCATATTGCCTTCATTGATTTCTTTCAAAGCAAGTGGATAGTAGGTTTTAGGAGAGTTAAATTCAAGAGGGTCAACCTCAATACAAGGTTGGGCGCCTTTTTCTATTTGATGAATGCGTTGGGAAACTAAAATACACAATAAATAACGACTCTTAACGACTTTCAGAGCGTTTTTTTCAAGATCTAAAATTTCTGTCATTGCTACCATAAGTACACCTCCAAAGAAACTATGATAAAGGGTTTTTATGCGGCGGTCAAACCCTAATTTTGAAATGATGGTCTAGGAAATTTCCGATTCTTTGAAATGAGCGATTCTATAAAGAACGGGTAAAGCAAAGAGGGAAAGCGCTGTTGAAGATATGATGCCTCCAATAACTACTGTCGCCAATGGACGCTGTACTTCCGCTCCCATTCCAGTTGCGAATGCCATTGGAAAAAAGCCTAACGATGCCACTAAAGCTGTCATTAGAATAGGTCGTAAACGAGTTATTGATCCTTGGCGAATGGCATCATCCAGTCCGATTCCTTGTTCCCGTAATGAGGTGAAAAAGGATACTAGAACCAGACCATTAAGCACCGCAACTCCTGATAAGGCTATAAAGCCAACGGCGGCAGAAATTGACAAAGGAATTCCGCGTAGCCACAAAAAAGTAATTCCGCCAGTAAGCGCTAAGGGAATTCCGGAAAATACTAAGATCGCATTTTTTAAGGACCCGAAGGCGGCATAAAGCAATATAAAGATAATTAACAAAGATATTGGAGCGACAATCCATAACCTCTTGGCGGCAGAAATTAAGTTTTCAAATTGTCCTCCCCAAGAAATCCAGTAACCTACCGGTAGTGAAATTTTTTCATCGATTGAGTTTTGCGCTTCTTTCACAAATGAGCCGAGATCTCGGTCTCTTACGTTTGCGGTAATGACAACACGGCGTTTCCCATTTTCTCGATTTATTTGGTTCGGTCCTTTTGTGGAAACAAATTTAGCGACCGATCCTAAGGTAATATATCCAGGGTTTGTTGTATCGCTCTGTTTAATTGGAACATGGTTGGTAGTTTGTGAAAGAGGTATTGGAATTCTTTTTAATAATTCGGGGTCTTTTCGAGAGTTTTCTGAGAGTCTCACTACCATGTCAAACCTTCTGTCTCCAGTAAAAACCTGTCCTGTTTTTTTCCCTCCAAGAGCAATTTGGATTACATCTTGAACGTCGGCTACGTTAAGCCCCAACCGAGCCATTTTTTTACGGTCTAGTTCGATAGATAAAACGGGTAACCCGTCGACTTCTTCGACTCTTACATCCGAAGCTCCTTGAATGTTCGATAAAATAGGTTCGATCTCGTTAGCTTTTGAGAGAAGAATATCCATATTTTCTCCAAAAACTTTAATTGCAATATCGCTCCTAACTCCAGCGATAAGTTCGTTGAATCGCATTTCAATCGGTTGGGTAATTTCGTATTTATTACCTGGAACTTGCGCCAATTTTTCTTCCAGCCGTCGAATGAATTCAGATTTTTGTAATTTTGGGTTTGCCCATTGAGAACGCGGTTTTACGATAATAAAAACGTCGGCGACGCTTGGCGGCATTGGGTCCGTTGCGATATCGGGTGTTCCGAGTTTAGAGAACACCGTTTTGACTTCTGGTAATTCTTTGATCTTTTTTTCTAAGACGTCTTGCATGCTAATTGCTTGAGATAGGCTAGTCCCTGTAACTCGTAAAGCGTGTACGGCAATATCTCGTTCATCCAATGTCGGTAAAAATTCGCCGCCCATGCGGGTTGATATGATAAGACTTAAAGCTATCATGACAGATATGAAAGCGATAACAGGAGGACGGTTGTTGAGAGCGCGATTGAGATAAGTAGAATAGACTTTGGCGATTTTCGTAATAAATTGGTTTTCTTTTTCGGCTTCTTGGTTTGATAGAAACTGTGCGATCATTGCCGGTATAAATGTTATAGATAGGATCATAGCCCCTGTTAAAGCGGCCAAAACGGTAAATGCCATAGGCTGAAACATTTTGCCTTCAATACCAGATAATGTGAGGATAGGCAAATAGACGATCATAATAATGAGGATGCCAAATATACTAGGGCTGAAAACTTCCTTCGCCGCTTCTTTGATTAGCGCGTAACGTTCATCATTTAATAATAATCTTCCTAATCTTCTTTGTTCTTCGGCTAATCGACGACTGCAATTTTCGACAATGATTACCGTTCCGTCTACGATGATTCCGAAATCTAAAGCTCCTAAGCTTAGAAGGTTTCCGCTTACTTGGTTTTTTACCATTCCCGTAACCGCGAATAGCATAGAGAGGGGGATGACTAAAGAAGCTATTAGCGCAGCTCTGAAGTTACCTAGTAAAAGAAAAAGAACGACAATGACTAATATGGCTCCTTCTAAAAGGTTATTACGAATGGTTTTAAGCGTTGCGTTGACTAAGTTTGTGCGGTCGTAAACGGGTTGCGCTTCCACTCCTTGGGGGAGCGCTTTATTGATTTCTTTAATTTTTTCTGAAACTTTTAAGGATACGGATCGACTATTCTCACCCGTTAACATAAAAACAGTTCCAAGTACAACTTCCTCTCCGTTTTGCGTCGCCGCTCCAGTTCTTAGTTCTTTACCAAATTGTACGTCAGCTACGTCTTTAATATAAATCGGAATATTGTTCCGAGTTCCTACTACGATATTTCCGATATCATTTAAATCAGAGACCTGACCGGGAGTTCGTATGAGATATTGCGATCCGTTATGTTCGATGTATCCCGCTCCAGCGTTGGAGTTATTTCGGGATAAGGCGGCAATGATCTCTCGAAGCGATATTCCATATTTGGATAATTTTTCAATTTTTGGGGCAACTTGGTATTGTTTTACGTATCCTCCTGCGCTATTCACCTCTGTCACTCCAGGGACGGTTAATAATTGCGGTTTAATTATCCAATCCTGAAAAGTTCGTAAGTCCATAAGAGAGTATGCTTTTTTTGCAGACTCGCTGGTTGTTTTTACAGACCACATAAAAATTTCGCTAAGACCCGTAGCAATAGGGCCCATAATAGGGTCGACCCCTAAAGGGAGCTGTTCTTTTGCTTCTTGGATTCGATTACTTACAAGTTGCCTTGCGAAATAAATATCGGTTCCATCCTCAAAAATTGCCGTAACTTGGGATAATCCATATTTTGAAAGCGAACGAATGTAGCTAAGGTTTGGAAGGCCAGAGATAGCTTTTTCTAATGGGAAAGTGATGCGTTGTTCGACTTCTAAAGGAGTGAATCCTTCCGCTTCCGCGTTGATCTGAACTTGAACATTAGTGATATCGGGAACGGCGTCTATTGGAAGCGCATAAAAATTAAATATCCCAATAACTGCCATTACAAGTGTTGCAATAATGACCAGGATTCTTTGTTTTATAGATAGATCAACAATCTTTTCTAGCATATTTTTTTTGACTCAATCAATGCGCATGAACGACGGATGATTTTTCAATTTCCGCTTTAACTGCATAGCTATTTTCGGTGACGTAAACTTCGCCTTCTTTTAAACCTGATAAAACTTCGGCGAACTCCCCGTCGTTTTGTCCTATTTTGAGAGGACGCGCTTCAAAAACATTGCCGTATTTTACAAACGCTACCGACCAATCACGAATTGATTGAAGCGCTTTACTTTGAATTGCCAAAGGAACTAGTTTTTCATCAATTATTAATTCAACATTCACAAATGTTCCGGGGCGCCATATTTTTTCGATGTTTGGAATGACGGCTCTTCCCGTTATGGTTCGGGTTGTTTCGTCTATGATGGAACTTAAATAAGTCAACTTGCCTTCGGACTGAAGATTCAGATTTTTATTTCTGACAATAACTTGGGCGCCTAAAGTAATTTTGTTGATCTGGTCTGCGGGGATTAAGATAGTCGCCCAAACCTCGGAGAGATCCGCGATAAGAAAAATGTCGTCGTCAGCCTTAACGGCTTCCCCTGTGGCTAAATGTTTTTTTATGACGGTTCCATCCATAGTCGCTCGTAATTCGTATTGAGTAAAAGTTCGCCCTTTATTTTTTGTTAGCGATTTAATTTCGTTTTGAGTCAAGCCAAGCGCTAAAAGCTTCTGTGTTGAGTTTTGTAAGTTAAGATTCTCCATTTCATACTTTCTCTTTTTCTGACGTAAGGCCCACTTTCCTTCAAAAGCGATTTTTTCTTTCAAAGATACAAATTTTGCTTCCGCGCTTTTATATTTTTCTAAAGCCAATAAGTAGTCAGATTCTGAGGCGATTCCTTTTGCGAACAATCCCTTTTCTCTTTCAAAGACTGATTTCGACAAGCGGAGTTTTGCGTAGGAGGATATAAGCTCTTCTCGATTTTTTCCGATTAAAGTATCTTCAATTTGTTTGGAAATTTCTTCGAGATCTAATTTTCTTTCTAGCAGATCAAGCATATCGGCGGTGTTTTCGAAAATGAGAGACTCTCTATCAAAATCGATTTTTGCTAGTTGAGCTTTTTTTAGAGAATCTAAATAGGATATTTTAGCGTCGGCTAGTTCTCGGCTTTCTAGAATTGCGATGGCTTCTCCCTTCTCAACTTTGTCTCCAAGATGCTTAAAGACTTTTTTTACGACTCCATCTAACCTGGGGACAATGTGAACTACTTTTGTTTCATCGAGTCCTATCTCTCCGGGAAGTTCAATTTTTCTTTTTATTTTTTGAGGGCCGACTATTTCGGTTTCTATTTTGGCGTTTTTAAACGCTTCAGCGGAGAGTTCGGTTCGGGTTTCGAATGTTGAGAAATTCCATTCAAAGTTTTTTCCCTTCCATTGAGCTTTAATGAAAACCTCAAAGGAATGAGGTTCTTCCACGGTTTTATCGCTTACTAAATATTCTCCCGAAGGCGTAAATTGAATAACGTCGACTCTATCCAAGCGTTTAAGTTCGACTGTGATTTTGACTTCAGAAAATGGGATAGATTTAGAGGACGAATCGGTAACATAGGCCCTAAATTGAGGGGGAACGCCTTTTTCAAAAATGGTCAATTCGATTTGGAAGTCGTCTTTTGAAAACAATCGTCCGCCATGCGATCCCCGTGGGACAGTTTCACCATTTTCGATTGATTGCTGAGATTCTCCGCCAAGACTCATTAAGCTTGTAGAGTCTGATTTTAAAATGACTAATCCTAGTACGACTCCGATGGCCAAAATAACGACTACTGAGAAAGGGAAATTGTTTTTCATTGTCGAGCCTTTCTCCCGGATTCTGTATTGATTGTTGATTTGAACATTAAGAAAGTCCCAGTCAAACCTTCCACGTCAACATTAGCTTTGTGATAAGTTGCTAACGCTTCGATATGTTGTTTTTGCGCTTCAAACCATGTCTTCTGACTTTCTAGTACTTCACGCAGCCCAAACTTGCCAAACTTATAACCTTCCTGTGTTGCTTCAAAGGCTTTTTGCGCTTCCGGTAATATTTCGCTTTTTATGGAACTTACTTGGGAGTGTGAAAATACGAGCGCGTTATAAGCTTTAAAAAACTCTTGTGTCGTGTTTAGTTGCATGGCTCTTTTTTCTTCCCGAGTTTTTTCTAATCTATTTTTGGCTTCAGCAATCGCCCCTTGATTTCGGTTGAACAGTTGAATCGGAACAGTGATTCCGAATCGAAACGTATCGTCGTTAGTTGTTTCTAGGTGTCTGAAACCGCCGTTAACTTGGATATTGGGGATTCCATTAGCTTTTTCGCGATTGAGCGCGGCACGACGCCGTTTTAACTCGGTGGACCAGCGAGCTAGGTTAGGGTTTTTAGATAATTTTTCTAAAAGCCGTTCGGAAGAGGGGACTGCGGAAATGAGAAAGAAATCTCCAACCGCTTTAGAGAATTGAGGTTGAGTAGTTCCCCAAAAAGAGGACAGACGTAATCTGGCATTATTCAATTCTAACTTGGCGCCGCTTAATTCGATTTTTATAGAAGATAGAGCTATTTTTGCTTTCACCTTTTCTATGGAAGCGGCTTTTCCCGCTTTAACTTTTTCAGCGACTATATCGTAAGCTTGTTTGGCTACCGCCCTTAACTTTTTAGTTAGGGATACTTTGTGTTGAGCTTTTAAAACGTCCAAAAAGTTTTTAGAAACTTTGGTTAAAAGCTCCAATCGTTTGGTTTCGTAATCCCAGTCGGCCATCTTCTCGGAGAGTCGATTTGCTTTAACCCGAGCGCTTCTCTTTGAACCCAGTTCGATGAGTTGTCCGAGTTGAATGGTGGTTTCAGATTGTTTGAAACCTTCAAAAGGCCCTGAACCAGCGACGTCTTCTGTGTAAACATTCAAGCTAGGATTAGGAAGCAGGCCAGACTGCAACGTATGCGCTTCGCGAGCGCGTTTTTCCAAAGATAACGCCGATAACTCAGGACTAAAATTTAATGTTTTTACGATCGCTTGTTTGAGCGTCAAATTGTTTCGATAGCTTTTTTTTATCTGAATTCTTCCGTCTGTTTGCGCGTAGACGGAAGTCGCCATACTAAAACAAAATAAAAGCCCAACAGCGAACGCGAATGAATTCCGCTTCATTGTTTTTTACGATCAAAATATACTAGTCGCTCCAAATGGAGCATGGATTATTTCTTAACGGTAAAACGCTTTGATTTATCGAGGGTTTTGGCGCTTTTAGTGACCAATAAAACAACTATTCTCGATATAAGCGCACGGGCAATTAACGCCTCTATGCTATTAAGAGTTTTTTTGAATTCACTTTATTCAATTGAGATCTTTCATAGGATCTCAAATAGTTAAAGCAAAATGAGTGGCGGAGATCGTCCTTTGGGAAGATCGGGGAGGTTGTGATTGTGTTTAAGGTCTGTTTTTTGAGGTAGAGATTTTACAAAAGAGGGTTTAGAGCTATGCAAAACCCTTACGTCAGCCCAATCCTTGTTTAACTTAAAAGTTTTTTCAGGATAGAGACTCGTTTTATTGAGATTGACCTCAAAAAAGTCAGAATCGTGCTCTGGAGAAGAATGAGAATGATGTTGGCTCTCATCTGATCCAGGTTCATCAGGGTGAAGGTGAAGAAAGTGAGCTAAACTTTCTAGTTCATGTGAGTGAACATGTCCATCGTGTTTGTGAGCCGATAAATCCCCTTCATGCCCATGCACATCATCAGGATGTAAATGGAAAAAGGGGAGAAATATAAACTGGAGGCTTAAAACGAAGACTAAAAAAAACGAAGCTTCCGGTTTCTTTTTATATAAATAAGACATAGGCTCACAAAAAAATGAATTGTTTCCCTGATAAACTTATCGACACGTATGTAAAAATTATAAGCGGAAATTAAGCGCTAAGGCAAATTTATTGTTTGTCGGGAACGTTTAAGCGAAAATGATTCTATTTATTAAAAGTTGCCTATAAGACATGTTGACTCCCGACAATCAGTTAAACCTTCGATTGCGCCATCCCGATTTTCAAAAATATTTGAACATCAATGAAAATGAATCCAGAAGAGTCATAGAACAGTACAACTGTTATTTAGATCAAAAATATGGAAAGGAGGTGTTACAAACTCTAGACATATTTCCGTCAAATGTTAGCAATTCTCCAATACTGATATTCATTCACGGAGGCTATTGGCGCGCCTTGGACAAAAAAAGTTATAGCTTTATTGCAGAGCCTTTTGTGAAAAATAATCTGACCGTTTGTGTAGTGAATTACAGACTTATTCCAACGGTGAATATGGAAACAATCTTGGATGACATAAAGGAATCGATATATTGGATTCAAGAAAAAGCTCTTAGATACAATGGAGATCCTGATGCAATGATCCTTTCGGGGCATTCCGCTGGTGGGCACCTGGCTTTGATTTCCTATTTGATGAACGAAAGTTTAAGACCAAGTATTAAAGCGTTATGCAGTTTGAGCGGACTATTCGACTTAAGGCCGATAAAAAATAGTTATCTTAACGAAGTTTTGCAATTAAGTGAAAATGACGTCAATGATTTCAGCGCTTCAAATAAGGATTTATCTTTTCTAAAATGTTCGACTTTATTTAGCGTGGGAGCGGGAGAGACCGATTTATTTATTGGACAGTCGAAGGACCTATGCGCCAAAAATAAGTTGTTGGCGAACATAGAATATTATGAATACGAACAACTAAACCATTATCAAATGGTCCATAAATTGGGGCAAGAAGATAATCCTTTAGTAAATTTTATTCTGGAAAAAAGTAAAGCTTAAGTTTGATGTCGTCTTAAGAGTTAGATCCGTTTTGCGTGTTAATTATTGAAAAAACAAGCTCAACGATCTTTCGAATTGTAACTTTGCGTTTAATAAAAGCTTATCTCAAAGTCATTCTTGAGGAGCCACGAAGTGGTGACGAAGAATCTAGGTTAAATTTTTCCACTTGTTCTTTAGGAACTCTGTCAAGAGATCTAATATTCAAAGAAGCATGTATTTTGTTATTTTGAAGGAACCATGAATAATTTTCCTACCAAAACCCGGGCGTTTTAATTTACTGGATTTTTTCACCTGGGAATTTTTTCCGGTACCACTCAATAACCTGGGGATAAACAGAATCATCGTCTGCCATATCGTAATCCAGTTCATCGCTTAAAAGAATCTGTGACAGGTGCGCCCGTTCTCTAATAGGAATGGATGTTATCACCAATCTTGAATTTATAGTTTCCATTAATTCGTCAAATTTCTTGGGGTCATCCAGTTCTTCAGGTCTATTCATTAAACAAATCTCCCTCCATAATTTTGTTATTAAATAATAGTATCATTTTTAGAAAAACGACAAATAAAAAGTAATAATTTAATCATTCTGAATAGGATTAGCGGTATTCTATCGATCCATGGAAGCGCGTAGAGTGTTTTGTGTCATAAGAGGTAGAGTGACGACCGGATACATTTTGACACTCTCGATACCCTAGCCTCGGCGATAGACGTCGTGTTGGGTTCGTGCAAAGCGCTTTTACATGAAAAAACTGAAATATTATTAGATTATTTGGATCAGATATTAAACGATTGGATTTGATCCAAAACCGACATTCTGGATAATGAAATACTTTAAACTAAAAACTTGATTTAGAGTTTACCGTAAAACGATTAGGGAGCGTCATTGCAAACCCACGACTTTTTTTTAATCCTGTTCATCATCCTTTTGACCGCGCGTGTTTTTGCAGAATTGGCCGTGAGGTTAAAATCGCCTTCGGTTATAGGCGAGCTTCTGGCGGGAGTGGTCCTGGGGCCAAGTCTATTGGGCTGGATCGAACCCATTGAAGCTATCAAGCTTATGGCGGAAATCGGCATCATTCTGCTTTTATTCGAGGTGGGACTGGGGACAGATCCTAAGCAGTTGGCGCAGGCAGGTCGCAAATCTTTTGTGGTGGCTTTGGCGGGTTTTGCTTTACCGCTTTTGCTGGGGTTTAGCTTGGGATATTGGATATTCAGCTTGCCGTTTTTGGTATCCCTATTTATCGGCGGGACACTCACGGCTACCAGTATTGGGATCACCGCCCGAGTTCTCACTGACTTCAATCGTCATCACTCCCCGGAAGGGCAGATAATATTAGGCGCAGCAATTCTGGACGACGTGATGGGCGTCGTTTTGTTGGCGTTACTTTACGAGTTTTCCATCGGCGGCGGCGTGACTTTGGGCAATGCAAGCAAAGTAATTTCGTTTGTGGCCGCCTTCTTTTTTTTAGCTCCGGTGGTAGCGAAGCTGATGTCCGTCGTTATCAAACATATCCACACAAGCACCGAGATCCCAGGTCTGATTCCCACTACGATCGTTTCCCTGGTACTACTTTTCGCATGGCTTGCCCATGTTATGGGCGCTCCCGAATTGCTCGGCGGTTTCGCGGCAGGCTTGGCTTTATCAAGACGTTTCTTTTTACCTTTTGGAGCCGCATTGCATGCAGATCCATCTTTTGCCGAGCGCATTGAAACAGAAATGAAATCCATCATCCATTTGTTCACCCCTATTTTCTTTGTCATGGTTGGTATGTCGTTAAATCTGCGCGAGATCGATTGGAGTTCGCCATTCATTTGGGTTTTTTCCATGGCGCTTCTTATTATCGCGATAATCGGTAAAATGCTAGGGCCTTGCCTGATCCGGGAATCGTGGCCAGTTCGTTGGATCATTGGCGCAGCTATGACCCCGCGCGGAGAAGTGGGGCTCATATTTGCCGAATTAGGTCAGGAAAGCGGTATCCTAAATAACGAGATTTATGCCAGTATGGTTATAGTTATTGCTTTTACGACTGTATTGTCTCCCTTAGTTTTGAAGGGCTTATACGGTGGTTCTTTTAGCCATTCCCTTCAACTTGAAGCGGTAGATACAGATAAAAACGCCAACTGACATATTAGGAAACCATGAAAGACTAGCCCAAGCCGCTGTTTTATTTGATGAAGGTAATTTAAAAAAGGGGCAACAAACACTACGACAACTGTTGTTATGCGCTAAGGAGGTTGAGTGTGGAAAAGAAAAAAACTATTGAGCATATGGTTTTAGCGCGTCTTTTAGGTGTTTGCCGGCACTGGAGTTTTTGACTTTGACGATTTCTTCTGGGGTTCCTTCCACGATAATTTCTCCGCCTCCATCTTCACTGTCCAGTCCCAGGTGACAATATAATCCGTCGTTTAAAACTCTTACAGACTTATTTGTTTTCAATAGGACAATGTGTGGGGGGCTAAGGAGAGATTATGGCGAGTGTAGCGATAGCGCTTAAATGCAGGGCTTATGGATTTTAGAGTTTAAATAATGTTGTCAAAATCTTATTTATGTTTTTAAACGATCCTAAACCACATTAGGCGTAGTTTCTTGTTCAATAGATTGGTGTTCTCTGCAAAGGAGTTCGGTGTCCTTCAGAGTTAAATTCTCTTGGGTCAATTCACAGAAAAACTTCTTCTCGCCTCTCTTAGAATTAAAACGACAGGTTCCACAAATCCCAAAAGCTTGCATTCCATTTGTTTTCTGCATTTCTAATAAGAGCTGTTTTAACCCATCCACTAAGGCGCTTTGATCCTGCTCATTTAATCCTTCCCAAGTGTTTCGGATTGAAGGTGAAGGAATCGCTTTTCTCAATAATTTATTCCCTGCGGCGGTGACATTTAAGCGAACTACCCGACCATCCTTTTTATCGGGACTTTTTTTTATTAGCCCATTGGATTCTAAAATGGACAATGTCTGAGACACCGTTCCTTTAGTTAAGCCCAAGTATTCTGTCACCCCTTGAGGCGTATTGGAATAGCGATTGGAGCGATTAATGTAGTTTAAGGCGTTTAATTGAACCGGTTGCAGATTCAAGTCAGCCCCTACCATCCTGGCCTCCGAATCCAACAAACAGGATATTCTCTCTATATATTCATGTAATAGCTCAGGGTTCATAAATATATTGTATCGATTCGAAATTAGTTTGACAAATATTTTTATTAAGGCTAGCATTAAATAGTTTCGAATCGAAACTATATTACGTCATATCAATTAGGAGATTTTTAAAGATGAAAAAATGTTTATTGATTTTAGCGCTTACCGTTTTTTCTTTTCTTACGAGTCAAGCTTTTGCAGACAAATCTAAAGTTGATTACCCTGAAGGCTATCGCAATTGGGCACATGTCAAATCCATGCTTATCGAACCTGGACATCCTTTGGAGAATCCGTTTCAAGGCATCCATCATGTTTATGGAAACGACAAAGCGCTGAATGGGTTTAAAACTGGAGATTTTTCCGATGGTTCAGTTCTTGTATTTGATCTATTGGGTTACATCCAAAAGAATCATGCTATCCAGGAAGGTGAAAGGAAACTTGTAGGCGTGATGGTCAAGAATAAAAATACCTATAAATCCACAGGGGGATGGGGATTTGAGGGGTTTTCTGGAAATAGCAAAAGTAAACGACTAGTAGGCGATGGCGGAAAAAGTTGTTATCTCTGCCACACCTCTCAGGAAAAAAATGACTATGTTTTCTCTAAAGTAAGAAATTAATCGCCAAACTACTTAACGCGAAAAGACAAGTCTCAAGTGTTTTCCATAAATATTTCCCTAGAGGGAAGAATATATTTAGATCGCTTGGAGCTTGAAGAAGACAAGGTTGCAGATAATAAAAGTTATGGTGTCCATGGTTAGGGTAAGCTTTGTTTACGCAAATGGAGCTTACCCTATATCAAAGTCTTTATTTCTTAGATTTGAGGGTGTTTTTCATCTATTTGTCAGCGCTGGGGTTTATGATTTTGACGATTTCTTCGAGTGTTCCTTCCGCAATAATTTCTCCACCCCCGTCTCCGCCTAGAGGTTGTTGGATGTCTGCAAAATGCAAACCTGTGGTGGGTTCTTCCAATATGTGTTTGCATATAATAGCTCTGATATACTATGTTAGATATCTAACGCCTTGTGGACGGCGACCATAATATGGACTGCAAGATTACTGGTATAGGAACAATGATGTTGAAGTTGGAATTTGTTAGGAAAGCCTGAGATGAAAGACAAGCTCTCCAAGGATCGGACTGTTTACTCCACCGAACACGGTAAAATGTGTCCCGACTGTGGTAATCCCGTTAAACAATGCACCTGTCGCAAACAAACATTACCATTGGGTGATGGTAACGTACGGGTTTCCCGTGAGACCAAGGGCAGAAAAGGTAAAGGTGTCACGTTGATTAAAGGGCTCTCAATGGATGCTGATGCCCTAGCATTGATGGGCAAGAAGCTCAAAGTGATGTGCGGTACCGGCGGTACAGTCAAAAAAGGCGTCATCGAGATCCAAGGCGACCATATCGAACGTATACTCGACTATTTGAGTAAGCAAGGCGTTAAGGCTAAACGTGCGGGTGGGTGAATAATTTAGCTTACGCCGGAATTAAGGGTCAATTAAGCTACGATATTCTAATACGCAACTCTCCGGTTTTTAGAGACCGCTTCCGACCAAATGCAGACATCAGTATATAAGGTTCTTTGGCCTAAAATAACGATTGGAGAATTTAATGAAACTCAAAATTTTTATAACAATTTTATCATTGGCAATTATTGTTACAAGCGCAAACGCCCAATGGTTTGAAAACGGCCAACCTGCTAAAGAGACCCCTTGGACTAAAAGTTGGGGGGATTATGGAGCTACACTTTTGTTAACGGACAAGCCTAATCAGTTATTTAGTACTTGGGGCAAAAAAAAAGGTGGAATTCAAATTAGCACCACTAAAGTTGCCAAACGTGGTCAACCTGTTGTGGGAGTTATTATTTTTGCAGGCTGTTCAAAGGACCAAAATGGATTATGTAATTCAACAGCAATCTTTCAAGTTTTTAAGCCTGATGGATTACCTTACGGAAAAGAAGAGCCTGGAGAACTGTGGATTGGAAAACCTCCACCATCATATGGCGAGCTACAACTTAGCATTGGTGCAATTGGTTTTAGAATCGAGCCTCAAGACCCAAATGGAATATATACAGTGCGAGCTCGCCTTCTTGATAAAATTTCTAGGGATGAAGTTGAATTAAAACAAACCTTCCAGGTTTTCCCAGAAAAATGATTTGTCTACTTTTGGCCCTTTCTAGGCAAAGGTTCTATGAGTTCAATAGCACGTAACATTTTACTTGCTTGGCCTTATCTTTGCTAAAGAGGGGATAGGGTGTTTTGCAACAGAATCAATAATCCTTGATTTCTCCGCCTGAGATGCGGTGAGGTTCTTTGCTGAATTCAAGTGGGTGGTCGGTGCCGGGGAGGATGGTGCCGTCTTGCGAATAAGGCCCTATCTTGCTCCACGTCCCTGCCTGATGTTCAGACACATATTCCATTTCCAGAATCGCTTTCGGATTTTTATAGCCGTATTTCGAAGGCGCTATCAAGCGTAGGGGAAATCCATGTGCGTCGGTGAGGGGTTTGCCGTTCATCGAATGCGCAAGAATGACTCTGTCTTCATTTAAGGCTTCTCGTGAAAGATATTCTTTATATTCATCGCCACAATGAAAAAGAATTCCCTTGGCTTCGGGTTGAGGTTGAACGATTTGTTCCAGTTCTTGAATAGAAAATCCCGACCACTGCGCACGGGCGGACCAGCACTCCACACATTTCATACGTGAAGATTGCGTGGTTGTCGTGAACGATTTAAAATTCTCCAGCGTGAATGATTGCGGAGTATCGCAAAGTCCGGTGACTTTTAATTGCCATGATTTGCCGTTGATACGGCGCATGGGTTTCCAGAAATTGATGTAGAAATTTTTATATTCTCCCTCACGGGTTTTTCCTATGTAATCGGTGCCTGCGTAAGTATGCAGTTCTTTTGCGCTGGACGAGCCACGGAGCCAACTCCAGAAGAGGAGGGACGTTGCCCAAAAACTGCGCTCCAAAAAAAGGCGGCGTGTTATTTTTCCTAACGTGCGCATCGAAATCCTATAAAGGGCAATCGGTTTGATGGGGCAACGGGATTGCGATCAAACGTTTTGCTGAATTCGTATTCGAGGTGGAAGTTCCAGAGTCCACCACGTGTTATTTTCTTTTTGTAGAAACCGCTTGCTGTCCATTCCCAGACAGAACCTGCCATGTCACGAACTCCATAGGGAGAGACATCCTTCTTGTTGATCCCGACCCGACGTTTGATTAAGCCTGAGTAAAAGGGGTGCGCTTTTTTTCTTAGTGGTTTGTTACCCCACGGGTAGAGGCGCGCATCTTCTCCGCGCGCGGCTTTTTCCCATTCTTCTTCTCTAGGGAGTCGTTTGCCAACTTTCATGCAATAAGATTGTGCTTCCTGCCAGGATACATCTGTAACAGGATGGGGGCCTGCATTTTCCCAGAAAGAATGCTCGGGAAACTGCACTTTAAACTCTTCATTAGTGACTTCGAAAACATCTATCGAGTAGTTCTTCAAATGCATCGTGTGTTGCGGTGGGGCGTAGCGGTCATTGTCTTGTCCCATCACAAATTCCCCAGCAGGTATTTCAACCATCTCGGATGAATAAACGGAGGTCGAGTATAGAGTCAGGGTTGTAAGAGCTAATATTGAAAAAGTTTTGGTGGCTTTATTCATTCGGCTCTTCGCGGTGGGGTTGTATC
>JAJDAT010000029.1 GCA_029261715.1 Nitrospinia bacterium | reverse complement strand
GGGAGTGGGAGTGGGAGTGGGAGTGGGAGTGGGAGTGGGAGTGGGAGTGGGAGTGGGAGTGGGAGTGGGAGTGGGAGTGGGAGTGGGAGTGGGAGTGGGAGTGGGAGTGGGAGTCGGGGCGGGCGCAGGAGCGGCTGCTGGAGCAGCGGGGGCGGGCGCGGGCGCTGCAGGCGTGGGTGCCTGTTGCTGAGGCGCGGGCTCTGGTTGAGCCGCAGGCTTCGCCTTCGGAGCCTCTTGTTTTGGCGACTCAACAGCCGCTGACTCGGGCGCAGCTTGAGCGGGCACGTCGATGATTCGTCGACTGCCCGAGGGCTCCTCGCCGAAGATGTCGGCGAGCTGGTCGCCAATGTCTTGGCCCTTGTCGATGACGCGCTTCTGACTCGGAGGCTCGTCGTCCTCGATTCGCTGCGAAGGAGCTTCGTCGAACTCGACAGCGCGCCGCATGCGATCGGCGATCGCGTTGTTCCGTGGCTTCGCCACCGTCTTCCACATCAGACGGATGCAAGACTTCTCGCCCATCGATCGAAGGTCCGTCACCCAAGGCGTATAGGCGAGCGATCCGTCCTTCTTGCGCGGCGCGAATCGGTCGCGATGGTCCTCGACCTCTTGCCTCGACATGACCTTGAACTTGCATCGCCCGCTCGGCATGAAGCCGATGGCGTAGACGTAGGTCCAGTCGTCCTTGTCCGAGTGTCGCACCTCCGCCGGCGTGTGCCGGATGAATGGCTGAGTGCCGAGGGCGAAGTCGAACTCGTCGTCCGGATAGACGTGTCCCGTGACAACGTCTTCGAACACTTGCGCCTCGGTGGCGAGTGTGATCATGCCGCCGTACATGATCTGGAGCGTGCACTCGTAGCCGCCTCGGTTCTGCCCGTCGCGGTGCTTGTTCCAGCGCGGAACGAATGCGACCTGCCCCAGCGATCGATCTGTGTCGAGTCCGATCTGCGCCGCGCGCACCACCGAGAGCACCACGCTCTGCACGTCGCACTTCTGCAAGAGCTCGTTGGCTCGGAACTCGGTGAGCGTCGTCGTCATGAACTTCTTCAGGTCCATGACGCCGGACAGCGCTCGCTTGACCTGAGCCACTACGTGGCCTTCGCTGAGCGCCATCGAGAACTTCCCAGCCGGGTCATTGGCTGCTGGAAGGTTGCGCTGGTCGCCCGGCGCTTGCTGCTGAGTCATTGAGTGTCTCCTCAAAAGAGTTGACCCTGCGTCGGCGTCGACGCCGGGATTCTGTATGTGCTGGCTCGCCGCCCGGTGACCTCGCACTTGCGCGAGCCCGAGATGACGATGCGCCCGGCGCGTCGGAGCTCAGTGAGTCTTCGGTTGTGAACGCGAGGGTCTCCCGTGCCCGCCTTCTTCGAGAGCTCCGTCGCCGTGTGATCCGGCCACGCTGCGACCAGGGTCAGTGTTCGCGCCTGCAAGTTGCTGAGCTTCGGGCGGATGCTGGCTGCTGCCTCGTGGCTCGTGCCAGGATCGGAGTGGCGGGCGAGGCGTTCGCTCATCCCTTCCCCCTCCTCTCTGCGCACTGCGTTTGGAAGTGGGTCGAGTACGCTCCCGACGCGTTCGGCTGCGGTTGAAGCGGAACGCTCTTGCCATTGCTCGTATGGCCCCAATAGATCGGGCTGCCACACTCGCGGCACTTGCCCTCGCCCGAGAGCTCGCACTGAAACTGCCCCTTCGGTCCGACGACCATCACCGTCTCGGCTGTGCTCTTTCCTGCGGCCGCTCCGGCCTGCTGTTGCGGCTGCGGCTGTCCGCCCGGCTGTCGGTCGTGGATCCCGCGGAGGTTTGCGATCTCGGCACTCACGAGTGCGCGGACCGCCATCATCCGGAACTTGATCACGTCGCCAACGCGCCGAGACACAGTCGATGTCATGATCTCGGCGTTCTCGCATTCGCGCGCGACGCGCTCGAGCTGACTGATGAGATCGGAAGTCGTCATCGCCTCCTCCAATCGTCCGCGTTCTCGCAAGTCGCAAAGTGGCTGACGAAGAGACCGCTGGTTCGGTCCGGCCGCGCATTGACCGGCATCGCTTTGCCCGTGTTCGTGCGCGTCCAGATCAAGATCGACCCGCAGCTCCGGCACTGTCCGTCGCCCGTGACCGTGACCTCGAACGACCGATTCACGTCCTGCATTTGGACTCTGATGCGATCGCCTTTGAGCGGCACACTCATGCCCTCGCTCCTTCACTTGGCTTCTTCCGGCGGAACTGCGACGACCCGCTCCGCGTTGGCTTCCACGTCCATCCGTTGATCGGGCCGACCTCCTCGATGCGCAGGACCTCGGCCCGCTCGATCTTCCCGTCCTCGCCGCGCACAGGTGACCCGTCCTCTTCGCGCACGATCGCCGCTCGCTTCACCCTGTGCTTGATCGTGTCCACGATCCGCTCTGCGCGCTTGAGCCTGCGCACGTTGCGATCCCACGCTTCACCGAGGCGGCGCATCGAGCTCGGCAGCACATAGGTCCGACCCGGAACCGGTCTGCCGAGTAGGTTGAGGACTCGATCGGCGCTCTTGTCATCGGCGTGCACGGGTGGCGGGATGTCGCGGAGGACGTGCCGCTCCCAGAAGGTCTGACACCGCTCGAACATCAGGTCGCGGAAGCGCTCGTTCGGCTCGATCGGCCAGAGCTTCCACTCCGCAGGGAACGTCAGGATGATCCCGTGGAGTTGGCCGAGCTCGAGACCGGTCACCTCCATCTGTTCGAGGACCTGCATCGCGTGCGCGTACGGCGCGCGCTCCTCCCAGCCCGAGTAGCCAACGTTGCGCTCGTCCTCGTGCTTCGCCCACGAGCCCGCGGTCTTGAGCTCGAGGTCCGTCCACATCCCTTTGTGGAAAGCGAACCGATCGACCGTGGCAGCGAGGTAAGGGATTTCAGGATGGACGAGGATCACGTGGTCGCCAGGGTCAACGACAAGATCGCCGGTCTTTTCCGCGTGCCACTGAGCGATGCCTGGCTCGTTCCAATGGCCAAAGCGACCGCTCAGCTCCGGGAATGGCTCGCAGAGATCCGGGTGGACCTTTGAGCACCAGGTGTCGTAGAGCTTGGAACCGCTGACGATCGACCAGATGTCCGAGCTCCCGATGAATCCCCGGCGCGCCTCGACCCAGGCATCGCGGTCGTCACCGAAGTCCAAAACCTTCGCCCGGATCGGAACCTCGTGGATCGCGCCGTCCGTCGCAGCACAGCGCAGGGTGGTCGGGGCTGCTGTCGTCATGCACCGCCTCCCGTCACGTCACGAGCCAGCCGCTCGACTCTTCGGGCAAGGTCGAGTCCATCGTTGGCCAGGTGGGATCGGTGCCTATCGCCGCACTCGACCTCGTCGCGAATCTTCCTCTGTAGTGCACGATAGTCGGCACCGAGCCATCGCTCGAAATCGTCGAGGTCCTCCTCGATTCGAACGCAGCGATCGAACAGCGCGCGGACGAGCGCCAACGCGTGCTCGATGCCATGCCCAGTCTCGAGTGACCGCGCCAGAGTTTCGTCCCGCCGGCGCGCGAGACTCCGAAGCTTCTCGAAGTCCGATCGCAACTGACGGAGCTTCGCTCGGTGGATCTTGACCTTGCGCTGCTGCTCGACCTCGCCTGGAAGATCGAAGAGCATTCCCTGCTCAGGATCGGGCTGATGCTGTTCTTCCATCATCGGTGCCTCCGGACAGACTCCGAGCTCAGTCGAGAGTGCGGTTGACATGACACTCAACCCCGCTCGTCCGCGATCTCGATCGCGCGATCGCGGTTGGTCTCCGCGTAGATTTCGGTCGTCGATGCCGTGGAATGCCCAAGCACCGTGCGCGCCGCTTCGATCCCATACAGCCGCCGCAATTCGGTCGCGGCCGTGTGCCTCAATCGATTCGGTGACCAGATGGGAACCTGTGCATTCGCAGCCGCGCGCTTGATGGCTCTTCGGTAGGAGGCGACGCTATAGCAGTTGCCATACACGCGAGCCCGCGGCGCCAACTCGGGTCGGAACAAGAACTCCGACGGCGAGCTGGCAAGCGCAATGTACTTCCGAATCACGCGCTGCGACCGGGGTCCAATCCAGATCTCTCGGCGCCGCCCCAGGTGCGAAGTCTTGTGCGCCAGTGGCAAGTACATCCAAACGCGATCGGCTGTGTTGTGGATGTCGAGAGATCGGATCACGACCACCTCTCCTGGTCGCATCCCAGTTCGGAGCTGCAGGCGGACCATGTCACCAACGACTCGGGAGAGGTGCGGCAGCGTTCGAGCGACGTCATCCCGAGAGACCGGTCGAACGCGTTCCGTCTCCACCGCGTTGGATCGCCCTCGCTTCAAAGCCGCCAGCGAGTCGAGGTTCTCTTTGGTACCGCGAGGAGCCAACCCATGCGACTCTGCCCAGCAGAACAACCTGCGAATCACATTGACCCGCATGTTGACCGTGCTGCGGGCATTGCCGGCACGCACGAACTGATCCCGGACAACGCGCAAGGCGTTGACGTCAAAGCTCTCGACCGGGCGATGCCCATAGAGCTGGCGGACCACGCGAAGGGAGAAGTCGATCTTCTCCGGCTCCTTCGTCCTGCTGTAGTGCGCCCTCGCCCACGCCTCGAATCGATCCGCTAGCTCGGAGATCGTCAGCTCCTCGGGAGCTTGCGTGACTCCGCTACGCCACTCTGCGACGATGCGCCGATACTCGAGGTAGGAGTCTCGAGACCCATAAGGACCGAGGACGATGTCAGTTCCGTGCAGGCGCACGATGGCCTGCCCGGCAGCATTCTGCCGGTAACGAGGGGTTTCCACGAGAGCACCTCCGCCCCCCCCATCGCCCCGGTGTAGTAGGTTCAACAGTTGCTGCGTCAATTGAGAGCGACACGAGCGAGAGGTGTGAATGCCCCAGGCTATCGAAAGCGGTCCGCCCGTCAAGTCGATCGGTGGTGGTGACTGCTTCTCCAACAAGGAAGAAGTCGCAAGCTCCTCCTTGAAGGAACGATCACCCATCACAAGACATTCAGCCACATTGGCTTCGACGCCTTGCACATCGCCAGCGAGCAGCGCCATCGCGAGCGCGCCCACTGCTGCGAGCCGACGAGCTCGCCTTCGCCATTTGGCGGTAGCAGGGTGTCCCACTAGAGTTTCCTTTCTTCTCCGCCGTCGAGCAAAAGTTTTGCGGACTAGCTGCTCGGCGGCGGGGTTTTCTCCCCGCACACAAGGCATTCCGACACTCGCCGGAACCGGCACTGGAGCTTACTTCCTTTTGGTCTCTGGGCCGGGCAGAGCTACTAACTCCCGCCCGGCGGGTGTCACTTACTCCGGCTTCTCGACTTCTTCTTCCTGAGCTTGACCGACGCTTCAACATCTGAAGCGTCTCGCGCCAGATGATCCTCTACGGCCATGCAGACGTATTCTTGAAGCTTCATGTCCTTCGCAGCAGCCGTCACTTTGAGCTGTCGAACCACGTCCTCTGGCAGTCGGATGCCGATTTGGACCATCTTCCGCCCGGACATGTCGCTCCTCTCAATTGTTAGCATTCTACCCTCCACCAAGGAAGCTACAAGGCGAGCACGGCGCGATCAAGTCTCGACTGCCAAAAAACCTTCCACCCTCCCCAAAGTCACTCGCCCTTCCCTGCTCGTGATTTTCTCCCCCGTTGAACGGCAGCCCGGACCTTGGCCCCATCGCGGTCCAGATGATCTTCGACCGCCTTGCGGATGTACTCCTGGGCGGAGACGCCGAGAGCCGCGGCGGTGATCTTGATCTCCGTGGCCAGGTCCCCTGGCACGCGAAAGCTCACCTGGACGATCCTCTGCCCGCCTGTCTTCGATGTCTTTTTCATCGTGGCCCACCTGCCGAATTACTAGCTTGGTACCTAGAAACACACGCCTGGCTCGCAAGCTGGGTCGGGGCGCTTTCCTTTATTTGTCGCCCCGACCCGGTGAGTCGCCAAACTCGGCGAGCCAGGCGTGTCTCATATCTCATCCGCTTCTACCGATCCGCTGTGCGAACCACGTCGCGCCATCGTCTAGGTGTGCCCACCAGAGCAGGCCCTTCTCGACCGCCAGCCAGAGCCCGCGTTCGGGAGCCTTTCCGGAGGCCGTATCCGCCGTGTAGAGCCGGCCGGTCGCATCGAGGACGAGCCGATTGAACGTCCGCGACTGACCGTCTCGGAGAAGCCGGACAAACTTCGCGGCCCAAGCTCGCGGGTCGCCCCTCAGGTCTTCGCGCCACGCTTCAAAGCCTCGTCCGAGCTTGCGCTGTTCGCTGCGTCTGAGCCGTTCGGGGTCGAACGGCGATCGGATCAGAACCACGTAGGCGAAAGCCTCCGACGTATCGGGCACGCCGCTGTACCACGTGACCGGACGCGCCATCAGCTCCTCGAACGTGAGCTCTGTGCTCCGGCTCGGTTCGACGTCAAAGAGGAGCCCTTGCGTGCTCATTCGTCCCCCGGCCTATCATCCGCGAACGGACCGGAGCAGAGCGCAGCCTTGCCCGCGTTGCCCTCGAGGATCTCCCGCCAAACCCTCTCACGCTCTTCTGCTGTCAACGGCTCATTGATCGCGTGTTCCAGGTACGAGTATTCGCCCGCAGCGTGAACCACATGAACGCGCGCCGGATCGTCGTCGCATGCGAACCCGCCGAAGAGCCTCGATCGGACCAAGTCCGAGCCGGCCCAGGGCAGGTGATCGGTCGCAGCTACCTCCTCAGCGATCGCATCCTCGGTAGCGCCCTTCGGCGCACAGAAGATCGACCAGAGCATCCGGCGCTGCGTCAGGTGGACTCGCTCGCTCATCACGCACCGCCCCCCTGTCGACCGAGCACTTCGCTAGCGGGGACTTCGTTGTCCATCTCCGACTGCCGCCAAGATCCGTCGTCGAGCGACTGCCAGTCGATTCCGTAGTGCTCGCAGATGCGCACGAGCTGCGGCTTCCCGTAGTGCGAGTATCTCGTGATCTCGTCGAACCATTCGACGCCATCGAGCCAGAGCCACGCCCGCATGTGGTCAATCGTTCGGCTCGCCGAGAGACCTCGACAGTTGTTGGCCTTCTCCCAGGCGAAAGGCATGTAATCCCGGATTCGCTGATCGGGCGTTTTCACACCGTCTGCTTCGCAGGCTTCGCGCCATTGATCGGCAGTTGCGCCCTCGACGAGGTACGCCCGAGCATGCTCGAAGTCGAGATAGCTGAGCAAGTCGCCGCTCATGACACCGAAGAAGTCGGCATCCTTGACTGCCTCGATGCGCTCGACGATCTCCTGTTGCGTCCGCTTTCCACTCATCACGCACCCCCTTCCGTACACTCGCGCTTCGCCAGGACGATGATTTCGCGCGCCTCCTTCACCGCTGCCGCATACGTTGGATCGTCCACCTCGTTGTCGACCCAGTTGGCGAAGATCCTCTCGGCCATCTCCGCGACGATCTCCCACTCGGGGCGCCGTGCAGCGACGCGCACGCCTTCAAGGCCGGCTTCCAGCCCAGACTCGACCCCTGAAGCGGTGGCTGCGATAATGTCCCGACGATCAAAGAGAGTCGCTCGCAGGATGCTCAGATCGGCATCACAACTTGGGCACCGGTGAGCGTTGCCTTCCATCACGCACCGCCTTCCGCGCACTGGCGGCGAGCTTCGGAGAGGATGCCTCGGGCGTCATTGACGCAGACCTCGATCGAGCTGCTGGTGCCTGCCCCTTGATCGGCCGCCCAGATCCGCCCAGCGATCTCCGCGACGATCTCGTGGTCGGGGCGGGTATTCGGGTCGAAGCGTCCCTCACCTTCCGCGACGGTCTCTCCATAACTGTAATAACGCAGCTTGTCGACGAGATGGTTGCCCTCGTGCCCGTGACCAAGAACACACCGCCACGTCTTCGAGTCAATGTCGAACGTCGCACAGCAGCGCGAGTCGAATATCAGCTCTTCGTTGTCCTTGGCGAGCCGACGCAGCATCGCAGCAACGGGTCCGAGCACGTCCTGCCCGACAGAATTCTCGGGCGCCACATCATCGAGCCAGTCCGCCATCGCCTTCGGGTCGCCGATTGGTAGCTCACTCATCGATCACCTCCTCTGTTTCCTATGATCGCGGCCGATCGGTCGTCCGCGTCCCTCTTTACTCGCTACCGACGAACTCAAGCTCGTTGGAATCACTCACCCGCGTGCCGATGAGTTGGAGCCCCTTGCTCTCGACGGCCTCGCAGAACTGGCGGAATCTCCCAGCGTCCAGGCACTCGAGCCCGTCCGCCACAATCACGCCGATCTCTCCCGCGAGTTGTGCAGCGATGTCGACCGCGAGCATCACCTGGCGACTCTCTTCGAGCAGGTCCCAGCGCGTGCCGGCGTACCAGAGCTCGCCGTCCCGCACCTCGAGATCCTTGATCGGGAGATCCGCCATGAGCTCCACTCGGAGCTTCCGCACCGCGCTCACGGCGGTGTCGAGGCGATTGACGCGGGCGTCCGCTTGCTCGAGCTTCGTCCGCGTATCGTCGAGCGTCGACCGCACTCCCTCGAGCCGGTGCGCGTCACGGAGTTGCTCATCGATCCGAGACTCTTCAGCGGCAGCCTCTTCGATCGGCGTCGTGTACTGGGCGGCAGCCCCTTCCTGGCGCTTGGCGTACTGCTGGCGGATCGCCTCGCGCTCCTCTTCGGCGGTCTCCTCGACTGCGCGGAGGCGTTCGTCCCTCTGCTTCTCGATCGCACGGATGCGGTCGTCACACTTCGCCTTGAAGGCATCGCGCTCGCGCTCGATCTCACGGATGCGCTCGGCGAAGTCCGCGAGCTTCTCGGCTTTCTCCTGCTGCGCGCTGCCGATGTCCCCGCCGTGCTCCGAACGAATCTGCGACAGCTCGCGCTCGACTTGAGCCGCCACCTCAGCGAGGGCCTTCTCGGATCCTGCCTTCGCCTCGCTCGTGTCGCGCTCACGATTCGCGCGGAGCGATTGCAGGCGAGCGCGGACTTCCTCTCTGCGCTCGGTGAGCTCGTCCGTGTTCGGGGCATCCGCCACCGACCTGGCGAGGTTCGCTTCGGTCTTCCTGAGCTCGTCACGCACCTGCTTCTGCCCGCGGCGCGCGGCGAAGTAGTGCTCCTCCGCGTGTGCGAGGAGCTCGATGCCGGAGACGGAGCCCTTGGGTCCAGGACAAGGCTCGCCGCCAGCGGCCTCGACGATGCGATCGATGTCGACGTCGAAGGGCAGAGCTCGAGCCAGGAGCTTGACGCGTTCGGACTTGCTCGCGTGGAGGAGCTCTATCGGGTTCAGCGTGGTGGCTTCGATCCACTTCTGCAAGCGAGTCATCGGCTTCGAGAGGCGCGTGCCTGTTTCGTCTTTGAGGACGCGGTCCGTCTTGTCGGGACGGACCCGCGTCTCGAGGCTGTAGCCGTTCGAGAGCTCGAGGACGATCTGGCCCTCCTTCGCGCCGTGGCGCAGGATCTCTGCGTCGTGGCCTCCTCCGAATGCCGCTCGAATGCAGCGGAGGAAGTTGGTCTTGTTCATCGCGTTGCCACCCGATGCAACGCACACGTTCCCTGGGCGGACCTCAAACTCATCGAATCCAACGACATCGAAGAACTTCGCGCGGACGATTCGAATGGACGGTGTCATTTGAGTCAGTCTCCTTTTCTCATTCCTCAGAACAGACCCCACAGGAGCAGCAGCAGGTACAGCGCGACGAAGGTCAGGACGACTGCCAGCGGGCTCACGCGTGGATCCCTCTTCCGCTCCGCGGACTCGCGGAGCAGGTCGTACAGCGGGTGCTCGCTCATCGCGCCACCTCCCACCAATGGCCGTCCTCGAGGTCGATCGCGCCCATCGATCCGCGGGCGTCGCGAGGGCGCTTCTCGCATCGGACCAGAAACACGAGCGCCTCGCGTGCGTACCCGGGCTCATCGTCGATGCGGACCTCGTCGACGCACTCGCCGACGTTCTCTGCCCCGAACTCCTCGACCAGATCGGCCCTGACTTCGTCTTCCATCTGGCTTTGCCGATGCGCCTCCTCGCCGGCGCGATCGAAAGACGTACGCTCCATCCTCATTCTGCACCGCCTTCCTGTCGCGCCATCGCTCGCAAGAGCTCGCGCGAGATCGACTCAGCCCTGATTCGGCGCTCGTCAGCAGTCGACCGGAGCGGTCCGGGCTGTCCGCCGATGTTCGACACCCAGTCGCCGGTCAGGACGCGGTGACGCCAGACCTTCCGGCCATACTCATGTGCGTCGAACTCCTCGACGCGCCTCTCGATCTCGCGGATCGCGGCCCACGTCTCGCGCTCGTCGTCAGTGAGGAGGAACTGACGCGCCGGCTCGAGCGCGCAGCGCAGCTCGGTCACGTGAGTCGATGCCAGCAGGCGACCGACGGCCGCTCTCTCTTGTTCGCTCATCATCGCGCGCCCTCCTCAGAAGCATCGATCGCACGAGCAGTGAGACCGCCTCCCGCTTTCGCAGGCAGCGCTCGCCCTGTGACGCGGCCCGAACTTGCCGTGGCTGCTCCGGCAGGTCGGGCAGTCGGCGTGGTAGTCGACCTCTGCCTTCAGGAACTCCGCCGCCTCCCTCCGCGCCGGGTCGTCCACCTCTGCATGCGAGACGAGGTCGATCAGGTGTTGGACGGCGGACTTCCAGCGGCGAGAGGATCGGCGCTCGTGGGCGCCCTGGAGCTCGATGCGTCGTTCGAGAGCCTTGACTCGTCCCCATAGCCTCAGACGGCCCTGCCCGGCAGCCTGCTCGGCCTCGGTAGCGCGCTCGTGCAGCGAAGCAGCAAGCCGCCGGAGCTCTTCACTCTCCTCGTCCGGGTCGATCTCGGAGAGGTCGACCCATTCGTCGCTCCGGGTCAATGGATGCTGGAAGTGGACCTCATCGCCGACCAGCACCGCGCGGCGGTGGTAGTTCTCGTCGGCGTCCTCCCAGATCACGATCGGCTCGGATTGGGTAGTCTTCATCTCGCCCTCTCCCCGGAAACACGTGCGACAGACCGTGATCGAGCTCTCGCCCGGCGGGATGCCCGCCTCGGGTCGACCCTCTTCCGGTAGGACCAGCGTGCGAGGGTCGGCGTCCAGCGATCCACAGATGCGGCACTCGGCGTACTCGCGGCAGGCCTCACAGACGCCTCGAAGCTCGCACTCGGGGCCGCCGAAGATCCCGATGAGAGACCGATCGGGTGCCCTGCAGACAACGCAGGCTCCCTTGCGCAGCCGCACAGCATTCTGCGCGGCAGTCATCGGAGGTCCCAATCACGCGCTCGGGCGACAGCCTCAGGCGTCCGCCGGTAGAAGATCTGCATAGTGAGGGCGCGGCAGCCGGACTCGTCGCGAGAGTCGGAGGTCGGGATCGCCCGCATTACCGGCGCGACGACACGCGCGGTTGCGTCCCAGACCTGCTGAGCGATCGCGTCGCCCGGTCGGTCGATCAGGTCGGAGGACGGCGCGATCCAGACGCGCCAGTCGATCTGCAGGCGGTCGCCGCAAGCGTGGACAGGCTGGCCCGAGATCCGGAGATCGGGATCGTTGGCCAGGACGATTGGCTGAGAAGGGGGGCCGGTCGGACGAAGGACGTTCGTCGTCATGGGAGGAGTTCCTTTTGGATTTTCTCGCTCGTCGAAAGCGGCACTACTCGCTCGACACAACCGGATGATAACTCGCTAACTTGCTAAGTCAACGACTCAATCGGATTTTTCCTCTTGCGGCTTGAGGTCCCCGGGTAGGAGGATAGCGAGGGGGAATGGTGGGGAGGTCTTATTCCTTAGGCTAAGAATATGACAACGGAAGCCACGCCACCCGAATCGCCGCAGCAACTCGACAGCACGTCTTGCACCGTCGCGATCATCACAGTCCTCCTCACAGGAGGGCTGTTCCTCTACGCTTGGTCAAGCTGCACAGAGTCTGAGCCTGAACGCGAAGCAAGGCTGGAGCGAGAATCGGAGCATCGCAAAAAGATCGAGAAGGATCTTACGGAGCTCCAACTCTACGAAGACAACATGTACCAGTGGCGAGGGCTCTTCGTTGGCACCTCGATGCCAGCGGTGAAGCGCATGATCGTACTCACGCGCGCAGGTGATCACCTCGGCGTCTCGAAACTGGAAGACTCTGGCCTCCTCATCAGACCAGATCGGAAGACCCGAGTTCGATTGCTTCAAGCTGATCCAGAGTCAGGCATTGCCGAGGTCCAGGTGCTCGAGGGCGTGTACAGGGATCGATACGTGTGGGTCGAGAGCAAATCGCTATACCGGCCCAGATGAGGAGAAGCGATGCCAAGTGAACGAGCTGAGAACGTTATCGCAGGCACCTGCCTACTTCTCGGGATCTGTGGCTTCCTCACTTACCTCGTCGCATCCAGCGGGCCATCGCCGCCTGAAGTCGAAACCACGGAGCGGACCACTCCCGCTTGGAACCCGACCGCGCTTGAGCGGATGGCTGTCGCGACGGATTACACCGATGCCGAGTGAGCGCACGGTCCGACGCATCTGCTTCGTGCTCGCAGGGCTAAGCTTGATCAGCCTGGTCATCGGTATCGTCGGGGACCCATACGATTACCTGACGTCCGCGAAGCGCAACGCGAGAAGCCCGCGGTCCAAGGAGCAGATCCTGCGCGAATCTGCGTGGGAGGCTGCCAAAGAGTTCATCCGTGACAGTCTGCGGTCGCCATCGAGCGCGATCTTCCCGGCGCTTCCAGATGAGAACCAAATCGCTTACTTGAAGGGGAGACGCTCTGTAAGCGTAGCGCCTCCAATCAACATCAGCTTCGCCCAAGAAGAGGACGCGAAGGCAGGGCTCGATGCCTACTACCAGGAACCCGAGAGGCAGGTGTGGTGGGATCGCCACAAAGCGTTTCGCTCGCTCCCCGAGGCCAAGCGCAGATGGATGGTCGAGGGCGCCGTTGAGTCCCAGAACGGATTCGGGGCAATGATTCTGTCACGCTTCAAGCTCACGATGCTGCAGGAGCGAAAGCCGACCGGCGTCACTTGGCGCCTCGAGGAGATCAAGTTCGAGGAGGACTGACCGGAGATCGGTGACCGATTGGAGGGTGGGCCGGCACTGGCGCATCGCGTTCGAAGCCTGGCTCGAGCTGCGTCTGGAGCGTGGCTGCGGTGACGGCCCTCAACCATGATCCACGCGCTTCCGCGTCACATCGATGAGGATTTCGAGGGGGTTGCGGGGGTTTCGTGGTGGGCGGCGAGTCGGCGTATACTTCTAGCAACGCAGCACTTAGAGTCATGACTTGTTGACAAGTCCCGTTTTCTTGAAGTATACTTTTTGAAGTTCAAGCCGCTCCATCCCAACGATCGCAGCGTGGGCCTAACGCGTGTGTGGGACACGTGTCGAAGAGGGTACGGGAACACCCCGATCGGAGATCTCAGCTTGTGAGCGCGTCGAAGTCACAACTACCGAGTCCGACTTGCTCGGCGATCATCGTCTGTGACGGTGTGATCGAAGACAGGCGGACGAACAAGAAGTCGCTCATCGGGCTGTTCAACCGGGTCCTTTGCCGGCAGATCCCCACGACACTCCAACAACTGACGATCTTCGTTCAGCTGACCGGAGGACATGGGAAGTACAAGCTCTCCGTCCGGCTGATCTCGCTGTCTCACGAAGCGGCGGTCCCTGTGATCGAGATCGGTGGGACCGTAGAGTTCCCGAGCCCCACCGATGTTGTTGAGATCGTGTTTGAGCTGAAACCCGTGGCCTTTGAAGTGGAGGGGAAGCATTCGATTGAAGTCTTGGCGAACGGTATCCCCATCGGCGCCACCAACTTCATTGTTTCAAAGCTGGAGAAGTCCGATGAATGAGTGGGTTTCCAACCAAGCCGTGATCGAAGCTCCGGAAGATCCGGCAGATCCGGAGGTCTTGGTGTTCGGCATCGAAGGACGCGTAACCACGCAGCCCGGCGCAAGGATCGGGTTGATCACTCACTGGGTCGTGTGCCGCCTAGCGATCGCCCAAGAAGTCCTCTCTCGCCATCTCTTGAAAGAAGCGCAGCTCGAAGATGATGCAAAACTCCTTCGTGTGCCGCTTGTCGTTTCTACCGACGAAGACGAGGAAGTGCCTTCCAGAATCGCATACTGCCCCTTCTTGAAGGGCGTCGTCGGAGAGGGCGACTCGACCCGTGACGCGATCGAGTCCTTCAAAAGCTCCCTGCTTACTGCGCTGGCGACCTACTCCGAGCTCGGGAGAAGGGTGCCTTGGCTCGACGAGGCGAGATTCTTCGAAGGCGATGACGCCAGTCGAATCCAGTGGATTACCGTGAGCCCTTCATCGCGGGCGTGATCTAGCTCTGCTGCTTTTTGGCCATACCTATGGGATCTGATATTCCCTCCCTCTCCGGCAAGGAGCTTCGGAAGCTCCTTGAAAAGGCGGGGTGGGAACAAATTCGATCCAAGAAGCAGACCGGTCACTCGTGTGTCATGAAGCACCCAGGCAAGGCCGAGCTGATCGTCATTCCGATGCACGGCAACAAGTCCCTGAAGAAGGGGCTGCTCCTGCGGCTCCTGAAAGACGCTGGGCTGAGGTGACGGACAGGTGAGTCGCACCTGGAAAGATGCACCACGCCACGTTCGGCAGCGGAAGAAGCAGCGGTTCCTGAGTCCGAAGTTCTTCGAGATCTGGGACTCGCTGAGCGCGCACTTCCTCGCCAACCGCCGCGAGCGCTCTGCTCGCCGGCGAGCGAGAACCGACCTTCACATGGGACGTGAGCCTGAGCCGTACCGCCCCAGGAGAAGCGCGAAGTGCGACCTGCTATGACCCGCACCATGGACCGCCGCCACATCCCCAACTACTCCGTATCGGAGGCGGCTCGAATCCTGAGGGTGTCGCGTCGCGCGCTGCGCCCGCGGCGAGGCTTGTTGAGCTTCCTCGATCTGGTCGACGCGCACATCCAGATCTACGCGATCCGGGATCGAGTCGAGTTCGAGAACGGGATCGCGTGCCGCCTCTTCCCCTTCTCCCGACCACCCACAGGAGGCGACGCTAGCTCCATGCCTCAAGAGATCGTCGTGGATCCGACGCGGTGCTTTGGGTCCCCGATCCTCGATCGCGCCCGGGTCCGGGTCTCGGTTGTCGCCGGTCGGCTTCTGGGCGGTGACGCGGCGGAGGAGCTTGCCGAGGAGTTCGGCTGCTCGATGTTGGCGATCGAGGAGGCGAGGGATTTCTCCGAGAACCCACCTCCTGGATAGCCCCGGAGAGGCGTGCTGGGGGACCCCTCCAGGGCTGGAAGACTAGACGCTGCCCGGTCGACCGGGGGACAAAAGAAATCTGGGTTTTCGTGTCCGCTTGCAGCGCGTCGGGACGTCGAGTTGATACTTCGATTTTGGCTCACCACTTGAGAATGCGTGTTCGATATCCGACTCTGTTATGGGGTCTCCCGGTAGATATCCAACGGAGTTTCAGTGAGTCTCGACGCCGACAAGAGGAAGGCAGAAGCCGTCATCTTGGACATAATCCTATGCCAAGACGGGTTTTGGCCACGAAAGACCACCCTGTGGAAGGCCTTTTGGCTCGCTCATCTTCTGACAATGAAAGAGGGCGGGTTCTCGCTCTCAGAGCATCCGATCATACGGCTGCCGCAGGGGCCAGGTCCCGAAGATGGCAACGAGCTACTCGCACGGCTCGAAGACGCATGTTTGCTCAAGAGCCGGAGCGACGGTGACGCTTTTGAGTACAACCCGATTTCGTTCAGAGTGCCGGAGTCAAGACTCCCCGACGCGAGACGTTTTGTTGAGCTGTGGCTCAATCGCGAAGAGCGGAAAGCGATCCAGAAGGCGAGCGTTACGTTCTTTGGCATGACATCGAGAGACGCGAGCGAGTGGTCTCACTCTTACTCCGCTGCTTGGGAGCGAGCTGGGACGAATGGCCGAGAGATGAACATCTACCTCGACCTTCTCGGCCCAGAAGAGGAAACCGTCGATCAGAAGATGAAGAGAATCGACGAAGCGAAGGAGCTCATGGACGACTTCGGGAGCAAGCTACGAAACGCCTTCGACGATTAGAGGCTCAACAAGCTCAATGGCTCTCCCGAAAACCCAGATCGTCTCCCTGGTACAAGCTTCCTTCGAAGGTGATCGCTCTCTTCGCCAAACGTACATGGAGCTCGGGCTTCCCGACTACCGAGCTGATAGCGGAGCATCCAGGGACCTACTCTTTGAAGCTGCCCTCTTCATATTCCTCTTCTGCATCGACGAAGACGGCTACTACAACAGCTTCTCGCACCCGATCACGAGCGTTGTACCCACGCTTCTCAAGATCAACGACTTCATCCTCAACCTCGAGGGATACGCCGTAAGGATGAAGGAACTTATCACCGCCGGGAACGTCTCCTCTGTGGAGATCCGAACTGTCCTGGAGACCTACAGCTCAGGTCTTTGAGTCGCCGGCAGATTCCTGGGGTCAACGTCCATCGCCGTTGCTTTCTCATCCGAGTCGGCGAAGTCCTCGTAGATGCTCGGCTCGAGAAGCGCTGGCTCCTCACGCAAGACTGCTGGCTGCTGTGGCATCGAGCCATCGATCCAGCCCGGGAACCGGGCTGCCCAAGCCTCGAAGATGCCCGCGTCCTCCGCGGAAACCGTCACTTCGCGCGGTCCTCCCGGAGAGAAAAGAGCTTCCTCGACACTCTCGGGACAGCAGACTCGAGCCCCGTCCGGCCGACGGCCAGCGGCCTTGCGCGCGTCGATCCACCAGCGATCCGCCGGGTAGTCGGGGTTGGGCTTCAGCGTGACCATCTGACTCATCAGGAGCTCCTCGAGAACGTCCACGAAGGCGAGAGGCGCGTGCCCCTCTCTCCGCAGTCTGGCAACGATCCAGCGATCGTCGAAATCCGTCGCGGCTTCTCTCCGAAGGAAGGGCCTTGTACCCTGTGGCCCGACCGTTGTCCGGGCTGGAGGTGGGGTCACGCAGTACCGCCATGTGGTGAGAGGTGCGATGTTTGGATGGCTGCGAAGAGAGCCGAAGAAAATCCGCGTCGGGATAATTTCCGCCGCCTCGGTCCTGGTCTTCGGCCTCGCGATCCCGTTCCCGATCTACTGGCTCGTGGATCCCGAGGGACCTGCCCGGCTCGGAGAATATGGCGATCTCTACGCAGCCTTCATCGCCGCCGGCGCTGGCATCGCCGGAACGATCCTCTTCTTCTGTGCCCTGCTTCAACAACAGGAGGATCTCCGTCTGACGACGCAGATCGCAAAAGAGCAGGCTCTCGCCCTCGAACGCCAGCAAGCCGAGCTTGCTGCTCAGAATACGCTGCTGAAAGAGCAGACTCGGCTTCAGCAGAAGAGGGATGACCTCGAGCTGTTGTTGCGGCTGGGGGAAAAGTCGAGCATTGCGCGAAACCTGGAGGATGCTGACAGGGATCCGTTTGTGCTGTCAGGGTTCGAGGTGATCATTCGATGGTCGTTCGTTGACAGAGCTGTCGCTCAGGAGCTGACCCGGTGTTTTCTTGCGACATGCCTTGGTCCGGCGCTCCCATCTCAAAAGAAACACCCTCCGGACTACAAGCCGGCGGTGGACCTCCTGAACTTGCTCTGCGACGCACGCTTCAACTGCTGCCCACTCGACGACGACTGGAATTGGCTGGTCGATGACATCATGACAGGCATGGGATACAAGGTGACCCCTACTGCGAATCGATCACGACGACTTGAACCGTGAACCGAGCCCCACGATCTACGAGGGATTGTAGTTCGACTTCTAGTGCGCCTTCTGTCGAGAATGCGCGCGAGTCGCCTTCGCAAGTAAGGACGTAGACCTTGCTCCGCTCTCGAAGCTGAGCAGCGGCAGCGTTCAGCAGCATGCTCGCCCTGCCCACCTCCCCTCTGAGCACGGTGCTGTCGCTCAAAGTGGACCGGTCGACGACCCAAGCTCCCGGCACCAGCATCTTCTCCGCCAGCTCATCGAGGGCGTCCGGAATCGACTGGTCGCTCATCTTTCAAAGCCTCCGCAATCAGGGAACGGTCTTCGTCACCGCGAACCGCTCGAGCTGGTACACTTCCGGCCGGCTCTGGCTCCCGAGCTTCACGCCTGATGGCGTGCCGGCGCTGCCTTCGGGCTAAGGTGGGCCAGGGCCACCCTCTCTGGGATCCAGCTCGTCCATCGATTGGCGCATGAGACTCGCGAGCATCCCCGCGCCGGCGCTCCCGTAGCCCGTGAGCTGACCGACGGTCTCGGGCTCCTCGAGCCAAGCGCGGAGTTTCTCCCACGCCCGCTCGAAAACGGCGACGCGATCAGCCTCTTGTTTCAATCGCCTCAAGGCAGCAGCGATGTCTCGACCGCCCAGGGTGACGAGCGCGATCTCGCCCAACGGATCCGGACAGGCCACGGAAGCCTCGCGGCAATTCTCCACCCACGAGACTAGCGCCCAGAATTCCGTCTCGACGTGCTGACTGGTGATCTCCTTCAACCCGCTTGACTCCCTACCTCACTCGCCCTCTCGAACCAGCCGCCCACCCACGACATCAATGATCGCCACGACCAGCTCCCCGTATCCCTGCCCCTCGTACGGAGTGCCCACGAGCTGCGCCTCGACGACCTCCTGGACGATCATCTGCAGCTCGGTCCTCGAGAGCACTTCGCCGATGTCGAGCTTCTGGTCGATGATGGCGTCGACCTCGCGGAGCATCATAGCGAAGAGCCGGGGGTCGATCGACGGCCCGTCCTGATCGGCCGGCGGAGTGCCAACGCATCCGGTCGTCAGCGTCAGCAGCACCAGCGCGCACGGCAGTCCGATTCTCGCGAGCTTCATGGCTCATCCTCCTAGCGAAAGGCGGAGGCCGCGACGAGTGCGGCCTGACGCCTCGGAGGATGCCGGGGGAGCGGCGCTCAAGCGAAATCAGGGAGAGCCGTTGCCCTGGCTTCCCTTGCCCGCGTCCGCGATGCCCTGACCGATCAGATAAGTCACGGCGAGGATCATGATGCCTCGCCGGTGCTCCTCTCCTAGACCGAGGTCGAACCACGAGTCGAGCAGCATGAGGGCGACGACCGCGACGAAGACGGTCAACTTCTTTCGGATCGGTGGCATCACTTCCCATCCTCGACATCGACAACGCGCTCGCGAAATGCTTGAAGCACCGCCAGCGCCGACTCGATCTCGTCGAGCCGAGACTCCATCCTGTCGAGCACTGGGGCGACGGTCCTCTCGTGGTCGTCGCGCGACCACCGTCGCCAGGAGATCAGATCCGACTCAACCTTCGTGAGCCGGTCGACGATCGCGGAACGGCCCGCTTTGAGGATCTGAACGTCGAGGATGTGAGACTTCCGCGACTCGAGCTCAGAGTCGAGGCGCGTCGCGTACTCCCGTAGCGAGACGAGGCGCGAGTGGGTGTCCTGGTCGAGTAGCCTCATCTCGCGCTGCAGAACGACGTCGAGCTGAGAGACATTGCTCGACACCCATGCGACGGCCGCTCCGCCGACGCCGAAGATCAGCGTCATGACGACAGCGACAATGCCGACGAACGTGCGCCAGTCCGTCCGGGACGACGACGCCAAGCTTTCGCTGATCCTGGTGAGCTGGCCCCGGACCTCGGACCGAAACTCCTCGAACGAGACCAGCAGCCCCTGGTGGCTGGCCTCCAGGCGCGTGACCTTCTCGCTCGATCCGTTTCGTTTCGCAGGGTCCGGGGCGCTCACTCTCGTCTACCCCTGTCCGAGCGCGACGCAGTTGTTGCAGCGGACCACTCCCTCCCAGAGGGTGTCGAGCAACTGATAGAGCACGACCTTCCGCTCCTTCCCGCATTTCGGGCGAATCGCCATGCTGCCGGCATGGTTCGCGTACACGGTCGTGTCGACTCCGATGTCATCCCACTCGTCGCTCGACTCAGCGTCTCTTTCGAAGATCGAGAACCCAAGGCCCGCGCAAGAGCCGGAGACCTCCCATGTGAACGTGAATCGGCACGCGAGCTTCGACTTGCCCTCCCCCGGGCAGTCCTCGCCATGGTCGCACCGGCCTTTGACTGGGTTAGAGAGTACGAATGTGTGTGTCGTCATGCACTCGGGCCAGTCCGAGGCGACGAGTCCTTGGCTGACAATCTCTGCGATGCAGGCGCACGGATCTGGTTCTGGCATTGCGTTACTTCCTTCGCAGCTCTTTGCTCAATGAGTCGACAGCCGTGCTCATCGCACGCAGCTCCGACGACAGAGTCGAATCTACCCGGTCGAGCCGCGCGGTAATACGATCGATCGACCTTCGAATCTGCTCAACCTGTTCGCGCCTCAGCTCCTCGGAGACGCGGAGAGCCTTCTCTACGATGATCTGAGCTCGAGAGTCGGACTCTGCGAGAACCGAAGGCTTCACGAACGTGATCCAGAGCGTCACCATGACGGCGATCGCGGAGAGGAACACTCCGAAGTGCTTCCCCCAATTGGCCGATGACTTTCCGATGCTGTCCGACACTGCTTCCTCGGGGCTGTCAGCGCCACCGGAGGCTGAAATCAATCGCGGGTGCTTCTGACTGTGCTTCTTCCTAGTACCCGAGAAGAAGACGACCGTCGGCGTCGCTGGGAAGAATGCACTCGGCATGATCAAAGCCTTCGCCGGAGCTTTTGGTACTGACTCGTCCCGCCGGCGCCCCTTGGCGGCGGTGCGCTTCTCTCCCGAGGATGGATTCTCTCGAGCTTCCCCGCGCGTTGAATCACGATCGCCAGATCGGTGTCACTTCGGAGGTGTCGGCCCCGAGAGGTCGGGGGAGTGGTGTCAGTCCTTTTCGATGCTCAGAGACCGCTCAACGAGGCGCTTGCGCATAGGGTCGAACACAACGAGTCGAACGCGACCAGGGCGCTTCGCCGCGACGAGCGTGAGCAGGATCAGCTCGATCTGCGGGCCGACGATGCCGAGCAAGTCGACGCCTGGCACATATCGGTTATTGTCGAGCCCAGTCGCGAGTTGCTCGAGGATTCTCTCTGCCCGGTTGCAGGGATTCCCCACCTGATCCTTGAGCAGAAACACGACATCGCCGAACTCCGAGAGCCCCTCCATGCCGTGCCGGAGGGGCATCTTGGGGAGGAATACGCGAGGGCGCATGGTCTTGGAATCTTCCATCGTCATATCAGCAGGAACCTCACAGCGTCCGAGATCACCGTCGTGCCTCCGCTCGCGCCTGCTGCGTCGAGAATGAACTCTACCTCGTCGCCGACGCTGAGGCTCAGGAGTGTGGCGACGTTGTTCCATCGACCCTCGCCAACGGCCTGGTTCACGGCGCCCGTGAACTGCGAGACATCGTTGACCTTGAGATCCCACGGCACGCTCGAGCACTCGGCGCCGCTCTTCGTCTTGCCGACCCATCCGTGCCACTCCTGAACGACATAGGTGCCCGCAACAGTCACGCGATACTGGTAGGAGGCCTTGGCGCCCGACGTCCCGGCAGCGATCGATCGGTAGCCGAAGCTGTCGATGCCATCGACCTCAGCGTTCCAGACGGTCTGCGAGTAGTACGGGTTGTCGTTCTGGATCGGACCGGGGAGCGTGGGCGCGTTGTCCTGCATGTGCGAGGCATCGGCCGTGCTCGTCCAGGCGCCGGTGTACTCGCACTCCTTGTGGTTCGTCCCCGGTGTCGTGTCATGGCACGGGAAGCATCCGACGATGCCGCCGGCCAGCGACCGGAAGCTCTGCGCCGTCTTGAGAACGATCCCGTCGCCCACGATCACCTTCGTCCAGTTCGCGCTGCCGTCGCCGAGAGGGTTGTACTCTCGAAGCGAACCGACGCCCCCGAACATCGCCTGTGCGGTGAGCTCGGTGCCATCGTTGTGGCGCGCATTCACAGCCTGCAGATAGAGGCCGTCGGCGATGACCACGCCGTTGGCTAGATCAGAGAGTTCGACGTAGTAGCTCTGGCCCGCAACGAAGGGAAAGCGCCCCAGCTTGTGGCCGCGCTGCGGGTCGCGGAGGTTGATGCCCGTGACGGGCGTGGTCGTCGGCGTGCCACCGCCGTCGTCGTGCTGCACCGTATAGCGGGCGTCCGTTGCGAGCGGCGAGCCGGCCCATGTGCTCACGAGGTAGGCAGGGTTGCGCGGAAGCCCCTGGTAGGGATGCTTGACGAAGACGTCGTAGTCATCCGTCCGGTCGCAGCGGAAGTGGAAGCGCAGCCAGTTGCCTCCGCCTGTCCCGCTCTTGTAGTAGGCCTGCTGGCCCAGGACGCCGAGGCTGTTGTCGACGCCGCCCGCAGCCCACGAGCTCTTCGTCGTCGGCGTCCACGTGCCCTGTGTCTCGCGGCCCCACACGCCTCCATTGTCGGCGCGATCCTGGCAGGCACCGACCCAGATGGAGACAGGAGCCTGGGTGCCGATGAATCGGTAGTGGGCTGGCCTCGAGCCGCCGAGACCGAGCGCTGACCATGCAGCATCGAGGTCGGCGCTCGACACCTCGACCGTGGTCATGAGGTAGTTTCGCGGGGCGTAGTGGATGACGGCGCCGCGCTCGAAGAAGCGGATGAAGATGGCGCCGTAGAGATTGCTCTCGCCTGAGCCGTTGTACGGCCACGTCGGATCCTCGTTCGGGTTCCGGTTCGGGCTCACCGGCCCCTTGGCGATCCGCCAAACCTCGCTGATGGGTTGGCCCAGGTCGGACTTGTACTCGTCGTAGGGGACCGCGTAGCCATGGCCGCCGATGTCGTTCTGCACCCATGCGTCGGAGAGCAGGCAGAAGGTCGTCGTGAACCGGATGAACCCGAAGGAGTGCATCCGATTCCGAAGGTTCTGCTTCCGCAGCGCACCGAAGTTCGGAGGGAAGTCCGGGTGGTCGGGCTCGCTGTTTCGAAACGTCACGTCGTCGTCGATGGGCGTGAAGTTGTTCTCCTCGGCCTCGCCGCCCTCCAGCACGTTCGTGAATCCCATGCCGAGCGTCTTCGGCAGACCGTACTGCGCTTGCGCCAGATTGCGCATGTTGGAGAAGAGTTGCCACCAGACCGGGTTCCAGTACCAACCTTCAGCGATCACCATCGAAACGTTGGGACGCAGGTAGAAGGCGGAGATGCCACCCGGCTGGTATCCGAGGTACGGCTCGCGGCCCGAAAGCTCAATGAATCGGGCGCGCATGGCGACCCAGTAGTTGACCCGGTCTTCCTGGTACTTGGCCTGGATGACCGGGACGGTGTCGGCGACTGCGTTGCGGTCGTAGTCGATGTTCTGGTACTCCCACGTCGGGTTGTCCCAGAACCAATCATGGAGGACCCCGTCCCAAGGGTTCGTCTGCGGAGCCATCGTGTCGCAGACCTCGCGAGCCAGGAACTGTGCAGACGAGATCAGGGAGACAGGCGACCGGCCACGAGGGTCGAGGAGGAGAACTCGGTCGGCCGACGTCGCGTTGAACTGGACGGTATCGGCGCCGATGCGCCGGGCTGCACCCGATGGGCTTCTGAGGTACCAATCGTTGTGCGTCCCTGGCAGCGAACCGTCGGAGGGCATCAGCTTCGCCGTCGTCGCCATGGCGAGGCGGTCGGGATACTCCGACTTGAGCTTGGATACCCAGGGTCCGCCAAAGTCGAAGCGCCAGCAGACCATGCCCGCGTTGGCCCCGTTCGTTTCCCAACGCGCGCCATTCGACCAGCTCGAGCTCTCACCGTACGGCAGAAGGAAGCCGGACATGACGCGCGGGAAGTTGAAGGTGTTGGCCGCTGGCGCCTGATACCTGCCATAGATCTCGATGGCCTGCCGCGTGAGCTCCGCGGAGACGAATGTCGGAGGCGAGAGGGCGTAGACCTCGCCGCCCATCCGGGAGGACCGAGCGGGAGCCACCAGGCTCACCTTGGCCCATACCTCTGCGGCGAAGCGGGTGAACCGCTTCGAGTCTGGGTCGCCTGGGTCACTCCCCTCCATCCACTCCGAAGTTCGAAGGTTCTCGAGCAGGAGGTTCAGGTCGTCTCGAAACCCAGCGATCGTGGTCGCTGTCGAGTCGGGCTGGAAGGCTGCCTGCCGACCGATCCTCCGCCAGGCGGTGCCGTCGGAGAGGTACAGCCACTTGGAGGTGCCCACGCCCACGACTGCGCAGCACCGATCCACTGTGTTGGGCGGGGGCAGGGATGCAACGGTGTCGTAGAGGACGACCGGCCACGGACCGAGGCCCAGGACGCGGAAGATCGAGCTCAAGCTCGAGAGCGCGTTCGCGTCCCAACTCTCGTGCCCCTTCTGTGGCGGCGTCTTGAACTCGAACTCCGGCCGATCACCCATCAGCTACTCGCCATGATCCCGGCAGCTCGCAGCTTGGCGAGGAGCCCGTTGAAGTGTGCGACGAGGTCGGGGACGTTGTTGGCGGTCGTGTCCTCGTGCGGACTGGCTTGGCGACCGATGTAGTGCCAGCTCGTCCCGTCTGAGAGCACGAGCTGCCAACCTGAGATCGGGTCCTGAGCGACGCCGACGCACCCGTCGTAGGCACTCGCCGCAGGCAGCGCGGCTGGGTTGGCGTACTCGAGCCCCATCGGCAGCGGCCCCGAGAAGACCGACTGCAGCAGCGCGAAGTTCGCAACGAGGGGAACGTCCCAGTTTTCGTCACCGTGGTTGACGGGCTGGAACTGAATGGTCGGGCGACTCATGGATCCACCTTCTCGATCACGGCAATCGTTGGGGCCGTCGTGTAGCCGGCAAAGGTCTGTCGCAGAGAGACCGTAAACGACGACGGCTCGCTGCCGAAATCAGACACCATGTCCGCGTTGCTGTAGCTGTACCGCGGCTCGCTCAGGCCCGTGACCGTTCGGACAATGCCACCCTGCCCAGTCAGCATGGACAGGGAGAATGTGCCGTCGGGATCCGTTTGCCCGGTGGCTTGTCCAAACCCCTGCATGCCCGCACCCGTCCGGTTCGTCAGGCCCCGATGCGACCGGTAAGCCCATGCGAGCTCGACGTCTCCGCCCGAAGGGAAGGCGTTGAACCGGCCGGCGTGCACCGCCGAGTGCAGGCCGGACGGCAGCATTGGCACGACGCCACGCCCAAGGACAACGAACTGGACAGAAGCTACGTCTTCCAGCGGAAGCGGACGGTAGGTAGATGGTTGGCTCTTGAGAAAAACCGCTGCGTTGGGAGCCAACAGCGGATCGTCGATTCGGGACAAGCTCGACAGAATGAAGATCAAGATCCGGTCACCGCTGCGATGCGTCTGTGGGACAGTGTCATATCGAGCGCGAATCAGACCGTCGAGCCGGTAGACATCCTGACTCACGGACGTGATGTTGCGGACGAAGAAGAGCTCGTTGCCGATCAGCGCGACCTGGCGCCCCGAGCGCCAAGAGACCAAGTCGCCTCGGAGATCCTCGACGCTGTCGATGTCGAGCTGCGGTCCGATGGGCGAGAACTCGGGGCCGGATTCCAGGATGTAGTCCTGGGAGCTGGAGAAGTCGTTCAGCAGAGCTCCGCCTGCTGCGACGCTGAACTCGGTCTCGACTTGTCGATAGACTTCGTCGTCCGGAGACAGGTGGATGTCAGCCAATGGCGTCGCATCGTTTGCCCGGACTCGCGCAACGACCAGAGTCTCCTCGCCCGGCGACAAGAATGCAGAAAGCTCGATCGGTCGCACGACAAGGTCCGCCTCCGGCTCGGTGACGCCGTCGCCGCCACCCTCGTCGTCGTCGATGATGTCGTCCGACGTCAATCCGTAGAAATCGCCATGACATCGAACGAGAGTCTTGGAGCTGAACGGCACAGGCTTGACAGCGGCCACCCTAAGCGATCCCGGCATACCCAACCTGTCGGGTAGGACGAACACAGCACCTGGAAGAAAGTCCCTTGCGTTCCTGGAGAGGTGCACAGTGTAAGAGGCACCTCTCCCGAGTTCCTCCTGTGATCGTCGATTTGCGATGATGGATGCCGTACGCCTGTCGCGAGCGATTGTCAGCTCGATCTCCGTTGTCCGAGGCGACCCTTCCGAGCTCGCGCGCGCATCGTCATCGATTGGAATCGGATCCCCTCGAAAACTGCGGGTTCGATCGCGATACGTGAAGACCGGCCGGTCAATCGGTCCCGGCGCGTGCAGAGTCTCCACTTCTGGAATGGGCGGAATAACCGCGTTGTCGGGTACAGGCGAGACCGTCTGGTCCTCGGGTTCACGGATCATGACGAATCGGAACTTCCGCTGGTCGTAGTCAAACGTCAGATAGCACCCCAGGTCTTGCATGATGAGAGCGAGGATCGATCGCATCTCCTCGCCCTCTTCGATGAGAACATGAGAGGGCAGGCGCTCTCTATCCGCATCCACGCCGATCCGCTCGAGCGAAGAAAGGATGTAGCGAGACGTGTCGAGGCCCAGCCCGTGTGGCTTGGGCGAGAACATGAGCTGCCAGATGAGGTGCGCGGGATTCGCGCCGTCGTCCTCATCTTCAAAGAAGCTAAACACGAAGCCACCCGAGCCCCCGCTTTGCATCTCAGCATCTAAGTAGACGTACTGCATCGTGGCTTCGGAGAACTTGAACGGTGCCCCAACGCTCGTCACGCGATACTTGCCGTCGGCGATAGCAAGACTGCCTTCGACGTAGGCAAAGTTCTTGATGAAGTCTCGAGCGTCGCGACCTCCGACGCTGAGCCTAATTCGAGAGTTCGCAGGGTCGACCAGATTGATGGACCAACTCTCGTCCCGGTTCAGCTCCAACGTCTGGGGATACCAGGGGCCACTGCCTACGATTTCCACACTGGGGAGTGGCCTCACTTCGATGTCGTAGTCGAGCAGTGCCCAAGTTGCACCCGGACCAATCGCAGCCGCTGGCCCAAGGAATCGTCCCTCCCAGTACACGTAGCAGACATAGGGCCATCTTGAAGCGACACCCATTCCAGACGCTAGGCGCGGTTCGATGGGCTGATCGATCTCGCCCCAGTAGATTGTGAAGGAGCCCTCACCAAAGATGTCGATCTTCGTGCCGGATGGATGCGTGTCCCTGCTGATCGGCCCCTTCCAGATTACTTTCCCTTGAGATCGAATCGCGTGAAGCCGGAATGCCGGGCCTACGCATAGTTGATGCCAGCCATCCTCGACAGCGTAGATGGTCCCACCGATTTGCCCGAATCGCCGGGGACCGGCCCAGCCGAAGATGACGCCTAATCTGTGCCTCCCCACGAGATAGGGTAACCAAGACCCACGCACAGAGAGCGTGGTCGGGCTGTCATCAATGCGCTGGCTCTTCGACTTCTGTCTCGTTGCGAGCGCCTTCGCGGCAAGGCTTAACGCTACCGATAGCGCAATCGAGATCCCGATCGACACGGGATCCGCGCGAAGGACCTCGACCTCAGCGATGATCACAGGTCTGGCCTCCACGCAGCGACTACTTGTTGCCGAGCGTCACAGATTCCAGCGAGAGCCACCCTCGAGACTCCTCCGACACCGACGTGCCACACTGCTCGCGGATCCGAATCGACAATGAACAGATGCCCTGAGCGGGGGCGTCCCTCTCGGGAGACCAAGAGAACGTCCGCCGGCCGCCAGGGCGGGAGCGTCGATCGAACCCGAGCCAGGCGCAGGCACTCACGGACGAGCCGCGGATCCTCCGGCAAGTCCCACTCGCTTTCGAACGGCAGGTTCGGAATAGGCTCCGCGCGTAGCTCGGCGAGCACGCACAGAACGAAGCCAACGCAGCCAGCGGACACGCCCTTGATCGCAGGCCCCTTGCGAAAGGCCGTGCCGCGCCAACTCTCGAGAATGCGCGTCAGCATCATGCCGTCGGCTGCTCGAAGTTCGGGTTGTGGGTCGGCATTCCGATCCCGATCCCCTTGAACTGGCTTTCGTTCTCGTACTCTCTGCATGCGAAGATCGTCTTTCGGCAGCCGTTGACCACGGTGACCTGCTGGTCCTTCCACCAGACCGGCACGGGCCGGACGAGCAGGAAGTAATCGCCGCCTTGGGCGTTGCTCTTGATCTTGATGCGCAACCCTCTGTGCTCGACGTAGCCGCCTACATACCAGTGCTGCCGCGGCGCAGGATTCAGTCCCACGATACGCAAACGGTGCCCCTGCACCTGAATCACGGTCCCCGTGTCCAGCGTCAGTGGAACACCACAGACCCCGTCGCCGAATCGGTTGTCGCAGAACTCTGTGGCCATGGTCCCCATGGACCGATTCATCTCGAGGTCTTTGTCGGTTCGGCAGTTGATCTCGATCGCGTCTTCGACACCCGCCACATTGCGACGCGTCGTCTCGATCAGCCCCATGAACCGAGCCTGCTGCTTGCGGTAGGGGGTTGCCAAAGTCCGCTCGAGGATCATCACATGCGTTTTGGCATGCGGCTGACCGTTGGAGATGCGGTCGAGGAACGTGTCCTTCCGCACCGTCTGGATCTTCGTTGGCCCTTCTTCGAAGACGCCCGTGTTCTCGGCGAGCTCGATGAGCATCTCGGGAACCGACTTCCACCGGATGCCGTGCTCGTCGACAACGTCGGATGTGTAGTCGGTGTAGCGCTCGAAGTAGGGGCCGTCGGGGGCGAGAGCGCCGTGGGCAAACTCGACCAGGATCAATCCCTGCTTCGTCGATCGCGATCTCGGGTCATCTGTCATGTCAGATCGCTCCATTGGGTGCCGTAGGTGCTAGCGAGTTGACGTCCCACCACGTCGATCTCGTCAGGGTTCAGGCCGCGTCGGAAGATCAGGAACGCATTCGTCCAGCTGCCTTCGCCGAGCTCCGCCACCACGATCGCCGATGGCTCGTTGGCCGACGGCTCGTCGTAGGCGGAGTCGAGCTGAGGGGGCGTGACCACTGCCTGCCCGATGACGTTCCCATTCTGGTACACGACAGGTGGAATCGTTGGACCCCACCGGGCGACCAGGATCTGAACGCCGCTGTACTCGGAGACGTCTGGGTAGCTAGCCCACTGCGCGGGGACGTCGACGCCCTTGGTGGCGTAGAGCTTGAGGTCTGTGAAGTTCCAGTCGTGCGAACCCTTCGAACGGATGAATGAGACTCCAGTGCTCTTGCCCTGGAGCGCTCCGCACCAGAACAGGGTCATGCCATCGGCGTTACTCCAGTAGGGCGAGTTCAGCCCCTTGCCCGGTGAATGATCGACGTGAGTGTTCCCGTCCATCAAGAAGAGACGGGTCTCCGTGAACGGATCCGTCGTCTTCGAGTAGGCGGCCCGCCTGCCAGCATTCGTCGTCGGAGACGGGAACTCCCACGTCTTGGGCGACCGCGTGAGGTCGGGATCCTGGCCGAAGGCACACGGGTCACTCGAGGTGTTTCGATCCGGATCATGGCGAGCATCGTCCCACGCCGTGATGTACCGGTTGGAGGGCGTCGGGTAGTTCGTGCCTCGAGCTCCACTCACCGTTCCATTGAAGGCTCCCTTGCTGGCCTCGAGCCAAAGGTAAAGGCCTCCGATCTCTCCGATGCCCGCGATGTCGTCCGGCTGATCGGCGATCGGGATGGACACCTCCGTCTCTTCGTGGAGATCGATCATGCCCAGCGACACAGCGACCTTCTCGTCATCACTCCATCGCTCTCGAAGAGTGTCGGATGTGAAGCGCACGAAGTGACCCGACGTGACTCTGCGTACGTTGGCGAGAGAGATCGTCGGCAGCGGCGAAGCGAACTCAATGCGCCAGGTGTCGGCGTCCAGCTCGCGGAGCTCATCGATGGCCCGGAGGTAGACGGTGCCCGAGTCTCGGAGCGAGAGCGCCACGTACCGAAAGAACTTCTGCTGGTGCACGAGCTCGGTTGTCACGGGGATGACGTCGATGTGGAACCGGCCCACCGCGATCGGCTGCCAGATGGAGCCATGCGCCACAAACCAGAACGGCTCCACGCGGCCGCGCCTCGAGTCGAAGAACTCCAGGAGGCGCCAGGACTGAGACCGCAGCAGCGCCTGGTACTGCGCCGCGTACTCCATGCGCGGCCGGTCGCCGCGAAGCTTGCTGATTACACCGCGGCCCAGCTCGTTCTGATCACCTTCGCGAGCCGCTCTGACGTAGACCTGGACGGACCAGTCCACGGGGGCGACCAGGACAGGGAACCCGTCGTGGATTGGAGCGTTCGGGGGATTGCCATCCACCACCGTCGAAGGCAACGCAGACTGCCCGATCACCTCGTGAATGCGCAGTCGCATCTCATGAACAACGTCCGTGTGGACAGCGACGTCCTGCGCGAGATTGACCTCGGCATCGATCGCTGGAAACACTCGGTCGCCTCGATCGAAGACCTTGGTCAGAGGCTCCTGCAGGACGAGAGCAGTCGGCGTGACCTGATCGATGAATGCGTACTCGGCGCCGGCAGGCCGGAGCCTTCCATCCGTGCGTGTCCATCCGTGAATGAGGATGCGCCCACCGCCAAAGAAGCGGCGGTGCTGGGTGTCGCAGAAGATCACGGTGCCGCCCGAAGGGGCCGTCACCCGGGAGTGATCGCAGTATATCGGCGCCGGCAACCTGCCCTCGCCATGCCGGTTCGCCAGTGTGACCAGTCGATTGGTCTGGTCTTTGTCGAGGCCAGTCAGCGTCACCTCTTCGATGCGGTAAGGCCGATCGATGAGGCCGGTTCGCTCCTCCGCGCCTGACTTGTCGGCCAGCGTAATGTCGGTCGACCACGTGGAATCGATGGTGACGCCGTCGCGCCAGTTCGCGATGAACAGATCGCTCGCCTCGAGCTCGAGTGGCGTGAACGGCGTCTGACCGAAGATCCGCGCGAAGATCTCGGCACCGACGCGGGTGGCGCGGACGCTGTCGTTGTTCTGGATCCACTGAGCAAACGCCTCGACGCAGAACCGAGACAGCCGGCTAGGTGTTGGCTTCGACCCAAAGACCTCGGCATTGAACCGAGTCGATCGAAGATCCCCCTCGACGCGGAACCCGAAGATCTCGGCGGCGAACCGCGACAGGTGCGTTGGCACCTTGCCGCGCGAGGCGACTTCGGCGAAGAGCCGACTCGCATATGCGTAGACAGGGTTCTGAGCCACAACCTCCGCGATCGTCCGCGAGAGACGGATGAGGTTCGGATTCTCGGCGATGGCCTCCGCCCCGACCCGGGTCAGCAAGGCCGTGTCCTGGATGGCGCTCGCGATCGCTTCCGCGCCCACGCGCGTCAGGTACGTGGAGCCCTGCTGCCCCCACGTCTCGGCCGCGAATCGAGTCGCTTCGACGTTCGGGAGCAGGACGTCCTCGAGGACTTCGATGCCCGCGCATTTGCCGCTGTCGACCTGAGCGCGAAAGTAGACAGAGAGACCGATCCCGCCAGAGACGGTGACCTCGTACTCCCGAACGAGAGCTGCGTCGTGACCGACCTCTGCGTGAATGTCGATGCCCGTCTCGATCGGCGTCCCATTGACCTCGACGTCGAAGACCCTCTGCCCGTTGGATTCCCAGAAGAGCTCGGCCTCGTGAATGCGCAGGCGATACGTGCCGTTGGGCACATCGAGCTCGTAGCCCCAAAGCGCGCCACCGATCCCGTAGCGCTCCGTCTGGTAGATCGTGTCGTCTTCCGTTCCCGAGATCGGGTCGGCGGTGGAGAACGCGTCCGAGACACCGACGAAGTCACGGTCCGCGTCCCAGTCCTGGCCAAGCGTGTCCGTGTAGGCGCCGCCACCTGAATTGATTCGGTGGTGGGCCACGACCCCGCCGGCCTGAATCTGAGAGAAGACCTCGATCCCTGCTCGCGTGAAGAAGACATCGTCGAGCTCAGCAATCGCGCTGATCGCCTCGGCGAATACCCGCGTCAGCCTGGGGTCTGCGCGTCCCGAAAGGACCTCTCCATAGGTCCGGGTCAGTCGCATGGGGTACTCGGCTTCCGCGTAGACCTCGGCCCCGTACCGCGAGAGTCTCTGCCCATCCATCGCGCTCGAGTACCCAAAGACCTCGAGGCCAGCCCGCGTGAAGAGGGCAGAGTCGCCGGGCATGCCCTGCCCGATCACCTCGATCGCCGAGCACTTGGCGGTATCGACAGAGGCGACGAACGTGATCTGCAGCCCCGTCCCGCCGGTCGCTGTCCCTGCGTACTCCCGAACGAGAGCGGCGTCGTGGCCGACCTCTGCGAAGATGTCGAGGTCGTCTTCGACCAGATCTCCATTGACCAGGACGTCGAAGACCCGCTGGCCGCTGGACGTCCAGAAGATCTCGGCGAAGTGGCATCGGATCGTGTAGTCGCCGTTGGGCACGCTCAGCGTGTAGTTCCAGGTGCCCGCGTAGCGCTCGTCCTGGTAGAGCTCGGGATCCGTCGTCCCTGAAATCGAGTCGGTCGTTTCAAAGGCGTCGCTCGTCGAGTAGTCGCGGTCCGCGTCCCAGTTGTTGCCGAAGCTGTCCATGAAGGACTCGGTCGCGCCCGACTTGATGCGGTGGTAGACCGTGCCCTGCATCTGCTGCCGCTGGGCGTAGATCTCGGATGCGAAGCGCGTCACTTCCGCGGTCACTCCCGGGCTGACCGAGTACTCGGCAAGGACCTCAGCGAAGTTCCTCGTCAGCCGTGGCGCAGCGCGACCAGCCAAGACCTCCGCGAGGTTTCGCGTGACCCCAATCCCTGAGGGCGGCGTCTCCGCGTAGACCTCCACGCCGGTCCTCGTGAAGCGTGGCTCACTCCACTGCGCGATCGCCTCGCCAAAGGCCCTCGAGACGTGGGCGTCTCGGCGGCCTGCCAGGATCTCTCCGTAGGCCCTGGAAACGTAGGCCTCCGGCGTGTCCCCGAGCTCCGAATAGACTTCGAGCCCGAGCCGGGTAAAGCGTGGCGCGCTCCACTGCGCGATGGTCTCGCCCAGGACGCGCGAGACATGAGCGTCGCGCCGACCTGCGATCACCTCTCCGATCACGCGAGAGAGGTAGGCGCTTGGGGAATCCCCGAGGTCAGAGTAGACCTCGAGTCCGAGCTTGGTGAATCGTGGCGCGCTCCACTGCGCGATCGCCTCGACGCCGGCTCGCGTCACTCGTGGCTCGGCATGGGCAGCCAGGATCTCTGCATGAGCCCGGCTAACCCTGGGCGTTGCGATCGCCCCAAGGATCTCCGCGAAGGACCTGCTGATAAAGGGCTCCGGCACGCCGCCGAGGACCTCGACCAAGCCGCGCGTTACGAAAGGTGTCGGCAACGCGCCGAGCACTTCGACGTGCGAGCGTGTGACGAGACGCGCCTCGAGTCCAGAGAACGCTTCCGCTCCGAGCCGGGTGAGCTCGAGTGACGGCGGCGCAGCGTCTGGGACCTGGAACTCGAGGGCGGTGAGGCGAACGCCGCTGAAGTTGCCTGTGCCCGACGCGAACACCAGGAATCCGAGGTCGTCGAGGTCGGAGATGCCCGAGACCTCAGAGCCTGAGAGCGTGTACTCCTGGGTCGCGTACGCACCACCAATGTTCGTCATGTCGAGCGCGGCGTAGAGCGTGGCTCCGTTGCCGCTCCGAAGCTCGACACGCAGATCTAGAACGACCAGCCCCGAGTTGCGGCGAGCGCGGGCTCGGATCTTATAGGTGCCGCTCGGGTCCGGCGTCACCCCAGGGTTCGACAGCCGCAGGAACATGTAGTAACCGATGCTGCGCTGCGACGGACCGAGCGCGTAGTCGGCGTTGTCGTTCGCGCCTGCAATCGTGTCGTCGGTACACTCGTGCAACGACGCTGCGCCCGTGGCGGTCCACGAGCTGTTCAGGTTTGCGAGCGTTGCATCTGGGACGAGAGCCTGCGGCACTGGTCGGCACCCAAGTTGGGCCGGGCGGTCCTACCCATGCGCGGTAGGCCGCCCGACGTGATCGAATGAGCCGGCCGTTATGCCACCGCTTCGAGGCCGAACTCCGCGTTGTTGATGTCCGAGACAGTCCAGGCGCTGCCGGTGCCGGGGTTGGTCCCCAGCACCTGGTGCTGCTGGAGGTAGCTCGTGCTCGTCAGGTTCTGGTTCGACCCCGCGTAGTCGGCGCCCGAGTGCCTCACGATGGGCCTGAGCGTTCGAGACCCACTGGTGGCGATGCGAGCATTCCAGTTGAGCTGCACGCCGAGCACGTTCCCCGTGATGAAGCCCAGGTCAGCGAAGACATAGGTGTCCTTCACGCCCGTCGATGCGGTGTGGTTGTACGTGGAGTCGTTGTCAGGACCCGACGCATCGTCGACGTTCTGCCAGTTCGCCTCCCCGGAACCCGGGAACTTGGACCACTGAGAGCTGTTTCCTGCGCCTGTCGGCAGCAGCCCCTCGGCCACACCATCGCCGAGGAAGTCGTTGTAGGCGGCTCCTGTGCCGTCCAGGATGTAGCAATCGTCAATGGTCGCGTTGCCGGCCGTGCCTCCGGTGTTCGCTGCATAGATCCGCACGCGGTCGGCCGCGTTCGCGCCCGTGTCGGACGTGTTGATTCCCGTCTGACTCAGGACCGTTGTTCCGTTGACGCGAAGCTCGAACGACCCAGTGGTGGCGTTGACGGTCACCTTGAACTCGACGAAGTACCACGTATCGTCCTGCAGTCCGATAGACGTGACGTAGGTAGTGCCCGTTGGCCCGCCCACAGCGACCATGAGCTCGTTGTTGGCAGCGGTCGTGAAGACCGCGATCTCGTCGGCGGTGGCACCCGAGAGGAGCTCGATGAGCCCGTCAGTGTTCCCGCCGTTCTCGCGCTTGAAGGCGAGACCGACGATCCACGTCGTTTGCGACGAGAAGATCTTGGTCAGGTGAACCTGCGAGGAGTTTGGGCACTGCAGGCCACTGCCATGCAGGCGGCCTGTGACGATGGACGGAGTCCCGGAAACCACATCGTAGCCTTGCTGGAGGGCCGTTGTGTTCTTGCGAACCTCGAAGCCCTCGATCCACTTCCATGCCATTTGATTCGCTCCTATCCGCCCTTAGGCGACAGCCTTGTACCCGAACTCGGCGCCATTGATGTCGGACACGGTCCAGTCGGCCGTCGTATTGGGGTTCTGCTCGAAGATGTGGTTGAGCTCGACATACCCCGTGGATCCGAGCACGTTGTTCGCCCCCTCGAAGTCCGTTCCACCCGTCCGGGCGATGGCCTTGAGGGTTCTCGATCCGCTGCTCAGAATGCGCGCGTTGTACGCGACCATCACCCCGAGCACGTTGCCCGTGATGAAGCCCAGATCCTCGAACACGTGCGTGTCGGTGATGCCGTTGGCAGCCGTCGACACGTAGCTGTCGTCGCCGTCCGGCCCGTCTGTGTCGTCGACCATCGCCGAGTTGTCCGTGCCCGTGAGTGGTGTCCACTGGATGGTCGCGCCTTCCGCCGTCGGCGAGAGCCCCTCGATGACGACGTCGCCCAGGAAGTCGTTTCGAATCGCTCCCTGGTTGTCGCAGACGTAGATGTCGTCGAGAGAGATGCCGTTGGAAGCGGAGCCGGTGCACAGGAAGCGCACCCGGTCAGCCTGCGTCGTGGCTGCGTTCGCGGTGTTGACGCTGGACTGAGTGAGCGCCGTCGTGCTGTTGACACGGAGCTCGAAGCTGCCCGAGGTGCCGGGCGCGATCGTGGCCTTGAACTCGACGTAGTACCACTGGCCAAGCTCGAACTCGCCCGAAGCGGTCCACGAGCTACTGCCTCCGCTCGAGTCCGTCCACACTTGGAACTTGAGCTTCCCTGCGGAGACGAAGGTGGCGACGTCGATCTGCCGATTCGACGCGCCATCGAACATCGAGATCACACTCTTGTTCGTGACATCGGTGTCGTCGCGGCGGTACGCCAGGCCCACGATCCACACCTGCTGAGCCGTGAATGCCGGCGTCGTGACCGTCAAGCCCGTCGTGCCGAGATTGCGCAACGAGCTGCCTTGCAGCCGTCCCGTCTGGAACGTGCTGTCCCCGAAGGTGAGCTGCGAGTAAGCCTGAGCTAGGGCAGTCGAATTCTTCCGACGCTCGAAGCCTTCGAACCATTTCAGAGCCATTCGTCTATCTCCTGCGCCTATCGCTGCCACTGGCAGGCCGGAAGCCGTGGTCGCTGAGGAATCGAAGCAGCGGCCTCGACATCCCACCGCGGATCATGCGCTCGCCGGTCTGCTCGTCGTTGGGAAGGTACACGGGTTGAAAGCTCTCACCGAAATTCGGGTCCGCGCGCCGGGCCGGACCACCGGACTGGTACTGCACGCTGACCGGATGGACCTGGGAGACGGGTCCGGTGATCGCCCGGAGGAGCGCCTCTTTGGGAATCAGGCGCTGGTTGATGGCGGACATGAGCCGGTCGCCGTAGTACAGGGCGGAGCCGCGCTGGATGACCCACTCGCGAGGAGTGAGCAGGGCCGGGACGACGTCGCGCTGCACGTCGGGGCCAGGAATCGATCCGCCTTCGGCCCTCTCAATTGGGACAGCCCCTGTATCCGGTACAGCGCCGCCCGAGTTGAAGCCGATGGCTGAGAGGACGGCCCTGGCCACGATCGCCTGCAAGATGATCGCCGCGATCTGCGCGAGGAAGTTGCGCGCGAACTCGCGCCAGTTCGTGTCCACGCCCGCGATCGCGAGTGAGATCTGCTGGAACGCATTCACGAACGTGCCGGCGATGTTCCTCCCGACGTTCTCCAGGTCCGCTGCCTGATTCGCGAAGTCCTGGAGCTCTGCGCCTGCGCCGCCGATGACGTCGCCAGGACCTTGGTCGAGAACCTGCCGGCTGCGAAGGTTGCGCTGATCCTGTGGGGTCCGGCGCTCTTCCTTCACGATGAGCTTTTCGAGCTCGATCAACTGCCGTCGGTACGCTTCCGTCTTGGCGTCGACGTTCTCTGCGCCCCGGAGCACCAGGTCGTTGTGCTGGGCGATCGTCAGTCTTGCGATCGAGAGCGCGGAGTCGACGTCGCGGATCTGGAGGCCGTACTGCTGGATGATCCGCTGCGCTTCGGAGAAGGCAGCGGTCTCGTCACGAATGTCCGCGGTGACATCCGCCTCGCGCTGGCTAACCCGATCGCCCGCTCGCAGGCGACGTCGCGCCTCGACATCCTTCTTGAAGGAGTCGAGCGCGTCATTGATCGCGTCGCTTTCTTCTTTGCTGGCGTCCGCTGACGCGAGTCGTGCCAGTCGTTCCGCTTCCCGAACGGCGAGAGCTGCTTCCCGCGCATCCTCGTCGAGACCGATGGTGTCGATCTCGTCCTGCAGCGACGTGACTTCTGCGTCGACCTGCGTGACGAGTGAGAAGAAGCCACGTCGCAGGGAGTCGCGGAGCTTCTCCGAGTCCGTCAACGCACCCGACTTCTGCGTGGCCTCGTCGAGAAGCAGGATTCTCTCTTGGAGCAAATCGAGCAGTCTGCGCGTCTGCTCGTCGCTGAATCCTTGGTCCCGTGCAAAGTCTCGCGCCTGCTGCTCTGCCGTGAGCCTGCGCTTCTCCGCTTCGGTGACCGCCCCAACGAGAGCGATTTGCTGATCGAGTGAATCCAGGAAAGGTGCGAACTTCTCCGCGTCAGCGAGGCGCCGGATTTCGTGGTCGAGAGCTATGATCTCACCGCGCAGCTCGCTTGCGCGCTGGCCGATGGCCCCAACGAGCTGCTCGTTCTGCACGTCGATGGCAACGGGTACTTCGACGACCGGGATGTCCACGCCCAGCGCCGCCAAGAGCTCGGTGCGCTCGCGCGTGAGGATGTCGCCAAACGTGTCGCCCGCAGTCTTGGCGCGACGCTGGATCTCCCCAAGCTCACGGTTGAGACGGACGAGGTCCTCTCGGCGGCGAGCGAGTTGAGCCTCGAGCTCCGTCGGAGCAGCCACGTCCTCGGGTGTGCCTGCGGCTCTCTGCTGGAGGGCGTCGATCTCGGTGCGGAGATCTCCGATGCGAGAGGCGATGCGACCGAGCGCGTCCTCGACAGTGATGGGGATCAGGTTGTCGGGCGTGATCCGCGTCAGAAGCTCGCGGATTCTGGGCTCGACGTTCTTGAGGAGATCCGACTGGATGCCTTCGGGGACCTGTGGAATCAGCTCGAGATCGACGAGGATCTGCCGCTCTTGCGGACCCAATACAGCCTGCGGACCTTCGCGGTCAAGCTGCGCCTGAATGGCGGTGAGTCGATCTTCGAGTTGGAGGAGCTCGTTGTTTCGAGCCCGTATGTCGTCCTCAAGCGTCTCTGTGCGCTCGGCCGCGCGCTTTGCAGTGGGGATGCCTCGAATGCGCTCCTGCAGAACGCGGAAGCGATCCATCTCGTCGTTGAGCCGCTCCTGCGCGGCAGCAGCCTCCGTCGCCTCCGATGTGAAGAAGGCAATCGATCCGATGATGACAGCGAGTGCCGAAGCGAAGAGGCCGATCGGATTCGCGCGAATGGCAGTGGTCAGCAGGCCGACGGCAGCCGCGGCGCTACGAAGGAGGCTTGCGAGCTGCAGAAGGAACCCGAGGATCTTGCCCGCTACAAAGGCAGCGGCAGCGAGGGCTACGGCACGAATGGTTCGTGCCAATCCCAAGGCCGCACCGCTGGCCTTGCCGAGTGCTCCATTGACACCGGCAAGGATCGCGATCGCCTGCGCGAGGACTCCGATGAACCCCTGCGCCTCGCCCTTCGCACCCGATTCCCCGAGCGCTACGTTGAGCGAGAAGAGCGAGTTCTTGAGTCGCTCGATGTCCGACCCGAATGTCTGGAAGCCTCGCTCTGATTCGGTCAGGAGAGCGTTACCAAGCCCGGCGATGTTTCCGCCAGCGCTTTCAAGGACCTTTGAGAGCGCGTCCGTGTTCGACGCAAGACGCGGCAGCACTCGCTCGAGATCGTCTGAGGAGAGCCCGAGCTCTTTCAGGCCTTCGGCTGCCTCGCCACCTTCCGCGGCGACCCGGGCCAGCCCAGACACAAGATCGACGATTGCCTGCGTGGGAGTTGCCCGAAACGAGCTCGTGAAGGCTTCCGATGTCTGGCCAGCAAGCTCGGCGACCTCTGCAAGCCGATCGCCGGACTGCTCGACGGCGGCCTCTGCTGAACGAAACACTCGCTCGAGGGTCTTGCCGAAACCTTCCGACTCGATGCCTGCCTGGAGGAAAGCCTTTGCCAGCACATCAGAGTTCTTCGCGAGCGTGGGGATGACCTTGTTGACCTCGTCACCCGAGAGGCCAATGCGCTCCAGGACTGGCGCGACGCTTTCGCCGCGAGCCACGACCTGCCCCAAGCCCTCGAGAAAGATCTGCAGCCCTCGAACGGGAGATTCCTGGAACGTGCGCGCGAACTCGTCCGCCGTCCTTCCCGTGATCTGCGCGATCTCTGCGAGCTGAGTCCCAGACCCTCGTACGGCCGCATCGATTGCACGGAAGGACTTGCCGATCGTGTTGCCCGAGAGCTCTGCCCGCACGCCGAGCTGGCGGAGAGCGGCGCCAAACGCAGCGGCCTCGGCCGACGTGATACCGAAGACCGCGCCTGCCTGCGCCACCTGGGTCGCGGTCAGCGCGATCTCGCGCTCCGTCGCAGCGAAGTTGTTTCCGAGCGCGACGAAGACCGACGCCAACTTGTCGACGGACTGGACGGACTCACCGGTGACCGTGAGCAGCCGCGCGAGCACTGTCGCGGCTTCCTCGCCTGCGAGATCACTGGCCACGCCCAGCCGGGCGACGGTGTCCGTGAACTTGAGCAGGTTCTCCCTGCCCTGAATGCCGAGCTGGCCGGCTGCTTGTGCGATCGAGAGGAGCTCGGTGACAGCGACCGGCGTTTTCTGCGCGAGCGCCAGGATGTCGTCCCCGAGCGCCTTCATCTCGGAGTCGGTCAGATTCGCCGTCTTGGCGACGCCGACGAGACCCTGCTCGAAGGCGACGATGTCGGTGACAGCTCGTCGCGCAGCAGCAAATCCTAGGAAGGCCGCGGCTAGACCTGCGACGTTCTTGGCCAGCGGGCTGATGCGTCTGTTGACTGCATCGACCCGCGTCTGAAACTCCTTCAGCCGCTTCTGCGAATCAGTGAGGGGCTTCGAAATCTGGTCCCTCATCTGGACCAGAATCGATACTCTCTCCTCGGGCATGTAACCCTCGCAGCCTGCGGACCTCGCGCGTCATTGACCTGTTGGCCTTGGTGTCCAGCGCTGCAGCCACGGCGAGCGAGATGCTCTCGATCGAGGTGGCGCGGTGTCGCGCGAGGTGTCGGAGGGCGGCTTGCGAGAGGAATTCAAACTGCGGAAGCGACCAGCCCGGGTATGGGAGCCCGAGGCCCTCTTGTCTGGTGTTCAGGATTTCTTGGAGAGAGTGTCCGGCGGAGACGAGAGCTTGGAGAACATCCCCTTGATCGAGAACTTCGGATCGCGCGTGAACGTCTGCCCCATCCTCTGGATCAGATTCGTCCACACGCTGAATCGGTTTGGGTCACCAAAGCTCTCCTCCCACCACGCCTCTGCGATCTCGGCCACATGCCAGTGAGCGAGGTCATCCATCGTCACGTCGGTGTTCGAAAGCTTGACGCACGCTGCGACGAGATCGAGCACCTCGTCGGTCATCGTGGCGAAGACGATGCTGAAGAGCTGCGCCTGATCGGCGTCGGGGTGGCGAGAGAGGACTCCCGCCGCTTTGCCGAACGTCGCCCCGAACCGCCGGATCTGAGTGAATCCGACGGGGTAGACAGTAGCCGTGATGCCGAGGTCCTTGAGCGGGACCTCGCGCCCGGGTGCGAGCGCGCGCCTCTCGGTGTCGTTGTTTGCTGCCACGTGGGTCTCCTAAGAGGGGGCGTTGCCGCCCCCGGTGAGTGATCAGGACAGGGTCGGAAGCGCCCCATGGATGTCGATCATGCGGCCGGCCGGAGTCGACTGCGTGAGGTCACTGATGACGCGCACCGTCAACGTCATGGACGAGTAGTTCTCGTCGGAGAGGTTGGTGGCGCTCGGCGTGATCGAGACGTTCGCCTCGCGCACCGTCTGCTGCTTGTTGTTGCCACGGCCGTAGAAGAGCTGGGCCTTGCCCTTGATCTCTCCCTGCGCAGACTGCGGCTTGAGCAGACGCTTTCCGGTCACGGCAGCGGTCGTGTAGATCACCTGCAGGTTGCCGGCGGCAGTGAAGTTGGAGGACGCCTCGTTGAACTTGATGAAGCCACGGTCCAGGCTCACGAGCTTCCAGTCTTCGCTTCCGGCGAAGTCGCTGGTCTCGCCCGGAGCGGCCTGAAGAAGGACGCCAGCACCGTGAGAGACTTCGCCCGTGACCGACGACTCGTCGGCAGCGGGCGCCTCTTCGACGACGATGTCCCAGCTCGGTCCCGAGCCACTGATGCTGGCCACTGTGTAGGTGCGGGAGTTGGCGACGGTCGTCAAACCCGTCGACTTGACGATGACCGGGTCACCCGGCGAGACCGCAGCTGGATCCGTGCTGACCGTCAGCGTCTTCGTCGCCTTGACGATGTCCGTGAGGACGAGATCCGCCAGGCTTCCGCTGTAGACACCGGCGACCGCTGCCAGCTTGAAGAGCTGAGTGTTGTCCGCCGCCTTAATCGAAAGCAGGGACCCGACGTGGGCGTAGTGCTGCACGTCGGACTCGGCCGCCGACTGGGCGAAGTCCTCGGGGTCGGTCGAGAGCATGAGCAACGCCCGGTTGCGCGGGCTGAGGTTGTTGCACTCGATGTCGTAGGACTCGTTGATCTTGGTGACGGCCTCGTCGACGATGCGCCGAATGCCTCCGTCACTGTCCTCGAGCTCGATCTTGTCGATCGCCTGTTGCAGGTTGGCCGGCTTGATCGTTCCGAGATCGACCCAAGGTTGTTCGACCGAATCGATGGCGTCGCGCTGAAAGTAGAAGCGCGAACCGGTGACCCAAAAATCTTGTGCTCCGACGACGGCCATGGTTCGGCCTCCTCAATATCCAATCACGAAGCTGACGATCAGGCCTTGGAGACCGCGCTCTGAGTCGAGGGCCTCGGTGGCACTGGCGCTGTTGCGTTCGAGCTTCGTGACGACGGGATCCCCATTGGGGAGCGTCTGCTCGAGTAGGTGTCGGAGGACAAGCCGGGCATCTGCTCGGAACTCGCCCATGAGATTGTCGTCGATCCCGAAATCGTCCTTGTCGGTATCCCCCTTGGCGAAGATCTCGAAGCTGATGGCGGCAACGTTGAAGCCCGCCTCGTCGGAATCACCGAGGAGAGTCGTGCTGTCGCAGAGGATCGACCACGCGCTACGGTACCGCTCGAAGGGCCACGCGGCCCAATTGACGGCGCCTCGACGCACGTGGTATCGGCCGTTGCGAACCTGTCGCGCGAGCGATGAGGCTCGGTCCAAGAAGACCTCGAGGGGATCTGCTGCTTCATGGCTCATGCTGCGATGTTCCCTTCGAGATAGTCGACGAGGAACTCGAGCAGGTTGGCCGCGAACTGCGGAGCAGACTTCTGCCAGCCATCGCGCAAGAACCGCTTGGGCTGGAGGATGACCTTGCCGAGGAGCAGGTAGACGAGCTTGGCCTTCTCGATGTCGACCTCGCCGCTCGCGTCCTTCCTGAGCGAGCGCGCCTCGTAGAGGCCGCCGATGCCGGTCTGACTCTTGTCGCTGGAGACACCTCCTCGAGAGATGCCGCGGCGGAAGGGGATGAACTTGAGCTCGTAGGGGTAGTCGCGGGCGCTCTTGTAGCGCGGCACTCCCGCAGGCGTCAGCGCCGGCCCCACAGGCTGGGCGAGCGCCTTGGCCTTCTTGGGCACGATGTCGGGATACGGGCTCTCGGGATCCGCGCTCTTGGTCCCGTACTCCTGAATGCCCGCATACTTGAGGGCTGGGCCGCGCAGCACGCCCACTCGGAATGCCGGCAGTCCGTTGATCGTCTGCGCGTCGCCGACGATGCTGCGGGCCAGTGACCCGGTCCGACGCTTCAGCCTCTGGCCGCTCAGGTACTCGCGCGTGATGAAGCCGGCGATTCGGAGCGCCTCGCGCTGGAAGAATCGGAGAACCGCCCGACGAATCGCGTCCTCGTCGAATCGAGCGATGAGCTCTTCGATGACCCGCCGCGAGCGAGTGTCGAGCCGGATGGTGACGCCGCCAGCCATCAGCCCCTCCTCGCATGCAGTTGCGCGGTCTTCTTGAAGAGCGGGTGGAGGTCGGCCGAGAGGAAGGACGTCGAGCCCTTCTCAAAGGCCTTGCTGCGCAGGATGGCATTCTCGCCGCTGTGGCGATCGACGAGGTAGCGCGCCTGCAGGATCAGAGCCTCTCGGATGTCTGCCGGCGTCTTCGCTTCGGCGTCTTCGGGCTCAGCCACGACGCCACCTGTGTACGTGACGCGCACGAGCCGGCGAAAGTAGCTCGAGAGCTTCTCGATGGTCGGCTCGACGAAGAGCCAGCCCTCAGAATCCAGCTCGGTCCAGTCGCTTCCCGAGAGGATCTCCTCGACCTTCGTCACGCTCTCGACCGGCCGCAGCGCAAGCCAGATCTTCCGCGTGTAGTCGCGCGGCCGGATCGTCTGCACGTAGTCCTCGCGCCGCAGCCAAGGCCGCCCGGTCTCCTGCTCCCAGAGCCCGACGACGGCATCGCGCAGGCCCACGAGACGCTGATCGTCGCGGGGCTGCAATTCGAGCCGTTCTCTGAGATCGGAGAGTGGGATCACGGGTGACTCGCAATCGCTGGCGTGATGACGCAGTGGATGGGGTCGGTGTCGTGCCACTCGCTGCCGCCCGCGAACTGGACGGAAGCGGCGGCGATGAAGATGCCGGTGGGCAGCGCGTCGGCTTCGGCTTGCTCGAGGGTGCCCACGATCTTGGACTCTGCGGAGTCGATCGAGAGGTTGCTGGCTGCCGTGGAGCGGCTCAGGATCTCGGTGCCGCCGGGGTCGGACGGGTCGCCCACGATGCGGAGCGTCGCGGCAGCGACGTTCGAGAGGTCCTCGGAGTTGTCGTGCTCATCCAAGAACCGCAGCTCGAACGGCCGCGCGCTTCCCTGCACGAGTACGAGTACGTCCTCTCGGTCAACGTCCATGGCTACGGCGCCTCCGATGCTTCAGGCGGACGTTGGCCCGCGGGGTCCGCAACCGAACCACGGCCCATGGCTGCTGCCTTGGGTGAGTGGCAGGAGGATCCTGAGGCGGATCCCCTGGTGTGGTATCCCGCGGGCCATCGCTCATCGGTCAGGACCTCGGCTCAGAAAACGAGGGAGAAGAGCTCGTCCGTCTGGCCGGACGCTTCGGCAACGAGGTCCGAGATGACGTAGGCGGCAGAGATCAGAGAGGCGCCACCGCCGGACTCCGTCGGCACGATCCGGATCGCCTTGTAGGTCTCGTTGTCGATGCGCGAGAGAGGGAGGGTCCCCATCAGGAGGCCCTTCTCGATCTCATCGGTGTCACCCAGCTTGGCGGCCGGGAAGACGAGAGCGGTCGTGCCGTCCTTCTGCTTGAGCGCCTCCCAGGTCGTGCCGTCGGCGCGCAGCAAACCCTGCACGGCCACAGCGAGTTGCCCGCTGCTGGCAATGGCACCGCCAACGAGGATGAACGTGATCTGGCGACCGATCCGCCAGGGCTCCGAGACGGCCACCATGTCGGTCGCCGCCGCACTGGTCAGCGACTGAGCGGGGATCGCGACCCCCGCCTTGACCGCGTGAAAGAAGTTCGTATGCATGACATCCCTCCAAGGGAATGAGAGTCTTCTGTTGGAGGGGCGGCTCTCACCGCCCCGAGCTTGGGACGGTGACTCAGTCGCGGACCTTGGCGTTCGGGCAGACCATGATGGCCCGAGGCTGACGGACGACCACGTCGGCCATCATGCGCAGCTTCTGGTACATGATGTCCTTGGTGAAGCCCATGCCGATGCCGCCGTCGTCCTCGATGCCGATACCGGCCCAGCGGATGAAGATCACCTCGCGCCAGTTGCCATCGAACACGTCCGAGTTCTTCGCGTCGGTCGAGTCCGTCGGACCACCAATCCCTGCACCCGCGAGAGCGTTGGAAGGGATGTTGTTGGTCTTGGCAAAGTCGGTGCCGAGCAACTCGCGGAGGCGAGTGTCGGAGATGACGGGCGGACCGATGAGGTAGGGCTGATTGGTGCTCTGGGCCGAGTAGTTGTCGGTCTTGAGCGTCTTCAACCGCTGCCAGAATCGGGGGCTCGAGACGATGGCGCGACTCTCGTCGAGGACGACATCGTCCTCCTCGAAAGCCAGCTCCATCTTGCTCAGCCCGTCCCAGTTGAGAACGCCCGGGTCCCAGTCGGTGATGGTCGTCGGGTCGACGACTTCGCCGGTGACGGCATTGAAGACGCGAACCCGATCCTCGGGCTTGTTCGAGCCGATCGTGTTGGCGACGCCGAGCGGCATCTTGCCGCCCTTGCCGTAGAGGAGGGACCAGTCGACCTTCTGGCCGGCCGCCTCCTCCATGTCACGCCGCAGGAGCGTGTCGAAGCCGTAGGACCCGAGCTCCTCCATCTCCTTGGTGAGTTGGACGAGGATGCCCAGCTTCTTTGGCGTGGCGGTCACGCGGCCGGTCTTGACGAAGGACTCGGCGTATTCCTCTTCCTCGTCGATCCAGTACGCGATGCAGCCACCGCGGAACTTCGGCAGCGTGGCGCTACCTCCGGTGACGCCATCGAGCACGCTGACTCGGGTCTCCCCCTCGCCGCTCAAATTGATGAGCGAGGAGCGGCGATAGATGGCGCCAATGACCTCGGGGATCACCTGGTCCGGCACAAAAAACCCGCCGAGCTCGTCCTCGGTCGTGTTCTGCCCCTTGGAACTGATGTACTCGTACTGATCCGCGTAGCGCGTCTGCACCTGGCGGAGGATGTCGAACTCCTTGGAAGCGCCGACGCGCTCCCAGTCCGCCTTGCGGCGACCATGGCGCACGGCCACGAGGGCACGGCAGAGGTTGAACTGCTCGTCCTCGACGCCGCTGATGTAGAGGCCGCCCTTGGACGCCTTGATCCGCTTGGCCACCGCGTCCTGCGCGGCGATGCGCTTGTCGTACTCCTCGAGGGTGCCCTTGATGTCGAGACCCTTGAGGTCCTCGACGGCGCCTTCGAGGGCCGTGAGCTTGCCCTTGGTCGTGGGGTAGTCGTTGGTCAGCACGTCATCGAGGCGTTCCAGAATGTCGGCCGCGAGCTTCTGCTGATCCTTGGGGTCGGTCGCCGTAGGCATGGCGATCCTCCGTCTTTTCAGCTGGTGGCAGCCGTGGCTTGCGCCCCGGAGCCGGTACCGAGTCCTTCCAGCTTGGAGAGAAGTCCGCGGAGCCGATCGGCGCCCACGCTCTCCAGGCCACTGGTGTCGTCGCCGTCTGGGGCGATGTCGGTGTGGGATTCGGCCCGCTGACTCAGGAGCTGCTTGAGCTCCTCGACTTCGGACTGCAGGTCATCGAGTCGCACTCCGTGCGAGACCATGAGGTCTTCGAGCAGAGTCAGGACACGATCGACCTTCTCATCGAGAGAGCGCGGATCCTCGGTGACCGGGATCTCGGGTTCTGTCTTTTCGATCATCGATTCATCGAGCTCTTTGTGCGGAACGAGCTCTTTGCGCTGAGCGGGGAACAGAGTCTTGGCGAGCTGCAGCCAGTGGTCGTCGGCCGTGCGCCACTCGTCGTTGCTGCGACTGGTGTGCGCGATTCGGGCGCGATCGATCTCGCGGATGAGCTGGAAGTCTCCGGGCAGGAGCAGGCCGTCCTTCTTGGCCCGGCTCAGGACCGTGTGCGCGCCGGCATTAGCTGGGAGCGTGGTCGGGCTGAACTCGAGGAGATGGTTCTCGTCGAGGATCACGCCCCATCGACCCAGGCCGAGCTCGGATCGCTCCGCTTCGTCCTCGATGTGGATGACCTTCTTGGAGTAGAAGCCCACGCTGCCGCCGACGAGGAAGCCGCTCTTGACGAGTCGGAAGATGGTGTCGGCCCACTCCCACTGATCGCGGAGGGCGAAGAGGCCGAGGATGTGGAGCGCGGGACCCTTGTAGTCCTTGTCCTTTCGGTCGCGGACCTCGTAGACGAGGGCGTTCGCCACCGGCGGCTGACTCCACTGGTGGGAGTACGGCATGACCGGGTTCTTCTCGAACTCGTCGAAGTGCCAGTTCTGTTTGACGATGTCGCCCATGCCGTCGACGCGCTCGTCGCTCGCCCAGTATGGGATCGCGCGCCCCTCGTACTCGGGCAGCCACGGAATGCCGGCAGCATCGGCGAGACTCTGGAGCGCCTCGCCCGAGGGCACGTCCTGCTTGAGGACTGCCTGGCCAACGAGCTTCTCACTGACGACGTGCTCGTCTTTCGGGCCACCCGAGCGCAACTCGCCGGCTCGTCCGGCCTTCTCACGCACGGACTCGAGGTGCCGGCGGATCTCGGCTGGGTCTTCGATGACCACGGCGGACTTGAATTTGTTGATGTCGGGCATTGGTACTTATCCTCCGCGGCTCTAATTCGCCGGAGTGCTGGCGCACCGGCAGTTGCTCGAAACGACACTGTTTGCGAGGTAGAAGCCGTGAATCGTCTCGAGGTTGAAAACCGGCCCCGCAAACTCACGGAGTCGGACGTTCAAAACCTGATCAAGGACTACGAGTCCGGGCTCAGCCTGAAGGCGGTCGCGAAGCGCTACGCCATTGGAGGGAACCGCGCCCGCCGAATAGTCGGTGACAGGTGTCGACCGGTGCGTGTCACTGTCGATGAGCAGTCTGTCGTGCTTGGATTTGAAAGTGGCCGGTCCGTCAAGAACCTGGCATGCAGCTTCGGTGTGTCTCGCAATGTGATTTGCCGAATCCTGCGCGAGGCCGGACTTCGACCGAGAAACCGCAGCGAGTCCATGTTCTTGCGGATGTCTCAGACGTCCGCCGCTGAGAGAAGTCGCCTTGCGGCCTTCGCCAACGATGCACTCCGAGGCGCCAAGCGAAAGAAGCCCGGCCTCCGGCAACGCGCGCGTACGGTCCAATGTGCCGAAACGTGGGTCGGGACCGGCGAGGAGCTGATTCTTGAGTGGATCCGGGATTTGGGCGAACTGCCCGGACACCAAACCCCCATCGAGACGTACAACGTGGACATCACCGTCCCGCCCGTCGCCGTGGAAGTCTTCGGGCATCCCTTGGGCAATTCCTGCCGGCATCGAGAGCGGACGAGCAAGCTCCTCAATTGGGGTTGGACGGTAATCTGCGTCTGGCAGAAACTGCCTCAACACCCGTTCACCGTCGGTGCTGCGGAATACGCAGTCGCCCTGGCGAAGCAGCTTCGCGGCGACCCATCCATGTGTCCCAAGTACCGGATGATTTGGGGTGACGGAGAACCTCGTACCGGACGCGAGCGTCACCTCAAGCACATGGCCGCTGTACTCCCGCGAGAAGCCCTGGAGTAGGCCACCTGCCTGTACCATCGTTCCGGCGATGAAGCAGTTCGCCTTCTGCCCGATGGGCGCTCGCAGGTCGCCTGGGTACTCCAGGACGCCTTCGGCTTCCTTCCCGATGAGCGCGAGGTAGTTGGTCCCTCGCGCCACAGGCTCGTGCTCACCGAACTTCACGTGGTCTTCGCGGACGTTCTCGTCCTCGGCGGTGAGCCAATCCGTCTTCTCGAATCCAGCCTCGTCGAACATGCGATCGCGCACGCCGTTCATGAAGCTGGCCGTCTCTGTGCGAGCGACGAGCAATGTCTTGTGGCTCGATGCTCCCAGGTCGTAGACCTCGCCGATCCGCACGCGGAGCTGCTGCACCGTCTCCCCGTTCTGGATACCGGCGGTCAGTGACGTGCGCAGTGTCTCGAACGTGGTGCGCGGCGTGTGCTCGAGGAAGAGGTTCTCGTGCTCGGTGAAGTACGAAACGAAGGTCCCGTCATCGATCGCGAACGTCGGAATCGGGATCTCGTCGAGCGTGAGGTCCCACGTCTCGAGCATCGCGCTGGCCAGCAAGGGCCGCGTCTGTGTGCGGAGCGCAGATCGCGACTCCGCAAGGATGGGCAGGATGGCGGTGAGGTCGATCGCAGCCTTGATGCGTGCGAGGCGCTTTGCGTCCTCGACAGCCTTGTCGAATCGCTCGAGGGTGCCGGTGCGCTCGAGCCGCACCCACTTCTTGTAGCGCCGGCGGAACGGCGACTCGACGCGGGACTGGACCGCAATGAAGCGCTTCCAAACGCTCTTCGCCTTGTCGTGGCGCGATCGGTGGATGGCCGGTGCGCCAGGCCCGGGGCGGGGCGAGCGTCCGCCCCGGGCCGCCGCTACGGGCTCGTCGTCCGAGGACGCCGGCTCGGAGCTCGGGGAGGGAGGAGAGTCCTCCTCGAGAATGCTCTGGACAGGCGTCGCCAGAGCGGAGACGAGCGCCGTCTCATCCCCCTCATACTCGGGGACATCAAGACCGACGATCTGGTAGGCCACGCGCGGAGGCATGTGCAGCCGCTCCGCGCAGAACTGATCCGCAGCCTTCGCTTTCTCCTCGAGACCCACCCGGAGCGCGTCGATCTGAGAGAGATCGAACGCGCCGAACGTGCGATCGGTCTGCGCGAAGAACATGGTCGCGTCGAGAGTCTGCTCCTCGAGTCGGAGGAGCGGCAGGAGAGTCTGGTCCCAGAAGTTTGCGGTCTGCCCAATCTGCGTGGCGTAGTTGAGCTGCTCCGTGACGCCGAGCACCGCCTTGGGAGTGCCCATGACCGCGAGCACCTCGTCGCGATCCCACGCGAGCTGCTCGAGATGGCCCATGTCCGTCGGGCTGAGCGCGATCGACTGGTACTTGAAGCCGCCGCTGAGGATGGCGATGCGGCCCGACCTCTCGGCTCCCGCGTGCTGCTCCTCCCAGCGCTCGCGATACTCCTCCTCTTCCTCTTCCTCGAGGACGCCATTCTCGTAGACGATGATCCCGCGAGGCACGGCTTGCTTCTCGAGGAGCGATCGACCGTGCACCTTGATTAAGAGGTCGAGCTCGATGCCGGCGGCTGCTGCGCCGATGCGGGAGAGACCGCGAGCCGGGTTCCGAGGGTCGGGGAATTTGAACTGGATCACTTCGTCGAGCGTGACGTTGAGCTTCTTGCGATGCGCCCCCGGCATCCACCGAGGCAGCGCGATCTCCCAGCCGACGATCTCGCCGTCTCGGCCGTTGGCGTAGCGCTCGCTGAAGCAATCCGGGGAGAGCGGCCAGATCCGAGTGGGCATCTGCCCCGGCGGCACCGGCATGCCATCGTCGTCCGAGAGTACCCAGAACGCCTCGCCGCGGATGGCCATCCACAAATGGGTCAGCGCCATGAGCTGGCCGCCGACCTGGTAGGGATTGGGCCGGCGGATCAGGTCGTAGATCGGGTGCTCATAGTCGGGCTCGGCAGCCTTCATCGAGAGGCGCTTGAGCGAGGGAGCGCCAGCGAGGTGCCGCTCGTAGGCGCGCCGATGCACCCCGGCCCTCGCCCGCGTCGTCCGGCCCGCTCGGACGGCAGCGTCGCGGCGGCGCTGTTGCTCGGCGTCGGTCTCCTGGTAGACGAGGAACTGTGCCTGGCTCGCAGTGTTTGCGATCGCCATGGACGCAGCGAAGACCCACGCGTGAGACTCGAACGGCGTCTTGGCCTGGATGAAAGGCGGACGCCTCGTGCCGAGGAGCTGCTGGACGTAGCCGCTGAACCCGCCGAGCAGGTTCTTGATGGCCACCCCATTTCGGGATCCGTTCAGCCGCGAGAGTGGCTGTCCGTCTGGCCCAAAGATGGGGGAGAGGCGATTCTTTTCGGCGATACGATCCACGCACCTGATCCCGCTGGAAGCGAGGGAATCTGAATCACTGGTGCGTGACGGTCAAAGAGCACCGCCGATGGTGTGCGCGGCAGATCGCGTCTGCCGATGTGAATCAAAATACCAGGGATCGCGCCCGTGTCAAATCGGGCATCTTGAGTTTGGATCAGCGAACGTCGCCGCTCGCTGGACGATCCCACCCGAAGCGAACTTGGGCTGATGCCGACCGACGTTGAGCCAGCGTCGACTCGAGACGGCACGCTCTCCGAGCGGGAAGAGGAAGGCCCGCCCTGAACGATGCGGAGCGAGCTCGTGCTCATTCCAGGATCGCCCGGATCGCCCGAAGCTGTTCATGGCTTCCGCCGCGTCACGGAAAGAGATGCCCATCTGGCCGAACGCATGCGCCAATCGCTGGAACGCAGCGTCAACGGCGCGGCCGTCGACCACGCCTTCAATGCGAAGTTCGCTCTTCATCTCAGAACCACTCATCGTTCTCGAAGAACGCCTCCTCGTCGAGAACGACAAACGCCTGCGGCGCTGGCTCCGTCTTCGGACCGGCATCACCGCGGAGCTCCTGCCAGCTCTCCTTCCGAGCCCTACGAGCGAGCGAGACCCTGGGAATCTCGTATCTGTCGGCGACTTGATTGAGCGAAAGCTCGGAGTCTTGCAGGTAGTCGCGCCGAGCCAAATCGAACGAGTAGGCCTTCTTGGCTGGCCGGCCGGGGCGCCGCTTCTTCTTGGTGCCGGTCGTGGTCATCGGAAAGCTCCTTGGAGATGGGAGAGGAGGTTTCCGCGCAGCCTAGCACCGCCGGGTCTCGTGCTCCAAATCCTCCTATGAGGCAGGACGCATCCCAAAAGAGCGGGGGCACGCCACCGAGTGATTGCGACGTACCCCCTGTGCGTTGGTGTCTGCAAGATAGCGACGACCTGGCTCGGTGTCAAAGCGGGCATCAGACCGGCGAAGGGCCAAAGCTGATCTTCGGCTTCCGCCTGCGGTGCTTGCGCATCTGCCAGGCGACCGCCCACTTCATGACCGAGTCATCGTGCTCGCCCGGATCCGCCTCGAACTTGCCGTTGCTCTGCAGCCGAAACGCCAGACACTCTCCGAGGAAGTCCCGATCCCGCACGATCATAGCGCCCTCGCCGACGGCCTCAGCGAGATCCTCGATCATGACCGGCCTCGTCTGGCGGTTCGTCGACCAACCCGGTTTCGCGCTCTTCGCCGTGGCTCCGAAGTAGTAGAGCGGCCCGCCGTGGTGATGCGAGCGGCGATAGCCGAGCTCCTGCACCTTCAGCAATACCGCATGGCCATGGTTCTCGCGCTCCACCCCGAGGAGGGCGTCGTTGTAGTCGCGGCAAAGCCGAACCGCGTGCTCGGCCAGGACCTTGGGCGAGAAGAGGCCATGCACGGCCGCGACCTGCTCGCCGGTCTTCTTGTCGAGGATGCCGACGCCGTTCGGATCACAGCCAGCCAGCCCCTCGGAGGTGTCGCATCCCGCGACATACTGGCGTCCCTTCTCAGGCGCCTTCCATCGCACCTCGTAGCCGCCAGGGATGTGCTTGCGCGGGTAGTCCGGCATCGCCTCGAGCAGAGCGACGACGGTTGGCACGTCGAAATAGCAAGTGCCGCTGGTGATGAACGCGGTTTCGTCGTCCTCGGGATACTCCTGGACTGCGAGGCGTGGGAGCTCGCGCCACTTCCTCCTCCGAAAGGCCACCTGCGCCAGGGACAGATCGTGCTCGTCGATCAGGTCCTTCTCGCGAGCCGTGAGCGTGTCCTGGATCTCGCCTGGGTCGAAGGTCTCCTCGGGCTCGAAGTTGAGGGGGTCGTCGAACCATCGCAGGAAAATCGGCCACCACTCGCTCCGGCCGGACTTCGCCTCGCGCCAGGTCTGATAGAACCACTCTCGCCCGTTGGGAGTGCCCTCGGCAACGACCTCGCCATGCCCTGTCGCCTCGAGGAGACCCGTCATCGCCTCTTCGACACGCTGGACTTGGCGGGGACCCTGGCACCAGTAAGGCACCTCGGAGCAGTGCGCGCGCTGAAGCTGATCGCCGCGGCCGGCACCCTTACCGCCGCCCGTGCCAGTGAAGAAGACGCTGCCATTCTCGAAGCCGAGCGCCGTCTTGCTCTTGGTGATCAGCCGAGGAGCCTTGGGGTCCCGCTCCTGAAACATCTTCGCGATGGCAAAGATGCGCTTGGCCTTGTCCTCGGTGTCTGCCAGCGAGACCGCGTAGGTCCCGGGGTTCCGGACGCAGAGCTCGTAGGACGTCGCCTGTTCGAAGACCGTCGCCCCGGCTCTGCGGTACTTGAGCAGGATGAACCGCGAATACCCACGCGCGCGTCCAAGCCGCTTCATAGCGCGGATCTTGCGCTGGATCGGGAATTCGACGAGCGGGACAATCAGCGCCCGGTTCCCGCGCTGCTGCCCGCCGAGCTCTCGAAGCGCGACCTCCTGCTGGTAGGGGTGAAGCACCTCGACGCGCTTGTCTGTCCGCACGCGGAGTCGCTCGCGGCAGAAGATCGAGAACGGCTGCACGCGAACGGGCACGTCCTCGAGGAGCATCTCGCGCTGGTACCGGGCGTCTCTCTCGCTGAAGACTTGGGCCGCTTGATCCGGAAAAGCATCAACGATCTGCTCGGCGGTCATGCGGTGGAGCTCTGTGCGCTCCGCGCGAGCGAACTCGTAGAACCAATGACCCCGGTACGCGAATCGACCGACTGCGACGATTCGGCCATCGACGTATCTGCGCATGGAGTCGATCGGAGAGGTCGCCACCTCGCTGGCTCCTGCGACGATGAGCGCTCGGGCTCGCGAGAACGGGAGGAGCTTTCGATCGATCTCGCCCGGACCAATCCAGACGCACGATCTTCCGATCTGGTATCCATGGAGATTGCCTGCCGAGAGCTTTGCCGCGCGCGGCCCGTGCGTTCCATCGAGCCATGATCGTGCGAGGTGCTTGAGGTACTCGATCTGCTGCGAGACCAAGAGCACCGTTCCGCCGAGGGCAAACGCGAGGGCAAGCGCGGTCTCAGGGGCCTTGCAGTCGAGCGAAGCATGCTCGAGAGCGACGTGCTTCGAGCTGGATCCGACCCATGGCGCATGGACGGGTGGGATTCGGATCCTCAGGCGCTGGGGATGCTCTGACTTGGACTTGGCCAAGGCTTGGGCTCCGTATCGCCCGAGACGTAGAGAGGGTGCTTCGGCGATCCCGCCTTGTTGACGCCGAGGCACTCGAGTCGGTCCATGGCTCCGTAGCGCTCGGCGAAGAGGTCCGCGCGGCCCAGGTGGTTGCCATGAGTTCCCCATCCCACGATAACGCGTTCGGCGCGCCCGAGCGCGAGGTGGAGGTGCGTGTCATTCTCAGGCCCGAGAGGGTCGTCCGCCATCAGCATCGCGGACGGGTCGGTCGCTCGCAGGCCGAAGAGATTGCAGACCTCGAGACGATGGAACCCCCAATGCCGGCCGAAGGCGATGCAGCGCCGGATCGTCGGGTCCTCCTCGACCTCATCAGCAGTCGACGGGTTGAGCATGACCCAGAGTAGGACGCGCGTCGGCTCGACGACGAAGAGCGGGGCCTCGTTGAGATCTCGCCAGAGCAGGTATCGATACCGCCCGCAGTCAGAGAACACAGCGCCGCCGTGGTCAGACCAACGCATCATCTCAGGAGCTCCTTCGGGATGTTCGGGATGGGGAAGGAGTAACCCAGCGACCCGTCCGGGGAACTGATGACCTCGACGCGCTCGTCCATGACGTCGACGTAGAGCCAGCAGAACATGGTGTCTCCGACTTCCATGTCCCACTTCTCACCGTCCCAGTTCCGCCTCGAGATGATCAATCGACCGAGGACGCGCATGCCGATGTAGAATCTCCCTGGTCCGGGAGGCACCTCCGCTACCGGCCGCCAATTCATGGGCTACTCGCCTCCGATTGCAATCTCGACCAGCGCTCCGCCATGGCCGCCGGCCACCCCTGCCAGCGCCTGGATCAACTCGGCTTCCGTCCGGATCAGCATCTCCGCAAATCTCCCGTCGGGCCGGATCTTACGCTTCGTCCGCTTCGCGTCCCGAATCCTGTGCTGTTTCGCACCGCTGGCAGGCGAGTCCTCGTCGCCGATGACGCGCACGCTCTCGATGACCTCGACGTCTTCCGCTTCGCCGCCGAGCCCCTTGAGGAATCCAGCGATGATCGCCTTGCGGCATTCGGCCAGGTCCTTGAGGAGCTCGAGACACTGCGAGACCACGACCTCGCCCTTGAGCTCCTGGATGTCGGCGATCACCTGAGCCCGCATGGCTTCCTGGTGCTCGCTCCGATCCGCCTCCCAGTTCTCCTTGGTCGCGCGGCGGTTGAGGTTCTGCGGCTTGACGTTGAACTCACGTGCCAGCTCCGCCTGGCTGATCGTGGGGTCGCCGACGAACTTCGCGCGGATCTCCTCCCACGGGATCTTTCCCCGCTTGCGATCAGGAGGCATGGCGACGCCAGCGCCAGAGTCCGTAGATGGCTATCCCCACTGGCTCTGGTCCTCGTCGTACTGGGGTCCCTTGGGGTCCCGTGCTGAGTGGGCAGCGATGCTCGCGCAATTCCTCGGGCTGTTCTTGCATCCAGCGCACAGATAGACCATCACGACGCCGCGATCCTTGAACGTGACCTTGACGACATAGCCGCCCCGCGTGACTCGCCGGCAGTACTCACAGATGTTTTCGCCATCGATCATCGCAGCGGCCTCGAGAAAGTCAGTGGCTAGCAGCAGGTAACCGCTCCGCCTCCACGTCGGAGAAGGTCAGCCCCGAGGACTCGAGGATGGCGTCGACGCCCGTCGCCTTCTGCCACCGCTTGACGGCGACGTCCACGAAGGCTGGCGAGATCTCCATGGCGCGACACCTACGCTTGAGCCGCTCGGCCGCGAGGATCTGCGTGCCCGAGCCTGAAAACGGCTCGAGGACCACCTCGCCCGGACGCGTGTGGAAATGGATTGGCCGCTCGAAGATGGCCACAGGCTTGATCGTCGGGTGCGAACCATCTTGGAGCGCGTCCCCCTCGATCGCCCAGACCGTCTTCGCATCAGTCGCCGGGCGCCGTTCCTTCTCGGGCATCATGCCCTTGGGCCATCCATAGAAGCACGGCTCGTGCTGCCAGAGGTAGTGCGAGCGCGTCAGGACGCCGCGGGTCTTGACCCAGATTAGCGTCTGATGCAGCAGCAGTCCGTTTGCCTCCCACGCCTGCTCGACGAGCGCTTGGCGTCTGGTCGCGTGCCACTGATAGACGGGCACGCGGTCGATGCAGTGGGCGAGGGCGACGCGCAGGAAGTCTGCGAAGAACGAGACGCTCGTCTCGGGATCGACGTAGGCATCCCAGTGCTTGTTGCCGACCTCGTTGCCTTCCGCCGTCTCCTTCCGGCCCGCCTTCTTGTGGTGCTCGGCTGGATGGTTGGTGCCGTCATAGTCGACGAGGTAGGGCGGGTCGGTCGCGAGCAGCACGGCAGTGTCATCCGCCATGAGCCGAGCCATGTCGTCCGCAGACGTCGAGTCGCCGCAGAGGATCCGGTGCTCGCCGAGCAGCCACAGATCGCCCGACCTCGACACCGGCGTCTCCGGAGGATCTTCTGGACCCGGATCGACGACATCGCTGTCGATCTGCCCGTGCTCATACAGGAGCGACTCGACCTCGAGCTCGTCGAATCCGGTCACCTCGAGATCGAACGTCGGGTCTTCAGCCAGCGACTGCAGAGCGGCCACCAAGACCTCGTCGTCCCACTCAGCGAGCTCGGCAGTCCTGTTGTCGGCGATGGCGAAGGCGACTCGATCGACCCCCTCGAGGTCGGTGCGGACGATCTGGATCTGATCCCAGCCGAGCTCGCGAGCCGCGCGCAGCGTCCCATTGCCCGCGACAACCACGTCACCCGGTCCGACGACGATAGGCCGTTGCTGTTCGAACCTCGCGAGCGACGCCTTGATGGCCGCGATGTTTCGATCCCCGTGCTTGCGCGCGTTGGCCGGGTCCTCGTGCAGTGAGGAGATCGCAACCGTCTCGACCTTCACGCCGGTCCACCTCCTTCGCCCTCGAGGCGCTCGATGCGCACGCGGAGGTTGGCGGCCAGCGCTTCGTCAGAGACGGACTCGGCGGCCGCGAGTTGGTTTCTGAGCTGCACGAGTTCTGGGCTCTCGGTCTTGCCCGAATCACTCTCTCCGCCCGACTCGGTGCGCTCGTCGCCGCCAAGGGGTTGCTCCTCACCGGATCCCTGCCCGGCGTCATCACCCTCGCTCTCGCTTCCCCCGCCCGACTCGACGCTCTTCAGCGTGGCTCCTGGGTGCTGAGGGGTCGCTCCAGACTGGTCGACGAGCTGACGAGAGTTGACGGCGAACCGGCGGCCATCCTGGGTTCTGACGATGAAGTCGCCGCCTCCAACGCTGCGCTCGATCGTCACCGGCCGATTGCCGTCCGTCGTCAGAATCACGGTTTGTCCTGGTGCAAACATGATCCATTCCTCCAGTGGAACGAGTAAAGCGGGGGGAGAGCAGGAGCTTGGACAATAGGAGGGAACCGAGATCAAGCCCTCCCCCCTGGCAAGGCATTTGAAACGCGATTGGCAGTCTATTCTGCAAACGCGTGCAGCCTGAAATCCTGGCGGTCACTGCGTGATTGGCATGACGATGTACTCGAATCGATCGCCTAGCCGCAGCATGACTGCCCTGGATGAGTCAGTCGCTTCGAAGACGACCTTGTCGCGGTCTGCGACCTTCAGAGCATCGATGAGGAAATCCGGATTGAGCGAGATCTCGAAAGGCTCGCCGGCGTACTCCACCGGCATCGTCACCTCCGACTGCCCGACGCCACTCGAGTAGGATCGGAACACGATTCGGTCGTTGCCAAACTCCATGCGGACGGTTCGAGACTCGTGCGGAGCCATGACTGCCGCTCGCTTGGCGCAACCGAGAAGCTGCCCTCGGTCGAACTCGATCCGGTGCTCGAAACCATTGGGGATGACCCGCTGGTACGGAGCGAACTCGCCCTCCACGATCCGTGCTGCCAGCTCTGCGCGCGATGCGCTGACTGAGAAGAGCGACTCTCCGAACTGCAGCGCGATCTCCGACTCCTCCTCGAGAGCAATCAGTCGCCGCAGTTGTTCGAGCGCGCGCGTGGGGACGATGGCTCTCGAGGGCTGCCCAGAGTACTCGATCTCGGTGGCGGCCATGGCGAGGCGCCGACCATCAGTGCCGACGAGCTGAAGCTTCCCAGGCTGAAGGTCAAAGAGCACACCGTTGATGGCGTATCGAGTCTTCTCGCGCGCTGTCGCGAAGACCGTCCGCTCGATGAGCGTGTTCAGAGTATCGCGGGGAATAGCGACCGATCCGCCCATCCATCCCGGAAGCTCGGGAAAGTCCTTGGGGTCGTCACCGAGGAGCTCGAAGTGCCCTTCAGCGAATCTGATTACAACGCGAGCCTCGTCGGCGGGGCTCGCGCCCGACTCCATCGTCACGGACATCGCGCTACCGATCTCGCGGACGATGTGCTCAACCTCGCTTGCCGGCAGGACGACCTCGCCGGGGCGGTCGACGTCGACGAGCGGGATCCGAAACCGGATCGCGATCTCGAGATCTGTCGCGAGAATCTCAAGGCCTTCTGGGCCTGCGACGATCTTGACGTCTTGCAGGATCTTCTTGGGTGACCGAGACCCGACCACCTTCGAGGCGATTCCGAGTCCGTCAGCCAACTGACTTTGCGCGCACGTGAAAAGCATCGGTTCCCTCCTGTGAACTAGCTGTGCGATGCCTACAGCCCTACCCGAGACCCGGGCTCGCATCCGAATCTGGTGCCCCTCCCGACGCGCGCTCCATTCTGATGGCCGCGATCACCTCGGACGCCGCTGCGTCGCACGCCGCGCGGATGCGCGTGTGACAACTGCCGCACGCCAATCCGGAGAACGTCTCCTCGCTGTGGAGGACTGCCGAGCCGCTGAGCGGATCGTCATGAAATGCCCAGCCATGCGGGGGTTCGAGAGACCCCCATCCGCTGCCGACCATCTCGGCCTTGCAGCCGCAGATGTCGCACGTTGCGAGAACGCCCATCGCCACTTCCTTTATTTGAGATGAGGGCCAGGGTCCGGGTTGCCAGGCCCGAACCCTGGTGCCGCGCCGATCAGACGCTAGTCGATCTCTACGAACTCGAAACAGAGAGCCAGCACCTCGTCGTAGGATCCTGACGAAGTCGCCCGCGCGACGAACTCCTCGGCCTTCTCGTGGAGACCGGCGTTCCGCAGTGCCCGGCGCACACGTGAGATGATTGCAAAGACGTTTCCGTCCTCGCCGGCCATCCGGCACGGCGGCTTGATGGGCTCGGGCGCGCTCTCTCGTGGTTCATGCACGGTTCGCCTCCGACGCACCGGGCAGCTCGACGTCGAGGACCACCTCACCGCCGGGACCAAGGAGCTGGAGCTTCGTCGCGGCCTTGGCCTCGGGCGTCGCCAGCAGGACCTCGACTGCCTTCATGGCGGCGAGTCTTATCTCGGCCTCCCGCTCGGCCTCGTCGCGATCGGTGAAGATCGCCGGGCGCATCGCGTGGCTGAGGCCGCCCTTGATCTGCAGCTCGAGATCGTGAAAGTCGCATGCGCAGAAGATGTCGGCCAGCTCGCTCTCGGGCGTGGGGTCGACGACGACGTAGAAGCGGTCTTTGTGTCCGATGCGCATGGCGTTTCCTTTTGGCCTCCCGTGTGGCCCCTCCCCAAGGCCCTCCGTATGCATACACGCTCTTTGGCGGCAACCTATCCAGGCAGAAACTGCGGGGAGGGTCAGGTCACGACGGTGGCGGCTACCTCCACAGCGAACGATCGACCGATCGTGTTGAGCCGCACAATCGGGGAGATCGCCAGCCGAACCGAAGTCCAATACGCGTACCGGCCTTGCGAAAAGAGCTTGTCTCCGACTTCAATCCGGTACCGGTGCTCCTCGACCCATATGCCGGTCGCGTTGGAGATGTCGAGTCCGCGACGACCGTGCAGTCTCTCGACCGTGACGATGCGCTGCCTACCGTCGACCGGCTGCCCGACCTCGATGACGATTCCGCCGATCCATGTCTTCATGGCTTCACCTATCCCTTCGCCTCCAGACATCGAACGGAATCCCTGGTCGATCAACGCGTCGATGTCGACGCCTGCGGTACTCCTTCCACGCGATCACCGCCCAAGCGATGAGCCCAACTCCCGCGATCGAGAGAGCGACGATGGCGCCTGCAGTTTCGGGGTCCATCAGCATCCCCTCCCATGTCAGGACCAGGTACTGGGGTCGTTCATGTCGAAGGAGACTCTCGGGTCGGGAGTCGGCAGCGGCTCCGCCTCGCGATCCTGGACCGTCTTCACGGCACCGCCCGGCGCCAACTCGTCAAGGACATCCCGGCTGATCATGCCGAGACACGTCGAGCAGATAGGGACGAACTCCAGACGACCCGTTGAGACACGGGTAACCCTCACGTCCAGCATGTCACTTGCCGGCTGTAACGCCTTGCAGACCTCGCAGGCCCGGTCCTCCATCATGCGCCCTCCCTCTCAAGCAGCTCCGGGTTCTTCGCCACCACTGATCCGTCGCAACCCTGGCACCACTTCGAGCCCCCGTCCCAATTCGTGAACGCAGAGGCTCCCCTGAAACGCTGGCCACAGAGGTCACACCTCTCCACGAATCGCCGCATGAACCGCTGCCACGGGTGGACCTGGATCCGCCAGTGCCAGAAGTGCCAGCGCGGGTGCCGCCACCACGGGCGGACTCGACGCATGTACGCGCGGGCGATCACACCCGCCACCTCTCGCGCTCCTTCGCGACTCGTGACATCCGAGCAGAAACCGAGCTCGTCGCGGCTTCCTGGAAAGCTCGCGTGGTAGGTCTCTTGGACCACTACCGCCAACGGGAGCGGTCGGGCGCGGTGGAGGAACGACGCCCGTTGCAGCCACAGAATCCACCAGGAGAAAGCGCCCTCGGCGTCCCGTTGGAGACCCATTGCACTCTCGCCATCTTCTTTGGCGAGAGTGACGATCTCTGATGCCAAAGCCTCGACCAGCTCGGCTGGAGGCCCTGGACCAAACCACCCGCACGAATCATCGGAGCCATCGCTTTCTGGGTCGCGATGCCAGACCGTGATCAGAGACGGTCGATCTACCCAGCGCCTACCCCACGAGTATCGGCGAGCGAATGGATTCTTGATCTCGAAAGCGACGGTCAACGGATCGTGCATCACACGCCTTCCCGATCCAGCGCCGAGCGCCTCGCGCGCTTCTTCGCAGCGCGCCGGCCCTCCCTGGTGTCCTGCCTGCGGCAACAACGACACGTGCGTCCGTAGTCGTCTCGCCGGTATCCGTAAGCCCGCATCAGCCCCTCCTGAGTCGGGGGGAGAAATCGGGCGCCGGCTTCCTCCCGGAATGCGGCGCCCATACCCATGGAAAAAGGAGAGTCCCACTTCGTTCAGGATCCTACTCCTCACCGGCCCCTTCGCCGGAATCGGCGGGGTTGGCGATGGGGAAGTCGACGGCACCGGCGAGTCGCTGCGGATTCCGAATCAGGTTCCAGGCGGACGCTCGGTAGGGGTGGAACGAGGTCTTCCGTTTCACATCCCGGAGGAACTCGAGATGCGTGCGCGCCATTTCGGTCGCGATCGCTCGTGTGCGCGGCATGAAGGTCTCGGGAAGAAACCGACCAATCGCGCCCCAGAAGCCGGCCATCCAGGTCATCGATCCGTCGAGCGAGATCCGACCCTCGGTCGGGTGGTACGCTTCGCCGACGATGCCGCTTCCGTGCGGACCCTTGCCTTCGCCCCAGTACACGGCACCGCGCCGCTTGATCGTCTCCTCGCCGTGGGGGTGGCACTTGTAGAGGTACCCGGCGAGCTTGCCTGCACCGTCGTAGTACGCGGTCTTCCAGGCGAAGAGGGTCGCCGTCGCCTCGAGGACCTCGCGATAGACGTCGATCTCCTTCAGGCTCGCGCCCCACTGCGCGTGCGCGACCATGATGGGGAGGATTCCGCACTGCCACTCGAAGGCCATCATCCACGGCGCACAGCCCGAGTAGTTTCCGTGCGAGAACATAACCGGGAGCGGCTTCGTGCCAACGGTCGGCGCGGGCACGAAGTTGCCCTCACCCTCGCTGACGGTTCCGGCCTTGTCGAGATTCGTACGCAGACACTGAAGACCGACCTCGAAGCGCCGCTTTCGCTCGCCCTCGTCGGGCGAAAGACGTGCTGCGACCTCGTGGTGCTGGAGGTACCAAGCGAGCATGCGTTCCGAGCTCGCAGGCTCGACGCCGGCTCCGTCGGGCTCGAGGCCGGTCATGTAGTGGCGCGACTCGATGAAGCGCCGGAAGGCAGGTTGGCCAGTGCACAGCCATGCCTGTTCGAGACAGGCGAGGTCTGCGTGCTCGCGGTCGAGCGTCATGTTGGAGCCCGGGTTTTCCCAGATCATCCACCTGCGAGGTGAGTTCTCGTAGGAGACCTCGTCGGGATCGTTCGCGTTGCGCCTGATGCTCGGGCGCCCGCTGGAGTACTCGTCCTTGGTGTCGCCCCACTTGAAGATCCACGGCACGATCTTGCCCGTATCGGGGTCGAGGATCGTCGTCTGGTGCGGGAGCTCGCAGAAGCTCTTGGCGTAGTGGACGAGGTCGTCGACGTAGCCAGCGGTCTCGCGGCTCGGACGGCATAGGAACGGGACGTCCCACATGTCGTTTCGGTGCGGAGCGCCGGCTCGGTGGTGCCACATGTCCTCGGCGCGCGACGAGATCCTCGGAAGCTCGTAGATGTCGGAAGGATCCGCGGTCCACGACTCGTTCGCTTTGATACCGTAGCAGCGATCCGCGTACAGCGGCTTGAGGCGCGCGGGCAGCGGCTCGCCGGTCGTCGCCTCGGGCGGCGGGATCGCGCCGTCGGAGTAGCCCCAGCCGAAGTGGTCCCACGCATTCAGCACCGCGAAGGGCTGAGGCACCGCCGCGTCTGCATTCGCGTCGCGGTAGGTGGGGATGAACTCGACGAGGAGTCCGTCGGCCTCAGCCATGATGAAAGGGTGATCGGGGGATTCGGCCTGGAAGACCTGGAGCCTCGTCGTCGGCGCCGTCCAGCCCCACTGCTTGTATCCAGCGATCCAAAGCTCGTCGAACTCGAGCGTCCAGCCGGGGAACGTCTCAAAGGCGATGCTCTCGATGAGACGCGAGCCCCACTTCTTGCCGCGCGGCGCCTGGTTCCGAAGGTGAAAGTAGACGTGCGGAGTCCGTGGCGAGTGCGCCCAGATCGTGATCGTGGCCCAGCCGAGGACGATTGGCTCGCCCTTGGCGTTCCGGAGCCAGCCCTGCGCCTCCCAGCGCGTCATCGCCGGCCCGTCGTGCGTCGGCGTGTTCTCGAGCTTCGGATCGGGGTCGTCCGGCCCGATGCGCTCGACGCTCCAAGTCAGCGGTCCGTGGTCGGAGTCAACGACCCGCGCACCGACGATGTCCTCGATCCAGCGCCGACGCGGAACGATCGCTGCCGACGACTCGATATCCCATTGGCGCTCGACGACGTGAACCTCGAGACGCTGCGCCTCCATCGGCGGAAGGTAGAGCGTGACGCCTCCTACCCAGTTGCCCGGTCCGTGGTGCCGCGACGCGATCGAGAAATCCGGTGCTCTCTTGCCGCCGTTCTCCTCCACGAGAAGCAGCCCGTCCGTCTCGCGCATGACGCCGCGGCGGATCGGCAGGCCGTAGACGCTGGGTCGGTCGCCGCCAAGCGTGGCGATGTCGTGAACGTGATGACTCATATTTGCCTCGCCGTTCCGCGCTCGCGATCCTTCAGCCGTTGAAGCTCGGCGCGAATCGCATCCGCTACCGGATCACCTTGGTGCTGCCTCAACCACTTCACCATTGCCGAGTGACTCACTGGCTTCCTCATGCCTTGCTGCTCCCTATCAAAGAACTGGCCTCTAACTGTCCAGTTCGGAGCGTAGCTGCATGGCGCATTGCCAGCGAAATCAGGCGGGCTGGACCGGCTGCTCGCGGTAGTGCGCGACGCCGTACGGAACGGCACGAAGGAAGCGGAAGATCCTGCCGTTCTCGCAGTCCCAGCGGTCGGGCACTTCGATCTGCCCCCACTCGTCGGGCTCGTGCATGCACAGGGCGGATTCGATGACGGCGCCGCGATCGTCGAGGGCGAGCATCAGGACGCGCGGCTGGACCGGTCCACTCGGCTCGATCCACGCGTTCACTCGCGGCATCAAGTCCACTCCACGAATGTCACCTCGGTGTGTGGCTCCTCATCTTCGGACGCGTACCACTTGGCTCCGCCGAGCCGACAGAAGAGCTGGCGGTCATCTCGATACACGATGCCGTTGCACGCATCCTCGACGAGCTTCTCGAGGTTCGCCTGGTCGGGGGCCTTGATCATCGGCTGCCGCCCGGGCCGCGTCTTCCGTCCGCGCGTGGTCCTCGGCCGCGGGAAGACGAAGACCATCTCGGCAGCGACCGGTCCCTTGATCGGATCGCGACCCCGCATGGCAGACTTGGCAGCGAGAGCGACAAGCTCCATGCGCTTCGCCTGCTTGTCCGGCGTGAAGAAGGCTGCGCTCGAGAGCTTGCGCGTGAGCGTCCGCCGCCTCGGGTCGACTCGAGCTCGCGCCCACTGGACGGGCACGCCGGGGACGATGAAGCCGATGTTGAGCCGGCCCGTGGTCGTAGTCACGAAGACGCTCGCCGGGCCTGCGGACCATCCGCCCGCGGCTCCTCCTCCATGCGGCTCCGAACGATGCGTGCTGCGCGGGCTCGCTTGGCAGCCGGCGTCTGCTTCCACTCCTGCTTGACCTTCGCGGGGTCGTACCCGAAGTGCGCGGCGAATCGTGCGAGGAGCTTGGCGGTCCTTCGGTTCATGAGTCGTTCTCCTTAGGGAAACCGGCTGCGCGGCATCTCCGCCTCGCTCGCTGGAGTTGCGCCTTCGATCACCTTCTCGTAGGTGTTCGTCTCGACGTCGGTCGGATTCGCGCGGTGCTCGAGGCAGCGCTCGCAGAAGTAGACGTTGGCGTAGTGGACTCGGCGCGCGCTGCTGCCGGGAATCGGACGCTCACTCGCGCGGTACCGCAGCCCAGCGAAGACGAACTTGTGGTCTCGACAGACTTCGCTCCACATGGCTTCACCTCCTCGATCTTGGGCGCTCTCGGTTCTCATGACCTCTGCCTCCTCATGGCCGCCTGCTCTTTCGCAATCCACTTCCCGAACTCCTCGACACGCAGCGCGTGAACCTTCTCGGCGACCTCTTGCAGCGTGTTCGCGTCGCCGACCGAAATTCGCCTCCTACGATTGATCACCGCCCATGGCCAGCCCTGGTCGTAGCGTCGCACGCGCCTGACCTCGTATTGCCTTCGGTCGTCCCACCAGAGACCGGGCCGCAAGCAGACCAGGAGCACGCTCTCCTCACCGACGCGGTACCGACGATCGGTCCGCGGCTGAACGCGAGACATCAAACTCTGCTCCCATCGGACTCGAGGCGACCGGCACATCACGCAGGGACCCGGCTTCGCCGTCTCGGGCTCCCAGCGATCATCCTTGAGCCTGGCTCCGTTCCGAAATCCGCAGCTCTCGCAGGCGCGCGTGTACCACGGACCATCAGTGACGATGACCTCGATGAAGCCACCGGAGCAAGAGTCGCAACCATCGCCGCCGCAGTCTGGGTGCAAGGCTGGAAGCTTCATCGACCCGAATCTCCGCGAGACTTGGCAGCGGAACATCCGACACAAAAGCACCCGCAGAGGAGGCCCTCGCTGCCCGTTTCGCAGTGGGGACGCCGCCGGCAGTGCGACCAGTTCCAGCGCCATCCGGCGAGTCCGTGGACGATCGCCCGAACAAGCATCGCGACGAGTATGATCCCCGCGATACCGAGCCCGATCAGCACAGGCAGGTAGAAGAACACGCCCCAGGTTACGGGCTCATTCCAGCCGGGCATCAGTCTGCGCCATCGAGGTCAGACGGCGGCCGGTCGCCGGGCTTCGGGCCGATCCACCTGTCGTCGCGCGAACCGGCCCGCTCGTTTCCGATTGTCTCGATCGCTTTGACGATCCCCGATACGATGGCGTTCGTGCACTCCTCGCACGCCAGCTTCAGAGAAACCAAGCGGCCCATCCTCAGCACCGAATCGACGTGGACGCCAGCCGACCACCGCTCCGGTGTGTCCTGCGGCTTCTCGACCAACGTGCGAATCCCGCACATGCCGCAGGTTGCCACGTGGACCGTCTGAACTCCGCCCTCGCCGCTCATGGCGCAGCACTCCCTTTTCGCTCCTCGACGACATTCTCGACAGCGTCGTCGATCGCGCCTTGCAGCGCCTCGCTACAGTCCTCGCAGGTGTGCCCGCGATAGAGGTCGTGCGAGTGATAGACCCATCGGGGCGGCATCGTCCGCGTCACGGTCGACCCCGACTCCTCGACCCTTCCGCAAAGGTCGCACGTCGTCTTCAGCACCACCGCCATCAAACGCTCCTTTCGCTATCAGTCAGAGGTCGTCCCGGACCATCTCCCCCAGTTCGTCGGCTTCGCGAGCGAGCGCAGTGATCGCCGCTTGATAGAGCGCTTCGTCGTAGCAGGGTTGCCACTGCGGATGTCCGAGTGAGTCGCAGTACCAGCGCTCGCGATGGACTTGCCCTTTGGCGTCGATCACGACACGCCCACGCCGGCGCTCGCTGCACCACTCGTACTCGCCTTCCCAGGCGACCCGGGGTTCTCCAGATCCGGTCATCGCCTCCTCCCTATGTCTCGGAGCGAGTAGTCATCCCCCCGAAGCCGACAGGAGACCTCGTTCCCGTGGTGGTTACCGAGCCACCACGAGTAGAGGTGCCGAAAGCGGCGCCAGTACTCGAGCGGCGTGCGGGCAGGTGTGCACTCGGACCTCGGAACCGACTCGATCCACTCCCGCGTCTTCACGTCGACCAACGAGTACGAGCTCACCGCGTTGCTGATCATGTGAAGGCGACCGCGATACCAGACGCGGCTTCCGAGCGTTGGCCCTCCGCGCAAGCCGTACAGACCAACGCGCACTCCCTTGAGCCAGAAAACGATCGACCAGAAGAGTCGCCAGCACCGCTGACTGGGTGTGTCACTGAAGTTTCGCGAGAGCCTCCGCTGCCTTTTCCAGATAGATATGATCTGCGACGTCATGCCCGGCCCTCCTCTTCCCGGAATCGCTCCTCGCGCACCGCGCGCGACTCACGCTTCCACCAGATCGCCACATCCTTCCACGCCGCGATCTCCGCCTGAAATCTCACGGCTCCACCATCGAACTCTCGGATCGCTGCACGCTCCTCGTACTCGGACACGACCTCAGCGCGGTCGGCCTCGGAGAGCCGCTGGACCCAATGGGGGAGGAGGCTCGTCACGCTTTCATCCTTGGAACCGAGCGGCGCCGATGAAGGCCGCCGCAACCCGCAGCCAGTTCCACGGCAGCAGGACACGCCAACCGATACAGTTCCAGCAAACCCGCGCGATCATCGCCCAGTATCCGGGATGCCACTTGCGCACCGTGGTCTCGACACGCGTCACTCGGTGACCGTCATCGTCACGCCCTCTGATGAATTCCACTCGAACGAACTTAGGCATGCGCATCAAAGTTCGTTGCTCAGTCATCGCCACCATCCCCCATCATCTGCTCCAGCGCCTTCCGGAACTGAACAACGGCTTCGTCGATCGTCTTGACGTTCTCTGGGATCGCGCCGGCGATCCTCACCTGAGTCTCGTAGTGCCAGCCGCGATGCTCCGATGTCCCAAGTCCATGCCCTGGTGCAATCCGAACGATCATCGTCAGTAGGTCTGGCGGGTCGCCCTCGCAGGCGTCCAATACCCTGTCGACAAGAGTGCGGATCATCCCGGCGCACATCTCAATTCTCTCGCTCGTCAAGCGAGTCGATGGACCGGTTGAGCAAATCGCTCAGTGCGTCCGCGTACTCATTCGCCGCCGCGTACAGCCGCCAATACATGCACGCCACGATCCAGCCGGTGACGCCCAACGCGCCGATGATGAAGATGATCTCGTCAGTCATCGCAAGGCCTCCCGACTTGGTCAGGCTCGAGCCGCAACATCTAAAAACGGGGGCCGCTGGCACCCTCACGAGCGTCATCCCAGCGGCCCCCGCCGCACGGGAAAGGAACCTCAAGGCAAAGATCTTCGGCGCTCCTGACACGCCCATTGTCTCTAAGGCTGGTGTCTCGACGAAATCGGCTTGTACGTCATGACGGCGACTTGGAGCCCGCAATCCAACGCCTCCCGAATCATGCTCTTTGCGCCACGGCTCACGCCATCCCAGACGATGATCGCTGAGTCCGCATACTCGGCCATCGCTCGATTTCGAATCGGCCCAGCGGCTCGGCCGTGGGTCTTCCAGTCGGCGTCGAACCTCTTGATCGCGTAGCCCCGCTCTCGCGCCCATCTCTCGCCGGCAAGATCCGGTCCCCTGCAACCTCCGGAGACGACCTCGATCTCGACATCGCCATCAAACCTCCACTGCCAGGAGCCCGCATCGATCGCCCGCATCGTCTCTTCGTCCGGAGCTGTGCGGGTTCCCGCGATGATGATCCGTCGGCGTGGAATCTTGCCCGATCCACCAATCATCGGACCTCCATCTCCACCACGATGCGTGACTTTCTTCCGTCCGGCTCTTGCTCCCAGATGACGAGACGCATCCCCCGCTCCAAGCAGAGATCCCCGGACATCACCTCCTCGATCACGTCTTCGATGGACGCGCGCCCGTGAGCAGACCGCCCGTGCACAGCCTGCGTGAGCCAATCGGCTCTGTCCTCGTGCAGCACACCGGAGAACCCGGACTGCTTCGCGCGACTCGCGCCAAGATCCGTCAGGCGCATCGAGACCAGCGGCGACTCCCTATCGAGTCGAAACCGCCGCCTCTCGCGAGATCGCGCGCCGTAGCTTCGCCCTCTCACCGCCGTCTCCTTGAAAGAGTCGGGCCGGGCCTCGGTCAGCCGCAGCCTCCGAAAGCACCGGCCCGATGGCCGGAATCGGCCTGGTCGCTCCTGGTCAGAGCTCATCATTTCTCGATCGCAGGTCTGGGCGAAATCAGCCGGTCTGGCCCGACGAGAACAGCCCGCGCATCCTGCGGAGTGTTCGTCCCCACCAGTCGTAGGACCGGAAGCGATCGCGCCAGTACGCGTCGCCAGTCATGGGGCGAGGTGCGATCGGCTTCGCCTTGTCACGAGGCGTCCTGCCTCGCTCACGGTCACGTCGAATGCGCCTGAGCGCACTCACTGCGCCATCACCTCCGACCAGTTGACGACGAAGATCCCGGCCCGCCTCACGAACATCGGAGTCGTCGGCCCAGCCTTGACCCTCAGCTCCCAGTGCCGGTCTCCGGCGTCGAGCATGTCGTATATCAGGGGGCCTCGAGACGGGTAGAGCTCGGGCTCGCTCTGCGATCCAACGTTCTCGCCGTAGAGACGATGGCCGTCAGCCCAGAGCTCGAATGTGCCCACCTGGTTCGCTGGTGTCTGCGGCATGAGCTCGAGCGTGGGGACGACGAAGTAGAGCCCGGCCGGAGCACTCGCGATGTCGACCGGGTGGAAGACGCGGCACTCACCGGGCTGGAGCGTGACGCTCGTCGGTGAATCGAATCCACCGCCCTTGTCGAGCTCCCACGATTGGGCGAACGTCACACCGGTGACGTCGATCGAGTCGATGCGCAGCTTTCGAGCACGAGCCTCGGCTCCGCCATCGTAGGACCGGATGCGCCACTGAATGAGCGCGGGGTCCGTCGGGAGCTGGAGGAACGCGCCGCTGATGGGGAGCCAGCCCTGACCCGGGAGTGCGAGGTTGGATCGCGCAACGCGGTGAGCTCCTCCTGAGGCGCCGCCTCGCCAGACCTCGACCTGGCTCTTCGGGTGACCGACGGTGAACTGCTCGCCCTCCCATCGGATGACGCGGAGCTTCTCGTCAGCCGGTACCACGAGACGGATGATCTCGCTCGGCGTGTCGTCGAAGTCGAAGGCTGTGTCCGGGTTGTAGGTCTCCGCGCCGTCGGGCTGCTTGATCGTAACGACTCGATCTTGAACAGACATAGTGCCTCCGGTGGGTTGACTTCAGTTCCCCGCGCCCGAGCGCGAGTGGCTGGTCTACCGGAGGGATGGGGGGCGGACGAAATCAGCAGGGGAACATCACGAGATTTTGGAGGTGCCAGGGCGCTCTCTACCATGCGCCACGATTCGACGCCGGATGGCCGGGCAGGGAACCATTGAAGCGGAGGAGCCAGGAATGACACCGTTACAGCATGTGCTCGAGTTCATCGGCGTGACGTGGAGCACCTCGCCGTTTCGATCCCAAAAGACTGGGATGCAGCTACTCGAGTCGCGGATCCGACAGGCCGCGACCGAGGGGACGCTGCTCGGGTTCTGCCAGAAGATCACTGAGTTGCTTGACTCGACGCCCAACTACCAGGACATGACGCCCCTCTTGGAGGGGATCAAGGCTGACGGGGATTCCATCCTCCACTGGCTCAACACCCACTTCACGATCGCCGCTCTGCTGGCGCGCCAATTCCTGCGCGACCGCGACGGATTCACGGACGCGGTCGGACTGCTCGACGTCGCATCGATGAGCCCGGGAGACGCGATGCTCGCTCAGCCCGAGCCGGACATCCGCATGAAGGTCACGCTGCTCTCTCCCTTGTCACACGGTAGCGACCAGAATGCCGGCAACGCCACGCTGTTCCGGCGCCAGCGCGTGCTCGCTCGGAATGGAGGCGAGCTGGTCATCCCGTACTACTCTGGAAACGCGGTACGCGGGCAGGCGCGCGACCTACTGGCCGACCACTTCTCTGAAGCGCTCGGTCTGGAGCCGAGCCGCAGCAACCAGCCGTGGGTGCCGTGGGCGTTCCACTTGCTCTACGCGGGAGGGGCGCTGGGTGACAAGTCGCACGCGTCCGCTCCGAAGGAGGTGCTCAAGAAGATTGGAGAGCGGGCGAATGCGACGACCAACATCGACGAGCGGCGTGCCCTCAGGATGCAGATCCCACCCCTCTCTCTCCTCGGGTGTTCGGTCGGCAGCACGCCGCTCGGCGGCAAGGTGGACGTGCTCGACTGCCTGCCGGTGTGCCGGCAGTGTGGGAATGGCAAGGCGTCCGTCGACTCGCTGATGTCGTGGGAGTACCTGACGCGCCGCGACGACGTTGACGAGATCCTCAACGAGGGCGAGAACACCTCGATGATCGCGACGCACGAGGTCATGCGGACCGGATCGGTGCTGCTCGGTGGCTTCGATCTCCGGCCCCACATGATGGACATCGACAGGGCGTGCATGGCGCGGGTGCTGGATCTGCTTCGCGAGCGGGCGGTGCTCGGAGGAAACGCTCGGCGTGGATGGGGAAAAGTCGCGATCGAGTACGAGGGAGCTGACGTGCTGGGCGATCCCGAGGTGTACGACGATCATCTCCGCGAGCACAGGGCCGAGATCCTCGAGTACCTGAGAGATCTCGGGGCGATCAAGGCGGAGGAGTAGCAACGTGCTGGCCATCCAGATGATGGCGATGGAGCTGGCCGAGCCAGGCGATCCGGAACTGACTCAGAGCACCTGCGCGGTCACAGGTATCGAGACACGATGCGTGGTCCGGAGGCGCGATCTTTTCTCGGCGACCTTCTGCGACCAGGACTTGCTGACAGCTCCGTCCTCCCCGGTCGTCGATGCGCGCGTGGCCGAGGTGTTGGGACGCGGTGAACTGAGGTACGCGAGCTGGACCTGGCGCGAATCGACAGGGTGGGCGAAGGCGGACAAGGCTGCGGTTCGGGCTCTCGTCCGCGGCCAAGTTCCGAGTGAGCCGTGGGCCTGCTACGCTGCTCCCGACATGCGGCGACACGGCGGGCTGCTGACTCACGTGGTCGTTCCGGGCGAGGAGCCGGTCATCCAGTTTGGCATCGAGAGATGCCGGGTTTCGATCGCGAGCGAGGTCTACGAGCGGATCGAACCGCTGCACATCGAGAAGTGGATGTCGCGGACCCGCTTGACCGAATGGGACGTAGACGCACGGGCGATCGAGAAGCTTGGCCTTGCCCGATTCCTCGAGCTCGAGCGCTGGGCGAGATCAAAGAAGAACTCCGGGGAGTGGCGGCTTGCATGCTTCGCGCTGCCAACGATTGAGGAGATAAAGGCATGGGAACAGGAGCGATCTACAAGGTCACCCTCCACCTCGACGGGCGCGGCGTCATCCTGACGCCTCACGAGCCGATCCACCTGGACGGCCTGATCTTCTGGGGAGGTGCCTTTCGCTACCCGCCGGGCGAGGTGCCCGGGCGAGACGAGCCGATTGAGGAGCTGCCCATTCCAGTGCGAAAACGGCGGGTGCACGGGCACGACATCTACTGCGCGTCCGCCCTTTTCCCGATCGAGGAGCTCGAGAGCGGGGAGCTCTTGTCCGACACACGGCATTGGCGCAAGCGGTTCCGATCGGAGCGCGCAGAGGCTCTATGCGCGAATGCGAACATCAACCAGAGCACGGGCGAGTTCCGATCGTACAACACTCCAGTATCTCCGCTGTTGAGTCGCGCGCTCGTCGGGTGGTTCCAGGGCGATCGCCGCACAGCGAAGAAGTGGTTCCGGCCGCTCCGGGCGCTTGGCCGCAAGCGTGAGATGGGCTTCGGCCGCATCACCTCGATCGACTTCGAGGAGACGGACGAGGACCGCACGACCGTGTGGGAGGGGCGGGCCATGCGGTTCTTGCCGCACCCACTCGGGCTCAAGCGTGTGCGACCGCGTCCCCCGTACTGGTCGAGCTATCAGACGGTCCGGTGCCTCATGCCGGGTCAGCCCGTTCCCGATGCGGCAGAGCTGGCGCGATGAGAATCCTGATGGTGGAGCCGACGCGAGACCTGGCGCAGCGCGGATCGATCGGGTGCCACTACGTCGCCCGCGCGGCGCGCTCGATGGGTCATGCTGTCGATCTCAATCCGGACAAGCCGGCCGACCAGTACGACGTCGAGCTCGTTTCAGTACACCACCCGCTCGACTTCCTCATGCTGCCCGAGCTCCCGCGCCGTGCACCGATCCGGCTGATCGGTGGCCACCCCATGCAGCAGAACCCAAGGCCCGTCATTCCGTACGCGGACGCGGTCTGCGTGGGTGAGGGCGAGGAGTGGATCGTTGAGGCGCTGACTGCGCTCGAGTCCGACCGGACCGCAGGGGCGCTGCGCGAGATTGACGGCGCCATCATCTGCTCAGACTTCACGGGCGAGGTGCCAGCGTCCCGGCAGGTCAACCCCGTCCCGAAGAATCCCGCCTACCTGAATCGTGCCTCGCGCGGCGGTCGCGGGCACGCCGACGTCTGGTATCTCGAGATGGCGCGAGGCTGTCCCTTCTCCTGCCACTACTGCGAGCTCGGATGGTCAATGAAGTACCGGGCGCAAGACACCGGTTGGCTGATTGATCAGATCGATCATATCGACCGAGAGCGCTCGAATCACGTCACGCTGTTCGCTCCCGACGAGGCATCGCACCCGGGCTACCACCAAATCCTGGATCGCATCCACGAGCGCAAGCTCATCACCGCGTTCGGATCCATGCGGCTCGACCGGATCATGAAGCAGGACCTGCCGCTCAAGCGCAACATGTTGATTCGGGTCGGCCTAGACGGGCTGACCGAGGAGACGCGGATGCGCGTGGCGAAGCGGATCAAGGATCAGGACGTCGTCGACTACTTCGAGTTCATGAGCGAACGCGGGCACTCGAACTTCAAGATGTTCATGGTGTTCGGGTACCCGTGGGAGACGGTCCAGAACTTCGACGAGTGGGAGTTCATGATGGCCGCGGTCCTGTCGATCCCACGGCGCGTCAATGCCCACCTGCGGATCAAGTTCACGCCGTTCATCCCGCAGCCGAGCACTCCGCTAGCGGACGTCGAGTCGCACTACGACCACGAGCTCGTCGAGCGCATCCTCGGATGGTTCCATCGCCACAAGGCGCCACCCCGGCATCCAGGCTGGTACGTCGAGAGCGACGGCATCCTCTCGGAGCGGTGGTGGCGCATCCAGTGCGAGCTGACGCGCGGGAACGTCGATGCAGTGCTCGATGTCCGAGATCGCTACCGACTCACCGAGCGGTCTCTCCGGAGAGGAGCAATGCCAGCCTAGCCGAGGATCGCCCGGCTGAGCATCTGGGGCCGCTTGCCTGGGCTGGCGCAGGCGCGGAGGTCGAATGGTACGGGGGGACGCGGCGTGCGTCAACCACGACGCTTGAAGTGGTGCGGCCGCGTCCACAACTCGAACTTGCAGACGTCGTTGTGGCACACATACCCAGCGTCCTCGACGTATTTGGTGTCAGATGAAAGAAAGGGCTGGTTGAGCGGTCGGAACGGACTTCCGCACTGCGGGCAGCCATGGTTTATGATCGACTCCTCCTCGAGGCTGACGTCTTCGGGCCGATCCCGCCAGCACCATTGGCATGTGATCCGGTACCGAGGCCTCCTGCGGCCGCACGCGCAGAAAGTCTGCATGCTTGCCTCCTGGGATTCTGCTCTCGGGCCACGTTGTCGCATCGAGTGTGGCCGCTACCGTCAGAACACCTGGCGAGGCCGGAATGTCCACGGATTCTCTTGAATGGCGAGAAGTCTCTCGACGACATCCAACGCCAGCTCTGCCATCGCCGACTCGGCGAGCGCGGTCGAAAGCCCTCCATCGACGAGCCCGAGGAATGCCTGCTCGACCCAGTCCGCCCCGCGCTCAGCGCAGCAGAGCACGCCGAGAAGTCGAGCCACCGTGTACGTCGACAGCGGTAGCCGCTTGGCTTGATCCCGTGCGAACGCGATGAGGCGGTCGACGTCCTCGTCGGGAGTGATGATTCCGCGCGGTGCTCCCGGCTCGCGGATGCACAAGCCGAGGACGTCGTGCGAGGCTTGTAGGTGTCCGGTTGCTCGCTTCATTCCTGCGCTCACTGCCCTATGTGGAAGCATCATCGCCGAAGCTCTCCGTGATGTGCAGCGATGGCTCTATTGGGTCAGTGACCAGCAAGCATTCCATCGCTACTCCACACCGATCGCAGCGCTCGATCATGCGCAGCCCCGTTTCTACCACCTTCACTCCCAGCTCCAGGCGCTCGATCGGAGCCTGCCGGTGTCCGCGTAGTCGGCAAACGAGTCTCGCTGTCCATTTCCACATCGTCTCACGCCCTCACGCTGATGTTGTCGGGCTCGTCCCACCCGAGCGAGCCGTCCTTGCACGTCCATGTCCCACGTACACCGTTGATGTTGTTGACGTAGCTCCAGACCCAGGAGTCCGGCACTGACTTCGCGAGCGCCTCCACGATTGGATCTGGGCAGTCCGATGCGGTCGTGAATGTGATGGCATTCTCCTCGACCTTCACATCGTAGGCATTCCATTTCGTGCCCCAATGCGAGCACCTCCACGAGGTCGCAGAGTCATGCCCAGTTTCCCGAAGGGCGCGCAGGTAGAGGATGAACGTATCGAACTCGTCGTCGCTCATGTCTTTAGGGCACGGGCCGCTCACCGGGTACCCAGATAAGCATGCTCGCGCTCTGTAACCGATCGACACCAAGTAGGGACCCAAGGCGAGGATCTTGGGCATCGGAATGAGACGGTTGAAGTCAACGGACACAGCGTCGCCTTTTAGCGCTCCGCCGATCTTGGCAACGGTCTCCTTCGCACCGATGATCTGGTTCGTGACGTCATCCGGCATTCCTCACGCCCTCACGCTGTAGACTCCGTCCGCCCGCTGAGCTACCTGGGCAGCCAGCCTCTGCGTCCGATCCGATGCTCCGCCACGTCGCTCCTGCTCCTCTCGATGCGCCTCGCAGCACGAGACTGCCGCTTCGCGCGAGCGATGCCGAGTCCCGCACCAACCCGACATTGATCCGACGCACACCCATACCCCGTCCTCGCCTCCCGGAGAGTCGCCCGTCGTCCGCTCGATCGATCGGCGGATGTACTCCGAGACCGAGATCCCTGCGTCTTCTGCCGACCGCCGGAGCCGGTCGTGTAGATCGACCGGCATGCGAAGCGAGATCAGCGAGAGCTTCATTCGCTCATCTCCGCCGGTCGCAACCCCTGAGGCGAGCCATCGATCTCGTGCCGGAACAGTCCTTCCTGGATTGCTTCGACGATTTCGCCAAACTCGAGGCCGGAGGACGCTGAAAGCTCAAGGGCAAGCTCGACGGTCCATCGAGGATTTCGAGCGATTTCGATGACGAGTCTCTTGCTCCGAGTCGTGACGTAGAGCAGACGGCAACCGATCAAGAAGACCGTGCCCGAAGTCTCGCCAGCCGGATCCAGGAGATCCCAGGCTCTCTCGCGTCCGGGGTATCGAAGAGACGTCGCGTTGCCGTCGCTTGTGCAGATGTTGACGCAGTCCGCCTGAGATGATCGCTCACCGTTCCGCGTGGCGTAGGCGATGCGTTGACCGCGGGAGCGGAGGTAGGACTCGATGGAGTCCATTTCCTCACTCGCCGGACCTAAGACCCAAACCCAGTACGCGGTCACTCGTTCCCCTCCGCACTACGGGGGATGGGTGGTTGCACGTCCTCGGTCCGCCCATCGGGACGGTATACGCTGACGCTCATCACGACACCTCCTCTCGCGGCGAGGCGCACCGCTCCCAAAGCTCGGCGGGGATCGATGGCTCTTGGTTCCAGGGCTCCCACTCCAAATGTCCAGAATCATGCAAGATGTCCCAGCTCACTCGGCTGTACGTCTCGCGGTCCGGGTGCCCATCGGCGACGGACCAGTCAGTGACCCGGCGGTACGCACACTCTCCGTCGGAGGCGTAGGACACCTCCTCAATCTGGCCTCCGCACTCGGGGGGAGTGATCCACTTCATCGCGCACCCCCTTCCTCGACCTGAGCCGCCGCCTCCGCGATGACCCGCGCGCACTCGGCGCGGGCTCGCACGTCGGAGTCGATGTGCTCGGGGATGATGCCGATGGCCTCCAGGTCGGATCGGAGGTCTTCGTCGATCTCAGCGACGTCGGCGAGCCCGGTTGCCAGCGCGACGTTGCAGACGGATACCGTCAGAAAGTCATTCGCCTGCGCGGCCTCATCCCGAAGCTGCTCGATCTGCTCGTCGGTGATCGTGGCGTCCTCTTCCTGGTTGGCGCAGAATTCGATCTCCGTCGCCACCTCGTCGGTTGACTCGTCGACCACCCGGTAATCGCCCAGCCACTCCTCGCCGAGATCCGCGATGCCTGCGATCGCGGCGCTGGCCTCCTCGACCGACTCCCAGCCCAAGGAGTCGCCAATGCCCTCGCTATCCCATGTACCGTCGCGCAAGAACTCGATTCGGTAGGTCATCGTCTCGCTCCTACTGTTCAGACCTGTCTTCGAGAGTCCTCTCTCTCGATCACTACGCCCCCGTTATACGCCAACGTATCACACCACGCCAGCACGAAATTTGGACTATTTTCCCGAGGGCAGGAGGCGCTCAGGTCGCTCATTCTGAGTGGTTCGCGAACTCGCGCATCACGTCGCCTCCTTCCGCGGGAGGTCGAGATCGTCGAGGAGACCCAGCGCATCGGCCAGTGCGTCCCTTTCTCGGCGAGGGCTCGTAGGGACTTCTCTGCTGCATCCGGACAGAGGAGGAACTCGAGCGTGACTGGAAGTTCGGATCGAGTGAGCCACGCCACCCGGTCCCCATACGAGATCGACACGTCGACGTCGAAGGTCGACGGGTCTCTGATCTCAATCCCGCTGCTCCGAACCCAACCGAGGAGCGCTTGGGAGAACTTCTTCGCCGGCGAGTCCGTCCGCCGACACGTCACACACCGCCACTTCGACGCAGTGAACGTCAACGGTCCAGCGCAGATCTTGCAATTGCCTCCGGGTAGGTCCGCTCCGGTCATCATGCCAAAGCCTCCATCGCTTCAAGCGGCGCCCACTCATCGTCCGGTTCCATCGGTACTGGATCGCATTCCACTGCCGCGTCGAGCGTGTGCACCATCCACCAGGGCGCGTGCATGCCGTAGCAGACCGTGCTCGTGTGGATCTTCCCAGACCGCCGAACGATGTACTTCTTGTGCGGTGGTGGCTGCTGCTGCTCGACTCGAGTCCATGTGATCGATGGCTCAACGACCTCGACGCGACCCTGTGTCATCTCACGAAACGCGCGGTCGAGGTTTCCCAATTCGGAGTCCGAGACCGGCGTCTTTGGAAAGATGCCGCTGCTGCGTCCTTCGAGGTCGGCGATAGAGATCTCGAGTGGACCGATCTCCTCGTCGGGCATGGTGAGTTCGAGGGCCTTGAGGATCTCGAACGCGCGGAGAAGAGCAGCCTCCCTCGCCGCGTAGGCGCCCAAGAGACCTGCGCGCATCCAGAACTTCTCCATCCCATAGCGCCCGCAATCGCTGCGCAGTTCGCGGGCCTGCTCTCGAACCTCCTTGATCTCGTTCGCCAGTTGGCGCGCGGCAGTGTGACACCGGCGAACGAGTGCCCCCGTGCTCGAGCGACCCTGGATGCGAGCGTCGTCACCCGGCTCCTGAGCATCGCAGGTCCGACACGCGTAGAAGTCTTTGGGAAGCACCACGCCCTTGCAGCGAGCGCAGTACCCGTCCCAGTCCGCTTGCTTCTCGACGCAAATTGGGCACAGGTCGCGTCCCGTCACGGAAGTCAATACCGTCGTAATACACCCACATTGAAGGCAAGTCCCCTTGCTCACGCCACGGTCTCCTCTGACTCGCCCGCGCTCTCGACTCGCGCGTCGTCGACACTCGACGATCGAACAGCGGTCGCCAGCGCCAGAAACTTCCCGCCGATCTCCTCGAGCCGGTCGGCCTCCTTCAGAAGCCGCCGAGCTTCGGCCATGGCATCGAGGATCGTGCGCACGTCCTCTGCCGCGTCCTGGTCCCGATGCCAGTGCGGACGCCCGAGGAGCTCGCACGAGGCTCGCCGTACCTCGTTGAATGCTGCGAGCCGCTCGGCCGCACGGCTTCCGGTACCTCGGCCCTTCATGGCGTCCTTGTGTCCTTCCAGCCACGCAGCGTGTTCCCGTCGATGCTGCTCCGACGGAAGCGTCGCGTGCTTCGCGGCGAGCCGACGGAGGTCGGCGATGCTCACCGGTCGCCCAGCGAGCGTGGCGAACGGTTCGACCGTCTGAGCCAACTCTTTCCGCGCCTTCTCGCCCCCGGTGGCGATGCGCCGCATCATGGCGAGCATGAACTCGCGCTTCGGCTCCACGTTCTTTCGCTGCCGCGCTCGCCGCGTCGCCCGCAGCTTGTCGCCCCAGGTCTCGAGCAGGCCAGCGCCCTCGGGCAACTCCTCGAGCGGGATCACGCCCTTCGGCGCTGCGAACCAGAACTCGCTCATCTGGTCCTCGACCCAGCGCCGCTTCTCAGGCTCCTCGAGCTCACGGCGGAAGTCCGCGCGGCTGACCTTGATTTCGACCGCGACGTACAGCCTCCGGCTCGGCCACTTGTGAATCGCGGCAAAGTCGATCCAGCGGCCGGCCATTGACCCCGTCGCATTCGCGACCTCGGTCGCCGTCAGCCACTCCTTGGCGTCGTAGCGAACGCGCAACCGATCGACGAGGTCGTTGGCCGTGATCTTCTCGCTCATGCCTGCATCCTCACTTCGTCGGCGAGGTCTCTCTCTGCGGGCAGCCGCCAGTACGAGCGCGTGCCACCCAGCCCGATCTCGCTTCCGCGTCGCATCTCGACGCCGAGGTCCAGCGCGACATCGCGCACAGGCTTCTTGCTGGCGGTGTCCGACAACGACTCGAGCACGGTCGCATGCGGCACCCACTCCCCGCCGGCGAGCACCTCTTTGAGTCGATCGGCCAACCGGCGCCGGAAGAGCGTGACCTTGCGGGGTCCGCGCCGACGCAAGTCGGAGCTCTCATCGATGACCACGTTCGGCGTGTTCTCCTCCCAAACCGTGAGGTACCAACCCTCGGGGAGTTTCTCGACGCCCGCCTTGCTCATGAGCGCGGCCCGTGCCTCGTGTGAATCCATGTGCCCAACCACGCGGTACCCGAACTCCTCGCGGCTGCTCGCCAAGACGCCGCTGAACCGTTTCCCATTCACGTCAATCTCCTCGAGTGAGCCAAATACGCTCGCAAACCTAATGCGACTGCCTCACAGTTCTTGCGCCAATTGGTGCGACGGCACCTCGTCGCCAGGTGCCCAGTGCCCCTCGAATTCGGCTCGGTTCTTCTCGAACACGCGTCGCCAATATGGGCAGAGCACGGCCTCGAATCGTTCCTCGAGATCGCGGGAGCGCTCGATGTCGCCCCGCTCGATCGCAGACCGAATCTGCCGAACGATGGGGGCGAGACCGCGCACGTACTGCATGCCCGGGAGTTGGTCACTCCCGCCGAGCACGTAGCGAGCGATCACGCGGCTGACGCCCATGCCCACGAGCTCCTCCTCCCACTGGGGGAGCTCCTCGGGCGATGGCGGATCGGGAGCCCAGGGGAACCATCGCTCGCGCCGGGTCTTGCCGGGGAAGTCCTTGGCTGCCCGCTGGCGCAGGGCGGCCATCGTCCGCCGGCCGATCTCGCATCGGAGATCCAGGTCGGATCGCGTGAAGCGTGCGCGCTTGAGGGCGTCGTCGAGGTATCCGATGTTGGCCGGGTCGCTCTGGTACTCGCGAATGACGCGCTCGTCGGCTTCCTCGCAGGCCCGCAAGTCCTCGTGCTGTGGCATGGCTTCATCTCTATCTCGCTGTAGTGTTGTGAGTTGCGGCTACCCGATGAGGCTGTCGAGGACGTCCCTGATTGGCCGAGGCTTCGAGCTCGCCCGCTTCGAAGCAGAATCGCCCTCTTCCGCCGTCCGCTCTCGGGCGCCTGTGTGGCGCTGTGAGGCGTTCACGGAGTCCCGCGGCTCGGAAGCCGGCTCCGACCATCCGAAGCGCAGGAGGAGCGATTGCGCGCGCTCAGGCTGGCGTTCTCGTAGGATCCTGGCGATGTGAGCGACCTCGGCCGGATCGTTCGGGGCGAAGTGCCCGAAGATCTCCTCGAGGGTGGCCCGCCGAAGTCGCCCGGGCGTGACGCCGTTGCACGCTCCGCTCGCCCTCATCCACCCATCGCGATCGATGTAGAACCGCTCCCCGGCCTCACGGAGCTTTCGATCGATCCAGAAGTGATCGCCGTCCTCAGCCTCATCCCAGCCGCGGCGATCGATTGGCCAGGACCCGTAGCCTTCGCCGAGATCGATCCTGTGCTGAGCGAGTCTGGCGTTCGGGGCGCCGGCGGCGAGCTCGACGGAGGAGACCTTCGCGTGGCGACTGGTCCCCTCGTCGAACTTCCGCTGTTCGACCTCGCACCAGCGCCAGAGCGAGAGCTCGAGGTTGCTGGGCCGGGTCTGGCCGAGGGCCTCCTTGGCGAGGATGTGCGCAGTCCAGTCTCCGATCATGCCCTCGAGGTCGAGCTCAGAGAATCGGGTCTCGAGCTTCTCGCGCTGGGGATCCGTCAGGCCGACGAGCTCGCCCCGGCCGTCGGTCGACTGCTGGACACGCCAGCGAGCCTTCGTCGGCGGAGAGCTGGGTGGCACGTACGACGCTTCGAAGCTCTCGGCGACGGGATCGCGTGCAGCGGTTGTCCCCGGCTTCTCCCCAGAAGATTCATCCAAGGAGGCAGGAGGCGGCGAGCCTTGGGCGGGGGGCGGGGCTGGGTCGGCGGACGGCCCCTCGCGCGTGCGCGCGCCTGCGTGTGCGCTCGCGTGCGTACGTGCGCGCGCTGCCTCCTCCTCCCCCTCTGGATTCTTGGTTCTGGACTCTGGTTCTGGCTCTGGCTCTGGCTCTGGTTCTTGGTCCGCAGAGGCTCCGCACTCACTCCGCAAAGACTCCGCACGCTGCGGAGGATGTTCCGCACGCTGCGGAGTGTCTGCGGAATTCCCTCCATGTGATTGGGGAAGGGGCTCCGTTTTCGACTTCTTCCTCCTGGCGTCCGCGATGCGGCGCTTCGTGGTCTGGCCGTTGTGGCGCACGTACCCTGGCAATCGGATCTGGTCACCTTCGTCGACGAGCCATCGGTCAGGGGCGGCCGCGACCACTCCGTCGACCCCGAGGAGCGCGTCAAGATCCTCGGCAGCATAGGGGAGGATCCCGTCTCCGTTCTTGTCGACATCCGCCTCTTCGTCGGCGAGCATCCAGATCCAAGCCATCACCCCCAGCGCCGACGCCGTAGGAACGTCCATCGCGCGTGCCATTCGGGCGAGCAGCGGGCTGTTACGGAGGCCATTTCCGAGCTTGATCCAGTCTCCGGCACCCATCACTCGCCCTCCTCGAGCAGACCGAGCACGCGAAGCATGTCCCGCGGGTCGTAGGCGGCCCAGACGAACGCCGGCTCGGCCTCGCGAGTCAGGTCGGGATCGTGAAACGTCCTGATCGGGACCTGAATCCGGACCATGAGACCGGCCTGGATCGCCTCGCTGCAGATGCGAGTGATCTCCTTCTCCCCTGCATGCGCGTCGATCGGGAGCGCGGTCATCACGACGCTCCCGCACTTGCCCCCAGTCATCAGCCCTCCCTTCGGTTGGCGCGCCGGCGATCCCACTCTTCCTCGAGCTCCGCGAGGAACTCGTCGTCCTCGAGCCAGCGGAGTACGTTGCGCGTCTTCCACCGGTGGCGCAGGTTCGACCCACCCGCGCGGGGCCGGAACCAGACGCAGGTCGAGATGCGCTTGATCTTGGCGACCTTGGCGAGGGCGATGAGCTCCTCGCGGTCGATGTGCGGGTAGAGCTCGCGGAACGGGATCAGCGGCCGGAGTCGCCAGGGCGCGTCACGGACCGTCTCGCAGATCAGCCCCGCACACTCTCTGCAGACCAGGGCCTCGCAGTCGTCGAACCGAACGGCGATCACCGCATCTGCGTGATTCAGCCTCTCGAGAGATGCCTCTTCGTTGAGGTCGGGGTCCCACTCGCAAGTGGGCGGTCTCTGGACGGCTGAACCAAACTCTTGTGTCCGGGCAGACTGTGTCTGTACCATTTGAATCAACCCCTTCGTGGGTGACGCCCGTCTGCTCTCGCCAGAAGAGCGACGGTCGTGGTTTCAGCAGCGTTTCCCATGCTGCTAAACGCTCGGCCCCGCCGCGAAAATCGACACACGACGACGCGGTGGGGCCGCCCTCTCTCTGCCCATTTGGCTCAGGCCATGGGCGCCTCCGACTGGAGGTCTGCATCTGAGCCATCGAGGATCTCGAGGATCCGCGCAGGGTCGACGCTGGCTGCCAAATGGGGTCGAGTGCTGATCTCAACCCAGATCGGCTCGCCTGCCCTCGCCTCGCGAGCGGTCATGGCGAGATGGCCCTGTACGGACCACAGGCTCGAGTCCACCTTGAACCGCTCAACAGCCAACGGTCTCAGCTCGTACCAGAGCTGGCGCCGGATCCACTCCCAGCGAAGACAGTGGCGCGCTTTGGCGTTGAATAGGTAAGGCCGGAGATCCTGAGGGCGCCACCAAAGCAGGATCTCGTCGCCCCTGCGATCAACGGATTCCATCCAGACCGAGCGGTCGTAAGTGTGCTTCTTGGTCTCAACGGCCTCGAGCAGCTCGTCATCGAGACGTCCGAGAACATCGACCGGAACGAGCGGAGTCCGCCTCGCGAGTCGCTCGAGACTCCAGTCAATCGAGCACGTCCTGCACACACGAAGTCGTCCGTCAGCCCCGAGCAGGATCTCGGCGTCGGCGTGCCAGGGCTCAACGCCCCGCGCGGCACGAGATTGATCCGGATTCCACTCGCAAGAGAAGGAAGAGTCGGAGACGGTCTTGGGGTGCCAGGTCATGAGGCACCGCCCTTCGACTTCGCCCGGTGACCGGAACGATCACCCTCTCGGAAGTGTTCGCAGTCGTCACAGAGCGGGAACCCGCAGACGAATTGGCCAGCGTCCGGACACGAGCGTGTCGCCGGCTCCCCACACAAAATGCACACATCGGAAGCGTGCTGAGGGCAACGCCACACTCCATTGACCTCGACGGTTCCGGCGTTCGGGCAAGGGCTCTGATATGCGCGGTCGAACATGCACAACACGGCATTCGTTTCGGGCACTTTGCCGTCGTCCGGCGCGCGGTCGTCGGAGATTGGCTCGGCATCTATCGGCAGCCCCGCCGCTCTACACGCGGCGTTGCGCTCGCGCTCGAGCTCGAGGACGGCTGCGCGGACGAAGCCGGGCAGCGCCTGGTTGACGAGATCCCGAACACGCCGCTCAAGGTCCGGGTTCGCAATGAGCAGCGAGCTACGTTCGTTCAGCCGCGAGCGCAGCTTTGGCGGTCCCGAGGCCCCATCCGTGGTCGCCGTGTAGAAGAACCGCCCATAGCTCTCGAACTCGCGCGCTTCTTCGAGCTCACGGTCCAGTTTCAGCGCCAACTCAAGCTTCTCTCGATCCATTTGAATCAGCTCCCTTGTCCGTCAGACTCAGATCCGCCGGCAGGGATCTCCCGCAGCAGCAGCCCGCCATCGCGCACGTGCTCTCGCTCGAGCTGATCGAGACCCTCGGTCGTGTCGGGCCGATAGAACTCGTGCGTCGGGTCCGACTCGCGCATCTGCCGACCCATCACCCCAAGTGAGTCCGGCGGACGCGTGTAGGCGAAAGACCGCATGACCTGGTCGCACTGCCGGCAGCCCAGAAGGAACGGCGTCGTGCCAGAGTCGGAGAGGCGGACCTTGATCCAGTGCCGGCCCTCCTCGCAGAAGTAGACGTTGACCATGCCCGTTCGCTCAGTCGGCCATCGACCCTCGGGAGGCAGGCCGTCCGGGAATAGGCGGGCCTCGATCTGCGCCTTGGTCTCGTGACCGGTCATGGACGCGACCTCTCTGGCCCTTGGTCCTCGGCGCGATCGCCCGGGCAGACGGTATGCCACCGCCGGTGCTCCGGGTCGGCGCAATAGACCTTGCCGCAGCCCGAACACGTCCACGACTCCGGGTTGCCGATCGCGCTCGAGCAGCACATGGGTCCACGTGGCCCGAATTCGACTTGAGTCGGCCCCTCGAACTCAGGGGATTGGCGGCTCGTTTCGGCGCCGCGCTGGAGGCGCGCTTCGGCGAGGATGGCGCGACCGACTTTGACGGCCGCATACACCTCCCGGATGATTCCTTGCTCGTCGATGGACTCCCACTCGGGAGTTTGAATTGAGCTGGCCACCAGCCGCCCCGCGATCTCCGCGACGACCTCGTGGTCGGGGCGGGTGACTTCCAGCGTCGAAGCTGCGAGCGCTTGCATCACGTGGACCGGATCGATGAACACTTGGACCGGTTCCATCACGCACCCCCTTCCGCATGCACTTCGATCCTGCCCGGACAGACCTCGCCGCGACGCTGATTCAAATACGTCACCAGGTTGGCGATCGGGAATCGGTAGGCGTCCACGACAAGGCCGTAGCAGTCGGCGCACATGGCCTCCCAGCGGAGGGAATGATTCGTGGTGCCCAATGCGAGCGAGAAGCTCACATCCTTCCGCCAACCAGCCGGGAGCGGACCAGGTCCGTAGCGGTCACCGCCTACTCTCTCCGAGCGCTCCACGCGCCCACAACCGTTGCACTCGTACTCGCTCATGACGTCTCCTCCATCTCCTGCGCGGCCTTCTGCCACGCCTTCTCGATCCGCTTCTGTCCACTCTCGATGATCAAGACCAGGCCGGATCCGTGTGCATGACTCCAACCCTCCTCCATCGCTTCCGGCGAACAAGACTCGCGGTAGATCTCAGACATCTGCGACTCGAACTCCTTCGAGTCCTCCGCGAATTGCCGAGCGAACTGCCTGAAGCGCTGCAACCTGGTCGGCAGGTTCAGCTCGGGCGCCTGGGCCTCGTCATCGCTCTTTGATTCACCCTCGACGTCGACCGCCCCGGACTCCTCCGCCGGCGGCACCGCCTCGCTCTCAACCCGGCTCCATTGCGGGTGCTCGGGCGCTGGCGCGCTGAGGTCTTCCGCCTCGATTGGCTCACTCGCCGCCGGCGACGCCTCGTGCTTCACTGCCGGCGCTGAGGGATTTGGCTCAGGCGCTCGCGACGGAGGCTCGACAGATGATGTCGACGAATTGACAGATGATGTCAGCTCAGGCTCCTGGCGGCGCTTCAACTCCTTCATGGCTTTGGGAATTCGATTGATCTCGCCAGACTTGATCTTCGCAAATAGGTCTGGCGCTTCACGTTGAAGACGGAGCGCTTGTTGGACGTAGGCCGAGTTCACACCAGCCATGCGGGCGGCCTCTTCGCGGGCTGCCCCGGAACTTCCTGGAACTTTTTCCATGATGTTGAGGTCAGTACGAACGCCTTGCCGTGCCTTCGCCCGCGCCTGGCACGCGGGCATCAGCTCGGCGGCAATCGCAGCCTTCTGCCCCGTCGTCATTTGCCGCCGCCGCAGGTTCGCGCTCATGACGTAGTTGAGGACGTCGACCGGCGGCTTCACCTCGACGCCGACAGGGCTGACCTCGGCCGCTGCGCATGCCCGGAGTCGGTTCCGGCCATCGATCACGACCCGGCCACGGTCCGTGGTGATCCACCTCACGGGGACCAAGAGGCCGTTGGAGCGGATGTCGTCGACCAGTGAGTCAAACTCCTCGCCCTCGAGGAGGGGGAACAGGCTGGCGACGGGGTGGACCTGGAACTTGCCGATCATCTCGAGCTCGACGTCGCCGAGAACGTCGGTGAATCCCTGCCGCGCTTCGCTCACGACGCGACCTCCTCTGTGACCGGTGGCCGGCCCCAGGTCGCGACTGCTTGGTCGTGGGAGGCAAGGGCCTTGTCGAGGGCGTAGGAGTTGACGCGTGGATCGGCCGGCAGGTGGAACCATGGATCTCGAGCGATCACCTCGCGCGAGATGCCGCCTGCTCGCACCTCGATCACCCGCGTTTCTGCGACCCATCCCCCCTGCGGCAGGGCTCGGGCAACCGTCAGCACCGTTCGCCGGCAGCCGATCATGCGACTGGCGATCTCGAAATGGGGGGCGGAGGGCTGGATCATGAGCAGCCTCCCTTTGCGCGTGGGTCGAGGGCTTCGAGCTTGAGACTGATCTTGCGCGCGGCATCTTCGGGCTGGACTACGGCTGCACACGCGAGCGCATACGACCGCGCTGAGTCCCAAGCAGCACCGAAAGCATCGAGCAGTGCGCGAAGCGGGTGATCCCCGCACTGCATCACGTGCTCGGTCAGGGCCTCGTGTTGCGATGGCGGCGTGCCCGGTGGGTACTCATGTCCGCAGAACGCACAGGTGAGCTTGTTGCGCAGATTCGATGCTTCAAGCAGCAGGTCTTTGCACTTTCGAAGCGCTTCCACGGCGAGCGCTCGCGCTTCATTACGCTCTGCGATGTGCCGTGCGTTCGCTGAAATCAGGCGGTTCCACTCCTCGATAGCATTGTCACGCTGGAATTCGACGTCGGGCAATCGATCAAGATGGTCCGCTGCAGCATCGAACATCTTGGAGCCTGGGTAGTCGGCGACCTCTCTGCCAGCGCTCGCAAGACGACGAAGGTAGGTCGCGACCTCGGCAGTGGTCGGCTCTGCCATCACGCGCCCTCCGCCGCGGCGACCATGCTTTGCAGCTCTTCGATGATCTCTGCCGCTTGCTGGAACCGGAGCTCGCTGAGCCGCCCGATCGATGGGTTGAGCGCAGCACCTTCGTTCCACGCCCACTGGATCTGGTTGACGAGGGCTGTGACCTGGTCGCGCCCAAGCTCTTGACCCGGATGCGCGCTGCGCAGCAGCTTCGTGATTGCCTGGGCCTGCTCCATCGTGGCAGCCGACGGTTGGTTGGTGAGCGCGGAGCCGGGACCGTCGTCGCCCGGCTCCGCAACGACCTCGCCCCAACTCGACATGTCCTCGATCTCAGCCTCGGGCTCGGGCTCGGGCTCGGGCTCGGGCTCGGGCTCGGGCTCGGGCTCGGGAGTGGGAGTGGGAGTGGGAGTGGGAGTGGGAGTGGGAGTGGGAGTGGGAGTGGGAGTGGGAGTGGGAGTGGGAGTGGGAGTGGGAGTGGGAGTGGGAGTGGGAGTGGGAGTGGGAGTGGGAGTGGGAG
>JAJDAT010000028.1 GCA_029261715.1 Nitrospinia bacterium | reverse complement strand
CTCAGATAATATGAAACAGACGATCTACCCTCAAAAGTGTTAATTATAGAAACGGAATTTTTTATAATTCACACAATAAAGAAGGAGACCGTCCATGAAAAATATAGCGTATGTTGGTATTGATTACCATCAAGAGTTTTTAGCAGTCGTCGTATTACCGAGCGGCGAATCTGGACCAGTAGATAGGGTTGAATTAGAAAACGATCCGAAGAAGATCAAGAAATATATGAGCAAATTATCAAAACGTTATGACATAAAAACTTGTTACGAAGCGAGTTCTTGCGGTTACTTTTTTTATCGCCAGATGTTTTCTTGGGGTTACTCTTGTCAAGTTGTGGCTCCATCCAAGATTCCTCAAAAACCTGGGAATCGAGTAAAAACAGATTTCAAAGACGCAGAAAATATAGCCTATCAGTTTCGCAATGGATCGTTGACGTTCGTCCATATTCCCGAAGTTGAAGAAGAGGCGGTTCGTTCTTTGGTTCGTTGTCGCAAAGCATTTAAAGAAACAAGTAAAAGGGTAAAACTTCAGATTCACGCGTTATTGAAAACACAAGGGTTAAAGGTTCCCGGAAAACTTGGGAGCATCAAATGCGAAGCCTGGTTTAAAGAGCTTTCATTCGGTGAGTTAATGGACCGGGTTCTTACAGAGTTTCGAACACTCTTGGAATATTTAAACGTGCGTATTACCGAGATGGATCGAGAAATAGAACGATTATCTAATACGGAAGCTTACGCCAAAAATGCAAAAGCGTTACAAAGCTTAAAAGGTATTAGTGTTCTTTCGTCGATGATTTTACTTACTGAAATTATCGATTTTAAGCGATTTCCAAATCCAAAAGCCTTGATGGGTTTTTTAGGCTTAACGCCTTCGGAATACTCTTCGTCTGGGATCAAGCGTTATGGAGGAATTACCAAAGCCGGTAATTCTTCGTGTCGGAGGATACTTGCCGAATGTGTTCAGCATTACAAAAAAAAGCCTATAGCGACTGCGGCTCTAAAAGCTAAATGGGAAGGACAACCCGCAGAACATACTGCGATAGCTCTAAAGTGTATGCACCGTTTACACAAACGCTATTGGGCTCTTGAGAAAAGAAAACCAAAAAATGTCGCAACCATTGCTATCGCGCGAGAATTTGTCGGCTTCATCTGGAGTTTGATGCAAAACAATAATAAGCCGTGCGCTGCTTAAAAATAATAAAGCTATTTTTTTAATACTTAAAGGGCAACGATGGATAAGTTTCCAGGTACGAATGGAGCATCCTCGGGTCACGCTTGTGATTTTGACTCACGTCCTCAGATCGAGGGAACTCCGGACGAACACACAATCTTGTGGTTAAAACCCACGCATAGCAGTTTGATTCACCGTCGAAGCAACCTGGAAGTTTTTTCATCGGCCCACTTATAGCTATGGATACGACATAAAAACAAGTTCTGTTGAGTTGTGAATAAATCCTCATTACGTCTGGGGAAAAAGTATGGAAAAAGAACTACCAAAAACTCAATACAACACAAACGAGCTTTTACCACACTTTTTCCACCGACTTCATAAACGCGAGGATTTATTCACAGCTCAACAGATTCAACTACAAATTTTGAATTTAATTTTAAAACAAACTTGACTTCGTCTGTTTCATAGCAGTGTGACAATTTTTTTTTTTGCTCAGTGTGACAATTTTTACCGCAAAGAAAGATAAAAACGAGATTCTTCGAAGTGGTTGCTGGTAAACTAGGTTTAGCTTTTTGCTTACGTTTAAATCTTCAAAACTTAAAGACGATATGGGGAAGAAACTCGAACCGATAATGCCTGGGGAAATTCTTTTAGAAGAGTTTATGCGTCCTCTGGAAATTAGTCAGAATAAATTAGCCCGCGATCTTGACGTTTCGATTGCTAGAATAAACGATATTGTGCATGGTAGACGGGGTATCAGCGCTGATACAGCTTTAAGACTGGGAAAATATTTTAAGACGACTGCTGAATTTTGGATGAATTTACAATCTCGCTACGATATTAAAATCGCCAAAAGAGACGTTTGGCCGTCGATAGAAAAAAATATCCGTCCGATCCAAGTAGCAACTTAATGCTTCTAAAAGAATGAAACTTAAAAAGCTAAAGCTAGAAATTCAAAAAGGACTTCAAAGCGGCAATTCCACGCCTTTAAATATTGACTCCATCAAAGAGCAAGCAAGAAAACGTCTGAAATCTCTCAATAAAAGATCAGAAAGCTTTATTAAGTCTAAGAAAATCTTCTAGAGATAGATTTTAAACCTTTCTCGGTTCCTCCAAGTTGGGACAAGCGAATAGCTCTTTTTTGAGAGACCAACGTTTCTAATCCCATTCGAACCAGAGTGTTTTTTTCTTTCACGCCAGTTAACCGTGAGGCTTCTTTAAACAAATCGTCGTCAATGTTTATAGTTGTCTCCATGTAAATCATTATGTTTTAGCAAATAATGCCAGTCAAGTAGAAGAAACCTAATTAGATCAGGTGAGACCCTTCCACATCTCTAAACCCCTCCGTATCTACCTAAATTTATAAAATAGTGTACAGTTTTTGTCATTCCTGTATCTGTTTTTCCTCGCTATAAGCGTTTTTGTGTGTAAAAAAGTTTACGCTCTTTTTTTCCTTCCCCGTTAGCCCCTAATTTATAGGGACTTATCTTGAAACACAAAATCTATTCAATTTTGGCAGGGTGTTTGCATTTTCAGTTTAGTGGATTCGAAACAAATGAGACTGGGTTGCCTCGTATCCAATAAATGTGAGTCGAGAAAACCTTCTATATATAAAAGGAGCAAAGGCCATGAAAAATTTGATTCTGATATTGGCTATCGCTGGTGTGTTTAATTACGTGGACGAAAAACAAAACGTTCCTGAGTGGAACTGGTATTCCCCAGAATATGAAGAGTTTGCGGTTGAATTTCCTAACCTTCAGACATTGGAAACAAAAGGTCAGGGTATGGAGTCGATGGGATTGGAGGGGAGTAATTATATTTCAAAGATGCCGTTAGGATTGTTGAAATTTGATAATATTCATTGCGAAGTGTTTTTTGGAGAGTTCTCGCAAGGTTCTTATGAGACGGTTGATGTAGACCGAGATAGACTTATAAGTCACATTAAAAAAGAGTTTTTAGCAAATTTGGTTTCTGAACGTGATATTGAATGGTTAGGATATTCGGCAGAGGAATATGTGTTCGAATCCAAAGTTTCCAAGACACGCGCTACTGTGCGGACAGTTTACGACCAAAGACAAAACAAATTTGCTCAGCTCATTTTTGCGCATCCTAAGAAGGGGGAATTTAAGCAGGAGATGGAACGGTTTTTCGGGTCGTTTGAAATGTCATGATCTGAGGAAGGTGGCCGCACTTTCCTTCGAGTGCCTCAGGACAAGCTTAAGGCTCAGTTTGACATTTTTTTTTAACGCAAAGACTTAAACCTTTGAACCGCAGAGGGCGCAGAGGACGCAAAGAAAGATAAAAACGAGATTCCTCGACAAGCTCGGAATGACATGCGAAGTGGTTACTGGTAAACTAGGCTAAATTTTTTGCTTAAGTTTAAATCTTCAAAACCAAAAACCAGTAAAAGAAAAACTGAGCTAAGGACAAAAATATGATAGTGAGTTTTATCAAGAGAAATGCGGCTATGATTGTGTCGCTCATTATTGCCTACGCTTTTGTTAACTCTACAATTCAGTTTTGGCCAGACTGGATCTATGCCCTGTCCGGTAAAAAGGTGGATTGGGATCTCGGCAAGTATCGGTTTCCTATCGTTATTTTTGCTTTCATATTTTATCCGGGCGTTTCCTGGCTCCTAAAGAAATTCGAGTTGTAAGGAATGGCGCTAGCGCCACGACAAACTTGGGTGTGGCGAATCTTATAAGGTGGTCGTGGTTTCCTTCGACAGGCTCAGGGCAAGCTTAAGGCTCACCATGACATTCTTTTTTTGCTCAGATAATATGAAACAGACGATCTACCCTCAAAAGTGTTAATTATAGAAACGGAATTTTTTATAATTCACACAATAAAGAAGGAGACCGTCCATGAAAAATATAGCGTATGTTGGTATTGATTACCATCAAGAGTTTTT
>JAJDAT010000027.1 GCA_029261715.1 Nitrospinia bacterium | reverse complement strand
TGAGGACGTTACCCATGTCTAACGTCCTGCTGCCCCTCGCCGTCGAGCCCATCCCACGTCTCGCCCTGCGCCGCCCAGAAATGGCAGAGGCACTCGGTGTATCTGATCGGACGCTATCTGGCTGGGACGCCGTGCCGACTGTGCGGATCGGCGGCTGTGTGATGTATCCAGTCGAACAGGTTCGTGAGTGGCTCGCCGACGAAGCCGAAAAACAATCCGCCCCAAAACAGAAACGGTCACCGACCAGTGAGCCGGTGACCGTTTCGCATTTATCGCTCAGCCGTGAAACCTGTTTGGCGACGGGACGGCGAGCAACAAAGGACTGACAAGAATGATTATCAACGCAGAAGCTCATCTGGGCAAGACTTCCTCGCGCACATCGCGCAAACGTAAGAAGCGACAACACAAACGCCAGCGGCAACCTTCGCGCCGCTCACAGCTCGGTGATTTCCCGATCGTCACGGGCAAATACTCTGGCCGCTCGCTGCGATCAGTACCGCGTGACTATCTGCGATGGCTGCTTGACTGCGGGCATCCATCCGAGGCGGATCAGTGGGCGATCGGACAATATCTCGGCGCGCAGAAGGGAGCGAGCAAATGACTGTTCGCGAAACATTCTCGCTGAGCCGTCAGGCCGAATACTTCTCGGAGTCGGAACTGACGAAGCAAATCGGCTACGAACCCAAGAAGTGGATCTTGGCGATCGTCAAAGAGTTGCTCGACAACGCACTGGATCATTGCGAAGAAATCAAGCGTGATCCGGTGGTTGTGATTCGCTACACAGGTACGACGCTGTCGATTCAGGACAACGGCGATGGCATCGATCCTGACAGCGTAGCCGGAATGCTCGACTTCGATCGGCGCGTGTCCAGCCGTGAAGTAACGCGAGGCATTGCGAGAGGATCGCAGGGCAACGCAGCAAAGACGGTTATCGCTCTGCCTTATGTCTTGAACGGTGGAAGGGGGCGAACCGTGATTGTCTCTCAGGGGTGGCGCCACGTCATTGATGTGACGTTTGACGACCTGTCTGGAACGCCCCAGATCAAACACGAGAAGACCGTTGAAAGTGCGCAAAATGGCACTTTTGTTCAAATCGACCTCGCCGAGTATGCAAGCAAGCAAACAAACCACTAATGAATTGCTGAATGCGTTCGATTTGCGCACTTTCGGCACGAAGGCCATCGCTCTAAACCCCCATTTACACTTGACTTGCGAGTTATTGGATGACTCCTACGTTTGGAAGCTGGCGTCCAAGTGCAGCAAGTGGTTGCCGAGCAATCCTGAACCGGCGAACTGGCACAACGAGGAATCGTTTCGACGGTTGGTATCCGCATGCATCGGCAAAGATCGTGAGACGGGAACCGATCGGCTGGCCACAGCCTTCATCCGAGGATTTGCCGGAATGGGGCGACGGGATGCACTGCAAGACACTCTCGATGACATGGGCTTACATCGTGCGAAGCTTTCGGACCTGCTCAACGGTGACGGTGTGGACAAGCAGAAGGTGTCTCGGTTGCTTCGCTCTCTACAGAAGCATGGCAAGACACCAAATCCCAATAAGCTCGGACTCATCGGGCGTTCACACATTGAGTCGGTGTTCAAAGAGATTGGTTCGACGGACAAGCCAAAGTACAAGAAGCTGTCTGGCCACACAGCAGACGGTCGACCGTTCGTCGTAGAGGCCGCTTTCACTGAAGCTGACGAATTCAGCGGACTCGTTATCACAGGTTGCAACTTTTCACCGTCGATTGATTTGCCGGTGATTCGCGATCTGGACGCAATGCTAGAAAAGCAAATGATCGATGGTGAGGAAGGCGTTGCCTTTTTGCTGCATGTTGCGATCGTCGCGCCAACGTTTATCGATCGCGGTAAGAGCGTCTTTCGGATTGATGACGACGAACTGAAGACAGCCATAGAGGCATGTGTAGTTTCGGTAACTTCGACGTACTGCAAACACCGCAAGGCCGAAGAGAGAGACGCCGAGCGGCGAGACAAGCGATTAGAGCGTGAAGCCCGGAAACGTCCTAACGTCACGCTCAAGGATGCTATCCGAATGGTGATGCCTGAATCGATCCAAACCGTATCGGGCGGCGGTGAATGCAGCTTCATGGCTCGCGACCATTACTACATCGTTCGCATGATGATTCAGGAGCACACGGACGCAGAGTTAAAGCAATCATATTTCGACGATGTTGTTGACGAGTGGGAAGTCGAGCACGGATTGATCGAAGGCCGAGAACGTAGCCCGCGCGGTTATGCTGTTGAGCCGCACACTGGCAAGCGGATACCGCTCGGAACGCGCGAAGTCGATGAATACGAAGTCCCTGCCCATCTATATGACACAATTCTGTACTTCGAAAAGAAGGGAGTCTTGAGTCGGCTTGAGTGGGGGCAAATCGCCGAGAAGTACGATGCGTTGATAATCGCGTCCGAAGGCTATGCAGTTCGCGCGGCAAAGGCATTGATCGAAGCTGCACAACGCGGTCACAAGATGAAAGTCCTTTGCTTTCATGATGCTGATCCCGCTGGATACAACATCGCTCGAACATTGAGTCGCGCGACCGGCGCCCACAGCTACAACATCGAGGTTATCGATGCTGGATTGCACCTAAAAGAAGCGTTGGGGATGGGGCTTGAGACCGAGTTCTTTACACGAAAAAAAGAAATGCCAAGCGGTCTTGAATTAGACGAACTTGAACTGGAATACTTCACGGGCAACGCCGTGATGGTTAAGGACAGAAACGGCAAAGAAAAACCGAATTGGGTGAAATGCCGACGCATCGAGTTGAATGCTCTGTCTGCCGATCCGAAAGTGTTCGTCGATTGGGTAGAAGCAAAGCTGCAAGAGCATGGCGTTGCTAAGAAACTGGTGCCACCTGTCGAAGTCATTACAGCCCAGGCGACGCATGATCGCAACGAAAAGATGCGTGCGACCATACGCAAAACCATCGAGCGCAAGCTGGACATCGAATCAAAGATTGATCGCATCGTTAACGATCTTGAGAGCCGAATCGACGAGCAAGCTATTCCGGCAAAGGTGGCGAAGTGGGCCGAGACAATCACACCTCGCCACTGGAAACATTGCGTTAATGATCTCGTGAGTGAGGCCGTGCGCGACATTCAACCGGACATCACGAACGCGGTTAGCGAAGCGTTCGAAGGGGAGTCGCAATGAACACTCTTCGATATTGGTTGCCACAATCCTACGATGCGTTCGGATCGCTACCGGTTGCAAGTTGGGACCTTGTGCCCGAAGCAAAGCTGTTGGTGTCGTTGCTCGCCTGGAAACACGCACACCAGCAGATCGACAAACACGGGTTTTCCTACCTGCATTCGCAATGGCTCAAGACACTGCTGGGACGTGGTTATTCAAGGCTCGTGAACGACCTAGCTCGTAGCAAAGTGATCGCACGAAAGAACTATTCGGCTGGTCGGTTCTCGTACGGTTACCGGCTCGCTAATTCGTTGACACGTTGCCCTGTAATCAATGAGCTCGTCGAGTCAACCAGAATCCGCAACCGCCTTGCGAAGTGGCAAGCGGCTCGTCAGGCCGAACAGGAAACACGCTGGCAGCCGATCCACCACGAACTGGCCCACATCGACAGCGTTTCATCGAGATCGATCGTGAGGCGGCGTTACGGGGACTACCAGAGAATTGCCGACTTGCCCAGTCGTGTTTGATTGAGTCCATTGCAGCGGGACGGCATCGCTTGTCTGTCGGTGAAGCAAGCGAGCGGGTAACGACGTCGGTAGGACTGCTGAGACGTACGATACGTCAGACGACGTTGTCGGTGCATGGGCAACCGCTCATCGAAGTCGACTTGAAGTGCAGCCAGCCGAGCATCTTGGCTAACGTACTCGCAATCGAGAACAACAACCTCAGCCCTCAACAGCAATGGCTCTTGCGTGGTGTCGATCTGCCGAAGTTCAGCGGCTGTGCAAAGGCCGACTACAGGGATTTCGCTGCGACGGTCGAAGCGGGGCTGCTGTACGAGCGTTTGGCGGAAGGATCTGGACTCACTCGCGACGAAGTCAAGAAGTACGTGATGCGTGACTTGTTTGCCCAAAGACGGCGATACGATGCCCCAGTGCAAAAGGCGTTCTTCAAACGGTGGCCGTCCGTCGGGGCCTATATCTTCGCCGTGAACAACCGCACCGATAACCCAAAGCTCATTACGTTGCTGCAAACGATCGAAGCCCGGCTGGTGACCCAGGCAGTCGCTCAGACGTTAGCCGACCGATTGCCTGACGACGTAGGGTTTGTTCCGATTCACGATTGCGTTCTCGTGCAGGTAACTCACCAGTCGACAGCGTTGGATGCCTTCAAGGATGTGTTCGAGAACAGCAGGTTCAAGCTACGAGTAGAGGCCAAGGGATGACGCACCCAACATCACGGCTACGCACACACGGAAGACACGCAGGGGGACGGGCGTCCCTCTCTCTATCAATATGTGGCGCACTTTTGACACCCCCCAGATTAACACAAGCGATGGGTGCAGAACTTTGAAAGCGAGCAAATGACACCAACGACAACCAACACGAGAGCCCCACCGAACGACGAGACAGATATCGCGTTGGTGAATAACCCCGAGACCACCGCCTCACTGCGATACTTTCGGTCTTGGGCGCACGCGCGAGGTATTGTACTGGCTAGCCCGGCAAGTAACTGATAGGATGACGAGTATGAGCAAGAACAAGAAGACAATCAGTGAGCAGCTTCGCAAGTCGATACTCGAAGCCCCGATCACTCGATACGAGTTGTCGAAACGCAGTGGCGTAGGCGAGTCGAGTCTGTCGAGGTTCATTCACGGTCGGCAGTCGTTGACGTTAGCCAGCATCGACGCGATCGGTGATGTGTTGGGACTTCAGATTGTAGTGAGGCAACCAAAACGGAAGGGGAAGTAAGAATGGCGAGCGTGTATGGAAAGACCGTTACAAAGCCCGTTCCGAGCAATGCGGAACTCTTCACCCGCAAGGGAAAGCGTTTCGCGCATTGGAAAGACCGCAGAGGCAAGAAGAGGACGGCACCGCTGACTACTGGTCGAGACGGTTCCAACCGCATTCAACTAAAGGCGAATACCTACACGGCCAAATACCGAGACGGCGAAGGAATCTTACGAGAGGTCGCAACCGGATGTCGAGACGAAACTGCGGCTCGTCAAGTGTTGACGGATTTGGTCCGCCGTTCCGAACTGGTCAAGGCGAAAGTGATGACGGTTGCCGAAGACGCCACGGCGGACCATCAGGCGACGCCGCTAACTGAACACTTTGCGGAATACCTCGTGAAGCTGGAAGCTCAGCAGACGTCGCCTGCACATCGTGTCAACGTTCGGCGCTGTTTGAATCGAGTTGCAGAGGATTCTCGACTGCGACACCTTCCAGACGTAACACGAGAAGCGTTTGAACGTTGGTTGACGCAGCAAATTCGAGCAGGAATGGGTGCGCGAACACGCAACATACACCGATCCAGTCTCGTGGCGTTCTGCAATTGGTGCGTTGAGACGAGCCGAATAGTGGTGAACCCGTTGAACGCTGTTGCGAAGGCAGATGAGAAAGCCGACTGCCGACGTAAGCGACGAGCCCTCGACGAGTCCGAGTTGGCAAAGTTGCTCTTCGTGACTCGTTGCCGTCCACTGGCGGAGTATGGACGGGAGACAGTTCGGAAAGCACCAGAGGAAACCGAAGGCCGTCGAACGTGGACAAAGCGACCATTGACGCTCGAAACTCTTGATGTTGCGTTAGAGAGGGCGCGGCGTGCGTTGCAAGATAACCCGGAGTT
>JAJDAT010000026.1 GCA_029261715.1 Nitrospinia bacterium | reverse complement strand
TTGCAAGACGGCCCCCTGAATACCTTGGCTATTGAACACAAAAATTCCGAGAGTAACAAAACCCATGTGGGAAACTGAAGAATAGGCCACGAGCTTTTTAAGATCTGACTGCGCCAAGGCTAAATACCCGCCATAGATAATGGCTGTGACCGATAACCACAAAATATATGGGGCGAAATTCGCCGAGGCTTCTGGAAACATCGGCAAACAAAAACGCAAAAACCCATATCCTCCCATTTTCAACAGCACTCCAGCCAGAATTACACTGCCAGCCGTAGGGGCTTCGGAGTGTGCGTCAGGGAGCCACGTATGAAAGGGAACCATTGGCATTTTTATGGCAAAAGCCAGAAAAAACGCCAGGAATAACCAGAATTGCGTACTGGAAGAATAAGTTTGTTCGGTTAATACCAACAGATCGTAGGTATGTCCCCCATTAAGGTAAATACCCAATATTCCCACCAGTAGCAGTAAACTTCCTGTTAGGCTGTACAAAACAAATTTAAGCCCAGCAGCAATACGATTCGGCCCCCCCCAGAGAATAATCATGAAATACATGGGAATCATTGTAAGTTCCCACAACATGAAAAACAGGAAAAGATCCAGGGCGGTAAAGACCACAATCATCGCGCCTTCAACTAGCAAGATCAGTGAGAGATAGGCTCTTACTCGTGTTGTAATTCCCGTCCACGAACAAAGGACACAGAGTGGACAAAGAAGGGCTGTGAGTATCACCAAAAGAATACTGATGCCATCAACGCCAACGGCGTACTGAATATTAAACGTGGGCATCCATTCCACGCGTTCCACGAACTGCATACTTGGCAGGGTGGGATCGAAACTCCTCCAGAGTATCAGCGAAAGGAAAAACTCCACCATTGTGACGCTAAAGGCAATTCGTCGAATCGATTCTTCATCGCGCACAAATGCCAGAATGACGATTCCTAAAAAAGGAACGGCAATCATCCAGCTAATCAGATGATCCATCAATAGCGCCATTTAATAAACCTCTTTTGGCTTTTTAAGTTAGAGCAAGAAAAATGCCGTAATACCAGTCGCAACCAGATCCATTTTCTATAATAGAGATACAATTCGGGAACTCATTAAATCAATATATACAATAAGCCAGTCATCGCCACTAACCAAAATAACATTACTAATATTTGATGTTGGATGGTACCAGATTCCTTCTTTGCCAGAAATTGCCCCACAGCATTAACTTGTTCTACTACTTGCCCCACTTTTCGCTCCAACCAAAGAATATCAACAATCCTCCATAACCACCTGGCAAAATACACAGAAGAAGTCGCGATAAAATGGATGAAATGATCTATAACTTTTATATCAATAATTCGCCATAACCAGTGTGCTAAACGAATGGTTGGGGCTACCAGATACGCATCATAAATCTCATCAAAATACCCTTTATTCCAAAAAAGGACATACAATCGATTGTTTTTCCTCTTTGCTCTGGAGACCTGATGTTGAGATCGAATCTGCGTTGAGTACGCATAACCCCATCCTGTCACTGCCACGCCAAGGGAAACTACAAGCCAAAAAGGAAATCCATCCTCGACAGCGCCTTTGCCCACCGCAACCCCTGGAAAGTTCAAAGCCGGAGCGAGAAAGTTGGCGAACCAACTCCAAAACAGAGTTAATAGCCCACAGGCAAAAATAGTAGCCAGAAAAATACCAATTAAAATGGAGCCATTTAAAAACTGTGGTCGAAAAGATTGCGCCTCCAAACTATCCTGCCCTGAAGAAGGCCAATACGTCTTTGGACCGTGAACAAAAAGTGAAGTGACTCCTTTAAAAAGATATTGAGCAGCCACAAATACCGTGATCAAGCCAATGATTTTGAATCCGACCGAGGCAGAAGCAATCCCCGTGACCTCCCACAAATATTCATACGATCCGGAAAACAACGCCAACGGTGGGAGTAATGCCAACAACAAGGCCCCGCCATATAAGCCTCCCATGCCCTCAGAGTCATAGCTTTCGTAGCCGCCATGTCCATGGCCTGGTTCAACTGATCGCAACGCATTGCCGGTAGATAGAAAAAAGAACGCTTTGTAGCACCCATGGGCAAGAAGATGGAAAATCGCAACTGCAAACGCGCCCAAACCACAAGCCATAACCATGAAACCAATTTGACTAATTGTGGAATAGGCCAAAATCTTTTTGATGTCTGACTGAGTCAGGGAGACAATGCCGGCAAACACTGCTGTCGCGGCTCCAATCACCGCAATAAATGTCATTGCCACAGGAGATAGAACAATCAATGGACTCAGCCGCACTAACAGAAAAGGACCCGCATTCACCATAGTAGCCGCATGAATTAATGCCGACACAGGTGTGGGAGCTTCCATAGCAAACGGTAACCACACATGAAATGGAATCTGTGCGGATTTACCCATAGCGCCTGTAAATAAAAGCAGCGAAATAAGCGTGACAGATTGAATTTGAAGATCAAGACCCACCCACGCGAGGACATTTACCGTATCTTTAGCCATAGCCGGAGCTTGTTCCAAAATCTGGGAAATATCGAGTGTGCCAAATGTCGAAAAGGCAAGAATTACACCCAGACCGAACCCAACATCCGCGACTGCGTTAACGAGAAAAGCCTTGGTGGCTGCCCCGCAAGCTGAAGGTCGTTCTGCAGCGTGAGAAATTAACAGATAAGAACAGATCCCCATCACTTCCCAACTAATCAACAACATCAAAAGGTTGCCGCTCATGACCAACAAAATCATAGAAAAAGTAAATAGGGAAATAACGGCGAAGAAACGATTATATCGTGACTCTCCAATCATGTACCGAGAGGAATACACATGCACAACCCCACTCACTCCTGTGACCAAGAGCAAAAGCAGAACCGTCAGTTGATCAACGAACAGAGTTAAATCAATTGTCAAAGAACCAGATTGAAAGAGGCGATAAAGAGAAAGAGTAAATGGTCCATTTCTCAGCACTTCAATGAAAGCGGCAACCGATAACACGAAGGAAAAACCGATGGCAGGAGTCCCAATCCGGTGACTTTTCTCGCCCCAACGACGTCCTCCAAGCATAAGAATTAGAGAAGCCAGGAGAGGAAGCAAAGGAATGAGAACGAAAATAGCCATAGTTCCCCTTAAAGACCTGGTGGCAAAGTGTGGTTCAACAACAGTTGAACAATGGGGGAGCTGAATAAACCAAGAATAATGATAGCTGCGGACGTGACTCCGAGGGTCAGTTTAAATGAGAGAGGAATTTCGCCAAACTGAACGTCTGATTGAATTGATGTTTGGTGGAAAATGGCCTCAAACACTTTAACAAAATAGGCAAGCGTCAAGAGCGTGGAGAGTAACACCGCAGCAACCGAAACATAATTGTTCGCTTCTAACGCTCCAAGGATGATGTACCATTTGCCAAAAAATCCACCCGTAGGAGGCAGTCCAATCATTCCTAAAGCCATAACAATTAAAGACCCAATAACCCAGGGGGCTTGTTTCCCAACACGCCCTATATCGTCAATAGTTCTGATTCCATAATGACAAAACGCCACGCCTGCTAAAAAAAACAAGGCAGCTTGCATAACGGCATCGTTCAACAAATAAAAAACTCCTCCGACAAACCCAGTTTGATTGCCTTGACCGATTCCAATAAGAATGATCCCTATGTGTGAAATTCCTCCATAAGCAAACATCATTTTAATATCCCGCTGAGCCAAGGCTAAACTTGCGCCTATGACCGCCGCTAATGCCCCAAGAACTGCCACCAGTAGCAAAATCGGAATATCATTAATAACAATTGTTACATTTAAGACCCAATAGATTATTCTCACCCACGCCAATAGCGCTACCTTGGTGACAAGCGAAGCCAAGATAGGGGAAATGGAATCAGGAGCATTCGCATAGGCATCGGGCATCCAAACATGAAACGGGACTACGGCCATCTTGATCCCCAAGCCAATAAACATAAAAACCAGTCCAACCACTACAGCTTTAGAACTTAATAATAAGGGAAGTTTGTCAGCCAAATCAGCCATATTCAGTGTGCCAGTAACCGCATAGAGAAAACTCACTCCTAAAAGATAAAGGGAAGCGCCAAGGGTTCCCAATATCAGATAGCGAAAGGCTGCAAACAGCGCTCTTCCGCCAGCGACACCAACAAGCGCGTAACTCGCAATAGCTGCAACTTCTAAAAACACAAATAAATTGAACAAATCTCTAGCGAAAACAATGCCCGTCAAGGCGGATATCAATAACAAAATCAACGTGTAATAATGAACGATTCGGCCACCTAGAGCCTTTGGGGAAGTTGGCCCAGTAAACACCACACCCAGCAAACCTAAGGAGCTCAATAACACTAAGATGATACTCGCTAATCCATCAGCCACCCACTCAATGCCGAAGGGGGCAGCCCACCCACTAAACACATACCGCACTTCACCATAATGAATGACGTTATGGAGATTCAAAATAGAGACCAGCGTCATAGCCGCGAGAATTGCCATAGAAATTGGATAGCACCAATGACGGTGTTTTAGACAAATCACTGGCATGGAAATAGCGGCAAACAATGGGAGCAGGAATAGGATTGCGGGAAGTTGCTGACTCATTCTAATCTTTCAAGAATTTTTTGTTCGTCAAAGCTTCAATTTCTTCCATTCTTTCAAGAATTTTTTGTTCATCAAGGCTTCCGTATTTTCGATAGATCGCCGCGCACAAGGCTAATCCCACGCCCGTGGTGGCCACTCCAACCACAATGGCAGTCAGAGTCAGGACATGAGGTAACGGATTTGCGTAACTGGCCGCTTGCACAGGCTCCGTGGTTGACAAGAGCACTGGAACCGTCGCGCCCTTCTTAGCGCTAATAGACACCAGGAAATAAATCACGCTGGTTTGCACCAAATACATCCCGATGAGTTTCTTTACGAGATTGTATCGCGTAACCATAATATAAAAACCCCACAGAAAAATGACGACAAATGTCAAATAATTGGGCCGCTGAAAAACTGCAAAAAATGCATCAACCATTTATTGAATCCTCAATAATCTCTTCAGCAGACAAGCTGAACACAATAGAAATGGCTGTTACCGCAACATCCACAGCAACGCCGATTTGTGTGAGTACGATTCCCAAAGATCTACGAGAAGCAGTTTCCAAACCTGGAATTTCCAAATTCGCATAATTGAGAAACTCTCCACCTCCAATCATACACAAACCGCCTACTCCTGCGAATATCAGCATTCCGACTCCATCAGCATGTAAAACCTTTTTGGCAATTTGACTCCGGGAAGCGTCATGACCAAAAATCAAAACCGATAAGATCATCCCCGTACCTAGAATCACCCCACCAACAAAACCTCCCCCTGGTCCGTATTGCCCAAAAAACAACACATATAAACCAAACATTTGGACCACCGGTATGAGAAAGCGTCCTAAGGTCTGTACGATAATACTGTCGTGTGGGAGTATTACCATTATGAATTTCTCCTAAGCAGTAAAGCGCAAGCAATGCCCGCCGTAAAAATCACCACGGTTTCGCCCATCGTATCAAGCGATCGATAATCCATCAGTACCGCAGTCACGACATTCGGAGTGCGGGTATCCTGATAACTCTGCTCTATATAGGTCGGCGAAATATGAACACTCGCCGGAGATTTCGGATTTCCAAATTCAGGAAGATCGTCCGCGGCATAGAGCAAAAGAACTCCCAAGAGAGGAAAAACAATTAACGTTGCCAGAGAGGGAGGAGGACGCCGAAGCCGAGTATCTTTGGGAGCAGTACCGAATAGAGTCAATAGAAACAGAACAGTACCTAATCCCGCTCCTACGACGGCTTCCACAAAAGCGACATCCACAGCTCCGAGCCATGCCCATACCAACGACAGGAAAAAACTATATGAGCCCAAGAGTAAAACGGCGCTCATCAAATCCTTAACCAAGATCGCGCCGGCGGCAGTAACAAGTAGAAGAAGGAGTAAAGGAATTTCAAATGAAAATATCATGAGTTTTCCTTTTCCAAAGGTTTTAAGCCAGACCGGAGAGCCGCGCGAACCGTGGCATGTGCAATGACTGGATTTAGAATATACAACAAGACCAACACCACTAGAATTTTCAGCATATTTATACTCAGTCCCTCATGCAAGGCGATTCCAACTAACATCAAAAAGGCCCCTAAGGAGTCTGTTAACGATACCGCATGAGAACGACTATACATATCGGGTAATCGAATCACGCCAATCGCAGCAACAATCAGAAAAAATAATCCCGCTACTATGAAAATAATGGAAAGTATGTCCATGCTACGAATGTTCCTTTTGTTCCAAATATTTGGCCATGGCAAGCGATCCGACTAAATTTAGTAAGGCATACCCAATCGAGATATCAATAAACATATCGACTCGTTCAAAATAAATCCCCATGACAATAAGCAAAATAATTGCCTTGGTAGAAATACCATTGTGCCCCAACAAACGATCAAAAATTGTGGGACCCTGCAGGACACGGTACAGATAGGCGCCAATGAGAATAGCCAGCAATACTAAAACGCAGAAAAGAAAAACTTTCATAAGTCCGGTTCTTCGTCCTTAAAAATATGAGCAATTTTCGATTCCATCTGCTTAATTGCAGCCTCATCGTTTTTATCCATCGCGTGAACAATGAGATTACTACCGTCAACCTCTACGGTAATCGTTCCAGGGGTTAACGTAATAGAATTACCGAGAAGAACAACGGCTGCGTGGTGACGCAGTTTTGATTCCACAGAAATCATGTGAGGAACAATGGGAAGCGCAGGATGCAAAATAAGCTTGGACAAATGAAGGCTACTTTGAATGATTTTATAAAAAAGCCATGGAAGGTAAAGGAGGATTCTGAGCCACAAACGAAACTTCGGAACAAAAGGTGAATGGCCAGAGTTGAGCCAGGCCACGATGAAGGAAAAAAAAAGCCCTAAACCAAGATGAATCCATTCAAAACTGGCAGATAACAAAACCCAAAACACAAACAGCGCCATAGCTTTAAAAAACAGGAATTCTGATGATACAGGTCTAGATCGAGTTGCCATAAAATTATCAGATACGGGTTTGACTACCGATTATCAGTGTTATTTGATTTTCCCTATAAAAATCAGCCGGTAACTTAGAATGAAACATCTATATCCTTACAACCGTTCAAGCGTCTTTCTTCAATATCAGTCAAATTAGGAAACATGAACCGTTTCCCATGTCTCATCCGGATTGTATCGATGAAACTCAAACTTATGGGGATCTAAAGCCACAAGATTAAGCCATTGATTATGAAACAATTGTTGAAGGATCGAGTGTTTTTGAATGATCGATGAGATTACACTCGGCGCATGTTCGATGATAGCTAAGAGTCGCATCGGCTCATGATAGTGAATGTCCCCATTATTGACTGTTTGTAAAGGGAATCCCATTTGCAAATCACTTTGGCTTCCCAGCATCATTCCAACACCTCCAACAACATTATGTAACACCTTACTACCGCTTCCATACGCCCAAGGATCCACTGCAGAAAAATAATAACCAGTGTTAATCCACTCGCCAACAATTAATGGCGCGGTCATGATTTTTTCGAGGATAGCGCCTTCAGGATCGGCAATAGGATCATAAGAATGCAAGAAAACTCGACCGCCTAAATCTAATCCTTTAGTCAGTTTTCGTCTTCCGATGAGAAACGCGCCATTGCCCGCTAATCCCCATTCCGGGCGAGTATTCGCCCAATCGCAACTGCGTTCGTCTACATGAGCAAAAGCCTGCTCTGGAGAAATTTCAGTCGGAGCGCTCGGAATCCGCTGGCATCGCTCAAGAGCCTGATTGGCGCCAGCTTTTTCTAAATTTCTATTCAACGCCTGCAAATCTTCTTTATGCGAATCAGGCAATTCCTCTAGATCATAAAACCCGACCCGATCAGTCGTTGTGTTATGTAACCCCGGAAGAAACCAGGTGTCGTCTGGAATCGGCAATCCATTTTCCTTGAGAATACGACGAACCTCAGGTTCATTCGCCATCGAGGCAAAAACTCGCGCATTTGCATCGCCTGGAGCTCCTCCGCAAGCCCCGCAATCCAACGCCCCATAATAGGGATTGTTGTCCGTCTCGCTACCATGTCCACAAAGGCACACCAACCGCGCAAAATTTTTGGCAAGCCCCATAGCGCGCAAACCATTTTCAATAAATGTCGCCCGTTCTGAAAGAGAAAATCCCTGAGAAAGCCCATCAGGAATCCCTTCCCCATTCACTTCTCCGATCTTGGGGTTTTGAGGATCAGATGGCGTGGAAATTGAGATCTCGGTTGGAACCCTATGCGTCAACAAACTCTGGATAGTAGAGGTGATTGCGCGAAATGTTTTTTGGAGCAAGGTCTTACCCACCAACCCCAGACTAAAAAAGAACCCCAATACATCAATCACCATCATCGACGCAATAGGATGATGCTTCAGATCGTGAAAAAGATGATCTCCCAGTTGACTCCAGCGAGTACCAGAAGAATATTTTTCTAACGCCGCTCTTTCTCCCAAACGAGGCGTTTCCGTCACCGCATGGTTAGGAACCAACAACACCGGACATAAAGAGGCGCGTTCATTATTATCAAAAGCTAGATTGCTAATGGAAATACCAAAAAACCCTGCAAACCCAAACGTTTCATAGGAACCTTGAGCTTCAATATGGCGACGAAATGATTCAGAACGTACGTCGATACAAAAGACTAATTGCGCATGAGGACGAATCTCCAATTCTGGTACCGTTCCACGATGCGCTGAAATATTTCTCAGTGTCTTCTCTCGAAAGGAGTCTTCGTACGCCTCAATCCATACCTGTCCATGCTGGTCGGCAGGAAAATGATCTATCCATTGCAACAACATCTGGGCATCAGTAAGCGAGAGATCGTGAACTTCTGTTGGAGATAACTCAAGAAACTGTGCCAAATGGAATAATCGCCAAGCATGTCGACATTTCACCTGTTTGATTGGATCCCCAGATTGCCCTTCATATCCAATTTGTTGGCGGTATTCTTCGGATCGATCATTCCAATATGCAGTCAGGGTAGCAACCGTCCCATCAATCCCCCATTCTTGTTGGCACTTAATGTTGGTGAATTCCACCTCATAGAATAAGCGCACGGCCAGATATTGTGTGGTGTCAATGGGATGTTTCTGTTGGGCATGGTATGTTGGATGTTCACCAAGCCACCGTATGTATCGCGTCCAGCCTGGTAATAACGATAGTTGTCTTGAGAGATAATCTTTCCATTGTTCTTGGGGAATTTCTAGTTGGCGCAAGCTGGAAAGGATCGCCTCCTCTGGAGTCGTAGGAAGGCTATGAACTTTTTGGGCAAAATCTGTAATCCCAAGAAGCTGACCCGTAAAATCTTTCTGCGCCAGGTTCCGCCATACTTGGTAGAAACCTTCTTCTCGGCCAGGCATTTCCCAGCCAGCTAATCCTTCATCAAGAAACGCCGTCACCCATTTGATGAGTTGATTATTGATTTGTTCGACCAGCCCACCATCAGTCAAACTATCAACCCAATCACTGATAGTCCGTTGAGAAGGCAAAGAAATGGGCGCTGACGTTTGCGAATGCGAATCCTCTGATATTAAAGATGAGGTTTGAAAATCAGACGACTCGAAAGTGGCCAACACACTATTCCATAAATCCGTCAGGTAGGCCTTTTCCGGATACTCCCGATACTGCTCATATTCTTTGATGGTTTGTTCAATAATTTGCTTCCGGGATTCTTCGGAAAGATCTTGCCGAAACTGTTTTGTCGCTCCACCACCGCTTAACTCCCATTCCAAAAGGGGTAGGGGCAATTCCTCGAAACCATAAAGTACATGTAATTGCCAAACATCTTTTGGGGTAACCTTTCGACTCCCTACTTCAATAGGAACTTGTCCATCTTGGCTAGGTCCCACCCTGGAAAAAGCGCGATTAAAGCCTTCTTTGGTAATACGGCCATTTCGGTAAAATTGACGATACTCCTCATTCGCGAGATACCCATTACCGCCAAGGAGGTCCTTACCTTTTCGAACAGCCTCATCAAACGGCAGATATTCCAATCCATGTATGGGGTTTTGCGCGACCATGGTCCGCATGGGCCAAAACGGCGCAATTGGCTCACTGGCATCCAATACAATTTGCCGAACCTGATCACGATCTTCTGGGGAAAGGGGCTTCACTGAAGTAGTACTCATATAGAGCAACTTATTCCTGTCTCAGACACAAATAAGGCCAAGCGCTTTTCCACATCTCCAATGAGACGGTTTATCACACGGTTGGCTTGCGCTGTGGTTGACTTTATAAACTAAACGAATCAAACACTCCACAGCTCACATTAAAAAAAGAAAGAAAAAGCCTAAGTATTGATTCGAAAAAAACAATAACTTATAGCCTTTATATCAAGAATTTTCGGTAGGTCAAGTTATAATTCCGTAAGCTGAGATAGCCCTCAATGAAAAGCAATCCAATAAAAAGTGAAGACCTAAAACAATACACTGAATTGACTAAATACAGCTAAACCAATTTTCTTATTTTTGGCTCGCTATATAGATCTTGAATCAGGAAAATGGATTGAGGTGAGGAGGTTGGGAAGGTTTAGAAAAACCCGCTGAGCTTTAAAAAAGGCAATTGCGTTTTCTATTAACGACAGTGGATTCATCAAATGCATTGCCTCAGATCATGTTGACTCAAATGAACATGATGCAGCCTGACAAACAATGAAAAGACAATTAGCAAGACCAAGAATAGTCTTTACGACTCAAAATGATCTGGTCGAAGAACGCTTGCGTCTATCACGAAAAGACTGCCTGAATGGCGATCCAAAAATGGCTTCAGGCCAGAGAGAATTGGATCAAGCTTTTCTTCAGGGACAACGGTCAAGATCATCTGCAAGCTACTTGTGTCGTTAAACATCATATGCCCTTCGTGAAACCCGCCATGCCCTTTTCCCGATAGACTGTTGAAAATCGTATAGCCGCTTGCTTTAATCTGGTCAAGAACATCCGTTACGAAATGAAGATGCTCTCCTTCAACGATGATCTTTATTTCTTTCATTGGATGAAGTTTCATGGCGTTCATGATGTTTCAATCTCCACAACAAGGTTATATTATTTTATAGGTTGCCAATCGTTCGGCGCTTGGAAGAGGAAAAACTCCATAGATTCGGGGTCCAAAGCGACAATATGGAGCCATTGATTCATGGTCAATTTTTGTAAGATGGTATGACGCGCAATAATGGTGGCAATCATTTCTCTCGGAGCCTCGATTATAACAAATAATCGCATAGGTTCATGGAAAGGTTTTTCGCCATCAAAAACCGTTTGGACAGGAAGCCCAACACAAAGATCGCTTTGAGTTCCAAACATAACACCAATCCTACCAACCACATTGTGATACGCTTTACTCCCCGCCCCATAAACATCCTGATCAACGGTGGAAAAATAATGTTCCATATTAATCCATTGGCCTACGATCATGGGAGCAGTCATGATAATTTCCAAATAACTTCCCTCAGGATCTTTTGAACTATCATAGGAATGTAAAAAAGTCCGGCCTTCAAGGTTAATGCCTTGAGTCAACAAACGCCGCCCAGCTATAAAAGCCGTATGCCGAGATAACCCCCATTCCGGTCGAACCTGCGACCAATCTATGCTTCGTATTTTGGTTCGATTCAAAGCGTTAAAAACCCCATTTGTTTCGGACTCGTCGGGCAGACGACCTAACCGTTCCCTACTATTTTTTTCACCGGCTTCGTGAAGGCCTTGTTGAAGCCTGATTAAATCTTTTTTATGAGTCGCGGGAACATCCTCTAAATCAAAAAACTCTACTTCATCCGTTGTTGTGTCATGTTGCCCAGGAAGAAAATGCGTATCAAGAGGTATCGATAATCCTTTCATCGCCAATAATTGCCGAACCTCTGGTTTGTTGGCCATGACAGCAAGGGCTCGTGCGTTTGACATCCCATGATTACCCCCGCAAGCTCCGCAATCCAAAGCGGATTCGAATGGATTATTATCAGAAGTGCTGCCATGAGCGCAAAGCAAAATAAGCCGCGCAAACGTTTTGAAACCTAAAACCCTTAGAGCTGTTTCAACAAAATGAGCTTGTTCAGCTACCGTAAATCCTGTCTGCGTGATCCGTTCCAATTGACCATCCATGTCTCGTTCATGAAGGTTATAATCTCGATCAAGTGTTTTGATAAATTGTTCAAGATCGGATTTGGTCCATTGCAACAATTCATATAAGTCGTCAATTTCAGAACTATCGGCCTGCATTTGATTCATTGCAAGCTTTCGCAAACGCTCAACTTGATCATGAGAAACACTAGCGCCTAGTTGACCATATTGTTTCGTCAATTGTTTGTAAATAGCCGAGCGATGCTTGGAAGCAACCATTTCGTGCGCTTCTTCCCGTTCAATTTTATCCACAGTCAAGGTCGTTCCGATGGGAATAGCCAATCGATCTTTCATCCATGAAACAGCGTTTTTAAACCATTTTGGACACAAAGTTTGACCAAAAAGCCTGAATCCAAAGAACCACCCAATGGCTTCCACCATAACATAGGGGGTGATTACATTTTCTTTCAAATCATGTAATAGCGTATGACCAGCCTTAGCAAGTTGATGCCCCTCTAAGAACTCTATTGCAGCTTTTGCTTGATAAGCGCGGGGAATTTCTTTTATGACGTGTTTGGGTTTCAGAAGAACTGGACATTGGTCCGTTTGCTGTTCACTCGTAAATCCTAAATAGCATATTGGGACTCCAAAAAATCCTGCGAATCCAAACGTCTCATTCCCGCCAACTTCTTCAAGATGCCTTCTAAATCCTTCCGACCGAACATCAATGCAAAAAATCGATTGAGATAACGGACGTGATTCTGGCGGCTTTTCTTCTTCCGAGTCAATTTTTTTCAGTTTCTCAATATTGGGAGAAAACTTTTTCACGAAATCTTTGATGAAACTAGACTCTAAAGTCTTGAGCCAAACAGGCCCATGATTTGATTCTGGAAACTCTTCAACCCAATCAAGTAACATGCCTAGTGTCTCGGAACCACTCTTCAAAACATCTTCAGTTTTAATATTCAGCGATTTGGCAAGATGCAATACCATTAAGGCCTGGACTTCAATATCTTGCTGACGCCTAATTTGCTCCCATTTTGAAACCAAATTGGGATCACATCGATTGAGGTTATCAATAGGTAAAGGTCTTTGAATAAACATGGAAATATCCATATCATTCTCGATTTCATCAGGCAAACCTCTAGTTTGGTGATCTTTGTAAAAACCATATCCAACAGAAAAGTTATTTAAATACGCGCGTATCGAAGTATAAGCTCCAGGAATCCCTAATTTTGAGCGGCATGCAAGCTCAACTAATTCCCTTGCATAAAAAATGCGAACGGCCATGTACTCGATAAGATCGATTGGAAAGGCATTCTGCCACTCATAATCCACTTGCTCCGAACGCCATTTAAGAAACCCCGTCCATCCCGCTAATTCTGCTAAATGTAATGTAAAAAAATCGATCCACAAATTCTTGGGAACAGCCAACACGGACATACATTCTAATATCGCGTCTTCTGGTCGGTCAGGTAAGTTTTCTATTTTAGTTTTCCAATCTGGAATCCCCAAGATAGAACCCGATGCATCATCCCTCGCTAACTCTTTCCAAGCGCCATAAAAATTTTTATCTCGTAAAGGCATATCCCAATGAGCGTGGCCTTCATCAAGAAACCCGCTAAGCCACTTAATAACTTCGCTGTTGACTTGGCGCTTTATGTCAGTACCAAGAGACTTATCGCACCATTCACTAAGAGTGCAACGAGTGCCTAGTTCTTCTTGGTCCCGGATCGAATAGTCCTGCAGGGACTCTTTTTTCTCTTTATTTGCTGATAATCCTTGAATTTTATCTAACAGGCATTTTACCTCTTTCGGATTATACGACGATTGTAAAATCCCAGAGGCTACTTCTGTTGCAACTCTCCCAGCTCCATTAATGAAAAGAACTCTTAAAAATTCCAGATGTGATATTTTTTTTCCGCCTATTTCAATAGAGGCTTCTTTTGAAACGGTCTTTAAGGCTTCGTTAAGCGCTTGTTCGGTTATTCGACCTTGCTTAAAATAATCTCTATATTCTTCATTGGGCAAATAACCTTTTCCACCCAAAAACCGCTCCGCTTCATCAATAGCTTTCTCAAAGTGCAAATGCTCCAAACCGTGAATCGGATTATGATGGATAAACGTTTTCATCGGCCAGTAATGAGAAACGGGTTCGCCCGCTAAATTCACAAACGACCGCAATTCTATTCGCTGCGATTCAGTTGGCGTTACAGATTCTTTTTCTTCGAGCGTAGGCATGACTTTGGCTCGCCGACCTCCTAAAATAGTTATAGAGATGGAACTCTAATAGAGAATTCCACTATAAGTAGCGCCCAATAATAATACCGTTACCGCAACATATTCCGTTATGCGCAAATCGGTATAAGGCACTTCTGAACGCGCCGTTCCAAAAGCGGTTTGGTGAAGCATTTGTAAAAGAAACCAGCCTCCTCCCAACCAAACTGCAATAAACATCAAAAAAGTAATGATAAATTTAACATCCTTAACGTCGACTGTAGGCATAAGACTCAGGCCTGAAAACGTAGGGAACATCGGAAGAAATAAAGCGAAACTCACAAGAAAAACCATCGAAGTTCCAAATCGAGGCATTGGAGTGGCAAGCCCAGGAAGCTTTCCGATAATTTGCCAACCATAGCGTTGTTGAACAAAGGAAAACACGAGACAAATACCGCCTAACACAAATGCTACGCCTATACCAAACGCAATTCCCCACTCGGGAAAACGGGGAAAAATATTAAGTAATCCCCATATAAGCGATATGTAAGCGACAGTAGCGGACGCCACAAACAGGTTGCTTTGTCGTTGTCCTAAAGCCGCTAGAGAAGCGTAAAAAGCGCTTACCAGAGCTAACAAACTTATGATAAAGAGCATTTCAGCCGTAAGCGAAGAATAAATTGCATTTAACTCCGCAAGCCCAATGGCTAACCAAACGACAATCCAAAAACTCGAAAGAGTTCCTTTAGCTCCTTCAACTATGCCCACAAATGGGAGATGAAAAGGAACCAACGGCAAAAAAGTAAGAGCAAGGAATAAACTCGCAAATATTTGCAAGGTTTCGCCGCCTAAAGCGGAACTCAAAGAGAGAATAATAGCAATTATAAAGTGCGAAAGAATAAGAGTTGTTCGAAATGATTGGCGCTTTTCGCGAGTAAGAGAAAATGCAGCGTAACCTAAAAGACCGCATAGGAAAAACCTGCTTGCAAATCCCTGGCTCAGCAATGCTCCTAACCCCAGCCCTAAAGCTATCATGCCTGAAGAGCAAACCGCTGAAGCTTGCTGCGTATCTTCTTGGCAGAGCATGACGCAAAAGCCAGAGAGAAGAACCGCAAAAGCTAAAAAGTTAATCGATGGATCAATCTCAACAGTAAAAACTAGGAGTATGCCTAGAACGACAATAGTCGTCAAACCTATAGATTTAAGGTTAGAAAACGAAATTTGTGAAACCTTCCACACAACCCCCAAAACTAGCGGAACCAAAGCGAAGATTATTGGAAGAATCTGTTGATTGTCCATATTTCTAGCCGTGTTTTAAAAACGATGAGCTACCTTTTGAGCCAATCGCAATATACTGGCACTCCAGCGCACATAAATAAGGTCTATATAGAACCGATTGATTAGAAGGATGTACATTTGTTTCCGAACTGAAACAAACCAATTCGATATGAATATTTTTTGTCCTTTGGCATTGGTATAGACAACAAACCATCCAAAAAGGATGAGACCTGTGGCTATCAAAATGATCATATCGAAAACCTGCGGATTGAACGCCGCAGCGACAAAAAAACTGTCGGCCACTCCATGTCCAGGATAAAGAAAATGGGTAAATTCCTCTCCAGCCCAAAGATAAATAAACCCGATAAAAAATAAAGCCCCGATCATCGCGCAGGCTACCTTCCAGGAAGCCACCGCCTGAAGACGATATAAACTAAACATAACTTGAGAAGCAGTCACCCAACTGAAAAACAGAAAAATAACCGCGCCATGCGCGTCTTGCAGATGTATATCCAACATGCCATGAGCAACCATAAGAATAATTAACGGCATCATCAATGTGACGACTAAACCCGTTGCCCACGTTAATTGGCTGGAGGAATTTTTCCTCTCGTCAACTTCATGATCTGAAGAATGTGGAAACTTTGGTTCATCCCGTGACGAGTGAATACCTGTTCCCGCTCCTAAAAACAAGGATGCTTTAAAAAGACCATGAGCTATTAAATGGAAGATCGCCAACGCGAACGCCCCTAACCCGCATTCCATGATCATGTATCCCATTTGGCCCATGGTGGAAAACCCAAGGGTTTTCTTAATGTCATTTTGAGCCAACATCATTGACGCTCCAAGAAGAACCGTTAATACCCCGATCAAAAATACAAAATGAAGCGTCGGAGTCGAAAGAACGTAAAAAGGAGCTAATCTATTCAGTAAAAATCCGCCAGCATTGATAATTCCTGCGTGCATAAGGGCAGAAACTGGGGTCGGCGAATCCATAGTATCTGGCAACCACACATGAAGGGGGAATTGAGAAGATTTGGCGATTGCGCCAACAAAAATTAATAACGCGATTGCAGTAACCGCGCTGACATCAAACATATTTCCAGGTAGCAAAGAAATAACATGAGGCTGCTCTGCCGCCGCTTTAAAAAGATCGACAAACTCTAAAGTGCCAAAATATTTATAAGCCAGAAAAATCCCACAGAGAAAACTTACATCCCCAACACGATGGACGAAAAAGGTTTTGAAAGCATTCCGACAAGCGTCGGGGTGGGAATAATTAAAATTAAGAATAAGGTAAAGCGCCAAACTTAATAACTGCCAAAAGATAAACAACATAAACAAGTTTGGGCTTGATACAAGCGATAGGATCACAAAGGTCATAAAGCTCAAAAGAGCAAAAAATCGAGCGTAGCCAGCATCGCCTTCTAAATAACGGACCGAATAAACATGAATAACGACGCTGACGCTTGTGATCAACATCATCATAACCGCCGTGAGGCGATCAACCAACATACCAACCTTTAATGTGGAAGAGCCTAACGTCCAAAAAACAAATTGGACAGTTCCTTCAACGCTTACATAGTAAAGAGTCCAAGCGGCAAGGAGACAAGAGATCGAGGTTGCAATCACTCCTATCTTAGCTACATGAGCTAGAATACGCTTGCCAAAAACCCAGATAAGGATTCCGGCCAAAAGAGGAAAAAGGAGAATAAGAATTGGGATGGTCATTACGCAGATATTGCCATTACCTAGTCAAAGCTATGGAATCCACAAAAAGCTTTTTTAGGTTTAATAATTGAAATTATTAAAAGCTTAAAAATATATTTTTTAGTTCTCAAAATTTTCACTACAAATAGAACTAATATGCCGCAAACATATTTCCTTCTTATCGTTTAGGATGCCCCTTTCCTGATTACGATTCAAGAAATTTATGATACAGAGATTTCTAACATAAACAAATTCAAAAAATAAAACTGTTTGTGTTGATTTTCATATGTATAGCCACATAGATAAAGCCTCTCAGATCGGTAGACTTCGATAAAAAAAATGCAGTTTAATTAATACTCGCTTATTTTCTAAAATCTTGTTCCAATTCTTTTTTGGGAAAAAATTAACAGAAGGTATCTCTTAGCTTTTTAACCAAGGTGGTTGGCGTATTACTCATGGTTGACCTGATTCAAGTCTTTCAGGACTCCCGCCAAGTCGTATGTGCTCAACAAGCGTTCAAAGTGTTTAGCCAGAATATTGAAATCTCCACCCATTAATTTCAATTCATTTAGTAAACGTTCAATTTCCGTGATGCTGCAAATGTCCGCAGATTTTTTTAATCTTATATATAAATCTTCGGGAAGGGTTATTTGATTTAAGTCTATCTCATCAAAGTTTAAAGATTCCTCTTCGACGGCTTCACTGACATCATAAACAAATTCAACCTCAAGCAATTCTGATAGACAACCAAAAATCTCATCATCCCGGAAAGGTTTTGAAATAAACTCATGAAATCCTCTGTCCAAATAATATTGACGCGGACGCCCAAATGCTGACGCAGTTATGGCCACAAGCTTAAATTGGTCGTTGCCATATTCATCCTGAATTATCTTTATAGCTTCATCCCCTTGCATGACCGGCATACGTATGTCCATAAAAATAATATTGGGTCGATGTTTCCTGACTTTTTCCACTCCTTCCTTCCCATTCTCCGCCACAATAACTTCCACGCCTATATCCAATAAAAGCTTTGATAAAACATCCCGGTTTTCAGTCACATCATCCACAACCAGAGCTTTAACTTGATGATCGGGGGACAAATGAAGAACATTTTTAAAAGGACTTGTGGTTATGAGTTCTTTCTTTGCCGAAGGAAGGCGTATCGTAAAGTAAAATTTTGAACCTTCTCCGATATTGGACTTTAAAAGTAATTCCGCCCCCATGAGCTCCAGTTGTTTTTTGGAAATAGCCAAACCCAGTCCAGTTCCTCCCTTTTGGTATTCTGTTTCTACCTGTTCAAAAGGGTAAAAAATTTTCTTCTGGCTCTCAACTGTAATGCCAGCTCCAGTATCGATAACTTCAAATTGGTATTGATCCCCTTCCAAAACTTTTATATTTAATGAAACTTCACCTGAGTCTGTAAATTTTACGGCATTGCCTAAAAGATTGATCAACACCTGCCTTAGTTTATTCTTATCGCCATGAACGATAATCTGATTAGAAAGATTTGATGAAATCCATCTTAATTTCTTTTGCTTGCATCGCAGGTCAAACAAACTTTCCACATCATGAATTAATTCATTGAGTCTGAAATCAACCGACTGTAATTCCATCTTTCCCGATTCAATCTTGGAAAGATCCAAGATTTCGTTAATCATGGTCAAGAGATTATTCCCACTGGAATCGATGGTTTTAATATTCGCCTTAGTTCCTTCGTCCAGTTCCCTTTTCCTCATCAATATCTGAGAATATCCGAGGATTGCATTCAAGGGCGTTCGAATTTCATGACTCATATTAGCCAGGAACAAGGATTTGGCTTTGTTAGCATTTTCGGCAACTTCTTTCGCAAGTTTAAGTTTTTCTTCCCCTGCTTTTATGGCGGAAATATCGTCGAATGTCACCACAGCTCCGATAATTTTTCCTTTTTTATCCCGCATTATCGATCCTGAAAAGAGAACAGGTATTTTCCTACCACCTTTGGAAAGAAAGCTCCCCTCTTGATTAGAGAGAACTCCTTCTTTCTGAGTTAAATTTTTAAAAAAAAGTTGAGAATCAAAAAAATCACTAGTTGCTTTTTCATCGTCCGCAATGATCATCGCGATTTCTTCGCCTATTAACTCATTCGCTTTATATCCTAATAAATCGCAGGTGGCTCGGTTAACAGTCTGAATCCTGGCTTCAGGAGTAATTACCACCAGGGAATCAGACATGGTGGTAAAAATATTTTCCACGTATTCTTTTGATACCGTGGTATCCCTAAGGTCCTGGTCTCCCTTTTCAATTTTGGTCAACATTTCATTGAAACGCTCAATTAGAAATCCCAACTCGTCATCGCTTTCTTTGACAGCCCGAATGGAATAATTTTTTTGAATAGCCACTTGATTGGCTATGTCGGCCAAATGGTGAACCGGGCGCGTAATGATCCCTTGAAACTTAGACAACAAAAAGTAAACCAAAAAATAGGAACATATGAGAACGGTGGCCATGATCCCAGCATTTCCCAATAAGCTGTTATAAAGGTTTTGTAAGCTGGCCTTGATGAATATAGTTCCGATTTGCTTACCATTAAACCTTATTGGCTGGAAGACAAAGCAAAAGTTTTTTGTAAAATAAGCTTCCTCATCTCCAAATCTTTCAAGTTCAAAGCTATGCGAACCTCTCTCTTTTTGGTAAGAAGCTAGAGAACTCCCGTTGTTCCTAATTATTTCTGCGGCAACGATTTTGGAATTCGCATCTAAAGCCTTCAGGGTTTCTTCTCCGATTTTGGGGTCGTCGAATTCAATGGCAGCTACGCTGTTGGTTCCTATGATATTGGCAATACCTTTTAATTCACGAACCATGGTTTCTTTTGAAAAAAAGAACTCAAACGATCCCATAGCAATGTAGGCAATAAGTAATGCCAGCCCAGAAGAAAACATTGTGAGACGGGTTAACTTCTGCTTGACTGGAATGTCCTGAAATAATTTCATAAGGCTATTTTATCACCCTGTTGGCTGCTCTCAGAGCCCTGGAACTTAATTTGATACCGGAAATCTTAAGCTCCCTAAGGTTTATATCAAATCGAACCTTACCATCCTGAAGTAAGAAATTAATCATTCCTCCGTTTTCGAGGAAATTCTCTTCCTCCCCACAAATTAAAACCGGTTTTCCACCCAAGGCGTCTATAATTTTTTTCTGGTTGAAATTTTCAGATTCGCTGATAAATAAAACATTTAGAGTGGGAAGCTTCTCTACCGAATCTAATCGGATTATTTTCGGATTGAAATCCGGATTTTTGGCTTTCAATTCGGATAAACCCTCAATCAATGGAGAATCGCCAAAAATGCCAATTGTCAGGAATCTTTCCTCTGTGGAAGTATTCGTTTCTTCCCAATTGGTAAACTTTAAAAGTTTGTACAAATAAACAGCTTTGACTTGATACTCCAAAGAAACTTCGGAAAAAGCTTTAACAGGATTTACAAAAAAAATAGCGCACCAGAAAACTAAAAGAAGGGGAGAAAAAAAGAGCCGCTGTAAAAAAGATGGTGTCTTCATTAGTTTTCTAGAATTTTGAGAGAACACTCCAAAACCAAACTTAAGAGATGTTTTTTCAACGCTGTGTGGAATTTAAAACGTTGAATTAACATAACTCTTGTAGATCTTCAAAGCAATATGAACCTAGAAGTAATTTCAAGAACACCCTCATTTGGGTTATTTCCTCTCCATAAATATTTTTCAAGTTAAGATCATGTGACCTTGGCTTAGATGTCCAGTTTTCTGTGAAACGCAACCGTTAAGCCCACCTGAAATTAATTGCGAGGTGGACTCAAAAAAATGGAAATTTTAACTAGAAAAGTGGTACAACTTACTAGGCAAACCAAAAAGACCATTAATGAATACCTCAAATAAAACTCAAAAAATCATCCTAGTTTTCTTGGCGTGTTGTTTAAATATAGCGCCTCCTGCTTTTGGCAAACCAGCTCCATCAATGGAAAATTTGATGGAACTTTCCTTTGATGAATTGTCCGAGATCACAGTCACTTCTGTCTCCAAAAAAGAAGAAAATTTATTTAAAGCCCCATCGGCAATTTACGTTATCACTCAAAAAGACATCCGCCGTTCAGGCCACCTATCTCTTGCAGAATTGATGCGACTGGTTCCCGGAATGAACGTCGGCCAGGTCAATGCCAACACCTGGGCCATTTCCAGCCGAGGGTTCCAAGAACGTTTCGCAAATAAGTTATTGGTTTTGATCGACGGTCGGACAGTTTACTCCGACGTCAATGGCGGGGTGTTTTGGGACGAACTGGATGTGGTTTTGGAGGATGTCTTACGCATTGAAGTTATACGTGGACCGGGAGGAACCCTTTGGGGGGCCAATGCGGTGAATGGCGTCATCAACATTATCACTAAAAATTCTGAAGACACACAAGGGGGACTGGTTAGCGGCGGTTCAGGATCTCTTGAAAATGGCTTTGTGACAGCCCGTTATGGAGGCAAACTCTCCGATGATTTCCATTATCGCGCCTATGGGAAATATTACGATCGCGACGACTTTGATAATACGCCAACCTCCCAAACGCACGACAACTGGGAGGCTTATCGAAGCGGATTCCGCATAGATGGGCAATGGACTGAAAAGAATAAGTTAACTCTTCAAGGTGATTATTATGATGGTAAAAGTGGCGAGCGAAGAAATAGTTCCCCTGCATCCCTAACCTCTCCCTTCACCGAAGTTTTGAATCAAGACACATTAATCGACGGATCGAATGTGCTCGCGCGTTGGGAACGACAAATCTCCGCCGATTCAAATTTCAAGCTTCAAGTTTATTATAATCGAGAGCAACAAGAAATTTCGTCCACCCGATTCAAATTCCTTATGGAAACATACGATGTGGACTTTCAACACCGGTTCCAATTTACCTCCAATCAGGAACTAGTTTGGGGCGGTGGTATCCGGTACATTCTGGATTCGTTTAAAAACAGTTTTGTCAGTCAATACACTCCCACAGGCAGGACAAACTATCGTCACAGTGGATTTATTCAAGACGAAATCAACCTGATTGAAGATCGGTTGAAATTCATCGTAGGAACAAAAGTCAATTTGAATAATTACACGGGTGTGGAATTTCAACCCAGTTCTCGAATTCTTTACACTCCCTCTTCGCAACATGTATTTTGGGGAGCCGTATCGAGAGCAGTTCGTATGCCTACGCGTTCCAATGATAGTGTCCGAGCTAACTTTTTGGTCATTCCCACCATGTCAGGCACTGGCAACTTCATATCGCTTTTACCAAATCAAGATTTTGAATCAGAAGATCTGCTAGCCTTCGAAATGGGATACCGTTTTCTCCCTGAGTCCAAATTCTTTGTGGATCTGGCTCTATTTTATAATCTCTACGACAACTTGAATTCCTTCGAACCCGAAACTCCTTTTTTCGAAACCGATCCTTCCCCCGCTCATTTAGTCATTCCCGTAAAATTCGGCAATGGCTTGGAAGGCGAAACCTTTGGCGTCGAAGGAGCCGTTAAATGGACCCCTGTTTCCTGGTGGGAAATGAATGTAGGATTCAACTTATTGGGAATGGATCTTAGACCAAAGAGTTCAAGCCTGGATACCACTACAGCTAATACGGAAAATAATACCCCAAGTTTTCAGTGGCACCTCCGATCCTATTTGGATTTGCCTCACAACCTGGAATTAGATACCGCTGTTTACCACGTAGGCCGCATCGGTAACTTGAGGGTCCCCGCATACGTACGATGGGACGTTCGCCTGGGTTGGAAACCGAAAGATAATATCGAGCTCAGCATAGGCGTTTTAAATATTAACGATTCAAGCCATCCTGAGTTCACTGAAGGGCAAATTGCCCTCAGAAGTAACTCTGAAGCTCCGAGAAGTGTCTATGGAAAACTTACCTGGAATTTTAATTAGCCCCACCTCAAAGAAACTGCCGCAAGTATTTTAAATAATGACTCATGTGATGATTTTCAGGATTTCAACGCTCCAGGTTGTCTCAAAAACTGGCCACGTCCACTCGTTCGACATAAGTCAGAATTTCCTGGAAATTAATTTGAATAGGTCTATCAAGCTTGCTGGATTTTAAAGTTGGAGCACAGGAAACCGCTCCTACAACAAATCACACGAAAGCCAATCTCAAAAAAAACCTTTTATTAGTTTTCCACATAAGTTCCGCTCTACCCTTCGTTTAAAATTTCCAGAATAAGAATGGCAATAAAATATTCAGTGAAAACCTTCACCGCAAAATGCCTTTAGTAAGAAATTATGCTATCACGTTGAAAATCGAGTAAATTGGGGTTCTTATTTAGTAGCAATTCATCAAACTTCTGAGCCCCTTCTTGAATTATATAGTTAGCTTCGGTTCTATAAATTGGTATCATCCACGCGAAGTGCACGGCGGGCTCAACCGTTTCCAAGATATGAACCCTATCGGGAAAATATACTGGATTAAAAAACCAAAATATTTCCAGATTAAAATCTTTACTTATTTGGGTTTTGGGTTCAAACAACATTCCTAACTTGATTGATCTTTTTTTTTGGATTAATTCTTTCCCGACCGAAAATAATATTTTATAAATCTCATCATTAATATATTGTTCGTGAGCGCAAAAAAATAATTCATGTCGGACATGACTACCATCTTCCTGTTTAAAGGGTGTATCACTCATACCGATCGTAGAACAGGTTGTCGCTCCGAGCGACGGTTGATTTGAAAAAGTTGCGATTTGGAATGGCATTTTTTGGCCTTTATCATCTTTCGTAGAAGATAAAAGACAAGCTTTTCCCAAGTTTAACTCCAGGTGTCTTTTTGTTTTCAAAAATACCGGCGTCAATTTTATTCCTTAAGTTTACAGAATTTAAAAACACTTAATTAAAATTTAATACAGACCTCAAATACCACCGAGCATTCGCCCGACCAACACTTGGGGATGGTTCAAATGCATGGGTAACATTTTCGCCGCGAGTTAAAAATTGTAAGTTAAAAGTATCATTGCTTATATCCCTAAGCTCAGCCCAAGTAAAATTATGCGTAAATGAGGGATCGGCAGCAGCCTCAGTTATATATTGCCAAGGAATAATATGATCAATGTTCCAGTTAGGTGTAGTCCAGCCTGAAGGATAAGAAATCATTTCGTCTAATCTGGCTGTATAGCCAGATACACCGCTTCTTATTATAGGAGTTCCATCATTATCAAGTCTTACGGCTTGTTCAGCTATCAAGGTAGTTCGTGTTGCTTGGCGCCAACTCGGCCTATCGCCATTATTTACATGATTAACAGCGCACGCAGCCAATAGATTATGAGCCAACACTTCATCTTTCGAAACAAAATAATTATGCACCTCTTTAACCTCGAAGTTGTATACTCGGACCTCAATTCCGAGCTTTTCAGCGCCTTCGATTTCTTGCCAATGTCCGTCCGACGTCCATAGAAGATCTCCGACTTTCAATTCCTCTGCTGGAATCCAGCCTTTATCCTTAACTCGGAACGGATGCTTCGATGTGGTCTCAATAACTGAATCGCCCAGGGTGATTTGTATCCGGTCCTTAGCAGCACGTGTGAACAATTGAGTGACTTCATTTAATTCTTTATATCCGGTGGCCGCGTTAAAAGACCAGACGCGATTTCCTATCTTTAAATCCTGAATATCAAGCAAGCCTTCTTCCGTAGCGACTTTTGTATTCGCGGTAAAAGAAGAACATCCTTTATTCAAGGTGGATTCCGCTCCGCTTGCCGCGAGGGATTCTCCTTCACGTTCCCCTAGTTCTTTCGTTTCGCTAGTGGCTAAACTTCCGACTTCTTCCGCCCCTTCTTTAACTAGAAAGCTTTCAAAAAATTCTTCAATAAAACCAAAACTGATTTTTCCCGACGGATCAACATTATTGATTGGGTTATTGCCGGCGTATTCATAAGGACTGGAAAATTGACTGGCCGGATCGGGAGAATAAAAACGTCCTAAATCGCTATCGTAAAACCGCGCGCGATAGTTATGCAAACCAAATTCGCTATCGTATTCCTGTCCGGTGAAGCGGTAAGAATATGGTTCCGACACAGCTTCGGGACTGCTGTTGTCTTGCATCAAACCACCGAATGGAAGGTAATTGAAATAAGCCTTCACTTGTTTGTTTGAATCAAAAACGACGCGGACCGACCCGAGATGGTCTTTGGAAACAAAATAGGCGTTTTTCCCCTCTCGCGTAGCAATCAACCCGGTTGGGCCATAAACATGCTGTTTAACAGAATCTGTTCCGCCTGAACTTTGTCTTTCTACTAACGGTTTGGAATGCGGACCGTTTAAATAAAGCGTTTTCGATTGGCTCTGTTTATTTTGAATTTGGTTTTTTAAGATTCGCCGGTTGGCGCCGTCGTATTGAAAGGCAAACGTTAAATCATCTTTTTGAATCGTAGAGGTAAGATTCGTGACGGGTTCGTAAGCGATTTTGCCAATTTTTTTGGAAGACGACTCTGTAACATTACCGTTTGGATCGTAAGCGAACTTGTTTTTGTCGTCTGTTGTCTGAACCTGATTGGTTCCTTCTTTATAAACATAGGTTTGCGTAGCCTCCCCGCGCCCCAAGTTTAAAATATTGCCGTTGGCGTCGTAACCGTTCTTGCCGTCTCCAACCTTTAGGTTCCATTGAGCCTCGACACCGTTCTCTGCGGAAACCAACCGACCAAAATCGTCATATTTAAATTGGTAGGCGTAATCTTTCGGTCCCTTTGTTGGAAATGCCGCGCCAATAAAATCAAAAGCCGATTGGACGACGTTGCCACCTCGGTAATTCCCTTTATCGTCTTTGTAATCGATTTGTTCCTTAAAAAAGGCGTTATCGGTTATAGCAATGAGCCAACCGGGGGAGTTATACGAATACGCGCGTTGAACTTGATTTTTGCCGTCTCCTCCATTGTTTAACGTTTCCCGATGAACGCTACCATTGGCGTTATAGGTATAAGCGGCAAAAAAGTCGGCGTCGTCTTTTGTTCCAATCGAAGCCACCCGGCCAAGAAGATCATAGGTATAGGTTGTCGATTCCGAACCGGAGTCAATACCGGTTAAACTACCTAAATGATCGTAGTTGTAAGAAATCGTAAATGTTTTTCCTGAAGCATATTCGTTAACGACGGTATCCATTGCCGTGACATTACCCTGTAAGTCATAGTGGAAAGTTTCCTTGATTTCCGCGGTTTCATCGTCGTTCGTATTCTTAAAAACCGTATACAAATGCCCTTTGAGACGAGTAGAATCGCCTTTGGCATTGATATCGTATTGCCATCGCGTTTGCCAAGTTTTTGGAGATTTCGGCAAATCGTGATGGTCCGCTTGATTTTGTAAATCGACCGGGTTCCATTTTTGAGAGAACGTGCCATTTTCAACAACTCTTTCCAGAGGATCGTACTTCCAATAAACAATTCGATTCGGCGTTTGCGCGGCTCCTTCCGCATCCAAGGTAAAACGTACTTTACCAGAACTATCGTAGATGTATTTTGTAGTTCCAGAATCCGGCGTTGTTCTTTCGATCAAATCTCCCAGGATGTTCTTTGAAGCTGTGGTTTTAAAAGGATCTCTCTTTTGACCGGACGGCGGATCGTAAAAATTTGGCGGATTCGTGATCAAGTTTAAACCGCCGTCAGACGTATAACCATATCCATAAGAAGCCGTCGTCGACAGAGTTTTCCCTTGAGTTCTCTGAGCTATTTGATGCTTTTGCAAATCGCGAACTTGAATAGAAGAAATTGAATCGCCAGATTCAAAAGGCTTAATATCAGTTAGAATGCTATAGAAATTATTTTCATCAGATGGTATACCCAAGTCGTTGAGAAAAACTTCTGCATTGGTATCCAAACCGTATTGGCGCGCCATAGTAAGAGCGCCGTCGACGGCAAAATCTTTTCCTGGAGAGGCGATATCCTTACGCCTGGAAAGCGGGTTATTTTCATACTCCACGCGGCTATAAGGAAAACCTGCGTCGTCGGAAAATCCTTTTCCTTTGGAAGAATAATAATCGGCGACGGTTCCTTTCATCAAGCCCGACTTCCAATCAAACGGTTTTTTGACGAAATCGTTTTTAAACCCTAGAAAGCCGGTAACTTTAGCGGGTTTGGTATGAACGGCGGGTCGGCCCAATCCATCATAAACAGTTTCCGATACAATAACGTTTTTGCCGGTTTCCAGCCGTTGCGCTTGATGGACTTTGCCAGTCCCGTTAGAATACGAGACAGCAACCTGAGGATCGCGTAAAATCAGAACATTGTCAAAGAGGGTTTTCTGTTTTTCATCTCCATAGACTGAGATTTGGAATTTGCCTAAAACCGTACCTTTAAATGCCGAGTCTCTGACAAGACTTTTGCCGTCGGCAATCAGGAAAATAGACCCATCAGCCCATACTAAAACCCAATCGGCAGCCAAGGGGCCTTTAACCCAGACCCCTCTTGGCTTTCCATTAGCATAGATATGGTAACCGCCTTGACTTGCATCATATCTTACTTCCCATTCCCCAATAACCAGACCAATGCGCTGGCTGCGTTCGTTTTCAGAAGAAGGAAGGTTTAACTGAACCCGAATACCAAAGGCGTCTTTTGACGAATTGAGCAGCGCCGCCGTGCTTTTTCCGGACAATTGAAGCTTAGAATCAACGACGGTTCCGGCCGACCACCCTTGCGTTGTCCCGTCGTTAAACGAAAAATAACGACCTCCTTGCCGCGCCACAATATGGTATTGGCTGTTAGGGTCGTTGAGCACAAAATTTTGACCTTCTTTAACGCCGCTCCCATTCAAACGGCGCGAAAAATGTTGGGTAGAGAGATGACTGACTTGCTCATCGGGACCCACCACGGCAATACGTCTTTGAGTATCGTCATAGATAAACCGATTCACGTCGCCATTGGTTCCCAAACGCGCCGTTACAAACGTGTAATCGGGATCATAAACATTTGCCATAAATGGGGAATCCACTGGGCCAAACCGAATATCGTCGATGGCTCCACCTTGCGAACACTCGGCGCTAGGAACATTAGTCGAAGAGGGAGAGAGAGTAACGGATTCAAGATATTGCCAACCCTCATTTCCTACTTGAGTGGCGACGGTCTGATTCCCAAAACCTAATTGACAAGTTTTACCGACTACCGGTTTGAACCACGCAGAAACAATGTAGGCCGTATTCTTCTCACGTGGAGAAAATGAAGTCGGCTGAATATGAACAGGGTTGCCTTGTAACGACCTAATACCAGTATGCCTGTCCTTGCTGGGCGCTCCAGATGAGGTCCAAAAGTGAGAACTTTCATAAGATTCAAACCCTAAGTATCCGGCCTGATAGGAACGAACGCTGGCATTTGAAAATGAGGCGATGCGGAATCGGCTCTCTACATCATAAATATCGGAATGATAAACTCCATTGACATCCTGGATATCTTGAATACGACCGGTCGAGGGATCGCGATTGATGATTTGCCGAGTTCTTATCCAATGTGCGGGAATTTTTGGGACGCCTCCAGCCCAATCAAAATCCCCAGGCTGGTTACTTCGCGCCACAAAATTTTGATAAGGAGCCCATTGAGGAGAAGTTTTAGTTCCCCAATTTTTCCAAGTGGTAACAGACTGATGGGTAACGATTGGCGGGTCATTACCTGAAGTCGTTTTAGTCTGCCGATGAACAATGGGTTTCAGGATGTTTAGGGCATGGAGTTCAGGGTACTGTTCCGATCCATACACCAAAGTTTTAACGTTAACTTCTTTTTTCCCAGAAACGTCGTAGTTGTAACTCGTCCGGTTTGTGAGAAGGCCGTTTGAGTTGTAGTTCAAATCAACCGCGGACTCCACTGTATCCCGTGTACTGACGGTATGTGTCGGTCTTAAGTAATAACCTTTGCGGCCTTTTTCGCCCAATGCTTTTTCAAAAACAGTGTATTCTTTAAAAGTGGAGGCAATTTCCTTTGCACAGTCTTTTTGCGCAGAATTGCTTTCACAGACACGTGTGAGATAGGGCAAGCCATTGACCAATGTCAAATTATTCGTCGTTTCATCCGTGCACGTTCCTGTCGAGTCGCACAGTTGAACGGTATTTACCTTGCTCCATTTTGAGTTACCGTCCAATCCGCCATTAAGAAAAAAGTGTTGGGTAATTCCATTGCTGTAATCGGGACTATCCGAAAAACCGCTGGGAACCACTGTCACTTGATTGTAGAAAGCGGTAGCGCCTGAAGGATCAAATTCTGCCGTATCCGTATTATAAACGTAGTCCGTGTAACGCTTTTCGAAACCATCGTCGACGACTACCTTGGAAACCGCATAATCTTCTAACGCTTCTTTAAAACCATCATTGACGACCCTATAAAGATTAAAGGACTTGGCGTAAGTAAAATCGCTGGCCAAAACTTTTGGTTGAAGTCCCGGAAGCAGGGTGTAGGTAGAAAGCTTTTTTATAGGGAGAATAGTTTTTTCTATAAACTCTTCACAGGTACTTTTACTATTGATTAAATTAGTGTGAAAGTTGTCAATGGTTTTACAGGTTAAGGCAGGACCTAACAACCCGCTTTGTTTTTTCTTTGCCATACCGTTATATAGAGAATCAATGACAGTATTCGGAAACTGTTGTTTTTCTAAATAACCAAGTAAAGAAAACGTTTTTTCCGCTTCGGTAGTCATTTCACCGCACATGGTAATGAGTTTTCCGGCCAAAGCGCACATTTCATTTCTAGGATAAGCAATAAAAGCGTTGGAACTAGACAAGCTCGGTTGTTCCATAGAGGGTTCCGTTGTTAGAACCGCTATTTTATTGACTGTGTCTAGCTCAAACTTTTTAGAGCCAACTCCAACGGATTTTTCCTTCACAGATTTTGTGGTCAGTCCCCCTATTTCCTGAACAGTGTCTAATTCAAGTTCTTTAGAGCTGATCACGCCATTACGTAATAATTTAATATGATTTTGAATCTGGTAAACCAAAGCGCTTTCAGCCCAGTTTACGGCAACGGATGTAAGTTGATCTTCCAAACTTTGGTCGTCGCTCTTTCCGTCAGGCAAGTTTTTATGAGTCATGTAAACCGTAAAATTATTTGCCAGTTCTCTTTTTCGATAGTGCAAAGACTCATCCGTCCTCAATAAATCTTTGCTCCAATTCCATTTCCCCGTATTATCGCGATGAAAGACTTTGTTATTCATCACCAGGTAGTTCAGTCCATAGAGTCCCTTCTCTTCAAACCCTTGCGCTAACACCCCGCTAAAAATCACGGCGTCGTAAATAATATCGAAAACAGCATCGATGCCCATGCCAATCAATTGCCCTTCTATATCCCCTATTTCGCTGGTCAATATACCGAGGCCTTGTTGAATGACTTGATCGACGACAAACTGGACAACTTGCGCCACTTTTTGGTAATACTCAATATCGGGTTGATTGAATTGAACGCCGTTGTTTTTCCAGGTACTGGTATTAGGATCGTAATCAAAAAGTGATAATATTTTTTGACCGGCTTCCGAAACGACATCCAAATTCAAATCCGGCCCAAACAGTTGGTCTTTATTATCGTTGTGAAAATCTTGATTATTCCATTTCACCCCGTCGTACCGATTGAAATACCGTTTGTAGACTGCCGCAGGATTCAAGTTGACTTGAGCCGGAGGAGGAATGATGGCTATTCCATTTTCGGTAACGCTCATCTGAACTCGAACCGATTCTCCCGATTCAAAAGGAGAATTTTGCGCAATATCAAGAAGGTCCGCTTTGGAAAGATGAAGCGCTGTTTGTCCTCCTACCTGGGGTATGTGAACGTCCAAACCCACCGCTTGCATTAAAGCGCCTACTGTTGTGTGCTTTAAAATATCGTCATAAGTGATATCTTTAGAGGCGGGATCAAAGCTCAATTTATATTTTGGGATAAATACGCTTTGCTCTAAAGGCGTCCCCACACTCAATTTACTGGTGTCGCCCGGCAATTTGTAAGCCACGTGGACGTATTCGTCAATAATCATCTCGAAATATAAAGTTCCGTAATCAATTACCGCTCCCTTACCTTCCCCTTTTGCGGCTTTTAAGATATTAATGTCGCGAATGGGAATTTTAAATTTGGCGCCATCGATTTTGCGAAATGCCTGCACCCCCACAAAGGAACCGCTGGCTTGTAAATTTATTTCCTTAATTTTATTGGCGTAAATTTCTGCCGAAAAACCCAGTACGCCGTATTTCTCCTCTGGAAGATCGATAAAAAAGTTAGCGGGGGCTTGCCAACTTTTTGGCGACAACCATTGGCCCATTGCGTCAATCGTATGGAACTGTAACTGAGGCTTGGCAGATTGATCGCTGGGAGTGGAAACCGTGAAGATAAAGTTCTTGTTTGCAGTCATCCCATAAACCATTCCCGAACCCGACTCGGGTTTGATAGAAAAACTATCTTCTTTCCATTGAGAACCGTTCCAGCTGTAGCGGTGAAGAACGCCGCTCTCGGTATCCAGCAAAGCCACAAATCGTTCGCCAGCCGCCAATTTAAATTTTTCGGCTGTAACTTTTACCGACGGCGAAAATAATTTCCAAATCCCGTTGCGAAGAGGATCTTTTCGAAATATTTGAAGAGAGTTATCGTTGCCCGGAGTCACTACCATTATAAAATCGTCCTGTAATACGACCTCAACCTTACCGATATTTTCTTTATCCAACGGGAAAGAGCCCAATTCTTCGGCGTCGTTGCCTTCAATCTGCGCCGTCACCCATTTCCCTAACCATTGATAGGCCGATACATGAAAGTCTCCACCGTCTTCCTTAGGTTCAAACCAGGTAAGTACCATATAATCCGATCCGAAGTAGGTATGTGCGTGGTTATTCCAATAGGGTTTTATGGAAACATTTTCGAGCGCTCTTTTAGCCTTTGGAATTTCATTTTTACTATAAAAATAAGTTTTGGTAGCGCCCAGAGGAGCGACAACCTTTTTTAACGCGCCATAAAGAGCCTTATTTGTTTTGCTAAACGAGCCACTGTTGTCGGTAACGGAGACTTGAACTCCATCCGCTGCATCCTCGCCCCAGTAAATAAAATCCTGGCTGGGGGATATGGGCTTTCCTTCTGGGTTGGTATGGGAAATCCCTTTTAACAACCGTTTTTTCAGCGTATCCGTTCCTAAAAACCCGTAATTAAAATTTACCGTGCGTAGTTTTTTACTCTTGTTGTCTCCTTCAGGAGCCGAGAAAACGTTTATAGAATCCAGATATTTTGTCTCAAATCGATCCTGATACCCATTGCGATTCAATGACGGAACGGCGCAAGTAGCTGTCATATTGAGGATAGCCAATCCCGTTTTAAAATTTTCAGGTCCTTTAAAACCAGATTCTCCTTGCGCAGTGAGATAAAGATTTTTTTGATTATTTTGCGCATCAAAGACCTGCCCAGTTTTAGGATCGCATTGAACTCCCGAAAATGTCTTCTCCAACATTTTGGTCTGTTGAGGATCGCCCAAAAGAGCGTCGAGAATGTATTCCAAGCCAAACGAAACCGCCTTAGCCGTTTTCTCAAAAGTATCGATAAAATAAATAGGGGTTAGCAAAATAGCGTCGATAACAGATACTAGGTAAGTACAATTTCCTAGTTTTTTCTTATCCGTGAGACATGGAACCGTGACGGCTTCTTTTAAACTAGCGTGAAGTAGATTCGAATCCTTAACAATGGTTTTTATCTTTTCAGGGTTCGGTAAACCAATCACGTCAATGTCCTTCTTGAGTTCTACGAGAGTATCTAAAACTTTTTGAGGAGATAACTTGAGGTCTTTAATGGAGGTCCCAAAAGGCGAAATACCGACTAATTTAGTAAGTCCAGGGGATATATCTTTTAGAACCAAGTTACCGATTAATTTAAGAACTTCCGAAGCCTCGCTAGATGCAGCAGACGAGAAATATTTATTAGGAGCCAATGCCGATCTTATTTTTCCAATCGTGGTCGATAAGTCGTCTAAAGTTTTTTGAGCGGCGGCGATAATATCAAGCTTTTGATCGGTCAATTGGGTCGGTAGAGCCGGCAGATGAGGAATTTCCATGGAGCATGCCAAACATACATCGACTTTTGCCGCTTTATTTTTACAAACCAGTTTTTTTCCAGCCTTGCAAACTTGCTCATATCCATTGCAAACTTGTTCATATCCATTGCAAGTTCCCTTTGCCCAACTATTACAATCTCCATTTTTATTGGAATTACAGAGCCCCTTTAGCCAACCATTACAGTCTCCCTTATCCCAACTATTACAAGGTCCTTCGCAAGATTTCCACCCACATGATTTAGAAAAACCGCTTCCGCTGCATTTCCAACAACGTGCTGATGCATGACCATTACAGCCTCCTTGTTCCCAACTATTACAGGCTCCCTTTGCCCATCCATCGCAAACCTGTTCCCAGCCATTGCAAGCTCCCTTTGCCCAAGCGTTACATTTTCCATTTTTATAAGAATTACAATCTCCATTTACTAAAGGCGCTTTACATACTCTCTCGGTTCCGTTTGGACATACGCTGTCCTTACTTTTGCAAGAACCATAGGATCCGCCAGGACAAGAACCAATCGACGGAACTTTGTAATTTTTAATGAGTTTATTGAGGGCATCGATTTTTATATTGATGGGAGCGATAGCCGTATTGGCGGCTTTAATTGCCGGGAGCGTGACTTTATTGAAATCTTTAATAATGGTATCTACTTTATTGAGCTCGTCCGCCACCTTCTGAAATCCATCTAATACAGATTCTAACGACTGCGTTTCAATAGCTTGTCCCAAAGTTTTAAATCCCGCTCTCGTATCCAAAACAGCGGTTTTGATTTTGCCCAAGATGGAGAATAGAACGTCCAGCGTAATGCCGTTTATTTTTTTCCCTTCCTGATAAACGGCGTTGATCGCATGAACAACTCCCAGAAACTTATCTTTATCGAGACTGAGGCTGACTTGCGTTGCAGACGCTAAACCGTTGATGAAATCCACAAAATAGGTTACCAACTCCTCCAAAAGACTTGTTGGAGCGGTCATAACTTTGGCGGTTAAATCAAATGGGTTTTTCGGATTATCTAACTTGACGGTTTGGGAAAAGTAGCGGTCGTTGAACGTTTCGGCAGTAGTCTCAGCGGATTCCAATTTCCCATCCGGCCCTTTTACCGTTAAAGTGATTTGCGGGTTGGGCAAAAGGTAAGGCCAACCATTCCATAGCCCTGACGAATTGAGAGCCCCGTTGACGGTAAGGAAGTTTTGGTTTGTTTGCGAGTCGTCAGTGTCCGGAACGTGAGGAACTACATACTCGTCGGTATCTTTTTCCTCATAATTCAATTCCACAGTTTCGCCGCTGGCGCCGACGATCTTAGAGAGATAAGCGGCCTGGGTATAAGACAGATCATTGCTTCCCAAAGCCGTACCAACCCGTTTGCGGACTTGGTCGTAATAAAGGTGAATTTCCTGTCCCCATATATTCTGGATGGTTGTTAAATGCCACACTATAGGGAATTGTTCCTGACCTGCGGTTTGCATACTACTGCCAATCCAATTACCCCATTTCACTCCCCACTCTATAGAATCGCCAGAGCTTGTTTTGGAACCGTCGGCCTCCGCTTTAACCCCACCTCCATAAATATATTTAAACCCGTTTTCCTTAACGATCGTCCATTGATTTTTGGATGTATTGTTGCGGATTTTCCAGAATTTATATTCTTTAAGTTTGTAAATATCGCCTTCCACATCCGAACCCGTTTTAATCAGTTGGTTGCGACTGCCGTTGCTCAAAAGGAAAAAAGAATCGTCTTGTTCGTTGCCCGTTCCATTGGTATCTCGAACTATGGATTCCTTGGTCAGCGACCAACCCAGCCCCAAAATTCCAGTAGGAGATTCAGCGTTGATTTTTTCGGCCATCTTGTGAGAGGCGCTGCTATAGGCGAGAGAGACGTTGACGTCCAATCCTTTGGGACCGGGGAGGGAAATTATCTTGGGAGCAACCGAGACGTCGCCCGTATATAAGTTGACTTTACTGTTGTTTGTTCGATCTGCTTTAGCAAAAGCCAGAAACGCATTGACGTGAAGAAAAAAAATAACTCCAAATGTTGCTATTAAAAAAACTGTAGCCTTTGATCGCGCCATTTAAAATCCCTCCCCTTAAATCGGAACTTATTAAACGCCTGGGCAGACACCCAACGACTCATATTGTACAAAGGTCTCTATAAGATCGTCAGATACCTATTTGGCTCGTCTTTTCAATTACCCAAACAACCTTTTCGCATACGAAAAATATACCTTAAATAGAGATTTAAATCTTTAATTAATTTCAAATGAAAACAAATCTTGAAAAAAGATCGCCAGGATTTGGATCTGAGTCCCCCTGCTCCCAAAAATGGTTCGGCGCTATTTCTTTAAATTCTTAACTTATTAGATTTGCTGAGTTTATTAACAAGTCATTTGTATACAAGCAATTTACGACAGTATTATTTATTCCGGTAGTTCCAGCTTCCCTGCCTGGACCATTCCAACTTGATTCCATTCGGTCCCGCCGTTTAATGTAACCTAAAAAAAACCATCCCATCGGCGTCGAAATGCTGTTATTTTTCCCAAAAATAAACTTCTTGAGGCACGAAATCAGGATCATAAGTTTTACTTCGAAGATTCATAGCGGCACATTCGGAATCATAATTTAAACGGTATTGTGAGACAGAAGGGTTTTGCTCATTATAAATAGCGTTTTGGTTAAATCAGGTATATAAATTTGTATTACTAGTATTATAAAAACCAAAAAAACTCACCATTTTGTTTGAAGAGAGAATGATTGCAGTTTCTGGAGACGAGTCCTATATAAGTCGAATTAAAAATAACAAATTGATCGCGAACGTTAATAAAGAATCGGCGATTGTGTTCGTCAGTCGTTAAAATATTCCAGGGAAAACCTAAAACAAATGCGGCATGTCACAACTCCAATTCTAAATAGAAAACAAACCATCATGAAACTCGTCAAATCTTTTATTGTCGCAACGACTATAAGCCTTATTACTACCCTTGCCATCTTACCGGTATGGGCAAAGCCTCCGGCTGATATCCTGGTTATCGCCAATCGTATCGGCGATATCACTACGCTTGATCCGGCGGAAACTTTCGAATTTTCTGGAGGCGATCTCAGCGGCAATATTTATGGACGTCTTGTCAATTTTGATCCCATGAATCTAAAGGCCGGCTATAAAGGCGACTTGGCTGTAAGTTGGACGGTATCCGAGGATGGACGAACGATTGTTTTCAAAATGCGCCCCGGGGTTAAGTTTCACTCGGGTAACCCGGTGACGGCCCAGGATGCGGAATACAGTTTGCGGCGCGCAGTATTATTGAACAAAACGCCCAGCTTCATCCTCACCCAGTTCGGTTTCAACGCGGACAATGTAAAAGAGCGGATTAAAGCGACTGGAGATGGAACTTTGTCTATCACAACAGATAAGAAATACGCAGTATCTTTTGTATTGAACTGCCTGACAGCCAATATTGGCGGCATTGTCGATAGCAAGGTTGTCAAAGCTCACGCGGTCAAAAACGATATGGGTAATGCCTGGTTGAAAACTCATACCGCCGGGTCGGGTGCCTACCGTTTGGTTAAATGGAAACCCAACCAGTCATATACATTACAATCCAATCCCAACTTCTACCTTGGAACCCCGAAAATGAAACGCGTGATCGTGCGTCATATTCAGGAAAGCTCCATGCAAAGATTATTGCTTGAAAAGGGGGACATTGACATCGCCCGGAACCTGAGCCCGGTGGATGTGACGGGAGCTTCTAAAGTTAAGGGCATAGCCATCGACACCGAATTGCGTGGAAGGTTGCTTTACTTCGTCATGAACCAGAAGAACCCAACGCTTTCCAAACCCAAGGTCCGCGAAGCTTTGAAATACCTTGCAGATTACAAAGGGATGGCAAATTCATTCCTTAAAGGTCAATTCATAGTGCATCAAGCTTTTTTACCGCGTACCTATCTCGGAGCTATCGACGATAAACCCTATTCCCTTAACGTGGAAAAAGCCAAAACCCTGTTGGCCGAGGCTGGCCATGCCGACGGATTTGAGATTGAGATTGCGGTGGGTCAGGCGAGGACCGACATCGCTCAATCTTTACAAAACACGTTTGCTTTGGCGGGAATCAAGGCCAAACTCAGTATCGGCACAAGCAAACAGGTCCTGAGCCGTTACCGCGCGCGGAATTTCCAAATCATCGTCGGCTCCTGGGGGCCAGACTATCCAGATCCTCATACCAATGCAAGCGCTTTCGCCGTGAACGCAGATAACCGGGACGAAGCGTCTCAGACCGGCGTTCTTGCATGGCGCGCGGCGTGGCATATTCCGAAAATGACCCTGGAGACAGAATCCGCTCTTATCGAAAAAGATCGCGAGAAACGAGCCGAGTTGTATCGTGCCCTGCAGCGCGATCATCAAAAAAGGTCGCCCTTCGCCATCATGTTCCAACAAACAGAACAAACCGGTCGACGCAGTAAAGTTAAGAATTTTAACATTGGCGCTGCGGTCACTTCTGCTTCCTATTGGCTGGTAACTAAATAAATGGCCCTATTATCTGATCGGGTTGCGGAGAAGGATCGACGCTGGATTGTCCTACCATCTCTTTTGAAAAAGGCGGCGCAAACCCTGGCTTCCGTCGCCGTTACCATGCTCGGACTATTACTGGTGACCTTTTTCATCGGACGCGCCATGCCCTTAGACCCTGTTTTATCGATTGTAGGGGACCGCGCTTCAAAAGAAGTTTATGAAGACGCCAAACGCGACCTTGGTTTGGACCAGCCGATACCTATTCAATTTTTCCATTTTCTGAAAAATGTTGCGCAAGGCAATTTTGGCCAGTCTTTAGTTACGAATGAGCCCGTTTTGGAAGATATCAAACGAGTCTTTCCCGCCACGTTGGAGTTGGCCACACTCGCCACCTTTTTTGGCGTGACGATAGGCGTGCCTTTAGGCGTCTTTGCTGCCATGAGGCGCCGAACCTGGATTGATCATATAGCGCGCGTGGTAGCCCTTATCGGATATTCCATGCCAATTTTTTACCTTGGCTTGATTGGACTGATTGTATTTTATTTTAAATTGGATTGGGTGGGCGGTCCCGGTCGTCTAGATATTTATTACGAGGATATTGTTCCTCAGGTGACGGGTATGATACTTATTGACAGTCTTATCGCGGGAGACATGACGATTTTCCAAAATGCAATATCCCATATTATTCTTCCCGCATCCATCCTGGGTTATTACTCTCTCGCTTATATCAGCCGTATGACGCGTAGCTTCATGCTGGAACAGCTCAATCAAGAGTATATCGTCACCGCCCGCGTGAAAGGGCTTTCCGAAAGCGCAGTGGTTTGGCGCCATGCGTTTGCCAACATTAAGATACAACTCGTCACCGTGATAGCGCTCTCCTTCGCGGGGCTCCTCGAAGGTTCTGTTTTAACGGAAACCATTTTTGAATGGAATGGATTGGGTTTCTACATAACGAAGGCTCTTTTCTCCGCCGATATGAACGCCGTTCTTGGCGGTACAGTTGTGGTGGGGTTGGTTTTTGTTTGCCTCAATATTTTCTCCGATCTGCTTTATAAAATCTTGGACCGGAGAACAAAATGAGCACCGTTGCCAAAAAAACATCATGGCGCGACTGGCTCTTAACAGAGACGCCAACCTCGCGCGGCCACGCGCGCATTGCGTCTATCTATCAAGCCTGGCTGGAATTCCGTTCTAATCCCCTGGCGATGTGTGGCCTCATAATTCTTTTAACGCTGGTTTTTATCGCGATATTCGCTCCTTTCATCGCGCCTCATGATCCTTTAGTCGAGAAACTTTCGGCCCATCTCACGCCGCCTGGAAAAAATGGGTATCTTCTTGGAACGGACAGTCACGGTCGCGACATTTTCAGTCGCCTCATTTATGGCTCGCGGATAACTCTTTACATTGTGGCCTTGGTGGCCTTGATCGCCCCAGTGGTGGGGCTTTTTGTGGGTACCGTCGCCGGTTATCTGGGCGGCTGGATTGATATCGTCCTAATGCGGTTAACGGATATCTTCCTGGCGTTTCCCCGGTTGGTGCTTGCTTTGGCTTTTGTCGCCGCCTTTGGAGCCGGAATGGAAAACGCTATTCTCGCCATCTCGCTAACGGCATGGCCTCCCTACGCTCGGATTGCGCGAGCGGAAACGCTTACAATGCGCCAATCCGACTATATTCACGCGATTAAACTGCAAGGCGCAGGCCCGCTGCGAATTATCGTTAAACACATCTGGCCGCTCTGCCTGTCATCCTTAGTAGTTCGAGTTACTCTCGATATGGCGGGGATAATTCTCACCGCCGCAGGGCTTGGTTTCCTTGGCCTTGGCGCAGAGCCGCAGCTACCCGAATGGGGCGCAATGATAGCCGACGGTAAAAATTTCATCCACGACCAATGGTGGATGGCGACCATACCCGGTCTTGCCATCTTCATAGTAAGCCTTGGTTTTAATCTACTTGGCGACGGTCTGCGCGACGTGCTCGATCCTAAGGAAAACGATTTATGAAAAACCTGCTGGAGGTTGAAAACCTTTGGGTTAAATTTCCGACTCGCAATGCCATTTTTGAAGCGGTGCGTGGCATAAGTTTTTCATTAGGACAGGAACGGTTGGGTATTGTCGGCGAATCCGGTTCTGGTAAATCAATGACGGGCCGCTCTTTACTGCGTTTAATCAAACCTCCCGGGCGAGTCGCCGCCAACAAAATCAACCTTGAGGGCTCCGACCTCATGGCTTTAACCGAACGCCAAATGCGCGAGGTGCGCGGTCGTCGAATTTCCATGATTTTACAGGACCCGAAGTTCTCATTGAATCCAGTCCTACGCATTGGAGATCAAATTGCGGAAGGGTATCGCCTCCATGCCAAAGCGACTAAGGACGAAGCTCGAAAGAAAACTTTGGAAATACTGGAGTCGGTCGGCATCAACGAATCCGAACGCGTCTTTAACGCTTATCCCCACGAGATGTCTGGCGGCATGGGGCAACGCGTCATGATCGCGATGATGCTTATTCCCGATCCCAAAATATTGATTGCCGACGAACCCACCTCCGCACTCGACGTTTCTGTAAGGATTCAAGTTCTCAAGATCATGGATAAACTCGTAAAAGAAAGAGGCATGGGTCTCATCTTCATCAGTCATGACTTGAATCTTGTTCAATTATTTTGCGACCGCGTTCTTATTATGTACGCTGGCCGCATTGTTGAAACCTGCCGCGCTGATAAACTGCACGAAGCGCAACACCCCTACACGCAAGGTCTCCTTAATTCTCTGCCACGCCTGGATACACAGGTGGACCGATTGGAAGTTCTTGAACATGACCCGGAGTGGCGGGACCAACCCAGCGTCAGTGGGGCGCTCGAAGATGAATAACGGAATAAAATTGACCGGTATCAATGTCTGGTTTGGCAACGAACAAGAGCGCGTTGACGCCGTTAAAAACGTTTCTTTTGAAACGGCTTTGGGCGGCAGTTTTGGGCTGGTAGGAGAAAGCGGTTCGGGTAAAACAACCATATTAAGGGCGATTGCCGGCATCGTTCCCACCTGGAACGGAACGATACTGGTAAATGGGACCGTCCTTGGTTCCAAACGCGACCGCGCTTTTTATAGCGCCGTGCAAATGGTATTTCAAGACCCTTATGGATCGCTTCATCCACGACACACAATCGACCAGGTTTTATCCGAGACCCTTTATCTTCATGGTTTTAAAGATATCGATAGTAGAATAATGAAATTGTTAAACGATGTGGGGTTGGGTCTCGCTTTTCGCTTCCGTTACCCGCACCAGCTTTCGGGAGGTCAGCGTCAACGCGTCGCCATAGCGCGCGCGTTGGCTTCGGAACCCTCTATTTTGTTGCTGGACGAGCCGACATCGGCTCTGGATGTATCAGTGCAGGCTGAAATTCTGAACCTGCTGACCGATCTAAGACAAGAACGAAACCTGACTTACTTAATGGTTTCGCACGATCTCGCCGTAGTTGGACATATTTGCGAGCAAATTGGCGTCATGCAAAATGGCGAGATAGTCGAGATCCTATCGGTAGAGGATATGCGTATTTTGAAAACAAAACATAGTTATACAAAACATTTACTGGAGAGCAGTTTGGGGTACCAGCGGCACGGCGCTAGTGGTAGATGAAAATAAGGTGGGAGGACTGGAGGTATTTTATCATACAGATTTTTGATGGCTTCTTGCTCACATAAAAGACAATAGTGAGACATTCTGTAGATCCTTAAATAAATTTTCTAATAAATATTGAGACAATGACATTAGTATTTCCCCCCCCCCATAATTCACAAAAATATTTCGTAACCGTTTTACTTTGCCTTTTCTTTATGCAAAATATTTTTAATTTCACTATCGAGACGGTCTAACTCTCTTTCACTATCAACCCAATAGTCTGTTGACCACAGACGTAACAAATTCCAGCCTAAACGCGACAGAATTTCTTCACGCACTTTATCCCTGTCACGAGCGGTAGCAGATCGGTGGTATGTCGCGCCATCACATTCAACTCCAACCAAATATCTTCCCGGGGACTCTGGATGTACTATGCCAATATCAACACGGAATGCAGACACGCCAATCTGTGGGTGAACCGTCCAGCCTCGTTCTTGTAAACCACGGGCAACTGCAATTTCAAAAGGTGACTCAAAATCTCCAACCGAACCTGATACAGCTTCTCCCAAAGCTTTCAAGCCACGTTTAGCATAATCAAGAAAATGCTTCAGATCTCTCACACCTTTTGCAGATGTACGCGAAAGATCTATTTCATCAGGTCCTATAGAAGAAAACACTACCATTTCTGAACGCGCTCTGGTGATAGCAACATTTAGCCTGCGTTCCCCACCACTTTTGTTGATTGCGCCAAAATCCATAGTCATGCGACCAGAAACATCTTTTCCAAAAGTGATGGAAAATAATATTATATCGCGCTCATCGCCTTGAACAGATTCAATATTTTTAACAAAAACAGGTTCAATCAGGTCTTCGCCAAAATGAGGCTCAATGTCGGGGTGACGTCGCCTTTCTTCATCCAAAAGATCCTCTATTAAACTTTTTTGTTCCGTGTTAAACGTCACAACTCCGATAGTGCGCTTTTCTTTGTTAAAAATAGGGTCTTTGAGACGCCGTACGATTTCTGCAACAATTGCATCTGCTTCTGCTCGATTTGTACGGCCTTTTCCTCTAAGGTAAACACCATCATCAACAGGAACAAGCTTTACTGCCTTGTCATTCGCTGTTGGTGAAGGAAAGGTTATTAAATTCCCGCCATAATAATTGTGGTTTGAAAAAGTAATGAGCGATTCATTTTCCGAGCGATAGTGCCAAGCTAGTTCCCTTGTTGGTATACCTGCACCAAGCATTTCATCTAAAATACTCTCCAAATCTGCATCATCGACATCTTCATCTGAGTCATCATCCGAGCGACCAAAAAAGCTGGTTGGAGGAAGTTGCTTAGGATCGCCAGCAACAATTGTCTGTTCGGCGCGAGCAATGGAACCAATGGCATCCCAAACTGTAATCTGAGATGCTTCGTCAAAAATAACAACATCAAATGCTTTTTGATCAACAGGGAGATATTGAGAAATAGAAAGCGGGCTCATCAATACGCAGGGTGTCAGTTGCGTCAACGCATTTGGCATATCTGTTATAAGGCTACGCAACGATTTTCGAGGTCGTGTCTGCCCTAATATCCGGCGAAGCGTTCCGTATTCTGAATTTCCTTTGACATCATCTTTTGATGGAATTTCACTGCAAATACGGGCTCGCACATACTTAGTTGTCAAAGATCGTACTTGGTCATCCAGCGCCTTGAATTGTTCAATTTTATCTTGATGCAGACTTGAGTTAAAACCGCGCAATATATCATCTGCGTCCATTTTTCTCTCAACCCACCAACGGCAGTAAGACTCGTCAAAGCCATCTTCCAGACGTTCAATTGCCAAACTTCCGTTTTCTAGTGCATCCACCAAGGGTTTAAGACCTGAGTCAATGGCAAGGTTACGCACATGCCGCCAAGCGCACCATTCATTTAAACGGTTTTTGTTTTCAATAATATTTTCACAAATTGCTATAACTTCAGTTAAACCGTTTTTCTGAGGTGACAGATTGTCACCCAAGGCCTGAGCAGCTTTCAAAGAAAATTCAGCCAGGTTTTCTTCATAAGTTTTCCAGCCCTCAATTTCTCTTTTTAAAGAACGTCCAATAGCACCCTCTTCATCAAGAAGCTCATTTCCTTCAGCAACGAGCTTTTTTATTTGGCTCTTCAACGATATAAGCTTATCTGCATCCTCTGTTATGGCAATAATCCCGGTTCGAAGACGTTTTGCAACATCCAAAGTTTTACTTAATCGATTTAAGTCAGTGTCAAACCCACACCAGTCGGGAATGGAAGTTATTTTTTTCCCCAACTCTTCAATCTGTGCGCCACATTTATGAAGTTCAGCAAGTATTCCCAGGTCGTTTTCTGACTCTGGTTTTCCTTTCGCACCAGCTTGTTCTATAAGATTTTTTCGGACTTTTAAACGACCAAAAAAGGATTTCGGCCACCAAGAGTTTTCTGCTTCTTGCCATTTTGCAGATAGATCGTCAACCGAGATGCGCTTCCAAGGCAAAGGGGTATACTCAACGGATAAATCTTTGGTTATCTGCTCGTACTCCGCCAATAAAACACTAACCACCTCTGCGTCTACAATATTTTCTCGACCAGAAGCTTCCAGAGCAAAGGCAGGTTTTAGTCCATAAGCATCGGTAACAGCTTTGGCTAATGATGATATAGCTTCCACTTGGTTCAGACTCAAACCATCCTTATCAAAATGCAATGAAGTAGAAATAGTCGCTATTTCATCCAATAATCGCCTTGCAGACTGAGCAAGCTTTTCTGCTAAATTAATGATTTCATGTTGCCAAGCATTTGACCAATCTGTCTGTGCAATTACCTTTAGTGGATGATCAGAAACATCTTCTAGCTTTTCTGCGCTAACCTTTAAGTCATGCACATGCCCACGCAATCGCTCTAGGTCATCTTCGGTGTGCTGATTCACATCCGGAAAGGACAGTTCAATTTCTGGGATATCTTTATTTTTAACAACCAGACCAATCGCTTTGTGAATTGTTAAACCATTTTTGTGGGTAACGTGAAGGCATTTGACATATTGATTCAACTCGTCCCTAATTTTTTTTAAACGACCGGCCTCCTTTTTCCATTCACCCTGAGTCATGTATTCAGAAACATCCCAAGCATTACGAAACTGATTAATAACATCTAGTTTTTTTGCTTTGTTTGAATGAAGCTCTAAACAGAAATCACCAAGACCTACTTCTTTTAGCCGCCGATATACAACGTTAAGTGCAGCAGATTTTTCCGAAACAAAGAGAATAGTTTTTCCAGCCCCCATAAGATGGGCAATCATATTAGAAATTGATTGAGACTTGCCTGATCCGGGTGGACCAATAATAACAAAATCTTTACCTTGTCCCGCGGCAACCACTGTTGAAAGCTGAGAGGAGTCTGCTGGCAATGGCGTAAAAAGTTCTACAGGTTCATAAAGCCGGTCGAGTTCACGTGGTTCAGGAAAAGCCAAATCTGTTGTGTATGGGTCTCGTGGTGTTTCCATCAAGTGCCTGACGACGGGGTTTTCTTTGAGTCGATCAGTACGATCAACAAGGTCTTTCCACATAAGGTATTTAGCGAAAGAAAAAGTTCCAAGAATTACTTCTTCTGTCACCTCAAACCCATCAACGCTTTTTACCTCATGACGAATTTTTGTCCATATCCCAGCAACATCAACACCACTCTCATCAGTGGGTAATTCTCCATCAAGACCCTGGATATCCAAACCCATATCCTGACGAAGCATTTCTAGAAGAGTCGTATTAAAACGAGGCTCATCATCGTGCAATACCAACTTCACGCCCGAACGCACCGACTTACGTTTCAATTCTACGGGCACGAGTATGAGTGGTGCGCGAAACTTTTTATCTTTCCGATCTTCGCGCTTCCACACTAGAAATCCCAAGGCAAGGAAAAGTGTATTCGCACCACCTTCTTCAAGATCAGCTTTAGCCTTGCGATACAAAGAAATTAGCCGCGCTTCTAGCTTCTTCTTATCTTCGCGAACATAAATTTCATGTTTTATAAGAGCACTGGAAACAAATGCCTCATCTAAGCTCTCGCCAGTTCGGGCACCGTGAATATCACCATCCCGACCCTCATCTACTGTCATGATCGGTAAAGGTAAGAGGCTGATCGCCTTTCCCTCTGCAAGTTTATCCTCGAGTAACCCTGGATCGGGGCAAATTACGGGAATTACCGTTTGAGAAGGACAAGAATTAAGCAAAGGGTTACGAAGTGAGAGGTCAAGCAGTTTCCTCTGCCATCTTTCTAAACGCGTTTCGCGTCTCTCTTTATCACTGCTAGGTAAGTCAGGCTTTGAAAAATCTTCAATAGCAGGAGCTTCATCCAGAACAGCAGCCGATGTAGCCTGTGTTTCCTCTGAGCTTTCACCTTCCTTTTCGGTATGCTCTACAAAGGAAAGCGGTTTTATTCGCTGTTGACGGGCACGCTGAATATCAATGGCGCACACAAAATTAGCCTCAACTTCTTCAACTAATTGTTTTTTCCCATTTTCGATTGCGGCGGAGAATGGTAACCCAGGCTTCTGGGTTATAAGTGTTGTTTCAAAAACAATGAGTTCATTTAATGAGATACGTTTTCTCAGGGCGGTAACGTCATCCATCACAACAGACCGAAAACTTTCCGGCTGTAGCCACGCCCCAACGAAAGAGTGCCCATCCTTGAGAATAACAATAGGATACAGGTTGGCCTGCTCAATCGCGGAGCAAAAAAGCATCGTCGTATCAATGCATGTCGCCAAGCAATTAGACACAATCATTGAAGGTGTCCGAATTTTTTGCCCAGTTTTCTCAAAACTTTTCGGTGGGTAAGAATAATTTAACCCTAAGCTACTCAGAGCTGACCAAATCGCTGAAATGATCTCCCATGAACGCATGCGCTTCCCACTAGTATAGCCATCAAGTGCAACATCCTTTTTACTCTGTCGAAGAATATCAACAGACTTAGACAATACTTTATCTATCGCTGGGTCATTTGGCATAGAGAAAGCCGCAAGTAATTCAGGTTGAGCACCATAGCCACCCCATTCATTCCTAGCGAGAATTTCTATTTTACTGACGATTTTAGCAATTTCAGTTTCCTCTCTAAGAAGTGAAAAAGTAACTTCACCGCGCATTGATTCCGTCAAACCTAGGAGGAACTTACCATCTAGCGTTGTGTCACGATCAGAAAGAATAATTTCAGAACCACTTGAGAGGCTAGCAATACTCCAAGTTTTTGGCACAACAAAGTATGGAGACACATCCATCCGTAAGACCAAACTTTGCAATTCGTCTTTCGTGTTATTAGTAATGGAAATATCTCTGATAAGAGGAATGCTATTCTGGTGATAGGCAAAATTAATTTGAGGGGCTAAAGAAATTTTCATCATGGGTAAAATCTCTTCAGGTTGATCTGCAGTCAGATCCCTCCCTATATTTTGATTGTCCATCAAATCAGCCCCTTCCTTATGCAGTTTTTAAACTTTTCCAATTAGTGAAAGCGAACTAAAGCAGGCTCATAGATGGTAGAGGCAACTCTTCCATCAAGTCCGCAGACTCTGGAACTATCACAACAGGTTGTCCCTGAAAAAAGAAGTTATATGGAACAATAAAAATCTATCACTCTTCTCATAGTTCTGTGCATTAACAATTAAACCTCTACTTCTTTATTGACCTTGCGTCCCTAGTATCAAGGTCCTCCACACCTAATTAAAGCAACTCTCAAAACCTGAACTACCCAAACTCATAGCACTAAAATAATTCAAGGTACAAGATTTTTTCACTGCCGTTTTGCCTCTCCCTCGCTAACGTAAAAGCACTCACAAACATTGATTTGCAAAATTATTTTTTGGCATTCGATAATACCCGCGAAAAAGGAAATAAGCAACCTATCGTTAAAAACCTAAACTCCAGGCAATATTTTTTTTAAAAATTCCGAATAATCTACTCCGATTGTTTCTGACTCTTAGCACCAGGACGATTATTGATCGTATACTTTATAGGCTTCGTCTCAATGAAGTAAAGCTTACGCACCTAGCGTTGGGATTCGAATCCAACTCACACTGGATTAAAACGGGCAAGAATCCTAAAGAAATTCAAGGCGTAGAAGAGGAAATTGATAGCCTTGATTCTCTTGAAGAAAAACTAGAAAAATTTAATCCCGATGTCGATAGTTATGACTTTCAAGAGTTTACGGAAAAGGTAGGGGAAAGCATAGAACTCTTGGATAAAGTTCGTTATATTTTAAAGAATGGCAGTGGTCAAGATGGAGTAAATTTAAATATGTTAGTTGATAAATTATTTTCTAATATTTGTAAAAGACGGGGAAAAAAATAGTTTTTTAATGCAACAGTAAATTTTTTTATATTTGGATTTAACTATATAATTTTAAAGAGTTTTTCAACATTTCTAAACGCAACAGTAAACGCAACGCTTAAATTTTTTAGTGTTGCGTAAAATTTTTCACAGGAGCTTCCAAAATGGAAACTTTTAAATTCATGGCTAAACAATTATCTATTGTTTTAATCCTATTTATAGCCTTAGGTTATTGGTCATTCACTAATAGACTGGAAAAAATCAATAATGAAACCGCCAGCATAGAAAGCTCTTTCGCCGACAAACACGGGCCGGAACCGCTGTTTAACCAGTTTAACGGCTCATACTTTGAAGTTGCCGAATACCTACAACAAACTGCCGTCAATCCTGATAGCGTTAAAATAGATTCTTGTACGAATGTTAAAGAAACGGATAAAGGTTGGTTTGTCCGCTGTAAGTACGCCGCTAAAAATAAACTCGGAGCGGTCGCCATCGCCTCCAATGGCTTTTACATCTCAAACAGGAAGGTTATCTTAACCGAGAAATAATTTTTCCTTCGCCGCCGCTACCGTCTCCCTTTGTTCCCAATAAATCGCGAATTTTCCGCCGATTCCATTCTTTCTATATCTGATACCACAAACACCCCTGTATTCCCGCAAAGCCTTATTTAAAGCCACGGCTTCTCAATTTTTCGCCGATTTTCCCAGCCCCTTACCGTCTCATTCTCTATACCTGCTTATAGCGGTCTCGGTTCTGCCCGGTCACGCTGAGGTCAAAGTCACAAAAAAAGGGTCTACGGAAAGTCCCGTAAACCCTTGATTTAATGGTCGGGGCACCAGGATTTGAACCTGGGACCCCCTGCTCCCAAAGCAGGTGCGCTAGCCAGGCTGCGCTATGCCCCGATATCTGATCTATTTATGTCTCTATTGTACACCTAATTATGTCGATTGTACATCCGAGTTATGATTCTTTTTTGCTCGGCGGTTAAAATCCGCATCACCGCTAGCTTGCCTTCTACCATCGCTTTAATCTTTTGCGTTTTTGTTCCCGCTATTGTTCCCGCTAACTGACGCGCTTTTGATTCGTCTACATTTTCAGCATGAATTACACGATCCAGTTCCATGTGCGCAATTTTATGAGCTGCGTGGGATCGTATCGACACTTTCTCAAATTCAAACTGCTGGTTTTTTATTTCCGAAACCTGGGCTTCGGTCAATCCTAATTTGCATTTGTACTTCAACACATGAACAAACGGGTCTTTTTTGTGTTGGGAATGTCCTCCGTGTTTGTTACCGCCAGAACTTTTGTGTCCATGTCCCGAAGAACCGATCGCGCAATGCGCTTTCGCATAATGGTGTTTGCTTCCGCTATGGCCTTTATGTCCGTGTCCACTTACAGAGTGACCGCCACTATTATGATGTCCTTTGGCATACTGGTGTTTACTGCCGCTATGGCCTTTATGTCCGTATCCACTTGCAGAGTGACCGTCGCTATTATGGTGTCCTTTAGCGTAATGTCCACTATGCTTTTTGCCGCTTCCTTCAGCATGTTTTGGAGAATGCCCGTGTTTTTCCTTATAAGTTCCTCTTCCCCAGGTTCGTCCTTTACTGCCTTCGACATGTTTCTTTTTAGGATGCGAATAGGAACTATGATGTTTTTTAGATTTGCTACCCTCGGACTTGCCATGGGTATCGGCTCCACTTACATGATGTCCACCGCCTGAACCCATTCCAGATATATGATGACCGCTATCGGATGCGCCAGAAACATGAGCTGAGCTATTATAATCTGCCCAAACTGGACCTGCGGATAAAGCGAAAATAAAACACACCGCTATAGACAATGTCTTCAGTCGTTTTTTTGTTTCAATTGGCATTATTTACCTCAGATTACCTTTTCAGAGTCTCTCGTTTTCTAAGTTTAAGGAAGATGTAATTTTCTCCTCAAACCTAGTTAACAAGAAATTTTTAGTACGCCCGGCAGGATTCGAACCTGCGACCCTCGGATTCGAAGTCCGATATTCTATCCAGCTGAACTACGGACGCCTATAATATGGGGTGAGCGACGGGGCTTGAACCCGCGACATCTGGAGCCACAATCCAGGACTCTACCAACTGAGCTACGCCCACCATAATTCATTTTTATCTTTATTTACGGAATGGATTTACAAATTTCTGTTCTAAAGCCGCCTGAGACACATAACCATTAAATTTGGCGGTCAACTAGGGGATCGTTATTTATGATGGTAAATTTTAAACTATCTCTTCTACTTTGTAAAAAGAAAATTTCAAGTTTTAGAGAGCTTTTATTTTTTCAGCGATTTCCTACTTAATCACCCTTAAATGGCTTCTATCCCGTTTGGCTGAGGTTGATTTAATAGCTGTAGGTTCTTCTAATACCTCTTCCATCGACTCTTCTGCTGATGTTTCTATTGTTTCTTCTTTTTCCTCTTCCTCTTTTGGAGTCGGAACAGCTTTTAGAGTTTGCGGAGGTTTTTGGGCTTTCCCAGCGGCGGCAGCTAATTTGGGGTCAAATTGAACGTCGTCTGGGATACTGGTCTCCCAAACCTGTCCTTCTTGGAAGGACGGCACAAAAATGGCCCAAACTGCGTCAAATGGTATAACGCATTGATAAGGCCTCCCCTGAAACGCCAAGGTTGCATAAATCGCATCGTCTAAAATATCCAGCGGCCTACGAAAATTCAGATTTAAAATCAAACTAAGCGACGCGTTTCCTTTATGATTCTTCGGGACATCCACATCTCCTCGACGGGCATCCAAACAAACCATGGCATCGCCTTTCTCAAGAAGATACAAAAGCAGGTCTTTTTTATTTTTTGATTCTGATTCCATAATTTAGTGACAAAAACCTATCAAAGGTCAAACAAATTTAGGGGGTCTTTAAATAATCCGTATTTTTACTGCTTGGCTCTTGGCAAATCTGTATTTTCAGAAGCTTCCCTTTTCCATCTTTTCATTTTAGTATTCTCTTAACACTCTGTCTATCAAAAGGTTGCTTTAGAGTATATTGATTGTGATACTATGTCGGCTTAATTTATAAAAACTAGGCTTCCCGGTAAGCAAACTAAGAAAATTAAAGGGATTGATTTTATTAAATCGAGGCGACCCTTCGATCCTTCGAAGGCCTCAGGACAGGCTAAGCTCAGGATGACACGCGTAATGAGCGGGTTTAAACAAAATAAACTTTAATTTGTAGGTTTAATTAATCAACTATCAAAGCTTATCACACACTTTAGAGGGAATATTACTCTATTTTTTTGATCAATAAAAACGCGGCACAAATCTAGCGTTCTAATTAATAATTTTGTTTTTTTGGGTGGTTATGAGATTAGCGTCATCATTTTTCTTTATTATCGGCTTTATTTTTACTTTTGCTACTAGTTCTTTTGCAGAAATTAAAACTCAACGCGTATTCAAAAATGTTTTTGTTTCAATAGCGAATGACGGCAAGAGCTATAACACAACTTTTATTATTACTCCCAAAGGAGTCATTGTTATAGATCCGGGAGGAACTCCAAAGCATGGCAAAGAAGTCCGTGAGCAAATCCGTAAACATACTGACCTTCCCATCAAAGCGGTTATAAACACCAGCTATCTCGGAAAAGCTACTTTTGCTAATCAAGTTTTTCAAGACGCAGATCTGATTATCGCTCATAAAAGCGCTCAAGAAGCTCTTGGCGGTAAAAAAGGCGAAAGGCTTCTTGAAAAAACTAAAAAAGCCGGCACGTCTGATTGGGATACTGTTAAAATCTTTCCCCCAAACTTCACTTACAAAAATGAAATCGACTTGTTCTATGGAGGCTTTTTGCTAGAGGCAAAACACGGCGACCCAAGCTTCACCGACGGCGACACCTTTATTTTTCTTCCCGAACATCGAGCAATTATCACCGGGGGCTTAGCGCTTAACAACGAGTTTCCCGATTTATCATCCAGCTTAATCGAAGGTTGGATAAAGAACCTTTACTGGATGGAAGATTTAGATGTTGAGATCGTGATTCCTGGAACTGGGGAAATAGGATTTAAACCCATAATCATTCAATGGCGTCACTATTTTATCGATTTAAAATATTACGTCACAAAAATGATTAAAGATGGCATGTCACTTGAGGAAATTGTGCCAGCAGCTCATAAGGCGTTGGAAAGTAAATACGGCCATTGGGACCGAAAAGAACTGCTAGATCAAAACATAAGAAGAGCTTATAACGAATATAAGCCGGATGATAAACCAGGAGCGTCGGGCCGAAAAGCTTTGTAAGCTTTGGCCCAACATTCCCTTTAATTTTTTACAGAACCCCTTTTTTCTGCCAATACTCTCGTAAAGAATGTTTTTCATCCAAGAGAGTGTCCAAGTAAGTATGTCCACCTGGAATCATTGGCATAACGTGTCCTCTGCTTTGGTCGTGGTAAGGATATTTAACGTCCAAAACATAAGGTCCATTGTGTTTTAGCATTTTCTTTAACGCGGGAACTAATTCTTCAGGCTTGGTAATACAATCCGACTTAATTCCAAACGCATGCGCTATTTCCGCAAAATTTGCGTCGCCGATAAATGTATGCCCGCGAAGGGATTTATAAAACCGGTCTTCCCACTGCGCAACCATCCCTAAATGCGCGTTATTCAAAACGACGTTTTTGACGGGAATATTTTCTATTTTAAGAGTTTGCAACTCTTGAATGTTCATTAAGAAACTTCCATCGCCTTCAAAGTTAATTACTTGGCGTTTTGGAAAAGCTACTTGAGCTCCCATTGCCGCAGGCAATCCAAATCCCATCGCCCCAAGTCCCGAAGAACTTAACCAACGTCTCGGCTCTTCGAATCTCCAAAACTGAGCTGTCCACATTTGATGTTGACCAACGCCAACGGAAACAATTGCGTCTTTCTCCGCCAACCTTTGAGTTTCACAAATTACGTGTTGTGGAGCTATGCTCTTTGAATTCTCTTCATAATGAAGAGGAAACTCTTTTTTCCAACCGTGGACATCTTTTAACCAAGGTCCTATATCTTTCTTTGGCTTGACCAAACCGTTTAACATTTTCAAGGTTGGTTTGAGATCGCCCTGGATAGGAATATCTACCGTAATATTCTTATTTATTTCAGAAGCGTCAATATCAACATGGATGAACTTGGCATTTTTACAAAATTCAGATAATTTGCCGGTGACACGATCATCAAACCGAACGCCAAGGGCAATGATTAAATCCGCATGGTTCATTGCTATATTAGCGTACACAGCTCCATGCATTCCCAACATATGTAACGACAACGGATCACTCATAGGAAATGAACCAAGTCCCATGACCGTATTTGTTATCGGAATTCCTGTCGTCTTAACCAGTTTCCGCAATTCACCTGAAGCCTCTGCCGCAATAATACCGCCACCCGCGTAAATCAACGGTCTTTTTGCTTCCATAATAGCGTGAGCCGCTTTTTTGACTTGTAATGTGGAAGGTTCGAGATTTGGTTTATAACTGATCAAATCAAAATCCACAGTAAAATCTGGAATATTCTCTTGTTGCTGAATATCCTTTGGAATATCGATCAATACCGGTCCTGGCCGTCCACTAACAGCAATTTTAAAAGCTTCGTGAACAACTTGCGGAATGTCTTTAATATCTTGAATTAGGTAACTATGTTTTACCAATGGATACGTTGCGCCCACAATATCGGTCTCTTGAAATGCATCGCTTCCGATAACTCCTGTCGGAACTTGACCGGTAATGGCAACCATTGGAATGGAATCCAATTTCGCATCGATAATGCCAGTAATTAAATTAGTCGCTCCGGGACCGGAAGTCGCAAGGCAAACGCCAGGTCTCCCGGTTACGCGTGCGTAACCACAAGCGGCGAAAGCTCCACCTTGTTCGTGCCTGGGCAAAACCATTCTAATTTTTTTAGTGCAAGTTAAGGCTTGATGAATTTCCATCGAAGCGCCGCCAGGATAACCAAACAAGACCTCGCATCCTTCGTTTTCTAAGCTTTTGACGAGGATATCTCTGCCTTTCATAGGCAAAGTTGATTGAGTTTTGGCTTTTTTACTGGGTTGTTTTTTAGTCTTACTGGTTTTTGGCTTCGTCATGATTCTTCGTAAATAGTTGGATTTTTGAATGTTGAGTGATCTTACGTTTATAACAGACTAGAACAGATTCTCCAAGAAAAACTGGAAGAAATAAATAAGGATATGCCAGCGTTTAAAGCTTTTTCCAAGTTTTTTCGCTTTTAAATCATTAATCGAAAATAACTCGTTATTGTTTCAAGGGTTTCCTAGTTTAGAGAAACTATCTAAGATCGTTCCTTCTCTCAATCCATATTCGCAAACCGTCAAATCCTCAATTTCAAAAACTTCCATGACTTGTATTGCTATGGCGGTTCCAGAAACAATTAAATCTTCCCGACCTCGTTCCAAAGCGGGTAATTTTAACCGTTCTTCTAGGTTCATTTTTTTTAACGTTTCTTGTATTTGTTTAATTTGATCTAACTTTAAATTAATTCCATGGATTTTCTCTGGATCGTATGGAACCACGTTATTTTGTATCGCAGCCAAAGTGGTCACGGTTCCTGCGGTTCCAATAATTCGCGAAATTTTTGGTTTGGATAAGCTTTCGCTAATTTTTTCTATTTCTTTACGCAGAAAGCTTACTAACAAATCATATTCTTTAAGATCGATTGGATGTTGGGTTAAAAACCTTTCGGTCAATCTAACGACTCCCAGTTTTGATCCAAAAGCTTGAATCAATCGATTACCTTTTGAGAGTATGAATTCTGTGCTTCCACCTCCGATATCAAAACTTAACGTTGTTGAATCGCCTGCGGGAAGACGCCAAAATATTCCCTCCAAGGTCAAACGAGCCTCTTCCTCCCAAGGGATGACTTCTATTTCGATTTCTGTTTCGCTTTTAACCGTTTCTACAAACTCGGCTTTATTTTCAGCCTCCCGAACGGCGCTGGTAGCGACCGCACATATTTCCACATCTCTTATTTCTTCGCACTCTTGTTTAAATTCAGACAAAACATCGACTGCCTTTTTTATACGATGATCTAGCAGTCTTTTGCCAGAACTCATTCCTTCTCCAAGTCGCACAATCGCCCGATTGGAATGAATTTCGCGAAAATTTCCTTCCGCATCCTTTTCCCAAACCGCCATTCGAATGGTGTTAGTTCCTATATCGATAGAAGCTACTTTTTTTACAGTCGTCATATGGGTATAATTTTTGTGCTATCTAAAGTCAGCAGAAGATAAAATCCAATACAGGCAAAAATAATATTGGCTCCCCAAGCGGCCAGAAACGGGCTGAAAGTGCCCCCGTGTCCAAGAGAAATTCCCATAGCGTAAATAAACGAAAAAGCAAACCCTAAACCTAAACTAAGCCCCACCGAAAACAAAACGCCCCCCGACCTATTAGAACGTAGTGACAATGGTATTCCGATTAAAGCTAAAACGACCCCTATAAATGGATAGGAAAATTTATGGTGCAGGTCAACCCACATTCTTGAAGAGTCCTTCCCTTCAATAGCGGTAGCCTTAATATCTCTGTACATCTCGCTTACGCTCATTTCTTCAGGTTTTTTTTGAGCTTTATTTAGATCTTTCGGAGTTTCCGGCAGTGGAAATATTTTTCTATCAAAAAATTGAGTATTTACAACTTCATCTGGTCCAAAATCACGAGTATATCCATTTGTAAACTCCCACTCTCTTCCATTCCAAATAGCGGCAGCGGCGTCAACTCTTCTTTCCAACCGATTATCTTTCCCATAAATAAATAGGCTGACACGCTTCATTAAAGATTTGTTAGGATCGTAGTAATTCACATTGCAAAGCCAACCATTGGACGATCTAAACCAAAGTTTATCTCTTTGCACCGCTCCCATGGGCTGTCGTCCACGCACTTTGACATTAAAAATATAGTTCATTTTTCGGTTCGCTTCGGGAGCGACATATTCGTTACACGCTACAACGCCTATCGCTATAAAAAACGACGCCAGAACAATTGGAATCGTAATTCCCGTAACGCCTATTCCACAAGCCTTCATTGCCGTAAACTCATTGTTTCGAGCAAAAGCGGCTAAGGTCACTACCGTCGCTAACAGAACAGCCTGAGGGGCAATGAAAAATAAGATAAATGGAATCTTATAAAAATAATAAGCAAATAAATCAAACAAGGTAGAACCTTTAACCAAAAACTCGTCTACTCGTTCAAAAAAATCCACCAACAAAAAAACGCTGATTAGCGATACCAATGTTAATGCATAAACGGCTAAAAATTTTTTCAGCACATATCGTTTTAATAGTCTCATCGACAGCGTTCCTGACTAACAGTCATACATGTAAAAGTTCTGAGACCGCTTAACTGGCGATCTCTGGAATATATTTTTCCAAAACGGTTTTAACATTGAATAGTTCGGGTTGGCGAGCTAACGTTTTTTTAACATAGTTGAGAGTTCTTGGAATATCTTCTGAATAACGATCTGTATCCTTTTGAGTTTTTTGAAAAGCAAAGGTACCTATGGCTTTTAAGTTTCTTTGAACCGACATAAAATCAAAAATTTTCCCAAACTCAATCCGATTAATTTTCTCAACACCTGTTTCCTCTAAGCGATCTATAAAATAATCTATCATTTCTTCGACAAAAGAATCATCCAACTCCACATAAGAATCTTTTAACAAAGAAACTAAATCATATTGACGCGGCCCTAATCTCGCATCTTGAAAATCGATCATTTTCAATTCGTCGTTTTGAATCATTATATTTCGGCTATGAAAATCGCGATGCGTTAAACAAAGCTCTTGATCGGCCAAGGTTTGGCAAAGTGGAGCTAAAACGCTTCTAATTTCTTCAACTTCACTTTCTAAAAGATTACATTTTTTTAAATTTCCTAAAAAATGCTCGATCATGAAATTCATTTCCCACATTAGTTTTGCTAAATCGAACTGCCGATTAAATGCGGGGCAACTTGGATTCGGATCCTGAGAGCCTTGTAATTGCAATAAAGCTAACATATCGGCCGCCTTCTGATACCACATTAACTTTTCGCTACGTTCAACGTGAGGGCCGACGGCATCTTGCAAAAGTTGATCGCCAAAATCTTCTAAAAAAAGATAACCTCTCTCTTTATCGTAGCGATAAAGTTTTGGCACGGGTAAACTTAATCTCGCTAGATACTCGGTCAAGACAATAAAATCAATCTCAGAGTTTGGTTGTGGGCTTTCTAACTGCATCACAATAAGTCGCCTATGTTTTCGCGACTCATCTCCTTCAAAAACTCGATAATATCTTCTGGTAGAAGCGTCTCCGGCCAATGGTTGGACGTCGAAACTATCAACAGATTTCCCCCAGATTTCCAATAGGTTTTCCTTTAAATAGGGAAGGGAAAACGTATTATTTATGTTATGATTGCCCATATTTTTGTATAACAGTTAGGTTTTAAAAAGAAAATATTTTTTGAATCCATAATCTTTTTAAAACATCAAAATCAATTAAATTTGTTTTATTTTTAGATACTAAGGAGGCTACATGCCAAAACCAGCATATCATATCCTAGTATGCGCAAATCAAAGACCGCCAGGACATCCAAGAGGCTCTTGCGGCGAAAATGGCGCTACGGATGTTTTACAAAGAATGCAAGCGGGAATAGAATCCAAAGGATTATTTGAAAAAGCTATAATGTCTACTACTTCCTGTTTAGGTCCCTGCTCTATGGGCCCTATGGTCATAGTATATCCTGATGGGGTTTGGTATAACAAGGTCAAGCCTGAAGACGTTGACGAAATTTTAGATTCTCATATCGGCAACGGGCAAAAAGTCGACCGTTTAGTTATGGACGACGCTCTTTGGGGATAATATATCGTCGGAAAAAGAGACATATTGTCTCTTTTTCTCGGCGAAATAACTAGGTTCTTTTCAAATCTGCTTTCTGCAAAACCCAATCCCAAAGCTCTTTCTTACCTTCTCCAGTTTTACTCGAAAAAGCTAAAACGTCATCGCTTCCTTCTTCTTTCAGTTCTTTTCGCATTTTGCTTATTTGCTTATTTTTTTCATTGCGCTTCAACTTGTCACATTTTGAAGCGATTATGATGTAGTCTTTATCATAGGCGTTTAACCAGTCTCTCAATCCCCAATCTAATTCCGTCATCCCTCGTCGAATATCCACTATAAAAATTACGCCTAATAAAGTCTCTCTAGTTTTGACATAGTCCTCCACCATCAACCCCCAATGTTTACGAACGGAATCTGGAACTTTGGCAAAACCATAACCTGGTAAATCTGCAAAACAGAGTTTATTGTTTATCCCGAAAAAATTAATCATTTGAGTTTTTCCAGGAGTGGAACTGGTTTTAACAAGCTTTTTCTTGTTAACCAGACAATTAATCAGGGAGGATTTTCCAACATTAGATTTACCGGCAAATGCAAACTCAGGCCACCTCAACTCGGGGCTTTTTTTTGCCGAGACGACACTGGTAATGTATTCTGCCGAGACAACTTTCATCAACGAAACTTGTTCAGAACTAAACCAGATAATAGTTTAGGATAGAAATAAGTCGCTTTTTGAGGTAATCGAATCCCTTTACCAGCCAATTCTTTCACTTGAGAAGGTAAAGTTGGATTGAGAAAAAAAGCGACATCGCCGACTCCCGCGTCGATATTTTCAATAGCATTGGGAATGTCTATAGTATAGGAAACGTTTTGTTGCCCCTCAGGGAGACGCGTATTCACGCCAAGAATCTTTTTAATCGCAATTGTGTGCAATTGGGTCACGCCTAAAACTTGAAGCTCTGCCGGTTCATCTTCTTCAAAAAGAGGAATAACCGCTTCCGGCTTTTTCACAGTTAAAGAATAAAATTTATCCCTTCTCAAGTATGCGACAAAAGCAATTTTAGACTGTTTTTGGAGCTCGTCTAAATGATCGCTAATTTCTTCCGCTGAAATTTGTGGAGAGAGCGGCTCTATCTCGAAATAAGATTCAAGCTCTGAAATAAAAGACTCTGGATTAAATTCCTTGGCGCTTTTTACAAGACGATGAATCGGGAAGATTGACAAAGAATCCGAATCCAGGTTGGATAAAAACATCATTACGTGACCAGAGTCGTCGCTTTCGTCTTGACTCCTATTATAGCCCAAAGCCGTTTCATAGCGATGATGCCCATCCGCAATATAAATCTTCTTATCACGAAACTCCTGGGTTAAAAACTCAATGGCATCTGAGTTTTCAATCTTCCAAATTCTATGCACAACTCCAGGCTGCTCCACGACGCCAATCTCGTTTTCACTTTCCGATTCTCGAAGCTTAGCGTCAACACCCCCTGATGGATCGGAAAAAAGTCCAAAGATGGGACTAAAATTAGCTCTACAAGCCTTTAACAATTGGGAGCGGTCTTTTTTTGCTTTCTCAAGAGTAAATTCATGAGGACAAATATTACCTTTATCAAACTCTTCTAATTTAATTCTTCCAAAAAAACCTATACGTTTTACAGTCTGTCCTTCTCGGTCATATTTCTGACTATACCCGTAAAAACAAGGTTTTTCATCTTCCTCAAAAATTTCATTGTCTAACCAATCCTTAAAAGACTTTGCCGATCTCGTATAACGATTGTCTTCAGGAGTGTCTTCTGGATATTCTTTTCCCAATATCAAACGAATTACATTGTAAGGATTCCTGTGATAAAGTTCTTCCTGTAAGTCAGGCTGTATTACATCATAAGGCGGAGCCGTTACGAATTTCAAAAATCCAACCTTGCTTTGATCGTATAATAATCCTCGAAAAGGGATTACTTCAGTCATAGGTCCTCTTTAGTAAATAAAAGCTTTAGCCGATTATAAGAAAAAAATCGACTAAAGTATTTAAAAAAATAACGCTTAAAATATTAGCTACATTATTCACTGTATATATGCCCATATTTCTCTTTAAAAGCCTTGTTTTCTTAGCTTCCTTTCTTCTATTTCAAGTTGAACTAATACTGGGTAAATCTATACTTCCTGGATTTGGCGGCGGTTATTTAGTTTGGGGAGTTAGCGTTGTTTTTTTTCAAGGAGTTTTATTACTGGGATATTTACATGTTCATTTATTAAATCAATTCTTAAACATTAAATTTTTTTCAAAATGGATAGGTTTTTTAATGGCCGTTTCCATTTTATTATTGCCAATTCAAGTGGAACGTCTAGCAAACCCTTCCTACCAGTTTCCGGCAGTTATCGAAATTATCATTTTACTAACTTTAACTATCGGCATTCCATTTTTCATCTTAGCTAGTCTTTCAGTATATGCTCAATTACATTTGGCTTCCTCTAATCTTCCCGAGAAAACAAATCCATATTTACTTTTTGCCAGCTCTAACTTTGGAGCGTTTATCGCGCTTTTTACATACCCGGTATTGATTGAACCTAACTTTGATATACCGCAGCAATTAAGTCATTGGGCAGTCTTTTATGGAATTGCGACTATCATTCTAATATTTTTATTGCGTTCAGTTCCTTTTCCCGAGGCAAAAAGCTCTCAAACATGGAGCCTTCCTCAAAAAAAGAAGTTGGCTCAATGGCTTTTACTTAGCGCAGCTCCTTCTGCTTTGTTTTTATCCATAACAAATGTAATTACGATGGAAATAGCCCCTGTACCATTGTTATGGATTCCACCACTGGCCCTATACCTTCTTACTTTTGTTTTAGGATTTAAAGCGGTCCCCTTTTGTCCTAAATGGATTAAAGAAAGATTTTACTTAGTCATCTTTCTTGGCATTTTATTATTTTTTCTTAAATTAACCGGAAATTCATTGTTTGAATATTTGGTTATGGTCATTCTAAAATTCCAATTACCTATCTATTCAGAAACTATTTTTGTCGAGCCCCTGGTTTATTTAGTAATTTGTTTTGTTTTTTGTCTGGTTTGCCATTACCAACTAAACGAATCTAAACCAGAATCCCCTGATCAATTAACTACATTCTACATCGCAATAGCAACCGGCGGTTTTTTAGGCGGCGTTCTAATCAATTGGATCGTTCCGTTAATATTTAACCATCTGGTCGAAACCCTTGTTTCCTTCTTATTAGGAAGCTTGGCGATGTCCTTTATTTACAGATCGAATGAAATTGGTCTAAAAAAAATTCTCTACTTATTGGCCGGATTTATTATTTTATTGAGTTTCCTACCGGAAGGAGCGGAAGAACTTAAAAATACTACGAGTCGAATGATCGCCGCTGGCTTAGTTATCTTCACAGTGATTCTTTTATATTTTATGAATAACCGGCACAGACATGTTTCTTATTTCTTGGCAGGTTTGATTTTACTAACTCCCATCCTTTCAAAATTTAGTTTAAAAGAACACGTGTTATTTCAAGACAGAAACTATTACGGAACTTATAAAGTTTTCGAGCGAAAGGGATTTCGGTTTTTTCAACATGGAATCACTTTACATGGAGCTCAACATTTAGATCAAAAGAAAAAACAACGACCCTTAACTTATTATTATCCTGAGTCTCCAATAGGAGAGTTTTTAAGTGAAGAAAAGTTTAATTTTTCTGATTTTGCAATCGTGGGTTTAGGGATTGGATCTATGGCAAGTTACATAAAGCCTAAAGATCGATACGATTTTTATGAATTAGATCCGTTAGTAGGACGCATTGCTAAAGAATATTTCGATTTTGGAAAAGGTAAACAAGGAGAAATCAATTTAATTTACGGAGACGCCCGACTCTCTCTGCGAAAAGTGGAAAAAGAGCAATACGACGCTTTAATAGTAGATGTTTTTAATAGCGGTTCAATCCCAGTGCATTTAGTCACTCAAGAAGCAATTTCAGAGTTTTTAACTATTTTAAAACCAAAGAGCGTTATCCTTTTTCATGTATCTAATCGTTTCATAGATATGGTCCCTGTTCTCTACGCAGTGGCTCAAAAGCTCAACCTTTTTTCATGCGTAAAAATAGCAATGGAAGTTAATCCTCCTGAAAAAGAATCTTCAACTTGGGTTGCATTAACTCCAGATATCCAAACTTATGCAGCCCTTTTAAAAGAACTCCATTGGCGCGATGTCCAACCTAAAAAAACAGAGCCATGGACAGACCGATACTCTAGTATTTTATCGGAACTCTTTTAGTTCATTTATTTTGTTAAATCTTTGTGTATGGGGACTCGCTAGCTAAGGCTACCCCTTCGGGCCTAGTTCTAATAATTCTAAAGATTTATCTAATTGAATATGCCTTCCAAAGAGTACAAGAATATCCCCTGATTGAATTGAAAAGTCTTGAGACGGATTGGGATGGACATCGTTTTTTCTTACAACGGCAATTAATCGAGCCCCCGTTTTATCTTTGATTTTCATATCGCCTAAAGTTTTTTGATTCGCCCAAGAGCTATCCATCACTTGAAAAGATTCCGTGAGGCTCGCTGTCAAATAAGCCGAAAATTTTTGCAATCCTTCCATTTTTAACGAGAGTCCACGCAACATGCTATAACCTTCCAACCGGATCAATTCAATCTGCTGTTCGATAACGTTGTTAGGAATGTGGAACTCTTTTAAAACTCTTGAAAATATTTCTACGGAAGTCTCAAACTCTTCGGGAATCACAAAATTTGCTCCCGCTTCCGTCATCTCCTCTACTTGAGTGGCATTAGGGGTTCGCGCTAAAATATATAAACTGGGATTGAGTTTTCGAGCGGAACGAATCGCTTCTTGCATTGCAACCAAATCGGAAGTGGAAAAAACAATCATTCGCGCGTTTTTGATTCCAGCCCTTATTAAAGTATCTTCTCTTGTAGAATCTCCAAACAACGCTTTCATATTATTTGATAAAGCCTGTTTAACCCGTTCGCCATCCAAATCTAAAATTAAAAATGAAATATTTATTTCTCCCAATACACGCGACAAGTTTTGACCAATGGTTCCATAACCCGCAATAATGACATGGCCGGATAATTTTTCCACTTCGTCTTCTGACTCGTCCGCCTCCCCAGTCCCATTTTGAGAAAATAATTTAATAGAAAGAATCGTCGAAACGCGTACCAACATGGGGGCTATTAACATAGACAAAATTGAAACCGTTAGAAATAGCTGATGTTGAGTATCTGAAAAGAATCCATTGTCCAAAGCCATATCGGCTAAAATAAGAGAAAACTCCCCAATCTGGGCCAAACGAATTCCTGCAATAAACGAAATCCTCAACGGTGAACGCGCTATCCATGCCGCAAGAAACCCCAGCACAGCTTTAAGAAAAATTAAACCAAAAGCCAACCCTAATTGAAATAAAAACGAATCCAAAAATAATTGAACTTGTAAAAGCATGCCAATAGAAATGAAAAAGATGCCGGCAAAATAATCTTTTACAGGAAGAATATCTAAAATGATTTGATGATTGTATTCCGAGTCTGCCAGGATCATCCCTGCAATGAAAGCTCCCATAGCCAGAGTTAAACCTAAAACCTCGGATGCCCAACACGTTCCTAAAACAATTAAAATCACCGCTAAAGTAAGAAGTTCTTTGTTACCCGTCCGCGCAATAAATTCAAGCGTCTTAGGAATAAGCAACCGGGAAAAAACAAATATAGCGACTACTGCTCCGATAGATTTGGCGAAAGCAAACCCCAATTGACTCCCTGAATAATCTCCCGCTGGCGCAGAAAGAATGGGGATAAGTATCGTTAAAGGAACGACACAAAGATCTTGAAAAAGTAACGCGCCAACGCAAATACGACCATGGAGCGAGTTGAGTTCACCTCTATCTGTCATGATTTTTAGGACGATAGCGGTGCTACTAAGAGCTATTAAAATTCCAAAAACTAAACTTTGGTTAGCTGGCACCCCCCCTTTCCATAAAACAAAGAAAAATGCCGCAATAGTTAATAGTATTTGTAAACTGGCAAAACCTATTACTGTTTTAAGGTTTTTAAGTAACCGCCCTATAGAAAACTCTAACCCGACTACAAATAAAAGCAGTACCACACCAATTTCCGCCAATTCTTCAACGGTTTTAGTATCGTCAATCAATCCTAAAGAATTGGGGCCTATCAAAATTCCCGCAATTAAAAACCCCATAATTGACGGAAGTTTTATTCGATGGAAAAAAATATTAATCGGGAGAGATACTAAAAGAAGAAGGGTAAGGTCCTGAAGTAAATGCTGCATGTGAAATATGTTGAGGGCGGTTGAATTTAGCTAAAAGTCATGCGTTTTATAAACTCAATTGATTATATATCCATATGCGATTAACCCAACACTTAATTAGATAGCAACAATCTAAATATCATCTGACCAAAAAAATTCTAAAATGAAGGAAAAAAATACCCCTGTAGGCCAGATTCATTCCCTTTCAAAAAACCAAAACACTTTTCACACAAATAAAACTTTTTTGAAAGCATTTGTTTTTTAGCTCGATAGGCCTAAAAAGAACTCTCCTTAAAAGTTGGCATAAACCTTGCTCTTTAAAAGATTATCGAGCCTGGTCGATTTTTTATTAACAAGGAGAATTAATAATGTTTAAGTCCGAATGGTCCAACAGCAATCAATTTAATAGATTAAAAAGTTTTTGCTTTATTTTGATATTCATCAGCGTTTTTATTAACTGGGCATCAAAAGCCTTTGCTTATCAACTTATAGGTCTCATGTAGATATACCGCATAACTCTTGCCGACAGGTTTTGGCTTTCATTCGCGCCCTGGAAAACTCATCAGTCGAAAAACCAATAAGCCCAAAAACAATTTAGACCTTTTTATAATTTTTGAGAAGCCACAACATTGTTTAAATAAATTTGCACTGCGTCAGAAAATTCATGTGTCCGCTTATAAGCTTGCATCTCACTGGGTAGAATTTTTAACGCCGAGGCAAGTCGCTCCGCAGCCCCTTCAATAACAGCAATCTCTTTCAACTTTCGTAAATGGATACGTATTGTAAAAAGTATCGCTCCAGTTTTTGATATCCTACGTAAAGTTTGCCGCTCTACCCTCAACCAAAGTTTTTCTCCTGCATTTTCCGAATTAATCACTGATTTTTTCTTATCTTTACTTCCATCTTGAAATAACGTTGGAGTATCGTGGACAGACCAATTACGGCGTGAAAAAATGCGCTCTGTTGGCATATATTCAAAAAACTTATCTACTGAATTTTCCAGATACATATCATAAAAAGGCACCGGCGAATGAATCTCCGACATGGGATTTCCAAATTTTTCTTTTAAATTCCATCGCGAAGGAAAAGCAACGCTTGCCGCCGCTAACCACCATCCTTTTTTACCTTCTTTAGGGGTTGGAGGGAGCATAATCGCTAAATCTTCTTGCACTAATCTTGCGGCAAAATCCAGGGGATGTAATTTGCTTAGAGTAGGCTCAACCGGAAACTCATCCCCTTTTAATCCAGGGCGAGTTTTGAGATTAATCGCTTTATCTGTTCGAGTATAGTGATCAGGCCAAAAAGCAGGTAAATGATCTAACATCAAACTGAGTGTTGCCTGGGAAGCTTCGAAAGCGCGATCATCGGCCATAAAAATATCAGAGTGGCGCGAGGCAAGGAGCCTTGCCTTTTCTATCATTTGGAGGGAACGTTCGCTATCGTCGCCAATCTCAAACCAATCTTTTTCGGGCGCTTTATCAACGTCCAAAATCATGCGAAAAGGCGGCTCCTCAAAAGGAAGATGAGGAGCCCGCATATCAGAGCGATTGAAATCGCCCTCGGCTTCATTCATAAGAGTTGACCAGCTTCCAAATCACATCGTGGAACCTGGCATATAAATAGTTCCATTCGGAGATTCGTGAGAATGTATTTCACCGCCCAAACCTAACATTTCGGACGCCTTCTTCGCTTCTTCTGGAGTCTTATACATATGATCCATAATATCTTTACTTGTTGAAGAACCTTCTTCCTGACGTTGAGCGCCTCCCGAACCTTCTTCTCTGTGATCTCCTCCAGAACCTTCTCTTTGTCCAGGATGTTCTCCTTTTCTTATCATTGCCATAGCTTCATCCATTTGGGAAAAAAACCTGGGCTTTTCTGTATACCCTTCCACTCGACCAACTTCCTGCTTTTTTTCAGCATCCCAAATAATAAAAGTTGGAGTTCCAACGATCTCTCCTACTCGGCTTTCCTGAATAGCCCCGGCAATCCATTCCGGAAAATTCGCTCCTTGAAAAGTCACTATTTTTGCTGGAAGAGTTTTTCCAACTTCGCTATTGGCATACCCTGGAAAAACTTCTTCTTTCCATCGTTTGGAGTTTTTAGAAGTTTCGCCGCTTAAAACTATAAGTTCATAAGCCAAAGTTTGAGTCGCGAATAAAACAAATAAACTGATTATAAAAATACTAATTATTTTTTTCATTTAGAAGCTTCCTTTAATAACTATAAAATATCTAAAAACCCACTCCCCTTTTTTAAAATATAGGTAAATTATACCTCAGGCGCCAACTACAAATAAAAAAGGATTTATCTAATTAAGTTAAACCTTTGAAATTTAAGCTAACCAGGCTCTAACCGCTAAGCTTATTAATTATTTCACACAACATTCATAGGTCATAAGAAAAGTTAGCGGTTCAATCGCTACTAGCTTCTATCTCAACTTTGTCTTCATAAACTTCGAACATTTTAATTTTAACTATGCCATTTTTAATCTGTTGTTTTTCTACCAGAGCCTTCGACAAGATGTAACCATCCGCGTGATATTTTTTAGTAATTCGATTTGCAATTTCATGAATTTTAACTAAATCAGTTTCCGTTCCTAAATATTCTTTATATAAAGGCAAAAAATCAGAATCTTGATAAACCGTCGATCCTTCTACTAAAACACCTGAAAGTAAAAACTTAGTCTTCCTTAATGCTTCAATAGAAATCTCACTTAAATTAGAAGGTATCAATGGAGGTAATTTTGATTTTGGAACAGGAAAGGGCTTAAACCTATTGTGAATGCGCCCCGGCTCAACTGTTTTAGGAAGTTTTATTTGAGCAAAACTTTTTGAAGGAAAAACAAGGTAATCCCCTAAAACACACGCAAAGACATAAAATGCAAAAGCATAACTCTTTAAAAACATTAGATGCTTTTATCTTGTAAGTTTATAAAGAAGAATCAAAAAAATACAAACTATTGAACATAGTAATTAGCGACATCATCCAACCAAAATTCGCTAGTTTTTTTTAATAAATTTAGATACTTCAGAGCTTGGGAGAGGTTTACTAAAAAGATAACCTTGAAATTGATCGCATTTCGATTCCAGCAAAAAGTCACGTTGTGCCTGATTTTCAACGCCTTCGGCAACCGTTTTTAAACCAAAAAACTGACTCATCGCAATAATAGTTTGTGTAATCGCTTTGTTATTTTGGTCGGTAATATCACGTATAAATGTTTGATCAATTTTCAGGGTATTAACAGGTAAAAATTTTAAATAATTTAAAGACGAGTATCCTGTCCCAAAATCGTCAATAGCGGAGTGAACTCCAGCTTCCTTTAATTGCCTTAAAACTTTAATCACCGTTTCAGTGTCTTTCATAATCGTTGTTTCGGTAATTTCTAACTCTATCGATCTAGGTTCTAATTGACATCTGCTTAAATTATCCATCACTATTCTAAAAATATTCTGATCAAATTGTCTTCCTGAAATATTGATTGCAACAGGTACTGGGGACAATTCTTCTTTTTTCCATTCGCTAATTTGTTCACAGACTGTTTCAATAATCCATTCGCCAATTGAAACAATCAATCGGCTTTCTTCCGCCAATGGGATGAACTCGCCAGGCGAAATAACATTTCCGTCAGAATCGCGCCATCTTAATAAAGCTTCCAACCCTGTTAATTCATTGGTCTTTAAATCTACTTTAGGTTGATAAAAAACTTCTAATTCTTTTTTTTCGATCGCTTTACGAAGCTTTTGTTCCATCTTCATTCGATGGGTCACCTGCAAATTCATCTCTGGAGTGAATATTTGGTAGTGATTCCCTCCTTTTTTTTTAGCCCCGTACATGGCCATATCAGAATGTTTTAATAAAGTTTCAGCATCTCCTCCGTCATTTGGGAAAAAGGATATTCCAATACTAAAACAGGCAAAAATTTCGTTTCCAACCAAATCAAACGATTGCGAAAACTGTTGGAAAATTTTTTCGGATAATTTGGCGGCTTCATCTTCTTGATCCAAATTAGCAAGCAGTAGAACAAACTCGTCGCCACCTAAACGCCCAACGGTATCTTCCTTGCGCAGACAATTTCTTAATCTTTGCGCTATATTTTTTAAATATTGATCTCCGACTTGATGCCCCAAAGAATCGTTTACAGATTTAAAATTGTCTAAATCCAAAAATAATGCCGCTACTTTTTTACCACGCCGCTGAGCCTGAGCGATTAGCAATTCAAATCGATCTATCAAAAGATTTCGATTAGGGAGTCCTGTCAGGTCATCGTAAAAGGCCATTTGGTTAATTTTAGTTTCCATTGTTTTTTGATCTGTCTTATCTTCTACAATGGCTAAAATTAAATTTGGCGCCTTGGACTCCAATAACTGCATTTTCACTTCCACAGGATAAATTGAGCCATCTTCTCTCTTATGACAAGCTTCGAAAATCACTAAAGACTTCTCGCCCGAGGTTAGAGGTTCTACCAACTCAATCAATCCATCTGTCCACGCAAGTTGAGCGACATCTGAATAACTTAACCGCTTAAGGTTATCCCGAGAAACATATCCCAGGTTTTTACAAGCCGTAGTATTAGCGTCTTCAATCTCAAATTTAGTAGAATCAAAAACATAAATTTCGTTTGAAGCGTCGTTAAGTATTTTTTGAAGTCTATCAGCAAACTTCTGTTGTTCTAGTAACTTTTGGTAATCAGTTTCGATGATATCTAAATCATTTCGCGAACGTTGAGATAATGTTCTCAACAACGATATTAGAGTTTGAGAGTTTGTGGTTAAAAAATCATTGAATTGATTTTCCGTTATTTCCATAAGAACGGTTTCCTTTAACGCCTTGATAGAAGCGGATCTTTTATGCGATTCAAGTAAAGCCATTTCTCCAATAAATTCCCCGACACTTCCCCTAGCGATCTCTCTATCTTTCTTATAGACCACAACTTCTCCCGATAAAACAACATACATAGACTTTCCAAGTTCTCTATCTTCAAACAAAATCTCATCAACCCCCAATTCAATTTCGCCGCATTCTTTTGCAAGCCAACTGCAATCGGGTAAAACTTTGAGAAAATCTATGGTTTGAAGAACTTTTATTTTTTCGTCTAAATCCATTGCATCATCCGATCATTATTTTAGGTAAGTTCTATCAATCATTTTTCATATCGAATTTGCTATTACTCACCCTTTAATTCCTTAATCTATATTTTGCCTAGGAACCGATTAGGGCTACTTTAACAAAGCAACAGGCTTTATTAGCAAAAAATAAAAATAGGTATTCCGGTAAGTCTTTCAACTTAGAATATCAATGGATGGGGCGACTTTTAAAATACTCGAAAGCTTCGTCGAATTCTTTTGTTTCCGTATAAAACAAACTTCCTGCATCAACGTCAATGGCCTGATTTTTTTTAAAAAAACCGTTTAAATCCAAATTCTGAACGCACCAAACAGGAAAAGCAAAAGCTATCCACCAAAAAAACACCGCTTGTATAAGCGACACAAACAATTTCTTTTTTCTGCAAAAAAAACTTTTCATTTTTTATTCACTCAACAGTCAGTCAAGCAAACCACATAAGACATGCAAAAAAGCTCCAGGGGGGGAACTATATATTCTATTTCTTTAGGGGGTTAATATGATTTCTTCACGAAGAAGTCATCTATTTAAAATATCATCCCTTGTCGACAAAGCAATAGCGGCAGCCTCTTGTATCAAATCGTCAGGAACATTAAGCTCTTGGAGAGTGGCTCCAAGGTTCTCTATTACAGCGTCAAAATGCTCATCTTTTAGTCCCATGTCCACCAGTTTTTTATGAGCTTCTCTTAAGTTTTTTCCAGGATAATTAGGAGCGCCTCCAAAAGCAAATGTCAAAAATGCCTTTTGCTTATTTCTCTGCCGGCCCATATCCACTGCGTCGAAAAAATGTTTAATTCGACTGTCAGTAATTACCTTTTCATAAAATATATCAACAGCCGCATTTACCGCGCCTTTCCCACCAAGCCTTTCAAATAAAGAAAGTTCTTGTGAATTAGCTTGTTCTTCTTCATTACCATTGATTGCATCAATTGTAATTTTAACTGAATTTTTAGCCTTTTCTACAACGTCTCTAATGGAGTCAATGTTTTTTGTCACCTCTTCTGCCGATCCTGTAGATTGCCTTGCTAATTCTTTAACTTCAGTAGCAACAACAGCAAACCCCCTTCCAGCCTCTCCAGCTCGGGCGGCTTCAATGGTAGCGTTAAGAGCAAGTAAATTTGTTTGTTTAGAAACACCGTTAATAACTCCCAATGTATTCTTGATTTCCTCAAGTTTGCTTTCAAGCTCTTCAATGTACGAGGAGGTTTTTTCAATATTTTTTATAATTTCATTAATATCCATATTTTTTTACAACCAAATAAAATTTATTAACAAGAGATTAGGCACATCAAATATTATTTAATTCCGATCTTTAAAAGAGTTTTGATTAAATATTTTGAGGCCAAATATTTTTTAGACCATGGCTTCCAGTTTAATGCAGTAAGCTTCAGAAAAGCTCGCCCCCATATAAAATTTCCAGTTAATGTAACTAGTATCATTTAACAATAATTAAATCAAGTAAATCATCTTGATCTATGTTTTTTTTTCAAACACAGCTATCCATCTATTTTTCCGGTTCTTGGTTCACTTTATTTCTAAACTAATCCAAGTAAAACCTAATGGGGAAAATTCGATAGCCAACGCTCAAAACAAATATTAAACTTCCTGGGCTATTTTACGAATATGGTCACGATTGAAAGCCTTTACTAAATTCACCATTTCTTCGCCTTTCATAGTTGGTTCAACAACCACCGGCCTAATATCCGTAAAACCAATAAACTTCAACCAAACGTCAAAGTAAGGTTTCTGGAAATCCATATCCTCTACGCCAGACTCTATTCCATACTCCCCACCCCTTGCATAAACAACTGCAGCCGGTCTCCCAGTAACCAAGCCTTGATATCCTGACTCTGGAGAAAAGTTGAAAGCTAAACCAGGTTGAGTGATAACATCAATAAAATGTTTTAATCGGTAAGGAACCCCAAAATTCCACATAGGAAGGCTAAATAAATATTTAGTCGCCGAGTTAAAACGCTCGAAAATTTCAACAACTTGCTTCCAAGCTATTTCTTGCTCCGCTGTTATCTGTTGACCATGAGCAATAGCATATCGAGCGTTTAACATTTCGCCGTTAACAGCAGGCAAATCTAAATCCCATACATTAATTACATCTATTTCATCAGTTGGGTGGCTCTCTCGATAGCTTTCCATAAATTCATTAGCAACATCACTGGAGTGCGATCGCTCTTTCCTAGGCGACGCTTCCAAATATAGTAACTTCGGCATAAAACTCCTCCACAAATTTCATATTTATAGATGCTTGGCGTTCATTATAATATTAGCGAGACCGTTGAAAAACGATAGTTTTTAGGATTTTCATATTTTTGTTTTTATCTAATGTTTTCCAAACGAATCACCAAACGCCTAAAACTTTAATTTCATATCCAATCAAATAGTCCTGGAATTTAATTAATATCCAGTCTTTACTAAAAAACCACTAATTATCCGATGTGATGAAAAATCATAACTCACCAAAGAAGAAGAATAAATAGTTTATTAGACCAAAGAACTTTAAAATATAATTTCTATGATCAATAAGGAAATACTAAAAGGAATTTCAAAAAAATGGCTAACTTCGTATTGGAGCAATTAGGGGAGGGATGCTTTTAAAATCAAATAACTGCAGTATGAACCTGGATCTCAGGCCCCAAGGATTTCTGCAAAATTCCTTCGATTGCCTTTAAAGTTCCCGAGGTGGAACTAGGACAACTACCACATGCGCCCTGGTAGTGTATATTCACTTTGTGACCTTCGACAGAATGGACAATCAATCCTCCACCGTCTGCCGCTAAAGCTGGGCGAACTTTCTGATCCAACAAAGAATCTATCACAATAGTTTTTTCTTCGTCAGTACGCTGGAAATATTCTTCAGGAGTGATCGTAATTTCACCCTTTTGGGCTGGATCATCGCCATCTTCATAAAACTTTAAGTTTTTTTCGATTGATCCTTGAAGCGGTTCAACCAAATCATGCCATTCTTCCACCATAGATTTTGTCACGGAAACAAAGTCTTCGCTTAAATAGATATTCCGAACTCCTTGCAAATCAAATAAAGCTTCCGCAAAAGAATCGCCTACGGCCTCTGTTTTAGAACTAAACGATCTAGTTCCCGCTTTAACTACAGGTTTATTCATCATAAACTTTAAAGCGTCAGGGTTAGGCGTCGGTTGGGTATTTACAACCTTATAAGGTAATTCGGTGGAATTGGACATATTTTTAGGTCCGGTTTAATTTTTTATTAAGCAAACAATTAAAGGACTCACTTAATTGATTTTCTCTAAATTTTTTCACTTGGTCAATCTTTTTTCGAAACTGGTTTTAAATTATTAAATTCTAGAATAAGAATCGCTTTTATAAAAACATTTTCTAAACTTGCGCAAACACCATAGGACCTTAGAAATCAATAAACTAACCCCCATCACCTTTTAAAGCCTCAGTTTGAAAATGGAGAGTTAAAGCATCTAACATCTCATCAAGAGAGCCTTCTAAAACCTGAGACAGCTTATGTAAAGTCAGCCCAATGCGGTGATCGGTAATGCGTTCCTGAGGAAAGTTATAGGTACGAATTCTTTCACTCCGGTCGCCACTACCTACTTGTTGTTTCCGTTCAAGCGCCAGCTTGTCTTGTTGTTTTTGCTGTTCTAAGTCGTATAAACGAGCGCGCAAAACTTTCATCCCGCGTTCTCTATTTTTATGCTGGGATTTTTCATCCTGACAGGAAATGACCAACCCTGTAGGGATATGCGTTATTCGAACGGCCGAATCTGTTGTATTAACGCTTTGGCCTCCAGGTCCCGATGATCTAAAAACATCGATTTTCAAATCGATAGGATTAATTTTAATATCCACTTCTTCTACTTCCGGCATTATTGCAACCGTAACCGCCGAAGTATGAATTCTTCCCTGTGTTTCAGTTTCTGGGACTCTTTGAACCCGGTGCGCGCCACTTTCATATTTTAATTTGCTATAAACGCTTTTTCCCTGAATGCTTACAATTATTTCCTTAAATCCACCTTTTCCGGTTTCATTACTAGTTAAAATCTCTGTCTTCCATTTCATAATGTCTGCATAGCGGGTATACATACGAAACAAATCGGCGCAAAACAATCCAGCCTCTTCACCACCCGTTCCGGCGCGAATTTCCATGATAACGTTGCGTTCATCCCTTGGGTCTTTGGGAAGTAACAAAACTTTCAATCGATCGGAAATTTCTTCTATAGATTGCTGTAACTCTTTGACTTCTTCTTTGGCTAATTCGACTAATTCAGGATCGGTTTCATCGTTCAAAAGCGTTTCGCTGTCTTTCAGCTGCTTAGAAGCTTTTGCATACTCACGATAACCTTCAACAACAGGAGAAATCTCGGAATGTTCGCGGGAATATTTTTGGAACTCGGATTGTCTGGAGATTACTTGAGGATCGCTCAACAGTTTGTTGAGTTCCTCATACCGCACCTCGACACTCTTCAATTTGTCAAACATAGATAGCTGGAATAAGAATCAAATTTGATTGAGATCAAATGGAAGGAAAATTCTGGGGCTTCATACGTTCCCCAGAAATACTTTAGGAAGTTGTGGTGGCTGGCTCTTCCTCTGCGTCTTTTTTCTTATCCAAGGCTTTTTTAAATTTCCGGTTAAACTTATCAATACGACCGGCAGTGTCAATCAGTTTTTGCTTTCCAGTAAAAAAAGGATGGCACTTTGAACAAATTTCTATGTGAATATCCTTAACCGTTGAGCGGGTGGTCACTTCAGATCCACAAGCGCATTTAATTACGGTTTCATGATAATCGGGATGAATATCCGCCTTCATACTTCCTCCACTTACGAGTTCATTGATTGAAGAAAATCTTCGTTGTCTTTTGTTTCCTTCAGTTTTTCAAGGAGAAGCTCCATCGTATCAACGATTCCCATTGGGAGCAACACTTTTCTTAACAACCAAACTCGTTGAAGCTCATCTTTTCCTAACAACAATTCTTCTTTTCGAGTTCCAGAACGATTAATATCAATCGATGGGAACACACGTTTTTCTGATAATCTACGGTCCAGCACAATTTCCAGGTTACCAGTTCCTTTGAACTCTTCAAAAATAACGTCATCCATTCGACTTCCAGTATCAATCAACGCGGTGGCAATAATCGTCAAACTACCGCCTTCTTCTAAGTTTCTTGCAGCTCCAAAAAATCGCTTAGGCCGTTGCAAAGCATTAGAATCTACACCGCCAGAAAGCACCTTGCCACTAGGAGGAACAATAGAATTGTAAGCTCTAGCCAATCGAGTGATACTATCCAACAAAATAACAACATCCTTTTTGTGCTCTACTAATCTTTTTGCCTTTTCAATAACCATCTCTGCAACTTGAACATGCCGTTGAGCAGGCTCATCAAAAGTAGAACTAATGACTTCCCCTTTTACTGACCGCTGCATATCCGTTACTTCTTCAGGTCTTTCATCGATTAGCAAAACAATTAAAATAACCTCTGAATAATTTGAGCTAATACTATTTGCAATGGATTGCAACAACATGGTCTTACCAGTTCTTGGCGGAGCTACAATCAAACCCCGTTGCCCCTTACCAATAGGAGTCATCAAATCCATTACACGGGCGCTGTAATCAAAGCCTTGCTCTGTTTCCAACCGTAATCTCTCCTCAGGATAAAGAGGAGTTAGATTATCAAATAGTATTTTATCTTTAGTTTTATCAGGATCTTCAAAGTTGATCGCCTCAACCTTAAGCAGCGCAAAATAACGTTCGCCATCTTTTGGAGGACGAATTTGCCCAGAAATAGTATCTCCCGTATGCATATCAAACTTGCGGATTTGCGAAGGCGACACATAAATATCATCGGGTCCGGGTAAATAATTATAACTAGGAGCCCTCAAAAAGCCAAAACCGTCAGGAAGTATCTCTAATACACCCTGACCAAACATAAGCCCATCTTTTTCGATTCGAGCTTCTAATATTTTAAAAATTAGATCTTGTTTTCTGAGACCGCTATGCCCAGGAATTTTCAATTCCTTTGCTAACTTTGTTAATTCGGATATCGTTTTGGCTTTTAAAGTTTCAATATTCATATGGAATAACGTTTGATGCGTGGAGAGCTGGGTTGGTGTTTAGTTAAAACGCTCAGCTAAGAGGCCAACTTGTGTAGGTAATGATTTATTAAGGGGTTCCTTAAAGAGATTCTGGTAAAGACAATCGGTTTAGCTTAATCCTAATCTTGTCTTTTGGTAGAAACAGGGGATATTCTGATGCTTACTATAGGAATCACAAAAAGAATAATCTCGAAAGCTTTTTTTGTCAAACACTTTTTTATTGTTTAGAAAAAAATCTTAAACATATTTGCTTTTTTTCTAAACAAATACTTTCAAATTCTTCTCATGCCTAATCCAAAGATTTAAACACTTACACTAACCGTAAGGCATATAAAAAAATTCACCTTTCAAATGTTTTTGTTTTTTGGAACCTCTTACTGCGTAAGGCTTAAAGGATCTAAAAATAAATCTAGATTTCAAAAATAAATAGCATTACACTTGTAACGGAGATGTAACATAACTACCAAAACTAACCAGTTAGTCACTTATCTACCCTTTTTAATTTTTAGCAAAAGTAAAAACTACTTTATGAATATTGAAGAGTTGTTTCAGGAAGAAACCCAGATACCCAGCCTTCCAAATATCTTTTATCAATTTAAAGAAGCTGTAGAGGACCCTAATAGATCTTTTGACGACGTTGCTGAAATTGTCAGCCTCGATACAGGCTTAGCCGCGCGACTACTAAAAATAGTTAATAGCGCTTTTTTTGGTTTCCCTTCAGAAATCGAAACCATATCGCATGCTATTAGTATTATTGGAATCCAACACTTAAACGATTTAGTACTTTCAACAGTTGTGATGGGCTGCTTTAAAGACATTCCTGCAGAAACGATTGATATGGAATCTTTTTGGAAGCACAGTATTGCATGCGCTTTAACTTCAAAAATCTTAGCGGAAAAGATGGAAATTCCTAACCCAGAGAGAGTTTTTGTCGCAGGATTACTTCATGATATTGGCCGGCTAATTATTTGCAGTAAGGCGTCCATGGAAACTCTAAAAATATTTTTTCTGATGAACAACCAAAACCTTGAGTTACACATAGCAGAGCGAGAAGCTTTGGGGTTTGACCATGCGGATGTAGGGGCAAGGTTAATGAAACAATGGGATCTCCCCAAAATTCATGAAGAGGTAGTCAATTATCATCATAAGCCCAGTCAAGCGTTGTCGTTTCCAGACGAATGCGCAATTGTCCATACCGCTGATATATTAGTTAACTCTTTAGAACTAGGAACTAGTGGAGAAACTGTAGTTCAAGAATTTAACGAAGCAGCAAGCAAAAGAACTAACATTCAAGATGAGTCCTTTCGCTCGCTACTCGTAGATGAGGTTAAGGAAAAGTTTGACGAAACATTTCAGCTTTTCTTTCAGCCAGCTTAATAAGTCTTTTCCTTACTTTTAGTAAAAAAGCCATTAACCTTTTAAGGATGTCACAAGCTTTTCAAGCCCCGCCGCCATGTTTGAAAGATCTCCAGAAGCAGTTTGCAAATCTCCAATTTGTTCCGTAGTGCTTTGAGCCGCCGTGGCCACTCCACCTATGTTCTCACTTATTTCAGTTCCACCTCTGGCGGCCTCATTAACGCTTCGTCCAATTTCAGACGTTGTCGCAGTTTGCTCTTCCACGGCGCTGGCAATTGTCGAAGAAATATCGTTCACCTGATCAATAATCGTGGTAATTTCCCCAATCGCTTTAACAGCTTTAGTTGTGTCCCCTTGAATCGTTTCAATTTTTTTACTGATATCCTCGGTCGCTTTCGCGGTTTCCTTTGCAAGCTCTTTTACTTCATTTGCTACAACAGCAAATCCTTTACCCGCCTCACCCGCTCTTGCGGCTTCTATAGTAGCGTTTAACGCCAATAGATTAGTTTGTTCCGCGATCGAATTAATAACCTTAATAACCTCGCCAATCTCTGCGCTACTAACGCCCAATTGGGAAACAATCTCGTTAGTGCTTTTCGCTTCGGTGACCGCTCTACCCGCTATTTCTGCGGCTTGAGTGGAATTTTGCGCAATCTCCTTAATACTCTCCGCCATCTCTTCCATACCTGTGGCTACCGAGTTAATGCTACCGCTCACCTCTGCGCTAGTGGAGTTCACTACATTCGCTTGAGCGGCTGTTTCCTCTGCATTTGCGCTCATACTACCGCTGACAGCCGACAATTCTTCCGCTGAAGCTGACAACGAGGACGAGTTAACTCCTAATTCTTCTATAATATCTTTAACGTTTTGCTCCGTTTTTTTCTTTTCTGTGATTACCTCCCAAGTAACCATCGGCCCCAAATACTCATTGTTGTTATCTAAAATAGGACTCACCAAAAGATCCAAGATTTCAGGTCCAACCATAATTTCGGCGCGATGAGGCAGATTGTTTGGATTGCTTATTATCTTTCGTTGATGAGCTGGATTTTTGTGGAACACGTCTATGGTGTGGCCAATCATTTGATCAGGCGTTATAGGAAGATGCTGTTGGATAGACTGCAAAGTATTTTTAGAAGATGGATTCATATAAACGATATTAGCGTCTCTATCGGCAAACATTATATTAACAGGAGCGTTTTCAACCATGGAAAGAATACGAGCCACCTCCGACTCTGTCTTTTTCTTTTCAGTTACATTTTCCCAATTGACTATATATCCACCAACGTCGCCATTTGGAAGAAAGATGCCATTCACCTCAGCCTTTAGAGTAATGCCCGCAAAAGTAAATTCAGCGGTATGCGGCAACCCGCGCGGGTTTTTTAAAATCTTTTCTATTCGATCAGGATCTTTATGAAATTGATGGATTGAGTTTCCTACGATTTGATCCAAACCTATTCGGAATTCATTTTTTATTTCCTCTGCAATCGTCCCTAAAGTTTCAATCGCTTTGGGGTTTGCATATATCAATACAAAATCTGTGTCGGCAACTAAAACATTCGCTTGTACCGCATCTAGCATTGCATGAAGATGAGTCGTCGAATTCATTATTTTTGGAGCCCCATTCCCGAATAAACCTAAGAACCCAGTTTTTTTAGCGCCTGAACTTGAAACCGCCATGACTTATCTCCTTAAATTAGAAAATGCTATTCAAATTGTTGAAAGTTTAAAAAGTATAGAACGATATTTTCGGAATTCCAACGCAATTCACACAAGCCCTATAACAACCAACTTTCTATGTAATTTTTAAATTAAAAACTAATAACTAAAAATTAAAAACTTTATTTTTTTGGAGAAAAAATATTAGTGCGTTACTAAAATTTTAAAACCAAATAATTTTTCAGATTATATAGAACTTATAATATCAAAATAAACCGTTAGTGTTAATTTAAAAATTAAAAAAATCTACTCGTTTCAATATTTTAATAAGATTGTAACCTACTTACCGACCAAAATCTAGTCACACTTTCGTGACAACCCTAGTTCTTTTCGTATTTTATTCCACTATTTAGCTAATTGTAAAATAGAACATTCAGAAAAACTTTGGCCTGTCATTAAACTTTCACCTCCCAAAAATTTTAAGAATTTTAATAAATATTTGCCCAGTTCAATTTTTCTTAATTCATAGGAAATCCGCCTGATTAGGCGCGCCGTGGGAACCTGGCAGTAATTCTAGCTTTATATATCAGCCTCTATAGAGGAATAAAAATTCCCTGATTAATTAAGAATAAAATATAATCAAAGGGATCTTTAATTTTAAGGGTTTGCCAATATGGAATGGATTTTGGGTATTGGTTGGATAGCCTTCCTTGTAGTTTGGTTTCTTCGTCGCTCAAAAAACGGAGCGCCAGAAGGCAAAAACGACGTAAAAAAAATATTCGACCAATTAGGAAAAGATCTTACTGTCATTCAAAACGTTGCAGTCCCAGTCCAAGGCGGAATGGGACGAATCGATTTTGTGGCGGTATCGTCCTGCGAAGTGTTCGTAATTAGCGTTATTCAAGCAAAAGGAAAAATACGCGGAGATATCAATTCAAGGGAATGGGAGACGGGAAAAGAAACTATTTATAATCCCGTGTGGAGGAACCGTCTACTTTTAAACGGTCTAGAGCCTATTTTAAAAGAAGTTCGCCTGACTCCTCTCATCGTTTTTTCAAATGGAACTTTGGCAGACGATTTTGGCGAAAACGTTGTTGAATTTAAAAACCTGAAGGTTTTTTTCAAGAAAAGAGAAAAAACAGAAATAGTCGATTCGGTAATTATTGAATCCACTATAGAGGCTTTAAAAAAACTCAAGGAATTGGGATAAAAAAATGCCGACCGTCTAGCCGCCTTACGAGACGGCTGACGGTCGGCGATATAACTTAAACAAGATTAGGCCGTTACGTCCACATTATTGCCTGTACTAGACGGAATGCTGTGATCGACAGTTTCTGCCGATTCCGATGTAGAGGCTTGTGAGGCGCTCTGCCCTCCTTGACTTTGAGCGGTATTAGTTGTTGGCCTTGCTGAAGTTAAAGAAGCTGCTTGAGCTCCTGCTGCCGCGCTAACATTTCCTATTGGCATTTCGTTCCTCCTTGAAGATTCGTTTTAAAACGTCTTTAAAGCTTTTCTCGAGAAAAATCTTAAAGATTTAATAGATAGAAACAACTACCAGTCGTTGATTTTTTGGAAAGTCAAACGAATGGCCAAGGACACAAAACAACTTCAGGCCTGAATGTCAATATTTTGTCCTGTCGAACCGGATGAAGGTTGAGGAACGCTATCCAACAACTTTTCAATATTTTCACCCTGCTGTTTCTGGACATTATTAGCGGTTTTTGCGGCTGCGATAGATGCCTGTTGTGCAACTCCCGCATTTGCGCTTGAACTAGACACTTGCATGAAGATTCCTCCTATAATTTTGGGTCCTTACGACCCTTATCGTTTCGAATTACTGAAACTTTAGAAAGGAACTCAATAATTTTCGTCACACTTTTGTCAAGAATTTAACAAATAATGTAAAATAACGCTTTCGCAGAACCCTTAGCTTGACAATCTATAGTGGGTTTAAGTTAAAATAGTTCAAAGTTTTCCAAGCTAATTCCCTGACCCCAAACTCAAACAAGACAATAAAATCAATAAAAATCAAATGTTTATGACTAAAAATAAGAATTTTAAAATTGCTATAATTGTATTGGCAGGATATTTCACTCTGGCAGCGACTTCTTTTGCAATTCAATTACCAGACTCTCCCTATCCCTATTCTGTAACAAAAACCGGAGGGTGTAAGCGCGATAAAACCAGTATCTGCACTATCGAGATCTGGTTAGCTCATAAACAAAAGAAAAACAACAAAGTAATTCGCAAAGAATTAAAGGATAAATCCATTAAGACATTGCGTAAGACCATTCAATATTGGAAACCCAAGGGAGGACATCCTCCAACAAATATTGCAATTGGAGGGGGCATTAGCGCAGAAGACGCCCGTTACGCTATAGATTTAGCGCTTAAATTAAACGACAATATTCACAGCCTGATCCACCAACGGTTGAATCCGCCTAATTATGTCGCTATTGCCACATCTGCTTGGGATGCGAAATCAGAAACCAAAATTTCACAAGAAAGTTTAGAAAAACTACGAAATCCCAGCTTAAAGTCCGAGGAATTTCACAAACTTTACCGGGAACTCACTGGTGAAGCAAATGTGGAACCCGCATTTTATTAACACCGGATTGGTTTGGCAATTGAAACGAGGCCCTATTTAAAAGTTTGACAAACCGACCTGGATTTGATAGAAGCTACTCTTTATCAATAATTTAATGAATGGCCACGCTAAACGAACCTACGTTTTTTCGCCATCCATTTTACCGATTCCAGGTTAACGAAAGCCCCGCCAAATTAATCTGAAACGTTTGCTTATTATCGATTCGAGGAAATTATGTTGGATTTAGCGTTTGCTATGGCGCCGCCACCCCCAGACGGAGCTGAAGGAGGGGGAGGTATGTTGGCTTTATTACCGCCAATGATTATGATGTTTTTGATTTTTTATTTCATCGTAATTCGGCCTCAACAAAAAAAACAACAAGAACAACGAAAGATGGTTAGTGATTTGAAAGAAGGGGATAACGTAATTACAATGAGCGGTATCCACGGAACCATCAAAAAAGTTAAAGACGATATCGTTACACTTCAAATTGCGGACAATGTTCGAATAAAAATTGAACGTTCTTATATAGGAAAAACCCGAGAGGGGAAATAATCGGATAATGTATAAAAATCTTCGGTGGAAAATTCCTTTGATTCTTGCCGTGTTAATCGGCGCTGTATGGCTCGCTTACCCTCTTAAAGAAAAAATTACGCTTGGGCTTGACCTTCAAGGCGGTATGCATTTAGTGCTAGAAGTTCAGGTTGAAAAAGCGGTAGAGGCCAGTCTCGATCGTGTAGCAGACGATATTAAGCGAAATATTGAAAAAGAAGATCTAGAGATTGATCGTATAAGAGCTAATTACGACGGCTATAAAATCGGTATTCAACTTGTTGACGCATTAGATATCCCTGATATAGAAAAAATTCTAGCAAACTATGGTCATCTAGAAAAACAAGAGACCGATCCAACTAGAGCAAATTTGATTTATTCTTTTACCCCGACAGAAATCGACCGGATAAAAGAAAATGCCGTTAATCAAGGGTTAGAAACCATTCGCAACCGCGTTGATCAGTTTGGCGTGTCTGAGCCTACAATTCAAAGACAAGGCGAACGACGGATTTTGATCCAATTGCCCGGAATTAAAGACACTGAAAGAGCTATTAAATTAATAGGTAAAACAGCTCGGCTTGAATTTAAGCTTGTCGACGAAAGCATAAGCGTTGAAAAAGCCCGTAACAACATGCCTGACGGCGACGAAATTCTCAACCAACGCGAAGAAAACAAAGAAGGTAAAGTCACATTAACCCCGTTTCTTTTGAAAAAACGGGCGGTTTTAACCGGTGAAACCCTGACTAGCGCAGAAGTACGATACGATAGCAGCCAATTTAACGAACCCTATGTATCGCTAAACTTTAATAGTTATGGAGCTTCTGTTTTCTATCAAGTTACTAGAGATAATGTCAAAAAACGATTGGCAATTGTTTTAGACGACATTGTCCATTCAGCTCCAGTTATCCAGGACGCTATTCCTGGAGGTCAAGCTCAAATTACAGGGAGTTTTACGACTGAAGACGCTAAAGACCTGGCTCTAGTTTTAAGAGCTGGCGCTTTACCCGCTCCGGTAATAATTTTAGAAAATAGAACTGTAGGTCCTTCTTTAGGTCAAGATTCTATTGATAAGGGAGTACGTTCTATTATCATCGGCGGCGCATTCGTAATTTGTTTTATTTTAATTTACTACAAACTAGCAGGTTTAGTAGCCAATGTTGCATTAGTTCTAAACCTTGTTTTGATGCTCGGCTCTCTAGCCTATTTTGACGCAGCTCTGACATTACCAGGCATTGCCGGAATCATTTTGACGGTCGGCATGGCTATTGACGCGAACGTTTTGATTTTTGAAAGAATCCGCGAAGAAATTAGGCTTGGTAAAACCGTTAGAGCCTCAATCGAATCGGGTTATGAAAAAGCGTTCCGAACAATCGTCGACGCAAATGTAACTACATTCATCGCCGCTATTGTTTTATTCCAATTCGGCACTGGCCCTATTAAGGGATTTGCAATTACCTTATGTATTGGTATTGCCGCCAGTATGTTTACCGCAGTTTTCGTGAGCCGAACCATTTTCGACAGCTCTATGAACCGAAAAAAATTCGAGCGACTTAGCATTTAACCGATTTATCTCGACGTTTTAGTCGAAGGTCTTTTTTAGATATGGAAATAATTAAAAGTAATCTGGCAATTGATTTTTTAGGTAAAAGACGGATAGCAATGGGGCTTTCCGCAATTTTAATTTTGGCTAGTTTGGCATCTATAGTCTTTCATGGCGGACTTCGATATGGAATCGATTTTGCCGGAGGAACTTTAGTGCAACTCCAATTTAAAACGGCTCCTAATATAGAAGAGGTCCGGTCTAACTTAAAAGAAGCAGGTCTTTCCGACAGCACGATTCAAGAGTTTGGATCTAAAAATGACATTTTAATTAATTTCAAAAAATCAGAAGGCAAACTTGAGGCGATCGGCGAAAAAATCCGCAAAAGTATGAGCAACCCGGAAAACGTTACTCTTGAACGAGTAGAAGTTGTCGGGCCTAAAGTAGGACAAGATTTACGGGAAAAAGCTATTCTTTCTATAATTTACGCCACAATTGGAATTATTATTTATATTTCATGGCGGTTTGAAGTTAAGTTTGCATTGGCCGCAATCTTGGCTCTTCTTCACGACGTTACCTTGACTGTTGGCGCTTTTTCGATCTTGGACAAAGAGTTCACCTTAGTGGTTATAGCGTCTATCTTAACTATCATTGGTTATTCGTTGAACGATACAATCGTAGTATTTGACCGAATCCGCGAAAACACTCGCCGAAAAAGTAAAGAAAGCTTAGAAAGTTTGATCAATATGAGCGTCAATCAAACGCTAAGCAGAACTTTGCTCACCTCTGGGACTACTTTAATTGTGGTGTTGGGTTTATTTTTTCTTGGCGGAGAAATAATCCACGATTTTTCATTTGCGCTTTTAATTGGAATAGTCGTCGGTACTTATTCCTCTATATTTATTGCTAGCGTATTCTTAGTGATATGGGAAGAAAAACGGTTGGCCGCTAAAGCTAAATAAATTTTTCCCTTCTCTTCATTCTATTTTTCTATCTGCCTCTTTGAGCGACTGACTGGCTTCGCCCGCTAATTAACCAAGGAACCAAAATCAAAAAAATAAAAAATGTCACATTGAGGCTCTCGAAATGCGACCTCCTTATTTTAGTTCCTTAGGAGCTTGTCGAGAAATCTCGGTTTTTATACCGATTGTTTACCTGGTTCCTTAGGAGCTGATCAGCCCCAAATAAGTCCATACTATTAATAAGCTTCTATTATTGGAATCCGCTTTAAATATTTGCAAACTGCTCTAATTGCATGATAACTTTCATATCAAATTCATAATTTCTAAACCTTTAGTTTTAAGTTATCCATGAATCCCCAACTTCAGCAACTGATATCTCTTCAAGAAGTCAATTTTGAGATCCAATTTCTACAAAAACAACTGATAGAAATCCCCAAACAAATTGAGACTTCCTTAGCTCATTTAAATCAAGAAAAAAAAGCATTGGAAAGCATTCAGCAAGAAATTAAAGATCTTCAAAAAACTAGATCAAAATTAGAGCAAGACGCCGCCAGCGAAAATGATCGGATGTCCAAAACTAAAGTTAAATTACCGGCGGTAAAAACCAATAAAGAATACACCGCTCTACTAGCCGAAATCGAATCCACGAAGAAAAAAGTTTCAGAGATAGAAGATTTAGAACTCGAAACTATGGAAACGTTAGAAGTTAAAGAAAGCGAAATCCCTCAAATTAAAAGCAAATTCAGCGAAGAGGAAAAAAAGTTTCAAGAGTTTAAGAAACAAAAAGAAGAGACTGCCGCAATCGTTGAGAAAAACATCGCTGAATTGAAAACCAAACACGACACTATATTTAATGAAATCGAGTCTAAATGGTCAAAGCATTACGATAGGATTCTTGAAGCAAGAGATGGTATCGCTGTGGTAACTATACGCGATGCAGCCTGCCAGGGATGCCACCAACAGATCTTATTACAGACTGCTATTGAAGTTAAGATTGGCGAAAAAATTCATCTATGCCAGCATTGCAGTCGCATTTTATACTTTATTCCCGAAGAAGAAACAGAACCGGCGGTATCGGAGTAAACTAGGCGACCGCCGCTTTGGCTTTATGGCCAAAGGGGAGGAAAGTCCGGGCTCCATAGAGCAGGATACTCCGTAACGCGGAGTGGGGGTAACCCCAAGGAAAGCGCCACAGAAAATACACAGCCTACCCAAAACTTAACGTTTCGGCGGCAATGGTGAAAAGGCGAGGTAAGAGCTCACCAGTATCGTTGGCAACAACGGTAGCTTGGCAAGCCCTATCCGGAGCAAGATCGAATAGGAAAGTGTTTCAGGGTTGCTCGCTCAATACTTTCGGGTTGATCGCTTGAGCCTTTTGGCAACAACTGGCCTAGATTAATGGTCGCCGCTCCATTTACTTGGAGAACAGGACCCGGCTTACGGTTCACTTCGATACCGCCTTTCTTATACGTCGTTTCAAAAAACGACGAAGTTCATTTCGCAAACTGACGATAAATCTTCCGCATAAGATAACCCGCAATTAGCTGCCCGCCAGCAAAACATAGATAATCCAAAAAAACAATAACCACACAAAAAATTATTCTACTTGTGATTTATCTAGAAACTAAAATCAAAGAAAAAAACTTTGCCCCCTCCATAGAAGAAATAACCATAGATTTCGAATACTCAAAAGTTAAAGGGGAAATCACTAAGCTAGTTCTTGAAGTTGAAGATTACAAAAATAGAACAATCGCGAAACTGGATTACCCCCCTCCTTTTTCAGGAAATCTTAAATGGAATGGGGCTTTAGACCTTGAAAAAAAAGCATTCGTAACTCCTCTTCAATCTCCGTACACTTTAAAAGTTGCCATTGAGGTCAAAGATGGTAGCGAAGAAAAATTCCCTCAAAAACCAGACTATATATCAGATCAAAAAAGCCCTCCAAGTTCCCCCAAGTCTTGCGGTTCTCCAAAAGAAAAAACGATGGAGCTTATAAAAGAAGAAGCGCCATTAACTAAAACGGCCCTTAAAAATGCCCAGATAGAAGTTTTATACGATTCTATTGAAATTGTTAGAGCGCCTTGGGCAACCAATGAAGAAACTTTTGATGAAGGAACTAGAGAATGGCTTTGCGATCAACTTAATAAATTGGGCTATTATGGAGGCCCCCCTTCATTATATGCAAAGTTTGATCTACGATTTTACAAAAAAGCGCTTAGCCGTTTTCGCGACAACCATAAAGATCTCCGAAATATGCACCCTGGAAATATATTAAGATCAGGCTATATAAAAGCATTTAAAGATACAAATACCACCCAGCTAAACTTTTGTTGCCTTGATGGAAAAACTTGGAAAGAAATTCCTGAGGAAAAAGCTTTACCTAAACCTACCGACGTAGATATTAATCCTAGAATTTTTGTGGAAGCGATCGGATATCAAGCCGATTATAAGGAAGGTATAGACGAATTTACGGACCAATATCAAGGAAATCCGAGCACAAAAATGGAAAAGGAAAAAGATAGATTGAACCGCCCTATGATTCCCCTTGAAGCGGTGATATATCTGAAAAATAGCAAAAACATGCCTGAATTAGCTCCAGAAGCGGTAGGAGAAGTCCGGGTAGAATGGTTAGTAAACGAACCTCCCGAAAATACAAGTAATTTGCCAAAATCAGCGCCAGAATATGGTTTTACAAAATATTATATAGACGACTTTAAGATCAAAGCCGGAGTCACAAATAACTGCCCAGAAGATTATGGCGGTATAAAAACTCCTAAAGAAAATTGGAAAAATCCATTTTTTCTGGAGAATGCCAACTATCAACCTTATGAAGTTAAAACAGACTCTGACGAAGAAGTTGTTTGGGGGCCAACCAATGTAGACCCAAAATTCAATCGTTGTTTGGGACGCGCTGGATTGATTTTTTGGCCCTCATTTATTGCAGGGGATCGTTACCAATTAAAAGCGCGTTTGTCTTTTAAAGGACTGCCTAATGAAAAAGAATTATTAAAAGTAAATGGAAAAATTGAATTTGAAACCGCAACCTTTGAAATCTGGCGAACTGCAAAAATTTCGGCAATTATTGGTTGGCCGCCAAGGAAAAGTTACGACGAAGTTTTTGAAAAAGTTTCAAAAGAATATGAACATGCATACATCCATTTAGATCACTCCAATATTCAGTATTTGGGGATTGAGAAATGTCTGACACTCGAAGATTATAAAAGTTGGTTAAATCTCATTCTCAAAAAATGCGGAGACTCAAAAAAAGAGCTATCAGATTATTTAAATCATAAGCTTGATGGCTCTGGACCAATCAATCAAAAACTTTTGGTTCAAGAAAATAAAGCTAACTTTATCGATTTGAAACTTATTTTGGCGCAACCTAATGAAAGCAAAAAAGTATTGTTAGAGTTCTTGGGAAAAGATCATTCCATGTCTCAGTATCCTGGCTCACCTGGAGTTATCAGTCCAGAAATACTAGCGGTAAAAGAACCATACGGTATAAACACTTCAAAAATCCGTGGCATTCTAATTAAAATTAAGGAGGCATTTAATCATTTTCAAATGTTCGGAGAAAAAATGTTTCTGGAATCTGTTGATCCTTTATATGATTTGATCAAAAAAAAATTAAGAGAATACTATCCAGACGGCTTCATAGCGTTAGATTACTATCTTGGAGATGCGTTAATAGAAGCTATCAATAAATTCGCGGATGCCCCTTCTGCTTCTTTAGGTATGGGAGATCGTTTCTTAGTAGTGGATCAAGGCGTACCAGGAAAACCTTATTTCGTTTTTGCTCATGAATTAGGACATTGCTTTTGGTTGCGGCATTATGAAATACCTATGGGTAGCAAATCAGTAAGCGACCACGATCTTCTTGATCATAATTGCATCATGAGCTACACCAACGAAAAATCTAAAAATTACCCGCACCATTCTGCGGAAAAATACACTCCCCATTTTTGTGGAATGTGCAACTTGAAACTTAGAGGATGGGATGTCTTTTCCTCAAAAGAGGAAAAACCAAGTCCTAAAACTGATATCCCCAAAAAAAAACCGCAAGTAAAAGCGGTTATTTATTTTGACGAAAAAGGAACAAACCAGTTCGAAACACAGCAAGAAATTAACTCAATACAAAGAATCTTTTCAGCCTCAGAAATCAAAATTGAAAGCCATTCTTTGAACGAAATTCCCAGTATTGAAGAATGGTTTAAAAAAATCAATACTTACGATATATATCACCATATAGGAACTGGGCCTATCTGGTGCACTCACCATCTAAAAAATGCACATGTTTTGAATAATTTATTGCCTAAATATCCGATCTGTTTTGGTTCAGATGATAAAATAATAGGCGCTGAAGAAGATTTTGTGAAGTCAGAAAACCTCAACAAATCATATCAAGGTTTTTTAAATAAACAACCTAGTGTTTTCTCTGGCAGTCATTCAAAAATAATGGAGGGGCGTTTCCAGTGGCCTCATCCAGAAAAAAAGTATGTCACTATAAACGCCTCTTCTATATCCAATCTTAAGAATATCAACACACCAAAAATACTAGCGTTTCTTAGTTGCCCTTTATTGGGATGGGAACCGAGTCTCGCCAAAGCGTTTATTGATAAAGGAACGCAATATGTGATCGCTTTTCGATGTGGATACGGTTCAAATCAAACTGCATTTGTCCGCGATTTTTATATGACTTGGGCAGAAAAAAAATTAAAGCCTGATTCAGTTCCAGAAATTTTTCGAAAAGTCGCTCTAAAATATCCAATATCAGAGCCTGTTTTATTCGTAAGCAACTTGATATGGAGGATATTTTTGAAATCTAAAAATGAAGCCGACTTTGAATCAATAGCGATGGACAAAAACCTAACCTTTGAACCGCACATTATAAAATTGTAACCGCTTATGCTTATTATAACCAACAAACAAATAAGAATGTTTGACGAATATATGCTAAGGCAATTTGCCGAACGTATAATCAAATATCTAAAAAACCATTTCGTGCAAAACGTCTCAAAGTTCGAAAATGAAGAATTAATCAGTCTGATAGTTAGAGCCATAAATAAAGCAAAGCAGTATCAACTATCGACCGAATGGGATATTTGTCGGTTTGCTCAATATCAATTTCTTTGCGGAGAAAACTTCGAACAAAAAACTTCGGGCGAGTGGGCTATAAAAATTTTAAAGAATGCCAATCTTTCCGAAAAAACTAAAATGGACCGTATGGATTACCACTATTTCTACTTTGTGGCTAAGTAAAAAAACTTTTTAAACGGGTAGATAAATTGCGCCCAGAGTTCATTTGGTATTTCTTCTTGAAATATTCCAAACGAACTAGAGTCTTCTTTTGCTTTAGGAAGGCGATAGGAACCAAATAAAACGTCAATGAATGAAAACATAATAGCGAAGTTTTTCCCTTCACCTTCTTTAGCGTCGGTATGATGCCATCTATGGAATAAGGGACTCACAAAAACATAATCCAACGGCCCATAACACACCTTAATATTACTATGCACAAAAAAGCCATAGCTTCGTCTTATAAGAACGCTTAAGGTCGCTACATAAAGAAAATCAAAAACCGCTATTATCGCAATCAAATTTAACGTCACGATAATCAAAAAGTTTATCGGATGATTTCGCTCCGTAGAAAGCCAGTCTATTTGCCTAGAACTATGATGGATAGAATGAAAAGGCCACAAATACTTTGAATGCATCAAGCGATGCCTGCAATACCCAAAAAAATCTAGAATAAAGAGCGCTATCAATACCTGAACAATCAGATTTTGACTATTTATAAAGTTACGTAGTTTTGGAAAAAAACCTACCCCTTCCGTAGCCGAGCCACCGCTTCGATATTTTTTTTCGACAGAAAAATTGACGGCTCGCTTCGATTCATCATTGGATTTAGAGGAAGCAACTGAAACTCGAATTAAACTGTTTGTAAAATTCTTTCCATCATTGTTTCTAATAGTAAAGTAATCTTCACCTACAAAATTAGCGTCGGGGATATAATCGATATTGCCTTGAGAACTAATCGTCGATTTACCATGGAGCGCATTTTTCTCCATGTTCATATTTACTTTTACCGCTCCTTCGTCTATGCCCCAAAAAAAACCAGATAGCCCTAAAATTAGTACCCCATAGATAGGACTGATTATTATTGGAAGAACGAAAGAATATATCAGATCTAATTTAGAATCGGATCGCCAGCTATCCTGCGTTCTTTGCGCAGAAAAAACTTTCTCTAATAAAACTAAAACAACGGCATAAATAATTAACGTCTTGCTGTGATTTAGTAATAGATGCCCAACATGTTCTAGAATTTGCAAGCGACCTCTCTGGGATACATTTTCTATTTCAGTATGGTCTCTATTCAGCAATGGAAAACTAAATAAAAACTGACTCTCTTATAGCATAGAAACAACCATCACATAATCTTGCAAACCAAACTAACTACCAATCACGAACTAGGAATCTATAAACTTCATATGACTGCATTATTATAATGAGATTTTGCTCACAACATTTTATTGAGATTATTTGATAGGTACAAAATGGTTAACCCACTAGAAAAAAATTACTGTTAAAATATTTGGAACCACACACAAAACAAACTGGCGAGATGAAATGGGTTTTATTAGACTTTCATTAAAATATTATTCGATTGCTTTTACTTTGTTCATCCTTATTGGTATATGGACATTTCAAAATAGCCAAGGCGAAATTAACACCGAAACCTTATTGCATGTTTATAAATACGGCCCGGAGCCTCTGATTAACGAGATTAACGACTCTTACTCTGAAGTCGCTGAATACCTCCAGCAAGTCGCCATCAATCCAGACAGCGTAAAGATAACATCTTGTACAAATGCTAAAGAAACAGATAAAGGTTGGTTTGTCAGCTGTAAGTACACGGCCAAAAACAAACGCGGAGCGGTCTCCGAGGGTTCAAACGGCTTTTACATCTCAAACAATAAGGTTATTTTAAGGGAAAAATAAGTATAACGGCGTGTCTAAAATGAGATTATTAAAAACGCTAGCGGGTTTGTTTGGGTATTAGTCAAAAAACTTTGTCACAATGAAACAGGGGACGGGGTTTCCTAAGAGTTCTTTTTAGTAACGGTATAACAAGGAATTTTAGTTCCGGCTTTTAACTCGCCAACATCTTTTTTCAGTTCGCGTTCGGTTTTCTCGAAGTTGAATTTGGATTCATCCAAGGCGTTGCCGCGCAATTCTGGCGTAATCAAGATTTCTCCAGTGCTGGCCAACGGTTCCAAACGAGCAGCATCACTCATGGCTGGGCCTTCCGGCGCTATTTTATTCAGCACAGGGTTTAGAACTAAAGAAAACTCGCCGAAACTCATACCAATCCGCGCTTGAATATTCTTTATTTTAATCATTTCGATTAAATCGAGAGCAAACTCTATCCCCGAATTTGGATTTTCAAACCCCACCACAATCGCATCTCCCCAGGTATTGGGGTATTTGCCTAAATGCGGTTCATTTGGGTAACTTTGAAATAGGCCCTGGGCGGTATGACGCGTAAGTTGCATCACAGCCACTTGTTCTTCAGCTGATTTTTTGGAAAACCCCTTCAGGTCCAAAAAAAATACCGTTAATACTTCCGTTGTCTTTGAACCCGGATGAGTCAGCAGATAAATTTCATTCTGCTGGTCTTTGATTTGCCGCTGAAGGTTTTGATTATTGGTTTTATAAATTGCAAGCGCCTTCTGTCCTCCTATAAGCTCTCCTTTTATCGATTCGAAGTCCTTCTGGAATTCCTCTGGTGTCCGGTTTTGGGTATCATCGACAATAATTCTGACTTTAGCGGCATTGCCGTCGTCTTGAATGGATCGAATATGAAGTTGAATTCCGGAGTTTTCTTCGGCCAGTTTTTGCACCATTAGAGGTAGCATAGCCATTTCCACCGGGTCGACACCGCCTTTAAACTCCAGTTCAATTTGCGGTTTTTCAGCGTAGGCACGTTCGAATGCCCCCTCTTCATATTCGGTGGCGATTTCTTCTTCCCGATTCCAATAAGCCCTTTGGCATACCACACCTTTGATTTTCCACCCCTCCCTTTGAGTTTCCCAAAGTTTCGCATCCGTTAAATTCGCTTTCTCTAATTTCGCATCAATCAAATTGGCTTCGCTTAAATTGATCCTATTGAGATCCGCACCGCTGAGATTTGAACCTCTAAAGTTCGCACTACATAGGCTCGCACCACAAAACTTAACCTCACTCAAATTCATATTACTGAAGTTCAATCCGTTGAGGTCCAATTCACTGAGGTTCGCACCGCTGAGGTTCGCACCGCTGAGGTTCACACCGCTGAGGTTCGCACCAACGAGGTTCGCACCGCTGAGATTCGCATCGCTGAGGTTCACACCGCTGAGGTTCGCACCGCTAAGGTCCAATTCGCTAAGGTTCAATTCGCTAAGATCCAATTCGCTAAGGTCCACATCGATGAGAATCGCACGGCTGAGGATTGCACCATCGAGGTTCGCACCAACAAGGTTCGCACCAACAAGGTTCGCACCGCTGAGATCCGCACGGCTGAGGTACGCACCCCTGAGGTTCGCACGGCTGAGAGTCGCACCACCGAGGTTCGCATTGAGGAGGTCCACACCGCTGAGGTTCACATCGAGGAGGTTCGCACCGCTGAGGTTCGCATCCCGGAGGTTCGCACCAACAAGGTTCACACCGCTGAGATCCGCACGGCTGAGATTCCCACTGCTGAGATTCGTCTCTATGAGGTCCGCATGACTGAGATCCGCATGGATGAGAATCCCACCCACGAGGTTTGCATCGAGGAGGTTCGCCCTGTTGAGGTTCGCACCGCTGAGGTTAGCCTTTTCGAGGTCCGTATGGCTGAGGTTCGCACTGCTGAGGTTCGCACCGCTGAGATCCGCACGGCTGAGGTACGCACTGCTGAGATTCGTCTCTATGAGGTCCGCACTGCTGAGGTTTGCCTTTTCGAGGTCCGTATGGCTGAGGTTCGTGCCAACGAGATTCACACCGCTTAAGTCCGCCTCTCTGAGGTCTGGTTTTATATCTGGGTTTTGTTCTCGCCAAGCGTTCCAGGATTTAACGCCTTTTTTGAGTTGTTCAAGATGTTCGGGGTTGGCCATGGGTATATAGTTCAAAAGAGAGTTTGATTTAAGGCTTTATTTTAAACGACGCATTTTACATACCAAAACCTTATTTTGGAAATCGATATGACTTTCAAATAATAAAACGCTTTCTAAAACCACAATTTCTCGATTTTTCACTAATTTTACCGCCCTCTTTCCAATCTCATTCTATTAACCGAACTAACCTCTCACCACCCCCTTAAGTTCGGATTATTAGAACTCCATGTCGCCCGCACCCAAACAATCATTAACCTATTGATTTTAAAGGCTTAAGGGAATACAATAATTGCATGAAAATTGAAAAGGACATCATAGTAGTCGGTAGCGGTATTGCTGGGCTTACCTTTGCTCTTAAGATGGCCGAATATGGTTCTGTTGGCATTGTCACAAAGGATGCTTTAGAGGAATCGGCAACGCGATATGCGCAAGGCGGAATCGCATCCGTAATGGCTGAGGACGATTCCTACGATTTGCATGTAAAGGATACCATTGAAGCGGGTCGCGGCCTTTGCCAGGAAGATGTCGTTCGAGCTATCGTTGGGCAAGGCCCTGGACAAGTTCGAGAACTGATCGCCTTAGGAGCAAAATTTACCCAAAGCATTGGAGCAGAATACGACTTAACCCAAGAAGGCGGTCACTCCAAAAGACGGATTTTACACGCTGACGATTTTACAGGGCGAGAAATAGAACGAACGCTTGCTCAAGCCGCGATACAGCATCCTAATATTGAAATATACCAATACCACATGGTCATTGATCTAATCACTCACGCGCGATTAAATCCGTCCATTAAACCAGGCAGTCCTTCCGACGAAGCTTTAGGAATTTACGTTCTTGATTCACAACAAAATGAAATTAAAACTTTTGTCGGCAAAGTAATGCTTTTAGCTTCTGGCGGAGCGGGTAAAGTTTATCTCTACACTTCAAACCCAGATACGGCAACCGGCGATGGAATCGCTATGGCCTATCGAGCGGGCGCGAAGATCGCTAATATGGAATTCTTCCAATTCCATCCAACTTGTCTTTATCACCCTGAAGCAAAATCATTTTTAATTTCCGAAACGGTTCGCGGCGAAGGCGGCATTCTAAGAAAAAAGAACGGCGATCCGTTCATGCAAAATTATCATAAATTAGATTGCTTAGCTCCAAGAGACGTTGTCGCTAGGGCGATTGATTTTGAAATGAAAAAGTCTGGCGACGATTGCGTTTATCTCGACATCTCACATTTAGAAGGTTATAGAATTCGCGAGCGCTTCCCCAATATTTATAAGCAGTGCTTAAACTTTGGTTTCGACATGACCAAAGAATCGATTCCAGTGGTTCCTGCGGCACACTATATGTGCGGAGGAATTATGGTCGACGCCAACGGACAAACTAATATCAAGCGTCTCTTTGCTTCTGGAGAAGCTTGCTATTCCGGTTTACACGGCGCTAATCGACTTGCAAGTAATTCTTTGCTAGAAGGCTTGGTGCTTTCCCATAGAGCGGCGGGAAAAGCTATCGACTTATTAAAAGAAAAAAGAGACTTATCGTTAGCGTCTTCTGATATTCCTCATTGGGATAGTGGCGACGCTGTAGATAGCGACGAATCTGTGGTCGTTTCTCATAACTGGGACGAACTGCGTCGACTCATGTGGAATTATGTAGGCATTGTTCGCTCTGATAAACGGCTGTTACGCGCTAAGAAAAGAATTGATCATCTTTTGGAAGAAATTCACGAATACTATTGGGATTTTCACATCACCAAAGATTTACTAGAACTTAGAAATATCGCAATTACCGCGCAATTGATTGTGCAAGGAGCTATGGAAAGAAAAGAAAGCCGAGGGCTTCATTACACTATCGATTATCCAAATACAGACGATAAAAATTGGAAACGGGAAACCGTGCTCCAAGAAACTTCCCCAGGTTTAATTAACCGCTTGAATATGGAACCGCAAACCAATGAATGAAAAATCTATTTTTAATATAACTCGTGATTTTTGCGGCATTGTCGTTTTAGGCATTGCCTTGTTCTCCGTGGCCGCGCTTGCATCCCATCATTCTCAAGATCCTTCTTACAATAGTTTTGGCTCTTCATTGACAACCCAAACTATGAATAAAGGCGGGATAGTTGGCGCTTATCTTTCTGATTTTTTAGTTCAGTTATTTGGAGGCGGCTCGTTTTTCTTTCCTTTGATTTTATTTTACGCAGCATGGACTTTGATTCGCGGCAATTCATTTTCTCGATTGCCAATAATTATCTCTGCGGGATCGTTCTTTTTAATCAATCTTTGTTCATTTTTTCATATACATTTTCTCAACGACCCTTATTTTGGAAAAGGAGTTAATTCGGGAGGTATTGTCGGGTCCTTCTTGGGAGAGATCTTTAAAACGTGGCTAAATGTGCCTGGAGCTTATTTAACCGTCATTACGTTTAGCGTGATTTCTTTATTAGCTCTTACAGGTGTTTCAGCCAATAGTGTTGTCGAGTGGATTTTTAAAGTTGTCAAAGATGCTTCATCATTTTTTATAGCTATTTGTAAATTAACCTATAGAGCATGCTTTAACATCGATCAACCGGAACCCAGCGGAGACGAAAGTAAAAATAAAACTCCCGTGATCGCAACAGCGACGCCCTCTCCAAAACCTAAAGAAAAAGAAAATAAAAAAGACAAAGAACCTATTATCGTTTCATTAGCGCCTGAAGTTACTCCAGAACTCGCTCCAAAAAAATCAAAGAAAGCAGAAGCGACCTTTACGGCTAAAAACACAGCGTCCCCAAAAGAAGACGAAAATTATATGGTCCCTGAGTTAGATATCTTGGATGATATCCCCCCTCCCACAGATCATGAAAAATCTCGAGAAGATATCTTAGCTCGCTCTAAAATTCTTGAAAAAAAACTAGCTGACTTTGGGATTGAAGGTCGAGTGGTACAAGTATTACCTGGCCCGGTTATCACCCTTTATGAATTTGAACCAGCCCCAGGAATTAAAGTTAGTCGAATAGTGGCTCTCACAGACGATCTCGCGCTTGCTATGCGCGCTCCTAGCGTTCGTATCCTTGCGCCTGTGCCAGGAAAACCAGTAGTGGGTATTGAAATACCAAACCCCAACCGCGAAATCGTCTATTTTAAAGAAATCATTGCCTCAGATGTTTTTAACTCAAGTCCTTCAAAATTAACCATGGCCCTTGGAAAAGATAATGTTGGGAATCCAGTGGCTGTTGATTTAGCTCAAGTACCGCATTTACTTATCGCAGGAGCTACAGGGTCTGGAAAAAGCGTCGGAATTAATGCGCTGGTTTGTAGTATTTTACTCAACGCAAGCCCTGATGAAGTTCAAATGATCATGATTGACCCCAAAATGCTTGAATTTTCGATGTATGACGGCATCCCTCATCTTATTGCTCCAGTAGTAACAAACCCTAAAAAAGCGACTGCCGCCCTACAATGGGCTGTTACCGAAATGGAACGTCGTTATAAACTGATGTCAGAAAAAGGCGTGCGTAATATTACGGGTTATAACGAATCAATAGAACGCGAAAATGCCGAGTTGAAAAAGAAAAATGAGTCGAAGAAAAAAACTGACGACGACCCAGATGAAGACGAGCCTAAACCGCAACCGAAGTTTTCCTACATAGTCATAGTCATAGATGAATTAGCCGACTTGATGATGGTAGCTTCTAAAGGCGTTGAGGAAGCTCTTATGCGACTGGCGCAAATGGCTCGAGCCTCTGGGATTCATTTAATATTAGCGACACAACGCCCCTCTGTCGATGTACTTACCGGCGTTATAAAAGCAAATTTTCCGGCTAGAATTTCTTTTCAAGTCACTTCCAGAGTCGATTCTAGAACCATCCTGGATAGTATTGGAGCGGAAAAACTTCTTGGTAAAGGCGATATGCTTTTTCTACCGCCAAGTTCTTCCAGGATTGTAAGAATTCATGGCGTCATGGTAAAAGATATAGAAATAAATAGAATTATAAAATTTATAAAAGAACAAAAACGCCCTGAATATCGAGAAGACATCTTTCTAGCTCCAAAAATTACAGAGTCTACTCCTGATGAAGAGGAAGAATTCGATGAAAAATACGATGAAGCTGTCGCTTTAGTCGCTCGCGAACAACAGGCCTCTATTTCCATGGTACAAAGAAAGCTGAGAGTGGGTTATAATCGAGCCGCTAGAATGGTTGAAGTTATGGAAAAAGAAGGGGTCGTCGGTCGTTCAGACGGTATCAAACCACGTGCAGTTCTTATTAAAGAAATTCCAGCTTAATAAACTATCGGCAAAAGCTGTCGCCTGTATTTTTATTATAGTTTCGTTTTCGCTTATTTTTTGTACAACAAGCCAAGCGACTCTTTACAAATGGAAAGACAAACAAGGTAATATCCACTTTACCAGCGACCCAGACACTATTCCGAAAGAATTTAAAAATCAAAGTAAAGAATTAAACCCAGGCCCTGCCCCAACATTTTCACCTCCTCCTTTAACCACGCCTGAAGCGCCAACCGCCCCAAACCTAGACATAGTTATTCCAATACGGCAAAAGGAAAACCAGTTTTTTGTGAAAACTATTTTGAATGGTCATTTGGAAGCCAATCTCCTTTTGGATACTGGAGCTTCGATTCTGGTAATTTCAGAGGAAATCGGAAAACGTCTAGGCTTTAACCGGTTAGATAACATGCCTCAAATTGAAGCTGAAACCGCTGGAGGCAAAATCTGGACCCCTTTAATCTTTTTAGAAACTGCCACAGCGGCAAACGCAAAAGCTTTTGCTCTAGAAGCTGTCATTGATTCTAAATTAGACAAAATTGACGGGTTACTAGGAATGGTATTTTTCGAACAATTTAAAATGACTTTGGATCGGAAAAAATCTCAATTAATCCTACAGTCCAATATTTCAGAAAACGAAACGTTATATGGCGGTCGACCTGTTAATTGGTGGATAAAAAAAATAAACCACTTCCGTTCCAATCAAATCTATTTTGAACGTTATGCAAAAAAACTTGCAGAAGAAAATAATAGAAAAGCTTACAACGTTGAAAAAACGTCAGAGTACTATGAGGAACTCCTCAATCGGGTTAGATCTTCAGCGCAAACTCTGAATGTTCCTTTAGATTAGAAGTTCACAAAATGACTTTCAATCACCCTAATCAATCAACGCTTCATTTTATTTTATTAGGAGCAAGCAATCTTGCTAGAGCGCAGTTTGGCCTCAATCATCATTTTGAAAAATCATTTCCTAATTTAATTTCAACTTCCATTGCATCTGGTCCGGGAAGAGCTTATTGCGTTTCTGGAGGTATCTTTGGTCTAAACTATCCACCGCTAAAAACCAGCGAGATCATTAACGCAGGTCGAGAAAAAAGCTCAAACTACCGCCAGACTATCTCGTTAATTTCAGATATTGGCAACGACATCATGTATGGAGTTCCCGTTCAAAAACTAATTCAAGATTTGGAAAAATCAATTCTCAACTTATCTGAGTTTTGCTCTCATGTTTTTACAATCCCGATTCCCTGCAAAAAAATTGAAACCCTGAGTGATTGGCAAATAAACGCTTTAAAAAAAATTTTGTTTCCAAAATGCGAGCTTAGTCCAGAAAAAATTATTTCTTCTATTCAAACAGTCAACCAATTTCTATCTGAACTAAATACCCCCAAGTTTACTTTACTAAAAACGATGGACGACTGTATTGGCTGGGACCGCGCTCATTACGGCATTTCAAAAATGCATATCGCATGGACTAAAATCATCGATCAAATAGCTCAAGAACTATCAATAAAACCTAATAGGAATATTAATCAGGCATTAATGTTCAGATCTTTCATCAATTATTGGAGGGATCTTGTTTTTTGTGACGCAATCCCTTTAATCCCTAAAAACCAACAAGTTTATTAAAAAGTCTCATAACTTTAATCTATTTTCCTAAAAGCCAAACTGAGTTTGGATTTCTCAAATTTGAAAACAATCAGAATAATATATAGATTAACGTACTTACTGACGACGAATTTTGCGTTTTCTTTGATTGGATTTACGTTAAATCTTTTTTTTTCAAAAGACACAAAAAAACGCCAACGGTATATTGCTGAATACGCTCAAAAGTGGGCTCGGTGCGTTTGCGCGTCTCTGAACATAGAAATTACTGTTCAGGGAGAAACGCCAAAATTTGATAACGCGTTAATTGTAGCTAATCATGTTGGTAGTCCTGATATCTTTGTTCTTGGATCTTGCTTTCAGGTTGTTTTTGTTTCTAAAGAAGAAGTGCGCGACTGGCCCCTAATAGGATTCCTGGCGGATTTAGGACATACTATTTTTGTTAACCGCACAAAAAAACAGCAGGTGCGCGAGACGATTATATCAATCAAAGATAGATTGAACTCTGGGTTTTCTGTTTTATTATTTCCTGAAGCTCGGGTTACAGATGGAAACGACGTTTATCCTTTTAAGTCCGCGCATTTTGAAGCTGCGATATTATCAGGTAAACCGGTATTGCCTGTAATGGTCCATTACGAAAATTCAGAGAATCCAAAAATTGCGCAGTGGGGAAATCAAACTTTTATTTTTCACATAATAGCTTTATTAAAAAACCCAAAACTAAAAGCAACCGTTACGATTTTCCCTCTCATTCCATCGTCTTCCGATAGAAAAGATCTATCTATTAAAAGCCATGAACTTATTCAAAAATCCTATAACGAAATAGTCAATAAAAACGCTAAAAATTGACTCATTAGGAAACGGTTGGTTTATAATTTTTAAATAAACTTAGAGTGTCTCTAATAATTCGATATTTTAACTTGAGGCAACTCTCAATTTTTTATTTCATAAAACCTGCTTGTAAGTCCTCTTATTAACCCGACACTTAAATAGATGACATCAATCTAGACACATCATACAGAAACAAGGCTTTAAATGGATGTATTTTGATTACTTCATGTCAGGTATTTAATCGTCCCGTAATAAAATTATTTTCTGCGGAGATTTTGTGATTCATCCTTATCTTGATAAAACACCTATAATACATCCAACAGTTTTTTTAGCGGAAGGTTCTCAAATCATAGGCGATGTAGAAATCGGCGAACAAAGTAGTGTCTGGTTTAATGCAGTGATTAGAGGCGACGTAAATTATATTCGTATTGGAGCTAGAACGAATATTCAAGACGGTTGCATCTTTCACGTTTCGCGGAAAACATACCCGCTTATCGTCGGCGACGATGTAACAGTTGGGCACAACGTCACGCTACACGCTTGCAACATTGGACATCGTTGTCTCATTGGTATGGGGGCTACCGTGATGGATGGAACAGAAGTTGGAGAAGATTCTATAGTTGGAGCGGGGGCGCTGGTAACCGCTAAGACTAAAATTCCTCCTCGTAGTTTAGTTTTAGGATCGCCCGCAAAGGTGAAGAGAGAATTAACCGACAACGAAGTGATTAGCATTAAAGAATCTGCAAACCACTATATTGAAGACGTTAAAAATTATTCAATAACGGAGCAAAAATAGTGGGACCAGAAAAACTCGCAGTTATAGGAGGTAGCGGCGCTTATAATTTGCTAGAAGCAAACGCTTTGGGAAAAGAAATCGATTGCGATATAATTTCGACCCCATTTGGTCCAAGCGCACCAATTCATAAGTTTTGCATTGACGATAAAAACTTTCTCTTTCTTTCCCGTCATGGCGAAAAGGATTATTCCCTTACAGCGTCATTTGTTAATTACAGAGCAAATATTTACGCTTTAAAAAAGTGTGGCGTTGAAACTATTGTTTCATGGTCTGGACCAGGAATTATAAGTCGAGCCTTTCGACCTGGCGACTTCATACTCCCTCACGACTTGATTGACGAAACCAAAACCCGCGAGTCGACTTTTTTTAAAAATCGCGGCTATGGTTTTATCCGGCAAAGCGATCCATTCTGCCCTGAAGTACGAGAGACATTGCATCAAAACTTTCATAACATGAATATTCCCCACCATGACCAAGCTGTTTATGTTTGCACTGAGGGACCTCGATTAGAGACACCCGCCGAAATCAGAAAGTTTCGAGTGATTGGGGCCGATTTAGTGGGGATGACTTTAATTCCAGAAACGTTTTTAGCGAGAGAGCTGGAAATTTGTTACGCGCCAATTTGTTATTTAACAAACTTTGCGGAAGGAACCGTAAAAAGAGAATATCAAGAGGGTGAACTTTTCGAAGGAATGCTTGCCGATTCTGAAAAAAAAGGCGTTGAAAATGCCGTCCAGCTTTTCCCTGAAATCTTGAAACAAGCTTTAAATAAATTAACAACTCTGCCAAGAGATTGTAATTGTAAAAATGCCATGATTCGATATAAAAATAAAAACATGATCGATGATGACTGGACAACTTGGATTGGAGATATTTAAAATTAAAAAGTATGACTTCTAACCAACCCAAAGAAGATTTCCTCCGCAGTCAAGCCATATCACTTCATATGCAAGGCAATTTAAATGAAGCGGAGGTTAATTACCGCGCCTTTTTGGAAATCAATCCCGAAAGCTCAGAATGTCTGCATCTACTTGGAGTTTTATTTTGTCAAAAGGGAAGCTTTGACGAGGGGGTCTCCTGGATAAAAAAGGCTATCGATCTTGACCCTAATTTTTCTGAGGCTCATTTTAATTTGGGAAAAGCCTATAAAGAACTTGGGAATAATGATAACTCAACAAAATCCTTCCAAAGCGCTGTTGCTATTAATCCAAAATATTACGAAGCGCATAATAACCTGGGAATCATTTGGTCTGAAAAGGGAGAAAACTCAGCGGCAATCACTTCTTTTTCTAAAGCGATCGAAACTAACCCATCATTTGCCGAGGGTTATTTCAACTTAGGAAATTCTTTTGAAAAAATTGGACAGGGAGAGGAAGCAATTCAGCATTATCGTAAAGCGATAGAATTGGAACCAGATTTTTCTGAAGCATATTATAATCTTGCAAAAACTCTTGAAGGTAACGACTGCGAAGAAGAAGCTATAGAAGTTTATAAACTATCTATAAAAGTAAAACCTGATTTTTCTCCCGCTTTTAATGACTTAGCTGTTTTATATAAGAAATCAGGAAATATCGACGCGGCAATAGAAAACTATAAAAAAGCGTTAGAAATAGATCCCAAAAACTTTTTAGCTTTAAATAATCTTGGCAACGTGTTCAGGGATCAAGGAAATTTAAAAGAAGCATTAGAAGCTTATAATAAAGTTCTAAAGATTAATCCTCAGTATGCGGATGGATTCTATAATCTTGGTATCGCTCTAATCGACGATTACCAGCAAGAAAAGGCGATTGAAGCTCTTCAGAAAGCGACAAACATTAATCCAAACCACGTTGACGCTTTTTCTAATCTGGGAACTATTTTCAGCCGAATGGGGAAAAAGGAAGAAGCTATTACCGCTTGTAATAAAATACTTGAACTCTCTCCGAATAACTCAACTGCCCTTCATATGTTATCCGCTTTAGAAAACCGTAAACCAGATTCTGCTCCCCCAGAGTTTGTCGAAGAACTTTTTGATAAATACGCTGCCCGGTTTGAGAACCATCTTATTAATAAGCTAGAGTATAAAACTCCCAAAAAACTTCGTGAACAATGGAACTCGCTAAAAAAACCCGCATTCAAACATTTACTCGACCTGGGCTGCGGAACAGGTCTATCTGGAATGGAGTTCCATGATATTTGCGAAAAAATGACTGGAATCGATCTTTCCTCAGCAATGTTAGAACAAGCCAAAGACAAATCAATCTATTCCCGGCTGGAAAAATCAGAAATCGTTAAATTCTTATCAACAGATGAAGAAAAATACGACGGCTTTATCGCCGCCGACACCTTAATCTATGTTGGCAATTTAGAACAAGTTTTTGATGGAGTTCAAGCTCGTTCAAAAGAGGGAGCTTACTTTATCCTATCAATAGAGACTTCTGTCGACGAAAACTTTATCTTACGACTTAATGGAAGATTTTCTCACTCAGACCAATATATTCAAAGTTTAGCTAAAAAACATAACTTTACGATTTTGTTAAATCAATCTACAACGTTGCGCAAAGAATATAAGGAAGATGTATCGGGTCGGATCTATGTTTTAAAAATTAACAAGGCGAACTAATAGATTTTTACGAGATATGTAGAAATATGGCTTTCTTTTTTGTATCATTAGATTAATCAGTCATCACTCTCTTCAACCGCGCTAATTCCAATTCAAATGGGTTTAAAAATGGATAAATCAGAAATAGTAGATCTAATGAATCAAATCACTTTTTTTGACGACTTTAGACAAGAAGACAAAGAAAAATTAGCGGCTCTAGAAGAAGGATTGGTGGAATATAACCCTGGCGATATTATTATTAAACAGGGCGATCTGGATCAAACTATTTTTGTCTTAATTAAAGGCAAGGTTTCCATTCATAAAAACGAAGCTCCAGGCTCTGAGCTTAATTGTCTAGAGCCTGGAGCAGTCTTTGGAGAAGTGCCCTTAATCACTGGAGCGCCCAGGTCTACCAATGCTATGGCAAAGACCTATGTTTTTGCTCTTCAACTCGATGGGCAATTGTTTCATGAATTGGACCCAGCAATTCTTAACAAATTCAAAGACCATCTTCTTAAATTACTAATCCGCAGATTGAATGAAATGAATGCATCTCTTAGTCGTATTAAAAGAGATTTTCAAGATCAAAAAGATTCGTTTAATAAAGTTAAAGATGAAATAGATAAAATCTTAGTCGCTTCTCAAAATATCAAAGCTAACAAGGAAATGTTTAGCGGATTTTTAGACGATATCAGAGGGTAAAACTATTTTCTACGAATAAAACGAAGATTCGCGATATCTAATAATTCCACGTTTTAAAAGAACCTGCGCCACAGCGGCGATTGGAACGGCAAGTATAGCTCCTAGCAATCCAAAAAATTCAACGCCAATCAAAACTGCAATCATTATCACAACAGGGTGCAAACCAATTTGCTCTCCGACAACGCGTGGCGTGATGATCATACCTTCCAGGGCTTGAACGGCCCCAAAAACGAATGCAACTCCCAAAAGAGGCGCGAGTTCCTGATGGTGCAGCAATGTCAAAATGAAAGCGGGAACAAAACCAAATACCACTCCAGCATAGGGAATCAAATTTGCGTAGCCAGCTAAAATCCCTATAAATATACTTAATGGAGTGCCTATTATAAATAGACCCAAACTGTATAATCCCGCCATTAAGCTTGCCACCATTAACTGACCTCGGACAAACTTAGACAATACCTCATTAATTTCAAGAGTAATTTCTTTTATTAGATTCTTGTTTCTTGGTGGAACTAATTCAAAAACTTTTCCTACAATTAAATCAAAATCTCGCAACAGGTAAAACATTGCAACGGGAATAATAACTAAGTTAATCGCCATTATCAGAATATTCAAAACTCCTGAAAATGATCCCCATAAAAGTGAAGTTGCGGAAGAAAAAACTTTCATCGGAATATTTCCAAGTCTTTTCAAAATATCTTGAATTATCTCTCTTGCTCTATCTGAGTCAATGGAAGAAATTTTTTCCACAATGGGATTAACCCAGCCTTGGACCGCGCCAATATAATCCGGCAAATTATGGGTTAATTTTTCTACCTGAATTTGCATGACAGGCATAAGCAATGCGCAACCTAATATTACAATTCCAAAAAAACTCGTTAATAATAAAACAGTTGCGGTGGTCCGACCCAATTTTCGTTCTTGCAACTTATCCACTAAAGGATCAAGTAAATAAGCCAATCCAAATGCTATAAAAAACGGCGTAACAACCCGCCTCGTTAAATACAGAAAAATCGCGACTAGAAAAAATACTCCAACGAAAATCCAAATACCTGTTTGCTTTTGTTTGCTATCCATATCTAAAGATCTCCAAACATTGAAGGCACATCCGAGGCGGGGGCCTGAGGATTTGACTTCGAAATAGAATTCTTATTCGACAAGTTTTGTTCCTTAGGAGACTTATTTAATTTTGACGTCCAAAATTCCTGAACAGAATCTATTAAAAATTTGCTTATCTTTGAAGTCGCTTGATCAAAAGCCAAAAATTCGCTACGAATTGGATCTTCTTCCAAAGCTGAAGCAAACACGCTCCTAGCGGCAATCAATGTTCCTCTAGATGATGATATCGCTTTTAAAGTAACGCTGGCTTGAGTTTCTCCGTCTTCTTCTTGAGGTCTTGAAGATATGGCTTTTCCAACAATAACCACATCTGTTCCACTTCGATATCCTACATCAACAGCGGAGGCGATATCTCCTTCAGCCGCTTTGATTGCAACTTCTTCAGAAATTAAATCTCTTATAGAATTACGATTAATAGCTTGAATGCCAGCTTCTTGAAACCTTTGGACTAATGCTATTTCGGAGATAGGGATAGTATCCCAAAAAGATTTATCTGAGGAAGAAACTCCTGTTTCCAGTATGAGAATGGCGACGGTCCTATCTTCTGCTGGAGTTGTTAACGCCCCAATAGATCTTAATTTTTGCTTTAATTCTTGGACATAAATTTCTACCTCTAAACGAATTTCAGCTAACATCAACGATGTATTGTCATAAGCGCTCAAGAAACGGTAGCTTTTTACATATCGTTTGGGGCGAGACAAGATTTTTCTTAAAATATTGCTATCAGTTGAATCAGATTCATTTCCAAGAATACTTTCAATCGCATCTTGAACCGCAATTTTCATTGCCGATTTTACGGCTTTTTTTCTGGCAGAAACAAAATTATTTGCAATAGCTTCCGCTTCAGCTGTGACCTCATAAAAAAGAGGCAAACGGGAAATGACCCTATCTTCGGAAAAGGAAACGGACGATTGCGCACCCACAGGCAATGGGTTAAAAAAAATTACCGCAATGAAAAGCCATAGCCCACGCTGATTGATTAAGGAAGAATAATATTTTGAAACGATTTTTATAACGGAAGGAATCTTAACGCTCCTTATACGATCCACTATATTATTTGGTTGAATCGGAGCTATCGCTTTTGCGGGCTTTTGTGATAAGACGTCGTAAGTTTTCAACTTCTTTTCTCGTTAAATGGCGGTATTCGCCAGGAGATAAACCGTGTAGATTGATATACGCGAAATGCGTCCTTTTAAGTTTGATTACAGGATGTCTCACAACTTCGCAAATTCTCTTAATATGACGGTTTTTGCCTTCGTATAGAGTCAGGGTTAAAAAACAGTTTTTCCCGCTCTCTCGCCAAATTTCTGCATCTAGAGGCAACGTAGGATCTCCATCCAGTCGAAGACCGCTTTTCATTTTTGCAATAGTCTTTGGCTCTGGAACGCCACGAACTTTAGCTCGATAAGTTCTGGGGACTTTGTTTTTGGGATCTAATAAATCCTTTGATAATGCCCCATCATTTGTCAAAAGTAATATACCTTGAGTATTAAAATCCAATCTCCCTACTGGATATATTTTTTCCTTAACCTTTTTAAAATAATCCATAACTGTAGGTCTTTCCCCATCATCCTTTAGGGTCGTTAAACAGTTAGTTGGTTTAAAAAATGCCAAATACATTTTATCGGATTGCGGAGGAAGAACTCTTCCGCGAACTTTCACACAATCCACTGCCAGGTCTGCTGACGCTCCTAATTGGGTTATGGTCCTTCCATTTACCATAACTTTGCCTTCTGAAATCCATTTTTCGGCTTCTCTTCTAGAAGCCAAACCAGCTCCAGCAATTAATTTTTGCAATCGGGTTTTCATTTTTATTTAAACGCTCAATCAGTACTTCATTTTAATTAAGGTTATTTTTTAAAACTCTTATTACGAATCTGAATTATCCTTCAAACTATCTTCAGAAACAGAGGTTTCTTCTGAATTAGAATCGACTTCTTCATCTCCTACTATTTCATTAGTTTCTTCTTCTACATCTTGCTCTGAGACTTCAGTATTTGATGAATCTTCAGAAACAGAGGTTTCTTCTGAATTAGAATCGACATTCTCATCTCCTACTATTTCATTAATTTCTTCTTTTACATCTTGCTCTGAGACTTCAGTATTTGATGAATCTTCAGAAGCAGAGGTTTCTTCTGAATTAGAATCTACGTTCTCATCTCCTACTATTTCATTAGTTTCTTCTTCTACATCTTGCTCTAAGACTTCAGCATTTGATGAACTCTCAGAACCATCAGTTGGCAATGCGTCAGGGCCATCGATAACAGGATCTTCAAAAAGCAAACGAGTTTGTTGTTCAGAGCCTTCGCTTTGGTCTCCCAATAGCTCAGCTTCTTTCAAATCGTCTAAGGTTGGCAAATCCCCCAAGTCCTTCAACCCAAAATATTCAAGAAACTTTTGAGCCGTCTTATACATCATTGGACGCCCTAAAACCTGTTTTCTCCCTGCTGGGGCTATGATCTTTTTTTCCAGTAAAGTTTTTACAACTCCAGCTGAATCAACACCTCTAATTTCTTCAACTTCAGACCTAGTGATTGGCTGTTTATAAGCAATGATTGAGAGACTATCTAAAGCCGGTTGTGATAATCTCGCCGTCTTATCGGATCGGTAGAACTTCCTAATCCAATCGGAATAGTCTCGTCTTGTAGTAAGAAGGAAGCCCTCTGCCACTTCTACTATTTGTAAGTTCCGGTCCGTATAATCTTCTTTCAATTCTTCCAAAATCGATTCAAAATCAGAACTTGGCATTCCATTGATAACAGTAGCCGCTAACCGCTCCGAAGTAACAGGTTCGTCTGCGGCTAATAAAATATTTTCAACAATTGCCTTAATTTCGCTTCGTTCCACGCTGATCCACCTTTAATTATTGACTCATCTTCCAAAATAAAACTTTAAATCATTTTGCGCAAGAAAAACCAAAGAAGACTTTTTTAGAATAATTGAATTAATCAAAATATTCTGAAAAAGAGATTTTTTGGGAGTTTTCTTAACTTTTAAAAAATTTACTGAGAGTTAGCTTTTGGGAATGGTAATTCGATTGAATATCTTTACCATATATAATTCTGGGCTTTTCTATCACTTTTTCAAATTTAAGCCGACAGAAAGTCTGCCCATCTTCAACTAAAAACGGAACGTCGTGCGGTCGGACCTCCATTACAGCTCGCGTACCCTGGTTTTTATGAGACTTGCCTCCGTGCCAACCAAACCCAGGGTCAAAAAAACCTGCATAATGAGTTCTCAATTCACCGCTATTCGGTTCATACGCCACCATTTCAGCTAACAAATGAGGCCATATACAAATTTTTTCTTTAGACATCATTATATAAAAACTTTCTGGCTCTAATATCAATCTTTTCTTTTTTTGCTTGTAAATAGGTTCCCAAAAATCAGAAACGTCATAGTGATGAATCTTAGATAAATCAATAACTGCGCTATTGGACTTTGCTTTAAACGCAATCGGATCGTTCCCTTTAGAAGATAGATCAATTCCAATATAAAGTCCGTCGTCAACAATAACATCTTCAAGCGGTAATGGGCTTCCTGACGCGTCGAACAATATAGGTTGCTTCCGGTATTGAATCTTTAGGGATTTATCTGAGATATCCGGATTTTTTCTAATTAATCGTAATTGGTTTAACGTTAACCCTTCTTGAACCTTTACGGGAAACGACCGCGCAATTACCTCTAAATATAATTTCCCTTTATAACCTGGAATAATTTCGTCAAATCTATGACCATAATCCGTAATAACCCGAGTAAACATATCCAAACGCCCAATAGAACTTTTTGGGTTTGTTCGGCCATATAAATCGCGAGGTAACTCAAGTTCTTCCATTAAGGGAATGAGGTACATAGCCCCTCTTTCCAAAATCCCGCCATCCCTTAAATCAACGTCATACATTATAAGATCTTTTAATTTGGACTCGACAGTCCCCGTTTCAGGTAAAAAACTGCTTTGGATGCGATAGGCTTTTTTTCCTAAGCGCAAATCCAAACTACCTGGTTGAAACTGCGATTCAACGAGCGAAGTTTCGGCATGAATAACGCCTTGGTGATAGGCCAATTCAAGCATTTGAATAGGCAAATAACCTGACCGACTCTTAATACTAGTCGCTAGATCTTTGGACAATAAGGATTTTGCTGCAAGAGGTTTCATTTCAGGGAAGACTTAATGGCAGTAAAACTAAGGTGTTATAAATAATAAACGATTTAAAAACCCATTGACAGGTAGTTTTGAGCTATGATTTAATCCTAATAAGCTCAACATTTCAACCTCATAATTCGAGGACCCCAGAAAAAATTCGGGAAAATGATTATGCCACTTTTTGAATACTATTGTAATGATTGTAAAAAAGACTTCACCCTCCTTCAATCCGCTAACGTAAATAAGGAGGAAACAGAGTGTCCCGATTGCGAAACGAAATCTGTAGATTATAAGTTTTCATCATTTGCCGCTAAAGTAGCCCAAACGTCTATGCGAAGGACGTCCCCTGTAACTGCGGACGAATTGCCTAAAAAAAGCGTTTTAAACCTTCCTTTGCCTAGGTTACGCTCAGAGCTTTAAGGAATCCCTAAAACCTTTTTTGATTTTAAATTCAGTATTCACAAAACTTTGGCATTCAAGTTTCGCTCATCCCTTAACTCATCGTGATGTTTTTACGGGTCTACTATTGCTACTAATTAAAGAGCTAAACCTCTGATAAGTATAATATTTTGAGAACTTTTTCTATCTAAATGGTTGGTTTATTAAGCCTGTATTTATTTAAATTTCGAATAAAAAAAAATAGCTCGAATAAAATTAACTCCAAATATATCTCTACGGTAATGAATTCTAAAAAAAATCCTGTAAAAACCTCAAAATTAAATACTCGGTACTTTTCTAATATGCTTTCTTCTCGTTTTTGTCTAATTTTAAGTGTTGCCGCTTTCACCTTTACAATATCGCTTTTTTCTAATAGTACGGTCGAGGCAAAAAATGCCCGCATAAACGCCACTCCTTCTTCTCAATATTCAGACGACCCAATAATTCTAGCAAATCGCGAAGATATTCAAAATAATCCATTTCCAGGAAGTCACTTACCACGAGAAACCTTAGAGCTTATTGCTCAAGGAATGTCTTTAGCTGAGCGAGGCAAATTTAACTCTGCCGATGAAGTATTTGAAAAAGCCGCGCAAATTAGTCCAAATTCCGCAGAAGTATTTGCTATTAGAGCAACAGCGGCTCGCATGTCAAAAAACTATCAAAAAGCAGACCAATATTTTGCGCGCGCCGCCGAGTTAGATCCTTATGATGAAGAAATTGCCTATAATTGGGGGATGTCCAAACTACTAGGAAAAGATAGTGATGGAGCGATTAGATTATTCAAAAAAACTCTAGAAATTAACCCCAAAAATATTATGGCTTACAATTCATTGGGAAAGGCTTATGGACGTAACAAGGAATTTGCCAAGGAAGAAGCAAGCTACCGCAAGGCTTTAGAGCTAAACCCACAATTAGGGGTCACAAATTTTAATTTAGGAATCGTACTGAGCTTACAAACAAAGTTTGACCAAGCTGTGCCATTTTTTAAAAAAGCAATCAAGATAGATAAAGAGTTCGATAAACCTTTTGTTCAAAGGTTTCTACAACAATACAGCGCAGTTAAGTCAATTCAAGAAAGTCCTAAACTAGTAAGCCCTGAAGAAAAAAAATTAGCGGAACTTGGTAAAGAAATCGATAAAAAATCTGAAGGCTCCGACCATAAAATGGAAGGTTCCAGCGCGAAAATTTTTAAGGAATATACTGATATTTCTGGAAAAATTTTAATTAACGGCCAACCCATAGGCCCTAACGCTATCGTTTACCTTGAAACAAAAGATAAGTTAAAAGCTCCCAAACAAAAAACCCAATCTATAACAATTTCTCAAAATAATTTACAGTTTTCACCTCCAAACTCTGCGGTGCAGGTAGGTTCAACGCTGACTTTTGTAAATAATGATCGAGAAGTTCATAATATTTACTCAAAGTCTTTGAAGAACCAATTTAACCTTGGAGCAATGGCTTCTGGAGCGTCTCGTTCCATTTTGGTGCAAGACGCCGGCCCTATCGTTCTTCGTTGCAATATGCATAAAGACATGGTTGGGACAGTCTTTGTAGCCCCCAATGGCTACTTTACAACCACTAACGAGAACAGCGAATACCTTATACAAAAAGTAAAAAGTAAAGAATATATTATGCAGGTTTGGCACCCGCGGCTTTATCCGCGAGAAATCGATAAATATACAAAACTGGTGTCCTTAAACGGTAAAGATGAAGTTATCGATTTTAAAATGGATTCCGACTCCAAACCTGGCGAGATCCATGATTTAGTCGACGCGACCGATTATGACCTTATCGTAGATAATATTGAAAAATTACTTTACGAAGCTGTTGGCGACTGGAAAAAAGGTAAAAAATATTTACCGCGCAGAAAAGTCCTGAAAGCCGCAACATTTCACTTTCAAGGAGAGGGACTAAAAGGAGCTTTAGCAAAAAGTTTTAGCGAAAAACGTAGCGTTAAATTAGAAAAAGCAATTGACGACATCCGAAAAAAAATATCTGGTTATTCTAAAGAAAAAGTTACGGAAGATTCCTTAAAAACAGATACAAAAAGAGTCGTCGCTCAATTGCGAAACAATGTTCTCGAACTAAAAGCGCGTATTAAACCAGGTGGGAAATAATTTTCCCTGACTAAACTGTTTGAAGATAAAAGCTAGGTATTTTGCGAAGGTTCATTCTTTTTGCTTTCAGAATCTTTCCAAACAAAAAGAATGACTATCGCAATAAATACACTAGTTATGAAACTCATAAAAACTGCAAAGACAACCCATCTAGGATATCCCCAGATAGTTCCAGTTATTGGCCAAAAGGGAGTCATTCCTAGAATCAAGACAATCAAGCTTATCCAAACCCAGCTTTTTTTTGCTGGGTCCTGAAAGCTATCAGTCTCCATCTCTTCGCCTCTCTCACACTTAGCAGTCTTGCCCAAAGTATTCCTTATGGGTATACACCCTGTTCCATCACATTATTCGCAATTTTTTCTACTGCAATTGCCATAGCGGCAATTCGGTAGCTCGAGACATTATCCCGACTCCAATACCTTTCTCTAATAAACTGAAATGCCATACGCATTGTGTCGTCTAGACCAGACCGCACCAAATCTATTTCATCCGCCCCTTGAAGGAGTGACTTTCTTAAATTTTCGGAAACAGCAGTTCCAGAAGCCTCTATCGCCTGGATCAACTCGGCGTTTTGCCTTTCCTCATAACGGCGTTGCATTCTTCCCAAACGTATATGGGAAAGATTTTTGATCCATTCAAAATAAGATACCGTAACACCACCTGCATTTAGATAAGCATCGGGAATAATAACAACTCCCTTTTGATTAAGAATGGCGTCTGCGCCAAATGTAACAGGACCGTTTGCCGCTTCCGCAATCAACTTTGCTTTGACTCTTGAAGCGTTCTCTTGGTTGATCACTCCCTCTAACGCAGCAGGAATGAGAATGTCGCATTCCTCTTCAAGTAGCGTAGAGCTGTCTTCAACGTAAGTCCCTTTAGGATATCCCTTAATACCTTTATTGTTTTTGCGGTATTCCGCTAAGTCCTCAATCTCTATGCCATCGGGATTTAAGATACCTCCATCATATTCTAGAACAGCAATAATTTTTGCTCCGTCTTCTTCCTCTAAAATCTTTGCCGCGTGATATCCGACATTACCTAATCCTTGGACAATTACTTTCTTGCCTTCTAAACCACCTTCCATCTTTGCCATTTTAACATCCTCTGGATGTCTGAAAAACTCACGTAATCCAAAAACAACTCCACGCCCGGTAGCTTCAACTCGACCGCGTATTCCTCCTTGCGACACAGGTTTTCCGGTAACACAGGCCATATGATCAATATCATCCATCTTATGAGCTTTGTATGTGCTAGCAATCCAAGCCATTTCTCTTGGTCCGGTTCCCATATCTGGAGCTGGAACGTTAGTCGCAGGTCCAATATAATCTTTCCTCATTAACTCGAAAGCAAATCTACGCGTAATCTTTTCCAAAGACTCTTCATCATATCTTCTTGGGTCAATTGCCAATCCCCCTTTAGAACCTCCAAAAGGCACATCCACTAGCGCACATTTATAACTCATCAACGCAGCTAACGCTTCTACTTCATCTTGATTCACGTTAGGGGCAAAACGTATTCCACCCTTAACTGGTAACTTATGTTCCCCATGAACAGCTCTCCAACCGATGAAGCTCTCAATCTTTCCTTTAATTTTTACTGGAAACCTGATCTGGTAAACGTTATCAACAGATTCAATATAGTATGCAAGCCCTTCTGGAAGATCGAGAGTCGCAATTGCCATTTCAACAGTCAAATTAACGCTTTTCCTAAAACTCACCTCGTTTGTTACGTGCGTTGTCATATAGACTCCTTGATGATTATTCGCTTGTGCGTTAGTAATGGATAATCCGAAAGTAGACAAAGGAAAATCTATTTGGAGCAAGATAAACATCTGTTATAACAATAGTGTATTATTTATCGGCGCTTCCGACAAGCTTATATTATGAATCTGCGACAAATAGCATTTTAAGAATGGAACAAAAAAACTGCACATTAAACTTTTCTACAGGAGGAAAAAAATTACATAATATCACTCGTGAAATTTCTACTTGGGTTCGCGAACAAAATTTTGAGACCGGTCTTTTGACAGTTTTTGTCAAACACACTTCAGCTTCATTAGTTATCCAGGAAAACGCCGATCCCGACGTATTGATTGATCTAGAAAATTTTTTTAGCCGAATTGTTCCAGAAGGTGGAAATTATCTGCATTCTGACGAAGGACCAGACGACATGCCTTCCCATATTCGATCTGCTCTTACACAAACTCAACTATCTATCCCATTAATAGAAGGGAAATTAGCCTTAGGTACTTGGCAAGGTATTTATCTTTTTGAACATCGTGATATTTCATTCAACCGCAAAGTAGTCTTGCATCTCATTGGACAGTGAATCACTCATTGAAATACTCTGAAAATCATTTTCTTAAAAACTTTAAGCCTAACCTTCCGATCGCCTTAATTCTAATTTTGGCTACTGGAATCCGGATAGCTTATTGGATTCAATTTCAATCAACCGACTTGGGTTCCATACTATTAGTCGACGCAGAGGGTTATCACTTAAAAGCTCTGAAGCTATTAAACAAAGGATGGTTGGGCGACTCGGCATTTTATCAAGCCCCGCTTTATCCATATTTTTTGGCCATAATTTACAAAATATTTGGTCAAAACATATCCGTTGTTCAAGGAATCCAAATTGCGTTATCAACAGGCACAGTCTGGTTGATTTATAGAATTGGCGAATCGCTATTTAATCGTAAAGTCGCTATTTACAGCGCCGGATTCTGCGCTCTTTATGGGCCATTCATTTTTTACTCAATTCTCATTTTAAAAGTTACGCTTTCTTTATTCTTCTCTTGTCTTTTTATTCTAACTTTGTTGCGGTCATGCGATACGCCGAAAAACTCCATCATCTTTTATGGAGGCATATTACTAGGAATCAATATCGCTTTAAGAGGAAACTATCTTTTATTATATCCAGCCACAGCTTTATGGATATTATTTGCATTCCCTAAAACCAAAACTGGGAAAAAATTAATAAACCTTTTTATTTTTACTTTAGGGATGACGTTATGTGTTTTTCCCATGACATTAAGGAATTACATTTTATCTGGAGACCTTGTAGTTACTAGCTATCAGGCTGGAGCAAACTTTTATATCGGCAACAACCCCGACGCTAAAGGCAACTACACTAGATTGGGGTTTGTGAGACCTAATCCCGAGTTTGAAGAAACGGATTTTCGAAAAAGAGCGGAAACTCTAGAAGGGCGTCCCTTAAAACCTTCTGAGGTTTCTCGTTTCTGGTTTAAAAAAACGTTAAATTTCATTACTGATTATCCGATGCAGTTTATTGGGCTAATTGGGAAAAAATCGTTCTTATTTTTTAATAATTACGAGATACCCGATAATTATGATTATCAATTTCTTAAAACTTTAACTCCTGCCCTGAACATAGGTATACTTTCGTTTGGCATTGTTGTTTTATCAGCTACTTTAGGAATAACGTTGTTTCTCTGGACCGGTCCTAAGTTTTATTTAATCTATGGATTCATTATTACTTATGCCGCATCCGTCATTTTATTTTTTGTTACCTCAAGGTACCGAATACCCATAGCTCCTATTTTATTGCCATTTTCTGCAATGTTTGCGCTGGAAGGAGTGAAACAAATACGCCGTGCCAGTCAGAAGCGCTTAACCTTTTTTGGAGTATTTTTATTAGTAATTGCTTTAATTGCTTTTAAACCTATTTCACTTGTGGACTTTTCTTTTTCATATAAAAGTTTGGGCCTTGCTTATGAAAAAAAAGAACACTTTGAAAAATCTTTGCGGCTATATCAAAGCGCAGAAAAAATTAAACCAGGCGACGCTAGAGCAATTCATCATATGGGAGTTATTTTTTCTAAGACAGGCGATAATCTAAAAGCTGAGAAAACATTTTTAAAGTCTCTACAACTAAATCCCAAGTTGGCTGAGGCTCACTTTTCCTTGGCAGAAGTTTACGAAAAAAATGGTCGATTACAAGACGCTCTCACATCATATAAAGCAGGTTTAAAGATCAACCCCGCCGATCACAATTCTCACTTCAACTTAGCTGAAGTATATAGACGGAGCGGCCTTATAGATAAAGCGATCAAAGAAAGTACCATCGCAATTCGATTGCAACCAGACTTTGCAGAAGCACATTTTAACTTGGGGGGATTAAATATTTTGAAGAAAAACTATAAAAAGGCAAAATTTCATTACGACCAGGCAGAAAAATTAGGATTTAAAATACCAGAAGGTAATCGTAGTCAGCTTAACTCTTTAAAAAAAAATAGGCCGTAGATCAAACAACTATTTTTGGACTCAAAAATTAATTCTCTTTCATCTCACTTTTCACGACTAATTATTAGGCGAAATTCTTGCCCGATTCCAAAATAATTCATTATGCCTCTTCGACATATTCAAAATGTTTTGTTAATATTTACTGCAAGAGATCATAGTGAGAGATTTTGCAAATATTAGATTAAATTATATTTTTGAATGCAAAGCGAAATTTTTCGCAATAGACCTATTATTCTATCGACTGATGAGTATTAAGATCTATCCAAACTCAAACTTCAATATTTCGGATTTAACATGAGTGATGACGAAGATGTAGAAGAACCCGCTGAGGGGGAATCTGGCGAAGCTGAAGAAGAACTTGAATTTGAAGAAGAAGGCGACGGAAAATCAAAAAAGAAACTAATTATCATTGCTGCCGCAGTTGTTTTATTACTAGGCGGGGCAGCTGGTTTCTATTTCACTCAAGGCGGAGAAGGGTCTGAAGAAAAAACTGAGGAAAAAGCCCCAGTAGTTAACGAACAATTCGCTCTCGCTAAAAACTTGATTGAGGAAAAAAAATACGAAGAAGCTAAACCTATTTTAACCGCTTTAATGACAGAGGCCCCTGAAAACCTCGATTATATGCTAGCGGCCGCCGAATTAGGTTTAATTCTAGGCCAAGAAAGGTTTGCCTTCCCCTTAGCGGAAAAAGCCGTAGAGCTTGATCCAGAATCGGCAAAAGCACACGCTCTTTTTAGTCGACTCAGTTATTTGAGAGGCCGTATGGACATTGCTTTAAGTCATGCACGAAATGCCTTGCGGCTGGATCCCAAATTACCGATGCCTTTTCAGGTCATCGGGAATATCTACATGAGAAAAGGCAAAAGAAAAGCCGCCATAAAGGTACTTAAGCAAGCCGCTTTTTTGGATCCCAAAGATAAAGCTACAAAACTAACTTTAAGCGGAGCCTATTTAAAACTTAAAGATTATGATCAAGCTATAAAATATTCTAAAGCCGCATTGGAGCTTGAGCCTAATTTACCCGGAGCTCACTTCAATTTAGCAATGTGCTATTATCAAAAAGAAGACGCTTTAACCGCTCTCCAACACGTTGAATTAGCTGAAAAACAATATTTAGAAATAGAAGACACTCAATGGGCGGCCAAATCTCGGCGCGTCAAATCCCAGATTTTCAAAAAATTTGATATTGATCCTTCCGAACTAAAAAACGATCCTCTTCCTGAATAATGTAGAGAGGTCCTCTAACTATTATTCAAATAGCTGCAGTAATTTCTGGAAAAACTATATAAAACATCAAATAAGCCATCCCAAGAGTAAGAATCAAATTTAGTGATTGTCCACACACATATAAAATAAGCGGTTTACCTCCCTTAAAATAGCTTTTCAATTCCCGAAAGTCTGTCGATAACCCAATACTGACAAAGGCTAAACAAAAGAACCACCCTCGCCAAATCTTCGTCCATCCTTTAATCACTCCATGCGTAACAACCGCTTCGCCAAAATCATGTCCCAAAGTTTCATAAACTAAAGATAGAACAATCGAGGCAATAATAAACCCAATAACAAACTTGGGAAATCGATACCAAATTTCCATAGCAGACGGTTTTTGGCCTGCATTCGAATCCTGCTCCACCTTTAAAGCCCAATAAAGCGCGACACAAAACGCAACAACGCCAATCAAAATATTTTGAATCATCTTGATAGTGGCCGCCACATATAGGGCCTTATCCCCCAAAAAAGCGCCGGCTGCCGCGACAGCTCCTGTAGCGTCAATGGTCCCACCCATCCATGCCCCACCCAGTATGGGGTCCATTCCAACAGCCTTGATAAAATTTGGCATCACAACCATCATTATCGAAGTAAATATTAACGATAGTCCTATTGCCAAAGTTAACTCTTCTTTTTTTGCCTTACACGCGGCGGCGGTAGCAATCGCGGCAGAAACGCCACAAACAGACATATCCGCACAAATTGTTATATTTAAGGATTTTGAAGTTATTTTTAAAACTTTTTGCCCAAACCAAAAGGTTGTTAATAACACCACAGGAGTAACAACCCATGCTACAAAAATTCCAGGAACCCCAATACTTAATATTTTGCCAAATAAAACTTCCGCACCGAGCAAAACCAAACCCGTTTTAATGTAGTACTCAACTTGAACAGCCGGCCTAGCCCACATTGGCGTTCCGATTGTATTGGCAATCGTTAAACCAAGCGCTATAGCCCAAGCGGCATAACCTATTCCCAAAGTCTTAATTTCAATTTGCGATGCACAAAAGAAAGCTAATACAGACAATGCAAAAACCAACCCAAAACCCTTTAAAAACCCCCAAAATTCTCCCTGAATAAACTTATAACCAATACCAAAAAAAATCCCCATAGCAAGTCCAACTAAAACCAAATATCCAATTTGATTATAGGGTCTAGCGTTTGTTCTCTTTTTGGCTGATTTTGTTTCTCGTAACGCTTCTCGATATTGGTTTATAAGTTTAATAGCAGATTGATTTAAGATATCTTCTTTGAATTTTTTCTTCGAAGCATCTTGCTCCGCTTTTAAGGCTTGCAGTTTTAAACCATCGCTTTTTCTTTGAAGATTCAAATAACGCTTAGTCGCTTTTTCCTTCTTTTCCCGCGCCCCTTCTGAGGTTAATCTAAAAGAAGAAATAGGATTCTCTGACCATTTATGAGGTTTATGCGTCCAGCGTTTGATCGTTTTTGAATAGTTTTCTCCAGTCGCTCGCAATTTAGCTTTAGCGTCTAAAGCTTCATACCATTTTATAGTTCTAAAAGGAGCTCTCCTTTGCTCCTCTTCTAAAACAAGGTTATATTTGCGAAGTTTGTCATCAAGCCCTTTGGGTGGGTTAAGCAGATAAATAAATATCCCGAAGACTATAAGAAAACACCCAAGCCATATCGCCCAGTAATCTTCTTTTATCCAAAGATCACTCCATCCACTTAATTTCAAATTTTCAACACTTTCGTTTTTTTTCATTATTTTAAATAATTTATCAACCGTATTTAGCTACCTTCGACAAATGGAGTTATTAAAGACAACAAAAATTTATTATGAGTCTCCATTTTTAAATTTCCCTAATTATAATAGTTCTAGAAAAGCCTATAAAAAGGTTTAGCTTTAAACTTTTCAACAAAAATATCAAGGGAACTCAATGTCCAAAATCAAAAAACTAGCTTTTCAAATCAGATAAAAAACTAAAACTCGAATACCATGAGGAGACGTTAAATATTATGTAGATTTATCGATTCATAACAGATTGAAGAGAGCCCTCGCAGTACCTCTATCTCTAGAAATAACGTAAAAAATCAACTTCCCAATATCTTGCATTCTGTTTTCCTCTCCGAAAAAGCCCCCACTTAAACAGACAGTCGTTCACAACAAAGCCATTAAATGTTACAATTTGGTTACAACTCAACAAAAATTTATCTAATAATGCAAATTTTAATTGGTTTTTAACGTCCAATGGGGAATTTGGGTCAAAGTTTCTTAGAATTTTATTCTAATAAAAAAACATAAACTCAAAACCATTAGTAGAAACCATCCATCATGAAAGAAAATTCTTTAATCGAAAATGGATGAAAATCATTTCTCAAAACTGGAAACCAAACTCCTTTATACATGTAAATACTATAATTTTTGAGTCAAAGAAATGGCAAATGAAAAAGTTCTCATAGTTGACGATGACGCTTTTATGAGAGAAATACTCTCTGAGATACTTGAACTTTCTCATTTCAACGTCATTGCGGCAAAAGACGGAGAAGAAGCTCTTGAAACGCTATTTCATACTCATGATTTCGAACTACTCATTACGGATATACACATGCCAAAGATGGGAGGACTCGAACTCATCAACCGCCTTAAAGATTCTCATATAACAATCCCAATCATCATTTTGACCGGCGACAAAGATATATCCAACGCCATTGAAGCAATAAAGTTTGGAGCCAGCAGTTTTATTTTAAAAGATGAAAATATTCACGAAACCATTACCATTGCAGCTCAACAGGCTCTTGAAAAGAAAAGATTACAAACAGAAAACAACCAATTACTTAAAAATTTATCTCGAGCCAACAAAGACTTAGAAAAAGTCGTTCACGATTTAACGGAAATTGGTAAGGAGCTTTCGGCAAAAAATAATCTTTCTACACTACTAGAAATGATTATTTCTAATTCTTTAAAAATCACAACTGCAGATTCAGCCTGGCTTTGCCTTTTAGAAGACGGTCGTCTCAATTTCAAAATCGCGCATTGTAAAAGTTTGAATATAAACTTGATCGAACAACCCGGATGTCCCATGGGTTTTCCCTTTACTCCTCTGGATTTAAACGAAAACAATATTGCGGGGCTTATAGCCCTGAAAAAGGTTACCGTCAACGTTCCCAACGTATATGAGAATAACCTTTTCAATATGGAGCTGATTAAAAACTTCGATCAAAAGTTTGGATATCAAACAAAATCTCTGCTAGCTGTTCCTCTTCTAAACCACGAAAATGATGTAATTGGAGTTTTGCATCTTTTTAATGCTATGAATTTAATGACTGGCGAAATATTTCCATTTCGAAAACGCTCTGAAAGATTTGCAGAATCGATTTCATCTCAAGCCGCGGTAGCCATGACCAAGCTAAGCTTGATCAACGACATGGAACAGCTTTTTGAATCCTTTGTCGACGTCATGGCAACTGCTATCGACGAAAAGTCTCCTGTCACCGGAGGCCATATACGACGCGTGGCTCATTTAACAATGACCATGGCCGATGTCATGAACGAACAAAAGGAAGGAAAATTTCAACATATAAAATTTAATCCAGATGAAATGTATGAATTAAAAATGGCTGGATTGATGCACGACATCGGAAAGGTCACCACCCCAGTTGAAATTGTGGAAAAAGGAAAAAAATTACAGACTATTTTCGACCGAGTGGAATTTATTGATCTACGCTTGCGATATATCGTTCAAAAGACAAAGTCTGAAAGCCATCTCCAGAAAATTGCTTTAATAAAACAGGGCTCCTCAACCGAAGAGATAATAAAATTAGATGAAGCAATGAAAAACAAGCTCGATGAACTCGAAGACATTCGTCTTTTTTTGGTTAAATGTAACGAACCTGGAGAGTTCTTGGAAGACGAAAAAATTGAGAGACTCAAAAAAATTTCACAAATAACCTTTATAGACGACAACAATCAGGAGCAAGCTCTTTTGCGCGAAGACGAGTTGATGAATCTTTGTATTCGAAAAGGCAGTATCACTGAAGCCGAAAGAAAAAAAATGCAAGCTCATGCGGCTATGACTATAAAAATGTTGAAACAAATTCCTTTCACTAAAAAACTGGCAGGTATTCCACATTTTGCAGGGGCACACCATGAATTTATCAATGGGAAAGGATATCCTCTAGGTCTGAAGGGAGATGAAATTCCCCTCCAGGGAAAACTGATGGCTGTCACCGACATTGTTGAAGCCTTGACCGCATCTGACAGACCTTATAAAAAATCCATGCCTCTTAGCCAAGTTTATACAATCTTAAGAGATATGGCCCGAAAAGACGAATTAGATCACGACATGGTAGAGTTATTTATCAGCGAAAACGTTTATGAAAAATATCGAAAAAAATACGAATCGGATTCATAAAAAATAATTTGCGCCACGCATCGTATTCCCTCCTAACCTACGCCAGACTCTCCAAGCTTAAAAAATTCTCTATCCTTATTGATATAATTTTTACCGACCGTAAATTCATTACGGTCAAATCCGAATTTTATTCAGTAAAATAGATTACTTCGAATTTGAAATAGATCGATTCAAACCTGATATTAAACTTAGGTTTTGTTTTGAAAAAAAAGCGCTATACAATAAAAAAATGAGCGTGAAAAAAATGATAAAACTTCCAATAAAATCAAATGTTTTCGGTTTTTTTCTTTTATTGCAAATAGTCCTTGGGCTAGGATGCACAACACCCGGAATGTACAACTCTTGGAAAGGAGCCCACATTTCTGAATTAGTTGAGGAATGGGGTAAACCTCATAAAAAAGTACGCTTGGAAAAAGGCGGCGTCTTAGTCATTTACAACAAAGTTCCAGGCGAAACTAGAGTCAACTATCTGGATAACTACTCTCCCCCAACAAAACTTGTCGGATTTTATGCAAATAAAAAGGGGATCATTTATAAGTGGAAAGAAAAACCACTTGGAAAAAGTTTATTTAAAAAATAGCTTATTAAAACCTCTTTTAGTTTTTTTAATCTTTGTCTTAACCTCGTTGGATAGCTTTGCCCAAAACAGCGAGTCTCTAAAGATTTTCATAAAAGATTCCCATATTTCTGCAGATATTACAGGTATACCTTTAATCGAGGTTATAAAAGAACTGACAGAAAAAACTGGAATTCGTTTTACATATAATAATCTTCCCAAAGCAACAATTTACGCCAAAATACAAAACCAACCTTTAGAAAAAGGCATCAAAGATATTTTGCCGCTAAACACCGTATTTGTTCACTCTGACATGTTATCTAAAGACTTATTGAAAAAAAATAAAAGTATTAAATCGATTATTATTCTTTCGTCTTTAAAGAAAAATAACTCTTTAGCGTTACAAAATAAGAATGGTCAAAGAGCTCCGAACATATCTGAACCGGAAAACTACGAGCAAGGTCACCGCCATAACGGATATCAATCAGGAATAGGGTCTCTAGCAAAAAAAGTCGAAGAAAGCGTTGTCGCTTACCATTGGCTTTCCCAATTAAAAAATCCTGATTTTTTGATTCGATTGGAAGCTATCAAAGAACTTGGTCAATTAGGTTCTGATACGGCTTTGCAGGCTCTTTACTTAGCTTTAGGTGATAAGAATGAAATGGTAAGGGAAGAAGCTCAATACAGATTAAAAGAAATTGATAACAACAGGTGGTTCAATTCGATTCAAGAGCAATTGGACGACTCTAATCCAATCGTTCAAAACTCTGCATTAGATATTATCCAAACCCAAAAAGGCAACCGCTGGATCAGGCTATTAGAAACTTCGGCAGAAAACCAAAGTTTATCTCCCGAACTTAGAAAAAAAGCCGCTGAAACGCTTCTAAAAATTAAAAAGAAATAAATTCTCCTCAACTCTATTTCTTACTTAGACTGTCTCTACTTAACGCTTGGTCTTTTTCGTTGGCTTTCCACTAAATTGATTTTGACGACTTGAAGGTCTATTAACTTTATTAGTCGGTTTAGTCGATTTAACCGGTCTAGTCGGTTTAGTCGATTTAACCGGTCTAGTTGGTTTAGTCGATTTAATCGGTCTAGTCGCTACTCTTTTTTTACGGCCTTTTCTAGAAGCAGAGGACTTTCCACTCGCCTTTTTTTTGCGTTTAAATCTAGAAGCGACTGAATCTGAGTGGAATGGATGGTCTTCAACGATAATAACGCTACTATTAATTGCCTTTTCAATTTTCCTTAAATAACCACATTCCCCAAAGTCACAAAAAGAAATGGAAATTCCCGACGCTCCTGCACGAGCTGTTCGTCCAATTCTATGAATATAGCTTTCTGGCTCATTTGGAAGTTCATAGTTTATAACATGAGAGACATCATCGACATCAAGTCCGCGCGAAGCTACATCCGTAGCCACTAGAAAAGGAGTCTCTCCAGATTTAAATTTTTTCAACGCCTTGAGTCTAGCCGCTTGGGACTGGTTTCCATGTAAGGCTTCTGTTTTTATGTCGCATTTGATTAATTTTTGAGTCATTCGGTTAGCGCCATGTCGTGTACGAACAAATACAAGCCCTCTATAAATTTGCTCATTTTGTAAAACATGGACTAACAAATCGCTTTTATTTTCACGATCCACAAACAATACTTTTTGTTCTATATTTTTAGCCGCGACTGACTTAGGCGAAACTTTTACACTTACGGGATCTTTTAGAATACTATTAGTCAAATCTATAATTTCTTTTGGGAAAGTTGCAGAAAATAACATAGTTTGTCGTTTCCGCGGCATCAGAGAAATTATTTTCTGAATATCCGGTAAAAAACCCATGTCCAACATCCTATCCGCTTCGTCTAAAACTAGATATTTAACTTGTTTTAATTGGACACAATTTCTCTCTAAAAGGTCCAATAATCTTCCCGGTGTAGCTACTAAAATATCAACACCCTCAGATAATATATCTATTTGAGAATTGTAATTCACGCCCCCAAAAACAACCGCTTGCTTAATTTTTAAATGACGGCCATAAACAATAAAACTTTCGTAAATTTGAATCGCCAGTTCACGAGTTGGAGTTAAAACCAAAGCTAAGGCCTTTTGAGGACCTGCGATACTTCCCGATTTTGAAATGCCTTGCAAAATGGACCATGCAAATGCGCCTGTTTTACCTGTCCCAGTTTGGGCGCATCCAATTAGATCCTTACCTTTTAAAAGGTGAGGTACCGCTTGAGTTTGAATTGGAGTTGGCTCAGTATAATTCTCCTCACGAACGGCAAGGCAAATTGGCTGAATAAGATTTAAATCTTCAAATTTTGTTGGAGCTAAATGTTTTTTTACTTTGGGAGACATATTTTTCTTTTAAATGATAAAACGAAGGGAATTTAGTAATAGATTACATTAATCCGGTCATCAATAATAAAATTATTCCATTGGCAAAAACTTCTGCATTTAATTAAATAATCTCCATCAATAGAATGTAAAGTTTCTAAAGCATTTATTTTAAGTTTATTTCCTGCATATAAAATTCTTTAACCAAAACAGAAAAAATTTTGCCGCTAAAAAAAGTTTTATTGATATATTATCCGTTGCACCAGCTAGGATTCGACTTTTAAAGGAGGTGATGGATGAGTATTACTATGGGTCCTATTTTAGGATTCAAAAAAAATGAGAATGATAAATGGAAAATTTGCGCATTGATTGTCGAGGACAAAGACGATAATCATCAACTAGAATGGAGTATTACTAAAAGAGGGACGAAATCAGTAACCCCTGCCGAAGATAATAGAAACGCAAAACCAAAAACCCTTCTCGAACACCGTAACGAACGAGTAACCTTATTTGATCTAGAAATAGATTTAGAAAATGAAGAATTAGAGATCCGTTATTCTTTTACCACAGAATCAGATTCAGACACAGATCAAAAGTATAAAGATATTCCAATCCACATTCCTCAAAAAGACATCGCCTCAATAAGAATGGCCTTCGCTTCATGCAATGGTTTTTCAACTCGCAAAGGAACCCAAAAAATTGACGACATCAATGAACGTTGGAAAAACCTTAAAAGGATTCACGAAGAAAATGGCGGCTACCAATTACTGATGTTAGGCGGAGATCAAATTTATGCCGATTCTATTTGGGATGTGGTTCCCAGTATAAAAGAATGGTCGGAACTTAACAAAGAAGACAGACAAGCTTATAAGCCTTCATCACAAATGCGAAAAGAAATTGATGACTTTTATTTTTATCTTTATAAGTCCGCATGGCAAAAAGAATCTGCCGAAATTATGGGACGCATTCCAACCTTAATGATGTGGGACGACCACGATATATTTGACGGATGGGGCTCTTATCCTGAGGAACAACAAAACTGCGAAGTTTACAATGAGATATTTAAAATAGCCCGTAAATATTTTGGGATCTTCCAACTCCGACAATCAGCTGAATCATTGACACAATGGACTCAATCAAAACCATTTATATGCAATAAGCAATTCACTTTTGGACATCTATTGGGTAAAACAGCGCTACTTATCCTAGACACACGATCGGAAAGATCTTGGGATGAAGTTATCAGTAATCAATCTTGGAAAGAAATTTTTGATTGGTTAAATGATATTAAAAAAAGTTCAATCAAACATTTATTAGTAGTAACTGGCGTCCCAGTTTCCTATGTGGACTTCAACTCGGTAGAAAACACGCTAGACTGGATTCCAGGCCAGCAAGAGTTAGAAGACGATCTTAGAGATCACTGGAGACACGAAGACCATAATCAAGAGAGATTACGATTAATCCATAGATTATTAAGATTCGCTAACGATAAACTTTGTCGGGTCACTATAGTTTCTGGCGACGTGCATGTCGGGGCTTTAGGAGTCATTGAGTCTACAAGAGGAGGAAACACAGGAAGTCCGACAAATATCATCAATCAATTAATTTCATCGGCAATTGTTCATCCTCCTCCACCTACTATGGTAAACATCATGCTAGAAAAATTAAGCGACGTGGAACAGGTAGACCGGGGAATTACTTCAGAACTAATTAAGTTTCCTGGAACAGGTAAACGTTTTATTCGATCTCGCAATTGGCTAAGTCTTGCGCTAGATAAAGAAGATCCCGAAGAACGAATTTGGGCAGAATGGCATATAGAAGGAAAAAGAAAACCATTTACGAAGGTAATTCATTCCATATAAAAAAAGCCGTCTGGTTTACCAGACGGCTTTTTAAAATATAGTTCTTTTTACCTTTTGCGGCTTCTTCTTCCTCTTCTTTTCTTTTTTGAAGCCTTAGGGGCTGCTACTATTGCCACGGGTTCTGTTTCCGGACCATTAGCAACCGTCCAAACTTTGCCATCTTTAAGGTACATGTGACGTTGTTCTTCTAAACTAAGTGGGTAGGAACCTTTCCTTCCGAAGACGCTAACTTGATTACCTGTCTCATCTATAGCTCTATCTCTATCTAAGCCCTTAGATACGGTTATCGCTTTACCACTAAGTTTTTTCGATGCTATTAACTTTGGTTTTGGTCTGGGACTAAAACCAAAATGCCCAACCCCTTTTCCGTCGTCTCCTGGCGACCTTAATTGGACTACACGCAATCCATTTTTGCCGTCGGCAACCATAGCAAATAAACTAGAGGAAACAGCTCCAACCTTAACTCCTCTAACATCGTCCATTTTTCCATCGGCATTAAAAGTTAGAGCAACCTTAGGTTCTTCTGGATTTTTAACGTCTACAATTATTAACCCAGATTTTCCTCCTGCAACATAAGCATAAGTTCGAGCAACATAAACGTCATATGCTTCGGCCAAATTAACAGCAGCACCCTTGACTAGAGAAGCTTTTTCAGGAAACGTAACGTCAATGACTTTTAATCCTTGGTCGTCAACTACAAATCCATAACGAAATTGGATGGCAACACGCTTTGGATTACTAAATCCCTTTATCTCATTAACTATCTTTGGCTTTAGTGGATCGTTTAAATCTACAATTTTTATAGAATCTTTAACCGAAATATAAGCTATATGTCCCGCTAAAGTAATTGCTTCGGCGCCAGTCAGTTGACCGCCAGGATTAAACGCAACATCCCTTTTAATGAAATTATTTCTAGGATTACCATCGATAAAAGTTGTGACATCACTCCCTATCAATCCCTCAAACCTATCTGTAAAGAACGCATATTTATAGATAGGATGCATTGGCCACTCTTCGTTTTCCGGTAATTGCTTTTTATTAGGGTCGACTGGCATATTAGTCGGTAAGGCAACATCGGTGGCAAACTTTGATCTAACATACGGAACTTGTCCCAATGGCGATACAGGCGAAGTCACAATGCGCTGAGAAAAGCCTTTGTTATCTATGTTAGCGACATCATAAACCCTGAAACCATCCTCCCCATCAGCGGCAAATAAATACTCACCCCTTAGCTGGAGACTTCTCGTTCCATCTGAACCATGTCCATAGGACTCTCTTAATTGCTTATCGTTTGCTTCATGCTCCCTATATTCCTTAGGATAAGCAAACTTGTGAGCGTGAGAACCAATCACTGCTTGAGGTTCTTCAAATTCAGTGACAGAAACCGCTTCTAGTCCATCATCCTCTAACCCTAGATAAACAAACTTCCCAAAGAAGTTTACAAAATTAGTGCCATGTAAAAACAATTGTGCCATCCAAGCGTTATTGTCGTTTTCTTTTGAAATATGACAATCCTGGCACTCTTTCGTTTCTTCTTTTCGTACATTATGAGGATAATGGGGATTAAAAGATTGACTGCTATAACCAGAGGCAGAAACAGGAGGCTGTTGCAAATAAGTTGTTTCTCTATCGCCATTTTTTGCGCTCAATATTAGAGCGCTGGAAGACCTGGCTGGAGCAATCTTTCCATTTTTATTTTTATCCCATTTGGCGAGCATAAAACTATCGTCGCGTAAAACTTGAGGATTATATGTTGTAAACGCTTTACTATCCGTACCTTCGTAATGCCGCATTTTCTGCTTATAATTAAGCTTAAAAGGCAAATGACAACCAAAACAATTAGTAACAAATCCGGTGTGGCAGGTATAACAGTTTATCTTATCATTTGTATGCGCCAGCTTTTTCTTATCAGTTGGAACACCGCCCCAAGTTTTTAAATCCTTTTGGATAGTTTTCGCGTATCGAGCTTTAGGGTTGAAGAAGTCCTTATTTTCAGGATCAATAGTATCCATGACTTGAGGAACCTTCCATACTTTATCCTCATAAAGCATAGACCTTTGGATAATGGACCCCTTACTTTTACCAAACCTTTGTTTACCAAAAGGAGTTTTTCCCTTTTTCAAATCTCCTCCATTAGAGGCAGGGCCTGAAGTCACATATTTTGTTTTATAATCAACATCTCCATGACAATCAACACATTGAATTTCCAACGCGTCTTTATAAGCACCATACATCTTTCCATCGCCATGAGCGTCTTGGCTAAAATGACAATCCACGCAATGCATTCCCTTTTCGGCGTGAATGTCCTTCATATGCACCGCTTTTTCCCAAAGTTTTTTGTCGTTTAAGTCAATAATTTCGCCTTTTTTGTCGAGTAGATTCCCTTCCCTATCCTTTTTGAATACTCCACGAAAAACCCACCCATGTCCGTGGTAATCAGCAAATTGAGTATGGTTGAGCTTAGGATTGAGTTCGCTTAATTTTTCTAGAAAATCTTCATTACGCCACTTCCCTCTATTAACCGCTCCTTCAGGATTCTTTTGGTATCCTTCGGCAAGCTCTTCAGAAGTAAGCTTTGGAGTTTCTTTTGGATACATAAACTCAGCATCGGTTTCGTAATCCCACATTTGATAACCAAGATATGTGTTAACAAAAGCGTTCGGCTGATGCATATGACAAACTAAACACTGGCTACTTGGAATAGCGTTTGTAAACTGGTGCTTGATAGGATGCCCTTTTTCATTCTTTGGAATAGTTTTATCTTTTGTCGCCGTTAAACCTTTGTTGCCATATTTTGCCCAAGGTCCAGAAGCATCTTCATCACGGTTATTTGCGTATACAACATGGCATGCGCTACAGCCGCTTGATCGAAAATCCCCTGCATGGTCGTTAGTGCCTAAAAACCACAAATTTGGATCGTTCAAACGTGTTTTATGAATGTTTAAAGTAGGGGTATCAATTCTTAACTCAGTTCCTAGACCTCTTTCGCCTGTTTTCATATCAGGTTTTCCAGGTGTTGGAATCAAAAAAATCGTATTGATTAAACCAGGGTCGCCTACTTCGGAAGCATTAGCGCGTGGAACGATGCCGCCTCTCTCAAAAGAGCGAAAAACATTTCCAGGTTTCGTAATATTCCATCTTGGCAAAGGAAAAATTGTCGGCATAACTCCTTTTTCCAATTCGCCTTTTTTCAGTTCGCGATAAATCACAGTTCCATCGTCTTGATCTATCGCCACTCCATTCAATTTGAGAGGTTTACCATAACGAGAATAGCTTTCTCCCAGGAAGTAGTTTTTCTTGTCTAAAATCCCATTATTGTAAGTTGCCGCTCCCCATAATAAAGATCCCGTTGCCATAATACTTCTAGAAGCATAGTTGACCTGTCTCGAATGACATTTATTTCCACCGCAAGATTTATCTGCAACCCGTAAGTCTCCTGGATTGATAAACCTGACAAACTCTGGACTTTCTTCTAAAAAATCAGTGTAGGACCGTTCTGGGTTCGCGGAAGTTGGCCATTTTTTTTTGTTTTTAGGCAGGATATGAGATTTATTTTGAATCTCAGTATATTTTGCAGATTTAGGATCTAAGTCTTTAGGAGCAATATTCTCGGCATTTCCACCATGACAATCAGTACACCCTAATTTAATTTTAGTATCAGCGTGCATTTTCTCGATACCTTGATGGCATGAGTCACACCCTGCACTCTTCTTTTTAACGGCTTCGTCTGATTGACCAGCTACCTCATTGCCAATCGGCTCCCAAGGGCCGGCAACTTTAGCGACTTTAGCAACTTGAACAGCTTTGCTAGGTTTTTCGGCTTTAGAAGATTTTTCCTCCGCTTTCTTTTCAGTTTTACTTGGTTTCGCCTCTTTAATTATTTTTTTTGAAGCTTCTGAATTAGATTTAGGATCAGCAGCTTGAATAGTAACCGCCCCAAAAAAAACGAAAAGAATCGAAATAATTGAGATTAATCGAAAAGGATTTAACTTTGTCAAATTCATAACTTTTCTATCCCTGAAAAGCAAATGGAGGAAACTAATAGGTTAGAATGATTTTTGAAGTTACGGCATACAACTCTTCATCTACCAAAAGCTCTTTGAAACCTAGCTCTGGAATAAAACTTGAAGCGCCAATATCAATGATAACGTTATTGTTTAACCAAGGTCGCCATTCCATCCCAAAACTTAAGTCATAACCGATTTGTTCTGAGATTGGGCTTTGATTCTGAATTAACTCTAACGAAGAAGTATCATCAAACTCTAAATAACTTGCATTAATGGTTGTTCTAAGTTTGGGGGTCAAATTCATATCCACACCTATATTGTAGAAATGAATCCCTGGGTTCACAAAATTTGATTGTCCCTGAATCTTATTACTTCTAACGCTTGGAAAAACGCTATTTTGGTTAACAAGCTGTACTCCCGTTCCCGCTAGGGGAATGGCTTGACTTATCCAATATCCATTTCTTCCGCCAACAAAATTTGGGTTTGGAAAAATTGCGTCAAAACCTTCTGCCTCATCATCAGCTGCATCCTCATCACCAGAACCATAAAGGTAAGAAAATCGATATCGAATCCAATCTTGGTCGATAGAAAGTTCAGCCCCCGCTGCAACGGCATCAATATCAACAGGCTGGTCAGATATCTGATTAAAACTATCTTGGCCAAACACGTAATAAAAGAAATGGTTGATATTAAAACTTCCCCAATGGCCATCTCCAATAAAACCAAAATAATTTGCTTCTACTTCGTGTGGAGTAACCGCTCCCACCGGATCAGGACGAACCAAAAATCTATTGGTGTCAAACTTTTGAGAAGGGCCATCGTTGTTCCACAGATAATTTATTTCTGCGGTATACCCTTTAATCAAAAAGTCTTGCTTATAAACGTTTGCAACAACAATATGTTGATCTCTATCACTGAACGTATTTAATTGGCTGTTGGTGTCTTTTTCCAACATGTCAAAATAAACAACATTATATTGCCAAAAGTTCTTATCAGCATTTCCCAAAAGTCGAATGCCTAAATTTGCGTCTTCAAAAACAATCCCCCTAAAATCCGCGTTAAAAATCTGAATTCCACTTTTTAAAGAAATAAAATCATAATATCTACTTATGTCCGCTAAATGGTATTCAAATGAGGCTTCCTGTAACGCTAAATGGGCATCGGAGCGATTCGTTCCATCTCTAGGGTCAACATTTACCACCCCTCGCTCTTCGAAATTCACATAGTTATAATTAACCTGAGGAACTAAACGAAGCTCCCAATCTCTCGGTCTAAAAGCGCTTTCGCCCTTAAAAAACTCAAAAGTAAAACGAAAGTCCTGGTTATAAATAAAATTTCTGGAATCGCCAAAGAACTTTTCTTTGGAAGGTTGGTCAGCTGCAACTCCACTGGCAGTCGGGAGGGTCCCGAACCATTGCAAAGTACTTATGGAGTCTGCTCTAAAAACAAAAAATTTATCCTGACCGATAACAGGATAATCGCCTTTTAATACATTTTGGTTATAGGGATCGATAATATTCTTTTTATAAAGAATCCTCCAACGATCATCTATAACCTCAGAACCTTTGATTTGCTTAATTGGCTCTTCTGGCTTCTTCTCTACTGTAGCCTTTTTAGAGGCTCCTTTTTTCTTACGAGAACTTCTTCTGCGAGTCTTTCTCGCCGCCAACTTTTCTCCAGATTTGCCTTTTTCGTAATACCGTTTAGATTTTTTTGGATTTGAGGAAGATTTAGAATAGCCAGATTCGCTAGCGCTAGATTCAGCATTTCCAAAAACCAAAACCCAAACACAACACAACGCTATTAACAGGCTTGCTACACCAATTTTAATTTTCATTATCGAAGTCCGAATTCTCTAATAAGTTTAAAACTATCGTGTAGGATTCCTTGGAAATTTCAAGAAAGGCATTCTCACTCCCAGAATCGTAAATTCATCAGATCTAATCTGCGCAGGCGCGGAAAATCCTTCGGCGCCTCCTGCCGTAACAAAATCATCTTGCTCAACACCATCTCCACTTACCCCTAAACCACCAACCAAAACCCCATCTCTATACAATGGAGAAGAACCAGGGAAAAATACAATCCCACTTTGATTGGCATTTGTAGCTTGCCTTCCTTGGGAACAGGGATTGAGAGAATCGTTTAAGAAAATATCCCGATAAGGTCCTGGACCAGTAAAATCCAAACCAGAAGGGAAAAATCTTTGAGCGCCAAAACTAATTGTGCGGTTTGAAATCGCGGTTCCCTCAGGCAAACCAACTTTATCAGCTGCGTTAACGTCGGAACCACTGAAATAGACAACATTCCTAGATTTACTTAAAGCGACATCAACACTAAAGACTGTTGCATCTCGCATACGAAATAACCCTAAGATTGTTCCATCTGTATCTGCAACAGAAAATACCATTTTAGCCCGTTCGGTAAACGGCAACCTAATTGCCGCTCGGGTTTGGTTAGCAACTGCCACTCCGTTTTCAACAATAGAACGAACTTCAGCTGCCGTTAAAAGCGAGCCAGCGTTTGGACCGACTAACCAATCAAAGGGCACTATACTAACAGAACTATCGCTTGGGCCTTGAGAATATCCACCATTAACAGTTCCAGCAGTAAATCCTTCAGGTCGTTGTTGAGTTTCTATAGTAGGTAACTTGATGCCATCAACAAAAATTCCACCTCCAGCGCTAAACGTTGGAAGAAATCCTACCGAACCTGTGAATGCAGCAAACTCAGCAGCATCGTAACCAGCCCCTAATTTGCGAATGCCTCCTTGAGGATCGTCAGTCAAAGCGGGACCTACGCCAAAAACTCCCACACCTCCTACCATTTCGCCATTCTTGTAGAGCGGAACTCCCCCAGGAATAGTTAAAACGCCTAAACCACACCCCGAAGTATCGGAACTAGTACAAGTAGCCCCAGCACTTGATGTAGCCCTAGGTATCGATTTCCCCGAATTAAAAGTTGTATTAAAGCTACAACCTCTATTCGTATTTTCAATTCCAAATAGGGCTCCTGCATCGGTAAATGAAACACCCGGAGGGAAATGCTCCCCGCTAATAAACCTAATAGTTCGCGAAGTCAAATTTGCTTGATTATGAGCAAAAAAAGCCGCCGTTCTGGCAAGCGCGATAGCCGCCTGGTCGTCGTTAGAAGAACCAGCCTGTTTTCTGTAAACAGCTAGAATATTTCCCGCTCGATCAACAACAGCAATTACCATTGTATCGACATTTAGCGATCCAGCGGCTTGAGTAACGATAGTGTCAACTTCCGAAGAAGTTAATTGCGCGTAAGCCTTATTAAAAAAACCAAACGCAATAAACATCGTTAAAAGCAAAAATCCGCTCCTAAAAACCGAAACTATTTTTCGCATCTAATCAACCTTTCCAAGTATCAGCGAACAACTATTTAACTACTGATCCAACTTTAGCTAAGTTTTTCCCAAAAGCTTTACCATCGTATGGTGGCGGCTCTTGCGCTGGATCTTCGGCATACAACCCATAGTATAATTCATCCAAAGCGCCTAGAACTCCTTCATCGGACCCATAGGTCGAATAAATACCATCAAGAATCATAAAAGCCTGCTCTGCATCATTTTTTGTTGGATTTCCTGTTAAATCCGCAGAACCAGAAATAGCCTTCATAATTTTTGGAGTCGAAGCTTTTGAATAACTAGCGCCAATCAGAGTATTGAACAACTTGTCCGCCGCGCCAGCAAGTTTAGCAGCTCCGCCTTTATTTCCAGCCAATCCCTTCATACCAGCGTCCAATCCACCTGTGCTTCCAAAACCAGCAGAAGCGATAGCTTTCAAAATTTTATAATGGGACATCGCTTGTTCGTAACTAGCGTCAACATTACTCGATTTCGAGCTAGCAGCGTCGCCCAATTTCTTAAGAGCTTCTCTTAAAGAAATTGCTTGACCTGCGGCGGCAATCTTTGCCGAAAACCCATCGCCTTTATCAGGAGTTTCCACCCAATGCACAGGCATAGTTTTTTGGAAATAAGTCATCTCAAATTTAAGATCTGGATGACCTGCGTCTAGCATCTTGCCAGAAATTTGATAGTGACAAAAAACACAAGTTTCAATTCTAAGCTTTGGATTCTTAGCGTCCCACATTCCTAGCCCAACAGATTCTTTATGTCTCTTGGCTCTTGCTTCGTCTAACACTTTACCTTCAGCGCCTTTAGGCTCATACGGCTTAGCGTGCGGCTCCAGATATCCAGAAGATGGGCCATGACAAGCCTCGCAAGTCACTCCTTCATTAACGTCAAATTTTGCGCCTTTTAAATCAGGCTTTTTATCTAAGAAAAGCGAATGACAAACTGCACATCGTTCGTCTTCTCCCGCTTTCCCTTTGATTCCAAATTTCTTCGCGATTTCTTTGGCTTCTTTTTCATATAAAACACTGTAACCAGCCGAGTGTATTTCTGCCTTAATCCATGTTGTGTACTCATTTGCTCTCGGTTTAGTTGCATGACCGTGGCATTTTTCCTTATTACATGATCCCGCGCCGGCAAACTTATTCGCGCCCACTTCTAAGGTTGGTGGCATTTTTCGGCCCGCCATAGAGATATCTCCAGCCCAGACAGAACTAACTTGAAACAAAAAACCAACTAAACTAATCAAAAAAAACAAAGTAAAGAAGCTAAATTTTTTTCTCATTACGCTCCCCCCAAAGAGAACTTTAAAAAGCAAGATTAACTGATTGCGAATGTGGATAAAATTGTATGTTTTGATGGTCGGATTATCACATAAATCAATGTTTTATGCAAATTCGACTTATTCTTTTCCGAAAAAGGAAATACCTGAGTTATGCTCACGTGTTCTTAAATAACTGTACCCCAGTTTTGCAGTTCGGTCGGGGGCTAGCAGTCCACTCATGAAATTTCTCTCACCCTCCGGGTGATAAAAATGGCAAACAACACACCTATCAAGCTGAATACCTTGTTTCTCATGGCAAGTTCGACAAGGTTTTATTGATGGAAGTAATAAATCTGAGGTTAAAACACTTTCTTTTGCATCTGAATGACAATTATTACACTCTAAATATTCGTGTTTGCGGTGATTGAAAAAACCTTTAGTAAAAAATTTAGAAGGCACATTAGTCGGTAGAGTTTTGGGCAACCTCAATTCAGAGCTTGTTTTATTTTGCTCTTCATCAGCATCAAGGGCATTTTCAGCTTCAGAGTTTTCAGCTTCAGCCTTTGCAGCAGCCACAATTTTCTCGCTAATTTCCTGAGACTCGCCATGCCGGAAAATAGTTTTAGATTCGGTGTTTAAATTCCACAACATAGCTAAGTTTTCATCTGAAGCCGTTAGAAAGTAATCGGCTTTTTCAGCGAATAAAGCCAAGCTAACAACATTTTCATGACCAGAAAACTCTTTTAACAACTCTCCACTCGCCCCATCCCAAAGCCGAACGATTTTATCAGTTGACCCCGTCACAACTTTACTACCATCCGGGCTAAAAGAAATTGCCACAAACCATTGATCTTTTAGTTTTCCACCTTTTTCCTTTGGTTCGTAAACAACCAAAGTGGATAAGACTTTACCTTTTTTAACATCCCAAATTTTAGCAGACTTATCCCGCGAAACAGAAGCTAACATAGATCCATCTGAGCTATATGCTATAGAAGTAACCTCCAAATCGTGCCCAGTATTTTTACCATACGGACCGAGCCCTCCGGTCAGTTTAACTAAACCGCTGCTATCTTCAAGATCATATATACGAATAGACCCTTCTGAAAAAGCCGCGGCAATTTTCGAGGGCTGGGTAGGACTAAACTCAACATCGACAATCTGCTGATTTCTAGTTCTTAAATTAGCTCTCAAATCGCCCGAACTCACCTCCCAAATACTCGCATTGAACTCAGAAGTAACTTCATCTTTCTCAGAGCTGGCTTCCACAATACTGGCGGAATTATCATATAGGGCTATAATAAAAGTGCCATCGGAATTGAATCTAACCTTCTTAATCGGTTCTTTTTTCTCTTGGAGCTTTTTGATTGGTTTTTGGGTACTAACATCCCAAATAATAGCAAAACCATCTTCGGACCCTGTCAACAACTTATCCTTAGCAGGGCTAAAAACAGCGTCGTTCACCGATCCCATATGACCTTTAAAAATAAGACTCGATTCTATTATTTTTGGTCTCATTGGCGCAGGAGGGCTTACTTCCTCAGAATCTGAAACACCTTCAGTAGAGCTTGCCATTTCCTCTGAAGCTTCACCTTGGGTTCCAATTTCATCTTCTGTACTCTCTTCGGAAAGAATATCTTCTGCTTTTTCTGCAACATCCCAAACTCTCGCGGTAAAGTCTTTTGACGCCGTCACTAATTGCGTTCCGTCTAAGCTAAATGAGGCAGAGTTAACAATATCCTGATGCCCTTTAAGAATCGCTTTATCACTACCGCCTTTTCCATCCCATAACCTTACCTCATGCTCCCAAAGACTTATCGCGACCAAAGAACCATCCGAACTTATATCTCCTACAGGCCCAACATCTAATTCGTGGCATTCCACACAACCACCTTGGGCGGAAAAAAATATCTCATTCTCGCTACCCAACAATCCCCCTCGTTGGTGAATCTTTTCAATATTCCCTTTGACCCAATCAAACCTAGGCTTTTGAACCGGAGCTGGAGGAGGCCCCTTGCTACGGCGTCCTCGCCCTCTACCTCGCCCTCCTGAAGCCTTTGGAGCTTCCATCAAATCCCCTGGCTTAGAATCAATATACTCGTACAAAAAATCTTCGGGATTCTTTAAAAAAGTTCGAACTAAATTGGTCTTAACATGCGGAACACGCAACATATGAGCTGCGCCTCCCATTTTAAGCTTATGACAACTCACACAATACTCATCAAACATTATGGGGTTCATATACTCCCCATTCTGATCGGGAACATGACAATCAGCACATTCCATCAAACGCTTTTTACCAGTTTCTGGAATGTCAATCTCGACAGAATGAAGGTGATATTTATGATTTAACTTCAGCTTAGCCCTATCTACCTTTTTAGTTCTAACTAATTCAAAATCAGGGTGAGAAAGATTAAATCCATTAATTGCGGGGTATTTCGAATCAACATTCAATTCTTGAATGTTAGCGTGACAATGGAGACAAAGCTCTGACTTCGTCAAGATTAAAGCATCGTCGTCGATATGTTCCCTATGACAACTACCGCATTTTTCATTAAACGTCGAATGCGCGGTCAAAAACTCAACATGATCGCCCATGTCATGACATTTCTTACAAGACTTATCGGCAACCATTTCAAAGTTTTTTTCATGGCAAGATCGACAGTCTGTCTGCAAAAACTTATGGGACCTCGTCATAGGCCCACTTTCCCAAATAGGTTCATTCAAACCCATAATCGGAGCGGCAACCAAAAAGACTAAGACGGGAATTACAATTGCAAGCGCCCAAACGTAAATTGAGGGCACTCTTTTGGCGACTGTCAAAAGGCTTAATTGCTTTTTAATCTCTTCTTTGGCGTCAAGCTGTCCCTCTAAAGATCGAACTTCGATTAAAGACCAAACATCACCATCAAGCTCAACCTTTAGCAACACATCGGCTATTTTTAGAGAATCCCCAGGAACAAGAGATCCCTTTGAAACAGCTTGGTTATTAACAAGCGTAGTCCCTGCTTGCCCTTCAAGCTCCTCCAAAAAAAGCTTATCGTCTGCAATTGAAATTTTTGCATGATTAAAAGAGACTAATCGACTATCAAAAAGGATATCGCAAGAACTCCCCCTACCAAGGATAATTTCTTTTTCCTCAAAGCTCTTTTCAGTCCGATCCCTTAGACCCTTCGAGCCAATTGCCTCTAAAATATATTTAATTTTCATTCTTTTAAAACTAAATTAAAAATCACCAAAAATAAAAAACGGAATAGACATGCACCACCAAAGAAAAAACTAAACCTATTGCCAGAGGAATATGAAAATAAAGCCATATTTTCATCAAGAAACTCACTCCAACCTCTTGCTTTAGCGAAAGCATCAACTTCTCTTTATTCCTTACCAAACCAACGGCTTTAATAGCAGGGTCATGCTCTTCGGTCGGCAGCCCAGAAATAAAATGAGTTATCTTGTCACCTTCCAAATCCGCATGGGGACTCGTACACAATATCCTTAAAAAACCGGGATTAAAAGGAATGTCTATTAAATTAACCATATTTATAAAACCGTCAGATCTTCCCACCTCCAAATCATGTAAACTCTTTGTCGCTTCTCTTAGGCTTTCCAAAATATTAGCCACCGATTGGCCGCCTCTATGAGAAATAATTTGAGATGGGTACTGAATATAATTATAAGCCCCCCAAACCCCTGTAAAAACGGTAGCAACCATCAAATAATAGGCAATTGAATGGACGTTAAATCCGAATTGAAATCCACAATGAAGAGGAACGATAAGCAACAAAGATAATCCAAGCCAAACATGGGCCGAAACCCAACCGACTAAAGGAGTACGACTATTCGCATAAGCCCTCTTCCTCCTACCCAACCACATCAGGACAACTATACCTACAGTCGCGATTGCGCCAAAAGCATAACCCAGTGGAGTGTCCCCTCGCCTACCCGCTAGCGGATCGTCGAAGAAATAAAAAGTAAGCAGAATCACGACAAAAAATAGGTTAAACCAAAACCAACGGAACCCCTTATAACTTATAAAATTCTCTTTCATCTCTTAATTCCAGTACTAACTCTTTTGACCTGTTAGCTCTAACATCTTTTCGGGACTCACTCTCATTGCAGCGCCTGTCGGACAAGACCGCACACAAGCAGGCCCCCCCTTGAGATCTGTACACAAATCACATTTAGCCGCTTTTTTCTCTGGCTCTGCCACCTTTGCCTTAAAAAGAGAAGTAAAAAACGAAAACACCCCCTGCTTAGGCGTGTCATATACCATCTGAATAACCCCATAAGGGCAAAACTTCTCACAGTTACCGCACCCAATGCAGGTTTCCTTAATGATAATTTCCCCATTAGGTTTTCTAGTTAAAGCATCTGGAGGACAATCTGTCATACAAAGTGGATTCTCACAATGCCGACAAGAAGTTGGAACCTGAATCGAAGAAAAACTCTCTCCTCCCTTCCTATCCAACCGACTAAACCCGTCATGTGTCCCAGCACACGCCTTTTCACAATTATCGCACCCCACACACAAGTCTGAATCAATCAAAAGGACGTTATCAGCATCGGACAACCCCTTACCCAACATAAAATCTAACAACTCGCCAGAATCCCTACTCATACCAAAAGTAACATTCTGAATTCGTCTTTGCTCGGCAACCTTCCTCACCATCTCAGAGACCTCTGGGTTTTCTTCAAGGAACCCCAGAAATTCACCCTTGCCAATGATAATCATCTCACAACCAACCGCAGCGGTAACAGTGGCACACCTGGATCGCGTCTCATCGTCTAAAACCGACATTTCCCCCACATAATTCCCAACAGACAGATAGGTTTGAGTAATATCAACCCCGTTCACCAATCGGGAAATCTTCACAGAGCCTTTCCGTATCACAAATAGCGAATCTCCCTCGTCGCCTTCCTTAAACAAAACATCGCCTTTCTTATATGGCCTCAAGCTTGCTTTCGAGACAAGCTTTCTAAGAGATTCAAAAGAAGCGTCTGGGAAAATATCAGACTGCAAAGCCCTCAACATGAAGCTCTCATCCATTGGACGTTTAACAGATTCGACAGAGCTGATTAATTTAAGCATCTGCTTACGAGGAACTTCTAGCAAAATACCACCACCGCCCATCTGGATAGTCGCTGAACGCCTACGACCAGATAGCAGCCCCATTTCTCCAAAAAAGTTATCGGAAGAAATTTCTACATGAGAACCATTAGGCAGCTCAACCTTTACGGATCCCGAAACAATACTAAAAAAAGTGTCCCCAAAATCGTTTCGCCTAAAAACTATCTTTTCTGCCAGATTCTCATGAACAGTCGACTCTGAAATCATTTCCCGAAATTGAGGTTCGCTCAATTCTTTAAACAGGGATAAACTTTCTCGAATCATCTTCAAGTTTTCGTTGGTCCCACCCTTCAAGTGCCCTAACTTTTCTTCAATCAGCACCTGATCCGCAGGCTCAACTTCATTACCTAAAATATGCTCAACGACCTCATGTCCTTGGTTAATAGCTTGTTTGATCAGCGGATAACCAATCAAAGAACCTACCAAGTACAAACCCTTCACATTGCTTTCATATCTAGAATTCACTACCGGGACGGCAGCTGGACTCGAGGAAGGAAATACGATTCCACAACTTTCAAGAAACTTTCGAGGCATGATGCCGCCCAACCGGGCGATCAAGTGATTGCACTTGACGGCAACCTCGCCTTCGGGAGTATTCACAAAGGTCTCTTTTTCTTCAACCCGGGAAATACTGGAATGGTAAAAACACCGAATTGAAGAGTTATCTATAGCCTCTCTAATTAACGCAACATTCTCATCTTTTGCTCGGGCGAATTCGCCCTTTCTATTGATTAACGAAACACGATTCTTTCCAGCCAACGCTAAGGCATTTTCAATAGCCGCATCGCCTGCGCCGACAACAATGATATCCATATCTTCAAACGCATCGGGATCGCCCAGCTTATAATTCACATGCGGCAAATCTTCGCCCGGAGCCCCTAAGGGGCGAGGGATACCCATTGCGCCAATGGCCAATACCACCGAATCCGCTGTTACAGAGTTTTCTCCATATTGGATTTTAAAACCAGAATCGATACTTTCAATTTTGCTTATATTTGCTCTTTGGCGGGCATTAACTCCGAACTCCTTCATGCTCTGGCCCCAAGAATCCAAAACAGATTCTCTCGACCCCTTTTCGAATTTAATATTTGATCTTATTGGCAGCTTATCGGGAGCCGCCATAACATGCTTTCGAAGTTGGTAATCAAAAATTGTATTCCCCAATTCACCTTTTTCAAGAAGAACATGAGAAATCTTTTTGATAGCCGCGTTAGCCGCAGCGCTCATTCCGCCGGGACCGGCGCCAATGATTGCTATTTCATAGTGATCCGCCATTTTAATCTCTAGTCAATAAGCAGTTAAAAAGTTTCTAGCACGGGCTCATAATACACAAATAAGCCCATTGAAACCAGTTAAGAATTCTAATTTTTGTCAAAAAAAACATCAAAAACTTATCTTTAAATTCCCATAATTACACAAAGAATTTTATTAGTTTTTTTTTAAACGCCCAACTAACAGCTCGGAATACCAATTACAATCGTTTACGTGTGCAATTTAATTTAACCGCTTGATTTTAAAACATTAAATAGTAAAATACTTCGAATAAGGAAAGTCAGGCTAATAAGAATACCATGTCGGATAATACGCTATTTCCAAAGGGAAAAATAATCATTAAGCAAGGTAGGAGGGGAACCAGCGCTTTTATTATAGTTAAAGGCAAAGCTCAGGTTATTCTAGAAGGAGAAAACGGCAAAAAAAAATTACTAGCCGTTCTTAAGGAGCAAGATATTTTTGGAGAAATGGGGTTGATTGACGGAAGACCTCGCTCTGCTACCGTAGTTGCCCTGGAAGATTGCGAGTGTTCTGTCATCACTAAAGAGATGTTTAAAAACCTACCCGATTCCAACCCAGGAGTAAAAGCCGTAAAAAAAATAATGGAAAGTAGGTTAAAGAAAATATGAGATTAAGCTTTCATTTCGTATAGAAAAATTAGTACGTTAGATCCGCAAGCGCTTATATAGCGCGAAAAATTGGCCTTCCAAAAGAACCGCAAACGACACGCTAAACATCACCTCCCTGTAAGTACAGCAATAATTCAAAAGTACATTATGTTTTTCTTGTTTTAAAAACTCATTGCAAAGCCTTTTTTCAGGGGATACTATGACCACATCATTTTCTCAGGATTCTTAAAACGACTGTGAGCGCTATGGAAGATAAGTTTGAACCCTTAAAAAAACGTCTTTACGAAATCTGCGATCGCTTGGACGACGAAGAACAAGCCTACTTTCGCCCCTTAATTCAAGGCTTTTCCGGCTCTACTTCTCAATTCCAGAGAATCATGCGCGATCTGGGAAAATTTGGCGAAAAAATCGGCGAAGGTTCTAAATTCGAAATTTACCGCCAAATCCAACATTTGTTTGACGATGGCAATCGCAAAAAATGAAATAACTGTTGAAGACTTTATAGCTTATCAGCCTTTAATTCCTTATGAAAACTTCTGCGGTACTTCTTAAAATTCAAGGACGAGTTCAAGGAGTTTATTATCGAGCCAGCGCTCAATCTAAAGCTCAAGGTTTGGGCTTAACGGGATGGGTGAAGAATTCTCCTAATGGAATAGTAGAAAGTCATGCAGAAGGCTCTCAAAAAAAGTTAGAAGAATTTATTGATTGGTGCCATCAAGGTCCACCTGCCGCCTCTGTTTCTTCCATTGAATCGGATTGGATTTCCCCCAAAGGATACCAAGACTTTGAAATCAGATAGCTTTCAATAAAAAATCCTTACCCTTTTAGTCGATTCTTATTGCCCTCGTGATAAAACTTTCTGGCATATCGAAATTATATGGATCTGTAAAAGCCGTCGACAACCTAGATCTAACCATTAAAAAAGGCGAATTATTCGGCTTCATCGGTCCAAATGGCGCAGGCAAAACAACAACAATAAAAATTTTAACAGGTTTAATCAAACCTACCTCTGGTATAGCTTCTATTGGAGACTTTGATCTAGATAAAGATCCATTAAACGCTAAAGCGATAACCGGTTATATTCCTGATCGCCCTACAATTTACGAGAAGCTAACGGGATGGGAATATCTTATTTTCATTTCCGATTTATACGGATTAGAAAGACAAAAAGCTGAACTCAAAGCGCAAGAGTTTTTGAGTTTTTTTAACCTAGACGAATCTTCCAATAAACTCATCGAAAGTTTTTCTCATGGGATGAAACAAAAACTAGTTATCTCAAGCGCGTTAATTCATGAACCGCAAGCGCTAATCGTCGACGAGCCTTTAGTAGGCTTAGATCCTAAAGGAGCTCGCCAAGTAAAATCGCTTTTTATCGACTTATGCAAACATGGAACGACAATTTTTATGTCAACGCATTCGCTAGGAATTGCCGAAGCTATGTGCGATAGAATCGCCGTCATTAATAAAGGGCGATTGATAGCTCTTGGAGGTGTGAACGACTTAGGATTGCAAGCTGGAAAATCGCGCGCGGATTTAGAAGAAATTTTCTTAGAATTAACAGAAACTAAAAACGATCCGCAGACACCATAGATTTGGGGGATTCATTATTCCAGTAATTCCATTTCTAAAATCATTTGAACGCTATTTCGAATTAACTTAACGGTAACAACATCGCCAGACTTTTTAGTTTGTAAAAATTCTTTTAAGTCTTCCACTCCATTAATCGGTTCTCCAGACATTTCGATTAAAATATCGTTCGCCAAGATTCCCGCCCGGTCCGCGTTAGAACCTTCTCCAACCGACTTAATTTTTGGCCCTTTTTCAGTCTCCTCTAGAAAAACTCCTAATTTTATTTTTCCTTCTGGGAGAACTTTATAATCAACTTTCCATGCAAAATCTGCCGAGTATAAAGGTATCGAAACAGAATCGTAACTCATCTCTCGATCTTTAAGCTCAGGAGGAATATGCGTTACTGTGGGCAAGACTATCGAATAAGAGTGTGGAATCCTGCGAAAAGCTCTCTTTGGAATTCCAAAACCATACTGCACATGAAAACCGCCGGCTAAAACAACCAACTTCCAATCGTTGAATCTCTCTTCGTTTAAAAAGTTTGCCACAGTCTCCGCCATAGTCTCTTCCCATAAAAGAAGCATCTTGTATGGCTTACTATTTTTTAGAGACTGTTTTTCATGACCGCCAAAAACACTAGCCGAATACGCCTTATGAAAAGGATCTTCCAAATCGATTTCAGGAAAAGAACCGTCGTTGGAACGTTCGGGATACCCCTTCTCTCTAAATTTTTTTTGAGTTTCTTTATTAGATTTCAATCCTATGATTGGCAACCGGTTTTTAGAAATATAATCAAAGACCATTTTATAAATTCTATAATCCGTTCCCCAATGTTTATAAAATAACGATTTGAACTCTCGATCAGACAATCTGCCTGACTGCCACAAATCTAGCTGAGGTTGCGCCGAACGACGAAACATTTCCATCCCAACAGCCACACGCCCAGGAAACTTCTTATTTAAAGCCTGTATAATTTCCAATTGGACACGATGCGCTTCCAAGTTATCGTGCGTTTCTCCAACGTAAATCACTCTTGAGTCCGACAAAGTATTTACCAACTGATCAAAATTAATTTTTACGCCAGTGGGAAGATGAACAATTGAACCTACTTCAGCATCTTTCAAATTTATATAAGGAGATCCCGGGTACTCCTCGGCCTCAACAGACGAAAAAAATGGAATGAAAAAAGTGAAAACCGCTATAAATAAAGCTCTTATTAACAAGAATTTCATAAGTTTTACCCTAGCTTTAACTAACAATTTGAGGAGGAATCCTATCGCCTTGACATATAAATAATTAATATTATATATTACGATTTTTCATCAAAGCTATACTATATTTAAATGAAGGGGGGGGTGAAATTATTGGATGTTAACGTATACCAAAACCAGGTAGACAAAGCATTAAAAGTTTTAAAAAGACAATTGACTAAAGAAGGGTTACTCAAAGAATTAAAACGAAGACGCTTTTACGAAAAACCCTCCGTTAAAAAGAAAAGAAAAGAAAAAGAAGCTAAAAAGAAAAGAAGATCTATGTCTTTTAATTAACGAGTCTTACTAAAAAAGTCTTAATGCGCAACGGCCAAGGAGTTCCTTGGCCGTTTTTTATTTCTGATTGTCCTACCAAACTAAATCTATGCATTATCCAATCGAGAATATTAGAGTTTCAATTTCTTTAAAGCCGCAAAGGGATTAGAGTCATCAATTGGAATCTCCTCTTTATTTTTTTTCGGACTGCTTTTTTTCGGACTACTTTTTTTCAATTTTGGACGGTCGTTCTTTTTTATATCTGGTTCTGACTTACAAGATAAAGCCAATCGTTTTCTTTCTAGATCTATTTTAATAGCTCTAACTTTAACAGTTTGACCTACCTGCATACACTCCATTGGATTTTTAACAAACTTATCTGACATTTGGGAAACATGAATCAAACCAGATTCTTTAATTCCAATATCAACAAAAGCCCCAAATTGCGTAATATTAACAACAGAACCGGTGTACCAGTTTCCAACTTGAACGTCTTCTAGCTTTTTTAAATCCTTTTGAAAGGGGATCGGCTCAAATTCCTTTCGGGGATCTTGAGTCGGGGCTTTCAAAGATTGAATAATATCTTTCAAAGTTGCTTCTCCTATCTGACTGCAAACAGAGTCATCGTTTTCTAATTTTTCGACATTCGATGAATTGCGAACCAATTCATCCATTTCTATATTTTTACTTTTCCCCCAACTTTCCAATAGCTCATAACGTTCTGGATGGATAAAGGTCGAATCTAACGGATTCATTCCCTTATAAATTCTTAAAAAACCTGCCGCCTGCTCAAAAATTTTTTCACTAAAACGAGGCGCTTTTAACAATTGGCGACGATCCACAAAACCACCTTCGGATTCTCGGAATTTAACCAACGTTTCGGCTAGGCTCTTACCAATTCCAGATACGTAAGCGAGCGATTGAGCTGAAGCCGTATTTAAATCAACCCCAACATAGTTCACACAATCTTCAACTGCGGCTCCCAAAGATTTTTTCAACTTAACTTGGCTAACGTCGTGTTGATATTGTCCTACTCCAATGGACTTCGGATCAATCTTAACTAATTCTGCCAATGGGTCTTGGAATCTTCTTGCAATAGAAACCGCTCCTCGGACCGTAAGATCTCTATCAGGAAATTCTTCTTTGGCAAGAGGAGAAGCAGAATATACCGAAGCTCCCGATTCTGAAATCAATACCGCCGAAACAGTTCCCGCTATAACACTTTCAATAGTTTCTTGAAAAAGAGCTAGCGTTTCACGGCCATAAGTACCATTTCCAATGGCGACAAATTCAATTCCATATTTATTGATTAAATCTTGAACAATACGACCGGAACCTATTTTATCATTTTTTGGAGGATGTGGATAAATCACTGTATCGTCCAAAAGTTTCCCCGTTTTATCAACAACCACAATTTTGCATCCTGTTCTAATTCCAGGATCCACTCCCATTACAGTTTTCGCTCCTAAATACGGAGCCAGCAAAAGATCTTTTAAATTTTTTCCAAAAACCTCGATCGATGTTTCATCGGCAGATCGCTTTAATTCTGTTTTGATTTCTAAATCCAAAGAAGGATGAATATACAAAAGATAAGCTTTTTCGACACATTCGGTCAAAAAATCAATATGAGCTAAATCTTCTTTCGAAGCTAAAAATTTACTTCGCATTAAGCTCAGGGCCAGATCCGGTTCAACCCAAATTTCAGCTTTTAGAATTTTTAGAACCGCTCCTCTTCGCATAGCCAAATATCGATGACCCGCTTTGGGTTCATGAAGAGATTTGATTGCTTCCCGATAATCAAAAAAATCTCGAAATTTTGAGGAATCCTTTATTTTCTCCGCATCGTTTTGTTTTTTTGATACAAGAGATCCCTTACTCCAAAATAAACTTCGAAGCTCTTCTTTAACTTCAAGATCATGTGAAAACCTATAAATCAAAATATCGCGCGCGCCTTCAATAGCCTCTTTAAAGCTAGGTACAGGGTCTTCACCCACTCCTACAAATTCAGCTCCCTTCTGTTCTTCCAATTCTTCTAAACTTAAAGACGTCGATAAAATCAAATCTGCAAGCGGTTCCAATCCTCTTTCAATTGCCTTCTGCGCCTTAGTCTTTCTTTTTGCTTTATATGGAGCGTAGATATCTTCTAATCTCCGAAGCGTTTCAGCCTCTTCTATAAGTTTCTTTGTTTCGGGGTCTAGCTTTCCAGCTTTTTCGATCGTTTCTGAAATAAATAACTTCCGCTTATTAATTTCACAGTATTCTTCATGCGAACTTAATATTTCTCGAATTATAGTTTCGTCTAAATTTCCCGTTTTTTCTTTTCGATATCGCGCAATGAATGGAACCGTACAATCTTCATCCAATGCAAGTTGAAGGATCGTACGAATTTGCGATTGTGAAACGGTCTGTTTTTTTTCAATAAAATGTAAAGACTCTTCAATTAAACTCATCTTTTTTCCTATTAAATAAAAGCCATGCGCCTAAAAATCATAAATACTCTTTACAATTTTTAAAAACTCAATAAAACAATTTATGTTTAGTATTTAATGTTTTTTAGATCTAAAAAACCGTTCAACCTGAGCGCCAATAAAACCGGCAATAGCCGCTCCCGAACCAGCCGCCATAATTAGCACGTCTGGGTTTCCAGACTGTTTGCCTATAAAAAGACCCAGTATCGCTCCGGCAAGAATAATCGCCATAAACCTGCGACCTCCAAGCCAACCTACAAAACCGCCAATGATAGAGCCTAACACACAAGCTATTCCCATCAGAATATAACTGTTCCAGAAGAAACCAATTAACGCCCCAGTGGTTCCCATCAGAATTATTCCGAGAATAATATCCGTTTTATTTGTGCGATTGCTCATGGTTTAAGTTTTAAGACGCCTATCAAACGAAACTTTGATCTTCGGTTATTTTTTCACCAAGAATTAAGGAGTTGCCAAGGCGGGAAGTAATTATTACCATATTAACTTTAAGGTTCAAAAAATATTTTCTTCCCTTTCCCTTAACTAATTCATTATGAGTCGTCTTTTTCAAAGTTGCGTTGCCATTTTTACATGGACATTGGGATTAGGAACCGCTTTTGCTTTTCAAGTAAGCGACATGAAAACTCCAGAAAGCATTATTGTCGATCCCAAAACAGGCTACTACTATATTTCTAACATAAACGGCCATCCTTTAAAGAAAGACAATAATGGCTTCATTTCCAAATTAGGACCCAATGGAAAACTTATCGATCTCCATTTTATTAGCGGCGGAAAAAAAGGAGTTCACCTACACGCCCCTAAAGGTTTAACCCTTTTCGAGAATCATCTCTATGTCACAGATATAGATACAGTTCACCGATTTGATAAAGCAACGGGTAAATTCCTTGGCTCTATAGACTTTTCTCTTCTAAACGCTAAATTTCTCAACGACATTGCAACCGACAACAATAAAATTTATATTTCCGATACGCTTGGAAATTTTATATTTTGGATTGAACCTAAAAGTCATTACAGAGTCGGCGTATTAGCTCAGGGACTCACTTTAGGCCGCCCCAATGGCTTGGTATATGAGATCGCTAACAAACGTTTGTTAGTTGCAACTTGGAAAACAGGTAAAATTTTATCTGTCGATCAAAAAGGCAGTATTCTTCCAGTCTTTAGAAAAAAAGGATTGAAAGATTTAGAAGGTATAGACTTAGACCAAGACGGGAATATTGTTTTTTCAAGTTTTTCAGAAGGAACTATTTTTAGGTTAAAAAACTACGAACAATTGGAAATAATAAAAAGCGGTCTAAAAACTCCTGCGGACATTTCAGTCGATAAAAACAAAAAACTAATTTTGGTTCCTTCCTTTGATGGGAACCAAGTGTCTTCTTTCCCCTTACCTCCAACCAAATAACCAAAAGAACGTCTAAAAATTAGAGGTATTTAAGTAATCGATTGCTAATTTTGTCAATTCTATCAAGTAAAATATCAATAACCTTATCTTTAAATTTATTTTGAATATCAGGTTTCATTCTTTTATAAACAACCCCCTCAAGCCTCAAAACCATTGTCTCTTCTCTTGCCACCGCGTTCGCAGACCTAGGAAGCCCACAAATAAAACTCATCTCTCCCAATATAGAACCAGGACCTAAATCAGCTAAAACAATAGTAGATTGTTCTTCATAATTAACGTCCACCAAACCTTTTAAAATGAAAAAAATCGAGTTTTCATTCATCCCTTGCTTAATAATAGTGGCCTTAGGCTTATAAGTCAGAATCTGTCCAGCATATTCAGAAAGACTTTTTTTCTCTTCGTCACTAAAGCTCTTAAAAAATTCGATTCCAGCTATAGTCCTAAAAGTTTGATCTGGATCTAATTTAATCACAGATAGGGGTCTCCCCAAAAACACGCCATCTACATGCAAAGATCAAATTTTTCTGATAAATACTTTTGTATATTTGATCTTTTGATATTTTATTTAACTGCATAATCGATTATTCTTAATAAAGTTCTATATTTAACCAAAATCTATTTCCGCAAATAGACCTGCGAACACGATTGAAATCATTGGGTAAAATCTTCGGGAGCTTACAAAGTAATAAAAAACACCCCAAAAGTCACCTTCAAACTTATTTATAATATCCAAAAAAGATAAAAGAAAGTTCTATAATGAAATTTCTTGGATGATAAACCTCAAACAATTTATCAATTAATTTTTTACTTATCCCATGACTTTTTCCCCATTTAGAATTCAAATTTATATTGGAGAGGGCTGCAACAACCTGCCGCTTATTTCATTATTTGAAAAAGAGGGATTTAAAATCCAAAAATGCGAATTACAATCGCAAGAAAATGATTGGAAATATGAGTTCTCTCCCGACATAATTATTTTGATTCCTGGCAAAAGCCAAATTTCAGGTTCCGATTTAAAATCGATTTCACAATCTCTAGACGGCTCAAGCGATTTCCCATTTATAGTTGTATCGGAAGAATCCAACTCCAAAGAAGCCTCTCAATATTTTAATTTAGGCGCTCTGGATTACTTAACTCTCCCTAAAGATGATGAGTACTTGCGGACCTTTTTTCGAACCAGGCTCTCCACGGTAAGAAGATTTCAAGAAAAAGACCGCTTAATCAATAGACTGCTGGAAGCTAACGGTCAATTAGAAATTCTAGCCGCAACAGACGTTTTAACGGGATTGATAAATCGTAGAAAGATGTTCGATATTTGTGAGCAAGAAATCATTCGATTTCACCGCAACAAAAACCCTTTTTGCGTCATGATGTCCGATATCGATCACTTCAAAATAATCAACGACCAATACGGTCACGCGGCTGGGGACTATATTTTAGTCGAATACTCAAAAATCCATAAAAAGAATTCCCGCAGACTGGATAGAATTGCCCGGTGGGGTGGAGAAGAGTTTTTAACTTTGTTACCCGAAACAGATCTAGAAGGGGGAGGCATTTTAGCCGAAAAACTTCGTCAAAAAATCGAATCTCACCCTTATTTTTATAATGATAAAGAAATAAAGGTTACCGCGAGCTTTGGAATTGCCGAATTTGACGAGATGTCAGAAATTGATCAATGTATTCAAGTAGCAGACACTAGGCTTTACCAGGCTAAAAACTCAGGAAGAAACAAGGTTGTTATTGAAGATGACAAAACCATTTTAAAAAAATAACTTCTGGTTGAAGCCCTCACAAACAACTGAATAAAACACCTACCATGTTGTTTCAAAAACTCATTATTGCCGGGGCATTTTTCTTATTATTAACCGCTCAAGCGCCTATTCAAAAAAAAGAAAAAAAAGAAGAAGAACGCTTTAAAGCCAATAATTCCTTTGCCGCTCCAGTCGTAAAGGTTCTACAGGGTGACTTAATTTCCGTAGAGTTGGATGGCGAACCTATCAGTATTAGATTGGCGGAAATTGACGCTCCAGAAATACGCCAACCATTTTCACGACAATCCCGCAATTTTGTTAATGAATTAGTTCTCAACAAACGAGTCACTGTTGTCGTAAAAACTTTTGATCTCTTCAAACGAGTTGTTGGAGAAGTTTTTTTAAAAGATGGCAGAAGCCTAAACAGGGAAATCGTGAAATGGGGATTCGCTTGGCACTATAAAATCAATCCAACACCCGACAAAGTTTTACGCGCATTGGAATATCAAGCTTGGGAAAATAAACTCGGACTCTGGTTGGATAAAAACCCGGTTCCCCCTTGGAAGTTTCGCAGTAGCACCGAAATACCAGATCCCCCTTCCTCTCCGACCAAAGTTGACTACGATCGAATTTTTGAATATGGGCTTGTTGGAGATAAGCGAAACCGTATTTATAATTGGCCATCTTGCACAAATTATAAGCTTCCGTCTAAAAAGTATTTGCTAATATTTGCCAGTAAGCTGGAAGCGGAAGGTTTAGGTTATCGGTTAGGCAAGAGTTGTCCTAAAAAATAAGAACTTATAAACGGTGGGGTTTTGGAACCGCCGGGATGAGTCCATCCCGGCTATAATATCCTATGCAGTTTATTACTTAAAACATCCCGTTGTTTGAACGCTTCGAATCGGACCAGCGGCTTGAATCCATTCTTCGGCCGACAACCCAGCAACATCTTCGTCTAGGGCTTTAAAGTCGCCATCTTTCAATCCATTTTCGTAACGCAACGTATTAGCTGCCCAACAATCCACTTTATTCCAATCGTCCACTTGTGCTGAGTTAGCGATTGTCATACCCAAAACATGACGTCCACATTCTCTGTATTGGAAAAAAAGCCTTGTATTAGCGGACTTTTCACCTAACGCATTAGGGTTATAAACAATAACTGGATTTCCATTAAACGTATAAGACGCATCCGCTACTTTAGCTGCTGAAGAAGAAGCGACCCATGTAACCATAACCCCACGATAATCTAAACAAGTTTTACCGGATGGATTAGCAAACGAATAGTTGGGCGCAAGCGCTAACGCAACAACTAAAATAAGCAACAATTTTTTCATCCCTATCTCCTAATTAAATAATGAAAAACCAATCAATTCCAAATATATCAATAATAGATAATCCGAACAAACAAAAAAAATCACGAGCAAATATGAAAAATAAATTGTATTATAAGTTTATAAAATTCCTCTACTCAAAAAATTCAGATTTTCTTATTATAGAATGTGTCCTTTTTTAGTAGAATTTTTACCTTAATTTCTTCATTAGAGCAATGAAAGATTTAGGGTTTCTTGAAAAATTTGGGTTTAAAGGCTAAATTTTCCTCTATATTAGAGGAAAACATTGAAAACTCTACCCATTTTGTAAACGGAAATCTCAATAAAGTAGGAGAATTGAGGCCACCGACCAAAAATTAATTATTAGGCCCTTAAGCCTATTTTAGGCCTCATTTGTTAATTCCTCGTGGACCCACTCCCATAGAAAAATGACCAGGAACTTAATTTTCATTGTCGATAAAAACCCTCTTTTCCGTAATCAAATTACCGAATGGATGACTGGAATAGATTATCAAGTAATGGGCTTTGATAATGGAGAAGAATGCCTGCGAATGTTGGATTTATACCCAGCTGTAATTTGCATGGATTTAATGGAAGCTGGTGAAGAAGGCATTCAAACGCTTCAACGAATTTGTTTAGCAAATCGAGATATTCCCGTAATCATCGCAAGCCAAAACGAAAACATGGATACCGCCATCCAAGCTATGAAAATTGGCGCGTTTGATTATATGAGAAAGCCTATCGATAAAGAGCGCTTTTGCGCAAATGTCGAAAAGGCTACAGAGATGCACTCCTTAATAGATCAAATTCAATATCTTAAGGGAGACACTCATAAGAAACCCGTATATAAAAATTTAGTCGGTAAAAGCGAAGGCATGAAACATACCTTTTCTCAAATTGAAAAGGTGAAAGATATCAATATAAACGTTTTCATTAATGGCGAAAGCGGAACCGGAAAAGAGCTCGCCGCAAGAGCAATTCATTTCAATAGTAGCTATAGAAACGGTAAGTTTGTCGATATCAACTGTGGCGCCATTCCTGAAGAACTTCAAGAAAGCGAGTTTTTCGGACATGAAAAAGGAGCTTTCACAGGCGCGGAATCGGCTCGTGTGGGCAAACTAGAAACTGCCGACAAAGGCACTTTGTTTTTGGACGAGTTGGCAGAATTGAGTCCCAAAGCGCAAGTTAAACTTTTGCGTTTTTTACAAGATAAAAGCTTTGAGAGGGTGGGCGGCAACAAAAAGATAAAAGTCGACCTCAGAATCATTTCCGCTACCAATAAAAACCTCGAAAAAGCAGTCGCAAATGGAGAGTTCCGCGAAGATTTATATTTCCGCCTGGTCGTATACCCAATATTCATTCCGCCATTGCGAGACAGAAAAGAAGACATTCAACCCTTGGTAAACCATTTCATCAAAAAATATAGAAATGAAATGCCCAACTCTGCGACAGCCCCAAAACCAGAAGTAGTTCAAGCTCTGAAAAAATATCGCTGGCCAGGGAATGTACGTCAGTTGGAAAATATTGTTTTCAGATCAATGGTTCTCGCAAATGGAAACGCTATCGACCTGGAGCATTTGCCAAAAGAAATTTTACAACCCGCTTCATCTCCTATCCCTCTTAATGCTCCTCAATCTCAGCAATCCGATGAAACATCGACATCGGCTCAAAGCGAAGCTCCTCTGTCTTTTGAACTGATCGAAAAAAAAGCTATTTTCGACGCTTTGGATCAAAGTTCAGGGAATGTTCCAACCGCTGCGAGAAATTTAGGAATCAGTCGAGCTACCCTATATCGGCGTCTAAAAAAGTACCGCGCTCAATAGTCTCAATTTGAAACCTCATTTTGAAACAATTGATACAATTGGACTTATTCGTTTTTTCAGTTTTTAAACAGAATTTGCGAAAACCCTTATAAAGTCAAATCTTCCGCTCACAAAACTCCATTCAAATTCGCTTTGGCATAAAAAATGCTTTACCTAAGTTAAATGAACTTTGCGAATCAACTTTCATGGAGCTAGCAATGAGTACTATAAAAAACAAAACAGGAAGCACAAAAATTCTTAAAAATACCGACGGCGGAAAATTCGATGGTTATGATCCAAACAACCGCCCTCAAAAAGAAGTGCCTTTTAAAACAAAGATAGGCTTGAAGAAAAAACCACAACCTAAATCCTCAAAAGGTTTTTATGTGTTTGCTTTAGCCTTTGTGGGAATTTTGTTTTTCTTACTTCTTTCTGAAAACAACCAAAACGTTCAAAGAGGAAAAACTCCTTCTGGAAAGTCGTTTACTGGTTTTTCAAACACTCTTCCAAAACGTTAACCCTTTATTCTGGCATTTAAGGCAATAATTCTCCGAAATCCAATGCTTTTTCCTAATATTAGCAATCGATCTGTTTATTAAATTCTCCCGTTAGACTATAATGGTTTCAATGTAAATTTGTTTCTCTGAATAATGAAGAAAATATACGTTAAAAAAGGAAAAAGCATTTTTTTGGAAGGGACTCCCGGAGAGTGCGCCTATATTATAGAATCCGGTAGCGTTGAGGTTTCAAAAACAAAGTCAAACGGCCAAGTGATTTCGTTAGGCACTTTATACGAAAAAGACCTCTTTGGAGAATTGGGGCTGATAGACGGGTTGCCTAGAACGGCAACGGTGACGGCAATAGAAGATTGTACCGTCTCCATACTCACCCAAGAAGCTTTCAACTCGCTTGCTAGACGCAACCCGCAATCTCTTATCCCAATTCTAAAGATTCTCGCTAAACGACTACGCTCAGCTTTAAACGTCGTCGAGTCTCTCAATAAAAAACAACCAAACACAATCTCCTAAGAGTAACTCCCCAAAAAAGCTCTTCCCAGAAAGCTATTGCATTTCAAATAGCGGTTGCAATTTTCTTCAGTCTATTCTTTAATTTCTAAGCGGTCATAAAACTCCTTTCTTTCCGACGAATATCTCCTTCCCTTTATTTTTCAAAGGAGCGGTAACTTAAATGTCTGACTTAGAACCCTCTTCAAACAACTTAAGAAAACGCCTATTCGAAATATTAGAACCCGCTCCAGAGTCCGATCTTTCCAGCAAAATTGTAGATATCGCATTACTCGTTTTGATTTTGCTCAATGTCATTGCGGTAATACTAGAAACTATTCCGGGATGGAGAAAAGAATATGCCGATTACTGCGACGCTTTCGAGACTTTCTCTCTAGTTGTTTTTTCTATTGAGTATTTTTTGAGATTATGGACTTGTGTTGAATCGGAAGAATATTCTCACTCCACAAAAGGTCGTTTTAAATTTGCTCTATCCCCACTGGCTCTAATCGATTTGCTAGCGATATTGCCATTCATCCTGCATTTTATATTTCCAGTCGACTTGAGGGTGATACGGATCTTGCGCTTCGTGAGAATCTTTCGCGTTTTAAAACTTTACAGATACTCAAAAACGTTACAACTCCTGGGTAAAGTATTTAGCCAGAAAAAAGAAGATCTTCTGCTTACATTGGTCTTTGGTTTTTTCTTTCTTATAATCGCTTCCAGCCTGATGTTTTTACTGGAACGCGAAGCTCAACCAAAAGCCTTCTCAAGCATTCCCGCCGCTATGTGGTGGGGGGTCGCCACCTTGACAACCGTCGGGTATGGGGACATTTATCCAGTAACTCCTTTTGGCAAAGCGCTGGGATCTATTATCGCAATCATTGGGATAGGGATGTTTGCTCTACCTGCGGGTATTCTCGCTTCCGGGTTTTCCGAAGCCATGGAATCCCGAAAAAATACAGCCACCGTTTGCCCACATTGCGGAAAAGATATTGATCATTAATAACAATTGTCATTTTGCGACGTGATATAATTCAAGCAATTATAAAATTACTCTATTCAGGAAAATAAATGATCACGCCAGAACTGTTGTCGCCAGCGGGTAGTCCGCAAAAAATGCGCTACGCATACGCTTTCGGAGCCGATGCCGTATACGCCGGAGTTCCTAAATTTTCACTCCGCGCCAAAGAAAATCCATTCACCACCGCTACGCTAATAGATGCTGTAGATTATGCGCATGGACTCGGGAAAAAAATATATTTGACCGCAAACATATTGCCGCCTAACCGAAAAATTGAATCGTTCAAAAAATCCCTGGCGCAACTGGCAGAAGCTAAACCTGACGCTTTTATCATGTCCGACCCCGGTTTAATCCAATACGCTTTGCAAAATTTTCCCGATGTAGACATTCATCTATCCGTACAAACCAATACCATCAATTGGCCGTCCGCAAAGTTTTGGTACGATTTAGGCGTTAAACGCATCATCTTATCGCGAGAATTATCCTTACCAGAAATCTCAGAGATTCACGAAAAAGTACCTGGTATGGAACTCGAATCATTCGTTCACGGCGCTATCTGTATCGCCTACTCCGGTAGATGTTTGCTTTCGAACTATTTCAATCATCGCGACGCCAACCAAGGCACCTGCACCAACAGTTGCCGATGGGAATACGACGTGTTGGAAGCAAAACCAACCGATGGTGGCGGCTGTTCCAGTAATAGTGATAGCAGCGCTAGCGCCCAAGATGGCGGTGGCTGTTCAAGCGAAAGTAATAGCAGCGCAAGAGCGCAAGAGGGAAACTTCTATATTGAAGAAAGCAACCGCCCAGGCGAACTGATGCCGATGGAAGAAGACGAACACGGCACCTACATCATGAATTCTAAAGACCTGCGTGCATTAGAATACTTAAAAGAAATGCGGGAAGCGGGAGTGATGTCCTTCAAGTTAGAAGGTCGCACCAAATCAGAATATTATTTGAGCTTAGCCACCAAGACTTATCGCCGAGCCATCGACGATCTGGTTGAAGGACGAGAATTTGATCCCACGTTGCTTGGTGAATTGGATAAAACGTCCAATCGAGGATTCACCTCAGCGTTTCTATCTCCTAATTCCGGATCAAAAACTGAAAATTTTGACACGCCACAAGAAACCAATCTACCGCAAATTTATGCCGGTATGATCAAAGAAACTCGCGACGGAAACTGGATGGAAGTAGAAGTGAAAAACCGGATCGAGTTAGGCGACGAGTTAGAATACATTTCACCGGACAACCAATACCGGTTTGAAATTTCAGCAATGGAAGATAAAAACGGCAAAGCCATCGAAGTCGCCCACGGCGGCAACGGAACCATCTGGATGCAATGCGACGGCCCCGTTGGAGACTACGCATTGATCAGCCTAATGCAAAAAACTCCCGTAGAAGCGGTGAAATAAAAAATTAAAAAGATGTCACCCTGCTATGAAACAGACGAAGTCAAGTTTGTTTTAAAATTAAATTCAAAATTTGTAGTTGAATCTGTTGAGCTGTGAATAAATCCTCGCGTTTATGAAGTCGGTGGAAAAAGTGTGGTAAAAGCTCGTTTGTGTT
>JAJDAT010000025.1 GCA_029261715.1 Nitrospinia bacterium | reverse complement strand
CGAAAGCTCTTAAGGGCTTTCTTTTTGTTTCTTTTTTGGCGACTGTTCAAAAAACATTTTCAACCGGTCAACGCATAAAAAAATCTTACATTGTTGGCCCTGATCTTCAAAAAATAGGGTTTTTCAGGGACGACTAATTATTGAAACGTTAACAATAAAAAATGGAAATAAATAGTTGGATTTATTTTATTGGTTTTGAACTTTTGGGAGTATTACTTCTTCTAGCTCCTTTCCTATTAAGCATAAAAAACATTAAACTTAAACTATTAGGAAACATTTGCATTTTCTTTAGCGCTACCTTTTTTTCATTGGGACTATTTGAGCCGCTACTCTTTTATATAAATAAAAATTCAAAATCAGAATTTCCTACGCCTCCTGAAATATTAGCCAGCCATAAGTCCCACTCTCACAATCTTATAAAAAATAGTATTCTTTATATACTTCCACCTTATTTTGTTCCGCCCCATCACGGCAAATTTCGTACATTTGGACATTCTTTTACAACCAACCATTTAGGGTTTAGAGAAAAAAGGTTTTCCAATAAAAAAAACAAAAACTCATTTCGGATTTTGATTTTTGGAGACAGCTTAACATTTGGAGTTGGGATAGATAATGAACATAGATATTCAAACCTTTTAGAAGAAATGTTCCGCATTAATTATCCTCAACATAATGTAGAGGTTCTAAACTTTGGAGTGCCAGGTTACTCATTAGACCAAGAACACGAATTAATAAAAGCTATTTTAAAAATAGTGGAATGTGACCTGGTTATCTTGGGTGTTTTTTGGAATGATTTTCAAATTACAACGCAAAAAATTTTAACAGACTACACTAGATTAAAACATGGAGAACCCCCACAACCTTTTTATCAAAAGATTAATGGAAAAAATGTTCCTATTTTTGAATCTAAAACCAGAAATTTTAATTCTATTAAAAACAATTTCAATAAAATTCCTAAGTTAACAAAACCTTGGTATAAGAAGACTCTATCCTTTCGTTTCTTAGAAAAACGGACCAACATTAATATTAACGGATGGATACCCTCGCCTTTCATTTGGGATTTAACCATTAAAGAATTTATCGGAATAAAAAACTTAACTATTCAACACGGACTGCCTAAACCTGTTTCCGTCCTGTTAAATATTGGGAATGTCGATCCCGGTAAAAATAATTTCCATAGTCCCAAAGGTGATATGGCTCAAACTATTCGAATGTATGAGTTTGTGGGCGACAAATTAAAAAAAGAAGGCTTTGATGTGGTGGAAACGCTCCCTCTTTTTAAAAAATATAGTGGAATGTCTATGGCCGCTTCTGAATGGGAGGGACATCCAAACTACTTAGGGCACTACATTTACGCGCAATCAATATACGATTTTTTAACTTCTAAAAATTTATTCAAAAATTGAACAACTTAAAACTTTTCTTACCTTATGAGTCTTTAGGTAAAATTAAGCTATTTAGCCCAATCTTATAGTTCGGATATTTTAATTTCACTCCAAGCTCATCCTTTATTTTTTGATTGCTGATCTTTTTTCGATCCAAATAAAAGCTTTTAGCCATTTCCGACAGATTCGCTTCCTCAAATGGAATCAAAGGTGGCAATGCGGCTTCTAATAATTCACAGGCGTATTCTGTAACATGTCGCGATTCGATAGGTTGGTCATCACATACATTATATATAGATCCTGGGTTTGGTTTATTGATAGAAGCTATAAGAACACTGGCTAAATCATCAACATGGACTCTTGAAAATTTATAACCTGGTTTATCAATTCTTTTCCCCAGTCCTTTACGAACTGTTTCCAAAGGATTTCTACCCGGGCCATAGATTCCTACACACCTAAAAATATGAACAGGTAATTGATGCTCATTGAATAATTTCAACCATTTATTCTCGGCGTCCAGTCTTCTCATGGCTCTATCAATTGTAGGAGCTAATGCAGAGGCTTCGGTCACAACCGCTCCTTCTTTATCTCCATAAACCCCAGTGGTAGAAAGATATCCAATCCATTGCCAATCCTTCTTTTTCAAAATATCCGAATAAAAATTATCCAATACAAAATCGGTAGGTTTAGGAGGAATTGATATTAATAAGTGAGACGATTCCATGAAGAGATCAGGTAATTTTGAATTAGAACCATTTCCGTCAAAAATAAATCCTTCCCAACCCCTTTGAGACAGTTCAGTCCGTTTAGCTTCTTCTCTACAAGTCCCACCAATGTGCCAATCCATTGAAGAAAGATTACGCGCAAACCCTTGTGCAGAAAACCCAAACCCAAAACAAAAAATATTTTTACGTTTTTTATCTTTCTCCATTTTCAAATATCAAAATTTTGAAAAACATCATATTTTAAAAAAATTGAATTATAATAAAAAAATAAAGTAAACAACAACACATTGCGGACTACCTGATTGGGAGGAGAATTTTGATTCATGTAATTTTAAGAAATAATTATTTAAAAATTTATTTTAGATCATACTTTAAATGTGCCATTAGCTTTATTCCAGAAAAATCAGAATCAATATCGTTCGAACCTTTGGAGTATAATTCAAAATATTTCAAATCTAAAAATAAGCTGATAGGTGAATTGTAAATTTTTTCAAAATCTATACCTCCATCAACAGAAATAAAATCATCTGTGGCAAAAAAAGTTGAATCAGCAGGCCGCTCCGTATTATTTTCTCTACCATCAAGGTTAAAATGAAGTTGAATTTTTTCCGAAAAACTTCCATCACATGGACACCTACTTTGAAAAACCTTATACGAATTTTTTATTGAAAATATATTTTGAATCCCCTTACGAAACTGATCATTTCTTCGAATTTCAGTAGCTCTCGCTGGTTCTCCATCGCTTTTTTCAAATGAATAGACAAATTCAAATTTATAATTACCTTTTTCCCATACAATAGGAATTTTTAAGCGATATGTATTAGAAATATCGTCAATATAGCCATCTATAAAAGTATAACTTAACTCAAGTCCAGTTTTTAATTCATTAAAAGGGAAAATTTCAAACTTACCCCTAATATCAAAACCATAACCCCCTGAAACATCATCATCGTCAATTTCCTCAGTCGCATCAAAGGATCCGTAACGCGTATACCCCCCCCCAGCTTCAAAGTTATAACTATAATCATCAATTAATTCTTTAATTTCTCCAAATATATTTTTAATATCTTTACTTAAAGCAGTCTCTGTATTTATTTCATTATTTTCTTGTTGGTTATCCAATTGAAAATAGCTTAGATCACCCGTAGATTTCTTTTTCTTATTATCTGCAACGCAAGTTTTTTTTGGACAAGGGCTTTTTTCATGCCTATATATATAACCACCCTCAAAAGTATAATTAAAGCCCTTACCGCCAAATTCATAAGAAATCAAATTACTATTTGGGTTTGATAAACGCTCTAACCGACTAAGTCTTGACTTTCCACTTGGAAGATTTAATTTCAAAGATAATTCTACTCCATCGCGGTTTTTTTCAGTATCTTTTAAAGTGTTAAAACTACCCTGAAAACCTATATCCGTGCCGCCTGTAAAATGAGCATCTGTAAAATTTTTTTTCCCATTATTATTCGAAAAATTACCCATTTTAGTGTCTACAAATAAACTGCCACCTTTAGCTTTTAACTTTAAAACTCCTTTATCTTTAATAAATGGTAAAAATTTATTCAATTTTGGACTTAGAGAGAAATTTTTATTTATTAACTTTAGCTCCCCTATATTAGAAAATTGTCGACCTGTAATTCCCAAAGAAGAATCGACTTCCCAATCGTCGTAATAATTATTTAATTTAAATTCTCCTTCCCAATCTTCATTTACATTGTTAGTGTTTTCTTCAGATTCATTATCTTCATTGTTAGGTCTATGTCCCAAATCCTGCTCACTATTTAAGACAACTATTTTTTCACTAATTTGTTTATTCTGGGCAGAGTTATTTTTAGTTTCTGATAGGTCATCTTCTGCATACAAACTGTTTCTCCCGAAAAGACTTACCAGAACAATCAAAGAACAAATTAAGAATATTTTTTTTTGCATTAGAATTTAAAATTCACTTTCGAAAACAAATTTTTCGAAAAACCATCGAAGAAAAATAAGAAGCGTAAATCTTGTTTAAGTTTGAAGTGGGGGCAATGTAATACATAAATTTCCCACTTTCAATATTTTTTATACAAAATTTTTTTCTTAAAAAACAAAAAAAGAATAAAGCGAATTTTGTTATTTTTGTTCGTCTTCCAAACACATTGAAAAGATTGAAATTAACTTTTTATAGGCATACCAAATAAAAAGAAAACTTTTTTCTCAACATAAAATAATTATTTTTTTATTTTCCATTTTAAAAAAAAATTAAACTGAAAGGCAGAACTATGCCTATTCTGGAGGGAGTATGAGGAAAGGTAATTCAATCAAATTAATCCGCAAGAAAATACTGCGTTAAAGCTAAATAGATTTTTCTTTTACCCTAATTAATGTAAATTAAACAAAACAGCACAATAAAATTACGACTATTTATCTAATTAATTGGCAAAGTTATTTCTTATCCCACGCCTCATAATTACTTATACCTAATTTTTAAAAACAAAATTGTTCCCGCTAGAAACAAAGTCACAAAATTAGTGAAAATAATAGGGGACGCTTCAAGTATAAAACCATAAACAAGCCAGCATAACACTCCAATACAAAAAGCGATCCACATCCCTAAAGAAAGATCATGAGTGGATTTCGTTTTCCAAGTCCTTATTACCTGCGGTACAAATGCCGAGGTTGTTAAACAACCAGCTAAAAATCCTAATAAGTCTATATAATTCATTCGTGCCTATATTCAATTAATGATTATTTAGAAAATTCAACTTCAAAATCACATCAAAACTATAAAATTAGATTTAGAAATTTCTTATAAAATGTCAACTTTTCAGAAATCATTTCTCTCGCTATGATCGACCTTTTAGCCGCTAGATTACAAATGACTTTCTCTTTGGAGTTTCATATTTTTTTTGCATGCATCGGAATAGTAATACAATTTCTTATAGCAACGGCTTATTGGTATTGATTGAAGACTCGAAATAGAGTTTACCTAAGTTTGACCAAGTCTTGGGTACGTGGAGTCGCCATTTTTTTTGCGATTGGAGCAGTTTCCGGAACGACATTTGCTTTTGAGTTGGGATTATTATTTCCAAAGTTTGTTGAACACGCAGGACCAATAATTGGAATCGCTTTCCCGTAGGTAGGATTTTTTTTAGAAGCTGTCGCTTTGGGATTTATGGTTGGAATTAAAATGAGTTTTATCTGTGCCGCTTAGGCGTTAATGCAATTCCCTTACATCATTCCAACTTCTGTAAACACGGGTTTTCAAAGCTTGAATCTATTTGAAACCGCCGCAGGAAAAAACACTTTAAACAACTTATTGATCGCCTTGAGTGTGGGCGCTTTTTTAATCTTACTTTCAATTTTTTATTTATTTAAGAAGTTAAAAGTAATTTAACGTCGTTCGGATATTAACTAATACGAAAATTATCACTTAATTTTTTATCGGTTAAATCTTTCTAAAGATTCTCCTAGTTCTGTAATCTTACTTTCCAAATGACCAACGTATAACTTTAACTTTTCTTCTATTTTGATTGCCGATTGAATTTTGACATGTAGTTCATCGGATAACTGAGAATAACTAGTTGAGCTTTCATAGGCCATACCTTCCAACATTGCGTTAACGCCTCTTAATTCCATCATTGCTTTTTTGAGTCGTAATTGAGTACCAACTCTAGCAACTACTTCCTCTTGCCTAAACGGTTTTGTTATATAGTCTAATGCACCTAATTGAAAACCTTTTACAATAGAGTCTGTTTCAGAAACTGCCGTAATAAAAATAATAGGAATGTTTTTTGTTTTTTCGTTATCTTTAATTTTTTCGCAAGTTTCAAACCCATCCATCCCAGGCATCATAATATCAAGGAGGATTAAATCAGGGCTATTATTTTCTAGAAAATTTAAAGCTCCTATCCCTGAAGAAGAAATAAAAATTTTATGTCCATGAGGTTCTAAAGTCTTATGTAAAACGCCAATATTCGCTGGAGTATCGTCGACAATGAGAATATCTCCTGAAATCTGATCGCCAGTATCTTTAATCATAAATTAATCGCCTCAGAAAAAAGCATACTTTCTCTCGCAGTTTTTAATCATGTTTATAAAAATAGAAAGAAATTAATTCGCGTCAAACTAATTTATCTCATTGGTTGAATTTAAAACTCCAAACAAGTTAACTTTATACAATAGGTAGAAGCTCCTGAAACCTTGACGACCTAACTGTATATTCAGGATAAAGTTTTTCCATACATGAAGCGTATTTAGAGTATCTACGCATTTCTAAACCCGCTTCTACACAAGATTCCAATAACCAAAGCGGCATAGCCCAGTTAAATTTTATCTCTAGCACACATAAATCTGCCGGCAAAACCTGGGAACCATTTTCTTGAGATACTTGAAGAATATTCTTAACATTCTGGACCCTCAGATTATTGTCGATTGTCACACGCACATCCCTATCATATGGCCAAAGATATGGACGCCTATAATAACTAGTAACACACATTGGTAGCCAATTGTTCTGGTTAACAATATTTTGTATAATATTTGCCTGCCACAAATCTTTTTCATTTACGAATTGACTTAACTTTTTTAGCGGGAAACCATTCTCTGCGATCCCTATCAAATATTTACCTGGTAATTTGACTCGATTTTTAAAAATCTCATCATTATTTCTATTTTTTATTTCAACAAAAAGCGTTGTTTTTTCAAGCTCCGATTCTTTTAAAATTTCCCCATACCAACGTACTCGGAGCTTATACCTCACTTTTTCGCCATCAACCTTACTGTAATAACAATAAAGATCGGGCGTATCTAAATAGATTGAGTTTACATGGTAACCACCTTTATCAGCAAAAGGATCTACCATCATATTCCCTTTTAGCTTATGTAAAAACTTTTCGGCTAATTGCGTATTTACAATGTATTTAAACTCGAAACGAGGCTTCACATTCATAAGTAATTTTATTAAGTTTAAACCTTAACTTTTAAAGAATTTATTAGATAGAATTAATTTTGACTTAAATTAAATGGCGTGGTAAAAAACTTGAACGATGATATAAAGATTAAGTGAATAATCCCTTGCATCATAGGAAGAAAAACGCATCAAAACAATCAAAAACGTATTTAAAATCTAGCTTACATAGAGCCAACTTCTAATTTCAAAAAACATTCAATTATTTGTTTTTCTCCTCCTCTTATTTTTAAGTCTGTATCGCTGACAATACGAAAGTAACTTTACTTATCAAATTTCACGATCATTTAATCTCCAAAAAAATAAATAAATTCCAAAAATATTGAGTCAGAAGTATTTTAAACACTACTTTATAAAATTTAAATAATAGTTAAAGCTTATGGATGAATTAGTTAAATCAATGCAATTAGGGCAAAGTGTTACAACGGTAGTAACACTTTGGTCGGTTATTTTTGGCGTTGGTTTAAGCGCTATTCTTGGTCTTTGGATAAGTTTTTTATATAGAAAAGTACAATTTGAAGCTTCCTATTCACAATCTTTAGTACATACACTCGTCATTCTCGCCATGATTACCTCGTTAATTATGTTGATTATAGGAAGTAATATTGCGCGGGCTTTTTCTTTAGTAGGAGCATTATCAATCGTTCGCTTTAGAACTGCTATTAAATCGCCTCAAGATATTGGTTTTATCTTTTTGACTATTGCCATTGGAATGGCCTGTGGAACGCGTTTTTATGCGGTTGCAATCGTAGGCACGTCATTAATTTCGATTGTTATCTTTTTAATGCATTACTTTAACTTTGCGGCAAACCCTACTAGCGAAGAGTTTTTATTATCCACAGTTTTTCATTTAAATATTGATTATGAAAATGCTTTAAAACCACTTTTAGAAAAGTACTTTGAGGCCTATAGTATTTCTTATGTCGAAACAGTTCGCCAGGGAACATTAAGGGAAGTCGTTTATTCTGTACGACCAAAACCAAATATTAGCGACAAGGAAATCTTTGATGAAATGGCTAAAATAAACGACAACTTAAAAGTATCCCTAAGAAAAATTAATCGAGCAATTGATATTCCCTAAATTAAATGCAACGTATTAATTTATGCTTTTAAAGATTGTAAGCTAAAGAAATAAATCAAAGTCTCGAAAAACATTTTACTTCAATTCATTCCTTCCTTTTCCTCTCGTCATTTTAACTCTTTGCGCTCTACCTCTTTTCCCCCATAGGTTTTTCATAAAAACATAAAAGCTTTAAAATACTGGTTCCCAAATCCTCTCTCTTTCATTTTCTTACAACTTCTTTTACTAATGTAGTACTGGCAAAGGAACCTCAAGAACAAAACTTTATTCCTCAATTAAATCATTATATTTCCCAAAACTAATTCGCAAAATATCTGGCAATTTTATCTCATGGTGGAGAAAAACATTATGTCGACAATCATAATAGAATATTTTGGTTTAATCCAAGTTCAGGTTTATTTGAGCCTATAATCATCAATCAAAATGGCTATGGTCTTTCAGAAAAAAATATAAAACCTGTTTATTTTGGTCCTGGAAAAACCGAATTCATTGAATCAAAAGTATTCACTCCAGATCAACCCGTGACAATAAGGGCAGGAACAGAAACACATCTAAAAAAGGTATTAATCTAATCATTTAGAGTCCATTGAAAATCGAATGAACAAACAAAAAACCTATTGTGATTAAACTTATGACAAATGAACCTTTCGGCATCATTACTTTGCTTGGGGACAAAACAAAAGGGTCTCAAGTTAATTTTTTAAATATTGATGGAGGCTCTGTTGGTAGTCATTATAATCTTAATTTCTCTGGTATGTTTTCAGTTCACGGCTGACCTGATATAGAAATAAAGAATAGCTTCTTTGGTAAAAAACATATTTGAGACTGTGCAGTTCATGTAATCAATTCAGATGCAATAATAACAAACTAAACACAAAATATGATGCACTCGACTTAGTTTTAGTTGGAGATAAACTAGGCTCAGTTGCCTATATTGGGAAAGATTCTACTATTCTAAAAATCAAAGATAAAATAAAAGTGGATTTTAAACCAGAAGCCCCCCCTTAAATAAAACTATGAAATTAAAATTCATATGCCAATAAAAAAGCCCACGCCATTTAGGCGTGGGCAATATCTGATAAAACTAAAAACAATTTGGCTTTAGTTAAATTCCTAAACTGTTGATCGTATCTTCCAACGACATTGCTACACAAGTAAAAATGGGGAGATCATTTTCAACAAAACGACTTCCTTCAGTTTCTCTAAGTTCTTGCACCAAGTCTAAAAAATCATCAGGATAATCACACTCAAAAGCGACAACAAACTCATGATCATCAATACCAAAAGAATAACTTGTGTTCAGTTTAACTGAAGGGTATTTATTGCCTATAAAAATATGCTCGTCCATGATTCCTTGACGTGTATGCTTAGTCAATAAGTACCATTCTCGTTTTTTTGTAAATGGGTAAATAAATAAATATTTTGCCTTACCTGGGATAATATGGGTTCTATCTTCCTCATGTTCTGGATTGAGAACATCAAGATACATAGACCGTTTGGTCATTGAAAGATAGTGATGGGTTTGAATTAAATATTTACCCAATCCCGTTTTATAAAGATCTGTTGTCATTTTTTGGAACATTTCTAACTCATAAGAAATTCTCCACAACATGATATCTGTATCGGAACGAATACCTACCATGGTATAGCTCAGTAGAATCATATCGTTATTGTCGTCATAATCTTCTAAAACATCCAGGTATTCTCTTTTCGCCTTATCTTGTTCTGCTTGAGGTAATCTTCTGAACGCAGGATCCAGCTTATAAAAAGCAAAGTTTACGTATTGTCTTTTAACCGGTTTTTCACCGGTAGCTGCGGCGACCTGTTCTTCTTTTTTCTGCTCATCTCTTCTTTGCCTTATAGCCGCGCCTTCTCTCTCTTGCCTAGCCCGCGAAACAACTTCGTCATCAATTACGACAACACCTTTATCTTTCGCGTATTGTTCAATCCCCCGCACAACTCCTTTTCGTACAAAGAAAGGAACATTTTTCATTCTGGCGATGGCGTCTTCAGTCCAGTCCATCTCAGTCGGGGGCATAGATTCTTCAAGTTCTTTTTCGTCGATACTCATATCTATCGCTTACCTATATGTGTTTTTAAAAGATTAACTATTATATCCAATTGTCTTGGAATTTCAATGTTCTTTCGACATTTCTGGGGAATTTACTTAAAAAGACCACAATGAGCTTACTGATAAGGTTGAATGAAAAATCATATGCATCAAATTAAAGTGGGAGAATATCAATTAAAAAGACCAACTATTGACTAAGCAGAGTAGAAGTTAGATAATTTTAGAAAAAAATGATCTTTGGGGAGAAACTTGGAGGAGCAAATGAAAAAACTTATTAATTTAAAAGCACTGACTTTAAGCTTGGTTTTGCTTTGTTTTGCACCATCTGCCTGGGCTAATGTTGAAGCAAAGAATCTTAAAATAGATGTTGTTCGTCAGTTCAATTTTCTTATAGAAAAAGTTAATAATAGACAAACTTACACTCCTGAACTTTCCTACATCGCAGCAAAAATACAAGAAAATCTTTATTTTTTGCGTGACCAGTTGAGTTCATCGATAAGAGCTCAAGATTTTGACCACATCGAAGAGCGTCTTTTAGGAGCTATCAGTGACTGGGAAAATGTCGACCTACTTTCAGCCAGTGTCAAACTGCAAAAGGCTCGAAATTTACTGCGAACCTTTGCTTTTTAAAAAATATTAATACTTGCTATTTATTTTCACTAAAGCTTTTTCCCCCATTCAAAAGGGTCTTTATACCAATCATTTAACATTTCTTTTTGTTTTTCAGTAATAAGACTATTCGATATTGAATATTCAACTAAATCCGGAAATGTGAGTAGAGTGTGCAAATTACAATTGTTATCCTCAAACCCCTTAGTGGCCTTTTCTAAACCATAAGTAAAAATAGCTAGACAATTATCTGCCTGCATCCCCTCTTCTCTTAGCGCTTTAATCGCTTTTAAAGCGCTGCCACCTGTAGATATCAAATCCTCAACCAATACGGCGCTTTGATTTTGTAGGACTGGCCCTTCTATCATCTTTTTTCTTCCATGCCCTTTTGCCTCTGATCTTACATAGGACATAGGTAGTTTCAATGCATTGGCAAGTGTGGTCGCGTGGGGAATTCCCGCTGTCGCGGTTCCGGCAATTAAATCAGTTGGTATTTGATTTAATTTTATTATTTCACAAAACCCCTGTCCTACCAGACTTCTATATTCTTCTTTCCCTAATAGCAACCTGTTATCCGTATATATAGGCATTATTGCCCCAGAAGCCCATGTGAAAGGGGTTTCTGGCGACAGTTTAACAGCTCCAATATCAATCATAATTTGAGCTAATTGTCCGGAAATAGTTTTTAAGTCTGCCATTCTAAAAATCTCGATGTAAAAGTTGATCGTCCTTTTTATCGCCAAAATCACCGATTCCTTTTAGATTGAATCGGAACATAAATCTCGTATCGTCTTGGCTTACTCCACCGTTAATATTTTTACGCTGAATGAAATCTAAACCAATGCCCCAGCAGTTACAGGCATTTTCATAAGCTAGACTAAAATCATTTTCTTGAAACTCTTTCCGTTTTTCGTCATAACGCGCGCTATATTGCAATCGCCAGCCATCTAAAAACGCATAATCGATGGTTCCTAATAGGAATGTTGTAGACCCTCTTGTATATCTTCTTTCAGCCATTAATGTTAAACCACCAACAGGTTTAATTCCCGCCAAAACATTAAAAGTCTTAAATTGGGAGTCGTAAACATTATAAGTACTATCAAAGTTTAGTAGCAGAGGTTCTGCCAACTTACTATCCAAGTCAAACCTTAAATCGGAAAATGGCCTGGAGTCTACTCCTGCGGGAGTATCATTTTCTCTTAAGTCGTAAGACTGCAATACCTCAAATCGCAACAATTGAGTCGTTTTTGTTCCGCCATCCTTTTTCCGTGACTTTTTTAATATCCTCTGATTTAAAGAATAAGTGACCCTATTTACTGGATTAACAGAATCGATTTCATCAAATCTTTTTATTTTGTTTCGGTCATCTTCATCAATATCAGGAATATAATTGTAAACAAAGCGCGGCTCTAAAATATGATTGAATTTAGTTCCGTCTTTTTTACCTCCAAAAACTTTATTTATTTTTGGCCCTTCAACAACTGTGTTGATATCAAACAGCTCTCTCGAAAAGGAACTAAACTCATTATTACTTGAGTCAAACCCTTTGTTATAATAGGTAAACCGTGCCCCAATCTGCGGAGTTACAGAAAGCCAATTGGCTGGGCGAAATGGGAAAGATATTTGCGGATGAATATCACCTCTATGAATTGTTTCATCTTGATCTGTAGTTATAGAGGGATTGAGGTCAGTCAAAAAACCCGTATAAGACATGTCTTGATTAAAATAAATACCAGTATCACCTAACTTTGTCCGTTGTACTTTATGAGTGATTTTAGGCAAAAGCCCAAAAGTATCGTCAAAGTTGTCTTGCGTGCTTTTTCTCAAACGAGTCAAAATATCAAGGGTGCTATTGGACCAACTCTTTGTTATCAAAGCAAATGAGTCGGTACTCCGTCTCGTTCGTTGATTTGTATCGTTAGTGAAGGTTTTATTAAAATTGTCGTCCCCAATTAAATCTAGCTTGGCGTCTAATTTAAAACCCTGAGGCAACTGTTGCTTGTGGGTCATATCAAATTTCCAAAATGTGTTGCCAGTACTTCTGTCGTCTAAAAATTGACCGCTCATTTGTCCAGATGTCGCCTTGCTTGGAGTATAGCGATATTCAAAACCAGGACGAACCCCACGCTTTTCTAAATAATCCAGATTAAACGTTGCGTCAGACTGTTCGTTAATTGCCCAGAAATAAGTATTATTTACGAAAAAACCATCTAAATTACTAGATCCGGCATCTGGAACCAAAAACCCACTTTTTCTGGTGTTATCTAATGGGAAATAACCAACGGGGAGATAAAGAAGAGGAACATCTCTAATTTTAAAAGTAGCTCCTTTGAAGATCGCCCGATCACCCGGAATCACATCCATATAATCCACTTCAAACATCCATGCAGGTAAACTCCCTTTACAGGTAGTTAATGAGGATTCCGTTAATTTAAACCTATTATCAGAAACTTTAATTATCTCTTTACCTTTAACACGGAAGTCTTTTATGATTTCGCCAGCAGCGTTATATATTTTGCCTGTTTTTCCCTTTAAATTAAATTTTGCTCTCTCTGCCGTCAAACGAGAACCAGAATCAACTAGAAGCACATTACCAATGGCTTCTCCTTGTCCGGTTTCAATATTAATTTTGACCCTATCTGCTCGTACCGCTTTTTTACCATATCTAACGATTACTCTACCTTTTGCGTAAACCAAGTTTTTGGCCGTATCTTGTTTCACCTGATCTGCCGAGACTTCAATTGGAATCTCTTTTTTAGCGTTGTTTTTTCGAGATTTATCTTTCTTAGACATAGTCTTTTTGGGCATAGATGATCTTTGGGCATGGGCCTGCCCTACAAGAACAAAGACTAAGAAACAAAAAAACAATATGTTAGCTATTTTTTTCATTATTTAAAAACAGCTTCGCTTCCGCAATAGTGAACAAAGACCCAGTAACGCAGATTAAATCTTCTGGGTTTGCCAATTTTTTGGCTATTCTCACAGAATATGGAATTTCTTCAATAATTTCAATAGGTTTTTGCGTTTTTAGTAGTACTTTTTTTAATTCGCCCGGGTCTGCGCTTCTCTCAGTGTTTGGTTTTGTTAAAATTATTTTATCTGCAATCTCTGATAAAACAAGTCCCATTTTTTCAATGTCTTTATCTTTCATTACACCCAATACAATAATGCATTTTTTATACTTAAAATGCTCCTTAATACCCTTAGTCAAAAACTTGACGGAATCTATGTTATGTGCTGAATCTAAAACCAAAAATGGTTCTTGCTCCACAACTTCTAAGCGCCCCTCCCATTGGCAGTTTAAGATACCTTTAGGAATAGCTTCCCTCCCTATTGCATGCCCCTTTTTCTCTAAACTCAAAATAGATTCAATCGCCACCCCAGCATTAAATACTTGATGAATCCCTATTAAATGAGTTTTTAAATCTTTAAAACTTCCATAATTTGACTCAAAATCGAAAAATTGACCTTTCCAACTATGTTCTTTTCTAGTAACAAAGTAATCTTTTTGCCGGAACCTTATTGACGCTTTTTGGTCTTTAACAACATCAAGTATGACTTTTTCCACTCCTTCTTCTTGTTTCTCAGCAATTACGGTACCGGAATTTTTAATAATCGAAGCCTTCTCAAATGCAATGCTTTCGATACTATTTCCTAAATAGGCTTGATGATCCATAGAAATGGAAGAAATGATTGAAACTTCAGGATTACACACATTAGTGCAATCAAGTCTTCCTCCTAAACCTACTTCTAAGACAACCCAATCAGGCTTTTCCTTAGAAAAATATAAAAAAGCTAAGATCGTTGCAAATTCAAAATATGTCGTCGTCGCCCCTAGACCTTCAATCGCTTTCTTCACTTCAGAAACATTTGAAGCAAAATCAGATTTAGAAATTGGAACTCGATTTATTTGAATACGTTCACTAAAATCTAAAAAATGAGGCGATGTAAACAATCCTACTCGTAAACCTGAAGTTCTAAGTATGCTTTCAATATATGCTGCTATTGATCCTTTGCCGTTTGTTCCGGCAATATGAATGGTAGGGATTTTTAAATGAGGATTATCAAAATGTGATAAGACTTTTTTAATATTATCCAGCCCTAGTTTTATTCCCTTAAATGCTAGACTGTTTAAAAAATCTAATGAAGTTTGATAATTCATTTAATAAAATAAAAAAATAAACTTTTAAAGGAATGTGAAGTTTAAAAATATTGACTTAAGGGAAGAATATAAATTAAAGGTAGGGTGTCTTAAATCTTAACCAATTAAAATTCATTCTAATTTTTTCATTCAATTTAAAGACATTTCTTTTTAGCATAATATCATTTAATTTAACGGATAAAAAAAGGAACTATTATTCATGAATTAGGTAATCGGTAATATCCGCCCCTTCCCCTAAAGTTTTAACTAATCGCAACCTATTAAATAAAACATTTGTTATATTGTTAGCTAAAAAGTTTTACTAAACAAACTTACCTATATAGAACCTGTTTGAAATATTGGATTAATTATTAAAGTTTTTCTTATGAAATTCATCAAAATAACTATATTTTTACTTTGGTTTTATAGTTCTGCATATGGTACTGAAATAAAAATTTCCCATCCAAATGAGGGGTTTTATAAAACCGAAAACTGGAAAGACGGGAAATTAAATGGCCTTAGTATTTCACATAACGAAAAAGGTGAAATCATAGCCCAATGGAGTTATAAAAATGACCTGCTAGATGGAGAAACTCGCCATTTTCACAAGAACGGTAAAATAAAAAGAATTACTTCCTATGTTAAAGGCAAGTTAGAAGGATTAAGTCAAATTTTTTACAATAACGGCAATATACGTGTGAAGTCTAATTTCCAAGGTGGAAAATTAAATGGAATGGTTGAGATATTTGACCAAAAAGGAATAAAACGTTCTCAAAAATTTTTCCTTGATAATTCACTTAGATATTCACAAACATACCATCAAAATGGAGCTTTAGAAGAAGAGGCTAAGTACAAAAATAACCTAATGGATGGAATACTAAAAAGTTATTTTAATTCAGGCCAATTAAAAAAAATAATACCCTTCACTAATGGAAACTTAGAAGGTGAATCTAAAGAATTTTATGAAACAGGGGAAATATATAAAGAAACCAAGTATCAAAATAATAAAAAAAAAGGGGATGAAGTAATATATTATATTAACGGTAAAGTGAAATTACAGATAACATTAGATGGAACACTTAAAGTAGGTCCATCAATATTTTATTTCGAAAATGGGGAGATAAGTTCATTCCAAAATTGGAAAGATGGGGAATTACATGGATTTTTAATAAGTTTTTACCCAAATAGAAACGTGAAAAGTATAGCCAATTTTGAAAATGGTAAAAAAGTAGGTTTAGCTTATCAATATTATTCGGAAGGGCCACTAAAATCAGAATGGTTATTTGACAATGATGTGCTAAACGGCATTACAAAAAGTTATCACGTAAATGAAAAGTTGCTAGGAATAGCAAGATTTAAAGAAGGAAAAATAGATGGTAAAGCAGAGGAATATTACCCTGATGGGAGCTTGAAAAACGTTATTATTTTTAAAAATGGAGTGGCGGAAAAAATCATTAAACAAGCCCCCCAAAAAACAATTAATTAGAATAATTTTACGGTTATTTGAAACGTTGAAGCTACACACCACCAAAACCCGCGCAATATGAATCATCTATGGATAGCGGATCATTTAATAGATTAAAATATAATATAGGCTTAACCACTTTCAGACCATTTTCTAACAGATTTCGAAAATAATTTTTAGATTGATTTAGAAAAAAGAAAATATTTGCTAATAAATTCATCTCAAAAATAACAAAACCAAACGTTATATACATAAAAGATAAATATTTAAATATCTTTTAATTAAACCGAGTTTTTCAAACAGATAAACTCAATGAATTTTGAATTAACAACATACAAAATTGATCAAATCAGCTATCTCGGTCAAATTAGTAGAAACTCCCCCACCTTAGAAAGCGTAACGCTCTCATTTCCACCAAGTATTGAATTATCAGAATATAATTTTGGGGTACAGATAAATACAAATAATTTCCAACCTGATTTTTTTTCAGGAGATACAATAATTTTTTCAAAAAAAGAATCAGAAAGAGCATTACAAAATATTTACCTATTTATAACCGCCGACGACAAATCAATTATTGGTGAAATCATTCATAAACCAGACTATAAGAATAAGGCTTCCTCAGAGCCTAATAAATCAGTTCCCACAGAATATAGAAGAGCGCGGAGAAAAAGCTTTATGACTCCTACCCCCTTACATATCCCAACGAGTCAAATATCTCCTGTTGCTGATTCTTCTCACGAAAGAATATTAATCCGCCCGGTTGGAGATAAAAAAAAAGTAGTTTCAATACCGCCGCAAAAAAAAATCTTTTCATTCCCAATGGTTTTCATTCATAAAAAAGATATCTCATAAAAGAACCAAATAAAGACTGACATTCTCAGAATCAAACGATTCTGTAAAAAATAAAAAAGGAGTAAAAAGTTATGTCCCAAATTAAAGAAATTGTTTCAGGAGTTTATCAATGGTCCACTTTCTCAGAAGAAAAAGGCTTTAACTTTAACGGTCTCTTTATAGTTTCCGGCAACGACTCATTTATTATCGACCCTCCTGATTTTGATAATTCCATATTATCCGAATTAAAAGATCTAATCTCAAAGTACCCTACTCAAGCGATTTTATTAACAAATGTCCATCATGATCGCGCTTCGCAAAAACTAAAATCAGAGTTTGGGATTCCAATATGGATCAATGAAAATGACGCCGCAGGATTGGATTTTGAGCCTGACAAAACTTTTGAAGACAACGAAATATTATTTGGAATATTTCGAACGATTACTTTTAAAGATCAAAAATCACCTGGAGAAACAGGCCTCCTCCTTGAAAGTCGAAATGCTCTAATATTAGGAGACGCATTAATTGGTAAGAAACCCGGAGCGGTTAATATGTTACCGGCCGATAAGTTTAAAGATATAGAAAAAGCGAAACAGGGATTAAAAGTATTAAATGATTATAAATTCGAGACCCTACTTCTAGGTGATGGAGAATCAATCTTAGAAAATGCAGGAAGTGTAACGAAAAGTTTTTTAGGTAAGTAATTAAAGGTTAATCTTTAACAATTTTCATAAAGATTTCAAAAGTGGTTGAACCTTCGTTCTCCCAATCTAAACAATCAAAAGAAGGATCATTTAAAGGATAAAAACAAACAAGCTTTATATAGTTTATTTCGGATACGGTTTGTAAAATAAAATCCGCGCTTGATTCCGAAACAAGTTTAAAGTTTTCGTCTGTTTTCTCCCATTCCCAAATATTTGAAGAGGTCGAAAAATAGATATCCGTTAACAAATCAGAATCTTTTTTTTCAGAAAGCTTTGTCGCGAAATCGTTTAACTCTATACCTTTTAAGATCAAGGAAAACCCAAGATAATGCCCCCACCAAAATAAAGTTCTAAATGTGAACATTTCAGTTTTTGAGAACTTTTGCGGCATATCCAAAGAAATAAAAGGAAATCCATTATGATTTTCCCCTTTAGCAATTTGACCTTTTACTAAATCGGTTCCTTCTGGATAGCTTCTGCCATCACCTGCTATTTGAGCGATAAGTTTGTTTTTTAAACCTTCCAAACCTTCGTTCGCTTTTTTCATAATTCCAGGTTTACGGAGAAAAAGTTCTCTTTCCTTAATAAGTCTAATTTCCGACTCATCCCAAAAGGGATCATTTTTTAAATTATTCAAAAGAATTTTTAGAGTAAAACGTTAAAAGGCAGGAAAACTCAATCTCAAAAAATACGATTAAGTTAATATTTATTAACGATTAGATGTGATCAAGAGATGATATTGAGTTATTTCATTAAACCTTTTTTTTGCACTCTTAAATCATATTTTTGGCGTTCTAAAACATACCTGGCTACTTGATCGTCTTGGTCTGGTAGCATGTCTACAAACTGACAACAACATATATTTTTTTCTTTGATGATTCTGACGATTTGTAATTTAACTTCTAAAACTCTAGGATCACCGGGTAACTTAAATTTAATATTTTCAATTTTTCCATCTGGAAACCCATTGTTCTTGAAAGAAATACCACCAGCGCTGATATCCATTGCGTTAACTCTTTTACCCATAAATAAAAAAGCAATCGGTTGCTTAGGTAAAGGTTGCACCCGAAAAGCGCCGCGAACTTCTGCCGTCGACTTGATCAAGCTCTTTGGTTTGTCACTTTTCTTTTTCCAAAACAAATTCCACTCTCCTATTTTTTGATCGACCAATCTCCGTTTCGTTAGTAAATAAAGGAAAAAGATCTGCGTATCCGGTCGCGGTAATTTTTAGCGGATCAATCCCTTTGTCTATAAAATACCTTAAAACTGCTGTTGCTCTAGCTGCCGAAAGTTCCCAGTTAGTCGGAAAGCGCTCGGTATCAATTGGAATATCGTCTGTATGCCCTTGTATATGAGTTTTATACTGAGGGTAAGCTTTAATTATATTAACTATTTCATCTAATGTGCTACGTGCTTCTTTTACTAAAAAAGCGTCAGCAGACTCGAACAAAGAGTTTCCGGGAACTCGAACAATAATTTTTGATTGATCGGTTGCGACATCAATCGTTTCCGATTTTTCTTCCGCAACATCTTTAATCTCAGTTAATATATCTTTAGATTTTGTCGGTGTCAAACTTTCTATATTTTGTTTAATTTCGATACTATCCAACATTTCTAACATTCCAATACTTGCCGACTCTTCTCCTAAAATTGCTTCTTTAAATTTCTGCATATTAACCGAAGCGATGGAATAATAAAGAATAAAAAAAGTTAACAACAGAGTTACCATGTCAGCATAAGTAACAATCCAATTACCAACAGCGTCTTCTTCCATAACTGCGTTGGCAAATTCCATAGTTTTAGCTTTTTCAATTTTTAATTCTTTCAACCGTTCCGCAAGTTGCTCTTCCATCTTCTTGCGTTCTAAAATAAGTCGTTCTTCCGCTTCTTTTTTTACTTTAATTAAGGTTTGCTCAGCTTTTTCTTTTTCATACTTCAATTCACCCAATTCAGCTTTTAATTCTTTAATGATTTCGGATGGTAGCTGCCTTTTACCTCCTGGCGTTAAGGGCTCACCTTCTACAAACAACATTTTTTCGTAAGATTCGATCAACTCTTGTTTTTCAGTAACCATTTCAGAGGATCTTTCATAAGACTCCTCGATCTTTGCTTGTAACTCTTTAATCCTTTCTTTCATCTCCCTAATTTCGCCAGGGTCTTCTTTAATTTTTTTAATTTGTTTTACCAGCACAGACTTTTCATGTTCCAATTTTGAGCTGGATTTTGAAACTTCTTCCTTTTCTTTAAAAAGTTCTTCGTTTTGCTCCATGAGTTCTCGATTTTTGATCTCGGATTGTTCAGTAAGTTCCTCAATCGTCATCAACTTCTTATGGAGTTTTTGAACTTTATTCTCGCTACTGACCTTCTGTTTTTTAAATTCTTTGATTAAAATCGATTTTTCTTTATCTAGCTTTTTTCTTGATTTATTTTCGTCATCAACTTTTTTCTTTAATTCCCTATTTTTTTTCCTTAAATCATTAACTTCTCTTTGCAGTTTGGGGTCTTGAATAAGGACTTCTTTGGTGACCTCTTTTACTTGAGACTGACCGCCGTCACTACCTTTTGATGACGTCTTACCGTCTTCATCCTTATCTTTGCCATCCCCTTTGGATTCCTTAAAAGGCCTATTGGCCAGCATTGAGTTGTATTTGATTTTTTCTTCTTGGTCGTTGATTACGTCTTTTAAATCGAGGATTTTTTGCTCGTTTAAAGCTAAAACTTTTTGGATTCGCTGATCATTTCGGGATTGTAAGGTGCCAACTCGCTTTAATTCGCGGTCTTTAGCCTTTAACTGCTCTTTGATCAGTTCAATTTGGCCTTGGTTTTTCATCTAATTTTTTCAATAAAGGAAATCAAAGCTTTAATTGGGAAAAAGTTTTACCTATTGAGCATTTTGTTTTGCATGGGGCGTCTTAGCTTATTTGGAATATAAGAGGAGAGTTTTTCATAAACCAACATGGGATTGTTATTTTCCAAAATAGAAATTGCGCCCTCAAAAATTATTTCTAAATTGATCACTTCTGTGAGAGTACGGGCCTTTAATTTTCCTGCAATCGGGCTAAAAATCATATTAGCCAAAATGGTGCCGTAAAAAGTGGTAATTAACGCTACAGCCATTGAGGGACCAACAGACTCAGGATCATTTAATTTACTTAACATCTGAATCAACCCAATCAATGTCCCCATCATACCAAAGGCAGGGGCATATAACGCCATTTTCCTAAAGACGTCTTGGATAATATAATGACGCTGTTTCATAGATTCAATTTCAATCATCAGCGTATCTCTTATCATATTTTCCTTTGAGCCATCCGCAATAAGATTACAGGCTTTTTTTAGAAAAGCGGAATCAATCTCTAACTTACTCAAAGCGACTATTCCCTGTTTTCTACTAATAACGCTAATTTCTAACATGGTTTCAATCATGTCATTTGCGTCTTCAATTCTATGAGAAAATACAATTCCCGCCGCTTTAAAAGCAGAAATAACATCTGCTAATTGAAAAGTTAAAAGCGTAGCTGCAATGGTTCCCCCAAAAACGATCATTACTCCAGGAATATTAATGAAATTATGTATGTCTCCGCCTAAAAAGATAGCGGCAACAATCAATGACATTCCTGAAATGATCCCTACAAATGATCCTGGATCCATTCCGCTCTCCTAAACCAATCAATTCTTGAATAAAATAAACTTATCACTTTGGGCTCATTAACGCAATATTTACTGATATTTAGCACTATTTACCCCAACCAAAATTCAACATATTTCAATAGAAATCAAGCTACGTACTTAATCATCTTAAGTATAAATTTTGGCTTAAACTTACAAAATATTTTTCCCTAAAATATAGGGAGATCTCAATAATTATTATATTTTCAATACTTTTCGGGAAATTGGGCGATTATGTTTAACTTTTTTTTATAAAAAGATTAAATCATGCTCATTTTAATAAAATTCATTAAAACTTTTAGTCATAAAGATGACATTCAACCCAATGATTTTCAGAAATTTTAACTGAAGAAGGGGATTGTCTAAGGCAGTGATCCATAACATCAGGGCATCTTGTGTGAAACCGACAACCTTTTGGGGGATTTAATGGACTCGGCACATCTCCCACTAGAACCTTGCGTTTTGATTTGCCTCCTGGCTTTGGAACAGGATTAGCGGATAAAAGGGCCTGTGTATATGGGTGGGCAGGGTTTTCTCTAAGCTTTTTTGCAGGAGCCGTCTCAACGATGCGCCCTAAATACATAACCGCAATATTTTGGGATAAATGCCCAACAATATTCAAATCATGCGAAATGAAAAGAAGAGAAATATTTAATTCACTTTGTAAATCTTGAAGAAGGTTTATTATTTGGGCTTGAATCGAAACATCCAATGCTGAAACGGGTTCGTCGCAAACAATAAACTCAGGTTCTAACGCTAAAGCGCGGGCAATTCCAATCCGTTGACGTTGTCCACCGGAAAACTCATGAGGGTACCTTTTCATATAATCGGCAGAAAGCCCTACTCTTTCCAACTGGAAAGCAACTCTATCAGAAAGATCCTCCTTAGAGGCTTTTTTATGGATTAACATGGCCTCGCCTATTAATCTTTCAACCGTAAAGCGGGGGTTTAGCGAACTATAAGGGTCTTGAAAAATTATCTGAAATCTATTTCGAATCTTCCTAAGTTGTTTTTCCGACAGGCTTACCAAGTCTATTCCATCAAAGATGACTTTACCTTCAGTTGGATCTAAAAGACAAATTACCATTCGACCCAATGTTGTTTTTCCGCACCCGGATTCGCCAACAAGTCCTAATGTTTCGCTTCTATTGATTTCAAAAGAAACTCCATCTACGGCATGGACAAAATCGGTAGGCTTAGACAAAGTCCCTTCGGAAATGGGAAAGGTTTTCTTTAATCCCACAGCTTTAATTAAAGCTGTCACAATTTAACCGATTCAACTGACTCGTAAATAAAACAAGCTGCTCGGCGCCCTTCTTCGAATTGATCAAGCTTTAAAAAACTTGGTTCTCTCTCGCCACAATGAGGTAAAGCATCTGAACATCTAGATTGAAAAGCGCATCCATTGGGCAAATTAGTTGGATCCGGCACAGTGCCTGGAATAGGATTCAATCGGTTTCCACTAGAAAAATTTGGCAAGGAGTTTAATAAACCTCTTGTATAAGGATGGGCTGGCGCTTCAAATAAATATTCCGTTGCGCTTTCTTCCACTATTTTTCCGGCATACATAACCGCGACTTTATTAGCATGTTCTGCCACAATTCCCAGGTTATGAGTGATTAGTAAAATTGCCATCCCTGTTTCTTTTTGCAAGTTTTCAAGTAATTCTAAAATCTGGGCTTGTATAGTAACATCTAAGGCCGTTGTAGGCTCGTCGGCAATCAATAACTTTGGGTTACATGAGATTGCCATAGCAATCATAACTCTTTGTTTCATGCCGCCAGAGAGTTCGTGTGGGTATTGGTCAATTCTTTTTTCTGGAGAAGGTATAGCGACTTTGTCCAAAATATCCAGAACTTTTTCTTTAGTTTGTTTTTGAGAAATATTGTTATGTAAAAGTATGGTTTCCGCAATTTGATCGCCAATTGTCAAAATAGGATTTAGCGAAGTCATCGGCTCCTGAAATACCATACCAATATCGTTACCACGCATTCTCTGCATTTCCGGTTCCGATAATTTAAACAAGTCCTTATCTAAAAATTGGATAGAACCTGAATCAAAACGAGCCGGAGGAGTTGGTAATAATTGCAAAACACTTAATGCTGTCACCGATTTTCCACAACCCGATTCTCCCACCAAAGCGACAGTCTCCCCTTCATTAACTTTTAAATCAACTCCTCGAACAGGGTGTACTGTACCGGCTTCACTTTGGAAGGAAATATTAAGGTTTGATATATTTAATAACGGTTTCACGTAATCTTTTCTAATGAATTGTCATTTTAAGGTATCTCTAGTAATTCAATAGCTCTATGGCAAGCTCTTATTTCATAACGCCCACTCATAGCCTAAAACAGTTCTGAGAGGTTACCTTTATTTATCATCAGCATCCAAAACATCTTCATATCTATAGTCATCGTCTTCATCAATATCATACCTTCCTTGAGTGGGATCAATTTTTTCGGCCCAACGATCTATTCCACCTTCCAGGCATTTGACGCTACCAAAACCTCTTTGAGAAAGCCATTTTTGGAAGCTTGATCCCCTGTCTCCGTTCCAGTCAACCACTACAACTAAATCTTCAGGTTTGAGTTGAGATAATATTGTCTCGTTATTATCAGGAGTAATTCGCTGAGAATCTTTTACCTTTGCGATATCGTATTCCCACTGTTCGCGAACGTCTAAAACGTTGACGGGAACTCCATCCTCCAACATCATTTGCAATTCTTCACAGGAAATAGCATGTGCAAACCTTTTTTGATAATCTCCATTCAAGGAGCCTAAAACTTCTTCTATATTTTTGTTTTGCGATTTACAAAGAGACTCAATCGTTTCTTTTTCTTCATATCCCAGCACTGGCAACCCAATTTTAAAAGCTTCAAAAAGAAGTTTTTCAGCTCCAGGTAAAGTTTTAGCGACTTCTTTCATAGGCGTAGAAACTTCAAATGGCCCTTCTCCAGCTGGATTATCCGAAACAACATCAGTAAACATCAAAATATGGTACCCATATGGAGAATGGATTGGCCCAAAAACTTTGCCTTTATCTTCAAGCGACAAGCTCAACCCGAATGATTCTCCCAAGTTGGTCTCATCCATCCAACCTAAATCGCCTCCATTTTCTTTAGAGGGACAAACGCTATACTTTTCCACCGCTTGCAAAAAAGGCAAATCCGCATCTAATTCATTTTTGATTGCGGCAGCTTCTTCCGGGGTCCTGGTAAAAATTTGACTCGCCCGAATCTTCAACATATTAAACCTCCTGAGTATACAAACACCGCTTTAGGACATTGTAGCTTGTATTATGATTAACCTTATTGCCTTAAGCGGAAGAATGAAATAAATTATTCAAATATAATATGATTTCAAACTTTTTAAGTCAAAGAACTTCACATTTTGACGTTAAAAAATAAATATTTGGTTCAATTATTAAACAAAAGCGGGAAAAACTAAAATTAACTTCATTATTTTTGACCCTCCAAAATTATTTATATTATTATAGTAAGATATTTAAGGTTTCATGATTTAAAACGTCATTTTTTATTCAACTCATTTTAGGTAACACTAGATTATTGGTAATTTGTAGCATGGAAATTTATGCTAATTTAACTATCTTATTAGCTGAAGACTCTCCAAGTGTAATGGAGTTAACTAAAGAGTTCTTAAGCGACTTAGGCTTCGAAAAAATATATACCGCTCGCGACGGTATAGAAGCTTTAGATAGGATACGGTTAATGTATCAAAGAGGCGGTAAGTTTGATTTAGTCATCTCCGATTGGGAAATGCCAAAAATGGATGGCTTAATGTTGTTAAAAAAAATAAGACAAAATGAGTCTCTTAAAAAAATTCCTTTCATCATCCTTACAGCAAACGATAAAAAAGAACATGTTCTAAAAGCGGTACAAGCTGGAATAAATAACTATATAGTCAAACCGGTAGATCCTGAAACTTTGCAATTAAAAATTATCGAAACATTAAAATTATAAATTAGTTCTTAACCCTCCATTCCCCACTTATAATAAAATCTCATATTATTTTGGTGAGTTTATTTAAAAGGCTATTAATCGGCTATCAACTCCCCTCTCATATCCCAAGGACTCTTAATATCTAAACATTATTCGTTTAACAACAATGACCACTCGCCTCCCCGAAAACCAATTCTACCTTCCAAATCAGTATATTTATCTTCTGAAATATATTGAAAAGAACACCAAGCGTCACTAAACAAACATTGAGTATTGCCTATTAACCTCCTGGCGATAAACTTTTCAAATTAGCATTTAAAGAATCTACAAATTAATAACTTAATTTGATATTATCAAATTATTTTCTTCAAATTATCGAATTTTAAAAATTTTATTTTAAGAATACAATTCAACTTTTAATTTGAAAAAATAAATAAAGAGGTCTTGTGTGATTTTTAGTTTGAGTGATAATGGGTTTGATCATCAAGACCTCGGGGCCGGTGTAGTTAAACGCTACCCGGTCCAACCTATACATTTGTTGTATATTGATTGTCATATTGGAACATAGCAGTTGAAAAATGAATCAAAGAAGTTTAGGAAAAAAATATGCAGAGGTAGAGCTTCTTCTAAAAACCTTATTGCTTTGGCCCAAAAATTAACATCTCCAGTCCTGCAAGTAGTTAATAACTATTTAGACCTCAGAAAAAAACAGATTCGTCATATCCCCAAAAGTGGAAATTTACCATCAAATAAAATCTTAGAGGAATTCTGATGGATGTAAAAAGTATCGAAGATTTTAAATTTCTGTTGGGATGTTTTGCAGAAGTACTGAACGAATTGGGAGAAAATTCATTAGCGTCATCCATTCAGATAGAAAACGCCGATGACTTAATGCAATTTACTGAATTATCTGAAAAAGGCATGCAAGCTTACTCTATTCTCTTTCAACTCATAAACATGGTCACAGAAAATACTATTGTCCAACAAAGAAGGAAGCTTGAATCTGAAGGTACACTCAATCAAATATGTGGCTTGTGGCTCCATGCATTTGATCAATTACAGTTTTCAGGTTACACCCCTAACCAGATCGCTAGTCATTTATCTCGTATTCATATCGAACCCGTTCTTACCGCGCACCCAACAGAAGCCAAACGCAGAACAGTATTAGAACATCACCGAAGGATCTACTTATTGCTCGTAAAACGGGAAAATTCAGTTTGGACTCCTTCAGAACTTTCCAATCTAAAAGAAGAAATTAAAACAGAGCTTGAGCGTTTATTTTATACCGGAGAAATCTATCTTGAAAAACCCGGGGTTTCAGATGAACTTAGCAATGTCATACATTATTTTGTCAATGTATTTCCTTATGCAGTTCAAGAACTTGATCGTCGGCTCATTTGGGCTTGGGAACAAAAAAAATTTCCTAAAAACTTAATAAATTCCCCTGATTGTCTACCTAAAATAACTTTTGGGAGTTGGGTTGGAGGAGATAGGGATGGGCACCCTTTGGTGACAGCTGAAGTAACCAAAGAAAGTCTTCAAATAATGCGGGACCAATCCATAGGTATATTGAGAGGTATGCTTATTGAACTAGTAAAAAGATTAAGCCTATCCAACAACATTACATTACCTCCCATAAAATTGATTCAATGGAACGAAGCAGTAGCCAAAAGACTTGGAGCCGTTGGACAAATTGCTCTAGCGCGAAACAAAAAAGAGCCATGGCGACAAGCGGTTAATCTAATTATTGCTCAATTACCTATACCTAATAACCAAGAGAATAATGAAAATAGTTATTCCACTGCACAAGAATTATATACAGATCTTATTTTTTTAAGGGGTTGTTTGCTCACTGGCAAAGCCGAAAGAATCGCTGTAAAAGACCTTGATCCTATTTTAAGATCTATCCAAACCTTTGGATTTCACCTCGCTTGTTTGGATATTCGGCAAAACAGCCTATTTCATGAGTCGGCGTTTACCCAATTATTAGAAGCGGCAGGTATTAATAGTAACGAATATACATTAGCGAACGATGAAGTTCGCTTGCGCATAATAAACACAGAGTTAAAGAATTCTAAACCTCTTTGTAATGATCCCAAGTTATTAGGACCAGAAGCAAAAGATTGCTTCGAAATTTACAAAGTTATCGCGGAAGAAATAGAACACCATGGAGACGCAGGAATAGGTTCAATTATAGTTAGCATGACTCGTAACGTTTTAGACTTGCTAACGGTGTACCTGCTTGCGCGTGAAACAGGAATCGTTTGTCAATCTGAGCAAGGACTTGTTTGCCAATTACCGGTTGTACCGTTATTTGAAACAATCAATGACCTGAAGCAAGCTCCCTGTATTTTAGATGAATTCTTATCTCATCCGGTAACCAAACGGAGCCTACCAATTTGGCAAAATTCATATAAAACAAAAAAGCCAATAATTCAAGTCATGATCGGCTATAGCGACAGCAATAAAGATGGGGGAGCTTTTAGCAGTTCATGGAACCTTTATTGTGGACAAAAAGCGCTTATTGAAGTTGGCGATCGCCATGGAGTAATTATTAAATTTTTCCATGGACGCGGCGGTTCTATTAGTCGCGGAGCTGCGCCTACCTATCGATTTCTTAACGCATTACCTTCTCAAAGTTTGGAAGACGGCCTTAGAATGACGGAACAAGGAGAAACAATTTCTCAGAAATACGCAAATTTATTAAATGCAGAATATAACCTGGAACTTCTTGTTGCAGGCACATTGGAAGCATCATTAACCAGTAAGATTCGGCATGCAAACTTACCAGAATGTGCAGATATCCTAGATAGAATATCAACAGATAATAAAACTCACTATGAATCATTGCTAAATACGGTTGGATTTACTGATTTTTTTCGTCAAGCCACCCCTATTGATGTGATTGAATCGAGCTACATTGGTTCTCGACCAACAAGACGTAGCGGTAAAAAATCTTTAAAAGACTTAAGAGCGATACCTTGGGTTTTCAGCTGGGGACAAGCTCGGTTTTTTATTTCTGGTTGGTATGGTTTAGGTTCAGCATTGGAACAACTTAAAAAACAAGATCCTGAAAGTTTTAGTCGTATAAAATTGGTCTATGCCAATTCCATTGTTTTAAATCATTTAATCGAAAATATAAAATCTAGTCTTCTTATGGTTGACCCAATAATAATGCAAGCCTACGCAGAATTAGTGATCGATAAAAATATTAAAAAGAAAATTCTTGGAATGATATTGGAAGAACATCAGCGTACTTGCACTTTTATTGAGGAACTTACAGCGCCCGTAATAAAAACTCCTAAGAATGCGTTACAGACTGCGCGATGGAAATTCTTAGAACCTTTACATAAAAATCAAATCCACATGCTTGGAGATTGGCGAAGCGCGAAGCCTGAGAATAAGTCCTTAGCGCTCCCTAAATTATTGTTAAGCGTTAATGCGATTGCCTGTGGATTGGGAGTAACAGGATAGTGTTTAAACGAATATTATTTTAGTTTTTGTTCATATCATTTAGGAGATAGTCTATTAATGAATAATGAAAACCATGCGCTCATAAGTATTATTATGGGTTCTAAATCCGACTGGGAAACCATGCGGCATGCTTCGGAAACTTTAAAACTACTTAATGTGCCACATACAGTCGAAGTCGTATCCGCTCATCGCACACCCGACAAACTGTTTGACTACGCTGATAGCGCCGAACAGCGAGGTATCGAAGTTATTATAGCAGGAGCTGGAGGCGCTGCACATTTGCCTGGTATGATGGCCGCTAAAACTTCTCTGCCTATCTTAGGCGTCCCAGTACAATCTAAAGCCCTTAATGGAATGGACTCCTTACTGTCAATCGTCCAAATGCCCTCTGGAATACCTGTGGGGACACTCGCAATTGGCAAGGCAGGAGCTACCAATGCGGCATTGTTGGCCACAAGCATACTTGCTAATAAGTATCCGCAAATCAAAACAACGTTAAAGACTTATCGGAAACAGCAGACAGATGCCGTATTGGAAAACCCTGATCCACGGGAGAGTAGTTGATGAATATCGGCATACTTGGAGGTGGTCAACTCGCACGCATGATGGCCCAAGCAGGACGATCACTCGGTCTAAACTTTATGTTCCTTTGTCCCGATATTTACGCTTGCGCAGCGCCTTTTGGAGAACATCTTTGCGTTCCCTATGGCGATGAAGATGCTCAGAAACGCCTCGCAAATTGGGCCGATATCACGACTTACGAATTTGAAAACGTCCCCTTATCAGTGGTAGATTCAGTCCAGAAAAAAGTTTCACTCTATCCTTCTTCTTCAGTTTTATCAGTAGCTCGAGATCGCTTAAAAGAGAAAACCCTTTTTCGTAACTTAGGAATTCCTACCGCAAATTTCTCCCCTGTTGATAGCCTGGAGGATTTGCGTAATGCGATGAAAAACATTGGGTTTTCAGCCATTCTCAAGACACGCACTGATGGTTACGATGGCAAAGGTCAAGCTTTGCTTCACGGCAAGAATGACCTTCCGTCGGCATGGATGAAAGTTGGCAAGGCTCCATGCATCGTCGAATCTATGGTGGCTTTCAACCGCGAACTTTCTATTATTGCGGTTCGCGATCAAAGAGGCAAAATGGTTTTCTACCCATTGAGTGAGAACCATCATCGTGATGGAATACTCCGTCTATCAATTAGTCGTCAAGATGATCCCATGCAAGCCCGAGCCGAAGCAAAAATTAGATACATTATGGAAGACTTAAATTATGTAGGAACGATGGCCTTAGAGCTTTTTCAGGTTAAGGATCAACTATTCGCCAATGAGTTTGCACCTCGCGTACATAATAGCGGCCATTGGACAATAGAAGCCGCGCAAACTTCACAATTCGAGAACCATTTGCGAGCCATTTGTGGATTTCCACTAGGCAAAACCACATCGGTGCAATCTGCGGCAATGGTAAATTTGATTGGACTATTACCGTCAGAAAGACAAATCTTAAATATTACAGACGCTACGCCTCATTTTTACTGCAAGGCTGAAAGACCAGGGCGAAAGGTGGGGCATGTCACCTTGACCTCTAAGGATTATACATCAGAGGATTTCCAACAACGCCTATCGACCCTCCTCCAATTAGCCGGTCAGCCTGAATTAGCCGAACTAAATTTCTTGAATGCTGCAACGCAAACCAGTCATAATTAACAATAACTAGATATTTACCTAATTTTTTAAAACAATAAACCATTGAGTTTAATAAAAGGAATCCAGAGGAACTTTGAGAACAAGCTTGTCTGAGATATTTGAAGGATAATTTACAAATTGAACACACTTAATAAAAAGACCAGCTTACAAAAATCAATATTAATACCAAAGTTTTTGCTGTATTTAGTTTTTGCCTTAGCTGGATATAGCTGTTCAAGTGTACCTCCAACGCCTATTCCTGCACTGCAAACCGTCTCTTATGTTGACTTGGACCGTTATCTTGGTAAATGGTATGAAATAGCGCGTTATCCACATTCATTTGAAGAGGGTTGTTTTGGATCGACCGCCTTTTATGAAAAAATGGAGGATGGAAAGATCAAAGTGATCAATCGCTGTTATATGAACAGCTTGTCAGGAGAATTAAACGAAGCTATAGGTAAAGCTAGTATTGTTGATAAAAATTCTAATGCAAAGCTTGAAGTCCAATTTTTTTGGCCTTTTAAAGGTAATTATTGGATTATTGATCTAGATAAAAATTACCAATATGCAATTGTTAGCGAACCAAACAGACAATATTTATGGATTTTAAGTCGATCGCCTAAAATGGAGGAAAGCCTATTAAATAAACTAAAAACTAAAATAAAAAACTTAGAATTCGAATTAAAATATTTATCACTAGCCCCTTAGTTAAAAAACGATTATACGTCCGGTTATGACGTATAAATGCACCCTCCCCTAACCCCACTCGTGTTTCTCAATTCAAAAAGATAGAATCCATCAGCTTCTCGGCTTCTAATAATTAAGAAACTTTCCAGTTATAAATACTATTCACACAATCCCATGAAGAGAAAACGAAGGCAAAAGATTATCTATTGATCACTTAGGTAACGCGATAATTGCTGATAGGATGATTACAGAGGGTATGGTAATTAGGAAAGTAAAGACGACTAAACGTCACTATCAAAGACTGTAAGAATTTAAGCAATAAAACTAAAAAAACTAGTTTATAAGAAAGTTTCGACACCTGAAAATTTTTCAAGCAACAAGTTTCTAATCGCTTTATCAAAACTATCTATCTCAATAGGACAAACTGAATATACAGAGACGTGATTAAATAAAGTTGGTTCTGAATTCCAATCATCGGATATAACAAGAAAACAAGGTTGTTCATTCGAAACTCCAAACCTTACTCTCAATATTAATTTATCCGCAGACATGTCTGGGAGAAGATAAGGACAAATCACTAAATGGTAACTTTTACTATCCAAACAAGATATAATCCCTTTTGCTTCATTCGTAATTTCAATCTTTGAATAGCCTTTTTCTTCCAGTTGAGTCTTTAGGTGAAGACTATACAAGGAGTTATCATCAGCAATTAAAGTCTCGGCATCTTTAAACATTTTACAATCCTCAATTTATTTTTATCGGATTAAGTTTTTTAGTCTCTTTTTATCTAACAACCGAATTATAGTGAATGGGTAAAGAAAAAACTGTCCTTGATATCTTTATTTTTTTTTAGAGATAACCATGCGCTTCGTAGCGATCCCCCTACAAAGGACAAGATAATAATCCTTTTTCACCCAACCTTCAGGACAACTTAAAAACTAGACCCTTTTTCCTATAGAGCTTGAAAGATTAATTGGAATCAAAATAAAACATCCCTCACTCGAAAAATTTTTGAATAAAAAAAAATGATTGACACCTATTTTTTTTTATAGTGCAATGCTTTTAGATTCATACTAAAACCTATAATTAACGTTAATATTCGGAAACTTAGTTAGAGGGTAAAATAAAAAAGCGTCTTAAGAGCAAACTCTCACCAACAGTTTTCAAAAACAAATATTCCGTAATCAAATAAAACATACATAGACAAAAACAAGCTGACTAGGGAATGGGGCGGTGAATATTACAAAGAAATAAATTAGCCCGTATTGGAAAAAATATCACCTCATTAAATTCAAAAATAAAATTCGTAATATCCCTCCTCCTACATTTTACTTTTTATTAACACACTAGATATGCAGCCAATATCATTCAAGACGCTCATTAAAAATTCATTTTTTTAATACTGCCATCTTAAAGGAGAAAACCCATGAGCAACAAAAACCGCTTAAATAGACTGGCATTGGTATGGTTTGTCATAGGATTGGTATTTCTCCTACCATGTGAGGATAATTCCAGCGCTGCAATTGAAACAGGCGCGACCAAAGGAACTTTTAATGTCGACTCTTTTGGAGCGGCAAAATATACCATTCCTATTGAAGTTCCACCGGGAACAAACGGCATGCAGCCTGACCTCTCCCTGGTTTACGATAACCACTCTGGAAATGGGATGCTTGGCGTAGGCTGGGCTCTCAAAGGATTATCGAAGATTAGACGGTGCGGCCAGTCCTACGCTTCAGATGGCTTCAATGGAAGAATTAATTTTGACGATGACGATCGGTTTTGTATTGAAGGAGACAAATATAACGATGGAAGGTTAATTGCTATTAAAGGTATCTATGGCGCCGACAAATCGGAATATCGGACTGAAATTGAAACCTGGACAAAGTTTGTGGCTAATAAAGGAGACTCCGGACTCTGTAACACCGGATACCGTCTAGGGAAAAAAACAACCGGTCCATGTTCATTTGATGTTTGGCTAAAAGACGGAACCCATCTCGAGTATGGAAACACCAAGGACTCTAAAATTAACGCCGTAGGCCATGATTTCTCTCCTGTAAGCGACACCGCCGCTATTCGAGTGTGGGCATTAAATAAAATCACCGATACCAATGGTAATTCTATCGATATCGCTTATAGTTTCCGGAGCAGTAGTCCATTGGTGAATCCAAATATGTCATATACTCATGGTCAATATTATCCCATAAGGATTGACTACACCTCCAATGGCACGTCAAAACCTCAACGCTCTGTACAGTTTATTTATGAAACCCGGAAAGATTCCTATAAAAACTATGCAACCTCTTCGCTTGTCGACACCAAGGTGCAATTAAGTAAAATTAATACATGTGTAAGTAATGGCGATGACATTTCTAATTCTTTATGCACTGATGGAAGTTCCATTCTTCCTGTCAAACAATATGAGTTGACTTACAATGCTACAACTACCAGTCCAACTGCACGTTCGACACTACAAAGTATTCAGGAATGTGGGTTCGATCCAGACAATTTAACAACAACCACTTGTCTTCCCCCAACAATTTTTCGTTGGCAGAATATTGCTGCTGAGGGCGGCGGAACAAACTTTGGACAGGCAGTAACGTCGAAAAGTATTGCTATAGGGCCTAACGACGAATATCTGTGGGCGGATTTTAATGGAGATGGCCTGACTGATCTCATTTTACGCACTAACTTTGGAACATCTATAGATGTTTATAAATCTACCAAAGAAACTTTAGTTCCTATCAATGAAACAGGTCCAACACTCAAGACTAAATTACCTTCTGCATGCGATCAAGTGAGCGCTTCTAAAAAAAATGACCACTATGGTATTTGGACAGATTTTAACGGCGATGGAAAAATGGATTTCGTCTGCAATGATTATATTGAAGGAACAACTCAAGTCCTGCTTTCTGACGGGACTGATTTTCAAGCGGCTACAACGCTTTCAGAAAAAATCAAATGTACTTCCACCCAAGATAGTTGGTTGATCTGGGCAGATTTTGATGGAGATTCAAAAATCGACTTTGTATGTAATGACTATAGACTCAGTGTAACTAACCTTTGGACTTCACATGATAGTTACCAACTTCACCCAGTCGATACCAATCTATCCTCAACAGGGCCTTTTGCTTGTGGCGACACTAATGACGTGCTTACTTGGGCTGATTATAATGGCGACCATATGGCTGATTTTATTTGTAGCAATTCCGATTCTGGCACAACACGTGTTCTGCTATCTACTGCTACGGGATTTCAAAGCATGATCCCTTCCGATTCAACTGGCGTCGTTAGCGCCTTATTGCAGTGTTCATCATCAGAGAAAGTTTGGTCTGATTATAATGGAGATGGTCTGATAGATTTTATTTGCCATGATAACTCGGACTCTACAGGAACCGTATTTCTCTCTATGGGGGATGGACAAGTAGGGTTTACCAAACTTCCAATAACCTTAAACAACGCTACACAATGCCCAAACGCAAATTCAGGAGAATGGGAAGATTTCAATGGCGATGGAAAAATTGATTATGTTTGTACTAACACTCTTTTTAAAAGTTCAGTCAATTTCTTTATTATGATTTCAAATGGAACAAGTAAACTGGTTAGCCCCAATGGTGATATTTCCGGAAAATTAAAAAGGGATGTTAATTGCGCACATCATATCAATCAATTTATTTTTAAAAATGATTGGGCCGATGTCAATGGAGACGGTTTGCCGGATTTTATCTGCACTCAACAAGGCCAAAGTCTCAGTGTGATTTTTAATAATCCCGGTTCTCCTGACCTTCTCTTATCAATTAACGATGGTATGGGAGCGATTACTGAGATTTCGTATACACCGCTCACTGACCCGAGTATATATGCAACCGGAAGCGATGTATCAGGTGAGTTAGAAACGACGCAAGAAGGTATAGGGCTATTAAATACAAAACTGCAGACTTCGCAAAATCCAATCAGAACATCAGGTCCAAATCTTTCTCCCTCTTATCCTGGGTTCAACTTTCAATCATTTTTAAATGTAGTTACCGGCTACACTGTAACCAATAATCCCGCTCAAAATAATTCAAACTTTGGTTTATCTCATTCTTGTACGGGTAATGTAGCATATTGTTACAGCTATCTACATAGCTATACAGGAGGACGCGTAGACCTATCTCGGAAAAGTTGGATGGGTTTTGAGGAAATACAAAAAATTGACAATCAACTTATCGCAAGGACAATAAACAGTTATCAACCTTCCTTCCCTTTTTCTAGCTTACTCTCAGGTATTTCAAAATATGATAAGGGAATCCTTTTACACTCCCGGGTCTATAATTATGAGTGTTTTGATTCACAATCCAATAATAGTGACTGTACTGCTAAGACGACTGTGTACAAACCTCTTCTTCAAAAACTGACAACGGCAGATAAACAGTATGGATATACTATCTCTAAAACCTTTCAGTATGATATGTATGGAAATGTAATTCAATTGACCGACCAAGGAGTTGATTCTCAAAAAAAACCAAACACTATAAATACCTGTATGAAATATGCCGTCAATAAAACAAAATGGCAACTAGACTATAAGTCAACAACACTCAAAACGACTAGAACAGCCTGTCCCACTAATTGGCAACAATTTAGATATGATTCAACAAAAGACTACAGTCAGGCTCAATATTTATATGATACAACAGGAAGCTCGCCCTCAAGAAATCTCCTTATCCAAGGAAATTGGGATGACACTCACAAACGTTGGCTGGGTAATATTTACACATATGACCCTTTTGGAAACCAAATAACAGTAAGCGATTTTTCCAATAAAGCATTCAATCCTACGGTTTCAACGTTATTAAATACTACCTATACAACAGTGTATGATTCAACTTACAACACCTTTCCTACCTCACGCACCACTCCAATACCCAATAGCAATAATAAAATCCCTGCGATGATTAAATACTTTTCTTATGAACCACGATTTGGTAAACAAACAGCTTTGGCCGACGTCAATGGAAACGTTACCACTAACTGCTTAGATGGATTCGGTAGAGCTCTGGCCAAGCAGGGTCCGGCTCCAACAAGAGCTAACGTTGTCAACAGTGAGCCTTGTCCAACGGGCAGCGCCTCGAATACCACGCTAGCCTCTAATAAAAGTAAAAAACGTAATAACGACACTTCGCCATTCGCAAAACCCGTCGTTACGCTTTCAACACATGAATGGAAAACTGACACAAAGGGCGAGACAAAAATTTACAGGGAAGACAACAAACGACATACTTGGGGAAATACCACAACCCCTGCTGAGTGGGCAATGACTAAAATTTATTACGATAGTTTGAGCCGAGTCTATAGACATGAATCGCCGGCCGATGAAAGCGCCAATGGCTCTATAATTGTTGATTCTACTTATCTAAACGAAACGCTTGTATCAAAACAATCCCTACCGTATTTTTCAACAGTTGGAAATCCATCCTGGATAGCAACTACTTATTTTCCATCCGGAAGAATAGCAAACTACACTTTGCCATATCAGAATTCCGATGGATCAATATCCGAACTAGGAACAAGAACAAGTTGGAATTATAGCGCGCCGAATAAGATAACAGCTTCCATTGAAAACAATTTAACTGGAAATTCAACGTACACGAAAGAAGCTCAATTTGCTATTTACAATTCCAAACAAAAGATTACAAGTTTAGTAATTTCTAGTGACACCCAATGCCCAAAAACTCAATACGCTTATGATTCAATCGGAAGACTTATTTCTGTAGAAAACTTTAATACCACTCCTCCAGGGCAGAGCCCCTGCTCGACCAATGAGTATGAGCTTGTTACTTCAACAAATATTAGCTCGGATTCACTTAATCGAAAAACTAAACTATCTAATACAAACACAGGCTCTCATACCTATATTTATAATAAAATTAATAAAACTCTATCCACTATTACCGATAGCATAGGCCAAATAATAAGCTATAAGTACGACAACTTTAAAAGAATAACGTCAAAAACAATCACATCGGCTAAGGGACCGACAGATTACCAAAAAACGTTAAGATTCACCTATGATCTTCCCATGATCAAATCTGTACAAAATATAAAGGGCCGGTTATCTTCTTTGTCGACCTATTTGGAGGAAAAAAAACAGGGGCATGTGGAATTCGTTTCTAATTATAATTATTCACCTTATGGGCAAATGACTAGAAAACTTGGAAATTTTCCACAAGATGCTATTTCTTACGACACCAAAAAAGAGTTTGACCCACAAAATCGCATAACAAAACTATTAAATAATAACGGGGCTCAATCCCAATCAAACACATACACTCCTGCCGGACAGCCTTATACAATCAGCTATTCCTTAGGTAATGGAGCCGCTGAGCCTTTTGTAACCTATTCACATTATTCGGCCCTGCATCGACCAGAAAAAATCACCTATAAAAATGGGTTAATAGAAAATTATAAATATTATCTGCAAGGTCCTGTCATGATGCATCAAATTGAAAGTTCTTCAGGGGAGTTTTCATACGTCGATGGCTATAATTGGGACCAGTTTAGTAACCTGATAGATAATACAGATTGCAGCGCGAAGGTGAACGATTCAACTCCTATATGTCTTAGTCTCGGTATATCTGGAACACAAGATAGCGACTATTCACAAAGCTTTGTCTACAAAAACAAACAATTAATCTCTGCTAACTCTGGATCTAATATTTATCCTCCGATGACTTATAGTTATGATCAAGCCGGAAACTTAACCCACATTAATGGTGATACCTATACTTATGATGGCAATCAGGTAAAGACAGGACCCAACGGTTTTTCAGCAAAATATGACTCCAATGGAAATATGACAAGTAAAATGGATGCAAAAGGCCAAAACTGGAAGATGACATACGATCCAATGGATCAATTAACCAGCATCAAAAAAAACCAAGTCAAGGTAGAAGACTCCTATAAGTACGATCATATGAGACGGCGTTTTAAAAAAGTGGCGTACGAGCAAGATGGAAAAACAGTGAAAGCAACGAGTTATTACCTTTCTCCATCTTATGAAACCACAAAATTTCCCAATGGAATTCAAAGCAGTACTTTCTATCTCCTGAATTCTGGTAGTCGGGTAGCCTCAATCACATTGCAACAATCAATTCATCTTTTTACTCCACCGCCAGGATACTCAACAAATGGAACGATCTATTACCATAAAGATCAAGTTGGCAGTACTAAACTAGTGACGGACGAAAATGGCAAAGTTGTTTCGCGTGTCGTTTATCAACCGTACGGAACAATTGAATCTATAACATCAGATCAATTTCGTCCAAAATATAATGGGAAAGAATTGGATGAAGGATCACAACTCTATTACTTCGAACCTCGTTACTATGATCCATCAATTGGTCAATTTATCACTGCTGACAAACGACTAGAGGCATCCAATTTATATGTGCAAAACGTTTTTAATTCATACGCCTACGGATTTAGTAACCCTGTCAGCTATCTTGTTCCCAATCGAATTTCCGCTTCTCAATCAGTCCAAGCGGATACGTCTGACGCGTTCATGAAAGGAGTGACCACAGAAGTCGAACTCGCTTTAGGGGAAGAAGAGAGAATTGTGGGAGACGACGCTACTGCGATCGAAGCAATAACACAAATCATAGAACCACGACCAGAAAATTAATAGACCTGAGAAACGGTAAACGAGTTAACAAACGACAAACCTTTTGACGAATAATAATGTCAAAGGGTTAGTCGTTGCAGGTGTTTCTTTGTCAGCAACGGCTGCCGCAACCTAAGCGGAAGATGTGAATGAATGGTTACAAAATCATTCTGGAAAGATTCTAATCATTATCGCTCACAGTTTTTGAAAAAGCCTTGGCTATTTTTGCAACACGCCTGGGCGTTAAAACGAACAGCTTATAATTCTAAGTTGTCCTGCCCGATCAAATCCCCCCCGCAACGTAGGAATTCAATACAGGGAAATTTCTAAAACTTAAGGAAAAAGAGGAGTCTTATCAAATAAGTTTCTAGGTCGCAAGTCTATACCGCCCCACATCAGCAATGCCACTCCCCGCCAATTAGGCCCATCAAAAAATCCATCTTCATTTCTTGGATCATGGTGTAACGGGCTGATATGCCAGACAACGACATCCGTATTCATTACACTTTCGCCATTCACATAAGTATCAACTTCTTTATATGTTTTTTCTGAATTACGATAACGAGTAACCCAGAAATCAGCATGCGCAAAAGGCTCTTTGTGACGAGCTTTACCGCCTCTAATAGGGCGAAACTCATAACTGATATTGCGGTTATAGTTATTTTTTTTCTTGTCTTGGACATGGACTTCAGAAAATTTAGAAGCTTTCCAATTCATAGAGCCTTCAACGCCTCTATTAAAAGGAATTAAGGTATCAGTAGCGCTGGGACTTGTGATAGTTTCATTGTGCGCGGCTTCAAAAGCGGAATCGGAGCCAAAACCATTCAGGTCCATATCTATTCTCCAAAGAGCGTCATGCATATGCGCTTCCTCTTCAGCTCCGGGGAAGTTACGCGATGTTGCGCCGAGTCTTAAAGCGATAGTTCCATCATCTTGAAATGAATATTTCATAACGTAGTTATAATTTGCCGAGTCCAATGTGGCCCATAAAACCAAATCGTGACCGTAACGAACTTCTTTGTCATCCTTCCACAAAAGTCCTCGCGTCCGGACTTCTTGAATAATCTTGTTGTCAATTATGCAACCGCAATGGCCTGCATCTTCGGACGTAGCGTTTACAAGGTCAAAATCAAAATTGGTTAAATCATAAAAACGAGGCGTACCTGTATGATAAGGAACAAAAATATCTGCCACGCGTGCGTCCCATAAGACACGCATCCACGGTTCACTCGGAGCCTTTTTGAACCACGCTCCAGTAATATATAGCCCCTTCCCAATTGCATGTCCAAAACGCACTTTCCAAGCGGTTTGCATTGGGCCTTCCGGTGGAAACTCTTGAATTACAATATTGCCCGGCGTATTAGCAGAAGGGGTCGTAAACTTAGGACAAGAATGAGAAAAAGCATCTGTAGCTCCAATTAAGATTAGGAGAAGTCCCACAATCATTTTGTATGAAGTTTGCATCAATAATTTTTTCATTTGTTAAACCCCTCATCTATTTCAACCAACACATTTTTTTTAGTGAGATCGACAATGACCTTTGGGTTGTGTCTATAATTTCTTCCATCTTTAAAAAGTAACCGAATCACTCTATGTCCAAACCACGGATCTTTTTCGCTAAAAGGGCGTATGACTAAAGCTTCTACTTTTATCCGAGAAACGTTTTCCCCAAGGGATTTCTTAACTTTTGGATCGGCTAAAGCAAGCGCCTTAGCTGTGTCAAGTTCTTCTCGGGCCAGAGAAACTGGAAAATGAGGGATTGCTCGCTGTTTAAGAACTGTTTGTTTATCTGGATTGACCAATGAAAATATGGCCGCATCATCACTATATCTATAATGGATAGTACGATAAATTTTTATAGGGCTGTCCTTGCCAGTTTCTGATTTTTGGCGAACAATTTCAGTTCCTATATAAACTACCTTGGAGTTTTTTAAAGAAGATATAAATAAATTTTGTTTTTCAGCAAGAGGTCGAATTATTTTCTCAACTGATGAAGGAACATCGTCAGATGCCAGAAGCTTCCCATTCCTATTTATCGCGCAACCTAATGAAAAAACAAAAAAGAGAATAATCGTAATATAAAAAACTCTATTTCGCATGGCGGTCCACCTCAAAAGTTAGCAAACGGTCTTATTTATGGAAGTGAATTTTTTATATACAACTCCTGATTTATTAAGAACTGGATTATTAAAAAATTTATTTTATACCGAAAAAAATTTTGAATCAATTTATAATTTATATCTTTAGCATATGGATAACATACTAAACGAATGGAAATTTGTCGAAATTATGTAAGAAGTTGATTTTTTAATAATCAGATCTATTTCTAATTCCACTACTAACAAATATTAGTCTTCAAAGAAAATGTATATTCATTTGGCTTGCCTCCAGCCCCCTATTAGATCTATACCTCATACTTTCGGGGATTCGGTGAAACTAGTTTATTTTCTTAACGCCAGTGCTGGAAAGTGAGGTGCGGCTGGTAACAGCGATTTCTATATGCAAGAAGTTTTGGAATAAAATAATATAGAACAATTAATAGTTTAACTAGATAGACATTTAAACAATCTATAATTTAGCAATATTTTTGAACTACAGTACACATGTGGTGTTACCGATGTGAGAGGCTGGCGTCTTTTAAACCATTTCATCTCATCTTATTCCTAGTAAGTTACCCAACGAAGACACTGATGGTAATTAATTTTCAACTCTATTTCCATTTTGTTTTGACCTAACATAAAATAATGGGATGAATATTGAAACAACAATAATAGCCCTGATTATTATGGCATCTACTCTAGGTAATGCGGAGGCGGTGGAACGGGAAGCGACGATTTGTGGTCCGATAAAAGAACGATTCTACTTCTGGATGTGGAGTATGAACGCGCCCTCCCATGACCCTGCTCGCGTTTCTCCGTTTTGGGTGACGGGATTGTGGTGGGCTTGGTACTTTAATATTAATAATACCTTGGTGATCGAATTATGAAATTTTTCTTTATTCTACATCTAGTATTTAGTTTTTTTAGCAGTGTCCAATTTGCCGTAGCGGAAAATATTGGAATCATTAATTTTAATGTTAACGACGCGCCTATAAAAACGGAGAAACAACAACCTATTCAGGTTTTAGGATGCAATACAACCAAACACACGAAAATAGTTTGGGGAGATGATAATCAATTGATGGAAGGCTTACCTTATGGGCCATATAAATCTGACACAGGTAAAGAATATTTTGTTTCGAAATATTATCTTGCATCTCCTCCAGTCCCTGTACCTGTACCAAAAGGTACACAAACGAATATTGGTTTATTAACGCCAGATAATTTCCGCCTTGATGGAGTGAGGCCAGCGAAGATTGTAAACCTGGATTATTCTATCTTAAAGCCGATGTATCTCGGTAAAGTCAAAGCAAATTTTAATTTTAATTTTAAACCGGAGAACGACTCTACTAGTTGCAACAGCCTTGGCGTTAAATCGGTTCCTATTAATATACATTGCCCAGATTTTCCTTGGAAAAATGGCGCCTTAGGCGCTTCTGGTATTGGGTTATTAGATAACTCCCATGATAAGGCTGAAATATTTGTGGCGACTTTAGAAGCTAATGGGAGCCATCCATTAAAATGCTTTGTGACGATACTAGATAATATTATGTTAGATCATGAAGTTAGTTTTTCGACCCCAAAAGGTGTGAATAAAACTGTCGACCTAACAAAGTTATATAAAGCGAATAAAAGTATGGATTTGGTTTGTCGGGTTCGTGAACAATATGATATCCCACCGGGGTGTCGGCCCTAAATTATAGAGTGATGATATTTTTACCACAAAAAGCTGAGAATAAAAGACAGTCCCGAAACCGCCTCCCCAAAAAACCTGGAAGGCGGCTGAGATAAAATATCGTTATTTTTAATTATAAGGCAGTGCAGGTGGCGTGAAATCCTCCGTCCAACGGGCAATGCCTTTTGAAATACGAAGTTCATCAATAAAACCATTCATTTCATAACCACTAACGACCTGATCTATCCCAATAAATAAATCCGAGTTAGCAGAATGGTAAGTATCGGAATCCGCTTGCGAACCAATTTCCACTCCATCAATAAAAGCACGAACTGTTCCGCTTGTTCTTGTAACAGCTATATGGTGCCAATTGTTTAAGGTTGCTGTCCATGCTGGCTTAAAATCTGTTTCGTTGGAACCGTTTGTAGAAGTGTTCCACCATAATCTATAAGTACCAGCATTGTTGTAGTACCCTAGTCTCCAGGATTTTTGTAACCCGCTAAATTGACCTGCAATCGCCAACACATTTCCATTACTGGCAGGATGCGCTGAAAAATTGACCCAAGCGTCGACTGTAAAATCGCCATTCCCAAAGCTCCAGTCTTCACTATCGGGAATGGTCAAATAATCATCATCTCCATCAAATTGGATTGACTTGCCCCCAAACTGGCTTTCAGTGGCCGACTGGATGGCATTCCCAACTACCGTTATGGTATGTTCAGAAGCGGAACTGTCTGTAAAGATAGCCCCCGCCCCATCGCCATGAAAAAGTAATTTTGTGAATGAATCGTTGCCACCGATGGGAGCAATGATTTCATTCAATGGAATAACCGTCTCCGAGTTTCCCTGGGAATTAGACAGTTTTAATTTGTAGTTGCCTGCAAGCAAGGAGGAAGGCAGATCCACAATCACTTGTTGTAATTGTGGTGTGGTATTTGGAATATCGGTTGTTGCCAATACAGAACGCGCTTGCCCACCCAGTGTCACTGTTGGATCGGTCTGGTTGATGACTAGTGCAGTTCCATTAATATCGATGGCTGGAACATTACCGGTTCCCGGATCGTATTGAAACTCACGTGTGAACATAATCTCAACACCATCGGCATCGTCTTTCCCATTCGGAACAGGAGCCCACTTAATACCATTCGAAGTTGAAGAATCTGCAGTTAAAACCTCGTTATTAGAACCTACTTCCAAACGAACTTCCTTATTATCGTTATGAGTTAACACATCTCCTTTTTCAGTCAAAACAGGTTTTCGGCCAATAATAATAACTCGGTTGGATGTACCAGATTCAGTCAATTCAATATCAGGTCCGGCTTGTAACTTGTCCATCAAAAATCCTTCTGTTGTATCTCCTGGAGACACTTTAGCCTTCTCATCCGCTGCATAACCGCTAGACGTTATACATAAGAAAAGGAAACATATCATTACTACTTTTAATTTAGTCATCGTCACTCCTTATAAATTGTTACTAGTGGTTTATTGTGAGTTTGCCTTTAAAATAGATAATGGGTTAAATTGGAAATTAATAATGACTCCATGCTGGACTGGATGTGACCTACATCCAAGCTATTCCATCCGTTGGCGACCAAACGTCATCGCTCGAACTACCCCTAAAACCCAAAGCTTGTTATTGAAGTTAAGAGAAGAGTGAACAAAACGGACAGTAAAACAATGTAAGCGAGTCATTCTCATCGCCAAAGTCCTCCGAAATCTTGTTAACGTTTTAAGATTTTTCACATAACAAAATAAAACTATAAACCATGCGTACAGTTTTTCAGCTATCCAAAACTTCAACAGAGGGTAATTCAATCAATTTTGTTCATAAATTAAATTTGACAGATTTCAAAGGTTTTAGTTAGCGCCATGGAATGCTAAAGAGCGATTAGAAAATAAGATCTTGAAAAGAGAGGGGAAAAAATCTGAAGCTTATAACTATTTGAACTTAAAAAATATAACCTCAAGGGGAATCAAACCTCGTCACACAGGTGTGGTTACCGGCGTGAAAGGCCGGCGTCATAACGCATTTTTTTTATTTCACATCGTTCAAATTTATCAATAGTTACTTTCAAATAAATAAACAAATCTATTTCCATTTCATCTTGACCTAACATAAAATGCTGAGATGAATATTGAAGCGACAATGATCGCCCTAGTTATTATGGCTGCTTCTATTGGCAATACGGAGGCGATGGATCGAGAAGCGACAATTTGTGGTCCATTAAAAGAACGGTTCTACTTCTGGATGTGGAGTATGAATGCGCCCTCCCCTGATCCTACTCTTGTTTCTCAATTTAAAAACATCGAAACTATTAGCATCACCACTTCCGATAATAAAAAACTTACTGGTTATAAATATAATTCACATAGCGTCAGTGGAGAAAAAACAAAACCAAAAGGTTATCTATTGGTTGCCTTAGGTAATGCAATGATCGCTGATCGGATGATTACGAGTTTTGGCCAATTCGCCCAAAAAGGTTTAGACGTATATATCTATGATTACAGGGGGTATGGTAATTCGGAAGGTAAAAGGCGGTTAAACGCTATTATCGAGGATTATAAAGAAATCGCGCTAGACCTTAATAAATCCTATGAGCGTAAATATCTTTACGGTATATCGCTTGGGGGAGTTTTTGTTTCAAACGTTATCGGATCGGATATTGATTTTGATGCGGCAATAATTGATTCAAGCCCAAGTCGCCTTTCAACTCATGGATGCCCGAAAAGAATCGACCCGGTTGAAAACCTACCGAAAAATTCAAGCAAGCTGTTTGTGATCACTGGAAAAAAGGATCAAGTATTAGGCGATGATATGACTCAGGAATTAAGAGAGGTAGCCAGTAAAAAAGGAGCTAAGACAATTCATGGAGAACATTTTGCTCATCCCTTTATGGATTCAAATGAAGAAACCCATCAAGAACGTATGCAACGCATAATGGAGTTTTTAATGGAGTCTAAACAAACTGAATAAATTGAATAGAAAGAACATTTTAAGGACTTGTTTTTTGTATCTCCAAATGCTAGTTTTACATTCAAAATTTAAGGAGATTTTGATGCTAGATTGGAAAACTAGAAAAGTTTGGATGCTTTATTTATTTGGTTACTGTTTTCTTGTTGGGGTTTATAAACTCATTGATAAAGGAGCAGGTTTAGATAGCTCCATAGCCTTTATCTCTGGGTCACTAATTGGAACAGCAATGATGATATTTGCAACAGGAGCATTATTGGCTTTGGTAGCCGCCATTTTTACCCTTTTTAAAAAAGAAAGAGTAAAAGCGGTTTATATTGTCTGGACTATTGGAGTAATTATTTCTTCCATTCCCACACTCTTAGGATACCCCAAATAACAAAACTATTTATTTCTCGATGAGTTTAAATTCCATTAGAGGCGTTCCAACTTCAACATATTCTTCTTCGTCAATATATACTTCTTCAATAACTCCATCTAATGGAGCCGTTAAAGTCCAATAACCTTCAGCTACAAGTTCGGCAACAGGTTGCCCTTTTTTAACTGTATCTCCCGGCCCTACTAAATATTTTTCGACTTTCCCCGTTTCCATTGTGGGGTACATTTCTTCCATGTATATATAAGGATCGAATTCTTCTTCCTCATTCTCTGTCATTACTAACGCTCCGATCTGTTGAAGAAATAAAAGTTTTAACTATTGTACCGCTTAAGATACAATTTGTTTTATTGAATCTAGACGACCCTTCGACAAGCTCAGGGTGACAATATTATACCTAAGGATGACGCGCAAGAGGGACTCTACAACTCTATATTTTTTATTAATTTAAGCTTTATCCCACAAGAGTGGGTTTACCTTTGATCACTCAACCTATGATAATTAAATTACAACCTGGCGACGCTCTTTATGAGCCAATTTCCAACAACACTGGGGAAATTCTTAAAATCACTCCGCATCCAAATGGGAAAATCGTTCTCATCCGATGGCGTATGGAAGGCCAACTCCATCATGACACGGAACACTTTTACGCAAAAGTTGCTAGAAGCATTAAACATGGCGAAATGGAGTACACGCCTAAATCCGATTAGCCTATTTCCAGAATAAAAACTTAGCTTGTGTAAACCGTGTGCTTAGGCCGACCCTGTAAAATGTTTTCTTTACCCCAATTGGCGACATCTTTAAACTTTTGCGATCCCATAAACACATCGAAAGCGTCTTTCGAATTCCAAGCGGAAACAATTAAATACGATTGTGGGTCGTTAACGTCTTTATAAAGAAACGATTCGTCATGTCCTTCCATCTCTTCCATTACTTTTAAGACACTTGTAAACACGTCTTCAAAAACTTTTTCTTTACCTGGAATCATTTTATAATTCATTCCAATCGTTACCATGTTTTTCTCCCTTTTTTAAAGTTATGCGGCAATCATTTGAGGACATTCTAACCCTTCTAAAGGATTAACCGTAACCTCATTTAAGTTAAATGTTTCTTTTATTTTTTGGACATTTTCTAATTTATGTCCTTTATAAATTGAAAGTTTTTTCACTGGAACCTGAAAATTGATCGACTTTTGAGACACAGGTAGTTCTTTTACCATTGCCGATAGTTCATCCAACCCAATTCTACAATCTATAAGATATCTGATCGACGGATGATAAGGTCCCGCCACAAAGTTTTCTAACATACTGGGTTCTGAAGGCAGCCCTAATCTAATGATAGGAATATTGCGACTGCGGAATTTTAAAACGGCTTCTTTCAAAGCGCTTATCGTTTTCTCCAAACTCCACGGGACAAAAACCTTACTCAAATACATCTCGTGAATCTCGGTACCCTTAATTACTAAGGTTGGATAAATCCTAACGAAATCCGGATTCCAATTTAAAACGTCTTCCACCGTTTGCGCAAACGTTTCTTCTGTATCTCCCGGTAGTCCCGACATCATTTGTAATCCCAGGTTAAACCCAAACTCCTGAATCAGTTTTGTCGCTTCATCCATTGCAGACCAAGAACATTCTCTCCCAGAAAGTGTCAAAACATTTTGATCTGTCGATTGAATACCCAACTCAATAGTGGTAACGCCAAAACGATGTAAGTTTCGCAGTATCTCTTCATTTATAAAAAGAGGATGTGTAGAAACGCGAATACTTTGAACCTTACCCTCTTTTAACAACGGTTGCACAAAGGATAATAAAGAGCTCTGCCTCTCTAACGGCAACCCAGTAAAACTACCGCCATAAAAAGCGACTTCACAAACTTTGGAACGCGCGTTTGACTCTGAACTTCTTAAGTATTGATCGATAGTCGACTCAACTAATTCCTTATCAGCTTTAGCATTAACGCCAGAAATATTTTTTTGATCGCAGAAAGAGCAACGGTAAGGACAACCTTGATGGGGAATAAAAATTGGAATGATTAATCTATTTAATGACATGACTATTTTGGCAAACTATCGGAGCTATAGGCTAAAAGAGCTTCTTGCGCGGCGGTTTGCTCAGCCTGTTTTTTATTTTTTCCTGTACCCGTGCCTAATAGCTTTTGTTTTACAAAAACGGATACTTCAAACACTTTTTGATGGTCTGGTCCTTTTTCGCCAATGACTCTATAAGACGGGATACAACTGAATTTATTTTGAGTAAACTCCTGAAGTTCGCTTTTAAAATCACGATACTCACTAGTTTTAGCTACTTTATTTATTTCTTCCTTTAATAAAGGCAAAAAGACTTTAGTTGCAGCGCTCAACCCGCCATCTTTATAAATAGCTGCAGCAACCGCCTCAAATGCATTTGCTAATAAAGAGCTTTTGGTTCTTCCGCCTGAAAACTCTTCTCCTTTTCCAAGGAGTAAAAACCTCCCTAAGTTTAGACTTTGCGCAATCACCGTCAAACAAGTTTCTTTAACCACAGCCGCTCTTATCTTAGATAAAGAGCCCTCAGATCGATCTTGAAAAGTTTGAATAGAATAATCGCTAACAATCAAATCTAAAACCGCGTCCCCCAAAAACTCAAAGCGTTCGTTATTTTTTAAATCGCCGCCTTTTTCATTTGTATAGGACTTATGAGTCAGAGCTTTATTTAACAGGAAGGAATCGCTGAATTTATAATCCAACGTTTTTTCTAAGGCCGATAATTCGGCCAGTCTATCTTCAGAAAGCATATTAGCCGACGAAACGTTTAAAAATCAAAACCCCATTTGTACCGCCAAAACCAAAAGAATTTGATACGGCATAATCAATATTTTTTTCTCTAGCTTCGTTGGGAACATAATCTAAATCACACGCGGGATCTGGATTTGAATAATTAATGGTGGGAGGCAAAACGCCCCGATGCAAAGCTAATATTGAATAAATAGCTTCAATTCCCCCCGCCGCGCCTAAAAGATGACCCGTCATGGATTTGGTAGAACTTACTGCAATTTTAGTATCATTGCCAAAAACAGTTTTAATGGCTTGAGTCTCGGTCGCATCGGCGGCGGTAGAAGTGCCGTGAGCGTTTATATAACCAATATCTTCCTTATTTATTCCGCCATTTTTGAGAGCCATCTTCATACAACGTGCAGCGCCCTCACCATCAGGAGTCGTTGCTGTTATATGATAAGCGTCGGAATTCAATCCATAGCCTACGACCTCAGCCAAAATATTCGCATTGCGTTTTTTTGCATGCTCCAATTCTTCTAAAATAACAACTCCGCTTCCCTCGCCCATTACAAAACCATCGCGATCTATATTGTAAGGACGACTCGCTTCTTGAGGAGAGTCATTCCGAGTCGATAAAGCTTTTGCCGCATGAAAACCGCCAATAGCTAGAGGAGTAATAACGGATTCAGCTCCACCCGCAAACATAATATCGGCATCGCCATACTGAATAAATCGAGCCGCATCGCCTATGGAATGAGTCCCAGTGGCGCAAGCGGTGACAACGCAAGTATTAGGTCCTTTTGCTCCAAAATGTATGGAAACTTGTCCAGACGCAAGGTTAGAAATTAACATCGGGATAAAGAAGGGAGATATTTTTCTTACACCACGCTCTTTATATATGTCGTAATATTTTTCAATGGCAGGCAAACCGCATAGACCAACGCCAATAAGAACTCCTACTCTTTCCGCATTTTCTTCGGTTATTTCAATTCCAGATTGCTCGGCAGCCATTTTAGCGGTTGCCATTGCAAAATGAATGAACCGATCCATCTTTTTGAGTTCTTTATGCTCAATATAATCGGATGCTTCGAACTCTTTTACTTCGCCTGCTATTTTTACTGGAAAATCTGTTACATCAAATCGGGTTATCTGGTCTATCCCTGATTTCCCTTTACAAATAGAGTCCCAGTTTTCGTCGACTCCAATCCCCAAAGGGGAAACCATTCCAGTGCCAGTTACTACAACGCGCCTTTTCATGAATCTTTGCTTACCAATTAATTTATATGATCTTTAATATAGTCCACAGCATTTTGAACCGTTGCGATTTTTTCAGCTTCTTCGTCTGGAATTTCAATATCAAATTCTTCTTCCAAAGCCATAACCAATTCAACCGTATCTAAGGAATCAGCTCCCAAATCGTCAATAAACGAAGCGTCGCTATTCACTTGTTTTTCTTCCACTCCCAATTGATCGATAATGATTTCCTTAACTCTATCCTCAACTGACATTTTTATCTCCTGAAAAAAATGGAACTACATCAACATTCCGCCATTAATATTTATTACTTGACCTGTAATGTACTTTGCTTGATCTGAAACTAAAAAGGCGACAGAATCCGCAACATCTTCTGGCGAACCAAATTTCCCTAAAGGAATTTGTTCCAGCATAGCATTTCGAACTTTTTCGTCTAACTTTTGAGTCATTTCAGTATCGATAAAACCAGGGGCAACCGCGTTCGCGGTTACGCCTCGCGAGGCTACTTCTCTAGCCGTAGTTTTTGTCAGGCCTATTAAACCTGCTTTGGCGGCGGAATAATTAGCTTGGCCAAAGTTACCCATCACGCCAACTATCGAAGCAATATTCACAATGGAACCTGATCTTTGTTTCATCATTTGCTTTGTAGCTTGCTGGGTACACAAGAAACATCCTTTGAGATTGGTAGATAAAACTGCATCCCAATCGCTTTCTTTCATGCGGACCAACAAACCGTCCCGCGTAATACCGGCATTATTCACCAATATATCCACCGGTTTATGCTCTTTAGAAATAGAGTCAAAAACCGATTGAATTTCTTTCAAATCGGTAACGTCTAACCGCTTAGCTGACGCCAATCCACCTAAACTTTTTATTTCCTCGGAAGATTTTTCGGCAGCCTCTAACTGAATATCAGCTAAAACCACATGAGCTCCGTCACCGGCTAATCTTTTGGCAATAGCCAAACCGATTCCCTGCGCTCCTCCAGTTACCAGGGCTATTTTACCATTTAATCCCATTTATAACTCCAAAATTTATTTCTAAAAATATTCTTAATTTTTTTTATCAACTAAGGTTCCTTTAAAATCGAAACCGCTTTATTCAGCGACTCTATATCGCTAATGGGGATACATTCTATCGATTTATCATATCGTTTAAATAATCCACTCAAAACTTTACCAGGTCCAAATTCGATAACTCTTTCAATTTTTGCATTTACAAAATAAGCCATAGTATCAGTCCATCTTACAGGCGAACAAACTTGACGAACTAAAGAATCTCTAGCCGTTTCCCCATCCGAAACGGCATCACAGTCAACATTCGTAATTACTGGATATTTTGAGCCATTAAAGGTAATTTCTTCAAGTGTTGCTTTAAGTTTAATTTCGGCAGGTTTCATGAGGGGGCAATGAAACGGAGCGCTAACAGGCAACAAAATTGATTTTTTTGCCCCAGCTTTTTTAGCCTCTTCAGCCAATTTTTCTACAGCATCTTTATGACCAGCTACCACAATTTGAATGGGACTATTCATATTTGCGGGTTGAACAATGTTTTCCGCTGTAGAAATACTGCTGCAAAGACCTTCCACTTCAGTTAATGCCAGACCGATAATAGCCGCCATTGCGCCAACACCTACAGGAACCGCTTCCTGCATATATTGACCTCTTTTTTGTACAGCCTTCACCGCATCGCCAAACTCCAAAGTACCTGCGGCTACTAAAGCGGAGTACTCTCCCAGGCTATGCCCTGCGGCAATAACGGCATCTATATCATGTTCCCTGAGGCTTTTCAAGGCTATTATACTGTGTATCAATATTGCAGGTTGAGTGTTTTCGGTTAATATTAACTCGTCTTCTGGTCCCTCAAAACAAATACGAGCAATATCTTTACCAAGAAGATCGTTTGCTTCTTCATACATAGATTTTGCCCAATCAAAACCGTCGTAGAAATCTTTTCCCATTCCTACAAATTGAGCTCCCTGCCCTGGAAATACAAAGGCGGTTTTTACCATTTGACCAACGCCGCTCCCCAAGTTAACCCCGCTCCTAAAACGGGCATTAATATTAAATCTCCAGATTTTATCTTATTGGAATTTGTCCATTCATGGAATGCGATTGGAATAGAAGCCGCAGAGGTATTTCCATATTTTTGGATATTAGCGGCTACCTTTTCCTTCGGAATTTTTAATTTTGCCCCCACTGCGTCAATGATACGTTGATTAGCTTGGTGCGGAACCACCCAATCTACATCGTCTAAAGTGTAGCCATTAAACTTCAACGCTTCTAAAGATACTTCAGTCATTCTTCTTACCGCCAATTTAAAAGTAGGGCCGCCATCCATCTTTATGACAAACTTATTTGCTTCCAACGCTTCCTTAGAAATTCGTTCCTTCCCAAAACCACCAGGGTTTTGAATTAAGTCAGAATACCCTCCATCAGAATAAATATGAGTAGAAAGTATTCCTATTTTTTCTGAGGACTCCGTTTTTGACAGAATCATTGCTCCTGAACCGTCGCCAAAAATTACGCAAGTTGAGCGATCTTTCCAATCTACAATGCGGGAATTGACTTCGGTAGCCACAACCAAAATATTTTGGTAGCGACCAGATTTTATATACTGTTCCGCTATTGACAACCCAAATACAAAGCCAGAACACACTGCCGAAATATCATAAGCGGCGCAATTTCCAGCTTCTAATTTTTTTTGCAAAAAACAAGCTGTCGAAGGGAAAATAATGTCCGGTGTAGAAGTGCAGACAATGATCATATCCAAATCTTTGGCGTCTAAACCGGCTGAACTCAACGCAATTTTAGAAGCCTCTAAAGCTAAATCCGATGGAGCCTGATTGTCGGCGGCAATTCTTCTTTCACTTATACCCGTTCTTTCTTTAATCCAATCATCCGAAGTATCGACCAGTTTCTCTAAATCAAAATTCGTCAAAACCTTTTCAGGAACATACATTCCCGTGCCCTTAATTTCAGCGTTCAGCAAAGAGTTTTTCTCCAGTTAGAGCAAGATTGATTAGATTAGACAGATTTACTCTGCCGCCTCGGGCTTGGGGTCAGATGGTTTAGACGAATCAGATGGTTTAGACGAAATGGAATCTGGAGACGCTGGAGATTCGGTTGCATCGTTGAGCTCTTTTAATTCATTTAAGTCGTTTGATTCGTCTGAGCTACTTAATTCGGTTGATTCTTTAGATTCGGAAGGATTTTCTAAACCCTTAGAAGATTCATCTTTCGACTTTTCATTATCATTAGCAGAATCAGCTCCAAAATGTATGCTTTCTTTCAGATGCTGCCAAATAATTCCTTTTCGCATCCAAAGATCTTGATCTTCCAAGTTCTCTTCAATATCTTCTTGAATATGTTCGTTGACCTTTTTTTCAATAAATTCATTCGCTCTTTTTATAGCGTTTTTGATCGCTTTTGGTGAAGAGCTACCATGGGCAATAATACAAACGCCATTTACCCCTAAAAGTGGGGCTCCACCCGTTTCAGAATGATCAACGGACCGTTTAAAGGTTTCCAAATAAGGTTTTAACAATAAGGCCGCAAATTTACTAATCCAGTTAGTCATAAAAATCTTTTTCAGACTAACGCCTATCATATGGGCCAAACTTTCGCTTATTTTCAGCGCCACATTACCCAAAAAACCATCGCATACGATTACGTCGGCATTTCCCTTATAGACTTCTTTTCCTTCAATATTTCCAATAAAATTGATATGGCTCTTTTTGAGCATTTGGAAAACTTCTTTGGTTATTTCATTACCCTTAGAGTCTTCTTCTCCAATACTCAACAGCCCAACCTCAGGCTTTTGATTGCCAATAATATGTTTAGCGTAAACATGCCCCATGATTGCAAATTGAAATAACTGCGCAGCTTTACAATCCACATTGGCGCCAGCGTCTAATAAAATAGCAGTGCCTTTTAAAGTAGGAAGCTGAACAGCTATAGCCGGTCGGTCAACACCCTTGAGCGGTCTTAAGATGAAAGTAGAATAAGCCAAAACAGCGCCAGTATTACCAGCGCTTACAAAAGCCCCCGCTTCCCCTTTTTTAACTAAATCCAAACCAATCTTCATGGAGGACTTACGTTTACCTCTCAAAGCTTTACTTGGAGAATCCTCCATCGTAACAACTTCGTCGGCGTGAACGACTTCAATATTAATGCGTTCGTTCGCGGGGAATTTTTGCAGCTCTTTATCGATTAAATCCTTAATACCAACAAGGATAATCCCTGTTCCATCCTCTTTAGCGGCTAAAACGGCGCCTTCGACAATCGCACCTGGAGCGTGGTCTCCGCCCATTGCGTCAACGACTATTTTCATCCGTCACCAAAACCAATAAAATTTATCATAAATATCGAATAGAGCTGGAGAGTAAGGCATTCTCTTGCAAGAAGTTTCACTTTGGCCATATCAAACAAGCCATCAACTCCAATATAGGTAGGAAGTTGGGCAGGAACCTTATGCGTCGTCAATCTCCAAAATTTCTTTGTCTTTATAATGTCCACATTCAGGACATACCATATGAGGTCGCTTCATTTCAGAACATTCTGGACACTCAGAAAAAGCTGGAACGGATAAAGCGTGATGCGACCGTCTCATTCCTTTTTTAGATTTAGAAGTCCTTTTCTTAGGAACTGGCATTTAATTATTCTCCTTATCTTGCAATTTTTCTTTCAGTTGTTTCAATTTTTCAAATCTTGGATCAATGGCGGCATTATCGCCGCATTTGCATTGAGATTCGTTTAAGTTTTGACCGCATTCAGAACACAACCCTTGACATTCTTTTTTACATAATTGCATCATTGGCAAAGTCAGCAAAATAGCGTCACGAACCGAAGTGGTTAAATTGACCTTAGAATGCAAATAAAACTCTGCGTCAATTTCTTCCTCTAGCATCTGCCTTTCCATTTCTAAATCATCTGATTTAGGCTTCGGAATGAATCTAGCAGAAACATTGGTTTCCGCTAAAAATGGAAACGGGGCCAGGCAACGGGAGCAAATTAACTTTAAATCTGCTTTTGCTTTCCCTTTAAAATAAACTTCTTTTTTTAAAAGCTTTATCTCGCCTTTTACAGCGACGGGCTTTTCCAAAAAGCAATCATCTTGCTTAATTTCAAATTCATCCGCATTTACGGAAATATCGAAATCCAACCCATTGCTTGGAATCCGATCTATCTCAAATTCCATGATTACATTGAGGAAAGATGATTAAAGCCCAAAAACCTAGAAATTACCTGGTAGGCAAATTTTTATTTTATCTATTTAGCCTATTCGAGTCAAGCCAATTACTTTAATAAAATAAGTAGGTTAGAGATGACCTTTATACGTTTCAGAAAAGCGAGTAATTTGAGGGAGATGTTTCAATTCATTGTCCTTCGTTAAACTTTTCTCCTCTCGTTTTAATACACTCGAAATTGTAATAATACGGAAGCTTTTATTCAATAAAATCTCTCAAGTTTTCTTCAAAAAAAAACGCCCTCTTCTTATAAATTGAGGTATTGCCAAGCTATCGCCGATCCATTTTTGATAATTTCCACCAAATTCTTTTTCTCATTTTCTGTTTAATTATAAGTAAAAGATAAAGTTTTTCACCGCAAAGGAAACTTATCAAAATAAATTGGAAGCTATTTTAGAAAATATGTCAACGTATAAATTCATCCGCAAAACCTTGAATTTAGGGCGCTATTTTTTTCGTAAATACGAAACCACAAAAACATACTTTATGATTTTCATTTTTTTAACAATTTAGAACGGATCCAATAATGAATAAAACTTCTTTTTCTCAAACGAGAGGACTTAACAAGTTCAAAGTTTGGGCTTTTCTTTCCATGATGTTATTTTTCTTGTTCAATTTTAAATTTGTTTATGCTTTGGAATTTGAACCAAATGATATATCTGGTTTATCTATTTGGCTAAAAGCTGATTCTATAACGGGAATTAACGATGAAGAACAATTCGGGTTTTGGGGAGATAGTTCTTCTAGTAACCATGATTTTTCTCAATCAACGGCAGCCAATCAACCAACTTATATTTCCAGCGTTTCGACGCTAAATAATAAACCAGCAGTAAGGTTCGACGGAGCAAACGATATCTTCACTTCTAATGATTCTTTCTCCTTTGGCGATCATTCTATTTTCGTTGCATATCAAGATAATAACGGAGTAGGCCCAGACGAGTTCACAAAGTTATTGTTAAGTTTTGATGGTAATTTCACCGATTCCTCCGATTCTGTCCATACTATAACTTCAAGTGGGGTGGGTACAGATTCTACGCCAGATAGCCCATTAACTCCAGACAGCGATGTAGCGTCCTTGGACGGTAATGACAGCTTGAGTATCCCAGATTCTGACGACTGGGATATGGGAACAGGTGATTTTACAATTGATTTTTGGGTTCGGCTAGATAGCGGCGCCACTGGCGACAATACTATCTTTTGGCAGGGAACCAACGAAAATAATGCAAACTTCATGGATATTGATCTTTCCGCCAGTAAACTACGTTTGAACTTAAACAATTTCACTGTGCAACATGTACTTACCTGGAATCCTTCATTTAATACTTGGTACCATGTCGCTGTGGTGAGATCGGGAAACACCTTTACCTCCTTTATTGATGGTGTTTCAATTGGATCGACAACCGATTCCGATGGGTGGGGAAATTTTTCACAAAACTTTATAATTGGACACCGAAACAACTTCAGCCATACATTTTTGAAAGGAAAGCTTGAAGAGTTTCGCATCAGCAAAGGTATTGCTCGATGGACAACAAATTTTACTCGCCCAACAGAACCTATTACCTTCTCCAATACAAACTTCGAACGATTGGTTGACCATAAATTAGACGACGGTTTCTGGTTAGGGAGAGACGGCGACCAAGTAAGCTCTTGGGGAGGCGGAATCCAGGAAGCCGAAACTCCCAATGGAATTTTTGTTCCCGTTGACGATGCTACTCCTCACATATTATTTTCGGAACGTAAAGACGGTATTCACGACTTATTTGGCGATGGCGTGACGTTAGCACGCAATACAGTGTCTACCGATGTAACTTCAACTAATGCGATTGGGATTGGAGGTATATACACTGGACTTGTCGGGGATAATTTTGGTGGAGATATTGCGGAGGTGATAATTTATGATCGAGCATTAACAGATGAGGAGCAAAGCCTGGTTGAAGAATATTTAAGCGAAAAATATGATATTCCGATCAGTGTAGGCATTGGGACAAGCGAGCCTCATGCTAAACTTTCAGTAAACGGCACAATACAAACCATACCTCGACGTGAAGCTACTTGTGATACCAAGCAGGAAGGAGCTGTTTATTATAATAGCGACAGCAAAAAACTATTTGTTTGCGACGGGACGAATTGGGTTAATCTAACTGGCGCAGGAAATGGCAGTAGCGATGAGTTCACTAAACTTTTACTGCATTTTGACGGCGATTTTAAAGACTCTTCTAATTCCGTCCACGCTATAGCCTCAAATATTGGATTAGCAAGTACACCAGATAGCCCATTAATACCAGATAGCGATATAGCATCGTTTGATGGCATTAACGACAGTTTGAGTATTCCAGATTCCAACGACTGGGATATGGGCACAGGCGATTTCACCATTGATTTTTGGGTTCGGCTAGATAGCGGCGCCACTGGCGACAATACTATCTTTTGGCAAGGAACAAACGAAAACATGGCAAACTTTTTGGACATAGATCTTAATGCCAACAAATTACGTTTGTTCTTAAACAATTTCTCTGTACAACATTCACTCACTTGGAGTCCTTCATTTAACACTTGGTATCATGTCGCTGTAGTGAGATCGGGAGATACCTTTACTTCTTTTATTGATGGTACTTCGATTGGTACGACTACAGATTCAGACGGTTGGGGGAACTTTTTAGAAAACTTTATAATAGGACATCGAAATAATATCAGCACAACATTTTTGAAAGGAAAACTAGAAGAGTTTCGCATCAGCAAAGGTATTGCTCGGTGGACAGCAAACTTTACTCGTCCAACAGAACCACATAATTAAATTTTGATCTTTATCAGTAAATCGAAAAACGCTTCTTGGATTATTTCCAAGAAGCGTTTTTTATTGTATGCGTTGGTAGACTTGTGGCAGTTTCATCCTAGTCATCCAGATTTACCCAACGTTTAAGAAAAGCGAACTCTAAATGACTCGATTTAAGGGCGTGGATGATATTTTTCATGAATTTCACGAAGGCGTGTTTGCATGACATGTGTGTATATTTGAGTGGTTGAAATGTCCGAATGTCCTAACATTTGCTGAACCGACCTCAAATCGGCTCCGCCTTCTAATAAATGAGTCGCAAAAGCGTGGCGAAGCGTATGTGGAGAAACAGGCTTATTAATTCCTTGTATTAATGTATAGCGTTTAATGATCTTCCAAAATCCCTGGCGAGTCATTGCCCCACCCCTACGAGTTAAAAATAATGGAGCAATATTTCGTCCTTTTGCAAATCCAGGACGCGCTATTAACATATAATCTTCAATCGCTTGCTTTGCTGCATCGCCTATGGGTATCAGTCGTTCTTTAGAACCTTTCCCAAAAGCTAAAATAAAACCCATCTCTAAGTTAACTTTGGCGGCTTCAAGATTAATTAACTCTGAAACCCGGACTCCAGCGGCATAAAGAACTTCTAGCATAGCTTTATCTCTTAGCCCTTCAGGTGTTTTAGGATCTGGGGCGCTAATTAATCGATCAACTTCTTCAAAACTCAAAACTCCCGGTAGTTTTTGCCAAATTTTAGGAGTTTCTAGTAATTCAGCGGGATTTTTATCGGTAATTTTTTCTTCTATCAAAAATGCATAAAACGATCTAATGGACGACTGTAACCTGGCAATTGACCGAGCGGATAAGCCGTTTTTTCGAAGTTTTAATAAAAAATCACGAATTTGGTTGGTGGAGATGTCTTCTAGAGGAGTTTTTTGAAATTCTGCGGAGAATTTCCCCATATCCCTGCCATAAGCCTCGGCAGTGTTTGGCGAGCGCCGCTTTTCAATCGAAAGATAATCGACAAATTCTCTAATATAATGATCCAACTTTTGCCTCGTCTATAACAGATACTTATGCAAAAATTTGAGGCTAATTCGCAAAACCCCTCTTGCGTGCCATCCTGAAGTAAACCTTTAGTTTGGTGAAGGATCTCGCCTCGATTCAATAAATGCCCACTTTAATTCAGACAGTTTTTTCAATTCTTAATATAAAAACCACTAAAAGAGCATTATCTCATAATAGCAAAAATGATTTAATTATCAATGATTTAGGAACAAGGTATCCACAAGTTTAAATAAATGGGAAAGCTTATGATCGAGATATAACCCAGAATAAAATAAATGATATAATTTAGATTAAACTTTACTTTGAAAAGAGGACTAAATAGCTATGCAAGTTTACAGTTTTAATAAGATGAGTTTTTGGTTCGTATTCACTTTTGTTTTTAGCATATTTTTAGTAAATTCTGTAATTGCATCAGAAAGCAATAAAGAAGAAGGCTCAAAAACAGCAATGGACCCTCAAATGCAAGCCATGATGGCTAAATTCCAAGAATACGCTTCTCCAAATGAAAACCACAAAGTATTAGATGTTTTAGTGGGCAATTGGAATCATAACCTGAAATATTGGATGGCCCCAAATAGCAAACCTGAAATATCAACAGGAACAACTCAATCCCAATGGATATTAGGAGGCCGTTACTTACAACAACTCGTCAAAGGAGTCTCTATGGGACAACCTTTTGAGGGAATTGGAATCGCCGGGTTTGATAACTCTCAAAAAAGATATCAAACAATATGGATGGACAATATGGGAACGGGCATGATGATAGGAAAAGGAACCTACGACTCTGCTGAAAAAGAATTAAACGATAAAGGACATCTTTCTGACCCGATTGCAGGTCAAATGGACTATCGAGCGGCTACTAAGTTCATCGACAACGATCATTACTCTTATAAGATTTATATCAACGATCAAAATGGAAAAGAATTTCTAATGCTCGATATTGCTTATACTCGAACAAAGTAAAAATCACCTATTAAATCAAAATTAAATTATTAGGAATTTACTTTCCACTAATTTTTTGATTTAAGCCACTCTTCATGGGCTGAGCGAATCAATCCTATAGTTTCTTCGGCAGTTTTTACGCATTGTGGAATGAGCAAATCTTCTTTATTAGCCATTTCAAATTCGGGCTGTAACATATATTTTTTTGACCATTCCACAAGTTCTTCCCACATATCTCCTAATAAAATTAGAGGTATTTTTTGAATCTTACGGACTTGTAAAAGCTGCCAGACCATCATAAGTTCCATAGTCGTTCCAATCCCACCAGGCAATACTACAAACGCTTCGGATACCAAAACAAAATGGTGAAGACGCGAAAAGAATGTACGATGTTCAAAAACCTGCCCTACAAATGGATTGGTCCCCTGTTCGAAAGGAAGATGAACTCGTATCCCCATAGACCGTTCTTTAGCTTCGGGTCCTGCCATGGCAGCTCCTTCGTTAGCGGCCTGCATTAAACCAGGTCCACCACCAGTAACGATACCGCAGCCCATACGCGCTAATTCTGCGGCTAAATCTCGCACCGCTTCATAAACCCAATGCTCTGGTTGAATTCTCGCCGAACCAAAAATAGTAACGTGAAATTCTCCTCGATTGGTTGGTTTAAGACGCGTTAAATTATTAACAACATCCCATAACCTCATTACCGAGTCTTCAAGCACCTTAATTGTTGCATCCTCATCGCCTAAACTAAGCGAATCTTCGGGTCCCGGCAGATTTTTATCTTCACTCATTCAATTCTCTCCATTTAGTATCCAAGCTTGCAATTCAGTCTACAGGATATCAAACGATTAAGTGGTTTTATGGGCTAACAACCATTTTTTGCTAATTTTTTTCATTTCCTATATATATGGCATAACAAACTCCAAAATTTATCGGATTTACGGTAAAAACTATGGCTCAGCCAATTCTTTCAGAACGGTTACTCAATTCGTGGGATTCCAGCGCAGTTACCCACCGAAGTCTAACAATTTTTTATCTGGCGGCCTTAGGGTTTGTTGGAATTATCGTGGAGGGTACTACTCACGAGCAATTGTTAAACCCAGAAATTAGCATAGCTATACCTGTTATAGGTTCATCAATTCCAGTATTAAGCTTTTATATAGCCGCTCCAATTTTCTTGCTCTTCCTTCACACCCAGTTACTGCTTCAAGTCCTTCAATTGTCAAACAGTTTTTCCAATTTTGCAAAACGATCTCCCTTTAAAGTTGCCATAGGAAACTCAAAAAAAAAAGAAGACTGGAGAAATTTAGTACTACCCACTCTACTAACTTCGGTATTATTACAACCTCCGAATTTAAACCGATATGCCTATTTCCTAATGCATGGCATCGCTTTTATATCTTATTGGTGCCTCGTCCCTTTCCTATTACTTAGATTACAATGGAATTTTTTACCGTATCACAGCGAATTGATAACAGGGCTTCATCAAGTCTGCGTATCAATTTCATTTTTATTGATAGCATTCTTTTTCTTTGAAATAAAAAATATAAATCAAAAAGAAAGATCCTTTTTTAATTACTCTATGGCTACTTTAAGGGTTTGTTTCTTTTTAGTTACTTTTACGTTAATTCCTTTGTTTTGTTGGACAGTTCTAACCATTCCTGAAACTCCTGAAGAAAATGAAGCATGTCTTCCCATCCCATTTAATATTTTGTCTAAATCGTCCATTATAAAACCATCAAGCAATAAAAAATGCTCTAAAATTGAGGACTTTGTGGCGCGTAATTTAAATCTATCGGGAAAACAATTAACTTTAAAACCTGCTCCAGAAATATTGGCTAAGTTTCATGAAAAAAAAAATAGAAAAAAATTGTTGAAATTTTATGTCACCTTGAATTTAACAAAAAGAAATTTAAGATTTGCAAATTTTGAAGGTGCAGATCTAACTAAGGCGGATTTCAGTGGAGCAATACTGGATTATGTGAATTTTAGAAGAACCAATTTACAAAACACAAGATGGGAACCTTACGATTATTTTAGAAAGGGCAGAGATAATCAAAGAGTACAATTTTCTGTTAATACTCAGAATTGGGAGAAATCCGATATTCGTGATTTATTACCCGATAAAACTTCTGCAAAATTTATAAATTTGCAGAAAGCGAACTTACAAGAAGCAAAAATGATGACAGCTGACCTCCAGGGTGCAGATTTGTCAAATGCCAACCTGGAAGGCGCAAACATGGCAATAGTAAACTTACAGGGTTCAAATATTTATTCCGCCAATTTAAAAGGAGTAATTCTAAATTCGGCTAACTTAAAAGGCGCATTCATATTTGCCACTAATCTGGAAAATGCTGACATGAGATCCACATACCAACCAGGTGCATTCATTTACGATACCAATCTAAAAAATACCCAATTGTCCCGTGCCAATTTGCAAGGGACAGAAATTTCTCATGCCAAATTAAAAGGCGCAATCATGGAAGAAGTAAACTTAAAGGGAGCATACATATATAGTTCTGAATTACAAGGTGCCGATATGCAAAATGCCGACTTACAAGGCACATATTTAAGATTGACAAATTTACAAGGCGCAAACATGGATGCCGCTAACTTACAAGGAACAGAAATTAATGAATCAAATTTAAATTTTACAAATTTTACAAAGTCATCATTAGAAAAAATTAAATTCACCGCCAATGAATTGTTGGAATGGAGCAAAGAATTACCAGAAACAAACCCTGGTTTTATTGAATTCAATTCAAAAAACAAATTTCTTATTCGAATGCGAGGGCAGAATTATAAAGAAACGACTTTGCCAGAAATGAAAGATAAAAATATTAATATATGCCATAGTGGACAGAAATATTTTTTAGATGCAGGTATAAAACCACTACCAATAAAAAAATGCGAAACTGAACGGGAAAAAATACTTGAAGAATTGAAAGAGGAAAAAAAGAAAGAATAACGGGTTTTTTTGAGGAGATTTATTTAGATCGAGGCGAGATCCTTCACCTATACTTCGTATAGCTTCTGGATGACAAGTCATGGGAACTGTGCAATATCCGTTTTTTTATTCATACACACAAAGTAGGTTAGTCGCTCAGGGCGCCAATTTTTGAGTTAAATCCTTCATTCATTCCATTTTCGGGCTATTCTGAGTAAGCGACCTCATCCACGAACAAATGACAATTGGGATGTTGCCATAATGAAGAAACGGGAATGGATGGGTCAATTTTTTCATCTTCCAACAACTTTTTTACGATAGACCTTTTTTTCTCTCCTGACACGATTAAAATAACGGTTCGCGTATCTAAAACCTGCTTCAAACCTAAAGTGATTCCTTGCTTGAGCTCTTGCTGTGTTTCAAAATATTTTTGTCCGACGGTTTGAGTTGTTTCGTCTAGCGAAACGACTCTGCATATAGAATCCAAAGAAGAACCGGGTTCGTTAAACCCAACATGACCATTCATTCCAATTCCCAAAAGAACCAAATCTATTGGACCATTGGTTTCTAAAAGCTGGTTTGTTTCGTTGCATTGTCGCGAGAGATCTGTTGCCTTCCCATCAAAAAACTGAATCTTGGATTCTTCAATTGCCAAAGGTAGGTACAAACTTTGGTCTAAAGTAAAACGACAGCTACCAGAATCCGCGCCATCTAATCCTACCCATTCATCTAGACCTATAAACATTGCGTTTTTAAAATCTGCCCTACTCTCTACAAAGTTTTTATAGACCCCGAGGGGAGTGTCACCACCAGCAAGACATAATAACGGGGACGATAGTTCTTTAATTTCATCGACAATAAAATTAGCGACTTCTTTGCAAAGTTCTTCGTAATTTTTAGAAACGTTAATTTGCATGCTTATGTATTTAGAAAACCTCCTAAGTTTTTCAAATTATCCAACATTCTATTTTCTGACGACATAACTGCCGCCCCTAAAGCGCCTGAGCTTTCACTTAATTTGGAAAACTCAATTTGAGCAGGAATGGGTGTCATCGCCTTTATTTTTTCTTGAATCGCTTCTAAATAAGGTTCTAAAGGTTTGGCTAAACCACCGCCTAAAACAACTTTCTCAGGATTTAATAAACCGACGCAGTTGGCAATTAAAACCGACAGATCAATTAATAATTCTTCAAATAACTCTAAAGCCTTTGGATCATTCTTTCTAAGATTTTCAAAGAAATTCTCAGATGAAGAAAACCGATTTCCCAAAGTCGTTCCAGATATTTTATTTTCAGCCGCTCCAAATTGCCCTGGGAGATTAACGCCGCCTTTTTTATAATCTTCTTTATCCAATTGATAACCTATTTCGCCAGCCATATTATTAGCGCCATGAATTATTTTGCCTCCTAACATCAAAGCCCCTCCTAAACCTGTCCCTATCGAAATATAAAGAACAGGATTACAGTCTTGAACGACTCCTATTTTATTCTCGGCAATTAAAGCGCAGTTGACATCGTTTTCAATTATTATAGGGAAGGAAAATTCAGGTTTTAAGTTAGATACCAAATCAAACTGTTTCCACCCTAAGGCTGGCGCATCAACTACTTTGTTTGTGGAAGGTTCAATGGCGCTAGCCACTCCTATCCCCATGCCACCCACATCATTGTCGGTAATTTTTAATTCGTTGAGAGCTTCTTTAATAAGTTCCACTAAATATTCCCAGTCTTTTGATGAAGGAACTTTTTTTTCATAGACGCTATTCAGATTTGCATCCAAAACGACTAACAATGTTTTAGTGCCACCAACATCTATACCTATCGTATAATTTTCCATAAATTTTAAAAGCAGGGCTTATTTATTATTCCCTAAACTCAACGTCTTTTTCTAGCATAAGAATCTAATCCTACCGCCACTAGAATAATCACGCCTTTTATGATCAACTGAGAGTAAACCGGAATTCCCATTAAATTGAAAGTGTTGCCAATAACAGCAAGAAGTAAAACGCCAACTAATGTTTTTAAAACCGATCCTTGACCTCCAGAAACGCTGGTACCGCCAATAACTACCGCCGCAATGGCGTCCAATTCATAGCCCTGGCCAGCTAATGGAGAAACCGACAATAATCGAGATGCGTAAACAATACCGGCAATTGCAGCTAGAACGCCACCGATAACAAACGTTAGAACTTGATATTTATCGACAGCGATACCGGAATAACGGGCAGCTTCTTTATTCCCGCCAATTGCACAAATATAACGACCATGACGAGTTTTAACTAAAAACCATTGCCCAACTATTACGACAACAAATAATAGAATAACTGGAAATGGTATAAAACCAACATCTCCCTGCCCAATAAACGTAAATCCTTCTGAAGCGCCTTCGACCAAAGTAAAAGGATAACCATCCGAATATAAATAGACCAAACCGCGAACAACACTCATCATAGCCAGCGTAACAATGATCGAAGGTATCCCAATAGTTACGGACAATATTCCATTACATAAACCAATAACAGAACCAACGGCCAATACAATAACGCAGGCTAAAGCCCAATGCATTGAGTACTGCAATCCCAGGGTTAGAGCGCCGCATAAGGCTAGGACGGAACCCACAGAAATATCAAAACCCGCTCCTATAATGACAAAAGTCGCCCCTACAGCTATGATCCCAATAATCGAACTTTGTCGTAAAATATTAAAAATATTTTCAGTCGACAAAAAGTTAGGCGTCATCAACGATAACCCGGCACAAAAGACAATAAATATAGCCAGGATCAGATGGTTTTCTAATACTTCATTCAAAAAAAATTTCAACTTCTAATGGATTCCTACTAAGATTTCTCGACTGTTTCAGAATTAAAAATTAATTGCATCATATTTTCGACGCTTTCAGTAGGTTCAACCTCCCCTACCAATCGTCCCTCATGTAATAACAAAACTCTGTCAGATACCTGCTTCGCTTCATTAAAATCAGAAGTTAAATATAAAACAGCGCAATCATTTTTCGCTAACTTTCTAACAATATTCATTATTTCTTGTCTAGCCTTTACATCCATTCCTTTAGTTGGTTCATCAAGAATGAGTAGTTTAGGTTGACGGTGCAGCCACTTTGAAACAACGATTTTTTGCTGATTACCACCGCTAAGCTTACGAACCCGTTTGGTGGGAGTTCCACCTCGAAAACTCATACTCGATAAAAGTTGTTCCGAAGCGGTAATTTCTTTACTTTGAATCAATCCATAAACACCAAGAAAGTCAGGCAAGTTGGTTATCGTAATATTTTTATAAATTTCAAAATCAAGATAGAGACCTTGAGTCTTACGGTCCTCAGGCGCTAAATAAACCCCCTCTTTAATAGCGTCTTTAGGATTTTCTGGTTTATAGTCTTTTCCATTAAAAACTAATTCACCCGCGTCATAATGCGATAACCCAAATAGTGTTTTGGCCAATTTCGTTTTACCAGAGCCGATCAATCCTGTCATACCCACTACTTCTCCAGGACATACTTCCAAAGAGATTTCATTTAACGTTTCGCCAACGCTCAGTTTTGAAAGTTTTAATAGTGGAAGATTAGATATTATCTCGTCCTTCTCAATAACATTCGTTTCTACAGACTCTCCAACCATACTAGTGATAACCTCTGCTATCGTGCACTTAGACGTGTCGACGGTAGAAACGTTTTGACCGTCCCTTAAAACAGTTATTCTATCTGCAACTTTAAACACTTCTTCCAATTTATGCGATATATATAGAACACCTACGTTTTGTGATTTTAGGTTTTGAATAATGTTGAGCAAGCGTTCTGTATCCGCTGGAGATAACGAGTCAGTAGGTTCGTCCATCACAATAAAACGCGACTTTTTTGTTAAAGCTTTAACTATTTCGATAAGTTTTTGGTTCGCCGCGCTTAAGGATTCAACTAATGCGTGCGGGTCTAATTGCAGGCCCATGTCTTTGCAAGTATTTTCAAATCTTTGCAACATGGTTTCCTCGTCTAATTGACCAAAAAATTTTAAGATCTCGGCTCCTAAAAATACGTTTTGTAAAACAGTTAATTGTGGAACCAGGCTCGTCTCTTGAAACATTGCGGAAATCCCGTCTTTATAAGCGTCGTTTGGAGATGAATAATTTTTCAAATTGCCGTCAAACCAAACGTCACCAGAACTCGCCTGTTCAACTCCCAATATGATTTTGATCAGAGTAGATTTTCCCGCTCCATTCTCTCCTAAAAGAGCAAGAGTTTCTCCGTGTCGTATCGTCAAATCAACTTGTTTTAAAGCGTCGATCCCAATAAAAGATTTAGAAACCTTTTTAATCTCTAAAATATTTAAACCGTCCATCTATAATTCCGCTTTATAACGATCAACGTTTTGGCTATTTACAATGGTTGGAACAATTTCAACAAATTTTGGTATTTCTCTTTTATTGAGAAAAAGTCCAGCCGTTTCCACCGTCTTATAACCTTCTTCTTTAATTGAAAAATAAGTGGACATTGCAACTTCACCCGATTTTAAATAAGGTATTAATTCTTTTGAATACTCTAATCCTACAACGTTAACTCCGACTGACTTTTTTTCTTTTAAAGCCATCGCCGCCGCTATCGCCCCTGTCCACCATTGCGCTACAACCACATCCATCTTTTTCCCTGTTTGTAAAAAGTCCTGAACGCCATTTAAGGCTCCTTCTTTCGTCCATCCCGGAACAAAATGATTAAAAATTATCTCCCAATTGTTGTGATTTTCTAAAATGCTTTTAAATCCTTTTTCACGCATTCTTTGAGCCGATGTTCCTGGCGCTCCTTGCACTAAAACAATTTTAATGGATTTATCTTTTGTCAAACTTTCAACCATTTTGCCTAACATAACTCCGCTTTTAACTTCGTCTCGTCCAATATGAGCGACAACGCCTTCATACAATCCATGAGGGTCTTCTCCAATTGTATTGGAAAAAGTCATCAATGGAATACCCGCCTTTTTGGTTAAAGGAACTGCTCTTTGTAAAGCTAGATTATCCACCGAACACAAAAGTATAAGGTCGACTTTACGAGCGATAAAGTTTTCGACTTGAGCTAATTGTTTTGCAGGTTCCCATTCTGCATCAGCGTAAATCAAGTTCAGGTCGTATTGTTTTGCCGCCTCGTTCAAGCCTCTTTTTTGAACGGCAAAAAACTCGACGGTTCCAGGAATTAGAACGGCAACTTGAAATTTTGATTTATTGGAATTACTGGAAGGTTTTGTCCAAAAGATCAGCGCAAATAAAAAAATCAGAGTTACTATGGCAATGGGCAAATTCTTCATGTTTTGAGAATCATGATAACCCTAATCTTTGAACAATTCGTTTTTAGCGGCAAGCATGTTTTTAAAAGGCGTCAAACAATAATCCCATGAAAGAATAGCCCCCTCCGCTCCATTTTCCATGGCGCATTGAACTCCCCTACGTATTTTCTCTTCCGACTCTGTAGGTAAACAATTAATCCCAGGGTAAATAGGTTTACCCGATAATTCTCTAGCAAGTTTAACACCCTCTCCTATTTCTTCCGGACTTAACGGTTCATCGTAAGTACAGGAGTAAAACATGGGTTTGATCCAATCGCAGTATTTAGAAAGTTCGCTAAATTGAGTTTGATATTTCCAGTCGTCCTTAGCTCCATAAATATCAAGCCCGACCTTATAATCACGCTGTTTTGACTTTATCCTCTCGTAAAGTCTTTTATGCAATCGCGTCATAATAGAAGACCGAAAACGTAACCAATCTAAATACTCAGGGACTGATAAAAGAAAACGAATAGCTTCGTCGGCAGATTTCATCTTCTCTACTTTGTGAGGAATAAAACCAAGATCAATTCCCTTAAGTAATCCTTTTTTTACTATATCTACATCAATTCCTTTCGCTTCAGCTTCAGCAACACAAACTGCGCAAAAGCAGCTCAATCCCATTTCGGGATTGGAAAAACTAGCGATTCCAAGAGTATCGGCAAGTTCGTCAGTTAAGCTTTGAAATCCAAACAGAGAATAATGATCCAATAAAGCAAAGCAGTAACCGTCTAATTCATACTTAGCGTCTAGGTGATCTATTAAACTATCGTAAAAATTGATAACGTCGGGTTGGTTATGGCAAAGGGTTTTAGGAACGCTTTGACCATTAACCGTCTTCATATTTAATCCCGGATATCTATCCACCTCAGGAAAACGATGCAAAATCAAAGCGTAGACCTGAATATCAAACTTCTTACAGGCTTCCGCTATCTCGCGAAATAGATCTCTTTCTTGAAGGACGGGGATCGTGGTTTTAACAGGTTTAATCAGGGTTGTTTCGTAAAACTCAGGACAAGGATCGCAGTTGAATCCATCGCAATCATAATTTTCATCCGTGGAGTTGGGTAAAGGTCCCCAGGTTTTAGTCGATTGAAAATCAATGTGCGAAGCCAGCAATAAAGTATTAACGCCACCGTTATCGATCATATTTTTTAGCGCGTTATCAATCCCTTCATGTATGAATTGGGAAAAATAAAACGATTGCGCGCCAACAACCAAAGGTTTATCCATAAACAGGATTCACTTTCTCAACAATGATAACGTTTAAAAATCGAGTCAATTCTACAACATATTAAGGGAACTTATAAAAACTGTTTTTGGCTACGAGTTAGCCTTATGAAATAAGGACTTGCGAGTTGCCACAAGTAAAAACATTGATAACGAGTTAAAGGATAAGTTGAGCTCGAATATTAATATTTCAAGGATACATTCATTTAAAGCCAATAAAAGCTTTAGAGATACTCTTAAAATATGAATATGGATTGTATAAAATATTGCGGATTCATAAATTAATTCAGAAAATATTAAGTATTTAATTTATTTTCAATAAGTTAAATGGAACTCTATTCAATAAACTTTTTGTGTGACGATCCATGCTTATCTTAAAACCCTTACAAGCTTATACCGTCTACCGAAAAACCATACTTTTCTTATCCGACAAATGATAAAAAAACTTGTTTTTTTGTTACAGTTTTGTTAATTTAACCTTGTTTCATAAGCCAAACTTATGTTTTGCGTAAAATATTGGAGGAGAAAAAATGAGGGGTTTAGGGTTAATAGTTTTAGCAACTTTCTTCCTGTTTTCTGGGCAGGCTTATTCAGATGAAATTTTTCATCCATTAGAAGGGGCCAAATACAAAGGCGGAATTTCTACCTGGTTAAGCGCTGGTAAAATCCAACAGGATTTTTTAAATACTGCAGGCACGAGGGTTTCCAATTTAGAGTGGGAAAATGTAAACAGTAAAGTCATCCAGCTAGATGGAGAAATTATATTTCCAAACAAATTTTTTGTTAAAGGTGTTTACGGATACGGAATTATTGACCAAGGCGACTTTAACGATAGAGATTATTTAACCGACGGTACCGAATTTTCAAAAACCAATCATAACGTAACCGACGATAAAATGTGGTACATAAACATAGACGTGGGTCGGGAACTTTTCGAATCTCAAGACAAAAAGTTTAAATTACGCGGTTTTTTAGGTTATCAGCATTTAGAAGAAAAACTCGTTGCTAAGGGACTTAACGAAAGCATATTATTTGGAGTGGACGTTACCGCAATTTCCGGCATAGGCCAAAATGCAAACGTAATAACCTGGGAAACGCGTTGGGATTCATTACGCGTAGGTGTCGAAGGCGATTATAAGTTCAGCGAAAAATGTGGACTTAATATTAAAACAGCCTGGATACCTCATACCGACTTCGAAAACGAAGACGACCATCACTTAAGAACTGATTTATCAGAAGGCACTTCTTTTAGAGATGAAGGAATTGGTGACGGGGTCGATTTCGAAATGAATCTGAACTACGACATAATGGAACAGTTAAATTTTAAAGTAGGTTACCACCACTGGTATTTCAGAGAAGATGGTGACGCGCTTATTTTTGCTAGTGATGGAACCACTTCCGTAATTGTCGATGGACAAGATTATGAAGCTCAAAGATACGGAGCGACATTCGCTTTAACTTACTCTTTTTAGTTAGTTAGCTTCCACACCAATCAGGCCTATCGGGGCCTTCTTCAAGGCCCCTTTTTTTGGAAAATACGTAACTATTTCCAGATCATATAGATGGAATAAGAACATTATATTCCGCCTCTCCCCCCTTATAGTCCAACAAATCACCGTCAGAGTCGGTAGCAGTATACGGATACCTATTCACGTAACCAGCCCAAGGCTCGCTAGAAAAATTGTCACGGTGAGCGTCAGCCCCAGACCGGCGGCCTGGGTTGATTGATTAAGGAACTGCTCGAAGTAAAACCTTGCGCTAAGTTATCCCCTAATTCGCCGTCATCCTCGAGGAGCACTGAAAGGGCGACGAAGGATCTAGGTAAATTCTCCAAAAAAAACTCGACACATCTCATTATTAAGAAGGTATTTGAAGCGGTCCTTCCGCAATCTCCGGTCAATAATCGTTTTAAGGTAGCATAACGTCCTTTTAGGTTATTGAAAATTGCGTATGCATTGTCCCACCCTAATTAGTATGATAAAGTATGATTAAAATGAAATAGGAATAATTTATGAGCGCTGTCGAACGAATAACAATCACTTTGACCTCGGAAATGGCTGAGACCGTGCGTGCGGCTATGGAAACAGGCAAATATGCTTCCAATAGCGAAATTATTCGCGAGGCTCTAAGAGATTGGACACATAAAAACATGCTTCGAGATCGTCAATTGGAAGTATTACGCAACGATGTTAAAGAAGGGCTCGCAGACGAAAAAGCCGGAAGAACAATAAAATTTGATTCAAACCGGATTATCAAAAAAGGGAAAAAACGATTAGCCAGCCGCGCATCCTCCATATAACTGACAAAGCGTAAAATGATCTTGCAGAAATTTGGGCTTTTATAGCAGAAGACTCCCCTGAAGCCGCGACGACTTTTATCCAAAAGCTCGAAAAACAATTTGACCCACTTCTTGAACATCCTGATATCAGCCCCAAAAGAGATTATCTTACTCCAGGCTTAAGAGCGCATTTTTACAAAGACTACGCGATTTATTACAAAGTCACGGATAAAAAAAATATTATTATCCGCGTTGTTCATGGCACAAGAGATCAGGAAGCTCTGTTTGACGAATAAAGTTAACCACTCCTATTTCAAAATCACATTTATTATTCTTCAAACTAGATCGTAATAGCGGGCTCGGTAGTAGTATAACCCGGAATCGTCCAACTCGCGTCCCGTGTGATTACTGTTAGAATCGTAACCATAGATTTAAATTGCTATTTATGGTTTTTAATTATATCGACAATCGATATATGCTATATTGAATCGTGATTAAAAATTTTAAATCTAATACTGCCCAAGATATTTACGATGGCATTAACAGCAAAAGCGCTAGAAAACTCCCGGTAGCAATCCAAAATAAAACGAGACGTTTATTTGATCAAATTAATGCGACCACATCAATAAATACGCTTAGAAAACCTCCAAGCAATCGCCTTGAAAAATTAAGAGGCGATTTAGAAACTTTTTGGAGTTTAAGGATCAATAATCAATGGCGGATTGTTTTCCGTTGGGAAGAAAATAACGCTTTAGACGTCGATATTGTAGATTACCATTAGGAGAATTTATGTTACCTAAGAAAAGGCCACCGACTCATCCAGGTGAAATGCTTTTGAAAGAATTTTTGGAACCTATGCAGCTATCCCAAATGGATTTGGCCAAACATCTTAACTGGCCTTATGCAAGACTCAATGAAATCATAAATAAAAAACGGGGAGTCTCTCCAGATTCAGCATTATCATTGGGAGAAGCTTTCGAAACGGGTCCAGAGTTTTGGTTAAACCTCCAAAGAGATTGGGATCTTTGGCATAGTATCCGTGACCATCGTTCTGTTTCTGTAATTAAAGTTAAAGCATTAATATAGAAACTACGTCTGGATCGTAATAGCGTGCTCGGTAGTAGTATACGGAGGCTCATTCCTTTAAGCAGATTTCAAAAAAGTGTCCGCCTGAGGCTCTCGAAGGCCGAGCGTCATACCTTAAAATCAAATTATCCTAATGCTTCCAATCAGTTATAAACCAATTCCCCCAATAAAACTCAAGTCATGTCATCCTCGAGCGCAGCGAAGGATCTACCCCAATACGGTTTTTGGCTTAACCTTTATCAATTTTTTAGACAACGTGTAGAGTTAAAGCAAAAATTATGAAACCTGATTAGAATTTTTCAACCGTTTTATCACTTGAGTAATCCCATCTTCCGAAGCAGTGCCTCCTCTCTTATTCAAAAAAGAAATTAAAGTTAGAGGTCTACCAGTTTGAAACGCTGCGTGAACCTTATGATGACCGTCAATTAAATAATGAGCTAAGCACCAATGAACTTTATACTCAGGTTTGAAGTCTTCCTCCCATTGGATTGGGCTTTTAATATCCAAAAATGAAAGTGCCAAAGCAGTAGGTTTATTCCCGTCTGATAGAACTCTTGAATACTCCAAGAGAGTATCGTCGTCTAAATGGGAATTTTCGTAAAAAGGAATCACGAATTCAAACAAACATTCTTCATTCTCTAATTCTAATGTGCTTGCTCTGTAGTAAGAGGTTTTAGGATTCCATGGCATTTCATCAATTTCATCGAATTCCCTAGGATCCCATGTGCGCATTTGTTCTTCAAAAAAGTAATCTTCTTTTCCTGAAAGCTCAATTAATTTTGGATGAATCTCTTTAAGCAATATTTCATAATCTCCGTTAGGTAAAATTTGTCCAATAGGATCAAGAATTTCAGATCCTAAATTATTTACGCCTTCTTTTAGAGATCCTACTACTTGTTGAAGTTTTTTTTGAGGTGGTGGGCTTTGCAATCGTTCGAAAAAAAATTCACATGTTTCGCAAATATTCCCAATATGAAATACATTTGCTCCATCAAGCGTTACAAATCTATCCCATATGTCATAACCTTCACCTCCTTCAGTCTTATAATTAATAGGACTTTTAGATTTTTTTATGGTCATGCCTGTATGGTCAATAAGCATTTTTGACTGTCAGTAAACCTATGAAGATTAATCCAGGAGGGAGATAATATTATTTTAAGAAAAAATGTGACCTATAGAAAAAATTGGCCATCACCAAACAAGAGCATTTTCGCTATCTATCATTTCTTCTGGAGAGCTTGTTGTTTCACTTAAAAACATACATTTTATTTCACTATTATTTCCTCGGATTTTATTCGCGAAATCAATATAGCGACTCAAGGTGCGTTTATGTTCTTCTTCTGAAAAACTTCTTTGAAAATTTTCACGTCCAGCAAAAACTATTTCAATTATCATTTTCTGCTCTTTTTTATAAAACGCAAAATGAATAGAACAATGGTAGTGTGAAACAATTTTGCACTTGAAATCTAAATAAGAACCTTCTTGACCAGCCTTTAAAAATTTTTGTACTTCTTTAATTCCAAATGAAGAATTATTCTCATCTATAGGATAACCATCAATCTCAAAATCGAATATGGGAACGTTTTCATTTTGAAATATATTAAGAATTCGTTCGAGATCATTAAGTAAAGGATAGAAAATCCAAATCTCAAATAAATCTATATCATCGTCCTCTAGGACCATCTCTTTGAATTTATTCCAGAACTTTTCTTCTATATTTGAGCCGTTTAACATATTACTTCCACTTTACTTTGAATAAACTCTCTGCATCATATTATTGTTAATCTTATTAGGATATATTACAAATCCTCCGTTAGCTTGTGCGACATTTCCAAATGCCCCAATCTGAATACCAGTAAAAAAGTCAGGGAAATTACGTTGCAAATGCCTTGAGGCCAGAGCTCGAACTCTTTGATGAGGATTATTCTTTAACAAATCAAACGCAAAGTCGGCCCCTTGCGGAATTTGCAAATCAGAACCTGTTCCGGCTTCGGCCGCTCCTAGTATTCCATCCAATACAGTCACGCCCAAACCAACTATACCGCCAGTCAATCCCAAAGAAACTCTACCTGTTAATTTTAAAATTTGTTTGGATAAATCAAAACTCTCAGGTAATTCTCGAAATCCATTAAAAACTCCACCTTTGACCGCAAACCCTCTGCCGTTAGAATCAAAAACTTCCGTAATTCCGCCACCTTTATTTCTAACAACCGCATTGGGATCTCTAATAATTTCATTCAGTATATTTTGACCAGCCTTATTTTTTGCGTCGTTTCCTGATAGATTGGGAAATGCTGAGCTACCGCGATTTGCTGATTTTTTCTGGAGAGACCTCCCTGCTTCTGTCAATAATCCATCCCCTTTTGCAGGTTTTTGCGCTGATTGAATGACGTTTTCAAGGTTTATTTTTCCTTGTTTTGCAACGCTGTCTAAAAACTCAAATTCCTGCAACCCAGTCGGATCGCTAGCGTTGATAGGGTTATTACTCACGTATGCATAAAAATTAATTCCAGCATCAAAACCTATGGGATCCTCAGTTAGGAACCTACCAACCTCTGGATCGTAATAGCGTGCTCTGTAGTAATTTACGGAGGCAGAAGAGCGCCGTAAGTTAAAATCAAATTACCCCAAAGCTACCAATCAGTTACAAACCAATTTCCCTAATAAAAGCGCCAATCTAAAATTTTAACCCCAATGCGGTTTTTGGCTTAGTTTTTCTACCGATCCAGTCATGGTTTTAGGTTAGAAATTTATTCAATATAAGTTGGTATTCATCCTTATCAAAATAAAAAGGACCAATATTATAGGATTCTAATAGTCCCTCCTCGTTGTTATTTTCATATCCAAAGTCGGACCAAGTAAAACAATTCTCTTTTATTAATACTTTTACGGTAACAGCTCCACATCCAAGGTCACCACATTCTGGACAGATATATAACGGAACCCTATCCGTGTCTAATTCCGATGGCTTCATTTTTAACAATTGAAGGGCTGCGTCATTATCATTTTTTTCTCCAAAACTACCAAGCACTCCAATCTCAACAATTCCCTCAAAAAAATTTAAAAGAGGCTTGCCATTTATAATATATTCAAAATATTGACAGCCGGTTTGACCTTTTCCTTTCTTTCTTTCAACTCTTTCCAAATTAAAAGTATTCACTATCTCATTTTTTCCGAAAAATTTAGGTAAGCAAACTCACTAAAACGTAAGAATCCCAAAGAACAAAAAATATTTAAAACTATTTTGAATAAACCCTCTGCATCATATTATTGTTAATCTTATTGGGATATAATACAAATCCTCCATTAGCTTGTGCGACATTTCCAAATGCACCAATCTGAATACCAGTAAAAAAGTCAGGGAAATTACGTTGCAAATGCCTTGAGGCAAGAGCTCGAACTCTTTGATGAGGATTATTCTTTAACAAATCAAACGCAAAGTCGGCTCCCTGCGGAATTTGCAGATCAGAACCTGTTCCAGCTTCGGCCGCTCCTAGTATTCCATCCAATACAGTCACGCCCAAACCAACTATTCCGCCAGTCAATCCTAAAGAAACTCTACCTGTTAATTTTAAAATTGTTTTGGATAAGTCGAAACTCTTTGGTAGTTCTCGAAATCCATCAAAAGCGCCGGCTTTTACCGCAAACCCTCTACCGTTAGAATCAAAAACTTCTGTAACTCCACCACCTTTATTTCTAACAACTGAATTTGGATCTCTAATTATCTCATTCAGTATATTTTGACCAGCTCGATTTTTTGCGTCGTTTCCTGAAACATTTGGAAATGCTGATCCACCACGACCAGCTTTTTTCTGAAGAGACCTTCCCGCATTAGTTAATAAACCATCACCCTTTGCAGGTTGCTGTGCTGACTGGACAATGTTTTCAAGGTTTACTCTTCCCTGCTTTGCAACATTGTCTAAAAATTCAAATTCTTGTAACCCAGTGGGATCGCTAGCATTAATTGGGTTGTTACTAACATAAGCATAAAAATTTATTCCAGCAGCGAAACCAAGTGGATCTTCGGTTAAAAACCTTCCAACCTCTGGATCGTAATAGCGTGCTCGGTAGTAGTATACGGAGGCTCATTCCTTTAAGCAGATTTCAAAAAAGTGTCCGCCTGAGGCTCTCGAAGGCCGAGCGTCATACCTTAAAATCAAATTATCCTAATGCTTCCAATCGGTTACAAACCAATTTTCCCAATAAAACTCAATACCTGTCATCCTCGAGCGAAGCGAAGGATCTAGGTAAAAATACCCCAATGCGGGTTTTGGAATTAATTTTTTTATAGAATTAGAAAAGATTTTCGGCTTAATCTTTCAAATTAAAAAGGAAGGATACAACTATTTATAATCGAAGTTTTCTAGTCGCTCAGTAACCCAATTAACAATTTCAATAACTTCATCTTCTTTCATCTTTTCAAGAATTTCGCGAGGTGTTTTAGCATTACAAGCTATCCTCATCCTGACAGATTCATCTTTATCTTTACTGAGCAAATCAAATAATTCCTTAGACAACTTTCTTTTCATGGCCACCATATATCGTACCTCAGGATTATCATCTTTGGAAAGGATGGATAAAATTTCCAATGGTACAGTTTTATTATGAGCAACCCATTCTCTTGCGTCAGGAAACCGATTAATTATATCTTTCCATACTTCAATAGGAGCCTCTTCATAAACAACTCTATCGCACTCTTCTTCTTTATCGCTCTCTCTCAGCCGTTTATATTCATCAGCAGAATTGATCATTCATTTTATTCCAATGTCAAAATAAAAAGATAAGTTCTATGCAAAATTAGATAACATTTTTAAACAAGAAAATTTTTTAATCTCTATACGGTGGTGAGAATATGCGTAATTGGGTACTCTATAATTATCATCGATCACTCTCAATAAAACCTCATTTACTATAAACTCGCTTCATCATATTATTGTTAATCTTATTTGGGTAAATAACAAATCCTCCTCTAGCTCCTGTTAAATTTCCAAAAGAACCAATATTAATAGCAGAATAGAAGCCAGAAAAATTACGTTGCAAATGCTTGGCTGCCAAGGCACGAACGATAGAATGAGGATTATTTCTTAATAAACTAAAAGCATATTCGGCTCCACTTGGAATTTCAGGAAAAGTTGTTGAGCCCGCTCCCGCCTCATTTGGAGTAAGTAAGTCAACAACAACGCCAACTATTGGAATTCCTTTGAGCCCAGTTTTTGCCGCTCCTTTCGCAGCTCCCTGTAATGCTTTCCCAATCCCGCCACCTGAAAATTTTGGATTAGCATTAAACCCCCAAGTTTGACTATTAGGAATAAACTTCCCTATATTGCTTTTATGTTTATCAATAAAATCGCCGTATTTATTTGCTTCCCTAATAACTTCAAATCCCTTAGAAGTTTGTTTATGCACTTTAAATGCAGCGTGCTTAGATTGGTCTTTACTCCACCATTCTCCAGTAGTGGCATTTTGGTAAAGCTTTCCGAAAGAAGTTTGAATTGTTGCTTTAGCTTTGCTTTCTGTGAGCTGATAAAGACTTCGACCCGGATTATTTTCAATCAATCCACTTGGATCATTGGAAATAATAGGATTGTTGCTCACATAAGCGTAAAAGTTAACGCCAGCTTCAAAACCTAAAGGGTCTTCCGTGAGGAACCGCCCTACTTCGGGATCGTAATAGCGGGCTCGGTAGTAATATATGCAGTCAGAAGGACGCCGACCATTAAAATCAAATTACCTCAAAGCTTCCAATCAGTTACAAATCAATTTTTTCAAGAAAAACGACGATCTAAAATTTTGACCCAGACGCGGTTTTGAAATTAATTTTCCCACTTACTCAAAAGTGGCTTTTGGCTTAATTTTTAGGTACGGAAATAAATCAAGTAGAGGAGAAATAATTTTATTTTTCATAAACCCTCTGCATCATGTTTAGATTAGGTTTATTGAGATAAATCATAATTCTTCACTTAGAAGAAATATTAGGGAAGTAATCGTTTGAATTGACAGAAATCTTTAATTAGTACTTCTTTTACTCATAAAACAGGGTTCCTGGAAAACCTTGGGAAAGAATTTTATAAAGAAAAACTAAAGTCAATAGAGGTGGAATCAAACCAGCAATTAAGTGCTTATTAAAACAAAATTCTAAATTCATCGAATAGGACAAATCTTTTGCTAATAAGATCGAAAACGACATCAAGAACGCAACTGGGGTAATGAATATTGAAGGTAAAAGAAAAATGGCGAACAAAAAGTGTATCATGGAGCCAAAGTTTAAAATAAGACTCAAAATTTCTTTTATATTCTGTGCATCCCAAATCAAATTTGGAAATAATAAAAAAATACCTATTAAAGCGGCTATTTTTAAATTCAAGAATGCGATTCCAGCCACAGCAAATAATATAGCGGGGGCACCCAGTAAAAGAAATCCAACAAAAACATTGTCGGTCGGGAATTCTCCTAAAACTCCAAAAAAGTTAAAATTCGAAAAGCCAGCGATTAAGAATAACCAAAAGAAACGATTGGCTATTTGGTGCTTTGGGCCAACCGTCCACTCTTTTAGTGTAATAATTCCGAAGAGTTTTGTGAAAGTCTGAGTCATCGCCAACCTGGGAAAGGTTTTATTCGATAAATAATATTCTTAAGATTCTTATTACGATCTAATTTGAATTCAAAAATCGCAGAGGGAGCATATAAAGAATAGCCATAGTCAAGTGGATATATGAAAGACTCAAACATATCTTTATCGGGGTGATATCTGAATCGATTCATATGTTTTTTATTAGATAAATAAGTTTCGATTTTTTCAAATGGCGATCCAATAGGTAAATCTTGTCTCACTTTTTGAATTACTTTATTCCTATCTACCTTAATACAACCCGAAAAAAAAAGGCAAAACACCATCCAAGCAAACAAAAACATTTTGCTTAAATTATTTTTTTTCAATTTAATTATTGGCTCAGAAAAGATCATTTTTTTCTATAAACAAAATTCTTTTAATTTATTTAGAATAAACAGATTCCATAAAATTATTATTTGGCTTATTAGGATAAATAACAAATCCTCCTCCAGCGCCATTTCCCCCTGAACTAGAAGAACTAGAACTAAGTCCTAACAAACCTTGAAAAAAATTGGAAACACCATCAAAAAAACCTTCAGCTCCACTGGAGAATTGAGGAGATTGCAAACCATTGTTGAAGGGAATTTGGTTTGATAACGAAAGGGTACTTCCCGGAGAAAAAGTTTGCGAATTAGGTCTAACGCCCAATACTTGTTCCACAGCTGAAAATGCATAAGCATTGCTATTAGTACTTAAGGGGTTGTAACTAATATTTGATTGATTGATTTGCTGGTTATAAACGTTAAATTGTCCCGTATAAACGTTTCCGGGCAAATTGTCATCCACTAAAACTTGACTTGGCAGCCCAGCTAAATCCTTTGGATTTGTTTGGTTTACCACAGCAGTCAAATCCCCAAAAAGATTAGTTGGGGTTTGATTATTATTTAATTGTGCTTCGGGAAAACCTTCATATAAAGTTTTGGATCCATCCAGATCTGTCACAACTATCACAGCATGATTACCAGTTGGGGAATTATCTATAGGTCGTTCAATTAATTCAACTCTCGCTTGACCGCTCGGATCATTTCCGTTAATTGGATTATTTCCAACGTAAGCATACTTATTAATTCCACCTTTAAACCCAATGGGATCTTCCGTCGTAAAACGTCCAACCTCTGGATCGTAATAGCGGGCTCGGTAGTAGTATAACCCGGAATCGTCCAACTCACGTCCGGTGTAATGCAATCGGTTGCCGTTGTCGTTGCCGGTTTCTGTTATCAACTCGCCAAACGGTCCGTATTGCATCGTTGATGAGGTACTCCCTAACGAGCCAACCGTCGAAGTGACCGACCGTAAATGGTCGTGATGATATGTTGTTCCGCTTTCGTTGCCATCAGCATCGTAATGGAGTCCATGAACTACCTCGTCCACCACCACGCCACGAAAATATTGGTCCTGTAATTGAAAGTTACGATCATAAATCGCTTCTAAATGCTCACCTTCTAAATAGTAATTTCGCGTCCCTCCCGCACTAACCTGCCCTGAGCCTGTCGAAGGGTCGTTTTTGATCCGGTAATCGCTCGGATCGTACTTAAAATAAAACGACTTATCCGGAACCGACATCCCCGTCACCCGATTCTTCTGATCATAAACAAAACTTTGCAGAGTCGTATCGTCGACATTGCGCTTGGTTAACCGGTTGCCATTAGAATCGTAGGTATATGTATAAACAACGGGACCCGCCATACTGCCCTGCCGAACTTCTATCAATTGATTATTCACATTGTAGGCGTAAGCATGAGCAACGCCATCCTGGTTGTGAGTTAATCGATTTCCTACTTTATCGTAGACGTAAGTATGATCGTTTGCCGTATTGGGCGCGTCAACTCCTAACAAACGATTTAAGTTGTCGTAAGTATAAACCGTGGTCTGTTCCGCCCCCTGCGCCCCTACCGATACAGTTTTGATATTGCCCACTTTGTCGTAGGTGTATAATGTTCTACTTATCTCAACTCCGCCAACACCCTGGTTGATCAATGACGTCAATCGATTGTCTGCATCATATTGATAAAAACTCTTCACGTCGTTGGATAAAATACGATTCACCAATCGACCCGCTTCGTCATAATAATAAGAAACTTGTACGTGGTCCGAATTACTCTGCGCGATCAATCGATTGGCGGCGTTGTACTGGTAGTTAGTCGTTTTGCCTTGATAATCGGTTTTGGTAACGACGTTCCCCACTTTGTCATAGCTCCAACTTAGGATTTTATTGGTTGATGCTCCGTTATGATCAAGCCTTTCGTCGGTTTTGGAAATCAATCGATTCTGTTGATCGTAAGTGAACGAATAAATAATGTCTTCGTTAGCGACTTGCTTTAAATTCCCAAAACTGTCGTAGGTACGTAATTCCTGCGCGTTATCGTTGACAAAAACCGTCGCAAATAACCGGTTCAACGTATCGTAAGCAAAACCAACTTCGTTACCATTACGGTCTTTGGCGGTCAACACATTACCCGCTTCATCATAGGTAAACACCGTGGATTTATCTTCCGGGTCTTCCTCCAGTGGATCTTTGACCTCGGTCAATCGGCCTAAACCATCGTAAACAAATGAAGTGGTGTGCCCTTCGGCGTCTGTCAAAGAAGTGCGGTTGCCCTGCAAATCGTAAGTAAAAGCCGTAATCCCATTGTTGGCGTCGGTGGTTTTAATACGCCGGTTTAATTCGTCATACTCATGTGTCGTAATACGTCCCTCGGCGTCTGTAGTTTTAGTCAGGTTACCGTTACCGTCATATTCCATTTGCGTTTGATTATTTAAAGCGGTAATTATTTTAGTGGTCTGCCCTACTCCATCGTACTCAAACGAAATAGCGGTTCCATTACCGTCGACAGTTTGCGTTACGCGACCGTTCAAATCGTACACGGTTTGTCGGCGCGCTCCGTTAGCGTCGATAACAACCGTTTGCCGGTTCATCGCGTCGTATTCAAATCGCGTCACGTTGCCATTTGCGTCGGTTGCCGAGATTACATTGCCACGCGCGTCATAAGCATATTGAGTCGAGTTGCCATCGATATCCGTTTCTTTGATGAGACGTTCGGCAACATCATATTCGTAAGTCTTAAAAATACGAGTCACAAAACTGGCGTCAGTCTGTTTGTAATCCACCGACTCCTGAGTTACCTGACCGTTGGCATCGTAAACCGTACGCGCTACATTGCCGAGTGTATCGGTAACGGCTATAACGCGCCCCAGTGCATCGTATTCAAAAGTCGACGTTAACTGTAGTAGAGTCTCGTCTGCATAAGAGTTGCGCCGGTTGAGCCTCTCCGTTAGTTTTCGACCCAGAGCGTCGTATGTGGTGTCGACGGTAACGGTTTCCCCTTCCGGATAACCTGTAACCGTCACTTGTGTCGGATTGAAATCGTCGGCGTCGTAAGTATAAGTCGTTACCCTTTTTTTATTGGGATTTGCCGGATCGTAAAAGTCCGTTTTGGTTTCTAAATTACCGCCGGGAGTGTACGTGTATTCCGCCAAAACCGTGTTGATTCCCGATGGCGGCGGCGGAGCTGTATAAGGCGTAGTGGGCGACGTAAAGTCTGACGTCCATCTAGCGACTCCTTTCGAAACTCTAAACTCTTCTATTTGACCATTTATTTGACTATAGTTGGTTTGATAACTTCTTTTTCCTATCGATACTGGCCCAGTATGATCCAGTAAAGTTGCGTTACTGATTTTAGTTCCTTGTTCGATTCCATCAAGAAAATATCTAAAAATAATACCATCACGAACAAGAGCCATATGATACCAAGTATTAGGGGCAAAGACGGCGCCTATGGTAAGGCTAAACGTATTACCCGGTTGGTCATAAAATGATATCGTATTGCCTTGACCGTCATACCCAAAATCAAAATAGCCTACTGAAGCGTTTGGACCTTGCGAGAAAAAACTTCCACTATTTTTAACAACCCCAGATCCTGGAGACGTTTCATTTAACCGGAACCATAATTCAATCGTAAAATCTCCGTTTCCAAACTCCCAATCTTCGGAATCAGGGATGGTAAGGCCATCATCAATACCATCGAAAGAACCTGCATTGCTACCAGGATTAAGTGGATTGTCTGGAGCGTTCACGGTAGTGGCTCCATTTACGGCAGTAATAACATGCTCGGACGGGCTAGAATCGACGAACGTTCCGTTTAGTTCGTCAAAATGCAGCATCAACACCGTATCGTCATCGGTATAATTGCCGTTATTGGTTTCAACGGGTTCAGCGTTTGGATCTTCGAAAAGGATTTCTTCCCGTTGCAGTTTGCCCGCCACGGCTCCCAGGCTTGAGTCCGTGGTTTCAAAATAAGTCAAAACACTGGCATGACCACGCTTATTGACAACGTGAGAAGGTTGATCGAACAATCCATATTCAAATTGGGTCGAAAATCCCAGGGGATCTATTTCCCGACTCACTCGACCAAAGTTATCACTCGCTTGAGTTCCCGCGTTGCCACTGGATCGATACGAATATTGGGTGACAAACCCCAGGGCATCGGTTTTTTGATAACGCAGGCTGTCTTCGCTATTGTCAAAAAATAAAATACCGCCGTCGGGCTCCTCCAACTGAAGCAAGGCGCCGTTCTGGTCGTAGCGATAGGTACGCACAAAGCCGTCGGCGTCGGTAACGCGAGTAGATTTTCGATACAGGTCGTAATCGATAGTCTCGCCCTGCCCTAACGCGTTAGCATTGTTGAAGGTTTTGCCGTTTTCGTAATAGGTATAGTTCGTTTTCGCTTTCTCGCCGTTGCGGTCCGCCGGATATTCCTCTTCATTTAAAAAATTACTATCGCCATCGTAGGAGTAAGTTTTAATATTGCCAAGCGGATCAGTTATGGAACTCAATCGACTCTGAGCGTCGTAGTCATAGGTCCATTCACGCCCCGTCCAATCCGTAATGGACGCCAACCGGTCGCCGGAATACGTTAAGGAGAGTCCTGTACGTCCGGCGATATTGAGGTTGTCGGTTATCGCTGTTAAATTGCCGGAACCATCGTATTGAAAACTCAGTTGATTGCCATACGGATCTTCAATGCGGTCTAGGCGCGCCGTTTGCCCTGGCGACCGCATATTATTGCCACTGTAAAAAACGTATTTGGTACCGTTGCGAAAGGTCAACGTGTGATAACCCATGCTGGGCGTATCCAATTGCAAGTCGTCAAAGAATCCTTTTGGCGGCGTCACTGCATAACTCCCCAAATCGTTGACCAGATAATTCGCTTCGCCGCCACGTTCGTTTGTGTAGGTGATAGAGGAAGTTAAATTGTTTTCATTTTCCGAAGCCAACTCGACGGGATAATTCGGATGTTGCCCAAAATCGTTGGATCTCAATTTCATATTGTAGGAATGGGTCCAACCTTTGCTGAACGGTTTGCCGTCGCCAAGATCGATTTGTCCGGAATTGTAGGTGCGGGTGAATCCGACATTGAGACCGCGTCCCTTGATGGCTATATCAGTTTCGTCAAGGTACATATTGCCGGTGACGGTACTAACCGGATCGACGGTTGAAGGCGTGCGGATCTCGTCGTTATTGACCAAACCGACAAAGGTTTCGTTGTTGAAAAGTTCGTTATCGAAAAGCTGACCAGTGGTGTCCTCCTCCGGTTTCAATTCCTCTTCCGCCGCCACATAACCGCCATTAGCGGTAAAACTCATATTAGAGATGGACATGCTCCAACCAGTTAATTCATCGTTAGAATTAAATTGTCTCCCATTAAATACCTTAAAACGGTAAGTCGGGCCGACCGTAAGACGAGAAGGGATAACGAATTCCAATCGGTAATCGGGAGGATCTTTAGGATAAATTGAGTAATGAAAATTCATGACATCTTCAGAGGGAAAATAATCGCTAGGGAGTTCTTCGTCGGAAAGTCGATAAACGTTTTCACTGGGGACGAAACCTTGCGAACGATCAAAATATTCAAACTGAGGAGCTCCACCTGTATAATCAGTATAAATTTCTTCCAATCGAATCAACGTTTGTTCTCTACTCACGCCACCAATGTCTTCTCCACCGCAATAATTTCCGGTTACCGTGCTACCAGGTGAAAAAGATGTAATTAAATCTTCCTGATAGTCAAAACAAGGAACTATTCCAACAGTCGGAAAAACGCTATCTCCTGCTTCACTAAAGTAATTCACATACAAACGCCTTATATCGCTATCTGAAGAGTCAATAGTTGATTTAAAAGTTAAGAAGATATGACTTTCATCTGGATTGGGTTCCCATGACCAAGTAGACGGACGTGTGGAAAAAACAAAACGATCCGCCCTCTCGAAATTTGGTGGAGCCTGAGAAGTGAATCCTAAATGAGGAGCTGCTGCGGGAAACGTGTCTTCCGTCGCGGTTTTTTTGAGATGTAGAAGCCTTGCGTCAAACTGTCCGTCGTTATCCAAATCCTGAGCCAACGCCATTTGGATCCCACGAACGGTAGAAACGGCGTCGTAACCCGTCATTTGTTGCCACACTTCATGCTCCAAAGAAGACCCTATGTGAGCTTGTAAATCATTGGTCAAACCAGCTATTTTTTCAGGTTCATTAATTCTCCAATCGCCATTTGAATAACTAGACATATCCACCAATAACCCACCGGGCATAATGGCAAAAGTAGTGCCGTCTAAATATTCCACTTCGTTTGTAGAGCTAACAATCCCAGCAAAACCTCTAATAGGCGAAATAACATAGTCGATCGCTCCCAACTCTTGAATTTTTTCATAAAAATCCGCCCAAAACTGCATTCCGGCAACATACAGCAAACCACCCGTAAGCGCTTCTTGGGCTTCATCATGATCCAGGAGAGGTAATTCTCCAGGATCTATAATTTTATTTTCATTTTCATCAACATATGGGATATCAGACGCATCGTTTAAAATAGGGTACTGGTCGTTAGCGGTTAAAAGTTGTTCAGTTGCCCGATGAACTTGCGACCAATTCGAACTATATCCTCCCGTAGATATATGATAATACCCACCCACTATTAAACCTTCATTCTCTGATGTAAAAACATCATCGATCCCACCAGCTTCTATAGCTGGTGGACCATCCATTTCCAATTGCAAATTAAAAATAGCCCCGTCTTGAACAACTGGCTGACCATTAATATTAATATTTATTACATAAGGAGAAACGGCGTCAATTCCATTAAATCTAGCAACCACACTTTGAGAACCAGGCAATGATGAAACAAATGAAAGCGATAACTTTTGGTAAGATGCATCAGATAATAATATCTCCCAAGGGAGATTTATATCTATTGCTTCAAATTTTAACTTGAATTTTAGTTTTTTTTGCCATTTTTTAAGTCCAGCAGGATTGGAAACAGAGAAATCTAAATCATGTTCTTCTGTCGAATCGTAGGTTTTAACTTCGCCAACGGTTTCAAACGGTAATGACGCTGGCAGGAGCTCCAATTCTTCTTTTATTATTAAGCCAGGATCTTTGACGTCTTCCAGAGTTTTACCAGGGTGATGGATACGTAAATATTCCAGAATTTCCTGTTTGTAAATCTCCAATGGATTTTTATCTTTATATTCAATATCGTTATTACGAATGGCGTGAAAATAGCGATCGTAATCGAATTGCACTTGACCGTAAATATCGATTCTCTGATTGTGATATTTTCGTAATTTAAATGCCGGATCTAAATCAACCCACAAACAGGGATCAGGAATAAAAGTCCCTGCGCAATCCAAAGATTCATCGGATCCAATACCGCGATAATCCTCGTACGAAACCAATGCTTGCACCCAAATTCGTTCGAAGGTCACGCTATTGCCATCTGCGCTCACCTCCGGTCCAATCGATCCCGGACCTTGAATCCCCTGATCGCGTAAAATGGAAACCGCCAAATCGAAGTTTTTGACGTTGAGCCAATTCATCAAATCTTCTTTTTTTAGTGTCACGTTGCCTACGGCATAGCGCGCAGGAATGCCTTGTGATCTCAACATAGCAATGAGTGTAGTGGCTAAATCGACATCGTTACCTCGTTTGGCTAAAAACGAATTGATCGAGCCGCTGATAGAACCGTGATAAAGCTGATACTCGTAGTTATTACGAACGTATTCATAAATTTTGACGGCCGAACCCAGTTCATTGGCTTTGTCTCTGAGCTTTTGCGCCGAATCTGACGTAAATTGAATCTCGGAGGTTTCCCCAAGATCGCTTGGGAGCGACACCGTAACCGTTTGAGTGGCTGTTCCCGTATTGTTATTTGTATCGGTTGCAGACCAGGTTATCGTATAAACTCCTATCGCAAAAGGCCCGATATTATCTACAATTGGAGTTAACGTTCCGTCTACAATATCTGTCGCGGTGGCAGTCCCAAGATTCACTGATATAGCTGACTCCATTGTTACGACAAGAATATCTGTAGGGGGATTTATTATCGGGGGAATAGTATCGATAATGGTTAAAGTTTGAGTCGCCATTCCGGAATTCCCGCTGGGATCTGTGGCCGTCCAAGTGATGGTATGAGTTCCAACGGCAAACGGCCCCAGGTTATCCGCTGTAGGAATTAAGTTTCCGTCTATAGGATCGGTCGCAACCGCTAATCCTATATTTACCGAAGTGGTCGGTCCCGTCGCTTCTAAAGTCACGTCAGCCGGAGGAATCACTGTAGGAATAGTAGAATCCGTAATAGTTACTGTCTGCGTGGCCGATCCCGTATTCCCATCTGAATCCGTCACCGACCAAGTCACCGTATGAACTCCGATCGCAAAAGGACCAGAATTATCAACTGTAGGAATTAATACCCCATCTTCCTGGTCGGTCGCCACTGCGGTTCCTAACGTAACTAATGATGTCGGTCCTGTTGCTTCGACAGTAACGTCAAGTGGAGGCGTAACAACTGGCGGGTACCCAGCATTTATGATTACTGTTTGATAGGCCGTTCCAATATTACCAGCTGAATCTATTGTCGACCAAGTGACTGTATGTACGCCAATCGTAAAAGGTCCGGTGTTATCAGCTGTTGGAGTTAAAGCTCCATCAACGACATCCGTTGCAGTCGCCGTACCTAATGTTACTAACGTGGTTTGACTTGCGGAAAACACGGTGATATCTTCAGGAGGATTCACCGTTGGGGCAGTTGTATCGGTTATAGTAACTATTTGGGGCGCGCTGTCTATATTCCCATCTGAATCCGTCACCGACCAAGTCACCGTATGAATTCCGACCGCAAAAGGACCAATCATGTTTGATGTAGGGGTTAAGTCACCTTCTTGCGGATCTATTGCTGAGGCAATTCCTAAATCAACTGATGTTGTTGGTCCTGTCGCTTCGAGTATGATGTTACCGGGAGCAGTTACAATAGGTTGGTTAAAGTTTACTTTATAAATAATTGCATCATCTGAGCCTGCCTTACTTTCCTGAAAAGCTCCTTCTGTCGTGGGGAAACTATTTGATGAGGTATGACCAACAATATAAGCGTTCTCAAGACTATCTACGGCAATACCAGTTCCATATACAAACCCTCCTCCTGACACATAAGTGGAATACAATAAAGAGGAACCATCTGTATTTAATTTCGATAAAAAAGAACTTACTCCTGGAACCGCTGTCGCAAACGCTCCTGGGGTAGTAGGATAACTGTCATAAGACCATGTTTCTCCTGTAATATATGCATTACCCAAATTGTCTAATTCAATAGCGCGCGCGAAATCACCATTAATTCCTCCTATATAAGTTGAGTAAATTAGACTCGACCCGGAAGAATTAATTTTTGTAACAAAACTTTCTTTTGGTCCCGCTGAAATTGATTGAAACACCCCAGATGTTATTGGATATGCGCCTTGAGTAAAACCTGTTATATAGGCATTTTCCGAATTGTCAACAGCAATACCAGTTCCGACTTCATCAGCATGCCCTCCGACATAGGTAGAATAGACCAAGTTTGAACCATCACTATTCAACCTTAAAATAAACGCATCTTGAGGTCCATTTCCGAAAGTTGTTTGATATGCTCCTGAAGTTACCGGAAAATCGGTTGATTTTGTATACCCCGTAACATATGCATTTCCAGAAGTGCCTAGATCGATCCCAAAAGCTCTATCCTCGCCAACACCCCCTGCAAGAGTAGAATAAATTAATCCAGAGCCAGTAGAGTTTAATTTAATAATAAACACATCTCCGGATCCATTATTAGTCGTTTGAAATCCTCCTGAAGTCGTAGGAAAATTTGAAGCAAATGTTACTCCAGTCACATAGGCATTTCCCGAATCGTCGACAGCAATACTTCTAGCATCATTGTCTCCAGATGTGCCTCCCAGATAGGTTGAATAAATTAAATCAGAGCCGGATGGGTTCAGTTTAGCCACAAAACCAGCAAAATTATTTAATGGATTTTCTAAAAATGCACCCGCAGTTGTTGGGAAATCAATAACAGTTAGCCCCGTAATATATGCATTTCCAGAATTGTCTATTGCTATTCCATAACCTCTATCTTGATCATTACCTCCAATATAAGTAGAGTAAACTAGAGCAGATCCTGTGGAATTCAACTTAACAACGAAAACATCAAAAGAACTATCTGTTTTATTTGTTTGATATGCTCCAGATATTGTTGGAAACCCAGTAGATTTAGTATCTCCGACAACATAAATATTTCCTGAATTATCTACGGCAATACCTCGACCAAACTCACTATCGGTCCCTCCTAAATAGGTTGAATACTGAAGAATAGGATCGATGACAAGGTTTTTATTTTTATCGTAGTCACTAACTAGAAATGCAACGCGGTTGTCTTCCTGGATGGAATACTTACCTTCTATCGGTTGGCGTTGTCCGTGGACTTCTTGATAAATGATGGGTTTTTGTTGGATTACTTCGCCATTGCCTGTTTGCAAGACAAGGTTGCCTTCATCGTCCAAAGTCATACCGTCTATACCGTCAAACTTTAGCGCGATGACTTTAAGGTCGACGCCGGGTTTGACTACAAAGTCGTATTCCAGTTTTCTTTGGTTGCCGTAATAGACTAGATCGATTCCCGGATACACCTCTTCATATTTTACCTTTTTGTAATTGGATACGCCTGTACGCCATTTCGATTGGTCTTTACCAATGAGGTAATTGGTTTTACCTGGGAGTTCTTCTTGTCCCGCTACCTTCGCGTTTGGGTTGGCTCCCACCACTTTCATGGATATGGCGATGGTTTCGTAAGATGGCGTTTGCTCTTCTTGGGAGTTGTGGTCGCGGTTCGAGAGCCTCACCGTGACATTTTTTGGGTTCAAGGTGACATTATTTTGGTTTTCTTCAACTTCATTGTTGTTCCACGCTGTATTGCGGAACTTTTTCAAAGGAAGTGAATTACCTAGATCCTTCACTTCAGGATTGTTGCACAATCCGTTCGTTCTAGGATGACAGCGAGCGAGGCGGTTTTGAATTTTCTTTGTTTTTCTGTGAAATTCGGAGCCTGTACTGATCTTGTCGAAGTAGCCTTCTTTGCCCTCTCTGGGTTTGGTTAAGGTCAGAACAGATTCCGTTGGCGTTAGGAATAAACTATATCCGTTGCCTCGCGACAAGAACTTTACTTTGGAATCGGTTTGGCCTTCGTTTTTTTCAAAACGTAACGGAAGTTTGCCATAGGCGTTTTGTATACGAACTTTGGTTGCTGAAGGTACATGCTTCGCGGTAGAACCTTGTCCATTCTCAGAACCGCCACTCTCTCCGTCATCCTTGAGCCCAAAGGGCGAAGGATCTAGGTAATTCCTTCCTTCTAAGGTTTTATCATCTTGCCAGACGGTATTGCGGAACTCTTGTGGCGCAGCGTCAACAATTTGAGGTAAGACCAAAGAGATCGTTAAAATTATGATATTAAACCAAAGCAAAGTTCGCTTTACTTGAAACACGTTTCGTTCTCCTTTTATTGGCCACAGAGGCGCTTTTAGCCACAGAATTTCACAGAAAAATACTGAATTAATACCCAGATCCTTCTCTTCAAAACAATATTGCTTTCCCAATAACGTCCTTCTCCCCGTCATTCTGGACGAGCACAAAGTGCGAGGAAGAACCTAGGTAAAATCACTCCTCTAAAAGGGTCTAACCTCTATACCAACCTTCGCTTAAATCTTTCCAATCGCTATTCATAGTCTCAATCAATTCAATTTTCTTTGCCCTCAGCCAACCCTTAATTTGTTTTTCTCTTTGAATTGCCCAACGAATGCTTTGGTGTTCTTCTAAATAAACAAGATTTGTAAGGTTGTATTGAGAAGTAAACCCATCAATCAATTTTTGTTTATGCTCATACACTCGACGATTCAAATCGTTTTTCACTCCTGTGTAAAGCGTCCGATACTCGTTTGCCATTATGTAAACGTAAAAAGTCTTCATTATTTTTTGACCTAGATCCTTCGTCACCCTTTCAGGGCTCCTCTAGGATGACGGCGAACAACACCTTCGCTCATTCTTCTGTGTTTTTCTGTGCTTTCTGTGGCTGTTTTTAAGCCTTGCCTTTTCCTTTACTGAATGGGATAGCGGTGATGAGCCTTCGTTCTGAAACCGGGTTCTCTAGTAATTGGTTTTGGCGTTGTCGGTCCTTCAGTATCGCCACTCCGACGCAACAACTCATTGACTTTATCCGTTTGTTCGCTTTCGGGTTTGCCTTGTAAGGCCGCTAGTTCATTAGCCAATTGCGATATGCGCGACGCTTCTTCTAAATCTTCTTGCGTATCAGGGTTGATGGGTTTGGGATTTTTCTTCTTTTGCTTGCGATTGAGACGTTTCTCTTTTTTTTTCTGCAAACGCTTTTGCTTTTTTTCTAACTTGGCCAATCGCTTATCCAGCTTAGCAATTCGTGTTGGGTTGCCGCCTCCTGGCTTTTGCTTGACTCGGTCGAGCTTTCGTTTAACTTTGCGGATCTTAGATTCGACCTTACGCGCTCTGTGGTCGAGTTCCATGCTCCGTAGCTTTCCAACCGATTCGTTGAGTCTGGCCCTTCGCTTTTCTTTGCGCTCCTTTTTTCTGGCGGCTTTTTTCGCGGCTTTTTCTTCATCCGATAATTGGGGAGTTCCTGCGGGAACGGCCTGAACAGTAAAATTTTCTCCATCTGGAAATTGTAAGTCGCGTTTGAGTTTGCGCAATTCTTTTCTTAATGTTTTGAGAGCCGCTCTATCTCTTTCAAATTTATTTTTATCGCGACCTTGATTACGCGCTCGCAGAACAGCTTTTCCGAGTTTTTGAATTTTTCGAATTTCGTCCGATTGCAGGGGAACGGGTTTGTCTACCGACACTCCTGAGTTTTCTTGAGCGGATAAAAAATTGAATGGCGCAAGCAGAAGGATTAGGCAACCAATAACAACGATTGTGATTTTATTGTTCATAATTACTTTTTTAAAAGTGTGAAATTTTTGACCTAGATCCTTCACTTTTCTAAAAGGAAAAATTACCTAGATCCTTCATCGTTCCTACGGAACGACTCTAGGATGACGGTTGGCCTACCGTTTTTGTTAAACCGCTTTGCGCTACTTCGTTTTAAACAGTTGAACGTACAAACCATTATCAACTTCTCTTCACCAATATTACCTCGCGCCCCGTCATTCTGGACGAGCACAAAGTGCGAGGAAGAACCTAGATAAAACCACTCCTCTAAAAAGGAACATTATCAACCTAGATCCTTCTCTTCAAGAATGCTTTGCATTCTTTTCGCTCAAGGATGACGGCCAAAACAAAACCGTTTCTCTTCAAAACAATATCGCTTCCCCAATAACGACCCTCTCCCCGTCATTCTGGACGAGCGCTAAGTGCGAGGAAGAACCTAGGTAAAAAACACTACTCTAAAAAGGAAAATTATTAATCCAGATCCTTCTCTTCAAGAATGCTTTGCATTCTTTTCGCTCTAGGATGACGGCGACAAACCGTTTCTCTTCAAAAAAATATCGCTCTCCCAATAACGACCATCTCCCCGTCATTCTGGACGAGCGCTAAGTGCGAGGAAAAACCTAGGTAAAAAACACTCCTCTAAAATAAAAAAACAACACTCAAATTCTTCTCTTCTAGACTGTTCCACAGCCTACCCGTTTAAGGCTCGATGGAACCCCAAACTTCTTGGCTTCTTGGCCCTACATAACCGCCCATGAACCATAACCGGTCCAATAAGGAAAAAGCCATGGGACTATACCTGGGCGTCCAACCTGGCGCATCGGTAACTAGATCCCAAGTGACTCCATCGGAACTACTATAAACTTCATCGCGATGCCCCACGTTGAGTGCATAACCCGCCATAACCCACATTTTATTATCAAAAGTTACTGCCCCTGCTGAGTAAAGACCTCCATTGCCTAAACCAGCATCGGAAGTAGCTTCAGTCCAATTAATTCCATCAGTCGAATACCAAACATCCGTTTTACTAACCCCATTTATTACCCACATTTTCCCATCATGGACCAAAGCAGCGTGATTAGATCTTCCCGACCACGCAGCCGAACTGGTGGCTTCAGTCCAATTTGCTCCGTCTGTCGAGTACCATACATCGTTTTTGTTACTACCTCCCAAAATCCATATTTTCCCATCATGAACAACGGCTTGGTGACTACTACGAGCCGACCAACCTGCATTTGCAGTCTCTTGAATCCAATTAATACCATCAGCAGAAGACCACACATCATTTTTGTTACTTCCACCCAATATATATATTTTGCCATTGTACGATGCCATGGCGTGTCCACTCCTTGCTGAAGGACGTGTACCGCCAGTAGCTTCTGTCCAATTTAATCCGTCAGCCGAATACCAAATATCGTCTAAATTACCTGACGGAGTATTCCCAGACGACATCCACATTTTGTTGTCGAAAACTGTCGACGCTTGAAACATACGACCAGGCCAAGAAGCGGTTGCCACTACTAGCTCCCAATTCTCTCCGCTATGTCCTGAGCTTGCTGGAGGAGGATCAGGGTCTGGACTTGGGTTAGGATCAGGATCTGGACTTGGGTCGGGATCAGGGGTGGTATTTGAAGCTAAAGCCGCTCCTAAAGTAACGGGAAACCTTGAAGACCCATTTGTATTGGTTAAGACTACTTTATAAGTTCCAAGCGGTAAGTCTGCCGGTAAATCCACAATCACTTGTTTGAGAGGATTTCCTAAGTCGCTTAACGCAAGAACGTTTAGAGGAACTCCAGAAAGGGTAACCGTTGGGTTATCTGCTCCCGAGTAGATACCCGTTCCATTAAGATCCAGCGCGGGAACGAGAACACCATCGCCCAAAAGATCATAGGTCGTTTCCATCGCGATAGTAATCTCAACGCCATCTGAATTATCATCTCCTTCTCCCGATGGTCCTTGAATGCCTTGAATTCCTTGGTTGCCTTGAGGCCCCAATGCCCCCTGAACTCCTTGAATCCCTTGTATTCCTGCGGGTCCATCGGGACCAACGGGCCCAGTTGGTCCCAATGGTCCCGCCGGTCCTTGAGGCCCTGCCGGACCAGGTTCGTATAAATTGATATTCAAATTATCGAGATTGCCCGATAGCGTTTGTAGATCGCCCATAAGATCCACGTATAAATTATTTGGGTCCAATCCTTGATAATCGCCAGCATTCATATCCAAAGTTAAAGAAGCCAAATTAACGGCGCCTTCTAACCCAACTAAACTGGTTACACCGACGCCTGTTAGGTTCAGTACATCGAACAGTAATAATTCTTTGGCTCGAATGACATCAAATTGGTTTTTACCCAATTGATTGTTTAAAAAAACCGGAAGTTTAGGATCGACAAAATTAACGATAGCTTCGGGGTCCGCTTGCCCGGACATTTCAACGACAGACATGGTTTTAGAAGCTAGAGAGGCGATCAATACATTTTGTCCCCAGCTACCGTCTGGCCCCTGGGAAGCGACAAGTTCTCCTAATAATTGCAATCCTTTTATGGATGCCACATCGCGCGTTAGCAAAGCCAACGCTGCGTTCGCTTTGATCGTATCCGAAGTTCCTGTGTCGACAGCGTTGTCTAAAGCCGTAACGGCTGAGCTGATTAATGGCGTAGCGGTTGGATGTTGCGATTCTAAACCGTCCAATGCTCTTATTGCCCAAGAGGTTGCAATCGGATCTAAATCAGTACCACTAGATAAAGAAGCCCAACCACCTCCTGTCAATTTTTTTGAATCAAGAAAACTAATAGCCGCGCTTACCTTGGTTGAGTCGATCAATTTACCAGCCGACAATAAAATTAAGGAAGTATCTAAGGGAGAACCTTCATAAACCTCGCTCAATCCCCAGCCGCCACTATCACTTTGGGCGGCCGCTATCGTCGAAATCTCTGAAGCGACATCGTCGCCATGAGCAATGATGGCGCTAACTCTTCTGGCCCGTAAATCCAAAGAATCAGTAAAATGGTTTTCCAACCACGCTATTCCCTTTAGATACGCTTGATTTCCGGACAAAGAGCCGTGCAAAGTTTTAACAACTTCAGACGTATAAATAAATTTAAGTCCAGTTTGGTCTCCCCAACTGCCATCGTCATTTTGCTGGCTTATCAACCAATTCCATCCTGCATTCATATCTACTTGATAAGGCCCCGACCAAGAAATGGAAGGAATTACCGTTAGACATAAAAAAAGAGAACCAACAACAAAGGATTTAATATTTTTCATAATTTTTCTCTTGATACCGACTTTGGTTTAAGAACGGATTATCTACTTCCTCTTACAGGACAACGCGCAATTTCAGAACTACGAAATTTTAGCATATTGACTAAATTTAATGTCTTTTTAAAACTATTTTAATATTGAACTAAAATACTTTAAATACTGAGACTTTTAGAACGCAAAAAATTAAATAATATAAAGGACTATAATTTCAACTTACGGAAATTAAGAATAGCTTATTGTAAAAAAATAAATTCTAAAGTCAAAAAATTTTACCAACATTTTTCCCCCTCCAAAAACAATTCGTTTACCTTCATAGATTTACACTTGCAAAATTATTTGTAACAAAACTAAAAAATAAACTTTTTGATAACAAAAGAACTGTAAAAACATTGTTTTTTACAGTCTAACAACCTTCCTTTCAATTTGAGAAAAATTGAGAAATACGTTAGAATCTGAAGTTTTTATCCGCACTATTTTGTTGAAAGGTTTTTAGGGTCTCGCACTATGTCTGGAATTACTTTAGTTCAATATCTTCGCGCACAAGAAAATATCACTCCGGGAGCTACCGGCGAATTCTCCAGTTTAATGAATGAAGTTTTAGTCGCGGCGAAACTGGTTTCACGAGAAGTTAACCGTGCCGGTATCGGTGAGGACATTATTGGCCTAACTGGTGAAGTCAACGTTCAAGGAGAAGAGGTACAGAAACTAGACCACTACGCGAACGAAACTTTTATAAAAATACTTTCACAATCTGGCAAAGTTTGCGCTATAGGCTCAGAAGAAAACGAAACAGCCGTTTTGGTCCCTAAGGAACAACAAACCAGCGGTAAATATGTATTTATGATGGACCCGCTAGATGGTTCTTCCAATATTGATGTGAACGTGGGCATCGGAACGATTTTTGCCGTTTATAAAAAAATAAGTTCTGGGGATACCGTAACTGACGAAGATTTATTGCAAAAAGCAGATCGGCAAGTTGGAGCGGGCTACATATTGTACGGCTCCAGCACTATGTTTGTTTATACTACAGGTAATGGAGTTCATGGTTTTACACTTGATCCCGCTATCGGTGAATTTTATCTTTCTCATCCTGACTTAAAAATTCCCTCTAGAGGCCCTTATTATAGTATTAATGAAGGTAGCGTTTCTTTATGGAATGATAAACAAAAATCCTTAGTTCAATACTTTAAAGAAACGGATGAAGAAACTGGAAGACCTTATAGATTGCGGTATATCGGAACACTGGTATCTGATTTTCATCGCACTTTGCTCAAGGGAGGCATTTTTATGTATCCCGGTGATTGTAAAAATCCAAATGGGAAATTAAGGTTTGCTTTTGAAGCGGCTCCTTTAGCTTTTATTGTTGAACAAGCAGGCGGCAAAGCAAGCGATGGAAAATCCAACATCTATACTCAATCACCAACTGAGCTTCATCAAAGAATTCCTCTTTTTATCGGCAGTAAAGAAGACGTTGAATTAGCCGAAAGCAAATTGCGATAATAAGAACTTTCCATTCATTTTTTTAGAATAGTTTTCTATTCTTACTTCTCTTTAAAACTTTCATGAAAATTAAAAAAGTTCGCGGCGTTAAAGATATCCTTCCAGGTGAAATTGAAAAATGGCAGTGGGTGGAATCCATAACCCACTCGGTATTCTCCAATTATGGTTTCAAAGAAATTCGCGTACCCATTTTTGAGTATACAAAACTATTTTCTAGAGGAATTGGCGAAACAACGGATATTGTCGAAAAAGAAATGTATACATTCGAAGATAAAGGCGGAGAGATGATCACTTTACGCCCTGAAGGCACCGCTTCAGTTGCAAGAGCCTACGTCGAAAACAAATTATACAATCCTCCATCCCTTACCAAACTTTACTACATTGGTCCGATGTTTCGATACGAAAGACCCCAGGCAGGTCGCTTTCGACAGTTTTACCAAATTGGCGTCGAGGCTATGGGATCTCAATCGCCATCAGTCGACGCAGAAGTTATTTGTATGGTTAGTGAGTTATTGAAACGGCTTGGTTTAAAAAACACAGAACTTCAAATTAACAGTTTGGGCTGTCCTGAATGCAGGCCTCAATACCGTGAACTATTAAAAAAATCGGGAAGAGAAAAGTTTGAAGAATTATGCAATAACTGCCAACAAAGGCTTGACCGGAATCCTCTAAGATTACTCGACTGCAAAGTGGAAACGTGTTCGGAAATAGCGCAAGAATTACCTAAAACAGCTGAACATTTATGCGAAAAATGCGACCAAGAGTTTAGTTTAGTAAAAGAACTTTTAACATCGGCAAATACAGATTTCACCATCAACTTTAAACTCGTCAGAGGTTTAGATTATTATTCAAAAACCGCTTTTGAAATAGTTTCATCTGATTTAGGAGCACAAAGCGCCGTTTGCGGCGGAGGCCGTTACGATCAATTAGTGGAAGAGTTTGACGGCCCTGCAACGCCTTGTTTTGGTTTTGCCATTGGTTTAGACAGGCTGGTCTCATTAATTTCTACAGACGACAATCCTGAAATCTTTCGGAAGCCCGACTTGTTTATCGTCGCTTTAGGCGAAGCCGCCGAAAAAGAAACCTTTAAAATCACTCAAAACTTAAGGAAACAAGGAGTTTCCGTTGATAGAGGTTACGAATCCACCAGTATGAAAAGTCAAATGAGAAAAGCCGATAAGTCTGGAGCCGCTTTTGTTCTGATTCTAGGTGAGAACGAACTTAACTCAAGAACATGTCCTCTCAAAAATATGTCCGATGGAGAACAAAAAGATATCTCACTAGAAACTTTATTAGCCGACGCTAAGAGCGTTTTAATCTCCCCGACATAAGTTTTAGAAGTTAAATTTCCCACACTCAATAAAGTAGCTTAATTGAGAATCCTTCCATTGACCAAGCGGTTTTACCATGGTAGATTAACCAAAATATACGGTGAGGATTATGGATTCAGAACAAGAAGTTTTAGAAAATTATATTACCAAGCATAATTTAAAAGTAACTCGGCAAAGACGAGCCGTTCTTAAATGTTTTCTGGAGTGCCAAGATCACGTTAGCGCGGAAGAGTTATACAGGGCCGTTTCTTCTAAAGAGCCAAAAATTGGATTAGCTACAGTTTATCGAACTCTCGCTTTATTGACTCAAAGCGGCTTGGCCATTGAATTGGATTTTGGTGACGGGCAAAAACGTTATGAGCATAATCACTCAAACAGCCACCACGACCATATGATTTGCACTCAATGTGGAAAAATTATTGAGTTCAACCATCCTCTTATCGAAAAGTTTCAGGAAGAAGTAGCCGAGAACAATGGGTTTACCATCACTTCTCACAAACTGGACATGTTCGGAATTTGCAGCGACTGCCGCAAATAACCCTTTCCCTTTTTAAGTAGACGTCTATCGTATAATAAGTTCCAATAGGGAACCTAAGAATCCACTGCTAGCTCACTTACTTACAATAGATTGAGCGCAACGAAATCCAATATAATTATAAACTTCGTTTACGGCGCCGCCATATAAATTTACTTTGGAATAAACTCGGTTTTTCGGATGCAACCAAATTCGATTAGTAACTCTTAAAGCTCCCGCAGAAGAATCAAAGCCACCACCGCGTATTACCTTATATTCTCCACTTGACGGCCCTTTTGGATTGTTTGGCTCTAATGCGCTGTAGTAGGGTTCATACCAATCCTCAACCCATTCCCAAACACTGCCCAACATGTCATGCAAGCCAAATTGATTCGGTTTTTTTTGCCCAACAGCATGAGTTGTCTTTTCGCTATTATCCACATACCAGGCATAATCTGGGTCCATGATATTTCCCCAGTAGTAATTTGCCTGTATACCTAAACCTGCGGCGTATTCCCATTCGGCTTCTGAGGGCAATCGACATTTACCGTTCGAGGCTTCAATAAATTCTTTAATATCAAAATAATTAACTTGCTCGACTGGAAAATCCTTCCCAATATGTTTTGACGGATTAAATCCCATGACCTTTTCCCATCTCTCTTGGGTCACTTCATATTTATCCATATAAAAATCGTTGAGACAAACTTCATGTTCTGGCTTTTCATCCGCCTGAGCAAAATCATTCCCCATAATAAAACATCCGCCTTTAATAAATAGCATGCCTTCAGGAGCATTATTGACCTTTTCTTGATCTTCAGGAGCAATTTTAACTTGCTCAATGCCCACAACGTCGGGATTATCGTCTCCAACAGCAGTTTCATTAATTGGTTCGGCTTTTTCCACCTCTGCCTTATTGGCAGGAATTGGCGTTTTTGCTTCTTCGCTACCGCAACCGGAGAAAATAAGTAGTAAACCCGCAATTATGGATAATTGTTTCATGTAATTCCAGCGTGTAAGATTGGCGTAAGGTCAAAAATAATAACATTTTATTTTTAGTTTTCATAAAATTTTTCTAAACCTTTTTCAAAAAAAATCCGATAAAAAAATGTACATCTATAAATAATTGAGGGGTTTGGAATGTTTTTACAAAAAAATAGATTTCAAGTATCATTTTTTATAGTCTTTTTCTTAACAATTGGCCTTTTTAATGGATGCTCCACGTTAGACCAATCTTTTGAAAATACTAAAACAGCGCTAAACCATTCTTTAACTAAAGCTAAAAGCCAAATAAACTATGGTTTAAATAAATTAGAGGCCGATTTTGATCGCCAATATGCCGTTCGACAATACAATGCAAGAAACTATGAAGAAGCGGAATATTATTTCAAGCAATTTTTAGTCGCTCAACCTGGAGACGGAGAAGCTCTAAAGTTTTTAGCCTGGTCTCAATTCTTTCAAGCCCGATATGATAAAGCCGTACTTTCCTTTCAACGAGCCAAGTCGCTCTTCCCCAAAGATCCACAAGTTTATATTGGACTTGGATGGTCTTATTTAGCCATTAAAGATTATGAAACAGCTCTTAAAAAATTTGATAGAGCTAATTTTTATAAAGCTGATCCCTATATAGTCTATAAAGGCAAGGGGTTTGCTTATTTAAAATTATTAGACTTGAAAAACGCCCGCAAAGAACTTTCAGAACTTTACGCACCTGAGGATATTAACTCCATTTCAACAAAGTGGAAAACCGTCCCTATTAATTCATATGCCGAGTACGACATTAATTCGATAGTTAAACAAGACTTCAGAAAGATTTTCACATTGAAGGAAGAACGACCTCGCTATAGAGGATCTATGCTCGCTTTCCAGCCTTTTAATCCTTCGACAGAACTTGATGAAGCCTGGCGGATATTGAGATTTGGAAACGTAAAAAAAGCTCTTAAGACTTTTGAAGGTTTATATGAAAGAGGCAACTTAGATTCTGCCAACGGTCTTGCATGGAGCTATATTCAAAATGGCAAGTTTCTGGAAGCGGAAGCGCTTTTTAAAGATATTTTGGAGCAATTTAAAGGATTTCCAGGAGCAGAAGAAGGATTATCAGCTGTTAAAAATATCAAAAAGGATAAAGCCGCTTATGCAGATTATTACTTTAATTTAGATAAATTAATAATCGCTAAAAACAAATTTAAGCAACTAAAAGGTCAATATCCAGATTGGGAATATCCATATTTAAATTTAGGAATCATAGATATAAAAACAGATCGTTTTTCTGACGCTGAATCTCATTTTAGAAAAGCCTTGGAGATAAATCCCAATTATAAACCGGCTCAGCTAGGAATTAACGAGATTTATAAGAGAACTGCGCCACTGCTTCTCAGGGGAAACGAAGAACTATCAAAGGGGAATTTCATAGAAGCCTCTCGGAATTTCATGGACCATATCGATTCCACTGATAACCCCCTTCAGTCTCCACATAGTCTGGCCGAGGCATACAATGGTTTTGGATGGAGTTATTATGGAAAAAAACAATATGAACTCGCAATACGCAAATTCAAAGTAGCTATCGACCATGACCGATTTCAATTTGACGCTGCACTAGGGCTTGGGCTTTCTCATTACAATTTAAAAGATTATCAAAAATCTGCAGAATATCTAGAATTAGCTGACTCTATTAAACCTAATCGGAAAAACATAAGATATAAGCTCGATTGGTCTATATTGCAAAGTTATAATCTGCAAGAAGCAAAAGAAATATTTCTAGAAAATATCAAAAGAGACCCCTTAAGAGCTTCATCCTATATGGGTTTGGGCTGGATATACTATACAGTCAATAAACCTGACTTGGCTGTTGAGTTTTTTGTCAAGGCCATTACTTTAGATCCAGATTTTGCGCTAACGGAAGAGTTTAGTAAAGTTCTTGATTTAGAGCGATTTGGTTGGCAGGTATACAATGAGTTTGGATGGGCCTACTACAGACAAGAACGCTATGATAAGGCCAACTATATTTTTCAAGTTGCTTTAAACAGAAAGCCAGATAGCTCAGAAACCTTTAAAGGTCTAGGGTTTACAAACTATAAGTTAAAGAGCTACAACAAGGCAATTTTATACCTCAAACAAAGTACGGTTTTAAATAAAAACCTTAAAACCGTTGAAGAATTGGTAAAAGACGGTTCAGCTATAGCGCCATATAACACCGAAACCAGCGTTCAAACAAAACTGGGCTGGAGTTATTTCCATTTAGGTCAATACAATCGAGCTATTTCCGTATTTAATGAAGAATTAGGGAATAACTCCAATTGGACTTCTATTTATGAAGGACTTGGATGGAGCTACTTGAAACTAAAGAAGTTAGCTCAGTCTAGAGCAGCCTTTTCAAAGGCTATTAGGTTACAACCTTTAAATAATTCCGCTCATTATGGCCTAAATCAAGCCAAACAATTAGCAATAAGAGAAAAGTTGAAAAGAAAAGAGGTTGGGAAGAAATTATCCGGAGGCCAAATACTAAATAGTCAGTCTTTATGAGCTAACTTCAATAAAAACAAAAATATTGTTTGAAAAATAGAAAAATTTTTATATAATATGTATATCCGTTTTACCGGCGGTTTTTATAACGCTTAGACTTTTGGGGAGGAAGGGGCAACCTTTCTATTTTTTACGGTTAGTAAAAATTATGGGGTTGAATCGACGCATTCAACTCCATACCCTAACCTTCTTTAAACTTTCCTATAACTTGACTTCAAGTTTTCGACAACGGTCGGATCTGCCAAAGTAGAAACATCTCCTAATTGATCAGCTTCATCTGCGGCTATCTTTCTAAGTATTCTCCTCATTATTTTTCCAGATCGTGTTTTAGGCAAGCCTGGAGCCCAATGAATAACATCGGGAGCGGCGATAGCGCCAATTTCTTTACGAACAAAGGTAATAAGTTCTTTTTTCAATTCTTCGTTATATTCTTCGCCTTCCATTAAAGTGACATAAGCATAGATACCCTGCCCTTTAATCTCATGTGGAAAACCAACTACGGCAGCTTCAGCAACCGCTTTATGCAAAACTAATCCAGACTCGACTTCCGCAGTCCCCATGCGATGCCCGGAAACATTGATCACGTCGTCCACTCTACCAGTCACCCAATAATATCCATCTTCATCTCGGCGACATCCGTCTCCCGTAAAATAGTTACCCGGGTACATTTTAAAATAAGTTTCTTCGAACCTTTCATGATCGCCGTAAACTGTTCTCATTTGACCGGGCCAAGTGTCGGATAAAGCCAATACACCTTCTACACCGTTACCCTCAACAACTTTACCCGTTTCCGATTCAATAATTACAGGCTTAATACCAAAAAATGGCAAGGTTGCGGAACCAGGTTTTGCTGGAGTACAACCAGGGAAAGGAGTAATCAATATTCCTCCCGTTTCTGTTTGCCACCAGGTATCGACAACAGGACAATTACCTCTTCCAATATTTTGATGGTACCAACGCCAAGCTTCAGGATTGATAGGCTCTCCAACTGACCCTAGCACCTTCAGCGAAGACAAATCGTATTTTGCTGGATACTCTTCTCCATGAGACATCAAAGCTCGAATGGCTGTTGGAGCGGTATAAAATTGAGTGACTTTATGTTTTTCAACAGTTGCCCAAAAACGACCGGCATCTGGGTAAGTCGGCACTCCTTCAAACATAATTGTTGTCGCGCCATTCCCTAATGGACCATAGATAATATACGAATGCCCCGTCACCCAACCTATATCTGCCGTACACCACCAAATATCGCCATCGTGATAATCAAAAATATATTTATGAGTTAGAGCCGCGTAGATCATATACCCGCCCACATTATGCTGAACTCCTTTAGGCTTTCCAGTAGACCCAGAGGTATATAAGATAAACAAAGGATCTTCAGCATCCATTGGCTCGGGTTCGCATATTGCGCTAGCGTCTGCCATTTCTGAATCCCACCAAAAATCTCTTCCATCCACCATTTCAACAGGTATCTTATCGCCAACTCTTTTAGCCACAATACAGGCTTGAACTTTGATTCCCTGTTTTTCAGCTATAATAATAGCTTCATCAGCTGCAGTTTTTAATGGAACTGGCTTTGAACCACGAAAGGACCCATCCGCTGTAACCACTATAGAACAAGCGGAATCAGCTATTCGGTCGCCTAGAGCGTTGGCCGAGAAACCTCCAAACACAATGGAATGAACCGCTCCAATTCGTGCGCACGCTAACATTGCAATAGCTAGTTCGGGGATCATTGGCATGTAAATTGACACCCGATCTCCTTTTTTTGCCCCGTGTTTTTTTAATATATTTGCAAACTTACAAACTTTTTCATGTAATTCGTTATACGTTAAATTACAGCTTTCATCGGGTTCGTTACCTTCCCAAATAATAGCGGTTTGGTTTCCCTTAGTTTTTAAATATCGATCAATACAATTGACGGTTATATTAGTTTGTCCACCTTTAAACCATTCAATAAAAATTTTTCCGTCGCGAACGTCGTAATTAAAATCACGCACCTTGTCCCATTTTTTAAACCAGGTAAACTTTTCCGCTTCTTCAGACCAAAATCCCTCAGGATCGTTAATAGACCGTTCATACATTTCTCGGTATTGGTCCATGGATTTAATCCATGCTCTTTGGCTTGAATCTGAAGATGGTTTATATATCTCAGACATATAAGAACTCCATTATTATTCTTTTGGGGTAATAACTCGAACTCCGCGAGAGGCTTCGGATAGAGTCCATAAGCCGTCAGGATCTGTAAAAGTTCCTTCACGAATATTCAACACACAAGATCTCGCTCGTCCAGGAACAATCTCTGCAACTACCGAAAATCCTCCCCCTTTTTCAAATTTATCGCTTATATGAATCTCTTTACCGTAGACGTCTCTGTTAGAAAACGATTCGTCATACAAAGATTCCATTTGGTCTCGAGTTGGAAGACGCCAATCATCATATCCCGCGAAGTTATTTTCTCTGAGATGCCGAACAAAATCCAGACAATCCTGATAACAACACCATTTTTTAAGATCGTTCATGGTGTCAGTTTTAGTCCACATTATTTGTTTTTTGACGTCAGTTATAGTGCCATCGCCATTATCGATAAAACGTTCTTCTTCAGACATAGAGTAACCAATACAGTTGACTTTAAAACAATATCTATCCCCAAATGGGTAAAGAATCCGAAATAAAGCCTTATTAAAAAAGACGTGGCAAGCCACGAGGAATAAAACCCAATTGTGGGATTTAATTGAAAAAAATGATGAAAGAGAATATCATTTTTTGCGTACCTTTTCAAAGAGTCTTTAAACTCACTTCTGCTAAAAAAATGATCAAATCAGAGTATCAAAAAATGTTTATTGAAGAACAATCGCATTGGTTTTTTAAAACCAAACGAATGTTCATAGAAAGCTTTTTGAATAAAGTTCCATTAACTTCCAACATCAAAATATTTGAACCAGGTTGTGGGACGGGAGCAAACCGTATCTTCCTGGAAAAGTATGGTTCCGTTACTAGTTTAGATTTTTCTCAAGACGCTTTAGATTTCTGCCAAAAAAGAGAAATAAAAAGATTAATTCGAGGAGATTTAAATCAATTAGGGCTACAAAACGAAACTTTTGATTTTGCAGTTTTGTTAGACGTACTTTACCATCAATGGGTAAAAGATGATATTTGCGCTTTAAACGAAATTTCAAGAATATTAAAACCAGGCGGAAAACTATTAATCACAGATTCTGCATTTCCTTTTTTACTAAGTTCGCACGATAAAGCCGTAATGACACGGGAAAGATACACGATAACCTCAATAACGCATAAATTGAAACAAGCGGGTTTTAAAGTTTTGCGAGCAAGCTATATGTTTGCGACAACCTTTCCTTTATTAACCTTGGTGCGGTTATTTCAAAAAATAATACCTACTAAAGAAAACTCTTCAAACGTTTTTAAAGTTCCCGAAGTGATCAATCAACTCGTTTTAAAAGTAATGTCTATAGAAGCAAGAATATTGAGTCGTTCTCGCCTCCCTTTTGGTTCAAGTATCATTGTTTTAGCCGAAAAATAACCTCCAAAGCATTTTTCAGGAATTCCATTTGCCTCAAACTAAAGTAAAAGAATTTATTTTTGCCACAGTCGTATCGCTAATTAGTTTGATAAGCGCTTGTCTTTTAGTCGAAGGTTATTTTGTTTTAAAGAATTGGAATCGATCAGTCGCTCTGGGCACTCAATTTGACTCTAATTTAGGTTGGGTCAACATACCCGACTACTCTTTCAGCGCTGATAATAGAACATACACCACTAACAAGTTTGGGCTTCGATCTCAGTCCTTAAACCCAGCCGCAGACCATATTTTAATTCTTGGAGACTCTGTAGCCTATGGCGCAGGAGTAAACGACCAAGAAACTTTGTCCTTCTATTTGAGTGAAAAGTTCCCAAACGTTCAAGTATTAAACCTAGCGGTTTCAGGGTACGGCATCGGACAATATTACTTGGCTCTGAAGAATTTCATTGATAAAACCCGGCCCAAATTAATCATAACCATGATCTATACGGGGAATGATTTTGCAGATACTCGTAAAGACAATCTATTTGGAATTAGCAAACCACTTTTTGAAACACAGAATGGAAAATTAGTAAACTTAAACCCATCAATTTCTAGACTCTCTTGCCAAAACATCATTAGTCGAAGTTGGATAAATAGTCTAATCCCAACCATTAAACTTCAAAATTATCTTTGTTCAAGCCAAGAGCTTAATTTTTCTAACGCTAAATTAACGATTAATAAACTATTCCAACAAATTCACCGTGTTGGAAAAGATAAAAATGCCGATACTATTTTTGCTTTATCTCCCTCCTTAATTGGAAGCCAGTGGCTTAATTGCTATTGGCAGGGAAAACCTGAAAACTGTCAAAGCTTTGACAGTGGTTTCCACCAAAACTATAGGGATTTCAAAGAACTCTTAGAAGAAACCAAATTGCCTTTTCTAGATTTAAATAACTCTTTTGTATTAAAAGCGAAAGGTTCAGAGAAAGAGCTGTCCACTTTGTATAACCAAAATGGAAAAGACTTTCATCACTATTCCCCCAAAGGAAATAAGCTTGTCGCTGAAGTTTTAAAGAGTTTTATTGATAAAGATTTAAATAATTTAGTCTCAAAGAGAAAAGTAAATTTTCTTTCTGCTGAAGCCATTAAAAACAAAAAAAATGCTTTTGATCATATCAAAAGAGGAAACTTTCAAAAATCCCTAGAGTTAATAGAAAAATTAATTGAGCAAAATCCAAAACGATCGGAACTATACTTCTTATTAGGAATATCCTATCAAGGATTAATAAAATATCCTGAGGCCTTGAAAGCATTTAGAAAAACTATTGAATTAGATCCATTAAATTTTGAAAGCCATAATCTAATTGGTTTGACCCATTACAAAACAGGTAAAAGTCCTGAAGCAATTGTTTCCTTTAAAAATGCTCTTAAAATCATGCCAGACTTTGCCGACACACATTTCAATTTAGCGTTGGCCTTGAATAGTGTCGGAAAAGGATATTCGGCCCTAACCCACATGAGAATTTCAAAAGAGCTATACAATAGGAAGAAAAATGGCTTAATGGCTGGACTAGCCGAGAAGGAAATAGCTTCTTACATAAATAAATACAAAATAAATTCTACAAGTTTAGAAGAGAAAGATATAAGCGCCAGACTTTCAAATCTTGCGCAAATAAAAAAATTGGAAGGTTTATTAGTTCATTATCCTAAGGACCTGGACCGTAAGTATGAGTTAGCTCAAAAATATTTAGACACAAACCAAACAGAGTTGGCGCAATCAGAACTTAAAAGCATTTTAAAAGATTACCCTACCGGCGCTGTAATGTGGAATGATTTAGGCTTCCTGCATATGAAATCAAATCGTTTTGAGGAAGCGTCTGAAAAATTAAAAAAAGCATTAGAAATCAACCCAGAGTTCGCAAACGCTCACTTTAATTTGGCTACGATTATGGAAAAATCTGGAGAAAAAGAAAAAGCAGTTCACCATTTTAAAAAGGCTTTGGAGTTTTTTCGTCGGTTTAATAACGAAAAATTCACTCAACTTTCGGAAGAAGCTATAAATAGATTATCTAAATCTAACAACTCTATAAAAAAAAGAGAACCTTTAATAAAATAAAGATTCTCTTAACCTTTCAAAAAAGTTATTTGCCTAAAATTAATTTTTAAAGATAAAATTACCTTTTTCATCAACGCTTACCGTTATTCCATCCCCATCTTTAAACTTTCCGTTTAAAATTTGCGTAGCTAAAGGATCTTTAATATATTTTTGAATGGCTCTTTTTAGCGGCCTTGCTCCATAAACCGGATCGTAACCTTTTTCAGCTAATAGCTCCTTAGCCTCATCAACCATATCTAAAGAAATTCTACTCTCGCCGAGTCTTTTTTGGAGATCAACTAATTGGATATCGACAATATTTTTAATTTGGTCTTTTCCTAAGTTTCGAAAAATTACGCAATCGTCAATCCGATTGAGGAATTCAGGTCGAAAATATTTTTTCAATTCTTGTGTCACTGTTTGGCGAACTTTTTCCCATTCATCTTCAAAAGAACCATTTTGCGTATGGTTTTTACTAATTCGCTCACTCTCTTCTTGAATTAATTGACCCGCAATATTGGAAGTCATTAAAATAATCGTATTCTTAAAATCAACAGTTCTTCCCTGCCCGTCTGTAATTCGCCCATCGTCTAGTATTTGAAGAAAAATATTGAAAACATCTTGATGAGCTTTTTCCATTTCGTCAAACAAAACAACAGAATACGGTTTTCTACGAACATGCTCCGTTAAATATCCTCCTTCTTCATATCCAACATAACCAGGAGGGGCTCCTAACAAACGCGAGACGGAATGTTTTTCCATAAATTCCGACATATCAATACGAACCATCGCTTGCTCATCGTCGAATAAAAACTCGGCTAAAGTTCGAGCGAGCTGGGTCTTTCCAACACCAGTGGGACCTAGAAATAGAAAAGTACCTATCGGTTTATTTGGATCGTCTAACCCAGCGCGTGCTCGGCGTATTGCGTTTGCGACTAAGCCAACAGCTTCTTCCTGACCTACAATTTTTTTTCTTAGATGAGACTCCATTTGGATTAAGCGCTCTTTTTCGGATTGCAACATCTTGTCCAATGGAATTCCCGTCCAGCGAGAAACTATAAATGCAATATCCTCTTCACCAACCTCTTCATTCAAAATTTTCTTACTTTGATCTGAGTCATCAGCCGTTTGCAACAACTCCAATTCTTTATTCAAACGAGGTAATTCGCCATATTTTAGAGAAGCCGCTTTTTCTAAAGCCCCTTCTCTTTCGGCCCGTTCAGACTCTCTACGAATCTGTTCAATTTGTTCTTTTATTTTCTGTTTTTTTCCAATCGATTTTTTTTCTTCTTCCCATTGTTCACGCAGTTCATCGCACTCGCCTTTAGCAATAGAAATTTCATTTCCTATTTTTTCAGTTCGATCTTTTGATTCAGCGTCTTCTTCTTTTTTTAAAGCTTCTCGTTCAATTTCTAATTGAGTAATTTTTCGTTGAAATTGATCAATCTCGACAGGCAAAGAATCAATTTGCATTCTCAACCTTGAAGCGGCTTCGTCTATTAGATCAATCGCTTTATCCGGCAAAAACCTATCCGTAATATATCGGTTTGAAAGTCTTGCCGCAGCCACAATCGCTCCGTCTTGTATTCGCACGCCATGATGGACTTCGTATTTTTCTTTCAATCCCCTTAAAATTGATATCGCGTCTTCCTCTGTAGGTTCTCCAACCAATACAGGCTGAAATCGCCTTTCTAAGGCTTTGTCTTTTTCTATATATTTTTTAAATTCATTTAAGGTCGTGGCTCCAACACAATGAAGTTCTCCCCTGGCCAATGCGGGTTTTAACATATTAGAAGCGTCCATTGAACCTTCTGCCGAACCAGCTCCCACAAGGGTATGAAGCTCATCTATGAATAAAACAATTTCTCCGCCTGCCGCCCCAATCTCTTTTAAAACAGATTTTAAACGATCTTCAAATTCACCTCGATACTTTGTTCCAGCAACTAACGCGGCCAAATCTAAGGTTAAAATTCTTTTATCTTTAAGCGTTTCTGGAATATCTCCATGAAAAATTCTTTGAGCCAGTCCTTCAACAATAGCAGTTTTTCCAACTCCAGGCTCTCCAATCAGAACCGGATTATTCTTGGTTCTCCTAGATAATACTTGGACCACTCGACGAATTTCTTCGTCTCTTCCTATTACAGGATCCAATTTACCAGCCTGAGCTCTTTCGGTTACATCTATGCAGTATTTCTTAAGAACTTGATATTTATCTTCTGGGTTTTGATCAGTAACGCGTTGATTACCACGTAACTCAAAAAGCGCTTTTAATAAATGATCTTTTTTAATTCCGTTTTTTACAAACAGTTGCCCTACACTAGAATTTGGAGTTTCACAAATCGCTAATAGAATATGCTCAGCGCTAAGAAACTCGTCTTTCATTGCGTTAGCTTCTTCAAACGCTTTATTTAAAACTGATTTAAACGTTAACGATATATGAATTTGAGGGATTTCTTTAGTTACTTTTGGGAATTTCGAACATTGGGACTGGAGCTGTGAAACAACATTTTCCGAATTAGCGCCCGACTTATTCAAAATGCTATAGGTTAAACCTTCTTTATCTTTAACCAATTCCAGCAATAAATGCTCACATTCGATATACGGTTGCTTCTCTCGCTCGCAATAAGATTGAGCTTCCGCTAAAGCTTCTTGCAACTTAATTGTCATCTTATCGAATCGCATGACTAGCTCCTGGTTTTAACAAACAAGAATTTAACTGCCTATTCTGTAATAAGATTCAATACTGCGCTTGTCAAGCAGGCAAGAAAGCCAAAATAAGAAGGGATATTAAGGAGGGAGGGGGTAAAAAATTAAACCGGGATTAGAAAATCCCGGCCTTAAACTTATTCAATACCTTGTTCAGCCAACCAACGTTCCGCTTCCAAAGCAGAGGCACACCCTGCTCCAGCCGCAGTCACAGCTTGTCTATAAACTTTGTCGTGAACGTCGCCAGCGGCGAAGACGCCTTCAATGTTAGTTTGTTGGGTTCCGCTTTTAACTTTAATATAGCCGGTTTCATCTAAATCAATTTGACCTTTAAAAACTGACGTATTGGGCGTGTGTCCAATCGCGTAAAAAATACCTGCCAATGGAATATCTTTTTCTTCATTAGTTTTAATATTTTTAACGCGAGCGCCAGTGACAAAATCTTCTCCTAGAGCGTCTACGAAAACAGAGTCCCAAACAATATCTATCTTAGGATTGTCAAAAGCCCGTTTTTGCATAATTTTAGAAGCTCGCAGCTCGTCTCTACGATGCACTAAATACACCACAGTGCCAAATTTGGTCAAATAAGAAGCTTCTTCAACAGCCGTATCGCCGCCTCCGATTACCATCAAGGGTTGATTTTTGAAAAAAGGTAACGCGCCATCGCAGACTGCGCAAGCGGACATACCATTGTTCCACATTTTCTCTTCACTCGGCACGCCCATTCTCCGAGCCGTAGCTCCAGTAGCGATGATAACCGATTGGGCTTGAACTTCTCTTTTCTCAGACTTAATAGTAAAAGGCCGTTTGCTAAAATCTACTTCCGATACATCCTCTCGGTACATTTCAGTTCCAAAACGCTCAGCCTGTTTTCGAAACAACTCCATCAAATCTGGACCATTTACTCCTTCTGGAAACCCTGGATAATTTTCGACATCTGTTGTTGTGGTCAATTGGCCGCCAGCTGGTCCACCCGACATATATCCCTCAAACATAAAAGGATCTAGATTAGCTCTCGCCGCATAAATTGCTGCAGTATGTCCCGCTGGTCCCGAACCAATAATCACAAGTTTTTTTACTTCTGACATCAAGAATCTTCCTTTCTATTATTTAATTTCACGCAACGAAACCCCAAATCGCTATAGCGATACTCAGGATTACGCGCTACTCTGTCTGAAACTCTTAGATAATGCGCTGGAGAGTTCCATGCGCCGCCCTTAATAACTTTTTGTTTACCTTCTCCAGGTCCTTTTGGATTTAACTGAGGGGTGGTTGTTTCATAAGGCCCGTACCAATCTTGGGTCCATTCATAAACATTACCCAACATATCATAAAGACCTTTGGAATTTGGCTTGACCGACCCAACTCTATTAGGAGCTCCAACATCATATTTTTTTCCAAAAACAGCTCCGCCTAAATTTTCTCTATTAGCCGCCTTTTCCCATTCCGCTTCAGTAGGCAGTCTTCCGCCTGCCCATTTACAAAAATTATGAGCCTGTTTCCATGAAACAAAAACAACAGGCTGTTGTTTTTTGGAAAAGTCTCTTGGTCTGGAATCGTGTAATTCATTAGGTTCACAAAAACCATCCTTAAAACAACGGTAGTATAATTGATTCGTAACTTCACTACGTAGAATCAAAAATCCATCCAATTGAACTTTGTGAGGAGTTTCGTCAGAACACCAGTCTGAATTCCCTTGCTCATCATTGCAAAAGGAATCACCCATAACTAGTTCTCCGCCAGGTATATTTTCCCAATCAAAATTAGGAGATTCTTGGGCAATAGCGGGACTCATTAAGCATAAAATAACGCTCAATATTCCAATAAATTTATGCATATGTTATATCCGTTCACCCCTCCAGGTTTTGAAAGATGGCGTCGCGTACTTTATCGTAATCTGCGCTTAATTCATGGGGTTTATACACGAACTCAGACTCAACGCCTGAAATTTTATTAGCATGATAATTATTCAAAAATTCTGAAAACTTCAAACCATTAGCCGTAGAAATTACGATAACGCGTTCGCTTTTTTTGATATCACCTCTTTTAACGAGTTTTTCCATAACCGCCAAAGCCACGGCGGTATGCGGACAACATAATAGCCCTGTTCGATTAGCCCTCCCAGCTACGTTTGCTAACTCTTCTTCCGTAGCGTCTTCTGCAATTCCATCAAAAGCCTTTAAAGTTCTAATCGCTTTTTTGATACTAACAGGAGCTCCAATCTGGATAGCCGAAGCTAAAGTTTCTTCCGCTTGAATATTTTCAAAATCTTTATATCCATTTTTAAAACATCTAACCAAAGGATTCGCTTTTTCGGCCTGAGCGCAAACTAACCTTGGTAATTTATTGATTAATCCAAGATCTTTTAACATTGTAAACCCTTTACCTAGCGCGCTAACATTTCCTAAATTTCCGCCAGGAACGATAACAACATCTGGGACTTCCCAATCAAACTGTTGTACTAATTCAAAACTGATAGTTTTCTGTCCCTCAATTCTTAAGGAATTCATTGAGTTGGCTAAATAAATATCATTTTTCATACAAAGATCTTTAACAAGTTCCATACAACCGTCAAAATCAGTGTCTAATGATATTGTCATCACGCCATGAGTTATGGGTTGAACCAATTGCGTCAAAGTAACTTTATCTTTTGGCAGAAAAACAATAGCGGGAATCCCCGCAACGGCACAGTAAGCTGCTAAAGCCGCAGAAGTATCGCCGGTAGAAGCGCAGGCAACCGCCCGAATATTTTTCCCCTCACTTCTCATCTGTTTAACCATTGAGACAAGCACTGTCATTCCTATATCTTTGAAAGAACCAGTGTGAGACAAACCACATTGTTTGACCCATAAGTCATCAATACCTACTTGTTTGCCAAATCGCTCTGCATAAAAAAGATTACTTCCGCCCTCGTAGGTCGAAACAATGTTATCGTTATCCAAGTTTGGGCAAACAAGTTCTTTTTTACCCCAAACGCTACTTCCATAGGGCCATTCATGTTTTCGATAACGATCGTCAAATAAAGCCTTCCATTCTTTAGCCGAACGTTTTTTAAGCTCGTCCATATCATGAATGACTTCTAATAAATCGTCACACGTTGGGCAACGATAAATAATTTCGGTCAAATCATAACGTCCAGAACAACCATTAATACATTGAAACCAGGCTTTAAAATTCATAATTTAACTCTCGCACCGTATAACAATAGGTTTTTCAGAAATAACGTCTGTATGATTTAATTTTGCTAAAGCGTCTTGTATATTTTCTTCTCTAGCTTGATGTGTCATCAAAATCAGAGGAACCCCTTTACCTTCATCTCTACCCTGTTGGATAACGGATTTAATACTGATTGAATGATCTCCTAAAATACCCGAAATTACTGACAAAACACCCGGCTTATCCAAAGCGTTAAACCGGAGAAAATATTCCGTTTCAATTTGCCTAATATCCGTAACTGGCAAATTTTTGAAACTTTTTGGATCAAAAGCTTGCACTGGCACTCGGGAAGATACTCCCAATAAAACATCCCGCGCGATTTCTATAACATCACCTATTACCGCTGATGCAGTGGGTAACGAACCAGCCCCATGCCCAATCAAAGCGCTTTTTTCCATCAAATCGTCATAGATCTGAACCGCATTAAATACGCCATTAATTTGCGCCAATGAATGATCTTCCGGAATCATAGCGGGGTGAACACGAACCTCTACCGAGTCGCCATTCATTTTAGAAATAGCCAGTAATTTTATTTTATATCCAAATTCCCTAGCGCAATCTATATCCTTTAGAGTAATATCGGAAATTCCTTGAATATAAATTTCGTCAAAGTTTACAGAAGTGCCGTAAGCCAGTCGAGTTAGCAACGCAGCTTTATGCGCCGTATCAATACCTTCAACATCAAAAGTTGGATCCGCCTCTGCGAAACCCAGTTCTTGAGCTTCCTTTAAAGCGACGCCAAACTCACGCCCATTTTCGGTCATTTGACTCAAAATATAATTTGCAGTTCCATTAACAATCCCTACTATTGATTTTATTTGAGTTGCCGCAAAAGATTCTTTCAATGACCGGATAATGGGAATACAGCCGCCGACAGCAGCTTCAAAACCAAGAGCAAATCCTTTTTCCTCAGCTAAAGAAAAAACTTCATCACCATGTTTCGCTAATAGAGCTTTATTTGCAGTCACTACCCGTTTTCCATTTTCCATGGCTTTCATCATGAAAGTTTTGGCTGGCTCCGTCCCTCCAATCAACTCGATAACGATGTCAATTTCAGGATTGGTAAGAACTTCGTCGACGTCTTTCGTTAAAACTCCAGGTTCAACTTTAACTCCCCTGTCTGTTTCAATGTCCAAATCGGCGATTTTAACCAACTCAATTTTGGCGCCAAGTCGCTGAGAAATCACGTCTGAATTATCGGATAAGATTTTGACAACTCCAGAACCGACAATACCAAACCCAATCAACCCCACCTTTATGATTTTCATAAATTATTCCGATCGCTCTAAAAATTCATCCGGCTTATTAAAAATTTCGCGCAAACCGCGAATCGCTTGCCGTGTGCGGTGCTCGTTTTCTACCAAGGAGAAACGAACATAACGGTCGCCTTCTTCACCAAAGCCAATGCCAGGCGACACTGCCACTTTCGCTTTTTTAATTAATCTCTTTACAAACTCTAAAGATCCCATCGCTTGGAATTGTTCGGGAATTTCCGCCCAAACAAACATAGTAGCTTTTGGTTTTTCAACTTTCCACCCTAATCGATTCAAGCCATCGCACAAAACATCTCGGCGGTTTTTATAAATGTCGCAAATCTCCTGAGCGCAGCCTTCTAATTCATTAAGCGCAATTATAGAAGCGATTTGTATAGGCTGAAAAATACCATAATCATGGTAACTTTTCACCCTCGCCAAAGCATGTATAATCTCCGCATTACCTACTACAAATCCCACTCTCCAACCAGGCATATTATAGCTTTTTGAAAGAGTGAAAATTTCAACACCCACATCCTTAGCGCCTGGAACTTCAAGAAAACTAGGAGCCCTGTAACCGTCAAACACAATATCAGCGTAGGCAAAATCGTGAATAACAATTAGGTCGTGTTCTTTTGCAAAGTCCACCACTTTCTTAAAAAAATCTATTTCCACAACTTCAGTGGTGGGATTATGAGGAAAATTTATAACGAGAGCAAAAGGTCGAGGCCAATTCTGCTTAAAAGCTTTTAATAAGGATTCAAAAAAATCAACTTCCCGAGATAATGGAACATGAATAACATCTCCATTTGCCAATATAAACGCGTAGGTATGGATAGGATATGTTGGTGTAGGCACTAAAATGGAATCCCCAGGATTAGTAATCGCCAAAGCTAATTGCGATATTCCCTCTTTGGATCCAATAGTGGCTATTGCTTCACTTTCTGGATCTAAATCTACGTCAAACCTGCGCCTATACCAATCGGTAATAGCAAGACGAAGTTTAGGAATTCCTTTTGAAAGGGAATAGCGGTGATTCTGTGGTTTCTTAACCGCTTCGCACAACTTGTCCACAATTTTGGGAGGCGTGGGCATATCTGGATTGCCCATCCCAAAATCTAATATATCATCGCCCCTGCGTCTCGCATCAACTTTTAGCTCGTTGACGCTATTAAAAACGTAGGGAGGTAATCTTTTTATTCTGGAAAATTCTTTCACTTTCCAACTGCGAGATTGGGATTAAAAATTAGGATAAAACGATGGGTTGGAAATCCGCAAGGGCGGCAAACCAGCTTTTTTAGATAACCAAAAAAGCGTTCTAACCATGAAAGCCCTTGGTAAATCAAAAGATGGGGCTAAGATACCACAAAATCTCATTTCCAGCAAAGATAAAAAAGCCCTTATTAAATAGAGACTTATAACTAGCTCAAACTCTCTAAGAAATCGCTCTACCAGTCAACAAAATGGAAATACCCTTGATTAGCCACCCAACCCAAATAAAAGACATAAATCAACTATTTCAAACACTTATCCCATAAAAACCAAGAAATCACCTTAACTTTTAATTCAAGCGTAACCTCTCTATATAGCGTGCTACAGTAATAGAATTTATACCAATTCCTTCTTTATGCATACTGTTATCATAGCTATCCATCATGCTAACAATACCTGCCAAATTGCCGTTGCAAGATACGATAGCGCCGCCAGAATTCCCAAAGAATATTTCGTTATCTTTAAAATAAATGTAATTAGAATCTCGGATTTTTGCTTTTTTCTTGATTCTCGCTTTTTGCAAAGAGTAATATTTACCGCTGGGATGCCCAACGACCATTAAATTCTCATCGTCGTTAAAATCTCTTTCTAAATTAAGCCAGGATGGACTACCGTCCTTAGTAGTTATAAACGCAAGATCCAAGCCTCTCACTCGCGATACATTTCGAATCGAAATTTGCTTGTCGGGTTTGGCCAAAAACTCTTCTTCAACAGAAGCAAGATAAACCTTTAATTCTTTTCCATCCACCACATGGGCGGCAGTAGCAATTAAATTGGGTCGTACAAAAACACCAGCCCCAAGCCCTTGGTCGGTTTTAATGAGAACCGTAGCTGAAGCGACTGTTTTATAAAGTTCGTTTCGGTTATCACAGGCAATGCCTTTTCCAATAAGATGCTTTTCCAATTCGTTTTCTGGAGGATTAATCCATAGTCGAACAGCCCGCCTTATCCTTTTAGGATAAGTGTTTTCAGGATCGGTAACGGAAAGCTTCTGGTTATGCAGTAAAATAAAACCAAAGCAAACGAACGCAATAGTAGTTAATCTATTTTTTAATTTTTGATGCATTTAATATGGAATATTGGCAAATCATACTTTTAGGAATAATTCAGGGAATTACTGAATTTCTCCCGATTTCAAGCTCAGGCCATCTAATCTTAGCCCCCATTATATTCAATTTTCCGGATCAAGGGTTGGCTTTAGACGCAATTCTGCATGTAGCCACCCTACTCTCCATTATAATATTTTTTAAAAGAGACTTGATAAACTTAAGTAAAGGTCTATTTCTTAAAAGCGCAAGCCCAGACCACAAAAGAGTTTCTTGGGGAATCGTACTGGCCAGTTTCCCTGCAGGGTTAGCCGGTCTATTTTTTGGAGACTATATAGAGAACAGTCTCAGAGACCCAAGTTTCGTAGCTATCAATCTCTTCTTATGGTCTCTTGTTTTTCTTGCCGCAGAACGTTTTAGCAAAAAGGCCCAATCTCCTAGCGAAGAAATCGAATCTCTTACTCTAAAACAAATTTTAATCGTTGGTTTTGCACAAATGTTAGCTCTGCTACCAGGAACGTCGCGATCGGGAGTAACCATTTCGGCAGGGTTGTTTAGCAATATCTCTAAAATAACGGCGGCTCGTTTCTCTTTTTTATTAGGAGCCCCAATTGTTCTAGCTGCAGGGTCTTTAAAGATCTGGCACCTAGTTTCCGGACCAGCGGCAGCCACCCCTTACACTATAGGACAATTAACCGTCGGGTTTGTTACCGCATTCGTGGTGGGATATTTTTCTATTAAAGCGTTATTGGGAATTTTAGAAAAGGCAGGACTGATTCCATTCATCATTTATAGAATCATTTTATCCCTTGGAATCCTAGTCTATTTCAATAACTAATAAGCAACAGATTTATGAACCGCAAAGGCACATAGGGCGCAAAGAAAGAAATATCTATTAAACCAGTGTTAAACAAAAGTTGCTTAATTAAAACCAGTCCCCTTAGCATGTCATTCTGACGATCCACAAAGCGGTGGGAAGAATCTCGCCTCGATCTAATAAAACTCCCACTCAACGCGGCAATTTTAAGAGCAACTTTTCCGCTAGCTCCGAAACAGTCCATTCCTCAGCAATCTTCTCGCCGTCAAAACGAGTGACCACTATGCCTCTCCATTTCACCTTCCGTCCACTTGGAGGAATCCCCCTCATATCAGCTGCATGCTTACCGCTTAAAGTATATTGCCAAGTGATCATATTTCCAGCTTGCATTAGAAACGTAATCTCAACAACCCGAAGATTAGAAATAGCAGAACGAAGTTGCTTAATGAATTTTTTTACAAACTTTGGACCTTTATAATCCTTACCACCAGCGTGTACAACGTAATCAGTCGCAAAGACCTCATCCACAACATCTAAGTTACCTTTTCCAAGGATTTCGTCATTTGCGAATCTGATTCGTTCTTGTTTGCTCTTAGCCATATTTTTTTAGTATGTTCGAAGTATTTGAGTCTGTTGCAGTTTTATATATTCACCGCTCATAATATTGCAAGATATAGACATTTTTTATTACTATCAAATAGTTTATAAATTTCTTAGAATATTTCACATTCTTATTATTTAAAAAGTTTGTAAGTCGAAGCGCAAAAATTTATAATTACGCCAACAAGATATTAGCCCCCGTAGCTCAGCAGGATAGAGCACCAGATTCCTAATCTGGGGGTCGTGCGTTCGAGTCGCGCCGGGGGCACCATCCATTTATAAAATAGAGATGCACAATAAAAACAGGGCATTTTGACTACTTCTTGTTAAATCCATTCTTTTCCCCCAATAACGGGCGAAAAACAAACCTTGAATGAATCCCCATTCCATAAAATAAGTTTTCTGACATGATTATTGATGAAATACCAATAGGCAAAGCGCCCCCCTGGGATATTAACGCTATCATTGAGGTCCCATTTGGCAGGGAACCCGTAAAATACGAAATGGATAAGAAATCTGGCGCCCTCTATGTTGATCGCGTTATGCATACATCGATGCGTTATCCCTGCAATTACGGGTTTATACCCCATACGCTTTCTGAAGACGGCGACCCCATTGATATCCTAGTCGCGTCCCCCGTAGAGTTTTTGTCTGGCTCTATCGTTCGTTCCAGGCCTATTGGGGTTCTAAAAATGAAGGATGAAAAAGGTGAGGATGAAAAAATTCTGGCCGTTCCGGTTGACGCCCTGAATCCTTATTATGCAGAAGTAAAACAATATACAGATTTACCCAAAACCCTACTGAACCAGATTTCTCATTTTTTTGCTCACTACAAAGATTTAGAATCAGGAAAATGGGTCGATCTGGAAGGTTGGGAAGATGCAGAGCATGCCGCCGAGCTTATAAAAATAGCCATTGAGCGAGCATCCTCTTAACGACTGTCCTCAGTTAAATCATGTCTATCTGCTTTAATGGTTCACAAACTAATTAGTAAACCAAAGAAACACCCTTTACCAAACCACGCCCCAGGCTGCCATATAAGGAATACACCCGCGCAATATTAACCATCTCGCGATGGATAGAAACCTATATAGAATGAGACAATATGATTCCTACCTGCCCTATTCTAGTTTTCTAGAATGGGGGTTTTTGTGTGAAATCATTATCAATTTTGATCAAATTCCAACCTTAATAGAAATATAACCATCATTGACTTCAGGGATATCGTTTTGTTTCCTTGACTTTACACTTGCCACTGGAGGTTCTAGCCTGTCCGCTACAATACTTTTTTTAGAATTAAGTTCTTGCTTCAACTCTTGAATAGTCTGACGTTGCCGATCAATAACAAGATTTTGTGCAGATAGTTTTTTTTCTAAGCGTACAATATCTATATGCTTCAACTCACTTCCAGATATCCAAGCTTCAGGTGTTTTTTCATTATCCCTCTTAACAATTTTTAAATCCATCATGTCTTAAGGCTCCTATCTTATTGAAAAAAAGTATTTTCGCTTTATTTTCGCTTTCTTGCAAAGATAGGGCAAAACTCAGGTTTTGTCAAGTTTAGGAAGACAATAAAAAAAAGAGATACCACCTCGAAGTACTCCAAATGAAATACTGCAATATGACGGCTTTATGGGCTAATTAATCATTAGCCTCATTAATCTTATCCATATTTATTTGAAAAAACAAAATTCTATATAGCCTTCCAAGAGCTATGGCAGATGAACTCCTGCCACAGAGTGGAACAAGTTACAAGTGGATGGAGCGCTCTCTTTCCTTTATTAACGGGCTAGAACTCTAGAAACGAACGAATTTCTACGGAGCCTAGAAATAGCATTTGGTCGGTCTCGCCTTCATACGCCGCTCTAACTGCCGACGGCTAATCAGAATATTAAAGTTTTGAAAAACTTTAGAAAGGTATTTATTAACCAAAAATATTGGTAGGTTTACCGTCAATACTTGTTTGGTTTTTTCGTTCCCAATAACTTTTTATTTCGCTTTCAGTTTTATTACCCGCCCATTCTATTAAGTCTTCTCGATTTCCTTTATTCTCAAATAAAGGAACGCCAAATCCGCAAGACCCTCCTACACGATCTATATCAATTACGAAAAACTGCCTTTTGCCCGGCAAATCCGGAAATAGCGAAGCAACGTCTTCCCATGCTTCATCTCTTTGATGAATAGCAGTCGCCTTTCCATATAATCTAAGAATTAATGGGTTTCCCTCGAAGGCGCAAAACATGATCGTCATTCGTTGAGTTTCTAAAACATGCGCCGCTGTTTCGTTGCCGCTCCCAGTTAGGTTTAACCAAACCACTTTTTTGGGATTAATAACTCGTAGCGAATCCATTCCTTTTGGGGAAATATTTACTCGCCCATCAACTCCTGCTGTCCCAACAAAAAACATTTTTTGTTTTTTGATGAAATTAATAAGGTTATCGTCCAACTGTTCGTAAGCTTGTCCCATTGAAATTCCTAAATGGCAAAGGTTAATTTATTGGGGGTAAAAATATTTTTTAACTTAGGGGAAAGTCGCTTTTTAGTATCCAATAAAGGATCTCCAAATTCAATATTTACGAAATTAATATATTTTAATGTGATTACCGCTTTAAAACTGCAACTTCTTGATTCATAAAATCAATCTCTATAAATTTTGCCTTATACAAAGCCTTGGTTTGTGTTAAAATTCAACCTTTTGGAAGTTCCTTCCTAAAATCTGCAAAAATCCAAAGCTTTTCTCATACTGCTATTAAATAGGTTTAAATATGGGCGAAAAACAATTAGTTCCTGAAATGGATTTTCAGGTTCTTACCCAACTACAAAAAACTGAAGAACCAATTTCTATCCCTGATTTAGCTGAAAAAGCTGGCGTCGACCAAAGTAAAGCGTCCGCCGTTTGTTTATATCGCGCCGATCTAGGAGAAATTGAAGTTCAAGAAAATGTTGAGTCTGAATGGAAATTAGGGAAAAAAGCAAAAGCGCTCCCCGGAAAATCGCTTCCTGAAAGAGACATTATAGAAGCTCTCAATAAAATGGGCGGCAACGCAGAGATTCCTAAAGTTGCCGAGACGACTGGACTCGAAAATAAAGTCATTGGTCAATCATTACGCTGGCTGGAACAAAAAAAATGGGCTCAAAAAGACGGTAAAACTCTCAAACTTTTGCCCAACGGACAAAGTGCGCTGTCCAATCAATACGACGACGAAAAACTCATTAAATATTTGATCGAACACGGGAACGCAACTAACCCAGATTTAGAAGCGCAAGGAATTAATATCAAAACCGCCTGCGACTTATTAAATGGCCGTAACTTTATTGAAGAAAAAACCAGGAAAACTCGAATAGTTTGCCTGACTCCTAAGGGACGAGAATTAGTCAACCAAGGATTAGAAGTCCGGCAAGAGCTTAATCAATTAACAACAGAAATGTTACGCTCTGGAGAATGGCGCAACGCTACTTTTCGTCCCTATGACGTAACTGTTCCGGGAGATCCCGTTTATTCTGGTAAAGATCATCCTCTAGTTTCTATTTTCGACCAAACTCGTCGTGTATTTGTAGAGCTTGGTTTTGAAGAAACTGAAAGTCCTTTTGTTGAATCCAGTTTTTGGGACTTTGACGCTCTTTTTCAACCTCAAGATCATCCTGCTCGCGATATGCAGGACACTTTTTATATCAAACGCCCTAATACATGCCGATTACCAGATGGGAATTTAGTGGATAATATTGGTCGCGTACACGAAAATGGAGGCGATACTGGCTCTATCGGTTGGCGTTACCTCTGGGATAAAGAACAAGCTAAAAAACCCGTTTTAAGAACGCACACGACAGCGGCCAGCGTTAGAGCTTTGGCTTCGAATCCTAAACCTCCTCGCAAAGTATTTTGTATAGGTCCAGTTTTTAGAAGAGAAACTGTCGACTACAAACATTTGCCAGTATTTCATCAGGTTGAAGGAATCATAATCGACGAAAAAGCTACCTTCGCCAATTTACTGGGAGTGCTCTCTGCCTTTTATAAAAAAATGGGATTTGATCGTTTCGATTTTCGTCCTGCGTTTTTTCCATACACAGAACCAAGTGTCGAAATATTTGTCTGGTCTGAAAAGAAAAAAGATTGGATTGAAATGGGCGGAGCCGGGATTTTTAGACCCGAGGTTACCGAACCTCTTGGTTGTACCACTCCCGTGCTTGCCTGGGGATTAGGATTGGAACGATTGGCTATGTTTCGATATGAACTAGCTAACATCACTCATTTGTATCGAGCCAGAATTAATTGGTTGAAGGAGACTCCATTATGCCGGTAGTTTCTATTTCCCTTGATACTCTCCTTTCAAGAATTAAAACTGAAATTCCCCGCGATGACTTGGCTAAAAAGCTACGTCAATTAGGATGCGATGTGGAGGGTTATGCCACCGTCAAACGCTTCAAATGCTCCAGTTGCGACAACATCATGGAGATTACCGAAACAGAGAACCCGCCAGTCGTTTGCGATCAATGCGGCGCAGACTACAAGGTCAACCCAGATCTATTAGTATTTTTAAACGATCATAGCGTTATCCGCATGGAGCTTTTAGCGGTGCGACCAGATATGTTTGATCCAGGCGGCCTCGCACGAACTCTTAGAGGTTATTTAGGAGAAGAGACGCATCCAGGTTACGAACTTCATTCTGGCCCCTATTCTGTGACTGTCGACCCAGCTCTATCCCAAAAAGAAAACTTTCGCCCTAATATAGCTTGCGCGATTATCCGCAATATGTCATTTACGGAAGATACCCTTCGCGCCATTATGAAACTGCAAGAAAATCTACACTGGGCATTAGGAAGAGACCGAAAACGAGCTTCAATTGGCGTTTATGATTTGGACAAACTAGAAGGAACAGACTTTCAATATCGCGCTGTCGCCAACGATGAAATTAAGTTTACCCCTTTAGGATACAACTTAAATAAAGATTCCGATAAGCTTAGTCCAAAAGAAATTTTAGATAAACATCCGAAGGGAGTTCAATACAAACGGTTGCTGGAAGAGTTTCCCAAATATCCTTTATTGAACGACGCTAAAGGAACCATTCTTAGTATGCCGCCAATTATCAATGGAGAAATTTCTAGGGTAACTCCAAATAGCCGCGATTTATTTATAGACATAACAGGTACAGATGAGCGACTTGTAAATAAGACTCTCAACGTATTTGTAACGAGCGTTGCGGAGTTGGCGTCTGGCGTGAAAATTGAACAAGTAGAAATTCGTTATCCTAATAGTAAAACTTCTACACCTGATTTCACTTCCCAAAAAGTTAAGGTATCTCCAAGCCACGCGGAACGTATTTTAGGGATCGACCTCGATAAGAAAAAAGTTAAAGATTATTTAGAACGGATGGGCCATAAAGTCGAAGAAGACGACAGTGACGAACTAACCGTCTTTGTTCCTCCATACCGTAACGACATATTACATCCTATTGATCTAGTCGAAGATGTTGCCATTGCATATGGTTACCATAATTTTCCGTTAAGCTTGGTACCCACTCCAACTGTAGGAAAACAGTTAAAAGATCAGGAGTACTTTGCTCTCTGCCGAAAGTCTTTAACAGGTCTTGGGTTATTTGAGGTATTAACTTTAATTTTATCCTCCGAAGAGGCTCAATACGACAAATTGCAATTACCTAGGGACAACGATCATGTAATTATCGATAATCCAATCAGTGTAGAACAAACCATGATTCGAAGACGATTGCTCCCCGGTTTGTTAGATACCTTTGCCGCAAACGCCGATCAAGAGTTACCTCAGCAAATATTCGAAGTAGGATATATAAGTCAAGTTGACGAGAAATGCGAAACCGGATCGAGAGAGTTAAGCCGATTAGCTGGCGCTATTATTGGCCCTAAGGTTAATTACTCTGGAATACGATCTATCTGTGAAGCTTTATTGAGAGAGTTTGGCGCCACAATAAAAACAGTCCCTACCGAAAACCCAGCCTTCATTCCAGGAAGAGTCGCCATGGTCCACGCAATTTTAAATGGCCAAGAAATGGTAGTAGGTATTATCGGTGAAGTACACCCTCAAGTGCTTGAAAGCTTCAAACTGGTCTATCCCGTTTCAGCTTTTGAAATCCAATTAAGCCCTCTTGTACTACCCCAAAATTAAATATTTTTAGAAGAGTTAAGACAGAATCTAAAAGCTTTGATAGCTATTAGGATTTTAGCTATGCGAGGTTTTTGCTATTTCTAAAAAAGGCAAAAAAAAACCGGTCGGGGAAATCCCCAACCGGTTTTATTTTTAAATCGAATTAGTTGCAGGCAACACTAACACCAATTGTACCGGTATTGGTGATTCGTACTTCGCCACTAATATCACCGATAGAATCGCCACGGCTGAAATTAGGTTGTGGGAACAAGGTAACGCTTTTTCGGCCCATGATGTGTTTAGTACCCATGTTTACCGTAGTGTCATTACCATTTTTTCCTTTGTATCCAGAGCTTCCACCACCGTTACCAGGAAAACCATTATGATCGCCAGGTCCTAATGTAATAGGAACAGTAGTTGCGTTGATCTCTTTCCAAACAACTAAGTTAGCGTTGGTACGATCAGATCCTGACCCACCAGAGTTGGTTAAGGTAATAGACTTAGCGTTGTTACAGCTAGTCATTGAGCCTGGAGCTAAACTGCCTGCGAATGCAGATACTGTAAAAAATGCTGATACAGCAACCGCAAGAATGATTAAAGCCACTTTCTTCATTAGCTTATCCTCCCTATCCATGCATTAAAATTGAAACGGATAAGTAACTAAATTTTTCCGTTCCCTATTTACAAAATAAACTACTTTTATCTAAACGATCTCTCGGTTAAAATCCTATTCAATTTCCGTAGCAATTATACCCACCCACAAATACATGTCAACCATTTATTTCGCTTTATTTTGGGGTTTTTCTCACTTTTTCTCTCTTAAAAACTTCCATTGTTCCGATATTAGGTAGGCCTGAATTTTGAGGTTAAATTAAAAAAATTTAATTTTCAAACAACTCCAACAAATTCAATTAGTTGGAATAATTTCCAAAATTTTAGGTGTTTTTGGATCGAATTAGAGGAATTGTTATTAAATCTCCAGGCATTATGGATTTCACGTCGGTTCCGGGATTATAAACACTTAAAAGCCAATATGGCATCGAGTACAAACTGTTACAAATCTTCCAAATTGTCTCGCCTTTCCTAACTTTTCTTGAAAGCGTCTTGTGAACTCGATAATTTTTGAAGAAATCTTGTTGGATGGAAATATGGTGGTCTCTTCTTTTCTGTTCAAAAACTTCTGAGCTGGTCTTTAAAAATGAAATTCTTATAGGCCTATTAACAATTATTGTCTTTTTCCGGCCAAATCCGTTAAGAGCTTTTAATTCTTTTACAGAAACCCTGGCCCATTCGGCGTAATGGCTCAAAGTCTCGTCAAAATCCACCACAATAGTGCCTATTTTCGCATTTTTAATTTTTTTCGGGAATTGCACCGAACCAAAAGCCGGTCGATCTTTGAGGTTCTCAGTGGAAATAGAAGCAGGTTTATCAAACTCTAATTTAATCGTTTTAGGAATATCCTCTTTTTTAATATCAGATATTTGAATACTGTCGTCTGTCCTGACAACTTTTAGGGAAGGTCCAGAAGTCCAAGTTTGCTTTTCTTGAGGACCTAATGGAATTTTCAATTTCTGTCCCCGGTAGAGAGTGTCCGGGTTTTTAATTTTATTAAAAGCCGCTAACCCAATCGGATCAACCTTAAACCGCTTTGCAATGACGGACAAATTCTCGTTTTTCTTAACTTTATATCTAAAAAAGTCGCTGGATTTTTCATAATTAAGACTGGCTCTAACAACACGACCAGGATTGCTTACTTTACGATTACCAGGGATCTTTAAAACTTGCCCTGGGTAAAGATTATCTGGGTTCCTAATACTGTTAAAAGCCGCTAAACCGATTGGGTTTATTTTATATTTCTTTGCGATTATCGATAAGTTTTCCCGTTTTCTAACTTTATGCTTAAAAAAATCGCTAGACTCGTCGTAGCTATACTTAGCCTTAACAATCGATGGAGATGGAGCTTTTGTCCAACTCCTTCCATTAGAGTTAGGCAGTTGTAAAACTTGTCCTGCATAAATCAGGTTTCTTCGACCAATACCGTTTATTCTTTTTAAAGTCCTTAAATCAGCTCTAAAACGTGAAGCAATTTGAGAAAGGTTATCCCCTCTCCTCACTCGATACCATTTTGAAGGCTTTTGCCTTTTATGTTTGAGTGAACCTGGAATATCCGAGTAAACGGATTTTAAGTTCTTATAACTCGCTGCAGGAGCGGTAAACTCAAAACCTCTAGGAATCCTTTTTTGTCCAGTCAATATCGTCTTTCTTAGCGATGGATTAAATTCGGAAATTTTGTCTTTAGACATTCCAAAATAACGAACCGCCGTTTTTATATCCAAATAATGCGGCAGACGCATTGAGGTTGTCTTTAATAAGGGCTCCTTTTTCAGGCCCGGGAAATATTTTTTACTATTATTGGCAACATCTAAGGCAGCCAAAAACTCTGCATAAAAGTTTCGGGAGGCAAAACCAAAGGTTCTGCTACGATAACGTTTTATTACCTCTACGATACTGGAACCATGTCGTTTCTTAGCGCGCGCCATCCCTTGAGAACCGTGATTGTATGCGGTTATCGCCAAGGGCCAACTTTTCAATTTACGGAAGTTCCTTTTTAACAATTTTGCTGCCGCTTCTGTAGCCAAAATAGGATCTAATCTTTGGTCAATCTCATAACCAACTTTCATAAACAACTTACCGGTAGAACGCGTAAACTGCCAAATACCAGCCGCGCCAGCGCTAGAATAAGCTGACACTTGAAAGGAGGACTCTACATGAGGAAGAACTGTCAACTCTTCGGGAAGGCCGTGATACCTAAAAATTCTTTTTATGTGTTTCATATACTTCCCAGAGATTTCCAAACCTCTGCGGAACCTATCTTTTTGACCAATTTGTAGTCGGATACTCCTAGCAGCCCGGTAGTAACCGCCTTTCACAAGCTTAGAGACTCTTTTCTCTTCCGCCGTTAATCTTTTACTACCCTTTACCGCAAGTCTTCTAAGTATCTTTTTATATTTTGCTTTTACCGCATTAATCTTCCGATCCTTGGATCGCGAAGACATAGAAGGACTGATAAAAATCACTTCATAAATAACATCTAAATGATCTTCATCGTGAATTATGGCGTGATTGGTCGTGTATTTGGAATAAACGAGTTTCCAGAAATTGACTCGGTCTTCTAAACCTCGCGGAACATTAAAAGGACGCTCTGCGCTTCTTATATAGGCGGTCTTTGCTTCAACTAAGGAAGGAGAATATAGAAATACACAAGCAAGGAAGAATATGACAAAATAACTTTTAACTCTTATTAGCAAAATGTTGCGTCTCTTCCTTAATAGATTAATCAAACCAGGGATTTTAATTCATTAAGTCCGTTATTCTACGACCTTTATCGATCATGGCGGGAAAAAATTCGTAACTAACTGAAATTACATAGCTTAAGTTATTGAATTTACGATAGCAAACAAGCGGTTGTGAGTCAAGTTCTAAAGTTTTTCCGCTTATGTGTCTCAATTATCTTACTAAAATTTAACTTCATTGCTTTAAGATTAAAAAATTCAGAGAATTTTTTTAAATTCTAAATATCTAATACTAAACTAAAGGATTAACTTTTGACATTTTTCTAGACTAAACCTTAATTATTAAACGCTTTAAAAACTTATTTTTTAGATAAAGTTATAAGTTCTGATATTTTAAGTTTATCTTGACTTGACCCATATTCCCTATTTACTATAAAACCTGATCTTTGAATTCGTTATTAATATCAAAAATCGTTCAAAAATCTCCCTATTGTCCGCGTTATTGATCAAATGATTAGCCATATTGTTATTGTTTAGGAGAAATATATAAGATGTTGAAGAGCAAATTGGGTTTGAGCACATTTCTTATTTTCTTTTTACTAGTCTCAAACTCCTGGGCCTACCAAGAAATTGAAGTCCAGAATGGAGGAACAATACAAGGCCGCGCTATATTAGATGGTAAAACTCCCCAACCAAGAGTTTTTCATCTTGTTTTATATCCAAATATAGATTTATGTGCTGAGGTTCAAGTAGATGAAGGGGTTGATACAGATGATGAAGAAAATCGTGTTGTTCATGATTTCATTACTGACGACAATAAGGGAATGAGGAATGTGGTCATTGCTATTGACCATGTAGATTCCGGAAAAAGTTTTCCAGAAAAAACAATCGATATATTGTCTGAAAACTGTAAGTTCACCCCTGACGTCAGCGTTGTCCGCCAAGGTGGCAAGTTTACAGTTGATAACGTAGACCCAGTCATGCACAACAGCCAGGTTTATCAAGCTGAAAGAGGGAAAATTATTCAAAACCTGCCTGTACCTGCAGAAGATATCACTCATGGGCAAGTTACTTTTCAAAAGAAATTCAAAATTTTTCAGATGATTTGCGGAATGCATGAATTTATGCAGACATTTGGATACCGCGTTCAAAATCCATACAATCAAATTACCGGTAAGGATGGTACTTATAAAATCGAAAATATTCCTCCTGGTGACTACAATATTACCGGATGGCATTATTTGATGAAGAAGGTTAAGAAAAAAATTCATATCGGCCCTAATGAGACCATTAACCTTGATTTTGCATTTAATGGCGACAAAGTAATTCGCCCTCTATACGAAACCATCAAATCTGGTAGGATTAAAAAAGAAGCAAAGAAGGCTTTTACAAAGGACGACTTAAAACCTTAACTGTTCATTTTTAGCGCTAGGCTCAAAACTTTTTTAAAAGCTTTTCCATAAAAAACGAAAATGACAAAACAGTCTCTCTTTTTTCTTACCGTTTTATTTTGCTTTTCTATTAGCTCTCAAGCTTTTTCCTTTAGCGGTCCCTCGGCAATGGATATGCCTGCCGAAATTGACGTTAAAGGAAAAACATACGCTTTAAAAAACTTGCAGCCCCCTTTTCCTTTAAGAGGAAAAGCCGGGGAGCAAGCATTCCAAAAAGGCTCAAAAGTCTATTTTAAAAAATGTTTTCTCTGTCATGGCGATTTATTAAATGGCAAAGGTTTATTTGGCGATAGCTTCTCACCCCCTCCCGCAAATTTTATAGGCAAAGATACTATTCTAAAAAAACCGCCAGCTTATGCGTTTTGGAGAATAATGAAAGGCGGCCCAGGGCTACCGAAAAAATTCGAACCTTGGAATTCGGCAATGCCAGCGTGGGAAGACTCTCTCTCTGAAAATGAGGTCTGGTATGTAATTGCCTATATCTATCAAAGGTCTCACTATTTACTGACGATTCACGAAAACAAATCTAAACCTTCCATTAAACGCGGCAAAGCTCTTTTCCAAGAAAACTGCACTCAATGCCATGGCGACAAAGGCGATGGAAAAGGCATCACGATAAATTACTCAAGCCCACCGCCAAGAAATTTAACCAAAGGGCAATACAAGTTAAGATCCACGCCAATCGGTAAAATCCCAACAGATGAAGATATGTTTAAGACTCTGACTCTCGGTATGGATGGCACTACGATGCCCGGTTGGCAAGTTCTTTCTGAGCCGGACCGAAAAAGCCTAATCTTATATCTAAAAACCTTAGCTCCTAAATTTGAAAAGTTTATGGAGCGAGGACGAAAACATAAAATTGTAAAAGTACCAGAACCGCCTGCGTTTTCTTTAGACAGCGTAAAAGAAGGACGTCAACTCTATTTAGAAAATTGCTCTGGATGTCACGGTTTTGAAGGCAGAAGTGATGGCGAAGCGTCGGATCGAATTGTCAGCATCTCTTCTGGAGATATTTGGCCAAGAAATTTAACTAAAGCTTGGACTTTTCGAAGAGGATCAAAAAGGAAAGATCTATTTTTAACTTTAAGGACTGGCTTGTATGGTTCGGCAATGCCCAGATTTTCAAAAAGATTATTGAAAGACGATCAAATTTGGAGCATCGTTAATTATATCCAAACCCTTTCTCCTCCCCAAAAACCCAAAACAGACAAATTAATTCATATAAAAAGAATCGATGGGGAATTACCAAACGATCCTAGTGATAAGAAATGGAATTCTGTAGATACTCACTATTACCCCTTAGGCGGACAGGTAGCTGAACAAGATAAATCCTATTTCCCAATGGTTGAAAGCGTTAAAATCAAAGCGATTCATAACGGATCTGAAATTTCGATCTTTGCGAGTTGGGACGACCCTACTTTCGATCCTGTTCTACAAAAACTGATTCCTCTAAAAGAATCCCCAGTTCCTCCCATTCCAGAAAAACTAAAAGGTTTGAAAGAACCTAAAGAAAAAGAACCTGTTCCTCCCAATCCACAGGAGTTTGCAGATTCATTTGCTATTCAGTTTCCTGTCGAAAATAAGAGAAGCGGAGAGAAACCTTATTTCTTAAACGGAGATAAAGAAAACTCCGTTAACATCTGGAAATGGAACTCATATCCACTTGGGGTGGTTGAATCAAACGCTAAAGGTTTAGGAAGCGTAAAACCTCAAGCTAAAGAATCGCAAGGGGTAGAATCAAAAGCCATTTATCAATACGGACAGTATCAAGTAGTCTTCAAGCGAAAACTTGAAAACTCAGACTCTTCACAAGACACCCAACTTGAACCAGGGACAAATCATTCTTTTGCCTTCAACGCTTGGGACGGCTCTTCAGACGAAACCGGAACTAATAAATCCATCTCCAGTTGGTTTCAATTTATCTTGGAATAGTTTCCTAAAAAAACCTCAAATTACTTCTCAAGTGGTTTACTTAATAGCCACCTTTTTAAGTTCTATTTTTGATTTGTCGAAGCGACAAAAGACCTATAGAATAGAATCAAAATCCCAATTAAGCTAAATAACCCAATAATTTATTTGGTTAAATAGAACCATTAAACATATTTTCATGCTGAGCGTAATACATGGATACCATGTTAATTGAAAGAAAAATTAAGCTAACTCAGTCCCTCTCGCGCGTCATCCTGAAGCGATACGTTAGTATCGGTGAAAGAACTCGCCTTGATCTAAAAAAAGTTAATTCCTTTGAAAAGTTCAACATAAATGAGCGCTAAAGAAATCATTCGAATAGAAAACGTTTCCTTTAGCTACGGTGGCCCCAAGGTTCTGGAAAACGTAGATCTATCAATCAAAGAAAACGAGTTTATTGGTATCGTTGGCCCCAATGGCGGCGGTAAAACAACGTTACTAAAAATTATCCTAGGCATCTTAGAACCAGATTATGGAAAAATAACCATATTTGGCGACTCCACAGAAAATAGTCGAAGCGAAATCGGATACATGCCACAAATCGCCAAGTTCAATCGTGATTTCCCAATAACGGTTGAGGAAACCGTTTTGTTGGGCCGCCTTGGCCGAACATCCAAATTTGGTTTTTATAATAAAAAAGATAAAGCCATTGCTAAAAAAGCGATGGAAGACGTCGAAGTATTGGAGTTTAAGGATAGAACTATCGGCAGTCTTTCTGGCGGACAATTGCAAAGAGTATTGGTTGCGCGAGCGTTAGCCTGCGAACCCAAAATTTTAATTTTAGATGAACCAACCGCTAACGTCGATTTACGTATCGAAAAAGATATATTCGAATTACTCAAAATCTTAAACGAGCGCATCGCAATATTGGTTGTTTCACACGACATCGGTTTTATATCGGAGTACATACACAGAGCCGCATGTTTAAATCGAACATTGATCACTCATCAAGTTTCTAGTTTGGACGGAGAAGCCATCCAGGACTTATACGGCAAACATGTAAAAATGATCGCCCACGATCATGGCCACGGTCACCACTAAGGATCTATCTAACTCATGTCCGAATTTTTTGAAGCGTTAACGTCTCACTATTTTTTACAAAACGCGCTGCTTGGCGGAATACTGGCCAGTGTTGCTTGCGGTGTTGTTGGTTCGTATGTTGTGGTCAAGCGAATCAGTTATTTAGCAGCCGGAATTTCACACGCCATTTTAGGCGGAATGGGAATCGCCTATTTTTTTGGAAAAAGTCCAATGAGCGGTGCCTTGGTAGCTTCGGTTATATTCGCTCTAATTTTAGGCTGGGTCAGTCTTCGTTGGAAACAACAAGAAGACACAATCATCGGCGCGTTGTGGTCTATGGGTATGGCCGTAGGAATCCTATTTTTATCGAAAGCGCCGGGTTACCATATGGATTTGATGAGCTATCTCTTTGGAAATATTCTCATGATTTCCCGCGACGATTTATATCTTATCGGAGGATTGGATCTCGCTATATTGGTGACAGTAGGATTGTTCTATAAACAACTGCTAGCGGTAGCCTTTGACGAAGAATTTGCCAAACTACGCGGGATTAGCGTTGAGTGGTTCTATATACTATTTTTGATTTTGATCGGCTTTACGGTCGTCATCATGATCCGCATTGTCGGTTTGATATTAGTCATTGCCTTGCTGACCATTCCTCCAGCAATTGCGAATCATTATATTCGATCTCTCAACCACATGATGATATTGGCGGTGATACTTGGGATCTTCTTCACATGTTCAGGGTTGGCGTTGTCTTACGAACCCGATCTACCCTCTGGCCCAATGATCATCGTCTTGGCCGGCTCGGTATTCATCGTTTCCGTCCTCGCTCAAAACGCGTTCCGAAAAAAACGGTTTTAATTCTTTATTTTATCCACCTAATCTTACTAGTGGTTTTCTCTGGACTTAGCTTTTGATCAATAGGCCATTTTTTCAAGACCTCATTAAATGTATCTTCCAGTAAACTGGTCTCGCTAAACTTAAAATTAATTTTTAGACAAAACGCACATTACTTGAGTGTAGGCGGAGTATCGCAGTTTGGTCGCCATGATGTTAGCTAAACAGATATAGCGACTAGCTTTGAATCATAGGTCTGTCTCATACTTTATGATTTTGGAAGACTCTCTCCCATCCATTCATTAAAACTATCCATGCTTTTAGTAAATTCATCAAAAAAAATACCACAGGTAATTTTACTAATAGAACTTACTTCCTCTGCGGAAACTTGTTGACCTGACTTCTGGTCCTTTAATTTCACATTACTTTTTTCTGCCATTCTACTGTATAATTTCATTTCTTCAGCTTCAAACAAAGCAGACCCTTCTAGCCCCATATTGTGTTTAGCAGCTTTTTTACCGGCTGCAAGCATAAGGAGATAAGAAAGCCCCTTTCTTTTATTACTTTTATCTATCCCTAGTTGCTGTATTTCAAAATTTTTCCCCCGATCTATCATATTAATGACACCAACAGCTTTATCCCCGTTCATCAAAGCAAGAACTAATGAACCTGTTTTAATTGTTCCAAATCCTTCGAAACCTTTATATTTTAGTGATTGGATTTCTATTTTTCCAGAGATCTCTTCTTGTTTGGGTTTTCGTAGTTTGTATTTAATCCAACCAGAACTATATTTACTTGCAATTTGGGTTAGTTCTTTCATAACTTTATAGTATTACAAATTAATATTACATTAATGGAAAACTATTTTATGAGATAAAAATTAATTTCTCAAGCCAAATATTTTCTCATATAAAAAATGTAACTAATTCTGTTTAATTGTCTACTTTTAGTATGAGGATTTAAAAACGTACTAATGAAATAAATCTGCTAAAATATAGTTATATTTTTTAGGCTAATTTTTTTAAACTGCTAATGAACTTATGAAAACTATAAAAACAATAACCATTTGGATTTTTTGCATGTGGGTGGGGTTTAACTTTGTGGGATGTGCCAGCGCTCCTGTCTCTAAAGACAATGCAAAAACTAATCAATCAAAACCAGTTGACACAAACTCCAGTTCACATCGTTACTAGTTTTTACTTTTAAGAGTCTTCTTTGAAGTATCCTATGCGGGAGCTAAGGTGGAGAGTTTTACTTCAATGTTTTCGCGCTCGTGGTAACCTAAGTATAACAGACCATCCGACAACGAATAGTTATGTGGAAAGGTTTCCACTCTTTCATTAAGCCTTGAAACCATTTCTTCATACACAACTGTCGCTTCTTCGGCATTCATCCCTACGCTGATATCATAAGAATAACCTAAGCTTAGATCATGTTCAGGCGGCGTATACAAGTTTGAAATATGCCATTTTTGAGCGTTTTTCTCTAGCGGAGTGCCTCTTTCTAAATCGAACTGCGACATGATTGCGGAAAATCCTGGCGTTTCTAACATCAATGGATTATCCAATACGAAGTTGAGCGTATCCAATACTTCTTCGCGGGTTTCTGTTGGGAAACCGCAAATCAAATAAAAATGCATTGCAATGCCTATATCCATACATTGCTTGACAGTTCCGTCGATAACTTCGAGTTCTACGCCTTTATCCATACAATCTAAAACCCGTTGATTGTATGATTCCAAACCAAAAATCAATTTCCTCAATCCAGAACGATATAGCATCTCTAAGCGATTGCCGCGTAGTAAACTCTTTTCGAACTTAAGTTCACCTGTCCACTGAACTTTGACGTTTTCTTCTACAATTTTTTCTGCAAATGACTTTAGGAAGTTGATGGGTAGAGCTTCGTCGGTAAAGAAGAAGTAGTTACAGCCATATTTTTCCTGCAAGTTTTTGAAATCCTGAACCACGTTCTCTGCATACCTGACATGGAAATCCATATGATCGAACGGAATAGAACAAAAAGCGCATCGCTCCCAGTAACAACCGCGCGACCCCATTACCGGTAACACTCTTTCAGGAGCAAAATAAAGATCGAAAGGCATTCCGTCAAAATCCGGCGTTGGCAATAAGTTCAAGTCTTCCTTAGCAAACGGTCGATTGACTACTACTTTACCTTCGTTTTCATAAATCAGATTCGGCACTTTTGATAAGTCGCCTTCTCCGCGAAGTTGTTGCACCAAATTCAACAAAGGCGTTTCGCCTTCGTGGACGATAAAACTATCTACAAATTTGAATAATGGAGAACCTTTCTCTAACCGGTCCACCAACTTAGTGAAAACGCTACCTCCAATAGTGATGTGAATATCCGGTCTCGCTTCTTTCATTAAATAAGCAAAGGTCAAACCAGGAACCACCTGTTCAACAGAAGTGATCGAAACGCCTAAAATATCGATATCTTCTTTAGCAATGGATGGGATGTAGTGTTCTTTATATAGGTCGTAAAAATAGTTTTCTTCCGGTTTGCTGAACGAATTGATGATTTCCTGTGACGAGTATGGAGAAAACCTCGTTTGACTGCCAATAACGGTCAACTGCGAAGGGAAATAAGGAGCTAAAATATTATCGAGCCAAACGTCGATGATTTTTAAGCTTTCCATGTATCGTTCAACGTCGTAAAAATCCTCGTTACGCAAGGACATTTTCGCGCCGTCGATTTCGTGCATCAAAGCGGGAATGATTTCTTCGGCTTCTTTTAGTTTATTTAGTTTTTCTCTTTCAAACTCGGAAAGTGTCGGTTGAGAAGTGAGTTGACGAATCTGATTCAACGTCTTTTCGTAAAGCGGTTGTGTTTTTTCCCAAGTACAAAGATGATCTAACAATTCAATAGCCAAATCTCTTTGAACGACGTCTTCAATCCCATTCTTATGGAGAAACGCCTTTAACGCAGGCAAGCTCAGGTAAGGTTGAGAAGGATGCCAAGATGAAGGAAAAACTAGATAAATCATTTCACTTTCCTTTTATTTTCTAAAAGTAGTTAAACTAAGAGAAAAACTTATATCGAGCAGATCCCATAACATGTCATCCTGAAGCGAACCTTTAGGTTCGGTGAAGGATCTCGCCTCGATTTAAATAATTGTCAGGCTGAGGCTCTCGAAGCCTCGACCACCTATTACGGCTTCGGCGCCATAAAAACAAGCATCACCAGTTGGGCACCACTATCGTTCATTACTCCATGATCTTCACCAGCGGGAGCGATGGTGATTTCGTCTTTCTTCAATGTTTTTTCTTCGGAACCTACGGTAACTTTCCCAGATCCCTCTACTACGTAATATACCTTATCCGAGTCACCATGAGAATGCACTTTTTGGAATTGTCCCGGTTCCATACAATAGACGTCGCAAAAAAAATTGTCCGTATCAAACAAACTGACTTTATTCAGTTTTTCAGATTTAAATGCGATTGAATCTCGAACATTGATTACTTTCATACTATCCATAATCCTGCGATGGGTTGAACAGGAGTCGACTATTGATAAATTGCGAGTTAAGCTCGCATAACAGACGACAGATTGATTGAAAATAGTACCATAGAAAGGTCCTCTTCCCAAAAAAAACCACGCTCAAAAGAAGGCAATTCTTATTGATTTATAGGCAGGTATCCACTATTCTAGTAGCCTAATTCCTGCATGGAACAAACGCTTCTCGCATAAACCGGGACAAACAAACGTAAAATCCCGTTTACCATAAAAACTCAAAAAAAATAAAATTCGGGGCGTGGCGCAGTCTGGTAGCGCACTCGGCTGGGGGTCGAGTGGTCGGAGGTTCAAATCCTCTCGCCCCGACCATATTTGATAAGGGTTTCAGGGTTTCGATCTTGGAACCCTTTTCTTTTACAATCAGATCCAAACGCCTACAATACGCGTAAACCATCAAGACTAGAGTGAGTCAACTAAAAAACCTGACCAATATTTCAACACTTCAACTACCTCTTTAACCTATGGCCACACAAACCCACAAAACTTGGCGAAGGTTTATTACACTTACTCCTTTTACGGCAATGTTGGGGATGGTAGGAGTGCATTGTGTCCATAGCTTCATTATTGTTTTTAAAGGTTATGAAGTGTCGGATGGATATATTTTTATTTTCGATTACGGGTTTGCCTTGTTGGTTGCTTGGTGGGTGGAGAAAGACAAACATTTTATTAAAAAAGAAGCTCCCTATGAATACCTTGCCTTTATATTCTTTGCATGGATCTTAGTCTTTCCCTGGTATTTGATAAAAACAAGAAGCTGGAGAGGCGTTTGGATGTCAATTGGGTTTATCTTCTTATACGAAACTCCCTATTTGATGGAATGGGCAGGCTATTATGCGCAGGATTTTAACTTATAAACTAAAGCCCAAAGAAAAACTTTCTAAGAGTTTATGGAAGTCCGACTTTGCCCTTTTCTATTAAATCATCAGAGGAAATATGTTTATTATGTTATACATTTCATAATGTTAACGATTCCCTCCAAATACGAATTCCCTGATTTTTCTAGTTTATAAAGAAACCTTCAATTGATATAATTTGTCGAAAATTATATGGAGGATAACAATGAGAATAGATAGCTTAATCGCTGCAGCTCATAGTGGTAATGCAGATATGGCGCAGTTTTTTTTGGACAGAGGAGATGATCCAAATGTTCAAGATAGCGACGGAGCTACGGCTTTAATGCACGCTGTCGAAAAAGGACACAGAAATATAGTACAACTTCTTTTGAAAAAAGGAGCCGATGTTAATATTCAAGCTACCGATGGTTCAACGGCTTTAAGCAGCGCTTCTCAAAGAGGTTATAAAGATATCGAAGTTATACTTAGATTAGAAAGCTCTAAGTAGGATTTCTTTATTCTTCCTTAAGCATGCTATATAGCCATAAGCTTTTTAGAAGTTAGATTCCCTGATCTATTTCAAATTTGCTGTTGGAGATTGAAATACTCTCGCCTTGACCATTTTTTAAAAAAAGTTTAGGTATTTTCTCCTAAATCCTTTTTTAAAATTATTCATCAATAAATTTATAACAGTTTTTCTTTCCAAGTGAAGAGTACCTTTTACTTAGAGTCCTTTTTATAGGATATAATAACTATTGTCTTAAACAATTGCGACAATTCGCAAACTCTTATTGATTTTGATCATGGAAAATAAATCAGATCATGCTATTGCGGCTTTAAGAGCAGTCCTTGCTACCACTCCTTTTTGCGGTGAGCTCGCTAGCGCTATAGAGAATTACATACCCGTAGCTAAAGGAAAGTCTATTAAGATCTTTCAGGAATCATTAAGTCAAAAACTACAGGCTCTTGAGGGAAGAATTGATATAGAAACGACAGAAAAAGATAAACTCTACGAGTTATTCCAGAGTTGTTCTTTCATTATATTACGTACACGGCAAGAGAAAAAAATTAAGGCCGCAACCTCTCTATTATGTAACGTCCTCCTTAAAGAAGGGGAAGCCGAAAAACTTCTCTTTACAGAGTTGGATCATTTTTCGAGATGTGTTGAAAACTTATCCATTGGAGCTATTAATACTTTAGAAAAAGCCTATTCAATTACCTCACATAAACTGTCAAGCCCTGACAAATTCTCTTTCCCCTTTATCTTTCGCGATCTAAAAAAAGCAACTAACTTGGATCCGAATTTATTAATGGGCCTTGTTTGTGAATTAAATGCGGTAAACTTATTACATGACAACGATACAACCGACATGGAAGAATACGATCATAAAATATTTAGCTTAACTCCTCTTGGGAATAAATTTGTTATTCATCTATTGAAAGAATGATATCTCCTTCCGTTGTCATCATCCTCTTATCTAGCGATAAAACCCACTACCCCCATCCACCACAATCTGTCGGTCGACTAGTTATCACAATAACGATCGATTCCTTTTTTGATTTCATCGATAACATAGGCTCTTTTTTTCGCAGCAGCCATTTTCCTTTCCAACAAGGAAAACTCTCGACTTAATGAAGTCAAAGCTTTATCCATATCGATTTTAAGTTGACCATGGTTTTCTGGCAGATAAACTCCATCTTTAATATCGTCGGCTAAATCCCAAACAGTTCTTATTACTGGGTTCAATCCGACAGATGATAACAAAATCAACTTTCCGTAAGTAACTTCCAATCCCTTAGCGCTAATACTTTGTATTGATTCATTGAACAGAAGAGACTCGTACACATAAAGAGACGTCACTGTTGACGCCGCGCCTGCAATCGAAGTTACCCCTCCGGTTACCGGGTCAATGTTTGCTAAATTTGCAATCAAATTGGTTGTCGCTTTTATTTCTTGCGCGATGGTCTTGACTACGGTGGACCAATCCTTCGTTCCTGCTAGAACAGACCAAGCCTTAGCGCCACTTATTAAATCTTTTCTATTTTTATTTAATGATTCCTTTGCCTCATCGAATGCAACTTGCCTATCAAACACTTTTTCGAAATCTTTATATAAATCCCCATCACTGTATTGATCGAGCTGACCGCAATCTTTCTTTGGTTGCCAAACTCTCTTATCATTACGCCATTCTCCTATCCATCTAGTTCCATCGGCATATGTTCTGATTCCTTTGCCATTTCTTTTGCCATTTCTATATTCCCCCTCAAACTTATCGCCATTCGCCCACAAGTAGATCCCATGTCCATGCTTTCTGTCGTCTTTATATTCTCCTATATATTTAGCGCCATCAAAATACCTTCGAGTTCCCTTGCCATTGGCTTGACCATTTTTGAAATAGCCATCATGCCTATCTCCATTTGCCCACGAATAAGTTCCATAACCATTTTTGCAATCGCCACCAATACAAGCTGCTTGCGCCGAGGAAAGCAAAACAAATGAATATAGAAAAAACAGTAAAAAGATTAGCGATAGTCGATTCATAGTCATAATAAACCTTTCTTCATCTGGTATTACTTAGGCTAAATATTCTCACAACTTTTTTCAATGATTTTGTAAAATAATCTATCAAGCTCTCAATTCATCCCTTAACCTTCCACTTCTCCAACATCTCTTCCACTAAACAACTACCACATGATATTTAGTAATCTTTCGATGAAACAGGCTACGGTACCAAAAGTTAGGTCGTCTTTATTGTTTTTCATTTCCGATCTTTCAACACCTCACGACTTATCCCTACTCTGAACTTTAAAATACACTTGTTTCGTATACGAAAATAACTTACAATTAGTGTCATAAAACCATATTTAATTTATATAAATTTATTCAAACAAGATATAAATGGCGATCAATATTATTTTTTTTTAAAGAATAGCCTCAATAATCAAGGATAAAGGAAATAATATGGCAGAAATAATTATGTTTTTTCCGTGGGAAAAAGAAAAATGCGGCGATTTGACTTATGAACGTTGGTTATGGGCAAGCTCTTATAAGGGAAAAGAAATAAAACCAGTATTTTGGAATGGCGATGAACAACAAATATTGAAAAGCCTTCTAACTGGAACTATTTATATAAGAGGACATGGCCATCCAGAGTCAGAGAAAATAAGCCGAAAACGGAGCGCATCTGACGACGATTTACCCGCAATTGCTCTTGTTTTAAGATTGAGAACCTCAGGCCTTTCAAAAGATTTTGCAGGTAAAATTAAAGTTTATTCCTGCCATAGTGCAATAACATTTGGAAAAAAATTTGCTACTTTGATGAGAGACGCGGGAGGATACACCAAATGTAGTTATTATGGTTATACCATGACTGTAAATGCTGCTTATGAAGCAAAGACATTTTCAGGTAAATTTGGCTTTCATAAAACGGCAATAAGCGATTATAAAGATTTTACAATGGGTTCTCCTAATTATGGCAAGTTCCCAACTTATAGAGCCAGTGAAGTTAGAATTCAGTTGTAAATAAACATGTTTTAAACTAATGAAAAATCATTTTTTGCGTTTCCTGAAAGTTTCATAAAGTTAACAAAAGAAAAACCCGATAAGGAGGTATGAAAAAAATAAAAAGAGGTAATTATGGAAACGCCTATCGAAAATATTTCAGCTCAAAACAAAACACCGGCTACGCAACCGGCTATGACCGCTAAAAATTTGGAAGCGTTTAAGAAGTCTAAAGAAGTGAACTCTGTTGTGGTCGTTCAAGCTCAAACAGAAACTCCCGTTTCAGAATCTGAAGATCATGAGGTTGACGTAGCAATCTAAATGAATCAATTTGCCAAAACAACAAATACCATTTTTTACTCTAGTTGTTCTATTATTCTTTCGCTTTATATCATACCGCCTGCAAAGGCGGTATGATATGCCCTACCCTCATTCAGTTATCCAAATAACTGATGATATAAATTTTCGGCAAGACCTTTCCCAAAACTTATAAAGATAATCCCCAACAAACAATTCCAAAACCTTAAGATATCTTTCCCAAAATATCTTCTAATAAAGGATTGTCCGTAAATAAAGTTAGAACCATCCGGTGGATCGGAAATTGACGGCCATTCTCTAAGCGTTCCTATAACTAAAAGACTCCCCATAATAATAAAAAATAATGGGAAGATGATATCTAAGAAAATAATCCTAATCAGGATCATTGGATCTTCAATAACCAAAATGACCTCTTTGAAATAGATACTTCTATCCTATCCTTACTTGTGGAAATTTGTTTTTCCAAGCCGAGAAAACAATCAAGTTGAATAAGATTCTATAATTATTTTTCTTTCCGTCTAAATGATCAGCTATTAACTGATTCAGAAACTTCTTATCCATCAATTCATTGAGCGTTTCATCTTGCGTTAGTTTATCCAATCTCGGTTTAAGTTCTGTTTTCAACCAACGTGCAACTGGTAGCGCAAAACCTTGCTTTTTTTGGTTAACAATTTTTGTTGGAAAACTCCAACGATCTACCGTTGCTTTCAGTATTCTTTTTAAATTATTCTTCCCTAATTTAATATTATCTGGAAGGCTGTTTGCAAACTCAATAATAGATCGTGTAAGAAAAGGAGATCTAATTTCAAAGCTCGCCTGCATTGACGCTCGATCTGTATGAAGACATATAAACTCTGGTAAAAACACCTTTTGATAAAAATAAAGTAGCTGTTGCGTTAGAGTTTTACCCTTCATTTTTTCCATAATAGTCCCTTCGTAATCAAAAATAGTCCCATTCACTCCTGAAGCTTCAAAAAACTCTTTGGGTTGTTTCGGACATAGCTTGCTAATGTCTTTTAAGGAAAGGGTCGAAAGCCAAAGTGGATAACGCATTATGCGAGACGAAGGAAAACCTTGAAAATAAGCAATCGCCTTTAATTGCAGTCCTAGATAAGTATCCGAGGAAGGTATAAATATTTCAGCAAGTGGCCCCAAATACGATTGAATAAATCTTGGTAATACTTCGAATAATCGAACAAACTTTAGTCCCGCAAACGTAATATACCCCGCAAAAAGTTCATCCCCTCCATCTCCAGAAATTGCTACGGTAATATCCTTTTTGCAGGATTCGGAAAGAAATAGCATATTAATAAAAGCTGGGTCTCCGTTTGGTTCATCAATATTACTTAAAAAGTTTTCAATTTCTATCGTTACTGTTTCTTCATTCATTTCAAAAATTTTGTGTCGGTGAACGCCAAGATGATTTGCCACTTGCCTGGCTTTATCACTCTCGTCGTAATCCTTCTCGCTCATTCCCACACTAAAAGCGTCTACATTTGGATTAACCTGTAAGCTCGATCGTAGCGACATGGAGCTGTCTATCCCTCCTGAAAGTAAAACGCCATAAGGAACATCAGACCTCATACACATTTTACAAGCTCTTTCAAAAAGTGTTTCGAATTGAGTCACCGCTTCTTCAATTTCAACTCCAAGTAATTGATCTCCAGGAATAGAGTCCCAGTAAAGCTTTAATTCTACTTCGTTATCTTTTACTTTAATAAAATGTCCAGGAAGTAGTTTGTAAACATTTTTCAGCGGAGATTTATCTCCCCCGTAATAGGATGCCATCAAAAAACGAACAAAATTATCCTTATCCAATTCCCATTTAAAATTCTTTAACTCCATCAAAGCTCGAAGTTCAGAGGCATAAGCTATTCCATCATCGTATGGATGGTAATATAGAGGTTTTTGTCCTAAATGGTCTCTTACTAAATAATGTTCGCTAGTTTTCGTATCATGAATAGCGGCTGCAAACATTCCTTCCATTTTTATAAAAGCTTCCGGTCCCCAGGCAATAAATGCGTTTAGAAAAACTTCTGTATCGGAATCGGTTCGAAATGTAAAACCTTGCGTTTCAAGTTCTTCACGGAGCTCTATAAAATTATAGATTTCACCGTTGTAACTAAGAACATACCGATTATCGGAACTCAAAAAAGGTTGCGCCGCTTTTTGAGATAAATCTAATATTTTTAGTCTTTGATGCCCCATATAGAGGTTAGGTTTTATCCACTCCCCAAAATCGTCAGGTCCCCTATGTTTTAAGGACGAAGTAGCCAACCTGGCTTGGTTTATTTCTTCATCAGACAACTCATTATTATTTTCGAATTTAAACCAGCCAAATAGTCCACACATATGAGTAATAAATTTTTAAAGTTTATGACTAGTTAAAAAGATGCTTTTTGACAATTCTATGTATCAGATTATATAAGTTATCTGAGCAAAAATTTAATCTAAACTCAGATTCTTTAAGATGTAAATAATTCGAAGTCGTCTTTACTCCTTATTGTTCCAAGACTCCCCAAATTTCCTATTGCCAATAATATCAGATTTACCTGACAAACCCTTCTGGAATTATTTTTGATCAAAATGCCCGTATTAATGCTGGCGAGTTAATGGCAACGACACTTAGCATTTCTAATAAAAACTTTTTAAACGACAAATATAAGTTTACTCAAGATCCATGCTTTAGCTTCTATAATTTAAAACTTAGTCAACAATGTAATTGATTACCGCAAATGGAATTACAAGCGATCAAAGCTAGAATATAGGATCTTTAAGCTTAAATTCTGGAGTCGATGCAGGGGGCAACGTAGTAGTTCCAATCAACCTAACAACATATTTAAAACATTTTACAGCTATAGTCGATTCGGATAATAACGGAGCAGGCGACTTCTCACTTTACGAAGAAAAATGATTACTTCTTCCAGTGATATATCAATCACTGGAGCGGGTAATAGCATAGACAGTAATCTTGACGCTTCCGGCTCTACTAGTATTATTGATACAAGTTTTTAAATTATAAAACTTACCAAATTAATTATTTGGCCTGAATTTATTAACATAATAGTTGGCTATATCCTTAATAGAGATAACGCCAATTATTTTCTTCTTTTCAGTTATTGCAAGGTGCCTAATATTACTTTGTTGCATCTTCAAAAAAGCCGCAACCATTGACATTTCGCAATCTATAGTCATAAGAGGCTTACTCATAACAGAAGCAACCAATATCTCCTTTGGGGAATTTTCTTCGGCAATGACTTTTCTTAAAAGATCAGTTTCCGTAAAAATACCAACAATCTCTTCGTTCTCCGTTACTAAAACAGACCCAATTTTCTTTTCCCTCATAATTCTTACGGTTTCTAAAATGGTAGTCTGAGAGTCGACGCTTATAATTGACTCATCCATATAAAATTTAACTGCGTCCATTGATTAGTTCTCCTGATATTTTTTTATCTATTCACACCTTAGTTTTTATTTTTTCAAGAAATTCTAACATTCCGTCAATATCGTAATTATTTAAATAGCCTTCTAAAACTTTTGCTAACGGCTCACAACCGTCTTCTAACTGCTCTAGTTCTGCAAATAAGTTTTCAAGTCGAGAAATGTTATATGATTTTGCTGTTTTTTTAATCTCATAAAGTAATTCCTCGGAAATGGGAACGTTATCAAAAGAAAACTCATGATAATCGCTTTCCTCTTCGTACTCAAATTCAACATTGAGCAATTCAGTCAATATTTTAAAAATTTTTTCAGATAAAAATGGTTTCGAAATATAACTATGGCATCCAAGTTTTCTATAATTTTCTTCAAGATGATCAAATGCAAAAGCCGTATAAGCTATGATTTTAAATTGATCTTCACAAAATTGTTTTTTAATTTCCCTTAAAGTTTCCTCTCCATCCATTACTGGCATTCTCATATCCAAAAATATGACATCAGGTATTATTTCAGTAATTTTCTCTATCCCTTCTTTTCCATTCGTCGCTACAAAAGTTTCAATCCCTACTCCTCTTAATATAGCGGATAAAACATCGCGGTTTTCTTGAACGTCGTCAATGACAAGAACTTTTACGTTAAAACCATCCGCTAAACGAATAACTTTACGGTCTAAATTATAACTCTTTGCAACAATTCCCAGCGCCGAAGAAAGCTTTAAAGTAAAATAAAATCTAGATCCAACTCCTACTGTTGACTCAAGACAAAGTTTGGAACCCATTAGCTCTAATTGCTTTTTACAAATTGCCAACCCTAATCCCGTACCTCCTTTTAAAGCGCCTTCCTCCTCTTGAGCAAATGGTTCAAAGATCTTTTCATGAGACGCTCTTGGAATACCTTTTCCGGTATCAATAACTTCAAAACGATAATCATCATATATTAGCCGAATAATTTTTAAGTTCACTTCGCCAGAATCGGTAAACTTAATTGCGTTTCCAATAATATTGACTAGTACTTGCCTTAACTTTGATTCGTCTCCAAGAACAAGTAAATCTTCTTTATGTTCGTTAACAATCCACTTCAATTTTTTTTTATGACATTGAAGCTCAAACATTTTTGTAAGATTATCTTGTAAAGTATTCAAACTGAAGTTAACGAGTTTAATTTCGAGTCTTCCCGCTTCAATTTTAGATATATCCAGAATATCGTTTAATAATTCTAGCAAATTCTTACCGCTGTTATCGATTGTTTCGATAGATCTCTTTTGTTCAATATCCAAATCTTTCCGTCTTAATAAAATTTGCGAATATCCTAAAATAGCGTTTAACGGCGTTCGTATTTCATGACTCATATTAGCTAGAAAAAGAGACTTAGTGCGGTTAGCTGTTTCGGCTTCTTCTTTTGCGTGAATCAGCGTTTCCTCAGCCTGCTTTCTAAGCGTAATATCAAGAGCGACGATAACAATTCCATTAACATCGCCATTTGACGAACGCATAACAGAAGCAGAGAAAAGAATGGGGGTACTTTTCCCATTTTTGGACATAAATTTATTTTCTATATTTGTAATTCGACCTTCCGCAAGTAATTTCTCCATCAAAAGCTGTTCAATAGTTTCTTTTTGGTCATTAAATATTGAATAGATTGAATTCTCTATAATCTCGCCTTCTTCATATTCCAATAAACTTAAAGCCGATTGATTAATACTTTTTATTTTTCCTTTAGGGCAAATAACAATAAGGCAATCAGTCATACTTTTCAGAATATTATCAACATAATCCCTAGACACAGTCGTTTTAAGAAGATTCTCTGTCATTTGATTAAAAGCGTTGGCTAATATTCCAACTTCATCATTTGAAAATACTTCAGCTTTTATATCTAATCTACCAGTACCGAGTGTTTTTACTGCTTTAGTTAAGAGTTCGATAGGTTCTGAAACCAACTTTTTAAGTTGAGAAGAAAACAAAAAAGTAATTAGAAAAGAAACCAACAAAACCATTACAGAAATTTTGGCGTAACTCATAAGCCGATCGTCTAAACTCTTTAAATCGGCTCGCAGAAAAATTGTTCCAAGGTTTCTTTTATTAAAAAGAATAGGTTGGGAAACTTCAAGAAAATCATTTTGATAAGTAACTCCAAACTTAGGAGGAGGAGATATCGGAATTTGATTTTTTCTTATTTCATCTTTTTTATAAGTAACAAAAATCTTTCCGCTTTTATCATAAATACTTGCCGCAATAATTCTTGGATCAGCTTTTAAAGATTGTAAGGTTTCTTTGCCCGGCTTTTTATCATCAAACTCTATGGCGGCAACACAGTTTGCCCCAATAATATTTGCAATTCCTAATAATTCTTTTGAGATTACTTGGCGGGACGTAGCTAACTCAAAAACAGCAAAGGATGTAAAAGCGAGGAATAGAGCTAAGCTACTTGTAATTGTTATGATTCTAGTGAGCTTATTTCTTATTGGAATGTCTCTAAGGAAGTTCATTTCGATTTGCTCAAACCAGATCTTTTAAGTCAGAAGAAGTTTAACAAGAGCTAAAAACAATTTTTTGGATAAATATTAGTCCTTGTTTTCCAATTATCCTGGTTTTTTGCAAAATCTTCGATATTTTTTTTAATTAACACCTTTTATTGCTAATGAGACCAATGGGAAAGGCATTTAATTTAAACAATTACAGATTATAAACGACTATGAGTTCGGTCTTGGTTCGAGAAGAAGAAGTAAGAAAAAAGGTTCACCGTTTTCTTTCAGCGCAGGGAACGCAAAGAGTGGATTCCGGCATCAACATAACTCTTCCATGGGGAATGGGATTTTCGCAATTGATACAAATTCCAAAGTTGGGATCGTCAATTTTTTTGAGCGCTTTTTCTAATTTTGCAAGTTTTGATCGAGCAGAATTTAAAGAAGCCTCGCTAATACTCTTGCTATTGATAGCCTCCATTCGTGTCAGACGACCAATTGCGTTATCTGGCGCTACAGGTTTAGAGGTTACCTCAAGGCTTTGGATAAGCTTTTTTTGTTCTTCAATTGCATCTGCAATTTTTGTTTCTAATACTTTTCTATCATCAGTATCCATATAATCTCCTTCAAGTAGATTATATCGATCAAAAACTTAGAGCAAAAGAAATAATTCTTATATAGATTTTTTTAAAACTGGATTTTTAAGGCGAGAGGAAAAGATAATCGAAGAGCCCGCCGAGAGGGTAGTTTGATGGTGTCGGCAGGCTCTTCTTAAAGGTCAACCTTCTTGTATATTAAGACCAAAAAGTTTCTTTTTTATTCTCTTTTTAAATAAAAAAATTTCAAAAAAAAAGGGGCCTCCACAAGGAGGCCCCTAAAATTGTCCAACAAACCGCGGATCGTTTACCGGTTCATAGACAATCGCTCGTCAGAGTTGTTCTCTGCTTTAACGCCTTTTGGAGTTACGTTTCCTAAAGGAAGAATTGAACCGTCTCCCTTAGGTAACACTTTAAAATAACCCCATTGTCCCGCTTGCTGATAAGGCGTACGAGCGTTCAACCAAAGATAAGTACCTGGATTATGATAGGTACCACCCGCTCCATCTTTTAAGTAGGCTTGGATATACTCACCTCCGCCGAATTCCTCGACGTCGATCATGTCCGAACCTTCTTGCTTGATGTGACGGCGCCATTGATGGCCATCCAGATTAAACATTTGATTCTGCTCGTTGTGACCGCCAAAGACGTTAATCATTACTTTGTCTCCAGCATGGGCTCTCAACGTTGGTGTTGCTGGGTCTTTATCTGCGGCTACACAGGCAGTGAAGATATTTCCTAATTCACAACCTTCGTCTTCGCGATAAGTCCATGGCTCTAACCGATAGTTAACCCCAGTCAAACCAGCAACATTTTGCAGATATGGCATAAAAGAAGTGCCAAGAATGTTATCCTCATCCTGGAAATACAACGCGAAATCTCGATAGTTTTCGATATCTCGGTTTTCAGGATAAGACTTATCTACTATTACGTCCGCTTTCCAGGAATTACCCAAGGTAATGTCTTTACCCGTTTCTGGATCGCGATACACTGAACCTCTTGGCCCAATAATAATTCCGCCGTACAAACCGTTACGAACATTACTGGTGAGGTTACCAAAATCCCAGATCAATCCACCATTTAAGTAGTAATCTGGGTGAGCATAAAAGGTATAAGTCTTGGATTTACCTTTAGCGACTGTTTGGTCGCCTGGGTTATAACCAACATTAATACCTTGAGAATCTAACGGATTAAACGCCATGTTATTAACATGCATAGAGGCGTTGCCCGACTCTAAACGGTTGGTCAACTTAACTTTGACACAATCGCCTATATTCGCACGCAAGGTCAACGGATGAGGCATATGGCCGTCATCGGAAACTTTGCTAATCTCGTTATCGAGAACGTAAATAGTTCCGTTCTCGTTAGCGGCTAATAACTTACGCTCGAAATCGACTTCAATTTCGTCTTCCGTATTAGGATTAAATTTCAACCCTTTATTTACGGCTGATACGCTGAAGTTTTTAACCGGAGCGTCCGCAGGACAAACTTCTGTCTTCACTTTTTTAGCAAAGTCCAAGTTGTTTGGAAGCGGAAGCAGATCCTTCTGTGCTTTATCATGAACTCTAAAGATACTCCAACTACCTTCGCCAAGATGCGAAGTTCGGCCATCATGGAAGAGGTAATCCCCTGCCATTTGTTGATAACCGCCAGCGGTAGTAGCCATGTCATATCTTTCCGCGATACCAATATGAATTGCATTGGTTACGCGTGAGTCTTGATCATAACGTTCTGGACGATACCCATGACCCGATAAAACAAAAGTATGAGTTTCGTTCATCATTCCATGAAGTAACCGGAACATAACGTTGTCCCCTACGTATGCGCGAAGCATAGGCGTACTAGGATCTCCATGAACTATACTAGAAAACATTTTTGACGGATCTGGATTGCTTTTCAATCTAGACGCCAAAGATGCGGCTCGAAAGTTGAAACCGCCACCCGAAGTATGTGTTCCTCCATTTAACATTGGAAATGCCGATTCCAACATAGTATCCGGCATTTGGAAAGAAATGGATTGGCCGGAAGCAATAGCATTTTCACGGCTCATACCTGGTGGGTTACCTTCAGTAACTAATTGTGCGGTGTGTGGAACCGTATCATGCAATTGAACTACGATTTCACGGAAACTTCCGCTTCGTGCATAAGCTACCGGTTCCGAACCATGAACATCAACTACTGGCCCACTACGAACTTCTTCTCCAGTAACGGGATCGTGGTAAGTGGAACCCCAAGGTTCAACAATAGTCGAACCGATACCACCATGTGGCCAAGTGGTTGCGCCAAATGCATGGTCATGCCAAAAAACCAATCCAACGTCTGCGTCAACCCACAATCGATAGCGAACAAACTCGGTCGTTACGATCTCGCCTTTTTTGTGAGCTTTCTTCAATGGCTCTGTAAGATGAAGAGTGTAAACTCCATCGCCTTCTACAGCGCCGTTGTGTGGATTAGTCTTTGGTTTTGGACTCATCGACCCAATCCAACGAGCTTCTTTGTTAGACATCGTTTCGATACCAATCATGACGTCAGCGCCTTCATGAAAAGGAGTCGAATGCTTAGCCATTTGGATCTTAACCGATCTAGCTCCAATTTTTGCGTCACTGATAAGTCTAGAGTTCATAGGAACAGGCATACCAACATGATGCTCGTGTCCGTCTTTACCCTTTTTCTGTTTCTTATCAAATTGCAAATACGATCTCATAGATTGATCATAAGAAAATCCAGAGATAACGCCGTCTGAAGCTTGGTTATCAAACTGAAAGAAATGCGGATGGATATTGACTTTCGACATTTGGAAATTGGTGAAGTCGTCGTCGTTCCATTCACTGGAAAGAACTACGTCTACACAATCGTAAACGTTTGCCCGATAAACCAATGGAACAGCTTTTTTCGGATCGTTCTTTTTCTCTTCCAATTCTTCTTCAAGAACATAAATCAATCCGTACTTATCAACTACCGGAGCTACTGGCCCCACTTGTGGAGTCAACTCAATTGGCGTGTTGATAAAATGAATTGAATACTGCTTCCTACCTGCTCCTGATGGGCATAAACTCCATCGACCATGTTCGCCGGGTTTAGAAGGAGCCGTGTTTTCTACGTTTGGCCCCATGCCCGCGCTACCTGGTTCGGTGCTTGCGTAGGTATTATCGTTCAACATATGAAAAGGCTCTAACCAAGGCGCTCCGCCATGGTTTCGCGCAAAAGGAATGCGCTTGCCAAAATGCGGATTAAAATGCGGCCACGCGAGCTTTCCATTATTTGGCTCAAAAAGAATCGAGTGACGTTTGCCTGGATGTGGAGACTTATATTTTGGCGTAATCAAAGTTGATTCGCGTTCGGATAAAGCTCGATTACCTTTCCAAGCGTAATCCCAAACCGAACCGTCATAAGCCAAAATCTGCCCTTTTTCGTCATCGGTATGACCAGGTTTACCTTGAGGAGGTAACATATACTTAACCCAGTCTTTGATGTTGACGGTAGGCGTATCTGTACTCCAATCGCTTTTACCAGAAGCGACAACATTAAACTTCTTACCGAACCAATCCATCGTTTTGCCGGCAATTTCTTCTGAAGAAACACCTTTAGGAATCCTGCCTTCTCTGTCCGGTAATTCCGCTAAAGGCGGCATTACGTCGGTACTTTCATAAGGATAGTTTCCTGATTGCAAGGTGTTATACACTCTCCAATATCCCCACATACCTGCAACATAATGATGCGCTACATGGCAGTGAAATAAGAAGTCGCCCGCTAAATGCTGACATAACCCAGATCCACATTCCGTTTCTAAATCAATTACTTCGGAAGGACCGATAACTTCAACGTCAACACGATCGGAAGTAGTACGAACAACTGGGTACTTAACTGGACCATCCCATGCTGCCGTAATCATGTTTTCCAAACCTGGCTCGCGTTTTGGAGCGCGTAACCAACGAATGGAACCTCCATGTGGATGATGCGAATGGAATACTTCGCCGCCGCCATGAACTAATCGAAACTTAGCGGGGTCCCCCATGTAGGAACGTGGAATTGTGGTTGGAGCGTCGCCAAAGGTATAAGAACTATATGACAACGACTCATCTTCATAATGAAAATGTCGTTCTTGTTGAGCCAAGTTATTGATACCAAACGGTTCACTACGGTAATTCATCGCCCTTGCGGATGGTCGATAAGCGTCCGTTTGTGGATCCCGTTGAGGAATCATTTCTCCGTGTCGATTCAATGGTCGGAAAGATTCGTCGCCAACTTCATGATAAAAAAGAACAAACTCACGAAAGTCTTTCCTATCAGGGTTTGCAATAATCATTTCCCAACCGCTATCCAAAGGTTTAGCGTTAAACGGGCTCAAATAAGTAGAACCTTTCGGTTCAACAATAAAAGACCCAATCAATCCTAAAGAAGAAGGATCTCGACCAGCATGACTTTGGATCATTCGTCCGCCTTCTTGCTCGTCAATTGGAATAAACCATTCGAAATCCTGAGTTTCGCCAGGTTTAACAATCGCGCCAGGAGTAGCGGCAGTAGCAGGTTGCCCGGTAGAGCTGATAATCATTGCCGAACCGTTGACTTGAAATCCAATATCTTCGTCTTCAACTGCGTTTCTTACTTTAAAACGAACGCAGTCGCCTTGATTCCCTCTAATTACTAGAGGTTGGATTAAATCACCTTGAAGTCCTGTAATAATCGCTCCAGGGTCATTTTCATCTTCACGAGCTGCTGCATTTTGCTTTTCATCGCTACGTACGCCATCAATATTATTGGTTAAAACGTACATATAACCAGGGTAGTAATCCCCCCATTGATTCAGGGTTATTTCTACATTGATCGCAGAAACATCATAGCTCTTTACAGGAGCCGAACTTGGACAATGAGCCCCTCTTTGAACTTTAGCCGAAGCTTCTGTCGGCCCTAGTAAAAAGGACTGTCCCATTTGATGCGCAGACCAGGAGTCGTGATACATACCCCCTGAAGAAGCTGGTGCGGCATGTTCTTTTAACTCACGCCTTACCTTCCCCATCAACTTCATAAAGGTACTATCTAACTTCTGGCTCCTTCCCTTCAGACCGCTTTCAGTTTCTTCGCGATCTACTTGCCCTTGAAGTTTTTCCATCCATTCTGGGTTATCTGCCGAGGCCATTACGTGTTTCTTGCCGTCGTGGCTATGATCAGCCGCGAATGCTCCAGAAACTCCTAACGCCAAGAACAAGACAATTCCCAAAACCGCAAACGGGTGTCCCCGTCTACTAAAGAATTGAAATACCATCTTTTCCTCCTTAACGATTCAACAATAAAAGGGATTCCGCAAATCCCCAAAAACTACGAAATTTAATTTTGTTTAGCTTTTCTTAAAAACCGGTCGCATTTACTTTTTAGATCTCAAGACGCTCAATGAAATCTTTTTCCGGCTAGCGTTGAAAGACCCCTTTAGGGTTTTCATTAGAAGGGATGGTTTTTCAAAAAAAATATTCCCATTTTTCAAAAAAAATGGGAGTTTTCATGCAAATATCGAATTATTTCTATCAATGATGATTCAGAATCAGGTTTATTCTGACGAAAGGAAAGAAAACGACTAAAAAATAAAAGGACTTATATTAGGAAGGACCAATACGGAATAGAAGTACGTTTTTAAAAAAAAGATTAATTTGAATATAGTAAACTTCCAAAGAAACTAAAGTTTACAAAAGAATAATAGGGCCGGATCGCAAAAACTAACAAATCATTATTTGAAATACACTACATCAATAGAAAACCAAAAAACGCTTAATAACATCATTTTTATTAAGCCCAACGAACTTATATTATGAAATTAGTTTCATACAACAAATTATTCTCCTCTTTATTTTTTGTAACTTTCATAGGCTTACTCACAGCTACATTAGCTGATCAAAAGCTGATGGAATCTTTTTTTGTACATAGCTCCTATTACGTTATATCCGTAATTGTCATTGTTTGGATATATTTTTTAGTTAGTTTCTTAAAATCAATTGAATTTAACCTTCCTAATTTCGTCAAAGAGTATTGGGTAGGAATAGCGGCGGCGTTTGTTTTAATCGGGCTTATTTTTTTATCAGTAAAACCAGGTTTTAGAATTCTTAGTGACGAAACAAACCTAGTGGCTGTTTCAAAATCAATGGCCTTCAATAAGACAGTTTATAATACAACAATGGGAAAGTCGTATTACGACATCTATTGGCCCATCAACAACGAACTTCCCAAACGCCCTCTGATGTTTCCATTTGGAGTGCATATTCTCCATGTTTTCCTCGGATACTCTTATTACAATGCATTCATCTTCAATGGAATCATTTTATGGTTACTACTTATTTCCGTATTTGTCTTAGCTAAAAAGCTAAAAGATAGTCTCTACGGAATAGGGGCAATGTTTATTATAATTGCCCAACCTATAATAACCATAAATACAACATCGGCAGGATTTGATCTATTTTCAACTTTTTTTCTTTGGATCGTTCTTCTCTCTTCTTATATTTTTTTACGAAACCCAACAAATTTAAACTTTGCTTTTTTATGGGCAAATTTAATACTTTTCTCAAATATTCGTTATGAGTCATTCATTTATCATATTGTTTTAATATTAATTTTTGTTGGTTTTCGCATTGTTAAAGTTTCTCACTGGAAAGCGTTTCCAAAGTTATATTTGGCGACTCCAATTCTGTATTTACCGCTTATTTGGCAATTTATTTTAAAACCAAATAGCCGAGAGAACCCAGAAAACGTAGCGCTATTTTCATTAAGACATTTTTTTAAGAATTTAATTGAGTTAGGAAATGGAATGATTGATTTCAAACCTTTTCTACCCTATGCCACAATTTATAATTTAATTGCGCTTTCCATCTTGATAATTATTCCAATTAAAATAATTTTAAATAAAAACGTTAAAAAGGAAATTTTCAAAAAAGAAATCATTTTAGTTTTGGGAATAGTATTAATCATAAATTTGACAATAGTACTTTCTCATTTTTTTGGCCGATACATTCACCCTTCCAGCGCTCGATTATTTCTTGTTTTTATCCTCTCCCTTTCTTTGGTTCCATTAGTTATATGCAAAGTTTTCCCAAACTTTTCATCTAGATGCTTTTTAACGATGGCAATAATCACTTTTATAATATATCACCCAGTAGCAATTAAAGGACAGTTCGTAAACACTCAGAATCTTATTCGAGAAAACAATGAAGTTTACCGCTTTTTTGAAAGCAAAAAAGAAACTCGATTTATAGTCATTACAAATACCCCGGGACATCAAAGCATCTTAAATCAAGGGTCAGTCAATTTTGAATATGCAAACCTCCATATGCCCGAATTACTAAAAAACTTAGAAGGCCATCTCATCGATGAGATTTACGTTATCCAAAAGTTTAATCTTATGTCAAAAGATACTCCTCTTGACGATTATCAATTGATCATGCCAATTTATTTAAAAAGATTGTATGAATTTCAATATAAACCGGACCACATAATTAGAATTTCAAAATTTCACAACCCAAATTCAAAATGAGAATATTTGTAGAAGACATTTTTTTAACTTTTATTCTTCTTCAACAATAGCGACAAGAACTTTATCACCAAAGAGCCCTTCACCCGCTTTTCCTAATTCTTCATTTCCGGCATAGGCGCGTTCAAAGTCTGCTTTCGATGCAAAAACAACGTCTTCAAAAGCGTCGAAAATCCAATCGCCCGCCCTATTAGTCCATATAGTCGCAGAATTACTGCCATTATTAGAAGCAACCCAAGGTCCGTCCAAAACTTTAAATTTAGCAAAATCTGCGCGCGTTTTTCCTGGTGGTAATTGAAACGCCAAGACCATATGAATCGCTTCTGGGTTGGTTGGCTTAGGAGGCGGAGAATAAGTATCTTGAGCAGTCACGAAAACTTCCGAAGCGCCCTCTTCCATTCCAATTTCTATTATTAGATCGTTCCAAACGCCATCTAATACTTCTTTTACTTTAAATTTTCTTATTTTTTTAGATATCATATTTGCCTCAACCAATTTGAAAATAAATTCTTTATTTAGCGCCACGTGCGATTGCCCAAAGGCAGGTGATGCTGTAAAAACGAACAAACATGAAAAAATGACAAAATTAATATTTTTCGTATAATCTAAAATATTTAGTTTCATTCCATTGCCTCATTTTTGATAGGATTAATTTATTTTACCACTGAGAAAATTAATTTTTAATCGTTTAAACCTCTAAAAAATAAATCCTGCCAACTTTTAATTTTTTATGAAAACAAACCAAGAAACTTTAAAATATAAAAACTTCGCTAATGACTTCATAGCCGTCATAGCGCAAGAAGGTATTCCTGAGTCTTATCCAGAATTTTTTATTAATTTCTTAAGTGAAGACTGCGAAAGTTTAAATAGTTCATCAGAAAAAAAGCCGTTCGAAAATTTTGAAGAAGTGATTTTTGAAAACCCTACGCAAGAAATCCATCGATTGCGCTTTAACAACCTAATAACGCTCAAATTATTTTGCTACCAGTCCTTATTATTAAAAACTGAATTCATTAATAATACAAAAGAATCTGAGACTACATCTTCTTGGCTTCATCAACCCATTGTCGATTTCCTGAGTTGTTGGAATTTAACTTTTGGTAAATCTGAATGGTTAAAAATTCTGTTAAAAGAAACTCAGAATGAAGATCACTCTCTAGTTTTTAGCGATTTTATCTGGGTCTGCTTATTTATTATAAGAATTTCATTTTCAGAGTTAAGGCTGAAATACCAACAACATTACCAATTTGCAGATCAAGAAATAGTATCTGGAATATCCAAATCGGAGAACCAAAATAAACGTTATCAGGCGTTAAAAGAAGGAAGAAAAAACTCAAAATATTGGAAAATGGCCAATAACTTTTATCAACCAATTGTCGAGATTGAAAAAAACGTAGTCAACATTCTTCATGGCGTTCAAGAAATAAACCGACCAGAAAGATTATTTGGAATTCCCGCTTGTGAAGTAACTGTTATCGAGGACGATATTTTATGCGAGACACTAAAAATCAAGTCAACAATTTTGCATAGTATCAAAGAATCAATTCCGGAAAACGAAATAGACAGTTTTCAGATTAAAGACTTTGATCCAGACAAACTAGACGCAATTGACGATACTTTAGATTCATTATATGAAGCGCTAGACATCTTAAATCAAGATTTTGGAAGTCGTCTTAGAGGCATTGAAGACCTATTTTACCAATTTAATATGAATCGATTTTCAATTTCCCTCTATTGCGAAACAGTAGAGAAGCTATGGGCAGAAATAAACTATCTGGAAAAACTGATCCCAAAACTAGAAGGCATTTTACTGGCGACCAGTCAAATGCTATTGGATCAAATCAAAGAATGGCAAAAGAATCTATTTAGTTTAGACAGCTTAATGCAATACGAAGGGATACCTCTTTGGGTTTCAGACGACGACCTTTTAGCTGAACTATTTGCCCCCAATTTTAATAGCTCTAACAAAGAAAACATTTTTCGCCGAACAGCAGACCAAACTCATTTTGAAATAAAATTTAATGAAGGACCTCAATTCCTTCTTCCAGTAACTAAAGGCTTGAGTTATATCTTCCATTTAATTGCGATCCATAAAAATAGCCCTAACGAAATAAGCGATCTCCTTAGAAATACTGGAAATGGTTTATCGGCATTAAACTTAGAAGCAAATTTCGAGAACGCATTGATAAGCAGAGGGACAATCGCTAGTTCTTATGAACAAGATTTTTCTGATGAAGAAGAATATGCTCAACGCGGAAATGATTTAGAAAAAGCCTATAACCGAGTGAATCGGGTTATTAGAACAGCCTTAAGACATATTAGAAGAGAAGATCCAAAGTTTGCTACTTATCTAGTCCCGCCAAAACCTAATCATAAAAAAGGCGTACTAATAATTGACCAACATATAAACTTTTTCGACAATTTAAATTGGATAATAAACTGAATTTTTTACTAAAAAATAAAAGGCGTATCAGCCAATTAGCCAATACGCCTTTTTCTTTATAAATCTAAGCTGAATTATTGCTTAAAAATAAATTCTTATATGTACCAAACAAAAAGTCCTATACCATACGTTCCACCAACAACCGCTACGATCCAAAGCAACAAATTCATATCCATGGGTTTGGTCTCCTTTAAAAGATTATTAAAATAGAAGAACAAACCTAATCCACTGGTGGATTAACCATATCTTGACCCTCCTTATTAGGGAGGATTCCCCAATATAGTCAGTATGGTCTCATTTCCACAAAAAGCTATCTTTTTATTTTTTTACCTTTTAATTTAGAAAAGCTTTTGCTTCGGCCAATTCAGGCAAACTTTTATCCGCTTTTACCCAAATAGCAAGAAACTTAGCATACCAATCTTTGGCGCTTTCTTTATCTCCACTCGCAGAAGTTGCTCGAGCCGCTCCCAATAAAGATCTTGCTCGATTTGTGTGTCGAGAATTAGAAACAACAAACTGCTTTGCCGCTTCTTTTGAGTTCCCTGCTTTTAATTGGATTTCTCCTAGCAACTCATAAGATGGTTTTAATACTTGTGGAGGCCCTGATGGATCGGGAAGCTTTTGTTCACTAACGATCGCTTTTTTTGCAAAAGCAATCGCTTCAACAAAATTTTTCTTATTCGCATGCTTTACTGCCTGTAATTGTGAAATCCAAACATCGAGCATATCCAAACGTTCGTAATAATTCTCTTTAAATCCTTCGGCGCGTATAGTTTTTAAATTAGCTAGATATTTATCGGCATCGCTGGAGCCAAGCTTAGCCGCAGAAAATCCTCGCGTAAAAAGTAACGCCGCTTTGTTATATTTTTTAGGTTCCCATCCTGGAGGTTCAATAAATGATAATGCAAACTCCCACTGTTCTTTTTCAAAAACAGAAGCTGCTACCATTCGATCCAAATATTTTGCAGTTCGTCGATTTATCTTTGCGTTCAGACCTTCGGGGCTTTTAACTGCTTTTTCTATATCTTTCAACTTGGCTTGGAAAATAATATCTGCTTTTTCGTATTTTCCTTGTTGAAGAGTAACGTAGTGAAGCCACTGCAAGCTATGATAATCACGTTTGCTTGTAGGAAGTCCTTCTCTCTCTACCCATTCTTTGGAGTATTTCCAGCCTGCTTCGTTTGACGCCACCGCCTCTGGCCACATACCTAATTGGACAAAAATATGCGCAGGCATATGATTTGCGTGATGAGAAGCCGGAGCAATTTCCGCATAACGCCTTGCCGCAGGTAAAGCCAAAACAGCTAAATCAGGATGGTCAAAAGCGTGAATTGTATAATGTGCCGAACATGGATGTTCCGGATTTTTCCGAAACACTTCCATTGCTAACGCTCCCGCTTTAACTTTAGAACGAAGTTTATCTTCCTGGTGCCTTGTAACTCCCAATAAAGACAGAGCATAAAAACAGGCGGCTTCTAGATCTTCGGGGTATTGACGATAAATCTTTTCCATGGCGTTGGCATAAGCTTGATCCCGCGACATTTTATCGCCTTCGCCATATAAATGCATAACCGCTTCTAAATAGGACAGTTCTCGCACTGTTATCTTAGAAACGTCTTTAATTTTAGTTAACGCTTCTTTTGCCGCCTCGGTGTCCTGTTTTTCCCATAATGGTTTATTGTAGGTCATTGCTTCGCCCCAATATCCCATTACAAAGTTAGGATCGGCTTTAGTCGATTCTTTAAAGACTTTTAGAGCCTCGTCATACCAAAAAGAATGCAATGCCGCGACACCTCTTAGAAAAAGCTTTTGCGCTTCTGGACTACCTGAAGTAGGGAAGTCTACGCTTCCTAATTTGGATGATGGAGAGGCGTGAGCAAAAACAGAGGAAAAAACAAAAAAAACGGCTATTGAAACTAGTAATCGTTGAAACCAAAACATATAGTAAACCCCTTGGAATTAATGAGTAACGCAAGTTTAACATATGTTTAGCTTCGAAAAAAAAGAACGTCTGTTCTTATTCCTTCACGTTAGAATTATTCATTTTTGCTTCTACTCCTCTAAGACCAAGATTTCCATAACGGTGGTAAGTCTGACAAAGACTTTGCTCATAAAACTGTTCTAACATCATGATACGCCCCTCTGTTAATGGGCGGTTCCACAAAATAGTCAAACCATTTTCAGCGGCGATTGAAAAAATATCTTCTGGAACTTTTTCTTTTCCGGCATATGCGAGCCGAACTATCTCTTTTTTGCTAATTCGATTAGACAGTTCTAAATCGTTCTCAAATATTAATTGAAAAGAATCTCTTAAACCTTTGCAATAGACAGATTTCAAAAAACTCACAATCCCACAACTCTTCATTTCAATTGGAGCGCTAATCGTTAACCGATTGCCCGCAATTATCCCTGCGAAAACCCTTAGTAAAACATCAGACAATCTATCGTCTAAACAAATTCTAATTGTAAATTTTTCAACTTTGCGATAACAAAACAAATTAATTTGACCACGGACTTCTTCATTCTTTTGAGAAGGTTGATCGACCGAAAATGTTTTAATATATCGATCCAAATAATTTTTAGCTCCCCCCAAAGCTCTATAAATTTCATCCGTTTCTCCAAGACCTACTTCTTTCCAATTGAAAGCTTGTACGGAATTAATAATTTTCCCAATTGGAGATCTCTTAACAGGATATGGATTTGGAACTTCCAATTCATTTTCGAAGATGTTCACAAACTGGAGAACGTAATTAATCCCTCCAGCTTTTCCTCCAACTCCCCTCCGTGAGTTTTTAATACCACCAAAAGGTTGGCGCCCTACAATAGCTCCTGTGGTTTTATTATTAGCGTAAAGGTTTCCAGCTTCGACAGTGTCGAAGAAATATTTCACTTCTTTTTCATCCAAACTTTGTAACCCCGCTGTGAGCCCATAACCCGTTTGATTTGCCCATCTGCACGCTTCTTCTAAGTTATCGGCTCTCATCACTCCTAAAACAGGACCAAAAAATTCTGTCTTATGCGTGAAACTACCCGGTTGAACATTCATCTTAACTCCGGGACTCCAAAGATTATTTAGCTCTTGTCTTTGAGGTTTAACCAACCACTCCTCTCCAAATTCTAATTCAGTAAACGCTTTGTATAGCTTTTCATTTGGTTTCGTGATTAATGGACCAATAAAACTATGTAACGTTGGATCAATTGGACCAACAGGCAAACTTTTTACGGCATCTTCTAATTGTGATATAAATTTTTGATCGTCGTAAACTTCTTTCACTGTTAACAACAATGAATTTACAGAACACTTCTGCCCGTTATACCCAAAAGCAGAGTCGACAACCTGTTTAATCGCAAGTTCTTTATCTGCTGAATCGGTAACGATGGTAACGTTCTTTCCTCCCGTTTCAGCAGACAAATCACAGTCGGGCCTATTCTTTAATATTTTATCTGCCGTAGCGGTGCTGCCCGTAAAGACGACAAAGTCTACTTTTTTATTTTCCGTTAATAGATGAGCCTCGTTATCGGAACACGGATTAAACTGCAGAACTTCTTTAGGAACTCCCCCTCGCCACAAGCATTCAACCGCTTTATAAGTCGCTAGAATCGAAAGAGGCGATGGCTTCAAAATAACGCGATTGCCACCAGCCAATGCGGCAATCATCCCTCCTATAGGAATCGCAATAGGAAAATTCCAAGGCGAAATAACCACAACGGTTCCTTTAGGGTTTAGTTCTAAGTAAGGAAAATTTTTACGAAAGCGCCTTAAAGCGCGAGGGTAATAATCTGTAAAGTCGATGGCTTCCGATACTTCCGCATCTAAATCAAGAACGCTCTTCCCAATATTCATAAGTCCATATGAAATAAGTTCGGCTCGAGCTTTTTTCAATTCCACCGCTACTTGTGAGAATACCTGGTCACGGTATTTAGAATCAGTGTCCCATCGAGTCAATGCCGCTTCTTTACTAAAAGTTATAGCATTTTCTATGTCAGAAGCGGTAGCAAGCTGGCAATAAGCCAATACAATTCCCGGTCTTGAAGGATCTAGACAGATCCCTTCTTCTCTATCTTTCCATATTTCCTTACCTTGAATAACGATTGGGATTTTCTCAGGACTATTACCTGGAGTCTTTTGCATTACAGAGACTATTTTTTCTTTTAACCAAGACTGGTTGGCAGGAAGGGAAAAATTTGTAGGCGAATCAGGTTTGAATTCATCTAACAAAGCCACTGATGAAAAAGGAATTGGGTCTTCTGTGTTACGATTTTGTTTAAACCGAGGTTCAGATGGTCCTAGTTTTTTTATAAACTCTAAAGATGAAATAAACTTTTTTTCTTCATTTTTCCAATTAATCGAACCAGCCTTCAAATCAAAAGAATGACTTAAGAAATTGTCTTCATCCGTATTTTCTACTAATCGCCTAACCAAGTAAGCTATCGCATTTAAAAACTCTTCTTGTTTTGCTATTGGCGCATATAAGAGAACCGATCCTAAAAGACTTTGCACGCTCCGTCGAACATGATCCGCCATACCTTCCAACATCTCAAACTCGAAATCGGTCGCATCAATGCCTCTATAATTTTGTAGAATTTTAGCAAAAGAAATTTCGAAAATATTGTGGCTGGCTACGCCAATTTTAACCGCTCTAGTATTTTCTTTTTTAAACGCGTAAGAAAGCATCCGTTTATAATTAGCGTCCGTTTCAATCTTCTGAGTATATGGAGCTTGCGACCAATTATTTAAGGAAGCAATGCATTGCTCCATTTCCATATTCGCGCCTTTTACAATGCGGATTCGTATTGGCTCTCCTCCATCTTCAATTCTTTGTTTAGCTACTTCTGTTATCTCTTGCTGATAATGCAATGAATCTGGAAGATACGCTTGTAGAGCAATCCCTATAAGAGATTTGTTAAATTCTGGATCGCGCATAATTAATTTAAAAACATCGATTGTAAGCGTAAGATCTTGATACCCTTCAAGGTCTAGATATACCAACTTCTCTCTTCCACTTTTAGTTTGTTCTTCTAACGCGCACCTTAAGATTTCTTTTAAGCGTTCGGTCACTTTCTGTACTGTGTATTCATGGGCAACAGGATTGATTTGAGAAAATAACGTAGAAATCTTTACAGAGATACATTCGACTAAAGAATTTCTTAAATCTTCTTTATAATCCTCTAGATGTTTGTTTGCCTCCTTCTCGCCTAGAACCATATCTCCCAAATGGTTCATATTAACTCTTAGACCTTGTTTTTTTCTCCAGTTAAGGTGACTCTCTAAGGGAACTGTTTCTCCAGGGAGAATTATTTTTTTAGTCTTATATTTCATAACGAGCTTTATAAACCACACTGCTAACGGAGAAAAAACATGTGGGATATAAAAACCTAATCGTTTTAGGGAACCTAAAGCTACTTGTTCCATTCCTCCAAAAAACTTTGGGACCCCATTTTCTCGTAAAATCTGAATAAATTTTTGGAAGATAGCTTGATCCGTCGATAGACGAAAAACTTGATCGGTCATCAGCATAAAAATAGCTCGACTTAAAGGCGCTTTGACCATTCTCGCTAGTTCTTTTTGTTGCCCCTTTTCAGTCCATTTTAATCGGCATTCCGCTTCATTTTGTAACTGAGTTGCAAGTTCAATAACTTCGCGTTCTATTTGTATTTGTTCATTTCGAGTGAAAGGACTTAAGGAATCTAGCATAAATCACCTCTAAAATATGGGAGGTAAAGCGTGTCGGGCTTGTGTCGAAAAACTGGTGGAAGACTCTTTAAGGTGTATAAAGACCCTATGATATTATTCACCCGAAACTTTAAGACGACATCAGTCAAGACACATCATTCAAAAACAAGGCTTTAAATAGAGACGTTTTGATCGCTTAATGTCGGGTATTTAATCGTCCCGATAATAATATGTAGCTGAAGTATTAAAGAAACATGAAACCAAGATTAATTTTTATTCATTATTAATTTGGTATTACTAATCAATCTGCGCTTTCTGTAATTTACCGCTATAATCCACATAAACCGATTTCCATTCAGTAAATACATCTATACCGACACTCCCCGCTTCGCGGTGACCGTTTCCAGTACCTTTAGTTCCTCCAAAAGGCAATTGGATTTCAGCGCCAATTGTGGAAGAGTTTATGTACGTAATCCCAGTGTCCAATGTTTCAATCGCTTTAAATGCGCGATTAACGTCCTGGGTGTATATCGCCGAAGATAGACCAAACTTCGAATCGTTGACAATGCTAACCGCCTGTTCCAAGCTATTACAGGGAATTACGCTTAAGACAGGTCCAAAAATTTCTTCTTGCGCGATTCTCATTTTTGGCGAAACATCGCCAAAAACCGTTGGTTGAAAAAAGAATCCATTTTGAAAACTTTTTCCATGACAATAATCGCCGCCTGTAAGTAGTTTGGCTCCTTCGTGAATGCCTATATCGACGTATTTTTTAACTTTTTGTCTTTGGCTTTCATTTATAAGCGGCCCCATTTCGATCTTTCCATTTAAACCATCACCTACGCGTAGACCGCTTGCCTTAGCAACCAAAAGATCATTAAACTTTTTGATTACTTTTTCATGAACAATCACTCGACTACAAGCCGTGCAACGCTGTCCAGTCGTTCCAAAAGCTCCCCAAAGAACGCCTTCTACGGCGGAATTTAAGTCGGCATCATCCATTACAACAACAGCATTTTTCCCGCCCATTTCCAAAGAAAACTTTTTCATTCCTTTCGCGCAATGTTCGGCAACAAAACTACCAGTGTTGGTGGAACCGGTAAAAGAAACCAAATTCACATTGGGGTGATCAATCAAAGGTCTCCCGGTTTCTTCACCAGTTCCGGTAACAAGATTTATAACTCCAGCAGGAAAACCCGCTTTTTCTAAAATCTTAACTAAATTTACAGCCGAGAGAGGCGTATCGCTAGCAGGTTTAAGGACCACTGTATTACCGGCAATTAAAGCCGGAAACAATTTCCATGTAGGAATCGCCATAGGAAAATTCCAGGGAGTAATTGCCGCAACAATACCAACTGGCATACGAACCGACATACAAAACTTATTTGTCATTTCCGACGGAACTGTTTCCCCCATTAGGCGACGTCCTTCTCCTGCGGCGTAATAGGCCATATCAATACCTTCTTGAACATCGCCTCCAGTTTCTTTAAATACCTTCCCCATTTCCATTGTCATATCCCGAGCTAAGGAATCCTTATTTTTTAATAACAATTCTCCAGCGCGAAATAACATTTCACCTCTTTTAGGAGCGGGAGTATTACGCCATTTAATTTGCGCATTTTTTGCGGCGGCGACGGCTTTGTTAATATCTATTTGGTTCGATTTCTGAAACCTACCTATTACCTGCTTTGTATTTGAAGGATTGATGTTTTCAAAAGTCTCTTCGCTGTTAGAAACCTGCCATTTTCCATTTATGTAATTTTTATAAACTTTTGACATCTTCGTCTCCTTACTTCTTTCATCTTTTTCTATTTATCATTGGCGTCCATAACTGTTCGTATAACCTTGCCATTCCAGAAGTTTTTCCCCATAACCTGTCCTTTTTTTTTAAAAGACCTATATTTAAATATAGGAAGGTTATTTGCATTTCGCATTTTTAGTTTTTGCTTTCTCAAGAATAAAAAATGAATATTAAATTTTTAAACGCCTCAATATTAAAGAGACTTTTAAAAACTCAAAATTTCAAAGAGCCTTGCCTTTTATATATTTTTTTCACAGTCTAGCGACCACTCGTAAAGCAATATTTCAAGTCATCGTTACTAATGGGTGAAAATCATGAACAAAAAAATAAATTCCATTTTAGTTATTGGTTTAGGAAAAGTAGGTAGCCTTTTAGCAACCCTCTTACATGAAAATAAATATTCGGTAACAGGTTTAGTGTTAAAAATCGAAGAAGATTTTCCTTTTCCCGTGGTCGAAACCGATTTATCAGATTTTGAATCTTTAAAAAAACTAATTCAAAAACATGATGGAGTCGTTTCATGCCTTCCCTATCAACTCAATTTAAATGTCGCTAAAGCGACTCACGCCGCAGGGCGCCACTATTTTGATTTAACTGAAGACGTCGACACCACTCATGGCGTACGCGAGCTTTCGAAGACATCAGAAGGTATTATGGCTCCTCAATGTGGATTAGCGCCGGGTCTTATCGGTATTATCGGAGCGAATCTCGCAAAAGGTATGGATAAACTAAGGTCTATTGAACTACGTGTAGGAGCCTTACCTCAAAATCCAAGAGGTCTTTTAGGGTATGCGTTTAACTGGTCTCCAGAGGGAGTCGTCAATGAGTATCTAAACGACTGCGAAGTTATCGAAGACGGCAAACGGTCTTTTGTGCCCGCTATGGAAGATCACGAAACTATTGTAGTTGACGGCAATCAATTAGAAGCGTTTACCACTTCCGGAGGTCTTGGAACTATGTGCGAAACTTATGAAGGAAAAGTCACAAAATTGAACTATAAAACCATGCGCTATCCCGGTCATTGCGAATTAATGCGCTTTTTCTTCAACGAACTTCATATGAGAAACAAACGTCAATTAGCAGGTGAAATTTTAGTCGTCGCCAAACCACCGGTTAAAGACGATGTTGTGTTTTTACATGCGGCCGTCGAAGGATGGAAACACGGTAAACTTAAAAGAGAAGAGTTTGTACGGAGCTATTTCCCCATAGAGATTGCCGATAAAATGTGGAACGCAATTTCATGGACAACTGCTAGCTCTGCCTGCGCCGTGGTTGAAATGGTAGCTTGCGGCAATTTGCCAAGTTCTGGTTTCTTAAAACAAGAAGATATTCCACTAGATTCTTTTTTTAAAACGCCGACAGGATCTTTTTTCATAAAATAAATTATAAGGAGATTTTAAATGACAGGAGAAATGATTCGCGAGGCTTTAGCTTGGTGTTCCGCTCTTAACTTGGGATTGCTTTTATTTTGGGTATTGTGGTTGACCCTAGCTCACGACTGGGTATATCGCATTCATGGGAAATGGTTCAAATTGTCGGTCGAAAAATTCGACGCTATTCACTATGCAGGCATAGCTTTTTTCAAAACATGTATATTTTTCTTCAACATTGTTCCTTATTTAGCGCTACGAATTATCGAATAGTTTTTGCAAACTTAAGCCTTCAAAAACTAATCCAGATTTAAATAGAACAGATAATAATTTTTCTTACTTTTAATAGTTAGGAAACGATTATCATGGGAAACTCAATTAAATACTTTTTTTCAGCCACTATTAATAAATATCTCAACGAAAATTCTGCAGCAAGAATATTGGCACGTTCGCTTGAAAAGTGCGGCGTTGGATTATTGCCTTTAATCGATCACTGCACTATTCGAACACATGATGTTGAAAAACGTTCTCAAATGTTTCTAGAGCAAGGGTTTACATACGACCAATCCATAGGCGTTTTAGAATTTGATAGTTGGTGGGCAAAGGTTTATAGAAAACCTGGTTGGCCTACCCTATTCATCGATCAAGCCTTTTCAGGAAAACGCGGCAAAGATAGCGTTATTCCAGAATGGGTCGATGTGCATGGCGACGAATGTTTCCATCATATAGCGGTGGTAGTAGAAGAAATTGAAACCGCTATGCAAGTTTTGAAACTTAAAAACGTTGAGTTTGTGGGGGAAATTGTTGGAGATCCTGGCACCGACTTACGTCAAGTGTTTACATTACCAGAAATAAAAAATGGAAACGCGTATTCGGTTTTAGAACTTATCGAAAGGCATAACGGCTATATAGGTTTTCTACCTCCTCAGGCCAACGGCTTAATGGAATCAACTCGCCTTTTTTAACTCATTATAGAGCCCATCTGGAAGGAGAAAACCAGATGGGCTCCCGAACCCTAAGCAACACATCTACAGACTACTCTTGGGAGGAGATAGCGTCAAAGGGCTCGTTTACGTCTCATAAAAAAATTAAAAATATAGACCAAACCAAAAACACCAGAAAGATCATCAAGAACACGCCTAAACCGGTACAAGAAAATTCAGCCATTCGATTCTTTATAAAAATTAATATCGACTCCATAGTATTAAATATGAGATCAAAAAATTAAAATGCCATGAAAAGTAAATTAATTTTTATTCATCTTTATAGATAGGAAAAATGAGTGAAGAAAAATGAGAGGAAAACCATTTGACACTCTTCGACTAAGCTCAAGGCAAGCTCCAAACGCAAAGAAATAAAAATACGGAGACCACAACGCATTAAAACTTTCTAAAATGAAACCAGTTTGGATTTTTTTTTGGAAGAAAATGCTAGCAAAAGAAATACCTATTAAACATATTTACCTATTCATTTTATCTATTGGCGGGAGCTTCAGATTAGACTCATATTTGTAGAAGGAGCCGAGTTGGTTCCTAACACACGGCCGTGTTACCAAAATAAAAAAGTTTTAAGGAGTAAAAGTTATGTTGAAACAAATGAGATTGTTTATGGTGACTGCTGTAGCCTTTGGTTTTCTCTTGACCCCATATTTAGCTCTGGCCGATGGATATCCTCCTGGCGACAACTCTGTCGCAAACGTTGGGGTACCTGCCGGTTGGGCTCCTAAAGTAGAAGGTCAACCAGCCGGAAAAGGGGGCGGATCAAAATTTCCTCCAGGAGACAATTCTGCCGCAAATGTAGGCGTTCCAAAGGCCTGGGCTCCTATGACGAAAGCCTTCAGCTATGAAACGGGTGTTCCAACCCACAAGAAGTTTCCTCCAGGAGACAATTCGGCCGCAAATGTGGGTGTTCCCAAGGCCTGGGAGCCAAAATAAAATCTGATTCAAACAAGATTTTAACCCGGCGGATTCTCCGCCGGGTGTTTTATGTCAAGATGCTTTCAACGGTGGGTTCTTCTATCTCCAAAAACCTGCTGGAAGGATGAATCAATAATACAAACTAAATATTCTTTTTAACTTCGTCATATGTTGAAACATCCATTTCGAGTTTATTTAAAGTATTTTTATCAATGTGGTGAAAAATTTCAGACTGCCCTTTAATTTGAAGGTGTGTATCCTCTTCATAACTAAAACTATTTTCATCGTGAAAATAGACTTTCATCTCAAATTTAACCGTTTTGAATTCTCGATCCAAAAATTTATTAGAACAAATTCCATAGGTTTCCGAACCAACGTCAGCAGTCAACGTAAACGTTTTAGCGTCAGGCTCAACCGTGCCGCCCGCATTAATGGCAACTCCACGCGGAACAATAAAAGCGCGCATGACTTGTTTTTCTTTAGAGTCCCAAAGCCAATAACCCAAGTCTTCGTGAAAAGGCTCCTGCGTTTCGCTTTTCCACACCGCTCTGGAATACCTCAAACCATATAAAGTTTGTTCATGATTATTTATAGGACCCAAGGGTTCTAAAATAATCTGTTCAAGATAGTTGGTATCCTGTTTTCCTCTATCTGGAGAAGGCGCGGCATCGGTTCCCTTTTCGCCACCCCAGGTACCAACCATCGCCGCCAAAGGCCCAAGGTTTTTTATAATGTCATCCGTCATGTCAATCCCTATTATTTAAATATTAGTTATTATAAATAATCTTCAATTTCAAAATCGCAAGTCGTGTGAGCATTCCTTAGATCGAGTGAAATGTCGGCTTTATGAAACTTAACATTAAACTCTTTAAGACGTTTGCAAGTGTGGCCGGCGTCTTCGATAATATCCCAATGCTCTAACAAATCTTTTAAACAGGGAAACTCCAATACAATTCTAAAGCTAGCGTTCATATTGTATTGAATGATAAAAGGCTCATCTTCCACACCTTTATCAATTTCTTCAACTTCTTCTATTTCACTCATTTCATTTTTCTTTAAAGGTTTATTTTGTACAAGGTTAAAAACCTCAGACCAAACAATCATTCATAGATATCCTCTTCCTGGTCTTCAGAGGTCTCCGAAATTAAATTTAAAAACTCGTTAACAGACCCTACATTACCCAAAGGGAAAGAAACGATATAACCAAAAATATGTTTGGCAAAATCAATCTCCGAATCATGCAGCAATTGAACCGGAGTCAATTCAATGTCGTCGTAATCTCTATCGTCTTCAAAAGGAGGAGTCAATTCTTCAAACTCTAAAGAGATCTTGTAGGTTTTTTCGAGATATTCATCAAGCCAAACGACTTCTTTGTATGTCAGGTACCCCGCCACTCTGCCGACCACTCTTGAGTAACTACGCCAATCGACTCGAACTTGTTTTTTAGTTCTTAAATCCGGGACGATAGAATAAGCTTTATAAAGTTTTTCCATTGAGCAAAATTATATATCACCTCGGCAAAAACTTCATAATATTTGTGGAATTAAATAAGCGGTTGATCCAGAAGACCTACGACTTATAGTGACGAAAATTCTTGCTTCAATTTAATAAAATAACATCTCTTTATTACTCGTCATCATCTTCGTCGTAATCCTCATCGTCTTCATTTATGTCTGTGGCAACGGCAAAAATTTGAGCCATATGACTATAAATTTTTTGCCGCTCGGCAAAGGTAGAATTTTTTAATATTTCTGCGTACCCCATCCCGTCTAATATTTCTTTGCCGGTTTTTCCGTCCCGGTAGGTTTTTTCGTAATTCACGACACATTCTTTTTCTAATAGAGCTTGCTCAATAATCGCTTCAAGATCTTCGTCGGCGTGGATCATTTGACACAATTTTCCAGACGCCGGTAGGTTAACGGTCAATCCTTTTATAAATGAATCGGGTTTCTTTGCCATGGTAATAAGATATGTATAAAGTTATTTAGAAATTTATCTTACATCCTTTGACACACCTGTCATGAGGTACTCGAAGGATGGAGAGATCTCGTTCTTTTAAATCAGTTTTAATAAAAAAAAATAAGCCAAGTATTATAGTACGACCCTGCTCTATTGCAAACGGTAGAAAGTTCCAATCAAAGCCTTCATTTTATAACATACAAAAACTAGGTATCAGGTCCCATCAAACGCACAAAATTGACAAAAATATCTTTATCAAATTGATTTTTATTTTCTTCTTTAATTAAATTAAATGCGTCAAAAGGCTCCTCTTGTTTCCCATAGGTTCTATAAGATATCAATGTGTCATAAATATCGGCTATAGCGCATATTTTTGCAAAGCTAGAAATTTGATCGCCCTTCATTCCTTCGGGATATCCGCTTCCATCGCAATTTTCATGATGTTGTTCAACTATTTCCAAAATAGTTTCATCAAAACATTCCAATTTTTCCAAAATACTTTTCCCATATTGAGTATGCTTTTTAATTACGCCGAACTCATCTTCGCTCAACCTATCAGGTTTTTTAGTTATATTGTCGTCAATTTTAATCTGGCCTACGTCATGAAGCATGCCGCCTAAGCCAAGTTCTGAAACCTTATCTGATGGAAAACCAGATTTAATTCCATAAGCCATACAATAAAGACCTACATTAATGCTATGGGTATAAGTGCGATAATCTTTGCTAACAAGTTTTTGTAATCCCTTATCAATAAGCTCTTCATTTTCAAGACAACTTTTTAATAATTCTATAACTTGTGGAGAGGATCTCAGAATATTCGGAGAAGCTTTATCTTCAAAAAATGATTTGGTTAAGTTATTAGCTAGGGCATAAACCTTTTGAAACTTTTGAGTGATTTCAACTTTAGGGTTCGACAAATACTCCCGCATAGATTGGGAAGCGTGCTCGTAATAATTTTTTAAATCAATACTTTGGATGTACAGATCTGTTTGGATTTGCTGTGAATTAAGCAATCCTAATAACTTATCTTTCTGATCGCTCCTATTCTTATCGTAATACTTAATATAAGGTTCTTTTTCAGTCGCAGAGGTTTTAACAAAAACATCAAAATCTATTAATTGTTCTATATCTAAAACCTCAAAATCAATGCGCTGAAATTTTTCAAACGATCCTTCATTGTTCATCAACATAACCAATTAAATATCTTAATAAGGGCTCAAATCCGAAAAAGTAAAACGGACAAATAGTATAGAACGACCTCGTTTTATTACAAACAGTTCAAAATCACATGTAAAACTTTTTAAAAGGGAGGAAGAAAACTAAAATGGTTCGGAAAGAATAAATTTTGCGTCTAAAATATTGAAAAAAAATCTTAACAACCGGGACCATTAACAATTTCGCCAATGGCCTCAATAAACCCAGCTTGTCTCCCTGCCGTATTATCTCTGTTAATTCGATCAACAGTTTCTTGAGTTGCAGGTCCAAAGTCGGGCGGCAAATTATCTGGTGTAAATTGCTCCCCTCCTACAGGAGGTTTTGAATCCCCAGGTGGTAGGTTTTGGTCTTGGTTTTGATTTTGGTTTTGGCCTTGGTTTTGATTTTGGTTTGTTTCTTCTGTGGTTTCGCTCGGCGTGGTATCCGTAAAAGCTACATGGACTACACCACTTACAACATCATCAGAATTAAAACCTCTTGCGGAAACCTCAATTGGGTTACTCGAAATCCCAAAAGAGCTACCAGAGTCGCTAATTTTAGCTGTCACCGTTCCATTTAACGCAGATAAACTGCCAGCCGAGCCGTTGAGATCCGTTATGCTGAATTTAGTCTCCAAAGTTATTGACCCATTACTGGAGGAAACAAGATCCGTAAAAGTAAAGCCGCCGAGAGGATTTTTAATAATAATATTCCCCGACGCAGAAATACCCACACTACCACCTATAGTGTTCGAATTCACATCCGTAATACTATTATTAGTTAAATAGAAACCTCCAGAGGTAGCGGTCCCAGCTAGTTTAGTCAAACCGGTGGTAAAAATCGGGTTTGTGGACGTTCCTATTTCAGAACCAACCAAGCGAAGGCTTCCTCCAGTACTAAGGGTTATAAGAGGACCGGTGGAACTCGTTGTAAAAACCCGGTTGGTACCGGCAAGAATTGCTAATGCGCCCCCGCTTGAAAGCCCTATAGAATTGTCGTCCAATGAAACATCGCCAGAGGAAGAAATAGTAATTGCTCCGCCGCCTTTATTTTTAAGATTTTCCGAACCAGAACTCGACCCATTCAAAGTAACACCAACTGCGTCAACCGATAAAGTATCTGTTCCATTGGCGTCATTATCTGCAATAATCTGAACGCCATTGGAGACATTTAAGGTCCCAGTTGCGTTGAGATCAACACCTCCGTTTGAAAGTATTCCGCCTGAATTAAAAGACATATTAATGGCGCTTATGGTAATTGTAGAGCCAGTAGCCGTTACTATTTGAGCGGTAGAAAAATTACCGCTCGTATTGGAAATAGTAATATCCCCAGAAGTCGCCGTTACGCCAACCAAACTATCAACTGTAGTTGCATTTAAAGCAACGCCTGCAGTTCCTGTATTCGTTAAAAATATTCCACCTGAGTTTGTGGATGCGGCAAAGCTAGTTACACCTTTAGAAACCAGCGTCGTTCCTGAAGTTCCTATTCCAGATCCAGCGACCAGTTTTAATGCGCCGCCGTTCATCTTTAATTCTCCTGTACCTGAAATAGCTCCGGTATTATCGGTGTCGTTATCCGCGACCAAAAACAAATTGCCTGTTCCAGGAGTAATAAGATCAATTCCTGAAGTTAGCGTTATATCGTCGTCGGCTTTTAACTCAATTTGCCCCCCGCCCGATCCTGAAGTAATCGTCTTATTCACTAAAAGATCGGAAGTTGTTCCGGTTGCGGTTATGTTGATATCCCCGTTAACTGAGGTAACGCCCGAACCTCCAGAAGCAATAGTGATCGTTCCAGCATTAGCTGTAAACGTAATGTTTGCCCCTGAAGCGGAGTTTGCTAACCTTTGAATAGAAATACTATCTGTCTCAGCTATAGCGATACTGTTTGATACCGAGTTGACGGCGTCGATAGAGCTGGCGGTAATCTCGATTGCCCCCGAATCGCCAATTCCAATATTAGCAGTCATCACTATCCGTCCGTTAGTAGCGACAATATCAACACTTGTATCGCCTGCGTCGGTGATCGAGGAATTAGTATTGAGAGTGACGGCTGTGTCTGAGGAATTAGTGGTAGTCAACCCAGTAATGTTCAAAGTACCTGCATTAATGCCGGTGGAAGCAAACGTAATGGTTCCACTTCCCGCGTCGATAGTGGTGCCCGCATTCATACTAATCTGGTTAAAACTATCGCCGGATGCATTATTGGTATTTGCCGTGACCGAAATATTTCCCGCTCCGCCTGCGGTAATGTCCCCTGCAGCGGCAAAAATAATGCTATCGTCAGCCGTTATAGTCACAGCTCCACCAGAGGCTGTTGTAATCGCCGCGTTAATGTTTACATCAGAATTAGCTCCATCGGCATTAAGGGTAACGTTATTAGCGGCAATCGTATTGGAATAAGTTTGACTGCCAGAGGATGTGGTAACCGTGAAATTCCCCGATTGTACGTTAATAGCTCCTGAAGTGGTTAAGTTTCCTGTATCAACTGCCAACGTAAAGTTTAAATTACCGGTAGAAGTCAAACCGGCAATATTCACATTTGCCGCCGAATCTGAAATACTTAAAGTCAAACCTGTGGACGTAATACTATAAGTCGAGTCGGTAAGAGTAGCGGGATTAAGCGTCATTGATAAATCTGATAACGTTCCAGCATTTGCTACTTGGATGGATTCGTTAGCATCCACGGCTAAGATAGCGGTATCAACTTCTATAGCGCCAGCGGAACCTATACCCGTGTTGGCTGTAAGGTTTACCGTTCCGGAATTTCCTTCAATGTCGTCTCCACCAGTATCGCCTCCATCGATAATACCTCCGGAGGAAGAACTCACAGCAACAGCGGTTGAGCTTGTAGAAGTCGTTATTAATTTACCTATGGTAATTGAACCATGCGCGGTTAAGGAAAGAAGTCCACTCCCTGCATTCCACTCAGCTCCATCAAACATAGTGATAACATCTCCACCATCGCCGCCGGAAGAGCTATTGGCATTCGCAGTAATGGATAAAGCTCCAGTTCCAGTAGCGGTAATATCACCGCCAGCAGTCCCAGAAATACTATCGTCTGCCGTTAGAGTTATGGCGCCGGATGTAGTGATTATGCTCGCATTAACAGCAATATCCGAGTTGGTTCCGTTGGCGTCTAACGTAATAGCTGCAGAACCAGACATCGCATCAGCTATGTTAATCGTCCCTGCGGAGGTAACATTAATCTCTCCTCCGGCTGTCGTGGTAATACCCGTCAAAGAACCTAGAGCCGCTGCGCCAATTTGAAGGCCTTGTCCAATGGAGTCGAGAAAAACCCCGCCAGAGGTCGCGATAGCTTCCAAATTGGTAACGGTAACTCTAATTCTATTACCAGAGGTCCCAACCGAAGAACCCGTACCATCAACCGCAAGCGCCACTGTTGTTGCAGTTATTAACGAATCGGCAGAAGCAATGAGAATATCGGACCCGGCGCTTGTTCCATTATTATCGATAAATATGTCGTCGCCCATTATATTTTCAATAGTAATATCGCCGCTTGTGTTATTGGTGGTAGGTCCAGTACTCATGGTTAGAATCACGTTGTTGGTTCCAGCATTGAGGGTAGTTCCATCTGCCATTGTGATTACTGCAATTCCAGCGTCTCTTTGAGCGTCTACAACTCCATTTGCGACGGTTTCATTTGCCACGATGGTTAACGCAGCATTGTTGGTAGTGATATTTTGATTTATTAAAACGCTTCGCCCAGCTTGTAAAGTTAAGGTAATCCCTGCGGTGGAAATACTAATCGCTTCATCGATGGTTATGTCGTTACTGGCTTGTAAAACAACATTGGCCCCGGCGGCGTTAATAGTCGCAGCGTCAATAGTAATTGTGCTGTTAAATGAATCTAGGAACTGGTCGACACCTCCTAAAACAGCTCCCCCTCCATCCGTAACCGTTATATTTTTTGGGTCTAACAACCAAGTTCCAATATTTCCATTAACCGCCAAAGTATTTACATACCCTTGCGCATCTAAATAATTTTTACCAGATGTTTCAACAAACCCACCATCTCCGGAAATAGAGCCGCCTTGCGCCGAAATAGAACCGTAAAAACGCGCGATATCGTCTGCCCAAAGAATGACCTTACCGCCGTTGCCTGTGGTTATGGCGTCTGCTTTAAGTGAAGCGTTAGCCGCTATAAAAGCGCGCTCGGCGTTTCGAACGTCTTCGTTTTTACCTTGATAATCACCGCCGACCAATATCGTTCCACCGCCTTCGTCGCCGGATGCGTCAAGCTCTGCTTCGTCTTGAATTCCTACATAGGTTCCTAAAACTTGAATTGTACCGCCTTTACCGCTACCGTTCGATACGTTCAAGTTTCCCGCTACCAACACAATTGAGTTATCGCCGCCGTCAATCAAAATGTTGCCGCCCGGTGTCGTGATAGAAGCGTCCTCTTCAATATTTATCGTTAAAACTGGCTCTAGGACAATAAGATCGGCGGCGTTAGACGTAAGCGTGATATCTCCCCCTGAAGACATAAGAGTGGAGTTTGAACCGATGGTAATAGAAGGCGTCGAATTTAATAAGATGCTAGCGTTACTATTTGAATTAGCAGATAAAGTTAACGTAGGAGTTCCAATATTAGAATCAAATGTAATATCTCCAGCTGCGGTATTGATTATTGAAGGCTGAGTAATCGAAAGCGTACCTCCATTAGTTTTAAAATTTCCTCCACTAGTGCTTATCGTAGAATTTTTGATAAAAATATCAGCCTTAGCTATATTTTCTTTTGTATAGGTTCCGCCGCCAATTAAGGAATGTGTTTTGGTTTTAAATTGACCTAATGTAACGCTGCCGCCACCTGTCGTAATGTCAGCATTGACCTCAATTTTCGGCAACACAACCGCCGCGCCAGAAATCCGCGCCGCTGGCATATAAGACCCAGAGATATTAGCGGGAAGATTGGTCGCTCCAGCATCCGCTAATAAATTACCGCCATTGGTGACGATTGCGGCGTTAACAAAAATATCAGCTCCCGAAATCAAATTAACGGCTAATGCACCGCTAGTGGAAGTAATAGATTGGTTGACGATGATATCGCCATGAGCCGTTAACGTGAGTGAAGTATCACCGCCAGAAGATTTAACGATCGCTGTCGAAACCGTAATCGTCCCCTCTTCTAAACCTTGTCCGCTGGTAATTATATGAACACTGCTACCGGCATTGAGCGCCGTCTCGATGGTCGTCACAGATACTTGCGATCCGTCGCCGTTACCAGGACCGCTAACAATTTCGATATTGGTTGGGTCTAACAACCATGTTCCGGCTTTCCCATTCTTCGCAGAAACATCTGGAGCGCTCGTTACATTTAAAGAGTTTTTACCGGAGGTTTCAACAAACCCACCATTACCAGATTGAGCGCCACCAGTGGCAGATAATATTCCATGGACACTTGTTGAATCGTCTGCCCAAACAATTATTTTGCCGCCATCACCAGAATTTATGGCGTCAGCTTTAATAGAAGCGGACTCCGCAACTGTCGTATTTTTTGCATTTTGAATATTTGAATTTTGCCCTTGCCGGTCACCGCCGATCAAAACGGTTCCGCCACCCGCATCACCAGAAGCGTTTAAAATCCCACTCTTAACGGACACACTTTCACCTAATAGACGAATCTCTCCGCCTGTTTGTCCGGGTTCTTCTCCGGAAACATCTAGCGTTCCTTCATTGATTATTTCATCTGCGCCCAGTAAGAAAATCTTGCCATCGCGTTCTTCAACGCCCTTGGCTTCGATCATGCCTTCGTTGTTCACGACACTCTGAATCATCCCCTGCGCTTGCAGAGCTGACAAAACTACTTGGCCTCCATTGGCTTGAATCAGACCAGAATTTATGACGCCGCTTTGCAAAATATTACCATCGGCATCGCGAATCTCTCCGTTCACTGGTTGCGTGATTTCGAAATTAATCAACCCGTCTCCTTCAAAATCTAGGGCCGTTTTTTCGCCTGACGCTATAGCGACCGATCCCAAACTGGCGACAATGGTTCCGCGATTTTCTACTCGTGGCGCCAGTAACCCAACTGAACCGGCATTGATATCGCCCAGATTAATTATCGAAGCCAAAGGTTTATTTTTGTCTTGAGTGAAGCGATAATTACGATCTAGAAAATCTTGATTCGAAATATTGAGCGTGCTGGCAACCAAAGCGCCGACGTTCACTTGCGCGCCTTGTCCAAAAAGAATACCTGAAGGATTGGTTAAGAAAACCTGACCGTTTGCGGAGAGTTTACCTAGAATGGCGCTGGGGTTCTCGCCAACGACTCGGTTTAGAATAACCGAGTTACTATTAGGTTGATTAATCGTTACCGATTCCTGCTTGCCAATATCGAAACCTTGCCAATTAACGATGGCTTGGTTAGACCCTTGGTTTATGGCCATGTTATTGGCGTTGGGAGAGTTAATCCCAACCGTTCCCGAAACCACTTCTCCGCCTTGCGGCAACGCATAAACCAGTGTCGGAAAACCACCGATCAAATATATTAAAAAACCTATAAATAGTTTTCGAATCATTTAATAAACGCTAAGAAAAAATCTCGCTTCGTGTGTTGAACAAAAATAAATTTCATGCTGAGCCTTAAGCTTGTCGAGTCGAAGGGAACCACGACCACCTTTCAATAATTCTGCTACCAAGAAAATTTTCGTTTTTACTTTTTTAAAACCGGGATCCCTCGACAAACTCTGGATGACAAGTCGTGGGATTTGCTAAATAAACCATAACTTTAAACTAGTAAAACCTTTAACAACCGGGGCCTTTGACAATTCCTTCAATAGCCTCAATAAACCCAGCTTGCGTTCCCGTAGTATTATCTTTGTTAAGCTGAGCAACTGCATCTGGCGTATTTGGAAAACCTTGAGGTACATTATCTGGCGTAAATTTCTCGCCTCCTGTAGGAGGTGTTGGATCAGAAGCAGGCGTTGGGTCGGAAGCAGGCGTTGATTCAGAAGCAGGTGTCGGGTCGGATGCAGGCGTTGGATCCGATGGTGTCACTGATGCCGTATTGGTAAAAGACTCATATTTAGTACCATTGACCAAAGTGAATTGAGTGGGGCTACTCGCTTCTGTTTCAATAAAATTGCCAGAAGATCCAAAGTCGCCAGCACTATCAATTTTAATCGTTATTACTCCATTTGGCGCCGATAAACTGATATCCGTGTTGCCACTAGAATCAAACATTGATGTAAGCGATTGTAAAGTAAGATTGCCCGCCGTAGACCGAATAAGTTTCGTAAAAGTAAAACCAGCTCCAGAACTAGAGTTATTTCTAATACTTATGTCTCCGCTGGACGCTACTATACCGTCGATACTATTAACTGATGTCGAGTTGATTACGCTAGACCCAAAATCATCTAAATAAATACCGCCTGAAGAACTTATCGCTAAATTTGTAATACCACTCGTTCGAATAAACATCGAAGATGTGCCAACACCACCAGCTTGGATATTGACATCGCCTCCGTTGATAAAAATATCAGGATCGCTGACACTCGCACCCGTTGTGGTAATGGCGTTGCTCCCTGCGTTGATTGTCAAAAGCCCAGTGCCAGCAACTCCAATAGAGTAATCTCCTGCAAAAGAAATCGCTCCGGTAGAGGTAATGGAAATCGCTCCTGAACCACTATTTTTTAGATTCTCTGAACCCGAACTCGACCCGTTCAGAGTGATCCCTGCGGCGGAAACGCTCAATGAATTGGAACCGGTTGCATCGACTTCAGCTATGACTTGCTTCGTCGCCGCGACATTCAACATTCCACCTGCGGTAAAGCTGATTCCCGCCTTTGAAGTCGCGTTAAAATTAACATCGATCATATCGGTAGCGCTTACCGAAAGACTGCCTGAAAAATCTGAATCTGCCGTGTTAAAAAGAACGTCGGCTCCAGTGTTTTTCGCATTCAAGACAACCGCATCGCCAATGTTCATTGTTGCTGCCACTGTAACCCCTGATACCGTCATCGTCCCGCTGTCAGAAGAATCGCCAATGATCAAGCCATTTGTAGTAGTGATGTTTGTCAATTCCGCATTCGAAATATCCATATCACACCCAGTCGCCGTCCCTAAACAAATCGTTCTTCCGGCAGTTTCATGTCGAATCGTTACATCTCCCGCTCCCGTGTTAATGGTTGCTGATGTAATATTCAATCCACCATTAGATGTAATAACCAAATCATTCCCAGTGGTATTCAAAGCTGCTGAAGCAGAGATTGTTACTAAATCATTGCTATTATTATCATTGTCAGTATCCGATGTAAGGGTTGTAGTTCCATTCGTTGTGAGGCTGGCGCTAATTGAAATCCCTCCTAACGTTGAAACATTCAATGCTTGGAAAGAAGATCCGGCAGTAAAACTCACTCCGGTTGCGTTATTTGTTCCGGAAACGATATTAAATGTACTGGCGCTTGTAATCGTTACTCCATCTATTGTAATAAGCCCAGATTTTAAAGTAGATCCTCCCGAACCATTCCCCGTTGCTCCCTTAGTACTGGCAGACCCAACAGTGAGAGTGCCTGTCGTGGTAATTTTTTGCAAACTAGAACCGGTTATTAATCCCCCCGATCCCATTGTATGATCTTGCCCGTTTCTAGAATCGGCAATATTCACATTGCCCAATCCTGCGGCAACAGAACCATTAATAGTTACACTTGGTCCAATCAATGTGATCTGCTGATTAGCTGTTGTCAGAGTTTGACTCGCAGCTACAGATATACCGCCTAATCCATCCGCTCCGCCACTTGTTGAATGTACTGAATCGGATTCTATGTGTAGTGTTCCCGAACCACTTAAAGTAATGTTGGAGTTAAGAGCAATATCTTCGCCTGCTTGCAGTACGAGACTACCATTAGTACCCATAACGATATCTGTAGAAGCGTTCAGAGTTATATCTCGAGTTGCCTGGATAATAACAGTTCCAGTTTGACCATTGATTGCGCTAACATCAATCGTAGTATTACTTCCTCCGGCAATATCTATATCGGCGAACGCATCTACATCTGTTAAATCTGAAGTTTCTCCGGCTGACGAAACGATGACAACATCTGTAGGATCTAAAAGTAGTATGCCAAACTCACCATTCGCCGCTGAAGTATCAACTTGTCCATGAAAATCTAAATTTCCTTTACCAGAAGTTTCGACAAAACCGCCATTTCCAGATATAGCCCCGCCTTTAACCGAAACATCCCCGTAGTAATAGGTTGTATCATCGGCCCAAACGATGACCTTACCGCCATTGCCAGTACTTGTTGCGTCAGCTTTAATGACAGCTTCAGGTCCGACGTAAGCTGTATTTGCGTTTTGAATTGAGTCGTTTTTGCCTTGATAATCTCCGCCGATTAATATGGTACCGCCGCCAGCGTCGCCCGAGGCATCTATTAGAGCGTTGCCAAAAAGTCCTACTTTATTACCTAGAACATGAATCGTTCCGCCAGTTTGTCCAGCACTAGTATTCGAAACGTCTAATGTTCCTCGGTTAGTAACTTCATCCGCTCCCAATAAGAAAATTTTACCGTCGCGTTCTTCGACTCCCTTGGCTTCAATCATTCCTTCGTTGTTAACAACGCTCTGAATCATGCCTTGGGCTTGCAGAGCTGACAAAACTACTTGGCCTCCATTGGCTTGAATCAGACCAGAATTTATGACGCCGCTTTGTAAAATATTGCCGTCGCTATCGCGTATTTCTCCGCTTACTTGTTGCGTAATTTCAAAATTAATTAATCCATCACCTTCAAAATCTAATGAGGCTTTTTCGCCAGAAGCTATAGCAACCGAACCTAAACTAGCGACAATGGTTCCCCGATTTTCTACGCGTGGAGCCAACAAACCAACCGAACCAGCATTGATATCGCCCAGATTAATTATCGAAGCTAAGGGTCTATTTTTGTCTTGCGTAAATCGATAATTGCGGTCTAGAAAGTCTTTGTTGGAAATATTGAGTGTGCTGGCAACCAAAGCCCCAACATTCACTTGCGCTCCTTGTCCAAAAAGAATGCCCGAAGGGTTGGTTAAGAACACCTGACCGTTAGCGGAGAGTTTGCCTAGAATGGCGCTGGGATTTTCGCCAACCACTCGATTTAAAATGACCGAGTTGCTATTCGGTTGATTGATCGTAACGGATTCTTGTCGTCCGATATCAAAACCTTGCCAATTGACAATGGCCTGATCGCTACCTTGAGTTATAGCCATGTTGTTTGCGTTGGGAGTGTTGATGCCAACCGTTCCCGAAACCACTTCACCACCTTGGGGTAAGGCAAAAACCAGTGTTGGAAATCCACCGATCAAATATATTAAAAAACCTATGAATAGTTTTCGTATCATTTAATAAACGCTAAGTAAAAAACTGTTTTACCGCAAAGACGCAAAGGACGCAGAGAAAGCAATGCAAGGGCAACCACCACTTTGCTTATTTAGAAAAGAAAATCCCTCAAACACATCATTCAGACGACCAATCGGAGGAAGAATCTCGCCTCGATTCAATATTATTTCTACTACAAAAAAACAATAAAGACTTTAATTCAATACACTCACTAAATTTATTATCAGTTTTATTAACAATCACCGAGTACAACCCACTGTAGGAGCGGCGTCAAATGGATCATTGACTTGAGCAAAATCTTCCGGCCCACCAAAACCGCCTAGATTTCCAAGCAAGTCTCCGCCAAGTCCAAAATCAGCTCCGCCAATATCTCCAATAGATGCGGTATCCCCGCCTAGAGAACCCGGAGGGCCATCTCCCGGTTGCCCATCATTTCCTGGACCATCAGGCCCATTATCGGATTGTGCAGTTTTTGGATCTCCATCGCCACTATCATTCTGAGCCTCTGCATCGGCATTATCTTTTTTGTCTGCATCTTTAGATTCTTTCGAGTCCTTGGAGTCTGTCGAGCTATCATCGCTATCAGAGGAACTATCATCCGCTTTCTTTTCTTCTTCCTGCTCTTCCTCTTCCGTGGTTTCTTCAACCGCTATCAAGGGTTTTTCTGTTCCGGTGGCAGTGGAGGATGTACCCACTCTACCCAAGACCAAGTTTCGAATAGAACTCACCTCACTATTCGTCAAAGGAACAGGCGGTAAAGGAGGGTTCCCTTCAGTAATAATCGTCTTTTGCATAGCGCCCACTGTTTGAGATCCCGCAACATTCGGATCAGAGTTCGAAGACTCTACAGCTCCAGCTTGATTTGCGACTAAAACTTTATCGGTCCCAACCGCAAAATAACCGTGGGTGCCGCGGGACGCAATGATCGCAAGAGGCGAAACCATTTTAAATCCCGATTTCTTGTTTTTTTGGGATTTATTGATGATGTACATAGCCAGACCGCTGGCGACGGAAATGGTCGCTTGACGAAGCTTCTTTTTTGAATTGAATAAATAGGACTGAACTTGCATTTTCGCGTTCGGCCCCAGCGCTATCAGGCTATTATCTGCAAATTTTATTTTCAAACGGCTGGCTCTAGCTGTTTTAAATTCATCGCTTTTATAAACTTGTTGACCAAACTTAACTTTTTCCCAGGGAGTGAAGGATACGGTTTTGACTTGCCCTAATTTATTTTCAGCTACTGGCGTTGTCCCGCGTCTATATTCAATGGTTCCCTGAACGGCCAAAACCTTTCCAATAGCATCCTCTGCTTGAGACAATTTTGGAAACAAGCTAAGAACAAAAGTCAAAATTAAAATTTGAACTAAAAAGATTATTTTTTTCATGATGAAAAATGGACAGGTAAGAAAGTTTAAGAGCATTTGTTTTAGAAGTTAAAAAATCTCTGTAAAACTCCTAATTTCTCTAAGAGATCGTTTAATTAACTAATCAATCTCTCATATATATGTCCTTGAAACAATGCCATATATCACATTTAAAAGCGCGTAATTAGAGTTGATTTAAAAATGATTGAATACAGGCAAGTTATGGTGTGTTACCCAATCGAGGAGGGGGAAATAATGTATAAATTTTAATCTCTATGAGAAGGCCCAAATACAGCCCTGCAGTTTTTTTTAAACACAAGATTATAGAGTATTAAATCTTAAAATAACCCAATCGAACCGCTCACATAAACAGTTCCAGAACTGGCGTCTGATGGAACCGGACCATTCATAGGTAGACCGTAACTAACATTAAAGTTGATGGGGGGTCGAAAATCGGCGTCGCAACAAGTTCCATCTTTTGGGATATTTACTTGAACGCCAAACCCAACACCCGTAATAGAAACGCGATTATCACCAGCTTGTGGATCGCGGACAAATACTTTACCGTGTTCAATAAATCCGCTAAAAGAAAACATTTGAGCCATCGTCAGCTTGCCAATACCTACAGGCATTTTGGATGGAAAGGGAATAATATATTCTGCCGCCAGGTTGTATCCCCAATCGCCCGATTGCTCCGCCAAAGGAAAACCACGCACGGTGCCATAACCGCCGACGGCAAAGAGATCTGGCGATAAAGCGCGGTCGCTTGCTAACTGTCCGTTAGCCTTAAAAATAATATAAGAACCAAACCATGGAGTCGCTTGAAACCGAGTATTGTTTGATTGGATTATAGTAACTTTGGCGTCGCCGTCTACCCGCGATTGTAATTCCGACTCTTGATCGGTGCCAAAGAAGCCGCGTTGTATTTTTAGATCTAGAAAATTTCTTCCTTGGTAGGAGTCTTGAAAACTACCGCCCAATCCTACATAGAAATCCCGAATTTTATCGCGGCTAGAGTCGACTCCCAATTGAAAGTTTTTAAAACTTTTAAAATCATATCCAGCGCGCAATTTTAAAGAAGCACTTTTTGTCCTATATAAAGATTCCGATACTTCTGCGTTAAACAGATTAGTACGACCGCCAGCGCTAAGAGCCGCCAAGCTTTTGCCAAGAGACTGTTTCGAATAAGTATAAGAAAACTTTAACGTTCTAGTTCCTAAGTCGTTTAATGGGTATTGATAGGAAAAAGTAGAAGACTCTTGATCCAAATCCGATCTTACGCCTCGAAAGAAGATTTGATCTCCTAACGTGAGCACATTACCCGTCCCGAGGCTAATCCCTCCCCGCTCGGCGCCCGTGAACTGCGAGCCAAAATTGTCGGCATCAAAACTAAATGTATAAGGTTCTGATTCTGTAACTTCTAAAACTAAATCGGACGTTCCTGGAAGCTTTCCTGGCCTTAATAAAGAACGAACTTTAACGCCCGCAATATCGTTAATATCCAGTAAGGCTCTTTCTAACGTTTGTTCTTTTAATATAGCTTCTTTTTTAACACGCCCCATTCTCTTGAGAAGGGCCTCTGCATCCAACTTTTTATTTCCTGAAACAGAAATCTTGTTAACGCGACCTTCGTTGATTTTGATTTTAACGATGCCGTCTTTAACTTCCTGCTTAGGAACAAAAGCTTTCGTTAAAAAATAACCTTTCTGCGAATAAAAAGCCGTTAACTCTTGAGCGAACAACGCTAAAATACCAAGCGTCATCTCTATACCGTCTTCGATATTTAAAATGGGAGCGAGGGTTGCGTCGTCAAAAAGAGTATTGCCTTCGGTTACAATTTTTTTAACAAAAAAGGCAGGGCCAGCGCCTGGGTCGACTATTTTTCGACTATCATCGATGACAATGATTTCAGGTTTTCCCAACTCCGGGTTTTGAAATGGGTTTTGTTGGGACTGGCGAAGGGACTTTTCAGAAAGTCCTGACTCTCCAGCGGGAGGAATAGATACCTGCGCAAAAACGCACGGAACGAAACTACCCAAAAAATATAAAGTGAATATAAAAACAAGCCTGTAGCGCACTAAGAATATCCGTATAATTTAGACAAACTTGCATAATAACATACTATTTTTAGTTCAATTTTGAGATTTTCGGCCTTATTTAGCTATAAACCATTAAAAAATAGCCAAATAATTGAAAAACATAAACTTATTTCAAACTCAGGTTTTGTGAGATTTATTAAAAGTCTGGCTGAAATTAGGTACTTTCTAGCAAATATTTCTTCTAGTTCTGCTAGAATGTTATCAATTAAAAATTAACTAATCACAAAGCAGTACAAATAAGACTGGAAACCTCAATGTCAGAAGATCAACGCTTTATAGATAATGGAGATGGAACAATTTCGGACACTAAGTCCGACCTCATGTGGAAGCAAAATGATTCTTACAACGACCTCCTAAAATTCATAAATTACGGCCAAGGCAAAAAATATATGAAGAAAATGAATGACGAGTCTTTTGCCGGCCATTCCGATTGGCGTATTCCCAGTAAGAAAGAAGCCCAAACCATATTTTTTTACGATCAAAGCCGGACTATGAAAGATAAGTATGATATGACCCTTTTTATCGATCCTATTTTTTCGGATGGCTGTGGTTATAATACTTGGACTTCGGAGACCAGAGGAAAAATCACCGCTTTCATATTTTCGTTCGCCGAAGGCACCGGTCAACATAACGAGGTAGACATAACAGTCAGCACGAGCTTACGTCTTGTTCGAGGTACATTGAATCCAGAAGTTGAAGCCAGTCTGCCCAAAATCCCTAAAACAAGAATGGATCCAACGGGCGGAGGAGGCTGGAAGTAATAAAAAGATATAAATATAACCTGAATCCTCTTCATTCTTTTGAGGGGTATATCCAGAATGACTTCTAATTAAACTTTCATCCCACCGCAAAACTTCACCTTTCGAGTAAATTGAAAAGTTAGTTCCTGTGTTCCTCGGTCTAACACTCAAACCATTTTCTAACCCATCAGTTTTCTTCAATCTTCCTCTTTTGTTTCTATATCTATCCTCTTTCCTTCTAAAAACAATTGACATTTTCGATATGTTTTGTAGTATATAGCGAATACCGTTATATATTCAAAGACATAACGCAAACAAATGTTTTAATTTATGAAAAAAAATCAAGTAAAGAACTCGAAGTTGCCGCTCTTTGTCATTTTTTTCTTTTGCTGTTTTATAGTTTCCGGAACTTTATCTAGAGCTTGGGCTGGCGAGATCCAGGCTGCCGTGGCTTCAAACTTCTACAGCCCTTTCAAAAACATCGTCCATCAATTTGAAAAAGAAACCGGCCACAAAGTTCAAATCATTTCTGGCTCTACAGGTAAACTGTTCGCTCAGATAATGAACGGCGCGCCTTTCGAACTATTTCTTGCCGCCGATCAAAGACGCCCCAAGCTTTTGGAGAAAAATGGGAATACCATTTCTGGAACTCGTTTTACTTACGCTTTGGGTAAGATTACGTTATGGAGCGCCATCTCTAACGCAATATCTGAAGATGGAAAATCCACTTTACAAGCAAAGAATTTTTCTCATATTGCCATAGCCAACCCTAAGACCGCTCCTTATGGTAAAGCGGCTTTGCAAACCATGCAAAAACTCGGACTGTGGAATGAAGTTCGCCCTTTAATCGTTCAAGGTGAAAACATTTCACAAACTTTTCAATTTGTCGCTTCCCAAAATGCAGAGTTAGGGTTTGTCGCCTTGTCGCAAATTCTCGATCCCAAAAACAAATTTAAGGGAAAACGGTGGGACGTTCCAGAAAAGTTTTATGATCCGTTAAAACAAGATATCGTAATTTTGAAAAACGGAAAAAACAATCCTGCCGCAAAAGCATTGTGGAAATATTTACAAAATGACGCAGCTAAACGCATTATCAAAAACTATGGCTACGGATTGCCATAGAAACCGATATTATAGAAAAGAATTTAAAATGAGAGCGATATGGATTTTTCAAATCTAGACTATCAACCCATCATTCTAACGCTCAAACTAGCGACCACGACAGTCATCGTTCTTCTTATCATTGGCGTTCCAATTTCATGGTGGTTGGCGCATACCAAATCGCGCATTCGTCCTATCATAGAAGCGGTAGTTGCCCTGCCCTTGGTTTTACCTCCCACAGTCCTTGGGTTTTACTTATTAATAATGCTTGGGCCCAACGGATGGCTAGGTAAACCCGTGGCGGCTCTTACGGGTTCGCCTTTATCATTTAGCTTTGCGGGACTTGTGATTGCTTCCACACTTTATTCTTTGCCGTTTGTTGTTCAACCCTTACACACAACATTTGAATCAATCGGCAAGGGACCTTTGGAAGCGGCATGGACTTTGGGCGCTTCTAAACGGGACGCATTTTGGACTGTCGCCACCCCCTTGGCTTTGCGTGGTTATATCACTGCCATAGTACTTGGCTTTGCTCATACGCTTGGAGAGTTTGGCGTGGTACTCATGGTTGGAGGAAGTATTCCGGGAAAAACAAAAGTGATCTCTATAGAAATTTACGACCGTGTCGAAATTATGGAATACACCCAAGCTCATATACTTTCCGGCGGTTTACTTTTATTCTCTTTCGCCGTTTTGTTGATCGTCTACTCCGTTAATCGCCGACTACCCATTAACGTTTCATGAGCCTCCTTTCCGCTAAGTTTAAAGTTTCGTTTCCTGACTTTAATTTGAACGTCGATCTTAACGTTCAGGTAAAAGGCTTCACTGTAATATTCGGTCCTTCCGGATGCGGCAAAACAACTTTACTGCGTTGTCTTTCTGGATTGGAAAGATCCCCTGAGGGTTTCTTGAAAATTGGAGAAGAAATATGGCAAGACGAAGCGAACGGTATTTTTTTACCTGTCAGCCAAAGACCCATAGGTTACGTTTTTCAAGAAGCGCGACTCTTCTCTCATTTGAACGTCGAAGGTAATCTGAAATATGGGTATAAACGTAGCTCTAACCCCAATGGAATTTTTCACTTTAATCAAGTGATGAATATTATGTCCATAGAGTCTCTGTTAAAACGTCGTCCGCATCAACTTTCTGGCGGCGAAAAACAACGGGTCGCAATTGCCCGAGCTTTGCTAACTTGTCCTCGACTATTGCTTATGGATGAACCTTTGGCCGCTTTGGATTTAAAGCGGAAGCAAGAGATTCTCCCTTATTTCCAGCGAGTCCAAGCAGAATTAAATATTCCAGTATTTTACGTAACGCATTCTTTGAATGAAGTACTACAACTTGTCGACACCATGGTTCTGATGGATCGTGGAGCGGTAAAAAGCGTTGGTCCTGTCGAAGAAACGTTTTCAAACCTCAGTCTGAAAAACCGCATCGGTCATTCGCTGGTTGGAGGCGTTTTAGATGCGGTGGTAGTTCGCCAAGACGAAGCTTATCAATTAACAGTTCTGGAGGTAAAAGGACAAACACTATATATCCCAAGACAAGAAGTTCTGGTTGGCAATAAACTCCGCGTTCATATTCATGCAGGAGACGTTGCTTTGGCCGTCTCCGACACACGAGGTCAAACCAGCGTACTCAACGTTCTATCGGGTAAAGTCGTAGAGATAGACTCGGGCTCAAAAGATGATTATATGACGCACGTTAAACTTGATATCGGGTATCCATTGTTAGCGACTATCACTCGAAAATCATTAGACACTCTTAAACTAAAACCCGGTCAAGTCGTGTATGCCCATATCAAGGCTATTCGCATGGCGCATGAATTCGATTAAGCGCTCCTGCTAAGGATTATTTGTCGTATGTCAAAATCAAGTATTCTGAATATTCTATCTCTTGTTCTGATTTTGTATTCGATAGTTTTATTTACGTTTCCGAGAGGAATCGCTAACGCCTCCGACCACAATCATCTCTCCTTAAATACGGCAATAGGTTTACCGGATTGGCTATCAGTCACAGGAGAACATAGATCGCGTTACGAAACTCTGAACAATCAATTTCGAGCTAATAGCTTTGGCAGCGATCAGATTCTTTCCTTGCGCACTCTTGTACAAACAGAACTCCGGTTTAACCAAAATTTCAAAATAAAAGCGGAACTACAAGACTCGCGCGCAGAACTAGCAGACCAAGGCTCACGTATGAACACTTCTATCGTGAATACAGCCGAATTATTGGAAGCGCATTTCAATTGGAAAACGGAGGATCTCTTTGTAAAAGGAACTAAGAGCGAACTAAGAGGTGGCCGCTTCACGATCGATCTTGGGAAACGTCGTTTAGTAGCGCGTAACCGGTTTCGCAATGTCATACAGGGGTATACCGGCGTCGATTGGAAATGGGCCACAAAAAACGGAAGTCAAATCCGAACCCTTTTTACTTTACCAGTAAACCGTCAACCCAGCGATACAGCGAGTCTTCTTGAAAATAAAGCCTCTTTCGACAAGGAAACTACCGATCAAATTTTATGGGGTATTTATTATTCTAATCTCCAATTACCTATGGGTAATAAGGGAGAAATATATATCTTTGGACTCCATGAAGACGATGGTCCAAACTTCGCCACTCGTAATCGCAAGCTATACACGCCTGGATTTCGCCTTTATCGTTCTCCACAAAAAGGTGAATTCGATTTTGAACTAGAATCAGTGTTTCAGTTTGGAACGTCCCGAGCGAGTGCATCTGCAAGCGATAGCAAAGACCTAAACCACATAGCCTTCCTCGACCACGTCGAATCCGGTTATACATTCAACGCGGAGTGGTCACCACGCCTTTATCTTGAATACGATTATGCCAGCGGCGATGGCAGTCCCAATGACGGAACCAATGGAAGGTTCGACAGTTTATTCGGCCCTAATGTCGCCGATTTCGGACCCACTAGTATTTACTCAGCATTTAATCGAAGTAATTTAAGCTCTCCAGGCATGCGAATTAAAGTTCAACCGGATGAAAACTTAAAAGCGTATTTATCTTATCGCGCCTTCTGGCTAGCTTCCGCTACCGACACTTGGTCTGGGGCTTCTAGACTGAGGGACACTACGGGAAATTCGGGAACTTTCTTAGGACATCAACTATTTCTACGCTTGAATTTACAAGCTCATCCCAATATTAAGATGGAAGTCGGGATTGCTTATCGTATTGATGGAGATTTTCAGGATACCGCTCCCAATTTCTCCAACGAAGGCAACACGGCATATTCTTATACCCAAGCAAGTCTTAGTTTCTAGCTTTCTAAAACTCTTCACTACGAGGATTAAAAATCTTTGTAGACTTCCAGTCTATAAAATTACATTTAGCCGATTATATTTATAGTTTAGAAACTATTATTGAAATTAAAAATGGTACCCCAATAAATACTAGGCCTATTATTAATCCCAAGCGTGCAATTTTATGTTTTTCTGGAAAAAAAGCATACAAAATGGCGGACGCTCCGAGAATCGCTGGTATAACATATGCGTAAACAATATGAATATAGATCAACGGAGAGCCACTTTTTCCAGGTATAGCCAATACTCCCATAATAAAGCAAACTACACCCACTCCTAAACAAGTCATTATATTACCGAACCTGCCAGTCGTTTTTTCGGAGTCCATTTTATATCCTTAAAAGTTTACGAACTTGATTCATTCCATATCCAAGCTTCTGTATTAAAATGATATCCAGACTCGGAAGATAATACAGGATTGATTATACTGAAAAAATAGTCTCAAAGGGAATCGTAACCCATCACAGCTTTTTTGTATGCGGTTTTAGAGTCATAAAAAAGGGACTGTGAGTAAAAAGAGATCTGCTAATTTTAGCCGAAGGTTAATAAGTATCTATTAGACCGGAAAAATTAGCTAAATCGTTATTATTAAGCTTTTGGCTAACCTTTTCTAAATATTTTTTGTATTTTCAGATGTGGGTAAACGGTAGACAAATTCTATGATAGGATCACCTTTCTGTCGCTTAAGTCTAATAATTGGCCCTATTCATGTCGGTGTGTCTATAGCGAATAGGAGCGACGCAAAAAATTAATAAAACTAATAGGTTATAGCTATGTATATATTAAGTTTAGTATTAAATTTTGAGGCAAAGTTGGGAGAATACGGATGGTAAAATCAACTGAAACAGTAGATGAGAATAACCAAACTGGCCCACACTTCAACTTCGATAACAGCTTTGCCCGTAGCCTTGAAGGATTTTTTGTTTCTTGCAAGGCTGAACCTTCGGTTGCCCCGAAACTGCTGCAGTTCAATCCAGCGCTAGCCGAGGAGCTTGGCCTTGATCCTGTCGCGCTCGACTCGGAAGCAGGTCTAGCGATTTTCTCTGGCAATGTAACGCCTGATGGCTCTGAACCGCTAGCCCAGGCTTATGCCGGGCATCAGTTTGGCGGGTTTGCTCCCAAACTGGGGGATGGACGCGCGCTTCTCCTCGGCGAGGTAATCGACACTCAACAACGACGCCGCGATATCCAGCTGAAAGGATCGGGGCGCACCCCGTTCTCGCGCGGCGGAGATGGCAAGGCGGCTCTTGGTCCGGTATTGCGCGAATACCTGGTTGCGGAAGGTATGCATGCGCTTGGCGTCCCAACTACACGCGCCCTGGCAGCAGTTACCACTGGGAGGGCAGTCTATCGGGAAACTTCTCTACCCGGCGCCATTCTCACCCGAGTTGCATCTAGCCACATCCGTGTCGGCACCTTCCAATTTGGAGCTGCACGCGGTGACACCGACAAAGTTCGAGAACTCGCCGATTATGCTATTGCGCGCCACTATCCCGACACAGCCAATGCGGAAAACCCATATCTGGCGTTCTTCGAAGCTGTTGTCAATGCCCAAGCCGCCTTAGTCGCAAGTTGGATGAATGTCGGTTTTATCCACGGAGTGATGAACACCGACAACATGACAATCTCTGGAGAAACCATCGATTACGGGCCCTGCGCCTTTATGGATACCTATGCACGGGACACGGTGTTTAGCTCGATCGATCGTCAAGGACGTTATGCCTATGCTAATCAGCCAGCGATCCTACCTTGGAACCTGACTCGACTGGCGGAAACGCTGATACGGTTTGTCGATCCCGACAAGGACAAAGCTATCGAAATATTGACCGATAAGGTGCATCGTATTACTCCTCTCTATGAAACTTACTGGCTAGCCGGAATGCGGTCCAAAATCGGTTTGTCGACAGAAGATCCTCTCGACTCGAAACTGATCAACGATTTGCTAAGAATGATGGAAGAGGAACATGCGGATTTCACCCTCGTCTTTCGCCGTCTCTCGCAAGCATTGCGCGGTGATAGCGAAACAGTACGAAACCTTTTCGAAGAACCTGCCGCCTTTGATGAATGGGAGCAACGTTGGAAGAAACGCCTAGAGCAGGATGGAACTGAAGCAGAAGTTAGAGCACAAGCAATGGACCGAGTCAATCCAATCTACATTCCGAGAAACCATAAGGTCGAAGAGGCCCTTTCCGCTGCAGTAAATCAGGCAGACATGATGCCTTTCACCAAACTACTAGCTGTTTTGACACATCCCTTTGAGGAAGTCGCGGGATGCGAAGCTTATGCCGAGCCAGCGCCAGTTACGGATATTCCCTACCAGACGTTCTGCGGAACCTAATGATTTATACTCGACGAGAAAGAATTCATTAGAAATAAAAATAATACTTAAGTCACTAAACTAAATATTTACCATATAATACTCACAATGAGCGAAACCAATAATCAATCCAACTGGACCAAATCAAAAATACGTTCCGTCCTCAACCCAACCATTTGGGTAATCGGATTGCTATATACGGTACATTCGCACTTTAACGGGTGTCCGCATGCCGTTATATTAGGCGGATGGTTTATAGGGCCACCTGTATGGCTTTGGTTGGAATACCAATTTCTTTTCGATAGGGCTGTAGACGATTGGAAATCATTCAAACACACGCAATCGTTGCAACGCAATTTATGGTTGGGTGTAGCAGCCTTCCTAGCAGTAAAATACTTACCTCTAAGTTGAGGATAGCGCCAAGAGGAGTCGAACACCTGTCGCACGGGTGTGGTTATAAGCGTGAGAGCTAGAGAACAAATGTTTTCACACAATTGCGTATCCCTAATAGCGCTAGCTCTTTTTTCATAGCTATTGAAATAAACTTTACCGCTTTCCTTATCAAATTCCTTTAAATATTTTCAACAAAAATTTATTTTAATGGGTTTCTAAAGCTCACGCTTAAAAGCAGCTATTGATGGGAAGTTTTTCTCAAATATAAATTTAGGGAAGTGTAAGAGTAATTTTTTTCTTCTGACCTTTTTCAATAACAACTTCGATGGTTTTCTCTCCAACATAGGGATGCCAAACGGTTAATTTATGAGTACCGGGGGGGATACGGTCAATTTCAAAACTTCCGTCTTTAGAACTGAGGGCATAATAGGGATTCCATACAATACGAGTACTAGAAGTCATCCAAGGATGCTGCTCACATTCAATGAAGAAGTGAGTATCGCGCCCCTTTTTAAAATAATTTAAGGACTTTGTAACGTCAACTTGAGCGCCTTTGTTGAGCAACCATTTCTTGAACAAAGTTTTTTTTGTTTTTTCTCCGATGGAATACCCTTTAGGATTATGAAGCACTCCACTGTCATGGTTACGAACTATCAACATATTTGAAATAGATTTTTTTTGAGGCCGACTAATCGTAGCCACTTTGGGAAAACTTTGGCAATTTTTAAAATCGATGTTCAATACTTTACTGTCCCAGGGTTTGCCCTGACGAATGCCATCAAAAAAAATAACGGCGTCTTTTAAATAACCATCCTTGACTTCAACATGTTGAAGTAACAAATGATTTTGGTCGTCAACCGGAGCATGGTTGATGCAAAACTCGCCATTTTTTGCGTCTTCTAGTTTAACTTTGACGGGTGGCGGGAGAACGCCTTCAAATTTAACCATGCCCGCAAGGGAGCCTCCGTCCACAGATACTTTCTGGTACCACGGTCTTTTTGCATGGGTTGTAGAAACGGTTAACATGAAAAAAACAACCACCACCGCCAACCTGAAAATATTTTTCCTAAGCATATCCGCCTCTGATCAATTGTTTAATATTCTTTTCCATTTGTCTTCGCAGAAAAAACGTTCTACTTGAAGCAACCATGGAGCCTGACGGCGATCAACGAAAGAGTATTATCGTTCTCCATCAATTTCACGTGCGTCCGGGAAACCTTTTTTTTCATCAACCTTTTCAGGAAGTTTTTATTATTCGCTGGAGCAATCCTGACTTTACTGCCCTTTCTAGTTGCCGTCACAACTTCTGGGTTTTCCACTTCAATTTTAAATTCGTTTAAATCCAACCCGTCTCTGCCAACGTCAATGACTTGCTCGACATTTACGCATAAATTAATGGTAATATGCGTTTCCGCAAGTAAAGAACGGATGTAGATTATAAGCTCTTCCATCTGTTCATCGTCAAAATCAGGATGAGATGGCATTGCCGTACCCGAGACACCATTTGTAATTGCCGAAACTATTTGACTGTCAGGAACGCGAGACATTTCTATAAAGCTGGTAAAGTCTCGAGGTTTGGGATCAAGTCCTACAGCCAAAAAACCCTCGCCATCCCCCAGCTCGCCGTGGCACATGGCACAATTCGATTCTTGGTAAATAAGCTCTCCTATAGAGGTTGCAGGAGGTTGAGGAAGTTTAGTGAATTTTTCATAAGTTCCGATGGCGTAAACTTGACTCCAAGAAACGAATATGGCAACCAAGACCGCCAGTAAATTTAATATAATTTTGTTTTTTTTGATCACGTTTTTTCCAAGTTGGTTAAACAAATAATTTTTAGGAAATTTAAAAACTTTAACCTAGTGTCATTCTCCAGTATTAAACTGACGGATATAGCTAATGAGTCGCCATATTTGCTTATCTCTAATCTTCTTGAAAGGCATCATTCCTGTGCCTTTTGAACCATTTTTTATTATCCAGAAAAGCTGACCATCTGGAATTTTATCCATCATCGATTTGCAGGTAAAATCTCTGGGTGGAGGTTTCATTCCTTTAGCCATTTTTCCTTCGCCATCACCCTTTTCTCCATGGCACTTGACACAGGCAAGAGGTTTAGCTTCTTTAAGATATAAAGCCTTACCAGCAGAAATATTTTCCGGAGTAGGTTTAACTGGGTTTTCGGCGCTGTAAATTTTTAAGGGAGCTTTGAGAGTTTTTCTCGTTTGAAGGCAATCAGACGAAAAAGCTGGGTTTGCAGACCAAAATAAAATAGAACCAATAAAGGCCATCAATACGTTTTTTTTAAATTTCATATAAAAACTTTTTTAATATTAATAGTATGGTTTTGTTGGATGAACTTGATTTACTGCATAAAAATTAATCAATTACAGTTATTACATCCTTCTTTAGAATTTAGATCTCTGAAAAGTATAAATATTCGATTCAATACGATTTTTTAATTCCCTCATCAATATTGTTTAGGAAAATAAGATGAAAAATGGGTAAAAAGGGTTGCGAAACCCATCGCACTGGTGTGGTTTACGGTGTGAAAAATAGGAACGAACTTAATCAACTATTGACTAAATAAGGGTTATTAGAGTCCAAATGGATCTTTTCTGCTCTTTTTTTATGCTTTTTTCTGTGGGTAAACCGTGAGCAAGTTTGTCGTGTGGATTATTTACCTTAAGATATTCCGTTTTTTTATAAATATTATTTTGAGTTATTTAATGATTTTTACTATTGCACAACTGATACACGGATGGTTCGGCTGTCAGATGAGCCAGAATCGTCGACGGCTCTTAGAGTAAATACTCCAGGTTTAGGTTCCCACTGCAACGGCTGGCGCCCATCGCTCTTCCCTAAATACGTTTCATTGGAAAACCAATACACACTCTTAACTTCTGAATCGGTGGTGACGGTCAACGGCAATCGCAGGTCTGGACGTCCTAACGTAATCGCATACTCCACTCCAGCCCGTGGAGAAGTGATTTTTGGTTTCACATGATGCCCAGAAACCGGCCTTGGTTCGCATCCAGCCATATACGGTGGCGGCGTTCGTCGAGGAATCCCAGCCTTTCTAAACAACTTCAACAAATCGCTCGGCCAGAATTCATAAACTTCATAGTCGGCTGTAGCAATATCATAACGACAAGAGCGCAGTCCGCTTTCTCTATCAATAGCTACCTTCCGATAAATGTTAGATTTTTTAATGGGCGACTTACCGGGTATGAACATCCCCCATTCGACTCGCGGACACAATTCGTCAGCCAAGTCGCCTGTTTCAGAACACATTTCCACTTGAGCAATGTTGAGAGCGTCTTGCCTCATATCCAAAAAATCATTCATAGGTTCCACTCCAACAACAGCATCGACCATGTCAAAAAGTAACGGCGCGGCTAACGTTCCTCCCACCAGATGCGGGTTGGGCGTTCCATCAAAATTCCCCAACCATACCACCAACGCGTAATGCCCAAACAATCCTGCCGCCCAAGCGTCTTTGAATCCGTTCGACGTTCCTGTTTTCCAATAGACCGGCAAGCGGTTTAAATTCTGCCCAACATAACCGTGGCGTGTCGCTATCGGATTGTCCTTCAACATGGCAAGCGTCAAGTAAGCCGCCTCTGGGCTGAATAAGCCTTCACCCTCTTCTTGATGTTGGTTTTTAAGAAAACGTAGTGGCTGTAAACGACCGCGATTACCCAATGCAGAATACAATCGAGTGAGTTCTTGCATCGTAACCTCCCCTCCTCCTAATACCAAAGCCAAGCCATAATGCTCGCGAGATTTCATTTTTTTGATTCCCGCTGTCTGAAGGAACTCATACAAATTAGGCCGTTTGAGTCTAGACGCCAAATACAACGCCGGAATATTCCGACTCATGACCAACGCGTCACGCGCATGCAATGGACCGCGAAACTTTCCGTCAAAATTCTCTGGCCGATAATCCGCAAACTTACTGGGCGCGTCCTTCAGCAAACTCTTAGGATGGATGATCCCTTGGTCCATCGCCAACGCATAAATGAAAGGTTTCAACGTGGAACCCGGCGAGCGTTTTCCCCGTATTCCATCCACGGCGCCATCGATGTCGGCATCAAAATAATTTACCGATCCCATATAGGCGTGAACGGACATATCATTGATATCGACTAGCATCGCAGAAGCGTTGTATATAGCATTCGGAGAATGGCGCTCGACGTAACCGGAAAGAACCGACTCCAATACTTTTTGCATTTTTAAATCTAGTGTCGTAACAACACTTCCTTGCGGCTGAGCCATTACGGTTTCTACAAAATGCGGAGCTTCAAATGGCAGTTGCCTTGGCGTGTGAACTTGTAAAGGCAAATCCAACCAAGGACGTTTGCTTTCGTCTTCTGGGTATTCTTCTACCCAAGATTCAAACAGGCTTTTGCGAGCTTGAACCAAATCATTGTTTCCCAGTCTATTCAATGGATTTCGTTTTTTTGGGCTTTGTGGGACAATAGCGAGAGACAACGTTTGCGGAAGAGTGAGTTCGTCTGCCGGTCGTCTATAATAAATAAGACTAGCGGCTCCGACTCCTTCTATGTTGCCACCATAAGGAGCCAGGTTTAAATACGCTTCAAGGATTTCTTCTTTCTCGTAATGACGTTCCAGTTGCAACGCGCGGAAAATTTGCTCTGCTTTCCCCCAAAGCGTTCGCGACGTGATCCCGAAACGAATCCGCGCTAATTGCATAGTGATCGTGGAAGCCCCTACTCTGCGCCCGCGTAGAATATAAGTCTGATAAAACGCGCGCGCTAGCGAAAACGGGTTCACTCCCGGATGATCAAAGAAATAGCGATCTTCATGTAAGAGAGTCGCCTCAACCATTTGCGGCGACATTTCTCCCAATGGAATACGGATGCGGTATTTTTCGTCGGGCGATAGGGTGACACGCATCAGTTGTCCATTGCGATCATAAAACGTTTTGGAGAAACCAATGCCATTCAACAAAGGCAGTTTGGGAAGAAACAGATAAAAAAGCGCCAAAGCTAGAAAAAGGACAGCGCAAGAGCTCATCCAATATTTATTTTTAAGCGTACTCATCGCTTTAAAAGACATCCAGCAATTCAGAAATTCCACGAGCTTTTATTTTGGAATCGTACATCGACTCCGCATAGGGAGGCGGGATGGTGAACGTTCCAAAGTTTGTAGCGCGTATTTTATAACGGAACGTTTGTTTTTCTGGAGTCACTGTTGCATAGACAACGATGCGATCCTCACGCCTGTCAATAAACTTAGTTGCAAGTGTCGACTCTTCGCCGCCGCTTGCTATGACTAAATCAAATCCCCCAGGAAGCAAATCCACAATAGCCACATTTTCGATGGTTTTATTTTCATGAGAATGCAGAGTGAGTACCACTTCTATCTCCTCTCCTATTGCCATTATGGGAGCTGGTTCTCCATCCATGTCTAGATACTGGCGAGTGATTTCCAGTCCCTGACTCACTGGTTTCTTTGGAAGATCTTTTTCAAATCCGGCGCTGGCAACTTGGTAGAACAAACCGCGTTTGCCACTTCCTTTAAAACGTAAAGCAGAAACCGTTCCCTGAATCGTCGCGCGTTTGACCGCTTTCCCTCTATTATTTAAAGGAACAAACTGCCGTGGCTCCGTTTCCCTCTCAATCACCATGCCGCCCGAATCCAATGCGCCAGTCACTTCGGAATATTGAGCCAGAGCTTGAATCGCATACGCAGAGGACAAAGAGTTATAACGACTCTCTCCTATAAAGTTTGCGATTTTGAAAATGACTTTGCGATCCAACTCTTTGAAATGATCTGGAAAGTGCTTCGCCAACAAAGTCGCGTATTGGCTGTATTTAACGAGACTATTGTAATAACTGTAATCTGGCCAAATATTGTTTTCCTCAATTTTGAACTTTTCCACCATTGTGTCAGCCAAGGCGCCTTGCTTCATCATTTTAAAGGCCGCCGCCAGATAGATCTGAATTAGATCACCACTCCACTTCACTTTAGGATGCTTTTCTATATAGTTCATGAGGTACGTCACATAATTAGTGGTCACTTCTCCGTTGCGCGTCAACACATAGATGCCATAGGCATTGGTGCGAGCGTCGTTCAAAGATCGGATTTCCTGGTTGATGTTATTCTTCAGATAATTCAATCCTTTTTCGACCAAGTCTGGAGGAACAGGAAAACCTTTTTCTTTCGCATCGGTAAGAAAGTCCAACGCATAGGTTGTGGGAAATGGATCTGCCGGTCCGCCAGTTGCCCAATTGCTAAAACCACCTTCCGTTGTTTGCCGTGTTCGCAAACTATCGACAGCTTGCATGATCGAGTTTGAGATGACTTTCTCGTCAAAATCAAAGTCCGGATTTCCCGCAAGTATAACGGACGGATAAGCTCTACTAACCGTTTGCTCGGTACAAGCATAAGGATAGTTTTGGAGAAAAGCAGATAATCCATCGATCAGTCCCGTTGGTAATACCGATATACTGGCCGCGGTTTCGGCAAAAGCTTCATAACGATCATGATTCAAGGTAATTACTTTTTCTTTTCCCTCCATATATCCTGTATTCAGCAAGGTTGTTTTCGGATTTGCAGGTCTGACACTCAAAGTTGAAGTGAACTGCGCCTTATGTTCCCCTTTGCCTACAGAAAATTGAAGCGAGGCAGAACCCAGAATATCTTTTGCTTTAACCTTAAAACGGAGTGTTTCTTCTTTGCCTTCTGCAACCTCAATCGATTTTGCAGGAGGTTTTAAAAACGTGAGATGTTCCGAAGCTGCGACAGATAAAGGAATCTTTGCCGATTCGCCGGAACCTTTGAGGTTGTTCGCAATCGTTGCAGTGACTTCACAGATGTCTCCTGGAGCTACGAAAACGGGAGTGTTTGGGCTGACAATGTAATCGCCTTGCACAAGAGCCTTTTGCTCGGCAGAACCCACTCCTTTATCCGATACTGCAACGGCCATAACTCGTAGCGTTCCATTGAAATAAGAGGGAACTTTATAAGTCAGCGTTTGCGGATTTTCATCCGCACCTATGATGCCAGACCAAAACACCACTGGCGCGTCGGTTTTTCTGCGAAATGGATTGAGATGCTTCCCTCCAATAGCGCCATCTCCCCCACCTGCGGCAGAAGATTCCCGAATCATCGAATATTCCGGCATCAGGAGATCCAGTATTTGAGCCGTGGTTACATCCAACGATCGACCTTTCAAAAAATAGTCCAACGGTTTTGGCGTTTTGTATTGCGCTACTTGTAGAATCCCTTCGTCAACAGCGAACAAAACCAAACGACTTTTTTTATTTGTTTTGACTTGAATAGAAAATTCAGCACCTGGTCGACCTCGGTCGGGAATTTCTAAATCCACGTGCACTCGTCGTTTTTCTATATTAGCGGTGAAAGGAGCGACGGCGTATGACAAGGGACTCATATAGATTTCTTTTGAACCTAAAGCTCGCGTGAAGGCAACATTAATAAAACCGTTGCCTTCGAACGTTTCCGGAACTTTGATTTTTTGGATTGTGTCGGTCTTATCTGTTTTGAACCAGCGGTGCGCGTACACTCGGTCGCCTTCAATGGTAATCAACCCAGAACCTATATAAGGAGCGACGATGTTCAACTCGATCTCCTCTCCCGCTTCATAGTAGGCCTTATCGAGTTTTACTTTCAGTTCGGCACGTGTATCGAGCCTACCCGCAACGTGAGTTTCGCCAGCAACAGAGTATTCGACACGCGAAACATCCATACTCAAAAAATCCATCAACACCAACGCATAATCGCCTGGCTTAGATGTATCCAGTTTCCACGTCAATCCTTCCTTTCCAATATTGACTGTTTTGGAATCTATTATTCGCTCTTTTGGAACAGCCTCGTAGGCAAACCGTCCGTTGCGTTTCACCAGTGTAGAAATGTAATCTTTACGAATGACATAGAGCGTCAGTTCTTTTGCTTCGGCTTTGTTCAGATCAGAATCAAGCGCGATCCAATGTAAGGTATGTTGTTGGTTGTTTTTTAAATATTGGAGATTCGACGACGTCTTATAACCGATCACTGTATCCATAGGAGAAATCAAAAGGTTGGATTCCACGGCGACACTTCTGCCGCTACCGGCTTCAAACCCTTCAGCGCGAAAATTCAGAAAAAGGCTAGCAGGGCCAAAATGTACCAAATCCAGATCGAATTCGGCGTCTCCATTAGCGTCCGTTCGCATCTCTGGAAGCGACTCCTGCATGGAACTTTTTTTTGCACCCCATGCGTTAAAGAAACTGTAATCCTTAAAATCATCAAACAAAAACGCGGCGGGAGATAACTTCAACCTACCCGTGACACGCCTGTCGGTAGCGGGCGTTCCATACAAGTTTTTGAGGTTTACTTTAGCTTTGAGATCTTCGGGATGAACCCAACCTTTCTTTAAAGGAACGTTGAAGTCTGTACGGATCTTCATTCTATCCGGTAAAAACTCTTCTACGCGGACACTGGTTGAATGCAACAAACTTCCGCGTTTACCATCGTTACTAATATAAAGGTGAGCGTGGTAACGCCCTGTGGGCGATGAGGGTTCTGTCTTAAACTGGTATTCTTCGAATCCTGATACGGATAACTGAATGCGTTCTTTTTTGATGCGAACACCGCGTGGATCGATGATGTTCAGCTCCAGGGGAACGCCTTCCAAATCTTTTGACCAATCCTGCGGTTTGACGATCATCGCTAAATCAACGTTGTCGCCTGGTCGATAGATACCTCTATCCGAAAATAGAAACGCCTGCAAGCCTTCTTGTTGAACCCGCCTCCCCGAAACAGGGAACTTAGAAAAGTTTAGATTTCGGTCGTAACGGTCATACGCCATGAAGGAAAGATCGCTGCCTTTCGAAACCACAATAGCGGCAGGTTGTTTGTCTTTGCGTATTCCTTTGAGGTTAGGAACCGAGGCTCTGCCTTGGCTATCCGTCGACACAGTGAACACCGCTAACCCGTTGTTTCCAAGAATTTGTATTTGAGCTGCTTCCACTGGTTGCCCTGTGGATATGGATTGAACAAATACCTCGCGGGTTCCTTTGGAATTCTTTTTCACTAGAAATCCCAGGTCCGTGATCAAGATGAACCTGCGATCCTGCCTTACGCGTTCGTTTTTTCCACTCTTTCCGTAAACGTTTAGGAAAAACAATCCCTTCTTGTCATCTTTTAAATAAGGCGCAAAATCGAAAGATGCAAATTGCGCGGTCTTTGCGTCCTTTAGAGCAAGCGAAACTTCCTCTGTAGCGATTTCAGATATATTCTTTTGATCAAAGTTGTATCCAGTGAAATAACGGCTGTCGAAATTGCCACGGGTCTGGGTAACCAAGTGCCCGAGGTATTGTGGCAACACCTGCGCGACTTCGAACTTTAATCCATCTAAGCCTCGAGCCAAAATGGATATCTTCTTTTCTCCGCTCAAAGCTAGAAGTCCACCAGCCTGCATGATGGAAAGTTCGCGCGGAAACTCCGGGACTCGGACGATAACTTTATAATCTTTCGATAAAGTAAAACCACCGAATGTCTCCACTCCCTTTTCCACCTTTACATAAACATAGCGCCCTGGTTCGGTGTTCAACTTCAAACTATGAATCGCTGAGAATTCCTCGCTAACAGGTATTGCGGAAAACTTCAAAGGTTCTGATTCTTTTAGGATACTTGCGGATACCTCGTTAGCGGCGCTCCATCTGTGAGGTTTTTTATTCTCTTTATTCTTTGATGTTGGATGGTACTTGGGTAATAAATATACGCTCAAACGTTTTGTAATTTCTTCCGGTCTCGCCTTAACATTGGTGTCTAATATCAACGCCTGATCTGTTTCGAAATTGTCGTTTTTAATCAAAGATAAATTTGTCGAATTTATGCGGTAATACCCACTCAAACTGGGAATACGAACTCGTTCGCGAAAACTTTTTTTTGTAGGACGCTTCTGCCCTTTGGGTCGCGTTCCAGAATCAATCACTAGCGAGAATGCTTTTTCCTTACCCGGTAGTATAGTTAGAGGAGTTTCCAAGTTTGCCTCGGTTCTGGCAGAGTTGTAGGAAACTCTAAAATGAAATAGGTCTTCCTCTCGCAACAATTTATTATTCTTACGATCTTGGAAGCTGAAGGCGATGCGCGATTCCAGCGCTTTTTTATCTACAGGATAGTTGAAGGTTAAACGTGTGGCGACTATTTTAACAATTGGGTCATCTGGGTCTTGGAAAAACTTCATCGATGGAATAGAAATGCTGAAGTCGCGAGAATCAAAATGGTACGTGTAGTTATTCAGAGAGACATGTTCCGGAAAAACCGATTTATCAAAAAAAATTTTGTACTTCTGGTTCGCTTCCCACGGTTTAACAGGAGTGAATGTAAGATAATAATCGCCGTCCCATTTCCATTCGCCTTTAATCCTCGGCGATATAGAAATCCCTTTACGTACCGTTTTGCCTGCCAATTTTAAATTTCGCCTACAACTGGAGTAATAGCGTTTTCCGTATTTTTTTTTGCACGCTTTTTGGTCTATATTAAAGTAGAGATTCAGAGGGTATTTATTTTCTACAATAGTCTTCTTTGGTAGGAGTAGAAAAACTGAGTCTTGTAAGTTTCCTTTGATAGGGTTGGATTCGGACACTGCCTCTGCGGGCAGCAACACAACCCAAAAAAGAAAAAAGATGAAAGACAAACTTCTATTGGAAAAAAACATGAGGCATACCGCTCCTATTAAACAGAGTTTTAGATCAAATGGCACTTTGTTTTTTTAATGTCTCTATTTTAACTTTTGGGTGAATAACATACAAACCCAAGCTAAAAATAGTGATTTTATGAAATCGAGGCGAGATCCTTCACCGATACATCATATCGCTTCTGGATGACAATTCGTGGGATTTGTTAGAAACCCAGGGTACTATAAGTTTGAAGTAACGAGAAAACCTCTACAGAATAAAATAAACAGATTTTTTTGCTCTTTTTTTATGTCTATTTCTGTGGGCAAATTACATGAAGGAATAATTTAAAATGACTTATTTGGTATAATTCTATCTATCAATAAATAAAACGAATGAAAACCTGTCATGACCTATGATTTAGAATCAGAATACGTCACTTTTTATAGCCATATAGTTTAGTAGCGAGTAACTACTTTTAAAGTTTTTTTACAGCGTTATATCTTTTCTCTTCTCATATCTCCTTCCTTAAACATCAACCAAATAATATTGATATCAGTATTTTTGTATAACCGAGCTAGGGTTTCAATAGATGGAACAGTTTTATTATTTTCTATGTCAGACAGAGTTGCAATTCCAACACCGAGTGTATTCGATAATTGAGTCAATGTAAGCGTTTGAAGCTTGTGCCATTTTCGTAATCGTTGCCCTAATTTTGTTTCAACAAATGATACTTTTTTTGGCATTTTGAATGTTTTTTTATTTGATGAATAGATCTAACTAAAATTGTTTAATTCATTGAAAACAACAAAACCTTTAAAAACATAATATGAAAACAATAAACACCGTTTACATTTTTCTTTTTTCGAACAGTTGTTACTCTGGGCAAATAACCTGTATTGCTATCAATACTTAAATTGACTTACCAAGTCCTTTAACTCCACAGACATCTGTTCCAAGTTTTGTACAGCTTGTTGAGTTTCAGAACTTCCTTCCGAAGTTAACCTTGCAGCTTCAGCGACACCGTCAATATTTTTGGAGATTTCATCAACACCTCTAGCCGCTTCTTCAGAATTACGGCTCATCTCGGAAGTGGTTGCCGTTTGTTCTTCAACTGCACTTGCGATCGTATTTGATATAGCTCTAATTTGATCAATAACATCTGTAATCTGATCATTTGCTTCTACCGCTTTTTGAGTGTCAGTTTGAATTGATTGTATCCGATTACTAATATCTTCTGTCGCCTTAGAAGTTTCTTTCGCCAACTCTTTCACCTCATTTGCAACAACAGCAAAACCTTTACCCGCCTCGCCAGCACGCGCCGCTTCAATCGTTGCATTAAGAGCTAAGAGATTTGTTTGTTCGGCAATCGTAGTAATAACCTTAATCACCTGACCTATTTCAGTAGAACTTTCGCCAAGTTGTTTAACCGTACTGTTTGTTGATTCTGAAATTTGTACAGCTTCATTTGTAATTTTTGCCGCTTCGTTGGCATTTTTAGCTATTTCGTTAATACTTGCGCTCATTTCTCCAGTTCCTGAAGTTACTATAGTCACATTTTTGCTAACCTCTGAAGAGGCTGTTGAAACAACTTCTGATTGAACGGACGTTTCTTCGGCGCTACTAGCCATTTGTTGACTTACTTCACTTAATTGATTGGAAGCTGAAGAAAGAGAATCCGAGTTATTAGCGATCTTCTCAATATTCCCCCGAAGTTTTTTGAAAAACCTGTCCAAACCTTCTCCCATTTGCCCTATAGAGTCGGCTCCATGCACAGTCACTTCTTTCGTAAGATCGCCTTCTTCAGCGGATTTAACAACATCCAAAATGGAGTTTACTTTATTTTGTAACTCTTCAGTTTGATGTCGGTCACGTTCCGCCTGACTGCGTTCTTTCTCGTTAATCTCTTCGTTTAACTTTTCTCTTTCTTCTGTTGCAGATTTTAAACTCACTGCCATTTCGTTAATATTTTGTCCCAGAGCGCCTATCTCGTCAGATGATTCAATCACTATTTTTTTATTAAAATCTCCTGTCGCGATTTTATTCACAACGCTAACTACTCGATCAACAGGACGAGTGATTTTTCGACCAATATAAAAAGCGATAACCATACCCATCAAAAAAACCGTTACTGCAATGGAAATACTCTGCTTATTTGATTTGACTATTTTTTCCTTCACATTATTTTTTAATGTTTTTTCATCAACGCTCACAGAGTCTTTAACTTGGTCTATCATCCCACTAATCAAACCACCATTACGATCCAAAACATTTTTACGAATTCCATTTCTCGAAATTATTGTTTCAACCAAGTCGGCGAAGGCTTTTCTATATACTGGAACATCTATTTTAATTTTCTTCAGAAGCTTTATACGGGTAGGATTCTCAAGACTAGCTTCTAATTTGGAAAGGTTTATATCAAACTTTGCAAATTCAATATCAACGCGCTCGGCGTCTTTTTTTGAATTTGATGTTAAAAATTTAACAACATATAACCGAGCTAAAAGTAAATCCTGTTGAGCTAACCCTGCATAACTTGCGGACTCATAATCTCCTGCATTGAAAGCCCCTGAATTAATTGTCGAAAGATCTATACGAATCTTTGGTCCTACAATATTTAACGTATTAAAAACAAGATCATTTCTCCGATCAATTAAACCAATTATTTCTTTAAACCCAGCGGCATACTCACCTGCTCCTTGACTGATTTTTTTTACTAATTTTGCTCGATCTGGTTTATTGATTTCTTTCTTTGACAACTCTATAAGCTCGTTTACTTTATCCAAAGACGCTTCCGCTTTATTTTGATCTTCTTCTGTATTAGAACCTATGTACTTAAGAATATCGATTCGGAACAAGGCAATTTTGGATTGTAACTCTCTAACAAGGTTTTCGTCTTCCACCATCCCGTCTAAACCATTAAAACCTTTTTCCAAATCAGTAATAGAATTTATCGCCAACAATGAGATAAGAACTGTCAAAAGAAGCACCGCTCCAAAACCAAAATAAATTTTAGTCCCTACTTTCATTCTATTAACAATTGAGAACTTGACTCCGCCATGATTTAAATTAGATTTCATTTTTCTCCTGCCCTTATTTAGCTTATTAGTAGACTAAAAAATAATTAGAATTTATAGGTCAACATCCCAGACAGATACCCAATATCTTCTCCTGGTGGTGTTTCCTTCAAAAAGGTTCCTGCAAAGAAATAACTAGATAAAGCCCTGACAGCTAAATGTCGGTCAATTTGCCAACTTGCCTCTAGAATCGCTTGATTACCAACGTAACGCGCATTACTTTGACTTCCAGTTCTTAAAGGCCCTTGGCCAATTGAATAAATTCCATCGTCCACGCTTTGACGCCATAGAAATTCCCACATAGCCGTAACTTTATATTTTTGGAGAATATGAATATCCACTTTAGGATGTATCTCCATAAGGTTTACAGGACCATATGGCGCGAACTGTCCTAAATGCTTGCCCTTTGCAAAATGCAAATTAAATGTTTCCAAATCAGAATCATTGGGATCATCATCACCGCTTGAAATATCTCCACGCAAACTCAAACGAACTTTATGCGACGGAAACTTCAAGGTATATCCGGTATCCGACGCAAATGTAAATGCGTTGATATCTCCCTTACCAAATTTTCCGATCTGGTAAATAAATTCGAAGTTATAATCCCAAGGCCCCGTTTTATCCCACCAACGCGTACCAAAAGAATGACGTAATTCATTATCCGTACCTTGAACAAACCGAGCGGTGTCTCTTTCTAACCCCAAGTAATATAAATCGATATTTCCAGGAATTATCTGAGGACGTTTTCTAACGGTATAGAGTCCCCAAAAAGTTTGATTGTGAATATAATTATCGTCCAGTACTCCCGGGTCAACTTCGACAGGCTTTGTAGCAAATGCAGAAACATTCCATAATCCTTTTTCCCAAATCAATTTAGCGCCGTCAAAACTCAAACGTACATTGGGACGTTCACGATAATTGACAAATCTACGAGCTCCGAAAATCAATTCTTGTCGTCCAACTCTCAATGTGGAGCTATGGTTATCGCCATGGTTAAACTTATAATCAAAAAAGGCTTGGTGAAGATCAAACTTATCTTCGTCGACACCTCGAGGTCCTCCAGCTCTTCCCGATTCAATACCACTCTTAAATTCAACAAACGTTCGCGCCTGTTTGCCAATATGCAAATCACCATGAAACATATAACGCTGAAGGTAATAACCGTTATCGTCGTTTGGCGTAGCCCCCCAATTACCGTTTCTTACATTTTCGTAATGCTGTCTTGTTTCTCCGCCAAGAGACAGGTAAATTTCTCCATCTTTGTCTAATGGCATGTATTTAATAGAATCAAATAAACCAGTCCTTTTAGTTTCATCCTTTAAATAACTATAATCTTCTAAATAGCGACTATAGTTAAAGTCTGGCGGACTGAAGCTTTCAGCGCTAACCTGCAACGGGTAAAGCAAAATAATCAATGCTAATTTGAAAAAATTACTATGAAATTTCTTTCTAGTTGCGCTCATAAATCCCTACAATAAGTTGAAGTCTAACTTAATTTATATTTTTAGTAAGTGTAGCTATAGAATCTACATAATTGCCCCAGACAATCGTTTTTCCTTGTCACCGAAGAAAAGGCTGTAATTCTAAGCCCACATTCCCCCCGCCAAAAAAATAGGCATACCATGCCAAACGAACCAAAGGATCGTTTAAAGCGAATAATTAGATTTTCAATTTATACCATTAGCTATAATAAGATGTCAAATACTTGCACTTCGTTTTTAATCTTAAAGCCTTATTTTTAGCACTAAATAGGCATCCACACCCTGTAGAAAACCTGTAGACAACATGTATTAGGTAATTTGAATTTAGGTATTAAACAAACCAATTAATTAGATATGCGGAATACACACAGACAACCGATAAAAGCCTCAACAAGTGAGAGAGCTTAATTACCTGATCTGGCAATCAGATTTCAATGAGAAGTTTTTTTAATATTTTCTGAATAACTGAAATATTATGCAAAAGATCGTTCATAACTAACACTTTAGGAACTGGGATCGTTTTCAAAAAACCTTCATTAAAAAGTACAATCACGTTTTAAAATAAAACGTTCATAATAGCTTCTGTGAAGCGCCTAAAACCTTATCAATTACCTATAATAAAGATCAGTTTCAATTTTTCCCTACCCAAGACTGCAACATGGAAAAGAGTTTATCTGTATTTACAGGTTTCGACATATAGTCGTTAGCCCCTACATTTATACATTTTTCTCGGTCTTCCTTCATTGCCTTAGCTGTAAAGGCTATAATAGGCGTTTTTATATAGTCATCCATGGTTCTAATTTTTGAGATAGCTTCATAGCCATCCATAACTGGCATCATTATGTCCATAAGAACTAAATCAATGTTTTCTATTTCTATTAATTTTTTCAGCGCTAGCTTACCGTTATCGGCCATAATTAAGTTTAGTCCCCACCCTTTTAATATCTTTGAAAGAGCGTAAGTATTTCTTATATCGTCGTCGACCAATAGTATTTTTTTGCCTTTTAAACTCAGATCTTTTTTTACAGTAACTACAGACTCCTTTTTTTCTTCTATGTTCATCGAAGAAATTTTTGAGTATAAAAGCAAATCAACTTTTGCAACTAAGTTTTCCGAAGCATTAGATCCCTTTAATACAATGGAATCAGATCGTTTCATTATTTCTTTGTACTCTTCAAGAGATAGATCTCTTGCCGTAAAAACAACTATTGGCGGTTTAATAATTGATTTATCACTATCGATTTTGCGTAATAGATCCATTCCATTCATATCCGCTAAGCCCAAATCTAGAATCATACAGTCAATATTTTTTTCTTTAAGAAAAAGGTAAGCCTTTTCTCCCGAGTTCACGTAAGTGGTTTCGATTTTCTTTTTATCAAAAAGTTTATTTATAGCTTTTTGGCTTTTTGGTTCGTCTTCAACAACCAAAATAGTTTTGCTTGAATTCGAGTTATCAACTTCGCTTTCTGAGTTATTTAAACCATTAAGAACAACTAAGCTATTTTGTTCACAATCTAAAACCTCGTATATTCCGTTTGGAGTTTTCAATGGTAGATAAAAAGTAAAAACACTACCTATGCCTTCTTCGCTTTTTAATTCAATCTTACCATCCATAAGCTTAACTAGCTTTTGCGATATAGTTAAACCTAAACCAGTGCCTCCAAAATCACGACTGGTAGAACCATCCGCTTGTTGAAAAGCTTCGAAAATAGCTTTTTGTTTTTCTTTTGGGATCCCAATTCCAGAATCTGAGACTAAAAAACCAATAAAATCATTAGCCTTCAGATCGTTCAAGAAAATTTCTTCCGTTGGGTTTGGGTGAAAAACTTTTAACTTAATTAAACCTTTTTGGGTAAATTTCATAGCATTAGAAAGGAAGTTTTTTAAGACTTGTTGTATCCTCTGCTCGTCCCCCATAATTACAGGAGGTAATTTGGAATCTATTTCGATTTGAAAGTCATGCTCACTTTTATCGGCTAAAGGGGAAAACTGCATCTTTAGGTTTTCAATCATTTTTTCAATCGATACTTCATCTATGTCAAGGTCTAATTTACCCGCTTCTACTTTTGAAAGATCCAAAATTTCATTGATTAGGTCCATCAAATCGTTACCGCCGCTATGTATAATATTTGCTTCTTCGATCTGTTCCTCTGTTAAATTACCATCGTTATTGTCCGCAAAATTTTTCGCAAGAATTAATAAACTGTTTAATGGGGTGCGCAACTCGTGCGACATGTTGGCTAAAAACTCTGATTTGTATTTACTGTTTTGTTCTAACTCATCCGCTTTTTTTATCAATTCATTTTGTGCAGACTGTAAATCGAGGTTTTGAACGCGTATGTTTTCCTGTTGTTCTTCGAGAGTCTTGGTACGTTCAATGAGCTCTTTATTAGTTAAATTCACTTCTTCTTGCTTAATTTTCAAATCTTGTGATTGGATTTCACTCTCTTTCAGTAATTCTGCCATCCTCTCTCTGGATTGGGCCGTATTGACAGAAATCCCCAAAGCCGGCATTGCCAGATCCAAGAACTCCATATCTTCTGAAGTGAATTCTTGATTTTTTCCAAGCTCAATAACACCTTTCACATGATTCTCATAGGCAAAGGGAATTACGACAACATGTTTAGGATAGAAATTAACAAGACCAGATTGTTGCGTCGGAACCACGTCTATAAAATCTTGGTTTTTAACAATAGGGGAATTCTCGAGGGCAGCCTGCCCAACAAGCCCCTCTCCTATTTTAAACTCTATATTATGACCCGTTTTATTTTCCAAATTAGGAACAAAACCGTAACACGAGTTCAGTTTAAGGATTTTTATAGGTCCTTGGTCTTGGTCTTGATCTTGGTCTTCTATAATGTATAGCATGCCAACATCTGCCTTCAAATTTTTCACTAAACTATCTAAAAACTTTTTATTTAAAACACTAAGTTCAAGGTCTCCTTGCATGCTTTCGGTCAACCCTGCCAGTCCCGTTCTTAGCCAATTTTGTTTTTCATTTGCAGTTGTGGCATTTTGAAGGTTATTCGATGCCGACCTTAAAGCCTCTTGAATTCTGGAAAAATCTCCTCGATATTTTGCTTCTGGTTTAATCAAGGAATCCCCTTTAGCCATCGCGGTTGAAGCTTTTTCGATATCTTCAATAACGCTCCTAAGATCTAGTAGAGCAATACTGAGAGAATCTTTGATTTTTATCAAATCGCCTCGATATTCCGCTTTTGGCGCCACATCCAATTTACCTTGAGCTAACCCTTCGGCCACATGAACGATATCGGTAATAACGTTACCAAAGTAATTTCCTAAAGCTAAAAAGACTTGCCCAATTTTTCCCAACTCATCTTTTCGCGATACAATTGTAGAGAGCAAAAATTTTCTTTGGGATTGATTTATTTCCTGAATTTTTCCAGCCGTCATTTGGTCCGCAATTTTGGTAAGAGCTACAAGAGGCTGAGTAATACTGCGCCCTAACAGCAGGGAGGTAATCAATTTAAAACTAATGCCAAAAACAAGCGTCACTAAGAGCCAAATTTGAGTCACCCGAACCAGTTCATCCGTCGCTCTGTTCGTTTGTGCAAAATCTACCGCAACACTATCCGACATTTCCGAAGCCTGAATTCGGACCTTAGGGCCGATAACGGACAGTTTTTCTTTAATAATTGACCCGGTTTTTATTGCATCCCTTTTAAGCTCCGTAAAAGCTTCGTGATAGATTTGAAAAGAACTTCGACCAATATTTATTTTCCGCATCACATCAGGAGAAAATTTTTCCTCGGTTAAATCTCCGAGTACCTCAAAGGCTTTATTTTTGTGTCTATTATATTCAATGGCCCACATTTCATCGCCATTTTGAAGAAATTTAAAAACATTTAATCGCATGAGTAACAGGGCATCCAATATTTCTGAAAATGAATTTGTCCATTGGATACTGGTGTTTATTTCTCTGTTTACTTTTAATTCATTTAAAATACCTTCAATCTTTGGACCTTCGATATTTAAAACATTCTTTACTTTTGCGTTTCGTTTATCCAGAAGCTCCCTAACAATCTCAAAAAAATCTCCATATTCTTCAACTCCGGTTTTGATCTTCTGTAACATTTTAACGCGTTCCGGATTAGTGATTTGCAGATCAGCTTGTTTTAATACGCTTTCGAATGCGTCATATTCTTGATGAAAACGAACTAAGTCGGTGTCTTCTTGAAGCAAGATATATCTATTTGCATAAAACCGAGATAATAAGATTTTAGCGACCATAACATCGGCAAGATGCTGATCCGTAGCAAAGTTATCTGCAAGATCATCCACCGTCGCATCAATATCACGGAGACGCATAACAGCTAATCCTCCAATAAAAGCCATCAAGACAATACCAACTAAAGAGTTCAGTAAAATCCGTCTACCGACACTAAGGTTATTAAGCTGTTTAAACATCAATAACTACCCAAACGTGAAAAATATTATGAGAAGGAAGAAATCTTATAATCTCGTTAGACCAAAAAACTAATTAAAACTTATGTAAATACATCATGTGATTTTTCAATTAACACAAAACAACTTGATGTGAAAACTATCTCCGATCAGACTTGCTTGAGCTGGTTAACTAGTTCTTGCAGGTTAACCGCCATTGTTGAAAGCTCTCCGGCAGAATTATTCATATCATTCGCGCCCTGATTCGTACTTTCAGCCGCTGTAGCCACTCCAGCAATATTTTCAGTGATCTCATTTCCTCCTTTTGCAGCATCCTCAATGCTACGTCCCATTTCAGCGGTTGTGGCTGTTTGTTCTTCAACAGCGCTCGCAATAGTCGATGAAATATCATTTACTTGGTTGATGATATTGGTTATTTCATTGATAGCTTTAACTGCGCTTTGGGTATCGGTTTGAATAGTTTCGATTTTTTTACTAATGTCTTCTGTCGCTTTTGCGGTTTCCTTAGCGAGTTCTTTAACCTCATTTGCAACTACCGCAAATCCTTTACCGGCTTCTCCAGCACGCGCCGCTTCAATTGTGGCGTTTAATGCCAAAAGATTGGTTTGTTCTGCGATTGAGTTGATAACTTTAATGACTTCCCCAATTTCTCCACTACTAATTCCAAGTTTAGAGACGATTTCATTGGTTTTAACAGATTCTTCTACCGCCTGGCCTGCAATTTGAGCCGCTTGAGTAGAGTTTTGTGCAATTTCCTTAATACTAGCCGCCATCTCTTCCATACCCGACGCAACTGCATTGATACTATTACTCACTTCCGAACTAACTCCAGAAACGACTCCTGTTTGAGCTGAGGTTTCTTCCGCATTGGCGCTCATAGTGGTACTCACCAAGGTCAGTTGTTGCGCCGCTGCAGAAAGACCTTCAGAGTTTTTCATCAACTCTTCAATCGTATTTTTGACGTTTAGCTCCATTTTCTTTTGAGCTGTTATGTCTGTTGCAAACTTTACAACTTTATAGGGTTTTCCGTTCAAATCCATGATGGGATTATAGGAAGCCTGAATCCAAATCTCTTTTCCATTTTTTCCAAATCTCTTGTATTGCCCTGCGTCAAACTCACCTTCGTTAAGTTTTGCCCAAAACATTCTATATTCATTACTTTGCGCATAAGAAGGCTCGCAAACCGTTCTATGATGTTGGCCTTGAACTTCATCAAGCCGGTAACCCAAAACATTTAAAAAGTTTTGATTGGCGGTGATAACTGTTCCGTCCATATTGAACTCGATTGTTCCTTGAGATTTGTTAATGGCGTCAATTTTTGCTTCAAATTCTGAATTTTTAATTTTTTGATCGGTTACGTCCGTGGCGAATTTAACGACTTTAAAAGGTTTTCCTTTATCGTCAATAATAGGATTATAAGACGCTTGTATCCATACCTCTCTTCCGCCTTTGCCCAGTCTTTTATATTCACCAGAATCAAATTCTCCTCGGTTGAGTTTTCCCCAAAATGCTCGATATTCGTTGCTCTTTGCATAGGTAGGATCAGCGAACATTCGATGATGTTGACCTTGCACTTCATCAAGCCGATACCCCAAACAGTTTAAAAAGTTATCATTGGCTGTAATAATCGTTCCATCCATTTCGAATTCGATCACTGCCTGAGATTTATCAATGGCGTCTAATTTAGCCTGAATTTCAATTTGCTGGGTATTCGAGCCATTTCCAAATAAACCAAATAGCCCCCCCTTTTTTTTAACTGATGATTTTTTTGAAATAGATGTATTCATTTTCTAGTCCACTAAAAAAAGTAAGTACGATTAATAAATATTTTGATTAATCTCATAAAAGAAAAACTAAATTCAAAAATATATTTATGTGTTTAATTTATATATTAAAAATATGTTGATAACGCTCAATTTTCATTTAATTCAGATTAAACTTAACCACTGGTGTTCGCATATTCGGGAAAAAAGTAGAGTCAACACAGAATGTATAGCCATTATCCTGATTATTAATTTTACGTCACAAATATCTCTAAATAGTCACAAATATATACTAAATGCAACATATGAACTTTCAGTGTGACTTAGAACTCCCTATAATCCTATTCGATATCTCTAATATGTCAATAACCATGTGGTTTATTACGAAAAAGTAACAAAAAAACCACACAATCTTGTTACGGGTTTGTCACAAAGTAGACATTAAATGGTCACTAAATAGCTGTTTATTTTTTTAACAAATTGTAAAAAAAGAAAAACGGATCGGGATAAATTGGAAAATAAAGAAAATTCATATTATTAATTGAAGTTTACCGTTACGTCTGCTGGAGTTACTGGATTCTAATTTGTTTGAGCTAGAGGAAGGAGAAAAACTAGGCTAATAACTAATTGAATTTAAAATAGTAGCCCCAATCACTGATTTGGTTACAGGAGTGAGAACCAGGAAACAAGATTTATCAACTCACAAGAGGCTTCCCGATTCATAAGAAAAATTTATTCGGCGAAAGAAGTGAACTATTCAATTTTAGATGAAGGCAATAAGAACTAAACACTTTCGGCTACAGTATGCTTTATCAATATGGTGGATACACTCCCCTAACCTACTGATCATTAATCAGAGTCGGATTAGTTTTCTAACTGTTTAGTTTTGATGCGGCTCCTAAAACCTGTTAATTTTTCAATAGAGGAAGGTTTAACAAAAAAATTCTATTAGTTTAATAAATCAAACGGAACTCGGCTGACGGGATACACTTGGCAAAGACAAACCGGTGTGTCCGCTCGCGATGGGGGGACTTTGCGAAAAAAGATCGACCAACTTCCAAAAAGATGAAAGTATCGGTTCGTCATCATCCAGTTTTCTAACCTGGGTAAGGTAATAAAAAGGCACAAAGGGATATTGATGATGTTCCCAATGGCACCAGGTATTGTGAGGAAATATGAAAAAGCGCTCCCACCAAGAGGTATCGAAACGGTGCGTACCATTGATCCCGGTATGTTCGCTCCAAACCCGGAGGCGACTAAAAGCTACCAAAGTGGTGGGGATTGATACCAACCACATAAAGAGAAAGTACCAGCCTGCCGCGAGATAAACCAAAGCCATAACCAGAACCCAAAAAAGGACAATGGGTATTATTTCTCCTAGAGTTCTCGGAGCGATTCCATCAGGTATCTTTTTTCCTCTTTTTTTAAATAAATGAAGAAGGAAGAAATCCTTAAAAATACCGAGAACAATATCCCGCCGGGTAACTGGAAGTCGCCAGATATCTCCACCTACGTATTTACTCTGAACTTCTGGGTCCTTCTCAGTTGTAGAAAATCTGTGATGATTGAAGTGAAAGTCTCTGTATGCCTGAGGCGCTACAAAAAAAGGAAAAAAACAAAGCGGTCGCCACAGTATTTCATTGAGTACACGGTTTCTCGTGATCAATCCATGAGCGCCATCATGCGCTAAAATCCCTAATGCATGCTGGCGAGCTCCGATTACTATAATGGCCGCTATGTATGCTATCGAATGATCTACCTGCTTGGCTACGATCATTGAACCCAAAATACAAACATAGTCAAAAAGACAGCTCCCTATCCAACGCCCCGCATAAACTCTCTTGTATTCTCCTGGAATTTCTATTTTTTTCATTGCAAAGCCTGACTCGCTATTTACTTTGGATGATTGAATCCCAAATTAGAAATAAAGAGAATTTGTTTTTTCATATCCTGACGGAGAAACTGATCTCGTGATTTTTTCGGCGATGAAGGAAGCGCTTTCATTCCCAACTTCATTCTTTTTAAATGCAGGATCAGAAGTCAACTTAACGGTTTTAATATCTTTGGCTAACCCAATTTTTTCAAAAAAACAAATGATCCACCATGTCATATCAATTTCCCAGGTACGCAAGCCGTGGCGCGCTGAATTAGGGAAGGCATGATGGTTATTATGCCAACCTTCTCCCCAGGCTAAAAGACCTACCCACCAGCAATTGGTCGAAAGATCGCCCTTCAAAGAGAAATTAGTGTAGCCAAAACAATGAGCCGCGCTATTAACCAACCAAGTGAAATGAAGCACTAAAACCAGACGCACGAAAACTCCCCAAACAACCCAAGGAACCCCTCCTATAATATAGAGAATGAGGGCAAAAACAAATTGAATGGGCATGAAATATTTGTCCAAAAATTGATAATATTTATCTTTATTAAAATCATTGGTGTAATCGTGAATGACTTTTTCATTATTAAATTTAGTGTGGAGGAAGAACGTCCATAGCATATGCGACCACCAGAAACCTTTTGCGGCGCTATGTGGGTCTTCAACAGTGTCAGAACCAGCATGATGCATACGATGCTGACCGGCCCAATTAATTGGACCACTCTGAAAAGCAAGACAGCCAATGAATGCTAGAGTATAGGCAAGCCATTTACGTAACTTAAAACTACGATGAGTGAGATAACGATGATAGGTCAAACAGATGCCTAATGAACCAGTGAGCCAGTAAAGGAAAAACATGATTCCTACAGCGTTCCACGAAAACGCAAACGGGAAAAAAGCAAGTAAGGCCATACCATGAATCACGGTCAAAACAATAGCGCTACCTGGATTGAACTTTAGTTGGTAATTGTTTGCGGAATTCGAAGCCATTAAAAACTATATTTTGTTTCAAAATAAAAACGGTCATTATCTTGATAGATCTCGGTTAGGATATAATCTTTTCCGCTGGAATAACCGATCCACCCCAGCTGAGCAGATAAATCATCATTAAGATCATAGGCGACAGAATAACGCTGAATCGTCCCTTGATAAGAACCGTCTCCGCTGAACGGGGAAACCAAAGCGTCGACGTGCAATCTGTCATTCATAAAGTCACCTGTATAGTAGCCAAGGTATTGAGTGAGATTTTCCAGGGCAAAATCGTTAGGCCGTTCTAGGGTGGGTTCAAAGTTATTAATATGACGGTTGACTATTTCCATTGTAATTGTCGTATCTTTGAAACCAAAGTATTCAAATCCCAACATAGCATCTAAACGCGATCGGGTATGGCCAGCGGGAAGGTTTGAGAACTGAAAACCCTCAAGGAAGGCGGTTTCTGCTTTAAATATCCAATCCTCATAAACGTAATTTATTGCAAATCCAGCCATATCGATAGAGCTATGAGTTAAAGTTGTGTTGGTCCCTCCCCCACTATCCACAGCGAGATCGTCATAAAATTCCGACCAATAAAAAGCTATATCACCGCCAGAAAATGATTTTTTCAACTCTAATCCATACTCAAAATCTTTAAAGTCTTCAGGAATCATTTCCGGTTTGGTTGGCGCAAAAGGCGGGGCAAAGTCACTATTAAAAACAGGTTCCTTAGTGAAGAGGATTTCTGGAATAAATGTCCCAGTAAAGCGCCAGTCGCCAAAGTAGTAATCTGCTCGAGCCATTGTTGTTGGAAGTCGGATATCTTCAACATTCACTACCCCCGGTACGCGATTATCCAATGGATTCAAAACGTCAACAATCCTGGTAAAATCAGCAAATCCCCACACCATAATTTGTCGGCCTACCTTTACATCCAAATCAGACGTGAGCGAACCATTGACATAGAATTCACGTAGTTCCGCCTCCGATTCGTATAAATCCAGTAGTTCATTGGAGAAATTTTCACGGCCCTTAGCAAGGTATGAAAAATCATAAAAAATTTGGGTATTAATTAAAGCTTTCCAATCATTTGAGATTGTCACAGGGACTTCAAGCTTAACCGTTGTCCGAAGTTGGGAAAGACCACGAAAATCGGGTTGACCTGGCTGAGGAGCGTCATGCGCATGGTTTAAATTTCCGTTTAGACGAACAAAACCATCTAATTGAAGCCATGAAGGTTCTTCGATTATAGATTCTGCTAAAGGTTTTTCTGTATCCTCGAGATCACCGAATCCAGAAAGAGCCTCTCCTACTTCCAACTCATTTTTATCGGCAGGCTTATCCCCAATATCCTCGAGATCATCAAATTCGGAAAGAGCTTCTTCTACTTCTAGCTCATTTTTGTTAACCAACTCCTCAGCTAAACAATATATAGGAGCGCTAAATGAAAATAATAAAATGATGCTAGAGATTAAATAAAATCGTGCGCCAAATATGCTATTCAAAATGATAATCCTTCATGGAGATCCAAAGTTCTGTTGTGCAACGTATTCACATTCCCTTCTCAAGTTGACGTGTTGTAAAAAAATCATCCTTAATATCTTGATTAAACTTCACGTTGTTATTTCTTAGGATAGTAGAATGGACTCGAGTTTTTCCTTCTTTTGTTGTCATTTGAGCATCAGTTACGATCCAGACACCGTCAATTTTCTCAAGTTTGTTGACCTTTCTATACTTTAACCGATTACTTTTATAAACCCAGCTTATCGATCTTATGGCTACATAGTTGTCCTGACGAACGAATATAATGGATTTAGAATAACCAGTTTTGTCAGCCACATCATCATCCTTTGGGAGGGATTCAATCTGCCAAACCTTCTGTCCTTTTATTTTGGCTTCTTTCATCAACTTGAACTTAAAGTCGCTTAGGTCTCGCTTAGACATATCGGAAAAATTGAAATCGGACCCCATGAAGCTGCCGCTTTTATCGCTACCTGCGATGCGTTTGGTTTTACGCAAAGCCGGCAAATACAACCACTGATCGTCATCCTTTCCCGGAGTGTCATAATCATAGGTAAGAAATCCTGTATCTTTAACATTCGCCGGTTCAAGAAAGAACATAACCGTATGAGTATCCTTGCCGAAATCTTTTTTAAAAGTGCGCAACTTTCTTACTCTTTGGTTTTTACTTTTATCTATGAGAATCATTTCAGTATCCGATGTCTGCTTATCACCGTCATCCCTGGCGTTGACTTTTTCCATGATCTCCAATCCGGTAAGCGCAAAACCTGATGAAGCAAAGATAGGCGTCAGCAAAAAAGATAAACTTAGTAACAAAGTTACTGATAGCATTCGCGAAATATTCAACTCTTCCTCCTTATCTATAAGGGCCGTTTAAAATCCTAATGGTTTCATACTTTTCAGGAGCGGTTTTGCAATGCTTCACTGAGCATCAGGTATTTTCATTGGCCTTTGTCAAATTCAGTTCTGCCTCCCTGATGATAGCTGAAATTTTCAAGTTTCCTATCCATAAGTAAATCAGGCCGGGCAGAGAATTGGTTATAAACATTGCGGCGTGCATAATAATAGCGATTGAAAGAGCAAGTTCGCCAACCACGCCATAAAATGAAAGCCCTACGACAGTAGCCGCGTGAAATGGACCAATATTCCCGGGTGATGGAATCATGAATCCGATTGCTTGCGCCAGAAGTATGAACAGCGGCGCGGTCATGGGGATATCACTGATGCCGAATGCTTTTATATAAATGAATATTGTGGTCGCAACTAAACCCCAGAACGTGAAATTGAGGATGACAATAATTCCCAGAGTTCGGCGCTGATTTAAAACCTCAAATCCTTCCCAAAACAAAGTTATTACTTTTTCGGTTGAGGTTTGCATTCGAGCTGGGACAAAACGAATTGCAAGACGTTTAAAACCGTTCTCAATATTCTTATGGTTCCTGAATATGAACAGAAAAACTATAAGCGAAAGAAGAGAAACGGTAATAATAATCCCTGCATTTCTGTAAGATTCCCAGTAGTGACTCTTATCAAGCGGAATCTCCATGGTACTAAAAACCAGTAGGCCAATAACCGAAAGGGTTATAGCATCCATAACACGTGTCAAAACCACAGTTCCAAACGCGCTGCTCGCGCTTATCGGTTCCTTTTTACTCAGTAGCCAGGCTTGAATAGCGCCGCCTACCTTGGCGGGAATCACCATATTGCAGGTGTAAGCCGCAAAAGCAGCCAACGACATATTAAAAAAAGAAAAAGTTTTAAAGGCGCTTAAAAAAAATCTCCATTTGAAAACCCTTAAATATAAGAGAGAGACATTCAGCGTCATCCCTAATCCGATTAGCGCCCAATTAGCTTCCGCCAATGAAGATGCTACCGGCGCAAAATCATAATCAAGGAAAGCCCATACTGCAAAAATAAGTAATACGACAAAACCTTGCCACATAGTTCATATTCTCAAAAAATCTTTGGTCTTTATTTTTCACTTACCCATTCTTTAATTTTTTCTTTAGCATAGAGATATCCGTCCTCAACGATTTGCTTCGACAAATGATATTCTTGTAGTTTATATTTATCGACGGGCATACACAGGTAAAGGTCAGACATATTTTCTACAATGTTTTTTTGATTTGCCACACTGGCTAGCTCGCCCGCGCGTTGCAAAATTGCGATGATACCAGGGGTAGAGATCCTGGTAGCAAAAGGATTGATCTTACTCCAGAGAATTTTCCACCCTGATAAGCCTTCACTGTAATGGATGTTCTCAGCCATATCTACCGCTGGGCAAACATCTACAGAGATTACGGGTCCTTTACAAATCTCGCTCATCGTATCGGTAGGTAAATTACTGAGTAAAGCCCCATCAACATGTAAGTCGCCATCAATAACAACAGGTGGGAAAATTCCGGGGGCTGCATTGCTTGCAAGTATACCTTCCCATAAAGGTCCGGACCGGTGAACTTTTTTTTCAGCCCGAGTCAGGTTGCTCGAAACGCAAAAAAATGGAATCCAAAGATCTTCGAAGTACGTATCTCCCAAATTCTTTTTTAACCCTTTAGACATTTTTGCTCCTTCGAACAAGGAAGTCATTGGGAGGGTCAGATCAAATGCCATATCCTTGATATTATCGCCAAGTTCCTCTGAAATTTTTTCACAGCTCCATCCCATAGCATATTGGACTGCGATAACAGCTCCCATACTGGTCCCGCCAATCATATCAACCAGTATATCCGCTTCTTCCAAAGCTTTTAGCGCGCCAATATGGGCAAACCCTCTAGCTCCACCGCCACTCAAGGCCACTCCTGTAGACGTGCCTGTAAGAAATCTCGCCAAACGCTTAAAATCTTTATCTGAATCACAGCGTACATGGAACGTCATCGCCACATCTCTTTTTTCAAGCCACTCCCTCGTGCCTTTCGGTGGATTATTACCATTGGGATGTAAGAGAATTAGAGAGCAGTTATCAGCGCTTAATGAATCCTCTTGAAGCATTAAATTTTCTTCAATCTCTCCCAACGCTGGATCGGCGTTTCCTTCTCCGATAAAAAGGATATGGTCCGATTGACGAATACACCAGTCCGTCCAATTCGATAGAGTTCGGTCCGCTTGAAGAAGAATGAAGTTATATTTTTGTTCTTGAGAATTGATCCACGCCAAAGTTCTTATAACGCTGGGGTCGTCTTTAGACGCTTGCGCAATTCCCGGAGCTTCCATAAGACGATCCATTTCTTGACCGTCGATCTGAAGTGTTGGATAAATTTTCGACAATTCTTGAGTCAAACGTTTTGCAAAATCTTCTATGGGAGTCTTAGAGTTTGAGGGCAAAATGGTAATTATGGAACAATGTTCGATCTCCTGATTTGAGCCGCTAGAAATGCGAAGTCTTTCTATAAGAACCTGGCTGATCTGCATTAAAAGTTTCGGGTATTTCTCAAGAAGTTGATTGAACTCTTCTTTAGAAAACTCACACAACTCCGAATCACGAGTTGCGTAAATAGTTGCCGAGCGATTTTCGTCAGTTAGGAGAGACATTTCTCCTAAGATTTCTCCATGTTTTATCTCACCCACGCATGCGCTCTCGCCATTTTTACCCTTTATCTCTACTTCCAAGCGCCCCCTTATGAGAATATAAAAACCCGTCCCCGGATCTCCCTGTCTGAACAAAACACCTCTTCGTTTTATCTGAATCAATTTAGCCCGTTCGATAATGGCCTCGACTTCATTTTTCGTCAGATCACCGAAAAGTTTAGGTAGAATAACCGCAAGCTGATTAAATTGCAGTCGCTTACGAACAATATCGTCCAAGTGTTCTAAGAATTTACGTTCCTGATCTCCAAGATTTTGAAACGCTTGATAAGCCAGTTTAATAATTTTTATATCTTTGAAAGCGCTAATCCCCGCAGTACGTTTTCCGCCAGTCAAAAACTGCATTTCGCCTATCGCTTCGCCGGGATTGATTATTACGGCAACAGCTTGAGAACCATCATCACATCTGATCAGAACCTCGCCATTCCCAAGTTCAAATTTCCCGTTATCAGACCGCGTTCTACTGCCTCCAGGTAACACAACCGCAAGCCCCTCACCAACAGCAATGTACATAGCATCGGACGGGTCGCGACGCTGAAAAAGGACCTCGTCTTTTTTAAGCGATATCCATTCCGCTTCTGCCGCTAGTTTTTGCAATACCTTTTCGTTTAAATCCTTAAAGAGCTTAGTGGATTTTAAATGTTTCAATATTTCGTTAATTGATGAAGTGGGGTTGTGTTGGTTCATTGTGTTTTAATAATGGGAGTTCTTTTCAACAATGTGTTCGTATAAAATTTAGATCTCAGATCTTGGTTAGTTAATAGCTAAGGTTTTCAAACAATACTCATTTTAGTCTTCTTAAATCCGCGCCAGTTCTTGGTGAAAGTTATCAACCGCTACCTGCACTCCATTTTCTGCTTTTACCTGACTGCTTAAAGTTTGGAGTCTACCTTGAAATCCATAATTGCTAAGGGTTTCCTGCAAGGCTAAAGACAAGGTTTCCACGGAGAGCCTTTTCCTATCTATAGGTTTCGGTCCCACTCCCAAATCTCTAAGTTGCCTTCCCCAGAATAATTGATCGAAAAAAAACGGAATAATAATCGATGGAATACCCGCCCTTATAGCGGCGGCTGTGGTGCCAGCGCCGCCATGATGAATGATGGCCGAAACTCTAGGGAATAGCCAAGAGTGAGGAATTTCACTAGACACAAATATATCATCGTTTAAGGACAATTCCTCTCTATTGAGATCACTCTTGCCAGTGAGAAAAATCCCACGTGTCTTCGTTTTCTTTAAAGCCTCGATAGAAAGCCGTATCCTATTTTCAACACGATTATCGTTCATACTGCCGAAACCAAAACACACGGGAGGAGGCCCGCTTTCAAGAAAATCTAGAAGTTCAGGAGGAGGACGCCAATCCCCAGAAGAATCGTCCAAAAACCAGTATCCTGTCACATACATCCGGTTTCCCCAATCGGATGGTTTCGGAACGACAAGTGGACTGTATCCGTTGAATATAGGATTATTTTCTCCATTGAATTGCTTGAAGTGCCCCCAGAATGGAACAGAAGACAATCCTAATTTTTTTCGCCATCGGACAAAGTAAGGCCTGATGAATCCCCACAAAGACTGCTCCGCCAATATGTAACTTGCCTTGTTAATAAATTCCATATTTAAAGAGTTCGGAGAAAACAAAACACTTGGAAAAGCTCGGGTTCGACTAAGTGGCTGCATACAAATAGGAAAAGCGGGAAGATCTAAGTCTTTGGCGAAATAATAAGCAGGCAAAGCCAAAATCGAATACAAAACCACATCCGCTCCCTGACAGGAGGACCACAGGTCAGAAAAAATCTGGTCAACTACAGGCTCAACCACGCTTCTTCGTTGGCAAAGCATACGTATGGGACTCAACTCTTCTTTCAAGCGACTTCCACCAGGCTCTCTTTCAAAAATTTGTCGAAAGCTATTTCGAATGGGAAAGAAACCTAACCCCTTCTCAAGAACCAAATCCTTATAATCAACCGGCACCGCTATCTTTACTTCATGTCCGGAAGCCTGAAGACCAAGCCCCACGGCAATGCAGGGTTGAACGTCGCCTCGTGTTCCAAGTGTCGCAATAGTAATTTTCATAGTTGCAAATCAAGTGTTAGAAAATTCATTATCTAAACTAGTCGTGTCTTTGCTCAGGCACGACTCCAAACTGTAAGCAAGCTCTCTATTGTTCGGAGATCTAATGAAGCTATCATGGTTACCTGAAATTAACATGATTTCAAGGACTTCTGCTATTTTACGCCACTTTTTTTGCCATGGATAAAACCGTGACGATGCGTTGCGTCCCTCAAAAATAGTAATTTTACCAGGATAAGTAGCAGGCTTATAGCCGGTCAGACTTTCCAAGTGAATCTTCAATCCCTCATCCATGAAAAGCGCCCTAAGGATTCTTATCATGCTAGATTGATTCTGGCTCTGTTCAGGAAGAAATAGTGGAACAGTCTTCATAAGAAAACGATACACTCGCTGACCGAACGCCCCATGAGTGACTGGCGTTCCTAAAATCACCAGCGCATGAACTTCTTCACCTGCCGCTTTCAATTGTTGAGCCATTTCAAATGCCAGAACACCCCCGGCGCTATAACCGCCAAGACAGTAAGGACCAGCTTCTTGTACCGTTCGCAAATTCGCGACATACAATGCTGCCAGATTTTTAATATCCAAAGCGTTGATAGTTTCATTTCTTGGTGGCGGCTGGAGAACGTAAAAAGATCGCTTCATTTTCACAGCCAGCTCCCGAAAAGCGAGTACATCACCATAGCCTGCTGTCACACAAAAAAAAGGTAGAAGACCATTCTTTATCTGAATTTCAACAAGAGTTTTAGAGGTAACTTTACCTAAAAGTTTTCTAGACTCGATGTATCTACCCAAGCTTTTAAGAGTTCCCTTTTGAAAGAGAGTTCCCGGCTGAGCTCTGATATCAAATTTTTCCTCCATATGGCAGATGAACTCCACTGCCTGTAAAGAATCTAGACCTTCGTCGAAAAAGTTGTCATCGACGCTTATTTCCTTCTCACCCATCACTTGTTTCCAAATTTTCAAAAGAGCTTTTTCTATGTCGTTAATGGGCTCACTCGAATCTATTTTTCTTTTAAGAGAACTATCTGGTTCTGGTAAAGCCTTTCGGTCAAGTTTTCCGCCTGGTGTATATGGAAATTTTTCAAAAGGTATTACGAAACGAGGAACCATGTGGGCCGGAAGTTTCTCCTTTAGAAAAACCTGCAAGTCTGCTGATTTATCCGTATTCTTGTTTTCCACATTTTCTGTGAAATAAGCCGCTAACTGTTTTCCATGAAGTCCATTCCCTGTCATAACAACAACAGCGTCTTGTACCGAAGAATGTTCTCTTAGCACAGCTTCTATTTCCTCAAGCTCGATGCGGAATCCTCTGAGTTTGACCTGCTGGTCCATTCTGCCGAGAAATTCTATATTTCCGTCAGCGCCCCAGCGGGCAAAATCCCCTGTTTTGTATAAACGCGCGCCATCTTTACTAAAAGGATTTGAAATAAACTTTTCCTGCGTCAAGTCCGGCCTGTTTAGATAGCCTCTGGCAAGACCCACACCCGCAATGCACAATTCACCGATCCCTCCCACTGGGAGAGGTTGAAGATCTTCATCTAAAATATATAATTGAACATTGTCGAAGGGACGTCCTATAGGTGGCTTTCCAATCTTCCCATTATATTCCCAAGTGCACGCGCAAACCGTGGATTCCGTAGGACCATAGGCATTAATAAACCGCCTTCCTTTCCCCCACTTTTTAGCCAACTCAGCAAGACAAGCCTCCCCTGCCGTTACCAAAGTTTGAAGTGACGGTAGAGGGTTTTCTGGAAGAACCCCCAATGATGATGGCGGAAGAGTGAGATGGGTAATGCCATGACTATTTAGAGTTTGGATTAAATCCGGGCCTGGCATGATCTCGTCTTTCGGCGCAAGGATGAGCGTGGCGCCTGAACCAAGCGTTATGAAAATTTCCCAAACGGAAGCGTCAAAACTAAAGGAAGAAAATTGCAGCATCTTACTTTCCGGTTTGACGAAGAGAATACGAGCCTGAGTCTTTATCAAATTACTAAGACTCCTATGGGCAATCATGACCCCTTTTGGTTTTCCAGTGGACCCCGAAGTGTATATGACATAAGCAAGGCTATCCGGACCTACTTCGGAAAAGGAATTACTGGTACTTAAATCACTCCATGCGTGTTGGTCGCGATCGAGACAAATAGATTCCCCACAAACTTTGGGCAAAACAGACAAGAGTTTTTCCTCGGTCAAGACTACTTTCGCTCCCGAGTCTTCAAGCATAAAAGTAATACGTTCTTCTGGGTAAGATGGATCAAGAGGAACGTAGGCTCCTCCAGCCTTGATAACAGCCAGAATTCCGATTAGCATGTCGATAGAACGCTCTATGAAGACACCGACAAGACTTTCTGCCCCCACCCCTCGCGATGATAAATAACGCGATAGCTGATTCGCCTCCTCATTCAGCTGCCGGTAAGTTATCTGCTGATCTCCATATACAGCCGCCGTTTTTTCAGGAGCCGTTTTTTCCTGTTCTTCGAAAAAATGATGGGCAAGCCCTGCAGGAATTTCCGTTTGTGTTAGATTCCATATTTCAAGGATGTCCCGTTTTTCTTTTTCGGGAAGGAGTTCGAGTTTTCTTACTGGAACATTTGGATGGAGCGACATCTCTTCCATAATGAACAGAACACGTTCTTTTAGATATTCAATCTCTTCTTTGTCAAATGCCCGGAGGTTATAAGAAAAGTCTAGTCGAATATCTTCATCTTTCCGATATTCTTTGAGAGCTATTGAAAGCGCGTTTTTCTGAAACCCATTTGCATAGGTAACAGCATTCGCTGTAGCTCCATTGAAGTTCATATCGTAATCATTCTTTTCATAGGATACTGTTAAGTCAAATAATTGCCGACCATTCTCCTTATATATCCCACAAAGCTTATTAATTTCACTGAGTGGTAGGCGCTGGTAACGATACGTGCGCTTTAGCTCCTTGCTGATTAGCTGCAAAAGTTCAGACGTTTCTAAATCAAGTCCGAAACGGAAGCGCATCGGACTAACACTGGTAAAGAGACCAATAATTTTTTTAGACTCTGCGGTGGTCCGGTTCGAAACTGGGGCTCCATAGACAAAGTCTTCTCCTCTTCCCGCTCGAAGGAAACAAGTATACAAAGCTGCAAGGAGTAAATGATAAGGCGTAACCCCCTGATTCTCACAAAAATTTTCTAGAGATTGATACAGTGCGCGTTTAATCCAGAGAGATGAAAAACCTCCCTCAATTGAGGCAGAACCCTCGGCTTCTACATGACAGGTAGTTATTAAAGGCTCAGGTAGATCGCGATAGGTTTCCTTCCAAAAAGTTTTGCATTTCTCAAATTTTTTAGATTGAACAAACTCCTGATCGGCATATATGAACTTTTGGTATGAAGGGAATGAAGAAATCCTGTTACTCTTATTAATTATATCGTTGTAAGCATCGGCAAATCGATGGCTCATTATAAGAGTAGACAGACCATCGGCTATCAGATGATGTTGATTGGTGAAACAGCAGTAACGCTGATCCGATAATTTGATCAGTGCGTAACGGACAAGAAATTGACCATACAATTCAAACGGTTTGACAAACTCCTTCCGCATCCAAGTTTCAGCTTTCTGCATGGGATTTTCTTCTGCAGAATAATCTATAAACGGGAGATCGAATTCTGCATCTTCCCTGATTTCCTGCATTGGAAGAGGATTGCCTTTATGTAATACGATCCTCAGGGCATCGTTTTCCCGCACAACCCTTTGCATAGCTTTTTCAAAAACATTTCGGTTGATCTCGCCGTCAACTTTTAGATAACCGCCAATGTTATAAAAAGGCACACCAGGATGAAACGTCTGGTCTACCCAAACGTCTCTTTGGTTAGAAGTGAGAGGAAAAAGTGAAGACATAGCTCTATTCAGAGAATTTCTGACAGTACAATATATTCCCCCTGATGCAGTTCATCTTTGTGTTCCTTCGCAAGATACCGAGACCTGAAAGTATCAGTGGAAGCAGTCTCCAAAGTTTTAAAGTCGTGTTTGGTAAGAAACTCCGAAACATCTTCTCTCTCAATCGCCCATTTGAGAGGCTCTTTTTTGAACCATAGATAAACATTTAAAAGCGGGCCCGTGTTGTTCGTTGGGCTATCCTTGGGCGAAAGGGCAGTGAATACGAAACGGGTTCCACTTCCCGTTAGTTTTTTGAGCGATTCCAAAAGTATGGTCACATCCTTAACCAGCAAATACATAAGAACGCCTTCGCAAATGAAATGAGTAGGACGCGACGAATCGAACGCTGAAAATTCACTCAAGGCATCCAGCAGATTCTGTTTGCTGAAATCGACGGCGAGCAAGTTCAGATTTTCGGGTATCTGCCCATCTCCAAACAAAGCTTGAGACTTCATAGCATTGGTAGCAGGATGGTCTATTTCGATAAAGTTTACATCGGGGAATTCTTGGTGCAGGCGGTATGCCAGAGTATCGAACCCTGCTCCCAGACTGATAACTTGCGTTTTACCATTTGCGATAGACTCACGAGTTGCTTCTTCAATGAACCGTTTACGTAAAATATAATGAAGCGTTATCCCAGGTAGCAACATCTTTTCCGCTATGGGGACTATTATTTTTGTCAAAGGGTTGTCCAATTGGCGTAACATTTTTTTCCCTTTTTCAGAAGCAGAAAGTATTTTTTGACCCACTTCAACAACTTTCTCATCAACTAGATAATTATGACGAGGATGCTTGGAAATATATAAAAGGCCATGCAATACGGTGAACGCGGTTGAACTTGCTTCATTATCTTTCATGACACTCCTCTATTTTAATATCTGAATAAATTTTCAATGAAATAATCTCAACTTATAAATTATTTTTCCCCGATACTCTGCGGCCTTTCTTTTTTTACAATCAAAACCATAAGCGCCGGAGTCAAAGTAAATTCCGCTAGCAATGCAGTGAGAATGGTGAATCCGGTGAGAAAACCAAAGTTGAAAAGGTTACTCATGGAAGCAAACATGAATATAAAAAATCCGGAGGAAAGAATCAAACTCGTAAATAGAACCGCGCGCCCTGTGGTCTGCAAGGTATGGTGTACCGCTTCACGCGGGTCCCCTGACTTTTCATAGTATTTTGTGAAGTTGTGCATAAAATGAATAGTGTCATCAACAACCAACCCAATTGCTATACTTCCAATAAGAAGCGTGAACGCATCCAGAGAAAGACCGCACCACCCCATCATCCCAAGTGTAATGATGATAGGAAGCAGGTTGGGGATCATACTAAATATTCCAAGTCGAATATTTTTCATCACAAAAATCATTAAAACGGCAATCACGACGAAAGCGATCAAATAGCTTTTCACCATGCTAGAGGACATGGCTGTTATAGTTCGCATAAGGATAGCCACAATACCCGTTACCGTTATTTTCGCTGCGTCCCCAAATGTTTCATTAAATTTGTCTTCGACATGTTCAATGAGTTCGGTATATTCTACGGCGTCAAGGACGGGAAGCTTCATGGTAAATCGGGCAAGGGAGAATTGTTTATCCACCACATCTTCCAGATCATCCGAGCCGCTGTTTTCAAACATTAAAAATTCCTGCGCCACCAAATTTCTGTTATCGGCGATAACGCGAAACTCTTTTCTGTTTTCGTTCAACGCCTGATGAATTTCCTTTAATTGATCAGACACTGACGAGGCATGCCCAACGTATACTTTTCCTGACTGATAATTTTCCATATACTCGGCGAGCTTATCAAGTTTGATCAAAAGGTCAGGTTCGTACCATCCGTTTTCCTTTTCTGTATCCACCAGAACTTCCAGTGAGTTACTTCCTCTGAGATTCTCATCGATGACCCTTGTATCTCCTCTGACTCTCTGTTCCTCAGGAAACCAAGTGAGAGGCGCATAGGAAAAACCCAGCTTGAACGCTCCTGCAATGGAGAATATTAATAAGAGAAAGCTTATGACCATTATCCTCTTTGGATTACTTATAGAAAAATCTGCAATCCGGGTGATAATTTTGTCTAATTTTTCCCTCTTCTTTTTATTTATTTTCTCATCACTTTCTTTAAGAATTTTTTCCTGATGAAGCGGAAGTACGATAAGCAATGCCGGAAGCATGACAACGCTAAAAAGCATAGCCAGCATAACGCCTATCGGCGCAAAAATGCCAAGATCGGCAATCGGCGCTATATCGGAAGAAATAAAAGAAGCCAATCCTCCCGCAGTAGTGACACTGGTCATGATAATGGCCCCACCTGAGTGAGACATCGCATAAAGGATAGACTCATTTTTGGAATATCCAAGCCTGAAATGGCGATAGAAAATAGTGAGTACGTGTACAGAATCTCCCACACCGACAGCCAATAAAAAAGAAGGTAGAATCTGGGTCGGTACTTTAACGGGCACTCCAGCAATAGCCATAAGACCGAAGGTACAAACTAGTGAGCAAATAACCACTAGCAAAGGAAGAATAACCCCACTCAACCTGCGAAAAAGAATAAAAAGGAATACTCCGATGATTACTAATGATAAGTTCATAAAAAGCCCCATATCTCTTTGCATATTGGCTTTTACCACGTAATCGATGATCGGTGCCCCCCCCATATAAAGAGGGAAATCTGGCCCTTGATAATCCTTAATAACTTTCTCTACGGTCTCCACAATCTCGTTGATCTCAACCTCAGAAAGTTGTTGGCGTTCGACAGGCGGTTCAGGCTTCTCTTCCAATTCTGACTCTGATAAATCGTCTTCTTCGTCGAAGCCAGAAAGCAAATCCATCTCTTGTTCTCCTGTAAGACTTTGAGAACTACCCACTGGCGACGAAAAATTTAAAGGTTCAATAACCACTGTGGTAAAACGAGCGTCTTTGGAGAGTAATGAATTTTCATAAAGAGGATTGGCCAAAGCCCGTCGTTTTAAATCGGCCAAAGCATTAGCATCCTCAGGCCAATCTTCCATGAGATCTTCAACGATTAGTTCATCCTCTTTGCCTTCTGTGGAGCGGGCATTGATAAGGCTAGTCACCTCTTTTATATGAGGAACTTCTTTCTCTAATGCATTATGGAAATCCTTCAACCGGTTTAGAAACTTTAAATCAAATACTTCAGGAGGGTTGATCGCTATGACGATTAAGTCATCCCGTCCAAACTGCGCCTGAAATTCCCTATATTTTAAAAGAACGGGGTCATTCTCATAAAATAATGCTTCGGTGGCAGTTTCCATTTTCAAATTAGGCACTTGCGCGAGAAGTACTGACGTAAAAAGAAAAATAATTCCCAATATTATTTTCGGATAACGGCAAACAATACGAGCGCTGGAATCAAAATAGGAAGTAGTATTGTGTCCTTCAGCGGGCATACAAATCCTCCAAACCGGAGATTAGATTAACCATTGAGGTGAACATTATCATTTATCAATTTATTTAACAAGGAGTTGCCATAGCTAATGATACAACACTTCAAGAAATTTTCCATGACTCCTAATTGAGAAAATTTAGTGATAATTTTAAGCTTAATGTTTGAATAAAAACTTATCCAACCAACTCCTCTCTGATGTACAATTATCTAACCTAATTGGAAGATCATATTTTAAAAATGACTTTTGAGGAATAAGATGGCTTACTTTAAACGAATCGCTCTCATAACCCCTCAACACAAATTAGAACTCCTGAATTATAGATACATACAGGATTTAACTGAATTGTGCCATTTAGGAGCGTTTATCGAACAGAGTGTCGAGCATGTCAGCATTCCTGTGAGTCCGAATAGCACAAATCCCTTCAAAGAGTTCAAAAAAAGTATCCAAAGAAATAAGTTCGATATGGTAGGCATTTCAGCCATGACCCCTGGTTATAATAGCGCCCGGGAATATGCCCGAATAGCAAAAGAGGCGGGTATCTATGTAGTTATGGGAGGTTACCATCCTACGGCCCTGCCAGACGAAGTATTGGAGGATCCCAATGTCGATGCTGTGATTCGCGGCGAGGGAGAACTTCCATTAAGAGACCTTATATTACATGGTCCCGATAAAAGCGTTTTGGGTTTATCTTTTAAAGAAGGCGATTCAATCCAACACAATTCACCCGCCGCCCTCATTCATGATTTAGATAGCCTTCCACTACCATCTAGGCGACTCCGTCCCGTCCGATTCGGTGAAAAAGGAGATGCCTATTCCGTCGACACGGTGTACAGCTCAAGGGGTTGCATCGCGAAATGCACCTTCTGCGCAAACGACACTATGAATCAAAATCTTCGTAACAGAAGTCCGGAACATTTTGTAGAAGAGTTGGAACAGATTCACGACAAACATCATAAGAAATTTATCAAAATTTCGGACTCCATTTTTTTATTTGATCCTGGACGGGTGGAAAAGATACTCGAACTGATGTTCAAACGTAACCTGACCAATTTCCGGATCATGACCGAATCACGACCGGACGACATTGTCCGTTGCCAACACTTAATGAAAGATTTGGCGCATATCGGATTTGAGAGAATTAGTTTGGGTATCGAAAGCCCTGATTCGGAAACCTTTAAAAAACTCAGAAAGGGCGGATCAGTCAATAAAAATGAAAAGGCTATTCGTATCCTTCAGGAAAACAAATTAGGAATAGATGCCTTTCTTATTATCGGGCATGCTCACGAAACTGAAAAAAACATTAGAAAATATTCTGATTTTGCCAAAAACTTTGGATTATATAGACAAGCTATTTATTTCATAATGACTCCTTATCCAGGGACTCAAATTTTTAAGGAATATAAAAATAAAAATCTTATTAAATCATTTGACTGGGACAACTACAATAACTTTGGATCGGTAGTCGGATTGGAGAATATTGGACAGGAAAAATTAAGAAGCCTGCTCGCTTCCTGTTATGGAACTACGGATGGCATATTTATTATGTTTAAGGGAAGTTCGGGAACCTTAGGGATTTTAGGCCAATTACTATTTAGATCCATTTTTTGGTTGTATTTTCTCCGTTTGCAGAATCAAACCCAAAAGGCCAGGAATGATTTTATGAGATCTTATTATCTTCCAAGTTATGATAGTTTCCACAAAAATTGGAGCCCAAATTGGCTGGATAAAGTCTCTCAAAGAATTTTCAAAGCTTTTAAACTTCGCGTTGAGATTGATGGAAAAAACGATTCATTTGTGATGGTTTTCCAGAAAACTCGTGATACTTTTACCCTGGATGTCCGGCCCTACGAGGATAAGGATGGGAATATATTGACCATAACCCTTGACGACTTGGAAGCTATTCAACAAAAAATTGACATCATACAAGCTAGTCGCCTGGTTTATTTTTTATCATTTAAGAATAGAACAGGGAGCTTCTATTGGGTTCGCAATTATTTTGCATGTGGTCCTTTGATGGTAGTAATCACTTTGAACCTGCTAAAACTATCCTGGAAAGTTGGGTGGCGATACTTGAAAGCTTTAAACCCATTTTCTTCTCGCTTCTCGCCCCAACCTTCCCACCAGAAACTTTAATCCCCCCCAGAGATTAGGACAGATCACCCCTCTCAGCCAAAATGCCAAAACAATGCTGTGAATATATTATACATTGTAAAAAGGTCCATAAATTTTCCCCTAAAGCTTTATGTTTTACATGCAAAAATTAATTGTGGAACCATTTCACTCTCTTTAAAATAGTATCACCTATTTTGGTTATACATAATGTAATATAATAAAAAATTGAGCTTTTGCTCTATCAACTATAGGTAATTAACTTATCAGTTTTTCCACTTAGATAGGGAATATGGCTATGACCTCCATCCGTTATATCAAAAAATCAGGCACCTTCCTTGTGAGGCATCGAAGCAATTCTCCCGATTCTTCAGGTAGCCAACAATTGCTGTTAGGAGCCAGAGTTCATATTGACGAAGCCAGCATCACCGATGGATGGGTCAAGGCCTCGACTATGCCGAAGCCAGATAAAAATAGTAAACTCCAAACCCAACAAGGCTTCGTTGAGTTAAGCAGACTCTCAAAAAAACAACAACTCAAAATCTTCTATCTAGACGTTGGCCAAGGCGATGCAACTCTAATCGAAGCTGAAGGCGCAATTGTGATTATTGATGGAGGCCCAAATTCCGGCTTCTTCACCGAATTAATGAAGCGACTGAAAAACCTGCAACGGGCCGATAAAGCCTTGGGCATAAATCCCCGTAGTTCACTACATATCAATGCAATTATTGTCAGCCATTTCGATGCTGATCATTACGTGGGACTAACCAAAATCCTAGCTTCTAAAAAAATCACCGTAGGAACCCTTTATCATAACGGTTTAACTCGCTATGGCGTTGGCGCACAAAAAGACTTGAATCTTGGCAACGTCGTAAAACATTCAGATAAGACACGCTCAATTAGCGTTGATTTAGGGGATATCGACTCTGCGCGTGAGTTGGTAAATTCAGATTTATTGTTGACTAAAAACAATACAGCTAACAAATTTTCCAAGTTCCTAAAAGCTGCTATTAGCGCCCACGATAATAATAGACTGAATAACATGCAGCGTTTGGTCAGACGTAAAACAGAAAAGCCACATCCGATCCTGCAAGACACCGGGCCGGATATGAGGTTTGAGGTATTAGGCCCAGTAACAACAAGACTATCAGGCGCTATTCGGCTGAGAGCATTTCCTGATCCTCACAACATTTCGGCAACAAATCCACATCCAGCGCCTTCTGAATCTCACACAATCAATGGCAATAGTATTGTTCTCAGACTTGTTTATGGGGAAACGACATTTTTATTTGGCGGCGATCTTAATCAACCAGCACAAACCTATCTCAAAGAACGATATCAGAATATGTCAATATTCCGAGCAGATGTAAACAAAGCCTGCCACCACGGTTCATCAGACTTTGACTTACCCTATTTGCAATCGGTCTCACCTAACGCAACCGTTTTTTCGTCTGGTGATAACGGTTCGCACGATCATCCATTACCTGATGCAATGGGAGCGGCTGCTAAATATAGTCGCGGCAAATTCCCATTGGTCTTTTCCACGGAGCTCGCGCGAGAAACCAGTATAAATAAAAAGAAAATTAAAATTAAATTGGGGCATATCAATGCCCGTTCCAATGGTACAAATATTGTCATGGCTCAAAAAAAGGAGAAACCCTCCCTCAAAAAGACCTGGCATTCATTCCAGCTACCATTTGCCGGCCCCTTTGCAGACAATCATTGAATGGCATCAAAATCATAACCGTATATAATCCGATTTCTAAAAAATGAAATGCATTCTTTTCAAAGTCGGTCAGTGATGATGTCCAGGGAGGTAAGGGGTTTAATTTCCTCTAGAATAGGCTAATGAAAGCAAGGAAAAGTAGAGCAACCCCCTCAAAAAAACATGTAAAAACGTTAAACTATCGAAGATCCTAACTAGCTATCATTTAACAGACCTTCGGCCACTTTTCATAATCGCTTTACATATATCTGATGACTCTTCTGCTATTTAAAAAGGCTCTATTAGTTATGCTGAAGGAGAAAACCCCTGTTTAGTTTCATTGTTCAACCTGCTCTTATGAAAATGCATTTGAAAAAATACAATATATCCCAATTACAATATCTATTTTTTATCCAGTATTAATTTTCCCTGAGTGAGGTTATAATTAATATATATAAATAATTAAAAACCTATAGTGGATAATAAATATTGGTCCTCGTATTTATTGTTTTTAGCGATAAATGTTTAATAAGCAAATGAAACCATTAATCGCGTGCCACGATTGCGATTTGCTTCAATATAAAGTACCGCTTAAACCAGATCAATCGGCGCAATGCGTACGTTGCGACGCAGTCTTATCCCATAAAAAAAAAGACGCTTTAAATCGAACCCTTGCTTTTTCTCTTTCAGGTCTGATCCTTTTCGTCTTGGCCAATATTTTTCCCTTTATGACGTTTCAATTCGAGGGACGAGCTCAAATCAACAATTTAATAACGGGAGTTTTCGATCTTTTCGATAAAGGAATGTTAGGTCTTTCATTTTTGGTATTTTTGACCAGCATAATGGCTCCTTTGATTAAACTACTTGGAATGATTTACATTGTGTTGCCCTTAAAGTTCAATAAAACCCCCTGGAAATTAAAGACTGTCTTTAGAGCGATTCAAACCCTTTCCCCCTGGGCTATGATGGAAGTTTATTTATTGGGAGTTTTTGTCGCTTACGTTAAATTATCCGATCTAGCGGAGGTCATCCCGGGCATCGCTCTTTTTTCTTTCGCCAGTCTAATACTAACAACAGCGGCGGCAGATTACTCGTGGGACCCTGAAATTGTTTCTGAAAGGTTGAACTCTAATTGATAACCTCAAACTTTACGACAGCTAAAAAAGCGGATTTGGTTAATTGCCGATTATGCGGCCACTTGAGCCATGTTGAAAGGACCGCCAAAATACCTGAACTGATTTGTCCCTATTGCGACGCAACGTTACAAGAGAGAAAACCAAATAGCATAGCGCGAACTTGGGCTTTGGTGATTACAGCTTTTATTCTTTATATCCCAGCGAATACTTTGCCAGTTATGACCGTTATATCTATGGGTAAAGGAGAGCCCGATACAATTCTAAGCGGAGTCAAAGCTCTTATTGAAAGCGGAATGTGGCCGCTGGCTCTCTTAATATTTTTTGCCAGCGTTACTGTGCCAATGCTAAAGCTTTTTGGACTTGTTTACCTCTTAATTTCTGTTCGCAGGAAATCACAGTGGCGTCCAAAGGATCGGACTAGACTATATCGAATTATCGAAGCGGTCGGCCGTTGGTCAATGGTGGATATTTTTATGGTCTCCATTTTGGTCGCGCTCGTTAAATTAGGATCTCTCGCGACCATTGAACCTGGAGCCGGCGCCACCTTTTTTGCTGGCGTTGTCGTAATAACAATGTTTGCGGCGATGAGCTTTGATCCTAGACTAATTTGGGACTCGATCAAGGAAGATAAACAATGACTCAAGATAACTCAGAAACTTTGCCAGAGGCTAGAGTTCAAAATAAAACGGGATTTTCAATAATCTGGCTGATTCCTTTAATTGCGGCGGGTATCGGAGGTTGGTTAACGTATAAAACCATCTCGGAAAAAGGACCAACAATAACGATTAAATTTAAAGATGGATCCGGACTTGAACCAGATAAAACAAAAGTGAAATATAGAGCGGTAGAGATGGGAGAAGTCAACCATGTAACTTTTAGTAGAGATCTTTCTCATGTACTTGTGACGGCGACTTTAAATAAAGATGCAGAGCCTCATTTAACAGAGGATGCCAAGTTTTGGGTAGTGCGACCAAGGATCAGCGCGACAAATATAACTGGCTTGGATACATTGGTCTCCGGATCTTATATAGAATTTGAGCCTGGATCGGGAGAACCGGCAAAAGAATTTATGGCGCTTGAAGAACCTCCAATTATCAAGCTAAACGAACCCGGTCGGAAATTTTTATTAAAATCTGAATCGTTAGGTTCTCTAAGCGCAGGCTCTCCAGTTTATTTTCGTGAAATAAATGTGGGCAACGTTTTAGGGTATGAAATGGCGGAAGATAAAAAAAGCGTCAACCTGCATATATTTATTAAAGCTCCCCACGATCAATTGATAAAAAATAATACTAAGTTTTGGAATTTAAGCGGGATAGATTTCTCAATGGATGCGGATGGTATTCGAGTGAAAACGCAGTCACTTGAAGCTCTCATTGGAGGCGGGATTGCTTTTGAATCTCCTTTGACAGCAGAGAAGGCAAAACCAGTTAAAGAAGATTCTGTTTTTAAATTATATAAAAGTTACCAGGCTACGCGTGAAAATTTTTCCAAACAGGAACTCTTTATAATGTATTTTGAGGGTTCCGTCCGCGGCCTCAAAGTTGGAGCTCCTGTCGAATTTAGAGGAATCAGAGTTGGGACTGTAAAAGACATCACAATGGAGGTTAATAGAAGTACTATTGCTATTCGGATCCCCGTGATAATCGCTCTAGAACCAGAACGGATAAAGAGAATTGGCCGAGAATCCAGTCCGCAACAAACCGTTCCTTTATTCATTAAACGCGGACTGAAGGCGCGAGTTCAAACGGGCAGCTTGCTGACGGGTCAATTATTTGTAGAATTTGATTTTTTCCCAGACACTCCGATAAAGCTGGTTGGTGGGGATAGTGAGTATATTGAAATCCCTACGGTTCCCTCCACCCTTGACGAAGTGGCCGAATCAGCTACGGAAATCCTTGCCGATATTAAAAACCTTCCTTTGGAGGAATTGGTTGTTAATTTGATAGACACAGTTCAAGGGGTAAACCGGCTGGTAAGATCTGATCAATTGATGGAATCAGTGGAAATCCTCAATACATCGTTGCAAGGTTTTCAACAATTGACCGACAACCTGAATGCTAAGCTAGACATTGTCACAAATGAAATTTCGGAAACAACCTTAATTGCCAGGCAAACCCTTGAGCAAAGCCAAACATCAATAGCAAACGCAGAGGGTCAGTTCGAAGAAACTTTATCTACAGCGGGGAGCGATCTCCGTGGCGCCTTAAAAGATATAAGAGGCCTCGTGAAAGAAGTTAACGATAAAATTGAACCTATATCTTCCAATTTAATAGGGACTTTAGATAAAACTCAAACAGCCCTTACCCAGGGCCAAAAAACCCTGTCAACAGCGGATGAAAGTATTGCAGTTGGATCTCCATTAAGATATGAATTAGACAATACGCTCCAAGAAATTTCTTCGGCGGCTCGCTCTATTCGAATCTTATCCGACTACCTTGCGCGACATCCCGACGCTTTACTTTATGGAAAAACAGGAGCCGGATCTAGATAATGAAAACGTTTTTATTAAAAAGACCCTTAATTTTACTATTTTGCGCCTATATTTCAATTCTTGGAGGATGTGCCGCTTCGACAAAACAGTCGAAATTTTTTGTATTAACTCCAATTTCAAAAGCTAGTCCTGACAAATTAAATCAATCGCCTCAAAAAATAACGATAGGCGTTGGACCAATTGAATTCCCTTCCTATCTAAACCGGCCTAATATTTTAAATCGAATTAGCGCGAACCAAGTTCAATTGTCCGAGTTTCACAGATGGGCGGAACCCCTGGAAGAAAACTTTTCAAGGGTTCTTGCGGAGAACCTTTCCATTTTATTATTGACGGACCAAGTTGCCGTTTTTCCTTGGAAAGGAACAATGCCAATTGAGTATCAAGTTACGGTATCGATTACAAAATACGATGGCGAATTAGGAGGCGATAGCTTTTTGGAATGCCGTTGGGCCATTTTTCGCAACTATGGCAAAGAAGTTCTTGTGATGAAAAAATCAAAGTTTAAAGAAGCTTCGGATAGTCAAGATTACGATTCGCTAGTTACAGGAATGAATAGAAATTTGGAGAAGTTAAGTGTTGAGATCGCTAAATCAATTCAATCATTCTCGCCTTGACATTTTAACTCAAAAACTAACTGCTATAGAGTTACTAAAATATGAGTCTTTTGCATAACATTCAAAGATGGATATATAAAATTAGTATGAAAAAAACACATCCTATCGCGGCGTTTGTAAGCCTGCAAACGACCCAAAGCGGATACTGAGTTCAGGTTGCTATAAAAACTATTGAAAAGTATAGCCTCAATAGGAATCGAACCCCGTCCCACGCGTGGGGTTACCAGCGTGAGAGCCAGGAAACAAGGTTTAACAACTCACAAACGATTACCCTACCGTTCTTGTAACTCTTTTTAATTTAGTGAGTTGCAGACTCCTACCCAATTCATAAGCAAAATTTTTATGGCGAAAAAAGTGGCCCAAAAGTGGACCACTTATTTTCTGAAAAACATTTAGTTTTTAAAATTTATACCCGATGGGTTTGCTTACCACTAGTAATAATAGAACGGATTTTACTAAAAAAGGAAAAGCATATTTCGGTGGGTGCAACAAAGTTTCAACATATAGTTAAGGGTGGAATTCGGATATCTATCTGAGTAAACAATCCGATGATAACTGAAAAATAGACTTAAACCTGTTGAATTTTACTCCAAGTCTTATAGATATAGAACGATAACAAAAAACTAATTAAATTAATAATTGGAGAAATTATCCAAAATATTTGATTGTCCTTGCCTAAAAACCATGTGCTGTACATTAATATCAAAATCGTTATTGGCGGTAGTAGAATTGCTGTAATAAAAAATACAACCTTGGATAATTGATTATTATAAAGTCCCGCCCATGGAAAATCATTTTTCGTAGTGGAACTAATTGGAAACGAAACTAAATGGATTAAAAAATATAATTGAATTGAAATTATAACGCCTGCCCCCCATTCCCTCGCTACGGATGAAGCTACATGAACCCCAAATATTCTTACTCCTTCTCCTGTTCTATTTCGCTCGCCTTCAAGGATAGTATTAATTTTGCTTAGAGGTATATCGCTGTAGCTTGAGGCAACTTCAAATAATTCCCTAAAACTAAGACTAAAAGGCCTCACCTTCCAGTCAGTCATTCCTGAAATTTCAATTATTCGTTCAAGGGAGTTAAATTCTATTTTTTCCGCTGAAGCTGCGATAATCATAATTAGCGGAAACTCACTTTTGGGGTAAGATTCTTCAACTAGCGTAATTGGGGACGGACATAATACATAATCTAAATTATCCTCTTCGAGCTTATTAATATCTTCATACCATTTTCCAAAAACCCTCTTTGGCAAACATCTTTCTATCCATTTTTCATCATGGACATCGACTAAAGATAAACTATATGTATAATCATCAGTCTCAACTCGGTCCAGAGTCTCTATTTCGTGAATCTCGTAACGATCTGACTTTGGGTTATAAATAGCAGCTTTACTTCCAATTTTAGGGAGATAAATATACCGTGCTTGATATAAGAAATTCCAATATTCTATGAATCTCTTTAACGTTTGCTCTTCTTTGATAGCATTAGAAATTTCAGAATCTTCTACGTCTACATTAATTACCCAATTATCATCACCATATAGGAGATTAACTCCCCATACTTGATTGCCCATCGAATTAATTCGGATTCCTTCTGGAAAAGAATTAATAGCCAAAGCACTTGTTTGATTTTTTAAATATGAATTAATGCTATGTCTAAGCAAACTTTTTTCATAATTCAATATCCATGGAGAGTCATTCTGGTAATACTCCTCCACAATTTTTTTTATATTGCTTAAATCTTTATATGCCTCATGAATATATGAAGATCTTAAAAGGGAAGAAATTAATAGTAAAACGACACATACTATTAATAACGAAAATTGTACACTCCTAAGATGTTTTGCATGTTCTACTATCGATTCATTCATAGGTAAGCTTAATTAAAACCTAGAGAGTTAATCTTGGTAATTCGATTCATTAGCAAAATTTATTTGATGAAAAAAGTGGACCAAAAGTGGACCATTTGTTTTGACCACAGGCACCTAATTATCAAAAGCTTGCCCTACTTATGGTATCTGCTAAAATAGAAAAAGCGACTCAGGTTTCAATAAGACTTTAAATGCTTTAAACATGAAAAATAAGGTAAGGCTATGACAAAACTTCGCGAAATCGAACAAGCAATATCGAGTTTGCCTCCGAAGGACCTGGCCCAGTTCAGGACATGGTTTGAGGATTTTGATGCGGCACTATGGGACAAACAATTTGAAGAGGATACGAAAACCGGAAAACTTGACGCTCTTGCCAAAAAATCCATAGCTGATTTCAAAGAAAATCGTTTCAAGGAATTATGAAGTATTATGCGAGTCCTTCCTTTTGGGAGCTTTATGAAAAGCTTCCGAAACATATCCAAAATTTAGCGGACAAAAACTTTACTCTTCTTAAAAAAAGCCCTCGCCACCCATCATTACATCTTAAAACTGTAAATCAGTACACTTCCGTAAGAGTCGGCGTAAAATATCGTTCTTTAGCGGTGGAGGTTGATGAAGGACTATTATGGTTTTGGATTGGAACTCACGCCGAATACGATAAGCTACTAAGAGAATAGCCCCAAGGGGAATCGAACCCCTGTTACCGGCGTGAGAGCGAGGCAACAGGATTTATCAACTCACAAACGATTACCCTTCTGCTTCTATAACTCTTTTGGTTTGAGTGAGTTACTAAAGCCACTCCGGTTGAAGAGTGGAGTTATTTTGGTGGGAAAAGTGGACCAAAAGTGGACCATTTTTGTATATTTTTTTATTTCTCATATCACTTCTGCCGGCATGTAGTCGATTTCCATTTCTATCCCGAAGTACTGCCCATAGGTATTCTTATAGTAAGCACTCAAGAAATCATTTGGTTGAGTCCCTGCTACCCACACCCCAGAATTTGCGTCCATAAATCTATATCGGCCATCAATAGTTATACTCAACCCCATCACGTGTTTTGGGATCATAAGAAAAAAGGTTAATATCTCATTTGTTTCTATCTCTTTTTTGGCTATCGTAGGAGCTTGTGCGATTAATTCAGCGAAGTCGGATGGCTTTCTTATAGTGGTTCCTTGTTTGTAATGTAATCTCACCCCATCAGCCTCTTCAACCGGTTTATCCCAGTACATATCATTACTAATTTTCTTTTGTTGTTCCCATTTCTGGGTCAGCATCTCTTTTTCTTTTTTCAATTCTTGAAATGTTACTCTCGGTCCTAGAGTAAAGGTTTGGTTTTTCAAGTCTTTCGTTTTATCTAGATTTTTAACATTATATATACCTCTACCAATCATGTTATCTGTTTTATCTATCATATTCATATTTGTTTGATCGAGTTTATTAAAAACTTCCATTTTTTCTCTATGTTCCGTAAATACATCTTCATATCGCTTCTGTTTTTGGATTAGCGAAGGACTTATCGTATTTGCTACGAGTGCGCCATCAGACCAGGTGGGGTAAAGAATTTCGAATGTTAAATAATCTTGTCTCTTCTCTAGCTTAAGCCAATGCCTGGTAAGAGCATGGCAAACCCCTTCATTCACGCTGGGTGTTTCTTCGCTACCTTGTTCAATCCATGCTTCGACTCTCACGTTGTAGTCGGTCTGTATTTGGTGGCATTTTTTTGCGTACTCGCTCATTAAAGCAAAATGGTTTCGGGTATTGATTTCATTTTCTTGTCCACACCAACCGCATTTTTTTTGGACGATTATATTTCTTACATCCATTATTTCTGGTAGAAATTCTTTAATTATTAATGGTTTTCCACATTTTATGTTTTGGCAAGGCAGTTTCATAAGTTTACTGATTGTAGTATTCGTTAGGTGTTAGTAGATCCGACTTCGAGAAAAGCCGACTTATTGCAAGGGTTGTGTTTTGTCTTATTTGGGATCAGATAAAGCATCACTGCCCAGTTCTCGCGTAGGAATCTTATAACCCCTTCTACTAAGTTTAGCTTATCCGAGCTCTGTTATCAGCACAACCACCGTTTCATATACTTGTCAAAACTTTTCTTAAGGCTAACTTGCTTATAAAGCTGATTGAGTATTAGTTAATGAGATCCATTTTGACCCCGCTACAACAGGCCTCTACTAGTACTTTCCCGCAATCTATTTTAAAAAAAATATTTGGAAGTTAATTTACATTTCCCATTACTTCAGTTTGATAAAAGGGAAATATCGATCCCTTAAAATCACTTAATAATCCTCACAATAATAATATTTAGTATATTAAATTTTCTTATAAACACGAAAATTATTTGATTTTCATCTAATAATTTCAAAGAGCTTAAAGAATTGAAACAGTAGCCTTTCATTATCACAGCTTCAAAGCTCTAGTAAAAATTTGATTTAAGATTATGCTCTCAATAAACCTGGTAAAGTCTCTTTATCAAGTAGGATAAGCAACCACATTGCTTATTAAATTTGGATTTCAAAATAAAAATTTAATAGATTTTTTTTAGTAAAATGGCTGACAATAAACTTTGTAAAAAAAATCCTATCAAGGTTTGATCAAGGGCGGGGAAAATGACTTTTAGGGAAAACTGTAACTTCCTAATTTAATTGACGGGTTTTCCAGTTATCAAACCGTGAACCCAATGATAAATAATCAGAATATACAAAATTGAAATATAATTTGTTTCCGGCCTATTTTGCAGAAACTTCCATATTATTGGATTACAAAAGTTTAACTAAAGTGCTTTAATTCAATTATTTATAGTGAAAGGAAAATATATTTTAATCGATTATATTGGAAGAATGGTCCACTTCAATCGGAAATCCAATATCGCAAACCATTGAAAAATATAGCCCCAAGGGGAATCGAACCCCTGTTACCGGCGTGAGAGCCTGGATTTATAACACCTAACCACTAACAACCGGTACGGCATCCTCCTTTAATCGGTTGTAAATTCAGGCTTAACTCTAAATGCTCTTACGGGGTCTAACTGCTTTTTTGATCAAAAAACGCCCGCCAAATTCCCGCCAATTTTTTCGGTTGTGTAGCGGGTAACGTAAGGAGTTTTTGTTGTCCTCACGTGAAATCGATACGTATTTTATTATTAACCTGCCACCACCCCCTGTTCTCAAATTTGGTAAACTATTTGGAGGAGTAAACATTAACTTATAATTTTAAAGTTCTTTTTGGTGCTGAGTTCATTAGTTCTGTCACTGGAGGAAATTTCTATCAAGGTTTTATCAATCGGCCTGCTGAGTAAATATCAACTGAGTTTTGAAAGGTATTCATTTTCGACGCTCAGATTTTCTTTACATTAATAAATCTTAGAAAAAACTACTTCCTTGTCATTTGGCCTTCTTTGAAAAGTAACCACATGATATTTATGTTGGTGTTTTTATAGAAACTTGCAATGGTTTCTAGTGATGGAAGGCCTTTACTGTTTTCAATCTCTGATAATGGACCAGGGCTAGTATCTATTTTTGCACTTAGTTGTATTAGAGTGAGGCCCTGATTTTTGCGCCATTCCCTTAAACGATCTCCCATTCCTTTCTTGATGCATTTTGCTTTTGGAATCATCTATTTCACCATATTCTTTGTCTTATTTGAGGTTTGGGACTTTTTTTAGCCAATTTCCCGACAGGACTATTTGATTCTTATTACCTTCTTAATTTCCTATTTATAGGTAAAATTCGATCCAATAGAAAAGTATGGTACAAACTCAAGGAGCCTTTAACTAAAATCACTACGTTTATAATTATATTTCTTAAATAATTTTTTTAGATATTTTTTAGTCTGTTCAACTTTTTGTTTATTTTTGTTTCTTATATATAGTTCTTCAGCTTTTAGTAAATGAGTAATCGCTGCTTTCCCATCTTTAATCGCTATGTACATATGACCTAACTGATAATGAGCATCTGCAAAACTAGGTCTTATAGCGACAACTTTTGAAAAATGCGAAATAGCATCTTTGAATAACTTTTGAGACTTGTATACTAAACCTAAAGCAAAACTAGCCTCCCAACGCTGAGGATTTGCCTTCAAAGCTTTTTTAAATTCTTCAATAACTCTTTGATGATTATCCAACTTATTATTGAAAAGGACTTTTCCAAGTAGAAAATGGATATCTTCCGAATTTGGATTCATCTCAATAACGGCTTCAAATTCTTTAACAGCTTTTCTGTTCTTTCCTAATTTAGTGAAGGCAATACCTAAATTTTTATGAGCAATCGAGCTTGGTTCAATCTCCAATGCTTTTTTGAATTCAACAACAGCATCCCCAAATCTTTTTTGCTTCTGGTAAAGCATTCCTAATTGTATATATGCTTTATGAAATTTTGGATTTAGCCTCAGAATTTCTTTAAACGTTCTTTCAGCCTCTAAAAGTTTACCGTTAATCTCAAACTCACGGCCTTGGTTGAAATAAGTTTGGATTTCCTCAGGGCTTTGTTGAACTTTCTTTTTCAATAAAGGAGTTGAGCCTTCCTGGGAAAATCCATTTCCCAAAAATAGAGTGAAAAACAAAACTAAAGGAAGTCCAGACAATATGAATCGTTTTATTTTTTTTTGGAAACTCTTTAGATATTGTATTTTAATTTTCATGAATTTTTCTTCAAAGTAGTTTTTTATTTATATCACTCGTGACATTGCTTCTCTGGAAGCCTAATTGTAAATTTAGCTCCTTGACCAATAATACTTTTTCCGTAGATGCTTCCATTGTGGTAATCAACAATCTCTTTGCAAATTTTTAATCCTTTGCCTTCTATCTTACTTCCTACAACTTTATTTTTAATTGACGACGTTCGAAAAATTCTTGCCAAAATTTTTTGATCAAATCCTATACCGTTATCAAAAATGGAAATCCTCCAAATATTATTTTTTTCTTTTTGACCAAAAATATCGACGATAGAGCGAACGTTCTCTCGTTTAAATTTCAATGCATTTGAAATTAGTTCGTCAAATAAAACGCGCAACATTTTTCCATCACCTTGTATAATTGGCAACATTTCCATTTTAAAAAAAGCGTTGTAATGAGGATCGGATATTCTATATTGCTCAATTATACTCTCAATGATATTAGCTAAATTTACGGGCAAAAACCTTTTTTTTGATTTCACAGTGCCGTTCAATAGACCTCCTACAATCAAAACAATTTCTTTCGAAGCTGTTAAATGATTTTTTGTATTAAAATTTTCTCTATACTTCTATTCATTTTCGGCGCCAAAACCTTTTGATTCGAAACATAGAAAAACTATTTAATTTCAAAAGGTTATGATTTCAAGGGGGGTAAAAAAATTTTGAATTTTTTAAAATTTTTTTTATACAAGCGGAAAAGAACTACTAAAAAAATAGGGCGGGAAAAAGGAGAAGAAGGAGTGACTAAATGTATTTTCTATTTAGCTAGGCTTTGCAAGACCAAGTTTTTTTACGCGATGCCAAAGTGTGCTTTGTTTAACGCCCAACATTTGGGCTGCTCCACGAGGACCTGAAATCTTCCAATTAGTCGCTTCAAGAGCTTTCAAAATATTGCTTCGACTTAATTCCTTTTGCTCCTCTTCCTTAGCGATTGGAAATTTCTCTCGCTCTGGTATTTGAGGAAATTCTTCGTCCAAGGAAAATAGAAGTTCGTCTAACACCTGAGAGAAGTTGAGAGGGCTTTTACGACAAAGAATTAACACTCTTTCTATCATATTTTGCATTTCCCTAACATTTCCTGGCCAAGGATAATCAAGGAGCTTATTCCAATCTTTTTGGCTAGGTACTATATTAGGAACACGATATTTGTCGCAGCTTTTTTCAATAAAATAATGTATTAGAGGTTTAATATCATTTTTTCGTTGTCTTAAGGGTGGAGCAAAAATATGAAAAACATTCAATCTATAATATAAATCTTCCCGAAATCGACCAGCTTTGATTTCTTTTTTCAAATCTCTATTAGTTGCGGCAACAACACGGACGTCTACCGCCCGAGTGTCGCTATCTCCCACCCTTTCAAATTGCCCCTCCTGTAAAACCCTAAGAAGTTTGCTTTGTAAATCCAGGGGAATCTCAGTAATTTCATCTAAGAAAAGAGTGCCATTGTGAGCTAGCTGAAAACGGCCAATTCGATCTGTTACGGCTCCCGTAAAAGAGCCTTTTATATGACCAAAAAATTCACTTTCAAATAATTCTCTGGGAATAGCAGGACAATTAACCTTTACGAGCGCTTTGTTTTTTCTGCGACTGTTCTCATGAATTGTTCGAGCAATTAATTCTTTTCCAGTACCTGTTTCTCCTTGAATCAAAACAGGAGCGTCGGTGTCTGCAACCAAATCAATTTGGTCCTTAACTTTATTTATTTCGGGACTTTCTCCTACGAGGTCATTACTTAAAAAATCTCTAACTTCTTCTTTTAAAAATTTATTTTCCGCCTCTAATCGACGTCTAAGAACTTGAATCTCCTCAAAGCTTTTCTTTTTTTCAGTAATATCGTTGGCTACAGCAATAAAAACAGGAGGGGAGGTTAATTTAGATAATTGCAATCGAACTTCAACAGGGTAAAAAGTTCCATTTTTACGCTTAAAGCTTGTTTCAAAAATATTGGATTCTTCTATACCCTCGGTAAGTGGCTTGAGCTTTTTCTTGAAGGCGTTTAATGAAAATTCTGAAAAAATTTCCAAAGGAATTAATTGATCCATTTCATTCTGCTCATATCCTAAGTTTTTCTGCGCCCCCACACTTACTTGCAAAAACTTGGAACCTTTTGAATCAAAAACATATATTTCGTTAAATGAACTATCTAAAATTTGCCCTAAAATGCCGGTAATATTTCCTGCTTGTTTTTGAGGAGTGATATCTACATTAAAAATTATAAAATGATCTGATGACTCTTCCAAAGGAATCGCCTGTAAAATATACCAATAAATGTCCCCTGAAACTTCATAAGGATATTCTTGAACTAATTTCGACAGAGTTCCTTTCGTAACTGATGTTATTCCTTCTAAAATATTTTTGTATTTTTTTCCTGCTTTTCGGAATATTTTAAAAATATTTTGTCCTTTTGAAATTTTTAACAACCCATCTGAAATTTGATCTTTACTAAAATCTTCCCATTCGTTATTAACAAAAACGATATCCCCTTTTTTATCAATAATGCAGACCTTTAATGGAATTTCATTCAGATAAAAACGGTCAAACTTCGAATGAAAAGATTGTTCTGTCTCAATTGGAGGGCTCAAAGGAAATACCAAAGATCAAATAATAAAATATTTATAAATTCAAAAATCCAAAGGCTAATTATTAATATTAAACTGATTTTCCTAAATAAATCTATAAAAAATTACGGCTTTTACTTTTAATATTTAAGGATAAACTAATCTAAGAAAATAGAGGTATTTAGTATGCAGAGGGTAGGGAAAGGATAAATTATGAAAAAACACAATGGCGTTTGGATTTAATTATTTATCCTACAAAACTTGATTCCTCAATTTCTATCGTAAACTGATCAATCGAATTTTTTACCTCCTTCGTATCCTTTTGGATCTCTCCAATCATCCTGGTTATTTCTTCCGCCGCAACTGCGGCTTGGTCCGCGAGTCCCTTTACTTCTTTTGCAACAACTCCAAAACCTTTGCCAGCATTACCGGCGCGCACCGCTTCGATAGTAGCGTTTAATGCCAACAAATTTGTTTGTTTAGCGATTGAATTGATCATTTTGATGGCTTCCCCAATTTCCAAACCAGCTTTTTCTAAATTTGATATTGAAACGTCCGCACGTCTAATTTCTTCTCGTATTTTTTCTAAGTCCATAGCTCCGAATAACTCCCAACGTTAGCGACAACCTCTAAAATAAAAAAAGGAAAGCCAAAGAAGCAGTTTTCCTCTAGCTTTCCTATGAAATACAATCTATAGAGAACTAATTGAAATCATAACTTTCTTCTTTAGAAGGAGCGTCGTCAATATCAGAGATTGAATTTTCATGAAAATAACTCCAAGAGTCTTCTGATGGAGTTTCTATTTCATCTAAAACATCAGAATGGTCCATTTCTAATATTGAAGATTCTTTTTTTTCGAAATGGAAATTGTCTGGATCTTCTGAAAAGTTTTGATCAATATGGGGAATCTCCTCAATAGAAAATTTATTTTCTTGGTCCTTTTCAGAATCTCCAATTGCATTGGCATTGCTGATAAACGAAAAACCAATTAAAAAAATACTAAGTAAAATGATTTGAATCGGTTTCATTTGCATACCTTTATTAAATTATTTGATAACAGGGATTTTAATATTTAATCCTCATCTTTCGTTTTGGCTTTTTTCTTAGCTTTTTTCTTAGCCTTTTTACCAGCTTTCTTTTTTTTCATTGTCGACTTTTTTTTAATTTTCTTTTTTTTATCCTTTTTCTCCATTGCCTTATCATGATCTAAAGATTCTTCGGCCAAAATAATTCTTTCGCTAGTTTTATCGCCTTTTTTAAAGGAATTTATGGCTTGGTCTGAAGATTTATCTACTTTAAAGACCGGTTGGTTTATAAAACCGATTCCCTCTTCTAAACTATATGCAGAGGTAGAAACTGAAATGAATACAAACATAAATATTACTGATAAAAAGTTCTTTCTTAATTCCATTTCTTTATCTCCAAATAAAAGAATAAATTAATTTAGTTTAAATATTTTGTTTCTGTCCCAGGCCCCAATTTGACAGTGCTTTTCCTCCAATGAATTTACCTTAATTAGCCATATTCATTTTTTGTACCAAATGCCTAAAATTGAAAAACACAAATACTTATTTATTTTTAATATGTTAGAAAAAGTTGTTAATTTGATGATTAAAAAATTTTCTAAAAATTTAAAAAATATTTCATATTCTTCCAATCTTTAAAGGCAGCATAAAGAGAAGGAAAGCTTCTACTTCAATATGAGTAAAAAATTGTAGCGTCTATAAACCAGGCAACAAAAAAAGCCCCAGGAAAATACCTGGGGCCTTCCATATAAATTTGCTCTAGTACTTTAATTATAAAAATCTATTCAATAATTTTTCCGGATTCTGAAGCAATACTATTCTCATCTTCCAACTCCTCAGAACCAGGAAGCTCTTCTTTAAACAAATTATCATAATCAGGATCTCCTTCTGGTTCCAAAGCAGGGTTAATCTCGTCTTGAAAGTCTTCGTTAGAATCGGGCACAATCACTTCAAAATTAGGATCCATTGAAATTTGATTATTTTCTAGCGAATCCTCAGGTAAATCTTCCGATACAGCGTTATTCACAAAAATTAACGAACCAATCAATAAAATACTTAAAATCCAAATAATATTTTTTTTCATAGCTTTTTCCTTATTATTAAATGTTTGATTATAATTGTATTTCTTATTTTCAATTTTTTAATGGTTTACATCCCACATCCCTTTTCCTTTCACAAATTAATATTAAAACCAAACATATATTCTCTTAGAGTTTTTGGACCTTTATGATCAAAATCGATTCATCTACTTGAGAGAATTAAAAGGCTTTTCTTTTTCCAAAAAAAAGCGACCAAAAATATTTAGCAATCACAAGTGGAATTCGAAATTTCCTTGAAACGTTATAGAAAAATTAATCGTTCTTATTCACGCGCATAACAACTAATTCAAAAACTGTTCCAAAACCAGTTCAAGATAAAAATCCCCCAAAAGCCTATAAAATCAAGTGATAAACGCTACACCAAGCAATTCTGATAACGGAAATTATTTTAATTTTTTAAAATAAATTTTATATTGTTAGAAATTATATTTAATGCGTCTAGGAGGGAATTAGAAAAAAAATTGTGACAAAAATATTTTAAAAAACCTGAAAATTTTATACCGAGACAATCTACTTTTTTCCTTAACAAATAATTGAAGGGAAATTAAATTCGAAGTATTTATAATAAACACCCATATTCAGAAAGATAACCATTTGGTTATCCTTTTATACTTTTAACTCTTAGCGCTTAATTAAAGTTCAATTTTAATTTTTCTAACTTCTCATCCATTTAACAGCTTTGCTCCACCAGATGCCTATCTCTTTCTTACTTCTACCCATTATTTTCATCAAACCATTTTCATTTTTAACAGATTTGGTAAGTTTATCTATCTCCTGATGAAGCTGCCGAACCTCTTTAGCTCGATTTTCTCCCGCTTCCTTCTCATAATCCTTTAAATCATCTGAGGCAAGCTTCAAAGCATTCAATGCTTCAGCAGCTAACCCATCATTTATCTGGAGTTGCGCAAGCTTTAGATTATCCGCCGCTTCAACCAACGGCAGTTCAACCATGTAAGAAACAAAAGTAATTGCGTCATCTTGAAGCGTAAACAGGTCATCGTCTGCATCCTCAACCTTTCCTGCTTTAAGATCCTTTTTCGCCGCTTCAAGCATACGCTGAGCAATTATGATATCTAACTTCATAGACGTGTGTTCACTGATTGCGATGTTTTCAGAAGGCGTAGTAAGCTCAGACTCTCTCTCCTCTATCGCAAAGTTTTTTGAATCATCATTTTTTTTTCTAGCTTGTATCAAAGGGGTAATAATATCTTCTATATGCTGCTCGTCATAAATATCAACATAACGTAACGCAACATCCTCTTCATGACGATAGCTAATATTTCCAGATTTTATTTCAGTAGTAACCCTATGCTTGGGAACGGAATTTTCAATTATCCGAATTAGCTTTAACCCCTGATTTACATGAGCAGCAGCGTCATCTTTCTTCCCGTCGGCAATCGCCTGCCTGGCAGATTCAACATGTTTTAAAATGCGCCCTGAGGATAGAGCCACAGCTTGGAATTCTTCATCTGTAAGAATGGCAAGGACTTTTATATCAGAAGCCGCCGTAATCCGAGCTTTCACATCTTTTTTATTATCTAAAGCGTATGCTGTCTGACTGTCTCTCATACCAGCTGCAAATATGATCGTCAAAATAATCAAGATTTTTGTAATTACCGTCCTTAATTTGTCAAACAAAATATGCACCTTTTTCCTTCTATATTTTTCATAAGAAATTGTTACTTTTAGTTCTTAGAAAACCAACTATTTATAAATTCCGTCATAATCTTTTTCATCCAATGAAGTATCATTTTGTTTTTGGATTGATTCTTCGTAAAAATATTTCCAAGAATCTTTTGACGACATTTTTTTTTCCTCTAATCCCCTCATTGAATTTTCTTTTAATTCCGTGTTTTTCTCCGTGCTTAATGAATACCCCTTATTTCTTTTTGATAAGTTATTTCCATTATTAGAAATATCTTCAACAAACATATCCTCTTCCTCGGTCTCTTCAGAGGCTTTATTAAAGCTAGTATTGGCTATAAGAGACAAACACATCACTAAAAGATATAGTGAAATTACTTGTTTAAGCTTCACTTCATCACCTAATTATTCCTTTCCAATCTTGGGCTAACATTAGAATAAAAAGAGCCTATTAAATTTGCTCTACTCAAAATTCAGGCTCTGCAAATTTCTAATCTTTTTTACCTTTTTTTCTAGTTTTTTTTTCTTTTCCAGAAACCCTTTTTCTGGTGTTTGCCTCAGAATCAATTTCTTTCCAATATTGCTGACTCAATTCTTTACTATTTAAGGTTTTTTTTAGTTTTCCCTTTGAATCCAAAACTTTCACTTCATGAAACATAATGGACTTCCTTTTAAAAATAGAGGTTTATTAATCTAACCTAAGAACAATAAACTCCATAGCGACAAAAAACATCTTTAATAGGCGAGCGTTTTTGCCATTCTGGGCGACAATATTTTTTTAACGATTTAGTTTCATTGCTTTTAATATTGGCAGACCCATTTAATTCAATTGGCATTGAAGAAAAATCGAGACTATTTACTGAAGAAAGATTGGGCAAATTTATTGAAGAAATACCTGGTATGCTCATTAAACGGTCAATCATCTGATCCAATTTCCTAGAAAAGAAAAAAAAGCCGATTCCAGAATCCAAGTTATAAATTCCACCATTACCAAAATGACGAACCGGGGGCTTGCTACTCATAATAAGAGACTCCTCTTCTTAAAAAGATATGATAAAACTTTCCATTTAGACCCAGCGATTTAGCGCTTTATCTCCTTGAAGTTGTATAAAACAAAATTCCCTATTTCTATCGCCCAGTACTCAATATTTAATTTTCTTTTTCGTCAAGTTTGACGATCCTCCTTATGTGATTTTTTTTGAGTTTGACGAGATCGAAAATAATCAAATACCTCTTTCTCTTCATTTGATTTAAACCTCTTACCTCTGAGTGTTTGTTTAATCACTTTGTTTGAATAAAAAGTTTCAAAATCACTTTCATCATAAAAATTTTCATCATTGTACTCTTGAGAATATTTAACATTTGTTATGTTCATATCTAAAAAACTCAATAAAAAGTTTAATGGGACAGCGGGTCAATTTAAATTTCAGAAAGACTTTTTGTATCTAATTCTTTAAGCCTATCTTCAAGGTTTTCATGTTTAGTAAATTTCCTCGCCTTTTAAATAAAAATTTTGGACCGAGCAAATACTTCGAAAATGATTAAACAACCAAGCGACTCATGAGCTTTTTTCTCCTCTTTATTTATCTGGTTTTTAAAACTTTTCAAAACTAACATTCATCCGCGAGCCAATTCAGAAAGAAAAACCTTGAGGAGGTCGATCTCAGGTTTTTCAGATCTGAACCAGCCTTGAGAAAAGGATGGCAACCTTTCCCAAATTAACAAGCCTTGTTTTAAAATTCATACGCCTAATTATCTTCAAAATCGGCGCCAATTTATTTGAGAGACGGAGAACGCTGAAACACTGAAAATTAAAGGACTATTGCCTCAACGAGACTTGGCGCAGATCGGAAAGTTTTTTAATTTTTTAAAAATTTTTCAGGGATTGGATAATTTAATTTGGAAGAAAAGTAAGGCTAAATTTATTTTTTTACAACCTTAGCGGAGAAATGAATTTCGGAGATATTTGATCCTCTTAATATTTATTTAGTTCATGACTAGTTAAGAGTTATCTAAGGTCTAAAATATAATCTTGAATCTTAATTCATTATGAGAGTTTGTGAATTATCTGAAGTTAAACTCCAAGCGACGGAAGTAGATCTTATGGAAAAATTAACGACCGTTTTTTGCTCTTCGGTGGGGATAGACTTTCTCTGTCTTATTTTATATAGCGCCCCTCCCCCCCAAGTAAACCATGAACGAAGGTTAAAAAAATAAAAAACCAGTAGGATCTATTATTTTCATTGAAATGCCATCATCCCCACCAAAAGCATTGAAAATACGAAAAACAACAAATCTCAAACTAGGCATTCGCCATCTCCAGAGCTGTTAATTTTTCCAAAATTGATTTTTGTTAATTAGATAATCTTCTAAAAATTTTTAAACTTTTAAAAATAATTTCATACCCTTCGCCACCCAAAACCAGATAACACATTGAAATTAAAAGCATTTTAAGGGGGATGCGTTCTTTCTCTACTTTGGCGCCAAAAATGGAATAGATGGGTGCGGCTTAAAGCCAATTAAATTTTTTCACCCATTTGCCCAAAAGGAAAAAATGAAAGTAGCGGTTATCTACAACAAATCGGAAGACAAAGAAGGCGTTATTAACGTCTTTGGGATGCAGAATCAGGAAACATACAACCCAAAAACTGTTGAACGAGTGGCTTCTTCGCTAGAAAAAGGCGGCCATAACGTTCGAGTGATTGACGGTAATATCAACGTCATTGAACAACTTCAAAACTTTATGCCGCGCGTTGTTCAAGGCGAACAACCAGGCATGGTGTTCAATATGGCTTATGGTCTTCAAGGAGTTAGCCGCTACACTCATATACCTTCCCTTTTAGAAATGGTCGGTATCCCTTATGTCGGTTCCAGTCCTGCTGGGCATGGTGTCGCTTTGGATAAAGTGACTACGAAGATGATGGTTCACGCCGCCGGATTGCCAACAGCTCCTTATTGGGTATTTTTTAACGCCGATCAAATCCCAGAAGATTTACCGTTTCCCGTAATTACAAAACCAAAAATGGAAGCGGTTTCTCTAGGGATTCAAGTAATCCATGATTTGAATTCGCTTAAAACGGCTATCACCAATTTAGTGGAGCAATTCAAACAACCGGTTTTAGTAGAGAAATTCATTCCAGGAAGGGAGTTTGCTGTTGGATTAATAGGAAACCGAGATCCAGAAATTTTGCCAATCGTAGAAATAGACTTAAAAGGCGACCCCAACGCAATTCAGAGCTTAGAAGACAAACTTAAAACGCCAAAAGGAAAAATTTGTCCCGCTAACTTAAGTGAAGAACAAGCGGAAACTCTTAGAAAGTTAACGAGAGAAACTTTTCAAGTTTTAGGTATTTATGATTTTGGCCGGGTCGACTTCCGAATGGACAGCGACGGTAATTTTTACATTTTAGAACTCAATTCAATGGCTAGCCTTGGTAGTACAGGGTCTTATGTCCATGCGGCGGAAAAAGCTGGCTATACGTTCGAAACCATGATCAATCGGATGTTGGACGTTGCAGTAGAGCGTTACTTTGGCAGTCGACAAATTGAGCAAATCGGGACAGAGGAACCTGAGTCCAAAGCAAAAAATGATCCGCTCCGCATTCGGCTAAGAAGTTTTCTCAGAGGAAACTTAACGACCATAGAAGACCAATTATCCAAAATGGTCGAAATTAATTCCTACGTTCAAAACAGCGAAGGTGTGAATTCGTTAGGGCGTTGGTATTCCAATCAGCTTTCTTCAATGGGGTTCAACCGGCAAGTTCATTCGAGAGCGGAATTAGGCAATATCCTCTATCTCTCTAACCACATGGACGAACACAACGATATTCTTTTAGTTGGTAGTCTAGACAATTCGGTCGACTATGAAGATTATTCCCCTTTTTCTGAAGAACGCGGTCGTATCTATGGCACGGGTGTTTCGCATGGTAAAGGCGGGTTAGCTGTTTTATTGGGAGCTTTAAAGGCTCTCAGGTATACCCGATCTTTAAGAAAAATTAAATGCGGAATTTTACTTATTTCGGATAATTCCAAGGGGGGACGTTCTTCAAAACCTATTTTAGAAGAGCTTTCTTCTAAATCTAGCTATGTGGCTGGCCTTAATGGAGCTGGTCTATCAGGAGAGATATTAACCTCTTGTTATGGCTCTCTTCATTACGAGATCGAAATTAACCGTCTTCAAACAAAGTTGGGATCGAAATCCTCTTCGGAAACAGACGATCCCATTTTATTTATCGCACAAAAAGTTGCCTCGCTTAAGAAGTTAAACTCCGAAACAGACGGCTCTTACGTCACCTTGACGGGTATAGAAACAAAAGGCGCAGAAGCGCAACCCGCCTATCATGCGGCATTGTCGTTCTTAATAAGATACAGGCTCGCCGATAAAAGAAAATATTTAGAAGAACAAATTCATAAGATTTTTGAAACCAAGTCTACAAGTAATATCAAAGTTCATATTACTAAGGGACCGCAGAGAAAACCGTTTCTGGAAAATGAAAATTCGCTAAAGTTTTTTGAGGACATTGAAAAAACAGCCAAGCTAGTTGAAGTTAGGGTGAAAAAATCAGATGCAGGAGATGCATCCCTATTAGCTTATGTCGCTCCAGGAACTCCGGCGATAGACGGCTTGGGCCCAGTCTCCGGAGGCTTAGGAACTAGCAATGAATATATTGTGCGAGATAGCTTGATCGACCGTAGCGTTCTTTTGGCGTATACCATTTTTAAATCTGCCAAGAATTTCGCGGCATGAAATTAGAAAAAATCGAAGGCCGATTTAGCCAAACCCAAGATGGTAAATGCGCCACAGCCGATAACGGAATGGTGTCTACAGCTTTTCCCGAAGCCACTCAAGCTGGAGTCGAAATGTTGCGACAAGGCGGAAACGCTGTTGATGCAGCAGTCGCATCCGCATTTGCGCTTGGAGTGTGCGAACCTCAAGCAAGCGGTCTTGGCGGACAATCTGCCGCCATTCTTCATTTTAATGGGAAAACTATTGCCCTGGATGGATCAAGTCGCGTCCCTTCCCTTGCTCATATCGACCGTATCGATCAAAAAACTCAACGGTTTCAGGGATATAAGGCCACCACTGTTCCCAGCACTCCAGCATTTTTAGGATATCTCCATTTTAGATACGGAAAACTAAATTGGTCTGATGTATTAAGGCCGGCCATCACAATTGCCCAAGAAGGTTACAAAATTACCCAGTTACAGCATGATCTCCAAAAAAGAGAACAAGAAAAACTTCTCAGTACGGATTCTCTTTCAGGGGCAAAATATTTTTTAAAAGAAGGTAAAGAACCTTATGAAGTAGGAGAACAATTCTTCCAAAAAGACTTAGCCGCTTTACTTGCGCACTTGGCTCAATATGGAGTGAAAGGGTTTTATTCAGGCGGCATCGCTCAACAAATTGACGAAGACATGCGGTTCCATGAAGGATTTTTAAGAGCCGAAGACCTGGCTTTAATCCCCTGGCCTGTAGAGAGAAAACCCATTCGTAGAAGTTATCGTAAGGTTAAGATTTTTACTTGTCCCCCTCCCGGATCGGGGAGAACTTTGCTTTTGGTTTTGCAAATGATGAAAAACCTCCCTTCAAAGTTTTTCAAAAATCCCACTCCGAAAATGTTTCATTTCCTCGCAGAAACTTTTAGAAAGGGTTTGCTAAATCATAAAGAACGTCCCTTTGATCCTAATATTTATCCTCAGCTGCCACATGACAATAAAATTCTCAGCCTGGACTTCGCCAGAAAACTTTCCTCTTCCATTCGCGACGAGATTGACCCCACTCTTCCGTTAACAGAACTTTTCACTTTAAACAACGATACCACCCATCTTTCCGCGATGGATTCGGAAGGCAACGCCATTGGCATTACCCAATCCATTGAACTTGTATATGGAGCAAAAATTGCGGCTCGAGGATTAGGTTTTTTATACAACAACTACATGAGTTCATTAGATACCAAAGATCCTTCTCATCCTTACTATTTAAGACCCAATGCTATCCCCTGGAGTTCAGTAGCTCCCATAATCGCATTTCATAACAGTAATAAACCCTGGTTGGTTGCGGGAAGTCCGGGAAGCGAACGTATATTTTCGGCTATGAGTCAATTTCTCTCCCACATCATTGACGGCGACCAACCTATCGGCGAAGCAATGCTAAAGCCAAGGATGCATTGTACGGTTGGAGGAAAGTTAAGCTTAGAAGCTGAAAGATTCGATCCTGCCATCGTAGATTATTTGAGAAATGTTGGTTACAAAATAGATGCACGGGAACCTTATGCGTTTTATCTTGGGGCCATACACGCGATTCTTAGATCTCAAACCACAGGTCAATTCCAGGGTGTCGCAGAAATTCGTCGCGATGGAACCGCTGGTGGTTACTGAGAAATGAACAAACTTCCCGTTCTAATTTCCGTACCTCACGGAGGCACGGAAATCCCAAAAGAAATTGCGGATCGTGTTTGCATAACCGCTAATGATAAATTTGAAGACAGCGATGCTTTTACCAGAGAAATTTATGGAATAGAAAACGACGTATCAGCTTTCGTTTCGTCCTCAATTGCCCGTGCATTTGTGGATATGAATAGAGATTTAACCGATTTGCCGCCTGAAAACCCAGACGGTTTAGTAAAAACTCAAACCTGTCATGGCAAGCCTATTTACATCAAAGGCAAAGAATTAGACCAAAAACTAACCAACATTTTAATTAAGAATTATTATGATCCTTACCATCGGCAAATTGAAACGTTATTAAAAAAGCAAGATGATTTAAAAATAGGATTGGACTGCCATTCTATGGAGCCTATCCCACCTCAAATCGCTCCGGATAGTGGAGGATTTAGACCTTCGTTTTGTTTGAGCAATAATTTTGGGAAGAGTTGCCCTAATGATATTATAGAAAAGTTAAAATCTTGCTTGCAGCAATCTTTCAAATTATCGTCTGCCGATATATTAATAAATAAACCATTCACAGGCGGCTACATAACAAGAACATATGGCAATAAACCTATTCCCTGGATACAGATCGAAATGAACCGAAGCCTTTATCTATCGTCCCCATGGTTTAATGCCCAAACCCTTACAGCAAGCCCTAGACGGTTAAGTGATTTGAAAAATAATTTTAAGATTATGCTTGAGCTATTTTTCAAATCAGCTTTTCAAAACTAAAATAGTCTGTTAGTGAATTAATCAATGATAAGCTAATTCCTTAATTTACTATCCTTATTAAACTAGAAACTAACGCAGATGAAAGGCCGATTTAATGGAAAGTATTCCAAAAATATCATTACATTTTATCGACCAAAGGCCAAAAGAAGCGGCCCGAGTTTTAGAAAAACTTACGCCAGAAATTACCGCCGCCTTATTGGAACAAGTTCCTATTTCTGTTGGCGTGAAATGTTTCGAAAAACTACTGCCAGAATATGCCGCTCGATGCTTAAAAAAACTTCCTCTTAATTTAGCCGCTACTTATTTGAAAGAATTTTCTAGCGCCAGTTGCCTTCCACTGATCAGATTAATTTCAGAAGAAAAAAAAGAAGCTTTTTTTGCGCAATTACCAGAAGGCCAAGCACAAAAGCTAGCGAACCAATTGACTTATCCAAAAAATCTAGTGGGATCATTAATGAATTCAAGTCCCATAGAAATTCCATACGATTTAACGATTGGAGAAGCGCGTAAACTTTTAAGAAGAATGGCTAGAAAAATAGAACCGATTGGATTTGCGATAGACGAGGAAAGTTCGCTTTGCGGTTTGGTTTATTTAGCAAATTTTGCTATTTCGAAGGATAGTCTACCGATACAAAAATTAATCATAGAAGATTTCCCTAAAATATCCGATAGGCTTACTTTAAAAAAAGCTAAGAATCTTCCAGACTGGAACCGTTTTGAAGTTCTCCCAGTAGTAGATAAAAATGGAAAGCTGATTGGAAGTTTAAGTCAAAATCAATTACATCATGCCCTTTTCCAAATCGAAGATAAAAAAGGAGATAAAAACTTATTCATTAAAGTATTTAATTTAATAAAAAACTTTCCTCTTAAACTTGTTCGTAAATTTAAATAAATCACAAATCGTCAAACTCTGATAAAGCTATCAAGTAATGGATTTAGAAAACAACTTACATTTGGCCTTTCAAGCTCTCAATAGGCGCTACATCATGGACCACCCAGGAGAAGCCGCCGATCAATTAGAGCAAATGGAAATTGAAGAAGTATCCGACCTCCTTCAAACTCAATCTAATTCTACCGTAGCCTTAGTTTTAGAGCGTTTAAGCGGAGAATTTGCCAGTAAAATCTTATTAAATTTTTCACAACAAAAAAACCAACGTCTCTTAAACTTCTTGGATCCCGACTTAACTGTAAGCTTACTGAGGCAGTTAGAAAAAGATGAAATAGAGTCGGTACTTTCTGAGCTAGGGCCAAATTTAAGACGAGAACTTTATCAATTGCTGTCCTATCCAGAGGATTCTGCCGGTCAACTCATGGATACTCGAATCTATAAGTTTCGAGAAACCATGAGCGTTCGCCAATGCTTAAGGCGTATTCAGAAATTAAAATATAAAAAAGCCAATAATCTTTATTTATTAAATGAAAGTAATAAATTAGTTTCAACAGTGGAAATGCAAGAATTAGCTTTGGCCGAACCGAATCAGTTGTTAAAAGAATTGGCGCAACCGCTAAAAATATTTGTAAACCCAACGGACCCCAGAGACGAAATTGTTCTAAAGCTGGAAGAATATAAATTGACTTCCATTCCAGTAGTGGATTTGAATGAACGAATCCTTGGCTCTGTTCGACACGGAGCTTTAGTCAAAGCCGCTGAAGAAGAGGCCACCGTCGATATACAAACCATGTTCGGCGTTAGCAAAGACGAGCGTGCGCTATCAGATTCTCTATTTTCAGTAAAAAAAAGATTGCCCTGGCTAGAAATCAATTTGGTGACCGCCTTTTTAGCGGCAAGTGTAGTGGGACTTTTTGAGGATCTGATCTCTAAGTTTACAGCTTTAGCTATTTTACTACCCGTTGTTGCCGGTCAATCTGGGAACGCAGGAGCCCAAGCGCTTGCCGTAACAATGCGTGGATTAGCTCTTAGAGAAATTAGTAGTAGGCAATGGTTAAATATTTTGTTTAAAGAATTGAAGGTTGGAATCATTAACGGGGCAGCCATCGCTTTAACCACATCGGTTGGCGTTTTTATCTGGAGTCGTTCTTATGGGCTTGCATTAGTCATTGGAACTTCTATGATCCTAGCAATGATTGCGGCAGGATTGGCTGGAGCTTCGGTACCTATTATTTTAACCCGGTTGGGTCAAGATCCGGCAACAGCTTCTTCCATCGTTTTAACGACTGTAACTGATATCGCCGGTTTTTTCTCTTTTTTAGGAATCGCCACTTTATTTTCAAGTTTTCTGTAATGTTATACTTTTATTTATTTTTTAATAAACTAACTGGCACGAATTTTTTTGTGATTTTCAAAAACGTTGATCGACTAATCATTTTAGGAGTTCTAATATTTTTCTCTGGATGTTTAGGACTAGGACCAGCCACATTAAGAGGAGACAGAAACGATTATAATATAGCTTTGCAAAAAACCAATGACGAGCAACTCCTATTAAATTTGGTTCGATTAAAATATCGAGACACTCCTCTTTTCCTTGAAGTCAGTAACATCACTTCTCAATTCACTTTTACTACTTCCGCTAACGCCAGCGCAACTTTTCCAGATACGGGTTTAAATATTTTCGGTTTGGGCGGCGGAGCTACTGTAGAAGAAACTCCGGTTGTTACTTATTCTCCTTTGCAAGGGACCAAATTTATTCAACAATTTCTTTCTAAAATTCCATTGGATTCGATTTATTTACTCTATAAATCAGGATGGAGTATTGAAAGAGTCTTAAGACTTTGTCTGGAAAAATTAGGTCCATTAGAAAATGCTCCCAGCGCTTCCGGGCCAACGCCCGAGGTAGCGCCACCTTATGGTGAGTTTTTGAGAGCCGTTAAAATTTTTAGGAAGCTACAGACGGCTCATACATTAGAAGCTTATTTACAAATCAAAAATGGAACACCTGCATTGGAAATTCAAATAGATGAAAGAGCGCAAAGTTGGGAAGAAGTAAAACAACTAAATAAACTTCTAGAATTGCCATCAAACAATTTAAATTATGTTTTATTAACGAATCAAAAGGAAAAAGAAAAAGGAAAACTTTACATTGAGACACGGTCCTTATTAGGCATCATGTATTACCTTTCCCATGGAATCGACACTCCAATGGCCGATATTAAAGAAGGCGTTGTTACTCAAACTTTAGATTTAGAGGGTAAACCCTTTTCCTGGGACAACATTACTGGCGACTTAATAAAAGTTAAAACAAAAGATGAAAAACAGGACCGAACCGCCGTTTCTATTAATTATAAAGATCGGTGGTTTTTTATAAGTCCGGCAGATCTGAATTCGAAATCCACTTTTTCTTTACTGGGACAAATTTTTTATCTTCAGGCCGGAGCGATTGAAGGTATAAGGCCAACACTAACTATTCCCGTTGGAAGATAATCAACTTACTTTTTTAATTTTAAAACTATGGCTTCTCACTCTTCCAAAAAGGCAATATTTGCGGCCCTTGCAGGTAATAGCATTATCGCGGTGACCAAATTTTTTGCGGCTTTTTATACCAACAGCTCATCCATGTTTAGCGAAGCTATTCATTCTGTAGTCGATACCGGAAACCAATTTTTATTACTCTACGGTCTCAAAAGCGCAGAGCGGCCCGCCGACAAAAGCCATCCTTTCGGTTATGGTATGGAACTCTATTTCTGGAGTTTTATAGTCGCTATTTTAATTTTCGGATTAGGAGCGGGTATTTCTATATATGAAGGAATTATTAAAATTAAAAACCCAGAACCCGTCACAAATGTTTTTGTCAATTATATTGTGATTGCATTAGCCATGGTATTAGAAACATTCGCTTGCTCGGTTGCATTTAAAGAATTCAAAAAAACAAAAGGAACCCAAAACTGGATTAAAGCGATTCGTTCCAGTAAAGACCCGGCGGTTTTCACGGTATTATTTGAAGATTTTGCTGCGCTAGTGGGCCTTATGGTTGCTGGATTAGCTCTTTATCTAGGAGAACATTTTAATTTACCAGTTCTGGATGGAGTAGGCTCCGTCATCATTGGTTTAATTCTTGCCGCTACGGCGACCTTGCTTGCTTATGAGTGCAAAGGACTTCTAACAGGCGAATCCGCCAATGAACAGGTCGTTTATGGCATTAGACAAATATTGAAGGAGGAACCCAGTTTACTCCATATCAATGAAGTGCTGACCATGCATATGGGTCCCAAAGATATTCTATTAAATATCAGTTTAGATTTTGAAGATGGTATTTCTTCAACCACAGTTGAGTCTGCTATTTCAACATTAGAATCTAAAATTAAAACTCAATACCCTGAAATAAAACGCGTCTTCATCGAGGCCCAAAGTTGGCTCGGTCATCGTCAAAGTTCAGACCAGGATTCACAAACAAATGAACAATAAACTTGGCTTAAAGTTTTTAGTCTTCTTTGCTTTTTTCACCTTATTATTTTTCTTAGGTTCCGCATCGGCTCAAAAAAATGAACCGAATAATTTAAAGCAAGAACTACCCACCAAGGAAGAAAAACTTTTCGGGCAATTGGTTCTTATTGCTCAAAGGATGGAATCCGTAAGAGGAGAGCTTAAAGGATTGAGTAAAAGCGTTCCCACAAAAGAAGTATTAGAACGCATGGAAGAACTTCAGGGAGAATTTGACTCACTAAACAAAAATTTTGAAACACGGGCCACTCAAATAACCTCTAAAGATTTGCCACAAAATGACCAAGAAGATATTGGTTGGATCGAGGAATTACAAGAGATAACAAGACCTCTTTTAAGTACCATCCGCGAATTCTCCGATAAACCCAGAATGGTGGATACTTTAAAAGCCAAAATCGAAACTCTAGAATATCGTATAGAACAATATAAAGCGGCAAGAAAAAATCTAGAAAATATTATTGAGCTTCGAAAAAATCTTAAAATAAAGAATCGAACAACCCTGAAAACTTTTAATAAAAAAGTTGAACAACTTGAAACAAAATATAACCCAGAATTACTTTATTTTGAGCTTGAAGAAACACAAAGAAACCTCGATCAAATAAAAACAAATAAAAAGAGTTTTTGGGATTTCTTTGCGGAGTCTGTAGTTGAGTTTGCTCAGGTGCGAGGTCGTAATCTTGCGATTGCACTTGGTTCATCTCTGGTTACTTTTTTATTTCTAAATACCATTTATAAATTATTACGTAAACGCCGTCGCTTATTTAGAAGTATTAATCCTAATCTTAAAAAAGTTTTTAAAACAGCTTTTACAACGCTGACGTTGGTAGTAAGTATAGGAGTGGGTCTTTTAATCCTTTATCTTCAAGATGATTGGTTGCTCCTCAGCATAATTATATTAATTTTTCTGGCTGTTCTTTGGGCTTCACGTCAATTAATTCCTCAATTCATAAAGGAACTTAGAATAATAATGAATTTGGGAACCGTTCGTGAAGGAGAAAGAGTTATTTGGGGTGGAGTTCCATGGTTAGTAAAAGAAATTGGTTTTTATGTAACGCTGGAGAATACCAGATTGGATGGAGGCCGTTTACAAATACCCGTAGGAGAGATGATGGGTACATATTCCCGTCCTGTTGTAGAAAATGAGGTTTGGTTTCCCACAAAAAAGAAAGATTACGTAATTTTAGAAGACGGGTCTTTTGGGCGAATAGAAAATCAATCCATGGAGCAAGTGGTTCTCTATAGACTTGGTTCTCTCAAATATTATCCTACAGAAGACTTTTTAAAGTTAAAACCGCTGAACTTATCAAAAAACTTTAAAATAGTGGTTAAATTTGGTTTGGATTACGGTGTTCAAAACGATATTTGCGAAAAAATTCCAGCCCTATTTGAAGAAGGTCTTAAGAAAAGCCTACAAAATTACTATTCTAAGGAACCTCCGGCGATTTTGTCGATCCATGTCAATTTTGAGGAGGCTGCGGCGAGTTCATTAAATTTAATTGTTGTCGCCGCTTTTCATGGAAAATACGCTGAAGATTATTACCCTTTAAAATGGGAAATCAATAAAATCATGGTTCAAATTTGTAACGAAAATAATTTCACAATTCCATTTACGCAATTAACCGTAAGTTTGCCTGATGGAACTAAAAATATTCCTCCTAGTTCTAACTCCTAAACAATTCAACCCATGGCCAACTAGATACGCACCTTTTTTTGAAGGGTGAGAATAAATCAATCCTAAATTATCAAGGTTTTATCAAGATCGAAGAAAAAAGACTTTTTATTGAAGCTTTAAGCCTTTAAAAACTAAGAAGTTTTAAAAGATTTCAATCGTCAACATACGAAATAGTTATCAATAGGTAATAAATGATTTGACGGGAGTTACTTAGCTTTAATTTAATTAGAGCTGAGGGAAAAGAAGAAAACATATGCGTATAGCATGTTAAATTTCAATGAAATAGCCCCAAGGGGAATCGAACCCCTGTTACCGGCGTGAGAGCGAGGCAACAGGGTTAACCTTAGTGCAAACGATTACCCTACCGCTTTTGTAACTCGTTTGATTTGAGTAATTTACAAACGCTGCTCCAGCTCATGAGTAAAGTTTCTTTGATGAAAAAAGTGGACCAAAAGTGGACCATTCAGTTTATCTGCTGAGAATTGTGATAGAGTCAACCGTTTTACTTTCTTACCAAATCGATAAAATATTTATTCAAGCTATAATTGTATATCGACTATTTAGAGTTTATTTGCCCGCGGGGAGTGTTTCAAAGGTTTTCCGATAAGGCTCGTTGGGAAAATAGTGTTCCCATTCTTGCCTGCCAAAATTCCGTCCAACAACCTGACTCGCTTTGGCAAGTAAGTCCTCCGGTTTCAAACTCCATAAACGAACCGTATTATCCCAACTCCCAGTTGCAAGCCAGCGATTATCACCACTTATCGCAAGAGTTGAAATTCTGTACCCATGGCCGCGCAAAACCTGAACCGTTTTATTCGGATCTTCTATATTCAAATCCCATAAACGAATAGTGCTATCTGTACCCCCTGTTGCCAGCAGGCTATTATCATCACTTATCGCAAGAGTTCTAATTCCATACTCATGACCACGCAAAACCCGAACCGTTTTATCTGGATCCTCTATCTCCAAGTCCCATAAACGAACAGTTTTGTCCGTGCTTCCAGTTGCAAGCCAGCGATTATCGCCACTAATTGCAAGAGTTTCAATTCCATGCCCATGGCCGCGCAGAACTCGAACAGTTTTATTGGGATCCTCCACATTCAAATCCCATAAACGAACGGTTTTGTCAGAACTTCCAGTTGCCAGCCAGCGGTTATCGCCGCTTATCGCAAGGGTATTAATTCTATCATTATGGCCGTATAAAACCCGTGTCGTTTCATTTGGGTCCTCCACGCTTAGATCCCATAAGCGAACGGTTTTGTCAGAACTTCCAGTTGCCAGCCAGCGGTTATCGCCGCTAATTGCAAGAGTTTCAACAATTTCATCATGACCCCGCAGAACCCGCACCGTATCATTCGGGTCCTCTGCCTTCAAATCCCATAAACGAACAGTATCATCCCAACTCCCGGTTGCCAACAAACGGTTATCGGTACTTATCGCAAGAGTAACAACCCTACTATCATGACCAAGCAGAATTCGCACAGTTTTATTCGGATCCTCTGCTTTCAAATCCCATAAACGAACGGTATTATCCCAACTCCCAGTTGCCAGCCAGCGGTTATCGCCGCTTATCGCAAGAGATACAACTCCACCGTCATGACTACGCAGAACCCGAACCGTTTTATTCGGGTCCTTCACGTTCAAATCCCATAGACGAACCGTTTTGTTTTCACCTCCGGTTACCAACCAGCGGTTATCGTCGCTTATCGCAAGGGTATTAATTCTATCATTATGGCCGCGCAGAACCCGCGCCGTTTTATTCAAATCACCAATACTTAAATCCCATAAACGAACGGTTTTATCCTCACTCCCAGTTGCCAGCCAGCGGTTATCGCCGCTTATCGCAAGACTTTTAATTGACCATTCATGACCGCGCAAGACTCGCACAGTTTTATTCGGATCCTCTGCCTTCAGATCCCATAAACGAACAGTATTATCCCAACTCCCAGTTGCCAGCCAGCGGTTATCGCCGCTTATCGCAAGAGTTTCAACTCCACCATCATGACTACGCAGAACCTGCACCGTTTTATTCGGATTCTCCGCGCTCAAATCCCATAAGCGAACGGTTTTGTCAGAACTTCCAGTTGCCAGCCAGCGGTTATCGTCGCTTATCGCAAGGGTATTAATAAAATCATCATGGCCATGTAGAGCCCGCATCGTTTTATTGGGATCCTTCACGTTCAAATCCCATAAACGAACGGTTTTGTCAGAACTTCCAGTTGCCAGCCAGCGGTTATTGCCACTTATCGCAAGAGCATTAATCAGCCCCTGACCATGCAAAATCCGAGCTGTTTTATTGGGATCCTTCACGTTTAAATCCCATAGACGAATGTTATTTTCAAAACTATCATTGAACATATTACCCACTGTTCTCCCTCCACCAGTTGCCAACCAGCGGTTATCATCGCTAATCCCAAGGGTATTTATTGGTCCTTCATCGCCATACAGAACCCGAACCGTTTTATTCGGATCCTCTGCGTTCAAATCATATATACGAACAGTTTTGTTCCAACTTCCTGCTGCCAGCCAACGGTTATTGCCACTAATCATATAAGTTTTAAGTCCCATCACATTTAAATGCAGAATCCGCACCGTTTTATTCGGATCCTCTGCGTTCAAATCATATATACGAACAGTAGAATTGGGCCACTCCCCCGTTACCAGACAAAGGTTATCGTCGCTCATAGCAAGGGCATCAATTGGCCATTTATTGCCGTACAAAACTCGCACCGTTTTATTCGGATCCTCTACGTTCAAATCATATATACGAACGGTTTGGTCCCAACTCGCTGTTGCCAGGTTATTCTCGCTTATCGTAAGAGTAGTATGACCACTTAACCCCAACCCAGATATAAACTCAAAATTATCATGTATTACCTGTTCTCCACTTGAAATTTTAATTCCTTTTTTAGAGGCGATTTTAATTACTTCAGATCCTAACAATAAGGAACGCTGCGGAAATTCTTTTGCAATTGATTTCGCTTCAGAAGCCAACCACATAGCGTTTACTTTATCTCTCTCATTTAAAGCAAGACTCTTTTGTTCCTCTGCTCTTTTTGCATTTTTTTCTGCTAGTTTCTTTTGTCGATCAGCTTCTTGGGCGTTTTTTATGGCTTGCTTTTCATTAATCTGAGCTATTTCTGCATTTTTAATGGAACGATAGCTTTGGCTAACAGAAATAAAAATACCCACAATTGCTATAATGAGAGCGACTTTCAGCCACCGAGTCAACTTAGAAAACCTCGCTAGATCCTCATGGATTACTTTTTCCTCACTCAAGTGGATCCCATCGATAATACGAGAGATAACCCTTTCCTCTTCCTGGACACGATCCTCGTCGTTCAGTTTTTCTAGTTCTTCGAGGCTGATCTGTATTCTTTGTATATCCGGCCACCGTTTTTTAATACTCTCCGGCACCCATCGATCGCCTTCGCCGGTTGCGTCCAATACGATCGGAGGAACTTTTCTATTTTTGATCCACCATTTGAGCTCGTGATGCACCCAGTCCTCCTGGCCGTTTTTCGAAAAGTCGGGAAACAATCCATGAGTACAGACCACAATCATCGCTTTTGCACGATGTAGAGAAGGAGCATGGAGATCGTGCCAGTTTCCTACTCCCGCCGCCGCCTTGTCCCAGTACACGTCAAGACGTTGAGTTTCATTTGTCCTTGTTGGAAACTCACGGTTGTGCAGTCTCCTATGAAGCCATTCAGCGATTTTTTTACCGTCAGACTGGCGGTAACACAAAAAGGCAGGCCTGATCGCTACAGAGTTGGAGTTGTTGATTTCTTTCATGCGCAGATGCTTAAAAGAACAAGATTATAAAAAAATAAATCACCTCTGGGATGAATACACTCCCAAACTTAGCCGAAAGTCCGTATAACGCTCTCACTTGGTATTGGGATTACCAAAATACATTCTAATATATGGAATTAGTCAAATAAAGCTGTAACTCGGGCAACATTTTAAAATTCACTAAGAGTTTATCTATTCCGAATATCAATTTATTGCTGTGTACTTGTAAAAACTTATCAGTGAAGTTAATTTGGAGAGAAAGATGGAGTCTGTTTCCGGCCTGTTTGAGCTAAAATAAGAGGATTATAGACTTACCAAACCTCAAAAAAAGACTTTAAAATCAATTATTTGATCCAAAGGAAAGCTATACTTTTAATCGGTTGAATTAGCAGAATGGTCCACTTGAATCGGACATCCAATAGAGTAAGTCATTGAAAAATATAGCCCCAAGGGGAATCGAACCCCTGTTACCGGCGTGAGAGGCCGGCGTCCTAGCCGCTAGACGATGAGGCCACACTGTTTTGATCAGGTGGGTGAACTAATTTTAAAATCCGTCGCGATTCATAATCGGTGGACCGCCGGACTTTCGATTTTTACGTTTTTCTTGTCGTACCGCTTCTTCCGCTTCTAAATCTCGCTTATTGATACCTTTGACCAACCAAACCATCATCAAGTAAGAAGGTACGGACAAAGCCCCCCAAACAAGTGTAAAGCTACTTGCGGAAAATGCTCTAGGGTCGGATGTTTCTGCCCCACCCATAATTATCTTCGAGGCTAAAAATCCCATAAATGCAATTCCCATCGCCATCAAAGCCGAAAGCGACGCCTTATGGGATAACTCGTTAAAATATAATCCAGGGAATAGCTTAAATTCGGTTACATAAGATCCTATTAATGCGAAATTAAACGCAAAAAATAGAAAAATAATCAGCAAATCGCCGTTGATCACCGCCATGGTCCCCATTACCATATATAAAGGAGAAACTAACGCTGTAATGAATGGATTTGTATTTTTATCTACGGTCATTTTTTCTTCCTAAAAAAAACGGCTCGGGCATCAAACGTCGAATCTTCAAAAAAATCAAAGATTAAACCTATTAACGTTTCCCGAGCTGCAAATTTTCTCTTGTTTGAAATATTAGTTTGATCTTTTTACCCTGTCAAGATAAATTGGTTAAGGTTTAGCCTATTTCCGGTTTCAATCCGACCCGGTTTAACATTGAATAACATCGAATTATGCGGATAATCGCCGGTTTGGCTAAAGGCAATAAATTATTAAGCTTTAAAGGGGATCAAATCCGTCCCACTTTGGACAGGGTTAAAGAAACTCTTTTTAATATTTTAGGGGATAATACGGTAGATTCCCGATTTCTCGATCTATTTGCAGGCACTGGCAACATAACGATTGAAGCTCTTAGTAGAGGAGCTGAAGAAGCTGTTTTATCAGATATCGCCTCTGATTCCCAAAAATTAATTCTCAAGAACCTACATAAATGTGGCTTTGGAGATTCTAAAAACTGGGAATTACTAAAAATGGACGCGCTTAAATCCATTTCGACCTTAAGCGCTAAAGGGAAACAGTTTAACTTGGTGTATGTAGACCCGCCATTTAATGCGAACCTTTATGATAGTTGCTTAACGAAGCTTTCTAATTCAACTATTCTGGAGGAAAACGCTACAATCATTGCAGAACACTTTTTTAAAGAAACGCTTGCGGAAAATTATGGCCAATTAAAACGGTATCGCGAAAAAAAAATTGGCGATTCGTGCCTTTCCTTTTATACAATTAATCAAACACAATAAATCTTAACGCCTAATAAATGAAACCTAAAATAGTCATTGCAATGAGTGGAGGAGTCGATAGCTCTGTCGCCGCTGCCTTGTTAAAAGATCAAGGCTACGATGTCATTGGCATTTCTCTCCAATTATGGAACTACAACGCGGATACTGATAACCGCTTCGGCACCTGTTGTTCCCTAGACGACCTTGCGGACGCGCGCAGAGTTGCCGAAAAAATCAAGATTCCTTTTTACATATTAAACATGGAAAAAGAGTTTCGTAAAGACGTTGTCGATTATTTTGTTTCTGAATACATGCAAGCTAGAACTCCAATTCCATGCACACTTTGTAATTCAAAAGTGAAGTTTGACGAACTCATGGTCAAAGCAAAAACTTTTGGTAGAGATATTGTGGCCACGGGTCATTTCGCTTCTGTCGTAAAAGACGACTATGGAAAACTCATGATCAAACGCGGCGATAATCGAGTCAAAGACCAAAGCTATTTTTTGTTCAATCTAACGCAAGAACAAATTTCACGAGTCATGTTTCCCCTAGGCGGGATGACTAAAGAGGAAGTTCGCGACATTGCTAGATCGTTGGGATTAAATATGGTTTCGGAAAAATCCGAATCACAAGAAATATGCTTCGTCCCTAATAACAATTATAAAGATTTTATCGCCAGTCAAATTGGCCCTGAATCTTTTAAGGAAGGAAACATCGTTAACTCTGAAGGAGCAGTTTTAGGGAAGCACCAAGGGTACCCAGGTTACACTGTTGGTCAACGCAAAGGACTCAATCTGGGTGGATTAACCGAACCCTATTACGTTACTAAAATTGACCCTGATAAAAATGAAGTCGTCGTTGGCCCTAAACAAGAAGTCTTAGGGGCTGAGTTTTACGCCGATAGAGTTAACTGGTATTCCAAACCTGAAACGGAAGAATTTTTAGACGTTCAAATCCGCTACCGACATTCCGGAGCGCATGCCAAAGTAACTCCCCTACCCGACAACCGCGTTCATGTTGAATTCGACGAACCGCAAAACTCTGTAGCGCCCGGTCAAGCCGCTGTATTTTATCGTGACGACTGCGTAGTTGGCGGAGGCTGGATTGAATGACAGAAGCCTTACAGATAGCAATTGACGCCGCTCTAGCCGCTGGCAAAATCCTTAAAGAACGTCGCGACAATTTCGGCGTCATTAAATACAAAAGCGAAATAGATCCAGTAACGGAAGTTGATCTAGCCTGCGAGAAAAAGATCATCGATATGATTTCCGCTCGATTTCCCGATCACGGCTTTCTGGCGGAAGAATCTAATAAAAGTAGAAATCTCTCTTCTCCTCATAAATGGATCATCGATCCTCTAGACGGAACCGTCAACTTCGCGCATGGCTATCCATGTTATTGCACATCAATTGGGCTGGAGAGTAATGGTCAAATTGAACTGGGCGTGATCTACAATCCATCTTTGGATGAATTGTTCGTGGCGGAAAAAGGTAAAGGCGCTTTTTTAAATTCTAAGCCTATCAAGGTTTCTAACATATCCGACCTCAAAAGAAGCATGCTTGTCACAGGCTTTGCCTACGATGTAGGACATGCCGACAATAACAATTTAGATCATTTCGAAAACTTTATTAAAAGTTGCCAAGCCGTTAGGCGACCTGGTTCGGCTGCTCTCGATCTGTGTTATACGGCAATGGGTCGTTTTGAAGGTTTTTGGGAGATCAAGCTTCATCCTTGGGATATGGCAGCGGGTAAACTATTACTAGAAGAGGCCGGAGGTAGACTATCACTTTTGGATGGTAGCAGTTTTGATATCTATAAAAGACAGGTCCTCGCCACTAACGGACATGTCCACGACGCTATGTTGAAGATTCTTAAAAAAGGCAAGCCCGCCGGAGCGCTATCATAGCTACTCTTACAAATAAACTACTTTTCCTTCAGTACCCCTAGAGCCATATTTGGTGGGTTTATAAGAGCATATTCGAAAGGTGTATGGCCGTTTTTATCTTTAGCCTGTCTATTAGCTCCATTTTTAATAAGATCTCGAATGGCGTCAACTTGCTCCCAATAGCCGGCAAGATGAAGTGGAGTACTTCCGTTTTCATCCTGTAGATTTATATCAGCTCCCTTTCCTAGCAATAAGCGTAGCGCTAATCTATTGCCTCTTTTCGAAGCCCAATGCAAAGCAGATCTACCTTTAGAGTTCTTTAAATCAATGATTGCGCCATGATCAAAAAGTAACTGTAATAATTTTTCGTTTTCATTGAAAACTGAAAAATGCAATGGCGTGTTTCCATCGGCAGATTTAGAATTTACATCAGCCTTTGAATCTAAAAAAAGTTGTACAATCTCTATATTGTTCCATCGCACTGCCAGATGAAGAGGAGTTAAACCGTCTTCATCTTTAACCGTAACGTTCGCGCCTTTAGATAGAAACAGTTTGGTCACCGCAAGGTTTCCTTCTGTTGCGGAAACGTGGATAGGCGCAAAACCGTCATCATCTTTTAAGTGAATATCCGCTCCATTTTCGACCAGAAACTCCATGATCTTATTTTTGCCGCTCAATATGGCTAGAAACAGTGGAGTAATGCCCTGCCCCGTTTGAGCGTTTACATCCGCTCCCGCTTCAATCAAAGCTTTGGCTTTCTTAAAATCTCCTAATTCAACCGCTTTATGTAAAGGGGTTTCGTTGACCGCTTCTGATAAAGAATAAAATAACGACAAAAAAATGAAGATTAAAATAATTTTTTTTATAAACACCTAAACCTATCCGATCAATCAAAAAAATTATGAATTCAGATCATAAGGTTATCAATAAAGTCTCCATTCCAACAATAAAAATAAAAAAATTAAAATTTACGCTGCAACTCATCTATAAAAATTACTACTTTATGCTAACAAACATGACTTACCGGTAAAATTGCAATTACATAGTCTCTATGCAAAAATATTTAGAATTTCGCTCATAATCAGAAAATCTGTAAACTCTATAAGCGAACCCCTAATGATTATCGCTCACACCTCGCGTGTCTCTTCTCAAACCATACAAGCTCTAGATTCATTTTTTTCAGATCAAAAATAATTACGATGAAATCTCAAATAAAACCGGTAACGATATTGGGAGGAGTTTTTTTTATTTGTTTCCTCTTACTCACTCCGCTGGGCTTATTTAATGATTCGATACCAACGACATGGCACACTGGATATTATTCCGTTACGCAAATTGACGAAGGAGACGACGCCGGCTATTACGCATATATTAGATCTGCCTTTTTTGACGGCGACTTGGACTTTATAAATGAAAAAAAATATAACCATATCGAAGATTTCACTCAAACAGGCTACGTTTTTAATCATTGGCAAATCGGACAAAGTATTCTATTTATACCGTTCTTTTTAATCGGTCATCTATCCGCAATTATATTAAACAGTTTTGGATTTTCCTTTCTTATTGATGGGTTTTCAGCCCCCTATTACATAGCTACCGCTCTCGCCGCCCAAACCTATATTTTTATAGGCCTACTATTACTTTATAAAGTTTTAACTAAATACTTTTCTCAAGTATCCGCTCTAACAACGACAATTGGAGTTTGGTTGGGAACGCCACTTATTTACTACTCCTTCATTCGACAAAGAATGGCGCATGGGACGGAGTTTTTATTTTCCGTAATTTTTATTACGGCTTGGTTAAAGTTTAGAGGTTCAAGAAATAAATACGATCACGCATTAATGGGATTATTTTTTGGATTGTTATGTTCCATAAGAATGATCAATATTCTTTACTTATCAGTTTATATAATCGATCAGATCGCAATATGGCTTAAAAATAATCAAAGAAAAAATTATTTAAAGCGGCATTTAACCGAAATTCTTTTCTTCAGCCTTTTTTCTGGATTAGCCTTAGCGCCTCAGTTTTTAGTATGGAATCAATTAGATGGGGCTTTATTAGATTATATTAACAAAGTGCTGAATGTTATGGGAGATCAAGGCAGCTCGGCCAATTCTTTATCATTATTAGGAGATAAGATTTTTCAATTATTATTTGGCCCCAAATGGTCTTTGGCCCTAACAACTCCTATATTATTTCTAGGAATCATAGGATTATTCATTCTTCCAAACTCAGCCAAAGAATTGACTCCAGGACTGATTGCTTTTTTGTTTTCAAATTTGTTATTGGCGTTAACAGTTTTAGACTCAGGGTCCTATGGAAATAGAGCATTACTACCCTCAATTGGTATATTGGCGTTTGGAGTAGCCGGAACTATCGACAGGTTAAAAAAATTTCAAACGGCTTTTAATGTAGGAACAGTATTAGCCGTTTTATTTATTATTTTGCAGTACTTAATATTGATTCAATACAGAACCTTTTTACCTTATAACGATCCCGAGTTTACGTTAAAGGCCTTATCGGGAATTCCAAATTTATTTTTCGAGAATAGTTCACTTTTAAGTCGCTCCACAAATTTTTTTAAAATACTACTTTCTGAAAAATCTGAACTATTTAATAAAGAAAGTTTTTTATTTCTAGTTTTATTTCCTGGAGCACAATTGCTATGTATTAGCCTAGTTTGTTTTTTGTTTTTGCGATTCAATGGGAAATCCCAAGAAAACAATAAATTTAGAAAAACTGTTTTGAGTCTTTTTTTGATATCAAATTTAATTTGCTTTCTTTATCTGTATAAAATTACTCCGTCAAAAACTCTTAAGCAAATTCAATCAAGGCATATCTATTTAAAAGCCGTTACTAAAGGAGATACCAAAGCTAGAAATGGAAATATAGAAGAAGCTCTCTATTTTTTCTCAATAGCGGCAAAAAGTTTACCTAACCATTGGGGATCATACTTAAGAATGGGATTGGCTTATAACGCAAAATCAGACTACCAAACCGCTAATGCCTATTACCAAAAAGTCGTGGAGTTAAATCCTTATAACGCTAAAGCATATAGAAATTTAGGAAGGAACTACTTACGTCTTAGTAATTTAAAAGAAGCGGAGTTTTTCTTAAAAAAATCAATACTAATTGAGCCAAAAAATAAACAATCCTACAATTATTTAGCAATCACACTCTTTTCCGATCACAAAAGAATGACTGAATCCATTAAGATGTTTGAAACAGCGCTATCCTTAGATCCGAATTACAAAAATGCCCATCTGAATTTTGCTACAGCGCTTGGCTCATTGAATCAACCTCAAAAAGCTATCATTCACCTTAAAGAAGCTTCTCGCCTTGGCGCAGAAAAAAATCAAATCAAAGCGCTAGCTCAAAAATTTGGATTAAACTTAGAAGACTCGCTCTAAAAACTTTTATACGTGTTACTCCTCAGAGTGAGGATGCAATAGATAAGTATACCCATTCAAGCCTTCTTTATATAAATCGAGAAAATCATCGGCTTCTTTTTGGGTAATTTGTCCGCTTTGAACACTAGATATTAAAAAACCCGCCATACGACCTTCCAATTCATCCGCGCGAAATTGAACATAATCCAAAACATCTGTAACGTCTTCACCTTCGATGATTTGTTCATATTTCAATTCACCATTAGGCGTTAGAGAAACATGAAAGGCATTTGTATCGCCAAATAGATTATGTAAATCGCCCAAAATTTCCTGATAAGCGCCAGTAAGGAAAATTCCCAGTCGATAATTTTCACCCGACTTAATTTCATGAACGCGCAAAGTATTTTCTGTATTTCTTTCGCCTATAAACAGGTCGATCTTTCCATCTGAGTCACAAGTAATATCCTCCAGTGTCGCGTCGCGCGTAGGTTCTTCATTAAGACGCTGTATTGGAACGACAGGAAACACCTGGTCAATAGCCCACGAGTCTGGCAAAGATTGGAAAATAGAAAAGTTGCAGAAGTATTTGTCGGCCAAATCTTTTTTTAGATTCTTTAACTCATCCGGCATATATTTTAAACGACCGGCAAGACTTTGAATCTTACGGCAAATTCCCCAATAAATATTTTCCGCCTTTGCCCGTTCTTCCAGAGAAAGCAAACCTAATAAAAATTGATTATTAACCTCTTCTTTTAAGTGTAAAGCGTCATGCCAAGACTCAATTATATTTTTATTCGAAGTTAAAGAGAGGACATCGAACATTTCCTTAACAACCTCAGGAGCGTCGTCCCCTATTTCTACACCGTTTTTCCAATCCGGAAAGGAAGTTACATCCAAAACGTTAAAAACCAATATCGAATGATAAGCCGTCATAGCTCGACCTGATTCAGAAATAATATTTGGATGCGGAAGTTCTTCTTCCTGGCAAATTTCAAGAATATGATAAACAACGTCGTTAGCGTACTCTTGAACAGAGTAATTGGCGCTAGAGGCAAACGTTGAACGAGAGCCGTCATAATCAACTCCTAAACCACCGCCAACGTCGATATATTCAATATTACAACCCTCTTTGAGTAACTCAGAATAATATCGACCAACCTCTTTCAAACTACTCTTAATATGTCGAATATTAGTAATCTGACTTCCTAAATGAAAATGAATCAGTTTGACGCAATCCAAAACATCCGCTTCCTTAGCCAGCTTTAAAGCATCCATTAACTCAATAGAATTGAGTCCAAACTTAGATTGCTCTCCAGAGGAACTCGCCCAGCGGCCAGAACCACCACTCACTAACTTGATACGCAAACCAATGTTGGGTTGAATCCCTAGCTCCTTTGAAACTTTAATAATGATTTTGAGTTCTGAAAGTTTCTCGACAACAATAAAAATTTTCTTGCCCAGTTTTTGCCCCATCAATGCCAAACGAATAAACGGTTCGTCTTTATATCCGTTACAAATTAACAAAGCCTCGGGGTTGTGCATGATCGCTAAAATAGCGTGCAGTTCAGGTTTAGACCCAGCTTCCAAACCTATATTATAATTGCGTCCAAATTTAACGATTTCCTCAACAACTTGTCGTTGCTGATTCACTTTAATAGGATAAACTCCGTGATACTCACCATTAAAACCATATTCCTTAGACGCCTTTTTAAAAGCATTTGCTAATTTAGCTATACTGGAGTGAAGAATATCCGAAAACCGGATCAAGGCGGGAAGCGCATATCCTTTTTTCCCTATATCTTCCACTAAATCTTTTAGATCAATCGAATGTTGATTGTTCAATTGCGGTCGAACAACAATATGCCCTTTTTGATTGATTCCAAAATACCCAGCCCCCCACCCTTCTATATTGTAGAGTTCTGACGAATTCTCGACGGTCCAATTCTTCATTTATAAAACTTCCTAAAAATATAAACCTAATTATTTGATAGATTTTCTATTAGAATGATTATCGTTAACTTTGTCAAACAATTTCAAACCTTTAAGGATTAATAAAACATCAGCATTTATTCAAATTCCATTCGTTCCGCGCTAGTTTTATGTTAAAGTCCTGGGGTTTAAAAAAAAATTTAATTCGGTTAAGTCATCCCTTAACTTGTGGGAAATAAAAATGAAAAAAATTGAAAAAGTAAATGTCCGCGACATCGTGAAAAAACACGGAGCTCCGGTTTATGTATACAGCTTGAACAAATTACGTGAATCCATCAACGAAGTAAAAGACTTAGCTCCGGTTGTTCGTTACGCGATGAAGGCATGCTCCAACGTCACTGTCTTAAAAGAAATGTTAAATAATGGAATAAAAATTGACGCCGTGAGCGTGTTCGAATGCCAACGCGCTAAACGAGCTGGATTTAAGTCTAAGGATATTTGTTTCACTAGCGACGTGTTTTTTAACGCCGACGAACCAGAGTATTGTTTAAAAAATAATATCTACGTTAATTGCGGAAGTTTGGGAATGCTTGAGGAATATGGTAAAGCCTGTAAAAAAAGAGGCAAAAAATCTCATCCCGTATCTATTCGTATAAACCCAGGCGAAGGCGCAGGTCATTCTAAAAAAACAAACACCGGCGGACCTTATAGCAAACATGGTATTTGGCATCAGAACTTATCCCAAGCTAAAAGCATCGCCAAGAAGTATGGACTACGAATTAATGGGGTCCACACACACATTGGATCGGGAGGCGACTTAAATCATCTCAAAAGGATTACCGGAAAACTCGTGGAATTCGCAAAAGAGTTCAAAGACGTCGAAATAGTCAATTTTGGCGGTGGGTTACCTTATCAATATGATGTCGAAAAACCACAAGAAGATATATCCAAATATAAGCCTATTTTAGAAAAAAGAATTCAAATATTAGAAAAACATTTTGGTCGAAAAATCGAATGCGAAATCGAACCAGGGCGGCGTTTTGTTGCTGGTTGTGGATATTTGCTTGGCGAGGTTCGGTCCCTCAACCACACCTTTGATAAAAAAGGCAAACGTTTGGACTATGTATTAACCAATGTCGGGTTTTGTCATTTGCTTCGTCCCATGGCATACGGCTCCTACCATCCGATCTGGTTTGAAGGAAAAAAACTGGGACGAAAACAAGATTTGATCGTTGCAGGACCAGTTTGTGAATCCGGCGACGTTTTGACCCAAGAAAATGAAGAGCCTGTTGCGAGGAAATTACCAAAACCATCACCTGGAGACATTATCGTCATAGGTGGAGCTGGCGCTTACGGCTATGCAATGTCATCAAACTACAACACACAACCACTGCTACCAGAAGTTATTGTAGAAGGAAATAAACTCACCCTCTCACGACGCCGCCAAAACTTAAACGACATGTTAAGGGAAGAAGTTTAGGAGTTTGTAGTTAATCTACTTTTAAATATTATTTTTCGTTATAACTCTTTGAAAGTTTAACTATTATTGACAAAACATGGCAGGTTGAATACGATATTCAATAAGCTTCATAAATAATTCAAAAATAGAGCCTTTTTTTAAAGGAAAAATATGTCGGGATTAGCCTACGTTAAAATTCTAGTAGTCGATGACGACCCACAAGCTAGAAACTTTTTGACTCAATATTTGGAAGAAGAAAACTGCAACGTCAAGCAAGCATGCGATGGTAAAGAAGCTCTTGCAATGTTTGTAGACTTTAAACCAGCCGTAGTCTTGTTAGACATTAATATGCCAAAAATTAACGGCCTTAAAGTTTTAAAAATGATTAAGGAAAAATATCCCGAAGTCCATGTAATCATGACGACAGGAGTCGCCACTTTAGCGGCAACTCGGGAATGTTTGGCTAGCGGAGCTTTCACTCACGTCGTCAAGCCAATTGACTTTGATCAACTTCGATCCGTTATAGCAAGAGCATTAGGTATTCAGGAAGACTGGAGTACTGCGGCGCCAACAACTTATGACGAAAATCAGGATATATTAATTCAAGCGATCATTGAAGCGTTAGGGGTAAAAAATCTTCTAACTCGAAAAGAAATAATGGAACAGTACACAAAACTAAAAAACAAAAAATAACCCACCAACCCAAATAAACCGCATTATTCCTCTTTAAAATAGCCTTCCAACGTCTCTGAAAAACCGTTTGGGTCTATTGGCTTAACGATGTATTCTGCAAAACCGACCTCTTTTGCTTTTTCGATTTGTTTTTGCATCGCGTTAGCGCTGATAGCAATCACCGGAATATTTTTGGTTTCTTCATAAGTTTTCAATTTTTCAAACGCTTCAAACCCATCCATTCCAGGTAGATTAATATCCATCAATATTAATTTTGGTTTATGGGCTTTCGCCATTTCCAAACCTAGAGGAGCATTTGGCGCGTCCAGCAAATTTATGTCAGGAAAGTCTTCCATAATAATCTGCTGAACTAAATTCAAATTAGTCGGGTTATCTTCGACGTAAAGTAAAGTAAGCTTAACTTCTTCTTTCGTTTCGTTTTTAACTTCTTCACCTTCCCCAATCCCTTGAACAGGCTCAATTTTCTGCCCAGTGTCTCCTACCTTTTCTAGTTCGATAATAAAGCAACTCCCTTTTCCCACCTCGCTAGTTACCGACAACTGTCCTTCCATCAATTCTACTAAGTTTTTTGTAATGGTCAGCCCAATTCCAGTACCCTCTATTTCAGTGGCCTCTGCATCGAGCCTTTGAAACGGTTCAAACAACGCTTTTTGATCTTCTGCCGAGAGTCCATCACCCGTATCGGATACCTTAATCGCAACTCGACTATTTTTAAGAACCTCGCAATCAAAAGTAATCTTTCCAGCTTCGCTGTTATACTTGACCGCATTAGATCCTAAATTAAGCAAAACCTGTTTCAATCGAACTCTATCTCCCATTATTACCAAGTCTGGATAATAGGTTACATGGTTGATAATCCGAATATCCCTTACCTCCGCTAACGGTAAGATTAAAGAAATCACTTCATCAATCAATTCGTTGAGATTGACTTCTTCCATGCACACGGTCATCGTTCCTGATTCAATTTTAGCCAGATCAAGCACTTCGCTAATCAACTCTAGAAGATGTTTTCCCGCTTTGATTATTTCTTCGGTATTATTCCTTTGTCGTTCGGAAAAATTTTGTTCTTTATTTCGTTTGAGCAACTGAGCAAAACCAATAATTGCGTTTAGCGGGGTTCGTAACTCGTGACTCATATGGGATAAAAAATCCGATTTCGCTTTATTAGCTCGTATAGCCTCTTCTCTAGCGCGAACGGATTCTTCTTCGGCTTTCTTTCTTTCAGAAATTTCTCTTTCTAAATCTATATTTTTCGCCTTAGTCTCTTTGACTGACCTTTCCAACTCTGCCATGAGTTGTTTATTCTCATCCAGGATTCTTTTCTTTTCGAGAACCCGGTCAATCGAATGCATAATCGTCTTTTGAATGCCTTCGTCCTTGATCAGATAATCACTCGCTCCTTCATTCAAAGCTTTTAAAGCGACAGAAACTTCTCCTTTACTGGTCAAGATGATAATAGGAACCTCGTTGCCGGAATCGCGTAATTGCTTCATTAACGTCATTCCGTCAATCTTTGGCATCACAATATCTAAAACTATGACGTTGATGTCTTTATGCTTCTGGCAATAATCCCAGGCTTCCAAACCATCTTTGCAGGTCTCTACATCAAAGGTATCAGATTGAATAGTTTCGGACAAAAAGTCACGCACTAAGGGATCGTCGTCGACTAATAAAACTTTGGTTGCATCGGCAAAATCGTACATCGCTCACATTCAGTAATTTGGTGGAACTTTTAGAATTAGAATCTCAAAATAATACAAGAATTTTAATCTATTCGCGTTCAGAAAGCTAACCTTCAAAACTAACCAATTTATGCAAAAAATCTAACTATCTTAAATTAAAGGAATTTTACAACTTTTTGTGTATGAAAAAAACTTTAGGAGGAAAGTCAAAGTGAGTTTTGAAAGGAGAGGTTTCCAACACTATAAGGAAATATGACTTAAATAAGAAAGGGATTCCAGGATTCAATCCTGCCTTCCTATCCTCCTCAAAATAGAGACATTATCATAACTTATCAACTTTGAGTGGATCTCCCATAGCCATGACGCATTGAGCTTTTACTAACTTTGCTCCTTCAAACCGGGCTTCGCTTTTTATGTATCCAATCAACTCGGGGAGGACGTTGGGGAGAGCCTCTTTGCATTCACCTAGAGTCGCATCTGGAGCGCCTGGGTTATGGAATGCCATTTTTTTTGGAACGCCGCTCAATAAAGAAAGCTCAAGGACTATCCAAGCTTTTTCTTGCGGTTGAGAGCAGGAACTAATTAGAAAAAATAAGATATAAAATAATTTTCGCACATGGAAAACTTATAGTTACTACCTAGCATTGTCAATTCAAATTATGGCGAAGTGCATTTCCTCTACCCGAAATTGGGATAGAGGAAATTATCACTTGTAGTTAAATACTTACTGCAAAACTTCGATGGCAAACCAAGTGGCTGCGTTGTTCCCATGGACCACAACATTTTGTCCTGAATCCTGGGTGGCTGCCAACCTGATAACATCTCCCGTATTGACTAGAATTACCGCCGATTGTATGTTTTGTCCCATTACGAAATTAGTAGTTTTTGGAGAAAACACTAAAGCTCTCCCAACGGGTTGTAACTGACCATTTAGTGTGGTGAATATAGCTCGCGCACCTGATGGAGTAGCATCCCAAACGACCCCTGCAGAAAGCCGAACTTTAGAAACCCCAGCAGGGATTACAAAGGCAGTTGAATTTGGCGGATGAAAACCATCAGTGTCATATATTTCTGCCTGCCAAATTATGTCGGTGTCCGTAAGGTGTGGCACTGTTTGATCTGAAGTCGACCATACTAAAGCGCCTCTGAATTGATAAGATGTTCCCTGAGGGCCAGTAGCCCCGGTAGCCCCTTGTGGTCCCTGGGGGCCAGTGGCTCCGGTAGGGCCAGTAGGCGCAGCATCCCATTTAAGTCCATTGGGCGCGGTGGAATCGGCAGTCAATACTTCTCCATCAACTCCTACATCCAATTTACTCTCATCAGTACCGTCATGAGATAGTAAATCACCTTTGGTCGTAACTTTGTTGTCGTTGATTTGATCTAAACTGGTAACGGTATCGCTGCCCAGTTTAAAATCGGTAGTTGCTTCCAAGTTAGTGAATTTTCCCGTACTGGGTGTGGTACTTCCAACCGGTATCCCATTCAACCCGGTTTGAGCCCAGGAAGATGTGTATACAAGTAAAAAGCTAAATATAATAAATACTACAAATTGTTTTTTCATAGTTTGGCCTCTATATAAATTAATAGAAAGTGTTGTAGGTTAAGATAATTTCCCATACAAACTTTTCTAAATTGATTTGGTTATAAAATGGGTTTTATTCAGAAGTAAACCAGACATCAGAAAGTGTCGTTACAGTATTGTCCCTTCCCCCCATCACCCATATTTTTTGACCAAATACCACTGATGTGGCGTTTCCTCGACCAACCCAAGGCGCAGTACCTGTGGCCTCAGCCCAGTCGACTCCATTTGAGGAGTGCCAGACATCCGGATAATAGTTAGTGTATCCAGAGATCACCCACATTTTGCCGTTGTAGACCACCGAGGTATGGTAATAACGATCCGCCCAATCCGCATCTGTAACCTCAGAAACCCAGGTAACGCCATCATCTGAAGAAGACCAAACTTCATTATTTCTAGGAGGGCTGTTACCGCCAATAAGCCATAATTTATTATTAAAGGATAAAACAGAATGTCCATAACGAACGGACCATGGAACCGTACCCACCGGCTCGGACCAATTCACGCCATCCGATGAATACCAAACATCGTTAAAATTACCCGATCCGTCCTGACCGCCGATCACCCACATTTTTCCATTGTGAACAACCGATGCGTGGACATGGCGACCTGCCCAAATTGTGCCGCTTGTAGTAACCTGATTCCAGTGAACCCCGTCTACTGAATTCCAAATATCGTTATACATAGTTCCTGCATACCCACCCAGAATCCACATTTTTTCAACGCTATCAGCCGGGTCTATAAAAACTAATGCGGTATGGTAAGCGCGGACATTCCATATCGGCCCAGCGGTAGCAACAGAAACCCAATCTACCCCGTTGCTGGAGCTCCAGACATCATTCGTATAGGTGGTTCCATCATGGCCACCGAATATCCAAATCTTATTCTGGAATACAACCGAGGCGTGCCGGCTAAGAGCCCAAGGAGCGCTGAGAGTGGCTGAATCCCATGTACTGCCATCAAAAAAAGTGGTTTCAGTCAAAGGTATAAATAACCTAGAAACTCCCTGCGTGTTTGTCAGTTCAAGCTTGTAGTTTCCGCTGATAAGCCCTGGCGGTAAATCAGTCACCACCTGTTGGACAACCGGGTTGGTATTGGGAATATCCCCCGCGAAAAGTACGTTTGCAGAAACGCCGCCAATAGTAACCGTAGGATCGGTTGGATCGATATAAATATTCGTACCGTTTAAATCCACAGCGGGAACGTTACCAGAACTAGAAGGGTATTCGAATTGCCGGTTAAAAGTAATATCGACACCATCATTTTCGTCTGTAGCCCCACCGTCTTCCCATTTGACGCCATTGGGTGAAGCGCTGTCCGCAGTCAATACTTGACCGTCGGCGCCAACAGGCAAATTCGCTTCATTAGTACCATCATGCGTCAACAAGTCGCCTTTATTGGTCAACTTATCAGCAGCGGAGATTGATAAGGTTTCGTTGCCCCCGCCGCCATTTTCGGTCAAGGTGATTCCATTTCCTGATACTAATTTGCCATTTAAAAAACCAGGGGTACTGTCATCGCTGGATACTTTTACGTTTTTGTTGTCAATCGCGCTGAGACTTGAGGCCGTTTGGCCGCCGAGCGTGAAAGTACCCGTTGCTTGCAAGTTGGTAAAGGCGCCCGTACTCGGAGTAGTACTCCCGATCGGCGTGTTATCCAACCCCTGAGCCCATGCTGAGGAACCAACCAGCCAAAAACTTAAAAACACCAACCATCTAAGCTGCTTTTTCATATTTTAATCTCCAAATTTTTATTTAAATATCTAACTATTTTAGATACAGTCCCCCCCACAAAAAACTAATGAAACGCAAAATTTAAACATAATTGAGAAGCATTATCAAGCTCGAACCAATTCATACGGCTTTCAATAAATTAAAATATCAACCTTATATCCCCCTTTTAATAAGCCTCTTAATATAATTTCAATAAATCCATATTGAACTGGGGATGTTGATAATCTTTGAATTACGGAGAATTAAATTCTTTATCGACAACCTTTTTCCTTTCCCTCAAAATAAAAACCACCATCCAAAACTATTTTGTATTCAAAAAAATTTCACATTCAGAAACATTAACTTTGAATTGATTTTCACCTTTAATAGGCGCGAAGAAATTGGTTTTCACTGATTTCCAGGAGGAAATCATGAGCCAGAAAAAACAGGAGTTTTTATATTTATGGGTTGGGGACTCCTCTTTGTATACTTTTAAATTCGTATCTGTGGCGTTTGGTTTATGGAAGACCATTTTGGGGGGATGCCACTACGTAAAGAAAACTCTAGAACTATCCAAGCTTTTTCTTGAGGTTGAGAGCAGGAATTAACTAGAAAAAATAAAATAAAAATTAATTTTCGTATAGGGGAAACTTAGTATTACTACCTACATTGTCAATTCAAATTATGAGGATGGGATGGCTTGCTAAAGGATTAGTTACTAGAATATCAAACACTGAGCACTAAACCTACCAATGGCGAAAAATCAATAGGACTCGGCTAGACCATTAAAAAGATCATTCATCTTCATGACTGTTAAAGAGTATTAAATATTTTTTTGGAGAATAAAACTTATTATTTATGGTAAATTAAACTATATTCAAACAATAACTTTTAATTAGAGTTTTTCATGGATCAATCTTCATTAGACAAAAAATATTTTATTAATTGGGATATTTATAACTGCCCCTTTTGTAAAAGAAGACACGTTCAATTCACAAGTGAATATAGTTTTTCTTTTGATTGGTCTTCAGAAAAAAGATGTGCTGTTTTTTTTGTAAAATGTAACTCTTGTTTAAAAACATCTATTCACTTCACCTACCATCATATCTTATCTGGGTATATCTGCAAATCATTTCGACACGATGAAATAGAAACTTTCCAGAAAGAAATAACTTCCGTTTTACAAGACATCGACTCACATATCTTCTTCTCTATCCCCTCATCTTCTTTCGCAACCGACTCGAGAATACCTAAAATTTTTAGAGAACTCATAGCAGAAGCAGAAGGTTGTTTAAAAAATAATTTTTTAACAGGTGCCTCTGTTTGTATCCGAAAGATAATTTATGAACTTGCTAAAAAACATAACGCTAAAGGGAGTAATTATGATGAGCGTATTAAATCATTAAAGGAAGAGTTAAAAGATATTGATCCTATTTACTTTGACCAAATGATAACCATCCAACAATTAACAAGCGACAAGGTACATGAGGAGTCATATGAAGGCTGGAATGCAAAACACATAAGGTTCTTTTTGTCGGTCATTCTAGAAATTTTAAACGAAGCTTATGTAATCCCGCAAATGAGAAAAGAAAAACGCGAAGCAATGCTTAAGCTAAAAGAAGAAATTATTCCACCTAAAGAAGCTTCTACTTGAAGAGGATCTGCTCAACAAACTGAATCTAAACAAACAACTCATCCATGAATACTTTTACTCACATTAAGTTTATTTTCGATTAAATGCTCAGCTATGGCTCTAATTATCCAAATATCTTCCGAAAGCCTTCTCAGATGGGATACATCATCTGGGTCCACGATTGGATTGGAGAACGCGTGAGCCACAGCACAGCGGCCAGATTCATATAAATATTTTGGCACATCTTCACTTTGTTTACTTAAATCATCAATTCTTTCTTTGGCTTCAGAATCATCAATAAAACCTAGGGTTTCACGTATCCCTTCAATAATTTCATTTTTTTTATTTTTATGTTCGTCCTTTATATATTTGTCGTTCCAAAATATATTTAAAATCTTGAAGTAACTTAAAAAAGAAAATGGCACGCTATTTACTGTAAGCCCCTCTCTATATAAGGCAAGCGCCAATATGGCTTTTGGGTTCTCTTCAAGATCCCGTTCAAAAGGGAAATCTATGGAAGACCCAATAGTTCTAGTCTTAATTGGAACAGGTACAGGAACTACACTTCCATACCCGCCATATAAATTTTCCATTCTTAGGTCATCACACCATGAAAGAATGCTAAGAAATCTATTAATTAATGTTAGAGCTTCAACATCGGAAACACTTTGTAGGTCAACATGTATGGATTGTTGAAATTTTTTTGTAGCAGGTTTTAATATTAGCTCATACCCATCAAAGTTTATTTTGGTTTCCTCTTTAGGCCATATTGCCTCTCCTTCCACACCTACATTTAACCAACTCCCCATAATAACCTCTTTGGGTTTCTTTACAATTATTGAAAAGCAAAAATATAACAATCAGAGTTTGAAATAATATAAAAAATTTTCAAAGATACAATTGTCAAAAAAAGGTTCTAGCCAGTGGTTGTATTTCAATTGGTAACTAAGAAAATAAGCTTTCGTCTATTATGTCGAGACTTCGAGACTCAGCCTGACATCCCTAGGGCTCGCTTAGTTCTATAACTCATCAAACAGAGTGGGAATCACTTCTCAAACAGTGGATCGATTTTTTGGGCCATTTGGACGTCGGCGAGAGTGACGCCACTTACGGTGTGGGTCCAGTAGCGGACGGTGATTCTTTTGTAATTGATGATGATATCTGGATGGTGGTTATTCTCTTCGGCGGCTTCCGCTACTCTATGTACAAAATCTATTCCCGCCATAAACTTTTTGGCGTGATGCACTCGTTCTATAAAGGGAACGCCTTTTTCATTCTTTCCGGTCTTCCATTCCGGAGCCATTTCTTTCAATTTAGTGGCTAATTCTTCTTCGCTCAACGCGGTCTTTTCGACCATTTTGTTTTCCCCTTTCAAAAAAGGCTTTTACCGCAAAGACGCAGAGAGCGCAAAGAAAGCAAATCAGTACAGTTCAAGAGCCTTTACCTAGATCCTTCGTCGCCCTTCTAGGGCTTCTCTAGGATGACGGAAATAGTGTTTATAGGAACTCGATACAACTTGTTAACGCAAAATCATTTTTTGAGCGTCTTGCTTTTCACCTTTTCTTTCTTTGCGTCCTTAGCGTCTTGTATGTTTATTTTCTATCTATGAATTATGTGGTAGTTAGTATGGCAGGTCTCTCTTGCAGGAGAGACCTGCCGGGCGATAGGTCGATCTGCGTCGGTTCTTTTTTTGAAAGAACGTGCAAAGTAGGACCATCGCCATGGTTCATTGTGTCGAACAGTTACGAGGCCCCTGAACCAGGGAGGCCGCATACAAGGAGGATATCCTATCATGACAAATCAATCATTAACAATTGGCATCGATGTTGGAAAAATGTTTCTTGATATTCACATTCACCCCGTGAACCAGAGCTTCCGGTGTGATAACACCAAGGGCGGTCACGAAATCTTGTTGGCTTACTTACAAGAACATCAGGTTCCCGAAAACTCCGTGGCAGTTTTAGAAGCTTCTGGAGGTTATGAACGTCCCGTGTGGGTTTGCTTGCAAAGCGCAGGCTATACCGTCCACCTAGTACAACCTATGCGAGCGCGAAACTTTATCCGCGCACGCGGAATATTGGCAAAAACAGACAAAATAGATGCCCAAGCATTGGCTTGTTTTGGAGCATCTGGTTTGACAAAAGGTTCTACCTTGCCTGATAAAACACAGTTGGCATTGCGCGACCTTAGTCGGTCGCTACAAAACTTACGTAAACATGCCGGACAGATCAAGGAACAGATTGAAAAAGCAACTCATCCTATAACCGTCAAAGCTCTCAAGGCTCTTCACCGGTCCTGCCAACGTCAAGCCAAAAAGCTAGAAGACGTTTTACAAAATATGATTCAGGAGTGCCCTAAGCTTTTTAACCTGACTCAATTGTTTTGCTCTATGCCTGGGATCGGAAACTACACAGCCATGATTTTGGTCGCTGAATTACCTGAAATAGGACAATGTAGTAAGACTCAGATCGCCGCTTTGTCTGGACTAGCTCCATACACAAAACAAAGCGGCGCATGGAAGGGGAAAAGTCATATTGCAGGAGGAAGAAAACAGGTCAGAAGTGCACTTTATATGGCTGCTCTTTCGGCAGTTCGCTATAACCCACCTCTCAAAACTTTTTATAATAGGCTTAAAGATAATGGAAAAACTTTTAAAGTCTCAATCACCGCCACCATGAGGAAAATGATCGTCGCATTAAACTCTATGGCTAAAAATAACTCCGCTTGGGAAACAAACCATGCTTGACTTCTAACACAGTTACTTTGCGGTAAAAACAGTTTCTATTTGTCAGTTATCTTTTATGTAGTCGTCTAATCGTTTTCGTAAAACAGGTTCACTGACTTTAAATTTGAACCACTCCTCTCCGTCCACACGGATCACGGGAATCTTCTCACCATATAATGCCATTAACTTGTCATCGTTTGCGATATTGATTTCGTTGAGCTCTGCATTGTAATCCGGCAAAACTACTTCTAATATTTCCTTCGCATATTCACACAAACAACATTTGTCTTTCGTCAATATTTCTACAACTATTTCTTTTGAAGGCATCGTTACATCGTATGGGACATGGTCGTGAATTTACCCCACAAAATAAGAGCGGTAAAAACAAATAGCATTACTGCTAAAACGATTCTAGCTATAGGACGTTTCTTCCAATCCCTCTCTTCGCTTCGATCCACAAAAGGCACCGACAAAAGCAAAAAGACTAGTATCGGAGGAACAACTATTAAACTAGGTACCCATAAATTTTCTAGCGCATAAATCCAAACAAACTGCCAAGGTGGTTTAGTGACTTCCATTCCTAGAACAGGAACGTCTCCTAAAGGCGGAGCGATGGTTAACGCTAAAAGACAAATCAAAAAGAAAACGCCTACTCCTGTTTTTTGCAGATAGGCCATATGCTTCGTAAACGGTATGTCCTTTTCTTTGCCTGAACCATCGGGCAATGGGGAAAGCTGATAATATTTAACGTAAAAGATGTGTAGCCCCAATAAAGGAATCGTCAGCAATGGCAAAAGCGAAATATGCCCCATATAGATACGGGTCAATAATGGAATGCCTTCTATAAAGTTTTCCGTAAACGGCAAGCCAAAAATCCCCATGCGATCCACAACCCAAAGGAAATGCGCTAACGCCTCGTACCCTTCTTGATCCCACTTAAGAACGGTTCCGGTGAAAAGAAAACAAACTATAGAAAGGAGTAGTCCAACGCCGATTAGCCAATTGATCTCTCTTGGAAACTTATAGGAAGCGGTATAAAAAACTCGGATCATGTGCAAAACCATCGTAACGGTCAGAACTTCCGCAGCCCAGAAATGCACTCCGCGCAAAAACCATCCTAAATAAACTTGATCCATTAAGTAATGAACGCTGGCGTTTGCTCTTTCTGGATCGGGGGAATAAAACTGGGCCAATATAATTCCGCTAACGAGTAATACACTGAATGCTGTGGCTGTCATCCCGCCGAGCGAATACTTGATCGTATTGGCGTGCTCGGGAATACGATATTCCAAAAGCTGGAGACCGAGTCTCTTCTTTAGCGTATTGAATTTTTCGTTATCAGCCATTTAATCTTTTAGGAGAGAATTGATGGGAAATCTATACAACTTGGAAAACTTTAAATCTAAAAGACGTCTTTACTAACTGCGACGCATCATTACGATTCCAAAAAATAAACCAGCGACCAAAGTTATTCCAGCCGCAGGACCATATCCTTTTTGGGAAGTAGACACCCATTCATGTTCGGAAATCTTTATTTCTTTGGTATGGCTGGAATGACTTCCTTCTTCATGATCCATTTTCTTTTCGACTTCTTTGTGAGTTGGCTCTGGAGCCATAAAATCGGACCTGCCAAGGGAATGATCCATTACCCCATCACTAGCGCTTTTCTCTTCTGACACGGCATACATATTGTCATGTTCCGAATGCTCATTCCCTAACTCAGAAGTGTATTCACTTCCCGTATCTTGAGAGTATTCGTTCGAATGGGCAAAACACATCCCGTCGACGATGAAAACCAAAAGTAAAATAACTAAAACTTTGCTACGCATTGTCTTCAAAACCCACTAATTGTTGAAACGCTTGAATGGTTTCATCGGAAGCCCAATCTCTGGGTCCAATAGCTTTATGAACGATAATACCATCTTGCCGAATGATAAACGTTTCTGGAACGCCTGTAGTCTTATAAACCTTTTTGGCGATTTCGCTTTCTGGGTCCAATAGAACTGGAAACGTCAATTTATATTCATCCATAAATGGTTGTATCAATTCCTGGTCTTTATCTATGCTTATAGTTATCATTTCAAACCCTTGCGCTTTAAACTTATTGTAAAGCCTTTGCATAGAAGGCATCTCCACCTTACAAGTGCTACACCACGTTGCCCAAAAGTTTAAAAAAACCACCTTACCTCTATAGTCGGCTAATTTAATCTTGCCGCCACCCAGGGTAGGCAATTCAAAAGAAGGCGCTATGAACGCTTCTTGGGGATATTCCATTTCAAAAGGCTTAAGTTCAACCTTATTTAAGAAAATGATAAGAATAGAAAACAACGCCGTCGCCAAAAAAGCGAAAGGCATATAAATCATAAAAGGTTTGTTTCGAAGAGCTTGTTCCATAAAAATAAATAATACCTATTCAAAAATATCAGTTTTAATTTTTTTCTATTATTCTTTACTTCACCTAATAGTCTTAGCCTCTATGAGGTATATAAGGTCGATAAAACTTCCTATCAACCGCTACAACTATTTCGTCCAAACTTTTGCCTCTTTCGTAAAGTTCATTGGCGTAAAGAACTTCATTAATACAAATATCGCATTTAGATCCATGCTTATTTGTAAAACAAGTTAACAGATTCTTATGGTTATGTTCTTTTTTGCAGTAGCAATAACAAAATAGACTATCGAGAACCTTTGGAATTTTTGCGGCAATTTCATAGGCTTGTCCTGCTTTTCCCGCAAACATAGCTGAACTTAGTATCGGTCTATTTTCAATCAATTGCCCAAAAGCCGGAGCGACCGGGTTTCCGCTCATTTTTGGTTTGGTTAAAAAATAAACGCTCGCCAAAACAACCACTCCTAAGGTCACCATAATAATAGGAGCTAATTTAGAAGATTTAGGTTGATCCCCCGACCGAGCTTGATTCTTTTTTTGATGATTTTTCTTTCCCATAAAACTCTTGAAAAATTGTTAATTAGATATATTCATTATAAAAACTAATTTTACCCAATTCAAGGTAATCAATATTATTTCCCTTTAATCCTACAACTTGATACTTACATGTTCACCTGAGTTCCCTTTGGAACATCATGAACGCCCTCTTTACTCTCTAGTTTAATATTACCTTTTAAAACCACGTTTTCACCAAATTGAAATTCACCGTCCAGTTTTAAAGATTCTAATTCCAATAAATCTGGAATTTCATCAAATGAGTCTCTGTATGTCTCATAATCGTTCAATTCTTTCCCAAAAGAAACTAATGGTAGAGCTTCCATTTCTCTTGCCGGGTTCCTTAACAGCCTGCCCTTTTCTAAATTAAACACATTAGATTGAACAACAAATAAATCGCTGGTCTTTTTAACCGGTAAAAACCGACTCCTTGGCACTATCAATCCCATCGCATCGTCAAATAACTCAACAGCAAACCCCATCGCCGTTTCCAATTGCAACGTGTTTATACCTCGAATCGTTTTGGGGTTAGCTATTACCGGAAAATCTAAAGAACCTTCATTTAATTTTTCTTTCAACCGCACAAGGTTGATCCAAATGCTGTTCGTATTAAACGTTTTAAATTTATCCACACCGCAAAACTCATCCATTCCTTCCGGAGGAACCTGAGCGGCTTCCAAAAGCCCTAGTTTGCCGTTCGCTTGATACAATGTTCCGCCTTTAATATCAGCCAACGTTTTTTCGGAAACTTCTAATATAAAAGAAGGGCCATCGTCTAATAAAAATGAGGCGATACGTGGATCAACCGTCGCTCCTAAATTATCCGAATTAGAGATAAATAATATTTCTTTACCTTGGTTCAACCAATTATCTAACAACCCCTGGTTTTTTATACAATTGTATAAATCGCCATGACCAGGAGGATACCAGGCGTCAATACCATACCCTTCTTCTGATAATGGCGACAGCGCACTTACTTCTAAACGCGGAAACTTATTCTGTAAAAATCCGCTAATTTTTAAATCGCCGTTATACTCTCCAATTATCTTTTCAGTTTCTTCATACGTTCGAAAACTATTCATTAATACTAATGGGACGGATATATTATGTTCCCGATTTAAAGAATCGATTTGTTCAATGATTAAATCTAAAAACGATTTACCATCCCTTACAGGTATAGCTGATTTAGGGCCGGAGCATCCCATAGAAGTGCCTAACCCGCCATTCAGTTTACAAACAACCAGTTTTTGCAACGCTTTTTCTAATTTGCCTTGATCTGGTATAGGCAGTTTTTCGTATCTTGGGAGCTTAAGAGGATCTGGCCCTTTCACCGAATTCCAATCAGAAATTAGAGCCGGTCCTTCTTGATACTTTTTAACTAAATTTAAAAACTCATTAATCTCTGTAGGATTTAATATTGAGTCTAATTTTGATTTAAGTTCAGAAATTTGATTCATAAAGTTATTTTAAGTGGACCTATAATAAGTAACATTTTTACTGATTTGCTATCGCTTAAGCCCTTGATTTTAAAAACTAGGCTCTTGGCAAATTTAAATTTTTAGAGATTCTCTTTAGTTTTAAAAGTTTTTAGAAGCCGTTTAGGGTAGAATTTACCACACGTTAAATAATTTATTCGTTCTCCAATGCTGATTTTTAATACCAACATTTATGAATCCGGAAATAGCCCGATATTGCCGGTCAAATATTCGCAATCCTGGCCTGGAACGGCGGGAGTCGAATTAGATCCTTATGGTTTAATTTTATCGACGTTAACTTCCGATAGGCAGATTTTTTACGACCTGACCCAACAGTCGTTAGAAAAGTCGCAGAAGCAGTTGGAAGTTCTATTTCCACATGCGGCGCGTTACAGCAATGCAAAAGTTTTAAACTCTATATCTAAAAGATTATTAGAAGGATTAGTCAATCGTAACGAATGGTTTAAAATGAACTCTTATCATTTTTGCTATCTTTACGATACTCTTTCAGGGCACATTGAAGATTATTGCTACAGCGACGAATACCAGCGTAGAGAGCTTATTCCTGAGCTGGAAGGAGAATCTATCGACTTCAATTGGTTCTTAAACACTTATTTCTTCCACACAGCATTTTTAATCGATCCTGACCGTTTTTTCAATATGGATAACTCTAAAAAAGAGTGGTTAGAAAAATGGTCCCCTTCCCTGTTTAGCGTCATCAACGGATTAACTCCCGCAGAAGAAGAAACCCTTCTAGCCCAGTACCCGGAAGAACCTTATCCAAACTCTCCTTAATCTGGTTTTAACTTTTCAATCCAATTTGCGGTTCAGTTCAGTTTCAATCTGACGGATTAATCGACTATCTTCTGGCTCCATTTGACTGGCAAAACTAGCCGTTGGATTTCCTTTTCTGTCGATTAAAAATTTATGAAAGTTCCATTGCACTCCATTTTCATTAGGCTTTCGCATTCCTTTAATGAAAAAAGTCGATTTAATCACCACGTTAAATACTTTAGACTTGAAGTTGCTAGGGTAAATAATTGGCAACTCACATTCCAACAATAATTTATAAACAGGGTGAACCGGTTCGTTTAAAATAGTGATTTTCTGAAAGATAGGAAACTTAACGTTAAACCTTTCTTCACAAAAATTGAGAATTTCAGCTTCTGTGCCTGGTTCCTGATCGGCAAAATCGTTGCAGGGAAACCCTAAAATTTCTAAACCATGCTTTTTGTACCGCTTATAAAGCTCTTGAAGTCCTCTATATTGCGGTGTCAGTCCGCATTTCGAAGCGACATTGACAATCAATAAGACTTTCCCTCGATAATCAGAGAATGGAACAATTTCACCTTTTACGGTTCTAATATGGAACTCATACACAGAACCCATTTTTTTTCCTACTTATTAAAAAAAAGAATTAAAATAGGTACAGAAAACTTTACCTATCGAATCATAGCGTCAACTTAGTTTAGCCATGTTGATATTCAAAAAAAATATAAATTACTCTGATTACTCACTGCTTTCTGGCGGCTCACATTTAGAAGAAGTCCCAAATCCAGGAGCCCCATTCTTCAACCCCGCTCAATATATAAAATTGGCGCTAGAAGAAGATGAAAATCTTTTAAGCATGGTCGCCAAACAACCAATAACTTTTCATAATGAAGATCTTCACCGGTTCTATCCAAAAGCCCATAAGTTTAGCAATTTAAGCACCACACAACAACTAATTCAAAATCTTTACGCTGGATTGGATTGTGAAACACCCTGGTATCGAATGAACACTTACCACTTTTGTATTTTATACGATACATTGTTTCGGTTTACATATAACTACAATAGAGATCCTATTAAGGAAAGAAAAGAAGCGCTTCCCGATTTAGATGGCAATCCAATTTCGTTTAACCGGTTTGTTAAAGAATATTTTTTCAATACCGTCTTTTTACTCACTGCCGACCAATTCAACAATATCTCTCCAGATGAAAAAAAACGAAAAGGTTATTGCTGCCATTGCCAGTTTGGCGCAATAAATGGTTTATTGCCCACTCGCGAAGAAATGGAACTAACAGAATCCAAAGACTATCCTTATACTATATACGTCTAAGTCCTCTCCAAATAATAAAATTAATCGATTAAATTTTTGTGAAAAAAATATCAACAGCAAAAGAAATGCAGACCGTCGACGCACATGCGATCAATGAATGTGGCATTCCGGGTATCGTCTTAATGGAGAATGCAGGCATCCGATGTGTGGATACAGTTTTAAAACGCTTCCCAGACTGCCTGCAAAAAAAAATAACCATTGTCGCCGGTAAAGGAAATAATGGGGGCGACGGTTTTGTCATTGCGCGACATTTTTTTAATAAAGGGGCAAATGTTCAAGTTTTATTAATCGGAGAACACGATTCATTAAAAAACGACGCGCGCATCAATGCCGATTCCGCCGTAAACATTGGCGTTCCGATTAAAGAAATCAATGAAACCAATATTAAAAGTTGCCGCCATATTTTGAATCATAGCCAATTAATAATCGACGCAATTTTTGGCACTGGCTTTAACAAAGCCGCCTCTGGAATTTACGAAAAAATTATCGAAATCATCAACGAAACGGAAAAGACCGTGGTCGCTATCGATATCCCTTCTGGAATCGATTCAGACTCTGGACAATTTATCGGGGCAAAAGTAAACGCAAGCGTGACTATTGCGTTAGCCTTATATAAAAGAAGTCATTGGCTTTTCCCTGCCGCAGACGCGATGGGCGAATTGGAATTAGTCGATATTGGCATACCAGAAAAGGCTTTAAGTTCAGTTCCAATAGACATCAATCTTTTAGAAGTAGAAAATATTCAAACGCAATTTCAAGACCGTAATGCAAACTCACACAAGGGAACTTTTGGACATGTTCTTTTGATAGCCGGTTCTTTGGGTAAAAATGGCGCTGGAGGATTGGCCGCTTTAGCCTCATTAAGATCAGGAGCGGGATTAGCGACTTTAGCCATGCCCGAAAGTTGTCAAAAACTTGCAGAAGCCGTTCCATTAGAAGTTATGACGACAGGGTTATCCGAATCAAAAGAAGGTTTTTTAGGACTTTCCGCCAAACAGCAAATTTTAGAATTGTGCAAAGATAAATCATCCGTCGCCATTGGCCCCGGTATTTCTACCGAAAATGAAACGGTGGAACTGTTAGAAAATACGATTCCAGAGCTGAATATTCCATTAGTCTTAGACGCAGACGGTTTAAACTGTTTAGCGCTTTCCCCAAACTTACTATCATCCCTAAAACCTGGAACCATTTTGACTCCGCATCCAAAAGAAATGTCGAGAATATCTGGGATTGAAACTCAGGAGATTTTAAATAATCGAATTGCTGTCTCTTCTGAATTTGCTAAAAAACATTCCATTTATTTAATACTGAAAGGCGCTCACAGCGTCATTGCTATGCCTAATGGGGAAATCTTCATTAATCCAACAGGAAACTCTGGTATGGCTACCGCCGGTTCCGGAGATGTATTAACCGGAATCATTGCTGGGCTTTTAGCGCAGGGCATGTCCTCAAAATGGGCAACGCTTTCCGGTTGTTATTTACATGGCTTAGCTGGCGATCAATTTGCGCACAAACAAAGCAAAACCAATTTAATCGCTGGGGATCTTTTAAGAGAACTTCCTAATACCATCAAATCCATCTTTCCTTAAATCAATGGAAATAACCTCTCAGTCCCCCGAAGAAACAAAATCCTTAGGCCAACAAATTGGCCAAAGCTTAATACCTGGAGATGTCATCCTATTGTTTGGAGACCTTGGAGCGGGAAAAACTGCGTTGGTTCAGGGTTTCGCATTAGGGTTAGATATCGACCCTAATTATTACGTCACCAGTCCCACGTTTACTATCATCAACGAATATTCGGCAATACCCCCAATTTATCATATCGATTTATATCGGATAGAGAGTTTTGCTGAAATGGATAACCTGGGATTAGAAGAGATTATTTATGGACAAGGAATCACTATTATTGAATGGGCAGAAAAGCTATTTCAAGGTTCATCGCATGAAAAACTTCTTTATTATCCATTAGATAGTCAACTTGAAATTTCAATGAAAATAATAGAAGAAAATCAACGGCTTTTGAAGATTAAAGCTTTAAATATGAAACACATAGACGATTGCCTTTTTTCTTTACAAAAAAGGCGCCATATGGCATGATCCAAATAGGTATGGCATTTGCATATAGGGGATTTTTCCTTTGATTGACCACATTAGACGATTTTTGCTGTTAATCGGCGTTACTTTCATTTGTTTATGTGGATATTATTTCTACACGAACTTTTCCCCTAGCTCAATGCCAGTAAAAGTGACTTTAACCCCTTCTGGGGCTGATATAGAAATACAAAACTTTAAAATCATTCACGAAAACTCCGGAAGAAAGGAATGGGAGCTTAAGGCTAAATTAGCTCAAATCAATCACTCCCAAAAATCGACAAATATGACGGGGGTGAAGGTAGAGTATTCAATGCAAAATCAACAAAAATTTTGGGTTTCGGCAGATACAGGCCATTTAAACACAGAGACTCAAGATTTCGAGCTAACGGGGAATGTTCATTTTACGGCGGAATCCGCTAAATTAGCCGAAAAAATTCGAAACAAACAAACTCCCCAAAACCCTTGAGCCTCAAATAAGACGAAACTTAGTTGTGTATAAAATTTTTAATATTTCGATACTATTTCTTTGTTTATTCACGATACTTCCAGACCTTAGCCAATCTCAAAACTCTATAGTAAATCGACTCGATCCAGACGAAAAAGGCCCCATAGAAATAAATTCTGATCGGATGCGATCTGAAGATGGAGGCAAGAAAATTATTTTTTCTGGAAAGGTTAAAGGCCAGTGGGGGGAACTAAAAATTGATTCAGACATTTTAGAAATTTATAACGACGAAAAAGGTAATCAAACTGATGAAATTGTCGCTATTGGCAACGTTGTAATAACCAGAGGCGCCAAAAAAGCCAAGGGCGATAGAGCTGTATATTTAGACACCGCCCAAAAGATTATTCTCACAGGCTCGCCAAAAGCCACGGCCTGGGAAGAAAACAACATAATTGAAGGCAAAGAAATGATCTTTTTATTGGATAAAGACCGTTTCGTAGTTAACGAAAGAGTTCGTATGAAATTTTATCCAAAGAATAAAAAAAAGAAGTCCAAATCCAAATCAACTGGGATTCAATAGAATATAACTGTGTTTAATAGTTTACGCGCTCAAGGTCTGGTAAAAGCTTATAGAAAGCGAACGGTTGTTAATAAAATCGATATCGAGGTCAATCGTGGCGAAATAGTAGGACTATTAGGTCCAAACGGAGCAGGAAAAACTACCACTTTTTATATGGTTGTAGGTCTTGTAAAACCAGACTCCGGTAAGGTTATGTTAGATGATGAAGATGTAACCAATCGCCCAATGTTTCAACGCGCTCGCAAGGGAATTAGCTATTTACCCCAAGAAGCGTCGGTATTTAGGAAGTTAACGGTCGAAGAGAATATTGTTGCAGTTTTAGAAGGGCTCAAAATTTCAAGTTTTGAAAGGAAAAAGAAAGCCCGCTCTCTTCTGCGCGAATTAAATATTCTGCACATTAAAAACGCAATGGCCTACTCTCTATCAGGTGGAGAAAGAAGGCGAGTAGAAATCAGTCGAGCTTTGGCCACTTCTCCTGTGTTTATCTTGTTAGACGAACCGTTTGCGGGAATCGACCCCATCGCTGTTTCAGATATTCAATCAATAATTTCTCATTTAAGAGATAAAGGAATTGGGGTTTTAATTACCGATCATAATGTTAGAGAAACCCTGAGTATAACTGACCGCGCTTACATTATTAATGGCGGTAAAATTATTGCGTCTGGCTTGCCAAATGATGTGGCGCAAGACGAAAAGGTAAAAGAGATTTATCTAGGAGATAGATTTTCCCTTTAAGGTTTATAGGAGCTTTTTTTTATGGCAATGGAGATGAGATTAAATCTCAAGATGAGTCAGAAGCTAGTGATGACTCCTATGCTTCAACAGGCCATTAAATTATTGCCTTTAGCCAGATTAGAACTAGCTCAGTTAGTCCGACAGGAAATAGTTGAAAACCCAATACTTGAAGAAATCTTCGAAGAAGACCTTCCCACCTCTACTTCCTCTGAAGACGATGAAGAACCAAAGACCGCCGAAACTCTTCCTGAAGAAAATTTTTCTGTCAACGAACCTGAAAACCCATTGGAAGCAAAAGAAACAAGTTCTACTGAAGATGTCGATTGGGATTCTTTAATTCAAAATAACATTGATCAAGGTTTATCTAGTGATCAATTTATTGATAACAGCATGGAGTTCCCAAGCTTTGAAGCGACCTGTAAAAAAGAAATTACGCTTGCAGAACATTTAATGTGGCAACTAGGGCTTGCTTTAAACACTGAAGAAGATAAATTTATTGGGGCTTGTATAGTCGGCAATATTCAAGGCGACGGCTATTTAAGAGTTGAGTTAGAAGAATTGGTAGAAATTTCCCAAGCCTCCGAAGAAAATATTTTAAGGGTTTTATCAGTAGTTCAAAGTTTTGATCCAACTGGAGTTGGCGCGCGTAATTTACAAGAATGTTTAGCCATCCAAGCGCGCGCGTTACCAGAAAGAAATCCATTAGTTGAAAAATTAATCGAAGGATATATTGATCGTCTAGAAGAAAGACAACTTCCTAAAATAGCGAGCGAGCTAAAGTGCAATTTGCAAAAAGTATTGCAAGCCCTGAAACAAATCCAAGAGTTTGTACCAAAACCGGGACTTATTTTTAGTTCAGATGGAGCCGATTATGTTTCGCCCGATTTAATAGTAATAAAAAAAGATGGCGAATTTGACGTAACGCTAATAGACGGCGAAGTGCCTAATATTCGCATTAACCCCTATTACCACAATATTTTAAAGAACTCTAAAGAAAGCGACACCAAGGAATTTTTAGAAGACAAATATAAAGCCGCCGTTTGGCTGATTAAAAGTATAGACCAACGCAAACAAACGATTTATAAAGTGGGGAAAAGCCTAGTTAAGCTACAAAAGGAATTTATGGAAAAAGGACTTTCATACCTTAAACCAATGGTTCTAAAAGAAGTTGCCGACGATATAGGCATGCACGAATCCACAGTCAGTAGGATCACGACTAATAAATATATAGATACGCCTCAAGGTCTATTCGAACTCAAGTTCTTCTTTCATAACGCCATTAAATCTTATATGGGAAATAATCTTTCTTCCATTCGCGTTAAAAACATGATAAAGGAATTGGTCCAAGAAGAAGATACAAACAAACCATATACGGACGATCAAATTGTTGAAATATTAGGTAGGAAAAACGCCAAAATAGCTCGCCGCACTGTCACCAAATATCGAAAAGAACTGAATATTCCCGCTGCTGGAAAGAGAAAAAGGTTGTTTTAACTTTTCAATATTCTTACAAATTAATCGTTGAATTCGAACTATATAGACTCACTCTCGCCCGGAGGAAAGTATGAAATTAACCGTCTCAGGAAAACATTTAGAAATCACCCCTGCAATTCGCGAACGGTTAGACCAAAAGCTAGGTAAAACCCTGTTGAATTTAGAGGACCATACATCAACCCATGTCGTTTTAGGATCTGAGAAACACGGGCATTGGGTAGAAATCACCTTAAAAACGAAAGGGTATTCGGTTCACTGCAAGGAAGAAACAAGCGATATGTATGCAGCCATAGACCATGCAGTAACTAATATTCAAAAACAATTGCGTAAACATAAAGATAGGGCTCAAAGCTTAAACAAAAAAAAAGGGACGGCCTCAAAGGAAATCATAGACCAATAGTCCTTAGTAATTTTTTCTACAACTCTAATTTTACCTTTAACTGGCTTTATACGAACCGATGAAACTCAGCGAAATTTTAAAAGAAAACTTTATCATCGCGGATTTGAGCTCTCGCGATAAACAAGGAGTGTTAACAGAACTAGCTAAATTCCTTGAAGAAAGAAACGCTATAAAAAGTAAAGAAACCCTTTTTGCTTCGCTTATGGAGAGGGAAAGCTTAGGAAGCACTGGAATTGGAGAAAATGTAGCCATTCCTCACGCAAAATCAGACGAAACAGAACATATTATTACTCTTTTTGGAAGATCCCTAAAAGGAATTGATTTTGACTCGTTAGATCAAAAACCTGTCCATTTCGTTTGTCTTTTAATCGCTCCTTCAAACTCAACAGGTCTCCATTTGAAAGCATTGGCAAGAATTTCTAGGTTATTTAAAAGTCAATCTCTTCGAGAAACAATCTTAATAGCCGAAGATGCAGATAAAATATATTCTCTCTTAGTAGAAGAAGATTCAAAGTTTTCTTAAGTTTTAGTATTAGACTGTCTCTAACCACCTCTTTAATAGTTTTTAACCTTTTTCTGGGATAACAAGGTGTATACAGGTATTCCCGTTTCACACGGCATTTCTTTTGGTAAAGCATATCTTTTGGATAGATCCAAAGTTTGCGTTATTAAGGAAAGACTTGAACCCGAAAATGTGGAAAAAGAAATCGAGCGCTTTGTAGAGGCCATCAACACGTCAAAGAATCAACTTCAAGAAATAAAAAACCGAGCGGCAAAGAACGGCAATAAATTCGGAATTATATTAGATACATATTTGCTATTGCTCGAAGATGAAGTTCTTGTAACCGATACCATAAAAAACATTCAGTCAAATTTTTTTAACGCCGAATACGCGATCAATCTAACCCTCCAAAAGTTCACAGTTCTATTTGAAGGGATGAATGACGATTATATGAAGGGGAAAAAAGACGATCTAGAATTAGTTGTTCAAAGGATTTTAAGAAACCTTTTAGGGCACGATCAAGAAAGTCTAGAAGAAATCAATGGACCTGTTACTCTAATCGCTCATGACTTGAGTCCTTCCCATATGCTATCTATTAACAAAGAATTCATAATAGGTATCGTAACAGAATCCGGAGGCCTAACCTCTCACGTCGGCATTATTGCCGCCGCTTTAGGAATACCTGCAATAGTTGGCGCAAAAAACATTACTTCGGCTGTCGATTCCGGCTCTCAAATAATAGTCGATGCTATAGAAGGTAACGTAATCGTCAATCCTTCTGAAGCAGAGAAAACTTCTTATGAAACCAAAAAAGAAAATTATGAAAACTATCAAAAACAATTACTAGAAAACATTCAACTACCTTCGGTTACGACAGATGGCCACACAGTCCAATTGATGGCAAATATTGAAGGCGACCACAATTTAAAAATGATAAAAGATTTTGGCGGCGAAGGTATAGGGCTTTATAGAACTGAGTTTATATATATTGGAAGAACAAATCTTCCCAGCGAACAAAACTTATTCGAAAACTTTAAAAAAGTTGCCGAAGACTCAAAGCCCCATCCAGTTGTTGTTCGAACTCTAGATGTAGGCGGAGACAAAGCTTTAAGTTTTTTAGATGTTGAAAAAGAAGAAAATCCAACCTTGGGACTTAGAGGCATAAGAATGTCTTTAAATTTTCCAGAAATTTTTAAAACGCAATTGCGCAGCATTCTTCGCGCGAGCGTTTATGGCAATTTACAAATCCTCTATCCTATGGTTTCTTCTGTAGAAGAACTTCATGAGGCTAATCAAATTTTAGAAGATATAAAATTAGATTTAAGAGAAGAACATATAGACTTCAACTCGGATATCGAAATTGGAGCTATGATAGAAACCCCCTCTTCTGCCATTTGTATTGAAGATATATTAGATATTGTTGATTTTGTCAGTGTTGGAACTAACGATTTAATTCAATATATTTTGGCCGTTGACAGAACTAACGAGACAGTAGCTCATCTATATAAAGCGTTTCACCCGGCAATCATTAAAACGTTAAAATCTATTTTTGACGCCGCAAATAAAGCAAACAAAAAAGTCAGCATTTGTGGTGAGATGGGCGGAGATCCAATGGCTACCCTATTATTGCTTGGCCTGGGAAATATCAATCAACTCAGTATGGACCCGCATTCTATTCCCAAAATAAAAAAAATAATTAGAAGCGTTGATATGGCCGAGGCGCGCAAATTAGCTAATAATGTTTTAGAAATGAGTTCTTCTCGAGAAATAAATCGATATATTAATGAAGAAATGAAAAACCGATTTCCAGAAGACTTTAATAGAAATTCAAATTATCAAGAAAAACTATCTGTTTGAATCCCAAAATAAAAATTCTTCAAAAGTTTTAGACGCTTCTAATGATTCAGGGCTACTATTAATAAATAGTAGCCTACTTAAAACTGAGCATTCTTACTTTATTAAATACAATTCTTTTAATTTTTTTAATAGATAATTATCCACCTCACTACTAGAGAGATTTTATATGAGTAACGGTAACTTTTTATTTACGTCCGAATCTGTTTCTGAAGGACATCCAGATAAAATGGCAGATCAGATTTCAGATGCCGTTTTAGACGCCATCCTAACTAAAGATAAACACGCGCGAGTGGCCTGCGAAACTATGGTCAAAACAGGGTTTGCTTTAGTTGCAGGAGAAATCACCACTTCATGTTATGTCGAAGTACCAGAAATAGTGCGCAACACTATCAAAGAAATTGGGTACACCCATTCCGATATGGGGTTCGATTATGAAACCTGTGGAGTGATGACTGCATTTGATAAACAATCTCCCGATATCGCGCAAGGCGTTAACGACGACAAGCATGAGCAAGGCGCTGGAGACCAAGGCATGATGTTTGGCTACGCGTCAAACGAAACAAAAGAACTAATGCCTATGCCAATATTAATAGCGCATCAACTTACTCGTAGATTAGCCGAAGTTAGAAAAAACGGAAAACTTCCATACTTACGTCCAGATAGTAAATCACAAGTTTCTGTTCGTTATGAAAACGGCAAACCAGTTGCAATTGAAACTGTTGTTATTTCATCCCAACATGATGCAAAAGTAGGGAATAAAAAACTTCGCGATGAAATCACAAAACAAGTTATTTTAGCGACTATTCCAGAAAAGCTACGAGCTAAAAAAATGAAAATCCATATAAACCCAACCGGTAAGTTCATTATCGGCGGTCCACAAGGCGACTGCGGTTTAACGGGCCGGAAAATCATTGTCGATACCTACGGAGGATTTGGACGACATGGCGGCGGCGCTTTTTCTGGAAAAGATCCTTCCAAAGTAGATCGTTCCGCTTGCTACATGGCTCGATATATTGCTAAAAACTTAGTAGCCGCTAAAACTGCGGATCGCTGCGAAGTCCAATTAGCTTATGCCATAGGAGTCGCTGATCCAGTTTCGGTTTTGGTAGATACTTTTGGCACCAACAAAATTGATCCAGAAAAATATGAACGATTAGTTCGCGATCATTTCGACTTAAAACCTGCTGGTATCGTAAAGTCTCTGGATCTTAAAAAACCAAAATATCGACAAACTGCAGCATACGGTCATTTTGGTAGAAATGAAAAAGGATTCACCTGGGAAAAGACCGATAAAGCAAAAGCGATCAAAAAATCTGCTGGTCTTTAAACTAAAGAATTCGCTTAAACTTAAAAGGCGACTATCTAAAAGGTAGTCGCCTTTTTCTCTTTCCCCTACCCTTATTATGCGCGTTAAGCCCATTCATTCCTGGGATATAACCAAAAACGACGCAATTCCTCTTCAAAAAAAACTCTCTCAGCAAGCTCAATTCACGCCACTTAAAAAAGATCCGAGAATTATCGCCGGTACCGATATCAGTTTTCAAAACGACATCGCCTATGCAGGAGCCGTTTTATTTAAACTTCCCGACTTAGAGCCTATCGGTAGTTTTATTTATGAAGGAAAAGTATCGTTCCCATATGTTCCGGGTCTTCTATCTTTTCGCGAAGCCCCTATCCTATTAGAACTATTCAAGTTAATTAAACCAACTCCAGATCTCATTTTTATCGACGGTCACGGACTTGCGCACCCGCGCAAATTAGGTTTAGCTTCTCATATTGGATTATTTCTTCAAAAACCCACTATTGGTTGCGGCAAAAGTAGATTATGTGGATCTTTCGAAGATCCTCTCGCTTCAAAGGGAGCGCATTCGCAATTACTAAATAAACCTGATGAACCTATAGGAGCTGTGGTAAGAACTAAAGAACGATGCAAACCCATTTTTGTATCGCCCGGCCACTTAATCGATTTGAACGATTCCATTACTTGGACACTTAAATGCGTTTCGAAATATCGAATACCAGAACCAACTCGATTGGCGCATAATTTCGTAACCGATTACAAACGTCAAAAAATGAAATAGATTTTTAAATAAAAGCTTATGCCGAGCCGTTTTTTAGCCATTCATTGTTCTAAATGCGATACATTCATCGCTAAATATAGGAAGGAAGGCTCTGGAAGCCTTATTCGTATGTACTTGGAAAGAATCTCGGCTCCGGAAGAAAGCCCTACCGAATTTAAAAATTCATTAAAAGAAAAATCTGCGCGATTATCTTGTTACGGATGTAGTCAAACTCTGGGGAAACTGAATCCAAAATCTTCTCCCGCTTCTTATAATTTGATTAAAGGCGCATATAGAAAAAAGAAAATTGACGATTAACCTATGGCTTTCTTGCCATGACTAAATATCCAGATTGCCCATATACCTCTTTGGTAGATAGAACTTTAAAGCCCGCCTGAGTGACTTCGTCTACCATTTCTTCAAGAGAAAACCATTTCCAATGACCATTCTTTAGCTGAGAAAATATATAATTCAAACCTAATTGTTTTGCCAAAGGATTGACGACATGTTTTCGTATAATCTCATTAAAAGCATTATTAGAACACATGTCCAAACGGGCACTTTCTTGAATTATAGACTTTGGGTCATAACTTTTTGAAGGATTAGCAATAATAAACGTTCCTCCAGGCTTGAGGACTTCAAATAATTCGGTCATTAAGTTTATTCTTAGACTATTGTCGCAAATTACATACAACGCAAAATGGCATATTATGCAATCTACTGATACTATCTTTATAGGAATTCCTTTAGAAAAATCAGCTTGTATGCAAAATGTATTATTTCTAATACCAAAACTACTTGCTTTTGATTTAGTTCTATCTAAACCCGTTTTTAATAGGTCTAAACCTATATAACGCATGCCGCTTTTAATATCTGATCTTAATAATTTAATAGCTTGCCCAGTACCACAACCAACGTCTAAAATAATATTTTTAGAGCTTACATTGACATTTTCGGTAACTGATTTCAGCGAGGCAAAATAAGCCGATGGAGTTAATAAATCGTACAAGTAAGATTTAAATCCAAATTCCCAATAATTCTTGTATAATTTCTTAAAAATCAATAATGCGTTCCTTTATTGAAGAATATTTTAAGAGCTTTTTCATTTTAGAAATTTTATCAGTCGAAAACAAAACTTTAATTAAATAATAAAAATTAAATATACAAAATTTTTTGTCTATGGAAATCCCACAAGAAATTCCTTTACATGTAGTCGACACTTGCGAGCTCTTTGGCGAATTATCTCCCCAATCCCTAGATAACCTCAAAAAATGGGTTGAAGTAGAAAAGTTTGGCGCTGATGAAATCATAATGAGAGAAGGCGACAAAGGGAATAAATTATTCATTGTTGCCGAAGGCAGTGTCGAAGTCTTTCAGAAATTAGATTTCCATATAAACCGGACGATTCGAGAATTAAAAATAGGCGAACATTTTGGAGAACTAGCCCTATTAAGTTCTGAAAATATACGTTCCGCATCGGTTAAAGCCTTGGAACAACCGACAATATGCTTAACTCTAAGCCTAACCAATTTTGAAACTCTAATACGATCAGATCCCGATATCGCGCTCAAAATGAGTCACAAATTCTGTGAACGCGACCATGACAATTTACAACTTTTAAAATCCGACCTCGGAAATGCTTTTAAATCTATTATAGAAGCTTTAGGAGCTATTGCAGAATATAAAGACCCAGAAACAGGAAGTCATCTTAATCGCGTTAGCGCATTCACTAGGGAACTAGCGACAACTCTTAAAGGAAAACCCGGCTTTGAGTTTATAAACGAACATTTTATTGATCTTATCGAGCTTTCCAGTCCACTACACGATATCGGCAAAGTCGGCGTTCCAGATCATATACTACTAAAGCCAGGTAAATTGACCACGGACGAATGGAAAATAATGAAGCAGCATACCGTTTTTGGAGCGCAAGCGATCAAGAAAATTTTAAAAAAATTCAGCTACCCAGAGTTTCTAGAAATGGGACATAATATCGCTCTTTATCATCAAGAGTTTTGGGACGGTAAAGGCTATCCAGAAGGACTTGCTGGCGACGACATACCTGTAGAAGCTCGCATCATGGCTGTAGCGGACGTGTATGACGCTCTTCGTTCGAAAAGGCCTTATAAAGAACCATTAAGCCATGAAATCGTAAAGAAAGTCATTGTTCAAAGCAAAGGAACCCATTTTGACCCAAGAATTGTGGACGCCTTTGTTGAGCTAGAAACTAAGTTTGAAACGATATTTGACGACTTGAGCAAAAGAGGAAGCGAAGAAGAATAAATACTTAATTTTATTTTTACCTTTCAAAGTTTACGATCGATAAGCTTTTTTAAATAATCTTCTACAGCAAATAAAAAAATTTATATTTAGTACCAAAGGAAACTTACCATGGCCAAAAAACCATTTATCAATAAATATGGTTTTGTAGAATATCCATTTCTACATGACACTCGTAAATCTAAGAATTGGTGGTTTTATAACTTATTAGAAGACCACTTAAGGCGCAGAGCCAAGCAAACACATGGCTTAAGCTACACCAGAGATCACATGGACGAAGATTTCAAAAAAATCCTAGGAACAACTAGAATCAAAATCCACGCTATCGTTCCTTCAGGGATGGGAATGGTTTTTCCTTTAATTGGAAAATTTGAAACCAAAGATATAATTGAAGTTGAAGATCCTGTTCCTTGGCTAGAAGAAAAATATGGCGGTAGCAAATATAAAGTAAACATCTATCACGAAGGCACTTTTGCGGGAACAGAAAACTACAAAACTCATGGCGACCCTGCCTGGGAAGAGATACACGACGACGGACTCGTCTAAGTAATAGTCTAAAATAAAAAAGGCGCGCTAACTACAAGGTTAGCGCGCCTATAAGCCTCAAATATTTTTTTGAGGGTCACTCATAAAAATGAGTTAATAATATTATTATTTAATTTCTAGCATATCTAGATATCAGGTGGACTAGAACTCATAAACAGCCCCTCCGCAAAGGTTAATAGCTAAATAAAAAACCCAAACAAGCTTTCTTTTATCTACCTTCCTATTTTTAAATTAATAATATTTTCTAAAAGAAAATAATTAATAAGGCGGATTAATCATTTTATTGACCCTCCCTACCGTCAGGAAATCATATAATTAATATGGTCCCCCTATAAACAAAAATCAAGAGGCAAAGTTTATTTTTTTTCACAAAGTTTTTAAAAAAAATTTCATGTATTTAAGAAAAAAAGAGGCGGTTTTAATCAAAAATCAACGGTAGCCAAAAAACCGTAAATAAGGTAATAACAATTGCCCCAATTATATTCACCACGACTCCTACTTTTGCCATTTTAGAAATCTTTACCCAACCAGAACCAAACACAATTGCGTTTGGGGGCGTCGCAACCGGTAACATAAAAGCAAAAGAAGCCGCTAAAGCTGCTGGAAACATTAAATAAATAGGATCAATATTTCCTTTGACGCTCAATGCACCAAGAATGGGCAAAATCATTGTTGCCGTTGCCGTGTTAGAGGTAAGTTCGGTTAAAAAAGTAACAGAAAAACAAACGATAAAAATAATCGCCCAAATGGGCAACTCAAAAACGCCCAAAAGTTGGGATCCAATCCACTGATCCAACCCTGTTTTCCCAAAACCTGCCGCTAAAGCAAAACCACCTCCAAATAACAGAAGAATTCCCCAAGGCATTTTTGTTTCTATCGTTTTCCAATCAAGCGCGCAAAGCTCTTTATCTCTTTTAGATTCCAGATCACCAAATAAGTTTAAAGGCACGCAAAAAAGAAGAAGAGCCATCGCCATCGCAACAGTAGAATCTTGAATTAAACTAGGATCGCTAAACCATTGTGACCAACCAGGAATTGCCCATTCCGAGATCTGCATGGGCTTCCTAAATATCCATAAAAATGCGGTTGCGCCAAAAACCCAAGAAACAAACTTCTCTTCTTTGCTCAAGGCTCCTAATTTATCAACTTGTTCCGATACGATTTCTTGAGAAAATTTAAATTTAATTTGCTTAAACGGAATATCGGAAGCGTACCGACATAGAAATATCCAAACGGAAAAGGTAAAAATTACAGATAACGGCAAGGTAAAAACCATCCATTGCCCAAAAGATATTTCGGCTCCCCCTTGTGAATAATTCTTAAACAAACCGGCTAAGACAACATTAGGAGGAGTTCCAATTAATGTCGATATACCGCCAATACTAGCGGAATAAGCAATACCCAACATGAAGACGCAGCCCAAACTGCTTTCAATGGATGACAATTCTTCCGAGCTCTCAATTCCCTCAGCAACCGCCCCTTTAGATAATTCCTTAACCACTGCCATAGCAACGGGTAGCATCATTAAAACTGTCGCGGTATTTGATATCCACATGGAAAGAAAACCCGTAGCCAACATAAATCCTAAAATAGTCCTCTCAACATTACTACCTATTGCCAAAATAATATTAAGCGCAATACGTTTATGAAGTCCCCACTTCTCCATCGCCAATGCGATTGAAAAACCGCCAAAAAAAAGAAAAACTAAATGGTTGGAGTAATTAGGCGCAATTTCTTTTGCCGACATGACCCCTAATAGGGGAAATAAAACTATGGGAATTAAAGCGGTAACGGGAATAGGAACAGCTTCGCCAACCCACCATATAGCCATTAAAGATACAATAGCCGCAAGCTTATGGGCCGAAGGTGGCATTTCTGTAGGGATCGCCAAAACGGCAAAAAAAACAAAAAGCCCTAGAAAAAAGAAGGAGTATTTTATTTTAAAACGGTTGGGAGTCAATCTATAGGATCGGGTAAATTAACGAGGTCGGTTCGTGTTAAAAGAATTTTAACACGAAAAGTCAATTTCAGAGCCGATCCTATTTTGAAGGAAAATACGTTTTGTTTTTAAGCAGTTACCTTGTCCATGATTCTTTCTCCACCAATGATATGTTTGTGCATATCTAGTTCTTTAGGCGTGTGACCTAATGCGAGAGAAATTAATTGGGGAAGATGAAGTATCGGAATATCGTAGCCTTTTTCTTTAAGTTTACGAATTTCTGGCTGATAAGCGTCCAAACTCAAATGACATAAAGGGCAACCGGTGACAACCACATCCGCGCCACTTTGAATGGCATCTAACAAAGCGTTGCCAGCCATATCCAAAGACGCGGTCTTATTCATCATAACAATAGGAAAGCCACAACATTTAATTCGGCTTTCGTAATAAACCGGGGTAGCACCCACAGCTTCAAAAATATCTTCCATACCATGTGGATCGTCTGGTTTGTCAAAATCCGATAAACCTGATGGACGCAAAATATAACAACCATAAAAGGCGGCTACTTTTAACCCTTTTAGCGGCTTCTTAACTTTGCTTTTTAAGAGTTCCAACCCTTCGGGAGTCGACAAAATATGAGCAAAATGTTTGATGTTTATTTTGCCGCCTTGATACTGATGACCGCCTTCTTTCAAAACACCATTGATCTTATTCTTATATTCTTCATCGGAATCAATCTTACATTCAGATTTTTTTAAATTACCTTGGCAAGTTGAACAAATAGTGATCAAATCCAACCCTTGTTCCTCGGCAATCGCAAAATTCCTGGCGTTTAAGGCATCATTTAAAATCGGACTTTTTTCAGAAACAACACCTGCGCCACAACAAGAAGCGCTTTTCATTTCAACAAAATCAATTCCAAGCCCATCAGCGGCTTTCATTGTAGAAACCATCAGTTCCCGGGTAGCGCCTTTAGAGACACATCCAGTAAATAAGGCAAACTTCATTCTCCTAACTCCCTATAAATTCGCTTAACGTCATCGGCTTCTTTAATAGATCTATGAAGGATTGGCGGGGTTTTACCTTTTAACAACATCCTGATACCAATCGGAATAAGCTCTAATAGACCTTTTATATTAAAGAAACCCACTGATTCCACGGGTATTTGATTCTCGTTTAACCGTCCACTATGTTTAACAGACTTCGTAAATGACAAGGCATGCCTTGCCCCATTATTATTATGGACACCTTCTTCCAAAGCGGATGCCATAACTTCTTTGATGCGGTAAAAAGGTTGCGCTGGTTTTGGACATCTCTCAACACATTCCCCGCAATGAGTACAATCCCATATTCCACCAGGCTCGCTTAATTCTTTAACACGTTCAAGCGTTGATTTGTCCCTAGAGTCGCCAACAAATCGCTGAGCTTTAGCTAAAGCCGCAGGTCCTAAAAAGTTGTCGTCAACTTCCAAAACATTACAATCGGAATAGCAAGCGCCACACATAATACAAGTGCTGGCATCGTCAATCAGTCTAAATTCTTCTGGAGACTGAGTGCGTTCTTTTTCCGGAGCGGGAGTGTCGTTATGTAAATAAGGTTTTACTTTATCAATTTTGTCCCAAAACGGCTTGAAATCGACCACCAAATCTTTAATCGGTTTCATATTACCCAAAGGCTCAATAGTAACCGTATCGTCTTTATCAGCAATGTGTTCCGCTTGACGTTGACACGCTAAAATTGCATGACCGTTGGCTTTGACAGCGCAAGAACCACAAATAGCGCTACGGCACGACATCCGGTAAGATAAAGTACCGTCCTGGGTCCATTTAATGTCATTAAGACAATCCAAAACAGTGATTCCCTCGGTCGCGTCGACTTTAAATTCCTCGAAATAAGGCTCGGGTTGCTTTTCCGGATTATATCTTTTGATCCTAAATGTAGTCATTAATAGGTTCTTTCTTTTGGTTGATATTTGGTAATGACAACAGGTTTATATTTAATATCAATAGAATTGTCTTCGGATTTAGAAAGCATGGAATGCTTCAAAAAGTTTTCATCGTCTCTCTTATCATGGTCGGTTCGGAAATGACCACCGCGAGATTCTTTTCTATTCAGAGCAGCGGTAGAAATAATCTCAGCCATTTTTAACATATTGCTTAATTCAAGAATTTCATAAATCTCAGTATTAAACAATTTGCCCTTATCCGTAACTTTTCCCTTTTTAAATCTTACTTGCAGTTTCTGTAAGGTATCGACGCATTCTTTTAGTCTATCTTCATCGCGAAAGACGCCACAATTCGCCATCATGATTTCTTTCATTTCGTTACGAATATCATTATAACTTTCGGTTCCATCGCTTTGGTAAACTTCCTCCATTACTTTAAGAACTTTAGTTTTTTGATGGCTTTCGTTTATTTTTTCAAATCCGGTTTTCCTGGCATACTCCAAAGCGGCTTTGCCAGCGCGTTCTCCAAATACAACAGCCTCTAATAGAGAGTTCGTTCCTAACCGGTTACCTCCATGAACTGAAACGCATGCACATTCACCTGCCGCAAAAAATCCAGGCATGTGGGTACCCTCGGAGTCTACAATAACTTGACCAAACATATCAGTCGGAATACCGCCCATAGAATAATGAGCTGTTGGCTGAATCGGTAATGGATCTTTAATACAATCCACTCCAATAAAGTCGATACCGAGTTGTCTAATTTGAGGAAGCCTCTCCATAATACGAGCTTCACCTAAATGCCTGAGATCTAAATTAATAAACCCTTCACCAGGACCTTTTCCTCCGCCTCCTCTACCAGCGTCAATTTCGCTTTGCTCTGCACGGGCAACAATATCTCTTGGGGCCAATTCCATTCGGGATGGGGCATATTTTTCCATGAAACGTTCGCCGTTTCCATTAACTAAGTAGCCGCCCTCGCCTCGCGCCGCCTCAGAGAATAAAATTCCTTGTCTATACAAACCCGATGGATGGAACTGAACAAACTCGGCATCTTCTATAGGAAGGCCTGCATCAAATGCCGCAATAGCCCCGTCAGCTGTGCTGGCAAATGCATTCGAGGTAATTTTAAAAACCCGACCATAACCTCCGGTCGCAAAAATAACGGCTTTACCTTGAATAACTTCAACTTCGCCAGTCCGAATATTACTAACAACAATCCCTTTGCACTGACCATCCTCTATAGTTAAAGAATGCATACTCCATTCAGAATAAATCTTAATAGATTTGCTTTCTTTTAATATTTGTTCATGTAGAGCGTGCAATACAGCATGACCTGTCCTATCGGCAGAGAAACATGCTCTTGGCTTTGAATGCCCACCAAAACTTCTTTGCGCAATTTTTCCATCTGCTGTTCGGCTAAAAACACACCCCATACGTTCCAATTCGTATATTACTCGAGGAGCCGCTTTAACGTATTCTTCCACTGCATCTTGATCGTTCAAGTAATCGCCACCCTTGATCGTATCAAACATGTGCTCTTCCCAACTATCGCTCTCAACATTACCTAAACTTGCGGCAATTCCACCCTGTGCCGCTCCTGAATGCGATCTGGTGGGATACACTTTGCTTAATACAGCAACGTCTAGTTCTTTACAAACTTCCAACGCCGCTCTCATTCCAGCCAAGCCAGAACCAACGATCACTACATCATGCTTTATCATTTTAAACCCTAAACCTTACAAAAAAGCTTTTAACCACCCAACAAATCAACAGTATTCGAAGGTGATTTAATTATCAAAAAAGTGCCATTCAACCATTTATCTCACCTCTCGTCAATAAAAATAAAGAATTGAACTTGCAAACCATTGGAAACATTTTTAGAATACAAATTATATTAACGAACTAAAAATAAATGTTTATAGAAATCCTACAAAATCCTACATCAAGAACTAGCCCTATAATTTGACTGCCCCCTCTCCAATTAAATTTAATTCCTTAGATATTCCAGAGTTAGTTCTTAAAGGAATAGCCGAAGCTGGGTTCGATTACTGTACCCCAATTCAAGCCAAATCATTACCTATATCCTTGAATGGAAAGGACGTAGCGGGCCAAGCCCAAACTGGCACAGGTAAAACTGCCGCATTTTTGATCTCTCTTTTCTCTCAACTACTCAGAAACCCAACTCCAGAACCTAGAGGAAAAGGTTGGGTAGCTCCTAGAGCGATCATAATCGCCCCCACAAGGGAATTAGCGCGACAAATCCTAAAAGATGCCGACGTACTAGGAAAATACTGCAACTTCAAAACACTGTGTATTCACGGCGGAATCGACTACGAAAAACAAAAAAACCAGATTAAAGCCGGAGTCGATATAATTATAGTTACCCCTGGTCGCTTGATTGACTTTTACAAACAGAAGTTTTTCAGCCTAAAGTCAGTCGAAGTATTAGTCATTGACGAAGCTGACCGTCTTTTCGACATGGGATTTATCCAAGATACACGTTACATTTTGCGCAACATCTCTCCCTACAACAAAAGACTATCAATGTTGTTTTCGGCAACCCTTTCGTTTCAAGTCATGGAGCTCTGCTACGAGCACATGAATAACGCGGAAAAAGTCCAAGTGGAGCCGGGAAAAATTGTGGTAGACGAGGTGGAGCAATCCATTTATCACGCCGACTCTACGGAAAAGCTAAACTTATTATTTGGCTTACTCAAAAAAGAAGGCGCAGAAAAAACCATTATATTCTGCAATACTAAACGCGCCGCAGAAAACGTAGAAGCAAACCTTAGCCTTAATGGATATAAAGCCTCTCAGATCAGTGGCGACGTCAACCAAAGAGTACGTATTCGAGTATTGGAGAAATTTAGCTCGGGAGAAGTCCAGATATTAATAGCGACCGACGTTGCATCCAGAGGATTGCACATTGACGACATTAGCCACGTCATCAATTACGATATACCACAAGACCCAGAAGACTATATTCATAGGATAGGTAGAACAGCGAGAGCAGGCGCCAAAGGTGTCGCGATTTCATTAGGATGTGAAGACTATATTCAGCATTTAGAACGAATAGAAGAAACTTTAAAAGCTAAAATTCCCGTCGTATGGCCAGACGAAAGTCTATTTTTTGATTACAAAGTCGCTCCCGAAAGACCCGAGAAAAAACGCACAGGCCCCCCTCCAAGAAGAAACGGAAACTCCAGAACTGGGTCAAGACCTAACCGAGGTCGCCCCCCAGGAAATAGAACCCGCAACCCACGGCGCGGCGGCCCCTCAAAGGGTTAAAGCTTAATTAAAACAACATTAACAAACAACATTTCCTGGCTTATTGAAAAAGGAAAAGAATTTCCAATTTCCTTAACCTCCCTCCCATTAAAAAAAATAAGCAGTAAAGCAAATATCTCAAAAACTCTTTGCCCCATTCAAAAACCCATATTACTGTCCTCCTGAAACAAATAGAATCTGCAATATCCTAAAAACAAAAGACTTTGTCTTTTCTCTAAAATATCTCATATGTAGTTTGAATTATCAGGATTACTCACGCACAAAAAATACACAACCTAACACATTAACTTAATAAATCTAAGTACATAAAAATAAACAAAATTTACAAAAAAAAATAAACCATAAAAAACACGACAAAAACAAAACTAATCAGAAAATTCAGCAAAACCTACAGAGTTAAAATTACAATTATCAAAACAAAGTATCGACGTCAACTCTTAAGATTGCTACTGAATTAAGCTATCTGCATGCAAGATTCTTTGGCTTTCCATATTAGCCCCATTGATTTACGGCGTAAAACTATGTAACATCTTAATAATTATCTTATTCTGAAATGTTACTGTTTACTCCCTTTTCCAACAGGCACGTAAACATAAATCAATGTTTCTGATTCGTCTCAATACAATAGTGGAAAGAAATGTATGCTTAATAGCATAAATGATTTAATTGACTCAAACCTTACGTCATTACCTATTGTCTATTTTAAGCTTGAGAAAGCATTAAACGATGAAAACATTGAAACCGATGAAATAGCGAGAATTGTCCAAGGCGACCCTGGAATTTCTACCCGGATTCTAAAAATGGCAAACAGTCCTTTATGGGGATTATCACAACACATAGAAACTATCCCTCATGCATTAACTATTATTGGAAGAGAAGAACTAAAATTACTCGCTCTTTCGACCGTGTTAAGAAGTTCATTTAACAATGTTCCAAAGAGTTTAATAGATTTAAATTCATTTTGGCGTAATAGCATCGCCTGCGGCGTAATAGCCCGTGAAGTTTGTAGTTTAAATAACTTTCCTAACTTAGAAAGATATTTTATGGCTGGGATGCTTCATAATATTGGCAGCCTGGTGATTTTCAATAAGGTCCCTAAAATTGCTCAGAACATCCTTTTGCAGTGTGAAAAGCAGAAGAAAAAACTATTTATCCTAGAAAACCAATATTTGGGATACAACCACTGCGATCTTGGAGGAGGTCTTTTGGATGCATGGGGAATTCCAAAACCCCTAGTAGAAGCCGCACTTTACCACCACACCCCTAATGAATCTGAAGAATTTCCTCATCTCGTTTGGACTATTTATTCAGCTAACATCTTGGCGATGGAATTAAACTTTGGCTCTAATGGGGATATATTGACTGAACCTTTGGACGATTGTCACTTAAACCAGATTGGAATAACTCTAGAAGATTGGGAAAACTTGAAAATGAACGCCCCAGAAATCATTGAAGATTTTTTAAATTATTTTGAATAATAGAATTCGGAAACGATTGCCTTTAACCTAAAAAGCTTTGCACCTTAAAATGAACTCCTTGAACAAACCGAACCTGACGGGGAAAAAAATTCTCTTAGTGGATGATAATCCCGCTAATATCGGGGTCTTAATACAAACGCTAAAAGCGGGACGCTTTGAAATCTCAACAGCCTCTAATGGTAAAACCGCAATCGAACTCGTCCATAAATTCAATCCAGATATCATCTTAATGGACGTCATGATGCCACAAATGGGCGGTTTTGAAGTTTGCCAACATCTAAAAGCAAACGAAGAAACTAGCGAAATTCCTATAATTTTTATTACGGGGAAAACCGGAGTCGAAGATATTGAAAAAGGGTTTTCCGTTGGTTGCGTCGAGTATATAACCAAACCTTTCCAAGTAGACGAGGTCTACAACCGTATTCAAACACACCTCTTATTAGGAATCCATAAGAGGAAAAAAGAATTATTTCAGGGGAAAGACCCTTCGTCAATCGATGGGATGAAAGTGATGATCGTAGAAGATAACCGAACTAACATTGATATTCTTAGAACAACTCTAGAACCGTTGAATCTAACCTTGAGCATTGCTATTAATGGAAAAGTTGCGGTGGATTTAATCCCTCGCGTTCAGCCAGATTTGGTTCTTTTAGACATTATGATGCCAGAAATGAATGGGTTTGAAGTTTGTCGAATCGTTAAAGAAAACGTTTTTACCAAAAATATTCCCATCATTTTAATTTCCGCAAAAAGTGAACCTACTGATATAGAAAACGGATTTAATTTAGGAGCTGCAGATTATATTCTTAAACCGTTTATCCACACAGAAGTAAAAGCTCGAGTTAAATCCCAATTAAAGTTAAAAAAATTATTTCTGTTAAAAGAGTTTTGGTTAAAGCAGTTGGAAAACGCTAAAAGTGAGCTTGAGAATAAAGTTTTACATCGCACCACTTATTTGCAAGAAGCAAAGGAGGAGGCTGAACATGCAAACAAAGCAAAATCAGAATTCCTTGCCCGAATGAGCCATGAACTACGGACGCCTATGAATGCCATCTTGGGATTTTCACAACTGATGGAAATGGATCTGGGTAAAGAAGACAAATTGCAATACCAACAATCGAACTTAGACCATATACGAAAAGCCGGGAAACATTTACTCGAGCTTATTAATGAAATTCTTGATCTATCCGGTATTGAGTCTGGGAAAATAAAAATCTCAATGGAAAGCGTGTCTCTTTCCGAAATTATTGAAGGCAAAGTGCTTCCTTTAGTTTCCGAAATGGCTGATAGAAATAATATCTCTTTGATAAATAAAACTTCCAACAATTCCAATTTAATGGTATCAGGCGATCCATTACGACTAGCTCAAATACTTTTAAATTTGACTACCAATGCGATCAAATACAATAAAAATCAGGGTTCTGTTACTTTGAATTCTGACCAAACCTCAGAGGGAAGAATTCGTGTCACGGTTACCGACACCGGCCCAGGAATTCCAAAAGAAAAGCTGGAAACCATATTCGCTCCCTTTTACCGATTAGAAAGCAATCATCCAGGGGTTGAAGGGGTTGGAATCGGACTTACCATCACTAAGCGTCTCGTTGAACTTATGGGAGGCCGCATTTTTGTAGAAAGCGTTCTTGATGAAGGGACCTGTTTTGCCTTTGAATTGAAAAATGCCGCAAAATCCAACTTTTAAAAACTGACTCACCTTGTAAACATCGTTATAAACCTTAAAAATATCTCCAAAAGTTTATTTTTGCTAAATATAATTGATCTCACTTTAATTTTATAGATTATGTTATTCATCACGGCGATGGGGTTCGAAATCGTTAAAAGATAAAAGTCATGTGGTATGACAAGATGAGGGCTTATTTATTGATTATGACGCCTCTCCCGAAAGACAAAAAAAATACAGACCATTTCCCACAGACCAAAACCCAACCAGATCAAGGTTGATCTCCAGTAAATAGAGTTCCCCATTCTCGATGCTACAACCCACCTAAAGTATAGATTTCTAACACAGATTTAACTCCCCCCAACCTAACAATCTTAACCCTAAGATGTGAACCCAACCTCCAAGTTTTCTTTCAGGACCCCTTACTTAGAATGTCAGCTTGATTTAATTGATTATCATATTGAGGCTTTTAAATCGCGGCTACCTATCAATGGTATCTCAAATAAGTTTACCCAACCACCCTCAAAAAAGCTAAAGCATTAAATCAATAGCATACCCCTAAACATACAATATTACTAATAAATACAGGTCAATAAAATATCAGTCTAAGATCCCTTTTGAAAAATCAATTTTCAATTCTATCGGTTATGCGCATGTATTCCTTCCCTGTTTTCATTCGCCTAATCCTTCAATCTATTTCACGGCTAGGAAAAATTCGCCTCTTTTTAGTCCACTTTAGGAAGAAGCTTCCACTTAGACATCACACGCTAGAAATCGATAAATTATCCCTTACTCAAAGTCTTCATTTTCTCAATTTAAACTAATTGTTTTTTTTGAAGTTATTTCACCAAACAATCTTTGCAGTTTAAAGCTATTCAATTTGGCACGTTTCTTCCATTAATGTCCATAAACTCACCACTAAATTCCTAAGAGAAAAGGTAAAGCCTCATTAGAGAAATTAAAAGCCTTCCACAAACAAAAGTCCATCCCAGGATTTACCACGATTGAATAATCCCTCCACTGCCCAGGAAGGTTTTCCTTCCTGGGTTCCTTATTTTCAGCTTCATAATCATTTTAAACCGGAAAAATCAGCCGTTTTTTACTAAGTTTAAAGAAAAAACTTCCTGGTAGACGGCTAATTTCATTTCAAACAACTCTCTTTATCTCTCAAACACAGTAATAATCACAACATAATAATGTTGTTTTATAAAGACTTATCCCTCTCTTATATATTTCCTAAAAATACTTCCAAACTTTGGCACGATTCTTCCATAAAAAAATACTGAGTGCCAATCAACCTCTATCAGGAAAATACTTATTTTGGAGAAAACAGAATGAACGAAATGACTCGATTAAGTTCTCTTTTAAGCCAGGGTTTAAAACCAAATTCAGAAGCTCGACTAGAAGGATTCGATACAAACTCCAACGGCGGTATAGATTTCCAAGAGGTTCAAAAGTTTGTCGAAAAAAAACGCGAAAATGAACGATTACTTGAAGGATTTCAACAAGCAGACCTTAGTGGCGATGGAGAAATCACTATAGAGGAACTTAGAGCGCTAAGAACTAAAATTATTGTGGAACAATTTAACAAATCAGAAAAAGACAATGGCTTAGTCAACGACTCAGATTTAGAAACTTTCTTTGGAACGTCTGGCGGCTCTAGTTCTCAATCTTCAGATATTTTCAACCCAGGAGATGTTGACGGAGATGGAGAAATCTCGCTTGCAGAACTGGAAGCTTTACGAAGAAGATAAAAAGTAATCTAAAATGAATCTCTTCTTTTTGTTTCAGGAAAACCTTATTTTCAATATCTGAATTAAATAAAAAAAAACAGGGAGGCTCTATGATTTACGGAATCATTGATCGAACTCTAAACGTAGAACGATATCAATCAAAATCAAAAAGTCACTCAGATATTGCAGGTCTGGATTTTGCAGAAATTCAAAAAAACATTCAGGCAAAACGAGCCCTAGAAACTTCTGAAAAAGTTAATGTTGTTGGAGATCAAAATCTAACAATCGACGAAATGAAGCATACTAGAACGAATATTACATATAGACTGATTAAACACTCGGATCAAACCGAAACAGTGGGAATCGTACAAGCGGAATAAAAAGTTACCGTCAATTACGACAAGACCTCATTCACAAGCCCCGGCTCCATTTCTATTTCTTTGTGTTTTTCCGCTTTCATGTCGCTATCTAATATTGTCTTTACAATTTCCTTCGCAATATTGGCGCTTCTAGATTTGCTAGATACCTGAGCTGTCACAATAGCTCCCTCAAATAGCAGCGTTATTTTTTCCGCCGCAAAAGACGGGTCTGGGTGACTCATTTCCTCTAATAGCCCTTTTATATTCTCATAAGTATCAACTTTTACAGTTTGGCTCACCTTTTTAAAAGGGTTGCCTTTCCTAGAGTATTCCCCCACCGCATTAATGAACAAACAACCATAAAACATGTCGCTCTCAAACCATTCCTTTTGCAAATCGAATATAGCCAACAAACGATCACGAGGCTCACTAGCTCTTTCTCTAACTCTATCCCAAAAACCATTAAATTGATCTGAACGGTATTTCAAAGCTTCAAGAATCAATGCATCTTTAGACTCAAAATACGAATACAACGTTTTTTTGGAAACTTGGGCTTTTTTTAAAATCGATTCTATCCCCGTGGCATGAAATCCATTTTTATAAAACAGTTCCATCGCTGCTCTAACAATTTTTTCGCTCTTCTTTAGCGTTTTAGGCATTGTTTTCACTCAAATATTAAACGTAAATTTTACAAATAATAATGTTTCTTCAGTGCCTCTGTCTAAATCCCACTTTAATCCTTATAAAGAATACTAAAAGTAGACCAATCGGTCTACATGACCCCAGAAAAATAAACCGATCAGTCTACTTTTTGGAATTATAAATATTTGTTTTTAAATTAATTAAATTATCATTATATTTTTTAAAAAAAATTAATGTAATGTTTTATATCTTATATTTACTAATAAACAAATGAAAAAGGAAAGCTAGAAATACGTCCAAATCTTCAAAAAAACGACAACTTTTTTTAATAAGGATTTTAATAGTGAACGCCACGCATTTAGCTTCTCGTCTCCTGGTAAAGAAAGACGCTAATGGAAATATTTTCACAAAAAGACAAAGAACTATCCTGGAACCCGAAACTCAAAAAACCCCTTGGTTTATTCGTAATAGATTAATTATTCTCTTTATTATGGCCGGTTTAATCCCTACCCTTTCCTCTACCTATATCAACTTACAAAAGGTGGAAACCGAATTATTCAAAAATAATAAGGACCGACTGTCTTCTTTAAAAGAAGAAAAGAAACGGCAAATAGAAAACTATTTTGATCAAATAAAAAAACAGGCCATTATTTTTTCTAGTAATTTTACGATCATTTCGGCTATGGAAGACTTCACTATGGGGTTTGTAAACGCCTTCGAAGAATCTAATGGGAAGCTGAAAGTCGGTTATGAAAAAAAATTACACGATCGTTATCGCTATCAAGTCAAAATAACCTCTGGAGCCGACAGTTTAGACGTTAAGAGATGGTATCCCTATGGAAAAACATCTCAACTATTACAAGCTCAATATATTTCTGAGAATAAGTACCCCATCGGAGAAAAATACAAATTAGATAGCGCTAATGACGACAGTCTTTATTCAGAAGCTCATCAAGAATACCATCCATACATCCGTCAACTTTTAGAAACCTTTGGTTATTACGACATCTTTTTGGTTGAACCAGAAACGGGCTTTATTGTTTATTCGGTTTATAAAAAAATTGACTATGCTACAAGTCTTAAGACTGGCCCTTACACAAATACCGCTATTGGCAAAGTCTTCAAGGCTGCTTTAAAAGATAATGATCAAGACGCCGTCTTCATGGAAGATTTTGAACCCTATGCTCCATCTTATAATGCTTCGGCCGGTTTTATTTCTTCCCCCATTTATAGCGGAGAAAGACTAATTGGCGTTCTTATATTTCAGATTCCTATAAAAAAAATAGAAAACGTAATGACTAATAATCATGCTTGGGAAAAAGTTGGCCTTGGAGAATCGGGCGAAGTCTATTTGGTGGGACAAGATTTTAAATTAAGAAGTAACTCTCGTTTCTTAATAGAAAACCCCGATGAATACTTCAAACAATTGCAAACCTTAAAAGTAAAGTCGAAAATTATTGAAAGATCCAAAACTCTTAAAACTTCAATTGGCATAAACGAAATCAAGACTCCCAGCTCTAAAGGGGCTTTAAAAGGCGAATCAGGTTTCTCAATATTCCAGAATTATCGTGGAATCAACGTATTGAGCTCTTACAGTCCATTAGAAATTCTCGGATTAAAATGGGGAATTCTTGCCGAAATCAACGAAGCGGAAGCTCTTGCCATACGCGACGAATTGCGCAATGAAGCGATTATTTCTTCTTTAACAGCGATCGTTTTGTTCTCCATCTTGGGAACAATGATAACAAGTAGAATTGCTAAGCCCACTCAAAAAACTTTAAGCGTAGCTCAAAATATTAGCCAGGGTAATTTGAAACAACCAAAACTGGAAATAAACTCAAAGGACGAGATTAGGCAACTTGTGGCGATATTTAATCAAATGACTCACTCCTTAAACTTGTTTATGAAACAGACAATGGTTCTAGACGATCCGCCTAATTTTGCGACTGAAGAATTTAAAGGTTTGAAAAACGATTTAGCCGGTGTGTTTCATAACTTAAATTGCGAGATACGAAATCTTACTAGCCAAGCAATCACCATCGCTAAGGAAGATTTAAACAACCCAGTTCTTAAAGAAGAAATACCTAGTAATTTAGGCGAAGCATTCTATAAGATAACTCAAAAAATGCTATGGTTTTACGAACAAATCACTATCATTGCTACTAACGATCTCAAAAATAAATCGTTAGTAGACGATAATGAAGGCACCTTGAACGCCATGGTAAAAAATTTGAGGGAAACAAAAGAAGAAATAGAAGAAATCAACGCAATAGTCATCAAAAGTTCTCACACCTTAACCCAGGAAGCGGAAAGATTGAGAGGAGTTAGCGATCAAATGAGTCAAGAAGTTGAACAAGCAAAAGGAATACCACACTGATATAATAATACTTCATAGATAGCGTATACCAATCATGCGAGGCGGGAAAATTATAGTAAAATTGGCTTAGCGCTATTGAAGATTATATTTTTTAAGCATTCGATAAACAGTACTTTTTCCCAATCCTAATTCTTTTGCCGCTTGGAGTACGTTGCCACCTGTGGCAGCTAATGCGTTCCTTAGAGTCTGCTCTAAAACTATTTCATAAGGAATTATTGGAGAGCCTTCTTTAGAAACAGAAGATTCAGTAACGGGTATATCGTTATTTTTGACGTTTAAATCATTTAACGGTGAAACAATGACAGCAGGAACTTCTTGAAACACTTCTTCCGGCAAACAATCTAGATCAATCGCCCCAGTTTCATTAATAATCATGGCTTGATATATGGCATTTTCCAATTGTCTTATATTTCCTGGCCACTGATATTTTTTGAGAGCCGCCATAGCGCCAGGAGTGAAAGAGGGAACATCTTTATTCAATTCATCTTTATGCTTTTCTAAAAAATGTAAACACAAGAGAGGAATATCTTCTACGCGTTCTCGCAAAGGAGGAATTTCTACAGGGAAAACAGCTAATCTATAGTAAAGGTCTTCTCGAAAACGTCCCTCTTCTACTTCAGTTTTCAAATTTTTATTGGTAGCGGCGATTACACGGGTATCAACCTTGATTTTTTGATTATCCCCTACTCGCTCAAAATTCCTTTCTTGCAAAAATCGAAGAAATTTGGTCTGGGTTTCCAAATTCATCTCAGCCACTTCGTCAAGAAACAAAGTACCGCCATTGGCTAATTCTAATTTTCCAATACGAGATTCTGTCGCTCCAGTAAACGCTCCTTTTTTATGACCGAATAACTCACTTTCTTGCAGAGTCTCTGGAATCGCTCCACAGTTGATGTCGACAAATAAACCTTTCGAATAAGGACTGTTCTGATGAATCGCGCAGGCTAGGAGTTCTTTTCCTGTTCCACTTTCTCCTAATATCAAAACGCTTGCTTTGCTATTCTCTACTTTTCTCGCTTTTGTTAATAATCCGTCAAGAGCTTTGCTTTTTCCAATAATCCCTTGCGGATTAGTTCCCTGTCGTAATTCTTCTTCTAACCGATGGACTTTTCTTTTTAGAGAACATTGCTCAATCGCTTTCCCTAAAGTAGTGAGTAATCGAGTTTCATCAAAAGGCTTAACGATATAATCGTAAGCACCCATTTTTATCGCCTTTACCGCTGTTTCTGCGTTATCAATGCTGGTTGCCATAATAACGGGAATATCTTGATCAGATTTTTGAATTTTCTCTAATGTCTCCAACCCTCCAATTCCAGGCATCATCAAATCTAGCACAATAGCAATAGGATCTTTTTCCAATGCTTTGAGGCAATCTTCTCCACTTTCAAAATCCGCAACTTTGTACCCCTTCTCTTCTAACCATATTTTTAAAAGTTCGCGGATTTGAGGATCGTCGTCAACAGTAAAAATCAATTCATTTGGCATAAAAAATCAGAAAATCAATACCTTTACATTGGGTGAAATGAAATATAATATCACAAACACATATCATCATAAGTAGAAGTCTGTTCCAAATAAAGCTTATGCAATTGGTAGAACTCATTTTCAAGGAGAAAAAGAAGCCGTACTAAAAATCATTAAAAATACTAAAGGAGTACTATCCGCAATGTAATATGTAGAAGTAATTCCTTAAGGAATAATAGGCCATTTTAATTCTAAGGCCTCATTCGAAGCCTTTCCCTCAATTTCTTATTAAAGTATTACCCAGGAGAGCCAATGAATATTGATTTTTCTAACATCAAGTATGGAGTAATTCTTGCTCTAATCGCCATCTTGTTTGGCGGTTCGCTTGGATTATCCTTTGGTTGTTGCGAACATTCGTTAAAAGATTACTTAAAGCATGAAGCGGCCTCAGCGCTAGCGACAAAATATAAAGGCGACCAAGCAAAAGCCGATAAAGTCGCAAAAAAGTCATGGGTTTATTATAAGCGTGCGCATTTACATTCTCAAACGATGGGAGCTATCGCGATCGTGTTTTCATTAATCGTTGCTGGTTTAGGATTCGCCCCCAAAATACAAATGGGCGTATCCATATTAAGCGGTTTGGGAAGTTTAGGCTATGGCGTATTTTGGCTTTTGGCGGGAGCCTTAGCTCCTGGTATGGGTTCAACTGGTGCGGCGAAAGAAGCTGTTGGGCTCATTGCTCAAGTTTCAGGAGCTAGTTTCTTTCTCTCAGGACTTGCTGTTTTTGGATTTGTTGTTTACAAACTCGTTTTGCAACCTTCGAAACAGATTGAATCATAAGTACGCTTAATTCAAAAATTTTGTTGCCTATCAACGTATAGGCAACAAAATCTATTTCAGAAAAACTTTATGAAACTTTCCTCTGGTTTTGGATTCCCATTAGTTTTACGAACTTTATTTTTCTGCTTTATATTTCACTCCTCTTTTTATTCTTCTCATTCTTTTGCGCAAAAAAATGAGCTTGCCACTCAAAAAAAGGAAATAATTCAAACAGAATTATTTCAAATTATTAATAAAACCTACTCCATCAAACAAGCTCTAACCGAATTAAATAAAAGCATTCCCACTCGAGAAACATTAGAACGAATAGCGCAACTCCAAATAGAGTTGGACCGCCTTGACCAGAGTTTTGAAGCGCGATCCACTCAACTTTCAAATAAAGAGATCAACTCCAAAAAAAAATCAGAAGATAGTTGGCTTAATAAATTACAAGCCATGACAAAACCGTTAATAAATATTCTTCATAGACTTTCTGAGAAACCAAGAAAAATAGACGCGCTTCAAGAAGAGATTGAAATCCTTGAAAGAAAGATCTCTCATTCAAGCATGGCAAACAAAAGTTTGAAGGCTATGTCAGAAATCCCTGAAGACTTAGCGGCCAATAATTCTAACCAATTACAAAACTATAAAGATCGATTCGAAGAATTAAAAATAAAATACAACCCACAAATTCTAGAATTAGAACTCGAAGCCGCTCGTGACAATCTTCAAAAATTAGAAGGAAACAAAAAAACTCTCCTAGATTTAACATCAGAACTAATTGAAGAATTTTTTAGCGTCCGTGGAAAAAACATTTTTTTTGCTTTAAGCGCCTTTTTGGGATTGTGGTGGGCTCTTAATAAACTTGGCAAACTATTAAACAATCGTTCACAGTTTGGAAAAGCGTTCAAAACTGCCTATGGCTTTCTAACCATCACCGCATGTATTGGCTCTAGCGTTTTAGTTTTATTCCTGCGAAATGATTGGCTTCTTTTGAGCATCGTTTCCCTTATTTTATTGGCGGTTTTTTGGACTTCGCGCCAGATAATTCCACAATTCTTTAATGAGCTCAAAATGGTCATGAATCTTGGACCTGTCAAAGAAGGAGAAAGAATCATATGGGAAGGACTCCCCTGGCTAGTTAAAGAGGTTGGTATGTATACGACCATCGAAAACGAAAACCTCGAAAACGGAACTATTTCAATTCCAGTCGACTACTTAATCCCTTTACATTCCAGGCCTCTGGTAGAAGACGAGCCCTGGTTTCCAACCAAAAAGGGAAATTGGATTCTATTATCAGACAAAACTTATGGACAAATTCTGTTTCAAACAGTCGAACAAGTTGTGGTGTTGAGCGACGGCTCTAAAAAGTTTTATCCCACACAGGATTTTTTAAATTTAAACCCAGTTAATTTATCCACTGGGTTCAATTTATTAGTCCAGTTTGGTTTAGGTCACAGCGCACAGTCAAAAGTCTCACAGGCAACGCCTCAACTATTCGAAACAGAAATGCAAAAACAATTTAAAGAACGAATTGAAAAAGATCCTGCAGATTTCCATGAATTGAATGTCATGTTTAGCGAAATAACTCCCAGTTCACTACATTTCACGGTCATTGTTAAAATAGATGGACGGTTGGCAAAAGATTACTATCTTTTTAGGAAGGAAATTAACTCGGCAGTGGTTCGTATATGCAACGCAAACGGATTTGCTATTCCATCCAGCCAATTAGCTATTGAATTTACTGATCGGGTCGCGTCCGCCAATCAAACCACTATAAAAAAAATGCCTGAAAACTAGATATCTTTCAAGCTGTGACTGTTCTTACTAGATAGGTTTAGTTTGATACAAGTATTTTCAAACTAATACAAACTTCTTACTATAAATTTGAACTACTTAGAAGTTCCGTATATTTATTATTTACCGTTTCAAACCTTTTGAGAACAAATTTTTTATTTCGTAAGGTTTTTTTGGTTTTAGCCTACAACTAAACCTTTATTGGCTGGGTATAAAACAAGACGTTTTATTCGTTCTCTTTTGGAGGTAATTTACAAAGCGCTTCGACGTGCTTATTATCAATAACTTCAAACCGTTTAAGGACAATCTTAAGCAGTTGATCTCTAAATTTGTTTTGCAGATGAACATTCCAATCGTCCATATGCTTAGGTTTAATCGACATTGTAATGCACATGACTTCGGCGGTGACGGTCGAAGTTCTTTTTCCCTTTCGGAGTATTGACAGTTCTCCAAAAACCGCCCCTTCTTTAAGCTTATTAATTAAGACTTCTCTATTTTGAGCCGTTTTAGTTATGCGGACGGATCCTTTTAACAAAACATAAAATGAAATATCCGTTTGGCCTTCTTCTATAATTTTATCGTCTTCAGAATACTTATAAAAATGCTTGTGATTCGAAGCTAACAATTCCAATTCATCTTTATTAAAAGGAGAGAAAAAAGGAATCGCTTGCATCCAGCGTATAATTGTTGTTGTATCCATCAGCTCGCCTTACAACTCGTGAAAGTAAATCCAAAGCAAAACCGATCAAGTCAATAAAGAACTAAACAGACCAATCGACTTTTAATTCTTGAACACCCTTCCCTTTACTTTTATATTTCACATAACCATTATCTTTGCCAAATAAGAATAGGTCGCGTGTAATTTCGACATCTTTAATGCAATATTCTTCGATGAGATCCATTTTACCTTCTTTAAACCATTGCAACGCCAATAAACCATCAGCGCTTTTTTCCGCTCCAAAGCTTTCCTGAGCTAAATGATTCAAGCTTAAGCGAAATCCTAAACGTTTTTTAACGTCTATCAACATATCGAAAGTATTAATTTCATTGAGATCCACTTTTGAATAAGGCTGTAAAACCGAATAATCGAAACCGATAACATTAAACCCCACCACAAGATCTGCAGACTTTAATTTATCAACCAATTTTTCGGCGTCCTTTTCCCAATACGAAATATACTTCTCTTCTAGACTATCCCAAACCACTCCAACAGAAAGCTTCATGAGGTGACTATTTCCCCAGCCTCCCACATCATTAGAGCCTTTTTGGGTTTCTAGGTCGAAATAAACGACCCTAGGTCCTTTTTCCTCAGGCTTTGGTTTTGTTACTTCTTTCGCTTTAGGCTCTGGATCAGCAACCAAATCCGGCTCAGCAAATAAATCAAATTGTTCAGACATAGCGGGCTTCTTTAATAAAATTTAAAAATGTCTTTATACACCACAATAGTTTTTTTTTCGACAAGTTTTATAAAGCATTACGAATAAAAGCTTTTCTACTCAAAATAATTAAACTAGTGGAAGTTTAAAATATTTTAATAAAAGCGTAGTTTTACTTCAATTATTAAAGTCGATTTTAATAAGTTTTTCTGAAACCTCCATTTTTTTACTAATTAGGGTTTTAAGCCCACCAAACCAAAATTAAAGAAACTAGTAATTCCTTATCTCACTTTGGCTTTGTATTTGCATTTAAAGCTTTCTGATAAGGGAGAGGCACAATTCCGCCTCGCCATAGAACCTTATAAGGCATTATAAATAAAAGGGTTAATAGATTTTTATTGAAATTTGAAATTAGTATTGAAAATTTAATAACGGAAATTTCTTCCGCTCCATTGAAATTCAAATATATAAATAAAAAAACGCTAAAGTTACTATTTTCAAAGGTCGATAGGGTATTTAGAGAGCGATTTATACTTACCTAATCGGCGCAAAATTGAGGGATCAAGATGGCAGAAGCAGCGATAAATGGCTTAAACTCCGGGTTAGATACTGCGGCAATTATCGACGGTTTAGTGGCGTTACAAAGACGTCCAATCGATATTACAATTGCTAAACGTGATCTGGAAATTGAAAAGTTAGCCTCATTTGAAGACTTAAAATCTCGTTTGTTAACTTTTAAAAGCCAAGTAACGGAAATCAATACGGAAAGTGAATTCTTATCTATTGCTGGAAACTTTTCAAATAACTCCTCATCTTCTACCAATACAGTAGTCAATGTAACTACAACCTCAGCAGCCTCTTCGGGGACATTCTCTCTAACAGTTAACCAATTAGCTCAAGAAGGAAAAGTCACTTCTGGCGGTTTTTCTTCTCTTACCGATGAAATTGCTCAAGGTACTTTTCAAATAACAGTTGGCAGCACAACAACGTTAATAGAAATAAATGAAACAAATAACACGATTGACGGCCTTAGGTTAGCGATCAATAACTCTGGCATAGACGCTAACGCTACTTTTCTTAATGATGGTAACAGCAGTAATCCAATTCGCTTAGTAATATCTGGGACTAAAACTGGAGCAGACAACGGAGTTTCCACGCAATTGTTTCATTCAGTCATTGGTGGAGGTTTAGTTGACGCCTTACCTTTTACAGAAACTCAAACTGCGCAGGACGCGATAATTGTCGTCGATGGAGTTCAAGCGACAAAGTCTTCTAACACAGTAACCGATGTTATTGATGGAACCACTTTAAATCTTCAATCTGCAGGCTCTGGAATCATTACACTACAAACCGATTCCGCAGCTATCACAGAAAAAGTGGGCGCTTTTATAGAAGGGTATAACGACCTTATGGGCTTCTTAAATTCGGAATTGTTTTTTGATCCCGACACCAACTTTACAGGAACCTTATTTGGTAACTTCACAACCCAAAATCTCCAATCTACATTAAGAAATGTCATTAGTAGCACAGTTGAGGGGGTCACTGGGGACTTTCAATACCTTTCTCAAGTCGGGATTACAACACAAGACAGCGGACTTCTATTGTTAGATGAGGGAGAATTTGCAGACTCATTGAATCAAGATATAGGTAACGTTTCTCAACTATTTTCAAGCCAAGGCATCACAACTAATTCCAACGTTACTTTTGTCGGAGCAACGGACGATACTCTTGCTGGGACCTATGATTTAAGGGTACTTAACGGAGTCCCTCAGTTAAGTAAAACAGGAGCAAATGACTACACGGATGCAACAGGGTCTGGTACTTTCTTTGCAGGCGCCGCTGGCACTGACGCCGAGGGACTTAATTTTCGCATAGCTTCATTAACTGACGGAGATTATGGAACTATCACCTTTGCTGCAGGCGTGGCTGAAACCTTAAATCGAGAACTTGCTAATCTTACAGATAGTTCGCGAGAAGGTCCCCTTGTAGCGGAAATTGATACAGTCACAAATACTATTGATGATTTTGACGAAACTATTTCAGAACAAGAAGGAAGAATCGAACTATTTGAGGAAAACTTAAAAGCTCGTTATTCTAATTTGGAAGTTGTAGTTGGACGATTGAATTCACAAAGAGACGCTTTTAGCGGCGCCTTAGCGGGTATTCAAAGCGCATTTGAACGAAGATAATTAAGGAGAGGTAAGGGAATGATTTTGGGAGCTGCTAGACACTACAAACAATACCAGCAAGACGATATTTCCACTTCAAGCCAAGGTCAGCTCATTTTAATGATGTACGAGGGAGCAATCAAAAATGCCACTATGGCTATCGATTGTATCGACCAAAAGGATATTCCCGGAAAAGGAGTACATATACGTAAAACTCACGACATAATCAATGAATTATCTCTAGCATTAGATATGGAAAAAGGGGGAGACGTTTCCATAAGGCTAGAAAGGTTGTATCAATACATACTCAGTCAACTCACGCTAGCTAATATAAAGTCTGAAACTAGAGTATTAAAATCAGTTTTAGAAATTTTGAATACCCTTCTTGGCGCTTGGACCGAGGTTATTAATAAACAAAAAGTAGAGGAACCCGCTCCTCCCGAACAGTCCCTAAAAAGAATCGCTTCACAATGTTAAAGCTTACTGACAAATAATAACTTTAAGATCTGAAACTATCCAACTACACGTTAATTTTTTTTAGAGTTCATATTCTTTTTGTGAGCAGAATAAAAAATTTAATCATCCCCCTCCGCTAATAACCTCTCATCTTTATTTTTCTTAGCCCATTATTTCCTCATAACGGCCAAACTCATCCCTTTTTTTCACTTGTAAATCCTTTCACTTCCTTTGACATAAAACTAAACATGTGATAAAAATCAACGATTTTCTTAAATTTGAACCATTCTGGCAGTCTTCTTTGAATAGCTAATATAAGGAATTTAGCGGCCAAACTCTTTTCAATTGAAAGAGTACTTTTTAGGCAACGATTGATTCACTGAAACTCCCAGCAAACTAATCGCCAGGAAAACCATGAAAATTCACGAATACCAGGCAAAAGAATTACTTGCTAAATACAATGTGCCCGTTCCTAACGGCGTCTTGGTCGACAGCAAATCCAAAGCCGCAGCTGCAGCAAAAAAAGTTGGCACCGTTGTAACGGTTGTTAAAGCTCAAATTCACGCCGGAGGACGAGGCAAAGGCGGCGGAGTTAAATTGGCTAAAAGCCCAAAGGAAGCCGAAACTCACGCCGGAAAAATTTTAGGAATGACTTTGGTCACTCCGCAAACCGGTCCCGAAGGCATGTTGGTCAAAAAAGTATTAATTGAAGAGGGAATGGACATTGCCCAAGAACTCTACTTGAGTATTGTTATTGACCGAGAAATTAGTCGTTCTTTGATCATCGCCAGCGCTGCAGGCGGAATGGAAATCGAAGAAATCGCTGAGTCCACCCCAGAAAAGATCATTAAAGAACCAATCGACCCTATTGAAGGCGTTCAACCTTATTTAGCTCGTAAAATTTGCTTCGCCCTTGGCTTGAGCAAAGAGGCGATGAAACCAGCCATTCCATTCATTATTAATCTCTATAAAGCCTTCCAAGCCGAAGACTGCGATATGTTGGAAATCAACCCACTAGTAGTCACTCGCGACCATCGCGTTTTGGCTTTGGACGCTAAAGTCAACATCGACGACAACGCTCTAGGACGACATCCAGCTACAGTAGCCTACAGAGATATAAACGAAGAAGATCCAACAGAAGTCGAAGCTGGCAAATACAATCTCAATTTTATTAAGTTGGACGGAAATATTGGTTGTATGGTTAATGGGGCTGGTCTCGCAATGGCTACTATGGATATCATCAAACACTCGGGTGGCGAACCTGCCAACTTTCTAGATGTTGGCGGCGGAGCAAACGAAGAAATGATTGAAAACGCTTTTCGGATATTACTTGCAGACCCTAACGTAAAAGCGCTATTCATTAATATATTCGGCGGAATTCTTCGCTGCGATATTTTAGCGAACGGCGTAGTCAACGCGTCCAGAAAACTGGATGTCAACGTCCCCATCGTCATACGGATGGAAGGCACAAACATGGAAGAAGGACATCGCATCCTAAAAGAATCCGGGCTGAATTTTGTCGTTGGAGACGGAATGAAAGACGCAGCTAGAAAGGTAGTAAAGGCAATCAAATGAGCATTTTAGTCGACGAAAACACAAGATTGATCGTCCAGGGAATCACCGGACGCGAAGGTTTATTTCATGCCGAACAATGCAAGAAATACGGCACTAACTTAGTTGGAGGCGTCACTCCTAATAAAGGAGGACAAACAGTAATCGGCGACGTTCCCGTATTCAATACGGTTAAAGAAGCCGCTCAAAAAACTAAAGCCAACGCCACTATGATATTCGTTCCGCCCGCGTTTGCGGCAGACGCTATTTTAGAAGCGGCTAATGCAAAAATTGAGTTAATCATTTGTATAGCCGAAGGTATTCCAGTTCATGATATGGTCACAGTTTATCGAGGATTGCAAAATTCAGGCTCTAGATTAGTTGGACCAAACTGCCCAGGCGTTATCTCGCCAGGAAAATGTAAGATAGGTATCATGCCTGCTCACATTCATAAAAAGGGAAATGTCGGAATCATTTCTAGAAGCGGAACTTTGACTTATGAAGCCGTAGGGCAGTTAACCGCTTTAGGAATTGGGCAATCTACCTGTGTAGGAATTGGCGGCGACCCGATTATCGGATCACGGTACATAGACATTCTTGAGCTTTTCCAAAAAGACAGAGGCACCAAAGCCATTTGTATGATTGGAGAAATTGGCGGTTCCGCAGAAGAGGAAGCGGCAGAATACATCAAGAAACATGTCACCAAACCCGTAGTAGGGTTTATCGCCGGTCAAACAGCTCCTCCAGGCCGCCGCATGGGCCATGCAGGCGCCATCATTTCCGGCGGACAAGGCACGGCTGAAAGTAAAATGAAAGTGATGAAAAAATGCGGAATCAAGGTTTGCAAAAGTCCAGCAGACCTCGGCAAAACAATCGCTAAGTGCCTATAAAATTTAAAAACGAATAAAAAAGGGGCGTTTCCGGATAATTCCGAAAACGCCCCTTTTATTTTCCAAGCCAAGCTCATTGAGAAATGGATTATTCATCCAAGATTTTCCAAAAAGCCAAAATTAACACATAGATTTTTTTCTACGCTCAAATAACTATCTATCCAGGTTCTTTATTCTAAAGACCCATTATTCCTAAGCAACGATTAAGGTAGAAATTCCATATCGAAATAGGCTCAAGTTAAATTATTCTTAAGAAACCAGCCAAATTAAGACTTCAATCTTCTTTTTTCTGGTAATTCATGTTTTTGAGTTGGTTATAATAAGCCAGTTCGTCAAATCCCCTATCCTTCCGAAAGTTATCGAAATAGATATTGGCATACTCTTGAATAATTGCATGTAATGCTTCATGCGAATCCATACCAGCCTCTTCCAATCTTTTTTGGGTCTCTGCAACGAACGGAGGGCTTTCAATGAGTATTTGTCGGTCAACCCGCACATGTAATACAGTATGGACAAAAGGATTTACGATTTTGCCTTCCACCTCTTGTGGATAACACGCCAACTCACCCATTTCCCATAATTCGTCATACTCGGGATGCATATCCATAACAAAATCGATTCTTTCGTCCATTTCCTCGATTTCTATTCCTTCTCGTCTTTGCTCAGCGACTTTTAATATTCTCGCTTGAGACTCTTTATCAAATGTGACCATATTCCCCTCGTAATATACAAACTATACATTATACTGACACTCGGAAGGACAGATATTGAAATCAAAGTATAGTTTATGGAGTCTCAGTAAAATGCGTTTTTCGTAATTTACCGCCACCACCATAAACCATAAATACTCTTTTACCTTGCCGAACATGATATTTTGCCCATGCTGGAGACTGTTCACCATAGCTGGCGTCAGGATCTTCACCTTCAGCTTTTAAAAAGTCAGGGTAGTCCATTCCAGTATCAAAAACATCCATTAATAAGCAGTCGGTATTGAAACCTTCTCCGGTTAATTTAATTTGGCTTAAAAACTTTTGAATTTCTTCAGGGTTGTTCATCTCTAGCGCTTGCATTCTTTGAATCTTCCTAATAAATTGAAAATGATATATGAAACCGTTTTGATTTAACTAGGTCAGTTATGATAATCTCCATAATTGAATTTTAGGGAATTTTCCCATTTAGTAAAGAAATTATCGCTTAAATTGCTAATTAATTTTTAAATCTCTACCTGAATCAAATAATGTTTACTCAAGAAAATCTTATCCTTCAAAGACCCGAACCAAGCGGAAATGGAGGCGTTCAGTTTTTATATGAAGTCAAAGGTTACGGTATTTTGGCGATCAACCCACCAATGGAAGAAATTTCTCAACTACATTGGGAAGTGGACGTTATAAAATTCACGGATGTGGACAAATATAAGTTTGAAGTTTGCCATACCACAGAATTAGCCAATAAAACGCTGGTGTTTTATAATGATAAAACATTCAATGAGTTTTTGTTAAAGGCTTTTGATTACTTCAAAGAACTGGATAAGCTAGAAAAAATGCTGTGAACTTTTCAGGCTTTCAACGCAAAAAAACCTTTTAATTAACAATCCCTAAACTATTTCCGTAAAAACCAAATTTTTCTGCTTATTTTTTTCAAAACTTTTGAAAAAAATTGTATAAACCGTAGGATTATGATACTTTACGGTCACTTAAAGTGAGAATAAACGTTTATATTTTAACCGTTTTAAATATATATACATTTTTATAATTTTTAGTAAGGAGTTAACCCAATGTCGGATAGTAAATTATATATAAAAGAAATGCCAGCGGATTGGGTACCCGGGCGCGATAAACAAAAAGTGGTTAGCCCAGAATATATGTTTCATGAGGCCCCACGAGAACAAGTATTTATTACTGGTAGTGAAGCCGCTCGCGAAGCTATTCGGCGGTCTAACGTGGATATTGCTATTTCATATCCAATTACTCCGCAAAGTGAAACCATGCAACAAGCTGGTTACCTTTACGATGAGGGATATATTGGGGAATATTACAGAGCCGAAGAAGAAATCGGCACCATGTCCGCCATTGGCGGTTCTTCTAGAGCAGGAATAAGATCTTTAACCGCTACTTCTGGCCCTGGTTTGATGCGCGGAATGGAAGCAATCTCTTCTTGGCCTGGGGCTAGAACCCCACTGGTTCTTTTGAATATGTGCCGGGTTATTAACACCCCGTTGGCTATTCAACCAGATAACATCGAAATGTCTTTTTTAATCAACTCTGGCCTAATCATGTTACATGGAGAGAACCAACAAGACTTTTATGACTACACCATGGCTGCATTCATGATTAGCGAGCAAGTAGACGTTACCTTACCTGTTTCCGTATCAGTTGACGGCTTTTTTGTAACTCACGCTCGCGGTAATGTTAAGATGCAAGCTGATGATTTAAAATTACCGCCTCGCGATGGTTGGAGATCTGCAGTGCCTGCGATGGATAACGAAAATCCACCTGCTCGTATTTCTCGAGACGCTCCAATTCAAAAAAGTAATTTTATTAGTTACCATATGCACGCTAGTTGGCAGCAAGAAGTTTTTGCAGCTACCGAGCGGGCTAAAAAATATATTAATAATTACCTTGGTGGTATTGTTGAAATTATTAATCCAGATGCCGATGTTATGCTAATTGCATCAGGTGCTGCTGTTTCACAATCAAGAGAAGCTGTTCGTCAAAGCAGTGAATTGGGAATAAAAGTTGGATTAATTAAAGTTAAAGCCATTCGACCATTCCCAAAAGCTGAACTTCGAGAAGCTTGTAAAAACGTTAAACAAATTTTGGTTCCTGAATTCAATCAATTAGGTTGGCTGCATAAAGAAGTTTGTTCCAACTTGTTTGGTTTTACCGACGCCCAGATTGCTCCAGGACCTCGGGTTTATGGCGGAATGACTATGCCTACCGAAATGATTCTTGAGTGGCTGGAAGAAGGAAGAAAAGATAAGCCATGGTTTTTCCAAGATCCTTTCTAGGGAATTGGTTGCCTTTGGTTTTCTTTTTAATAAATATTTTAAAATAAAATTTAATATATAAGACCTTATTAATGAAAGGATTGAGTTATGGCTCATGACAATTTAACCCCGTCTCCTGGCTATTTAGAGTGGTTGCCTATTGAGTATCAAGATTTAGTTAATCTTGGACCTTACAACCGTGAGAAAAAACCAAAAGTTACGGATATGGGTAAATTCAAGGAAATCATTGAAGAGCATCCAATGTGTGCCGGATGCGCAATGACTCTTTTTATTCGGCTTGCAATGATTGCATTCCCTAATCCAGAACATACGATAATTGTTGGAACTGCCGGTTGTGGTCGATTGGCAATCAGTCAAGCTTCTATTCCGTTTATTTACGGAAACTATGGCGATACCAACTCTGTAGCTTCTGGTTTAAAAAGAGGTTTGGATCAAAAATATCCTAACCAACCAAAAGACGTAGTTGTAATGGCTGGAGACGGCGGATTAATCGATATCGGTTTCCAAGGTTTGATGCATAGTTGGTTTCGACAAGAGAGATTCACTACCATCATGCTCGACAACGAAGTTTATGGTAATACTGGCGGTCAAGAGAGCGGCATGACAGCTCAAGGACAGGTTTTGAAAATGGCTCCTAGAGGCAAAGTGACTGGTAAAATTGACGCTATGAGTTTGGCAAAAGTTGCTGGAGTTGATTACATCGCTAGAATTGCTCCAACGAACCCTTCACGAGTTGCAAGAACTATTAGAAGAGCGGTAATGATAGCTCGGGAAGTTGGTCCTACTTATATACAAGCTTATACTTCTTGTAATATTGAATACGCTATTCCAACTGGCGACGTAATGCAAGACGCGTTTGATATGGAAAAAGAAAGATACGGTTTTGAAGAGGTTATTTCCGATAAGGCTAAAGCTTATTTGGATGAAATTGAAAAGAAACCGGCAAAAAAAGCTAAAAAATAAAGGGAGGTAATCTCATAATGGCAGAAGAAGTCCAACGATATAATATTCGGATGGCCGGTGTTGGCGGTCAAGGCGTTGTAACAGCCTCTCACATCGTTAGTAATGGGGTTGTTATTTCAGGCGGACATAGTTCGCTCGTCCCTTTTTTTGGATCAGAAAAAAGAAACGCGCCCGTTGAAAGTTACGTAAGAATTTCTAATGGTGAAATCTATGAGATAGGGGAAATCATTTATCCTAATGTTTTGATGATTTTTCATGCTCAAGTTATTACCCTAGGAAAATCCTATACCATGCCTTTCTACAGTGGTTTGAAAAAAGGCGGCATAATTATCATTAATAGTCGAACTCCTATCCCTTTCTCTGTTGATGAAGAAAGAGAGTTAGAAGAAAATGGAGCTCAAATTTGCTATCTACCTGCTACAGAAATGGCAAACGATTTAGCCAAAACTGAACTCGCTACTAACATGGCAATGTGTGGGGCGATTTCAGGTTTGTTTGGGCTTCCTGATTTGACATCTCTTGAGGCATCCGTTAAAGACCGTTTTATTGGTAAAGGTATTGTAGTTTCCGGCGGCACCGCAGCTTTGGATAGCGCTATTGAAAGAAAATTCGCTAAAAAGGCAAAACTATTGGAAGCCAACGTTAAAACTTTAACTGCCGCTTTTCAATATGCTATTGACCAAGGTTGGGCGAAAGAAGCCAAGAAACGGCGCGATGAGATAAAAGCCGCTGAGGCCGCTAGCGCTTAATTATTTATTTTGTGGAGTAATCAATGTACTATATTGCTAGTGTTGATACGGATAAGTGCGCAGAATCTAACTGTCATCTGTGTACAACCTATTGTCCGGAATCTAACTGTATAAATTACAGCGAAGCAGATAAAACCGCTTACGTTTCAGTTGATAGATGTAAATCATGTGAAATTTGCGTTTATATTTGTAAAGAAGTCGCTAAACATGACTGTATCCAAATGAAGTGGATCGAGAAGTTAGAAGATGGCTTCGTTATCAAATATAGCGGCGTAGTAATTCGCTAAAGCTTTATATTTAAAGGTATTTGGGTAGATATTTTTCTTCCCAAATACCTTTTTTTTGTTTTTAAACCATTTAGGAAAAAAGGAAATTAAAAGGAATGGAAAAAACTCTGGCTATTCTGAAACCAGACGCGGTCGAACGTAATCTAATCGGCAAAATATTGGAAAGAATCGAAGGAAAAGGCTTTAAAGTAGCCGCTATGAAAATGGCTCAATTAAGCCAATGTGAAGCAAAAGGATTTTATGACGTACATAAAGAAAGACCATTTTTTGGTGATTTGACCTCTTACATGAGTTCTGGACCAGTGGTATTACTTGTGTTGTCACGAGATAATGCTATTAAAGAATGGCGAGACTTAATGGGCGCTACAAACCCTGCAGACGCAGCTGAAGGAACTATTCGCAAAGACTTTGCAGTCAATATTGAAAAAAATTCAACTCATGGGTCTGATGCCCCTGATACCGCTGCTTTTGAAATTTCCTATTTTTTCAGTCAAACAGAAATTGTTGGATAAGTTTGCTCCCCTAATCGCTTTTGAGTTAAAATAATTTATACATAAGAGCTTTTATTAGGGGTGCCATATGAAAATATTTGGATTAAAACTGACGGGTATTTTAACTGGTTTAATTGTATCGTTTGTAATCAGCTCATTTGCGAACGCAAAATCAAATCCATCATATACCTTATACAAAAATACTCTGAATCAGGGGATAGTTGTTTACCCTAGCGCAACCCCACAGAGTAAGTTAATTGGTTTTGTAACAAAACTGGACTTCAAAGAAGTAGATAGTGGGCAAACGGTAATGCGCTTTGGTACCAATAGGGAAAACTTAGCCCTGATGATGCCAGAAAATGTCCAAAATAAACATGAAATCAAAAAGTTTATTTTAATCCAACAGCTAAGCGCAGATGAATATATGGTAGGCGTTTACGACCCAGAGTGGGGATTAACCCTGCCAGGCCCAATTTTTGGATTAGAAGAGTTGATGACTAATATCCCAAAGACTCTCAACGTATTTAATAATGTTAAAGATGGAATAAAAACTTAGTTTAGAGGATAAAAATTATGCCTTTTTACGATTATGAATGTGAAACCTGCAAAGAAACTTTTGAAGTTTTACAAGGCGTCAATGATGAGCCTCTAAAAAAATGTAATAAAGATATCTGTCCTAAAGAAAAAGAAGGCGGCATACTTAATAAAGTCGTCACTAATATGAATTTTCACCTCTATGGATCTGGGTTTTATTCTACTGATAATAAGAGAAAGTATTTAAAGTAACTTTTCTTTATCATTTGCACTGCTCAAATTTGAGAAAACTAGAATTCTCTATTTCTTAACTAATTCAACTCAAATAAGCGGTCTAAAACACCCAAAATTTTCCTAATCTTTATAATTCATAAAAATAATCTGCGCTACCAATTACTAAAACGCTATGATTTTTTATAATGGAGAGAAATGATCTACGTAACGAGACGAGTGGATTTCTGCTCTAGCCACAGATTATTTAACCCAGAGTATTCTGATGAAAAAAACGAAGCCATTTATGGGAACTGTAGCAATTTAAACGGCCACGGGCATAATTACATCTTAGACGTAACCATAAAAGGTGAAATCAATGCGGAAACAGGTATGGTTATCGAATTAAATGCCTTAAAAAAGCTAATAAAAACTGAAGTAGCAGATTACTTAGACCATAAAAACCTTAATATTGATGTTAACTTTCTAAAGGATATTAATCCAACAGTTGAAAATTTAGCTGTCAAAATTTGGGAACGTTTGGAATCAAAGATTCCTAATGGAACCTTACATGAAATAAAACTATTCGAAACCGAACGAAACTTTGCGGTTTATAGAGGTTAAAATAGTGAAAGATATCATTCGTAACCAACTAATAGCTTTGGGAGAAGATCCTTCAAGAGAAGGATTGCAGAATACCCCGGAACGAGTAGAAAAGTCGCTTAAGTTTCTAACTAGCGGTTACTGGGTTAATATTGAAGAACTTGTAAACGAAGCGCTATTTCAAGAAGATTACAGCGAAATGGTGATCGTCAAAGACATAGAGTTTTATAGTCTTTGCGAGCACCATATGCTCCCTTTTTTTGGAAAATGCCATGTCGCTTACATTCCAAAAGGTAAAATTATTGGTCTAAGTAAAGTGCCAAGAATAATAGATGCTTTTGCAAGGCGGTTACAAGTCCAGGAAAGACTAACTAATGAAATCGCTAATTGCCTAAATGGCATTCTAAACCCAGAAGGTGTCGGAGTAATTTTAGAAGGCCTTCACCTTTGTATGGCAATGCGCGGCGTTCAAAAGCAGAGCTCTTATACCACTACAAGTTCTATGGTGGGATGCTTCAAGGACGATGAAAAAACTCGCGGAGAATTTTTAAGTTTAATTAACTCAAAAACTCGCTAAACTTTTGAATGCTCTTTGATGAATTTTTCTAAGTTTTCTTTTTTATTTTTTATACATTGAGAATGTTGCCCCTTTGAGCGATAACGATAATTTAGAGATTACTCTTGAGTCAACTCCATATATTCCTGAAATATTTGGAACTCAAGATTCGAATTTAAAACTTATAGAAAAGAATTTTCAAGTCACCATCACGGCCCGAGATAATTCAATTAAACTGTCGGGTCCCTCTTCTTCAGTTTCAAAAGTCGAACGCTTATTCCATCAATTATTCGAGTTAATGGATTCAGGACATTCTGTTTTTAATGGCGATATTAAACATGCCATCCGCCTTTTTTCCAACGATGAAAATACAGATCTAAAGTCAATACTTTCAGAAAGAATCATTCTACCTGGAAGTCAAACTCAAATTATCCCAAAAGGGAAAAATCAAAAGACCTTCATTCGATGCATAAAAGATTCTAATATTACAATCGCTGTTGGTCCCGCCGGAACCGGTAAAACGTATTTAGCTGTAGCTCTCGCAGTAGAAGGACTCTTAACAAAAAAGTTTAAGCGAATTGTTTTAACGCGTCCAGCTGTAGAGGCCGGCGAAAGCTTGGGTTATCTGCCCGGGGATATAACTGAAAAAATAAATCCATATTTAATGCCTTTGTTCGACGCTCTCTATAATATGTTAGACCCGCAAAGGGTTCAAACAATGATTCAAGAGAACATTATCGAAATAGCTCCCCTAGCCTATATGCGAGGCAGAACTTTAAGCGATTCCTTCATCATTTTAGACGAGGCCCAAAACTCAACACAAGAACAGATGAAAATGTTTCTGACCCGGTTAGGAGCAAATTCAAAAATGGTCGCCACTGGAGATATCACTCAAATCGACTTAGCCAACTCTAAAAAATCAGGGTTAGTTGAAGCCAACTCTATCTTAAAAAATATTGAAGGAATTAGCATCGTCAGCTTCAATCATACAGATGTTGTCCGACACCCTATCGTTCAAAAAATCATTCAAGCCTACGAAAAAAAGAATTCCCAAGGATAAACCTATTTACATCGCTGTTCGGCGCAAATCAAACTTTGCTGTATGTGCAGGCTTGCCATTTTGATGAAAAACCCACTCATGTTTTAAATGATTTGCATCAATCCACTTTAAAGTTAATTGATGCATGTGGGAATCTCCACTATTACTACCGTCTAAAAAATCAAATTTAACGGTTTTAGAATTACCCATCTTAGCCATTTTCATTCGAGGCTGATTGCCAAAAGCGCAATAATGGGTCATAACTACATTCTCGCCATCCCCATGGTAAACGCTCAACATCTCATGCTCTGTTCCCGGAAACATTTTTTCAACCAAAGCGGTTCCCGCTGACGTTAAATGATACACAACAACAACTTCGCGTTTTCCCTCAGGAGTTTCCTGAGTCCCTTTCCAATTACCCACCAGTTTTTTCAGTTGATTAAATTCAACAGGCGGATTAATTTCAGGCATCTTATGCATCTGTTTGGGATTATCTTCGGAAGCCTTAACAACGCTTACTTGTAAACCCAACAAAAAGACCGCAACAGCTGTTGCTATACTAAATAATTTAAACGATTTAAATATCAATTGTTTCTTTTTCATTGCCCTCTCCTTTTCCTCAGGGATTAATTATTAGTCTCGCCACACTCACTACCGGACTCAAAGCAAAAACCTTCCACTTTTTCCCCTTCCGATATAGCTTTGAGCAAAGGAAAAGCATGTGTTTTCCAACCTTCGCCAAAGCTGTCGGCTCCCTTTTGATGTGGGATTTTATAGTGTCTCAAAGTCAATTTGGTAGCGCCGTTTTCGGCTTTCAAAGTAATTTCTACGGTTGATTCCCCTGGCTTTAAATCGGCGACCCCTCCCCAACTAAAAACAACCTTTTCAAAAGGCTTAATTTCGACATATTCTCCTCGACAATGCATGCCATCGTGCGTTCCGATATGAAAAACGCCTCCGGGTTGAGCATTCGCTTCAACAATCTCTCCAAACCACTCTTTCATTTTTGATTCTTCAGTCAGATAAGGAAAAATTATTTCAGGTTTGGCATTGATGACCACTTCACGCGTAAATTCAAAAGACTCAGCCACGTTTTCCTCATTTTTCATTATTCTCATTTTCAACAACGGTTTTTAATTTTTGCAATCGCGGTTCCCAAAACTCTTCCAAAAACTCTTTTAAAGAAGCAAAACCTTCAGGTCTCGCTTTATATAACCTACTAGTGCCTTCCCTCTTCTCGGTTAAAAGCCCGGCTTTTTTTAAAACACCCAAATGTTGTGAAACGGCTGGTCTCGTTATACTTCCAAAACTTTCTGCAATTTGACCAGCAGACATTTCCCGAGTTCGGACCATTTTCAAAATTGATAGCCTATTTGGCTCCGCGATCGCTTTAATAATTTCATACATAAAAATATGTTAGTCTACACTTACGTAAGTGTCAACTTAAATTCAATACACAAAAACACATAAAGTCAGAAACTCACAAGATATTTTAATTTGAGAACCTTTTGGCTAAGACTATTATTCGGGTAAGTTCCTACCTTTTAGGCAGAAATAACATGAAATTATAATAGCGATCCATTTTAAAGATAAAGTTTTGAAGAGCTTTCTCAAATTTTCAAATCATATCTCTACGCGTAACTATTCCAATAACCTTTCCCTCTTTAGTTACAGCCAAGTGCTTAATCTTGCTTATATGCATTTTTTCGTTAGCTTCGGACCTAGTTAAATAGTGATCCATCTTAATTAGAGGTTTTGACATAACGGATGAAATCGAGGTTGCTTTAGGATCAACCCCTTTTGCAAGCGCCCTTTTTACCAAATCCGTTGAAGTAACAATTCCTACACAATCTCCGTCTTCTTCTATAAAAATAGAACTAATACTCATTTCGGCCATTAACTTTGCCGTTTCCTCAACTGATTTATCTGATGTAACACTTTTCACAGGCGACGACATAAAATCTTTGATTTCATCCATTGTAAATTCCTCGAATTGGCCAATAAGTTTTTAATTTCTATCTAAAATATAGATACATAAAATAATGTTTTATTTTAATAGGATAATCTATGTTTCAATTTAATATCCATTTTTTTCTTAAATTCTTACATATTTTATTATCTAACTTACCATACTATTCTGACAACCAAAATTATAGCGTATCCCGATTTTTTTTAGTAGAATAGCGTTCAATTTAAATATTAATCCAAAACTTTTCATATAATCATTTGATTTCTCGAATTCTTAGCGGAGCCATTCAAGGCATCGACGGTTATTTAGTCGAAGTGGAAGTTAATATCGGCATGGAAGCTCCTGGCTTTTTTGTTGTCGGCTTACCCGATGCCGCAGTCAAAGAAAGTACTTACCGAGTAACCGCCGCGCTCAAAAACACAAGATTTGAATTACCATTTGGTCGAATAACGATCAATTTAGCGCCCGCAAATATCAAAAAGGAAGGATCAGCCTTTGATCTACCCATCGCCCTTGGGATATTAGCCGCAGATGGCATCGTTAAAAAAGATCGATTAAAACAATTTATAATTTTGGGAGAGCTCTCTCTAGACGGAAGAGTCAAACCTGTAAAGGGCGCGTTATCAATTACCGCTATGGCAAAGGAAAAAGGAATTTCCGGGGTGATACTTCCAAAAGCAAACGCTAATGAAGCTGCAGTTGTTGAGGGAGTTAATATTTACCCTGTAGAAACTTTATTGTCTGCTTTGGAGTTTATAAATGGAGAATCTTCAATAGAACCTGTTTCTGTTGATATTCGCCAAGAATTTCAAAATCATTCAACCTATGAACTAGATTTATCTGACGTCAAAGGACAACAACATGTCAAACGCGCCTTGGAAATCGCCTCTGCTGGCAATCATAATATTCTGCTTATCGGCCCACCAGGAAGCGGAAAATCCATGTTGGCCAAGCGAATCCCTTCCATACTTCCTTCGTTTTCTTTAGAAGAAGCTATTGAAACCACAAAGATCCATAGTACGGCCGGTCGACTGCAAAATGGGTTGCTGACAAAAAGGCCTTTTCGTTCTCCGCATCACACCATTTCAGATGCAGGATTGATTGGCGGTGGTCGCAACCCAATGCCAGGTGAAGTTTCCATGGCAAACAATGGCGTTTTATTTTTGGATGAATTGCCTGAATTCAAACGAAACGTATTAGAAGTTTTACGTCAACCTTTAGAAGAAGGCGACGTAACAATTTCAAGATCCGCAGGTTCTCTAACCTACCCGGCTAATTTTATGTTAGTGGCGGCTATGAATCCTTGTCCATGCGGTTACAAAACCGATCCAAAACGAGAATGTAATTGCTCGCCAATAAATATCAAAAAATATCTTTCAAAAATATCTGGCCCGTTACTAGATCGAATCGATCTACATATTGAGGTTCCTGCATTAGAATATAAAGAATTATCAAACGAGTCAGGAGGAACGCCATCGGAGCAAATCAGAGAGCGGATAGAAAGTACAAGACAGAAACAATTTGAACGCTTTAAAGAAACCAAAATATTCTCAAATGCCCAAATGGGCACAAAACAATTAAAAACCTATTGTCAGCTAGACCAAGGCGGCAAATCTATTATGGAAATGGCGATAGATAAGTTAGGACTCAGCGCTCGTGCCCATGATCGGATCTTAAAAGTTGCCCGAACCATCGCCGATCTGGCTGGTTCAGAAACCCTCCTCCCCGAACACCTCGCTGAAGCCATCCAATATAGAACTTTAGACAGAGAAAACTTTAATTAACTTCCTTTTCAATTCTTCATCAATCATTTGACAATAGTATGAACAAACTATATAAATGAAAATCATTTTCATATTAATAATTTTATCGATTAACAAGTCGGTTCTTCCATTTCCCAATGTTAAATAACTTCATATCGGCTCTTCTTTTTTTGGCGTTTTTTGAGTTAGTACAACCTTGTCTTTCATTAGCAGAACCCGATAGAAAATCACCTTCAATTCCTCAGCCAATTCAGGAAATGTTTCAATCTGATTTGGTATATCCTCAAGAAGAAGATGAAATACAATTCACCTTGTTTCCTTCTTTCAGAAAAAACCAAGACTCTGAAAAAACACGAACTCTATTTGAAGTCGAATATGGAGTCACTGATGCTTTTCAAGTTATCTTTGAATGGGATGGACTGTTATACCAAAACCCGGATGATGGACCTACTCATTCTGGACCTGGAAATATAGAACTTGGAGCTCAATACAGTTGGATGGCTCTTGGCGATGGCAACACTCATTTTTCATTTGGAACTTTAGTTGAACTTCCAGTCGGGCCTGTGGATAACGGTTTAACAGAAGGTTTTATTGAAGTACAACCTTTTGCAGTTTTAGCCAGAGACTTTCCAAAACTAAATCAAAGCCAAATTTTTATTGAGCTTGGTTTTAATTGGGTGGATCAGATTCGCAACGTATCTGACGATATCGAGCCTGAGATAGATAGTATCTTTTGGAACATAGGAGCATTCTTCCCTTTTGGTTCATGGCGCGCAACGTTAGAAATAAACGGAAGTAATAACGAGTGGGATGGCGGGGATGACAACGAAATTTTTGTAACTCCTGGGATAATTTACAAATTGTCTAAAGAGTGGGAAATTGGGATAGCCGCTCCAATTGGAGCAACCAATACATCTGATGATTATAGAATGGTTGGGTACTTAATGTGGGAGTTTGAATTGGACGAGGACTTTGATTAACTAAGTTTTTTTCAAATCCCATTCATCGTTCACATCTTCATCCATAGTATTTTGATTAACCAAATCTGTATATTTACCTTCTAGCCGTTCAAACCTCCTTAGTACTATTTTTAGCAATTGATCTTTTATTTTAGCAAGTAAACGTCCGTCTAAACTTTGTAAAGTATAAGGCTTAAGTACCATAATAATACAGGTCTTTTCTGCCGTAACGCTGGAAGTTCTTTTACCTTTTCTAAGAAGCGTCATTTCTCCAAATATAGCTCCTTCGTTTAGTACGGATAACGTTAATTCCTTGTCTGAGGTCTGCTTACTCACTCGAACAGCCCCTTTTAATAATATATATAAAGCAGTGTCTCTTTCACCTTCCTGAATCACTCTATCTTTTTCGTTGTACTTATAAAAATGTCTTTGGTCTGACGCTAAACTTTCTAACTCTTCTTTTTTAAAATCTTCAAAGAAAGGAATTCCTTCTAACCATCGAACTATCGTGCCTACGTCCACAATTTCCTCCTAAAAAGATAATCCGATACTATCATTGCTGTGATCTTGAAAAACATGCTGGTTATTCTGCTTTCGAAACTTAACTTTAGACTAACATTAAACCTCATTAAAGTCTTTTTTATCAAAAAGTTAGAAAAGGATCAACTATGAATTTTTTAAAAATTTATTTTCATACAGTCAAATCAAGCTTTTCAACGATTGTATCCTTACTTCTCGCTATCAAACTTTTTTTGTAATTTCATAAACTTTAAAGTCATCTCCTTATTCCCTTTACTATAAAAATAGTACATAAGAAATTGATCACTCTTAGATATATCCGGACTAATAAATGTTTTCACCATCTTTTCCGTGAACGATGAGTTTGGCATATGTTCGACAAAAAAAGCGGTCGCGTTACCTGCAATAGGATTCATCACCAGCTCATCAATTCCGTTTTTCCCTTTATCCTGTTCAAATCCCGGAGGCCAAGGATTATATACTCCGATTAAAGCAAAAAGAATAGAGGTCGCCAATAGTCCTTTAAAAAATTTTATATTTTTATTTTCTAAAACTGCGGGAACAAAAAATAATAAAATAGGTATTATCGGGATCAAATACCGAAAACCATAAGACCATCCTCCAAACGATCCCACAAATACAATATGCCCCACTATAAAAAAAATGCACGTTCCTATTAAACTTCCAATCCACCTTTTTGGAAACAACATTTCTTGCCGGTAAACTTTTAGAATCCCAACCACCCCAAAAAATAAAATAGGGGAAACAGTAAAAAAACCATGGGCTCCAAATAAGCATTGGATAGGGTATAAATAACTTTCGGGTAATAAGACTCCAAAAAGGTTGGATGAAAAAGCGCTGCTATAATCGTGTCCTCCTGAAACAAACTTTGGAGGCAAAAAATGTTCTACCGTAAAATAATTCGCCCAGATAAAAAGCCCTACAAAAATAACTATTGCAACGAAGAACTCCTTTATCTTCTTAGTATCTTTTAAGTCATAAAACATTAGAGCAATAATCGGAATAAAGACTACGCCTGGAACGATATCAATACAGAACGCTCCACCCAAGAAAGTTCCAGATAATAATCCACGTCCTAACCAAGCGTAATAAAAAGACGAGAAAATTAAGGCGGCTGCAATTGTATGATTGTTAAAGGTCGTCGAGAAACTCGTCAACAATGTCCCGCTTAGCAACGCAAAAGTAACTAGTTTTCTTATTTCCGGTTTAATATTCGGATAAATACCAAGGGCACAATAAAACTGAGTTACCAAGAAAGAAGTCAGCCCTCCAACTATAATTAAAGTGAGAAGATATACGACAAGTTCTTCGTTTTCTTTAAACGAAATCCCAAAGGTTTGTTTAAGAACCCAATAGACACCAGCCCCGATAATTCCCAATAAAGGCGGCTTATTCGAATAATTACGATTATTGATTGTTATCTTATCTCGCGTCCACAAATATTGAGACGCGTCTATTTCTGAAACTCCTTGATCTACTAATGACTCTATATGGGCAAAACGGGATGCATCGTTCCCAGCTAGAAAAACATGGCTATGGGTAATGACGCTAAAAAAAATAAAAGATAGAAAAAAAATCTTATAGGAGAATTTATCTTTAAATTGCATTTAACGAGAAATTAGAAAGGATATTAGGCCTAAAAGTAAGGAGGGAATTATAAACGGCCGAACTCAAATTTTATGAAAATTAAAGCCTTGGCGTGAGGTTGAGGAAAAACAATGCCCCGCTAAAAGCGGGGAATCCAGCTAGGCAAAAACCATCTAAGACAATGATTGAACTCTTTCCAGCGGAGAAACAATATCCGTAAGACGAATACCAAACTTTTCATTCACGACAACGACTTCACCTCTGGCGACTAGTTTCTGATTAACTAATACTTCTAACGGTTCGCCAACCAGTTTCGTTAATTCTACAACTGAACCTTGGTTTAGCTGTAACAAATCATTGATGAGCATTTTGGTTCTTCCAAGCTCAACGGTTACAGTTAAAGGAATATCTAAAATAAGATCTAGATTTCGAGTTTCTTCTTTTGCGGCAACCGCGCCGCCTCCACTGTCAAAATCATCACCTAAAGATTCTTCGCCATCAAGATCGCCAATATCTCCTAAATCCTCGATAAAATCGGCATCTCCATCCAAACTATCTTCCATGGTTTTACCCTTCCCTTTCGATAATATCGGTTATTTGAACGGCTTTAGCGCCGCGTGAAACTCCTGGAAACCCTTTAAACTTTTTAACATCTTCAACCGTCACTTCTAAAGGATCTGAAACGTCATTTCCTAAAACAATCGTCTCGCCAACTTTCATTTTCAATAAATCACGTGTACTCATAACAATTTTTCCTAGCTCTACGACCAATTCAACTTCGGCTTGCATTAATTGAGCGCGCAAACGCCTCATCCAAGCCTGATCCACTTCCACTTGCTCACTCTGGAAGTTTTCTCGGAGCTTAGGCATGATAGGTTCAACGGTTGCATATGGTATACAAACCGTTATGGTTCCCGAAAACCCTTCCATCTCAACTTCGAACAAAATGACCAAGACGACATCTGTTGGTGGAACAATAGCGGCAAACTGAGGGTTTACTTCCGATCGAACATAGTTAACGCTGACGGCATGAACTGGTTTCCATGCTTTTTCAAAATCTTCAAGCGCTTTGACCACAACGCTTTTTGTCATTCTAATTTCAATGGCGCTAAAATCGCGACCAACAATTTTTAGTTTAGAAGACCCCGTTCCGCCAAAAAAAGTATCTACTAAAGAGAAAACTAGTTTACTTTCTACAACCACCAAGCCATGTCCGCGAAGCGGTTCCATTCTAAAAACATGGAGACTTGAAGGAACTGGCAGTGATTTTAAAAATTCTCCAAACTTTACCGTATCTGTCGAAACGGTACTTACGTCTGCTGATTTTCGAAGTAAGGTGGAAAGAGAGTTTCGGAACAATCTGGAAAACATTTGATTGATAATATCCAGGGTAGGTAAACGTCCCCGAATAATTTTTTCTTGGCTTGAAAGATCGTAGGGAACAACGCCGGATACTTCCTCCGGTTGATCGCTTTCAGTCTCTACATCGCCTTCGCCAACGCCGCGTAATAAGGCGTCAACTTCATTTTGTGAAAGGACTTCACTCATAGGTTCAATCTATAAAAATTGATAACGGCGTCTCCTACTATTGTACACCAAGTTATTGAATTACAAATTCTGTGAAGTAAGCGTCTTTTACATGCCCTAAAACAAGAAATCGGTTTACTCGAGTCGTTATTTCATCCTTCAATTTGAACTTACCCTGAACAGAATACACGTCTTCAAATGACTTACTGCTCAATAATATCAAAATCGAATCGGTTATCTTTTGAACATTCTCGTTCACTTCAGCATGGACCTCCGGAGAGCTTAGCTCCAAAGTAACGGTCACTTTTAAAAACCTATTGCCTTGACTATTAGCCAAGTTAATAATGAATGGTTCTAATGGAACCATTACTCCAAGACCCGGTTGAATGGCAATTTCTTTCTTTTCCATTGCCTGACCCTCTTCTCCAGGAGGAGCTTCCCCCTCAGGGGCTTCGCCCTCTTTAGGAGCTTCACCTTCCGCTGGTGCCTCAGCCGCATCGGGTTTCTGAAAAAAAGTTATATAAGCGTAGTATCCTCCACCACCTAGCAAAGCGAGCAAAATAACGATTATTAATATAATCAGTACTTTGGATTTTTTGGGGCCCTCTTCTTCGCCAAAATCGTCTTCAGCCATGAATTTTCTCCTTAAACGCTATTAGGTTTCTCAATGAATTTATGAACCTAAATCTGCGTCGAAACTGCATCGTCAAAAAAACTCTAAAACATTAATTAATTTAAAACTGAAGCAAGGGGCATGCCGAGGTAAAGCTTTTCGTTGAAAAAACTTTAAAAAACAACAACTTAATATAAATAAATAAGATTTACAAGCGCCATTTTTATTTTTCCGTTCATAAAAGCTTTCGTGAAAAATAAAAATGAAATTTTTGGACTTTGGGGTAAAAAAACTGGTTTTGTTTAATTTTGTGGCTTTTTTTATCGGTTTGCGCTTTTAAAAAGCAAATTATATATCAAAACTTTGGCTGGAATCGGCTTAAAAGTTAATATCCTTATAATAACTATATGATTTTAAAAGAGTTATTTACTAATTTCCACTTAATTCTTAAAAAAAAATCCACCGGTATAGATCTTGAAAAGAGAAATACTTGTATCGAATTTATTTCGCCCCTTAAAAACTTAATTATAAACTTTCCAATCTTCAAATGAATACTTCAGGAAAATTTTACCTGTTAAAAATTTCCCAAAACTTCTTAAAATTAAAGGGGTTTTCTTTGAAATTGTCCCCTCATCCAAATTCAAATAAATCGAATCATAATTAATTGTTTAGGAGAATTTATAAATGAAGACCCTACTAAAACGTTTAATTTTATTATCAACGCTATTATTTTTCTTCTTAGGAAACTCCGTAGAAGCGGCTGAAGAAACTGCAACGATTAATCAAGCCGATACTGCATGGCTAATCGTTTCTTCGGCATTAGTTATGCTGATGCTTCCAGGTCTAGCTCTATTTTATGGAGGTATGGTTCGAAGAAAAAACGTTTTAAGCACTTTAATGCATAGCTTCATTCCATTAGGCGTTATCACATTTCAATGGGTCTTAATTGGTTACACTTTAGCTTTTGGAGCCGATATTGGAAAATTTGTGGGAGGTTTAGACAAATTATTCTTAACTGGAATCACCCACGAAACACTGAATGGAACGATTCCCGATCTCCTATTTTGCGTATTTCAAATGATGTTCGCTATTATTACCGCCGCATTAATAAGCGGTTCCATAGCCGAGCGCGTTAGCTTCAAAGGCTATGTAGTCTTTATTTTCCTTTGGTCTACCTTAGTATATGATCCTCTTTGCCACTGGGTATGGGGAGGCGGTTGGTTAGCTGAATTAGGAGCCTTAGATTTTGCTGGCGGAACAGTAGTTCACATATCATCAGGGACCGCTGGGCTTGCCGCTGCGATTTATTTGAAAAAACGGCGTGGTTTTCCAGGTTCTCTCATGATTCCTCATAATGTACCCTTCACCTTAATAGGCGCAGGATTACTCTGGTTTGGATGGTTTGGGTTTAATGCAGGAAGCGCATTGGCTTCAGATGGATTAGCATCTTTAGCGTTTATAAACACCCAAATTGCCGCAGGGATGGGAATGATCGGCTGGGCGTTAGCTGAATACATTAAAGTGGGTAAAGCTAGTGCTCTTGGAGCAGCTTCAGGAATAGTTGCGGGATTAGTTGCCATCACCCCAGCAGCTGGTTTTGTAGAGCCTGCTTGGTCCATAGTAATCGGTATAGTCGCTGGATATATTTGTCAAGTAGCTGTTACTTTAAAGGTCAAACTTGGTTACGACGACTCATTAGACGCTTTTGGAGTTCACGCCGTCGGAGGAGCCTGGGGAGCTCTTGCTACGGGGTTATTCGTAACTGTTGGCGGAACGGGGTTATTAGCCGGGAACATCGCCCAAGTCGGGATACAAATAGTGGGAATTCTAGCCGCCGCTATTTATTCCTTTGTAATAACTTATGGATTGGTCATGGTAATTGATAAAACCATTGGTTTTAGAGTCGACGATGAAGAAGAAGAAATGGGGCTCGATACCACACAGCACGGTGAAACGGGTTACAATATGGTCTAAACATGTTACAATTCCGTAATTTAAATATAGGTTGACTAATATTGACATTAACTATAAGTTTAAAGTAATTTCAATAAATTTATAAAATTCTACCGCTTTGGAGGAGGAGCGTGATGAAAAAAATATTTAGCTATGCCCTGGCTTGCTTACTCGCTATGCCGGCATTATCTGGTTCTGCTCAAGCTGAATCATCTTTAGAGTTATTAAAAGATATAGAAGTCCATGGTTTCGCCACATCTTCATATTCTTATAACTTAAACAAACCTTCGACCGGCGTAAATGCATTTCGTGTTTATGATACAGACGACAATGCATTTAAATTTGATAATGGGGAATTATCTCTCTCAAAAGACGCATCTAAAAAAGGCGATATTGGATTTAGAGTTGATTTAACCTATGGTTTTAGCCAACCAGAAGTTAATAAATCTTCTAGAGGACCAAACGTTGCCGGCACTGACGTCTCCGACGATGAATTTGATGTTCAAATCGCATTCGTTTCCTATAACGTTCCAGTTGGCAATGGATTGCAATTAGATTTCGGTAAATTTGCTACTAATATCGGTTCTGAAGTAATGGACGGATATGACGGGTTCAATTACAACTTTTCTAGAACTTTTGCTTTTAGCTTTGGCCCTTTCACTCACACGGGTATCCGCGCAAATTATGCTTTGAACGATATGGTTGGATTACAATTTTTTGTAGCTAACGGTCAAGATAATACATCTGAAGATAACGACGCAAAATCTATAGGCGCGCAAATTTCTGTAGCTCCTATGAATAATGTCGCTCTTTATTTTAACTACTTTGGCGGTCCAGAAGTTCAAACTGGCGATGCTAGTAATTCAGATGACTTCCGTAATTTTTATGATTTCGTTGGAGAAATTAATTTCACCGATTCTACCTTGCTAAACGTAGACGTCGTGTACGGATCTGAAGATAACGCTTTAGGCGCTGGATTTGACGCAGAATGGTTTGGAGTTGCAGGAATTCTTCGCCATGATTTTAACAACTACTTTTCTTTGAATCTCCGTGCTGAATATTTTGATGATGAAGACGGTTTCCGCTCTGGAACAGTACAAGAGTTAGTAGCTTTTACTGTAACTCCAGAAATCCGAATTCATAACAACTTTGTTATTCGAGGCGAATACCGCCATGATGACTCTGATGCAAATGTGTTCGACGATGAAGGTGTTGCCGATGATAGTCAAGATACTATCGCATTGAACGCCTTGTTTTATTTCTAAGACTTTCGTTTTATAAAGCCCGGAAAGGTTAATGCCTTTCCGGGCTTTTTTTTGTTTGCAGCAATATAATATCTTCTTTCCTTCCCACCACTCAAAGAGATAAAATAGAGCTATTCGAAATCTTTTACTATTCTTTAAATGTTGACTGAAGACCAAAATACAATCATCTACATAATGTTTTTGAACGGGATAGTTTTCCTTGGTTTGAACTTTGTAGCCCAGGTTATCGTTTTTCCTGGAGAGCAAGGATCAAAAGTAAAAGGTTACATGCTCATCGTCGCGGCAATCACCGCATTTTCGGCACAGCAAGAGTTTAGAGGCTTGGTTGCTCTTGGCTTTACAGCTGAAAAAGTTCAAACAATTTTATTGACAGGGTTTATTGCGCCAACTTTTTTTATCTCTCTGGTTTACTATCGAATCAAAAAAAATCGTCAAATAAAAGAAAAAGAAACTCAAAGTCCGCCAGAGGAAATTAATGGACATAATTGATCTGCGGAGCGACACATTCACTCAACCAACAGACGAGATGCGAGAAGCGATGAAAAACGCCACTGTTGGCGACGACGTTTTCGACGAAGACCCCACTATAAATGAATTACAAGAAACCGCCGCGAAAAAACTTGGAAAAGAATCTTCTCTCTTCCTGCCAAGTGGAACAATGGGAAATTTAGTTTCGGTTTTAACTCATTGCGGTAGAGGCGATGAAATAATCTTGGGAGATAGATCCCATATTTTTGTCAATGAAGTTGGAGGAATATCCGCTCTTGGTGGGGTTCACCCTTGCATTTTATCCAACAAAGACGATGGCACCATATCTCTAGAAAAGCTGGAACTCGCAGTGCGACATACCAATATTCATTATCCACCTACGCGTTTAATTTGTTTAGAGAACACCCATAACTTTTGTTACGGAAGCCCAATAGGAATCGACTATATGGCAGAAGTTGCCACTTTAGGAAAAAAGAATAATCTTAAAATTCATTTAGATGGAGCGAGGATTTTTAATGCCGCAACTGCATTAAAAGTCGACGTAAAAAAAATAACCCAACATGTAGACACAGTAATGTTTAGTCTTTCAAAAGGATTATCAGCTCCGGTTGGTTCTATCATTTGCGGAAGCAAAGAGTTTATTACGAAAGCGAAAAAAAATCGTAAAATGTTAGGTGGAGGTATGCGCCAGTGTGGCCACCTTGCCGCCTCAGGTCTCATTGCTTTAGAAAAACAATCTAAACGCCTGCATGAGGATCATGAAAACGCTAAGATATTCTCCAAAACAATTTCAAAAATACCAGTCATTAAAATTGATCTAAAACAAGTTCAATCGAATATTGTGTTTTTTGGAATGAATTCAAATAAAATTAGCGGCCAAGAGTTTGTCGCTAAACTAGGTGACCGAGGGGTTAAAATCCTTGAAACACAACCAGGCTTTTTTCGCGCTGTTTTTCATCGTGGAGTTTCAAAAGATCAAGCCCTACCCGCCGCCAAAGCAATACAAGAAATATTGGACGAATAAACTTCATTCTCAAGAGTTTACTTCTCTAATGAAGTTACAGTGGATGATTTCTCTAAAAACCTTAGCGTTTCTAAGGCCATTTCGTTACTTGGATCTAGCCTAATTATCTCCTTAAAACAAGCCATAGCCCTCTCACGATCACCTAGTTTCCAGTAAGCCCCTCCTAAGCCTTCTAAAGCTAAAATCCACCCTGGATTGTTTTTTAAAGCAAGCTTAAACTGGTCTACAGCTTCTAGGTAACGCATTGTAAGAATAAGAAAGTTTCCATAATTTATTCGGTAACCAGAGAATTCTGGTCTATGACGGATTGCCAATTTGAAATAATACTCAGCTTTTTTAGTATTTCGTTTGGCTAGAAACACCTGTCCCATTTTATTGTAAACCTCAGGTTTAAGTGAGCCTCCAAGTTTTTCCGCTCGTGTTAAAACTTCCAAAGTTTTATCAAAGTCCTTTTGCGCCAAATAAACTTCAACGAGTTTTACTAAAGCCCGAGCTTGAGTCTTTGCGCCAGGAATTGCCGCCAATTCTAAATACCTAGTCGCATTATCATAAATTTCCTTATTTAAAAAAAGTAGCCCCATTTGGAAATAAGTTTCAGAGTCATCCGGAAAATGTTTCAAATATTTCTTGAACATTTGCAAAGCCTGAGTTTCTAATCCAATATTTTTAAAGATGACGGCTTGTATAAAAGACCACTTCGGATGAGCGCTTAATTGAGTTGAGATTTTTTGGTTAGCTTTGATTATTTCTAGTTGAGCCTCAGCAATACCACCTCCATGAACTTGTAAAGGATTATTATTTTTGATGAGCCCTTTTTCTACTAAATAATATTCAACTAATAAAGCAACTAGCCTATGTCCTGCAGGAGTCCAGTGGTTATCTCCAGGAAAGAAAAGCAACTCGGAAGTATTCTCCTGATAATGGATGAAATCTGAGAGTAAGTTTAAAGAATAAAAAATTTTAGCGTTAGATTGATAGTCAATTGACGCATCATTTTTCAATTTCAAAACTTCTTGAAATACCGGAAGGTTTAGGATTAGCCAAGGAACTTTATGCAACTGAGCCCAACGTGAAATCTCATCTAAGACGCTATAATATTCTAATAAATTTCCTGTTTTATCTAAAAGCGATTGATCGTTATCAATTTTCCCCCATTGATTCAAAATCTGTTTAATTTGTACGGAACTAAATTTTCTTTGAGGGAGAATCCACTCAAAATTTTGCTCATTTTCTAACCCACGACTAGCGATCCACTGTGCGATAAACGAGCGACTCTGGCCGTTTCGCTCAGTTACTAACTGATTAGTTGTATTTCTCAAAAGACTTAATAAATGAGACGACAGGCCTAACTTATCGTATATTCGATTTCGAAAAACTCCGTTAAAAATAAGATTCTGCCAATCTGAAGTCAAAGGTTTAAGACGAAATCCATCTAAAAAAACCTTTTCCAATTTCTCAAGTTTTTCATTTTTAATTTTTTCAAATACGATACGATTTGAAGACAACTCATCAAAGTCATCGCTAAAGTTACTAGTAATAACTATATCTGGTTGATACTTATAACCTTCGTTTTGCAAAAACAAAAGGTACTCAACGGGTCCCCATCCGGGAACACTTGCGTTAATTACTTCATAGTGAATATCTTTTGCTTGTTTATTTAGCGCCTCTTCCAAGTAATAAGAAAAAGTTTCTTGATTGTTAACTCCATAGCCAAAAAGAATAGAATCTCCTAAACATAAAATACGAAAAACACCTTTGTTTTTTTTATAAGAAATCTCCCGAGAAGAACGCAAATGTTTGCTATTAGTAATCACTTGGTAAGAGAAACTATCCCAATGATTTAAAATAGCTTTGAAATCCTTCTTCAGCCCATTTTGGATACCAAAAACCGAAGATGTCATTGTGGGGACAATTTTTTGAGGAATAAAGAATCTAATTATTCCTTCCATTAAATACGCTGTCAACAAAATCGCCGCAAGAAAATAAAAAATAGATTTAAAAATCAAAGATCAATAGAATTAAAAACTGATTAAAAAAATTTAACTAGGAAAGATTCAAGAAATACTTAAAAATAATACACTATCTAAAATTTTATTCAATTTTGTAGCCCTAAGAAAAATAGGGTTCCAATCCACGAGTGGGATTTATATAGTGAAAACGAGGCAACCGACTACTCTGTTGTTTTTGTTACTTCATAATTTTAATGAATCACATAAATCTTTCTAATTCTTTCTGGAGTTTTCATATCCAACCACTATCAATTAAAATGTGAATACGAATTAAACACGCCTCATTAATTCATTTTCAAAAAAGTAAACTTCGCTTAATTCCCCAAGGTGATTAAGTTTTACTTAGTTAGTGCGGAAAAGGTCCGTAGTATTTAGTGTCTCGAATCTCCTTACCCCATAGCTCTTGACCGGTATTCAAATCGACTGCTCTAATCTTAGTAGATTCTCCAACCAATTCATTATTAATCCTTCTAATAAAAAGATTCGTATTATATACAAGCAGGGAGCCCGCCAAAAAAAAGGGAGTTGCCGAATAATGATTCCTCATTTCTCCTAAAAGTTGGTTCGATGAACGATCAAAAATAGTCCATTTGTATTTATTCCATACTGTGTCGTTATTGATTCGTTCGCTATTCAAAATAATGTTGTCATCCATCGATACAAATTGACGACCCTTAACGCCAACGATACGTCCTTTTTCATTAATACTTTTTAATTGATATGGTTTTGGAGCGGTTAATTCTGTCTTCGTTGATAAAGGAGAAACTATGCCAGACGTGAGATTCATTTGTAGCGCTCCAGTTGTTATCGAACTATTCACTGTTCTTGGCATTGTACCCATCTCAATGTTTTCTTGATCGACTAGTGGGAATCTGTTTTCTGGCCGAACGCCTTTTATTGGATGATAAATATACTCCCAGAAAATGACCGCATCGTTCCCTGAAGGCTGGGCGCTTGCAAAGAACGAGCTATTTAACTTTTCATCGATTGATACAATGACTTCAGGAGGTAAATCCATTCTCCCTGCGACTGCCGGATCTCCATGGCCATGAATATTTAGAGCAACTAAGACTAACCGATTCTTTTTCTTTACTCCGGAAGACTCTACCTGGCAAATTAATAAATTCCCGTTTAGCGCGAGGGGCTTAGAAGCTTCCATTGTTGTCCAGGCAACTGCTCCGGAAGAAAGATCAATAGCGTCGACCCCTCCATCTGGATTCATTACATAAGCTTCATTACGATCATGCGCAACGACAACTCCCGATATAAACTGGAAACCATTAATAGAAGGTTCGTCTCGAAACGACAAGCATGAGGTATTTATGAGAATAACCAATCCAAATAAAATAAAAATATTTTTTCGGATTTGGATTCTGTTCATATCAATCTCCCGATTTTAAAAACTTCAGTTACCGCATTATATGAAGTCCGCTAATTTCTGGCCAATCAGTTGAACCACTCTTCGGTTTTTTGTAATAAACTGTAACCTTTTTGTCGAAAGCTATTGCAGTGAGCCCCACAGCTAACATATCCTTTTGCTGATCTTTTCTTGCAGTCATTATTGACTTAAATCCTTTGCAATTGAGTTTAAATGTAACTTTCCCATCTTCAGGACCAACCGTTTCTACATTGCAAATAGCCAAATGAATACTATCCTGCGCTTCTACCATTTTAGAATCTAAATTTATACTAGGAAAAAATAGAAGAAAGGCTAAAACAACTCGACAGATTACTTTCGACCATTCCCCATAAACTCTTAGAGCACGGCTTGTCATCTTTTTCAATTTATGAGTTTTATTGCGCATAAGAAATCTCCTGATTGGCGATTTTATAGTAATTTCAAATGGGTCTTTTTTTATAGAAAAACTAATCCAAGAGCAACCTCAACCAAGGTAAAGCCTTAGGGCTGTTAAATTTCAATGTCCAGGCGCCGCGCCCAAGCGTACCGGCCAAAAGAAGGTTATCCGATTTATCATATTCAAGTTCTAACACAGGGATAGTAGGAAGACCTGTGCCTAATCGACTCCAATTTTTAAAAGTAGGTCCGAGAGCGCTAAACACGCCAGTATCGCTACCAACAACAACTTCGCCGCCAAGTACTCGCATACTAAGGGCAATTGACCTTAAAGCCCCTGGTTTGAGCTTCATTAGGTTCCCAGTAATTTCCGACCAAGCAGCTCCCGTATTTATAGTGCGATAAACGTGGGTCTTATCAATAACATAAGCGATATTAGGGTGATTTGAATCATTAGAAATACCCACAACTCTCTTAGTTCCAGGGTAGGCTGTAGATTCTTTCAAGAACTTGGGATATTTCGCGGTGCGTATGTAGACTTTTTCTCCATCATTATTAGTTTTTCCACCTCCCACGTAAATAATGTCCGGATTACCTGCGGCTCCATAAGCTATGGTATCCTTACCTCCAGTATTCGCACGGATTCCAGGCCCGATTTCAGAAAGAGTATCCCCTTGATCCAATGATTCATAAACCGAACTTGCAAATCCAAAAATAATTCTTCTGGGATCTATCGAATTGAGTTCAATAGGCGTAGTATGACTTTTTCTATAATTCGATTGCCCACTAACAACATTCAGCATTGGAGGCTTCTCAGACTGCCATACGTTTAAAGAATCATAGGTAGATCGATGAAAGTTCTCGAGTCCCTGGGAGCTCCAATAACGGGTAGACTCCCCTGGAGCGCTGGAGTCGTCAACGGCGACATCGCCTCCATCATTATTGAAAACGTTTTTCCAACGGACGTTTGAAGACCTTAACTGCTGAGGCGTTCCATTATCTTGCGCGCCTCCGATAATAATATTTGAATTAGAATCCCACACTACGCTATGAAACTCTGTGATCTGAAGGTTTCCATTCATGGAAAACCAGTCTCCTTTATTATTTTCCGGTAGGGTCCTCCGATAAATACCCCCGTCGTCTCCTTCAATGAGTACTCCATTCACTGCGAAGTCCATATCGCGTGAATCGGCATGCGGTGCGCTATTACTGGCGGTGCCGCCTCCTTTAGGGTAATTAGGAAAATCGCTTCGAAAAGGCAAAGAGCTTGAGTTAGTCAGGTGCACCCACTGCTTTCCAGGAGGTTTAGAGGCGTCTCCACGAAAAAGGCGACCAGAATATTCTATTGCTCCAATCTCACTGGCAGTCGGCTGAGTATCGCCGCCAATATAGACTATATTGGGATTATTGGGGTCGGCGGCAAGAGACAAATGTGTGTTTCCTTGTCCATTGAAATGAATACCAGCTATAATCTTCGGCAAATCCATTTTTTTCCATGTTTTCCCAACATCTCCTGATCGAAACACGCCCTTGAGTCTCCATCCCCTATGATTTACATACTGTACGATCGCAATGTAGACGTTATTATGCTTGCCCACAGTCATCTTTACATTGCCAAGCTGGAGACTCAACATACTATCAATAGCCTTGTCACTTACTTTTTCCCAAGTGGCGCCGTTGGTTTTGCTGCGGTAGATTCCCCCTGATCCAAAATTTGTAAATAAAGTTTTAGGATTTGTAGGGTCGCTAACTAGATCATATGAGCTGCCAGTAGGAAGTTTATTTGTTCCCGAAGTTTGAGTCCAAATTTGTCCTCCATCAACACTACGCCAGACTCCTGAATTGGCGATTCTATCAGCGGTGTTCGCTGAAATAACAATAGTCTTTCCGCGTGGCGCAACGCCTGAAATATTAAGCCCAACGAGTTTTCCTTTTTCATCAATAGTTGCAATAGTTGTCCAGTTAGCGCCTCCATCAACGGTGCGATACAAACCAATCCTTGCTCCACCTTCCCCATTAAAACTGCTGAAGCGCCCCGTCCCGGCAATCAGCGTGCGATTGGTCGAATCGGTAGGATCAAACTCAAGCGCGCCGATTGATAAGGATTTTTGGTTTTTTGTTAAATTCTGCCATGAAGGACTAGCTGCCATTGCATTGCTCGTCATCCAAATGCCACCATTAACCGCCCCAATATAAACGATATTCGGGTTCTTTGGATGCGGTGTCACCGCTTGGATAGCTCCCACTACTTCTTTATCAATTATGCCGTCCACCGCCCCTCCCGTGCTAGGGCTAGGACCTTCGGCTTTCCATACAAGCTCTTGAGCTGGAACAACTCCACATATTCCTAAACTAAGAATATAAACTCCAGCCATAACGAATAATTTATGCATTATATTTCTATAATGATTCATCTGAATCTCCATAAAAAATCTCATCACAAACAAAATGAAAAACTTCGTTCCTATATGGGAATTTCTCTAACTAATGAATTGATATACTCAATATTTTGCTGAATATCTGCAAATGAGTCTAGGCCAAATTTTTTGCTTATCAAACCTAAATTCATCTAACGCAATCAAACAAGAATCCGTAATCTCAGATTTAAATAGACCTTTTAACCACAGAATATAAACTTTTCATTAGAATTTTTCTATAAACAAAAGCTTTATAAGCTATTTTAATAAAAAATCTTTCAGTCAAAAAGACTGCCTTCAAAACAAAGGCAACCACACGAACTTTGTTTTTCGAATATTATTTTGGTTGAAGAAAATTTTATAAAGTGTCAAAATCTAATTCAAATCAGAAAATAGGGATTTATATCACACTAACGTTTACTACTTAGACTGATTTCGATTTCCATTCTTTTTATGAAGATACTTTGATCAAAGAATCGCTAAGCGCTGAACGCCATAGAGTCCAAGAAGTTAAACCGCAGGATTAAATTTTCCTGTACAAAAGGAAATGAATACAATGAATGATAAAACTAAACCTGATTGGCGTGAAGGAGTTTCAGGAGTCACCAAGATTGGGGCGAACCTAAGCGTCATCATTGGGATCGTTATAGGTCTAGTGCAAATAGTTTCGTTATCTACTTCGGCAAAATCAACTCTCAATGGCGTACAGCTTCAATCATTGGAACATATTGAGAAGATTTTGAAGGAAGATCAAAAAATACGAAAATCTCAAAGATTTTTTTTTATCCCAGTGAGGAGTATGACAAAGCACGAGATATAAATAAATTAGTTAGTTCGGCCAAGAAACAAATTATGGATGGAATATCTGGAGAGGAAGTTTTTTATTCTAAGGAATTCGAAGCATTTAGAAATATCTATCTACATTATAAAAAGTTGGGTTCCATTATAAATTTAGGCTATCTAGATTTTGATATTATCTTTCAAAACATTACTTTTCCTAAAAGATTTTGGGATCAAACAGGAGTTCTGCGGGATGTAATAGGTAGTAATTGGAATCAATGCAATGATGGAATAAAGGACTTTGGGGACTCCTTTAGATACCTATGCACATCATATCAAACCGCTCGAGAAAAATTAGAGAAAGGATATGGTAATTCTTTAGATTGCAAAAAGGTAATCGCAAAAAAACTACTTTGTAAAATAAGCTAATATGCCTAAACCCTCATAATAGTTTGAGCATATGAGGCATTTCAAATAAGGCATATTCAATAATGATATCAAACTTTAATCAAACTATTTATAATAGTATTTAGCAAGATGATGAAACAATAATATTCACAGGTTCACAAGTAATTATCTTACCTCTTTTGTAACTCCATTTTTTTAGCAAGTTACACGCTCCCCTCCAATTCTTCCTCAAAATTTAATATTCAAACTCTGTGAGCCAAAAAATAAAAATTTTATTCAACTGATAAGAATAAAAACTTTAAGAACACTCCTAATTTCGATCTAAATTCTCCTATTTCTAAATAGTTATTAATGCCTAGAGAAAATGTGACTATTAATAAAGTTTTGCTTGGATATTTCCGTTAGATTATTAGCAGACCTATATTTTTCAAGAGAGAATAATAGCCTAATTTTTATAAGGAGTGTTCGGTGGTTGTTTCTATTCCAGAAGCGTTGTGCATTGCAAAAAGTTTTCGTAAATCCGCAAAATTTCTAGAAGCACAAAGCATTTTCCGTCAAATTCTGCAAGATGACTCGAGTCATTTGGAAGCTCTCCACCTACTAGGGCTAACTCATTTAGAAACTCAGGAACCCGAACGCGCAGTTTTTTGCTTTGAAAAAGCCTGTGCCATCGATCCAACGAACATTCAATTCCAAAATGACTTGGGACTTTCTCTTATATCGCTTAAAAAGACTGAGGAAGCCGAAGCGATTTTACAAAAAACTATTCAGGAATTTAGCGATCAACAAGATATCTCAAAAGAGTTGGCGAAAACGCATCTCCTCTTATTGGAACTATTGACCAATAAAGGAAAACTAGACCAAGCGATTAATCACGGACGTAAAGCTTTAAAAATCGATCCGGCAAATTACGACGTCCATTTTCAACTGGGCAATTTGTTATTTCGTCTCCAAATGTGGAACGAAGTTATTTTTCATTATGAATGCTGTATCCAACTTCGATCCAGTAGTGCCGAAGCTCGTTTTAATTTGGGAATCGTCTTTAATAAAGTTAACCGCTATGACTTATCGGTCCAGTCTTTTCAAGCCGCCCTACTTTGCAATCCGGGCCATGTAGAAACCCTGTTCAATCTAGCCGCTAATTTACTTGCTTTAAAAAAATACAAACAGGCAGAAGAAACTTTACGACGAGCTCTAAGAATTGAACCGCAATGTTTTCAAGCAAATTTATGTATGGGTAAGACCATGGAAGTTCAAGGCAACTTTAAAAAAGCGCTCGCTTTTTACGCTCTCGCCGCTAAAGAAAAACCGAAAAACCCGATTCCCTATTGGCATATGGGACTCGTCTTAAGAAATATGGGAAAGCTCGTCGAGTCTGTAAAAAGCTTGAACCAGGCTTTAAAAATTGATCCCAGTTTCATTCCAGCCCAAAATGCAACGACCGAACTCTCTGTTCAATTAAAAAACTTAGAATCTTAGTTAGAAAAATTGGAACAAAAGCCTTTGCCTCTTTTAGGCTTACTCCTCTTCTCTAAACATTTTTTTTTAAAAAAATCTTTTTTTTCTAAAGTTTTTAGTTTTTTTGCCGTTAAGCCCGTTAAGGTGAAAATTGTATTCAAAAAATAGGGTGATTCATGAGCAATCGATTTGCAAAATTTACGACTCCAAACTCACAAAGTCCTGCTTCGTTTTTGAATCGACGCCAATCAACCGTCGCTCAACTAAAAATGAGAACGCCTCAGGTTTCAGTTCCCAATCCAATGGACAGGCGTATTCAAACAATCATAAATAATCAAAACAATTATCAACCATCATCCAAATTGCCAATGGCTGGCCTCATTCAAGCAAAAATGGGAGCAGCGTTGCGACATCCTCTACCAAACCCTTTACAACAGAGAACCCAAACGGTTCAAACTTCTCTCTCGGTAATTCAGCAAAAAATGGCAAACGGAATCTCACCCAGAGTTGCCTCACATATAAAAAATCCTACAGTTTTTTTTAAACCGACGATTCCTTACAAACCAGTTAATCTTCAGCAAAACGTTGTCCAACCTATGATGAGACAGGACATTGCGAAACCTTATATTAACTTCGCCACTAGAGGCTCTGTAATCCAACAAGCGAAGAAAAATAGAGTAGCATCGCCAAAACATGAGCCCGACAGAGTAAAAATTATAGAAGTCGGAGCAGGTACGGGACATGCCAGTCAATACTTAAAAAAAAGAGCGGCAAAAAAACATAGTTTATCAAAAGTTGACTACACGGCCACAGACATCAGTCCCAAAGGCAGTCCTGGAAAGTTTTTGACTAAAACTGGCGATATACCTACACGAGGTGAAATTAACGCTAATGCGCTAGAAGAAGCTTTTACTCTAGAATCAGTATCAACCATTATCGGAGCCAACGCTTACGGCGTTAAAGGCAGCACAACTGCTAGTTATGGTTTAATGCGAGAAACCGAAAGCGGCGACACAGAATTTGACGATCGGTTTTTGAGGTCAGCACATCAAGTATTAAAAACTGGAGGGAAAGTCCGTCTATTAGCCAGAAGCAATACTTTGGCTGAACAAGCTAAAATAGAAAATGAAAATTCGCCGTCGCTCTTTCCTGAAGATCCTAAAACAGTAAATAAATATCTCAATCCCAAACCAGAAATGTTGAGTAGAGCGGCAGAATTAGGATTTAACGTAACTGTAAAAGAGGCCGAACAGCCTGAAGATGTTCACTTCTATCGACCAGATACTCATGGCTCAGTAACAGGAAAAGAAGATAGAGAACTTGGCGAATTCAATACAGAATTTGTCTTCAAAAAACTTCCTCCAGGACAAACCGGAACTGTGCGATTTAAACTTCCCAAACGTACGGAAAATTGGTTAGAAGATGAGAGCGATTCAGATGAAGAAGGTTCTGCTGGTCCTTCGCGACGAGACACCTCAAATGACGACTTTTTAGAAAGCCTAGATCCTTTTAGTTGATCTCGCTTTTTTTAGGAAAAACTAGTTACTTACATGAAATATCAAATTACCATACGATCTGGATTCCTTCCGCGAAACAGCGTTCCGAAACCCGGAGAACAGATTATCGGTCATTCATCTGTAGTTTTACACTCTCCAGCAGGCGCGCGAGAATACAATGTGGCCGTAAACAATTACGATAAAATCAAAGGAAAACCCTTACGAAGTTTAGCCACTGGTATACCAGCCACAATAGAACGTGTCTCGCGTCCTATTAATTTGAATCGATCAACTCAAACAACAATTTCCGTCAGTCCTCATCAATATTTAAGAGCAAAGTTATACGCGGAACGTCAAGCTAATAGAGGAACCTTCAACTGGCATGCGGGGAATAATTGCGCGCACTTCACGCATAACACCGTTCGTTCCGCAGGGATCAACGCTTTTACGACTAATCCGTTTTCTAGCCCAGAACACACTCAAAGCCAAATCAATAAACTGAAAACAAACCGCTGGCTAAAAAATCGTTAGTCAATTAGTTTAAAAAGGCTGAGATTCATAGGCTCAGACTAAGGTTAAGATTCATCGTCGGAATCTAAGACAAAGCCGAAGTAAGCTGAAATGAATTTCCCATCTCCATAAACTTCCGAAAACCTATTCTTTAGGTTCTTCTAATTCACTAGGGTCAATTCCCAAAACTTCAAAAATATTGAGTTGCCCCTGGCGTTTGATAAACAATTCACGAAATAAATCGGCGGTCGACAACGCTCCCCACTCGGCGGCAAGTTTAACCAAATGCGGCCCAGGACTGTGCGGTTCGTGTCGCATTAAATACTGCGAAATACGGTTCAGCATGGCATAGGCTTCCTCACGATTTTGAAATAACTCTCTTCTTTCCATTGGAGAATCGCTTTGAGCTTCGCGATCTTTTTTTGAATGACCGTTTTTTATTCCCGTCAATTTTTTGAGATTTCTTTTAAATCTTTGCGCTTGGATTTTAGTCTCTACTGCAGGAACATCTCTATTTTCCTGAAGAATCTTTTCGTTCACCTCTTCATAGGAATCTAAGTAAGCTTCTTCTATATATTGTTCATCAGAGTCGGAATTAATAAAAGATGCAACCGACTCCGGAATAGAAGTCGCTTCCATTTCAGCTATATCATCGTCATTTTCGTCTTCTTCATCTGGTTCTAACTTTAAAGCTCCACGTTGATCAAGCGTTGTCTCTGCAAATAAATAAATTTCTTCCAATAATCCTTTAAACTTTCCCAAATATTGACTTTGACTGCCACAAAGTTCTTTTAAACAATTATCTAATGAATTTATTTCGGCGACAGCTTCGCTCAATTCCCAATACAACATCTTATAAAATTCTGTAGACGAGCCGTCGACAGAAACCAAAAAGGTTTCTTTAGGCGCGACATTGTTCTGGGAGCTTTCTAAACTTGAAATAGCTCCTCCTCCTTTATTGACAGGTCGCGTCAAATCCAGTTTATTTGATAGCTGCCAATCAGACCAATTCATTTCTCGGTGATCCCGTTGAGTTTCTGTAACCGGGACTAACCGAAGAGTTGGGAGGAGATGTGAGTTTATCCAGCCAAAAAGATTGGTTCTATATTCAAGGTCTCCATCTTCTATTTGAGGATAAAGACTGTCCCAATAACGCTCGCACAACTGTCTCAAGATAAAGCATCCCAGCGCAACGCCATAAAACTTTCGCTTACGTACCAAAGCTTCTAATAGCCAGACGCCTAATTGCAAATCTTTACTTTTATAAGCAATCGTTTCGGAAACCGTGGATATCACACGATCCCAATCACCAACTTTAGGTTCTTTTTTACCAGGCTTTAAAGGAATGTTTGGGTTGTCTTCGATCCGATCTTTCTGTATTTCTCTATATACGGAGGAGTATTCCAAGTTCTCCCCAGAAGGCATATCTTCTGCAATAGGAGTCAAAAGCGTTTCAAAGTCTATTCCAGTGACACGTTCTATTTCGTTAACTATTTTTTTATTGCGTTCAGTTCTCACAACAATTCTCTTTTCTTTAATCAATTAATCGAAACACTCTGATTGGCTCTCTTCAATTTCGCCAAATCATCTTGATGGATCAACAACGGCGCTTTTCGCGACGGAAACTTATTTGGAATTATAATTTTTTTAGATAATCCCGTTTTTGGATCAATTGCAGACATTGACAATCGTATATATAGCGACTCCAAACATTCGGTCTCTCCTTTTGGATTCCTACAAACAGTTTGTAACGGATCGAAACCCTCGCCGTGTGAGTTATCTCTATTTGTTGGAACTGTAAATTCCAAAACATAAGGATTCTTATCCTTTCCTTCAGGAAATAATTCCTCTGCCGGTAAGCGTTGCTGGATAAGCTTAAAAAGAGCCCATTGACCGCCCCTAGTAAACTGTGCAACGTTTTTGGCAACAACCGCTTGTCCATCCACTTCATCTAAGATTGATCTTTTCGGTGGAAAGGGAGAATCCGAAGCCCAACGAACTTGCAATTTAAGAGGCATTCCTGACTTCCAATAAAGTTTTGCCTTTTTGCCACGATCATAACTCACGATTTGGTCGCCGCTTGCGAATTGCCAAGAAATAATTTGTTTAGCCGTTTGATAGGACTTATCAAACCAAACTCTGAAATCAATATCTAAATCGGTCTTAAAAACTTGATCGCTACCAACATTGAAAGAAATTTTTTTGAAAAACTCCCGCGCTTCCCGAAAATTCAAAACAAAATCATATGCCGCCTTATAACGTCGATTCCTCTCCGCCGCAAACTTTAACCGGTCGCCAAGATTTTTTTCAAATTGATCAAAATAACGAAAGAATTCATTTAATTGTCTCGGGTCTAATTCTCTTGTTCCATCTTGTAGGCTGCTTTCCTTCGAAACAAAAGGATAATTATCGTAGATTTGATCATTAAATCTTTTGGCAAAAACGTTATAGCGAGAGTCCAATTGCTCTTTAGTTAATGTATCGCAACGGAACGAAACTTCAGAAATTAAATGTTCTCTGGTATGGGAAAATAAATTAAAGTTTTCTTCGTCAAAAAATTGCGGTAGCTTTTCAATACAATTCAGAGCTGTCATTCCCTTCCAATCATTTTGTAAGAGCTTTTGTAATTTTGCGACTTCTCCTTTCAAGTCTTTTCGTTTATAACGCTCAATCTCTTCAATATTATTCTTCCACTTTTCTATTAAATCAAACTCATAATTGCTCTCAAAAATTCCTCTTTTTCCATTTTCAGAATTCTCCAACGTTTCCAGAAATTTAACTAAAGGACTGGCATATTCGTCGACAATATATATAATTCGAGAAATTTGGCTACTCCAATATTTATCGATCTCCTTATCGCCCTTAAGACCAAAGGCATAAGATAAGAACTCTTCTGATCCATCCCATGAATCAATTCTCTCTTTTTCAGCATAAAGCGCAGAGTCTGTCGTTAAATCATCCACTCTCTCTAACATAGGAAGAACATAAATTTTGTAAAACCAATCTGGAGTGAAAAAAACAGTCAATTTTAATTCAACAAAAGCCCTTAACAAATCTTGAAAAATTTCTTTATTATCTAGGAAAAATGAAATCTGCTTTCCCAATTGGGCTTCGTCCTGTTCAGCGACAAAATACTGAGCCTCATCTAGCCAAGCCATCATTTTCTTTTCTAGATTAACTTTGAACTGTTTATCTACCCCTTTTTGAACTAGTTTAGGTAATCCCTCAATAGTAGTTGTAGAAAAGTCTCTACACTTTTCATAAAAATCTCTAGCCTGGTTTAATAAACCCATGTTCCACATCATGGTTTTTCCTAAAGGAGGTTCTTCTCTAACTTGGTAAATGGTAGGCGGTCCTTCATCAAATTCAAGGCACTCTTTTCCCGTCAACAAACGCAAACCGGAAAGCATCTCGGTAAGTAGAGGATTAATTACAGGAACAGGCATTTCGATATCAGCCTTAATTAATACAGGCCCGATTCCCCGAATTATATATTTAGATAATATTTTTTCACGGATTCGCGTATCGCAATTTTCAGAGTTGAATAAACCGACAGTTTCATCAAACGATTCTTTCGAAGCTAAAAATACGCGAAAAGATCTCAACAAATCACTATTCAATATTGTTTCGATGCTTGAACAAACTGGGACCCGGTTATTTTCGGAATCGTTTTCCGAATACAGCCAGTGCCAATCATCGGCAAGCAAATCGTTTTGAAGTTTTTCGACTTTCTCATTTAAAGAAATTAAAGTTTTTTTAGAATCGTCTTCATTAGGGTTGTCTAAAGTTTGCTGAACAATTTCAACAATATCCGCTAAATCCTTATAAAAAGGATCCTCCAGAATAATTTGGCGATAAAATTTATTGCCAAATTTATCTGCAATGTTTAGGATTCGAGTAGGATACGTTTTTCCTCTTCCCTGAGTTGCATTGGGAAATAAGATGGTAATTTTCTCAAAAGGTTTGGCGTTTACGTTACCTAATGCGTTTTGATAAAATGCAGAGTCCTCTTCAAACTCTGGAGTAAGACTAACTCCAAATAAATATTTAGCTAAACTACCGAACAACGCTAAGTCTTGCTTAAGGCTTAATTTTGAATTAAAGGTATCTGTTTCATAGAATTTTAGACGATCTAAAAAACCAAAATCACGGCGTCCTTTACCGTCTTCACCCGACCAAATATTATACGTGTCAACATTAGACTCAAAAGTTTTAATTTCCTTTAATAGGTTTTGGAGCTCTCTAACACCCAAATAGTTTTTCCCAGCCAAAAAAGCCGACTTCGTTTCTTGCTCCAATTGCGACAAAATATCCTGACGACCGATAATATCTTTCGGTCTTTCGACCAATTGTTCATACATCCATTTGAATATCGTTTTTTCAAAACCACGCTGAAAATAGTTATTTATGTTGCCTTCAATAGGGCTAAAAATATGCATTGGCATTGAAACATAATGAAGAGATTCTGTATTGATAGCGGACATCTTATCAATTAAGCGTTGCGCGTCTCCAAAATTGACTTCCCGTTTCACATCCACATAATCGCGAACGACCATCAACGCGTTTCTAATTTTTTCGGAATTAGATTTAAGAATTGGCCCATGTATGAACAAACCCAACGCCCAAACGGCAGCAAAGACTAAAGCTCCCCATTGAATAGCGCGGACAGAATTTTTCCGTGAGAAATAGGACTTTTGCGCCGGTTCAGCCAGATTACTTTCCGCAAAAATTTTCTTATGAAATAAATGCCACAGAAACCAAATATTAGAGCGTGGTTTATTTTTATCCCGTTTTCCAGCTGCGGTTAGAATCATTTCTCCTGAAAAATAAAACCCTCTAAAATAAAAAGACTGATAAAAAGCGCTTTGTTTAAAAATAATTTCGAGTAATATTTTTATTGGCGAAAAAACATCTTGAAAAACTTTAGGAAATAAAAAGAAGTCGTCGGAGTTCTCTTTTTCAACTGCAAGAGAAGCCGCTTCGATTTGAATTCTTTTCAGATCTTGATCAAGAGAGTCAAAAGCATTGTCCAGAAGATCGCTAGAAAAACTGGTATCCAAACTATTAGGGTTAGACCAACCAAAAATCTCCAAACTCTTGTTGGTATTAGAAAGAGGTTTCCAAAAATCAGAAAAACCTTTCACCTTATCGCTCTTGGTAATAAGCGCATAGATAGGAACGATAAATCCAAAACTCTTTTGAATGGACCAAAGCCTACGATTTATCCGGTTAGCAATGCTCGCAAAATAAGCTTCGTATTCAGCGCCGTCTAATTCCTTAAGAAATTTTTCCGCCGGGAAACATAAAATTATTCCATCGATAGGTTTCTGCGGTCGCAATCCGCGAACCATACTCAAGATATCATCCCATGTTTTTTCGTTCGCGGATTCCGCTTCCGACATGTAATACTTACCCGCAATATCCAAAACAATAGCTTCGTTAAAAGCCCACCAACGGCAACTAGGATTTTCTTCCCCTCCTGCCTTGGTAACCCATTTAGGTTCATTTCTATTTGTTAACGACTTCAGTAAAGTGGTTTTACCGACAGATTCTTCTCCCAGCAGTAAATACAAAGGAGCTTTATTGAAATCGTCTTCGATTGCAAAAAGTCTTTTTATTGCCTTAAAGGCGAGTTTAATATTCGACTTAAATTCAAACGGTTTTTTAATCCAACCTAATTTATCAAAAAGGTTTTCCCAAAAACCCAGTTTTTTCTTTCCGATGCTATTTGAATAGAAATCTTCCGCCGTTTTTCCAATGCTCGCCGGAAGACTAAAAGCATTTCTTCTCCAATAAAGCGTCGCCAAAAGAATTACCAGAATAAATAATTCTGCCCTATAATCTCTCAGGATATTTATTTGCGATAAGAAATCGCTTAATTCATCCATTTAACATTCCCTTATTGAGAAAAGATAATGTTATTGATCGATTTGGTTGCGCTAAACCATACGAAATCGGCAACACACCATAAAACGATAAACATTCCGATAGAACCTAAAATCCAAGGAATGGTCGTCTGAATACTTTTCTCTTCTTTATTTTCCAAATTGTGCGAATAAGCGTTCGGAAATAAAATTGCTCCTTCTTGCCAGGAGCGCGAACTTCCCGTACGGATGAATTCCCACAATTTTTTTCTATAATCATCTAACTTTTTTTCTTTTTCTCTTTCAGATTGAACCAAATCGCTTTTCTCTTTACCGGCAAAGTTTATAATTGAATATCGATATTTACCTTGAAATCCTAGCTTCAAAGCCATTAGATAAACCCCTGCCAATTCCAGATGCAGTTGATCTAAACGGCGCTTTTTTAATAAGTTGTCTAAATTATGGAAAAAACGTTCTCCCGCTCCTCGGGTTTGAAATATCCCTTCTTCCAACAAATGGTTATCCCATTCTTTTTTCCCACCCCACTTCAATTCAAAAAGAAAAATTTCATCAATTAAAGCGACCATTACATATTGCGCTTCGCTCAAAACTTTCATTTCTTTTTCCACAAAGTCCTGTTTTGCTAACATATATTGCCGGTTCATAAAAGTTTGCAACCGGTCGCTAACTTCTCCAGGGCTTAAAGTCTCCAATATGTGATTTTTAGATTTATCTTGTTCAATTTCCTCGCCTGGTTCTATATCATCGCCTCTTTTAACTAAGGGCGACTGCATTAATAAGGCTCTTTTTAGTTTTACAACCTCCGTATAAAACTCTTGAAAACTGGTAGAAATCAAATTTACATTATTAGCTGTTAACATCATGTTCTTTCTTTAGACCCGAGTGTTAGCGCGATATCTATTCATTTACGTTTCGGATTCAATATTAAAGGCGGTCCAGAAGCCGCCTTCACCCCCATTCGATCGGCCTCCGCCTCAAAACCTTGGTTGACCACAACGGCAACGCCATTTCCAAACGGATTCGCCACTTTACCCATCCTTTGTTGCACTACATGTGTGAGTTCATGAGCTAAAAGTTTCTGCCCTTGAATGCTCATAGGATCGTATTTCCCTGGCGCAAAATGAACGTTATTCCCATGAGTAAAAGCAACGGCTCCCAAGTTTGCAACGTGTCTTCCAACATGAATGCGAACGTCTGAAAAATCCACACCGAAAAGAGCCTCCATCTTTGCTTGAATTGCATTTGGGAGTGGCTTCCCAGCGCTTCTAGGCATTGGAGCTTGAACTTGAAACGCTTCAGAATTTCCAACTCCAACCTGCTTAGGTTGTAATGATTTATTTGCGGTTCTTAAAGTATTACGACGAGAGGTCAACAATTGACTCACATCCACCCTAGGCGCTGAATTTCTCGAAATAGAGTTCCTAAAAAGCTGTATTGAGTTTGAAACAGGCATATTCATTTTGGAATTCACCCAAGAAGGTATTACAGGCAAAAACTTATTTTGTTTAAGACCATTACGATTCTCAAAAGAAACCGCCTTATTAAACTTTGTTTTTCTAGCAGACATTCATTCCCCTATTTTTTCTCTTTACCTTCTATTAAAGGCTTGATTTTTATTTTCATTTGAATCGATAGAATCTGTATTTCTCAGATACAGCACAATGTTCTTAGGAGCCGGCAAACCTGTTTTTCCTTCCATGCTGTGTTGGAAAAACAACTTACTATTTTCACTGTAAGTATCCGCCGTTAAGTTCACCGAATAAAGCAATCTTGTATTAGTAGATTCGATTCCTAAAACATCGTCTTTCTCTATATATTTTCGCTCGGCTCCATATGCTCGTTTTTCTCTAAAATCTTCTTTTTTATCATCGGAAGCGATGATGCATCCATCCATCCACTTACGTAAAACTAAATCGCGTACTCCCTCCGGAGCGATAACGCCAAACACCAGTTTTCCTTCGAAGTTTTCGATATACGATTTCAAATTGATCGTGAAAGTCCAGTCCGACTCAACTTTTAATTTGACCACGTTGTAGGCCAAGGTAATTTCTGCTGCCGCCTTTCTAATAAAATCATAAGATTTTTTAAAAGACCTCCCAATATCATCATGATCATATTCAGTCATACTTGGCGGCATTGATCTAGGAGCCAACATAGCGACATGACCGATGATTCGAGACAAAGTGTTATAAATTTGAAACGGATGTGCGACGTTAGACCTTAAAAGACCATCTAACTCAGGAAGCCCCATAACCAAATGTTGAATTTTTCGGTGATACTCCAAGGTCAAGTATTGATCTAAAACACTTTTTTGACTTTCCGCTATATTAGAAATCTGTTCCGCTTTTGCTCTAATATCTCGAATCAGTTTAGATAACTTTTCTCCCCAGTTTGTATCTTTGCCCAAACGTAGCGAAGGAGGCGTAAAATCTGTAACTTCAGCAAAAACTATTCCATCAACCTTTATTCGTGCGATAGGAAACCCAGTTTGATTCCCCTGAGGCCTGTTGACGCTCAGTCGAAGCTGAGGCCTCAAACGTCTGATAGAAAACCCATTTAGCCCCGAATTTTGATCGACTACGCTTTTATCATCGAACCAACGATAACGAGCAGACTTTGCTTTAGGGTTTGACGGTTCGTTCCCCGCTAGAGGAAGAATCAAATAAATGGTAACCACGGTTTCACTTTTAGCATCCGTTTTTTTTAGTTCTTCGTTGTCTGTATCGTTTTCAAGGCTTGCCTTGAAATCCAATTCCAACGTCTCTTCGGAACTATTTCCATCATACGTAGCCATAAGTCCGTCTGGCATAATCGCCTCTAATGAATCAACGCGAAATATTCCATCTTTGATAAGATTATTATCCCACTTCAATTGCATTGTCCCCCAATAGAAGGGACAAACCTGTCTCATAACCTGATGTAACATCTGTTCCATCCGGCGATCTTGTTGTTGAAAATGTAATGGCGATAACAACATGCCCTCAAACCAATTTATTGGATTTGCAATGGAATCAATCTCATTCATCTTTTGACCTCTCAACAATTACTGAAAACAAAATCTATTTTTGTCGCTTCAAGGAAAATCTTTTCTCTTCGAGCTTCAATCGAACTTCGTGAAAAGAACCCAACTTGGCCCGATTGGTTTGGTTAGAACTAGAATAATTAGCAAAAACATAAACTTCGAAAGCCTTTTTATGCCTTATCGGAAAAAGTTTTTCTCCAGGATTTTGACCGGGAACAACCTCCCAGGAAACCTCTTTAAACCCCGAAGGATAATTCATTTGAAATTGCCTTTTCTTTGCAAACCATTCTTTAGCGGATACCTCCTCAAATAATGGAATAAGCGTTTTATCAAAAACAAAAACAAGATCTACCGAAACGGGATAACTGCGGTTTGCTGTTTCTCCGGAAATTATCTGAAACCTCTCCAAACAATTATTAGCTCTCCAAAAGATAATCTTTTCTCTAAACGAGGCGCAACCCTGGCAATAAATCGCAATTATCAATATCCCTAAAAGGAATCTATTTTTTTTAGTATCAAAAACCATCGGACATCTCTAAAGTTCAGGCGGCTGTGTAAACTGGCAATGGAAGCGCTGACGCGATAAAGCCGATTGCATTTTGGTTACTCTGATTCGTTATATCGGTCATTTTATTACCAGGTATTCCGTTAAAAAATAAAATAGTACTAAAAGTAACCCGCGCGGCCTTCCCAAAAGGGCCCTTTCCAGCAACAACCCCCTTTCCAGGAGGCAATGGCGGCCCTAGCTCAAGACTAACCGGAGTCTTTGTGGTTACGACAGCCACTGGAAAACTAGATATAAAAACATTTAATATTATCGGTGGTGCGAGCATAGTAAACGCTTTATTAATATAAGGCAGAGGGATAGGAGGTAAAGGCTTCATTAGAAACCTCAAATCTGGAACTGCCAATTTCATCTCCATCGGGCTATGCGTACTAACTGGAAATGTCATGTTTCACCCCATATTTATTCGTTCGCCATCGATTTTTACGTCCTGTTGCGCTGAAATTAATTGATGACGGCCTTGAGTCTTAAAAGTCTGCCCAGCTTTTTGAATAATTTGTTCGGCGGATAGCGAACTGAACTTGGCAATTTGTACTAGCGTTTCTATAACCGAAGTAAAACAATTTTTAGCGGTAATCTTTAGAGGGCCTAAGCAGGCAGATAAAGACATAGATCCCAAAGTAGATAGATCTAACGATTTTTTTCCATGCAAGTTTAAACGTTCTCCTCGAATTAAAAGTTCTTCATTTCCAGGAATAGAAAGTTCGACGGGCTTTGACTCGGAATTATTGTTTACTCTAGTCCTAGAAAGAACATTTAATAGATAGGCTTTTGTATCTTTTTCTCGGACGATTAAAACCAAATCGTCTTTTGACGGAACGATAAGACAACCTATCGCGCGATACGCAAAATATTCATTGTCAATCAAGTAAGACCCATCTTCTATGCAATCCGTTACTCTGCCATAAACTAGCCCTAATGATGTGGAGTTCAATTTAAGATTTCTCTCTTCTGTCAATAAAGAACTATCTGCAAATTCTGTTAACATAAATTGCCTTTCCTTTTTTACAAATCATCCCATTAACATAAAATCTTCGGCTTGTGCCAATTCAGAGTCGGTTCCCAAAGCCATATTCACCGTGGAACCCATCCAATCGACTCCCTCTAATTGAGCCCGATGAAAATTTGCCTGAATTAAGTTTGCGGTTTTAAAATTACTTCGGTCCAATTGAGCGCGCGTGAAATCGGCATAAGTCATTTCGCTTCCTGCAAATTGAGAGTCTATTCCAACCGCGTTTTCAAATTGACCATAATTTAAATTACAACGCGACAAATCGGCTCCCTTTAAATTTGCTTTGGTAAAATTCGCTTGAAATAAATTAGAACCCGACAAATTCGCATCGGTTAAATCGGCATTTATAAATAAAGCCTGTTTTGCGGAAACTTTTTTTAAATTTGCTCCTGTCATTAAAGTTTCGCTAAAATTACTGTTCTCTATATTTGCCTCGCTAAGATCGGCGCCACTAAAATCAGAACCGATCAAAATACATTGAGTTAAGTTATTTTTTCGTAAATCCATGTTTTGAAAATTAGAATTCAATAAAACCATTTGTTTAAATGCAGTATTTTTTAAAACTACTTTTGTGAAATCCACCTCGGCCATCGGTACATTTTCAAACCCAACGTTTTCAAGGTTTGTTCTTTCTAACTCGCATTTCAATATTGCCGAGTTAATTATTTTTGAATCTTTAAAGTTGGCTTCGCTCAATTTGCATTCCACAAAATTTGTTTTAGCAATTATTTGTTTTGAAAAATTGGTTTTAGTTAAATTACTACTTGAAAAAACAACCGATCGCAATTCGCTTCCCATAAATTGCGCTTGCGACAAATCGCACTCAGAAAAGACCGCTTTTTCAAAATTACTGCCGTCAAATTTCACCGATTTAAAATCACAATTTATGAACTGACATCCAGTAAAATCTATTTTTTTAAAAAAACTTTTTCGAAAAATTACGTTTAAAAATATGCCATCTTTTAATGTTTCAAATTCAAATAGTCTATTTGAAAAATCTTGATCGATAATCGGTAACGTATGTTTTATATGCCTTAAAATTTCTATGATTTCCATTTAGAAATAATTTTTACCTCGCTAAAATCCCTAAAATTTTGCTCCATGTTGAAAGGCTTGAAATAAATTCGCACCCATCAAATTAGCTCCCGTAAAGTCAGCTCGATGGGCCACAGCTTGAAACAAATTAGCCCCTTCCAATTGAGCGTTTTGGAAATTCCCTCGAATCATTTGTGCTTTTTTTAATGAAACAAACCTCATATTTGTATTTTTTAAAGTCGATTCAATCAAAACACATTCGTCCAATCGACTCTTAAAAAAATTAGCGCCCGTCAAATCCATTTTCATCCAACTGCATTGACACGCATCAACCTCAGAAAAATTTCCATTTTTGAAGTTGGTTTTACCGCTGGCAAATTTTTTAATTAATTTTGATTTAGAAAAGTTACAATTTTCTCCATCGGTATCCATAAAAACAGTCCCATCTATCGTTGCTTCCCTAAACTTGGCGTTCTTTAATTTTGCTTTTATAAATTTAGTTTTAATTAAAACGCTCTTATTAAAGTTTGTATTTTCAAAATCAGCCTCAACGAATATTCCTTCTTTTATGGTAGCCTCCTCAAAAGAACTGGATCTAAATCGACCTTTGATAGCAATGTTCTCTTCCATTGTTGCTTTGGAAAAATTGGCTTCTTCTAATTTTGCCTCCATCAACATGCTTTCCTTGAGGTTAGCTTCCCTTAAATCAACGTTATTTCCCACGGTTTTAGACAAATTCGCCTTTTCCAAATTTGCTCCCGCAAAGGAAGCGTTATCCAATTTGGCTTCCGTCAATACCGCCCCGCTTAAATTCGAATTTTGAAATTGAACATTGGTCAGATCCGCTTTTTCCAACAGTATCTCTCGCAAATCAAATCCCCTCAAATTCAATCCCGAAAGATCTGCTCCCGCAAAATCTCGGCCCGCTAAGATATCTCCCCGCTTGACGCAATCAACAAAAAGTTCTCTTAAAAATAAACTCGTTTCTGACAAAAGCGTTTCAGTTGGATAAATGGAATCGGGAGACAACCTCCGAGCTTGCATTTCTCCCTCTTTTAGCTCGTCAATCTGACGACCGGTGGTTTCGTTTAATAAATCTTTATTTTCTATATCTTCGAGAGAAATACCGATATCCTCTAAAAAACTGCCAAACTCAGTCTTTTCCAATTTTCCATCTTTCTTGTTTAGTAACCTAAATTTTGAAGGAATCTTTAAAGCCCTTTTCTTCGATTTACGTTTTTGTTCCTCTAATTTTTTCGATGGTTTTGATCCCTTACGTTCCGCTTCCACCAATGCGTCTTCTTCTTTTTTCTTCGCTTCCGCTAGTTTTTCTTCACTTTCCTGTAAAACCTTTTCAACTAGTTTTTCGGCGTTTTGGAAAATTTCGCTAAAATCAAAGTCCATCCTCTCCAAAGCTTCGGGAGGAATCGCTCCAATCGGATCGGGTTCTAATTCTGGAATCTCAAATTCCTTAGGCTTTTCAATAACTCCATTACTAAAAAAGTTTTCTACATGAAACTCAATCACTTCTCGTCGAGCACGCATTTGATCAATTTCCGCTCGACGTTTTTCTTCCTTATCTCGTTCTAAGGTTTCAGAACTTTTTATAGGAGAAAGTTGCGACTCGTTTATGGCATGGGCCATCTTTGTTTCTTTATCTGTTCTCAACCGGAGAACCTCGCGATAATATTCTTTAGCCCTTGGAGAGTCATCTTGTCCTTCGTATGCCATTAACAAAGTATCAACATCTAAACCTTCCATATCCTGAACGAGGACTTTTCCACGAAATATCACAACTCCGAGTTCGTCGTTTGGAAAAAACCAGACCGTTTCTAAATTCATTTCCACTTCTATAAACTTTTTTGTTCCCTCCAAGTCCTGATAAATAAAACAACGCGGTATTATCCTTGGTAAATTTCCATTAATAAAAAATTTGGATGGGTGTAATCCGCGTAATCTAAAACTTTCGCCACCCTTAAAGAAACCGTTACATTGTTGATCTGAAGGGGCTTCGTTAAAATAGGTTGGATCAATATCCTTTGGAAAACCCGAATAAGCTTGTTCTACCCATTCCTGGTCAAACGTCCCCACCTTTGAACTACGTTGAGGCCAAGCGCTATTTATTTGCCCCAAACTAACCGGATCTGGTTTTTGAGCGTTATGAGTAATCAAACAATTAAAGTTCTCAATATTGGGTAACGGTCGAACCGCTTCTCCTTTAGAATTGATCATTTTTCCGAAACCTTTTCCAATTGGGTTTTTATCAAAACCATTTCCGCCAAATGCGTTAGTAAAGCTTATTGGCATTTCAACAAAAGGTTCAGGCTCAGAAATCGTATTCCCAAACAAACCATTTTTTTCCCAAAATCGATTTCCAAAAACTTTCAAGCGTTTATCAATCGGACCTATTTCCAACCCAACATCCATTTCCCCAACTTCTTTTCCTTCAAGGGAAAAAGCTTTTCCTGCAACCATCGCTTCGCCTTGCACCTTAGGCATTCCCGAATCAAAGATAGCGTTAGGCTCCATCGCCGCATAGACTTTTTCCATTTGAAGAGCGTCTACCAAGAGATTCTCCGAATCAAATAAATTAAAAAAACCCATAGCTCCAATAACCAAATAATGATTTGGATAATTGGGAAATATCTTTGTAGTAACGCCTAATTTCATTGGTTTAATTAACTGCATAAGTCCCTTAAGGAAGATGAAAAATATAACCGCTATTAACTTTCAAAGCTTCTCGTACAAGTGAAATTTCTTTATTTGTAAGAGCAGTCGGAGCTTTTTCTATTGAACCGCCTTTTAATTCAAATTTAAACGCCTTCACGATATCCAAATCAACGCTTGCTGAGATATTTATATTCGCGGATGCCGTTATTTTGAGATTTGCGCTGGCGTTCAATTCAAAGTTTGCTCCGACATGAATGGAACTGGTTATTCCAACAAAAATATTATTCGTCGTCCCTACCTGCATTGTAGAATCGGCTCCAACTCGAAAGGTGTCTGAATTGCCGATATGCTGGTTACTTGCGTTTCCCATTTGATACTGTGTGCTATTTCCCTGGTGGGTGTTGGCATTATTCCCTATTTGTGTCGAAACGCTATTGCCTTCCTGATATTGTTCGGCATTTCCATAATGCTTATTTACATTGTCCCCATGCTGTTCTGAGGTACTATCTCCTTCTTGATATTGAGTACTATCGCCAATTTGTTTATTGTCGTTATCGCCATATTGTTCCGAAGTACTGTCTCCATATTGGATATTCGAGTTGTCTCCATACTGGACGCTATCGTTATTACCTTCCTGGTATGAAACATTATTTCCGTAATGCTTGTCGTCATTATTGCCGCGCGTTACGCTATAACTATCGCCGCTCATGTATGAGTATCGCGTGCCCCAAAACGTATCGTAGGTTTTACTTTCTGGTGTTACCGCAAAAGCGCCGTCTGCGCGGACGATTCCTGTTACTTCAGGTAATTCAGAATTGTCTCTAGCTTTTTCAATTGTGACGGTTGAATTCTCTTCGGGAATGGTCAGCATGTTGTTAGAAAGTTGAACCCAATGCGCTCCTCCTGAATCGTCCCATGGAAACTGCACATAAATCCCCTTTCTAGAACGCGACTCTGTTGGAGAACCCAGTTTTTTTTCATCGTAATAAAATTGATCGTGAATCAAAGCGCCTTCTGCAAATATATCTTTTGGGTCTGAGCTTGTTTTTGCTGAAGGGTTTTGCACCACTGTCGCAAAAATTGTTTCTGGAACCGCTTCTTCAGGCTCGAATGGAATCGCAATGTACTCTGGTAAAACAGCTTCAAAGCTATTCGAGTAATCATTTTCAACTGTTGCGGAATGTTCTACTCTAGTAATGACGTATTCTCTATTAAGCTCTTCTCGTTTACTTTTAGTCACCCAAAACCGCTTACCGGAACTGAACTGGGCGCAGTTGCTAGTTCCAGAATAAATTTTGGAAGAAGATTGAATACGGCTTCGCGTTTCGTCTCTGTAATATTCTGCCTCCTCTTGCCCGACATCAAAAGGCACCACTGTCAACCTTTCAAATTTTAGATCTTGCCCTGCTGGGCTTTTTTCGGCGACGTCTTTAAAACCCGAGTCGACTTTTTGAATAGGCTGAGCAGAACTCGTGTCCCAAGCCGAAATAGCAGAAGTCATCCATGTTTTCATACTGGTAGGAGCTAACGTTTCCTGATAAGAAAAGTTGAAAATTAAATCTTGATCTAAACTTTCTTCGTCAGTAAACGTCGAACGAACTTCTAACTTTTCAGACGAATTATCACGGCTTTTGTATTCATACCCTAAAGCGTCGTTGGCCAAAATCATTCTATGAAAAAAATGACCGTTCTCGTTTCCATGTACAAAATAATAGAAAAGTCCCGCCTTTCGCATGAGCCTTGAAATAAATTCAAAATCAGTTTCCCCAGCCTGAAGCCAATCTTGCTTTCTCTTAAAATGAGGCTTCGCCTTATCAATACGAGTAATATCGCAATCGATCTGATTTCTTTCCAAAACGCAGTAAACCATCTCCCATAAATTACGAGTCTTATCGTTATAAAGGATGAACTTGTTAGTTAAAGTCAGCTTCCATAAATTAGGACGTAACGTCGCTAAATAGACTCCAGGATCGGATGGACCAAAACTCGTGATTATGCCGTTAAAATAATCCGTTCCTCTTGGATTATCTAAAGTAACAGTAGCGGGTTGTCCAATGACCGATTCATATTCGAGGTTCACGCCGCGATCGTCGTTGATTCGAAGCTCCAGGCTGTATTCAAAAGGTTCTGAAATAGCATCCACGCCAGAAAACGAATTCAAACGAGCCGGGTCCGAAAAACCAGTCTGATCCGACAACGGCATCGTCGGAAAATCAATCCGCAGCGACCTGTTATCATAATGTCGGGTTTTATCTAGCATTTAATTTTTCAAAATTTTTAATTGAAACTATTCAAGTTGAATGGATATCTCCAATCCATTCTTGTTTCTTTATTTATCGATTCATCATCGGGAGTATCTTTTGTCTTCAACCAAGAATTCCATCCCAAACGAAAACCTGGGTGTTTCTTGTTCGGTTTCATCGGCAACCAACTCAACGGAATATCTTTTTGACGTATAGCTAATCGCGCATCAAATCCTGTATGCGGACCGATTAGAAAATTTGAAAAATCTTTCAACGTTTGCCTACCTTTACGAAGCCCCAAAAATTGATGAAATTGTCTATAAGACAACGGTCCCAGCTCTAGCTCAACTTTTCTATGCTGATCCCAATAAGTTTCTCCAATAGTTGTGTCTTTTCCCAAAATCTGATTTTGTCCGTTTTCACCTAAAAAAACCTTGTGCTCATTTTTTAATGATTCCCTCTGTCCTACAAATGGAGTCAGTTTGATTGGAAATTCAAAATATCCAGAAACAACTTTTTCAAAAGACGCTGAACTGAGCGGTTTTTTCTGCAATAACCCTGTAAATAATAAAAGCGAACGCTCTTCAAACTTCATCCTTCCTTTAACTTTCGATGTCGAAAGACCTAACAATGAATATAAATAAAAAGCCATATCTGTTTCTTCTGGGCTTTTAGTAACTAATCCTAATCGGTTTTTCTTTCGAATTTGATATAACAAGGAAACCAGACGATGATTAAAGATATCCAAAAAATCCCGCATTGCAGTATCGCCATAAGAAACTCGCTCCAACATTTCCATGGTGTAAGGAATCGGCAAGGGACCAAAATTCCCCGCGATTCCAAACGAAGCCATTTTGACGACAGGAATAGACGAGTCCTTTGGAAAAACAATATCTACAACATCGCTGGGAGGAAATCCCATCAAAGCTTCCGACTTAAATCTCGCCGATTCGGCATCCAGGTTCTCCCCTTCTCCAGGCTCTTTTGATTTTTTACGACCTAATTGTAAAAGACGAACGGCTTGATAAAAGTTAAACCGACTCCCTTTTTCGGATAGAACTTCTTTTAAAGAAGCTCCGCTCCACCCGCCATTGGCTGCCATTTTTTCCAATCCTCTTTTTCTTTCATACTATTTTTGAGAGTAAGCTGTGTGTAAGAGTTAATCGATGCATATAAGGAGAAAAAACGATTCAATACCGATCCAAATAAATATCCCTGACCGTCTATATATGTAGACTCATTAATCGTCAAAGTAATCTCTATCCCATAGCAAAACTTTCTGTCTGCTCCCTTTCCAATAGGATTGACCCCCGACTTACAGATCAGTTTATTGAGAGAATTAATTTGTCGTTTTCCTTGAAGATCGTCGCCCGGCGCATATAAAAAAAGGATATTTTTTAAAGCCTCCAGTCCAACCTCGCCATCCGTAAGCGATAAATGATTCAGCGATAAATTAGATATCAATTGCCAAACCGCTTTTCCATGCAATTTGGGATTGCGATGCGGACTTGGCTTTTCTAATAAAACAATTTTTTCGACAGAACCCTCGCCGTCGTAATTGAAAGTCTCACCAGCCGCAAAATGTCTAGGTAAGTCTCTATTTGTGCATAGAGAGTTAGCAAAGACAACTTCATTAGGTTCTTGATTAATGCTGAAGCTCTCGTCGTAAAACGAAAGATATATTTCAGTGCCTTTAGGATCATCCATAGGATTCACCTCACGACGTTTAAACCAAAACGCATTTTGATCTTTCTCTCGCTCTTGCTGATTGTAGGAAAAGAGAGGAGACCAAATACGACGTTTCCCATCCGGAAGCTGAGATTCAACTTTTTCAATCGAATAAATTTCTACAGTTTGATTCCACAAGCGGTCGCCCAAAAGTTTGTATTCAAAGTTTTGATGATTTAAGCGAATCGGTTCCGTGATTTTTGGAAACAAATTAATCACGGGAGCGCAACCTAAAGCCAATGAGTCCATATCGATGCGAACTTGTCGCGGAGGTTCTTTATCCAACAAAAATAAAATTTCTAACTTTTGATTCGCTTCCCCAGCGTTAAAGTTGACGACATCTAAAAATTTAAATTTATTTGGGAAGACAAAGTACTCCTGCAAAATACGGTAAGCTGGATGTGAATAAGAATACTCAGGAAGAACCGCTTCGTCGTTTGCAAAACCCACCGGTTGAATCACGTCATCCGACAAAATTTGTCTTTGTTCTTTCTCTGAATCCGAATTAAAAACAACGTTGGAAACGTGATTGGTCAAAAGTTCGTAAAGTAAATAAGACGACCGCTCATCGCCCGACAAATAAAAACGCAACGATTCAATAGGCAAACTAGAAAATACCTGCTCTTTATTCTGAGTTTCAAGAGTGACCGACAAAACCGACTCTACCTTAGGAAGGGATTCTAAAAAAGCAAACTCTTGAGGCTTTTTTAGACCAATAGCGCTTATTTTAATCGGCCATAGGTCAGTTGGATAACACGTTCTAAACTTACAAATGCCTCCCTTTCCAAACTCTTTATAAATAATCGAATGCTTTTGGAGTCTGCTACCTGTTTCAGATATCTTTTTATCAGGAATGAATTGCGCCACCGTCATAGACGGTATAGGAGCCTCCAAATAGGGATATAAGATTTCTAATAATGCAGAGGGAATTTGCGGGGCTTCCGCATGCAGTTGATATTGCAAACGTCCCGTTAAAAATGCAAAAGATTGCAATAAAGCTTCTATGTGAGGATCGGTAGATTTCTTGGACCCAAGGCCCAGTCTATCGGCGACTTGACTATGCTCATCGTGGAACTTCGCGCCCATGTGACGCAAATAATCGAGTTCTTCTTCAAAATAAGTTTTTAAGCTATTGTCGGTTAGGGATTTCATAAGCTTATTCCACCTCTTCTCCGAAAATGAAATTTATCGGATAAGTAAAATGCTTGACAAAAAGTTTTGCCCGCACCTCTATAGCTATATGAATTTTTCCTGAATCTTTATTTACAAGCGATACTTCTGCCTCTTCTATTCGAGGCTCGTAAGCCAATATGGAATCGCGAATAACTTCAAGCAATCTATCTACTTTGCGTTTTGAATGAAGGCTTGCGGAAATACTTGGAGGAGTCCCATAATTTAATATCGAACGTTCTCTTTCATCCGCTTCCCTTACGCTCAAAGAACTTCTCGCGCCTAACACATCTTCGATTTCTCTACGAACCGAATCTTCAAGACCTTCTACAGTCAACGTCGGTCCAGAAATAACTTTGAGTTTTTCTTCTATCTCGCTCCCAAACCGTTTGCCAATTTTTTTATAATCAAGCAATCGATCAAATAAAGGGGCGTAAATTACCGGCTTGTCCTTCCATGGATTCTCGCGCATACTTCCCCCTAAACGATTTCAAAGAACATTCCATGTTCTTGAATAACTACAAATTCTATATAGAACTGCCTGCGTTCTTCGTTACTTCCCAGAAAGCCCCAATATTTCCACCCATGGAGGTATCTGACTCTTGAACCGTGTAATTCCAAGAAATTTTTGTAAAATTAAGAGTAAACGTTTCGGTCGGCATATCTCCCGGAGTGACTTGGCAATGTAATGAAGAAATTAAAGCGTTCTCCAATGCATACGTCATGATGTTGATGATTTCTCCACCAGAGTTTCTGCAAAGATAGAGATAGGTAATTTCATCTCCTTTACCTATAGGAGTCGCGTCTAAACAACATTGATAAAGTTTAGGCGACGAGGCATCCATATACTTGACCGCCGTAAAATCTTGGATATTAGGTTTACCAGACGTTCGCGCAGTATTACTGACATCAGTTGTAGTTTGTTGCGCTAAACCATAAGCTAACGACAATAATTGAATCGCCTGGTTTTTATCATTTGGATTTTCCGGAGCCTTCATAGACGCGTTGGAAACTCCCCTGAAGGGACCTTCAATCAAGTTTTCGCCAACGATATTGGGATTACCGGGTTTTAATAATATGAGATCCATCTTTATTACTCCCTAATTGATCAATCGATCGATTTAAATCAAATTGCTTATTCGTTTATTTTACGATTCTCATCCCGCTGGAGGAGGTAATTCTGTCACTAAATGAATGGTACTTTTTAATTCTTCTAGCTGAAAATGAGGTCGAAGATAAATGACGGCGTTATAGACTCCCGGTCTTCCCGGAACATCCGTCACGTCTACTCGCGCTTCTCGCAGAGGATATCGAGCTTTCGTTTCCTCTGGAGCGTCGTCATCTAACAACACGTAATTCGAAATCCACGTATTTAAAAACTTCGCTACGTTAGAATGCGTCGTAAACGCTCCAACTTTATCCCTCATCATAGCTTTCACGTAATGCGCGAAACGCGAAGCCGCCAATAAATACGGCAGTAAAGACGAAAGACGAGAATTGTCAGTTGCCGCATCCAAATAATAAATATCCGGTTTGTTAGTCGTTTGACCGCCAAAAAATACCGCCTGTCCAGTGCCTTTCCTGTGGCATAAAGGAAGGAAACCTAAGTCACTCAGTTCTTTTTCGCGTCTATCTGTGATCGCAATTTCTGTAGGACACTTCAACGCTTTGTTTCCAGACTCGGTTTCAAAAATATAAAGAGGAAGACTTTCAACTAACCCACCTCCTTCGTACCCCCTGATGGCCGCAGTCCAACCATATGTGGAAAACGCTTGTGTAATTCTTTCCGCAAGATAATAAGACGCGTTTCCCCATAAAAAATTCGAATGGGAATTTGTGTCCATATCTTCTTCGAAATCTAAATTCTCCACTTCGTTTCCAGCCCCATAAGGTTTTCTCAATAGAACTCTGGGCAAAGTAAGAACCACATAGCGTGAATCCTCGGTTTTTCGAAAGTCTTTCCATCTAGTCCATTCCAGATCGGAAAAGATTTCCGATAAATCTCGACGCTGTGGAAGATCTAAATAACTTTCAATATGAAACATTGAGCAATCGGCGGAAGCAATGAAAGGAGCGTGAGCGGCGGCGGCAATACCAGAAATATCTTCTAAAAGCTTGACGTCTTCGTCTTTAGGAGAAAAATAATAATCGCCTACCAATAGACTATAAGGAGTTCCTCCAAACGTTCCGTATTCTTGTTCGTAGATCAATTTAAATAAACCGCTTTGATCTTTATCTTTGGCTTTGTTCTGATCTGCCGCCAATACAGAACGAGGCGCGTCTAATACACGAATTTCTAAATCGTTCATCGGATCGGTGTTCATCACAAAATGATGCAAACCACGCCAACGGCTTTCTAAGTTTTTAAAATTTTCATTCTGAAGTATAGGATTTAAAATATCCGCAATCTCTTTATCCAAATCATTAATTTTTTCGTTAATCTTCATCACTGGACTTGGGTCGGTTTCATCTGTTGGAGATGCAAAAAACTGTTTCGCAAACTCTCGAATCAATTTTAAAGCCGCCCCTCTGGATTTTTTTTCCGTCCCAATGACCATTTTTCCATTTTCAATGATTTCTTGTATTGGAGTTCCGTTACCAAACCCTTCCGTCTCTAAACTAGGCTCTTCTGCATCGGGAGCTAATCCAAAAGCAGTGTTAACTTGAGTTTGAAGATCGGCGCTTTCTAAAACCCTAATAAATGCGTTTTCTAAAACGTCTTTCCCATCCATTCGGCTTCTTAAATCTCGTAAGTTATTTCTGGAGTTATACAAAAGCCGAGTCGAATCGATTCTTTCAATCAAGCTTTCCGGATTGAAATCCTCCATCTGTTCAAAAACGATGTCAGTATTTCCCCCCGCCATTGCAAGCTCTACCGTAGGAGCTATCTTCTTCATAACTTTGTCAAAATTTTCTAAATTGATTTCAACAAACTTTCTCTCCTTAAGAGGAATAGGAGGAGTCTCTTGTTTTCCAGAAAGATCGGCCAAAACTCCCACTAAAAAAGGAAGTTCTACCTTTTTAATAGAACCTCTAGTTTCTACTTCGTACTGAATATGAACGCGAGGAGGCCGGACACTGCCTACCCACTTTTGTAAACTGGATTTTTGGCTCATAATTGCATCTCCATCCCAATTTTATACGGTATACCGGGTTAAAATTCCGCCATTAAAGGTTTTGTTATTAAAAATAATTACCACTTAGTAAATTAATTTATTTAAAAAATTAGAAAACAAATGCTAATTAACCATTAAATCCATCAATTTATCGCACTATTAATTTAAAATTGTATTTCCCGTATCGGAATTAGAAGATAAAACTTGAACCAAAAAGCAAATAAAAAACAACTGCTTAGGGATAAATTGACCAAATATCGGTTAAAAATTAGTCGACTTACACAACATAGATAACTCATTAAAGTTTTATTTATATATATTTATAGATACCGTTGGATTAGCGAAACTACCAAAAACCAAAAATCATTAATTTTTAGGAAGTTAGCAGGAAAATTTCATAAAAATCATAATAATTAGTCAAAATTATTTTGAATACGAAATAATTAAGTAAAATCACAGTAAATTTAAATATTAATTAGATAATTTTATTAAAAACAAAATTCTAAATTCAAAATATTTTTCATAAACAAAATATAAAATATTTTGTAAGCAAAAATAATTACCCAAAACTCTTGATTTGTAAAAAAAACTAGGATAAACTCTTATAAAATAAAAAGTTACGGTGTGAACAGGTTGAAAAAATCTTTTAAAGGAAGGACTATTCAGAAATGAATTTTTCTAATACAAACAAAGGATCGCAAATGGGATACACAACGTCAGACTCTAAAGTTAGCGGCGTTGCCCAAAACCAAATTGCGCAACCGGCTCAAAACGTTTCAGGACCACAGTTACCATTAGCGGCCAGCCAACTACAGCCGTCACCATTGCTTCCGGACAAATTTCAGGTTCGATTACGGTCGGCATTAAATGCGCTGGGAGCGCATCAAGAAATCCAAACCGGCGGTCAAGTTTCCAGCAGCCAAGCGCTACAAACCCGGATGCGTTCAACGTTAGAAGCGCAAAGTTCTCATGATATACAACAGTCTACATCGGCGATAGGAAACACTACGAGCCAATCTCAACCCAATCTTCCACAACCCCCATCTCTACAGACTTTCACTTAATAGTAGAAATTTCTTCTTGCTTAGATAAAAAAGTCACGAAGAGAAAAATCTAAAAAATTGTCACAGTAAGCCTGTCGAACTAAGACCAACATTAGCCAAACATAATGCTATTTGAGGCTCGCGGAGGCCAACCACTCCTCAATAATCCCGCAGCTAAAAAAAATCATCGCCTCTACCCTTGCCTCAAACCACCTTTCATTTTTTTGCGGGCAAAAATTTGCTATAATCCCAGAACCAAACATTTCTCAATCCAAAAATAACGTTAAATCCCCATGAAAAAACAACATCCACTATCACCACAACATTGGGCTATTAAATTATCTAAAGAACGTGCAGAGAGCTTACTTTCAGGACCAATTTATATTACAAAAGATTTTTTTGGTGACTTTCAACGCGGGAGTTATAAAGATAGGGATTTTTATTATTTTTTCGCCGACCAGGATGGCTTGACCCTAATTGGGTGGAGTCTTTTTAGTCAATCCATGCTTAGTTCAGCTACTGAAGACTACTTAATGGATTTAGATTTTTTTGAAAAAAAAATTGAGCTCGAACATCAACTCCATAAAAACATTTGGACAGCCCATCCAATTTTTCAATATCCAAGCGACACTGCTTTCCTACTCAACAACTATGATATTGCTGCACTTAATAAGTTGATTTTAGAATGTAGAGAACAACCCCCTACTTATCAAATTATAGAGAACATCAATCGAAATGAACAAGAGAAACAATTAAAATTCTTATACTACCTAACTCCTAAACCTAGCTTTTTCACTAGAGCACTGATTAGTTTTGCCGTTAGCCTTTCAGAAATAAAAAAGGATAAACAAAGGTTATTAAGCTCAGAATGCTTACTTTATGCTTTTTTAGCCCCAGAACAACTTAGTCCTCAGAGTGAAAGTAACATTTTTCAGAAAAACAAGACATTCATTAAATTTTTAAACACCATAGTTGATCTAAATAAAAAGCAGTACTCTGAAACGAAAAACAGCTATTTAGATTTGCAGAAAAAAATTAAATCCCTTAACTTTCAATCTCTTATTGATGGGGAATACTCTTTAGATAGCAAAGCAAGAGAAATCATTTTAGAAGCTTCCCGATTATCACAAAATTATAACTTTACTCACAATTCAGTTTTTTTAGATCCGATCATTGAAGGCCCATATTTCTTTATAGAACATCTTTGGGCGGCTATTTTAATAGTTCCAAATACCGGAGCTATTGGTTTTTTACAAGAAACCGGTTGGACTGTTGAAGTGCTGAGAAAAAAATTTTTCGAGTTCATTAGCATTGAAAATCCTAATGATGCAGCAACTTGGAGAAAAATTCTTTTTCCTAAAGAAAGCACATCACACGACACAAATCAAAAAACTCAAGACACACACCAAAGAATCACAGATGTTCATGGAGGTGAAAGCATACCTGATATATCCTCCGACGAAGTTGGATCCAACCTCGAAGACTTAATTGGAACCGAGAAAGAAGCAGAATCAATGGCCCGGTTTGTGGCCTCTAAACATATCTCTCCACCCTTATCGATTGGCCTATTCGGCGATTGGGGTTCTGGCAAAAGCTTCTTCATGCAAAAAATGATAAAACATGTCGAAAACTTCACAAAAAAAGATAACGATATCTTCCATAAAAAAATCGTGCCCATTGAGTTCAACGCTTGGCACTATATTGAGACCAATCTATGGGCGAGTTTAGTCAGCCATATATTCGAAACTCTAGAAATAGCGTTGAGCGACAAAAATCCTTCCGAAGAAAAAAAGTTTGAAAAGCTAATCGCCGAGCTTGAGACCGCAAAGAAAATGAAAGGCGAAGCTCGGCAAAAAAAATATACCGCTATCAAAAACTTAAATAAAACTAAACGGAAGATTAAAGAAACTCAAAGTCAATATAACAACGCTATTTCCAAACAGTCAGCGCTCAAATCTAAGGACCTATGGGAAATCATAGGAGAAGTTTTTAAAAGTGAATTGACTGCCAAAGATAAAAATAAAATTAAGGAAACTCAGAAAAACTTAGGATTAACTAACCTTATTGAATCTGCCAAAGATTTGAATACAATTTTTCAAGAAGCAAAATCAGTTACGGGTAGAGCCCAAATTATTTTTTCTTCCGTTTTCACAAAAAATGGTAGTCAATACGTAGTACTTTTTGGCCTTATTGTTTTAATGATCCCATTGGGGGGAGAGATAATTGATTTATTCAAAAATCGGTTCCCAAAATTACCAGAAGCGTTGGCAGAAACGGGAACGTTATTAGCAACTTTCACCAGTTGGATAGGAATTTACGCAAACAAGGCTTCAAGAGGATTGGGAAAACTAGAATTAATAAAAACCACACTGGACAATGCTATACAAACAGTCAATAAGAATCACCAGGACAATTTAAAAGAGATCGACGAGCAAGTTTTGGATCTGCAAGCAAAGTTAGACGTGGCCAACGATCAATTTAAACAAGCGAACCAAAATTTTATCGACGCTCAAAGAAACTTGAAAGAAGGCAGCGCTCGCGGTCGTCTTCGACAATTTATTAAAGAAAAAGCTTCTAGCGAAAAATATTCCAAGCACCTGGGAATTGTCGCAATGATTCGCAAAGACTTTGAAACTCTGACGAAACTAATGCGAGCCGTTCAATTACAAGATAAAGTAATAGAACCTAACCCCGAAGACCCGGATGATGAAAAAATAACGAAGCAATGGAAAGAAATACTAAGTGAAATTCCAAAATTTGATCGTATCGTTCTTTATATCGACGATTTAGATCGATGTCCTGCGGAGAAGGTTGTCGAAGTTCTACAAGCGGTTCATTTGCTTTTAGCGTTCCGGCTTTTTGTGGTGGTGGTAGGTATCGACGCTCGTTGGATTTCGCATTCCCTCAAAAAAGTTTATCCTAGCCTTTTAAGCGAAGACGTTAACTTTAAGTCACCAAACAATAACTCCTCACAAACGGTAAATGATAAAAATGGCAATTCAAACCGTCCAGCAGCTGAGCATGCCGCTTCTTCTCATGATTATTTAGAAAAAATTTTTCAAATTCCTTATTGGGTTAGACCGATGACTTCCACAAACGTGGAAAATTATATCGTTAATTTAACAAGGCAAAAAAAGCCGCAAACAGACAATTCCAATTCTGGGGATTTAAACAAATCAGACCAAGACCAAGTAATTACTGACACGAACCAAGAAACCAATCCAGAAAAAACAACCAACACGTCTTTAACCCTTGAGAATCCGTCCGTTATACAATCTGAAGGTAATACAGAAAATAATCAGGAAGTAAAAGAAGAAAAATTTTCGTTAGAAAATGAAGAAGTTGAAGCTTTGAAAAAGCTAGCTTCCAACATTCCAACGCCCAGAAAAACTAAACGACTTTTAAAAACTTATCTAGATGTCAAAACAGGAACGAAAGAAACAGACAATCCCAAAGAAACTAAGACAGAAAGCTTCACTCTAGAAGATGACGAAATACAATTCATGACAAAGTTAAGTCCTTATGTTGGCACTTCGCCTAGGCGGGTTAAGCGATTTGTAAACACGTATCGCATCGTAAAAGCGGGAATTAAAAACGATGACCTGGAAGATTTTTTAAAAAATATCAATGGAACGTCTCAGTTCCAAGCAGTCATGGTTCAACTTGCTATTGTTGTGGGAACACCTCACGTAGCCCCTTTTTATTTCGAAGCGCTTAATCAATCAAAAAGCTTTGACGATTTTAAAATACTGTTCAAAAAAGCTCAGGAAGATGAAGACCCAGATAAAATATTGCCATGGGATCTAGTAAATGACGCTCTCGAAAAATCTGGTATTGAAGACACCAAATTATTGAGCGACTGGGCTGGATGGGTGATGCGCTATTCCTTCCATTGTCGACCCATCGGCGATTTTCAATAATACGTATTAAACTTTCTATTTGGACTTTTTTGATGACTTTTTCTTACTAGGTCGAGTTTTTCTTTTCAAAGTTTGCTTTCCGCTAGATGACACTGTCGCTGGATGCCCCTTTTTCTTTGAAGTTTGTTTGGCCTTTGAAGCTGAGGATACCCCTTTCTTAGAAACAGGTTTAGGTTTTGTAACCCTTCTTCTCTTTCTAGCAAAAGAATCCACATCTGGTTCTTCATCGGAGGAAACGTCGACATCGGAATCCATGTCCACCCCCATAAAGGAACGGTCCAACCGGATGAGTTCTCTTCTCACTTGCTTTTTTGCCGCCTTCTTTTTCTTTTTACTTCCGCCTTTTTCTACTACAGACTCATATTCATCCAAAGCGGTTTCAATTTTCTTTGGAGTCGTTCGCCGGTGCGATCCTCTTTTCCTTTTGGGAACCCTTTCCCCTAATAATTGATCGGGAATCTGTTGAACCGATTCATCCAGAACGTTAAGGGAAGCGCTTGTTTGTTGAACTCTAAGATAATTGGTAGGCCTTGTCGCTCCAGTTGGAGTCATCGCCGCAAATGGCGAAGTTGCGCTAAACCGTTGCCTAGGAGTGATTATATCTCGTTGATACAATTCATCGCTTAAGTACTGCCCTCCAGAAGCTTGAGGGTTTCTTTCAGACTCTAAATGCGATAACAATTCATCTCCCGTCGACGAAGCGGTTCTTTTTCTTTTTTTACTTTGGGGATAGTAAGCGCTATCCGCTCCCATATGAACAAAAACTTGTGGCGGTTTAGCTCGGCCTGACTTATCTGTCGCATTAATTTCTACCCTCTGTCCGTCAATGTTCAAGTTTCTATTGGCTTTTTTTGCACTCAAAAGCGCACGCATCTGTTTCCAACGATGCGTCCCTCTCAGAATTCTCACTTTTCTATCGTATTTTTTGACACGTTCAACTTTCCTAATATTCTGTTTAGCTTCTTGAGATTGGTCGTAATCTTCCTGCACCGCTTCATAAGCTCTTCCCATATTTCGATGTAAGATAAGAGCTCTCCTAAGTTTTTTCGTTTTTTTTTGATACATCACCGTCCTTTTTTTTATTTGTTCTCTCTCCTTTTTGATTCGCGCCTTTTTTTGTTCTTTCGTTTCTTTTTGAGAGCTACTTTTTTTTCTTGTAGATGTTTTCGTGCTTTTGGCGGCTTGAATTACAGATCCATAAGCGACGTTAGTTTTAAAAGGAGGGCGCCAAGGTTGGCTATGAGAATAAATAGGATGACTTTTTTGTTCGGTTTTACCAGCGATGTCAAACTTCAATCCAGAAGTAAAAACTCGCTTTTCTTGAATCACCTTCGGCTTTGAATAAGGAAACAAAGCAAATCTATTTTGTGGCAAATTTTGCGGTAGAGCTTTTTTTCGAAAACTACTGGAAGAATTCGACATAACATCAGGTTTCATCTGAATACGTTGAGTCACCGAAGCTATTGGTAGCCCCCCTCTACTCTGCGTTTGAACTCGGATTAGTGGAACTTTTTGATTTATTGAATTGAAAAGCGGAAAACGTGAATTTATCTTCGCTTGTATAGGAGCTAAACCATTTTTTGCGATCAATGCCTTTGAGTCAAAAGGTTTTGAGTTATTCAATAAAGCTTGCCTTCTCTGTGCTATCCGATCATGTGGCTTTATTGCCGGGATTCCAGTTTTCGGCTGGATCACAGGTGGAATTCCTGATCCTAGAAGAGCTGCAGCATTTGGCCCCCTACCAGGAGGCGCCTTCGGAATAAGAAATTGATTCGGAACTTGTTTTTTCAAAACACCCTCTCATATCATTCACAACTTTAACCTTAGCGACTTTATCGACAAGAAAATGGAATTCTTAAGTCCGAAATACTTTAAGGACTTAGAGAGAATTCTCTAAGTCCTTAAAGTATTTGGCGAACCGTCTCAGCTCCGAACCCAGCTCTAGTTTTTTCTAAGAGCTTGAAATATCTCACTTATTAGACATTTTATATTCAAACTTAAATTCGATTTTTAAGTTTCCATCTTAAGCTTTATGACTTTTTGTAATTTCTCCACTAGTTATTAATAAGAATTTTCTTAGTTCGACTAGCAATAAGAACTAATCAACTTTAGTGGTATTGCGGAATTGATCGAGTTTTTTGATCCGTTAAAATGTATTCATATCGAATGCCATTTTTTCCATCATTTATATCGCCTTTTAGAACTTTCGCTAGAATTCCAAAAATTAGTTTGGAAAAACAATAGTCTCTATAGATCCGATAGCATTTAAAATAAAAATTTTGAAATTATATTTTAAGAATTTTAGAGGAGATTTTTTAGGAGGCCTTACGGCTGGAGTTGTGACTTTACCTTTAGCCTTGGCTTTTGGAATTCAGTCTGGTTTGGGAGCTGTTTCAGGTCTTTACTGCGCAATCATTTTAGGATTTATCGCAATAATTTTTGGCGGAACGCCCACGCTAATCAGCACTCCTACAGGGCCCATGACAGTTGTCGCCACACTTGCTATCGCACAAGCCATAGGAATAGCAGGTAGTTTGGACGGCGCCATGGGAATTATACTTACCATTTTCTTATTGACCGCAATTTTTCAGATATTTTTTGGCGTCATTAAGATTGGAAGCTATGTCAAATACATTCCTTACCCCGTTCTTTCCGGGTTTATGACAGGTATTGGCGTAATATTAGTTTTACTCGAAATTTATCCTTTTATGGGGTTGCCATCTCCAAAGGGAATCATTAAAGTCTTTATCGGTTTGCCTCAAGCCTTTTCTCAGCTTAACCCGCAAGCCTTGCTATTGGGTGGCATCTCTCTCTTTATCATTTATTTTCTACCGAGGTTGACGAAAAGCATTCCCTCTTCTTTAGTCGCCTTAATCGTGGGAAGCCTTATTTCCTATATGGGCGGTTTTTCCGTGTTAATGATTGGAGAGATTCCTCACGGTTTGCCTAGTTTTCAATTAAATCATTTATTAAGCTTTGATATTCATCAAGCGGCTTTTGTACTCAGTTCAGCGATAACTCTGGGAGCGTTAGGAAGTATTGATACATTATTAACTTCGGTAGTCGCCGACCAATCGACTAAAACCAGGCACAACAGCGACCGGGAACTAATTGGCCAGGGATTGGGGAATTTAGTTTCCGCAATGTTTGGAGGATTACCTGGAGCGGGCACGACCATGTCGACCCTAGTGAGCATCAAAGCTGGTGGACGAACACGATTGGCCGGGATCATCTCCAGCCTTTTTTTACTGGCAGTTTTATTTGGCCTGGGTAAATTGGTTCAATATGTACCTATTCCAGTTCTAGCAGCCATTCTTATTGCGGTGGGATTTGACATTATTGACTACAGAGGGCTGAAACAATTAACTAAGGTTAATCGGGCCGAAGGAATCATTCTCGTCGCGGTCTTGTCAATGACAGTTTTCGTCGACTTGATTGAAGCTGTTGCCGTGGGAATGGTTCTATCCTGCGTAGTTTTTATGAAAAAGATGGGTGATATTGGAGAAGAAAAAGTCGAACTGTTTCCTCTCCATAAATTAAAAGTGATGAAACCTTGCAACTTACAAGAAGAATTTATTTTGCCGCGTGATTTAGCGGATCAAGTCTATATAAAAACAATTAGCGGTCCTGTTTTCTTTGGTTTTTCCTACAGTTTACAAGAAAGCATAAAAAAATTTCCTAAAGCCACCACTATTATATTTGAGATGAACCGAGTTCCCTATATCGATCAATCTGCCGCCAATGTCTATGAAGGCGTGGTTCAGGATCTAAAGAAACAGAACATAAAAGTTTTGTTAGCTAATATAAAAGGTCAACCTTTAAAAATGTTTCAGGATATTGGCTTGATACCAAGGGTAATACCTCAAAATTGTATTTTTGAAGATATATTTGATTGTGTCCGCACATTGGAAAAAAAGTTCTTTTCCGAGGGATCTAAAAAAGTTTCAAAGTTAAATTAAACTTGAAAGAAAATTAATTTTCCAATTACTCTTGATATCTCAAAACATAAAAACTGCTCAGCCCTTTAACATTAAAAGTAACGAGTCAAACTCTTTTACTTTTTAAATTTTTTAATTTCTAAACTTTTCTTTTGCCATGTTATCCAAAAATAGTCCCTTATTGGGGAAACCAAAGACTCTTTATAGAGTAGTTTCTGTAATAATTGCCGCGTTAATTTTAATAGCTGACGAACTGTTACCATTAGGGGTTTCAGTGGGAGAAGCTTATTGTGCCTTAGTTTTGATCGGTATGATAGCCAGGGACAATCGCTTAGTTTTAGGTTCCGCTATAGCAGGAACTATTTTAGTCGTAGTAGGAGTTTTCCTTTCAAAACCAGAATCTCAACTATGGATTGCGTTAACGAATCGCTTTCTTTCAATATTTATGATTTGGCTAACAGCGGCTTTCTCTCTTCTATTAATTCGATCTGCCGAAGAGAAAGAAGAATCTGAAGAAATTAAAGCTGCATATCAATTACTAAAAAACGAAACCAATTTTGTAAAGTTAAACCGAGATATAGCGATTTTGGCAAATTCTAAACAAGCAATTAACGACGCTTTAAAAGAAGCGCTGAAAACAATTTGCCTGGAAACCGGTTGGCCTATTGGACATTTATATTTAAAAGACAATGAACAAGATATCTTAAACCCAACAAAAATTTGGCACTCAAAGGACCCAAAACAGTTTGAGAGATTTCAAGAGGTCACAGAAGCCACTCCATTAAGTTTTGGAGAAGGTCTACCTGGCCGTGTCATGGTTAGTGGAAAAGCCGAGTGGATCGTCGATGTAATGAAGGACAAAAACTTTCCTCGGGCACGGCAAGCAGTGGAAATTGGGGTTCACGCTGGGCTTGCATTTCCAATTCTAATAGACACAGAAGTGATAGGTGTCATGGAATTCTTTTCAGAGGACGCCTTAGCCCCTGATGTCAGGGTATTAGAAGTATTGGAAAGCATCGGCTACCTTTTAGGTAGAATATTTGAACGTTATCAAGCCAATTTGCAAAAAGAGGAATATGACGATCACTTGAGAAGCCTTTACCATCGCCTCGAATCCGCTCGGCAAGCAGATGATAAACGAATCGCTGAAGGCATACATGACGAATTAAAATAACCTTATTAGCATCCTCTAAACAATTAAATGACTTCTTAATTAAGAAAAAACTCATTATTCCCTTAAGTCATTTTCTTATTGCATCCATCCATTCAATTTAACTATCCTAGCTATAGAAACAATTAAATCCTTTCCTCTATTAATATTGGCAATCCCCCTGCCCTAAACTTGAGGTGACTCTCATGTCAAAACGAATAAATTTTATATACATCTTTGGTTATTTGTTCGTCTCTTTCTTTTACTCCCCAACTTATGCTTCTGCTAAATGGAATTGTCCTTCTATAGAAGAGAAACCCATAAAAATAGAAGCTTGGATTTCGAGAAAGATATATAAAGATTGGAAGCTTATTGAGGAAGAAATGGAAATGATGGGAAATACAAAGGCTTATCTATGGAGATATCCTGCGGAAAACCCATCGCAAATGATTGCTATAGGTAAATGTGTTCCTGGCTATATAGCCCAACATGCCATTCGGAGCGCTTTAGCTTTTACTAAAGGAGTGAACGTATTAGTTCACCAAACTTTTGTTCACGATCATTGGATTGGGTTAGCGACATCTATGTTTTCTGAAAACCAACATGGTCATCCCATAACAAAAGATGAAGTGCGTCAGCTTTTGGACCCTAGCTTAGATACTATTGAGTTTCACAAACTTTACAAAAAGTTCGCAACTCAAGCCGATATAGTTCATACATTTGGACTAGACTTACCTAATCCAAAAAAAATGAAAGATTAAAATCATCAAATAGAATCAATATCTTAGATAGAATTAAGCAATGTAAAGCATTAACCACCCCCAAGTTATCTCTTAAGACAACTCCAGAACTAGCAAAATATTATGAAGTCAAAATCCCGCATTTTGCTACCCATTCATGAGGAGAAACTTGGCCTACAAAGCGTCCTTCTTTTTGGGTTTTAAAAAGTTTGTTCATTATTTTATGACGACGGGAATCAATTGGCTCACCCCAAACTTTTCCTCTAAGCTTTGGCTTTTCCAGATAAACTTGGAATTTAGTAAAAAGCATCTTTCGTTCTTCCATTTCCTTTATTAAAGAATTTATCCAGTTTTCTAATAAATCCTCGTCTTTTTCTGATTCGCAATCAATAAAAAGGCTATTCAGTCCTCTTACTTTGCTTGGGTCAATAATAATTGACATAGCGCTCATTGCCACATTTTCGAACGCTTCTCTTTTTGTGGTGCCAGAACCTTTTACGCCAAACCCAGAATCTAACTCAAAATGCTCCCAATTTTTTTTTGGAAATTTACTTTTCAAAATCACTCTTCAACCAAATTTAAATAAAGGTTATATAGATCAAAAATAAAAACTAGTCCTGAAAAAATTCTATTTGCCATCATCCTTTAGTTATTTATCGTAAATAGCTGAGCTATTTCTAGTTTGGAACAAAATTCCACTTCTTTAGTAATTGACCCTGTTTAATATAGTGGGAAAAGAAAAAATACGGAGTTTTTTAACTAAACCTCATTAAAATTGAGAATTCTCGTAAGTAGAAAAGATTTTTACTCGTTTTCACCATCAGTTTTTTCGTTTTCTAAAGATTGCGCCTCTTTGTACTCTCTCATAATTGCTTCTTGTTCCTCTTTTTCAACGGCCAGATAAATTCTAATTGTCTCAAATTGCCCTGCTTGTTGAATTCTGACTAATTTCAACCTGATTAGCTCTAATAACCCCAAGAAAGTCGCAACCATCTCTCCTTTAGAATTCAATACAGTGAATAAGGAAAAAAAAGTAACACTTTCCGAAACGTTTAATATTTCTAAAAGTTGATCAAGCTTATCTCCAACCGAAACATCGGTCACCTTCAATTCATAGGATTCCGAAGTCTTTTTTTCGCTAATAACTTTTTGAAAAGCTTTTAGCAAATCAAACACATTAGCGTCATCAGGAAGAGCTTCCTCATCGGAATCTGGAATACCACCGCTTCTTGAATATATATGTTGTCTTTCAGTTTCCATTCTTCTCAATTCAAAAGCGACCTCTTTATATCTCTGATACTCTAATAGTTTTCGGGTTAATTCTTCCCGGGGATCTTCTCCTTCATCTTCCAAGCCTTCATCTTCTGTTTCATTACGCGGCAGCAGAGTTTTAGATTTAATCCTGGTCAATTCGGCAGCCATTATTAAATATTCACCCGCCAAATCTAAATTTAAATCTTGTATTAAATCGATGTATTGCAAATACTGCTTTGTAATTTCTGCCACGGGAATATCATAAATATCCATCTTCTGTTCTTTAATCAAATAAAGAAGCAAATCTAACGGACCTTCAAAAATATCCAACTTTAATAAATAAGGAGAAGATTTCATAAATTACTCAGTTGACCTTATCTCATAATAAAAGGAGCTAAAAATCGCCCCAAAAAAATTGTACGATTGATAATACAGCAATAGGAGCCGTTTCTGCCCTTAAAATTCGAGGTCCTAGCGAAACAATTCGAAACCCATATTCAATTGCCGTTTTAATTTCATTTTCCGTCCAACCTCCTTCTGGACCAACTAATAGAGCGACATTCTTTATAGCGCTATCCCCTCTTTCAAGTTCTGAAAATCTAAGGCTATTTTCGTCTTCATGAAAGATCAACTTGATTTCATAATTTGCATAATGCGAGCAAAACTCTTCAATGGACTTCATAGTTTTTAATATAGAAGGAACTCGAGCTCTACCTGATTGCTTTGAAGCTCCCAGCGAAATTTTTTGCCATCGTTCGATCTTTTTATCTTGATCGGATGATTTTAATTTTAAAGCACATCTTTGTGTGACTAACGGAACAACACTAGCTACTCCTAACTCGCAAGACTTTCGGACAATATCGTCTATTTTTGTGCCTTTTAAGACCGATTGTCCTAATACTATTTCAACAGGGGACTCATTTTGAACTAGGTCGCGTGATAAAACCTTACACTTAACTTCATCGCGCGTTGTAGACGTAATTTCTGCACGATATTGAAAACCCTCCCCATCAAAAATAGCGACGTTGTCTCCCGGGCCTAAACGGAGAACATTTCTTATATGAATAACATCCTGCCCTTGAACCACAATCTCATCCTCTTTAATATTTTCTAAAGCGACAAAAAAGCGTCTGCGAATAGTCATAAAGTTTTAAAGGAATTTTCTAACGCTAAAATTTCTTCAAGAGATCGAATTTCGTAGTCTGGTTGAATACCTGCATCATTAACTAAACTATCTCTATTTAACCAAGCGCAACGCATTCCAACCCCCATAGCCCCACCCACATCGGCAATCAAATTATCTCCAACAAATAACGTTTCTTCAGGGGGTAAACCCAGCCGTACAAGAGCCAATTTAAAAATTGATGGATGAGGTTTTCTAAAAGGAAATTCAGAAGAGTATATTGAAAAATCAAAATAAGAATCTAACTCTAAACTTTTTCTCTCAAAATTCTTCATGAATACTGGAGTTGTGGTGTTGGATATGATGCCCATTTTTATATCCCAGTTTTGTAGGGCAGTCAAAGTTGGTTTCGTGTCAGGATAGACCCTTCTCGGTTTAATCAATTCTTTATAATAAACTGCCGAGAGCTCATCAAGTGTAGTTTTTCCCTCTATATTAATATTGAAATAAAACAAAAGGTAGTTTAAAGCTTTATCAAAACAAGCTTCAAGATGGCATTCTCTTGATACGCTTATCATTTCATTAAATAACTTTAGTTGTTTTGAATAATCAAATCGGAAGTTTCCTATATCAATTTCTAAACTTTCCATAAAATCTGATAACTTTTCAAACCCTTTGGAATTATCTTCATCAACGAAATCAGTTAAAGTATAAGCCCAATCGAACAAAACAGCTTTGAATGGAAATTTCATGGCGCGGGGAATTAAAGTGTTATTTTTGTTTCTGTAAAATTTATTTACAACTACTAATCGATTTAATAAGGCTAAATGAAAGGACTAAACCGATTTATCAAGATTTGGAAAAAAGAAAAATTGAGAAATAGCGTTTTCTTGAAAAAAAAAGTCCGAAAATTAAAATAAAAGTCAAAAGTATAATAAAATGAATTAGCCTAAGATTATAGATCACTTAGGACAAAGCTAATTTGAAACCCTTCCAAATTTATGAAGGCAATCAATTAATCTGTTAAACAGCGGATATGATAACCACAAAAGTAAAACATTTTCCAAAAAATATTTTATCTAATAAAGAAATTATTGGAGAAGCACTAAATAGAAATTGCCTCAGAGCTTTGATAATTCCTATCAAATCAATTGTGTTAGCACGTTGGCTACGATTACAGTGTCAATATGGTTGCGATCATTTTGGTCAAAGGCTCACATGTCCTCCATATTCGCCAACTGCCGATGAGTTTTCAGAAATTCTTTTAGACTATAACCGTGCCTTGTTAATCGAAGCGAAACAATCTGAGCAAGTGATGGAAACTATTACTGGGTTGGAAAGCGTCCTAAAAAACCAAGGTAGCTATAAAGCTTTTGGCCTTGGAGCGAACGCTTGTAGCTTGTGCGATACTTGCACAACAGAATCCCATTGCGAACAACCAACAAAAGCGCGTCCAACCCTTAGAGCTTTTGGAGTGGATGTTCCGGCAACGCTCAGCAATGTTGGCTGGGATATTCAAATCAGCATGGATTATTGTAAAGACGGCTCCATTGGCCTTATATTGATGGACTAACCCCCATCCTTCTGATAAAAACTCCTCAATTTCTCTCTTTTTACGTTACTCCCCCAGTATAAACTCGCCTTACTTTCCCAAATAATTCAGAAAACCTGTCATTTTTTGTTTATAAATTTATAATAATTCATTAAAATAAGAGATCTATTTAATATCATTTTATTAATTACTCAACGCCTCCAGGTCTTTTTTGGCAATTAATTTTTATGGCCGAAAATCAAATGACATATAAAGACGGCTTTACCATTTCCCGTCTAGGGGATTTCTATTCTTTACAGAAATCTCAAACTCATTTTGCCGTCAAAAAAAAGCCCGACGCTCCGCGAGCTGTATTAGCTGGCGCTTCTGTCTACCCACAAAGCTTCGAAGGCTTAATCTTTGAAAATAAAGATTCGCCCGATTTCATTGAACTTTATAAAGTTCAAGAAGATTGCCTAGAACAAGCAATAGAAATTCTTCGCAATCATTGCAAAGATATCCTATGGGTTTCCCATGTTTATTACTTTCCCGAAGACCCAAATGGTTTATTAATACCTACAGATTCTATTTATGTTGAGTTTGCGGATAAAACCTCCGATCAGGAAATAGATTCAATTCTGGAAAAACATGGATTAAAAATCTTTCAAACCGATAAAGAAGACTCCAATTTCCTTACGGCAGATCTATCATCAGAATCTCTGGCAAACCCAATTAAGATTGCAAATGCTCTTCTCGAAAATGAATGTATCAATGTAGCTGAACCAGATTTTCTTTCAGAACTAGAACTTGCGCCATACCGGCCCGAAGACCGTCTATTCTCAGAACAATGGCATCTAGAAAATAGCGGAGGAAACAGAATGACTCTAGGAGCGGATATTTCTGCTCCTGAAGCTTGGGAAATAACTCGTGGTCATCCTAACGTAACAATTTGTATTATGGACGATGGTGTAGATACTAATCAGCCAGACTTTTCTACTCCTGGAAAAATCATTTCGCCTCGTGAATTTAATCAAAATGAAAACCCTCCTCTCCCTATTTTTGCACAAAATAATCATGGAACTGTTTGCGCAAAAATCGCGTTAGCTGACGAAAATGATACTGGAGCTATTGGCGTAGCTCCTCGTTGCACCCTGATGCCAGTTAGAATGCGAGGCAGAATATCCGATAAAGCAATTAAAGATTATTTTGATCATGCAAGATTGAATGGAGCTTCTATAATTAGTTGTAGTTGGGGAGTTAAATCAAGATTTTTCCCTTTAGGAACTCAGTCTTTTAAATCTATTCAAAAAGCTGCAAGACAAGGGCGTGGAGGGTTAGGCTGCGTTATAGTTTTTGCAGCTGGAAACGAAAACCGCCCTATTAGCGGTTTTCACAAAGGAAGACGGGTCTTATCCGGCTTTGCCGCTCATCCAGATGTTATTACTATTTCCGCTTCCAGCAGTGAAGACAAAAGAAGTTCATATAGCAATTTTGGTTCAGAAATCTGGGTTTGCGCTCCGAGTAGTGACGGCGGACAACCCATTGTGACTAGCGATAGAGAAGGAAATCAAATCCAATTGTCAGGAGAAAACGGTGGCACTTCCAGCGCAGCTCCAATAGTAGCTGGAGTTTGCGGTTTAATCTTGTCTGCTAATCTACAATTGAGCCGAGAAGACGTTAAAATTATTTTAAAAAAAACCGCCAAAAAAATTAATCATGTAAGAGGAAAATACGATTCAAGAGAACATTCTATCTATCATGGTTGGGGACGTGTCGATGCGGCAAAAGCAGTTCAATTGGCTAATAATTATAACAAAGATTCCCTGCCAACTAATTCTTTTGCAAGAAGGTTAACGTTTCGAAGTTTTCCAGATCTCCCCATCGCTAAACATTTTGTCAAAGGAATTTCCGATTACGCAGCCGTTAATGAGCCTGGGGAAATTCAAGATATAGAAGTTACAATCAATATTCATCATCCCTACCGAGGAGATTTAAAAACCTCGATAACCGGCCCGGATGGCACAACTGCGGTTCTCGATAATAAAAAAGGAGGAATTCGCGACAATGTTCCCAAAACTTTTAATTTAAAAAACTCCCCTGGCTTAAAAGAGTTTCTTGGAAAACATGCAGCTGGCTCATTCACGCTTAATGCCGCAAATTACGCTCGACATGACATAGGAACTCTAAAAGACTGGTCGCTTACCGTAGAAGTCACTGGGGCGAAGCGTGAAGAATGGAAAGACAGCCCAGAAATCGCAATTCCAGATAATAACTCAAAAGGAATCGTCAGAGAATTAAATGTTAACGGATATGGATCTTTAAATGATCTAGAACTTACCGTTAATATAAGTCACACGTGGATAGAAGACCTAGTCGTTAAACTTGAAAGTCCAGATAACAACGAAGTGGTTCTGCATGATCGCGAGGGAGGTTCTCTTCAAAACTTGAAAAAAACTTATACCACGATAGGAAATCCTATTCTTGAATCGTTCGTAAAAGGAGTGAAGGAGATAAACGGAGTTTGGAAACTTAAAGTTTACGATCTAGATTCCAGCGATATTGGCAAGCTTCATTCGTGGAAATTGAAGCTCGTTAATTAAGACCTTTATAACTTTAGACAATCGTCAAAATCACAGTCATCAATAAAACAGAAACTAATTTATAACCACAATAAATGGCTCCAACTATTTTAGGACGATTCTCCCAATAATATGGCGGCATAACTACTGGAATAAGCGCTCCCAACCATACAAGTAAAGCAATTCCCATCGCATGGCCTACCGATTGAACATTTACTATATTAAATAGATAATTAAAAAATATTGAAAGCGTTAACGCAGATAAACCGCTAGAAGCATAAGCCATATTAGCTCCAACGAGATCTTCCGGTTTTTCGATACCCATTTTTTTCATCCAGATTTTTCCAAATCCGGCGGGAGAATACCAAAAAGCCCCTAACCCCATATCTGCCACAACAGCGAGACCGATTCCAAGAAAATTAATATCGCTCATTTTATATATTTTGAATTAAAAAACGGGGTTAACATTTTATCCTCATTAGTCTCAGCTAACAATTCCTCTTAGCTCTTGTAGCTCTTTTCCCGATATTCCCAAAAAGTATAAGATCAATTCTAAGTTCGAAATATTGATACTGGCGCTAACATGCTGTTGAACAATAGGTTTGGCATTAAATGCAATGCCGAGACCCGCCTTCGCCAACATATAAATATCGTTTGCCCCATCGCCAACGGCTACGACTTGTTTTAGAGAAAATCCTTCTTTCTCTGCAAGCAAGGCTAGCTTTTTTTCTTTAGTTTTAGCGTCTATAATTTCACCTTTAACTTCGCCTGTTAATTTTCCATCTTCAATTCCCAATTCATTTGAAAAACCATAATCCAAACTGTATCTGTCTTTCAAATGATCTATGAAAAATTGAAAACCACCGCTAACAATAGCTACTTTATATCCAAGATGTTTCAGAATTTTAACTAAAATTTTTGCTCCGGGAGTTAATGGTATATTTTCTCTTAATTTTTCTAACTCAGATATAGGAAGCCCTTTAAGTAAAGACACTCTGGTCCTTAAAGCTTCTTCAAAATCCATTTTTCCCGCCATCGCTTTTTGAGTAATTGCTTTCATTTTATCTTCAACGCCGGCAAGCTTCCCCATTTCGTCAATCACTTCACATTGCAAAAAAGTCATGTCCGCATCCATTACAATCAAACGTTTATTTCTACGAAACATGGTATCTTCTTGAATCGCTATATCTACGCCTCTATTTTCTTTAAATTGGACTAAACGGCTCATCAGATCTGAAGAAGGTAAATCATCTCTCATACCAATTACGAATTCCAAAACGTGATAATCACCTGAATCTAATTGCTCGATTCTAAGAATATTAATATCGAGTTCGGCGACTGTCTGTGTAAATTCCATTAACGCTGTGGAGTCGATCTCTTTTCCTAAAACTGTAACAACCTGACGATGACCGTATTCTGAGCCCTCTATCAAACCCTTCCCAGGATCGCTATAGTTAATTTTAATATCCGAGTTATTCCCGTATTCATCTAAAGATCTTTTTAATTCCTCAGAGGTACCAGAGTTGGAGTTTTCCATAAGTAAAGACAGGTTTAACATATCGTTAAACACAAACATCTTTATATCTACCACCTTCCAATCAAATTGAATGGCGTTCTCTACAACCTTTGAGAGAATTCCTGGACGATCGTAACCAGAGGCGTGAATGTGCAATCTGTTATTAGACATTTAATAATTAGATGAAAAATTAGGAGGGTAATTTAAAACCTTACCGATAGTAGATTACTTTACTAAAGTTTAATACTAAAATTTTCGACAATATATAGGTCTTCTTAAATTGATCTAATCTCTTGATTTATATCTCCAGCCATCACGTTTTCTGCAAGACCAACCGTCATTAATATTAAATTTTTGTAAATTATCCAAAGTCGCGGATTGGAATAAAGCGATAATCCCTTCTCCATTCAAAATATTTTGTTTTAAATGGAGGTGTTTCAAGTTTTTTAAATAAGGGGAATTGGCCAAATAGACAAGCCCTTCATCACCTATCTCATTGTTATTTAAATTAAGGTATTGGACATTTTCTAATAATGCGCATTCTGATAAATCCTTGACACCTTGATTGCCCAATTTATTATCAGCCAAATCTAGCCAGGAAATTTCCTTCATTCGCTCCGAACACCACAATAACTTCGCTTCTTCAGGACTTAAATCAACCCCACTAGCCATGAGCTGGTTACCGCGTAAGCGTCCCACATACAGTTCTTCAGCGGTATTGAATTTCTCTCTCGGCATGTTTCTCTAAAACCTTTCTACAAAATTTAACAAAGGATACAAAACTAAACCAACAAGGTTACCTCTAAAATATAAAAATTTCCATCAGGCAATGTACAAAATCAAAAAAAATAGACATTTTAAAACTCAGACCTAAAAACCTATTTAAAAACAATAGGTTATAATTTCGAATATCACGAAAACTAGCATTTAAAAATCTTAATTACAATTCTTATCAAGCGTCATTTTCGTACTAGTCACCTTTTTTTGGAGGAACGTAATTTTTATTTTTCAACTCATCGGGGAGGTATTGTTGCTCGACATAATTATCAGGAAATTGATGAGGATACTTATAATTTACTCCATAGCCATATTTTTTTGCGTCTTTGTAGTGAGCATCTTTTAAGTGATCCGGAACAGGAAACGATAATCCTTTATTTTGAATATCATCCAGAGCTTTATCGATTGCGACGATGGCTGAATTATCTTTTGGAGCTTTGGCTATATAAATGACCGCTTGCGCTAATGGAATGCGCGCTTCAGGCATCCCCAACTTTTCCGCCATTTGGGAGGCGGCTAATGCGATATTCAAAGCGTTTGGATCGGCCAAACCAACGTCTTCAGCGGCTGTTACCATCAAACGCCTAGCGATAAACTTAAGATCTTCTCCCCCTGCAATCATTTTAGCCAACCAATATATTGCCGCGTCAGGATCTGACCCACGCAAACTTTTTTGAAATGCTGAGGCGTGATCGTAATGCTCTCCTCCCCCTTTATCGTATAAAACCGATGTTTGTTGCACAATACCTAAAACGGTCGATTGATCTACACATCGACTCTTTCCCGCTGTCATAAATGCGAAGGCCGCTTCTAAAATATTTAAAGCTTTTCTACCATCACCATTTGCCAGGGCCACTATTAAGCCAATGGCGTCTTCTTCAATAGATTCTTTATCACCATCTAATCCATACTTTTTGTCTTCTAATGCGCGCAGGATTAAATTCGTAATTTGTGTTGGTTGTAAATACTCTAAGCGAAATATTTGACAACGCGAGCGTAAAGCTGGAATGACTTCAATAGAAGGGTTTTCCGTTGTCGCCCCAATCAAACGGATAGTCCCATTTTCCACTACGGGTAATACAGCATCTTGCTGTGCTTTATTAAACCTGTGAATTTCATCAATGAATAATACGGTAGAACCGGAATAAGAACTTTTCACTTTTCCGGCTTGGGCAATTATTTTCCTTAGCTCGGGTATTCCAGCATTAACGGCGCTAATTTCGAAAAAAGGACTGTTTCCAATCTTTGCAGCTAACCGAGCGACTGTAGTTTTTCCACAGCCTGGCGGTCCCCATAATATAAAAGAAAAATTAGATCCAGATTCAATCAACCTTCGCAAGGGTTTCCCAGCGCTCAGGATATGATCTTGCCCTAAAAACTCTTCCCATTTTGTTGGACGCATCCTTTCGGCAAGCGGTCCCTGAGGAGTTTCAGAAGTCGGTTCAATATCAGAAAATAAATCCATCTAAATTAGTTTCACAAATGAGATAAAAAAATAATTTAACACACGGCGAGGCCGCATTCATTCAATAAATAACCTCATTGATTCAATTTAAAATTAGACTATAGATCCATCTTTTCTAAAAAATCTATTCCTCTACGTAATGGAATCCATGTGGCTAAAATTGAAAGCAAAACAGCTAAGCCATAACAGACAGGAACATCTAAACCACCTACAGACCGTAATAAAAACTTTTGGTTAAAATGAACGTATAATGGCCTCGCTTCTAAGATCACTATGGCGCCTACAAACGCTAAACCAAAAATCATGAATAAAAAACCTCCGGTTCCTGCCGTTATCTCGGACACGTTTTCATGACGAAATTTAGGAAAAACAGCTCCCATTCCTAGCCCCAACCCAGTTAGTCCTAAAGAAATTAAAAACGCGGAGAATACCGAAACAGTCATAACATAATAATCGACATCCAAGATCAAATTAGAAACAACAGTCAACATTTCTCCAACTATCAATAGAAATGGAAACAATATACAAAATTTAGCCATGAGAAATTGACTCATTGATATCGGCGATGTATAAATTGTCCAAAATGATCTAGCTTCCAAACTAATTGCGGGAAAAACAAAACGTGAAACTAACGCAGCCAATACAAAACCTACTAAGCCAATATTCAATACAGATATAACGTTTTTCAAAACAATATTAAGGTGAGAAAGATTCATTATATTAAATACATAAACCGCGACAATAGCCAAAAGGATAATAGACTGTGTCCATTGAGTTGGGTCGCGCGTTAAAGATTTCAAGTCTTTTCTCCAGAGCATCTTGGTTGTTCTCCAATAACGACTTGAGTTTTCTGTATTTTCAATCGACCTTATAAAGCTTGTTTCACCTGTTGGAGCTTGAATCGTTTCTTTAAAAGATTTCCACCCTTCGACATAAATCATTCGTCCTACCGTAACAAAAGCGACAAAACCCAAAACACTAGCTAAAACAAAATATCCAAATTGGAAAATAGAATCGTCGGGGTTACCCTGAACCCAAGCTGTCATTCCGCTAACCATCCAGGCGTTAGGCAAAAAAGCGAAATCCGGAACTTTCAAATTTTCTACAAACTGAACAATTGATTCTTCAGAAACTTCCTGTCCAAAAAATTTTTCCGGAGATAAAAACCGGATATAAACAATTAAAACCACCAAAACGGCAATACCCATAAAAGATAATATGCGATGCGTTTGCTTTGCTGGAAAATAACGAGTTAATAGTAACGTTCCAAGCGCTCCCGCAAAACATGGAATCGCCGTAAATAAAGGAAAACTAAAAACGGTAAAAAAATAGTAATTCAACGGTAGTTGAAAATAATTTCCGTAGGCAAATACAATAGGAGCCGCAAATAAAATCGCAATCCAAGAACTATGAAAAAAACATACTATTAATCTGGAAACAATTAAAGCGTTAGACTTTATAGGTAATGCGTGAAGATTATCTAAATCAGAAGAAAGATAAAAAATCGATAGGGAAGAAATAAAACCAGAAAACAAACCCAAAATGATTAGAGTCAAAAAAACAGCATTTAACAATTGAACGATCAATTCGTTGCCAACGTCTAATGGAAGACCATCTAAATATCGGATAGCGTTTAAAAAGAAAGCATAATCTATATAAAGGAAACCTAATCCAAGCCCCAGGACAGTTCCTAACCGGAAAAACTTTGTCGTGTCCAATGGGAATAGGCTGTTTTTAATGCCTAAAAATTTAACCTTTAATAAAATTCCGATCAAACTCACTTCACACTTTTTTCTGTCCAATTCAAAACAAATTCGTCCATCCATCTTCGATCCCCAGAACCATTTTTACTCTTTTCTATATACCCCATATGTCCTCCTTTTTCTGGCGCTATATATTCAACCGCTTCGCTTTTAGGCCAATCCGTAAAAACTTGAGGTGGGATAAATGGATCATCCTCTGAGCAAACAACATGAGTCGGGACTTCAATACTTTTCATAAAACGATTACCGCTACAAAGATCATAATATTCTTCTACATCTGCATAACCATTTACAGGAGCAGTGTACGCATCGTCAAACTCCCAAATTGTTTTATAAAGTTTTGTAGGTAAAATCGCATTAGGGAACTTTTCTTTAATTGCTTTAATTTGGTTTCTAATCAATCCCATGTAATAAATATTAAAAACTCTATTTCGAGGTTCGTTTGAAAGAAGCCAGCTAGCCATCTTTAAATCTGCGGGAGGATTAAAAGATAAGGCATTACAAACCTGCGAAGGAATTGATCTAGATTCTCCTAAATACTTTAATAGAATATTACCACTTAAAGAAAAACCAATTATTCTTAATTTTGAATCGGGATAAAGATTTACAATAAAATTTGTAATTGCGGCAAAATCTTCGCTAGAGCCTCCATTCCACAAAGAGTCACTCATTCCCATACCAGGGCCACTACCTCTCTGGTTTATCAAAAACACTCGATACCCTGAACGATATAATTTTGTGCCTATTCTCTTCATATATCCCGACCCCGAACATCCTCCCATCCCATGAGACAATAAGATAGATCCTTTAATACAACCAAGATTCGAATATTCATATAAGACTAGAGACACATTTTCTTGTATTCGAATTTCACGATAAATAGGCTCTGGTAATTCCGATTCTCCTTTAGCTTGAGAACCAACTATAGTCTGCATAACGCCTCCTGGAATAAGAGGATGAGGATTAAACTTTTTCATAAGCAACTTGAGATGATTTTAAATATTTAATTATTTACTGATTTTTTTAAAAACAGGATCGATATCCGAGATAGGAATAAAATCGATCACTATTATAACAACTACCAATAAATCATGCTAATAATCCATGAGCGCACAAAAACCAAGGTAATATTTTTTAAATTAAAAAACAGCGCTATTTCCTGAACGATTAGCTTTATAATTAGTCGGTCCACTTTAGCTATCAATAAGGTTTTTTTATTTCATATAACAATGATCGCTTCTAAAAAACTTATCTCTTTCTTTTTCGTCTTTCTAATATTTTTTTTATTAGACGTTAGCTTTAATTTTGCCGCAACCGATACAATTAACAAATCCGACTTTTTAACCCCACACGAAAGAGGATGGTTAAAGGAACACCCCAAAATTGTGCTTGCTGGCGAGACCAATTTCCCTCCATTTGAATTTCTTAATGAGCATCAAAAATACAGAGGTTTTTCCGTAGACTACATCCGTATAATTGAGCGTTTGTTGGGAATTAAATTTGAAATTCAATTTTGGGATCATTGGGACAAACTTATGAAGGACGGTAAAAACAGAAAAAATGATGTCTGGCCTACAGCAACGCCTACACCTTATCGTCTTGAGTTTATGGATTTTACTAAACCTTACATTAAATTGGATGCCGTCATATTGACGCGAAAAAACGTTGATAAATCCATGCAAAACTTAGAATCCCTGACAGACATGAAGGTTTCTGTAATATCAGGTTTTGGAATTCATGAATATATAAAAGAAAACTATCCGGATGTTAATTTAGATGTTGTTCCGAATACCTCCGAAGGACTAAAAAAAGTTTCTTTTGGACTCGTTGACGCCATGGTTGTCAATATTGCCATGGCCACCTACTTTATGGAGAAGGAAGGAATTACGAATCTGGAAATTGGCGGAAAAACTGGATATACATACGATTGGGGTTTAGCCTCACGAAATGATTGGCCTGAACTTAATTCTATTTTAGAAAAAACACTGAATCAAATCGATCCTTTGAAGAAAAAAGAAATTTACAGAAAGTGGGTCGGATTAAAAGTAAAAGAAGGTTTAACATTAAAACAATTCTTAAGCTTTTTGTTTGGAACGCTAACGCTTTTTGGTATTGGAACCATTCTATTTTGGAACCGCTCGTTAAAAAAACAAGTCGAAACCAGAACTATCGAATTGAACGCCGCTAATTCAGCAAAAAGTATATTCCTTGCCAACATGAGCCATGAAATCCGAACGCCAATGAACGCAATTTTAGGTTACGCTCAAATTCTCGAACGCGAACCTCAATTGGAAAAAAAGTATAAAGATTCAATTCGAAATATCTTATCTAGCGGAAATCACCTTCTAAATTTGATTAATGAAATCCTTGATTTATCAAAGATAGAAGCCGGGAGAATGGAGCTGACGCCAACAAGTTTTGATCTCAATGCTCTAGCAAAAGATATGTCCGCGATGTTTGAATTACGATGCGAAGAAAAGCAACTTCGTTGGAGAAATGAGGCCATAAGTAACGAACCAATTTGGGTATATGGAGATGAAACCAAATTACGTCAAGCTCTCATAAATTTACTGGGCAACGGCGTTAAATTTACCGATTCGGGAAAAATTATATTTAAATTAACAATCCAAGAGGACGAACATTATTTATTTGAGGCAATTGACTCGGGAATGGGAATCCCTAAAGAAGCTCAGAAATCCATATTTGAACCTTTTAAACAAGATGCAGAAGGAAGAAATAAAGGAGGAACGGGGCTTGGTCTAGCAATTTCTAAAAAACAAATTGATTTGATGGGAGGAGAATTAAAAGTTGATTCAAAATTAGGAGAAGGTTCCCGATTTTATTTTTTAATTAAACTTCCTGCGACTCTTACAAGACCAAATTCAAAAGAAACAGAAAAATACAAACGAGTTACACAAATCATAGCGGAACATCCAATCAATATTTTGATTGTAGATGATGTAAAAGAAAACCGAAACGTATTAAAATATTTTTTGGAAAACTTAGGGTTTACTATTACTCAATCAGAAAATGGCTTAGAAGCTATAAAACTTGCGCAAAAACATCCATTTGATATCATTTTTATGGATATTCAAATGCCAATTATGAATGGTGTAGAAGCCACGCAAGCATTACGCAGCGATTTGAATCTCAGAGATATTAAAATTATTGGCATTTCCGCATCTGTTTACGATTACTCTCCAGAAAAAATAAAGGAAATGCAGTTTGACGATTTTTTACTCAAACCTTTTCAAGTTGAAGAAATAATCTCTTCAATTGATAAATTAATCTCTGTCAAATGGGCATATCAGAAAGTAGAAGTCGAAAAAAATGAAACTGAAACAACATCAACAGATTACTCAAAGGTAATTATTTCTTTAGCCCTACACTCCCGATTAGAAAATTCCGCAAAAGAATTTAACTTAACCGACTTTACGTCTGCTTTGGATGAATTAAGTCAATCAAACGATTCTGGAAAGAAACTTGCCAGACAACTGGAAAAACACCTCAAAGTCTATGACTTTATTAAAATCCAAAGTATCTTAGAAGAAGTCAGAACTGAATCGCTAAGTAATCCTTAGTTTTTATTTCTTAAAACTATTTAGCCGCAAATGGTAGTCGAACAAAAAAAACTGTTCCCTCTCCTTCAACACTTTCAAACTCAAGCTATCCATTCATCAGCTTTATTAAATAATTAGAAATTGTCAATCCAATACCAACGCCCTGGATTTTTGCCTCGTCTAAATCTAATCGATCAAATGGATCGAATAACCGATCATGTTTATCTATTGGTATTCCAAAACCCGTATCTGATATTTTAATTGTGGCAAAACCTTCGTCCTTACGACGCTAATTAAAACCTTTCCATCCTTTTTATTATATTTTATGGCGTTAGAAAGCAGGTTAAATAAAACCTGTTTAATTCGAAAGAAATCAGCTTTTATAGCAAGGTTTTCGAATTCTTCAACTTGGACTTCAATTTTATTTTCTATGGCAAAAGGTTTTGCTAGATTAAAAACTCCATCTATCAAGGGCTTTAAAAACACCTCATTAAGAGTCACTTCCAGCTTTCCAGCTTCAATCCTAGATAAATCTAAAATCTCATCAATATATCTTCAATCTGCGATCTGTCTTCAATTTCTTCTAACACTTTTTGCTCTTTTGATTCTAAAATAAATTAAATGGACAATCACGGATTATATCCATTGTAATTTAAATCCATAAAAAATAAAGTGAATTGAAAAAATATTTTTTTGGAATATCAAAAAAAATCACCCAACCATATCAAAATAATTTGAGTTTTTTATGAAATATAAATTTATCGATCCTACCGTTCAAACTCTATCTGGAACAATTACCGCAGTAACTTCTGCGACAATTGTCCCAAATTCATGGAATATGTTTTTAGGAATGATATTAGGAGACATCATAGGTATGCTTTTTATGATTGTTTTAATGATTCCTTTGACCGTTGTCTTTGGTGGGTTTGAGATAATGATACCTCTCTTCTTGGTAACTATGTCGTGCGGTATGATAGGAGGAATGCTAGGAACAGCTGAACATATTTCGTTAAATCAAGTAGCTTTTACCGGAGCGCTAGTTTCCTTAATTATATTCACATATGTCGCGTGGTCCGATCATAAATTCAATGGACAGGTTCTTAATGAAAGATAAACCAAAAGGATATGATGGCGTAGCAAAGTTTTACGATTTTCTTAAAAGTGGAGATTCGCGACGTTGGAAAAAACCGCAAACGGATTTTTTCAAAAACCTTAAAGGCCAAGTCTTATATGTGGGAATTGGTACCGGGCAAGAGATTAGCAACTTCCCCCCTAATTTAAATATTATTGCTATCGATATTAGCGCCAACATGTTAAAAAATGCAAAACGACGTATTGAAAAATACCAGGGCAACATCAATCCTATTATAATGAACGCCGAATCATTAGGATTTGCCGATCATGCTTTCGATTCAATCGTTACAGTCTGCGTATTCTGCACTGTAGAAAATCCAGTTGATGGATTTAGAGAGCTACGCCGAGTTTTAAAACCAGGAGGTAAAATATATTCATTCGAACATGTATTAAGCCGAAACCCACTGTACTCACTTATTCTAAAATACATGAACCAAATTTCTACTCGGCTTTCAGGAACTAGATTAGATCGAGATACGGGGAATAATATCCGCAAAGCAGGACTCAAAATCGAATCTGAAACAAATATCTATCAAGATATAGTTAAGGCATTCGTTTCTTATTAGCGATAACAAAATAATTTTGAATTAATTTTTGGCCCGCTAGTTTTGCCCCTAACTCTTTTGCTTTTTCTTGATCAGAAAAACTACCAACACGTATTTTGAACCAATGTCCTCCCCCTCTTCTAGCCGTCTTTACAACATATAACCCATTAACGCCTTTCTTTTTTAACTTAGCGGTCATTTTATTGGCTTGTTTTTTGCGAGTGGTGGCGGCAATTTGTAAGGTGTATTCAATTTGATTTTGTCTTTGAGGTCGAGCGTCTAAACTTGATTCAGTAATTTTTTTAGGAAGCACGGGAGAATCAATAAGTCGTGGACTTTTTTGAATCTGAAAAAATATGGCTCCACCAAGAATTAGAATAAACAAAGTGGATAATTTTGCCCCCAACCCTAATCTTCCAAATTGAATAAGTAAATCCAGTACGCTCAATAAAACTCTTTTTGTTCCCTTTTTTAATAACAAACTGAAATAACGAACTCCTTCTTTTATTTGAGTCCATCCAGATCTAACAACTCCAAACCGAAACTGCAATCGCTTTAGCGTTTCTAGATCTTCATCGCCGAATAATTTAACTCTTTTCCATCTTTCATCAACTTTGTTATTTAAAATTTCCTTTGTCAGTTCTTCTTTTTGTTTTTCCGTCAATTCTTCAAATACAAGCCCGCACTGAGCATGTAAATCAGGATCAACCGATTCCCAATGTCCTTCGCAATAGTTTTTTCCTAAAGTTAGTTTAATTTGTTCCGCAGAAGCCCCCGCATAAGACAACGATTTGAGAAAAAATTTAAGAGCATATTCATCTGTCCGATTCTTTTTCAAAAGACGCGGTAGAACAAAATGAACCACATCATTAGAATTTTCCAACCCGCTTTCAACGGCTTTTATAAAAACCGGCTCTGTCTTTTGATTAAACCAGTTCTTGCTCATAAATATATCAGCTAACTGGGAAGCTATATTTTTATCTTCTACTTTTCCAGTTTTAAACATCAATAATAAAAGATCTATTTCTTCCGTAGGTAATTGGCTTTGTCTTTTTAAAGACGCCAGAATTGGTAAGCGAAAGCGAGAATCTTTTGGGTCTTGTAAATAAGCTTTTAAATAAATTCTAAGGGCTTTGGGATCGTCCTTTCCCATTGAATGGAGATAATCTGCATACTCTTTAATAACGTCATCTCGTAATTTTTTCCCCATACCAGGCAAGAAAAAGGAAGAATGAGTAAAACTTATTAAACGCTCAAATTGAACGATATTACCCATTTCATCTTCATTTGCTTCAATATCTCTAAGTTTTTTTAAAGCCTTTTCAAACCTACGTTCTCCCCACAACCCATAAACCACAAAACCAAAAAACAAAAATACCGCCGACAATATCCAATGCAAAATATCATCGTCAATTCGACCCGCCGTAGAAGCAACTTCATGAAAAAAGTAAAGGATCATAAATCCCAAAAACCCCATCAAAAAAATGCTAATACCAACTCGAACAAGAAAGTATTTAATAGTTTGATAGGTCATAAACCACCCTCTTCATTTCCAGAAGGTTTTATGACTTTTGGAACAATTTCTTCTTTTAATTCTTCATTTTTCGAAAGAGTTTTCTCCTTCAACTCCTCCTCTGGCTTTGGAAATTCCACCTCTTTAGAAATTGCGATTTTAAGGGAATTAACACTTGGTTTATCTGTCGGCAAACCTGTTTGGTAATCCACTGAAACAAATTTTATTCCTTCAGGAACTGGAAATTGTTTCTTTTCTTTACCTTCCAAAGCTTTTTCCATAAAGAATGTCCAAATGGGAGCCGCCCCGCGTCCACCAGTCATCTCTCTTCCATTCACATCGGTCATAGGTTCATTATTATCCTTACCAACCCATACCGAAGTGGACAACTCCTTAGTAAACCCTATAAACCAAGCATCTTTACCATCGTTGGTCGTTCCAGTTTTCCCTCCCGCAGGTCGGTCGAATCCCATCCTCTTTACGGTTCTTCCTGTTCCTCCTTCAATAACACCTTTCATCATATCCACTAAAGGATAGATTTTCTTAGGAGAATACTTTTGAACGCTTCGAAAAAAACGTTCCTGAAGTCGATGGCCGTTAAAATCTTCTATTTTCTTAATAAAATAGGGTTCATTCCAAATCCCTAAATTTGCTAAGACACTATAGGCAGCGGCCATTTCTAAAGGAGAAACTCCAGAAGTCCCAAGGGCCAAAGATAAATTATTACCAAGAGGACTCATAATCCCAAATTTTCTAGCTGTCTCAATAACTTTTTCCGGTTTAACCTGCCAAACTAATTGAGCCGAAATCAAATTAACTGAATGCATGAGCGCTTTTTTCAAAATGATATTACCCATGTATTTGTTGCCAAAATTCGCAGGCGACCATGATTTACCTCCAGGCAAATTGAAAGTCACAGGTTCGTCCACAACAACAGCGCCTGGGTGATACCCCAGAGTTTCCATACCCGTTAAATACACAAATGGCTTAAAAGAAGAACCAGGCATCCGATTATTCGACACAGCGCGGTTAAATTGACTATAGGAATAGTTCCTTCCGCCCAGCATGACCCGAACAGCCCCTGTCTGATTTTCAACTGAAACTAAAGCTGATTGCAAAGGCTCTCTTTTGTTCTCACCTACGGGCATACTTTTTTCTAAAAACTTTAAATGGTTACTAACTGCTTCTTGAGCGTATTTTTGCCATCGAGTATTCAAAGTAGTGAAAATTTTAAGCCCGCCGAAATAGACGAATTCCTTGCCATAATCTTTTTCCAACTTATCCAAAATATAATCGACAAAATATTGATTCGGGTCAGCGCGTTCATCGGGCGTTGTTAAATTCAGACTGGAATTAAACGCCTCTGTCTTTTCATCCGAACTTATATACCCCTCTGAAATCATCCTATCCAAAATATATAGCGCGCGCTTTTGAGACCTTTCATAATTTGAAAATGGATTTGCCTGGTTAGGAGCATGAGGAATGCCAGCTAACGTAGCAGATTGCAGCAAAGTCAGATCCTTGGCCCGACTACCAAAATAAACTTTACTAGCATCTTCTACGCCATAAGCTCCATTGCCAAAATAAATTTGATTGCTATAAGCCTCAAGAATTTCTTGCTTACTAAATGAGGCCTCCATTTGTAGAGCAATCAATAGTTCTTTCACTTTTCTCAACCAGTTTCTCTCAAACGAAAAAAACAAATTTTTTGCTAATTGCTGGCTTATAGTACTGCCGCCTTGAATAACGCGTCCCTTTTTCAAATTAATATATAAAGCTCGGGCTAAAGAAATATGAGCCACCCCTCTATGTTTATAAAACCGCGCGTCTTCAACAGAAACAATAGCGTTTAAAAAGTGAGGAGATATTTCTTCAATTCCGACAGGATTTCGGCGTCCAAGAACTTTTATTAAGTTTCCGTCAGAAGAATATATCTCTGTAGGCAAACTTAAATTTAAGAAGCTTAACTTTTTAGGAAGTCTAGGAATATCGTTTTGGACATTAACGTAGACAAGAAGCGAAAGCACAATCCCAAGAAGGATTAAACTATAGATGAAGAAAAATATTTTCTTAAAAAATTGGAGGATCAATGTGGCTCTTCAAAGGCTAGAGAAAAATAAGAAACTAACAATATTGTATTGATCGGAAGTGCTATTTAAAAGCTAATTTTTTTATTATTTTAAAATAAACTTTTAATAAATATTTGTTATTAAAGTTATTATTTAAAGCATCGAACCAATAAGTTAAACAAATCTATATAAGCAATCCAGCCTTAAGCCATTTCAAAATATTTATTTCTAGATATAGATGGAATTAGCAAATGTTAACGATGAAATTAATGGGTGAAATTCAAAATTTTATATGCAAAAATTATTGCAAAATAAAACACTAAAATCACATTCTAAAATTTAATTAAGAGAATTAATCCGATTAAATTGTTATTTACGCTTATTTCTAAAAATGTCCAAAGAAGTATTTATTAGCTATTCGAGAAAAGATCAAACTTGGGTTAATAACTTTACAAAAAAACTCCAAGCTAATCATATTTCTATATGGATCGATCAGAAAAATATCGATGCGTCTACTTATTGGCAAATTGAAATAGTCAAAGCTATTAGAAATTGTAACATTGTAATTCTTCTTGCCACAAAAGCATCTTTTTCCTCATTTCATGTAATTCGTGAAGTTTCCCTCGCCTTCGATGAAAGAAAAAAAATATTTCCTATATTTTTAGAAAAGGTTCTCATTCCCGACGAATTGCGTTATCAACTAACCGGAATTCATTATTTTCAGCTGTATGGAGGCGCCTCTAAAAAGAAACTTCACACCTTAATTACTAGTTTAAAAAAAATTATAGCTTCTCAAACCGACGCCTCAAAATCTCCGTCCGAAGAAAAATCTAAGGCTGAAATTAAACTCCCCGAAAAAGCTTCATTTTTTATTAGGTTTGTTGATTATTTTAAATATAAATTTCTATGGTTTTTTAAGAAAACTATAGATCCCTTGGTGTCATTAATTCCATGGCTATCCTCTAGAAGAAAACTCCGCGAAAACTATAAAATCTTATTGGATCAAAGAGAAAAACAATTAAAACTTGAACTTGAAGATATTAGAAAAAAAGATCAAGAAAAAATAAAAACCTTGGAATCCCGTTTGAAGGCGTTAAAAGAAGAACGGATTCAAAAAACGAATGAAGAAGATTTATTAAATAAAGAAAAATCTATCATTAAAAAAGAGCTAACTTCTAATAACAAGAAATTAGAGACCATAAAATCATTAGAAGCCAAATATTCAGTCCTTCAGCAGAAATACGAGAAACTTCAAAAAACAAAAGAACAACTTGCGAAACAAGAAAATGAAATCAAAAGAAAACTATCTCATATCCTGGAAAAAGATTCAGAACAAGAAAAATTTCTAATACTTCAACTTGAAGTCATTAAAAATAAACGCGACAACCTCGAAAAGAATCTCAAAGATTTTAAAGCAACTTTAAAAAGAGCTAAAAATCTATTGATTAAATTTCACACCCAGTTTGAAGATCTCGAATGCAAACAGGCGTTAACGTCTTTGGAAACTGGTAATGCAGCCATGGCTGAATATATATTAAAAAAAATGGTAACAAAACAACCCTTATTAGCGGCTAAGATTAACTATCAATTAGGCCTTTTGGCGGAAAACCGAGTCGATTTCGAAGTCGCACAACATGCTTATGAAAAAACAATTCAACTAGAACCAGAAAATCCTAGTTATCTCGACTTAGAAGATCATATCGGCCGATTAAAGGGTTTGCCTCCTCTTTCAGATAGAACAAAGAATAATAACGAACTAAATGATGACAAATTAAAAGATCAAATAAAATCATTAGAAGAAAAACCTGAAAATTCTTTAAAAGAAAATAATAAAAGATATGGTTTATCCAAAGAAGTCAAAAGTTTGGAACAATTAAAAATTGCCTCACGAAAAGAGGATTCAGAAGCGCAATTTAACCTTGGAGTCATTTATGAAGAAGGAAAAGAAGTCGATCAAAACCTTATAATAGCTCACAATTGGTATCGTAAAGCCTCAGAGAAAGGCCATGGTAAAGCTCAAAATAATTTTGGCGTTATGTATGAAGAAGGAAAGGTTGTGAATAGAGATCTGCAAATAGCAAAACGATGGTATCAGTTTCCGGCAGAACAAGGTTACGTGCTTGCTCAATTGAACCTCGGCGCAATATGTTTAAATTTTAGTAACATATATACGAAAGAGAGAAAAAAACATTATAAAGGAGCCATTAAATGGTATTCGAAAGCAGCAGAAAAAAGTAATGCAGAAGCACTATTACGTCTTGGCAGCATATATCAAGACAGAAAAGGAGGATTGAAAAATTATAAAAAAGCCTTCCAATATTATCATAAAGCCATAGACCAAGAAAATTTAGGTGCATATAACAATCTTGGCACTATGTATCTACTTGGGCAAGGGGTCGCTCGTGATTATAAGAAAGCCCTTAAGCTTTATCATAAAGCAGCATGGCAAAATCTAGCTGTTGCACAAAACAACATTGGCGAAATGTACTATTATGGACATGGAGTTCCTGAAGATTACAAAAAAGCAGTCGAGTGGTACAGCAAAGCTGCCGAGCAAAATCAGGCACACGGGCTATATAATCTAAGTTTAATGTATTGGAATGGAGAGGGTATCACTCAAAATTTCGAGGAGAGCTTTAAACTATTAAATAGAGCCGCAGAAGAAAATTTAACTTTAGCCCAATTTTCACTTGGTTGTATGGTATGCCTAATTAATGATGAAAAAAATTATATTAATGGGCTAAAGTGGTTAATTATAGCAATAAAAAATGGAAGTAATAAAAGTAGAGCATTCAAAAAAAAAATCGAAAAAAAAATGCTGCCTGATCATATTGCCGAAGCAGAAAGTTTAGCTAAGGAATGGATAATAAAGAACCAAAAACAACGAATAGACTATTATAGATATGACTATATATTTGAATGGCTTTTTTGGCTTAAACTTAAAACAGTTTAACAACCGCCGGGGTTATCGCCAAGCTTCTTAAAAAATCTACTTACAAACTGAACATTATTACGTTCATCAATAGCCCTTATCTCTTCCGGGGTTAATGGTATTGGTAAATTACTGGATGATGATGAGCTTGAACTCACTCCAGAAACTGAAGAGCTGGTTTCGTTAACAGAACTAGGACTCGAAGTGCTACTACTGGAACCATCTCCTGTAGATCTTTCGGTAGTGGTTAAAGTACCTCCATTGGTTGTTATCGTTCCACTATTGGTTACCGTATTTCCTATTAAGGTCACGTTACCGCCTTGGGTGGTGATAGAACTCGTTCCATCCAAAGAAAATCCACCTCCATTTAATTGATCAGAGTCGGCTGTCGCCGAAAAGCTAGCGTTCTTCCCAGAAATATGCGCTTCGACGCTCGAACCGTTAGAAATGGTAACGTTATCTTTAGCTGTCAACGCTAGGTCTTTTCTATAAATTACTTTACTCCCGGAAAGCGTTATTGATGAACCAGAAGTAATCGTTGTAGCCTTTAATCCAAAATCAGATGTACCAATTGTTACATCTGCGGAGATCCCATTGCTTCCAATATTCAAAGTAGGAGTTCGGATGCTAGCTAGCTCGTTCTGATCAATATTAAAATCACTTGCGGCAGATTCTCCTATGCCTATAGTCTTTCCACTGAAGGATTGATTAAAGGTTACTGAACCTCCATCTGTAAAACCACTTCCTGTAATTATAGATTTGAAGTTAGTTGTAGAACCTGAAATATTAGCGGACCCGTTTAGCAAATCAACATCAGATGCAATAATATTGACTGCGCCACCTCCAGTCCGTACTGTCTTATTAACACCCTGAGTATAAACTCCCACACTGCCATTGTCACTGTCAGCATCGACTGTATAATTGCCGCCACCTGTTCTGATGTCGCCGTTAACAGTAACTCCATCCGCTCCATTTAGAGTAATCGCTCCTCCGTTTGAAGTAAGTTTTCCAACACTCACCGTTCCGCCAGAGGAGTTCATGGTTATGCTACCGCCTTGAGTCCTAATCTCATCAAATACGTCTGCGAAAGAAATTGTTCCAGCTTCATCAGTGGTTGTGAAGGTTACCGAATTTCCAGATGTTTGTTGCAGGTCAAGAAGATCGTCAGACAAATCTGCAACGGTAATACTTGCGCCTGCTTCTAAGGTAATGTTGGTTGTTGCTGCAACGCTTTCTAAATTTTGTTCAAAAATAGTCGAAGTACCAGAAGCAACAGTTAAGGCTCCACTACTTAAACTATCAGTTCCCGCTCCATCGGCAATTGTGATATCGCCCGGATCTAGCAATAAATCTCCTGTAGATCCATTTTTAGCGGTGGTATCAACATCGCCTTGAAAAGAAAGAACGTTTTTACCAGATACCTCTACAAAACCACCATTGCCTGATAAATCACCACCTCGCGCATCAACAGTTCCAAAAAATCGGGTAGTATCGTCTGCCCAAACGATCACTTTTCCGCCATCTCCCGAATTAACAGCTCTAGAATTCAAAACAACACCCTTGTCTACATAAGATACTAGAGAGTTTGGAACTTCACCTTTTCCCTGATAATCTCCTCCAATGAGGATGGTACCTCCTCCATTATTTCCCGAAACATCAACACTTGCATTATCAAACAGTCCAACCCGTTCTCCTAAGATATGAACCCTTCCTCCACGCTCGTCTCCATCTAACCCGGAAGCGTCGATTCTTCCCGTTACGTTAGTTACTCCATGGTCGCCGCCGTTTAAGAAAACTCTTCCTTCTCTTTTTTCAACAGTTCTAGCTTGAATAGAACCCGTATGACTAATAACGTTATCAAAAACCTTTACAGCGTCGCGCGCTGAAAGAGCCACATGACCTCCATCCGACTGAAGCGTTCCTGAATTGATCACGCGATCTTGCGTAACGTTGCCTGACCTGTCTATAACGTCTCCTCTAACCGGTTGAGTTATTTCAAAGTTAATTAGCCCGTCGCCAGTGAAATCTAAAACAGCCGCTTCCCCAGAAGCCATATGTATTGATCCTAAATTAGCGACAACCGTTCCTTTATTAACGACCGAAGGCGCTAACAACCCAACATAACCGCCATTAGCGTTGATAATTCCTTCATTAATAATAGAAGCTAAAGGCCTATTCAAATCTTGAACGAAAGAATAATTTCCGTCTAAAAAATTATTGTCGCTTAAACTAAGAGTTGAAGCCATCAACCCGCCAACATCAACACGTGCGCTATGTCCAAAAAAGATTCCGGAAGGATTCAGTAAAAATATTTTACCGTTAGCTAGTAATTGACCTAAAATCTCGCTTGGGTTTCCACCGGTAATTCTATTTAACGCAATCGCGTCTGAATTAGGTTGCAGAAACTGAACTTTTTCATTCGTTCCAATATTAAATTGTTGCCACTGAGAGATTAGTCTGTCGGAATTTTGCTGAATGATTAGCTCATTACTGTTCGGCTGGTGAAAACTGCCGTCTCCCGACGTGATCTGCCCTTCGAGGGGTAACGCAAATAAAATGCAGGGAAAACCTCCTAACAAAAAAATAAGAAACCCAACAGTCAATACCGTTGTTCGAAACCATCTTTTCATTAAGTTAGTCATCAACATACAGTTAAAATTCCCTGAAAAAAACTAAGGTCCACAAGCGCTTAAAATACCTGGATCGAAAGGTTCGTTGAAAGATGCATAATCTTGAGCGTTTCCATATCCAACATCACCCGGTCTGACTTTTCCTAAAAAAAACTGATTTTGACCATTTCCGCCTGGAGAAGCAAACCCCTCTCTCCCTTCAGACAAAGCGTCTAAATAATCTTTTCTAGAATCAATTTCTTCTTCATCCGCAGCAGAAGACGATTCAATAGAATCGCGAATATCTTCTTCATCTTCTGAATCCACGTTTTCTTTTTGCAGTCTTATCAATGATCGATTCGATCCGCCTGAAAAAGCTTCAACTCTACCCAAAATACCAGTTCGTATTGCAGAAAGTTCACCTCCGCTCAATGAAGTTGGCAATTCTGGCGGTTTGCCTGATTCAACAATAGTGCGAGACATTGGACCAACAATAACAGAACCGGGAACTCCCGGATCTCTGTTTTGCGTTGCCATAGACCCAGCTTGATTCGCTACAATAGTTTCTCCTGCAAAAGAACTTATATATCCTTGGGTTCCCCTTGAGGATAAGTTTGCCACTGGGCTGACAATCTTAAAACTAGATTTTGGATTTTTTTGAGATTTGTTGATTATGTACATGGCAAAACCCTGGGCTATATCAATTGTCGTTCTCCTTAGTTTTTCTTTTGGAGAAAAGAGATACGACTGGACCTTCATGGTAGAACCTGGTCCCAAAGCTATGAGGCTATTGTCATTAAAAAGTATTTTTAAGCGACTTCCACGTTTTGTTTTATAAACATCTCTTGCATAAACCAATTGCTGAAATTCAGTTGTTTTCCACGAAGAAAACTTTACTAAACTCATCAATCCTTTTTGTTCTTTTCCTTCTATTTGCTCAAGAGTTGCAAATTCAACTTTACCGCTAATGGCGATTACTTTTCCTACAGGCTCTTCTTCCGCCCAAGAGTTTACGTCTCCTGTAATTAAACAGAATAAAAAAGCTAAGCAAGAAACTCTATTCCAAAAAATTCGGTTTATTTTTTTAGATGGTCTAAGCATCGTCAAACCTAAAAGCCATATAACCGTTAACGTACCAAATACCATTAGTTCTATCCGACGGATCTGGACCTCTCACAGGGAGACCATAACTTGCGTTTACTCCAATAAAAGGAAATGAGCCATCTTGTGGCAATGTCATCCGAAATCCACCTCCAGCGCCAGTTATAGACGCGTCTGATTCACCTGGTTGATTATTCAGAACAATTGCTTTGCCGTGGTCGACAAAACCGAAAATGGAAATGTGATCTCTTAAATTATATAGGTCTCCTAAGAAATTAACTACCCCCGGAATGGGTACAACATATTCTAACGTTCCGGAAAACCCTTGGTCGCCCGACTGGTCCGCTAGAGGATAACCTCGAATAGAACTGAATCCTCCTAAATAAAAAAGATCAGGGGCAAGAGCTCTTGCGCTGGCAATTTGCCCAAGCGACTTTAATACAAAGTAACTGTCCCAAAACCCAGCATTTTGCGTCCGTGAGAAACTATACGCTCCAACAGTCACATCCCCTTCACCACGGATTCTTGAAGCAAGAGCCCGGTTTTCGCTTGTTTCGTTAAAACCACGATGCACCGAAACATCGAAATAACTATGCCCTTGAAATTCATCCTTATAATCACCAGAAATCCCTAAAAATCCGCCAACTAGTTCGTCTTCACTTGACGTTTGATTTTGAACAAAGTTTTTAAATTTTCGAAAATCAAAACCAGCTCGCGCCTTTATAATACCTTTTCTGGACCGGTATAAAGGCTGGACCAATTCTAAACTTCCAATATTGGTTTCTCCGCCCGCATTTAAAGCCGCCAAATCTAAACCTAAAGTTTGCTCAGAGAAAATATACGAAAATCCAACAGAAGTACCGCTATCATTAACGGGAATTGAGTAAGACGCTTGAAATGTTTTTTGATCTTCATCAGACTCGACCCCTCTTATCGCAAACTGGTCCGCTAATCGAAGAACATTTCCGGCAGTTGCCGTAATTCCAAACCGATTTCTTCCCGTAAACTCAGATCCAAAGTTATCGCCATCGAGAGCAAACGTATACGGCAAAGGCTCTTCAATAACAATTTCCAAATCGGAGGTCCCCGGAGTCTCTCCTGGTTTAACTAAGGATTTAGCCTGAACTCCTATTATATCGTTGAGTTCCAAAAGAGCGCTTTCTAAAGTTTTTTCGTTAGGAATTCTCTCTTTTGAGAATTTTTTAAATCTTTTTAAAATATCTTTAGTCGGGATTGTTTCGTTGCCAGTAACTTTAATATTACCGATCTTACCTTCTTCAACGACTACTTTGACAACGCCATCCACAATTTCTTGTTTTGGGACAAAGGCTTTGGCTAAAAAATATCCTCTTGAAAGATAGTACGCTCGAATTTCTTGGCTATACAGATTCAAAATTCCAAGAGTCATATCCAAGCCTTCTCCTACATCCACTATAGGAGCTAAAGTAGCATCAGAGAAAACAGTGTTTCCTTTAATCTTAATCAATCGAACGAAGAAGGTTGAACCAGCGCCAGGGTCTTTTACTTTGCGCCCATCGTTTATTTTGTCCTTATTTGATGTGGACTTAGTTGGGAAACCTGAGTCTTCCAACATCCCAACTTCGGCGCCTGTTTTCGAGGTCAAATTACTAGCTCCCAATTTTCCCATTGCCCAATTAGAAGCATTAGCAAGTACGGTTTTACTCCCTGAAAACCAACCACTAAAAATAGATTTTTTCTCTTCAACTTCCGTTTCAACACTATCATTAATAGGTTCAGAAAACTTCCTCTCAGGCTGTTTGCTATTTTGCTCGGCCACTTTTGGAGCTTCTCGCTTTGGTGTAACCTTTTTTCTGTTTGGTTTTTGAAGTGTGGATTGAGGAATATCCCAGTCTTTTTCAGGAAGGCTTTTCTCTGGTTGATTGGATTTTTTCGAATCTGCGGGCATATTTTCCAAAAGAAATCGAGCTTGACGGATCATCTTATCCGTTAACGGAGACTCTTTTGAATTATCAGGTTCGTAACCTTGAGATTTATTTTTATTTGGAGAAATTTGAGGTTGATTTGAATCTAATACAAGCCATTGCAAAAAACCAACGACGTCAGCTTGGATAACCGAAGGTCTCGGTTTTCCAACTTCGGCTGTTTGCCCATATCCCCAAAAGACGAAAGAAACACTCGCCGCTATAACCATTTTTATTAAAACTTTAAGCGACGGCATAAACTTAATAAGTCCGCGAAAAACTAATCGTTGCACTGAGCGAAGATTCCTTTCCCCGCAAAATCTTTGCAGAAACCTGTCTTTGGAGAAATCCTTTAAAACACAAACTTTTAGCTCTTCAGTTTCTTTTTGTTCGAAAACCTTCAAAAAACTGTAGAAAGCCAAAAACTTTAAGGATTCCCCTTAATATATGTGGATATAGGAACTATAAAAGACTTGAATTAAGAAATCAATAATTTTCTAAAATTTATAGTAATTTAATGATATTTATATTTTATAGAAATATCAGCGCTCAGCATTCACCTATTTCTAATTTTGTAGCTAATAAGTTATTAAACTAAAAACTTTAGGCTAAATAAATGAAATCTAGGATAACCAGGAGGGAATATTCATAAAAAACCCAAGGTTCTCATAATACGTTGTAAATGAAAAAAATTACACCCCTTGCTATAAACTATGGTTTTAAAGATAAATCTATTGAACGAAAAATCTTTTACCTAATTTTTTAAAATTTTGAAAGTCAGGAATAAAATTCTCCAAAATATTTCAATTAATACCTCTCCCCTCTTTGACTTGCAAAACACGAAAAGTTCTATAAACAAAAAAATTCACCCATTACGAACCAAACAACGATTCAATTTTAAACCAGTGTTCCGATTCCAAATCATCAATTCATTTCCTCTTATGAAGACTAATACCTTTAAACACTAACCATTTTTGACACTCTACTTTTAACCCGGTATCAAACTTTCTCTCATATTGGTAAAACCTTTAAACATTAGTAACTTAAATAAATTCAATCGCTATTCTGAAATGGGAAATATTTTTGTTGAAGCAAATTTTCTTTCATCATATAGTGAGTTCAAACTTGATACCCATTCAATTATATATAACAAGACTGGTGGTAGTTTGCCAAAGGAGGTCCCATGCTTCGCTTTCATCACATTGGAATTTTGCTAATTACTCTTATGATTACAAGCTGTTCGTCAATTGCTAAATTAGTGGAGACTGGCGAACAAATTGACAAAATCGTTGAAGCAACTCCAAAATACCAAAAAGTTGATAAGACCCATTATCTTAACCAATGGGGAGTGGGGTCGAGACAAAATTTCTACCATATATCTCAAGGAACTAGAATAATGCCTTACGATTGGTTTGTTTCTTTGGAGCAACCCACATCTATATTTTTTGAGCAACCCCTTTTATCTGACCCAAAGTATCTAGGAAGGATCGGTTTTATTTTGGATACTTCCGGTAAGAGCCCCGACGACCTCCCAATAGGTTTTGCCAAAGACGACAGATTTGTCGATTCTAATACCGGACAGAAGATGACCGTGATTGGACTCACTTGCGCCGCCTGCCACACTGGGGATCTCCACTTCAAAAAAGGCGATGAAACTCATGCACTCCGGATTGACGGCGGTCCAGGGATGGTTGATCCTGGGTTGTTTGCAAACGCAACAGGTCTGGCTTTGGGTTTAACAGCTAATATAGACAGCAGATTCGAACGCTTCGCCAAACGTGTTTTTAAACGCCAAGGCCAAGAGTATACGGAGCAAAAAGCTGCAGCCTTAAAAAAAATAGTACAAGCGGTAGTGAATAATGGAATTAAAGAAAGCACACTCTACAATAAAACGATGAAACAACTTCCGAAACCTCTAGATCCTAGTAAATTTCAAGGAGGTTTTTCCCGTACCGACGCGTTAGACCGCATTCTCAATCAAGTATTTGGCTCCAATTTATTAATTAATGACAAAGAACAAAGAGCGGCATCAAACTTTGTGCCGAACAACGCCCCGGTAAACTTTCCACATATCTGGGACGCTTCATGGTTCGATTGGGTGCAATATAATGCCTCCATTCACCAACCTATGGTTCGTAACGCTGGAGAAGCTCTGGGAGTAAAGGCTAGCGCGAACTTTGTAGACGAAAAGTTACTGTATAAATCCTCGGCAAATATCAAAAATTTACACCATATTGAAGAGTGGCTCGCCGGAGAAAAACCATTTGGCGGTTTAACTTCGCCTAAATGGCCTAACAAACTATTTCCGGAGATAAATGAGAAAAAAGCCGCTCAGGGCAAAAAGCTTTATAAAGAACTTTGCCAAGGGTGCCATCTTCCTCCGTTGGAAGAGCTGAAGGCAGACTTGAAAACTTTGAAACCACAAGATGAATACTCCAAAGCCAAACATTGGACAAATAAATTTTGGATTAAAGGCTACCGCAAAGAAGGAATCGCATTATTAGAAGTTCAACAAATACAAGCCAAAGATATCGGAACTGATTCCACTTTATTGGATAACTTTATTAACGCTAAGATTGGATATGCAGGGGCCTTAACAACTCCTGGAAGCGAACCCAATAAATGGGAACCAGTAACAAAGAATATGGGAATGGGCGTAGCGCTTGGCAATGTCATAGTAAACATCGACAACCGATGGTATGAATCAAATAATATTCCTCAGCAGGAAAGAAATAAATTTAATGGCTACAGGGAAAACCTTATTCAGGCAGAATCGGTTTATAAAGCTCGCCCGTTAAATGGAATTTGGGCAACAGCGCCGTTTCTGCATAACGGCTCGGTACCTAACCTTTACGATATCTTATCTCCTATAAGTGAAAGACCAAAAGTCTTTTACCTAGGAAGTAAAATGTTCAACCCTGAAAAAGTTGGATTTGAAACCCGTGAATTTAGAGGCGGATACAAGTTTGATACAACTATTACCGGGAACTCTAATAAAGGTCATGAGTTTAACTATGGAACAAAAGGAAATGGAAATATAGGTCGTTATCTTGAACCTTCCGAAAGGTATGCGCTCATTGAATATTTGAAAACACAATGACCTCTAAAGATTAACGATCATCCACTTTTCTGAATAAATAAGGAAAGATTATCATGCCACATAAAATAAATCGTACAATTATTACGGCTTTTTTAATCTCTATTTCCCTTAGCCTTGGCGTGAATGTATTTGCCGATCAATATACCCACGACATAAAACTCACCAAGTTCGACAAGCCTCCTGCGGGCGAAAAAAATAATATAAACAAAATCGCAAACGCTCAGAGAAAATTACAAGCGCTACGTTATTCCAGTAAGAACGCAAGAAAACTGAGAAATGTCCATCCCAAAGCGCATGGGTGCGTCAACGCAAAATTCACTGTTAATAAAGATATTAAAAAGGAATTACAAGTAGGACTCTTTTCTAAGCCCGGCCATACCTATGAAAACGTCAAGATCAGGTTTTCTAATGCCACAACGGAAATAAGCGACGACATAGATAAAACAAGAAAAAGTTCTAGAAGTCGAGGAATGGCTATTCAAATTCCCAACGTGGAAAAAATATTAGGAAAAAAAGTACTGTCTATTCCGCGCCAAAAAGGAACTCAGGATTTTTTAATGATCAACCAACCTACTTTTGCGTTCAAAAACGTAGAAGATTATCTTGAAATCACAAATCTCCAAATTGCCGAACTAGAACTAAAGGGAGAAATACCAAGTTCGGTCCTTACATTTTTAGGGTTCAGTAAAGAAGGTAAACCAACAAAACACTTTCGAGAAGCTCAAATAATAGGCGTTCTTTCTAACACGCCTCTTGCCGATCCTTTAGAAACCCAATATTTTTCTGCAGCCCCATTCTTATTTGGGGACAATCAAGTAATGAAGTTTTCAGCAAAACCTTGTGCAGAAACCGCGCAGGTAACTCCTAACGATCCATCTCCCGATTACCTTCGTCAAGCAATGAAAAAAAGTCTTAATGAAGGGGAAGCTTGTTTTGATTTTCTTGTCCAAGTTCCGCCAATACCCGAGGGCAATTTCTCAGAAATTCTGGGGTTGGAAGATGCGACCTTTGAATGGATTGAAGAACAAACACACCTTGCAGAATTTCCTGGTAAATTTAAAAAGGGCATTTCCTATACAAAAGTAGCCCAAATAATGATACCAAAGCAAAACTTTGACACACGCGCTAACGACGAAGCTTGCGAAAACTTAGAACTCAGCCCTTGGCATTCTTTAGCTGAACATCAGCCAGTTGGAAGTATCAACAGATTACGTAATCCTATTTATTCAGAATCTGCTAAGGGTCGAAAGAATCGCATGGGGCAACAAATGAAAAAGAAGAATCAAATAAGACAGAAGAATTAGATAACCTGTTCTATCATCCGATCACAATCATTTCGCCTAACAATAGCTGCCAAGGTGACTGCCAGTTTAAATAGTAAAAAACATATAAAGAGCAGCCACCTTGAATTCCAAATCATTAGAATAGATAGTAATACCCTGCACGTTTTTCTTAAGAACATTACCCCTTGATCACTTAAGACAAACCTAATTTCAGGCCTCTTCACTCAATATAATAGTCTTTTCATATACCGCTCGATTTTTACTTCCGTACCATGGCATGAGAATTCTGTTTAATTCCCATGCCATGGTTCCAATAATCCGCCCTCCTCAATCCATAAGCTCTAAAGTAAAAAAATATCTCTTTTAGCATCATAAAAAGTGGCACACACCTTGCATTTACAGTTATCAGAATAAAAAATGTCGGATTTTTGACAACTGAAACTCATTTAAAAATAATAGGTTAGCCATGATTAACAAAATCACAATTAAATTTGGAACCTTAATCATCATTTTATTGACGGCTTTTGGAGCTGAAGCGATGGTGGACTTGAAAGGTTTAAACTTCTTGGAAGATGTTGTTACTGAAACTACAGAAACCGAGTCTTTTTACAATATAGAGTTTACTAAACCTATTAAGTATTTTACCGGTCCAACGTTTTTCAAAAAATCCATCCAACTGGATTTTCCAGATGCTTATATCGATCCAGCAAAACAAACTTTCCCAATTGATAGCTCAATTGTTTCAGAGGTTTTTGTCGCTCAAATAGATCCAAAAACGGTTAGAGTTCGATTCGTATTAACGGATGAAAATATCGATTTAAGAGAACAATTCCAAATTCAAAAGGCTGGTCGTTTTCTAAACATAAATATAGGGGCGCCAATCTCTACAAACTCTCAAAACTACGCAATGACAAAAGATATTGCCGATAGTTTCCCAAAGGAAAATATTGTTAGAGAAACGCCAAAAGTTGTTACTCCCCCTAAAACTTTAAAAACAAATGAAATTACTAAAGTTTACGAAACGCCTAAAGCCATCCAAGCGACACAATCTAATGAAGACGTATTAGACGATATCCTTAGAGAAATCGATCAAGCAAAAAAAACTTTAGCCGCTAACGACTCGTATATATCTGATGAACAAGTTTCAACGGAACCAGCAGTTCAAAGACAAACTGAAAGACAATCAGAAGAGTCTAACGCTCAAGTCGAACAAGTTGCCGACATTTCTTATAAAGATCAATTGCAATCTATTATTAGCCGAAAGGATCCACTTCCTGAAACTTCTAAACCAAAAAGACGAGAATCTATTCAACAAACCGATTCTTCTAACAAACCATTAAAGTTTTTGGACTACGACGGAGACCTTACTAACGGTTCTGCGCCTGGGATGCCTGAAACAGCGGGCAAGATGTTTTCTTCCCTAGCCTTGGTTTTAGGCGTAATGTTCATGGTCTTTTATGTTTTTAAAAAGTTTGTTTTAAAAAATGGTTTGATGGGCGGAAATACGCAAACAATTAAAATCTTGGGAACAGGTGTATTAGGTCCTAGAAAAAGCGTCTCTCTAGTGGAAGTTGCAGGAGAAATTTTAGTCTTAGGCATTTCTAACGACAATATATCCCTACTCTCCAAAATCGAAGACGAAGAAAAAATTGAAGAAATTAAAACTGCGCCAAACGCAACCATTTCCAGCGCCTGGAAAAATGTAAAAAAAGACAAAGCTACTCCGGTTGCTTCCGTACCAACAAAGAAACCGGCAAAAAAAGTAGATAACCAAGCTTTCGCAAACTACGTTCGACAATTTTCGAAAGAAAAGAGCGACCCGAAGCCTTCTATTTCTAAGGCAGCTAACTCAATTCAAAAAAACCTAGGAAGACTACGGACCGCTTAATGAAAACCTTAGCAAAGTATTTAATCGGAATCTTGGCGTTAAATGTCGTTTTATTTGGTCTTGCCGCCGATAGCTCGGCAGTTTCTTTACCGACCATTCAATTTGGAATGGAAGACTCCAGCGAAACAGAAAAGGTATCAAGCTCTCTACAAGTTCTATTCCTTTTAACGATACTGACGTTGATGCCATCATTCTTGATTATGATGACTTCCTTTTCGCGGGTAATCATCGTTTTGTCATTTTTAAGACAAGCTATGGGTACGCAGCAAACACCGCCAACTCAAATTCTAGTTGGTTTAGCTTTGTTCCTGTCGTTCTACATAATGGAACCCGTTTGGACGGACGTAAATAAAAATGCGCTTCAACCTTATTTGAACGAACAAATATCTCAAACCGAGGCGATGGATAAAGCGCAAGTTCCAATTAAAGCTTTCATGGCAAAGCAAACTCGGCAAAAAGATTTAGCTCTCTTTATCAATTTATCAAGCGGAGAAAAACCAAAAACGTCCAAAGACATTCCAATTCAAGCTTTGATTCCCGCTTTTATAATCAGCGAATTAAAAACGGCTTTTCAAATAGGTTTTTTAATTTATATCCCATTCTTAATTTTAGACATGGTGGTAGCTAGCGTTTTGCTATCAATGGGTATGATGATGTTACCTCCTGTTTTAATTTCTTTACCTTTTAAACTCATGTTGTTCGTCATGGTGGACGGTTGGTATTTAACTGTCGGGTCTTTGATGAAAAGTTTTGCTTAGCGCCTTTCAAATTAACTTGGGAAATAAATAAATGACACAAGAATTCATAATCAGTTTTGCAATGGAAAGTATGAAAACCACTTTATTGCTTTCCGCTCCCATGTTGGGCTTTGGGCTAGTTACAGGTTTAGCGGTTTCTATATTTCAAGCTGTTACTTCTATTCAAGAGTTAACGTTGACATTTATTCCTAAAATATTGGCGGTATTTTTAGCGCTTCTTTTATTTTTCCCTTGGTTGTTCCAACTGATGTTGAGTTTTACCGAAAACATCTTCTTAAATATTCCAAACTACATAAAATAAAGCGATGGACCTCTTCAACCTGAATTATGCAGAAATGGAAAAGTTTTTTTTCGTTTTCATTCGGATTGGAGCCATGTTTCTTTATGCGCCAATTATTGGTAGCGCATCGGTGCCAGGTAAATTGAAGATAGGTCTAATCTTAGTCATGAGCTTTCTGATTTTTCCTTTATTGGATGGCATTCCTCTTCCCCAACCCAAAGGAATATTTAGCTTTGGCATCTACATGTTATCGGAATTATCCATAGGTCTTATAATCGCTTATATGGCACGGATGATTTTTATCTCAGTACAAATTGCGGGAACTTTAGTTGACTTTCAAATGGGATTTGGCGTGGTTAACGTTATTGATCCGCAAACTCAATCACAAGTATCTATTACAGCTCAGTTCTTAAATATCATTTCAATTTTGTTCTTTTTAGCTTTAGATGGCCATCATTTTTTAATCAATGCGGCGGTTCAAAGCTTTGAATTAATCAACCCAAACACGTTTAATTTCTCAGGCGGATCCATGAAAATCTACATGGATGTTTTCACATCCGGATTTATTGTAGCTATAAAAATGGCAGCTCCAGTAGTGGCGGGTTTGTTTTTCATCAGCGTTGCCCTTGGCTTAGTCGCTAGGACCGTACCTCAAATGAACGTATTCATCGTTGCCTTTCCTTTACAAATTGGAATGGGACTTATCCTGTTCTATTTTTCAATGTCTTACTTTGGAATGGTCTTTAAACGCAATCTCTACGAGCTGCCAAATAATCTTATTGGCATCATGCAAACTTTTTAACGTTAGAGAATCTCAAACCTAAACTAAGGGTCATAGATGGCAGAAGACAAAGATTCAAAAACTGAGGAGGCGACATCCAAAAAGGTCCGCGAGACCCAAGAAAAAGGACAATTTGCGAATAGTCGCGAACTGACCTCTACTTTCGTTTTGCTTGCCGCCATCTTATCTTTTATGTTTGCCGGGCACCAGGGAACTCTCAAAATGATGGAAACCTGGAGGCACATCATGACTCAATCTTACGCCATCCCTTTAACCGTTAACGACATGTACGTCTTTATGCAGTGGGTGTTAACGCAAATGTTCGCAATCATGGCTCCTATCTTAGGAGCTATCATGGTTGCTGGGGTTACCGCAAATGTAATGCAAACCAAGGGTTTAAATTTTTCGATGGAACCCTTATCGCCCAAATTCTCTAAATTAAATCCTATGAAAGGATTTGGTCGAATATTCTCAAAAAATTCTGTTTCTGAATTAATGAAATCATTGTTTAAGGTAGGCGCGCTAGCTTTTATCGGCTATATAACAATTAAAAGTCGAATGGACCAAATACCTCCCCTCATGGAATATTCTGTAGGCCAAATTCTGTTTTTTATGGGAGAGGTCATGATAGAAATTATGCTCAAAGCATTAGTTTTCATGATTGTTCTAGCTTTGGCCGACGTGTCGTTCCAGATTTTTCAGCATGGCGAAGAAATTAAAATGTCGAAAGAAGAAGTAAAACAAGAAAGAAAAGAAACAGAAGGCGATCCACATGTCAAACAAAGAATTCGATCTACCCAATTAGAAATGGCGCGAAAGCGTATGATGTCGGCTGTTCCGGAAGCCGATGTGGTAGTAACCAACCCAACACATATCTCAGTTGCGTTGAAATACGATAGAGATAAATTCCAGGCGCCAATTGTAGTGGCAAAAGGGGCCGATAATTTAGCGGCAAAAATTCGGGAACTTGCGAAGAAAAGCGACGTGCCTTTAGTTGAGAACAAACCACTAGCGCGAACGCTTTATAAAACGGTAGACATCGGCCAAGTGGTACCGGCTAATCTATTCCGCGCAATCGCCGAAATCCTAGCTCAAGTATACAAAATCAAAAACAAAACGTTTTGAATGAGAACTTCTACCACATTTTTCACTTGATTAAGTAAACAATAAACAAAATCGCACTGTTCAAACCTTATTTAACCTTATTCTCTCCCTGTGTCCCTTTCAGACAGTGTAAGTCCGTGGGCTAAGTATCTATAATGAGGGCTTCTTCTAGAGCTTGATCCCTAAATTTGACTACCAATCTCAGGAGAATTCTCGGGGTTTCGAGAGGTTCATCCTAATACTCAGATTCTAAGCTGATTTGATATGATAATAACAGTGATAATCATCAAATTTGGGCACGATTAAGATATATTTCCAAGGATTTATCCCAACTCTAGAATGTTTAACTTTCTTCTGATAAGGTATTAGCCTTGAATTATTGTTTTCTCTTTTAATGAGTTAATTTAAACGAATTTATCTTAACCGACTAGCCATTTCATATTGAAAAAACTATATTTATAAATGTTACTCTCATTTAACCCGAATTTTGCAGTTCCTTAACCGGGCGCTACTGAGTGCATTTCAGGTATTTGTATATGTTAACCTTGAATCTCAAAATATGACTAGGGAGTTAAATTCATGAATATTAAAGTTAATCTGTAAGGTTTAATTAAATCAATTATAATTTTCTTTATAATTTCATGAGTACTTAGCGCCCTCGTTTGGCATTAATATAATGTAAGGAAATTTTGAATGAAATACCCCATCGAAACTATTAGACACTCTTGCGCTCACGTAATGGCCGCAGCTATACGAGAACTTTGGCCAAGCGCTAAATTTGGCGTAGGTCCTGATATAGAAACTGGATTCTATTATGATGTTTTATTTCCTGAACCGATTAAAATCGAGGATTTAAGTAAAATTGAAAGCAAAATGCGGAAGATCAGAAAAAAGAATAAAAAATTCATTAAAGAGTATATGAGCATCGATGATGCCAAGAAATTTATGAATGAAAATAATCAAGATTTTAAAATAGATCTTCTTAATTTGTTATCTGAAAAAGGCACCACAACAGTTGCCAAAGAAACTGGAGACCAAAATAGCGTTGATTTAAGCGATGGTCTAGAAGAAGTTAGTTTTTTTAAAGTAGAAGAGTTTACTGATTTATGTAGGGGGCCTCATGTTGGTTTTACGAAAGAAATTGGAAGTTTTAAGTTACATAAATTAGCTGGAGCTTATTGGAGAGGGGATGAAAGGAAACCGCAACTTCAAAGAATTTACGGTTTATGTTTCGAAACCGAAGAGGAAGTAAAGGCCGAGTTAGAAAGACTCGAACAAGTTAAACTTCGAGATCATCGTAAAATTGGAAAAGAGTTAGGCATATATCATGTTTCAGAAGAAGTAGGAACTGGATTACCATTGTGGTTACCTAATGGAACTATAGTAAGAGAAGAACTAGAACTGCTGGCAAAAGAAGAAGAAAAAAAATATGGTTACCAAAGAGTAGTCACTCCACATATTACAAATGAGAAGCTATACTACCAATCGGGTCATCTACCTTATTATAAAGATGATATGTATCCCCCAATAGAAATAGAAAAGAATAACTATTATTTACGACCGATGAATTGCCCGCATCATCATCATATTTATTTGAGTAGACCAAGATCATATAGAGAGGTCCCAGTTAGACTTGCTGAATATGGCCAAGTATATAGATATGAGGACTCTGGAGCCCTCTCCGGCTTAATGAGAACGAGAGGTTTTTGCCAAAATGACGCTCATATTTATTGTACTTATAGTCAAGCTAAACAAGAGTTCATCAATGTAATGGATATGCATGCTAGATATTATAAAATGTTTGATATTCAAGAATTTTATATGAGATTTTCTCTTCCAGACTTGGAAAAGCTAGATAAATATGTTGATGAACCAAAAAAATGGATTGATGCGTCAAAAATTATTCGGTCGGCAATGGATGAGTCAGGATATCCGTACAAAGAGGTTGAAGGTGAAGCGGCATTCTATGGGCCCAAAGTAGACTTTATGATTAAAAGTGTTATTGGCACTGAGCAAGCTATTTCTACCAATCAATTGGATTTCTTAGCTTCAGAGAGGTTTTCTCTACACTATACGGGCGAAGACGGTAAAGATCACCCAGTATATGTAATTCATCGAGCCCCCTTAGGGTCGCATGAAAGATTTATTGCTTTTTTAATAGAGCATTATAATGGGAAACTTCCAATATGGTTATCACCTGTTCAAGCCTTGATTATTCCGATTTCTGATAGACATATTGAATATGCCAACCGTATAAAAGATGACTTTGTCTCCTCGAAAGTTGCTAATGCCAGTTTAGGTTTGAGAATGGATATTGACTCAACCAATGAAAGGATGCAGAAAAAAATACGATCAGCAACTTTAAGAAGGATACCGATTATTATAATTGTAGGTGAAAATGAAATGGAATCAGAAACAATTTCTTTAAGGTTACGTGATGGTCGTAATATTAATGAAATTAATAAAGAGGAGTTTAAAAAAGATCTGATTAATTCAGTGGAAAATAGAAATGATACTTTGTTTTATGAGTCAAAGCTTTTTGTTTAGGATATTTATATGAAATCAAATTTGCCATCCAATCAAATTACGGCAGAAAATTATTCATCCATTTATCATGATACAAAAAATGCTTTGAAGAAATATTAAATACAAGGAGCTCCAAAGTTTGACAAGAGAGAGAATAGACTTATTCAAACTACTCCTCCTTTATTTACTATTAAGCTCGACTTAGGCTAATAAAATGTTAAGGCCCCAAGGTACAAAAAAAAATCATACATCCCTCCTCCATCATGGATGCCCTTAATTTCATCCCCTGAAACACAAATTATCTTGCCTTAAATAAGTTTCAATAGAAAGCTATATAACGAGCTGAAACTATTCACGGAGTCAGTATATCAATGGCTAATTTTTTTTCAGAGTTTGCGAGTTTAATGTGGGGACCTTGGCTTCTCGCTTTGCTTTTAGGAGTCGGGTTTTATTTAACCATTCGCTTAAGGGGAATCCAAGTCCGCAGTTTGTTTTATGCGTTTCGTCTGACTTTTTCCAAAGAACGTAAAGGTCATGGAGATATTTCACATTTTGGCGCGCTGATGACCGCTTTAGCCGCTACTGTTGGGATGGGTAATATTGCAGGTGTGAGTACAGCAATTGCGCTTGGCGGGCCTGGGGCTATTTTCTGGATGTGGATGACCGGGGTTGTTGGAATGGCCACCAAATACGCAGAAAGTTTTTTAGCCGTTAAATACAGAAAAACCAATAGTTCTGGAGAAATTTCTGGCGGCCCCATGTATTACCTTGAGGAAGGACTTGGCCGCAAATGGCTGGGATATTCCTTCGCGGCTTTTGGAGCAATTGCCGCCTTCGGCATTGGGAATATGGTTCAAGCCAACACCACCGCTCATGCCATTTCGGAGTCTTTAGGAATCAGCAATCTTGCAGTGGGATTGACCATGGCTTTCTTAACTGCTTTAGTAATTATTGGAGGCATAAAAAGGATCGCAGAAGTCGCTTCTTTTTTTGTTCCAGTAATGGTAGTTATTTATTTAATTGGCGCATTCATCGTTATTTTTAATCATTTAGATCAACTCGGTTTGGGAATTCAATTGATCTTTGAACACGCATTCAACGGAACGGCAGCCACTGGCGGATTTATGGGAGCTTCTCTAGCTCGCACAATTCGATACGGAGTAGCTCGCGGTCTTTTTTCAAACGAATCTGGAATGGGAAGCGCTCCTATCGCCGCAGCGGCAGCACGAACAAATCACCCAGCAAAACAAGCGTTAGTTTCCATGACTGGTACTTTCCTCGACACATTAGTTGTTTGCTCATTAACCGCGATTACTATCAGCTCAACAGGAGTTTGGACTTCAGGAGAAACCGGAGTGGCGCTTACAATTCAGGCGTTTTCGGCAGGATTACCTGGGGTCTGGGGGAATATGCTGGTTACCATTGGAGCAGTTACTTTCGCATTCTCTACAATTTTAGCATGGGAATATTATGGCGAAAAATGCTTCGAGTATCTCCTTGGGGATAAATGGGTCCCCTATTATAGATACGTTTGGGTGGCATTCGTTTTTGTAGGGGCTATGGTAAAACTAGAGTTGGTCTGGAATTTTTCAGACGCTATGAACGCATTGATGGCTGTTCCAAACCTAATAGGCCTAATTTTGTTAAGCAATACCTTAGTCAAAGATACTCAAACTTATGAAACGGGTATTAAAGACGGCTCAATCAATAAATACGATTGAGAATTATGATCCTTTTTTGCTATTGATGGTGGCTTGCGCTGCCGCTAAACGGGCTATCGGAACACGGTATGGCGAACAAGACACATAGTCCAATCCTACTTTTTCGCAAAATTCAATAGATGACGGATCTCCCCCGTGCTCTCCGCAAATTCCAAGTTTGATTGTCGGATTAGTTTTACGCCCGCGTTCGCAAGCTATTTCAATTAACTGACCAACACCTTCAATATCTAGCGAAGCGAACGGATCTCGTTCAAAAATCCCTTTCTCGGCATACTCTGGCAAGAAGCTAGCAACGTCGTCTCGACTCATTCCAAGAGCTGTTTGGGTTAAATCGTTCGTTCCAAAGCTAAAAAAATCAGCGGCTTCTGCAATTTTACCCGCAGTCAAAGCGGCGCGCGGTAACTCGATCATTGTTCCTACAATATAATCGACTTTCTTGCCTCTCTCTTTAAAAACGGTTTCGGCTGCGCTGATCACAACCTCTCTCATCATTTCTAACTCTTTTCGAGTAGCAACCAATGGAATCATGATTTCAGGGATAACGCTTTGACCTTTATCGGCTACTTCTAAGGCCGCTTCAAAAATTGCCCGCGCCTGCATTTCGTATATCTCCGGATAGGTAATACCTAAACGACAACCACGATGCCCCAACATTGGGTTCATCTCTGCCAAATCCCCCAATCGAACTCTAACTTGATCTTCGCCTATTCCAGCAGCTTCCGAAAAGTGTTTTATATCTTCTTCTTCATGAGGTAGAAATTCATGCAAAGGCGGATCTAACAAACGCACGGTAATAGGCATGCCTTTCATAATTGTAAATAGTTCTGCAAAATCCTTGCGTTGTTCGGGCAATAGCTTTTCAAGAGCAGCGCGACGTTCGGACTCATTAGTCGCAAAGATCATTTCTCGAACGTTCTGAATCCGAGTGTGATCAAAAAACATATGTTCAGTTCGGCATAGACCAATTCCTTGGGCACCAAAATCTACAGCAGTTTTAGCGTCTAATTCAGTTTCCGCATTCGTTCGCACTTTCATACGTCTGTATTCATCCGCCCATCCCATAAGTGTGCCAAAGTCGCCGGACATTTCGGGTTTTACAGTTGGCACTTCTCCCAAAATAACTTCTCCGGTAGAACCGTCAATTGTCAAAACATCACCTTCTTTGATCTGGCTTCCATTTACACTAATCGTGAGAGTTTTAACATCGATATGTAAATCGCCCGCTCCGGCAACGCAACATTTCCCCATACCGCGAGCAACTACCGCCGCATGACTGGTCATGCCGCCTCTAGAAGTTAAAATTCCTACAGCAGCGTGCATCCCATGGATATCTTCCGGGCTGGTTTCCTGTCGACATAAAATAACTGACTCGCCAATAAGCTTCTTCGCTTCTGCTTCGTCTGAAGTGAATACTATTTTTCCTGATGCTGCCCCTGGCGAAGCTGGTAATCCTTTGGCGATAACATTACGTTCTGCTTTCGGATCTAAGGTTGGATGTAAAAGCTGGTCTAAAGAAGACGGTTCAACTCTAAGCAAAGCCTCTTCTTTATTTATACGACCTTCGTTCACCATATCCACAGCGATTTTTAAAGCCGCTTTTGCAGAACGTTTCCCGGTTCGCGTCTGGAGCATGAAGAGTTCTCCCTGCTGCACCGTAAACTCCAGGTCTTGAATATCTCTGAAATGAGATTCCAGCTTGTCCCTCAAGTCACCTAGTTGGCCAAAAACTTTAGGCATCGATTCTTCCATGGAGGGCAAATCGCTTCCTTCCATTTCGCGCCCTTTTTTGGTAAGGGATTGGGGGGTTCTGATCCCCGCCACAACATCTTCGCCTTGGGCGTTGATTAGATATTCACCATAAAAATAGTTTTCTCCGGTAGATGGGTCTCTCGTAAAAGCCACACCTGTAGCGCAATCGGCTCCCATATTCCCAAATACCATCGATTGAACATTAACAGCGGTTCCCCAATCGGCAGATATATCGTTAATTTGCCTATATTTAATCGCACGTGGAACCATCCAAGAACCAAATACTGCGCCAATCGCTCCCCAAAGCTGTTCTTTTGGGTCATTTGGAAATGGTTTTCCCAACTGGAGTTCAATCGTGGCTTTGAATTGACCTACAATATCTTGCCATCCTTGCGCGCTAACATCGGTGTCTTCCGTAATTCCGTTATCTTCTTTGTAAGTGGCTATTACTTCTTCAAAATCGTGGTGGTCTACGCCTAATACAACGTCGCCATACATTTGCACAAACCGACGGTAGGAATCCCATGCAAAACGCTCGTCATTCGATTTTTTTGCCAACCCTTCAACAGTTTCATCATTTAATCCAAGGTTGAGAACGGTATCCATCATACCTGGCATAGAAACCCTAGCTCCAGATCGCACTGATACCAATAATGGATTTTCTTTATCGCCAAACCCCATTCCCATGGCCTTTTCAACTCCCGCCAGAGCAGTTTCCACCAAACTCTTTAATTCTGGGGGATAAGAATTTTCATGCTTATAATAATAGGTACAAACTTCTGTAGTTATAGTAAATCCCGGAGGCACAGGTAGGCCTAACGAGGCCATCTCGGCTAAATTTGCGCCCTTGCCGCCCAGAAGATCACGCATTTTTGCATTGCCTTCAGTTTTTTCAGTTCCAAATGTATAAACCCACTTTGTCATTTAATATTCTCCTGATGACCTCTCAAAACACTATACTGAACCGAAGATTTTGCACGATTAGAACGCGAATTTAAAGGAAAAAACATATCTCAAACCATTTTTAAGCTATTTATTAAAAGACCCTTGTTCATAAACTCTTAGCAAGAACTAAATTCTTCTATTTTTCACTTTAATCGCAGCAAATATATGATGGCGATTCAACATTAGCAATCGATTAAATTTGAGAATGATGTAAAAAGTTTATAAAGCTTCTAATTTTCGAAGGTCGCTTTATTTAGGTTGGGGTTTTTAAAATTACAAACTTTAATCTATTAATTCTTTTTTAATTGGTAGGTATTTTCTGAACCTAAAACCATGACGACAATATTTTCTTCCCTTAACTTATTCCACGCAGCATAGAAAGGTTCTATGGAAGGAGATTCATTTTCGTCAAACGAATTCAAATAATCTGTCTTGATTTCTTCAAGGTTTGTTTCTTTTTTATAGCGGGTTAAGTAATCTTTGATGAATTCTTTAATTTCTTCCATCGATTGGGCCATGGTAAAAACTCTAATAAAAAATGAATAAAAATAAGACTCAAATAACTTAAACTGAGATCGTTCTACTATTGCTTAACTTGTTATTATATGGATTAGGCATGGAAACTTTGATTTAGCTTAATCGAAAATTTAAAGCGTTTTAATATTCGTCGTATTTTGAAGTCTTTTGAAAACACTCCTCTTAGATATTATCAATTTAAGAAACAAATGTTCGTTGTTTGTTCATTTTAAGCAATTATTATTTCTCGTCAATTCCAAAAATAAAACCTTACCTTTTTTACAATAAAATAAAATAAAGCGTTAAAATATATGAGTGAATAAGCTATAAATGAAAGTATTATATCTATTAATGCTTTCACTTTAACACGATCTAAAACTGCGATACATCCTCAACTAACGTTCAATAATTTTTTATATAAAAACCTAATCATTTAATCAAAGGTATCTCATGTTTGGTTCCACTTTGCGTATTCCAATTCGCTTAAAGTTGGTCGGGCTTTTTTCCTCATTAATACTTCTATTTACGTTTTTCAACTTCAACTATTACCCGAAGACTTATAGAGTCCAAGCTTTGACCAATTTGAATAATCATATAACCACAATGAGCGAAATGATTGCGTTAACTTCTGGAATTAGTTTAGAAGTATTAGATCTCTCGATTATTTCAAGTGCGATCAATTGGGGGAAACAGGACTCTCGTCTAGCTTATATTGGAATATTTGACGAAGACAATGAACCTGTATCTACTTTCAATCCAGGAGATATCAGTTTAGATGTTTCAGAAGCATTAAAGGCAAAGGAAATTTTTGAGATTGAGGAAAATTTTTTCATAGTAACTCCCATAGTCTACAACAAAACCAAATACGGGAACGTCATTTTAGGCTTATCTTTAAAAAGCTTTTATGAAAATATTTCAAAGAACGAAACAACCACACTTTATATTTGTCTCGCTATGCTTTTGCTGGGAGTTTTGTTTTCGTATTTCTTCAGTAACAGAATTACTAGACCTCTCATTCAACTAACGGAAGCCGCAGACAATATTTCCCAAGGCAACACTAATGTTGATATTGATATTAAAACGCGTGATGAAGTAGGCGTTTTATGTAAAAACTTCAAAAACATGGTCAGAAATATTAGACATTCGTTCGAAAATCAAATTAACTCAATAGCTAACACGTCTAAAACACTGACATCTTCATCCAACGAAATGTCTGCCGCAATTTTAGAACAAGTTGGGATTGCCGCCGACCAATCCACTTCCATTTCAGAAATTTCAGCAACTCTTAAACAGCTTGCTACAACATCTAGCCAAATTGCAGAAAATTCTACACTGGTTGTTGACACCTCTTCAACCTCCGTTACCTATTCTGAAAAAGGCGTGCATGCTTTGGAATCATTAAAAGAGAGAATGGACGATATCACTCGCGATAACGAAGGGAACTTAATGGAAATTGTGGAGTTGGGAAGAAAATCACAAGAAATTGGCTCCGTTATGGAAATTATTAGCCACATCGCAGATCAAACCAAACTGATTGCCTTTAACGCGGCGATTGAAGCTGCCAGCGCTGGAGAAACTGGAAAAAGGTTTGGGGTTGTTGCGGTAGAGATCCGGAACCTTGCCGACAACGTTATGAAATCCACTCTAGATATCGAAAGTCGAATTGAAGAAGTACAAGCTTCTATTAATAAATTAGTCGTATCTTCGGAAAACGGCACAAAAAAAATCAAAACCGTCAACGACCTCGCGGCCCAAACTCTTAATCAATTCGAAGGTTTAGTTAACGGAGCGCGTTCTGCTAATGACGCTGCTACAACTATCTCTTTTTCCACTCAACAGCAGGAATTTGCTACTAGCCAAGTTTTTGAAGCGCTAAAGGAAATTGAACAAGGCATCCACCATTATTCCGCATCAACTCAACAAACTAATAGTATTTCACAAGGATTAATGATATTGGCGGAAGAGTTGAACAGGTTAATAGAAGGACTTCAAGACGGTTCTCAAGCCACCGATGAAGCGACACCAGAGTTGCAGGAAACTTAATCTTCTTAAAGCCAAAAGACCCCAAACTTCAAACACTTTTCTTCTCAAATTTTTAATAAATTCAAAGCTTACCCTCTTGCAAAACTCCCAAAAATTTGTTTAAATATCAGAGATTTTAACTATTTGTTTAAATTTGTTTAAATTTAAACAAATAACTAATAAACCCAGAAAACATTACAAAATCTGGGGCCATCTTTGAGTTTTTTCAATTCGTTTTTTAACGCAACAAGGTTTTGGGTCACTATAACGGTCCTTTCTATTATCCTTGGAACGTTGTCCGTTATTACCCGCTTAATAGATCATTCGGGAAAAACCAGTCACAAAGTAAATAGCTTATGGGCTTGTTGGATTTGTAAAGCCTGCGGCGTTCATGTTGAATTAGTGGGTTTAGAAAATGTCGATTCTCAACGCGCCCAGTTATTCGTCGCCAACCATCAAAGCTTTTTCGATATTTTTGCCCTGGCTGGTTTTTTACCAGTCCAATTACGATGGATGGCTAAAGCAGGTTTGTTTTATCTACCCTTTGTTGGCTGGGCGATGTCTGCCGCTAACTACGTAAAAGTGCGCAGGGGTAACCGAAAAGAATCTCTTAAGGCGTTTAACGACGCATTGGATAGGATTAAAAATGGCGCTTCTGCAGTCATTTTTCCTGAAGGAACCCGTTCCATAGACGGAACAATTGCCGAGTTTAAAAAGGGAAGTCATTTATTAGCTATACGATCAGAAGCGCCTATGATTCCCACAGTAATTATGGGAACTGGCAAAGTAATGAGAAAAGGAAGTTACGGAGTAAAACCCGGCAACATAAAAATAATATTTTTAAAACCAATTGAAATAAAAAGCTTAGATAAAAAAGAAAGAGATGCGGTTTTAGATAACGTGCGACAAATGATTTGCGCCACCTTCGCGGAGAACTCTAATTCTAATGGATAAAAAATCGACCAAACCTTCGCCCGAAGAACATATTGAAAAAGAAAAAGATATCGTAAAAACAAAATGGCCCGCCGCTATTTTAGTCATTTCCACTTGTGTGATGGGAATTCTTTGGATACTTTCTGTCGCTCCTGTTCACAAAACGACCGTTACAAAACCCGTTAATAAATTTCAAAAAGCTGCGTTACCTCCAAAGGACTCGCGCCCATTTTTTCCATTAGCCACAAAACCCAAAAAGCCTAATCTCCATTCAAAAAAAACGCCAGTAAAACCAACGTTAAAAAAACTTCCCCCACCTAAGCCAAAATCTATATTTTTAACAGGCTCCATTTTAAAAAATGACAGCTTTTCCAAGATAATGACCAAAGCCAAAGTTGCTCCCAATGAAGCTTTGAAGATGGTTAAAGCGTCAAAAAAAGTTTTAAACCTCAGTAAGCTTCAAATGAACAAAAATTATAAAATTGAATTATCCTCTACAGGAGAATTCAATCGTTTTGAATATTACTTCAATAATTCTCGCTATTATCGACTCAAAAAAAGAGGCTCCACTTATAAAGCGGAAATAATAAACTATAAATTCGATACTGATTTTAAAATCGTCAAAGGATCTATCAAAAATAGCTTAATAGCAGACGTGCTCGAATATGGAGGGTCGTACCAAAACGCATTAGACCTTACTGAAGTATTTGCCTGGGATGTCAACTTTTTTAAAGATATACGAAAAGGAGACAAATTTAAATTTTTAGTCGAAACCAAATCGCGTGATGGTAAGTTCGTTAAAGACGGTAAGATTTTAGCGGCAATCCTTCAAACTCGTAAAAAAACATTCGATGCAATTTACTTTAAAGCCCCGAACGGAAGCGCAAGGTACTATACATCGGAGGGCAAACCGCTAGTAAAACAGTTTCTAAAAGCTCCTTTGAAATATAGTAGGATTTCTTCACGATATACTTACCGCAGATTCCACCCGGTCTATAAAAAGTATTTACCTCACTTGGGTGTTGACTACGCCGCTCCCATAGGAACTCCTGTGGTCGCCTTAGCCGATGGGATAGTCGCTTCTGCAGGACGTAATGGCCGGGCAGGAAAATATGTTGCATTAACTCATTATGGAGTTTACCGAACCGCTTACTCTCATCTCTCAAAGTTTGGACGAGGAGTCAAGAAAGGGAAAAAGGTTCATCAAGGTCAAGTCATTGGGTATGTTGGAACAACTGGAGCATCCACTGGTCCTCATCTAGACTTTCAACTTAAAAAATTTGGAAAACCTATTAATCCGTTATCCTTTAAATCCCCTGGCGGTCCTCCCGTAAAAAAAGCTTACAAAGATGCTTTTATGCAAAACTCAATTCAAAAACTATACGTTTTAGAAGAAACAGAAAAAGCGACAATTGTCGCTGCATACGATAAAGCCCCCAAACAAAAACAACACGCTAAAAAAATTATAGCTTCTTCCATAACTAAATCAGACCGCAGCTATAATTAAAATAGAATCGTCTTCAGAACTCGAATTTTAGTTAGTTTAATAATCTGGATATGTTTATTCTAGCTTGCCCTTAGCCAAAATAATGTCGATAGTTTCTAAAAATTCATCTACCTTGATTGGTTTAGTAAGGTATTTTAGAAATCCGGCAGACATTGCCCTATCTATGTCATCTTGAGTTATATATGCGCTAATGGCTATGGCAGGTATATCTTTGGTTTCATCAAACGTTTGTAGATGTTTAAGCGCTTCGATGCCGCTCATCCCCGGTAGATTGATATCCATCAATATCAAATCTGGTCGGTGAGCGCGAGCTAATTCTATCCCTAAACGAGCTTCTTGCGCAGTCAATAACTGTATTTCGTCGCGTAACAACAAAATACGCTTAACTAATGCCAAGTTTGCGGGATTATCTTCTATATATAAAACTATTGGGCTTATTTTCTTAGGCTCTTCGAGCTCTACGACCTGTTCTTGCTTATCCTCTTCTTTACTGTCTCCGACCGGCAATTCTATAGAAAAACAACTCCCCACTCCTAACTCACTTTCCACAAAGATTTCCCCATTCATTAATTCAACGAGCTTCTGGGTTATGGTGAGCCCAATGCCTGATCCTTCCACTTCCGAGTTTTCCTCACCAAGACGGTCAAAAGGCTCGTATAATTTTTCTAATTTACTATCTATAATTCCTTTTCCCGTATCCTTAACATGAATCCGAACTTTCCCTACTCCTTCTTTTGTGCAGAATAATCGAACAGTTCCACCTTTTTTATTATATTTAATTCCGTTCGATAATAAATTCAACATAACTTGTTTCAGTCGCATACGATCAGCAAATACTGTCAAAGGCACTTCTTTAACTAGATCGCATTCATTCAATAATTGAACATCGTAGTTTTTAGCTAAAGGTTCCATCAATACGGCAATCTCTTTAGTTAATGACATCAGCTCGATTGAGATAGGAGCAATCGCCATTTGGCCAGATTCAATTTTACTCAAATCTAGCACCTCGTTAATAAGAGAAAGCAAATGATTTCCCGCCTTTTCGATTTCATCAACGCAATCCTGTTGGCTAGTCGACAATTTCTCCTTTGAGTTAATAGTCAATAATTGAGAAAAACCTAATATTGCATTCATTGGGGTTCGGAGTTCGTGGCTCATTCTAGAAAGGAAATCAGATTTGGCTTGACTGACATTTTCAAGCTCATTTTTACCTTTTAGTAAAGCTTCTTCAGCATATTTACGAGCTAACTCCGCTTCAGCCCTTGCGCTAAAAATTGCCATAATCATTTTTGCTATCGAAGGGTCTTGCATTGGTTTTGTATCCATAACCACTAAATTGCCAATAACCTTTTTCGATTCATTAACTAAAGGTACACCTAAATAACTATGAATTCCGAGTTCTCTTAATATATGATCTTCAGGAAATTTATTTTGCACATCACTTGGGTAAATTTGAATCTCGTTTCTTCCAATAACCTGTTCGCAAGGGGTACCCAAAATATCGAACTCGATATTAGGTTGAAATTTACCTTTTGACCAAAAAGCCACAGTTTTATTTATTCGACCATCCAAACGACCTAAAAATGCAAAGTTTACTTTTAAAGAATCAGCTAAATTGAAAACTAGAGATTGAAGAAATTTATCACCAGTATCGGATGCAGTTCCCTCCATTATGGAGCGTAGTTGCTCCAAACTCCTTCTATCGCGCTCCTCACTTTCACGATTTGCCATTTCGCCTATTTTCATCTGTATAGCAATTCCAGCTAGATAAGCGGCAAAAATAACTTTTTGCATTTCCTCTTCGGTCGGTTTTCTCGGTTCGTAAAAGAAACAACAAAAAGTTCCTAATACTTTTCCTTCAACATTTCTTATTGGAGTAGACCAACAGCTTCCAAGTTGATTGTTTTCTGCAAAACTTTGGAAACCTTCCCATTTAGGATCTAATTGAATATTTTCAACAATAATAGTCTTATTATGGGTAACAGCAGGCCCGCAAGAACCTACTTTCTCGTTGACTGCAAAGCCGTCGAATGCATTGTGTACTTCTTCCGGTAAACTCGGAGCTGAGGCTGTTAAAAAAAACTTTCCGGAACTGTCTAGCGTAAAAATGGAACCGCGTATTCGGTCTATCTGCGCTTCAACCTTTTGAATTAAAACATCTAGAGTGGCTTTCAAAGACTGACCTGTCGCCAGCATTTCTAATACTTGGTTTTGGCCATGAAGAGCTATGTCATTTTGACTATTTTCCAGCTTCTCTGACTCTGGATAAAATTTAAACTTTTCAGTATTAGACAATATTCTCTCACTTTTAAAAGTTGAAAAACAATTAAAGTAATTCTAAATCTATTAACACAGTGTACCAAATAAATTCTTTAGAACAGAAGTTAAATTATCAATTTGCTAAACCAGTGTTTAAAACAAAAGAAGAACTATTTTATAAAAAATTAGTCTAGCTATTCAAAGGTGGTTTTAATGAGATTTTCAGAAATCCATCCGGGTTTACCATGAACTTTGATCTCCAACCAACTTCCATCATTGCTTAACACCTCAACTTTTTCACCTTCATACAACACCATAACAATTTCACCATTGGGTTCGCTACGCACGTTGGCCATTTTAACTCCAACTATGTGAACTGGTTTTAATTCTTCTTGGTGAGACTCTAATTCTACTTTTTGAGAATAAAAATCTATATCTCTTTTTCCCACAAAATCTTGGTCCAACTTATAAACCACAAAAGAAAAAAACAAAGCAGTCAACAATGAAATTCTTACTAAAGCTTGTAATCCCGTTATACTTTTGGATAACGGTTTTGGCAAAGATTGAGGAGGATCGCAACGGTTACAAAACCATTGATCCCGCAAGATTATCTCACCACAAACATCGCAATTTATAATCCACTCTTTTAAAGGTGGGTTTCTTTTATTTTTTTTAACCATTTTATTCTTCTACCAATCACGCCTGATAAAACCACTCATTTATGATGAGCTTTACAATTGATATATATTGCTATACTTATCTTTTAAATATTTAATAAAATGATCTGGGTTCAGCGATTCTCCGGTCACTTGAACCACTAAATCGTCAGTGGAATAAAGTCGCCCTTTTTGATGAATGCTTTCATTCAGCCACTTCTTAATATCTATAAAATTACCCGCTTTGATTTTATCTTCAATAGCAGAGTCCTGCATTTTTAAAGTATTGAAAAACTGACAGGCGTACATTGCCCCCAAAGTATACGATGGGAAATAACCGAAGCTACCCATACTCCAGTGAATATCTTGCAAAACACCTTCGCTATCAGTCTTTGGTCGTATACCTAAATAGGTTTCCATCTTTTCGTTCCAAATCTCTGGCAAATCATCTGGAGAAACCGAACCATCAAATAACCCTTTTTCTATTTCAAATCGTAAAATGATGTGTAAGGGATACGTCACTTCGTCGGCTTCTACCCGAATCATAGAAGGTTCTGAAAGATTGATTCCTTCATAAAACTTTCTTACTGAAATATTTTCCAATTTTTCCGGAAAAGCTTCTTTAAATTTCGGAAGATAACAATGACAAAAGCTCTCACTTTGGGCAATCATTCTTTCCCAGAAAAGCGATTGAGATTCATGAATACCCATCGACAAATGTTCTGAAACGGGTAAATCTCGATCACGCTCCATCCTTCCCTGCTCGTAAAGCCCATGACCAGTCTCATGGATCACTGCATACAGGGATTCTACAAAGTTATCACTGCGATATCGTGTGGTTATACGCACATCTGTGGGATGAGAACCTCCACAAAATGGGTGAACGGAAACATCCATCCGACCTTTGTCAAAAGCAAACCCAATGTCTTTGCTGATTTGTTGTCCCAACTCTTTTTGCTTTTCAGTAGGAAAATCTCCATCCAAAAAAGAACTACTCGGGGTTTTTCCATTTTCTTGAATCGCTTTTACCAATGGGATTAGTTCTTTTTTGACTTTCTCAAAAATTCCTTCAAACTTTTCCGTTGAACCGCCTCTTTCATATGCATCAATATTAGCGTCGTAAATCCCCTTTTCAGGATCTACATGACTAGCCCACTCTTTCCTAAGCTCAATCCATTTTTTTAAACTAGGAGCAAAATCACCAAAACGATTTTCTTGGCGCGCCTTGACCCAAACCTGTCTAGACGTTGCGCTCAATTCAGCCATCTCTTGAGCTAACCTTTTAGGAACTTTTACTTCTCGTTCATAATCCCTCTTTGCTTCTCGAATATTAGCAGCTTGGTAAGCATCAAAACCATCAGTCGTTTGTCCCTCTATATCACGCAACCAATCTCCTATCGCAGGATCTGTAGATTTTTCATGCAAAATACCAGCTAAAGTAGACATCTGTTTTGCGCGAAACCCAACACCGCCAGACGGCATAATAACTTCTTGATCCCAATGTAAAATTCCAGCAATGCCATTTAAGCTAGTCAGTTCTTCTAAACGGACTGTTAATTTTTGGTAACTATTGCTACTCATCCATTACTCCCAAAGAGGTTTATTCATAGAGAGAAAATATATTAATTAAATTAAGATTTAAACTAATTGATATTTTAACCATTAATTATAAAAAGCAAAAAGTTAAAATTGACAAATATAAGGTCCTATTCTAATATTGATAATAATTCTCAAATTGAAGGAATCCTTAAAAATTGATGCTAGCAAAATAATAAAACCAATTTTTTAGATTATTTTCCTCAATAGAAAAAAATTATACTAATTGTCAGAGGTCACCTAAGTTTTTTCCTCCCAATTTCTTCAGCCCCAACTAAACCAATAAAAATTAATACAAAGAATCTAATAAAAACATGTTTTCTATAAAGCCAACTTCTTCGCAACGAAAGTTTTATTTTTTTATTTTACTATCTTTATCCGTTTGCTTAGGAGTTTTGCAATTTCCATCTTCAATCCACGCATTAGAAAAAGAGCAAAAAACTGAACTAAAAATTAAGAAGTTGGCAATGATGTTAGCCATCGTGTCTAAGGAGTACGAGCTCGCCGTATCAAATGGCCAAATCGTTAACGAAGTGGAATACGAGGAAAGCCAAGCTTTTCTGCAAATGGTGTCCGATAAGTTTGCTCCTATTTCAACACAGTTTAAAGACTCAACAAAAGCTAATACGATAAGAAATCAACTTACAGAGTTAAAATCAGTAATTCAGCAAAAACTAGATAAAGCTAAAATAAAAATTCTTTCCACTTCCATTCAAAATGGAATATTAGACGAATTTGGCATCAAGATAAAAAAATCACCAAAACGCCTTATCTCTTTAGAAAACGGAGAGAATATTTTTCGTACAAATTGTTCCCACTGTCATGGCACAACAGGCCAAGGCGACGGCCCAACTGCCGCTGAATTAGAACCAAAACCAGCAGTACTAGCAGACCCCGAAATTACAGGTAATGAACATTCATCGCCTTACGACAACTTTGAAGTTATCAATGTAGGAATAGCCAACACAGCTATGATTGCATGGGCAGACGTTTTATCCGAAGACGATATTTGGGATGTCGCTTATTATATTCGGACTTTTTCGAACAAAAACATAAAGCTTCCGAATATAGCTTCAGCTCCAAGCGAATCTGAAATCAAAGCTTCTATTCACGAAACAGTCTCTAAAATCAAACAGCTCGTCGCCGCAAGCGCGACAAACCTTGGTAATGGAAATACCGAAACAGCTGGAGACGCCGCTTTTGACGCATACTTAGTTTACGAAACCATTGAAGCTGCATTGATCGCTAAAGAAAAGAGTCTTGGATTAAGATTACAAGCAAATTTCGGCCGATTACGAGGTGAAATAAAGCGAAAAGCGCTAAAAATAGAAATAGATTCCTTAGTTAAAAAAATTAATACGGATCTTGATGAAGCAATCAAGGTCTTTACCGCTAAAACGGAAGAAACCGGAATCTTTATTCAATCATTTTCTATAATCGTTAGAGAAGGTTTTGAAACCATTCTAATTTTATCCGCCCTAATAACCTTTCTAATCAAATCTCGCAACGAGAGCCAAGTAAAAACCATCTATTTCGGGGCCGGCATTGGGATTCTAGCAAGCTTTTTAACCGCTTATTTACTTCATGAGATTTTAGGCGTCAGCGCAGCCAATCAAGAAATTTTAGAAGGCGCCATAATGCTAATAGCCGCCGCAATGCTTTTCTACATTAGCTATTGGCTCATATCTAAAATAGGCGCTGAAAAGTTCCAAAAATTTGTCGCTGGTAAAATGCAAGAAGCAGTTCGAACTGGAAGTGGCATAACACTAGCAACTCTAGCGTTTCTATCAGTATATCGAGAAGGGTTTGAAACTGTCCTTTTCTATCAAGCCCTTTATACCTATTCTGGAGATTCAACCGGAGGAATTATTCCCGGGTTTATTGTTGGTTGCGTCGTACTCATTGCAGTGTTTTACGCAATAAACAAAATGGGAATGAGAGTTCCCATTAACTGGTTTTTTGGGCTAACCAGCATTTTCCTTTATTTTATGGCTTTTACTTTTACCGGAAAAGGATTGCATGCAATCCAAGTTGGAGGAGGTTTACCTCTAACGGCTATTGACTTCGTTCCAGAAATTGATTGGCTAGGAATTTACCCAACTCTAGAAACAACCATAGGGCAAGGACTTATTTTAACAGCCTTAGCCGTTGGAGCGATATATACTTTAAGGATGTTTAACAAAAAGACTAATTGAAGAAAAAGGTAGGAGACTAACTTAATTCAAAAACTTTTTAGATTTTGGTCTTCCAATTTCCATCATTGAAAAATCCCGCTGTAAGTCCATTTTCTTAAACTCTTCCCAAGAGTCTCGAAACTGATTGAAACCAACCATGTCAAGAGCTTGCATGATTTCGACTTCGGAAAATTTACCATCTGAATCTTCCAAGTCTCTAATTACATCTTCTAAAGCTTGGCATAATCGGTTGAATTTTTCTTCATCTTCAAAAATCATGAAATTTTTTAAAAAATCGTAAGCCACTTATCCCCCTAATTTATTCGCTCTTAATTTATTTTAACATCAATTTTCTTTATGAAAATACTTATTTATCTCAAATAAAAATTCTTTTAAATCATGGGTAATCTTTGAAAACTCTCCCAACTCTAATCTTGAAGTAGAAAAAATAGACCCGCCTAGAGCCAATGCCGAAGCGCCTGACCCCAGGTAAGCCATTATATTTTCAGGCCTTACACCTCCTACAGCCATCAACTTAATTTCATTAAATGGTCCTTTGATTTCTTTAAAATAATCAGGACCAAATCTAGAGGCAGGAAAGACTTTAACCATAGTAGCTCCAGCCTGCCAGCAACGCTCAATTTCAGTCGGCGTTAGAGCTCCCGGGAAATAAGGGGTATTTTTTAACGAACAATAATTCGCTACCTCTTCGCTCAAAGTTGGAGCAACGATAAACTTTGAACCACAATGAGAAGCTTTTTTTGCGTCTTCAGCAGAAAGTACTGTGCCAGCTCCAACGCAAATTGATTGACCGTATTTGACTACAGCCTTTTCGATCAACTTAAACGCATCTGGCGTATTTAAAGTTATTTCTACATGTTTCAATCCGGAAGCAATTATTGCTTCAAACGTTCTATCCAATTGCTCCGGCTTGATTCCTCTTAATATTCCTAAGGCAGGTTCCTGCTCAAAGCGGGACAAGTCAAACCGCTCAAAATCCATTATGACTATACGTTTGATTCCGCAGTTAACTTTTCGTAAAAGTTCAGATAGTCGTCTTTATTATCCGAGTTTCTTAATGCCATTGCTGAACGCGGATGATTATCTAATACACCAGTAATCATGTAAGGGATTGTGTACCCCCATTCGACTTCTTCTCTTAATTTGACAAAGTCCTTCTCTAAAACTTCCAAGATAGGTCGGAGATCAAATTTTGGATTTTTAAGAAAACCCAAAAGTAATTCCAAAGGACAGTTACCTGCAGCTCTACCAATACCAAAAATAGTACCATCTAAGTAATTAACATCATTAATTATTGACTCGATAGTATTTGAAAACGCTAACTGTTGGTTGTTATGAGCATGAATGCCTATTTCTCTAGTTTTCAAAATACCTTTATATTTCTTAGCAAGGTAAGCGATTTGCTCCGAGTACAGAGCTCCAAAACTATCAACTAGATACACAACATCAACGCCGCTTTCACTTTCAATCTGCTCTAAAGCTTCGTCCAAGTCTTGTTCTCGAGCATGGGATACCGCCATAATATTGATCGTGGTTTCGTACCCCTTTCCCTTAATAAGGTTTACTAAATTAATCGCCTTATCAATATCTTTAACATAAGAAGCGACCCGCATCATATCAACATGGCTTTCGCTTTTGGGGACTATGTCGTTAGGATCGACTCTTCCGATATCAACCATAACCGAAACTTTGCATTTCTTTTCTTCTTTACCAATAATTTTATCAATATCTTTTTCGGAACAAAACTTCATCGGACCAAAATCTTTTCGACTAAACTGGGATTCATCGGCTTTATATCCGAGTTCCACATAGTCAACGCCTGAGGCCGTACAAGCGCGGAAAACCCTGGTTACCATCTCATCACTAAATTGATGGGCGTTCATCAGTCCGCCATCTCGAATGGTACAGTCTAATACTTTAATCTCTTTACGAAACATCACACAATCACTCCCAACCTAGGGGGATACCCCAGAAACCATTTAAAAACCTGATCTTGACAATAGCGATTAAACAAACTATTTGTCCAAATCTCTATTTTCAAAATGACCTATAATTTTTTTAGAATTTAACTTATTGATTATATTTAGCTAAAGTATTTTCGTCAATCAGAATCTTTTCTAAAAACTAATAAAATTTTCTTTAAGTTTTCTCAAGCAACTTTTCCAAATTAAATCTTCTATTTAAACGATAATTGTTTATAATGAAATTCAAAATCTTTCCAATTTAAACCTCATTTTTTTCATTTCTAATTTCCCAATGAACTTCTGGTTAGTAAAGCAAGAGCCTACAAAATACAGCTGGGACGAGTTTGTCCATGATAAAGAAACTTATTGGGACGGCGTTAGAAATTATCAAGCGCGGAATAATTTAAAGGCTATGAAAAAAGGCGATTACGCATTTTATTATCATAGCGTTTCAGACAAAAAAATAATGGGAATTGCCAAGGTAGCTAAAGAATTTTACCAAGATCCAACTACACCAGACGAACGTTGGGTAGTTGTCGATCTCAAAGCTGTTAAACCGTTAAAAAACCAGGTCTCATTAGAGCAAATAAAAGGAGAAAAAAGTCTGGAAGATATTGCTCTGATCAAACAATCCAGGCTATCCGTTTCCCCATTGACCCCAAAAGAATTTAAAATAATTCTAAAAATGGGCAGTACAAATTTAACAGGAATTTGAAAATTTTTATTATCTGTATGACTTTAGGTTTCTATTAGCAATCGACAAAGTTTGGTTTTTAATCGAATTTTACGAACAATTCCTTTTATAAAGCTTGGCTTTAAGATGAAAAATTATCGTTTTACTTTATTGCTACTGGCTTTTTTGTTGGCATTTGGATGTTCCGACAAAAAAAAATCACCCGCAAAAACTGGTGATTCGCCGCAACCCATTGCCGCTTCAAAAGCTGGAAACCAGCCTTTAAAAAAACAAGAAAACCAATCTGAACCAGATCAGAAACAAGTTTCTTCGCCAACACCACCACACATAAGCGGCGTTAGTCCCCGTGTAAGTGGAACCTCTGCAACACATGTCAGTGGAATTCAAACTCATATAAGTGGGCAACCACGCCATTCTCCTAATATTAGCGGTTTCCAACCCCACGTTAGCGGAAGAGTTACACGCCCTCATATTAGCGGACAGTAATATAGATCTATGGCGTATTTTAGACTATTAAAAAGACCGAGCCTTTTTCTGTTTGTTTTCGCAATTTCATTCATAAATCCAACATTTGCAGACGAAAAGGAGTGCTTAAACGAAGTAAAACGGCTAATCATTCATAAAGAAAAAGCCCAATACGATGGAGGATTCTGGAGCTTATTTGAAAAGTCAAAAGCGCTTAGCACAAAATCCGTTATTGGTCTCACTTTAGACAAAGAAATAAATAAATTGATTGTCCATTTAACCCATTTATGCGAAACCCTTGATGGTATTGCCTTAAATGACCTTGCAATGATTATTAGAGACGATCTAAAATTAATGAACGAAGAGGAGTATCGTAAACAATTAACGATTCTTGGAAAACCAGATAAAGAAATCGATGTTTGGTTCAAATTTTATAGTTTTTCTTTAAAACATGAACACAGAACTTTAAATTATCCATCAATAAAAGAAACTCTAAATCTTTCAAAAAAGCTAGTCTCTTCATATGTAAAACTATACTTAGACAATCGATCTAAATTGAATGCAGACGCTTTTAAAATGCAAGTTGAATCGTTACTTGTTCAGATCTCATCTTTTACAACATCTAATAAAAATATAGTTCAAGCGGAAAGTGAGCTCTCCCAAGTACCATATTGGGATATCCAAGAAAGCGTTGGAGGTTCTTAAGAGCCCTTAAAAGCTACAACCTCAACTAGCATTTCCAAATATACAAACTCAAAATATTCTATATTCATTGAACCTGCCATTTGGAGGAAACGAATGGGAAATTATTTAGTAATTGGAGGGAGCGGCGTTATGGGAAGTGCCGCAATCAAAGCTGTTAGAGAAAAGTTTGGCGAAGAAGCAAATATAATCGCTAATTGGTACGGCAAAGAAGATCCTGACTTTAAAATTGAAGGCGCCAACCACACCGTTTTTGGAGATATTACTTCAGATAATTGCATAGAAGATATTAAAAAAGTTGGAGGGGAAAAGTACGATTACCTATTTTACGCTACCGCTTTAGGTGAAGTAGGGTTCCCTATCAAAGAATCTACTAAAGAACAAATTGATCACTCAAACCGGATTTCCTTTGATCCATTAAAAAAACTTGAAGACCAGTTTCAAGTTGAAAAAATGGTAGCCTACTCAACATTTTATTTACTCAAGCATCAAATTTGTAGTTATGGGGCAATGGGACATTCCAAAGAAGCAATCGAAAAATGGACTTTGGAAGAAGGGAAGTCACACCGCGCTTGCATCCGAGCAGGCTTGTTTCCCTCACACTCTTCTCGAGCAATCAAATTACTCTTAAGAAAAAATGCAAAAGGCATCAATAAAGAAAACAACCCCTTGTTGGGCTCCTATTTTGAAAATGTTGCCGCTAGCGAAGGAATCAAACGATTTGAAGCTGGAATAATGCAGGAAGAAAAAGAGACCTACGGAGACAGCCCTACAGATGCTAACGGTCTCTACTTATCTCATTTAACTTTATTTGAATCCGAAAATCCGGCATTTATAAATGTTTGCGGTAAAAAAATATGGGAATCCAGAGAACCGTTACTATTGGATGGAAAGATCTAAAATACTTAAAGTCTACCTCCAAACGACCTACTTAATGGGCTTTTCAAAGTTTTTTCGATACAAAAAATAGCTACTTGTAAGACGAGCTAATTTAATTATCCAATAAAAATGTTTTGCATGCAAAACATAAAGCTAAGAATTATTTCCCCACACAAAACTTTTAAGACAACTTAAACAACTCTACCTTTCAATTTAATTCTAAGAGATTAAAGGTTTTTTTCTACAAATAGCTGTCATAAATATACTACAATAACTTGTGGAAATTTTAATTAATTATCGTTTAAATAACGTTTATATTAATCTTTGAAAACCGTTATTTATTTTTTAAGGTTTTATTTTTTAATGCGTTGTTTTATATTAAGAAAATGACAATTAAATTGAATCTTGGTCAATGAACGATTTCACCAAACCAAATAACTTAACCCCAGATAGCGTAAACCTTTCTCAAGACGCTCATCTAAACTCTCTTTTAGTGAGCATAGTAAACGAAGTTAAAGGCTATGCAGATAGGATGATTGCGCAAATTCGCCAATTGTCTGATATTGGAAGAGCGCTCTCCGGGGAGAGAAACCTTAATGCTCTACTGGAAATGATAGTGGATCAAGCGCGGAGCTTTGCCAATGCCGATGCGGGAACTCTTTATATTCTTGAAGACAACACATTAAGGTTTAAAATCGTTCAAACCCAGTCTCTTAACATTAGAATGGGCGGAAAGTCAGGCGACAAAATTCCTTTTCCACCAGTAGAGTTAAAAGAATCAAACGTTTCTGCATATGTCGCAATGAAAGGAATTTCAGTAAATATTCCAGACGTTTATCACTCCGACCTATTTGATTTTACAGGTCCAAAGAAATTTGATCAAACATCAGGTTATCGCTCTCAATCAATGCTCGTAGTTCCTATGCGTAACCATGAAAATGATGTTATTGGCGTTTTGCAATTACTGAATGCACAAAACCCGAAATCAGGCGAAGTAAGTCCATTTTCTCCAGACTTAGAAGGCTTAACCGAATCTCTTGCCTCACAAGCAGCTGTAGCAATTACAAATGTTAAGTTAATCCTTGATATGGAAAAGCTGTTTGAAGCCTTCGTTGAAGTTATGGCTACCGCTATTGACGAAAAATCGCCAGTAACTGGGGGTCATATCAAACGTGTGGCTAATATGACAATTACTATGGCGGAAATTTTAAACGAAACAAAAACTGGTTTTTTTAAGGATATCAAATTTACTCCTGAACAGCTGTACGAATTAAAAATAGCCGCCTGGATGCATGATATTGGTAAAGTAACGACTCCGGTAGAAATCATTGAAAAAGGCAAAAAGCTTCAAACAATTTTTGACCGAGTCCATTATATTGAAATGAGATTTCGATATTTGATTGAAAAACTAAAAAATGAAAACTTAGAGCGCAAAGTTAGTCTTTTAGAATCCGGAGCTCCATCAGATGAAGTAGGTAAAGCAACTGAAGAAGGAGAAACCAAAATCCAAGAGTTAGAGGAAATAAAAGCTTTTGTGATTAAATGTAATGAACCTGGAGAATTCTTAGAGGACGATAAGTTAAATCGCTTAAAAGAAATTAGCGAAATGACTTATAAGGATGAAAATGGAGAACCAGTTAACTTCCTAACTGAGAATGAGTTAGAAAACTTATCCATAAGAAAAGGAAGTATTACGGAAAAAGAAAGAAAGATAATGCAACATCATGCAACGGTAACGCTAAAAATGCTTAATCGTATACCGTTCACTAAGAGATTAAAGAACATCCCAAACTTTGCAGGGGCGCATCATGAATTCGTTAATGGCAAAGGCTATCCCTTAGGCTTGAAAGGAAATGAAATCCCTTTTGAAGGGCTAATGATGGCTGTAACCGACATAGCCGAGGCTCTAACGGCTTCTGACAGACCCTATAAAAAAGCAATGCCCCTTTCCAACGTTTACAGAATTCTTAGGTCAATGAGCGAACATCAAGAGCTCGATCAAAAGCTTGTGGAGTTCTTTATCGAAGAAAAAGTATACGAACGTTACAAAGAACGATACGAATAATTTTCCAAAACCAAAAGTTAGGCCAGCTTCTTATTCTGATCCACTTCTAATTGGGTCGCAAAAGAACATCCCGAGCAGGCATGCCCCTTCTCTCTTGAGCACATGATACATGAAGAGGTTTCACCATCAAATCGAACCAACCCACCACAATGATTGCATCTAGGCTCTTTTTTCTTTGCCTTAGGTGTTTTGCCAGGCAATCTATTTTTATTTATCAGTAATTTATTTCGAGAAATATTAACAAACATTCCAAAACTCTAATTAGAATTTATAATTATTGAGTTCTATATAATATAAAAATCAAATCTACACTTTAGACGCATTAATAAAAAAATAGATTTGAATTTTTTTCAAAATTATAACTTTGCCATTACACCCTTATTAACCGTTTTTGAACGATCTTTTCCAAGTAGCGCTTCTACTAGGGCAAAAGCAAACTCCATTGCAGTACCTGGACTTCGGCTTGTAATAAGATTATCGTCAACAACCACTCTTTCTTGAGAATATTGCCCTTTACCAAGCTCATTTTCAACGCTTGGATGACTTGTAAAGACTTTTCCTTCCAATAAATCGACTGAATCTAATACTAGTGGAGCCGCGCAAATAGCCGCAATTTTTCTTCTATCCTCGCTCGCCTTAGTTATCAAATCTAATACTTTAGGATTGTTCATCAGATTAGTAGTCCCAGGTTGTCCTCCTGGCAAAACGATAAGGTCAAAGTTCTTTCCTATCACTTCTTCCAACAATGTATCAGGAATAATAACTACGTCTCTAGAGCCTTTAAGAGGTCCAGGTTCTGTTCCTGCTAAAGTCACCCTAACCCCCGAACGGCGCAAAATATCCACCACTGTAATGGTCTCTATTTCTTCAAATCCAGGAGCTACAATTATCAATACAGCTTTAATCTTTAAAACCTTTCCAAAAAACTATAATTTTCTATTTTTAACATAAACTATTCATTTTTCTACAAGTTTTTTAACATTTCTATTGAATCAATTAAGCTAGTTTTTGCATTTCCACCATTTTTTGGAACTTGCCTCCAAGGCTTATTAAATCATTGTAATTTCCCTCTTCCTCAATATTCCCATCTTCAAGGAGATAAATACAATCGGCTTTGGCGACAGTAGAAAGTCTATGAGCAACAGCTAATACAGTAGTTTGTTTAGCAATTTTTTCAATAGCGGTTTGAATAGATCGTTCTGCTTCAGTATCTAAAGCGCTAGTAGCTTCGTCAAGGATCAATAAATCTGGCTTTCGTAAGATCGCCCTAGCCAAGGCAATTCGTTGGGCTTGTCCTCCAGATAACCGGACTCCCCGATCGCCAACAATCGTCTCTAAGCCATCTTTAAACCCATTAATAAACTCATCTGCATTAGCTAGTTTACAGGCTTCCAACATTTCAGATTCACTTGCATTTTCTGCTGCCCATAATAAATTATCACGAATACTCAAATTGAATAATACCGTTTCTTGCGGGACATAACCAATTCTATGACGCCATGAAACAACGTCAAATTCATCTAACGAATTTCCATCTATAAGTATTTCTCCTGTCGAAGGAGGGTTAAATCCCATAATCATATCAATCAGCGTTGATTTTCCTGATCCTGATTTACCGACAACCGCAACCATTTTCCCTTTATTCAGTTTAAGATTTATCTCTTTTAAAGCTAGATCTCCTGTTGCATAAGAAAAATCAACATTTCGGAAACATATTTCGTTTTTCAAACCAGAAAACATTTTACCGCCAGACGGTTGTACGAAGCTTTTTGCCTGTTCTTGGATTTCACAAACTTGCTCAAAGCTGGGGAAAAAATTTTCTAATGAATTTTTGCGTTCGATTATTTGTCCAATTTGCGGCATTCCTTTCATGAAAGCCCAAAGCATAACCGCGATATCGGAGAAAGGAATAGAGTATTTCTGAGCGGTTAATATCGCTCCAAAAACTGCCAACAGTCCCAAAGGTTCATATATTAAAGGGGTCGCTGTTTGTAACGTTTGCGATTTCAAGGCCGCCTTTCTATGCGAATCAAAACTGTCACCCAACATCCCCAAGGTTTTTTTTCCTTCGCCAAACCCTAAGATAACCTTCATAGAGGTAAGACATTCGGTAACAATAGCTGTCAAATGATTAGCCGTAGAAGTGCTTAACATCCCCAACTGATAATTCACAGGTCCTAACATCCCCAACGGTATCGAAAACAATAGTCCCGCCAAAAGAGCCACAAGAGCCGCTTGCCAACAGATATAAAATGGAACGCCAATAAAAACGACCAAACGCACCACACCAGATAAAACCAAGGCCATTGCTAAAAAAGCTTCTCCAACCACCAATATTTCGCGAGTAAAAGTGTTAACTAGTCTGCCTTGGTTGGTACTAGTAAAATACAGCCATCTGGCCTTAAAAAACTTTTCAAATGAATCCGTAATTAGATTTTTTAAAATTGCATATTTCAATTCTAGTATGCAAAATCTAGCAAAAATAAAAAATCCACTCTTAAGCACTTGAAAAAAGAAAAAAGCGCCCAAAAAAGTAAGCAGGGTAATGGGCAACCCAAAATAAGAAAAAGTTTTAATAAAAAATTGGGTAATTTGGCTGAAGTCTTCTTCGTTTCGTTCAAGCAAAAAATCCATTACCGGAGCTATGGCGAAAATGGACAACATATCAAAAACAAATTCGACCAATAACAATAATAGAGTTTTATTAAAGTATGCCTGGTATCTGCGAAATAGTGTTTTAAATAAGAGAACCGATTTCATATTTTTTTATAATCGGGATTTTTTTTGATTTTTATTAGCAAAATTTCGAAAATAATTGACCTAATCATCTTTTAAATTACTAAATCAAAATTTAATCGATTTCCCATAACTGACTTAATAAATAATCGGACCCAGCCAAAGCTTAATTTAAGACCGCAAGCGTAATATTTTTCAGTCATTAGGAAGAAACAAGAGAGCTAATAGAGAAGAACTTCTAAGGAAAGTAGTCTACCAAATACTGATAGGAATTGATTCTTGAATTTTATATCAGATTTTCAATGGATTCTCAAGAAACAGTTAAAGTAGAATCTGAATTATCTAAAAAAAGTTTAAAGGGCTATTTAAGAACAATATAGCCCTTTAAAACAATTTACCCATTGAGTTATTCGCCAAGGCGACGCAGCAAATCATACGTATAAAGCCCGGTATCATGACCGTCGCTCCAATAAAACTGTATAGCATACCTCCCAACAGAATTAAATTTAATGGGTTTTATGCTATCAGGTATTGACCCAGGTACAATTTTATTCTCCCCAGACCATTCGTCAATACAGTTTGCACAAGGGCATTTTTCGCGCAACAACTTGACAGGATAGGAACATTCTTTATCATCGTTCCAAATAATACCTAGGGTTTTGGGATCAACTTGATAAACCTTTTTGGGTAGAAACCCACCCTGCCCGTTTTCGTCTTTTTCAGCCATAATATTTTTTCTAAAAATTAACCTTCCCAAGCAACTTCAAAAGATGTTTCAACATTATCTTCTTTCGCTTGATTAATACTTAATTGAGCCGCGACTTTGCCGGCCAATTCTTTATAAGCTATGCTCGCTGGCGAATCTGGATCTGCAACAACGATTGGAGTGCCTGCATCGCCACATTCGGCTACATTCGTGATCAAAGGAATGTCGTTAATGAAAGGAACGTTCAGCCTCTCCGCCATTGTCTTTCCGCCACCGTTCTTAAAAATAAAATGTTTTTTATCACAACCGTCGCAAATAAAGTAACTCATATTCTCAACGATTCCAAGAACCGGTACTTTAACTTGAAAAAACATTTTGACGCCTTTTTCGGCATCAATCAAACTAACCTCTTGCGGAGTAGTGACAACAACCGCTCCAGATATTGGAGCTCTTTGAGTCAAAGTCATTTGAACGTCGCCTGTGCCAGGTGGCAAATCGATCACTAAATAATCTAATTCGCCCCAATCTACGTTTTGCAAAAATTGTTGGATAATTCCGCCAAGCATAGGGCCGCGCAACATCAACGGCTGGCCTTCCTTCGCTAAAAATGCGGCAGAGATTAATTTAATGCCATGTTTTTCTATTGGATAGATTTTATTGTCTGGACCGCCTTTTGGTGGCGCAATGGGTACACCTAACATTTGAGGAACGCTAGGCCCATAAATATCAGCATCCATTAATCCAACCGATGCGCCAGTTACATGAAGAGCTAAAGCTAGATTAGCCGCAACGGTAGATTTGCCAACACCGCCCTTGCCGCTGGCTACTGCGATGATATTCTTCACTCCTGGTAAAACAGGTTGGTCTCTATCTGTAGAACGAACAACCGCAGTCATGTTAACGACAACATTGCCAACCCCTTCAACAGCTTTAACTTTCGTTTCGCATTCATTTTTTAACTGCTCTTTTACGGGGCAAGCTGGAGTGGTTAATTCAACATCAAAGCTAACGTTATTACCATCAAACTTCATCTCTTTAACAAAACCAAGACTAACAATGTCCCGATTTAAATCGGGATCTTTAACCGTTTTTAAAACCTTAATTATTTCTTCGCGTAGTGCGTCTTCAGACATTTATGTCCTCCCAAATTTATTCTTTTACTATTTATATAATAAATTTATTGTAAATTTTTAAAGTTATTTATCAGTTAGGATGAAACATCTTTAAAAAACGATTCAAAGTAAAATCAATATATTGTATTGAAAAAATAATATTACGCCATATAATGACTATTAGCATATTTGACTTTTACTATTATAAAGTCAAACTCAAAACTCAATTCAAAAGTTTCCTTCTGATTCGTTCTTTTTTTAACCTATCAATAAGAAATTTAAGTTTCAAGGATTTAACGGTTTTTAAGCAATAAAAATTTAAAGCTAAAGAATCGTCCCTCCAGGTTTATTCCAGTATGGCTAAGGAAATTATATCCGATATTCAAACGGAGCTAGAAAATCGGTTCCTAACGTATGCTTTATCCACCATAGTATCGAGGTCTTTACCCGACGTCCGCGATGGCCTAAAACCCATTCACCGCAGAATCTTATATGCGATGAATTCAATGGGGCTCAACGCCGCCGCTAAACACGTCAAATCTGCTAAAATTATTGGAGAAGTCCTCGGTAAATATCATCCACACGGAGATAGTTCTACTTACGACTCCATGGTTCGAATGGCGCAAGATTTTTCCATGCGTTACCCATTGGTAAATGGCAAAGGTAATTTTGGATCTCTAGACGGCGATGCTCCAGCGGCATACAGATACACCGAAGGAAAGCTGATGTCTATCTCTGCTTTTCTTTTAAACGACATCAAAAAAAATACGGTCGATTTTCAAGCCAACTACGACAACACCATAGAAGAACCTAAAGTACTACCTTCTAGAGTCCCAAACTTATTGATAAATGGCTCTTCTGGTATAGCCGTGGGAATGGCCTGTTCCTTTCCCCCTCATAACTTAAACGAAGTCTTCAAAGCTCTTATCGATTTGATCGATGATCCTAATATTGGAATTCTGCAATTGATGAAAAACATCAAAGGCCCTGACTTCCCAACAGGCGGAGTCATTTTGAATTCTAAAAAAGAAATGAGCAAAGCTTACGAAGAAGGCTCTGGAGCGGTTAAGATTCGGAGCGAATGGAAAGTAGAAACTTTACCGCGCGGAAAATCTTTAATTGTTATTACATCTATCCCTTATAGCGTCAACAAATCCAGGCTCATTGAAAAAATTGCAGACGTAATAATCGCAAAGAAAATACCGACTTTATTAGACGTTAGAGACGAAAGCGACGAAAAAGTTCGCATTGTCATGGAAACTAAGTCAGAAGATGTCAATGAAAAAACCATGGCTTATCTCTTCAAACATACAGACTTGGAATACAACTTCCAATTAAATTTTACCTGCCTAAAGCCCACGGGAGAACCCTCAAGGCTTTCTCTATTAGAAATATGTAAGTACTTCTTAGATTTTCGCAAGGAAGTTGTTGTCCGCAGGTTAAAACACGATTTAGAAATTCTAGAGAAACGCTTACACATTCTCGAAGGATTTGCGCGAATATTTAACGATTTAGATAAAGCCTTACGTCTCATCCGCCAGTCTAAATCCAAGCAAGAAGCGAGCGAAAAACTAAAAAAAGCGTTCCAAATTGACGACGAACAAACTAATGCTGTATTAGAAATCCCTCTATTCAAATTGGTGGCGATGGAAATCACCAAAATTTTGGAAGAAATGAAGGAAAAAACCAAAGAGAAGAAAAAAATTGAAAGTATTTTAAAATCGCAAACTAAAATATGGGATGAAGTTAAAACAGAACTGGAAGAGGTTAATAAAATCTTCGGCGACAAACGAAAAACGAAGATTAAAGCCGTAGAACAAGTTGAAGTAAAAGAAGAAGACTTTATTGAAAACGAAGAAGCGTATTTAGTTCTCAGCCGAAACGGTTGGCTCAGAAAATTTAAAAACTTCGTCGAACCCTCTTCTCTTAAGTTCAAAGAAAACGATGGATTTCTCAGTATGGTCAAAGCCGACTCAAAAGAATTAGTCGCTTTTTTTACTTCTGCAGGAATGGTTTACATTCAAAAAACTTTTAACTTGCCATATACTCGCGGCGGTTTTGGAGATCCAATTCAAAACCTCTTTAAATTTAGAGATGGAGAAAAGGTAATTCAATTTTTTACGCTACCCGACAACCAAAATAATAATACAGAAACAAGTTCTCCAAAGCCGCTAAAGGCAGACAAGAAACAATACGCGTTGGATTTCTCTGAAAAAACTGAAGCCGAGGGCCCATTAATTATAGCCGCAAGCAACAATGGTTATGGATTTCGATTTCCAATATCTAATCTTGGGATTACCACCAAAGCTGGAAAAAAAATATTCAGCTTAAAAGAACCCGATAAAATGATTGCTTTGGAAATTATCGACTCTAAGTTTATTTTCATGACAACTTCAAAGGGGAAAGGACTAGTTACCCCACTAGACCAAGTATCTGTTCTTTCTGGAGCAGGTAAAGGGGTTAAGTTGATGAACATCGGAGACTCAATTTTGACCGGCCTTATAGTAGTCGATGCAAAAGATAAAGCTACATTAATATTTGACGATAACAGCCAAAAAGATATTTCTATTAGCTCCTTACCCGTTTATAATCGCGGCGGCTTAGGAACCATCGTTTCTAAGCGTAAGAAGATTACGGGAATTAAAAAGTTTATTAAACCAGATAAAAAGTAAAATTAATTTATATAGTTTTTTATGGCTACTTACGAAGCAAAAGACATACAAGTATTAGAAGGATTAGAACCTGTTCGCCGCCGCCCTGGCATGTATATAGGCTCCACCTCGCCTACAGGTCTACATCATTTAGTATGGGAAATTCTTGACAATGCTGTAGACGAATCCTTAAACGGACACTGCGACACCATCAAAATTTCTTTGCTTAAGGATAGCGAAGTGTCCATTCAAGATAATGGTCGGGGCGTTCCTGTAGACAAATTTCAAAAAACAGGTAAAAGCGCTATGGAAGTTTTATTTACCACCCTACATTCGGGCGGTAAATTTGACGAAAATGCCTATAAAGTTTCCGGAGGTTTACATGGAGTCGGCATGGCAGTTGTCTGCGCCCTTTCCGAATCCTTAACTTCCATTTCGTGCCGCGATGGATTTGAGTGGACCCAAACGTTTTCCCGAGGAAAACCCACTTCAAAACTTAAAAAAGGAAAACCGATTCGGCTAAAAGGAACCACGGTTCGCTTCAAGCCTGATTCTCAAATATTTCCAAAAATTCAATTCAATCCAACATGGATATTAGAACAAGCCGAATCAAAATCTTTTTTAAATAAGGGTTTGACGATACATGTTGAAGAGAACGGTAATCGTCATACGTTCCATTTTGAAGAAGGGATCAAAGATTATATAAAGAAGATAGTCGGAGAAAAACCTTCCATCACTCCAGAACCGTTTTATGTAGAAAAAGAAGATAAAGAGCTTAGATTAGAAGTGGCTTTTCTTTGGACTTCTAGAACAGAAGCCACTATTCATTCCTTTGCCAACGCCATTCGAACCATTGACGGCGGAACACACGAAAATGGTTTCCGCAATGGTTTAACCAAAGCTTTAAGGGCTTACATTGAGAGAAGAAAGTTATTACCCAAGGGCGTGACGGGAATCACTAACGACGACGTTCGCGAAGGACTCATCGCTATAATCAATGTTTACCTACAAGGCGACGTTGAGTTTCAAGGCCAAACTAAAGGGCGACTAAACTCCGATATCGCAAATCAGGTTGATTCTGTCGTTAAACATTCCTTCGAGCATTATCTTCATGAGAACCAAACTCTCGGGGATCGCATAGCCAATCGAGTTATTCTAGCGGCGCAAGCACGAATTGCTTCTCGGCAAGCTAAAGACGCAGTCAACCGTAAAACCGCAGTTTCTCATCGACTCAACTTACCGGGAAAACTGTCAGATTGCTCTTCAACTAATAGAGACGATTCCGAACTGTTCATATGCGAAGGAGAATCGGCTGGCGGTTCCAGCAAACAAGCCCGAGACCGCAAGACACAAGCCATATTACCACTAAGAGGAAAGATCCTAAACGTGGAAACGGCAGGAACCGGTAAAGCTATAGCCAATGTAGAAATAGGAAATATAATATCTGCTGTTGGAACGGGAATTGCCCCTAAATTTGACTACTCAAAACTTCGCTACGGTAAAGTCATTATTATGACCGATGCTGATGTTGATGGCGCTCATATATGCACGCTACTCTTAACATTCTTTTTCCGATATTTACCAGAACTCATTCGAAAAGGCCATATCTATATTGCTCAACCTCCCTTATACCGCATTGATTCTGGCAAAAAAACGTTTTATGCCATAGATGATGAAGAAAAAGAAAAAATCGTAGAAAAGTTAAATGGCCATAAATACGATATTGGCCGTTTTAAAGGATTAGGAGAAATGCCTGCGTCCGACTTAAAATCTACTACTATGAATAAAACCAACCGATCGCTAATACGTGTAGAAATTAGCGACGACCCTTCCGCTAACGAAATCTTCAACCAACTAATGGGTAAAGAAGCTCACCATCGGTTTAAATTCATCCGCGAGCGAGCGGCATTCTTCGAAGAACTTGACGTTTAATCTCCATTAACTTAGCCTTAAAAACTCTCACTATCCTTCGCAGGAGGCCAGCGCAGGTTTTCCATATCAAAACGCCGTTCGAAAAAAAGCGTTATACTTTATTTATCTGAATTGTTTTCTCCTAAATTATAATTTCACTCAACAGTTTAATTTCAACATGAAGGGGATGTCATGCGCATAATACTTTTGATCGCCTTGTTATTACTTTTGTCTGTTCCTACACAAGCGCAGGACTATAAAACCCTTCTTGATATCCCAGAAGGCGGGACGCTTGTTGATCTTTCAGCTACAGAACGAGTGGAAGTAGAGCAAGACCTTTTAACGGCTACGCTTCGCTACGAAACTGAAAATTCCAACCCTCGAGCATTGCAAAACGAAATTAACAGCCATATGAAAGAAGCGTTAGGCATTGCGCAGAGCGTTGAAACCGTTAAAACATCCACGCAAGGTTACAATGTATATCAATACGATCCACATCGGCATAAGAAATCATTACCGTCGAAAAAAATATGGCGAGGTTCTCAGGGTATTCAACTTAAAAGTAAAAATGCGGACGACCTTTTAGATCTAGTTGGAAGGATTCAAGGAACTGGTCTTACCATGAACGGTTTAAATTATAGCGTTTCTCCGGAACTCCTCGAAGAGACGCGCAACAACCTACTTGAAGCTGCGCTCAAAAAACTTCAGATAAAAGCCAAACGCACTGCCAGAGCTCTTGGCAAAACAAAGACAGCTCTTTTACACGTGACTGTTGATAGCGGCGGTTATAGCCCCACACCAATGCAAGGTCGCGCTATGGCTATGTCAGATATGGCAAAAATGGCTGCTCCCATAGCCGCTCCAGGACAAAGTAATATAACCCTCACCGTGAGAGCTAATGCTCTTCTTAAGCCTTGATCTTATACAATATGCGGATTAAACCTTAGGTTCTTCCTAGTCCTTTCGAAACGATTCTATGATGATTAAGAAATAAGCTTTCTATTTAAATGAAAAAATTATTTTTCGAAAAGACTTGAGCCTAGCTAAATCATATAAAAACAAAAAAGCCCGTCCTTTTTAAGGACGGGCTTTTTTTAAAAATCGCTCTTCGGATTATTTCTTTTCGGCTTTAATAAATTCCCAAAGCTCTTTGCCAAATCCACGTAAGTCTTCTATTCCTCGCCAAAGTCCACGTATGCACCCTGTTTTGTCGATGACAATACAACTTCTTTCAATATACTTCACCATTTTGCCCATATCGTCTTCTTCTTTGATTACGCCGTATAGATCCGTTACCTTCTTATATTCATCGGCCATCAACGTAATGCCAAATTGGTAAACTTCAATGAACTGTTGATGAGAATTCAAGCCATTCCAGCTACACCCTAATACTTCAACTTCTCGGGTTTTAAAACGCCGTAAACCTTCATTCAACCCTACCATCAACCGAGTATCTTCTGGAGTGCTATCGTACTTATAAAATACTAACGCCACCCAAGATTTATCTTCAAAATCTTTTAAGCTGATTTTAACATTCTCTTCAGCTGACGGACTTGTATATCCTTGCTTATAACCATAAATGGCGGGCAATTCAAAATTGGGGGCACGGTCGCCCACCTCGAGTAAATCGGGCATAAACTCCTCAAATAATCTGCCCTGCGCTAAAACGCGGGGAACTCATAAATAGATAACTGTTACAAAAATTAAATCTGGCAAAAATCAGATTAAGCATTATCGCCAAAAGCGGTTTGCAACAAAGGCTTCACTTCACCTTTCGCTTCCATTTCATCCAAAATGTCAGTATCGCCATAAAACTTGCCGTCGATGAACACTTTTGGAAGAGTCGGCCAGTTAGTCATTTTGCTTAATACTTCACGTTTTTCCATATTTTCCAAAACATCAACAACTTCAAAAGGATAACCATATTTTGAAAAAAATGTAACGGTTTCAGCGGTAAAACCACATCGAGGCATCGTCTTAGTGCCTTTTCCATAAATCAAAACTTTGTTTTCAGCAATTTCTTCTTTAATTTGATCTTCTATAACGGACATTTGTTTAACTCCAAAATAAATTAGATTTTAATAAGTGACTGCTGCTAGCCAGATTTACCTTTATAAAAAAAGGATTAAAACTGACCACCCCAGTAACTCGTTATAATTATATATATGGTAAAAAGGTCAATACCTTTAATCGCTAGGAACTTCCGTTTTAATCTCTGCAGCATGAAGTCTGCCGTCTTGCATGGCTGGGTTTAAAGCGTCTTGCACCATCCTGTGTCTATCCATAATGCTACCCTCTGCAAAAACCTTTGAGACAACATGAATGATAAAATGATCACTCATTCCCGTTTTATCTAAACAATTCACTTCGGCGTCGGGGATCTTTGCCTGAACCAATGCAATAATATCTGGAACGCTAATCATAAAAGTCGTTTCTCCTTCATATCCTTATTAAATTATTTGAGCGTCTTGCCTTAAGTTATTGGATTCAAAATATCATGAAAAGTTTTAAGTTAACTTCAAAAAATGATTATTTTAATCCCTCAATCCCTCAAAGCATTGTAAAATAATATTAGACATATTTTACGCTAAAATTTCATATAAGATTAAAGGAATCTACCACTTTAAAGCAAATGAATTTGACCCGTTCTAGTAGATTCTAATATAATTTAAAGAATCTTAAACTGAAAATTTGAATCTAACTATAAAACAGAATTTAAATCTTTGGAGATCGAGAATGACTACCGCAACAGAATTTGTAAAAATTTCACCAATAGCTTACGACGAAGTAAAAAAATTGGTCGCAGAAGAAGATAAAAAGGGCCTCGGTCTGAGATTGAGCGTTAAAGGTGGCGGCTGTTCAGGGCTATCCTACGATCTTTCCTTCACAGCTGAAGAAAAAGGCGATAACGTCACTGAAAAAGATGACTTTAAAGTGTATATCGACGTTAAAAGCATGATTTATCTAAAAGGAATGCTTTTAGACTACGAAGGCGGTTTGCAAGGTAAAGGCTTTGTTTTCAAAAACCCAAACGCCACTTCCACCTGTGGATGTGGGGAATCGTTCTCAGTTATTTAAAACCCTTTCACCTCCAGCGGGGTCTTTTTAACTGATGGAAATTGTTTCCGATATTGTTCAAGAAATAACCCAAATTCGCTCTCATTGCGGCTATTTTCATTTGGATGACTGGTCTGTGGTCTCTTGTTCTGGCAAGGATGTTTTTGACTACTTGCAAACTCAAACCACCAACGATGTCAAAGAACTGACCGTTGGTAAAGGCCAAAATAACGCGATCTGCAATCGTAAAGGTAAACTAATAGCCGCCTTTTCCGGTCACAGAACCGGAGAGTTTTCTGTTTTATTATTAGCCGAAACAGTCCAAAAAGAGCTCCTGGTTAAGCATTTAGACTCTTTTATATTCCGCGAAGACGTTACACTAGTTCCCCCCAAAGGGATAGACTCCCTACTCGCCGTTCAGGGCCCGAAAAGCGGTTTAATACTCGAAACGCTGACAGACTCCCTAACCCTTCCGCAAAAGCCAAACGATGTCAGCTCTTTTGAGTTAGACGGACAACAAGGATTTATCATAAACAAAAGCCTGACCTGCGAAGAAGGGTTTATTCTCTGCATTTCAGACAAGTTGAAACTCCGTATCCAAGAATTTCTAGAAAACGCTAATGCCTGTTCAGTTAGCGAAAACGCTCGCGAAACACTTCGCATCGAAGCGGGAATACCCATATATGGCAAGGATATGGACAATTCTAACGTGTTACCAGAAACAGGATTAGAACATTCTTCAGTCAGCTACAACAAAGGTTGTTATATAGGACAAGAAGTCATAGCTCGGATCAAGACTTACGGTTCTCCTTCATATGCTCTGATGGGACTTATCATCGAAGGAGATACCCCACCTCCCTATAACGGAGAAATATCCCTTGACGGGAAAAAGATCGGCTACATTAAAAGTTCTACGTACTCGCACACGCTTGAGAAGAACATCGCGCTGGCATACATGCAAAAAGAACACAGAAGCCCGGATATCGATCTGAGCGTTGAGATCGACTCTCAACCGTTCCAAACAAAAACCGCTCTACTCCCTTTTTTCCAAACGGCAACGCGGTCGGACCATGCGCGCAAACTGCATCAAGAAGCTTTAGGTTATTTCAAAGAAGAAGAAAATCTGGACAAACCTATTGCCGTTCTACGCGAGGCTATTGAACTCGACCCTAAATACGCCGCAGCTTATGAAGCCCTTGGAGTTTTGCTCTCAAAGCAAAACAAATTAGACGAGGCCATCTCTCTTATGAAAAAGTTGGCTGAAATAGATCCTATGGAAATCATGGCCCACTCAAATTTGTCCATTTATTACATGCAACAGGGGCGCATAGAAGATGCCGAAAAAGAGAAAGCTGAAGCAACGGCCATCGAGTTTGACAAATTGATCTCGGCCAAAATGGACGAAAAAAAGAGAACAAAAGATGCAGAGAAAAAAAAGAAAGACCAGGAAGAAAAGATGGGTATGTTCTTGCAAGTGCTGGAAATAGACGAAAACGACCAAGTCGCAAACTTTGGTTTGGGCTCCATATACGCAGATCAAGGGTTCCACGAAAAAGCCCTTCCCCACTTTCAAATACTAGTAGAACACTTTCCAGACTATTCTGTCGCCTACAATTTGCTAGGAAAAACGTTGGAGAAACTATCTAAAATAGACGACGCATTAGAAGTCTATAAAAAGGGAATCGCCGCAGCTTCAAAGAAGGGTGACCTCATGCCATTAAAAGAAATGCAGTCCCGCCAATATCAACTATTACATTCTGATTCTTGAAGTTTTAAATAACTAATAAAGTCGAAAGATTTTTCTAGCACCCCTTTGTTAATCGTCGCTTGCGTGATATTAACTCCGTGATCCATTAAAAACCAAAACTTCAATAAAGCCTTTTCTTCTACTGTTGTATAGGGGTCTTCCCAGTCAGTTTCTGACCGGTTCTTATCCAAACTATTCATTTGAGTAGCTGGAACTTCTAAACGTTTCTTTTTTACAAAAGAACTAAATCCCTCCAACACCATTGGTTGAAATTCTTTTCTACTAATCTTTATTAGTTCGGAAACGCTTGGAAACTGTTCTGCATGGTATTGAAACCACTTTAACTTATAATATTGACGAACTGTCTCTAACCGAAAATAACAATGTAATGAAACCACATCTTCGCCATACACTTTTATCAAAAAATTGCGAATAAGATGCTTACCTGAAAGCAATAGTAGCTTATTCAATCTACCTCTTTCGAATAAATGGATTTTTACCGTGCTCAAATGCTTTCTACACTGTTCTTCTAAATCATCTCGAAACTTTAGGAAATGCGGTGGTACTCGATACCAATAAATTTCATCACGCGCAACTTGAAGAGCATTTTCAAACGTCTCGGATATCTGACAACCGTTGGCGCGTTTAGCTTGACGAGCAATCTTGTAAGAATTTTCCGTCGAAAACCCAAAATCAGTTAACTTTTCTTGAAATCCTTTCCTTGCCCCAATCAAATGACCTGCACGCTCTTTGATGTGACCTTTCGACTTTTCAACACCGCGCAAAGCTAAGCTCACATCTCGCGGAATTAAATCTAAGCTCATATCTCTAGCGTACTTATGAATTTCTTCCAACGTCTTATAATTAAGCTTATCGCTATAAAGGAACTTCTGAATATTTCTTTCGTCGAAACCACATTCTTCAAATATCTTTATTTTTTTTAATTTAACCTCTTCCCAATACTTACGGGTTCCTTCTTTTTTATTAAACTGCTCTTTAATTTCAGATTTAGCTTTAAAAAAATAGCTTCTTAATAAGAACCATTTGCTTTTTAAAGTGGATTCAATAATCCATCGATGTTTTGGGGTAAGTACAGAAATTTTAGGATCGTCTAAAAGCCCTACTTCCCCTGTCTCTAAAACATATTCTAAAAGCTCTAAATGCCGTTCTAATAAAATAGGGTTTATATATTCGACAAATTTTCTAAAAACAGTTTTCCAGCGATATTGATTGAATTCTTTCGAATATTCACCGTTCGTTTTTCCTTTAACAATTTGTTCTTGAACCTGCTTGGCGCCTTTTTCATTAATTTGCCGGTAAAGGTCGTCGCGAGCGATAACATCTCGAATTTTTTCTCTTTTCAAACGGTTAATTACCATCGCTAACCGTTGAGGTATCTCCTCATCGAATTCCCTATAAGTTTCTATTGTAGAAAAATACAAATCGCTTAAAAATTCGAAAACAACTTCTAAAGAACCAGCATTGGCAACAGCCAAGTCTTTATACTCTTCAAAATCAAGCGTCATCGCTCCATTTTGACAAGAACGAATTTCGTTCAAATATTTTCTCGCTAGGTGGTTCTCTTCCCCATCTGAATAAGGGTCATTAATTACCGCAAGGAATAAACGTTCGGCCTTTTGCAGTTCCCTTTGTGAGAGAAGTTCCAGTCCTTGTGTTAATGGGTCAAAAATAAACATAAAGTCTATATCGCAAGAAAATTGAATTTAAATACAAAGCTACTTCATCTTTTAAATAAAAGTTTTAACTCGATGGTATTTAAGTAGTAGTTTTTGAAACGTCGCTAGTCAGCAGCAGTTTTAATATTTTAAAATTAATATTCCTGCGTCTAACACTCATATACATAAATTCTTGCATGTATTTTCAAAGTAAACATCCGTAAACAAAAATTAAAAAAGGTGTCGCAACGTTGACATTCTCCTATAATTAATTACTTCCTATCTCATTCCAATTAGTATGATAAGAAAAGAGCCAAATAAATTGAAGGTTCACAGCACCAAAACTATTATCCTAAAATTAGGCTAGCCTTAATAAACCAAACTCAAAATCCACATGAGGTTCTTATAAATTAAGGGGAACTCGATTACTCAAATTATGGGTTCATAAACGAAAAGTTATCGATTTTTTTTTAAGACCAAACCTAATTAGATAAACCCTTGCTGTACTTTTTTCATTAACAACTGAACTATGAGAACCTTATATTTAAAACAAATATACCTAAATTCTTTGTGAATTATTCTTCCTCTTAAGGAAATTCACGCCCCAAAAAAAACAAAAAGATCAAATACAAAAACAACCAAAAGTATTATTTTTTTTGAAGTTCTAGCTTTTGTTTAGCTTGGATATGATTGGGGTTTATTTTTAAAATTTCGCGATATAATTCAAACGCTTTCTCTTCATTACCTAATTCCTCATGCAAGATTCCTAGGCCAAATAATCCCGCTAACTCTCCCCCTGGGTGTTGAATTGCCCTATAGACTTCAACAACTTTTTCAAAAGTTTTCACTGATTTTTCAACTTTTCCTTGACTGAAGTACTTAAAGCCTTGCTGTCGTAGATAAGTTGCGAACGCTTTGCCATAACCATTGGCTATATCTGTCGAACCTTCTTCAAGCGCTCCTTCATATTCATTTTCAAACACTTCTCCTTTACCCATCTTTGAATAAATAATTTGGAGGTTTCGATAAAACATCCCTTCTTTCGGATTAATAGAGATGGCCTGTTTCACCAAACTCAAAGCTTCTTCAAAAGCATTCTCATCCGATAGTATCGCTCCTAGATTATTCATTGCCAAAGTATGCTGTGGATCCATCTTGATAGCTTCTCTCAAAAACGTCTGGGATTGCTCTTCATCTTTGGTTAAATAATGCAAGTAACCAAGCCCATAAAGAGCGTGGGGAGGGGAAGTTTTTAAATATTGATTAAAGGTGTCTGTTCCTTCTCTAGTTTTTCCAGAACTATTAAAAGCTTGAGCAAGCCCTCGAAACAAATACGCATCCGTTTTATCTTTTTCTATCGCTTGTTTGTAATAAATGATTGCTTCTGAAAACTCGTTTCTATATAAAAAAATTTCAGCTTTTTGCTTTAAAGTAGGCTCTTGATCAAAATTTGAATGTGCTTGCGCCATAACTTGAGAAACTATCAATAAAGAGGCCAATAATAAATTGGCGAAAAAACACACAGCTAATCGCATATTTACATACCTAATTTCAAAATAAAGTTATGGTTCTCCCATTTAATATGAAGCTTTAATAAAGACTTAGCTACAAAAATATTAATGGGGAAAAATTATTTATCTCTATTAATTAAACCGTTCTTCAAAATAAGTGGAGGGGAAAGCATCGGTCAAAAAAGCTTATGGGAGTTCTCTTAATTATAACCCCATAGTTATTTGTTTTTTCTTTAAAATAGCGGAACCAAAGGGGGGAATTTCTACGCGCCGACCATGTTTGATACCAAACATTACCATTTCGATCATAGCCAGATAATCTTTTCTCCTTTCATTGAAAAATTTGATTGGAGTCGTGGAAATCGATCTTGCTTCTTTAATTTTCATCACCGTTTTGCGGTGAAGATCTATCAGCTGTTTTTCCTTATCTTGCAATACAGTAAGATTTGCTCCTAGTTGCTCTCGAGTATCGTCGATAAATTTTCGAAAGGTACGCAAAGGTTCCAATTCATCAAAAGCGGGATTACTCTCTCCGTCAAGAGATTCATCCATTCTTTGCTTTTTAAATAAGGCTGAAACTTCCTCAGAATTTAGTTTCATTTAAGCTAAAGAAATTTTCTAAATAATTAGTTGAAAAAGAAGTTTAATGCGAATTAGAAAAAACTACCAAAAACAATTGATTAGAAATGATATCCGCCATCAAAGCAAGACTCTTTTTTAACGAAATTTAATTTTTGGAGTACGACAAATTACTTTAGAGAAAAAATATTCTCCAAAGTCAAAAAACTCCCAGTTTTATAGATATATCTTTAGGAACTACAATAAGAATGGTATTGGATACTATATTATTTATAGAGAGGAGATAAACAACAAAAACAGAATTAAAAAGGCACCTCCTCGTCATCTGCTTCGATCATATCAGGAGGAATATCTCCTTCTTCCAAGTTTTCAAATCTTGTATAATCTTTTAGAAAAGCAATATGGGCTTCACCAATAGGGCCATTCCTTTGCTTGCGGACCAAAATCTCCGCTTTACCCTCTTCCCCTCCTTCGGGGTTATACACTTCGTCCCTGTATATAAACATAACAACATCGGCGTCTTGCTCAATAGACCCTGATTCTCTTAAGTCCGATAGTAGAGGTCTTTTGTCCGTTCGGCTTTCGACCGCTCTACTCAATTGGGAAAGTGCAACAATGGGAACATTTAACTCTTTAGCTAAGGCTTTGATTCCTCTAGAAATTTCGGAAATCTCTAATTGCCTGCTTTCGGAATGTTTAGTGGAATGCATCAGTTGCAAATAATCGATAATTATCAACCCAACTTTATGTTCAGCATATAAGCGTCTCGCTTTCGCTCTTACATCTAAAACCGAAACAGATGGCGAATCGTCAATAAAAATTGGCGCTTCGGTCAATTTACTCCCCGCTTCGGTCAACTTAGGCCAATCCGATTTCCCTAAAAAACCTGTTCTAACTTTTTGCGAATCAACTCTCGCTTCTGAACAAAGTAAACGAAGCCCCAATTGCTCTTTAGACATTTCCAAACTAAATATGGCAGTGGGAATTGCTCTTTTCACCGCCGCAAACCGAGCTATATCCAGGGCTAAACTAGTTTTCCCCATACTGGGCCTTGCGGCTAGGATGATCAAATCTGAGGGTTGAAAGCCCGAAGTCATTCTATCCAACTCAACAAAACCCGTTTCGACTCCAGTTACTAACCCCGGACGCTCAAATAGTTTTTCAATCGCTTCAAAACTTTTTGAGAGCACCTCTTTAATGGGAAAAAAGGTTCGCTTAGATTTTTTTTCGGATATCTCAAATATGGAGGTTTCGGCTTTGTCTAAGAGAGTTTCTACATCCTCGCTATCATCGTAGCCTTGGTTGACGATATCGGTCGCGCTATTTATTAAATCTCTTAATACGCGTTTATCTCGAACTATTTTGGCATGATGAGTAAGTGCCCCGGAGGTTGGCACTAAGTCGTCGAGATAATCTAAAAAGTCCATCCCTCCTACAGCTTCGAGATCACCATTCTTGCGGAGCCTTTCAGAAAGGGTCAGAATGTCTATTTCTTCGCTAGCTTCAAATAAACTACTCATGGCGGCAAAGATTTTTTTACTGCCAATCTTATAAAAATCTTCGCCTTCTAATGTCTCTAACGCTCTTGCAAAAACATCATTGGATTTCAAACAAGCGCCAAGCACATATCTTTCCGCCTCAACGCTATGAGGCAATAGCTTCTTTAACCCAATTTCATTTAAAGCATCACCCATAGTTATTGCATCACGCTAAAATTTTAATTTACGAGCTATTCTTTTTCTTCGGCTGTTTTTTCCTCAGTTTTGGGCTCTTCTTCCTTCGTTACCTTTATTTTAATCTCCGCTGTCACCTCTGGGTGAACTTTGTAAGAAGCCGTAAAATCGCCAAGGGCCTTAATAGGTTCTTTAAGTTGAATTTTCCTTTTATCGATATCGACGCCCTGTTTAGACATGGAGTCAGCAATATCTTGACTGGTTACCGAACCAAATAATTTCCCAGTATCTCCAACTTTTTTTACAAACTCACATGAAATGGAGCTAATTTTTGAGGCCGTTTCTTCAGCGGCGTTCTTAAATTTTCTATACTTCGCTTTAACTACGTTCTTTTGGTGAGTAAACGCTTTTAAGTTACGAGGAGTAGCTAAAATAGCCTTACCAGAAGGTATTAAAAAGTTTCTTCCAAAACCATCTTTAACTTCGACTTCGTCACCAACCGAACCTACGTTTTCAACATCTTCTTTTAATAAAAGTTTCATGAATCTACAAACTCCAAAAATAAAAATTCAATATTTTCAATTTCAATCTTCATCAAGATCTTGTGGATAAACCTCAACTACTTTTAATTTTCTGAAGTCGGCCCACAAATCAAAAATCCCCAAGCCAACCAACAAACCAATCAAAATAGGTTGGGAAAAAATAAACGCCACCAACAAAACCCACAAAAAGTTGGGCACAGATTTGGATTCAAGGAAATGAAAGGCTATCGCCAGTCCATGTAATATATAAACAGCCAAGCAAACAATTAAACCGTTTATTCCAATTCCAAACAAGCTTCCTTCCGAAGTAAACCAAACAATTCCTGCCGACGCTATAAACGCCCAAATAAAATTTTCTTGCAACAACCAGGAGTTAAACTTTTCCTCAAAAAAAGGATAAGCGTTAGTTTGCCGCCTCCAAACATATCGAGCAACAGAATAATTTGCTAATGCCCCAAATAAAGATCCTACAAATATAAAAGAAGGATACGCTGTCGCTAAAAGACCGGCAATTCGATTAAGAGTCTTCTCAAAAGACGCTTGATCTCCTGGGTCGTTTCCCATTGCCTTAAAGGTTTCCGCAGACTGCTTGACGTGAACTTGAACTTGCTCTTGGATAAATTCCTGCAAGCTGACTTCTTCCGTCGAAAATGCAAACGTCAAAACTGCGGCGGACATCAGGGCCGAGCCAAGTGCGGTAAAACCGACGCACTTTTCAATGGGCAAACGAAACCTAACCGTTTCCCCTAAGATAAAGGCCATTACACCATATTCAGCCATAAAAAAAAGAGCGTGCCTTGCTCCGAAAGCAAATAAAATAATCCCACACGCGCAGGCTAAACAAATTAAGCCTATCTGTTTTCCTCCTCTCAAATAAATCCAAACGAGAGGAACTGGAGAAAGAACTCCGATCACAATCCCTAAAGGTGGGACAAGTAACGAAGTAAAAAAAATTACAAGAGTAACCGCAACTGGTAATAAAATCTCTTTGAGCGGAATCTTATCCGTCAAAACCTAACGCTCTACAGAAAATGGCAACAACGCTATATTCCTTGCTCTTTTAATTGCTAAGGTCAACAGCCTTTGATGTCTTGCGCAGTTTCCCGAAATTCTGGAGGGAACAATCTTGCCTCTTTCTGAAATCAATGGTTTCAAAGTTTTTATATCAAAAAAATCAATGTACTCTAGTTTTTCAACGCAAAACCTACAAACTTTTTGCGAAACAAATGATCGCCGTCTTCCGCGCGATTTTCCTTTTAAAGCCATGTTTAAAAAACTCCTAAATAAATTATCCTAAAAGGGAATATCGCCTTTAGGGGCCATGTCATCAAAGCCATCTCCCCCTTGTCCCATATCTCTATTGGACGTTCCCTTTGGTAAAAATTGAACGGTATTAGCGACGACTTCTAGCTTGTTTCTTTTTTCGCCGGAATCAGTTTCCCACGAATTCAAGCGTAAGTACCCCTCAATAAAAGCTCCGCTTCCTTTGTTTAAATATTGTGCGCAGTTTTCCGCTTGTTTTCCCCAAACGGTTATATCGACGAAACAAACATCTTCTTTCCATTCGTCTCCCTGCTTATACTTTCTATTAATAGCCAATCCAAAACCAGCAACGGCTGAGCCATTTGCAGTAAATCGCAATTCTGGATCGCGAGTCAGGTTTCCCATTAATAAAACTTTATTAAAGCTAGCCATTAGTTGATTTCCTCTGCGGCTTCTGTTTCAGCTTCTGCTTCGGCTTCTGGTTCAGCTTCAGGCTCGGACTCAGCTTTGGTCGCAGTCTCATCCCCCCTACTGCTACCTTCTTCAGAATCCGACTTCTTATCCGGATCGTCAAAAATGGATTGCTGTCCACAAATTCTTTCAAACTCATCAGCCTCTAGTCGAACAACGAGAAACTTAAGAATTGTTTCATCAAGTCGAAATTCTTTTTCTAAAGAATCTACTTGGCTTCCTTCTAACTTATGGCAAATATTTAAATAAATTCCAAAACGATTTTTTTTGATTCGGTAGGCGAGACGTTTCTTTCCCCAATTATCCATCCGGACAATTTCGCCATCATATTTGGCGATGAAACCTTTAATTTTCTCGGAATTTTCTTTGGCTTGAGCGTCGTCCAGGTCGGGACGCAAAATAACGATGGTTTGGTAAAACCGCATTTTCTCTCCTCTTGAGTTAAAGCCCCATCTAAAATGAGGCGAGGCTTATAATTTTTTAGAGTTCTTAAAAGCAATTGAATATGCCATAGGAACTTTAGTAAATCAAGCTGATTTACCCTTTTATTTCAGATATAAAACAAATCTCTCAACTAGCGAAGCCCTCACTTATGGGCCTGGTAAAAGTCTGTTACCGAACATGCTCCAAAGTATTTAATGTTTCCACAAATACCTTAAAGACTGTATATAAACTTTTTGAGGAACAATTTTCAAGAATATCACTTTCTTTGTGCCAGTGAGGATAAACAAGATCAATTATAAGAACGGAAGGAATATTCCTCAATATAAATGGATAATGATCGTCTAAAATAGAAAACCGCTTTTCGTTAATAAATCGATCTCCTCCTTCAACTTTTCGAGAAGTCTTATAAATAGCATCAACTAACCAACCTGCGCTCTTCATAGAATATCCTTCTCGATAAATCTCTAAATTCTTATCAGCTACCATATCAAAAACCGCAACCCAAGCTGGCCAATCAGAATTATTCTTTTTGAGGCTTTTAGCGTAATACTTTGAACCTAACATATAATAGGGAGAACCTTTTTTACCAAAATCCTCACCATCAAAAAACACAATATGAACTGGCCTAAATGGCTGATTCTCCGAAAAATAATGGGTTAACCCTAATAATAGGGCTGTTCCAGACCCTCCATCATTAGCTCCAAGTATTGGTTTTATGGCTTTTTGGGGATTTTCTTCTTCATCCGCAAATGGTCGGGTGTCGTAATGAGCTCCTATAAGAATAGGTTTCTGTCCTTTTATTTTTCCTTCAAAGCGGAATTCAATATTTGCCATTGAAACCGGCAAACCATTTTGAGGTCTATGAAAAAAACTTTGCCTCTTAGTGAAATCTGCTAATCGTTCACCCTCTTTTAATAAAAAAGCTTGAAGCTTCGCATTTCCATCGCTCCCTGAAAATCTAGGACCAAATGAATAAACTTTTTCTAAGTATTTCCAAAGAGTTTCCTCATAGCTTTTTAACTGAGAAGCCGCTGCGCTTACCTTCCCAAAACAAATTAAAAAAAAAGAAACTAGTACTATTTTTAGAAAAAATTTCAAATCATACCCAAAATTCAAGAGGTTATATGGGGAGTCCAAGTAGGATATTTAGAACAAACATGAAAATAATCTTTTAAAATTCGAAGATGATCAAAAGCTAGAACTTCAGGCAATTCGCTTTCCCCAAAAACACCTATATTTTGAGCATCGTCCTGCGCTTTGGGTACTCCAGACGCTTTTGCTATGAACACTGTTGAAAGGGTATGGAAACGTGGGTCCCTTGCCGGGTCCGAGTATGTATGAAATTGTCCAATTAATTGGATAGTTAGGGAGGTTTCTTCTAAGGATTCCCTAATAGCAGCTTCCTCTAAGGATTCCCCATAATCAACAAAACCACCTGGGATTGCCCAGCCATGAGGTGGGTTTGCCCGTTCGATTAAAATAATCCCCTTTTGTTCAAATTCTATGATAATATCAACCGTAGGAACCGGGTTCTTATACTTTTTTTTCACAATTCCGAACTAAATAAGTGTTTTATAGGGTTTAGGGAAACAAATAAGTGATGAAACTTCAATGTTTTTCGTTAAAGAATAGGTTTCTCAAAGGCTTAGAAAGGCTTTATTTTAATGATATTTTGGCCTTTTTTTAAAAAAAAATTTAATGTAAATTTAATTGATTTTTTGCTTAAGTAATTCGCTATAGCACCGATAAGAAAAACATAAGAGTAAAACTAACTAAGTTTTAACTCATAAAAAGCAAAATTAGAAACAAATTTTAAAAAAGGCATTTTAGCCATTTTCCAGAAATTTAGGGAAAGGCAAGGTGAATTCCATGGAAATCCCAGGAAACGACTTCACAGCAAAAAATAAAATCGCTCAAGAAAAGATAAGCAAGAACCAGGCGATCAAAAGTAATGCGGCACAAAGTGGAAGCTCTAACCCCGCTTCTGGGCAAACCTCTACTTCGGAACAAATTGTATTATCTTCTAAAGCTAAAGGAATCCAACAAGCTCAGGAAGTAGTTAAAAACTCCCCAGACGTTAGAACTGAAAAGGTTAACCGGATTAAAAAAGAAATCGCCGAAGGCCGTTTCAATGTCGATAGCGATGCATTAGCTGAAAAAATATTAAAAGATATTATTACCGAAAGTGCTTTCCTTAGGTAAAACGCTCCCTTTTAGACTAACTTCTCGCTCTTTTCTTAGCAAGCATTCCAATTAAAAAATATTACTCAATTAAGATAAAACGCCAGGATAATTAAGAATTATCAGCATCCCTGCTCTTATTTTATTGGTTAATTCTAAGTTTTTGGGATTAAGCTAGCAACAGTGGGAGTATCGCCATGAATGTGCTTTTGCACTTGGGATATCAGTTTATTTACTTCCATACCATGCATTAAAGCCCCGTTTTCAAGGGTATCGAAGTTAACCGCAAAACAACTCGAACAACTCATATTAAGTTCACGGAAAAGATCGATGGTATGGGGGAAATTCTGAATTATTTCGTTGATTTTAGAGTCTTTTTTAATCAGCATAACAAAATTACCTTGCCGCCTATTTGAACCTATGTTAGCATCTACTAAAAAAGTTTACAATAATTATGTTTTTAGGAGTTTTTGATGTCCAAGCGTTGTGATGTATGTGGCAAAGGCCCTCTTTTCGGGAATAATGTGAGCCACGCTAATAATAAGACCCGAAGAAGATGGAACCCAAATCTACAGAAACTCCGGGTAATTGTGAATGGAGCTATTAAAGCTTTAAAGGTTTGCTCTCGTTGTTTGAAAGCAGATAAAGTCCAGAAGGCCTTCTAATTCAGCGTTCCAGTCATATCCCTTTCTTTTTTATTCGATAAAAAACCCAAAATTAAAGTGCACTTGAAAGCTTCTGATCTGTTTTGCTTTTATCTGGATCAATATTCTCTAAGCTCTTTTTAGAAGCTTTTTTCTGGTGTTCTTTAATTCTTTCGACATATATGACGCCCTCTACCTTTTTGACGTCCCCTAGCGTCTTGTTGAGTTGTTCTAAACTAGAAACCTCTATTGAAAGATCAAAATAGGCTCGACTATTAGGTCCTTGATTGACGCTGGCTCGTGTAATATTAATTTCTAAAGTTGCCAGAACTGAGCTAATCGTCGCTAACATTCCAGGCTTATCCATTGTAACGATTTGTACGTGGACTATTGATGGAACTTCGGAAACTTCATTCCAGCCGACTTCCAAAATCCTATCATTTTCTCCTTTTAGAGCGCTAACGCTAGGACAATCTACTGTATGGACTGAAACGCCTCTACCTCGGGTTATATAACCTAAAATTTCATCGCCTGGAACAGGACTACAGCATTTCCCCATCCGAATCAATAAAGTTCCGACTCCGTCAAATCCCTTAACCCAAATTCCAGACTTGACTACCTTAGTATCGTTGTTTTTAGCGCTAGCTTGTTTTTCTTCCGCTTTTTTCTTATCTAATCTTTCACGCGGAATAAGTTTTTCGGTAAAATGACGAGGATTTAATTTCCCCAATCCTACCGCAATAATCAAAGGATCTAGAGAGTTAAAACCACAGGACTGGATAGCGCTGTCCAACTCTTTCAAATTTCCAATTTTATCTATATTTAAGGAAAATCTTTTTAATTCTAAATTTAGTCGGCTTTTGCCTACTTCAAGATTGCGCGTTTTTTCTTTTCCATTCAGAAAATTTAAAATTTTTCCGCGCGCTCTAGAGGTTTTTACAAACTTTAACCAATCCCTTGTTGGTTCCTTTTGAGGCGAAGTAAAGACTTCAACATGATCTCCATTTTTCAATTTATAGCGTAAAGGTACAATTCTTCCATTAACCTTTGCTCCTAAACAATGATATCCAACATCAGTATGCACTTGGAAAGCAAAATCAACCGCAGTTGCTCCTTGAGGAAGCGCCACAACTTCACCCTTTGGAGTGAAAATGTATACTTCGTAAGGGTATAGGTTAACTTTAAACTCGCTTAAAAACTCTTTGGGGTTCTTGATCCCTTCGTTTTCTTCCAAAAAGTGCCTTACCCAAACAAGCTGTTCGTCGATCTGTTTGAGCTTTCTACCATCGCCTTCCTTATATTGCCAATGCGCAGCGATACCCGCTTCAGAAACTCTATGCATTTCCTCAGTTCTAATTTGCACTTCTACCCTCTTTACATCCGGTCCAACTACCGTAGTATGAAGAGATTGATACATATTAGGCTTCGGCATTGCAATATAGTCTTTAAATTTGCCTGGGATAGGTTTCCAAAGAGAATGAATCATTCCCAAAACGGCATAACAATCCCTAATAGATTCAGTTAAAATCCGAATTCCTATTAAATCGTAGATCTCGTCAAAATCAAGATTCTGACCTTGCATTTTAGAATAGATACTATAATTATTTTTAGGCCTACCCATAATGCGCCCCTTAATATCGGCGCTAGCTAATTCCGAAGAAACGATTTCGCAAACATCCTCTACAAACTTTTGACGTTCTTCCTGTTTATCCGTAAACCTTTCATCAATAAATTGATAATCTTTCGGATGAAGATATTTAAAAGCTCCGTTTTCTAATTCAGACTTAACCCAACCTATGCCCAAACGATGAGCAAGAGGCGAAAAAATTTCAATGGTTTCACGAGCAATTCGCTTTTGAGAAGCCTCATTCATCGAATCTAAGGTCTTAATATTATGTACTCGGTCCGCCAACTTGATCAAAATCACGCGAATATCTTTCGACATTGCTAGAATCATTTTGCGAAAGTTTTCGGCCTGTTTTTCTTCCCTGCTGGCAAACTCGATTTGGCTTATTTTTGTTAATCCTTCAACCAATTGATAAACTTCATCTCCAAAAGCGTCTACAATCTCCTCTTTGGTCGTCATCGTATCTTCCAACGTGTCATGTAATAAACCGACAGCAACAGATACTTCGTCCATCTTCAACTTTGTAACGTTGTAGGCAACTTCTAAAGGATGGGATAAATATGCTTCGCCAGATTTGCGGCTTTGGTTACGGTGGGCCTTCGCGGTAAATACATAGGCATTCAGAATTATGTCTATATCCGCATTTGGATGATAGGATAAAATCGAATCGGTTATGTCGTCCAGTTTCAACATATTTTTCAATTGGTTATAGGAAGCATTTCTCTTTCTATAGGAATAAATTTACTTCCCTACAATTACAGGAATACCGGAGAACACCTACCTATGTCAACTGTCTTTTTACAATTCGAAATATCGGCCTATCCTTTTTAAAATAGAAAAGAACTTTTAATTCTCTTCAAAAATTTTATAATATGACTCTGCTTTAGCCCCTAGGAAATTATATATGGGAAAAGAAACACCTCAAAAAACATCTCCTTCTCTAGAAGACCCGCTTCAATTCATCAAAGGCGTTGGTCCTAAAAAAGCGGAAGTATTAAAAAGGCTCAATCTTGAATCCGTCAAAGATTGCCTGTTCCACATTCCTTTTAGATATGAAGATCGCTCCAAAACCGGAACAATTTCAACCTTAGAAGCGGGTGAACATACCAGTTTTAGCGCAGAAATAACCGCTGCAGGCTCTTATTTTATCGGTAGACGAAGAAGGGTTTTTGAAATAGCTCTTCAAGACGAAACTGGAGCTATCCGAGCTAAGTACTACCAATTCAACGCTACCTATATGAAGGACAAGTTCAAAATCGGAGCGCGAGTAATCGTTTCCGGCAAACCTCATCCAAATCGTCGCGCTGGCTCACGGTTGGAACTAGTCCATCCCAACGTTGAAATCGACGATGGATCTCAAAACCCAAGCGTTGAAACTGGACGTATCGTCCCTGTGTATCAAACAACAGAAGGACTACATCTCAAATCATTAAGATCTATTATCCATAATGTCATAGAAATTTATTCAGATTTAGCCGAAGATTTTATGCCGCAAGATATCATAGAGAGAAATGGATACCCTCCTCTATCGCAAGCAATTCGGGAAACCCACTTCCCAAACGAGAATTCCTCGTTAGACGCTTTAAATAGATTCAAAACTCTCGTCCAAGAAAGAATCGTCTTTGACGAATTATTTCTTATTCAATTGGCTTTATTTTATAAGCGTAAACAAACCAAAAATGTCCCAAAAGGAATTAAACTAAAAACCCGAGGAACTTTGATCAAACAGTTCATGCAAGAATTGGCTTTCGAATTAACAAACGCACAAACAAAAGTTCTGGCGAGTATCATGAATGACTTAGAAAAACCAGTCCCCATGAATCGACTCATTCAAGGAGATGTAGGAAGCGGTAAAACAATAGTTGCCTTAATAGCGCTATTAACCGCAGTCGATAACAGTTATCAAGGCGCTCTCATGGCTCCAACTGAAATATTAGCCGAACAACATTTCCACAGTTTATCCAACGACTGCGCGAAACTTGGCATCAACGTAGAACTCATTACAGGTTCGCTTCCATCTAAAGAAAAAAAACAAGCTTTAGAAAGAGTCCGAGAAGGGATATCACATATAGTTGTCGGCACTCACGCGTTAATCCAAAAAGAAATTCAGTTTGATCGATTAGGAATCGCCGTCATAGACGAACAACACCGATTCGGCGTATTACAAAGAGAAGCGTTGAATAAAAAAGGAACCGCTCCTCACATTTTAGTAATGACAGCAACGCCAATACCCAGATCGCTAGCGCTTACTATTTATGGCGATTTAGACGTTTCCCTCATAGACGAACTGCCTCCCGGACGCAAACCGATCAAAACGCAGGTTTATTCCGAAAACAAACGCGATGAAGTATACAACTTTGTCGCTAAAGAAATTTCAAAAGGCAGACAAGCCTATATCGTTTGTCCGTTGATCGAAGAAACCGAAAAGATGGACCTCAAAACGGCAACCGAAACTTACGAATACCTTAAAGAACGATTTCCTGAAATTAATATAGGTTTGGTGCATGGAAAAATAAAATCTGCCGAAAGACGACAAATTATGGCCGAATTTAAAGAAGGAAAAATTCAAGCCTTAGTCGCAACAACAGTCATTGAAGTAGGAGTACACGTACCCAACTCTACCCTCATGATCGTAGAACACGCCGAACGATTTGGATTATCCCAATTGCATCAACTTCGCGGAAGAATTGGCCGCGGTACACACGCTTCCCATTGCCTGCTTGTCGCCTATTACCCATTGAGCGACGAAGGAAAAGCAAGATTAGAAGCAATGCGAGAATCGCAAGACGGATTCTACATTGCCGAGAAAGATTTAGAAATTAGAGGCCCTGGAGATTTTTTAGGAACTCGACAATCGGGACTACCCGATCTTAAAGTAGCCAATTTAGTGAGAGATATCAAAATTTTAGAAATAGCCCGCAAAGAAGCCGAAGATCTTCTACAAAACCATCCCAATCTCAATACACCAGAGCTTTCAAAGCTAAAAAACGAACTCCTATCGCAAATGAGCGATAGGATGAATCTTATGGATATCATTTAATCCAATAGCTAAACCAACAGAAATAAGCTTTCAAAGCTCAATGAACGTCCTCGCTTCAGACGGGCAGAGTACCCTTTAAAAAACATTATTTTAAATAACGTGGCAAGTCACAGGGAATTAAATCCACTTGTGGGATTAAAAAACCTTGTTAAATGGTCGCTTATTTTCTATTTAATTTTTATACGACGCATAGAACCAGATTCCATTAAAATGAATGTAAGGGTTTTAAATACGTAACGACGAATATTTAAATAACTTGGTTAACCAATCATTAAGTAAACAACTTTGTCGAGGAGACAAATAATGAATAAGCCTTACGCAACCTATTTTGCTTTTCTTTTTTCGCTACTATTTGGTCTTTCTTGGGCAATGACAAGTTTTAGCGCTTCCAATTCAAAAGATTCGATGAAGAAAATGAGTTCGCCCATTCCTTCAGATAATGTCGAAACCGCCACATTTGCCGGCGGATGTTTTTGGTGCACCGAGTCCTCCTTTGAAGAAGTCGATGGAGTGATAGATGCTATTTCTGGTTATACTGGCGGATTCAAAAAAGATCCCGCCTATAAAGAAGTCGCTCGTGGAGTGACCGGGCATGTAGAAGCAGTTCAAGTTCTTTACGATCCAACTAAAGTTTCATACTCAGATCTGTTGGAAGCTTTGTGGAGAATGATCGACCCTACCGACGAAGGCGGTCAGTTTGTAGATAGAGGAACACAATACGCATCCGCTATTTTCTATCATAGTGAAGAACAAAAAACGTTAGCGGAAAAATCTAAAGAAGCTTTAGCAAAAAGCGGCGTATTTAAAAAACCAATCATTACGCCTATTAGAAAAGCGGAGGTGTTCTATCCAGCGGAAGAATATCATCAGGATTTTTATAAAAAGAATTCCACTCGCTATCATATGTATCGGTATGGTTCAGGACGCGATCAATTTATAGACCGTATTTGGGGGGAAGATAAAGTTTATAAACCTAAGAAAATTTCCCAAATGGATAAAGAGTATTCCAAGCCATCACAAAAAGAATTAAAAAGTAAATTAACTAGCTTGCAGTATGACGTCACTCAAAAAAATGGAACAGAACGGCCGTATACTAATGAGTTTTGGGATAATAAAAAAGCCGGAATTTATGTAGATATCGTTTCTGGAGAACCACTTTTTAGTTCGCAAGATAAATTTAAATCTGGAACGGGATGGCCCTCTTTCACTCGACCTTTAGTTCAGGAAAATGTCTTCGAAAAATCAGATACGGCTTACGGAATGGTAAGAACAGAAGTAAGATCGACCAATGCAGATTCTCATCTAGGACATCTATTTCTTGACGGCCCAAAACCTACGGGCAAAAGGTATTGTATCAACTCAGCTTCGCTACGATTTGTCCCCGCAGAAAAACTAGAAATTGAAGGTTATAGCGAATTTAAATCTCTGTTCACTAGTCACTAAAATCTATATCGTTCCCTCGGCCAATTGTCGAGGGAACTCAAATTACCCAATATTAAGATACAAAGTAAAATGAAAAAAATAATCGTTATTTCACTCACGTTTTTTTTAATCCAGGGAACAGCCCTGGCCCAACAAAGCGAAAAGAGAGAAAAACTTAAATTAGCAAAAAATCAAATTTTCCAGGAAGTAAACGCTAAAAGAAGAATTCTGAAAGCTTTAGAAAATTGCGCTACTTCAGCTAGTTCGCAAAAAACCTTAAGACCTTGCCGACAACAATATAGAATTGACTTACAAAATCTCAGGAAAAATAACAAACGAAAGCGAGAACAACTTCGAGCGGCAAGACAAAGACAAAAAAATGGAGTACGATCTTTTGGCCACTCCTATGAGGGCTCTTAACTATCGTATTAATAATCTGAATTACGATAGCTTCAAACCAACCGCTTTTAATAGTTCGAGGGCGTTGGTTGTATTCGATATTCCAGAGCGTAATAAATAGTCAAAACTCATGATGGTTCCAGTTTCATCGGTTAATAACTTTTCTTTAAAATGAACTGTATCGCAAACCCCTTCCAAGCTATCCACTTCTGCAAGTTCTAAATCATGAGTAGAAATAGCCCCAATAACATTTAACGCTAAAAGCTGCGCTGTAATAGACGCAACGGTTATCTGACGTTCACGACTATTGGTTCCTTGAAGAATTTCATCAAAAAGGTAAAGTGTAATAACGCCTTTTTCATGGTTACTTTTGATTAAATCAATAACTCTCTTTATGTGTTTAAGTTCAGCCATGTAGAGAGAAACACCATCAGCCAGGGAATCGTTTACCTTAAACGAGGTAACTAAGTCCACCGGGGGCAAACTAAAAGAAGCTGCGCAAACTGGCGCGCCAGTCCGGGCAAGAAGAGCATTGATGCCAATACTCCTAAGAAGAGTGCTTTTACCAGACATGTTAGATCCTGTAACCAATAAAAAATTTCCATTGGGACCAATGTCTATATCGTTACTTACTCTGGACCTATCGTTAATCAGAGGATGTCCAATTTGTTTGGCGACAATTTTTTTACCGGCATCGTCTACATTAGGATATGACCATTTTGGATTATCGTATGACAGACTTGCCAATGACGCTATCACTTCATACTTTGTAATTGCATCGAACCATTTTCTTGCATGATCCCTACATCTCTTCTGCCAGACAATCAAAGATTTTTGAAGGTGAAAATCCCACAATAAATTTCCCTGAAGAATTAGATAGAGTATCCCGGAGTTCCTCGCTCCAGCCCATCCTACTAAAGACTGGAGTTTTTGTATCTCCTGTTTAGCGTCCAATGAAGATGAAACTAGGTCATCCCTCAGCCCCTTTGTATAAACAGATTCGGGTTTTTGTGCCAAGACTAACTCAATCAGAGAAATATATTTACCAAGCTGTGATTCTATTCCATGTAAATTCTCAAATAATGATTTTTGTTTTTTATGCCAATTCGCTGAAAGAAGTAAATTAATACAAACGAGGGGTGTCCACATAATCCCATACGCTGGACTTATAAAAACTGTAAGTAAAGCAATAGGCGTTACCAACGTAAGCAAACAAATCAGCCAATATCCATATGGGTTCATTTCATCAACCCCATCAGATTCGATCCAATTGAAAAAAGTTTTCCAATTATCTGCTTCTCCGCTCAAACTATCGCAGAGATAGTAAACCTCTTGCCTTAAATCAAGCTGTCCTGAAAGTTCCTTTACCGCTTCCTGTCTCCTAAGCGCTTCATCATGTATTGTCCGTTGCGATATCCACTCCAAAAACTTCTCAGTTCCTGCGGGCGTTTTTAAAGTTCCTATTAATTGTAAAAGAGAACCTTTACCAATAACATTCATGTCCGATAGGAAATGGGGAGAGTCTTCGTTTTCTATATAACGAGGAATTTCTAAATCATTCCAGCTCCGTTCAATTCTATGGATTGAGTCTAGATTGATTTTTTCCAAAGATTTAAATCTATCTATTTTGCGATTTTGTTTCCTATTTAAAATCACTGCAAAAGAAAACAATAAGGCAAATAAAAGGAAAAGGATTCCCCACGGATGTAATTGTTTTGACTCTAAAATTTTATATAAGGAGCTTAAGGAAATTAGAGCTAGAACCAACCTGGACCAAGCTATAACCTCGCATTGTTTTTCGAGGTTCTGCTTGAGTTGGGAAAATGAAACTGCTCTGTCAGAGTATGTTTTTATTAGATCGTTTACAAACTCTAAGTCTTGGATCTGAGGAATGGGTTTAATCTTCATTAAAAGAAATTTGATCTAGTCGTATTTGTAATAATTTATTTATAGAAGCTATTCTAAAGAATAAATCCATAGCTTCCTATATTTTAATAAGCTCAACATCATATTCACGTGCAGATAAAAATCAATTACTAACCATCTTAAAATCAAAGAACATAAATAATAAAGGAATCAGGGTCTGAATCTGGGCTCCCCTACTCTCATAAATATGTGGAGCATTTTTATATCTCGCTAATTTTCTAAATAAGAAGAAAAAATTTTGTCAAATTTTTCAATTCGTTTTTTAAAAAAGGAATCAGCCAGTTCCTTGTCGCAAAGTTTTTTGTCAACACAAACCTTCAAGTCATTAAAAAAGTCACTTAATTTTCCAAGTTTATTTGCTAGTTGATCATTCTTTTTTATCTTATCTATGACTACTTTTCTCCTGATCTCAGGGAGATTCTTTAAAGTAATCTCATTTAACTCATTAAAATGTTGTTTTAGATTCGCACTTTCTTCTTTTTTCCACGTTGCGAAGACCTCAATAAAATAATCATGCAAATTGTTATTATAAAAATTTTCTTGAAACTTTAACGTTCTATCTAATTTAGTTTTTTTTATTTCGTTGCTAAACCCATAATAGCTAATAACACTACCGATCAAGATTAAGAGAACGGTAAGCCAAGGTACGAGAGTTCTAGTGTGTAATTTAAGTTTTGTAAACAATTAAACTCCCCCTTACCTTTTATTTTTTGGCAAGATATTTTGTTTACTCTAAGTATTAAATCAATGATGCAATTGAGGTGTGGATTCTTCGCCCAGCCCGAAAACATATGATACGGATGTCTTTTTTTATATCGGCAATTCCATATTGAAATACTTTAACTAGAACTTCACTTCCCTTACATTCAAAAAGGATTAATGAAGTATTCCAATTTATATCCTTTTTTTGGAGTGCTGGAATTAAAATTCAGCCTCATATTGCGTATTTATTAGCAACAAGGTAGAATGATATGTCTTTTTGCAATTAACCATACTTAAAATGTACTCAAAACGAGAATATGTCAACAAAAAATACTCGAAATGCGGACTCCACTTTAGATCGCCTTAAAGTAGTTCTTAATTTGAAGAATGACGTAGCATTGGCTAATTCATTAGGAGTAAAGCCAACAACTATTTCTTCTTGGAGATCTAGGGATTCGTTAGATCACGATCGAATAATCGCAAAATGCATAGAAAATAAAATAAATATAAATTGGCTTCACACCGGAGAGGGAGAGATATTTGTTGAAAAACAAGCCAAATTAGAACCGAAAATACTGCGCATGAGAGACCTTGATTTAAACGCGTTCAAGAATCGCTTTCAGCATGCTGTTGATTCTTGCGCCAAAGGTAATATTGAACATTTTTCGGAAGAAACAGATATTTATATTGGAGATGTAAAAGCATATATGGAAGGAGAAAGAAATCCATCTGACAGTGATTTAAACAAAATATCCAATCGTTACAAAATTAAATTGAAATGGTTGCTCTATGGAGAAACCGAACCTGAATTTGATTCAAACGAAATCTATACCGACATTGAATCAATAAGAAAATTGGAACCAAATACCCCTTTAAATAAGACTCTGAATCAATTAATCGACATTTTTAAAAAAGGCGATTACGTAATGGATTGGGGTAGACTTTCGGGGATGATTGACGCTGTTTGGCAAAAATTGAATGAGAAATAATTAAAATCGAGGCATTGCCGTGGAAATATTGATCGTTGAAGACCAGTTTACCATCGCAAATTCATTTCGTAAAAAATGCGAAGAATTTGGAGCCAAAGTGAAGATTGCGGCAACAGTTGACGATGCCTGCGATAAATTTATAAAGTACAACCCTACTGCTGTTTTTCTAGATATATTTCTTAAGCAATATGGGGACGGGTTTCAAATAGCCCAGTTTATTAGGGAACATTCTGGAGATACCCTTATCTATTTTCTAACTGGCTTCGATGATAATAAAACGCAGGAACAAGCTCATGCATTTGAAAACTCTAAGCTATTGGTTAAGCCTATTTCTAAAGAAGAATTTGAACGGATTTTAATTACAGCGCTTCTCAAAATAGCTGGGCGTGATGAAGAAGTTAACGCAAATTTGTCGAAAACAACCCAGGTAGATGGCTCCAAAATCACTGAGACGACCATTCCTTCCCCCACCTCCCAACCTCAAATTCTTAGGCCTGGCGCCATTTCGAAAAGGTTAATTATCGCTTTTTTGATGCTTCTCGCAATCAACCTTTTTAGTTCATTTTATTTAGCCAATATATTTTCTGATCATTATCGACAGGAATTTATGCAAAAAATGAATGCAACAGGAGACCTTGTTGGCAGGTCGGCTAGAGCTGCAATTGTAATGGATGGTGTCATGGGTGACGACATTGCGGCTCAACGTCATCTAAAATTATTAAGCCAAGTTGAAGCCATTGACGGAGCCGCTTTTTACAGAACAGATGGGAAGCTATTTGCTCATTATTCAAAAAAGTCTGAAAGCGATTTCCCAGAATCACAAAAAATGGAATCTAGTTTTGTTTTTCGAGACGATAAATTAGAAATAACAAGGAGCATTGAATTAGACAATCAAATTATTGGAGCCGCCTTTTTGAAAGTGGACTTATCCCAATACAATTCAAAAATCAGAAACTATTTTTATCAAGCGATTATTCAACAATTAGTTGTCTTTGCAATCATCTTCTTCATTTTTTTTCGGATTTATAAAAATGTAGTTACGCCTATCGTAAGGTTATCAGAACACTCTCAAAAAGTCCGAGACAGCGGTGTTGCTTCCGAAATTGAACACCATAAATCTGACGATGAAATCGAAGGTTTGTATTTAAATTATAATCATATGATGCGATCTCTTGGGGACTACCAGAATGACTTAAAAACGCTTGTAGACGAACGCACCACCGAATTGGAAGCGACCATTGAGAAGATGGAAGTTCATTTAAGGGAAGTACATCATCGAGTGCGCAATCATTTTGAAATTGTAATTGCTCGGTTGGAGGCTTTTGGCGGTTTGAAAGAAATTGTTGAAACCATCTATAGCATGGCCGAGCTTCACAAAACCGTATACACCTATAACGATGTAGCCCATATTGACATGAAGGATTATCTTCCAAGAATTTGGGGAATTTTGGAGAAAATTTATAATCCTAAAAATATCAAATTCAAATTAAATTGCGATCCTATTATCGTTGACGCACAAAAAGCGATGTCTATTGGCTCCATGCTTGTAGAGATGTTTTCAAATTCTTTGAAACACGCGTGGCCTGATGAAAAACCAGGTATAATATCAACTCAGTTAATACAGACAGATGAAAATATTCTCGAATTATTAGTTGAAGACGACGGTATTGGATTACCAGAAGACGCAGAAATTGAACCCCGGTCGTTTGGGATGGATTACATCATGGCTTGTCACGATCTCGATCCAGTGGGGGAGATTGCTATTGATCGTAAAAATGGCACATCTTATAGGATTAGATTCAAGAATAAATAGGAACTCAGAGTAAGCCATACTTCTTGACGAAACTTTAAACAAACGAAGCTAAGATCAAGAAGCACAAAAAAATGATTTACGGATAACGCCATAACTCCTTTATTTAATGGGCGGAACACCTGGATTTGAGCCTACTCTCCTCGCTCTCAAAATACATGTCGGGTATTTTTATAATTTGCTAATTTTAGGAGGGATTTTAGATACTGGTGACTCGTTGGGTGGTTAATGGGGGTCCACTAATTCTAATGATTCTATCCAGAGCATTTTAATCGGCCAAACAGAGGTCAAATAAAACTTACCACTTTTATCCACAATATTTTTACTCAAGTTTCTTTAATAATTTAATTTTTAAGCCATGCCTGAAAAGCGATCGAAATAAGTATAATTCAACCGCAGTCCAGGACAGTTCTTTTGTCTTTCCGGTTTCTATTGAAGCCAGTCAGATCTCCAACGTCGGTTGGATGCTTTACGTTTTTTTTTGGCTTCTTTAATCTTCAGCTTTTTCTTTAAAGAAGGTTTCATATAAAAACGTCTGCGTTTAAGTTCTCTAAACAAACCTTCTTTGATAATTTGACGTTTTAAATTTTTTAACGCTCTATCAACTTGATTTTGATAAACGAGTACTTGCAAAATAAGACCTCCAAGTTTTAAGTTTTATATTTTTGGGGCCTGATTTTCAGAAGATTTTGCTGGCGGTCTTCTGATTTTTTTATTTTTTAGGAAAAGATAAGGAGATTCTAATTGCTTTTCCGAACGAACATTCAGCTCTTCTACAGAAATCACTTCTTTCAATTTCCCGGAGCCGTCAAACACCTTAACTTCATTCATAAAATCACCTCGTTTAATCCATTTACACCTTGGTGAAACCGGCAAAAAAAAACCACTCCAAAAAGGAGTGGCGAAAATATATAGTCCTTTACGACTTTTTAAGTCTTGCCTCGTTGGAATGATCCAAGGTGAGATCCCATTAGATTAACATTTGTAGCTACCATTACAAGGAGATTAAAATTATAATTTTTTAATCTTCCTCCTAGGCTAGATCTATCAAAAAAACGGAGATTGTCTGCCCACCGAAAGAATAGGATAGTAGACGTATGACTAGACTTTACAACGAAATGAATCATTGAGGGAACGTTACAACATTAGATTTTTTATCAAACAACTCGCCAAACAAACTCCACGCCCCTAATGATATTTCCAATAAATTTATGTTCTAATATATAAATAACTAATAGGATTTGTCTTAGGAGAAGAAAATGAAAAAAATAATCTTTATTTTGTCCGTAATTTTTTTATTCCAAGGAATCGCTCTCGCTCAGCAAGATGGAGGAGGTAAAAATCTCCAAGATGTAAAAAACAAAATCCTACAACGCCTCCAAAATAAAAAAAGAATTACTAGCGCTTTTGAAAGTTGCATTACGTCAGCCAATTCACGTCAAGATATAAAATCCTGTAGGCAACGCCATAAAGCAGCCATGAAAAACTTTCGAGAAAACAATAAACAAATGCGTCAAAACTTTCGGGAAGAAAAACAAAAAAGAAAAGAAGAAAGACAAAATCGGCGCGGGGGCTTTTGATAAACCGATCAAAACAAATTAGTGGTTTCTAAAATAGTTAAGATTTAATCGGAATTAAAAAGATGAACTCATTATATCTATTCGCAGGAACTGAAAAAGGTTTATTCATCCTCAAATCAAATTCAGAACGAAACAATTGGTCCGTCGAAGGTCCTCTATTAAAAGGTTGGAAAGTATTTGATTGCCAATTAGATCGGCGAAACGACCCTATCCTTTATGCGGCTGTTGGTCATTTTATTTATGGCCCTTGCATACATATTTCTCGTGATTTTGGAAGAACCTGGAGTCAAATCGAAAACGGACCTCAATACGGCGAGAACTCTCAATTTAAATTAAATAGTATTTGGACAATTGTTCCCGGACCTGAAAAGTATCCCAATCGATTGTATGCCGGAGTAGACGAAGCAGGTTTATTTGTTTCAGAAGATAAAGGTTATAGCTGGCAGGAACTAACTGGACTCTCTGCTCATGAAACTCGATCAGAATGGATGCCGGGAGCTGGCGGCCTTTGCTGTCATTCAGTTTTAATTGATTCAGAAAACCCAAAAAGAATTTGGATAGGAATTTCTTCGGTTGGCGTTTTTCGATCCGATGATGGGGGCTCAACCTGGACTCCTAAAAATGCTGGCATTGAACAAATCATTCCCAACGAACACTATAAAGAAATCGGATTCTGCGTTCATTCTATGACTGCAGACCCACAAAATCCAAACAAACTATACCAACAAAACCACAGAGGAGTTTATAAGTCTTCCAATGGAGGAGATTCTTGGGTAAGAATTGAAAATGGATTGCCCGGTTCCTTTGGGTTCCCGATAGGGATACATCCTTATAAACCAGAAACCTTATTCACAATTCCCTTAGAAAGCGACGAATACAGGATGCCGCCTAACGGCGACCTTAAAGTCTACAAAACGGATAATAGCGGGGATTCATGGAGACCTCTTTCTGAAGGGCTTCCTACTAAATGTTTTGCTTCAGTAATGAGACAAGCTCTAGCAATCGATAACTTTGATCCATGTGGACTTTACTTCGGAACTACTGGGGGACAAATTTTTGCTTCAAATAATGAAGGCGCAACCTGGAATCAAATCCCTTGTCAATTACCAAGAATTAACTCCCTCTCGGTCGTTTCACTTTAAAAGAGGAATTTGAGTTGCCTGCAATTGACATCATTATTCCAAGCTTACTTGCTCACTGCTCTAGTGGAAAACTTCATTTATCAGTAGACGGAAACACTTTAAAGCAGACCCTAGACAATTTATTACAAGCCTACCCTCTTCTGAAAGTTCACCTCTATGAAGAGAGTGGAAAGCAAAGACCTTATGTTCTTATTTATCTAAATGAAGATAATATACAGTGGTTTGATGATATGGATGTCTATCTAAAACCGGGGGATCGGATTCAAATAGTACAATCCGTAGCAGGAGGATGAATACGGAAAAGACTCCCAGGATTAAACTGACAAGAACTCACTGTGTGGCAAAATCGTGGAGCCCATGAGGTACTCGTCGACTCCTCGGGCGGCTTCTCTGCCTTCGGCGATCGCCCAAACAACTAATGATTGACCTCGTGTCATATCTCCGGCGACAAAAACTCCGGGAACACTGGTCATCTTTTTACCATCGCACGCTACATTACCTCGCCCGTCTAGATCAACGCCTAACTGTTCAATCATGCCGCCACGAATAGGACCTAAAAAACCCATCGCCAACAAGACTAAATCTACTTGGAGTTCAAATTCTGAACCAGGAACTTCGACGATTTGAGGTCGTCCCGTTTTTGGATCGGGGTCGCCAAACTCAACTTTCACGGCATGCACTTTATGAACCTTTCCATCTTTTTCGGAAAACTTCTTTGTCATAACGCAAAAGTCGCGTACTTCATCAATCGCTTCTTCATGGGATGAAGAAACGCGGTAAATTTGTGGCCAATTGGGCCACGGGTTACCTTCGGCTCGACCTTCTGGCGGAGCTGGTAACAATTCAAATTGATCAACTCTTTTAGCGCCTTGTCGTAACGATGTTCCTAAACAGTCGGACCCCGTATCTCCACCGCCAATGACCAGCACATTTTTATCTTTAGCTGTAATCGCTTCAGCTTCAGGGATCGTATCTCCCTGCAAACGTTTGGTCTGTTGCGGAAGAAAACTCATAGCAAAATGAATTCCGTCTAAGTCCCTACCCTCTACGGGTAAATCTCTTGGCTGTTGAGCGCCGCCACATAAAATCACGGCATCATAATCGTTTTGCAGATCTTCAATCTTAACGTTTTCGCCAACATGGGAATTGGGGCGAAACTCAACGCCTTCTTTTTCCATAACATCGATACGACGCTGGACAATTTCTTTTTCTAATTTAAAATTAGGGATTCCATACATTAAAAGACCGCCGATTCGATTGTCTTTTTCTAAGACAACGACGTTGTGTCCAACCTTATTGAGTTGATCTGCTGCGGCTAATCCAGCTGGACCAGAACCAACTATCGCGACTTTTTTCCCAGTTCTTTTAAGTGGTGGACTTGGTTTTATCAATCCTCTTTCAAAACCTTCTTCGGCTATTTTTTCTTCTATACTACGAATGGTGACAGCAGGTTCTGAAATGCCCAGTACGCAAGCCCCTTCACAAGGAGCTGGACAAATCCGTCCGGTAAACTCAGGAAAGTTATTGGTTTTTGACATGTAAGCGAGGGCGTCTTCCCAGCGATCACGATAAACCATATCGTTCCAGTCTGGAATCATATTACCAAGTGGACAGCCTGTATTACTTTGACAAAAAGGAACTCCGCAGTCCATGCACCGAGATCCTTGATCTTTATATTTTATGTCCGGCATTACATGATAGACCTCTTTCCAATCCTTAAGTCTATCTTTTACATCTCTGCCTTTAGGAGTTTCTCTCCCATGTTCCATAAATCCTTTAATCGCTCCCATTAAGCAACCTCTTCCAGCGATTCTTCCATTCGCTTTTTCTTTCGTTCTTCCAACACCCTGCGATAATCACGCGGATAAACCTTAACAAATTGAGGAAGTATCTCTTCCCATCGGTCCAATACATCTTGCGCAACCGTACTTTTGGTATATTGTAAATGATCTTGAACCATTCCTTTCAATATTTCGATATCCTCTTTCTCCTCAACCGGTTCCAAATCAACTAAGCCTAAATTACAATTCACTTCAAATTCTTTATTTTTATCCCAAACATAAGCGATACCACCACTCATTCCCGCAGCAAAATTTCGACCTGTTCCGCCTAAAACAACGACCAAACCGCCAGTCATGTATTCGCATGCGTGGTCGCCTACACCTTCAACAACCGCCTGCGCTCCACTATTGCGAACGGCAAACCGTTCGCCCACTATTCCGCGCATATAAACTTTGCCTGCAGTAGCTCCATACAGTAGAACGTTGCCTGCAATGATATTTTCTTCGGGAACTATTGTCGATTCCTCTGGTGGATAAATAATTACATTTCCGCCAGAAAGACTTTTACCAACATAATCATTAGCGTCGCCAGACAACTCAAAAGTTATACCAGGAGCAAGGAACGCTCCAAAGCTTTGTCCCGCCGACCCATTAAACTTGATATAAATCGAATCATCTTGCAATCCAGCTTCACCATGTTTTTTGGAAATTTGATAGCTAAGTTGAGCTCCTACAGTTCTATCAGTATTTCCAATCGAAAATTCCAATTGAACTTTCTTTCCATTTTCCAGAGCTGGCTTAGCTTTTTCAATTATTTCTTTATCTAAGACTTCACGGAAGTTGCTATGGTCTTGCGAAGTGACGTGACGAATAGCTACACTGTCCGCAACTTCCGGTTTGTGTAAAATATTCGTGTAATCCAGCCCCTCCAACTTCCAATGGCCAACCGCGTCCTCTGAATCCAATAACTCCACCTGGCCTATCAAATCCTCGAACTTGCGAATCCCCAATTCGGCCATAATCTCTCGAACTTCTTGAGCAATGAAACGAAACTGATTGACCACATATTCAGGTTTGCCGTTAAACTTCCTTCTCAACTCGGGATCTTGCGTCGCGATACCAACCGAACACGTATTGAGATGACATTTCCTCATCAAAATACATCCTAAAGACACCAAAGCCGTCGTCGAGAACCCAAATTCATCTGCGCCCAAAATTCCGCCAATGACAACATCGCGGCCTGTTTTCAATTGACCGTCGACTTGGACTCGGATTCTACCGCGTAAGTCATTCAACACGAGAACTTGTTGCGTTTCCGACAACCCCAGTTCCCATGGCAATCCAGCATGTTTAATAGAAGTTTGCGGAGAAGCTCCAGTGCCGCCATCGTGACCGGCAATTAAAACACCGTCTGAATGAGCTTTGGATACGCCTGCCGCGATAGTGCCCACGCCGGCTTCGGCAACCAACTTCACGCTAACGTCTGCAGTGGGATTAGCGTTATGCAAATCGTATATCAACTGCTGCAAGTCCTCGATAGAATAAATATCGTGGTGCGGAGGCGGAGAAATCAATCCCACCCCTGGAGTCGAATTCCGCAATTTGGCAATGTATTCGCTGACCTTGTGACCAGGCAATTGACCACCTTCACCAGGTTTCGCGCCTTGCGCTACTTTAATTTGCATTTCGTCTGCATGCGCTAAGTAATAACTGGTGACCCCAAAACGTCCAGAAGCCACTTGCTTGATTTTACTTCTGCGAGAATCGCCATTAGCATCAGGTACATAACGAACCGAATCCTCACCGCCTTCGCCTGTGTTGCTTCTTCCTCCCAATCGATTCATCGCAATAGCTAATGTTTCGTGAGCTTCACGGGAAATTGAACCAATCGACATAGCGCCAGTACAAAATCGTTTAGTAATCTCTTCAACAGGCTCGACTTCTTCGATTGGAATTGGATTGGTTTTCTTGAACGTCAACAACCCGCGCAGAGTACTATTTCGAGTATTGGTTTCGTCGGAAACTTCGGAAAATTTCTTATAAAGTTGATAATCCCCGCTTCGAACCGCATGTTGTAACGTTGCTACTGCGTTGGGATTCAACATATGTTTCTCTTCACCCCGCCTCCAAGCGTAGTTGCCGCCTAAATCCATAATTTGACTGGAAAGACCAGACTCCGTAAACGCGCGGCGATGCCGCATAAGACTTTCCCGCGCAATGGCTTCTAACCCAATACCTTCAACTCTGGAAGGAGTGCCCGTAAAATAATTATCGATAACGAACTGGTTCAATCCAACCGCTTCAAACATTTGAGCTCCGCGATAACTACGGATGGTAGAAATCCCCATCTTAGCTATTATTTTGAAAAGACCTTTTTTTGTAGAATCCACATAATTCTTAACGGCGGTATCGAAATCAAGATCTGAAACATAAACCCCATCCTTGATCATTTGGCCAATCGTCTCGTAAGCGAGGTAAGGATAAATCGCTCCAGCGCCATATCCAGTCAGCAATGCAAAATGCATCATTTCTCGGGCTTCGCCAGTTTCGACAACCAATCCAATATCGGTTCGAGTGGTTTCCCTTAATAAATGATGATGAACAGCCGCAGTCGCTAATAAGCTTGGGATTGGCGCATTTTCTGAGTCCATTTTCTTATCAGACAAGATCAGAATGGTGGCGCCATTTTCGATAGCTTCAGAAGCTTCTTTGCATATATGGTCCAATCCTTTTTTTAAACCCGTCTCGCCAGCTGTCACTAAAAAGAGAGTGTCGATCGTATGAGATTTAAACCAAGGTTTGTCCAACCCTCGAATCTTTTCCATTTCCTCATAAGTCAAAACCGCTTCTTGAATTTTAAGTTTTTTACAATGATCAGGACTTTCTTCTAGCAAGTTTAGTTCTTTACCTAAAGTCGCTTCCATGGACATAACCAACATTTCGCGAATAGAGTCGATTGCTGGGTTTGTCACCTGCGCAAACAATTGCTTAAAATAGTTAAAAATAAGTTGAGGCTTTTCCGACATTACCGCTAAAGGAGAGTCGTTCCCCATAGATCCAGTGGCTTCCATGCCAGTACTAACCATAGGAGCTATGATTATTTTCGCGTCTTCAACCGTGTAGCCAAAAGCTTTCTGTCTTTGAGCCAACGTTTCTGAATCTGGCTTAAATGTGGAACTCGGAGCTGGAAGATCTTCTAAACTAAGTTGGTTGTCTTTAACCCATTGACCGTAGGGTTTTTGGCTACAAATCTGCGCTTTAATCTCCTCGTCTTTAATAATCCGGCCTTCCTTCATATCTACCAAAAACATCTTGCCCGGTTGCAACCGACCTTTGTATTCGATATTCGCCTCATCTACCGGCAAAACACCTACTTCAGAAGCCATAATGACCGTTCTATCTTTGGTCACGTAATAACGAGAAGGTCGCAGACCGTTTCGATCTAGTACCGCTCCAACAACTTCGCCATCGGTAAACGCTATAGAAGCAGGACCGTCCCAAGGTTCCATTATGGAAGCATGATATTCGTAGAAATCCTTCTTCTCTTGGCTCATAGTTTTGTGAAACGTCCAAGGTTCGGGAATCATCATCATTATCGAGTGAACCAAAGACCGGCCGCCAAGGTAAAGCATTTCCAAAGCGTGATCAAAGTTCGCAGAGTCACTCATCCCAGGTTTAATAACAGGAAGCGTTTTTTTAATGTCTTTGAAAAGTGGAGTCACAAAGTGAGCTTCTCGGGCATGCATCCAGTTTTTGTTACCACGCACTGTATTGATTTCTCCATTATGCGCTAACATCCGAAAAGGCTGAGCTCGACTCCAAGAGGGAAACGTGTTGGTGCTATAACGGGAATGCGCCAAAGCCAAGGCGGTTTCCATATCAGGATTTTTCAAATCTAGAAAATAGGTCTCTAACTGATCACACATCAGCTGACCTTTATATATGAGAGTTTTAGAGGACAAACTACAAACGTAAAAACTCTCATCGTCGTTCAAACCTTTTTCTCTTATATAACGTGTCGTGATTTTCCGAACGGAATATAAGGCTCTCTCCAATTCGTCAGGTTTCATCGATTGGCCAGTCCCCACGAACACCTGCTTAATCACAGGCTCTAACTCTCTAGCGCCAACTCCAATGGTGGTGTTATCAACAGGAACATCACGCCAACCAAGTAAAACCAAGCCCTCGCCAGCCAAACTTTCTTCAAAAATTTTTACGCTGGCTTCACGTCGAGCTTTATCTTGTGACAGAAAAATCAGCCCCGCGCCATACTCGCCTTTTTCGGGCAACTTAACATCAATCTCAGAACAAACCTTCTTAAAAAACTTATGAGGTGTTTGAATGAGAATTCCAGCTCCGTCGCCTGTCAATGGATCACTACCGCAAGCGCCACGGTGCTCTAATTTTTTCAATATCTCTAAACCGTCAACGACAGTTTGATGGGTGCTTTTCCCATCCATATGAACAACAAAGCCAACGCCGCAACTATCTTTTTCAAATTCGGGGTCGTAAAGGCCTTGTTTTTTTGGAAATCCTGAATATTTCATCAATCTTTTTAATATCTACTCTATAAATTCTAATAATAAACGCACTAAACCGAGTATAAAAGAGCAAGTTTTATACCAAAAACCGTAACCTATTATGAAATCAAAGACATGCCAATTTTCAACGTTTTCACGACAAACACAATAGCATACCTTTCGGAAACACTGAGTGTATTTTTACTACTCAGAATTGTTTAATATCTCTTATCTTCTTGCTACATGATCTATAGCAGCCTATCTCAACACCATAAACCTAATTATCGGAACTTATTGGATGGAATTAGTTATTATTGTAATGTTTTTTGACTCGATTTTTCAAGTATTTTCAATTTTTAACCTTGGATTTCCGAAATCTAAATAAATCTGATTACGGATAGAGAATGAATATAAATATAAAGAAAGATTTAATATAATTCCACATTTTGTCCCCAAAATCCGTCGAGTTCGGATTTTCTATATAGAGCCACTTTTAAAATTTAAATAAAAAAGTTATACGATTCATTTTCGTTCGAATAACGGAATAAGACTTTACGCTTCTTCTTTAATCAAAAATGAAAACAGTTTACAATGAAGGGGTGGAGTTTTGTTTTCATAGTGAAGTTCGTATAAATCTTATAAGGGAGCTGTAGACATGATAGTCAGCGAAGTAATGGTCAAAAGTCCTATTACTGTCAAAAAAAGCGTTACATTAAAAAAAGCTCAGGAGCTGATGCAAAAAAATGCTATTCGCCACTTGCCGGTTGTAGACAGTAAAAACGAATTATTAGGTATAATTTCAGAAAGCGACGTTCGGTCAACCTTTTTAACCTCCAGTATAAGCTCAGCCAACGGTTTGCCCCCTTCTAAAATAAAAGTTGAAAGCTTCATGACCACAAGCCCACTTGTAGTCTTTCCAGAAACTCATATAGAAGACGCCGCTTTAATTATTTATAAGAACAAAATTGGAGCGCTGCCTGTCCTAAAACACAATAAGCTGGTTGGTATTGTTTCTGTTATGGACATGCTAGGACTTTTTATAGATATTATGGGAATTCTTCATTCCAGCTCTCGCGTTGACGTGGTAATGGGAAAAGATCCAAATAATTTCGACAAGGTATCCAAAATAATCCGCGCAGAAGACCTCAATATTATTACAGTTGGGATGGCTCCATATAAAAAATCAGGCCACAAGCAGGTATATTCATTTCGCTTAGATCTTTGCCAAACTCAAAAAGTGGTCGACAAAATTAAAAAAGCTGGATTTCAAGTAATAGCCGCTATTGATTAAGAGCTATTTTCAATAAAACGGTTTAGAAGCCTTTTAAACCGCAACAGAGATCTTGAGACATAACTTAAAAAATCAAGATATCCAACAACAAGGATTTTCATATATATAAGAATTCTCTTATCTTTAATTAGCTGCCCCCAGGGAAGCTGATATAGCGATAGAGAAAATTTCAAATTAGTTACATTATATATATGAAGGAAAAACCTTCGCCCCCCAAAAAAGGCATATTCCTATCACAGGAAGGAATATGCCTAAGAAATTAAAAAAGATGAACCATTGGACACCTTTATTTACACAAGAGGAGATTCAAACTAGAGTCAAAGAGCTGGGCAGAGAACTTTCGAGAGATTTTGCAAATAAAGATGTTTTAGCGCTTGGGGTGCTAAAAGGAGCGTGTATATTTTTTTCCGACCTTATTCGATCTATTGAAACACCATTGACTGTAGATTTCTTTATTACCTCCAGTTATGAGAAAACAAAATCCTCAGGGAACTTAAAAGTTCATTACGAAAAACAAGAAACAGCTAAAGATAAAAACGTGTTGATTATTGATGACATTGTTGACACTGGTTTAACTCTCAAGCTCTTGAGAGAACAGATTCTCAAGGAAAACCCGAGGTCTGTCAAAATTTGCACTCTGCTAGATAAAAAAGAAAAGAGGAAAGTAGAAGTAGAGGTGGATTACGTAGGTTTTGAAATACCAGATTTATTTGTAGTTGGATATGGGCTAGATTATGAAAATAAATTCCGCAATCTCCCCTTCATCGCAGAATTCATATCAAAACAGTAACTTTTAAAACCACTCTTTTCGAAAATAATTAAGAATAAAAATTCCCCTATTTACTCTGAGCAATGAAGAATTTTGTAAAGTCCTTAATAGATAAAATCCCTGCGATTTTACTCATTTCCGTAACTGCAATATGCCGAACATTTTTTTCTAACATGGTTTCAGCGGCTGAATTCATATCCTTTTCAATATCAATTGTAACCAAGGGAAAATTCATCACTTTAGAAACTGTTGTTTCTTTAGGATTTAATTTAGACGAAATAACTTCCCAGCTAAAATCGACTTCTGAAACTATACCTATATATTCCCCAGCTTCTTTCACAAGTAAAGCGTGAATATTGTTTTCTTGCATATAAATTGCAGCCTCTAGTATTGTAGCTGAACTTTCAACACTGAGAAGCGACTCGGCCATATAATCTCGAATTTTATTCATTTAGATACCTTTTTTATGCGATTTAAGATTTTCACCTCAAATTAATTTTGAGCGTACCGCTTTTTAAACTCAGCGGCGGCGGCTTTTCTGCGAGATCGTTCCTTATCTGACATTTTTCCAAGGAACCACTTATGTTCATCTTTATTCAGAATAACATCTAATTCCTTTAAAACCAAAGAGGCTGTATTCGCAACTTTACCTCCAACGTGACTCGCTTTTTCACACGCTTCTTTAACTTGCGGCACAAATTCCATGTAGAATCTTTCCGCCAATTCAAAAAATCCATGCCACTGTGTATAATCTGGAGCCATCATGGCAGCGCCATGCCGAGCTCTTCGACCTTCGTGATGCCACAAATAGAAATAAGTCCATTCCAGCTTTTCATCAAAGTTGGTAGCGGTTAAGACTCCACCGGATTTCATCATTTTGTAAATTTTGGTAGCTGGTTTACCGTACTTCCCATTATATAAATTGATCGCGCTATCAAACTGTTCGTAAAATCCATTCACATAATTTTCGGAATGACATTTCGTGCAAACATTTTTCATATTTTTTCTACGCTCTTGCCATGGAACAACGGCTTCTCCCATTTTAATAGCTTTAGCGTCTATCTTTTCTGAAACGGGAGGTCTCAAATTCCATGAGATTCTCATACCCACATCATGAGTAACAAGTTGTTCCTCCGTTGCGCTCATATGACAAGTTGCGCAAGTAGGCGCCGCAGTGTATTCGATCCCTACCCGCCAAGGTTGAGCGTCAATATTCATGTATTCTTGAAACGCTTTAAAAGCTATACCATGTTTGGATTCTTCGTAAATTTCCTTTTGGGGATGATCCGGCCCCAAATGACATTTCCCACAGTTATCTGGATGGCGAGCCACCCTCGCCGAAAAATTATGCCTAGAATGACATGCGGAACAAGATCCTTTGCTTCCGTCTGGATTTATCCGACCGATTCCAGTATTGGGCCAAGTCGACGGGTCAGGGCGACCATTTTCCATAATTTTCACTAATGATCCATGGCACTGCCAGCAACCATTAATAGCGGCGGGAGATTGACCGTTGAATGAAAATTGATGAGTATCTCCTTCAACTACTTCCGCTAAAACATTATCTAACGAACCTAATATCTTACCCGCATCAGCGTGGTGAGACGCTTGAAACTGCTGGTTCTCTTTAATATGACATTTGGCGCAATCCTTTGGAGAAACAATCACTGCTATAGATGCGCCTTCGTGTTCCCATGCGTCGACATCGCTTTTCTCCGCTTGATGGCATTCCATACACCCTACCCCTCTTAATGCATGTTTGCTATCTCGCCATTGCTCCACCAAAGAGGGACTTTTTACTGTATGACAATCAACGCATTTTTTACTATTCATAGCCACTTTAATAAAGGCTTTTTTGCCGACTATTCTTTTGTTGCTTTCGATAGCTCCTACTACCAATAAAGCTCCTAAGAAAAAAATACCAATGATGGCAATGACTATTTTTTTTGCGTTGAGAGACATAAATCACCCTAATTTAAAAATTATTCAGGCTAAAGCTTCCCATACTGTAAGAATTAAATAAAAGGAGAACCCAATAAAACCAATCCAAACACTCATTTCCATTTTTGGAAATTTTTTCTCTAACATTTGATCAATAAAAGGCCAAGCAACCAAGATCCCTGCAAAAAATATTTGCCCCAAAACTCCTATATAAATATTGGTCAACTTTAACCAGCGAAAGGAAGCGTAAAAATACCATTCCGGCTTTATGTGTTCTGGCGTAATTAATGGGTTAGCTGGTTTTCCCAATCCTGCTGGAAATAAAATCGCCATAATCGTCAATAAATATAAAATCAAAAAACCAATGATACATTCAGTCAAAAAGTGGTCGGGAAACAAAGGAAACGTTTTGCGTTCTAATTTCTTTTCCTCTTCGAACTCAAACTCAGTAACTCCATGAAGGCGAACGGTTAAGATATGTATCACTACTAATCCAGCAAGAGTCGCTGGTAAAATAACTACATGCAGAATATAAAATCGAGTCAAAGTGTTTCCTGAAATCTCAGCTCCTCCTCGAATAAAATCAGCCGCCAATCCTCCGATTAATGGAGAGCTTTGAGCAATCTCGGTTCCAACCATCGTCGCCCAATAGGAAAGTTGATCGTAAATTAATGAATACCCGGAAAATCCAAGTCCAAGAGTCACGAAAAAAATGATAACGCCAAGCATCCAATTTACTTCCCGAGGTTTTCGAAAAGCTCCTGTAAAATAGACTCTCGACATGTGCAACATGACGGTGACTATCATAAGTTCAGATGCCCACTTGTGAACGCTTCTGATATACCACCCAAATGTTACTTCGTTTGTTATTTTGAAAACACTTTGATAAGCTCCCTCCGGCGTAGGCACATAATAAAATAGCAAGAGAATTCCGGTAATAATTTGGATAACAAATAGAATTGCGGGAGTCCCCCCCAGTGCTAACCACCAATGTCGAAGGTGATTGGGCACAGGTTCGTTAGTCAAGGATTTGAATCCTTCTACGTCTACGGGAAAACGCTCTTTAACCCAACTCACTATTTTTTGAACATTAAGCGTTTCCAAGATTTACCTCGTCGACATGAATAAAAATAGATTCGTTAACTACTTCTACTTCATAAGACGATAGGGACTTTGGTGGCGGACCGCTTAACACATTTCCTTCAGCGTCGAAATAACCGTCGTGACAGGGACAAAAAAACTTCTTTTCGCGGTCTTTCCAAATAACATTGCACCCCAAATGGCTACACTTAGTAGACAATGCAATAAACTCTTTCCCGGTATTAACTATATTAATGCTTTGCCCCTTTAGGTCTTTTACCTTTAAACTTTTTCCTGAAGGAATATCTTTCGTTTGAGTAACGTACAATTTGCGATATCTTTTATGTCTAATTGGCGGGAATAAAAATCTCAAAAAATAAGAGAAAAATAATCCTAAACTCGCTAAAATGCTTGTGCCCATAAAAGCGTTTATAAACTCTCGACGGTTTAAGATTTTATTTTGTGTTTCTTCCATTATTACAATAAGTTTTTCCGAGAGAACATTTGATAAGCTTCATTAGCTTGAGATCAAAGTGTTTTCCTTTTATTCCCGTTTTATTGTTAAAATATTTCCAGCACACTCTAACAATTAACATCTCTAACGCTCTGTCCTCGCCATTCCGGAAATTTAAAGATGGAAGATTCCATTAGCCGAAAATACTTACATCAAGAAATCATCATCCAATTCAGTAGATCGGCTTTAGAAGGATTGGAACCATTGAATCTAATGGATAAAGCGGTTAACTTGGTAACCGCAACGCTTCAAATTGAATTTGGAGAAGTTTTAGAATTTCTCCATGGAAGCGAAGGCTTTTTGATGAGATCTGGAATTGGTTGGGGAGATATTGTAGGAAAAGTAATCATCAATCAAGAGGACTTTCCACAGGCAGCTCAAACTTTGAGTTCTACGAGACCTGTTTTGATTGAAAACTTTGAAACCAACGGCCGGTTTTCGCAAACGCCCTTTTTAAAGAAACGAAATATTATAAGCGGTATCACTTGCATCATTCCCGGCAAAAAAAACTCCTTTGGAATTCTTGGCGCTCACAGTTTAACTCCTAAAGTTTACACACAAGACGAAATCAACTTTGTAGAGTCAATATGCCATGTTTTATCTTGGGCGATTCGTAGAAAAGATACCGAAGAAAAATTAATACACTTTGCCGAGGAATTAGAACGCAACCGCGACGAAGTTTTAAAACATTCTCAAAAAGTTTCCGAAATCAATAAATCTCTTGAATTGGAAATTACCGAACGCAAACGCGCCGAAGCAAAAACTAAAGAAAGTGAAAGCCGGTTAGACTCAGTAGTTAACACTGCGGTCGATACCATCATAGTTATTGACGAAAATGGAATCATTCAACTTTTTAACCCTGCCGCCGAGCGATTGTTTGGTTATTCCACATCCGAAGTTTTTGACCAAAATGTGAAAATACTAATGCCTGAACCGTATAAAACTGAGCATGATGACTACATGAATCGATATAAAGAAACGGGAAAGGCTCATATCATTGGAATTGGGCGCGAGGTTATTGGACTTCGCAAGGACAAAACAACTTTTGATATGGATTTGGCAATCAGCGAGATGAATTGGCGAGGTAATAGAGTCTTTTTAGGCATTATCCGAGATATCTCAGAACGAAATCACGCTAGAAAACAATTAGAAGAATATGCTAACAACCTTGAACAAATGGTTCGCAACCGAACAGAAGATCTACAAAAATCAATCGTACAAACCAATGCCGCAAAAAATCAAATAGACGCTATTTTAAAATCGATTGGCGATGCTCTAATTGTTACAGATAATGAAAATTGCGTAACTTTAATGAATAAAGCCGCGCAAGATCTTTTCGATAAAAAGCTAAACGATGTAATAAACAGACCTCTTGAACAAGTTATTCAAGAAAAATTTTTATTTGAAAAATTTAAAACCGCCATTTCACATCCAACAAATGATTTTCAATTTGACTTCGTATTAGGAGAACCCCTAAATAAAAACCAAATTATTATTCAAGCTAGGACTTCTAAAATTAAAAATTCTGAAGGGTTGAAACTAGGAAACGTCACAACCATGAACGACGTCACAAAAGAAAGAGCAATTGACCGGATGAAAACGGAGTTCATTTCCACGGCTGCTCATGAATTTCAGACACCACTAACATCCATTAGAGGTTTTTCTGAAATCTTGCTGACACGAGACAACATAGATTCTAAGGATAAAACAAACTACTTAACGTTCATTCACGAAGAATCACAACATCTGACTACTTTAGTAAGCGATCTTTTGGATCTTTCAAAAATTGAATCAGGTCAGGGGTTTATTCTTAATAAAAGAAACTGCAATATTTTAGAAACAATCCGCTCTATTATCGCCATATTTGAAGAACAGTCTGAAAAACATTCATTCATCGTAGAAACTTCTGAAAAAGAGATACTTTTTTCTTTAGATAAAGAAAAAATGGAAGGAGTTTTTAAAAATTTATATTCCAACGCAATTAAGTACTCTCCTAAAGGTGGTGAAATAAAAACGGTAATAAAGATTTTAGAATCAGAAATACAATTTTCTATTCAAGACAATGGGCTTGGTATGAGCAAGGACCAAGTCGAAAAAATATTTGATAAGTTTTATCGTGCAGATTCTTCCAATACGGCAATTCAAGGAACTGGACTGGGAATGACTATTGTTAAATATATTTTAGAAGCGCATTGCGGTAAAATTTGGATAGAAACGGAATTATCTAAGGGCACAACGATCTACTTTACAATCCCCAATTAATTTTGTGGGAATATGAAATTATAATTTAATGGAATCAAAGAAAAAAATTCTAATCGTAGACGATCATGAAAGATTGCGTATGTTGGTACTTGCAACGTTCAAAGGTAACGACGACTATCATATAATTGAAGCTAGTTCAGGGGAAGATGCAATTCAACTAGCCTCCTCAGAAAATCCAGATTTAATCCTTATGGACTTAATGATGCCCGGTAAGTTTGACGGTTTAGAAGCAACTCGAATTTTAAAGAATGATCAGAATACTCAAAATATTCCAATCGTTTTTCTAACCGCTAAGGGGCAAGAGTCGGATATTGATCGAGGTTATCAGGCAGGAGCAAACGATTATATTGTTAAACCTTTTAGCCCGACAGAATTAATTCAAAAAGTAGAAAAACTACTTCTTTAACTTTAATGGTACGTCCAGTGGATAAAAATAAAGAAACCACTAGAGATCCTGTAGAAATATCTGAAATCCAAGCCATTAAATATGCGGAAGAATTCTCATCCTTGTATTGGGCCGAAAAGAAAAAACGACAGGAATTAGAAAGCGCCCATGCGGAACTAAAAAAACTCTACGTAGAACTCGATAAACTTCGCCAAAAATTAAAAGCTGAAAACGAATTTTTTATAGAGGAATATAAAAACGATCAGTTCTCAGGCAATATTATTGGTCAAAGTCCAGCTCTTAAAAATGCTTTAGAACAGATTGACTCTATTGCAAAAAGAGATGTAACCATTTTGATCCAAGGTGAGACAGGCTCAGGGAAGGAACTATTTGCTAAAGAAATACATCAACGGAGCCTAAGAAATCATAGACCCATTATAAAGGTTAATTGTGGGGCAATACCAAATTCCCTTTTTGAAAGCGAGTTTTTTGGGCATAAAAAGGGCTCTTTCACTGGAGCGATTAAAGACCGGATAGGAAGATTTCAATTGGCCGATGGAGGAACTCTTTTTTTAGACGAAGTAGGTGAAATTCCGCTAGATCTACAAGTAAAATTACTTCGAGTTCTCCAAGAAGGTCAATTCGAACAAGTTGGAGACGATATCACAAAAGAAATCGACGTCCGAATTGTTGCCGCCACAAACCGGAATTTATTAGAAGAAGTAAAAAAAGGAAACTTCAGGGAAGACCTTTATTATCGATTAAACGTTATTCCTATTCAAGCGCCCTCGTTACGAGAACGAACTGAGGACATAAAAATATTAGCCGAATATTTTCTAAAACAAGTTTGTAACCAATTTAAAGTTCACCCTCTGGAAATCACCGACCAAAACATTCAACAACTTGAAAACTATGATTGGCCAGGAAATATCAGAGAATTACAGAGCGTAATTCAACGTGCGATTCTTATTCATACAGATGGGCCTTTGCAATTCAACTTTCCACAAAAAAGAGAACTAAGCTCAGATGAAAATAAAACGAAAAATGATCCGCAAACAACAGATCGCTCAACACAGAAAGAAGACGTAAAAAACTTGAATAAAGAAACTATCCTCTCCACGTTAGAAAAAACGAATTGGAAAGTATTTGGCCCTAGGGGAGCAGGAGAAATTTTAGGCGTCCCTCCAGCTAACCTCGCTTACCGAATCAAGAAATTAGGCCTCAAAAAACCTTAATCACTTTGTAATCCTTACAACCTCCCCCCTATTCTCTTTATATATCCTCAATATATTTTTTAATTTTTTTTATAAAACTTTTAAATTAATTTAAAAATTTAAATTAATTTAAAAAAGCTTTCTTCCCATTCCTTCCAGACGCTTCACCGTACTCGACCAAACTCTCAACAATTTCAATAGCTTACAAAAAATTAAATCCTCCCTCTATTTTTGGTACAAGTCCTGCTTTAACTATTATTAAAAAAAGGTCGATTGGCTTTTTTTAACGACTCGAATTTTAAATCGAATCGATGGTTACTCAATTTAGTCCAAAAGAAAAAGTTTTAATAGTTGAAGAAACTTTAGAAATTCGAAATGAGATCGAGCGGCTTTTAACGGAGAAAAACTTAACGTGCTTAACAGCTGCAAACATTTCGGAAGCTATTGAAATTTTAAAAATGAGAAACAATTTAATAGAAGCCAATTTGATGCTTTACGGTCTTAGCTTGAATAAAAAGGAAGATCTTTCAGCCTTACAACAGCTTCAAAACGAAGCTCCAGGCATTCCTATAGTCATTATGATCGATTCTTCCCAAAAAGATCAAACCGGACCATTTCTTAAAAAAAATATAAAGGACTACTTGTTAAAACCTATTAACACAAACAAACTTTTTAGAACCGTTGAAAGTTTAATAATTCCGCAAAAGGATTTTAATTACTAACGTATCTCTTGAAAATAAAAAAGCTAGGGATTCACAGGGATGAAAGGAAAGACCAATGGAAACTCTTTCAATAAGAACAACGTCGCAAACATCAGAAAACTTTGCAACGAATACAATTGAATCCATCATCCTTCCACACCAAAAATCTATCTTTAATCGCGCTTTACAACTTTGCAGAGACGTGGACTTTGCTGAAGATCTAGTTCAAGAGACTATCCTTTACGGAATTAAAAACTTCTGCCAATTGCGAGATAGAGAAAAATGTAAATATTGGCTTTTAGCTATTCTCAAAAATTTATTCCTCAAAGAAGTTCTCAGAAATAAAAAATGGGACAATCGAGAATTAACAAACTTTGTAGATAAATTAGTTACAAACAAATTTCCTGAAAAAGAGATCTTGGCAGAAGAAATTGTCCGCGAATTGAGGTTTATTATTGAAGGCCTAGAAGAGAGATTAAAAATTTTAATTCAACTGTTTTACTTTCAAAACCTCTCTTATAAGGAAATTGCCGATAAGTTAGACATTCCAATTGGCACTGTCATGTCACGTTTATCTAGGGCAAAGCTATATCTAAAAGGAGAGTTATTAAGGAACGAGCTGTACGCAAATTAAATTAATTTATCCGTCTTAAGAAAACTTTTATGGAATTATACGCCAAGCTTTTCACTAAAGCGGCTCTAATTTATTTAATTATTGGAGCCATTTTGGGAATCTCTATGGGAGGTTTTCCCGGTTGGATTGAAAAGTTACGCTTTGTCCATATTCACTTAAACCTGTTAGGGTTTATGACAATGATGATCGCTAGCGTCGCTTATCATGTCATTCCTCGTTTTAATGCCCGCCCCTTACCATGGCCAGCTGGAGTAAAGTATCACTTCTTTCTTCACAATATAGGCCTACTGGGATTAGTCTCGACTCATCTGGCAGGCGGCCTTTGGAAATCAGGATTACTCCACGTTTTATTTATTCTGTTTTCTCTATCTGCAGGCGCCGGTTTACTCATAATGGTTTACAACCTATATGGAGCTCTTGCGCCAAAAAATGAAACGAGTATCCCGAACAAAATCACCGGCGACATGAAAGTAAGCGAAGTACTTTCTTTTTTTCCAAATACACTTCCAATATTTGTAGAAAACGGATTTCAAACTTTATCTAATCCTGTAGCCCGTGAAACTTTTGCTAAAGTTATTTCTCTCGAAAAAGCTTGCGAAAAACACAATGTCTCATTAAATCCATTTTTAGAAAAACTCAATAACTCCATCCACTCACAAAATCAAACTCCGAAGCCTCCTGCCATCAAAACGAGTGAAGGTCAAAAGATTACATGGGGTGAGCAATGCAATAAATCCATTATGGTCGGCAGTCTAATAAAAACTTACGGAAACACCAAAGCTGTGTTTGAAAAGCATTATGGCGAAGGCTGCTTTTCTTGTCCAGGACAAGCGATTGAAACTGTGGAACAAACCGCGCAAATGCACAATGTTTCCCTCGACCTGATTCTTACGGAAATCAATTGTGTAATCGATTCTGCATTAAATAAGAAAAATTAAAACTTAATACAAGTCTAAGCGCTGAAAATTTTATCTATTGCAACTCTCTTTCCCTTTTAGACTTTTTTTCTACAAATAAACACTATTGATCGATTCTTAGAGCTTTAAAGATGACTCTGCTTCATAAATCTTCTAATTATTTTCCCGGTTCAAACTCTAAGGTTTTGGGTTGGGAATTAAATTCTTTTGTAATTTATTTTTGTTTATTCCTTTCAGGCGCTACCAGCTTAACTTACGAATTAATTTGGACACGAAAATTAACTCTGATATTTGGAAATACTTTATACGCTATAAGCGCCGTCCTTTGCGCATTTATGATTGGTCTCGCGCTAGGAGCCTGGGTCACTCCAAAAATTTTAAATCGGTTTGACCCAAACGAACGACTAAACTTAATTAGAGTTTATGCTATCGCAGAAGCTCTAATTGGACTATATGCTCTTCTTTTTCCTTACTTATTAGATAGTTTTCAAAATTGGTTTTACAGCTGGGGAGATTTAGAAATAAGTATTATTCAGCAAGCATCTGAGTTTTCTATTTGCGCTCTAATAATGTTACCGGCAACATTTTTAATGGGAGCAACCCTTCCTATTATTGGGACATGGGCCTCGCAAAAAAACAAAGACAAGGTTCTACATGCCGTTTCAAGGATATATGGCTTTAATACTTTTGGAGCTATGTTTGGTTGTTTATTAGCTCAATTCATTGGCATCAAGTATTTTGGAGTTAGCATTACCACGAATATTGCGATAATTATAAATTTTCTAATTTTTATCACTTGTTTTTATTTTTTTTCCTCAGACTTAGAAAAACCTCTTCCGACAACAACAAAAAATAAAAAACCCATTAGGAATTCCAAAAGCCATAGTAAACTTTTTGAAATTTTTATAGCGCTTCTTTTCGCCTACTCAGGAATGGCTTCCCTGGGTAGCGAAATATTATGGACGCGTGCGCTAATCTTTCCCATGGGTAGCGCTTTACATTCCTTCACTATCATTTTAGCGACTTTTCTTTTTAGTATAGCTTTAGGTAGCTTAATAGCCGACAAACTCCTCAAAGATACAGACTATGCATTAATCTTTATCATTATTGAAATAGCAATCGGCTTAGTTTGCATAGGGATGTTACCTGTCTTTGATAACTTCATGGAGTGGACTCAGCAAGCGGATAAAATATTTTACAGCCTAGATTCTACTCCATCTCTAAATCTATTTACTCATTCGGTTTTTGCTTTCGGTATTTTAATCATTCCAACTGTTGGCTTTGGCCTTTTATTTCCGCTCGCAAATCAAATCAATCTTAATCTATTCGAGACAATCAAAAAAACGCTTGGCGGCAGTTATACGATAAACACTTTGGGAGGAGTTTTAGGAACCATTATCACTCCTTTTATACTAATTCCATCTTTTGGTATTAGACTTTCAATTTTTATAATTTACGCAGGACTCATAACTATTGGTTTTATCTGTTTAAGCTTACACCGTAGGTTAAAACTATTTCCTTTTATCATTAATATGAGCGTTTGCTTGATTTTATTATCCACCGCATATCAATTCGTAGATCCTTTAATTTCAACCGATCAATTAGGAAAAAGAAATTTCGCTCGAATTGAAATCAATCAACCCCAAGACCAAATTAAGTTATTAGATTACGAAGAAGGGAATTTTTCAACAATCAGCGCTATTGAAGATAAACGAAATGGAGCGAGATCTTTATATATTGACGGTTTTAGCGCTGCAACCGCCGCCTCCCCCAAAGGAGGAAGCGGTTATATGCAAGCCATGGGATTTCTACCTATGGCCCTACACCCTAACCCTCAAAAAGCATTAGTTATCGGTTTTGGAACGGGGACGACACTTGGGGCTTTGGGACAATTTCCAAACGTTGATATTGATATGGTCGAGTTAGATAGAAATGTATTGAATTTTGCTCATTGGTTTAACCAGTGGAATCACGGGATTCACAAAAAGCCAAACGTGAATTTAATTTTTCAAGATGGAAGGCGTTTCATTCAATCAACAGACAAGTCATACGATGTAATAACTCTTGAACCCATGTCTCCAGTGCAATCGGGTGTTACTAATTTATATTCAAAAGAATTTTATGAACATGCGGCAAAACATCTAAATGAAAATGGCCTTGTAGTCCAATGGCTACCACTCCATCTAGTAGGGCCAGAAGACGCAAAATCCATTGTAAAAACGTTTCAGAGTGTATTTCCTGTTAGCTCCATCTGGAATAGTTTTCACACTCGTATTATTTTATTAGTTGGCGGATCAAAGCCAGCGGCTATTGATAAAAAAAGAATCGAATCCATTATTCAAATTCCTGAATTAAAAAATACGGCCATGGAAATTGGTTTAAATTCATTTGTAGATTTTATGGACTTTTTTATCACCGATACCCTCCCGCTAAAAACATATTTAAGAGAAACTCCAATAATCACGGACGATAACCCTCTATTAGAATTTAGCTCTACCGCTTTGTTGCCTCCTTTTAAATGGCAAACGGACGAATCATTTTTAAATCTTCTTCGTCACCGAGTTTCTCAAGTAGCTCCTTTGAATAACTTTACAAAACTGGAAACTAGATACTTATTATCGGAGTATAAATTAAGAACGGCAAGGCGATTAGCTGAGTTTTCGCAAACCTATAATTTACCAGGAAGGCAATCTTTTGTAGAAAAGGATTATTTAAAAGGTCTAATCGATTTTAAAAACTATTTAAAAAAACTAAATAAAAGACCTATTTCCTTAGATGGAATATAACTAATTTTTCAATCTCTATATACTTTTCATTTGTTTTCAGTTTTACCTCTAATTAAAATAGGTTCTTTTATACCACCTAATTTTTCATAGTTTTTCAAACGCTGAATATTAACGGAAGAAATTTTTTGACCGGCAGAAAGCAATAAATTCCCGTCAGAAGTTTCGATATCCTCCATCAAGATATCTCCTGACTGAAGCTCCTCTAATTTTATGGGAACAACAGGGATAGTTTCAGGATCATCTTCAGAAGCCTCCATCCAGAAACAAGCTTTTATTTTCTCTAGAACATGAGAATCGTACCAACCAGATCTTTTCCCTAACTCAGAGATTGCTTGATTCCGAGTAATACCAGCGCTTTCTAATTCTAAAAGATCCGCCAAAGGCTTTAATATCCTTGCTCCCATAGGAATTTTTTCTCCTTCAACAGAATCTTTAGGAAAACCAGAACCATCAAACCGCTTGTTTTGGTAAAATATTATTCTGGCGATAGGCTTAAACCTTGGAATATTTGCCAACAAATGAGCTCCAATCTCTGGAATCAGAGACATCATCTCTTTTTCATCTTCATTAAGCTCCTGCTCACTCTGCACTTTTGATATTATTTCAGGAGGGATACCTACACAGCCAATTGGAGATAGCATTGAAGCTATTTCTATGTCCCATGAAGCTTTAATTTTAAGAAAAGTCGCTAGTTTTTGAATTAGTTCTCTTAATTTTATTGTCCTCCCAAATAAATCAGGATGAAATAGAGACAATATTTCAGTAAGAATATCAACGCTACCTTTGAGAGTTTTTTCTAATAACTCTCTTTCAGCCATAATCAACCGATATTGTTCAAGACCTGCATCGAGTGATTTGACCATCAAATCGTCGGGACATGGCTTTGTCAAAAACCTAAAGATATTCCCTTCATTTACCGCCTCTACAGCTGTATTTTGCTCAGCCTGTCCAGTTAGCATAATTCGAACAGTTTCCGGTGAGGTCTCTTTTACTTTCGTTAAAAATTCAACTCCATTCATATTAGGCATGCGAAAATCAGAAACTACAATTGCATATTGATCCTTTTGACCAATCTCCTCAAGTCCCTTTTCAGGTCCAATTGCGGTTTCTATATTATATTGTTTTCGCAACTTTCTTTTATATCCACTCAGAATATTTGGATCGTCATCAACAAATAATATTTTTTCAGTCATGATTTAAAACCTCAGTTTCACGAAACTACTCTAGTTAGCTATTTATAAAGAGTGATTAAAATAAAACTTATATTTATTTGAAATCTGATTGATTGATTCCAAACTTTTTGATCTTGTCATAAAAAGTTTTTCTATTTAGACCAAGAGCTTCATATGTATTCTTAGCATTCCCATTTTTTTTTGATAATTCTTGTTCAATAATAGATTTTTCAATTAAAAATATTTGTTCTGGAAGAGCAAGGTTGTTATTTTCTTCCATATCTGTGGAATTATTATTATTTGATTCCCTATAAAAGTCAGGAATCTCTAGGTTTAATCCTAGAACGTATTTTTCAGCTTCATTTTTTAATTCTCTGACATTGCCTTCCCAATCGCGGCTCAAAAGGTCTCTCATTAAATCCGGAGATGGCTCTGGCGTGGGTAAATCATATTGAGCGCATGCCTGTAACACAAAGTGCTGAAATAAATAGGGTATATCTTCTGACCTATGTCTAAGAGGAGGTAAAGATACTTGAATAACATTAAGACGATAATATAAATCTGTGCGAAATTTATCCTGTGCGCTAGCTTGCTTCAAATCTTTTTTAGTTGCGGCAACAATACGAACATCAATCGCAATCGGATTATTCGATCCCAATCGTTCAATTTCGCGCTCTTGAATAACCCTTAACAGTTTTACTTGAAGATGCAGTGGCATACTTTCAATTTCATCAAGAAAAACCGTTCCTCCATTAGCGTATTCAAATTTTCCAATTCGACGCCGACTAGCTCCTGTAAAAGCGCCCTCTTCATGACCAAATAATTCGCTTTCTATAATTGTTTCAGGAATAGCTCCACAATTAATCGCCACAAAATTCTTTTTTCTTCTTTTACTTCTTTCATGCAAAACTCTTGCGATCAAATCTTTACCAGTTCCAGTTTCGCCTTCTATTAATACGTTTGCCTCAGAATCAGCTATATTTTCGATCACTTTCTTCAACCGAGTCATAGTTGGAGATTTTCCAATTAAATTGAATTCTGATTCTTTTAGATTGGCATTTTCATGTTGTAAACTCCTGACTTCTAAAATCAATCGCCTTTTTTCTAAAGCTTTTGCGATCGTCTTTTGTAAAACTTCCAACTCAAAGGGTTTTTCGATAAAGTCATACGCTCCATCTTGTATTGCTTTTACCGCCATTGGAATATTTCCCTTTCCAGTTATTAGTATCACAGGAAGTTCAGAATCTATTTCCTGGATATTTTTCATCAACGTTAAACCATCCATTTCAGGCATCATAATATCGGTGACAATTGCATTCGGAAGGTCTACAGAGATTTGAGTAAGAGCCTTTTTCCCTGATTCACAATACTCCACTTTATATTGCTCTTTATGTAATATCCGTTTAAAACCCATTCCAGCTTCTTTTTCATCATCTACAAATAGAATTTTTTCTTCCATCAAAGCCTCTTTGGGTTTTGGCAAAGGTTCATCAAAAAATACCATCTCGAATGCTTATCCTATTAACGTCTTCCATTGAGGCAAACGATCAAATATATTTAGTTCTTTCAAATATTTTTCATCTAAAACCATTTCCTTAGCATTAGCCCCTTCCTCTCTCAAATCTTGTTCTAAGTATTTTGCTACGTGAATAAAGGTCAAAGGAGAAATATTTTTTTCTTCACACTTGGATGGAAAAGAATAGTAAGCAATCGCCTCTACAACAAGATTTGGCAATCCCCATAAAGCGGCAAGATAAGCTCCAACTTCCGGATGAGTCCCTCCAAAAACCTCTTTTTCTGCTTCAATCTGACTCATTCCTCCCTTTTCTAACTCTAATGCCTCTTTATATTTTACGGGAAGATTTGAAGCCATTACCAATACTCCTAACTCATGAAGTAATCCTGCAGTCAGACAACTCTTTTCCATTTCAGGATGAAGCTTTTCAAACTGAGCAATTTTCAGGGCTCTTTGACCAACAGATAAACAATGGTTCCAAACTTTTTCCAAGTCAAACTTTTGGATTGTTTCCTGATCAAATTTTGAAAAAATTTGATACGATAAAACCAAAGTTTGAATCATATCCAACCCTAATACTTGGACTGCTTGAGACACTTCGTCGACTTTTTCAGTAACTCCAAAAAAAGGAGAATTTGCAACCTGAAGAATTTTGGCGGTCATCCCCACATCTTTTGATACAATTTCGGCAATATTTTCTAAAGAATCATTCGTTTTTAATGTCTCTATCAATTCACAATAAAGATCTGGAAGAGCAGGGACAGAATCAATTTTTTGGATCAATTGTTTTAAGGCTGAATTCGATAAAAGCTTTTTTAAAGCTATCGCTTTATTTATTGCTAATTTTAAATCTTCAAACTCACAAGGCTTTGATAAAAATTGATGCATAGCCCCAACGGCTCTAAAAAAAGCTTCCCTTTCTGTTTGTCCTGAAAGAATAAATCGTATCGTTTCAGGCGAACGTTTTTTTACTTCATTTAATAATTCAGCGCCATCCATCAACGGCATTCGCATATCGCTAACAATTAAATCAAAGCTAGCTTCGGACAACTTTTCGAGAGCCTCTTTACCGCTATTAGCAAACTCTACATCCCATTCTTTCCTCATCGGCCTTACCATTCGTTTAAGAGACTGAAGCAAAGACATTTCATCATCGACAAATAAGATTTTTATTTTTTCATCCATCGCTTTTCACCTCGCCTTTTTCTTCTTCTAAAAACTTCTTTCTTATAGAACTTAATTGTTCTATTGATTTATCAAAACCTGTATAAATCTCTGGATCAAACTGAACACCAATACTTTTTCTAATTTTATCCAAAGCAACATCTTCTGGAATGGCATCCCTATAAGGTCTTTTTGATGTTAGCTCGTCATAAGCATCCGCTAGCGCAACAATTCTTGATTCAAATGGTATGTCTTTTTTCGACAACCCATTCGGATATCCCTTACCGTTCCACCATTCATGATGGGTTAAAGCAATATTAGAAGCCATCGATAAAAGAGGATTTGATTTCGGATCAAAATCGTAACCAACTCCTAAACCACCTATAGAATAAAAAGAACTGATCCCTTCAATTTTTTTTGCAATAATTTCCTCGCCTAACTTGCTATGCTCTCTCAACAGATCCCATTCTTCAAAAGTTAAAATTTCTTTTTTTAGCAAAATACTATCGGGAACTTTAATCAGTCCAATATCATGCAAAGGAGTCGCAATAAAAATTTTATCAATAAGCTTCTTTTCCAAACCTAAATTTTCTGAGATAACTCTTGCATAACAAGCTACTTTAATTCCATGGCTCCCCATGTCTCTATTTCTATATTCATAAATTTGCCCCATTCTTAATATCAAATCCAAACGGGACTTCATTAAATCTTTAGTCCTCTCCTTTACTGTTTTTTCTAATTTTTCATTATTAGATTTAATTTGGTCCAAATAAGACTTCAATCGAATTGAGTTTCTAATTCTTGCAAGAAGCTCTTCTCTATCTACAGGCTTATTTAATAAATCTGTAGCTCCAGAATCCAACGCTCTTTTTTTTGTTTCGGTATCGTTTAAGCCCGTCAGTATGACTACAGGAATATCTTTTGTCTTAGGAGTCTCGCGAATAGTTTTTAACAAATAAAACCCATCTTTTCCCGGCATGGTTATATCAGACACGATGACGTCAAACTCACATTCATTGATTTTACTTAAAGCTGCATCTACTCCAACGGCAAAGGTCATATTCCATACTTTTCTTTGATCGCTGATGAGTCTTTTCAATCCATCTAATATATGCGGTTCGTCATCTACAAATAGAATTTGGTTCTTCATAAATTTAACCTTAACTATTCTGATTAAGTGGGAGCCTTATTTTGAAAGTTGTTCCTTTTCCCATTTCGGTTACAAAGTTAATGGTTCCTTTGTGTTTTTTGACAATCATTGTATGAGCCAAAGCTAACCCTTGTCCGGTTCCTTTTCCAACTTCTTTAGTCGTAAAAAATGGATCAAAAATTTTATCTTGGCTTCCCTCAGGAATTCCCGTTCCTGTATCATTAATATAAATTCCGCAAAAGTCTCCTTCATCTTTAGTAGTGATCGTAATTGTCCCGTTTTCTCCTGTTTTCTCTTGGACGTCCTTGATAGCATGAGCGGCATTAACAACTAAGTTTAGAATAACCTGATTAAAATCGTTAACGAAACACGGAACTAAAGGTAATTTAGGATCAAGGTTCGTCTCTAAATTGGCTACATATTTCCATTCGTTTCTAGAAACATCTACAGTGGTCTGAATAGCCCTATTTAGATCGCTTGGCCTCATATCCTCATCTCCAGGGTGTGAGAACTCTTTCATGGCAGCCACAATTTTAGTAACTCTAGCAATACCTTCCAAAGATTGACTTATTGCTTGAGGTATCTCGTCTTTTAGAAAATCAATATCTATTTCTTCTGAAACATCTTTAATTTTTTGAAGAGTCTCTTTTAAAGCTTCTTCTCGATCATCCAAATTAGCCATTTTTTCGTACTCATCCAACAAGGCTTCTAGATCCCCAAATGAATCTTGAAGAAATCGAGTGTTATCGCCAATAAATTGTAGCGGCGTATTTATTTCATGTGCGACGCCAGCAGATAATTGTCCGATCGATTCCATTTTTTGTGCGTGATTTAATTGTTGTTGCATTATCTTTCTTTCTGAAACGTCTTGCAAAAAAGCGTTAAATGTATACGATCCTTTATATTCCATTGGAGTGATAGTCATCTCAATTGGAAATTCATGTCCATCTTTGTGCAAGGCCATTACTTCTATACGCTGATTTAATACTGGACCTTTGCCTGTTTGAAGAAAGCCTTTCAAACCATCTTCATGAACCGACCTAGATTTTTCTGGAATAATTAGATTAGATAATTTTTCATAAAGTGCATCTTCTAAACTCCAACCAAATATCTTTTCGGCTTGGGCATTCCACTGTGTAATTTCACCTTCATCGTTCATTGAAATAAATGCATCATAAGCAGTGTCTATTATCAAACGAAACCTTTCTTCATTTGCCCGTAATTCTCTTTCCATGAGTTTCCGTTCAGTAATATTTTCCCCCATACCCAAAAACCCAATTATTTTCCCAGAATCGTCGATTTGTGGCGACATGGTTAACTTTACCCAAATCCTTTTCCCTTGCTTAGTCCTTTCTTCGATTTCGCCAGCAATCCCTTTCTTATACTTATTAATAAATGAAATAGCGCTTTGAATTGTCTCACCTGTGTTCGACCCTTCAGGGTATAAAACTGACATATCCTTAGAACCCACCATCTCTTCAGATGTATACCCCAACATTTTTTCGGCGCCTTTATTCCAATAAATAATATTTTTATCAAGATCAGTCGCAATAATTGAAATATCGTTTGGACTTTCTAGTATATTGCGTAAAAAGTTATAAGATTTTTGAACGCCCTCTTCAGCTTCTTTCCTCTTTATAAGTTCTTCATGATATTTTGTATTTGCGTTTGAAAGCTCGGCAGTTCGTTCTTTAACTCGAATCTCTAAGTTTTCTCTGGCTAGACGAACCTCTTTCTCTACTTTCTGTTTTTCTTTTAATTGTTGAACCATCTTCTTGAAGGCTTTTTCTAAATCTCCCTTAAATTTATATTCCTTGTCTAATTTACCCTCGGCTACGTCGTCAGCTTGCTGAGCGATTGCTCGTAAACCGTCTAACATTGAATCAAACGCCCTAGCTAACAAACCAATTTCATCCCATCCTCCAAAACCTAATTTCTTTTGCTTTAAATTTCCTTTGGCAATTTTACTAGCTACGGAAACAACTTGTCGCAAAGGTCGAGTAAGTTTTTTTGCAAGAAAAACAGCTAAAAAAACTACTATCAAAAGAACAGCTGAAAGAATAAGAAAAAATTTAACTTGAAATTCCTCAACAGGTTTTAATACAAGATCTCGTTGGTCCAAATACACTCCTACCCAAGAACCGTCTGAGTTTTTGTTCAATAAATCAAACTTTTTAAAAGTTATTATTTCCGATGGATGATCCAGAATTATTCCACTTTGGTTTCTCAGCATATTATCGATAATAGATTCGTTGTAAAAGTCCGAAAGTTTATATTTTCCTCTTTTATTCATTTCTCCGGTTTTCTTAAAACCGAATTGAGGATGATAAATAAGAAAACCATATTGATCTGCCAGCATAATATTGCCCCTTGGAATTTCTCCGAAAGACTTTAGAAAGTTTTCACCCGGCACCGTAAAAATCAATACTCCCGCCTTTTGTTTTCCCGGAGTAAATAATGGCGTCGCCAATTGAATAACAGGATTTTCGCTTTCAACATTAAACGAAAGTGTGGAAATAATATTAATTTCATCTTCAAGTAAATCCTTAGTTGAATTAAAAATCTTTGAAGCAACATTAACTTTTAATTTGTCTGGCGCTAAAATTTCAACGCCTCTCGATGTATACCTAACACTTATAATTTCTTTGCCTTCAACTCCCACAAATTGAATAGATTGGTATCTCTTTCTAATGCTTGCCAATCTCGCTAAATCTTCTTGAACTGGCTCTATCCAAAATTCAATTTCATCTTCATCCTTTGATTTTAGCGCTTCGACTAAATTTTGTAATGCATATCTGTGAGAAGTTTCCTTAAGATCTAATTGAAACTCTTGAAAATACTCGTTCATTAAATGTTTTTTTTGAATAAGTAAATTGGATAGGTTATCGACAGCCTTCGTTTTTAAGGAATTAGATTGTGTTTGAATGGAAAAAATACCAACTCCCAGAGAGGCAAATAAACCAATCAACACAAATTGAAATATAATTTTAAATTTTATCGAACTAAACTTTTTCCCAATAATTGCCATAACGCTTTTCCTAAGTTAAAAAGCTATGAAGACCTTATCGAAGGCTCAACAAGAAGTAAATTAATTTTCCCTAACCAATAAACTCGGGTTTTTATATTTAATCTCCAATTCGGTAGCTGGAAGCATCACAGTAAAAATTGCCCCCCTTCCAACTTCACTTTCAACAAAGACATCGCCGCTCATAAGCTGACAAAGTTTTTTTGTTATAGAAAGTCCCAATCCAGTCCCTCCAAACTTCTTTGATGTAGCAGGATCCGCTTGAGAAAACTTATCAAAAATATGCTTAATTTGTTTATCAGAAAGACCAATTCCAGTATCTTTAATTTCAAATTTGATCCAGTCTCTATCACAATAGTTTTCGCGAGAAGCTTGTAAAGTCACCGTTCCATCTTTTGTAAATTTAGCGGCATTACTTAACAAGTTAAATAAAATTTGTCTTAGGCGAACGTCATCCGTTTCTATATTTCCTAAGTTATTTAAAAAAACTTGCTTAAACTCGTTCCCATTTTCTTTCATTATAGTTTGTACTAATGGGGTCATTTCCAATATGAAAGGAGCTAATTGAATTTCTTTTTTAATTAAATCCATTTTTCTGGATTCTATTTTAGCAACCTCCAAAATATCGTTTACTAGAGTTAGCATATGCTTCCCAGCTAATTGAATTGTTTTTAAGTCATGAGTAATTTGATCTATATCATTTTCTTCAACTACTTCCTCAACTAATTGGCTAAAACCAATAATTGAGTTTAATGGAGTTCTAAGCTCATGACTCATATTAGCCAAAAACTCATTTTCTAAGCGTAAAGCTTCTTCCGAAACTTCCTTTTTCTTTTGAAACTTAATAATATCGCGTTCCAACTTATTATTGCGTTCATTGAATTTTTTTTCAAACAATTGTCGGTTTTTTTCATTTTGATCTAAATGTGATTTTAATTTGATAGAATTCTTAATAGCTTGAATTAGATCTTCCGAAGAAAATGGTTTTTTCAAGAACTCCGTTGCTCCTAATTCATAAGCTCTGTTTTTTGCCTTATTCTGTTTAATTCCAGACATAACTAAAACTGGAATATTTTTTGTATCTTCATTAGACCGAAACATTTCAAGAAACTTAAAACCATCTTTTCCAGGCATACCTAAATCAGAAATAACTACATCTAAGCTATCAATTTCATCAACTTCTAACGCCTCATCAACACTATTGGCAAAAAATAATTCCCACTCATTATTATATTTTTTTAATGAGCGACGCACTCCAGACAAGAAATCACTTTCATCATCAACAAACAGAATTTTCTTTTTCATGATTTTTTCCTTTTAAAAATAAATACTGATTATCTGAGTGGAAATACTTTAATTGAATTCGCCGACTGTAACTTTTTGGTGATGGTTTTTAATTCAATTTGTAACGGTTTGTAACTAAGTCATTGCTTCTCACTTACAACCGATCAATTTCCCCCTTTAAAATTAATGACTTAGAAATACTGTGAAAGTTTTCTTTTGTTTCCCTACAAGTAATAGGGCAAAAAGGGCGCCAAAACATTTGAAATCAAATAGAATAAGGACTTAGGAAAGAGCTAACAACTTAATGCACCAAATCTGAAGAAACAGCTTTTAAAGTATGAGGAATAATATTGAGAATTTTTCTGAAAGGTGGGAGTAAATCTAACGCAGCCATTTTAAGGGGAATGGCTTTGGTGTATAAACTTATTAAGTCAAACGAAGAGTTTTAAGTTTTAATCTTTTCGATTGAACGAGGGCTTCGATACCTGGGTCGCCAATGAATGTATCGTACATTAGAAGGGTTTCAATTTTGGTGAGAGTTTTGGTATTGGCGAGAGCTAGAGCTGAGTCCAGTCGAATGATATTCCTGGCTAAGTTTAGATGTTTTATTTTTTTAAGGTATTTTGACTTCCCTAAAGCTTTCACTCCTTTATCAGAAAGCTTGGTCTTATAAACATTGAGTTTTCTTAAATTTGAAAAGTTAGGGTTTTCTGAAAGCGCAATCAATACGTCGTCACCCGTATCATTTTCCTGAAGTATTAAAATTTGAAGTTTTTTGAATTTGTCGGAGCGGGCTATTGCTAAACCTCCATCGGGTCCCATATCGTTGTATTTTAAATCGAGATGAACTAATTGAGGAGCAAAAGAGGCGTTTGCAATTGCCTTAGCTCCCTTATCGCTCGCTATATTCTCGCTTATGTACAATCGCTTTAACGATTTAAAATTCTCGCTTTCGCAAAATGGCTGGACACTTCTCCAAGACAACCGGTTTTGATTTAGGTAAAGGTTTTCTACTCCATATACCCTTTCACACTCCAATAGCGCTTGCAATCCTTGGTCGGCAATATACTTTGCAGTAAGAACACAGGTTAAACCGTCTTCCGAAAGACATTCGTCCAGCATTCGGTTTATATAATCAATTTCTGTTTTACTAGCCATTAGTACCGTCTCAATATAACGCTTTTATGAATTAAACGATTCACTTCCTTATTTCTTTGGTTGAACTTCTAAAGAATTCGGAACTTTAGAAGAATTCTTTAAATTCAGTACACATCTGAAACCAATATCGTTAAAACTTCTTGAAAATGGATAACTCCAGTCTCGATATCCTGATCTCATCGAAATGACCGTATCAGACCAAGAGCCACCTCTTCTAATCTTCATACGCCCATTTTGAGGTCCTCTGGGATTTCTCAGTATTTCTCCATTGGTATAATAAAACTCGTACCAATCCGCAACCCATTCCCATACATTTCCTGCGATATCGTAAACCCCATATTTATTTGGCTTAAAGCTTCCAACAGGGGACGCCGAATCTTTTAATTTCAAACCGCCTCTAGCCAACTTATCTGAATCGTTAAACTCTGATCCCCAAGGAAACTCACATCCGTTTTTGGCTCCTGCGGCTTTTTCCCATTGGGCTTCAGTGGGTAATGCCTTCCCCTTTAAATAACAATAATCTGCCGCATTATACCAGTGAACTTTAGTAACTGGGCATTTATCACAATGAGAAAACCTACTTCTCCTCAATTTATGATCGGGAAAAACCTCTTCATACTTTTTATTTGTTATTTCGTATTTATCAATCAAAAAATCGTCTAAAAAAACTTCATGCTCTGGAGCGCCATGCTCTGGGCCAAATTCATTACAGCCCATGCGAAAAATGCCGCCTTCAATTCGAACCATATTATCCGAAGTCTTTTGAACAGTGGCGCCTTTATCTAACTCTTCCGCGAAAACTGGGACTATCGACAAAGCAAAAGCTAAAATAAAACTAGGAAAGAAAAACATAGCGTAGAGGGGGAAAAATTTTAATTTAAGTTTCCGCCATGCTTTTTAAATTCTCCAATATTTGGAGAGTAGAATTGGATCTATTTAAAGTATAAAAATGAATTCCAGGAGAACCGGCTTGAATCAGTTCATCACATTGTTGAGTTGCATGTTCGATCCCTATAGCCTGAACAGATTCTGGTTGGTCCTGAACCTTTTCTAATTTAGAAATAAGGGTCTCTGGAATTGATGCGCCACACATCTTCGTAAATTTCTTAACCTGGTTTACGTTGACTATAGGCATTATTCCCGGCAAAACAGGGATATTAATACCTACGGCTTTGACTTTATCTAAAAAATCGAAATAAAACCGGTTATCAAAAAATAATTGAGTGATTATAAAATCTGCGCCAGCATCAACTTTCTTCTTTAAATTATCAATATCTTTATCGATATTCCCACATTCTTGGTGGCCTTCTGGATACCCTGCCACTCCTAAGCAAAAAGAATATTGATTATCGCGTATAAACTTCACCAATTCGCTAGCATAGCCAAAACCATTTTCAGCCTTTATAAATGAGGTTTCCCCCTTTGGAGGATCGCCTCTTAAAGGCAAAACATTTTCAATACCTTTTTCTTTTAAACTATTTAAAGTCTCTAGAATTTGATCTTTTGAACTATCAACACATGTAAGATGGGCCATACTTTCGAGGCCAATTTCATCTTTGATACGGGAAACTAACTCGATGGTTTGTCGCCTAGTACTTCCTCCGGCACCATACGTTACAGAAACGTATGCAGGATTCCAAACTTTTAGACTCTCTATCGTATTAAATAATTGCTCCCAACCGTCTTGACTTTTGGGAGGGAAGAATTCAAACGAAAATGAGGCAGGCCTTTTGTTTAAAATATCAATTATTTTCATAGTTTGATACTAACATAAGGTCCTCTTTTTTAAAAATGCGAAATTTCCCAAAAAAAAACTGCTAAAGACTTTAAAATCAATAAAAAAGCCGGACAAAATTGGGAACAAACTAACAGTATCAACTATTAGCAAATTTCCAATAATATCCAGCTTTAGTGGAACTTATTTAACTGCGATATAAATCGAGGTACCACCTCTTTTGACTAGCATCAAAAGAGTGTCCGAAGGCCCTTTTTTCCCAGCAAGCGCGTGATAATCTCTCATATTCTTAACCTGCTTACGGTTGATCTCAAGAATAACGTCGCCCCTCCGGATACCAGAACGGGCCGCTGGAGAATCAGGATCGACATCAGAAACTAAAACCCCTGTTATATCTTCTAAATTCAAACGTTCTGCTAATTCAGGAGAAATATCTTGAGTTTGCACTCCCAGTGGTTTTCCTAAAGACGCCGTTTTTACACTCTCTTCTTCTAAAACTGCAATCTTAATATTTAATTGTTTACTTTTGCCGTCACGAATCACTTCGACTGGAACCGTTGATCCAGGATTAGCTCCTGCAACTAGCTTTGGCAAGTTTGTCATTTCTTTAACAGCGCTGTTATCAAACTTCACAATAACGTCGCCTCTTTTAATTCCACCAGCAGAAGCTGGACTATTTGGAATAACATTACCTACCAAAGCTCCATCACTACCTTCTAAACCAAAAGTAGAAGCTAGATCAGGAGTGATTTCCTGAACCATAACTCCTAACCAACCACGAGTAACCGAACCTTTTTCTCGTAGGTCGCTTAGGATCTTTCTGGCCACATTAATAGGTGTCGCAAAACCAATACCTACATTTCCTCCAGTATTTCCAGAAATAATCGCTGTATTAATACCAATTACTTTGCCTTCAATATTCAGTAATGGACCGCCGCTATTTCCTGGATTGATAGAAGCGTCTGTTTGAATAAACTCATCATAAGGTCCCGCTCCAATATTTCGACCTTTCGCGCTAACAACTCCAACCGTCACGGTGTGATCCAAACCAAATGGGTTACCAATAGCCATTACCCATTCGCCTACTTGTAAACTATCTGAATTACCCATTCTCAAGTATGGGAAGTTTTTAGGATCGCCATCTTTAGGTTCAATTTTGAGTAGTGCAATATCAGTTTTAGGATCGGTCCCAATAACCTTAGCGTCATATTCTTTCTTATTATCAAGGCCAACCGTTACCTCGTCTGCGCCTTCAACAACATGATGATTCGTCAAAATATATCCCTTTTCATCAATAAGAAACCCAGACCCCATACCACCTTTTGAACGAGGCCCTCTTCTGTCGTTTGGAGGCATGTTACCAAAAGGATTTGGACCGCCTTGGTGATTTCTTTCTCGAAAACCAAAAGGATTTCCCTTTCGACTGCCGCTTCCGTCTCTCATTTTAGCTTTTGATCCTTTATGACTAACATGAACAACCGCAGGATTTTGGTTTTTGGCAACTTCAACAAAAACGTTTGAACCGATCGGATTAAAGCGCTCGTCTGCATAAGCTCTATCAACAAACAAACTAGAATCCAATCCACGCAAATTTGCGCCAAAGGTTGCAACCGCTAAAACCAGAGCGACTGTAAATAGAACTTTAACTTTTTTAACCATTTCGATTTATCCTCCAAGAAAACAAGGTTTCAAACTTCCACATTTAAACAATATTTTAATTATCAAATCATAAACTAAGTAATTTTAGTATTTTCTAGAATTAAGGATAAGGCCTTAAAATTAAAATTGAATTAAGGGTAAATTAAAAAAAGTTAAGAATTAAACCATTAATCAATGTTCAGTAAAAATTATTAGCCAACAAACCTTGTAAAAGTAAGGGTTTAACCAAAATACGCTAATAAGTTAATTTTGGCGAGTTTTTAATAGGTTTATGAATTAAACGCCAAAATAGCGAATCGGAGTCATGTGATTTTGAATTAAATCAATCTCAAAATTTGTTTTAAAAAATATTTTTACTAAAGCAGGATTTTTAGAGGAGGGATACTCAGATTCAAGTGAAAAGAATAGGAAACAAAAATGAAAAAGGTCCTAATACTTTTTAATCGCCATTTTTATCCACATAGAATTACGCGAATAGCGTCGAGGTGAAGTTTTGTATTGTTCATATATTCACTCAATTTTATTTTCTGTTTTTCAAGAAGCGCTAATTCTTCGTCTCGAATATTTGGATTTATTTTCTTCAATTCCCTTAGTCGATTGATTTCATTTGAAAGCGCTTTTTCCATAGAACCTTTAGATGCTTGAACAATAGATTGAATTTTTTTCTCAGCGAGGGTTTGGCTCTTTTTTAGCATGGCTTCTATAGTGTCTTTGCCTTTACGAACCATATCTGCCGCGATTGCCGCTTCCATTGATTCCAAACGATTTTGAAAATATTCAAAAGGAAACTTTTTATTCTGATCTCTAAAATCAGAATCTAGAAGAATACGGAGAGGAGTGGGTGGCAAAAACCGATTGACTTGCACTTTTGAGGGAGCGACACATTCTATTATGAAAATTGTTTCTAAAAGGACCGTTCCAGAATCAATTCTTCGGTCCTTTATAGTTGCCAAAGCTGTATTCCCAAATTCTCCATTGAAAACCAAATCCATGGCTCCCCGAATCATGGGATGCTCCCAGGTCAAAAACCCCATATCCTCTCTTGCAAGAGCCGTCTCTCTATCAAGAGTTACCGTTACCCCCTCTTCCTTTAGCTCAGGAAAACTAGAGACAAACATATTATCCCCTGGACGAAGGATAAAGCAGTTATCTGAATGATTTTCCATATCAATCCCATAACAACTGCATACATTTTCCAGATAGCTCTCTAACTCTTTATCTCCATCCCATATTTGTATTTCATTAATTAATTCAGTTGCAATATTAGAACGACAAGAATTAATTTCTAAAAGAAGGTCTCTACCACTTTCCAATTTTTCTCGCGTTGCTTTTTCCAAGGTTTTGGTTTTTGAAATTAAATCTTTTAAAGCGTCTTCTTTAAACTCTTTGCTGCCTATAACAGGATCAATTTCTTCTTTTAAGTTTTGGAAAACCCCATAGCCAAACGAGCAAGATTTTTCAAATGCATTCAATCCATCTTGATACCAACGATACATCGACTCTTGCGAACTTCCTTCTAAGTAAGGGATATGAATTTGGATATCATGCTTTTGCCCAATACGGTCCAGCCGTCCAATCCTTTGCTCTAAAAGATCTGGATTCATAGGAAGGTCAAAAAGAATCAAGTTTCTAGAAAATTGAAAGTTCCTTCCTTCGCTTCCAATTTCTGAACAAATCAGAACACGCGCTCCATCCAATTCGGCAAAGTATGCAGCAGCGCGGTCCCTAGCAATAATATTCATATCTTCATGGAATACAGCGACCGATATATTAGCGCGTTCGCGAAGGGCTGTATTTAAATCCAAAACTGTTTCTTTGTGAGAACATATAATTAAAACCTTCTCATCATTTAATTCCTTTTGCTTTTGAATTAACCAATCTACGCGAGGATCAATCATCCACCAAAAAGGAGTATGTTTTTTACCAAAAAGGTTTCGGTAAACAACTTCTGGAAATAAAGAACCTTCTAGTGATAAATCGGCATTTATTTTTTTTCCTTTTGCTAATACCCATTTATCAATAAAACGAGAACCATACTCTTTTGGAAATGGTAACGGTTGCGGAATCGCCATCCTCTCTGGAAACCCTTTAACTGTATTCCGGGTATTTCTAAATAAAACTCGGCTAGTGCCATGTCGATCTAAAAGCCTTTCGACAATCTGTTGACGCGCTTCTTGTTTACTACCATCAGATTGACTAGAATTTTCCAATATTTCAGTAAGATTTTTTTTATCTTCCAACAGAGACTCTTCTAATAATTTTATTTCAGAAGAATCTAACTTTTTTTTATTTAAAATACTTTGAACCGTTTTAGCGATTGGTTGATATTTTTCGACTTCTTCCAAATAAAGCTTAAAATCAAAAAACCGTTTAGGATCTAAAAGTCGAAGTCTCGCGAAATGACTGGTTAAACCAAGTTGCTCCGGAGTTGCGGTTAAAAGCAATAACGAAGGGATTACCTTTGCAAAACTTTCAATCAATAGATATTCTTTACCTGCCATCTCCTCGTCCCAAACTAGATGGTGTGCTTCATCCACAACAAGAATATCCCACTCTCCATTTAACGCTTCTTCATGCCGCTTGGGATTATCCTTAAAAAACTCCAAAGAACAGATCATTAATTGTTCTGACAAAAAAGGGTTTTCGTCTTCAAAACCAGAACATCTCTCTTCGTTAAACAAACTAAAACGTAAATTAAACCTTCTAAGCATTTCAACAAGCCACTGGTGACAAAGAGACTCGGGAACGATGATTAAAACTCTGGAAGCTCTACCAACCATAAGTTGTCGGTGTAGTATGTAACCCGCCTCAATCGTTTTACCAAGACCCACTTCATCAGCCAGTAAAACCCGCGGGGAAACTCGGTCGGCTACTTCGGCGGCAATATATATCTGATGTAGTATAAGACCCGCTCGGACACCACATAAACCTCGAGTTAAGGATTTTTCAGTTTCGTTATACTTTTTAAGAGTAGTAAACCTTAAATCAAACCAGGAGTTAGAATCAATTTGTCCCGCAAATAAACGATCTTGAGGTTTATTAAATTGAATGAAGCTACTTAATTCCGATTCTGTCAATTTCGCTTTCGAACCGTCTTCTTTAAGTCCTTCATAAATTAGCAACCCATCGTCTTCCGTAATCGAAAGTGTCTTCATTTTCCAACCTTCAGAACTTTCAATTAAATCGCCAATTGAAAATCGGACACGAGTCAAGGGAGCGGCTGACTTAACATAAACCCTAGTTTCATTGCCGGCTGGGAATAGGACGGTCGCTCGCCTATTTTCTACTTCCATAACCAACCCCAAGCCCAATTCAGACTCAGTATCGCTTACCCAACGTTGCCCAGGGGCTATTTCATTTATTTGATTTGGCATATCAATTTTTAAATAATGAAATTATGAATTTAAATACCTCAATAGGTAGGGACAAAAATAGCAAGATAAATTCTCTTTCTCTAACTTTGATTCTTTTAGCTTTTTAGGAAACTATAATTGAATAATTTAAAAATGTTTGAGGTCGGGTTTTCCTAGCGGATAAACATTAAAGCCAATTTCGAATAACGCTTTATGGTCTAATAAATTCCGCCCATCAAAAATAAAGGCGGGTTTTTCCATCAAGTCATATATTCTTTTGAAGTCTAAGTCTTTATAGCATGACCATTCTGTTACAAGCGCAATGGCGTGGGCGCCCTCTATGGCCCTGTAAGGATCTTCTTCAAAATCAACGGTCCCTTCACAGCCTTTCAAATCCAATTTAGCGTTAGGCAAAGCATGAGGATCGGTTATACATAATTTAGCCCTTTCCTGCAATAATCCTAAAGTAATCTGAAGAGCCGGAGCGTCCCTCGTATCTCCCGTATCGGGTTTAAACGCAAAACCAAACAAAGCAATTTTTTTATCCACCAACGTGTTAAACATCGCTTTTGTAATTCTTTTTACGAACCTCGACATTTGGAAATCATTTATAGCAACCACTTGTCTCCAATATTCTGCAACTTCTTCCAAGCCATGGAATTCACAAAGATAAACTAAATTCAAAATATCTTTTCGGAAGCAAGAACCGCCAAAACCAACTCCTGCATTTAAAAACTTTCTTCCAATTCGAGAGTCTCTTCCTACTGCGTTGGAGACTTCCGAAACACTTGCTTCGGTAACTTCACAAATAGCGGCAATACTATTAATTGAAGAAATCCTTTGCGCTAAAAAAGCGTTGGAAACTAATTTTGAAAGCTCACTACTCCAAAGATTGGTGGTTATAAGTCTCTCTCTAGGCACCCAATGAGCGTATACTTTACATAATTCTTCTCTAGCTTCTAAGCCCTTTTCAGTTTCCTTTGATCCGATCAATATCCTATCTGGATTTTCCATATCACTTATTGCAGATCCTTCAGCTAAGAACTCGGGATTGGAAAGTATTTCAAAATGCGGACCACCTTCTCCTGAATGCAAAATTTGATCTAAAGTGTCAGCCGCTCTTACAGGCACGGTGCTTTTTTCAACGACAATTTTATCTGATTTGGATACTTCTTTAATTTTCCTAGCAGTTTTTTCAATAAATTGAAGATCTGCGGCTTTACCAGCTCCTTGCCCAAAAGTTTTTGTAGGCGTATTAACTGAAACAAAAATAATATCCGCCTCGCTAATTGCAGAATCGACGTCAGTGGAAAAAAATAAATTCTTTCCTCTTGCAGCTAAAACACGTTCTTCCAAACCCGGTTCAAAAATTGGAAGATTATTTGAGTTCCAAGCGTCAATTCTCGGCTGGGCAATATCCACCACTGTAACTTTATACTCAGGACATTTATTGGCAATAATAGCCATTGTCGGGCCGCCAACATATCCCGCGCCAATACAAGCAATTTTTCTTTTAAAGTCTTGTTTACTCATTTAATGAAGTTTTATCCTAAAAAAAAAGGCTCGGCCCAAATGGACCGAGCCTTAAATTCATCAAAAAATTAACCTTTATAATTAAAGGTCTTCTTCTTTTTATTAAAAGGCTTCGTTCCTTTTTTAAACTTCAATTTGTCTTTCTTAATTTGCCAATCCTCAATAATTAGAGGAGTTTCTTCAGACTTAGCGGTTTGCTTGTTACGCTTTTTGATATGTTCTAACCGCTGGTCTTCATTATCTTCCGTCCAATACTTGTCGGTTTGGTGAACCTTTTTCTTTCTCTCTTCAAAGTTAAACTTGTATTTGTCATGAAGAGTTGGTTGAAACGGAGTATTTTTGTGGGTATGACACCGAGTACAAACATTGGCATAATCCCACCGCTGCCCAAACTTCTCAGTTTCAGCCTTTTTAAATTTGCCCTTGGAATTTTTCATCACCAAGCGCATTTCCGAACCGCCAGCAACGGAGTGACACATCTCACATCCAACCTGTTCTAAACTTGGTTCATCTGGATCAATTTTAGTACTGGTATCTTTCCCTTTTTTATTTTTACTTCCCGCCGGTTTAAAACCACCCTTTTGCTTATAGCCAGTCGTATGACATCTTAAGCAATGAGGATCAGCCGTGTAATCTTTATTTGGATCTAATTTAGCCCGTTCTTTGGCTTCTTTTCTAACTCCAGCTTTCAGTAAGTTAAAAGTACCGCCATGGGGAGATTTTACCCAAGCCTGATAATATGGATCATGACAGCTTCCATTACATTTAGCCGCCCCAACGTACTTCATTTTCTTCAAGCTAGGTTTTTTCTTTTTCTTTTTTGCGAATGCGTCGTCCGCACCACCTAACGCAAGAGTTAATCCAACAAAAACCAGCGCTAATACTTTAAAAAACTTTCCCATTTCCCCCCCAAAAGGCAAAACAAGTTTAAGAATGTACCTTATTTTAGGCTCAGAAAGATTAATATAAAACCAGTAAAGGGTCAATATTAAAATAATTTGTGTTTCCTTTTAATATTATATATAAAAATCTGCTTAATATGCAATTAACGTCATTCTTTTTCATTTAGTTAAGTTGTTTTAGAAATAACTTCCCTTTAACATTAATCCTTATAAATGGAGTCTATTCTGTATCTCTCCGATTTTGACTTCCTGTTGCCAGAAACTCTTATCGCGCAAGTTCCAGTAATTGATAGAAGCGAATCACGATTAATGATAGTAGACCGAGAGTCACAATCGGTTCAAGAAGACTATTTCTACAATTTAAACAAATATTTAGACCCTACCTATACTTTAGTCTTTAATAATACCAAAGTAATACCCGCAAAACTTTTTGGAAAAAAAGAAGCCGATCAAAAAAGCTTTGAAGTATTACTTATAAGAGAAATTCAAGACGGCGTGTGGGAGTCCTTAATTAAGGGGTTAAAAAAACTTAAAATAGGAGACTCACTATTTTTTGCCAATGGAAAGTTTCAAGCTAAATTAACCTCAAAAAAACAAGGGAGAGGTATTCTCCAATTTCCATCAAAACAAAGCGTTACTGAGCTACTTGATCAATTTGGAAATATGCCACTACCTCCTTACGTAAAAAGGGAGCCTGACAACAAATATTTCGATTTAGATAGAGAGAGATACCAAACCGTCTACGCTAAAGAAACTGGCGCAATTGCCGCTCCTACTGCTGGATTACATTTCACTAAAAAACAAATTGAGGATTTGGAACAGAATGACATCAATACTTTATTTGTGACATTACATGTGGGTCCTGGTACTTTTCAACCAGTGAGAGAAGAAAATATCTTATTGCATAAGATGGAAAATGAACAATACAACATATCGAAAAGCGCTTGGGATCAACTAAAAAAAGTCAAAGAGAATAAAAACAATATCTTAGCGGTAGGCACTACCGCAACACGTGTTTTAGAGTCAGTAAACTTAGGAGACCCATCTTTCCATAGCCTTTCCGGGTGGGCTAACTTATTTATTTATCCAGGGTATGACTTTAAAAATGTGAACAAGCTTTTGACCAATTTTCATTTACCAAAGTCTACACTATTCATGCTGACCTGCGCTTTTGGCGGAGAAAGCCTAATAAAACAAGCATATAAGATAGCGATTGAAAAGAAATTTAGATTTTTTAGCTATGGAGACGCAATGCTAATTCTTTAAAGAATTAATTATATTTAAATAAGTTTTTAATTATTAGTGTTAGGAAGTTTTTTCAATACAAAACTAAAATTTGGTCGGATAAAACTTAATACACAATTTCAAAAAATAGGATTTCTTTGAAGGAAACGAATCAGGAAGGTTTACAAAAATCTAATTGACTTTATTCCTCCCTAATCTACCTAGAAAGATAAATTAGGGAGGATTTATATAAATATACTTTTCTGCCCCTACAAAACTTGAGACCAACCTAAATAACTAGTAACCACTTAAATTTAAATGGATTATGAAGTTTTTAAGCCAGCCCTATCGTCAAGCTTAAGAATTTATGTCGTTAACTGTATGCTTAAAGTGTTTTCCAGATTTAAAGCGAACGACTTTCCTAGCTGAAATAATTGCTTCTTCACCAGTCTTTGGATTTCTCCCCATTCTCTTTGATTTTTCTTTAACTTGAAACGACCCAAACCGCCGTAAGATTACAGTCTCTCCCTGTCCCAGAGATTCCTTAATCAACTTAATAACAGTTTCAACCGCTTCCTCCGCCTTTGCTCTAGATAAATTAGCTTCAGCAGAAACATGGTTAATTATGTCTTGCTTCGTCATTGTCCCTCCTTTAGTCTATAACAACGCCTACTCTTCCAAAACTGTCTAATCGCTTACTAATATAACCGCCAGAAGATATCGATATGGTCAAATAGCTCATATCGGATTAATCGAACATCAAAAAAATCGAAATAATAGAACCCTTAGTTCGCAAAATCAATTAGTTCGGATTTTTATAATCTACCACTTTTAACAAAAATTTCAATAGTTTAATGACATTCGAGGTGTTTTTTTTTAAGGGGAAATATTTAAACGTTAATATTGATATTAAATGTTACGAAATTACAAAGAAAAATAGATCAAGGTAAAAAAATGTAACAAAAATGAAATAAACGTAACAAAAACGTGACAAAAATAACCTCGCTACTAGGTGCGCCACTGTGTCCCGATATATCGAAAAACGTAATAAAGCTAAATTTTATTAAAAAATCAGGATTTTTTTTCAGAAACACGGATAAACTGAAAAACCTGATCTTTAGGTTTGACCAGGTTTAGTTTTTCGCGAGCAACTTTTTCTATTTCGGAGGGGCTTGTTTTTAAAGCGTGGATCTCACTTTTGATTTCTTGATTCTCATCTAGTAAACGTACATTTTTTAATTCAAGAGTCTTCAAATTTTTTTCAAATTCATAAACCGCTAGGACTCCGTCGCTATTAAAAAACGCCATTAAGACAAAAAAAGCCCAGAACGATAAACTCAAACCGTAAAAGAGACTTTTCTTTGAAGAATGAGAGACCAACCAATTCATAAGAACTTAAAAATCAATAGTTTAAAAAAACTATTGTAAGTTATAAAAGATCTCCTTTCCATTAAAAACTGCTGCATCACCTAAAATTTCTTCAATTCTTAATAATTGGTTATATTTGGCAGTCCTATCTGTTCTGGAAACTGACCCTGTTTTTATTTGTCCAGAGTTCACTGCAACCGCAATATCCGCAATAGTGGTATCTTCAGTTTCACCAGATCGATGAGAAATGACAGTGGTATACCCTGCTCTCTTTGCCATTTCAACTGCATTTAAAGTTTCGGTGAGAGTTCCTATCTGATTCACTTTCACAAGAATCGAGTTTGCCACATTCTTTTTAATTCCATCCGCGAGGATTTTAGCGTTAGTCACAAAAACATCATCGCCAACTAATTGAACTTTATCGCCAATTTCTTTCGTTAGTTGCTTCCAACCTTCCCAGTCATTTTCTGCTAGTCCATCTTCAATACTAATAATTGGATATTTTTTAGTGAGTCCCACTAAAAACTGAACCATTTCGTCAGAAGATAGCTGTGGCTTTTTTTGAGCAACAAGAGAGTATTGTTTTTTTGAGTATAATTCGCTCGCCGCTACATCTAAAGCCAACAAAACATCTTTGCCCGCTTTATAACCGGCTTTTTGAATGCCTTCCAATACACAATCAATCGCTTCTTCATTAGATCTTAGATTTGGAGCAAAACCACCTTCGTCTCCAACTGAAGTAGCGTAGTTTTTCTTTTTCAATACCGCCTTCAAACTATGAAAAATTTCAACTCCCATGCGCAATGATTCACGGAAACTACTTGCTCCAACGGGCATAATCATAAACTCTTGAATATCAACATTATTATCGGCATGAGCCCCGCCATTTATAACATTCATCATAGGCACAGGTAACTCACGAGCGTTTGTACCACCAACATATTGAAATAGAGGTAATTCAACTTCTTGAGCTGAAGCGCTAGCAACCGCTAAAGACACTCCTAAAATGGCGTTGGCGCCCAGCTTAGACTTATTGTTGGTGCCATCCATTTCAATCATTAACATGTCAATTAAAGCTTGTTCAGTCGACTCAATCCCTACTAGCTCTGGACCAATCTTCCCATTGACATTTTTAACCGCCTTTTCGACGCCTTTTCCCATATATCTTTTTGGGTTTTTATCCCTTAATTCAACTGCCTCTCGCATACCAGTAGAAGCTCCAGAAGGTACCGCAGCAAGACCAACATTTCCGCTTGCCAATTCTACTTCCACTTCAATCGTGGGGTTTCCTCTGGAATCTAAAATCTCTCTACCATGGACTCCAACTATTTCGCTCATTACTCCCTCTCCTCTAGATTAACCGACAGCTTGTTCAAGAGCTCTCAAACTTGCTTCCAAGGTTCTATCAATATCATCATCAGTGTGAATGGTTGACATAAATCCAGCTTCAAATTGTGAAGGAGCAATATAAACTCCCTGTTCCAACAAACCATTAAAATATTTTTTAAACAAATCGGTATTACAAGTCTTAACCGAATTAAAATCTTTTATTTCAGTTTCCGCAAAAAACATCGAGAACATGGAACCAACGCGAGAAAACTCAGCATTTATCCCTAATTTTTCTACGTTACCTTTTAGGCCCTGACATAGTTTTTCGGATTTCCTATCGAGTTCATCATAAGTTCCAGGTTGCTCTAGTAAAGATAAAGTTTCAATTCCCGCAATCATCGCAAGGGGATTTCCAGATAAAGTTCCAGCCTGGTAAACGTCACCTAACGGAGCAATATGATTCATAATTTCTTTTTTTCCTCCATACGCCCCTACAGGCAACCCGCCTCCTATCGTTTTTCCAAGGCAAGTTAAATCCGGCGTTATTCCATAAAGATCTTGCGCTCCTCCCATGGAAACTCGGAACCCAGTAATTACCTCGTCAAAAATCAACAAACAATCATTTTCAGAAGTCACTTTTCTGAGTAATTCTAAAAATCCAGTCTTAGGAGGAATCACTCCCATATTTCCAGCAATGGGCTCTACAATCAAACAAGCGATTTCTTTGCCTTTTTCCGCAAAAAAATCAGCAACTTGTTCAAAATTATTATAATCAAGCGTGTAGGTGTTATTAGCCAAATCAGCCACAATCCCCGGGCAGTCTGGAATTCCAAGCGACATAAGCCCTGATCCAGCCTTCACCAACAAGCTATCGCCATGACCGTGGTAACACCCTTCAAACTTAACGATTTTATCTCGTCCGGTAAATCCTCTCGCTAACCGAATAGCGCTCATAGCCGCTTCAGTCCCAGAGTTAACCATTCGGACAGTTTCTATTGACGGAATCGCGCCGACCACTTTTTCGGCAAGCTGAATCTCCAGCTCCGTTGGAGCCCCGAAACTAGTTCCCTTTTTAGCCACCTCAGAAATAGCTTCTAAAATTTTTGGGTGAGCATGCCCATGAATCAGAGGTCCCCATGAACCTACATAATCAATATAAACATTACCGTCGGCATCTTTTACTTTTGAGCCAGACGCTTCTTGTATAAAAAGAGGATTGCCGCCAACAGCGTTAAATGCACGTACGGGACTGTTAACCCCTCCGGGAATAAATTGTTTTGCCTGAGCAAAAAGGCTTTCCGATTTTTGTCTATTCATGAAAGTTTTCCAAATAAAATTTCATAATCTTTTTTCAAGTTTTCCGGAATAACGCTTCTATCAGTAACAATTCCCTGCGTCCCGGCGTTTTTATATCCACATTCGCCTAAACTTTTAATTTTTCCCACAGCTTCTTTAATTATTTTTTGAGCTAAATTAACATTTTTATGCATGATTTCCAAAATAGCTTCAACGGTGACGGCTTCTTCCTCTTCATGCCAACAATCGAAATCAGTTACTAAAGCCACCGTAGCGTAACAGATTCCAGCTTCGCGGGCCAATTTCGCTTCAGTAACGTTAGTCATCCCAATAATGTCGACTCCCCATTGGCGATATAAATTCGATTCAGCTCTCGTTGAGAATTGAGGTCCTTCGATACAAATATAAGTCCCTCCAGAATGCACCGTCGCGCCAGCTTTTTTAGCAGACTCACTCAAAGTTGTTGCCAGTTCTCCACAAATTGGATCAGCCAAACCTACATGCCCAACAATACCATCGGTAAAAAATGTACTTATTCTTCTATGAGTTCTATCTATAAATTGATCTGGTATATGAATATGACCAGGCTCAATATGCTCCTTCATACTGCCAACGGCGCTGACTGAAACAATACGCTCCACACCCACTTTTTTTAACGCAAAAATATTGGCTCTAAAATTGATTTCAGAAGGAGGCACTCTATGCCCTATGCCATGCCTAGGAAGAAAGACTAATTTCTCCCCATCCAATTCGCCCAAAATTAATTGATCGGAAGGCTTTCCAAATGGAGTATCGATATCTAACCGATCCACTACCTTTAAATCTTCCATTTGATAAAGGCCGCTTCCTCCAATCACTCCTAATTTAACGTCGCTCACAATTTTTGCCCTCTCAAATCACGCTTTTTCCAAGCAAAAGCCAATCAAATATTAAATAAAAGCCAACAAACGAGCACAAGTACTTTTAATTGTCCAATCAGGACAACCACAATATTGGTCTCTGGGTTTTGTATTAGAAACAAAAACTAATTATTAAACAATATATTTTTTTCAAAAAAGGTTGGGTATAAAAGACAGTAAAGCATAAGGCGAGGATTTACAGGTTTAACATTTAAAACTCTTTACTTCAAATCTTCTTTCTTTTTTTCAACTTCGCTCAACAAAAATTTTAATTCTTGAATTTGTTGGCCAGCTTGAGAAGCTACAGTTTCTTCTCTCTTTAAATTTTTAATCTTAACTTCAACTTCTTCAGACAAAAGATTTAAAACGCTAAGTCTCTTTTCAACAGTTTCCAGGAGTTCAATTTTACCGCTAAGCGCCTGGATTTTTTCTTCGGCTTCACCGGTAATATTTGTCAACTTTTCAATATTAATATTGATTTGATCTAAATTTTCTTTTTCGTTATCAATTCGTTTTTTATCGAAATTAACTCGAGTAATCACTCCGTCCAATTCTGCAAGCGCTCTTTGGGTCTGCACCATTTTCTCTTCGCTTGCCACTACTTTTTTAGTGCGAGACTCTAATTGATCCATCATATTTTTCAAAGCGTCAATTTTCTTTTCGGCTCGAATGATTTCTTCTTCATTTTCATTAAGGGTCTCTTGGCGAAGCCTCAACTCGGACATTAACGAATCCAGTTGCCCCATACGCAATTCAGTTTGATTTACTGTTTCGAGATCTTTATTCAAACCTTCGATTTTATTTTCAAAATTCACCGAAATTTGACCCAACTCGCCTCTAACACGATCTAAACTATTAATCTCGTCTTTAGCTTCTTGTAAATCTTTATACTTAGTCCTCAATTCGATTTCCATAATGTTCAACTTTGAGGACAAGTTATTCATGCGCCGTTCTTGATCGTCTAAAGCGGATTTTTCTTTTGTAATATCTAAAATTTTCTCTTCAACGTGATTTGTCAATCCCTTCAGGTCGTCTAATTTTTGATCGACCTTTTCTAAAAAGTCGATTTTCTTAGAAACCTTAGCGATTTTCATATTCGCTTCTTCAATAAAAAACTCAAGCCCGTCGACCTTTTTCTCCATCTTTTCGATCAAGGCTTTCCTCTGCATTTGAGTTTCCATCTTAACGTCCAAGCTAATAACCACCGAACTCAGATCATTAATCTTTTTATCTACTTGATCTACCAGTTGTTGCTTGCGAATAATTTCATCCATATATTCGCGAGTAGACTCAGTCATTTCTTGGTTTTTTTGGATTATCTCGGTTAGACCATCCGCCTTCTTAATTTCTTCGTCAAAATGCTTTACTTTTTGTTCTGCTTCTTCGGCAATAATGTTAAACCGACTCATCTTTTCTGTAGCTTCGTCGATAACCTTCATTTCCTCTTTCAGCAACTTCATTTTGTTGCCAAGGTTATCGATTAAAAATGAATTTAGTCGGTTAATCTTTTCTTCCGTTTTTTCAATTATATTTTTTTCATCTCGAACTTTAGCGATACGAGTTTCGACTTCAATTCCCAAACCGTCTAATTCTTTAAGCCTACCGCTAATGGTTCGAATCATTTCGTTTTTAACCGAAATGTTCTTAGATTCAATTTTTAAATCGCTAATATCTTGAGTTAAATGCTTAATCTGTTCGTTCGTTTCGCCAATAATATGGCTCTGCCCTAAAAGCTTTTCGGAATCTTCTTGAACTTTTTCCAGAATGCCCCGTATCTCTTCTGCGTCCCTAAATACACCATCAACGACTTGTTTTTCCTTATTCAGACGCGCAAACTTTAAATTCAATTCCTTAAGGATATCCTCCATTTCGGAAACTTTATTAGAGCTATTTTTCATTAGCTCCTTAAAGGTCGTAACCTCTTCGACCTGTCCCGAAACCTTGTCGAGCATGTACTCCAACCGATTTATGTTTTTATCGGTAGTTTTTACAAGTTTGTTTTCTTCTTGGAGTTTTTTGATCTTGGAATCCATATCCCAGATCAAAACATTTAATCGACCCGCATCTTCGTTGGCCTTCTCAACCAATCCTCTTTGCTGATCAAGATTTTTTGTCTTAACATCGATGTGCTCGCTCAACATATGCAAGCCATCAAGGTTTCTTTTTGAATTAGAAAAGTTTGAGTCTAATTCCTTGGATAATCTCTGAAAATCTCTTATGCGGATATCGAAGGTTTTGACTTCTTCACGACTTTGATTGAGAATCTCTAGCTTCTTGAGCGTGTCAGGGAGTTGAGAATTGATCTTATCAAAAAAAATCTTACGTTCGTCAAATTGAGAAGATTTTTTCTCAAAATATTCGGCAAGCAATTGCAAACCTTTGCGCTCTTGGCTTGAAGCTTGAACTAAGCTTTTAAATTCATCAAGTTGAGCTTTCGTAAGTTTACTTGGATCAATTTCTTCCGACTTAAAGTCGGTTTTTTCAGGCAGATTTTCTTCGGCCATGGTCCTTTTTCCAAAAAAGGTTAAAAGATAAGCATCTTAAAGTCACAAAACCTCTATTTTTTATATACTTATAGACCCAGGATGTCAAGGAAAGGAAGGCGTTTAAAATCTTTAAAACACCTTACGAAAACCCCATTTATCATAAATCATTTAACAGGAACCAATAGCTCAGCGATCTGAACGGCGTTAAGCGCAGCGCCTTTGCGCAAATTATCCGCAACAACCCAAAAATTGATGGCATTGACGCCCGAAATATCGTCTCGAATCCTACCAACAAAAACTGGATCTTTTTCTTGAGCGTCAGTAGCCAATGGATAAGAAGAATTCTCCGGATCGTCAATTATCTTAACGCCAGGAGCCGAACTCAATAATTTAATCACTTTCATTGAATCAATAGGTTTTTCCGTCTCTACATTAATTGCTTCCGAATGCGAGTAAAAAACAGGGACTCGCACGGTTGTAGGACAAACCTGAATTCCAGGATCTTCTAATATTTTCCTGGTTTCGTTTACCATTTTCATCTCTTCTTTCGTGTACCCATTTTCCAAAAACACATCTATATGAGGCAAACAGTTGAAAGCGATTTGATGAGGATAAACATTTGATTCAGGTTCCTTGCCTTCTAAGAAGGCTTTGGTCTGGCTTTTTAATTCTTCAATTGCTTTTTGTCCAGACCCCGAAACAGACTGATAAGTCGAAACCACAACACGCTTAATTTTAAATTCGTCGTGAATAGGCTTTAATATCACTACCATTTGAATCGTAGAACAATTTGGGTTGGCTATTATCTTAGAACTGGAATTTAAAGCTCCCGGATTGACTTCAGGGACAACAAGCGGAACATCCGGCTCCATTCGAAAAGCGCTACTGTTGTCAACGGCATAACACCCTTCTTTTGCCGCCAAAGGAGCAAATTGTTTGCTGATCGATCCACCAGCGGAAAACAAAGCCAAATCCACCCCTTCAAACGAATCCTCAGTGAGTTCTTCAACTTTGATTGACTCACCGCGAAAAGTTATCTCCTTGCCAACCGAACGAGCTGAAGCTAACGGAATCAAACGAGCGACCGGGAAGTTTCTTTCCTCTAATATAGAAATCATCCTTTCGCCGACAGCCCCAGTAGCGCCAACTACAGCAACTTGATATCCTTCTTTTGGAGCTAACATAATTTCTCCAATTTAGCCGCGACTAGATCTCCCATCTGCTCGGTTCCAGCTTCTTTACCGCCTTCTGACATGATATCTTTAGTTCGATAACCATCGTTTAAAACAGACTCAACAGCCGTTTCCAACCAACCGTTTGCTTTTTCTAAGTCAAATGAATACTTAAACATCATTCCAACGGATAAAATGGTCGCTAAAGGATTGGCCCAATCTTTTCCCGCAATATCAGGAGCGCTTCCGTGAATAGGTTCAAACATACCGCCTTTACCGCCAACGCTAGCGGATGGCAACATCCCAATTGAACCGGTTAGCATAGAAGCTTCGTCGCTCAAAATATCTCCGAACATATTGGTAGTCAATATGACGTCAAATTGTTTAGGATTTCGAACCAATTGCATCGCGCAATTATCAACATACATATGTTCTAAAGCCACGTCAGGATAATCTTTAGCAAAATCAGTCACAATTTCGCGCCACAAACCGGTACATTCCAATACATTAGCCTTATCTACCGAACAAACGCGGCCTTGCCTCTTTTGAGCCACTTCAAAAGCAACTTTAGCGATTCGTTTAATTTCCGATTCAGTATATACGAGCGTATTAAATCCTTTACGGCTCCCATCTTCTAGGGTTTCAACGCCTCTAGGTTTTCCAAAATAAATACCGCCCGTCAATTCCCGAACGACTAAGATATCTAATTTTTCTACTACTTCCCGCTTTAATGTGGAAGCGTCAGTAAGCGCGTCAAAGATTTTGGCTGGTCTTAAATTAGCAAATAGTCCTAAATTAGAGCGTAAACCGAGCAAAGCGCGTTCTGGTCTTAACGAAAAATCAATGCTCTCCCATTTAGGACCGCCAACGGCTCCTAGCAAAACAGCGTCGGCTTTTCGCGCTCCGTCCATAGTTTCGTCTGGCAACGGATGCCCAGTGGCTTCGTAACCCGCCCCACCTACCGGAAACTCATTGAGATTGAGCTTAATTTCTAACTTACTCTCAAGAATTTTTAAAATTTTATTAGCCTGTTTTATCACTTCAGGCCCAATGCCGTCGCCGGGTAAAACGGCGATAGAATATTCTTGCATTATTAAATCCTTATATTTCTATTTTGAATTGTTGAACATATTATATTAAATATGTAAGATTCTTTTTTAACAAAAGTGAATATTACGGGGACAACTAAAAAGACAGCAGAATAAGCGCAAAACATCTTTGTTTTAGCCGGTTTCTACCAGAAATCCCTAAATTTTAATCGTTTTATTAACTTTCGGGCTAATAATAATATTTATCGCTCAGGATAACAAGCAGGTATAATGCGTTTTGAACAATCGTTGCGGATTTTATAAATCCGGTTTCCCTCTAACCCTTCCTTTTATTTTCAATTTCTCATGCTGAACGGAAAAAAAATCGCAGTCATCATGCCTGCATACAACGCAGAAAAAACTCTAGAAAAAACCTATTCAGAAATTCCAAAAGATATTGTCGACGAGATTATTCTCACTGACGACGCAAGTCAGGACAGAACCGTCGAAATTTCCAAGAGACTCAATATAAAAACCTTCGTCCACGATCAAAATAAAGGCTACGGAGCCAATCAAAAAACTTGTTATCAGGAAGCGTTGAATCTAAATAGCGATATCGTCATCATGCTCCACCCAGACTACCAATATACCCCAAAATTGATTATAGCGATGGCATCTATGATAGCGTCAGGGCTGGTGGATAGCGTTATTGCTTCAAGGATTTTAGGAAACCAGGCAATTTCAGGCGGAATGCCCGTTTATAAATACATTTCTAATCGTTTTTTGACTCTGACTGAAAATCTTATTATTGGACAAAAGCTTTCAGAATATCACACAGGCTATAGAGCCTTCAGTCGGAAAGTGTTGGAAACGATTCCCATTCTAGAAAACTCAGACGACTTCGTCTTCGATAATCAGATGTTAACTCAAACTATGTACTTTGGCTTTCAGGTGGGAGAAGTCTCGTGTCCGGCCAAGTATTTTGACGAAGCCTCATCGATCAATTTTTCTCGAAGCGTGGAATATGGCCTAGGGGTACTAGGAACCGCCGCTCAATATTTTCTATGTAAGAAAGGCCTAAGCAAAAACCCCATATTCCAAACCAACGGTAAAAAGCTAACCCCTGCCCCTTAATCTAGCAATCAAGACTCCGGCTTCTCACACCGTAAACCACACTTGTATGACGAGGTTCGATTCCCTTGAGGCCGCTCCACTCTTGAGAAAAAAAACTTTAAGCTCTTTAGATAATATTCTCCCAAACAAAGTTTATATTTGGTTTAAAAAAAAGAAAAAATAGATAGCATATATAAATCTGAAAAAAATATAACTGCGAACAAAACCTTAGTTGAGGCAAATATAGATTTGACAACTTGAGTCTCATGGGCTAAACAGGTTCTTTCCAAAGGAATCCACCCTATAATTCTGCTTTTTTTTGAATAAAGAAATCTTCTGATGAGCTCTGGTTGGTTACACCAAAAAGAACGCAGCTATGCCTGGGCAATGAAATTAATGCTTTGGTTGGCTGTTAATCTTGGCAGGCGGCGAAGCCGACTATTACTTTACCCAATCACACTCTACTATTTACTTTTTTCAAAAAGAGCCAGAGATGCATCCATACAGTTTTTAGAACGTGTTTTATCAAAAAAAATAGAATTTTTTGATATTTTTCGCCACTACCACTTTTTTGCATCCGTATTTCTAGATCGTGTTTTTATACTGGAAGATGGAGGAAAAGACCTCGAAGTTAATGTATACGGCAAGTCTGTCATATCCGAACTTGAAGGAACGGGAGGTTTGCTATTCGGATCTCATTTAGGAAGCTTTGAAATTGTCCGAGCTTTAGGCTTATCTAACTCAAACTTAAATTTTAAGATTTTGATGGATAACAATATTAATGAGAATACAAATACCATCCTAAATAGTCATAACCCTGAGTTTGCCAACTCAATTATTCAAATTGGAGATGCGCATTCTCTCCTCAAAGTAAAAGAAAATATAGATGACAATAATATGGTTGCGCTACTTGCCGACCGGTTAATTAAGAAAGAAAAATCGATACCTTGTGATTTCTTAGGTAAAAAAGCATGTTTTCCCTCTGGGCCTATTAACTTAGCAGGAATTTTAAAAGTCCCTATTGTTCTCTTTTTTGGCATTTATAAAGGCGGCAATCGCTATGATATTTATTTTGAAAAATTGTCGGATCAGCTAATATTAGATAAAAACAATCCAGAAAAAAGCAAACGGGAATGGATGCAACGTTACGCAGACCGGCTAGCGCATTATTGTAAGCAAGATCCATTTAATTGGTTCAATTTTTTTGATTACTGGGAAGAGAATTAGGGCGCTCCAAAATATTAATATTCTGAAACAAAATGAACTGTTATTATGTTCGCTATATTTATTCGTGGTTGGTATTTTGCCAACCAATCATAAACATATTTAAAAGGACTCTATTTTATGACTAAAAGAATTATCTTAATCTCTTTGATATTTATGTTTGCTTTGGGCATCGGTTGTAGATCGGCTGTCGTTAAAAATATAAACAATCAGCCTATGACATTAAACGGCACACCATCCATGCAACAAGTTGAAAAAGCTATTATTTCTGCTGGCGCAGGATTAGGATGGTTAATCAAATCTGAAAGTCCAGGAAACTTGACAGGAACATTAGCATTGCGAACACATGTTGCAACGGTAGATATAAAACACACTAAGACCGATTACAGCATTAATTATAAAGACAGCAAAAATCTAGAATACGACGGAACAAATATTCACTCAAACTATAACGCTTGGGTGGACAACTTGAGTAAAGCTATCAACGCTCAATTAGCCGCTCTATAAGCTAAATGGAGAAAAATTGGGATTTTTATTTACCAGGATTATTCGATCCAAATTTTAGATTTTTGGATATTATTTCGCCTAAAATCATTTTCCCAATTTGAACCGTATCCCACGCTGGGTGGAAATGCGATTTTCTCATTTCCTCTTCGTAAACGGCTGCAATAGGAATTGAGTGAATTTTGAAGCCTCTCTTAACGGCCTCGATTATCACTTCGCTTTCAAACACAAAGCCGTTGTCATGACGAGAATTAACCTGCAAACTTCGCAAAAGTGAAGCGGGATATAGGCGAAATCCAGATTGCGTATCTGGAACTCTATATCCCGCTGCTAGCGAAATTCCCAAATTTGCCAATTGGTTGGCCCAACGACGACTTACAGGAAATGACTTTAAATCATGAGTTCTTGTGCCAATAATTAAATGGTTGGGGAACTCCTCATATGCTGCGAGCAGTCTCGGAATATCTTCTGGACGATGTTGGCCATCCCCGTCCAAAGTAATAACTCCTTCTAATTCTGACTCCAGAAATAAATTAAACCCTCGCCACAGGGAATACCCCTTTCCTTGATTATTCGTATTGGAAAGAATTTCAATGGGAAGATCTACCAGTTGCTGGTAAGTGTTATCGGTAGAACCGTCATTTATAACTAGCACTCGACTGATCTGTTTTGTAGTTTTATCTACCAGATCTCTAATAGTTTTACCTTCATTAAACGCCGGTATGATTGCGGTAAACTTTTCTTTATCGGTGGGTAGAGGCAAGGATTGAGACATAATAAACTAAATTTCTTAACACATCCCGCCATTAACATTAATAACCTGACCTGAAATATAAGATGCCTTTTCAGAAGCTAGAAAAGCAACCACATCGCCTATTTCTTGAGGAGTGCCCTTCCGTTTCATAGGAATTAAGTTATTCACATCTATATCGGAAAAATGTTCTTCTGTTGATGGAGACTCGATAATTCCAGGAGCAACAACGTTGACCGTAATTCCTCTAGAGGCAACCTCTTTCGATAAAGATTTGCTTGCTCCATGTAAACCTGATTTTGCCGCTGCGTAATTAGTCTGGCCTCTATTGCCAGCAACCCCTGTAATGGACGAAATACTGATAATTCTACCCCAGCGCGTTCGAATCATTGGTAGCAATAACGGTTGTGTAACATTAAAAAATCCATTTAACGTAGTCTGAATCACCTTATCCCATTGCTGATACGACATACCAGCCATTGTTGCGTCGTCATGTAATCCTGCATTATTAATTATTACCTGTATAGGACCTGATTCTAAAATCTTGTCTAAGCATTCTGAAGTGGCCTCGCAATCACTAACATCAAAACAAACGGCTTCTGCGAATTGGCCATTAGATTGAATTTTTTCTACTACTTCTTTGGCATTATCAGGGTTTTGATTCGCATGAACAAAAACGTGTAAACCTTCATTTGCCAACGCTTCACAAATAGCGGAACCAATTAACCCACTACCACCGGTAACAAGAGCTTTTTTCAATTTATTGATTTTTCTTTTATAGAAATGGTGGCACGCCCGGAAATATGATTTTGATCTTCAGAGAAAATACGAAACTGATACATCAAAAACGTTGTATCTCTCATCAATAATTTAGCTTCTATCATTAAATCCGATTCGATATCATCCAAACTATCAACCAAAAGTTCTAGATTCTTAATAGCCGCCAGATATCCTAGACGAGGTCCCTTATTTGGACCACTCTGAGTTATTGCTCCGTGAACAGCCATTGCCTGAGCGGCATATTCTACACCGCAGACAGAGGATAAAACACCTCTATTTTTTAGAGGATTGTGTTTGTTCCTATGAGAATTAGCAAGGCAAATTATATGTTCCGAATCCCAATTTAAAACTTTATTTAATAAACTCATCGTTCCGCTATGAGGAATAAGAGATTCAATTTCTTTTTGATTTAATTGCATGGCTCAACTCTCACAACAACTGTAGACGTCTCTAGATAATCATAGAATATTTCACAAGAATCTTTATTCGCAATGGCAGAAAGTATTCTCAAAGGTTGCGCTGAAGCATTACCATTTATTAGTTTTACTAAGTCGGGATTTAAACCTATATCCATCTCCTCTGATTTGCGAGGTTCAAAATCAATATCCAGTTTTGCCAGGGTATTCTCTGATTCAGAAGGCATTAAAATCAACGCAATCCCACAATTAAAATCAATCGCATATTTCTTATCAAATGGTTTTGGAGATTCTACATCGTACATAACTAGAAGTACGCCCTGTTCATGCGTAAAGACACAAGCTGCAGCGGAAAGAAGCGCGGCAGAAAAACTATCTTCTGCGCAAGCAAGACTGGTGGAAGGTCCTTTTGTTTGAGTGGCAATGCTCCAATAAGCTGCGGGAGAATTGTAAACCGAGTTATGAAACTGAGTCGGAGATACGGGATGGCCAGGTAAGGTCAACGAATTACATATATGACTCACTATTTTTAAAGCGCCTCTATAAGAGGAAAAAACATTTATCAACAACTCAGGGTTTACTTTGGCATTATTAACCGCCTCATCAGCCACATTAACCGCTATGTGAATGGTGTCGCTAGCGCGTCTTCTTTCATTTTCTGGGATCAAAGTAGCAACTTGATAAGTTTTTTTCTCGAAATGGAATGGCTTTTCTCCCGTCAAAACCGGCCTGGCTTGATCCCAGGTTCTCAGTCCTGGCGCTTCGATCCCAACTCCATCCAAGTATACGGTTGTCATGAATGAACCCCAAAAATCAAGCTACAATTATTGCCACCAAAACCGAATGAATTGCTTAGAACATAAGTTAATTTTTCCGTCCGATTCTCTAAGATAACATTCGAATCAAAACCAGGATCCAGAGAATCGGTATTTAAACTTCCGGGAATAAAATTATTTTTTAGGCAAATTCCGCAAATAATAGCTTCGGCAACACCTGCTGCGCCAAGCGTATGCCCTATCCATCCTTTGGTCGAGCTACAAGGGGTCGACGAACCAAAAACTTTGATCATAGCTTTGTCTTCAGCTTTATCGTTTGTCTCTGTCGCGGTTCCGTGTAAATTGACATAGGAGATCTGATTAGCATTTAACCCAGAACTTTCTAAAGCCATTTCCATTGAATCGGCCATTCCTCTTCCATCTGGCTGAGGCGACGTCATGTGGTAAGCATCAGAGCTTTCTCCATACCCCAAGAAGGCAATATTATCTTGGGAATCACAATTCTCAGGCTTTTCCAACAAAGCATATCCACCCGCTTCAGCAAGGGAAAGTCCATCCCTGTCTTCATCTGCAGGTCGGCAGGCCTTGGAAGATACTAGATCAAGTGATGAGAACCCATACAAGGTAGTCATACATAATGAGTCTACTCCACCAACAATAGCAGCGTCACAAAACCCAGATTCTATAAACCGGGAAGCTTCTGCAAACACCTTAGCGCTGGAAGAACAAGCAGTAGAAATAACTAATGCTGGCCCTTTCAACTTAAAATACTTTTGTATAAAAGCGGCTACTGAAAAATTATTTTGGGTTTCTTTATAGTTAAAAGTTTCCGGCAAATCTCCAGTGGCAGAATCCCTATTTTGGTAGGCCATTTCAGTTTGTAGAATTCCAGATGTACTGGTACCTAGAAATAAGCCAATTCTGCCAGAACCGTAACGAATGATTGCATCTTCAACAGATTGTTCAAAACCATCTTGTCGTAAAGCCAACTGAGCTAATCTATTATTCCGACAATCAAATTTCTTTAATCGATCCACCACAGGATTTGCTTCAATCTCTTTTACTCTTCCTATATAGGTATCTATACTGACAAAATCCAAATCGCAAGCCCTCAAGCCAGATCGTTGGTTTAGCAAAGCTTCTTCAAGATCTTTGAGACCATAACCCACGGCGCTGGTTAAAGTGAATTTAGATACAATTAAAGGTTTCAAAGTAAAATTATTAATTCGTTTGGATAATTAATATTGACTTAAATCGAGTTTTCCACCAATTTTGGTTTTGAAGCAAAAATAAATGCGAATAAGAAACATAAAAATGCTCCAACAGAAACGGTTGTTCCTATAGCTCTCAAAACAGGAGTCGTGGAAAAGGCCAAAGTTCCAAAAGCTGTTAAGGTCGAAAGGTTGCATACCAGCAAAGCATGATAAGTTTTAGAACGTTCCTCATTAGAAACTTGTTTATGATTCAAAAATAAGGCGTAATCCAACCCCAGCCCAATAACTAACAACAAGGACACAAGGTGGAATAAAGATAATTGCACCTTGAAGAAAACCAAAATAGCAATGACCGTTAAAACAGCTCCAAGGATCGGAATTAATACTCTTCCTACCGAGCTCCACTGCCTCAATGCAACTCTTAATGTTATGACAATAATAAGGCATCCCCATCCAAAAAAAAGTAACGCCCTATCCCTATAGCGATTCACCAAATTACTAGACGTTTTTCTTGGTTCAAGAACGAATACATTTTCTGAAAGTAACTCATTAATTGCATTACCGATGAGTTTTTTATCGATATCCCCATTAAATAAAATCAAAGAAAACCAAAAAGCCTCCTGATGGTAAAACAATTTATTAATCCGCGACTCTAAAATGGTTCCTTTCAGCGCTCCGGAGGTTAAAAACTTGGAATTCTTTGCTTGAGATACTTCCTGAATAAACCTCTTAAAAGCATTTTCTCTAAATGGAAGACCTTTTATGGCGATACGCAAATTTTGCTTCAATTGATCAATGGCAGGAAGAGCCTCTATACGCTGTGTTTGTTTTTCAATACTGGGAAGATATTTCGTCACCGTATCAAAGCTACTCAATGCACCCTGGTTTTGCAAAACCCAAATTTTATCAGTAACACGCTCAGTTATTTGCAAAACAGATTCTTCTGTTTTGCCTTTGACTATTACCCAATAAGTAACATTAGGCAATTGAAGTTCTTCACGCATTTGCTTATCTAAAGCTAATTGAGATTTTGGAACGGGACTCAATTGCGCAATATCATTTTCCCACAATCCATCACGATTAATACCAACAAAAATAATAACTCCTGCCAACAAAATATAAAATAGAGGCTTTCCTCTGGTTAGAATTTCAAAAGGTATACTTCCCACCTTCGAAGACAATTTTGCTAACTTTATAAAATCAATAATAAAAGGAAGAATATGACGCGTAACCAATGCAGCGGTAATAAGCCCACACACCGTAAATGTTGCCAATTGAATCAAACCGTCAAAATTTGAGAAAATCATAGAAATAAAACCAAGGCTGGTGGTAAGAACGCCTAAACGTATCGTTGGCCAGATTCTATCCATGGCTTCGGCGGGAGATTCTTTATCTTTAATATGACTAAACAAATGAAGAGGATAATCAATCGCCACTCCAATAATAACTATTCCAAAAGCAAAAGTGATCCCATGAATCGATCCAAAAATTAAAATAATGACCGCCACACTAATCAACACCCCGCAAAACAGAGGGATCATTGAAAGCAGCACCAGAGGGATCGATCTATAAACCAGGTAGATAATGCCGATAACAAAACAAGTTGCAATAATAGAAAGTTTAGTTGCGTCTCTTCTTATCGAATCCCGTGACGCAACGGCAAATGCAGGCGGTCCCACTATATTTATGACCGCGGAACTGTTTTGCTTCAACTCCTTGAAGTTATCGCCAATAATATGAACAGCTTTTTCAAATTGATCTAAATTAAAACCTTCAGAAAAAACCTCAATCACTAAAAAAGCATTCTTGCCATCGGCAGAAAACCAAACCCCATGTTTTTTATTCAACAACGAACCTTTGGACCAGGACCGTAGGAGGGACATGAACTCACCCGTAGGATCTCTTCCTAAATATCTTTTTTCTATTACTCCCCGCGACAAAGTAATTCGTTTTAATGTTTCTGACAAAGTTTCATGTAAACTTTTTGGAGAAAATTTTTCAGGCTTAAAGCTATCGCTGAGTAAATAGCGATTGCTAAATAGAAACCCCTCTATCTCTGTCGTTGCAGATTCTTCTGAATTAAGGACTTTAGTAAAAGCCTTATTTCCCTTTAATTTCTGAGTTAAAGAATTACTAAGTTGGGCAAGAGCTTTAGATTCTGCTCCTTGAAGACTAACTACAAGCAGCTTTGAGCCAGGCCCTTGACGGAATTGGTTAATGAGAAACTGCTCCTGTGGAGAAGAAGATCGAGGTAAAAAAAGACTAATATCAGTTTCAATCCGGGCGCGGGTAATAACAACCAACAACGCTATAAAAAGAATTCCAATCCAAAGGATTATTTTTGAGCTAGGCTTCACAGGAGCTCTTTTTCTATTGTCATTACAGTGTAATCACCACTAACCTCTATCCAGGTTATTTTTTCAACATTATCGTTTTTACCTAGAATAATAATTCTATCTAAAACACCGAATACGGATACTTTAAGTGGAGTCAACTTAAGGTTCCACTGATTGCAATTACCTTTAAAGTTTAATTCATAATACTTTTTCAAAGCCGTAAGATTTCCCAACAACGTAAACCGGATACCATTTATTAACTCTTTTAGAGCTGGATAGTCATCCAAAGAGAAAGTTTGAGATTCGTCATGCTTATCAAAAATACTAACAACTTCTTTTTTCACCACCAATCGTTCCATTTCAGGCTTCGTTGTTATTTTTTCCATATAATCCGGGGCCAAGTAATGCAGGGTACCTTCTGACTTCAAAGGCTCATCAAGAATATCAAGAAATTTCTCTTCTTTGAAACGAGCCAATTTTTCTTTCTTATCTGCCAATGCAATCATCAAACCAGGCAAACCTATAGAACATTCCTTATCAGACGCCTCTAAATGTTTGTGGTCAAAAGCCTCCACGGATTGAACAAAAATAAAGATTATGAAAAGAACATTGTTCAGCGTACAAAGCACAGGGTTAAATTTTCTCATCATGGAGTTATTGAATATTCTAATTGGCCAGTCACAATTTTTTTTTCGCAACAATCCCCTGTGAATAGGACCAAGTTATCTGAGACATCATCCGAGATATCAAAGCTGAAATTTATCCGTTCTCCGGGTTTAACCGGAAATAAAAACTTAACGGATGGTATTCGTTTTATTTTGGACGCTTCGCCTCGTTCTTTCTTAAATGCTTTGATCATTTCATCCAATATAACAACTCCTGGAACAATGGGTTGGCCTGGAAAATGGCCTTCAAGAGAGGGATGATTAAGATCTATTTGAGTAGAATGTTTCAATATATTTGCGATAAATATAGTTTTATAATTCGTTGACTATCGTTATTTAAAGAAACTAAAAATATTTTGAAAAAGTTTCAAGAAGACTTGCACGCGTCAATTTCCCTGTAGAAGTCCTAGGTAAAAAATCAACAAAGTGTATTGGGCGAGGTAAAAACACTGGGTCTACGTTTTTCCTTAGGCCTTGTATAATATCTTCCTCTCTCAAATCATTTGCCACGACAAAGGCGATCAACCGTTTATGCTCATAACCATTTTGAGGTGGGACAAAATAAGCGCCATCTTCAACCTTCATGATTTGGTTAAGGTAATAATTTAACTCTCCTAAAGAAGTTCTTTTACCACCAATATTGATTAGATCGGCGCTACGCCCCTGCAATTCAAACAATCCATCTCCATAATTCTTAATAATGTCTGGTAATTTGATAGGTTGCGGAAGATAAGCCGCATCAATGTAACATTGATCGTTTTCTCCTGTTAAGTTTGCCTCATCCAATAATTTCCATGCATTGCTCTTAGAAGTTTGCCGGGTTGCAATGGTTCCAGCTTCAGTACAACCATAAATTTCAAAAACACCCGTATCAAGCGCCTGCTCAGCTTTTTCGGCCAATTCCCTACTTAGAGGCGCAGTAGCCGAAAGAATAAAGGATATTTTTGGAAACTTAACAGAACTTTCAACACAGGCCTTGAGATGTATTGGAGTAGTTACAAGAATACGATCTTGCGGAACAGACTCAAGAGCGCCTTGAATATCAATGGGGAAAAACGGGCGCCCTCCATGTAAGGAGCCTTCATGTTGCAGAGGTAACATAATTGATGTTTCCAACCCATACATATGTTGAGGAGGAACGGTAGCGACAATAGAAAACTCTTTCGTCTTATCGGGTATTAATCGTTGGCATGTATTCCGGGCAATCCTTACCATGGACCCCCAACTCTTTAAATGAGGTTGCGGTGTTCCAGTACTTCCCGAAGTAAATGCAATTGCCGCCTTATGTGATGTAGCAATTTCCGGAATACCTAGTGTTTGAGATACTGGATTTATCTCTGAAGGATATTGCAAAACAGGCAATCCCGGAATTTCTTCACTCTCGTTATCCATTAGGCAAAATGTTTTTGGAAATTGTGAGGCAATTGTTTGAAGAACTTTAGGTGTTTTATTCGGAGGTAAAATATTTGTTTTACCTTTGATCAGCGCAGCGGCAAAACCTACAAGAAAATGGTATCTGCTATCGCATAAATTTATTACCCAATTAGAATCTGGCAGTTCTTGAGAAAGAGCAAAAGTATCCGTAAGAAACTGGTCGACAGATACAGGCTTGTTATCATTCCAACATAAGATGGAATTACCAAGTTTGCCGTGAATTAGAGGATAAAAATCCATCTGAAAATAGGACTGATCTTAAAAAAATTGTTTCAAGGAAACCCGCGACAATCCTCGCAAGTAATAGAGAATGGTGTACCTGTAGCCAAAACGAACTTGACGATATATATATTCCAATATGAATAGAAGAGCCATAAATAAATAATTCAATACATTAGTGAACAAAGACCAAACTTCTATAGGAGCAAAAAATGACAATGCAATCGTTTGAATAAGGAGCACACTAAGAAAACAAGTCCATAGCAAGGTTACTTTACGCGTATAAATAGCGGCTTCTGGTCCGTCATCCTTAAAGACGACTCTAGCGAGTTTTGTAAGCAAAGCCTCTTGCCCTGGTAAAAGCGATTTTGCAAAATTGATAATAAAAAAAGAAAGGATAAGAATGGGAGGCAAATAAAGAGCAAACCGAGCCGTATCAACAAATATAATCAGGACGGCAAAAACTAAGAGCGCTATCCAAAGAGCTAAATTAAAACTAAAGTCAGATTTTTTTTCTTTTTGCTTTGACACACTTAAAACGGATAAACCTGCAATGACTCCAAGGTTTAACAATGCAAACTTAAATTGATTCTGGCTGATTGCAATGTGAGTGAGAACAGGATATGAAAAAGTTAATATTTGAAGAACCCTATTATTCAATTTGCCTCTTATACTTTATTTTCTTCAATATGTTTGCTTAAGTTTCGTAAAGAAGAAAAAAGATGTTTAATATTTTTGTCATCCGATTTAATTTCAAGCCCATACCTCTGTGAAATAGCTAGAGATAATTCTAATGCATCGATAGAATCTAAGCCTAACCCATCATTAAAAAGAGGTTTATCTGGGTCTATATCTTCAAAGTTAATGGTTAGGTTTAGATTTTCCACCATCAATTTAGAGACTTCTTTTTCGAATACGGTTAACCCTGCCATAATAATTCCTTAATATTGGGAAGTAGTTCCCATTATATCAATAAATCCAGTTATTTAACTACTTACGAACTATTGAAATGTCAATTTTACATGAATATAAATCATGCTATAATCCTCAAATATTGGACCACCAAATGTAGCGTAAAAATAACACATTAGGGACACTTTTTCTAATAAGATTCAAATATTTGCCCCACACTCAAGTTCCTATATTTCAAAATTTTATCCTTAAGTTTTTTATTAAATTTCATTCTTGTACGAGCAAATAAATGAATCAATGTGACATATTAGTAATTGGAGGTGGACCGGCAGGCTCTACTATTTCTACCTTACTATCTGAAAAGGGTTGGAAGGTGGTTCTTCTTGATAAAGATAAACACCCTAGGTTCCACATTGGTGAGTCTCTACTCCCATTAAGCTTACCTATTTTTGACAAGCTCGGAGTAAGGGATCAAATTGAAAAAATTGGAATGCTTAAAAGAGGAGCTGAGTTTGTTTCCCAATATCACAATGGCGCAAATGTAACTTATTATTTTAAAGGCGCTAAAGATAAGAATCATCCAATCGCCTATCAAGTTCGACGCGCCGAATTTGACCACATTCTCTTGTCTAACAGCAGAGATAAAGGGACACAAGTTTTCGAAGAGATGCGCGTTACAGATGTGGATTTAGATTCTAATGGAATGCGTTTAATTACCGCTGAAAATTGTAATGGCGACCCCATTGAATGGAAAGCTCGATACATTGTGGATGCAACAGGACGAGATTCTTTTTTAGCAAAAAAACTGGGAACGAGGAAAAACAATCGGTTTCATAAAAGCTCAGCCATTTTTAGCCATTTTGAAAATGTCGAAAGACTGCAAGGCGAAGATGAAGGTAATATAAGCATCTACTGGTTTGACAATGGCTGGTTTTGGATGATTCCATTAGTTGATGGAACTATGAGCGTCGGAGCGGTTTGCACACCAAGTTATTTACAAAACTGCGGAAAAGATTTAGACAAATTCTTATGGGATACAATTTCCGGCTCGCCAGACGTTACTAGGCGTATGAAAAACGCTAAGATGACAATTGAGACAAGAGCAACTGGAAACTATTCTTATTATTCAGATCACTTAGTGGGTGAAAATCATATTTTGATTGGCGACTCCTTCGCCTTCATCGATCCTATTTTTTCAAGCGGCGTCCATCTGGCCATGACTAGCGCAATTAACGCAATAGATGTGATCGAAGCGACTTTAAATGGAACTCCAAAATTGTCGAGTACGAAAAGAGAATATGTACGTAAAAGCAAGCAAGGCCTTAAAACTCTCTCTTGGTTTATCTATAGAATGACTCAACCTGCAATGCGAAATTTATTTATGAACCCTAGAAATATTTTTGGCATTGAAGAGGCTGTATTATCCATGCTCGCTGGAGACCTCTATCGCAAAAATAGTATCGACATTCAATTATTTTTATTTAAAATTCTCTATTACATAAATTTCTGCGTTCGATGGAAAGAAAATTGGGGCGCTTATAAACGCCGAAAACCAAAAGTAAAAGATAATTTTTCTATGTCAATGTAGCTAATCTGATTCAACTTGAGATTTTGGTGATGAAAGTAACTAAAACTACAAGTCTATCTGTGACTCTTGTTCCAGAAAGAGACTTTAAAGAATTTTCTACAAGCAGTAACAATATTTTAGCTACTGTTTTCTATGGTAGGGAGACCTCTACTTCTGCACCAAAGGACTATCTACAAATCCCAGTCTCCCTTCCTCAAGTCGGAAATGAACCCTTGGTGGAAGTCTGGACTTCTAGTTTGCGACACGAAGTTAATCAATATGAGAATATTTATTACGCCGCCAATTCAGAAATGGTGTTTGGATCGATAAGCTTTAAAGAAACTAAAAATGATGGCTTAGAAAAGCTGGCATTTCGTGCCTATAAAGAAGTTTTCGAATTCCTTGACCAAAAGCAATTTCCTTATTTAGTTCGTTGTTGGAACTACTTCCCAAATATAAATCAAGTAACCAATGGTATTGAAAGATATAAACTTTTTTGTTCAGGAAGACACGATGCCTTTTCTGAAAAATACCAAGCAATACACAACCACCTCCCCGCTGCCTCTGCTGTTGGATCTCAAAGTGGCCCACTCACCATTAATTTCATTGCAGCTCGAAATCACAGTGGAAGTCATATCGAAAACCCGCGACAAGTCAGCGCCTATCAATATCCTATGGTATATGGAAAGCGGAGCCCTTCTTTTGCCCGCGCCACATATATGGATTGGGGATCAAGCAAACATTTATATTTAGCAGGAACGGCAAGTATTATCGGTCACAAAAGTTGCCACCTTGAAAATCCTTTAATGCAGTCACAAGAAATTCAAAAAAATTTGGATTCTTTGCTCAATAATTGTGCCTCTGTCATGAACAAAGACGTTGAGAAATTAGAAATCGAAGACGCTTCCATAGTCAAAACTTATATAAAGGATGTAGCTTTATTCCCTTTAATTAAGGATGCAATGGAGGAGCAGATGACGGGAGTCGAATCGAAGCTATACCTTATTGGAGATATTTGTCGTAAAGAATTACTTTTGGAAGTTGAAGGAGTTTGGTCCGTAAACAGTTTGGATTAATTATTAATCTCAGAAAACTCGAACGCCCTCCCCCGTAAATGCAACTAGGGTTATGTTTTTACGGCTGTAAATTCAGTAAAAACATTAACAATCTGATGAGCCTTCACTTTTCCAAATCCGGTTTCAGAAAGAGTTTCTATTAATATATCCGAACTTACAAATTTATCAATGGTGTCCCAATAATACTGAATAAGCTTGCCTTCATTTTTGCCGCCAATTCCAGGAATTGAAATTATTGCAATCATTACACTAAAATATAACTTGACCATTTGATAAATCACTTTATTTGTAGGTCTCATTAGCTCAAGAATCAATAAAGTCCCTCCCGGTTTTAAGACTCTAAAATATTCCTTAAATGTTCCTTTCAAATCGTCCACATGACGCAATGCATAGCCCATAGTAACAAAATCAAAAGAATCGTCGGCAAAAGGCAATACATTCGCATCCCCCTGAATTAAAGGGATATTCAATTTACCTCCTACTTCGGTCAACATATTGTAACTTCGATCTAGCCCTATAACACTTCCCTTTGCTCCAACAATTGATAGCTCCGACGTTGCGACCATTCCCGTACCAGTTGCTATATCAAGAACATCCATCCCGGAGGACAATCCAGAGCGAATCAAAGCTTGTTTTCGATACCTTACTCCTGAACCAAGCGATAAAATATTATTTACGGGATCATACTTTGAGGCTGTATCGTCAAAAATTTTATTAACAAACTCCTCTCTTCCGCTCTCTTTAGAGTAAAACTGTTTTAAATGGGGATGTGGAACCAACTTTTCATCAATTTGCGACATGATTTATTTTCCTGAATAAATTAAAATATTAGGACTTAATTCGTAGTTTGTTTCGGGAAGAACCATTTCCAGACACCAAAAGAAGACCCAATATCATGAATTTCAATTCAGGCTCAGAAAATTCTATTTTAATAAATCCCAAAGATGATATTCTAACATAAAGATGTTACAATATTTTCTTTATAGGATTTTCTTGGTTAAATATGGCGTTGTTTAATAAAGCATTAGGGCGAACTCTATTAGGTATAGGAATTTTTCTCAATTCATTCTTTGTTCCTCAATGGACTTCTGCTTCTACCTTTTCAGGCATTCATTTTACCCCCAAAAATTATTTCTACAGCAATTTTGAAAATTCTAATGAAAAATATTTTGTTAACAGTATAAACAATCGATTCTCTAGTCATTCAAGTTCCGGTCACCTAAGTTTAAATAAATATAATAACTCAAATCAGAATTTTTTCGAAGACAGCCATTATGAAAAGTTTCCTCTAACCTATCAGCAGTTAAATGCTCCATTTAACACCGTATCTGTTGCCCCTCCCCCCCCAATTGAAGAGCGTAACAGATTTGTCTTTAAACGAAACGATAAGACCAGACATTACTTCGCTAAACGTGTTGTTGAAGATTATCGATCCGTTGTCCTACCCGAAATCAAAGTTCGGGATTCTGAAATAAATGAAAACGATAATCTAGATCCATTTGACGACATATTTGGATTAGATCCCAATGCAGAAGATCAATCCTACGAAGCCCCTGAAGATCCCTTCGCCGAAGATTATCCAAAGCTGGAGGATCCGTTTGAAAACCATAATAGAGCTGTATTCAATTTCAACAACCAGGTTTATAATTACTTTACTAGACATGTAGCTCATGGTTATAAATCGGTTATGCCAGATGAAATGCGTGTCGCCATCAGGAACGTATTTGATAATATTTCAATGCCTATAAACCTTGTAAGTAGCCTGCTACAGGGAGATATTGACAAATCTGGAAGAGTAGTTGGTCGATTCCTGATAAACTCAACCGTTGGTTTAGGTGGGATATTCGACGTAGCCGATCAGGAGTTTGATTTAAAACCTGTCAATGAAAACATGACTCAGGCGCTTGGATATCATGGAGTTCCTTCAGGACCTTATATTGTTATTCCATTCATGGGTTCTTCATCGGTTAGAAATCTTGTTGGCAGAACAGCCGATATTTTTTTAAACCCAGCTTTTCTTTTATCAGCTCCAATATTGGTAAACGCCAGTTTGGCCGGAGCAAAAAAAGTCAATGAAACGTCCTTCCTCGTAAAAATTAAAAAAGAGCTCGATGAAAGATCAATCGATGAGTATGAAAGCGTTCGAGATTTTTATGAGCAATACCATAACCACCTGGTAAGAGAATAGAAGTTTTTCTATCAGGTAATAGATAAATCCATCCGTTATTTTTTTTCGTAAAAAATACTTAGCTCGGCAATAGTGCCTTAACCAGGTCCTGACGCAGAGATGTAAATATTTTTTTCAATGCATCAAGTGAAGATTGCTTAACGGCTGATTTCATTCCAAATGGACCTCCCCAAAACATTTTTGCCCCCTGACTAATACCTACTTCAGTATAGGAATTGTCAAACAATACTTCTTTATCTTTGCCATAGGCCTTTGCGCGTAATATAAAAGTTGCCTGAAAACCGGAAAAGTCATATTTGGGGATCGTTATTTCTAAAGTAATTTGAAGTGGCGTTTCTGGGTAAACTTTCAAGAACCTGTATTCCTTAAACATTTGAGAGAACTCAATATCTGCCACTTGTTTCACCATTTGCCCAGGCTCAGCATCCCAACTATGCGCAATCCCTGTCATAAACGACTTAATCCTCACCTTCCTATTCAAAGTCTGACTATCCATTACAACTGTCAACCCAGCGTCATTTTTCTCAGTTCCAATCGAATAATCTATTTCTTGGAAAGAAATTTGATGTGCACAACCTGAAGACACACACAAAAAAAAATTGCGAAATACCAGGCTACAATTCTCATAATTTAGTTTCCCCTCAAACACAAACAAAATAAAATTGGATTAGATCCATTAAGTCTGAATATTAATGCTTTTCTTTAATCACTAGGTATATCGCTTCTTCAGTAAACAAATTTTTGGCTTTCAATAATAGCATAACTGCTATAATTTGCCAAAGGAGACCTAAAGTAGTGACAGTAGGACACTCAACAAACGGGTATAATTTTCAAGTTGATATTACCAACGAAGAATCCATCTGAAGAACTAAATAAGGTAAAATCTAATTAGATACTAAAATCAAGCAACATAAAGGAGATTGTATATGGACACATTTGATGCCATTTACCAACGACGCGCTATTAAACATTATGACGCTCAACATAAATTAACTGCAGAGGAGGAAACCAAACTTCTTGAGGCCACAATTCAGGCTCCTACTAGCTTCAATATCCAACATTGGCGATTCGTAATTTTGCGCGATCCTAATCTACGCCAAAAAATACGCACTGAGTTTGGCAACGATCAAGCTCAAATAACCGATGCTTCCCTACTTATTCTTATGACAGCCGACTTTAACGCGTGGAAGAAAAACCCTGAACGCTATTGGATAAATGCTCCAAAAGAAGTTTCGGACTTGCTGGTCGGTTGGATGGCGCCTTTTCATGAAGGGCGTGAATGGTTACAACGCGACGAAGCTCAGCGATCTATTGGCATGGCCATGCAAACTCTGATGCTGGCCGCCAAGGCTATGGGTTACGAATCCTGTCCCATGATCGGTTTTGACATCGATAAAGTTGCAGAACTTATAAATCTACCTGAAGATCATGTAATGGGTCCGATGGTGGCCATTGGTAAAGGCACAAAGGAATCATGGCCAAAACCCGGACAATTACCGCTAAGTGAGTTAGTGGTTGAAAACGGTTTTTGACTTAGAAATAAAATGGAAATGGACAAAAATAGAGCTCTGGATCTAGGGTTCAATCCTATGTTACCAAACCGTTAGATATTGATTACTTTCTATCAGAAGTGAATAAAACGTTGAAATAATTCGTCGATAGGAAGTTTACGCGAGCTTTATTTTGGCTGAAAATAGCAACCTCGCGGAGAATAGTATTACGACTCTTCATAGTATTCGACGCTAACAAGGCATAAACCTTGAGGAGGAGCGGTAGGCCCTGCAATTTTTCGATTCTTTGCCTTTAAGATCTTTTCTACTTCTTGAGGTTCCATCCTATTTCTTCCAACTAATACTAGGGTCCCCATTATATTCCTCACCATATATTTCAAAAACCCGCTCCCCTCAAAAAAAATATTTATCCAACCATCTTGAGTTTCAAACCAAATTTTGAAAATTCGTTTAACGGGGCTATTGGCGCCACAACCGGAAGCTCGAAAAGATGTAAAGTCATGTTCTCCTTCTAAACACTTTGCCGCTATTATCATTGCTTCAACATTTAGAGCACGCTCTATGTACCACACTCTTCCAAAGTTTAAAGCGGATGGAAAATCACGGTTTAATATAGAATAACGGTAAATTTTCTTTTTAGCCGAAGCTATTGAATGAAAATTTGGCGACACATCACAAACGTCTTTTATCGAAATATCATTTGGTAAAGCTGAATTCAGAGCTTTTAGAAGTTGAAACGTTGTCATTTTAGATTCGGTTCTAAAATGAGCTACCTGGGCTTCGGCATGAACGCCTGCGTCAGTTCTACCCGAAGCTATTACGGTTGTCTTATTTTTTAGGATTTTTTCCAGGGCTTTTTGGATTTTTTCCTGTATTGCAATGCCATTAAGTTGAACCTGCCATCCACAATAAGCTCGTCCGTCATATTCTATGATTATTTTTATTCTTCGCATTAACTTAAAACTCGAAACATTAGTGACTATCCTTTATTCTTGGCCAAACACATTGACTTTAAGCGACTTAAGCGCATTAAAAAATCAAATTTAAAAAAAAGAAAAAACCTAAACTGATCAAAAAAAACCAGATATTAAAAAAAACTATTAAAAATACATTAAGCGTTGAAAAGTATAAACTTATCGTTATAATCTAGTATTCTTCTAGATATTCATTGGATTTCTTTTTGGTTAATAGACCCTTCCGCTTTCGTAATGAAAAAAATAAGTAAACCAGATTTGGTTAAGCTTCTCCATAAAATTTCTTTTTTTAAGAGTTTTACAGATGCTGAAATCGATAAAATTTCCGATGTGGAGACTTATATTATAAGTCGGCCAGCAGGAAAACCTTTTGTGATGGAAGGACAGAAAGAGAAAGCGCTTTATATCTTATTAAAGGGTTTTGTTTATGTTAATAAAAGCTCTAACCCCAACGGGAAGCTAGCTAATTTAAAACCAGGCTCTGTTTTTGGTGATATTTCGTTTGCAAATGACTTAAAGCGCACAACTAATGTGTTTGCCGAAATCCCGTCTACTGCGTTAAAATTAAACGCAGACTTGATTGCTCATTTGGGCGCAGAAATAGAAACTAAAATCAAAGATCAATTTTTAAATATCCTTTTTCGTAGATTAGAAAATCTCAATAAAACTTTTTTTAAGAAGTTAAAAGTATAAAAAGTAAGACTGTATATTTCCTATTATTAAGCAAAGAGAAATAATGTGAACCAAAACCCAAGTTCCACCAAAGCGTTGAATCAAGATGAAGTGATGAATCTCCTGTATAAAATTCCTTTTTTTAATGATTTTACGAATGAGGAAAAGTTACAAATCGCTAATATGGAATCATTCGTAAAACGTTATGAAAATAGGAATTACATTATTGCACAGGGTGACCAAGATAATTCTCTCTATGTTTTGCTAAAAGGACTTGTTTATATAACTAAAAATGGGAACCCATATGTAAAAATCTCTAAGCTCAAACCCGGCGCAATATTTGGAGAAATTTCTTTTCTTTCCGACGCTCCAAGAACAACCAATGTTGTCGCTGAAGATAATGTTGTCGCTCTAGAAATGAACCCTGGAAACATAAAGGAGCTGGGGGGAGATCTAGAAGTAAAAATTCAAAAACAACTTATAAAAGTATTGATCAAACGCCTTGATCGGTTAAATAACGCTCTACTAAAAAATATTCGGTTGATTCCGGAAGAAGATCGTTTTTTATAATTCGGTTGCATTAAATCGATTATGATAAAATATACCCCTCAAATCCCAAATCAGGAGTAATCCATGAAAACCTATAACGACTTGGCCGGAGACGGAGGCTCTAATTTTGTCGGACAAGTTACCTCGCAATTAGAAAAGCTGAGGACCCGATTAGATAAAATCAAACACAAGATCGCCCTCATGAGCGGCAAAGGCGGCGTCGGAAAAAGTTCCTTAACCGCTAATATTGCTGGATGCCTAGCCGACCGGGGATACAAAGTGGGAATCCTAGATCTCGATCTAAACGGACCTAGTATTGGCAAACTTTTGAGCGTTCCCAACGATGTTAAACTCAATGTAGACAACGATGGAGTTCATGCTGGGGAAGGCGCAAATGGAATCAAAATCATGTCGATGGATATGCTTTTGCCAACTGCAGATACTCCCGTAATGTGGACTCATAAAAGTGGTGAAACTGCTTCTTGGGTAAGCATGCTGGAAAATACAGCCATTCGAGAATTGATCGCAGATACTTATTGGGGTGAGCTAGATTATTTGCTGTTGGATATGCCACCTGGCAGCGATCGCATTGACAATATAAAAGAACTAATCCCGGAATTAGCTGGAGTGATAGAAATAACCATTCCTTCGAGCATTTCTCAACATATTGTCGCCAAATCTATTACAAAAAATAATACAGTAGGGGTTCCAATTATCGGATTGATTGAAAACATGGGTGGTTATGCATGCCCAAGTTGTAATGCAGAGCATCCTTTATTCTCTGGACAAGACGTAGAGGAACTATGTCGGCAAAAAGAGGTCGATTATTTAGGCAAAATTCCTTTCGACCCTAGAATTTCTGAAAAAACTGGAAATGGAAAATTATTCTATTCAGAACATAAAGACTCTCCCGCCGCTAAGGCAATTGACGTATCGGCGGATAAGATACTAAATTTTACCAAATCAAATTCTTAAGGAGGAATAATGAAATTCCTGTGTATCCCTTGCGACACGCAAATGGAGACCCAAACCGACGGTATTATGCCGTCGGACTCCAAAAACTTGGCTCTCAAATTTAAATGTAAAAAATGCGGTCATAGCATCGCCATGTTAACTAATAAATTCGAAACAGAATTTGTCAGCAAAATTGGCGTTGAAATTGGCGGCGGTTCAGAAGAATCAAAATCGCCTTTCAATATGGTAGGAAATACTTTGTCGCAGGCAAAAGAAATATTGAATAAAGATCAGCCCGCAGAAAAAAAAGAGCTCGTTTGGACTGACGAAGCAAAAGAAAGAATTCAGCGAGTGCCTTTCTTTGTGCGAAATATGGCTAAGAAAACTGTTATTAGTTACGCTCAAGAACACGGGGCAACCGTTATTGACGCAAAACTAATGGATGAAGTACGAGACAAAGTAGGTATGTGATTTCGTTATTAATTCTACATTTGATTCCTTCTTATTTTTTGAAACTTCTACGTTCTTTACCTTAATTTAAAGAACGTAGAAGATTTTCAAAATCCCCCCAAAAAAAGACTTCCACTTCTAAAAAAACTAGATCATATTGCCTAAGAATCAAAATTCTATCAACTCTCAATAAACCTACTCAAAAACTCTAAGCCTTCCTATTGAGTTTTATTCGCAGTTCGCCGATTTACGAGTTCAACTTTTCCAATAAACCAAATGCGCTATTGCATACTCCGAACCCTCTTATGCTATTAAAATATTGGTCCTCATATTTATTCAAGCATATTGACCAAATAATCCATTGAATCACAACAGAACGACCATAAATTCCTCATACGAAAATTAAATTTATCCCATAACAGAATTTTTAATTCAATAAAAACAAAAGCATGGCCACTCTAAAATCAGTCAAAAAACCTTACTATCTCTTCAACACATAAACCATTAAATCTTTTTTTATAAATAAGTTAGCCCCAAAACCATTCAAAAACGCCCACTTTTAGAAGTTCCGAAAATATCGAGGTAAACCCAATTGAAGATAAATCAAATTTCGGATAAAATAGAGAAAATATGGATTAACCATTGTGGTTTACGGAAAAAGGTAGAATAACGGAAAAATAAACCAGCTCATGACTTATAAAAAACTACATGAAAAATTGATGAGTTCGTTCATTTTGATTTTATTGTTTACATTTATTGGTTTTACAGGAAATGCTCAAACTTCTTATGATCACGAACGCTTTATCCAACGGGATACTCTAAAAGTAAAAATCGAAAATTATTTGAAGCGCATTCAGAAGGCTTACGACGAAATAGACGAGTATCATTTAGATAAAAACTTATCAAAAAATAAAATCAGCCAGGAGATTACAGGACTTCTTCGAACAGGCAGTTTCTATGTTTACCACCTTTGGGAAATGACGCAATCCAAAACATGGTTGGACTCTCAGAACTCAGATTACATATCAAAAGAAAAAAGCGACTATATTAAAAACGGTTTTGAAGAATTTCTTCAAAAACATGAAGAAATCAAAAACCTATTATCAAATCTTTCCAAATCCATTAATAAAAAGACAAACGTCAAAACCGTTGACCAAATAATCTCCCAATTAAGAGGGTTTCATTCTTTAAAGCTTTTTTCATCCTTAATCGGCAATTCTTTAACGCCCCTAAAAGCCAAAGACGCAATAACAAAAGTAACGATTACTAATGCCAACCCTCCTTATGACCCTATCGATCAAGTTTCGTTTGGAGAAAGCTTTAGAGTAAAAGTCATTTTCGACAAGGCCCCTGGTTTAGATACCGAACCAGTAACAATTCGAGTAAAACCTGGAAAACTGGAAATTCAAACAATCGCCCATAGGACAAAAGATCCATTAGTTTATTTATCTAAACCTCTGCAAACTGTTCATAAATAAACAAGATGAATAAGAAAGAATCGACGGTTATAAGTTTTTTTCTTATCTTAAATTTCATTATACTCTTTCCTTCTTCAACGGTTCAGGCACAACAAATTCCAATTAGCGCAGGCGATACTATAGAAGGACAAGCGCGTAATAAAAAGGATATAGCTCATGTAAACCCAATTGTTTCTGTGCGTTTTATTGAGGCATTAACTCCTTACCTTCCAATCAATACAGTCTTCATGCCTCAAACCTTTCGGATCCAGATCATTTTCAAAACGCCGCCTAAAGGCCAAACCCAACCAATTGTCTTATCAAAAATTAATCCCAAAACTGGAAAAACCGAAGAATTATTTGAAGCCAGTTTAATCCCTGAAGGAATTAGCTTGAAAACCTTCATCACCAATCCAATTGGCATTAAAGACGCCAAAAGCAATTGGTCTCCCGCCGAACCATACGCTTTTCCACTTATAATCGTTTCACCAAAAGACATTATTCAAGCTGTCGTTGGAAACCAAAAAGCTTTAGTAGAAACATCCAATACCTGTAATTTTTTAAAAATGGGAGTTTCAGATATTAGCGAAATTATTCACAATACAAAACACGACTATAAACCATGGTTTGGAAAGCTCATATGTTCCTATATTACTTCAGCTTTCAAGACCCCCAAGAGTCAAGCGGATTTTGTGAAAACTGTTTTAAACGCTCTATCAAGAAACTTTGATGGAAAAAACTGGACCCTAAACTCTGAAGCTAATATTTCCAATATCTTGATTTTAAATTCTGACAGGAAACGCCCCGCATCTCAAAAATCAAACTTTAATATAAAAAAGACTGACAATAAGGACGTCGCAGAAGAAAACTTGACTCATTCGAAACATAGCCCGTTGGCTGTTCATATAGAAAGCTCTTTATTTAACAGTTCCTCTAAAACGATGAATGAGAAATTAGTAAAAGCAGAAAAAGCAATTTTAACTATTTTCGGATTTAAAAAAGCTTCCGATATGGGAATTGACTTTCAAAAAATTGAAAATCAAAGAGAAGATACTAAAAGAACTATACTTAAAAGTATGCATGCATTTAAAAAAGAGCATTTACTTAAACTGAACGACAATTTATTTTTGGCTAAAGAAAAAAAATAACACCTGACTCCAATGGCTTATCAAGTTTCATCCCGCCTCCTTATTTAAGGAAACAACCAAAGTAAAATCTAATTAATCTTTTGCAAAAAATGTCATCAATTAACCTTCTACTCAAAAACCTCAGATATCCCAATATAGATTTATTTTAATTAAAACTCCACTTGTACTAAAAGAACTACACCGCCCACATAAAAGAGTCTTAAATACTTTACAAAGTGACAATTATTTGAAAAGTTCTTTCTAAAACAGGCAATTGACAACTGAATTATCTAACCTAAAGTGCTATAGTTCGAAAAATTATACTTAAATAAATCAACTATAGATATTTTTTGGTTGCCAAAATCATGAAGTAATAAGGAGGTTTTTCATGGAACAGAAGCTTGCGACAGTTTCGCAAAGCACAGACGTTTTATTCATGATGCTTGGAGCGGTGATGGTGTTTGCGATGCATGGTGGTTTTGCTTTTTTAGAAGTGGGATCAGTACGCAAAAAAAACCAAGTAAATGCATTGGTAAAGATCTTGGTCGATTTTTCAGTTTCCACTGTAATTTATTTCATCATTGGTTATTACATCGCATATGAAACTGGTTTTTTAAAATCAGCAATAGACCTAACTAGTCCAGACCAAGGCTATGAACTCGTCCATTTTTTCTTTTTGCTAACCTTTGCCGCTGCGATCCCTGCCATTATTTCTGGAGGAATAGCAGAACGCGCTAAATTTTGGCCTCAAGTTTTAGCCGCTTCTCTATTTGTCGCTTTTGTTTATCCATTATTTGAAGGTATGGTTTGGGGAAACATCACATTCCTAGGACAAGATGGCTCTTGGCTCGCTAACCTAACAGGCGGAATTGGTTTTCATGATTATGCAGGTTCTGTAGTTGTCCACTCTATGGGAGGTTGGATAGCCCTCGTTGGAGTCATAATATTAGGTCCTCGCATTGGGAGATGGAATGCACAAGGAAAAAGTTGCCCTATTCCAGTGAGTAATATTCCTTTTCTGGCCTTAGGAAGTTGGATGCTTTGCATTGGTTGGTTTGGGTTTAACGTCATGTCTGCCGCTACTTTAGATGGAATTACTGGTCTTGTGGCCATAAACTCTTTATTTGCCATGGTTGGTGGCGTGCTTTTTGCATTAGTTATCTCAGATAACGATCCAGGCTTTATTCATAATGGAGCTTTGGCCGGTTTAGTAGCGATTTGCGCTGGTTCTGATAAAGTTCATCCTATTGGCGCTTTTTTTATTGGCGGAATAGCCGCTATAATATTTGTTAAAGGTTTTACCTGGGAACAGGAAAAACTGAAAATCGACGATGTTTTAGGGGTTTGGCCACTGCATGGAATATCCGGCACATGGGGCGGAATTGCTTGCGGAATTTTTGGTCAAGAAGCCTTGGGCGGAATGGGTGGCGTAAGTTTTTTAGCACAATTTATAGGCTCCATTATCGCTATTGTTATCGCCGTAGGATTTGGTTTTGCAGTTTATAAAATATTAGATTCAACAATTGGGCTCCGCTTAACGGAAGAAGAAGAGTTTAAAGGATCTGATTTAACGATTCATAAAGTCGAATCTCATCCCGAAGACGCTACCTCCAGGTTTTAGCTAAATGGCGGACCCTCCATCTAGGAGTATGGTCAATGGGGAAAGTATGGGCATTCTTTACGGTTTTTATTTTCTCGATATGGGCCGCCAGCGCCGCAGCGGATATTACTCGAATTGACGAGTTAGAAGAGGCCATTAAGCTTGATCCTAATGACTATGTTTCTCACTTCAGTTTGGGCAAAGCCTACCATACTGTTGGATTGTACGAAGATGCCATCAAAGAATTTCAAGAAGTACTTCGTATTGAACCTATTTATCCTGCCGCTTTATTCGGCCTTGGAGGAAGTTACGGAGAATTAGGTCGCTTTGAAGAAGCTATAAAAGCTTACAAAGATGCGGTCAAAATGGACCCAATTTATGGGGAAGCCCAATATGGTTTGGGCTGGGCTTATCGAAAAGTAGATAAATGCGATAAAGGCGTTCCTCATTTATTAGAAGCCGTTCGTATTTTACCCAAAATGGCTCCTGCTCATTACACCTTAGGGGAATGTTACGCCTTTTTAGAAGTCCATACCGAAGCCCAAGAAGAGTTCAAAAAAGCTATTCGTTATAATCCAGTTTACCCAGAAGCTCAATTGGGTCTTGGGAAAAGCCATCAAGCCTTAGGACAAAATAATAAAGCCGTTTTTCATTTTAAAAAGGCTTTAGACCTTAACCCAAACTTCGAAGAAGCTTTGACAGGCCTTGGCAATATCTATATTAAAATCAACCAAGCTGAAAAAGCGCTAGATCCTCTTAAAAATGCTATTTTTATAAATCCCAAGAATGCCGAAGCGCAAGATCTTCTTGGGACCGCCTTTTCCAAAGTTGGAAACCACGACGAGGCTGTCAGTCCTTTTAAACAGCTAATTACCTTAACCCCCCTTTCGCATTTACCTTATTTTAAATTGAGCAAAGAATATGCCGCACAGGGGATTTTAGACAAAGCAATTGAAAATACCAATGATGCTATTCGTTTAAAAAATGATTTTATTCCCGGATATCGCCAATTAGGGCTATATTTCGAGCGCCTAAAAGATTACTCAAAAGCCATCGTGCAATACCAAAAAATTATTGAACTCGATCCTGAAAACTTTGAACCTCATTTCCGAATCGGCGAAAGTTACCGCGAATTAGGTAATTATGAATTAGCTCTTGAATCTTATCGAGAATCTTCGCGTTTAAACCCTAGCCACGTCGATTCAATTTCCAGTTTGGGTTGGATATACAACGCAACTAAACGCTATCAAGAGGCTTCCCAGGTATATCGTCAAGCAATCGATATTGACCCAGAGTTTACCCTTGCTTATTACAATCTAGGAGTCACTCTTGGAGAATTAGGAAAAAATGAAGCAGCTGTTGATCCCCTGCGGGAAGCCATTAAATTAGATCCAAAGTTCACTCCCGCATATTACCAATTGGGAATTACGTTATTGAGATTAGACCGTTTTGAAGAAGCTCTTTCTCCTTTAAAAAAAGCGGCAAAAGTAAATCCAGATAATCACTTAGCCCAGTTTGGATTAGGGAGAATTTATAGCGTAAGACGAATTTACCAAAAAGCCATTAATCATTTAAAAAAAGCTATTATATTAAATCCCAGTTTTGCTCCATCCTACCAAATGCTTGGAACAGACTACCTACAATTAGGCCGATACCAGGATGCTAAAGCCCCATTAGAAAAAGCAATTGAGTTAAATCCTAACTTTGGAGAAGCGCTAAATGACCTGGCGATGGTTTATTGGAACCTTGACCGTCTAAAAGACGCTAAAAGCATTTTAGTTAGAGCAATTAAGGCAAACCCAAACTCTGCGACCGCATTCAATAACTTAGGTCGATTGAATACGTTAATGGGGGACTATGCCGAAGCTATTGACAACCTAAAACTAGCTCAAAAAAATGATCCCAACCTTGTTCCCTCTTATTATAATCTGGGATTGGTTTATGAAATCTTAGGACGTTTCGATAACGCGATTAAAGAATATCAAAAGGGTGTCATCGTAGCTCCAGATAACCCTGAAATTTTAATAAGTCTGGCTTGGGCTTATGGCGAAACTAAGCGATTTCGTGAAGCTATTCAACCTCTTGAGCGAGCTATTAAACTATCCCCCAATAATCCCGATGCGCATTACAGTCTGGGGTGGACCCTAGGCGAACTTCATCGTTATCAAGATTCTATCCAACCTTTACAAGAAGCTTTGCGCCTCAACCCAAATCACTCTGCTGCGCAGGAACGTCTAGAAATGGCCTTTAATCAGATACGTAAAGACAATCCCAACCAAAACAAAAAGCTCTTTTTACAATCGAGCGCAAATTAAAATAGATCATTAAATAGCCCCCTCTTTTTCTCAAAAGTTTTTCTTCTATATAGACTCAATACAACGAAGATAAAGACTAAATATGAAAAAACTTAAGAATTTTCTTAAAATTCTTAAAAGTAAATAATATAAAGCTCTTCAGATTGCTGATTTTTTTGTCTCAAGTAAAATAATTGGATTTTGAAAGCAAAGCTGATTCATACCTCAAATAGATCTATTAAAACTTATCTTCTACTAACCCCAAAAAGTTTGCTTCTTATAGGAAAAAAAGCAATCCAAAAATCAAAATAGGGTTTAAGTATATACTTTTAAATGAGTTAACTAGTTTTCGAACTTAAAAAAAATGACAAAAAACCGTATTTTTGGAAAACCAGATTCTTAATATTTTAATTTTAAATACCTGTTTTTCGAGTTACCCCCATAAAATAACAACCTTAACTTAATTTAAACCCTTCATATATAAGTCAACTTAATCTTTAATAGGTCGATTTCAAAGATATAATTAAAGTAGTATTGAATAAAGGTGTTGACAGTCAAATAAGGCACTTTTATACTTCCCTTTTCACTGAACCGGTGGAAAGAAAACGACAAATATGGACTTGTATAACGGATAGTTTCAAAAACTCCGAAAAAGTTCATCTTGGTTAATTAAATGAGCGATTGTTATGACAACTACCGAAACCGAAGTTAAAGAAGAAACTTCTCCCGAAGAAGAGGCGTTTGATTATAGTAAAGTTGAAGAAATAATCGAAAGCTTGCCTCAAAAATCGCGTAGACACTTGATCCCAGTTTTGCAACGCGTTCAAGGCGCCTACCGATATCTTCCAGAAGAAGCAATGGATATTTTAATAGAAGAACTCAAAATAAGCCGAGCGGAAATTTATGGGGTAATCTCCTTTTATCCTGGCTTGATGATTACCGAACCCGGTAAATACATTTTAAAAGTATGTGTCGGGACAGCTTGTTTTGTTAAAGGATGCGAAATCATTTGTAATAAGGTAGATGAGCAATACCATATAAAAGTAGGCGAGACTGACGAGAAAAAATTATTTACCTTGCAAACAGCCTCATGCATGGGTAACTGTGGAGCCGCTCCAATTTTGGTAGTTGGAGACGATTTTTATGGAAACTTAGATCCGGAAGAAACGCTTTCAACGCTCGGATCTTATGAAGATAAAGAATAAGCTTAGGATAAATTTTAAGACATGAGTATCGTTGCTAAGAAGATCTGTAATTTTAAGATAAACGACCAAGAAGTTACCGCTCCAGAAGGCATGCCAATACTGGATGCTGCGCAAAGAAACGGATTTCAAATTACTAATCTGTGTTTCAACCGAAAGTTAAAGCCATTTGCGGCTTGTAGAACTTGCATGGTTGAAGTAAAGGATGACGATAAAAAGGAGTTGGTTTATTCTTGCACCCATCCTGTTACGGACGGAATTGAAGTTCAAATAAATACAGAAGAAACAGATCGCTATAACAATGCATGTCTTGAGTTATTGCTTGTTGAGCATCCATTGGATTGCCCTATCTGTGACAAATCTGGAATTTGTCCGCTTCAAGATAATACAGAAGCAATGGGTATTTATGACGGTCGTTTTGAAATTAAACGTAGAAACGAACCTAGCATCAAAACCAATCCCATCATCGAATTTTACCTCAATCGCTGCATTATGTGCGGTATGTGCGTTCGAGTCTGTGATGAGACTCAAGGAGTTCAAGCTCTAGATTTCCATCGAAGAGGATATGGCGTCGTAATTGGAACGGCAAACGAAGAACCCTTAGATTGCGAATTCTGTGGTCAATGCATTACAGTTTGTCCAACGGGAGCTCTTAACGATCTCACCTCACAAGCAAGAGGATTAGCGGCATTATTCAAAAACACATATTCAACCTGTAACTACTGCTCATGGGGTTGTACCGTTAAGCTGGAAACAAAAAGCGGGCAACTTATCCGTGTTGAAGCGGACGAGACCTTAGGCCTTGGCATTAACGATGGTAATTTATGCGCTAAAGGTCGCTTTGGTCATGGTTTTGTTCAATCTGAAAAACGATTGAAAGTTCCAATGGCTAATGTAGGAGGTAGTTTTCAAGAAATTACTTGGACAGAAGCTATTAAAACAATAGCGGAACGATTGCAATCAACAGTTAACCGTAACGGTCCTGCTGCGATCGCTGGAATCGCTTCTGAAAAAATGACCAATGAAGAGGCTTACCTTTTCCAAAAATTATTCCGACAAAGCCTTGGGTCTAACCAAGTTACAAATCTACAAAATGTTAGAGCTCCATATATAAATGAGTTCATGCAGAAATGTTTTGACAACGGTATTGAGTCCAAACCAGTTACAGAATTAGAAAACTCTGATGTTGTTTTGATTTTCAATTCAGACTTACCTTCTGAATACCCAGTAGGCGGCAATTCAGTTCGTAAAGGAGTTATATTTACTGGTACCGATATCATTCTTGCTAACCCAAGAAAAGTTCTTTTCAAAAGCGAAGCTAAAAACCAAATTGAACTTACCTTCTCAGTAGGTTCTGATATGGCGTTGGCTAACCGGTTGTCTAAAATTATCATCGATAAGAAACTAGTCGATTTAAGTAAAGCAAAAAAAGCGGTCCCGAATTACGACGACTGGGTAAAATCCTTGGACGCTTGCACATCTGATCAAGCTCAAAACCATACTGGACTTGATGACGCCAAGTTAACTAAAGCCGCAGAATGCTTTGCTAGACCAGCTGACCGTTATGTCTTAGTTGGAAACGACATTCTTGAAAATGCTCAAGGAGAAGGCGCCTTAAACGCTTTATTGAACTTATGTATTTTAGTTCATGCTGGCGGCGAAGGTAGCGTAAGCGTTTTTCCACCTAGAGAACATTGTAACTCCCAAGGCGTAAACGATATGGGCGTAACCCCTCAGTATTTGCCGGGTTACCAAAAGGTCGATAAAAAATCATCTGCTGCACTAGCCAAAGCCTGGGGAATGGATACGCTGGACCTTGATCAAAAAAATTATGCGGAAAATCTTTTTGAAAGCTGTATTAGCGGCGAGATAAAAGCTCTTTTTGTTTCTGGTGAAGATCCTCTCAGTTCTTACTATAAAGGAAGCCTGGCAAAAGACGCATTGAAAACCATTCCGTTTTTAATCGTTCAAGATTCTTTTATGACTCCAACTGCAGAAATGGCTGATCTCATCCTTCCATCTTGTTCCTATGCGGAAAAAGACGGCACTTTCACTAACATGACTCGTCATATTCAAGCAATTAGAGAAGTCGTTTTACCGGAAGGTAGCGCACGACCAGAATTTGACGTGTTCCAAGAAATAGCTGAAGCCTTAGGAAAACCGTTTAATACAGGCTCTATTGAAGAAGTGCAAAAAGAAATTGAGAGCGTTGTTCCAGAATATAAAGATGCTTTCAAAGGTAAAGGCTCTCCACAATGGAAACCTTCGCAAACGGGTTCAAAACCAGGTTTTGCTATTAGCGAAGATTACAAAGAACCAAAAGATCAAAAAGGTTTTCCATTCAAGTTAATAACGAATAACCATATGTTCCACATTGGCAATTATACTCAACATTGCGATGCATTAAATGTCGTCAGCGGCGAACAATCCGTGCAAATTAACCGGAAAGACGCCCAAGCTCAAAAGATAGAAAATGGCGACAAAATAAAAGTTGAGTCAAAAAATCATTCGACTATCTTGACTGCTGAAGTAAATGGAGTATCTACTCCAGGAACGGTTTATATCTCAAAAAACTGGGTTGAACATTCCGTTAATCTTTTCCGAAATGGAGAAGAAGGATACGTTCCAGTTAAGATTTCAAAAGCAAAATAACCGCGCAAAAATTGCGATTATTTATTTTTTAACGCAAGGATAACTTAAAACAGTTTCTTGGTTGGTAGAAATCACCCAGGCTGTTTTTGAAGTTTCCCTAAAAATAGTTTTTAATTATGTCCGATCTTAAAGAAAGTTTACACACCGAGCACTTGGTTCTTAACATGGGTCCGTCCCATCCAGCGACTCATGGAACCGTAAAATTTACCATGACTTTAGACGGAGAAACCATCGTCCATAGTTATATGGAAATTGGTTATTTGCATCGCGGTTTTGAAAAAATGTGCGAAAGCGTAACATACACCAATGTGTTCCCTTATACAGATCGACTGAACTATTGCTCTGCCATAATGAACAATATCGGCTATGCTCTTGCCGTCGAAAAACTTTTAGGAATCGAATGCACAGAACGCTGCAACTATATTCGCGTTGTCGTCAATGAGCTTTCAAGAATTTCGGATCATTACACAAATATCGCTGCAGCGGCATTAGAATTAGGAGCTTTAACAGCATTTATTTATTTTGTTGAAGCGCGTGAAATTGTTTGGGATATATTGGAAAAAGTTTGTGGAGCTAGATTGACCTCCAATTACATCCGAATCGGGGGATTAATGTGCGATTTCCCTAAGGATTTAGATGAAGATATGCAAGCGATGTATCCTAAGTTAGACGCTCTCTTTGACGACGTTGACAAACTGCTAACTAAAAACCGAATTTTCATAGATCGGATGAGAGACACGGGCATTATCTCCAAAGAAGACGCCATTTCATTTGGTTTTACTGGGCCTTGCTTAAGAGCTTGTGGCGTTGATTATGATGTGCGAAAACAACATCCATATCTTTGCTACGATAAACTAGATTTTGATATCCCATTAGGAACCACGGGCGATAATTTTGATCGTTATTTGGTTCGAATGGAAGAAATCAAACAAAGTCTAAAAATGATCAAACAGGCTATGAAAGATATGCCAGACGGCCCTGTACAAGTTGACAATCCATTTTTACGTCCTCCATCAAAAGTAGACGTTTATTCAAAAATGGAAGAAATGATCGCCCACTTCAAGTTAATCATCGACGGAGTTAAGCCTCCAGTCGGGGAAGTATATTTCCCTTCCGAAGCGGCTAATGGGGAATTAGGTTTTTATTTAGTCAGCGACGGCAGCGGCAAACCTTATAAATGCCGTGTGCGCCCTCCTTGCTTTTCTTTGACCTCGGCAATGGATCATATCATTAAGGGCCAAATGCTTGCCGACGTAATCCCTACTTTTGATATGATCAATATGATTGGTGGAGAATGCGATAGATAGTTCGCATTTTCTTCCATGGTTTGATTATTTTCATCTAGACGCCTTTCTCGTTATTTAACGTCGCCGCCTTTTGGCAACTCCATCACGAAAAATTAATCTGTTAAGTCCTTCTGGGACTTTTAATTCTAGCAAGAATAGCCCTCTTTAAAATGCTTAAAATTCTGAAGTTGCTCTTTTGGTTTATGGGGTTTTCGCTTTTATTTTGGGCGATAAAATCTACAGACTTATCTTCCGTAGGTTCCTTACTATCTAAGTTGGGGTTTGGAGTTTTCGCAATTCTTTCAGTTTATATCGTCATCAATTTGATGGACTCTATCGCCTGGCGGTACGCTTTAAAACCCGATGAAGCTGATGGAGTTAAAATCTGGAGTCTATGGAAAATCCGACAAATCGGCGAGGCATTAAACCTGGCCACGCCCTTTGGAAAAGTTGGAGGAGAACCAGCAAAGGCGCAACTTCTCAAAGAAACTTATGGTCTGAACTACAAACAAGGCATTTCTTCGCTGATTGTAACAAGAACAACCAACTTAATTGGTTTGGTCTTTTTTCTAGCCTGGGGCGCCATATTAATTTGGAGTTCAGATACCATTTCAGGACAATTTAAAACAACTTGCGAATGGGCGCTGGCCATATTTACGGCATTAATCTTCTTATTTCTATTTCTACAAATTATTGGCGTTTTAGAAAAATTAGCCAAACGAATTGGAAAACTTTCATTTATTGGAGACAAAGCTAAATCAATTTTAAAGGAGACTGAAACTCTAAGCCATAACATCGCTGACTATTATAAAAGTTATGGCGGAAGGTTTGCTTGGTCTATCTGGTATTCTTTTATAGGCTGGGTTCTTGGAATCCTAGAACTTTATTTCGCTCTGTACTTTTTGGGGTTTTCATTAAGCTTTAGCGACCTATGGATCATTGAAGCTCTAGCTCAACTAATAAAGGTAGGAAGTTTTTTTATTCCATTAAGCATCGGGGCAATGGAAAGCGGGCTAATACTAATTTTTTCTTCGATGGGTATGACGCCGAATTTAGGGCTAACTCTATCTATCGTTCTCCGGATAAAAGAGTTAGCCTGGATCGCATTGGGATTAGCTTTAAGTGGAAAGTTGGTTTTTAAAAAGTAACCAATAGTATTCTAAATCCGCCGTCTTTCGATTGGTTATTAAATAAGGCCTAAAATACGTCTCGCTGAACGCCTCTGTCCCTACCTCTTCCAAACGGAGTCTTTTTCAAAGACTCTGTAAAAACATCACGCTCTTGCACTAACCCATCATGCCGGGTTTTAATCGTATCGATACGCTTTCCTTCTAACTCTCTAATCGCTTCATCGATAATATCCTGTTCCTTTTGATCTTCAGCGCTCAACCCAGTATTTTTCTTTGCCGTTGTGGTGGTTGTCGTTTTTGGCGATATCGCTTCGGTTGGCGTCGCCGTCGATTGTGATACCGACGCTTGTGTTGATGTCGCTGGAGTAGAGTCTGCTTGAGCTGGCTCTGCATCTCCATCTGCGCTTGCAGTTGCCACCGCTTCGCCATCAGCATCCGCTTCTTCGGCTTCTTTCATCGAAGATTTAAAGTTTTTGATACTTCTACCAAAAGCGCTTCCAATTTCTGGCAATTTACCTGCGCCAAATATGATCATAATAATGACCAGAATTATCATCAACTCTGGAAAGCCAATTCCCATCATAGCGTTATCTCCTAATCAACCCGATACGTCCTTAAACGGATCCATAAACAAAGGTTATACCTTTGAAACTAAACCCCTAAAATTCGATTTAAAAATTTTAACAAATTTAACCATTAATTAACACCGTTTAATAGAAAGCGGCCATAAAAAAAGCGGGAAAGGGAGACCCCTTTCCCGCTTTTTGAAACTAATTAATTTAAATTTACATACCAAGATGTGCGTTTAATATTTTTGACTCTAGAATTGCCTTATTGCCATGAGCGTTTTTCTTAGCTTTTCCAAAGTGCTTGGTAGCGTCGCCATGCCTACCCAGTTTGTCCAATGCAATCGCCTCATTAAAATGCACTTCTCCATTACTGGAGTCAGCTGCAGCAGACTCCTCAAAGTGGCCTAAAGCAACATCATAATGCCCCATACCGTAATGTTTAATTCCTGCTTCGTTATGCATTTTCGCATCTTTGCTAGCGCCATCAGGCAAATGCATTGGGCCTTCAGCAAAAGCGAGTACCGGAATCGAAAAGAAAACGGCGGCGATTAAAATCGAAACAACTTTTTTCATATAACTTCCTCCCAGAAAAGATTTAATCGAAAGCCTCCTACACTAAATTTACCACTTTTATGACTAATTTCAAACATGAAGTCGCAGTATTTCGAGTTTGTAACAAAATAGTTAACGATAAAAACTTATTTAATAAAACGTCATAGTCATTAAGATCAAAATTGATCCACAGCCGTTATTGTTTGAGTCAACAAAGGCCGTCTTTGTCCAAAAAAATCCCATCTTCCATTTCTTCGAACACCAATAATTTGAACTTCCTCATGATTAGCGTCATATCCCATACCTGGCCCATAACATAATACTGCCGTATTCGTCGCCAAGAACTGTCCTCCCGAAAGGGCAGTGCATACGTTATTTGGATTATTACCATTAGGGTGAATATGAGCAACCCACGTAAATGCCGGGCCTCTAGCATAACAAAAGGTGCAACCCGTCAACCGACCGGTAAACATAATGTCCGTACCCGCCAAAGCCAAGCCCGTTCCTGGTATATTATTTTCAATACCTCCAACATATTGATCTATTGGGACCCTCATAGCGTTTATTGTGGGATGTGGACCGCCAGGAGGAGCAATTGTGAGAGCCTGAAAAGCGTTAGGGCGGTGCATTCTTAGACGCCCTAAATATCTTCCCGGATGCGCTGGAGGTTGAATATTCGATAACCTGATAAAATATGGAGTCGCCGCCGGACCTCCAGCTCCTGCCGCTACGTCAAGGTAGTGACGTCTCAAAAAATGGTGTGTGTCGTTTCTAAGTCTATTTTCAAACCCAGCTGGTTCCACTGCCATAAGATTAAACCTTCAACAAAACAAAAATATTTCGAATATGAAAACTTTGAATTCAAATTAAAGCAAAATATTTCAATAAATTAGAAATAAAACTATCACATTATTTTCGAATGCGAAAATAAAAAGGCGCTGTTCAAAATTAAGTAAATAGATCTGAGTATCAAAATGGTGAATTGTTTAAGGCGGTTACTTATTTTTTCAAGGCTGACAAGGCGTCATCTAAATATTCAGAGCGGGAAATTTTGTTCAAAACGATATCGGCTCCATGTTCAAGTAACCAACTCATTCCTGAAATTTGAAGTTTAGCGGCTTCATCATCAAAATTTGAATCACGAATATCATCCAACCCGACATTTATTTGAGACCGTATAAAACACTTGAGTCCAAATAAAACATTATCAAAAAAAGTTTCGATATCTGATAAGGATTCTTCAAACTCAGACTGAGGAAGCAACTTGGCGTTGGCCAATTGCTCTCGAACAGTTTTTGCCATAGAAAGAGACTGATTCGTAATTTCTTGTAACCGAGTGTAATCATCTGCCGAAGGTTCTTTTTTCTCTAAATAAAACGAAAACATTTCAGAAAAATTAAACGGGGAGCGGATTCTAGCGTCGCGCATCGCTTCTTCTAAAATACGGTTATCAGTTAAAGGAGTTTGTAGAATTTCTATTTCTAAATTTTTAGCTCTGTTTAAAAGTTCTTTTGCCGTTTCTTCCCAAGAGCTATTATCAAAGTAATCCACCAACCAAACGGCTTTATCTTCAACTTTAGCTCTCAAGGGATTGCCTGTAATTACTTTCAAACCCAATCCCTTTGCTCTTTCCACAAAACTTTCTTTACCCGGTTCCGATTCAAAAGGACGCTTATTTACAAAGTTACCGGCAACCTCAATCGCTTGAAATCCATTTGAATGCGGAGATTTCTCGCAGAAAACTTCTAATGGGAAATCGGCAAAACTGATCTCTTTATCCTCTAACTCAAAAACCGAAAGACCAAAGCTTTTAATCTTCCCTTCATTGTACAACTCTTCCAAAACACTAAACGCCCTACCGATATCATCAAATAGTTCTTTTTCAATAAAAAGCGGCATTCGCAAAAGAAATAAATCCAAATAATTTATCCCAAGCCTGTATAGAGAACGTTCAATCTGATCCTTTAAAAACTCAGGAGAAAGACACAAGCTTATTTCGGAATTTAACTGACGAATTTCTGCCTGAAGATACCCACGCTTTTTCAACTCTTCGGTGACCCGCGAATTTTTTCCACGAATCCACCCTCCCCTTGTTATAAAAAATAAGTCGTTTCTATCAAAAGTTTTTACTTCGCTTAATTTAGAAAGAGTGTCTCCCAAAAGCCATTCGTCTTCCCCATCCGTCTCGTCTGGCGACGTTTCAAAAATATTGATCGGAGTTTTTAAAACAGCATTTAAAGCTTTCACATTTGAATTGCGATACCGACTCATCCCGCGCAGTCCCATACCAATTCTAGAGATCCATTTATCATTCCATTGAACCGACTTAGAATCTTTTGTATTTCCTTCTTTAACCGACTCGCTTTTAAAGGTTTGACTACCCCATTCAGACTTTCCAAGACTGATTTCTTCAGACCATATGTAGGGCGCATGCGTTTGTAATCTGGAGTCGTCTACTGGCCCGCCAATTGTAAAATGATAAAAACTTTCTAGACTGCTATCTTTCACTCCAAGCAACTCACGCACGGGATCATCGAAATAACAACCAATGCCCGTTCCACGCAAACCGATAAACTCAGCCGCTAGATAAAGATTTTGCCCAATCATTCCAGACTCCCAAAACAATCTGCGGTATTGGGACGGACCAAAAGTTTCCAGCGACGATTCAATTTCCGCAATCATCCCCAAACTAAAAGCGCTATCGCCGGCAATGTCTTGACCGCAACTAACTTGAGCCGCATGACGTTTAAAGTCTCCAGGTTTTAAAAGAAATAAATTCAATCCCTCAGGACAATCAGCGGGTCTTGTCCATTCAAAATCCGATTTAAATTTATTTTTAAACTGGTCCAAGTTATCTGGGTTTCTAACTAAGAAATACAACCCCGACTCTATGCCTACTACTCTATGAACAAATAAAAATAAATGTACCGAAGGTTTCCAGCAAATAGCGTCCCAAGGTATCCCCGGCTTATTCTCGACACGTGTTGTATGAGATAAAACACAGTAAAACTCGTCTTTCGACATCCCAGTAAAACCGTCAAATGATACCGCGCTGCGACGTTGCCGAATAATCTGTCTGATAGAAATATTTTTTCTTTGAAAAGAATTTAATACAGGCTTGAACTCAATTCCACCAATACCTTGGACATCAATCTCCGCGTTAACTTCTCTATTTTTTTTAAGAGACGTCTCGGAAACTTTATCAATAATGTCCCACTCCATCCGCTCAGAACTCAACTTATTTGCGTAACCTTTCCAAGAACCATCGCTTGCCTCTTTGATAGCTTCAACATCCAGTGCAAGCGGAGCTTTGAGAGCATCGTCAGCGTAGGGAAATAACGCTAAAATTAAATCAGGATGTTCTCGGTCTCCTTCTTTAAAATCATCGTCCCTGTCTAAACCCAGTAACTGAGATATATCCTCGTCGTTCATTCCTTCTAAATGAATGGCTCTCCATCCTAAAGCCCCAACTGCAATTCTAACAGAAGCCAATGCATGCCCCGTGTCGTGTTGGCAATATCGAAACGCTCTCTCGCCATACTTCCAAGCTTCTCGCCAATGAATCGAAGTCAAACCTACAAAAAATGTTTCCTGCGGAAACCCCACACTCAATTTCGCTAACGTTTCTTCAGAAAAATCGGTCCTAAGTTCCAAACCATGTTCTTTGGGGCAATAATGATAAAGTCCCGGCTTTGAATTGAGTCCCTTTAACTCTGGACTGATTAAATAAGCTTCGGTTGGATGTAAATTGCCGCTTGATGGATTAGCGCGTAAGGCCCAACGTGAATCTCCCGCTTGCTTCCAAGCAGTAATTCCCATAGCCATTTCAAAAAGCCGGGAAAGAAATTCAATATCAAAAGTTTTAGGAGAAATAATTTTGTTAGAGAAAACAGAAGCGTAAGACGGTGTTGTGTCTTTAATAATTGGTGGGAGAAAAAAAAGATCGGCGCCATTGAACCTGCGAAACGGATCAGGCTGATTCGCCCAATCCAAATATCCAGGAGAGCTCGCATGTCTATTAAAGTGATGCTTCGTTGTTTCGTGATATTGAATCGTTTTATTTACAAGATCTTTCATATAAAACTTTTTTCGTCTTTTTATAAAGTATTAATTTTTCTTGGATAAAGCATTCTATAGCAATCTTAAAGAAACTAACGAAGATCTTTGACTCTTACACAACTTAAAAAATTTAAACCTTTCAATTAGCCTTAATAATAAGACAAACGATCTATCCCATAACCAATTTTTGATTTTCAACAGAAATTATCATTATTAGAATCTCCGATATATATTCGGAAGACAGCCACTCAAGAGATTATCAATAAAAGTAAAGGTAGGAATGTCGGCATACCTCTAAACTTTCAATTCTCAAAGTAAATATGTGATGCAAAAATTAATAAAAAATCTTCTACCTAAATAATGGGTATCTTTCATTTTTCTTACCAATACTCATAGACATACCCTTTTTTTAGGTATTCTTACAAATAACAAAAAATAAAACTTAATTAAATTGTTAAAAATCAATTCATTACCATCACAATTACATCTAGCCATAATTTCTCTATAAAAAAAAGACTACATCCCCCAAAGGAAAACCTTTGTTATTTCGCAAGTAGTTTTGGCCAAGTAAAAATTCATTTGTGGATTTATTTTTTAAACTTTAAAGTCTGAAATTCTGAAAAACTAACTAAAAGTAAAAAAAGATATTTTTTTTCAGATAACAGAATTTTAATTCGGCCAGGAAAATTTGGCGTTAACAATAATCAAAAGTTATATTTTTACCGACATCAAAAACTGAACGTTTTTTTAAATAATTTCAATTCCAAACTGATAGACGTTTTGCCAATCGCATAGGAGATTTGGTAATGGTTTCACTCAAAAAAATAAGCATTAACAGTCAAAAAATTAACGCCGTTTTTATCGCTATATGTTTCGCTTTACTAACACTGGCTTCAACAACCTCTTCTTTTGCGGCGGCGACAGAAAGAAACGTGAAATCTGATGACGGGGCTGCGGGAGATGGCGTTACCGACGACACTCAAGCAATTCAAAACGCTATTGACACAGTTGCAGTCACAGGTGGAGTGGTCTTTTTTCCTGCTGGAACTTATAAAGTTACGGGTCCCTTAATCATCAAAAGTTCAAATACCGCTTTGATCGGAGCGAGTCCCGAAGCGGTGACCCTTTCGGATAACGGGTACGAACAAACGTTATTGATTCAACCTGTAACAGGCCCTCCTATTTCAAATATTTCAATAAAGGGAATGCGATTCTCCAATTCTGCCTCTTACGACGCGAATCAAGGAGCAGGCAAAGCGACTATCCAAGTGGACAACTCTCTAGCTATTGTTACCGATGTCGCTTTTGAAAATATTGCAGTCGACGATTCTCCTATTGAAGGAATCGGATTAAAAGGACAACGCGTATCCTTGTCCAACAGTTCCATCAGCGGAACAGGTCGATATGGAATAACAGTTAACGGAACCGACGTTCGTATCTTGGGTAATAAAATCCACCAAATGTCCTTTCAAGGCGATCCAACGGAACAAGACGCCGTTTATTTAAATGCAACAACAAACGTTATCTTCAGCGGCAATAGCATTGGCGAACTCAGAGGCGACTCCAGCGCTATTAATGTAGGCGCGGCAACAACTCAAGCGGCCATTACCAGTAACTCCATCGTGTTATCTGATATCAATCAAATTGGCGCGGAAATCCATTCTGGTAGCGTTTCTTTTGTGGGCAATTCTATCGATGGCGGGCTGGGATTTATAGGTACCGTTGGAGTCGACGTACAGGAAGGTTCTGGAGTTTTAATTAGCGACACTCAATTTGTGGGTACTTGGGTACAATCCCCAATTGCCGTGCAAACGGCGGCGGTCGATGCCAATATAGATCACGTGGTCGTTAATAACGACGCTTCATCCAGTTGGGCTATCGCCTTGAACAATTCAATTCGGACCGTCGTTCAAAACTCAACAATTCTTAATGGTAATTTCGGAATCGACTTAGGCCAATCCGACGGCGCAAGAATCATAAATAATCAAGTCAACGTATTGGGAGATAAATACAATCTGGCAGGTCCTCCAATAAATCACACCATTTTAGAAAACAACAATTCAGGTTTGCAAATTCATAGCGACCTTACTATTGGAACGCCAAGTCAAAACTCTTCCATCATCATGTATAGCCAAAGCGGTTCTTCCTGGAAGTGTAACCCTGACAATGTAGGAACTTTCAGTTGCGCTAATAATGATCCGATACCGACAGAAACACCAACGATTTCTCCAAACGGTGGAAGTTATGTAGGCGACACAACTGTGGCTTTGGCTACGGCAACTCCAGGAGCAACGATTTATTACACCATCGACGGCACAGACCCAACCACTTCGTCAAACGTCTATGTTAATGCCTTTATCTTAACCGTGGACACAACAGTAAAAGCCTTCGCCACAGCCCCTGGTTTTCTCGACAGCGCCATTGCTTCGGCAGCGTTTACCATAACCGAACTGCCACCGCCGTCTGGCAACGATGAATTTACAAAATTATTACTTCATTTAGATTCTGATTTTTCTGACTCGTCTTCCTCCAATAAGACTCCAACGGCTAATGGAGGCATTTCAATAGATACCACCGATTTCAAGTTTGGCCCAGGATCTGCTGGGTTTGACGGAAGCAACGATCATCTGACTTTTCCCGATAGCCCAGATTGGGCATTTGGGACAGAAGATTTTACGATCGATTTTTGGTACCAACACAATACTAATGTAATGCAAACGATTGCATCTCAATCGCCAAATTCAAGCAATCAATGGCGACTCTTTTTCGAATCCGCCGGCGGTCCTAGACTATTTTTTCAACTTTATTCTGGTGGATCAGTCCCGATTACTTTTGAAACAGGTCAATTAACCTTGACTACGGGTGATTGGTACCACTTTGCTGTAGTTCGTTCTGGAAATGAGTTTAAAATTTTCAAAGACGGCATTCAAACAGGATCAACCCACACTAACAGCACAAGTATTCCCGATATAGCTGGAACTTTAAACATTGGCAACATTGCTTATTGTGGTTGTTGGTCCGTATCTGGAAATATCGACGAGCTTCGAATTTCAAAAGGCATCGCTCGATGGACGACAGATTTCAGCAATGATTTACCAACTGCGCCATATGCTTCTCCTCCGCCTCCACCACCATCATCTGGCAATGATGAATTCACAAAGCTATTGATGCATATGGATACGGATTTTTCAGACTTCTCTGGATCGGCGCATATTCCAACGCCTCAAGGTGGCATAGTAATAGATAATGCCAATGCGCAGATTGGGACAGGATCTGGACTATTTGATCGAGTTGACGATTATGTGACTTTTCCCGATAGCCCTGACTGGACTTTTGGATCTGGAGATTTCACCATTGATTTTTGGTATAAATACGTTACCGAAAATGGATCGCCTCAGGCAGTTGTTACGCAATCGCCTAATTCAAATAATCAATGGCGTCTCTTTTTTGAACATGTAGACTTTAAATTATTTTTCCAACTTTACCAGGGAGGGTCCGTCCCTATATCCGTAAGCACCGCTTCGCTTAACTTAGTTGCAGGAACTTGGTACCACTTTGCCGTAACGCGCTCTGGAAATGAGTATAGATTTTTTCAAGACGGAGTTCAAAGCGGCTCAACTCAAATAAATAGCACAAGCATTAACGATATAGCTGGAACCTTAAACTTTGGCAATATCGCTTATTGTGGTTGTTGGGATATGTTTGGAAATATCGACGAACTTCGAATTTCTAAGGGAGTCGCCAGATGGACATCAAACTTTACGCCTCCAACAGGGCCTTATAATTAGAGTTTCAATATTCCATTTTTTTAAAACTATTTAAAAAAACAAAACAGAGATTTTTAAATTTTTCTAATAGATATTTACCGATCGCATAGGAGATTTGGTAATGGTTTCACATAAAAAATTGAGAATTAAAGGTCAAAAAATTAAGGGCTTCGTTTTGGCCATTGTTTTGGCTTTTATAACGCTAAGCCTTTCAGTCTCCAGTTATGCTTATGAAGTTAACGTCAAAACCCAAGGAGCTGTGGGCGACGGCATTACCGACGATACGACCGTCATCCAAAACGCTATTGATAATGCCCCATCCACGGGCGGTAAAGTTTATTTGCCTGCGGGAAACTTTAAAATAACCGGTTCTATATTGATCAAGTCTTCCAACCTGACTGTTGTCGGCGCTGGTTATCAGTCCACGACCCTATCCTATAGCGGTTATCTCCCGATGGTCTTGGTTAAACCCGATTCTGGCGTACCGCTCTCTAATGTGAGGATTGAGGGAATCCGATTAGTCAATTCAGCCGTCGCCGATATCGCTCAAGGAGTAGGACGCTCAACGATTGAGCTAGACATAACGCAAGCGAATATATCTGACTCTGCAATTTCAAGCGTCATGATCGACGGCTCGCCAACATTGGGAATTAGTATCGACGGAAATGGTATTGCAGTGACGAATAGCGTTCTTCGCGCCACCGCGCAAACCTCGATATTAGTCAAAGGCTCCAACATTAGCCTATCGGGCAACCAAATCTACGACGCTATCATAGGCTCGACTTTTCTAGATCAACGCGCGCTCCAAATTGATCAAAGTTCTAACGTCGCTATCAAAAACAATACCATCAACAAAATGCGTGACGGAGTCTCCGCAATTTATGTTGCAACAACGGCGAACCAAACAACCATTACCGAAAACACCATCGCACTTTCCGATATCAATCAAATTGGATTGGAACTGCATTCAGGTAAGGTAACCGCAGTCGGCAATATCGTCGACGGTTCAGCGGGACATATAAATTCTGCAGCTATTAACGTTAAAGAAGGCGCTGGCGCTTTGATCAGCGACACCCAAATTGTTGGTTCCTGGGATACCTCGGCAGTCATAGCCGAAACGCTCGCGACGGATATCAGTCTCGATCATATTAAAATTCAAAATGGAAGCGTTAACGATTGGAGTGTCGACTTCAACGATTCAACCAGGCCAACCATTCGAAATTCTTCTATTTTAAACGGACCATTAGGAATAAACCTCGGACAATCTATCGACGCTAGAGTCGTCAACAACCAAGTCTACGCAACATCGTTTCGATACAATCTTACCGACGGCCCCGTAAATCCAGTAATCGTCGAAGCGGGAGAATCTAACGTTCTAAACCTTGGAGACGTTACGATAGGAACTAGCGAAAATCCGGGCGTGATGATCATGCACAATCAAAACGGCGATCCCTGGAAATGCGCGCCTGAAAATGATGGCACGTTCACCTGTCCCGTTTTCATCCCAAACCTACAAGTTGTAGCAACGCCGAGCTTTATACCAAACGGAGGTAGTTTCAACGGGTCAACCTTGGTAACTATCTTGTCAGCTACTGGTGGAACCAGTATTTATTACACCCTGGACGGCTCGACACCAACCACCGCTTCTATTAAATACACGGGCCCTATTACGATCGCGCAGACCGCTACCATCAAAGCCATCGCCGCGCGCCCCGAATTTCAAAACAGTGCCGTTGCCTCGGCAACGATTACAATCGTTCCTTTTGCCGAAGCGGTCGCCTTTAATCCTGCGCCGGGAAATTTTGACGACATTACTGCCGTTACTTTAAGTTCAGCGACAACTGACGCAATCATCTATTACACATTGGACGGATCGACGCCAACAACCGCTTCGCTGGTTTATTCGGCTCCGATTTCATTGAACGCTCCAACAACAATCAACGCCTTGGCTACGGCGGTTGGATTTGCCAATAGCGCAGTAACTTCAGGTTTTTTTGATGTTAATCCTATCGTTCAACCGGTCGCTTTTTCTCCAGATCCTGGAGTTACCTATACTGACGTTACCGAGATAACGCTAGGAACTACAACTTTAGATGCGACAATTTATTACACCTTGGACGGTTCAGCCCCAACTGTGAATTCGATTGAATATACAGGACCGTTCACGTTGAGCGAAGCGACAACCGTAACGGCGCTTGCGGTTAAAACAGGATTTATAAACAGCCTGGTCACAACCGCCGCTTACGACATTCAAACTGAAATAGCAGAACCCGTCGAGTTAACGCCTTTCGCGGGAGCTGGGACATATGGCGAATCAGTTACCGTGACGTTAGCCACCGCTACTCCCGGAGCTACTATCTATTATACGTTGGACGGAACAACGCCTTCAACAAACTCTCTGGCTTATTCAGAGCCGTTTTCTGTTCCCGATAATGTCTTAACAACAGTCAAAGCAATAGCAGTCGCGACGGGATTTCAAAATAGCGATGTTTCATCAGGAGATTACGACGTTCAAATAGTTGTATTACCGCCAGACCCATCGCTTGTCGCTTCCAGTGTCGCCACAAACGTGGTTACTTCAGTCGCCTTGGATATGAACTTTCTGTTTGAAGGCGCTAATCCAATACAAACCGGAGTCGCTCCCGGAACCATCAAGCCTGAGTTTACGGCAATCTTGCGCGGACAATTATTCACTCGGGATGGAAACCCTTTACCCGGAGCAACGGTCAGCATTTTAGGCCATCCCGAATTTGGACAAACCCTCACCCGCGCCGATGGCTTTTATGACATGGCCGTTAATGGCGGAGGTTTATTAACCTTAGAATTCAAAAAGACAAACTTCCTAACCGCGCAAAGAAAAATTGATACTCCTTGGATAGATTTTGCAATGGTGGAAGACGTAGCCTTAGTGCCGCTCAATCCTAAAAGAACAGTTGTCGATTTAGCCAATGAAACAACCGTAGCACATTTGGCCGAGGGTAGTGTCGAAATCGACACCGACGGAACGCGACAAGTAGCCCTCATGTTTCCAGCCGGAACAACGGCGGAAATGGTATTGCCCGATGGCTCGAAACTACCATTAACAACTATGACAGTCCGCTCAACGGAATATACCGTAGGAGACAACGGAGATATGGCGATGCCCGCCAAACTCCCTCCTGGAACGGCATACACCTACGCAGTAGAATTTAGTATCGACGAAGCGATAGCTGCTGGAGCCGATACAGTGGAGTTTGATCCCAATAAACCTCCCGTTATGGGATATTTAGAAAACTTTTTAGGGTTCCCTATTGGTGGAGCCGTTCCCAATGGTTTTTACGAAAGAACGGACGCTAAATGGGTGGGAGACGATAACGGGATTGTCCTTCAAATAGCTAGCGTGACCAACGGTTTGGCGGATATTGCCATAGACGATCAGGGAGCTCTTGCCGACGCGACTTTTCTTGCCGAGCTGGAAATTACCGACACTGAAAGAGAACTATTGGCGCAAAGGTATGCAATTGGCGATTCGTTTTGGCGAGTGCCTATGCGACATTTTAGCACACGCGATTGGAATGGTATTGATCGCCCATCGCCCGATGCCAAGCCGCCAGTAAATCCACCAGCAAAGCAAAATCCGTCACCGCCGCTACCTGATTGCGATTGCGATAAGGGAAGTATTATTCGCGTGCAGGGACAAGTTTTAGGAGAAAGCGTTCCTATAACGGGAACCCCTTTCAATCTAAACTATTCCAGCGATCGACAATTGGGTTATGGTAATCGAAGTATGGACATTCCATTAATCGGAGGTTTGGTTCCGAATAGCTTGACAGAAATTGAGCTCACTGTGAACGTTGCCGGGCAAACTCATAAATTTCTTTTTGAGAAAGCAGTTACCCCGATACTTCCTAATTTAACCCAAAGTTTTACTTGGAACGGCTTAGACGCCTATGGACGACCTGTTAATGGAAGCGCGACAGTAGTTATAAATATTAGATACAGATATGTGAGCACTTATCCTGTTTATTCCTATCGTGGTCTAACTCTTGTGCAATCTCTGAGGATCGTTTTTTTAAACCAATACCTGGCTGATGGATTCGCAACACCAGTAGGAACGGCTTTAACGCGACGAGACTTCTCATTCGACCAAGAATATTCCGTGCAGCTCCAATCTCAAGACGCTCGACCTCTTGGTTTCGGCGGTTGGTCTCTCGATCAGCTTCACACTTACGATTCGCTTGGACCTATTCTTTACAGAGGCGATGGGGTACGCAGAACGGTGGGCGAATTGCGAACTATAAACTCTGTCACGGGTGAATCGGGAATCAGTATCCCTGAAGGTATAACCGTCGCGCCAAACGGCGACGTCTTTTATTCTCAAAGATTTAATGTGTTTAAATTAGATCGAGACGGAGTTGTTACTACCGTAGCGGGTAACGGTCAGCAAGGATGTTGCGGTAATGGAGGGCTAGCCCTTGATGCGGTTTTTAATTTCCTTGCAGGGACCGCTTTAGATCCTGAAGGGAATCTATACATTGCCGATCCTATCAACCATCGAGTGGTAAAAGTTCATGCCATTAACGGCGAGATCACTCCACAGAGCATCCTAACCACAATTGTGGGTAATGGGGATGGCGGCGGGGGGGGTAATCCCATTACGGAAGGAAACGGTTCCAACGGTCAAGGTGGAACTCAAAAACGAGGTTCTTATACTGGAGATGGAGGTCTTGCTGTTAACGCTGGGTTGGCGCGACCAACGGATGTTGCAATCGGCCCCAATGGATCTATTTTTATAGTTGATAGCTTCAACCAAAGGATTCGCCGTGTTGATCCTAGTGGAATCATCGATACCATTGCAGGGGCTCCAGACTTTCTAGCCAGCAATGGAGGAAACTGGTCAGAAGATTTTTCTGGCGATGACGGACCTGCTGTCGAAGCTAAAATCGGAGCCGTAACTGATTTAGGCTTTGGCCCAGATGGTAGCCTTTATTTGGTATTAGGGGCATTTGGACAACATAATAGAATTATTAAAATTGATCGAAATGGAACGCTGACAACCTATGGAGGCGGCGGAAACCTTGGAGATGCAGATGGCATTGCGGCAACCGATGCAGATTTATTCGTGCCTAAACATGTGGTTGTAGACCAACGCGGCAATGTATACTTTGGCTCAAATAATGGATATCGATATATTGATACAGAAGGAATTATCCACAAAGTAACGCCTAAATTTGGCGATCCTGGAGTAACTAACTTCATTGAAAAAGGACCTGCAAAAAACACGGTTTTATCAGGAAGTAGTATAGCGGTCGCTCCCGATGGAACGCTGTATGTTGGAGCCAATGGGAGATTGGTCAAAATCTCTCCCTCAATTCCAGGGTTTGAAAACGACGATCAACAGGTAGCTTCGGCAGACGGGTCGGAGATTTATAATTTTGATAAAGCCGGTCGGCATAAACAAACATTAAATTCGTTGACGGGAGCGGTGATTTTCACGTTCGCTTACGACGGTTCCGGACGGTTGATAACCTCTACTGATGCTGATGGTTTGGTTACAACATTCAATCGAGACGCTAGCGGTAACCTGACTTCTATAACATCTCCTGATGGGCAAACCACAGCCATTAGCCTCAATGGCAATGGTTTTATTGCATCAATTGCCAATCCAGCTAGCGAAACCATCCAATTATCTTATAACGGTAATGAAGGTTTGTTGACTTCGTTTACCGATGCCAGACAAAACGCCTCCACCTTCACTTACAATGGCTTCGGTCGATTAACACAAGATAAGAATGCCGAAAACGGCGAGTTGAATTATGCAAAAACAATTTTGAACGAATTTGATAATCGGACAACTAAAACCACTAGCCTGGGACGAGTAACAACCTTCGATGTAGAGTTTGATCCAAATGGAACACGCAAACGCACCGTCACTGACCCATCGGGAATCCAAACCGTTTCCTTCTTAGATGAAGGCGGCACGCAAACTGTTAATTCACCCGACGGCACCGTTACTCTTTCCACTCCTCTAGCTGATCCACGTTTTGGTATGCAATCACCGCTCAACAGTTTGAAAATAACGACTCCTAGCGGTTTAATCAATAACGTAACCTCAAACCGAACTGTTGACCTTACCGACCTGAATAATCCATTTAGCTTGACCAAACAAACGGATACCGTTAACGTCAATGGTAAAACCTTCTCCAGCGTTTTTGAAAAAATATCAAGCCCAAACCCAGATCCTTATAAAGAGGTTTCAACGTCTCCTGAGGGAAGAACCTTGACTTCCTTTTTTGATTCCAACTTGCAACTTACAAAAATAGAAGCTCCTGGATTTTCGGGCAATCAGTTGATTAGCGAATTTAGTTATGACGCTCGAAGCCGGCTAATTTCCACTTTGCAAGGAACCAGCAATGAGAGAAACAGTTCAATCGTTTATGACTCTGTGACAGGATTTACCTCTTCGATAACTGATTCTTTGGGGCGAAGCGTTTCTTTTACGTACGATTCATTGGGAAGAGTCACAAAACAAACTTTGCCTGGAGCGCGCGAAATCAATTTCACTTACGACGCAAATGGCAACGTGACTTCAATCCAACCTCCTGGTCAACCGGTTCACCTTTTCCAATACGATTCTATTGACCAAGAAACTTTTTACACGCCTCCCGACGTTAATCCAGGAACTGACGCGACTATGTTTTCGTACAACCTGGATAAGGACTTAACTTCCATCACACGACCTGACGGGGGATTCATATCGTTTGCTTACGATACGGGAGGACGATTACAAACATTAACTTTTCCGCGTAGCGGAGCTAATGTCTCGACGACATATTCTTACGAAACTGGTACTGGAGATTTAAAAGAAATAATCGCTCCCGACGGCGGTAAATTAACCTTTGTCAATGACGGTCCGTTACCTACAGAATTTGGTTTTATTGGACAAGTGGCAGGATCGGTCGTTCAAACTTACGATAACGACTTTCGCGTGACTTCGCGTTCAGTAAATGGCGCCAATTCACTCAACTTTACTTACGACAACGACTCTTTAGTTACTGGAGCTGGATCGGAAACACTAACCTACGATTCAGGAAACGGTTTCTTAACGGGAACCACTCTTGGCTTGGTTACAGACTCTTTGCAATACAGCGCGGAATACGGCGAACTGCAAAATTATTCGGCAGTCGTAAACGGTACCGAACAATTTAAAACCAGCTTTATTAGAGACGATTTAGGAAGAATCACAGAGAAAACCGAAACCGTCAAAGGAGTCGAAACGACTTACACTTATGATTACGACATTGAAGGAAGATTGATTTCTGTCGACGACGGCGACACCATTCCAGAAGAAACTTATACTTACGACTCCAATGGCAATAGAAGCATCAACGGAGCCCAATACGACGCTCAGGATCGCTTGACCAGTCTTCTCGACGGAACCACATACACATACTCGGCAAACGGCGAGTTAGCAAGTAAAACCGATCCTAACCTAGATACTACGGTTTATGAATACGACGCTCTAGGCAATCTCATTTCGGTTGATTTACCCGGCGGCGTTTCCGGTAGCCCAGAGATTGAATACATCGTCGACGGTCAAAACAGGCGTATCGGTAAAAAATTCAACGGAACCTTAGAAAAAACCTGGTTGTATAAAGACCAATTCAATCCAATCGCCGAACTTGACGGGTTAGGAAATGTAGTTTCTCGATTTGTCTATGCCAGCCGATCTAATGTTCCGGATTACATGATAAAGGGTGGAATCACCTACCGTATCATCAGCGATCATTTAGGCAGCCCACGCATTGTGGTGGATAGCGCAAATAGCAATGTTATCGTCCAGGAAATAACTTACGATACATTCGGTAGAGTTTTAAGCGACACTAATCCCGGATTCCAACCTTTTGGTTTTGCTGGAGGAATCTACGATGGCGATACCAAGTTCACCCGCTTCGGGGCCCGCGACTACGACACCGAAATAGGCAGGTGGACCAGTAAAGACCCTATCTTGTTTGATGGGGGAGGAACCAATCTATATGGATACGTTTTGAATGACCCTATAAACTTTATTGACATTAATGGGCTAGAACCTCGCTATATTTCTAACGATAACTTTGGAGCAAAAGCTATTATCGTTAATCAACCACAACCATTCAACGATCCATTATCGCCATACTTATCGGCATTAACACCAGACTCTTCAGTTGGGTTTGATTCGCCTCTAGGTGGATTTGAATTAACATTTCCACTTCGATCTGGTGGAGCTCCATATGGCAAAGCTCAGACACCAAGTAGAAACTTTCCCTTACCAGCGCCAGGTTGCACTATTCAATTCAGAGGTTCCTTTAATGGCAATAATAACACTCCAACATTTGACGCTGTAATTGATTCTCCTCTAGGGTCCCTAAAACAACAATATGGTGGAGATTATAAGTTTGAAGGCAGAAAGACTATCTCAGCTGCTATTCCAGGTATAAATACCAAAGTTTATATTCGATTTAAATATCAAATTTCAAAAATCAAATAATTTCTTTTTCGATAAATAAAAGTCTACTATTAACCTCTAAATTTTAAAAAGGCTTAAGTTCAATTTTGAAAATCTATAATTTTGAATCACATCTATTAAAAATATCAATTTATTTGAACGTATGCTGACTAGTCGCAATTTTGAATTTTAACAATGGAGATGAGCTTAAATAGAAACTAATCAAATTTACTAACAATCTAATAAGCTGGTTATTTTACCGAAGTGGAAAAAGAAATTATTCTATGGGTTTATCAGACCAAATAGAGTTTGGGCCACAAGCATAATGATGAAAAGGTTTTTCTAAGAATTTTGATAATTTATGAGCCTCTTCAGGATAACTCTCTATTCTACCTTCACATAAAACGATTTTTTTTTCTTTATAATAAATAGCTATCGTGTACGTAGGACCTGACTGTCCATCATGCTCCGGGTCATCATTAGCTTCGAGAATGACAGAGTTTATTTCATCAATTTTACCTAACAATTTACGGAACGGTATAAAGTAGCCATGTTGATAAAGAAAATACCCTGTATTCTTGTCCAACACTATTTTTTGAAAATATCCCAACATCCAAAACCCAATGGCAGGAAAAACTAATAATAAAGGTAATATTTCGCTATCTATTGAATTTCTATAATAAAAGTCAATCATAAGAAAAAAACCTACTGAACACGCCAAAACAAATCCTCCCACAACCCAATATCTCTTTTGAGTCCAACAAATATTTCCATATGAATCGTATTTTATATAATCTACTTCATGCCATTCTTTAGGAGGTTTTGGAAATTTTATATTAGAGTCCATAAAAATAAATGATTTAACTATCTAACTCTTACAAGATAATTTTTCTATTTATTATACAATTTAATCTTATTAAAATCGTGTAACAATCTGACAGGCATATCCATTTTTTCGTGCAGAATACTCATAATTCCAATTTTGTCGTCAGACAATTTGCGAAAGAAAATATAATGGCTTTCGTACTGGCTAAAGTAAACTTTAGTTTCTAGATCGGAGGGAACAACTAATTTTTGAGGCAACGGTTTCCACGGCTTTTTTTTATCGGCGAGTTCGGCAATATGCTTATGAAGTCCATTTATGTACTTCTTTGCCTGATCTTCTCCCCACTTATCACATGTATAATCCCATATCTCATCTTGCGCGGCATCCGCTGTTTTGAAAAAGCGGTATTTCATTTCCTTTTCTTATTTCTGGCAATAACATCGCGGGCGGAAACTTCTATAAACTCACTTTCGTCCGCTCTTAGGGAAGGCTCTAGCTCTTTACGTAACCACTCCCAACTTTCTTCGCTACTTTTTAAATCATTGCGAATAAGCGACCGGACATATTCGCTCGCGTTTTCGTAAAAACCATTTTTATTTATTTGTTGTTCAAGATGATTTCTTAACTCACCCGTTACCCGGACATTTATATTTTCTGAAGCCATAATAAAGTCTCCGTTTCTAAACTGTCTCTACATTATGGCAATGTAAACGAAAAATGCAATATATTTTACACCTTGTTTTTGGCCACAGAAAGACACAGAAGAAAAAAGGAGTTTCATTTATTAAATCGAGGCGAGATCCTTCCTCACCTCTACGAGGTTCATCAGGATTGTGATGAAACAAACATAGGTTGACAGTTTTTTATTTTGTCTGTGAACCCTGTGTGTAAACTGCTTCGCAGTTTACACACAGGGTTCACAGACTCTGCAGCTATTTTAATTTTTCTTTAAGAATTTCGTAAGGTGTTTTTCCCTGAAAAGCTCCATGAGGACGTTCGAAATTATAAAAGTTTTCCCAGATAGTTAGTTTTTTCCTTAAATCGACGTCTCCAGTGTAAGTCAGCAACTGGTAGAACTCTTCCTTATCTGTTCTATGCGATCGTTCTACTTTGCCATTGAGTCTGGGAGTTCCCGGTTTAATATAAACATGTCGCATTCCCAAATCCTCGACATGCCAATGGAATTTCGCTTGAAATTCATGCCCATTATCCGTGCGAATTGTTTGAATGCGGAAAGGAAATTTTTCAATGACGTAATCGATAAAATCAATAGCGTTTTGTTGAGTGTGTTTTGGATAAATTTTTAAGGCTCGAATACGTGTAGCATCGTCTATTGCTGTGTATTGAAACCGTCTGACTTTTGTGCCATCGGATTGAGGAAATATAAGAAACTTAACATCCACTTGGATGTGATGACCAGGAACCTGTTTTTCATAACGAATCGTTTTTAAAGAACGTTTCCTCTGATTTCTAGGAAGAAGGTTTAATCCATAGCGTTTAAGAACATGATACACCCCCACTGGAGATATTTTGATTCCGTGATACCGCAACAAATACCAAGAAATTCGAGTTTGCCCAAGATGGTAGTTTTTTCTTAGATATACAATTTTTTCTTCAATTTCAGGAGAGGTCCTAAAAGGATGATTTTCTGAAGTAACACCAGGTTTACGGTTTACTAATCCCGGTTCGCCAAACTCCTCATAGGCTCGCTTCCACTTATAAAACCCTTCACGAGAAACGCCAAAATAACGGCAAGCTTTTGAAATATTGCCGACTTCTTTAGCGTATTTGAGAACTCTAAGTTTTCGTTTAATATCCCTTTCCGCTTGAGTCATAGTTAACTCCCCCAGTCTAAAAGTTCTAATTTAACAAACTTGTCAACCGAAGTCGTAACTTTCATAAGGATGACATGCGGTGGGGATTGTGTTTGACATCGCCAATCTTAAATTAATAGTTATCATATAAATCTGTCTTAAGGTCGCCCATTAGAAAGCTCTGGCAATAGAAAATAATTATCTCTCTCCTCATCTTATTGAAATATCCATTTGAGGTAGTACAATAGTAAGACGTCAATCAAAGAGAACTCGACTTATGAAATTAAGTGTCCCAATCGTTATCAGTCTTATTTTGATCTTTTGTTCTTCTTCTGTCTTTGCGCAAAACGCGATGAAAGAAACGTCGAAGGAATGTCCCAAAAATATGGTAAATATCCCTGCCGGTAACTTTAAAGCGGGACGAGCGGACAAGCCAAAAGAAATGTTTATCGACGCTTTTTGTATCGACCGGTTTGAGACTACCCAATCCGCATATAAAAAAGTTATGGATCACAACCCGTCTCATTTTCCGGACCCATTCCAACCGGTTGAAAAAGTAACCTGGTTTGAAGCCACGGATTATTGCAAAGCAGTGGGGAAACGATTGCCCACAGAATGGGAATGGGAAAAAGCCGCCAAAGCGGGAACTGAAACTAACTTTTACTGGGGCAACATACCAGACGGCGACTACGCGTGGTTTGTAGAGAATTCAAATCGCAAAACTCAACGCATTGGCCAAAAAGAACCAAACAATTTTGATTTGTATGACATGACCGGAAATGTTTGGGAATGGACTTCGAGCAACCACGATGAAGCTAATAAAAAAGTTCTACGCGGTAGCTCCTGGTACAACGGACCAAGCGTTATGGGTTCGGCTTACCGCAACAAATCAAAACCAGAAGTTCGAGGAAGCGGTTTTGGCTTCCGTTGTGCAAAATAAGGATAAAAAACTAGACCTCAAAGAAACATCTCAATTCGAAATTCTCGCTAAAGTAATTCATCATGTAGGGGGTTTTAGCTATTGAAGGATAACAGTCAAATACCCTCAATCCTTATTCTTTTGATCAAATCATTAGGACCCTTCGTAGTTTTCGTTGGTTTACATGGTATTTACAAGCACCTCTACATATACTATACGGATAAACCCTTCATTTATAATTTTTTACTTTTTTTAAAGTACGCTTCCTATATAGCAACAGGATTGTTTTTAACTTTAAATAAATTAAAGACTTATTATCAATATTTAACTTCCAATCTGGCTATTACTCTTTATCTGTTATGCATGATAAGCTTCGGCACTACTAGAATCATTAGATTTGGCTTTTATTCAAACGAGTTGCCAGTGATTTTATTTGCCATTATTTCGACAATTGGAGGAATAATAGGCAGTATTTATTTTAAATATTACTATAAAAAAAAGACCACTCATTAAAAAGCGCCATATAATATTCCGTCCACCCGCTAAACGTTAATCTCTATCCCTGGCTTGATCACGCCATTAAAATCCAATACACTATCAACGTTAAAAATTTTTATATTCGTATGAGGTTTAGTAAATGGATTTAAAAGAACTTGTAGAAAAACGATTAGGCGGCGAAGACACGCTAGATCTTGAAAAAGAAAAGTTGGGCAACGAAGGAGCTATAGAATTAGCCCAATTCGAAATCCTTTCAAAAGTAAGAAACCTAATTTTGGGTGATAATGAGATTGGCGATGAAGGAGTTCAGGCTATTGCCAACTGTCCTTACCTGGCTGACCTAAGAGTTTTAAATATGAAGTCGAATAAGATAACGGCGCTAGGCGCCAAGGCTTTAGCAGAGTCAACGGCCTATCCAAAGCTTGATCAACTCATCATAAAGTTTAACGATATTGGCGAAGAAGGCGCTAAATACATCGCCGAGTCCACTAATTTGAGTAAATTGACCACTCTGGATTTGTTTCGTAATCATATTGGCGAAGAAGGGGCTAAAGCCATCAAAAGATCCAAAAACTTTGAAGATCTTAGAAGATTGCGTGTAGATTAATTTTCGTTCCTTAGAATATCTCATGGATTTAACCAAAACTTTTCCTAGAAGCCCAAAAAAGAAAGCCCTGGGATTGGTCCATATTCCTCGGATGATTGATAAATCTAAAGCTTATCAGGCTCAAAAGTTGGGAGAATATATTTTTCCTTGCCCATTAGATGAAATGATTTTAAAATTTTTAGAGATAGACTTCGAAACTTTTGCTCAAGAAGCCTATAATAAAGAAGAAACCGATTTTTTTACTTGGATCGAAAACTCCTGCTTATCTCGCAATATTAAAGAAAAAGAAGCGCTTAATCTTGAGATCCTGCAAAAAAAACCCGATACGGAAGAAAAACACAGGAAGTTTGTTGAATTAAGGGATAAAGTCGCCCCTTCTAGAACCGATATTGATACTTGGGTTGATCTCATCGATTTAGAAGAAAATCGTTTATAAGTAACTCCTTCATTTTAATTCTCTCATCGTTCCCACTTTTTAGTTAGTTTGATAGCCTAACTGATTCACTCATAAATACTGCTTCATAATGGTCAAAAAAATCCCACAAAAAGATCCTTCTGAAAAGAAGACCCCTCTTCCTAGAAAAAGAAAGACTTCTAAAAAAGAGGACGATCCTAAAAAAACCGTTCCTCCAGAAAAAAAGAAGCGAAAGAAAAAACGAAAGAAAAAAAAATCGTCTTTTTTTAAAACTCTATTTTTGTTCTTACTGATTCTATCAAGTTTTGGCATTTTAGCCGGGTTTGGAGGCGCCTATTTTATATATACGAAGTACTCGGAAGGTCTCCCCGACGTTAAAACGTTAAAAGACTACCACCCAAGCACCATCACACAAGTTTACTCAGATGCGGACGAACTTATCGCTCAGTTCTATGTAGAAAAAAGAATCATGGTGCCAATTGAAAAAATCCCTCTACTTTTGAAGCAAGCTACAATGGCCGTTGAAGATTCAAATTTCTATTCTCACTTTGGAATAGACCTAAAAGCGATTTCCCGCGCAATGATCACCAACTTTAAAGCTGGAAGGGTCGTCGAAGGGGGAAGCACAATTACTCAACAATTATCTAAAACTCTCTTCTTAACGCCGCAAAAGAAACTGGAAAGAAAAATTCGAGAGGCCATCTTATCTGTAAGGTTGGAACAATTCTTTACAAAAGACGAAATACTGGGGACTTACCTTAATCAAATTTACTATGGCCATGGAACCTACGGGGTCGAAGCGGCATCTCGTAATTATTTCGGAAAACATGTTGAAGAATTAACTATTGAAGAATGCGCGATGATAGCGGCTTTACCCAAAGCTCCCAATAATTATTCTCCGTATCGAAACATGAAAAAAGCCAAAAAAAGGCGGAATCATGCCATACGTCGAATGGGAACTTTAGGGTTTATTACTCCTGAAGAAGAGAAAAAAGCTTTAGACACGCCAGTAATTCTTAACAAAATGAAAGGCGATTTAAATAAGACGCCTTATTTCACAGAATATATCCGCCGTTGGATACAGGATAAGTATGGCAGTTCTAAGTTATATCGAGCCGGTTTAAAAGTTTTCACTACAGTAAACTTGGAATACCAGTTAGCGGCTCAAAGAGCGATCAAAGAAAACTTGCGCTCTGCGGACAAAAGGTATGGCTATAGAGGTCCTCTAGAAAGCATCGACCCAACGTTACCAAAATCTCTGATCATTCAAAAAACCAGAGCTTTAAATGAATTTGATAAAGGTAAAATCCCAAATGAAGACGATTTATTTAAAGGCATCGTCACGGAAGTAAGTAAAGATGAAGCTTTAATCCAAATAGGAGCCGGGGAAGGTATTATCGAGTTGTCCGATATGCAATGGGCTCGACCTCCCAATGTAAAACTAGATGGACGTTATCAAAAAATTTCACGCGTTGACCAAGCTCTTTCCCCTGGCGATGTAGTGCTGTTAAAAGTACTTGGAATGCGACCCGATGGAATTTTCACTCTATCATTAGAACAAGAACCCGAAGTAGAGTCTGGCTTAATCAGTATATCCCCTGCGACAGGTCACATTAAGGCCATGGTAGGCGGATACGACTTTTCTAGAAGCGAGTTTAATCGAGCCTTGCAAGCTGTGCGACAACCAGGTTCTGCCTTTAAGCCCATTGTTTTTGCCGCTGGTATTGAAAATGGTTTTACCCCTGCAAGCATTATCGTTGACTCTCCAGTTATTTTTAAAGAAACAGAGTACACATTTGACAAGTGGAAACCCGTAAACTTTGAAAAGAAATTCTATGGACCAACTTCTATAAGAACAGCGCTAACCCATTCAAGAAATGTGGTTACAATAAAACTTCTTCAAAAGATCGGCGTCCAAAGAGGAATTGAATTTGCCAAAAAATTAGGGATCAATAGTCTTTTAGAAGAAAACCTTTCTATCGCTTTAGGTTCTTCTGGAATGACTTTATTCGATATAACTGCCGCTTACGCTATTTTCGCAAACATGGGCTCCAAAATTGAACCCACCGGAATTCGTTACATAAAAGACCGAGACGATAAAATCTTATACAAACCTGAGGTTTTTCCCCAACAAGTTATTGCGCCAGGAGTCGCCTACATCACGACAAGTTTAATGGAAAGCGTGGTCCAGCATGGCACCGGAAAAAAAGTCAAAGTTTTAAACCGCCCTGTAGCCGGTAAAACAGGAACAACCAACGATTTTATTGACGCTTGGTTTATCGGATACACACCAGAGTTAGCAACAGGAGTTTGGGTAGGTAAAGATAAAGACGAACCGCTTGGTTATAACGAAACAGGATCACGAGCGGCAATTCCCATCTGGCTGCAATATATGCAGTCTGCTCTACAAGACGCGCCAATAAAAAATTTTCCAATGCCGGACGACGTCTTATTTTTAAAAATCGATAAAAAAACCGGGAAACAAGTAAACTTTGGGGATAAAAAAGGAAGCTTTGAAGTTTTTATGAGGGATAATCTTCCAGAGAGAACTTTTGGGTCGGCAAGCTCTCCTAAACAAGAAGGGTACTAATTCTACTGATTATTAACCCAAGACTCAATAGATGACATCAGTCTAAACACATCATACAGAAACAAGGCTTTAAATAGATATGTTTTGATCGCTTAATATCAATTATTCAGTTACCTTCTTCTTATTCTTTTTCAACAATCTTCTTCCCTTTAATTTTAAGAGCAAATAGCTTTTTCTCCGCATCTCCATTTTCAGTCAGAGTCGTAGTACCTGAAGCCCCCAAAAATTCCTCAATAGTCTTCAACCTTTTAAAAAACTCTAAACGATTTTTCACATTTGTCTGCGCAATGCTTAAAAAAATCTGGGCGCTATCGTAAGCCTGAGCCGAGAGAATATTGGGTTCGTCGCCAAACGTAGTCTTAAACCTAGAAACAAACTGCTGAACTTCTTCTTTTTTAGATTCTTTAAAAAAACCGTCGCTAAAAATTCCTTTTCCTTTTATATACCTACCTGCAACTTTAATTAAATCGGCATGGTTCCAGCCGTTAGTCCCCAAAAATGTTACTTGATCGATATTATAAAAAACCATTTGAGGAATAATTAAACTCACTTTATCGTAAAATCCAGGAATGAATATTGCGTCATAACTTAGCTCAAGGGATACTTTTAAACCCTCAATTTTATCTTCATTAAACAAACCTTGTTCAATAATAGGTTTGGAAAATGGAACACTTCCTTTACTTTTGGCTTTATTTTCAGATTCAGCTAATTTTTTAAGAGTTAGTTTTTTTAGCTGACTATCGGATATACCTCCAATTTCTAATATTTGCGGCTTAAAATCATTTTGACTACGTTTATAAGAAACCGCCGCGACTACTTCCGCGCCCAGAGCTTCGACTTCTTCCAAAAATGCATCTTTAAACTCTTGACCAAAGTTGGCATCTGGATAAAAAACTACAAACCGACGAAGCCCTAGAGTATTAACAGCATATTCCGCCAAAAACCTACTTTGAATGGGGCGGGTCATAGCATTTCTAAAAATATAAGGGCTTAGGTCGGTTAAGCCCGAGGAAGAAGCTGTTGGAGTTAAAGCAGGTAAATCATATTTCTCTAAAAGAGGAACTGCTTTTTTTACGTTACCGCTCAATACTGGACCTAACACCCCAAGAACGTTCGGGTCTGCCGCGAGCTCTTCCAAACCACGGTCTATCGCCCCTGACCCAGAATCTTTTACGATAAGTTCAATTCTTGCTTTTTCCTCTGAGGATAAGTTATTAAAAGCAAGTTGGATGCCCTGTAAAACTTGTTGTCCAGTAATTGCCCGCTTTCCAGTAAGAGGCAAAATAGCGCCGATTCTTACCGCCTTCATATTGTTGTTGTTTCTTGCTAACGCCAACATCCTCATAGCTTCTGGCTGAAGGTTGTGCTTTGGAAAAGTTTCTACGAATTGGGTCAATGCCCCTATATAACTTTCAATATCCTTTTCTAACCTAAAAATGGTTATCAATTTCCAAAGCGCTAAATCTGCTGGAAAACTTTCACGATACTTCTGCACTAAAGAAAAAAGCTTTTCTTTAGAAAGCCTCTCATCAATTATCTTTTTTGTCGTTTGTAATGTTTGTTCTTTTAATTCACTATCCAAACCATTTTTATAAACTTGACTCAATCGCTTAATTGCACGGTCATAATCAAACTTTTTCTCGTGAATCTTTCCAAGAAAAAATAATATCTTTACTCTCTCTTTATCGTCGGGATTTAACTTTAATTCGCTTTCAAAAACTCTTTCCGCGTCTTCCAGTTTATCCAAATAGAAATTACAAGCTCCCATCAGTACAAGAGCTTTATGAAGAACTGGAGTCCCTGGGAAGTTTTCTAATAAGTAATTAAAATATTTTAACGATGTCACGTAAAACTTATCGTTAAAATCAATTTGCCCTAATCTAAAAACAGCGCGATCAATATTTTTATCTTTTGGGTTTTCTTCGATAAACTTTTCATAAACAATCTTAGCCTCCGCAAACCTGCCAGCGCGGTACAAATATTCTGCTCGGCTGAAGCTGGCTTTTTCTATAGAGATTATTTCAACAGGAGGGGCGGGACTATCAACAAATTGAGCGGGAATTGATTGCCCATCAGAAACTGGCGTTTCAATATTTTGTCCAAACGAGTTTTCCAGCAAAAAAATAGTTACAATTAAAATGCAACCTAAAGTAGTACCGATTTTTGAAACGGAATTTAAAAGCATATGTAAGCGATATTTGGAAACAAATGGAAGCAAATTAACGATACCCTACTCTTCTTCGATATCCGTTTTAACCGTAATTTTATACTTTTGCATTCGATAACGCATAGAACGAAAGCTTAAGTTTAAAAGTTTTGCGGCTTTAGTCATGATTCCGCCTGTTTTCTTTAAGGCGTCTAGAATCATATTTTTTTCAATTTGATCTAAAGTTTTTTCGAGGTCAACAGTTCCTTCTTTATTGACTAGCGATATATTTTTTACTTCGGTGTAATCGTTACGTATTAATTCTTCCGGTAAGTTTTCCACTTGCAAAGTTTCATCTTTTTCAAAAACACAGGCCCTCTCTAAAACATTTTCTAATTCCCGAACATTTCCAGGCCAAAAATAATCGTCGAAAACTTTCATAACCGCAGGGTCTATTCCGTTTATTTTATTAAACCCTTCATTTTCTTTATTAAACTTCTCGATAAAATGCTCCGCTAGAGCGGGTATATCCTCTTTTCGATCCCGCAATGGAGGTATATGAATGGGAATAACGTTTAACCGGTAATACAAATCTTGTCTGAATTTATGATCTTCAACAGCCTTTGATAAATCTATATTCGTCGCAGTAATAAAACGAACGTCAATTTTAATAGGTCGCGATCCTCCCACGCGGGTAAATTCTTTTTCCTGTAAAACTCTTAACAACTTTACTTGTATCGATGGCGGAGTATCCCCTATCTCATCAAGAAAAAACGAACCTTTATCCGCAACCTCTAGCAAACCAACTTTGGTTGAATCGGCGCCAGTAAATGCCCCTCTTTCATAACCAAACAGTTCGCTCTCCAATAAATTCTCAGGCATAGCTCCACAATTAACGGCAATAAAGGGGTTTTTAGACCTAGGGCCGTTAAAATGGATGGCTTTTGCTACCAATTCTTTACCCGTTCCGCTTTCCCCATTAACCATAACCGTCGCCGAGCTTCTGGAAACTTTTTCAATTAACCGGTAAACCTTATCCATGGCCGGGCTTTTCCCAATAATATTGGAAAACTGATATTTACTATTTAAAGCGGATTTTAAATAAACATTTTCGTCATGTAAATTTTTCTTCTCTATCGCGTTCTTAATAACTAACTTCAAATCTTCAATCTGGAACGGCTTAGAGATATAGTCGTAGGCGCCTTTTTTCATCGCTTCTACGGCAGTTTCCGCCGAAGCGAATGCGGTCATCATGATAACAGGAGTTCCAAGAGAGGTCTCTTTAACGGTCTCTAACACTTTAATTCCGCTTGAATTTGGCATCCTAATATCGGTAAGCACCAAATCGAAATCGTTTTCTCTAATATATTTCGTAGCAACTTGCCCATTATTTGCCGTTACGACTTCATACCCTTCTTTTTCAAGCAAAATAGAGAGAAAATCGCATATGCTTTCTTCGTTATCGACAACCAATATAGAGCTCATAAAAATTTAATACTCCTAAATCTTTGTCGAATCAGAAATAAACATCTTATCATTTATTTTTAAACGCCTGAGTATAAAGCCTCAACCTTAAAGCGTTTAATTTAATAAACCCTTCAGCATCATTTTGGTCGTAGCTGTCGTCCATATCAAAAGACGCAATTTCTTCGTCATATAAACTATTATCGGCCTTTCTACCCAAAACAGTACAGTTTCCTTTATACAGTTTTAACCGAACCGTTCCCGTTACAGTTTTTTGCGCTTCGTCTATTAACTTTTGATGCAATACCCGCTCCGGGCTAAACCAAAAACCGTTATAAATCATTCTTGCGTAAGCGGGAATCATGGAATCACGTTGAAACATAATTTCTCTATCTAAAGTTATAGTTTCCAAAGCTCGATGCGCCGCATGCAATATAGTTCCACCGGGAGTTTCATAAACCCCTCTGGACTTCATTCCCACAAATCGGCTTTCAACAATATCAATACGCCCCACCCCATGTTTGCCTGCTAATTTATTTAGATGAACTAATAAATCAACCGGTCCCATGCGTTTTCCATCAACGGCTACTGGGTTTCCTTCTTCGTAATCTATTTGAATGTCTTCAGAGCTATCTGGAGCATTTTCAGGAGAAGAGCTTAACAAAAACATGTCTTCCGGAGGTTGTACCCAGGGATCTTCTAATACTCCGCCTTCATAGCTAATATGGAACATATTTCTATCCATGCTGTATGGCTTGTCTTTGCTAACAGGAACGGGAATACCATGTTTAGTCGCGTAATCAATTAACGCAGGACGAGAAGTCAATTCCCACTCTCGCCAAGGGGATAAAATTTTTATCTTAGGGTTTAAAGTTAAATATGCGAGTTCAAATCTAACTTGGTCGTTACCCTTTCCCGTGCAACCATGCGAAACGCCATCAGCCCCTTCCATTTCGGCAATTCTTATTTGCTCTTTAGCTATAAGCGGTCTGGCAATAGAGGTTCCCAACAAATAATTTGCTTCATAAAAAGCATTACCGCGAAGCATAGGAAACACATAATCTTTTATAAACTCTTCTTTTAAATCTTGAATATAAACCTTACTCGCTCCGGTCTTTAAAGCTTTCTCTCTTACAGGATCTAACTCTTCACCCTGACCGATATCAGCTGAATAAGCAATCACTTCACAACCATAATGTTCTATAAGCCAAGTAATAATAACGGAAGTGTCTAACCCTCCAGAATAAGCTAATACAACTTTATCTACCTTCATTGTCATAATTGTTCTCGAAAATTAATGTTATGGTTTTTCTTTTTAAGAGAGTCAGAATCCGGAAGGATTTATTTCATTTCTTAAAAACGGGTTTATATAAATTGCTTTGTGAAAAATCAAAAACTATATTTTTCAAAAAGCGACTCTTGGTTTAGCCTAAAAAAGACCGAATGCGATCGTCCAAAGCGTTTTGATCTTTCGCGAAAGATTGTAATGCCGATTGTGTCATTAAATCATCCAAAGCGATAGAGTTCGGCCAATCTTTTATTTTTGGGATTTTTCCAGTTTCATAAATAGATTTCATGTTTTCTTCCGAAAACCTTCCAAACAAATCTATTCCAGATTTTTCGCAAAAGTTAACTAAATCTTCTCCATTCATCGAATCAACGGAATCTAACGAAACCAGATCATCCGCAAACTTTTTAAAAGTTTCCGAAACTTCCCATAATTCTTTTAATCGATCCATAATCGACGAATCTGCTTCTGGAATCCAATCTTCATGATTCCCTTTTGCAAGATCTTCAGGCTTTCGTTCTGAATTTAAAAAATCAGTAAGCGCTTTAGGAGGAATCGTATGAACGTCAACTCCTGCCAAAGCTGCAACCTGGTCGCCATTTCGAATACTAGCGGCAATCAATCTTGTAACTACTTCGGAGCGCTGTTTCTTTAAATCGGAAATTGCGGCCTGGGTCGCCAAAGTAACTTTTTCTCCAACACCTTTCCCTGTTCCAAATGAATTATCCACAATCACCTGGTTTAATCTTCCTAAAAACACATTCACAAAATCAGGATTCGAAAGTCTTGCGGCTAAATAATTCTGCCTAGCGGAAAACCCTAACGTAAAGTTAATTGGCATTCCACCTTTTCGCAATTTACGAACCGACAAATATCCTTCAGGAGTTAAGGGAATCTTAATTATAAAATATTCGGGGCAAACTTTTTGGTATCTCCTAGCAAACTCAACTGTTTTATCTATATCTCTAGACATCGCAGGGTGTAACTCAACGCTAACTTTTTTACGAAATCCTTTAACGAGACGAAGAGCAATTTTACAATTAATAACAAAACCAATTTCTAAAATTCTATCGGCTTCTTCCAAATCAGGAGCGACTTCTTTCAATCGACTCACCGTAGATTTAATGGTTTCATCTAATACTCCAGTTTGAACAACTTGATTCGCTAACGTGTTATTAGTCGTTAACGAAGAAAGCTCTTGCTTCCAAACCGATCGCGCAAGCTCCAAATCGCCAGTATCTATCCAAGTTTCCGTATCTAGCGCATTCAACTGTTTGAGCAAAGATTCGGATTCATAAGAAGGCAATTCAGCCTCTCCAATAGCTTCCGAAGCTAACTCTTGAACGGCTTCCTCTAGTTTTGCGCTAACAATCCCCATGAGTCTATCCTCTCTCGTATCCCGGTTTATTTAAAAGCATAAACATATTTTTTTTATACATCTCAACGCCCGGCTGATCGAAAGGATTAACTCTCAACAAATATCCGGACATAGCGATCGCTCTTTCAAAAAAATAAAATAACTGACCTAAAGCCCTCGGAGTTCGCTCCTTTATCGCAATGGTCATATTAGGAACTCCGCCTTCTAAATGAGCCGCGGCAGTGCCTCGAAAAGCTTTTTCATTTACATAATCGAGAGTTTTTCCCGACAAATAATTCAAACCATCCCCATCATTTTCCCAAAGCGGAATAGTAACTTGGCATTTAGAAGATTCTAAAATTAAAAATGTCTCAAATAAGATTCTATTGCCTTCTTGAACCCACTGCCCCATAGAATGCAGATCCGTCGTAAACTCAACCGAAGCGGGGAATATACCCTTCGATTCTTTCCCTTCGCTTTCGCCAGACAACTGTTTCCACCACTCAAGAACAAATTTAAAGGAAGGGTGAAATGAAGCTAAAACCTCTATAGTCTTTCCTTTTCTATATAAAAGATTTCGAATAACAGCGTACAAATAAGCGTCATTGTTTTCCAGTTGCGAACTTTTTGACAAAATGGATTCCATTTCTGCCGCACCTTCAAGTAATTGCCTGATGTCTATATCAGCAACCGCCATAGGCAACAAACCCACTGGAGTTAAAACCGAAAACCTACCACCAACATCATCAGGAATTTCAAAAACACGAAACCCCTTTTCATTGGCCATCGATTTTAAAGCGCCCTTTTCTTTATCCGTAGTTACAATGATCCTTTTATTCGCCTGCTCTTCACCATATTTTTTAACCAAAACATCCTTTAACAATCTAAATGCCAAAGCCGGCTCAGTTGTCGTCCCAGATTTTGAAATTACATTTATATAAAAGCTTTTACCTTCAATTTCGTCAATTAAGTTTGAAATATAATCCGAACTTATATTATGACCTGCAAAATAAACTTGCGTTCCTTTTCCCGTTCCATTTGTAAACGAACTCGATAAAAAATCAATCGCCGCTTTTGAGCCTAGATAAGAACCTCCAATTCCAATACATACCATTGCCTCAGCTTCGTTTCGAATCTGTTGCGCTACTTCAAGAATTTCTTGTAGGAGTTTCTCATCATATAATGAGGGTAAATGGAGCCACCCCAAATAGTCACACCCCTTCCCTTTTTTAGCTTCCAACTCTTGGTGTAATTTATCGACTTCAGGCTGGAGTTCAGTAATTTGCAGCTGGGACAAAGTAATTAATGTATTTTGGTAATCTAAGCTGAGATCAGACATGAGGGCGAAAGAGAGATCTATCAAATAAGGGAAATAACTAAAACAATTTCAAGCCTAATATTAGCTTTTTTGAAGGTCAATCGCTATGCAAATCCATACGGAAAACGATGAAATTTTGAGCTAAAAATTAGATTATGGTAGGAAAAAACAACATCGAAAACAGAAAACCCTTTAAATCAAAGAGTTACGCATTTCACTCTCTCAATTCTAAAGCAAACCTTCTAACTCCTAAGATTTGTGGCTATGCCTCAAACAATAATTAATTAAAACAGCGCTCACAACAATCCAAATCCCTCCCCAGATCATGGTAGCGCCTCCAAATTCTTCGGCAAGCATTCGCGCGTCGGACCTTAAATAGGATCTTTGAATGGTATCGCTAAAAATATCTAATGGCGCATAAAGCATGCTGGTCAATCCAATAACTCGTAAAACAAAATCGTTGAACTCTAAAGAAAGCTTTAGCCCCATAAAGATTAAAAACGCTGCGCCAGCCACTCCAAATACCAACCCAAAAGTATTTCTTATAAAGAGTAAAGAAATTAAAATAATAATCGTTCCCAACGCGCAAGAAATAAATTTATCGCTATCCGTTTTAACCGCTAAAAAATAAATGACAGCCCCCCACCCTAAAGATCCTAAATAACCTGCGCTTAAGGTCAAAAAACGAGAACCGCCACGGGATAAAACATGTCCTCCTTGCATATAGTCTATTTGCATTTCCACCACTTCTCCACCGGTAAGGAGCGCCATAATCGCATGTGAAGACTCGTGAAAGAAAACAACTAAAATTTGGAGAGGATAAAGAATGGTCGTATTCCAAAGAAAAAATACGGCAACTAAAATCACAACCAAATATAAAATATCTTTTTTATTTTTATCCATTCAACTTTCTCTGATAATAAATCTATAGGAAACAGATTACTAACCCGGCACTTAAATAGGTAACGTCAGTCTTGACACATCATACAAAAACAAAGCTTTAAATCGATGTATTTTGATTGCGTCATGTCAGATATTTAATCGTCCTCGCAATAGAGCGAAAAAAACACCTTTTAATCCAAACAATAATCGAACACAATGATGAAAAGTCATTAATAGAAACGATACTAATTGTAAACTCCAAAGAGGTCTATTAATAGGCTTTTCCATGGAATAAAATAAGCATTAATAGATCAAAGTAGTGTTACTAAGAGTACGTCTGAATTTTGGACTTAAAAAACTCCAAGAATTTTACTATTTTGCCCATTCCTTGACAGCATAATACTGTGCTGATACCCTACTGGGCTTTCAATTTTCTTTAAAAAAAAATGCGCAACTTTAAAATATTTTTCCAAATTTATTGTATTACTTTCCTATTATTTTCCTCTTCAGCATTTGGAGAAAAAATCAGCCCGGCTGATAGTTTCATCAAATCTGGCAACCTTTTCGTTCAAGAAAAAAAGTGGGAATTAGCCTTAAAAGAATTTGAAAAGGCTGTCGAGGCTGATCCAGAGAATGGTTTTGCTCACGCTAGTAAAGGAGTAGCCCTAAGTCGACTTCAGCTACATAAAGACGCTCTACTAGCTTATGAAAAAGCAATGTACTTAGGCTATGACCATTCATTTTTCCGATACAATAGAGGCCTTTCATTCGCCAGGTTAAACTTAATTGAAGAAGCGGAAAAAGAATTTAAAGCGGCTCTTAAATTAGATTCGCGAATGGTAATGGCCGACTACGACTTAGGAGTAATTTATAAATTACAAGGCCGTTATCAAGAGGCTTCAGCCCAAGTTCAAAAGCTTATGCCAAGAAATGAAAAGTTGGCAAAAAAGCTTTTCGATATAGTTCCTAGTCCCTATAAAGTTATCACCATAGATAATGGCGGAACTCTAAAAGGTAGAGTAACGATAAAAGGTCCCCCTCCATCGCCTAGAGCTTTCCACCTAATTCATGCTCCTAACATAAAATTTTGTTCACGCATGTCGGATGGTAGGGGACACAGATTTTTGTGGGACTTTAGAGTTTCTGAAACTGGCGGTTTACAAGACACTGTAATTAGCATCAAAGGCATTGATCGCGGTAAACCATTTTCAACTGATATGTATTCTTTTAAAGCAAAACTCTGCCATGCAGAAGATTACATCGTCGCAAGCCGGAACGGGGTCGACTTTCTTCTAGAAAACCTGGACCCGATTCAACATGAAATCGCTACTTATGAAATAAGACAAAAAGGAAAAAGAAGGAAAGTAAAACAAAAAACCAATAAGCCCCTGCCGCCACAAAGTAGCCAAGTTCGCTCGATTTTTGTTCGTCCCGAAACTAAAGAATTTATGGTGAAATGTAATCTACACCCATTTTTACAAACCACCGTCAGGTTAGTAGATAACCCATACTATGTGGTTAGCGACGCCAATGGAGAATTCACAATTGATGGAATCCCACCTGGAACGTATGAAGTCTCGGCTTGGCACCCTTATATTGCCGAAAGAAAAGGCACTGTAACGATAACGGCAAATGGAGTCGCAAATCTTGACTTTGAATTTGATTCCAAGGATGAAAAACGAAGTTTGTATCACAACGATCTTGAAGGATATCGTTTTAACACATGGTATGACAGCGAAGAAAAATTCTACGGCGGGAAAAGAGTCGACGATCCTGTAGAAGTACTACAAACGTTTGATCCAAAAACTTTCCGACAACATTAAAAAGTTTTTATTAGTTTTTTTGAAAAGCGATCATAGGATCTAGCTTTTCTTCTGCACGAGCCTTTTGGACCAGCGCTAACGCATCGTCATGATTCGAAAAAGAACCTAAATAAACTCGGAACCATTTCCTACCTTCAACTTCTGTTTCCTTCCAATAAGCCGAATACCCTTTACTCTTTAATTTAGCCACTAACCTATTTGCAGAATCCATACTTTTAAAGGAACCTGCTTGAACAACATACTTTCCATTATTTACTGGTATTTTATTTTGGGGAGGAGTTCTTACAGTTGAAGTTTTGGGTATTGAAACTTTTGTAGTTGAAGTTTTAGGAGCCGAAGCTTTAGTTGTTGTGGGAATTGAAATTTTAGAGGTTGACGTTTTCTCAACCGACTTTTCAACTTTCTTAACAGCTATATCAACCTTGTCGCCTTTAATGGGTTTTGTGATTTGTCGAGGCGTACTGTCTCGTTTCCCTTGTGTAGGCTTAGCTCTCTCAGGCGCTGCTGCAATAGCGCCTTCCATATCGACAAAATTATCGTTGTCTTCGTCTGTTAAAACCTCAAAAAAAGTATAAGGGGCTTCAGTATTTTCACTCTTATTTCTCTGAGTTTTTTTAGGAGCTACTTTTATTTTTTTAAATGAAGTTTCTTCTGATAACTCATTATTGGAAGGCAATAATTTATCTAAAATAGAAAGATCAAACCCTGCTAAGTGAGCCATGGAAGCCGATAAAAGCAGGCCTAATATAACCGATAAATACCTGACATGAAAAACCACTCAATAAGAATCCTTAAATAGTATGAATATTTATCGGGTATCTCTAATAATTCAATATTCTTACTTGCGGCACTCGCAAGCCCTTATTTCATAGGGATCACTCGTAGCCAAAAGCAGTTTTTAGAGGTTCCCTATCGTCACATTTTTTCAGGCGCCGAAATCCCCATAAGCCCCAGCCCCATCTTTAAAACATTTCTAACGCAATCAAGTAACGCCAATCTTGCCAAAGTTAATGGCATATCCTCGGTAACAACTCGATTTTTTCTATAATAGCTATGAAAATTAGCCGATAACTCTTGTAGATAATAAGTTATACGATGTCCTTCTAGAGTTTCGGCAGCTTTCTCGACCACTTCAGGAAAGGCCAATACTTTTTTCGCCAGTTCAATTTCATCCTCGCCAAACAAACTTAAATCCGCTTCGTTTATGGTAGAAGTTTTCACATCACTATCAACAGCAGTTTGGAAAACGCTGCAAATCCTGGCATGGGCATATTGAACATAAAAAACAGGATTATCATTGGACTTTTGCTTTGCCAATTCTAAATCAAAATCTAAATGACTATCTGCGCTTCTCATTAAAAAGAAAAATCGCGCGGCGTCCACGCCCACTTCGTCCACGACTTCAGACAACGTAATAAACTCTCCAGAACGTGTAGACATTTGGGCTTTTTCACCGCCTCTTTTTAAAGTGACAAACTGAACCAAAGCAACCTTGAACACATCTTTACTAAACTCCATCGCTTCAAGCACAGCCTGCATGCGCGGAACATAACCGTGATGATCCGCTCCCCAAATATCTATTATTTTATAAAAACCACGATCAATTTTATCTTTATGGTAAGCAATATCCGAACAGAAATAGGTTTGACTACCGTCCTGCTTTATAATCACTCTATCTTTATCATCTTCAAAAGCGGAAGACTTTAACCAGACTGCGCCGTCTTTATCGTAAATATGTCCCTTTTCACGAAGCCATTTAAGACTCGCTTCGACCTTACCTTCATCATGTAGAGATTTTTCGCTAAACCAAACATCATGCCCTACCCTAAAATGTTTTAAATCGTCTTTAATTCCATTTAAAACCCAATCGTTAGCGTATTTTTTAAAATAGGCTTTTGACTCATCTTCCGGTTTACTCAAAAAACTATCGCCATGCTCGTCAAAAACTTCTTGAGCAATATCCTTGATGTAATCTCCCTTATAATGATTGTCTGGAAATTCAATTGGCTTTCCACATATCTCTAAATATCGAACCCAAGTTGAGTTACCAAGAATATTGATTTGGTTTCCAACATCGTTAATATAATATTCCTTACAGACGTCAAAACCGGCAAACTGAAGGATATTACCAAGAGTGTCACCTACAGCGGCGCCTCTACCATGGCCAACGTGAAGAGGTCCCGTTGGGTTTGCGCTTACGTATTCTAGGTTTATTTTTCGCCCTTGCCCCATCTCTAAACGACCAAAATCCTCGCCTTTATCTCTTGCTTGTTTTAACCGCTCCGCGAAAAAAGAATCTGACATTTTTAAATTGATAAACCCAGGTCCAGCGCATTCAGCTGATTCAACTCGTAATTCTTCACTAAAGTAATTGCAAATAGATTCGGCAATGGCTCTCGGGTTCTTCTTTTCCGATTTTGCCATTAACATAGCGACATTAGTGGAATAGTCGCCAAACTTTTTGTCTTTTGGCTCTTCAATCACGATATTGGGAGTGCTATCAAGCGTTAAATCTCCATTTTCTTTGGCTCGGTTTAACGCGTCGGAAATAAGTTCCCTTACAGTATTTTTCATTCAAACTCCAATCTACATTAAAACAAAATTAAGACGGGCAGGTCATTTGGTTTTCAGCGAAGGCGACTCCCTATTTTAAGGAGCCGCTTTAAGACAGGATAAGGGGAGAAAAATACCAAATCTATTGATTTTGCTGGTAGATTGCCTCAATTTTCTTTTCCATCTCTTCTTCTAACTTTTCCTTAATGTCATTAAACTCTTTTTTCAAAATTTCTTTCTCGCCTTCCAATCTTTCTGGAGGGACTCGGTCTATAAGTTTTTTAATCTTATAATCTAAAGAAACGTCTTTATCTGCAATTTCCGCTTTGGTCTCCGTTCGTATTTCAGCAATCTCGGCTTTTTGCTCTTTTGTGAGTTTCTTCCTATTTTTTAATTCTGGGTTTAATTTATCTGATTTTTCGAGACTTATCTCCCATGCACTTTTTAATCCAGACACTTTAATCCTCCTTGGTCATATCCCTGCGATAACCGAAAATTATAATCTAAAAGTAAAATTGGTCTCAATAAGAAAAATTACTATCCGAAATTATAACGTTAAAACTGTTGTCTTTCATAGAGTTAAGATTTTTTTCCTAAGTCGTTGTTAAAAAGCGCTTCTTTTGCTAGTCTAAACGCTATGGATACACCTGTTTCCAAAAGCGCTAAACTAAGAGAACTAAAGAACCATTTGCAGTTTTTAAAAGATTATGGAATCAATGAAGTTCCATTAGATCCCAATCAAAATTTAGATTTGGATCGATCATCCCCCACCCATAACTCAAAACAACCAAATACAATGCTGGATCAAGTAAAAGCTGAATTAGGTGACTGCCAACGATGCAAACTTTGCGAAGGCCGTAAAAACATAGTATTTGGTTCTGGAAATCCAAATGCAGACTTAGTATTTGTAGGAGAAGGTCCAGGAGCTGATGAGGATGAACAAGGTCTTCCTTTTGTTGGGAGAGCAGGGAAAAAGCTCACTGAAATTATTGAAAAAGGAATGGAGATTAGCCGCGCAGACGACACCTACATTTGTAATATAGTTAAATGCAGACCTCCAGGCAACCGCGACCCACAGTCCGACGAAATTGAAGCTTGCAAACCATTTCTAATTAAGCAATTACAAGCTATTAAACCTAAAGTGATTGTCGCTTTAGGGAAACCAGCCGCCTCTACTCTTTTGCAAAGAACTGTCCCGATTACCAAGGAACGAGGCCAATGGCATGAATTTGAAGGAATACCTTTAATGCTTACATTACATCCGGCTTATCTTTTAAGAGCTTATACAATAGAAAACAGGAAAGCGGTTTTTGAAGATATGAAAAAAGTTTTAAAGGCATTGGGTAGATGACGTCCAAAAACCAGGATCTAGAAAACCTAAAGCAAAATATCAATTCCGTCATTATAGGAAAATCAGACGTCATTGACCTCGCGCTCATTTCTATTCTAGCTCGCGGTCATATTCTTATCGAGGACGTTCCTGGAGTCGGAAAAACTTCTCTAGCTTGTGCCCTTGCTCAATCTTTGGATCTTTCCTTCAAACGGATTCAATTCACCAACGACATCTTACCTTCAGATATTGTAGGCGTTTCTATTTATGACTCTAATGAAAAACGCTTTCACTTCAACAAGGGACCAATTTTTTCAAATTTAGTCTTAGCGGATGAAATTAATCGTTCTTCTCCTAGAACTCAGAGCGCTCTTTTAGAAGCGATGAACGAAAACCAAGCGACCATTGATAATGAAACCCATGAATTAGAAAGTCCCTTTATAGTCATTGCTACTCAAAACCCAATTGAAAGTCATGGAGCCTTTCCCTTACCGGAATCTCAATTGGACCGTTTTATGATGTATATTTCCATGGGCTATCCTGCGGAAGAGGACGAACGAAAAATTTTAAGGGCAAAACCTGGACAAAGAAATCCCAAAAATCTTCAGCCCGTAATCGATAGAACAACTCTTTTAAAAATGCAAGCCCAGGTCGATGAGGTTGTTTTCGAATCCGTTCTTATAGATTATGTCATCCAAATCATCACGGCAACCAGACACTCAAATAGTATAGCTTTGGGGGTTAGCCCTAGAGGTGGTCTCATTTTACAACAGGCGGCGCGAGCGCGAGCGTTTTTAAATGGGAGAGACTATTGCATCCCAGATGATGTGAAACAACTCGCTGTTCCAGTTTTATGTCATAGAATTATTCCGCAAACTCGAAATGGTTCCCACGCTCGGAAAGTTTCTGATACAGCTCCCCTAATCAGTGAAATTATCGAAAACCAATTAATCCCAATTTAAACTCGCCGTGTCGTCATCGCAGGATTCCCCACGTGTCTTAACAGTTTCTTTACGCAATCGAACGCTACAACTCACTAGAGAAGGCGGTGGATTCATATTTTTAATTTTTGGGGTTGGTTTAGCGGCCATCAACACTGGCAATAACTTGCTCTATCTTGTTCTCGCCATGTGTTGTAGCTTAGTCGCAGTTTCTGGAGTGCTCTCTGAGTTAGCCCTCAAAAAAATAACGCTGGCGGTTCGGTTCAAAGAAGGGATATATGCTGAGGAACCATGCGCAATAACTTTTATATTAAAAAATAATAAAAAAAAGATTCCTTCATACTCACTCACCGTTGATTTTCCGTCTAACTCATTCACCGAAGCTCGACTAGAAAATTCAGCAAATTTTTTCCAAATCATTGCAGGATCGGTTTCAGAAAAAACAGTTCGATTTATCGCTTCCCAAAGAGGCTGGTTAACGCTTAATTCCTGTAAATTGTCTACCAGCTTTCCTTTCGGGTTTTTTATTAAAACTAAAACCCTACCCATTCAATTGGAAACTTTAATTTATCCTGCCTTACAAAAAATAGATCTACCGAAGACATTTCCATCGGGAGACGGAGAGGGGAAATTAATTCGATCTGCCGGCTCAGAAATTGGAACAATAAGAGAATTTAAACCTGGAGATTCTCTAAACTCTATCCATTGGAAAACAACAGCAAAAACTGGAGAGCTTCGCACCAAAGAATTTACCGCTGAAGGTTCTAAAAAAATTTCAATTTTTTTAAATATCAAAGATAGTCGAACAGGCGAGAAAATAAATCCTTTAGAGTTAGAACAACGAGTTTCAGAAACCGCTTCCTTAATTTTTTATCTAATTCAAAGAGGAGATCAGGTTCAACTACATTCTGAAGACTTCGAAAGCTTATACGACAACTCTCAAAACCACCTTTCGGAGCTAATGAATTATTTAGCCACAGTAGGATTAGACTCCAGTAAACCTCAGCCCAAACTTAATTAAAATAACTAAAATGAATACAAATCTGTCAATAATTGGAGTTATTGGATCTGGTGAAAAAACTTACTCGGAATTAAGTTCCCCTTTAGGGCAATGGATTGCCGAGAACGGGTTCCATTTAATAAATGGAGGCGGCGCTGGAACAATGACCTCCGTAGCAAGAGCCTTTACGGAAGTTTCAGAAAGAAAGGGTTTATCCATTGGGATAGCTCCATCAGACAATTTTTGCGACACTACCGAAAAACGCAAAACTTATTCTAATCCTCTCGACTATCCTAATCCCTACATAGAAATTCCAATAAAAACACATTTACCATTGTCCGGAAACCAGGGTTTGGAAACAGGTAGTAGAAATCACATTATCGTTTTAACCGCCAATCTTATTGTCGCTTTACCAGGAACTTCGGGAACGCGAGCGGAAATTCAATTATGCTTAGACTATAAAAAACCGCTTATTATTTTAGACCCGGTTAGCTGTTGGAAGGAATTTGAAAACTCGTCGGCGCGATTCGTTCAGAATGTCCAAGATACGACAAATGAAATAACAAAATTTTTCCAATATTGAATACACCCATTTCTTGTTACAAAACCCCACTATTCGATTATAATAATCTATGGAAATTTCTTACAATTCATATTTTTACTGTTTTGCTATCGCGAAGCCCTTAGAATAAGGACTTCACTCTTGGCAAATTGGAATTTTTAGAGGTTCTCTTAAATTTTTGACTTGACCCGCAATGGTATGACAATAAAATTGAAACCCAACTCGCTTTAAAAATAAACTAAAAAAGCTTAGCGCTTTAATTCAACCGTAATTTTTTGGAGGCAAAGAAATGCCGGAAAAACTAAAAGTCTATTCACCATATGATGGGAGTCTTATTTCTGAACTCGATATGGACGACGAAGAGTCGGCATTAAAAAAACTGGAAGTCGCTTACAATCTTGCATCCAAACCCGATAACTTAATCCCACTTCCTAGAAGGATCGAAATTTTAGAGAAGGCAGCGGATATTGTTGAAGAGCGGATGGAAGATTATGCCAAGCAATCCGCAAACGAAGGCGGAAAACCATTGATGGATTCGCGAATAGAGCTTGCGCGCGCAGTGCAAGGAATTCGCGAAGCGGCAAGATCGGTCAATCATTTGATAGGACGCGAAATCCCAATGGGATTGACCACCTCCTCTCTTAATAGAAAAGCCTTTACCTTTCGCGAGCCAATCGGCGTCGTTGTCGCTGTCAGCGCTTTTAATCATCCTTTTAATCTCATTGTTCATCAAGTTGTTCCAGCAGTCGCAGTTGGTTGTCCCGTTATTGTCAAACCAGCGCGCTCAACACCTAATTCCTGCGTTAATTTAGTGAACGTTCTTCACGAAGCGGGATTACCTAAAGAGTGGTGCCAAACTTCAATTTGCACAGGCAAGGTCGCCGAAAAACTCGTGACTGATCCAAAAACCTCATTCTTTTCGTTTATCGGTTCAGGCAAAGTTGGTTGGGGATTAAGATCAAAAGTAGCTCCAGGCACGCGTTGTGGACTAGAACACGGCGGAGCCGCTCCTGTAATCTTTGATAAAGACGCAGATGTCGAAGACGCGCTTCCTTTACTGGCAAAGGGAGGTTTCTATCACGCAGGTCAAGTATGCGTATCCGTTCAAAGAATTTACGCTCATGAAGATGTCGCTACTCAACTAACTGACGGACTTGTCAAACTTGCCGAAAAAATGCAGGTAGGCGATCCATTGGACGACAAAACCGAAGTTGGACCGCTAATCGATAAAGCGGAAGTTGAACGAGTTCATGAATGGGTTCAAGAAGCGGAAAAAGCTGGCGGTAAAATTTTAACCGGCGGTAAAAAAATCGGAGAAACTTGTTACGCCCCAACGGTCATATTAAATCCTCCCGATTCTGTAAAAGTATCGTGTAGCGAAATATTTGGGCCGGTCGTCCTTGTATATACCTATAAAGATAGACAAGAAGCGATCGACCGAGCTAACAATGTTCCATTCTCATTCCAAGCCGCAGTCTTCACAAAAAATATAGACACCGCGTGGGATACGGTAAGTAGACTTAACGCCGCCGCCGTCATGGTCAACGACCATACCGCATTTCGCGTTGACTGGATGCCTTTTGCAGGACACAAAGCCTCTGGACTCGGAGTTGGAGGAATGGTTTACACAATGGAAGAAATGACCGAAGAAAAAATGGTCGTTTTTAGATCATCAGCGCTGTAATAAAATTTATTAGGAAGATTCGAAATTATGAAACGGATACCAATAGTATTTTTAATTGCGACGCTTGTTTTGTGGTCAGCTCCAATTTGCGCAGACACATCCGCTCCCATCCAATGGATAACTGAAAAGGAAGCCGCGCTCCCTATAAAGGAAACCAAAGAAGTAAAGACCGATGATAAACAACCATTCGATCCTTATGAAGACGTTTCCAACACGGAAGATATCGGCCCTATAATTAAAATAGAAAAACCCGAAGAAAACGCCATGTACAAAGATCTAATCGATATTTTAGTTCGATTTGAAAAGCATCCCTTCGGCGAACCAATCAATATGGATTCGTTAAAGATCGTTTACCAAAAGTTATTTGGAATCGACATTACAGATAGAGTCCGCCCCCACATTAATGGCAATCATATCGACGCTCAAAAAGTCAAATTCCCAAAAGGCGATCATGAGTTTGAAATTATAATTGAAGATGCCAACGAGATAGAAACTTCAAAGTTTTTTTCCGTCCACGTTGATTGAAAAAAATTGAGGTTTTATGACTTCAATTGGCCCGCTAGTTTCAGCCACCGTTTACCGGTGCATCGTTCAATTCGAGAATTCCAATCTGGTGGAAAGACGTTATTTGGGCGATGAAGTACCCCGATATGAATACAAAGATAAAGACCATCATATTATTTGCCGCATTAGTAGAAGCGTAGCTGAAATGAAGTATTGCTTTATCTCAGAGATTGAACAAATGATTCGAGATAAAGGATATTCCGATATCACTCATTCGTTAGAGTTTTTCGGAGTTTGCGCCAAATATAACGCGAAATAACCCGGTAAAATCAAACTTTTGATATAAGTTTCCGTTTAAAAAATTGCAATCCATTTGTATAAAATTTAAGATGCTGTAGCTTTTCGATTTTTATTAAGTATTTAAAACGCTTGCAATTGCAATGTCTTCAATTAACATTTCAAAAATTAAAAATCATGACGAAAAACGTTTTTATACGTTTTTACTGATTTTTATTTTTACCTTCATGACCGGGTTTGCGCCCACTCTCCATAATCATGAGTTCGATCTAGACGATCCTCACGAAGATTGTTCTCCTTGTCAATGGACTCAAATTAATACAGATATAGGCGATTCTTCTCAAGATCTTTTCTCTATTCCATTCGAGCGTTACTACAGTTGCCGGTTGACTTTGGTCATCGTTCCCAATTTTCCCTTTACTTTTTCTGGACTCAGTCCCCCTTCATCCATTTAAACCGCTCGCAATAACTATAAATGCAACAAAACCGTTTTGTTCTTACGAAAGCAAAATAGGTTTTGTTAGCTTATTTTTGACGAGTTTAAAAGTTTCTTTAAAGTTTTTTTCTTAAGCGCAATTATATATTTGCAAATTGTTCGTAAAAAAAACGCTTAATTGTGTTTATTGAAAGAACTTTAGACGTTTCATGAGAGAAAATTTGGCGCAAGCTCCTCCAGCCGCCAAAAGGAGCCAGGTTAAAGAATGGATGATTGATTATATCGTTTAAACTTTAACCTGGTTCCTCGTCCAATCACCTTGGAAAATTTTTTAATTAACAAGGTGGGATTTGTTTCGTAATTTATGGAGCGTCTATGATTTTAAATATAAAAAGTTAACAGAACCGAAGTACAAATATTGAATCCTTTACGCGTTTGTGGTATCTAATCTAATTAGTTAAATAAATTTTTTGGATGATTGAGTGACTTTTTTAAGTATTAATAAATTAAATAAAGAGCGTTCTAACTGGACTGTCTTGGCTTTAGCGGTTTGTTTTAGCTTAATAGCCTTGTTCGGTAGCCCTTTGCATAATCACGATTTAGATCCTTCACATCTAGATCCGGATTGTATTTCTTGTCACTTGGTTCACTCAAACGTTGGCTTGAAAACCGACACTCCAGAGATTTCTCTCTCTACACAAGGAACCCAATGGATTGCGACAACCGCTACTCTTTCAATTGCCGCCGCTCCGTTAACGGCTTCCAGTCGGTCTCCTCCTGTTACCTGTTGACTTAGTTTTTCCTTTAAATTCATTAATTTTCCCGACATCTGTATGAATTAGCGCTAATTTGCTTTTTGTTATGCGCTAACGTGTATTTACCTACGCCGGGAAACTGTCAACGGAGTCCGTTATGTATCGATATACGTTATTATTTGCGTTAATATTTTCTCTAGGTTTACAAACCTTTCCGGCTTTTGCCGAAGATAATAAAAAAGAACCCGAAAGTCCTAAAAAGCGTTTTGTTGTCCATATGGATCAAATCGTAGTAACAACGCCAATGAATGATAAAATTTCCAGTTCCGCCAAACCGGTCAATATCCTTCACGACGAGGAGTTGCGCTTAAAAGCTGGCGGTACCATTGGCGAAACTCTAAAGAATGAGCTGGGAGTCCATGGTCAGTCTTTTGGTCCTGGTGTTGGACTTCCTGTTATCCGTGGGCAAAGCGGTCCGCGGGTTCGGGTTTTGAGTAATGGACTGGGAGCCAACGACGCTTCCCAGGCAAGTCCCGACCACGCTTCAAGCTCGATCCCATTGATTGCGGAGAGAGTGGAAATCCTGCGTGGGCCCGCTACTCTACTATACGGTAGTGGCGCGATTGGCGGCGTTGTTAACGTTATCGATGGCCGGATTCCAGAAGAAATGCCCGACAAACTGGCTGAAGGATCGTTTGAGCAAAAGTACAACTCTGTTTCCGACGAATACTCCTCTATTCTAAAAATTGAAGGCGGTCACGGAAACTTGGCTTATCATTTTGACGGATTTTATCGGGAAAATAATAATGTCCGAATTGACGGCGACGCAATAGACGAAGGCAGAGGCCGGGTGAGCGAACCCGATTTAGCCGTGACTCAAAACAGCAACGGTTTTGTTAATAACAGTTCGGCAGACGCTAAAAGTACTACGGGTGGTCTTTCTTACATAGGCGATTTCGGATTTTTTGGGGTTTCTGCAAACTATCTTGAAAATGAATATGGTGTTCCACCTGAGGGCACAGCCGGCGGAGAATTAGCTCGTATCGAACTTGAGCAAAGCAAAATAGACTTTAAGAGCGAATTCAGAAACTCCGACGGTTTCTTCGAAGCGTATCGAACCAAATTGAGTTTTACCGATTACGAACACGTTGAAGCAAAGGAAGCTTTGTTCCGCAACGACACGTTGGAAGCTAGGTTAGAAGCCCCTCACAAACCTATTGGCATTTTCGAAGGTATTATAGGTTTTCAATTAATTTCTGGAAACTTTTCCGCTTTAGAACTCGAAGAAAACGAATTCATCGTTCCAATCACTCATAGCGCTAGCTATGCAGTATTTGCTCAGGAATCGTTCCCAGTGGGACCGACCAAAGCTGAATTCGGTTTTCGCATAGAACATGCGACCGTGAACTCACGAAACACCTTGGACCCAGACTCCAGTTACACTCCTATCAGTGTTTCCGGTTCGGATCTATGGAAAATTAACGACAATAACTCGGTTAACTTTGCTATGACTCGTTCGCAAAGAGCTCCGCAGGTACAAGAACTGTTTTTTACCGGTTTTCATGAAGCCACTCGCGCTTTTGAACGCGGCAACCCTAACCTAGGATTGGAAACTTCCTACAATCTTGATTTTGGTTACAAGTTCAATTCCAGTTGGGTCAGCGCTCAGGTGGATTTATTTCATAACTGGGTGGACGATTACATTTTTGTACAACGATCCGGAAATGAAGTGGAAGGCAATCCAGAGCTTTTGAATCGTCAAACCAACGCCAAATTTTATGGTTATGAAGCCAGCTTTATTTTCCCTATTATCGAAAGCAAGCACTTGGTGGATTTAACTCTCTTTAGCGACTACACCCGAGCAACTTTGGATAATGCGGGAGACATTCCCCAAATTCCGCCATTACGTTGGGGATTCCAACTAGACCATGCTCTTGGTAATTGGAACTCCAATCTTCGTTTAACCCGCGCCGAAGAGCAGAACTCTTCAGGTGATAACGAAGCCGATACTCCTAGTTACCTTTTGCTCAATGTTTCCACGCATTACCACATAGATAATATTCGTGGAACGGACGTGTTGGCTTACGCGAAAGGCAATAACTTACTGGATGATGACATCCGGAACTCAACCTCTTTTTTAAGAAACTTTTCTCCAGAACCTGGAATAGGAGCCGAAGTTGGTATTCGAGTTAACTACTGATTCAATGAAATTTTCGCTTTAATTTTACGGAGAACAAGCATAGAGATTAATTTAAAAAAACTCTAACATTGAAGAGGAAGCTTAAATGAGCAATTGTGCTTCGGCTTGCGAAAAAGGTTTAAGTCAATTAGCCAAAAGACATCAATTGGTTCTTGGACTAGTGTTTATCATTAATATTGGTATGTTTTTCACGGAAGCGCTTTATGGTTGGTTGTCCGAATCTAGAGCCCTTTTTGCCGATTCCTTGGATATGTTAGGCGACGCTATCATATTAGGGAGTTCTCTATTGGTTATTCAACGAAGCGAAAAATGCAAGACTTGGGTTTCAATGATGAAAGGCGTGGTTATGAGCGCCTTTTCATTATTTGTTCTCGGCTCTGTGATTTATAGATTCTTTTACCCCGGATTACCCGAGGCGTTTATTATGGGTATCGTCGGGGGGCTTGCTTTGGTGGCTAATTTATTTTGCGCCTTATTGATTTACCGGTTTAAAAGCGACGATATAAACATGCGATCGACGTGGCTATGCACTCGTAACGATGTTTTGGCAAACATTGGGCTCCTAGGCGCCGCATGGGGAGTCGCTTTTACCCATTCGTTTTTGCCAGATTTAATTATTGGTATGCTCATTTGTGGTTTGATTTTTAAAACGTCTCTGGACGTTATTCAAGAGGCATCCACAAAATTAAAAGAATTGAAACTAAACTGTATTAGTTAAAACGTAATAACACAGCCAATAAACTTTGATATTTGATAAAGGTTTTTGAGGATTAACTAAAGGAGGAATACTTTGATAGGATTTTTTATCTGGTGATAATATCAATTGAACAAATAGTAAATTTTTAGGTTGCTTATTGTCATTCCCTAATTAAGTCGCATTTATGAGTTAAGTCCAAGGCAAATCAAGGATCACGAGGAGATAATTTAGGAGAATCATTTTGAGGGAGTATTCCATATTCACTTCCCGGAAAAGGAATTTGAGAATCCATCTTTTCATGAGCATGAGAATGACTGTCTTCTGGAAATCCAAATTCATCAGGATTTACGTCATGTGAATATCCATGCATCTGCATTAAAAATAAAAAAGCTCCCGCATAAATAAGCCCATTATTTGAAACGGCGCTTATTTGCAAAAAAGACTTGGTATGGCGCCATTTATAAAGCAAGCCCACCATTAAACATAAGGCGGCTATTTGGCCTAACTCAATTCCTAAATTAAACGAAAGAATTCGCAATACAATTCCTTCATCTCCTAAAGGTAGTTGTTGAAGCCTTGTAGATAAGCCTAATCCGTGAATCAGGCCAAATATAAATACGGCCCAACTTAAATCGGGCGACTTTTCAAAGAATTTGCGGAACCCTCCAATGTTTTCATAACCAATATAGCAAACGCTCAAGGCAATTACGGCATCAATCAAAAAGTAATTAACGGTAATCCCCATTAAAGTTGCAGTGATAAGAGTTATGCTATGCCCTATCGTAAAGGCGGTTATGTACTTGACCACGTCCATGAAAGTAGTTAAAAAAAAGACTATCCCAAAGACAAATAAAAGATGGTCGTAGCCGGTAAGCATGTGGGTTGCCCCAATTTCTAAAAACTGAAGATTTCCTCCCTGCAGAATGGTTTGCTTTTCCGCTTCTGACATACCATGGGCAAGTACGTACGGGACAATTAGGAAAAGAGATAACGCCACTATAATCCGTAATAGAATAATCTTTTTCATAAATATTTGGCGATCTCCTTTAAAACCTTCAACTTTTCCATACATGAAGGTTTAATTTAGCGCTTGTTAGACGACTAGATATATTTATTCAATAATTTAATTGAGCGATTAAAATTATGATGGCTGGGAATGATCTTATTTAAGCGACACCATTTTGACTGAAATTGGCTTACCGCAACCAATTATTTTTTTCTATATTGACTGTCCTTACACCTACTTATTACGAAACTTATTTTAGCGTTTTACATAACCGCTAGATGTTGAAGCAGTTTCCTGAGTCTGTTTATTTTTCAATCATTTAGAAGATGTCTATTAGCTCCATTGATTCTGTCACAGGAGGAAATTTCCATCAAGGTTTTATCAAGGCCATCTGTGTAGGAAGCTACTAATTAACCATTAATAAATAGACTTGCTAAGCGACCAATTTATCAAGGTCTTTCTTCCATAACATCGGAGCATAAATCAAAATAAAAAGCGAAAAACAAATTATCCAAAGTGTAGCGGAACCTATAATCCACTCAATGCTATAGTCCGGCGCAATCATTAGACCAAATACACGCATAAAAGCGGCACACTGCATCAAAAGAAAACTTAGCCTTGTTAGCTTTGATGCGATTCGATTGCGTCCAGTGTGCCCTAGTGTCACACGACACATCATTCCAAGCGTCATAGAGCCGATTGCTCCCGCTGTAAAGGCATGTAGCGCAATGGAGAATGGAAGAAAGCCCAGCGCTGAGAAACCTACCAAAAACAGCCCTAGAATTAGCCAGCTATAGCCGATATGAAGAATCCAGATCATAGGATCATCCAATATTCTGAATGTATGATAACGCCGCAGACGAAGTGTATGAATCATAGCAGATAAAAAGGCTGTCCCGGCAAGAAGAGCTCCTTCCTGTTTTACAAATACTAGAACCAGAATAATCAGCGCCAGTGATAGGATCGCTAAAACGTCTAATTTATTTTGCGGTGTCTCGTTGGCTTCTTCTCCTCTTTCTTGTAGAGCATCCACGGTAAAGGCTGGAATGACCCGCCCGCCAATCAAAGAGATCATAGCCATAATAATCATAACAGCAACATAAAGTGATGTACGCTCTTTGGTAATAAGGAAAACCATGTCACATGAAAATAAAATACATAGTAATACTAGAAATACAAAATTGCGTTTTTCCCATGTTTTAATAAGCGGAATAGATAGGCTAACTGCTAGCGTCAGAATAAACGCACCTTCAAAAACTAAAACGGCAATCTCTGGAAAACCCAGATCAAAATTCATAACCACACGCCCAGCTAACCAAAGTAGGCACAACCCTATTAAGTGCAATCCACGCACCGGAGTACTATCGGTCCAGTTAGCAACAGCCGTAAGCAAAAAACCTGCAATAATTGCCATAGTGAAACCATAGATCATTTCATGCGCATGCCAAGATATAGGATCCATCATGAACAATGGAGGCGCGACATACCCAGCATAAAAGCCACCCCATATCAGCAAGCTAATAATGCTAAATAATGCGCCTAAAAGGAAGAATGGGCGAAACCCGTATCCCCAAAAAGGATGAGCAAAGATAACTCTATAAGATAGAGACATATTAATCTCCTGCAAATATCGATTTACTACAAATTAGATTTTGTCCATAAAAAATCAACAATTGCTGATCTTTCCAAGACAAACACCATCCTCAATCATTTGACTCTCTAATTCAATCATTTAGAAGACGCTCATTGATTCCGTCACAGGAGGAAATTTCTATCAAGGTTTTATCAAGGTCTCATTAAAAAAATAGTCAGAAGAATAACGTTGGTAGATTCAAACTTTAAAAAATTTATTTTCTTATTATAAAGGACTTAATTGTTTCTAGCTCAATGCAAGGGAAATCGCTTCAGAAACTTTCATTGGATTAATGTCAGGAAAAACCTTAAGAGCCCTATTATTTTTAACCAAGGTTGGATTTTTGATGCTGAGAATTAGTTTTTCACCTACTCTTGCATAAACGGGCGTTACCAGAGCCAGCCACAAGCTCGATAACCATGGAGTTAAAACTGGGACTGGTATTAAGAATCTTTTTAATCCCCGTTGCAGCGAATATTCTTGAATGAGCTCCTTATATGAAACCACATTTGGACCGCCAATTTCGTATATTTCATTTCCTTCTACTTTTAAATCTATTGCTTGAGTTAAATAATCTAATACATCCCTTATGCCTATTGGCTGCGCCTTAACCGAAACCCATTTGGGCATTATCATTACTGGCAATTTTTCACAAAGCGCCTTAATCATTTCGTAAGACAAGCTTCCAGCCCCTAAAATGATGGAGGCTTGGAACTCAATAACTTGGATTCCAGAGTCTCTTAATATGTTTCCGACTTGTTTTCTACTCTGAAGATGAGGAGACAGGTCGCCTTCTTCTTCCGATCCCAGCGCGCCTAAATAAATTATTCTTTTAACCTTATTTTCTACCGCGGCTTTAATAAAATTTTTTGCCGCATCAACTTCCAAAGTTTCAAAATCATTTTTGGAATCCATGCTATGAACCAAATAAAAAGCGACATCAATTCCTTTCATAATTTCTCGAAGGCTATTACTTGAAAGCAAATCTCCCTGCCTAACTTCTATTGAAGTATTTTTAATTTCCCTCATACGATCCGGATTTCTCGCTAGACATCGTATTTGAAAAGGCAGCAGGCTCAACCGCTGAATAAGCTGGTTTCCAATATACCCCGTAGCGCCGGTTATCAAAATCTTCATGAAAAGCCTTCGTATTGATTTTTATAAATTTTAAACGAATCAGAGGTTAAGTTTTCTTTTCTTAACAACGCTTTTTTATTTATTAAATAACTTTCTCCACTTCTATCGTATCTCTACTTAAATAGTAAACGCTTCGATAGTATTAAAAACCTCAAACGTGATTTCTGAGCATCAGCTCTTTGGGGTGAGGATTAAGATAGACTTGGTTCAGCAAGTATTCAATGTTGTGTTTTTTTACTTGATGGCGCACTAATGTCACTGGGACGATGAGAGGAATTAATTCGTTTCGATAATCTTCGATGGCATCTAATATGTCTTTCTTTTCTTCTTTTGTCAGAATCTTCTTCAGAAATCCCATCATATGAAGTAGTACGTCGGTATTTTTTTTCGGAGTGGACTTTAGGGTCAAAGCTTCCATAAAAGTGGATATATAGGAGGAAAGCACTCTGTTCCATGGAATGTTTTTTACTTCTGCCACAATTTTACCTAGAACCTGATAATGCTTCCTGCTATGGGAAAGAAGAAGAAATTTATGTTCGGTGTGAAATTGAACAAGAGTTCCCGGTCTTGCTTTTTTATTAAGCAATTCCGTTTTTAATCGAAAAAAACTGAACACTCGTACGATAAAATTTTCGCGAATTCTAGTGTCGTTTAGTCTTCCTTCGTCTTCAGTTGGAACTAACGGGTTTGCCTTACTAAAAGCATCGGCAAACATGCCGACACCGTGTCTTGCCCTGCTCTTATCCAATTCATCGTAAACAGGAATTCTAGCCAAACCGCAGGAAGGAGATTTACTTTTAAAAATATAGCCGCATAGATCGTCTTTAGATAAATCCTTGATGCAACCTTTGGTATATTTATTCATCTTTTGCGTCCAATCAGTCTGAGTTTTTTTGCTCAGCATTTTTGGATTTTCAAGGGTTCCATATAGAGCAACAGTCTCTCTAGGAGTTCCCATCCCCACCTCAACTTCTGGGCAAACCGGTACATATTCTAAAAACTGACTCAAGATATCTTTTACATATCGATCTTGCTTGTGATCTCCATTCCAGCGAACTTTTTCGCCTATCAGGCAACTGCTAACCCCAATCTTAATTTTATTAGCCATATTTTCTTGGTTTGAAGAGAGCATGATTCTGATTGATCTTTTTATAGGTTTTTATTTAAAAAATGTGAAAGACGTTTTAAACGATCTTCCAGAACATGTAATGATTCTAAAATATCAATTCCATTTTCTAAGCAATACTTTCCCATAGACGCCATTGCGGGACCTCCCGCCCATACAGGGCAAAACGGCAATACCAATTTGGCGTAATCTTCCGCAAGGGATTTAGCTTCCTTTTCGGTTAAATCGCCGGTACCCGATAAAAGAACCAAATTAGGACGCGTTAAAGTGCAAAACGCTCCCAATTCTTTCACCGGCATATTAGCCCCTAAATAAAATACTTGGTATTTATTCATGGAACATCGATAAGCAGCCATCCAGGCACTCAGTCTTCATGATAATCGTTAAGAAGGCAAGCGACAATGATTTTGGGACCTTTTTCCGCAAGGGAAGTGGAAAGGCATGGCGCTCTATCATTTAATGATCGACGGGACTTTGCGATTTAGCGAATTAAAACGTCAAATGGGCGGTGTCACGCAACGGATGCTAACTAAGCAGTTACGTGAACTTGAAGAAGATGGCTTGGTAGATCGTAAAGTCTATAAAGAAGTGCCGCCAAAAGTAGAATATAGTTTATCTAAAGATGGGAAACAACTTCGACCTGTCCTAATGGCGCTGAAGAAGTGGGGAGAAAAATTTGCACTTCCCCACATCGCAAAAAAAAACGCGCGGACATCAAAGTAAATTAAAAACGCTTGACGTTTTATGACTGCAACCGCCCCCGCGACATCATGACTTTTGGACCATTGTCAATTAAAGCGGTCCAAAGAGCGTAAACGCGACCTCCGTTTCCTTTAAACAAATAAGGGAAATCATTCCCGGGAACTATAACTTAATCTCACAAATACAAATTTGTTCTCTAATCAACTAATTAGGATTCTCGCAAGGGAATGGTTTTTGCCCGTTCCTCAAGGATTGTATGGATAGTGGCGTTTCTATACACCTCTTCCATTTGGCTGATTCCATTATTAATCTTTCTATGTAATGCACAAAGATGGGTTTTATGTGAATTTAGTTTTAGAGGACAACTTTCTATTTGCTGAAGATGAACAGGGTCTACAACCCTGATAATCGTCATAATAGATAATTGATTAATAGGACGACTTAAAGCATATCCTCCGTGAGGCCCTCTTTTTGAAGAAACAATTCCACCTCTTGCCAAATCATGCAAAACCTTAGAAAGATAAGGTTCCGGAACTTTTATTAATTGTGACATTTCTGATGTAGTTAATGATTCCTCTGGGTTTTGAGCTAAACAAACGGCAGCTCTCAAGGCATATTCTGCAGTTTGAGATAACATATATTTTTATCCTCTTATATTTAAATCTTCATCTTATCCTTATTATCTCACATTTTTTCTCGATAAAAAGATACTTCTGTGGTTAGTTTTTTACAGGATCAACATCAAATATCATTTTTTCTTTCGACGATTTTAGACCATAAAAAGCCCTTTTTATTACATTTTTCCGAGACATTCAAAATAATTTAATTTTTTATTTTTTAACCCAAAACTTGACATGTGAGGTTTTAAACTTTATATTAACAATAACACTATATACATATATCTTTATATGTTATTATTTTATAAAAAGAGAGAGTAAGAAACGATCATGGATAATCAAAATGAATTACATGGCAAAAACCTAGGAGATATCCATTCTACAAAAGATATTCGTTTGATGGTGGATTCATTTTATGACAAAGCGCGGCAAGACGAACTTCTTGGCCCGGTTTTTGAGAAGGAAATAACCAATTGGGAAACACATTTCCCAACAATGTATGGATTTTGGGAAAAACGTCTTTTCGGTAAAGGAGATTATGATGGAAATCCGCTGAAGAAACATTTGCCATTGAATATCGGAAAAGAACATTTTGAACGTTGGGTAAAACTATTTATAGAGTCAATCGATATTAATTTCTCGGGCACCAACACAGAAAAAGCAAAGGAGTTTGTAAAGATGGCCTCTAAGACTTTTCAATTACAAATGGGAATAAAGAATTTTTAAAAAAGATAAAAAAGTTGTCTACGTTGAACTTGTTAGCTAAAGAATTTTATTAAATTTAACTAGTTCAGTTTTTAATATTCTTCAATCTAAATTTGGGAGGAATCGATATGAATAAAAATGAAATTAACAAAGATAGTGAAACTCAAATCAACGAACTAGATCAGACAAATGAACAAAAACAAGTAAATGTTGATTTTCGAGAACTTGTTGTATCTCTAATTATAGAAGTAGAGGTTTTAAAAGAATGTCTCGTCAAAAATAGATTAATAACCTCCGAAGATTATATAAAAAACGTAAATCTAATGAGAAAGAAAAGGGAAATAATATTCTCCCCAAAAACTAGTTGATAAAGGAAAGTTAAAGTTTTTGAACTTAAACAGTTAAAGGTTTCTGCAAAAGGAGTTTAGTAAATGGATTATTTCGATCAATTGTTCGAAGAGCTATCAACTCGCCTAAAAGCGGGAAAGCGTTTTGGATTGAGGATGCAGGCAGAAGGAGAAGGAAGGTTTAAACATTTTCAGGGACAAAGCGAAATTCCTGAACTCAAAAAGTATCTAGAAAATGCGCGTAAAGAAGGTAAGGACGAAATCACTATACGTGATGGAGATGCCGACGACAGTGTTATTAATCAAGTATTTTAAGTGTTTATGGAATTTTTTAGGAAAGTGAACTTAATAATGGCCTAGTTAAAAGGGGAAACTGATGTCGTATGAAATAGTAAAAGCTAGTTATGATCGCTGCTGTGAATCAGGAGATTTTTTTGAAACATTCTATGAGATTTTTTTAAGTAAATCTCCTGAGATTGCAGAAAAATTTAAAAACACTGATTTTAAGAAACAAAAATCTCATATCAAAGCTTCAATTGCCATGATGATCCGATTAGGAAAGGGAGATGCCAAGGCGTATGAAGCTATAGAAAGAGTTGGAGTTTCTCACAGCAAATCACAGTTTGATATTGAGCCAAGGTTTTATGAGTTGTGGTTTGATAGTTTTTGTGAAGCGGCGGTCAAGCATGACAAAGAATGGAATGAAAAATTAAAATTAATATGGAAAGAACGATTACAAGACGGGATAAAAGTTATTACCGATAAATATTAATTCATTTTTTTTCGCTTCTAGATTAAATCAAGAATGATATTTCCTATTATCTAAATTGGATTTTCTAAAAAGGAACTATTAGATGAGTAAGATTAGCAAATATATGAGTACTGACCTTCATTCCATTAACCCAGATAGATTTGTTTTTGAGGCTGTTGATGAAATGGAGAATCGAAAAATTAGCGCTTTGTTGGTTAAAATATACCGGAATTATAACCAAAACAGATTGGATGCTATTGGCCCTTCAACAAGAATGCGACCCTAAGGTTTTAAAGGTTTCTTCATTTCAATCACTTATTAAATATTCTATTGATAAGGATCAAACTATTCCTGAGGCTTGTTCATTAATGGAAAAGCATAGCGTTCGGCATCTCCCCGTTACTAAGGATAACAAGGTCGTAGGAATAATTTCCGTAAAAGATATCGAAAGATACTATATGGATATGCACAAAAAAACAGAATTCTGATTTTTAAAGATAAAATTTTACTTTAGTTTAAGGAAGATCCTAAAAAATATTTCTTATAAACTTTATATGTTTGAAGGGCTTTAAAAGAATTATGGATCACTCAATACAAAATGATTTTTCTAGTTTAAAAGAGCACTATCATCTGACAAAAGATGATGAAAAATTATTGTTAGAGATGCGCCCTTTGATTGAATCCATAATGGAAGACTTCTTAGATGGGTTCTATAAATTTATTTGGGGCTTTGGAAAAACTGCAAATTTCCTGAAAAATGAAGAGATTCTTGGGCGACATCAAGGGGAGATTCGAAAATGGTACCTGAACTTATTTAGCGGTAAGTACGACATAAATTACTTTTTAAAACTTTATAAAATAGGTGAAATTCATGTTCAATTAGGACTCCCAACGCACTATGTAAATGCCGCTTTTAACTATGTGCGTGTTTTTACTCTGGAACGCATACGAAAGAATTGCATAAAAACCGATAATTTAGAGGTAAGACTAAAGGCTATTGAAATAATACTTGATATAAACTTAGATGTTTTAACTAGTTCTTATCGCCAAGAGGAAATAGGTCGATACCTTTCTCTATCAAGTATTGAAAAAAAACTATTGGGTTTTCTCAAAAAGGCTAGTTCCTACTTTAATTATCTATTAGCTGGAGCTCTTGTTTTAGTCGCCGTTTTTGCTATTTGTTTATTCGGATTTGACGTGTTTTTACTTTTTACAAAACAGATAGCTTTTGAAAAAGGAATTTTAACAGTTCTTGGTAGCCTTTTAATTCTTTGGGCGGCAATAGAACTTATTCATGAAGAAATGAATCAACTCCGAGGTGGTAAATTTGCGATAGAGGCATTTATAACTCTTGCAATCGCGGCTCTCATTCGAAAAATTCTTATATTTTCTCTTTCGCCATCAAAGACGACAGATGTGGTCTTGTATGGTGTTTTAGTACTTTGTCTGGGTATATCTTATTGGCTGATGGTGGGGAAAATTTATCAATCAAAAAAATAAAATTTTACTTCATTGGTGAACAGATAGTTTCTGGTAAAAAGCGTTAAAAATGAATCAAATAAATATTCAATATCAAAAAACTAAAATTGGTGAAATGGTACTAGGGTCTTTTGATGAAAAACTTTGCTTACTCGATTTTAGATATAGAAAAATGAGGAGGACCGTTGATAATAGGATTAGAAAAAGCCTAAACGCCGATTTCATAATATGTAGTGATAAGGTTTTAGAGAAAACTAGAGAGCAACTTGAAGAATATCTTAATGAAGATAGAAGAAAGTTTAACATTCCCTTGTTAATGGTAGGAACTAACTTTCAAAAAAGTGTCTGGAAGAGTTTGATGGAAGTATCTTATGCAACTACCTCAACTTATTTACAGTTAGCAAAAAATATTAATAATGCAAATGCTGTTCGTGCAGTGGCAAATGCAAATGGAGCAAATGCCATAAATATAATTATTCCTTGCCATCGAATAATCGGAAGTAATGGGGAGCTTGTAGGATATGGGGGAGGATTACCTATTAAAAAAAAATTATTAAAGTTAGAGCAAAATAATAAATTTTAAAAGGCAGATAATAGTTCCAATTTTATATTGATACTAAGGATGGTGTTTCCCTTGGAAAAATAAGTAGTGATAGTTTTTCTATGGACAAAGTCTAATTTGTAGACAATCTATACTTTTAGGAAATAAATATGTCTCTATCTTATAGAGTTATTTTTGCTCATCCTTTTTTGGGATACGGATTTCGCCCCTTCTTTCTTTTAGGCCCATCCTTTAGCATTATTAGTTTGATTATATGGGGCGGATTTTACTCAGGTTATGTCGCGCCTCCATTATTCATGATAGATCCTATATCATGGCATGCGCATGAAATGATCTATGGTTTCACTATGGCAATTATTGCAGGTTTTTTGCTTACAGCTGTGGCGAACTGGACGGATAGCGTTCCGGTGCGCGGATTGTATTTACTAGGATTGTGCCTTCTTTGGTTAGCTGGGCGAGTGGTTATGAATTTTGATCTGGGTTTATCTGAGGTTACCGTTTTAGTTCTTGAAGGCGCGTTTATTCTGTCACTAGCAGTTAGTATATCTATTCCGCTTATTAAAACATGGGAAAAACGTAATTTTGTATTTCTGGTATTACTAAGTATTTTATTTGCATGCGATATGGTTTTCCTTGTTACCAAAGACCGCACATCGCTTTATGTCGCTGTAATGGTTATCATCGCTATGATTTCTCTGATTGGCGGGCGTGTCATTCCAGCCTTTACCGTGGATGCTTTACAAGAAAGAGGAGAAGAAGCTAAAGAAACAACACAAAGTAAATTAGATATTCTGGCAATCCTATCAATTGCTTTGATTATTCTGACACTGATATTTATAAAACTGGAAGGAGCTATTCTTGCCGGAGCAGCCTTTTTTTCCGCTATCATTCACATACTACGTCTGCGGCGTTATCATACACTCAGAATATTAAATGATCCTATGGTCTCGATTCTTCATATAGGATATAGCTGGGTCATTCTAGGGCTATTTTTGCTAGGTGTCTCAGCGCTTGGCTTTCTTCCATTCTCTATTGCACTGCATGCCTTTACAGCGGGAGCAATTGGTTCTATGACGCTCGGAATGATGTGCCGAGTGATACTGGGCCATACTGGACGCGACAAAATCGCAACAAACCTAACTAAACTAAGCTTTCTCCTAATGCAGCTTGCCGCTTTTATAAGAGTATTTTTCATAATGATTGCACCTGGCAACAGCATTAATTGGGTTATAAGTTCCGCTACACTTTGGACGCTTTGTTTTTTGCTTTTTATTTTGATTTATACTCCAATGTTATGGCAAAAAGACCTCGATGAATTAGTTGATTGAAAATGGTTGGAGCTTTATGACTTCAACCTTCCTCGCGACATCATGACTTTAGGACCATTATCAGTTAAAGCGGTCCAAAGAGCGTAAACACGGCCCCCATTCCCCTTAAATAAATACGGGTAAACAACACCCGTTTCATCTGTGGGGATCGCTTGCGGAGCGCTCGCTTTTCCTTCTTTTGATAGCTTAACTGTCCACGCTTGAGCGGGAGCCCAACCGGCTTTTTTGTTAGAATCTCTTCCCTGGAATATTACCCACGGTTTTCCCATTATGACCGCCAAATGTGGATGATTGGGATCTAATACTTTCTGTTGAACCTCGCCCAAAGAGCTAAAAGATTTTCCCTCGTTAGTTGACCAGGCCATTTTAAGGGAAGCCTTTCCTTCGGCTCCTGTATACCAGACCAAAATCAATTTTCCGTCTACATACTTCATTGTCGGACCTGAATGTGCGCATCCATTAATAGTCCAACCTTTTTCTTCAACGGGAACGGGTTTAGACCAAGTCGAACCATTATCGAGAGAAGAGGCAACAACAATTTTCCTAACATTCCCTGGATAGACATGACGCCATGAAACGAATACTTGCCCCGAACTTCCAAAAGCAATTGCAGGACGACAACACGGACAAATATCTCCTGCAACCTTAATATTTTCTCCAAATGTTTTACCTTTATCCTGCGAACTCGCTAAATAAATTGAGGATGTTCCGGGAGTACCTTTTCCTTTTTCTCTTCCATCTAACCACGTGACAAAAACTGACCCATTTGGACTTACTTCCATCGTATGGAATGATTGCGAGGCTTTACCTTTATCGTCGTTAACACGCATAGACGGTAAAAAGCTTCGACCAAAGTTGACCGAGCGAGCAAACTGAACATCTCTGTTTTCTATCCATGCGGCAAAAATTTCGATTCCATTTCCCATACGTAATTGAGGACCATTTTCTCCATGAGCTCTGACTTTGCCGCTATTTGAACTTGCTTTCACCGCATGGCCAAACGTGTCGCCAACATCCTTAGACTTTGCTAAATAAACGTTTGAGTTTCCCTTATCGCCATGAGCTGCATATAAAAGGTTCATACTCTCCGAAGCGCGCACCCATAATTGACCTCCCGATCCCGAAGCGACCGAACGCGGTTTTGGTTCCCAAACAACTTCGACTGTATCCGATATATTATTTTGTTCAACTAAAGTATTTTGAGCGATGTTTGAACATGCTGTTACGCTCAAAAAAACAAAAGAAATTAATAAATTTTTAATCATGTATAAAAACCTCAATTTAAAATACCTTAAGAATCTAATAACCACGCGCTTGAGAGATTAATTTCCCTTTAGCCATCATAATTTTAGGGCCTTGACTCGTTAAAGTAGTCCACAAAGCAAAAACACTTTCGTTATCCCCTCTATACAAATGCGGATACGCTACATCTAATTCATCGTTTGAAATAGCTTGCGGCAGACTCAATTTATTTTCAGAAGTGATTTTAACGATCCATGCTTGAACGGAAGCGCTTCTATCTTTAGCGTTTGTTCCTTGAAAAATAACCCAAGGCTCGCCATTTATATTTTCTATGTGAGGGTAATTTGGTTCAGAAACGCTCTTTTGGATCTTCCCTAGTGTATTAAACGACTCTCCATCATCTCCAGACCAGGAAAACTTTAAAGCGGATTTTGATTCTGCCCCAGTAAACCAAGCAATATAAAGCTTGCCATTTATATACGCCATAGCCGGGCCCGAATTGATGCACCCATTAATTTTCCATCCTTGTTTCGAAACAGGAATGGGTTTGGACCACGTTAGGCCATTATTATTAGATGAAGCGACAACAACTTTTCTAATATTTCCCGGAAATTCATGACGCCAAGAAAGGAAAATTTGATCGGTTTTACCAAAAGCAATCGCTGGGCGACAACAATGACAAACATTACCGCTGATCCGAATATTCTTTTCAAAGGTTTTGCCGTTATCTAAAGACCGAGTCAAATAGATAGACTCAGAATCAAGCTCTTCTTGTTCATGATATCTTCCATCCACCCAAGAAATGAAAATAGTTCCATCTTGCGCCACCTTCATCCTATGAAAGGATTGAACAGCGTCGCCTAAGTCGTCGTTGACGCGAACTATCGGCGAAAACTTTTTTCTTAAACCAAATGATCGAACAAATTTTATATCGCGGTCTTCTTCCCAAGTCGCAAATATTTCGCCTCCATCCCCTACTCCTAATTGTGGACTACTCCCATCATCTAAGCTTAATTTACCGTCGTTTGAACTAATTGTTTTTAAATTAGAAAATGTTTTGCCGGCATCGATTGATTGAGCTAAATAAACTTTTGGAGTCCCTTTGTCATACTCAGACAGATATAAAAGATTCATGTCTTCAAGAACATGCAAATTCAATTGAGCATCAGACCCAAACATGATTGAACGAGGTTTCTGTTCCCAAACAACATTAATTTTTTCGAAACTAAAATAATCTGAGAACTTAATATTTTGATCCAGGCTTGCGCATCCTTCTGCAATCAGAAAAGTTAAAACAAACGCTACATTTTTAATCATGATTTAAGAGAGCCTCTAAAGCATTTATTATGCTTTTAAAAGAATACATCCGTGGATTTTTAATATTCGAGTTTGACTTATTCTTTAACTCGTTATCGCGTTTTTACTGTTTTGCTATCACCAAGCCCTTATTCAAAGACTTAGCTCTTGGCAAATCTAAATTTTCGGTAAGTTCTCTTAAGTCTACTTCAACAAGTTTAAATAACCGGGCCCACAAGGGCCCGGTCTCCTCTTGCCTTTTGTGGTAATGGAGGAGGTTTAATGAGAAAGTTGTCAGAACTCATTAAACCGAAGGCAAAAGGAACATCGTTTTTCTAATATATTCGACAAAAACTTCCATAAAACATTCACTATGCGTTCAGCCGAGCCCACAAGGACTCGGCCTCTTTTACCCAATCTTGTTAAGGAGGTAGTTTGGAAAGAAAGTTGTCAAAACTTGCCAAACTAATGGGTAAATAGAAATTTACGTACAAACAAACTTCTGAAAAAACCTAAATAACATTTGATAGAAATTAGAGAACGCAGCCCCACAAACAGACAAACTAAAGCTATCAACCCCATTAATAAAAAAATGATAATTATGAGGAAAAAACCTGGTTCACTCGCGTGGATCTTAAAAAGTATTTTGAAACGTTAATTAAGACGTTTTCAGAAATTTGCCCGGTGAAATTAAATATAAAATTTAAATCAAGCGGAATATGGTCGCCTCAAACGGAAGATACAACCGTTCATACTTCCAAAAATAAACTATTAGGAAAGCTTTGGAGGAGGGTCAAGTGGACTAAGCTCAAGGGGAGCGTATCCAACTATATATAAGGGGATAGTCCAATTCAAGTTATGGACTTTATAATCTGGAGCGTTTAATAAATCGAAGAATGATGAACTTTCAGGGTTGAACGAAAATGGATTTTGATTCGAAGTTTTTCCTCCGCAAGGAAGAGAAAGAGAATATTTTTCACCCAAATCGCCTTTAGCTACAAGGTGTGGACAAGGATTACTAAGATCATGGCCTTTTAAAACACAATGCAAAGAAAGGCCCTTCCCCATTTCTTTCATAGGAAAATGTCCTTCATGCGAATTGTGATCAGCGGCAAAGCTAGAACTTCCGCAAACCAGTACAATTGCAAAGGCAATAACCAAAACTATAAAACCCTGTTTTTTCATGCTTTCAATGCTATGATAATCGTTATCTTAAAATCAAGTTTAATTTTTGATTTTTTGATTAAAGTCTATTAATTAAATCCTAAATGATATTCTTTAGTTATAGGATAAAAAAATAAAAAGAATATTCCCAAAAAACTATAACGTCAATTAACCCAATAGTTTTTAGACCTTAAATCTCTCCATTTAAACCTACAAATTACCAAAAACCTTGGATTCTGAGTTCAACAAAAGATATTGGTTTTTATCTACGATATTTCTTTTACTTTGCCTGCTATTAATCCCTTTGGGAAATTTTAACGATTGGATTTCTCCTACAATACACACAGGCTTTTATTCTTTAAATAATATCGACCCAGGCGACGATACCGGTTACTACGCGTATTTGAGGTCAGGTTTGATCGATGGCGATTTTGATTTCGTTAACGAACTAAATTATGCCCATCGTGAAACCTTTATGCCAACGGGTTACGTATTCAACAATTGGCAAATCGGACAAAGCGTCTTATTTTTTCCTTTTTTTCTCGTTGGTCATATCATCGCTTTAATCTTAAATGCTTCTGGTCTCGAAATATCAACAGACGGTTATTCGATCCCATATTATATGTCGACGGCAATAGCTTCTCACGCTTATCTGTTTATAGCTCTCCTTCAATTAAATAAAATTGTCAGACGCATCACAACCGAACAAATCGCTTTATTGGTAACAGTTTCAATTTGGTTATGTTCTCCGCTCATCTATTTTTCATTTATCCGAGACAGGATGGCGCACACAACCGAATTTTTCATGGCGGTAATGTTTATATCTTTATGGTTAAAAGTTAGAGAATCGGAAAGACCAATAGACCATGCTTTTCTAGGAGCGTTACTAGGATTATTTTGCATGGTCAGAATAATCAATATTTCATTCTTTGCTCTTTATTTTTTCGATCAAATATTTTTAAAGAAACCTTTTGCATATAACGATAACAAACCACTTTTAAAAGCTTTTCTAAATCGATCTTTTTGGATGGTTTTGTTTTTTTTATTAGCTTTATCCCCTCAACTTTTTATGTGGCAGAAACTCAATGGGGTCCCCTTACCATTGCGCCATTTTGAAATGGCCGGCGCTGGCTTAACGTCACTATTCACTCCAGAGATTTTTAAAAGTTTATTTAACGTCTTTTTTAGCCTGCAATGGGGAATCTTATTTTCTTTTCCCATTTTTATTTTTTCTGTTATGGGTCTTTATGCAGACAAACAATTTAACTCTATAAGACCAGGCATAGTCGCCTATCTAGGAGCATTAGTTTTTATAATATCGATTTATCCCGAAAGTTCCGACTCCTATGGGGAGCGCCATTTTATTTCTTCTATTCCTCTATTGGCTATCGGCTTGGCCGGCATTCTAAATTGGGCATCGCATACTAAAACCAGAACAATTGAGTTTATGACGTATAGCTTCATAGGAATTTGCTTCCTAATTCAATATTCAATGATGGTTCAATATAAAATAATTATTCATCACAACGATCCTGAATTTGCCTTCAAAGCCATAATTTATACTCCCAAGCTTCTTTTTGATCATACTCAAACATTGTTACGATCGTCTAACTGGTTTCGTCTCCTAACTTTAAACCACGAAGAAACTTGGAATTTTAAAGATTTTCTTTTTATGGCCGTTTTTCCGCTTGTTCAGGCAGGCGTTTTATTTTTCATCTGTTTTTTATTCCAGAGAATCTCTACGCTAAAGGAAAAACAAAAAACCAATTTTAATCCAAAATATTGTTTAACTGTAATCGGCTCTACAACGATTCTTCTCATATTTTTGATAACTGTATTAACTCCAGCAAAAAACCAAAAAGAAATCGAACTCAGACATCATTACGCGGACTTACTAAAACACGCGAAACTCTATCAACATGAAAATCAACCCGATCAAGCGCTCAATTATTTTGTAAAAGCTTCAAGTCAAAAATTACCGTCCTTAACGCCCTATCTGCAAATGGGCCTAATACACCAATCAAGTAATAATCTTGCAGAATCGAACAAAAACTTCCAAAAAGTTTTGGACTTTGACCCAAATCATCAAACCGCCCTAATCAACCTTGGCGATAATTTTAATGTCCTAGGAGATTTTGAAAATGCAGAAAAGCATCTTAAAGTAGCGACAAGATCCCAGTCTCCAATGGCAGAAACTTTCGACGCATTAGGACAGGTTTATGCAAAACAAAACCAATTAACCGATTCAGAAAAAATGTTCAAAACGGCGATAGCGTTAAAACCAGACTATGCCAAGGGGTATTTAAATCTTTCCATTTTGTACACTCAAATTGGAGAAAAACAAAAGGCCATCCATCACTTAGAAGAAACAGTTCGGCTAGGACTAACCGACCAAACCGTAATTAATCTTTTAAGACTATATGGGTTGTCTTTAAATAAAATTGATTCCTAGGATAAAAACCAAAAAATCCTGATCTTTTTTACTATTTCCTATAAACTAAATCTTTTATCGCTAACCCTGTATTTATATAAAATATCATCTACCTTTTAAGATATGAGTGACTCTAAATTTCAAAACTTTCTGCTAACAAATGACGACGGGATAGACGCTCCTGGATTAAAAGCTCTTATTCTTTTAATGCAAAAATTCGGGAATCTTTACACTGTGGCGCCAGCAAAAGGATTATCCGGTTGCGGCCACCAAGTATCGGGCAAACTTCCTATAAAAGTGGAAGCATTGAAAACAACCAATCCTAAAGAACTCAAACGATGGACCGCGCATGGCACACCAGCCGATTGCGTCCGATTAGGTTTAAACGCTTTAGTTAAAGATATTCCCATTGATTATGTAGTTTCTGGGATAAATGCGGGAGGCAATCTTGGCGTCGATATCTATACATCGGGAACCTTAGCCGCCGCAAGGGAATCTACAATTTGGGGAACTCCAGGAATAGCTCTTTCTCATCATATAAGAGGAAGAGAGATCGATTGGAATCTGGCTACAGAACGCAGCGTGGACGTGATCAAAACGGTGTTAGATGCAGCAAAAGAACCTAAAGTTTATTGGAATATTAATTTGCCTCATGTTCAAACGGAGGAAATTGATCTTGATATTGTGAACTCTCCTGTAGACAACAACCCTGCACATGTTGCCTTTGAAGAAATGGAAGATTCAACTTTTGTAAATAAAGGGAATTACAATTTGAGACCCAAAACTCCAGGCTCCGATATTTCAACTTGTTTTGAAGGAAAAATAAGCGTTACCCGGCTCGTAATTTAATTCATTTTGCCGAAAAAGAGAGAACTTATTTTCTTCAATAAAAGTGGAAAACAGTTTCAGTATTTGAGCGTTTTTCATTTACAATACCCATTAAGAATCAAGAGATACGAACTATAATAAAACATCTAAGAAGTTAAGAACGCTTTTATATTGCATGGAGCGCTAAGTGGAAACCAAAAGCATTCGAATAACAATTTTTGTATCCGTTTTTTTGGTAATTTTTATCTCCATGCTTGCGACAGGGCTTGTTTGGTATTTACGCGAAGTTGATATGCGCGAAAAACATATCCTAGAAAAAAGTCATATCGCTCTCCAACCGATTGTCCTCTTAGCCGAAAGAAATATTGAAAATAATAATTTGGAGAGTCTAAAAAATCTTCAAGCTCAAGCCTTATATGAATCAACACCAAACCTTCTATTCGTTCAAATAGAAGGCTTAAGTTTAGACCTGCCAGCCACTGAATCTTCGGATAAAGTCCCTTCCCAACAAATCGAATACCACTTTATAAAAAAAGGTTTCAATGAAACATGGATGAAGCGCTTGATTGTCCGAATTGTGCAACGTGGAAAGAACAAAGAAGACTACAGCTTAGATTCCGCAACGGGTTTTCTAATCCTTAATAAAGAGTTAAGACTTACCAACAAGGGAACTCTCAAAGCCGTATTTTTAGCAAACGAATTAGAAAATGTGTGGTTGGAAGTATTAAAACAACTAGCCTATATTTATGCTTTTGTCTTGGCTGGCGCAGTTTTTGTGGCTCTTTATTTAGGAAATCGCATTTCGTCTCCAATTATCCAAGCCGCAAAACAGTTAACACAAATCACGCGTTCATTGGACTTAGTTTCCCAAGTTAAAGTAGACGCAAAAAATGAAATTGGCGAATTGGCTCATTGGTTTAATAATTTTTCAGACCGCTTGCGACAAATATTAACATCCGTTAAGCAATTTACGTTTCAAGGAGACAAATCCGCGACAGAAATTATCAAGGAAATCCAAAACCAATCTTCGATTTCGATCCAACAAACCGCCTCTATTGCGGAAATCACCTCTACCTTAGAAGAACTTTCTTCAGCTTCCGCCCATATTTCTAGCAATTCACAATCCGTTGTGAAAGCCTCTGAAAGCGCATTCAATGAGTCCAAAAGAGGAAGAGAAGCTATCGAAACAATGAAGGATAAAATGGACGAAATCAAAGCTGACAATGAAAACAGCGTCGCTGAAATTCTCCAGCTAGAAAAAAAGTCAAAAGAAATTACCCGCGTCATGGAAATCATCGACGACATCGCCGATCAAACAAAAATGATCGCTTTTAACGCCGCATTAGAAGCCTCAAGCGCAGGACAATATGGAGATCGCTTTGGAGTGGTCGCTGGAGAGATCAGAAGATTAGCCGAAAACGTTACGACTTCAACCCGTGAAATTCAAACTAAAATTCAAGAAATACAAAAAGCCACCAAAAGGCTAGTGAGCGCCTCTAGCTCTGGAGCTTCAACCATTAAAGAAGGAGCCAAGCTGGCGAACAACACATTAGAGGAGCTTTCCAAATTAGTGGAAGGCGCACAAACAAACTTTGAAGCTGCAAACAAAATTTCCGTCTCAACACAGCAACAACAAATGGCTACCGGGCAAGCCTTAGACTCGCTAAAAGAAGTAGAAAAAGGACTGCGCGAATCCTCCAACTCATTAAAACAAACCGCTGGCGTAACAACAGGATTGACCGATTCTTATTCCGAATTAAAGAAGCTACTTGGTAGTTTTAAAATCGAAGATAAGTCCGACTAATTAAACCTCAAGGTTTAATAGCTTCTATCAAGCTTGATCCCTTCCCTATTTTAAACCGTTTAAATTTTCCAAACCCCGTTTTCTTAAGCATCGCCTCTGTTTCGCTGAAAGTATAAGTCCTACCCGTCTTTGTATACATCAACATCGTTAAAGAAAACAGCGCTGCGTTGTAAGGCGAAGTTTGGTCGTCGTTTAAAAACAAATCCACAATCAGTAAACGACCGCCTGGGTTTAACGCTTTATGAATTTTCTTAAACAATCCTTTATTTTCGCTTTCATTATAAATATGCAAGATATTTGAAAACAGCACGGAGTCGTATTTTTCTTCTAGGTCAATCTCAAAAAAATCGCCTTCGATAAAAGAAAAGCGTTTCGATAAAGCCCCCTTGCCCAAAATTTCTTTAGCGACTTTGATGGCGGCAGGACGATCAATTAATGTAGCGCGCGCTTTTTTATCTTTTCGCAATATCTCCGCGCTATAAGAACCAGGACCGCCCCCTAAGTCGGCGATATGCCCAACGGGATTTCGCGCAACAGCTTCCGCCAAAGGCTTTGCATAAGCTAAACTTCTTTCATGCATGGCATAAGTGAAAAGATCACGAAACTCAGGATCGTCGCCGCCTTCAAACTCTTCTAAATCTCGACCATTTTTGACAACATTGATTAAATTTTCCCATTCGCTTCTATTTTCTTTTCGCAGGAAAACCGTTCCTTTTTTGTAGTGAGGGCTCGATTCGCAAAAATATTTATAAGTTTCAGAGGTATTTGCAAACTGACCTTTCTGTTTCCTAGCCGCTCCAATAGCGACCAAAGCGTTGAGTATGGCTTCAACCCCTTCTTTCGGAGCTTTTAGTTTTCTGGCAATATCAGAAGCGGAACTAAATTTTTTTCCCAAGTGTGTAAACATTCTTAACTCTAAAGCTGAAATTAAAATATTAGCCTCTTCCAACTTATCCGTCATTTCAATAAACTGCTCAAATTTCAACATCGAAGATCCTTGTTAGAATTTAGGGAAATGGAGTTCTTATTATATTAAAACCTGAAATAGAACCTATTTCTACCGCAAAGAGAGCGAAGAAGGCAAAGGAAGATCCCTCTAATAATACTTTTAACTCTTGAATGAAACCAATAATTTAAACATAATGATTGATAAAAAGACGAATTAAAATGAGGAATAACAGGGCTTATGGAAGAAGAAGAGGTTTATGACAAATACGGCGACACGCCGTTATATTTTACGCATTACTATAATTTTTTATTCATTTTTAAAAGCGAGGTTCTCGAAAACGGAGACCAGGTCGTTTTGCAGTTGGGCGGCAATATGGAAAAAGTTTCCGCAATGGTCGTTGATGCATCCGAACCAATGACCCTAAACGATAATGGAGAAAACGAAGTCGCTCATGTAAGAAACAAAGCAAAGGACGTTGTTTGGAAACAAGAACCCGAAGAATAAAGGAGTGAAAGTTGACAGATTATCAAACATAGTCTTCTTCTATTTCGTTGATGAGAATCTTTCCTTCTTCTTCGAGCCTTGCCACAATCGCTACTATTCTATCTTGCGCTTCTTCAACTCTGCTTAACGCTATGGGACCGAGCCCTTCTAAGTCCTCTTTAAGCAATGCTGAACTTCGGTCCGTCATATTCGCATATATTTTTTCTTTAAGACTGTCGCTCACATTTTTTAGAGATATAAGAAGATCTTCTTGATCAATCTCCGGTAAAAGAGTTTGGATGTCTTCGTCGCTCAAATATTCTATTTTGCTAAAATAAAATCGACGACAACTTATCTCGTTCGCTATTTTAGAATCGAAGAATACGATCTTTTTCATGATCTTGTCTTCGTCAGCTCGTTGCAAAAAACTCAGAATACTGGCCGCCTTACCGATTCCATCGATTTCTACTTTAGGTTCATTTGGAACTGGTAATTTAAAAGGAAGAGATGAGTTTAACTTTTGAATAGCTACCGCAGACATATTCTCCATCTTTCCTAGCCGGGATATTAAATTAGGACGAATATTTACTGAAAGTTCTAATAAAACGAGAGCTGCAAATGACGGTTCGATAAACGCTAAAATAATGGAGGCCAAATGTGGATCTTCATTGAGCATAGCAATTGCTATTGTTTTTGGATCAACGTTTGAAACGTCTACATTATCGCCTAAATCTTCAGCCAACCAAGGGTTGGATTTTTTCACAACATCCTTTTGACCATCTTCAAAGCCATGCTCATAGCCCGCTTTGTAACCCAACTCCCAATGCTTTTTTACATCTTCGGGAAGACCAGAGTCCAAGATTCCATCATCATCTATGATTTCAGCCATGGTTAAAGTTCCAAAAATGTTATCGGTGTTTGCCATGAATTTTAAATTGGAGTTTAACTTTAACACGTTGAAGCATTCATAATTCTAAAATTATTTCACTTACCAAAAATAAATTATCACTAATAAAGAAACTTGATTTCACTCTTTAAGAAACTTGCGTCAAGAGTAATCCCTTTTGGATGACATACCTCAACGTAATTATTATTTACCAAGCCTCTCTCCTACCAAACTTGTTTTAAATTTCATTTCAATCAAAAGTAGTAAGTTCTTCCTCAAACTGATACAACTAGATAACAATCACAGCTTTGATATTGCGACCCGTTTCGCTTTCATTTACGTATCCCGTCCAGTATTCATTATTTAGTCAACGTGATGCTTTTACATATAAACCAAAACACTCACTATCAAATTAGGAGTTAGCCATGGAATCTACAGGATTAATTTCGTTTCTACTGATTGGTCTAGTCGCGGGATGGCTTGCAGGAAAGTTCATGAAAGGCCAGGGATTTGGATTGATTGGCAATATGGTCGTTGGCGTGATTGGAGCTTTTTTGGGTGGTTTTTTGTTTGGCATATTGGGAATCAGCGCGGGTGGTCTTATAGGTTCCATAATCACCGCTACTGCTGGCGCGATGGCTCTCCTTTTCATCGTTGGGCTGGTTAAGAAATAAAGAAAAAGATCTTGGCAAGAGAGAAGGAGACAATTATACTACTCAGTAGGAACAGCTCTCCTAATATTTGACAAGGAAAAATCATGGGAACTGTGAAAAAAAGCATTTCAGTTACGGATCAACAATCCGACTGGATCAAAGAACAAATTGCCTCCGGAAACTATAACAACGATAGCGAAATCATTCGCGCTGCTATCCGAGAAAAGCAGGAACGCGAGTCAGGTATCGAAGCGATCCGAGCCGCCATCATTGAAGGCGAGCAAAGCGGTATGAGTAAACGAACACCACGGCAAATTGTTGAAGCGGCAAAAAAACGTTTGCGAGCTGATGGCAAAATATAGACTGACTCTTTCCGCAGATGCGGATATTGATCGTTTATTTGTTTTCGGATTCGAAACGTTTGGACTGGAGCAGGCTGATAAATATGTTTCTGGTTTGTACGTCCATTTAGAAGATCTATCCAACTATCCCCAACGCTGGCCAGCCGTTGAACATATCCGCGAAGGATATAGACGTAGCATTTACCGAGCACACTCGATTTATTTTCGCATTGATTCCAACGAAATTGTTATTGTCAGGATTTTGGGCCGGGAAGACCCTGGGAAACAACTTTAGTGTGGTGGTCGCGCTTCGAGAGCCTCAGCGTGACATTTATTTTATTCAGGGTGATAATTTTTGGGGATGGCGATACTTAGACTTCTCTCATTTTGACATCGACTAAAAGGCTTTCTAAGCCGCCGCCTTTTAAGATCGTACCGGAAGTGGGGGTGGCGTCACGATAGTTTCTGCCACACGCGACTCGGACATGGTCTTGATTGACTAAACATCCGTTGGTGGGATCGAACCCGCGCCAGCCAACAAAAGGTAAATAAACTTCTGTCCAGGCATGCGAGGCTTCGGATTGAATCTTATTCTCGTAATTGGCGTTTGTGTAAATATACCCTACCCTATATCGCGCCGGGATATTCAACAGTCGGCATAAACATATCAACAAATTCGCAAAGTCCTGGCACACGCCGGATCGCGATGTAAAAATATCAAAGGGCGTTGTTTCTAAATTTGTCGATCCTTGCTTGTAAGTAAAATCTTCATAGATCCTCGTGTTCATATCCATGATTGTTTGTAGCAAGTGATAATCGTTTCTTTCTACAAAACTCATGGCGAACTCGTTGAGTTCTCGTAGTTGGGTTTCCGGAAGTTCTGGCGGCATCAAATAAGATTGCATCATTTGCCTTTGCCAGGGCATCCAAATCAAGGGTATTGAAGTTCTACGCATTGAGGATGTGTAATCGTCTGGCGTGGATGAAATAACTTTTACCCGGTGCGTACTTTTAATTTTTAGCTCTGTGTAAGGTTGGTTAATCGAATAATGCACTGACGGATTACCAAATACATCCTCAAACTGGAGTTTCTCTCCTGGAACGGATATTTCTACGCCGCCATCAACGACCAATTGATCGCTATCTTCCCAAGGATTTAATCGAAACGTGTGCTCGCTATGTTCCACAGGTTCGGAATACTTGTATTCCGTCAAATGAGTCACTTCATATAATCTATAATCAAATGGCTTACCTTGAATACCATGAGCGAACTGTTCGACATCTTCAGCAACGGAGCTTGTTAATGCTTGCGCTGTTTGTAATGAACTAAAGGAACTTTTCTCTTCTGGAATCGTTTGGCTTTGACTTTGGCTTTGAAAACTTGAAAACGGGTACGGGGTCGGTTTAGCGCGATGGCTATTCCACACTACCGCGCCTCTGCGTGCCATGATAAGTTGCCCCAATTCCATCTCTTCCCAGTCTTCGCCTTGAAACGGACCGGTGGAAACCATCAAAAATGTTCGATACATATCTCTTGGGTCACTGAGATTCAGAGACAGCGACGCGGACTCAAGCGCCGCTTCTGGATTGGGTGGACAAAACCGTTTGTAAAACATCGGTTTCGTCGAGTTTTTCCCATGATAAAAAACCAGCGTTTTTCCGTCGGTAAAAATAATGTCGGCGCTGCCATGTCCATCAAGCTCGCCAAACCATTCCAATAAGTTTTGACCTTTGGCGTCTTTAAGTGATTTGGACCCGGATGCGTGAATTCGGCTCAACATCAAACAAAAGGCTAATTCGGAATCGGTGTTTCCCAATGGTTCAAGGAATCCGGTAGCTTGATCGTGAATATCTGCTAGATTGCTACGATTGAACTTACCGTCATGAATGAAAAGCCAATCGCTGCCTGAAAAACTGCGTCGGAATGGTTGGGTATCGTGCTGGGTCGGGTGTTTTGCCGCTCCAATGGAATTACACAATAGGACGGTGAACCGGAAACTGGTCCAATCGGTTAACGCTTGCACCATGTCTTGAGTGTTTCGGGACACGGCGTCTTTTATAATTACCGCCGAATTATCGTTATTTGGGTACCACCCCAACCCCCAGCCCAGGGAATCGATGGTTCCTGAATTTATCGACGTTTTAATATCAATGGATGGCGAACTCAATGAATCTGAGTTTAACGCCAATATGTCGCTCAAAGTTTTCTCCTAAGGGAATAAAACTCGCAAATTGGGTTCAATATCATAAGCTTGTTGTTTTCACTTCAAAATCTAAGGTATTATGTGCCCAAAGATAACCTATTTTGCCAATTATTTCACTTCATTTAGTAGGTGATGAATTCCTATTTTTTGAATAGCTTTTATATGTAGAGCTTTTGGAATAACCAACTTTGAAGTCAATTTATTCAACACTTAACTTAGAAAAGAACAAGCGCTATGAACTCCCCCCGAATAAAGACTATTATAAAGGCCTTTTTAGCATTCTATGTCGTCTGCATGATCGGGTTCGTAATATTTAGTTACTTTTAATTTAGCTTCTGCTCTATGAAAACGCAAATTGCGCTGCATCATTTAACGAAATATAAGTACGACCGATTAGTACAACTGGGTCCGCAAATTGTCCGATTGCGACCAGCCCCACACGCGCGCACCCATATAAACTCCTATTCCCTCAAGATCAATGTCGAAAAACATTTTCTACATTGGCAACAAGATCCATTTGGGAACTATTTAGCCCGTATTTTAATACCCGATAAAATAAAAGAATTTCAAGTAGAAGTCGACTTAGTCGCGGAAATTCAAGCGTTCAACCCCTTTGATTTCTTTCACGAAGAATATGCCCAAGAATTTCCTTTTAAATATGAGGAATCTTTGGCCGAAGAACTGAGCCCTTATTTGGAAATTAAGGATAAAGGCAAACTCCTGGTCGAGTTTTTAAAAACTCTCGACTCCAAAAAAATGGAGACGAACGCGTTTTTAGTCGGCATTAACCAAAAAGTAAATAAACTGCTTTCTTATATTGTCAGGATGGAACCTGGCGTTCAAACTTGCGAAGAAACGCTCAAGCTAAAAAGTGGTTCCTGTAGAGATATGGCCTGGCTTTTATGCCAAATATTGCGCCATTTAGGTTTAGCCACCCGGTTTACCTCCGGTTACCTCATTCAATTAAAACCCGATCAAGTACCGCTTGATACGCTTGCGGGATCGGAAGCTGATTTTACCGATTTCACCGATTTGCACGCCTGGACGGAGGTCTACTTACCAGGCGCTGGCTGGGTTGGACTAGACCCAACATCCGGAAACCTTGCCAGCGAAGGCCATATCCCCCTTTGCTGCACTCCAAATCCTTCGAGCGCCGCTCCAATTACAGGCGCGTTGGGACCTTGCGAAACCGAGTTTGAACATAAGATGCATTTTACCCGCATCAAAGAGGATTTAAAATTGACCAAACCATACTCCAAACGAGTATGGAACCAGATCGACAAAATTGGTCATAAAGTAGACCAAGATTTAAAGAACAATGGGGTTCAGTTAACGATGGGCGGCGAACCTACCTTCGTTTCCCTGGAAGATCTGGAGGGGGAAGAATGGCATTTCACCGCAATGGGCCCTAATAAAAAGAAACTGGGCAACGATTTGCTGTTGAAATTAAGGGATAAATTCTCCCCCGGCGGAGTTCTTCACTTTGGCCAAGGTAAATGGTATCCAGGGGAAATCATGCCGCGCTGGTCTTTAAATTCCTTCTGGAGAAAAGACGGAGTGCCTATTTGGGGCAACTCCTCTCTGCTTGCCGATATCGAAAAAGATTACAAACACGATGCGGATACCGCTCAAATTTTTACCCTTGAGCTGATGAAACAATTAGGCATTCCATCTAATTTCGCCATGCCCGCGTATGAAGACGCTGTTTATCACCTTTGGAAAGAAAACCGGTTACCCCAAGAAGGAGAAATCTTAAAAGCAGACCTTTATGAAAAAATGGAACGGGAAAGACTGCAAAAGTTATTGGATAAGAATCTTAGCGAGCCAGTAGGCTATGTACTGCCTTTACTATTTTCGTTAAAATTTAAGCGCTGGATCAGTTGTTCATGGGATTTTAGAAACGGGCGTTTGATCTTAACGCCGGGAGATTCCCCTATCGGATTGCGATTGCCTTTCAATAGCCTGACGCAAAAAAAGGTAATCGAAGAACAAAATCCCCCTGAGAGAAACACTTTTGAACCACTTCCCGACCTACCAACTTTTAAAGACTCATCGCAAACGCCCGATTTAAAAAAACAAAAAGAGCTTGAAGCCACCCATCCCAAAGACGAAGAGGTTGGCTTAATTCGTCCTACTTTATGCGTCGAAAGTCGAGATGGATTACTACATGTTTTTTTACCGCCAACAACCCTCATTGAGAATTTCTTAGAACTGGTCTCCGCTATTGAAAAAACGGCGAAAAGCCTGGATATCCCCATTGTATTGGAAGGGTACGAGCCGCCAAACGATTTGCGGATATCAAATTTCAAAGTAACTCCCGATCCTGGCGTGATTGAAGTGAACGTGCAACCCTCCGGCTCGTGGGAGGAGTTAAAAAATATAATCAATACTGTTTATGAAGAGGCTCGCCTCTCAAAACTTTCAACCGATAAGTTCTTATTAGACGGACGTCGCGTAGGCACCGGAGGCGGCAATCATATAACCATTGGCGGACCAACGCCCTCGGACAGCCCTTTCCTGAAACGGCCCGATATGTTGCGCAGTGTCGTTGCGTTTTGGCAAAATCATCCGTCGCTGTCTTATCTTTTCTCTTCCATGTTTATTGGCCCAACAAGCCAATCTCCACGAATCGATGAAGCGCGCTTGGATTCTCTTTATGAACTGGAAATTGCGTTTCAACAAACGCCAGAATTTGGAGAATCGCCCTATTGGTTAGTGGATCGGTTGTTCAGAAATATTCTCGTCGATATTACAGGGAACACGCATCGCGCCGAAATTTGTATCGATAAGTTGTACAGCCCAGACAGCAATAGAGGACGCTTGGGATTAGTCGAACTCCGAGGATTCGAAATGTCGCCGCATCCGCAAATGAATTTATTGCAAGCCCTTTTGGTTAGAGCCTGCGTTTCCTCTTTTTGGACAACGCCTTACCGACAAAAACCGGTTCGATGGGGAACCGAACTACACGACCGATTTATGTTGCCGCACTACCTTTGGGAAGATCTAAACGATGTTGTGAGCGCTTTAAATATTTCGGGTTACGACTTCGAATTAGATTGGTTTCTCCCATTCAGAGATTTTAGATTTCCTTATTATGGGTCTACCCGAATCAATCAAATCGATCTTGAATTAAGAATGGCGCTAGAACCGTGGCACGTACTTGGCGAAGAAATGTATCAGGGATCGGTGAGCCGGTCGGTAGATTCCTCCGTCGAACGATTACAACTCAAAGTGGAAGGATTCAACGATTCCCATTACTTAGTCACCTGCAACGGCCGTCCAGTGCCTTTAAGGTCCACCGGACAAAACGGCGTTTATGTAGCGGGAATCCGCTATAAAGCTTGGGCTCCGCCATCCTGTCTGCACTCTACCCTGCCCATACACACGCCGTTAGTCATTGATATTATCGACCGGCGTTACGAGCGGTCTATCGGCGGATGCACTTACTACGTAACTCATCCTGGCGGGAGGCATTACGAAAAAATCCCCGTTAACGAAAGCGAAGCAGAGTCCCGGCTTTCTTCTCGATTCCAAGCGATGGGGCACTCGCCTGGGCAACGCATTATTCCTATTACGGAAACCAATAAAGACTTCCCATATACCTTGGACTTAAGACGTAATCCTGTTTAATTAAGTTTCGGGTGGTTCGTTGAGGAGCTTCGTCAAAGGTTTATAGAAAATAAATAAAACTTCAAGTCAATAGCCCATCTCCACGTCATCCTAGAGGAGCCCTGAAAGGGTGACGAAGGATCTAGGTTAATGTCGTTCAATCCTTCCTACTGCGCTTGCGCGCCAAAGCTGTGGATATTGGTGACGGGTTTTGCTTCAAAGAAATTTTCAGAAATTTTTTGCCCCAAGCCATTCAAATCAGATTGCAAACCGTCTAAAAAATTGTGCATTCCTTCAATCATGATTTCATTGGCGTTGGAACGAGCGATCTTGGAAGCAATTTTTTCTATTTCTTGATCCAAGTCGCTTTTGTAAGGGCCGGGAGGGGTTCCCATTATTTTAAATATCGCTTTCTCCGTTTGCTGCACGCAATACAAAATAGATCGCGGAAACTCTTTATCGAATACTAAAAAACTAACGATATTCTCGGGACTGATTTGATTAAATCTTTTGCGGTACATTTCAAAAGAGCTGGTGGACTTCAAAAGCGCGGTCCATTGCACGTTGTCCAAAGTAGAACCGATATAATCTAATCGCGGTAGGATGACAAAATATTTAACATCAAGAATGCGCGACGTTTTATCCGCGCGTTCTAAAAATTTTCCCAGTTGTAAAAAGTACCAGGCTTCGCCATGAGACATTGCGGAGTATCCAATTCCCGATATCAAATGACACGCCATTTTAATATCCGTATAAAATTGGTGTGGTTGTTCAGCCGCCTTTTTGCTTGCGCCCTTCCCTCTTAAAGTAATGTACAGTCTGTTTATCTGTTCCCACATTTCCGAAGGAATCACTTCCCTGACCGACCTTGCGTTTTCTCTTGCGGCGGTGAGGCAGAAATTGATCGAGTTTTGATATTCTGCATCGAAAGTGTGAAAGTACATCACATTTTCTCTAGTGGCATCTCCATAACGCTCTTTAAAATATTCATCGTCTCCCGTAATACTGATTAGAGGTCTCCATGCGTTTCGATCGTCGCGCATAGGAGGCAAATCCAAAATCATATTTAATTGAGTGTCAATTAAGCGAGCGGTATTCTCCACCCTTTCTAAATAACGACTCATCCAATAGATTGAATTTGCGACTCGACTTAACATGGTTTTATTTTTAATTCAGTATTCATATTTTAAAATCACAAAAACCTTTTTTTACAGCAAAGACGCAGAGAGCGCAAAGAAAAATAAGAGCAAGCAGTTTAAGAAAATCATAGGAGTTTGTATGACTCAACCTCCTTTGCGTGTCTTCCTGAGAAGAACCTTTAGGTTCTGCGAAGGATCTCGCATCGATTCAATAAATTTAATTCCTCTCTTTTATACCTAGATCCTTCGTCGCTTCGGAGCTTGTGCTGAGCCTGTCGAAGGGCGTCTTTGCGGTAAAAGCCTTTATTGAGCGACATCACTCTGTGAGTGTTGCGGTTCAACAATTTATTAATTTAAAGCCTTACCCATCACCACTTAATACCCAGGTATCTTTACTGCCTCCGCCTTGCGACGAGTTGACGACCAGAGAACCTTTCTTAAGCGCCACTCGCGTCAATCCTCCGGGTAGAACGTAAATATCTTCGCCATACAATACAAAGGGACGCAAATCAATGTGCCGTCCTTCAAAACGGTCTTTTTCTATCACCGGAACGCGCGAAAGCATGATAACCGGTTGCGCAATATAGTCGCGAGGGTTCGCCTTAATGTTCTCAATCATTTGTTTCTGCTCTTTGGTAGAAGACGCGGGACCGATCAACATCCCATATCCTCCAGAACCGTGAGTGGTTTTCACAACGTAATCTTTAATGTTGTCGATAACGCGTTCGCGGTCTTTTTTATCATCGCAAATCAACGTCGGAACGTTTGGTATCAGGATATCTTCGCCTGTGTAATATTTGACGATCTCGGGAACATAAGCGTAAATCGCTTTGTCGTCGGCGATTCCCGCTCCAGGCGCGTTGGCTAAGGCCACCTTACCGGCGCGATACGATTTCATAATACCCGGAACGCCTAATAGGGAATCAGGACGAAAAACCGTAGGATCTAAAAAGTCGTCGTCGATTCTTCTATAAATTGCGTCCACGCGCTCAAACCCGTGTGTGGTCCGCATATAAACAAAATCATCCATCACGACTAAGTCTTGCCCCTCTACCAACTCTTCACCCATCTGTTGCGCTAAAAACGAATGCTCAAAATAAGCCGAATTGTGAATACCTGGAGTCAATACTGCAATGTTTGGTTTGTCGATGGTTTCCGGAATAAGATGTCGAAGTGTAGCGGCAAGCCGACTCGAATAATCTTCGACTGGCCGAATAGGTAAAGCTTCAAAGACAACAGGAAGCGTTTGTTTTAATACCCGGCGGTTCCCCAATACGTAGGAAACGCCCGAAGGACAGCGCAAATTATCTTCAAGAACGTAGAATTGCCCGTCGCGGTCGCGGATTAAATCGATACCGCTGATATGGCACCAAATCCCTTTAGGAGGTTTTAAACCTACGCACTCTTTGCGATAAGCTATCGAAGAAAGAATCATTTCTCTGGGGATGATCCCGTCCTTAATGATTTTTTGTTCGTTATAAATGTCGTTGATGAATTTGTTTAAAGCGTAAACACGCTGTTTGATTCCGCGATCGATTAGATCCCAATCTTTAGCGTTTACAATACGGGGGATGATATCAAAAGGAAAAACTTTTTCTAATCCCTTCTGGTCGCCGTAAACGCCGAAGGTGATTCCCATTTGCATGAAAGCCGCTTCCGCCGCTTTTTGCCGACTGACCAACTCGCTCTTTGAGAGTTGATGGAGTCTATCGATAACTTTCTCAGCCCAAGGCCAGGGCTGACCTTTGGACTCAAAGTATTCGTCAAAAAATTCTTCGGGTTCGTAGTAGGAAAATTTCATACGATAATATTTCCAAAGCGATTTTTCAAATTATCAGAATAACCATCTCTTCAAATTCGGCCCCATTGTAGCAAAAAAAACCGCTAAGTTTTTTTTATTCCCAATTCAAATAGTTTCCTGACAATAAAACCCGAACTAATTCTACAGATAAAGAAAACCCAAAAAAATTCCCATCAATTATCAAAGTAATCCTGTCGAAGAATCACTTCGTTTTAAAAACTGTCAATTGAGGTGGGAGCCTGTTCTGAGCAAGGTCGAAGAAAAGCGCTACACCTCTTTGCTTTTAGTATAGAAAAGTAATCGTAAAACAAAAGTATGTTTGGTTTGCGCCAGTCCACCACCGCGTGTCATCCAGAGTTCTAATATTGTCACCCTGAGCGTCAGCCCCAGACCGAGTGCCTGTGTTGATTGAACAAGGAACTAAAAATAGAAAAATTTAATAAATGTCATACTGAGCCCTAAGCCTGTCCGAAGTTTATCCTGAGGCTCTCGAAGGACTGGTCGAAGGGAAGTGCAACTTCCTTATTTTAGTTCCTTAAGAGCAAGGTCGAAGGGTCGCCTCAATTCCAACAAACGAATCACTTATTCCTGCGATTCAAATTAGTTTTTGAACTTTCGACTTCAAGGTAGGTAGAACGTCTTCTTCGAACCAATCATTTTTACGAAGCCAGATATTATTGCGTGGGCTGGGGTGTGGAAGCGGCAATACTTTTATCTTCCAGTATTCTTTCCAGGATCTTACCGTTTCGGTTAAGTTCTTTTTTTGAAGAGTTCCTAGATGATAATCCTGAGCGTATTTTCCAATTACGAGCGTTAACTCTATTTGGGGTAAATTCGAAAGCAGCTTTTCTCGCCAAGCCTCGGCGCATTCCGGGCGAGGCGGCAGATCGCCTGATTTACCCGTTCCCGGAAAACAAAACCCCATAGGCACAATCGCAATTTTGGAAGCGTCATAGAATATCTCTCTATCGATTCCCATCCAATCGCGCAACCGTTCACCGCTAGCGTCGTCAAATGGAACTCCCGATTCATGGACTTTCCGACCAGGAGCCTGCCCCGCCACCAGAATTTTAGCTTTCGAGCTAGCTTGGACAACAGGTCGCGGACCTAAAGGGAGATGATCTTCGCATAACCTGCAATCCTTAATTTCAATTAAGAGATTGTTTAGTTTTTTAGTCATAAGGGTAACTATAAAAAAACAATTAACAGCGTCTATATCAGTCCCCGCTGCATGTCATTCAGAGCCTCAATATTGTCACCCGAAGTTTATACTGAGCCTGTCGAAGTACTTGTCGAAGGGTCGCCTCGATTAAATGTCATTTCGAGTTCAGCCTGTCCTGAGGCACTCGAAGGATCGAGAAATCTCATACTTCCAAAGAAGTATTTTTCTCTACATCAATTTGATGAGAAGGAACCTTCGTAAACCGTATCAGCCATTTCCATTTCCCTTTTCTCAACGCACGCTTTTTTAACCAGCCAATCACCCTTCGAAAATACTCTACAATCTAATTGAATCTCATTTGAGATTCGACGACTTTCAAGCCAATGCTTTGCTTTTTCTTGTTCTTCGACACACGTTTTTTTTGCATTCAAATCATTTTCAGCAGTCTTATCGCAGTGGGATTGTATTTCAGGATCAACATCAGCGGCAAAAACCAAAACCGGGAAAAACGCAAAGCAAAATATCCAGAGACCAAATTGTTTTTTCATTTTCCCTCTATCCTAGAGTTTATTTAAAGGAATAAGGATCACACTGAATTAAATAATTGTCACCCTGCTATGAAACAGACGAAGTCAAGTTTGTTTTAAAATTAAATTCAAAATTTGTAGTTGAATCTGTTGAGCTGTGAATAAATCCTCGCGTTTATGAAGTCGGTGGAAAAAGTGTGGTAAAAGCTCGTTTGTGTT
>JAJDAT010000024.1 GCA_029261715.1 Nitrospinia bacterium | reverse complement strand
ATGAGCCTGTTGGCTACCTGCTGGTGCGTGGTGGCTTCGGACAATTCCGTTTTCGGATCCGGTAAAGCTGCCCTAGACAGGGCATCAGCAGATCGCTGCATGGCTTCTTTCAGCTTAGGAATTTCCGGGGGCACTTCGCCGCCTGCCATACCACCAGCGGCATTGACCTGTTTTAGGAGTTTTTCCTGGGTCTCTACGACAATGTCACGTTTTTCTTCGAATTCATCGTTGTCCATATATCGCGATTCGCGGCGCAGATTCCAGGTAGCGATGAGAATTTCCTTTTGAATCTGAGCCATATCGTCTTCTTGCTCGCCGTCCTGGCCTGCGCCGGAAATGGATTCGCTAAACCGTTTCTTGAAGGGGCGAATTTCCAGGAAATAGGGATCGCCCAGGACTTCGTATTCGTCCCGGTCGGGCTTGCTGTCTTTCGCCCAGATGGTCCACGTAATGAAATCCCCGGCTTCCAGTCCCAATTCTTCCAGCGGAAAATCATGGTGCCCTTCGGCGGCGGACACGATGCCGGTTTCCGAATTAAGAGCAACCCGCACCGGCTCCTGTCCGGCGACTTCATATTGCACGCCGAAATTATCGAATCCGTAGTCATCGGTGACTCGGAAATCGAATTCCACTTCTTCCAGCATGGATACTTCGCTGTCGCCACGAGGAAAGTCGATTTTGATTTCAGGAGGGCGATCCCGGTTGGCGGTAATGGTGTATTCGGGATTGTATTCGCCGGATTCCCCGTCGTGATCAAAGAGCATCACACGATACGCGTCGTTTCGCGCCACCGTGAATGGCACGCTCCATAGCGTATCGTCCACTTGTTTTAGGGGGATGGTCTCGCCACTGTCCAGAACCATCTCCGCCTTGGCGATTTTCTTGTTTACCCATACGGACAAATCGATGTGCGTCCCTTCCAGAGCAATGACATTGCCGCTGTTCGGATCTTCCCGGTTCGATAATCCAGTGTATTCCGGATAGGTGTAATTTACTGTGATGCTTTCCACTTCCGGGGGTGTCCAGGGGGTAACCAGGAAAATTTCTGACTGGCGGCGGCCCAGTTCGGCCTGGTACTGAATGGGTTTCTGGATGTTATCGAATTGGTGATAGGACACATTCTCCGCGCTGCTGCGGTTGGTCTCCATGGTGTTCCACATGCCGTTGCCAATACGGTAGCGTAGGGTGACGGCGCGATCCGGCTCGTCGGAGCGAATGAGGATCATCTGGTTATCGCCCAGACGAACCCGTATATTTCCCGGCTCCACCGAAAACGGCAGGGCAGCCACTTGCAGCGTCTGGGACGGCAGCATAAAACTCAGGCTGGGCAGCCATAATCCGCGAAATAATCCGATGACGGCCAGCGACATGACTATGAGCCCGGCAAAGGAGCCAATGAGGCGCAGGGATCCAGCGACATCGAACAGATCGCTGAGCGAGGTGTTTCGCATGATGGGGATGGTCTCTTCGAGAAATTGTTCGATCATCCAGGGAGAGACTTCCTCACCTTTTCCGGACAGGTCAATGGCGCTGACGATACGGTTTTCCAGTTCGGGATGATGTTCGTCAATAAAGAGTGCTACTTGCCGCAGGGTGATGGGAGTACGCAGCGGATTTATTACCAGGATAGCCAGCGCGGCAAGCTCTCCGACGACATATCCAACGAGTAAGATAGCGCTGGCTGGTCCGTCCACGCCAAAGAGGGCCAGTATAAATGTTGCAAGACAGGTGAGAGCGAGTGTGGTCAGGCCGAATCGCACCCAACAGCGCATGGCGCGAACGTGGCGGCATTGCTCGGCTACGAATTCAATGTTCATCCTTACTTCTGGATGCATGGATGGGGTCTCTTTATTCACGGTTACCTCCTTGGCTAGCAGCCGGGGTAGTGCGTGGGTTTCGGCGGGAGAGCAGTGTCATATACACACTTTCCACCAGCACCAGTATAAAAATAATGAGGAGCAGGTTTCGTCCATATTCTCGTTTGATGATATTTCCAGAAGCATCTATATTTAATCCAACAACTCCAGCCTCTTCGATATTCGCTTCCAGCATGGGGGCTGCTGCCATCTTCAATTCAAATTCGGTAGCCGAGACAGTAGTGTCATCGCCTTCCGATGGGTCTACATTGACAGCTTCGGTGATGATCCAATTGGTGTCGCTCTGGGAGCGGGACCGGAAAAATCCGGCTACGTCCAGACGTAACCGCTGGATACTCGCGGGGTCATTAAGGGTAACTGCGGCGTTGGCGGTCTGGCCAGGGAGACGAACGGTGCTTTTCCCTGATTCATCCATGGCAATCATGTCGCGAATGACGCGTTGTCCCACTTCCCGCTGGGTGTTGCCGTCGCTGAAACCGGACAACGCATAGAGCGTTTCGTGAAGCAGGGGCACAAAGCGAGCTGTTTTGGGCAGATTGGTCCAGTCCAATTGCACGGCAAAGGGCCAGATAACGAGTTTGCCCTGGTCCACGGTAATTTCCATAAGGGCTGGGTCGTCGTTGTCAAAACGAGCGAGCACGGTAGCATTACTGTCGTCTTCGTCGGCGATGGTGAGTTTTAAATGGTTGTAGAAACGCAGGGAGGAAAAATCGTTGTATTTGGTACCGTTGAAGACGAGGAACATGGGGTGATCCAGATTGATCCACGACATGACATCGAAACGGGTATCCCGTCGCTGGGTATAGGCCCAGTCTTGTGCCGAAATGCCGATATCGGCCAACAGCAATCTATTCAAATCGGCGGGCGGCACAGATTCGTTTACGGTGAACAGCACATGCCCACCTGCTTCCATGTACTCCCGGAGTGCGCGGGCGGCTTTTGCGGTTAAGCCATCCAGATGACTCACAATAATAATCTTGGGGTGCCGTGCTGGATGTAGAATGATGTCATCCAGCTCATCTACCTGAATCGTCTCCGTGGTCCAGGGCATGTCCTCATTGTTGGGGAGAGCCTGCTCAAAAAATCGGTGCGCGGGCCAGCGGTTGGCACCCTCGTCGTCCGTTACGATGGCTACCCGGCTTTTTCGTGGCGGATTCCAAGTGAAGTAGCGGGTATTGTCTACGAGGAGATCGTCTTCGTCCAAGGACAAGATGCCGTCGATGGGACCGTCATTTTCGGGCACGTATCGGAAAGAGGTTTGTGTGGCACTACCCGCTTTGATGGATACTTCGTTTTGGCCAATCTCCTGGTCATTCACCTGTAACGTCACGTTCAGATCGTCAACGTCCTGATCGGACCAGTTGCGCACC
>JAJDAT010000023.1 GCA_029261715.1 Nitrospinia bacterium | reverse complement strand
GGACTGGTGCTTGGGGTAAGAAAGCCATTAGTGAGGCAAAAAAATATTGCGAGGTGAACGTTGCGGCTTCCTCTGAAGCTGATAAATTCACCACCATTCCTCCCTTTGAGAACTGGTCTTTGAATTCAGATGCTGCTTATGCGCACTATACTCCAAACGAAACAATCGGTGGTGTGGAGTTTCATTGGATTCCTGACACCGGGGATGTACCACTGGTTGGCGATTTTTCCTCGACGATTTTTTCCCGCCCATTGAATGTGAATCGTTTTGGGCTGATTTATGCGGGTGCGCAAAAAAATATGGGAGCAGCGGGTGTCACGTTAGTAATTGTTCGCGATGATCTTATTGGGAATTCGTTATCCACGACCCCGAGTGTTTTCGATTACGCACAACAAGCTGAAGCGGATTCGATGTTGAACACTCCTCCGACTTATACGCTCTATTTGGCGGGTTTGGTCTTCAAATGGGTGAAAAAACAAGGTGGGCTTTCCGCTATGAGGAAATTGAATGAAAACAAGGCTAATAAGTTGTATGCCGCGATTGATAATTCGAACTTCTATAGTAATCCCGTGGAAAAAGCTTCGCGATCTTGGATGAATGTGCCATTTGTGTTGGCCAATGCCGACTTAGACAAAGAATTTTTAGCAGGTGCTGAAGATATTGGGTTAACCACCCTAAAAGGTCATCGTTCAGTCGGAGGAATGCGAGCGAGTATCTATAACGCCATGCCTGAAGCTGGCGTTGATGCCCTGATTGATTATATGAGGGATTTTGAAAAGCGTAAGGCCTAAGAGTTATATTTTGACCGATAGCAATTTTATGTTATCTGTCTGATTCATTACGGTGTTGTTAGAAAAAGTGCGGGTAGTGAAATTATATTAAGGAAGAAGGTCTTGAAAACGTTTTCAAAAGATATAACCTTCTAGCCAGAGCTACCCGTGCCGCTGTGCAGGCCATCGTTTTATCTATGGTTGCTCCGGACAACCCAACTGATAGCACTACGGGATTTTTTCTTCCAGACGGAATGGATGGTAAAAAACTCTTTAAAACTATCTGAGATGAATTTGGAGTAACAATGGCCGGGAAAAGCTATTCGCATAGCTCATTTAGGTTATGTAGACACTTTTGATACCGTTATTTCAATGTCTGCTTTAGAAATGGCGCTCCGTAAGTTTGGAGCTTCGGTTGAATTTGGTAAAGGAGTTGGAGCCGCGCAGGAAATTTTATTGGAAGGCTATTGAACCTAATCCAGTTTTATCAGATAATGAAGCCTTGCAGATTCTTGAAGTTTAGGGAGTTCTCTCCCTTAACCATATTTAAATTTAATAAAGTTATAGAATAGCTATTTTTTGGAGCAATTCAATGAAAGTTCTGGTTAGCGATAACCTCTCGAAACTTGGCGTTGCTAAGTTACAAGAAGCCGATGGAATTAGTGTAGATGTTAATGTAGGACTTCCTAAAGAAGAATTGATAAAGATCATTCCAAATTATGATGGGTTGATAGTTCGTAGCGCTACAAAAGTTACTGCGGACGTTATTGAAGCCGCAGATAATTTGAAGGTGATTGGTAGAGCTGGAGTAGGAGTCGATAATATTGATCTAGATGCTGCAGGGAAAAAAGGAATTGTAGTGATGAATGCTCCCGAGGGAAATCTCATTACCACTGCCGAGCATGCTATGGCTCTTATGCTTTCAATGGCTCGTAATATTCCTCGCGCAGATGCAACCCTACGAGGCGGTAAATGGTCGCCCAAAGCTTTTATGGGAGTTGAACTTTATAACAAAAACTTAGGTATTGTTGGTTTAGGTCGAATTGGTTCTGCTGTTGTTGAGCGGGCTAAAGGCTTTGGTATGAAGATTTTAGGATATGATCCTTTTATATCAAAAGAACGAGCCGAAAAAATTGGAGTCGAGGCTGTTGAATTGGAAGAATTGCTCAAACGTTCCGATTTTATAAGTCTTCACGCTCCAAGTTTATCGGGAGGTCCTCTTTTAGGTAAAAAAGAATTTGATATTATAAAAGAAGGCGTTCGAATTGTGAACTGTGCAAGAGGAACCTTGATAGATCATAACGCTTTGATTGAAGCCGTTAAGTCTAAAAAAGTTGCTCAAGCTGCTTTAGATGTTTATGAAAAAGAACCTCTTGATACTGCCAGCCCATTGCTTACGGTAGACGAAATTACATGTACGCCTCATTTAGGTGCGTCGACTGGGGAAGCTCAAGACAAAGTTGCTATCATTATCAGCGAACAAGTAATCGACTATTTAATTGATGGTCAGGTGCGTAACGCAATTAATACTCCCGCTATTGATGGCGAGCTTTTAGCAAAGATAAAACCCTATTTAACTTTGGGTGAAAATATTGGAAAGTTTATTGCTCAATTGATTGATGGAGCTATTAAATCTGTGAAAATCCAATATGCGGGAGAAGTAGCGGATTTAAAAACAGATCCTATTACCGTTACGGTTATAAAAGGATTGCTTGATGGAAATGTTGAAGGGGTGAATATGGTTAACGCTCCGTTTTTAGCAAAAGAACGGGGTATTGAAATTGAAGAATCAAAAAGCAGCGAGTTGGGGGATTATTCTAGTACAATTTTTGTTGAAGTAACTGGCGAGAATGGATCGCGTACTGTTACTGGAAGCTTGATCGGCAAGGAATCGCCTCGAATTGTTAAGATTGATGATTTTTCTTTTGAGGCTGAGTTTTCCAAAAACATGTTGGTTATGGCAAATGATGATAAACCTGGAGTAATAGGGAAAATTGGAACTATTTTAGGTAATAACGGCGTAAATATAGCTGGATTCCATTTAGGAAGACTAACGTCAAATGGTGGGGCAAAAGCGTTGTCAGTTATTAACACAGACGGCTGCCTTGAATCAAAAGCGGTAGATGATCTCAAGTCTATCAGTGACATTCTTCAAATCAATTCAGTAACTATTTAATTCCTCACTAAGCTAAGATAATCATCAGATTATATTACTATTGATTTTGTTTCGTGATGGGATTGGTTGATTGACCAATCCCATTTTGGGACCATTCTATTTAATTAAGGAAATAATGGACCAGAGTTTATTAAGAAATATAGGTATTATTGCGCATGTTGATCACGGCAAAACAACTTTGATAGATTGTTTACTTCGTCAAGCTGGATTATTCCGAAGTAACGAGAGTGTCGATACGTGCGTCATGGATAGCAATGATTTAGAAAAAGAAAGAGGCATAACGATTTTTTCTAAAAATGCTTCTATCCGGTATAAGGATTATAAGATTAATGTAGTCGATACTCCAGGACATGCCGACTTTGGCGGTGAAGTTGAGCGAATTTTAAAAATGGTAAATGGGGTATTACTATTAGTTGATGCGGCCGAAGGACCAATGCCTCAAACAAAGTTTGTTTTAAAGAAAGCCTTAGAACATGGGCTTTGTCCTATTGTAGTAGTTAACAAGATTGATCGGAAAGGCGCCGATCCTGATAAAGTCTTGGATGAAGTTTTTGATCTGTTTGTAGCGTTAGGGGCTAACGATAAGCAGTTGGATTTTTCGACTATCTACGCTTCGGCTAAGATGGGGTTTTGTCGATTGGAACCGGAAGGTGAAAACTTAGATATGGCTCCTTTGCTAGATCTGATTGTAGATAAAGTGGAGCCACACGTTGGTGATCCGGAAGAACCGTTTCAAATGCTAGTTTCCTCGATCGACTATAGTGACTATGTGGGGCGGATCGCTATTGGAAAAATTATGCGCGGCTCTGTTGACTTAAAGTCTGCTTTTACTTTGATTCGACGTTCTGGCGATCACGAACAATTTAAAATTTCAAAGATATTGGCATATGAAGGTTTAAAACCAGTTGAGATATCTGAAGCTATTGCAGGAGATATTATTGGTATTTCTGGCATGAAGGATGTCGATATAGGAGAGACTGTTGCCTGTGCGCAAAACCCAGAAGCTTTACCTGTAATTGAGATTGACGAACCTACATTATCGATTAATTTTTCTGTTAATAATTCTCCCTTTGCAGGAAAAGAAGGGAAATTTTTGACTTCTCGTCATTTGCGAGAAAGGTTATTTCGAGAAATAAAGTCTAATGTTTCATTGCGGATTGAAGAGACTGCAGCACAGGATACGTTTAGAGTATCGGGAAGAGGCGAATTGCATTTGACCATCCTTATCGAAACTATGCGCCGCGAGGGATATGAATTCTCTGTATCTATGCCTGAAGTCATTTTGAAGGAAATTGACGGTAAGCTTAATGAACCTCAAGAATTAGCGGTTATAGACGTTTCCGAAGAATACTCAGGGAAGGTGATGGAACTAATGGGGCCTAGAAAAGGGAGCATGAAAGATATGTCTAATCCCGGTAATGGCCAAACTAGGTTAGAGTTTATTGTTCCGACTCGCGGATTATTTGGGTTTACTAATGAGTTTCTAACGGCTACTAAAGGTACAGGTATTATCAATCGGGTTTTCCATGGTTATATTCCTTATTGCGGAGAAATCTCTAGGCGAACTGCTGGCGTTCTTATTGCTTTGGAAAATGGAAAGACGACGGGTTTTTCTTTGTATAACTTGCAAGAAAGAGGAACTTTGTTTCTATCCCCTGGAGAAGAAATATATACTGGAATGATCATTGGAGAAAACCGAAAATCTGGAGATTTGATAGTTAACGCATGTAAGGAAAAGAAGCTGACAAATATGCGGGCTTCTGGCTCAGATGATAATATTACTTTGGTCCCTCCACGCAAAATGAGTTTAGAACAAATTCTAGAATTTGTGAGTGAGGATGAATTGGCCGAAATTACGCCTGAAACTATTCGTTTAAGGAAAAGAATTCTAGACGAAAATGATCGTAAACGTCATACCAAATCGCGTCAAGTTGCATAAGGACGCTACGTTTTTAAGTTTTTTGAATAGTATTGGTTTAAATTTTACTCTATGCATGGGATTTTTATTTTTATAAAGATCCCATGTGATTGAGTCCTACCTCTTGTTTTAAAAAAATCTACCAGTTTACTCAATAAAATTCCGTTGCTTCCAATTTTACCTACAGAGACAAAAGCTTCTAATGAGTTTCGTTATGGAAACTTTGTTCGTTAATAGAAAAGAAGCGCGTCAATATGATTTGGTGATGATCTTTTTTTGCGCTTGAATTTTCTTTTTTGCCTCTTCGGCAAGTTTTTTTAGTCCGCTTTTTACCACTGTAGCTAAAATGATATTGATATCGCTCTGTCCCTCAGAGATCGTAATGCTTTTCTTGTTATAGGGGAGAGCTAATACTTTCCTCTGTTTTGAAATATAAACCAATCCCTTTGTTAAAATTTCAATTGAAAAATCAGTTGAAGACGGTTTCAAAAAGAGCTCTGGACTTTGAAAATAAGAATTGGAAAATTCTTTTGTAGACTGAATTATAAATTCTCGCCGATAAATAAGAAGGATGTCAGAAGGATTGATTTTGAATAAATCTTTTAGACGATTTCGATTAATGACGCCTCTAAAATCTGCGCCTACCGAAGCGGGAGACAATCGCGCAGGGTCCGTGGCGCGTAGCGTTTTTTTTATGGTCTTGGTGTCGCTAATAATTTTATCAAATGCGTCGTTGTCTTTTGAAATGATGTTTAGAGCTTCGTCAAACTTAGGTTTTTCGTTAGAAAAAAAATAGTAAAAACCTTTTTGTGGTCGATTTTGCAATACAGTTAAAGATAATGGAGGCTTTAAAAACTTTATGGCTGAATCAGATTTATTTTTAGAAATTAAATCGCCTTGATAATCAGCTCCGTAGTTACTGAAGGCGGTGAGTAAACTAAAAATGGTTCCAATAATAGCGGTTTTCATATTAACCTTGTATAAAAAGATTGGGGGGAATCCAATTATCTACAATCTTTTCATTATTAAGCGATAAGGTCAATTAGGGTTTGCAATGATTTTTATATAGAAATAGTTGAAAGAGGTGGACTTGGCTGTTAGTTTTTAATATGAGGTGGCGGTAAAATCCGCTAAGGTTGTTGAAAAAGAGAAGATCATTTAAGGGAAGAATGACGTGAGATCTAATAGTAATGGATAAGCAGTCTATTGAACTAAAAGTTGAAAACCTGACAACGCGTTTTGGAGAAGGTTTAAATTCAGTCACTGCCGCAGATAAGATAACGTTCGATTTGCATAAAGAAGAAACCCTCGCAATTGTTGGGGAATCTGGGTCAGGTAAATCGGCCACAGCTTTATCGCTTTTACGTCTATTGCCGCCATCTGGAAAAATTATCGACGGAAGCGTTTGGTTTGAATCTAAAGATATTTTAACTTATAACAGCGAGCAGCTCCAATCGATACGTGGAAATAAAATATCCATGGTTTTTCAAGACCCAATGACGTCTTTAAATCCCACAATGACTATTGGCCAACAAATTATGGAGCCTTTATTTTTGCATCTTAAGTTAGATCGAAAAATGGCTAAGCAGAGAGCGGTTGAATTACTTGATATAGTTAAACTTCCGAATCCGGAAGGGAAAATGAATAGTTATCCTCATCAACTTAGCGGTGGCATGAAGCAACGCGTGATAATCGCTATTGCATTGGCTTGTTCTCCAAAAGTTTTAATTGCCGATGAACCAACTACGGCATTAGATGTTTTAATACAAGCTCAAATTTTAGAATTATTTGATTCTTTAAAAAAGAAAATCAATTTATCGATGATCTTAATTACACATGATCTGGGTGTTGTATCTGGAATGGCAGATAGAACTTTGGTTATGTACGCTGGTGAGATTGTTGAATCCGGACCAACTCAGGAGTTATTAAATTCTCCATTACACCCTTATACCGTTGGGTTGTTGAACTGTAGACCTCGAAGAGTTGGGGGACAGAAGAGGAAAAGGTTAACGGAAATCCCTGGAACTATTTCAAGAAACGATACGCAAGGTTGTTCTTTCTATTCTCGATGTTCTTCGGCTATGGATCGATGTAAGACCGAAAAACCGCCTTTTGAAATGGTTTCTCCTGGTCATTCTGCAAGTTGTTGGCTTAACGATACAAATTAAAATGGTAAATCAAAACTTATTAGAGGTTAGAAACCTTAAAAAATATTTTTCGGATATTGCTCTAAATTCTTTCAATGGAACTAAATTTTCGGTTGTTAAAGCTGTCGATGGAGTTTCTTTTAATATTCGATATGGGGAAAGCCTGGGGCTAGTTGGAGAAACCGGTTCTGGGAAATCGACTGTTGGCCGAGCTGTACTTAGGTTAATTGAACCCACTTCTGGTGAAGTTTTGTTTAAAGGAAAGAATTTGTTAAAGCTTCCTTCTGAAGAATTGCGAAATATTAGAAAAGAAATGCAAATGGTTTTTCAAGATCCATATGGTTCTTTAAACCCAAAAATGACAGTTCAAAGGATACTTGAAGAACCGTTTAGAATTCATCAATTGTTAGACACAAGAAGTTTTAAAGATCGCGCTTTGGAAACGCTTTCCAAAGTGGGGTTATCCTCTGAATACGGAGAAAGGTATCCGCACGAGTTTAGCGGCGGTCAAAGGCAACGTATTGGAATTGCTAGAGCAATTGCCTTAAACCCTGATTTGATAATCGCAGATGAGCCTGTTTCTGCCTTAGACGTATCGATCCAGGCTCAAATCATAAACTTACTGCAAGATCTTAAAGAATCGATGGGGATATCGTACCTTTTTATCTCACACGATATGGAGGTTGTAGAACATTTTTGTGATCGTGTTGCGGTTATGTACTTTGGGAAAATTGTAGAGTTAGCAAGTAGTGAAGATATTTATCAAAGAACTTCTCATCCCTATACTAAAGCTTTATTGAGCGCTGTACCTAATTTGGAAGGTAAGCTGCCGCAGGCGACGGTTGGAGGAGATATCCCAAATCCCGCTAATTTCCCCTCAGGTTGTGCTTTTAGCAGTCGTTGCCCGATTAAGGAAAAAGTTTGCGATGAATCCGACCCTCCTCTTAAAGAAGTTGCCCCAGATCACTTTGCCGCTTGCCACCTTATCGGTTGATAACCATAAAGTTTGCGGATAATTTTTCTATTTTTGTTTAAATACAAACTCTAGCAAAAACCTACACAATGATTAAAATCTACCTGCGAATGGATCGGGTGGTTCGAAGCTGGAAGAGCCTCCAAAGGAGGAATCGTCGTTGGAAAAATTTTGGTCGCTTGGTTCCTCTTTTGCAATTTCCATTTTCCAATTAGATTCGATAGGGAATAATTGAGGAGAATAACTTATTGATGAGCTTGGAATACCCTTTAAAGATTGGCGAAATTTTTTTAAGGCAGTTAGAGTTATCGCTTTTTTTTCTGGAATATTTTCTAGGATAGATTTTCCAGCGAGCCGTCCAAAAACGATAATATCCAATAAGGAATTTCCCATTAACCTATTGGTGCCATGCAATCCCCCCGTTGTTTCTCCGGCGGCCCATAAGCCTCCAATCTCCGTTTGACAATTTTTATCAACTCTAATCCCGCCGTTTTGATAATGCAAAGTAGGATAAATTAAAATAGGATCTTTTTCTGGTTTAATACCGAACCGTCCTAAGCGATGCATCAAACCAGGAAACAGTTTGCGCAGAGTTCCTTCTCCGTGTTTAAGTTCTACCATAGGAAGATCTAACCAAACTCCTGTTTTTCCTGATGGTGTCTGGACTCCTTTACCTTGGTCACATTCCTTAATAATAGCTGCAGCGACTTTATCGCGGAAGTTTAACTCGTCGACAAATCGTTCCCCATCACAGTTTAGAATTTGCGCCCCCAACGAACGGAGGGCTTCCGTTGCTAACTGACCGGCGAGCGCTTCTGGATAGCAAAAACCCGAAGGATGATATTGCCAGCTATCAATATTGACTAATGAGCAACCCAATCGATAAGCTAATACGAGTCCATCTCCAGTAGCTCCTATATGATTGCTAGTGGTGGTCCCGCCAAAGCGAAGTTGTCCTCCACCGCCAGTAGCTAATAGGACAGCTTTAGCGGAAACTGATATTAATTTTTTGGTTTGACTGTTCCAAAGAACCGCTCCAGTGGCGACTCCGTTTCCATCGTCTAATAGTTCTACTGCCGAATGGTTTTCTAAAAGCTGAGTATTGCCTTGTCTAATAGCCTCTCTCAATACTCTCATGATTTCTAAACCAGTGATGTCTCTACAAGCAAGGACACGAGGCGTTGAGGTGCCACCGCCGCTTTTTAGGCGATAAGTTCCATCCTCGTTACGATCAAACATGCATCCAAGTTGAGAGAGCCAGTCGATAGCTTTGAGTCCACTTTCGCATAGGTATCGAAGTAATTCTGAATCATTTTCGCCGTGGCCTCCCACAAAAGCGTCGGCATAATGTTTTCTAGGAGAGTCATTTTTTCCAATAGAGGCTTGGATTCCTCCTTCAGCCATTACGGTGTTAGAGTCGCCGAGTCTTAGTTTTGTGGCTAAATGAACTTTTAAGCCGCTTTCTTGTAACGCTATAGCCGCTGCGGTTCCTGCGCCACCTCCTCCAATAATCAATACATCTGTTTCTAAATCGGCGGTCGGTTCGAAGTCATGTGGTAATGGACTATCTGCTTCTAATAGATCGGTCAATTCTACTGGTATTGGCAAACCGCCTGAATTAGGTCCGGTGGCCAGAGTTCTTTTTTCTCCAACATAATCTGGGTGATATTTTTTAAGTAAATCATCAGAGATATTTTTGTCGAGATCTTCAATTGGTTTTTTAAACCTTTCAAGACGATTTTGATTTACTTTATCAATCGATTTTGCAGCCCAATCCATCATTTTGGAACCCCACCAGTTTCTCGGAAAACTTCAGCCCGCTTAAGTCTTTCTTTTGGATCGGCTGATAGCAAAAAGGTCCACTCTTCAGTTTCATCGACATTTGAAAAGGAATCAGATTTTTGAGTTTCAAGTTTTTCTTCTGATGATGCCAGCGATCTTCTAATCCAAAGGGCCATATTGTGTGGTTTCACGTTGTCTTCGCAAACAAATCGGCAGAGCCCACAATGAACGCAAGAAACAAAATCTTCGGCGACCTTATCAAATTCATTCCCCTGCATTCTGGAAATAGAATCCATCACGGGAATATCCATAGGGCAAGCGGCGGTACAACTGCCGCACTTTGTGCATCGATCCAGCGTTGGAAATGATTTTTTTAGATTTTGCAGATTGGGGTTAATGCTCAAAGGTGGGATTTGAGATACCGCCTCAATACGGTACGGGAACACTTCCATACCTTCTTCAGTTAGCATCATGCAAGCAAGGTCTGATTTTCCTTTCCTTCCGTCGGAGTACCTCACTGTAACGGTACAAGCTCCGCATGCGCCTCCCATGCAGCCTGTTTGAATCTCTTCAGGCAGTCCTTCGCTCCATAAAGCTTTAATAAGGGGAATTCCTGATTCAACCTGTAGTTTTTTCCCCGAAACTTTGATTTCAATTTCTTTTTTTGCCATAACAACTTGAATTTAGCTCATATTATAATTTTAAAATTTTATCATCTTCGTGGAAATTGCCCAATTTTTAGTTTTCGGACCTTTAATTGAGTAGAAGCTTATTTCTTCTAAAAGTTTGAGTTTACTTGATAAAACGACCTATGCTAAATTACGGACAAAGAATTCTAATCGATTAGGTAGGGATTATGTCAGGACATTCAAAATGGTCAACCATAAAGCACAAAAAAGGCGCAGCAGACGCTAAGCGCGGGAAGTTATTCACTAAGTTAATCAAGGAAATTACTGTCGCGGCCCGAATGGGTAGTGGTGATATTGATTCTAATCCTCGTTTGAGAGTTGCGGTCTCCACCGCTAAAGCGGCTAATATGCCTGGCGATAATATCATCCGAGCTATCAAAAAAGGTACTGGAGAGCTTGAAGGGGTACAGTACGAAGAATTAACTTATGAAGGTTATGGGCAAGGTGGCGCGGCAGTTTTTATTGAAGTGATGACTGATAATAAAAATCGAACTGTTAGTGAAGTTCGTTCTATTTTTACCAAAAATGGAGGTAATATTGGCGCTAATGGTTGTGTCGCTTGGATGTTCGAACAAAAAGGTTTTATTCAAGTTAGCGCCGACAACAACGATGAAGATGATCTTTTGGAGTTGGTATTGGAAGCGGGCGGTGATGATCTAAAGAAGGAAGGGGATAAATTTGATATTTTTACTTCGTTAGACAACTTTGAACCCGTTCGAAAAGCTTTAGAAGACAAAGGAATAGCAATGGAAATTGCAGAGCTTACGCGGATTCCTCAAAATACCGTTAACGTAACAAATGAAAAAGAAGGTAAAGCCCTCCTTCGAATGATGGATTCATTGGAAGATAATGACGATGTGCAAAAAGCTTACGCGAATTTTGATATCTCTGAAGAGCTGCTAGAAAGCCTAATGGGCTAATAGTAGGCTCTGTTTTTCCTGTCACTTTTGAATAATCTGACATTTAATATAGATGACAATAGTCTAGAAACGTCCTGCGAAGAAAAGGCTTCAAATAAAGATGCCTTGCCCGCTTAATGTCGTTTATTTAGTCGTCCTCTTAATACCTACCTCTTAACATACCGGATTCGACATGCGAATCATGGGAATCGATCCTGGCAGTCAATGCACTGGATTTGGAATAGTAGAAGAACAGAAAGGTAAACTAGTTTCTGTTCACTGGGGCGCTGTTCGTGCAAAAGCCAAGCAAGGTTTTCCAGAAAGATTGAAATCGATTTATCAGGCGTTGGTCGAAACCATTCAAGAGTTCACTCCAGAAGAAGTCGCGATTGAAGATTTATTTTTTGCTTCAAATGCAAAATCTGCTTTAAAACTTGGTCAAACTCGCGGTGTCGCTATTTTAGCGGCGGCAAATATGGATAGGCCGGTCGCTGAATACACTCCTTTAGAAGTTAAACAATCTGTTGTGGGTTATGGTCGAGCTGACAAAGTTCAGGTTCAGGCGATGGTTACCAGATTATTAAATTTAAAGACGCCGCCGCAACCGTTTGACGCTTGCGACGCCTTAGCGATCGCTATTTGTCACACTCATTCAGCCGCAACAAAGAGAAAATATAAAATATAAATTACTCGGAATAAAATTTTTTAAATGATTGCCTCTCTCAACGGAAAATTACTTCGTAAATCGCCAATATCCATTGTCATTGACGTTCAGGGTGTTGGGTATTTAGTTCAGGTTTCTTTGCCAACATTTTATGGGCTGCCGGAAATAGGAACTCAAGTGTCTATGCGAATTTATACTGTGGTTCGCGAAGATGAAATTCGGCTCTTTGGTTTTTCGTCAGAACTAGAGCAAGTCGTTTTTGAAAAGCTTATTGCGATTTCAAAAGTGGGACCTAAATTGGCGATATCCATTCTTTCTGGAATGTCGGTGGAAGATTTTTTAGCGGCGATTAGCAATAAAGATATTGCTAAATTAAATGGGATCCCTGGAGTGGGGGCAAAAACTGCGGAGCGTCTGGCTTTAGAATTACATGATAAACTAAAAGACTTAACTCCAGAGACGGAAGTTGATCAAGCGCCGGTAGGCGATGTAGCTTTTGACGACGCTCTTTCCGCTTTGTTAAATTTAGGTTATAAAAAGCCACAAGCGGAAAAAGCCTTGAAGTCTGTTCACTCACAGGATAATAAAAACGATTTGGAAGATTTAATCAAGCGTGCGCTGATGGTGTTATCCTGATGCCAATATTAAGTGGATTGTTTTTTAATAGAGGAATAAAAAGATGGATTATGAAAGGGATTTAAATCCCGAGTCGGAAAACGACGAGATCCATTACGAAAATAATCTTCGGCCTACCACTTTGCGTGAGTATATTGGGCAAGAAAAAGTTAAAGCCAACCTGGAAATTTCTATTACCGCCGCAAAGCAGCGTAGCGAGTCTTTAGACCATTTATTATTCTATGGTCCTCCTGGATTAGGAAAAACAACATTAGCAAATATCATCGCTTCGGAGATGAATGGGAACTTAAAAAGTACCTCTGGACCGGTTTTAGAAAAACAAGGCGATTTGGCGGCAATATTGACAAATCTTAAGCCTGGAGAAGTGCTTTTCATTGACGAGATTCATCGGCTTTCTAGAGTGATTGAAGAGGTTTTATATCCTGCGATGGAAGATTTTAGTTTGGATATTATTATTGGACAAGGTCCTAGCGCGCGTTCGATTAAAATAGATTTACCGCCTTTTACGTTAATTGGAGCGACAACCAGAGCGGGTTTGCTAACCTCTCCATTGAGAAATCGATTCGGCATAGTTCATGCCCTAGATAATTATACAGTGGAAGAATTGCATTCTATAACGACTCGTTCTGGGGCAATATTAGAAATTGAAATCACTCCTGAAGGTTCGCGGGAAATAGCCGCAAGATCGCGAGGAACTCCACGATTAGCCAATAGGTTACTTCGTCGCGTGCGCGACTACGCGCAGGTGAAAGCGCAAGGAATCATTACTCAAGAAGTGGCAAAAAAAGCGTTGGATATGTTGGAAGTTGACGCTATTGGGTTGGATAAAATGGATCACAAACTATTGCTAATTTTAATAGAAAAGTTTAGAGGAGGTCCGGTTGGCCTTGACACTCTTGCCGCAGCTATAGGAGAGGATAAGGATACTGTTGAAGATGTTTATGAACCCTACCTTATTCAAACAGGTTTGATCGTTCGTACTCCACGAGGACGAATGGCAACTCAAACCGCATACGAACACCTGGGAATAAAACCCAGTAAAACTAATTCACAACAATCGTTGTTTTGATTTTCTTGTCTATAAAAGAGATTAAGATATCTTTTTTCTCAAATCGAATAACAACGTTTCCGGGTTTTTGTTTTCAGTTTTCATATAATTTTTTTCCAAATAACTAGAAAGCGCTTTGTCTTTATAGAAGCTTCCTGGATTCAGAGCAAAGAAATACGACGCTCCCTGATCGCGAAATTTTTCCAATAGAAATACTCTGGAGTTTTGTTGAGATTTGTCGTCAATAAGGTTTGAATACTTCCTTTTTAATATTTTATCGTTGTGTGGAAGAAGCCACCCCTTATTACGGCTGTAATATAAGGCTACCCAAGTTGAGCTAATCACAAGATCATTGTCTTTTGTGTGATTGTCGAAAAATTTTATTTTTTCTTCGATGCGATCATAAATTGGCGGAAGCCTAAATGCGCCATTCGCATATCCCAAAACCATTACCAGTGTTGTCCCTAATAAAAAATACTTAAATGGTTTTAACGAAAACCGAGAAGCGTCGCGGATTAAATTGTTTTCTTCGAACAAAAACCACCAAGCTTTCCCAATGATTATAGAAGCTATAGGTAATAAGGGTAGATGGTAATATTCATGTGTGTATGCGTGTTGATGGAAAATGAGATCGAAGATAATCACTCCGATTAACCAAGCTTTTAATAAGGTATCTCCCTTAGGCTTTATTTTAATAAAAAGCCCAATTAGAAATAACGTAAAACCTACAGGAGTTAGAATTAAGCCCGATAGCCAAAAAAATATGTTTTTATAAAATTCGTAATCCAGAAAAGTAGGTAGGTAAAACCAGTTTGAAAAATCAAAGTTCCCCGAGTAAAAGTTATTTGGAAATAGTTCCGTTGTTTTTCGCGAATGAAAAGACCAAACTATTGAAGGGATGGCGGTTAAAATAGTAAAAATATAAACGCGTTTTTCGAATAAAATTTGTTTTCCTTTTATTAATAAACCCATTATTAAAAAGGAAATTAAAATAAACATGTAGGTTTGTTTTGACAGAAAAGTCAATAAACCAAATATCAATGCAGGCCAAAAAGCTCTGTCGTCGCCGTCAAACCATTCGCTTACATAAAATACTAATGCCGTTAGAAAGAAAAGGGCTAATGTGTCGGGTTGAAACCCTCGCGTATAAATAATGGAAAGAGGGGAAAAGGAAAAAACAAATACGGCAGCTTTAGCGACGGATTTATTGAGATGCTTTGAAGCGATAATGAAAATAAAATATGCCGTTCCGGCAAAGGCAAGAATCGAAACCAAACGACCTAGTTCTTCATGAACTCCAAAAACTTTGTAAAGAAACGCTACGATCGTATTGTAAATTGGGGGTTCTAAGAGAAAATATCGCGGTTCTGGAAGAAGAGAGATTTGAGGGTATAAAAAGTTAAATCCATTTTGAAACAAATTGTATGTGATATCGGCCGTTTGTAGTTGACGAGTATTTGCTCCTTCAAGAATTGGTTGATCAATTCCAATCAATCTTAACAACACTGCGGAAACTACAAAAATAAGAGGCCAAAAACTATCGTTTTGGCTGTATTTAGAAATAAGTTTCATAGTGAAGTTTTAGATTGTTTTGAGTCGAATTTAGGGGGCTGTGCTTTTTACAATTTTGTTCCCTGGGGAAACAGAAATTTGTCAATCTTGTAGATTAGATTCAACGAATTGAAATCTTATAGGACTTTTGAAAATATTAAGGAAAGAAAAGCCTAAAATTAGGTTTAGGCCAAATTAGATTATAATTTTGCCAAAAAATTTTCAATCTTAAAATTGTTTTAAAACCTTCTTCAGGTGCGGACCTTAATTTTTTTCCTATTTCCCTGATTCGGGTTATAATTCCATTTTTTATAACTCTATCGTAAATAATAAATGAAAGTCTTTGAGTTATTTGAAAATCCATTGATTTGTTTACGTTGACGAGCAAAATATTTGTTCCTACCTTTTAAATAATGGCTTTCATTATCTCATCATTGATTCCGGGACATTAGCTTGAAATATAAAAATATATTGATAACAGGCGGCGCAGGTTTTGTTGGGTCGAATTTAGCTATTTCTTTAAAAAGAGATTATCCCGATGTAAAAATTGTCGCACTTGATAATTTAAAAAGACGTGGTTCTGAATTAAACTTAACTCGTTTGAAAGATGGCGGGATTAGTTTTTTACATGGCGATATCCGAAACCGAGAAGATTTAGAAGAATCTGGCGCTTTTGATTTAATCGTTGAATGCTCTGCGGAGCCTTCCGTTTTATCAGGGTTCGATGGGGCTCCCGATTACGTACTGAACACAAATCTGGTGGGATCCATAAATTGTTTCGAACTTGCTAGAAAAAGAGAAGCTGATATTGTTTTTTTGTCCACGAGCAGAGTGTACCCCGTTGCAGGGCTTAACGCTTTAAAATATGAAGTAACCGAATCTAGATTTGAATTAGAAGACCTGCAAGATTTACCAGGAGCTAGCTCGAAAGGAATAAGTGAAATATTTCCTTTAGACGGGGCAAGGACCTTATACGGAGCGACAAAACTTTGCTCAGAGCTTATCTTACAAGAATATGGGGCGATGTATGGAGTGCGTGGAATAATTAATCGGTGTGGCGTGCTTACCGGTCCTTGGCAAATGGGAAAAGTAGATCAAGGAGTGGTGGTTCATTGGGTTGCTCGACATATTTTTGGAGGTGATCTTGGTTACTTCGGTTACGGTGGGGAAGGCAAGCAAGTTCGAGATTTATTGCATATTGATGATTTTTACCGATTGCTAATTTTGCAGCTAGAAGATTTTGAAAAATATAACGGACAAATTTATAATGTTGGTGGTGGTCGTGAAGTTAGCGTTTCTCTTAAAGAATTAACGGAGCTTTGTCGAAAAGCTTCAGGGAAAAGCTTTGAAATAGAATCTGTGAGCAAAAACCGAGAGGGCGATATTCCAATATATTTAACTGACTGCTCAGAAATTACTGAAAGTTCCGGTTGGAGTCCTGCCCACACTCCAGAAAACATTATTGACGAAATTACTAGATGGGTTGTAGATAATAAGGACTTTCTAGCGCCTATTTTAGGTTAAAATTATTGTCTTGAGGAATCTTGCTTTTGTTGCTATCAACTGTAATACCAGCGTATAACGAAGAAGGATGTATTGCTGAAACTGTTCAAAAGCTTTACGCGACTTTATCCAAAGAGAATATTGACCATGAAATTTTAGTGGTTAATGATAGTTCACGAGACGGGACAGAAGATATTTTAAAACGTTTAGCAAATGAAATCCCTTCGCTTCGGTACGTTAATAATCATATGCCAAATGGTTTTGGTTATGCTGTCCGATGTGGGCTTGATAATTTTAAGGGAGATTGCGTCGCCATATATATGGCTGATGGATCGGATTTGCCTGAAGAGTTAGTCTTTTTCTATCGAAAGATGATTGCGGAGGGATACGATGCGATTTTTGGGTCTCGTTTTATTCCAGGAGGTAAGACGGTTGATTATCCCAAGGTCAAACTTATTATTAATAGGTTAGCCAACTTATTTATCCGTTTGCTCTTTGGGCTTAAATACAACGACATAACAAACGCTTTTAAATTGTATAAGAAAGAAACTATAGAAGGTTTGAGACCTTTTATGTCTCCGCATTTTAACCTTACCGTTGAATTGCCTCTTAAAACAGTAGTACGAAAATATTCTTATACTTGGCTTCCTAATACCTGGATAAATCGTAAATCGGGCGAATCTAAGTTAAAGATCAAGGAAATGGGAAGTCGTTACTTATTTATTGTTTTATATTGTTTAATTGAAAAATATTTAACTTATGGAGATTATCGCAAGATCGACAAGTAAACTTGCGAAAGCTCTGAAACTCTAAGGAATCGTTTTGGAAATAGCAATTGTAACAGGTTCTGCCGGCTTGATTGGATCGGAGACAGTTCGGTTTTTAAATGGCAAGAAAGTGAAAGTCTTAGGAATCGATAATAATATGCGTCAGGAGTTTTTTGGAGAGGATGCATCGACTGATTGGAATCGTAAAAAGTTAGAGGAAGAGTGCGAACTTTATACCCATTATTCAATCGATATTCGTTCTAAAGAGAATTTAGAAAAAGTTTTTAGCGAATATGGGAATGATATTAAACTCATCGTGCATTCCGCCGCTCAGCCTTCGCATGATTGGGCCGCTAAAGATCCGATTAAAGATTTTTCCGTCAACGCCAATGGAACTTTGAATCTTTTAGAATTAGCTCGTCAATACTGTCCCGACACAGTGTTTGTTCATTTATCTACAAACAAAGTATACGGCGATACTCCAAACTCTCTTCCTTTAGTTGAAAAAGAAACTCGGTGGGAAATTGATGAAAGTCATTCTTATTTTAAGTATGGAATTGACGAATCAATGAGTATAGATAATACGACTCATAGTCTTTTTGGGGTGTCTAAAGCGGCTGCAGATTTACTTGTCCAAGAGTATGGAAGGTATTTCGGAATGAAAACCGCTTGCTTTAGAGGAGGTTGCTTGACCGGATCTGGGCATTCTGGCACCGAGCTTCATGGGTTTTTATCATACATCATGATATGCAACATGAAGAATAATCCCTACACAGTTATAGGTTATAAAGGTAAACAGGTTAGAGATAATATTCACAGCTATGATTTAGTAAATGCTTTATACCATTTTTACAAACGTCCAGGAGTCGCCAAAGTTTATAATATTGGCGGTAGTAGACATAGCAATTGCTCGATTTTAGAAGCTATTGCTCACTGCGAAGAAATATCAGGAAATAAAATGAACTGGACTTATAAAGAGGAGTCTCGGATTGGCGATCATATCTGGTGGATAAGCGACGTTAACCGCTTCAAAGATGATTATCCCGAATGGGATTATAAATACACTCTCCCTCAAATTTTTTCAGAAATCCACAAAGGGCTGACAAACCGTATCTAGCCAGCCCCCTTAGTTATCTTTGTTTAAGGTTTTATATATATATATCCCTGTTCTTGCAAATCTGCAATACGTTTGACTGCAACTGGATGAGCTGTAGGTTTAAAGCCATCTACAAGTGCATCAAGTCCTTTTTTAAAGACTTTCATCGAAACTTGGCACATCTCAGGTTGGGCGCCTTTGTCTAAAATCATTTGAAACTTTTTTTGTAACCCAGGGTCTGCCGTCTTCTTATCAAACAATGGTAGCGCCGGACCATGCACAACAACCTTAAGATCAATTTTATCGGGACCGCCTTCGGCCTCGATATGTTTATTAATTAAGGCCATCGCGTATTTAGCTACTTTCAAATCTGACCCATCGATATGGTAAAGAACTTTGAGTTTCCCGTCAGGTCCTCTATGTTCTCCAGCATCCGCTGCATTAACCCCCGCTAAAGCTATCCAAACTCCTAAAACCAACGCAATCAAGGTTCTCATTTTTTACTCTCCCACTTTGGTTTGTATTTTCTAAGATGATTGACTATTTCTTTTATCTAGAATTGATTTGATGTACTTAGCATGAATCAAAATAACCGCTAATACAAGGTTGGATTTTTTAAGCAAAAAGAATTTGCTCGATAATTTTTTTAGAGATAGAGAAGTATTAAGAAATCTTGGAAGAGGAAAACGAACTGGTAAGGGAATTTCCATCGCAATCTGTACCGCTAAGGGAAACGCTCAATGTATTATTAGCGGCATTAAGGGTAAAAGTTCCTAAAGTTTTGAGCTGGCTACAATTAGAGGATATACCGGTTACTGAGACTGTTGCGGATATTCCATTGACGGTTCCAGCTAATGAAAATAACCCAGACTCCAATTCTGATTCGCTAAATGTTCCATTGCCCGTGATGGAAGAACCTGCTTGGTCTAAAGTGTAAGTTGCGGAACTATCTCCTTTAAACCCTTTCCATGTACCGGAAAGGTTGGCATCATTTTCGGAGTTGTTTGAAGTTTTTAAAGAAGTAAACGAAGCATTTAATGGATGACCATTACAATCGGTTCCGCTAATGGATATGTTAAGGGAGCTTTGTGTCGAGCTAATCGCAAATGTTCCTGAAGCGTTGAGCTGAGAACAATTGGAAGATGTCCCTGTAACTGCGATTGTGGCGATAGAACCGGCAACAGTCCCGGTAATGGAATAAGAGCTATTGCCAAAACCAATTTCATTAAAAACTCCATTTCCAGATAAGGAAGAACCGGATTGAACTAAAGAATAGGTTCCAGTGTCGTCGTTTTTAAAGCCCATCCATGTTCCCGAAAAATCAGCTGACGTTTTAGAAGCTCTAATTGAAGATTTATTTGTCGCATTGGCTCCAGCATTAAAAATTGAAGTTCCTCCGCCGCTATTGGATTCGTTTTGAGAATTTCCCATCATATCCGAGCAACCAGTGGATCCAGCGAACCAAACCAAGAAGTTTAGAAGAATAATCCAAGAAAGGTTTGACGATCGCTTTTTGTGTGTTTTGCTCATAAGATATTTTTTAGCAAGCAACTGAAAATTCTTTTTTCTCTAGAAAGTCGCCATTCAGAAAAAGATGAATTTTCCAGTCTCCAGTAAAATAATTAAATCCTTGCGATGCAAATAAAAGACTTCGTGCGGGATCTTTCTTTTTCAGTCTTAACCATAGCCAAGAAGCAAAATTTTTATTTTTCTTATTTAAAAAATCGAGTTCTGTAACTTCTTGGAGTTTCCCGTCGGGACGGTACCAAAAAGCCTCCAAACGATTCATGTCTGGTTTTTGCAAATCAAGCCATTGAATATACACATGTATCTTTTCATGGCATTGAAATATCGTTTTTTCTAATTTATTTTGTAAATTATCAAAAAGATAAGCGCGATACTTGGGACGCATTTCGATTGCAGATTCTTTCAATATAGCAGTCATTTTTTTTCGGTGACTAAGGCTATAATTATTACTTTCTGCATATTCTTTATATTCCTTATCTAGCTGTTCGAATTTAACCAACACAGGCTTGATGGTTTTGGAAACTTTTGAATAAACTTTTCCCTGCATTTTAAAATATAAATTTTTTATTGTCTGAACGCCAAAAGGAGCAGGATCGTAATTTAGCCCAAACAATAGAAAAATATCTGCGAGCGCTAGAAAAAATGCCACTCGGGTTAGTTTGTTGGAAAGGGATAACATAGCCGCAAAATTAACCAAAATTATGCTTCGCTTCAAACTTGAAAACTTAGCGGTTTGACTTAGCAATAAATATTTTGAGTGATGTAAATTTATTCAATTAGTGCAAAATTGTCAAAATTATATTTGATTTAAAATCATGAGTTTATAAAAAATTAAATTATTCAACGAGTTAAACTATTATTTTCTTTTCATAAAGAAAGGAGGGGATTAACGCTTATTGCTGTATTAAATGACTTTTCAAATATTTAAAATTTGATGGGAGGAAGAATATTGTTAAATAAATGTTTTTGTGGGATGATTTTGTACAAAATAAAAAGGAAAAAATTTCTTAGTTTGTTTGCATGAGGAGTCAAATTTTAATGGAAGAAAGTAAATCTAAGTTTTTAAAAGGAAAGCGAATTTTCCCAGAAGCTATTCAAGGTAATTTAAGCGTCAAAAATTTAATAGACGATTATTTTAATGGTTATAATGCCGCTCGCATTCAGGAAACTTGCCACTTAGTATCTCAAAAAATGTCTCAGGAAGACGTATTTGTTGGCGTTAGTTTGTCGGGCGCTTTAACACCTGCAGGATTAGGCTCCTCATGTATTGTTCCGATGATACGCGCTGGAATGATTGATTATATCGTTACGACTGGAGCGAACATTTATCACGATTTACACCATACGCTAGACCTTGAATTAAAAAAGGGAACTCCTCTAATAGACGACACTGCTTTATTCGAAAACGACGTGATTAGGATTTATGACATATTTATGGATTATGAAGTTCTAGCTAAAACCGATAATTGGTTACTTAGGACTTTTTCAAGACCAGAATTTCAAAAAAGATTGGGCACAAGAGAGTTGCATCAACTTTTAGGTAAAATCGCAGACGAAGTCGAACAAGAGAAAGGAACCGTTGGTAAAAGTTTTATTGCAGAAGCATACCGTTATGATATTCCTGTTTATACATCTTCCCCGGGTGATAGCACTTTAGGACTTAATATAGCCGCTTTAAATTTGATTGGGAAAGATATTCAAGTAGATCCAGCCATCGACGTAAACGAAACCTGCGCGATTGTTTTAGAATCAAAAAGAGTCGGCAAAAGTGGCGTCATTGTTTGGGGTGGAGGCTCTCCAAAAAACTTTATTTTACAACCTGAACCTGCATTGCAAGAAGTATTAGGGTTTGACATTAAAGGGCATGATTATTTTGTGCAAGTCACCGACGCAAGACCAGATACAGGTGGGTTATCTGGGGCGACACCTAGTGAAGCGGTGAGTTGGGCAAAAATTGATCCAGATACCGTCAATCAATCAATTGTCTGCTATAGCGACACAACGATTGTTATGCCTTTATTGACAGCTTATTTGCAAGATTGCGGTATCCAGAGAGAACATAAAAGACTGAATAAGCAAATTGAGGGTCTGATGAAAAATTTAAAAGACGCTTTTATGGAAAATAAAGATATTGCGAGCGGCAAAAGAAGCGTAGAGGATACAATTAAATTTTTGAAAGACTCAAAAACTTAAAATTGCCGCTTTGTTATTTCAAAGCATTTAGTTTTAAGTTTTCCTATTAGCCAAAAGCTAATTATCCATCCAACGGTTTTTCCTCAACCAATTTACAATGCTATTTGCAAGCTGCTTATTCCCTTGAGCAGAATAGTGGGCATCATCAATATAAAGATCTGAAAGCTGTTCATGTATTAGTTTCGTTTTAGCCAATTCAGAAGAATAATCAAAATAATTTAGACCGGAAGCTTTCAAGATGTCCTGAAATATTATTGAAGCTCCCCACTCCAAACTTTTTATAGAATCTACAGTTAAGGGAGGAAATAGACCTAAGGGTTTTAAATTGAGAGATTCAAAGTTTTTTATATAAAATCTATTAGTCTTTGAATTCTTATTCTGATTGGGAAACAAAAGATTCTGAAACGCTCGGCAATAGTCATGAGTTGGATTGTATCTGCAAATTTCGATTTTTAAATCGCTTTTGGAAGGAGAAATTACAAATAATGTTTTAGCGTTATGGTTTAACCCGATGGCATTAATTGTTTGAAATAAGGTTGTTATTACTTTTGTCGCTTGATTCAAACCTAATGTTTTAATTTCGCAGAATCCATTTTTTAAGAAATCAAAAAATGGTCTTTTCAATAAATGACTCCCATGAATCAAGTTAATGCATGAAAACCTTGAAATATGATCGTTAATTAGGTTGATCTGATTATTTTGAATGACAAATATAGGTTTACTCTTGCCATAAGCCATATTTGATCCTGTTTCGTGTAAATCGTTTCCTGTGTAAATGACAAAAATAATCAGTTTTGGATTAACTCTATCAATATGTTTTTTTAAAAATAAATAACTTTGGCCAATACCATATCCTGAAACTGCCATATTCAATACTTGGGAGTTTGTAAAACTTTGACCTAAATAGGAAGGAAAGGCTTCTTGGTTATTAGTCCCAAACCCCCACGCGACAGAATCTCCCAACACTAAAATATGCTTTTTGGATTCGTTTATTTCTTTAGATCTGAATCCTAAGGAATTGAGCTGAAAATTAGAAAATCGGTTAATAGATGATTTTTTATTAGGTGTTGGCGACCAACCAAGTTCCGAATCAAATTGAAAAGCAGATTCTTTGTTTGTTTTATATTGGAAATAGAATTCGAATCCAACAGCTCCTATCAATAGAGTGGCAATTCCCGAAATAAGGGCTAGACTTATCTCTTTCTTTTTCGTTTTTAGAAATTGGAGCATTGGGCTGAACTCTAATTATTTATCCAGTTATTTTCATACAACCAGTCTGCAACGTTATCTGCAAATCGTTTATTCCCCTTTGCTGAATAATGGGAATTGTCGACATAGATCTCGGAAACTAGATCGTTTATTAGTTTTGTTTTTCCCAAAACTAGTGAAAAATCAAAATAACTCAAGTTTGAAGCTTTCAAAATATCTTGAAATATTATTGAAGCGCCCCATTCTATTCTTAGTATAGATTTTACAGTTAGTGGGGAAGCTAAACCTAAGGGTTTTAAATTAATGGATTTAAAATTGTTGATTTGAAGATTTTTCGAGTTTTGATTTTTAACGTTTGAAAATAATAACCTTCGAAAAGCCTGGCAGTAACTTAGTGAAGAGTTATGTCGACATATTTCTACTTTTAAATCTTTTTTAGAGGGAGAGATGACAAAAAGAGCTTTCGCTTGATGTTTATTACTCAACTCGTTGATTTTTTGAAATAGGGCGCCAATAACATTACTTGCTTCGTCTAAACGTAAAATTTTATTTTTGCATAATTTGCTTTTAAGAGAACTTAAAAAAGGTTTTCTGAGTATATGACTTCCATATATTAAGTTGGTGCATGAGAATCTTGAAATTTTGTTTGTGAACAACCTTATCTCATTTTGTTGAAGAACAAATAGAGGTTTATTTTTTCCAATAACTCTATTAGATCCCGTATCGTATAAATCATTTCCGGTGTGAATCATTAAAATAATTAATTTGGGATTTAATTTATGGATATGTCTTTTCAAGAATAAATAGGCTTGGTCAATTCCATATCCTGGAACTGCCATGTTAATAACTTGGTAGTTAGAAAGTTTTTGGCCTAAGAAGAATGAAAAGTTTTCGTTATCGCTTGTTTTAATTCCCCAGGCTACAGAATCTCCCAGTAATAAAATATGTTCTTTAGATGGATCTATTTCTTGGGATCTAAAACCTAAAGAGTTTAATTTGAATTTATAATATAAATTTGCTGGAGAAATTTTGTGAGGGATAGGCGCCCAGCCAAGCTCTGAATCAAATTTAATAGCTGAAGCTCGGTTTGCTCTACTTTGGAAATATGCTTCGTATCCTAATATTATTATTAATGTGGTAGCAATTTGTAATAATAGAGAAATAATTATTTTCTTTGAACAAGAGGGGCTGCGGTCCATTTTTTTAATTGGCTTTTTGTGAATTGGTCGTCGTGTTTCAATTGTAAAGCCTTTTGTCCCATTTTAATGGCGATATCCCGTTTTCCCAATTTAAAATGTACCTCTCCTATTAGAGTGTATGTTCCAAAAAAGTTTGGGTCTATTTCTAAGGCTTTTTGATACTGTTTGATAGCCTGATTATATTGCTTGTTCGCTAGATAAAGCGAACCTAAATTCAGGTGCGAGGGGACCCAACCCGGGCGTTTTTTAATCTCCTTTTTGTAATAAAATTCCGCCTTGGTAAAATTTTTCAATGTACTGTAAATAGTAGCGAGTTCGTTGTTCACTAATTCCCGTCTTTTTTCAGTCTCATCGGCTTTTAGAAAAAACGGAAGGGCTTTTTTAAATTGGCCTTGGCTAAGATTTTTCTCACCTTCCCAATAATTTTTTATAAATTTGTAGGCTCGACGATATTTAGGAATTTCTAAAGCATGGCCTTTTTGCGCTTCGGTTAGCAGGGCTAACGCTTTCTGATAGTGTTTTAATTTGAAATGAACCATTGCAAGATGAAAATAAGCTTCGTACTGCTCTGGTTGCAGTTGAATATATTGAGTTAGAGTTTTTTCGGCTTCTTTTAGCAAGTTTTGGTTTTTCTGGCGCATCCCATTCAAAAGTAATTGGTAATGATCTTTCTCTAAAAACTCTAGAATTCTAAAGTTAGCGTTTTCAACCGATTGGTGGGTCTCTGGAGGCCATGATATCGATTGCTTTGGGAGTTCGTGAATTTGACGGAAAGGTTTTTTATCGCTTATGTAGCGCGCTAATAACTTAGCGAAAAATAGATGGCCACCTGGAGTCCAGTGGTTATTAAAGTGAAAAAAGAGAAAAGGTGAATGTGAATTTTGAAAATCAAAAAATGGCTTAAATAGATCTAAGTGTTGGGTTGTATCGGTTTGATCAAAAACCCATTCTGGATGTTTGGGTTGTGACAATCCAACAGCTTCGAAGAAAGAAGGGATTTTGAGTATCAGAGTTTTTCCCGCCGCTGTGGAGGCTAAATCAAGAAATTCCTGCATTAGAACATTATATAGAACAACATTTGCTTCCGCTTCGACCACATCCTGTTTATATCGGTTGGCAAAATATAACGCTGGTTGATATTCAGGATTTATCTTTAGAAGTTTAGATTCATAGCTCCAAATAGTTTTTGGGTTTAGTCTAAGACCGGATTCCTTTAAAAAATCTTTCAGAGATTTTCCTTCTGAAGAGGCGCTTGGAAACCCCTGAGATGATACAGCGCTCATACGAAACCGAATTAAATTGAGTAAATGAGATGTTTGAGATAATTTAGCGTACCAATCAGCTTGGCTTATTTTTTCCCAAAGAGTAGTTAAGATTGTATTTCTAGAAAGTGAAACTTGCATTCCTATTAAATTAATCTTCAAGAAACCGTCGGTTGTTTTTTCCCATTCAATGTCGCGGAAAGTTATTTTTTGGGAAAAGCTTTGCCTAAGGTCGTCGAGGAAACTGCTGATGATGATCAGGTCGGGTGAATATTTATGACCTTCATTTTTTAAATAAACAAAATATTCTAAAGGCCCCCACGCCGGAACAGATGAGTTAATTACCTTAAAACGTTTTTCTTTGGCGTTTACGTTTAAGAACTTTTCAAGCTGATTAGAGAATGTTTCTTCAAATTGAATTCCAGGGCCGAAAAATACTGAATCACCCAGGAGCAATATTCGAAATTCTTGGGATGGCTTTTGATATGGAATAGGCAGATTATTTCGAATATTTTTTTCGTTAGTAACTATTTGATAGTCGGGAATGGGTTCGTGTTCTTTTATTTTTATATCGACATTCGAACGTAGGGCATTTGGTATTTTAAAAGCGGGGGTGTGATAGTTAGGTTCAATTTTTTGAGGAAGAAATACTCGAATGGTTACTTCTAACAAAACACAGCTTGTTAAAAGGCAAATTACGAGTATCGCTGAATTTCGCCAAAATTTGTTATTCAATCGATTGGGCTTTGAAAGGAATGTGAAATGAACTCAAATTTATATCTCAGTTTTATTATATAAAATTAAGTTAGAAGAGCGATAAATTATCTAAAATTTATAATCTACCATTTGGCTAGTGTATTTTATATCTTCTCTGGGCGGAGTTTCTTGAAGAAAGATTTCTGCAAAAAAGTAGCTAAATAATCCACTAACAGCGAGATGCCTATCCAATTGCCACGTGTAGTTGGCGCACGATGCAAATGTGAAGGCGTTAATTTCACCATCACCAAAGAGTTTCCAGGTTGGCTCCGGTATTCTATAAGAGTTTTGTCTGAAATGTAATTGTTGGCGTTTTAGTTTGTTAGTTTATTTTTTCTATTCGCAGCTTGGTTAGAGTTATTTCCTTTGGCCAATTTTCTAGATTTGCAGATAACGCTATATTGAATCTAATGGCTGGATCGATTCCTTCGAAATCAAAAATGATTGGCAAAGCATAAGAGCGGATGAACCCCAATGATTTTTGCCGAATCAATTGTCCCTTGCTGTTATACATCAAGCATAGAACTTCGATTTCACCTTCCGTAGACATGTCGCCAGTTAAAGAACCTCTATAGTATGCCCTAGGAATTAGTTCCCAACCATCTTTTGACGATAGGCTGTTCCAGCTTCCTCCGCCAAGCAGCAACAGTGGCGAGCTTTTAGCCTTAGAAAGCGGAGTAACTAATATTCCTTCCGAAGCTTGCCTGATTTCGATTTCAGAAGAGAAAAGGTTGTTTGGAATAGTTGAATAGCTTTCATCAACTAAAGACATCGAGGAAGGGTTGTCCAATATGTTTTTGGCTTTTTGAAGGTCGAGGGTCAATAGAAAGCCCCAAGCAACAAAGTTAAAAGTAGCTAGGATACAAATGATTTTGTAGCCTGCATTGTCGCTTAGTTTTTCAAAGAAAATTGGAGATCTAGTTTTGAGAACTTGGTTGTATAACATGTAAAGAGAGAGTCCAATTCCATGATAGATTCCATACAAAGCCCAGTTCAAAGAATTGCCATGCCATATTCCAATAAGAAAAAAAGTAACAAAAATACTCAAGCAAGAAACCGCCAGTTTGGGAAGAATTTTTCGAGTCGTTAAATAAATTGTTAACGGGAAAAATACGTGGTCGCGCATCCATTGCGAAAGAGAAATATGCCAACGATTCCAGAAGTCTTGAATATTAGAAGCAAGGAATGGATATTCGAAGTTTTCTGGAACGTCTATTCCAAAAAAATCAGCGATTGAAATAGCGATATCGCAGTAACCTGAAAATTCAAAATAAATATAAAAGAAATAGGCGTAAACGCTCCAAGTTAAGACAATAATGTCAACGGGTTGGATAATCTGAAATTCAGGAGCGATGATTGAATTTGCATACGCCAACTTGGAAAGAAAAAGAATCTTGATGATGCCAATAGAAACTCTAAGTAGGTTACGCCGTAGTCTAGAAAAGTCGAGTGATGTATCCGGAGCGATTTGGTTTTTGACAAACGGTAGAAAACGATTGATGGGCCCTGAGACAAACGGAGCAAAGAAAATAAAATAGGAGCAGATTATTAAAAGGTTAAATTCTTTGATACGTTTGGTATGGACCATGATAATGAAATCTATAGCCCGGAAGGTTAAATACGAAAGACCAACCCACTCCAGTGTTGAAAGTGTTCTTAATATATTTTCTCCACCCATAATCAGGTAGATATAATTGGGATATTTAAAAAGCGCTAACGTAGATAAACAAAAAACGATTCCAATTCGAAATGTTAATTTTCGCCGTCTCTCCGACTTTGATTGAAAAATTAAATAACCAAAACCGATAACACAGATTAAATAAGCAATCAGTAGAGGAATAAATTGATTTGCTTCTTTTAGTTGAAACAAGAAAAAAATATTTAGGCCGATAAACGCGATTTGTTTGGGTTGGGGAGAAGACCAGCGGCAAATTATGCGATAAAGTAGAATTCCAATGATTACCGCGACATAGAAAGTCGACTCAACATAATAATTCTCCATAGATAAAAAAATGGACTGAAACAAATGCAGAGCCTCTTATTTTAAGTTTTTACGGAGAGTTTCTCGGATAGCGTTGCGATCAATTTTTCCATTCACATTTTTAGGCAGTTCGGGGAAAAAAATAATTCGATTGGGAACCATATATGAAGGAATTAAGCGCTCGCAATGTTCGAGAATATCCTCTTCGATAGCGTCGTTTGATCGATCTTTAGTTTGAGATTGTAAGGTGACTGTCGCAATGAGTAAAGAGGGGGGCTCGTCAAAAAATAAAACCGCAACTTCGTTGACGATCGAGTGACTTATTATTGCATTTTCAATGTCTCCAAGTTCAACTCGGTACCCGCGAATTTTTATCTGGGTATCTTTTCGACCTACAAAACGAATAAAACTATTTTCATCTATATAAGCTAGATCTCCAGAATCGTAAAATCGACTTGGCTCATTGGAAATAAAAACTTTGTCTGTGAGTTCTTTCCTTCCCCAATATCCCTGAGATACCTGTGGACCAGAAATTGTCAATTTTCCTATTTGCTTATTACTGTTTAGATTTTCTAAATCATCACTCAAAATATTAATTTCTGTATCGCCAATGGGAAGGCCGATAGGGACGTCTTCACCAGGATCAAATTTAGAGTCGATATCTACATTATGGTAAGTGCAAGCGATGGTAGCTTCGGTAGGTCCGTATAAATTGCAAATGGATGTTTTAGGATGTGTTGTTATCCAAAGGTCGGCATATTTTGGAGACAAGGCTTCGCCGCAGAAAATAGCCCAACGTAAATATTTAGAAAACGCTCCTTCGGTTAGCTGACCGCTTTTCCAAAGAGTTCCAATAACGCTGGGCACAGAAAACCAGATAGTAAGTTTACGAACTTTTATGAAATTTGCTGGAAAAGCAAAATCGCCAGGTTGAGATATCGGGCAAAGAGTCGCGCCAGAATAGAAAGCTCCAAAAATATCGAAGACGCTCAAATCAAAACTAATATCTGAGTGATTGGACATGCGATCTTGAGAAGTTAAAGAAAAATATTCGACAGCCCAGGTTAAAAAAGACGTAACGTTTTTATGCGAAATCATGACGCCTTTGGGGGTTCCCGTTGTTCCCGAGGTATACATGATGTAGGCCAGGTCATCTTCAGCTGTAGAGCAAGGTTTCAGCGAAATACTTTTTTTAAGAGTTTCTTGCCCGACGATTTTTCTAAAGCAAGAGGAGAGAGTGTCAAACGAGTTATGAAATTGAATTTCTTCTTCAGAAGCGTCAAGAATGATTAATGAGTTCAATTTTAAGTCGCTAGTTTCTTGAGTTAACTCGACCAATTTTGCGAGATGTTGCTTGGAAGAGATGATAGTTTTGATTTCGGCGTCTTTGATGATTGCAGCTAAGCGTTTACCCGGAAAAGTTGTATTGAGCGGGACATAACACGAGCCAGCTCTAAGAGAACCGAGAATACCTATACAAGCTTCAATGCCATTACTATTTAGTAATCCGATGCGTTCGTTTTTTTTGACTTCTAGAGTTTGTAAGTAGGAAGCAGTTGCCTGCATAGCCGTTGCGAGATCTAAGTAGGAAATGGATCTATTTCCCTCGTCAATGGCGATATGATCAGGGGTTACTTTGGAATGGTGTTCTACTGATTGATGGAGTAAAGAAAAAATAGGCATTTGGGATTATGCGACGCTCAATCTTCCAAGATATTTTCTTCGCGAAGGTATTCAGTTAAAGCCGATACGGAAATCAATTCGCCAATCCGACTGGGTGGGATTTGCACCTTGTATTTATCCGAAAAACTTAAGATCAAATCAACATGTTTTAAAGAGTCCCAACCGCGAACTTGTCCCATAGTTGTTCCGTCCTCAATTTGTTTGAGGCTCAGTTCGGTTTGTATGAATTGCATCACTTCCTGTTTGGTTGCCATGGGTATTAAAAATCACCATAAAATAAGGCCCAAGTTGCTTGTAGCTCAACCATCTTAGGATTGAGCAAAAGGGATACGGCAATATAAAGGCAGACCCCAGTCAGGACACTTAGTAAACTATCTTTTAGGTTTTCTTTATTCATTGTTTGTTTAATGGGAATGAAATTCTTCAATTTCCGTTTCTACTTTTGGTAAAGCTGCAACACTCCAAGGTTTATCATTTTGTTTTTTAGGATTAATTTGCACCAAATCCAATTCGGCCATTTCTTCAATTAAAGCTCGACCTCGTTTGAAGTTTCCGATGATGTTAGTCTCAAAACCTCTTTTAAAGTATACGGGAGGGTTTTTTCGGGTTTTCCAATACATGTCGTACGGATTCTGATTATGTTTAAAAGCATGATCGATAGTGATTCCTCCGTAAGGAGCTATCACATCTTGAATAAAGTTTACTGTGTTTGGCCTAAATACTTTTTCGTAGTTTTCGCGTTCTATACCCATCATAGGTGGATAATAGTAAATGAGCTTTATGCCGCGCGCCTTACAAATCTCTCCCATTATATGAAGAAACCAGATGAATTCTTTGCGTTTTTTTGGATCAATCGTCAACTTGGAATGAGATTTCCACATCATCATGGGTTTATCATTTGCAGGACTTTGATAAAGGGCTAATGCCTTTAGCGCATTTGTTTCTAGTTGTTGATTCCATCTTTTATCATTAGCGCGTTTGATGTGTGAATAAGACCGAATGGTGTAGTTTTTTAATGTCGAAAATTTATTGAAAACATCGTTAGTTCCCGAAGTAGATGATGGCGAATAACCAGCCGGAAAGATTTTTGGCTCCATTTGATCTAGAAAGTTTCCTTCGGGAAATTTTTTAACGGTTTTTTTATATTGCTTCGATTCATATAAACTTTTTAGATAATTTTCTATATAAGGGCGAGCTTCAGGGAATTCGTCTTTCCAATGTTCTAAAACTACGCTTGCCTGTAGAGTGCTTTCAGGTTTCTTTTCGCGAAAGCTGTAAAGCGCCCAATTGATATTTGTGTAGATAAGAGTTGTTATATTGGACGCTTTGATTAAATGACCGAGTTGAAAAATATGTTCGGTTACTAAAGTATCCGGCGCTCCCATATCGTAAAACTTGGCAGAATCATTTCCATATTCGGAATTGAGTAAGTAGCTCATCACTTGCCCAAGAAAGGCAGTGCCGTGTCTATAAACAATGTCAGGTTTCTTACCCCACAGATCTGTATAGGCAACGTTGTTGACCGTAAAACAATTACCGAGCAGTACGTGCTTTTCTTTAGAACGATCAATAGGGTCAAAGAGCTCATAAGTACGGACTTGGGTTCGGTCACGCACTGTTTTGACAAACTCCAGATCGATTGGCGTTAAAGAAAAAACAAACGCCATCCCAAACCCCATTACCATTAATCCAATTTGTTTAACTAGAGTCATGTTTCAAGTTTAAATTATTTTTAAGAAAACTTTCTTTTCCAATTCTAATTATTTTTTTAAATAGGTTTGAAATCAATAAGATCAATCAAAATTTAATTTTAGAATAGTCGACTATTTGTTTTTATATCGAGTTCGTGAAATAAGATGGTTAATAAAACTTCAAAAATATTTCGAAATCGTAAATTTAGGTTGTTATGTTTTTAAGTCAAACTCATGAAAAAAGAACCTCCGTTTGAAATATTCTATCAACGGATAGATTTTGTATGCTTTCAATTAATGAAGTATGCAGTTCAATCATTTGTCATAAAATCGTTTTTAAAATACAATCTTAAAAAGGTTTTTCCTAATATTACCTATTCCTAACTAGGATTCTAATAAATGAAAAATGTAAAACGCTTATTTAGTTTATTACTCCCGCACAGAACCGTTTTACTAACCGCTAGTTTATTTTTGTTGATTGCTTCGGGGACAAATTTAATGCTTCCTCTTCTCGTTAAGCAATTAGTCGACGTGGTCATGGTTAAAAAGAACCTGGATATGCTCAACGAATATACAGGCTACATCGCGCTTTTATTGATGATCCAATTAGTTTTTTCTAGCTTAAATAATTATTTGTTTGACCGAACCGAGAAAAGGGTCGTTACCGATTTTCGGAAAACTGTTTTTGGTCACTTACAAAGTTTACCCATTAGCTATTATATAAAGAATAGAACGGGAGAAATTGTTTCTCGGTTAACCAACGATGTCGCAAAAATTGAAAACGTGGTGGTGGATCTTCCTGCAACAGCATTGCAACAATCGGTTCGGTTAATTGGAGGTGTGGTTATTGTTGTCTATATGAACTGGAAGCTCAGCTTCATGATTTTAGCTTTAGCTCCAGTTTTAGTTGTCTTTGCAAAAACTTTTGGAAAGAAATTACGACTGCTGTCCAAAGAAATCCAAGACAAGCTAGCAGTATCCACGACGGTGTTAGAGGAAAATATCAGTTGTATCCAAGTTGTAAAATCGTTTGTAAGGGAACATTTAGAATACGATCGGTTTTCAGATGCTGTCGAGCAAAGCTTTATTTCGGCTAAAAAACGCGTTCTTATTTCTAGTTTTTTTGGACCGGGAATTGGGTTTATTGCGTTTGGAGCGTCGCTTGTTTTGATTTGGTACGGAGGGCGAGAAGTAATTTTAGGAGCTATAACTCCCGGTGAGTTAATCGCGTTCATTCTATATGCAACAATTATTGCGGGTCCAATGGGTAGTTTTGCCAGGATGTTTACGCGCTTGCAAGAGGGATTGGGAGCGAGTGAAAAAGTATTTGGTATTTTAGACACGCCAAATGAAATATTAGAAGATCCAGAATCTCCTATTATGCCTCCTATTAAGGGAAAGGTAGAAGTTTGTGACTTACGTTTTAGCTATCGAGACGACCGCGAAGTTTTAAAGGGAATATCATTCATTGCGGAGCCAGGAACTATGACCGCATTGGTAGGCCCTAGCGGCGCCGGAAAGTCAACGCTAGCAAATCTCTTGCAAAGATTCCATAAACCTCAATCGGGAGAGATATTGATAGATGGAATTGACTCGCAAACAGTTCAACTCGCTTCTTATAGGAATCAAATTGGGATGGTTCCTCAAGAAACATTATTATTTGGTGGAAAAATAGACGAAAACATTCGTTACGCTAAGCCAGATGCAACTCAAAAAGAGATAGAGGAAGCAGCCAAAGCGGCAAATGCCCACGAATTCATTTTAGCGTGCCCAGAAGGATACCAAACAATTGTTGGAGAAAAGGGAATTAAACTTTCGGCGGGGCAGAGACAACGAATAGCGATTGCCCGAGCAATTTTAAAAAATCCAAACATTTTAATCCTAGATGAAGCCACTTCTGCATTAGATAATGAGTCAGAGGCCCTAATCCAGGAAGCTTTGGAAAGATTAATGGAAAATAGGACCAGTTTTGTTATAGCTCATAGGCTATCAACGATCCATAACGCTGATAACATTGTAGTTATGGACGATGGGAAGGTAGTGGAAACAGGAAGCCATGCTCAATTATTAGAGAAGAAGGGGCTGTATCATTATCTATACACACTCAAACAATTGGAGACCGAAAAAGAAACTAAAAGCGTTTAAAATTGAGAATTTTCCCTTTAGAATCGGACAGGGAGAATTTTTTTTTAAAAAATACTTGCATTAATTTCAAAAAACTATATTATCTACCCATCTCAACTGAACTTAACGAGTCACACGGCTTTGTTAGTTAAGTATTTGACCTGCTTCTTTGGTCGGTCACTGTTAGTTTGAGATACGCACTAAGGAAGTTTTTTTTCGATAGGCCCACCTTTCGAAGTTCCCAACGTGTCTTGACAGTTTAGAAGATTTTTGTTAGGATGCTTATTCCTTCGCAATTAACGGTTCTGAAGTAATTCGTTAAAACCGAGACAGGAAAAATGCGGTTTTAACTAACCTAATGAGTTCAAAACTAATAAGTTTTGGGTTTTTTAGGACGGCAATCTAGTTGCCGGATTTGTTCTTTGAAATTTGAGCGTTAAAGATATTTTGCGGGTTCAAAACAATTGCTAGTAAATAAGGCTAGAATCGATTTTTTCAGATTTAAAAACTGGAGAGTTTGATCCTGGCTCAGAACGAACGCTGGCGGCGTGCTTAACACATGCAAGTCGAACGAGAAAGTCCTTCGGGGCGAGTAAAGTGGCGCAAGGGTGAGTAACACGTGAACAATCTACCTCTGATACTGGGATAACTTGGTGAAAACCACGCTAATACCGGATAAGACCACGTCTCATAAGGGATGTGGTAAAAGGAATCTCAACTTCCGATCATTGATGAGTTCGCGGACCATTAGCTAGTTGGTGAGATAAAAGCTCACCAAGGCTATGATGGTTAGCCGGCCTGAGAGGGTGAACGGCCACACTGGAACTGAGACACGGTCCAGACTCCTACGGGAGGCAGCAGTGGGGAATTTTGCGCAATGGGCGAAAGCCTGACGCAGCAACGCCGCGTGAGCGATGAAGGCTTTAGGGTCGTAAAGCTCTTTCAAGCGGGAAGAAAAAAATGACGGTACCGCTAGAAGAAGCCCCGGCTAACTCCGTGCCAGCAGCCGCGGTAATACGGAGGGGGCGAGCGTTGTTCGGAATTATTGGGCGTAAAGAGTATGTAGGCGGTCAAGTAAGTCAGGCGTGTAAGCCCTCGGCTCAACCGAGGAATTGCGTTTGAAACTGCTCGACTTGAGTACGAAAGAGGAAAGCGGAATTCCCAGTGTAGCGGTGAAATGCATTGATATTGGGAAGAACATCGGTGGCGAAGGCGGCTTTCTGGTTCGATACTGACGCTGAGATACGAAAGCTAGGGGAGCGAACGGGATTAGATACCCCGGTAGTCCTAGCCGT
>JAJDAT010000022.1 GCA_029261715.1 Nitrospinia bacterium | reverse complement strand
CATCATCGGATTTAACCGAAAAGGTAAAGAAATCATCCGTGTTACGGTTGAAGAGCCTTTTTATGTTAGACCTGAAGAGAACGTCGGAGCTATCTAAGAAGTTTTTTCTTTTGGCTGGTTGGGGGCGGTTTATCCGCCCCGACTGGTTATGAACGAGAGCTTATTAATGTACTTTCGAGAATTAGATTGTTCGTAAGGACAATCATAACGAGGAGAAAAGCTGTGAATAAAAAAGCATTGATTATGGGAATCGTGTTTGCTTTCGTATTGGGCTTAGGTTTCTCGGCTAACGCCGCAGTAATCCAAGCTTTGAAAGTAAACGGGAATATCCCTTCGGATCCAACCGATCCTTTCTGGTCTAATTATGGTCCAACTAAAGGGAAGCATGTAACGGTTGATATGGAACCGCAAATGATTACGAATCCAATGTGGCCTAACCCATCTACAAAGTGGGTTAACGTTAAAGCGGCTACTAACGGAAAAGAAATCGCGGTTCGTTTAGAATGGACTGATGGCACTCGTAACGACATCATGGTTCGATCTCAGCAGTATAAAGATCAAGCTGCTGTTATGTTTCCGGTTAGCCAATCTGGCGAAGAGCCTCCTTTTACAATGGGTGGTGATGGCGAGAGAGTTAACATCTGGCAATGGAAAGCGACTTGGGACAAAGAAGGCGCTGGACATGCTGGTAATAACGGAATGCAAGATGTTGAAGACCATTATAAAGATATGGCTTTAGGCGCTGGCGGATACTACATGTATGAGCCTGGATCTAAAATGTCTGGTATTGCTCCAATCAATGGTACTCCTGGTACCAAAGAAGCATGGAGAAAGAACCAAGGCGTTCAAGCCATTGATAAAAGAAGTAGTCATCTTGACTGGGGCATGGGGAAAAACGAAGGCGCTTGGAACCCAGGTCGTTATACAGGAAATATGTTGTCTGACGCTTCTATTCGTCGATCATCTGTTGAAGACTTGAATGCGGAAGGTTTTAGTACCTTGACCACTCAAGCTCATCAAGACGTTGATGGCGAAGGTAACTGGAACAACAATCGCTGGTCAGTAGTTTATAAAAGAACTTTGAGCACTGGCGATAGCAACGACACTCAATTCTCAGGTAGCAAAACTCCAATAGCAATCGCTATTTGGAATGGCCAAAATAAAGAACGAAATGGTCAAAAAGCTGTTACCCAATGGAACGAGTTACGTTATTAATTGTTATTTGCCTGCCCCGAAAGGGGCAGGTAGTAGCATTTTTAAAGAGATTTCTAAAAGTTTAAATTAGACTTTTGTTTTACAAATTTGAATTTTTAGAAGCCTTCTTCAAAAAACACACGAATAGTTTCCTTAGTTAAAAGTATGAAAAAAGGATTGAGCCCCTACTTTCTTGCTTGACTAGGAACTGACAGGGGCTTCCGTTATAAACGGGAGCCCTTGTTTCTAAATTTACTAAAATACAGATCGCATAAAGATAGAAATAAAACTTTCCGTTAGCGTTTTAAAAATTTCTTCTAAAAATTTTACGAATAGTTTCCTTAGTTAAAAGTATGAAAAAAGGATTGAGCCCCTACTTTCTTGCTTGACTAGGAACTGGCAAGGGCTTCCGTTCTATACGGAAGCCCTTGTTTTTTTTATCTCGTTTCTTTTAGTTTTTAAAAAGAAATTTTTTTAGGAAGCGCGTTACAGTAAGGAAGATTTTCTATGACTAATTGAGTGATTGGAAGTTTGGTAGCTCAAACCTGTGTACAAGCTCTCCACCAAAAAATCCTGTCGCCAATATAGCTGCTAATCCAGCAATACATAGAAGGTAATGTGAAAACGCCGTCCAATTATTTTTGGGTAGGCGATCAAGCCCTAAAATAATTCCGAAAATAATAAACGCCAAAGAGGCATAAAGGAAATGCGAATCTATAAACCATTGAAATGAAGGTTTGATCTCAATTTCATTTTTTCCTAATAAGCCAATTAAGAAAGCGGGTGGGATTGTCCAAAAACCAAAAATTAAGTTAAAACGCCCTGCGTCTGATATCGCCTCTTCCTTTTGAATTTTTCCAAATAGTCGAAACATTGTTCCACTAACAAGCAATGCCATTGGAAAATGAACGATCAATGGATGAACCAGTGAAAAAAACATTTGGAAGTTTCCTTAACTTTTGCAGGATGTATGTTTTCTAACTAGTTAATTTTTGTCTATAAATTTCTGAAAGAATAGTTCCTGCGGCTACGGACACGTTTAAAGAATCGACTTCGCCCGTTCCTGGAATTTTAATCAAGCTGCTGCAACGACTTTTTACTTTATCGCTAAGTCCGTCTTTTTCATTGCCTAAAACTAGCATGCAAGGAAATGATATCGGTTGCTCGTAAAGAGATTTTCCCGTTTTGACGTCAGCTCCTAAAATAAAAGTCCCGCTAGATTTTAAATCTCGCAAAGTCGAAGGGAGGTCAGAGCACTTATGTATAGAAACCAGAGGCAAAGCTCCTTCTGCCATTCTGGCCGCTGAGGAGCTTATAGTGGCTTGATCTGGAGATTCAGATATAAATACATTCTTAGTTCCAAAATATGCGGCAGATCTCAGTATAGCTCCAAAATTGTGAGGGTTGCTTATTCGGTCCAGAGTCAAGGAAATGCTGTTTGGGGGCAATCCCTTTTTTATGATTTCCCTAGATAAAGACAATTCAGGTTGGCGAATTGTCATTGCTACTCCCTCGTGATGGACGCTAGCGGAAACTTTGGCTAATGATTCCTCGTCTATTAGACGATATGGTAGCTTCTTTTGAGCGCACCAGCGAGCGGCTGGTTTTAATTCCGCAGCGCGTTCCTTAGAGAAATATAACCTCAAAATGTCATTTGGGCGATTTTGAAACTGGCTCCAACAAGCGTTCCATCCGCAAATTGTGAGTTCGATTTTTTTGGAAAACCCCTGCGGCTTATCGGAAGGTTTTACAGGTGTTGTGGTTTTTTTTGAATAAGGTTTCTTTGAAGGATACAAAATTTATTTACCGTATAAATTTGGCCCATTGATCATCTATGATTTCAAGGCGGTTAGCTAATATCCCTGTAAGCTGATCTTTTAGCTTGGTTTGGATGTTGAGAGAGCGTTTTTTAATTTGTCTGATTTAACTTTTTAAGATTAAAAGCATAAAAGGGTTAGCCGTGTCCCCCCATCATAAAAGCTTCTTGGTTTTCAAAAATGGGAACAGGTTGATTTTTGTTTTTTTCAAAAAAAACGGTTGCAAGGTTATACACGTCTTTAGAGGAATGAAGCGTAAATAATTCTCCTCTAAAGCTTGAAGCGCCTGGAAGCCCAAATGCGAGCCAAACCATTAATTTTCTTAAATAAATTAGTACGTGTCTTGGATTGTGAAAGCTTTCTAAAATCGAAAAAAAACGAGAAACCTTTTCAATTCGATCGGGAATATGTCCTGATTTCAATCTTCCCTCGCATTCCATAAAAATCCATGGGTTTCTCAAGGCTCCTCTACCGATCATAACTGCCGCCACGCCTGATTCTTCAAGGCGGTCGATTGCTTGTTTAGAATTTCTAATATCCCCATTCCCTATTATAGGTAGTGGAGAATTTTGTTGAACTTCTTTAATCAGTTTCCAGTCCGACTCTCCCTGGTATCCCTGAGCGCGCGTTCTACCATGTATAGCTGCCCATTCGCATCCGGAATTATAAGCGGCTCGAACGCATTCATGAACCGTCAATTCGTTATGATCCCATCCTGTTCTCATCTTACAGGTTAAAGGTAGCTTAATATTTGATTTAATTTTACTAAGAAATCTTTCTAAATTATCCGGATCGCGTAGTAATGCAGATCCGCAACCTTTTTTAACAACCTTTTTTACGGGGCACCCAAGGTTTATATCTAAAAAATCGGCTCCAACTTCCTCTACATACCGGGAACCTTCGATGATATCTTCGGCGCTTTCGCCAAATAATTGTATTCCTACAATGGTTCCAGGTTTTTTGTGAATCCCAATCATCGCTTGTGTTCTTTCGGAATTATAAACCAGGCCCTTTGAAGAAACTAATTCAGAAATTAAAACCCCCGCGTGCATTTCATCCATAAACTCGCGAAAGCAAATTTCGGTTATTCCTGATAATGGAGCCATCCAAAAAGCATTGCGAGCTTTTTCAAGTAAGGTTTCCGTCTTTTTAGATTTTGTTGTAGAGGTAGTTTCTTCCATTTGATCCGTCAAATTTCGAAATTATGTTTCTAAAAGTTAATGCCAAAGTTTTGAAAATGATCGGGCGGAGGGGCGACAATATTAAATTGTTCGTTGCGAAAACTAAAGCGTAATATGTGTGCGTGTAATCCCATTTCAGTCGCAGGTTCTTCCGTGCCGTTTCCATAAACAGGGTCGTTGCTAATTGGGAATCCAATATCGGCAAGGTGAATCCTTATTTGATTTGTCCTGCCAGTATGAGGTATAGCTTTTAATATTGTTTTACCGTTATGAGAATTAAGTTTTAAAAACTCTGTTTTTGCTTCTTTGGGTGATTTGGTTTCTGAACCAGCTCCCCATTTATTGCCGCGTATTTTCCCTATAGAGGAATCGGTAAAGAAATGAGACTCCGGAGGAACTCCATCGACAAGAGCTAAATATTCTTTGTACATTCTTCGGTTTGAAAATTCCTCGGCAAAATAAGCGGCAGACTTTTTATTTTTAGCAAACAACAAAGCTCCTGTTGTGGAAGCGTCTAATCTTTGCGTTGGCATTGGTGTTTCCCCAGGATAAACTTCTTTTAAAATTTCGGTCATGCTGTTTTTATAAAAACGTCCACTTGGGTGTACTGGTATAGGGGCTGCTTTGTTGAAAATTCGCATATCAGAATCTTCATAAAGGATGCATAACTGACGATTTGCCGGCGGCTCTTGGCGTTTCCCCATATGAGTAATGATATGATCGTGTTCTTTTAATATGAGATCTGGTTGAGCTGTTTTCCCGTTGACGGTAATTTTACCTTCGCGAATGAAGAATTCCCATTGTGGAGTTGTTAAATAGGGGAAGCGAGAACTAAAATAATCGATAAGAGTAAAGCCAAAATACTTTAATGGCAGATAGCACTTAAAAATCTGTTCTGAAGGGGGGACGTGTTGGAGCGCAACCATTTTAAAGGCGCTAATTTAAACTAGGATTCACCGGAGCGTTTAAAAGATATTCGTAGTCTTTACCCAAGGAGCGAACAACATTTGACCAAATTTTGTCTTCGTTTCCTGAAAATACGAATGTGTCGTTGGCTTCTCTGGTAAGCCAGCTTTTTTGTTTCATTTCTCCCGCTAATTGTCCTGATGCCCAGCCAGAATACCCAAGATAAAACCGGATATTTTTTTCTGGTTCTTCAATCTGTTCGGCTACTAACTTTGAAGATTCCCAATTCATCCCTAAGTGGACGCCAGGGCAGATTGGTTCTACTTCAGCCAGTTCTTTTTCCGACCGACAAAGGAAAAAACCTTGAGTTGGAGCAACCGGACCGCCAAGGAAGATCTTTTGTACATCTGGAATGGTAAATTCTGATTCTTCAAGAATCTCATCAAGAGAAAACTCTGCGACGCGATTAATGACTAACCCAAATGAGCCGCCATCGTTATGATTGCAAAGTAATACCACTGTTCGAGAAAAGTTAGGATCTGGAAGTACGGGATTAGCGATTAATAAGTATCCCTTTTCGAACTTTTGATTCATGGGTTTAGAGTGAGAAAAATATCGAACTTTTTTCTTAAAGATTCAAAGATTGTAGTTTTTTAAAATTAGCTTCTAATCTTGATTGATCTCGCGCGTCGGAAGAGGCGAGGTTGTTGTCTAAATAAACTGCGACTAAATTAGGGAAATTGGCCGATTGTGATAGCTCTAGAATTCCTTTGTCGCCAACTTCATTCCAAGCTAAATCTAACTCTTCTAATTTCAATAGTTTGTTTTCCTTGGCTAAAATGACAACTCCATCGTCGCCCAAACTATTACGGCACAAATTTAACGTTTTCAATTTGCCAAGGCCTTGGGAGTTGACAATAGCGCGAATGCCTTCTGCTTCCAGTCCATTTCCACCTAGCTCTAACCAATTAAGCTTTGAAAGTAAACTGGATTTCCCCAATATGGCGGCTCCTTCATTCTTAATTTGATTGCCGCCCAAATTAAGTCGCTTAACTTCTGATAACCTTGGCTCTTCTAATAATACCTGTAAGCCTGCGGCACCGATACAGCAGCCTTCTAGATTAAGTTCTTTTGAGCCTTCTGGAAGTTTATCGACTAATATCTTATTAATGACTTCTTTGAGTTTATCTCCCTTATATGTGCATGGTTCTACAGGGGCGTAAACTTTATAATGACCGACTAATGGCATAGAATTCCCTAAAAGTTATAAAATCTTAGTTTTAATTAGGTAAAAAAGAAAATTTAGAAGGGATTTTTTGGCTTTTCTATAACCAGGCTATTATAATGTTGACAGAAAATCAATAATATTTTAAATTTTGCTATTTCACCAGGGGATATGATGGAACTCGATTTTACTAAAATGGGAGGTCTTGTGCCTGCTATTATTCAAGACGCTGCAACTAATAAGGTTTTGATGTTAGCGTACATGGACAAAAATGCATGGGAAAAAACACTAGAAACTGGAAAAACTTGGTTTTATAGTCGTTCTCGCGATAAATATTGGATGAAAGGCGAGGAAAGTGGGAATGTCCAAAATGTTAAAGAAGTATTCGTAGATTGCGATGACGATACTGTTTTATTAAAAGTTGAGCAAGTGGGTAATGCAGCTTGCCATACCGGGTACCATAGTTGTTTTTTTAGAAAGCTTAATGGGGAAATTGAAATTGTAGAAGAAAAGATTTTTGATCCTGAAAAAGTTTATAAAAAATCGTAACCATTTCACATTTGATTAATAGATTTGACGGCGTTGTTTCGGCGAAAGACGTGACAATAAACTGGCAGACGGAAAATATTTTATGAGCGAAAAAAAGATAAAGTTAGGAATTCCAAAGGGAAGTTTAGAAGAGGCGACTGTTAACTTGTTTGCTAAAGCAGGTTACAAAATCACCATAAAAAGTAGATCTTACTTTCCTTCCATCGACGATGTTGAAATTGAGTGCATGTTGATTCGCGCTCAGGAAATTGCTCGGTACGTGGCGGATGGCGTATTAGACGCTGGTTTAACCGGAAAAGACTGGGTAATGGAGAACAGAGCCGATGTGGTAGAAATTGCGGATTTAGTTTATTCGAAGCAATCTACACGTCCCGTTAGGTGGGTTTTGGCGGTTCCAAATGAATCAGATATAAAATCTGTAAAAGACTTAGAGGGTAAAAGGATAGCAACCGAAGCTGTCAATATGACCGTCGATTTTCTAAAGAAGCATGGCGTTACCGCTAATGTTGAGTTTTCATGGGGGGCGACCGAAGTTAAAGCTCCTAAACTTGTAGATGCCATTGTTGAAGTTACCGAAACTGGAAATTCTTTAAGAGCTAATAATTTAAGAATTTTAGAAACGATAATGGAATCTAATACCAAATTTATTATGAATAAAGAATCTCATAAAGATTCTTGGAAACAGGAAAAAGTTAATAGATTGGTGATGATGTTAAAAGGCGCTATGGAAGCCAACTCTAAAGTTGGACTTATGATGAACGTTCCTAAAGCTAGTTTAGACGCCGTTATTAAAATTTTACCTGAAAAGATGAAGCCTACTATTTCTTCTCTGACTGATGAAGATTGGGTAGACCTCAATGTAGTAATCCAAGAGAAGTTAGTTCGGGAAATTGTTCCGGACCTAAAGCAAGCTGGAGCTCAGGATATTGTGGAATATCCTTTGAGCAAAGTGATTCATTAATTGCAAACCCCTAAAAACGAACCGTAATAATGAAGAAAAAAAACAAGAATCAAGGAAACAAAAAAGATGAGCAAAAAGAGGAAGGAACTTCGACGCCTGAAGAACAAAAGGCTGAAGAGGAAGCTTCGACCTCGCCGGAAGTAAGCGAAGAAGAGAAAAGCCCAGAGACGGTTGCGGAAGATTCTCCTAAAGAAGAAGAGCCTGTAAAAACAGAAGAAACTCAAAGTTCTGAATCGTCAACCTCAGACGAATCGCCTGCTGTCCCAGAGCAACAAGAAGCGGTTGCCGCTGGGTCGTCGGGATCTGGATCGAACTTTTTTGTGATTTTATTGATTTTAGGGCTTGCTGGTTTTGTTTATTATCAGGATAAGGATAGAAAAGAAACTCTCAAAGAGTTTCAAGAAAATTTTGCAAAAATTGACGCACAAATCAGTTCATTGAATTCAAATGGCGGCATTTCGCAAGCGCCTCAAGACGCTAGTGCGTTGCAAGCAGAACTACAAAGTTTAAAGAATGAAATTTCTAAAACTTTAGCTGAACAAAATGAAACTATAAGCAAATTATCTGGTACTACTTCAGGGCATGGAAATGCAGATACTGAAGATTCTGGCGATACACATGGAGAAATTCCTCAAGCTGTTGAACACTCTGATGTGCCTTTGAGTGAAGTCGTAATGCCGCCTGGCGAAGGAGGGCATGCTGAAGAATCGCATGAAGGCGAGGAACACGCGGAGGAATCGCATGAAGCTCCAGCAGAAGAAGCTCACGCTGAAAGCGATGTTATCCCTGCATTAGAGCCTGCAGATTCCGAGTCACATGGAAGCGAAGAGCATGCTGAAGAATCTCATGCAGAAGCTGAGCCTCATGGTGATGAACATGCTGAGTCCCACGAAGCTCCAACAGAAGAATCGCATGAAGGCGAGGAACACGCGGAGGAATCGCATGAAGCTCCAGCAGAAGAAGCTCACGCTGAAAGCGATGTTATCCCTGCATTAGAGCCTGCAGATTCCGAATCACATGAAAGCGAAGAGCATGCTGAAGAATCTCATGAAGCTCCAGCAGAAGAATCTCATGCAGAAGCTGAATCACATGAAGAAGCGGTAGAAGAAACCCATGCAGAAGCTGAGCCTCATGAAGGTGACGAACATGCCGAGGAATCTCACGAAGCTCCAGCGGAGGATGCTCATGCAGAGGTTGAATCACATGAAGAAGCGGTAGAAGAAACCCATGCAGAAGCTGAGCCCCATGAAGGTGACGAACATGCCGAGGAATCTCACGAAACTCCAGCGGAAGATGCTCATGCAGAAGCTGAATCACATGAAGAAGCGGTAGAAGAAACCCATGCAGAAGCTGAATCACATGAAGAAGCGGTAGAAGAAACCTATGCAGAAGTTGAATCGCATGAAGAGGAGGGTGCCCACGGGGTAGAGTCTTCTGGACATGCTGATAGTCATTCAACAGGTGGGGATGAAAGCTCTGCAATACAAAGATACGTGGAAAAAGTAGAAACTTTTTCAAGTAAGGCATTTAATGTCGCTAAGGATGGCGTGCAAAACGCTTTAGGTTTTTTTGGTAAGTAGTAAGAAGTAGGCGATTGGATCGCCTAAGCTGTTCCTACCTTCATTTTCGCAAAAAAAAACCGGAGCCGTAAAGGCCCCGGTTTTTAAATCAGTTCTTTTTGGGGCGTTTTATCTTCCCTGTCTCGGTAAGTAACCAAATAATATTTAAATCAGTATGGGTATGTAAACTTGCCAACGTATTTGCGGAAGGTAGAGATTTGTTATTTTCTAGATCTGATAAAGATCCTTGGGAAATCTGAATAACGTCCGCTAATTCCAGCAATTTCATTTTAGATTTTTTGCGCCATTCTCTGAGGCGTTCCCCCACATTATCTGTTACTCCAAATTGCGCTTTTTTTTTCACGATATTTAATCCTCCTAATTGTTAACCGAATCAAAAAAATAACAAAAACAGTAATAACTCAACGCATCGAATTTCCGATGTTCTAAAACGGAAGTTTCTCAGTAAGATTTTTTTTGAAAAAATTAAAGAAAAAATTCCCTATTTTTCTGGAGTAGTAAGAAAAGATATAGATTTTTTTCGATTAAAAATTACGCTTTGTGATTTTAATGCCCATATATTACAGGTATTTCAAAAAAATAACTATGGTAATTTTTAGTTATTTCCATTTTTCTAAAATTTAAAAATGTCACTTTGATTTTGGTTTGGAGAGTCGAAATGAAAAGCTTTGATTTTTGGGGAGAAAAAAGTTTTAGGGCGCTGTTGTTCGCTTGTGGTGCGGATTTTTTTGCAAAAGAACTTTCTAATGATTGAGAAGGATTACAAAAAAGAAGGTAGAGGAGAGGAGAATTTTTTAAATATTATTTTTTACAAAGTCTAGAAATGCGTTTAAATTTGGGAATTCTAAATCGGCGTCAGGAAATTCAATGTTCAGATTTAATGGATTGCGGATAACGACGCATTTCATTCCAGCTGCCTTTGAAGCCGCTAATCCTTTTAGGGCGTCTTCAATAACAAAGCAACTTTCTGGGGCTACTTTCATTTGGTTGGCGGCTTCTAGAAAAATATGGGGGTTGGGTTTTTCTTTCGGCGCGGATTCTTTCCCCAAAATTATGGAAAATAAACTCTCCACGTTTTGACCGCTTAAAATGGATCGAATATCTTTAGTCCAAGAACCGGAGGCTATAGCTGTTGAATATTTTTGGGATAATCTTTCGACCAGTTCAACGGCGCCTGGGAAAAGTTTGATCTCTCCGCTTTGGCAGAGGCGGGAATATATTTCAAACTTTTGTTTGCGCATATCGACAGGATCTGCGTCAATTTTTAAGTTATGTCGCTCGATTTCTCCGGCAATTCCTTTGCCTTTGGAAGTGAATTCAACCCAATATTCTTCGGGATTGAGAGAGTGACCATAACGTTCGAACATTTCGTTATAAGCCTTGAAGTGGAAAGGCTCGGAGTCGGCCAAAAGACCGTCAAAATCAAAAATTACGCCTTTGGATGTTTTGAGTAAATCGGAATTCAATTTAACCTCCCGCTTTTATAGCGGCTATGGGAGTATCGTCTTGCAGACTTCGCCCTAAGCGTTCAGACCTAAACCAACTGTTTTCCCGGTCCCATGACCAGTAAATAACAAAAGCTCTTCCTTTAACTTTGTTGATATCTAAAAACAACCAGAATCGGCTATCTTGGCTGTTTTCTCGATTATCGCCCATCATGAATAGGTGTCCTGGAGGAACGAGGATGGGGCCAAAATCATCTCGTGGAGATATAGGTTTCGATCCAGGGACTGCAGGGTCCAGATGGATAGTATACGGCTCGTCTGCGAGTATATCGTTTACATATAGTTTTTGCCTAATCAATTGGATTTTGTCTCCCGGAACTCCCACAACTCTTTTGATAAAATCTCTGCTTTCATCTTTTGGGAATTTAAAGACAATGATGTCGCCTCGGTTTGGGTCTTTAGGCAATAACCGAATATCAGGAAATAACTTTATATTTGTGAATGGGATTTCATTGGGGATATGAATTCCATAAGAAAACTTCGAAACTAAAATGTGATCGCCGATGAGCAATGTGTTCTTCATCGAGCCGGATGGAATCTTAAAGGCTTGCACGATAAAGGATCTAATTAATAGAGCAATGATTAAAGCAAAAATGATCGCTTCAATATATTCTCTGGCGACGCTTTTGTGCTTTACCGGCTTATCGGTAGGTTTTAAAACTTTTTCGGGATTATTTGCCATCAGTTCTTAACACAGATAGGAAAGCTTCTTGAGGAATTTCTACGCGGCCAACTTGTTTCATTTTCTTTTTACCCGCTTTTTGTTTTTCCAATAACTTTCGTTTTCGAGTGATGTCGCCGCCATAACATTTAGCAAGGACGTTTTTCCTAAGAGCTTTTACCGTTTCCCGAGAGATTACGTTACTCCCAATAGACGCTTGTATCGCAACTTCAAACATTTGTCTAGGAATTTGGCTTTTTAATTTTTTTACAAATTCTCGGCCTTGGTAATAGGCTTTATCTTTATGAACGATAGAAGATAAAGCGTCAACGGCTTCTCCGTTTAACCGAATATCAAGTTTGACTAAATTGGATACCCTGTAGTCGGTAAGATCGTAGTCAAATGATGCGTAGCCCTTTGTGGTGGATTTTAACACGTCGTAAAAATCCAGAACAATTTCATTAAAGGGAAGTTCGTATTCCAGCAAAACGTTATCGAGAGTCAAATACTCCATTTTTGTTTGGAGGCCGCGTCGCTCCCTAGTTAAAGCCATTATCGTTCCAATATATTCTTCGGGAACAATGATTGTGCCTTTCACATAGGGTTCTTCCATACTAACAATGTTTTTATACTCGGTAAGTTTGGATGGGTTTTCGATAGTTACGGTTTCTCCACTATCCAAAACTACTTTGTATACGACGGTCGGAGCGGTAGTCAGTAAGTCTACCTTATACTCTCGTTCCAATCTTTCTCGAACAATTTCCATGTGCAGCAAACCAAGAAAACCACAGCGAAACCCAAAACCTAAAGCGGTAGAAGTTTCCGGTTCGTAGGTGAAGGAAGCGTCGTTAAGCCGTAATTTTTTTAGCGCGTCGCGTAGAGCCTCATATTGATCGCCCTCAATAGGATAAAGACCGCTGAAAACCATAGGTTTCGCTTCTTTATAGCCCGGTAAAGGATCGGACGAAGGGCGGGCAACATCGGTTATCGTATCGCCAATCTTTGTTTGGTCGAGTTGTTTAATACCGGCGATTATATAACCTACTTCTCCGGAACTGAGAGAATCCTTTAATCTAGGAGCTGGCGTGAAAACGCCAAGTTCTTCCACTAGGAATTCTGAACCAGTCGCCATCATTTTAATTTTACTGCCAACGCGTACGGTTCCTTCCTTAACTTTTATGAGAGAGATAACTCCTCGGTAAGAGTCGTACCACGCGTCGAATAATAAACATTGAAGAGGAGTGTCTGCATTTCCAACAGGGTGTGGAAATAAATCAATTGCGGATTCCAGTATTTCTTCAATTCCAATGCCTTGTTTGGCGCTGGTTAAAATGGCATTGTCGGCTTCAATCTGTAGGATATTTTCTAATTGTTCTTTGACGTTTTCCGGGTTTGCGCTGGGTAAGTCAATTTTATTGATGACTGGTATGATCGCTAAGTTGTTTTGCATCGCTAAATTTAAATTTGCGATGGTTTGAGCTTGAATTCCTTGGGTAGCGTCGACAACCAGTAATACTCCTTCGCAGGCGGCTAAACTTCTGGAGACTTCGTAGGTAAAGTCCACATGGCCAGGAGTATCGATCATATTATAGACGTACTTTTCGCCTTTTTTAGACGTGTAGTCGAGGCAAACAGTTTGAGCTTTGATGGTAATTCCTCTTTCTCGCTCAATGTCCATGCTGTCTAGGACTTGGTCCTGCATTTCCCGTTGGGTCAATCCGCCAGTCGTTAAAATTAACTTGTCCGCTAGCGTAGACTTCCCATGGTCGATATGGGCGATTATAGAAAAATTACGAATATTTTTTTGATTCATACTGAATTTAAGAAACTATTTGACTGCTTTAGTTTTAGTAAAATTTGTTAATTTGAGATGGTTTTCAAATAAGGCGTTCCCGAAGGAAAAGGCGGGAAATCAAACTCGACGGATGCGAAAACCAAGATTATCATGGTTAATTCTAAACGCAAACAATTTTTATTTTACGCTTAATTGGGCCTCCGTAAGCGTGGGATTGCCTTTGGCGACGGTCAACTGCGGGTTTAAACTGGCAATATATTCTTCCCATTCTTTAAAACGAGCTTTCATTGCCTCGTAATCTTTATCATTGTCAATATCCAACGCCGCTCCCGGTAATGGCGATTCCAGTCCGGTAAAACGAGTCCCCAAAATTTTCGAAATACCTTTTTCAAATTCCAGCTTTGGCGTCCATTTTCTAAATAATTCGGCCAAAGACGGGAGGTTTAATTTTGAACAGAAAAGAGACAGTTGCAATCCTATATAAAACCTTAAATTCCCTGGGTGACCTTTACGGATAAGCGATAACCCAAAAATGATAACGTTTTTTATATTTCTCTGGTAACGGTATTGATACATCTTGCGGATGTATTTTCGGTTAAGAATTTTTAGGGGTTTGACCAAATGTAAATTATTAATTCGGTATTTTTTATCCTTTAGATGAAGGTAATCCATTACAATCCCTGGTTTACCGTCTTTTGGATAAAAAGGTTTGAGACTTTCGTCAGGAGTTAACCCCAAAACTTGATCGTAGTTATTCAAGTCGCTTTTTTTAATAAAATATTCGACTTCGTAAGGAGCTATTAAGGGGGAATCGCACGGAACGATTAAAACAGTTTTTTCTTTATGTTCTGAGTTTTCCAGATTCACATCGCCTTCTTTGGCCCCTATACTGTATAGAAACGTGTTCCAAATGTTCTCAAATAAATTAGCCCGTTGCTCAACAATATGTATAGGTTTCGGGTTTTGAAAATCGATCCCCGATTCCTTTAAGGTTTTTGTCAAAGAATCTTTGGCGCCTACCACGTATATTTCATCAATAGAGTCAGCTTTTTGAAGGGTTTCCAAGACGTAGTTGATAATGCATTTGCCTTCAACCTTGAGGAAAGCTTTATGCTGATTATAAACTTTATAACTAGACTCGCCTTCACCCGCGACCAGTATGGCGTCTATTTTTTTTGGAGCTGATTCTAAGCTCATATAGAGGCTTTCAAACCCTTAAAATTCCGATGTTTTTCTAATGTTGTAAGAAAAAAAGGATTATATCAAAAATTGAATATTTTTTTTGAAAAGCTAAACAGCCACATATTCAAAGTCTTTTGATTTTGCTCTTGGCTATCAGACGGCTTTTTAGTAGAATTTTACCCTTCAAATTATTGAAACCTATTATGCCACAAGATTCGTCTTTAAAACACACCCCATTGTATTCCGTTCATGTTGAATTAGGAGCGAAAATAGTTCCTTTTGCCGGTTGGAATATGCCAATTCAATACGCCGGATTGATGCAAGAGCACCTCGCGGTGAGGAAAAGCTGTGGCATTTTTGACGTCAGTCACATGGGAGAAGTAGAAATTACAGGTAAAGACGCCGAATCGTTTCTTCAAAACTTGATTCCTAACGATGTTACGAAGCTTAAAGACGAATCGGTTCTCTATTCTCCGATGTGTTATGAGAATGGCGGCGTGGTCGACGATTTATTAGTCTACCGCATGGCGCAAGACCGCTATATGCTCTGCATAAACGCTTCTAATACCGATAAAGATTTCCAATGGATTGTAGAGAACTCTAAAGCCTTTGATGTCGATGTTGCCAATATCAGCGACCGCACCGCACAATTGGCAATTCAAGGTCCCAATGCAGAAGCGTTGATTCAAAAACTGACGGATGTGTCACTAAAGGATATCGAATATTATCACTTTAAAATTGGCAAAGTGGACCAGGTAGAGTGCATAATTTCAAGAACGGGATATACAGGAGAAGACGGGTTTGAATTGTATTTTGATACCGAAAAAGCCGAAGCTATGTTTCGAAAGGTTATGGAAGTCGGTAAAGAATTTGATATTGAACCGATAGGACTCGGAGCAAGAGACACTCTTCGGTTAGAAGTTGCGTACCCCCTTTATGGGAATGAACTGAGCGCCGAATCGAATCCGTTAGAAGCCGGGTTGGGTTGGACCATTAAACTGGATAAAGATAATTTTGTTGGAAAAGAACCCCTTGCCGCGAGCAAGGAAAAAGGGCTGGAGAAAAAGCTGGTTGGAATCAAGCTCTTAGAAAGAGGAGTTCCTAGATCTCATTATTCAGTAACGAAGGACGGGAAAAAAATTGGAGAAGTTACCAGCGGTACTTTTTCTCCCACGTTGGGATTAGGCATTGCCTTGGCTCTCGTGGATAAAGAGTATTCAAAAGTAGGCGAATCCTTAAATGTTGAAATACGCAAACAATCGGTTCCGGCGGAAGTTGTAAAGCTACCGTTTGTGCCAAGAAGCGTTAAAAAATAAAAATGATATGAATGATGTTATTCAAATATCAATTCTCAAAAGTTTCGTTAAAAATTCGGAGGTTTTATGAGCGTTCCTGAAAACCTTTTATATACCAAGGAACATGAGTGGTTACGGGTAGAAGGAGATATAGGCGTTGTGGGTATCACCCATTTCGCGCAAGAACAGTTGGGCGACGTAGTTTTTGTTGAGTTGCCTGAGGTGAATTCTAAGCTGACCCAGGGCGGAAGTTTTGGAGTTGTTGAGTCCGTTAAGACCGTTTCAGATTTATATTCTCCGGTCAATGGATCGGTCGCGGAAGTTAATGCAGGGTTGGACGCCGCTCCAGAACAAGTGAATACCGATCCATATGGAGAAGGATGGATCGTTAAAATAAAAATAGACGACCCAGACGCTTTGAAAGAACTGTTGTCTCCAGAACAATATAACGAGTTATTAAAAGAAGAATAGGTACCGAAAAAGCATGCGCTACATCCCGCACACTGAGTCAGATATCAAGGAAATGCTCGCCCATATAGGGGCAGACCGAGTTGAAGATCTATTTCGCAGCATCCCAGAACCGTTAAGGCTGGAAAAACCTTTAGAGATACCGGATGCGCTATCCGAATATTCATTGATAGCGAAGATGAAAGAACTCCAGAAAAAAAATCTGGACCAGGAATCCTATGCCGTTTTTTTAGGAGCGGGAGCTTACAGTCATTTTACACCAGCCTTAGTTTCTAATCTGGTTTTACGCGGAGAGTTCTCGACCAGTTACACACCCTATCAGCCGGAAGTCAGTCAAGGAACACTGCAAGCCATCTTTGAATTTCAAACCATGGTTGCCATGTTGACCGGTATGGAAGTCGCAAACGCTTCCATGTACGACGGAGCATCGGCAGTGGCAGAAGCCGTGTTGATGGCGAACCGGATAACCAAAAGAAACAAAGTTTTGATTTCCAGCGCAGTGCATCCAGAGTATCGACAAGTAGTCAATTCGTTTATGCGAGGCAATGGCATTGAGATTCATGAAATCCCTTATACGGAAGACGGCAAAACAGATCGAGATTATATTGAAAAAAATGTCGACGAATCAGTAGCCGCAGTTGTATTGCAATCGCCCAATTATTTTGGCGTGATAGAAAGTCTAAGCGGGTTGAAAGAATCGTTAGAACCAAAAGGCGCGTTGTTTGTAGCCTGTGTCACTGAAGCCCTTTCGTTGGCGATTTTAAAACCTCCAGGAGAACACGGAGCCGATATCGTTGCCGCCGAAGGTCAATCTTACGGGTTGCCAGTTTCGTATGGTGGACCTTATGTAGGATTGTTTGCTTGCAAACAAAAATATTTAAGGCAAATGCCCGGTCGCGTTTGCGGCGAGACCGTCGACCAGCAAGGGAGACAAGCTTTCACCTTGACGCTGTCAACACGGGAACAACACATTCGCCGAGAAAAAGCGACGTCCAATATTTGTACCAACCAGGGACTCTGCGCTTTAGCCGCTTCGATTTATTTGGCAACCATGGGAAAAAACGGTTTGAAAGAGTTGGCTGAATTGAACCTGAAGAAAGCGCATTATTTGAAAACCAAATTGGCAAAAATTTCAGGTTATAGCGTTAAGTTTCCCGGAGAGACGTTCAACGAGTTTGTATTGGAATGTCCAAAACCTGCCAAAGAGATTCAAGATGCGCTGTTGGAACAAAATATCATTGCCGGTGTTCCATTAGGCGGCGATTATTCAGAGCTGGAAAATGGATTGTTGGTTTGCGTAACCGAAACCAACTCTGTTGAAGAAATGGACCGCTTCGCCACTGCCCTCGAAAAACTCTAATAAAAAATTGTCATGGTGAGGCTCTCGAACCACGACCACCTTTACTACCGCAAAGCCGCAGAGAACGCAAAGAATTCAAGGGATAGAACAAAGCGTTCGATTTTTAAGTAAATTTTCGCTTTAAGTAGTGAGCTTATCTCACCGTCATCCTGGAGTCCTTCCGCAGGAAGGGCGAAGGATCTAGGTAATAAAGCTCCTTTTGAACCGCAAAGACGCTAAGGACGCAAAGAATTCAAGGTCTCGTGTAAAATTACCTTACATTTAATTGCACCGTCCCCATTGCATGTCTTCCTGAGGTGAACTTTTAAGTTCTGCGAAGGATCTCGCCTCGAATTAAATAACTGTCACACTTGTATGATTCAAAAAGCAACGTTAATGGGAAAACAGGTAACAGTCTTTTTGCCAAAGTGAGCGTAGCAAACGTAGGTAAAAAGACTGTAAACTAAACTTGTTTGTTATCAGGGCATGATAGACCGTTTCACACTTGGGT
>JAJDAT010000021.1 GCA_029261715.1 Nitrospinia bacterium | reverse complement strand
ACCCAAGTGTGAAACGGTCTATCATGCCCTGATAACAAACAAGTTTAGTTTACAGTCTTTTTACCTACGTTTGCTACGCTCACTTTGGCAAAAAGACTGTTACCTGTTTTCCCATTAACGTTGCTTTTTGAATCATACAAGGGTGAAGGATCTAGGCATAGTATTCCATTTTGCTTTTTATTTAGAAGAGTAAAAGGCAAAATAAAAACAGACTTTGTTTAAAACCAACCCCATGACTTATCATCCTGAGCGAAGTCGAAGGATCTCGCCCCGATTTAATAAAATCACTACCTTTAATTTGTTTAGTCCTTTAGGAATTTGCCGAAAGGCCGCCTCAAATTTTTTACTTTCTTTGCGCTCTCTGCGTTCTTTGCGGTTCAAGAATTTAAGGTTGTTGCTTTTGCGGTAAAGCAGTAATAATGGTCGAAAATTCATTTGACAAAGTGATAACACGTGTATATGCTCCTAAAAAGAAATCAGAATGCTAAAGCTTGTTGAACGTGAAAAGAATTCACTTCGATTAGTTTTTTAAATTATTAAAAGTGTATGTACACTAATTGGGGAGAGGAGTTAGATCATGAAGTTTTCAATGATACCGTTTCTATATTTGATACAAGCGATTGTTATAATTAGAGCGACGCAAACTACTTACGCGGCGGGTAACATCAGTCAGCGCCAACGTCGTTTGGTTGGAATCGTTTTAGGTGTTTTAACTTTATGGGGAGGCATGAGTGTTTATTTAGGAATGTCGGGCTATTATCAAAACGAAATTTTTCTGAACTCGCTACCCGGGCTGTGGATAGCTCAAATCCCGGTTTTGATTGTTATGGTTCCCTGGATAGCATCCAAAACATTTCGACAAGGTATTGATGCCATCATCGATCAAACGCCTCTTTATCTCATCATGGGTTTTGAAGGACTCCGCATCTTTGCCATAGGGGGAATTTATAAAGGATTCAGTGGCGAATTTTCCTTGTTTTATGCCAAGTTTGTGGGGATTCCTGATTTTTTCTACGGAGCGCTAACGTTGCTGGCGGCAGTTTTAATTTATAGAGGCGTTTGGAAAGAAAGGTCAGCGATCCTAATTAACCTGATCGGCTTTGTCATTATCGTCCCCATTGGTATGTTATTGATCAATGTAGGATTACCCGGCGCAATGTACTTGGTTGCAGAGACTCCAAGTTTGAAAACGATTTTTGAGTTACCGATGGCTCTGGCGCCGACACTCGTCGTTCCCATTTTTGTAATGATCAATTTGCTGGTAGCGGTTCGGTTAATGCAGCAAGTTTATAATTTCAAATGCAATGAGCGGGTTCAATGTGATTCTCCACTCAGTGGGACACAATAAAAAAAGGCTTGGCCAAAACGGCCAAGCCCTTTTTAAAAAATTGTCAAAGTGAGGTTCTCGAAGGATTGCCTTGAACTCTTTGCATTTAAGTTTTGAAGAGTAAGCGTTAACTAAAGTTGTCTTAGTTTAAAACCGCCCCCATGACTTGTCATCCTGAAGTGATACGTAGTATCGGTGAAGGATCTCGCCTCGATTCAATTAAATTACTACCTTCTTTACTTTATAGACAGCAATTCGATATCAAAAATCAAAGTAGAGTTGGGACCAATCTTCGGAGGTCCTTGTGGGCCATAACCTAAATCGGAAGGAATAAATATTTTCCATTTGCCGCCCGTTTTCATCAATTGCAACGCTTCTGTCCATCCCGGGATAACTCTGTTAAGAGGAAACGATACTGGTTTGCCACGTTTGTACGAGCTGTCAAATTCAGTCCCGTCGATCAACGTCCCCTTATAATGAGTTTCTACCTCATCGGTTTCCTTCGGAGAAGCGCCAGTTCCTGCCTTGATGACTTCATATTGCAGGCCGCTTGCAGTAGTTTTCACGCCTTTTCTTTTACCATTTTTGGCGAGGAACGCTTTTCCGTCAGCCATATTCTTTTTTCCAAGTTCACCCTGCATTTTCATTCTTTTGTCTTGCATCTTGGCTTGTTTTGCTTTCATTGTCTCTTGGAGCTTAGTCATTACTTTTTGAAATTCTTTTGGAGTGATTAAGGGCTCATTTTTCAAGAGACCGTCCTCAAACCCCTTTATTATCATTTTTTTGTTTACGTCAATCTCATTGGTTAAACCCTGAAGTCCGCTGGAAAGGTTCAAGCCAATGCTATAGCCCAACTTATCTTTCTTGGTTTTTAGAGTTTCGGCCAGGGCCGTTGAAGTCGAGAAAACAACGATGGCGCAAAATAATATGATTTTGTTCACAAAATCTCCTAACTTAGACTAAAGATAATAAATAATTTGATTATTCAGAATAGGTGGCCCCTCTATTTTAACCGGAATCCTTTCCCAATGTCTACAGCTCTAAAACAAGAAAGATCTCGCCCCAACTAAAAGTCATCTCGACCAAGGTGGAGAGATCTCATGCTTCATAGAAGCATGTACCTTAGAAGCCTGTCGAAGGACGACCACCTCTAGTCTTTACAAAAATTAGCTGAACGGCTTGTTGAATAGTGAAACATGTCTCAAGTTTTCAGGACAATTTCACGTCCTCCTAGACGAGCCCTGAAAGGGTGAGGAAGGATCTAGGTATAGTATTTCCACTTTGCTTTTTAAAACTAAAAACAAAAATCAACTTGATTAAAACCCAACCCCATGACCTGTCATCCTGCTATGAAACAGACGAAGTCAAGATTGTTTTATAAATAAAATCAAAGTTTGTAGTTGAATCTGTTGAGTTGTGAATAAGCCCTCGTGTTTATGGGGCCGGTGGAAAAAGTATGGTAAAAGCTCGTTAGCGTTTTATTGAGTTTTTGTCAGTTCTTTTTCCATGCTTTTTCCACGGACGCAATGAGGAGTTATTCACTACTCAACAGAACTTGTTTTTATGTCGTATTCATAACTATTTTAGGTGGCCTGATGAAAAAAACTTCCAGGTTGCTTCGACGGTGAATCAAACTGCTATGCGTGGGTTTTTAACCACAAGATTATGTTTTCGTCCGGAGTTCCCTCGATCTGAGCACGTGAGTTAAAATCACAAGGATGACCCGAGGATTCTCCATACGTACCCGAAAGCTTTCCCATCATTGGCCATATATTTTTAAACTTTTGTCATTTACTATGCCTTGCAAGATTGATCATAATTTTGCATTAAACTCCAGATGAACCCAACAAACTCACGAGCAATAGCGGTTGTTGCAACGTTTTTCGGTTTTCTTTTTTCTAACGCCTAATAACGTTTATGAAGTCGATGCATGGATTTGAGAGCTAGTTCAACTTGCTGTGCTGGTTGCTCTTTCCATTTATTGATCAATGCGATAGTTGGTTTTGGTTTCTTTTTGTAATGTTGGACGCATTCAACGAGAATCTTTCTACATGCAGAATTACCTGCTTTCGTAATGCCTCCATACTTTTGAATCCCAGAAGAAGAATACTCCGAAGGCGTTAATCCTAAAAATCCCATCAGAGATTTTGGGTTTGGAAATCGCTTAAAATCGATAATATCTGTTATTAAAATCATACAAGAGAGAACACCCATCCCTCTTAGAACCTTTAATCTTTTTACTTGCTCTGCATAAGGTTTGGTTTCTGAGATACGTTCTATCTCTCGATCCATTTCAGCAATGCGGGTGTTTAGATACTCCAAAAGAGTACGGTATTCGATTAAGATTTGATCCATTAAGGGAGATAAAGACAGCTCCCGAAGCCACGCATCGCATTTAGAACTACCCAGTTTTCCCGGGATTTTGAAACCTTGAACTTTAAGCAACGCATAGATTTGAAGCTTCACGCGTTTACTTGTTTCTTTTAACGCGCGGCGACAACGAATCAAAGCTCGAACTTCTTCCTCTTCCGTTTTGGGAATGTGAACATAGCTCAACCAACCGTTGCGAAATTGATACGCTATATTCTCCGCGTCTTTAAAATCTGTTTTTACGTGATCGCCAGGTTTTTGAGGAATCTTAGAAGGAGCTATTACCTCGCATGGGTAACCCCAAGAAGACATTTGGCGATAAAAAAAGTAGCCGCAAGAACTCGCTTCGTAACAAGTTTTTATCTCATAACGTTTTGATAACTTATTCATATATTTCTTGATTTTCTTGGGATCATTTTCTAGTTTTACTTTATCTACCGGTTGACTTTCGCCTTCAGGCAAGACTACAACCGCTAAAAATGCTTGATGGTAATCAATACCCACATACGCTATATTTTTCATGGACGGTCTCCTTCTGTATTGTGTGAATTATGAAAATTTCCGTTTCTATAATTAACACTTCTGAGGGTAGATCGTCTGTTTCATATTATCTGAGCGAAGCCGAAGAATCTCGCCCCGAATTCTTTGCGGTTCAATAATTTAAGGTTGATCCTTTTGCGGTAAAAGCCCAAGGTTCGCCTCGATTTAATAAAGCCCTTACCTCTTAAATTTGGGTAATAAAATACTAATGATTTTTATATGCCAAAGTTGTATAGTTTTGACATGCAGTTTTTTCTAAGATCTCCCGAGAAGGAAAAAATTGTCAGTGCTAGAATTTGAAATGGTTTAGCCATCTAAATGAAAATGGCGATGATGTCAATAGCCTAAAAGAGGAAACCGAATCGAAAAAGCGGAAAGTTCTTCGGCTCAAAGAAGGAGTAAAACCGATTTCGTAAAATTTGTTTCGGAAAGCGATGTCTGGTAAAAAAAAACGGCACATGTCAGCTATCAGGAAGGCTATAAATGAACGAAGAAACAACATTGCACTTTTTCTGCGGAAAAATGGCGGCTGGAAAATCTACTCTGGCTAGAAAACTGGCCGAGGAAAATAATGTCATCTTACTTGTGGAGGATGAATGGCTTGCACAGCTCTTTCCTGATGAAATTGCGACTATTTCTGATTACATAAAATATGAGCCCCGTTTGAAAAAAGTAATGTTAAGCCATGTAATAGCTCTGTTGTCTCGCGACGTTTCTGTTGTGCTGGACTTTCCTGCAAATACGGTAGAGCAACGACAATGGTTTCGCTGTCTCTATGAAACGGCAAATGTAGCGCATATCCTTCACTACCTTGACGTAAGCGACGAAGTTTGTAAGCGGCAACTCAAAGAAAGAAGTAGAGGAAAACCTGAAGGGAGCGCTTTTACGACAGACGCTGAGTTTGAAGCCATCACCCAGTATTTTCAGCCGCCTTCAAGCAGTGAGGGTTTCGATATGTTTATCCACAAACAGGAGCCTATTTAAGGCAGATCAAACTCGATCGCTACAACCAACGTCTTACCTTATTTTTGTAATCTACGTATTCGCCTCCAAACTTTTTTTCCAGATAGGTTTCTTCCTTCCTGATTGCAATGTAATAAACCAAAATTGCTGAAGGTATAAAGCTGATTAGAATCCAAAAGCTATTTAAGAATATGCCTGTACCTATTAACGCTAAACAAAACGCCAAATAAGCTGGATTACGCGAGTAGGCGAAAACTCCTGTAGAGACAATTTTACGGGTGGGTTTCCACGGTTCAATATTTGTCTCGGCGCGTTTGAAAGATAGGCTGACTAGAATGGCAATGCAGATTCCCAGTATGATTACTGCCGCGCCAAGGGGCTTGAGCCCTGAAATGTTTCCGATACTTATAGGCCAGAAGCGCTGCGCGGCATATGCAGCGAGTAATGAAAGTAAAAATATCAAAGGAGGAGGGAATTTTACAGCGGCTCCCTTTTTATCATTTTCTGCGTTCATAAATTACCAAAACTAAGCGGGCTTCAGCGCTTCGATAGACTTAAGAGTTTAGAGATACTCTGTCATGATAACAACAAGAAGTGAATCATGACAAGGTCTCCTTCTTTATAGATACGGTATGAATTTGAGCATGCAGGCGCCATAGGATAGAATGCTACTCAATTTACTTTTGCCTAAAACAACGAGCGATTGATGAAAGCCATTGTGTGTAAAGAATACGGGCCGCCGGAAGTTCTTCAGCTCAAAGAAGTCGTAAAGCCCACTCCTAAGAAAAACCAAGTGTGCGTCAAAATATTCGCGACCGCAGTAACGGCAAGCGACTGCATCGTCCGTGGTTTTAAGATTCCGAGGTGGCATCCGGTAGGATTCATGATGGGACTGGCGCTGGGTTTTACAAAACCGAGAAATCCTATCCTAGGTATGGTACTGGCAGGGGAGGTTGAATCCGTCGGTAAGGATGCGAAACGATTTAAGCCGGGGGACAATGTGTATGGGATGACGGGCATGGGATTTGGGACTTATGCCGAGTACAAATGTTTTTCGGAAAAAGAGTGTCTGGTAAAAAAACCGACCAATATCAGCTATCAGGAAGCCGCCGCCGTTACTTATGGAGGTCTTCTGGCTGGACATTTCTTAAAAAAGGGTAATATCGAAAGTAGAAAAAAAGCGCTCGTTTATGGCGCTGAAGTTACCGGAGTATGCAGTACAGTGAATTTAGAATTGGTGAAATCTTTGGGAGCCGATGCCGTCATTGATTACACGAAAGAGGACTCAATCAGTAGCGGAGAGCGTTATGATTTTATCTTTGACGCTGTTGGAAAAAACAAAAGCTCACAACTAAAACTTGAGTGCAAGAAAGCGCTAACTAAGAATGGTAAATACATATCTGTCGATGATGGAATGCCCATATCTCGCGTTGAAAGCCTTGATCTACTCAATGAGTTAATGGAAGATGGACGCTATAAGGCGGTGATAGACAAATGTTATCCTCTTGAGCAGATTGTCGAGGCTCACCGTTATGTAGACGAAGGGCACAAAAAGGGGAATGTCGTGATTACTGTGTCTTAAGTCTTGGGGAGTAAGGTAGGGGTTTTATTGAGTCGAGGCGAGATCCTTCACCAAACTTAAAAGTTTGCTTCAGGATGACATGCGGTGGGGTATGAGTAAACCAAGTTTGTTCTTCTGTTATTGCGTAAAGTCATCCTAAAACCTTGGGAAGTAAGGTGAAGGTGGTCGCACTTCGGGAGTTAGTTCGTCCTTCGACAAGCTAGGAGGATATAGCTCAATAGGACTCCAAAAAACAATAAGGAGGTATTGATAAGATGAACGATAAGACTGTTGGCGCTATTCACTGGAGTTTCTGGATAATTAGCGTTGTCACGCTTCTCTATAATATTATGGGTGTCGCCAATTACTTCGTACAAATGAATGCAGACTCGCTCGCTTCATTTCCTGAGCAGTATCGCCCGATAATCGAAGGCCGACCCGCATGGGCCACCGCAGCTTTTGCGATAGCCGTTTTCGGTGGTTCGCTTGGCTGCCTTTTGCTTTTGCTCAAGAAGTCGGCTGCGTTCTATGTGTTAATCGCGTCTCTCCTTGGCGTGATTGTGTCCATGATGCATATATTTGGCGTGGCCGGATTTAATTCTTTCGATGTTTGGATTGGCGTTCTGATGCAGCTAGTGGTGACGGTGTTTTTGATCTGGTATTCAAAGTTGGCCGAGAGCAAGAGCTGGACCCGCTAGGAACAATTTCTGCTAACCTTTTTATTTAATCGAAGTGGAGGCTTTGGGCTTTTACCGCAAAAGACGCTCTTCGTCCTTCGACAGGCTCAGCAATTGTGACATTTGACATTTATTGTACGCCGGTTCACAACATACAATAAATGTCGAAGTCACTTTGAGATAAGTTTACTTGGCGCAACGAAACCCATTATCGTGATATCGAATCGTTGCGGGCCGTTGATACCGAAGCGCTGGTCGCATAGCCCCTGGGGCATGATCCCATGATCCGCCCCGGACCATTTTCTTCCCATCGCTATCGACGGTAACGCTCGTTGTCCATTCCCAAACATTTCCTGCGATATCGTATAACCAATAGCCATTTGGAGGATACTCTCCTACAGGTGAGGACTTTGCATAACCATCGTCAAATTGATCCGCTTTCCAGCTACAACTACAATTGTGGTCACAAAAATTAGCCTTTCCAGGTTCTACTTGGTTTCCCCAGGGATACAATGTGGATTGTCCTCCTAACGCTGCATATTCCCATTCCCATTCGGTTGGCAAACGTTTCCCCTTTTTTTTGCAATAGGCATCCGCCTCGCCCCAAGTAACGTTGTCAACGGGCAGGTTTGCTCCTTTGTTTTTAGAAGGGTTTGCTCCAATTACTTTTTCATATTCGGATTGTATTACTTCGTTTTGATCCATAAAAAACGAATCTACCTTTTCCTGGTGTGGGGTTTCGTCGGTGAACCAGTCTAGTTTACAATCATTATAAAATTTCGCACATTCCGTATAACCCACTTTTGGGTCGGCTCCTGCTGTGAATTCACCGCCTCGAATCCATACCATTCCCTTTTCGGTTTGGTGCGGTTTATGTTTTGATTGCTCAAGTTCATTTGTAGTTTTAAATGGTTTATTTTCTGAAGAGAAAGAAGATGTTGTAATGAAAATTATTAAAATAGGGACAAATATTAGGGGGGGAAACGGTAATTTCATTGGATTGCTCTTAATCAGGTTTTGACAACTTTTAACTTTATGAGGATTATAAATGAAAAGTTAAAACCCTTTCTATTAAAAAGTAGTAATTTTATTAGATCGAGGCGGCCCTCCGACATGTACTTAGACAGGCTGAGTATAAACTTCGGGTGACAATATTAGGATTCAGAATGATGCTTCACAAAACTTAAAAGTTTGCTTCTGCATGACATGCTATGCTGTATTAGCAAGTCAAGTTTGTTTATCAATTAGCGTGCTAAATCATACTTAAAGCTTGGAGGCGACGTTAACAATAAAACGATTCTGAATATTGTTAACTAGAAAAAATCAAAATATTTAGGGAGTGTGGCGGTGATTCCGTGTGAAAGAGGTTAAATTTTATGTGGCACTGGTTTCGTGATTATCGGCGAAAAAAAATACTGACCGTTCCATTTCCAAGTGAGTGGGAGTGGCACATTCAAAAAAATATTCAATATTATCAATATCTCAATGATTTAGAAAAAAAGCGTTTACGGGATCTTATACAAATCTTTATTGCCGAAAAGTCTTGGCTGGGGTGCAATGGCCTCGAATTGACGGATGAAATTCGCGTTATAATCGCCGCTCAAGCCTGCCTGCTGATACTCGCGTTGCCAAAAGATTATTATCGAAATATAAAATCTATTTATGTTTATCCTACAACTATCTTATCTCCTGAGGAGCCAATTGGATTTTTTGAAGTTAGTACTGGTCCAGCGCTTGGCCCGATGCCGATTCTAGGAGAAGCCCATCATCGTGGTCCGGTGATACTCGTCTGGGATGCAGTGAAAAGTGATACTCGGCATCCGGAGCGCGGTCATAATCTTGTCTATCACGAATTTGCTCATAAATTGGACATGCTCGATGGCAGCGCTGATGGCACGCCGCCACTCACAACGCCTGAGGAATATCAGCGATGGATTGAAATATGTACTGAAGAGTATCTAGGGTTATGCGACAAGGTAAAGCACAACAAGTCTACTTTTTTCGATAGTTATGGGGCAACAAATGAAGCTGAATTTTTCTCGGTGGTGACTGAAGTTTTTTTCAGTAAACCGGAACAGATGAAACTCCATCATCCAAAACTTTATCAGGTTTTACAGAATTTTTATCGGCAAGATCCGGCGCAGAAAGTGTTTTCCCGGCAGCAGTCTAACTAGCATGTGCCCCTCGTTTTTTATCCTAATTGTTCCACTTTTAGCTGACGTTAAACAGTTTGTAGACTATGCTTACAAATAGTATATCAATTCAAAATTGTTCAATTATCTAAATGCAAATGATGCTTGAATGTGAAAAAATCTCGATGCTGCGTTTCTTGCGTGTATAAGGTGAACCTATACATAGATATTCTTATATTAAATATTTAAGATTTTTAAAGGAGAAATGCTATGAGTAGCTATCCAAGAACATTTTCGCATATTGGAATTTCCGTTCCCGATGTAGAGAAGGCCGTTGAGTTTTATAGCAAGGTTATGGATTGGTATCTAATCATGAAACCAACCGTAATCAACGAGGAGTCGAATACACCAATCGGACAAATGTGTGTTGATGTATTTGGAACTGGTTGGGGGTCATTTAAAATTGCTCATATGTCTACAGGTGATAAAATTGGGATAGAAATGTTCGAGTTTAAAAACAACGAAAAGCCTAAAGATTTTGAATACTGGAAGACAAGTACATTTCATTTTTGTGTTCAGGATCCTGACGTAGAGGGGCTTGTAGATAAAATAGTAGCTAATGGCGGTAAGCAGAGAATGCCAATTCGAGAGTATTACCCTGGTGAAAAGCCATTCAGAATGGTTTATGTAGAAGACCCATTCGGTCTCATATTTGAAATCTACTCACATAGCTATGAGCTTACTTATTCGCAGGGAGCTTATTAAAAGTTTACAAAGTGATTCACTTGGGAATAATTACCACTGGGTTACTAATCCACAATTGTACTTTATCAAAATGTCCGCTCCTGGCCGATTTGCGTACCATTGAATCCTCTCTATTTTTCAGAATTGTTTTTTTTCAGATTTAATTTATTAATTTTCCACTAATTTAAATGGACCCATGAAACTATGAACCAGAAAGTAAATTCAAACGCATTATTTAGTTCCTTCCAGTTGGGCGATCTCACTTTGCAAAACCGTATTGTTCTTGCGCCTATGACACGAGCCCGGGCAGGTAAAGAACAAACGGCGAATAAGTTGATGGCTGAATACTATTCTCAAAGATCATCTGCGGGTCTTCTCATTACGGAAGGGACTTTTATCTCAAAGCAAGGTGTGGGTTGGGTCAACGCGCCGGGTATCTATACGGATGAACAGGCGGAAGCCTGGAAAATAGTTACGGAAGCGGTTCATTCAAAAGGGTCAAAAATTTTTCTCCAATTGTGGCATTGCGGCCGGGCTTCTCACAGCGCATTTCATGGCGGAGAACTTGCCGTGGCTCCATCTGCCATAAAGCTTAATGATAAGTATATACATACCCCGGATGGTAAAAAAGATCTTGAAGTTCCCAGAGCGCTTAATACAGATGAGATACCGAAAATTGTGGAGGATTATAAGCTGGCGGCTAGAAGAGCTAAAGAAGCTGGTTTCGATGGGGTGGAGATTCACAGCGCTAATGGGTATCTGATAGACGAGTTCCTGCAGTCAAAAACCAATAAACGAGCGGATCGTTATGGTGGCAGCCTCGAAAATCGGTTTCGGTTTCTTCAGGAAATTGTTAATGCGGTTACTGAAGTTTGGCCGGCCAACCGGGTTGGCGCGCGGCTCAGTCCTAATGGAAACTATAATGACATGGGTTCTGAAGATTTTCGAGAGTCCTTTACCTATTTCGCCAGCCAGCTCGATAAGGTAAGCTTGGCTTATTTGCACGTTGTTGATGGTCTGACCTTTGGTTTTCATGAGCTTGGAGAACCAATGAAGCTGAATGAATTTCGCAAGATTTTTTCTGCCCCAATAATTGGGAACTGTGGATATGCGCAAGAGACGGCAGAAACTGCGATTAAAGAAGGGAATGCGGATTTGATCGCATTTGGTCGGCCTTTTATTAGTAATCCCGATCTTGTGGAGCGATTTCGTAATGGTTGGCCGCTGGCTGCCGATGCCGATGTGGGGGCATGGTTTTCATTTGAAAAGGAGGGATATACTGATTTTGAATTTTATAAAAATGAATCTTAAAAAATAAACGAAGTGTAAAACGCGGGGCGTCAATCAACGTCTACGTCCTCCTCTGATTATCAGTTCTGAATAAAAAAAGAAATAAAAATGACAATTCTTGTAGTGGGCGCTAGCGGGGCAACCGGACGATTACTGGTTGAGCAATTGCTTGAGAGGGGAGAGCGCGTAAGGATCATTGTACGCTCAACTGAAAGTTTTCCTGAGAAAGTCATGAACCATAGTTGTTTGTCTGTGATTCGCGCAAGTGTTCTAGATCTTAGCGATACCGAGATGGCCAAACATGCCAGGGAATGTTCGGCAGTGGCTTCGTGTTTGGGACACAACTTGAGTTTCAAGGGAATATTTGGTTCTCCACGTAGACTTGTAACCGATGCTACTCGAAGACTTTGTAACGCGGTCAAAGCTAACCAACCCAAAGATCCGGTTAAGTTTGTGCTCATGAACACCGCTGGAAACAGCAATAGGGATCTCGAAGAAAAAATATCGCTTGGTCAGAAGTGCATTATTGGACTTCTTCGTTTACTATTGCCTCCTCACGTTGACAACGAAAACGCGGCGGATTTTCTGCGCACTCAGTTGGGCCAGAAGGACGAGGCAATTGAATGGTCTGTGGTACGTCCTGACGGTTTGATCGACGAAATGGAGTCAACCGAAATCACCGTTCATCCATCGCCGACTAGAAGCGCTATCTTCGATGCTGGCAAAACCAGCCGAATTAACGTGGGGCGCTTCATGGCAGATCTGATCAGCAAGGTTAAGACATGGGACGAATGGAAGGGGAAAATGCCGGTGATTTATAATAAGGAACCGGCAATTCAGGAAAGCGTTTAAAGTTCGCGATTAAACCAAAGCGGAAGCATTCTTAAAAAAACATATCCAATTTAATTAATTTATTGCAAGGATAACATGATGACTCTTCGTCTCCAGCAAAGTCTGGCTATTATTACTCTTCTTCTTATTCCAAGTTTAGTAATGGGTGAGGCGTATGATACCAAAAGTTATCCACTTCCAAACCACGGCAAAATTCAGCTGAATTTTCCAAAATCGTGGAAAAGTAAAATTTTACAACCTAAGAATAATCTTCCACCCACAATAGCATTTTTGTCAAAGACGACATCATCATTCCAAGTTTTAATGACACCTCTATGGCCGGGCTCAGAAAAAGTGTCACCTAATCAAGGAAACATAAAGAAAAATATAGAGCAAATTATTGAACAAGTGAAACCGATATCTAAAGAAAAAGAAATTCCAATAAAGGAATTAAAGGGAAAATCTGGAGATGGATACTATTTTTCAATGACTGATAAGGAGTCAAAACCAGGCGAATTCATACATATGACTCAGGGTATGTATCAGCTGGGAGAACTCCTTATAACGTTTACCGCTTTTTGGAATGATGGCGCAGGAAATATTAGCGATAAAACAATAAGAATATTAGAATCTGCTACTCATATACAAAATCAATCCTCGTTATCGAATAATGGTGTTGATCAAGTTCGGAAAGACGCTATCCAAATTTCACAACGAGGAAATAATTATGCGTTGACCGTGCCCGTGAGCCAACTAACCATGAGTATCCCCCGACTTGGATTGATACAGAAAAATAATACAGCCGGGGGTTTAACTGACAATCCAAGATTTTTCTATTTTAAGGATCCCAACACGGGTCTATTAATTTCTGGGTGGTTTGAACCGGGAGAGGGATATGTTGGCGTTCAAGAATTCTGGAAAGATGAAATCAGGAGTTGGAAAGAGACGGGACAACCAGAAGCCCAGAATGTATCAATTACTAAAATTGGCAATTGGGATGTCGTTTTGTATGACATGAAGATTTTTAAAGGAGTCGACGGGCATATTCGGGCGCATTGGTTACAAGCTGGTACGTGGATCGATGTTCATCTATCAATTCACACTATTCAATCAAGTCAGGAAGCAAGAGACATCCTTATATCATTTCTTAAAAAAATTGTTGTCAAGGAAAAGGCATAGCTGAGATAATAAATCCCTTTACCGATTAGAAGCGCCATCTTCGATGGCGCGAACATATGGAACGAGTGGAAGGATAAGATGTCGGTGATTTATAAAAAGGAATTTCAGGAAGGCTCATAGATGTCGGTTTCTGACCGTTATTGAAAATAGCTGGTAACGACCCAAAGCGGGCATTTTTAAATGGCATGATATTATTAGGTTATACGTAAAAATATTTTAAAAATTCAATTTCTGTGTTCATTTTTATTATGTGGTTTATTAAAAATAAATGAATATTCGTGAAGTATTAGGGTTTATTCTTATAGTGGTTGGGGTAAGCCTAATACCAGTTGCATGGATGTTTAGCCGCTTACTTTGGATGATTGTTTTTACAGTATTATTTTTTGGAATCTATCTTTTTTATACTGAACGCATGAGTAAAAAAGAAGAAAAACTAGAGAAAGAAAGTGGTGGCGGCGCTCCGGGATCAGTTATGCCTGGAGATATTCATAATTATTCTGGATGGGCCTCGGGTGGTCGTTCAGAAACAATGGATGATTCACCTGATTTTGATATAGATGATTAGCCCCCAAAGCCAATCACTCTGGAGTTGAGCGGCAAAGTCGCCCACCTGTGTTCAATCGTTAAGATCGGTTATTGGCCGAAAGCATAACTTTTTATAAATGATCAACAGTCAGATAATAACCATCCCTATTTACAAATCCCATAGTTTAAAAATTAAATTACTGTCCCAAAATGGAACTTGCGATATTACTATTTTCGCACTTGAATATTCTCGAACAGTTAAGATTCAATCGTAAGTCCGTCGTATTTAAAAAATAAGAAAGATAAAATAATGAACCATATTTTCAACAAGAGTTTTTTAACTAATTTAATTGCCGTTTTAATTATTGTTGCCGGTTATTTAAGCCCTGTAGAACCAGATTTGATGAAATCTATTGGCTTTTTTGCGCTCTCAGGCGCTGTTACTAACTGGTTGGCGATTCATATGTTGTTTGAGAAAGTGCCATTTTTATATGGTTCTGGAGTAATTCCTAACCGTTTTGATGAATTTAAGTTAGCGATTAAAAACTTAATGATGAAGCAGTTTTTTACTCAGGAAAATATTGAACAATTTATTGAAGCGGAAGAAGAGCAGGGTAGTCATGTTTTTAATATCGACCCACTATTGAACGCCATTGATTATGACAACATTTATAAGGGGTTAGTGACCTCCATAATGGAGTCTTCTTTTGGCGATATGTTACAAATGATGGGTGGGGAGGCGGCTCTTATTCCCTTAAGAGAACCCTTTTTGGAAAAAATGAAAACTACATTGCGTGAAATGGTAGAGTCAGAGCGTTTTAAGAATGTCTTGAAGCAGGGATTGGATTCTCGCAAAGTAGGTCAAGATATTGTGGCTAAAATAGAAACGATTATTGATAAACGTTTAAATGAATTAACGCCTCAATTAGTTAAAGAAATGGTTAAAGAAATCATCAAAGTTCATTTAGGTTGGCTCGTTATTTGGGGCGGAATATTTGGTGGTGTTTTAGGCGCAGTATTTAGTTTTGCTTGATAAGAGGTGTTCGCGTAATGAGCTGCCCTATTTAGGTTACACCCATCAAAGCGCTGGCTATAGTTGTCATTAAAACGAGGAAGCGTTTATGTGGGATGAAAGTTACTCTATCGAAGGATATTTATTCGGAAAGTCGCCTAATGATTTTTTGGCGGAGATGACAGACAGATTGAGTAAGGGGAATGTTTTGTGTTTGGCGGAAGGAGAGGGGCGTAACGCTGTTCATCTAGCAAGACAAGGATTTGTGGCAACCGCTGTTGACTCGTCAACTGTAGGTCTGATAAAAGCGGAAAAGCTTGCTCAGGAGTATGGGGTTACCATCGAAACAGTCTCTGCCGACTTAGAAGAATATATAATAAAGGAAAACACCTGGGACAGTATCATCTCCATTTCGTGTCACTTGCCGCCTGGCCTAAGAAGAAAGGTACATAGATGCGTTGTCTCCGGACTAAAAGAAGGCGGCACTTTTTTGCTGGAGGCCTATACACCAAAGCAACTTGAATTTGGAGCAGGAGGACCACCGTCTGCTGAATTTATGATGGAGTTGGCAGCCCTCAGAAAAGAATTAATCGGCCTCAAATTTATTCATGGAAAGGAGCTAATAAGAAACGTAGTTGAAGGCATTAATCACACCGGAAAAAGTTCGGTTGTTCAAGTCTTGGGCAAGAAAATTTAGCGACACATACGCTCGCATAGCTACGTTGCTCTTCCTCCACTGAGACGTCCGCCTTAGCTACTTAAAGCTCATGCTCCTTAACAATGAATGCTGAAGATTTAGAGTGATCGATAAAAATTTTCTCATCCTCTAGTAGCGCGGCGCTTAGTTTCTGTCCCTCCGGTGAACTCATTGCGGCTATTAACTCTGCTTCTGATTCAAACCACACCTCTGCGACGCCATCATATTCTGGCAACATGCCTCTAGAATTCCTTAGCCCTTCGTTAAGAGGGGTATCTACAGTAAGAGATTGCACATATTTTTTGGCTCTCATAGCTTCAGCATTTTTCATAAAGAAAGGGCCATGATTATTCTTCCAATAATCTTGAAACTGCTCGCGAGTCATATTTGGGTGACGGGTTAAACACATAACAAATTTGATCATTTCAATACACTCCTTGTTTCTAGTTTCGATAATTTTAAGTAACTCGCGGATCTGATCCTTTTATTTTGATGTCACGCATTCTACACCTTTTTTATTTTTGAACGCCAATAATTAATTGTAAAGATGGCGCGTTAAGCGTGATATCCTGCTAGCGTGAATATTGAGATGTGCCGACGAATTTCCACGGTATGCTCTCATTTGATAGTACCCCCGCTACAGACGGTTGGACAAATGTTACAATCCGAGTCAAATCCAGACGAAATTTTCAATCTCAAAAGATGGTTCGCTCATTAGAAAGACTTTCTATAAATTTTAAAGTTCAAATGGAGGATCTCGAATGAGTTTAATAGAACGAATTAAAAGACATTTTGCAATTAAAAGTTATGTAAAAAAACTTGGTCCGCTTCTTGTTAAGCGTTATGGAAAATCAAAAAAACAGTTCGACACGCAGATTTGAAACTAGCTTATATTTGCTATGGTTATTCTATGTTCCTTAATGAAGCATCATTTAACAAACTCCACCAAGAAATGGGAGAGTCTTGCGATTATAAGGCTATGAGGCAAGAAGTAGCGGATAAATTTTTTGATGGCAACCATGAATTTTCTGGTTTTGATGCTATAGAGATTGGATTCGATCAGGGTGGTGGCATCGCTGATTTTGGAGTTGGTGGAGATTATAGTGGTGGTGGCGATATGGGTAGTGGAGGAGATGGGTCTTAATAATATTGTGTAATAGTAGGGACTTGATCGTACGGACATGGTCAAGTAAACTTAGAACTTGAATGATTGACTTTACCATCGAAGCTTACCTAACTTGATATTTTCTAAATAAGAAAATCCTAATTGACCTGTTCCGACCCCAAGCGGTCATAGGCAAGTAATCGAGTATATAGAAATAAATCATTATTATTGGTCCCCTCCAAATTATTAATATTGAAATCAGAGCATGGGCATGACACCAAAAGAATTAATTCGAATGTGGATTGATAAATTTAATCAGGCAGACATAGAGGGTCTGACAGAATTATATGCTGAGGATGCTCTAAACGATCAAGTGGTATTTTCCGAACCTATTAAGGGAAGAATCGCTATAAGAAAAATGTTCGAACTGGAGTTTTCCAGAGCAAAGATGGTTTGTGTTGAAGAAATAATATATGAGTGTGGCGATACAGCAATTTTACAATGGCGAGATCCTCTTGGACTCCGCGGTTGTGGCTTCTTCCAAGTGACCAAGGATAAAATCATTCACCAAAAAGGCTACTTCGATCAGCTAACCTTCTTCAAAATCCAAGGATTGCCGGTTCCTGACGATTATCTTAATGGCTGACGATCAGATGTTGTAGCGGAATGGCCCATAAAAACTGATGTCTGCTTTTTGTTGCGACTTCAACTGGTCAACGCAACACTTTATCTTATATAGCAAAAAGATGGAGTGTAAAAAATGGCCTATCGAACAAGAATAAACTATACCGCTCAACAAAAATCAGAAATGTGGGATCGTTGGCAACGTGGTGAATCACTTAGATCCATTGGTCGGGTCTTTGATCGACCCTCGTCCTCAATCTTTGGTCAATTATCCCCGACAGGTGGTATACGCCCAGTCCCACGAAAACGTTCACACTTGGCATTGAGTCTTTCAGACCGTGAAGAAATCTCTAGAGGCATCGTCGCAGCGCAATCCTTACGGCAAATTGCCACGTCGTTAAATCGCGCACCTTCAACGGTCAGTCGTGAAATTAAACGAAATGGTGGCTATCATTGTTATCGCGCCACGCAAGCTGACCAAGCCGCCTGGGATCGCGCGCATCGTCCTAAACCCTGTAAGTTGGCTTGTCACCCGGCGTTAACACGTAGGGTGGCTATAAAACTCAAGCACCATTGGTCACCGAAACAGATTGCGGGTTGGCTTAAACGAACCTATCCAAACGAAGAGCACAAGCAGGTGTCACACGAAACTATTTATCGAAGTCTCTTTATTCAGGCGCGTGGGGTACTGAAAAAAGAGCTGCAATTGTACCTTCG
>JAJDAT010000020.1 GCA_029261715.1 Nitrospinia bacterium | reverse complement strand
CGAAAGCTCTTAAGGGCTTTCTTTTTGTTTCTTTTTTGGCGACTGTTCAAAAAACATTTTCAACCGGTCAACGCATAAAAAAATCTTACATTGTTGGCCCTGATCTTCAAAAAATAGGGTTTTTCAGGGACGACTAATTATCAAATCAGAATACAATGAATCTCAAAAATAAAAAGTCGCGAGAAAAGTAAAAACGATCCTCACTGAAATGAATTCAAAAATTTTCATAAAAAAAAGCCCCACTTCTTTCGAAGGGGACTTTTCTTATTGGTTTAATTTAAATCATGTTGGTTAAGAGGTAGTTCCTGGGTTGCCAATAGTAGCAGGATCTTGAACGCCAGCGTGTGGGCTGTAGCTCCAGCTATAACTTACGCCATCTGAAGATGCCCCTATTTCCGTCGCACTTATAACAAATGGGGCCAAGCCTTGCGCATCTACTGAACCTACAACCGTCGTAACATCGTAAGTAGAAGCGTTTCTTAAGATGTAGTTAGCATGAAGAATATTAACAGAAGCTCTCAAAGCTCCAGACAAATTGTCTCTTCTTGCATTTTGGGCATCGCTCTTTAAGTCGATAAATTTAGGAACTGCTGTAGCCGCCAAAATCCCTAAAATTACGATCACCATAATCAATTCAATAAGGGTAAAACCCTTTTCATTTTGTACCACGTTGTCCGTCATTACTTTCTCCTTCTAAAGGGAATAAAAAATTAACCTTCTATGTATAAATTAAACCATTCGACCAAAACCTGTTCATTTATTTTGCTAAAACTGAATAAATCGATGGAATGAATAATTATTGCTTTTTAATTCGATAGCCTTTTAAAATTATAAAAAGAAAAAAGACTAAGGAAAAGAAACTTATAATTCTGCCAATTCGGAAGGAAGTTGGATTATATTTAAATCGAACTACATTCTTACCTGGTTTAACAACTATGGACCTAAACGCATAATTGGCGCGATAAATTTCGGTTTCTTCTTCATTAATGATAGCTTCCCATCCCGGAAAAAATGCGTCACTTAAAAAAAGTAATCGATTTTTATCAGCATGAACCTCCAAATCAATAGAATTTGGACTGTAATCCAATATTTTAACAACCTCAGTTGGATTTAAAAACCTAGTTTCGTTATTACAAGTCAATCCATCTGGAGATTTATTGAGGAGAACCTTTTTTCCTGGATTAAAATCGTTTCTAGAAAAAATAACAGGATAATCATTTTCGTCTTTTACTACTTGGCAACTTTCAGCTAAAAAAGCTCTAGGCAAGACTTTTTCATTTTGATAAATCCTGATTGTATCTTCTTCTTTTAAAACAGCAAGCGATTCGGAAGGAGTATTTCCTACTAATCCTCCAGGCTCAAGGCGAACTAATTTTAATCCCTCCAAATTTAGCTCTTCTGCTGAAACAATATACTTCACATTAAATAGATTCAATAAATTCAATCTATTTTTAATGGGCATTGTATTCAATATGCCTCGGATATTATCGAAAAAATAAGGTCGCATAACTGTTTGGCCTTCCACATAATTAAGACCGTAAGCCACTCCAGTTAGAGAACGAATGAATCTAGCCTGATCTTCATACGTCAAATTTTGATTTTTAACTTTTTTTCGATAGTAGTCCTTTTTGGTTTCTTTTGTGACGTACGTTCGAAAGACACCTGGTTGCGAAGCAAGAAACTTCATGTTTTGACTAGATTCATCAACATATTTAGCAGGCACTTTAAACGACAAGCCATGATTCCCAAAAAATAGATCAGCCCCTAATACTAAAACGGGCAAGAAAAAAAGCCACGGATTAATCTGTATTCTTTTTGCCGAGAAAAAAAGAAAAAGACAGAATATAGATGCAAACGCTAACAATCTTTGCAAGTTACCCAGATTAATCCAAGGCTCGTTATAAAAAGGCGGGATAATTTTCAAAACTTCAAACTGATTCATCAATGAAGGTTTGAAAAACTCAATCAAACCAAACCCAATAATAAAACCAACCCCTAAATAGAGGATATTTGCTATAAAAGCGGAATTTTGCTCTTTTATTAAAATATCTTTTTTTAACTGATCAAACCCTATCCCCGCGCAAACTGAAATAATCAATATCATCGGGAAAATAAATTTTACTGGATAGCGAAATGAATCAAAAAGAGGAAGGTTGTCTCTTAGAAAAGGAAAAAGAAAAGCATTTTTTCCAAGGGCTAATAGAATCGAAATGGCTATAATCGAGACTATAGTCCATGACTTTTTTCCTAATCGTCGAAAAGAATATATCGCCAATAAAAATGATGGAAGTCCGATATAAAGGGTTTGTAACCAGTTCTGTTCAGAAAAATACGACTCCGTGTTTCCAAAATAGCCATAAAAATCTAAAGTAAAAAATAAAAATAGATCTCTTAACTTTAAAGACCAAACATTCGCTTCGTATTCACCTAATCCATATCTACGAATGGACCAATGCGAAAGCTCCAAAGTCGGCCAAAGTTGAACTGCGGTAACCCCGGCTAAAACAACTCCAAACAAAGCTAAAAGTTTAAAACGGGTCCAGAATTCGCTTTTAAAATCCCCATCAAACAACAAGTTTGGGAAAAGACCAAGTATCGCTATCAAGGGGAAAACCTGATAACAAGTTTCGATCCCTCCTGAAAAAATCATGACAGAAGCGACCAAACTGGAAAATACAATATATCTCTTATCTTTTTTTATAATTCCAGAAAAAACCAACAACAATAAAAGCGGAACCCATACAGTTGGCAACAGCGTTGACAAGTATCTGTGAATGGAAAATAAATAACCAGAAAACATAAAAGAAAGCGCTGAAACAGCAGCTCCTTCTGGGCCACATTTCCAGCTCCTCACCAGCAAATACATAAATAAACCAGCTAAAGCGTAATGGATTACAATTGTAAAATTAAAAACAGAATTGAATGGAAATAAAAAATAGAACCAACTAAAAGGATAGAGAATGGCAGGTTGGATGGTAGCAAATAGCGGCATCCCCATATTTGCATGAGGGTTCCATAACGGAAAAGAAAAACTTTGAGCAATCTGAATCCATAGCTTTCTTATGGGGATGAAAAAAAAAAGGTTATCGCCTCCTCCAATTATTAAATCAGCGCCTAAAGAGTCCCAAAAATAAAAAATCGCGAGCAACGCAAAAGCGCTACACGCCGCTATGGCTTCGGAAATTTTCATAAAAAAAAGCCCCCTTTCTTTAGAAAGGGGGCTCGCCTTACTAGTTCATTTAAATCATGCTGGTTAAGTAACCCAAATTAGAGGGTACCAGGAGCTCCAATGGTTCCAGGATCTTGAACGCCACCATGTGGGCTGTAGCTCCAGCTATAAGTAACGCCATCTGCAGATGCGGTTACAGATGTTGCGCTCGCAACAACTGGGCTCAAGCCTTGAGCGTCTACAGAACCTACAACCGTCGTAACGTCATAAGTCGAAGCGTTTCTCAAAATATAGTTAGCATGCAGGATATTAACAGAAGCTCTCAAAGCTCCAGACAAATTATCTCGTCTTGCGCCAAGAGCGTCGCTCTTTAAGTCGATAAATTTAGGAACTGCCGTAGCGGCCAAAATTCCTAAAATTACGATCACCATGATCAATTCAATAAGGGTAAAACCCTTTTCATTTTTTACTGTGTTTTCCATCATTTTCTCCTTTATCGAAGGCATTTAATAAGTTTTAGTAAATGAGTCGTTAATAAGTTTGCTTTTTCCCATTACTAATGCAAAGAAAGGACCAAACACAAAAATTAAGGAAAAAAAATGATTTTTTTTGACTTTTATTTTAACTCACCAGTTTTCAATGGTTTTTTAAAAAGAGGCTAAAATGCGTCGAAAACCTTTTGTTTTGGACACTTAACTATGGAACAAAAACAAAAAAACGCATAATTCGATAAAAAACAATTACTTAAAATCTAAAAATTAATATTTTATTGAACTCAGAACCAAAACCAATATTAAGAACATTTTCAAAAACTACCAAATAATGGAATACGAATGGGTAAAGGGATTCACATTGGGTAACACCCCTTACCCGATAAATCATTAATTTTAGAAAAAGTGGAACTGAAACTAAGTCTGTATTATTAATTTATCTATATAAAAGTCTAAAGGAAGGAACCACTAATGGGATAAATACTATTAGAAAAAATAGTGCAGGCAAATGGCGAACAAAAAGGCTGAACCCATTAACAATAAAAACCCTACTATAATATGATTTCTTAAGACCCAATTATCAATGGTATCGTGAGGAGCATCGATTAGACTCTCAACTTTTTCAGTAGAGAAAAAAGCGTCTAACGATTTTGTGATGTCTTTAAATTTATCTGGAGCAAATGTCATAAGTAGGCATAGGAAAGCCCCGACTAGGCACCAAATCACAAAAAACCATCGAGTAACATCCATCAATATCACGACAAACAATTCTTTTGTTTCGGTTGACGGCTTAATTACCATAGAAATAAATCTTGATTGATCGAATATGGTAATCAAATAATAAATGGTGTACATGGCTCCTATAAATAAAGGTATTCCAAGTATAAAACGATACTTCACAAAAAGATCCGCAGTAGATACTTCAGTTTCCAAAGATCTGGAAATATCTTCAGTCTTAAACCATTTATTAAAAAAGTGATTTATATGAGCAGCGCCGGACGGCTTAAACAAAATAAGAGCGCCCATTACGAGAGATATAAAAATAAGAAAAACCGCAAAAAATTTAAACCCGACAAAAAGAATGTCGTATATTATGTCCATTTGTGAGAACTCCAGCTTTTATAAGATCTGAGGGCTTTTAATAAAATCATCAGCGGTTCTGGTTACTTCGGTTACTTTGTTCTTGATCGGCATTTAAACTTCCTAAACGCCTACGTTGAAGCAGGAGATCGTCTTCCGTTTCCTCTCCTTGTTCAACTTGTTCATTTTGTAAATCTTCTTTAAGTTGGCTTTTATTCACAATAACTTTAGAACTAATAACCCCTTGCGAAGCATCATACCCCCATTTAACAACTGTATGGTCTCTCCGTTGATGGAAAATAAACCCTGTGGGAATAAAGTTTACTAAAGTGGTTCCAGCTTGCTCAGCAGTTAACCCGCCTCCAGTTTGACCCTGCACAAATACCCATAAACGGTCATCGTCGTCTTCTCCGTTTGGAGCAGTGCTTCTCCTCCTGTTATAGCCCTCTGGAACTTTAGTTAAACTTTGAAAAGGATCCGTTGGATAAGAGGCAAAATTCCCCTTTAAAAGGTCGTCGCCAAAATTACCAATCAAATTCGCGCGCATAACTTCAATTGTAGCGTCCTCGGCGACCAATTCAGCGTCTTCCTGTACAGACATCATCTTTTGCAAAGCCATGGAGGAAAGAATCCCAACCATGACTATAACTGTAATTAATTCAATTAAAGTGAAACCAGCTTCTTGCTTCACCGTATCCATTTGTAAAAATTTAGATTTTTTCATTTGAGATAAATCAAAAAACATTTATTTTAGAGTCCCAGTATTTATTTTTTGGTCATTTTAGACATATCCCACATAGGCATGAAAATGGCCAAAGCTAGGAATAAAACCAACCCGCCCATAAAAACCAGCAAAATAGGTTCTATCATAGAAGATAAGTTTTTTACCGCTTGATCAACTTCCTCGTCATAGTAATCCGCTACTTTCATCATCATATCGTCCAAAGCGCCAGATTCTTCTCCAGCAGCAATCATTTGGATGACAAGCGGAGGAACAAAACCACTTTGGCTCAAGGGAGACGCAAGTCCCAAACCTTCCTGAACGCTATTACGCAGATCAGAAATAATTTTCGACAACACCATATTGTCAACTACGCGAGCAGAAACAGTTAAAATATCCAAAATAGGAACACCGCCTGCTTGCAAAGTTCCTAAAATTCTAGAAAACTTAGACATATTTGACTTCAACAGGACATTTCCCATAATAGGAAACTTTAAGCAAATATAATGCCAACGGTATTTACCACCTTCGGTATTAATATATTTAGTAAAAATGATGTACAAAAGAACAAAGCCGGCAATAGCAAAGTGCCAATAGTCATGAGCTACATTATTAGCGGCAATTAAGAGCTTAGTAGCCCATGGAAGTTCAATTTTTGCCTTTTCAAACATTTTGACGAAAATAGGCACAACCTTCCACATCAAAATACCAACAGCGACCGTCATTGCTCCCACAACCATCTTGGGATAGCGCATTGCAGCCTTAATCTTTGCTTCATTCTCTGCTTGCTTTTCGATTAAATCCGCTAGCCGGCCTAAAATATCATCCATTACGCCACCAGCCTCGCCAGCTTGTATCATTGCAACAAATAAATCGGGAAAAACATCTTCATGCTTTTGCATGGCTTCTGAAAGAGAAAGACCATCCTCAATTTCTCGACGCATCTGTGAGAGAACATCTTTAAAGCGAGCATTAGATACTTGATCGGAAAGTGCCGAAAGAATAGCTAATAAAGGAATACCAGCATTAAAAAGGGTGGACATTTGGCGGGTAAAAAGAACTAAGTCCTGCGTTGTAACTTTTTGAAAACTAGAGAGGAGTCCCCCTTTTTTACTTTTCCCCGTTTTTGCCTTGTCTCCAGATGACCCACCGCCCTCTTCTTTTATTTTGACGGGAAAATGACCCATTTTCGATAGCTCTTGACCAACAGCATCAGCAGTGTTTGCAGTCATAGTGCCAGACACCATCTGCCCCATTCTATCTCTTGCTTTGTATTCAAAAACGGCCATTTTTTCTTATCTAATTCTAAGTTGTGTATTTAATAATTATACATGCTAAGTCCAAAAAATGGTGTTAAATTATTGTAATATTTACTCTACAATGTCATATTTCTTCATTTTGTTGTGCAAACTTTTGCGACTAATATTTAATCGCTTGGCTGTTTCTTGTCGTTTCCAGTTTTCTTCTTTCAAAGCTTCGAGGATCAGTTTTTTTTCTGTGGACTCAACCGTCATACCTACTTTGTCGGAAAGACTAGTCCCAATCGAACCGGAAGACTCGACTCCCTCGCCGAGAGATGGATAAACATCCAGAAGATCTTTTTTACCTAAGGCTTGTCCATAAGCCAAAATTATTCCTCTTTGCATCACGTTTTCAAGTTCACGGATATTTCCAGGCCATGAATAGTTAGTTAAGACATCAATCCCTTCTGGGGTAATGCTCTGAATATTTTTTTTAAACTTTTGGTTATAAACTTCCAGGAAGTGATTAGATAATATTGGGATATCTTCTATTCGTTTTCTTAATGGAGGTAAATTTATTGCCACGACATTCAATCGATAATATAAATCCTCGCGAAATTCTCCTTCTGTGATCGCTTTTTTTAAATCTTTATTAGTCGCGGTCACCAACCGAATATCTATTTTTATCGTATTTTCTCCGCCAACCCTCTGTAATTCATTTTCTTGAATTACTCTCAAGATTTTTGCTTGCGTAGCCATTGGCATATCGCCAATTTCATCCAAAAACAAGGTGCCTTCATTTGCTTGCTCAAATTTGCCAATTTTTCGTTTGATTGCGCCAGTAAAAGCGCCTTTTTCAAATCCAAAAAATTCAGCCTCCAAAAGGTCATGTGGAACCGCAGTACAATTAATTTTCACAAACGGTCTATGCTTTCGAGAGCTATTATAATGTAACGCCTGTGCCACTAACTCCTTACCAGTACCGCTTTCGCCCAATACCAAAACAGAAACATCACTATCAGCAACCCTATTAATCCTTTCAATAACTTCTTGAGTAGCGGTAGAAACTCCTAAAATTTCATTTGAAGGGTAATTTTTTTCTAAGGTGGAACGGAGGGTAACAACTTCCTTCTGTAACTGGCTCCTCTCAATAGCGCGTCTAATAACAACACGAACTTCTTTGATATCGACCGGCTTTGTAAAGTAGTCGAACATACCGAGGTTCATGGCTTCAATCGCCAAAGATTTATCCCCATAAGCTGTAATCAAAATCCCAACGATATGAGGATGAATATCTCTCATCTTTGAAAATGCTTGGATACCATTCATCCCAGGCATGTTGTAATCGGTAATTACTAAATCATAATATTCATCTTCCACCTTTTTTAAAGCTTCTTCCCCGGTCGCAGCAGTTTCGGGAATATATCCTTCACGGGATATAGCTTCCGACAAAAAAAATCGAATACCTTCCTCATCGTCGACGATTAAAATTTTAGGCGAACTCATGCGTCTCCCTCTCTGGTTTCCGATTTTCAACTTGTTTATTAGCTAATTCGCCAACGTCAGATTCATTTTGCGCAGGTAGAGTCAACAAGAACACTGTATAAGGATCTTCTCTTTCCGCTGAAATTGTACCTTTATGAGAAGCTATGATTTGGGAAACTATTGCCAACCCCAATCCAGTACCTTCCGTTCGAGTAGTAAAAAACGGATCAAAAATCCTTGAGCGAATTCCAGGATCAATTTCAGGACCCGTGTTCATGATCTTAATTTTAACAGCCCCGGAGTTTTGTCCAGAAGAGGTTACAAATCCTTTAGGGTCAAAATAAGTTACTATTTTAATTTCTTTTAAATCGTCCAACGCTTCGCCAGCATTTAAAAATAAATTTAAAAAAACTTGAACGAGCTTTCTTTCGTCAGCCCAAACACTTGGAAGATTGCCTCCAAACTCTTTAAATACTTCAGCCTTTTTCTTCTCAAGATCAATTCTACAAAGTTCCAAAGCGTTTTCTAATAACAAATGTACGTCATAAAATAAAAATTCTTTCGAAGCAGGTTGGGCAAATTGTAATAAATCAGTAACAACCCTATTTAAACGATCCACTTCCTTTATAATAGTTTTTACGTATTTTTTACTTTTCTGGTCCTCACTAGCTTCTTCTTCTAATAGTTGAGTCAATCCTTTTATCGTGCCCAAAGGGTTTCGTATTTCATGGGCTAAGCCCGCAGCCATTCCGCCTAAAGAAGCTAATTCTCCAGTCCGTTGCATCTGTTCATGGACTTCTTCTTCACGTGTCAAATCTCTAATGGCTAAAACAATCCCTGTTGTTTCATTTTTCTCTCCCTTAAATACTTTTGTCGAAAGAGAATATCGACTTTCCTTTTGGTTAAAATTAAGAACTGCCACTTCCTTTCCTGAGTAAACCTGCCCATTTTCAACGGTTTCTTTTACCAAGGCCCCCAATTCACCCAGAAAAATTGACCTCTCCAATAGCCTATTTACAGGTAATCCAATAAATTCTTCTAAACTTCCACCCAAAAGGGACATGGCGCCCGTATTAAGAGACAGTATCTTCCCCAACGGGTCCATCATAATCCATGCGCCAGTCATACTGTCCACCATATATTGGTTTACTGATGAAACCATACGGTTTATTTCTTGCCCTAAAGGTTGAAATTCTCCTAAATCTTCTACATTGAGCTGAGCTTTAAAATCTCCTTCAGCAATCTGCTTTGCGCTTTCCATGATTCTACTTAAGGGCTTCAAAATTCCATAGGCGATACCAATTCCAGCTCCAATCCCAAGAACAGTAAATAAAAGCACCTCCAACTTTATCAAACCAAGTATTTTCGATACAAATTCTCGTTCCAATGGAACAAAAGGCTTATTTTTTTCTAAAAAAAAGTAATCCAAAATATCTAAAGCGACAAAACCAGAACTAAAAGCAAATAAAGCTATAACCGTCGGCAAAATAAAAAAAAGACTTAGAGAAAGCCTTTTTTTTGCGAAAGTTCGGAATGCTCCTAGTTCAGCGTCTTGATTCAACGGTTCTGCCATAACAATTTTCGATCACTCACTATTTGTTAATGTTTGATAAATCGCGGTAATAATATTCCTTAATTTTCGTTAACCGTATATTATCATAAGATCAATGCGGTAAAATAAGGTTTCTAGTTCAACTAAAGTTGCTTATTTTAATCTGTAAAAGAAACACTGAGGCATCATTATTTTTTATAATTCATATTATTTTTTGGAAAAATTTTTTAAATACAATTTTTTATATTTTTTTTGAAAACAACCTATAGCAAAGGTTATAATAGAAGCTATATTTAAGGTGAAAAACTAAATAAGTAAGATTGCTTCTATGCAAAACTTAGGACTATTGGTTACAAACCATTTTGCCGCAAAACTTATCTCCCAAACACAAAAGAGTTTATTAGCTTTCTTTTCTTAGGTTTTTCAAGGGTCCTTCTTAACGAGTCCACAGACAATCGATAATTTTTTAAATTTACGATATTGCTTAAAGTTCTCAAGGAAATCTTCCCTTTGACTCCTCGGTTTTTTCGTAACCTAATATTTATAAAATTAACGCCGATAATATTGAGTAAGTAAGCTTTATATATAAAGATTAATTATTGGAGAGTACTATCATGGTTTTTCGAATAGGATTATTAACTTTAACCATATACCTTTTGGGGTCCTCGCTAGGAATAGCCTATGGGGATACAGGAAAAGATAAAACCCAAGAGGCTAAGAAACTCTATGAAATCCAAAAGGATTATGTGAAAGACAAAATAAAGAGTAATTGGGAAAAAATATATTCTTATCAACATCCAGAGTTTAGAAAAGAAATATCTCTTTCTGAATTTAAATATTTTGATGGAAAAGTAACTCACCAATATCGAAGAGACGGCAGGTCCCACGTATCTGGGGGTTATACCCTCCCTTCAAAAGAACATATTAACACCCATCAAGATAAAAAAGACATCTTAGGGTTTCCAGCCTTTAGATACTATCCAATGACTTCAAATAAGTACGTAAATATCGATAAAATAAGTATAGACAAGATATTAATAGGCAACCATGGGAAGTACGCTAAGAGCGTCATGACTTACAAAGGCTTAGAAACAATGGATCCGGGAAGAATGCGTGGAATGTTAAAATTTCCGATTACTTTAACAATGGAAGACTATTGGGAAAAAATAGACGGAAATTGGTATATTACCCTTTTAAGAAATACCACCAATTTTAGTGGAAATATTTACTACCATTTTATTCCTAACGATAAAAGCTCATGGGAAAGCACAAAATTTACTGAATTTGATTCTTCTGATTTAGGTTTTGGCTCTCATGTAATACATGCAAAAAAATAATTTTTAGACGCAAATTAAAGATCCTCTCGGACCGTTTCTCAAAATATTTTTTTAAAATCAATAATTTGAAATAAAAATGTATTTAGAATTTACCTAAGTCATTTACCTTTTAACTTGATGCAACGTACATTATGAGTATCGATTTACCCTTCCACAGATCCTGGTTAGAAGACGACGAAATAAATGAAGTCGTAGATACATTAAAATCAGGTTGGATGACGACCGGTCCAAAAACTCAACAATTTGAAGAAGCGTTTCGAGATTATATAGGTTGCAAACATGCAATTGCTCTGAATTCTTGTACTGCCGGTTTAAATATATCGTTAGCTTTACAAGATTTTGAACCTGGGGATGAGATTATTACTACGCCAATGACTTTCCCAGCGACAGCAAACGTCATTGTCCTAAACAATTTTAAACCTGTTTTTTCCGATATAGAAAAAGGAACTTTAAATATAAACCCTAACGGTATAGAAGAAAAATTAACGTCACGGACTCGCGCTATAATGCCAGTTCATTATGCGGGGCATCCCTGCGAGATGGACTCTATTGAAGCTATAGCTGAGAAAAGAGAGTTAATCATTTTTGAAGACGCGGCTCACGCCCTGGAAACAAAATATAAAGGGCGAAAGATTGGTAATATGGGACATACTACTTCTTTTAGTTTTTATGCAAATAAGAACATAACCACTGGAGAAGGAGGAATGATCACCGTCAATGACGACGCCTTAGCCGAAAAAATCCGCGTTTTCAGATTACACGGTTTAAGTCGAGACGCTTGGAAGCGTTATGGCAACAATGGTTACGCCCATTGGAAATTAGAAATGCCAGGGTTCAAGTACAACATGGCCGACATTAATGCCGCATTGGGAATTCACCAAATAAAAAAGGTTGATCGTTTTTTAAAAATTCGTAGAGAATATGCCCAAAAATACGACGAAGCTTTTAAAAATATTGACGAAATTGAAACTTTAGAAATAAAGGATTACGCTGAGTCGGCTTATCATATTTATGTCATAGCCCTAAGATTGAACAAATTAAACATTTCCAGGGACGAGTTTTTGAACGCTTTACAATCTTCAGGGATTGGAGTCGCAGTACACTTTATTGCATTGCACCTACAACCTTATTACGCTAAAACATTTAATCTGAAGCCGGAAGACTTTCCCGTTGCCACTGATTATTCAAATAGGATTCTTACGCTTCCACTTTATCCAAAAATGACCCAAAGTGAGCTAGACAGAGTCATTAATACTGTCGTGGAACTAATAAATAGACATAAGAAAGCAACTTAAATAGCTAAAATATTTAGTTAACTTATTGAAATTTCATTAAGTACAAAACCCAAGATAGGCCTTTTTGCTTGACAAATTAGCCTTTGGAAATAAAATGAACCAATGCAAAATTATAGGCGCGTAGCTCAGGGGTAGAGTACTTGCTTGACATGCAAGGGGTCGGCGGTTCGAAACCGCCCGTGCCTATGTTCTTGGTAATTTTTTGATGGATAATGGAAATATTCTGGATAAATAGCTTAAAAATTCGCTTCTTTATCCAATATCCATAAATGCAATAAGCTTCATTTATAAGGTTTGATATCAATTATATTGATGAAAATGGAAAAAAATCCCATTCAATCATGATTTATCCAGCTTTAATGAAGTCTAGCTAACGTTTTTTTGGCTTTTAAATTAAGCGCTTACAGGAATTTCTCCAGTTTGATTGGCTCCAGTGCAAGTTATTATTTTACCTATCAACGATCATCAGGTAGAATATGTCAAAAAAATTGAGTTCAAAATAAGGGAAGCTAAGCTAGCTAAAATTCCTTACGCGATACTATTAGGCGAGAAATAAGTAGAAACTGGAAAAATTGCCGTTAGAAAAAGAAGATCCAAAGAAACTCGAATTATGGATTTAGAAAACTTTATTTATGAGCTTAAAAACCGGAAACAGAAAAAGCTCTAGACTAACGGTAATCATTAATTTTTTTTAGGAGGACGATCGATTAAAAAACAACGCGTCAACGAAATGATCCGAGTAAAAGAAGTTAGCGTTATTAGCGACGACGGCGGACCTTTGGGAACTTTTCCTACCCGCGAAGCATTAACAATGGCAAAAGAACGGGATTTAGATCTAGTAGAAGTAGCGCCAACTGCAAATCCCCCAGTTTGCCGGATTATGGATTACGGGAAATTTAAGTACAAGCAAAGTAAACGCGCCCACGAAGCAAAAAAGAATCAAAAAATCGTTCACATAAAAGAAGTTAAATTTCGGCCTAATACCGATATTCACGATTTTGATTTTAAATTAAAGCACGTGCAGCGATTTTTAGAGCATGGCGATAAAGCCAAAGTCTTAATTTTCTTCAAAGGTAGGGAAATTGTTCATCCAGAACAAGGACAAAGGCTTTTAGAAAAAATAGCAGAAGCTTGTGATGATTTTGGAGTCGTAGAACAAGCCGCTAAAAAGGAAGGCCGTACTTTAGTGATGATTTTGGCCCCAAAAGCCAAGAAAAAAGGAATGTAAGTTTTATATACTTTTTATTTATAAATTTTTTATCCAGAAGTTTAGGGAGAATGACAAATGCCCAAAATGAAAACCCATCGGGGAGCCGCTAAGCGGTTTAAAAAAACCGGTTCGGGAAAAATCAAACGGAATTCGGCTTTTACAAGCCATATTTTGACATCTAAAACCACCAAGCGAAAAAGAAATTTGCGCAAGTCGAAGGTAATGTCCCCAGGCGACGCGAAACGCATGAAGGTGTTGTTGCCTTAAGGCAACATGAATAAAGGAGATTAGTAATGCCAAGAGCGGTAAACGGGACCGTAGCCCGTAATAGAAGAAAAAAGATTCTTAAACTAGCCAAGGGTTTTCGCGGGTCCCGAGGAAATTTATATCGAAAAGCGAGAGAAGCGGTTGAAAAAGCTTTATGCTATGCATATCGAGACCGAAGAAACAAAAAACGAGATTTTAGAAGATTGTGGATCGCTAGGATCAACGCCGCCGTTCGCGCGGATGGAATGACCTACAGCCAATTCATCCATGGATTGAAAAAAGCAAATATCGAACTGAATCGGAAAATGCTTTCAGAGATTGCTATCCAAAGCGAAGAATCCTTTAAGAAATTGATGGATACCGCTAGAGCCCAACTCGCCGCATAGAAAATCAGAAAACTATTATTCCTCTCCCTATCTGGGAGAGGTGAGTTTTTATTTGTCCCGTCGCACTTAAATTTCTAAAAAACCTTTTTTATAAAACTAATTAAATCAGGACAAATCGTTTAATAAAATAGAAGAAGTTAAAACACGACGTTTACCTTCCGGAAGCAATTCCATAACTGCAAAATAAATTTTTTCTTTTAGCGCTAGGATAGAAGGTAAAATCAATTCGAATCTGGATGGTCTTCTAATATAAGTAGTCCATTTAAGCCTGCCTTGATCCAATAATCCAGTTGCAAATATAAATCCTTCATCAGAAGTAGCAAAGACTGCGAATTCATTTTCCAGAATAGCTATATCAAATTCAAAAATTTCAGTCTCCCCGAAAACTGAAACGGGTTGACCTACTTGCTTAAAATCAGAATCAAGTCTGACACAATAAACCACGCCTCGCGGAGCGTTCGGCCGGATAGGACCTGGCCGTCTGATTTTGTAAAAAAGTAAAAAACCTCTCTCAGTCTGTTTGATAACGGCATAAATAGTTTCTTCAATCAATTCTGTATAATTTTCATATTCTCCAGTCGAATTAGGTGAAAAAATTACCGCTTTTTTATGCTCTGCTATGGTTATGACAGAAAGTTTATTTTTGCCTTTAGGATCGTTGAAAAAAAGAGGACTACTAAAGGTTTCATAAGGATATCCTTCAGTGATAATTGTATCGTTTTCCTGATTTCGGAAATAAAGTATATTGTATGCCCCCGTAGCCATTTCATAAACTAGCAACCAACCTTTTTCTTCGTCAAAAAAAATATCCCATTTTGGATAAGAGGGAAGTCGGGATAAAAGCTTAAAGGGAATAAGGGGCTCCCCAGATTGCGATTCAATTAGTATAGAAGAAATGATTGTTTCATATTTAGAACCACCACCAAAAGGCTGCGTCAGGGAAGAAAATAGACGAACTCCCCCTGGACTTCCCTCTAACTTAATCGAACCAATAGACGAAGAATCTGAAACACTAAATGGGGAAAGAACTAAATCTAAGTTCTTTCTTTCCATAACACAACCCTCCTGAAACAAAATAAAAAATATAAAAAAACCGACAACATAAAAAAAATTCATAGGTTTTTATTAAAGTTTCTATATATAAAAAAGTGCTGGGTAGACCTATATATATAAGCTCCAATAACATAACTGTTTTGGATATTATTAAACTGTTAAGCCTGTTACTAAGTCTTTAAATTTAAGTAAGTTTCTATGGACTGATTGTTTCGCAGTATGAAACCCTGAATCGGGCGAAAGACCGTCATTAAAAAGCCCTTCAATAGCTCCTTTTTCCCATTTGGTTTGATCTGTAGAAGCTCCTCCATAAGAAGGATCATAAAGCTCATTTGTTCCCGTATAAATTACAATAAAGTGGTTAAAAAAATCAGCTGTTGGATCTGGATTATTTTGACCGGGAATTCCAGGTTTCCTAACCAAATCTATACTATTGCGATGAGTTAGCGAATCGTGAGCTGAAACTGTACCGCCAACAAAATCCCAATTCTTGACCAAAAAACCCCACTTCTGAGTGGAGCTTGGCAACCCAGACGAATTTACTCTTACATCAACTTTGTGGCACGTCGTAATTCCATGGACTTTACACATATCTACCCAAAATTCAGCCCAGGAGCCACACTCACCGCTGCCATCCGGATGCGCCAGCAAAGCTTGTGTGCTATTTGCCTCATTCGTACCAGATGGTTTAGGTCCCCAATAAGTTAATAATTTATCGTCTCTCCTCCGTTTAACGTCACGGTTGGTAAACCCCTTATAAGCTTCCTTAACCACGTCATCTGCATCATTTTTACCCTTTGCTTTATCGCACGAAATATCTAACAATGTCCAATAAAGAGTAGTTTGTGGTTTGCCTAAAGTTGCATAAAGCAAATGCTTACTTTCCCCAGCTGGAGAGTTATAATCTTTATCGGGGTTAACCTTCCATTCAATTTTACTGTTATAAAACGCAACGTTATCTGGAAGTTTAATATTGCTAGTAATTGGATCAATAGTTATTTCCGTTCCAATACCTTCGGTCTTCTTAACTTTTACTTTATCTTTTTCCCATTTTAGTTTTGACGCTCCAAAGTCTGCTTCACCTCTGACAAGAACTTCTTCGTCGTCGGTACAAGCTTTTGTTATTTTAAACGTTACCGACAACTCAATATTTTGATCGCGTAAGTAAGCAGCAGGAAAAATTTCCACAGGAGCCTTTCCTCTTGCAATTCGACTTTTTTCCCAATGAGGCGGGTCAAAATTTCCCAAAGTATCTTCTTCTACTGTGTAGTAATTAGCTCCCTGAAAAGTTATCTTCTCAATGGCAAGCTCAGGCATTTGACATATGCGGAGTTTTAAAGGTTTCTCTTGGCCTTCTATCTTGGCTTTAACATCGACATCCTCAACCTTGTCTGGTTTATATTTTGTTTTTTGCTTCTCATCAGTACCTTTGTCCCATGTAACAAAATTCCACGCTTCTGGTGTATCGGGTTTAGTTTTTGCTTGAATAGTAATATCTTTATCGTCGACATAAGCCTTCCAAATACCTCCTTTATCTTCAGCATTTTCCGTCACAGTTACGCTTTCCAACTCCGGAACAACTTTTATTTTTATTTCTTGGTCATCGCCTCCAGCTAAAGACGCTTTTACCGTAAACTCTCCTAAATTATCTGGTTTTCTTTCTTGAGTTTCGCCACCTTCTGCTTGTTGACCAGCAAAATCCCATTTAATTTTATCCCAGTCTTTATCCTCTTCAGTAGTCGCTTTTACCGTAACTTTTCCATTTGTGTCATAAACGACCCACCAGTTTTTATTATCAGTTGTATTATGACCCACAACTTCAAGCTTAATGAGCTTAGCTAAAGGCTTTTCTTGTTCTTGGCTACACGACTGTTTATCAGACTTCTTTCCAGAATCTACTTTTTTACTTGTCTTTTTAGATTCTTTCATATTACAGCAACAGCAACAGCCCATCTTAAATCCTTTTAAGAACCACTAGGTTAAGCCAACGAACGATTTAATAACATCATGGCTATTTTATACAGACGTTGTGTTTTCAAATTTTGATCTTTAATTGAACTGTCATTCAACGTTCTATAGGCCCAAGGAAACTGCAAATCATCGTCGAAACGACTTCCCAACATGAACATCATAGTCGTATACACAACAACACTTCGATAGCTGGTTAAGCCATATTCTTTTGAGCATTTAATACCGCTTTGAACAAGTTCATCCATAACTGACGATCCTTGATATTTGCTTTTTTCAGGATAAATTTCCGCTAACAAATTTTTAATTTCCAATTCAAATGAAACATTTGAGGATTCGATCAAATCTTGAATCCTAATTTCGCGAATTTTTTTCATTGCTCGAATCATAAGCTCATTATTAAGACCTGCAACGCGATCCAAATAAACTAAGATTTCGTCGTACATTAATTCAACACGCTCAATAGAATCGCGATTATGATTTTCTTTTAAAAGTTTTGGTACCCAGGGAAGTTGGAAATCTTTATCAAAATCGCTACCGAGTAACATCATTGCGCAAATATAAAGACATTTTTCTCTACGCCCCCAAAACCCATATTTTTCAGCTCTTTCAGCTCCATACTGAACAATTTTTCGAATCTGATCTTCTCCTAGCATTTCATAAGGCAAAGGAAAAAACTCTCGTAAATGTTCAAGCGTTGCCGTTTCGAAACCCAAAATATCTTGAAAAATTTCTCTTTGATCGTTTCGAATAACTAGCATTATCGGTTTTCAAATCTACGGTGATTGAGTTATTGAATGGGAATCGTCAACCAATAATTCTTTTGAAAAATCGTTAACGGAAACGTTTAATTTAAAATCCGAAAATCGATAAATGCCTAATGATTTTCTTCCCTCATGTTCCACAATAAACATTTCCGCAAGTTGGAAAAAAATCTTAAGCTGGTCGGGAGTGCAAGAAGGTAGGTAGTTTTTAAAAACACGTGGGTCGTAATAACGGAAGTAAAGTGATTCTCCCGATTCGCTTTTAGCCAAAAGCAATTTTTTAAAATGGTAAAACAACTTTTTTTCCGAAGCTTGAGAAATAAAAAAAATACCGCAGTTGTCTCCCCAGCACTCGCTAAATAACCATCGCGAAAAAGAGCTATTTAAATCAATTCGAGCTAAATAAGGGGTGGCTTTTAAAAGTATTTCTGGAATTTTTCCTTTAAGCGGATAAATACAACGACAATATTCCTTGAACCATGGCAATTCGGGAAACCATTTTTCTCGATGAATTTGCTCATATATATAAGCGAAATCCCGATGCTTGTCTGTGTCGAAAATATGATAAAACTCTTTTTTTCGAGCGGCATCTAGGATGGCATATACCTTATTTCTTTCGTCAGTCCCCACCAGAGATTTAATAGCATCAATAATTGATTGTGATTTTGACTTAGGCATATTTTTTTTCGCTAGCTACTATTTTTCATTCAATGGTTTTTCAAAATATCTAAGGAATTGGGTAGCAACAAAAGTCCAAAGCGAGATTCTTCCTCCCGATGGTCGTCAGAATGCCACGCAGAGGGGAACTGCCTTAAACTTAGGCTACTTTGTTTGACGCTTCCCCCATAAACTAGTTCTTCAATCATTCCCCATTCGGGTCATGCGTTTCTAATCCATTACGCGCTATCGTCCATCCCTGAGCATTCCGAACAAACTGGAGTGCCGTCTTCTGCCGCCTTATCTAAAGTTGCCGCTTGAGCTACTGCAACTTCGTCTTCAGGCTCTTCTTTTACAGGAACCGGTTCTGCTTTAGCTTCTTCGGTAGACTCCATTTGACAACATTCACTACAAACCGGAGTCCCGTCTTTTGCGCTTTCTTCTAATACAGCAGCTTGAGCGGCGGCATCCTCTTCCGAAATACTTTCTTCCTCTGCCTTTTCTTCTTTCTTTGATTCCTCTTTTGGAGGAGGAGAGCTTTTTGCCGCTTGCTCAACCTGATTGGGAGTTGGAGAACTTGCGGAAGTCACTACTGGAGGTTGTTTGCTATAAGTCCACGGCAATATAATTTTCCAGCGACCGCTCATCAATTCAGCGGCAAGCTGAAAAATTATATCTGAATCCCCTAACTCGTTAACATATTCAACTGGAGAAGCTTCCGATAATATTTCTCGCAAAACTTCAGAATTGCCCGGATTACTGCTATTAACATTCCGGAGAAAATCAAGAGCCTGATCAGGGCTTGAAAAAGCCAGATGAGGAGTTGCCTCGGCTAGCCAATCGCTACGAACTAGCTCAAACTCTTGATCAATTACATGCAAGCGATTTTTCAAAAAACTTCTCCTAAAAAACGGACCTATAAATACCTATAAAACCTTAAGAAAAAATGTTATCACCGCTAAATATTAATACTTTGCGGCACTGCCGATGGCAATAAATAATCATACGGAATGCCACCTTGTTTTGAAGTTTTTTCGTTTCTGGTCCTGATTTCGTCTTCAATAGACTCTAATCTTTCTTGAAACTGATTCAAAAATGGAGCGACCCTTTTATCTACAAAATACCGCCATTGATAATCTCCGAGTTGCGTGTAATAAATTCCGCCTAAAAGATAACCCACCGAAAGTTGTAATTCCGATATATCCAATGGCGGTAAGGATTTTATCCAAGCCGAAGCGGGCATTCTCTTTTTATCAGGCGCAGGACTATAGGTTGCAAGCGGCATAGCCGGAGTGTAGCTCATAATATCGTTCTGAGGAAAATTAACGGCTGCGTGTTGCGCGCTAGCGGTAAAAATAATCATCGTCACTGCATCGTATAAATATTTTCTGGTTTTAATTTCTCCTTCAGGTTCTCCAAAACCGTGAACTCTGCCACCAGCCCGAGCAACAATATCTGCCGCCCAATTCCGAAGTTCATTATCGTTAGCGATAGCTCCGTCCGTTCGATAATAAACTCCAAGATAAGAAGAGACCCAATCATGAATAGCATTCCAAATCTTTAAAGAATCGTCTCGATATGGATAAAATAATTTGGAATTAGTCGCTCGCCGGTTCTTCAAATCATTAGGAGGCATAGAGTCATTGAATGAAAAATCTAAATCCAAAGCATCTACGGCAAGTTGCCTCGTGGAAGTAATCGTTCCGGCTAACAATTTATCAACTGGTCCTTTAGGCGATATCAATTTCGCTTGAGCCAAATAATTGATGAACACTGTTCCCTCAAAATGAGGAAGCAACAAAATATTTAATGGATGATTGTCGGCTAATTGTCGATGCGTAGCCACAACAATTGGCTCAATTAATAAATGAGTCCGACCTAAATGAGAAACTGCTTCGTGATAATTTCCGTCGGCCATTTGAACTGTTGTTTTTGCCATCTGCCAAGCTGTGCCATCGTTTGGGGTAAAAATTGGGAATTTTTTTGGATCTTGTCCGCATTGAATCGCAATCGGTTTCAGATGTCCTTTTTTCTGTCCTGGCGGTATGGCAAATAAAGCTTTTGGAGCTGCAGGAAACTTTTTTCCATTTGGAAAATTACCCGGCTTTAAAACTGTCAACCTTTTATAATCTGCTAAGTAAAGCCTATTCTCTTGACCAGCCTTTGCAAGCGAGTCCTTTGCAAAACCTTTAACGGATTTAAAAATCTTATCGGTAACTGGGAAATTAACATCGACTCCTCTAATCCCTTCAATCACCAATGGATTAGGACCGCCAACTCGCATATGAGCAAAGACCGAATCTTCGCTAAAATCATGAGCGATTGCTGGCAGTTGAATAGTTTGAAATTGATCGTTATATTCTTTTAAAGAATTTCCAGTGCCTGTAGGCTGTTTTAAACCAAATTCCTTTAAAAATGGATTCACCATGGCATCCACTCCCTTTCTGGAATTAACCATGGAGCGCATTTCTTTTTCGAATCCTTTAGCAGTCAATAACCTAAGCTTGCCTAGAAGTTTTCCTAACTTGAGTTGATGAAGATCAAATTTGCTTGTTCGAAAAAGTTTAATCTTATTTATTAAGATTTCTATTAATCTAAGACCTACTTTTAATCCCCATTTCAAAGTAGGTAATGAATCTAAAGGAACCCCATCCGCCATCGCTAGTGGCTTAACATAGACATAATTATAAATATACTCTCGACGACTACTAGCTAACTGTCTAGTGCGTTTTCTTACGTCAGGATCGTTTTGCGGCAGCAAAGGCTTTGAAGGCATGAGATCTCCTAAACTAAAATGGACTATAAATAACAACTATTTATGGATATTGTAACTTTATATACAATACCAAACATTTATTCTACGGACAAAAAATTAATTTAGTTTTTATACAAAAATTTGCTAAAAATTCTTTGAAGAAGACTAACTATAACTGTGGGCGGAAGTAACTTTCAAACCATTCGACAAACTTCTTAATACCAGTATCGATATTTGTGGTGGGTTTGTAGCCTAGATCTTGCCGGATTCTACTAAGGTCGGCCCAGGTTTCGGTCATATCCCCCGGTTGTTGAGGCAGGTAATTTTTTATGGCAGACTTTCCTAAACATGTTTCTAAAGTTTTTATATAATCCTCAAGGTTTTCGGTTCTATCATTCCCGATGTTATAAAGAGCATAGGGCTGAGGGTTATCTAAAGAAAGCATGACTCCTTGTATGATATCGTCAATATAAGTAAAATTTCTTTTCATTTTGCCGTTTCCATAAACGTCAATGGATTCGCCAGCCTGAATTTTATTAGCAAATTTGAAAAGAGCCATGTCCGGACGCATCCAAGGACCGTAAACAGTAAAAAAACGCAGTCCAGTAATCGGAATATCATATAAATGACTATATGAATGAGCCATTAATTCGTTTGCTCGCTTAGTGGCTCCATAAAGAGAAATAGGTCTATCCGACTTCTCTTCTTCAGAAAAAGGGATTTTGGGGTCTGCTCCATAGACAGAAGAAGAAGAAGCATAAACTAGGTTTTTCAGAGGAAACTTGCGGCAAGCTTCTAAAATGTTTAAAAATCCTTCTAAATTCGACTTTTGATACGGAAAAGGATTTTCTAGCGAATAGCGAACTCCAACCTGTGCGGCAAGGTGGCAAACATGGGAGAATTGATGAGAAGAGAAAAGATCGAGTAATTTAGGAAAATCGCAAACATCTATTTTTTCGAAACTAAAATTAGGTTCCGATTCAATTTGATTTAAACGGTCTTTCTTAAGCTGAACGTCATAATAATCGTTTAAATTATCAACGCCAACAACCTTTTCGCCTCGAGCGATAAGGGCTTTACATAAATGATAGCCTATAAAACCGGCGGCTCCTGTTACTAATATCATAATATTTTAAGGAAATTTTGAAACTGTTGGAGAGCCAAACATCAAATATAAGCTATAATTTCGACCAAAAAACATCCCATTTATAACACATTCTTTGTCCAAGAATAAACTTATGAAAATAACTATTTTGGGATCTGGAACAGCAGTCCCCTCATTAAAAAGAAACTCGGCTGGGGTACTAATACAATCTGACGGATTTAATTACTTGATCGATTTTGGTTATGGAAATTTATCTCAATTATTAAACCTTGGATTAACTTATCACGATATCGATCGAATCTTTTTTACGCACAACCATCCCGATCACATGTGCGATTTAATAATTTTCCTTTTTTCTTCCCGATATCATTTAGATCCTAGAACTAAAGATTTAACTATAATTGGAGGCCCTGGGTTTAACGAATTTTTTCTTAAAGTGACCAATGCATTTGGCCATTGGCTCGTCCCGACAACCTATAAAATAGATATTGTGGAAATGGATGAGGAAACTAAAGAATGGGATCAAATTAAAGTTCAAACATTAAAAACAAAACACATAGAAATGAGCCGTGGTTACAGATTTGTCGATTCTAAAGGAAACTCAACAGCCATTTCAGGGGATACCGACTATTCTGAAAATATGATCAAACTGGGCAAAAACGCTAATTTAATGATTTTAGAATGCTCATTTCCCGACGAGATGAAATCGGGAGGACACCTAACGCCAACTCTTGCCGGAAAAATGGGAAAAGAGTCTAGTTGCAAAAAACTATGCCTGACTCATTTCTATCCTCCCTGCGATTTGGAGTCGGTTCGAAAAGCCTGCCAACAGGAATTTTCTGGCGAGTTATTTCTTGCTGAAGATTTAATGGCGTTTCATTTGTAAAAATTATTCTTTTTAATTTGTATAGAAAGTTTAATCCAGTAAAATCATTATTATTGCTAATCAACAATTTAGGCGATAATAATTAAATTTTTTCGATAACTTTTATGGAGTTATTTAGTTTTGGATTATAACGAAATTTATTTGAAAATGGCGATAGCTGCTATCACTTTAGTAGCTTTATACTTTTTAGTCGGTAAAGATAAACCCGACGATAAAGATAACTAAATTAAGCCCAGACTAAAATTTTCACTTCTTTGTAACCCGGAAGATCACCCCTTCATAGTCATCTGAGATATATAAATCTCCTTTAGGTGATTGCTCAGCGTCGACGGGTCTCCCATTTTTCCCGCCATCAGCGCGTAACCATCCTGTGATAAAGTCCTCCTGTGATTGAATTTCTCCTTTTTCATTCAAAATAACACGGACAACTTTATAACCCGCAGGCACTGAGCGATTCCATGAGCCGTGAAAAGCAATAAACAAGCTATTATCGTATTTTTTAGGCAAACTACCGCTTTGATAAAAAGCTAACCCTAAAGGAGCCATATGCGCCGTAAAACTATGTGCTGGAGGCTGGGTCTTTTCGCAATCTAATTGATTTCCAAAGCGAGGGTCTTTAACTCGATTATTATGACAAAATGGCCAACCATAATGAACTCCTTCGCGAATTATATTCAATTCCTCTCTTGGAAAATCGTCACCCAACATATCTCGACCATTATTAACTCCCCAGAGCTCTCCTGAATACGGTGAAAATTCCATTCCCACCGTATTACGCAATCCTTCGGCAAAGATTTTTCCCTTTTGACTATTCAAATCAAAAACACTGACAGCCGCGCGAATACGATTTTGTTCAATACAAACGTTACATGAAGACCCTACTGAAAGATAAAGTTTTCCATCTTTAATTTTAACCGTTCGAGTAGAGTGTCCACCTCCCGGTATTCCTGAAATTATAATTTCTGGTTTTCCATAGGAAATTGCATCATCCATACGTTTCATCCGAATAACTTGTCGCTCTTCGCCAACATAAAGATAGTATCCGGTATCTAATTGGACAAACGCCAACCCATGAGGCGTTTCCCGATCATCGAGAATGGTGATAGTTTTATCAGCTTTACCGTCGCCATCTTTATCTGGTAAGGCAACTACCTTTCCATTTCGCTGGCTCAAAAATAAAACTCCATTATCGTCAAAAGCCATATGCCGCGCTCTTGGAAGGCCATCGGCAAAAACTTCTAAGCGAATGTCGTCAGGATACTTTAGTTTATCAACCACGCTTCCACCAAAAGAGAATCCCGAACAAACGACAATTAATGCCGCAAAACATGCGCCTTTTGAAAATTGAATTGCCATTTTTAATTGCGCTTTAGAAAAATATATTGGGTTCATAAAACCTCCAAAAACAAACTCTATTTCGAGTTAGAAAATTCAATTTTCTTATTGATTAGCCGAACACTCAAGCTTAACGGGCTTTTTACTTTGACAATCGTCTTCCGTAAAACCGTCTACACCAGCGCCTGCACAGGCTGTAATAATGGCCTGGTTGATAGTTCTATCTTTATCTTCGCCAATCGCTTTCTGGCAAACTCTTTGATCGTTGTACTCTACGCAAACTTCGCAAAAAAATTTATCTGCTCCTAGTATCGATTGAAAAGAAATGGCGCCAATAAATATCAAAAATCCTAATGAAATTAACGTGCCACGACTCATATCTCAAATACTCGATTCTAAATAAAACAAGTTTTTTAAAGAGAGTTTTTTGAACTCTCACGGTTTAGAAGTTTATAAATTCCTTTTAGGCAAATTGAGTACGTCTAGAAGAACTATAACAAAATAGGAGTAAAGAGATTGATTTTTCAAAGATCTGAAAATATTTTTTTGAAATACCCTATTTTTTAATATTACTATTCCATTTTCCCTTAAAATTTTCGTGGAAAATCAAAAAAAAATCTAATTTCAATTTTTTAAGGTAATTAACCAAATTTCAACTCTTTAAAGCAGTATTCCATCAAATAAATAAGCCTAATTATAGGTAAAATTAAGTTAAGTCATTTTGGATTTTACTATTTTTAATATATAGTTTTATTCATATAAATTAATTCGAAGAACTATATATTTTGGTTTTCTCTATTTTCCAAAATTTATTGACAGACATTAATGTTCGCTCTTTTTATATCCGGATTTTAGGAGGAATTTTGAATGAATAAAACAAAAAGCTCATGGCTTTGTGCCTTATTTTTTACAATTTGTTTAATTGTAAACCCAGCCTTTGCCGCTGTAGAATCAACCGCTTCCGTTTCAGGCAGCGAACCCGCATCCGTAGACGGTTTTAGATCGGCAAAGTTTGGCATGACTGAATCCGAAGTAAAAAGTTCCATTAGCAAAGACTTTAATATTTCTTCTAGTTCTGTTGAAAAATCAGAAAACGCATTAGAAAAAACTACGAGTATCGCGGTTACCGTACCAAAATTGATGGAAGAAGGCGGTGTAGCGAGAGTAGTTTATATTTTAGGTTATAAATCTAAAAAACTAATTCAAGTTAACGTAATTTGGGGAAAACCTGTAAACCCAGCTCCTGAACCAGGCGATATCGTCTCTGCCGCTAACCTATTGCGAAACTACTTTGCTCGTAAAGGTTTTCGTAAAGATAATCTAGTATTAAACGCGAAATTAAACGACGGTTCTGTTTTAGTTTTCCGAGGAACAGATAGTAGCGGCAGAATGGTCGTTCTTCTTTTGAACAATCCTCAAAATCAAAAAAAGGACGAAAAAACTGATTCTTCCAAAGATGAAGAAAAACCAGAACTTTCGTTGCGACTATCATACATTCAAGATCCAAATAATCCTGATGTTATGAAAATTGAAGAAGGCTCTTTTTAAAAGGTTTATCTTCCATTTTTACCAAAAAACTTTCTTAACCCCTCCAGTAATTAGGTTGAACAATGGATAGATGGATTGGGGCGCTTTTATTCTTTGCGATTTTAGAGTATAGCGGAATTCCTGTTGCCTTTAGTATTCAGCCCGCTTTTTCAGAATCAACCCCAGGTGTTGATTACCGAAATAATCTCCCCAAGAAAAAGCGGTCTGAAATTAGAGTGTTAAACGACTTTTCCGTTGAAGTCGGACTTGGAGCCGATGGAAAATCCGTAAGCTCTAATATCTTAGACGCAGTTCGTAGCATTCCCTTGGTCCAAAAAGGTAAGGAACCGAAACAAATTCTTTTTGACGATAAAATCATTTATCGTCAAAAAAAAGGCTATTCAACCGATCAGCAAGGTAAAAAAGAAGTTAGGCTAACTAGCAAATATATTCGCTCTAGGGGGAAAATTCTTGTTAGCCTGATTAAGCCAAAAGAAGCAAAACCTGAACAAAAAAATGAAACAGAAAAAAAAGTAGCAGTTTCACCTTCAAAAACGAAAACCCAAACTAAACAACCTTCTGGCGACTTTATTATTGAAGGTTACAGGTTGGCCAGATTTGGAATGAATCGCGAAGAAATTACGGCTGCCGTAAAAAAAGACTTTGGTATTTCTACCGATAAAATAAAAACAGACAATAATACAACTGAATCCACTATCTCATTAAACGTAGACGTGCCCAATTTATTGCCTGGAGCTGGAATGGCTAGGGTTATTTATATCTTGGGTCACGAGTCTAACCGCCTCGTGCAGGTCAACATTGTATGGGGGGCTCCTTTTTTCTCAAACGCATCAGACGAGGCGATAGTTCAAGGATCTAGTCTATTGAGAAATTATTTCTTTAAAAAGGGTTTTGAAAAAAAACGAATGAAATTAAACGCTCGGCTAAAAAATGGGGATTATCTTATTTTTAGAGCGACAGAAGAAGGAGGCCGAGCCGTTAACTTAATCCTAAAAGAAATTAAGAAGAGCCAAGAAGGGGGGAAACCAAGAATATCTTTAATACTTTCGTACTTAGTAAATCATCTTTCTCCAGATATTAGAAAGAAACCCAGCTTAGAAGGTCTATTTTAAAGAAAATTTTTAAGAATTCATTTTTCATTGATTTGAATCTTTAGATATCTTCTTTAAATTTTTCGAAAAGCCTTAAAGATTTTTTAAAAAAATCTATCGGCTCTCGTGCACGCTTTTTTCTCGACAAAGGGCCATGCTTTTTCAAAAGATTCTACTAATCTTGTCGCTTTCTTTATTTTTGCTTACGGAAACATCGATAGCTCAAGAACTGAAGAATAAAGAAAAGTTACCCCCTGCCACAGAAGTTGGTTTAAGCGAAAAACTTATACGCAAAACCCGTCCCAGGTTTGGCATTCCCAGGAAACAAGAAATTCCTGAAATTATTGTAACCCAACCCTTTTCTCCCGGGGATTTTCTAGCGCAACTTCCTCTGCCTCCGTCGACAGAGTCCGGACTTGGGGAAAAATCCCTTAGGCAATCTCAACCAAAGTTCCAACCCCCGCCTCAACAAGAAGCTCCCGAAATCGTTGTCCCAGATAGTCGTAAAGTAGTGGACCCATCGGCAGGGCCTGCATTTGTCGTTAAAAAAATAATCATCAATGGAAACTCTGTTTTTGGCAATGAAACACTACTGAAAGCGGCTAACTTCAGTGAAGGAGGGCAAATGACAATGGGGCTATTGCTCCTTATGGCCCAAGAAATTACCTCCTTCTATGGTTCTAACGGTTACTTCTTAGCGCGCGCATATATACCGGCTCAGAAAATCAAAGATGGTGTAGTATCTCTTCAAATTTCGGAAGGAAAAATTGGAAAAATTGAAATAACCGGAAATAAAAAAGTTGATGCCGAAGAACTAAAAAAATTCCTGATTCGTGTTAATGATGAGAGCAATATAAAAGAGCAAACATTAGAAAGAACGCTTCTTGAACTTAACGATATGATCGGAGTGACCGTCCGATCACTTTTAAAACCTGGAGAACTTCCTGGAACTTCAAACCTTGTTTTAGAAGTAAAAGAATCCCAAAATTATTCTTATGGCATTGACGGAGATAACTTTGGCTCCCGGTTTACAGGACGAAACCGTTTGGGCGTAACGGCTACCGTTGGCAACTTACTAACCCTTGGCGACCGGTTTTCAATTCGTGGCTCAAGTTCCAACCTAAACCAAAGGTTTATTGCCCCAAACTATACCTTCCCGGTGAATTATTATGGAACAACCGTAGGCCTCTCTTATACATATTCTCAACAGAAACTGGGAAGAGAACTTAACTCTTTAGAAGCCGGCGGAAGAACCAATATTTTTACTGTAGAAGTGAGCCACCCCCTTTACCGGTCGCGTTTCGGCCAACTTGCTTTTAAAACGGGATTCAATTTAAAAAACTTTAAAAACTTTAGATTAGGCGAAACAACAAGTAACGATCAACTTCGCGGATTCTATGGAGATCTTGGAGGTAACTATACCGATTCTTTTCAAGGAAGAACGTTCGGAAGTCTAAGGGTTAGTAGAGGATTATCAGAAACTGACGATCGCACCTTACTTTCTCGTTTTAGAGGACGGGGAGACGCTTCCATTTTAGAGATCAACTTAACGCGCTACCAAAGTGTTGCTTTACTCAATAGTTACTTTATTATGAAAGCTTTTGGTCAAATTGTTGACAAACGAGTGCTTTCGCCCGATCAGTTTGCGGTGGGTGGAATAGGAACCGTAAGAGGATTCACCTTATCGGAAATATCTGGAGATATGGGTTACGTAAGTTCCTTGGAATGGAACGTTCCATTTCCTTCAGATTACCCAATTGGAGTTGGCGATCTTACCTTGCGCCAAACCATTTCATTTTTAGGGTTTATCGACCATGGTCGAACTTATATTAAAGACCGACAACCTGGCGAATTCAACGATCTATTGACAGGAGTTGGCGCTGGGGTTTCGGTCAACTTTGGTAAAACCGATCCATGGGGACCTTCTACTAACTTCTCGCTTGTATATGGATATCCTTTATTCGGACCTAACCCAGCCGACGCAAGTAGCGGCATCTTATACGTTAGCGCTGCGGTGAATTACTTTTAATAGCCTCTCTAATTCCTAAATTTCACTATTTGCTTTTAATCATTTCGCGAGCGTAATTTCTCGCGGTTTCTGAAACTTTTTCTCCACCGGACATACGAGCAATTTCTTCTACTCTTTGATCGTAATCCAATTCTTGAATTTGTACGCGAGTTCGATCCGCGGCTTCTTTAGAAATCGAAAAATGAGCGTTACCCATTCCCGCGATTTGCGGTAAATGTGTAATGCATAAAGCCTGTTTAGTTTTTGCCAGGTTAAGAAGTTTTGCCCCTATCTTTTCCGCTGTGGGGCCTCCTACTCCAGTGTCTACCTCATCAAAAACTAAAACCGGAACCGGGTCTTGTTTATTTAAAATTGTTTTTAGCGCTAAAGCGACTCGCGAAAGCTCTCCGCCAGAAGCAATTTTGGATAACGGTTTAGGCGTTTCTCCAGGATTGGAAGAAAATGCAAATTCCATATGGCCCAAACCCCAGGAGTTCAACTTTGTTTTTTTATTACGAAACTCGACAAACCCATCATCTTCATATTTAAATAAAGCTTCGATACAGGCTTTTTTCATATTTAAATCGCGAAGTTCTTTTTCTAGTTTCTTTTTCAATTCTGTAGCTGTAGCTTCTCTTTTATCGGCCAACTTGACCGCTGTCTTTTCCAGAGATTTTTCCAATTCTGAACGTTTAGATTTTAATAACTCAGCTTCTTCTTGAGATGAAGACAGAGTTTCTAATTCTCCATTAATTTCTTCTCGGTAAGCTAAAATAGCTCCAACATCATTCCCATATTTCCTCTTTAGTTCGTTAATTTCCGCAAATCGATCTTCAACTTCAGAGAGACGTTCTGGGTTAAATTCAATTGAATAAGCGTAGGAAGAAAGTTTTTCGGCTAAGTCTTCTGCTTCGTAAAAAATGTTTTGGGCTTGTTCGCAAAAAGATTCAGTTTCAGAATCTAAAACCTCAAGAGCTCCTAACTCTTTTTCAACAATACGTAACTTCTCAATGATTGAACCTTCTTCATCAGCAAGACATCCTGAGGCTCGATTTAAACTTTGACGAATAGTTTCAAAATTAGAAAGCCTCTTTAACTCCGCTTTTAACTTTTCTTCTTCTCCTTCAGATAGTTCGGCGCGATCAATTTCCTCTAATTGAAATTTAAGTAAATCTTCTCTTTGCAATCTCTCTCTCTCGTTAGACTCTAACGTTTTGATTTGCTTACAAACAGATAAATAATCTCCATAACTAGCGGCAAGCTTTGTTCTTTCATTTGTAAGTTTTCCGTAAGCGTCTAGCATCTCAAGGTGACGCACAGGTTGCAGCAAAGTTTGATGATCATGTTGGCCATGAATATCAACTAAGTTTTGACCAATCTGCGACAAAACTCCAACCGTAATATTGCTCCCATTGATAAAATTTCTATTTTTATCTTTTGTGGAAATGATTCTTTTAATGATGATTTGATTATCTTCCGTCTCGATTCCTAAATCTTCTAGTAAACGAAAAATCTCAGGATCTTCAGAATAAAATAAAGCTTCAACCGAAGCGGTCGTTTGACCCGATCGGATCATATCCATATCGGCCCTGCCGCCTAGCGCAAGGTTTAGGGCGTCTATAATAATAGATTTCCCCGCTCCAGTTTCGCCAGTAAGGACATTAAGCCCTTCTCGAAACTCGACTTGTAACTTATCAATTATTGCGATGTTTGAAATGTGTAATTCTTTTAGCATAGATGGGCTAATGAAGGATTGTCTCAATTTGTCGAAGGAAGTTTTCGGCGCGTTTTCTTTTTTGGGAAGCGTCTTTCTCGTTGCGGCTTTTTTCTAAATACGCCAAAAGTATAGATTTCGCGGACTCATATTCTTCAGCGTCAAATAGCGATTCCGAAAGATAATAATAGTTATCAGAATACTCCGGCCCTAGCTGAACAGCTAGTTTTAAATGCTCAATAGATCGTTTTAAATCTCCGCCCCAAAAAAAAGGAAGATCATGAAAAAGTTTGCCCAATGCCCGGTGCGGACCGCCAAATTCAAGGCCCGGTTCTAATTGAACCACGCGTTCCAATTGTTCTCTAAAACCTGAAATCATGGATAATGAACTCCAAATTCCGTCTAGCTGCCCAATTTTACCAATGCATATCGCTTTAAAGTAATTACCGCCAGCAGATTCCGGATTAAACTTTATAGAGCGTTCAGCATTCTGTTTACACAAAGAATAAAATTTTCTTTGGTCTGTTTCACTTTCGGTTCGATTTCCCATATAAAATTGAGATCGGGCCAATTGCCAATAAAGTTCCCAAGAACTAGGATTTTTTTTTAAAGACCCTTTTATTTGTTCTTCCAGGCTCTGAAAATATTGAAAAGAGTTATCTGATCTAAACCTAGTCCCTAAAGAATCAGATTGAACGGCCATGGCCAATCTCGACGTTCCTATCAAAACTAAAAACGCGATGAGAATCAATATTTTTTTCATCAGCCTAGTCACGAAGTTATTCTAAATTGATAGTTGTTGCAGTTCAGATCGCGAATTATTTTCAAACCATTTTAATAACGCAATATCACTTACATAGCGGAATTTTCTTTATTATAATACTAGTAAAGGAAAACACCAATTATCGATTTATTGATTCTTACTGCATATTGAAAATGCTGTTACGAGACAAAAAATGATCTACAAAAAACTAATCAAAATATTTATCGTTTTGATCGGCATCAATTTATCTACAGGCCAAGCTTTGGCAAAAAACCCAAGCCTGACTCCAGAACAAACGGTAAAAGAACTACTCGATTCGATCCATCAAATAAAAAAAGGAAAAGAGCTTTCTAAACAGCAAATCGAGATAAATCGAACCTCGTCTCAAAAAGCGCTTCGTTTAATGGATTTAGAAAAAGTGAGCCAAAAAACTTTGGGTAAATATTGGAAAGCCCGAACTCCTGAAGAACAAAAATCCTTTGTCTCGCTTCTAAGCCAAGTTTTTGTTAAAATTGCCTTTCCCAGTTCGTCCCAGTTTTTTGCCGATCTAAAAATAAAGTTCTTAAACGGCGAAGTTGAAGAAAGCAAAGCGCTGGTGCCTGTTTCCATCACCAGTCCTGAACAAGGCGAAATCGATATAGATTTTTCTCTTCATTCAAATGAAGGGAATTGGCGCATTATCGACGTAATCCTTGACGGGGTTAGCATGCGAAATAACTTAAGAACACAATTTAAAAAAGTTATTCGCTCTAAAGGATATCCAGAGCTGGTCGAAAGAATGAAGAAAAAAATCAACGAAAGTTAATGTCAAAAAATTCTAATTTCGCTGAACTTTAAAGACTTTGTAAAATAGAGGCTGAATGAAAAAGATAGGAATGGTGAGTCTAGGTTGCCCTAAAAACACGGTAGATACTGAGTTGGCTCTAGGAGATTTACTAAAAAATGGTTACCAGTGGACAGCTACCCATGAAGAAGCCGATGTTCTCATAGTCAATACATGCGGGTTTATCGAATCCTCTAAAAAGGAATCTATCGATGCCATTTTTGAAATGGCTCAGATGAAAACGGATGGTAAATGTTCCAAATTAGTCGTTACGGGTTGCCTATCTCAAAGATACGGAGATGAACTAATCGATGAGATTCCAGAAATCGACTTATTGATGGGAGTTGATGGTTACCCGCAACTAAAAAATCTTTTAGAAAAAGAATCTTCAAACTCAGACGAAGATCGAAAACCAACTATCATTCCAGAATATTTTGAATCTTACGGTCAAAGAGAATTAATCACTCCTTTTTACTCTACCTATTTAAAAATTGGAGAGGGTTGTTCCTTCAAATGCGCCTTCTGCTATATTCCCAAAATTAGAGGAGCTTTTCGCAGTAGAACCATAGAATCTATTGTCGAAGAAACGACCGCCCTAACACAAAAGGGAGTGCGAGAATTCAATCTAGTATCGCAAGTCACTACTTTGTATGGAAACGATCTAGGACTAAAAAATGGTTTGGTTCAACTACTCAGAGAATTGGTAAAAATAAAAGACGTCGATTGGCTCAGATTGCTTTACTGTTATCCAACTTTGATCAACGATAATCTTCTCGAATGTATTCGCGACGAAGAAAAAGTCTGCGATTATATTGACGTTCCACTTCAACATATCGACAACGACATGTTGAAACTAATGAAGCGACAAGAAACAGAAACTCTCGTTAGAGACATGATTGAAAATTGTAGAAATAAAATTCCTGATATCGCTCTGCGTACAACGTTTATAGTTGGATTTCCTGGTGAAACGGATAAAAGCTTTCAAAAATTGGCAAAATTTTTAAATGAAGCCGAGTTTGACCATGTAGGCGTTTTTACATATTCCGACGAAGAAGGAACCACCGCCTTCGACTATCCAGACAAAGTGCCATCAGAAATTGCCGAAAAAAGAAAAAATAAATTAATGCGAATTCAAAAAGAAATTTCTTTCCGTAAAAACCAGGAAAAAATAGGAAAAACTTATCCGATATTAGTAGAAGGCTTAGAAGAAGAAAGCTTCTTATTGACCGGTAGAGCTTCTTTTCAAGCTCCTGAAATAGACGGTCAAATTATTATAGAAGAAAGCGAAGTATTACCGGGTCAAATCGTTGAAATGCGTATCGACCGAGCTTTAGAATACGATTTAGTCGCTAAAGTTATGGAAACCGAACCTGTCAGTTGATTGATTAAGGGACTAGTTTATAGAACCACCCTTAAATTAGAATATTCCTATATTTAACATCACCCCCACCGCGTGTCTTCCTGAGGCGATATGAAGTATCGGCGAAGGATCTCGCCTCGATTTAATAAAATTTTTAGTTCCTTAGGAACTTCGAAGCACGGCAACATCTCCCTAATTCTGCGACTATTAATAAACTTGGTCGGTAAAATTCCTTTTTTCCTTAGGAGAACAGCAGAAAAATCCAGGTTCCCTCCTTTTCTGTTTCACCTTCCCACAAAATCAAACCAGATCTAAAAAAACAAAAAAACCTTATATTTTTGGAGTACAAAATATAGTATATTGTTCTCTCAGCCTATCCACTTGCAAAATGTGAGGGAATAACAACGCTTTATGGAAAATGAAAAGAAAACTAGTAAACCCGCCTATATCATCAGCGACGAACCGTTTGGCAACGATAGTTCCGATGAAAACAATGCCGGATTCCGTTTTGATGCCTATGCAAAAACCTTGGCGGAGTTGATTGCCTTTAAAGAAAACAAAACACCTTTAGTCATTGGGGTTTATGGCTCCTGGGGATCAGGCAAGACATCCCTTATGAAGATGGTGGAAGAAAAGTTGAAAGAATATTCCAAACAAGGCGGAGATTACCGCGTTTGCAAATCCGTTTGGTTCCAACCTTGGAAACATACAGGCGAAGATGCAATCCTTGCCGCTCTGGTTGAAGAAATTTTCCGAGCGATGGAAAAAGACGATTTTTTCAATAAAGTAAAAGGTGAATTCGAAAAATTATCCAAACGTTTAAAGTCGAATAAATTACTGTCAACAATTTCAAAAGCGATCACTGACGGTACTTTCGATGTCGGTAATTTTTTTGGCGACCTGGAACACAAGCAAAAGCTTGGGTTTTATCATTTATTTGAAACATTATTTGCCGACTTGATTTGGTGTTACGTCCGCGACCGGCCAAAATATGTAGCGGAAGAAAAACCAGATGACTCCATAGGCTCCCTGGTGATCTTCATCGACGATCTGGATCGATGTCCTCCAAAAAAAATCCCCCAAGTACTAGAAACCATAAAGCTGTTTATGAACCAACCCGGCTGTATTTTTGTCATTGGAATGGATAAAGAAATCGTTGAATCGGCTATTGCTGACCAAGGTTACAAAGAAAATAAAGCCGATTTTTTTATGCAGAAGATGGTTCAAGTAACCTTTGATTTGCCCGCAAAATCCATAAAAGATATAAAAGACTATCTTGAAAAACTGGCTCCTGACCAACCTCTGTTAAGCGAACACAGTGGAATGATTTCAAAAGCTTTGGATTACAATCCACGTGGCACAAAGCGATTCCTCAACAACCTCAGCTTGCGTCAGAGTCTTCTATCAAAGCTGGTCGTGGAAGTCGATCAAGAGAGCTTAGAGAATGCCCTGGTCCGATGGGCCGTTTTGGAAATTGCCTATCATGGCTTTGTCCTGTATTCGAGAAAAGAACCAGAAGCGATTCAACAAGTTCAAACCTTCATAGAAAAGCTATTAGAAGCTGACGAAACTAAATTAGATAATTGGCAACTCCAAGAGGAAAACTTAGAAGGCTTGAATGAACCATTACATCGATTTGTTAGAGACAGAGAATTTATAGAACTGGTTCGCGAATTTCCAGCAGAAGAAAAGGTGATCAAAGCGGTTGTCGAGCTTTCGGAAACTTTGGGAAAACCCAAAGAGTTTGAACCTGAAAAAGCGGAAATAGGTTTTAAACCCGACGCGATGGTAGAAATTCCAAAAGGAACCTTTCTTTATGGAGACGATAAAGAAAAGAAAACCATCGATCATGATTTCAAAATCGACGTCTATCCCGTAACAAACGAGCGCTTTGGTTGGTTTATAGCAGACAAAGGCTATGAGAAAAAAGACTTTTGGTCCGATGAAGGCTGGGAATGGCGCGATAAGAAAAATATCAAGCAACCAGAATATTGGAACGATTCCAAATGGAACGAACCAGATCATCCTGTTCTAGGGGTGAGTTGGTACGAAGCTGAAGCGTTTGCCAAATGGGAAGGCAAACGGTTGCCAACCAAATTAGAATGGGAACGAGCGGCGCGAGGAACGGACGGACAAGAATACCCATGGGGCGATGAGTTTGATAAAGAAAAGTGTAATTGCAAAGAATCGGGAATAAGTAAAACAACCCCAGTGACACGCTATACAAACGGCCTCAGTCCGTCAGGGTGTTACGATATGGCTGGAAATGTATGGGAGTGGACGTCAAATTGGTATGATAAAAATGAGAAGCGCAAAGTTGTGCGCGGCGGCTCTTGGTACGATGTTTCTGAATACGTCCGTTGCGCCTTTCGCTTCGACGACGATCCGGATAGTCGCTACAGCAGTGTCGGCTTTCGTTGTGCCCAGTAAAAATTACACTCTGCCCTCTTACACTTTTACCGTTCCCCGCTGAAAGCGGGGAACTCGGTTTTTATCGCAATGGCAGTCGTGTCCATGCCTGCATGTGAATTCATCGTAACCTCTTAATGATTAGGCATGAGTTCAGGCGCATTTGGCAAAAGAGGCAGGAATGTCGCTAACTATATTTGCGGAGCAGTTCAAAAAATTGTCTGGCATTGCTCCACTTAATTACTTAACTCAACATAACGTTTCTAACGTATAGAAGAGAAAAGTGGAAAATCGCCTATCGGAATAGCAAAAGTGGTACTTTGCAAGCCTTGATTAACGATGCTGTTGTGCTTCCGAGTAACAGGCTACGCACACGTGAGTGACTGTATGCTCCTGTAATCAGAAGATCAATTTCATTTTCCACCACGTAGGAAGATATTGCTTGATCTATTTGTTGGCTTTGTTCAGTCTTGAGTATGGGTGTAAACCCAGCATTGCGCAAAGTTTGCTCGGCCTCCGATGTTGCGATATCGCCTTTTTCACGCTCAACAGCCAGGATGTGACACTCCAAATCCTTTTTTAGCAAAGGATGCTGGATAATGTAATCGATTGCTTTATGCACGCTGTTTTTACCATCGTATGCAATCAAGAAGCGTTTGATAGGACGTACAACGGAAGAAGCAATGAAGAGAGGTTTGTGGATAGAACGCGCAACTTTTTCCAGATTTGAGCCCAGAAAAATCGATTCTTTTTTCGCATGTTCCCCGCGCTTGCCCATAAAGATTATTTCAACTGAATCTTCAAACTCCTGGATTGTTTCAACCAGGCTACCGCGCCGATGGATAAGATTTACTGTTTCAACACCTAAGTCTTTCAGAATTTTGGCGCCATGTTCAAGAATGATTTTCCCTTTTTCCTGATCCAAACGACCACGCTGTTCGTCAACTTTTGTTAATTCATCCAAAAGTTGACTGCGCGCCTCAAGACCCATTACACCTGTATGGTCTGTAGGCGCCTCATAGTCTGAAGGACAACGCAAAACATGAAGAAGATCAATTTCCGCATTTATGTACTTCGCAACCCAAGCGGCATGGGCACAGAGATTGTCTGCATAATTTGACCCATCAATGCACACTAATAATTTTGCCATTTTTTTCCTATTAATGATTAGGTAAGAGCTCAAGCGCATTCGGTTTATCATGCACCCCAAGACGATCGACAATTGTGGCGCTCGCCAAATTCATACCAATCAAATCAACTTCAGTTCCTTCCCTACGAAACTTCATAACAACTTTATCCAAAGCATCAACAGCAGATAAGTCCCAAAAATGAGCTTTACTGAGATCAATGGCAACATACTGAACAACTTCCTTGAAGTCGAAGGATTTAAAAAATGAATCTGCGGAAGCAAAAAAGACCTGTCCATAAACATTATAAACACGCTTTTCTTTTTCTGAGGACAAATATGATTCAACTTTTAATAATCGCGACACTTTGCGCGCAAAAAACAGCGAGCTCGTAAGAACACCCACAAAGACACCCATTGCTAAATCATGTGTCATGACGACGACAACCACAGTGGTTATCATAACAAGACTGGATGTCTTGGGATGAGTTCTTAAGTTTCTAAAAGACGACCAGTTAAATGTTCCAATAGAAACCATTATCATAACCGCAACGAGAGCAGCCATCGGAATCTGACTCACCCAGTCCCCTAAAACTAAAAGCAAAAATAAAAGAAAAAGTCCGGCAAAAAGCGTCGATAGACGACCTCGTCCTCCCGATTTAACATTGATCACCGATTGTCCGATCATAGCGCATCCTGCCATCCCGCCAAAAAAACCAGACACGATATTCGCTACACCTTGCCCTACGCACTCGCGATTTTTATTGCTGGGCGTGTCAGTCAAGTCGTCGACAATAGTTGCTGTCATGAGCGACTCCAGCAAGCCCACGGCCATCAGAGTCAGCGAATAGGGAAAAATAATCTGCAAGGTATCCAAATTTAGAGGTATGTCGGGTAAAAGAAAAACCGGAAAAGTGGAAGGAAGTTCTCCCATATCGCCTACCGTGCGCAAATCCATTCCAAAATAAATACAGATTGCCGTAATGGTTACGATGCTAATCAACGGCGAAGGCACAGCTTTTGTGAAATATGGAAAGATATAAATAATTGCCAGGCCGAGAGCGACCATGCCATACATCTGTATTCCCGCGCCTTTGAATTCAGGCAATTGCGCCATAAAAATTAGAATGGCCAAGGCATTTACAAATCCTGTTACGACAGAACGCGATACAAACCGTATGAGTGAGCCCAATCTTAAAAAGCCTGCGATGATTTGCAAAATCCCTGTCAGGATAGTTGCCGCAAGGAGGTATTCGAGGCCATGTTCTTTTACAAGTAAAACCATGACGAGGGCCATGGCGCCAGTTGCCGCAGAAATCATGCCGGAACGACCGCCAATAAAAGCAATGACAACAGCAATGCAGAACGAGGCGTACAAACCCACTTTGGGGTCAACACCTGCAATTATAGAGAAGGCAATCGCCTCGGGAATAAGAGCTAGAGCCACAACTATGCCTGCAAGCGCATCATTGCGTATATTGCCGAGCCAGTTGCGTTTTAAATACGAGAGTGATAAAGAAATCATAAATAAGACTTATTAATTTTCCATGTAAAGGTTTTAAACCATAAAAAGACTCGACCAAACGGTTCAGTCTTTTTATAGAAATATAAAAATAAAAGAACTCCAGCAGAATCAATTTCCCGCTAGATAGTATTTTTTGGGGTTTTGTTTGAGTGGCGTAACGACAGGGGATGGACTTTTCTGTTTCTCTTCTGCCTACAGGTCGGTTGAACTTATCTTCGACCCTTTTGTTGCTCACACTGCAATAATAAATATTCTCCTGCCATTGAGCAGAAATACCTATCCAATAAATTTGGATAGTTTAATCTTTAATTTTAAATTGGGTTTGATTGAGGCAAGAACTTTCAGAGAACCACTTCGAGAATAAACCGGGTTTTGCCTGGTTTACGATGCCTAACAATCTTTTGTAGGTGTGCTCTTGGCGAGATACTAGAAAAAACTAACTTGAACTTCAAATGTGCAATCCCTTTTATATATTATAGATAATAGCATAAAAGCCGGGAATTCCCTAATTATACTTGCTTTATCTTATGAAAAGCTTGCCACTTTCAACCTAACCATTAAAAAATAAACGTGTAAAGGAACAGGCACGTAAACATAAAATGATAAAAATAAAAAAAGGGCCTAGCAAATAATGCTAGGCCCTTTTTTTATATCAAAGTGGAGCCAAGGGGTGAAATATCGAAACAATTATTTAAAACCTTAGAAGAATGGAATCAAATTCTTGAACATACTTCTTTAGATTTATCAACGTAGTCATAATATAAAGCTCCTTGCCCAGAATGTGACAATTATGATTGAACTTTTTGATACTATTAATCTGGTGTAAGAAACTTAATTCTCGAAACTTTCTGGAGGTGTTTTTTAGCATTAGTAATTAAGGTATTTAAACAATTGTCAATAATCAGCTTAGGACTTTTATTCCATTCTAACTGATACCAACGCCAATTAGAGTTTTCAAATTCCTCTTGAAATTCTTCCCAGTCCATAAGAGGGTGCAATTTAATAGCATCAAAAATAAAACATTTATCAAGACTAGGAGCAAACAAAATAACCTCTGACATTTTTTTGATACTTTTAAACTTAGGAATCAAATCAATCTGAAAAACAACTCTACTTAAAGAACAATTTAAAGTTAGATCATAAGTGGTTTCATATTCTGGCCCTAGCACAGCCTCCATTGCCAAAGGCCTTCTCAATCGAATTTTCTCATAATTAGCCTCAACAAAATTATCATATCGAGTTTGGTTTTGAAGAATACGGCAAATTGGTTTTGGATTTTCTATATACTTATAATCATCGGATGTTGATTTCTCTAGATCAAAAAAAGTAGGTAAAAAACTATCTAAGTTTATTGCAGATTCTAAACTAGTTTGGAAATTATCAATAAACGATTGCGCTTTTTCTTTGTTAGCAAATTTTTCATCTAGTTGCTTTAGCTTTCCTAAAATGGATTCCTTAATTTCTTCTTCTCCTGGTGGTTCAAAAATGGCTGATTCAATATTTTGATTGTCCATTTCCATTTTATTACGAAAGACATTAAATACTGAACCATCGTTCGCAAATATTTCCCTCCCTGTAGACTGGGAAACAAAATGAGGAGTTTGATATGGATTATCTAAAAAATAATCCCTCAAATTTGCGATAATATCATGGTAGTAAACTTGCCCTGATTCCTTAGATAAAATCGCCTTAATAAAAGCTTCGGTAAACTCACTTAACGGAGTTCCAGTAAGAGAGCTTTGAGAATCTAAACATGAAGCTATCTGAATAAAATTGTTAAATTTCTCTTCACGTTTTAGTGGATGAATGTCAGATTTTATTAAGTTTACCCCCGACGCACAGGAATCAATAATCTTGATTACAGTTTCTGACTTAATCCCTCTAATGAGAGTATGGAGGTCAGTGTTTGAAAGGCCTGATTTATTTGGAAAATTAGAATTAAAATCTTTTGCACAAAAATAAAATTCACCATCATTCAAAAATCCATGCCCTGTATAATAAAAAAAAACTTCATTGGCACTACTAATATTTTCAAGGGAATTTCTAATACTATCCTTTAAGTCCGCAGAATTTTTGTTTAATAAAGATTTTATGGAGGAAAAGCGACCTGTAGCTTTTAATAGGTCCCTTACAACTTCGATATCATGCCGGCAACAATCTAAGTTTGATAAATTATCATATTCTACTCCACCCACTAAAATTGCTAAATTCTCACTCAAAGCTTCCTCCCGATTATTTAAACAATAGTGAAAATATTAAATTTCTAAGGTAAATATTTTTATACGTATTATAACATCTGGATTGTTTCCAGATTTGATTAACATAGCTTTTGGTTTCATTAAGTTTAATAAATCAGAGGGTATCTATTTATTACAATTGAAGAATTGGAAACAGAGGAGATGAACCTAATGGCAGGATTGCATAATAACCAAAAAATGGAGGCGGGGGGAACCTCCACCCATACCTCATATACCATTGATTATGCACTATAAAAGACGACATTTTACACGGTGTATCTCACCTGTGTTTCTCACTTTTTAGCATTGTCTTGCCGAAAGTTTATTATCCAGGCAAACAAATACTTTCATCGACAATAAGTTTGATCTTTTAATAATTGAAACTTAGGGTAGGAAATATTCTTTATTTCGAATGCTCCTTAATAACAGCTAAAAATCTGTCCAATAAAGGTTTAAAATTATCAAAACTCACTTCATTAAAATTTTTTGCTATTATTTTTTCAGCAAAGTCCATTTTTCCAAAAAATTTATTTTTATCGAAATCATTATCTAAGGTAAAACTTTTCCCATCAATTTTTTCATCTTTCCATTTTTGATCGAATAAATCTTCTATTTTTGTTTCCTCGATACCATTCAGATGTGGTGTTTTTATAAGGTATAGATTGTTATTAATGTAATAAAATTCATCATCACTCTCGATTTTAGGCTTACCTTGAGGACTTTCTTTAACCTGACTAAAAACAGTTTTACCTCCAGTATCATTATCTGTTAATAGAATCACTGGTTGTTTAAAAGACCATGCACTATAACTCGCCACTTTTTTTGGGTAAGAACCAACGAAACCTGCCATTTCTGCAGTCCCACCGCTAAGCCTTAAAATACTTCTTACACTACGTGAATATCTTAAAAAGTTTATTTTGTAATAAAGTTTTTCCTCATCTAATTCAATAAGAGAAGGGTAACTATTTTTAAGTTTTTTCAAAGCCATTCTCATATATACCCTATCCGATACACCTTCACATAACACGACAGGCCTATCTGACTGACCAAAGTGCTTAAAGAAAAGAAATTCTTTATATAATTTCAAAATGGCAGTTGGATGGTCATGCTTTTCCTTCCAGACCCTTTGATCCGATAAATTTTTAGTGTAATGAATATGATTAAGGACACCTTCTAAACGGTTTAAACTTTTTTCGAGAACTTCTTCTGAATCATTATCTGCTATATCAATCGGGCTAAAATGAGCGGGAACTTTATAACTTCCCTTTTGAAATAGAGAATGGGTCATAGCTCTTGCCAGCTTGTAATATTCCGACCGAATATTTACCTTCTTATTAACCACTAAACCCGTGACAACCTGTCGATTATTACGGCATCTCATATTTGTTTTTTTTGGGTTGATTTTAAATCCAGATCGGTCAACTTGGTCTTTAATAGCCCTACCTAAGTGCCAAATCTCGGGATCTTTTGGATCTTGAAATCCAATTTTTTTAGGAAATTCTTTTTTATTGGTAGAAAAAGTAATGTCATCAGCATAGCGAGAATAAAAACAATCATTTTTTTTAGCCAATTGGACCAATCGCACATCTAACAAATGAGCAATTAAGTTAGAAATAATTGGAGAACATGGACTTCCTTGCGGAAGCTCATTATCATGACAGGCTATCTGAGCAATAATAGTTGCGATCTTTATATTAAGCTCAAAATCTCTATTCTTAATAAAATAACCACGAACCCGCCCAAAGTTAATAGTTGGGAAAAAATTTTCAATATCAAAGTTCAACACAAATCGTCTATTTTTATGACACTTTGCATTGGTATAAATAGAAAGATTTTTTTTAAACCCATGAGCTAGAGGTTGCTTATTCTTTCCCTTATCTAATTCAGTCGAGCATTTATAAAGTAAATTTGCTAATCTCCCTTGTAGCTTTTTTAAACTTGGCTCTGGGGCACGAATATCTCTATTTCCTCCATTCTTCTTCTTAATTTGAAACGAATAATATTTTTTATTATTAGGAATTTTATAAAGAATATAAGCTAGACCGGCTGGAGAAAAACCCAGAAGGTGTGATATATCACCTAATGATTTAGCGTCTTTTATTCCCTTTAAAGGCATTTTACCCAATTTAAAAAAGGCTTACAGGCACTCCTACGCACGGCGTATGACAAGTGACAGCAAAAGGGATCACTGGAGGCAGCTAGCGTCCTGTGACATCTAAAATTATGTCGCGAAACACGACAACAAATCTGCCTGTAAGCCCCGTATATTATTTAGAGACTAAAAACCAAATTAACACCTACCGACATTTCGCCTACCAAAATAATGGCTAGACCAAAATTTTTCAAGTAAAATAGCACTCAATTATATTAACTAAAACATTTTCATAAAATCCTTTGATTTTTCGAATTCTTAGTCGTGACATTCAATAAACACTAAAAAAATTAAAATGAAGTTTATTAAATTACTCTTTCATAGCTTTCACTTAAATAATCTTTTTCTGACATATGTGCCGACTTCCCATCAAAAAAGTTAATTAATTTCTAAAAATTCACATTTCCCTAAAAACCAACCGCTAACCCATTTTCTACTTTGCTGAAGATTACTATGATGGAAATCGAGTTAAAGCTGAACTAAATGGGTTTTTGGAATTTTTCATTGCTGGTATGGCGGGATTCTTTTGCGAAAATTCGTATTCAGGCCGAAAAAGCGCGTGACCTTGGCCATACGAATCAGTCCGGTGCTTTACCTCTGTTTCCCAGACTGCGGAGGATGGTAGTTTATTATATTATAGGGGGAATATGGAAAAAATGGAGGCGGGGGGAATCGAACCCCCGTCCGAAAGTCTTTAACGCCAGGCGTCTACATGCTTGTTTCGTGATTTAGGATCTCGCTCTAATCAACTCCCACGAACAGGATTCGATCTGAGCCAGCCTTTAAAAATCTCGCCAAATTTGCCCAAGGCTCACAAATCTAGCCAGTCCGTTTTATAACGTTCGCTTCCCCCTTACGGACGAAAGAAGGAGAGAACGGTAGCAGGATTTAAGCTGCTACAGCAATGTCATAATCGTTAGCAATTATGATTGTACCGTTTTTTAACGGGCCAACGGTATCCCGTGCATGCAACCAGGGTCTCTTTACTCCCGTCGAAGCCAGGTCACCCCCAATAGAATATCGATTCATGCGTTACTTAATTATAGCATTTTAGATGCCTACGAAAAACGACTAATTTATCGAATGATATTTAGAGAATATGGGGTGAGAAAAGTTATTTAATGGGTCGGCCGCGATAAAACAACATAGAAATGGTTACTCCCAAATACTTAAATCCTTTCTGAAAGTAATGCCACCAACGCGTTCCTGTTTTAGATACACCATAGTCCCGGGCTCCCAAAATATAGGGAATCTCGACAACTTTAAAACCATCCTTCAAGGCTTTATAAGTCAGGCTGATAAAATACTCGCCATGGTCTCCTTTAATTTCTATGTGGTCCGCAACACGTCTGCGAATCGCTATAAAACCACTGGTGTAGTCGTGAACTCTAGGATCAAGCAGCCGTTGGATAAACCAATTCAAAACGAAACTCAAAATCACTAATACCAATGAGTCGTCTTCTTTTTCTATAATTACCGTTCCGCCGCCAACCACATAACGAGAGGCGATGACCATATCATTACCCTCGTCAATTTTTTCCATTAATTCAGGAATTTTTGAAGGAGGAATAGATAAATCGGCATCCATCCAAACTAAAACGTCTCCTTTGGACATTTCAATACCATCAACAATGGCTGAAGTCAGACCGCTTTTTCCAACTCTCCTCAAGACTCTTACATTTGGATACGTTTTTTGAGTCTCTTCGGCAACCTCCCAAGTCTTGTCTGGGGAATCGTCGTCTACCACGATAACTTCTAGAGGCAAAGGCACCTCTTCCATAATGCGCTCAATCATCCTGGCAATATTACCGGATTCGTTATAGGTAGGCAGTATTATCGAAAGCATTTAGTCTCTTTCTTTATCGACTAGTTTTAAGTCGGCCTCTACCATTAATTTTACTAGTTCCTTGAATTTGACTTTGGGATCAAAACCAAACGCTTTTCGAGCTTTTGAAATATCTCCTTTAAGGACATGGTTTGTAGTGGGTCTAAAAAACTTTTTATCAGAAATTACATATTTTTCTGGATCAAGATTCACTACCTTAAACGCTTCATCGACAAAATCCTTAACGCTATGGACTTCTCCAGTAGCGATTACAAAATCCTCTGGTTCTGGCAATTGCAGAATATTCCAGGCCGCCTCCATGTACTCTTTAGAATAGCCCCAGTCTATATAGGCGGACAAATCCCCTAAAACTAATTTATCTTGTTTACCTCGCGCAATTCGGGCAACGGCAAGAGTGATTTTTCTCGTTACATAATCTTCCATGCGGCGGGGAGATTCATGATTGTAAAAAATTCCAGTCGAAATAAACATCCCATAGGCTTCGCGAAAATGCTTACATAAAATATATGCCAACACTTTTCCGCAAGCGTAGGGATTTTGAGGACTAAAAGGGGTATCTTCATTTTGAAAAGATTCTTTTGCGTGACCGAACATATTTGATGTGCAAGGTTGGAAATACTTAATTTTGGGATTTATCTGGCGAATTGTTTCCAGAATACGACCAACAGCCGCCCCAGTAATATCCAAGGAATAATCAATTATACTAAAACTCCAGCCAGCGTGATCCTGATCTGCCTCGTTATATATCTCTTCAGGCTGCACCGCATTAATTATTCTAAATAGAGAAGTAACATCCGCTAAATCACCTCGGTGTAAAAATAATTTTTTTTCGAAAACTTCCGGGTCTTTTAATAAATGATCAATGTTACGAGTATTTCCGGTTGCCGACCTTCTTTGCAATCCATGTACTTCGTAACCCTTTTCAAGAAGGATCTCGGCAAGATAGCTTCCATCTTGTCCAGTAATTCCCAAAATTAAAGCTTTTTTCAAAAAATATCTCCTATTAAATTCAATACTCAAAACGTTTTAGAAAAAAATTTAAAACGAATTTTGAGTCTATTTAGAAATGTTCTCTACTTGAAAAATGGTTTGATAACTAAACGAGCTGGGATTTTATCAAAGAATTTCCAACCGCCACTTTGGCCGTCTAACTTAATATTTAAGCTTTGCGGTTCTGCTTCAAAAACTATCCCCAGTGTGTGCAATCCGCTTTCTAAATTTAGCGGATTCTTTTCGAATTGATCTTCATAATATCCAACTGCGCCTTTGATTTTAATATCAATGCCTAATTCTTCTTTTATTTTTCTTTTAATTGCGTTTTCTAAACTTTCACCTTTATAAACACGTCCTCCTGGAACCCACCACTCATCTTTGAGAGGTTCGTTAGTTCTTTTAACTAGCAATACTTCCTGTCGATCATTACGGATTATTGCATCAACGCAAAGAATGGGCATAGTATCCACTATGCTTCTATAAGTCTCTTCTGGAATTAAACTCATACCACACGAAAATCTGGTAACGGAACAATAAACTTACCGCCAGTCTCCCGCCATGCGGCTTCCCTGGCATAAAACTCATCAAAAAAAGCCCAGGGGAGAACCAAAAAATAATCAGGGCAGTCCGCGCGGGCTTGGTCTTCTGAAACAATAGGTATTTGAGTGCCCACCGTATATTTACCCCATTTTTCAGGGCTACGCTCAGCTGCGGCTTTGATCCAATTATGATCTAAATCATAATATTGGAGAATGGTATTACCTTTTGTGGAAGCTCCATAAACATAAACAGATTTTCCAGACGAAACTTCTTTTTTAATAAAGTCTACGCATTCCTTTTTATTTTTCTCGATTCGATCATAAAAAGCCTGGTAATCAGCGCGAGTATATATTTCTTCAAATGGAATCCCTGAACTCTTAAAATGGCGACAAAAAATTCGATAACTTCCTCCATTTACTGAGTTTTCTTCTAATTTAAACATTTCTAATCCGTTATTTTCAAAAAGATACTTCAGCGATTCCAACGTATAATATTCCAAATGCTCATGACAAATATTACCTAGATCGTTTTTTTCCAACATCGGGCGCAAACACATAAGTTGAGCGACAAAGACTCCATCTTCTGCAAGAACTTTAGTCACGTCTGCGACAAATTGATTAGGATCTTCCATATCGTAAAACATACCAATCGCGGTAACTACTTTGGCTTTTCCAAATCCATTTTTTTTCGCTAATACGTTGTAAACGTCAGCATTCCAAAAGTCGTGAATTGAAAATTCCACTTCTTCTCGTAGCAGTTCAATTAAATTATCAGCGGGTTCACAACCTACTTTTTTTAATTCTTTACGCGAATACGTTTTCAACAAAGTGCCGTCATTTGCTCCAATATCTAAAACTACATCGCCAGGTTCTAAATCAACGATATTTTCAATTTCTTCCGTAATATTACGCAAAGCAGCGCGCATGGTATCTGTAACCCCAGACCGGTACCAATAATACCTTGAGTACATTAATTCCATAGGAGCGGTATGGCGTAGTTGAAGAAGTGAACATTTATCGCAAACCACTAAATCTAAAGGAGCTTTAATTCCTTCATCCTTCTTTTCCACAAACGTGGAAATATAAAGCTTACCCAAAGAAAAAATATCTTCCATACCGGAAGAACCGCAAAGTCTGCAAGTCTCTCGCGTTATTATTTTTTGATTCATATTGGAGGTCTTATAAATTGATTTAATTCAAGAAATTATTCTATCAAAAAATTTAGAAAAAAATGATTCGACATTTAGGTTTAGGCTACCGTTTAATCTTCCAACATACTATTGAGTTTTGCAAAACAATAGCCTAATGTTTTAAACTAACATTCAGAAAGTATATGAAGAAAAAACCTCTATATATGACTAAGATTACAGGTAAACATTTATAAATAAAATATCCACACTACTCGCTAGTTTTAAAACTTAAAATTAATCAGCTCTTTGCTTTCCTCTTGAATCTCTTCTTTTTTTGAGTTGTTCATCACATTTTTCAAAACTTTAGAATAAAACAAATTATTTTCAAAGCGTAATGAATCCTTTTCTCAAACCTAACCAAGTCAAAAAAACGCTAAGTTGTGTTTTAATTTTAATATTTGCAATAACAATTGTTTATTTTAATTCTTTAAAAGGTCCATTCCAGTACGACGATGCGACATTCCAACCTAGAATTTGGGTTTCAAACCTAGAAGAGTACCAAAAACGCGTAAAAATATTTTCTTTTAATAGTTATACTCCAACCGTTATTTATATGGCTATTTCTGCGCGGCCAGCGGTTTTATTTACTTATGCCCTCAATAATACTATTGGTAAAAATTCTACATTCGGATTTCATTTACTAAACTTAATTCTTCATGCTTTAACGACTATTCTCCTTTTTTTTATTGTTAGGTTGGTTTTTCAAATATCACGCTCATTTACTAAAAACGGGACCTCGTTTGCTTTGGTGGCATCCTTCATATTTGCTGTCCACCCGGCTTTAACCGAATCAGTAACCTATATCTCGTCGCGGTCGTCAGAAATGGTGACTTTTTTTTATCTTTTAGGGGTTTGGCTTTTTCTACGAATTTTTCAATCAAATAAAATTAAAATTCGCGACATTGCCCTACTTACGCCACTGATAATCCTATGTTTTTACTTAAGCATCACTTCAAAAGTTGTCGGGGTAACTTTTCCAGTGGTCCTTGCTATGCTTTTCCTTTTTCTTATTTGTCCAGATAGATACCCAGTCTTATATAAAACACTAACAGGTCGGTTTTTTTTGATAGGTTATGTTGTTTTCCTAATTTTATGTTTGAGACTGGCTCTTAATGCTTTTTTATTGGATAGAGGATTTGAGTTGTACGGAAACTTTGGCTACCTTTCCTCTCAAATCAGAATTATTGTCTTTTATTATTTAAAAATTCTATTGTGGCCAATTAACTTAAATGCAGATATTGGCTATACGTTTAAACCTCCGCTGGAAGACCCTACATTTTTTTTAGCGATTTTAACCGCAGTAGTCCTGATTGCTACTGCATTTTTTAAAGGCGGAAAATGGTCTAAAATATGTACCGCCTGGTTTATTCTCTCACTGGCCCCCACCTCAAGCATACTTCCGCTAAATGACTTAGCCGTAGAACGCAGAATATATCTTCCTGCAACTCTAGGAATATCTCCGTTATTTGCTATGGCTATTCACCTAATCCCAAAAACTATGCGTTATGGTTTTTTAGTTTTTTTGTTGGCTTCTTTTGCAACCTTAACAGCGGAAAGGAACAAAGTATGGAATGATGAAATCAGGCTTTGGGAGGATGCATTGAAAAAAACACCTAATTCCCCTCGACCTTACGCAAATTTGGGAAAAGCTTACTATGAAAAAGACCGGATTGAGGATGCCGAAAAATATCTAAAAATAAGCATCGAAAAAGGATATTACGTAGAAACAACCCACTACAATCTCGCTAATATATATATGGACAAGGAACAATATGATTTAGCGGAAAATGCATATAAACATGCCATTGGAATTAATCCACTATATTATCAAGCCCACTTTGGCTTAGGATCGATTAAAAATAAAACAGGTAAACTAAAAGAGGCTGAAAAATATTATTTAGAAGCCATCGAAATTCTATCGACAAAAGTAGCTGAAGGTGAAGATTATCCTCTCGCTCGCATAAACCTTGGAGAAGTTTATGGAAAAATGGGTCGATTTGAAGAGTCAATTAAACAATCTGAAATTGCTATTAAATCAACTCCAAATTCATTTAAAGCTCATTATAATATCGGAACCGCAAATATGAAGTTGGGAAGATTAGAAAAAGCGGAAGAATCGTTCTTAAATTGTTTAGAAATTAAACCTGAATTTGAAAATGCGCTTTATAATCTTGCATTTGTCTATCAAAAATTAAGACAGTTTGAAAATTCTAATCAATATTTTTTAAAATTTTTAGACGTCCAAGAAGGTTTTCCCAAAGCTTATGTTTCAATAGGAATTAATTATGTCCAAATGAACAAGTTAAACCAAGCGATTGATTCTTTTAAAAAAGCGCTTACGTTAGACCCAAAAATTCTTAACGCTCGAGCCTTATTAGCAAAAATACTTTCACAAAAAGGTGAAAATAAGGAAGCAATAAAGCAATTGGAAATTGTCCTTACGCAAAACCCAAATCTCAATGCCATAAGGATTCAACTCGGTCTAATGTATTGGAAAAACGAAAAACAACTAGACAAAGCAAAAGACTTACTTGAAACCGCCTCAAAGTTTAGCGTAAACCCCAATGAAAAAATTCAAATTTCTAATTGGCTCAAAGAATTAAACAAATAATGAACTTTTGGCTCCAGCCCTTTAAACCTTCCTTAATTATTAGGTTTGTCCTTTCTATCGCCATTTTAACGGCAATTGGAGCAAGCGTATATGCCTCCTCGTTTCATGCCCCATTTATATACGACGACGCCCATGCCATTGTAGATAATCCATATATTAAGGATTTAAGTCAATTTCAAAAAATAGTAGGCATCGAGCGAGTTTTTAGTCGATCATTCGTTTTATTGACTTACGCATTAAATATTCATTTAGGAGGAAACCAATCCTTTAGCTTTCACTTATTAAATTCTATCGTGCATATTTGCACAGCAATTTTGTTATTCTTTCTTTGTTGGGAGTTTTTAGAAATAGAGACTCTCAAAATAAGAACTCGTTTAAAAAACCTTCCCCTGGTTGCATCACTGATCCATCTTTTAAACCCATTAAATGTTGAGTCAGTTGTTTATCTTTCTAGCCGTTCTTCATTGTTGGTGACTTTTTTTTATCTAGCCGCAACTCTAACCTTTGTGCGTTGGAAAAAAAATTCAAAAAATAAATCTCCAGTTTTAAATTTACTTTATCCTTCTGTTTTAATAGCAATATTGTTTTTAGGTTTTGGTAGCAAAGCGATTATCATAACTATGCCAATAATGACAATCTTTCTATTATCAATATTTAATGAATCAATTAACTGGAAAAAACTTTTTTATTCGACAATTCCTCTCCTTGTTTGTTTGCTGATCTACTTAGGGGCAAAGCAATATATGACGGGGAATATATTTGCCTTAACGACAGATCCGTCTTTTTCTCAAATAAGCCGGATGCATTATCTTTTCACACAATTTGAAGTTGTAGTTTACTACTACGCTCTAAAATTATTTTTACCAATCAATCTTAATTTAGAGTCAGACTTTCGATTAATATCCAACTTTTTCAATTTTAAATTACTATTCGCAATAGGAACCATTCTTTCTATTTGGGCTATGACCATAAAATCACGGTCAAAAATAGCTAAGTTTGGCTTAATTTGGATTTTTGTGACCTTGGCTCCAACGTCCACATTCATCCCTTTAAAACAAATAGCTACGGAACATAGACTATATCTTCCAAGTATTGGCTTCTCTTTAGCATTTGGAACTCTTTGGTTAAGCTCTGTTCGTTTTCTAACGACTAGAAAATTACTTTTTTTATCGACGTTATTACTAATGTCAGTTTTATCAATAAGCCGTAGTTTGGATTTTAAAACCGAAATTCAAATTTGGAAGGATGTAGTAAAAAAATCTCCGAACAAAGTTATAGGTCACAATAATTTGGCGACCGTATTTTTAAACAGAGAGATGGACCAATTAGCCGAGAAACATTTAAAAATTGCACTAAAGTTTAACCCCGCCTTTAAGTCTGCATACATAAACTTAGGACATATTTTCTTTAAAAGAGAAGACTACCAACAAGCTAAAAAATATTTTGATCTTGCGCTTTTTTATGGGGAAGACAATGGACTAATTTATTATAATTCCGGTTTGGTCAGAATTCGGCTAAATAACCCCATTGAAAGCATATACCACTTCGAAAAAGCCGTTAAAAGAAAACCATACAACTCAGATTATCACTACGCCCTTGGTAATGCATACAAAACATTAAAACGAAATGACGAAGCTATAAAAGAATATAAAAAAACGCTAAACCTTGATCCAAAAAATTCTTCCGCGCAAAACAATATGGGAGTTATTTTTTTTGAAAATAAAATGTATCCATTTGCGGAAGAAGCATTTCTTAAAACTTTACTTATCGATAAAAATCATGCAGAAACCTACAATAATTTAGCTACGTTATATTTAAAAACCGGAAGATATGAATTGGCGGTTAAATATCTTAAACAATATATAGTTTTAAAACCATTTGACCGTGAAAAAACTGAAGTATTAAAAGTCTTGCAAAAACTTGATAACAAAACTCATGAATAAGATATTCCAAAATGGTTTCCTTCCTTTAGAGATTAGATCAAAAACCAAAATTTGCTGTGCGCTTGCGCTACTAGCAATTATCCTATTTGGAAACCATCTTCATAATTCTCTTCAGTTTGATAGCGTCCTATACGTAAAGAATGGCGTTAACACTCAAAACCTAGAAAAAATAATTAACTGGGAGTTTATATCCAAAGAATATCCTTCACGTGGCCTAACGCGGATTACTATAGCCATAAACGCTATCTTAGATAACGTTAATCCATTTGGGTACCATCTTTTTAATTTAACTGTACATACTCTAAATACAATTTTAGTATTTTTTATTACCTTAGAAGCTTTTCGATATTTTTGTTCATCAAACCAAAAAAACGAAAAATCTAAAGCTCACTTTGTCGGTTTTTTAGCCAGCGTAGGTTTTTTATGCCATCCCATACAAACCGAATCGGTAGTTTATATTGTTAGCCGTTCAGGATTATTAGCCGCAACAATTTATTTGACGGGCTTCTTATTTTTTCAAAGGTTTTTAAACAATCAAAAACATAAAAAAATATTATCATGGGTGGGAATAACTCTCTTAATCGCGGTTTTTGCTATTATCGGTTTTGGATTTAAACAAAGCGTTATAACGCTTCCGGCTATAGCATTTTTATACTGGCTGTTTGGGTTGCCATCTGATTCCAAATCGATTCAAACTTTAAAAAAATTTCAATGGCCAATTTGCGGATTTGCGATTATATTTTTATCAATTTTAATGTGGAAACTCATAACGGATGAAGCCTTCCTCATTGGTCCGTCGACAGCTGGAGAAGATATTGGCCGATTAAACTACATGCTCAGCCAACCCATCGTAGTTATCTTCTACTACCTTAAATTGTTTTTCTTTCCGTTTAATTTAAATATAGATCCCGATATTCCATTTGGAACTTTTTCACTCAAACTGTTAACTGCTATTGCATTAATACTTGTTCCACTATGGACTCTATTTATTAACAAAAGTCTCAGAATTTATTTCTTCGGACTCTCTTGGTTCTATATTGTTATTTCTCCTTCATCTTCAATAATCACTTTGTTAGATTTAGCGGCGGAACATAGAGTCTATTTAGGAATATTTGGCCTATTTTTTATTACCGCAATCTTAGGCTCTCAATTTGTCCATAAGTTTACCGATCCAACAGTTCGTTTCCGAAGAAAATTATTACTTTTCTTCTGCATCATATTCTTATGCCTTACTACCATTAAAAGAAATTCAATTTGGATTACGGAAGAAACTCTTTGGATGGATACTTTAAAAAAGTCTCCCAATAAAACGAGAGCCTGGATTAATCTAGGTAGAGCAAAAACTATTGCAGGAAGACCTCAAAAAGCAATTTATTATTATGAAAACGCCATAAAACTAGACCCAAACTTTTTTCAAACTCAATTTAATTTAGGATCGTTGTATTATCAGCAAAGAAGATTTCAAGAAGCATTAGCAAGTTTTATTAGAGCCAGTATTTTAGCTCCAGAACTTCCTGAACCAGTAGGTAGGATTGGAGAGGCTTATTTAGCATTGAAAAATTATAAAATGGCTAACGATTTCTTAAAAAGAGCTGTAGAAATTGATCCAAACTATGCAACTGCTTTTAGAAATTTAGGCGTTGTCAATTACTACTACTTAAAAAATAAAAGAGAGGGACTGATTTATTTTAAACGGTCTCTTGATTTAAATCCTAAACAACCTGGGATTGATCAAGTAATAATGCTTTTAAAACTAGAAAAAGTTTTATAAAATAACAAAAACGTATACTCATTTTAACGCTTTTTTTAACCTTAAATTAGCGTTGACCTTCTTATCGCAATATTTATAAATCGCTTCTTGCAAAGAAATCCACTGACAATGGTCAGTTAAAATACCTCCTTCGCTACAATTGTAAATTGTCAATCGCGAGTTACGCTTCCAAGTTGTAAACGCCCAATGAAACCACTGTTTTGTCACCGACATCGACTTTAATGTAGGAATTTTTTGTCCTCGGATGTCCGTTTCGTAAACGATATTCTCAGATTGGTCTCGGCAAAGAGTTTCCCAACTTTGATTCCCAGTTTCTCCACCTCGGGCGTAAATTATTTTATTTTCATAAGACAAATCTTGCCCAACAAAAATAATTGGATCTGCCCCCGATTGGAAAGCTAAATCATAGGCGATAGAAAGTACCGTTCCGCCAGGAGTTAAAACGCCAATCTTAGGCAATGCATTTTGAATTTCAGTCAATAAAGGAATATCGGGAGCGAACTTATTAAAGAAAATAACTTTCCCTTCCCAGATATCGAGAATACGAGGATGGACAATCGTTGGGGCAACCAGAGTCATACCGTCATGTGAAACTCCAGTAAAAAATTTTGCAATATCTTCTTGCGGATCTAAACAAACTACCAATGGAGGCCTTATACCATGACGCAACAAAGGTTTTAACGCCGCATCGGCAGCGATAATAAGAGCCTTTTCTTGAACCCGCGCTAAGTGTTGAATGTTTTTATCTAACGACGGGCCAGCGCCAACTACAATAGCTGGGAGTTTTTTAAATTTATTTTTTAATTTTTGAACGCCTTGGCTGGTGGCAATTATAGGGAAATTTGCCTCAACGTTTCGTTTCCATAGATCGTTAAATCTAAGAACTGTAGCGGATTTGACTTCATGAACTCGCTCATTAACCATAAAGTCAATCTAACAAAGTTAAGCAAATTTCGCTAGAAGATTTCCTACAAAACTAAATAGGGACTCGTATTACGAGTCCCTATGAATCTCATTTATTATCTAACAAGGTTAACTGTTTCGGTTAATAAATCGTCAGTGGTATTTATAATCCGAGCCGCAGCTTGGAATGCCTGCTGGGTTTGGATCAAACTAACAAATTGAGAGGATAGATCGACGTTGGATAATTCTAAAGAACTTCCAACTATAGTTCCAAAACTACCTGTCCCCGCCGTTCCAGGATTCGCTGTCCCAGAAGCAGCCGATTCGGCAAATAAGTTTGATCCTACTCTTGTCAAACCGGTAGGAGCTAAAAAATCCGCTAAAGCAACTTGGAACAAGTTATCCGTTTGACCATTATTAAACAAACCTTGGATAGTTCCAGAGCCATCTACATTCAAACCTACAAGAGTACCTGTGCTAAATCCATCCTGAACCAAAGAGTTGTTATTCGATTGAGCCGCAAATCCTGTGAGTTTTCCATTTGTTGTACCAGCTGCATTAACCAAATCCCAAGTAAGGGTTTGAGCAGCAGGGGCAGGATCACCTGTAAAAGTTAAGTTTATTGTTTGATCTGCGGCGGCGGCTCCGTTTACCAAAGATAATTGACCGCTAGTATCAAAGGTAACCGTTCCAGAGGCTACACTTGTGGTAGAACTAGTGGAAGAAGCAATACTATATCCCCATTGGTTAGCGCCCGCTTGCTTTGTAAAAGTAATATTTAATACATTGGTTCCACCTAAAGAGTCAATGGTCGATATCGGAGAAGTAAACGTTGTCCCAGCCGAAGCGGCGGCATTTAAATTAGCTCCTAAAGTAAACGAAGTCGTCGCAGACGGCTGCGATTGAACGCCAGCAAGATCAACATTAGTAACACTGCCAACAAGAACGCCATTGTCGATTTGCGTACCTTGTAAAACCTCCCCGGTAAGGGATTGAACCAGACCATTGTCATTGAGTCTAAATTGACCAGCTCGCGTGTAAAAATTACCCCCATTTTTAGCGACGGTAAAAAAACCAGCCCCGTCAAGAGCCAAATCAAGAGAATTCTCCGTCGACTCAAAAGAGCCTTGACTAAAAGATTGAATAACCCCGTTTAATTGCGAACCTCGACCTATTTGACTTTGTGTAGAACCGTTATTCAAAATTGTGCTTAAAATATCGCCAAATACCGCACGACTAGATTTAAAACCCACAGTGTTAACGTTAGAAATATTATCACCCAATACTTCCAGGGCTTGTGAATTTCCGGACAACCCTGTTACTCCAGTGAATAATGCGCTGACTAAAGACATAACTCTCTCCTTATTTAATTAATTGCCCGACACTTGGGTTATTTGGGTCGTTGGTATTTTCACACCGTTAACTACTGCGTAACTGATTCCTTCATCAAATATTACTTCCGAAACTTTTCCAGAAGATAGCGTTTCAGCTAAAATAGTATTTCCTAGTCCGTCTTCGGCGGTCACTTTAAAAAAGTAATCCCCGGCAGGAACTTCATCGCCTTTAGAGTTCAATCCCGACCAGGCAAATAAATTACTGCCTGCTTTGACATCCGTTTGGTCTGTGGAAACTACAAGTTGATTGCTACTATCAAAAATATCAATGGTTACTTTTTCGGCATCGGTTGGAATATTGTATTTCAAATCTACCGAAGCGCCTTCGGCTAAAGCAAAACCGTTTCCAGTAGAATTAACAGTCTTTCCAATAAGATTTAAAACAGACGTATTATTTAATGAAACTTGAGATTCCTGCAAAGCAACCAAATTGTCATTCACACTGAACATTTGTTCAACAGTACTAAATTGGGCAAGCTGAGCGCTAAAATCCTGAGCATCCATGGGGTTTGTAGGATCCTGAGCTTGTAATTGGGCCACCAACAAAGTCATGAAATCGTTCTTTCCCAAAGAACTTTTTTCGCTTTGAATTTGTGAACTAGGATCTGTTTTTGTTGGAATTGGTGTTAATCCGCCTATCATTTTTTTGCTCCGTTTAAATCTTACTTTTGATTTTATTTAAACAATTACGCTCACGCCACCCGGGCTCACATCGTATCGGGATGGATAAGCTCCGGCCAAATTTGTTTCTACCGCTTCTTGATCAAATCCAGTCTTATTTGAATTTCCAAAATTACCGCCTTGGGACTGATGTTGGCGATTTTCTTTAAATCCAGGCTCGCCGCCAACCATTACTTCGAAACTTTCAATTTTCATTCCTTGGTTTGTGAATGAATCTTTTAGTTGATTCAAATTGGCTTCAATAGCTTGTTTTACCGCTTGGTTTTCCGCAATGATCGTTGTTTTAACTGAATCTCCCGCAGTGTTAATGTTCATTCGTATTGTTCCAAGAGCGGGAGGGTCTAATTTAATTTTTATTTCGTTTTGATTATCAGTTCCTTTGATCGCAAACTTCTGAACCACTTGCTCAACTACACTTTTCTCCGTAACTCCGTTTGGCAGTCCTTTTGAATTTGCGGTCGCTTTCGCTTCATTCAATGTGGAAGAAAAATTCTCGTTAACTTTAGCGGCATTTTGAATCATAAACTCTGGCGAAGTTTTCGGGCTGGTCAAATCCATAAAAGGACCGTTATCTGCGGGATTTTGGAATCCAGCCATAACTGGCTTCAAACCGCCTTCTTCAGTTGAAGCAGTTTGAAATTGAACTTGCTCAAAGATTTTTGCTAAAGGATCTTGAGTTTGAATTCTTGGAGCGGTAATCTCGACGTTTTCTGTTGCTTGAGCTCCCGCCGCTTTTATTGCAGCTGTTAAATTTTCAGACTGCTTAACCTGCTCTGCGTTAGAAGCTTTGTCTAATTTAACGATTTGTTCTTTATTTGAAATTTCTTTTTGAATTGGTTCTTTCAAAAACCCTAAAAGAGCTTCCAAAGAATTATCTGATGAAGAAGCTTCTGTTGCGATTGCCGTGCTGTCGGATAAAACAGTTTCTCCCGTTTTAACTTGAATCATTTTTCGAGCTAAATCTGCGGCTTCTTTATTTTCTATCCCAGCACTTCTTAAAAAATCTGCGGCTAACTTTTCTCTAGCTTTTAAAGATGAAAGATTAGAATTTTCAACTGGAACGGCCGGGAGCGTCTCGCCATCGGAAGCTTTTTGGAACAGATTGAGTTGAGTATCTAAAGCTTCAAGAAAATCATTTGAAATTTCAGTAGCTTCATTGATATCAAACAAATTTAAAAAACTTTGGATTTGCTCTGGTTCTAACCCTAAAGCTTGAAGTTGTTGAACAATAGCGTCTTGGGTATTTTCGGAATTTACATTTACTTCTGTAGAATTAGTGGCAGTCGGTTGCTGAGTAGCTGAAGTATCTTTTACCGAATCGGAAGATTCTTTAGAGGAATCTACAGTTTGGGATTCTTGATCATTAACTTGCTTTTCATCTGAACCTTTAGTTTCTTCGGACGTTTTAGAGTCTTGGCTTTTTTCTTCAGTTTTAGATGATTTATTTTCATCGTCAGACCGGCCTTCAGCCTTCTCTTCGGCTTGTTTGACTTTAGTGGTCGCTTCTTCTAAAATATTTGAGAAACTGTTCTCTTCATCGAACCCAGGCTTCTTATCAACTGCGAAGTTGTTTCCCGCCGGGGCTAGAGGTTGAAGTAATGCGACTATGTTGTTTTTTACGTCCACTGTTTTTTCCTAAACTTTGGTTCCATTTTTTTTACTTGCCATTACTAAAGCAAAAGATATGCCAAAAAAAATAAGACTCACTAAACCTTTATAAATAAAAGGTTTTATTTACTTCTTGCTAGTACTTTAAGATCGTTTTTCGAGAGGAAAGTTTTTCCGATCGGCAAATTTTTCGGTAAAAATTATTAGCGGCAATGGTTCTTAAAAGTAAGAGCTTTTGGCCAATTCATTAAAAATTCTTTAATTAATAAACCCAATTCCGTCATGGCCATTCGAGAAAAACTAAGGTTAGGCGACGTTTTGATTCAAGCTGGCGCTATTGATCAAGACCAATTAGGTAAAGCCCTTGCCTACCAAAAACAAAACGGCGGTCAATTAGGAGAAATCCTAATTAAAATGCGATTTATTTCCGAAGAACGGATGCTCAGTAATTTAGCTGCACAGCTGCGAATACCGTTTTTAGATATGCAAGACGTAAAAATAGAAGCGGAAGCAGTTACAAAAGTAAATCAAGCAGTCGCTGAAAGACACAACCTAATGCCTATTGCAATTAAAGACGGCTTATTACATATTGCGATGGCTAACCCCCTGAATATTTTTGCTATAGATGAAGTGACTATTCAATCCGGGATGGATGTGGAAACTGCAGTAGCAAGTCAGGAAGATATTGATAGAGCCATTCAAGAACATTATGGAGTCGCCGCATCCATAAATGCCGCAATGAAGAGTCTCGGAGCCTTAGATGTAAAAAAAGAAGAATCTCAAGCTGCTTTAGAAGGAGAAACCGCTCCAGCCCTAGAAGAGGGTACTGCCGACACCCCCGTAGCTAAATTAGTAGAAATGGTTTTAAAACAAGCCTTGGACGATGGAGCGAGTGATATTCATATAGAACCTGAAGAAGGCGATCTTGCTATACGTTATAGAATAGACGGCGTTCTCTTTAAAGCCACCAGCCCTCCAAAGGGAGTAGAATCTGCCCTAATTTCACGGATCAAGGTTTTAGCTAATATGGATATCTCAGAGACAAGAGCTCCTCAAGACGGAGGCTTCTCTGCAAAACTAGGGGGTAAAGAAATTGAGCTACGGGTTTCTACCTGCCCAACGATATATGGCGAGAATGTTGTTCTCCGGATACTAGACAAAAGCAAACTCAATGTTGATTTAAAAGATTCCGGTTTAATGGGTAGTAGTTTAGAAAAATTTTCCACCCTTTTGAATAAACCTTATGGAGTTATACTCGTAACTGGCCCTACAGGTAGTGGAAAAACAACAACTTTATATGGTTCCTTAAGCGCAATCAACGACGATAGGAAGAATATTAAAACTATCGAAGATCCTGTTGAGTACCGACTTCCAGGAATCCGCCAAACCCAGGTAAATTCTAAAGCTGGCGTCACATTTGCCACTGGGTTACGATCCCTTATGCGACAAGATCCAGATATTATTATGGTGGGGGAAATCCGGGATGGAGAAACCAGTGAAATTGCTATTCAAGCGGCCCTAACTGGACATTTAGTCCTAAGTACCCTTCATACTAACGATACCGCTGGAGCAATTTCTCGGCTTTCTGACTTGGGAGTTGAGCCTTTCTTATTAGCTTCGTCTATTGTAGGAGTCTTAGCTCAGCGTTTAGTTCGAAAAATCTGTAAAACCTGTAAGATTTCTTACGAACCAGATAGAAGCGAAGTTGCCCAATTATATCCACGCGGAACAGACAAGAAAATTACTCTATTTAAAGGAGAGGGTTGTAAGGCTTGCAAACGAAGCGGTTATGCCGGTCGGATGGGAGTATTTGAGGTATTGGTTATAACAGATGAAATTCGCGAACTGATTTTAAAAGAAGCTGCCCCAATGACCATTAGACAAATAGCTCAAAAAACCCAAGGCCTTAAAACTATTAGGCAAGACGCTCTTTCCAAAGTGCTTGGCGGATACACAACCATTGAAGAAGTAAACCGCGTCACCTTCGCCTAATAATTAATTTCTGTGGCAAAAAATCACGAAAACTGAATAATTTAAAAAACGGTTCAAAAAAAAAGCCAGGATGAGGAAACCTCATCCTGGCTTTTAAGTATCTAGTATTTATATAAACATTGGAGCCAATACAAGAGAAACAATGGACATCAACTTAATAAGGATGTTCATAGCCGGTCCAGAAGTATCTTTCAAAGGATCTCCAACAGTATCGCCAACTACAACAGCTTTATGAGCTTCCGATCCTTTACCGCCAAGCATACCGCCTTCAACATATTTCTTAGCGTTATCCCAAGCGCCACCGCCATTTGACATTAACAACGCTAACAAAACACCTGAAAGAGTTGCGCCAACTAACATTCCGCCCAAAGCTTCCGCTCCAAACCCTACACCTATTAAAATTGGCATCGCAAATGCTATAACACCCGGAGCAATCATCTCTCGAAGAGCCGCCGCCGTACTAATGTCGACACATTTTGCGGTATCAGGTTTTCCAGTACCTTCAAGAAGACCTGGGATTTCCCTAAATTGACGTCGAATTTCTTCGACCATCTCAAAAGCTCCTCTTCCTACAGAGTTCATTGTCATTGCTGCAACAACATAAGGAACCATCCCACCAATAAAAAACCCAACAATTACGGTCGTTTTAGTAATATCAATAGAAGTAATATGGGCTGCTTGGCAAAATGCGGTGAATAACGCAAGAGCCGTGAGAGCCGCAGAACCGATAGCGAAACCTTTACCAATAGCCGCAGTGGTATTTCCCAAAGCATCCAACCCATCGGTAATCTTTCGGGTTTCTGGTCCAAGCTTAGCCATTTCAGAAATTCCGCCAGCGTTATCGGCAATCGGCCCGTAAGCGTCTACCGACATGGTAATCCCTACTGTAGCTAACATGCCAACAGCCGCCAATGCAACGCCATAAAGACCAGCAGTAGCTGAAGCCAAATAAATTGCGGTGGCAATTGTCATAACAGGTAAAGCGGTACTTTCCATAGCAACAGCTAATCCAGTGATCATAACTGTAGCTACACCCGTTTTACTCGATTCAGCAATCTTAATAACTGGCTGTCCAGCCGTATAGTATTCAGTGATTAATCCAATGGCGATACCTGCGACACAACCAAAAGTAAGAGCCCAGAAAACACCCATTGGAAGATGCATAATTTTTATCACAATTGCAGATACAAGAAGCATCGCGCCAGCGCTAATAAAAGTGGTGTAGCGCAAAACATCTGCAGGATCCATGTGCTTTAATACTGCTATAGAACGAATACCAACAATCGAAGCAATTAAACCAATCATTGCGATGATAATTGGTAGCGCCATGTACTCCATTCTCATTGAAGACATTGTCGCGCCAATAGCTAAAGCCGCAATCATTGAACTACAATAAGACTCAAAAATGTCAGCTCCAAGTCCTGCAGTATCACCAACACAATCGCCAACGTTATCTGCAATAACTCCTGGGTTTCTAGGGTCATCTTCTGGAATACCAGCTTCAACTTTACCAACTAAATCTGAACCGACATCCGCAATTTTTGTATAAATTCCGCCGCCTACACGAGCAAATAAGGCAATTGAACTAGCACCCATAGCAAAGCCACTAATTACGCTAACAGAATCTCCTCGAGCAAACAGTAAAAATAATCCGCCAACGCCTACCAAACCTAAACTAGCGACACAAAGCCCCATAACAGCACCGCCATTAAAAGCAACGGAAAGCGCTGGGGCTTGACCGCCTTCATTAGCCGCTTGAGAGGTTCGAACATTAGCCGATGTTGCCGCGTTCATACCAAAAAATCCCGCCAACATAGAACAACCCGCTCCAACAGCATAAGCTACCGCTGTCCAAATCCCTATCCAAAGTCCTTTTTGAAAGCTAATAACAACTACTAATAAGAGGAAAACAAACCCCACAAAATAGGCTAAAATTTTGTATTCTCTGGAAAGAAATACCATAGCGCCTTCATGGATGGAATCCGCAATTTCAACCATTCGCTCATTTCCATCAGAATGGTCATCAACATATTCATAAATTTTCCACGCAACGCATAATCCAAAAAAACCAAAAACAACAGCCAAATAGGCGAAATTTTCCGATGCGCCAAATGCGGCAAAAATAAAATAAACGATCAAGGAAACGGCGACAAAAATAAGTTCCCCTTTGTATTCCTTTAGCATTCTTCCTCTTCCTCCGAATTATTTATTTTTCGATTTAAATCTTCTAAAGTTATTCCAATAGTCTCAACAGCACGTTCAATAATAATTTTTACTTCAGGCCATTCATCTTTCTCAAATGAGGACAATAAAAAATCAACAACGTCCTGACTACCTTCAGGCCTTCCTACTCCAACTCGAATTCTGGAAAATTGGTCGTCCTTTAACCGGTAAATAATTGAGCGAATGCCACGTTGCCCTGCATCGCCACCTTTGTGCTTTACCTTAATTTTCCCAAAAATAAAATCAATTTCATCATGAGCAACAATCAAACGATTAGGGGATAAACCTGAGACTGAAAGAATCGCTTTAGCCGCAACCCCACTTTCATTCATATATGTCATTGGTTTTCCGATTCTAACCGGAATACTTTTTATCTCTCCATCTCCATAAACACAGTTCCCAACCAATTCTGAAAACTTTATATTATGCTTTTCAGCCAAAGCGTCTACTACCATAAAACCAATGTTATGACGGGTTGATTCATATTCTAACCCGGGATTACCCAAACCAAGGATAATAAACACAACGCTAATTTTTTAGAAAACCTGGAAGAAATCGATAAATATCAGACTATCCTTCTTCCTTTTTAGGCTCGGCTGTTGCTGAGGCTGCATCTCCTTCAGTTCCTTCTCCTTCGGCTTTAGCTGCAGCGCGTTTTTCTTGCTGAACTAAGACCACAGTCGCAGAAGACGAAGCAAAAACCTTTAGTTTCTCTGGTAAATTCAAGTCAGAAATATGAATAGCTTGCCCAATCTCCAATTCAGAAATTGATACCTTAATGTTTTCAGGAATATCCCCAGGTAAACAAGATAAATCGATGTTCCGGATTGCGTGGTTTAAAACACCACCTTTCTTCTCCCCGGGAGATACACCTTCCAAAATAACCGGAACTTGAATCCTAATCATTTCAGACATATCCAACTCATAAAAATCGGCATGGACCCATAGTTCCCGCAGTGGATGTCTTTGCCAATCTTTTAACATTACCTTACGACTCGGAGAGGAATCGCCCGCAATAGCCAAATCAATCACTACATTATGACCTTTTTGCTTAATTAGCTTCATCAACTCTTTAGGATTGACAGCCAAGGGTAAAACATCCTTTTGGCCATATAATACTGCGGGTAAGTTTCCTTCTTGGCGCACTTGTTTAGTAGAACGCTTTCCGGTGTCCTTTCTTAAGCTTCCATTTACGGTTGTTGACATGTTTTTTTCCTTTAATTGCTATTCAAATAATGAACTAACAGAGCTTTCTTGATGAATTCTTAATATAGCTTCCGCAAGTAGGGGAGCAACAGAAAGCACTTTAATTTTCGGGTTATTCTTTAAATCCCCTTTGAGAGGAATGGTATTTGTGGTAATCAATGATTTTAAAGACGACTTCAAAATTCTGTCGTTGGCTGGACCAGAAAGGACAGGGTGACTACAACAAGCGTGAACTTCCAAAGCCCCTTCATCCATAACAGCGTTTGTCGCCTCAATAAGCGTACCAGCCGTATCAACCATATCATCAACAACTATAGCGACTTTACCCTTTACTTCGCCAATAATATGCATCGCTTTAGCTTCATTGATCACTTCTCTTCTCTTATCTATAATTGCAAGCCCGGCTCCTAATCTTTTTGCATAAGCTCGAGCTCGCTCTACGCCTCCCGCATCTGGAGAAATAATTACTAAGTTTCCAGGATCAAATTCTGACTTCATATATGGGATCAGTACACTCATAGCGTACAAATGATCCACAGGAATGTCAAAAAAACCCTGAATTTGTCCAGCGTGTAAATCAACAGTCAAAACTCGATGCGTTCCCCCTGTATGAAGCAAATCAGCCACAAGCTTGGAGCTAATCGGAACTCTTGGCTCGCATTTTCGATCTTGGCGGCCATAACCATAATATGGAATTACAGCTGTAATTCGTTTTGCCGACGCTCGCTTAAATGCATCAATCATAATTAGCAATTCCATAATATGGACATTGCCAGGGTTACAGGTTGGTTGAACAACAAAAACGTCCCCACCTCGAACATTCTCTTCGATGCGAAAATAAATTTCGTCATCAGAGAAGTTTTTTAGAACGGTTTTTCCAAGAGAAACACCCATGCAGCCGCTAATTTCTTCCGCAAGCTCTAGGTTGGCCCTACCTGAAAAAATAAGGACTTTTCCGTTTTGACTAGTCATTTTTATAAAATAAGTTGACTGGGGCGGGAGGATTCGAACCTCCGCATGCAGGAATCAAAATCCTGTGACTTACCGCTTGTCGACGCCCCAATAATTCGTTAAAAGCTTTTAAAATAAAAGCTATAAATATTCGCGTTTAAATTGAATCGTTTAAATCGGGAGGATGGCTCAGCTTAGCCTGCCTTAAGGCTTTTTCCAGTTTTGCCTACTTCCAATCTCTGCGCGAAATGAATGCCTATTATCCCGACCGGCTTATGTTTTTTCCCGATATATCCGGCCACGCCAAAACCGAAGGGAGACTTTTATCCTAAATTCATATTTTGGGAATATTCAATAAGAGATTCCGGCAAAAATTCAGCAAAACTAGATACCGTTTCTGTCAAATATGAAGACCATTCACCTTTTGGAAGCATTTCATATGCCTCCTTAGCTTTGAATGAGTCTTCAAAAACCCCAAAAACTGCAGAGCCGCTACCTGACATCAAAGCCCCACAAGCCCCTATTTCTAACAATCTGTCCTTGATTTCCCTCACAACGGGATATTTATTAAAAACAACGGGTTCCAAATGATTTTGAAGAGAATTCCCTAATTGCGAAATATCTGATTGGGATAAAAATTTTTGCAAAATGCTAATATTGTTTTGCTTTTTTGTCAACTCTAATTTTAGGTTTTGGTAAACCCAAGGGGTTGAAATAGAAAAGCCTGGAAAAACAATAACAACGGAAATTTTTCGAGGACTCGCAATTTTACCTATTTTATCTCCCCTCCCGGTCCCTAAAGCTGTAGGAGAAACCAAAAAAAACGGTATATCAGAACCTAAAGAAGCCGCAAATGGAATTAACTCTTCACAACCCAAACCAAGATCCCAAAATTTATTGAGGCCCAAGAGGGCTAAAGCAGCATTTCCACTTCCCCCTCCGAGTCCGGCTCCCGCAGGAATATTCTTTTTTAATTGAATGTTTACACCTGATTTTGTCTTTTCAGGAAACCTTTCTCTTAATACCTTTGCCGCTTTAAAAACCAAGTTATTTTCATCTTCAGGTATTTCTGGCTTGTTACAAATTAATTTTATTTCTCCATCACCTGCAAGAAACTCCATTTCATCAAATAAATCAATCATTTGAAGTATTGTTTCAAGCTCATGGAATCCATCAGGGCGTTTGTGTAAAACTTGAAGCCCAAAATTAATTTTAGCTGGAGTTTTTAGAATCAATTTAGTGGAATATTTAAATTAAAGGCAGAATCTTTTATCCCAGTATTTGGAACTGGTTTATTAAGCTTTACGACTAAACTTTCGTTACCATAACTATTAGACCATTTCAAACGGTGAGGTAAATCATACCCATCCACTGTTTTGAAATTTCCCCAAGTAATACTATAAACTTCTTTATTTTCCACTGATTTAGTTAATTTTCTTGGAGTTCGAGTTTCAACATCAATCTCCACAGTAAAATCAAACTCCAAACTTGCGGGCTGAAGGAATAATTTATAAGTTGAACCGTCTTCAGAAATCCATGAATCCATAGGAGTCAATTCGTAAATAAAAGGAATATTTCCAGAAACAAGAGGGGTAAACTCCTCAAAGTTAAGCTCCATTCCTAGAAGCTTCTCTATTAAGCTTAAAGCTTTTTTATCCTTATAATATTTATTTTCGCTAGGATCAAAAAGAAAAATTCGATTTGGTTTTTGAATAAAAACACCTAATGGCTGATTAAATAAAGATAAAACATCTATCCGTATAGAATCGACACCACGAATAACAATAGCCTGTCTAAGTGATTGTTTACGATCATTTTTATTCACTATGGTTCGAGCAAACGATTTAAAATCGTTTAAATCTTTTCCCCGTTCTACCAAGGCTTTGTATAAAAAGGACCCAATATTTATTTTTTGTATAAAGTTAAGCGGTTTTTTCTGTGGAAGGGTCTGACAACCAATAGAATAAGAAACCGATAATAGAACTCCAATTAGCAAAACTTTTTTTAAATGACGTCTTACAAACACTAACTTAAAGAGTTTCATCAGGTATTGGCTCAAGTAAGCTTCCAATAGATTTAAAGACTATTATTTAATAAAACTCTAACATCGCTAATTTTGCGTTTCAATTCGCTAGAATCTGGTAACTCACCGCCATCTGGTTTCTCAACTTTTTTATTTGTTAAAGAAAGACTAATTTTCCAAGCTTTATTTGCCTCAAAATAGTTTTTTAAGGAATAATGAATATCGCCCAAATGTTCATATAAAACAGGGTCAGGATCGGTATAAATCAGCGCTTTTTTAATTTCTGCCAATGCTTTCTCGTTCTCGCCTTTTTTAAAATAAACCCAACCCAAGCTATCTAAGAAGTAACCATTTTGTGGTTGGATCATTAAAGCCTTCTTCAAATGATCAATTGCTAAGTCAAGTTTTGTGCCTTGCAGGGCGTACATATATCCAATAAAATTGTGGGCATTAGAGTGCATAGGGTTAATTTCTAAAACCTGTTGCATAGAATTAATAGCCTCTTCATAATTTCCAGTTCGCTCTAAAAGAGCTCCTAACTCAAAAAAATAAGAATCTTTTTTGCTGTCAATCTCAATCGCTTTTCGAATGTTTTTGATTGCGACTTGGTAATTATTTTCAGACATATAGGCTAAAGACAGAGAATGATAGAGCTGATCCTCTTCTGGCTCAATCTTTACGGCCTCTTCTAATACTTTGATCGATTCTTTAATATTTTCATTAAGGTTTTGCATTCTCGCAATTTGTAGCAGTACTCCTACCGAATCAGGTTCAATTTTACGAACCATGTCTAATTCAGCTAAAGCCTCTTTATATCTTTCTTTGTCTTCATAAATTTTAGCGACCAATAGTCGCAAATTTTTATTTTCTTTCTCAACTAACAAAAGACGAAACTCTTCTAACGCTCTTCCCGCTCTTCCCTGTTCGTAAAACATAATACCAAGCTTCAAGTTTACGGTTGAATCTTCAGGCATTGGGAAACCTTCATAAATCAGTTTTTCATTTTTCTCATCGGCAAGAATTAAGCGTTCCAATCGATCTTCAGCGGTTTTGTCGTCTGGGTCTAATTTCAATAAAAAGTTGTATTGTGCGATAGCTTTCTCTCTCAAACCTTTTTTTTCTAATACCCAGGCAAGAAACTCTCTTGATTTTTTGAAACTGGGTCTTAAACCAAGGGCTTTTCTTAAAGATTTTTCAGCTTCGTTAAATCGATTCAACTGAGCCAAAGTTGTTCCTAAATAATGGTGGCCTAATGGGTTTCCTGGACTTATTAAAGAAAGCTTGTCAAACATTTCCCGGGCTTTTTCTAAATCTCCTTTTTTAGAATAGATTGCCCCAGCTAAAGCATAAGTCTTATTTTTCTTTGAGGAGTTTTCTAAACCACTTTTTAAATATGACAGAGCTTCTTCATCTCTCCCTCGACTAGACAAAGTATCGGCTAAAATAATGGAAAACACCTCATCATTGGAAAAACGTTTCAAAGCCTCTTTGCAAACCTTTTCTACATCATCAAACTTCCCTAATCTCAAATAAAGCCGCGCTAAGGTCAATCTAAACTCATGATTTGCAGGGTCATGGTTAACAACCTTTTCATAATTCTTAGCCGCTTCTTCAAAATTCCACTCACGTTCAGCTCTCACTGCCATCAAATAATGATAGTAAGAACGAGGATCTTTATAATCCTTATCAGGGTTGTTAGCGCGAATTTGGTTAACTTCTTTGGTTGAATATGAACTACTTAGGTCAATTTTTTCAGGACCCGTCTCAGGAACTGAAGCGCAGTTTGCCAAAAAAGTTAAGGCGCTAAGAGAAAAGGCAAACGAAAAAAATCTAAACTTATTTTTTAGTTGTTCTAATTTTTCAATCGGATTTGGATCGCTTTCTTCTTTAGTTTCCATATTGCTCAATTCACGTTTCTCTTCAAAAATATTTTGCTTAATAGTTTCTTTCATAATTTTATTTTCAGGCTTAGTTAAATTTGGTTTTACCTTAAACTTTAAACTTTCTATTAAAGTTTCCCCAGCTGATTGATTGATTTGCCTTATAATTCTTTTTTCCAAAGGACGTATAGCATTAACCCATTCTTCATTAGCAACGACAATATCTAGCCGTTTCGATTTAAACTTTTCGACCTTTGAAATAGCGCCTAACTGCGGACCTACAGCGATATTCCAATGAAAAATCAACCAATTTAAAATATGAGACCGAGGTCGCCCTATCTCCAGTATAGTATTTTTTAGAGTTTCTTTGATTGGCGACCATCTTCTATTCTTTATATTATTTTCTGTAAGTTGACGGTGAGAAAATTTAGAAAAAGTTGAATCCATTTAAATAAAAACCATAAAAACACAAAACTATTCGACTATAAAAAATCCTTAATTTAGCTTGAAGCTTTATATGGTAATTTTAACGAGGTTTTTTAGCAAGGGAAAGCCTTAATTTCCCTCGATCAAACAAGAAAAAAAATTACCTGTTTTATTAAGTAGGTTCCTGAGGTATAAAAAAACAACTAAACAATTTGATCCATCCACTTTCTTCTGAAACAAAAGATGCCTCCGAACTACCAAGAAAACCTTCCAAAATGTAAAGAGCGACTTGCTCAATTGGAAACTTGTTTTCAAATTAATTCCCTTTTGAACTCTCAGTTAGAGCTGGATAAACTCTTAGATACAATAATGCAAAGCGCAAAACAAGTGGCTAAGGCTGATGCATGCTCGCTTTTGTTGTTAGACCCCGAAACTGGAGAGTTGAATATCCAAATTGCTTTAAGCTCAGTTGGCGAAAAACTGAAAGAAGTAGGAAAAACTCGTCAAATCAAAGTTGGTCAAGGAATAGCCGGAACCGTCGCTGAAACTGGGAAAACCATTCTAATAAAAGACGCATACCAACATCCAAACTTTAATCCCAGTTACGATAAGGAAACAGGCTTTAAAACAGGCGCCATACTTTGCTCGCCATTGTTAGTCAAAGGGGAAACTATTGGAGTTTGCCAAGTTATTCACCACAGAGACTCAGGAAAAGCATTTTCAGAAAGCGATAAAACACTTTTTCAAATGTTTTGCGAGAGTGCCGCATTGGCCGTACAAAATGCGCGTTCACATCAAGCTATAGTAAATATGAAGCGGATGGAAAGAGATATGGAACTTTCTAGATCAGTCCAAGAGAGTTTCTTACCTTCAGAAGTTCCCAAAATCCCAGGATTCGCTTTTGGTGCGAAAACTCTTCCAGCTAGAGAGGTTGGGGGAGATTATTTTGATTTTATTCCTTTTGGTCAAGAAATGTTGGGAATAGTCATTGGAGACGTTTCAGGTAAAGGAGTCCCTGCCGCATTATTAATGGCTCGACTAATGAGCGATTTTAGATACGTATCGCAAAAAGACCCTAACCCTGGTCCCACATTGGAGGGAGTAAATAAAGTTTTATGTGAGAATGCAAAGGGAGGCATGTTCACAACCGCTGTTTACCTTTTATTAGACTTTAAGAAAAAAACTTTGAAAGTCGCCAATGCTGGCCACCCAAGCTTAATTTACATAACATCCGATAAAAAATTAGAAGAAAAATGCCCTGCAGGAGGACCGCCTCTTGGGATTCTTCCCTCTGCAAAATACCCCGAAGAAGAAGTAACTATCCACCAAGGGGATAGAATCTTGCTATACACAGATGGGGCAATCGAACCCAAAGATAATCAAAACAACCAGTTCGGTTTAGAACGTTTGTGTGATATCCTATTGACTGAAACAAGCTCACTTGAAGATCTTATAGCCTTAATCCACAAAAGAATTAATAATTTTGTTGGAGACGCATCTCAGTTCGACGATCTAACTATATTGACCTTTGACGTTTTATGAAAGCGCCCATAAAATTAACAATCCCAAGCGAATCTAAATATTTACGGCTAGCTAGAGAAACTTTAAAACAGTACCTTGCATGCCAAAAAGTTGCTGATGAGTTATCTTGTAAGCTAGTCCTCTGTGTAGATGAGGCTTGTTCTAACGTCATTAAATATAGTTACGAAGGTTCCCCTGGGCAGCCCATTGAACTCTGTTTTGATTTTCAGGATAATCAATTTGTAGCAAAAATTAGAGATTATGGAAAACAATGCGACTCAGAGAAAATTAAACCCCGTCCATTAGATGAAATACGACCTGGCGGTTTAGGAACTTTCTTCATTTTTCAAATAATGGATGACGTCGATTACTGCACTAAACGAGAAAAGGGAACCTTGCTGACCATGTCTAAAAAATTAGACATCCAATGCAGTCCCGTTTCTCAAAATACGTAAGGGAAAAAATGGCATTAGATTTTCAATCAGATGAGGTGGGCAGTGCTGTTGTTGTTTCCGTTAAGGGAGATGTAGATATGGACTCTTCTCCGGAACTTCAAAAACAATTACTTGGTCTTTTCCGCGATGATCAAAAAGTAATCGTAGTCGATTTATCAGGGGTTTCATATATTGACAGCTCAGGCATAGCTACATTTGTTGAAGGATTGCAGTGGAGCCATAATACGCAAAATAAATTTAGATTAGCTGGTCTCAGCCCTTGCGTTAAAGATATTTTCGAAATTGCCCGCCTTACAACCGTGTTCGATATTTTTGATTCTCGAGAAAAAGCTCTCGAAGGAATTTAATAAAAACGCGACACGTATTTAGTTTTAAAAATCCAGTCCATCAAAAAATAGTTTCAAAAAAGCAGCTTTCTAAATAATTACAGCTTTGCGCTTCTTTGAGTAGTTTCTTCGAGACAATGAAATAACTTAAGGTCCACTCTTGGATAGTCATGACAGCTCAGTTTTTTGGTTACATTGGACGCAAGACGTTTCGAATAAAAGACACTTTTGCAGATTTATTCAAAGAAATTAGCGGCGTTTACCATCTAACCCGCCACACTCTATATTGTTCCTTTATAGAACCGCTTAGAGGAAAACCCATAAAATGGGGATCAATGTGGATTCAGATGGAGGAAGTTGGAGTTAAATCAGCGCTAATAGTATTTTTGACATTATTTCTAATCGGGGTCATATTGGCGATCCAAACGGCCTATCAAATGTCGCAATTTGGCGCCATAGAATATGTTGGAGCTTTAGTAGGGGTTGCAATAACAAGAGAATTGGGGCCTCTTATGGCCGCGCTCGTGATGGCTGGCCGGGTAGGCGCAGCCTTCACTGCCGAGTTGGGAACAATGAAAGTTTCAGACGAAATTCTCGCCTTAGAAACCATGGCCCTCGACCCTGTAAAGTTTTTAATAGTTCCACGTTTCCTCGCTCTCATAGTTATGCTGCCTTGCCTGACAATTCTTGGCAATTTAATGGGTATTTTTGGAGGATTCTTAGTTGGAGTAACAACACTAGGAATTGATCCCATCATTTACATGGATCGATCAATTGAAGCACTTCAAGTTAAAGATGTTTTTTCAGGATTATTTAAGAGCGGAATGTTTGCCTTAATAATCGTTATGATCGGAAGCTATCTTGCTTTTGTTATCGAAGGAGGAGCCGAAAAGGTTGGTCAAAACACCCGATCGGCAGTAGTTACTTCAATGATTTTAATTATTATCTCAGATATGGTCTTTACCGCTTTTTTCTTCTTTCTTGAATAATGATAACGATCAGAAATCTTAAGAAAACTTTTGGCGAAGGGGACAAAAAAATGATTGTCCTTGATAATTTTAACGCCGACTTTGAAGAGGGTAAAGTCACCTGTATTTTAGGGGGAAGCGGAAGTGGCAAGAGTACGGTTTTAAAACACATGATAGGGGTTTATCAACCTGATTCAGGTGAAATTAAAGTAGATGGGGAAAATATTGTCGGCATGAACCGCGAACAAATGAATAAAGTTCGCAAAAAATATGGAATTATGTTTCAAAGCGGCGCGCTTTTTAATTCAATGACCGTCGAGGAAAATGTTGCGCTTCCATTACGTGAACATACAAACCTGAACGAAACTACCATTAAAATTATGGTAAAAATGAAACTTGAAATGGTGGGTCTACGCGGGGCTGAACATTTAAAACCTTCTCAAATTAGTGGAGGTATGCTCAAACGAATTTCTCTGGCCAGAGCTATTTCTCTTGATCCTAAAATCGTATTTTACGATGAACCATCCGCCGGATTGGATCCGATTTCAATAGGAGTCATCGATCAATTAATAAAAGATCTTAGCAATAAAATGGGAATCACCTCCATTGTCGTAACTCATGAACTAGCTAGCGCTTTTCGAATAGCTGACAAAATAATTATGTTATTTAAAGGTGAAATTATATCTTCAGGAACTCCCGAAGAAATAAAAAATAGCAAAGACCCCCGAGTAGTTCAATTTATTAACGGGCTCCCAGATGGTCCAATTCCTTTTAGTAAATCTCAAAGAGATTACGGAGAGGAATTAAAAGAAATGACTTTTTATAATTAATTCTTATAATAAATATTTTTTATGGTTAAGAAATTCTCCGATCTAAACATTATAATTTTATATGGAATATAAATCTTCGGAAATAAAAGCCGGGATGTTTATCTTCTTTGGCTTTCTGGGACTGTTTCTCTCTATTTTTGTACTGGGAGACATTAAAGATTATTTTCAACCCAAGAAAGAATTAAAAATCTTCTTTGGATTTGCCGGTGGACTAGACCTTGGAGCTCCCGTTACGTATGCCGGATTAGAAGTCGGAAGAGTCAAACATATTAAACTTCTTGACTCACCTGACGGCGGTAAAGAACGCGTTTCAGTTTTGGCAGAAATCTCTCCAGATATAAACATAAAAACCGATTCCTCCGCTGCTATTAAAACCTCAGGTTTGATGGGAGGATTTTATATAGACATACGACCTGGTTCCAAGGAAGCTTCCATATTAAAAACTAACGACCACCTTATGGGGCAAGAGTCTTTTGAGTTTGCTAAAGTTGGCGATATGGTTGCTGATATCGTACGAGAAGTGCATAGATTTACCGATTTAACCGAAAACCTAGTTGATTCTGCAAAAAATACGCTACAAACAGCTCAAGCTTCACTAGAAAGCTTAGATCAACTTATCTCGGAAAATAAAAACGGCGTTACTGCAAACTTGACAAACTTATCTCGTATTTCCACCGAGATGACTGAAATATTGTCGGAAAACAGGAAAAATATCGATAGTGGTATGTACCACTTTTCATCTGCCGCAGCCGAAGCTGACAGGTTGCTAACAGAAAAATCTGGAACAATCATTGATATTATTGACCAAATGCAACGCTTTTCCAGAGATATGGAAATTTTAGTAACCGAGGTTAAACCAGGCGTGAAATCTTTAGTAGACAACATGGACGAGGGGACTCGAAAAGTAACTTCATCTATCGATTTAGTCGCTGGAGAAATGGATGATACTTTGCGCCAAGGAAACTCGCTTATAGTAGAGAATCGACGTAACTTACTTTTATTAGTGCGTAACTTGAAGGAAACTTCAGAAAGTCTAAAGTACCTATCTGCTGACTTGGAACGAAATCCCTGGAAACTGGTTAGAAAATCCGATGAAGCTCCAGTTACCAAGGAAAATGAGGCGCATACCGGTACCTTAACTCAAAACTTACGAATGAAAAGATTAGATAAAATTCCGGAACGCTAAGATGTATGAACGTAGAAAATTCCATAAAATAAATTTTTTCCAAATATTATTTTTACTTTTCACCAGTATTTGGATTTCTGCATGCGTTGTAGTTCCCGCTCCGATTGAAAGCCACTTTAACCGTGGCGTTGATTTTTACGATCAGGGAGAATACGGCAAAGCAATAGAACAGTATAAACTCGCATTAATATCCCATCCTGAAGATCATTTTGCGTCATATAACCTAGCTGTCACATATCAAGATCAAGGAAAAACCTCCAAAGCGGAAGAGTTGTATAAAAAAGTTTTAGCCGTCCGTGAGGACGCAGGCAGTAGAATTAATCTTGCCGCTATATACATGAACCAAGGAAAGACAGAAGAAGCGTTAAGCCAGCTAAGAATTGCGGTAGAAGCCGATAGTGATAACCCAAACCCATCAAGCGTTTTGGGAGAATATTTAGAACGTTTAGGTAAACTTTCCGAATCTGAAAAATTCTATAAAAAAGCTTTAGAGATTGATGAAAAACACGGACCAACCCACTATCGATTAGGAAAATTCTTTATTAAGCAAAATGCCTTTGACAAAGCTCAAATTCATTTAAAGCGTGCTGCGGAGCTAAATCCAAAAGAACCGACCTATTTAGAAGAACTCGCAAAGGAAGAAAAGCGCCGAGAAAACCCTATGGAAGCCATTGCTTTGTATGAAAGGGTTTCTTTATTGAAACCAGATCAACCTGAAATTTGGGTTCAACTGGGAGATTTATATAAAGAAAACGGTTATTTCAATCAAGCCGCTATACGGTTTTGGACAGCTTTAGATCTGGATCGGAATAACCCTTCAGTACAAAGAGCTCTCTTAGAAGTTTATCAAAAGTTAAGCAAGCGCGAAAAAGATTCTATCCAAGCTATTGAAACAAAAAATACCATCGCTCGAAAGCGATGATTTTATTTTTTTAATTCTCTCCTAATCTTTGTTAGGTTTTTGCAAAAACCCCTCGTTTCTTAAATTTTCTAATACCTCTGTAAAAAACTCTCCTAGAATCTTTGTTATAATTAAATTTAACTTCACAAGCATAAAACTTAAGAGTAATTTTTGAATGGCCGATATAAGCCCCAGTATGGACCCTGAAATTCTTTCCAAAACATCGTCTCTAAAAATTAGAGCGAGAACATTAGTTGAGGGATTTTTATCAGGACAACACAAAAGTCCACATAAAGGATCAAGCGTAGAGTTTGCGGAATATAAAACTTATTCTCCTGGCGATGATATTCGCCACATAGACTGGAAAGCTGTTGGGAAGACAGATAAATACCACGTTAAGCAATTCGAACAGTCAACGAACCTAAAGTGTACGATTATGCTAGATGGTAGTGGCTCTATGGCGTATGAGTCTCCATACAAAAAGAACCCAGCCATTAATAAAATGGAATACGCACGAACCCTGGCAGGAGCTTTATCATATTTAATTTTAAACCAATTCGACGCCGTTGGATTAACAACATTTAACGATAAAACAATATCTCATATTCCTCCACGATCAAAACCTTCTCATTTCCAACATATTATTCACGATTTAGAGAATTTAATTCCTTCGGGAATTACTCGATTTGGTCAAGTAATCGATTCACTTTCAGAGAGAATCTCAGGACGCGGATTGGCAATCGTAATTTCGGATTTTTTTGCTAGAGAAGACGACTTGATCAAAAGTCTAAAATTACTGTCATCTCGCGGACTAGAAACAATTTTATTTCACATTCTACATCCAGACGAACTACATCTACCATTTGAAGGCGATGTGGTGTTTGAGTCTTTAGAAGACGATCTTCCTATAGGTTTAGACCCACATGATATACGCGAGGCATACCAAAATTTAATAGCAGAAAAAATTGATTCATTTAAAAATAGTTTTCAAACATTAGGTATAGATTACGTTTTTTTGGATACTTCCAAGTCTCTCGATCAGGGTTTAAATTACTATTTGCTAAAAAGAAAAAGCCTCCAAAAATGGAGATCTTGAAAATAGGTTTTTATCCAAAATATTCCTCAGCTTATTCCACTACCGGAACTTCAGATGAAAAATAAAAAATGGGAAATACATAAGTTAGTAATTTTTTTGAGGCTAAGCCATGGCTCTTAACTTTTCATCTCCTATTTTTTTATTTGGACTACTTGCCGCTTCCATCCCAGTATTGATTCACCTGCTAACGCGACGTCAACAAACCCATATAAAGTTTTCCGCCGTTTATTTGCTAATGCAATCGCAAAAACGTTCAATAAAAAGATCACAACCCAATAAGCTCCTCCTTCTTTTATTGCGATGTTTAGCCATCGCTTTTCTTAGCCTAGGTTTAGCTCATCCATTATATTCTTTAGGAACTTCAAACTCTTCCTTACCCACAACTCCTTCAGCAAACGCAATAATTATAGACGACTCCTATAGTATGGGATGGAAATCAGAGAAAAGTAACGTATTTAAGTATGCTATAGACGCAGCTTCTAAAATAATTGATCAACTTGCAGAAGGAAGTTCCACTTATCTCATACTTACGTCTGATCCTGATAAACTTGTAGAAGGAAGCGGGGATAATTCAAAAACTCTTTTAAAGAAATTAAAGTTTACTCAACCTTCATTCTTAAATGCAGATATTGGTTCATCCTTTTCCACAGCTATGGAAGCTCTAGAATCTTCCAAACTTAAAGAAAAACGAATATACGTTATTACTGATGGAGATAAAAATGCTTGGGATGACTCAAAGTTTTCAGATATTAACGATAGGTTGAATTCTGTAACAACAACAATATTTGATTTAAATTTTTTAAGGAAAGGCATTAACAAAGCCGCTATCAATAATTTAGAAACCCGGCAAGAATTTTTGACCAATTCTAAGTTTGTAAGAGTAAAAACAAAAATCGTCAATTTATCAGAAAAAAAATCAATTGAAAAACTTTCGGTAGGATTACACGTTAACGGCAAAGTTATTTCAGAAAGCTCAATTCATATAGATGCAAATTCAACTGCAATTAAAGAATTTTCATTTCCACAATTTGGCATAGAGCCCTCCATTGGTTTTGTCGAATTAGAAGACGATGCTTTAATAGCTGATAATCGAAATTTTTTTGCATATCGATCAAACCAAAAAATTCCAGTATTAGCAGTAGATGGAGATCCAAAAACTGTCGCCACTCAAAGTGAAACATTTTATTTAGAGCGCGCTTTAAATCCATTTTATGGTTCGCATTCTGACATCGAACCTTCAGTTTCTACCTTAGAAGAATTACCTTCAAGAGATTTACAAAATTTCTCCGTTATCTTTTTATGTAACGTTCGGGAACTGCCGCCTGGTTACGAATTTGAGTTAGAACAATTTGTTAACGCCGGAGGCTCCTTATTTATCTCCCTTGGAGATCAGGTAGAACCGAAGTTTTATAATGAAAAGTTAGGAAACTTGCTTCCAGTAGTAATCCAAAATATTAATCAAGCTCTAAATCCCAAAGACCAATTCAAGTTATCCTTCAAAAAAACAGACCATCCTGTTTTAAAAGGGTTTGAAGAAAAAATAGTACGCGAAATGGAAGCCATAAAATTTAATTCATTTTTCAAAGTAGAACCACGAATTGATGCAAATTTCAAAATTCCACTTAGATTTTCAGATGGAACTGCCGCCGCAGTCGAAACTCAATTCGGAAAAGGAAAAGTGATTTTATTTGTTTCAACAGCAGATCGCGATTGGAATGACTTTCCAATTCAACCTACTTTTTTGCCCTGGATTCAAAGGTGGGTTAAATATGCCGCCCATAGCCTCGACACTTTTTCTCAAGGGAATCTTTTACCAGGAACTCCTTTTTTCTGGAAGGGAAATCTAGATCAAAATTATTGGATACAATCTCCTGATAATAAAACACACTATTTTAAAAACCCTGAAGATGGGTTTCCGAATACTTTTCGGCCTGGAATTTATCGAATTTTCTCAAATCCTAAATCTACTAATCTACCACAAAAAAATTCTATAAATTATCCCAACCTCCCTCCTGAAGCGGAGTTAGTAGGAACTTTCTCGGTTAATATTGACTCACGAGAATCTCAATCGGAAAATATTACCGAAAATGAAATCAAAACAATATTACCCTTGGCAAACCTAGTTTTGATTAAAAATTACAATGAGCTAGAACAACCTACTAATTCAGCCGCGACTCCTTTAGCTATGCCATTATTATTAATGGCAGCTTTTGCTCTTTGCCTAGAAGGTTTGCTTCTCCGAAGAGAATAACTAAAAAACCCACTCCCTCCGATATTTTATCTCTTTTAAAACAATTAGTTCTCCAAAAAAAAAATTTCTTGTAACGAAATCAAACTTTTAAAAACTCCATCAATATTTTTATCCATTTGATTTTAAAACCTTTAGATCACTTTGAAAAATCAAATTAAACTTATCCGTTATAATTATGAAAAAGGTTAAAACTTTACCAAACAAGAACTTTGGGTTTTATTTTCGAAAGTCTTCGCAAAACTTCAGCTTTTATTTTACATAGAGGACAAATCATTTTTTATCAATGATTTAATAGCTTTAGTTTTCCTAAGTTTCCTCGACGATTTTATTATCTAAAGAACCATAGAGCTTTTATTTTTATAATTACGCTTTGAAACTCTTCCTCTAAAATCGGTAAAAGTAAAATTTTTTATTAATTTTTTAAAGCTAGCTACCAAGGAAGTAGCTATTAAAATTCAATACAAAAAATCTTAAAATAGCTTAGTGAACTTGTTAGATTTACTAAAGAATTTGCCTAAATTAGACTAAACTATTAATCGGTTAAAGAATATTTTACAAAGGTTACCATCCTAAAAATTATCTGTAACCAGAATTTTTTATCTTACAAAATACGCCAGACGCAAATTATTTTAATACCCGAAAGTAAACAGAACTCGCGTTAATTTTCTTATCAAGATTTCAGTAAAGTTTTAGTTTAAATGAAATACAAAATTAACTCTCTTCGATCTTCGTAATTTTTTCAATGGATCAAAACCCAATAAATATACGTTACCTTTACAACACCAAAGTCAAAAATGTCTTTGTTGTGGCATTGATAGCTATATTTTTCTTTATTCTCTCAGTTTCGGCGCTGGCAGAAACAAGAAATGAGGATTTTAATGAATACGTGGTTAAGGCGGGTTTTCTGTATAGCTTCACAAAATTTATCGACTGGCCGGAAGAAAAATCAAAAATTAAAGACAATGGTAGATTTAATCTATGTCTTTTTGGGGAAAATCCTTTTGGAAATATCCTTAATAACTTAGCAAAAAAAAGAAAGTTTAAAGGAGCGGATTTAGTTATTAAAGAAAATCCGCCAAGCGACAGTCTTCAAAAATGCCATATCTTATTCATACCTAAACCGTACGGAAGTTTTCTTAAATCTCTATTAAGAATTATCGGTAGAACCCCTATTCTAGTCGTAACAGAAGAAGATGGTTTGATATACCAAGGCGCCGGTATTAATTTTGTTATAAGAGGAGAGAAAAAAAATAAAATTCGTTTTCAAATCAACCGAAAAGCTGTCGAACAAGGAGGGTTATGGATTAGTTCTGAGCTTTTAAAATTGGGAATTCCCAAATGAGGAGATTAATATGCAAATTTTAAAAGATCTCCGAATTAGAGCCAAACTTACTATTATCCTTTTGGGAACAACATTTTTAACTTTATTGTTCTCAAGCTTTTTCTTCATTATAAAAGATACCCAAACATTCAAAACAAATTTGGTCAACAACCTCAGCACATTGACTGGAGTTGTCGGCGCAAACAGCAGATCCGCATTAGAATTTGGTGATCCAATCACAGCAAAAAACACCTTGTCCTATGTCAAAGAAGAACCTCAAATTCTTTTTGTCGCTCTTTATGACGAACATGGAACTCCCTTTGCCTCCTATTCTCGAATAAAAAAAGAACCATTTCCAAGTCTAGAATTAATAAAAATTGGCCATATCGTCGCCGACGACCACGTTGAAATATTTCGTCCAATTACTTTAAAGGGAGAAAAAATTGGCAGCATATATCTTTACTCTCATTTAAAAAATCTTCAAATACAAAGAGATAAATATTTAGTTTTTGTTGGTTTGGTCATGTTCATTGCCCTGTTATTTTCATTCTTTTTTTCAATAAGAGTACAAAGAGTTATCTCAGATCCTATCCTTTCATTGACTAATACCGCAAAATTAGTCGCAACAAAATCGGACTACGCAATTCGAGTTCATCGCGACAGTAAAGACGAGTTGGGGACTCTTTTTGACGGTTTTAACGATATGCTCTCCCAAATCCAAAAAGGTAATCTAGAGCTTAGGCAATATCGCGATAACTTAGAACAACTTGTTGAAGAACGAACTGAGAAATTAAAAACTGCTCAAAAAGAGCTAGTTCAAAAAGAGAGATTAGCTTTATTAGGGGAACTATCGGCAAAAGTCGCTCATGAATTGAGAAATCCTTTAGGAACAATCCGAAACGTTATATTTTCAATATCCTACTCTATACCTAAAAACGACGGAAACAGTCATAGTCTTTTAGAAATGGTTGAACGAAACATCGTTCGTTGCAACAGTATAATAGAAGAGCTACTCGACTTTGCTAGACCCCACTCGCCAAAAAAGGAATGGGTTCAAATCGATAAGCTTTTAAATGAAATTCTTAATGAACAAAAACTTGATAGTGACTTTTCCGTTAAGGAAAGCTTTAATTCGGGGGTTTCGGTTTTAATTTATAAAGAAAGACTTCGAAGAGCTATCATCAATGTTATAGAAAATGCGCTTCAAGCGCTTTCTGAAAAAAAATCCCAAACTGACAAAAAAGGCGAAACAATTAGCGGATTAAACTTAAATGTAAACACCATTTTAAATTCAAATACATTAGAAATCTTTTTTATAGATACTGCGTTGGGAATCCCCGAAGAAGAATTTAATAATATTTTCACTCCTCTATACAGCACGAAAAGCTTTGGCGTTGGATTGGGATTACCAATAGTAAAAGAAATAATGAATCAACATCAAGGGGGGGTCGAAATTTCAAGTAAGAAAAATGAAGGTTCAAAAGTAAAACTCTGGCTACCTCTATTTGTAAAAGATTAGCTTCTATTAATAAATTAAAGCTACGCATCTTCTAAAACTCGCTCAATCCCCCCTTAACCGGTGAAATTATTTGGGGGATTATGGGAGTCTTATGCAAAACGGTTGCGCGCAAAACCTAAGCGACAAATAAGTTTAATTTGTCGCTTTTAAGATTTCCCCAGCTATAGATTTATAAATCTCTGAAACTTCATTGACCAAGTCATTGGGCATATCAGGGATTGGAGGTTCTTCTGATTTTGCTTGGCGAGCAGCTTCCAACTCTTCTTTGTAACCTGTTTTACGATAATGCGTTCTTACCGCTTCTTTACTCAGCTCGATGTGCTCCCCATTTTCTAAATAGCGTTTTTTGTCCCAATACCTATCTTCATCAGGAGTCCCAAAGACATCAACTATCATTAATTGTCCTTCTGTATCATATCCAAACTCTTTTTTCCCATCCACATGAACTAGGTTAGAAGATTCCAATCGCTCTTCCATAGCATCATCTATCCTAATGCAGATATCTTCAATTTCATCCAATCGATCTTGTTCCATCCTAGCAATTTCTAGGGCTTCTCCATTTGAAAGCAATCTATCATGAGCCTCCAATTTGGTGCTAGTCTCAAAATAAGGCTCCAATAACTCCATTCCATATGGAACTTCAGAAACGCCTAAGCTCTCAGGCTCTATTTTGCCTTTAAGTATGCGATCATGAAAACTACCTACAACATAATGCCTAAGAATAAATTCCAACGGAATTAAATGGTTTGTTTTTCCGTCAATGATTTTTGAATAATCTCGGATAATTTGAACCTCTTTTACGCGCATTGTTTTGGGGCCTGTACGTTCAATAAAATGACAGCCAATATTTAGATCTTTTAATACGTCGAACCAAAAACACGCTAAATCACAAAGTGTCTCGCCTTTTCCAGGAATGGCGTTACCAATGGGTTTATCAAATACTGAAACTTTATCTGTGAAATCAAATTCACAAATCCCATCTTCAACTTTATAAACGTCTTTTACTGAACCCGAATAAATTAGTGTTTTATTCACCTTTCCTCCATTAATTTTGAGCTTTTAAAAAACGCGTTGAAAAATTGTATCTACATTTTTTAAGTGATAATTTAAATTGAAAGATTTCTCTAATTCTTTAGCCGATAAATACTTCTTAATATCTTTATCTTTTTTTAACCTGGATAAAAAGCTACCGCCTTTTTCCCAAGTGGCCATAGCATTTTTCTGTACTATTTTATAAGCTTCTTCTCTAGAAACTCCCTTGCGAGTTAAGGCAAGTAATATATATTGAGAAAATATCAATCCCCCTGTTTTTTCGAGGTTTTTTCGCATATTTTCTGGATACACAATTAATCTTTCTATCAACTGAGTCATTTTGGTCAACATATAATGAACCAAAATACAGCTATCAGGTCCAATAACTCTTTCTACCGAAGAATGGCTAATATCGCGCTCGTGCCAAAGAGGAACATTTTCTAATGCAGCTGACGCATTTCCCCTAATTATGCGAGCTAAACCACTCATCTGTTCTGAAACGACGGGGTTTCTTTTATGAGGCATTGCAGAAGAACCTTTTTGCCCCGCAGAAAAGTATTCCTCAGCCTCCAACACTTCAGTCCTTTGTAAATGTCTAATCTCCACCGCAAACTTATCTAAAGAGCTTGCAATAATAGCAAGAGTGGAAAAAAACTCGGCGTGACGATCTCTTTGAATAATCTGGCTGGAAATCGCAGCTGGCTTTAATCCTAATTTTTTACAAACATACGCCTCTACTGTCGGTGGAATATTAGCAAAGGTTCCTACTGCCCCTGAAATTTGCCCAGTGGAAATGGTATCTTTAGCTCGTTTCATCCTTTGTAAATTGCGGCATACTTCCGAGTACCAATTCGCAAGTTTTAATCCAAAAGTTGTCGGTTCTCCGTGAATTCCATGTGAACGACCAATAGTCACCGTATCTTTATAATTATGAGCTTGCTTCTTTAAGATATCTCGAAAACCTTCTAGTTTTTTAATTATCAATCCAGAAGCTTGTTTTAGTTGAACTCCAAAAGCAGTGTCAACTACATCCGAAGACGTCAACCCTAAATGTATATAACGCGAGGCAGGGCCAACATATTCTGAGACACAAGTAGTAAATGCAATGACATCATGCCTCGTTTCTTTTTCAATTTCATCAATTCGCTGAATATTGAAATCGGCTTTCTTCTGAATTTCTCCAAGAGCTTCCCTGGGGATTTCTCCCAAATCAGCCCATGCTTCACAAGCGGCAACTTCAATTTTAAGCCAAATATCAAATTTATTTTTAGGTTCCCAAATGGCTCCCATTTCAGGAAGAGTGTAACGGGAAATCAAAGCCCGACCTCCTAGTTTGAATTAATGAATAAAACTTAGATCTATTAAAAACTACCTCTTAAATTCAAGAGGGTCCTAACTTGATAACTTTATAAGAGGTTTACTTTAGGATATAAACTACTGATTAAACAAAAAGCCTCTTCCAATAACTTCTTAGAAATTCTCTATAATGGATTGCGAGCTATAATCAAACAAGATAAAATAACGCTCTAATATATTTCCTAAATTTGGCGAAAAGCCATATTAAACGGAAAAGTTGTTGAAATCAACGAAGGAACTAACCTTAAAAGTCCTTTTTTATAAGTGAAAGAATCAAACTCCATAAGGTTAAAACTTTTTATCTTATTCAGTTTGCAAATTACATACTATGTCTTCGATTAATTCAGTAAAAATCTGTTTTGTATGCCTTGGGAATATTTGCAGATCACCTCTTGCCCAAGGTGTTTTTGAAACTTTAATGACAAAAGAAAACTTCCAGGATTTGGTTCACATCGAATCTGCCGGAACAGGAAATTGGCACGTGGGAAAACCACCTGACAAAAGAATGCAAACAACAGCAGGTAAAAATGGCGTTACTATGAATTCACGAGCCCGTCAATTTCAACCAGAGGATTTTGATAGATTCGATTTAGTAATTGCTATGGATCAAGCAAATTTAATGGATCTATCAGCGCTTTGCCCCCCTTCTATAGCAGAAAAAAAACTACGATTATTTCGGTCTTTTGATCCAGAAAACCTTTCTGCAAAACCCTTAGACGTGCCAGACCCATATTACGGCGGAGACGAAGGCTTCGATAATGTTTTCAACATTGTTCACCGAACGTCCCCTAAAATTCTTGAATTTATAAAAACTAATTATCTAAATACTTGATGAAACTACAAATTTTTGAAGTTTTATCCAAAGTTTATGGAACAAAAATTTCAATTGAAAAATCCACTCATTGTAGCGGCGGTTCAATTAATGAAGCTCAAATTCTTCAATTATCAAATCAAGAAAAAGTTTTTGTAAAAAGCAATTCTTCTCCTCCCTTGGGTTTCTTCAACAAGGAAGCTCAAGGGCTTGAAATACTGCGCTCAGCAGCGGCAGGACCAAGAATCCCTAAAGTATTAGGCTTCAGCCCCGAAAAAAACCCAAAATTCATCTTGTTAGAATTTTTAGAAGAAACTCAAACAAACTATTTCTCCAGCCTAGGAAAAAAACTTGCCGCTCTCCATAGCGTTTCGAATGAATTTTTTGGTTTAGATCACGATAACTTTATAGGTAAAACTCTTCAAATCAATACTCAAGAATCTAGCGGCATCATTTTCTTCAGAGATCATCGTATTGGGTTTCAACAAAACCTTGCCCGCAAAAATGGACTTCTTCCAATAGACCTTGATCATAAAATAGATAAGATAAAAAAAAAGCTGGGCGATTGGCTTTATCTAGAAAATGAGAAGCCAGCATTGTTACATGGAGACTTGTGGTCTGGAAACTATTTTGGAGGACCTAATGGAGAACCATGTCTTTTTGATCCTGCAGTCTATTTTGGATTTAGAGAAGCAGATTTAGCAATGATGGAACTTTTTGGGAGCCCACCAAAATCATTTTTTGATTCTTACTTTGAAGCTTTTCCTTTAAATCCTGGATATAATGAAAGACGAGATTTGTTTAATCTTTATCATTTGCTAAACCATCTTAATTTGTTTGGTAGTTCTTATTTATCATCCGTAAAAAAAATTGCAGATTCTTATTCGTCCTAGTCATTTATTCTATGGCAATCTAAGAGAACTAGTAAAGTCTTTACCATTTCTAGCTTGAAAACATAAATCAATAGTTTCCAATACGTAATCCACCGGTATAACCGTTGCCAAACCGGAGTTTTCTTCAAAAACAACTCTAGTTTTTCCAGTTTGCTGGCTAACTGCGTTATCTTTAAATGATAAGTATCCTGAAACAATACCAATCAACGAAGGTTTTGCAACCGATTGTGTGCCTTCAACGCTAATAATCTCCGGTTTATAAATAACAGGGCCACCACTATTCCCAGGAAACACAGAAGCGTCTATTAAATATTCCAACCCACGCTTTTCCTGCGCATCTCGTAGTCTAGCAATTATTCCAGATCTTGCGATTACGTATTGACGATCAAGGTCGACAATCCCCATTGGAAAACCTAAAACATAAATAAAATCTCCTTCGGAAACTCCGCATTGAGACATTTCCGATAAAACCATGCTATGGAAATCCGACTTAAAAAAACTGTAAGAGATCTTCTCATTCTTAAGAAAGTCAGCGTCAATTCCTATCGCCGCTAAATCTGCTTTAGGATGAGGATACCAATAAGGAATTCCTTTAGAATCAAATAAAGGGATATCAAAATCCTTAGCCGATTCTGATCCCATCGGATTGAATCTAACAACAGCTGTCTTATGATTCTTTAATACATGCTGATTAGTTACTATATAAATATGGTATTCGTTCTTATCTTCAGAAACTTTACGGAATAGTCTTCCAATTAAAGAACCGGTGCCGATCCATTTAATATGATCGTTACTCTCACGAATCCCAATGGCTATGACGCAGTCAAAAAAATGAGGAGGAATTAATGCCATAATTTAACCTATGAGAGAAAAGTCTTATTGGTTAAAAAAAGAGGAGGGTATTTTATATATTTTTCAAATCAAAAAATGTTTAAAAAGCATATTTGGTCAACAAATTTAATTTCTAATTTTCATATTTTTCTTTATATCGACCATACACATTTTCACCAATAAACAATTCCACCATATCTTTATCTAATTCATTATTTTCAGCCATGGATCGCAAAATCTTATTAACAACAGCAAGAGGCATTGCTTTTTTGTAAGGTCTATCTGCCGCTGTCAAAGCCTCGGCAATATCTGTAACGGCCATTAACCTTCCTTCAAAAGGAATTTCATCTCCTTTTAACCCTAGCGGATAACCTTTTCCATTTATACATTCATGATGGGCTCCAGCAAAGTTAGGAATTCGCGATAATTTATTAGTAAAAGGAATTTGATTTAACATTTTTATAGTCACAGCGGCATGGTTTTGCATTTGTTTTCTTTCTGCCTCAGTGATACTTCCTCTCCTTATAGATAAATTTAAAAGCTCATTTTCGGTTAACAGATTTTGTTCATTACCATCTTCATCAACATAGGTTATTTTGGCAACTTCTTGTAACCGTTCAACTTTCTCATCTTCTAAAAATTCTCCCGGCTCGTTACATTTATTTATAAAACTCCGAATTTCAGTAAACTCATTTATTTTGTTTTCCATTTCACTTTTTAAAGCTTGTATAACGTCATCCGATGCGTTTTTGGCTACCAATTCATATTCTTTTTTAAGAGCCTCTAATTTCAACCCTTGAATTACGTGCGCTAATCTTAAATCAACAAACTGAATACGATCAAAAATGGCCTCAAGCTTTTTTCCCTTTTCCACTATTTCAACTGGTGTCGTGACTTTACCTAAATCGTGCATATAACCTGCAAGCTTTAGTTCATACATCTGCTCTTCATTAAAGTAATTATCTTTAAATTTACCTTCTTTTTGCTCGTTGATTACCACCGCCATTTCCATAGTCATTTGGGCGACACGTCGAATATGTCCCCCTGTTACCGGAGATTTCTCATCAATAGCTGTAGCCATAACATCAACAAACGCCTCAAATAAACCTTCAAGGCTTTTTACCAAATTCATGTTTGAGATCGCAACAGCCGCCTGTGAAGCCACTGAAACGGCTAATTCTTGAGTCGCATCTGAGAAAGGAACAATTTCGCCAGTTATTGAATCTATAGAATTTAAGAGTTGTAAAACTCCTACCACTTCATCTTCGTGGTTTTTCATTGGTACAACAAGCATAGACTTAGACCTATACCCTGTTGAAGCGTCAAATTTTTTGGGACCTGTAAAATCAAATAAGTCCGAATTATAAACATCAGGAATATTAATAGGAACGCCTTTAATTGCAGCATAAGCAGACACATTAGATTCCGTTAGTTCTACTGGAGGAAATGTAATAGGCTTCCCCGATACTCCTCCCATAGTAATTCCCAAACTACCGTTTTGTACTATTTGGAAATGAAGGCGCTTCGATTCAAAAATATAAAGAGTTCCCGCATCGGCTTTAGTTAACTGTCTAACATGAGAAATGACAAGTTCTAATAACGCGCTCCGATTTCTTTCCGCTGAAAGAGCGGTCCCGATTTCGGTCATATTTTTTACAATCTTTTCCAACTCTTCATTTACTGCGGTAATGTCCTCCATTAATTTTTGATTTTGTTGGACAATCCTTATTTTATCCAACACTTTATTTACCGCAATTATCAAAGTATCTTCTATATTTTCATCTTTTAACAAATAGTCGCTTGCGCCTTGCTCTAAAGCATTTAACGCAATTTGAATTTGACTGTTGGCGGTAAGAATGACGACAGGAATATTATTTCCAGCGGCTCTAATATGTTGAATCATTTCAACGCCTGTCATCTTTGGCATATCCATATCAGACACAATGAGATCTATGTCAGGATGTTCAACCAGTTTTTCAAGAGCATTCGCTCCATTTTCAGCTGTTTCAACTTCAAAATCTCCTGCAACCATAATATCGGATAACATCTCACGAATACCGAACTCATCGTCGACAATTAACAATTTACTTTTTTTCATAAATAATATTTTTTAAGAAAAGTTTATTTTATAAGACTTCTAATGGTGCTCAAGAGATTAGACTGTTCAAAGTCGCCTTTTATAATATATGCGTCTGCGCCAACTTGCATCCCCTTTTTTTTGTCTTCCTCTCTATCTCTCGAACTTACAATAATTATGGGAGTAAAAAAATGCTTCTCTTCTTTTCTTAGCGCTTCTGTTAATGAAAAACCATCCAGTTTTGGCATCTCAATATCAGTAACAACCAAATTATATTGAAAGTTTTTTGCTTTTTCCAAACCTTCCATTCCATCAGAAGCAACGTCTACTCTGTATCCATATGATTCCAGAATACTTTTTTCAATCTCTCGAGTACTAGGAGAATCGTCTACTACTAAAATATGGAGGTCTTTTTTCAATTCAGCGTCTTCTTTACCGCCAGATTTTCCGTATTTAATTTCTTTTCGTAGTTCAAATAAAGTTGGAACGTGGATAAGAGAAATTATGTCATCTCTGCCAATGGCTGCCGCTCCAGCTATAAAATCAACGCTGCGTAAGTGGATTGGTAACGTTTTAGTTTCTAAATCCTCTTCCGTAACTATCGACTCAACCATTAATCCTAACTTATCGTTTCCCATAGAAAGAATAAGCACTACAGGTTCAGAAGAGGCTGAAGCTTCTGTTTCAGGAAGCCCAATAAAATTTTCCAAATAATAAATCGGAATGAGTTGTTCTCGTAATCGAACCGCTCTCTTATTAACAACTTCTAAAATCTGCTCTTGAGGTAATCGAATAATTTCATCTATTGAAGAAACAGGAACGGCTAACTTTAAACCCGAAAACCCAGAAAACACCAAAGCTCTCACTATAGCTAGCGTTAATGGTAATTTAACTATGAATCGAGTTCCCTTTCCCTCGGAAGTTTCAATAGCTATCGAGCCATTAAACCTTTCAACAATATTTTCTTTAACAACGTCCATTCCAACACCTCTTCCAGAGACATCAGTAATGAAAGAACTGGTGCTAAAATTAGGAGTAAAAATCAAATCAACTATTTCGGACCGCGAAATACTAAGCAAAGTTTCTTTATCCATTATTTTTTGCTTAAGGGCTTTTTCCTTTATTTTTTCAACTTGAATACCGCGACCATCGTCTTCAATTTCAACCACAACATTTCCACCTTCGTAACGAGCTTCGATTGTTATGGTCCCTTTAACAGACTTACCTGTTCGAACTCTTTCTTCTGGAGATTCAATACCATGATCAAGGCTATTACGGATCAAATGAACAAGAGAAGGACCAATTTGCTCGATAATTTTATTATCAAGCTCGGTTTCTCCCCCTTTTAGAACTAATTCAATTTCTTTATCCAAAGAATGAGAAATATCTCGCACTAGCCTAGGAAGACTATCAAAAACCGTTGAAATGGGAAGCATTCTCATTCTTAAAACATAATCTCTTAAATCGTCAGTCAACAAACCTTGAACACTGAGATTATCTCTTGCTCGCTCCATAAAACTTCTGGTTTTACTCCGATACTCTCGCAAAATAGTCAAGATATCCGCTTTAAATTGCGGATCTATGCCATTGTTAAGGTTTTGTAATTTAGAAATAACCTCTTTTTGTTTTCTATTTGGAGTTTCCAATTCCTCAAGTAATTCTAAATCCTGTTTCATTTGACCTTGGTTAGATAAAACCTCGCCCATAAGCTTAATAGCTACATCAAGTTTTTTAGCGGGAATTCTAATGGTCTCATTTTCTTTCAGTCGGGAATTGGAAGTTTCTCCAGGTTTTTTAGCAACCTCAGTAACTTCCGGGGGTGGAGATACTTTTGGAGGTTCTTCAATTTTTTCTATTTTTTGAACGACAGGAAGAGGTTCCGGCTTCTCATCATTTTCAATAGTAACTTCAGAATCTTCAGCTTGAGATTCGACTTCAGGGGTTTTTACATCAGGCGCATGGGCAGAAGGGTCTTCCAGCTTACCTTTTGCTACATCCTCTAAACGTTTAAATAAAGGCTCTAACTCACCTTGAAAAACCTCTCCTTTTGCCGCAACCTCAGAAAGATCTGTTAGAAAATCAACTGATTGTAAAAATAAATTAAAAACAGGTTTGGAAGGAACAACACGTTTATCCGAAAAAGCTTCTAAGGCATCCTCTAAAAGATGAGCTAATTCGCTCATCTCTGTCAAACCAAACATCTTTGAAGAGCCCTTCAAGGTATGGGCAATACGAAAAATTTGCTTCAGAGTATCCGGATGCGAGGGATTTTTTTCTAAATCTAAAATGCCCTGACTTAAACCAATTATATGGTCTTTTGCCTCGCCCGATGCAAACTTCTTGGCGTATTTTGCTTTGTCAAATGCCACTAATTAACCTCCATTTCCTCAGTATTATAAGCGAGATGAGAAAAGGAAGGAATAGTTTCTTAAATTTGTTTAAATACTTCGAAAATATAATTTTCACTACTTTTTAAGAATTAGAATCCATTAAAAATAGACAAAAATCATTATTTAGAGCTTATATACGAGCAAATTAGGTCTTCAATACAAAGAAACTCAATAAAATTTCCAAATAGAAGGTAATAATTACTTATTTCTAAATCTTCAATTTTCAAAATAAATTATCTAAAACAATAATCCTATAAATTTTGTGAAAATTGCTCTAGAAGGAATATCACAAATTTAATTGGACTCGCCTTTACCAAATCTTTAATCTTGATCACCTATTATTTAATGCAGAAGGCCCATAAAGCTTAATTTAGATTATAATATTCAATAATTTTTCACGAACTTTAATCGGTAAAAAGGATGCATCTTCAAAAAAACTCGAAAAACATTTCATCTCATTTCTACAAACTTATTAACTTTAAGAAAATTTCGTTTTTATTTATTTTTTTAATCTTTTTTTCAGGATGCGGACCAAGTTGGAATTATTCTAGCTTTAAAAGCGTTGATGGATCTAAGTCTGAAGAAGTTTTTGAAAAAAATCTAGAAATGTGTCTAGAAGAAAAAGAAAAATACAGTAGCATTATTCAAGGAAGAGAATACGGATTTCGAGGCGAACATGCGCCGTTTTTAGGCTGCATGAGATACAAAGGCTGGAGTCCCAAAAAATCATTCTCTTAAAATGACTAATAGGAATTTAATCAAAAAAATATGTTCTAACAACTTAGAAACCTAAATACGATTAAAGAATTCTTTTTTATATCAACCAATAAAATGCTCCAAAAAAATTAACCATAATTTTTTTGACGTATTCATAAAATTTTATTTTGAGGGAAAGTACAAAGCCATGGCGGAACGCATCAACGAAATTCTTGATACGCTCCCTAAACTTCCCGGCATTTATATGATGAAGGACGGAAAGGGAGAAGTCCTTTACATAGGAAAGGCAAAATCCTTATTTTCTCGAGTTCGTTCATACTTTCAAGATTCACGTAATCTTATGCCCCGATCCAGGGCAATGATTGCAAAAATTAAAGATATTAAAATACTAACAACCGAATCCGAACGCGAAGCTCTGATCTTAGAAAGTAATTTTGTTAAAAAATATCAACCACGTTACAACGTCCTATTAAAAGACGATAAACACTACCCATATATACGCTTAACATTAGGAGAAACTTATCCGCGATTGGAAATAGTTCGAAAAATCAAAAAAGATTCTTCCGCATATTTTGGTCCATACACCATGGTCAAAGAAGTGCGTGAAACTATTAGATTAATTTATAAAATTTTTCCTCTAAGACAAAGCAAAGACGATTTAGATGGAACAGAAAAACGCCGTCCTTGTTTAAATTACCAAATTGGTCGTTGCCTTGCACCTTGTTCGGCAAAAGTATCTCCAGAAGATTATTCTAAAATTGTTAAGGATGTTCAATTATTTCTTAAAGGAAAAAATGGAGAACTAATGGAAAGCTTAAAAACAAAAATGCTTTCCGCTTCCGAAACAACAGAATATGAAAAAGCCGCTGTATACAGAGATAAAATTGCCGCTGTTAAAACCATATTTGACAAACAAAAAGTTGTTTCTACATCTCAAGAAAACCATGATGCAATTGCATATTACCGAGAAGGCGACTCCGCACTTGTTCAGGTATTAATTATTAGAGACGGCAAACTAATCGGAGAAAAAAATGTACGTTTAAAAAGCCAAAGTGAATTTGAAGATAATGAATTATTAACTTCATTCCTGAAACAATATTACGCCGACGAACCGATACTCCCCAGAGAAATCCTTCTGCCTCATCCTGTCGAAGACCAGAGTTTATTAAGCGATTGGTTATCTGAAAAAAAAGGAAACCGAGTTATTTTAGAATCCCCTACAATAGGAAAAAAACGAAACTTAGTCGTGATGGCCGCTTCAAACGCTAAATTAGCTCTAAAAAACGAGCTAGATGACGATGACTCCCGCGTTTTAATGCTTGAAGAACTTCAAGCTCAACTCTCTTTAAAAAGTTTACCGCAAATTATCGAAGGTTTTGATATTTCAAATATTTCTGGGGCGTATGCAGTAGGTTCTATGGTTTGCTTTAACGACGGAAAAGCCGACAAAGCAAACTATCGTAGATTTAAAATTAAAGATGTAAAAGGAATTGACGATTACGCAATGCTACGCGAAGTTTTGATTAGAAGATATGGCCGTTTAATAGCAGAAGAGAAACCTTTTCCAGACTTAATTTTAATAGACGGCGGTAAGGGACATTTAAATACTGGATTACAAGTATTGCGCGACTTAAGCTTAGAAGATAAAGTCGACTTAGCGTGCATCGCTAAAGGGAAAAAACGAAACGATTTAAGAACCGATGAAGTTTTTTCATCTCAAAGAAAAGAAACAATATTTTTTAAAGAACATTCGCCCGCTCGGTTGCTTCTGCAAAGAGTTCGCGATGAATCTCACAGATTCGCCATCACCTACCACAGAAAATTGAGAGGATCAAAAACGTTAAGCTCTCCTCTTGAATCTATTCCTGGAATAGGAAAAAAACGTAGGTTAGCTTTGTTAAAAAGTTTTGGAAGTCTAGAAAATATAAGAAACACGTCGCTTGATGAATTATCAAAGTTACCCGGAATAACTGAATCTTTAGCCAAAAACATATTAGAAGCTGTGAAAATTAAGACCTAAACCCTGAGCCAAAAATTGACAAATAAATTATATTCATTTTTACACTTATTTATAGCATTGGTCATACGACCTCTTTATAAAGATCCATTTCGAACCAGCGTAACAGTTTTAGGCGTAGCCATCGGCGTCTCTGTCTTCCTCAGCGTACAACTAGCCAATCGCCAAACATTAAATTCTTTTAAAGAAAGCGTCGATCTGGTTCTTGGACGAGCCGACGCAACAATACATGCCGATGGAATGCCTTTCGACGAAATGGCGTTCAAGTCTTTAGGCTCTTTAAGAAAATTAATCAAACCATATCCCGTCATAGAAGCAAAAGCTGTAGAAACAAAGTCAGGAGAAGTGGTGGAGATTATAGGAACCGATCTTTTGCAAGATAGCGGAATCCGAGATTTTTCCCTTAAAACAACTCAAAAAAATCTCAACGGACTTGTCCCTTTAATTTTGGATCAGACCGGAATCATACTACCTGAAAAGTTTATTCCCGAAACTTCGTTTGAACCTGGCGACAAAATCTCTTTCACAATAAACGGGAAAAAAACTTTTTTAAACGTGACAGCCGTACTTGAAAATAAGGGTATTGCCAAAGCGTTAAACGGAAACTTTGCCTTAATGGATATTGCCGCAGCTCAAAATGTATTTGAAAAAATCGGCAAGTTAGATCGAATAGATATTGAATTTCTTGGAGATAAAAGTTTCGAGTTCTATCGCGATAAAATCTCGGCTATCCTTCCCGATTATTTAAGAGTAGACCGCCCTGAGAGAAAAAATCAGCAAGTAGAAAAAATGCTTAGAGCTTTTCAATACAATTTGACGGCGCTAAGCTTTGTCGCTCTATTAGTAGCTCTTTATCTAATTTACAATATGGTAGCTCTTTCAGTTGTTCGAAGGAGAGTAGAAATTGGAACCCTGCGAGCGTTAGGCGCTTCCCCTTTATCAATTGCAACAATCTTTTTTTTGGAAGCGGGAATTATTGGAGCGATTGGTTCAGTTTTAGGAATAGCCCTTGGCTATTACCTCGCTGAATTTTCTTTAAATGCTGTTTCAATGACTATAAATGCGCTTTATGTTTCAAATAATGCCGGAGAAGCAAAGTTTCTTTACTCTGAGGCGCTTCCTTATTTTTTTCTGGGAGTAGGGCTATCTTTTTTCTCCGCTTTACTTCCCGCAATTGAAGCTGCAATCGCTTCGCCAACTCAAGTTATGCGACGTGGAAGTTACGATCTAAAGGTATATCGCGGAAATAAACGGCTAAACTACGCCGCCACGATAATCTTAACATGCGCCATTTTTTTTGCTTTCCTCCCACCCATAGACCAATTTCCATTTTTTGGGTTTTTCTCAGTTTTTCTCTTAATCCTTGGGTGTTCTTTGTTTTCGCCTTCACTACTACTACTAGCTAGAAATAAGCTACGAACCCGTCTCCAACATTATTTTGGAGGCGAGGGTCTTCTTGCCTGTTTGAATTTAACGCAAAACGTTGGACGAAATTCAATTGCCGTTTCTTCACTTGCCATCGCATTCATGATGATCATCAGTATGTCAATCATGGTGCATAGTTTCAGACAAACCGTAGTCGTGTGGATTGGTCAAACCCTAAAAGCAGATTTATTCATCCGCCCCGCCTCCGGAAAAAACATTGATTACCAACATACTTTTTCAGCTCAAAAAGCCGAAAAATTAAAAAACCTTTCAGAAATTGCAGCTGTTGATTTATTTCGCGCTATCAACCATTCATATAACAATCTCCCTATCATACTAGCGTCAGGAGATTTTTCTATAGTATCTCGTTTTGGAAATTTGGTGATCAAATCTGGAATAAAATCTAAAGACTTAGGTTCCGCAATGGTTAATCAAAACCAAGCTCTTGTTTCAGAAGCGTTTTCTTTAAAACATGAAGTTGAAGTAGGAGATACTCTTACTTTAAATACCCCAAAAGGGGTTCTTAAATTAAAAATTGTTGCGGTTTATTATGACTACTCGCAGGAAAGGGGATATGTTGTCATTGATCGAACAACATTTTTAAATTATTACCAAGATTCTTCAATTAACAGCATTGTCGTATATTTAAATGACAAAAACGATCTACCAAAAGTACGAAAAGAAATCGTCAAACGAATTGGACAAGATCAAAACATCATAGTTCGGACCAACGGCGAATTAAAAAAAGAAGTCCTGCGAATATTTGATAATACATTTGCCATCACATATTCTTTAGAAATCGTGGCTATTTTAGTGGCTGTCTTAGGATTGTTTAATACTTTATTATCGCTTGTCCTTGAAAGACAAAGGGAAATAGGTATTTTAAGGTTTATTGGAGCGTTTAAACGGCAAATAAAAAAAATTGTTTTGATAGAGGCGGGGATTTTAGGTTTTATAGGCTCTACGATAGGCTTGGCAGCTGGAATTGTTGTTTCCTATCTACTTATTTATGTAATTAATAAGCAATCATTTGGATGGACTATTCAAGTCCACTTTCCAGTTTCCTTCATTTTTATAATGATAGTATCCTTTTGGTCCGCTTCAGTAATCGCGGGTTGGTACCCATCCAGAACAGCCGCTAATCTCAATGCTATGAATGCAGTGCGAGCAGAATAACTCTTAAGCGGGAAGCGCTATATCTGTTAGGTTGAGCTGCAGGTTTTCGTTTCCATGCCATTCATTGACAGTAGCCTCGTAAACAATATCTACTTGATCTCCATCTTTTAGTTTATTCTCAAAAGCTGGTCTCATATTAAAAGCAATAACGTCTTTTAACGCATTCTTTTGTAAGACCTTAAAACGAACATGATTAGCCTCTTTCCCAAGAAATTTAATATTGCGCAATATAACATTTCGACTTGTAAAAACAGGAACTGGGTTCACCGCTCCAAACGGGCTAAGCTTATTAATCTCGTCAATTAATTCAAAAGTGACATCGGCAAGCTTTATCTCACAATCTATATTAACTTCTGGAATTAAATCGTCTGGACTCAAAAATTTACGTCCAAGCTCTTTAAAAGCCTTCTTAAACTCATCAATCTTTCCAACTTCTAAAGTTAGACCTGCAGCAAATGCATGACCTCCAAATTGTTGGAAATAATTTGAGCACTCTTGTAATCCTTTAAATAGATTATATTTAGGAATACTTCGACCCGAGCCATTACCCAAACCATCTTTTATAGCAATTAATACCGCTGGCCTATAAAATCTCTCAACCATTCGGGAAGCTACAATTCCAACAACGCCACGATGAAAATTTTCCGAAGCTAGTACAATAACCCGATCATTTTCCAAATCAACTTCTTTAGAAATTAAATATTCCGCTTCCTTTTGAGTCCATTTTTGAACGTCTTGCCTTTCACGGTTTACTGTCTCTAGTCCATTAGCCAAATCAGTGGCTTGTGAAAGATCCTGGGAAAGTAATAAATGTAGCCCCGAATCAGCTTTACCAAGCCTTCCAGCGGCGTTGAGCCGAGGACCTAAACCAAAACCAATGGATTGAGAATCAACAGCGCCATTTAACCCGGCAACTGACTTCAACGCAATCAAACCTGGTTTTTGAGTCGTGGTGAGCTCTTCTAAACCATGTTTAGTTAAAACGTGGTTTTCTCCTGTTAAAGGGGCAACATCCGCGATAGTTCCTAACGCAAAAAGGTCAAGATATTGTCTTAAGTTAGGTAATCGGCTTTTTTCCCAACCAGCTTTATAGAGGGAGGTTCGAATTGCAGTGGATAACTTCATCACAATTCCAACTCCGCATAAAAATCTGAACGGGTAAGGACAATCTGGTTGGTGAGGGTTTAACACTGCTAATGCTTGCGGCAAACCTTCAGCGCTAACTTGATGATGATCAGTAATGATAAGATCCAATCCCATTTCTTTAGCTATGGCAGCTTCCTTAACCGCAGTAATTCCACAATCTGCCGTGATAACTAAAGTGCTTCCTGTCTCTTTAATAGAATTTAAAGCATCTTCACTCAAACCATATCCTTCGACCATTCTATTCGGGAGATAATGACGGATTGGTATACCCAAGTCTCGAAAAAAATGAATCAAAAAAGCTGCAGAAGAAACGCCATCAACGTCATAATCCGCAAATACGGTCAAAATCTCTTCTTCTTCGATAGCTTTCATAATCCTATCTACCGCTATACTCATTCCCTTCATCAGAAAAGGGTCGTGTAGATTTGATAAATCGCCATCAACAATATATTTCGCGTCCTCGCCCGTCATCACTTTACGATTGACTAATAGTTTTGCAACTAAAGGAGAAACACTGGCCTCTTCCATCAACCGAAGGCAATCGTCAGGTGAGGGGTTAGCCAAAAACCATTTTTTTTTGTTTAGAGAAAGCATATTATTTTCTTTATTCGTGCAAAACGACGAAATTTTAGCTAAAAAAACATCGCTAATCTATATCGTAAACCAAAGCGCTCAAACAAGCTAATTAAGTATTAAAAAATTTGATCAAAACTTTTTACAGTCTTACCTAAATACTTATAATTAAGCTATAAAAACTCTCGAACGCCCTTAAACGTCTTGCGATGAATGGGACAAGGTTTGCACTCTCGAATCCTCTCTTTATGAAGTTTAGTTCCATATCCCTTATGTCTATCAAAACCATACTGCGGATAATCTTTATGATACTCACCCATAATGCGATCCCTTGTTACTTTAGCTAGAACAGAAGCAGCTGCAATTGATTGGCTTAACTGATCTCCTTTCACAATTGCTTTTTGCTCCTTAGGAAAATCAAAGGTGCGATTACCATCAACCAGAATCAAGTCTGGTAGGGCAGGGAGTTTTTCAGTAGCTATTCGCATAGCTAGTAAAGTTGCTTGTAAAATATTAATTTTGTCAATGGTGGAAACGTCCACTACTCCAATACCAAAACCCAGCGCAGATTTTTTGATCAACTCAAATACTCTATCTCTTTGATTCGGAGACATTTGTTTTGAATCGCGGAGTTCAGGAATCGGCGTAAAATCTTTTAAAACAACGGCGGCGGCCACAACAGGACCAGCTAAGGGTCCTCTTCCAGCTTCATCGACTCCCGCAACAAAATCAAAACCCTTAATTTTAGCTTCTTTTTCAAACTGGAACATGGATCTTCAAGTCTTTGGAATTATGAGAATAAAAATATATGTTTAAAATAGATTAATAAAAATATTGAAAAAGATAGAACCTATTTCTATAATCATTGCATGCAAAAAAAATTGAAATTCATATTAGCCGCTTTACTTATTACCATCACAGCATGCATAACAACTCCTGTTAGCGAAAAATCCGCCCTAATATTAATTCCATTTTCCCAAGAGCTTTCTTTAGGCGCCCAATCTTATAGCGAAATTCTTTCTAAAGAAAAGGTCTCTCAAAATACTCGTTTAAATAAAATGATTCAACGAGTTGGAAAACGGTTAGCTGCGGTCAGCGATATGCCAGATTTAGATTGGGAATTTAAGCTAATTGAATCTCCACAACAAAACGCTTTCGCTCTACCCGGTGGAAAAGTAGCATTTTATACCGGTATTTTGCAAATATGTGAAAATGAGGCAGGAGTTGCTACTGTTATGGGCCACGAAATTGCCCATGCCATCGCTCGACACGGCGCTCAGCGAATGACCCAACAAATGTTAATATCTAGGGCTATGTCTTTTGCTTCTCTAAATTATAGTAATAGCCAATACAAACCTCTTATTTTAGGGGCGCTGGGAGTTGGCGCAAAATATGGTTTTCAACTCCCATTTAGTAGAGGAAATGAATCTGAAGCTGATGAAATTGGTATAGTATATATGGCCCGTGCAGGATATGACCCCAATGAAGCGGTTAATTTTTGGACTCGATTTCAAAGTTCCAAAGGAAACCAACCTCCAGAATTTATGTCGACCCACCCTTCCGATGAAACAAGAATAGAACGCCTAACCAAATTATTGCCAAACGCATTAAAAAAGTATGGCGCAACTCCAGTTCAACATGGGATTGGCGAAAAAGTTTCTTAATTAACTGCTTTTACAAAATGTTTAATTCTCCTATGTTTTGCAAATTTATTTTATTCTCCATTCTTTTAAGCTTTTATTAAATGGAACCTAAGTTTTTCGATTTAATAGAAGATTATGTAGCCTCTCTTCCCACGATTTACTTCCAAATCAATCAAGCTCTAGAAGAAGACGTCTCATTCGAAGAAATTGCTTCAATTATTAGCGCAGACGCTTCACTAACCGCTCGATTGCTAAAAATTGTAAATAGTCCTTTTTATGGTTTTCCTCAAAAAATTGAGACAATTAGCCACGCACTATCGATTGCAGGCACTAAAGAGTTACAACTTCTAGCTTTAGCAACTACCATTATGAATTCATTCGAAGGCGGAATGGCGAAAACAGTCAATCGGAAATCATTTTGGAGACATTGTATTGGCTGTGGATTGATCGCAAAAGAAATTGCGGTTTTAACCGAGATGGAAAACCCAGAGAGATATTATATTGCAGGAATGTTGCATGATATTGGCAGTTTAGTTATTTTCAATAAGATGCCTGAAACTGCTATGGAAGCTGTAGAATTATGCGAAACAAAAAAAGAATACCTTTATAAAGTGGAAAATAAAATCTTGGGATTTAACCACATGGAGGTGGGAAGCCATCTTTTAAAAGCTTGGAACCTACCTGAAAGTTTAGTTGCGGTTGCAGCGTACCACCATGAACCAAAACGAGCTAAAAAGCACACCGATGAAACTCGCATCGTTCACATGGCAGATATCTTGTCGCATGAATGGGATTTAGGAAATAGCGGCGAAAGCCTCATTCCTCGGCTCGATATTCAAACGCCTAAAAAAATAGGGTTTGCAAAAGAGCATTTGGAAGGTGTGAAAGAAAAGGTATTGAGTGATTTCGATGAGGCAGCTCAATTGTTTCTTTAGAGAACTAGCAATCTAAATCTTGAGCTAAAAAACACTTAAGTCATTATATATTTCTTCTTCTAATATAGAAAGCTTTGGACTAATTATTTTCAAAGCTAATTGAATATCCTTAATTCTTTGAATAGGAATAGGATGTGGCGATTCTTCGAAAAAAATAAGAGATTCTGCGCAAAACTGATCCATCTCAATAATCTGATCTAAAATTTCAAAAGGTAGATCAGCCAAACCAATTTCCTTATATTCCAAAAATTTTAGCGCTTTAATCAGACGCAATTTTACAGAGACGGCTTGTGATCTTAGCTCTACAATTGTCTTAGGTTCCGGTTCTTCCATTTCCTTATAAAGAGGAATCATCATTTCTCTTAGTAACTGATAAAAGCGATCCTCTTGCTTTGCATTATGGAATAAATCACCTTTACCACTAAAAAGCATATCGACTAAAACTTCTAAACTACAAGTTTTCCTGGTTAAAACAGCTCTGAGAATAGCGGTAAATTCAATGGAATTAAATGGAAGCCCTAAATCTTCAAAAATTTCGTCAAGCGAACCTGAACGACCCAATGATCTTTTGGGACTAATTTCTAAATGAAACGCTAAGTCGTTAGAATTAGTCGAAGAGACAAATCTAGGCTGTCCCCATTCACAACCAACAACAGAAATTTTCTGGGAGCTTTCCAAAAAATGCTTAACAGAAAAAGATGGGACGCTCAAAAACTTCGGATCAATACTATAAAATGCGCGTAACAATTGTTTTTCTAGATCTTCAGAAGGCGACGCTCTCCGGTTAAGGTGCTCTAATAAAGATTGTTCCAATGCTATATTCAAACTGCGTGCTTTCAGCTTATTTTTGTTTTGGGATATATTACAGTGCGGATGAACCTGCATTATCCCTTGGTCATAATCAATCAGCTTAATTAGCAAGCTTCTGTAAGGTTTGGTTTGAAAGCTTTTAAAAACTTCTCCCATTTGCCAAACAGTAACTGAAAGAGAACTCTTACCAGGAATCTGTTCGTTAATATTAATATGATCTGGGAAGTGACCTGCATTAGAGTACTGGTAAAACTCAATTATTTCCTCTAACAAAAACTTCTTCTTTTTTTTGGGAATTTCATTACCTTTAGCGTCTAGTAAGGTAATATTTTCTTCGTCAAGATCTGTAGAGATAACAGGTATTAATCTATAACCTGGAATTAAGATTTTCTCATTTAATTCGAGAGAAGATATGGGAATTTCCATTGGAATATGAACAATTTTATCCAATACCGCCCGATATGGTAAAAAGTCGTTTGATTCTAATCCAATGATATGTTTATGCTCGGCTAACTTACCCGTTAGTCTTTCTAAAGTGGTTGAAGAAATTTTTCTCCGCCAATGGTCTCTTATCATACGGGAAAAATCATCTGCAGAAAAAGGCGCTGTAGCCTCTTTGATAAGATTATCAGCTAATTTTTTAAGAGTTAATCTTCCAGCCATTTATTCAAATAGATTTTGTTTTTTAAAATAATTCAAAGTTTATTGTTTGCTAAAACAATATGTTTAAAACCCTTTAAACCCCATAAAACTATAACATAGTATCGATTTGGGTTAAAATGCTTATTGCCAAACCTTGATGTCCTAAAACCTACAACTCAAATACGTTCTTAATTTAGATTTTTAAAAACTTCTAAAAAAATACAAATATAATTAATCTCCTAATCTAAAAATCAGATTTAATTTGTAAAATATTGAAATCAGAGAAAGATGGTTTTATTATATTAACTTCAATATATAAAAGTTTACGGAGGAAGCTATGTCTGAAGAATTGGAAAAATCTTTTAGAGACCTTTTTGGTATGCTTAAAACAAGAAAAAAATTTATTCTCAAAGAAATTACGGCAGAAGGTAAATTAATAGTTGAACGTGAAGATGAAATCTGTGGCCAAAAAGAAAATCGCCCTTATTTTTTCAATACACCCCAAGAACTAAAAAAATTTGTAAGCGAAATGAACCAGGAAGAAATAGAGTACCAAAAAACGATTGCAGGCGACGAAATGCCATATCGTTAAGGTATTTACTTGAAGTTAAATAAAAAAACTATTTCTTTACTGTCCAAGCCCCATCTTCCAGCTGTATTTTTTCGCCGGGAAGGGCATTATCTCTATTAAGATTTGCATAAACCTTTTTAACTTTAGGTAAGTCTTTGGGAGAAAAACGTATATTTGTAGCAATAACTCTGTTTAATGTTGTTTCCCTATCTTCATTTTCTTCATTAATAATAGTTTGAGAAAATGCCTTAAGTTGTAAATCTTTTTGAGTTTTTTCCGTTTCAAAAAAAATCAGAAAACCATCGTTTTTTTCTCCTGCAATACCCATCTCCTTAAACCTTTGAATATCGTCTCGATTAAACTCCATTCTTTGCATTGCTTTAATTGCTTTTAATTTTGCAGGAGGAGTCTTAGTAACTGGTTTAAGTTTTCCATTTTCGTCAACCGATCTTACGGAAGCTAACAAAACCATTTCATTGCCAAGTTCTTCATAACTACCCAAAATTTGGTTTTCTAAAGCCGTCTTTTGATCAATAACAGTAACATTAACGTCGACTAACTTACCGCAGGCTGAAAATAATAAAATTGCCCCAATCAAAAAAGATAATGATAATTTTATTTGAATTGATTTCATATTTCGTACAAAGAAGAATTATAGGAGTTGATCGATAAATTTCATTTTAACGAAAATAAACTTACGGTTTAGACTAAACCTTATTATAAGTTACTTGATATTTTTTACAAAAAAGTAATCCATTCGGAAATAATTGATGTCTATAAAGCTTTATATCTGATAAAATTAGAGAATTCCGCTCGAATATTGTTAATTAAGAAACCCGATAATTTTATTTTATTTAAAAAATACCCCAAAATTGGGTATTTTTGCTTGCGGGTTTCTAAGAATCATAATAAACTGCCGATGGTTTAGCAAATCGGAACAAAGTTAAACTGAGTCGAATCTGTAAACGAATTTTTCGTGGCAAAAAAAAGGTAATACCAACTTTTTTACCATTTTAATAACTAGCCCGTTTATCTAAGACGGCTTATCTTGTGCGGGGATTTACTAATGCAAGAGAAGAAAATCGGCATAGCTCATAATCTTGGGGGAAGATTACGGCAATGGAGAAAGTCTTCAAACTACAAAATCGCCGAATTAGCTGATTTGATCAGTATTTCCCAAGGTTCCCTTTCTGATTTGGAAAACAACAAATCACTGCCTTCTGCAGACACTATCGCAAAATTATACAGACACACTGATCTAGATATAATTTGGTTACTCATTAATAAGGGTACCATGCGAAAACGAAAATATCCAGGCGGCGGGGACCATTCTTACGTATATGAGGATAACCAAACTCTACAAACAAAGGAATTCAATATCAGGGATCAACATCTAAAAGAGTTAGTTGATACTTTGATTCGAATTTATCATAACGGAGATCCCGATAAAGTTGCGCATTTAAAGGGTTTTTTGATGGGAGCAGATCCAGGAGATTGATTTATTAAGCCTTAAAATATAAACCTTTCTTAAATAAATCTTAGTCGGCGGACAGCGAAGATTCCTCTAAAACTCCCATGGTATATAATCGGTAGTAAAGATTTTCCTCTTTCATCAAACTTGAGTGGCTACCCATTTCGACTATCCGCCCCTTATCCAAAACAATAATTTTATCCGCGTTATGAACTGTGCTCAACCTATGAGCAATTATTAGAGTAGTGCGATCAGCCATCAAAGTTTCTAACGCGGTTTGAATAAGGTTTTCTGAACGACTATCTAGCGAAGAAGTTGCCTCATCCAAAATAAGAGCTTTGGGATTCTTCAACATTGCTCTCGCAATAGTAACTCTTTGTCTTTCCCCCCCTGAAAGCTTAATTCCTTTGTCGCCAACTAGGCTATCGTAACCATCTTCCATTTTAACGATAAAATCATGAGCATTAGCGGCTTTAGAGGCTGCTATTAGCTCATTTTCAGTAGCGTCTAATTTTCCATAAAGTATATTGTCACGAATCGTACCACTAAATAATTGAGGATCTTGAGGGACATAAGCAATATGGCTTAAAAAACTTTTAAGGTCCAAGTCTTCTAAATTATGACCGTCAAAAAGTATTCTGCCGGAATCTGGATCAAAAAATCTTTGAAGAAGATAAGTAACTGTAGATTTTCCCGCTCCACTTGGACCCACTAGGGCAATAGTTTCGCCAGGGGCAACTCGGAAGCTAATATCATTTAAAATCAATTTGCCCGAATCGTAACTAAAATTAACATTTTCAAACTCAATTTCTCCTCGCGCATCGGGCAACAAGACAGGATTTTCAGAAACTTTCACGTCCGGTTTCTCATTCAATATTTCGTTTACACGCTTCATAGCGCCAGCGGCTTCTTGCGATTGCGCATATATACGAATTACAGTCCCAATAGGTCCTGCCATAATAATTCCATAAAGAAAGAATGCCGCTAATTCACCAGGAGTTGTAGAGCCAGTCATCACCTGCCGACCTCCATACCAAATCAAAAGGCCCGATACTAAAAAAGTCAAAAACAAAATAAACGGACCAAAAAAAGACGATATTTTAACTTTTCCTAACGAAGCGTGAAAAGCCTTTTCGATCTGATTCTTAAATCGACCATTTTCATAATCTTCACGACAATACGACTTAACGGTAAATATAGAAGAAACAGTTTCTTCTAAAACCGTTAAAGATTCGGCAAGTTTATCTTGGACATTTTCTGAAAGACCTCTTAAACGTTTTCCAAAAAATCGAGCAAAAGCCATCAACGGAAGTAAAGCTAATATAATTAAACCGGTTAGTTTCCAGTTCAAATAAAGGATAATAGCTAAACCTCCAAAAAGAGTTATTGTCTGTCTCAATATGGCAACAGGAATACTTGTCATAGCGCTTTGAATAACCGATATATCGGAACTCATCCGAGATAAAATTTCGCCAACTCTACGATTTTGAAAAAATCTTATCGATAAACTTTGTATATGTGAAAACACTTCCGCTCGAAAATCCGTTACTGCTCTGTAAGCGACATAACCAAATACGTAATTATGGATAACAGCGAAAATAACTTGAAATAAAATAGTAATAACCAAATCCACAGTCAAACTATTCAATACTTCCCCATTTTTTTCAATAAATACGGCATTAACCATATTTTTGACAATGAGAGGCAGTATCAAACTTATAATTGAAGTCAACACCAGACAAAAAAACGAAAAAACTAATATTTTTGTATATGGCCTAGCGTATTTTATAACTTCTCCAAAATATCTCATTTACGGCTTCCAATAACTTTCTTAATAGATTGAATAAAATTCAAACTTTCGAAATCTAAGAACTAAATGGTATGAATATTAAAAAACCGATCATTATAGTCTTTTGTTATTTATTTCTCAATATTAAGATAAATCGTTTTAAATAAGATTGTTTAAGTTTAAAAAATCGTGAGCAGCATAACCAAGGCATATACTGAAATCTTTTAGATTTTTTTGTTATTCGTAATAAATAACCTTGACGATTTCATAAAATTTGTTAAAATTTTAATGACTTTATTACCGCGTTTATATTTCTGATTATATATGCGCAAAATTCATTTCAATATCCGCTTTTCAAACGGCCCGTTTAGTATTTCCAAAATAAAAACTACGGTCCGCCTCGTTTTAAGATTTATCCTTTTCGCCATTAATCCAGGAGAGTTCCATGGACGCATCGCTTCCTTTTCCCCAATTTGCCTCCAAACCATACGAGGTTATCGAAGAAAGATTAAATACTCGGAAATACCGAGATCAAACGGTTAAAGCTTATTTAGGACAACTTCGTAATTTTTTCTTTTTTATTTTGCCACGGGATCCTCATGAAGCCTCTAATCGCGACTTGGAAGATTACCTAAGACATCTAAACTCTACAAAAAAGTCAAGGTCCACTATTGATCAAGCCATTAATGCTTTGCGTTTTCTATGGGTAGAAGTATTTGGACAAAAATTTCCAATAAGCGAATTAGAACGACCTCAAAAGAAAGAAAGAACTCCGGTTCTATTAACTCTTGAAGAAGTTCGAAGAGTAGCCTTATCTGCCGAAAATCTGAAACACAGACTAATGATTGAATTAGCTTATAGCGCTGGGCTTCGAGTTTCTGAACTTGTAGAAGTCCTAGTAAAAGACATAAACTTAAGGACGAACAATCTATTCGTAAAGGGGCAAGGAGAACGAAGGAAAGGAAGGACTACAATTTTTTCAAGAAGTTTATCTGATGCGATTCTCCGCCAAATTGGTAAAAAAGAACCTGGAGACTATTTATTTCCAAGCGAACGAGGCGGCAAACTAACTACCCGAGCTTTCGCAAAATATTTTAAAGCAGCCTTAGAAGTATCAGGTGTAGAAAAAAACGCCACCCCTCATTCGTTGCGGCATTCATTTGCAGCTTTTCTTCTACAACATGGGGCAAAAGTTCCAACGGTACAAAACCTCATGGGACATTCTCGACGTGAAAGCACCAATTTCTATGCAAAAATGGCCAACCCTGACACCGAAACAACAAAAAAATCTGCATAAAAATTTCTTTGTCACTCAATTGAATCATAAGAACGTATAAAAATTTATATTTCTTATAAAAACCTAGCTAACTTCGATTCCTCAATTAGAACCTAATTTTGGAACCAAAGGAAAATCTATTTCAGTCTGGGCGATATGATTAAAGTAATTAGTAAAATTGTGTAAAGCAATATTTGCTATTATCTCTGTAATTTCTTCATCACTATGTCCTACACTCCTGACAGCTTCTAACTCTTCATCAGAAATCCAACCTCTTTTTTCAACGACCTTACGGACAAAGCTTAATACGACTTGAGTTTTTTTGTCTGCCGATTCACCTTTCCGATTCTGATATATTTCTTCTTCCCCCAAACCGGCACTTTGTCCAATAGCTGTATGAGCTGAAAGACAATATTCACAACCATTTGTTTCTCCAACACACAAAGCAATCTGTTCTCTTAATTTTTCTGATAAAACCCCTCCTCCCAAAGCCCCCTTAAACTTCAACATACCGTCCAACACAGCGGACGAATTAGCCATTACTCTAAAAATATTAGGGACTTTTCCAAAGTTTGCCTGAACTTCATCCAAAAGAGCCTTAGTTTTACCTTTTGCTGTTTCGTGATTAATGATTGGTAATCTAGACATTTTTTATCCTTTATCCAATATTAAATAATTTCAAATTATTAAAAATAAAATAGCCACTAACCCAAAATTCAATCATTTTCAAAACTATATACACTTTCACTCGTCAATGTGTGTTTAAATTATTGACTAAAATAAAAACGTCAACGCTTCACAATTTTATATCCCGGTATCAATTTAACGTTGATTAATTTTAAGAGTTTTCGTATCTTGATGTATCTTTTAAAAAGCTTTTCTAACTCCTTATGCCAAACTCGGTTAAAGTCTTCATTAGCTATAGCCATGATTCAAAAGACCATAAGAACCGCGTTTTGGCTTTATCGGATCAACTGCGCTACGATGGAATTGATTGTTGGATCGATCAATTTGAAAGTGACGTTCCCAAAATTGGTTGGTCACAATGGATGCAAAAAAAAATAAAAGAATCTCATTTTATTCTTATTATTTTTACAGAATTCTATTTAAAACAATTTTCTGCTAGCACAAAACCTGATGAAGATTTAAATCAAGATTGGAAGGGAGCGATACTTGATCTAGAAATCGTCCATGGTCAGATAAAAAATAAGCAATTTATACCCGTACTAACTTCTGAAACCGACACTAACTTTATTCCTCCAGTTTTCAAAAAATCCAAACAATTCTTTTTAGAGTCAGATTACGAAAACCTTTACTCTTTTCTTACCGAACAAACACTGCCAAAAAGTTTAATAAATCAAAAATCCTCCCAAAAGCCCAAAAATAAAAATCCTTTTTCTACCAGTTCAGTTCGAAATATTAAAGATGAAGGAGTTATACACCTTCTAAAGCAATCGAACATTATTGGCGATAAAGATGGTATCAGTATAGCTTCAAAAGAGGTTGTCGATACAGCGAGTCAAATTTACGATTTGCTAAACGGAGTTCATCCAGCCATTGAAATAGTAGGTTCTTATATTCGCGAAACCAAAATCACTCTTATAGAATATTTACTACTATTTAAGCCTGCAGATAAAGAAATCTCTTCGCAGAATACAACAAGGCAAGACTATCCAAAGTTCCTAGCTCTAGCTATAAATTTATCTTTAGAACAGATTCAAAAAAAATGCCCCATGGCCGTTGAATTGATCCGGTTATGCTCTTTCCTTGATTCTCGTTTAATTCCCCATGAAGTTTTTCTTGAAGAAGAAATAGATTTATTAGAAAACGATCTAGAAGAAAAAACCGACTGGAATCTACATTGGGATAAAATAATCGATATTGCTTGCCGATACTCAATCCTCAACCAAAGTTTAGACCAACAAAGCCTTAGGATGAGTAACATAGTTCAACAAGCTATTAGAGACCTGTTAGAATCTCCAAGGCTATGGGCTGAAAAAGCCTTAAAAACTCTTGAAACCGCGTTTCCAGATCCAGATTTTACCTCATGGCCGATTTGCGAAGAATTAATTCCCTGCGCTCGGGCCATGCTAAATTGGATAAATAAATTCGGCCTACAAATACCTCAAACAGCGCGTTTATGTAACGATGTAGGTTATTACTTAAATCATCAAGGCGACTATGCTGAAGCGGAAATTTTTTTTCAAAAAGCGTATTCCATACGGCGTAATTGTTATGGGGAAGAACATTCCCTTGTTGCAACAACTCTAAGCAACCTTGCTTGGAATCATAAGGTCAGAAAACAACATGAAAAAGCCGAAAAAACTTATCAGGAAACGATCCAGCTATGGAAGAAAATATATTTTGGCGACCATCCAGATGTGGCAATTTCTTTAGACAATCTAGGCAATTTTTATAGAGAAATTGGGCAATACCAAAAAGCAGAAGAAGTATACAAAGAAGCTTTGGAAATATTCGAAAAGTTTTTAGGAGATGAGCATCTGGATGTAGTGCACTCACTAAACAATTTAGCGCTTTTATATAAAACTCAAGAACGGTTTGAAGATGCAGAATCTCTTTTTACAGACGCTCTAGAAATTCATGAGAATATCCTAGGAAAAGAACATCCAGAAATTGCCGTAGCAAAAACTAATTTAGCCGATCTTTACCTCAAACAAAACCGTTTTAAGGAAGCAGAATTTGTTTTAAGCGAAGCTCTAAAAATTAGAGAGAAAACCTTCGAAAAACAAGACCCAATAATTGCTTCCTCAATAAACAATTTTGGGATTCTTTACTTAAAAATGAAAAACTACCCTCTTGCCGAAACATATCTACAAAAGGCTTTAAATTCATTTCAAAATATCTTAGGTTTCGACCATCCAAATACAATAAATGCAATGAAAAACCTAGAAAAAAGCCGAGAGAAACAAAACTAGTCTTTTCAATACAATCAGTGTCTTTTAGACAAAATCTAGTTTAAAAAATCAAATCAATACATCTATCAGATGTCTTAATTAGCTCCAGGCAAAATATTGGAAAATTGATATTCTTCCACCTCAAATCCAACGGTAACGTCAAACTTGGTTTCTCCCCATTGCTCAATTGACAAAGACTTTTCTTGACGATCATCGGAATAGTCCCAAACCACAAATTGGAGTCCTCTAGGACTATCTCCTTTATGATAGGTTCCAATATCATCTTCCTCAAAATAAAAAGAAACCCCGTCCATCACAACTTTTTCTGGTGGGTCTTCATTTTCAATTATATAATCGGCAATATTTCCTTCGAGCGCTCCAATAGCTAGTTTATTAGAAAGAGACCAGGAAACTTCCCCGTCTTCCTCTTCTCGTTCTAAATATAATACTTCACTACCTTGTTTTAACTCCCACTCAAGGGTTTTATTCCCTTCTTCCCACTGATAGTGGTTTTTTCCGATAACCTGGTATGTTTTCATATCATAATCAACAAGAAACCCAGGCTTCATTTTGGAAAGAACTAAATCATTAATATCCAGTTCTGGCTCTTCTTTGTCTTTATCTTTCTTAAAAAAGTTCCAAGCCATATCAGGAAATTCCCATTTTTGCTTTCAGAGCCGCAAGGCTATCTGATTGAGGAAGACTACCTGATCCACCGCCTTGTAATGCCTTATCTATTTGGGCGTCAAGGTCTTCTCCCGTATCGGCAATCTCTCCATAAGCTTTTGCAAGCGATTCATCTTCTTCTACTTTTGCTTTCATTTTTTCAAGCATAGCAATTGTACCGCCAGAATCTACCTTAGCAATTTGTTCGTTTAGTTTACGGGTTGCTTTAGCTGTTTTAGATCGGGCGCGAAGGGTGATTAAATCGTTTTCGTATCTTTGAATCGTAGATCGCAATTTTTCCACATTTTTCTGAAGTTGGTTTGCCATACCTTCTTGACTCTGCAAATCTTTAGAAAGACTTAAAGCCTTTTGGCTAGCATCTTCTTTTCGCGACAAAGCTTCAGATGCTAATCGTTCTGCTTCGCTCGGCTCTACTTTTCCCTCCTGAGCGCTTTGTAACAAAGCCATTGCTTTTCTTTCCATTGAAACAGACATCTTCTTTTGATTTTCTGCATCATTGCGCAAGCGCATTGTAACCCCTTTAACCTGGGCTAAACTTTGCATTGACTCTTGCAAATCCTTTTTCAAATCTCTAATACCTTGTTCAGTCATTTTAATAGGATCTTCCATAGCGTCGACTACAGAATGAGCTTCAGCTTTTCCTAATTGAAATATCCGAGAAAATAATCCAGCCATTTCTAAGTTCCTTTCTTACAAAAAGGATTTTTTAATATTAATGATATTACTTGTTATTTTTTTTCATAAAGCGATCTAATTCTATTCAAATACTTTATTTTCCAACAAAAGATAAAAGTTCTGATCCATTTTCAGCCATTGCCAAACTCAGCGCGTCAATGCTGCCTTCTAGTTCGTTTAAATCAAGATTCGTTAACTGCAAGGTATCGCGAAATAATAAAATATTACCTTCCTCATTTAGACAAAAAGCTCCATGAACTAAAGAACGATTCATTTGCAGAATTCTTTTATAAATTTCTGAAGAATCCTTTTCCAAAACTAGAATGACCTGTTCTAATATAACGATAGGATCTTCACAGTCTATTACTAAATCTTTTATACCTCTATCAGGATCGTTTACCACCACTAACTCTTCTTCGGAATTTTCAACGTCAAACGAAAATCCCATCTCTAGTAAGTATCCCTTAACTGTTTCAAAATTCGACATTCTGCCTCCTTATCGGCGTCGAGTCCGATTAAATTTAAGAAGTCTCCAATATAATGGAATTCAGGTTTTAGATAAAATATGTTTTTTAAAAAAAATTCTACTAAGTTAATTATTTAAAGAGTTTCTCTTTTAGTTAATTCTTTGTCTAGAATTTTATAAGCTTCCGTTAACCCCTGTGATAGTTCTGTGGAAACTTTTCTTTTTTCGGGGTCAGTTGAATGTAAATCCGGATGATACTTTTTCATTAATCGCTTCCATGAAGCCTTAACTTCCTTCCTGTTAGCGTTTGTTGGCAATTCTAAATTGGCAAAATACTTAGCAAATGGATCCTCAGGGCTTTTATATTCCGTTTCAGGATCGACTTGATCCCAGTTTCCAATCGGATCAATAATTGGAGGTTCGTCCAAAACTGAGTTTTTCTTATCTAAGTAATATTCAAAATTGGATTTTGCAATTTGAAAAAGTCTTTTTATCATGATGCAAATTCAGGCTCTAATACATTAATCTCCACAACGCTAATGATCGAATAGTTTACTTCAGGATAGGTATGAACAGTAAATATTTGATTCCTATTTGAGGCAATCACGATTCCAGTAAAAGGCTGGCTATCAGAGTTTGATAATGGGTTTTTAAATTCCCGAAACATAGTTTCATACGACTCAATATCCGGAATCGTTTTTAAGAATTCATCAAAACTTAAGTAAACTTGTCCAATAACCTCTACTTTAACTTTATAATATAACGATCGATGAATAAACTCTCGATCAAGCGAATCTCCCAGCTTTAAAGACCTCTGGTCTAACGGTTCAACTGAAAAACTGTCCATAGAATAGGCTATAAATTCAGTTAAGCAATCAGAACCTGATGTAAAACAAATCCTATGGCTTTTACCAATAATACAAGCAGTAAGAGCAACTCCCGACTCCAAAACCCAATTACATCTCTCAAAAACTTTCACGGGAGAAGGAACGTTTCCCTTAAACAAGCTAAACCAAACGTTATTTTCATCAATCATAAAATATTAAAAACTAGAAATTTCGAGAATGAAAAGGAAATAGGGAAAAATAATAAAAATACTTAGAAACCACAAATTGGGCTAATTAGGGACTAGATTATGCTACTTTGGCCTTGTTTTAGAGTCAATATAAATTAAATCAATCATTTGAACCTAGTTATTTTTATTTAACCTCTATCATTTCTTCTATCAATGGCATTTAAATAAACGTTCCTTTTATCAGAACCAACCATATTAAATTTTACCTAAAAATTAATTAAAGTTTTTTATTAAAAGCTAATAATGAAAATAGTTTTTGAAAACTATAAAAAATCTAGATTTTTTTCTAATCTATTAATAAGTTCGATTTCCCTAATCCTTTGCTTATCAATATTAGAAGCTATTCTAAGAGTTAGTCCAGAATCCAAAAAAGGAATTCCTCTTGATTGGGCTCAAAAAAATGTGAAATTTAATAAACAAGGATTTCGCGATGTTGATCATACCTTTGAAAAACCATTCAATATTTTTCGGATTTTGGTTTTAGGAGATTCGCAAACATTTGGTCACGGTATCCCAAAAAGAAAAGATACCTGGCCAAAAAAATTAGAAAGTTTATTAAATCAAGACACTTCCCTTATAAAGTTTGAAGTTTTAAATATGGCCATATCAGGTTGGAACACAGATACTCAATTAAACGAATTATTTCGACTTGGATTTCGCTACAAACCTGATTTAATTTTACTAGGGTTTTACCCAAACGATATATCAAAACCTGCTTTATTCAAATGCAATAGCGATGACAGAGAGATACTTCCAAGTTTTGGTAAATTCCAAAATCAAATTCAATCATTGAAATTATATCAATTTTTGAAATTCCGTTTGAATCGCCTTTTGGAAAAACTAAACCTTAAACCTAGCTACCCGGACTGTATTAATCGGGTTTTTCAAACTCGTGGCTGGGAAATGGAAAAAATTTATTTAGATATTTTATTAATGTCTAGTCAATTAAAAAACATTCCATTCATGATGACAATAATTCCTATGATAACTTCTCTTAATAACAACTATCCTTTAAATTCTGCCTTCGAAAAATTAAATGGATTTTGTTTATCAAGACAAATAAATTGCGTTGACCTATTTAAAGAGAGTTTCTACGGGCTAAATGATGAAGATTATATTTATTCGGAATGGGATCGTCATCTGAATGAAAAAGGAACTCGAGTTGTGGCGCAAACCCTTTATAAAAAACTAAAACTCTTAAAGGAATCCCCAAAACTTGCTCTTTTAAATAAAGCGTTAAGTCCAAATTTATTATTGAACGACAATCCTCTTTTGAAAAACTTAGAAAGGCAAATCCCTGACAATCATGATGAAATCTTTACCGCTGAAGTTAACCAAAAAAACGAACAATGGACTTTAAAAAGATTAAAAGATGGATACACGCTAAAAATAAAAGTTAACGACATAAAAACGGGAGCGCCTCAACTATTATCTATCACTACCTTGGATATCAATGGACAGTTTTTAAGTAGGGAAAAATCCTTTTATAAGCCCAGATCCGGATTTTTAGATGAAACAGAGATTCTTGAAACTAAAGATGGAATTACTTTTCTAAAAATAAAAAAGTATCAAGAAACTCCTGATGGGTTGACTCTTAAATCTGAAACAAGTCGAATTTTTCCATTACAAGTTTTTGACCAAAAAAAAATTAGGGGAACGGTGATTGAATTCGAAAAAGGAACAATATTTCCCGATCCTAAAGTCCTAGAAAAACGTATTTTTTCAAAAGGCTCCCAACCTTCAGAACATTACTCCGAGCAAGAAATGATCCAAATTTTAAAAAATATTATTAATAGAAATCCACCAGCTTTTCCCGATCTAACAAATAAAAAAACGCTTGAGTTAATGCCTCAAAGCAGACTGGTTTCTCTTTTTAACGAAGTCTTACTATTCCAAGATCTAATCATTTTAAATAGATATGGAGGAAATGAATACATCCAAAAACTAAGAAAAGCAGTGAAATCCCAAAAACCGCCACTGGAGGCGTTAAAAGCCTTCAACCGTTTAGATTCTCATCTAAAACCTATTCAAAAATAGTTTATATTTTAGCAATAAAATCTATGCTAATTTGGCTTAGTTAAAAATTGCAAAATTAATCGGTAAACAACCTTTAACCAGATTTTAGTTCCCTAGATTATTTACTCACTTTTTTAAAATACACAATTCTGCACCTCTTCTTCTAATGGAATATCGACGCTTTGGAAAAACTAACGAAAATATTTCGGTAATAACTCTCGGCGGAATGCGTTTTAAACATGGTTGGAATCTTCCACGAAACCATTTGCCTGCAGAATCGGTAAAAAACTGTATTGAAATTGTCCAAAAAGCTATTGATTTAGGAATTAATCACTTTGAAACAGCCTACGGCTATATGAAAAGTGAACATCTTTTTGGCAAAGTCTTAAAAGAAATTGGTGTTCCTCGAAAAAATTACAAGATGATGACTAAAGGGGCTCCGATGACGGGTGGTGAAACTAGAAAGTTAGTGGAAGAACAACTTAATGCGCTGAAATTAGAAAAAATTGATTTCTACGGTTGGCATGGAATTAACAATGAAGAACGATTTCGAACGGCTATTCAAAAAGGAGGACCGGTTGAAGAATTACACAAACTAAAAGAAGAAGGAATCATAGGTCATATTGGTTTTTCAACCCACGGTTCCTTAGATTTAATTACAAAAGCGTTAGAAACCGACTTATTTAGTTTTGTAAATTTACATTTTTATTATTTTTTTCAAAGGCATCTACCAGCTGTGGAATTAGCTGAGAAAAAGGATATTGGAGTCTTTATCATTTCTCCAAACGAAAAGGGCGGTATGCTATGGAATCCTTCAAAAAAAGTTCGCGAACTTTGCGCCCCACTAACTCCCATTCAATTTAATGGTAGATTTTGTCTAAGCCATCCACAAATAACAACTTTAAGCATGGGTATTCACGAAATTGACCAATTCGAACAAAACATTTCAATTTTAACTGGTAAAAATTACGCCAAAGATAATGAATATTTGAATGTAAAAAAGGCAGTGGATAACCCTTTAGAGACTTTATCCGAGCGTTGCACCTTATGCGATCAATGCTTGCCCTGCCCAGAAAATATTAACATTCCGGAAGTATTAAGATTTAAGAATTTACTAAAAAGCTACGATATGATCGCTTACGGGAAATACCGCTACAACATGTTAGAAGAAAAAGACCATTGGTTTCCAGGCGCCTTTGCATCCAAATGCACAAAATGTGGCGATTGTTTACCTCGGTGTCCTGAAAATCTTCAAATCCCTACTCTTCTTTTCGAAACCCATAATGAATTATTTCTAAAATGGAATTATTTCAAAAAAACCATATATGAGTTTCTTAAAAATGTATATAAAACCCTTATGAAAAAAAATTAACCCGCCTAAATTGCCCAACAAAACCTTCCATGTTTTTGAATCCCAAAAAAAACTCCAAAAAATTTCCGAAAAATTAATATACGTACTATCGATATTTACCTTGAAAAACCCTGATCTTTATGGTGTAATTGTTATTCCGAAAAAAAATTATTTCATTGATTCGAACCAAAGTTCGGCTTGACACTTATTTTTAGCTTGCCAAACTTATTTCTCGACTGACCAAAAAATAATCAATTTGTTCGATTTTTGATGTAATTAATAAGATCTCACAGATTACTAGAAACTCTCTAGGAATGGAAAAAGAGATGAAAAATGGGCAATGCAAGAATGGCAAAATTCTGATTGTTAATCTCGAAAACAAAAATACTAAACCGCTTGAACGTATGTTTTCAGAAGCGGGGTTTTCAAATATCATTTTAGCTATTCATTTTTCACAAGCTTTAAACCTTTACGGACAAGTTTACCCAGAAATCGTCATTCTAGATTTAGTCGGAGAAAATTCAGAAGGGTTCCGTCTAATGGAAGAATTAAGAAAAATAGAACCCAGTTCCTACCTTCCTATTTTAGTTACAACCTCCTTAGAAAGAGAATTTCGACTTAAAGCTCTAAAATCTGGCGCTCGTGATTTGCTACGCAAACCATTTAACGAAATCGAGCTAATACGGAGAGCTGAAAATATTATTGAAGCGCGACTGTTGCACAATGAAATGAGACTTCGCAACGACCTATTAAATAAAAGTATAGAAGAAAGAACAAAACAGTTACAAGATTGTCGTTTAGAAGTTATTTACCGCCTTGGACAGGCATCTGAATTTAGGGATAACGAAACGGGAATGCACATAATTCGAATGAGTCGTTTATCGGCTCATTTAGCAAAAGCCATGGGCATGAGCGACAGAGAATGCGAATTAATACTTAATGCAAGCCCTATGCACGACGTTGGTAAAATTGGAATTCCAGATAATATTCTCCTCAAGCCTGGAAAACTAACTCCAAAAGAATGGGACATAATGAGAACTCATCCTGACATTGGAGCAGAAATTCTTTCGGGAAGTAAATCTGAACTCTTAAAATTAGCAGAATCAATAGCGCTAACTCATCAAGAGAGATGGAATGGTTCAGGTTATCCTAAAGGATTAAAAGGGGAAGAAATCCCAATTGAAGGTAGACTTGTCGCTTTATGCGATGTTTTCGACGCTTTAACAAGCGAACGTCCTTATAAAAGGGCTTTCTCAGTAGAAGAAAGTATGGCAATTATTGAAAAAAATCGTGGGATAGATTTCGATCCAAAATTAGTCGATATTTTTAAAGAAAACTTAACAGACATGGTGAATATCATACGCAATTTTGCTGACGAGCAAACTGACAAGCTTTCGGATAAATCTTAGATTCAACTTATATAAAACTTGGAACAAATTTAAAAATAAACATACGAAACTGTTGAAGGTTTACGCGTTAGTGAATAAATAATTTCAAAAAAATCGCTTTTAGCTTAATGGAAAATTTGATGATTTCCGCAAAAAAAAAATTAAATCGCAAATCATCGCTTTATGCTACTTTTGTGGCTATTTTCGCAATTTTTTTGATTATTTTAGGTCTAGCTGGTTATTACGTCGTTAAAAGAGAAACAAAGAATAATATTAAAAACCTACTTCAATTAAATCTCTCGGCAAACTTAACTGCTTTAAAGTCCTGGGTTAACGATAAAAAACAGGATGCTGAAACGATCGCAAGCGAACCACAAATACTGCAAGCGATTTATTCCATTATGGAAATACCAAAGACACCTAACTTATCCGACATTCAAATTGAAAAAAAATTAAAAGAATCTGATGAACTTAAACTATTAAGAAAACGCCTAGACGTCGTTTGTAAATTGCATGGTTTTTTAGGCTTTGTTCTATTAAATGAAAAAGGTTTGCAGGTTGCCGCTTTATTTCAAGATCCTATAGGAAAAAAAGGACTGATTGAGCAATCTTCTTTTTTTAAACTTCCATTGCAAGACAAAACCATAGTGTCTCATCCTTTTATTGCGACAATTGATCTACCTGACAAGGAAAACAAATGGCTTCCTAACCAACCTACGATGTTTGTTTCAACACCAATAAAAAGCGCCACTGGAAAAATAATCGGCGTTTTATCCTTCAGAATGCGCCCAGAAGAAAGTTTTTCGAAAATAATGCAAGTTAGTCGTTTCGGAAAAACTGGGGAAACATATGCATTTAATAAAAATGGAGTGATGCTTACCGATAGCCGCTTTAACGCGCAATTAAAACGTTTAAAACTTATTCCTAGCAATAATAATAGTAGATCGATTTTAGAAGTTAAAATCCAGGTTCCAGCTGAATCTACGAAAAAAAATCCTTCGATAACGAATAATAGATTTACTTTACTAGCCGAAAGCGCACTCCGAGGAGAAACTAAAGATAACGTAGAAGGCTATCTAAACTATAGAGGGGTTTTAGTTGTTGGCGCCTGGGCTTGGATCACTGATTTTGACTTTGGAATTGGAACAGAAATCGAATACCAAGAAGCTTTCTCCCTTCTAAGAACTCTTTTGATCATTTTCTTTTTATTCTTTATTCTTCTCGTTATTGCTTCTCTCATCGCTTTCAACTATAGGAATAATCAAATAAAGGTAAAAAATGAACTCGCCGGAATAAATCTTCAATTAGAAAGAAAATTTCAAGAAGCACAATCCGCAAAAAAGGCTCTATCCATTACAGAATTTAGAGCGCAAACTATAGTGGAAAACCTAATCGAAGGAATAATAACAATTGACTCAAACGGTATAATTAAAAGTTTCAACTCTGCAGCGCTAAAAATGTTTGGGTATTCCAGAAAAGAAATTATAGGTAAAAATGTAAACATACTTACTCCTGAACCTCACAAGTCCCTGCACGATAACTATATTAAAAATTATCTAGAAACTAAAATTCCAAAAATGATTGGTTTAGGTAGGCAATTAGAAGCGGTAAAAAAAGATAACTCAGCGTTTCCTATAGATATATCAATTAGCGAAACAGTATTGAACAACGAACATATTTTTACTGGAATAATTAGAGATCAAACTCAATATATGCGCGCTGAAGAAGCCGAAAGAGCTAATCAAGCAAAATCAGAATTTCTTTCTAGAATGAGCCATGAATTGAGAACCCCTCTAAACGCTATTATTGGCTTTTCCGAGGTTATTTTTTATAACTCTAGAGAACCTTTAAGTTCTTCTCAAAAAAAGAACTTAAATCACATTTTAAAAGCAAGCCAACATTTACTAGAATTGATCAATGACATTTTAGACTTATCAAGAATTGATTCTGGAAAAATTAGACTGTCTCTCGAGCCTATAAACCTCTCTAAATTGATAAAAGATTTATCAAATTTAGTTTGTCCGATGGCAGAAAAAGAAAAAGTTCAATTAAGGTTATCGGAAATCGACTTAGATATATTTGTATTAGGCGATAAAACTCGACTAAAACAATCAATTTTGAATTTACTTTCTAACGCTATAAAATATAATCGCCCATCAGGACAAGTTTCTTTAAACGTGAAACAAATTCCTGATAATAAAGTCGTAATCGAAGTTTCAGATACTGGAATAGGTATTCCAAATGAAAGCTTTGATGACTTATTTAAGCCCTTTAATAGGTTAGGAGCTGATCGGTCTGAAATAGAAGGAACTGGGATAGGTCTTGCCATAACCAAAAAATTAGTAGAATTAATGAATGGCGCTATTAATGTCGAAAGCGAATTGGGAAAAGGGAGCCAATTTTTTATCGAAATTCCGGCTGTAGATCCCCCTATTCCGACAACAAATGAAACGAATCCAAAAAATCAAAAATTTTTGGATATTGAAATGAAAGAAAAATCATTTACAATTCTTTATGTGGAAGATAATTCTGCGAATTTGGAATTAGTTAAACAAATATTATCTGAATTTGCTCATATTGAAATTTTATCAACGCCAGATGGAAAAATAGGATTAGACTTAGCAAAAGCGCATATCCCAGATTTAATCCTTTTAGATATAAATCTTCCAGGTATCAGCGGTATAGAAGTCGTTAAATTTTTAAAGAACTTCGAGGAAACTAGGAATATACCAGTAATAGCTATTAGCGCTAACGCAATGGAATCGGATATCCAAAGAGCTTTAGGCGAAGGCTTTGACGCTTATATTACAAAACCGATTCGAGTTAAAGATTTTTTAAAACGTTTAGAGCCTTATTTACAGCCGGTTTAAACGAGAGGCCGGATTTATGTTGACCGATCGTGAAATATTCGAATCCACTGTTTTAATTGTGGACGATGAACTCAATAATATTGAGTTGCTTGAACAAATCCTTTCCCAAGAAGGTTATTCAAGCCTTATATCGACTAAAGATTCGCGCATGGCTCAGGAGCTTTATGTAAAGCACCAGCCAGACCTAGTGATTCTTGATTTGATGATGCCTTACCTTAATGGCTTCGAGGTTATTGATAGGCTAAGTGAGATAGAAAAAGACTCCTACGCGCCTATTTTAGTTTTAACCGCCCAAGCTGATTATGACAACCGATTAAGAGCTCTGGAAGGTGGAGCTAGAGATTTTTTGGGCAAACCTTTTGATTACTTAGAGGTTTTATGCAGAACACGGAATATTTTGGAAGTCAGGATTCTGCATAAAAAACTAAAAGGAAGTAATATAAACCTAGAAAAAGTAGTAAGAGAACGAACTCTAGACCTGGAAAAAACACAATTAGAAATTATCCATCGTCTAGGCCGCGCTTCAGAATACCGCGATAGAAAATCAGGGCTTCACTCTATTCGGATAGGTAAACTATGCAGGCGCTTAGCGCAAGCATATGGATTGAAACCAAGAGAATGCGACCTAATTGAAAACGCTAGTCCATTGCACGATGTTGGAAAAATTGGGATACCAGACGAAATTCTCCTAAAAACGGGAGAATTAGAACCTGCGGAGTGGAATATTATGAAGTCGCATCCAGAAATAGGAGCTAAAATCCTTTCTGGTAGCAACTCTGAGTTACTTCAGCTAGCGGAAAAAATTGCTCTAACCCATCAAGAGCGTTGGGATGGCACAGGATATCCCAATAGTTTAGAAGGCGAAGAGATCCCCTTAGAAGGCAGAATCGTCGCGCTATGCGATACATTTGACTCTCTTATCCACCATAGACCATACGCTCAAAAACTATCCTGCAATGGGGCTATGGACTTAATAGAAGAGAAAAAGGGAGTCGATTTCGATCCTGTTCTTGTAGATATATTTCGAGATAATTTAAACGAAATGATTCGTATCATTAACGCTTATACAGATTAGAATTCTTAAAAACTACGCCGCCCTTTTTTCTATTGCTTCAACCCTAATACATTCTTCTAAAAGTTGTTCGGCATTTTGATAAGAATCATTTTTTCTTAAAATTCTCTGTAAGTACACTTTGGCTTTCTGATAGTCTAAAATTTTCATATATAGTTCCGCAATGACATACAACCCATGAATATCATCTGGTTTTGCGGATTCATATCGAACTCCAAGAGCAAGAGCATCCCTTGGTTCTCCCAAACCACGATAACTAATAATTGCGCTCTGCAAGGCATTTGCGTTGTCTGGATTTTTCTCCAAAACTTTTAGCGAATAAGTCAAAGCCTTCCTAAAATCATTTCGAAGGTTATAATATTGCGCTGTAGAAATCATCAATCCCTGATTATCCGAATCATTTCCTAATTCCGTTAAAAGTTCAATCAATCCAACTTCCTGCATAATTTTTCTTATAAATCGAGGATCTTTTTTGGCAACCTGATCAAAAAACATCTTTGCCTTTTTTAGTTTGCCAATTTTCAAAAAATTATGGGCCATATACAAATCGGCAAGATGCTGACTTGAATCCAAACGTTTAGCTTTTCTAAATAATTCCATACTATTTTCATAATCGCCTAACTGAAAATAGGCATGACCTAAATTCAACAAATGCTCAGAATTATCTGGTTCATTTTTTATTAAATCTAAAAGCCTTTCAATTTGCCCTCTACTAGCTTGAAGATGGAATCTAAATAATTCATTTTCCGGAACCAAGTTGACCGCATCTAGAAGTAAGTTAGGATTACTATAAATTACACCTCTTTGATATAAATCCATTGACCGATAATAAGACTCAAACTTTGAACGATCACTGGCGGAAAAATTTTTGACCTTTTCAGTAATTTCTTCCAAACCAGCCCTATTAAATATAATTTTTTCTAATTGTTCAGGTCCAATAACGTCTGGGAAATCTAGATAAAATTCGATACTAGGCTGATTATCGCTTATGATTGGACGCCCCAAAGACAACCGATCAATTTGCTTTTCAAATAACCATATTGAACTAAGAAACGCATAGGGATTGCTTATTTCTAGTTCTTTAAATGCTGGGCTTAGTTTTGGATCAGAAAGACGACTTTTTATCTTTTCAAAATCAATTTCTATAGGTTGATCCGATCCTATGATCAAAATTTCCTTAGCGACAGACATCCATCCCATAGCGTGAGGAAAAACATCTCGAAAAGTTTTAAAATGTCGGTAGACCTCTTCTTCGCTCTGGCTATGTAAAGGAATCCATTGCGCCACAATGCCCCCCGGTTTAAGACGCTTCTTCGTCAACTCGTAGTATTCTCTGGTATATAGGTTAACCGTAAAAGCTGTACGTGGAGGCGGAGGCTCAGCTGTAATAACATCGTACTGCCTTCCAGTTGTTAACAAGTAGTTCCTTCCATCTTGGAAAACAATATTTATTTTCGGATTATTTAGCGCATCGTGATTTTCTTTTGCAAACACTTTTCCTGAATTAATCACTCCAGGAGATAAATCTACAGCATCCACTCTTTCAACAGTTGGGTGAATTCCAGCCGCTCCTACTGTTTGCCCCGTGCCAAAACAAATAACCAATACGTCTTTTGGGTTATCGCGCAAAATAATAGGTACATGAGCAAACATTTTCATGTATTTCGTAGCCGTCATATTTGAAGCCGACATCGAAATTCCATTTGTTATCAGACGTTTTGCTTCAGGATCTAATATCCCATAATTATCTTTGAATATAGCGACCGTATCGGTAAGCCCTTCGTCAAAATAAATTAGTTTAGTGATATCTCGTTTTCCCGCGCTATCTCGCATAAAAAACCTATCGATAAGATCTTTTGGGATAGAAAAATTTAAAACAATAATTAAAACCGCCCCAATAGCTATCAAAGGTTTTTTTAATGAAGATTGAACTAGGTTTCCTGAACCAAAAAGAAAAACAGCGCAGAACAAATTAAGCGAAGCCACTAGAGCCACGCTTTTTTGAGTTCCCAGCATGGGCAATAAAATAAAACCAGCAATGAAAGACCCAAGTATCGCTCCCAAAGTATTGGCGGCGTATATTTGCCCCGTACCCTTTCCCACGTTAGATTTATTTTTAGCGAAATTTCTAGTGAGAATTGGAAAGTTCATACCTAGTAAAAGAGTAGGGATAAAAATAAGAGCCGCGCTATCCTTAAAATACGTTGTGAATGCCGCAACAGGGTTCTGGAGGTTATAGCTGTTCCATGGAGCCGATAGAATATCTTCCATAAAAAACAAAGAAGAAATCGCATACACTCCAACTCCAGCCTGCAAAATAGATAAAATTGTTCTTGTTGAAGGAAAAAGTCTTAAAACGGGAATTACAAGAAAACTACCTAATACGATTCCTAACAGAAAAACAGCCAACATCATGCTGAAGGAGTAAACAGTGCTAGAAATACTAAAAACCAATAGGCGAGTCCAAAGAACTTGAAACGCTAAAGCTGTAAAACCAGAAATAAAACTTACAACTAACCAAATATTAGCGTCTTTATCCGTTTCTAGCTTTGGAATCGAAGGTAAAGGCAATTTAAAGTCTATCTTTATTTCTGGATTAGTTTCTTGGTAGACTCGGACGGCCCCAAGTCCCACTAAAAGGTTTATACATGCCGCAAATAAAACCGCCTGTAAAACTCCCAAAGTTGGAATTAAAATAAAACCCGTCAAAATACATCCTAAAGCCGCGCCAAAAGTATTAATCGCATACAAAAGACCAATTTGAGTTCCTATTTTTTGATCGTCTGCCACGTAATACTTTGCAACAATAGGCAAAGTAGCTCCCATCAACATAGCGGGGAACATCACCATAGCAAAAGCTAAAACCGCTTTTACAACATTTTGCAGTAATGAAATTTCGGGAATAAAAACATGTAGCCAAGAATAGATAGGTCCAAAGTTTGCCAAGACAACCGACAGAACCGAACCAATAACCGCAATTAAAACCTCAATCTTTCCATAAACTAACAAGGGATCACGCTCTGTATCGGCCCAATGTCCCCACAAATAACTTCCCAACCCAAGGCCTGCCATAAATGCGCACAAAACAATCGAAGCAGAAAAAACGGTATGGCCAAAAGTAAGCGTTAACATTCGGGTCCATACAATCTCGTAAACCAAACCCGAAATGCCAGATAAAAAAAACAAAAAATAAACTAATGGAGATCGATTCATGATAACCAGCGAAATAACCTAAAATAGAGTCTCAAAATCATCCGCAATATAATTGAAAACCTTTATTTCAAAATATTGTTTAAATCAAATTATCTCAAAAAACATATAGCTTCAAAGCAAATGGGATAATTTAATTTCCAAATAACTTATAAGAAGGAAAATAAAAGATTGTGGCAAAAGTAGATTTTAATACAACCTAATGCCATGTGTTTAAAAAATAAGCCTCGTATTATAGCGCTTACTAATTTTTAACAGAGCCAAAATATTAAAACTGGGTTAGGAAATCAAAAAATGGAGGTTTTTTAGCTAGGAAAGGATTTTATAGTTTCTATTTGGCTTTAGGATATTTATTCGACAAAACTTCTAAGTAAGATCCTGCCTGAAATACGCCAGGATAATCATTCCTGTCCGTATAAGCCTGCAACGCCTTTTTAAGATAAACAATTGCTTCAGGACCTTCTCCAATCTTGTCTGCCGAAACGCTCATATTGTAATAAGCTTCGGCGGCAAACTTATGATAGGGACTTAAATTTAAACCCTTTTTGTAAGCGTCAATTGCGGAATTGAACTGCTTCAATGCTTGTAAACCAAAGCCTAGTTGCAAATAACCATCAGGATAGTCTGGAAATTGATTTATCGCTTTTTTATAAACATTCGTTGCTTGGTCATATTTTCCCGATTTTTCAAAATCTTTTCCCGATTGGATCATTGCTCTCGCTTCCTCCCAATCTTCACAGAAAGCTAACGTTGAAAAAGCAAAAATACTAAAAAAAATCAGCGCTTTTAAAACTTTGATTAAACTTTTATTTTTGGATTGTCCCATAACAAATATTCGAGCAAATTTTAGTTTCAAACGATTTTATGACTTACACGTTTAATTTATCAAATAATAAGAGAATCCAAAAAAATAAACCTAAAAAAGTTGGGGGATTCCTAAGAATCCCCCGCTGAACAACCTGGCCATCCCCCTTTCGACCAAGCGTCCAAAATCATTCAATCAAATTTTTCAGCTAAAAAAACGTTTTAAGCTTCTTTATTCCTTTTATTATCGTAGTAATATTTCTTTTGGCATTCATGCGAACAGTATTTTGTTGAATGCTGTCTTGGATGAAAAACCTGACCACATTGAACGCATTTGTTTGTGTAAAACTTTGTCGACTTAGAAATTTCCTTTTTTTCTTTGAACGAAGCAATTCTCTTTCTAGCTAGTTTTGTAGATTTTTGATCAATAAAATCCGCATCTGTATTTTTTGTTATTTCTTCAGATGAGATTTCTTTCTTTAAGTTTCCATGTTTGTCGTAAATTTTGCATTCATATACCATTATATTGCCGATCATTTCTTGAATCCGGCTATCCAGTTTAATCGCAGCAGTCAGACTGAAGCATTTTAAGCAAAATAACTGGCAGGCCCCCCAGAGCTTTTCGCCGGACTCCATGGAACGAATTAAAGTTTTTTAAATTAGATAGATTTAATCTAAAAAATTCTCATATATGTCCCACGTTTGATATTTATCAAAACGAGCTTGTTTTTCATTTTTGAACCGCAATACTTTAATTAAACAATCAGCTTTTTTAGCCGCATTAGAATTTTTTATTGAAGATTTCCATCTTAAATGAGGCCTGATTTTCCAAACCATAGAATCTGTAGACTCCGGATTACCTTCTTTCAAATTAACTTGCAAAAAACGAGCTTGCTTTACGAACTTTGATTCTCCATAAAAATAAAATTTTTCCGAACCGTCTCTTGTCGTTAATAAAATCATCCCTTTTTTTATTTGCATTTTGTGCGGAGCTTTATCAGGACTGCTTCTTGATTTCCAAACGCCCAATATTTTTGAAGGACATCCAGAGGAAACCCATTCTTTATCCGCCCAGCCAAGACTAAAAACATTCGTCGAAAAAAGCAGAGAGGCCAAAAAAATTACAGCTATTAAAAAAAACTTTAATGTGAAGAAGCTTAATTTTTTCATAATAAGTATCTCGGCAAAGTTAGAAGATGCACTTATGAGTTTGAATTATTGAAATCCTCTAAATGACCAGCCATCAATTCAGCGATTTTATTTAAATCAAAAGGCCATGCGTATTGAAAGTCAACATCTGGATATTTCTTTCTTAATTCTGCTACATCCTCCGGTATTTCCTTATCAGAATGAGATCCTCCAGGAGTAAACATTGATGAAATCAAAGAAATACTTTTAACCCCCGAACCCACTAAATTGTCCACCGCTTCTTCAATGCTAGGAGCGCAAAATTCATTGTAAGCAGCAACGATTTTACAATCAGGCATCTTACTGGCTAGATGACTAGCAAGCTTTTCCAAACCAACCTTATAAGGATCAGATTCTGGAGTTCTTGGCCAATCTCGGACTTTTCTGTCCAACACTTTTTCTTCTTCAGATGCTGGAACGCCTCGACGCCTCCTATCCATCTCTAAACGCTTTAATTTTGATACAATATCCGGCGGACAATCTGCTGGTAGCCCACCATGCCCGACTAAAATGACCGATTCAATACTAGACATTATTTTTAATCCTCAATTCAATTATTCCTTAATTTTAGAAATAAATGCCATTATTGTCAAATATTTTTTTTAAATAAATTTATTTTGTCTAACTATAGATCTTTTTTTGCTTTTTTGTTCAAAGTTTTCTATATTACCTCTAGAAAAGAGAACCTATGCTAGATAGTGCATTAAATGATAACGGGTTACCGATTGGCGAACTCGCCCGATTAACTGGGATCAGCACCCACACTCTTAGAGTTTGGGAAAAACGCTACGGAACTCCTGTACCCTTTAGGCTTCCCTCAGGTCACAGACGGTACCCTAAAGAAGAGGTTCCACGTTTAAGAGCAATCGCAAAGGCCCTGAAAAAAGGCCACCGTCCTAGAAAACTCGCTAAAGCTTCTCTAAGCGAAATTGAAAGCTTACTCAATATAAGCTCTCTATTACCTGGTTCTTCCCCAGTCCACTCTAATGTTGCTGAAACCCAAACTGAAAACTCCCGCGAATTGGTTGTAGAGAGCTGGATTGAAGCTGTCCATAAATTTTCTTACCAAACTCTAGACAATGGTTTTTTTGCAGAATGGGGAAAGCTAGGTGGAGTCGAGTTTATAAGCCAATGCATCATTCCATTTTTAGCCAAAGTCGGAAAAGGTTGGGAAAACGGAGAACTTTCTATTTCCCAAGAACATTTTGCATCCGAGCGACTATATGATTTTTTAGGGTCAAAATGGCGTCAGCTAAACGAAAGAAATGACGGACCTAAAGTTTTGATGGCAACCCTGCCAGAAGAAAACCATTGCTTTGGTTTACAAATGGCCGCCACAGTAGCCGCGATCGCTAACTATAGGATCGTTTATTTGGGTTCTAATACCCCTTGTGAAGAAATTATTTCAGCTGTTCTAAAAACAAAAAGTCATTTTTTATGTTTAAGCGTCTCAAGTTATTACGACTCGCAAAAAGCAGGCAGACTAATTGCCAAATTGAGAGAAAGACTCGACAACGAAATTTCTATAATTGCTGGCGGTCAAGGTTTGCCACATACAACCCCAGGAATTATAAGAATTGATCGATTTGACGATTTTTTTCAACAATTATTAGATCTCAATAAAGAGCCTACTAAGTCTTAATAACCCAACACTTAAATAAACGGCATCAGCCTAGATCAAGGCTTGAGATAGAGACGTTTTGATCGCTTAATATCTAGTATTTAGTCATCCCCGTAATAATTAGAAATCCTCTTCGCTCAATTTCCTCATCACTAAAAAAATTAGGGGCTGTCGTAGATCTTTAAAAGATTTATGATAGTGAAATGGGACTAAAGTATTGTAGATTAAGCGATAAAAGGCAACGGAAGTTACTAGAATACTTTGTATTAGAAGTAACAGCGCGTGCAGCAGCCGATTTGATG
>JAJDAT010000019.1 GCA_029261715.1 Nitrospinia bacterium | reverse complement strand
TAATCAAATTGTGCATGACTGTCTGATGTTCAAGGACCATCAGGGATACAATGTCGCTGTGGGCCGCTATGTAATTATCCGATTTTACTTTCGCGGGTAACGTTGTAAGATTTGCCCCCAATTCCATATTCAACACTGCATCGTAATCGGTCTCAACAGCAACGGTGTTTCCCATATGCCGCATCGCCCCATGGGTGCCGGTAACATACCAGCCGCCCCAACGCTCTACCAACGGGCTATCCTGCGTTGTGACGTGGGTACCGGCTTTCAATATGGGAAAACCTTCCGCGTCGGTATATACAGATCGCACAAGATGGCCCGGTACCCCACGTGTTAGTGATGATGCGTGGCATTGGAGGCAGCTGTGGCTCTGTCGAATAAATTTTGGCTGGTCAGATTTTAGTTGCGATAAAGAATAAAAGACAGCACCCAGATTCGGATCGGCTACAGAAATTTCCAGGATATCACCACGGTGTACCGTACCCACATAAACCTCATCATTGTAATATAGTGCCCGTGGAGTTTCCGGGGAAATGTAGCGATGCTGGAAACTGGTTTTGGAAAATACCAGCACTTGGGATTCCCGGGCGATCCCAAGGTTTTCCAACAGAGACGGCAAGTATCCAAAGGTATCATCGTAGTCGAGTTTTGTGGAATCAGAATCCAGTAATTCCTGCAATTCCGATATAGAATTGTCTGCCTGGGTCTGACCATAAAATATTGGTGCCTGCTCAAATCGATCCTCCCCGACACTCCACTTGGGGGCAAGCAATAGGACAAGGAACAGCATAATTCGTGTGGATATGAATAAGTCGGCACACCTCACAATAACGAACTCCCGAAAATCATGTCTACATTTAAAGGTGTATTTTAAATAGATGTTTAGATATAGTCAAATTTAATTATAGGGCAATTTAATAATTACGGTGCTATAAAGCCGTTATTTTGGGAGATTCATATAAATTTGTTGGATTCTTCATTCAACCATATACTTCCATCAGTAACTTACAGAAAAGAATATATAAGTTTATACTTGAAAATGTCTGCAAAATAGAGCAATATTATGTTCAGGAATGGATCGCAGCAGCCATATTCATTGACTCGAGCGGTGCTGTATGTAAATGACGTAAGAATCGGTATGGAGGGTAGTGCATTGGTGACGGACATAAATAGGGGGATAGTTATAGTGAAAAATAGTTATCGTAAATTCGTCACGGGTATAGCTTTATTGTTGACAATTTTAATGCTGGTTCAGCCAGCGTCTGCGGCGGAAACTATCACCATCGATGCCGGCGTAGTGGACGGCATCATACCGGCCATACATGGTGTCAATAACGGCCCGGTAGTCAAATCGACTCCGGCATGGGCACCTCCCTGCGGCAATAATTATGATGCGGATTTCTCCGCTGAATTTACATATGCGAATATTCCGCAATCGCGCACGCACGGCGGCGGTCCCCTGGATTTAAACAAGTTTTGGGTACCCTGGCCGAATTTTGCCGGAGAGGATCCGGCAGATCCAGCGAACTACAATTGGGCCGTAGCCGATGAAGGCATCGCGGCACAAATGGCCATTTCGGAAACGTATATACGCATTGGACCGCCAGCAAACGGCATGATACAAAATGGAAACGGGTGCGACAATGGACTTCCGACTAATGAGAAACCCAATGACTTTGATGTTTTCGCGCAAGTGTGCAAGCGGGTGATGATGCATTACCTTGCCGGCTGGGACGATGGTTTTTTCTACGACATTAATTATCTTGAAATTTGGAACGAGTTCTATATTGCTGAATTCTGGAATGGAACAGATACGGAAGCTGCTCAACTTTATGAAAAATGTTACAACGCGGTTAAGCCTACATTCCCGAGTCTGAATATTGGTCCCAGCGCAAGTAAGGGGCAAATCGCTTTTTGGCAGTACGTGGCCAATAACAGTGTCGCGATGGATTTCGTAGCTCCTCATGCATATATATCGCGACCACGTATTCTCAAGTCCAACATCCATGAAAAGATTAACGCAAACTGGGAGTTTCTTTTTACCGCGGTGGGGATGCCCATCAATACGCCGTTAATGTATTCGGAATGGAACCGGGGCGGTGGTTGCTACAACGGTGCTGGCGGTAGTCAGACGGTTCCTGGTGGTGCCTTTGTCGCTGCGACGTTAATTACGATGGCAGAGCTGCACTCATCGAACAGCGCCCACGGATTCACCATGGGGCATTTATTCTCCTCCCGGTTCCAGATTTGGAAAGAAAATGGGACCCCCCGTCCTGCGGGTGTGGGTCTTGAAGCGTATGGCCATGATTTATATGGGGAAACCCCCATTAAAATTGCGTCCACGGGAGATTGGTCCGATCCTGTCGGTACGGGCAACGTCGATTTCAAAGTCATGGCAGGAAAATCCAATGACAACAACAAGGTCAATGTTCTAGTGGCTTATTACGATGTGACGAACGGAACCTGTCCTGATAACACCGACACAGCAACCATTATCCCGCTCACGGTAAACGTCAATAACCTGCCATGGGGAAACGCCGCATTTACCTGGGAAAGATGGGTGCATACGCTGCCGGGCTCCATGAGTCTGGAAGATTCCGGTTCCGGTTCGGGCGGGTCATTTTCAACCATGCAGAACATGAACGGAAACGTTTTCGAACTGTATAAGTTAACAGGTCTGATTCCAGGAAACGACAACGACACAGATGGACTGCTCAACAGTGAGGAGTTGCTGCTTGGCACGAATCCCAACAAATCGGATTCGGATGGCGATGGCGTGAGCGATTTTGATGAAGTTAATTACGATGGAAATTGGGCAGGTAATTTTTCCGATTACGATCCCTTCAACGCGACTACAAATCCTTCCGGTACCGACCTGAATGCGTTGAGCGACGACACGGATGAAGACGGCAAAACCGATGGCTTTGAATTGGCGGCAGGCTCAAATCCCTTGGACGCACTATCTCCTTCTCTTTCGATAGGTGGACGGTGGTTTGTTCCGCTGCTGATAATGTCATCCGCATTTACAGGGTTTTGGTTACTACGTCGACGTACTCGCATTCCCCTGGTTGGGGATACAAATTAATTTGAGTTATGTACCGTCACGCTTACCAGAGGGTGATCTTCGATAGTTTTCGGAGGCATTGCAACGTTCTCGCCTTTTAAGTGCTTGTTGAAAAAAGTCAGTGTGAGTTCGTTGATCAGTTGACCACCTTCCTTGGGGTCAAAATCGCCAACGACGAAATTGCGCAATGCGCTCAGGTGAGCAATAAAGGGGAAATCGCTGAAGTTAAAATGCCGCATCTGCTCGAAAGTGACCATATATCCTGGGCTGCACATTTCCGGGAACGCTGCTGAAGCATTGAAAAAGCGATCCATCATTACATTGTATTCTTCCTCGGTAATCCCCATGAATCCAATGGCCACTTTGTTTACTGGCTCTCGTGCAGCTTTCATAAAGAGAAATGGTTTATCCAAATCACCCTTTTCAAGGGCATCATCCGTCCACTTCATCAAGCGCGGCATCAAATCGCGCACTTCTTTCGGGCTGGCGACGTTTAATGATCCAATGATCTCATCGCCCTTTTTAATTTGTATCGGTTTGCTCTGCT
>JAJDAT010000018.1 GCA_029261715.1 Nitrospinia bacterium | reverse complement strand
TAAAATAGCCATAGATCAAAATATAACTCTTAGGCCTTACGCTTTTCAAAATCCTTCATATAATCAATCAGAGCATCAACGCCAGCTTCAGGCATGGCGTTATAGATACTCGCTCGCATTCCTCCGACTGAACGATGACCTTTTAGGGTGGTTAACCCAACATCCTCAGCACCTGTTAAAAATTCTTTGTCCAAGTCGGCATTGGCCAACACAAATGGCACATTCATCCAAGACCGCGAAGCTTTTTCCACGGGATTACTATAGAAGTTCGAATTATCAATCGCTGCATACAATTTATTGGCCTTGTTTTCGTTCAATTTTGCCATAGCGGAAAGCCCCCCTTGTTTTTTCAACCATTTGAAGACCAAACCCGCCAAATAGAGCGTATATGTCGGAGGAGTATTCAACATCGAATCCGCTTCAGCTTGTTGCGCGTAATCGAAAACACTCGGGGTCGTGGATAACGAACTCCCAATGAGATCATCGCGAACAATTACTAACGTGACACCCGCTGCTCCCATATTTTTTTGCGCACCCGCATAAATCAGCCCAAAACGACTCATATTGAGTGGGCGGGATAAAATCGTCGAGGAAAAATCGCCAACCAGTGGCACATCTCCGGTATCAGGAATCCAATGAAATTCCACACCACCTATTGTTTCGTTTGGAGTATAGTGAACATAAGCAGCATCTGAATTCAAAGACCAGTTCTCAAAGGGAGGAATGGTGGTGAATTTATCAGCTTCAGAGGAAGCCGCAACGTTCACCTGGCAGTATTTTTTTGCCTCACTAATGGCTTTCTTTCCCCAAGCACCAGTCCAAATATAATCAGCTTTGGTTTTCCCACGAAGCAGATTCATTGGAATTGTTGCAAACTGAGCAGTCGCCCCCCCCTGTAAAAACAATACCTTATAATTCTTGGGTACATCTAGCAGTTCACGGACATCCTTTTCCGCCTCCTCGTGTACAGATACAAATTCCTTGCCTCTGTGACTCATCTCCATGATCGAAGCCCCGGAACCATGCCAATCCGGCAATTCTTCTTGCGCCTGCTTTAACACGGCTTCTGGTAACATCGCTGGTCCCGCACTGAAATTATATTTTCTAGGCATTACAATATATCTCCTACTGTGACTTTACCAAATATGTCGCCGCACTGAGAAGTTCGTTGGTGTTGTATAGGAAGAGCCATTGCCAAGGAGACTTCTTCAGGAACCGGAGTTGGTCCGGGAGCCAACAGGTATTTCTTTTTCATCCTACTTTCCTTTTTAATTTAAAAATTACGATGTTTGTAAAACCGCCTGGGTTTTGGCCATTTTATCATGCCAAGTTTGCCCTTTTTTATCAAAGGCGGCCCAAAAAAAACCTAAACCAAACGCCGTGATCGAGAAATTCCACCCAACAAACCGAACTAACGAAGTCTTAAAGCTCATAGGTTGTCCATCTTCGCGCACAACGATAATTCCTAGTAACTTTTTACCTGGGGTTTGGCCCAATTGCCATGTAAACAAAACAAAATAAAAACCCCAAAGCAAAAACACCAAATTCAAAACAACAAAAACCCAAATCAGCATTTGAGATAACTCCTCCAACCGCCCAGATGAGGCGGCTTTCAATATTTGATCTGGAGAAATTTCTCGACCGCTAAATAAAGGATCTAAAGTAATCCAACGAAGAACTTCTAAAATCACATAATCAATTAAAAAGGCAATCGACCGTTTCGGAAGTCCAGCTTGCTTTCCCATCTTCTTAAAGTCTCAATTAAGCTAAAAAAGGAATGTACACCATTTTTTATTTTTTTTTGCAAATAAAAAAGAAATAACTTAACGCGATTTTCAACCATCTAGCAAAACAAGCTTAAAAAACCCTAAAGAAATAATAAAAGAGAGGGAATGCCTTAAAAATTTCTATTTTTTCAATGTCTTTTCTAAACCCTGGGAATGCAATAAACGAAGAAACTTTAATTATTACGAAGATAAATAATCTTAATCCTCGTCGATGATTTCAATTTCTAATTCAATCTCGTCCTCATCTAAAACTTGATCCGAATCTGTAATATCAATCTCAAGCTCTTCAATTTCCGGTTTTGGCTTTTCAGAAGAAACTTTTTCTATTTCAGACGCCACTAAATCAGCATGTTTTTCCAAATCTTTCTCCGATTTAGAGTCATTTGAAGCTCCTAAACCTTGGTCTGGTTCAAGTTCTTCCAATTCAAAAAAAACTTCCTCGTTTGTATCTTCCCCTACCTTTTCTGGCTCTAAAGGATCGTCGCCTTGATCAACTGTAATCGGACTATTACTTTCTAACCCAACATTCTCGTCAAGCGCTTCTTCTGTAGACAAGCCTTCCACACCGTCAGCAGGTTGAAGCTCTTCAAGCTCGAACCCTAAGTCTCCATCATCAGTTGAGTCGTTTGATTGAATATCAACAGCATCACTACCATTTTTTATTTCTAAATCCGGTTCTAGTTCAAAACCAGCTTCCCCTCCAACCGGGAGTTCGGTTTCGTCTTTTTTTGAATCTTCTATATCTTTTTCCCTATCGAAAACTTCTAGACCAGTTTCTAGTTCAAATTCTAATTCATCATTCTGTGATGTGACAGGCTCTACTTCTCCAGTAGGTTCCGGATTTTCCTTATCATCAGCATCAGACTCTAATTCAAACTCAACATCACCATTTACAGAAGACGTTTCTTCCTGAACAACGTTTACATTTTCAACTTCTAGTTCCTTAAATTCAAACTCAACATCTCCATCTATATGGGTTTCAGCTTCTTCAGCAGTTTGATTTTCTTGATTATTTTCAAGTTCAAACTCTTCCAATTCAAATTCGACGTCACCCTCAACCGGAGATTCTAAATCTTGAGCCGTATTTACGTTTTCATCGCCGTTCTCTATTTCCAATTCCTTAAATTCAAACTCAACATCTCCATCTATGCTAGTTTCTTGTTCGTCAAGGGCCCTGGCATTTGGTTCTGCGTCATCAACTTTTAGTTCTTCAAGATCAAATTCAACATCTCCATCAACCTGATTATCTTGTTCCTGAACGACACTATTATTTGACTCTACACCCTCAACTTCCAATTCTTCGAGTTCAAACTCCGCATCTTTATCTTCTAAAGCTTGCGGCTCTTCCGCAACGCTAATATTTGATTCAGCGTCTTCAACTTCCAATTCTTCGAGTTCAAATTCAGCATCTTTGTCTTCTAAAGCTTGCGTCTCTTCCGCAGCGCCAATATTTGATTCAGCGTCTTCAACTTCCAATTCTTCGAGTTCAAATTCAGCATCTTTGTCTTCTAAAGCTTGCGTCTCTTCCGCAGCGCCAATATTTGATTCAGCGTCTTCAACTCCCAATTCTTCGAGTTCAAATTCAGCATCATTATCTTCTAGAGCTTGCGGCTCTTCCGCAACGCTAATATTTGATTCAGCGTCTTCAAGTTCGAATTCTTCTAGCCCTAATTCAATATCATCGTCAGGAAGATCTAAATCAACTTCCCCAACAGGCTCTAATTTTTCTTCAGAATCTGCAACCTCTAAATCAGGTTCTAATTCAAACTCAACTTCGTTTTCAACCGTGTCCGATAAATCTACCTCGCCTACAGGTTCCAAGGTTTCGTCATTGCTTGGAATTAACAATTCAGAATCTAAATTCTCAGCTCCTAAAGAAGCTGTTGGCTCCAAATCATCTTTGATTTCAATACTATCTGCATCAGAATCAGACTCTAGGTCTAAAACAAAATCTCCATCTAAATCCCCTTCGGAAACCGCTTCGCTTGTCCCAAGATCCAAACTTTGGGTCGCAGCAACTCCTAGCCCTGCTAAACCTACCGTTTTTGCTAAACCGTCTTTTTTGCCAGGTTCCTCCGGCTCATTTAAAGACACAACACTAGATTCTGGAGCATCAGACAAATCTAAATCAAAATCTGTATTTGTCGAATCTGCTTCTTGCGTAGGTGGAGAATCCAGGATGGGAGGAGCGTTTAATTCTGTAGACTCTATCTCAAACTCTTTTTCTTCTAGTTCCACAGCCGTGGAAGCCGTAGAGTCGCTTACAGTGCCAACATAAATTACAAAGGCTTTATTCCGAACCAAAGTATTTTGGTCATTTTGGGAAAATTTTTTAAAACTGGCTCCGCAATTCCCACACTTTTTTGCCAGTTTAAAACTGATAAATCCGCAATTTAAGCAATTCATGGCGATAAATTTAAATTACCATAATTAGTTAAGAAAATAAACGCTATTCCCCAACTTTCACATAATAGAAATTGGCCTTTAGCTTCGAATACTTCGACTTTTAAGGCCTAGAAAACAAAATATCAATATTTATATAAATTATAACTAAATTTATTTAAATAATCTTGGATAAAATTTGACGAAAACCAACAATTTAGATAGAATTCCCCTATCCAAACTATTTTTCGAACCATTTGCAGCGCAAATTCTGTGATGAACTTAAAAAAGCTCAGTTATTGTTTAAATTGGGTTCAGTTTAAATTTGGCGAATTTCTATTTCCAATTCTGGAATTGATTTTTCGATGGATGGATAACCGCGATGGCGAAGTGAAAAAACACTTCCAGCAGGCTCAGCTATCCTTGGAAAAGAAAAGAGTTAGTATTGCCATCTTAAATCTGAACATGGTCTTAAGCGTTAAACCATGTCACTTCCTTTCCTTAGTCTTCCGAGGAAAAATTTATTTACGGGAAAAACGGTTTAAACTTGCAGAAACTGATTTCTTTAAAGCTTATAAAATAAATCCTTACCGGTTTATTCATTACGGTTTATATAATGATTATAATAGTTGCGTAAGTCTTGGCCGTCAAAAGCCCCAAAGCCAAGATTTTTCTACAGCTATAGATTTCTTTAACCAACAAACAACTAAAACAAATATTGATTTTTCAGAAGACGAGGAATTTTTTCTTGAACCTATTGAAAACTCATTTCCTAATTCGGAAGAGTATGAATTTACTCAAAAAGAGAAATCCAAGTTTTCTGAAATGGGACCTATCACTCAAGAAGAGGTCCAGGAAACAGATTGGGATAAATTGAGTAAAACTTTAATATCTAAAACCGAAGAACCATAATCAACATTTTTCTTTCCTTTATTTTGCAAACTCTTAAGCTTTGATTACAAGAACCGATATCGAACAGTTGGAGAAGTCTGTCTTAGCTCCTTATGCCGTTCATAGTCAAAATAGCCAAGGGCGTAAACATAAAGAGTTAGAACATACCTATAGAACCCGGTTTCAAAGAGATAGAGATCGAGTTATCCACTCTTCTGCTTTCCGTAGATTAGAGTACAAAACACAGGTTTTTGTATATAGAGAGGGGGATTACTATAGAACACGTCTAACTCACTCTCTAGAAGTGGCTCAAATTGCGCGCTCTATTGCAAAGTCGCTACAACTGAATGAAGATTTAACTGAAGCCATTTCCCTAGCACATGACTTGGGACACCCTCCTTTTGGACATACCGGCCAAAGAGTTTTAAATAAGTTAATGAAGGCGTTTGGAGGATTTGAACATAATCAACAAAGTTTAAGAATTATAAAATTCCTTGAAAAAAAATATCCTGAATTTGACGGATTAAATCTTTCCTGGGAAGTTTTGGAAGGGATTTGTAAACACAAAAAAGATCCAGAAAATCCAGTAACGTCAAAAGATGAAATTAAGCACCCATCATTAGAAGGACAAGTTGCAGACCGATCTGATGCGATAGCTTATACTGCGCATGACCTTGACGATGGTATCACTTCAGGCTTATTAAACCCCGACCAACTTAGCGTTAACGCTTTATGGAAAGAAAATGAATCTGAATTAAAAAAAGAATATTCTAATTTAGACGACAAACTTAAAAAATATCTCATGGTGCGAAATATAATTAACAAATTAGTTTCAGATTTCAGAGAGAACGCTACAAAAAATATTGCGCATTATTCAATACAATCGGCGGACGATATAAGAACCTGTAAAGAAAAAATTGGTGATTTTAGTCAAGAAATGGGATCTAAACTTACCGAATTAAAAAGCTTCTTATTCAAAAACATGTACCGTCATCCACGGGTTTTGAGAATGGATTTTAAAGCGGAAATGTATTTAAGCAACCTATATGAAGCGTATATAAGCAATAATGAATTGCTCCCTCCTTCTGTTTTATCTAAAAAACATTTAGGCGATAAAGAACGCCTGGTTTGCGATTATATTTCCGGAATGACGGACCGCTTTGCTATTAGCGAATATCAAAACTTATTCAGCCCCGAAATTTAAAAACCGCTAAAACTCATTCGTCTGAAAAACTTAATGCAAAAAATAAATTCAATATGCGTTTTTTGCGCTTCTAGTCCGGAAGCCTCAAAACAGTTAAAAGATTTAGCGACCGATTTAGGACAAAAAATAGCTGAACAAAAAATTTCTTTAGTCTATGGAGGAGCTTCTATTGGATTGATGGGCGCTGTCGCCCGAGGCGCTCATAAATCTGGAGGAAAAGTTATCGCAATTTTCCCCGAATTGTTTGTAGGAAAAGATATTGATTTTGTAGAAGCAGATGAGTTTATTGTTACTGACGATATGCGGGAAAGAAAGACACTCATGGAACAAAAGTCGGACGCGTTCATAGCTCTTCCTGGAGGAATTGGCACTTTAGACGAAATTGCGGAAATTTTAACGCTTATTCAATTAAAACAAATTTCAAAACCTTTAATCCTTATCAACTATCGGAATTATTACAGCCCTCTAATTAAGTTTTTTGACTCGTTTGTTGAACAAAAACTAGCTAAGGAAAAGTTCTTAAGATCTTATTATTTAGCGGAAAACAACGATGACGCGATTGATTTTTTAACAAACTACCGCTAATAAATTAAACCCAGGAACACTTAGGAACAAATCATCTGACGCGCTAAATCGAAACAACCTTCAAACTTGGGTGTAAATTTTCTCGAATCATTTCTTCAATAAATTTGAGAGTGCCTTGGGTTGAGCTGGGACAAGTTCCACAAGCGCCTTCATACCGAATACGAATAACTTCTCCTCGGATATCCACTAAAGTTAAGTCGCCGCCATCATTGGCTAGAGTAGGACGAACTCCCTGATCAAAAATAGCGTTAACAATTTTCTCTTTTTCAGAATCAGGAATTTTCAAAAAATCTTCTTTGGAAAACTCTTCGTTGTCAGGCTGCCCATTTAAAGGTATTTCATTAGGCGAAACTTTCTTAGGATAAAAAATTAAAGAAGACGTTACCGCTTTCTCAACCATTCCAGTTAACGTTCCCCAACCGACCACTGGAGACTTTGTAATTGTAATAAAATTATCCTTTATAAAAACGTTTTCTACTCCATAAAGGTTAAAAACAGTTTTCGCAAACAAATCGTCAGACGCTTCATCTTGAGAAGAAAAGTTAATTGAATCTAATTCTGTAGCTGGTTTATTTAATTGAAAACGGTAAGCGTCTGGGTTTGGAGTTGACTGAGCCTCAATGACTGCAAATCCTTCTTGGTTTAATGAAAAACCCCTTTCAATCGTAGAATCTGCAGATGTTTTCTTTTCAGCAAAGGGGCTAAAAAAAAATTTAAAAAATTCATTCATAAAATCTTAAGCCATCTTCTCTCTTTTTGCGGTTTCAATAAATATGTTTAATGCCTTTTGATCAAACAAAATAAAATCAACACGCATTAATTGTATCAGTTCGTTTTTTAGGAAATCATGAACAATTTCCAACATAATATTAGCGCACCGATCAATTGGAAATCCAAAAATCCCCGTACTTATTGCGGGAAATGCAATAGATAATATTCTTTCTTCTTCAGCTATCTTTAAGCTATTAAGGGTAGCGTTTTGAAGTTTAGTATCCTCTTCTCCTTCGCCTAGCCTAGGTCCAACAGCATGAACCACATAGTTTGCTTTTAGATCTCCCGCTAACGTAAGAACAGCTTCCCCAACGGGACAATGACCAATCTTATTACACGCTTCTTGTATAGATGGCCCGCCTTTTTTACGAATAGCGCCAGCAACGCCACCGCCAAGAATTAAATCTGAATTTGCTGGGTTGACTAACAATTGGCAATCTGTTTCGGTAATATCCCCTTGGACAATACGAATTTCTTTTTCGCCAATGTTGATTATCATTTTCCTGTGGATCCAAACCCTCCAGCTCCGCGTTCTGTTTCATCTAGTGTTTCTACTTGGATAAACTGAGGAGTCTCCACTTTTTGAATTAAAATCTGCGCAACTCTATCCCCTTTAACCACTTTGAAATCAACATCCGAATGGTTAAAAAGTAAAACGCGGATTTCTCCTCGGTAACCCGAATCAATCACCCCAGCTCCAGAATCTATTCCATGTTTTACCGCTAAGCCACTTCTAGGCCAAATCAAACCAACGTAGCCTATAGGAATGGCCATACTAATACCCGTCGGAACTAAACAACGTCCTTTTGATGGAATGGTTATTTCTTCAGAAGCTCTTAAATCAGAACCTGCATCGCCTTCTTGAGCGCTTTTAGGCGCATACTCGCCTTTAACCTCACAAACAACTTGCTTGGGAATAGTCATTTTTAAATTATTGGAAAAGATTGGTGAGAGAGGAAACTTGTGAAATCAAAGTAATGAATTAAAACCCTTTCCCAATTCTAGCTAAATAGGTGCGAATTTCTCTTTCCACCATACCATCCCAATTACTCGCCTCTTTTGACAATGTGGATAGACTGTCTGCACCCATTCCAGTTTCCAGAGCATCTGCAATGGTTATCAAAATCCTTGCGCCGAAATGGTCAACTAAATCAAGTTCTTGAGCTCCTCGAAAAGCCCCTTCTGTACCTGCTGCCATGGCCCATGTTTTAATTATGCAAAACAACACCCTCTCACGAATATGAATATCTTCAATCCCTTGTAAATAGGCTTCAGCCCCCATTTCACCAGATTCAAAACGATCGACTAGATCTTGAAAAGTATCTTCTTTTACTTCCATTTTCTTCAAAACATAACTAATCAGTTGACCTTCATATTTTTTTAACTCATCTAAGTTCCAAGTGAAATGAGTTTGAGTAAAACACGAGCCTGGTGTTTTTATTTGAGAAGTCACAGGATTTAAATCTGAAGGAGCCTGCAAATCAACATTGTTACTGAATGCAAACCCGGTAGGGCAAGGTTTTAGTAGTTTTTCTATTTGTAGCTTCAATTCATTGTCTTCAAATCCAAAAACAGTACGTAAAGCAACCCTAACAGGATCTTTATAACTAATGAAAATTTTGTTAGGACAATTGGAGAGTGTGCAGCCAACCTCATAACCCGTTGACTTTTCTTTCTCCTCTTCTTGTTCTTCGTCCTCTTCGTCGTCTTCTATGTCATCGTCAAACTCAGTCATAATTAATTCCAATCAAAAATTTATTGGCAACAAACCTGATTTAAATTTAAAAATGTTTATTTCGGATATTTTAAATTATCTTCCATTCTACATTTTATATAAATTTTTTAAAGCGACCAACAATTCTAAACACTAAATATTTAATAGTTTATTACTAGGTTGCGAAATTTCACTAAGCCAAATAAGAACTTATAAAGCAATGTTCTCTATCTTTCTAAAAAACGAACTTCACAATTTAACCAGCGCCTCTAGCTTACGAAAAAAACTCTAACTCTATCTAAGCAAAAGATTAATCAAAAAAAAAACCACCCACAGCGACCAAGCGCCATGGATGGTTTATAACTAAAAGCTGAACTAGCCTGCGTATGCTTGACCTAATCCGGCAGTTTCGCCAGCGCCACGATCATGAATAACTTTACCCGTGGTTGGATCAACAGGATGCATTGTAATGGCTTTATGAGTGCTACAAACCACCATGCAAAGGTCGCAACCTTTACAACGATCAACAACAACAACAGCCTTCTTCTTTTCCATATCCATAAGGATACAGTCCGATTCTGGGCAATACATTATACAAAGCCGACATCCTTTTTCAGCAATACATTTATCCTCTTCGACAAGAGCTACATTATACACTTCTTAAATTCCTCTCTTTCCTAAAAAAATTTAATAGGTTTATTCTTAGAAAAGAAGTTTAAACCGCAACGGCTAAATTCTTATCTTTAGCCCATTCTACGGCTCTCTTGTGGGACTCATTAATACAATCTATATTTTTCTTCAATAACATTTCTTTCTTAGCGTATTTCTTCGTAATAGCTTGGTCCAAAGACGCCGTACCACCAGAAGCCACATATTTTTTACCAAAACGATCCTTAATAGCGGCATCCAAACCTGCTAAGGTAACAACATTGGTAACTCCAGCGCACGCGCCAATCATCGCCATGTTGGTAGACAATTCAGTACCGCCAATTTCTAACGCCATTGAAGTTGCATCGACATTATAAACCGTAACCTTTTTTGCATCTAATCTTTCATGATCCGCTTTGGTTAAAAGATCTGCGGTGGTATTAATAAGAATGATACCACCATCCTTTAATCCCGAATAAAAAGGCGCCGTATAGCTCTTTTGCATCGTGATAACTTGCGCATGAAACACCATGATCACGTCAGGGAAAACTAGTTCGCCTCGGTCATAAATTTTCTCAGGACCAATCCGAGCGTAACTTTCCGCAGGAGCCATTCTTTTTTCCGCTCCAAAGAATGGATTGGAAATTGAATAAAGACCATCCTTATTAGCCGCCATTGCCAATACATGTGCGGCGGTAACAGCCCCTTGACCGCCAAGGCCAGAAATACGAATATTCAATCTAGTTTTCATAAAACAACACTCCTCTTATTTACGCTTTAGCTGCCGCTTTTGCTTTTTCGCGAGCCGCTTTTTTAGCTGCTTTTTCTGCATCGTCCATTTCCTTAATCAAGGCTGCCGCTGCGTCAGTAACATATTCTTTATAAGTAAACCGACCGCCAATGCCTTCGGAATCCTTCATCTCATCCAAACCTTCCATGCTTTGCTTTCCAATTTCCAAAATGCATGGAGTGTAAATTTGAATATATGTAGGACCAATTTCGCGAGCCACATGAACAGCATTTCGAATAGCTTTTTCAACTCGATTTGGCTTACTACTAGTCATCATAACAACATAATGACATCCAGCTTCTCTAGCTATCTCAGGCAACCTAACTTTGTCGAAAAGTTTTCCCACAGGCGCCATCTTAGAAACGAATCCTTTTTGCATCAATCCGCTTTCTTGACCGCCCGTATTTGCATAAAGTTCGTTATCAAAGCAAATAGTCGTAAACTTTTCTTGGCGGAACCAAGACTGCATGGTCATATCCAAGCCAATGTCTACAGTAGCCCCATCGCCAGCCAAAACAACAACATCTTTCACTTTATCAGGATGTCTCACCATCAACGCCCTTTTCAAACCTGTAGCGATTGCATTTTGGTTTCCAAACAATGAATGAATATTATGAACAGCTACCATTGGAAACACTAAGCTTGTACAGCCTGTCGATCCAACAAATACGGTATCTTCAGGAGCGGGCAAACTGGCCAAAATATAACGAAAAGCAATAGACTCCGGACACCCAGCACACAAGGAATGTTGCTCAATCAACTCTTTACTTTCGCCAATATCTTTCCAACCACGACCTTCTTTACCATAAGTTGCGTTCTCAACGATGTCCTGATACTCAGGAGGCATAATATCGTATAGATCTTCGCAAATTTTAATTTTTTCAGCGCTCATGGCTAATTCCTTTTTATAAATTAAATTTTTTAAAATTTTTTACATCTTAATTTTTTCTACATTCAATCCGAGAGCGGTTTTAACCTCAACAACAATCACTTCGGAAGGCATCGTCATACCGCCGGCAACATGAGGCCCAGCAATAATCTTGTCGTTATCTGGAACTATAGCTTTAATCTCTCTAGCTAACCAGCCAACGATATTAAATTCAGGAACAAAAACAGTCTTAGCATTTTTAAGAGCTTCGCGAACTTCTTCATGTGGAAATGGTCGGATAGTTTTAATTTTTATTAATCCAACTTTAATACCCTCTAATTCCAACAATCTAATCGCTTCTCTACTTTGAGATACCGCTGTTCCAGAACCTATAATAAGAATATCGCGATCGCCATTTTCTATATCAATCAAACCATCTAAAAATGGAATGGTGTGTTTTCTAGATCGCTCCACAGCCGCATGAATTTCCTGCTGCCAAGAAGCATGCGTTGCGTAATGAATATAATTAGATTTCATAATAAAAGGATCACGCATCATCCTTACTGGCGGACATTCCATATCCATACAAGGGACTGGAGATTTATACGGATCGTATGGAGGCAAACAAACGTCGTCTGGAAGAATATCAACAGTATCCTTTGTATGTGTAACGAAGAAACCATCGCAACAAACAGCAATAGGAACATGAACATCTGGTTGCTCTGCAACGATAAAACCTTTCAAAATAAAATCGTAAAGATCTTGTGCTGTCTCCGCATGCCAAATCAACATACCCGTCTCTAGCAAATAAGACATTTCAAGCGTATCTGGTTGAATACTTAATGGGGAATTAACTCCTCGGCAAGTTACGCAAACTTGAATTGGAAGACGAGAACCAGCCCACATTGGAAAATTTTCCATCGCTCTCAATGTTCCAGGCCCGGCTGTTGTGGTAAAAACTCGCGCCCCACCAAAAGCTGCGCCAGCACATTGTCCCATAACGGCGAATTCACTTTCGCCTCGGAAGTAATCTCCGATATACCCATCAGCAAATAATTCACCAATCAACGCCGCCGCTTCACTCTGCGGAGTAATCGGATATGCAACCATTACGTCACAGTGAGAAACTTTTATGGCCGACTGAATAACTTCACTACCAGTAAAAAATTTCGTGATTCTCTCTACCCCATAAAAGAATTCATTAGGTTCAGTATGAACCTGATCTTTTTGGTTTTTTTGACCAATTTTCACATGAGTAGAACTTATAATTTTCCGATCTTCTGGAATTACTTTTTTATTCATAACTTAAACTCCCTATATGACTCGGCGCCGTTGCCGCCATTGTTTTGAAGTTTTTAAAAATATAAGATTAATTCCCTTCAGCCTCACGCCATTTGGGAATGTGTTTAAACTGAGTGAACTCTTTCGCTTGGCTTTTAACTCCTTCTGCTTTCAGTTTGTTTACCCACCAAGTCAATCGTTCAATTTTCTCAACAGTCGCGTCGCGGAAAGACAAACAAGCGTCTTCATGACCCGCTTGAGCACACATCGCCATCGTGTAGCAATCTGTACCGCCACGGATGATTTTCAACGACAAGTTTGCTTGATGGCAATGCACGCCAACAAATATGCAAACATCAATTTCATTATGCCAAATCGTTAAGTTTGGATGATTTGGATTGATCTCTACTTCCGGATTAATCTTTGGATATTTAGGTCGGTAATCTGCCATTGGAATCAAACGAAAAGGTCCCGCATCAGCCAAAGCCCTAATAGCTTTCGCTTTTTTAGCCGCTTTTTCGTTCCAGTGCCAAAGCACCAAAGGCCCTGGGAAAATTGTTGGAACTTTACCCTCCAGAAATTTTCGAGCCGCCATCTCCATAGCTTCTTCTTCAGGTACAATTGTGCCGCCAATATGTCCTTGACCTGGATCAGGTAGAACATTTCCCATTTTTGCCGCAGCGGGCGGTAAAAAACTTTCTGGTCCCGGGCTTACTTTATATAAATCCATTCTTTAATCCTCTTCCTTCTATATAATAGGTTTGAGCGGACACTATATCACCCTATAAGTAATTGTCAAACCATTTCAATATAACTAGTTAACGATTATTTCTAAGGTCTCAGAAAGCTATCTAAAGCCAACTTAGACTTAATCAACTTTTACAAAATTAGTCGATATACCCCCAATTATTAAGGGAATATATCATTATACTCCTTTGCTCACTAAGAAAAAAGCCTCGATTTCGAAAATTTCCTTAACACAAAACATACATAATCATCAAATTTTACAGTTATTTTTTCGAGCGACTACTTTTTAGCGGATTTCATCTAATTTTCGGCAATGAGCATAATAATAAATTAAGTTAAGCTCACGAAACTTTAAATTTCCTCAAAAAAAAAAGCCTTCCATTCAAATCTTTGTTTTTAAATCAGTTAAATTAGTTTAGTATATTGTTTACCAGCCACACTTGGTGAAAAAATGGTTATAAGGGATAAGGCTGCAAGTGAAAAAAGTTGAAATCTTTACTGATGGATGTTGCAAGGGTAATCCTGGTCCGGGAGGTTACGGTTGTATTTTGAAATTCGAAGGTAAAGTCAAAGAAATAACTGGAGCGACAAAGAACACTACAAACAACATAATGGAAATGACGGCCTGTATAGTCGCATTAGAACACCTAAAAGAACCATGTGAAGTCAACCTAACCACCGACTCACAATATGTCATTAAGGGCATAACTGAATGGATTCATGGTTGGATAAAAAAAAGTTGGGTTAATGCCGCTCGACAACCTGTAAAAAACAAAGAGCTTTGGCAAAAACTACATTCTCTCAATAAAAAACATAAAGTTTCTTGGCACTGGGTAAAAGGACACTCTGGTCATCCAGAAAATGAACGTTGCGATCAATTAGCAAACGAAGCGTTAACTTCGATCTAAAACTTCTAAACTTCCTCCATTTCCCTCAATTAGTTATGTTTCATAAAATTAATCTTCAAATACACTTTTTATTATTTTTCTTGGTTCCGCTGTTTAGCTTTTCAGTCGGTTGCGCGGGTTGGCGAGATACTTCCAAAGTAGAACGCTCTTATAATCAAAAAAATTTTGAAAGCAACTCCGATTCAAGAAAAAGAAAAAACTTTGAAAGCTGGTCCTCCCTACCTGAAGATAAAATTGACCCAAATTCCTATAGAGCATCATCTGGACCCAAAATTCTTGATTTTTCCGGCGTTCAAAAAAAACGTTCCTATTTTAATTCTTCAAATTTAATTCTACCTCTTCCACAGACTAGCGTTCCTGCGACCACAAGAAACTTTGACGATGACTTGAGAAATAAAGGATTATCCACAGCAATTCGAAACCACCTAAATATCTTAGATTACCAAGATCCCAATAAGATACTCCCAATGGGGAGTCAACAAATTCCGGTTCGAAGAATTATTTCTACGCTGCGAGCATTTTTAGATTTATTGAACCAAGAATTATCTACAGAAGAATTTGCGCGGCAAATCGAAGATAGATTTGAATTTATCCAAACTGGAAAAGGGAGCGATCTAGAAGCCTTATTCACTGGATACTACACCCCGGTCATTGCCGCAAGCAAAACCCGATCTCCCAAATTCAATTATCCTATTTATAAAAAACCTTATCAGCTTTCTAAAAATAGATTATTCGTTCGCCACCGCCCTCCTGGAAAATCTTATGCAACGCTAAAGTTCATCGATGGACCAAACTATACAAGGGAAGATATAGACGGTTTCAAAGCACTTCAAGATAGTGGACTGGAAATTGCCTGGCTTCAAAATGAAATGGAAAGGTATTTTTTGCACATCCAAGGATCGGGAATCCTTGAATTTCCAAATGGCGAACGACAAGGCGTTCAATTTGCCGGCACCAATGGCTATAGCTATCAAAGCGTAGGAAAACATATGCTCAAAGAGGGAGCTCTTTCTCCTTCGCAAGGATCGATGCAGGGGATCAAAAAACATTTTACCGAACGTCCTCAAGACATTCCTAAATATTTATATAAAAACAAACGGTATATATTTTTCGAGTTCTCAGACGGAACGCCTAGAGGTTCAAGCGGAACTCCGGTTATAGCCAATCGATCAATCGCCACCGATACTTCGATTTATCCGCAGGGGGGATTAGCCTTTATCTCATCAAAAAAACCCGTCTTGAACGCTTCGGGTGAAATCGCTAAATGGGAGCCGTTCACCCGCTTCGTCATAAATCAAGACACAGGCAGCGCTATCAAAGGCCTTGGCCGAGTGGACTTATATTTTGGCATCGGAAAGCAAGCTGGCCAATTAGCTGGACGCTATATGCAAAAAGGTAATCTTTATTTTCTTTTACTTAAAGATAAACCCTTAGAATTTTCTAAAAACTCTAAAATAATTATTCCGGTTCGTTAAATAAAGAAACTAACCGCTTATCTATCGCGTCAAACCGGCGATCCTTAATATGCATTTCTTCTTTTGAACGATCCCCTTTTACAGCCGAATAATCTAAGTTGGATGGGTTTCGCCTAATCATAGAACCAAAGGTAACGGTTTCTTCCTTTTCTTCAATCTCTAAAAAGTCAATTGCTCGTATCATAGAATGCCCGGTGGTGACAATATCGTCCACAATCAAGAAATGTGGATCAGCTCCCCAAGATGGCTTTACCAATTGCTCAAAGTCAGTCCTTTTATGTGGAATAACCGTAAAGGGCAACTCCATCATTTCCGCAAGTTGATAACCGATGCGAATTCCCTCAGTTTCTATACCAACTACAATGTCAAACATCCCATGTTGGTTTTGCCATTGGTCCAACTTATATTTTAACAACTGGCAGTAAGCTCGGTTCATTGTATCTGAAACGGCAGAGTAGTCGTAATTGTAGGAGGACTTAACCCCTGAATCTAACGTAAAACTCCCCTTTTCAATGATTCTTGAGAACACTGGCTTTTCTCCTTAGCGAATTTAAAAAAACAGTTAAATAGAACTTATAAATTAAGAGCTTCCAAACTAAAAAAGTACCAATTAATTTTTTCTACATATGTCAAGTCTGAGAATACTAAGAATGTCCATTATCCGTCCAACCAAATTTACCTATTAACTTAACAAACTTACATTCAGCTACATCTTTAGACTCGACCTGACCTTCTCGCCTAGTAATCACAGTCAACTTCTGGCTTTCTAAATCACCAATGGGAATTACCAGCTTTCCTCCATCCTTTAATTGATCAATTAAAGGAGGCGGAACTTTTTGAACTCCAGCAGTAATCAATATTGCGTCGTAAGGAGCTTGGTCTCTCCAACCGTTTGTTCCATCAAATATTTTATAGACGATATTTCGGTAATTCAAGCGATCTAATAGTTTTTGAGACGCTTGTCCTATATTTTTTATTCTTTCAATGGTAAAAACTTGTTCAGCCAATTCTGCTAAAACCGCTGTCTGATAGCCTGACCCGGTTCCAATTTCTAAAACTTTATCGTTTTCAGATAATCCAAGCAACTCCGACATTAAACCTACCATATATGGCTGTGATATCGTTTGGTTTTCGCCAATGGGTAACGCGTGGTCTCCATATGCCCTATGCTGCAAAGCTGCTGGGACAAATAAATGACGGGGAACTCGATTCATCGCCTCCAAAACGCGCAAATCTCTAACTCCTCGATCAGAAAGGTGACGCTCTACCATTTTCTGACGATGTCCACCGTATTGCTGAATTTGGGATTCTGAGAAACTCATTCAGGGGAGATCTTGTGTTTTACCACTTAGGTGGGAAAAGCAAAGTTAAAAAAATACCTTCGCAACAGGTCGGAAGTTTTCGTTAATTTAAAGCGGTCGGCCGTTTCAAACTCCAATCCGCTTCTTTAGTCAGAGCAAAAGTTCCGTAAAGAGTTTCTTCCGGCATAATCACATCCAACTTTTTAGGATTTTGATAAAATACTAAATCCCATTTATCTTGCAATTTGTCATACTTTAGCAAGTAAATATTTTCATCGTCCGCTTCGACCTTAAAGTATACGGAGTTCTCTCCATACCAACGGTCAATTATCTCATTAACCTGGAATGTGGAGTGATGTAAACTGAAAGCCATAGGCTTCTCGTTCACCGTATATCCAGAATTACATTGGACCTTAATCATGTCGGTTATATTAGGCTTTTAAGGAAAAAATGTAAACATTTTTTCTAGATAATCCTTTGTAAACTGTGCTACATTTTCGAGGTAACTCTTTTAAAATCAATAGTAAAGATCACCTCCAGAATGAACCTCCCAAAAAAACATAATATTGAGTCTCATCTAAAACTATTGATTGGAGAACGTAATCCCCACACTTCTCTAGAAGAACTTCATAAATGTGGGAAATACATTGCAAATCATTTTTCAAACTTAAGCCTTTCAGTAAAGGAAATCCCGGTTGAATTTGAAGGGACTCTCTCCGATAATATTTTAGGGATTAAAAAGGGTTTAGACCCATCGTCTCCTTATTTTGTTTTAGGAGCCCATTACGATACAGTCCAAGGGTCGCCAGGTGCGGACGATAACGCCAGCGCGGTCGCCTCTCTTTTGGAAATAGCGCGCTGTTTAAACGACATTCCCTTAAAATCTACGTTAATATATGTTGGGTTTACTTTAGAGGAATATGGCTTTATTGGGAGCAAACATTTTGTCGAAAGAGTTCCAACTTATGAATCTGGCAAAATATCTGGAATGATCTCTTTGGAAATGCTTGGATTCAGAAATCATTCTGCCGGTTCGCAAAAGTATCCTCCTTATATTGATATAGCTAAATACCCTGACTCAGGAGACTTTATCGCGATTGTAGGTAATGAACCTTCACAAGAATTAGTTTCTCAATTAATGAAAGCAATGAAAGTTGCCTCTCCAGATTTGCCTGCCGAACTCCTGGTAGTCCCTGGACCTGGCGACAATTTTGAAGAAGTTCGATTAAGCGATCATTCTCCATTTTGGGATAATGGGCATAAAGCTGTCATGGTTACCGATACGGCATTTTTTAGAAATCCACATTACCATCAACCTACCGACACTCTAGAAACGCTAGACATAGATTTCATAACTGAAGTTTCGGCAGGGGTGGCAGAATATTTGAAACAAACTCTTAGTTAATACAATGACTAATTCTTCCGATGATTTTGATCTTGATCTACCACGGCCAGAATCATCATCCGAGGATTTTGACCTTGATCTACCACCGCCAGAACCTTCATTAGTATTAAACCTGTTAAAAAAGAATATCGGCAAAACAAAGGCTAAAGAACCAGAAATACAACCCGTAAAACAGGAGTCTCAACCTCCTCAGGAAACAAAAACTAAAGAACCTCCACCCAAAAAACGCATTGGTTTTTTGCGTTTGGCTCTAGATTTTATCGGCCTCGTAATTCTCTTAATTGTCGCTGCCAGCATATTGATAGAGCTCTACTTACCTCGAGAGAAATTAAGAGTTTTAGCCGAACAACAATTAACTAAAACTTTAAATATTCCCGTCTCTATAAACAGATTAGATTTTAGCTTTTTGAGTGGCATAGAATTATCTCAATTTAATGTAGGGAAAGGTGGCAACTTTTTTTACGCTAAGTCGATCATATTGGATTACGACTTAACTAAACTCCTACAAGGAAAATTTATCCTTAATGAAGCCGCAATAGATTATCCAGACATCAAATTAATCTCGCAAAATGGAATCTGGAATTTTCAGCCACTTTTAGAACTTGGAAAAACACCCAAGAAACAAGCGCCAGCCCCTAAAAGCTCAACAGGATTACCTCCAATACCTATTGCAGCAGTCTTAAACGAACTGCGGGTTAAAAATTTAAGGCTTTTACTGAACCAAGATAACGATTTAGTCGCCAGGTTAAATGGGCTTAGCGTAAAGGCAACCGGGAATTTTAATTTGGACAAAATTCGCGCTGACCTGAGCGTTTCAATAGACGCTCCCAAAGATCAGCCAAATTTAGAATTTCGCCAATTCTCATCTGAGACAGAAGTTAAAACTAATTTATCGACGGCGTTCACCCTCTCAGCGAAAAACCTTTGGCAATTTGTTTTAGGAGGTCGATTAAATATTTCCAATAACTCAGTCAAAATAAAAAAAACCTTACCTTCGCCTGATATAGAAACAGACTTTAGGGTCTCGGTAAACTTAAGAAACGAATCCGCTCAACTGGAACGTTTTCTCTTACAAATTGGAAATAACAATCAAATTGAAATGAATGCCGTTGTGGCCAGGTTTAAAACAAATCCAATTTTCCAAACAGTTTTATCTTCAGTCGACTTGGATCTTTCCGAATTGACCAATATCATTAAACCTCTTGCAGTTGTACCGGAGATCGACCTTAGAGGAAAATTCAGCGTAAAAGATCTCAAAGTCATTGGAGAGTTATCCAACAACCAACTTAAAACCGCTGAAATTCCAAATGGCTCTATCAGCCTAAAAAACGTTGCATTAAGCTATCCTGAAATGGAAGCAAACGTTGAAAATTTTTCGGCAGATGTCGCTCTCAGCAACATCCGCCTAGAGAACCTTATTCCACAATCGGCAAAAGCCAACATAAATCTCAAATTAACTTCTGCAAATTTTAAAAACTATAGAGCCGGAAATTTAAACCAAAATTTAGAAATTATTGCGACACAACCTGGCTTAACAAAAAACGAAGTGACATTTAAAACTTCCCTAAAGTCGGCTGAAATGGATCACCCCGAGTTTGGAGTAATAAAAACCGATTTCTCTGCAAATGGTTCCGCAAGTGGAAACTTTGCAAAGGGCGACTTTGAATCGCTAAAAATTCAATTAGCCTCCGGTCCTTTGGAGAAATTAACTTTAGAAGGAAAAGTCTTCGATTTTGGGAAAAAATCTTTTCGTCTATCACAATTTTCAAAAATCAACTTACAACAAGTTAAAGCCTTTCTTCCAGATGCAATTTGGCAACAAATTGGATTTTCTAAGCTTGATGGAACCGTAACGGAAACGATTAAATTAGAAGGCAACTTAAACGAAGAGTTCTTTCCTCAAAAAGCCGACACATCTATCGATATAAAAGTTAATAAAGTAGATCTCGCCGTTCCCAGCGCATCCATAAACAATCTAAATCTAAAAACCACTTTAAAAGCATCTTTAAAAGACGATCAAAAACTAACAATCCCCGCTATCACTATAGATTTAAATCTAGATAAAGCTTTGGCTCCAGACTTGGCTCTCGCTGGACCGATTAAAACCAAATCAATTATTAAGATAGGCAAATCAATTCCTTTAACAGGGAACTACGGCATGATTCCTCTTACTTATGAAGCAAATATCGATCTTGAATCCGCCGAGTTACTAAAACCTAACGCGAGTATTTCAGATCTTAAGTTGACGGCAAATGTAGGAGCGGATTTGTACCCCAAGGAACAAAACGCGCGCAACATTTCGCTCAATGGAATGATAAACACAGCCAAAATTGCCGCTTTAAATCAAATCGAGGCGGGTGGGTTTAACCTAAAGTTTTCAGCTGATGTCGGAGATAAAACATTAGCAAACACCAAGGCAGCTATTACCGCTAAAATCCTTTCACCATCCTACAAAATGGATAAAGATTTTTTCATAGCCCTGGAAGAAGTTCAGCTCAAAACCGAGAGTAGGCAAAATCTAAAAAAAGGCGATGTCGTTATTCAAACCGCTCAACTGTCACTTCCCTCTCTCTTAGAAATTAGAGCCCAGGGAAATTTAAACGACTGGGGAAAATCATTCGATCTTAAAGTGCGTATGCCAAAAGCTGACCTTGGAAGCATCTGGCAAAAAGCTCCCGAATCTGTCAAAACTCAGGCGCAAAACTTAACTTTACAAGGAATCGCATCTCTTAATCTTGAAGCGAAAGGAAACGCTCCCACTCCTTCAGATCTTAAAAAGTTTAACTTACCTCTTGAACTTTCCGGCAGATTTGGAATTCAAAACGCAACGGTTTCCTTACCTAAACTATCAGCGAAAAATTTGAATGCGTCCACCCTTATAAGCTATAAAAATAAACAAGGGCGAGCCGCTATCAAAGTTGCAATTGACGAATTTAAAAACCAAGACATTCAAGCATCCGGGAAAGCCTCTTTAAATTTCGATCTAGATGGGGATATCCCAACTCCTGGAGCCGCTAAAAATCTTGAGATCCCTTTAAAACTAGGCGCCAAAGTTTCCGTCGAAAATGTATCAGTAGAAATGCCGCAAAAAGATATAAAAATTGAAGGGCTCAATCATAATTTAAACGCAAACTTTGAAAACGGAAACGCTAAGATCCTTGGCAAAATATCTATTGCCAAGCTTTTGAAGAAAGATGTTCTTGGCGATCAGGCTCTAAACCCGGAGTTTCAATTCAACTATCTACTTCAAAACTGGAACCAGCTTTCGTTTTTGGAACAAAGCTTTAAGGTTCCAGCCGTTGGCGTTCAAGCTTCTGTTACCGGTAAGGTAGAAGGATTCAAACAATTTCTGAACAAATCTCTAGAACCTACTCCCGATAATCTAATCAAAACAATAGACGCTTCGGTGAAAGTAAACGCTGAATTAAACGCAAGCGCCATCCCTCCTTTAGTCAAAGAAATAAAAACAACAGGAGGATTAAACTTTAACTTTCAATTGAATCAGAATGCGGGCAAACAAATTGAGGCTGGCGGTAATTTAGGATTTGATCGCTTTAATTTATTAATGGCGCCCAATATAGAAATCCAAGAGATAAATGGAAAAATAATTTTCAGCAAAAAACTATTATTAAATAAAAGTGATTTTACGTTAACTCAAAGACCTTCCATAACTGCGGCGCAAAAAGGTTACTTCTCTCAATTAAGGGAATTTTCCCCATTCAAAGATATCTTCACAATTAAATCTCTGCGCTTCGATAAATACCGCGCAAAAAATGTTGGCGTCGATCTTTTTTATAAAGACAATCAATTACGCGTTGAGAAATTCTTGTTAGACGTTTTGTCTGGCGGCGTTGCAGGCAACTTATTTTTAGAACAAACGCCTCAAGGTCCCGCGCTGAAATTTTTCACAGAATTCGCCGAACTGAGTTTTGAAGACTTAACCGGACAAAAACTGAACGCCCCAAAAGAGAAAACTGAAATTGACGGTAGCGTAGGATTAGGCTTAAAAATTAACAACGAAAGCGAAGCGGTTGGTATAGAGGAAATTGAAGCTAAAATAGCAATCACACGGATTGGCGAAGAAGCTTTAGATAGAATTCTACTCTTTTTAGATCCCGAAGAAAGCAAACCCGCAATTGTTTCCACTAGATCTAAACTCAATCTAGCCACTCCACACCAATTATTTTTGGTTTTGGAAAACGGAAACTTAAGCGTAGATATTCAACTAAAAGACAAAATTTTAGGGAACATAATTCAAGCGCCAGGGCTCAAACGAATTTCAGTGAGTTCGCTAAAACAATTCAAGCAAATAACCGAAGCTTTAAATAAGCTTGCTCAACTTAAAAACGTTTTACAATACTTGGCTGCTCAGGGAGTTTATTTTGACTCTGAAGGAAAGGTTAAACTCTTTTAGCGGTTTTCAGATTGGAAACAGGCTTAAAATTTAAACGTCCAAAAAAGACGTCCCCTGTCCAACAAGTCCTAATTTCGGTAAAACAACTTCTTTACCATCGCCATAAGTAACGCGACCAATTACGCTTGATGGAGTGCCATGTCTCTCCAAAATACGAATCGCTTTATCTGCCTCCGCATTATCAACGATAACGCAAAAACCGATCCCCATATTAAATACTTCATACATCTCAGCGTTAGAAACTTTTCCTCTTTCTTGAATCACGCGAAACACGGCTGGAACGTTAATGTCAGCTTCGATTGAAAAACGAACGTTATCGACCGCAAGACGATTTAAATTAGTGAATCCACCGCCGGTTATATGCGCCATGCCTTTTACGTCAACCGAATCTATAAGCTCCATAATTTCTGCAACATATATTCTCGTGGGATTTAGTAACTCCATACCCAAACTATTGCAAAAGGCTTTTTCATGATTATGCAAATTAGCCTTCTGTTCTTCTATCGTTTCGCCAAGCAAAACCTTACGCGCCAAAGTTAACCCGTTCGCATGAATTCCCGAGCTTTCAAGACCAATGATTACGTTTCCCGGTTTAATTCTGCTTCCGGTATTTATTTTGTCTATTTTAACGTGACCGATACACGACGCGTTTAAATCTATCCCTTTTACAATCTCTCCTACTTGCGATATTTCTCCACCGCTAATGCTGATCGAGCTTTGCTTAGCCCCATCGGCCAAACCTTTGCCAATTTCTTCAAAAATTCGGCCATCCGTTTTGGGACATGCAATATAATCAACCATACTAATGGGGCGTGCGCCCACACAAATCGCATCGTTAACATTCATCGCGACACAATCAATTCCAATCGTGTCGTATTTATCCATCATCTCGGCGACAACTATTTTGGTTCCAACTCCATCGGTACAAAAAGCAATACCGTCGCCATTACCAATATCTATAACACTAGCGTAAAAACCCTTCCCCCCCAACACAGGGTAGTCTGGGTTAAATTTCCAAGTGGGCGATATATGTTTTAAAAGTCCGCTCAAAGACTCTCCAGCAGAATGGGTATCCACTCCGCTCTGAGCATATTGCGAAGCGCTTGGGTCATTTTTGATTGTCATATGTTCTCGTAAAATTATAGGGGTTCACACCTTTGTACCACGGAACAAACTGGTTCCGCAAACAATTACGTTTATCAATAGTCCTATTATCCCAGCATGAATTCCCCAAACAAGTTTATGATTTGTTTCTGAAATTCCTAAATCTCCCGCAAAAGTCAAAATTAGTGTCGTCGCTAATCCTGTGAAAATGCCTGCAAGAGCGGCCTTTGCAGTCAAACCTTTCCAATGAATTCCCAAATAAAAACAAGGAACGCATTGAATAAGTAATTCAAACTTTAATTGTAGCAATTGCACTAAAGTTCCTTCATACGCTAAAGCAAAATATGTTATGGGGGCCATGAAAAACCAAGTCGCTTTTTTCCCAAATTGGGTTAACTTTTCTTCCTTAACTCCAGGCTTGAGAGGTCGGTAAAAATCTTGCGCTGCAATTGATCCTAAACTCAATAAGGCCGAGTCAGTTGTGGACATAACGGCTGCGACAAGAGCCGCGAAGATAACCGCGACGGCCCAATAACCTAACGCTGAAGTTTTAGTGATCTCCAGGCATATCAACGAAAAAACACTTTCTGCGGAAAGAGTGTCTTTCCCCTGGATCAAGCTCTGAGCTTCCAAACTGGGCAAGTGAGCGGCCATCACCACTCCAACAATAACTGCAATTAAAGCTGTAAAAAAAGGTAAAAAAGCCATTACCGCCAAAGACTTCTTTAGAACTTCGGGCTTCTTTGCGGAAAAAATTCTTTGGATCGCCTGCGGATAAATTGCGCCTCCCAGTCCAACCATCACGATAAAACTCAACCAATGCAGGCTTCCTTCAAAATCCGGACGTTCAATTTTCATTTTTGTTAGGGGATTAGAACCAAGCTTTTCCACCGCGCTGCTAAGATCTGAAATATGGGTTAAAGTCAGAACCAATAGCAAGATAAGACCGCTCATCAAAGCAATGCCCTGAATCGCGTCGGTCCAAGCAACGCTGCGCATTCCTCCAAGCGATTCATATATCAGCATAATCACTACCAATCCCACGGCGCCCACCCAAACGGGAATTCTGCCTTGAGAAATACCGGCAAAAGCCACTCCCAATGTTTTCACTTGCGCAACAGCAAAATTACACAACGCATAAACCATTAAAACAGACACGACAATTCTTAGCGTATGGCTCCCAAATCGATCATAAATATAGTCGCCAGGGGTTATATATTCTCTTTCCCTGCTCAAACGGTATAAAGCGGGCGCAAAAAGCAAATACGCAGCCACAATGGCAGTCATGAAGTGGACACAAACTAAGAAACCAAAACCATTGCGATAAGAAGCTGACGTAAACCCAACAATCGTATTCCCACTATATTGCGTGGCAAACAAAGTCATGACTAATACAAAGAAGCCAAAACTTCGTCCGGCTAAAAAGAAATCGCTCAAACTATCATCTTTTCGCTTAAAGCGAGCCAATGCTCCTATGCCAAGCATAATCGCCAAATAGCCCCCCAAAATAGCAAAGGACCCCGCGCCAAAAGACAAAGAATTTTCTGTCATCTATTTAATTAAGCTTAAAAAAGGCAAGTTATTGAGAAAATAAGGAGTTTATCGTAAGCGTGGCTTTAACTTTACAACTCATTGAGTTTCTAGAAAATTTTTCGAGACGCTTTCAAACGTTCCATTGGTTTTCTTAGAGTTTTATATTATTATGTTAAGATTTAATAAAATCAATGAGAATCGAGCGATTGTCTGGAGGAATTCCTCCAGTTTTTGACGTGGAGTAAAAGGTGAAACTTAGCGACGTTCTAAAAAGACAAGAAGCACTAAAAACAAAAACAGACAAACCAAGTCCTCCGCCGCTTGCAGGCGGGAAAACTTTTAGACCCAAACCTAATGCGGAAAAAAAGTCTATCGTAAAAGTTTTACGAACAAGGGAAACGCCAAATGTCCACGCATTACAGTTTGTCCTTAACGCTTTCGTTCTTCAAAACGGGAAAAGAAATTACCTAAATAAGGAAAATTGCGAAGGCGATCGCCTTGGAGAAGAATTACTTGAGCTAGATCCCGTTAAGAGCGTTTTTATTATGGATAACTTTGTGACCGTTACAAAGGAAGATTCCGTTGAATGGGATTTTATTAAAGAACACGTTTGGCAAACGATTGACCGCTTCGCTCATTATTACGAAACAGTCGAAAAAGAAAAACCAGATGACGCCCTCTTTGCAAAAGATTTCACGACGTTATCGGAGGAAGACAAACTCAAAGCTATCGAAGCTGTTTTAGACCGTTCTATTCGCGCAAACTTAGCTCGCGATGGAGGAGGCGTCGAACTCAAGGGAATAGAAGAAGACGTTATACTAATCCATTACCAAGGCGCTTGTAGTAGCTGTTCCACATCGGCTTCAGGAACTCTTCAATTCATAGAAAAACAAGTTAAGCAACAGTTGGATAAAGCTCTGACTGTAAAATCAGTTTAAATCTAAACATCGCATTTTATTCAAGCCCCAATTTAGGAATTTTGAAATGACTCCAAAATTTTATGTTCGTCTTGTTGTATTTATTTTTTTAATTTTCTGCTTTAACGCATCCAATATTGCCGCAGAAGAAAAAGCTTTTTCCGATCATTCGGAGGGAATGAATATTCCACCAGTAGTTGCGAAAGTTAACGACCAGCCGATTAACTCGCACTACATTAAATTTAAGTTCAATCGCATTATGGATCAATTGAAAGGCGATTTAGAAAAAGCTTTAGGGGCAACCGGCCAAGATCCAAAAAACATTCTAAACGAGCAAAAAACTAGAGTTATAAAGGATGTAGTTAATAATGAAGTTATAAGGGAATTGTTGCGACAAGAAGCGAAAAAAGCTAATAAAACTTCAGACCCGAAAATTGTCGAAAAAGAACTTAAAAAATTAATGTCGGCCTACCCAAATGAAGACGCTTTTAAAAAAGCCCTGCAAGCAAGAGATCTTAATGTAGAAAGCCTTCGAACAAATATTGGAATCGACTTAATGATTGAACGGTTAGTTGAAAGTCAAATTCGAGGCAAAATCAAAATTCAAAAAGAAGAAGTCCAAAAGTTTTACGATAGCCATAAAGACAGGTTTAAACGACCAGAATCTTATAGGGCAAAACACATCTATATTCCTCACTTCACGAAGGAAATGTTTAAAGACGTTCCGAAAGATCAAATTGAAGCAAAACAAGCCGAGTTTAGCCAACAGGCATGGGAAAGCGCTAAAAATATTTTAGCGGAAATTCGCGCTGGCGCTGACTTCTCCGAAATGGCGGAAAAATATTCTCGCGACAAAGCGACGGCTAAAAATGGCGGCGATTTAGGTTTTATGTATAAAGGGGTTTTTCCTCCAAACTTCGACGAAGCTATTTTAAAACTCAAACCTAACCAAGTGGGAGACGATGTTGTCAAAACGCCTTTTGGTTATCACGTTGTCCAATTACTTGAAACAAAGCCCGCAGATATGGCGCCGTTTAAGGATGTAGAACAACCTATCCTAAAGCACTTAATCACGGTAGAAGGACAAAAAAAATTAGCCGAATATACTGAGAACTTAAAAAAAGATTCTAAAATCGAAATTCTATACGGCTCTTAAGCCAAACCGCGGTTTATGGCAAACGCCAATTTCTAACCGCGTTATTATTTTTTATCCATTAAAAGGCTTAAAACCTTTTATTACTTATTTTGGGAGTTTAAATGGCTACTTACACAAAAGAACAAGATGTTGAAACAAGCGCAGATGATAATCCAGAAGCCCGAGAAACTTTGCGAGAAGTTTTTGGAAACACTGCTCGATGGCAATCTGACTTTAACGGATTCAGCGCCGACATTACCGTAAACGTTGACGGTAAAGAAGAAAAAGGAACCATTACCGTTAAAGGCCCTAAAGAAATTGAAGTGTCTTTAAAAGACGAAGGATTGAAAGAATTCGCTTCAGAAAACTTGGCGTCTATCGCAATGCATCGCGGACCCCGCTCTTTCGAAGAATCTGACGGAAAATATAAATTAAACTTTGGCGACGATCCAGCTCATCCTTTAGGACAAAGCATTGTCATGGGCGGAGACGGCATGAGTTCTTTTTATAGAGTTAAAGACGGCAGAATTCAACAAATCAACCGCGCAACCCCAAGAATGGCTTTCACCATTAATATTGAAGAAAGCGTAAAAAACGAAGAAGGCAAATACCTTACGGGCAAATACTCGGTTTATTATTTTAATAAAGATGCCTCGATCAAAGACGTCGAAAGCTACACCGATAAATACACCCGAGTTGGAGCTTCAGATTTACCAGAATACCGCCGAATCATTGGCGTAAAAGACGGTAAAGTTTCAGTAAGCGCCATGACGGTTTCCGGACATAAAATGCTATAAGAGTTTAAGCTTTTAACAAAAAAATAAGCCTCTTCCATAACCGGAAGGGGCTTTTTTTGTTCTTTGATTTCGATAGTAATCATTGTAAAGAACAGAAAATAAACAATCAGACCACTCTCAATAAGCAACCGCCGATATTTCGGGATCTCGAAATATCTATTTACCGATCCTTACTTTTAATATTTCAAATCGGTCGATCTCCTTCACTCCTGGCTTGGAGTCTTCACACGGCAACCGTATCGTCTGCCACCAAGGGTCTTTTGGTCTCCATCTTGGATCGCCTTCACCGATTTTTGAATCCGCGCAAACCTGAAAAGTTCTACCTACAATAGAGTTTGACGATATTTCGAGCGACACAAAATGGTGTGTCAACGCGCGAAACGCCAACGCCTGCATAGCCCACTCAGGAGCAGAACGCTCTTTTATCTTTCTCCAGTCGGCAAAAGGTTTTAACGTCGCGCCACCGCCACCGGAAACGATATGAACAGAACCGTCGCCCTCTTTATATTTAGAATCGATTGGCTTTTCGAATGGCAGAGCGCCATCACGACCGGGAATGCCTAACGCATGAAATCGTTCATATGAATGCTGATTTCCAGACAACACCAAATCGGGCTTTAATGCGTTTATCCATCGCAAGGATTCTTTCCGCTTATCGATAAACCAACCAGAAGTCAATGGCGGTTCATGGATCGCAATAACAACCCATAAGCCGTCGCCCTTGGCGCGTTCGATTCGCGGGCGGAGCCAGTTAGTTGGGTCGTTTTCTTCTTGAGAATTTAATATTACAAATAAAACCGGACCTATTCTTTTGATTCCTTCATAGTTTCCCGGTTGCGCAACATCTTTGGATAACAGATTATCAAATGGAGAATCTAACTTTTCTAATTCAGACCAACAATCCGAAGCCATCGGATCTCGAATAGTGGAAGAAAAATCGTTGTCTCCTGGAGTAAATAACCGATATGGGAAAGGAGTAACAAACGCGCGCCGCGCTAAATCTAAATACTTGGGATCGCAAGAATTTGGAAACAATTTGGACTGATAAACAAAATCACCCAAATGCAAAAGGACTTCCGGACGAGCCGTCACAATGGCTTTTCGAACCGCTTCAAAACCAAGCCGATAACCGCGCTCGCCAATACCGGTATCGCCCACGACGGCAACATTCAACTTAATTTCTTCCGCTTGTGCGCTTTGTATAAAAACACAAACAAACGCCGCAACTAATATGATCGACTTTAGAGCCAAACTGCGACCAAAAAAATTAGCGATTTGTTTTTTCAATTTCGAACTCGTCAAAAACTGAAAGTTCTTCCGTAACTCCTTCGCAAGCGAGTTTAGTATTTCCCCATACATCAGAATCGTCAGGTCTCCATCGAGGATCTCCCTTAGCGTTCTGTGGGCAAACTCGATAGGTTGTGCCAATAATTTTTTCCGGCGTGATTTCAAGAAGTACAAAATGATTCATAACCGCTTTTTTTGCAACTGCTTTACGAAAATTTCTCGGCGGCTCATGTCTTTTGGCGCGTCCGCCTTCTTGGTCCTCCGCGAACGGACGTAGGTAAGCCCCACCGCCGCCGGTGACTATATGGATAGAACCTTCACCCCGTTTAAATTTAGTTTTGTCGCCTTTTTTTCTCTTCGCGTAGTCGAGTCCCCCATCTTCCTCCGGTAATCTTGTAGGAAGAAAACGTTGATACCCATGATGATGACCCGCAAAAACTAAATCTGGTTTTAAGCGATTAACCATCGCTATATTTTCCGCACTTTCAAAACCTGGGTTGTACCAAGCCACGCTTAAAATAGGCTCGTGAAGAACAAAAATAGTCCAATCGTCGCGCCCATTCTCAAGCAACCTCGGCACCAGCCAATTTCCAGGATCTTTCCAATGATTGGTATCCAATATCGCAAAAAGAACATTATCTATTTTCTTAAATCCCTCCAATGCTCCCGGCACAGGGTCTCCATCCGGGATAGGATCAAATGGGTCATCCAGGTCGAGCAAATAATCCCAACAACCTACGGCGGAATATCCTTTTCTTTGGTTTATCGAGTTTTCGACATCGTTGTCTCCCATAGCAAACAACTTATGTGGAAACCCTTTCACCAATCCCGCTTCAACTTCTTCACGATATTCAGCGCACTCTTTTTGATCGCCCTTTGGCCGATAAATAAAATCGCCCGCATGCAGTAAGACATCGGGATTTAATTTGCGAATTTTCTCCATCACTTTTTTAAAACCCGGGTTGTAACTTCGCTCGCCAATACCCGTATCGCCAACCACGGCAACTTTTAAAGATCCTCCTCCATTCGCGACAGCGGAACCAGCGCCTAAAAAGAAAACTGTAATTAGGACTACTATTAAAAACTGTCTCATTTCGTCTCCTTATTTAAAGATTCTGGCAACGTTTCCACAAAAACGCGAATTTCGTCGCGAACTCTACGATACGGGGCCAATCGTTCAGCTTCAGATTTAGCGTTAACCGCCAAAGCGGGGGGATCGTCAAACCCTTTATGAACCACTCTAGTTTTTCCCGGAAACGTTGGACAGGTTTCGTCTGCATGACCGCAAACCGTAATCACCCAATCCAACTCTTCAGCCAAGAACTCGTCAATGTGTTGGGAAGAATGAGAAGAAATATCGACATCCGCCTCCTTCATCGCCAAAACCGCGTCCGGGTTCAATCCCTTGGGTTGAGTTCCAGCAGAATAAGCTTCAATCAAATCTCCTTTAAGTTGGCGCGTCCATCCTTCAGCCATTTGACTACGGCACGAATTACCAGTGCATAAAAATAAAACTTTTAGTTTATTCATATAATCCCGCTATCCAATATCCCTAAATATCCACAATGGGAAATGGCGTCTCGGTTCGAGCGCCGGGCCAAAAGTGTCCCACAACATACACCGAAACTCCCTCCCGTTCTTGATGCAGAGTTTTAAGAAAGATTCTACCCAATTTTCGACGCTTCGTCTCTACCATCTTAAATCTTCCGCATTCTTGATAAGAAAATCCCCAATGAATCCCCGTCCAATTTCCCACTATAAGGGACGAAGTCGGTTTCAAAGCTCCGCCGACTAGTAGGTCACGGAGAGTGTCTCCATGAACCGTCCAATTCGTTCTAGAATGACCTATCATTTTATTTTTTCGATATGTTTGTTCGTTAGCGTTGGCCTGTTGCAATACTCTTCCCACTTGACGGTCTTGCGCCTCGTATTCTGGCGTAGGGTACAAGGCAAACTGAGCACGGTCATTCCCAATGATGCCTGCAGGATCGGCTCCAGCTGCCGCCAAAGCCGCCTGCAACGCGGCGATTCTTACCGATAATGCAACACCAGCTCCCACTAAACCACGAGCGTTAGTATGCGAAACAAACGGCTCGGCGGGATTTCCGCTGATCTCAAAAGTGCATCCAGTTTGTGTCGTTGTGAAAACAAAGTCTGGACTATTCGCTCCATGAACCGGCAATTTGGCGCCCACGGCATTCCTTGCTGCCGAAGGGATTAAATAAACCGGAAGTCCCGGAACTCCTCCCACCTGATTCGCCGTATCAAAGTAAACGGTTACCGTATCTTTAAACAAAACACTCCTTTTTCTTATTCCCCTTATCCTTCTCATTATTTCTGGCGGAGGAGGTGGGGCAAAAATTGTCCTCTCAAAATACGCATGTGTTGGCGGCGCGAGGTCACGATGTTGTTCAAGAATTGCCATATCAAGATGCCCAAATCCTCCAAGTTGTTCATGAAGTCTTTGCTGGGGACCTGCGAGATTGTGTGAGGATGTAGCTGTTAAACTCATGCCGCCGGCCACAGCTTTTACTCGATATTTCGATAAAAAATAAACGACTCCCCGATTAACCAGTTCATCTCGTAGTTCAACGCTATATGGCATGCCTTCCCCCTTTATTTCACATGCAAAAAAAATATCTTTCCAAATCAGCCTCAAAGCTCTATTACGTTGAAATATTGTAAGATACTTATCTAGATTTACCTATAATTTTCTGCATTCCAAAAAATGATTACCGCTCTCAACAGAGAAGATTAAGTAAGATTAAATCCTCTCTTAATACCACCCTCAAAACACGAAAATTATTTCGCTTTATTTTCGTCTTATTTTCGTTTATACTTTAATCAATTAAAAATCTCAAAAGCGAGCCGAGAAAATCATGAGTCGAAAATGCATAGTCCAAGAAAGGCCAAACTCTTTTGAAACACTAGAACGATATCCAGAATCGAAAAGCAAAATCATTCAACTTCACACCGCCGCACAGTCTGTTCACTCAAAAACGAAAGATAAAATACGCAGTAGAACGCTGAACAAAATTACCGGAGAGTTACTTCATGGTCTGTTCGTTCGAGGGTAAGCAAAGTGGTACAAAGATAGATTTAAACAAAATGTACTTTAGCTTTATCAGTCTCACATAAACCGGTTTTTTTCCAAATAACGAGCAAATTAAGATCAGGTATTTTTTAGAGGATGAGATGAAAAAGAACTTATATAAAATCCAGATTCGTCAAGATCTTGCTCTAGCAAGCGATAGCGAACCATTTGATGTAAGTTATAAGGGGGTGTCGTGAAAACTTTAACTAAGCGACAGATGGAAATTTACAAATTCATCGAAAGTCACATTGCCGGACGCGGTTACGCTCCCAGCATCACCGAAATTGGTAAAGAATTCGGTCTATCCTCGCCCGCGACTATTCACAAACACTTGATCCATTTGGAAGAAAAAGGGCTGATTCGCCGGGATGCGCATCGGAGTCGCGCTATCGAACTCACTAAAGAAGATACATCGCGTAAAGTTTTTACTAAAGAATATCCATTACTTGGCTCCATCGCCGCCGGATACCCCATTCAAACGTTTGAAGATCAAGAAACCGTTTCCATATTCCCCGACGCAGAAGATAAAGACGTTTTTGTTTTACGCGTTAAAGGAAGCTCAATGATAGACGATCACATTCAAGACGGAGACTTTGTAATAGTCGAACGTCGTAACCGAGCCGAAAACGGAGAAACCGTGGTGGCTCTAATAGATAACGAAAACGCCACATTGAAGCGATTTTACCGAGAAGATAACGGAATACGCTTGCAACCCGCTAACCCAGACATGGAACCTATTTTCGTCGACAAAGGCGATTTTGATATTCAAGGCGTTGTCATTGGCGTGATGAGGAAATTCAAATGAGAATACTTCATTTAGTACTGAGAAAACAAAAAGCAAGATTCGTTTCAAAACTAAAGATGACAAAACGCGGTAGCTCTTCGAGAGTTTCCTGAAGGACTTAAAAAATAAAAGGTAGTAATTTTATTAAATCGAGGCAAGATCCTTCACCAAACCTAAAAGGTTTGCTTCAGGATGACTTGCGGCGGGAGCAGACTTAAACACAGTCGGCTTTCGTTTAACATTAACGCTTCAAAACTTAAAACAAAATAGGGTCGCGTTTCGAGACACTTTGAGTACCTAAGGGCAGGTCTCAATATGACAAGATTTAAGAAATCGAAATTTTAAAACTCGCTCTGTTTGGGACTATTAAGTTGCCACCCAAATGGGTTCGAAGAATGAAAAAGTTACGTTTTCATTTAAATAACAGTCATCACAGAGTTCTCGAAGCGCGACCACGACTCAATTTAATGTCACCATTTTTTTAGAAGGATCTCGATTTTATTTAAATAACTTTCATGGTGAGCGGTAGACTGGCTTTGTCTATTAATTGAAGAAGGAACTAGAGTTGCAAAATCCCTCTTGCGCGTCATCCTGAAGCGATACGCTAGTATCGGTGAAGGATCTCGCCTCGATTCAATAAAATTTCCACTCTATTCTTTTAGGAAGCTCTCGAAAGCTGACCATCTTGATCAACACCTTAGACGAAGGTTTATTATGGCCTTACGAAGAACAATACTACATATCGACATGGACGCGTTTTTCGTTTCCGTAGAAGAAGCGCTGGATCCATCATTAAAAGGAAAACCCGTCGTGGTTGGAGGCAATCCTAATAAACGCGGAGTTGTTGCCGCCGCCTCGTATGCAGCAAGGAAATATGGAATCCATTCCGCAATGCCAACAGCGCAAGCGAAACGTCTGTGCCCACACGCAATCTTTCTACGAGGAAACCATAAACGTTACGCAGAGTTTTCCAAGCGGATATTCAGCATATTCGAAAAATGGTCGCCACGTGTAGAACCCATGTCTCTTGACGAAGCCTATCTCGATCTATCTGGTTGCGAACGTTTGCACGGCCCCACATTAGACGTGGCGGAAAAAATTCGCAAAGCAATTAAAGAAACCGTCGGCATCAACGCTTCTATCGGAATCGGCTCCAACAAACTGATCGCGAAAATTGCCTCTGAATACGCAAAACCCAACGGCATGCTCTGGATAGCCGACGGCATGGAACAAAAGTTCCTCGCTCCATTAGCCATCGAAAAAATTCCCGGTATCGGACCCAAAATGGCAGAACGACTCAAACAAAAGGGAGTCAAAACCGCCAAACAACTCGCAGAATTGCCGCTAGAGTTTTTAGAAACTGTCTATGGAAATCATGGAGAATCGCTCTATCATAAAGCCCGCGGTGTCTGCGGTTCGCCCGTTACTCCGCGAGAAGAAACTTTGTCCATAGGTCGAGAAACAACACTAGAAACAGACTCTGCCGACCCTAAATTTCTGCTCTCTATACTCAGTTTTTTAGCGGAAAAAACGGCGGCGGAACTGCGCCAAACCGGACTGTACTCGCGTTGCATCACGTTAAAATTGCGTTACTCAGATTTTCAAACCGTAACCCGATCACAAACGCTCCCAGCTCCAACTCTCGACGACGATACCATTTATAAAACCATCGCTCGTCTCTTCGAGGGTTCCTTTACGCACAAAACACGAGTCCGACTTGTCGGCGTTCGCTTGTCTGCGCTAACACCCAGTTACCCACAACAAGCCGATCTATTCTCTACACACAGTCCCGAGAATCGAGATAACCTCTACCGAGGGATCGACCGCATTCGAGACAAATACGGATTCCGTTCTATCCTACGCGGCGCCAGCGTTGCCGGAGAGTTGTAACACGTCAAAGGCATTAACCGCAAAGAACGCAGAGCACGCAAAGAAAGCCAAAGCGGAAAAACAATTGATGGTCTTATTGTCCTTGAGTCGCATTTAATGCAATTCGTTTCGTTAATTACTTAGAATATTGATTCTCCTGCAAAATCAACTAAGTTATGGGATAATATTTATTCAATTAAAAAAGTCAATCCACCTTTAACGAGGAAAAATATTAGATGGCAAAGACATATAATCTCATCATAGAAAAAGATGAAGAGGACTGGTATGTTTCCGAGGTGATCGAGCTTCCGGGATGCCATACCCAGGCAAAATCTATGGATGAATTGATAGTACGTACAAAAGAGGCAATTAAAGCTTATCTGGAGACTGAGGCAGAACCCGAAATTTCAAGTCAGTTCATCGGCGTTCAACGTGTTGAGGTTTAGACTTTGCCGAAGTTACCTCGATTAACCGGAAAACAATTAGGAAAGATTATCGAAAGTTTTGGCTTCGCTCATAACCATACAACTGAAAGCCATATGATTTATAAACACTCCGATGGTAGAAAAACAACTATTCCTTTTCATGCTGGTGAAGAAATTGGCCCTGGACTATTTATTAAAATAATTAAAAAGGATCTGGGAATTACACGGGAAGAGTTTTTAAAAAAATGTAATTGAAAAGTACACCAACCTCGCCTCTACTCGCCTTGCTTCCTTTGCGTTCGGAGCTTGTCCGAAGTCTATCCTGAGACTCTCGAAGGACCTGTCGAAGGGCGTCTTCGCGGTAAAAAGATTGGTAGTTTTATTTGCTCTGAGAAGGAACTTGATTTTCCATACCCGCAACATAAAACGGAACAGGATGCGGCGTTTCAACACGTCTTGGCAATTCTTCCGGCGAGAGTAATTCGTAAGCGGTCTCGCGGACTTTTTCTTTCGTCGCCGCTTTGTGTATGGAAGTGAAACCGTCCTCTTTGAGAGGCTGTAAATTAATCTCAGGCGTTTCTTTGGTAAGAAACATGATGAAGTGAAGTTTTTTAAACTTTCGTTTAAGGGTCTGTAGCTTTTTAATATCGGCTTTCTTTTTGCGTAAAGCGTAAATGATCAAATCTGGCGACAATAGGTTGAACATTTTGAAACAATCCGTGAATCCGGTAAACGACATAAGGGTGAAGCTCTCGTGTTTGACGAATTTCGCGAGATGAATGCGTTCGCCCTTAACGGAATCGACGATGAAAACGGTTTTGTGATCTAATTTCCCCACACCTCAAACCCTCCAATTGTAGAAACCTTAGTGTAACATCTTTTGAAAACCGTCGAAAATGCTTTTCCTAATTAATGAAATTCAAATCTTCCATTGCTTGATGAACCAACGTATGACTTTTAAAAAGGCTTTTTCGTCAGGTTCTTCGCGGAATTCGTCAGTGGCTAACGGAAAAAACCATCCAATCGCGTGTAAAAAAACAAATACCGTTTCGTCGATATCGGTAATATTAAATTCTCTACGCTGGCATCCATCGGACAATATAGAAGAAATAACTCGAACCATTTGATCGCCTTCTTCTTTTAGTCGATTGGGTCGCAAAGTTAAAACCTTCTTTGTCATTTCCGCTGCATGAGATGTTCCAGTGCGCGTTTCTTTGGACGCGCGGAATCGCGCGACCATGTAGTTGATCAACTTTTTCTCCGTCGACACTTTGGAGTTAAGGATTTTTTTCTCCTCGTCTCCATGTTTTGAAATAAAGCGATCAACACATCCTTCAACGATCATGTCTTTATCTTTAAAGTACAAATAAAGGGTGCCTACGGCTACGCCTGCGTCTTTAGCAATTTCTTCCATAGTGGTTTTCTTCACGCCGTAATGGAAGAACCGTTTACGCGCTGCGTCTAAAATTTGGTTGCGTTTATCAGGTTTCATGTTTTGATCGTGGCGTTCTTAAAAAAGGAGGTCGCACTTCGACAGGCGCATCAAATGATTCGAGGCGAGATTCTTAGAAACTCAACCGCCCTTCGGCAGAGTTTATCCTGAGCAACGTCGAAGGACTCCGGACAAGCTCCGGACGCAAAGGGCGCAAAGAGGACTAAAAAAAGTAGGGAGACTCAGTCTGGCATATAATTTTTTCATTCAAACTCGTTTGCTGATATTCATTTTTAGTCCAAATTTTGGTTTTAGCGTGAATGTTGGATCTGGTATCACTTCTTGGTTTGCAACCATTTCCAATTTTATCCGTTGGAGAATCGTAGCAATTATCAACGGTCCTTCCATCATCGCAAATTGATATCCTATACAAATTCTGGGTCCTCCACCAAACGGAAAATAAGCAAAGTTGTGGCGCGCCACTTCTTTATCTTGGGTGAACCTTTCTGGATCAAATGTTTCCGGGTTTTCCCAAAAGTCTGGGTGTCTATGCGTAATATATTGACTCAACACCAACGGTGAACCTTTTGGAATTATGTATTTCCCCAATTCAACGTCCTCAAGAGTCTGACGCGGTTGCCCCCAGGCAGGCGGGAATAATCTCAACGATTCTTTAAATATCATAGTCAGGTACGGCAACGATTGCAGGTTTTCAAATCGCGGACTCGCGCTTTTTAGGTTTCCGTCAATTTCATCAATTGCATTAGATAAGATTTGTGGATGTTTGGAAAGTAAAAAGAACGTCCAGGCTATTGCAGCGCTGGTTGTGTCGTGCCCCGCTAAAAGAAGCGTTATCACTTCGTCTCGTAATTGCTTGTCCGGCATTGATCGCCCCGTATCGGGATCTTTTACCTTCATCAATGCAGACAATATATCGTTTCCCTTGTCCAATTCTCCATTCTTACGCAGAGCTATCAAGGAGTACACAATTTTATCCATTACTTTGAGTTGTTTTCTAAACCGGATATTTTCTGGCAAAGGTATCCAAGGCGGCGGGTAAATAGGAAACGCAAACCGAAAGTTCAAATGCTTGAGGGCAATATCCAACGCGTATCCAAATTCTTTTTCATGCTTTTCAATATCGGCTCCAAAAAGGGTTAAGCTGGCAATTCTAAGCGTTAATCTTTGCAGTTCGTTGGCAAGATCAACAACTTTCCCATTAGATTTCCTGATCAAAGATTCACAAAGTTTTTCCGTTTCCTCCGTCATCAAAGAAGCCATACCGACTAGTCGCGATTTATGAAAAGCAGGCGTCAGTAATTGTCTTTGGTTTTTCCATAACTTACTTTCGCTGGTGACGAGTCCTTTCCCTAAAAGATAACTCATGCTTCTTACAAAAAACCCTGGTTTACAAAATTTATCTTTCTCTTTATGCAAAATGGTTTCGACATCGTCTGGATGAAAAAATAGAAACCAATTAATTCCTAAGGGAGCTTTGAGCGTGACGGAATCGCCGCATTTCTTTTTCAACTTGGAATAAAATCCCAGCGGATCGCGTTGGTAGTCCTGACCGTTTCCTAAAAACCAATGCCCTGGAAACCCTGGCGGTAAATTAGAATTGGACTTCATAATCTTTTTTAAAAAATGAATAATGAATAATTTATTATAATATTCATTTTACCATGAAAGGGATTATGTCGCAACTGGGACTTTTTTTAAGCGATAACATTTCGAGAAGCTTCGAAGAAAATGAATCGCGAAATCCGCAAAGAAGGCTGAGAAACAAAGTGGAAACTTTATTGAATCGAGGCGAGATCCTTCCTCACCTCTGCGAGGTTCATCAGGATGGGGGTGAGGCAAAAATTAAATTTAACTTTTGTTTAACGTCTATGCTTCAAAACTAAAAACAAAGTTGTGGTCGCGCTTCGACAAGCTCAGATAATATGAAACAGACGATCAACCCCCTAAAGGTGTTAAATATAGAAATGCGAATTTTTATAACTAACATCATAAAGAAGGAGATCGTCCATGAATAAGATAGCTTATGTAGGAATTGATTACCATCAGGAGCTTTTAGCGATTGTTGTATTACCGGAAGGCGAGACTCAACCAGTAGAGAGGATTGAATTAGCCAACGATCCCAAGAAGATCAAAAAATATATGAGTAAGTTATCGAAACGTTATGCAATCGAAAGTTGCTACGAAGCGAGTTCTTGCGGCTATTTTTTTTATCGTCAGATGTTGTCTTGGGGTTATTCTTGTAAGGTAGTAGCTCCTTCTAAGATTCCTCAGAAACCTGGTAATCGGGTAAAAACAGATTTTAAAGACGCGGAGAATATAGCTTATCAGTTCCGTAACGGTTCTTTGACTTTCGTTCATATTCCAGAAGTTGATGAAGAAGCGGTTCGGTCCTTAGTTCGTTGTCGCGGAGCGTTTAAAGAAAGTAGTAAGCGGGTCAAGCTTCAAATCTATGCGTTCCTAAAAACCAAGGGATTAAAGGTTCCTGGCAAACTTGGCAGTGCCAAATGCGAAGCTTGGTTTAAAGAACTTTCATTATGTGAATTAGTGGATCGAGTTCTAACCGAATTTCGAACGCATTTAGAATATTTAAACACTCGTATAGCCGAGATGGATCAAGAAATAGGGCGTATCTCAGAAACTGAACCGTATACAAAAAATGTAAAGGCCCTACAAACCTTAAGAGGTCTTAGCGTTCTTTCGTCGATGATTTTAATAACTGAGATTATCGATTTCAAGCGATTCTCAAGCCCAAAAGCCTTAATGGGATTCTTAGGTTTAACGCCATCGGAGTATTCCTCATCGGGAATCAAACGTTATGGAGGAATCACCAAAGCGGGAAACTCATCTTGTCGAAGGATATTGGCCGAATGCGTTCAACATTACAAAAAGAAACCGATAATAACTGCGACTTTAAAAGCGAAGTGGAAAGAACAACCCATCGAAAATACAGCTATCGCACTAAAATGCATGCACCGATTACATAAACGCTATTGGGCGTTGGAAAAAAGAAAACCCAAAAAATGTTGCGACCATTGCTATTGCGAGGGAGTTTGTCGGATTTATTTGGAGCCTCATGCAAACCAACAATCAATCTTGTAACGCTTAAAGAAGCATAAAAACTTTTTAAAAATATTATGGCCAATGATGGAAAGGCTTTTGGGTACGAATGGAAAATCCTCGGGTCATGCTTGTGATTTCGACTCACGCCCTCAGATCGAGGAAACTCCGGACGAACACATAATCTTGTGGCTAAAAATCCACGCATAGCAGTTTGATTCATCGTCGAAGAAACCTGAAAGTTTTTCCATCGGCCTATTAAAAAAATATGAAAAAAACATAAGGCAATCTGTAGAGTTGTGAATAACTTCTCATTACGTACGTGGAAAAAGTATGGAAAAAGAACCAACAAAAACTCAATAAAACACTAACGAGCTTTTACCACACTTTTTCCACCGACTTCATAAACACGCGAATTTATTCACAACTTTACAGATTCAACTACAAACTTTGAATTTAACTTTAAAACAAACTTGACTGCGTCTGTTTCATAGCAGCATGACAATCATTTGAATCGGGGCGACTCTTCGGCTACGTTCAGGGTGACAAATATTAAAATTCAAAGGTTGTGTATTTGTTTTTTAAGTTTCCTCTGATTGACAGAAGGGGGTATTATTGGCAAAATTAACTGAATAACCAATGGATTTCTATGAGTTCTGAAAAATATAAAGATAAAGTTGTTTTGTTGGTCGAAGACGACGAACAATCAAGGGCGCTACTCATCCGCGCCTTAAAATCCCTAGGGTTTGTCCGCATCATCGAAGCTGAAGATGGTCAATCGGGACTCAAAAAACTCTATTTAAATAAAGTGAATTTAATTGTTTGCGACTGGCGTATGCCGGGAATGAGTGGCTTAGAGTTTTATAAAGCGGCTGAAAAAGATAACCTTCTTAAAGACATCGCTTTTCTTATGGTTTCCGCTGAAAATGAGAAGGAAAAAGTCATTGTGGCTTTGAAGGCGGGTATTAAAGACTATATGGTAAAACCCATTGACGTGGATTTACTGGAACAAAAAATTGAAAAGTTATTGGGTTAAAGTCTGCTTTTAACTTCCTCATTACCTTCCTTTCCTTCCTCCCATTAACAAATCCTAAAGTTCATTTTATTTATTAAAAGATAAACTCTCTTACCGCAACACTCACAAAGTGACGCCGCTCTTCGACAGAGTCTATCCTGAGCAACGTCGAAGGATCTGGATAATTATTAAATCGAGGCGACCCTTCCGACAAGTTCAAGGGCATTAACCGCAAAGGCCGCAGAGAACGCAAAGAAAGATAAAAACGATATTTCTCAACAAGCTCGGAATGACATTTAATCGAGGCGAGATCCTTCCTCACCTCTGCGAGGTTCATCAGGACGACATGCGATGGGAATACGCTTAAACTCCGTCTGCTCTTATTTAACGTTTGACTCTTCGAATATTAAGACAGAGTGGTGGTCGCGCTTCGAGTAGCTCAGGGCAGGGCTCACTGTGACATTTTTTAGTTAAATCCAGATATACACTTCTCCAAGCATGGTACTTGTTTCACAATTTCGCACAAAACATCAAGTACACTGGATCTTTTTTAGATAGATTCCTTGTTGAGGAGAATGATGAGCTATTTAGATCAAGTGAATAGAGCGATTGACGTTATTGAGGATAATTTATGTTCTTCCCTACCGCTAGAAAGCATCGCCAAGGAGGCGGGTCTCTCTAAATGGTATTTTCAAAAAATCTTCCGTGGGATGGTTGGCGATACGGTCAAAGAATATATTTTAAAAAGACGGCTTTCCTTAGCAGCAAGGGCTTTGATTGATTCAAATCAAAAAGTCATCGACATAGCCATTGCTTATGGGTTTGATTCTCACGAAGTTTTCACAAGGGCTTTTAAAAGAGTTTTTAATACGACTCCGACTGAATTTCGAAATTCTAATTCCGCTCAATCTCTCATTCCTCATAAACCTCAAATAACTTTGGCGTATTTAACTCACCTCTATGAAAGAATCACCATGCAACCCACTATTAAATACCGAGACGAAGCGACGGCTATGGGAATGGTCGCTCAATTCAAATCGACACTGAATTCTGACTCGGATAATCTCACAGTCATTCCCGCTCTTTGGCAAGAGTTTAAAATGAATTTGAAGAAAATTCCAAATGGACTTCAAGCCCAAAGAGTCGCAATCATGAATTGCTCTGACAAAGATGAGCTCAGCAACAACATGGAATACCTGGCTGGTATACTGACAGAAGCTTTTGAAGAATTGCCAATGGGATTTGTACAACAAACGATTCCCGCTGGAAACTACGCCGAGTTCACTCATCGCGGACCGATGAAAAACATCGAACACACTATGAATTATATTTATGGCTCGTGGCTTCCTAAATCTGGGCACGAAAGAAGCGCTGGACCTGACGTTGGAATTTATCCAAAGGATTTCGACCCAAATTCTTCAAAATCTGAAATAAAACTATTGATTCCGCTCAAATAAAAGGAACATGCTCCTCCGGAGCATAGATCCCTCGACCAAGCTCGGGATGACTATTAAATCGAGGCGAGATTCTTCCTCCCGATGGTTGTCAGAATGACAAGTCATAGGGGTTGATCTAAACATAATTTACTTTTGCTTGGCGATAACTCTTAAGGGCATTAACCGTCCTTCGGCAGAGTTTATCCTGAACAACATCGAAGAACCCAGGACGCAACACCCACAGGGTAACGTCGCAAAATGAAACCGAAAAGAAAGAGAGTCCCCTAAAGAACTAAAATAAGGGGGTCGTGCTTCGACAAGCTCAGCATGACAATTTTTTATTTTTTGCTTTTAGTTACTAGATCAATTAATGGACGAAGCAAATCAGTGGTTCACCCTCCATCTGACCGATTGAGTTTGACATTAGTGGAAGCGGTGTGAAAAACTGTTAGGTATGAATCCTTTCACAGCATCGATTTTTGCGCGGCTCAAAATTTGGCCGATCTTTTTCATTTTTCTTCTCTTCCCTTTTACTTTTGCTCAGGCAAACGACCGCATTATCGTTATCAAAATATCCGGCGCAATCAATCCGGTAGTTGCTGAATTCGTTTCTGAAGAAATTGAAACGGCTAACCGTGAGGGCGATCATCTGGCGGTTCTTGAAATGGACACGCCTGGTGGGCTTGACACTTCTATGCGCATGATTATTAAATCAATTCAAAGCTCGCGCATTCCCGTGGTCACCTTTGTATCTCCTCAAGGATCGCGAGCGGCTTCCGCTGGCGCCTTTATCGCTATCTCTTCTCATATTGCGGCGATGGCTCCGGGAACTAATATTGGAGCGGCTCACCCTGTAAACGTAATGGGTGGTGGCGGCAGTTCGAGCGATGAAGAATCCACCCCTATGGAAGATAAAGTTCTTAACGACGCGTCGGCTTATATCCGATCGCTTGCCGAATCGCGAGGACGCAACGCCCACTGGGCAGAGCTGGCGGTACGCAAAAGCGTTTCTATTTCGGCATTGGAAGCAAAAAAACTGGCGGTGATTGATCTTGTCGCTAGTGACATGGATGCGTTGCTTTTAGCTATCGATGGTCGGGAAGTAACTGCTGGCGAAAAACCTTACACGATTAAAACTGTCGGAAAACAAAGAGAGACACGCGAGATGACGCCGCGTCAACAAATTTTAGACGTTATTTCTAACCCCAATATCGCCTACATCTTAATGATGATAGGCATGGTTGGTATTTACTTTGAACTATCCAATCCCGGCTTGATCTTACCCGGTATCATTGGCGGCATCAGTATGATACTGGCTCTGTATGGTATGCAGTCGTTACCTGTTAATTACGCCGGATTGTTACTCATGGTTTTAGGAGTAACTTTATTCATCGCTGAACTTAATTTTGCAACGTTTGGCTTACTTTCGCTTGGTGGAGCCATTGCCTTATTTTTAGGATCGGTCATGCTCATTGATTCTGATGATCCCGCCATGCAAGTTTCTAAAGCGATCTTAATCCCAACTTTGCTTTTGTCTATTTTAGCCGCAATCGGAACCTTGTTTTTAGCGATACGCGCGCGCAACTCCCCTCTCGTGTCTGGAGTCGAAGGTATGCTGGGAACTACTGCCGAAGTGAAAACTGCTTTAGAACCAGAAGGTCTCGTTTGGTTACATGGAGAAAGTTGGAAAGCTAAGTGCGAAGAGTGGGCACAACCGGGAGAAACCGTGGTCGTGGAAGAGGTGGACGGCCTTACGGTTAAGGTCAAACGGTCGGAATCAGAATCTAAAAAGGAATAGCCATTATGGAAACAACAATTGCTTTTATTGTTTTAGCTTTAGCATTACTGTTTAGCGCTTTAAAAATTCTTCCAGAATATGAAAGGGCCGTTGTTTTTCTTCTAGGAAAATTCTACAGAATCAAAGGCCCAGGCCTTATCGTCATTATTCCCGGTATCCAAAATATGATCCGGGTGAGTTTACGCACAGTGGTTATGGACGTGCCTCCCCAAGACATTATCACCAAAGACAACGTTACAGTCCGGGTTAATGCGGTGGTCTATTTCCGAGTTATTGATCCACGCAGAGCGATTATCGAAGTGGAAGATTTTTTATTCGCAACTTCACAACTTTCCCAAACCACTTTGCGCAGTATTTTAGGACAAAGTTCTTTGGATGATTTACTCTCCAACCGAGATACCATCAACAGTCAGTTGCGAGCGGTCATCGACGAACAAACAGAGCCCTGGGGTATTAAAGTTTCTAATGTGGAAGTTAAAAACGTAGATTTACCGCAAGAAATGCAACGCGCTTTGGCAAAACAAGCGGAAGCAGAACGAGAACGACGAGCTAAAGTCATTAAAGCTCAAGGTGAATTTGAAGCGGCTCAGAAAGTTGGCGAAGCTGCGGATATTATCGGCGCGCATCCACCCGCCTTGCAATTACGTTTTTTACAAACTTTGCAAGACGTATCCACCACCGATAAAAACACGACAACTTTCTTTCCTATTCCTATTGAACTGTTCGAGCCTTTTCGCAAATTTAATGAGGGCCAAAAGGATAAAAAAGACTAAAAAACAAACCTAAGCGATTGCTAATTTCGGCGTGAATTGGCGACAACCGTTTTTAAAATTTTACGCAATCGCTTGGTTAAAACTTTCAAAATTGGCATCATCGCCTGAGGATTTTTTTTCGAGATATCTTTAAATTGAGCTTGAGTGATCTCTTTGATTGTTGCTTCTGTTTTAGCCGTTGCCGTAGCCGATCGAGGTTGACCGTCTATCAAGCCCATTTCCCCAACGATTTCGGTTGACTCCAAAACATCGATAACCACTTTATCTCCCTTCTCATCAGTTTTAGAAATTTCAATTTCGCCAGATTCAATGATAAAGGCGGAGTCGCTAAAACTACCCTCTTTAAATAAGGTTTGGCCCTTTTTTAATACATAATTTCCCATGGCGCTTACTCCAAGTGTAAAAATTAATCCCTCCACTCACCCTTTACCAAGCAAGCTTTATGCCGAAAAAAATTATTTTTGAAAGGACCTCAATTTAGGGGAGTTACGTTTGAGAGTTTTTTTTAGATCCAAAATAAGTGAGCGCTTTTGTATACAAGCTGCACATTTGTCTCAATTTGATATTTTTTTAATTTGACTTTAAGGGCGGTTAACCGCAGAGACGCGAAGAACGCAAAGAAGGACAAAACAAATTCTTAAGAAATTATAAAAACCAAACCCTTGAATTGTTGAACAACAAAACCAAAAGGCCCATACCGCAAAAACGAAATCCTTAAATGCTTGAACCGCAGAGAAAGATTAAGAACGGAGGAGACGAAAGTTTATAAACAAAAAAATACTCTTCTATAAAGCGAGACTTTGTTACAAAGTTTAATCTTCATCACTATTTTTAAAACCTTACCCAGTTCAGGAATGAAATTAAACTGATTTTTATAATTCTTTAACTCTTTGCCTTTTTTGCTTTCTTTGAGTTCTCTACGTCCTCTGCGGTTTAAAGGTTTACCTCTTTGCGCCTTTTTAATTTAAATTACAGGCGCAGTCTTGGCAATATCCGTACAAAATGATTCGATGCGACTCCGGGCGAAAACCAGATCTTTTTTCTACTTCATCTTGACTTGATTCCGTTAAAGGATAGTCGACTTCGACAGCCATACCGCAACTAACGCATACCAACCTATCACTGGTGTTTTTTTCAGTAGAGATAGCTCCTCCACGCTTTTTGTTTTTCAGTTCATGCTTCGCTTCTATTACTTTTTCTAAAGCCATCTTCTATTCCTTTTATTAAATTTAAGAAAGCCTCTAATAACCCCTGTGTTTAGAAGCTCCTTTAAAATAGTGAATTGAGAAAAAACTTAAATTTCCCAAAAAAATTTTCAAAAAAGTATTGACATAATTTATATAAAGCATAATAATGAAAATCATTATCAAGTTCAAGAAAATAATTAACAGTTTAGAATTAAAATTTAATGCGAACAAAACCAGAATCAAATGACGTCCAGAGAAGCTTAATATCCCTGAATCTCCCATTTGTTGTCTTGTTCCATAGTCGCGCTAATAATTAAAAAAATTTACCCCTAAGTTGATAATGAAAATCAAAATTATTACTAAGACAGATTTTTACTTATAAAATTTAGACTTCCATTTTTAGTCAGTTCACATTTTTATTCTGCAAAAGGAGCTCAGGTATGGAATCCACAAAAGCTAAAAACGGCACTCAAAGAAATTCCAATATCGCTATTCAATGGATTGAAAAAAATTGTTGCCTCCATCCTGATCACGATCTAAAAAACGCGGTTCTTTATTTAAGCGCGTTGAGCTTAACTCCTGCGTTGAATCTTTTGCAAACCATCAGAAAATCGTCGGAAACCAGACACACTTGTGGAAGCAATTCAGTAGACGAGTATAAATACTCGCCTTTACCCAACTAAATTATCGATACATAAAAAATTAAAAAGAAAAGAAAGGCGGATCTCTAATGAGCGTAGCAATTATAGGTGGATTAGATCGACTAAAACGAAATTATGAAAAAACGGGGCTCAATATGGGCTTCAACATCAAATGCTTTTTTCAACGGATACCTGATATCCGCCAACGATTAAATGGCGTTAAAGGGATCGTCATTTTTACGGGAACCACGTCGCACCCTTTGGTTACCGACGTTTTACGAGCGGCTAAACAATTTAATATCCCTGTAGAACGGAGCCACTCCAGCGGGGTCTCTAGTTTGAAGCGTTGTCTGGGCGAACTCAGTTTTGAAGGGAGCGCTGCATGAAAACCAAATTTAAAACGGTACTTTTGCTCCATCAAAATGAACGAGAACTTCAAAACTTATCGACAAAATTGATCCGTGAAGGTTATTTCATAATTACGGAAAAAACGGAAACGGCGGCTTTAAAAATATTGCGCCGAGCAAATATTGATTTGGTCATTTCTTCAGGAACGGGCATACAGCCCAAAAAATTCTTAACCGAAATTCAATCTTTGGGCTACATCGACAAAACTATTTACATCTCCAAAGATGAAAGTATTGAAGAGTTCTTTCAGTTTGGTTCTTTAGGTCTTCATCGTTACCTCGCTTCTAGAATATCGTCGAGCAATCTATTTTCCGCCGTTCAAGAATTTTTCGAAGACCTTGGGGCGCTCTTCTGCTATTCGAAAGCGGTAGAACCTTCAGGGTCAATGCCTACTCATTCATTCCAGAAAAATTGGAAAGATTTTGGCTACACCAATATAAGTGTCTCTACACAAAGGACCTGATCATGTTTATGAGATTTTTTATCGTCACAAATTCAGTTCTTTCTTTAGGAGCTCTTTTATTAATTATTTTAGCCGCGTCAAACCAAATCGGATTTTCAATTAGTTAAACACATAAAACCGTATGGCTTTTCCTTTGGCTGCCAAGGACTCCGGGAAAAGCCCTGGCCGAGGGAAGGGAGTTGCGCCCCTTTCCTTTGCCACAGGTTTTTAAACGAAAATGGCATTTCCGAACTGAAGTAATTACGTTTTAATCAAAAATTATGTTTAACCTAAATAAGTAATTTATCTAAATGGAATTTCATAAAAAAAACTCAAAACCAATTTCTTCATCTCTTCAATTCAGCATCTGCCTCATTTTAATCTCTCTACCTTTTTTGGGAAGTTGCGCAGGCCCGCAAACCACATTATCTGATGATCAAACCGTAAAGAAAGACACTTTAGCTTCTGCCATAAAATCTAAAACTCCAGCAGAGGTAAATTCTAATGATCAAAAAGATTCTGTAGACCTATCTACTGCCCTTGGACTTCCTATTGCAGTTGACCAAAGTGAAACTTCATCTTCCAATTCAAACACACCGAAACAGAATGACATGGGATCTACAAAATCAAAGGACCCAAAAATCAAAAGCAATCTTCTAACAAACAAATCGCTTATTGTTGAGGAAACTTTCGAATCAAATCTAAAAGAATTTCCTTCAAATGAAGAACCTTTTAAAGATCCCTCGAAAACAACTTTATCCAAAAAAACAGAAGGATCTTCTGCAACTCAATGGGGATTGCCTGATCCTAACGAAAGTTCCGATGGAATCGAGATAGCTCAAAAACCTCCTTTGCATCCAACTCAAAAATTAAATGATATTTACTTTAATTATGACGCTTTTAAATTGGATCAAAGTTCTAAAACCGTTTTACAAACTAATGCTAAATGGTTATCTCAAAACCCAGTGATCAAATTGGAAATACACGGGCATTGCGATGAACGAGGGACGAACAACTACAATTTGGCGTTGGGCGAAAAACGCGCTTTGACCGTCAAAAATTTTCTAACCGCAAACGGTATCGCGAGCTCGCGAATTAATACGGTTAGCTTTGGAGAGGAAAAACCTTTTTGTTTTGAAAAATCTGACGAGTGTTGGAAGCAAAATAGAAGGGCTCATTTCTTAATATCAAAAAAACCTTTATAAAAAATCTTTTCTTTTTTACTTCCTGGCTAGGGTTGGTAAATTGACGAATAATCCTTACCTCCCCCAATCCCTATTCGTTAGTTTGTCTACCCTTCCAGGAAGAATCCAATTGGTCGGATTTTCGGCTTGGAAAGCAGTTTTCGAGGCTACCTTCCTCCGCTTAACAGCCGTTAATCCGGCTTATCCATTAGAAAAATATTTTATGGGTATCTCTAATAATTCAATATTTTTATTTATGGCAACTCGCAGGCCCTTATTTCATAAGGCCTACTCGTAGCCAAAAACAGTTTTCAGAGGTTCTCTTATAATTTTTTAGTTAAAAATGTTTCGGCATTTCCTACAAAAATTGCAGAAGATTATTCTTTTACCGTCTTGAAAAAAACCAAAACCAACATTGATTTGTGCATTCTCTATATACTTCACCTGAAAATGCGCCTTCTCGACTAAACCGCACCCTAAACAAACAAATTGATTGCTGTCATCTTTCAACGATTTGCACTTTTCAGAAATCTCCCTAAAAATTGAATTTTCGTTTTGCGTATCCGCTGCAACAACTCTGCTGGTCATTCCCTTCTTTTGCGAAGTCATATTAGACTCCTTTCTACCTTTAAAGAGAAGATTTTCAGATAATTATTCCGAAAAACCTTCAACAATCTAACTCCTCAATTTTTACGATTTTTTTATTTAGGTACGGTTGACAAACCAACATAGAAAAAAACCTTGGAGGAGGTATTCAGCAATTGGCTTGCCAACCTGGGGGTAGATTATTCCGTATAAGACTTAATCGCTAACTCATCTCAACTTAAATGCTTAAATATTATTTTTGGCCTCAGCTAGTCTCATAACTCTTATATAAAGCTACCCGCTTTCGAAACTGACCCGCTTCACTTTTGATTTTTTGACTTTTTTGCTTTTGCATTTTTCCTATTTGTCGGCTAATGGACTTACCTAACGGGCTGGGACCAGAAAAACACGCTGCGATAATTAATAAAGCGGCGATAAAAGCTATTACCATTCCTTGGATTGAATCCTGACTCATTTTGCCCTCCTTGGCATATTTATTCATATTTCTAACTTTATCGGGTTTAAACGGAGGGCCATTAGCCTTAAAAGCCTTAAAAATGGCCTTAAAAGCCAACCACAATCGTAAGGAGGCAAAAAACAATAACTATCGTTTTATCGATACAAAGTTTTTTTTATTCCAGGAATTGGAACTTGAGAAAGGATTTCAAAAAGACTTCTTTTTATCGGAACCTCATCCGCCCAAAGGCGAGAAACAGGTTATGAGAGATTGGAAAAAACTATTTTAGGAAAGATCAAATTTCAACTTCAATTCTTTCATCTGTTTCGCATCAACTTCGGAAGGAGCTTGTGTCATTAAACACGTTGCCTTTTGAGTTTTTGGAAACGCTATAACATCGCGAATTGAATTTGTTTGAGCCAACAGCATTACCATACGGTCGAGACCTAAAGCTATACCGCCATGTGGAGGAGCGCCATATTGGAGAGCGTCTAGCAAAAAACCAAACTTAGATTGCGCTTCTTCTTCTCCAATGCCCAGTAATTCAAACATTTTCGTTTGAATTTCATTCTGATGAATACGAATACTACCGCCGCCAATTTCATTTCCGTTCAACACGAGATCATAAGCGCGGGCGCGCATGGTTTCTGGAGACGATTGAAATTTATCCAAGTCTTCTTCTAACGGAGCCGTAAATGGATGATGCATTGCGGTATACCGTTTTTCTTTTTCATCATAATCCACTAAAGGAAACTCTGTAACCCAAAGGAACTTATTTTGTTTTTCGTCGATCAATCCTAATTGTTTGCCCAGGGCGAGTCGGATGTTTGCCAATGCGTCAGCCACAATTTTTGGTTTGTCTGCGACAAAAACTAGCGTATCTCCAGGTTGTCCATCCATCTTAGAAACTATGTCGGCGATCATTTCTTTTGAAAAGAATTTAGTGATAGGCGATTGTAAGTCGGTTGGATCGTCTGGATTGATTTTTATCCAAGCCATTCCCTTTGCCCCATAGACGTTTGCTAACTTTATAAGATCGTCTAAAACTTTTCGGGATAATACTTTTGAGCTATTTTTTACGTTGATCGATTTTACTTGTCCGCCTGACTTAAGAACTTGCGCAAAGACTTTAAAGTCTGTTCCTTGAACAGTTTCGGTTAAATCCACTAATTCCAACCCAAAACGCATATCGGGCTTATCGGAGCCAAACCGGTCCATCGCTTCGCGATAAGTAAGTCTAGGGAAAGGTGTCGCTACTGTTTCTCCTAAAATTTCTTTATAAATTCCGGCGAACGTCGCTTCCATTAATTTATAAACATCGTCTTCTTCAATGAACGACATTTCCATATCAACTTGAGTGAACTCTGGTTGACGATCGTTTCGCAAATCTTCATCTCGAAAACATTTCACTATTTGAAAATAGCGGTCAAACCCACTCACCATAAGAATTTGTTTGAAAATTTGCGGCGACTGCGGCAACGCATAAAAGCTTTGCGGATTCAATCTGCTTGGCACCAAGTAATCTCTAGCGCCTTCGGGGGTGCTTCGAGTTAACATGGGAGTTTCAATTTCTGTGAACTCATTTTCATGAAGAACGTTTCTCATGATTCGCGTTATGTCGTAACGCAATTTCATATTTTTTTGCAGTTCTGCGCTTCTCAAATCTAAAAATCGATATTTTAATTTTTTTGATTCTTCTACCGTGTCCCCTTCCCAGATATCGTAAGGAGGAGTTTTAGAACTATTTAGAATTTTTAGATCGCTGACGTAAACTTCAACTTTTCCCGTTTTTAGTTTTGTATTAGCCATTCCATCCGGCCTCGCCCGCACTTTACCCGTTATCCCAATGACAAAATTACCGCGAATATTATGAGCTTGTTCATGCGCAATTTCGTCAATTTCTGGATTCAAGACCACTTGAGTAATCCCATGTTTGTCCCACAAATCGACAAAAATTAATCCGCCATGATCGCGCCGAGTATGCACCCATCCGCATAAAGTTACATCTTGACCGATATGTTCTTCTGAAAGGTCGTTACATCGGTGCGTTCTATTTAAAATCGTCGTCATTCTAAAAATCCGTCAAAGTATTTTTGAGTTAGGAAAACAAAGAAAAGCCTAATTTTCAAAGAGTTCCGCTTAGGCAGGGAAACCCCGTACTATACTAGAATAGGATAAATCTTTCAAGGTTGGGACGTTTTCCTGAAGGTTATTTTTGTTCTTCAGCTTCTTGAGCGGCGGCCTCTTCAGCTGCTTCTGCCGCTTTTTTAGCCTTTTTCTCGGCGTCTGCCAACTTCTTCTCTTCTTCCATTTTTTTCTTTAAAATTTCGTTTTCCGTTACCATAATCGGCTTTATTTTAATCGCCGTCGGAGAATTAACGGTCATACAAGATCGTGCGCAAACCCCACACCCCGTGCAAATATCCTTATGGATCATCGGCAACATATCTCTTTGCGTGATGGCGCCGGGAACCGGACAATCTATTACACATTGCTGACAGAAAATATTTGAATACGCTTTACAATTCTTTTTATTCAATATGGCGTATCCCATATTGACGTCTTCTCGCGCAACAGGTAATAACGCATTATCCTCACAAGCGGGAATACAGGGCAGATCGTCGCACATTACACAGGGAGTTTTAATAGGATCGATATAAGGCGTTCCCATTACTAAAAATCCCATGGATTTTGGAGCTTTACGAATAGCGTCTTTAGGACAAGCGTGTATACAAGCATCGCATCGAGTGCAGGCTTGTAAAAAGTTTCTTTCGGAAATAGCGCCAGGAGGACGAAGAAGTGGAACTCGTTTTGTTACCTTATTGACGGCTTCGTTAACCGTGTCTATTTTTTTTGAAACAGAATCAACAGCCGGTTTGGCGAAGAAATGAACCCCTTGACGCAAAAGATTTCTGCGGTTTAATTCATTGTCCTCTGGGTCATCTTCATCGCTAAAAATTTTTGAAAATATAGAATTATCTTCGGGAAGTGGCGGTTCGGGGTCGTCTTCTTTCTGAACCAAACGAACTTCTACTTTGAATTCCTCTTCTTCAGAGGTTTTGTTTTCTGCCTGTGGATCTGCGTTATCACCGCTTTGTGTATTAGCCTTGGCAACAACCTCCTCTGGCTTAACCCCAAATAATGATTTTATCCAATTCCAAATTCGTTTAAAAAATCCCGGTTTTGGAGCTTCTAATTGTGGTACTTCTTCTACTCTAACTTCAGGCGTGTCTGTGGCTTCGCTACCTTCCGCGGCAACTGCATCAGCTAGCTCTTCTTTATTTTTCGAAGATTTTTTCTTTTTCTTTTTTTTCTTTTTAACTTTGGCGGGTTTATTTTCTTCCGCGTATTGTTTGACATTCATAAAACCAAACAAATCGCGTCGAGAAAGATCCTCTTTTGGCTCTTCAACCTTCGGTTGTTCTGTGATGGTTTCGCTATCTAAACTGAGAGGACTGGATTCTGACACTTTTTCGGATTTTATAGAAGAATCGTTTCCCCTTTGATCCGCAGAAATATGATTCTCACCCATTTTTGACTTAGGCGGAATCTTTTTATTCTTAAATGTGTCTTTTGCCAGCTTGTATCTTAACGACATGTTCTATATCTATTCCTTGATGAAGGCATAAGCCTTGCCTTCCAAATATATGCTTTTCTATAGAAGTATTATTCAACGTTATATTCAATAAAGAGAACGCTGAGTATTACCCCCAACCAAACCCATCCGCAATGTTCTTAAAATCTTGCCAGTTTTGAGCGTCCGAATTTTGAAGCATATAATCGTCTGAAGCCATCACCAAAGGGTGCCCTTTATTCATAAAGGAATTTGCCGAAGGAAAGCGCAGTAAAAACACCGTAACGCTAACGCGTCCCAATTCTAAAATTTCTGTGTTTTCCGCAATCTTCTTTAAAACCTCTTCCGCGTTTTCGGAAGTTATGGTTTGAAACATCTCAGCGGTTAGATCTTCCAACTCTGGATGTTCGTCACAAATCACTGCGGCTTTTGCTTGAAGTTCTAAGATTTTTTGAAAATCCTCTTCGTCATATTCGCCTTCCATTTTACCTTCATCCCAGCCGGAACCTTCGGGAGTTCTTTTTCCCGGTTCGTCTTGACGTTCGGTGGTTTCACAAAATGCTAGATTTGCCTCATCCAATATTATTTTTGCCTTTATTTCGGCGCTAGTTTCATGTACAGCCATGAGTAATTGTAAATCCTCTTTTATATGAGTTGCTTTATAGAAGCCGAAGCCCATGACTACCGTCACCTAATTGTACTGTTTCCGGAAGTCATTAAATGAGTATAATGATTGTCGCTTATTATAGTTCGACAAATTGATGGAATCCAGTATGAACCCATCATTTTTGTAATTTTTGAGATTTCTGCGAAAACTACCGCAAGAAGGTTTTCGAAATATTAAGGGTATGGTACCATAAAAAACTCCCATAATTGCCAAGTCAACCTTACTAGTTTGATTCAGGCTAATTAGGAAAATACTATTTTAACGGTCCTAAAATCAAATGGTTTCGAACGATAAAAATAAAGTAATGTTGCTGTTTCCACCGGAATGGGTTCCAACAGCGCCCTATCTGGCATTGCCAACTTTAACGTCCGTTTTAAGACAAAATGGCGTCGAAGTAATACAAAAAGACGTGAACGTCGAAATGTTCGACCATTTTTTTACCCGTGAATTTTTACAATTCGTAATGGGCCGCATAAACGAAAACTTAAAGGATCTGCGGTTTAAGGAACGGTTGGGAACGATCACTGAGGAAGAGCAGGAACTTAGCAAGATGCTTTATCAGTACACGTTCCTCGACCTTAAACACCACGCTAAAAAAGTGGGCCGCGCCAAAGATATAATTCGCTCCAAAGAATTTTACGAAATTGATAAGGCGGAATGGGCTCTCAACGCTTTCAGAGAGGTGATGGAATTTATTTCTATTTCCTATTATCCCGCTAGCATTAACTTTTATCCGGTAGAAAGTAATTTAAATATCTACCGACCGTGGGTTTCGGACGATCTCTTAAAAGCGCCCGACGACGAAAAAGTTAATATCTACATTGATTTGTGCAAGCAGTTGGTATTTCCAGCCGTTGAAAAAGAACAACCGGGAATCATTGGAATCACGCTGGGGACCCCAGTTCAACTCATGTCTGGCATGACCTTTGCCAAATTATTGAAACGACAATTTCCGGATATTCATATTACAGTCGGCGGTAACATTGTTACGCGATTAAAAGAAGAGTTTGGAAAGAAAAAGGAGTTTTTTGATCAGTCGTTTGATTCCTTCATTTGTTATGAAGGGGAACACGCGCTGGTTGAACTCGTTGAGGCTATTAAAGGCGAGCGCGAGATGTCTAATGTTTCCAACCTCACTTGGCGCGAACCTGGCGGGCGAATTCAACGAAACGATAAAATGCATCAAGAAAACGTTTCGGAAGCTCCCATACCGGATTTTGACGGATTGCCATTCGATAAATACTTTGCCCCGGAAATGATATTGCCGTATTTAGGAACGCGCGGATGTTATTGGGGGAAATGTACTTTTTGCGATCACGGCGCTGGATACATCGATCAGTTTAGAGCAAAACACGCCGACCAGATTGTCGACGAATTGGCGCAAATCCAAGCAAAGTATAAAAATAAACATTTTCTATTCACCGACGAATCGTTTCCACCCGCTTTGTTTATCAAGCTACCGGACCTTATTATAGAACGCGGATTGGACTTTTATTGGACCACCTTAATTCGATTCGAAAGCCAATTGATCGAGCCTGAAATTTGGGACAAAGCCGCTAAATCTGGCTGTCGATCTTTATATTTTGGTTTGGAGTCGGCCAACGAACGTATTATTAAATTAGTTAAAAAAGACACGAAAATTGACGTGGCGATTCAAAATCTAAACGAAGCAAAACGCGTTGGCATTTGGAGCCATGTAATGGGATTCTTTGGCTTCCCAAGCGAAACCCAAGAAGAAGCGGAAGATACTAGAAGGTTCTTGCTCGACTATCAAGATATTATTCATTCGGTAGAAATGTACTTTTTCGTTTTGTATAAAAATGCTCCTGTATATAAAGATATACCCAATTACAACATCACGGTCGAAAGCAATCCCGATCACGATTTAGCGCTGGATTATTATTACACCCCAGATAGCGGACTCAGCATCAACGACGCGATGAAACGCTACGAAACTTTTTACCAAAATGATTTCGAGCCTTGGGCGCTCCGTTTAAACGCACGCGAACATGTTTATTTATACATCACGCATTTTGGCACAAACAATTTGCCGCAAATTTACGTTAAGAATCATCCTGACCACGAGTCTATTCTCGCCCCCGAAGTGATGATGTGATTTCTACACTTTTCTCCGCCCTCGATAGATTTACACCTTATGAAAATATCAGTTGGTTTACCTTTAACTTCTGGTAGAATAATTCACCGTAATTTATTTTAGGTGGATCATGACTCTCGGCGAAAAAATTACTAAGTATCGTGAAAAGGTTTGCATGTCCAGAAAGGAATTTGCAAGTCGGCTTGGCTTGAACGACGCAACAAGAGTTCGGCAATGGGAAGACAACACATCATGTCCTGACCTTCTTCTACTCGACGAAATGACAAAAATTTTTGACGTTTCTGAAGACTGGTATGTCGCTCAAGAAGACGTGTCGTTCCACGATTATTTGGACGATGTTTTAGAAGCGAGAGAACTCATCACTTATATCGCCTTCCACGGCGACAGGCATTTCTTTGAAGAAGCGCTCAAAACGTTGCAAAGAATCAAAACCGACGTTGTTGAAACAAATCAGAAGAAAAAAAATAAAACTTAATTCATTATTAGGATTTAGTTGGTTTCAATTTCAAAACTTCTTGAGAACGAATTAAAATTTTAATAATTTGTTCTAAAACCAGATCCATAATTTCCTGATTTCTTGCCACAACTAAACCCTCATGTAGGTCGGAAAATTGGAATGGATCTCCATTCCATCTACTAAAAACACTTTCATTTTCAGATAAAAGCGCAATACCCGGAAGATGATCCCAAGGATAAGTTATCTTGAAGATCAGGAAATCCAAATCGCCTGTTAGAACCTGGTGATAAGTAATGATTGAAGGTTGCGTCGCGATATCGATTTTAATGTCTGGAGATTTTACTTTTATATTTTGAATTTCAGGATATAGGTATAGTTTTCTACCAATTTTACCGGTAAATGGTTTTTTACAATGCCTTGATAGTTCGAGAGATTTTCCATTAACAGTTATACAACTTCCATCATGGAAAATTGTCATCTTCTTAGTGCATATTTCATAAAACCAACTTGAATAAATTTTCCCCGCAAATACCAAGCAAACCATGATGCCGAAACCTTGGCGCCCAGAAACGAAATTATTTGTACCGTCTATCGGATCTACAACCCAGACAGGAAAATCAGGCTGATTAAGGTGATCAAGGGTTTCTGGCTTTTCTTCAAACAATTCTTCACCAATAAAAAGACTATTGGGGAGTATAGACAAAAGCCCTTTTTGTAAAAGTCCTTCCGCTTCTTTATCCGCAACGGAAACAGGATCTGATTTCGAATCTTTAAATGAAACGTCTGCTTCACGCAGATTATTAAAGTAGGGATAAATACATCCGTCCCCTACGTTTCTTATAAGATCTTCTACTTCAATTTTTTGGCGCTGATTAAGCATTTTTATTTAATCAAAAATGAACGGATAAATTTTGTACGGTTTAACCGAAGTAAGATTATGGTACAGAATGGAGGCTGAGAAGTAAACTAGCCGCCTGATTGAACGGTTTGTTACTACTAATCTTACTAAGAAGAGATTTAGACGCCGTTAAAATAAATGAAGAAAAAGCTGAGTAAAAAATCGTTTACTCGCGGCGTGGGCTCATAGATTCTTGCAACTCTTCAAGCAGCGGGTGATCAAAAGGTAAACCGTGTATCCGCCAAATCAAATCGAATATTTTTAAGAAGTAAAAATCTCTTTCTCGAAAATCAACGTTCACAAGTGGCTGAAGCTGAGGAGTTAAAGATGTTTCAGAATCTCCTGAAAGAAGTGCTGGAATTACAGTTTCTCCATACTTATTTTTTTCACGGACCCTTAAATGGATAAGATCTAACTCCTCTTTAATGACCGGGTTTTCTTTTTGAGCATCATACTTCTGGCAAAGTTCAGGCGTGCCAATAGGAATCACAAAATCACAGAAAAGAAGATTGTCAATATGGTGTCCAAGTTTTGAGCCAGGAGGACTATGCCAACGGTCGAACAATATATCAATGTCGGCATTACGTAAATCTTTAGCAAGCTGCCTTACCCAACGCTCCTCTGTATCAATGCCCCAAGAATAAGAGATAAAGCAAGTTGGGGATTTTTCTGAGTCGCGATCACGAAGTAAAGCCTTGACTCTAACCAGAGCGGTTTCGAAAATGGTACGATTCTGGGCAACCACTTGCTCAGTATCAAGAAGAATTTCTTCGCTATCCGATAAGCGAGTCAAGGGTTCGGGACTTGGTAAGTTTAGCTTCTCTCCACATTCGTTGCAAAAACTAAAATCTTTTTTCTTCGCCAATTGCGCCATGACTACGTTTCGAGCTAATTGACTCTTGCACTCTTGACAAAAAACGGCTTGATAACGCGAAACTTTCAATTCACGACGACTCAGGAAACGTTCAAAGAGACCACGGAAAGTTGTTCTTACCGGATCAGGTGTATTTTTATGATAATAAAGGATGAGCTCGATTTCTCCATCGCGAGGATTTAACTGTTGAAACCTGCAAATCTCCCCTTCTCCCATCTCATATTGAGCTTGGTTCTGCCACTGGTGCGTACGAATAAAAGTATTAGTGTACCCCAATAGTACTACCAGAGAAGCATAGACATTTTCAACAGAGCCTCTGACAGTATAAGAAGTGCCTTCTACTGAAGTAAAATCATCATCCTTGGGAAGCTTCTCATTAATTAAAGAAGGAAATACTAGGAAGGTCTGTTGGTTGAATGTTTCGCGGAAACATAGATTGTGCTGTAGAAAGAGTACTGCAGCCGCATCTAATAGGATGTCACGTTCACCTCTATCAAGATTGTCTAATTCTGAAAAACTGTAGTCACCGATTAATAGGCGATTTTCTTCTAGCACACCCAATCCACGTGGATGTCGACGCGCCTCAAGTACAATAGACGAGGCCAAATTAGCCAGTAAATCAGGAGCTAGTAAAATGTATTTTTCTCCTTTCGAGGAGAGTAATACAGTAACATAGCCGTGATTTGCTAAATGACCGACTGTAGTCATCATCTCAGCATCACTGAATTGTAAATCAGTATCTACAGCGTGCAATTGAGCACGTAAATCGTCAGGATTCACTAGCACGTTTTTTAGCTCACCTGACTCTTTCAACTCAAGCACGTATTTCTTGATGCTCTTAAATGTTCGAGTAGTCACGGTGGTCATCATCTGATCCCAACGGATCTGGGCTTTCAATTCTTTCAATAGGTCGACTAACCCCTCTCCCTTCAAAGCACTGGTAGCAATGTAACCACCGCTTATACTGTTACGTTCACAATACTCCCGCAATTCATCCTCAGTCAAAGTGGATGTGCCACGATCACTACGCGCCCCAACTAAGATGCTGTCGCATAAGTCCTGCTCGTTACATCTCAACTGGTTGAGCCAAAAATCAACCCCAGATAAAGGCTCTTGGCGTTTGGTGAGATCGAACAATACCAATGCAGTATCAACATCATCCAGAAAAAGCGAATGAACCAAGCGATAATCGGGTTGTCCTGCTAAATCCCACAATACTCCTTCACACTCGGCACCATCTTCACGGATTTTACTTAATTCATCAATGACCCAGAATTGTTGGCCGTGGGTGGAATCATGCTTCCTGTATTCTCCATGCGCCAACCTCCAACCAAGTCCAGTTTTTCCTACACCCGAATCTCCGACGAGTACAATTTTAGCAGTAGTATAACTCACCGAATCTGTAACGGTTTCTAGAAGGGCTTCCCAATCTAATTCCCAGACGTGGATAACATCGTCACGTTTATCCAATTTTGTGTCAATGTCCGACCCCACTGAGGCAAGGAGCGGCAGATGAGGATGAAAAGTAAGACCGGGAAGCCACCTATCAATAGACTGTTCTGGGATTTTGGCAACGCAATCCCATGTGTCACAACGCCAAAGACCGATTGATCCACTTCTCGTAGCAAGAAACTTTTCGTCCGCAGTAACCGAAATATCGGTTATCTCATCCGTATGACCCTCAAGTGTACGAACCAATTTTCCAGAACCAACATCCCAAAGCTTTACAGTTCCATCACTGCTTGAACTCGCTAGTAAATTGGAGGAAGAGATAAAAGTCAGGCCGGTTGTTATATCGCTATGTCCCTTCAGTGAATGCAACAGCCTACCGGTAACCGTATCCCACAACTTTACCGTTTTGTCATAACTAGAACTTGCAAGAATATCGCCGTCAGCATTGAAAACAATGTCATTGACTCGATCACCATGTCCATCGAAGGAACGAAGACGGCGTCCTGTATCTAGATCCCAAAGACTAATTCTGCTACCAACCCCAACACTTGCCAATTCTCTACCAGTTCGATTAAAAGCAACAGCATTCAAAGCAATGATATGTTCTCCAAATAAATCCAATAAACTACCACTAGCAACATCCCACAATTTCAGTTCACAATTTAAACCATCTTTACCAGTTCCGCTGGCGAGAGTTCCTTTCCGTGGATTAAAAGCAACGCAATAGAAATCATATTGATATCCTTCCAGCCTGCGAACGCACTCACCTGTTTCTGCACTCCATAGTCTTATCGTCTTGTCTGCTGATGGCGAAGCAAGCAACTGTCCGTCCGGTGACCACGCAATACGCCCTATCCAATCCGTATGTCCACGTAGAGTGCGCACAAGTTTCACTCCAGGAGGTAGTTGCATCCGCAATTCTTCGTCGGCCTTTTTTTCTTTTTCAGTACGGGTGTCTTCCATGTCCGGTTACTCTGCTTTCGAACTCTAATATTGTTGGCTGTGATATTTTTTGGTATTCAAAAATTAACATAATCAAGCTTATTTTGAAAGGGGAAAATGATCTAGAGAAAGATTTACGTAGGAAAGATGTAAGGTGGTCGGCCTTCGACAGGCTCCTAAGAAACAACTTCACCTGTGTTTGGGTTAAGTAGTTGATATCCGAGTTGTTTAGCTTTATTTTTAAAATTATTTAAAACGCGTTCTTGGTATTGCTGTTCGTAGTATTCTTGTCCTTTATCAACATAGTCTTCTCC
>JAJDAT010000017.1 GCA_029261715.1 Nitrospinia bacterium | reverse complement strand
GGAGAAGACTATGTTGATAAAGGACAAGAATACTACGAACAGCAATACCAAGAACGCGTTTTAAATAATTTTAAAAATAAAGCTAAACAACTCGGATATCAACTACTTAACCCAAACACAGGTGAAGTTGTTTCTTAGGAGGCTCTCGAAGGCCGACCATCTCTCACTGGAATGGCTTATAAAATTAATTACCATCATTGCTCAACCCCCATTGCGTGTCTTCCTGAAGCGAACTTTTAAGTTCGGTGAAGGACCTCGCCTCGACTTAATAAATTCCCATCTCCAAATAACTCCGTTAAGACGAAAAATTAGATTCTACCCAATCAATTTGGTCCCTTGGAGAAAATAACTAATAATGAGAACTATTTTCAAAATAAAGATTGACAAAAACCTACAGATGAATAATAATTATGATATTCGTTATCAACTAACAAACACGAACATCAAAAAATGAATAACCAACCAACAGTCATTAAAGTTTGCAACGGAGCAGGATGCAACGCTTGGGACGCTTCTGATATTTTGCGAGACTTGCCAGAAAATGTAGCCGACTTTTTAGAAAACGTAAAAGTCTGTGAAGTTTCTTGTTTGAAAAGTTGTGGCGGCGGGGTTTCGATTCAGTTAAACGAAGATAACGAAAAAATAGTCAAAATTAGAAAACCTCATCAAGCAATGGACCAAATCCTCCCTCATATCGCTTCGCCAATTCGCGCTTAAAAAAGAAACCTTAGTTCGTATAGTTTTATAATCTTTGTGCAAATCCCATTTCAGGTCATCCAGAGACGATCTTCCTTAAAGATTATTGAAAGTAATTCGACGGTTAAGGTCTAACGCACCACCTAATGGAAGTAGCTAGAATGCTTTTCTTTGCTCGTGTATTTTTTCTGTGCAATTCGGAGCCTGCCCTGAGCCTGTCGAAGGGGCCGATTCTCTTACTCAGCAGATGTGACTCCAGATGACGGAGGCGAGGGCTTGGATGAGCTTGGGGGTCGCGTTGAGGGATTTGGTTCGATAGAGCTTTAGACCTATACTCTCCGCGTACTTCGTATACTCGATATCGATATCGTACAAAATTTCTACATGATCGCAGAGGAAACCGACGGGCACTATCAACACGGATTTTTTGCCGAACCTGGAGATCTTGTCCAATGTCATTTCGACAGACGGTTCTAGCCAGGGAACAGGTATGTACCCTGCGCTTTGGTAACATTGGTTCCACTGAATCGGCTTAACATTTTTTATTATAGCTTTTACCGTTCGAGTAAATTCCTCCGGGTACGGATCGCCTTCATCCAAAGAACTCGACGGAATGCTATGTACCGTGAATACCGTATAAAATCCTGTTGCGCCGTCTGCGATGATTTTTTTCGCGGCTTGTTTATAACGATCCGCAAAAGCTTCGGCTAAATATTCATTATCCGCCCAGGAATAAATAAAATCGGCTTTTTTCACATCGCCGCCATTCTCCCTGATAGCTTCACGAAACGCTTTTAAATAAAGCTCGGTACTGAAACGGCTATATTGTGGAGCCAAACACAACCCAATCAACCTTTCGACTCCATCGTCATAGGCTTGTTTCACAACGTCGCGGATATATGGACTCCAATTTCGCATTCCAACATAAACGCGAAAACGATCGCCACCGCCGCTGTTGAGCAGTTTTTCTAAATTCTTGGCCTGGCCTCTCGCTATTGGCTCCAACGGAGAACTACCGCCAATTTGCCGATAATGATCTGATATCGCCTCGACGATTCCCGGGCTGGGATCTTTTCCGCCACGAATGTTTCTAATATATTCGGGTATATGATCGACGCTATCGGGAGCGCCATGAGCCATTAAAAAAACGCCAATCTTTGAATCATCCGCCATGCTTATACTCACGTACCATATCGACAACGGCTTTTACATGATCTACTGGGGTATGCTGTAAAATTCCGTGACCTAAGTTGAAAATATGCCCTGGTTTACCGCCAACGCGTTGCATAATATCGTTAACTCGCTTTTTGATCACCGGAATCGGCGCAAACAGAACAACTGGGTCCATGTTGCCCTGAACGGGTTTATCCCATCCAATAACATCTCGGGCTTGATCAATGTTTATCCGCCAATCAAAACTCATAACGTCGCCGCCAGCCTGAGCTATTACGTCTAACATAGAAGAGGTGCCGGTGCTAAAATTGATTACCGGGACGTCTAAATCCTTCAACGCGTTCATGACTTTTTGGCAATAAGGTAAAATGTATTCCCGGTAATCTTCGGGAGTCACGCAGCCTATCCAACTATCAAAAATTTGCAGAGCCTGAGCTCCTGCGGCTACTTGCATTTTTAAATAATCGATTAACACGGTCGAAACTTTTTCCATCAAAAGTTTCCAGGTCTCTGGCTCTTCATACATGAGGAGTTTGGTAATTTTAAATTCGCTCGATTTTCCGCCTTCCACCATATAGCTACAGAGAGTAAAAGGAGCGGCGGCGAATCCAACCAAAGGAATTTTCCCTTCGATTTCTTGTCGGACTAATTTAATCGCTTGGCCGACATAACCTAATTGCTCCTCGGAATTGACAGGTCGTAAGTTTTCGACGTCTTTCCGGGTTCTAACGGGTCGAGGAATTGAAGGGCCATCGCCTTTTATAAACTCCAGACCGGTACCCATTGGCTCCAGAGGCAACAATATATCGGCAAAAATAATAGCCGCATCCACCCCTAAAGGTTTAAGCGGTTGCAGAGTAACTTCGGTAGCCAGTTCTGGCGTTTGGCACATTTCCAGAAAAGAGTATTTTTCCTTAAGCGCGCGATACTCTTTCATATAACGGCCAGCTTGACGCATAAACCATACGGGCGTAGCGTCTACGGGTTCACCCCGGCATGCTTTTAAAAACCTATAATCGGTTGGAGAAGTCATAATTTTCAATATCTAAGGTGTTTTCAAAAACTTTGATTATAGGCTGGCAAAGCTCTTGTTTTCAACGCAATTATCTATTTATTTCGATTTTCCGCTTTGCCTTTCATAAAGCTGGTAGATTTTTCGATTTTCTTCTTCGGTCAATCCCTTAACCTCGGGATCTAATTTCTTGTTTTCAAAGTCATACTTTAGCTTTTTAAAAACCGAGAATCTGTCTTGATATTCAGGTAGTTTCTGCCCCAGCTGAACAAAACGGGATAGGTATAAATAAGCTAAAAATTGCGATTGTTTGGGAGAAAATAAATATAAATCGGCCAACATTCGCAAAATATCAGGATCGTTGGGCTTAATCGCAAGCGCCTTTAGGAATGCTTTTTCGGCTTTTTCATAATCTTTCAAAAAGCCATGTATAGAAGCCTCTCTCACAAACAATAACGCTTCAGATCGGTTGACGCCGTTAATTTTTTCAAAAACAACCAACGCTTCTTGCCAGCGCTTGTTGTCATAGAGAAAATTCGCTTGTTTGAGGAGAGAATCCAAATCGGTTATTTTTGGGATTTGCGATTCTAAAGCAATCAATTTGTTTCTTGTCTGTTCACGAATTTGATCGTTTGGAGCGTTTTTAAACAAATTGACTAAAACAGGCCAGGAAGAAACAAATTGTCCTTTCTTAATATAAAGGTTTGCTAAACTTTCTAACAAAACTGGATCGTTAGGGATTACCGCCAATCCCATTTGCGCCGAATAGATCGCTTCCTGATTTCGTCCTTCGTTTTCGTAAATTTGAGCTTGAAGCTGGTATGGGAACAGCTGAAAAGGGAGAACATCGCGAGAAACTTTCAAATACCTCATCGCCTTAGTTTTGTCGCCTTGATCGAGAAAATATCCGGCTGAAAGATTATAAGTAGTAGCCAATAGTTTTCCCGCCTGAAAATGTTCTAAATTTCTTTCCGCTTCCTTATTCCAACAGATTTGGGCTTGTCGCTCGATTCGAGAAAGGTCAAAAACGCGTCCGTTTTCAAAATAAGCGATGGCAATGTTGCAATAATCGACAAAACGGCCTTCGGCTTTCAACCATTTTGGCTGGACAAAAGCCCAAAACATAAAAATTAAGCAAATCCCCGAAGCAAGAGATTTTAATTTTTTTTTCAAAAACGCTTCCGAAATAAAAGAAACTAGCGCATAAGATCCAATTAAAATAAGCCAGGGAAGCAAAATATAGCGAAACCTGCTTACGGGATAAAACAACCAAATCCCAAGAGTCAACCCAACTAGATAAATATAAACAAGGCTAAATTGCCGCCGGCGGCGCCAGGAGAACATGATCCCCCAAAACCCTAAAGCGGCTACAAAACCAAACCCTGAAACGGGGTTATTCAAAACTTCCGAAAACTGACTAAAAACATAATAGCTAAGATTAGACGCTGACTCATAAGAGCTAAAAATAAAAAATAACTTTCGCAGATACATTTGCGCAAAGGCTAAAGGATCTGCAATAAAACCTTCCCAAACCACCCATAACGACTGCTTTAAAGAAATGAATATGCCGTACTTATTTATCCAATCGTCAAAAACGGGGTAGGGCTCGAATCCAGTTCCGGAATATTGGCTTAAATTTCCTATTAAAAAAGCATACCCGCCGCTGGTATCTATGAAATACCATTTATGGAACACTAAATACCCTCGGACGATTAACGGAATCATCAATCCAAAAAAAAGAATGGAGTATCCCGTTAACCGCAAAAATCTGTCTCGAACCGTCCAATGACGAAAAGTTTCCCAAAATAGATAAGCCACTATCAACGGAAATAACAATCCAAAATTAGGACGAATCTGAACCGATATGGACAAGGCAATAAAACCTAATATCAAATAGAGATTTTGCTTTGGATCATTTTCCGGTTCAGGTTTAAAGTTATCTGAAGTTAAATTTTCGCTAATCAAGCCTTTTAGAAAAAACATAAAGGAAAGGATCAGGAAAAATAAAGCTAAATTCTCGCGTAATAAAAGACCTTCATAAAAAATAACGACACCATTCAAGCCAAATAGTAAACCCGCCAAAAGACCCGTTATTTTTCCGCCTAACATTCGACCGGCATAAAAAACTAAAACAGACGCCCCTATGCCGAGGGTAAATTGAAATATCCATACAAATTTGAAATCGCGTCCGACTAGCGCATATATCGTTCCGAGAACATACATATAAAAGGGACTGTGACCGCGTGGAATATTGATAAGCCAATCCCCTGTCGAAAAATGAATGGCGCCTAAATCATAGTTGCCGTTATCCATATTTGGAGACACGTAATCGAAAAACGGATTGTCCTGAAAATCAAAAAAATAGATGGCTCGAATCGTGAGAGCAGAAAGCGCAACAAGAACTGGGAAAACCCATCTTGGAAATTCGGATAATTTATTTCGAAAAATCAAAGGAGGTTAATTTAAAAGGTTGGAGAATATTTTATTACGAGTCTGATTAGGGAACCTCTAAAAACTGTTTTTGGCTATGAGTGTGCTTTATGAAATAAAGGCTTGCGAGTTGCCACAAGTAAAAATATTGAATTATTAAAATACCCATTAAATACTCGACATATTGACGCTTAGATTCTGCCATTAAACAGACTATGGCGAATCCAAATTTTTTGAGGTTTCTTGTGTTTTCATTCGTTGCACTTCTTCCAAAACCCAAGAGTCCGATTCCATGGATAAATGTTTTTCTACTATGGGCAGGGCTTTTTCGCCCAAAATTTCTCCTAATGCCCAAACAGCATGAGAACGTATAAGAGGTTCTTTATCCATCAAAGCTCGCTCCAAAACGGGAGCCGCATCGGGATTTTCGGAATTTCCAAGAGCTACCGCAACATTTCTTAAAAAACGTCTTCGTTTTAACCTTTTTATAGGGCTTTTCCTGAACCGATTGCGAAATCCTTCGTCGTCTAACTGCATTAAATCAATTAAGCGATTCGTATCCGTTTTTTCCAAATACGCTTTTTCGTAAGTTATAGAAGCAAAAGAGTTCCAAGGGCAAACTATTTGGCAATCGTCGCATCCATAAATCCGATTGCCAATCGCTTTCCGAAATTCGACAGGGATAACCCCTTTGAGTTCTATATTCAAATAAGATATGCACTTTCTAGAATCCAAGACATAAGGAGCTACAATAGCTTGGGTCGGACAAATATCTATACAATCTCGGCATGTTCCACAACGATCGACCGCTTCTTCCGAAAAGGGCAATTCTATATCCAACAAAATCTCAGAAAGAAAATACCAGGAACCGATACCCTCTGTAACCAGGTTAGTGTGCTTACCAATCCAGCCCAATCCAGCCTTTTGCGCTAATGGTTTTTCCAACACCGGTCCGGTATCGACATAAATTTTACTTTCGACTCCAGGAAACTCTTGCCGGATAAAATTTTCCAATTCTTTTAATCTCGGCAAAATGACATCGTGGTAATCCTCGCTAAGCGCGTAAAGGGAAATATCTCCTTCTTCTTTATTTTTTAAATAATCTAAACTTTTCCTTCTGGGAAAATAATTCGATCGAAAACAGACAACACTACGAACCCCCGGTAAAACTTTTTCCATGTCGATCCGTTTTTCGGAGTTCCTCTTCATGTAGCCCATTTCCCCTTCATACCCCAACTCCAACCATTCCTGAAACCGATCGGAAGAAGAAAAGTCCTTCGGGGAAGTAACGCCAATTGCGTCAAACCCTAATTGCAGCGCTTTTTCTCTAAACTTCAGCCATTGATCTTGATTGACCATAAGGTTTACTAATAACTTTTATACTTGAAAGCTTTGTTAATTAATGCAAAATTTGTTTGATCTAAAAATCCAGCTTTGTTATTCTTAGCTCGCTTCAAAATTTGAAGTGCATCGTCTTTTCTTTACTTATCTGCTCTTCGGTCAACACCCACTTTATTCTTTCCGGAAGATTATTATGATTTCAAGGATATTAATTTTTTTTCCCAAACTTTTATTGAGCTTACTGATTCTGATGTCACTAACGACTCCTTCTTTTGGAGAAGGCCCCAAAGGAAGTAAAGTAGAAAAAGCGACTTCTCTTTTTGAAAAAGGCAATATGCTTTCGCAAAAGAAAGATTTTAAAAATGCTATATTCGCTTATCAAGAGTCAATAAAAATAGACCCCAGTCTTGCTTCCGTTCATTATAACTTGGCCAATGTATATGTCGCTGTCGGCAATTTTGAAGGAGCCATCGCAGAATACAAAAAGGCGATTAAACTTAATCCCAAAATGTCAGATTTCCACAGAAATCTAGGGTTTGCATACGCTCTAAGCAAAGACGGTGACAATGCAAAGAAAAAATATGAAGAACTAAAAAAAATGGACCCCGTCCAAGCCGAAGTTCTTTTTCAATGGATTCAACAAGGTAAAGAAGCTAAAAAATAAAGCTCGCCAATAACAAAACTATGAAACAAACCGGTTTTATTTACCACCCTTTATATCAAAAGCATGAAACCGAACCCCATCCAGAGAACCCTGGAAGGCTTCAGGCTATTTTGGATCGACTAGAAAACTCTGAAGATCGACCAACTCTTACAGAACTAGAGCCTCGAAAAGCTCTGCCTGAAGAAATCGCCCTTGTGCATGACTCCGACTATATTTCTTACGTAGACGAAAAATGCCGTGAAGGTCAAAGCTCTTTGGACATGGACACAAACATTAGCATAAACTCATACGAAGCGGCATTACTAGCCTCGGGAGCTGGATTAACTGCGGTAGACAAAGTGATAGACGGTGAATTAGATAATGTTTTTTGCGCCGTGCGCCCCCCCGGTCACCACGCAGAACGGGAACGGTCAATGGGCTTTTGCCTTTTTAACAATGTAGCCATTGCGGCGCGCTATGCCCAAGAACAAAAAGAACTCGACCGTGTAGCTATTTTCGATTGGGACGTTCATCACGGAAACGGAACGCAAAATTCATTTTATTCAAACTCTTCGGTTTTCTATTCCAGCGCTCATCAATTCCCTTTTTATCCAGGAACAGGTGATAAGGGAGAAACCGGAACTGGAGACGGTCTTGGCGCAACGTTAAATTTTCCCTTAAGAGCGTACTCAGAAGATTCCGATTATTTAGAGTTGGTGGAAAATAAACTCATACCAGAACTATTTAAATTTAAACCTGATTTGATTATTATCTCAGCTGGATTCGACGCCCATGCGGAAGACCCTCTCGCTACTATGCAGCTTTCCAGTGGTTGTTTTGGAAAAATGACCGAATTGCTGAGAAAAGCATCTGAAGAGATTTGTAATGGACGGTTGATATCTATGCTAGAGGGAGGATATAATCACCAAGCTTTAGCGGATTCGGTACACAGTCATTTAGCGGCGCTATCTGCCTAATATTTTTTAACATAAAATTAAAACAACGAATTCTCCATGGACAAAAAAGAAAAAACCGAAAGTAAAATTTCAATTATCGCCGAATTTTGGGACTTTTTAAAACATAGGAAAAAGTGGTGGCTTGGCCCCATTGTTTTCATTTTGTTGTTGATGAGCTTATTAATTGTTTTGACTGAAGGCAGCGCTGTAGCCCCCTTCGTTTATACCTTATTTTAATCTAGATTCTGTGAAGCTTTCGGTCGTAATTCCCGTATATAACGAAAAGGATACTCTTCGAGAAATTATCGATCGAGTAATGTCTGTTAAGTGGGAAAAAGAAATTATTTTGATTGACGATTTTTCAGTCGATGGCTCTAGAGACATCCTGAAAGAATACGAAAATCAGCCTAATATAAAAGTCCTGTTCCATGCACACAACCAGGGCAAAGGCGCTGCCCTGCGCACTGGTTTTGATCATGTGGAAGGAGATGTAGTCGTTATCCAAGACGCCGATCTTGAATACGACCCCTCCGATTATGGAAAGCTATTAGAACCGATTGAGGACAATCGCGCCGATGTAGTTTTTGGATCTAGGTTTTTAGGAGGTCCACATCGGGTGATGTTTTTCTGGCATTACCTTGCAAACAAAGCCTTGACCACTTTGTCTAATATGCTGACAGATCTAAATCTAACAGACATGGAAACAGGGTATAAGGTGTTTACCAAAAAAGTTCTGGACCAAATGACGTTCAAATGCGACCGATTTGGTTTTGAACCAGAATTTACCAGTAAAATTGCTAAACTTAATTTTAGAATCTATGAGGTTCCAATTTCTTACAGCGGCCGCGATTATGCCCACGGAAAAAAAATAACCTGGAAAGACGGAGTTGCCGCCGTTTGGTTCATCCTCAAATTTCGATTTTTTAGTTAACTGTATATAAAGTTCGACTTTTAATAAAAAACCGCCCAGGTTAAATCCTGGGCGGTTTTTTTATTTAGAAGAACTGCAATCAATCATATACGAGAACAAAGGTCAGAAGCGTGGTTTTTCGTATCAACGCTCTCAATCGCTTCGGCAATTTTCCCTTCAACATCTATCACATAGGTGATTCTCGCCGCATATTGATCGTCTTTGTTTTTCACAGCCCCATAGGCCAAGGCTATATCTCTATCCACGTCGCATAAAAGGGGATAGGGAAACTCAAACTTTTCTGCAAACGCTTTATTTTCCTCAACGGTATCGAGACTTACGCCTAAGATCACCACATTTTTCTCTTCAAAATTTTTGAACTCGTCGCGAAAACCTTTACCTTCGATAGTGCAACCAGGCGTATCTGCCTTAGGATAAAACCACAAAATAACTTTATTTCCACGATAATTGGAAAGAGTCATAGGAATATTATTGTGATCTTTTACCGTAAAATTTGGAGCTTCAGATCCAACAGCTAGCATATATTTTCTCCTATTAAAAACGGATAAAAAATTAAATTTAGAATAAGTCCAATTATTTTAAAGAATTTTTTACAGAAGCAAACAAATTTTAACCGCAAAAAACAAAAAAACTTAAGAGTCTTTTTTAGGCGGTTTCTCTTCGTCCAAAGTGGTCCGTAAAAATCCAGTTAAATCAAAACCAAAATATCTTAGAGCTGCAAGAATTAAAGCGCAGGCGGTCGCTTCATCCAGGTTTCCTATTAAGGGTATGTTATCTGGAATCAATTCAAAAAGGCCAGCCGTCGGATTTAGCAAATACGCTAAACTAATTATTCCAATAAAGGCAACAGCTAGTGGTTTCATAAAAATTACTTAGTATCAAGTTTATCCAAAGAAGATATCCATTCACCAAGAATTAGATCTTCTGGTCGCGTAATTTTAATATTAAATTCGGAACCTAATATAAACTTTACAGGTTTCCCTATAAACTGAATTAAAGAACCTTCGTCTGTGCCACAAAAAGACTCGCTTTGAGCTTTTTCCATAGCTTCCATCAATAGTTTTGTTTGAAAAATTTGGGGAGTTTGCATGCGCCAAAGGTTTTCTCGATCCACATTTTCCTGCAACAGCCCTTCACCGTCGGCGCGTTTTAAAGTATCGTTGACTGGAATAGCGGCGATAGCCGCGCCAAATTCTTTTGCCGCTTCATAAACGGTCTTAATCAATTCTTCGGTTATAAAGGGACGAACTCCATCATGTACCGCAACAAAACCAGAGTTTCTATCGATCGCTTTTAAACCATTATAAACGGAATCCTGACGTTTTTCTCCGCCGACCTCCACTTTAACCTTAGACCGGTTGAACATTTCTTTTTTTACATGAGAAGCTTCCGCCTCTGGAACGCAAAGAATAATTTCATCAACCCAATCTAAGGCTTCAAAAACGGCAATTGTATGGTGAATTATAGGTTTTCCTTTTAATTCTATAAATTGCTTTGGCACCTTAGCGCCCATCCTCAAGCCTTGTCCTCCGGCGGGAATAACAACAGACAAATTATCAATTGTTTGAAAATTTTCGGTCAATTTTATAACTCAAAGTTATTGTTAGAGGAGCTAAAAAGAATCGCTAACAACAGTTTTAAAAACCGCTTCTAGCGCTTCGCCTAAATTCTTTACGGGTTTAATTTTCAGACGTCCTTCGCCAGGTTGCGACCAATTTTTTGGCAACGTCGGAATAATACATTGTGAAAATCCTAAACGCTCTGCCTCCAATAATCTGGTATCCAAATTCAGAATAGATCGTACTTCTCCCGCCAACCCAATTTCACCCATCATCACAATTCCTGGATCTATGGAAATATTGCGAAAGCTGCCAGCTATTGCAGCGGCAACTCCAAGATCGGCGGCAGGTTCCGATATCCTAATTCCACCAGCTATATTAACAAAAATATCTTCGCCCTGTAGATGCAGCCCCTGTCGTTTTTCCAAAATTGCAATCAACAAAGAAACTCTGTTAGGGTCTATACCTGTCGCCATTCTTCTTGGCATGCCAATACTTGAAGAAGAACTTGCTAATGCCTGAACTTCGACAAATAAGGGTCGAGAACCTTCGGCAATAGAGACTATAACAGAGCCTGGAGCGTCTTCGGGTCTTTCTGATAAAAATATTTCAGAAGGGTTGTCCGCCGGCCTAAGACCATCTCGACACATTTCAAAAACGCCCATCTCCGGGGTAGGACCAAATCGATTCTTTACGGCTCTCAATATTCTGTAAGCATGATTTTTTTCGCCTTCGAAGTAAAGAACAGTATCAACAATATGCTCAAGCGCTTTAGGACCCGCTAACGCCCCCTCTTTAGTGACGTGTCCTATCAAAAAAGTAGGAATTCCGCGCGGCTTAATCTCCTGCATGACCCTAAAAGCCACCTCTCTAACTTGTCCAATCGCTCCAGGAGCGGAAGTTAATTCTCTCGTAAAAAATGTTTGGACAGAATCAAGCACCAATATCTCTGGTTTGATCTTATCTACTAAATCTAGGATATCTTCTATACAAATCTCCGAACTGACCAAGAGTGTATCAGAAAGGCTACCTAGGCGTTCAGCGCGTAACTTTATTTGTTCAGGAGATTCTTCGCCAGAAACGTATAAAACTTTTTTTCCTTTACCTGCGGCAAGTCCCATACTTTGCAGCATAAGAGTTGATTTACCAATTCCTGGATCTCCTCCAACTAAAACTAAAGATCCAACAGTCAGACCGCCTCCTAGGACTTTATCTAATTCTTCTAATCCTGTAGAAAACCTTTGGGATTCTCCACCGGCTATTTCTGTAATAGGTTGAACTCGTTTTTGAGATGGCGAATTTTTTTGGCGGGATCGTGGACTATTCGATTTTACGGCTTCTTCTGCAAAAGAATTCCACTCTTCGCATTCTGGACATTTTCCTAACCACTTTGGGGCGCGGTGCCCGCAACCATTACATACAAAAATAGTGGTGGATTTTGCCATTGCGCGGTTAATTGTAAAAGCGAGGTTTGAAAAAGTTTTATTAGAAAATAAAAGGAAAGAACTGCTTTACCGCATCGCTCCGCCAGTTTTTAAGGCTTGTTCGATCTTGTCTTGTTTCTTTTTTATATCGTCATTTCGCGCAATATTCACATTAGCTTTTCTACGTAAATCGGCTAACGCCTCTTTAATCTCCACCTGACTTCGAATAATTTGTTCTCTCGAAGCTGTGGCCTGTTCTTGAGCCTTAGCTAATATTTTTTGAGTTTCTACGATCTGGCCCTGATTTTCATAGATCTGATTCTGTGCTGTCGACATTTGTTGTTGAGCGGCAATGATTTGATCCTGAGATTGAACTACTTGCTTTTGGGCAACAACCACTTCGTCGACTCTTGCTTGCGAAACTGCAATGGTCTTCAAAATTTCGATTAGTTTAGCCAGCTTCTCATTAGCTAAAAGTACGCTAGCTTGGTTTTCATCTACTTTTTGCGAAGAAAGGTTTAAATCATTCTCTAATTTTTGGACGAACTGCGCGTTCGCTTGAAATAATTCAATCAACTGAGTTAACTTTTCGTCAGACGCTTTCGTTTGGGATTCGCTAAGATTTACTTTCGAGATGGCCGCGTCTAACTTTTGATCAAAAACTTTAGATTGGCTAGCCGAACTCTTTAAGATATCAACAACTTTAACTAATTTTTCATTAGTTTGTTTCGCGTTTTCCGTACCGACACTAATGGCTTCTGCAGAACGATCCATTTTTTCAGTAACGGTTTTTAAAGACAGCTCACTTATTTTAATCAATTTATCGCTATTTTGATTAGAGATTTCTTGAAGACGAGCCATCGATGTATTTACGGACCCAACCGTTTTTTCCATATTGTCTGCAACAGTCTTAATATTCGTATTGATCAAACCTAAGCTTTTGGAGTTTTGAGTAATAGAAGTTGCGACAAGGTTTTGATTTTTCTTTAAATCCCCTAAATTCGTATTTAAAGCGGCCTCTAAGTTATTAAAACCTTGTCCATACAAGGCAATATTACCGTTAACCTTGTTAATATTCTCAACCAATTGATTTTGATTGGTTTGTTGAACAGTTAAAGTATTTTCCAAAATTTGAAATAACTTTTCATTCTGTTGGGAAATCTCGTCTTTATTCTGGCCAATTCTGGCAATGATTTGGCTGAGTGAGTTTTTGTTCTCTTGGATTATGGCTGGAATTAATTCTTCTTTTAATGTTTTATTAGTGGTTGAAATATTTTTATTCTGAACGTTTAAATTTTCAACAACACGATTAAAAGATTGAGTTGTAGCATCTGAAAAATTTTTAAAATTCTGGGAATTTGAATCCGCTAACGTTTTGATGTCGGCGGCAACGCCTTGCTTAATTAAACCAAATTCATTTACAATTCCAGCCTTGTGATTTTCTAAACTGTCATTAATCGTTTGAAGAACCCTTTCTAACTCGGTTTTCATTGCGGCTAAATCGGCTTGCATGCGTTGCTCTTGATTAACCGCTAGCGTTTGGGTCTCCTCAGTTTTTGTCAACAAGCTCGAAATTTTATTGTCGATATCGGATTTGTTTACTTCCATTATTCCTTGCAAACTAGGCAGTATTCTCTGAATTTCTTCTAATTGAGAATACATTTGGCCCTGAGCTTGCTTCAAAGCTTGCATTTCTTTTGTTTCTAAGTCGGATAACCTGAGGTTAATCTTTTTTAAAGTTTTAAACAGGTAGTCCCATCGTTTTTCGTCGTCGTCAAAAAGACCTGCAAACCCTAACGACGGAAGAAAAACTCCAATCAACAAAAAACCCAAAATAAAAACTTTGGCGACTTTTTTCTGTTTCATTTTTTACAAGCGCTTCGGCAATAAGGAAATACCGAAAAAGGAAAGATATTAGAAAGGGAAAATACCGAAACGGAGATGAACCTCCGTTTCGGCATTATTGAAAGTCCGATTAAAATCGATCTAGGTTAGTTTGAAACTAAAAAATGCCCTCGTCGATTATTTTTCCAACAATCTTCTGTACTATCTTGGCAAAAAGGACGCTCTTCGCCGTAACTAATAGTAAAAAGACGATCTTTGGAAATTCCTCGTGAAATCAGATATTTTTTTAACGCAATGGCGCGTCGTTCTCCTAACCCTAAATTATAGTTATTTGTGCCTCTTTCATCACAATGACCTTGAATCTCAACTCTCGATGAAGGGTTTTGTTTTAACCAATCAGAATTTTTATTCAAAGTACTCTTTGCAGTGGCATCTAAGTCATATTTATCATAATCGAAATGAATATCTTGTAAATCTTCAGTAGGTTCAAATGGTTTTAAACGAGCTACTTCAGCAAGAGGTTCATAAGATTTGCCATCAGCAGCCCCAGAATAATCATGGCTACCGCCTGAAGCTGTTCCACCAGACCCTGCATGGCCAGAACCAAATCCAATATCAACCCCATCTTTACCGGAGCCCATACCGCCGCCTAAACCTTTTCCAAAACCGCCAATTCCTCCAGCCCTGGAACCTTCTCCCACAGTACCGCCACCAGCTAAATCACCGGAATTTGCTAAACCAGGGGAGATAAAACCGCCATATGGGTCAATTCCTCCCGACTTAGAAGAACCAAAACCTGACCCAGACATAGAGTTTGAACTCATTACAGGGCTTCCCGGTCCTTCAGTAGAAATTCCAGGTCCAAAAAGTTCAGTTTCCTGGATTGGTATATCGGTGAATCGACCTAATGTATCGGCGGAAGAGCTACCTGCGGCAGAACTACCGCTTCCCATTGAACTGCTCCCCATTGAACTTGAACTTGAACTATTTTCCATTACTCCAGAGCCACTCACCCCAGATTCTGACATCTTGGAAGTAGATCCCGAACTTGCCATAGAAGAGTCAGCTCCAGAACCAGCCAAGTTGCTAGCCATTACGTCCGGAGGCACTGGAGTTGGTTTTGCAGCACATCCCCCTATCAACCCGGAAATGAGCAAACCTACTAATAATTGACTAGTCGTAATTTTTTTCATTATTTTCCTCTTTAAAAATTAAACCTAATAAACTTAGCGCTTTTATTAAATCAATATATAAATGGAGAAAGTTCTCCAGAAATTAAGCTTCTACCTTTTTAATACTATTAATAGAATACCATAATAAACGCTTAAATCAATATTTTCAAGTGCTTATAAAATACCACTATATGACCAACGAATCAAGTAATCTAAGGTAAATCTAACAACCTTAAAAACATGAATAATTTAATTATATAAATAAATTCACCTTGTTTATCTTCGATTTCTTGAAAAAAATAAACTCTCCCAAAAAACAAAGGTAAAGCGATAAATTATTTATCTTTAGATGAGATATTGATTATCTATTAATTATACTATATTTAGACCGAAAGGAAAGCTAGATTTGAATTAGGTACTGAAAAAAATATCCTATTGTCCAATAAAAGGTCAATTTAAATATGGAGACCAGGCGGGATGAAACTCTCCTATGGAATCTATCATAAGCCCTTCTTCCTTTTTAGGAATAAAGCGACGGATCTTACTTCCTCCAATCCTCTTAAATGCTAAATGAGAACGGTTATTACGAGTTTCCTGGAAAACCAAAAAGCTCCCGTCAGGCGACCAGGAAGGCTCTTCCCGATCAACATTTCCATTTGTAAAAATAACGGTCTTTCGATCTTTCAGATAGTAAATTTTAATTTGAAAGTGTTCTCCAACTTTAGAAGTGTAAGCAATCTTATTCCCATCCGGTGACCAAGCAGGATTGTCATTATGAGAAGAGTTGAATGATATTCTAGTAACGGCATCCTGATCTCCATTTAGACTATTCATAATATAAATCTGTGGAAAACCAGAACCCGACCTATCAGAAGCAAATACTATTTTCCCCCCATCAGGAGACCAAGAGGGTGAAGTATCAATGCTATAATGTTTAGTCAATCTTCTTAACTTTCGAGTTTTTGTAAAAGAATAAATTTCAGAATTCAAATCCTTGCTTAAAACTAAAGCAATTTCATTCCCATTTGGAGACCAAGAAGGGGCTGCATTTAAACCTGGTAAATTAAGCATTAACCACTTCTTTTTCGATTTCGTATCGATCATATATAAATCGGGATTTTTTTTAGAATAAGAGCTGAAAGCGACTTTTGCTCCTTCAGGAGACCAGGCAGGTTTTAAAAGTACTGAACCATCTCGAGTTAACTTTTTTACGTTACGGCCGTCAACATCCGCTGTAAAAATCTCTTTTACTATTTCACCTTTTTCGCGAATTCGACCAACAAAAGCAATTCTAGTGCTTGCGATACCTTTTTTACCAGTCAATCTATACACAGCTTCATCCGCAAACTTATGAATGATCTTCCTTAAAAAGTTTTTCTTCGCGCGATAACGTTTACCAACAACAAATTTACCGTTAGCGGCATCAAATAATCTGAAAATTAGCGTGATTGAATCCGTTTCAGGTTCCAATTGATATTGACTTTTTAAAACCCATTGCGCTCCTATATTTCTCCAAGTCTGATAATCAATCTGAGTAGGATCCTGTTTCACTCGTTCAATTGATGCAAATCGCGCAGGAGAAACCTCCCTAAACAATTCAGAAAATATTAAATCGTCCATTAATATGGATCGAGCTTTTTCGGCAATAGAATCTTTCTCATCGGGATTGTTAACTTTCACAAACCTGGGAACAGCAATATCAACTTTTTTTTGCGTCTTTTTTAATAATTCCAATTCATATTCAGGACTCTGCGACTGAGCGACCGCTTGATTTGAAAATAAGCCAACGCACAAAACCATAAGCAAACATAAGAACAATTGAGCGGAACTTTTCATGATTGGACTTCCAATTTAAAATTGATAGTAATTACTATATTGGGTTCTTTCATTTCTTTAGGAAAAGGCGGAAAAGGCTCCGAGTCGAAAATAGCTTTAATCGCTAAAGCGTCCAGTTTTTCTTCTCCAGAGCTTTGCACTAAACGAGGTTTATCTATAGTTCCCATTCGAAAAAGCATAAAAGAAACGACTATTTTTTTTCGAATAGCCACTCCCAAGGGGACTTCCCAATGCGAATATATCTTATCTTGAATAAAACTCGCATAACGGTTAAGAGCTTGGGCATATTCGTCGTCATTTTGTTCATCAGAAGCTTGCGCGTCTCCTAATTTGTCCTTAGGTAAATCAGAAGATAACTCCGCCGTTGTTCGTTCAAAAGAGCTTGTAAAATTTTTAACTTCACTTTGAAACTCTTCGCTGTTAGTAGAAACTCCAGAAATTTCGATATCAACATTTTTAATAGGTTCCACCTCTATAGAACGTTCAACAGATTTCAACACGCTACCCGTTTCTACAGGTTGAACATTCGGACTCGTTACTGGTTGTTCAGCCGCTTCCAATTTGGGGACTGAGTCCAGCTTTGCCAAGTTCTCCAAATCATTCAGTAGATCTTTATATGTTTTTTGTCCATTTTCTTCTTTTGATTTCTTCTCAAACGATTCAAATTCTAACTTTTCTAAAGGCTCTAATTTTTTTTGATTTTCCAATTTATCGAGCTTGATATTTTCAACGCTTTCTAATTCTTTTATATTTTGGTCCACATCCATCGACTCTATAGAATTTACTTGCGAGTTGACTTTTTCGTCTCGCAACTTTTTTATTTCAGAAAGAACTTCATTAGTTTCAGAAGGCAAATTTTTACTTTCTAATTCTTGGTTAATTATTTTTTCATCTAACGCTTCAAGTTCTTTTAAAGAATTATCCAGCTCTTCCGCAATAGGAGGCGCAAAAAAATCTTTCCGGTCACTAGTTGGTTTAGTTTTTTGGATTTTTTCCAAATCTTTAAATGTCTGCTCCCAAACCTTATTATTAGACTTCCGTTTAGGTTCTAATTTTGGCGTTAACTTTGCTAACTGATTCAATTCTTTTACCAAAAAATTAGAATCGTCAGTTATTTTTTCTTTCGATTCACCTGTTAACTGATTTAGTTGAGCCAAGATTTTTTGCCCGGTATTATCTGGATCAGGTAATTTTGAAACCTCGCTTTTTTGCTCTATTGACAGGGTTTTTATTGGAGGTAAAGAAGCGACTTCTATAGGTTCAATTACGATTTCTTTTTGTTTAAAAATTTTAGTTTCAGGTTTTTCGATTAATCCTTCTTCAATTTTTGCATCGACAAAGTCGTTGCTAACTTCAGAGCTTGGAATAGGAGCAGAAGACTTAGCGGGAGTAGACTGAGTGAAAGGAATTAAACTAACAGTGAGAGGAATTGGTTTTGTCTTATCAAAAGGATTTGGCTTAGGAATATACATCAACAAAACCAAAAAAAGAAAATGAAAAAAAACCGAAAGAACTAAAGTCTGGTTAGAATCTGAAAACCAATGCGCGGAGGCGTTCATTGGTCCTCCGGTTCCGTCACCATTCCAATTTTCTCAATTCCTTTCCCCTTAATCCTAGAAAGAGCTTCCATTACAAAACCGTAATCCAATGTCTTATCGGCTTTAAAATAAACCTCTTTATCTCCAGGTAAAACCGCAAATTCTTCCAAACGAATTTCAAACGCCACCATATTGGCTATTCGATCTTTATCCCAATAAATTGATTTATCGCTTTTTAAAAAAATAGTGGGAATTTCTCGAATCTCTTCCGCTGGAGCCGAAGCGTTCGGTAATTGTATATCCAATCCGTGTTGCATTAGCGGAGCGGTGATCATAAAAATTACCAACAAAACCAACATCACATCCACTAAAGGAGTGACGTTAATTTCAGCCATTAAAGGTCTTTCGCGATTTCTTCGGGAAGAAAGAGGAGGACTCGAATCGTGTAATTGCATATTAATTTGATTGAGGTTAACGCAAAAAAAGTATGGGCATCTAAAAAATTAAACTTTTACCTATTTACAAACAGCTGTCTTCATTTCTTTAAAATAGTGTTTTGTAAAAAAACCCAAACATCTTGAAACGTCAACGTCTAAAATTATTTTCAGCCATGAAAATAAAATCTCGAGAGAAATCATCCATTCGGGTAGTAAACCATCGGATTTTGTTGTTTAAATAATTATAAAAAATTACCGCAGGAATTGCCGCCACTAATCCTGCAGCAGTTGCAATTAACGCCTCGGCAATACCTGGAGCAACACCACCTATACTGGCAGACCCTTTTACTCCAATAGCGCGGAACGAATGCATAATCCCCCAAACAGTTCCAAACAAGCCAATAAAAGGCGAAGCGCTTCCCGTGGTAGCTAAAAATTCCAATCGGCTACTCAAACGCTCGATTTCTCCATTCACAGCCTTGTCCAAATGGAGATTAATTTCCCTAAGGTCTTTTGCTTCAATCGCAAATTTTTCAGAGTTCTTTTTATCTGAATCGCTTGGTGTTTTTGATCTTTCTTGGATTTGGTAAAGTCCCTTATACCCTTTTAAAAAAACTCGGGCCACAGGACTATGATGCAACTCTCTGGAAAAATTATAAATATTATTCAAGCTATCCGACTGAGAAAACAAATCTAGAAACCGACTATCTTCATCCTTTGCAGAACGGTATACAAAAAACTTATTCAAAATAATGGACCATGAAATAGCGGAAAAAAGAAATAGAATGACCAAAACCACTTTAGCCACCATTCCAGAATTCAAAACCATATCCACTATTGAAAGAGCTGACTCTGGCAAAACATCTGGGGACATATGAGATACCCTTACTAGAAAGGCTTAAAATTAGGCAGGAAAATTTTAAAAAAACTTATTGAAGTTTTTCAAAAATTCGCGTGTTTGATTAATAACAATTTGTTAAAAAGGCAGAAAATTAATTTCACAAAGTTACAATAATTAATTGATATTGCGTTTCAAATACTTCTTAAAGGATATAGTTTAAACCTGAATTCCTACCAAACGCAAGAATCTAAAAACAATTTCTATTTTTTACAAAAACTGAAAAAATTATTTTTTGACCCGTTCAAGGTATTCACCAGAAGACGTAGAAACCTTAACCGCTTCCCCGATAGCAATAAACTGAGGCACAGTAACGACTAATCCAGTCGATAAAGTAGCGGGTTTTCCAGACCCAGACGCAGTGGCTCCCTTCAACTGAGGCTCTGTATCCACAACTTCCAAATCCACTGTTTCTGGCAAAGTAATGCCGATAGGTTTTTCATCATGAAACTCTACTTGGACCTTAAAATTAGGCAAAAGATACAATTTCACATCTTCAACTAAACTAGAATCAATAAAAATTTGTTCATAGGTTTCGCTGTTCATAAAACAATAACCAGAGGAGTCGTTATACAAATACTCCATATCATTTTGTTCCATTTCAGCTCGCTCGATTTGCTCGTCGGCTCTAAATTTAACCTCAGTTTGGGTACCATCTTTCATGTTCCGAAGTTTTGCTTGCATAAACGCCCTTTTGTTTCCTGGCGTCCTATGCTCAGAGGACATAACTCTATATAACATTTTATTATAAACAATCACATAACCAGGCCGTATGCCATTACCACTAATATACGTTGGCATTCTAAATGCTCCTTTTTTCTAAAATCTAAATCTTTTTTATGTTTTGCCGAAAACTTCTCATCGAGGCCTTGAAGTTGGAATAAATCAATTGAAAAACGGATAAAAAAACTCTAAACGTTCATTTGCCTTTTGGAAGCTAGCTCTTTTTATTTAATTATATCGTTTTTTCCATCAAACTCTACACTAATGTCTAAGCCCAAATATACAAAATTACTTTTTTCATCGATAAAAAATATAATCCTTGTTGGTTTTTGAAAAAAATTTTCCTACAATTAGAAAGCTTCGAAGAATAATTCATCCCAAATAATTATTTGTTCCTTAATAAATCCAACTCAATATAACAGTTCATCGCAATATTAAAATTTCAAATAAATATTAATCGTTTTACGGTTTAAACGCTTACAATCTTAACTAAGCGATCCTTCAATACTAGTTCTCTAGGAAAATTCAATGGCTGGCGAATATATTTTCACAATGCAGGGTATGACCAAGGCACATGGCGGAAAAACCGTTTTAGAAAACATAAACTTAAGTTTTTATCACGGAGCCAAGATTGGGTTTGTTGGCCAAAATGGAGCCGGAAAATCCACCTTACTCCGTATTATGGCTCAAGAAGACAAAGAGTTTGACGGTACTGCCCAACCCCTTAAAGGAACGAAAATTGGATTTCTACCTCAGGAGCCTACACTGGGTTCTAACTTAACAGTAAGAGAGGCCGTTGAAAAAGCCTTTCAAGAAACCAAAAATTTAATTGAAGAGTTTAACGAAGTAAGCGCGAGCATGGCAAACCCAATGTCCGATGAAGAAATGGCAAAAGCCATGGAAAAAATGGGACGACTTCAAGACGCTATAGATGCTGTCGATGGCTGGGAGCTGGATAGACAAGTCAATGTTGCCATGGATGCATTGGTTTTACCCCCAGATGACCAAGATGTCGCTACTCTTTCAGGCGGGGAAGCTCGACGAGTCGCTCTGTGTAAAATTCTATTAGAAAAACCAGATATGATTTTACTTGACGAACCAACTAACCATTTAGACGCAGAAACTGTTCAATGGCTTGAAGAACAATTGAGCGCTTACCCTGGCAATGTGATCGTTTCTACCCATGATCGTTATTTTTTGGATAATATTACAAAATGGATTTTAGAGTTAGAAGGAGGAAAAGGAATTCCTTTCGAAGGAAATTATTCCTCCTGGCTGGAGCAAAAATCTGAACGTTTAAATCAACAAGAAAAATCCTCATCTCGGTTACAAAAAGCTTTAGCCGGTGAATTGGAATGGATTCGTTCAACGCCCAGCGCACGGAATAAAAAAAACAAAGCGCGGGTCCGTGAGTATGAAAAACTAGCATCAAATAAAATCGAAATGCAAGAAAACCTCCGGGAAATTCAAATTGCACCTGGACCACATTTAGGCGATGTGGCAATCAAATTCGAAAATATTTCAAAAGGGATGGGCGGACAAGCATTAATAGAAAATCTGAGCTTTGATGTTCCTCCCGGCGCAATCGTTGGCATTGTCGGACCCAATGGCGCAGGTAAAACAACTTTATTTCGTATGATAGTTGGAGAGGAAAAACCCGACGAAGGTACCGTAACAATTGGAAAATCCGCAGTTTTGTCCTATGTGGACCAAAAAAGAGAAGATTTAGACGACGGAAAAACTATTTTTGAAGAAATTTCCGGGGGAAGTGATTTTATGGAAATTGCGGGAAAACGAGTTAATTCTCGTTCCTACGTCGCTAGTTTTAATTTTAAAGGAGCAGACCAACAAAAAAAATTAAATAACTTATCTGGCGGTGAAAGAAATCGCGTCCACATGGCAAAGTTATTGAGGGAAGGGGGCAATGTCCTGTTATTAGACGAACCTACAAATGACTTGGATGTTGCAACATTACGTTCTCTTGAAAACGCGTTGCTCGAATTTGCCGGATGCGTATTAGTTATTAGTCATGATCGGTTTTTTCTAAATCGGATTTGCACACATCTTTTAGTATTTGAAGGGGATAAAAAAGCTAGATGGTTTGAGGGCAACTTTGAAGAATACAAAGAAGTGCGAAAGAAAGAATTAGGAGGACGTGAAGAAAACCGTCGATCAAAATACAAAAAGTTAACTATCAGATAACCAAAGAAATTTTGGTCGATTTAATTCAACGCTAAAAATAAAAATTTATTAAGATTTTATTCTTATTTTGCTCAAGAAAACCTCAACCCTATTAATTTAAAAAATTGAGAAGAGTAGGTTGAATAATTCGTGACGTTGCGCTCAATGTTGATTGAAACGCTAATTCCAAAGCGGCTAATTCAGAAGCGGCCTTAGCAAAATCAACGTCTTCAATATCGGATAGTCGTTCGGTTTTATCTACCAGTTCTTTTTCAAGTGAGAATTCATTATCTTCCAATCTTCTAGTGATAGTTCCTATAGTAGCGCGTGAACCACTTAAAGAATTGATAGTAGTATCCAAGGTATCTGTTAAAGCAATTAGAGCAAAAGTGTCGTTTCTTTCTAAAGCTTGTTGAGTTTGTAGTAGCGTCGTGAGTATATTACGCCCCCCGCCTAAACCCAAAAGTTCAGCCGAGTTACCTCCACTCACTTCTCTAACAATAGCCACTGTACTCGAAGAATTAGAAACTACTTTTAAACTTTTTCCATCGCTTCCAATAGCGGCAGTAATATTTAGCCCTGCGTTATTTATTAAGTTTAATGCGTCACCGATCGTACTAGCAGAATTTAAAGACGAGAAACTAACAGTTCCAGACGCTGATCCATTCACAATATTTACAGACGTCAAATCTAATCCTTGCCCGTCATTTAATTGAGATAAAGTTGTACTAGTATTTAATTGAGGATTTAGATCAAATCCCTGCATTATTCCATTTCGTTCGCCAATTAATCCCAAGCTTTGGGCTGTTGTCCCATTATTTGCTTCCGTAACCGTCAACGATTGATTAATTAAAGAACTCGTATCGGTCAGTTTAATTCCATTATTGGAATCGTTAATACTAGCGGTAATATTTAATTGTGTAGCGTTAATTGCGTTAATAACATCTGCTACCGTTCCACTTGATGAAACCGAGATAGTTTCGCTATTCCCCTGTCGATCCGCTAAAACGAAAGAACCCGCCGTAACCCCTTGACCTCCATTTAGGTCGGAAAGCGACGTGGAAGTAGAAACAGTCGGGTTAAGATCGACAGAAAAAACATCGGACCCAGGTAAATTCAATTGCAGACTAGCGCTGTCACCTATAGAGAGAGAAATCGCTCCTGTATTTCCTTGATAGACCGCTCCTGAAGCGGAAACGGAAAACGGAGAAACGTCAACTTTATCTCCGCCAAAAAGAAACCGGTTTCCTATTTGTGAATTGGCCGATAAAACAGCTTGGCTAACAATACCGCTAACTTCTTCTGCAGTAAAAGACCTCGTTGTGGCGGTTGACGTTCCCCCTAACTGACTAACCACCAGTTCTTTGGTTCTAATTAGCGATAGACTAACTTTTTCAAGAGCGGTATCGGCATTATTTACAAAACCTTTGTTATTATTTATATTTCTTAAAAATTGATTATTTTGGCTAATAGAAGTTCTAAAAGAAAGGACTTGACGTGTTCCAGAAGGATCGTCAGAAGACCTTTGAATTCTTTTACCTGAAGATACAGAGTTTGAAGTATTAAATAAATCCTCGCTAATTCGAAAAATATTATTTAGCGCTGATTGTTGACTCGCTTGATTGGTAACCCGCATTACCATCGCTCTATCTCCCAGTTGATCAATTTACTTTTTTCGAGGAAAAAATTTTCAAAAATGATCGTTAGTTTCATAAAATTTTTCAAAACCTAAGCTTTAAAGAACTATTACTAAATATTATTTTGTAATGTATTTAACATCTCTTCAACCGTGGTAATTATTCGCGCAGCGGCATTAAATGCTTGTTGAAACTTTATTAAATTCACCATTTCTTCGTCAATGGAAACTCCAGCGTTACTTTCTCGTCTGATACTTAGTTGAAGCTGAATTCCCTCTTGCTGACTTGAACTCTGCTTTGCGGAACTCGAATTAACAGCCACCGACGTAACAATCGAATTGTAAAAATCCGAAAAAGTAAAAGCTCCCGAACCCGATTGCAAACTCGTTCCATTAAAGGTTAATCGATTTTGTAAGTTTGACAATTCCAATGCGTTTTGTCCGTCTCCTGATAATGTTTTCCCGGCCGCAATTTTTTGTAAATTATTTTTAACCGTAGAAGAAACTGTTGCCGTTCTAGAGGCGCCTTCAGAAATTGAAAAATCAATTTGATCTCCAGAAACAGCTGATCCAGAAAATGTTACCGACAACCCACCTGCTAAAGTTACAGGGGTTCCATTCGTAAAAGTAAACGTTCCTGAAGCTAACCCAGTCGTTAAATTGTTTAATGTGAACGAATTGGATCCAGTAAATTGAACTTGAAACTTATCTACCGAAGACGTTGTTGGACTTGCATTTGTAATAGCAACCGACGCGCTTCCCGTATTGTTTGTATTTGCTATGGAAGTGGGAGTTAATGATGTAAAAAAATCCAAACCTGAACTACCATCATTTCCTACTCCGTCTTTATGAACCCGGTTGACTTCTTGAATAAAACCAGCCGCTAAGCGATCCAGAATATCTATAGTTGAATCTAATTCGCTATCCCGCATATCAACCAATCCCTTAAGTTTTCCACCCAAAAGAGAAGAAGTGATATTAGTAGTACCGCCACTAGGGTCAACAATATTTATGTCCTTAAAGCCATTGTTATTACCATTTAAAGTAGTGGTCAGAGTAGAAGCTAGTTGCTTTAAAACCAAAGGTTGACCATTACCACTAGTGATATCAATTTGACCGTTCTCCTCCTTAGTCACGTCAATATCTATTTTTTCCGCTAATTGGTCTATTAACCTATCGCGTCTATCTCTCAAATCGTTAGCATTAAAACCTTCAACGGTTTCATTTTGATGAATACTTTGATTTAACTCCGCTATATCAGATAGCAAACCATTTATTTCACTAACTTCAGCAATAACGGTTTGATCAAGATTCACTTTTTCATCAAATAACCCGTCGCCAATTCTTTTAAATTCTTCTAAAATCGTTTCAGCTTTTCCTAGGACATCCGCTCTCTCGGCTAAACCGCCAGGATTGTTTGCAAGGTCTTGTAAACTGCCAAAAAATTCGTTGAAGTTATCGTTTAAACTTCCTCCAAAAGTACTGTCGAACAAAGTCTCCATTTGTTCAAAAACGTCTTTTTTAAGATCAAATAAACCTGCATTTGACTTTTCATCTGTTATTTGTCTAGCAAGAAATTCATCATGAGCTCTTTCGATTCCGGAAACTTTTACGCCTGTTCCAATTTGACCCAGTCCAAAACCTCTAGGATCATTAGCGCTTAATACAACCTTTTGGCGCGAATAACCTTCCGTTTGGACATTGGCAATATTTTGACCGGTCACTTCGATCGCAAACTGCTGAGAAAGCAATCCAACCTTTCCGGTATTTAATACGCCAAAAATATTAGTGGTCATTTTAGTTTGCCTTTAATGATAAAAATCTTTCAAATACTGATTAAACAATTTTCTTTAAACTTCCGCGCTTAACATCCTACTTTGCATTTTACCTTCACGAATCTTCCCTTTAGCTTGATAACCAGCTTCAGACTTTTCTTGAGTTTTGTGTAAAAATGACAACGATTTCTTAATAGACATAGAAGAATGATCTACGATTCTTTTTGTTTTTTCTGTCAATTCCGCAATCATATCGATCTGTTTCAATAATTTTTTGCGATATAAATTTAATTTATTGTTTAGAGGATGAGACTTTAACGCTAATATCTTTTTTAAGGTTAACCCTTCGTAGGGAACGTCAAGTTTATTGGCAATGGCTCGAACAACTTCCAAACGGTTCTCTTCCAAAACTTGCATCTTTAAAACTAAAGTTTCCTTTTTGTTCAAAACTTCTTGAACTCCCATCAACGAATATCCCGAAACAGAATCCCACTCTTGTTTCAATAATTCGATTAGTTCGTTATAAATTGCAATTTTTTGCCCCATTTGGTTGAGCAAGGTCTTATAAAGCTTTGTCATTTGGTTCAATCTCCGAGCTTAATATCGACAATTTTTTTAGAATTGGAGCTATTCGAGTTTTGGTTTTGTGAGTTAGTTACGTCAAGTTGCTTATACATAAAATTCGCTAACCCAACTTCTCCCCTTTTAGACATTTCTCCGGCTAACTCTTCATCAAACATAGATTGGTACATATCTCCGGAAAAGCTCTCTAAAAGTCCAGACTTAGGAACTGTCTTTCTCATTGATTCAAGCATTTTATGAAGAAAAATCGCCTCAAAGTCCTGTGCCGCAGATTCTAAATCAGCATCCTTTTGGACACCGTTACCAATTTTTTGCGCAATATTTTCAGCTTTACCTTGCATTGGGTTTGAAATGCTCGGGCGAACTTTACTTTGGCCAAAAATTTCCATTTTTTAATTAACCTTTAAAAATCAGAAGGTTTTCGAAAAGTTTTATTAACACAACCAACTTAATGCAAAGAGGATACCAAAACCACACACAAACAAAAAACGCAGAAAAACCATGCAATCCATTGCTTTTAAAGGTTTTATTTTTTATTAGTCAAACATAAATTAAAAAAAAACCGTAATTATTTTCTATTTTTCGCTTTTAGGGAAAAATTTTCCTAGTTATAGGACAAACAAAGGTACCTATTCGTGAGTTATCCGCTAGGATTTTGACGCTATATTTTCTAGATAATTTCTAAAACCTACAAAAGACCAAAAGTTAAGTTTCCCTTGATCAAAAAAAAAGAGCAAACGCTATTAAGCGTTTGCTCTTTATCTTTTAAAAAATAGATAAAAGTTCGTTACATCATAAAATCAATTACATTATCTCAAGCTCAGCATGTAAAGCGCCAGAAGCTTTGATTGCTTGTAAAATGGAAATTAGATCTCTTGGCGTCACTCCAATAGAGTTAAGAGCGTTTACCACATCGCCAATTCCTATTCCTTTTGGAACAACCAATAATCGGTCTTGTCCTTCTTCTATGGCTACTCTTGTTCTTGGTAAAATGGCTGTTTCGCCTTCACTTAAAGGTTCAGGTTGAATCGCAATGGGTTCTTCTCGAATCTGGACAAACAATCCACCATGAGCCACAGCGACTGTCGAGATCATTACATTTTCTCCCATAACAATTGTTCCCGTGCGTTCATCGATGATGATTCGCGCCGCAGTATCAGGAGCCACTTCCAAGCTTTCAATTTTAGAAACAAAACCCGTCGCATTGTTTTTATAAAATTTAGGTAAACGAACTCGGACAGTTCTACCATCCATAGCCGCGGCTATATCGTCCTTCATCGCTCGATTTATTTCTTTTGCAACTCTACCAGCTGTCGTAAAATCGGTAGCTTTCATGGACAATTCAATTTCGTCCTTTTTATTAAAGGAAGAATAAATTTCTTTTTCCACTAAACCGCCATTAGATATTCGCCCTACCTGCAAGTGGTTTTTCTGGACTCCTCGATTTTGTCCCTGAATGGAAAACCCGCCAATAGACAAAGGCCCCTGAGATACTACATAGGTATTGCCATCGGCGCCTTTTAAAGGAGTCATCAGTAAGGTTCCTCCTTGCAAACTTTTTGCGTCACCCACAGACGAAACTAGAACATCTATTCTATCGCCCTGTCTAGTAAAAGCCGGAAGATCGGCCGTTACCATAACGGTGGCGACATTTTTAAATTGCAGCTGATTAATCTGGCCTGCCGGAACTGTAATACCCATCGCCTTCAACATATTGACGACTGTTTGAATCGAAAAGAAAACGTTTGTAGCGCTATCGCCAGTTCCCGCCAATCCAATAACCAAACCAAAACCAATCAACTGATTGTTTCTTACGCCTCGGATATTGACCAAGTCTTTTACCCGGGCAGCCTGGGCGGTTTCTGCCAAAAGTACTAGTAGAAACAAGGCTGTCATTAAGATTGCTTGAATCTTTAAGCGTTTCATTTTTTTATCAACTCCAGGTTATCATTGGTTTACCGTAATTTGGGCAACACCTGTATCCCCGTTACTATCGGTCACGGTTAAAGTTAAAGTTTGAGTTCCTTCCAACGCTGTTGGAAGTGTTGTACCTGTTACAGTGGCGGTGCCGGTATTGGCTGAAGTTGTTATGGTTGTGCCTGCATAACTATTGCTTTGTCCCGATAGCGCAAAGGAAAAAGTGACGCCAACAACAGGAGACGTCGCAGTAAACTCTTGAGCATCGCCAGCAGTAGTAAAAGTTACGGAAGCGGGAGTCACCGTGACTGGATTAGATACAATCGTTACGGTTCCCGTGACAGTATCTCCATCAGCGTCTGTAGCTGTAACGGTTGCAGTTCCTATTGAAATTCCAGCGGTAAAAGCCGCAGTGTTACCAGTTGTCGCGCCGAAACTCCCAAGAGTTGCATTATCAACCGAAAAGAAAATGGGTTCCGTACCGCCTGTTAGAGTAAAATCTTGAGCTCCCTGTTTTCCTATCGAAAGGGCTGAAGGAGTTAAAGTTAAAGATTTATCGGTAACAGTAACGGTTGCCGTTCCTGTCGCTCCATTAAAATCAGTAGCTGTTACGGTAACGCTGCCATTACTATTTCCAGCGGTAAAAACACCTGTATCGGCGACAATAGCGCCTAAAGTTTGATTATCAACACTCCAGGTAAATGTCCCAGAGCCACCTATTGCAGTGAAAGTCTGCGTACCGAGTTTTGCCAGTGACAATGTAGCGGGGGAAACAGTGATATTTGCGGACGAATTGGTTAAGTTTGTTGGACCAAGTGGTCCCCCATCTGTTTCACTTTGGCAAGCGGTTAGCCCGAATGTGGCTATAAATAAAATCCCGCTAGAAATAATAATCTTGCCAAAATACTTTTTGAGTAGATTCATTATATTATTCATGATTAATTCGCTGCGGTAGTAATGTTTACAAAAGGCACGGCAACTGTTGCGCTAATATTCTCAACTGACGCCACAACAAAAGCATTCCCCTCCACGGCTTCCGAAGTCAACGTTGCAAAAGCAAATCCATTAACAGTGGTAAGCTCAAGCGCTCCCCCAGTAGTTGCGGTAGTTTGAGCTGAGTCAGCGGTGGCTAAGGTTCCCAAAGTAGTTGTAAGAATTATTTTTTCTCCATTCACCAATTGACCGGCATTAGTAAATAATTCCACTCTAATTGTCGCTATACTAGAACCATCAGCAGGAAGCCCTAAGGGTCCGTGAACCGCTTCTACAGCTATAATAAAACTTGAAGCGCTCACTCCCACAACGTTTGCAACTTCCGAATCGCATCCCAAAATACTCCAACATGAGAAAATCAGAATACTTAATAATTTTTTTGTCTTACTCATTATAATCCTCGGTTTTTAAAATGGCCATATGAAGCTTAGTATTTTGCCAGCCCATCCAATTCGTTGTTGATCCGTAATAGTGCCTCGTCCCGCGTAAGTGATAGACGAATTAGCGATCAATGTAGAAGATATAGTGTTGTCAAAATTGATATCTTCTTTTCTAACAACTCCACTTAAAATCAAAATTTGTTCTTCATTATTTACAGTGACGGATCTTCTGCCCTCGATTCGGTAATTTCCCGAAGGTAATATTTCTTTGATAAGGGCTGTCATCGTAGTGCTAAGGCTTCCATTTCGGGTAGTCGTGCCATTTCCGTTATGGGTATTTGTGGATGTAGCGTCTAAGTCAGGTGAAAACCCACCCCCCAATCCCAAAAAGTTTTGGATTCCTAAATTACTAGGTAGCCCCAACATTCGCCCAGTTTGCAAATTGTAATTTGATGCTCTCGAAGTTTGAGTAGTCGCCGTTTGGCTGGAAACGGTGTTCTCTGCGATGGTAATCGTTACAATATCTCCAACCTTCCGCGCTTTTGTATCTTTAAAAAATATATTTGAAGCTGAGTCGCCAGGCCAAATGGACCCTTCTTGGGGTTTCACCTTAGAATATATTTTTTTCGGTATAACAGTTGAAGCGGGGTCAACCGCCAAATTTTTTGGCCCGCAGGCTGAAAGTAGACCAACTAACGCTAGCGAAACGCTTTTTAAAAATATTTTTTTATTCAAATGAGCGAATTTCATAATTTAATCGGACAATGCCGCCTTTAAAAAACCAAAAATTAATTAGTCGTCAAAAATTTACTTCAATGGTGTTTGAATCAACAACCCTTCCGTAAACTTCCTTCTTCGATTTAATGTTTTGAACTCGAATCATACTGCCTTTAAAACCTTTTTCCTTCACAACCCCTGGCGCCGTAATTTTCATAGGACCCATTTTTGCCATAATAAGAACTCGATCTCCTTGTTTAACGACGGCAGGCTTTCGGACCATATTGAGCTTCAACACATTGCCTTTTCCAACATCTCTAACCATCATTAAACCAACCACTTCCTCCGGATTAATAAAAGTCCTCTTACCTTCTCGCAAAGCGTCGACTTGTGTTAATTCTATATCTTCTGAAGTAATAACCATTCCTCTTTGTAATTGGCGAGTGGTTTTCAGAACTTCTTTGAAAAACTTTGTTTTCGAATTAAGCCAAATTTTTCTTTTTAATTTTCCATCGACTTTAATACTTAATGTCAAAGGAATTCTTTGCGCTTTAAGTTGCCCCCTACCAATAAGTTCAAATTCAAAATCTACTTTCCCTTCAGGTAAAATAAAGTCCCGGCCAGGAAATATGGCTTGTACTTCAAAGTTATCTTCTTGTTGAGAAATCCGGTCCCACAAAAACTCAGTGCCTCTTCGTTCAATCTCTTCTACTGTTATAGTTTGAAGCGGTTTTGTTTCAATTGCAAAAACATGGTTTGTCAACGAAATGAGAAAGAATAAAACCACGGTTAAAAAGATCAGAAACCCGTAACATATATTTGAAGATTTTTTTTTCATAAAATTCACCTTGAATCTAACGTTTCAAATTATTCGAAATTTGAAGCATTTCATCAGCGGTCTGCACCGTTTTTGAATTTACTTCATAGGCTCTTTGCGCTGCGATTAGATTAACCATTTCTTCAACAACGCTCACATTGGAAAGTTCCAAAAAACCCTGTTGAATAGTTCCTCGATTGAGAACCCCTGCATTACCTATAACCGGAGTTCCTGAAGCGTCGGACTGCGTAAAAATATTGGATCCTTCAGATTTCAAACCTGCAGGGTTTTGAAATGTTGCCAATTGAATTACTCCCAACTGGGTAGCCGCAGTTTGCCCCCCCTGGTTAACGTTTACTGTTCCTTGTGAATCAATCGAAAGGTTAACTGCATCTGGCGGAACCGTAATGGTTGGACTTAATAATAAACCGTCCGAAGTTACAATTTGGCCTGCATTATCAATTTTAAAAGCCCCGGCGCGTGTGTAACCAATCGTTCCATCAGGTCGCGCTATTTGAAAAAAACCATCGCCTTGAATCGCCATATCTAATTCATTTTGAGTGGCGACAAAATCGCCTTGAATAAAATTCTTCTGAATAGCGGCGGGCTTTACGCCTAAACCTAATTGCGCTCCGGTAGGAACCTGATTACCATTCGCCGATTGTGTACCCACCAATCTTAGTGTTTGGTATAAAAGATCTTGAAAATCGGCACGACTACGCTTAAAACCTACGGTGTTAACATTTGATAAGTTATTGGAGATAACGCTTATATTTAAATCTTGAGCGTTCATTCCTGTCGCCGCTGTATATAGAGATCGAATCATATAATTCGCCTTCCTTTCGGTTTTATTTCTCTCATTTAAAAACTATCCAATTCTTCCCAAACTATTGACCGATCTTTCATCAACACCGTCTATTGTTTGGATTACTTTTTGATAAGTTTCAAAGGCTCGGACCGTCTCGATCATTTTTGTCATTTCATCTACACTGGTAACATTTGACTGTTCTATAAAACCCTGACGAAATGCTGTGTTTTGTGGTTGGACTCCGGTTGCTGTTTTATCTACTGGGCGATACAATCCCTCGCCGACTTTAACCAAACTCTCACCATTTACAAAATCTACCAGTCCTATCTGACCAACTGGAGTATTTCCCAAACCCTGTCCAACTGAAACAAACCCCTCTGTATCAATAGTAGTTTTCCCTCCCAAACTTTGAATCACCACATCACCCCCACCTTGTGGTGATTGAACGGCATTTCCATTTTCATCTACCAATCTATTATTAGGGTCTAAATGGAAATTTCCTTTTCTCGTATAGGCAATGCCGTCGGGTGTATTAACTATAAAAAACCCTTTTCCATCTAACGCTAAATCGAAATTATTATTCGTTTGTTCCAAACCGCCTTGACTAAAGTCAGTATCAAATCCCGCGACGCCAACATAAGCTACATTTAAATTAGATTGTTCTGGAGGCAATAAAACATTTCGACTCTTTTCAAAAGTTAAATCGTTTTTATCTTTAAACGGAGGTAATAAAGACTCAAATACAATTTGGTCTTTTTTAAAACCCGGGCTGTTTACATTTGCTAAATTATTAGCTATTACGCTCATCTTTTTCTCTTGCTTTAATGCGCCTGAAACAGCTATATAAATTCCCTCGTTCATTTTTTTCTCCAAAAGATTTTTACCTTGATAAAGCAATTACTGTACCAATTTATATCAACCTCACTAATCCCCTTATCTAGCACATCATAAAGTCTAATAAATAAACGATTTAAGCGTTTTTTTATTTATAAAACAAAAAAAATAACCGTCAAAATATTGGCAAGATATTCCTTTCAAAATGCCAAAATTCAATACCTTTGAAATTTTCTTTAATAAGGGTTAAACTATTAAACTCTGAAAAAACTTTCATTTTCCCTTGCCGTAAACAATTAAACTCAAATAAATGAAGGAATTACCATGGAAAATATATCGATTGATGATTTGCATGACAAAGTTGATAACTTAGGTTCCAATGATTTGATACTAGACGTGAGGAGTCCTGCAGAATTCGATAGCGGTCATATTAAAGGCGCTCGCAACCAATCTCATGAAGAAGTCGGAGATATAGCCGATGAACTACAGAAATACGATACTGTTTACGTTCATTGCAAGATGGGTGGTAGAGCTCAGATGGCTTCCCAAACCCTTAGCGGAATGGGTTTAGATAATATTGTATGTGTTGGAAATGGTGGAATGCAAAGATGGACGGATCAAGGGTGGGAAACTGAATAGTTATTCAGCCTTTTATGGGTACAACTTTGTTCTTATTGACTCAACAGTAAAGTATAAAAAAACCTTTAAATAATGAACCTAAATTAATGTTTCAATAGGCTTTTATTATTTGAGTTGTTTTGAGGTCAATAGATCAGGCAAAAAAAAACCCAAGAAGGCAAAGCCTTCTTGGGTTTAATTTTTTAAAGCTATTTTAGTATCGCAACTCGTTCCATTGGGTAACAGCTTTTTGACCATTTCGTTCTTTATTTTGGCCATTCCAAATAGCGATTGCCATT
>JAJDAT010000016.1 GCA_029261715.1 Nitrospinia bacterium | reverse complement strand
AAGAAAATGGAGCGGGAGAAGGGATTTGAACCCTCGACCTCAACCTTGGCAAGGTTGCACTCTACCACTGAGTTACTCCCGCAAATTGGAGTTTACTAATTGGATTCCCTAACGGGTAAGTGACCTATTATATTTTCTCTTGGTCGTTTGTCAAATCGTATTTTAGGTTTTCTTAAGTTTTTTTCAAAATAAATAGAAATCGACTCATTTTTTCCCAAATTTTGACTCTGTTCCTGAAAGAAGACGACTAATATTTTCGCGGTGTTTGATTATAATTAATATTGACACTCCATAACCTGCAATTGTATATGCTTGAGGAGAGCCTAGGATAATTCCTATTAGCGGCAAAGAAAAGGCTCCAAGAATTGAAGATAAAGAAACATAACGACAGATTAAGAGAGTAAGGGCGAAGATAACTATTGCGCCTAATGCGGCGAACGGAGTTAAATATAAAAATACCCCTAATCCAGTAGCGACTCCTTTTCCTCCTTTAAACTTTAAAAAAATTGAGAATAAATGGCCTGAAAAAGCCATAAAGCCTACAAAGGCTAATTGTGTGGGGTCGTCTACATAAAAAGAACTCAACCAAAGAGCTAAAACTCCTTTAAGGCTATCGCCTAGTAAAGTAACAATTCCTTCTTTTTTCCCTAGAGTGCGAGCAATATTAGTAGCCCCAATATTACCAGAACCGTGTTCCCTGATATTAATATTTTGGGTTTTAGCGACAAGAATGCCACAAGGAATAGAGCCCATTAAATAGGCTAATAATCCTAAAAAGATGATCGTCATTTGGGGGAATTGAATTTATTAAAGGCTAATCGATTAAGATTTAGAGTGATAAATCAAGCTTAAACAATAAACCAAATGGGGTTTTAAAGACTTCATTAATTCATATCATTGACATCAAAGTTTTGTTTGTTTTTTTGAAGAAGCTTTTTTTTGGCACGATCTTCAATTTGTCTTACCCGTTCTCTAGAAAGTCCAACTGCCTTGCCAATGCTTTCTAAAGTCATTGGGTCTCCTCCAAAGCCAAACCTCATCCTTAAAATACTTTCTTCGCGTGGAGAAAGAGCTTTTAACATTTCTTCAGTCTTTTCTCTTAAACTGGAAATAAATATTTGGTCGTCGTATGGAATGTAGTCGGGACTTTCCAATAAATCGACATAAGGAGTTTTATCATTATCATTTAGGGGAGTGTCTAAAGATAAATGGGTCTTATAAGCTCGTAATATAGATTCTACTTGCTCAAGATCCAGGTCCATTACTTCGGCAATTTCCGCTTTTGTAGGCTCTCTTTCGAGATATTGTGAAAGGCTTTCATAGCGTTTTCCAATTTTATATAAATTACTCGCTTGCTTTACTGGTAGTTTAACTGTTCCTGACTGTTCTGCTAAGGCGTGCATTATAGCCTGTCGAATCCACCAACTTGCGTAAGTAATAAACTTAATGTTTCGAGACCCGTCAAACCGTTTTGCAGCTTGTATAAGACCGATATTGCCTTCCTCAATCAAATCTTGTAGAGAAAGGCCGCAGTTTTTAAATTTGTTGGCGACGGAAACAACATATTTTAAGTTCCGGCGAACCAGCTCTTGCATCGCTTTGACGTTGCCATTTTGAATTTCTATCGATAGTTCGCCCTCTTCAGCCTTTGTTAGATGTTTAATCTTACTAATATCTTTTAGATATTGCCCAAGGGTATTATCGCTTTCTGATGGGCTCGCAGCGGGTTTGGCTGCTTTAGCCTTTGATTTTTTTTTCTGATCTTTTTCAGAGGGGACCATAATATCCGGTTTATTTAATGCTTCTTAATCGAAGACGCGCTTCACGTGCAAAAGTACTACTAGGGTAATCATCTAGAAGCTGGTTGAAGGTTTTCTTAGCCTTACTAAAGTTTTGCTCTTGGTAATAAGATTCAGCTAATAAATAAACTGCTTCGTCTATAAAGTTTTGTTTAGGATATGTTTCCATTAAATGTTTTAAACGAAGAATTGCCGATAAGTAAGAACCAGTACGAAAATAATACTTTCCAATGGAAAAGGCATTCTCTGCAAGCTTATTATTACTCTGGTTAATTTTTATCACTGCTTCCGGTTTGTATTGGCTTTTGGGAAATGCTTTTATTAATTCCTCAAACCCCTCAATTGCGGAGACGACAGCAGATTGATCTCTTGCCACGTGGTCTGTTGATTTGAAGTCAGACATAGCCTTAAAAAAGTAAGCGCGATCAACTCTAGGGTGAGCCGGATATAATTCAATAAATTTTTCGTAATTTAATTTTGATTCGTCGAATGCTTTGGTTTTATATAATATATCCCCTAAAAGCATTAAACTTTCAATTCTTTCTTTACTGTCTGGATAGTCTTCAAGCAATTGAGTAAAGGCTTTTTGAGCCTCGGTGTATTCCTTTTTTTTGAAATGATTTTTACCTTTTACTAACAACTCTTTAGGAGATGCAGTTTTTAATTCTAATCCATCGGAAGCGCATGAATTAAAAAAGATAACCAAAAACAAAAAAATGTAAAATTTACTGTAACTATTCAACTTTTTAAACGTCATCAAAAATATCCAAATGGGATTTTTATTTTCCATATATAATAAAGCTAAATTATTGAAAGGCCAATCATTTTTAAAAGTTTATGCCTTGAAATATTATTCGACTAAATTAACTATAAGAATTGTGGTAGTGGTGGCAACTTGTTTCAGTTAACCGAACAGCTAAGAAGCGGACGATAATGACGAAAAAAAATAATGTGCTTATTTATAGTGTTTTAACTTTGTTCCTTGAGGTTATTTTTTCGAAACCAGTAGAAGCGGAGTCTTTTGTAGCGGTAAGTGATTGGGAGATATTGACAGTTATTGAAAAGGGTGGAATGTTAATGTACCCCATCATTTTTTGTTCTATTTTGATGGTGGGTATTGCCATCGAAAGAGCTTATAGCCTCCGAAGAAAAAATGTTATAAATCAAGATTTTCTAAATAATATTCGAAATCATTGGAATTCGAAAGATGCGCAAAAGGGATTACAACTGTGTAACTCTTACAATAATTCTTTGGCGCGGATACTTAAAGTGGGGTTGCTTCGTTTTGGCGGTAAGGTTGATGAAATTGAAAAAGCGATAGAGGGGGCGGGCCAGCATGAAGCGTCTTTATTAAATTCGAATTTGCGGGTTTTAGGAGCTGTGGCGAATATTACTCCAATGCTGGGATTATTGGGCACGGTCTTTGGAATGATAAAAGCCTTTAATGTTATTTCTCAAAGTGGAACAGGAAACCCAGGCTTGGTAGCTAGCGGTATATCTGAGGCTCTGGTAACAACGGCTGCGGGTATGGTGGTTGGAATTCCAGCTTTGGCTCTTTATCATTACTTCCGAGGGAAAATTGATAGATACGTTTTTGAAATGGAAGAAATTTCTTTTCAATTGGTGGAAGAACTCTCTTATGAGTTTATGAAGAAGAGAAAACATGATGCTGCGAAGAGGTTGGAGCTTGCTGCAAATCAAAGAAAGAAAACGGTCTAATAAAGAGCTTGTTATCGCAATTAAATATAATGCTAAGTAGTTTAGTCAATAGTGATTAATAAATAATGGCTATAAAATAACTTTTGTTTGCAAACGGAATAGACCATGAAATTTCGAAAAGAAGAAGAAGAAAATTTTAATTTTGATTTGACGCCTATGATTGACGTCGTATTCCTTTTATTGATTTTTTTCATGGTTTCTACCGCTTTTGTAGATTTTTCTCACCGCATGGATATCGCTCTTCCCTCATCGAAATCATCCGCAGTAAATGAGACTCCTCAGGAGGTTACCGTTGAAATGACCATAAGCAAAGAGATTCTTCTAAATGGGAAAAAACTAACTCTCAAAGAATTAGAAATTAAAATAGCTGAGTTTGCAAAATCTGAAAAGGCGACTGCTATTATAAAGGCAGATAAAGGTTTGCCCTACGGAAACGTGGTAGAAGTTATGGGAGTGATTCAAAGTTCTGGGATTGGCGATATAAGCGTTGCCGTTAAATAATGTTTACTCTCCTCGTTAAACGTTTTCTTTTAGCTATTCGATTTTTCCCCTCTATTACAGAACCCTGCCGTTTAACTGAAAACCCAGAGCAATTAGGGAAAGCCGCTCCCTTTTTCCCTGTTGTAGGCTTCTTTTTTGGCATTCTTGCTATGGCCTGCTATCTATCCTTTTCATTTTGGTTTGGCCCTGAGGTCGCTTGTTTTCTGGCATTATTAGTTTTAATTTTTTTTTATAATGGAGGCCGATCTTGGGGATGCTTAAGAGTTGCCGATCGGTTGTTTGTTACCAGACATTGGACGTTTGAAAACAGAAAATATATACGGTTGGAGCGTGGGACCTTTCGGATTATTTTTTTATTTTTTATTTTAACGCTAAAATTTTTCGCGTTATTGCACGTTGGTGAAGGTTGGATTCCCAGTATGTTGGTGTTATTGCCAACAGTTTCCGCATGGTCATATGTTTACTTGGCGCATTCTTTGGCTTCAGCTTCTGAAACAGAGTTCGGCCCTTTTCCTCATATTAGGTTTGTTGGGAATCTACAGTTTTGGGGAGCCACTTTATTCACAACGGCGATTGCTATTTTTTTTATGGGGCTAGAAGGTTTGTTTCTTTTGATGTTTCTTTCGCTTGGTACTGTTATTTTTGAACGGTACGTAGTTAATCGAAATAAAAAATTTTTAGGAAGTGTTTTAGGAGTTATGTTGGAATCTAGCGAATTAGGGCTTTTATTAATTGTTATATTAATGAGAGACGGTTTTTTAACATCAACATCAATGAGTGTATTGGCCTAAAAAGCTATTTAATAACTTATAACGGTAGAGGTTTGATTTTTGATCTGTTGACTATCCATTCGTTTTGCAGTCGAACTTCTTCTGGACTTAAAATATTTAATAATGACTGTGGGTTTGAATGGTCTTCATCATTGACCACCATACAATAATGTCTTTCGACATAAGCGGCTACATGATCTTTAAATTGAGGAAATCCGGCAAATAACTCTTTAAAAATTTCCTCGTGGTAGCTTTGATCATTTACTTTGGGATTGAAGTTTTTTAGTTTTGGACTCAGTTTTACTTTAAAATCGACTTTCAGAAGAGAACCCATTAATCCGCCTCTAAACAAAGTTTTAAAGAAAGTTTTTAGAGTTAGTAACTATTATAAAACTTCAAAATTATTGAAGATGAGATTCAGTTAGTAAACTCTATAAATAATTAGTGAAAATAGGTGTCTTTTTATATTTTAAGAGGTTTTTTATTGAGGAAAAAGAAAAATCTTATTCAAAAGATTGAATCGTTCACTCTTATAAAGTTATCAAAAAACTGATGAGTGTTTTTTTTTAATAAGCCTTTATTTTTCAATGGAGAAAGAGTTTTGTTAGGGTGTTTCTTAATTTGTAGTTATAACAATTTTTACAAAATAGGATGTTTATGAGCGACCAAGAAGACCAAAAAAACAATTCCTATTTCAAGGTAGCAAGAGATTTATTGAGTTTTATTGATAGTTGTCCTACCCCTTTTCATGCTGTCGACGAGTCAAAAAAACGGCTGGTAAGTAAAGGGTTTAAGGAGTTATCTGAAACTGAACCTTGGGATATATCTTTAGGTGGTCGTTATTTTACGACTCGAAATAGTTCTTCAATAATTGCATTTAAAATAGGAAAGGCAGCTCCTCAAATCTCTGGTTTTAAAATAATAGGCGCTCATACAGATAGTCCGAATTTGAAATTAAAGCCAAACTCCGTTTATGAAAAATCTGGTTATTTACAGTTAGGGGTGGAAGTTTATGGAGGAGTTTTACTTTCTACCTGGACGGATAGAGATTTATCTTTAGCGGGTAGGGTAATTTTGAAGGAATCGAACGACAACTTAGTAACAAGGCTTGTAAAAATTGATAGGCCTTTATTAAGAGTTCCTCAGCTGGCAATTCATCTGAATCGCCAAGTAAATGAAAAAGGGCTACTGCTGAATAAGCAGACACACATGCCTCCAGTTTTTGCTTTAATTGATGAAAAGTTAAAGGGGGATTGTCCTCTAAAAAAATTAATAAGTTTAGAGCTAGACGTCAGTTGCGAAGATATTATTGGAATGGAGTTGTCGCTATTTGATTTGCAAAAGGGAGCTTTTTCCGGGTTGAACAATGAGTTTATTCAGACAGCAAGATTAGATAATCTTGCGTCCTGTCATGCTGCATTAATGGCATTGGAAGAAGGAAGCACCGATGATGAAGCGACTCAAGTAATCGTTTTTTATGATAATGAAGAAATTGGGAGCGAAAGCAGGCAAGGAGCTGGTTCGCCTTTTTTAAAAGACATATTGGAGCGGATTCAGGAAAAATTCGAAGAGACAAGGGAAGAGTATTTACGAGCTATTTCCAAATCTTTTTTTATATCTGCAGATATGGCGCATGCAATCCACCCTAATTACTCAGATATGCATGATCCTCGTCATATGCCTCAAATCAATAAAGGACCAGTTGTAAAGATAAATGCCAGTCAGCGGTATGCTACTGATGCAGAAACTGCCGCATATTTTGAGCTTTTGGCGGAAAAAGTTGATGTTTCATTGCAAAAATTTGTTACAAGGTCTGATTTAGGATGTGGAAGCACTATTGGGCCAATAACTGCATCAAACTTGGGGATAAAGACAATAGATATTGGAAACCCAATGCTATCTATGCACTCAATTCGAGAAATGGCTGGTTCGAAAGACCATTGGGATCTCATTCGGGTATTTTTGGAATACTTTAAATAGCCTGCTCCGCCTAGCCTTAAGCTGTTGCGGCGATTGTTTCCACGCATTTGGCTTTTAAAGAAGCCCAACGAATATTATCTGATTTGGACACTTGAATAGAATTGCCTAATATCCATACGCTTTCAACCCCATTAAGTTCGAAGAGAGCTTTTGCTATTGAATGAGATTGAGCGGTTTCTTTATTTGGATAGGATAAACCGGTTCCTGGTGGAATAAGTTCTTTGTCCAAAGTAAAGGTGATTAAGTTTTCTGTTCTCGTTGGAGTGGTATCGATTTTTACAGCCATTTTGGTCGCTTTAAAAAGAATTTAAAAAGGATGAACTTTGAACGAATTTTTATGAAGAAAGATTATAACAAAAGGCGTTTAATTTAAAACGGATTTTCGTCGTTAAACCCGAATTTTTTTTTGGCTTCCTCCAATGTTTTTTTGGTTGCTTCGGCGGCTTGAGACATTCCTTCCTGCTCAAACAATTGAACCGCTCGACTCAAATTCATGATAGTTAACATGCGAAATGGAGGACCCGAGGTATAGTTAAAATAAGCCCAGCCTAAGTTTCCATGAGCCACAGGGTCGTTCGAACGGCGATGGACTACCAAATTAATGTGTGAAATAGCTTGTTCCCATTTCCCTAAGAAATTATAGACACTGCCCAAACTCAAATGGATATCTAAATTATCTGGAGCTAGTTTCAAGCCTTTTTGAAAAGCTTCTGAAGCTTTTTCAAAGTTACGCGTTTTTTGATAAGCCAATCCCAAGTTTTGATAAACAACCCAGTAATTAGGATTCAATTCAGCCGATTTTTCATAAGCTTTGATCGCGTCTTGATAAGCCCCTTCACTTTGAAAAGCATTACCTCTTTCGAACCAATCTTTTGAAGAATTGGCAAGAACCAGACTAGCTTTAAATAAAATCAAGCAGCTAAAAAATAGGGTGAACACTATTTTGGTGAACGCTATTTTAAGGTTTAATCGACAGGCCATTGGGAAATTGCTCTAAAGTGTTTAACTTAATCTATGATCTTACATTAAAATATTTATTTTGAAAAGTTTGAGCTAATTTATATTTTCTAAAAGGAGTTTTGGACGGCCTTTTAAAAATTGTAAATTAAGCCTCCGTATCCAGCTACCCCTGTAGTTTCGAATCCGGGAATTTCTTCATAATCTTTGTCTAATAGATTTTCTCCGCGAGCGGTGATTTTTAAGTTTTGGGTCACTTGGTATTTCAAAGCCATCCGAACGGTAGCGAATCCTTTAGTATTAAAAACCCCGTCACGAATACCGCTTCTCGCATAAACTCCGAATAAGCCGTTTAATGGTCCCTTTGAATAATCAAGCGAAGCGTTAAACGTATGCTTAGGAACCCTCACTAAAGGAGCATTATCGCCATCTACGGCTTGATTCCAAGTATGGTTTGTCGAAAAATTTAGGTCTTTTGTAAATTGATAATTGATATAACTTTCAATGCCTTTGGATTTTGAAAGCCCAATATTACCAATGCTGAATGATACTAAATCAAATTGGATTTTATTTTCTGTTTCGGAATCGAAGTAAACGGAACCAAAGGCTAATTGGCCATCTAATAACTCTTGATCAAAACCAATTTCCCAATTTTCGTTTTCTTCTGATTTGAGGTTGGGGTTGCTGAAAAAAGGAAAAAATAAGTCGTTGCCTGTGGGGGCGCGAAATCCTGTAGCGACAGAAGCCCTAAAAGTGGTTCCTGTTGTAGCAAATTTATAGAGGCCTTCGAATTGATAAGTGGTTCTATCGTCAAATACTTGATTTTTGTTGTAGCGAACGCCTGCAGTCAAGATTAATTGATCTTGGTAGTTGTATTTGGTTTGGAAGTAGATTCCCTGTTGAAAGTTGGAAATATGTAAATTGCTTTCTTGATTGGTTCCGTTTAGAACTTGATGTTCGAAACCAGCAACACTTGAAAAACCATGGCCAAACTCAAACTTATTTTGAAAATCCGCTGTCCAAGTCCGGTTGTGGATCGTTGAAGTTGTAGCAAAAAATGGGTCGGTGCTACCAAAGCTTTGGGACTTGTCGTAAGAGAAGTTTAAGTTTAGTTTTACATCCCACCAATCCATTATTCCTTTTTCTATTGGGACGGCGAAATATACAGAGTCTCCGCTGGAAAATTGAGCTCCGTCGCTAGGGCGAAAAGTGGTTCGACTAAAATCGTCAAATTCTCTTGAGGATTTGGTGTATCGACTGATCAAATCGATTTTACCGTCTGAAAGAAATTTTCGCCCCAATCTGAAAGAAAAGTTTGAAGCTTCGTAGTCGTCTTTTTCTGAATTTCCTAAGTTTTTTGCGGCAGCGGTAATCCCTTCGGAATCGGTTCTTGAAGCAGAGATGGAATAATCATAATTTTTAACCGTCCCTGAGCTTCGAGCGGTTTCTTTAAAAGTAGAAAAGCTACCGCCTTCAAAAGAAATAGAATGAGTGGGAGTTCCCGCCCCTTTTTTAGTGATGATTTGAATTACGCCACCTACAGCGTCGGCGCCCCATAAAGTTGATTGAGGCCCTTTTAGGATTTCAATTCTTTCTATATTATCGACATTGAGGTTGTTGAAGTTGAAAGCTCCTTGGAGGTTTTCGTTGACTTGGATTCCGTCAATCATTACTAAAGTAGAGTTGTTACCTGCTCCGCGGATATTTACATTTGTTAATCGTCCCAGCCCGCCATTTTGAGTAACGGTCAATCCTGGGACTGTTCTTATAAGTTTTTCTATCAAGAATTGACCTGACTTTTTAATTTCTTCTTCAGTTATGATCGTTACCGAAGCGGGTGTCGTTTCTTTAGTGAAGTTAAGCCGAGTGGATTTAACTTCGATCGCTTTCATCTTCTCCGTGTTCTGGGCGATTGCTTGTGTTGTGAAAAAAAGTGAAAAAGCTATTAAAAATATTTGTATTTTTTTTATGTTCATTGGTTTTTGCCTATTGAAACATTTTTAGAGTTTTGATTTATTTGAGATCTCATAACTACAGATCAGTGTTGTAATGGTAGATTTTGCTTTTCAAGAAATAGAGAGGAAGACCGTCAAAAAGTGACGGTTTTTGAAAAACTAAGGAAAAATAAAGAAATTATTCCCAAAAAAAAATCCCCTTTTCTAGGGGAAAAGGGGGTCACGTTTAACGCAATTACCTCTTTGTCCTCGAAGAGCATAAGAAAAGTTTCCAATAATGTATTCTGACTTTGAGGTTAAACCTACTCCTCGCGCCTTCCCGTTCATTCTCAGAACAGTGGCTTTGTGCGAGTTTCGTGCCTCTTACAGCGGCGGGACCGTGACGGATTTTCACCGTCTTCCATTATCTTGGAAATGCTTAAATTTTAAGTGAATTCTGCAATTATTATGCGGTTTTGTCAACTAGCAACTGAAGTAATCACACAGCTTCGCATTTGCAAAGTTCTCTGATATATCGGACTAATGACCAAATAGTTTCCTTGTCGAAAGTGTTCCCCCAACTGGGCATGCAAGGAGCTCGTCCAATTTTTAAACCGCCTTCACTAATCGCGTCGAATAATTCTTGATCGCTTCGAGTTTCTAAGTAGCTCGCTTTTGTGTGGTTTCTAGGAGGTACAGTTACGTGTGGTGAGTTTATGCCGTCTCCTTTTCCTTTAACTCCGTGACATTGAGTGCAGTACCATTGATATGTTTGTCTTGTCTTTTTCGTTACTGGGTGTGATACCAGCTTTTCTTGAATGATGGGTTCTGGGGGAGCTTTTGTTATTGGAGGTGACGGAGTATGTTCTTCTTTTTGAGATTGTCCACAGGCATAAAGGGCAAGTATTACGATAATGGCTAAGATTATTTGGAGTATGGAATTTTTCAATTTCTTCATTTTTAAACTATTGGATATTTGCTAACGAATGTTTTCTTTTTTCTGACTTAATACATACTTTGTTAAAGAAACAAAATCTTCTTCCGAAAGTTTGAAAATTGGCATTCGACTTAGTGGTTCGTATTTCCTTGGGTTTTTAAGTTTATCGTAAATCCAGTCGCCTTGTAATCTATTCCCTGCGTTTATGAATGAAGGACCAGAGATTCCGCCACGTGGTTTACGGGCAAGATTAATTGCTTGATGACAAGCCGTGCAACCGTAAGTTCTTTCAAATTTAATTTTAGATTTTGCTCTTTTTCCCTTTGAAAGAGGAATATTATCTATTATTCCTTTAGAAAATCCCTTGAGTGTTAATTTCATAAGGACGTCGGCGAGCTGATTAGCTTCTTCCTCAGTAACAGATTGGTGACCTTTGATCTTAGCTCCAGTAAGAAAATTTGGGTCTAACGTAAATCCGCCTGGTCGCACAATTTCTGGTTGTTGAAGAAAATCCACTAACCATTTTTTTTTGAACTTGTCTCCGGCGAAAAATAGATCGGGCGCTGTTCTATTTTTTTCGTCCGAGCTAGACGAAAAACGGTGGCATTCAAGGCATCCTAGTTTTTCAGCTATCGTTTGGCAGTATGCGGCGGTGTTGAAAAGATGGTTAGTGAAGGCGACGCATAAAAATAAAAATAATAACTTTGTGTTTTTTTTCATGATTTAAGGAGAGTTCTGAGGTTCGGAAAACTCTATGATTTTTTCTTCTGATAAAGATTGCCAGCCATTGAGTGGCAAGGTTTCTTTTTTAGGATTATTCTCGTTTCCTAAAATCGATTCTCCTAAAGGCGTTGTGGAATATGGGGACATCTCTTGAGAGTTTTGCTCGGATAAACCTGGAGTTACACTATCGCTAGAAAGTGTGGAGTTTTGAGAGCGGTACTCGTAGACTGAAGATTCCGGTTCGATGATTTGAGAAGAAGAATTATCTTGCTCGTTGATAGACTTTTTTTCTTGGATAATTTGCATAATAGCGTCGATATCTTCATCTGTGGTCTCGTCTGTCAACAAGTCTTCGTTGTCTATGGGATTTCCGTATAATCCTTTGTTAGCTTCATGTCGTATATCATAGGGGAATGAATTTCTGTTCAATAATTTAGGAAATCCACGTTCCCGTAACGCAAGATATCGATTGGCGCGGTATTTATCATTTTTTTCTTGTATCAAAGATAATTCATTAGAATTTAACAGGCGCGATTCGAGGGGCCAAACGCTTTGTAACAAGATGCCATTTGAATCCATTGTTTGCCAAAGTTGGAAATTTATGGGTAAAGAAGGTTCGCTGGTCAATCCTTCGAAAAAGGATGGAGCGTCGAAAATAGTTTTAAGCTTAGGATCGCCTAACCCAAGAGTCTCAGTATTGGAATGACAACTCTCGCAAGAACGAGCAATCTTACGAATTGTATGTGGAGTGTAAGGGGTCATAATCAATCCAGGGTTTCCATTTGGAAGGCTTGGTATTACGGCTGATTTAAGCGCTTCTCCTTGCGAAGATATTTCAGAAATGAAATATTGTTTTCTCGGTTTTAAAATCGAATATTTCCCTCTGGAATTTTTTCCCAATAGCATTTTATCCCAAGTCGTTTTAGATAATAATTCTATCCAAACCCCTGGTTGCCACTTTCCCGATATTTCATTGGCCGAATCTGATGCAGTAAGCCAATTAAAATCCTGACTTAAATAAGATGTTTGCGTAGTAGGCTTTTCTACGCCGAATAGTGTTTGTTGTAAGTTGGGATCGGAAAAACTCCAATCTCTCCAGGGTTCTAAGTTAGGTCTATTATCTAAGATGACATGATTACCCCATTCGGAGTAGGTCCATCGGGCATGGCATGCGGCGCATTCTATAAGGTTCATATGCTTTTTCATAGAATGAGCGACCGGCGTTTTTTTATTTTTTAAAATGGGGATGATATGTTTTTTACCCGTAACCTTAGATATTAAGACCCAGTCCTTTTTTTGTTTTTTAATGTGTGATCGTAATTTTCCTTGATTATCTCTCAATATTAAATCGCCAAACTTGATTTTCCCTTTTAGGTTAGGGTTTATAGAAGCTTTTTTTATGATTTCTTTTGCGTTATCTAATGATTGAACTAGAAGAAATTCTCCTGGTTCTTTTTCGTGCGTTCCATGACAATCTTCGCATTTTGGATTTGTGCTTATATCGTTTTTTGGGAAAGTAGAATTTGGGTTTTTCAATTCGTAGCTTTCATGACAATCGATACAATGCATACCGCGTTCGCGATGTATATCCTGAATTAAGAATTTGTGCTCAGAACCAAATAGAATAGGCTTGTCTTTATCGATAGAGTTTGAATGAGGCTTTTTTCTCGCAGGTTTTTTAAACAGACCTTCATACTCAATTCCTGGACCACTTTCATGGTGGCAGGTTTCACATTGCGAACTAGGAATAGCGACAGAAAATTTATGGAGAATTGGATATCCCCGTGAATTTTGAAAAGATTTTGCGGCTATTTTTTTACTTAGTGGGTTTTTTTGTTTTCTAGATTTTTTTCTTTGTATTGATTGAATAGCTCGGTCCCTTGTCATGGACATTCCGTCATTGGAGTAAAGCATATGGCAAGATGCGCAACCGGTAGCTCTGTATTCGCCAGCCCTATGAGGGCTTGGAGACTGAATATGACAGCGGAGACATTTCTTTTGTAAAAAATCGTCAACCAATTCAGGCTGTCCTCCCGCCTGAACTTCTGGAGGAAACAGCTTTTCTCCTTTTTCTCCGTCAGGAATTAAAGATAACGTTGGCGATTCCAGGCTTTGTGTTCCCCAGTTATAACGAGTGAGATTGATTTGTCCTTTTGCGGTTGCCATAGAAGATTTTGCAACGTTATCTATATGATCTGCATGGCATTTTCCGCAATATTTAGGAGCATGGGTAAGGTCGGCGGGATTTGAAACCATTTTTTTATGAGCTGATTTTTTCGAATAGGCTCTTCCATTTCCTCCATGACAACGCGTGCAGGAAAATCTATGGTTAGAGCTAATTTCTTCTATTCCGCCATGGCATGTTAAACACCGTTGCCCTTTATCGTAAGCCACTACACGACCATAGACATCTTCAATTTTAAAATTAGATTTTCTATATTCAGTTTCGATAAATGATTGTGTCTCATCAGAAGAAAAAAAACGAACTCCATCTATTGTCGTTCCTGGGCTGAGAACCTCTTCTGCGTCCATATCCATTCCACGAACAGATAAAAGGGGATCCCTTAAATCGCTTGCGTCGATACTCGAGTGCGGCTTTGGATCGGGAATTTCCGTCATCTTTTTTTCTACAACGGAATTAGAAATATAAGATGTATTATTTTGAGGTGTGAATCCATTTTCTTGATCCGAAAAGTTTTGATTGTTTGATGAGAATTGGTCGATCTGTTCTTGCGGAACTGAATCTTTATCAATTCTGGGAGAAATCTGTTTTCTGTTTTTAAAATAATTTTTATCCTGATTAAATGGCTGAGCTAATGAAAGCGATAAGAATAGGGGCACAGTTATAGCCAGTGAAACTGAGAGAAAAATAATTTTTTGAAGTAAACCTGGTTTCATCTTATTGATTAACGAGTTTTTAATATTTTTTGTCTGAGTTGGCGATGCGCATTTGTACCGGCAAATTTATAACTTTTCCCCATGTTTTGGTAAATTTTATCTCCAGGGAGCTCGTGACATGGTATGCAATTTCCAACTTTCAAAATACGTGAAATTTCTTCCTGATTAAAAGGTCGGGCGTTTTTTTGTGTTGTGCCTGCAATAGGTTGGCCTTTCATCGTTGTATATGCGTCTGGCGAGACGTCGATATTTTTTGCTAATTTCGCAGATCTATCAAGATATTGTATCGTGTCCGATTTTCCGGAAATATTATCTCCTAATATTAATTTTCCAGCTCCCAATCCTAATGTCTCTGGGGTCATATGACAATCAGCACATGAACGAGTTTTCGAAGAAACTGAGTGAGGGAAATTTGAGAAAGCTCGATGAGATCCCGAATATCCGTCTGGGTTTAAAAATGTTTTTTCTAAATAGTCGCCCGTCCAGTCGCCTTGAGAGTTTACTACAGGAATAGGATTTCCTTCTTTATCAAAAACTGATAATCGTCTTTTGGGTTGAGTGAGCATGGGAGTTACTTTACCTCTAGGGCCGACCATAAGAATTGGTTTTTCAACAGATAATTGGTAGTTCTGCTTGCCCCAGGGGCTTCCGTTATTACCTTCTTGTTTTTGATTAAAAGTTAAATGACAGCCAGTGCATCTGGGAACCCATTGGGAATGGCAAGCTGAGCATTCCAATTTGTCTTGATGAGCTTTAATGGCATGAGAACTTTTATTTTTATGAATCATTGGGATTGGGAATATTTTTCCACTTCTTTTCCCGATGACGGATAGTTTGTTATCTATCATTTTTACATTTGATAGTTTTTGTTCTTTTTCCGATAGAGCGAGAATATCGCCTTCCTGGTTTTGACCGTCTAAGTAATATTTGCTGATCAAAACTGCTGGGTCGTTTGGGTCTAGTATTTCATCGACATTAGGAAATGTATTATAAGTGCCGTGACAGGTTTGGCAACGGATTTCGACCGCTTCATGCTGTTTAGAATATATATTTCCATCCCCCATTATATCGTTTGACGTGTGACAATCGATACAATCCATTCCTTTTTCAAAATGTACATCTTTTGTTGGAAAACCCAACCCAGGAAGGATATTGCTTTCTAATAGAGAATTATTCTTTTCGGAAGATGTGTTAACCGGTGGGTAACTTCTTTCGTTTGCGAATACGCGATGACAAGTTATGCAAGTAGAATTTGGAGGTAAAGCTTCAAATTTATGTTTGGATGCATGGCCGGTTTGAGTTTTATCAATTGTGTAATCATTGCCTGTATAAAGACCATTTTTTGAATAGGGCATGTGGCAAGCGGCACACCCCTGTCCCCTGAAAATGCCGGGTGGAGGAGGGGAGTCCAAATGACATTGAAAGCAGGATTTGCGTAATAAGTTGTCAGCGATATGGTGTGATAATTTCCCTTTTTTAATGGAAGATTTGTTTTTTAAAGCGTTTTTTCTCCAATCGGTCTTAGAAAAAAATGGAAGAGGTTCTAAAAAAGACAATCCCTCATCCTGAAAATCAAAATTTTCAACTGAATAAACGCCATAACGAGCTGACTTGAGGACTTGAGCTGCCCATTGGTAGCGTAGGCCTGAAATAACGCCAGCTAAGGTACCCATCATGGATTTTTTTAGTCTAGACACATGATTCTGGTCTGGAAAGTAAGAAGAGGAGTGGCATCCATTTTGTCCGCAAGATTTGTCCGCTAATTTTATATGCGACGGGTTTTTTTTACCGACGCCCCAAACAGGATCATAAATTAGGCTGAGATGCGCTTCTTCTTTTATTTGTGAATTTTCATTACCGCCATGGCAGACAACACACCCTATTTCTGGTGGGTGAGAATCGCTTATGTCTTCGATGCCATCATGGCAGGTAACACATTGCTCATTAGTTTTACTACTCCAGTTTATTGGAGGTGAATATGAAGGCTCGATTGGTTCTTTAACTAGAGGCTCAATAAATTCATCTTGTTGAGAAGCTATGGGGAGTATTAACGATTTTGGAGAGAAATCAGAACTAGTATCTTGTGAAAAGGGGGGAACTGAAGGCCAAAAAGCAATCAATGCCAAAAAGGAAAAAAATGCTAAGGGAAGTAGCCGACGAAAGATAATCACAGAAAGTTTTGACAGGTTTAATTTTTAAAACGCTAGACTAAAGTCTTTGATTAAGTGTTACCTAAAACTTTTAGCAGTTTTAAAAACTTTTACAACCTTGGAATAGAAATAACTTCAATATTCCTGAAAGAAATTAGGGAGCCCAATCATTCATAAGTAATGTGAATACAATTCAAATAGTCCAGAAGTTTTTCTAATGCGCTACGAATGATCTCTGGATCCTTTTGGATTCCTGAACTTTCAATGGCTAACCCGATGTTCGAAATTTCTTCGAAGCCATAGGATTTGCCATTTCCTTTCATTGCATGCCCCAAAATACGTGCAGTATCAAAATCTCCTTGATCGAGGGCATCGGATATTTTGTCGATATCGAGGCGTCGGTTTTTTAAGTAGCCGGGAACCAGTTCTTCTATATCTCGGTCTATTTTTAAGAAGATCTTATTACCCAAAAGAACGTCCTTTTCAAAGTAATTAAGACGCCCCGTAAATTGGGGTCATTCTAATAAACGGGGTTATGAAAATAATACAAAGCGTCGTCGTTAGGATCAATAGTATAGTCTGGCAAGCTTGCGCATTGTTGCAAAGCAACTTTCCAGCGAGCGCCTTCTTTTTCGAAAACATAATTACAAAAACTATGTTGTCTGTCGTCGGTGCTTAACCGGGATGAAACATTCACTATTTCATCAACAATTAAATAGCCAACTGTATCTCCCACTTTTCCGCCAAGAGTAGTCCGTGTTGTGGAGCACTTCATTTCTTCAAATTCGGCTATCATTCTCTCATAGCTTTCAACCTGTTCTTCCAGGTTTATACGCGTTTCGTCGGACATGAGTACTGCATTTTTTTTATAAAAAGGAAGCAGCTTTTTGGGGCTGGAACAAATTGTTTGGTCCATACTTTCTAAAATATTGGTAAAAACGTCCGTATCGGCCGCATTAGCAGGTGTTAATGCCATAGTTCCAGAGAACAATGCCGCCGTCAAAAGGACGAGAAATTTTTTCATTAGATCAACCTCCATAATTGATTCTTATGGGCGAAAGTTATTTCGCTTTGTTTAATTTTCACTGATGAATTATCAGTTTATGGGAATTTGTGGAAAAGAATTTCAACAGTTTCTCCTTCTTCGCCCCAGCCATAAGATCCACCGGTTCCAGCGAGAGTAGAGATAATGCCGTTAGTGTCAAGTTTTCGAATCCTATTGTTTCCTAAGTCTGAAATATAGGCGTTTCCTTTGGAATCAAAAGCAATTCCTGAAGGTGTTTTTAACATAGCTTTTTCGCCTGGTCCGCCGTCGCCATAATAACCTTGATAACCTTTTCCAGCTACTGTGGTTATTGTGCCGTCTTTTGCGATTTTTCGAATTCTATGAGTGCCGGCTTCAACAATATAAAGTTCGCCAGAAGGGCTAAATGCTAAATCGGTCATAGATCGAATTCCAGCTTCAATAGCCGGTCCTCCATCTCCAGTATCTTTGTGTTCTCCGTTTCCTGCAAATGTGGTTACAATTCCATTCGTATCAATCTTTCTAATTCGATTATTGGTTGAATCAGCTACGTAAATATTTCCTGCTTCATCCAATGTTACCGCGACTGGAACGGCAAACGTTGCTTTAATTGCGGGGCCACCGTCGCCAGTAAAGTCAGATGAGCCATTTCCTGCAATTGTTGTGAATTTACCATCGGGCGTAACTTTACGGATTTGATGGTTGATACTATCAGGAATAATTAGATTTCCTTGTTTATCAAGGGCAATATCGGAAAACTGGGAAATAGATACCAGATTTGATTTTGACGGTTTGCTAAATCCACCCGATTGTTTTATTTCTTCAAAATACTTTTTATCTGATGTTGTATGAAGCAAATGGACGATATTATTTTTGTCGATTTTTCGAATCAAGCTCATAAACCCGCTAGGATTTGTAAAATATATCTCGTCCTGATCATTCATAATAAGAGATGTTACGCTGTATAGTTCTGCTTCTAGGGCTGGTCCGCCATCTCCTAAATTACCGCGCATACCACTGCCGGCGATGGTGTCGATCATACCATCTGGCGTTATCCTTCTAATTCTAAAATGAGCTTTGTCTGAAAAAATCACATTATCTTTAGAGTCAACCGCAATTCCATGGGGAAAAAATATGCTGGCTCCCGTTGCAGGTCCGCCATCTCCTTTAAATTTTTTCTTACCATTACCCGCAATAGTTTCTACGGATCCAGATTGGAGATCAACTCTTCGGACAGTATAATGTGAGCGGTCAACAACTAGTAGTTTACCGTCTGGATCGACAGTAAGTGCGAATGGAAATTTCAGATTTGTCTCTCTCGCTAATTCACTATCGCCGTTGTAGTCTCGTTGGCCTGTCCCAACAACAGTACGAATCAAACCATTCGTATCTACCATTCGTACTCGATTATTATATTTATCGGCGATAAATAGATTGCCTTCGCCGTCAACAGCCACTCCGGTGGGGCCAGCAATACTGGCGTTGTAAGCGGGGCCATTATCTCCGATAAAATAAAAACCTCCATCGCCTGCGGGAGTGGTAATTATTCCATTGGTATCGACTTTTCTGATTCTATTATTTCCTCTATCAGCAATGTATAAGTTATCGTTTTTGTCGATTGCTAACCCAAAAGGTTTATTGATTTCTGCGTTAGTGGCAGGACCTTTATCTCCTTTATATTGATCGCCACCATTACCAGCAACTGTTCTAATGATGCCATTAGTGTCGACCATACGCACACGGTTGTTTGATCTGTCGGAAATATATAAATTCCCTTTGGAATCAAAAGCCAATCCTGCAGGTAGGTTAAAACTTGCTTTAGTTGCCGGTCCGCCGTCGCCGCTAAAACCTGCTGTTCCATTTCCCGCTACGGTGGTGATGATTCCATTGGTATCGACTTTTCTTACGCGATGGTTGGTCCTATCGGCTATATAAAGGTTTCCCTTTTTATCGAAAACCAGTCCCGCAGGTTGATTTAACCTTGCTTTGGAAGCCGGTCCGCCGTCGCCAGAAAACCCAGTTATCCCATTGCCAATGACCCGTTTGATTTTTCCTTTTTTATCAACTCTAAGAATTGCATGGTGATCATGAGTTGAAAGAAAAACGTTACCGCTTTGGTCGACGGCGATTCCGTCAATTAACGAAATTTCAACGTCTGTCGCAACGGAGCCATCTTTAAATGGTTTAGCGCTGGCTATAGAAAAAGTTATTAAAAAAATAAACGCCGCTAATGCGACGTTTCTAAAAAAAGAGCGAAAATTGAAAGGCATTATTGACCTCTTTTAAATAGACTTAACAAAAAATTATTTTCTAACCTTACAAAAGGTGAAATGTAGAAAATTAGATGAAATTTAGATAATTTTTTGATTATACGGCGACCGTTTTTGATGTCAAATGAAATTTAATTAATTTAAAAATTATGTTTTTTGTTGTTCAGACATAGGGATGGTAAGCTAAAAATTAAAACGATCACATCGTTAGATTTATTCTAATCAGTTGCTTAGATATAGGGATGGTAAGCTAAAAGTTAAAACGATCACATTGTTAGATTTATTTCAAGTAGTGGAAGTTTTAATTGGTTTGGTGTCTGCAATTTTGGGTTATAGCTTTAAAAATGGTATTATAAATCATCATGAAAACGCTATTAATATTTCCTTGCCAGTGGTATCCCTCCCAACCGTATTTGAGTACGCCATATTTGACTTCATATTTGAGATCAAAAGGTTGGGATGTAAAACAAAGGGATTTTAACATTGAATCATACGACCTGTTCTTGTCCAAGCCAGTATTGGACGAAGCGGTTGTTCGCCTTGATAAAAAGATTGATTTAATTCGCGCTAAGCCGTCGCTCTCATTTAAAGATAAATCTTTGATGGATGTTTTGGCTACAGGTAAAAAGTTTTCAGAGCAGATTATCTCTCAGGTAGAAGAAGCTAAAAAGGTGATGCGGACGCCTGACTTATTTTTCAATTTTGATATCTACCAGCAAGCGGATATGGTCATTAAATCGGCTTTAAAACTGGTGTCAGATGCATATGCCCCATCTATTTTAAGTCTCTCTACGTTTGAAAGCGGCACCCGGGCGGAGGAGTCTTCGAGAAGAGCTCGTTTTGCGGCTAAAGACGATGAAACAAATCCCTTTATATGGCTTTACGATAAATTTCTATTGGGAACCGAAAAATGGGAAGAATATGATGTTGTAGGAATTTCCATTATTGGAATTTCTCAGATTATTCCAGGGCTGACTTTAGCTCGGATGCTTAAACAGAAATATCCACATCTTCATATCGTGTTGGGCGGTCCTATCTTTAGCGTTGCAGGAGGGCAGTTAGAAAAACAGCCTGAGTTTTTTGAAGATTTTTGCCATTCGATAATTACCTTTGAAGGTGAAGAACCTCTGCACCAGCTTTTGACTCGATTAAAGAATCAAGAACCATTAGATACTGCTCCAAACCTAGTTTATTTGGATAATGGACTAGTCCGCTTTAATAAAGATCGCGTTGAACTTCGTTTTGAAGAATTACCATCGCCAACGTTTGATGGGCTTCCCATGGAGAAATATCTTTCCCCATATCCTATTTTACCTGTATTGCAAAGTAGAGGGTGCTATTGGGGAAAATGTACTTTTTGTACTCATAGTTATGTTTATGGACACCGTTATGGAAAGCAAAAAACCAAGCAGATGGTTTCCGAACTTAAAATGTTATCGGAAAAGTATAAAACCAAATATTTTACTTTTTCAGATGAAGCGGTTTCTCCTCATTCTTTAAATGATGTTTCTGACGAGATTTTGGAGCAAGGGTTTGACTTGAAAGCTTTAGCCCTACTAAAGTTTGAAAAAGTTATGGATGAAGAGCTGTTTCGTAAAATGAAAGAAGCGGGATTCATTTTTTTGATGTTTGGTATGGAAAGCGCTAACGATAGAGTTTTATCTCTTATAGATAAAGGCGCTAACCAGGAAATCGAGCGAGACTCGTTGCGAAAAAGTAGCGATGCTGGTATTTGGAATCATACTTTTTTATTTTTTGGATTTCCAACGGAAACGCGCGATGAAGCTATGGATACCATCAATTTTCTAAAAGATAATATTGAAAATATTCATTCTTTTGGCCCAGGAGTTTTTCTCTTAAATCGCGACTCCAGTGTTTTTCAATATCCAGAGAAGTATTCCATTTCTAAGATTATAAGTGATCCAGATTCTGATTTGGCTATGAACTTAGATTTTGAGATAAATGTTGGAATGTCACGGCAAGAAGCGATTGAATTAAATAATAAGTGTATAAAAATGGCCGAAGAAACTTTTGAAAGCATTAAACTCTGGGGTGTAATGCCTAGAGAACATTTTCTGCTATATTTGGACCGATATGGTAAAGATCCATTAACCGGTAAAAAACCAAATTTAGGAGAGGACGAAAAAATATTATGCAAAGCTTAAGCTCATACGTTCTCTTTTTATTGAGGAATTAATTATGAAAGTGACGCTTTTATTTCCGCCAGATTGGTTACCATCGGAGCCTTATTTAAGTTTGCCAGCTTTGACATCCGTGTTAAGACCAGCTGGTCACGATGTAACCCAAATGGATATTAATGTCGAAATGTACGACATGATGTTTGGGGAAGTGTTTTTGCGTCATGTGCAGACAAGGATCGCTTTTGAGCTTCGGCACTTACAAAGACTGGAAGAAGTTCAAACCCTAGACCAAGAAGAAAGCGAATTAAAGGCCCAACTTTCTGCTTGTACGGACGAGTTCTTTCAGGAATTAATTCAAAAAGCTTATAAAGCAAAAGCAATTCTTAGAAGTCAGGATTTTTATGAAATCGATAAATTAGAATGGGCTAACAATTCCCTTCACGAAATCATGTCCGTGGTTTCACTTGGGTATTATCCCGCTCAAATTTGCTTTCCGCCGATTGAAACCGATATCGTTTATAAACCATTTATGTCTTCGGAGATTATAGAAGCTTTAGATGACGAACAAATAAATGTATATCGAGATGTATATCGTTTTTTAATTGAACCTGAATTGAAAGCAAATACCCCAGGTGTTGTCGGGATTTCTATTGTTCAACAAAAACAACTGATTCCAACATTCACTTTTTGCAAATTGATTAAAGAACAGTTCCCTGATATTCACATTTGTATTGGCGGTAACATTGTCACTCGATTAAGGGATGAGTTAGTAAAAAATGAAGAAATATTTAAGTTATATGACTCTGTCATTGTCTATGAGGGAGAGAACGCATTTTTAGAGTTGGTGAACTCGATTGAAAAAGGCGAAAAAGATTTATCCTCTTTGCCAAACTTAATTTATAGGGATGGCAAAGAAATTAGAGCAAATAAAAAAGTATGCGCTGAAGATATGGCGAAACTGCCGCCTCCAGACTTTGACGGTTTACCGCTAGACAAGTACTTTGTACCAGAATTAATTTTGCCATACTTAGCTACTCGTGGTTGTTACTGGGGAAGGTGCACGTTCTGTGATCATTTCCAAGGTTACGTAGAAGGATTCCGAACTAAACAAGTTGAGATGGCCATCGATGAAATCCGCTTCTTAAAAGAGAAATACGGCAATCGTCATTTCCATTTTACAGATGAATCATATCCACCCGCGTTATTTAGAAAGTTATCCAAAAGGCTTATTGAAGAGAAATTAGATATTTCTTGGACAACTCATATGAGGTTTGAAGAGACTCTTTTAGATGACGAAGTTTGGAAAGACGCTGCTGAATCTGGGTGTAGATATTTACATTTTGGCTATGAGTCTGGAAACGAGAGGGTTCTTAACTTAATGGATAAAGCGACAAATTTAGACGCCATTCGAACTAACCTTCGAATGTCGGCTAAATTTGGGATTTGGAACCACTGCATGGGATTTTTTGGGTTTCCAGGAGAAACTTTACAAGAAGCGGACGACAGCAAAAAGTTTTTAGATGAAAATAAGGAAAATATTCATTCAGTTGGTTTTATGACTTTTGTGTTAGGGAGATTTAGTCCGGTGGCTATGGAGCCGGAGAAATATAAAGTCAATTTCTATAAAAAACCGGAATGGGATCTTGCATTAGATTACTACTTCACGGCAGAAGGTGGGTTGGGAATCTCAGAAGCTCTAGAAGTATTTGAAGAATTTGAACGTAATCACGATTCAAAATGGGATCTTAGAACTTGCGTCCGAGAATATATCTTTCTTTATATAGACAAATTTAAAACCAATAATCTCACCCAACTATATCTCAAGCCCGACCAACGGCGGGAATCCTACCAAAGTCCTGTTGGAATGATCTAACTTTATCTAAAGTTACCAATCAGAAAAATGGCTCATAGAGCCTTAAATAATTTATTTTTTAGATTCTTTCCGATAATCGTTTTAATAATATTCTGTGGCTGAAGGTTTGCCAATCTGCATTTTATAAAAAGTTTTTGAAAATCATATTAGAAATTAAAATATGGGCAAGATAATATTAATTTCGGTTTTTATGTTTTTTGTTGGCTGTACTGGTTTCAGAAGCCTTCCTAATCAGGGTGAAACTAGGTTGAGTAAAAAGGCGATAAAATATGTTAAGGCTGCTGTTTATTTTTGTGATGAAATGATTGAAGAAGCACAGAGAGAAAAACCGAATTATAAACTATTTGAAAATAAATTCATAAACTTCCAAAAAAAAATAAGAAATGCTCAAAGGCAAGACCAGGAGATTTTAAATTATTATAAAATCTATAAGGGAAAGACCTATAGAGAATGGGTGAGTCATTGCGAAAAAGAACATTTTGTATTAAGCGATAAAACTAAAATTGATAAGCGTGAGTAATTTTAGACCGCTATTTTTCAAAGAATTGTATTGTTTTTTTGTAGTTCCTATTTTTAATCTCCAAATCAAAATACCTTGTCTCCTGATACGAAGGAAAATCTTTGCTTAATTTTTCTATCAACATTTGATAGGAAATATTTTGTTTCATATCCATAAGATCATGGTCTAAGTGGTCTTTTTTGGTGCTGTTGTAGCTTGTTTCGACATCCCCTGTAAAACAAACTGCAATAATATCGGTCGCTTCGTGTTTTTTTATTTTTGGTTTCTTTAGAAAATTTTAATTCCGTTGGTATTAGCTCTGAGGGAAATTACAAAGTTGGTCTATCGGAGGAAGTTTTTGGCCTATTCTTTCAAGCAGAGTCTTAACGTCTTCTTGGTTTTTCTGAAGCCATTGTCTAAAGCTATCGGGATAAATACTGACTATCCAAATATCAGGAGCTTTAGGCTCTTCAACAGTTTTTAAGTTGCCGTCTAAAATAGCTTGTTTGATTTTTATATAAATTTCTATTTTTTTTTCCCATAGTTGGTTACCGTCAAAACATTTTAAAATGACTTCATCGGGTATATGCCCGAAATAGTTTTTATATACATCTGAAAACAACTCAACGCTTCCATAGTATTCAAAGACTGCAGCGGCTCCTTGAACGCCCAATAGTTTCTCCAAAATTTCACGCAGGCAGGTTGCTTTATTTATTTGTCTTTTTTGCTGAGCTATATGATCTCGTCTTAAAATTTCTCGAAAAATTTCAAGTTTTCTTTTTTCTAGGAAAGAGTCAAATTCTTTTCGATTAGATTTAGTGGGGAACTTAATCGACAAATCTGATGTGTTGGAGTGGGACGGCTGGAATAGAGTTTGTGAGTCTTCCAGTGGTAGTTTGGTTTTATGATTTGTAGAAGAGGATTTCTCGCGACGATTAATGAAAACTAAATAGCAAATTAATAGAGCCATTCCTATCGATAAAATGGCTATTTTGATTTCCATGAAACTTCAATCTCGGTCTTTACATTCAAAGGTTTCTTCCGAGGTCCAAAGAACCTCAAGGTAGGACGGCACCTTAGTGAGTTTGTCAATTCGAGCGGATTGAATTTGTTCTCCTGTTAAATTGACAACGTATCTCAAGACTGCTTTTTGTAGATTTGCTCTTTCCAAAACAGTTCCTTGTAAAAAGGCGGAGGAAAGGTACGCTTCCTCCAAGTTTGAATCATTTAAAAAAGCTCCCCGTAGATCGGCTTTAAAAAAATTAGTTTCGCGGAGGTCGCAGTTCCTTAGATTTGTTTTTCTTAAATCAGTTTCGCTGAAATTTGTTTTTCTTAAATCTTTTCCTGAAAAATCTATTTTCCTTAAATTTGCTCCAGATAGGTCGACTTCTCGAAGATCCACGCCCGAAAAAATTGCTCCACGCAGATCGGCATTTTGAAACTTAGCGCCTTTTAAAGTAGCTTTTGAAAAATCAGCTTGATTTAGTTCTGCGCCAGAAAGGTCGGCGCCGGTTAAATCAGCTTCTGAAAAGTCGACTTTTTTTAACTTAGCTTCCGTTAAATCGGCATTTTTTAAATTAGCATTTTGAAGAGTTGCTTTAGTTAAGTCAGCGTTTTTTAAATTGGCGCCGCTGAGATTAGCGGAACTAAGATCCGAAATCGATAAATTGCGACCTTTTAGATAAGCTCCCTTAAAGTTCGCCCCTTCTAAATTAGAATTTTGTAAATTGGCTTTACGCAAGTTGGCTCCTAACATAGAGGCTTGAAATAAGTTGATCCCGCTTAAATCTTTTCCCGAAAAGTTGGCTCCCGGTATGCTCGCCTTCCTTAAATCGGCGCCCTGAAGATTAGCGGTCGATATATCTACTTTCAGAAGTAGAGCCTGACGTAAAGTATAATCTTTTTCTTGTAGTGGAATGCTATAAGATTTAACTTTATCGCGTAAGTTTTTTTCCCAGTCTTCCAAATTTAGTTCCTAATCATTCTATGGGCGGTGACTAATCTTTGTTTTGCCTAAGCGATACTTTTTTGCATTCGTATTCTGTATCGGATATCCAGGAGATATCAATGTAGTCTGGTAATTTGGTCGACTTATCAATGAAAGCGGAATTTAATTGTTCGCAAGACAGATTTTGGACGTTTGTTAAATCCGCTTTACGTAGATCTGTTTTCATCATGTCGGCTCGAGTCAAATTCGCGGATGTCAAATTCGCGTTTTGTAAATCCGACCAACGTAAGTTAGCCCCTCTTAAATTAGCTTCTGACAGATTGGAGTCTTTTAAATTACATCTTTTTAAATACGCTCCGTAAAGATAAGCTTTGTTAAGGATAGCGTTTTGAAGAGAAGCTCCAACAATAGCGGCGCCTTTAAGATTAGCCTCGGATAAATTAGCTTGATTTCCTTGAGACCCGTTGGATTCGACCCAAAGTTTATGAGATTCAAGAGTGCTCGATAATTCTTCTTTCGCAATTTCTTTATAATTTCCCGATGGGGATTGATTTGTTTCTTCCACTTCAAATTCCATTCAAAAGACTTTTGGCGTGATTCGTAAAAATCAAAAATACATTAGCCGTATTATAGGCGACTAATAGTGATTTTGGATTATATACTAAAAATGGTCAGAATAAATATCGGAGAACTAAGGAAGCGTTGCAAAGGATGGCAATTAAAAAGATGAGAAGAAATAGTTTCTTAAAATAAACAGGACAAATTGTATATTATTTTCTTAGCTTATTAAAATAATCATAAGACATATTTTGAACCAGCTTAAGGTTTTTGGATGTGGAGACAATTTTATCTATACCTTCGCGTACATGGTCGTATGCAGTAATGAATTGGTCGAACTCAGTTTTGGCTTCGGCCATGGAAGTATTCATTTCATTTAGTCTATTAATTAGTAGACCTAGTAAGTTTTTGTAAAAACGGTTTAGTACCCCGGTTGGCAAAGCGTTACAAATAAAATGATCCATTTTTAAAACCAAAATTTTATTTTTTGCTATCGCGTTAGTTAATCTAGGTGAACCTGAAACTAATGGGACTTCCCCAAATAGAGCCCCAGGGTTTAAAGTATTTAATTCCTGATCAGGCGCGGAGTTTTTTGTTATGGCTATCTCGCCTCGGAGAAGAATGTATAACTCTTGTCCAATTTCTCCTTCTGCAATAATTCTTTCTCCTGTTGAGTAATGGATAATATTATTTTTAAACTGTCCAAGTTCTTTTATTTCGTTTGCTTCAAATTCCTTGAAAAAATCCAAGTCCTTAACAAGATCGAGCAATTCATTTTTATCCATTATTAGCAGCCAAAAAAATATGAGTGGGGAAGTTAATGGCCTCATTTTAACATGAGTGGAAATTATCTTTAAATCAATAAATAGATCGAAAAATTTAAATATACCTAGAGCTAAGTGAGGTTTTTATCTGGAAAGAAGATTTCGACTGGGGATATTTTAGTTGAGATATGTTAAATCTGGTTCTAAGTTGCACTCGGCAACATAAGTTCTCCGATTATCATGTCCTTTGACGTGATACCAAGGTTCATCTTTAGGAGGGTTAGAGCGGGCCATTGTTTGATACCATTCTTCGGTTCCCTTAAAAGAGGGGTCAACCCAAAGAATAATTCCTCGGTATTTAAATAATTTATGATTAATTAATTGGCCGATACAATATTTTGGCTTAGATTGTTCCATCAGATTCTTTGATAGTAAAAATTTTGACCAATATATATCAAAAAATGCTCGAAGTAAATCTGTTCGGTTTTTTTACTTTTTTCGACGATGAAAGTCTAAGAGATATTTAATACTTTATGTGTTAGTTGGTTTGATATTGTTTGTTCGATGATTTTAGGTGATAAATCATATTTTTAGAAGCGGTTCACAAATCAAAGTTTTGTTTGGATTGGATTTCGATTAATCTTTTCTTCATTTTTTGATTCTTTATGTCGGGTTTATTGGAGAAGTTTTGATCTGCCATAATAGTTTTCATTCGTTGGCGCATTTTAGACACTTTGGAATTATCCAAATCCATAGCTTTATCTAAATCAGGTTTTATGACTGAAGCTTGAGATTCGAAATCCAAATTTTTTGATTCAAGTAATTGCCCAAGTCTTTTTTCTCTATATGCTTTTATTAATTTTGCAATTACTTGCTGTTTCATTGCCGATGAAACTTCTAATTGTTTTTTCTCGATTAATTGATCAACTGAAGCTTGAGCTTTTTGATAGTCTTCTTCCCACGGGACGAACTTTAATTGAGATTTAGAGTTCATAAGAGATCGTTTTAATTTAGACAATTCTGAGTTGACTAGATCTGTTTTTGTATCACCGTCTGCCTTCTGCGATTTTGATCTCAGCTTTTTTAATGCTATTAAGCGTTCTTGTCTTTTCGATCTATATGTTTTTGTCAGTTTTGTAATTGCGAGGCGTTTCATTTCAGGCGACACTGGAAACTTATTGTTTTCGATTAATCTATTTACGGAAGCCTGTGCTCGTTGAAAATCTTTCTCCCATGGAATGGGTTGAAACTGAGAGTTAGGATCTTTGAGGAATTTTTTCATCTTTTCCATAATTAAAGACCATTCCTTTTGTTTTGCTTTATTTTGAGCTTCCTCTTTAGCGGCTTGTTTTTTTAACTCTGCCATTAAGTTTGCTTTTTGTTTTTCTAATCGTTTTCGTTCGAGCTCAGCTTCTATAATACGTTTGGTTTGGTACCCTTGCATTAGTTTGTTGATTGCATCTTGGCGGTTTAATTCGGGTATCTGTAGATCCCGATAGGAGACGAGTCGAGTCACGGCTTGCTCCGCTCTTTCTCTTTCGCTGTTTCCCCTTTTTATTTCTTCGCCTTCGTCAATAAATAGAGTCAACGTCTTGTTTTGGGGTTTTATTTTGGGGAATTTAGCTTGCACCAGATAAAAGCCCTGAGAAGAATAATATCCTTCCATTTCAGCGATCAACAACTCACGCATGAGGCCGTTCATTTGAATTCCGCTACCCAACTTTGTCGGTTTAGCCAATGACCGGTCGTCGAGGATGATATTTCCATCCAATTTTATTTTGTTGACGATAAACTTTTGGTTTTTATTGATTGGTTTCGCGGCAGAATCCATTACGTTGAAAAACGTTGAATAAGTTGCGAGAAAAAATAAAAATGCTAGGGAAAAGCGTTTAAAAATCATTGTTTATGGTATGGATAATATTTAAACCGCGAGAATATTCTGTATAATAGATCGTATCGGAATATTGGAGAAAAATCTTAATTCCGCTATCGTGCGTGCTAATTCAACATACTTTAGATTTTTAGAGTATTTAATACTTTTATCTTAAGTAATTTAGGAATAGCAAAATTTACGCCCTCCAATAGTTCTCGAAATTCATATTCAAGGAGATCAAATGAGTAAACCTCTTATAACGCCCAATGCGGGAAATAGTATTTTAATTCGTTTGAAATTAGAGGGGAAAATTGGGATTTTAGCGGAAGTCACCAAAGAAGTTGCCGAATATAATGGGATTTTGGGTTCGATAGAAACTTTAAGACCGTTGAAGAACGGAGGATCTATTCGCGACTTAAGTATTTTCACGTCTGGAACAGAAAATGCCAATGAAATTATAGAAGGTTTGAAACGTATTTCTGGTGTTGAGGTTGTTCAGTGTTCAGATCGTACATTTCGTTTACATGAGGGAGGTAAAATTGAAATAAAGAGCCGAACGCCGATTGAAAACGCAGAGGATCTAGCCATGGCATACACTCCAGGAGTCGGTAGGGTTTGCATGGCGATTGCGGAAGACCCAGAAGCGGTTAAAAAATACACAATAAAGAATAATACTGTAGCCGTTGTGACAGACGGGACTGCCGTTTTAGGGTTAGGAGATATTGGGCCTGAGGCGGCCTTACCTGTGATGGAAGGCAAGGCAATGTTATTTAAACAATTTGCGGGAGTAGACGCGTTTCCAATTTGTTTAGATGAGAAAGATCCCGACGAAATTGTAAAAATTGTAAAAGCAATTGCCCCTGGATTTGGAGGAATTAATTTAGAGGATATCTCTGCTCCTCGATGTTTTGAAATTGAAGAGAAACTAACTAAAGAACTGTCGATACCTGTTTTTCACGACGATCAACATGGCACTGCGGCAATCCTGACTGCCGCTTTAATCAATGCCTTAAAAATTGTTAACAAAAAACCCGAAAACCTTAAGGTTGTTGTTTTGGGCGCCGGAGCGGCTGGTACGGCATGCTCCAAAATGATCATGAATCTAGGAGTGAAAAACTTAATAGCTTGTGACAGAAAAGGCGCGATTCATAAAGGGAGAAGAGATTTAAGCTCCGCGAAAAAATGGTTTGCTGAGAATGCAAACCCGGGTATAGAAACGGGATCGCTCTCGGAAGTGATTTCTGGCGCGGATATATTCATTGGATTATCAGGACCTGGTTTGTTGAAAGTGGAAGACTTAAAAAAAATGAGCAAAGACCCAATTATATTTGCAATGGCTAATCCAATACCAGAAATTATGCCTGAAGAAGCGTCGCCTTACGTGAAAGTAATGGCCACGGGTAGAAGCGATTATCCAAACCAGATCAATAATGTTCTTTGTTTTCCGGGGATATTTAAGGGCGCATTAGAGTGTGGAGCTACAAAAATCACCGAAGAAATGAAACTTGCCGCCGCGCGAGCGATTGCCGATTGTATTAGTGAAGACCTTTTGGGACCGGAATTTATAGTTCCAAGCGTTTTCGAACCAATGGTAACCGAGAATGTAGCCCAGGCTGTCAAACAGGCTGCGGTATCTTCAGGAGCCGTACCAATTCGTGGTCGAACGCCTTTTTGGTGATGTTATGTTCGATCTTTTGTTTAGTCGTGGTTTTGCGATTTTGGATCTTTAGAAATATCCTTCAATATTTTATCTAGCTTTTATTTTTTCGTAGGTAGTAGTATAATAATCCTATTCTCAAATAGTTAGGATACTACCTGCGATGCGCCTAAAATCCATTTTTTGGATTATTCCGTTTTTTGCTACGATTTTCTTCGGAATTGAATTCGGTTTTGCCGCTAATGACTCCCATTCAGCTAGTGTTAGCGTAGCTAATGTAAGTAAAAGCTCAAAACAAGAACTTAATCAAGCGGAAGCTCAGTTTGATGTTGGAGTTAAGTATTTAAAGGCAAAACGTTATGAAAAAGCGGCTGAGTCTTTTAAATCTGTCATTCGATTGTTGAAAGGTAGCAAAGTTTCCTCAAAAGCCTTCAATAATTTGGGAACAGCTTATTATCATCTTCAAAATAATGAAAAAGCTTTAGAAGCCTATCAAGGAGCTATCCACCTTGATCCTGAGTGTGCTACGGCCAATTTTAATCTTGGTAGATTATTATCTAATTTAAAGAAGTATGAAGAGTCAATCGAAGCCTACCAAAAGTTTTTAAGAATAAGCCCTGGTCATATCAAGACTGCGGATGCTTATTTAGAAATGGGAAAGACCGCCGATTTAATGAAGGATGGAAGAAGCTCAATAATATTTACTCGTGAGGCAAAACAAACTTTCCTTGAGAGTGGAGACCACAAAAATGTGGTCAAAGCGAAAGATAAGCTTTTAGAATTTTATGAAAAGTATGAATATAAATCTGAGGATTTTGCATTTTCCCCTCAATCTCCTACCGAAAAGATTTTCTCACCCATTATTTCGTTTTTTCAGTTTTTAATATCTTTTGTCGTTTTTATTTGATTTAAACCAAGCTCTTTAGCTAAGACTTTAAAGATAGAATAAATAGATCTCCTTCAATCCATATACCTTTATCTTTTCGGATATTTGCGGTTTCCTTGAACTCGACATTAAAGTTATTTTCTTCGGCTAATTGTTTGATGTAGTCTTCAGAATGTCCATAACGTCCGCTAGGTAATAAAATAAATTTATTACTCAAGGTCCGTTCGGTTGAAAAAAGGAAATAAGATCCTTTCTTACCGCTTTTTTTGACGGCTTCAAAAATTGGGTTTAAATTCCCGGTATAAACAAATACGTCGACTGCGGCGATTAAGTCATACTCTCCCGGTAATTCTGCAAGATTGGTTGTTATATCGCCAGTTAAAAACTGGTTATAAATATTTTTTTGTTTAGCTAAAGCAATCATTTTTGAAGAAACGTCAATCCCGTCAATTTCCTCAACTATATCTTTAAAAGCTTCTCCGCTTAGCCCAGTGCCACAACCTAAATCTACCATCTTACTAAAGCGAACAGTTTTATTGGTTATGCTATCGAAAGCCTTCCGAAGTAGGGTCGGGGTGCGATAGTCTAGCTTTTCGATAAGGTGTTTCTCAAAACTTGAGGAGAAACGATCAAAAAGGCTCATCACATATTTTTGCGGAGCGCTGTCAGTTGTTTCTCCCTTCAAGGCTGAAAGCATGTGTCTCGCCGAATGATTTTCAGGGTCTAGATTGACGCAGGTTTCATAAGATTTAATGGCCCCGTCTCGATCTCCTAAATTGTTTAACGCTATACCAAGGTTGTATTGAGCGTCGGCGAAGTCAGGAGTAATGCCAAGCGCCTTTTGATAAGCTTCCACAGCAGCGTGCAAATTGTCTTGCGAAGCAAAAACATTTCCAAGGTTATTGTAAGCTTCTGGATAATTTGAATTTAGTTCAATAGCTTGCTTATAAGCTTCTATCGCTTCTTCGATTTGATCAAGGTCTTTGAGCGCGTTACCCATATTGTTGTGCGCTGAAAAAAAATTAGGATTTATTTCTAGGGCTTTTTTATAAGATTCAAGAGCTTTAAGAGGTAAGCCTAAATCACGTAAAGAGTTTCCTAGATTATTGTGGAGTTCCACTTTTTTCGGAGCGAGGTCTAACGCCTTTTTATAGGTTTCTATAGCTTCCTCAAATTCTCCTAAATGGTTGAAAGAGATTCCTAAATTATTAAGTGCGTCTAAATAATTGCAATCAAACCCTAAAGCTTTTTCATAGCAGGAGATGGCAGATACGTCGTCTTTCTGAGTCTGATAGGCGATTCCCATGTTGTAATAGGCTTCTTTTGAAGAAGGATTTGTTTCTATAATTTTTTTATATTCGCTAATGGCTTCTTCTGTTTTGCCAAGATCATTTAAGGCCACGCTCAAGTTGATATGAGCGTCAAGTAAAGAGGGATTTATTTGTAATGCCTTTTTATAATTTGAAATGGCTTCTTCTATTTTGCGCAATTCTTTTAGCGCCACTCCCAAATTGTTATAAGCGTCTGCATATTTCGGGGAAACACGTAAAGCTTCTTGGTAACAAGCTATAGCTTCCGCGAGCTTACCATTCTTTTTTAATGTGTTTCCTAGGTTGTTTTGAGCTTCAGGATACTTTGGGTTTATGCTCAGAGCTTTTCTAAAACCATCTTCGGCATTTTTGATGTCTCCAATTGAATCAAATGCTATGGCTTGATTATTCAAGATTTCCGGGCTATTTGGATTTAAATCCAATGCCTTTTGAAAGCTTTTAATTGCTTCGTCTGGTTTTCCCATGAAGAATAATGTCAAACCTAACTGATTTATTGGCATAGGATCGCTAGGGGCCATAAGGGTTGCCTTCCTGAAATAGGATTCGGCCTGTTCCCATTTTTTTTGTAATTTATAAGCGATCCCAAGGTTAATGCACGCTTCCATGTTATTAGGACGAGTCTTCATGGAGTTTTCAAAAGCTATTATAGCTTCTTCCCAATTGCCCTTTTCACCTAGCAATGAACCTTTGTTGTTATAAGCGTCTGCGTAATTTTTGTTGGCAGAAATAGCGCGATCATAACTTGCAAGAGCTTCTTCTGAACGGTTTAAGCTCCTGAGGGCGTTTCCCATATTATTGTGGGTTTCTGCGTAGAAAGGATCGATAGCCAAAACTTTTTGATAACAATCTATTGCTTCGTTTATCTTTCCCTGTTCTTCAAGCGCAATCCCCATACTATTGTGAGCTGGTATAAACTTTGGATTTGCTTCAATTGCCTGGCGGTAAGAGTCTTGGGCTTTAGCAAATTCGCGTGTAGTTCTATAAGCATTACCAAGATTATAATATGCTTGGAAAAATTTTGAATGTATGGATATTGCTTGTTGAAAAGCTGCTATTGCTTCTGTTGCATTGCCGATAGCGGCTTGAATAGTTCCGTAATTATTATGCGCGTCTGCAAACTGGGGATTTATTTCTAGAGCTTTTTTGTATGACGTAGCCGCTTTATCCAATTGCCCCATATCTTTAAAAACAATTCCCAAATTGTTGTGCGCGTCGGCATAGTTAGCTTTCAGTTTTATAGCTTCATTGTATGAGTCGATTGCCTTATCAAATTTACCCTGCGCTCTTAAGGCAATACCCAAGTTATTATAGGCTTCCGCAAATTGTGGGTTTTGAGAAATTGCTTTGCCAATATGTTTTTCTGCAGAGTCAAAGTCTCCTTTTTGAAAAGATAACACTCCTAAAAGGTGCAGCGCGTCTACATTGTCTGGCATAGCCTTTAAAACTTGTTTGTATAAAGTTTCTGCATCTTTTAAAAGGCCCGATTGGTGGGACTCTACCGCCTTTTTTAAGGCTTGTTCCAAAGTGAGGCGTTCTTTTTTCATGTTAAAATTACCGATAATTAATTTGGAAAGATAAGTGGAAGTAATGTTTAACTTATTTCAATGAAGAGAATAAAATGAAGGAGTTTGAAAAAGACGAAAATAGGAGTTTCAAAAATTGATAGTTGCAAGCCTTAGACCTTAAAATCAGGTTCTAGGTTATAATGAAAAGACAAAGTCTATTAGAAACGCTCTAAATTTTATTAAATCAAAATGAAGTTAACCTTTAATTGAAAAATATGGACTCGGACCCTTATTCAGATCTTTTTGAAATGAGTCATAATGAAGCGGTCTCACAACCCGTTGAGTTAATATTATTTTCAGTTAGTTTTTATCGTTTGGTAATATTTTCAGATAAAAAACTTTTTGAAATGGCTAAATGTCCTCAAAATGAGTAGAACAAGACATTGCTGGTATTAATTCGGGCGTTGTAGAAAATCTTTTTAGGATGAGGTATCGTAAAATTAAAAGAATCACCGAAGAATTTAATTGATTCGTTTTAATTGAATAAACCGTGATGTGCCATCCATATAAGTAATTTTTCCCTTTACTAAGACTTCATCGAAAAATTCTCCCTCCAGCCTTCTGCCATCTTTAAATATTTTTTCCCCTACCAGAAGCTTATTATTTTCAAATTTACCTTGGAAAACATCCCCATTTGGAAATAAGACTTTACCTTCTTGTAGGACTCCATCGACAAATTTACCCTCCATATAAGCTTGGGTGTTCGAAACAATTTTTTTCCCAATCCCGTTTACACAGTCGCCCTTTTCGCAAACGTATTGACCTAGTGCGTTTGCAGGAAGTAAAAGAGTTAATAATGTTAATGAAAGGATCAGAAGACGAAAGAAATTGAGGAAATGAAGCTCGGAAGATTTGAAATGAAAAATCATTTTTTTCCTATATAAGTTAATTGAAAAGAGATTCTCAAAATTCGAACTTGTCAAGGTTATGCCCGTTTGATATTTTGTCATGTACGGTCATCCATTTTATTCTAATAAAATAGTCGCGATTTGTCTTTCAAAATCAGAACTTTTAATCGATCTCTTAAATTAAAATCAAAGTTGGTTTGTTAAGAATTCTGAGAACTTTGGCTATTTTTTATAAATTACTTAGACAGGTGTAAATGCTTTTAGCTATTGATGTAGGAAATTCAAATAATGTAATCGGGTTATTTTCAAAGGAAAAACTGCTTACTCATTGGAGAATACGAACGGAATGCAACCGAACCGCCGACGAATATTGGGTTTTAATAAAAGAATTTATTTTGTTAAACGAAGTTGCGGCTGAGACAATTGACGATATTATAGTCGCGTGTGTTGTACCCTCTTTAGTGCCTATATTACGGGAGATGGGACAGAAATATTTTTCTTGCGATCCTATTATAGTTGGTCCTGGTATTAAGACGGGAATTTCGATCAGCTATAAAAATCCTTCGGAAGTAGGAGCGGATCGAATTGTAAATGCTGTTGCAGCATTTTCTAAGCACAAGAGATCTTTGATTATTGTAGATTTTGGGACGGCTACAACATTTGATGCGGTATCCAAAAATGGAGAGTATTTGGGAGGAGCCATATTTCCTGGAGTGAATATATCCATGGAAGCTTTATTTAAAAATACGGCAAAGCTTCCTAGGGTTGATTTAGCGGTTCCAGAACGGGTAATAGGAAAGTCAACCGTGGAAAGTATCCAGTCAGGAGCGGTTCATGGAGTGGCTGGCATGGTAAATCATATTGTCTCTAAAATGTGGGATGAGATGGGTGAAAAAGCTATGGTTATTGCGACAGGAGGAATATCGAACTCTTTTTTATCAGAATTGGATGTTATCGATGAAGTAGACCCTTTTTTAACATTAGATGGTTTGTTGATTTTATACAACCGCAACCGTTCTCACAATGAAGGAACTTAACTCCTAGGAGAAAAAGGATAAAGATATGGAAAAGATTACGAAAACAGAGGAAGAGTGGAAAGAAATTTTAAACAAAGAACAATTTAAAGTTTGCAGAAATAAAGGAACAGAACAAGCTTTTAGCGGAAAATATTGGGAGACAAAGGAGGCGGGAGTCTATCACTGCATCTGTTGTCAAAATCCTCTTTTTGACTCGATAGCAAAGTTTGATTCGGGAACTGGATGGCCTAGCTTTTTTAAGCCTTTAGAAGAAGGCGGAATAGCTGAGGAAGAGGATAGTTCTTTTTTTATGAAAAGAACTGAAGTTATGTGCGCAAAATGCGATTCTCATTTGGGTCATGTTTTTGAAGACGGGCCTGCGCCTACTGGGCGGAGATATTGTATTAATTCGGCTTCTTTAGATTTTCGAGACGCGTAGTATTGTTTTTTCAATCGGAGTAAAAAGGTTTTAAGTAAAAAACCAGATAAGAAAAAACGGAAGACCAAAGGATAGACAAAATAATACGACGTTGGCAACTTGAGCAAGGGCTAAATTATCGCTAATAGGTTCAAGCATTTTATTTACTCCAACGCGTCGGACTGCGCTTTCAATGTCTCCTGTCGTTGCTTCATTGCCAGGTTTTGCAAGTAAGCGGTCGGAAATTTCGTTTAAAAACAGAAACCGAAGAACTTTAATAATAAAGCCAAAAATTAAAGAACCCAATATTCCTTGAATGCCCCCTTTAAGCTCTAGGCTCTTTAAAAAATTATCGCCCATTTGGCTAAAAATACGGGCCGCTTCCTCTTTTTGATAAGTTTTGTTTAACGAGCTTAATTTAGTCAATACCTCTTTGCTTAGAATATCCAAGAGATCCTGCAAACCAACTGTTACCTCGCTTAATTTTTGATTGATAGTTTGTATTGCCGCTCCAAAAAAACCATGAAAAAAGCCAAAGCCGATATTCCAAACGAGCGCTAGGGCAAGACAAAGCCATTCCAACCACACGCTAATTTGTAAAGAATCGAGCGAAGTAGATTTAAGTAAAAACGTCGAAAAAACTCCAGCCAAACAGCCGCAACCTATATAAAGTGCAAGCCGGATAATAGATCCGACAAATAAATCTGTAAAAAACTTTTTCCAATAAGCTACAAGAGCCTGTCTATCCATGATGTTTTACAACCTATATTGATGATTTTATTTTAAGAGAAAAACATTTGGGGAGCCGTAAAGTAATATTAGTTTTTAAAGTTGATTATTAACCAAACCTGATTGATAGAAATCGCTTTGAAATTTTTTATAACGGTAATTTACTCTTCCTGAAGAGAAAGTATCAAATCGCCCCTAGTCTCATTCTCCCCCCAGTGTCCTTTTTCTTTAACTCTAAGTTTTTGCCCAGGTTTCATGTCGGCGGGAATGTTAATTAATAAATGTTCCGATTGACGATTCGTTTTATAAGCGATTTCTTTTTTCCCTCCCTCTTTGATGGCAGAAATTGAAATTTTTAGATTAAATTCTACATCCAAGTTTGTCGGAGAACTATCAAAGCTTAAGCGCCCTTTTATAGAATTCCATATTGAGGGGCGTGGATTTTGTATGTTATCTGTCTTCGGAAAAATAACTTTTCCAACAGTCGTTAATAGCATCAAAATAGATCCAATTTTCCCAATAGGGCCGGGTATGAAAGAAATTAACCGTGGAAGTCCACTTAAAGCGCTATTAAATAAGATCTTTGAAAAAAAGTCCGGGCCAGATCGGTAGCCAGATTTGTTGAACTCGCGGTTCAACTCCTCAAATACTTGCCTGGAAAATGTTTGCCGAAACATATTTTCAAATAAGTCTTCATGGGAATAGTTGAAATCCGATTGATTTGCTTGACTAGAGCCAGATGAAAACCCGGAACGAAATCGATCATATTGTTCTCTTTTTTTGGGATCGATCAATACTGCATAGGCTTCGGTTATTTCCTTAAACTTATTTTCGCAGTTTGAATCTCCAGAATTATGGTCGGGGTGGAACTTAATCGCAAGTTTTCGATAGCTCTTTTTAATTTCTTCAGGAGTGGCTTTTGAAGAAATTTCTAAAATTTTGTAATAATCCTTTGAATTTCGGTTCATTTATGGTTACCCTATAGACACTAACTAGCTTTTCCTTATTTAATTACAGAAACTTTCACATACCAAATGATTGTGGGTACTTAACAGCTACTTTTTCGGGGCCCCTTAAGATTGTTTGGTCTGCTGTTGTAGAAATTAAGTAAGTTTTATCGCTATGCAGCCTTTGTTTCATATTTTCGAAGTGTACTAAGATAGGAGTAGGAGGCAGTTGTTCGCTTGTCGTAGAGGAAATAATAAAATCTTGAGAAGCGAGAACGTCTCGATATTTTCTTTTCATGTTCATTTGATAAGCGACATAACCTTTAATTGGTTCTGCTCCTTTATAGGCGCTGGCGTTATATACTTTTATTGATTTCGGGATATAAATGTTTGCAAAGTAGTCTGGTCCTAGCGAATGATGCACAGTAGTTTTTACGTTTAATATTTGTGTGGATTTCGCAATAGGGCTTAATTTCATTGAAATAAAATAGGTTCGATCATGAAAGTTTAGGTTTTCTAAAAAGACAATTCCGTAAAGAACGCTAAATTTAAACTGTAAAAAAATACCCAAACAGATCCAACCAAATATTTTAAAGAATTTTTTCATAGCCTTTTTTTTTAATAGTTTAGGAGGTATTTATTGTTACTTAAAATTTTGTCTAACTCAACAAAAACAGATTAGGGAAGTTGTAAAACGTCACTTTTATATTAATTCTATTACGGTGGAGTGACAAATTAGTTAAAAGATATTAAAAATACTTTCGATTTAACGAAAACTGTTGTAAAATTGCTTAATTCCATTAAGAAAGTAACTGTGTTTATGTACTGGGTCGAACTCTTTTGAGTTTTCATTCGAATGTTTTTGATCATAGCGGACAATTATAGGAGGTATAGGATGCAGAATTGGTCCATTCAACAAAAAGTTTATGGCGTAATGGCAGTATTGCTATTTGTTCAAGTTTGTTCTGGTTGGTTAATAACCGACGCATTACATAACGCGGCTGATGACTCAGTAGTCTCTAATGCCCTGGGGCGACAGAGGATGTTAACTCAAGCGATGGTTAAATCTAGCTTGGGATATGCCATTTCAAAAAGTAGAGTTCAAGCTATTAAAAATAATATTGCCTCTTTGGATAATTATATTACCAAAATGCGAGGCACATATACAAAAATGGTAATTGGAGCCGCTAAAAAGGCTGGTCTTACCATTAGTATAGATCCCGCCAGCGAGGACCACCCGGCGGTTCCTTACCCAGCAACTTTGGCTAGAGTTGTTAACGAAAAATTTGGAGCGGGTAAGGATTTTAAAATTGATATTATTGCCGAAGATCCAGTTAATTCTTCTCAAACTTTAAAAACAGATTTGGACAAAGAAGCATTTTCGTTTCTAAAAGATAACTCCGAAGAAGTTTTTTCAAAAGTATTTGAAGAGGACGGTAGATTATATATAGGGTTATATACTGCGGATAAAGCGACAGTGCCAGTTTGTGCATCATGCCATACAGCTATTAAGGGAAAACCTTTTAAGGTTGGAGATATGCTGGGAATAAGAAGTTATCGCTTGGTTTATTCGCCGGATATTTCCGTTGGTAGGTCTGAATTAAACGCGAATCTTGATGAATATAATTCTGCACAAGATTTATTTGCAGCTTCATTAGCTGCGGCAAAAAAAGGTGGAAAAGTATCGTTAGATTTGAAGGGAACAAAACATAAGACGATTAAAGCTGTTGAAAATGCTGAATTTCAAAATAAAGCAACTCAAGTTGAAAGAAAGTTTAGCGAATTTAAGAACATCGTAAAAACCATGCTCAACTCAGAAGTTGGTTCAGGGCCTTATAGAAAAGCTCAGGCGACTATTTCAACAAAAGCTAACGAGCTTAGAGGCGTTAGTAATGATTTAGTTGAAATCTTCTCGGGTATTGCTGATAAAAACCAGGCAAGAATTCAAACGGTCACAATAATTTCGACGATCATAGGAATAATTATTGCGATTGGTATTATTCTCTTTTTGACTTCTGTAGTTATTAAACCTGTTCAAAGAATTTCTAACGTATTGAGAGATACTTCGCATGGAAATTTGAAACAAGAGAAGTTAAAGGTTTCTTCCGGTGATGAAATAGGCACTCTTAGTTTATCGTGTAATCAATTAACTGAAGGGTTGCAAAAGTTTATCCATCATTCAGAAGATATCCTGGCAGGGAATACAGAGAACCAGAATTTTACCCTGGAGGGAGATTTTAAGTCTGCTTTAGAAAGTATGCTTGAACAAGCTAAAGTGGCTCATGAGTTTTCTGATCGAGAACGTGAACAGGCTGAAGAATTGAAAACTAAAGTTGATCAAATCCTAAGTGTGGTTAGCGCTGCGGCTCAGGGTGATTTGACCAAAGAAGTTACTGTATCTGGTGAGGATGCCATTGGTCAGTTAGGTGAAGGATTGAGCAAGTTTGTATTAGACCTGAGAGAAAAACTTAAGGGAATCGGGGAAAATGTTCAAACTATGGCCGCATCTTCTGAGGAATTAACTTCGGTTGGTCAGCAGATGAGTTCAACAATTCAAGAAACTGCCACTCAAGCTAGTTTAGTTGCGACTGCGACAGATCAAGTTACCAAGAACGTTGAAGCTGTCGCCGCCGGAGCTGAGGAAATGAATGTGAGTATTAAAGAAATTGCTCAAAATTCTTCCGAAGCGGCTAGGGTTGCAGGAGAAGCGGTAAAAGTTGCGGAGACCACTAACGAAACGGTTAGTAAATTGGGTCAAAGTAGCGCCGAAATTGGCCAAGTAATTAAAGTGATCAACAGTATTGCGGAACAAACCAATTTGTTAGCCTTGAACGCAACGATTGAAGCGGCTAGGGCTGGCGAAGCTGGTAAGGGATTTGCCGTGGTAGCTAACGAAGTTAAAGAATTAGCTAAAGAAACTTCTAAAGCGACTGAAGAAATTAGTAATAAAATTCAGGCGATTCAGACCGATACGCAAGGAGCTGTTGAAGCTATTGGAGACATTACAATGGTTATTAACCAAATTAGCGATATTTCTACTACCATAGCTGGAGCCGTTGAAGAACAAACTGCAACGACTTCTGAGATTGGTAGAACTATAGCTGAGGCGGCTCAAGGAACCATTGAGATTTCTCAAAATATTACTGGAGTTTCTCAAGCGGCGCAAAATACCACTGGCGACGCTAATGATACTTTAAACGCTGCACAAGAGGTTGCTCGTATGGCGGCGGACCAGAATACTTTGGTCAATTATTTTAAGTTTTAAAGAAATCTCCTAGAGAATTTCTTTAGTATCGTTCAAAAAAATTAAACCAGGGAGGATTTCCTCCCTGGTTTTTTTTTGTCAAAATTTAAGAAAGTTCTTAAATTTGCGGTTGTGCCCCAAAAAAACTCTAATATAAAGATCTTGTTGTTAGTTAGCTGGTAATAGGTTTTTAGAAATCTTTAATAAGGTGTGCGTTTATAAAGTATTTTTCAAATGTTATAATGTTTAAGATAGTCAATAAAGTTTGGTAGATGTGTGTTTTTGGGTTTGTTAATTAAAGTTGGAGTTTGATCCAATATAATCGTGAATGATGTTCGGAAAGATTGGGGGAATATGTTAAAGAATAAATTTGCGTCCCACCGCAGGTTTTCCGTTGGTAGCGCGGTTTTACTTTGGATGTTAACTTTTGGCTCGGGTATTTGCGCTGCCGCTTTAACCGAAGCTGAAAAGGATGATATAGGGCGTTCGGTGACGAAATTATTTCGGGCAACGCGGGCTGTGATTTCTCAGAATCAAAAGTTAATCAATGATCCAAATACTGGAAATAAAGGGCTAACAGGAGATGTTGTTATAAAAAAAGCATGGGAAAATTATAATAAATTGTCGAATACTAAATCGATGGATGTAGCTTTAAATCCGTATAAAGGCGAAATTATAAAATCTTTTGAAGAAGCAATACGTGACGTAATGACTAACGCTCAGCCTTTAATTAATAAACGAGGTTTAAAGTTTAAACGGTTTTTACCCGCAATATTTGCGCGTCATGTAGCGGATAGCTTTAATCGGATAATGAAAGGGAAGGCGTTTATTAAATTAACGGCTCCAAGAAACTTCATTAGAAATAGAACAAATCGACCGGATAGTTGGGAAAATAATGTTATAGAAAACTTTTTCAAAAAAGACAATTATCCCAAAGATAAACCGCACACCGAAGAAACTTCACACAAAGGCAAGCCCGGTTTTCGTTTTATCATTCCTGAATATTATTCTAAATCGTGTCTTAAATGCCATGGCGAACCAAAAGGATCGATTGATATTGCTGGTGGAAAAAAAGAAGGCGGAAAATTAGGCGAGTTGGCTGGGGCTGTGAGTTTTGTCCTATATATGCAGTAAGAGGAATTATTTTTAGACAAGCTTTTTTTAGCGATAAGTTGTTAAAGGAAATACTTTGTTAGTTGATCGTGGATATTTATTCGCTTTTGAAGGCATCGATGGCGCTGGAAAGAGCTCTTGTCTAAAGGAATTAGGAGATCGATTAATTGCTCTGGGATACCCAGTGGTTTTATTACGAGAACCTACCAATGGAATCTATGGGAAAAGAATTAGAGAGATTTTAACTCAAGGAAGAGACGGTGTTTCCCCCGAAGAGGAACTTGCCCTTTTTATTAATGATCGCAAAGAAAATGTCGAACAAAATATTTCTCCTGCCTTAAATGATAAAAAGATCGTATTGATAGATAGATACTACTATTCTACTGCGGCTTACCAAGGGGCTTTGGGATTTGATCCTAAGAAGATTTGCTTAGATAATGAAAAATTTGCGCCCCGCCCAGATAGAGTATTTTTATTTAAAGCTCCAATAGAACTTTGTTTAGAGAGAATAGGGAAAAATCGTTCTGGAGGACCGGACGCATTTGAAAAACAAGATTACCTTTCTAAAGTTCAAGCAGTTTTTGACCAATTCGCTGGCGACCATTTTTGCCGAATTGACAGTTCGCATCCATTCGAACAGGTGATTTCAAAATTAGTGGAAGAATTAAAAGAATTTTTTCCCAACTTGAATGGAATCTGAAACTTCAATGAAAAAAATTGTTATTGCTATTACAGGAGCGAGTGGAGCTTGCTACGCAAAAAGATTATTTGATTATTTACGAGGAAAAGCTGAAGTTCATATTTTAATTTCTGAGAGAGGTCAGGAGTTACTTAGTTTGGAGTTGGGAATTAAGAAGGACTATTTTCAACAGGAAGGGGCGATTCTTTATAAAAATAATCAGATGAATGTTTCTGTTGCAAGCGGTTCGTTTCCAGGCTCTGCTATGGTTATCGTTCCGGCAAGTATGGGAACTGTTGGCCGAATTGCTGCAGGAATTTCTTCCACTCTTATTGAACGAACGGCAGACGTATTTTTAAAAGAAAAATCTAAGCTTGTTATTGTTCCGAGAGAGACTCCCTTTAACGCGATTCACCTGAAAAATTTGTTGACCTTAGATCAAGCGGGAGCGGTTATATTACCAGCTTCCCCAGGGTTTTATCATGATCCTAAATCTATCGACGACTTAATCGATTTCGTTGTGGCGAGAATTTTAAAGCACTTGGAAATAGATCAAGAGTTGTTGCCCCCTTATTCTCCTCAGTAGTTTTTCTTTTGGTTTAAATGCCCATGATTTATTTTGATAACGCGGCTACAACTCAAGTAGATCCGCAAGTATCCTCTGTACTTAACGATTCCATGGAGAAAGATTTTGCAAACTCTGGAACCGTTTACCGGTTGGGATTAGAAGCCAAGCGAAAATTAGAAAATGCGGAAGAAGAAATAGCTCAACTGCTATCGTTGCCCGCTCATTTTCGGATTATTTTTACTAGTTGTGGTAGCGAAGCCAATAATCTTTTTATAAAAGGGTATGGGGGAATAAAAAAGAGAATTGCTTCTTTAGGATTAGAGCATTCTAGCGTATTGGAAACAGCGGAATTTTTAAGTCAGGAGGGAGGAGACTATTTGAGGCTATTGGATTGTAGAATTGGCGGCAGATTGGATCCTTCTTGCATGAAAAATATATCGGATGCTGATGTGAAATTGCTCTGCTTATCTCATATAAATAATGAGTTGGGTAGCTTAAATGATCCATTGCAAATAGGAAAAAGTGTCAAAGCAGACGCGCCACGAACTAAGCTTTTTTTCGATGGAGTGCAAGCGCTTGGGAAGGTTCCAATCAATAAAGAAACCTGGGATTATGTTTCTGGTTATTCGATATCTGCGCACAAAATTAATGGACCAAAAGGAGTAGGGGCGTTAATTTACGATTCGCGTCTTTCATTGACGCCTATGATTCATGGTGGAAAGCAACAGTCCGGAGTTAGGTCGGGAACTATCCCAGTACCTTTGGTTTTGGGATTTACAGAAGCTATTAAAATTGCTTTACGGAATTTGGGCGCTAATGCAGAATTATATAAAAAATTAAGCCAACGGCTAATTAATGGCCTAAAAGAATTATCTGACAAAAATCAGAATTTGCAAATTCGATTTAATTCGGAGATCGATGGAGATTGGTGTCCATCGATTATTAACTTCAGTTTTTCTCCTGTTGAAGGAGAAGTGATTCTTCATCATTTGGAAGAATCGGATATTTTTGTTGGTTTGGGTAGCGCTTGTTCCGCTCGTTCAAAAGATCCGTCAAAAATTTTATTAGGTTTGGGATTATCCATAAATGAAGCTCGTTGTAGCCTCCGTATTTCATTCGGTCCGTCAAATCGATTGGAAGAAGTTGATTACTTTATTAAAGAGTTTGATCGAGTTTATAAAGCCATATACCCTGTGTTTCGTGATAAGAAAGGCCGTTAATGTCCAAACGAATAGCTATTGTAAGATACGATGAAATTGGGTTAAAAGGAAAAAACCGTAAGTTTTTTGTGGACGCTCTTTCAAGAAATATCCGAGCGAAATTGCAGAATTTGGAAAATATAAAAGTATTTTCTCCTCACGGTAGAGTTGTTGTCCAATTAGATTCGGAAGCTGTAGAGCTGTGTGATACACGATTGAAGGATATACCTGGAATCTCTTCTTTTAGCTTTGGCATTGAAGTGGCCAGAGAGTTTGACGAGATTGCAAAACGGGGCATTGAATGGATTGAACCTCTACTATTAGATCGAAGTAATTTGAAGTTTTGCGTCCGATCTAGACGTTCTGATAAATCTTTTTATAAAACGTCTACTGAATGTGATTTTGAAATAGGCTCGCGCATTATGCAAAAACTTAGTCCCAGTGGATTGACTGTGGATATAAAGAATGCTGACTATGTTCTCGAAGTTGAAATTGGTCGCGATCATGCTTGGGTCTATAGCGGTAGAAAAATAGGTCTGAGAGGTTTGCCAGTGGGTGTTGCAGGAGAGGCTTTAAGTTTACTTTCAGGAGGAATAGATAGCCCAGTCGCTTCTCATATGATTATTCGCAGAGGATGCCGCGTTCACTTTATTTTCTTTGAAAACCGAGCTTTTTTGGGAAAAGGTGGTTACGATAAAGTTCTTCGGTTAGCAAAAAAACTGAACCATTTTCAAGATAAAGGAAAATTATGCGTTATTCCTTTTGGCGATATCCAAATGGCAATTAGAGATCAATGTCGACCTGAAAACCGAGTAGTTCTTTATAGAAGAATGATGTATAGAATCTCTGAAGAAGTAGCTAAACGGCTTGGTTATAAGGCTTTGATAACTGGGGAATCCTTAGGGCAAGTTGCGTCTCAAACTTTGGAGAACTTAGCGGCTGTATCCACTGTTGTGGAAACAAGCGTTTTTAGACCTCTTATAGGAATGGATAAATTAGATATTATCCGAAAAGCTGAAGAAATTGGAACTTACGAAATCAGTATAGAGCCTCATCAAGACTGTTGCTCGGTTTTTATGCCTCCAAACCCGGCGACAAAAGCAAAAATTCGGCTATTAGAAGACGATGAGACGAAATTCCCTTTTCAAAGCTTGGCTCAGGCAGCGATGGAAAATATGGAGTGGGTGGAACTTGATAAATTATAAAACGGGAGCCAATTTGTTGACTACTTGAGTTGGATCGCCTTCTTTAGCTAGTTCTTCTATGGTTTTTTTTAGAACAGGGTGAAGTAGCTTAGGAGCGATTTCTTTAAGAGGTTCCAAGACAAACTTTCTCTTATGTAACTCCGGATGGGGGACTTTAAGATTGGTTTCTGTAATGATTAAATCTTCGTAGAAAAGTAAATCTAGATCTATTATACGAGGGCCCCATTTAATTCTTCTTACTCGCCCCATCTTCCCCTCTATTGCTAGTAAATTGTCTAGCAAATTGAGAGGAAGTAAGGTCGTTTTGATTTTAATGACGGAATTTATAAACCAATCTTGATTTTCTATTCCTATAGGAGCGGTTTCGTAAAACGAAGAGCTTAACTCGGTCCAAACTTCTGCAAGTGAATCCAGTTCCTTAACCGCTTGTACGCAATTTTCTCGAGCCAACCCCTGATTGGAACCAATACCGATAAAAGCGGTTTTCTGCATTAGGAAGGCCTTTAGTTGCTTACGTCCATTAAGATACAGGATAGACGAATTGCCAAAACATAAAAAATAAGACTGCTTAAAGGATGTTTAAAACTCAAAAGTTTGTTTCGATAACCTGTTTTTAATTTCCGCCATGATTCGATTTTCTTCCTCTTCTCCATTTGCCGCGAAGGTTGCTGAAAAACGAACAAAGTTTCCTACGTTATCCCATGGAACAGTTGAAATCAGATGTTCGGTGATCATATATTGCGAAAAGTCTTCGCCCGATTCAAATGTCCTTCCTCCTTTAATGCCTTTAGGGGCTTTTACATAAAGAAAGAATGTTCCGCCTGGCATTGAAGCTTGAAAACCAACGGAGTTTAAAGTTTCTACAAGTTTTGATAATCTTCGTTTGTATTTATTGCCAATTTTTTCAGTGATTTCGGGGTGTCTTAAACAATAGGCTGCGGCTTTTTGAATTGCCGCAAACTGCCCTGAGTCGATATTATCTTTCATATTGGCAAACCCTTTAACGACGAGTTCGTTACCTACAATAAAACCAATACGCCAACCCGTCATGTTATAAGATTTTGACAACGAATGCATTTCCGCGCCAACTTCCATAGCGCCAGGAACGGATAGAAAGCTTAACGGTTTTCCGTCATATACAAGGGCGGCATAAGCGGCGTCTTGAAGAACAATGATCTCGTTGTCTTTAGCGAATTCGACAACTTCTTTGAAAAAGTCCAGAGTCGCTTTGGCGCCTGTTGGATTATTTGGATAATTCAAGCAGAGGATTTTAGCTCGTTTTCGAGTATCTGCATCGATTGACTTTAGGTCGGGTAAAAAATTATTAGATTCTTCTAATTTTAAATTTACTGTTTCCCCACCCAAATACTCCGTATGAGTTCCCATCACTGGATAACCTGGAGCTGTCATAATAGTAACGTCGCCAGGATTAATGAAGACTAATGGCGTAAGAGCTAAACCTGGTTTTGCTCCAATTGTATGATTCACATGTTTAGAAGCGTCTAAACCTTTTACGCCAAAAACATTTTCCATGTATTCAATAGCGGCTTTTTTAAATTCATCAATACCGTTATCGGTATATCCGCGGTTTTCTGGCTTTTCAGCTTCGATTTGGAGGGCTTTAATCACTTCTGGAAAAGCCATTTCATCAGGTTCGCCGACGCCCATATCGAACAGTTCTTTACCTGGGTTTGCGTCTAGAGCAGCGCGCTTGGCTCGTTTAATTTTTTCAAATTTATAAATAGTCGTATCTTTACCAAACCGGTCGCCTCCAATACGCTCGGCAAATAAAGATTGAATATAACTCTCTTGATCGGACATAAAATTGATAACTCCAAAATTAGATGGAAAGCATGAATCTAGCCAAAAATGAAACCCCTGTCAACCGCTAATGGAAGATGTTTTGGGAAATTATTTTAGCTCAGTTTTTATAACTATTTAGACCCTTTAGATACCTTAAGGCGATGCGGTTTTGCGGTTCAAGCTCTAAAACTTTTGAAAACATTTTTTGCGCGTTTTGGCGTTGATTTAACTTGAGATATGTCAAACCTTGAAGAAAAAAAGATTTTGGGTTTTCAGGAGCGATTGTTTGTACAGTTTTAAATTGAGCCAAGGCTTTTTTCATTTGACCTGTTTCCAGATAAAACGAGCCTAAAACATTATAGTATTTTATAGAGTTCGGACTTTTTTGAATTGCTTTTAACCAGTTTTGTTCAGCTAAAGAATATTTTTTTGACCAGAAATAAGTTTGCGCTAAATAATTATATGTTTCGCTAGGTTCAAAATTTTCAAATTGAGTGGTCTTTTCAAAAAAGGTAGCCGCTTTATCATATTTCTTAAGTTGAAAATAAGCTCTTCCTGTGTAAAACAGAGCTTGCGCTAGAGATAGTGGTGGTCTTTGGTGCTCAATCGCTCTTTCAAAGTATTGGACGGCTCTTTGTGGTTTTTTTATTTCAAGATAAAAGCTACCAAGATAGAAAAGAGCTTCAGGATCGTTGAGGTTACTTTGAATATATAGCTCTAGAGATTCGATGGCTTCATTAAAACGATTATTATTGGCGTGAACGACTGATTCAATAAATCTTTGTGGAGGAAATTTGTTTAAAAGATTTTCCAACCTTTTGTTCGCCTTCTTAATATTCTCAAATGTAGCTGAGGAGTCGATATCAATTTGTTTTTTATTTACTGCTTCTAGAAAGTTTTTCGAAATTTGGTTAAAAGTTACAGTTGCGGCAAATAAATGGCCCGCTGGAGTCCAGTGAGAATCTTTTGGGAAAAATAAAGGTACATTTCTTGTCGATTGAAAGTCAGTCATACTATTTATAAGAGAAAAATGATCCGGGTCTTTTCTGGAAGAGGATTCTTGGTGGTTGTAATAGATCATTTTATAGGCTTGTTGAAAAGTTGGGAATTCTAATAGTAATATTCGACTTCCAATGCTCAATATGTGTTTTTTTAATTCTGCTATGACTAAATCATATCGAAGTTGACGTAGAGAAGGAATTTCGAGATTCGATAAACTTGAATCTTTAATTGACCAAACTATCTTCTTTTTATTTGAAGGGTCGATTTTGCGCAAAAATTCTTCTAATGAATCGTTTTTAGGGAATTTTATTTTGCTCATTTCCAAATGGATACTTTGAATTCTTTGGCGGATTCTATGGAACACGACATAATTCTCTGAAAGTTGTCCCAGCCATGGATTATTTAAAAGATAGTCTAGGAGTAATGTTAAGCCGTTATTGTTTGCTTCTTTTATTTTAAGTTTTCCTATTTCAACGAGTATTTCGTTATCTGAAATTTGCCGAGAATCTAATTTTTCAAATTTAATACGGCTCGACCTTAACCCATCGATATCGTCGATGAATTTAGATACTAAAACTAAGTCGGGAGAAAACTTATAACCCTCTTCTTTTAAATAGATTAAATATTCAACAGGACTCCAGCCTGATACCGCAGCGTTAATAACTTCAAAATTTCTAGTGGGAAAATGTTTGTTTAAAAGTGTTTCAAGTTGATAAGAAAAGGATTCTTCATACTTGACTCCAGGGCCGAATAAAATTGAATCTCCAAGGCAAAGAATTCGAAATGTATTTCTCGGTTTTGCATAAGATATAGAACGAGATTCTCTAAGCCGTTTTTCATTAGTGATTATTCTGAATTTGAATTTATTGTGGTAGTTTAGTTCGGTTTGGAAATTAGACTTTAATGAGTCTGGGATTCCATATGCCGGGGCAGAGAGGGTAGGATTTAGCTTTTTAGATTTTCTCGTTTGTAAGAAAACTTCAAAAGTTATTAAAACTAAAAGAGAAGAAACTATAAAAAGAAATAAGTATCTTTTTAGCGACGAGATCATTTTTTTAAGTTAAAGCCATATGGAAAAATATTGCAATATTGGAATATTTTTTGGGTTTTTTGAAAAGATTTTGCGGCTAAGAGAAATTTAAAAAAATAATGAAATATGTTTTTGACTGTGGGAATTAATTATATTTAGTTTATATCGCTAATTGCAATATATTCAAATTAACCCAAGCTTAGGAAGGTTTTTTGTCGGAAATTCCGGCCGATTCAAAAGTTGCCATTTCGTTATAAATCTTTACGGCGCTTTCTAAAATGCTAATTCCTAATGCTGCTCCAGTACCTTCTCCAAGTCTCATTTCGAAATCGAATAAAGGGGATTGGTTATAAAGTTGAAAAAACATGGCGTGACCTGGTTCGGAAGATTGATGTGATGTGAAAACATAATCTGCGACTGCTGGGTCTATTTTCAACGCTATTGTTGCTGCTGCCCCAGAAATAAGTCCATCAACTATAATTGCTCTTTTGCGTTCGGCTGCTCCTAAAATTAAACCTGCCATACCTCCGATTTCAAAGCCGCCGACTTTAGATAACACATCAAGTGGGTCTTTAGGGTTTGGTTTATTAGTTTGGAGAGCTTTGCGAATAACTTCGATTTTTTTTTTGAGCCCAGCTTCGTCGACTCCAGTTCCTGAGCCTGCGGCTAGTTCGATGGGGCCGCCGTCAAAAGTTGCCATGATGGCAGCTGCTGAAGTTGAGTTTCCGATACCCATTTCACCGGCAGCAAAAACGTCAGTTCCTTTAGACGACCATTCCAAAGCTAAATCAAATCCTGTTTGTAAGGACTGAATCGCTTGATTCCGTGTCATGGCTGGAACTTTCGCCATATTTTGAGTTCCATTTTCGATTTTTTTGGAAATAATTCCTTCAGTATTTCCAAAGTCATGGTCAACGCCCATGTCGACGATAATCACTTCCGCTTGAACATGTCTAGCAAGAACGTTTATTGCCGCTCCACCCGATAAGAAGTTATATACCATTTGCGGAGTTACTTCTTTTGGATATGCGCTAACGCCTTCTTCTGTAACGCCATGGTCGCTGGCAAAGACGAAAATAGATTTTTTATTTAGGGTTGAATCTCCATTGCGAATTGCTACATATCGCTGCGCTAATTTTTCGAGTTTCCCAAGACTCCCGGGAGGTTTGGTTAAAATATCTAAATGCGATTGAGCTTTTTGTAAGTCCGACTCTAAAACAGGTTTGAGTTTTGGAAATAGAAGTTCGGACATAGTTTTAGCTTTCAAATAAGGAAACGGTATTTCAATTTTTAGTTGATTTAATAATAGATGTTTCTTATTCGCTTATTCTTCCTCTTCAGAGTCTTCTTCTGATTCTTCGCTTAACCCAGCGGCTTTTTGTGAATATCGAAGATATTTAATGATTTCGTCGATTTGTTTTTTATTAAATTTACCCCGTTGGGATGGCATCTTATCGGTGCCATTGTTTATCGTATCGCGAATATCATCATCGGAGAAGTTTCCTGGCAGGTATTCTGCGTCAATTAATTTAGGAGCTTTAAAACTGCCCTTAGAAAGCGCGTCTGGTCCGTGGCAATTTGAGCAGATGGTATGGAACTGTGTTTGACCGGCTTTATATTCAGGCGGTACTTGTAACTTCGGGGGAGGAGCGCCTCCGCAACTAGAAAGGAAGAATAAAATGACAAATAGTAGTGGATAATGTTTAGTTTTCACTCGGTCCTCCCTTTATTTTTTCTTGATCTGCAATACCATCAAAATTGTTGTCTATTAGCGCGCGAACGGTTTCACCACTTTTATCAAAGTATTCCCATCTGTCGGGAGAACCGTCGGCGTTTGTATCAAAATGAATTTTCTCAAGCTCGGAAAATGAGTTGAAAAATTGCCATTGATCTGGTTTTTGATCTTTGTCGGAATCAAACACGGCGATTTGAAAAACTTGTTCTTCGTTCAACAAATCCCATCTATCTGCCACGCCGTCGAAATCAATGTCAAATGAAACTCTAGTTGGTTTCCCGGATAAATCAAAATACTGCCAAAGATCGGTTTTTCCGTCAGAGTTTAAATCTTTTTCGATTTTTATTAAGTCTTTTCCTTGCTTGTAAAATTCTCTGTGATCTATTTTCCCGTCAAATTGGGTGTCCGCATCAATTTGGCTAAGATTTCTTTGGCTATCGTAATATTGAATGTAGTCGATAATTCCATCGCTATTTCGATCACGCTCCATTTTTCTGACGAAGACTTGAGAGTTGTAAACATCTCTTTGATCTATTGCTCCGTTAAAATCTGAGTCGTACTCGATTTTTATTAGTTTGCGGTTTTCTGAAAAGGTTCGCCACTGATCTATTTTCCCATCCGAATTTGTATCTATTTTTTGGACAAGAGCCCATGACTGGATAGGACAGATGGCAGAAATGCCTAAGATGAAAAAAAGGAGATTAACGCTAAAGTAAAGTTTTTTGAGTTTTGATAAAGTCATAAATCAAATTTAAAAGCTGTAATTATATAAAACTAAAGGCTTCTATTATACTCATAAAAACTATCAATGCGAGAATAGAAGAGCCAAACATTATTTTATGACATTTTGAAATATCACTTGATTGTATATGGTTTTTATCGTCCCCTATATAAGGTTTCTTAACTAATATATCCCCATAATAATTTGGTCCTCCCAGCTTAAGTCCTAAAGCGCCAGCAACGGCGGCTTCTGGTATCCCCGCGTTAGGGCTAGAATGGTTTTGACCATCCCGCATTGAAATTTTATATGCTTTCCAACCATTAAATCCTAAAAGAAAGCTAGAAACGGATAAAATAAACCTTGATAAGCGCGCTGGAGCCCAGTTTGCTAGATCGTCTAGTTTTGCCGGAAACCAGCCAAAATTAATATATCGTTCGTTTTTGTATCCGAACATCGAGTCAAGAGTATTAATAGTTTTATAGGCTAAGGCGAGCGGAGCTCCTCCGAGGAAAGCGTAGAATAAAGGGGCAATTATACCGTCTACAATATTCTCTGAAATGGTTTCTACAGTTGCTCTTATAATTCCATTTCGATCTAACCTATCTGTGTCTCGGCCTACAATCATAGAAAGACTTTTTCTTGCTGATTCTTCGTCATTATTTAATAGATGACGTAAAACCGGTACGCTTTCATCAAATAGCGAACGAGTGGCCAAACAGGTGTATAAGATTAAAATAGAGACGAAGGCGGAAAGGTCAGGAGAAATGGTATGTATAGAATGAAGAACCCAATAGGTCGATTCGTATATGCTTCCCACAAGCAGTACTGTGGTGATGGCTCCAGCTATACTTAGATTCGATATATGTTTTCGGGTTTTCTCTTCAAGCCAGCTAGCGGCGACTCCGATTAAACGTACGGGGTGGGGCCATTGTTTGGGGTCCCCTATAGCAAGGTCTAGAAGAAAAGCGGTTAAAATTTGCCCGGAGAGCCCCATGACTATTTGCCGTGTTGAAAGGAACTTTCAATAGCCTGAACTAACTTTTGGTTTTTTTCTTCGGTTTGAATGGCGATTCTAAAAAACGAATTATCCAATCCCGAAAAATTCCCGCAATTTCTAATAATTAAGCCTTGAGTAAGTAGGCTCTTAAAAAAGCGATCGGATAAATCAGGATTGTCGTCGATTAGTTTGAAGAGAAAAAAATTGGTTTCGGATGGAAATATTTTTATTGCATTAATTGAGTTCAACGCTGAAAAAATAATTTTTCTTTCTTTAGATAAGAAACTTCTTGTTTGCTCTAAATACTGAGTGTCTTCTAAAATTTTAGGCCCTAATGTTTGAGCAATAGAGTTAACGTTCCACGGAGGAATAGCATTCTCAATGTGGCGAGCGTTTTCTGGATGCATTATGCAAAAACCCAACCTGGCTCCAGGAATGCAATACAGCTTGGTAAGAGATTGCAGGACTATCAAGTTTTTAGATTGATGAGCTTCTTGGATAAATGAAATCGGTTTGTCACAAAAATCTATAAAAGCTTCATCAATTATTAGAAAAATGTTCTTACGTTCGCAAAACTTTTTCAGGGAAAACAAGCTCTCCATTGCCCAGATATGTCCCGTTGGACTGTTGGGGTGACCTAAAATGACCGAACCCAAATTCTCTACGCTTTGTAGATAAAAAAGAAACGCTTCAATATTTTCTCTGAAATTATTTTCGGGTTTTAATAGATATTGAGCTTGCGGAATCTTTGCCGATTGAATCGCAGAGCCGTACTCAGAGAATGTTGGCTCGACGATGACACACTTTTTTTCTTGGGAGAGAAAGCGCGGAATTAAGTGTATTAATTCGTTTGATCCATTACCTGCCAAGATAGAAGATTTTGGGATGTCGCGGAATTTAGCGAAACATTCTTTTAATTTGTCGGACCTTGGTTCTGGGTAGCGTTCTAGTCCATTAATGATTTGATTAGTTAAGTCGGCGGTTATTTCTGGCGGCCCTAGTGGATTTAAACTGACGCTAAAATCGATCAATTCGTCTGCGGGTAATTTGGATAGAGTAAGAGCAGAATGCCAGTCTCCGCCATGATCTGGATAAACTGTTTTTTCCGTTTGGATCGAATGGGAGGTGCGGTTTTTGGATAAAGATGAAGATCTTCTTGAAGAGTTCATTAAAAATCGCCAGAAGGGAATTCAATAGGTTTTTCACCTGGCTTTCCTTCCCATTTATTGTAGTACACCAAATTTTCGATAGATAAGCGGTCTTCCCAGCCTACGGTTTGTAGCATTGGTTTTTTTAGAAAGTTATCCGTATATCCGATGCAAAGGTAAGCGATGGGAACAACGTCGTCAGGAATTTCTAAAGCGGTTTTTAATTCTTCTTGGGAAAGAATGCTAACCCAACCGACCCCAACCCCTTCAGCTCTTGCAGCTAACCAGAGATTTTGTACCGCGCATGCTGCGCTCATTAAATCCATCTCGGGGATAGTGTCTCGACCTAAGACGTTAGAGCCTAATCGATTTCTATTGCAAGTAATGCAGAGATTAATAGGGGCCTCCATAATGCCTTCTAATTTAAGCGATCTGTATAGTTTTTCGCGGTCTTCAGAAAACTTTTTGGCTGCGATTTCACTGCATCTTTCAAAAATTTCTTTAACTTTTGCTTTTACTTGAACATCATCAATAATCATGAAATTCCAAGGCTGCATAAAACCTACCGAACCTGCATGGTGTGCGGCATTCAGTATTTTGCCTAAAACGGAAGGAGGAACAGGCTTAGAATTAAAATGCCGGACGTCCCTTCTCTTATAGATGGCGTCGTAAAGTCCTTGTTTTTTCTCGGGTGAAAACTCGTGGGTCGACCCTTCGTTTGTTTGTTCTTGAAAATTTTCTTTGCCTTTTGATTTTATTGTGACTGGAATTCCTGAGACACAATGGGCTACTTCGTCAAAGTGTGATGCAATTATTTGGTTTGCTTCGCCGATTATATCTCGGTATTCGCGAGCTAATTTATTGTCGGGAACTATTCCCGCCCCAACTTCGTTAGTGACGATAATAACCGAAGCTTGAGATTTTAAGGACATTTCAGCTAATATTTTGGTTTGTTCTAGAATATCTTCGCGTTTTCGGTCGGCAAGAAGTAGATTAGCGACCCAAATGGAAAGACAATCCAGTAAAATAATTGAATTGTCAGAATCGATACTTTTTATTGCAGAAGCTGGATCTTGTGGCTCTTCAATAGTCGTCCAAGAAGGATCTCGTTCTTCTTTATGAAGGGCAATCCGCGTTTTCATTTCAGAATCAAGAGCTTCTGCGGTAGCAATATATATTTTTTTACCCGGAAACCGGTTTCCTAAAGCCAGGGCGTGTTTGGATTTCCCGCTTCGGCACCCTCCGGTAACGAGAAAAGTTCTTTTTGACATTAACAGCCCTTTCTAAAGAGAAATCCAGTGGCTTAAAACTACCCCTTCAATCATGATAACCGCTTCTACTATTTCAGCGGTTGCTCCTAAAGTGTCTCCAGTCATGCCGCCTATTGTACGATTAAAAAATGAAAAAAGTAAGGCTAAGGTAATAAAGAATCCGGTTAAAGCTATAAGTCCGGAAACAGGGCTTATCATAAGAGGAATTACTAAGGCAAAAGGAGATAAACTTAATAAACTATATCGGTTTTTTTGAAAAAAAACCGTTCCAAGACCTCCTTCATTGCGTGCGTAATTCGTAAAAACTAGGCTTATGGTCAGGCTAGTTCTTGCCAGAGCTGGAGCCGCTATCAACCACACCCAACGGGTGGTTTCTGGAAGACCTTGAAGAGCGGTAAACTTAACTAAAAGGCAAAAGAAAACAACCAATGCTCCCATTACGCCAATACGCGAATCTCGCATTATTTCCAGAGCCTTTTCGCCGCCACGATGCGCGAAGATTCCATCTGCTGAATCTGCCAGCCCATCGAGATGAATTCCTCCCGTGATTATAGCTAAAAATATGAGATCAAAGGCGCAGCGTAGTTCAGGATTAAACGCTAAACTTCCAATAGTATCGATACCCCACAGCCCAAGGCCAATTAAAATTCCAACGAGTGGAAAATAGAGAACTTTTTGGCCGTCTTCCCAATTCCCCAGCTTTGGAATTCGAACAATAGTTAAAAAAGCTAGAGCTGAAAAAAAATTTAGCATCGAACGATTTCGTAAATCTTTTCCATATCGACGTTATTAGAAAACAAGTCGCATAAACGATCCATTTGGGCATCGCGGAACTTTTTATAATCAAAAGAAGCGCAGTTTTTTGGCAGCTTTCGTTTTTGGCAGATGTGATTTAAAAAAGCTTCTCTAATAGAGTTGGAATCTAGAAAACCGTGAATATAAGCCCCTACAACCGTGCCCTCCGAATTAGATATTCCAAGCTCCGGGTTGCCTTTACCCTTCGAGTCGACAAATAAAGCTGGATGATCGCCTTGAATTTGTGAGGTCCCCATATGAATTTCATAACCAGAAGCGTTTAACCCACTCTTAAAAACAGGACTATCACCGGTAGATGGGTTTGTCTGCCGAGTTATTTTTTCGGGTTGAATTTCCGTTTTCATTTTTAGCAACCCCAAACCTTTTACTTTATTAGCTGAACTTTCAATTCCATGAGGGTCTTCTAATATGTCTCCGAGCATTTGAAATCCTGCGCAGATTCCAAGAATTAAAGTTCCTTTGTTATGACAGAGGTGAATTTTTTTATCCAGTCCCTGGTTTTTTAAAAATTCCATATCTTCCAAAACGTTTTTACTTCCCGGAATTAGTATCAAGTCTGGATTTTGAATTTGGTCTGGTCGCCAAACATAGCGTAGTAGAATTCCTGGGTTATACATTAGTGGAGAAACGTCGGTAAAGTTTGAGATTCTTGGAAGTCGAATCACGTCAATTTTGAGTTTGTCCTGGATGCCGTTTATTTCTCCCGAGATGTTTGGCAAGGGAACGCTATCTTCTTCGTCGACATATAATTCCCTATCAAAAGGAATTACCCCTAAAACAGGTTTGTGAACCAAGTCTTCGAATTGGATTAAGCCCGGTTTTAATAAATCTAAATCTCCGCGAAATTTGTTGATTAAGAACCCTTTTACAATATCTTTTTCTGAGGAATCTAATAAGTCGTAAGTCCCTTTCATCCAAGCGAAAACACCTCCACGATCAATGTCTCCAACTATTAGAACAGGCGCCTTAGCTAATTTTGCCATACGCATGTTAACGATATCGTGTTGTTTGAGATTGATTTCCGCTGGACTGCCAGCCCCTTCAAGCACTATGAGGTCGAACGATTGTTGCAGCGATTCAAAAGCGGAAATTGCTTCTTTAAAATAGCTTTCTTTATTTCGGTAATAATTTTTTGCGTCGGCATTAGCCACAGGGCGGCCCATTACGATTATTTGGGAATGATTGTCGGAAGAAGGTTTTAGCAGAATTGGATTCATAGCGACGGAAGGTTTTAAACCGCAAGCTTCAGCTTGAAACACTTGGGCGCGTCCCATTTCACCGCCGTCCTCAGTCACAAATGAGTTTAGAGACATGTTTTGGGCTTTAAATGGAGCTACTCGTAAGCCGTCTTTAAAAAAACGTCTGCAAAGCGCCGCTACGAGTACGCTCTTTCCAACGCCAGAACCGGTTCCCTGTATCATCAGTGTTTTAGCGGACATTTTTTACTTTATACAATTAAGGTTTAATTTTCTAAAAATAAAATCTTAATTGTAATGTAAGAGTAGTGAAATCCTTAACGAATAATTTTTTTGATTTTTAAGTATTGTCGCTAAAGATGTTTGCTAAGATTTGATTAGAGAGAGGAGGTAAAGAGATTTTTTGATTTTTTTGGGGTTACTTAAATTTAAATTGGAAAGAAAAAAATCGTTTGCCGAGAGTTCTTAGTTTAAAATTTCAAAATATTTTTAAACTAAGTATTCTTTTTCTTCATTAAAAATTTTTTCAAAAGTGTCTAGCATTTTTTTTGTTGCCAAGATTAGATATTCGTTGTTGATTTGTCGTAATTTTTCTAAGTTTTTTCTTATGTCTTCGATGTGTCGATCTTTCAGAGAATTAATAATTGGTTCTTGAATATTTTTCATTTCAGAATAGATTCGTAGGAATTGATTGCGTTCTTCACCAGGCTTAAAAATAGGTATTAAAGCTTCAGAATCTCCTAAATAAACACCCTTTGCTTCTTCAACAATAGATAAATATTCATTTTGAAGTTCACTAAAATCGTTTTCAGAAGGAATATTAACTTGCCACGCGGGGAGTCTTTTATCCAAATAATCTACTAATACTTCCCAGCGCAACTTTTTGGCTATATTCATACTTTCGCCTAGTTTTTTTAGGTCCTCAGGAATATTGTCGATTTCTCTATGAAAAAGTTCGACGAATATTATAGAAATTTCCATTTCTCCGTTGGAAATACTCCGGTGTCTTTCTAATACAGGTAAATAGGTTCTTCCGGTACTATCTAAAGAGACGAAGGTTGCTTGTATTGGATCGTGTGTTTTTTTCTCACAGGCTTTGAAAATTGATTTTGTTAATTGCGAAATCCAAGGGGAATATGGAGAAATACCAGCTTTTTCTAATAAATCAGACCATAGCCAATGGTTTTTCCCTGCTGGGGGAGTTGGGCGTACCCCGAATATTCTAAAAGAAAATCTATCCGTTTCGATAATCTCGGCGTCATCGGGGATTTTCGAGGTATCCATATTTTTACTATATTTAAAACGAAGAGTTATATTTCTACCAAATTTATGATGCTCTTTTTCGCGAATGACACACCAATTATAAATCGAGTTAGCTATTTCAACCGTTTCATTTTCGTTATTACTAAGCTTCAGATTGATTGCTTTTTTCCCTGGGTAGTATTTATTGGTTCCATAAAAATCCTTTAGGAAAGCCGTTAAATCTTTAATTTCTAATTTAAGTTTTTGAATTTCCTTAAAGTCCTCGGGTAATTCTGTATGTTGTTCATTGTCCTCTGCTTGTAAACAAATAACAGGCCGCTTTAAAATATTCATCATATAAGCTTCCCTTAAACACCAATCCAAATCTTTGTCTTTGTCTAGCAGCAACATTAGAAGGAAGTCAGAGTTTTGTATTTCGTTTTCTATTTGCTCTTTCCATTTTTTCCCTTTTTCAATTTTTCTTGCCAGAAAAAAGCTTAAATTATCTGCGGCATCGTAAGCATCAAGTTTATTAATTATTTTTTCTGCGATGTCATAATGATTAGACTTACAACTTATAAAGACTTTGATGTTTTCGTTATTTTTTTGGTTATCCATGGTATATTTTCGTATAAGAATTAAAGAAATGCTTTTTTAAATATTTTTTAGCAATATCGTATTATTTAGATTCTTTTTTATATCTTACTAGCTTTTGGTTATCAAGGGATTTGGATTAATATTTTCAAAAACAAAATAGAGCGTTGGAAACTTTGCGATCAAAATATCTATACTGAAAGTATAGTAAAGAGTTTTATCAATGGTGAATAGTTGGATTTATTGCGTTATTTTAGCTTTAATAATTAGAATAGTTATATATACAGAAGAGAATTGATTAAAGTTTTTTCCGAAGTAGCCAAACGAAAAATGGTCCGCCCAACATAGCGGTAATAATACCAACAGGAATTTCTGCTGGAGCGATGATCGTTCTTGCAACGGTATCGCACATTATCAAAAATGCTGCCCCGAAAAACATAGAAGCGGGTATTAATATACGATTATCTGGGCCAACGATTAGTCGAACAATATGGGGAACGATTAAACCAAGAAAAGTAATTGGGCCACAAACAGAGACAACAGCTCCGGTAATTAAAGAGGCGCAGATAAAGCCGACTCTTTGAACAAGAATAATATCGACTCCTCGACTTTGTGCGGATTCAATTCCAGCGCTCAGCAGGTTTAGATCTCGGCTGAAGAAGATTAAACAGGCGATTCCAATTAAAACCAAAGGAGATATACATAATAAAGTTGAATAATCTGTTACGTCTAGTCCTCCCATTAACCATCGAACAATCTGGAATGATTGTGAAATATCCGATATGTAATGAATAAACATAACCAAAGCGGCGAAGAAAAAGTTTACGGTGACACCGGCCAAAATCATAACAGGGGCCGGAAGCTCGCCACGTCTATTAGGTACGATTCCAAAAACAAGACCAATAGCCAGTAAACTTCCCAAAAATGCGGCAATAGGAACTAAGGAGAACCCTTGTGGGGAGACTCCTAAAAAACGAATTGCGATAACTGCTCCCAAGGAGGCGCCGCTCGAAACTCCTAAGGTGAAAGGAGCGGCTAAATCGTTTCTCAGCAATGCCTGGAAAATTGCTCCGGCTACGGCCAACCCAGCTCCAGCAATAGCTGCGAGGAGGATACGGGGTAGTCGGGCTAAGAAAAAAATTTCGGCATCTACGTTTCTCGAATCTACGTTTTCTCCAAATAAAGCATTGCTCAAGTCAATATCGACTGGCCCGATCATAGGAGCTACGACTAATGTCGATAAAAAAAGCGCAAAAAATAAGCCTAAAGAAATAAAAATTTTCTTCCCTGTAGATTCTAGAATCATCAATTATTTTTTGTTCGAGGAAGGATTATTGAGGAACCGTCTTCTTCATCTATAAGTGTTTTAATTTGTGTTTCGTACACCGATTCAATAATGGATTGTTCTAAAATGGCGTTTGGAGATCCCTCGCGAACCATTTTTCCATTTTTTAATAAAAGCAACCGAGAGCAATACTTTGAAGCTAAGTTGAGATCGTGAAGAGCGATGATTACAGTAACGGAATGTTTTTGATTGAGCTTTCGAAGAATTTCAAGAATTTCAATCTGATACTTGATATCAAGGAACGAAATCGGTTCGTCTAAGATTAGAGTTTCCGGTTTTTGAGCTAATGCGCTTGCGATCAAAACCCTTTGTTTTTCGCCTCCGCTAATTTCAGTAAACTTTTTACCAAAGAGGAACTTTGTGCCTGTCAGTTCCATCACTTCAGATGCAATTTTTAAATCTTCTTCCGTTTCAAAAGAAAATCCCGATTTGTAAGGATACCTACCCATTAATACAACTTCCTCAGTTCTAAAAGGAAAGACCATTCCAGCTTCTTGAGGAATCCACGCTGCTAATTTCGCAAAATCTTTTTTCTTATAATCAGGAATAGGTTGATTTTTATAAAATACTTTTCCTTTAGAAGGGGCAAGAATTCCAGCGGTCAATTTTAATAAAGTGGATTTACCAGAACCGTTTGGGCCTATTATTCCTAAAAAGTCGCCCTGCTCGATTTTAAAAGAAACGTTTGTAATGGCTTCTTCTTTTTCGTGAGTGTAGTGAAAAGAAACGTTTTTAGATTCTAATATCAGTGATTCGTTTTCTGAAGGATTATTGTTTGGGTTATTCATTATTGCGGAGTGGAAACTTGTGATTTGGGGGAGTGTAGCGCTTGATAAAATCTGTCCACGATATTTACCAGGCGCGGTCCTGGAATTAGAATATAGTCTTCGTTAATCATATGTATGTTTTTATTTTTCACTGCGCGGACTGAACCCAATATTCTCCAAGCGTTTAGGTTTGAAGAGAATTCTTTTTCTGTGACGTCGCTATTGGGACCAGCAATTATGACGACTTCTGGAGAACGAGAAATAATGTACTCTCTTGAAATTTTGGGATACTGGGAGAGAGTTTCACTCAAAACGTTTTCTCCTCCAGATAAAGTAAGAAGCTCGTCTAAGAAAGTTCTTTTGCCAACCGCGTATAAATCTCTTAAAGGGTCTTGGCTATCTCCCAAAATTAAAAGTGTCGATTTTGGTTTTACATTTTTAAGGCGTTCCTGGTAACTATGAAGTTTTGATTTTATGTCGCCAATTAACTTCTTCGCTTCTTTTGCTTTTCCTACGGCATTTCCAATATCTTGAATAGATTGGTAGATCGATTTCAAATCTTGAAAAGAAGCTTCGATATATTCAGAATTTAGTTTTTTTGTAAGTTGTTTGATATTGGATTTACCAGGTTGAAAAACGATAAGGTTAGGTTTTAAAGCGATGATTGATTCTGCGCTGGAATTCAACATTCCGCCAACTTTTGGCTTTTTGACGGCTTCTTTTGGGTACGTGCAAAAATCTGTTACCGCCACTACCTGGTCCCCGGCTCCTATAGCAAATAGCACTTCTGTTATAGAAGGGGACAAAGAAATAACTCGTTGTGCGTCTTTTGCAAAAACGTTGGAATTCCAGCTAAAAAAGAGGAACAAAATAACTATTAGAATTTTTTTAGTTTTCATATGTTTAAGACTAGTTTCCAAAACATTGATTAATCTCTGCTAAATTTTCTGGAGTTATTTCATGTCCCTGGGAAGTTTCTTTAATTTGTGCTTGGTGCCCCATTTGGTTTATCTCTTCTAAAGCATGTTCCGCCAGAAAAGAAGGAACAACTTCGTCGTTAGCTCCAAATATTCCAAGAATAGGTACTGGGCTAGAAGGTTTAGGGGCTTCGCCAGGCAATTCCGGCAAAAAACCGCAAACGGAAGCCGCTTTATTAATAGTTTGAGAACCGAATAAAACAGCGACTAAAACAGCGGCAGCTCCTTGAGAAAACCCCCAGGTAAAAAAGTCTACCGATGCATTTTCATGCTTTTTTGTAACGTATTCTTTTGCTTGATTAAAAATTGCGTCTGTAACCGTAACAAATGATTGGACAGTTTCTTTTTGTTTTGGACCGTCTTTCCACCAACTCCAAAGTCCGTTTTCAGCGTCAATCGGGCCTTCTGGGAAGACTAGGAGAGAATTTGGAATGGTCAATTTACTGCCATGAACCAACATGTTTTCTGGAGTTGACTCAGCGCCATGAAAACCGATTACAATACGGATAGGCATGTTGGTATCGAGTTCTTGTTCTCCTAAAATAACTTTTTTATCGTTCCAGATTTTATTCGAAAAATTTAATGACATTTTTAAAACCCTATTTTTTATTGCTCTCGAATGGTTAATAGGTGGTTCGGTTAAGGGAATAGCTAAAAAATCAAACTTGCGATGAGCCTAGCGCTTATTATAAGGACTAAGCGATAGCAAATCAGGGGAAAGTGGAGTTATCATAGGCGATCTTAAAAACTTTCAATCATGCTTTTAACCATTTTTCTAGCGTCTTCTTTACTTTTAATAGTGCCTAAGACTCGACCTTCTTCTATATATTCTAAAATAGACTTGAAAATAGGGGAGGGTGAAAGGTTAAATTCATTTTGAAGATCGTCTCCAGTTAAGAGAGGGGGATGTTCTTTAGCTGGGAGATAACGACGCTTATAAAAATCGAGTAAGTTATGTGTTGCTCTAACAAAGCCCTCTCCTTCAATATCATCCAAATTTAAATGTGATTTAAAAGCTCCAGCCGCTAGATATAAACTTGGAACCAATTCCTCTTCAGCTTGTTTTACAAAACCATAAATTTGAGAAAAGTCTGGTGACCAGCCGGCAAAATCTAAATTGGAAGTTAAAGCTTCATCGGCTGCTTGAATCGTTTTTAAAATGAAGCGGGAATCTGAGTTGCTGAATCTTAGTTTTTTCAAAAGTTCTTCGGTTTTTTTAGTTTCGACAGCGTCCTCTTTTAGGAAATGCCATAGCAAACATGCAAGTTTTACAAGCGCTGTTTCTTCTAAAAAGATACCGTCTTTTTTGAACCTGTCCGGGTATAAATCTTCAGGTCGATTTAAAAAACTTTCCGTTTCATTATAAGTTTTGAGAGCAAAACTCTTGGATGCGTTGTCTTTAGAGTTTGGTACGAGTATGTTTAATACGCCCGATACCGACATACGGGCGACGGTTTTACCTGAGTCATTGGAAGAAAGTATTGTGCATAATTCTGGAGCAATTCGTTCTCCAGCTACTTGATTCAATCCCTCTTTTTCCCTGGATAAGCGTTGGAATGTAGCGGGCTCAATTTTGAAGTCTAATTGAGCCGCAAATCGAAAAGCTCGTAAAACACGTAGGGGATCATCTTTTAAAACGTTTCCGGGTAAAGCTCGTATAGTTTTATTTTTTAGATCTTCTTGGCCGCCAAATGGATCTATGGGTAAAAAGTTTCCTTTAGTAAAATTTTCTAAAGAAACCGCCATGGCGTTAATAGTCAAATCTCTACGACCAAGGTCTTCTTCAATTGATTTGCCTTGAAGAACAGTAAAATCAAAATTGGTTTGATCGTTTAAAATAACCCTATAAGTTTCTCGTTTTGGAGTTTCGTCTAGTTTAACTAGAGGGAAATTGTTTTTTTGGGAAAGTTGAGTTGCGATTTCAGGGGCGTTAGCGCATGCAAAATCGTAGTCTGCGAGCGGCCTATTTAGTATTTTATCTCGAATAGTTCCGCCAACAACGTAAACAGTTTTGTTCTCGGCGATACTTATGATTTCATCTAATAAATGCGAAGTGTTCATTTAATTTAAAGTGAGCCCAGAAAAATAATGAGGGAGGATTATCTCAGGAATTGGTTTGTGAAACTAATTTTAATACGTATGGTATTGATTTTTTTTAAGAAATAAAAGAGAAGATTATTTTTATTGATTGTTAAAAACAATAAATATACAATAATAAACCAACTAGTTGGTATTTATTTGGGTGTTATGGATAAGAAAACAAAAATATTAGATTCCGCTCAATGCTTAATGCTTGAAAAAGGATTTATTGCTGCAACGATCGACGATATATGCGAAAAAGCGGGTGTTACTAAGGGGAGTTTTTTCTATTATTTCAAGGATAAGGAAGACTTAGGGAAAAACGTTGCGCTTCATTTTGCATGTGGCCAACAACAAGCGATAGATGAAAAGTGTAGTTCTCAAGATGAGCCGGACCCTTTAAAGCGAATTTATAATTTGTTGGATTTGGTTCATGACGCTTCTAAAAATCCGCAAAATAAAGGGTGCCTGATTGGTATTTTTTCTCAGGAGCTTTCAGAAACGCATCCTAATATTCGGGAGGTTTGCGAAGAAATTTTTAATAAATTTATAGGGAAAGTGAAACAGGATTTTATCTTAGCGAAAGAAAAATACGCTCCAAAAGCGTCTTTTAAACCGGAAGAACTTGCGGAATATTTTTTAGCGACAATTCAAGGTTCTTTAATTTTAATGAGAGCAAAACAGGATAATAAAGTGATTCAGCGTTCAGTAAAACAATATAAAGAGTATGTGAAAATTTTATTTGGGAGGTAGCAAAAAAAATTTACTCTAAAAAATACCAACTAGTTGGTATTTTTTGGGTTTTTTCATCAGATATTTTGTGATCGCTTAAAGCGATTAATTTTGGGGAGCGTTGGGTAATTGTAGAAATAGAGAAATTCCAAAAAAACTACCATTTTTCAACGTGTCTTTTTTAAACTTTAAGAGGAGAGTTTTATTATGTCCAGTTGCGAAACAGTTTCATCTCAAGATCAATGTGATAGCGCTCAAGAGTGTTGTCCAGTAGAGAAATCATTAGAGGATTTATGTTGCCCTGTAGAAACCTCGGCAAAGATGGGAAACAAAGCTTTTTTTGAAGCGATGCATCAGGTTCAAGTGGAAAGTTTGAAGGAAAAAATTAAGATCGCTTGGGGCGAGAAGATAGATCAAAAGTCTGACGCCCTGGTGAAAGCTCTTGGGACTCATTGGCATTCAATGTTGGAACAAGCCAAAGCTCAGAAAGAACTTCGCGAAGAAATTCAGAAGATCTATTTTTCTTAAAACCCTAAACTGATTTAAAACCGGCGGTCAAAGTCTTTTAGGCCGCCGGTATATTAGAATTGTTTTTATTGACCTGACAATGAAATATGATTAACATTCTAACCGATTGATTTGCTTGGGGTTGTAAGGTGTTTTAGGCTTAGTAGCGAGTTTGTCCAACCACAGGTTTTTTGCTGGGATATTAGAATTTAAATTTAACTCTTTTTCAAAATCAAAAGGTGGATTAATTTGGCTTCAAAAGCAATTATAATAGCGGCAGGTATGGGGAATAGAATGGGGGAGTTAACCGATGACAAACCGAAGTGTTTACTTCCCTTAAACGGTAAGCCTCTAATCAATATTCAAATTGATTGTTTGAAGGCTGCGGGAGTTCAGGATATTTTTGTCATCCGAGGTTACCAGGCGGATAAGTTGAAACTTCCAGGGGTTCAATTTTTTATGAACCCAGATTATGAGAACAACAATATTCTAGAGTCTCTTTTTTATGCGAAAGAAGAGATTCACGGCGATGTTGTTATTCTGTATTGCGATATCATTTTTAATACATCTGTTGTTGAGAAGCTTTTAGCCTCTAAGGAGGATGTCTCGGTTGTTGTGGATGAAAATTGGAAGGCTAATTATGTTGGCCGCAAGCTTCACCCGATTTCCGAAGCCGAGTCGGCTTTTTACGATGAAAAAGGGTTTGTGCAAGAAATTGGAAAGAATGTCAGATCTTTAAAGAAAGAAGATGCGCCAGGTGAATTTATTGGGATGTTAAAGCTAACGGCACGTGGCTCCGACTTATTTAAAAAGTCTTATGAGCAAAGTAAGATAACGTATGCAGATCGTCCTTTTCAACAAGCTCCTAGTTTGAAAAAAGCTTATTTAACGGATTTATTTCAGGAGATGGTAGACAACTCAATTCCCGTTCACTGTGTAAAAATTCAGAATGGGTGGAAAGAATTAGACACTCAAGAGGATTTTAATAACGCCAAAAAATCTTTTAAAGATATGATATTATGAGTGTAAAAGGTTTTACTTTAGGCCAATAGAATATTTTTTGCATAATCTTAATTAAGTTGAGAAGGCTTCTATGGAGACAAAAACTGCGACACCACCTTATTTAAGTTATGGGTCCCTGATTCATGCTTGGCGGAATGAGATTAAATATACACACGCAATGGTGTCTCAAAATACTGGTATTGCGCGGGATAGATTGTCCGAGCTTGAAAAGGGTTATCAGAAACCTACATGGGAAGAGCTAGAAAAACTGGCTAAAGAATTTCATGTTAGCGTTCGTGATTTGCTGCCAATGGATGATGACAGAGAACGTGGCGTGATCATTCTAAGGAACTCAGAAGCCGTTAAAATGGATCAGTTTCGAGCTGAAAGACTACAATATACCTATTGGTGTCGAGCCATGTCTTCGACCTTACCGAACTTTAAGCCAGTAGAACTATTACTCCATTTGACTGAGAAAGAAGATGTTGTTTTAAACCGGGGTCATTTTTTTCATCAATACACTCAAGTGTTACATGGAGGACCTGTAGGTTTTGTTTGGATTGGAGAAGGCGAAACGCATTATGAAGAGTTTCAAGAGGGTGATTCCTGGTTAATACCAGGTTTTGTGCCTCACGGTTTCTGGTCGCCCGATCCAGCTAATTTAGGAAGAATTTTAGCCATCACATTTGGCCAGTCTTTGGCTTCTGGAGACGCGCGTCAAGAATTGAATCTTATATCTGCCGACAATGCATCCCGGATTATTAATGACCAAGAAGAGTATTATTGAGAAACGAACCGATAGGGGAATTTGAGTACCCTATTGACCACAACGTTTCATTCATCTAATTCACGTTTCTAGCGTTCACTATCCCATGAATTTTTCCAGCCACTTGGAGTTTTGCAAATCGATATCGATCGTTTGCAATCAAGATCCTTGTACCTCCTATTTCGGGAATTTGCCGGCATACATCAGTAGAGGGCGGTTTTATAATAGTATGCATACCCATGCCCTTTCTAATTTGCCGGAATTACTTGAAGTTGCGGTAGGAACTTTTTCCATGTTTGAAAAATTTAAACATGATGAGGCGCAAACCAGAGAATCATTAAAACCTCTTATTGAGTCTATTCAGCAGGAAATTCAAAATTCGACGAACTTCAACCACCGCTACTATTACAAAAAACAGATTCTTTTTTATAATCAAATTCTCGATCACTCCGAGGAATTAATTGCGCAATATTTGAAGTTGTCCCAAGAATCCTATTTACCGTCCGAGGAATTTTTTAAGGAGAACCAAATAGGTTTTTTCCTTTCTTTTATTTCTTATATTTACTTCGACCTTTGGATTGCTCCACGCCAACTTTTTTTCCCAGATAAATCTACCTGTTCGGGAGCCTGGTCTGTTTGGGAGGATATTGATTATTTTCAATTGACTGAACTTATTCAAGTCGACGACGATTTTCAGGGGTTTGGCGCAGCTTTGTATGAGCATTCCTTTTGGAATGAAAAGTTCGATCCACATGCCATGGTCAAGGCGATGATAATTCGCATGGGCGAGTTAGGAAATCCTGCTATTCCCTATAGTACTGTGGATTGGAATATAAGAATTTTTCTGCGTTTTTTAGGCGTTTCCAATTATAAACGATGCGATCGTGAACTTGAGTTTCTAAAAGATCACGAATGTGTTTTTAACCAGCTCCTCGTTAAAAAGTTTGTCCGGCAATGAGGCTTGATGAAACTTGGAAGTACCTAAGCCCTACCAAAATTGTCTTTGGGGTTCATGCGTTTGAATCTCTTAAAAAATACGTCCTCGAATTAAACATTCCTAAAAAAATATTGTTGGTTACCGGTCTTTCATCGATGCGTCGTTTCGGGTATGTCGATGTTTGTAAACGGATGCTTTACGACAAGAGTTTGTACATTTTTGACCAGATAAAGCCCAACCCGACTGTCGACGATCTTCAACAGGCGATCCAGTTCTTGAAAGCTTCGGAGGCTGAGTTGGTAATCAGCTTAGGAGGTGGGAGTGTCTTGGATGCTGGGAAGATTCTAGCCGCAATGGCAACGAACCATGAACCGTTAGAGGATTACCTTTCGGGAAAAAAATCTTTGGAGAATAAGCCCCTTCCGTTTATTGCAATTCCCACGACTTCTGGAACTGCTAGTGAAGTGACTTGTTGGGCAACCCTATGGGATATGGAGCAGAAAAAGAAATTTTCTTTAAGCCATCCCTGGATGTTCCCCGATTATGCGATCATTGACCCACAGTTAACAGTTCATATGCCGCCTCAAACTACCGCAGTTACCGGCCTAGACGCCATGACTCATGCTATTGAGTCTTGTTGGTCAAAGAGTTCGCAACCCATCTCAGACGCTTTTGCTTTACACGCCATACGATTGATTAGAAAAAACATAACTACAGCATACAACGAACCGGATAATCTTGAAGCTCGCACCAATATGTCGCTGGCCAGTTTATTTGCAGGCCTTGCTTTTAATAATACTAAAACAGCGGCATGCCACTCAATTTCCTACCCCATGACAATTCATTTTGATATTCCTCATGGACTAGCTGTTAGCATTACTTTAAAAGAGGTTATTCAATTCAATAACCAAGCGATCCCGCAAAAAATTCAGCAAATTGTGGAAGCGTTTGATTCCGATTCTTTAGAATCTTTTGTTAAAGATATGCCAAAACTAATGCAGTCTATTGGGCTCCCAATCAGATTGAGAGATTTGGATTTGAAGGAAAGCGATCTTGAAACCATCGTCCAGGAGAGTGTCAATCCGGATAGAATGAAAAACAATCCGGTTGAATTGAGTTATAAAGATATCAGTCAAATTTTGACCAATATCTACTGAAGTAAAATACGAAAAAATTAATTTAACCCCTGATTGAAAGAGATTTAGAACGGTGAAGTACAAACAAGTCAAAGAAGCGTGCGCTAAAGGAAAAGACGATATTATTATTTATTCCTATAGGAATCTTTTTTCATGGCCTATTGTATCCGTACTTGCGGAAACTCGCGCTACGCCTAACCAAGTAACTCTTGTATCTTTTTTATTAGCCGTTATATCGGGTTTTTCATACTCTCTTGGAACTTCAAACTCTTTTTTAATTGGAGTACTTTTTCTTCAGGCTTCCTTTGTGCTGGATTTAGTGGACGGCGATTTGTCTCGAGCAAAAAAAATGAGCAGTGAGTTCGGAGCATGGATGGATTGTGTTTTAGACTCTGTTTGTTACGCTGTCGTACACGTTGGAGTTGTAATCGGTTATTCCAAAATGGATGAAGATTTTTTTGTTTTGGGATTAACTGGGGCCGTAGGAATTATTTTGGTTGGGTTTTTGACGTCCGCTAGAGCTTGGACTCTTAAGCAGTCTTCAGAAGCGTTAAATAAAAACCCTCAATACGCCCTTTCAAAGAAGTTTTACTTTGGATTCACCAGCATGGTTGTTACTACCGTTTCGCTGGCCACCTTGTTTTCTTTTGTAAAGCCGCTCTATCTTCTTTATTCATTAGTGTCCCCAATCCTAATTTTAATTTCCATTCTTAAGGTTTATAAAGAACTCAAGTAGAACGTTGATGACTTTTCGCAACTTTTTGACGATGGTTCATTGCCTGCTTCACCCTAAAATTTTATAATCTGGTCTTGGGGTTTCTTCTAGAATGAGTTTTATTGCTCTGCGTTAGTTAGAAGGGAGACTTGTTTAAGTAGTTAGCTTACCGATCAATAGGGAGATCATAATGTCCATAGAGATAAAGAAAGATTTGGAAATAATCGAGACATTGCTCAACGACCAGTCTTACCATATAGAATTTAACGGCTTCTTAACTAATCATGTTAAGCAGGGAGTTGTTGCCCTTAAAGGCCTTGAGGCATCTGCGCAAAGAATCAAGGAATATTACAACCATTATGCAAAGTACACGACTTATGGTTTTGGCTTGGAACCTCCGAAAACCTCAGAGCGTGAAATCACTCAAGACAATTGGCAGGATTACTTTGGAAAGCATTGCAGTTTCATATCTTATTGCCAGTTTTTTGATCAAAAGGAAAAAGAACTGGGAATGGGGCGACTACTGGAAGAATATGTTCCAAGTCTCTTGCCAGGATGCGTGGGTTCGCTCATGCACGGGACCATACACCTGGGTTGGGCATTAGATTCGGGCAATCGTTGGATGATCATTGAGGGCTTGGCATATATGGCATTTTCGTATGTTTCGTGCCAACCTGAAAAAACTTTTTCCTCTGCCCTAGGTTCGGATGCAGACAAGTCAGTACTTGGCTCGCTACTTCATATTGCTGAAGCATGGGAAGTAGATGGCGAAGCGCTCAACAATTGGCGAGAAGCAACTCTTACCAATGAAAAATACAGCGCATCTTCCGGCTTTCATCCGGAACTCGCCATAACTGGATTTCAAAATGATATCGCAAAGGTACTGGCAGAGGGACATCCACTGATTCACACAACACCAGCCTGGATAGATAATTTGGACATGGCATCCATATGGAACGAACTTTATGAAGGTTTAACTCTTTTTTACTTGGCTAAGCCGGGAGACTTTCTGGTCCTCCACCTGATTACTTCACTGCATGGTATGGAACAGATTTCCAACCGAATTCCCGCCTTTCAACAGAAACATGCTATCAAATGTTATTGGACAGCCATGCTTGGTGTCGTATTTTCTGATGATGAAGTCCCAACCCGAGCAACGCTTGAAGCTTTGCACTCAAAATATAAAGATGCCATTGATCATGATGAGGGTTTGAAGGAGGGGGAGACTTGGAAGGATATTATCGCTCGGGCTATTATTGAGAAGGAGGAACACAATCCCAAGCTAGTGTATGTACAGCGTCTGTTATGGAGGAGGTTTGGTCATCGGTCTCTGTTCCGCATCGCCGCAAGTAAATTCACCACGACACCGGAAATAGGCAAAATAGAAGATGGGATAGTCGCGGGCGCTGATCGTCCATGTTGACCAACACACCCATCCAACTCTCGTGAATCTATACCAAATAGACTGGGGGAAAGATCAGCTTGTTGCCTATTTCAATGATCAGTTAATCGATGGGACGTAATAGTAAGTGAAAAGTTACTTACCCCAACCAGAGGATAGGCGGACTTGTTTGGAGACGAATATCGTGCCGTCTTTTTTAACCAGATGAATGTCTGAATTAGTGAGGCCACCGATTACTTTTTGTAAGTTTTCGGAAGGTTTGCTTTGAGGGTCTTTAATTAAAAAAGGGATCATGTCGTTGACAGAATCTCTCACTCGTTCGCTTTCAACCACGTAGCCTAAATAATCTATATCAACGTCTAGGTATTTTTTCGCTAACTTTTTCAAGTTTTGTCCCAAAATTAGATCTTGTTGGCGACGAACTCGATTCATTACAAGGTTCGGACGGAAAGATGCGACAACTTCTTCAAAACGTGGAATCATATAAGGTTCACGTGCGTCAACGCGTTCTTTTAGTTTTTCAATCGAATACATTTGATTGGCTTCTTCGGAGTTTTGCACCACGTTGACCAATTCCGAAAAAAACGGATATTCAATGAACTCTTGATCAAGTTTTCGAAATAGAGCGGCTTTAATAAAACTAAATGCGTTTAATACCGAAGGCATTTCAGGAACGGTTAACACGACGCCTTGGGTTCCTATGTTGTAGTAATCGAGCACGTTAAAGTTTGTGCCAGGTCCGAGATCGATAAACACTGTGTCAGCATTTAGTTTGTTAATAAAAGATTGAATTTTCTCTTTATGATTTGAATCCAAATTTGCGCTACCGGGATTATCTCCAGCGCCGCTCACAAACTTAAGGTTTTCAATACCCGTGTCTAACAGAATAGAATTTACGTCGTCAGAATCGTGGTTGAAAAAGTCCACGAAACCGCGTTTAGGGTTTCCAATTCCTAATAGTGCATGGAGATTGGATGCGCCGTAGTCGGTGTCCATTAACACGACTTTGTGGCCGCTGAGCGCCATGCCTACCGCTAAGTTGGTACACATTACGCTTTTGCCAATCCCCCCTTTGCCGCCTCCAATTGTAATTATGTTACTTGGCGCGGTCATTTGGCTAACTCTTGAGTTCTGGTATTCAATATTAAATAATCCTTACTTATTTTTGATTATCAAGAAGAATGAATGATTCCATTAATTCTAGAGAATATTTTTTTTCAGGGCTTTCGCCTATATGATCAAAATCAATGTCAGGTTCGTTTGTTAAAACAGGTTCTTCAGCTTCAAATTCCTGAGCTTTAGGAGTAGGTGTTTTTGCTTCTTCTATTGGAGGAAAATATTTAAGCGTATTTAACCGATTTTCCAAATTTCTTTGGAAAGCTCCCAAGCTTTTAATATAACTATTAGCCTTAACGGAATCAATTTGTTTGTCTTCCGGCTTTAGTGTTTTTTCTTCATGAGTTGCAGCGTCCAAAGCGGGTAATAACGGATCAAATGCTTCGGGAGATTCTTCAATTAAATCTGGCAGCTCAACGGGTTTTTCTTCGGCTATAATCGGATCTGTAAAATTGGTTTCTTGCAGATTTTCATTTTCAACAAAACTAATAATTTCGTCTACACTTGCCGCTTCCAATCCTGTAGTAGTTAGATCATGGTCTTCTATTTCTTCTTCCGACTCTATCTCTTGAAAAGTGTTGGTGTCCAACGCTTCGGCAAATACGTCTTTAAAAGTTTCTTCAACGGTGTCGGGAATTGTTTGGGTTTCGGAGAGGGTATCCTCAACAATTGTCGGTTCATTAGATTCTTCCTCAAGAAAAACGTTGCTTACTGGGAGTAGATCTTTTAAGTCCTTCTCTGCTTCCTCTTCGGCTTTCTGAAGTATTTCTTCTAAGTCTGATTCATCGTTTTCCTCTTCGGCCAAATTTGGAGCGCTTTGAAAAGGTGAATCGTCGAGAGTTTCTTCCTCGATAGAAGAAGTATCGGAAGTGGTGTGAGCCTCAGTTTCTTCGTCGCTATGATATTGAGGTTCTGAACCGATCTGAGACGAAATCTCTTGGATTGTTTGCTCCATTTCGGCTTGTAGATCTTTTAAGGTTTGATCCAGTTCTTCTTCGTCTTCTAAACTTTCAATTTCAAATTTTTTGGACGGTGACGCTGTGGAATCTGAGCCAACATGATCTGAGCTAACCGGATCCGACATTACCGCTTCTTTATTAATGATATCCATTATATTTGAGGGAAGTTCTTTACTCTCAAATGGATCGGATGTCAGGTCTTTGGCGGAAGTAGAATCCAAATTGGATAGCGATTCGCTAGCGCTTAGTAATTGATCAACTTCAGATGAGACTTCTCCTTCGTGGCTAAGCGTTTTTTCAGAACCAGAATCAACATCATCTGAAATATTAATGGGATCGCTTTTCTTATTTTCTTGATCTATAAAATCGTCGACTTCGCTAAATTCGCTTTCTAAAGAAGCGAATTCATTTTCTAGTTTTTTAAGAATATCGTCGCTATTATCAGTGTCGGAGGTAAAACTCTTTGCTGGTACAGGATCTGTGATTTCGTCGTCTGAGGTAGATTCGGAAAAGATGTCAGAGAATTCATCGTCTTCGCTTAAGTCTTCTTCTTCGCGAAGGGCCGCAAATTCGTCTTCTTCTTCATCTTCGAAGAGTAAATCATCATTTTCGTCTTCTTCAAGAAACCCAAAGTCGTCATCGTTATCTTCAAGAGATTCCGATTCGAAGTCCTCAAAAACTTCTTCTTCGGTTTCATCTTCAAGTAGAGCGGCTTCTTCTAAAGTCTCTTCGTCTGTTTCACTTTCAAGCAGGGTGGCTTCTTCTAAAACCTCTTCTTCGGTTTCTTCTTCAAGCAGAGCGGCTTCTTCTAAAATCTCTTCTTCGGTTTCTTCTTCATCGTCTTCGTTAAATTCGCGTAGATTTTTTTGGTATTCCTCTTCGTCGTCAGTTCCATCTTCATCATCTTCTTCAAACTCGTCTTCTTCGTCCTCTTCCTCTTCTTCAAATTCACTACTCATGAATTCGTCGTATTCAGGATTTTCTTCTTCTTCATTTCTAGAACGAAAAGCCCTAAACAAACCAAAAGGAATCCAAATGATCCCTCCTCCAACCGCCGCAGCCATCAAAGGTTTTTCTTTTGCGTATTGAATGAGATTTTGGGAAATTTCGTTCCAATCTTTAGGCTGATCGGAAAATAATTTAACTTTTTCCCAAAGAGGTTGGACAAACTCAAGGGTTTTTTCGTAAGCTAAGTTAAAATAATCTCCAGTAGAAGCTTGGATAGTTGCTGGCTTTGGAGAAATTGCGTCGGCAGGGAAGCGCATTGCGGCGCAAAATATAAGAATGGCCGACAGGGCTAAGCACGGTAAAAGTTTTTTCCACGCTTTGTGATTTTTCGACATTAAAACGACCGTGTTTACTAGAAAAATTTGCCTTAAGGGGACCTCTAAAAAATCAAATTTTCCGGGAGCCTAGCCACTGCAGTAGAGGATTAGACGAAAACAAACCAGTAAAAATGCTAATTATTAGAAGCTCTCTTAAATTAAAGTTGGATTATTTCCCTTTATAAGGATATTTTCTTACCGTCCAAATCATTATAGTTTTTTGCGCTCAATTTTGACGTTACGTATTGAATTTGCGGTATTTATCTTTTCCTAGATAAATGATTAGATCATATTACCACAATAATTTGAATTTCAAGGGAATAAATTTGGGTATCAGTAAATAATTCAAAAAGTTGCAAGCTTTTTGTTGTAAGTTAAAGTCTGTTTTAACGAATTCATCTAGGAGGATATCGTGGCGGAGAAAATTTCCGTTATTATAATTGCGTATAACGAGGAAAAAAACATTCAAAGATGCCTCGAAAGCGTTAAATGGGCCGATGAAATTGTTGTGATCGACGGGTTTAGCGACGATCGTACAGAAGAGATTTGTCGGGAGTATACGAATAGTGTTTTCCAAGTTAAGTGGAATGGTTTCGGACGGCAAAAGAATATCTGTGCTGAAAAATCAAGCCATAAATGGGTTCTAAATATTGACTCAGATGAAGTGGTCAGTCCTGAACTGGCAAACGAAATCCGAAGTCTCCTCGATAATGAGCTAGAGTTTCCACTTTATAAAGTTCCGAGAAAAAATTATTTCGGATCTCGGTGGGTGCAACATGGAGGTTGGTATCCTGACTATATAGCGCGATTGTATGATAAAACCCAGATAGCGTTTTCAGAAAACTTAGTTCATGAGGGGCTAAAACCCGATACTCGATATGGTTTTTTGAAATCGCCCTTGGAGCATTATTCTTATCGAGATATGGCTGATTATGTGGAAAGGCAAAATCGTTATTCTACATTAGCGGCGGAACAAAGCAGCGCTAATGGAAATGAGGCTACATGTATGGATTTAGTTTTGAGGCCTCCTCTAGCTTTTTTCAAGATGTATTTTTTGAAACAAGGATTTCGCGAAGGTTTCCTTGGGTTTTTTCTCGCAATTTCGGCCAGTTATTACACCTTCCTAAAATATGCCAAAACCCGAAAGATCTGAGGGAGACTTGAACTTCCCCAATGTTGATTCATCTAAATCTTCATTGCCGTTTCTATTAGTTCTCGTTTGTTTTAGTTTTCTAATTTATAAAAGTTCTTTGTTAAACGAATTTTCATACGACGACTTCTCTGTTGTTGTTGAAAATTATTATATAAAGAACCTTTCCTACCTTCCTTCTATATTTGATCTCAGTTATTTTGCAAGGTTTGGAGAAGCGAGTTATCGACCAATTGTCACTTTAACTTACTTTGCGGATTTTTTTCTTTGGGGATTTTCGTCTGCAGGATTCCACTTTACAAATATAGTTCTGCACTTAAGCGTTTCGATATTAATTTTCGTTTTATTCAGAAGAATCTTTAATGATATTTTCTGGGCCTTATTTGCGTCGGCTTTATTTGCCGTCCATCCAGTGACGACTGAAGCGGTCAATGCGGTAGGATTTCGGGAAGAACTTTTAACGACATTTTTTGGTTTAGGATCGCTGCTTTTTTTTTGGAATTCTCTAAAAGCTTCTTCTAAGTTTTCCCAAAGAAACTGGATAAATCAGTGGCTTTCGATTTTATTTTTTGTTTTAGCCATGCTTTCTAAAGAAAATGGCATGGTATTGCTTTTGCTTTTTCCGGCAACTTTTTTGTTAGCGAGTGGTGCAAATAAAATTGAACTCAGAAAAAGCGAAATTCGATTTGGTTTGTTTTTGACGATTGCTTTTTTGGGGTATGTTTTTCTTCGGTTTGTTTGGTTCAAAAACCCAAACCCAAATCCTCTTGAGCCTATCGATATTTGGACACGCTCTTTAACGGGAATTTCTATTGCTGGATATTATCTCAAATTGCTATTTTTCCCATTCCCTCTGACAGTGGCGTATGTATTTCCAAAAGCGGTTGGATGGGAAATTGCGCGCAGTCTTCTTTCTCTAGGATTATTTACTGGAATCTCTTTTGGAATTTGGCGTAGTTATAATAAAAAGCTTTTATTCGGTTGGTTTTGGTTTTTAATAGCTTTGGCGCCCACAATGAATATTTATCCGATCGCTAACCCGATTGCCGAGCGTTATTTGTATTTCCCTCTAGTGGGAGGCGTTCTCGTAATTTCGGAGTGTTTTCGATTGATTTTGGTCAGATGGAATGAAAATTTTCCTAATTTAGCTATTTATATTGGGATTTTGATTTTATGCGTATTTTCGTTAATGGTTAGTCGCCGTAATTTAGATTGGAGAACTTCTGGCGCTTTGTGGGAACAGGCAACAAAAGTTTTTCCTATGAGTTCTCGGGCTTTGAATGGGTTAGGTATTTCCTATATGGATAAAAAAGACCCGATACAGGCGATTTTAACGTTTAAAAGAGCTATAGCGATCAACTCCCAAAATGTTAAAGCCCATTCCAATTTGGGCATGGTTTATCACGGACAGAGACAGTTCAAACAAGCCGAAAGCGTATTAGTCAAGGCTTTGAAGTTAGATCCCCGAAACCATGACACATTGACTAACCTCGCTAGCGTTAAAATCGAATTAAATAAATACAAAGAAGCTGAGGAATTATTAGCGCGTTCCATTGAGGTGGAACCATTCGCGGTAGAAGCCCATATTGCCAGCGGTTTGTTAAATGTTCGACTTGGCAAACTCCCATCTGGATTGGCGTTTTTTCTAAGGGCAGCGGAAATTCGGCCTGATTTTAGCGAGCCCTGGAATAACATTGGCGCTTTATATGGAGAACTAGGGCGGTACGATCAATCGGTTGAAGCCCTAAAAATGGCGGTCCAAGTAGCTCCAAAAGACGGCAATTCAAATTTAAATTTAGCCGTTGCGTTCTACTTATTAAAAGATTATGAAAACGCCAGAAAGTACGCTAAAATTTCTTATAGTTTGGGTAAAACTTTGCCGGATTTTTTGTCTGCATTATTGGATCAAAAAGTCGGTAGCTAAGTCGATTTGTACCGCGCAACTCGCTTTCCCAATAAAACAATCCCCTTTATTTAAACCAGCTAATACGTTTCTTATGTTGAGGTTTTGTTGACTAAATCACAGCTATTGGTAATGATGACGCCGATCATTTTGTTCTCTCTAACGATTCACGAGTACTCGCATGGTCGAGTGGCTTTTATGTTAGGTGACCCGACGGCAAAAATGCTGGGGAGATTAAGTTTTAACCCGCTAAAACATTTAGATCCTATTGGGGTTTTATTCTTTTATTTTATGGGATTTGGTTGGGCCAAGCCCGTTCCGGTAGATGCCCGTAATTTTGTGAATCCCAGAAAAGACTTGATGTACGTTTCCATAGCGGGACCCTTGGCAAATATTGTTTTGGCTCTCATTTGTGGATTCTTTATAAGGATGATTTCTCCCGTTGAACAGGCCACGTTGTTTTATTTGCTAACATTTGGTGTTTATATTAATGTTGCCTTGGCTGTTTTCAATATGCTACCGGTTTTTCCGTTAGATGGAGCGGGTGTTTTGAAGGGATTGGTTTCTCCTGCAATGGCTTTACGGCTACATTCTATAGATAAAATAGGTGGTTTCATATTGTTGGCGATTTTTTTGATGGATCATTTCCTGCATACGGGAATTCTTTGGTACGCCATAGGGTATCCAGTTATGTTGATTGTGCAATTGTTGACGCAAGAGGCGTTTCCTTTGATCCAACAGGTATTGATGATGAGTTTTCGATAACTCAGTAGAAGCGATTTGGAAGACTGATCTGAAGTAAAGAGAGAAAGAGAACGAAAAAGTTCCTTTTAGGTAGAAATAATTTAACGGATTTAGAACAAGTTTATGGAATACAAAGATACTCTGAATTTACCGCAAACGGATTTTCCCATGAAAGCGAATCTGAAACAGCGCGAACCCGAGCAACTTCGCGAGTGGGAAGAATCTAATCTCTACGGAAATATACGTAAAACGTTTTTAGGAAAACCCAAGTTTGTTTTTCACGACGGTCCTCCTTACGCGAATGGTCATATTCATATGGGGCATGCTCTGAATAAAATCCTTAAGGATTTTATCGTGCGCATTATGACAATGAAGGGTTACGATGCAGGTTTTATTCCAGGCTGGGATTGTCATGGGTTGCCCATCGAGCACCAAGTAGGCAAGGAACTGGGTAAGAAGAAAAAAGATTACGATAAAAATGGTATTCGCAAATTATGCCGCGAATACGCCGCTAAGTTTATTGATATTCAAAGAGAAGAGTTCAAACGCCTTGGCGTTTCCGCTCGCTGGGACAAACCTTATTTGACGATGGACTATGCCTATGAAGCGGCAATCGTTAAAGAGTTTGGAAAGTTTGTCGAATCCGGCCAAGTTTATAAAGGACTGAAACCAGTTCATTGGTGCGTTAATTGTCGAACGGCGCTGGCGGAAGCTGAAGTGGAGCATGATGACCACAAATCTCCTTCAATCTATGTGAAGTTTCCTTTGGCCTCGGACGTTTCCAATTTGTTTCCTGATATCAAAGGGGAATCGGTTTCCATAGTTATATGGACGACAACCCCTTGGACGCTTCCCGCCAATTTGGCCGTTTGTGTTCACCCTGAGTTTGAATATGTTGTCGCAAAAATGAATGGCGAAAACGTTATTGTCGCAAAAGATTTATTACCCGCTCTTTCCGAGAACTGGGAAACAGAACTCAAAGTGGTTGGCGAATGTTTTGGTAAAGATCTTGAAAACTTAGTATCTCGCCACCCCTTTATCGATAGAGACTCGAAAGTAATCCTGGGAGAGCATGTAACATTAGAGCAAGGAACCGGCTGTGTTCATACTGCTCCAGGTCATGGACAAGACGATTACATCGTCGGAAAAAAATATGGGTTGGAAGTTTATAACCCTGTGGACGATGGTGGAATTTTTAAAGAAGATGTTGAATTCTTTGCGGGTCAATTTGTTACTAAAGCCAATCCGGAAATAGTCAAAAAACTGGAAGAAGACGGATTTTTAATCAAACATCAAGAAATAAAGCATTCTTACCCGCATTGTTGGCGGTGTCATCAACCCATTATCTTTCGCGCAACAGCTCAGTGGTTCATTCCAATGGATTCTAAGGGGCTTCGTAAAAAATCGTTAGAAGCGATTCGGGCAACTAAGTGGATACCCCCTTGGGGAGAAGAACGTATTTATAGCATGGTGGAAAATAGACCAGATTGGTGCGTCTCGCGCCAACGCGCTTGGGGAACTCCAATAACTATCATCAGTTGCGATTCTTGTGGAACTTTTTTAGATTCAAAAGAAGTAATGGATCGAATCGTTAAATTGATTGAGGAACATGGCGCAGACTACTGGTTCGAAGCGGAAACGCAGACGTTATTACCAGAAGGAACGGTTTGCCCAAAGTGTAAGGGTTCTGAATTCGTTAAAGAAAGTGATATTTTAGACGTTTGGTTTGATTCGGGCGTCAGCCATGCCGCAGTGTTAGAAAAGGACGAAGAGGGAGATTGGCCGGCAGATCTTTATTTAGAAGGAAGCGATCAACATAGGGGATGGTTTCACAGTTCTCTATTGGAATCTATTGGCACTAGAGAAAAAGCTCCATATAAAAGCGTTCTTACCCACGGCTATGTTGTAGATGGCAAAGGGAAGAAAATGTCCAAGTCTGCCGGCAATGTTATCGCGCCGCAAAAAATTATAGATCAATATGGAGCGGAAATATTAAGACTTTGGGTTGCGTCGGAAAACTATCGCGACGACATCCGAATTTCGAATGAAATTCTAAAAAGATTGTCCGAAGCTTATCGAAAAATTCGCAACACGTTTCGTTATTTGTTGGGAAATCTAAATGATTTCGATCCCCAAAAAGATAAAGTTCCCTTTGGGCAAATGTTGGAGATTGATCGGTTTATTTTGGACCGATTTCAAAAACTGTCGAGCAAAATATTGAAAGCGTATGACGATTACGAGTTCCACACTTTTTATCACGCGTTTTATAACTTTTGCATTGTAGATTTAAGCTCTTTTTATTTAGATATCTTAAAAGATCGATTGTACACCTACCCCAAAGCGTCGGCAGAAAGACGGTCGGGTCAAACAGCAATGCATTATCTCTTGGAAGGGATGACGCGTTTAATGGCTCCGGTATTGAGTTTTACGGCAGATGAAATTTGGCAATACCTTCCAAAAGGAAGCGTGGAAGAGAAAAGTGTTCACATGAGCGCGTTTCTAGAAACCGAAGACGTCGACTTTTCGGAATCTTTATCGGAAAAGTGGGAGCGTATTATTGCGCTTAAAGGGGAGGTTAGTAAAGCTCTTGAGCTAAGTAGACGCGCCAAAACAATTGGTCATGCGTTAGACGCTTCCGTTCAATTGGAATTACCCGAAGATTTGAAACAACTTCTAAAGGACGATATTAGTGAATTGAAATTTATTTTTATTGTTTCCAAGGTTGAGATTGTGGACAATTTAAATGATGAGTCCGTTTATTCCAGCGAAAACATTCCAGGGTTAAAAGTTTCTGTTTCCGCCGCGCCTGGCGAAAAATGCGAACGATGTTGGAATTACTTTGAAACTTACGACAATCGGGCTGAACATCCCAATATTTGCTCAAGATGTTCGGATAACCTTGTCGCCGTTTAGGTTTAATGTCTTTTGAAAAATAAGTATCTTAGTTTATTGGTTTTTTCCAATGTCCTGATTTTTTTGGATCAGGCTACTAAATATATGGTTGCATCTCATATCCCTTTGCATTATTCAATGCGGATAGTGGATGGTTTTTTTAGCTTAACGCATATTCGAAACCCAGGAGTTGCTTTTGGATTGTTTGCGAGCAGCCCCGTTGAATATAAGGCTAATATTTTCGTTGCAATTTCTACGGTGGCGATTGGTGCGATCTTAGTTATGTTTCACCAGTTGCCGAGTTCAAAAAAACATGCTCACATTAGTTTGATCTTAATTTTTAGCGGCGCTATAGGTAATTTAATAGATCGTGTTGTTTACAAAGAAGTGATCGATTTTTTAGACTTTTATGTGAACGGCAGCCATTGGCCCGCTTTTAATATCGCCGACTCTTGCATTACTGTTGGCGTTGTATATATGATTTACGATCTTTTTCAGCCAGAAAAGCCGCAAGATTCAATCAGTCCTTCCGAAAATTGAAACCAAAAGGAAGTCTTTATAGACGACCTTAGATTTAAGCTATGTATCCAATTCTATTAGAGCTCGGTCCCGTAACAATATTTACATATGGGTTGCTGGTAGCCACTGGTTTTTTCACCGCAATTTTATTGGCTTCTAAGCAAGGTGAAAAAGAAGGCATGGACCCGCAAGTCATCATGGACTTGTGTTTTTATATTTTGTTGTCGGCGATCATTGGAGCCCGCCTTTTATACGTAATCGTAGAATACAAATACTTTGTTGAAAGACCGCTAGATATTTTTAAAGTGTGGAAGGGCGGTCTGGTTTTTTACGGAGGTTTGGTTTTAGCGATTGCGGTGGCTATGTATATTGCTAAAAAAAAGAAACTACCGATTTGGAAAACTGCCGATATTATAGCCCCATCGATAGCCGTAGGGCAGGCGATAGGGCGCTGGGGGTGTTTGTTTGCGGGATGTTGCTATGGAGCGCAAACCGATTTGCCTTGGGGAATTACTTTCACAGATCAAAAGTCGTTAGCTCCTTTGAACGAAGCTTTACATCCCACCCAAATTTATCTTTCTTTGAACGCTATTTTGATTTTTAGTATTTTGGTTTGGATGCGCAAAAGGAAAAAGTTTGACGGTCAAATATTTTGTATGTACGGGATTTTGTATTCGATTGGTCGATTTATTATCGAGTACTTCCGAAGCGATGATCGAGGTTTTGCGATTGAAGGAATACTGTCGACATCTCAATTTATTGGTTTATTCGCTTTGCTTATTTCTGTTCTCGGGTTCCTCAAACTAAAAAAGAACGGCGCCTTAACGCCATAAAAACCCAGTTTTAGCAGGAAATGGTTTCTTGCGATATGCTAGCCGCCAGGCATTGGCTTTTCGCAGGATCTTGAGGCGTTTTGACTACTTTAGAAATATCGTATCCTTTTCCTTCAACAACGTTTAAGATTTCTTGATAAGTATTGGCATCCATCTCAGGATTTTGATTTAATATCCAAAGGTTTTCTCGATCCGGTTCTCCCACCACAATATGACTGTAGTCCGGCGCCGTATGAATTACCCAGTAATTTAAATTGAAAGGCCAAATAAACTGAACTTTTAATTTGGCTTTGGTCTTTTGGTCCACAACCCAACCCTTACCGGTAATTTTAGCGACGTCTCCGTCAAAGCTACCTTTTTGGCAAAGATTTGTAACTCCGATATCACCGTCTTCTTTTAAATCGTATTTAGCTATTACTCCATAACAATCGTTTTCAAAAATCCAGGGAGTGCGAGCGATTTCGTACCAGGTACCTTGAAATTTATTCAAGTCGAGTAAAGGAACAACGGGTAGCTCGTTGCTGGATTCCGCTTCATCGGAAGTGGCGTTGGAAGCGATAAAGAAAAATTGGAAGAAAGATAAAAGAAAAAAAGTTGCAAGAATTTTAACGAATTTCATTCAATGTCTCCAGCGGTTCATATCGGTAGATCCTCCAGTATAATGCAAAGAAATTACAGGATTCAAAAAAAATCGCCAGAATGTTTGGTTTAGCGCTAACTCCGCATTTATGAACGATTTTGATTTTTTGTTTGATTAGCGTATTGGTTTATGAGGAAACTTTGTCAAAATTTTTTATAAGAGCGGATTTTCGATTCAAGTCGCTAGTCCAAAATCACGTCATTCTGGAGGAGCCCCAACGGGGTGACGAAGGATCTAGGTAAATATCTAAGGCGGTTGCGACTGTCTTCTATAGTCTTTAATAAACCACCATTGCTATCTAATTTATTTCTAGTTAAAATTAGTTTTTAACCCTCACCGTCAGGTAAATCATGTTTCAAAACTGGGAAACATTCATTGGCCTTGTCATTGCTTTGGCGATAGTTCTCCCCATCATTTTTAAAAAGTATTATTGAATCTTATTTTCGAATAAAAGTTTTATCTGATTTTGTAGCTTTTCACTTGATTAAACTCCTAGAATTGTAAAAAAATCTATTTTTTAGTTGTGTTAACCAGCTATTATAGAAATAGCTAACTATTGATTAATTAAGATCATCGAACTATGACAGAATCAAAATCCGTATCACAAATCGCGTCTTCTGCAAAAGCCGCGTCCCTCGTTTTAGCGGGACTTTCTACCGAAACCAAAAATAAAGCATTGCTAGAAATGGCGTCCGCTTTGGAATCCAATACAGAAGCTATTTTAGAAGCCAACCGAGCCGATGTTGCGCAAGCCGAAAAAGACAATCTTGCTAAACCATTATTAGCTCGACTTGCTCTCAGCGAATCCAAAGTTGCCGGAATGGCAAAAGGTATTCGTAGCGTTGCGGCTTTGCCTGATCCCGTTGGTCAAAAGCTATTAGGTATGGAAATGGATAAAGACCTGACTTTATACCAAGTGTCTTGTCCTATTGGCGTTATTGGGGCAATTTTCGAATCGCGACCAGACGCTGTTCCGCAAATATCGTCGCTTTGTTTAAAATCAGGTAACGCGGTTGTGTTGAAGGGGGGGATGGAAGCGCAGAATTCTAACAAACTCATCGTTTCGTTGTTGGTTCAGGGAATTGAAAAAGTTTCTGGCGTTCCTGCCGCATCCGTGCAGATGATTGAAACGCGATCTCAGGTTTCCGAGCTTCTAGATGAAGAAGAAAATATTCAATTAATTGTTCCAAGAGGAAGTAATGAGTTTGTTCGTTATATACAAGAGAATACGAAGATCCCAGTATTGGGTCATTCGGAGGGGATTTGCCACGGATATATTGACCAAAATGCCGACTCAGAAATGGCAGTTAAAATTGCTTTGGATTCAAAGCTGCAATATCCAGCCGCTTGCAACGCAATGGAGACTTTATTGATTCACGAAGCGGTCGCTCCTAAGGTATTGCCTGGACTTTTCGAAAAGTTTAACAAGGAAAAAGTGGAACTGGTTGGGTGTGTTAAAACTCAGTCGTTGGTTCCTCTAATTCTGAAAGCGGACGATAGCGACTGGGATACGGAATACACCGACTTAAAACTCTCTATTAAAATAGTGTCGAGTTTTGAAGAAGCGGTAGCCCATATCAACAAACATGGATCTGGTCATACGGACGTTATTGTGACCGAAGACAACTCTACTGGCGAGCGGTTTCAAAACGAAGTCGATTCAGCGAGCGTGATGGTCAACGCTTCCACTCGATTTGCTGATGGTTTTCGTTTTGGCCTGGGCGCTGAAATAGGAATTAGCACAAACAAAACCCATGCGCGCGGACCCGTTGGCCTTGAAGGCTTGGTTATTTATAAATATAAAGTAACCGGAAAGGGGCAAACCGTCTCAGAATACTCTGGCGACGGAGGCCGCGAGTTTACGCACAGGTTGATTGATTAAATTTGGTCAGTCGTCTTGTGTCTTTTCTAAAGGAATGGCTAATTTGAAGCCCAACGGTGGATTTTTTTCCTTTTTTTGTTTCCGTTCTTTTTTATCGAGTTTACAGCCTACAAGAACGATTTTTTCGATTGGAACATGATACTCATACTTTTCTCCAACTAAATGGACTAGTCCATCTTCGATGGCTTCTATGGTTCCTTCCATTTGTTTTTCACGGATAACGAGTTGAACGTCTTTTTTATCTTCAAGATATTTTTCTAGAATTTTTTGCATTATTTCCTCAAACTGTTCAAAGTTATTAAGAGTCTGCTTTTAATATCAAGCTTGGGGTTAACCTAATGACAATATCAATTAAATTAGCGACCAAATGGAACCTCTAGAAAATCGGCCCATTACAGTCGATCCATCCAACGAAGCTCCAAAAAGCCCATCGCCTGATTTATACCCTAAAATTAATCCGCCTACATGGAAAAGTTGGGCCATTTTTTGGCTAATGCTCGTTTTGACCATAGGAACCACCTACTTAGCTGGCGGTTGGATGTTCTCTATTAGTTTGATCGCTATTTTGGGTTGCCATGAGTTTGGTCATTATTATGCGAGTTGTAAAAATAAGGTTCGAGCAACTCTGCCATTTTTCATTCCGGCTCCTCCGGTTTTTATAGCGGGAACGTTTGGCGCTTTCATGCATATTAAGGACCCTATTCCAAATCGAAGGGTTTTGCTGGAGATTGGCGTTGCTGGTCCTATTGCAGGATTTATTGTCGCCATTCCAACCCTAATGATAGGACTGTATTTATCTCAGGTTTCCTACGTTCCGGGGTTTTCTGGAGTGTCTTACGGCAGTTCTATAGTTCTCACTCTATTTAGCGAATGGATTTTGGGAGTTAACCCTGTTTCTCCCAATATAAATATCCATTTACATCCCATGGCTTTCGCCGGTTGGATTGGGATGTTTTTGACCGGATTAAACTTATTGCCAATTGGTCAGTTAGATGGTGGTCATATCGTTTTTTCCTTATTTAGCAAAAGATATAAGCTTGTTTGGATGGGGTTTTTCGCTTGTCTATGGCCTTTAGGTTGGTTTTGGAATGGCTGGTGGTTTTGGGCCGGGTTAATTGCTTTATTCGGGTTTAGAAGCGCTCCTGTATTGGATGAGTCGCTTCCTTTGGAGAGAAAGCATCTAATATTGGGCTATACCGCTGTCGTCATTTTCATTCTTACCTTTGTCCCTGTTCCGTTTGAGTTTTCTTAGTTCCTATATATCGCAACTTTTTAAAGCCACTTTTTTGGATCCGTTGACCAGTCAATAAAAGGGTGTGAACCTATACTAATTAGAATTTTGAATAATTTTCGTTGAACGATAAAAAGTGTTTATTTATAGGTATTTAAGGGGTTTTTAGTGGGCGAAAAAACTTATTTTGAACCATTTTTATTGGGTAGAGCGAAAGGTTTTTTGGTTCTATTCGGGTGGGGAAATGACGCTCTCTAAACCTGATTTGTAAGGGCTTTAGATTCAAGGGTTTGAGGACTTCGGTTTTTTGTTGTAAGAAATCCGGAAGTTTCGTAAGTGTATGATTCTAAAGGATAATTTTGCCTAGATTTACAGTTGTTCTTTGCCAAAGTTTTCCTAATTTTTAATTGACAGTATAAAGGGCCTATGATAGTTTGGATTATCCTTTGTGGGGCGCTGAACGCACACCGCCAATTAGGCGATACCAAAAAAAGAGGATTGTCTTGGTTGCCATCAAGCTCTCTTTCTGGTTATGTTCAGTGTCCCCTTTTTTTTGGAAAATCCTACCTACAAGGCTTCACGGTCTTTAAATGATTTTTTTCTTCCGTAAAAAATCCCTGATTTTCTGTTACTTGTCCTTCTTTTTATGTTCTTTTCTGATGGCTGGAACCGCTCTAGCTGGAGGAATGGATGTTGAGCCGAAGCCAACTATCATTTCTTTGGACGAGGCTTGGAAAAACGTTTTAAAGAACTCAGAAAAAAACTCCTCAATATCGGCCCAATTAAAAGAAAAATCCTTTAGATCGTCTCTTTGGTTCACTACCACTAAAAATTTTTATCGCATTCAGTTTTACGAGGAAGCTCTTAAGAAAGCTCGTGAAACAAAGGAGCATTTTGATCAAGCTATAGAAAAAGCGGAATCAAGCTATGACGAGGATGATGAAAATGTGACGCAATTTATCATAACGAAGCTCAAATTGGGGTTGGCGGAAATGAAAAATCACGTTGCTGAGTTTTCAAGCGAACTTGAACAGTCAAAAGTTGAGCTTGGGGCTTTGATAAGAAAAAATCTTTTTGATCCAGGTTTAAAGATCAATAAACCATTGAAACCCGTCGAGTTTACCTACCACAGCTGGGAAGAGTTTTTGAAGAAAAAGCCTGGTTTTTTTAGCCATGAAAATAATTCGAAGCAAAACTATAACCTATTTGGAAATCGTAACTTAGAATTTAAGGTTCGCTCTCAGCAAGCGTTTATCCGTGTTTTAGAAGCCGGTAAAAAGATGCGATCGGCGCGCAAAGTTAATAAATCAGTGCGCGCTTTAATGGCTATGGAATCTTCTAACTACGATCTTGGTCTTGGAAACCCTGTAGATTTGTTTGATTCCTTCCTGATCCATGCGCGTCATATTAATGTTAGTTTAGAGTCAGTTTATAATTTTAATGTAGCCGTCGCCGAGTGGCGTCAAATTACTGATCAAATACCGTAATAAAAGACCAATAAAGAAGGTTTTTCATTTCTTTTTTGACCAAGTTTTGACTCAATAAAGCTTCTTTTTTTCTAAAGTCTAAAAATTTAATAGATAAATTTAACTTGCTAGGGATTCTCTAACCTGATATATGGTTTGTCGGGAAGAACAAGAACCGAAAACGGAGCCAACTCTTTCATGGAGGAAAAACATTATTGGGTTGCGTTGAATATGGTTCAAGGAATTGGCAGAACATTATTCCGTCGTCTGCTAGAAAGCCAAGGATCTATTCATAATGTTTTCAATTCTTCCCTTAAGCAGTTGTTGGCAGTTCCGGGCATTGGCGAAAAAACAGCCAAAGAGATTTTAAGGTTTGAGGTTGAAGATCGCGTTGAACGCGAATTGAATCTAGCCGATAAATTAAATTGCCAAATTTTGACGTTAGACTCGGAAGAGTATCCGAGAATTTTAAAAACGATTTACGATCCACCGCCGGTTCTTTATTTTGAAGGAACTCCGCTGAATGAAAATCCTGCGACGTTAGCAGTTGTGGGAACTCGGGCGCCTTCCGCTTACGGGAAGAACGCTGCCGAGAAGCTAACGCGAGATTTAGCGTCGCGTGGCGTAAGTATTGTGAGCGGCATGGCTCGTGGGATCGATACGATTGCGCATAAAAGTGCGCTTGAGGAGAAAAGCCAAACCATAGCTGTGTTAGGTTGTGGGTTAGCGAATACATATCCTCCGGAGAATTTTGGATTGAGGAAGCGTATAGCGGAAACTGGAGCGGTTGTTTCCGAGTTTCCAATGACGCAAAAACCGGATAAATCTAATTTCCCAGCGCGTAATCGGGTAATTAGCGGGTTGTCGATAGGAACTTTGGTGGTTGAAGCGGGTGAAAAAAGCGGTACTTTGATTACTGCCCAATGCGCTTTAGAGCAAGGACGGGATATTTTTGCGGTACCGGGAAATATTTTGTCGCCAAAGAGTAAAGGGACTCATTATTTAATTAATAATGGGGCGAAATTAGTAGATAGCGCTGACTCTATAATAGAAGAGTTTCCCGAATATATTAAAAGTGTGTTAAAAAACATACAAGTTGAGTCAACTACTGTTTTAGAGTTAACTGAGCAAGAAGAAAAGTTGATGAAGCATATTAAGTTTGAAGAAGTTCATATTGATACCTTAATTGAAAAGTGTATGTTATCCCCGGCGGAGGTTTCCGCAGTTTTAATTCAATTAGAACTAAAAGGGGTTATCCGGCAATTGGAAGGCAAACGCTTTGTCTCTAACTGTCAATAAGTTAATAATGCGAAGGGTGTGAAATGGGTAAATCTTTATTAATTGTCGAGTCACCGGCTAAGGTGGCTACATTAAAGAAAATCGTAGGGAAAGACTTTATCATTAAAGCCTCAGTAGGGCATTTAAAGGATTTGCCAAAGAAAAAACTAGGTGTCGATGTAGAAAAAGACTTTGAGCCTAGTTATATTACGATTCGCGGAAAAGGAAAGATTCTCGACGAATTAAAAGCCGCCGCAAAAAAGTCCGACAATATTTATCTAGCTCCCGACCCTGATCGCGAAGGCGAAGCTATCGCCTACCACATCGAAAACGAAGTGGCCAAACATACAAAGGGTAAAATCTTTCGAGTTTCTTTTAATGAAATTACCAAAAAAGCGGTTATGGATGCCATCAATAATCCGACCGTATTAAATGTCAACCGTGTCAACGCTCAACAGGCTCGCCGTGTTTTGGACAGACTCGTTGGTTACAAGATAAGCCCGTTGTTGTGGAAGAAAGTTCAGCGTGGTCTTAGCGCCGGTCGAGTGCAGTCGGTTGCCCTTCGTATTTTGGTTGATAGAGAAAAAGAGATTCAAGCCTTCAAAACCGAAGAATATTGGTCCATCACGGTTGGTATAGAAGGATCGACTCCTCCAGAGTTTGAAGCCAAGCTTGCAAAAGTTGGAGATGAAAAGGCGGAAATTCATAATCAAGAACAAGCCGACGCCATTGTTAAAAAGGTGGAAGCCAGCGACTTTGTTCTAGACAGTATTACTCGTAAAGAAAGAAGACGGAAACCGTCAGCTCCTTTTATAACCAGCGCATTGCAACAAGAAGCCTCGCGGAAATATCGTTTTACTCCTAAGAAAACCATGATGTTGGCGCAAAGGCTTTATGAAGGCGTGACGATGGGTAAAAAGGGGACTGTCGCTCTTATCACTTATATGAGAACCGATTCGACTCGGCTTTCAGATGAAGCTCTGAGCCAAGTTCGAGAGTTTGTTGAAACAAGTTATGGCAAAGACTATTTGCCTAAAGAGCCAAATGTTTATAAAAGTAAAAAAAGCGCGCAAGAAGCGCATGAAGCGATTAGGCCAACCGATGTCAACATTGAGCCAAAATCAATCAAAGAACATTTAGAAAAAGATATGTTCTTATTATACGAGTTGATTTGGGCTCGCACAGTATCTTGTCAAATGACTCCAGCCGTTTTTGACGCTACGACTTTTGATATTCATGCCGCAGATTGTTTGTTTCGCGCAAACGGTTCAGTAATGAAATTCCAGGGCTTTATGAAAGCCTATGTGGAAACGGAAGACGAGACGGAAACCCAAACGGGACCCGCAGGCGGTCAGCCAGGCGATAGATTTCTACCAGCGTTAGAAAAGGGCGAAATCCTCAAGATGAAAAAGATCGACCCTGAGCAGCATTTCACGCAACCGCCTCCTAGATACTCCGAAGCGGCTCTTGTTAAAGCTCTCGAAGAGCAAGGAATTGGTCGACCGAGTACCTACGCTCCTATTATCAGTGTTATCAAGGATAGAGAGTACGCTACGTCGGAAGAGAGAAGATTGATTCCGACCGAGCTGGGCAGTTTGGTGACAGAATTATTGGTTGAAAGTTTTCCAGATATTTTGACGTCTGAGTTCACGGCAAATATGGAAGACCAGCTTGACCAAATTGAAGAAGGCAAGACTCAATGGAAAAAAGCGTTGAAAGATTTTTACACGCCTTTCGAAAAAGAGTTGGAAGTTGCCGAAAAGAAAATGCGCGATATCAAGGCGGAAGTTGAAGAGACTGACGAAGTCTGCGAGAAATGCCAAAGCCCTATGATTATCAAGCGCGGTCGATTTGGAAAATTCATGGCGTGTTCCGGTTATCCCGAGTGCAAAAGCACCAAACCTATACCGGGTGAAGAGGGAACAGGGCCTAATGGCGAACCTGAAAAAGTAGAAGGCGACTGCGACAAATGTAGCTCCCCTTTAATTTTAAAAGTGGGTCGATTTGGTAAGTTTATAGCTTGTTCTAATTACCCAGATTGTAAATTCACCAAGCCGGTTAGTTTAGGCGTTGATTGTCCCGAAGCTGATTGCAAAGGATATATTTCTAGCAGACGTTCTAAAAAAGGCCGGAATTTTTACGGTTGTAGCGAGTATCCAAATTGTAAATTTGTTTCCTGGGATAAGCCCGTAAAAGACGCGTGTCCGGAATCAGAATGCGATTCTCCTTATCTGGTAGAAAAGTGGAAGAAAAACGAAGGTAAGTTTGTTTTATGTCCGAAGTGTGGGTACAAAAGATCCGACGAAGCTGCATAAAGCAAAGACGTGTTTTCAACGTTAATTGAAAAAGAAAAATATCGCTTCAACTTAAAAAGCTAATACTCCGTCATCCTAGAGGAGCCCTGAAAGGGCGCCGAAGGATCTAGGTAAAAAAATGTCATGCTGAGCATGACCACCTCTAAATAAAGTTAAACCCCATCTCTATGAAACGGTTGACCGTAATAGGCGCGGGGCTTGCTGGTTCAGAAGCCGCCTGGCAAGCCGCCGAACGCGGAATATCCGTTACCCTTTACGAAATGCGGCCTACGGTGAATACTGCCGCGCATCAATCCGACCAGTGCGCTGAACTCGTTTGTAGTAATTCGATGGGTTCCAATCTTTCCGGTTCGGCTCCCCATTTACTAAAAGAAGAATTACGTCGTTTAGGATCGCTAGTTATGCGTTCTGCCGACCGTCATTCTGTCCCCGCTGGCGGCGCGTTAGCTGTCGACCGCGATTTATATGGTAAAGAGATCACGCAGGCTTTGGAGAATCATCCCAATATCGAGTTTCGTAGAGAAGAACTAAAAAGCATTCCAGCAGATCGGCCGGTGATAATAGCGACAGGTCCTTTGACCTCTCCTGATTTGTCAGAAGAGATTGCGAAAATTATCGGGAGCGAACATTTATATTTTTACGACGCTCTTTCCCCCATTATCGATGCCGATACCATTGACTACTCCAAAGCTTTTTTTGCCTCGCGTTACGGGAAGGGGACCGACGATTATTTGAATTGTCCGATGAATCGCGAAGAGTACCAAAAATTCGTGGATGAAATAAATGGCGCGAAGAAAGTTGTTTTTAAATCGTTCGAAAAAGCAGCCTACTTTGAAGGATGTGTTCCCATTGAAGAACTGGCAAGACGTGGTGAAAAAACGTTAGCGTTTGGACCGCTCAAACCAGTTGGTTTGAATCATCCGGAAACCGGAGAGAGGTACGCAGCCGTCCTTCAACTACGTAAAGAAAATAAAGAAGGCACCGCTTATAATTTGGTTGGGTGTCAAACCAAGATGACCTATCCCGAACAGAAGCGAGTTTTTAGAATGGCTCCGGGATTAGAGAACGCCGAGTTTTTTCGCTATGGAGCTATTCATAGGAATACCTATATCAACGCTCCCGATTTTTTAAACAGAGACTTGAGTTTAAAGACCGACCCAGGTCTTTATTTCGCAGGACAAATAGTTGGAGTGGAGGGATATGTGGAATCTTGCGCGATGGGAATGATGGCTGGAATAGGTATTGCGCGAAAGCTTTTAGATCAAGTGTTTGAATTACCGCCCGCCCAAACAGCGATTGGCGCGTTGTTAGATTATGTCAGCGAGAATAGAAAAGCTAATTACCAGCCGATGAATATCAACTTTGGATTATTTCTACAAGAAGGTCCTCGCGAACGTGACAAAAAACTCCGCAACGCCAAAATCGTACAAACCGCCCTCGACAAACACGACCAGTGGATGAAAGAATCCTTAAAATAGTTTTTCACGTTGATTGAAAAAGGAATTGAATTTTCGGTTTATTTGAAAAGTAAATTTTTGCTGTAAAAGAAAACTCTAAGTCGCCGTCATCCTGGAGTCGTCCCAAAGGGATGCCGAAGGATCTAGGTAAATATTTTACTTTGCTTCTAGTATAGAAAAAATCGCCAAACAAAAGTCCGCTTTATTTAAATCTGTTCCCACGAAATGTCATCCTGAGAAGTCCTGAAAGGACGCCGAAGGATCTCGCCTCGATTTAATAAAATACTTCCTCTAGTTCCTCAAAAATAAATTGCTAATCCAAAGGTTATCCGCTAATTTGGTATGCAATAAATTGTATGCATAGTCTTAATAATCTATTCTTGGATTGTTATGGAAGCGGAATTAAAAGCCAAATTAGAAAAAATTGCCCGTGCCAAAGTTGACAACGAAGATGAAGTAAAAGATAAAGTTGCTAGTCCACTTTTTGCTTTGTTGGAATATGAAAAAGGTGAGAGTAATAATATAGACATGGAGGAAAAAACTTATGCCCCAGGTACCCGGCCAAAGTCTGCCGATTATGTTCTTTCAGTAGCAGGCAAAAAAAAGCTTGTGGTAGAGGCAAAAGTAAGTTTTAGAAACAGAACAGAAAAAGAGCAAGAAGCAAACCAAAAACAAGCGCAGTATTACGCAAAAAATTTAGAGTTGAATCTATATGCAGTTTTGGACGAAAGTAAGCTTCATTTATTTTCACGGGAAAGACGTGATGAAGAGATTTGTAAGATCGATATAAAAAAAATAGATAGTGAAAATGAATGGAATAGATTTAAATCTTATTTTTCCCCACAAAGGCTTTACTACCATACCTTAGAGAACTGGGACGAATTTTTTGAAATCCCTCCTACCGACGATATTGATTTAGAAAATTTAAACGATAAAGAAAAAAGAAATTTAGCGGACTTTTTTCGCGGTCGTTTGGATAACTGGTTACCCATTTTGGCCGATAGTATCGTTTCGCGTCAAGTAATAGAAGACGATGGCGGCCCAACTTTTTCAATCGAAGAATGGGTTCAAGAGTTACAAGGAAAATCTGAATTTCAGGTTTCGTTTTTATTCGCTCCTGGTGGGGCTGGAAAGTCTACTGGAGTTCGTAAGGCGGCGGTTGAATGGCAAAGAGCGGGACAAATTGTTCTTTATCGCACTCCTATTTCAAAGACCCCAAACTACGGTGAAGTTAAAAAGCTTGCTCAAGATTTGCATAAAATTGGTTTAAAGCTTTTTATAATATACGACAATCCAGTTCAAAATGAGCAAGCCCGCGAATTGTTTGATATTTCTAAATATTTGCAAAACGAAGATAATGTGGCAATTGTTATTGCCGTTAGAAAAGACGAGTGGTTAGAAGCTTTTCGGCAAAACCGTAGCCAAAGATTTAACGATCAAAGGGACTTTACTTTAAAAGAAGCGATTGCCTTAGAAGGTATGAATAAGCTTGTTGATGTTGTCAGAAAGTTGGAGGAAGGATCTATTACGATTCTAGCGGAAGGACAAAGTATTGAAAGTTTTGAAACGAATATAAAACAAGAGAAGAATAAACCTCTTTTATCTATTGTTTATGAAGCTACTGTGGGTGAAGCAATAGAGGAAATTTTAAAAAACGAATTCGACAATATCCCAAGCGAGGAAGCTAAAGAAATCTATAAATTAGTGGCCGGGTTAAATTGTTATGGGTTGCGTATTTCTATTCCTTTGTTGGAAGCGTTATACGATAAAAAGTTATTAAATAAAATTTTTAAAAAAGAAAAACATTTAGAGGGCATTGTTTGGAAAATAAGAGGCCATTACACAATACGCCATCGAAATTTAGCTGAGATTCTTTGGAATCAGGTTCGAGAAAGTCCTGAAGATGAAATAGAGTTTTTTGAAGAATGTTTTCGTAAGCTTAGAGAATCTACCGGCGATAGCCAGAGCATGGATATTCAAAATTTTGCTTTTAAGTTTTTTGATTTATTCGAATATAACGATCGATTTTCAAATGTTCAAACTGAGTTTTTTGTTGAGTTGTTAAAGTCGTTGACGCTTTATGTTCCTGATAGAAAGGCTCTCATTTTATTTGTCAAATTGGGGCAACTATGGCTAAAACGTGGTAACAAGGAGTTGGCAAAGGAAGCATTTAGAGCTGGAATTGACCGAAGTCCCGGTCCTGAACTTTTTACGGCTTTGGGTCAAGCGCAATTGAAGGATGGCGATACGAAGGGAGCGATAGCGACGTTTCGCGATGGACTGCAAAAGAGTCCCGGTCCTGGTTTATATACGGCTTTGGGTCAAGCGCAATTGAAGGATGGCGATACGAAGGGAGCGATAGCGACGTTTCGCGATGGGATTAGGAAAGATCCTGACTCTAAATTATTTTTTGAGTTGAGCCTTGCTGAATGGGAACATGGGGATAAAGCTGAATGTTTGAAAATATTACAAGATGGAATTAATAGGTATCCAATGGATTCCGATTTGCAGAATGAGCTTAAAAGGCGGCAACCAGAATAACAAAAATCAGCCACTTTTAAATTTAATTACCTTTATCCATATAGTTGAGAATATAGGGTTTTTACGCGATAGTTTATATTTGGTGGGTGTTTGTTTAGAAAATAGGTTATGATTTCTTATAGGTTAGATAGGGGGACCTTTATTGGTTCTCTGAGGTTTTACAACCCATTTGATCTCGTGACTTCTGATGCTGAAAAATCGCGAAATAAGACCGATTCTTTTCAATTGCGCCGCCGCTAGCTTGTTATTAGTCGTTTTTTTCTTCCTTTTGGAGTTGGGTTTACGCTGGCGTGAAACGGGAACGAAAGTAATTGATAAAGAATGGGTTCAAACCAATATCTCCTACAATAAGGATGGGTTCCGCGATAAGGATTATTCTTTTAAAAAGCCAGATGACGTTTTTCGTATTTTGATCATTGGCGATTCACAAACGTTTGGTCATGGGATTGATCGTCTTGAAGATACCTACCCAAAAAAATTAGAAGCTCGTCTCAACACCGCCGCAGGTTCCAAAAAATTTGAAGTTTTGAGTTTTGCCCGTCCTGGCTGGAACTCCGATTCTCACTTACAATATTTATATAAAAAAGGGCTCATCTATCAACCAGATTTGATAATGTTGTCTTTTTATCACAACGATATTTTGCCACCTGCATTCTTCGATTGTGATAGCACAGATTTAGATCTTGTCGATACGTCCCATTTTTTACATTCGGTTTTAAATTATTCGGCTATTTATAATTTTTTAAAATTCAGAATTAATCGTGGATTGGAAGCTTCGAGGCTCAAGCCAAATTACATTCAATGTCGTAAGCAAATTTATAATTCGCGCGGATGGGATATGCAGCGGCTTTACCTGGATGCGATCATTGGGACGGCTAAAAAAAATAAGATCCATTTTATGATGACTGTCATTCCTGTTTTATTTCGATTGAGCGACGATTACCCGATGCAATTCGCTCACGAAAAGTTGGCGGATTTTTGCGCCGACCGCGATTTACAGTGTGTTGATTTTTTTGAAAAGGGCATTCGCGGTTCCAACGCTCGGGACTTTATAGTTTCTGAAGGCGATAGACATTTGAATGAAAAGGGAGCCGAACTGATTGCAGACGTTTTATTTGTTAAATTAAGACCTTTAACTGCAATAGGGGGATTGGAGCGTTTTCACAGAGCTTTTGATTTGGACGAATTGTTGGAGGGGGGGGCTCATTTTGAAGAAATTAGCTCTGGTATGAGTCAGCTTGATTCTCCCGATGGAATGATATCCGCTTCGACAAAAGACTTTCAGCTGATGGCTTTTAAAAACGTTGAAGAATATTCATTTGTGAAATCCGTAAAAGATCCTGCAACAGGAAAGAGGGAATCTCTTAATCAAATTAATTTGGATAAGCGAGGAATGTTTTTATCTTCTGAGGCGGCAGACTACTCCCCCACGGATGGCAAGCTTATAAAAAAAGAAAAATGGATTGATACGGGAAATGGAAAAGAGCGCAGAATTTTGATAGCAAATAAACGAGGCAATTTGAGAACCGACGAAAAAGAGTTTTATCCGTTTAAATATGTATCGACTTTTCATAAAGATTTAGATAAATTCACTTGGAGTTTGGAAATCCGCGAGAATGATTTTTTTCTAGATCCATTTAAGTTTGAACACGCCATATTTCAGTCTGAACGCGCTAAATTGAAACGACCCGAAGGGCAAGAAATTTTTCGCGCGCTAAGGTTTTATAAAGACTTTTATTTTTTTGAAAAAAGTGGAAGATACTATTCGGATTCTTTAGCTCAAGAAATTATTGATCGAAAACCCTACCCAGAAGCGGTTCGCGCCGCTAAGAAATACTTTCAAGCCCCCGCCGAAGTTTTGGCGAGTTTGCAATGACATCGAAAACCCGCCATAGATTGCCAGTAAACTTTCTAAAAAATAGCATTGTAATATTATCTACGGTAATTTTTTTTGGTTTGTTTATTGTCGACCAAGCATCAGCTTGGGGGCCTATGGGCCATTCGATTATCGGAGAAATTGCCCAATCAAAATTATTGCCAGAAACTAAGAAGAAAATTCGTGAACAACTTCAAACGCGTTCATTGGCAAATATTGCTAACTGGGCGGATCAAGTCAAAAAAAGGCGAAAGCAAAAGCCCTGGCACTACACAAATATTCCGGAAGGAATCTTAGAATATGATCGTCGTCGCGATTGCCCAAGGGGAGATTGCGTGACCGAGATTATTCCTAAAATGGCGCAGACTTTGGCGAAACCGCGAGCGTCTTTGAAAGATCGCAGAGAAGCGTTGAAATACTTGGCGCATTTTGTGGGAGATATTCATCAGCCGTTACATTTGGGGTACGCTAGCGACAGGGGAGGGAACCGCATCCCTTTGCGTTATAGAGGGAGGAATACCAATTTGCATGCGCTGTGGGACCAGGGATTAATCCAACGCGGTGGAAAAAGTTTGGTACAATACGCCCGGCGGTTGAATTGTAATAGAACTGTTTCTATTCGTTTAAAAAATTTACGCGAAGAAGTTATTCGATGGGGACTCGAATCTAGAAAAATCGTTTTGAATTCGGTTTATAACTTTAATGTAAAATCAGGGTTATCCCCAAATTATATTACGAGGAGTCGAGTCATTTTAAATCGAAGAATGTGCAAGGCTGGAACCAGATTGGCCGGTATTTTGAATCAAGTTTTTGCTTTCAATAGGAGATAAGGTTTTGACCGAAGAAAATCCATTTTACTTTAGACAATTACTTTCTGGTAGAGATTTTGCCAAATCAGACGTTCCCGCTCAACAAATGGCAAACTTTGTTTATTTGTTAGGCGATAAAAATACTAAAGAATGTATGGTTATTGATCCCGCTTACGATATTGACGATTTATTAGGAATTGTAGAAGCGGATGGGATGAAATTAACGGGAGCGTTGGTGACTCATTACCATCCCGATCATGTTGGCGGTCATATTTTTGGGATGGATATCAAAGGGCTTCCCGATTTGATGGAAAAGAATCCCGTGCCGGTTTATGTTAATAAACATGAAGCTGAAGGAGTGAAAGAGGTTACGGGTATCTCGATGACTGACATGAAGCAGGTGGATAGCGAAGAGATAATAAAGATAGGCGATATAGAGATTGCTTGTTTACACACTCCGGGACATACGCCAGGGTCGCAGTGTTTTCGCGTAAAGGACAATCTTGTTGCTGGCGACACTTTGTTTTTGCAAGGATGCGGTCGAGTTGATTTACCGGGTGGCGATAGCGAAACGTTGTTTCATACTTTAACGCGTAAACTTTCTAAAATCCAAGACGAGGTTATTTTATTTCCCGGGCATAACTATGGTGGCGATGGCGGTTCAGCGCCAATGGGTGAATTGCGCGAAACTAATTCTTATTTAAAAATAAACCGACTGGAAGAGTGGTTTATGTTGATGGGCAGGTAATTTTCGGGCATTTATTCTGCGCAATTAGGGTTTTAAATCCCACAAGTGGTTTTAATTCACCGTGGTTTGCCTCGTCTTTTAAAATAATATTTTATAATAGAATACCTCCTCCGCTTGCGGCGAGGTCGTTCATTTTAATAGATGCGATGACCAAGATAATTTTTTACACAGTTTTATTTAGCTTATCCCTTTTAGTTTTTGATCCTGCCACTGCGATTGGAGCTATTCTTTTCGCAGCCTTTGCATTGCGTCATTTCTCAGAACGATCTTCCACAAAATAACTGTAAAACCGATTAAGGTAATAAAAAATGACTACAGTAGTTTCCGGACAGCTAGAAAAAATGACTCATGAAGATGGTCAGCCTATTGAATACAGCCTCGTCTTAGATGAAGAAAACATTCCCGTTACACATAGGGTGGGTAGCAAAACTTCGATAAAGTTTTTAGGCAAAATCGCCTGCATTGAATGCCAAAAAAAAATCAAAAAAACTTATGGCGAAGGTTATTGTTATCCCTGTTTTAGCGAATTACCTGTAACAGATCTTTGCATGGTGAAGCCAGAGCTTTGCGAGCATGAATTTGGTGATGAGACCGATCAGGAGTATTTTCAGCAATACTGCAACATCGATCATTTTGTATATTTGTCTTTAACTTCTGGCGTGAAAGTTGGCGTCACTCGTCATTTTAATATTCCCGGTCGTTGGATTGATCAAGGAGCTATCAAAGGGCTTATCATTGCCAAAACTCCGCAAAGAAAATTTGCCGGACAGATTGAAGTGGCTTTAGCCGAACATATGGCTGATAAAACCAACTGGCGGAAGATGCTAACGGGAGACGTTGAGGAGATTGATTTAGAAGACTTTCGAAAAAAGGCTTTAGAGTGGGCTCCTTCAGATTTGAAAAAATATATTGTTCATGACGAAACATCGCGCGAATTGGCTTACCCTATTAATGAAAGCCCGAAAAAGGTTTCCAGTCATAATTTGGAAAAAGAGCCTGAACTGTCTGGAGTTTTGACGGGAATCAAAGGGCAATACCTTATGTTTGGTAATAAGGTGATTAACTTAAGGAAGTATACCGGCTATTACGTGGAGTTTTCTTTCGAGGATTAACCAATAAAAAAAGCCCGGCTCCCATCGGGAACCGGGCTTTTTTTTATATATTATTTAAGCGGCTTGTCGAACCATAGTTGCCGTAAAGAACGGGTCTTTCTCAACTTTATCTGATGGTTCTGGTTCCGTTTTGGGATCGATTTGAGCGATTTTAATATTTTTAGCCAGCCCCAGCATTTTCAAGAAGGAAATAGCCATCCAAGTCATATCTATTTCCCAAGGGCGTAAACCGTGTCGCGCTGATTTAGGAAATGCATGATGGTTGTTATGCCAACCTTCTCCATAGGCTAATAATCCAACCCACCAACAGTTAGTGGAAAGATCTTTATCTAATTTGAAGTTTTTGTACCCAAACATATGAGCCGCGCTGTTAACAAACCAGGTACCGTGGTAAGCGAGAACCAGTCTGGCAAAAATTCCCCAAACAACAAACGACCAACCGCCAATAGCTAACAAAATGAAACCAAAGGCAAACTGAATCTGGATAAAGTATTTTTCTAAAAAATTATAAAAAGGATCATCTGCAATATCTTTAGCGTATTGCTTTATCATATTAGGATCGTCAAAGGTCTTATGCTCGTAACACATCCATTTAAAATGCGACCACCAAAAACCTTTTGCAGCGCTATGTGGATCATCGTCAGTATCTGAGCCAGCATGATGCATACGATGTTGAGCTACCCATTTAATAGGACCATTCTGACAAGCTAAGGCTCCGATAAAAACTACCGTGTAAGCTAGCCATTTAGGCAAATCAAATCCACGATGGGTGAGGAAACGATGATAGGCTAAGCAAATCCCTATAGAACAAGTTAACCAGTGTAGAAAAATAAATAACCCAAAAGCCGTCCATGAAAACAAAGATGGCATAAAGGCAAATAGAGCTGAAATATGGATAAAGACCAAGAATAAAAAAGGTTCAGTATTAAAATTATAAGGAGAAGCGGTTGATTCAGACTGATTCATGTCTATCCTCATTGCAGGTTATAAAATAATCAACTGAGACAGTATAAGTCTCAATACATAATTATTTTGTAAAACTTATGTAAAAATACCCGGATAAAAATACCTTGCAAACTGCCGCAACTATTGAAAAAATAAAGTATTAGCCATTTTTTTTGTCATCGTATTGAATTAGAGAATTTGTAGGGTAAACCCAATATTATGCGTCCAAAGTTTAAATCCTTATTCCATCCCGTAATTATATTTATTGGAGTGCAAATCGCCTGGGTGATTTTAATGGCGATTGGCATTGATTGGTATTTCGAAAGAAGCGCCGAGTTTCAGGAATTTGCCCGCCGGTTGCGTCCGGACTTATTGGCTACCAAGTTTGATTGGATAGTTTTGCTTGAAGGTAGTTTTTTAATGCTGACGATTTTAGCGGGAGTTTATCTAATTTTTGTTTACTGGAATAAACAAGCGAAATTAAATCAAATGCAAAGTAACTTCGTTTCCAGTGTTTCTCACGAATTAAAATCTCCCCTTGCTTCAATTCAATTGTATCTTGAAACTTTGAAGTATCAGGATGTTTCAAAAGAAGAGACCCAAGATTTTATAGAAACGATGTTGGCCGATACCGAACGACTTTCTTCTCTTATTGAGAATATATTAGAAGCTAGTAAATCTGATCCTAAAAGTATGGAATTAAAGATGCTTCCCGTAAAAATGGACGAGTTCTTAAACGAAACCATTCAAGGGAACGAAAGTCGACTAAAAGCCAAAGGATGTAATTGGGAAGTTAATATTGTTGATTCTCCAACGTTATTAATCGACAAAAGAATGATGGGGATGGTATTTAACAATCTACTAGGAAATGCTTTGCGTTATTCTCCTAGCGGATTAAATTTGAAGATCGAAATGAAAAACTCGGGTAAAAATTGCGAAATTCGATTTCAAGATTCTGGAATTGGAATCGATAAAAAAGATTTAAAGAAACTTTTTAGAAAATTTTTTAGAGTACAAAACAGTCAAACGCAAAATATTGAAGGAGCTGGCTTGGGTTTGTTTATTTCTAAAGAAATAGTAAAAAGTCATAAAGGAAAGTTAAAAGTATTTAGCGAAGGTATTGGCAAAGGAACGACCTTTACTGTGGTTTTGCCCTTAGGTTCGGCTGTTAAGAATTTTTAGAGTTGAATGGATTGAAGCGAATTAAATTTTATGGAAAAAACTCCAAAGAGAATTTTATTAGTTGAAGACGAGATAAACCTGGCCAAAGGATTGAAGTTTAACCTGGAGCGCGAGGGTTATGAGGTTATATTGGCAGATAACGGTCAATCCGCCTTAGAGTATTGGGCGAGCGAACAGTTCGATATGCTCATTTTGGATCTCATGTTACCGAAAATAGGAGGTATCGAAGTAGCCCGTAAAATTCGAGAAGAAAATATTCGTTTCCCAATATTAATACTTAGCGCTAAATCGACTGACGAAGATAGAGCTTTGGGGTTAGAAGTCGGCGCGGACGATTACATCGCCAAACCGTTCCATTTGCCCGAGTTGTTATTGAGAGTAAAGGGTATTTTGCGCCGTCGCGATTGGTACGGAGAAGCGGAAACTGAAAAAGATATATTTCACTTTTCGGATATGTGGATTAATTTCGTAACCGGAAAAGCTATGGGAATGCGAGGTGAAATTCAACTCACCGCTAGAGAAACCCAAGTTATGCAACTTTTAGTCAGTCGCAAAGAAGAGCCTGTTTCTCGCGAAGAGCTATTACAAAAAGTTTGGGGGTATATTTCAGCTACCGAGACCCGGACAGTAGACAACTTTATCGTTCGATTGAGAAAATATTTCGAAAAAAATCCCAAAAAGCCAAAATACATTCTGACAGTTAGAGAAAAAGGCTATAAGTTTATCCGGACATTTGAAAAGAACGGTTAGCCCTTATTTAGTAAGTTGTCGCGCCCAATTCGAAAAATATGAAAAGGCGGTTTGATCTTTATTCTCCCAATTTTTTTGTGAGAAATTTGCTTTTGGGTTGTCCCCCATAAAAGGGCAAATTGCAATGACTGGCGTTTTGTAAATTTCTTCTAAAATTTCAGGTGTGTATTTTTCTAACTCTGTGGGTTGGTCCTTTTCAAGGCAACTAAAAACGATTCCTTCAATATCGAGACCTCTAGAGCGTGCCGCTTCAATCGTCAATGCTGTTTGATTAATCGTTCCCAAATGAAATCGAGCGACAATAATTAAAGGAAGAGCCAAGTCTTTGGCTAAATCGGCCATTAAATAGTCGTTTTTTATTGGGACCAGAATTCCACCAGCCCCTTCCGCCAAAATAACGTCATACTTACGAGTTAACTTTTGATAAGCCTCAATGATGACTTTTGGATCTATGGGGTTATTTTCGAGCCTGGAGGCAAGAAGAGGAGCCACAGGAGTTTGGTATCGATAAGGTGAAATATCCTCGATGGAATCGGATACTCCAAGAGCGGTTTTTAATAGCCCCACATCGGAAAGAGTGGTTGGGACTAAAGAACTAGAAACCCCTGTTTCAATGGGTTTCATAATTCCAAGAGAAATATTTTCACTTTGAATAGCCTTGCCCATTTGAGTTGTTACCAAAGTTTTTCCAACGCCTGTATCCGTTCCAGTAACAAAAAATCCTTTATTTCTCATAAGACTCCGCCATTTTATCTAGTAATTTTGGTATAATTAGAATAAATAATTTATAACTTTTTGTTTTATAAAGCTAATGGAAAAACACGAAATCATTTGTCCCTGTTGCGAAACCAAGCTACAGGTAGATGCAAAGACTGGAGAAGTTATCTGGCAAGAGAAAAAAGCCAAAGAATTTGGAAACTTATCAGATATGGTTAAAGGTCTTAATGCACAGAAGCAGGAACAGGAAACCCTGTTCAAGAAGCAAAACGAAATTCAAAAAGATAGGAAACGGTTATTAGACGAAAAGTTCAAAGAAGCGAAGAAACACGTCGATAAAGATAAAAGTAAACCGTTAAGAGATTTTGATTTAGATTAAGTAAGGAAGATATAGCGGTAGGTTTAAATTTCGACAGTCATCCCATCATAAGCCAATTCGATAGGCGCAGGCACTTCCTTGTTAGCGGTTTCATGATCCACTTCATGATTCATATGTGTGAATAAAACACGCTTAGGTTTTAACCTCTCTACAGTCTTAATAGCCTCTTCAAAATTAAAATGAGTTGTATGTGGCTTATAGCGCAGAGCGTTCAGGATCAGTAAGTCCAATCCTTTCAATTCAGGTTCCGTTTTTTCTGGGACATTATTGCAATCAGTTACGTAGGCTACGTTGTTAAATTTGTAACCGATTATTTTCAAAGAACCATGATCAATTTCAAGCGGTTTTATTTTTAATTCGGAAAAATTGATAGGCTCGCCATTAACAGGAAGAAGATCTAACTGAGAAACCGTTCCCTGGTAGTCAGTAGGTTGAAAAATATAATGAAACGTCTTTTTTATTTCTTCGAAGGTTTCTTCATTACCGTAACAAGGAATCGCTTTTTTTTGGAAAAAGTAGAAAGCTCGAAGTTCTTCGATCCCCAGAATATGATCGGCGTGATGATGCGTAAAGAAAATCGCGTCGACATTTTTAACGCCGTTTTTTAAGCATTGTTGCCGCAGGTCAGACGAAGCGTCTACTAAGAAGTTGAAACCGTTGTTTTGGACCAAAATAGAGGCTCGTAAGCGCTTATTTTTTGAATTTGGAGAAACGCATACCGAACATTCGCAACCCAACATAGGGATTCCGGGGGAAGCTCCAGTTCCAAGAAACGTTATCTTCATATAGGTCAAATAGGTGTGGCCCGTTTCGGATAAAAAACGTGAACGGAGACGTTAAAAGAGAGGCAAACTGTGTGTATTTTAATTGCGGATAGGAAGTTATGTCAAGATAAGTCCAAAAACTTAAAAAACAGCGCTAACCGGCCATTGGATTAACGTCTGAATTGTGCTAAATTAGTTACTTTCCAAAGTTATTAAGGGAGTGCTTTTACAAATGAATTAGATGCTGATGGCGTCGATTAAAGTCAATTTTAGTTAAATCATTTGTAATGTTCTTGCCAATTTGGGTATCAGATTTCCAATTTAAATTAAATATATTATAGGAGTAGTCAATGGCCACCTTAGTTTCAAAAGAGGCTCCAGATTTTACCGCCTCAGCCGTTATGCCAGACGGAACTTTCAAAGACGATTTTAAATTGTCAGATCAACGTGGTAAATACGTAGTTTTGTTTTTCTATCCATTAGATTTTACGTTCGTTTGCCCAACAGAAATCGTTGGGTTTAGTACTGAAGTCGAAGAATTTAAAAAACGGAACACAGAAGTCATTGGCGTATCAGTGGATAGTAAATTTAGTCATTTGGCCTGGAGAAATACAGACACTAAAAGTGGCGGTATTGGAAACATCCAGTATCCATTAGTTGCAGACATGGATAAATCAATTAGCCGAAATTATGACGTTTTGTTAGGCGAGTCAGTTGCCTTGCGTGGATTGTTCCTCATTGATAAAAACGGAATTGTTCAACATCAATTGATCAACAACTTACCGTTGGGACGAAACATTCAAGAAGCTATCAGAATGGTAGACGCTCTTCAATATTTTGAAGCGAATGGAGAGGTTTGTCCGGCGAACTGGGAAAAAGGCAAAGATTCTATGAAGCCAGATCCTACAGGTTCCCAGGATTATTTCAAAAAACACGGTTAAGATTTGAAGCTTTAAAGATTCGATTAAAGGCGGCGCCTATAAAGGCGTCGCCTTTTTTGTTTTAAGGTTTTAGCGGATGATATCTATTGAGTGATGGTTGATCACGGAACTAGTTCATATAAGCATCGTGAAACTAAAGCTAACTCGTGTTTAATTCTGTTCTAATTGCATGTCATCCAGAGGCAAACCTTTAGGTTAGGCGAAGGATCTCGCTTCGACCTAAAAACAATAATTCCTTTTTTAGACAAAAAAATAGCTCGACGTCATCCTAGAGGAGATCTGAAAGGGCGACGAAGGATCTAGGTAAAACTTTCAACAAAACCAAAGAACCTAAACACATGATACTCCTGACAAACGACGACGGAATTTTCTCAGACGGCATTCGCGCTTTAAGAGAAGCCATCGTTGCAAAAGAAAAAGCGATTGTAGTGGCTCCAGACTCAGAACAAAGCGCAGTAGGGCACGCCATTACTATTTCGAATCCATTGCGAGTGAAAAAAACGCATTTTAATGGCGAATTCTGGGGCTATTCAGTAAGCGGTACTCCCGCCGATTGCGTAAAGATTGCGGTAGGTTCTATTTTGGAAGAGCCACCCAAAATAGTAATTTCAGGAATCAATCATGGAGGTAATTTAGGAACCTGCGTTATTTATTCCGGTACCGTTTCAGCAGCGACAGAGGCGGCTATTTTAGGAATTCCGTCAATTGCGGTTTCCTTGAATGATTTTGAAAATTTAGATTTTTCGTTTGCCGCTTCTTTTATAGCAAAGTTTTATCCACAGGTTTTGGCAATGAATTTGCCAAAGGGCATTGTGCTAAACGTCAATGTGCCAGCCGTTCCAGGAAGTGAAATTAAAGGAGTCGTTTTTGCGAAGCAGGGAGGCTTGAAGGTCGTGGATCAATTCGAAAAACGAAAAGATCCTCGAAACAGCACTTATTATTGGATGTCTGGCGACGTTGTTTTAGACCCAAGTGAAAAAAACACCGACGGCGATTACGTCTCCAGAAACTACGTCACAATCACTCCCGTCCACTACGACCTCACTCATTACAAAACTCTAGAAAAACTTAAAGATTTGAAAATTGATTGGTGATAAATTTGTGTCTCTTCAAAAGTTTTAAGGAATTACAGTGCGCCCGAAGGGAGACTATTCGAACGAATTATTCCAAATTTTGGAAGATTGGAATCGCGTTTTAAAACACACATCCCTAGATAATTCTCCATCTCCCTGACAAAGGATATCACCACAAAAAATCCGCCCTCGGAGGTTTTCCTCTGAGGGCTTTTTTATTTCCCCACCATACAAAACTTAACCTTTTTAATGTCCCTGTTTCCCGAAACACGGGAAACCGAGATGTATTTTATTAGCAGAATGAAAAACATGAGCAACAACAAAAAAAGTGATTACCGCCTTTTCTGAAGAAAAAGTAAAGAGGCCAAACATTACACGATTGACAATCTTTGTCATTTTTTGTCATACTGGAAGGGAAAGGAGATTATAAATATGGCTACTATGAATGTTTCCCTCCCTGATCCAATGAAAGCGTGGGTGGAATCCCAGGTTGATGGAGGACAGTACGGTAATGCAAGTGATTATGTGCGTGATCTTATTCGTCGCGATCAAAAAGAGCGCGACCAAATAAAAACTTTACAAGCAGCGATTACCAAAGGTATTGAAAGTGGTATCAGTGATCGTTCAATGCAGGATATTTTGAAGGAGGCTCGGTCAAAAGCGAAAGCGGCCAAAGATGCTTTATAAAATTACACCGGAAGCTGATAGTGATATTATCGGTATTTATATGTATGGCTTCCAGAATTTTGGAGAAACTCAGGCTGAAAAATATTTTTCAGAGTTGGAGGATTGTTTTCAGTTTTTAAGTGAAAATCCTTTAGTTTGTCGAGAGCGTACTGAATTTAACCCGGTTGTTCGTATTCATCACCATGGCCGTCACCTTGTTGTTTATTTAGTCCAAATTCTAATTGTTTGCGTTCTTCATCAGAGCATGGATATTTTGAGACATCTATCTTCATAAAATTTGAAGGTGAAAAATGCATTAACTATTAAAGATCATTACGATTATTGACAACAAGTTCAAACATACTGATAGCCCTTTATATACTTTAACTTTAAAGAAACTCAGAAAACTGAAATTATGCAAAGTGCGCCCGGCGCGATTCGAACGCGCGACCTTTGGCTTCGGAGGCCCATTTTCCCCATCCGCTTGACTTGTCCCAAACTTTCCTATACCTTCCCATATAGGCTTATAACCTTTCATTGCTGGTTAAATCGATAGCCTTAATTTTCCCATAATTTCCCGTTTTATCCCTCAAAGGTGGCAAAAGGGTGGCAAAAGAAGTGGTTTTGGCCTAAAGCCCAAAGGTATATTAAAAATGGTCGACTGGAACAAAACAAGATTCCCTGGCGTTCGTTATTGGGTATCTGATACTAGGAAGCACAAGGGAAAGCCTGAGAGATGTTTTGTTATTCGCTATAAACGCCATGAAAAGCCTGTTTCCGAAACTGTAGGCTGGCAGGGGCAAGGAGTTACTCCAGAGTTTTGCGCTCAATTACGCGGCCAAATAACTTCCAACATAAAAACTGGCGAAGGTTTCCAAAGCTTAAAAGAAAAGAGGGAGCTTGAGGAAGCGCGGCGACAAGGGGAAGCCGAAACCAAAGCGGCCATCGAGAAAGAAAATATAATCTTTGATGTGATCGCTCAAAAGTATTTAGATTGGGCAAAAACCGCCAAGAAGTCGTGGAAGCACGATGTTAGCCGGTATGATAATCACGTAAAACCAATCATTGGACAAACTCCGATTAAGGATATACATATTCTTACCCTGGAAGGCCTCAAAAAGAAAATAACGCCAGCAATTAACGAAAATGGCAATAGTTCAGAAAAAAATAAGAAGAAACCTAAAGAGTTATCACAGCAAACAAAAAAACATATTTTAATTTTGATTCGCGGGATTTTTAATTGGGCCATTGGGCGCGGTCTTTATCAGGGTGAAAATCCGGTCACGAAAACCGCTAAAATTGATAAGTCTTTTCTTAAAGTGGCAGACAACAGTAGGACGAGATTTTTAAGCTATGAAGAGGCCGAATTATTACTTGGCGTTCTTTTTGAAAAGAGCCTAGTAACTCATGATATTTCTTTATTGTCGTTGTATAGCGGTATGAGAATGGGCGAAATATTTGCATTAAAGGGGACAGATTTAAATTTTAGTTCTGGAGTAATTCATATCAAAGACCCGAAATCAGGAGAAAGTAGACCGGCATATATAATCGACGCAATCGAGGAAATGTTAGTCCGACGATACGAAGAGTTAAATAAGCCTAGTGAATTAGTTTTTAAGTCGACTAAGGGCGGTCCGTTAAAAGAAATTTCAAATATATTCGAAAGGGTTGTTGATGAATTAGGATTTAATCATGACGTTGATGATAGGCGGGACCGAGTGGTTCCTCATACCCTTCGTCATACTTTCGCCAGTTGGTTGGCAATGAATGGAGCGTCTTTGATTACTCTAAAAAACCTAATGGGCCACAAAAGCCTTGAAATGGTTTTACGTTATGCCCATCTTAGTCCAAGTCACGAAAAAGAAGCAGTGCTGGGGTTAAAAAGAATAAAGCCAAATAAAATAATAGATATAGATTCCTTTAAGAAACGTTAAGAGACGGTAATATGACCAAAAAAAATAAAAAGCCATCCAATCAAGAAATAATAAAAGGAATGCGATGGTCAATCGTAGAGACTGAAATAATTAACCGTTCAAAAAAAGCACGAGAAATTTCTGGTAAAGATTTAGTTGAGTTAATTTTCGGCGACAGCAGAAACAATAAAGGAAAATCACCAAAAGAAAAGATGGAATCTTTTGAAGATGGATTTAAGCGATTTGTTAAAAGAGGAGTTACAAAAAAGAAATTCAGATTGAAAAACAAAGGAAAAAAACCTCGAGTTTTTGAGGAATATCTTTTTAGCTTTGAGCTGGTATCTCATTATCTCGCTTCCGAAAAATTCAAAAACAAGCTAGAGCTTCTCCCTTATCTAGAAAAAGAAGGTTTTGAAGTTACTCATCCTCTTAAAAACTGGTTTTCATCAAATAAAATTGAACTTGATAGGGCTGTGGAGGCATTGAGCAAGGCGTTAGACCGTCTCGATAAAATAGAGAACGCTGAATATGACGGCGTCCAAGGATCTCTCCCCGGATGGATGCCAGAGCCATTAAAGCAAGAGTTTCATAACACCCGAATGGTGTTATTGGAAACTAAAAAGCCTCTAGAGCTAAGATCCTTAGATAACGAGGCCACTTATTCAGCGAAAGATATTTTAACTTTTATGAATAGTCGATTAGCTTTAACCCAGAAGGGTAGTGGGGGGCTAAAATGGTTTGGGCCAATTCCTGATATTTTTATTGATAAGGTAGACGCTCTTAACTATATAAAGTCCTTAGCAGATCTTGATGAAAAAGAAGGCATAAATGCTTACCTTGGAAAAAGCGGTGCCTCTGTTTATAGAACTGTTTGTATTCGTGAGAGACAAAGCAAGGCTGCTAAAAAATCCAGGATGGATGGTCTATCCAGATATATTTTTGACCTCTTAAAGCAAAACCTTAGCCTTTCGAATGAGCAAATCTTGGATTCCATAAAAAAGAATGAGCATCGCGGCCAATTTGGAATGATAGATGATTTTATTATTGAGTTTCAAAACCCACCAGGTTGGAAGAATACGCTAGATGAATGCGAAATTTCAGCCTTACCTCACCGAATTAACAAAATCAGAAAAAAATTAAAAAAAGCTTAAGACCTCTAACCGGTTAGAGCAATTACCGCTTGCTAGAGTACCTCCAGAAATTAATAATTTATTTTTTGGAGGTATGAATGCTTACACCCAGACCAAACCTAAAGGTTAAAGCTGCTCTCACCCTGCTTGGCAAACCCCTTTACGCCTCATTTGCAGAAATTGGAATACCTCAAGTCAAAGGTTCCAAAATTCTTTCTGGCGTAACCATTCCCACTGCCGCAGAAAAAAAAGCTATCTCAGATCTTGTTGGCCTACCCGAAGACGAACTATTTTCTAATCCAGAGCTAGCGGAGGCAGTGTGACTATGCCTAAGAAACGAGACCTGGAGACGTTAGATCCAAGTGCGATCACAATTATAGACATACCAGAACCAAAGCCCTTGGCGGTCGCTGCTGACAAAATCGGGCGCGTTATTGTTGGGGCTATCCCAAAAACGTTTGCGAATTGGCGATCCAGAAAAGTAGGGCCTCGTTTCTTTATGGTTGGGGGGAAACCTTATTACAAGGTTTCTGATTTAGAAGAGTACTTCTTCAAAAACCCTGTTCAAACGGTGGGGGTGTCGTGACCTCAAAAAATAAGAAACCCCGTGTCAACGCCAATTGACCGGGGTTTTAAAATCTTTAACGCAAAAAACAGGAACCAACTAAAACAATGTCTATTCTATACAAAAAAAATAAAAAATTCCAAAAGAAAAATTATCCCAATCGAAAATATTGGAACAGGTCTCGTAATCTTGAAGCCAAAAAAATATTACATGACGTGTACGCTGCTATTACGGGCCAACCAGAAAAAATACGATACTTTCGACATGTAGGCGGGAGTCCAAAAAATGCATAAAAGTCCTGCCTTTCAGTTCTACCCCAAGCAATGGCTCGGCGATGACAGGGTAATGCTTATGGATTTTGATGCGCGCGGAATGCATTTGCATTGCATGTGTATTGCATGGCAACAAACCGATGCATGCACGTTACCTGATGATGATGAAAAACTTCGCCGATGGTGCGGCAATCCCGATAGAGATGATTGGGAGAAACGGCTCAAACCACAAATTTTTTCAGCCTGGAAAAAAGAAAAAGGTTACTGGATTCAAACAGGGCTAAAGCGTGAATATTCAAAGCAAAATGAACGCTCTGATAAAAATAGAAAAGCCGCCAATGCGCGTTGGAAAAATGAAAAAAAAGGGAAGAAAAAGGATGTATGCAAACGCAATGCAAGTGCAATGCAAATGGAATGCTCTTCTTCTTCTACTTCTACTTCGGTAAAAAACATATTGTCGGGCAGGCCCGACTTTGTGGCTAATGTTATTAGTTTTCTAAACGAACAAGCCGGAACAAAATTTAAATCATCAACCGAAGCCAATCGTAAAAACATCCTAGCCAGAGTAAACGATGGACATGACTTTGAAGCCTTCCAGGAAGTAATCAAGAAAAAATGCCGTGAATGGGGAAACACCGACATGGCCCGGTATCTTAGGCCAGCAACCCTATTTGCTCCATCCAAGTTTGAATCCTACTTAAACGAGCCAATTTCAATCAACAGCGGCACTAATCAACCGCCAAGCCATAATTCAGGTGGTACAGGGAGGCTTGTAATTTGAAAACCTTCGCTGATTTTGAAATAAATATTCCCAATACAAGCGCAAGTCAGGTTTATGTTATTTGCCCAAAGTGTAGCCACGACCGCAAAAAAAAGAACGTCAAATCTCTGTCGGTGAATATCCAAGACGGTGTCTGGAATTGTCATCATTGCCAATGGTCCGGAACGTTAAACGAAAAAAATGGCGCTAAGAATCATTATCCTCAAAAAGTTGAATCGAAGTATCCAAAAATAAAATACAAAGCTCCCGACAAGTTACCTCAAAACGTTTTGGACTATTTCAAGGGCCGTGGGATCTCGGAGGAAGTTTTAACCCGTAACAAAATTGGCTATGCCCCTGAGTGGATGCCGCAAGTAGAAAAGGAAGTTACCACGATTCAATTTCCTTATTTCGAGAATGGCGAATGCGTCAACATAAAGTATCGAAGCGGCGAAAAGGGTTTCAAATTATTTAAAGGTGCCAAACAAACTGTTTACGGTTACGACGGTATCGACAATGAAAAGCTGGTTTGGACCGAGGGCGAAATTGATGCTTTATCCGTTGAAATGGCGGGGATATCTAGCGTTGTATCTGTCCCTCATGGAGCGATAAACCCAAACGCCAAAGACCTATCAAATAAATTTATATTCCTAGAAAATTGTTTTGATCGACTCAAGGAGGTCAAAATTCATTATCTCTCCTTCGATAATGACGGCCCAGGAATGCGACTGCAAGAAGAGTTAATAAGGCGGTTAGGTCCGGGAAAATGCAAAGTAGTAACGCTTCCAAATGATTGCAATGACGCTAACGATTGTTTAACCAAGCATGGGGCGGAAACGCTCAAAGGGTGCGTCGATCAAGCAAAGGAAGTTCCGGTAGAAGGTGTTTTTACTGTCAATGATCTTGTCGAGGGCGTTTGTGATTTATATCGCGAGGGATTAAAGCCTGGAGCCTCCCCAGGTTGGAGCAATTTGTACAAGCTTTACAGTGTCAACCCTGGAGAAATGACGATTGTTACCGGAATTGCGGGACATGGAAAATCCGAAGTTAACGACAACATTGTTATAAATCTTGCGAAAAGTCATGGTTGGAGATTTGGAATATTTAGCCCTGAAAATCAACCGCTATCGATTCATTGCATGAAGCTACTTGAAAAATGGAATTGCCAACCATTTGGGGATTGGTCTAAAAAGCGGATGAATTCGCAAGAAATGTTTCAAGGGTTGGAATCTCTACAGGAGCATTTTTATTTCATTTTGCCAAACGAGGATGAATTGACTGTTGACGCGATTTTATCCAAGGCTAAAACCTTGGTTTTTCGTAAGGGGATACGAGGGTTAATCATAGATCCCTGGAACGAAATCGATCACAGCAGACCTTCAAATCTATCGGAAACAGAATACATAAGCCAATGTCTAACAAGGATTAGACGTTTTGCAAGGGATTACCGAGTTCATGTATGGCTCGTAGTTCATCCAACCAAACTACAAAAAGACGTTAAGGGAAAGTTTCCGGTTCCGTCTTTATCCGACTGCATGGGCAGTTCCCATTGGCGAAACAAGGCTGACAACGGTCTAAGCGTATGGCGAGACTTTGAAGACCAAAATGGAAAAATTGAGGTACACGTTCAAAAAATACGTTTCAAGCACATAGGCAAGCCAGGTGTAGCGACTCTTTATTATGACCGAGCAACTGGAAATTATAGTGAAACTGAAGTGAGAACGATTGGAGGTTGATCAGATTTAACGCTAGGCGCTTTGAGCGCTTCGTTAGCGGAATTTTTTGAGAAAGTAATGGTTGTGTGTGGGTGTAGGCAGGAAATTAAATCAATAGCGCTTAGAGGCGCTAAGAATCGAAATCTAATTTTGAGGAAATGAGCATGGGAAAGAAAAAAGAACAAGAGGTTAAAGGATGACAGACGAAGGGGAAAGAATCCTGTCTGGATTTATGAGTCCAGAGGAAATCGAAAAAGTTCACTACCTCGCAATCGGCAATACGCTTTTTGAGTTGGAACGTGACGATTCATTGTGGAAATGGAAAGAGCCCTTCTTTAACCACCTTATGGAGCAAGTTACGTCGCAATCCCTTAAAGATTATCCCGTATTTATGAAAAGGGCTCATACATTATCCACCGAGTTTTTTGAAACTTATCAATTGGGAATGAACTGATGAAAGAGCTATCTGTGAACGGTTCGCTGGGCAACAAAACCCTAACCGGAATATGGGGTAATTGAGGCGATTAAAAAATGAAGAAAAAAGCGACAACAAAACCTACTAATGCAGAGAAGAAGCAGGATTCAAAGTTCAAGCCGGGTAAATCAGGAAATCCCAAAGGAAAGCAGCCCGGTACTAAGAATCGATCAACGTTAATTGTTGAAAAACTGATCGACGGTGAAGCTGAAAATATTGCAAAAAAGGCTATTGAATTAGCGTTAGAGGGGAATCCTATTGCCTTAAGACTTGTATTAGAGCGGTTATATCCCCCTAGAAGAGATAGACCTGTGAACATTCAATTACCTAAATTAGAAACTGCTAATGACGTTGTAGCAGCTATTGGGAAAGTTATTGAAGAGGTCGGCGAAGGGAATATAGATCCTAGTCAAGGTCAAACGATTTCGGCGATTCTGGACACGAAACGAAAAGCCATTGAAACAGCTGATTTAGAAAGACGGCTGATAGAACTAGAGGAGAGGTTAAGGAAATGAAATCTTTGAACAGGCGATTGGAAAAGCTGGAGAAGGAAAATAATGGGACTCCAGACCTAGTAGTTACTCATGTACCCGTTAACGCTTCAAAAGACTGGAAACCTAAAATTTGGTCTAAAAAGAAAAATACCGTCACTTTCCTAAGCAAAGAATTATTGGAAAACTTTAAGTCTATAGGCGGTTGGGGTGAATGCGAAAAAGTTACCTGTATTTTTGTGCCACCAAAAATGAGCCGTGCCGATTATGAAAAAGAAAGCAATAGGTTGCACAAGTGAAAGCTTTAACTAAACGGATAGAAAAACTGGAATCCCAAATGAACGTTTATGGTTGCTCGAACAAAAAACAAGCCATAAGAGCAAAACTAAAAAACTTATCAACCGAAGACCTTAGATGGCTAAAAGACATTAATAAAAAAATAAGTGGAGATCGGCAAGAATTAAGCGGTCTAAACAATGGGCCAATAGTGACCGGAGCAAATAGGGTTGATTATTCAAAATTAACCGATGACGAAACAGAGGATTTAATGCGAATAAGCAGAAAGGCGTACGGCAATAACTAACATAGACCAATAGACAAAAGCGCTAAAAACGGCTCACAAGAGCTTTTACAGAATACGGATAATAACAAAGAATAATTAACTTTAAATAGGAGTTTTGAGGATGGAAGAAGTTAAAGAAGAAAATGTGATTGATGAAAATAAAACAGCCTTAGATGGCTTTGAATTAGTTCGTCATTATAGCGACACAATGGCCGCAACGGGTATTTTCTACTATGGGACGTGGCCTATCGGTCACTTTAACGAGACGAACTTAAAGATTCCTCAATGTTTTATGGCTAATGATCCGAAGCGGCCCTTTATGTACCGGGTACCAGAAGGAATCCATAAAGGTAGACTTTGCGAGCCTACTATTGAAAGAAACTACTTTCATTACCGCTTTGACGAATTGTCAAAAGACAGCGAAATCCTTCTTGGTCTGGAACATTATGGAAATTTCACTTTAGGTTATTTCATAGAAGAAAAGGAACATGCCTCAAATAATCTAGCGACCTTGAGCGGCTCAACCGGAGTTTTGGCGTTAGCTAAGTTATTGCCAGACGCAGTGTTTAGAGTTTATGACCGCCCAGCGGGGATTGAACAGCAAGAAATTGAAGAAGAAACGCCAGAAGGCGAAACTATAAATTAGAAAGGGAAAAATTATGCCAAGAAACAACCCATCAGATGCAGCATTTCGGGCAGGAAAAAAGGCAGTTGGGGCGTTAAGCCTATTCGCCGATGCCAGAGACGAAACTTTTAATAACGGCGTTAAGAGTATGCGGGACTTTTCAGCGACGCAATTGAACAACGAAAAGATAAAGGATAGTCAATTTAAAAGACAACAACTCCAGAAAGGAATCAATGACAGCTTTAACTTTGCGCCCGAATCTCAAGTTAAAAGTTTCCGAAACTTTCGCAAAACGGGAAGCTTTAAGGCGAACGCTTTCCCTTCAAATGAACTGAATCAAATCAAAGCCAAATCGCCGGTATTCAAACATGCGGACCCGCTCTTTTTGCCGCAGCCGCAGAACTCGACTCCTCAAGTAAGTAACGTATCGAATAGGACGCAAGCGGCGCTACAAGATCCAAACCGACCTATTCCGCTAAAAGCTAAATACTCACCGGATGCAATCAGCCTATTTGGTGAGGACTTCTTAAACACCGCCCCTCAATTACCGGAGGAAGTAAAGTTACAGAAAGTTATCGACGCTAGACGAATTCAGCCTAAATTTGTTAATGACAGTTTCGTATCAAATTTTGACCGTATGTCAAACAGGGAAAACTTAGCGCGGATTGGGTTTGCTGGCGGGGATCTAAGCGGAATAGGTAGTGTTATCCGAGCCGAAAACCCGCAGTTACCTAAAGGAGCGCAAGACGCTTTAGCCTTTTCCTTTCTTGGGGATGTCGATCCCAATAAACCGGAGCAAGCGCGGGAAGCGTTAAGTAGGTACTTAGGGGTTATTGGGCAAGGGCAACAACCCACCCAAGACAAAGGGTTTCGGCATGTAGATAACATATTCAAAGAGCAAACAGGGCAGACGCAACCCGTTGTCAACCCGAATGCAGATACCGAAGGTCAAACCTTTAGTCAAGATCCTCTAGGTTATAGCAAGGCTTTAGCCGGTCAAGGTGTCGATGTTCTCTTAGAAAAAATTGACGCGGTAAGCGATTGGTTTAGTAACTCCGGATTAACGCCAGATACCGACCAGCAAGAAGCCTATAACTCGATGCTTCAAGAGGCCATTAATCAAGGAGTACCTCTTGAGCTAAGAAACGGTCAAGTCATGGTTGGCAATCAATTTTTGGATGATTACTTGAAAGGACAAATCCAGAACGTTGAAACTCAGACGGGAAATCCTCAAGAAGACATTAGAGGACAGTTTGAAAGACTTCAACAAGAAGGAGTTATTCCAAATTCTAATACCGGGTTGGAGAGTCTTGCAGTAGGAGAGCAACGGCCTTATACACATAAAGGTCAAACCGGGGTTGTAACTAAGAATGGGCGCGGATTATTGCATTTCAAAGTTAATGGCGGTAATCAGTGGCAATTAATTGAAACGCCTTAACTTTCGACTTTCGGTGCTACGGGTAATTGAGGCCTTGGGAGTTTTAGCTTGATATCGCAAACAGGGCCTTTGCCCATAGGATCATTATTATATTCGTGGGACATGGGTATTAAAATATCTTTTCCCCCATTCCTCCGCTTGTCGATAGCGTCCATCCATCCATTAGCTTCATCAATCATGGAATGGAAACGAGTCTTAAACTCTTCAACGCCTATCTCTTGATTGGCAAGTCTGCCCTTGAGGAGATCGTAGCGAGTTTCAAAACAAGGGTGGACTTTTAACGGGAAGTCTTTCAAGGGAATGAAGTTTCCCGAAGCCGACAACGTAATTAAAACTGTGAGTATGAGGTGATTCATACTTTAAATATAATTCTTTAATTTTGGAATGACAAATGAAAAATAAGATATTCAGTCAAAACCCAGATGTAAATGCATTATTTGGCACAGAGATAGACCTTTCTACGTTGCCACCACAGCAACCGGAAGTAAGTAGAATCAAGTTTGACCTTAATCAATTAAAGCCTAAATCAGCACGGTTTGAATCGCCGGTTGTTGAGCCTGCGGCGAATACCGGAGCAAGTCTATTAGACTTTGCTGGCGACTTTTTACAGAAACCGGCGCCACAGGTCGCAAACGAAACATTAGATTTCTATAAGCCTACAATAAATAAGATATCGTCATTCTTCACAAATCCTGAACCAATAACGCAGCCTATTGCGTCGGTAATTCAACCCGAAACCAATGTTTCGCAAATTACGCCATTACAGAATGAATTATTACCGATACAACCGGAACCTGTTGATTTGCTAGATATTCCAATGTTGAAACCGGAAGTTTCACGGGTTGCCCCAGATATCTTAAAAACTCAGGAGATCGAGCCTTTAGAGGCTGGACCGATCCAAGCCGATAGCATCCCAAAACAAAACACCTTTTTAAACGTCTCCGAATTCAATCCTAATGTTGTTTCCCTGGTTGACACTACCGCAAAGAAAAACGGCATCGATCAAGATGTATTCCGTCGATTGATCCACCGTGAAAGCGGATTTAATCCGAACATCCGAGACGGTAAAGCCGGTGAAGTCGGTTTAGGTCAAGTTCGAGACGTAGCCTTTCGAGAGGTATTACCCAAAGGAAATATCCGTGACGCTGGTAATAATTTAGAAGCCGCGTCTTTATATTTAGGCAAGCAATACCAAAAGGCTTTAGACATTGGCTATAAAGACTCCGACGCTTGGAGAGTGGCGGCAATGGCTTATAACGGCGGTCCAACTCAGATGAGTAGAGCATTCTCTAAAGCCAAGGTGGAAGCAAAGGAAGGCTTACCAACGGTAGACCAGATCGAAAAGTATGTTGATCAAAGGGCCGTAAAATATTCCCGTGAAGTGACCAAAGGATTAACGCAAGATAACAAAGGCTCATTAGTCTGGGATTCATTGGCCGATGTTGGCGGCGGCGGCTCGGAAATCATTTCGGTTTACGGTCATATTTTAAATAAGGTTGGTAATCCCTTCGGACAATACGTTGAAGATCTTGCAAAGCGCGGAGTTAATTTTTTCGACAATATATGGAGCTCTGAGTTAAACAAAAATGAAATGAAAGAGCCTGTCACCGTATCAACGGGAGACGGTCCCCTAGATTTCAAATTCAATGAAAATTTAACTCTAAGAGGTGTTTTCTTTAAAAGTGTCAGGTCGTTGCCGGCCATGGTCGCAGGGTTTGGCAGTGGCGGCATAATAAGTAGTTTACTGCAAAAGTTTACAGCTAAAGCGGTTGGATGGTTAGGCGGTACGGTTGGACCGAAGGCGAAAGCGGCCATTGACGCGGTAGGTTTTGGGTTTGGTGAAGGAACAATAGAAGGAGGTTTTTCTTCTATGCAAGTAGCTGAGGCAATTCTAACATCTCCAAAAGAACAATTAGAAAAATCTCCTTTGTATCAATCTTATATCTCCCAAGGTATGGCTCATGAAGATGCAAGGGCAGCGTTAGCTGATACGTTATCCAGTAAGGCAGGGTTTGAATCAGCGTTAGTTACCTCTGCATTGGGCGCTCCGATGGGCGTTTTCTTTGGCGGTTTACTCAGAGGAGCTAATAAATCCACTATTACCGATACTATCGTTAAGGGAGCGTTGGGCGAAACAGGGCAAGAGTTTTTACAAGGCGGTAGCTCTGCGGCAATAGAAGCCAATACGTTAAATCAAGCCGGGTTTGATCAAGATCCCCTTAAAAAAGCAATAGAGGGAGGTTTTGAAGAAGCTGTTGCCGCTCCTGGTCCTGGTATCGCTTTAGGTCTAGCTTCAAGAGCTATTGGGAATAATCAACAACCGTTAATCGATTCTAAGGTTGAACCATTCCCAAATCAAAATGAAGAAAATCTAATTCAGCGTGAGCCCATTCAACCAACTCCAATCGAACCTGTAAGGATACCTGCAGAGTTTGGAAGCGAAGAATTCAACCCAATTCCGGCACCTGGACAGCCCAAGAAACCACACGATATCTTAGTATTAAATCTATCCAAACAATTAGCAGAGGAATCTAATCCGGAGAGTAAGAAAAAACTTGTTTCCTTGATCGAGAGAGCGCAAAAAGGTGAATCTGTGAGGATGCTTGCTAAGGAAATACCCGTCTTTACTAAACAAGCCATTGAGCAAGCGCCCTTTGGGAAAAAAGATATTCCTGAGCTAGTTGAACAAAGCGACGTTAATATTAATCCAGAAACGCCAGCACCTATTGAAACGGGAGAAGCTCCAGACCCCAGCGTTACTCTTGATCCAATTAAGCCAAAGCCGGTCGACACCACTACAACGCCATTACCTCAAAAACAACCAGTTAAAGCCGTATCAGGTAAGCCGATAACCGTCAAAACAGTGACGCAAGACATACCAAGTCAATATAAAGTGGTCGAAGCTTCAAGCCTTGTTCCGTCGCATGACGCTAAAACTTTTTCAAAGAATCCAAATTACCCTGAAGGCGTTCAAGAAAGAAATTACGATACGGACAAAGAATCACAATTGCGGGTTATCCAGCAATCGAAGAAATTTGACCCATCGTTTGTACTAAGTGACGATCCAACGCCTAGCAATGGGCCTCCAGTAGTAACCGCAGACGGTACGGTTCTAGGCGGTAATTCTAGGGCTATGACCATTCAACGAGTCTATGAAGAAAAAGGAAGGAATATTAGCTATCGAACTCGATTGACTAACCTTGCTCAAAACTACGGATTAAATAAAGCCGATATCCAAAAGCTTGATAAGCCTGTATTAGTGCGCGTTTTAGATCAATCACCGCAAACTACAGAGCAAGCCCGTTTCATTGGCTCGGATCTAAACAAAGGATTTACTGCAGATCTAAGCGAAACCGAAAAATCTATATCAAGCGGTAAAAGGGTAAGCCCTAAGACTGTTCTTTTCGTTGCGTCCGAGTTAAACAAGCTAGGCGAGACTGCAAGCCTTAGAAAAGCTTTTGAAGCAAACCCAAGCGGTATCTTGTCTCAATTAATAAGCGATAACGTAATTAGTCAAAGAGAAATACCCGCCCTGTTTGACCGTAATCGAAAGCTATTAACCGAGAAGGGTAAAAACTTTATTGAATCCGCTTTGCTTGGCAAGGTGATTGATAACTCTACAACCCTGGACAACCTTCCTCCTGTTATTAAAAACAAAATAGGCGCTGCATTACCAACGCTATTAAGGTTAAATGACAATAAAACATTCAAGCCAATATTAAATAAAGCTCTTTCAATGGCAATTGAAGCAAAAGCTAAAGGATTGAGTCCTGAAAACTTTATAGGCCAATCCAGCTTATTTGAAGACGCTGCGACCACTCAAGCTGAACAATTATTTTTATCGCTGTCTAAGGAAACGGGGAAATCTTTAAAAACAAAGTTTGGAAAGCTGGCTAACGTTGCGTCAATCGATCCTAATCAATCCTCATTTATAAACCAACCAAGCCTTGAGCAATCTTTTGATAATTTTTTTGGAGGTAAAGAAGTTGCGGAAAGTATTGCTGTTCTTAAGGACACGGTTAGAAAAGAAACGGAAACCGCTAAGGCCAAACAAAATATAAAACCTAAAGCAGAGGCCAAGCCAAAGGACGAATCAAAGGAACCGGATCCAAGTAAATTAAAGGCTAAGTTTCTGAGTTTTGAAACTAGTAAGCTTAATACTCCGCAAGATCGAGCGCCGGTTGATATAGAGCCTACAACCAATGAAACGATAACTAAAACCGACATACTCCATATTGTCGAAAAGCAATTTGGCGCAACGGTACGAAACCGTGTAACCCATGCCATGGCCGGTGCAGCTGGCTGGTTTGAAAGACAAAGCGAAGTTATTCGAATCAAGCTAGGCATATGGGGCGAACCGCAAACCTTAACCCATGAATTGGCTCATTTTATAGATCAAAGAATTTCCAAGAGCTTTGGTGGTAACTGGTTAAAAAAGGCGCTTCCAAAAGAAATTAGAGAGCAAGCTTATACCGAGCTAAAGAATCTTGATTATGATCCCAAGCAGAAACGAGATTTTGAAGGCTTCGCGGAGTTCTTTCGTCATTACCTAACAACTGGCAGAGCTAAAGAACTGGCCCCAACCTACTTTAATTGGTTTGAGAATACTTTCCTCAAAAACGCTTTAATTGGTCCGGACGGTAATATGCAATTACCGCAAGAAAAGAAATCATTTCTTCCATTCTTTGGAAATAATACGGAAACACCTAAAGGCTTCTCTCCTCTATCCGGTCCGATCGGTAATTTAAAAAAGGCCATGGCTACTTGGTACGGTCAAGGATCGATCAACAGAATGCGCTCACAGATCGACTTTGACGGGAAACAAGAAAAATCCTTTGAGGATTCGTTACCGCGCAAAGCCTATAAACTGGTAATGAAAGAATTATATGATTCAAACTTTATCTTTGAGGAAGTGACCCAGCAAGTTCAAAAACGAAGCGGTAAGGATGTTCCGCCCGATAAAGATCCATTCGCATTAGCGACTTTTTACAAGGGCAAAACCTTAAGCATTGCCGAAACAATGGTTCGAAAAACAATGGTTGACCCATTTGGTCGACGTGTAGGGCCTTCTCTTGTTGATGCTATTAAGCCAGCAAACCTTAAGGGCAATAAAGATATGCAGGATTGGGCAACCTACGCTATGGCGTTAAGAGCTGAGGTTAACCATAAGCGCGGGTTAGAGTCTGGCTTCGAAGATGTTGACATTGATCATGTTATTAAAACATTTGGCGATAGAAAAGGATGGAAAGAATCAGCCGTAAACGTTTCAAAGTGGAGCGATCAACTATTAGATTGGTATGTCTGGAGCGGTGATCTAAGCGAGGAAACAAGAGCATTATTTAGAGAGTTAAATCCTATTTACCTTCCATTCATGCGTATCTTTAGGGAGTCGGTAACGGTTACGGGTATTGGTGGAGTTGAGGAAGAAGGATCGGCGGTTAAACCCTTAAGAAACTCCACAAGACCATTCAGGAACCCTATGGAAAGTTTTATTGAATCGGCTGCAGCAGTTGTTTCACGCGCAACTAAAACAAGAATCGCTCGAGCTGTCATTGATCTTGGAGGTCAACAAGGTTTAGGTGATTTAGTAACTAAGGTCCCTTTGGCCTCTCATTCTAAAAACTTTGATCTAGGCGATATCGCGGGACGTTCGGAAAAATTACAAGAAATATTAAAAGAGTATTCAGCGTCAAAGCCTGGTGAGCCTATCGATTTAGACGAAGTTGTTACCCTTTGGTATCGAGACTCTAATTATTACGGCAAAGATAACGTTGTTGGTATTTGGAATAATGGAAAACTTGAGTTATTCGAAATCCATCAAGAGTTATACACCGCTTTAAAGGAAGTAGACCCGCCATTAATCAATAACAAGATCATGCAAGTGTTTGCGTCGGTAGCTCGTTTGATGCGTCTAGGATTTACAGGTCTAAATTTTTCCTTTTCCTTCTTCACAAATCCTGTAAGAGACAGCGTGTGGGCCGCAGTTACGACTAAAAAGAAAATGCAGCTACCAGGTTTCAACTTGGTTAAGGGGGCACTAAAAGAGATTACAGCGCCTAAAGGCTCCATTACCGATCAAGCGTTAAATTCTGGGCTTCAAATGGCCACCATGATGGGTTTTGACCGTAAAGCAACAACAGCAATGTATGACGACATGGTACGTCGACAACTAGGTCCACTCGGTAAAACTCTACATCTCGGGAACCCATTTAATTTAGTCCCAACGGTATTGGATAAGGTTAGAGGAGCATTCCAGTTTTTCGAATTAGCTCCAAGAATTGTAGAGCTTGAAACCTTTAATCAGTTACAAAAGGAACATCCTGAATGGTCCGAGGATTCAGCCTTTATTGAAGCGTTTAATAACGCTCAAGACGTTACAACTAATTTCACCAAAAGCGGCCGCACAGGTAAGACCATTAATCAAATCAGCGCATTTTATAACGTCGCTCTTCAATCACCCAATAAGCTGTTAAGGGCTTTCAAGTCCAACCCCGTCAGAACATTATTTAGATCGTTCCTATACGTTACTTTGCCAGCTATCTTAATGTGGGATGAGGTAAAAGACGAGGAATGGTATAAAAATATACCTACTGAATGGAAATACTTGAACATGTGGACGCAAACCGAAGACGGTAGAGTATTGCGGATTCCTGGAGCGCACGAGCTATTTATTTTATTCGGCGGCCTGGTAGTCGCTGGACTTGATGAAGCTCGAAACAAAGACTCTGAAGCGGTAGACGGAGCCATTAAAGCTCTTAAAAAGTTAACGGTTAATCCTTTTACATTGGACGGAATAACGCCGTCACTGGTTAAACCATTACTTGAGGTTGGCTTTAATTCTAATTGGCTTGGCCATCCTGTCGAACCTGAATGGATGCGAGATAAGCGAACGGGATTACCCATTGAAGATAGAAAGTTTTATTTCACTCCTGAATTATCGGCAGAAATTTCCAAAGCGTTCAGAGTACTAGGTTTCCAGTTATCACCTATCCAAACGAACCATATTCTAAAACAATTAACAGGAAACCTTTATTCAACAGGCCTAGGAATTCTTGATACTGAAAAGCCTAAAGTTAAACATCCGCTCGACCCTAGAACCTTCCTGACCTTTCCAAATAGACCTACAAGGCAATTGGAAAAGTTTTATACAGACGTTAGGAACCTTCAACAAAAGAAGAACGCAGGAAAAGCGAACGGTAAGGAGCAATTAAGGTTAAAACAAATGACTCAATTCCAGGGAAGATTGAAGAACCTACAAACGCTTATAAGGAGGCAGCAGCAAAAGAAAACGCCACAATCATTAATTGAAATCAACGAGATTTATGGACGTATGGCAAAACAGTTGAATAGGTTTTATGGGGACTAGGAGGAAAAATTTAAAAGATAAAGTGAGTACATTTTTTTAAAGCTGTTGCATCGATACCCTGTTATAAGGTGATCCATCAGGCAAAATAGTATTGTTATTAAATTTAGTATTATAGAATTTTGCTCCTCGTATTATAGCCCCTTTAAGGGATGCCCCGTGTAGATTTGCTCCTTGGAGATTGGCATTTGAAATGTTGACGTTTTCTAGATTTGAATTCGTAAAGTTACATGATTGTAAATTGCAATTTTTAAAACTACACCCACGTAAATTACACCCTTCAAAGGAAATTTTTTCTAAATTTAAATTGTCAAACTTCATATTCTTAAATGAAAGTGATTCAAAGTTTACTTTAGAAAAGTCTACTTCATCTTTACAATTAAGGAGAAAAGATATCATCAAATTTGTACCCCTAATGGGGTATTTTGTGTAAGGCAATAAGTCTTTTTCTATTCCATAAGCAAGAAGGAATTCTTGTATAGAATAATGACAGAATCGAAAAGAGCCTTCGCAATTTTTATTTAACAATGACCTTCCTCCTATTTCCATAAACTCTAAATTGCTAATTTCTGGATAAGCTCGGATTAGTTTTTGAATTAGGTCCTCCGTTATAACCCTTTCCCCTCGATTATGCGTTATTACAGCAATAACTAAACATGCTTTCAATAAATCATTTCGGCTCGCATCTTTCCCAAGTTCAAACAGTTTAACTTCTTCTTGCGCCAACCAAGTAAATACCAAAACCTTATAAATTGAATATTCATCCCATGAATCTTGGCCATTGTCAGACTCAATAAATTTATCGATGTGAGCAAGTAATAGTGGCCGAAATTTTAATGATCCCATTTTACTAATTATATTTGTCGCCTTTGCTAGATACTTGGGTTTTTTTTGCATATCTTTTCTCCAAATAAAGCTTCACATGGAGATCGCTGAACAAAGATAGGAAAATAAGAGGACAGTTAAACCCACCAACCTGAATTCTATCCGGTCTTTTAGTTTCTTCCAGCTCATCATTGGGAAAAAATTGAGTTCGGCAAGAAATAATAACCCTTTTAAAATTCTTGGTTAAAGACAATATACTCAATACTCGCTTTCTATGGTCATTCCAAGCACAGGGGTCTTCGTCAAGAGCATCAAGTAGAAGTATTGTGTTAGACCTTTCCTCTAATCCCTGAATTATTTCAAGTGTCTCGGGCAATATCTTGAGCAATACACAGTTATAACGCTTTGGCCAAAACGAAGTTAAATGAAACAATTTAATCATTACTAGTAATGATGTTTTCCCCATGCCTGCATCTGCTAATACAAAAAGTTGAGAACATCCATCTCCCCTGTGGGCAAATTCCTTATTAAAAAAACTATTTATTCCATCAATTATAGGCATTTTGGCGACAGAAATAGGGCCATCTTCATCATGATCAGCAGGGTTTACATTTTGAAACTCTGGTTCGATATAAAAGTTAGCAAGTTCTAATGGGTTGCCAAACATTTCACCTATAGCTGATAGCTCTTTTGACTTTTTGTCTCGGAATTCAAGGAGTTTTCCTCCTAAAATTTTTAAAAGTTTTATTAGGTTAAAATCAAATATTTCTGCGTTCATTTATATATCAATCCTATAAAACGATGTATGTTTCGAGTAAGAAAAGATGTTTTTTTTTGAATACAAAATAATAGCATAATTTAGAAATATCCCCAACGTCCTACCAATATCTTCCCCCTAGCCCCTGACAACAGCACACCCAGGGCATATATTTCTTTTGTCTGCAACAAAAGGGGCCACGATAACGGGACTGCAAGACGCGATAGACAGAGTTAAGTTTTAACCTGAAATTGCTTTATAGGTCCAGGTAAATAGCTTGAAAAGAGCAACAAATATAAAAGCCCTTATGAATACGGTTAATACTGTTCCTTTGGGCTTTTCTTTTATTTCAATGATTGGTTGATTGTACGGAAGATAGGTCTTGTGGGTGGGTTTAGGCATGTATCCAATATAAGGGCGATTGCGGAAAGTTTCAAGGGGGAGTAGCGTATCAACCTATGTAATTGCTAGCTATCTGAAGAACAAAGCCGACAATAATTAAACTTAAACTCCATTTAGAAAGACGGTCTCTTTTTTTACCGCTTTCAGACGCTACAAAAGAGCCTGAAATACCAAACATTTCATTTCCTACTGGGTTTTTAATATCATCTACCTTTGCTCGGTAGTAAAACAAAAGCCACACGCCGATAATATCGAGAGTTAACCCAAATGAATTAACGTTTTCAGAAGTGAGCAATTCAGGGAGGCACATAGAGTGATTTGGAAGCGTTAAACGGCTATGCTCTCAAGCCCTACTTCCTCAATAAGCAAATCGGCGGGTATCCCTAAACCCGTCTTTAGCTTACGGACCATTGCAAGAGAGAGTGGTTTTTTGCCATTTAATACCTGTGAAACGAGACCTTTAGAACCGATATATGGCATCAAATCTTTATCCTTCATTTCGTTTTGCTCCATGTGAAACTTGACGATATCGACAGGTTTTAATTTTGGAAACTTGATAGTTTTCTTTTCGTAGACCTCCACAAGAGTCATAAGGATTTCAAGCTGGTTTCCCTTCTTGGTGCCTGGTTTAGATCCCCATAGCCCGTCTATTTGCCCTAATGCGCGTTTTAGCGTCTTGGCGTTCTTTACTGGTAGGATTTCCATAACGTCCTCTATAGCTCGTTAACGTCGATCTTATCGTATTGCTTATGTGTTCCGAGAAACTTGATAAATACCGCTTTAAAGTTATAATCCACCTTCACAATTAAACGGTAATTATTATTACAAATATTAAAGATGATTTTATCTTCTACAAAACGAGCTTTGCTAAATTGTTTCTTGACCGATTGATGGTTTTTCCATTCGGCTTTCTCTGTGAGCTTATACCAGGCAGCCAAAGAGGTTTTAGAATCAGGGTGTTTCGTCCAAAACTTCTTTAACGTACTAAGGTTAAAAACTCTCATAAGAAACATTATAATAGAAAGTTTACCGCTAGTAAACAAAAAAAGTTGACAGATTCCCGAAAAGGACTATAATTGCTCTTGAGTGAAATACTAAGGGCCAAAGATCCCCGCAGGCCTAATTGCGGGTTTTTTTGTGTCTAAAATTTGAGCGGGAAAAAATATTGTCCATAAGTGTTCGCTATCCGTGAGGACGCGAGCGGTTCTTAGTATCCGTACTCAACCACTTATGGGCTTTTTCTATTGAGTAGAAAACTAAGGAGTAACAAACGATGTTAAAACAATTAAACGCAGGATTGACGAAAGAAGAGCAAGGTAGAGCGGTAAAAGAAGCCGTTGAATATGGCGGCAATCTATTCGTATCGCTTAGAGAGAGCTTGAAGGAAGCACATAACTACGAGATCCCAAAAGAAATGGAATTATCTTTAATGGGTACCGTGATCGCTCTATTAACGGTTCAACGTGAGGCCATTATAAGCCTTGAAAAGAGGATTGACGGGAAATGCAGAATAACGAAACACGTTGAAAAATTAACAGAAGCGGCCAAGGAATGTGGGGCGCTTGAGGAGAGAATCAATCAAAGGGACAAAGAGATAGCGCAATTGACCGCGAGGACCAGGAAGAACGCTAAGACAACTAAAGGTCAAAAAATAGTTAAGCTTCCCGTAAAGATTGGAGGCCAGTCATGAGCCTTGGAAAAGAATTAATAGAAACTCAAAGGCAAGTTATAGAAGTCCAACAAGAAAATATATTACTCATAGAGGCTTTAGAAAAATTAAGTCACAAAAAAACCGTAACCCATAAACGGGTACCAAGGAAAAATCCTTTCCGTGTTTTGAGAGGGGGTAAATCATGTTAAGTGAAAGCCAAAAGGAAAGCGCAAAGGGGGAAGCTGAAACAATGGCACAAGCTTACTTTGAGTGGATTGAGTCCGACCTAAAGGAAAATGGGATAGATGTATCAGAAAAAAAGGAACTTATTAAGGTGTGCTTTCAACGAATTCTAGAGCATATGTATTACCAAGAAGCGCACCTTGAAAATAGAACGGAAGAGATAGAATCCAAGATATCATCCTTGCAAAGCGTTCTAATATTTATGGAAGATCGTATATATAAGCGACTAAAAAACGAGGAAACGCCTCCTAGCGGCGACCAAGGTCTAATCGACAAGTTGGACGCTAAGATAATGTATTTGGATGCAAGGTTAGAAAGGCTAGAAAACCTAAAGCCAAAGCTTCCCTTTATTGGTGATAGTAGCTCCAACTAATACCAACTCATAGAGACCGGGCCTTTCACGGGGTCCGGTTTTTTTATGCCAAAAAAAGGTGTTTACGAAATTAATAAATCAATGTAATCTTTTCTTTAGGTCAAAAAAATGATTGAAACAGTTAACAATCGAGAGATTTCATGGGAAAAGTAGGCTTGATGTGGAGTGAATATACTCGGCTAGGCTCGAAAGAATACATTTGTCATTATTGCGATAAAAAAATATGCTCCAATGAAGGGTACTCTGGGCAGCGTAAGCCTGACAAAGGTGGTACGAATGAAAGGCTGGGCTATATTTATATTTGTTACCATTGCGGGAAACCAACTTTTATAAATGATTCTAGTAAACAATTTCCAGGCCCTAAATATGGTAATTCAGTCGAACATGTTCCAGAAAATATAAATCAACTGTATAACGAAGCAAGAAATTGCATTGGAGTAAACGCCTATACCGCATCTGTAATATGTTGCCGTAAATTGTTAATGAATATTGCAGTGGAAAAAGGAGATAAAGAAGGTAGAAGGTTTATTGATTACGTTGACTTTATAGTAAGTAAAAATTTAGTACCGCCAGATAGCTCTGAATGGGTGGACATTATTCGGAAAAAAGGAAACGATGCCAACCATGAGATTAAAATTTCCTCAGAAGAAGATGCCACCGATTTAGTTGAATTCTTAGAAATGTTGTTAAAATTTATTTATGAGTTCCCTGGGAAAGCAAATGCAAAAATAAAAAAGAAAAATACAATTGTGTCAGGCTCCGGCGCTCGAGGCTCTACCTAATCGCGGCGCCGTTCGTATTTAAATAATGGCCATATTCATTCAACATAAATGCTACAACTGCTTCGCTGATATCGTCCTTGTGCAGCCTCAAAGCAAAGACGGAACGCCAAAGGGACCCGCAACAGGTAAGTGTTTAGGGTGTGGTGAAGAGCCCAGGCCTATTGCAGAAGTAAAAAATTGAGCTATATTAATTTTTAGATCAAACCTTACCCCTCCCTTAATAATTGGAGCAAAAATGAGTATCTATGACGACCTTAAACAAGCGTTAGAAGTTATACAAAAAGGCGGCAATATCGAACTGATAAAAAAAGTGATAGATATCCAAAAGCAAGCAATGGATTTAATGGAAGAAAATATAGCTATAAAAGAAGAAAATAAATCCCTCCAAGAAAGCTTAAAAACCAAGGAAACGATGGTTCTTGAAAATGGTTTTTACTGGATGGAAATTAAAAATCAAAACGAAACAAAGAAGGAAGGTCCATTTTGCCCCGGTTGTTGGATTAAGGAAAATAATCCTATCCCGTTGGTGTTTAATCCAGAAAAACCTTATGACTCCAATAGAAAATGCCCCGGCTGTGAAGTGAAATTTGTAATGGAGATATATGAAGAGAGTTCAGGCTCATATATGGCCGATCACAATGATCAATATTCCGATCTCATGTAAAGACCTTTCCACTCCGTCAAAATCACAAAGAGTAGTACCATTCATTCCTAAAAATGGCCTAGAGCGTCCACGCTTATTGCTCTGTCATATTTCCTCTGATAGCATATATCCACTAAAACACGAGGAAGAGCAATGGCAGATAGTACTGACGGTCAAGCAAAAGCTATAGAACCATTTCTAACCAAACAAGAGGCAGCAAAAATACTTGGAGTCCACCCAGGGTCATTATGCAGGATGCCCATCCCTTTTTATAAGATTGGGAAGTGGGTTAGGTATAGGATATCAGACCTTGAGGAATATATTGATTCAAGGCGAGTCGATCCACTGGAAAAAGATCCAAAAATCCAAAAAGAAATTAAAGATAGATTAGCCAAAGACAACCTTGCTCTTATAAAATCTAAATCCAAAGACACTAAGAAAAAAAAAGGAAAGTAGTAATCTTTAAGTTTAAAAATACCTGCCCATTTAAGCCAAACCAGGAAACGCGAAATTATCAGGAAATTGGATGCTGCTAGGACGAGGGAAGGAATAATAATACTAGCCTTCAGGCGGTTTTTTATCAAGGTCTATGTTTTGATCTAAAGAATCTTTAAGATCTTCAATTAAATTTTTGTCTGAAATTTTTTTTAACGAATCTTTAATTCGCCCATAATTATGAATAAGCACTTTCTTTATAGCAATGTTTTCTTTTTTTATTGTTAAATACCCTTTATGTTTCTTTTGTTCAAATTTTATTTGAGCTCCATTTTCCCTAATCCGTAGTAAAATTTGTTCTAAGTTTTTAATCTTTAAGTTTAATTGAAGCTCTTTTTCTTCGTTTTCAAGTTCAATAGAACGAGCTTCTGCATCAGTTCTTTTTGCCTCGGCAAATTTTTTGGCAATATCTGCCTTCAGTAGATCGCTTTGTAAAACTGGCTTTTCAATTATAGCTTCTGCCGATTTAAGACCTTGTTCTGAAAATTTTTTAATGGTTTCATCTGTTTTAAATTTATTCGAAATTTTTTGGGAGAGATTATCTAGTAAATTGAATATTTTGTGTTTTAATATTTCCCATATTCCATCAGGTTCTCCAGATACAGTAAGTCTAATTATTTGTTTTCTGGAGCGATCAATTGGTAGATTATCCTCGAAATCTTCACTCATGATTTAACCAATGATTCAGTAGGCGAAAATTCATGTTCTTCTTCATGTATTACTAGTTCGGATCCGCCAAGAAGTTTATAAATTTCGTCTAAAGTGACAAGAAGCTCCACTATGTCATCTTGATCAACCATTTCGGGGTCAAAATCAATAATGAGATTGTCCGATTCAAATTTAATATATAATTGCCCATGAAGGTGGGGGGTTATAAGTTGATTTGAAATTATTCCATCATTTTTATGGATTGGAATTCTATCCCATATGGAAGCTGGTGACTTTTGATCCCATAGATCAAATGAACCAAATAGATTATCTTGATTCTTTAAATAATCGGGATTTTTTCTAGTGCCTATCTTTAGTTTCCAACCTTCCAAAGCCAAAACCTTAAAGTTATTTTTATTAAAAAATGGCTGTTTAACGATTTCGGTAATAATTGAAAATTCCTTCGTAGATAAATTGTTGATTCCAGATAAAGCTATTAGAGTTAAAGGTGTGGATGCGCTTTTTTTTTGTGAAGGCAGTTTGGAGGATGGTAGACGTTTAAAGATCTCTATAAAATTTGTTGCCTCGTACACCCGCACCATTTTAATATTTAAATCTCTAATGGGTTTTTGGAAAAAATCTAAAAATCTATGTTCAAAACCTGCATGTATAGAAGTAATAAGTAGATTACGATTTTCTGATTCAAGAAACTCAATAATTTCGTCTTTGTCATGAAATAAATCCGCAAATTCCATAATTGCCCCTAGATATTTTGGTATATAAAAACTTCCCAAATTATAGCATAATTGGGGCTCCAAATATCAACCCTGGAGTTTCCCATGGTAAGACTAATAATCCTCATCCTCATTTTAACGAAGAGAGTATTGAGGTTAAGAAACCGGCAAAGGAGGAACCAAAGTTTGAAGATGTACCAATTGAAGTTGAGATTAAGAAGCCAGAAGAATACAAAGAGGTTACAGGAGCATTTGGAGTTAACTTTGGTGAGACGACAGAGATAATAAAAAGTAACGGAATGGATCCATCGCAATCAAAGGTCAAAGATACAGCTTATTACTTCAAACCTACAAAGCCATACAAAGTCTTTTCAAAATATATGGTGACGGTAACGCCAAAAGGTAGAGAGGTATATGGAGTGAGTGCAGCAGGTATCGTGAGCTCCATGACTGATTGTTCCAATGAATTAAAGAACTTAGAAAAAATACTTACAAAAAAATATGGAAGAGTTTCAAATAAATCGAGTTCGTTTATTTTAATCAACCAGGCGAAAGCCGGAATAAGAGTACGGTGTAATGTTAATAAAAAATTTAAAGACGAACTATCTATTTCATACCTTCACTTCAAATTACAAGACCAAGCTAGGATAGAAAAAGAAAAGGTAGAAAAGAAATTAAAAGCAAAGAAAGAGAAAAAGGAAAATGATACTTCGGGGCTTTAATGGAAAAATTAATGGAAGGTATTTTAGGAAACTACATTCCTTCAATATAATCACAGCCTAAAAAGTTTTCTGAACTTCTCCAATCATAAAATGATTTGTATTCCCTTTCTCCGCAACTCAATTGCCCCATAGCCCATTTCCCTTTTTTGTTGGTTACTATTCTATTAGATTCATAAGTCCAAAAATTCTCAGTAGTTTTTTTAAATACCCCAATGTCAATAATTCCACATTCTCCCACCGGGCCTTTATTGCTAGTCCATTGAGTTCCTTTAGCTGAAGGTATAAAAGTTTCACTCCAATCAGAAGTGTTTATTCTGCAGGTTCTCATTTGCTTGTCATGCGTTAATCTAATCATAGATTCAATGTTTATTTGGGAAGGATCGTCGCAAACCTTTAATGTGATTTCTAATAAATTTATAAAATCTGATCGATGGCGGGAATTAGCTTTTACCTTGGTTAAGAAGTTTTTGAATTTTATGGCGTCAGCCTTTTGAGGCATCTTTCCTGTTTTAATTGAGTCAAGAGAAGATTTAGTATTTGAACAAAATTTTTCATCAAACGGTCCTTTGCTTGCACCCATGCTTTTTTCGAGCTCTTTAACTCCTTGCCTTAGAAGTTTTTTAAGATCTTCTGCTTTACCTATTTTAGTAACCGAAATTTGCTTGAAGTCACAAGTCATTTTTGTGTTGGAAATTAAATCGCATTTTACTTCTAATTTAACATTTTTATCTGGCGCATATAAAAGAGCAACATATGGATATTTTGAATCTCCTCCAAAAGCTGAACTATAAGAAAAAGCTAATATAAAAAACATCAAACACTTGTAAAAAGTTAACTTCATAATTAATCTCATAAGCTAATTTATAAAATAAAATCTTCCTCTAAATGATTCATGGATAGAAATGTAATCTTTTAATAACTTACTCCAATCAGCTTTAGTGTCTTTGAGTTCTTCTGAATTGCTGCTTTATTATTTCTGCATCCCTTCCATATGCCGTTTAAACACTGGCGAACTAAGCTTGACTAAATGTTTATTGCCACATTCCGGACACCCTTTAGTTGTGATAAGCAGCTTATGCGGGGGGTACCAACCCGAGTCGTAATCCTTAGGAATGGCAATGGTTTGACATAAAGGACAGAATTTTTTTGCAAACGCGCTTTTGATTGTCGACCAAAGCACCAGGAACAACCCTCCCATAATCCACCAACCCAAACCGTTTTCATCCATTGTAGAGGCTGGGTTTAGCGTGGACGCACCTTCATTAAAAGTAGAAATCATTAAATAAATTGGAGCGATTATAGTAAAACCGATCACATATAGTATCGGGATCTTATTTATAGCGTCGCGGATAACTTGCAATATAGGGCCAAAGTCAAACTTTTGTTGTTTGGTTTGCGTTGCCGGTTTCTTTTCTTTGACAAGCTCGTCTTCTTTAGAGTGACGACATAATGGGCAAGTTTTTAAATTAGAACTTATGAGTTGCCCACAATTTGGACAATCGATTAATGGTCCAAAATTTCCCACTTCCTCACCCTTAAAAACGTTTTAATTTCCAAATATATTTTTTGCATTCAAAATACATCCATTTTGTGGTATTTACAATAGGATTCCTTATTACAGATCCTAGGAGGCCACATGAAAAAGCTAGTCTTAGCATTAATTCTTGTTTGGTTATTCCCATCACTATCGTTTGCTCATCCTGGTAGGACAGCCTCAGATGGTTGTCATTATTGTCGGACCAATTGCTCTAAGTGGGGAGAGATCTCCGGTCAACGCCACTGTCATAACCGGAAAGAGACGGTTATTAAGCAAACCGCCAATCCATTTGAAGAAACAAAGGTCAAGCCAAAGGTTTCGAATGTGAAATTAACCGTCGACAAGGATAAACCGGAAGCGGAAGAGACATCAAAGCCTCGTGATTCGGGGAATTAATCTATAAATGATTAAAGTTAAAAAACAATGCGATTTAAAAACTAGAGGAGGAGAAGTGACCAAATTTCTATTTAAATTTATTTTGCCTTTAATTTTTATATCTATTTTTATTACCTCAAATGCCTATTCCCAAAATTGCGAAAAGAAGCCAGGTGGTTTTTCCAAATATGAGTTAAAAACTCCACTTGGATATAAACATGATAAGTGGGGGACTCTTCCTAAGGAAAAATTCTTTGAATTAGCGGCTTATGTTTCAAGCTTTGATGGAATTGACGATGACAATGGTGATGGAATACAAGATTTGTTAGCCGTTCCAACATGGGTAAGCTATGAAATGAGGCGGTTAAAAAAAGATAGCAGTGGGAACTTTAAAAAACCTAAAACCTTTAAGCGCCCTTCGCCCTGGTACGAACATCCTGGGCATTCTTTCCTTAGAACAGATGGTATTAGTAAAAAAATGAAGTTTGATAAATCTTATTCCGGCATTGGGCATATTTTTAATAGAGGGCATTTAGCAATGCGATTACACGGTAGCCGAATCAGTCCTGAAGCTGGATGTAATACCCATTTCTTTTTAAACGCTGTTCCTCAACGAGCTGGGCAAAATCAAGGTATCTGGAGGAATCTTGAAGAAATTACGGGAGGATGGGCAAATAAATTCAGGAAAGTTTGGGTTATTACAGGTCCAATTTTTAAATCTAAAAATTTTAAATTCATTGGAGACCCCAAAGAAATTCCGGTGGCGATCCCTGACGAATTTTTTAAAATTGTTGTTAAAGAAAACAATAGTACGGGGATACCGGATATTTTAGCCTTTATTTACCCTCAAAAGAAAAGCAATGGCAAAGAATTCTCCAATAGTTGTGGGTCTTATAAGCCCCAGGACCACTTGAAGTACCTTACCTCAGTAAACAATATTCAAAGAAAAACTGGATTGAAGTTTTTTAATAATTTGAATTTGGCTCCAGCAAAGAAAAGAAAACTTTTAAAGAAGAAAGCAATGAAGCTTTGGCCGCTTAAAAGAAAATTTGTACTGCCAAGCAATTGTTTTCCAGGCACGGCAAAAGTAATTATCTCTAGCCAAGCTGAAGAACCAGAAGCAGAGAACAAAACAGAAGAAATAAAGCCAACTGACGGCGAATTGTTAAGAGCGTTAATCAATGTCTTGGAAGAAAAAGGAACGATTCAAAAGGGCGATATCTTTAACAAAGTTAAGGAAATGAGGGAATAAAGCTCATGGGATTACATCCAGTTTTTTTATATATAGGTTCCTTTTGCGCTTCAGCGACCTTCGTGTATTTTCTTTTTGAAAAAATGGAAGTTGTTCTGAAAAAGGAAATAAAAATAGCTTTTTCTAGGTTACTTAAAAATCTTGACGCAGGTGAGGAATTTGAAAACTGGGTGGTAACTTTTGGAAGCTTCTTTGACCGAATAATGGGAGAAAATCATTTTTCATGGAAGCGATTTAAAAGGTCTTGCATAGCATCTTATTTATCCCTACTAGTTTGTTTTGCCATTTTATTTTCTATTAATCCAAATACATATTATGAAAAGTTTAGTGAGGGGCCTATATATTTGTGGGTGATAAGTTTTTTAGTGGGAGGACTTGCCGTTAACATTTTTCCAGATTATTTATCTTATATACAGACACGTTTTTTTATAAAGCTTTTTAGTAAAGCTCGTTCCAGTTTTAATAAAGCATTAATACCAATATTAGATATTATTGCTACATACTTAATATTTATTATTTTTACGATGAGTATGGTGTTTATATTTATGCCTGGAAATGATCTAAATTTCAAAATGTATTTTAATGTTCTAAAACCTAATTTTATTTTAGGGATAATAAAGAGGCCGGAAATCTTATTGTTTCTTTTAACAACCTTCTTCACTTCCACATGGTTATATTTATTTCTGCTTTCCAGTGCGTTGATTAAGTATGGAAAATTTTTCACTAAAAACCTTGATATAGACAATAAACCATTCCATTCATTAGGAATCGTTTCAATGGCTACGGTTTTCATAATCTATCTAATCGCAGCACCTTTCGTATTAGGAAAATAATAGCCTGAAGAAAAATATAAAATGGATCTACTCTTAACTTCCTTTGATCTTTTCAATAAAAATTTAGAAGAAACTAGTAGCGATAATATCTTCTATAAGATGCCTCCTGTCTCAATATCTTCTTTTAAAGATCGTTTTATCCCAGACTACGAAGTTTTATTACTGGCAAATCGATTTATTTTAGATCAGCAGGCTTTTGAAAGGTTAGGCAATAATAAATCAGGTTTATATTCTGAGGTTTTTACTACTTTTAAAATACTAAAGTCAGAAGGCTTTGTTAAAACGGTAGATTTTGAATCCATCTTGTCAGAGAACAAAGATCAATTAGATCAAATGTTAGAGACAGATTTACTGTCTATAGATCAATGGATACCAATATTGGATAAATCAAGATCAAAGTGGGCGAAGTTCAACAAATTGATTCAGGGAAAAATCAATGATAACCAAAATGCTAATACTAAATCGCATCACATTAAAATAATAAAAACGAGTACTCAGGTTGAACATTTTTTATTAGATGTAGAAAAAACTAATTATTTTCCAAATTCCGATTTTAAGGGAAATTCGAAATATTTTAAAAAAATTAAAAATAACGTACTAGACTTTTTTAAAAATCATTATGAAAATATAAGGTGCAAAAATAGAGAAGATAGATTGGTAGGCTATTTAAAATATGTAAACTCAAATATATTAATTTCTAAAATATTAAACAGTGGGTTTTATGATTGGCAAGACTTGGAACCATTCTATTCAAAGAAATTTAATCTAATGACCGAAGAAGAGGATAAGATAGATATAACCCAAAACATGAATCAGGCCGTTAAAAACTTATTCGAGGTTTCATTTCCAGACTTTAAAAATTGGAATGTGGCGAGTCTAGTTTCAGCCTTAAAAGATAAACGAATAATTAAACTAAGAAAACTTGTCCAAGATGCAGCAAATGGAGAAGTTGAATTTGACTTAGAATTTGCTCAACGGACTTTTGATGACATTAAGGAAATAAAAAAAGATGTTGAGAAAAAGAAAAAGATGATTTTTAGATCCACAATTCCATTAAAATTAATTCCTCATGTAGGGGCCCTTGCCAGTGATTTAATTAGAGATTTTGGCCCAGAGTTCTATGAGAAAAGGAAAAAAGAAAAATATCAATGGTTTTACTTTATTAGAGAATATGGATCCAAAGATTAAATAATGGCCTCCTATATCCCTCGTAAATGCCCACAATGTGGAAGCGATATGATTCTAACCGTCGCTGAAAACAAGAACGGATCGCCCAAAGGAAGTATGAAGGGGAAATGTTTGAAGTGTTATAAAGAGCAGATATATTATTTGGATTCGAAGGGGGGAAGGAATGCCGATGCCGGGAACTATGCAAACTAGTTTTTGAGAGAATTAAAATTATTAAGGCAATTGGGATTAAAAGTATAGAAGCTACAATTGATATTCTTTGTAAGCTTAACGTTTCCTATAAAAAGCCTTAAATATTCTTTAATGACCTAAAGTACACATTTCTCTGTAAAGAAAAAAAGGATAATTAAAAAGTAATAAAATTGACTTTTCTTTCCCCAATGATATCCGAAATTTGAAAGGAATAAATTTGAACTCATTGCCATTAATAGATGTTTATCCAGTTATTGAGCGAGAATTTTCTTATAGAGAGTTATTATGCTTTAAAGCTAAAGGGGAAGATCCTCCTTCTAGGCGTCAGGCTAATACTGCACTAGAGATGGCAATATTTGCAGCAAATGATTTTGAGGATCATGGACTTCCTAATGCATTAGGTGAAGCTCTAAAAATTTGTAAAGAATATAAAGAATGCAAAAAAAAGATGCCTTTTCTTAAAGATGTTCCTTATATCTGTAAATATAGAAGTAATTCAAAGGTTAATTTATCTGAGGTTTGTCGGGAAATTAGACAATTAAGGTTTGTTCTGATGAAAAAACAGGTTCTCTTTCATGGGGGAGGTTGGACAACGAAAAATTCTCTACCTCAAAAAGGAGATGAATTAAAATTAATTGAACCTTTTTCTACATCATTGTGCCCTCGAGCAGCGGCTGTACACTCACTACAAAATGATAACCCTTGCCTATGGGTAATAACTATTCGGGATGAAGTTGATATGCCTGCATTCGTATATGACAATGCAAGAGGGGGTTATAGGCAAGAAAAAGAAATACTGCTTGTTGGAGGAGTAAAAGCTCAGTGTAGATGCACACATAAAATAAAGAAATTTACTCTCGTCGAGGTAGACATAATTAATTAAGATATTTCTTGTGTTGATTGCTGAACGTACGTTTTTGGTCAAACTCAGGCCCATATAAGAGCGTTGGTCTCGACTTAATCTAGTGTGGCTTAAAAGGTTAAAATCATTTTTTTTAAAGACGTTTTGTAGAAAAAAGGAAAACAAAAAATCTACGTTGACGATTAGTGGAGAAATAAATACCAATGCCAGAAAACAAGAATAAGCGCCAAAAAGTAACCGTTGAGGAACTAGCGTTATCTAACATGTATCAACTCGAAGCCATGATCGAGCTATTGGAAGAAAAGGGATTGCTTACCAAACAGGAAGTGTTGGAGCGGATAAAGGATATGCGGGGGAATTAATGCGCCATATTAACCCCCGCCATTGCAGCCTGGTATAAAAACTCATTAACCCACTTAATCGCTTCAGGCACCCTTATAAGAGAGAAAAATCCCCCAATAATTAATATGGGTGTGCCAACAAGCCAAGCTACACATGCCATATCCTTCATGCTGGTATAAATGTCGATATGATCTTTAGCTAAACGCTTTGCAGTAATAATTCGTAATTTTGGAATTGGTAAGCAGATAGCTCCCAAAGCTATGACTAGATGAATCGTTGTGGGAAGGAGTGTTGTGACGAACATCCCAGTAATCCCTAGCCCTTTTCCAAACGGGTCGTTACGAAAATGCTCTAAGTAGCTTGGTATATGAACCGCGCGTTTAGTCAAATAAATAATCCATTCAAGAATAAAAGGAAGTAAAAAAGCCAACATTAAAAGAAACAACAAGGCAAAAAGAACATCCAATACAGAATAAATGACAGTTTTTAAAATATGTTCGTTGCTTGCAATGTGGCGCAAAAACCAACGGCTGATACCCCAAGATAAATAATCAACCAAGCAATTTAGGAGTGGAAGAACGGAAAGAAAAATAGTCAAATAGACGTTTTTTGAAATTAAATCGAAATATAAATCCACGCTGAAAGCGGAAGCGATGAAAACAACGACAGCGCAACCGATACCGATACCGACAGTAGCTCCGACAGCGGCACCGATGGCAGCGCCGGCAGCAGCACCGATATTGACACCGAAGAAAATAGAAAGGTAAAGGATGATAGGCAAAATAAAAGTCATACTCGTAACGGAACCAATATCGTGAGCTAAACCAATAAAGGAACCGATGGCAGCTCCTAGGGAGACTCCAATGCCAAAATTAGTAGCAAAATTGATACTGGCACCGGAGCCAGCAGATAGAACGGCACCAGAAATGATAAGGACAGAGAGCGTTACGAGGAAAGCGTTAATAGTATCTGAAGATAAGGAGACAGCCGCAGTAGTTATGATAGCTAGAAATACACCGATGAGAACAGAAAGAGAACTACCTGAAATTTTTTTAAAACCTATACATGATAGAAAAAAGAGAAAGACATAACTACTAGCGACAAGCCAACGCCATAAACTATCCATATTTGGTAAATCATTTACTAATCCTGATGTTCCACTAGCGGCCCATTCAAAAAGCAGTAACATAATTGGATATGCGAAAGATATGGGGAACCACCAGAGGTAAACGGCTGGTCTAAAATAAAATTTTGCATGATTTTTCCATCTAGACTTATGCGAGGGAATGGGCTTGTTATCAATATTGATTTCAAGTTGATTTAAAGCGTAACCTAATAGGTTTCGATATCGCTTTCGATAAGATTTACCGTATAACCATTTCGATAGCTTCTTACGAGCATTGTTCTCTTCAAAAACTCTGGGGAAAAAGAAACTAAAAAACAACGTAATCATTACGCTGAATAAGGCTGGGTTCTCCTTTATCGATTCAATCATTTCTATACATTTCTTCTCTTAAGTTTCCAATACAACTATTTCATCACTACATCACTATGTAGAAAATATTGCAACCCAAAATTAGTAGGAAAGTTACTGAGATATTTCGTAATATTTTAGTTCTTCCTAATTTTGCTTCCACTCTATCTTCTAAAGACTGGTAATATAACGAAAAACTATATTTCGATATATTGAACTAATTAGGAGAAGGGAATGCCTCATAGAAAAAACATTAAGTCGTTACCAAAGCTTGGCGAACGGTTGAAGAAATGGCGTAAGTCTCAAGGTTTAACGCTGGTTGAAGTAGCTGGCAAGATCAAAGGAACAATAGGACCGTTATCTGAAGCTGAAAACGGCCATAGCCTTCCATCTATGGAAACAGTTGCCATGTTTCACAAGAAGACAAATCTAAATATTATGTGGCTATTGTTTAATGAGGGAGAGATGTTGAAGGGGGAAAGGGCTTGATATTAAGTTTATCAAATTTGAATAGAAAATTATCGGAAGGTAAAGTCAAAGCCAATATTTTTCTACAAAATCTTCGATGTTTCTTTGAGGTATTTTATAAACCCCTAATATTAATTTGAAAATTTCTTTATAATAATTTTCATCTTCTCGAAAATCCAAACTTATATGTTTTTGCAGAAATATAGGTAAAGACTCTTCATTATTTCCTTTAAGAATTATTGGAATGATTGATTCCCCATTTATTACCCTTTGTTGAATAATTTCCAACTCCTGAGAAACAATGGTTTGGTTTTGGGTATTTTTATGTTTTAATTTCAAATTTGGAGTTCCAACTATCACGACTAAATTACATTTTTCAATATTATCAATAAACCTAGGCAAACTTGCGCCTGGGGAGTTTGACCACTTATCGAAAAATAATTCAATCCCTTGCTTTTCTAGTTCTTTTACAAAGTCCTTAACCCAATTCTCTTCTTCCTGAATTCCCCATGCATATGTAATATAACAAGTGGGATTGTTACTAAAATTTGATTGAAATTTTTCCATTAACCTAACTTCTGCCATTGCAGATTGGTATTCTTTTTCAAATTGGTTGCTATCTTTCGGCATATATAACTTTTCTTCAATCGGAATGGAATTAGATAAATAATTAATATCAAATTGCCAGATTATCACTCCATTACCCTTTGGTCCTGGGGTTGCAAAATAATTATCATGCGGATGAAACATTAAATTACTTCTCGTAGAAGAAAGTTGTTTTAAATCCAAAAAAGAAACGCAATTTCGATCTAGGACCCTCCAAACCTTAGCTATTCCATCCAAAGATAATGATGCTAATAAAGAGTTATCAAAGGAAAAAGACACTGCGCAAACTGGCCTTCTGTGTCCTTTAAGTATTTGTCGATTGCCCAGATTTACGGATCTATCATAAGAACCGCTTGCTAAAACTTTTCCATCTGGAGACCATGTTAAACAACTGATTGTTTGAGTGTGTACCTTAGAACCAGTTTGAAGTCCTCCTAATACACCTCTTCTGATTGATCCATTCGAAGTACCCCAACAAATTTGGCTTCCATCTCGTTTCCACGAAAGACAAAAAATTGCATCAGATAACTCTTCTTTTTCGCGAATAAATTTCCTACTTTCCAAATCGTAAAGCATGAGGGTTTTCCCACGAACAACCGCAAGAATTAGTTTATCCGGTGCCCATTCCATATTACTGGCAAAATTAAAACCACCCCCTATGCTAATTAATTTATTATTATCGATGTTCAAAATGAAAACATTTTGTGTCCCATCAATAAAGCTTAAATATTTTCCGTCATTTGAAAAAGTAATGGCTTCTATTAAACAGTGAGGAGGTGGTAATTTAATTATATTTTTTATTTCTTTACTTCGTAATTCCCATAAATTAATAGTATCTCCATTTGAAAAGGCCAAGCTTTCTCCGTCGGGGGCCCAGCAAAAATTAGTACCATAAACATTTGGATTAATTTGATCTATTAGTTGAAAACCATCAGGAGGACTAAATTGAGGCATTTTTTCCTAATACGAAGTTTATAATTTTTAGTCTAATAAAGTTTTTAATTTTATTTTATTATTCTTTTAGTAAAACTAACTATAAAAAAACATTCTATATGTTCACAAATGTTGACATTTTAACGCCTTCAATTCTACGGATTGATTAAGTTGGGTAATAGTTTCTTTTTTTTGACAACTCACGTTCAACTCCAAGAGTTAAAAAGAATTACAGAAATTTTCAGGAGTCATCGATCGACAAAGTAGGTTTCGGAGTTGGCTTCTCTAAATGCTTATTGGATTCCGTCCAAGCATTAAACGCGTCCTTGGCGTTCTCAATGGCTTCTTCTATCGTATCACCGTCAGACATGCAGCCAGGTAGATCAGGGAGCGTTACGAGATACCCTCCTCCTTCTTCCTTGGAAAGTTCTCTTACCTCATATGGATAACCTTTAAATGATGAGTTTTCTTTCATGACGATTAAGGCTAAATAGTATTTTAAAAGTATAAAGAAATGATATCAGGTTTGAAGGTATTACGACGACTGAATTTTCAGCCATCCTCTAAAGTAGACAAAAGTAGAGAGGATTAGCGGGATTAGCAAGATTAGCAACGCTACATAGCGATAAAAAGCTATTATCTCTTTAAAATAATAACAATAAGGATGTCTTTATAAATAAATGAGGATATTTTGCCAAAGGTGGCAAAGGGGTGGCAAAAATAAGAGAAAGTAAGAAATACTTATAAGTCTAAATCTTGTAGCTTATTGTTTTTACAAGTGCGCCCGGCGCGATTCGAACGCGCGACCTTTGGCTTCGGAGGCCAACACTCTATCCAGCTGAGCTACGGGCGCATATCTAAGAGAAATAGTTTTTTAGATTCCTTCTTCACTCATGGGAGCGATGTCTTCTGTACTTTTCTTTAACTCATGCCCGAATTCCTTTATGGCGGCAATGCGCCAACGCCACCACTGAATTTCTTCTCTGATAGCTTCGGTGCAATCATCCGGAAATCCGATGCTGATCTCTTTATCTACTGCGGATACGTTAAGTTTAGCGGATTCGGGCAACTCTAAACCATGTTCTTTTAAAGTACCCAAGGTGTCTTTTAGTAACTTCTTTTTGAAATCTTCTTGTGTCACTGCTTTGGCTGCAACCTTTTGCCATTTCGCGTCCATATCGGCTTTTTTCTTCGGGCTTAAACTCATCGGTATTTCCTCTTTTAAACTCTTTAATTTAAATTAATCAATAATTCAGTTAGATGTAATATTGTTGGTTTCGCAAAAATTCTTTAATGTTTTTAGCTTGTTAAAAAAACTATAAGCAGGACTTAATTGTTTTGGATAAGTTTAGAGACTTCTTCTAAAGCTTTATCCAGGTTTTCAGGTTGAGAACCGCCAGCTTGAGCCATATCTGGACGTCCGCCGCCGCTTCCGCCAACTATTTGGGCGATTTCTTTTAATAAGTTGCCTGCATGATATTGTTTTGTTAAATCTTTAGTCACTCCAGCGGCTAATAATACTTTTCCGTTCTGTACGCTTCCGACAACGACAACTCCACTTTTCATCTTATTTTTGGCGTTGTCGATATAGGTTCGCATTGTTTTAGAATCCATGCTTTCGAGGTTTTTAACCAGGGTTTTGATGCCGTTGATTTCGACAAATTCTTCGCCTTTATTTTGTCCGCCTCCAAAAAGCATTTTTTCTTTTAATGATTGAATTTGTTTTTCCAGTTCTCGGTTTTTTTCAATCAGTTTTTGGATTCGTCCAAGTTCCTCTTTAGGTTGCGATTTAAGAACGTTTCGGATTTCATTCAGAGATTCTCCATCCTCTTGGATTTTTTGCAAAGCTGCTGGTCCAGTGAGTCCCTCTATGCGTCGAACTCCAGAAGCGACGCTTCCTTCGGAAATTATTTTAAAAATTCCGACATCGCCTGTGGCTGAAATGTGTGTTCCGCCGCAAAGCTCTTTACTGAAACCTGGAACGGAAACTACACGAACGCTAGAACCGTATTTTTCTCCGAATAAGGCGGTAGCTCCATCGTCCAAAGCTTCCTGGATACTCATTTCTTTAGTTTGCACAGCCGTATTTTTTCGGATCTCTTCGTTGACTAGAGTTTCAATCTTCGATCGTTCTTTTTCTGTTAACGGCGAAAAGTGGGAATAGTCAAAGCGAAGACGGTCTGGAGACACTAAGGAACCTGCTTGTTTAACATGGTCGCCTAATACTGTTTTCAACGCCGCATGCAAAAGATGAGTTGAAGTATGGTTCAAAGCGGTATTCTGTCGACTGGTTTGGTCAACTTGGAGAGATATTTTATCTCCCTTTTTTATTGATCCTTGGATTACTTTTGCATGATGAGCGATAAGTTCGGGAACGGGTTTGGTTGCGCTGGTAATTTCTAGCTGTACATTTTCGTTAGACGCTCTTCCAAAGTCCCCCACCTGTCCGCCAGATTCCCCATAAAAAGGAGTGGACTTCGTAAGGAATGTAATCTCTTCGCCTTCGGACGCAGAATCAATTTCGTTATCGTTTTTTAAGATAGCAGTCGTTAGACTCTCGGATTGAGTTCGAGTGTAACCTTCAAATTCAGTAGGAGGTGAGCTTTGTAAATAGTCTTTGAAAAAGGGAGAAATTTCTTTTTCTCCAGACCCTTTCCAGGAGGCCATAGCCATTTCTTTTTGATTCTGCATGGCTTTGTTAAAACCCTCTAAGTCGAGACTATAGTTTGCGTCTTGCGCTATATCTTGAGCTAAGTCGACCGGGAATCCGTAAGTATCGTAAAGCTTAAAAACTTCGTCGCCTGGAACTACCGAGTTGCCTGATTTTTTCACTTTTTCCAAAATTTCGTCTAATCGTTGAGTGCCATAGTGCAAAGTGTTTTTAAAACTTTCTTCTTCATTTTGAGCGACTCTATTAATGAAAACTCGGTTTTCTTCTAGTTCCGGGTAGGCTCCCTTAAAATACGAAACGATTTTGTCGGTTATTTGATGAAGAAATGGGAATTCTATATCAAGCATTTTACCGTGCCTCAATGCGCGTCGAATAATCCTCCTGAGTACGTAACCTCGGCCTTCATTCGAGGGAAGAATGCCATCGTTGATTAGGAAAGTGGCAGCTCTCGAATGATCTGCAAGCACTTTGAGGGAAACGTCTTTAGATTGGTCTGAGCCGTAAGAAATTTTTGCTATTTTCGCGGCATCCGCAATAATTTTTGACAAGAGATCTGAATCGTAATTACTTGGTTGTTTTTGTACGACGGCTGTTAGTCGCTCTAGTCCCATTCCTGTATCGATACAAGGATTTGGTAGTGGGGATAAATTCCCTTCTGCATCTCTATTGTATTGCATGAAAACCAAGTTCCAGATTTCCAAGTATCGATCGCACTCACACCCCACTGCGCAATCAGATTTGCCGCAACCTAAGGCTTCTCCTTGGTCTATATGAATTTCTGAGCACGGACCGCAAGGGCCGGTAGGTCCCATTGACCAAAAGTTATCTTCTTCGCCTAATCTGGATATTCGTTCTTTTGGGATTCCGATGTCGTTAGCCCAGTAATTAAAGGCTTCATCGTCGGTTTCGAAAACCGATACATAAAGTTTCTCTTTAGGAAGTTGTAGGACATCCGTCAGAAACTCCCAGCCAAATTCGATAGCTTCTTTTTTGAAATAATCGCCGAAAGAAAAATTTCCCAGCATTTCAAAGAAAGTATGATGACGGGCTGTTCTGCCAACCATTTCGAGGTCGTTGTGCTTTCCTCCCGCGCGAACGCATTTTTGAACCGATACCGCTCTTTTGTAGGCTCGTTTTTCTTTGCCAAGAAAAACGTTTTTAAACTGAACCATTCCAGCGTTTGTGAAAAGGAGAGTTGGATCGTTTTGCGGAACTAGAATGTCGCTTTTAACAAGAGTGTGCCCGCGTTCTACAAAATAGTCCGTAAATTTTGTTCGAATTTCGTCGCCTGTCATAGTTCTGTATTAGTTAGTTTCAAGTTTTCCAAAGTGAGGAGTTCTAAACAATTCCCGCCTTTAGTAAGTCTTGTAAATGAATAATGCCGTCGATTGTCCTCTGATCTTCAGAAACAATCAAGGAGGAAATCGTGTGTTTTTCCATTATCTGAACGGCTTTAGTAGCCAAACTTTTTTTATTAATCGTCTTAGGGTTTTTACTCATCATTTCTTTTGCACAAGCTTCTGAAATATTTTTTTTAGTTTCGATTAGACGGCGAATATCTCCATCAGTAATGATGCCTACAATATGATTTTCAGAATCAACTACTGCAGTTGTCCCTAAACCTTTTTGGCTCATCTCTGAAAGAACGGTGGAGATATTGGCTTCCAATGGAATCGAAGGAATTTCATTTTCGGTTCGCATTAAATCGCCAACACTTGTCAAAAGTCTTTTACCAAGGTTGCCCCCGGGATGATTTTGAGCAAAGTCTTCTTCTCGAATCCCTTTTTTATTAATGAGGGAGATGGCGAGAGCGTCGCCCATAGCTAATGCGGTAGCTGTGCTAGCTGTTGGAGCCAAGTCCAGGGGACAAGCTTCTTTTTCCACTCCAGTATCCAGAACATGGTCGCTCCGCTTTGCCAGAGTTGATTCTAGATTTCCCGTTAACCCAACAAGAGTTGCGCCAATACGGCTCACATACGGTAAAATTTTAAGAATTTCTTCTGTCTCTCCGCTATTGGATATAGCAATAATCAAGTCATCTTTAGAAACGATTCCTAAATCGCCATGACTACCTTCGGCGGCGTGTAAAAATACGGCTGGAATTCCAATACTTGAAAATGTCGCCGCAATTTTTTTCCCAATCAAACCTGATTTTCCAATCCCCGTTACAATAATGACGCCGGAACGTTGATCAATTAAATTGACGACATTCACAAACTCGTCTGTCAAACGGTCAGCTAAAGCGGCAACAGCTTCGCTCTCTATTTTAAAAACACTTTTGGCCGATTGAAGGATCGTCTCTTTTTCTTTATCTACTACTAGTGTATTTTGAACCATTTAAATACCAAAACTCATTGATTTTTTTATGAAAACAAACAGCTTATCATAATTTATTCGGTCCAACAATTGAACGATTTTTTAACAAGTTCAAAATATCAGATTTGTTAATATTCGATGCGGAAATAGGGGGGAAAGATATTTTTCAGATATTTTGGGATAAGTTGGTTGAAATCTCTTCAATAAAGTTCTACTGTTATGTTTTGCTTAAAAAGAATTAAATACTCTTTCAATAAATTTAGGTTATGGACGCGACAGAAAATCAAAAAATCCAAGTTATGATTGCGGACGACCACGAAATAGTCCGAGAGGGATTGATTCATGTTGTTTCTAAGACAGATGATATAGAAGTAATCGGGCAAGCCGAAAATGGAAAAGAGATAATAGAAAAACTAGAATCCCGAGAACCGGATGTTCTATTATTGGATTTAGAAATGCCCGAAAAAAATGGATGGGAGGCTCTAAAGTTTTGCCAAGAAAGGTTTCCGAACTTGGAAGTCTTAATTTTAAGTGTTTATCCAGAAAGCTTTTACGGAGTTCGCTTGATACATGCGGGAGCTTCTGGTTATTTAAATAAGAATACCGCTACCAAACAAGTTGTCGAGGCAATCCGGACTATAAATAGTGGAGATATGTTTGTAAGCGAAGAGTTGGCTAAACAAATAAGAAAGCGGCCGCGAAAGAAAAATGGCAATGCGCTTCACGATATACTTTCTGCACGAGAGTTCGAAATTTTTTCTTTAATTGTGGGTGGCAAAAAATTGATTACCATTGCTGAAGAGCTTTCTATTAGCGTGGGGACGGTGAGTACTCACCGCACTCGAATTCTCAAAAAATTTAATATGGAAAGTAATGCTGAACTTGTGAGTTATGCTATAAGCACAGGGTTGGTCAATAACCCCACCATTTAATTCCTCCCAACTTTTAACTTCCAATAAAAAATAAATTTGGAACTTTTAGGCTTTGTTTTTGTGAAAATACTGTCCTGAAAAAATCAATTTCTAAAAATGATTTTTTGTCAAAATATCCAATTCAAAATTTGATAACTGTGATTGTTTGGAGCTAACTTGGAAACGAGAAAATCGCTATATTTAATTGACGGTTCATCTTATATTTTTAGAGCTTTTTTTGCCGTCAGGCAAAATCTTTCAAATTCTAAAGGGATGCCCACAAATGCGCTATACGGCTTTGTGAATATGTTACAAAAGGTAGTTCGAGAGAAAAAACCCGACTATTTATCGGTGATTTTTGATGCAAAAGAAAAAACGTTTCGCCATGAAATGTACACTGAGTATAAGGCTAATCGGTCTGCTCCTCCTGAAGATTTAGTTCCTCAATTTCCTTACTTTGAACCATTAGTGCAATCTTTTAATATTGTTTCTCTCAAAAAACCTGGATTTGAAGCGGATGACATTATTGGGACGCTTGCTAAACAAGGCGAGTCTTCTGGCCTTGACGTTACGATTGTTAGCGGCGATAAAGATATGATGCAATTGATTTCGCCAAACGTTTGCATGTTGGATACGATGAAGAATAAGACATTCGGAATTGATGGAGTGATTGAGAAATTTGGAGTGCCTCCGGAAAAAGTAATCGAAGCGATGGCTCTCATAGGCGATAGCAGTGATAACATTCCTGGGGTGAAAGGAATTGGACCGAAAAATGCCGCTGATTTGATCAAAAGATTCGACACGTTAGAAAATTTATACGACAACCTTGATTTGATCGATAAGAAGAAGCAAAGGGAGAAAATAGAAAACGATAGAGATAACGCATTCCTAAGTCGAAAACTCGTTACGATAGATATCGACGTGAAATTAGACGTTACTATAGAGGATTTAAAGTTTCAAAGCCCTGATCAGAAAAAAATTAACGAATTCTTTAAAGAGTTAGAGTTTGATTCGTTAATTGTGGATTCGGAAGAAGAGCAAGAAACGCCTGCCGAAGAAAAAGAGTATAAAACGATTTTTGACGAAGTTTCATTGCAACAACTGATTTCGGACCTAGAGAAAGCTGGCGAGTTTGCAGTAGATCTCGAAACGACAAGTAAGCGCCCAATGCAAGCCGAAATTGTAGGAATATCATTTTCACATAAAACCTCACAGGCATATTATATTCCACTTGCTCATAGATACCTTGGAGCGCCAAAACAATTGGATAAAAATGAAACTCTAAAAAAGTTGAAACCTATCCTTGAAAACCCGAAGGTAAAAAAATACGGACACAACATTAAATACGATTTAATTGTTTTTCGAAACGAAGGAGTCAATCTAGATGGAATTGGTTTTGACTCTATGCTGGCTTCTTATATCTTAAACCCGTCTAAAAATAATCATAATATGGACGATTTAGCTTGGGAGCTTTTGAAATACAAGACGGTTCAATATAAAGATGTCGCTGGATCAGGGGCAAAACAAATTGGTTTTGAAGAAGTAGAAATTGATAAGGCCACAGATTATGCGGCAGAAGACTCCGACGTGACTTGGACTTTTAAAGAGAAAATGGAGCCGCTTCTGCAAGATGAAACGCTTGACTTGTATATAAATATGGAAGTTCCGTTAATCAAAGTTTTAGCAGATATTGAAATGGCGGGAGTTTTATTAGATACAAATAAACTTAAGGAATTATCAAAGCGATTGGAAGTCGATTTGATTGAGGCTGAAGAGGAAATTTATGAGGTCGCGGGCGAAAAGTTTGCAATAAATTCTCCAAAACAATTATCCCAAATTTTATTTGAGAAGTTAGAACTTCCGGTAATAAAGAAAACAAAAACTGGGTACTCTACCGATGTTTCGGTATTGGAAGAATTAGCCGAAAAACATCCTCTGCCAGAAAAAATCCTGATTTATCGACAATTAGCGAAATTGAAATCAACCTATGTAGACACGCTCCCAGAAGAAGTTAATTCGAAAACGGGAAGAGTTCATACGTCGTTCAATCAAACCGTGGCCGCCACCGGGAGATTAAGCAGTAGCGATCCCAATTTACAAAACATTCCGATAAAATCTGATATTGGTAAAGAGATTCGATCTGCCTTTATCGTTGAAGACGGAAACACTATGTTTTCGGCAGATTATTCTCAAATTGAATTGCGAATTATGGCGCATTTGTCGGATGATCCAGCTCTAATAGAGGCTTTTAAAAAAGGAGAGGATGTTCATTCAAGAACAGCGGCAGAAATTTTAGGGCGATCAATTGAAGATATAGGAGAATCTGAAAGAAGAATGGCCAAGGCGGTAAACTTTGGAATTATTTATGGTTTAAGCGCTTTTGGTCTGTCTCGACAATTAAAAATTTCTCCTAAAGAAGCGAAAGCTTTTATAGATCAGTATTTCCTGCTTTACAAAAATGTGAAAACATTTATGGAAGAAACTGTTCAAGAATCTGCAAAGCGAGGCTATACGAAAACTTTAATGAATCGGAAAAGATATTTGCCAGATTTAAATAGCAAGAATCATCAAGCCAGAAAAGCAGCGGAGAGAATTGCGATTAACTCTCCCGTTCAGGGAAGCGCAGCCGATATAATTAAAGCCGCAATGATCAATTTGCATAGGAAATTGAAAGAAGCAAAGATGCATGCGCAAATGATTTTGCAAGTTCACGATGAATTAGTCTTCGAGTGTTCTTCAAAAGAAAAGTCGACTCTGGAACAGCTAGTAAAACAGGAAATGGAGGGCGCTTATGACTTGAAGGCTCCGTTAATCGTTGATACTGGTTGGGGATCTAATTGGAACGAAGCCCATTAATTTTTGAATATTGTTTATATGTCAGAAGATCTTGAAGAAATAAATTGTAATTTGTGCGGAGGGGCTCGACAAGATGAATTATTCGATTTAAACCCATTTAAATTAGTTCGTTGTCTGGACTGTGGTTTAAATTATGTAAGTCCTCGGTATACAGAAAGTAGAATTTTAAAGCTTTACGACGATAGTTATTTTACAAACCCAGGTTTTTTTTCTGGCGATAGCTCCAGGATATATGGGTACTCCGACTATGGGGAGAGTAGAGAGAACGTCGAGACAATGTATCGAAAAATTGTCGGACAAATGGGGCGCTTTATCAAACCAGGTAAGCTTCTTGAAGTTGGATCGGCATATGGTTATTTTCTAAATCAAGCTAAACAAAAAGGATGGGAGGTTTCCGGTATTGAATTGTCTGGAAATGCAAGAGACGCCTGCGAAAAAGAGTTTGGGATTCAACCTTTTTCCGGTCCATTAAAAGAGTTCGACTCTTCACATCAATTCGATTCTGTAGTTTTTTTTGATGTTTTAGAGCATATGCATGACCCAGTGAAGACTTTGAAAACGATTCACGCGATGATTAAACCTGGAGGTTTGTTGGTTCTTGCCGTTCCGAATTCCGCATCATGGGTGCTAAAGCTTTTGGGCACTAGGTGGGAGGACTTACAGAGAGCAAACTCTGGCGAGCATCTGTATTTTTTTAATAGTGAAACGTTAAGTCAGATTTTAGAAAAAACTGGATTTGAAGTCCTTGAGATAAAAACTATGGGAAGGTATTTCAAACTTGGGCATTTATGTCATAGGCTTCAAATTTACAATAAACTTATTTTTACTTCTTTGCAGAGAATGATTGAAACCATTGGATTAAAAGAACGTAATATTTATGTGAATCCTTTTCTGAAGTTGATAGCTTTTTCTAGAAAAGTTGAATAACTAGTTTTATAGATTTTCCCGATGATTTTATTTGTCTATTTGAATCATCCTTCCCCTTTTCTAGTTATTTTGTAGGTTTTGTATAGTCCCCTTGAATGATGTTGTCGGCTGCGTTGTAAGCCATTTTCATTGCAATATGAGAATTTACGTAGCTGAATGCGCCCTGCCTCCCAATAGATTGCATATTAGATATCCCATCTATCCAATTAAAAACAGTTTCTAATTTTTTTTCGTAGTCTAATAGGTAGATAGGGTAGGCATTAGGGGCTTTAAATACGTGGTTTTCTATAACTTCTTCGCGTTTAATAATTAGTTCATCTTCTAAATCAGTTAGAACTTTTTCAATTGCTTTTTCTTCGTTGTTCCAAATTGTATCTGATACGTCGCAATTTACTTCTGCAATCAGTATCGTTGCGTTAGGTGGAGTTATATCGAACCCGAAATAACTTAAATCCATTATCCGGTTAAATGTTATTTCTCTAAAATACATAAACGAGGCGGGTAGAGCTATAGGCTTATCGACTACAATACCTACAAAGAGCGTGGCTCTTGATTTTAAATCGTTGGCGGCATTAACTGTGGTTTGATCTGGTGTAGGAGTAGATAATTGAACTAAATGTTTTAGGGGAATGGTTGAAATTAAATGATCGCATTCAATCATTTTTTCAATATTATTAGAAACAATGTTGACTGATTTTGCTTTCTGATTTGAAAAATTAATTTCAATGGCCTTATGGTTTAATAAAATAGAACCACCAGATCTTTGAATTTCATTTCCAATTTTTTCTGCAATTAACGAAAAACCATGTTTGGTAGTGAAAATTTCTCCCTCAACTTTTTCTACATATCCTTTAATGTCTATCTCTTTTGAGCTTTTAGGCTTTAAGTTTTCGAATAATTTTTCGGCCACTACCAATAGATTCATTTTAGGAATTCTCTGTTTAGCAAAATCAGGAGAAAATTCTTTAGGAGGAATCCCCCAAACTTTTTCAATATAGGATTTAAAAAATATTTCGTATAGACCTTTGCCGTAATTTGCCAATAATACGGTCTCGCTATTTTCACGCTCGGGTTGATTGATCATAGACTTCAAATTATGGTAAATGAGACTGAATAAACATTCGACCACAGTTTTGAAGGGCAATTTCTTAAGAATATCCGTTATTGAAAGAGGGAAGTTGAAATATTCGCCCATGAACTTTATTTTCACAGTTCTTTTAAAGCGGATTAAATCTTCGCCCATAATGTTTTTGATATCGTTTAGAATTTCTTGATCGATAGTATGAAAAACATGAGGGCCAAATTCGTAAATATTTCCGTTCCATTCAACTCCGCCAGCCAAGCCGCCAGGCCTATTTGACATTTCAATGACATGGACTTCAAAATCTTTTTTAGAAAGGCGCCAAGCTGCGGATAAACCGGCAATACCTCCGCCTAAAATAACTACTTTTTCTTTATTTTGCATTTACATTAAGAATAAATGATAGGCCATTATCAGGCGAAGTTTTTTACTGTTTCTATGATTTTTTGAATGTCGGAATCGCTGAGGTTTGGATGAAGGGGGAGATTCAAAGCGGTTTCGTTGAGCTGTTCGCAATTTGGTAATTTTTTTGTCGATTGGTAAATAGGATTTAAATGGAGTGGGTGGTATCTCAAGGTTGAATAAATGCCTTTATCTAAAAGATAATGAGCAAACTCATCGCGTCTTCCATTAGTTAATCGAATACAATATGTGAAATAGGAATGTTGCTCGTCAGGTTCGGGATCTTTGGGAAGAATAAGCCACGGTAAATTTTTAAATGTTTCTTGGTAAAGATTCCATATTTTTTTTCTAAGTTTTTGATGGAGATCGACTTTTTTTAATTGAGCCAGCCCCACGCTTGCGCAGATATCATTTGGAATTAATTTTGGGTAGACATCGAAAATATGATACTCCCACCAACGATGGGATTTGGTTTGAGAGACTTCGAAACCAGATTTTCCAATGCCACAATATCTTAAATTGTTTGTTTGTTCGGTATGCTTTGGGTTTTTGGCCGTAATTCCTCCACCTTCTGGCATTGGTAAATTTTTGATAGCGTCAAAACTATAAATTCCAATGTCTCCAATACTTCCACAATATTGATCGCCTAGTTTTGAATCTACTGCATGCGCTGCGTCTTCGATAATTGGCAATCCTAATTCTGAAAGTGTCTCCATTCTTACAGGTTTACCGGCATAATGCACGACCATAAGAGCTTTAGTATTTTTAGTAATGCAAGGTTCTATCGTTTCTAAGGTTACATTGTGCGTGTTAATATCCACATCACAAAAAACGGGTTTAAGTCCTGCTAGCAGAATAGAGTGAGCGCAGGAAATCCAGGTGAAAGACGGGAGAATTACTTCCGAACCCTTTGGCAAGTCCAAGAGTTTTACGGCCATTAATAGAGAGTTTGATCCACTATTTAGTAAAGTAAATGAAGGTAGATTCAGCCGTTTTGAAAAAGCTTCCTCAAATTGGCGAGTTTTGGGGCCGATTCCCATCCATTGATTTTCCAGGCTTGATTGTACTTCGCGGAGCTCCTCTTGTCCTACTTTGGAACCAAAAACTGAAATCATTTTTTTGACTTAAGGTATAAATGTTTTTTTGGAAATTTGTGGAAGAAACGTGGATTTGGGAAAACGAGAGGCAAGTTAAACTCCAAAAACGTTTCTATTAAGAAAAACTTATTCTAACAATTCAAAGCGGTAAAATTTTAACGCTAAAGGTGGAGCATTGAACTGAAATATAACAATTTCAGAAGGCTAATAATATCATAAAAAACGCAATAGTTTTATATTAGCTGAAAGCGTTTTAAAAAATTATGAATCGCCTCTGGATCATTAAACATGATAGTATCCAAAATTGATAGATGGGATACAAATTCATTCTTAAATTGACGATAAACAATTAGTTCTGGCTTTAAAAAATTTAAGCGAATTTGGTGATGTAGAAAGTTTTCTTTGGAATAAAGATCGGTCCCTCCTATTGGATTTATGTAATGATCTGCGTCTTCTTTTTTGCAAATATCTATTATTCTTTCTTGGCTTCTTAAATGGGCATTTTCGTAAATTGTCGATGAAGGCGTTAGGTGAGTTTGTATATTTAAATAACTACATATTTCTTTAAGACTTGTAAATGCTAACTTTGTGATGTGTGTTTGATTTTGGTTAATAATACTTTCAATTAAATCAAATGCTTTTTGAAAATAAGGAGCTTTTTGGTAGGCTAAATCTATTTTTTTTAAAGTTTTTGATTTCCAATTTAAATCGACAGCAATTTCAACGTCTTTGATCAGCTTATTTTGGCTTACTTTTTTCAACGGAACTATAAAAAGGTTGGGTTGGCCAGCTATTAAAATGTTATTACGGTTTATCCACTTTTTTTTCATGAAATTAACGTCGTCATAAACTATAAAACGATCCACTGCGTTAATTAATTGAAAATAACCGATGTAAGGTAAAAAATAAGGTTGTACGATCGCAATTTTCATGATTTTTTTTGTTTGAATTTCTTTTAATTCATTGATTTAAGAATAAAGAGAAAATTACACGTTTCGGAAAAAAGGAACTTCAAGTGGAACATTATAAATCGATTGTTTCGTTTTATGAAGGCTGCTTTGATCAACATGGAGACAGTCCTGAAGGTCATCATTGGCCCAATATGGAAGATCTGAAGAAGCGCTATAATACAATGTTGGGTGTAATAAAAACCCCAAACCAAAAGAATACACTACTTGATTTTGGATGTGGGTCGGCTATGTTTTATAGTTATATTCGAGAAAATATTACGAATGAAAAGATTGAATATAGCGGTCTCGATTTAAGTTCAAAGTTCATAAAAGCTGCAAAAGTTAAATTTCCCGAGACTAAATTTTTTTGTTTTGACGTGTTACAAACTCCTGAGGAACTGGAAAATTTTGATTATATTGTCATGAATGGCGTTTTTACGGAAAGAATTAATCTTACCTTTGATGAAATGTGGGATTATTTTAAGAAAATGATTAGGACTGTTTTTATTAAAGCTAACAAAGGCATAGCTTTCAATGTTATGTCAAAGCAGGTTGATTGGGAAAAGGACTTTTTGTTTCATTTACCCTTGGACACCCTTGCGTTTTTCCTCACTAAGGAATTGACTCGTGATTTTGTTATCCGAAATGATTATGGTCTTTATGAATACACCGCTTATGTTTATAAGTAGAAACTTGAACGATGGCTAAAGTAATTATTTTTGGGGTTGGAGACGCATACTTCTATTTAAAAAATGATTCGCCGAATTTATATGGAGGCTATCGATAAGGGATACAAAATGATAAATTATATAGGTTCCAGCACAATTGTTGCACCTGAAACGCAAATTGGCGATAACTGTTTTATTATTGAAAAGGTAGTGGTCCAACCTTTCGTTAGTATTGGAAATAACGTTATGACTGGGAGCGGTTCTCAGGTCTCCCTGCATAGAGATTTTAAAGCGAGTAATTGAGTTGATTCCGAAACTTAAAATTACTCATTTGAATCTTTCTATCTTGTTGACTAATTTCAAGCGCTATAACAAAGCTATTCATTGCATGGAAATAGCGGTTGGGGAGGGGGTTAAAAGCCCAGCTTTGAAGAATTTGGTGAAATATTATAGCATTCAAGTTTATGAAGTTAGATGCGCAGAATAACTTTTGGCAAAGCAGTGTTGCTAGATATTGAAATTTTTTTCGTTCAACGTGCAATATTTATTAAGCTCTTAAAATATAAAACCATGGTGGTTATTGTTGCAAGTTGAAATATTTCTTTTAATAATCTGATTAAAAAATGGCAAAAATAATTATTTTTGGGCTTTTAGATAGTTCGTCTTTGGCTCACTTTTATTTGAAAAATGATACTGAGCACGAGGTTGTTGCATTTTCCATTAGTAAAGAGTATATGATTGGTATTCAAAAGTTTGAAGGGTTGCCAGTCATTCCTTTTGAGGATGTCGAGAAAGAATTGCCTCCAAAAAACTACCGGTTTTTTGCTCCTATGTCTTATCGAAAAATGAATCGTTTGCGAGCGGATGTATATCGACAGATCAAAGAAAAAGAATATGAAGTGATTAGTTATGTGAGTTCAACTGCAACTGTTGCTCCAGGAACAAATATTGGAGAAAACTGTTTTATACTTGAAAAAACGGTCATTCAACCATTTGTTAATATAGGAAATAATGTGGTTATTTGGAGCGGAGTCCAAGTTTCTCACCATGCATCAATTGACGACCATGTATTTTTGGGGGCACAATCTATTATATCCGGCCATTGCAAGATCGATTCATACTCTTTTTTGGGAATGAACTCAGCGATTCGCGAAGGTGTTCATGTGAAAGAAGGAGTTTTAGTGGCGATGTCCACAGCCATCACCGGAGAAACAGAGCCTTGGAGTGTTTATAAAGGGGTTCCCGGTAAAAAAGATCCGATTTCAAGCAAGAATTTTGACGCCTAAATTTATATTGAACTAAACCAATTAAGTTTTATCTTTAGAAGTTCCAACCCAACTTTCCTTTTCTTAATTTTTCATAAATTTTTAATTCCATAAATTATGAAAAACCGGTTTACCATACCGTTTATTTTTGTCAGCATCTTTTTTATTACCTTCCTATTAACGACTCCTCTAGGAGTGTTTAATGATTGGATTCCTCCGACATTACATACTGGAAACTATTCGATTGTCAATATTGATCCAGGAGACGACTATGGATATTACGTCTATTTAAGGTCTATTTTCTTTGACGGTGATATCGATTTTATTAACGAAAGGTTTTACGCTCATATAGAACGATTCACGGAAACGGGATATGTCTTCAACAATTGGCAAATAGGATTGAGTGTTCTATTTTTACCTTTTTTTCTTATTGGACATTTGTGGGCCATTACTTTAAATGCGTTTGGCTATCCGGTTGCTTTGGACGGTTATTCATTTCCATATTTAATGTCCACAGCTTTGGCATCGCAAACTTATTTGTTTGTTGGGCTTTTGCTGGTTTATCAAATCAATCGAAGGTTTATTAGCCAAGGCGTTGCTTTATCTAGTGCGCTATTGACTTGGTTGGCTTCTCCGATGATTTACTACTCGTTTATTCGACAAAGAATGGCGCATGCAGCTGAATTTTTTGTAAGCGCGTTATTCATTTGGGTTTGGATTGACAACCGAGACTCTTCCGATAAGTGGAAACATGCAATGATGGGATCCATATTGGGGCTTTTGGGCGTTATACGAATAACAGCTTTGGGAATTGGGATTTTATATGTGGTCGATCAGTTATGGAAAGTTATTAAGGAAAGAGAAAAAAAGTTTTCTTTTGAAAACTTAAGTTACTTTGTTGTTTTTTGGTTTTTTACTTTTTCATTACAATTTTTGACCTGGTATAAAATAGAAGGGTACCCTCTCCCAGTTCATAATTTGAGCGTCAACAAAGATTATTCTGGAGGTTATTCGTTAAAACTTTTTTTTGATAATTTTGTCGATTTTACTATAGGTTTTCAGTGGGGGATTTTATGGTCTTCGCCAATTATTTTGATTGGAGTTTTTGGTTTGATTTTGGGGAGAAACCTGATTTCCTTTCGTGCTCCAATACTCATGACAGTGTTAGCTTATTTTTTTCTGATTATTTATGTGTTGAATACGTTGGCATCATATCAATATCGCTATTTATCTCCAATATATCCGTTAATTAGTTTGGGTTTTTGTTTTATTTTAAACGAGGCCTTGAAGAAGCGAAGTTTGAAAATATTAGTTTTGACTTCCGCTTTTGTTTTTGTTGCCGCGCAATACTTTATTCTGATTCAATATAAAGTGATTATCCCTTATAACGATAAAGAATTTTCGGTTAAAGCGTTATTAAATATTCCTGAGATTTTAAGTTTAAGACCCGATTTGCTTTTGCGATCGTCTAACTTTTTTAAATTATTTTCTTTAGACTTTGATTGGAGTTATAAGGAATTTTCATATTTTATTTGCTACCCGATATTACAGTTAGCTTTTGCAATTATAGGTTACAAAGTTTTTTTTAGAGCTAAGGTTTATTTTGAAAAAGTTAAAGGAGAAAAATCGAAAACAATATGCATTTTAGGTTTTTTAATAATCTGTATTTTAAACATCGTTTTAGTTTTTTCGGGACCTGAGAAATCTAAAGCTGAAATTATGGCTAGGCAAGATTATATGAAGTTTAATTACGAAGTATCGATGGCCGAAGAAAAAGGAGATTTAGGTAAGATAATTATATTGTTGGAAAAGGCGGTTGCAGCGGTACCTGGTTCCTGGCGCGCAAACTTTAGATTGGCCTTATTCTTAAATTCCAAAGGGGATATTGAACAGGCAAACAAATATTATGAGGAAACTTTGCGTTTAAATCCTAATCAACAAGCTAGTAAAAACAATTTGGCTAAGAACTTCGTTAAACTTGGAAAACTGAAGGAAGCCGAAGATTTATTTCGTTCTTCTATTCAAGATAATCCGATGAACCCTAAACCTTATCAAAGTTTGGCTCAATTACTTTCTAAACAAAAAAAAGCTGAGGAAGCGGAACGCTTTTTCATTAAGGCTATTGCGTTGGATCCAAACTTTGAATTGGCTTATTCAAATTTTGCTATTTTATTGAATCTCCTGAATCGGCACGAAGAAGCGGAAAGACTTTTTAGAAAGGTTATTGCATTAAACCCAAAATTTGGAAAAGCGCATTTAAATTTTGCTATATTACTTACTAACTTGAAGCGTTATGATGAAGCTATTTTTCATTTAAAAAAAGCGTTTGACGAAGGAATTACCAGCCCAATCATGGGTAGGTTGATGAGGTTTTATGGTATTCAAGTTTATGAAGTTAAAAAAACAGAATGAAAAATTGAAACATCAGAACTGGTTGGCTAATTTTGCAATTTTAATTTCATTAAGTAAGAAGCTCCTCCGACTCTATTAAGAATCTTACCCTGATCAATAATTTTAAAGCCAAAACGTTTATAAAGTCTTAATGCGGGATTAGAATCTCGGACGCTCAACCCTATAGCGTTAATTTTTTTTTGAGGCGTTTTTATCAGTAGGCTAAGAAGTTTAGAGCCAATTCCTCGATTTCTATAACTTTTAACGGTTGCCATTGCAAGTTCGGCTGTTCCATTGTCTATAAATGAATAACCTTTTGAATTGTCTATAAGAAGTCTTACCCAAGCCGCCCCAATTTTTTCTTTTGTGATTTTGTGAATAGCTAAAAAACCAATATCGGTTGGTTTATTTCCAAAATCGTTGACATATAGGGATAAGGTTGGGTTTGATTTAGCTTCTTCAATTGTTTCTCTGGATTCTGCCATTTTTGCGGCTTCAAATAGCATTTCCCACAAAAATGGTTCGTCGTTATTGGTTAATGGACGATAGATAACTTTTTCCATAGTAACGACTCTGTGTAAATAAAAAAAAGGTTTGGAGATGGAATCTCCAAACCTTTTTGGGTGTTTATAGAAATATATAACTATTTTTTATTTGCAGTGATCTAAACAACTTTTAAAAGATTTGTCGTAGCAAGATTGAGTGTGTTTGTTCCAGCATGCTTTACATTCCGCTTCATGACTTCCCTTACATTCTCTATGTAAATGAAGGAATCCCCAATCCATATAGGCCATACAATTATTCCAAGCGTTATCGTCGCATGAGGCAACTTCGCTTCCTTGCCCATAGTTAGCCAAGCATTCTTTTTTGCAAGAGGCTTTTTCGGGAGAGTCGGTAGATAAAATTCCTTCCCATGTCATACGTTGATCAGCAGCTCCTGGGTTTTTATCTCGATTGAAAATGAAGCTTTCAACTTCATTGATTTCCGCTAACTGAGTCCACTTAGAAGAAGGGTTTAACTTAGATGAAACCTCATCTCCTGGAGTAACTATTTTTTCTGCAAAAGAGTTTACGCTATTTAAGATTAAAAAAAGAATCGTAAAACATAAAACTTTAACCTTATTTGAAACTACCATTTTCAATCCTCCCTGAATCACTAGGCATTAAACAAGCAAGTACAAATGGAAAAATCCTTTTGGTTTACCTTTAAGATGGTTCTATTATCGGTAGTAAATTCTTTCAAATCAAGGGTTTTTTATTTGTTTCGGTAAAAAGAAAGAGGCCGTTAAAAAAACAGCCTTAAATTAAAATGGTTGGGATGAGATGGTTTGAGCCCCATCCCTATTTCCGAATGAGGTAAGTTAGTTAGGCGACTACATCTCGATATTCAACATTCTTAAGTTAATTCATCAGTTCTCATGCAAAACCGCCCCACTGTAGAATACAAATGAGGCGGTAAAATGATTTTAGTGAAAAATACTGTTGAAAAATGAAAGTAGTAAAATCAAAAACCTCTAAGTTTGGAACCTGTTAACGATTTGTTGTAATTCACTGGCTAATGTTGACAGCTCGCTGGCGGCAACTTGAGTGTCATTTGCGCCCTTTGTCGAACTTTCGGCAGCTTGAGCGACTCCTGTAATATTATCGCTAATTTCCTGAACTCCTTGGGAAGCTTGCGACATTCCACGATTCATTTCCGCCGTAGTCGCAGTCTGTTCCTCCACTGCGCTGGCAATTGTATTGGAAATATCATTAATATTATTAATTACCTCACTAATTTCAGTAATTGCTTCGATAGCGCTTTGTGTGTCGTTTTGAATTTTCTCGATTTTATTACTGATATCTTCAGTTGCTTTTGCGGTTTCTTTGGCCAAATCCTTAACCTCATTGGCTACCACTGCAAACCCTTTACCAGCTTCTCCTGCGCGTGCCGCTTCAATAGTGGCATTCAATGCAAGTAAGTTGGTTTGTTCCGCAATGGATGTAATGACTTTTAGGACTTGTCCAATTTCTATACTGCTTTCACCCAGCTTAGAGACTGAAGAAGTGGTTTTTTCCGCGAGCTTAACTGCTGAAGAAGCAATTTGTGCCGCCTGGTTCGAGTTTTCCGCGATTTCCTTAATGCTAACAGCCATCTCTTCCGCTCCGGTAACAACAGCTCCTACATTGGAGTTCACTTGGTCCGAAGCAGATGAAACTACGCCTGCTTGAGCGGATGTTTCCTGAGAACTACTAGCCATCGTTTCGCTAACTTCCATCAGTTGTCCGGATGAAGCCGATAATGTTTCTGCATTCCTGCCTATCTGCCCAATGACGCTTCTGAGACTATTCATGAATTGACTAAGCCCCGAGCCCATTTGACCAATGGAATCTGAGCCGTTAACGGAGATCTCCTTAGTAAGGTCTCCTTGGGAAGCGCTCATAACGACTTCTAACATACTATCGACTTTTTCTTTCAAGTCTACCGCTTGTAGTTTTTCCCGTTCGTCGCTTTTCTTCTTTTCTTGCAATTGAATTGCCATCTTTTGAAAAGCATCCGCTAAATCTCCTTTCAAATTATAAGATTTCTCCAGCTCTCCAGCCGCAATGTCGCCTGCTTGGGCTTCAATACTTTGCATTGACTCAAGCATGGCGTTATAAGTTTTTGAAAGAGAACCAATTTCATCGGAAGATTTAATCTCTAATCGTTTTTGTCTGAGATTACCCGAAGCAATCCTCTCCATAGAACGAATGATTGTACGCAGAGGACCGGTAATGGAGCGTGAAAATAATACAGTCAAAACAATGCCAATCAAAGTAGCGGAAACAATTAATATAAGAGCTAAATTACGCATCATTATGTTTCCGTCAATTACTTTTTTACTGGCTTTTTCAGCTTCAACTTTTGATCCCTTAATAATTTTTGACAACCTTTGGTCTATTTCATCCGAAATTCTACGTCCCTCTGCCACCTGAGAGTTGCCTAAAACGCGATTCTCGTCTACGTAAGAGTCAACAGACTCCATCATAAGGTCGAAAAACTTTTGTGAATTTGACTGAATGAACTTAACTAACTCAGGGTCTGTTTTTCCAATCCTTTTAAGGAGTTTGTCTAACTTTTCTTTGGCAGCGTTAGCATTATCCTCTGATTCATTTTGCCAACTGAGCGATAAGTCGACTAGCCAATAACGCAATTCCGAGAAGTTTTTGGCAATGGATGAAATAGTATCCATCCTCCCCAAAGCTGCGCTTTGCTCTTCAATTTTATGAGTGCCATTATTTAGTTCAAAGTAGATATACAAAAGGGAACCCGCGAGTAACAAAATGATTAACCCATTTAGAGATAGTAACTTCCCCCCTATATTTAATTTAATGCCCACAATAAACTCCTCTCAAAAAAAAACAAAGGGTTAGGAATTATTAATTGTAGAGCGCAAAGCTTATTGCTCCTCCGAGTTCGCCTAATTTTCCGCCTTCTTTTTTACCGCCGGTAATGTCTTTAGAACCTTTGGGTTCACCGTGGCAATTTAAGCAAGCTTTTTTATAATACTCGGGAAGAATAAGTCGAAAAGCATCTTTGCCTTTGTGTTTAGCGTTTGCCGTATGTACTTTATCTTTTGGGTAACCTGAACTCTTAAATTGTTTTTCAATGACCTCGTGTTCCCATTTGTCAGGTCGGTTTGCGCGGTTACGCACATAACTTTTTGGAGCTGTTAACTTAATGTAGGCTTTTCCTGAGGTAAGTTTGTTGAATTGATCTGCTACCTGCTTTGCAAAAATTGCAGGGAGAAATCCTTTAAAACCTTTTCCTTTCTCGTTGATTAAACCTTGCGCTTGATTCATTACTTGTTTAACAGCATTGATCATGGCGGTTTGCATTTGACCTTTGGGAGTTGAAGCGTCAGCTAAAACTAGGTCTGTTCCAGAGGCTTTTTTATAATTCGCTTTGGCTCCAGTAATAACGGCATCACCGCTCAGGCCTTTATCGCCTTTGCTAGCGTCGTTGATTAGTTTTTGATTTTTTGCGATGACTCCACGGGCGGCTCGATAAATTTTAGTGACTTCTAAGCCAATTCCTTTCTTGTCGTCGTCAGAAAGAGCCGCAAAAGCGATTCCAGGTAGAACAAAAGATAAAAGTAAAACGATACTTGATACTGTGGAAAAGTGTTTAATGAGAGCTTTTTTTGCCATTTGAATTCCCCCCAAACGAAGGTTGATGGTTTACTTCTCAAACTATTTTTCCTATATATCTAAGTCCTTTAAGGTAGGTTCTATTTAGCTAGATCGAAACAATCAGTATTAGTTGAATCTGCTTCAATTTCTCAGCTTCAAATTTGATTAGGTAAAAATAAATTTCTTGCTTAACATTATTATATACTTTCCCTGTAAATTCGTGGCAAGGCTACTTGAGGGTTTTGTTTTTTAAACTTCTTAGGTCATCATGATTAATGTAAAATTTATCTAAGAAGCTCTAAAATTTCTGAGTATTTTCCTATTTTAAATAGGAAAATACCTAAAGTCAAAGTATTTGTTACAAAATCGTAATAATATTTAAGTCAAAGCCATACTGTATTTTTAGTCACTCACTTGTTCTTTAATAGAAGTCAAAAAATAATGTTGGTCAAGCCCAGTTCTTGCCGTGCCAAATTTTATTATTGGCTTTACTAAATAGTTTTATGGATAGAGCGCTCAAAATAAAAAATTAGCTAGAGCTAAATAGATTTCCATATGTCTATGTGAAAAATATGAAAATTAGTAATACATTATTTATTCAGGTCTGGAGCTGGAAAAAAAGGTTGACCTTTTTTAGGGATTGGGAGAAGCTTTTATTAACAAAATATTTGTTTACTTTCATGTGAGTAAGGAGATTATGAGACGTTTTCAAAGTTTATTTTTACTTTTTGTTTTTAGTTTCACCCTCTTTTTTATATGTTTTTCCTCACTTAGTTTTGCAGAGACGCTATATGTCAAAAGTTCAAAAACAAAATTGCGTTCGTCGGACAACGTAAAAGCATCCGTTTTAGGACTTTTAGAAAAAGGAACTGTAGTGACTGTCATCGTAAAATCTAAGAGGTTTTTCAAAGTTGGTTTAGAAAACGGTCAAAAAGGTTGGGTTTTTAAATTTAAGCTTTCTAAAAAAGCTCCTGCTGGAGGCGGTAGTGGCGGAGGTGGTTTTGCTGATGTATTAGCTGGTAATCAAATTAGCGCTAACGAATCAACCTCAGCTTCCAGCATCCGTGGTCTCAGTCCAGTTTCTGAAAACTATGCTAAAAGCAAAGGTATATCTACGCAAAATATAGAGGCGGTTGATAAGATGGAGGCTTTTAAAATAGATTCTGTAGAACTTGATAAGTTTCTTCAAGAAGGACAATTAGGGGAGTACGGTCCTTAGTTAAATATTCATTAAACATAATTTCAAAGGCGTTAGCTAAATGAAACGAAGTTTTTTAACCATAACAGCAATTGCTATTTCTATTTTATTTATTGTTCAATCGCACGCTTTCAACCTAGGTAATTTTCTAAACGAATTAGATGAAAAAACAAAAGAGGTTCAAAAAACTAAAGACACGATTGATCAGACTCAGAAAATTATAGAAGATCCCACGGGAGCTGCTTCCGGCCAAATTGATGCAGTTGTACCGAATGTTAGTACCCAAGGCATTGGTGACACTGGAACCGATGCAAATGGGGGATTATTAGGAGTGGGCGAATCCTTTGGCTTAATCGATAAAAAAACCGCTAACATAGCGCGTCAATCGCTTAATACCTATAAAGCTTTGCAACCGATAGAGTATGAAGAAGAAAAAACTATTGGTTCTACGCTAGCTGTGGAAGTTTTTAATCGTTTTGAGGGAGCTTACGATGACCCTAATCTTTTAAAATATGTCAATCTTGTTGGGCAAGCGGTTGCAAGAGTATCTGATAGACCTGATATCGATTACTATTTTGCTATTGTCAATTCGAAAGCTCCTAACGCATTTGCCACTCCCGGTGGTTATGTTTTTGTCAGCATTGGATTGTTGCGGATGATTCAAAATGAAGCTCAGTTGGCTGGAGTATTAGGTCATGAAATAGCTCATGTCACTCATAAACATGCTCTAGGGACAATTCAACGAAGTAAACAGCTACAGGGGATTGGAGCGTTGACTATGTCGGTGATGGAAAAAGACCCAGCTCAATTCAGTCAACTTATTGATCAAGTTTCGGATTTACTTTTTACTCAAGGGCTAGATAAAAACTTGGAATTTGAAGCAGACCGAATGGGTCTTGAATATGCTGTTAGAGCAGGGTATTACCCTTCAGGATTAAAGGATTTTCTAAAGATTCTTGGTAATTCTCAAGAATTGCAACGTTCAACAATCTTAAGCACGCATCCTTCAGCCCGACAAAGGTATAGATTATTAGTTAAAGAGTTAACCAATTTTGAAGATTCCCGGAAAAACCCATTATTGGCTGACCGTTTTAAAAGAATGACTGAAAACTTATTATGAATCAAAATCGAATTTTTCGAGAAGAACGACCAGGCGAAAGAAAAACTATTTCAACATTGCTAATGACGGGTTACTTCGTGACTGTGTCGTTTATGGGATATATGGCATTTTTTCTAAATATCCAATTGACTCAAATGGATCGAATTACCTCTAAAATGAATGTAGAGACTCTTACGGTTGAACAGTTTAATTTGTTAAAAACACGAGTGATTCGAGCTACAGTTCAAATCCGACAGGAAGTTATTTGGTTAGCTATTATTGGAACTGTCGTTTCGATTATGGGAGGAATGTACACTTATAATCTTGTGGTTAAACCTTTGAGAAAATTGGTTTCTTATACTGAGGATGGAGGAGTAACTAGCGCTCCTGAAATTAAGACCAACAACGAGATCAAACAATTGACGACGGCAATTCAAGAAATTCGTCAAGTAGAGCCTACCAATCGAGAAGTGTAGTGAAGAATGTGAAGTCGTTTTCTCAAGAGTCGATAAAATCGCCTACTAACCGTTTGAATTGTGTGGAAAAATTAAATACTTTTTTTTCTGGTATTCCCAATTCTTGTAAAATAGAAGTATAAGAAAGATAGCTCATTTTTACTTTTAAGTTTTGTAAGCCTTTTTCTACAGATTCTTCTTTTTGCCCAATAGGAACCCATTTTTCGCATAGTTCCGAGGAAGCTTGTTTTCTTCTTAAGTTTTCTTGTAATCCTTCAAACCGGGTAAGGTTTAAGCTTTCGCTCCTTTTCTTATCGTTTAATTTTTCCTGATTTAAATAGTCAAAACATTTTTCCCGCAAGACTAATCCTTTTTTCCAAGGACTCATCTTTTCCCATTCTTTCAAAACCCAAGCTCCAGATTTTTCAAAAGAATTGATAGTTTCTTTTTCCCCCTTATAGACATACGACATTATTTCTTTGTGTAGCTCGCGCACAATCTCTTGCTCTTTTAAAACTTCTTGTCGAAAGTCAGGATCTTGTCTCCAGCGCGCGTTGAATTTGTTGTAGTTTAAAATGGCGACTTGTGTTGAAGTCATAGAGTCTAGTTCAAAATACAAACTTTGTGCTTCAGAGAAATGTAGCGCTTTTGCCTCTTTAACCATTTCAAAGTACCTGATGGTATCTTTTTCTCTAAGTTGAGCTAACTTAGGTTCAATTTTGTATTTCCATGCAAAATAACCGCCTCCAGAGGCGGCAAAAATTGCTAATAATAGAAGCCGGACTAAAAGTTTTATTAAAAAATCCATAGATTTGCCAAAAAAGTAGAAAACTTTTATTAAAGATAAAGCTATTTTATTATTTTCGGGTATTTAAAGGAGAAAGTTAACTAAAACTTTAGATGGGAAAGTTTATTTAAAGCAGAAAGAGTAGGGAAGGCCATTAAATATTAAAGCTTGAATACAAAGACTCAAGATTAATACCAACCTCAGGTTTGACCTTTATTGATGGGTTTTAATGCTTGAAGTGCCGGATACCAGTGAACACCATGGGAATTTTATTTTCATTAGCCGCTTGCACTACTTCTTCATCGCGTATGGAACCGCCAGGTTGAATGATGGCTGAAATTCCCGCTTTGGCTGCGGTATCGATTGAATCACGGAAAGGGAAAAAAGCATCGGATGCCATAACGCATCCTTTAACGGGTTTATTAGCTTTTTCGACTGCTAAGCGGGCTGAATCCACGCGGCTCATTTGTCCCGCGCCGATTCCAACAGTTTCTAAGTTTTTTACATAAATGATAGCGTTCGACTTTACATGCTTCGCTACGGTCCATGCAAACTTCAGGTCTTTCATCTGAGCTTCAGTTGGTTTTACCTCACCGGCAACTTTTATTTTTTCTGGGTCTAGATTAATTGAATCTTCATCTTGAAGCAGAACGCCTCCAGTCACCTTTTTAATATCTAATCTAGATGGTTCATCTTTATTAGGTAAAGGTAATTCCATAACTCGAATATTCTTTTTTGCGGCAAATATTTCTAATGCTTTAGGTTCAAAGTTAGGAGCGATTACAGCTTCCACAAAGTTTTTTAGGATTTCTTCGGCTACGTCTGCAGTTACGGTTCTATTAAATCCAAGAATTCCCCCAAAAGCAGAAGTGGAGTCTGTTTCCCGAGCTTTAATAAAGGTTTCGAGCTGGTTATCCCCACAAGCGGCTCCGCAAGGATTGGTATGTTTAATAATAGCGACAGCTCCATCTTCAAAGTCAGTAACAAGTCGCCATGCAGCTTCAATATCGACGATATTATTGAAGGAAAGCTCTTTGCCCTGGAGTTGTTTAGCGGAAACTATATCCGATTCTCGGGCTCCTACCTCTCGATAGAAAGAGGCTTCTTGATGAGGGTTTTCTCCATAACGTAGGTTTTGAAATAATTCATAAGTTTTTTGAAACTTTGGAGTGAACTTTGATTTGTCCTCTAATTGTCCAGATAGATATTCTGCAATAAGTCCATCGTACCTAGCGGTATGGGAAAATGCATCTCGGCTCAGGCGTTTTCGAGTTTCAAATGACACTTTATTGTCGTTTGACTTCATTTCCTCCAGAACTATTTTGTAGTCGTCTGGGTTTACTAATATCGTGACATAAGCAAAGTTTTTGGAAGAGGCTCTCACCATTGCGGGGCCGCCAATATCTATATTTTCAATAGCGTCTTCCAGTGTACAACCTTCTTTATTTACTGTTTGCTCAAATGGATATAAATTGATGGCGACCAAATCAATTGGTTTGATCCCATTAGTATCCATGGCTTGCTTATGTTCTTCGTTATCCCTTTTAGCTAAAATCCCACCATGAACTCTAGGGTGTAGAGTTTTAACTCTACCATCCATTATCTCAGGAAAGCCCGTATAATCGGATACCATTGTTACGGGAATTTTTTGTTCCTTTAATAAACGAGCAGTACCGCCTGTGGATAAAATTTCTACCCCCATATCGCTCAAAGAACGAGCAAATTCGGTAATACCAGTTTTATCGGAAACGCTTATAAGAGCTCTTTTTATAGGATGCATAGCTTACGCGAGGCCTTTTATTATTGCCTGTTTTTAGATCTGAAGCGCAGGCATTTGATGATTTAATTTATAAAGTTTTTTTAACTAGAACCTTTAAGCAGTAAAAGGTAACTGAATTTCTTATGGAAATTTCACGGCAACAATTAGGACGTCTAAAAGTTCTACTCATTCCAAATAATTCTTGGATCAACGCCAAGTTATTTATTCGAGGCGCCCTTAAAGTCGGTATTTCTTCTTCTCGGGAGGGGTCTTCGAAATTAAAGAATTAGGAGTGATTAACTGGATGATTTTTAGCATCCAAACGGGAAACGTTCCAAATGAATCCAATAAGCCGGGTTCCTCAGCAGAAACCATAGGAGACTCTGTTTGTTCTTTTTCTTTTGGTTTTACTTCTTCGGCCATCATTACCTCGAAGTGTGACAGCAAAAATTAATATATTTCTACGTTTTTTCAACGGGAGTGGGAATACTACTATTTTTTTTATGAATTTTAAATATTTTTTTAATTTTAGGTTCTATTTTCTTATCTTATTTCCTGCTAAGTCATTATTTATTAGTTTATCAGTCCCGATTTTAAGTTTAATTGGACAGTCAAAATATTAACGTATTGCCAATTTATAGGTTTTTTAAGATTGATCATACCAAATTGACTTTCTAATTCCTGAACGGTTTGGGCTAAAAGGTCTCCAAGAAACTCTCGGTCGTCTTCCGTCCATGCCAATGGGTGTTCTAACAATGCTCCATAAAAATCTCCAACTATTTCATCATCGCATACTTGTACTGGTTCACCAGGAACAGCTGGAACTCTCGGAATAAAGATGAACTTGAGAAAAGATTCAGCGGCTGATGCGGATAAAGGTTCACAACTGATTTTTTGAAATAAGGCAAACCTTGCTAGCGCTGTTGCAATTAAAGTAGGTAGTGGGATGTCTTCAACTCGATTATCAATATCCTTAGTTTGAAAAATAAGTTCAAAAACGGTATCTGACAATTCTAAGCATTGTTTAGCGAAACGTTTAAAAAACTTCAGTTTTTTAATAAACTTTAATGTTTTTCTGACTTCATCTAAAGATTCAAAGTCTTTTAACAAGTTGCCATGTTTGTTTTCTATTATTTTAATCATTGGTATAGGAAAGACTGTTAAAGCAGAGAGGACATCCTTGTCTTTTTCGTCAATTATACGATCTAACAAAATCCCCTCTTCTTTAAGTAATTCCAGAGCTTCTTTTTTTAAGTTAATTAAGCGTCCAAACCCAACTTGAAAAATAGGTTGAATCCAAGCCCGCTCTAAAATGATTGCTCCTTTTTGAACGTCCTCTTTGGCCGAAATTTCTAACCCAAGGTTTACTAGGCCTAAAGATTTAGCAATGGCTTTTTTATGATCTTCAAAATTTCCGGGATCTAAATTGTCGGCGACCATTAATTTATTAGCCAAATAAACTAGTTCCCAATGGATAATTTTTTGGCGATCTTCGTTTTTTATAAACGACCAACATTGAGTAAAAAAAATCTTTGGATTGGCGTTCGCAATAATATATGAGGGTGGATTAGTGGGGTATTCTCCAGAAAAGTCAGCTTCGGAAGCGGGTAACTCTTTGATGGCTTCTGGATCTAGTCGACTATATATTTCTAATGCTTCTTCAAGTTCAGGAATTCCTCTGACAGAAGTTCTTGATGTTCGCCAACGGTAAGCGGTTTCTTCGGTTGGTTCCTTTTGATACCAAATAGACGCTTCCATGATAATAAAGAACGATTCAGGGTATTGATCCCGCAATAGCTTTAAAATAAATTTCAGTGGCTCAAATGCTTTGGGATCGAGAAAGAAAAAATCATAAACTTCGTCGGGGCTATAGTGTTTTAGACCTGCAATTCCCGCATAAGAATCGGTCATCTCATCATTTTTATATATTAGGACCAAATTCTTTAATAATGTAACAACTTGATCTACCTCTTCTTGTAAAAACCAATCTAGTAACTTCTTTGGATTATGTTGGGTCATTAGTAGTATCCAATCCAATGCCCTTTGTGGTAAGAATTTGTCTCTTTGCCACCATTCCAAATCAAAAAAATATTGCATTTGTTCGCTAGTAACAGCAGATAGAACAGGTGTGGAGTCAGATGTCCCATTTTCTTTAACTATGTAGTACACCTCTTCTGGAGGAAGAATTTGGACTACTTGTTCAGATTTTGAAGATAAATATAGAAACTTAAGCTTTTGCTTACCAGCCAGCTGAGATAAATGCCTTGCTTGCTCTTTTACCGGGAGCTTTTTTAAAACTGCTTCCGCTTTTTTTGGATTATTTTCTAACCAATCTGGATCAAAAAGTACCTGATCCGTTTCTTTATCGGAGTTCGACCGAATTGGATTCATGATAGCGCGGGTTTACAAAAAATAGGTTAAAGGAGGCAGTATGCCAGAAAGAGAAAAATTATCCCGGATAACTCATGAACGACGCCTAAAGCAGGTTTACTAAAATCGTGCTTTTGTTCTGAAGTCGCTTTTATAATTAGCGTTAGAGATATAGTTATTATAAGTAGAATTAAGATTCCATTCAACTTTAGAAGAAAACCAAAGCATGCAAAGGTAAAAGCAAAAGCCAAGGCTAACGTGGAAAAGCATTCTTTCCCAGAAACTATTTCATCGTTTTCGAGATTATTTTTTGCAATAAGTTTCCGTGCGTTGTCGAGCGTAAATAAAACCACTCCCCAATTACAAGCGATAGGAATAACTAAAATAATCTGATTTTTTAAATTGAAGGGGGCTAACGATAGACCGTAAACCCATAACCAAAGAATCGCTATGACTGTTATTCCAACTAAAGGAGGCGTTTTAAATACTTTCCTTAGAAATTTCCAAGAGGATTTCGTTGATTTCCAAGTCAAAAATTTTTGAAAAGTTGAAACTAGTCCTACTAAGTGTTTCCCATTAGAAAAAACAGCCATACCTGTAATTACGAACAAGTCAGCAATATTTTCGGGTAAAACTGAGTCGATAGATTTATGTATAAGAACCAATAAAACTCCTAAAAATAACCCAACTAAAGGATAAAACGCGGTAGCTAAAATGGATTGCCTATAAGATGTAGTTTTTCTATATGTAGAGTTGCTTTCAAATAGAGTTAGCTCATGAAAGGCTAAAGCGGGTAACGAAAGTAGATTGTTCATTGATTTTTTCTAATATTATTTAAGGCAATAGCATAGCGACAGTCATTGTTCGCCCAGCATCCATTTTGCGGTGAGAAAAGAATAGGTCATTATTGCAAACTGTACAAATATCACAATCAAAGATATTTTCTTTCAAAATTCCTTCATCTAATGCGTTTAAATGGTTGGCTATTTTCAAATCTAACATATATTTTTTGTTTTCTTTCGCAATCGTAAATCGATTGATGGGAGAATAGAAATCCCTAAAAGGTTCTAAACATTCATAATCAACTTCGTAGCAACATCCTCCAACCCCGGGTCCAAATCCAACTACAATATTTTTGGGATCGCTACCATACTTTTCTACCATCTTTCGAATAGTTTTGCCGACGATGATTAAAGAAGTTCCTTTTCTACCTGCGTGGATTACCCCAACGATATTAAGATAAGTGTCGTAGATAATAACTGGAAGGCAATCGGCGGTAAATATCGCTATGTTTTGATTTGGAACGCTTGAGATTATGGCATCCCCCATGAAAACGCCGCCTATATGAGGTTGGCTTATTTCATCAATGCAATAAATCTGATCTCCGTGAACTTGATTTAAGAAAAATGGTTCATGCTGGTGGGCCCCTAGTGGACGAAGGAAATCTTTCCAAAGGTTGTCGCGGCGCCAGTCATTAGCCTTTGGATTTAGATTCAATTCGGCCTTGCTTTGGTCCTCAGTTAAGTAGAACCTAGGACTTATTCCATGGATCAGTTTATTGAATTTTATTAAGCTTGGAATTTTTACAGCATCAATTTGCATTTTTTAGGCTCAGGAAATAAAAAAAAATAAAAAATCCGAATTTAGATAATTTGGAATTGGGATATTGAAATAAAAAGCTGGCATTCAAGTTAAGCCTTTATTTCAAGGGATCGCCGCATGTGTTACGGTGGTCCTATATCTGAATAAGGATTCATGTATTTTGAATGATTTTTTTTAAGTGTGTATGATTTTAAACGGGTATTATTTGCTTGACAATAAGTAACTATCGCATAAAATGAATTAAAAAATTGGGCGCTGAAAAAAACCAGTTTTTTTTGAAAGGAGATCTTGATGGCAACCAAGACAAAAGCAAAAGCAAAAACCAAAGCTAAGGCAAAAACTAAAACCAAAGCTAAGGCAAAAACCAAAGCTAAGGCGCCAGTAAAAGCTAAGGCAAAAGCAAAAACTAAAGTGAAAGCTCGACCTAAGGTAAAAGCTAAGCCTAAGGCAAAAGCAAAGACTAAGGTGAAAGCTAAGGCAAAAGCAAAAACTAAAGTAAAAGCTCGACCTAAGGCAAAAGCAAAAACTAAAGTAAAAGCTCGACCTAAGGCAAAGGCAAAGACTAAAGTAAAAGCTAAGCCTAAGGCAAAAGCAAAAACTAAGGCAAAAGCTAAGCCTAAGGCAAAAGCAAGGAAGAGGTAATTGCTGGCTTAAGCCAAAGTTTAAAGCTTTCCCTCCAGTTCAAATCGAAAATACTTCCTGATAAAGTTAAGAATAAAATTAATTCAGCGCCCAGTTTTGTATCTCTTCAAACGGTTGGGTTTCTAATCCCAACCGTTTCTAAGAATCACGTAACCAGATTTAATTTTGATTTGACATCCAAGTCTGAATCCTTGGGCGATTTTTTCTTCGCCCAAGGTGTATTTCTCTTGTTCGTTAACTTCGCTTAAATTTTCTCCCCCTTCATCGACTAAAACCCGACATGTTTCGCAGACACCCTCATAGCAATCAAAAGGGAGGCTTGCCTTTGCCTTATCTGCAACAAAGCAAACATCGGAATCGTCTTTAGTTTCAATGGTGATTTTGTCTGAAGCGAAAATAACTTTAGCCATAAACTTATTCCAATATATTACTAGCTTTAATATTTTAACCGCGTTAATTCTTTTGAAAAGAGCGTAGCTTAGTGTGAAGCGTCAGCTATACTTTTGACAGTTTTAATTTTGACTGGATCAAGAGAATAGCCTAACCTTCGCTGAATAAAAAATCTATCTTTAAAAGGTAAAAAAAGTTTTAAGTCCTATGGAGATTATTAACGGCCGCGTAGTGACCATTCATTTCTTTTTGACAGACAAGGAAGGAAACCTTTTGGATAGTTCAGAGGAGTTTGGGCCTTTGACGTTTATTCATGGGAAATCTAAAGTTCTTCCTGCCTTGGAAAAAAAACTATTGGGTAAACAAGAGGGAGAAAAGTTTAAAGCGACGTTTTATCCAGAAGAAGCTTATGGGCAAATAGATACAACGCTTTTTAAAGAATTTTCTATTGATAGTTTACCAAGTCGTGGTCAGAAAATAGAGATTGGGACTTTTTTTGAAACCCAACGCGATAATAAAGAAATTTTGATGCGTGTTATCAAAATTGAAGGGGATAAAGCTTTTTTGGATGGTAACCACCCCTTTGCGGGGAAAAAACTATATTACACAGGAAAAGTTTTAGAAGTGCGAGAGGCTACTTCTGAAGAACTGAAGAGTGGTTTTGCATTTAGTTAGTCATTTGGAAGGCAACAGTAATCTATTCAGTGATTCGGTGTAATGTAGATGTACCATTGGTTTTTTATTCACCTTTATTTTTGATTTCGATAAAAAGTAAACGCAGATTATCAAAAACGATAGTACGCCCTCGAGGAACCGTAATCAAAGTTTTACCTGCGTATTTACCAGGTGGGGCCATACCTAATGATGCTACCATTATCCAGTTTGACTTCAACAGTTCCGGAGTTTTGTCTTTCTCAAAAAAATCCAACCCTCGATTGATTTTCTCCATGGAGACTTGGAGAAATGATCCTTACTTACTAAATTCTTTCAGTTCTAAAACCGGAGCCAATAAGGGTTTTGTATCGTAATCCTTATCTGAGTTTTTAACCATCCAGAGAGCTACAACTAAATTATCTTTTAAAAGTTGAAACTGCCATGGCAAAGTGGTTTTTATAATGAAATTCTGAGAGTCTTGACTGATAATTTTTAAAGAAAAGTTACCAGAAAAATTCTCAAATTTTTCCTTCAGCGTTTCTCCTGTATTGGACCTAGCTAGCCAATTGGCTGAACCTTCAAAATCCTTTGGCAATAAAGAGAACGACTCGTCGCCAGATAGAGTTATTAAGTTTGTACAGTATGGGGTGAAAACAGTTTTTAAAGATAACTAAAAAAATTTCATATTTTAGAGGTGTTGTATTTTTTGATTTGTTTCTAATAGAGTTTTGGGGTGCAATGACTTTAATACTAGATAGTTTGTTTTGAAGAATAATATTGGAGAGGTTATTTCTTATAAGTACTCTGACATATAAATGATTATTTACGTTTGGCAAAACTAATAGGTCGTTGGGACTAGTTAGTTTTTTTGCGGTTTTTTTATAATTGCGTTTTTCCTCGTTTGTTAACGAAGGATAATATGCAATGAATAAAGTTTTTGCCGACAACGCAATAAATAAAGCTAGAAGTGCATTTATAAGATTTGCGGGTAGCGTCCCCCCCCAAAACGATTTCTACACAAAGAAATGGCAAAAATCCTTTAAAAAAAAGTAACGTAAAGAAGTCATAAATTAGCTCTTTGATCAGTGAGGTTTTTGTGTAGCCAGAATAAGCGTTCTTGATTAACTTTTGTTCCTTTTCAGCTGCTTCAAATAGACTATCGACTAGTAGAAGATAAAATAGAAACGAAATAATTAAGATCGGGACAAAAGATAATAAAAAAATCTAAAATTTATTTTTTTTGAAGCTATTAGAAAAGGAAAGTTCATCGGTTAATAGCTTTGTATTGCGCTTTAAGATGGGAGAAAAGATATATAGTAATGTTATTAATCTAACATTAGTTTTGAAATCAAGGAACTATTCAGAGTAAACAGTTTATTCAGGCTTTAATACGTAAATGTAATAATGATTAAATTGGGATATTAATTTTATATTTCTTTTAAGTTAGGATTTCAGAAATATCTTTAACTTTTACCTGAGTGTCCAACTTTTTGGCTTTCAGTCCATCTTCAATCATCAAAACGCAAAAGGGGCATGAAACGGCAATGGTATCGGGGTTTGATTCCATAAGTTCATCAATTCTATTGTGACTCATTCTTGTTCCGGTTTTTTCTTCTAATAGAAATCGAGCTCCTCCTGCTCCGCAACAAGTCCCTCTTTCTCGACTGTTTTCGACTTCTTTTAGGTCGTTTGATACTTTTCTTGGAGGATCGTAAATATTGTTATGCCGACCTAAATAACATGAATCATGAAATACAACGGTTTCTTGGGTCCTTGAAGCAGCTTCAACTTTACCATTGTTTATGAGGCTTTCTAAGAGTTCTGAATGATGAAGCACTTCAAAGTGAGCGTCAAAATCCGGGTATTCATTTTTTAAAGAGTTAAAGCAATGAGGGCAATGAGTCACAATTTTTGTTACGCCGGATTCTTTTAATAATTCGGCATTATCTGTAGCCAACATTTCAAATAAATATTCGTTCCCGGCTCTTCGTGCAGGATCGCCTGTGCATTTTTCACAATTACCAAGAATTGAAAAGTCGACTTCCGCTTGTTTTAAAAGTTTTACAACTGAAGTTGAAATCTTTTTACCGCGACTATCGAACGACCCGTTACACCCTACGAAATAAAGATATTCTGATGGATTATTTTTATCCCAAATTTTAACGTCTAACCCCTCCGCCCAATCGGCTCTACTATCTTGCCCAAATCCCCAGGGATTACTATTAACTTCAAGCGACTTAAAAGCGTTGTTAAATTCTTGAGGAAACCGGTCTTCTGATAAAACCAAACCTCTTCTGAGATCTATCATTTTATTTACATATTCAATTTCAACGGGACATTCTTCTTCACAAGCTCCACAAGTAGTGCAGGACCAAATTGTTTCGTCTAAGATGGCGTTGCCTGCCAATGCAGGAATTGCCTCTGAGTTACCATCAATAAGAGAAGAACTTATTCCATTTAGATGATTTCTTAAATCTACAGTGAACTCTTTTGGGGAAAGGGGTTTGGAGCTATTTAAGGCTGGACATACCAGATCGCACCGACCGCACTCTGTACAAGTGTAAAAATCTAGCAATCGCTTCCAGGAAAAATCTTGAATACGAACTACTCCAAATTCTTCTTTAGATTCGTCCTCAAAATCGATTCTATGAATTTGTTTCCCGTTTTTGGCGATATTTGCAAAGAATACGTTTGGAAATGACGCAATTACATGAAGATGTTTTGAATTTGGTAGGATATTTATAAAAATTAAAATGCTGGAAACATGAACCCAATAAGATAAATTATGTAGAGCAGTCCAAGTTGTATTTTCTAAAAAACCAGAGAATACAAGATATAACGAGGCGCCAAGGGGAGCTTCCCATGAAAAAGCTTTTGGGTTTTCGTTTAAAAAGGCGGCGTCGAAAACAATATCGCTAATTAAAATAAGTGCGATAAGCCCTAAAATCATTAGTCCTTCAATTGATAAAGTCAATCGATTGGGTTTTAAAACCGTCCGTCTAAAAATTGCAAAACCAACCGCTAAAAAAATTAAAGCGATAAAAAAATCTTTTAATAATAAATATGTGGACCATAGAGGTCCAAGCTGTAGAAATTGGGTGGTGGGGAAGAAACCAATAATAAAAAATTGTACGGCTCTCAATAAAAGTACGCAAAAGCCCCAAAAAATAAAAGCATGCATCCACCCAGATTGAGCTCTTTTAAATAGTTTTGCTTGTGCGAAAGCAACCCAAAGCATATGTAAAAAACGTTTTCCAGGATTCTCAAACCTATTTTCGGGTTGAGCCAAGCGTAAAACCTTAATTTTAGACCATATTTTATTTGTAAAAAAAGCTATAGATAGCAGAGTTAAGCCCCCTAACACCCAGGGTTGCATTTCTGGACTGATCCAATTTATAGCTCGATTGGGGATTCCGTTCATGGTTTCTTGTCTACCAAATTGTTTTCAAATTAATAAAACGCTAAATACTTTTGAATTCAAATACCTATGTAAGGTATACTATTAAATATACTCTGATGGGTAAATTATTATTATTTTGTCAACTACCATGGATTTTAACGTAAAACATAAAGTTGGGGCTACGGGGAAATTACTTCTCTTAATAGGAGTTGCAGTAGTTTCTTTGGGAATTCAACCCTTTAATAGCGAACCGCTAAATCGTACTTACCAAGCAGATATTCCTCCCGCTTCTGGCTGGAATCCGGCCCCTGGTTTCGGGCCTTATCTGGGGGTTAATAGTATGAGTATGGGGTATAGCTTAGCAAAACGGGATAAGGCTCCACCAAAGAATCAAAATTATCAAATTATTAAAATTAATCCGAATAATCCAAACCTTTCCGACGCAATAAATGAGCCTCGGCCTTTTCCTGAAAAACTAGACCAACTAGCTGTGCAGGGTGATCTAAAAAGTTTTTATAAGGAATTGGTTAAAAAAGAGCCTATTGATTATATTCAAAGTAAAGTATTTGAATCTGAGGAGTTTAAAAAAGTTCGTCGAATTTTGGTTAAAGAGTTTGAGAATAAAACGAATTTACTCCATGGTGATGAAAATGCAGGTAAAGTGGTGGCACGACATATTTACCAACAATTACGGAATAATAATGAATATGCAGTGGTTTCTGACCCACTGGCCGGAAAAAACGATGGATTCCGGATGAAGATAATAAGCGACCCATCTTTAGCTTCAGATGTAGAAAGCTATATAGAATTTCCAGCCAAGTCCATTTCAGCGAATCCAAAAGTTAACCCAAACCATATTGATGCAGTTATGGTTGGAGCTGTTACTAAATATCGAGACTCTTTTATCGATGAAAATGGCAATAATCAAAAAAGTCTTGCTAGTGGTATTGAGTTTGGTTCCTATTTGATTAGCGTAAAAAGTGGTAAAGTTCTTTGGGGCGCGCGCTACGTGTCTTCTCAAAGCCCAGGGTTTTTTGAGTTTTTCAAAAATGGGGGCCAATGGAAAAGTAAAAAATCGCTTTCTCGTTTAGCAACACGTAACGTTTTGAAAGTTTTTAACAACGACCGATCTCAAAATTAGCTGAGCGCCATGTCAGAATCGTCCGGTTCACATCCTCACACCTCCAGTTTTAACGAAGAAATCGCCCTAGAAAACCAAAAAAAGTGGAAGAAGCGTTTTTTGTTAAGTCTTACAGCTTCAATTTTTTTGGTTGGTATGTTTTGGGTACCCTTAAAAGCAATTGAAGTTAATGATTTCTTTAATTCTCCCAGCGTAAATTTACCAAAAACTGGCGATGTGGCTGAAAAAAAAGAGGAAAAACCTAAAGTTCGTACTATTAGACTTCCAAAAAACTTGCTAATGCCTAAGTATGTTACGATAAACGCATCTTCAGAAACTAAGTGGGTTTATTTTAGTTTAGCTCAAGGGAAGACTGTGGATATAAAAGATCCTACTTCTCTTGAATGGGATCTTGCATTTCGTAGAGGAAAAGTTATTACAAATGGAGGGGCAACCAATAAGTTTGGTAAAGGAGCTGCGCTAAACCTGGGAGAAATGCCATTTCATGATGTTCTTAAAGTTCAAAGAGATGATTATGTTGAGGATTCCAGGCGAAAAACTGAATCGCTTAATAAAGAATTAGATAGCTGGTATAAATATAATTTTTTGACTCATAAATTGACCGCTAGAAACAATATTTATGCTTTGAAGTCCGCAAAAGGAAAGTTTGCCAAAATTCAGTTTTTAAGTTTTTACTGTGCAAATGATGAAACAGGATGTATAAAGTTGCGGTATGTATACCAGAGTAACGGAACGAGCGGTTTTGTGAATGAGAGTTTGCCAAATAGTTTGTAAAATTTGGTAAAATTCTAATTTTGGTTTTGACCCCCCGTCAAATTTCCGCTATCTTTTGCTATTCGTTTAAAAGTTTTCAAAAAAAATTGAAGCAATATTTTTAATACCCCGTGGCTTGCCTCGGGGTTGTTTATTTCGAGCCTAAATTCAGTAGTTTAAGTTTAGAATTTATTGGTTCCATACCGTTTAGTTGTGTTTTGATATAATTGTTATATTAGAGGTAGGAGAAACTTCATGGCAAATCTTAAGGGAATTCTTTTCAGTCAATTCGCAAGCGAAGGCTTTAATCTTTTGGTTAAAGAGATGCAAGATAAATATAAGCCTAAAAAAGGGCGAAGATTTCATCACAATAACATCACTTATGAAATTGGAAGGCCTGTTTTAAAAGAAGAAAATATTGAGTTTGAAATAAGTTCCAAAATTCCAGAAGATGAATTAAATGGAAATAAAGAAATGAAAAAATATTTCGATTCCATTAAAAAGGTCCTTAATAAAGAAAAATCTAAACCTCTTTTGGTTGAAATGGAAAACATTGTCTGGGATTCCAAAAAAGACACGGAAAAGGAAAGAGATTACGTAAAACTTATTTATCAATATTCGTTAAATGATCTTTTTGACGATAACGAACTAATAAAGCGATTTGAAGCCTCTAAAAAAGGGGAATATGATCAATCAATACCAGATGTTCCTGGAATTTTAACCCTACAAGGTAAACTGGTATTGATGATGGTTCGAGAAACTATGCAAGAATTAGGTAAGGAAAATATTGCGACTCTGATTAACGCCAATAAACAAGTAAAGTCATCATTAAGCAATTAATTCATGAGCCCAATAAGATATTTTTTTGGAAAGGCTTTGCAATTCGTAGGTCTAATGACAATCACTGCAGTTGTTTTTATGTTTTTCTCGCAGATGAAGATGGAACCTCTACTATATTGGTCTCTATTAGGCATTATTGAATTTTATTTAGGCACTTTTTTGCTGGGTGGGGAAAATAGTTAAATAAATAAGAAGGGATTCAGGAATTTTTTTTCGATTTTTAATTCGCTGATTTTCGTTTAGGAGCCTATGAAAGAACTCTTAGGAACTGCCGGTTTTTTTGGCACAGCGGGAACGGTTGGCGCTGATTTGAGCTATTTGCTTGCCGTTGTTTTCACCGCTATGTTCACAACTTCTTGGGTACTGGCCAAAAAAGGTGAGGGGACCAAACACCACAATTTGGTGTTCATATCTATGGTTTCCATGGTTATTTATTTTACTGTTTATTATTTTTTCCGGCAATTAGGGGTATTAGCGCTGGAAGGAAAAGAAGGGTTTGGCGGTCCAGAAGAAGTTTACAACGGGGTTTTTGTCCCTATTTTGAGTGTGCATTTATTTTTAGTAACCATGGGCCTTATTTTGGCTTTCTATATGGTTATTCAAGGGTTTAGGAGCTCAAAAAAAATAGAAGGGAAGTATGTTTTAACGGAAGGGGATCTAAAGGTTCGCTCTACGACATTTAAAAAAGTAATGTTGATACTACTAGGCGCCTGGGGCCTAAATCAAATTATTTTAACCTTCGTTCGTCATGCTTCCTGGCAAAGTAGCTTAGCCTGGGCGTTGATTTTTGGGACTATTGCTTTAGTTATAAGTCTAGAGAAAGCTATTGAAAAATGGTTGCCTGATGGAGCTAAAAGGCATCGAGTGCTTGGTAGAGGAACGATGGTAGTTTATATCCTCATTTTGGTAACAAGCACTCTAACATATTTAATGCTCTACGTAATATATCCAGCTAAGCCGGTTTAGGAAGTTTGTAGTTTTTCCTCCCGATAAGTTCCATTTTTTTTTAGCCAGCAGCGCCATAAATACTTTAATTTTGGCTATTTATGGCTTGACCTGCTTCAATGGCTGTGGTTTAATGCTCCCTCTATATTACTTCAAAGTAAGTCAATAATAAATAAATCGCTGTTAAGCAATTGACGCCAAGGCCAATATATACTATAGTATCGAAAATTTTCCCGTCTTTGCTTGCCATATGTTCCTCAGTACGTGGTGTTAAAGAGGGTTTGAAATTAACATTCAAAATTTGACTCTGTCAAGAACAAATAAATTAACCTTATATTAATTTTTAGAGGGGCCTTTTAGAATGGACAACTTTAAGGAAAAAGCTGGACCTTGGATTTATATCGGGACATGTGTTTTTTGTCTCTGGTTCTTTTACTGGTTTGCTTCCGTGTGGCGGTAATTTTATAATTTTCAAGAAAAAATAATTTTAGGTTTATTAGGGGGAAATGATGGAGCAGAAAAAATTTGTTACGCCAAAGTCCATTATGCATTTTATTATCGCTTTAATCGGAATGGCGGGATATTACTTTATGATTAACGTTGGCTTGATGGAAGTACAAGGCTTGGATTTCTTCTATTTATGGAGTGCAGGCGGAGAAGTAGCTGGCGGTCACTAAAGTTTAGATTTAAGGTTCTTGAACCTTCGAAGTATAAAGACAAGCCTTTCGTGGGCTTGTCTTTTTTTTTGTCTTAAATTTGTAACTAGGTAAGTGTTTTTGTTCACAGGGCTGTGAACCTAACTTAAAAATAATTAACTCAAGTTTTAATTTCGTTTTCGTAATTATGGAGAAGTCTAAAGGTTGCACAATATACTTATTGCGCCATGGGCATGTTGAGAATTCAGATAGAAATTGTTTTAACGGTCACTATAATGCTGATTTGTCTTCGTTAGGGCTTGAGCAATCTCAAGAAGCCGCGAAAATTTTATCTGATAGACCAATCAAAGCTGTTTACTCAAGTGATTTAAAACGATCTCATAGAGGAGCTCAAGAGATTGCAAAACTTCATGGAATTACCTCAGAGCCGTTAAAAGAACTTCGTGAAATTTCGGTAGGGAAATGGGAAGGTTTGACTCTCGAAGAAGTGAATGAAAAGTATCCAGGGGAAATAGAGCGTCGATTTAAAAATATTGAGACTTCCAAAGTAGATGGTGGAGAAACTATTGAAGAAGTTCATAACCGAGTTATTCCTCAATTTATGACTCTGGCGCTCAAGCACTTGGATGAGACAATTGCTATAGTGGCTCATGGTGGTGTAAATCGCATCATACTTTGCCACTTATTAGAGATTCCCTGGAAAAATATTTATCGTATGAAGCAGAGTTTTACATGTATCAATTTAATTCATTTTTATCCAGATCATCCAATTGTGGAATTTATTAACGCTAAGCCCGGCGTAAATATCGACTCATAATTTTTTAAGCGTTATATCAAACGAACCCATGCCTACAGACTCTTTTATTGTCGAAATTGAAAACGCTTCAACATGTCTTCAAGGTTCGCAAATTCTTTCAAATATTTCTTGGAAAATGAGGTCCAACGAAAACTGGGCAATTATTGGAAATAATGGGGCAGGTAAGTCGACCTTCATTCGTCTTGTATTTGGTGAATTGATTCCTATTCATGGAGGAACGGTTTTTTGGTTTGGTCAACGTCATTTAGTTCCTATTTTAGAAATTCGAAAAAAAATAGGAGTGGTTTCTGCAGAGTATCAAGCCGACTATCACCGCAATGCCACTGGCTTAGAAGTTGCCCTTTCCGGTTTTTTTTCTAGCGTTGGTTTATACAAAAAACCAGGCCATGTACAGACGCGAAACGCAATGGAGTGGATGGACTATTTAAATATCACATCTCTGTCAAAAAAAAGATTTCATTCCATGTCCTATGGAGAAGCGCGCCGGGTTCTTTTAGCGCGTGCCTTGGTTAATGAACCGGAATTGTTGATTTTAGACGAACCTTGTTCGGGCTTAGATATTCCCTCAAAAGAAATATTTTTGCAGACTGTTCAGCAAGCGGCAAAATTAGGAACTCAAATGATCTATGTTACCCACCATATAGAAGAAATTATTTCGGATATGACACATGTTCTTTTCATGAAGGATGGGAATATTTTTAAGCAAGGAAAAAAGGAGGAAACTCTAACTCCAGAAATTCTTTCTGACGCCTTGGATTGTCAGATCAGCCTTAAAGAAGATTCTGGTAGATATTGGATTACAGGCTGTAGCGTTCCGAAAAAAAATAAATATCTACCCGTAGATTAATTTTTTAACGTTTTTGCCAATTCAGAAACGCTGGAATTTAAATTTCCATACTCTATCGATTTTTGAAGGTGAAATTTTGCCAAGTTTAATTTCTCAACAAAATAGTAGAGAATCCCTAAATTACCATGAGCTTGCCAAGAGTCGGGCTTTAAAGAAATAGCGTTTTTAAAGTTAGTTTCGGCAAGATTAAACCTGTTAGTTTTAAAATAAACCCTCCCGAGGAAATCAAAGAAAAGAGAGTTTTCTGGATAAATACGAATCGCTTTTAAAGCAAAATCTTCGGCTTGATAAAAGTCGCCTTTATCCAACATGAGATTACCTAGATAAAATAAAGTTCCAGGGTGATCTGGATCTTTATTAAAAACTTCTCTAAAATTCGCTTCAGCTTCCTCCAGTTGTCCAAAAGCAATTAAGACCCTGCCTTTTTTATAGTAAGGACGTAATTGATCTGGAAATAAATTTTGAGATTTACTAAAAAAGTTCAGCGCTAATTCTCTGTTTCCCGCTTTTGCCGCAAAATCTCCATTTTGCATGAAGTTGGCATATCTCATTCTTTTTTCTATTTCGTCATATGATTTTGATGGTGTCAAAGCTTGGATGAGAATTAATAAAGTTACGATCCCAAAAATAATTATTCCAACTAATTTCTTGGTATCTAATTTGGAGAGAGGCTGTTTAATAAAAAATTGAAAACTCCGTAATAAGATCCAAAGTAAAATCACTTGGATCAAAGGAAAACCGACCATAAAAATACAGTCAATATTGTTTTCGTAGAGTGAACCGTTTTTGAGGCTCAACAGCTTCACAAAGTTGGTTGATCTTAATAATTCTCCAGTTCGTTGGAAAATTAATGAAGGAGTTTCCGCTAAAGCAATTAGAGAGAATTTTGGGCTGTCATATTTTAGAGAGGTTTTATATTGGATCAACATTAAATACTGAGCGATAACGCATGCTAAGGCAAAGAGTAAGGAGATTGGCCGCAGCATTTTAGAAGTCCAACATTTTTCAAAAACATTAGCGAGGCCAAAAACTAATAACGGAATGGCAGGAAATAAATAGCGTTCTCCGTAAGCGTCTGGAGCGGGAAAAACGACGCTAATGGTTAGAAGGAAAGTAAAAAAAATAGCCATTCCCGGCTTTGAATCGGAAAGAAAGCTTTTCAAAAAAAATAATCCATATACAGCCAATACCATAAGCGGCATGGAGTATATTATTCCCCAGTCTGCTCCTATAAATATATCAACGAATCGATCAATGTATTTTTGGAAGTTGAAACCCTCAATGGAATCGCTAGCCATTCCTGTAATGTGTTTAGGGAAGGGAACTCCATTAATTTTTTGCCAAATGAAAAGTTGAGGCAAAAAACCGAGAAAAAAAATTCCAGAAAACATTAGGAAAAATTTTAAGTGTTCAGTTTTTTCTTTTAAGAAACTTTTAGCTTTGTAATGAAGTAGGAACCAATCGATTAGATATATAAATATATAGGCTACATTTGTAAGTCTAATAGTCGATAAAAAGGCCAATAAAATTCCGGCTAATATGGGAGGGTTAGAAAAGTTAGATTTGCGGTCCTTAATCCAGACAACTAAAAAAAGTGCAGCGCTAAAAAATTCTGGAACGTGGGCCATTCTTTGGCGAACAAAAGTATAGTAGATTAAGGAAGAACCTAACCAAACACCTAACATCGAAATGAAAGCTACGGTTTTTGAATAATGATTTTTTAGTAGATTGAATAAAATTAACAGTCCCGCAAACATATAGACATGAGCGGCCAAAGCGGTGGCCATATAATATGGGAAGCTGTATCCATCTAAAGAAACTGCAATTCCAACTCCGTTTAAAATTTTGGCGACTGCATGGCCGACCAAAAAAAATGGGAAATATAAAATGGCCTGGCCAATTTGCCAGTTATTAAACACGTAACCAGTGGGCATTATTTTTTGAGAATGGGCGTAATTCCTTTCATTAAAAAAATCAAAGTCGTTATCAAAAAATGCTGATCTTATAAAAGAGTAATACCCTGTGTCGTCTCCTTGATCTATTACTGTAATTGAATAAAAACCTTTTTGAGTTAAAGGGGGTATCCAATCGTTAAAAAGTCCAAGAGGAGTCAGTAGTAAAAAAAAGAAAATAAAGATTACCGCGAATATTCCATATTCAAGCGGTAGTTTTGATTGAGGAGCGATTGAGGAGGAAGGGAGTTCTTTCATTGTTTCCTTTTTCAAAAGGAAAACCTAAAGTTAAAGCTTTGATTTAGGAATAATTTTTTAGCGATATAAATTAGGGAATGACTAACTCTTAACAGCAACAGTAGGATAGAGCATATTTCTTCTAAGCATAACGTCGACTAACGTTTTATCCCTACAAGTAGTTGCTAGATCGAGCATACCGTCATTGTTAAAATCACCAATGGCCATTCCCTGAGGATATTCGTTTACAGGGTGATAAATAGGAGGATAGGTAAAACTGCCATCACCTCGCCCAAGTACCATAGAAATTGTGTCAAACGTGGAGTTTGAAACGGCAATATCATCGAGTCCGTCTCCAGAAAAATCGGCTGCAATAATAAATTTTGGAAACTCGCCAGACGCGAATGGCTTTAACCTTTTAAAAGTTTGGTTGCCCTGATTTTCAAAAACTGCAATTATATGAGTTGAGTTACTGGCTGTAACAAGATCCATTAACCCGTCAGAATTCACTTCAATATTGGCTATGGCCAGAGGTTGACCGCCTCCGCGAAAAACATCTGATCCTTCAAAACGATTGTTTCCTTTACCCCAATAAATTTGTACCCCAACGTTTCCCGATCCAGCTAAAGCGGCGGCTATATCTGGGAATCCATCATTGTTATAATCTCCGGTAACTAAACCGGTGGGTTGTCCTTTTACGGGATAAGGCTTCGGTTCAGCAAAATGTCCTTTCCCCAGTCCTAATATAATAACTATTTTGTGGTAGCGCATCGTTACTACAATATCGAAAAAACCGTCATCATTCACGTCTGCAGTTATTAAATTGATAGGGATTTTCCCAGGACTCAGAAATTTGCCAGTATTTTTAAAACTACCGCCTCCAGTATTTAAATAAATATGGATATTTTGGTCGCCATAGTTTAAAACTGCTAAATCGGGTAACTTATCTCCATTAAAATCAGCGGCGCCAACGCAAATGGGATTATCGCCAGTTCTAAGTATAATCTGATCGTCAAAAGTCCCGTCTCCTTTTCCTTTGAAGTAAGACAACGTATCATCGCCACTATTCGTTGAAATTAGATCTAGGTTTCCATCCCCTGAAAAATCTTCAGTGATAATATAAGAAGGTTCTTTACCCGTTTCCAAAACTGCGGCAGGGTAGAACATTTTTGGCAGTTGTCTTGGTTCTTTGGAGCCTGAGCAACTTATAAGAGATATGGAAACGGCAAAACTAATAAAGATAAAGAATTTCTTAATAATGCAATTATTTGTTGTGGGTATGCTTATTGACAAACGGCGTAAATCCTAATTAGATGATATTTTTATTTCGTAAGGAGTAAGGTTTGAGAATAGCATAGGGAACTTGATCACTCAACTTTTTCCAAGTAGGTTAATTTGCCCCTATCAACTCTTTCCAATGCTGCTTTTCCCAGAGTAAAGCTTCTCTATAAAACCGATATTCGCGCTCCTTTTTTTTAAACCCAGGATGGTGAACGCGCCATTTACCGTTGTTTCTAATAGGAGGGACGAATTGGTGGCACATTTCGTGAAAAACTGTTAATTCCAATACATAGTGTGGAACGAACTCTTTTCTTAAAGCGGGGTTAATTCGTATGCGTTTCTTTTTTATATCGTATGACCCAAACCGGAATGACCGACGAGCCCCGCTACGATAGCCTTTTCCCCATTCGATTTGAGCTTCGATTTTATCTGCAAAATATTCTTTGTTGAGTCCATTAAAAAGACTCGTTAAATCTTTTTCCAGGCTTTCATTGTAGGTTGTTTTATTAACTTCTGTGTTTGGACGCTTCTGGTTTTCCCATATGGCGGTTATTTTTTCATACTCATTGGAAGGTATTTGATCGGATGTCTTTAATAGCTGGAGTAGTTTTTCTTCTAGCAGTGTTACAACTTCTTCTTTATTTTTGAACCGTTCCCAAAAACTTTCATTAAATAATTCGACTATAATCCCTTTTTCCATTGGACAAAGTTTAGCTTGGCCTAAAAAGGCAAAACCATCTTTTTTGCATTGGAATAGAGCTCTCTTTCTTGAGGAGTACTCTATTTTTCCTAATTTTAAAGTTTCAAATGGAGACATTTAGAACTCTTGGGTGGGGGGATAACCCATGAAAGGGACAAGAATTTAAAGTTCAATTTGATTCTTGGTGAAATAAGAACCATCTAGGGGTTTAAAATCAATCTTTGGCTATTTTATATCGAGGCAAATCATATTACAATTTAATAAATCAAACGGACTGAAGCGCCAGGAAGGTTCCCCCTCCCTACCAGGTCAATTGTCTTAAATTATTAACCAGAGACTTAAATGGATGGCGTCAGTCTAGACATATCATACAGAAATAAAGTTTTACATCGATATGTTTTGATTGCTTAATGTCAGATATTTAATTGTCCTCGTAATAATCTTTTTAAAATCTATTGTTATGAAAAAAATTATCGGACTATTTACAATAATAATTTTCACTGCTGCCTGTGCGGGGAACCCATCGTCCAAGAAAAATGAAGATAATGTATTAGCGCCATCAGTCGAAACCTATGATTTTTCTGGCGATATTGAAGCGTTTTTGATAGCTCCAGATCAAGAAGTAGAAGATCATATTTTAAATCGTCTAAAGGAGAAAAAGGTTTCTCACGAGTCAGTGCGAGCGGCCCTAAAAAATCGTTCTATTGGATCTGAGGGGCTAAGTGGATTACATAAAGGATTAAAATTAAAACATCGAGGCAAAACGTATTCTTATGCTTTATTTGCCCCCACTAGTTTGGAGCCTGAAAAACGACTTCCATTGATTGTAGTGCTACATGGCATGGGAGGCTCAGGAGACGGAACGGTAGAAAAGTGGGTTAAGAGATTGAGCGAAAAGTTTATTGTTGTTTGTCCTACTTATCCAATAGGTGCATGGTGGACTAAGACTGCGGAAGAAATTGTTTTAAGGTTGGTACAAGAAACACAAGAGAAATATCCCGTAGACCAAAATAGAATATTCTTATCCGGGCTTTCTAATGGGGCGGTCGGAGCTTTTATGATAGGAATGAATTATCCAGATTACTTTGCTGGGATTGTTCCTATCGCGGGAGGTATTACCGAGCGGCTTATGACTTTTTTAGTTAATCTAAATAACACGCCTGTTTATATGATTCATGGAGCTAAAGACCCTATATTCCCTGTTACTTATTTACGTAGAGTGAATAGAATCTTATCGGATATGAAATATCCAGTAATTTTTCGCGAACACCAGGAGTCGGGAATGGCTCATGGCGGTCACTTTTTACCAGATGCTGAAATAGCTCCTATGGCGGCTTGGTTAAGCGTTCAAGAAAGAATTTTAACTCCTCGTACTATTCGCATGACGAGAGAAGGAAACCATTTAGGTCCCATCTTCTGGGCTCGAATTTCTAAAGGAAAAAAAATGGCGGCTCTACAGATCCCAGGCCCAGAAAAGGAGAATCTGAACATCCAAGATGGAAAGGTAGCTACTTTATTTGCAACGCTGAAAACTGAAAATCGAATTGAAGTTATGGGTAAAAATTTGATTGATTACGAGATATATTTAAACTCGGAAATGATCGACTTTTCAAAATCGGTTACTGTCTTAAATCGCCAAATTATCGATAAAGGTAAAGAGTTAACTCCAGGTGAATCGACGGTTGGTTTTAATGGCTTGGTAAAAAAAGATTTAGGAGTTCTTTTAAGGAGTTATAAAAGGCGGCGCGACCCAGATTTAATGTTTGACGCTGTGTTACCAATTAGCTTAAAGCCGACTACCCAAATTGCATGGAATCAATGAACTCTAAAAAGACGTCAGTAGATACTTTTCTTTCCCGATCCATGACTATATTAGGATGGGAACAAATTCAACAAGCTTTGTCTGAACAGGTTTATTCACCCGCGACGCAAAACCGCTGCCGTTCTTTTCTTCCTGAAAATGAACTTTCTTCGGCTGAAGTTTCTTTAGAAGAAACTGGAGAGGCTTTACGATTAGAGGAGTCCAACACGCGGATTCCTTTAGCTCATTTTGAAGACCTTGAAAAGATTCTAAAAGGATTACCTAAAACTGGAACTTTAGAAGCGTTTGAAGGATTAGAAATTTTAAACTTCTTACGCTTGATACGGACGATCGATTCGTTTTTTAAAAAAGTCGATAATGCGCCTAATTTATTAAATCGCGCCATCGAATTAGATTCTATACCAGATTTGTTCGAAGCTTTATTTAGTTGTATTGACGATGAGGGAGAAATTAAAGAGACTGCAACTCCACAGTTAAAACAAGCTTCAAAAGCTGTCAAAAACTCTAAAGACGAATTAGATATAGTAGTTGAAAGATTACTTTCCCAGCCAAAGGTTAAAGACTGTTTACAAGACTCTTATGTCACTGAGAGGGAAGGGCGCATTGTTTTTCCTATTCGTGCAGAATTTAAATCTAAAATTGAAGGAGTTGTTCACGATACTTCTGGTAGTGGAGTAACTCTATTTTTGGAGCCGTCAAAAATAGTTCCCCTCAATAATCAATTAAAAATAAAACGCATCGAAGTTGAAAGAGAAAAAGTTCGGATCTTAAGACAACTTGCTAAAACGGTTCTTCAATATGCTGAGATTCTCAAATCAAATCTTTCAATTTTATGCGCTTTTGATTTAATAAACGCCAAAGTAAGATTGGCTAAAAAGATGGAAGCTCGAATTTTCAAATTTTCAAAAGATGGAAAAATAAGGCTTAAACAGGCGAGAAATCCAGAATTATTACTAAATGGCCAATTTGTTGTGGCAAACGATATTGTGACTGAAATAGGAACGTCTACTGTCGTTATTTCTGGACCGAACACTGGCGGTAAAACGGTTGTTTTGAAAACCATTGGCTCTATGTCTTTAATGGCGCGAGCTGGTTTATTATTACCAGTAGACGAAAATTCAGAAATACCGTTTTTCCCGAAAATCTATGCAGATATAGGGGACGATCAAAATATTGCGGAGAGCTTATCTACATTTTCGGCGCATTTAAAAAAAATGATTCATATTTTAGATTATTCTCCTGCTGGTTCGCTGGTTTTACTAGACGAATTAGGTGTTGCAACAGACCCTGCACAGGGAGCAGCCTTAGCTGAAGCAATTTTGCGAGAGTTAAACGAAAGGGGAATATCCACTTTTGTGTCAACCCATTATCTTGCTTTAAAAACGATAGCCCAAACTGAAAAAGGTTTTGTAAACGCTTGTATGGAGTTTAATGAAGATCAATCGAGACCAACTTTCAAACTTATACTGGGCGCTCCAGGAAGGAGCGCGGCTTTAGAAACGGCTGAAAGGCTAGGGCTGGATTCTAATGTTATACGTCGCGCCCGAGAAATCTACGATTTGAACGATAACCGCGCCGCATCACTTTTGGAGTCGTTACATAGGCAAAAGTTGAATTTAGAAAAGGATAAGGACCGAATTCAGGCTGACCTTTATAAAGCCCGAGAACTGAGAAAAGAAAGTGAAGATGCAGCGGAAAGGTTGTCTGAAAAAGAAAAAGAATTTGAAAAAGAAAAAGCTAAACGGTTGAAAAAAACGGTTCAAGAATCTAAACGAGAAATTCGGCAAATTGTTGACCACGCTAAAAAATCTAAAAGCACAGGTTCAATCAAGCGAGCCGAGAATAAAATCCACTTTGTAGATAAATCCATGCGAAACGCTAACCTAGCTGATTTTTCACAATGGAACGTTCCAGCGGCAGAGCTTAGAGAAGGCGACCCTGTGATTCTTAGCGAATATGGAACAAAGGGATATTTATTAGAAGATCCGAAAAGTAAAAATAAACTGCGAATTCGTATAGGTAATTTAGATTCTCTTGTGGATGCAAAAAAAATTAAAGGACATCCAAGAGAAAGAAATAGACAAAACAAAGCGAATAACCAAGAAGTAAAATTTACCATACATGCAGAAACTAATTCGAACCCACAATTTTCCTGCAACCTACATGGAATGCGAGTTGAAGAAGCCAAGACTGCATTAGAATCTTTTATAGATCAAGCCCTATTAAATAATGTGGATCGAGTGAAAATCAATCACGGACATGGCATGGGGAAAATTAAAAGATTCGTTCGCGATTATCTTCAAAGTTGCGGAATTGGAAAACGGGTTATTCCTGGGGAGCGAGAAGAAGGTGGCGATGGTGTCACAATCGTAGAATTTTGATTTTAGATACCTGATAATGAATATTACCTTCCCATACTTTATTTTGTCGTTACTTGCCGTTGGTTTATTTTCCTACATAATTTTTTTATTTTTTTATTTTAGGCTGAAAGCAGTTTTTATTTTCCTGGCTAGTTTATTGTGTTTAATTAGTTTAGGAGTTGTGGTTGAAATTGGAGGCCAAGTTTATGGTTATTTGAATCCTTCATATATAAACTTAGTTTTAGTTCCAGATTCGTTATTGGGATGGAAGTTTTTGCCCAGCTCAGAACACACGCATACCGGTCAACACTGGTATGCTCGCGAGTTTAGTCCGCAAGTTAAAATAAACTCTCAGGGGTTTAGGGATTTTGAAAGAAAAATTCAAAGAGAGAAAAACACTGTACGGATAGCTCTTTTGGGGGATTCTATGATTGCGGCGAGAGAAGTCGATTTTGATAAAACAGCCGGTCAACTTTTGGAAAAAAAACTAAACGAAGAGTTTGGAGCAATAACGGGAAAAAACTTTGAAGTGTTAAATTTTGGCGTTGCAGGGTATGGATTGGATCAAACATATTTAACATGGACGAAGTTTGCCTCTGCGTTTAAACCCGATTATGTGTTTGTTAATATTTTTGATAAAAACTATTTCAGATCGATTTCAAATACATGGTGTCAACAGGGAATGTTTGGACTTTATGATTTAGAAGATCTGGATTGTTTGTACATTAGACCGCTTTCAACAATTAAAAAAGAACTTCCAAGAAGTTTATACAAAAAAGAATTAGATGATTTTATTCTCGATTATTTATATATAAATAAAATCAACTTAGAACGAATCAAGGCTCTTGTCGAAAGCAAAAAAAGCTCCGAAGTGATTTCGCTTTTAGAACGTTTGCCCCTCAGTATTTACCCACCAAGCGATTATGAAAAGTTTCTTGAAAAACAAAACCTATATATCGAGAAAAAAATGGAAGGAGAAAGAACTAGTAAAATACCAGCGAGTTTTTTTCTTTCTGATATTTTTGTTTCCATTTCTGACAAGATCAATTCGATTTCTAATAAAAAAAGAGTGAAGCATGACCACAATGAGGAAAAAATGTTTATTGGAGACGACAAAAATTTTCCTACTTGGCTTACGACGAATTTGGTAAATCTAAAAATATTCCAGATTTTAGGTAATACAGTCAAGCAATCTGGAGGTCGCTTTATAATAATGGATTCGTTTAAATTTTTTAACCATTTTACTCAATATATGAACTTCTCTTCTATTTGGTTAGAAAAATTATCTCGGTTTTATGGATTTAAATATATCCCTTTTTATAAAAAATTAAACGAATCAAAAAATAATGGAATTCAAGTTAAGTGGAAGTACGATCCACATCTAAACGAAAAAGGAAATGAGATTTTTGCAGACGTAATGTTTAATTTGTTACAAAAAGAATTTACAAAGTAATATTATGAATTGAGAGATGAGTAAACTGTTTTTACGGTTTTTAGAAGGTAAATCAAATTATCTATAAAGAGGACTTAGTATTATGAAAAAGCTTTTCTTGCTTCCGAGTATTATGCTTTTTAGTTTTTTTCAGGTAGCAACTGCTTTTGGAGGGGATGTTGTAAAAATCTCTTTGGGTGGCGCTCCTCTAACGTTGTTTGGCAATCATATAGAGGTGGGTAAACCGTTGCCTAAAGTTGAACTTCCAAATTTATCTTTAGCAATGACTGCTTTGGATTCGTTTAAAGGTAAGGTTACTATTTTAAGTGTGGTGCCTTCTTTAGACACGCCTACTTGCGAAAAGCAAACTCATATTTTGAGCGAAGAAAATCATGGTTTAGACAAAAAGACTAATTTGATTACTATTAGTCGCGATCTACCATTCGCTCAGAAACGCTTTTCTAAAAAAGCCAAAATTAACAATTTGATTTTTCTATCGGATTATCGAGACGCGTCATTTGGAAAAGCGTCTGGATTATTGATCCAAGAAAATCGTCTTTTGGCTCGCGCAGTTTTTGTTTTAGATAAAGATGGAGTTGTCCGCTATAAAGAAATTGTTTCCAAATTGGCAGAATTGCCAGATATGGAAAAAGCGTTTAAAGCGGCTGAATCTTTATTGTAAAGCCATTATGTCTGTTTCCTTTGGAGAAAATCTGCCGCCAAAAGGATCTTGAAAATAATTTTCGTAAATTCGGCAAGTTATTTTGATTTCATCCATGCTCGTAATTCCAATTTCTTTCAAGAGTTGTAGAATTTCTCTGCGGTTCAACATTTTCTTCTCCTTAAGTAGAAAACTTAAATTCTAAGCATAAGTTTGTTTGCGCTAGCGAAACGCTAAAATCTTTAATGTTGGATTTTTGGCGTTTCAACCTCTCTACAGAAATTAATGCATGAATTATGCCGAAAATAGATTTAATGTCTTAGTTTTGCTAGGGGAGCCAAAAAAATCCTTATTTTTTAGTGGTTTAAACTTTTTTTTGAAGGAAGGTGTTTGTCCGCAGGGATTTTATTTTTGGCTTTAAAATGGGCAATAGTTTCCCCAAAGCGACTATAACCACATAAAAAATTAAAATAATGTGGTTATAGTCTTTTTTGTCTCAAAATTGAGTGTGATAGTAGCTTTTATTCACCTAAATTTGAGATTCTTTGATTCGCGTAAGTGTTTTTACTGATTTGACTAGTCTTTGATTTAGTTCTAGTTAATTAAAAACTTTTACCAAATGATCAAAAGAACTTTCGGATTCTTTAATTTTTCCTTCATTACCCAATACGCAAATTAAACCAGACTCCTTTATTTTTTGGAACAAAGGAGCAAACTCTCGAATATCGCTAAGGGTTGTTGACATAAGTTCTTCTCGCTTTTTTTGTCTTAACTCGTGCGTCATTCCGGTTAAAGAATCTACCATTGAGATGGATCCCTTTCGGTCGGAGGTTAATGGTGGATCTAACCTACCTACGCAGCCAATAATGAATTTATCTAATTCATCTTTTGTTAAATCTAAGTTAGATATAAAATCAGGTATTTCGTCGTAAACGCTTAACGTTTCGCTTAAGTTAGGGTCACGGTAAGAGACTAGCGCAAAATCTCCGCTGTAATAATCAAAAGCTGCAGAGCATCCATAAGCTCCACCTTTCATTCGGACGTTTTCCCAAAGGTATTGAGTATTTAGAATAGCTTTGAGGACTTCAAACTTTCCAGAATATTTATAGTCCCAATCGTATAGGTTTGCCCCTTTGCCTACGTATTGAATATTTCCTGCCGTTAAAAAAGCTTCGTTTAAATTATAGGAAGGAAGTTCTAAAGCGGCCTCGCCTTTTCCTTTTTCTGGAAACACTTGAGATAATGAGTTTATTTCTCGTTCAAAATTCGAATAATCTTCCGACTCTGAAGTGACATTAACAAGCATATTGTCTTGAGAAAAAATTAGATTGGCTACATTAGAAAAGGAATTAGCCACTTCCTCTGGGTCTTTTTCGACTCTTTCTAATAAGTTTTCTAGAAACCTAAAATATGCCAATCCGCCAGTAAATTCGTCATATCTTCCAATGGCAGAGGTATATGCATTCAATCTGGAAATAACGTATTGGTTGCCTGCCGGCACAATAGAGGCTTCCATATCTGCTTTTGCGCTGCGGATAATATCTAATAACTGTTTTGAATCGGAGAAATCAAACTCTCCTAAAAGTTCTCGATAAATATCAAACAATTCTCCTAATTTATCTAATACGGCTTTCCCGCTGAAAAATAATTGCGATACGATTTTATTTTTATCGGCTAGACGAAGAGATGAAAAGTGGCTGGTTCTAATTCCCCCAGTATGAATTCCCATCCTCTGAGTAATTTCAACATAGCTGCTCTTTTTAGTTCCCATTTCAAGAATCAAACGCCCCAACAATGATAAATATTGCAGTTGATCAACTGGGACGGCTTTTGTATCAAATCCTACTTGTACGTAAGCAATTTTGTTTGTAAATAAATCGTGAAATAAAACTTTTGGAGAATTTTGCCGTTTTTCTTCTATTGGAAACTCAGCTGGAGCGTCTCCTAAATCTTCAATACCTAGTTTGGGTAATGTGGCCAAAGCTTCTGGTGGATCTGGAATGAGCTGCAGGTCCTGAAGTTTTTTGGTCTCTTTCTCGGTTAGCTCTAGTTCGCTAGCTTTTAATTTTGATTTGTAATCCGCTAATTTCTTTTTTGTTTCTTCATCCTTTTCTTCGGTTAAGCCGGATTTAGGGATACCAACTACAACACTTCGGTGGCGATTGCTTAAAAGATTATCGCGAATTAAACCTTCGAAGTATCCATCTTCGGATTTTTGTCTGATTGTTTTCATTATCTCTTCATACTTTAGATGCATTAATGGATCTCCGTCGTATAACCAGGAACCAAGAGATTGAATGTTGTAAACAATGCCTTTAGAAAATCCTCCAAAGTTGGCTTCGCGTAATTTAAAGTCGACTGTATTAACCGCCGCCTTAACCATATCTTTTTCGATTCCTTTTTCGGCTAACTCTTTTAAAACACCGAAAATTAAATCGAGTATTTTTTCCTCGTTTTCTTTTTCAGTTCCTTTTAAGCCCACAGCAAAAACTGTTTCCAATCTTTGATCGTCAAAACCGCCGCCAATAACTTCACTTCCAAGTCCCGATTCAATAAGAGCTTTTCTAAGTGGAGAAGCGGGTGTTCCTAAAAGTAAGTGGCTTAAAATATTGAATGCCATGCAGTGTTCTTGATCTACAGACTTATGAAGCACCAATCCAACAGTGATAAAGGTCTTGTTCTCTTCTGATTCCTCTTTGGCGATTGAATAATGAATTTCCTCGCGCTTCGGTTCGAGAAATTTAGGTTGAAAATTGATCAAAGAATCTGGGGTCTGCCTGGTAAATTCATTCAGAAAATTCTTCTGCATGAACTCTAAGTACTCTAAAGTATCGCCATCTCCGTAAAGGAAAATTCTGCTATTGGAAGGGTGATAATGTTTTTTATGAAACTCTTTAAATTCTTCGTAAGTTAAATCTGGAATGTTGTCGGGATCGCCGCCAGATTCAAAACCATAAGTCGTGTCTGGAAATAATGAGTGATTTAAATAACGATCTAGAACGCTTTCGGGGTCCGAAAACACTCCTTTCATTTCATTAAACACAACGCCTTTATAGATTATTTCGCTATCTGCAGATTCAAGTTCGTGATGCCAACCTTCTTGCATAAATGTTTCTTTGGAAATCTTCGGAAAAAACACCGCGTCTATATAGACGCTCATTAAATTAAATAAGTCTTTTTTATTTCTACTCGCTACCGGATACATGGTCTTATCGGGAAAGGTCATCGCGTTAAGAAATGTTTTAAGACTTCCTTTCATCAGCTCCATAAATGGTTCTTTAACGGGGTACTTCCTAGAGCCGCATAAGACGCTATGTTCTAAAATATGGGCGACGCCAGTATCGTTTTCTGGAGGAGTTTTAAAAGTTACGCTAAAAACTTTATTGTCGTCGTCGTTTTCCATTATAAGGATTTCAGCGCCCGTGGCTTCGTGTTCGAAAATTAAAGCCAAAGAATTTAATTCGTCGATTTTCTCTTGTTTATTCAGGTTAAACCCGTGGTAATTTTTTCCAACTTCCAAAGTCATTTGGATTCCTTTCAATATATAAAGCGTAACTATTTTTTATTTATAGTGAGAAAACTAATAATGTTGTTTTATTGTCGCTAAACAAAAACTCTAAAGGCAGATTTAAAAGGTATATAAGGAGATCTCTAAAAATTCAAAATTGCCAAGAGCCTAGCCCATGAATTTAAGGGCTAGGTGATAGCAAACCAGTATAAATGTTAATTATTAGAGGTTCTCTTAAATTTATGAATTTTGTATGCTTTATTATGAGGCTACTTAAAGGTAAAAAACCATAAAAATCTTCGGAGAGATTAAATGAATACCCTCGCCGTAAGCGGACGGCAACATATATGTTGCACCTATAAAAAGCATTATTTTAAAAGACGTGGCAAGCTGCGGGGAATTAAACCCACTTGTGGGATTAAATAGATAAAGGGGGCCTCTAAAAACTGTTTTTGGCTACGAACGGACCTTATGAAATAAGGACTTGCGAGTTACCGTAAGTAAAAATATTGAATTACTGGAGATACCTTAAAAGCTTGATTATTTAATATCTAAACCTATTGGGCAGTGATCTGAGCCCATCACTTGGTCTTCAATAAACCCATCTTTTACATTTTTCATTAAAGCCTTAGTCACAAAAAAATAGTCTATACGCCATCCAATATTTCTAGCTCTAGCGTTAAATCTATAAGCCCACCATGAGTATTGAACTTTATCTGGATTTAATGCGCGAAATGTATCCACAAACCCATGTTCTATAAATTTATCAACCCAAGCTCTTTCTTGGGGTAAAAACCCTGAGTTTTTCTGGTTGGCTTTATCATTTTTTAGGTCAATGGGACAATGGGCGGTATTGACATCGCCTGTGACTATTAATTTCTTCCCAGATTTTTTTAGATCTTCACAGTGATTTAGAAACGCATCGTAAAAACGCATTTTATAATCGAGTCTCTCTTCTCCAGATGTGCCGTTTGGAAAATAGACATTTAATAAATCAAATTTTGGAAATTCTGTTCGAACAATCCTACCCTCAATATCAAACTCTTCGATACCCATTCCCATTGCCACGGATTTTGGCTTTTTTTTCGTCAATGTCAAAACTCCGCTGTACCCCTTTCGCTCAGCCGAGTTCCAATAGGCGGTATATCCTTTTGGAGGGAATATATCTGAATCAACCTGATCTGAATTGGCCTTAGTCTCCTGAAGGCATACCACATCGGGAGATTCTTCTTCAATCCAATTCAAAAAATCTTTTTTTAAGATGGCGCGAATACCATTTACATTCCAGCTAAAGATTCTCATGTTTTAGTACGACTCTCTAAATTCAATTATAAATTATTAAATTAGTTTTAATGGTAATACTTCAGAAATCACTCGTAGGTTATTGTCATTTATAAAACTAGTGAATACGAGGAGTGAAATTAGCGAAATAGAAAACGGCAGTTTTCGGTGTGATTTTAAATATGATTTATTTTAAATTAATTTAGCTCATAATTAATAATTCTGGCGACCACAATATGCGTAGTTCAGCTTCAGCTAATTACTTTTTTTAATTTCCCCCCAATAGTGAATAAGCAGTATATTATTATGCCTATATATCCAGCGTTCATTAAAATTATCCACCAAAAAGCTTGCCCAGGTCCGATTATTTTGAAAAGCTCATTGTATAGAATTATCATAATTAGTATGATAGGAATACCTAGAGTAGAGTTAAATATTTTTGCCAAATTGGATTCTCCGTACCAAACACGGGCGATTTGTGACTCCCACCTAAATATTTTTGTGTTTCGAAGTTGTTTTTCCAAAGATTTTATATGCATTTGGAGAGCAATTATTTGAACATTTTGATAAACCGTAAATGCGATCAAAAAGTTAATAAGTAACAATACTATATAAATTGATTGTTCATGAACTTGATTTCCTAAAAATGCAAGTCTCCATATTACTGCGGATAGAGTTAAAATTGGAGCTGCCACACCTACCAGAAGAGTCATTACAGATTTAATACTTTCTTTGGATATTTCATACTCTTTCATTAGAATGTCACTGTTTTTTTTCATATTGAAAGCTCTTCACTTAGCATGTTTCTATAAATTTTATACCAATTTTTTGTTGAGTATTTCTTAGCGCTGTTTATGCAATTAAATATTTGGTTCAAATCAGGTTGCTTACTCTTTATTAGTGAAAAAATTGTTTTTTCTAAATCCTCGTGTGAATTTAAACAAACCCAACCGTTTATTCCATTCTTTATAACTTTTCTTGTTAACTTGCATGAGACGGTTATTATAGGCACTCCGTTTGCCCACGCCTCTTGAATGACTAAGCCTTGAGTTTCAGTGATAGATGGGAAAAGGCAAAACCGTGAAGTTTTTATTATATCTTGAACTTTTATATTATTCATTTCCCCTAAAAAGAAAACGTTTTTATTAATAAAATTTTTTAACTTGAGTTGTATCCACTGTTTTTTAATTCCATCTCCAATTAGTGCGATTTTCATTTTTGGTAATTTGGAAAGTAAACTTTTTATAACATTACCTATTAAAAAAATATTTTTCTCAGGAGATAGGCGACCAATAAATACTAGATCGAATGATTTTTTTTGATGAGTGTTTTCATAAATATTGGTATTTAACTCTATTGGAGTATGGATTACTCGGATTTTCTTTTTATCGATTTTATATGTTGATAAAAGCTTGTCTTTTGAATCTTCAGATGGAGTAATAATTATGTCAATACAATTTAGAAATTTGTTGTAAAAAAAAAATGAAGCTTTTTTCCCAAACATATTGTTTAGTGCAGGAACGTAATGGAAGTAATGTGAGAAATCTGTGTGGTGTGTGTATACAACGGGGATCTTATATTTCTTTGCGTAAATTAAACCTAATACTCCAAATGAAAAGGGGGTATGGATGTGAAGAATATCGATCTTTCCAATTGATCGTAACTTCCTAAAAGGTTTTATAGGAACGAAGAGTGAAAATCTAGGGTCACTTGTTTTGAAAATAATCTTGGATTTAATTTTAATATCTGTTTCTAAATTGTTAGGACCTACAGTCAATACATTGTTACTGTTCTTTTTTAGAGTTTTTACTTGGCGATCAATCGAAGAAGAGACTCCGTTCCGATGTGGCAAATAAGAATCAGTGAAAATAATTACTTTCATTTTATAATTTATATTTTTTCAATCATTTTGGACGGCTAGATTTTTTTTACAATAAAGTTTCTGGCTTCAATATTTATATAGATAAAATTAATACTATTAAATTGTTTTTTTAATTCTTTATGCATAAAGGGTTTTTGCTATTTTCTACCAGCAAAACGGGATGGCTTCATATTAAAAACATTGGATTATTTTTAATTATGAATCTGAAACCTGTTAGGCATAGTTGGATTTGATTGATAAAGTTGGTCTAATTCTTTGAATTTTTTGTTTAGAAAATAATAGCGTTCTATAGATCGTAGCAAAACAGGTACTGGATTATATTTTAAAATATCTTTTATCAGCGAATCTATATATCTACTATGTCCTAGTTTAGCTAGAGTAAAAAGATATTTTGTCCATTCCATTTCTTTATAGATTAGGATTTTTTCCAATCGGGGCAATTTGTCGAATTTGTTTTTTAAAATATATCCTTTGTTTCTAAAATCGAAAAATAAATTTGGATTTAATTTAATGAATTTAGATATTGTTTCAAAAGTTTCTAAGTTTGAGAGTTGTGACTTTGGTTTTTCTTCTTCAGAAAAGGCAACTTCTAAACTTTTGGGGTCCATAAATTCGAGATTAGGAAAAAGTTTGATTTTTGAAGTGGATCCTGTTGAGATGTGATTTCCTAAAAACAACTTTTCGGTTTTTTTTAAAATATTTCCTTGTTGTGTTTTTATTCCTCGCGCCAGATAGTGTGTTCCATTTTGATATTTATTGTTTTGGAAATAAAGATTGGGGGCGTTTTTTTTATGAGTGACAATTTCACTTTTTCTAAAGTTTCCATCTAAATCTAAATTTACTTTAATGATTTTTTGGTCAATTTGATTGCCGAGGGTATTGACATATTCAAGTGTTCTAAGGTGTTTTATTACTTTTAGTTGTTCGTCTTGAAAGTTTATTACAACATTACTGTTTTGATTTATTAATTCTGAAAACTTTTTATCTAATTCCACAACTATCTTTTTTTGATCTAGAAGGTCTTTAAAATCAAAAGCGCCGCTAAATTTTGGTAAGTATTTATATGTTTTTAATGCCTTCAGTTTTTTAAATAGAGTTTGAGAAACAACTTCGGTGCCTACTTCATTTAAATGTCGATCTGTAATTGAAACTCTTAGCGGGGTGGAGTTTAATCCTTTGAATCCTTCAGTGAATAAGTCCAAATATGTTATTGCTCTATCCGTGCAATATTTTTGAATCTTAAGATCAGCTTTTTTTAAGGGATAATCGTCTCCAAGCTTATGTAGCAACGGTAGCGTTGTTAACATGAGTGGGATATTCTTTATTTGTGCCGACATAAGAATAGTATCTAAATAAACTTCTTCCATATGCCATCCACGGGATTCAAAGCGCCGATTAATGCAATCAGCATATCCAGGTTTTTGCTCAAGAGTTTCTAATAGACGATTTAGTCGGAATTCAATCAATTGGTAAACTTTTGAATTTTTTCTAAACCAGCTAATAACTTTTAAGTCTGGAAAGAATTTAATTTCTCGATTTTTGCATTTAGAGGCATGAGGGACAGGAACGTCATTATGATTAAAACCAATAATAATTAAATTGGGATTATACTTAAAGCCTCTTTTAAATAACTCGTAAAGTTGAGTGTCTGTATTCCAACCTCCGCCTGACAAACTGATTACTTCAAACTTTGGATGATTGAAACCTCCATTCATCAAAACTTCTAGCTTTTTATGCCATGTATCTTCGAGGCGTTTAATTCCTTGTCCTAATGTTTGAGAATCTCCCAAGACTAAAATTCTGAAAATATTTTCTGGCTTTTTATATGAGTACTCTTTGTCCCGAAACCCATGTGAATTGTGGATGGAATTTTTATCATTCCATAAGTAGACTTCCAATAATTCAATGATAAAAAAAACGAGAAAAAGCGAAGCGGATAGTTTGAAAAAGGTTTTAGGAATTTTTCTCATTTTAAAAAACAAGTTTGAAAGCGTTATTAGTCTGTGTTCCACACTTGGCATGCCGAATTGATGATTCCAAAACGTTTTTGCGGCAGGTTTGGAGTCAGTCGAGATTCAAGTTTCCTTTGATATAACGCCCCCACCAAGATTTATCAATAATGCATTCTTCTTCAGTGATTATCCTTATGCTGGTTTCAGTGGCGACGTAAAATAGAAAAAAGAACGATCAGAGGTAGCGTTAACTTTGGGTTTAAAAATTTAGTTTTTTTTATGGAGTTGGACATGAAAAATTCCGGAACAAATTATGTCGTCAATTATGAGAATAACTCGCCAGTTGTAACATAATTTAGGTCAATTTATTTTTCAAATATTTAAACATAGAATTTGCGAATATTTCATTTCCGTGTTCATTTAAGTGAGCATCATATTTCCACACCATAGGTATTCCACGGTTTTTGGCTTCATTAAGCGGGTTGTATAAAGGGATGTATCCAAATTTAGAATAATCACTAAGATTTTTAAGCCAGTTAGAAGCAAAGTCGATAGGAGGACTAAAATCGTTATGAAATTTAAACGAATCAATAATAATGAAATCGCTTTTATTTTTATTAACTAATTTACCCAATTTGCTAAGTAATTTTAAATTTACTAAGTTATTAGTTTCCCAAGAAGGAAAGTGTTTGGAATCTCCTTCATATTTTATATGTTTCCAAGTTTTTTCGTCTTTTTCGTGGTTTCGGAATTGCCTGATAAGTTTTTTATAAAGGGTGGACAACTGGGAGAAATTGTTCGAAAGAAATTTTTTTCAAAGATATAAATAAAAACGAAATCGGGGTTAAACTTAGAAGTAAAGCTATTCCAGTTTAAAAGAAATTGATCAATTCCATAACCAGGCACTCCGAAGTTTAAAACTTCAAAAGATTTGCCCGTTTTTTCTTTTAACTCTTGATTTAATTTTTTTTCTAATAATTGGCCTGCCGTTTTTTCAAAGTCTAATTGGCGGCCTGCGATCATTGAGTTTCCCAATAAAGCGATTCTCAAAGTATTTTTACGGTTTTCAAAAGTCCTTTCCTTGTCTCTAAACCCCATAGAATTTATTTTTGTTTTAGAACTGAATTCGCGGGCATACCAATGATTACCAGTTGTAATATGCTCGGAATTTGGTATAAATCTCCAGCCTAAAGTGGGGTGAGGTTTAAATGGAAGAATTTTATATGCAGGATTAAAATAGGCGTAAATTTGTCCGCCAATTTCGACGATTAAGCCAAGAATTATCAGGACAATTAAATTAGCGGTCAGAATGTAAATTACTTTTGTAATTTTTTTTTGCACTAGGAAAGAATTTTTTATAGTTACTTTGGTGGTGCAATTAAGTCGCTGGATATTCTATTAGCTTTATCTCAAGGTCGGTAGAAAGACAGCCGAAGCTTAGAAATTAAATGAATATTATTTCTTGTGCGAATTTTAATCGCACCAAACTTTTGCTTTTTGTTTGCAGTCTTTTTTCGGATTTGGGAATCGTAACGATTTTAAACAATCTTCAAAAGAAGCAATTCCTGACAATTCTGTAGCGTAATCGCACCACTTATTTTCAGGAGCTTTTGTCGCCGCTTTGGATTCCATCTCGACAGTATCGTACCAGAATGCTTTTTCATAACAATAAACCAGGCCCAACGTTGGATTCTTTTCTTTACTTGCTTTTTTGCAAGCTATTTCCGCTGCATCTCTGGCGCTGGTGGTTGTTTTTTTGTCGCAGACGGCGACAGTAACAGAGCTTTTAGGGCTGATAGCAGTGCCTTTTCCGGGTTCTGCAGTGTAATTTTGGAAAACAGCCCCAAAACCGGAACCTTTACAAGATACGACTGTTTTACAATTATCGCTGGCTTCAGTGCAATAATGCATGGCGCATTTTTCCGCTGTGGCTTGGTCTTTTATGTCGTAACAAAATCCATAGTCTTGATTGTTTGAAGAAACAGCAACAGAGGATTTAGCGTTGGATTGAGATGGGGATAATAAAAGTCCAATTAACCCGGTAAAACAAAGAATGGTAAGGATTCGGTTCGCTAATAGTCGAGGCATTGGATCCCCTAAAATAATAGAATTAATGTTAAATAAATTGATCGTTTATTTTAACAAGAGATTCGTAGGGATAATAGTTCTTATTTGTTTTTCCTGGTAATCTGATATTCATAATTAGCGGTAAGAGGTTGATTGATTTGGTTAATTTCTCCATTTGACCATCTGATATCCAAACGAGCTATTTGTTTATGTGACGCTAGCCCAAAATAAGCTTCTGGGGCGTCAAATGAATGAAACCCTCCTCCGGCCTTGATTTCCCTAAATTGTTTTTTCTCATCGCCATAATAAATGGTTATCTTGCAGCCAATACAAAATCGGTTTGCGATGTCATCTCGTAACTTAAACGAGATTCCGTTCTGGTTAATTAGGTTGTTCCAATAAACTTTAAATGGTCCGTAAAGCGTATTTGCGATGATATCCAAATCTCCATCTCGGTCGATATCTATGTAGGTGTATGACGAGCTATGGTCGAAGTCATCCAATCCGAATTTTTTAGCGGCTGAAGAAAATGTTTTTCCTTTCTGATTGTGAAAGAAAACGTTGGGTGTGAAATCTTGCGTTATAGGCACTCCATTAACTATGTATAGGTCTTGCCACTCGTCATTATCTAAATCGGCGAATTTGGCGTTCCAGCTCCATTCACCTGGAGCAATATTTGTTGTGTCTGAAATATCGGTAAAAACTCCAGATTTCTCGCCTTGAAGTAAAATATTCATATGTGTTTTCATTGGAATTTCCTCGTCGAACTTGGCCTTGACAAATTTAGATTGAAAGTATTTTTCGCATAAATTTTGAATTAAAGGCAAATCTTCGACGATTTTTGCGCATAGACTTTTGTCTTTACGTTTTATTGCCATTAGCGCTAGCCGCATTGCCATGCATTGTCGGATTTCGGATTTCGAGTCTAACTTTAAGCATCGTTCGGAAGAATCTTTTTTCTCCGGATTAAGAAGCGTTGTCATCCGGTTTTGTTTTTGACATTCTTTTGTTGTGAGAACACTCTTTCCAGATAAACAAAAGGTCTCGCCAGCTTCTTTCATTTTTTTACCAAAAACATTTGCGACCACCGCAGTTCCTTTTGATAATCCAATATTTGCCATATAAAGATCTGGAATAAGATTATTATCGAAATCTCCAGAGTCGATACTCATAGTATTTTGGGGAGTTTTGGGTATGATTCCTTGACTGTTTTTAATTTTCTCAAAATTCCCATTTCCCTTGCCTAAATAATAAGCGTCTGCTACTCGATAGTCATTTCCAATAGCCAAATCAGTTTTTCCGTTGTTGTCAAAATCGGCAAATAAAACTGAGTGCGTTTGTCCTGGGATGCCTTTGAGTGGGACTTGATCGAATTTTAAATTGTTATTGATAATTAGTTGATCAACTGCGGCATCAACTGGTTCTTTTGTTAACGTTCCCAAAAAATAATTACCGTTTACAATGTCCAAAAATTTGTCGTTGTTTAAATCAGAGAAGGCTGTGGCGCTTGTTAAAAACGCGTTACCATTAGGAACTGGAATGAGAGGAGAAGTTTTCCCAGAGCTCAATGGGTTTAACCAAATATGATTTCCATCTCCAAGGGTTGTAAAGAAAATATCCAACCAACCGTCATTATCAAAGTCTGCCATGGCGACTGTGATAGATTGTTTTCCTGATAAATTATTTATTGGAAGAGGAATTTTTTGAAATCTCTTACCATTGAGATTTTGATAGAGTTCAAATCCGTTGTTTGTGGCAGTTACTAAGTCAATCCAACCGTCTTTATCAAAATCTCCGGAAGCGATACCTCTACCATAAAATAAAGGATCGAAAAATGTGTTAGGGGTTAGTTTATTAGAGTATCCGATACCCAAAGTTGGCCCTAAGATAGTTGAGAAGGGTTTTGAGCCATCTTGCGATTTTGGAGTATGGGAAATAGAGGATATTAATACCTGATTATTTTCCCAAATAGGATTGAAGGAGCGACTTTCAGTTTGGCTTATTAAAAATTCTTGCGGAGTTGGCGCTGTAAAAGTATTTTTATTCGTAATTTTAGGTTCTTCTGCGACAACAATTTTATTGTAAGACTCCAGCCAACTTAAAAACTTGTGTTCGGAGTATTGATGCACTAGCAGTCCGTTAGCAGCTCCAATTGCGGCAACGATTAAAAAAAGTCCAGCGGCGAGCCTAAAGGAAAACGTTTGGTAAACAATCATGGCGGAGTAGACGCTAAAAGTTCCCAAAGTAAATAACATGACCATGACTAAGCCAGGAGAAAGACCAGAGATCATCATAGCCTGAGCTAGCATTAGATCGAAGGCGATGGGAAGGGGGAGAAATGTTCCCATCAGCGAGAGAGCCGCTAAGTTTCTCCAATTTGGATCGAGTCCGATTAACCGGTCAAAATCGGATAACTGGCTAAATGTAGCTCCCAAAAATCCGGCCAATAGCATCAAGGGAGCCGTTTTGATAAAAATATAACTAAAGCTCTTCCAGTAATCGTGAATAGTTCCCTTGAGAGCTTCCAACCAACTTTCATCTTCGGGAAGAAGCTCGCAAATTGTGTTTTCTAATTGGTTTTTTTCAGAAATCCCTGTAATCGTTTTGTTTTTAGAAATTAAAGGGATCACGACGAGTATCAGAAAAAAGGTCGAGGCTAATTTCGCAATAGCCATGTAAAATGGAAAAATAGAAAACAACATGGTTAAAACAACCACGTTGAGAGTTGGAGAGCTGAACATAACAGCCAATGCGGTTTCCATTTTACTGCCAGCTTCATAAATACCTTTAGCAATAGGAGCTACGCAATTCACGCAAACTCCGAGTGGAGTGCCAGTTAACATACCAAAAAAACTATTTACGAATGGTTTTGAGGATGGGCGTTTGGGTAAGTGATTGAGTAATGCTAGAAAGCCTCCAGCTAAAACAAGCCCAAAAAACATTCCACGCCAATTAGTTTCGTACCAATTAAGGGTGGAATAAAGAATTCGTTTGTAGGTTGGGGATCCTGGAGGAAGCGTAAAGTGTGCGTTATGGGTCAACGGATCGTCAAATGCTTCCATTCCGGACATGGCGGCTTTGCCTCCCAGGGCTGGGTAGCGAGAGATGAGCCAGAAACTTAAACAGACTACAATGACAAAAACTAATAAAATGACGGCGCGACGAGACATAGCCTTTTATTTTTTTTAAAAAAACTTAAATAAAGGTTCAGAATTTTTTTTGATGTTTTAGATAACGCTTTAAAAAGTGATGATTTTACAGAATTGTCATAGTTTTAATTTTTGGAATTTTATTAATTTTGAGCGCGATTAGCAAAACATTTTTTATTCTTTTGCCGTAAATAAAATGATTTTTCTATTATGAAAACTTTCAGTTTCAGAGATGAAGACAATCTACTTCGATACGCCGTTTGTTTTTTTGTATATGCATTTTCGGCAATGGCTTTTTCTTTTTTGGAAGCAGATACCGATTTGTGGGGACACATTCAATTTGGCAAGGAGATTTGGGAAAAGGGCTTTATCCCATCAGTTGATAGTTATTCTTATACGGCCAATGGTTTTCCTTGGATAAATCATGAATGGTTGACGGAGGTATTGTTTTATTTGATTTATTTATATTTTGATTCGACCGGTTTATTGATATTTAAATTGATTGTTGGATTCAGTGTCGTCTGGTTATTATCTAACTTTTATTTTTCAAAAGAAAAAAATCTTTTTATTTACGTTTTGTTTTTTACACTATTAACCGCAGTGTTTACGATCCGCTTTGCGACTCGTCCTCAAATATTGTCACTGCTTTTTTCGGCTATTCTAATCGTTTCTATTTACAAGTATTTCGATGGGAATAAGAAGTGGCTAAAGACGTTTCCAATTATTTTTGTCTTATGGACAAATTTGCATGGAGGCGTTTTAGCGGGTCTTGGATTTTTTGGATGCATAGTTTTTGTCGAAAGCATTCGCTCTATTTTTCAAAAGAAGTCGATAGATAGTACTCTTTGTCTCATATTTACTTTTTCATTTTGCGCATTATTTGTAAATCCATATGGATATAAACTGCTCTTATTTTTTTTAGAAACGGTCTCAAAGCCTAGAGATATTTCGGAATGGAAAGGCCTAAGCCTGCTTGATACAAAATTTATATATTTTAAGGCGATTGCATTTTTTGCTCTTGTTTCTTTTTCTTCAAAACGTCGAAAAGAACCTTGGGAAATTGTTGTAGTTTTGGTTTCCATTTATTTCGCTTTTAGCCATGTCCGACATATCGCCATTGCGAGTATATTTTCCTCGCTCTTTATTCTCTTCAATTTATCGGAAATTAGTCGGCGTTTTAGATTTTTTCAGTTGGGAAAGAAATTTTTTGAGAACCGGAAAACGGCAACCGTTGCGGTTGTTTTAGTGGTAAGCCTTTTACAAGTAGGCGTTGTATTTCAAAAATATTTTAATAAGGATTTTAAAATTGTTGTAAACCCTTTGACGTTCCCTGTCTATGCGGCGCAGTTTATGGAGAAAAATCAAATCGACGGAAATTTATTAACTCCCTTCGATTGGGGGGAGTATTTCATATGGAAACGTCCTAAATCTAAGGTTTCTATTGACGGCAGGTTTTGGACTGTTTACCCAAACAAAACTTTTGTGCATTTTCTTGTTTTTGAAGAAGGAATGCCAGGTTGGGAAAATATTTTACCTCTCTATCCTAAGACCAATGTAATAGTTTCCAGTAGAAAGAATGGTGAGCTACAGAAGTTAGAAGGCTGGGCTTTGATTTTTAAAGGATTAATCGCCGATATTTATATTCGTAAAGCCGACCCTCCAACGCCGCTTTTTAAGAAGTACTTGAATAATGAGTTATTAATTCCAAAAGAATCTCCAAGTTTATTTTTTCCTTAAATTTTGGTTAGGTCAATCTGCTTTATTGTGAACTTCTTCTTCACACTGCGAATTAATTGATCAAGGCGTTCAAATTGCTTTGAGTTGATTTTCCTAGTTTCCGAAAAGCTCACGGTTCAATAAAAAAGTTCGGACCATAATCAATTTGATTTTAGGAATAAGGGACTATTACATTTCTTTAAGAGCGTGTGTCGCAGCTTGGTTTTGAGGGGCGAATTTTAAAATGTTTTGCAAAGCTTCTTTTGCTTTTTGCTTTTGTCCCAATTTTAAATAAACGCTTGTAATTCCCATCAGCGTTTCTATTTGGTTTGGGAATAATGTGTTTGCAGTCAATAGCTGCTCCAAGCATTCCTCATAGCGTTTTTTAGAAAACAGTAACCGAGCGAAATTTAAACGATTTCGAAAATAGTTTGGAGAATACTCCAGAGCTTTTTTAAAAAAATCTTCAGCTTTATCATATTGTTGAAGATTGAAATAGGATTTACCCAGTAATGCGTATACTGCGTCAGTTTTTATATAACCATTTTCAACAGCCAAAGTCGTAAACTTAATCGATTTTTTAAACTCTTTTTTTAAAAAATATAAATTTCCTAAATGCCACATGGGTTTTTGAGTTTGTGGAGAAATTTTTAAATAACGAGTTAAAAAAGATTCTGCCTGATTTAATCGTCCCAAATTTTTATTGACCATGCCTTTTATATATAAGTCATAACCTTGGTTCTTTAATAAGTCGGAAATTCGATTGTTGGATTGACGCAGAGATTGAGAAAAAGCTTCGGTCTTGGTTTGAATATTGGATGAAGCTGGATTTAAAGGCAGGAGTTTTTCTGCAGTCATGAAATTAGAAACGATAGTCGCCGTCGCGTTGTGTCCAGCTGGGGTCCAGTGAATTTTATTAGGGAAATTGAGCGGAACCATACTTGAGTTCTGAATTTCTGTCAGAGGTTGAAGTAATTCTAACCAATATAAATTAGGATTTTTTGTTGTTTGAAATGGTTTAGTTTCCGAGAAGTTGACTTCAAGTCCTAATATTTCTTTTGGGGATGGAACGGATAAAAACAAAACTTTTGTTTTAGATTTTTCCGTTAGCTCCATGAAACGCGCTAACGCTATATTATATATCGCTGCTTTGGATTGGTAAAAAGTTAGATTTGTAGTTTTTCCATAGTCCGTTTTCCAAGTAACTAAATCCCCGGGTTTTAAATCCCAATTTTCCATAAAGGATTTCAAGTTGAGTTTCTTAGATTTTTGAGAAGGTTCCACTGGAAAAATTAAGCGTTCCCTAATTTGTTTTTCTAGAATTCTTGTTAAATGTGAATTGAAAAAAAAGAAATCGTAAAGGGGAATACTTTGGATAAAGTTTAATGCTGCTGCGGCTGTTGGGTTTAATCTTTCGTTAAAATTCAACCCACCGATTGTAATTTCGACCTGATTTTTGGACAGTCTTTTTAGCGTCAACTTATCGGCTTCTAACTCAGAAAAGTCCATTCCCATTAATTCGCCAGTATGGAAATAAATGATAATCAAATCTGGTTGATATTTATATCCCTCGTTTTTAAAGTAGGTGAAAAAATCTGCAAGTTCCCATGTGTTTTTCCCGGCGTTTATCGCTTCAAAGTTAGTTCCTGATGCTTTTGTATTTAGTTTCTTGTTCAAGTAATAAGCGAATGTTTCGTTGTTGTTTACGCCAGATGCCGCAAAGATAGATCCTCCAATACATAAAACTCTAAAAACATTTTTTTGTTTTTTATAAGGAGTTTCGCTGAAACTTCGCAAACTTTTGGAATCAGTTTTAACCTCGAAAGGAAAACCCACAAAATCAAAATTTCTTTTTAATTTTGGACGAAATGAATTTGGAGTTCCAAAGTTAGCTGTCGTGTGATTTTCAAAAATTGGCTGCGGTGAAAAAAAACGGAAGTATCCCTCTGCTGTTACCAAGATTCCAAATATAAAAAGAGAACTGAGTAGAAAAAAATTCTTCAAAGGTTAACCTGATACCTGCAAAAAAATGTATATGAGAATGGGTTTTTAACTGTCGATAAGTTAAAGACGTGGTAGATTGATCGTTGATTTGTGGTAAAAATCATTTTCAACCGTTCCAATGTTTATATGTAAGTGGGATAATAAGTTTTCGTTAAAATTTTGATCGGCAAAAATAAAATTTCGAGAGTGAGACAAGGTATCTGATAATGATCTCTAAGAATTATCATTCAAGTACATAATATCTAGGCGATACAAACGAAACAAGCCTCAAATAGAGGTGAGTGAGTTTGTAATCTTTTTAATAACTGTACTTGTAGGCTTAAAAGAAAATTATTAGTTCTTTGCTTTTTCAGAAGAATTTAATAAAAGGCGTTTCCTACCTCCCCATGTTTTATTTTAGCTCCATAAAATTACTTCAATAAAAAATGTTAAAAAAAATATTAAGCATTTTAGCTATTTCTTTAGGGACGATTTTTTTAGTTGAGCTAGGAGCATATGGTTTTTTTTACATCAAATATGGGCAGCCTCTTCCCAGGGAAGAAATCCAAGCTTCATTAGTTCCTTTCAAGGAATCTGAAGAATTTCAATTGCAAACAAAAGCGGGCTTATTTGAAACAAATATAAGGGAACATATTCTTCACCCTTATCTTGGTTTTATAAGAGATTTTCGAAAAAATAGACATATTTTTGATGATCGTATTATTCAAATTCCGGTAAATCCTTTTGGTTTTTTTGGTCCGTCTCCTCTAGCAAAAAAAAGAAATGGGGAGATTCGGATAGCTATTACTGGAGGTTCTGTTGCTTTACAGCTTTTTTTGTATTCTAGGGAGAGCTTAATCAAAGTTCTTGAAGAGATTGATATCTTTCGAAAACAAAAAGTTGAAATTATTTCATTGGCTTTGGGTGGTATGAAGCAGCCTCAACAATTATTAGCTATAAATTGGTTTCTAGCTCTTGGCGCCGATATTGATGTGGTTATCAATATTGATGGGTTTAACGAAGTTGCGCTTCCGCAAATAGAGAATATGCCTGAAGGAGTTTATCCATTTTACCCAAGGCAGTGGAATGTTTATGCCGCTAAATCTATGAGTGAAAAGATAATCGAGCTTTTAAGTAAAGGCGTTGAATTGAAGAAAGAACGGGAAGAACTGAGGAATTTGTTTTCGAAGAATCCATTTAAGTCTAGTAACTTTTTTTTAGTAATTTGGCATTCATTGAAGAATAAAATATTAAACGAGTTGATAACTATTGATAATAAAATTCATGTAGAAACGAAAGCTAACGCTAAATCTACGCAAGAAATTGGGCCAGATTATTTGCTCAATTCTTCTGAACAAGTTGCCCTAGATTTTGCTGAATTTTGGAAAAATAGTTCTCGACAAATGAATGATGTTTTAAAAGCAAAAGGTATCGAGTATTTTCATTATTTACAACCAAATCAGTATTTTAAAGGTTCAAAACCTTTGAGTAAATGGGAGAGGAAAAGCGTTTACTTTCCAGATGCTGCGCATGCCGACCCTGTTCAAACAGGTTATCCTATATTGATAAAAGCAGGCCTGGAGTTAAACGAAATGGGTGTCCAGTTTGTCGATTTAACGGGTATTTTTAAAAATGAAACAGATACTTTATATAAAGATAGTTGCTGTCATTACAACCAAATCGGCAACGATATACTTGCCAAAGAAATTGGCGCCAGCATAAAAAAATATTATTCCTCGCGAAATTAGTAAGATTTTAAATAACAGTTTGTGGGGACGTTGAATTGTGTGGAGGTATTTGGAGCGGCGCTTATTATTGTCAGTTAATCAAGCTTGTTTGGCAATTCGTATATAATTTGTTTGTTAGACTCTGGCTTTTAATCGTTTGGAAAGATCGAAATTAATAAGAGACGCCGGTCGATGAAAGTCATCCATCGACCGGAAATTAATATTTAACTTTTTGCTTTGTCTTTATCGCGAGCGCAACGAAAGCCCACTATGCTGTCTTTTCTCCCTGAATTAGCGGCAAATCGTTTTGTAGTCCGAACGTCTACTTTACGCGCGTCCCAGGAGCCTCCTCGGAAAACATAGTTTTTCTTTTTTTCAGGACCGGTTGGATTCATGATAGGCGATTCTTTGTAGTAAAATTGATCGTAAAAGTCTGCTACCCATTCCGACGCATTTCCCGCCATATCGAATATTCCATATACGCTTCGACCCATAGGGAAACTTCCAATGGGGCTCATGTATTTGTGACCGTCAGCCTCGCCAGCGATATTGGCTCGCTTTTGCAAAAATTTATTTCCCCATGGATAAACTAATCCATGAGTTCCACGCGCGGCCTTTTCCCATTCTGCTTCATTAGGCAATCGCTTACCCGCCCATTTACAAAAATTAGTAGCGTCTAACCATGAAACGCCCACAACAGGAAATTCTGGCGTGTCTAAAACGGATTGGTCTCCTTGAAAAAATGGAACCGATGGTTTGACATAATTTGCGGCGCGTCTAAAGACGTCATAATCTTTTACAGATACTTCATGTTTGTCTATGAAATAGGCGTCAAGATAAATTTCCTTTTCTGGTTTTTCATCGTAACCGCCAGAGTCGGAACCGCGAGTGAAAACTCCTTCTGGTATTAAAACCATTTCTCGAGCGTCGTCTCCTACCATAGTTTCATAAATACTAAAGTCCCGATTGTCGTCGACAACAAGGTTTTTAGATTTAGCTTGTATTTTTTTGACTTTTTCGTCGTACTCTATTGATTTCTTAATTTCCCATACGATGGTTAAGGTGAACGCAATAGTGATAAAAAAAGCGAAAACGATCCCAACCATTACCTGCTTGTTGCTTTGCATAAAATTTGCGCTTGTTAGATGATTGATGACTGCGAAACCATTAGTTTACCGAGCTTGATAAATAAAGTAAACCCTTCTATTTTATCCTTATGTATGGAAAAACTGGTTTAGTCCTTCGAAATAAAATCATTAAATAACGAGATTATCAACATTCAGGTTTAGTCTAGCTATTAACTCATTATGAAGTTTTACCAGCTTTCTAACGGTTAACTCTTGGTTTTAAAGATGAAACTTTTGCTGGACTTGGGTTTTTAGCCTTTAAATCAGTTATAGATATAGACATGTTTTAGGTTGATTATTAATTTTTTGGTTATTTTTGTTTTTCTAAATTTGGTCTAGACTATCCCTGGTAGTAAATCAAATAAACGTCTTTTAAAGGGCACACGAAATGGATTTGATGGAAGCAAAAGATACGGCGCTTTCTTTTTTGGAACCCGCAATCGCGGAAACTTTGAAATGGTTTAGATCGGAATTTAAAATAGAGCTAAAGGAAGATCAAAGCCCGGTTACTATAGCTGATAAAAATACTGAGGAAATTTTGCGAAAACATATTTCAAAAAACTTTCCTGGCCATGGGATTATCGGAGAAGAGTTTGGCGCTGAGACGGAGAAAGGAGAATGGGTTTGGACTGTCGACCCAATAGATGGAACCCGTTCATTTATCCGAGGATTACCTTTTTATTCTATTTTGATTTCGCTTCTACATCATGGAGAGCCCGTCATTGGAATCGTTTCATTTCCGGCTTTAGGGGAGACTTATTGGGGAGTTAAAGGGCAGGGAGCTTATTGTGGTGACTTAAAGGTTAAGGTGTCCGAAGAAACGCAAATCACAAAATCATTAGTCGCAACTGCAGATAGATATTGCTTTAAAGAGAAGGAGTGCTTATTTTTACTGGAAAATTTAAGCCGTGAGGCAAGCTTAATCCGTACCTATCCAGACGCATTTGGTCATATTTTAGCGATTCGGGGAGCGGTAGACGTTATGGTAGATCCTTGGGCCTATATTTGGGATTTTGCCCCTTTAAAAGTTTTAGCTGAAGAAGCTGGCGGAGTGTTTATAAATTTTCGAGGCGACCAAAACGATATTCGCGAGGGATCGGCAATAGTGGGAAATAAAAGTTTAGCTGAATCAGTGAAAAGAGTTTTAGTGAAAGAAGGTTGGTCGTAAATTACAGCTCTTGCCGACCAGCAAACCCTGAATCTATATCATGCCAATGAGTGATTTTCGTTTCTGGGTTTTTCCAGCAAAGAAATACTTCTTTCCCTTCTCGTATTGCTGGAAAATCAATCAAACCTTGATCAATTCCTTTCATTACACAACCTTTATCTTTAAGATCATTTAGTAACGAATTGAATTTTAAAGCAAAGACTAAGTATTCGGGACCCTGGGCGCTACCCCCATTTTCGTTTGCTTTTTTCCATGCTTTTTTTACATCCGGAAATTTTTTAGATAGTGTTTGGGATAAGCTCTGAATTTCTGGAACTGTTTTTAAAAGATGAGGAATTAGAGAGTTGGCTTCTTCAACGGTAAAGTATTTTTTAAATGTCATTCCATCTGTGGGGGTGAAAAGGTTAATTTTGATTATAATTTATTAATGTTTTGTTTCCAAGTAGACGAATCACTTTTGTTTCAAACAATTTTTCTTTGTTAGTAAAAAACCTTTAATTTCATTGAGTTAGTGGGATTTTAATACCCTTTATTAGAAGAAGCAATTTCTAGAAAATTTTTTTGGTTAAAAAATTGGTCTTTTTAAGGTTTTAAAGGGTTTTTTTCATTGACAAATGATCGCTAAGGTTATAAATTCGCACCAAAGAAACGTAATTTGTTAACGGGCTATATAGGTTGGCATAAAGAGCGTTAGATTCCCGGTTGAGAGCTTTTCGCTGTTTATGTATTAAATATTTAACTAGTAAAACTATCTTGGGGAGGCTTAATAATGAAAAAATTCTTAGCTATAGCCGCTGTTTTGGCTTTCGCTTCTGTATTTGCTTTCGGTAGCGTAGCAATCGCGGATGACACTGTTCCTGGAGCTTATTCACAACAAGACCAAAGCGTAATGGGTGTTGGTCAGACCATGATGCAAATGGGCGCTCGACAACGAGCTTTGACTGACGCGGTTAACCGCGCTTCTGGAGCTGCTATGTCTAGAAACTCTGCTTCTGGAATTAATGTTGATTGGCAATTTGGTCAATCTCAAACTGATAATTCTTGGAAAGCTGAACGAACTGTTGAAGAAGCTTCTGTTCGAGGAAATGTTGTTGGCGACTGTCAAGGCGATAACTCTGATGATCAATATCGACGTCAAATGAATCAAAATCGTAAAGGTTACTCCAAAGAAGTTTTGGTATCTAACAAAGACTGTGAGCTTGATCACCCAACGATTAATATCGGTGCGGTTGAGTAAGAATTCGTAAGTAATAAAAAATTAGCCGATAGGGGTTTCCCCTATCGGCTTTTTTTTGCCTAAAACTAGCCAAAAAAGATATTTTAGAGTTGTTCACATAAGATTTTAGTCAAATCATAAAAGAAATAGAATTATAAGGGATAATAAATTGGTTAAAGTTCTTTCAGGGTTAGATATTTTTTTGAAAAAACCGGCTCAATATATCCAGGGGACGAACTTAGGACTTGTTGTAAACCATACGAGTTTAACCAAAGATTATATTCATTCTATCGTTCATTTAAAAAATATGAACGATTTGAAGATCGTTAAATTATTCGCTCCAGAACATGGTCTATATGGGGTGGACCAGGATATGGCTGAGGTGCCAGACGCGAAAGACCCGATTTCTGGGTTATTAGTTGAAAGTTTATATGGAAAAGATTCAAGTTCCTTAACCCCAGATGTTAAAGCGTTTAAGGGAATTGATGCCCTCCTTTTTGATGTCCAAGATATAGGGGCCAGGTATTACACATTTATTTATACGATGGCTAATTGCATGAAAGTATGTAAGGAGGCTGGAGTCCGTTTAGTTGTTTGCGACCGTCCAAACCCTATTGATGGAATTCAAATTGAAGGTAATCTAGTTCAGGAAGATCAACGGTCTTTTGTTGGACAGTATCCTTTACTGAATCGCCACGCGATGACTGTAGGTGAGCTTGCGCAACTTTTTAAAGAAGAGTTTGAACTTGATTGCGATTTAAAGGTTGTTCCAATGGAAGGGTGGAAAAGAGAAATGTGGTATGACGAGACAGGATTACCATGGGTTTCTCCTTCACCTAATATGCCAACATTGGACACAGCGATTGTTTATCCAGGTATGTGTTTGATTGAAGGGACACACCTTTCTGAAGGTAGAGGGACAACTCAACCATTTGAGCTTGTTGGGGCGCCTTATATCGATTCGGCAATGCTTGCTAATGAATTAAACGAAAAGGATCTGCCTGGAGTATTTTTTCGTCCGCATTATTTTAAACCAACATTTCAAAAATGGGCAAACCAGGTTTGTGGCGGAGTTTTTATCCATGTTACAGACCGAACAGAATTTAAATCGCTTTTAACTGGTATTGCAGTGATTAAGGCAGTTTCGAAATTATTCCCAGAGGAATTTGAATGGAGAAAAGAGCCTTATGAATTTGTTGCAGATCGGTCAGCAATCGATTTGCTTTATGGCTCTAATGAATTGCGCGAATTTTGGCTATCGCCTAAACATGAGTTAGGAGATATTGAAGCATCTTGGAAAAACGATAGAGAACGTTTCCAGGAAATCAGAAAAAAATATTTACTTTACTAACCTTTTCTAAGGGTTTACTTAGAACCTTTGGACAAACTTTCCTCTCATAACGAACTTCGACCTGAAGTTTCCCTGCTTTTAATCATATTTTTAACGTTCATACACGTTACTGCCAACGATTTTATTAATTTTGACGACTCTTCTTACGCAATTCTTGGAAATCCACTGATAAGTGAATTTAGTTGGAAAGCCTTAAAAACAGTATTTACACAATCAACGGCAGGGTTTTACGATCCTATTTACATTTTGTCAAACTATTTGGATTATCTCATTTGGGGACTCAACCCAGTGGGATTCCATCTAGATAATCTCATCATTCATACGTTAAACGCGCTTTTGGTTTTTAAGATTGTATTTCGATTAACTCAAAACGTGGGATTAGCTTGGTTAGCGGGTTGTTTTTTTGGGATCCATCCAATTCAAGTGGAAGCTGTAGTTTGGGCTGCAAATAGAAAAGACACGCTTTCGCTATTATTTGGTTTGATCGCTGTTTATATTTATTTACTAGGAACTAAGGCTCCCAAAATTCCGTTTAAACATTGGATACTTTCAATTCTTTGTTTAATTATTGGTATGGGTACAAAGCCTACAGTAATAGTGATTCCAGCGATTATTTTGGTTTTTGAGATATTTTTTATTAAAAGCCCTGTTAAAAAAATATGGATGTTTCAGGTAATTGCAAATGGAATAGTTGGGGGTTTTGTTTTGATTACTTATCCCCTAGCTCTTGCAGATAATGCCGTTGATCCTGCGTTAGGTTGGACTTTTTCAACGCATTTTGGTTTTTTTGTCTACCTATACGTTTATTTTATCAAGCTAGCTTTGTTACCTTTTAACCTAAGTGGTCTTTATTTAATTTCTTCCGAAAGAATATTTGATTCGTTTGCAATAGCGGTTGTATTCGTTGGAGCAGGTTTTTTATTTTATCTAATCAAAAACTTGAGAAACTTATCTTGTTTTTCAATTCAAAAGAAATCACTTCTTTGCGGTGGAGTTATATATCTAGGCGGTTTACTTGAATACACAAACATTATTTCGCGGCATATTTATTTGGCGGATCGATACCAATATTTAAGTTTTTTGGGGTTTAGTTTGTTACTAGCCGGTTGTGTCTGTTTAATTGGGAGCTTAAGGATAAGGTTTAAAATAAGCGTTTTTTTTATGTTGGCATGGATTGTTTTAACGATGGTTCGAATTTATGATTGGAAAAGTAGTTCTTCTTTTTGGGTCGATGTGGATAGTAAACGCAATATTTCACAGCATCAGAAGAAGGTGAATTTGGGGAATGCTTATGCTTTTGAACGTAATTGGGAACAATCGGCGGACGAGTATTTAAAAACAAACTACGGACAAATTGAGATATCAAGATTATTTAAAATGGCTGATATTTTTCAATCGGCCGGTGAATTTTCTCAGGCGTATAGGATCTTATTTTCAATTATGGAAAAAGGTCCAATGGCAAGACAAGCTTTTTTCAGATTAATTATTATGAATTTGGCACAAGGGGACCCCGATTCTGCAGAAAAAGTGTTGAAGAGTTTTGGCGCTCGGTTTCCAAGCTGGTTAGAGGCAGGATTGAAAGAAATCATATATTTAGACCGGAGAGGAGAAAAGGAAAAAGCCTTTTTAAAGCTTTATTCAATTAGAGAAAAGATTAATTCAAACTAACTATTACGATTAAAGAGTCGTTTTTTCTGAAAGATATTTTCAAGAGAGCAAAAACTTGAGTATAATTTGAAGAAAAATAGGGCATTTTTTCGCTGTAATTAACTGATATTTGGCTGTAAATAGTTTGGCGGTTTTTAATTTATTGAAAATGGCTCTCAGTATTGACAAATTCCTAAGGAGTTTGTATATTTCACCTTGAAAGCATTTTTCCTATTAAATTACGTGACTTACGAAAACTTCAGCTAACCAACTCGTGCGATTTTGTGAACGCTACTTTCCTCAAATCGCTCTTTTTAATCTTCCTTGGGAAGATATTCTGAACATTGAGTTACATTCCTGAACAAGTTATTGATGAGATTCGGACAAGGGCAGATATAGTCGAAATTATTTCTGACTACATGCAAATTAAGCAAAATGGACAAAATTTTAAAGGACTTTGCCCATTTCACCCTGAGAAGACTCCGTCATTCACTGTAAGCCCTGCTAAGCAGATTTATCATTGCTTTGGTTGTGGAGAGGGTGGGAATGTTTTTAAGTTTATCATGGTGCAAGAGAGTATTTCTTTTGTTGAAACGGTTGAAAAATTAGCTTACAGATTTAATATTTCTTTACCTAAAGATGAATCCTCACAGAGTTTTCCAGGTGAAAGAAGTCTTACGCAAAAAATTGAAGGTTTGAATAAAAAGGCGGCAGATTATTTTTCTCAAAATTTAGTCAATAATTCTAAATCCAATGAGGCTTTAGAGTATCTAATATCAAGAGACATTTCCGACGAAACCATAAAAACGTATCAATTAGGATGGGCTGCGCAAAGTTGGAGAAATTTGAAAGATTATTTTGTCAAATCTCATAAAACGCCCCATATTGATCTAGATAAGGCAGGTTTAATTAAAAAAAAGGAAAAAGCTGGACCAGATCATAAAGACGACATTTATTATGACCGATTTAGGGCAAGAATAATTTTCCCTCTTAAGGATGTGCGTGGTAGAATACTGGGTTTTGCTGGCAGGATAATCGTTAAAAGCGATCAGGAAGCCAAATATCTAAATTCTCCGGAAACTGAGATTTATAAAAAAGGAGATCAAGTATTTGGATTAAATCTCGCTAAGGAAAGCATTAGAAAAGAAAACCGGGTTTTTATATTTGAGGGGTATTTCGATCAAATTAGAGCGCACCAAGCTGGTATAAAAAATACAGTAGCTACATGTGGAACAGCTTTAACGCCTAAGCAAGTATCTTTACTAAAAAATTATACAAAGAATATAGTTTTAGTTTTTGACTCTGACCAAGCCGGCCAGAACGCAGCTGAAAAAGGTTATAAAGCCTTAGCAGAGCAGGGATTGAATATTGCGCTGATTAAATTACCGGAAGGAGACGATCCGGACTCTTTCATACAAAAACAAGGTCCTCAGTCATTTTTAGATTTGGCCGATCAGGCTAAACCTTTTTGGGAATATTTTATTCGAAAGACAGTTTCCGACGTAGGCACAATCGTCCCAGGCAAGAAGAGGGCGATTGTAGAGAAGTTGGCTCCATTTCTTTCAGGTTTGAATAATCATATTGAAAGGTCTGAGGCTGTTAAGCTGCTTTCTGAAGTGTTAGTCATTGATGATAAAACCCTTTTAGGGGAATTAAAGAAAACGGTTGAAAGTCGAAAACCGTTTTTGGGGAAAGCAGAGCCTTCCCGTAAAGAGGAGGTTAAATATCCTGAGGAGTACTATTTAGTTCATTTAATTGGCAATAATTCAGTTTTAGCCCAAAAAATCTTGGACCGGGTTGAATTGGAAGAAATTAACGATCCAAAATATCAAGGGATTATCCAAGCATTTCAACGACAATCTAAATCGGGATTGTCATTGGAGCCGGCCCAAATTATAGAGTTGATTGATGATGAGGAAGAAAGAAAGGTTTTGACCCTCATTGGAGTTTCTCAATTGACGTTTGAAAACCCCGAAGAATCCGCCTTAGATTGTCTTCGGAAAATCAAATCTCGTCATTTAGAGAAAAAAATAAAAGAGCTTAGAAGACAAAGGAACGAAGCGGAAAAACAAGGTCAAACGGAGCGCTCTCGCCAATTGCAACAGTTGGTGAAAGAGATGAAATCTTCGTTAAATCAAGTGGCCGTTTCCTTTTAATTTCGCTTTAACCTTAAACTGAGGAGAACACTTAGCAATGGCAAATCCCGAGAAGATCACTGATTCAAGCGAAATTAACCAATTGATTTCCCTGGGTAAGGAAAAAGGTTACTTGACTTACGAAGAGGTTAACGATGTATTGCCATCCGATGTTGTTGCGCCGGAACAAATCGATGACTTGATGCATTTGTTTGGCGAAAATGAGATCGATATAGTCGATACTGCCTTAAAAGGCGAGAAATTAGCGATAAACCGAGTCGAAGATACGGATGAAAAAGAGGACGAGCAACCTGAAGGAGAAGTCCAGGAAACCAAAAGCGATGCTGTTAGCATAGATGACCCCGTACGCATGTACTTGCGAGAAATGGGAACTATTTCTCTGCTTACAAGGGAAGGTGAGGTCGAAATTGCTAAAAGAATCGAAGCGGGGCAAAACGAGGTTATTTCTGCTGTTGCTAGCTGTTCAGTGACGATCGGCGAGATTATTACACTTGGCGATTTAATAAAGAAAAGTGAAGTCAACGTTTTAGAACTCGTAGAGAATAACGACCCTGAAGAGAAAAAAGAAAGAGACGAAGGCGAAGAGCGTAAAACGGCTTTGAAAGCAATTCGAACTATTAAAGCTCAAGATCTAAAGTTACAGACGATACGTAAACGACTTTCCGCTTCTAGTTTGTCTGAGAAAATGAGAACAAAATTAGAAGCTGAAGAGAAAAAACAAAAAAATATAATCGATCAATCCGTTCGCGATCTCAATCTTTGCGATGATGAAATGGATCGAATTATTGAATTAATTTATGGAATTGCCGCTCAAATTAGAGAAGCGGGGAAGCAAGAAAAAAATATCGAAAAAAGGCTGGGAGTTCCTTTTAGCGATGTGAAAAAGTTGTTTAAAACGAAAAAGGGCAAGACTGTAAAGCTTTCGAATGGCAAAGAACTGACCAGAGTAAAGTTTGAGGAGTACAACAAAATATCTTTGGCTGCTGGTAGAAAAATTAAGAGTATCGAAAAACAAACCGCCACAACTAAAGATTATTTACTCTCTACAGTTAGAGCCATTGCGCGCGCACGGGTTAAAGACAAAACCGCAAAGCGAGAACTAGCCGAAGCGAATTTGAGATTGGTAGTGAGTATTGCTAAAAAATATACCAACCGTGGCTTACAGTTTTTGGATTTGATTCAAGAGGGAAATATTGGACTCATGAAGGCTGTGGAAAAATTTGAATATCGCCGAGGGTATAAGTTCAGTACTTACGCGACTTGGTGGATTCGTCAAGCCATCACTCGAGCCATAGCAGATCAAGCGCGAACGATAAGAATACCTGTGCATATGATCGAAACAATTAACAAACTAATTCGAGTTTCACGCCATTTAGTTCAAGAGTTAGGCCGGGAGCCTTCTCCAGAAGAAATTGCGGATAAGATGTCGCTTCCTGTAGAAAAAGTCCGAAAAGTCTTGAAAATTGCCAAAGAGCCTATTTCCTTGGAAACGCCAATTGGTGAAGAGGAAAATAGTCATCTTGGCGATTTTATTGAAGATAAAAAAGTAATGTCTCCAATCGATTCTGTGGTTAAGAAAAACTTGAAAGACCAGACGATGAAGGTATTGGGGACTTTAGCCGCACGCGAAGAAAAAGTGCTTCGAAAACGATTTGGCATAGGCCTGGATTCTGAGCATACTTTAGAAGAAGTTGGGCAAGACTTTGCCGTTACACGCGAGCGAATACGTCAAATTGAAGCAAAAGCGCTGCGGAAGTTGCGCCATCCCAGCCGGAGTAAAAAGTTGAGGAGTTTTATCGAAGGATAACGGGAATCACTTATCGGGCCCATAGCTCAGTTGGTAGAGCCCCCGGCTCATAACCGGTCGGTCCCAGGTTCGAATCCTGGTGGGCCCATTTCTTTTGTGCCCGAAAGTCCTAAAGCTTCAACGATCTTTTTCCCATTATATAAAATTAATGTCGAAACGCCTTATTGGCTCACTCATCCTAATCTTGTTTTTGAGTAGCCCTAGCCGTTTTATTAGTTTAAAAGCTATTTACTCTTGTTTTTGAATTGGAGATTTTAGTCTTTTAAAAGGTTACAAAATTTTTTAAAAACAACTTTTATGTATAGAAAATAATTATGTTATATTTGAGTATCATTAAAGAGTTGGATTATTAAATTTATAATTATCGATTGGAAAATAAAAGCTAATGAAGTCCTTGGCATCGATTACAGATAAAGATATAGAAACGATAAAAATGGCGTTGAACGACTCCATTTCGGATATAAATGTTGAATTGAAGAACACTAAATCGACTACGAAAAAAGACAATTTATTGCAATATAAAGGCAAATATACGAGAGTTTTGGAAAAATTAAGGCAAAATCCTTCCATTTATGCTTTAGTTGAAACTGATTTAGATTTGGCCGCAACAGGTTTAAACGATGCGATAGAACTTTTGGAAGAGTTTATGACGGACGATCTAACAGAGCAGGAAAAGAACGATTTTATAAATTACAAAACTGATTGCCAGCGTTTGTTAGAGGTCTTAGCGAGATAAAGAAAGTATTTACTTGCCCGTTATCCGAGATTAGCGGGCAAGTAAATATTTGTGTAGTAACCGTAAAAAAACATCCAAAAAGTAATCCCGACACCCGCCGACATACATAAGGTCCAAGCCCTTTTACTATTCTTTTTCATATTATTTTTATCTTCGTACATAAACGAAGAGTGCAAAAGCATACCTAAAAAATAAGAAATAACTAAAAACGAGAGCCCCAAAACAAAAATCATGAATGGGGAAAAAACTAATGGTTCTCCGTCAAACATTATCCCTCCTCTTAAAATCAGCCAAATTACTTTGATATAATTCTTTTAATTATACGGTAAAACTTCCTTCGGCGATTCCCAAAATAGTTAAAACTTTAGCAAATCCATAAAGCAGACCCACAATTACTAAAAAGCCCAGAGCTGTCCACAAATAGATCATAGCTATTTCCTTGGGGCTTTTTTTTTGAGTTATAAAGCCAATAGCTACAGAAATAGCCAAAATGACTAAAGTGGAAATGATGTAGTATCTTGGGCTCATTGAATATTATTGCGCTCGGCTCTTTAGATTTTTCTAAATGGAATCATGAGTAAGTTTAAAAATGATACCTCTTTAGGGTCTTTAAATTCCTTAATCCCTAAAATAATTTCTGGTTGAGGTTTACGAGCTTCTGGAATGTAAGTTCCCAAAGCTCGATCCCAGATAGAAAAATTAAATCCATAGTTGGAGTTTGTTTCGTCTATTTCTTCTGAATGATGAATTCGGTGCATATCTGGCGTTACAAAAAAACAACGCATTATTGAGTCCATCTTTTCGGGTAACTTAATGTTGGAATGCGAGAACTGAGCCATTCCGTTTAGAATAGCTTCAAAAATCATTACTGTTAATGGCGATGGACCTAAGGCAAATATGATCGAAATTTTAAATAGCAAAGACCCAATAATTTCGATGGGATGGAAACGCAATGCAGATGAAACGTCCAAATCTAAGTCTGTGTGATGGACTTTGTGGAATCTCCAGAAAAATGGAATCATGTGCACGACAACGTGTTGGACGTAAATCGAAAAATCCAATAATATGACGGCAAGAGTAGCTTCCAACCAAATGGGCCAATTCAAATAATTTAAAACGCCCCAAGAGTGATCGTTTGTAAAAACAGCCGCTCCTACAGCGGCTGTTCCAAAAAGAAATTTGACCAGAATAATATCTACGCCCGTTAGTCCTAAGTTAATAGCAAATCGACGGGGCTTAGAATCTACAGTTGGATGACGTTGGATTAGAGATTCTAGTAAAAGCATTAGGGCAAAGACGCCAAGAAAAATAGTAAAACGAATAGCGTTTACATCCATTGCAAATTTCCCAGATTAAGTCGTGAAAGTTATTTCAGATGGAATAATTTTACCGCGTTAACAAGTCTAATAGCCAATTTAATTAAGGAAACCTCTAAAAATAAGATTGGCCATGAACCTAGTCATTGTTGCCAAGGACCAGGCGATAGCAAATCAGTTAAAAGCATGGATCATTAGAGGCCCTCTTAATTCGTTTGATTGAGTAAATTGTAACCTATAAAAATAAAAAAATGATTTCGTCGCGTTGGTTACAAAAGTATTAAAAAAACAATCTGGTTTTCATGGTTTTTGAATTATTAATTTCTTCCTCTTTCGTTGAATACCTTGCCGCTTGAAGCCGCCTACACAATTTAGACAGGGATCGGGGTACTAGGAACGGAAGTTGTGGGAATATTATTGTTTGACGAACCAAAAACGTTGCTAAGGTTGTTTTTTCTAGCCTTTATTTTGTCTGGAATATTTGGTCTCAAGCTTCAATTCAAGTTTTGAGATACAATATTGAGAATTAAATATTGTTTGTCGCTATAATTTATCGGTCCTATGGAATCAAAAGACAGCGCTCGAAAAAAAATGTTTCAAGCTCTTTTAAAACCAGGAAAAAAGTTGAAATTATCTGGACATGATTTATCTTGTTTGGATTTTTCTGGCAAGAGTTTTCGGGAAGCGGATTTGAGTAAAGCAGATTTAAGAAGATCAGATTTTTCGGGCGCGGATTTTCAAAATGCCAACCTTAAAGGCGCATTTTTTAAACGCGCAATTCTTAAAAACGCTCGTTTGGAAAACGCCGATTTAACTAAGGCGAGTTTAATTGAAGCTGACTTGTCGGGAGCTGATTTAACAGGTGCAATATTGAATCAAGCCGAAGTGACAGGTTCGGCAGGGATTATTGAATTGCCTAGCGATAAGAAGAAAAAAGCTAGGCAAAATACCATTCTCAAAAAGCTCAAATGTTTTTTAGGATTTAAATAGAAGTGATTTCTATTTCTTCAATAGTTATAAAAGGATTCGGTTAAGTATTTTTATTCTTCTCTTTTTCCGCTTTTATTTCGATATCTTTAGTGCGATTTATTTGGATAGCCGCTTGTATCATCACTCCAATAAACCAACTACTCAAAAAGAAAATTGCCCACATGAAACCCAAATTAAACCAATATTGCGTGGGTTTATAATCCACTGAATTATGAACTTGTCCGCGAATATTTAATCTGGAAGTTTCAGAGGCGCTAATATATTTACTATAAAAGGGATGTTTGTTCCTTTCAGCATAAGCTTTTTGTTCATCGCGGGTCATTCTTAAAAATTCCGTAACGTTTTTCGCATTTTTTGCGAAAAACATTTTCATCCTTTTTTCAATGCCTTCGGCTGGAGGATTATTAAGATAGTACCAGCCAGTAATTGCGAAAGATAAAACGATAGCTGTCGCTAAAAAAAACCTGCTGTAAAAGCGGTCTTTTTTTTGGTCGGCTGGTTCGGTTTGTATATTTTCCTCCATATCTGTCAAATCTCCGATACTTGAGGTTGTTTGAAAAAGAAGGTGCGTTAGATCTGTTTTTTTTTAATAAACTTTTTGGAACCTTGTTTAAGCATAGAATATTGACCCGATTAAAGCCAATTTTTTAAACTTGCTTAATATTTATTAAGCGCATAATGTGAAATATCTCAATGCGCAACCTTGCCACAAGTGTACGTAATATCCTAATATAACGTTATATTAAAATACGTGGCAAGTCACAGGAAATTAAACCCACTTGTGGGATTCAATATAAAAAAACCAGGCCAAAAACACAACAGCTTTGGAAAATTTATTATTAATGTGACACTTGCTTAGATGGCAATAACTTAGACCTTCTCTGACAGGAGCAAGTTTTTCTGGGGATAGCCTGAAAACTTTATGTTGTCAGCTTAGTTGTCCCTAAAATAATTCTATAACCTTTTTTGAGAGATGTTATGAAGTTGCTAGCGATAAAACGTAAATTGGTAGTTGGATTATTTTATTTGGTTGTTTTGACTTTAATCGATTGGGGAATTGGAATGTCGTCTTTTGCGGGCGCCCCGCGTTTCAAAGATAACGGAGACGGTACAATAACCGATAGTAAAAGTGGTTTTCAATGGACTAAGGAAGATAGTTGGAATCAAACGGGTAAATGCATGAATTGGACCGACGCTATGACTTATGTTAAAAGTTTAAAGACTGGCGGACATTCTGATTGGAAAGTTCCAACATTGGACGATATTTCAAAGTGGCCAAATGGAATTGTAGAACGTTCAAAAACAAATAAGATCGGGACAATCTTTAGAGATTGGAAAGAAGAATATACATTAAATCTAGATACTATTTTTGCGGAAGGCGCCGCTTATTGGGTATGGTCTTCTGAGGTTGATGGAGAAACTCGCGCTGGAGCTATTGATATGCGAACTGGGCATATTTTGAATCTAGAAAAGAAAATGTGTTTTGCTCTGGGTGTTCGCGCTTTTCGTAATCCTGGAAAATAAAAAATGGAAACGCCATATATTGTTATAGGCGTAAGTTTGTTGGTTTGCGTGATTGGGTGGACCATTTGGCGATTAGAACCCAAAAAATCTAGAACGCCAAAACCCGAAACGGATAAAGAAGCCGATTCGGCAGAAGTGTATAACGCTCGCGGTAACCTTTATGCGCATCAAAAGAAGTATGAAGAAGCGAAGGAAGAGTACCGGAAGGCGTTAGAAATTGACCCAGAGTTTGCTAAGGCTCATAACAATTTGGGTAACGTTTATTTTAAACAAAACTTATTCGAAGAAGCGGAGTGGAAATACAAAAAAGCTCTTGAGTTAACGCCGGATTATTGCGATGCCAATTTCAATTTAGGACTTTTATTTAATCGCCAAGAAAAATGGGACGACGCTATTTGGATGTTTCATCAAGTTTTGCAGTTGAACCCTAAAGACGAATTGGCAAAAAAATACATAGAATCCATAAAGAAAAAAATAGACGCTAAGAGAGTAAACTCTAAATTGTGAGCTTTTACAATATATTCATCGTGTAAAAGAGGTTACATTAATTTTTCGGCAAGCTCTTCGGCGGGGTAGGTCAATATTTCAGATAGAGTTGGGTGGTAGTGCGGAATCTTAGCTAAGTCTTTAACAGTTCCGTTGAAATACATAACTGCTATCAGTTCGTGAATCATCTCTGCAGCCCCAGGGCCAACAATATGCGAACCAATTATTTTCCCGGTATCAGGGGCGCACATCAATTTAACATGACCGCGAGTTTCTCCTAAACACATCGATTTCCCATGATCGTTAAAAGGGTAAGAGGCTGTCAGGTAAGGAATATTTTCTGCCTTGCATTCTTTTTCGGTCAATCCTACGCTTGCAACGGCAGGATCTGTGAAGGTAATATTGGCTTTTAACCGGTCGTCAAAACGACTGGGAGTTTGATCTGTCAATACGGCGTTTTGGGCGGCTAGCTCCCCTTGCCAAATTGCCGTATGGACAACTTCGTGAACGCCATTGACGTCTCCTACCGCAAAAATATGGTTTTGGCTGGTCCGCATTTCCAGGTCGACTTTAATCTTTCCTCTATCAAGATCAACTCCAGCCGCTTCTAAATTGAGTCCGTCGATATTGGCTCGTCTGCCTAAAGCCTGCAAAACAGTCTGCGCAGCAACAGTTTTTTCTTGGCCTTCATGAGTGAAATGAGCGGTTGTGAGGTTGCTGTTACGTGTAAATTGGGTGAGTTTAGTGCCTGTGTAAACGTCCATTCCTTCTTCGCGGAGTTGAGCCTCTACAGGCCGAGCTAAATCCTCGTCGCTGGAAGAAAAAATATGACCACTCCTCTGAATGAGGGAAACTTTGACGCCTATTCGGCAAAAAAATTGAGCCAATTCGGTAGCCACTGGGCCAGCTCCCAAAACGATCATAGATTCAGGCATTTCGCGCATTTCTAAAGCATGGTCGCTAGTTATAAATCCCGCTTCTTTTAAGCCGGGAATTGGGAAATCGGCAATAACCGAGCCAGTTGCGATAATAAAATTTTTAGCTGAAAGTTTTTTGGAGCCTACTTGAATTTCGTGCGGGGAGTTAAAGGAGCCTTTTTCTTGGATTAAATCAAACCGTGGATTATTAAGTTGCTCGATGCGGTAGTCGGCAAATTCGCCAATTAAGCGATTTTTACGGTCAATGATTGCGCTTAAGTTTGCTTTCGTAGCGACAGGAGCTAATCCAAACTCCTGTGTCCGAGCGGTCAGAGCCATAATCTCGGAAGATCTCAAAATCGCTTTAGACGGCATACAACCGCGCAGAATGCAAAGCCCTCCTAAAGGGCCAGAATCCAAAATAGCAACCTTAGCCCCGGCGCTTTGAGCGGTATCGGCAGCTGAATAACCAGCGGAACCGCCGCCGATAACAATGACGTCGTAGTCCATATGGGAAATAAGAGTTAGGAACCGTTTCCGTTAAAATCAGCAGGGTTTAATTTAAATTCGGCGTAGCATTCTTTTAGCAAATCAGCGGCGGTTGAAGCCATTTGTGCGTCGCCTTGTTCCTCAAATAATTTTTTAGCTTTTATGAGGTTAGAAATGGTGGGTTTTCCCTTTTTTATCGAGTAGTGCACCATAGCTAAATTACTGTAGGCCTTCGCAAAGTTAGGATTGATTCGTACCGCTTCCTCGTAATGCTTAACGGCTTGTTCAACTTGTCCGCTCAAATTGCTGACAACCGCAAGGCAGTAATGAACCATAGGGTCTTCCCCTTGAATTTCTAGGGCTTTTTTAAAACAATCGGCAGCTTTTAAATTTTGCGGAATTTTCCCGTAGCGAAGCCCCATGTTGTACCAGGCTTTGAAATGGCTTGGGTCCAGCTCGACAGCTTTTCCGTATGCTTTGATAGACTCTTCGTTTTTTTGAATGCGGCCAAGCGCCACGCCTTCGTTAAACCAATCTTCCGCTGTTTTTTCCGATTCTGATTCTTGAGACATGTCTTCTTCCTAAAAAGTTTTCGTAATTGTAATGGTAAATTGAAATTTTAGTATCGAATATGCTACCTTAATACCGCCTTAAAATGCAATAAAGACATGAATTCCCTTTAATTTTATCAAGCGTTGGTTGTTTTATGGAATGGCCTCGCTATTAGCTTTTTTGGAGGTTTTGCCGGAATGTCAATTTCACCCGGTTCGGATGAAGAACGACTGTTATTAGGAAAATGGATTAAAATGGGAAATAATCTGATTGTAGCGACGTTTCCCTTTGGAGATTCTCTGATTGATCCCAAAGTAAAAAGAGATGAAGAAACGGCTAAAAGAGCGGAAGAATATGTTCAATTTGACCACGAATCTGCCGAAAAACTGCCTCATTTAAAAGGTAAATTCCGCTATGCGTTAGAAACTTATTTTCGTGATACCTGGGGGGCTACCTTACCCACTGATGAGGAATTGAAAAAAATAGATGGCTGAAGTTAAAATCGCCGATTTGAGCGATGCTCCCGCAGAAGGAACAGGAAAGGTTGTTGAGTTTGAGCACCCTTTAACAGGCTATGAGTATGGAATTGCCTTATTTAATGTAAAGGGTAAATTTTACTCGATTACCAATGAATGTAAACGGTGTTCCGGACAACTAGGTATTGGCGAATTGCAGGGGCTCTATGTGATTTGCCCACGGGACGATACCCCCTGGCATGTGAGAAACGGTTTATGCAAGTTTAACAAATCCCTTTCCATGTCTACTTATAAAGTCCAAATAAAAGATGGCGGGTTAGTGATCGTTATTTAGTAAGGAATTTCTCCGCCATATATTTTTCGAGTTTTACCACCCTGGTCCAGCGGGTGGTCGTATCCAGGTAAAATAGTGCCATCTGCCGAATAAGGGCCGATTTTGCTCCACGTTCCGTAAGGCGGTTCCTTGACATATTCAATTTCTAAAATGGCCTTAGGATTTTTGTAACCGTATTTAAAAGGCATGATAACCCGAAGCGGAAACCCGTGCCCATCTGATAGCGGTTTGCCGTTCATGGCGTAAACCATGAGCGATCGTGGTTGTAAAAAATCCTCCCTCAGTCCCGCTTCCAGGTAATCGTCAGCGCAACGAAAAACGATGCCTTTTGCTTCAGGTAAAGGTTTCGTCAACTGGTCTAGCTCGGAAAAATGAAACCCTGTCCACTCTGCTTTAGCCGACCAACATTCCACGCATTTGAGGCGCGAGGTTTGAGTTTTTTTAGGAAAAGCTTCCAATTGGCTTAAGGAAAACGTTTGTGGATTTTCACATAATCCGTGAACTCGTAAAGTCCATCTTTCTCCATCCACTCTGAGAAAGGGTTTCCAGTAGTTGATGTAAAACTTTTGAAATGGATTTTCTCGTGTTTTTCCAATAAAAGGCGTTCCTTTATAAACGCCGGAACTGGCTCCTTTAGCCGAAGAGCGGAAACCAAAAATCCCCAGAAAAACCGTAACGAATTCCGTTAAATAAACTAAAAAAATTCTGCGTGAAAATCTTGTCATCGTGCGCATCGAAACCCTAAAAAAATAAATCGCCGTTCTGGCGATGCCAAAGCGACGTCAAATGTTTTGCCATATTCATAATCTAAATGGAGATTCCACAATCCTCCGCGAATGATTTTTTGGTTCTCGCGGGTCGTTGCCGTCCATTCCCAAACCGAGCTAGCCATATCGCGAACGCCAAAATAAGAAATGTCTCTTTTATTAAGTCCAACTTTTCGCTTAACGATGCCCGAGTGAAAAGGATGCGCCTTCTTTTTTAATTTTTTGTTGCCCCAGGGATAAACGCGTCCATCCAACCCACGGGCCGCTTTTTCCCATTCATTTGAACTCGGCAGTCGTTTGTTTTGAGCGATACAGTAATCATTTGCTTCTTGCCAGGTAACTTGGGTGGCGGGATGAGCCTCGGCTCCCGGATAGAAGGTGTGATTTTCAGCCCAGCTTGAAAATTCCTGGTTTGTAATCTCAAAACGGTCAATGAAAAATTGTTCTAATTCTATAGTTTTAAGAGCTCCATTCTCCGAGTCGCCAGCTTGAAAAGAACCAGAGGGAATCTCGATCATTTCAGATGCTTGAGCGGTTCTCCAATTGTAGGGAAAAATCAAAACCGCGATTAAAAACAGTATTGGTTTTATAGTTCGAAAAACGTTTTTCTTACGCTCCTATTTACTCATTAATAAACTTTAGTTTATATTATGAAGTCGATTGCAAACCAATAAAACTTACAGATTCTGGACTCTTTCTCTGTTGCCGAGGCATATTATGGGATGGTTGCTGGTTGGATTGAGCAAAATCATAGAAAAGTACTGCCAGAAGAGCTAAAAACAACGATTTATAGCTTCGTAAAAAATACATAAAGACCCGATAATAATTCCTTCAGCCTCTTGCGTTCCTGCCTTTGCTAGGATATTGTGTAAGGTTTGAAATCGTTAATTAGACGTAAAAAGCGGTCAGGGAATATTTTCTTTGTCGCGCTCGTTTTGAATAGACAGAACAACCTATAGGAATCGGAACATGGCAGATTTTACCCGGGAAGAAGTTGAACAAAAGCTAGTGGAGTTAGCTGAATGGGCGGAAGCGCAAGCGGCTGCAGAAGATGAAGAAAGCGAAATTGAAATCTCCGTTACCGAAGTAAAAAGCGAAGACGACGACGTGGAAGACGAGGAAGAGTCTGTAGAAGGAACTGAGGAAGTTAAGGAACTCGAAGAGGGAGAAAAAGCGGAAGGCGAAGAAGAGACCGAAGTTGAAGGTGAAGAAAAGACCGAAGCTGAAGGAGAAGATGCAGAACCAGGCGAAGCCTTAGAAAAAGTTGAAGAACCCGAAGAGGAAGTTTTTACCTTTGCAGGGACTGACCTTGGAGGATTAGATCTTTCCGGATTGGATATGTCTGGTCTCGATTTTACGGGAGCCAATTTAAAAGAAGTCAATCTTAACGAAGCTATTCTTGAAGGCGCAAATTTTGAAAAGTGCGATTTCACAGAAGCTGAATTACACGAAGCGGAATTGACCGAGGCTAATTTTTCCGAGAGTGTTCTTACTAAAACAAGTTTTGAAGGCGCAAATTTATCGCAAGCGGATTTCTCCGATGCTGAACTCGACGAAACAGATTTCGCAAGCGCAAATTTGAGCGATGCCAATCTCTCTAGGCATGATTTAAGAAAAACAAACATAGAGGGCGCCGACTTTCGCCGCACGAATCTTGCTGAATGTGATTTTAGCGGAATGGAATTTAAAGAGATGACGTTTTCCAAAGCCAACTGTTCTCGCGCTAATTTAGAGGGATCAAAGTTTATCGAATGCGATTTAAGTCGAGCTAATTTTAAAAATGTGAATTTCAAAAAAGCCGATCTTTCTGATTCCAAGCTTAACCAGGGGAATTTTTATGCGGCTGATTTTACAGATACGGTCCTGATTCGAGCGTCAGCAAAAGGCGCCAATATGGCCGAAGCGAAGTTGTTGAATACCAATTTGACTCGCGCCGATTTAGCGCAGATCGATTTCACAGACGCAACAGTTCATAATTCCGACTTAAGCCGAACCAAATTGAGCAGTGCGCTTTTTCGTAGAACAGACTTGGAAGGCAGCAACCTCGCCGAAGCTGATTTAAATATCGCCGATATGACCGCCGCAAATTTAAAATCGACCGATCTTTCCGGGGCAAACTTAAGCCGAGTAAAACTACCAGAAGGCAAACTCAATGGAGCTCAACTGAGCCGAACCGATTTGACCCGAGGGAAATTCATGAAAGCCGAATTGGCTGGAGCGGATTTGAGCGGTTCCATAATATCAGGAGCGGATTTTTCCGAAGCCATGATTGAAAAAGCGGATTTCAGCCGTTCTAATCTTGTCGAAGCTAAATTCTTTAAAGCCAAAGGAGAAGGAGCTTTTTTAGCGGGCGCCGATCTTCAAAAAGTCGATTTCTCCGAAAGCGAATTTAAAAATGCGGAGTTTTCTGGAGCTAAATTTAACGAAGCTACTTTGGAAAAAGGCGTATTTACAGGAGCTAATATGCGGCGTGCTGATTTTCAAAAAGCAAATTTAGGCGAGAGCAATTTAGAAAACGCTAATTTATCCGGAGCTAAATTTGGCGAAGCCTCCCTTGCTAAAGCGAATCTAACCGGAGCTGATTTAGACGGGGCCGATTTAGATGGAGCCGATCTCGCAGGAGCTAAAGGCCACTCAGGCTGATTCAAAAGATTCCCGCAAAAGAGAAATCTCCGTTCCCTGATTAGTCTAGAAATTCGTTCCACGCGTATGCATTGCATTGTGCGTTTATTGAATGCGGAAGCAGAATTATCCAGACACCATTGCGTGTCTTCCTGAAGCGAACTTTTAAGTTCGGTGAAGGATCTTGCCTCGATTCAATAAAACTAGTTCCTTTTTGAGGAACTAAGTTTACAAGTGTCAGCAAGATGAATTATGAGATAAGTTAAAAGTTATTATCGACGTCATCCTAGAGTCCTTTCGCAGAAAGGGCGAAGGATCTAGGTTAATTCCTTCTCTATAATTCCCCACTCAAATAAAGTAAATTCCTCTTATTGTAGTTTCGAAGAAGCGCTATTATTTGATAATGCCGTGTAAGATTTCCTTACTTTAAACGACTATTCTAGACGACCCATTTCTATTTACTGAGGCTCCTTTATGAAAAAAATCGAAATCGCTGATTGGAATAATTTAAACGATCGACAACCCGCTTACGCACTAGTCGCTAATGTTGACTTAGTCGTGGTGCGTTACGACGACTTAGTTTCAGTTTTTTATGGTAGGTGCCTGCATCGCGACGCCCTACTGGCGGATGGGCATGTCGACGGAGACAACCTGATTTGCGGCGTCCATAAATGGGATTTCCGAGTAGACACCGGTATCAGCGAGTACGATAACGACGAGCAGTTGGCTAAGTTTTCTTCATGGATTGAAAACGATCGCGTTTACGTGGATGAAGAAGAAATTGGCGAATGGGAGAAAGAACATCCGCAACCATTCAATCGAGAAGCCTATCAGGGGCTTTATGCGGATACTCATGGAGCTGACGCAGAGCCACATGTGGGATTTATTCAGGAGATGGCAAAAAATGGATTGTCCAAATTAGGACACCATGGGCGAGTCGGAGCAATGGGTGTTCCAAAACAAGAATTGCCCATCTGGGAAGATATCCAATTCGTAACCGCGCAATTGTCGAGACTGCCATTACTGGACGAAGATCCCGTAGAGACAGGAGTTGTGATCGGTCCAAAAACTAAAAAACCATTGAAGCTGGATATTCCATTATTCGTTTCTGATATGAGCTTTGGCGCGTTGTCGGAAGAAGCCAAGGTCGCGCTAGCGATGGGAGCCGAGCAAGCCGGAACGGGTATCTGTAGCGGCGAAGGTGGCATGCTTCCAGAAGAACAAGCTGCAAACAACAGATACTTGTACGAACTGGCGTCCGGACGATTTGGTTTTTCAATGGATAAAGTGAAGCAATGTCAGGCATTTCATTTTAAAGGCGGGCAAGGCGCAAAAACAGGAACTGGCGGACATCTCCCCGGAGACAAAGTAAAAGGAAAAATTGCTGAAGTGCGCGGACTGAAAGAAGGCGAATCGGCAATCTCGCCGCCACGTTTTCCTGATTGGACAGAGCTGAGTCAGATTAAAGATTTTGCGGACCAAGTTCGCGAAGAAACCGGCGGTATTCCGATTGGCTATAAACTGTCGGCGCAAAAAATTGAAGCTGATATAGACGCCGCATTAAAAGTAGGAGTGGATTACATTATTTTGGATGGACGTGGCGGTGGTACTGGAGCAGCCCCTCTTATTTTTCGCGATAATATTTCGGTGCCAACTATTCCCGCATTGGCGCGTGCGAGAAGATATTTAGATTCGTTGGAGAGAACCGACGTCAGTTTAGTCATAACGGGCGGGTTGCGAATTCCAGCCGACTTCGTAAAGGCGTTGGCTTTAGGAGCGGATGCAATCGCCGTTTCAAACTCCGCATTACAAGCGATAGGTTGTATTGGTATGCGAGCCTGTAACACCAATAACTGTCCCGTGGGGATAGCGACCCAAAAAGAACATTTGCGAGAAAGATTAGTTGTTCAAGAATCAGCTCAACGATTAGCTAACTTTTTCAAAGCGTCCGTCGAGTTGATGAAAGTAATGGCCCGAGCCTGTGGACACGATAAATTGAGCGGACTAAATGTTGACGATTTAGTGACCTGGAAAAAGGATATGTCCGACCTAACCGGAATCCCCTACGGCGGTGTCCGGTAAACCTTGGCCACAGAAAAGGATGAACGAAAAATCTTTTTACCGCAAAGAGGCCCTTCGAGTGCATCAGGACAAGCTCCGGAAGCAAAGAGTTCAAGGTCAAGAAAAAAAGGAATAGGAACGGCGAAGAAAACACCCTATTAGTACAACGTAGACACATAATTATCGATGGGCTCTTGCAGCAGATCTACAGGGTGGTCTCCTCCCCAGGTAGAAATTTTACTTTCTCCTTTAAGGATCACCGAGTTAACCACTTTATTGGAGCTAACATCGATAACTATAAATTTGATCTCTATACGATCAGGTAGCATCGACCACTCTGTTGCCCTATCTTCCCAATGTAAGATCTCTGGAAAAACCTGGTAACTAGACTTTGCTTGGACAGCTTCTGTTAGGCACTCGTCTCTTTTCAAACATGCGGATAACTTGATAGTGTTTGTATAACGAGCAAATGCTCTTTGTACCGCTTGCACCGTCATGGAGCCAGAACCTGCGTATTTTGTATTTCCGTAACTACCATCAGGAGGCATAGAAATGAATACCCCTTTATTTTTTTCTAACTTTGCGCCATTTAACGAATCTTCAAGATCGACCCTTTGGTAAAAAGATGTACATCCGGTAAACATAAAAATCATCGAACAAACTAGAGCTGCGTACTTCATAAAACCTCCAATGGCACAACAATAAACCAAAACAACTATCAACCGACTTCTTTACAAGAAACATTTAAAAAAGCGATTGGATTTTATCACAATAACCTGTCTTTCATAAGCCAAACATTTTCATAAAAAAATCAAATAATTGTCATGGTGAGCGGGAGCCGTTTTCGCGTTGGATAAAGAATGGGGAGGCGTTGTTACTTATTGCGCGGCTTTATGTTCGTCGACGATTAGTTTTTTCTTAATCCATTCTATCGGCGGCGACGCATTACGCAGTTTGGATAGCAAATTAGCCGATAAAATTTTTGAGAAATTGGACGATCATCCCATATTGTCAGTTGCAATATTGAGATTAATATTCCAGACCGTTCCAGCATTGAACTATGCATTGGCTATAGCTAAGGTTCCATTCAGTCGTTATTTTTTAGGCACCTTCATAGGACTCCCCATTCCTATTTTTATATACTGTTACTTCTTCGAAATCATCTTCAAACGACTTTTATAAGATTTCCTTAGCTTGATAATTTAAAAAGAGCGTCCTGAAAATCCGGATTATTCACAGCCCTTTGAATCAATTTATTAATGACGCCATTCATAACTCTCTCGGGTGAATGAACGAAGGACTCTCCAAAGCTTTGAATATGATCCATTGAAAAGGCTTCGGTGGTTCCTTCCCATTTAAGTTTTTGCCCCTTTACTGAATACACTTGAATATCGAGCGATGTTCTCGCAGACTTATTGCCGCTTGTTGCCATGCTAAATTCAAAAGCATTCAAAGTACCCTTTATATAACCATTGGACTCTTCGAGGGTATTCGCTAAGGTAAGTCCTTTTTGTTTAAGTTCTTGTTTAATGCCTTGATAAACAATGTTTTTAAGAGGGACTTCCGATGCGTAAGAATTGGCAGATCCAGCAAAACCTCTAATGGTTAATTCATTTGGATTTGCTCGTTTATCTTGAAAAGGATAAATATAAACTTTTGCAACACTAGAATTGAAAAGTTTTGTTTGGTTGTTAGATCGAACATAAGCAAGTGGGTATTTGACTGAGCAACCAGTAAATAAAAAAATCAAAACCCAGGAAAAAGCTAATTTCGTATAGAGTATTTTAAGAGCTTTCAATAGTTGTCCCCTTCTGGCATTGAAGTTGATTCATTTATAGTCAATGGCTTCTTATCAGTGACGCACCCTTTTGTACTTCCTAATTTTAGTAAGTGGTTATACCGTTGTATAAAAGCTTTCATTTCATTATTTTGAGCGACGCCAGGGTCTAATGAAAGAGGACCGGATAAAATTAATAGAGCCAGATTTGCGCCAGCGGAAGTTCCTTGGCTTCCAGATATTTCTTGCATATCTTTTTTAAGTTCGCCTAATTCCCATTCGATACCTTTGCAAGATTTGAAGGAGTCCCCCTGGTGTACGGTTTGTACTGGTAACGCAGCGCTTCCGCCGCAGGAAGCCGTAAATAAAAGCGCGATTCCAAGAACCACGTAGCGTTTAAATAATTTTATGAACATATGTTTTTATCCAATATTTATCCGTATTTTATGTAAAAAATGGGGGTATTATATACCAAACTTTAACTTGGTGAAACCATCTTTAAAAACCTTTTATAGCCACAGAAATTACTTCGACAGAGCTTGTGCTGAGCTTGTCGAAGTACTCAGCACAAGCTCCGAAAAACACAGAAGAAAAACCGAGTATGGAAGAATATTTATATAAAAATTTGACTCATAAAATAATTGGAGCGGCTTTTGAGGTTTATAAAGAATTAGGTTACGGTTTCTTAGAAAAAATTTATCAGCGAGCATTTATTCTTGAATTAAAATTGCAGGGACTAGAAGTAGAAAATCAAAAATCAATTGAGGTTTTTTATAAAGATCAATCAGTGAGAAACTATGTTGCTGATTTGTTGGCAGATGGGAAGGTTCTCGTCGAATTGAAAGCCGAAAAAGAAATGGATTCAAGGCATGAGGCTCAATTGATCAATTATTTAAAAGCGACTAACCTAAAAGTGGGACTGTTGATTAATTTTGGTCAAAGTAAATATGAACCTAAGAGAATTGTTAATTAGTAAATTTCTGTGTTTTTTCTGTGTATTCTGTGGCTAATTAAAGATCCTAATTAGTTTTTCGATTCTCCAAAAATAGATTATAATCGCCAGATGGGATCGCTAATTTCTTCCGATAATCATTGGGCATTGTTGGCAGCGTTGCTGGCGGCTGCGATATTCGGATTTTGGGCTGAAAAAACTCCCTGGGGCAAGAAAATATCTGGCGCGGTTGCGACGATGTTTTTCGCGTTTCTACTGTCCAACCTAAATATTATTCCTCCCGCCGCTCCTCTGTACGATATTGTTTGGTCTTACCTGGTTCCTCTAGCTATTCCGTTACTTCTTTTCAAAACTCATCTTGGAAAAATTTTTAAAGAAGCCCGTTCTCTTCTGGGAGCTTTTGCCTTAGGAGCGTTTGGGACTGTTCTTGGAACGGTTGTCGCTTTCGCCATTGTTCCATTAGGAGAAGAAGGATGGAAATTGATGGGGGTTTTCTGCGCGAGCTATATAGGAGGTTCCATAAACTACGCTTCGGCGTCAAAAGCGTTGGGATTGGAAGACGGTTCTTTGTTGTCTGCGGGAGCCGCCGCCGATAACCTTTTGATGACGCTGTTCTTCTTCATTTTATTTTCGTTGTCGACGTTTAAACTGATTCAAAAGGTTTTTGATTTTGAGGAAGAAGAACGATTGAATGTGAAACCGCAACCCAGTCAGAAAGAAATTCCAGACGAGATACGCGGCATGAAACCTAGAAATTTAGCTTTGTCTATTTCGTTCAGCGTTATAATTTGCGCGATTGGATTTGAAATAGAACGCGAATTAGGTTTAATGGGTTCTGGGATTTTAATCATTACATTGTTGTCGATCTCAATGGGAACTTTTGCTTCACAGTTGATTGTGAGGATGGGAAACCCAGAAGCGTTGGGAATCGTTTTGATGCAGATCTTTTTCGCGGTTCTTGGAGCGTCGGCGCATTTCGCGACCGCGGTTGAAAAGGGACCTGCGCTTTTTTTCTTTGCGGCAACGATTTTGACGATTCATCTTATCGTCACTCTGGTAGGTGGAAAGCTTTTTAAAATGGATCTACAAGATTTGTTAGTTGCCAGTAACGCGAATATGGGCGGCCCGACAACCGCCGCCGCCATGGCTTCGGCAAAGGGGTGGGGACACCTTACCGCTCCCGCTATTTTATGCGGTACGCTGGGTTATGGGATCGGAACGTTTATTGGCGTGGGATTGGCTGGTCTGCTTAGGTAAACCTTTTTGGCTCAACGGTTCTTCTGTGGCCAAAGCCAAGAGACCCTTCGACAAACTTCAAGAAATTTGCCAAAGGGTCCAGGGAGGCAGGGGCCAACCGCCTAAGTTAATTTATTTGGTTTATATGTGAAACGGCAAGACCTTTGCTGACGCCGCTAAAGCGATGGCACCCAAAGCAATCTGTATCCTGGGTATAAGTTTCAGCTACGCTATTGGCCAAACTCAAGGATCCCCTCTGGTTGACTTGATTAGCCGTGACCGATGGTAATCCGTCTTTTGTCCACACACTGCCGATAAATTTATAATTGGAAAGAGGAGAATTCTGTCCGGCTAAAATCGACTCGTAACTCGCGTTTAAAAATATTATATCTCGGATATTTTCTCCTGTGCCGCCGCCTTGTGGATTTTCTGAACAGACATTGGTTGGTTTGCCAGCGATGTATGTATTTAAATTTGAATTGTCTTTGTAATAAGCCCAGCCACCTGTAGGAGCGGGAGCGTTTAATTGTTCGCAAACCGGATTATTGCCCTTATGTTCAAAAGTTCCCCAAATGAATTCGGGGTGTTTTGGCGTTGCAATAACAATGTGATAACCCACCATTCCCAATGTTTGCTTGGAGCAATTTGAGGCTCCAGGTTTTTTTACCCACCCAGGGACTGAAATATAATTATTAGGATTGTCGGCGTTTGTTAATATTTTCCATCCGATTTTGAGTTCGATCGATCCTCCTGGATAACGAGTGTCCGAAGTTTTACTGCAAGTTCTATTGCCTTGAAGGCCGCATTTGATCGTGAAATCGTATTGCGTTTTATTCATCCGGACGTCATAAAACGTATAATTATTATTTTGGTCAATCAAAGGATCAGCGGAACCTGCTTGTTTGACTAAATTTGAAATAACTGGCGGTGTCGCCCCAGTCATTCCAGTGCAAAGATCTATAAGCTCTTTAGGCTGTTGTCCCCATGGTGTTGGGTTTGCCAGAACATTACCTTGGGCGTCAAACACGCCTTGGGCGGGCATCCAGTTTAGGAATTCTGGATTGCTACCTTTGCCATTCCAATAGGTTTCCGATAAGAAATATTCTGTTGTAAATTGATGAAATTGACACAGGCTGGCTCCACCTGGATTATTTTCTCCAGGAACTTCAGGGGGAAGTGGATGAGGGCTTAACCAGGATGAATCTGCAAAACAAAACAGAGTGGGCGGATACTGTGCCCAGGCGTTAGAACTACCCAGAAATAGACCTAGGGTAAAAAGTAGGGGGATAAATTTTTTCACGACGACCTCCTTTGATACGCATGAAGCAAATTGCTTAAAAACAAATTGCATTGGGTCGTAGGTAGTAAATAGTCGAAAATACTTTGACTCTCCGAAATAGTACCTACATTTTTATATTTTTTCAAATGAAAAAAAATTCTTAATAACTATATATTGTGAGGAAAAAAAAGCTGTCCTTTAAATCTTTAAATTTTTGTAGAGAGTTCTTTATGTTTTGTGGTGATAGCCCTACGGGAAAATATGGCGCTAAGAAGGAGTGATGTTGGGAAGGTTTGGTTGATTCCGATATAGGAATTTTTATGGAATGTGAAAGATGTTCGGAGTCATTGCGTGATTCAAATAAAGCGGGAAAAAAGCTTTATTAGATCATCGTCAATATTTTGTTCGTTTTTGTGGCTCTGGAATCGCCCCTATATTAGCGTCTCTTATGCAGACGTTGAGGAGTAGGGGTATCTTACCGCTCCCGCTATTTTATGCGGTACGCTGGGTTATGGTATTGGAACATTTATTGGAGTGGGACTGGCTGGTTTGCTTAGGTAAACCTTCTGTGGCTCAACGGTTCTTTTGTGCTCTTCTGTGCATTCTGTGGCCAAAGCCAAGCGACCCTTCGACAAACTTCAAGGAGTTTGCCAAAGGGTCCAGGGAAGTAGAGGCTAACCGCCATTACTTAATGCCCGCAGCCGTCTATTTTTTTACCTTTTTTATAGCGGCGCTTTTATTTGGGACTACAAAATTGATATGGCTCACATTTAAAGCCGTGTCTCCACCTTCTCCAGTGTAATTGTGACAAGCAAAACAATTTTCGCTTTGTTTGTAGGTTTCAGCGACGCTATTTGCCAATAGGGTCGAGCCAGTTTGAGGAGAAAGTTTGCCAGCTAGTATAATTGGTGGAACTCCGCCTTTTGTCCAAAGACTGCCACCAAACCTATATGCAGCAAGAGTGGGTTGTTTAAGCCCTGCCTGAATAAAAAAGCTATTGTTTATTTTTTTCACGGCGTCAATGTTTTCTGGGTCGCCTTTACCTTGTGGTTCGACTAAACAAACTTGTGTTTTTTTGGGTTCTTTTGTTTTCGGATTTGTATAGAAATGGTTGGGTTCACAGTTAGTCTCACAGTTTAGATTGTAATAGGACCATGATACTTTGCTGCTAGCAGATAAATCGGTATGGCAGTTAGGACTGTTAAATCGATGCTCAAAAGTCCCCCAAATGAACTCTGGATGAGCTTTCGTGGCGATGACAAGATGATAACCCACCATTCCTAAAGTAACTGGCTTGTAGTCCTTGCCTGTGTGTGAAACCCAACCCGTTGTGGTGATAAATGGGTTTATAGTATTAGCATTGTCAGGTATTACTTTCCAAGCGACTTTGATTTCAACAGAACCTTCGGGATAACGAGTTTTATCACCTTTAAAATTTGGATTTGTACAAGAGCTATACCCGGTAGTGGAATTGTAGTAAAGTTTGCAATCCTTAGTGATGAAGTTATACATGGTTTCATTCATGCGAACATCGTAAAAAGTGTAATTTATAAGATCTGTTGATTGATCTAATAAAGGGTGTCCCGAGCCAGCTTGCTTGGTTAGGTTGGAGGCAATTTGGTTTTTCTCAAGCTTAGGTATGTCTGTAGATATTTTTTGAAAAGCTTCTTCTGGGTGGTTCCAAGCAACTACGGTTGGCAATAGTTGGGAGTCGGGACCAAAAACTCCCTGAACGGGCATCCACTCCAAGAATTCAGGTGATGAGCCACGGGTTTCGTAGGCGAAATATTGCATTACAAGGCGGTGAAAATTACACTCCGTGCCATAGCCTGTTTGGACTTTTTTGGGTAGCTCCTTATTGCTTGTTAGCCACGCAGGATCAAATGGACACTCTACAGTTTGAGCAGAAGCGTTAGAAAGGCCAATTCCTAAGCTTAAGATAAGAAGTAAGGGGATGAGTTTTTTCAAGATGACCTCCTTAAATGTTTTTTTAAATAGATGGTTTTAAGGTAGTTGTATTGGTTTTCCAAAAATTTACTCTTGTTTCATGGGTTTTGCAATTAAAAAAAAATCTTAATTAGAATATATTTTTGATGCAGGATTGCCGTTCTTTGAATCTTTAGAATTTTATTGAGGTTCATTATCACTTTGTATTAAAAGCGCTATAGGGAAAATGGTAGAGGCGCTTTATGAAAGAGAAATAAACGGGAGGGGTTTACATCGTTTTGAATTTGAAATCTTTTTTGGATGCTGTGTTTGTGTAATATTTGGCGTTTCTAATTATTAACCCGACACTTAAATAGATGACATCAATCTAGACACATCATACAGAAACAAGGCTTTAAATGGATGTATTTTGATTGCTCAATGTCAGGTATTTGATCGTCCCCGAAATAAATGGAAAGCAAAAAAGCCTTATTAAATTATCGTCAATATTTTGTTTGTTTTTGTGGCGCCGGAATTGCTTTTAAATGAGTGTCGCTTATACGGACGTCTAGACTGTGAGGCTCGGAGAACCGGACCTTGCGTCTGGCGTCCATGAAAAGGGACTAATGGGGACGAGATTGCATGGGCAGGGTCTCACCCCTTAAAGAGTTTTTATGAAGTTTTGGCTAGGAGGGCTTGTTAACCTTCTTTATAGTCGTCGTCTAGTAGGGCGTGTAGCTCTTTGACGCTTGTTACTGGGGCTAAGCAGGTTCCGCGTCGACAGACATACGCCGCCGCTTTACCGTTTACCAATTTCCGGTCTTGCAATAATTTGACAGGGGTTGCGGCTATTTCATCTTCGTAAGCAAACGCAAAAACAGCTTGCGGAAAAAATCCCGTTCGAATTGCAGTTAGAAACTCTTCGGTTCCCGCATCGTCACGTTTCCCGATGACGGCAACTTCTTTCGCGCCTCCCAGGTACAAATGCGCCGCCTGCATCATATAGGGCGAGTTCAAACCATATTCCATCAAGTCATCTTGGAAAACCATCAAGATTCCTAAACCTTGCTTTTCCCATTCTGGATCGACATCGTAAGCGGAAAGTTTAAGGAATGCCATTGCCGCAGCGCTGTTGCCAGAAGGTTCCACTCCGTCGTAACCGGTAATTTGTCTGATGATTAATTTCTCTGCGTCTTCGGCAGTTTCGTAAAAAGCGCCGTTATCGGCGGCAAATTTTTCCGCAACGATTTGCATCAAGCCGCGCGCTTTATCTATGTACTCGGGTTTGTAGGTCGCTTCGTATAATTCCAAACAAGCGAGAGCGACGGATGCGTAATCGCAAAGATAAGCGTCGTATTTAGCTTCTCCCTCTCGGTAGCGTCGTAAGAGTCTGCCTTCTGGAGTCGTTAGTTTATCAAAAATGAATTGGCAGGACTTTGCAGCTTTGCCGATCAAGTCTTGGTTTTCTAAAACGCGACCGGCTTTTGCGAAGGCGATTATGGCCAGCCCGTTCCATGACGCTAAGATTTTATCGTCTAATAGCGGTCGTATACGTTTGTTACGGACTTCCAGTAGTTTTTCCCTGGCTTCCTGCAATCTATCTCTTACTTGATCAATGTGGAATCCATTTGCTTTGGAAAATACAGAGAGCGTTTGTTTAACATTGAGTATATTCTTCTTCTCAAAATTTCCCTGTTCGGTAACGTTGTAATAGGGAACGACAATGGAAGCGGTTTCGCGTCCTAAAATTTCTTGTATTTCCTCAAGCGTCCAGACATAAAACTTACCTTCAACTCCTTCGCTATCGGCGTCTTCTGCGCTATAGATTCCACCTTCAGGCGAGGTCATATCACGATCTATGTATTGGAAAACGTCGCAAGCCCATTCGGCAAACTCTTGTTGGCCACACACTTGAAATGTTTCGATCAGGCTTATTGCGAACAAAGCGTTGTCGTACATCATTTTTTCAAAATGAGGAACTAGCCATCGGTAGTCGGTGCTGTACCGGGATAAGCCGCCGCCGATTTGGTCGTAGATTCCGCCATGTTTCATGGCGCGAAGGGTAGCTTGCGTCATTTCTAGGGATAGGTTATGGCCTGTTCGCCGATAATATCGCAGTAAAAAAGATAACCCCATACTTGGCGGAAATTTGTTTTGTTGCTGAAATTTGAATCCGGCGTTTATGTTGTCGAAAGAAGATTCAAAAAGTTTAACGGTTCGTTCTTCTCCATCGAAAGTGAAAGAGTCTTTCTCTCCAGCTTTTTCTAAGGCAAATTGGTCTTTTAAGGCCTCGGATATAGCTTTGCCTTGTTTCTCGACCTTTTCATGCTCGTTGTGCCAAATGTTTAAAAGAAATTTGAGCACATCTTGGAAAGAGGACATACCGTAGCGACCTTCGGGAGGGAAATAAGTGCCTCCGTAAAAAGGAATGCCTGCGGGAGTTATAAAAACGTTCAATGGCCAGCCGCCTTGTTGACCCAGGGTTTGTAGCGATTTCATGTAAACGCTGTCTACATCTGGCCGTTCTTCGCGGTCGACTTTGATGCAGACGAAGCTCTCGTTCATTATCTTGGCGGTTTCTTCGTTTTCGAAGGATTCTCTTTCCATGACATGGCACCAGTGGCAGGTTGCGTAACCGATGCTGACGAGGACGGGCTTATTTTTTTTTTTAGCGATTTCAAACGCTTTATCGCCCCAGGGGCGCCAATTGACGGGGTTGTGCGCGTGTTGTAGAAGGTAGGGGCTTTTTTCGTGTACTAGTTCGTTGGTGTATTTTGGATTACTCATACATTTCTTGAAATCGGTCGAAAAAATCCGGGAAGGATTTTCCGACACATTGAGGATTTTTTATCTTAACCCCCGGTATCTTTAAACCGGCCAGGGCAAAACTCATGGCCATCCGGTGGTCGTTGTAAGTTTCAATTTCAGCAGGTCGGTATTCCCCAGGTCTTATTACAAGAAAATCGGAACCCGCTTTAACCTCCGCGCCAAGACGTGTTAACTCAGTGGCTAACGCTTCGATGCGGTCGGTTTCTTTAATTTTTAAGTTGCCAATACCCGTTATAACGGTTTCGCCTTCTGCGAAGAGAGCCACCACAGCCAAAGTTTGGGCCGTGTCTGGCATGTTATTCATATCGACATGAATGCCTTTTAACGGTCCGCCTCGAACGATGATACTGTCCGATTTTTTTTCTACCGAGCAGCCCATCTGAACCATAACATCGGCAAATTTAATATCTCCCTGGACGCTGTTAGGATTTAAACCGGTTACGGTCACTTCGCCTCCGGAAACGGCGGCGGCGGCGATGAAATAGGAAGCGCTAGAGGCGTCTCCTTCAACTCGATAAACACGTGGTTTGTACTTTTGACCAGCTTTGACGGAAAATTGCTGGTAGTCGTTATTTTCTACCGAAACGCCGAAAGCTGACATGACTTCCAACGTAATATCAATATAACTCTTGGAAGTTAGCTCTCCTACTATATTAATCTGCGTATCGTTATCAAAATAAGGAGCGCATTGCAGGACAGACGTTAGATATTGACTGCTTTTATTGCCAGCAAGCCCGGCTTTGCCTCCGCGGACGTTACCGCCTTGAATGGTTAACGGTGGACATTGATTGCCTAGATCGGCTTTTGCATTCACTCCAAGGGATTGCAAACACGTGAGAAGATCGCCAATAGGGCGTTCCAGCATCCTCTCGTCGCCGTTCAATTTTGTTTCTCCCTTTGCCAAACAGGCGAAAGTAGTAAGAAACCTCATGGTAGTTCCGGCATTGCCAACATAAATTTCATTTTGAGGAGCGCCTAATTGGGATTCTGATCGTTTTATGCGAAATGCATTGTCTTCTTTTTCAGCCGATACCCCATAGTCCTTTAAAGCCTGACACATAAAATGAGTATCATCGCTAAATAGGGGGTTTTCGACCACGCTTTCTCCTTCCGCTAGAGCGGAAACGAGTAAAGCTCGATTGGTGTAACTTTTTGAAGGAGGCGTTTTTACGGTTGTTTTTAAAGGGCCTGAGGTTTTAATTTCGATCAATTGCCGAGGTCTCCATACTTGGGAAATGTTTGATTTAAAACAGGAACTATATCATAAAAGGGGGGTAGGGATGGCGCCGGTTTGCTTGTTTATGAATTGGGATTTTGCTACTATTGAACGCGAACTTATCAATTTATCCGGCGGAAAGAGTTTCGGTCTTGGAAGGAAAACCAAAAGGCATATTTAAGTCTTTTTTTGATCGGCATTGGACCAGTAAATCCGAGAAAGAGAAGAAACGGCTTAAATCCTTTATCCCCCTTTTTTTGTATACGTTTGCCTTTCTATATGGCGTGATTTATCTGTCTATTTTAAATACGGTTAATAGAAATCAGACAGGATCGACGGTTCGTTCTGGTTTTGGCGATAAGACTTATGCCCAAAGGCAGGCCGAAAAATTGAAAAAAGAAATTGACGATAGTTTTGTTGGGTATCGGAAACGAGTTTCTGGCGGAAGGTAAAAAATAAGATGAGACGGACGCTACTTATATTTAATTGGTTGCATTTGGTTTCTCTCGCGTTTTGGGTGGGAGGCATGTTTTTGCTCGGTATTTTAGTCGAGATCATGGTTCGAATTAATCTTAAAGAACAACCGCTTGTCGCTAGCAAAATAATGAATAAAATAATGGACGTTTTTAACGTCAATATTATTTATACCTGTATTGCAATCATATTGATTGCGGAAGTTTTAAAGTTTTTGGCGGGGAAATGGAAATCAGGCGGCTATGAAAAACAAGTCGTTACGAAGAAGAAATACACCCGCGAGGTTTTTCTGGCCGTTATGATAGTTCTGGCTATTTATATTGGAGGTGTTCTTCGGCCAGAAATGCATGAAATAGATAAACTAAAAAAAGCTTCTCCAGAAAATAAAAAATTACAGATTCAATTTGATAGATATCACCAAAAGTTGACATGGTTATATACCGTTAACATGATTTTAGGATTGTCTTGTTTCTATATTCATGGAAAAGAGATGATGCGATTTAGGGACGAGTGAGTTAACCCATTGCCTTCCTTTTAGATTTTGATCCGCCGGACTGCTTCATGCCTTTAATTATCGCCGTTTATATTTTTATTAGCGTTTTAACGCTTCCTGTTTCTGTGCCCATTTCAGAGGCGGTAACAGATAACAAAGTGAAGGAGTTGATAGCGAAGAACTCTGCTGAAAATTATTCGGATATGGCGCGTATTCCTGAAGGCAATTTTTATATGGGATCTTCATTCCAGCAAACAACGCAATACTATAATTCATGTAAAAATTTTGATAAGGGATGTAAATTATGGTGGTTTCGCGATGAACGTCCTCGGCATTCGGTTTATTTGAAAGAATATTGGATCGACCGTTACGAAACAACGAACGCTGATTACATGGAATTTGCGCTGGCGACTGGAGCGCGTTCGGCATTGGACGATTCTTGCACGACGAAAGGCTGTAAAGACGGAAATTTATGGGATGGCGTTTCGTTTCCCAAGATAATTAGTAAGCAGCCAGTTATACAAGTTAGTTGGCACGATGCGGACGCTTATTGTCGTTGGCGTGGAAAAAGGCTCCCAACAGAAGCGGAATGGGAGAAAGCCGCTCGCGGTCCTTCTGGGAAACTTTATCCCTGGGGAAACGAACCGGTTACGAGAGATCGCGCTGTTTATAAAAAGAAATGGCAAGGAATAAAAACGCTTTCTCCAGTTGGAACTCATCCAAAAGGCGCCTCTATATACGGAGTTCATGATATGGCAGGCAATGTTTGGGAATGGGTCTCCGATTGGTATCAATTAGATTATTACAGAAATTCTCCCCTGAGAAATCCTCAAGGGTCTCCGGATGGAAAATATAAAATCGTTCGCGGAGGTTCTTGGATCAACAACCCTGATACGCTTCACGGCGCTTTTCGCCGGTGGAGTTTGCCGGAGGTCCGGTTCAACGATACCGGATTCCGTTGCGCGAAGGATTCCCAATATGAAACCGGGACGGACTGACGACTTAACCGAACGGGAAAGGGAGATTCTGACGCCTTATTTGACCGATACAGAGGCGACGGTTTTTTCCTTAAAAAATTTGAATCCAGAAGTTATTGGCGCCGCTTTGGCCAGATATAGTAGAGCGCCTACCGGTTTTAAAGAAACTATTGTTAGAGAATTTCTTGACGAACAAGGGAAGGCTAATGAGGTCAAAGGCAGCGAAATGATTGATCGCGTCGTTAATAAATACGGCGATGAATCGGTTGCGGAATTGGCTGTCGCTCCGTTATGCATTGAGGAAGTTTCTAACCTGATGACAAAAATTATCGAGGACTGCCGAATTGGAGGATCTCCAATTGAAGAGTCGACTCGTTACGTTTTATACGACGTTCAAAAAAATGGTCAGTGGCGTTATGTTCGACCTGCCAATATTATGGAGTCAGGTTTGGGGGGGAAGTATGTACAAACGATGGACTTTATTTTTGAGGCTTACGCTTCGCTGGTAGAGCCAATGAAGGAGTTGTTTCAGAAGCGACTTCCGCAAGAAGATTTTAAAATCGAAGTCGAAAGGGCGGAAGGAACCTTAACGCTCAAACAAAGTGAATTGATCGACGATAACGAACGAAGAGCCCACCGAATTGCCTATGGTTTCACGATTCGCAGCGCCGCTTGCGACGTTATACGATGTATATTACCGGCTTCGACAAAGGCGAATTTGGGCTTGGTTGGGAACGGAAGATTTTATTCCAATTTGATTTCTAAATTAATGTCGCAAGATTTGCATGAAGCTCAATCGTTGGCGGAGAATATTCAAAAGGCTCTCAATCATCAAATTCCCACGTTTATCAAAAGAGCTGCGCGAAACGATTATTACGCAACAAATAATAATAAGATGCAAGCGTTAGCGGATGCTCTTTTTAAAGGAATTAAAATTGGTCCGAATCCGGAAGCGGTTTTGTTAGAGGATCAACCAGAGGATTTACAAGTTAACATGTTGGCGTCTATTCTCTTTCCGTATGTAAAGGTTTCGACCGAGCAAATTCGTGAAGTTGTTAAGTCGCTTCCAGAAGAAAAACAAGACGAAATATTTAATACGTATATAGGAGACCGTAAAACAAAACGCGATCGTCCCGGTCGTGGTTTAGAATATGGCTATCCTATTCAATTTGATTTGATTGCCGGTTTTGCAGAGTATCGGGATTTGCAGCGACATCGAATGCTCACTCAGCAAAGACAAGATATTGGAATTTCTCTTGGCTATTCCATACCGGGAGAAATAAAGGAAATTGGAAAAAGCGAGCTTGTACAAGAATGCTATGATCGTTCCGAAAATCTTTATCGCGATTTTATAAGCGCAGGGATGGTTAAGGAAGCTCAGTATGCTCCTCTGTTCAATCATTTAATCCGATGGAATATGGGAATGAATTTGAGAGAGTTAGGACATTTAGTCGAGTTACGCAGCCAAAGAAGCGGCCATCCAAAGTATCGGCGTTTGGTTCAAAATATGTCTAAATTGTATTTAAAGCGCCACCCCAAAATGGAACCTGTTTTAAGTTTTGTAGACCAAAACGACTACGATGACGGAATCGCCAGAGCTGAACAAGAAGCGCGTACCGCCCGCAAGAGTCTTGCCACAGGCGTTTTTGACGATATTGATTAAAGCAACTTCTTCTCTCTTAATTAGACGATTGAAGAAATAGAATGTCCTCGTTTTTAATAGTTTGAAATTAATATGTATTTGAAATTATCTAAATTATTTTCTTTTCTTATTTTATGCGCGATATTGAATTTGCCGGATAAAGTTTTTGCCGAGCCAATTCGCGTTTTTGTCAGTATTCTTCCGCAAAAATATTTCGTCGAACGAATTGGCGGACCTTGGGTTATCGCGGAAGCGTTGGTAGGCCAGGGACAAAACCCAGTTACATATAATCCCAATCCAAAACAAATGGTGAGGTTAGCAAAAGCTCCTGCATTTTTTAGAATTGGAGTTCCGTTTGAATCTGTTTGGTCGACGCGTATTATTTCGGCAAATAAAGATATGGCCATTGTCGATACTCATAAAGGCGTTACTTTGATTAATATGGAAAATATGTTTGAGCATGTGGATTTAAAAGAGGAGACCTCGGGTCATTCTCATATGGAGAATAACCGAAAAGATCCGCACATCTGGACCGATCCTAAAATAGTTAAAGTTATCGCAAAAAATATTAAAGAAGCGTTAATCGAGCTAATTCCACATCGCAAGAAAGTTTTTGAAAGTAATTACGAAAAGTTTGTGGATGATTTGAACAATTTAGATTTACAAATTAAAGAAACGCTGAGATCTGTTCAACAGAGAAAATTTTTAGTTTTTCATCCTTCTTGGGGATACTTTGCTAAAGCCTATGGACTGAGCCAGATTGCCGTCGAGGTTGAAGGAAAAGAACCGGGGTCGCGTTCTCTTGGTAAAATTATGCAACTGGGAAAAGAACTGGGAGTCAAAGTGGTTTTTGTTCAAAAACAGTTTAGCAAAACTGCGGCGCAAAAAATTGCTGGCGCTTTAGGAGCAAGAGTTGAGGCCGTAGACCCCGTTGCGGAAGATTATTTAGAAAATCTATTGGTGGTAGCTAAAGCATTTTCTAAAGCGTTGGATTAAGTAATTTTAAACCTATGCAGATGTAAAACTCATATCTGATATTAATTTTGTGATGGAAGTTGCCGCTACAAGCACCGAAAAAGGTTTGGAAAAGGAACCCGAAATAGCTCTATGGTGGGCATTTGGCATCAATCTGACCATGTTTTTTTTGGAGCAAGCGTATGGTTGGATAGGAGAGTCTCGCGCTTTGTTGGGCGATTCGGTAGATATGTTGGGCGATTCCGGTTTTTATTTGATAACGATTCTAGCTATAGGGAAAACCCCTTTATTTGGCGCCAGAGCCGCTTATATCAAAGGGATCTCGATGGCTTTTTTTACGCTTTTAGCCATAGTTTCTGGAGGATATCGTTTTTTTAATCCTCAAATGCCAGATGCAGGCATTATTGGCGTAGTTGGCGCGTTGGCTTTATGCGCAAACTTTATATGCGCGGCTATTCTCATGAAGTTTAGAGATAGAAATATAAACATGAGGTCGGTCTGGTTGTGCACTCGTAACGATGTTATAGCCAACTTTGGAGTCCTAATAGCGGCGGCGGGGGTTTCTTTTACCAATTCTTCCTGGCCAGATTTAGCGATTGGGGCGATTATCGGTATTATTATACTTAAGTCTTCTTTACAAATTCTAAAAGAATCTAAAGAAGAAATTAAACGTTTAACAGAGTTTTCGCCTACCTGAGAAAATAGTTAATTCTATCTCCTAACCAGGAGGCCATTCCATATGACGACCGGCAAGCAAATGTAGATGGATATGGTACACCGATTGACCGCCATCCATATTACAATTTATTACGGCTCGATAACCGTTTTCATCGAATCCCATTTTTTTGGCTAAATCTTTAGCGACTATAAACATTTCTCCCATCAGCTCTTTATGCTCGCCTTTTAAATCGTTGAGAGTTGTGATTTGCTCTTTAGGAATGATGAGTATATGGACTGGAGCTTGTGGATTAATATCATTTATGGCAAAAATCCGATCATTTTCAAAAACGATATCTCCCGGAATTTTTTTGAGAAGTATTTTAGTGAAAAGACTTTCGGACATGACGTCTCCTTAGAAAATAGAGGTCGGTTTTGGTGGATTTAAGGATTTTTTCGAAGATTTAAGTTTATCGTGAAGTCCTTATTTTCAAGGGGTAGGGGATTTGAAATCTAATTAATTGAAGCTCCCTTGAATTGATACCGATCTTGATTTAACAAAAAAAATATCGGTTTTGCAAGAAAGCGTTATGAATCTTTACTTGATTTACATCTGGGGAGCGGCTGATTTATTTTGTTTTTTGGGGGGTTAGAGCTGGAAATAAATTATTTAAATATTGCCATACTTTTACCATGGCCAAAGTGTCCAATTTACAATAATCTAATAAATCCTGGCGGATTTTATTTTTTTCGTTACTGTCTTGGTTTCCCTGCAAATTAAAAAAAGCCCCCATTGCCATCATTCCATTTTTGATATTTAAGTTTTTATAGGCTTCTTCCATTTCTGGAACTAACACTGGAAGGATAGCTTTAATTGAAGACTTACCCTTCATTTTAGGGTCATATATGTACTTATTGTTGAAAGGTTCTATGAGATCCACTAACTGGCTATTAATGGTTTTTAATTGTTTTTCCATTTCTGGAAATCGTAAGGCCAGACTCTTATTTATTTTTTTTTCTAAAGCGACGTTATACACCAGGATACATGCATTTTCAGGAATTGAGTTTACTAGCGTTGTAGCAAACCCCAGTCTAGGGTCGAGATTATTTTCCGCAATAAATTCTTTATGTTGGAGCGCTCCCTCTTCAGTTTCTAAATAGTGGAGAGAAAATTGAACAGGTAAAAATTCGAAAGGGTTATCCCCTTGAAAGAGCGGTACAACTGGTTGTAACGCTTCAAAGTCTAAGAAATAAAGCGGAAATGTTAACTTTTTGAGAAATTTCTCAATAGCTTTTTCGTTGATAAAACGCGTATTTGTTTTTTCCGAATGTATTTGAATTTTTTGATATTCGCTTAAAGGATAATCTTCTGGGAGTTCTTGTGATTCGGTAATGCCTTTCAAATAGAGTTCGACTTTTTTTGCGGTTGCCAATCGAGTTAAATCAAATATTGACGTTTCTGGGATCGCAGACCAACAATGATTTTTGAATTCGCATTCGTGAGGTTGTAGACAATACGTTCCGATTTCTACTTCTGGAATTTGATTATTAAGGGTGTCGTTTAAAGAGATAAACTTTCCATCCAATTTAGATTGAAGGTTTAGCGCTAATTCCGTTAAATCTATTTCCGTAAAAAAATCGTCTAAGTCTAATTTGTCTTCTAGGATATAGCTGGTATTCACGTGTAAAAGACTTGCCGAACTAATGGATAATCCGTTTGATTTAAGGATATTCAATTGTAGAGCGACTTCTCTAATGTGCTTTCGTTTTTTCTTAGAAGCGCTTTTTACCAGAATTAATTTCCAGCGACCTTGTTCATATTTTAGAATGTCGACAGAGACTAAGACCTTGTCTCGTTGAAAATGAGCGTTATAAATTATTGGAATTTTGTTCTGAACGGCCTGGAGAGTTTTGGATATTTTTTGTTCAGTATTACCAGTGATTTCCTCTCCTTCAGGAAATAGTTTTCTAGATTTTAGCGAAATTTCTTTGGAAGCAATTTGAAAAACGTCGTGACTATCAAGCCGCGACGTTTTCAATTCTGAGTGGGACCAAAAAAGCTTCCACGCTTTAGAGCATCGAGTTCCTCTAAAAAACTGAGACTTAGATAGAAAACGATTGCCTTCAGGAGATGAATTCATTTTTCATCTTAGTTTTAGGTTAAAGATGAAATCTATTAATGGTCATGATTTTCCCAAACTTCTTGGATGATAGCGTAGGAACGATGAGTCAAATGGCAACGTTTACAAGATTGTTTGCCTATAATCCCTATGCTTTTCCAAAAAACGCCTGGGTTTGGTTTTTCTTTGGTTAATTCTGTTTGTAGGGAATCAAGGGCTTTCGTTACGTTTGGTCCCACGAAAAAGTTTTTTACTGAATCGTCTACATGACATTTGGAACACGCTGATTTAAGACCTTGGATTCGACTTTTTAAGTTTTTAGCTCCTTTTAATGCGCGATCATATTGGCCGTCTTTAAAGTTAACCATCGCGGCATTAAACGATCCGGTAATCTTCCACATATATTTTCCGTATTTCAGTTCTTCTTCCGACACTGGATCGGATACTTTGATCTTATGCGCTGAAGGCCAGGAATATTTAGTCCAAACGGCGACATTGTTTTCTTTATGGCATTTACCGCAGGTTTTTCCAACAGAGCCCATAGCTTTCCATACTTTGCCAGCGTCTCTTGTTTTTACGGTTTCTGCAAATTTTTTGGCTGCGTCATTGTCGAAATAATCTTTCCACTCTGGAACTAATTTGGAAGTTTCTTCGTAAGCTTCGGCAAAAAGACCAGCGCTTTTTTCGGCATTTTCCCAGTCGTTTTCCTTAACATTTACCAGTACCCCGTTTAATGTTCCAGAAACTTTGTGCATTTGATTTACCCATTTAGGTTCTTTGCTAATGGGTGGATATAGTTTGTCGAGAGACTTAGGAGGTTCTTTGACAATATAGTCTTCCGCAAACGATGCCGATGGAATTAAGATACTTATCAATACTAGTAAAGCAAAAATTGATTTAAATTGTTTGGTCATAATGGTTCTCACTTTTTGATGAAATATTATTTGCCAGGAATATAAAAGGATTAAATGGAACAGTAGGATAAAAAGCTAAGTTAGATGCCTTATAGATAAGTGGCATTAGCGTAAAACTTGTTTGAGTGGACAATCGTTATGGTTTGACTGCACAACAGATTATTGTAAGGGGAGTTTTGAGGAAATCAGTTTAAAGTTCAAAAATAATTTCGACAAGGTCTATGGAAGGTTCTTAGCTATATGTTCTACAATCGATTGAAGTCTGGATTTGAAATCATTTTCATCGACAGGTTGAACCCTAAAAGAAACGGCTCCAGGATGACCGCCTCCACCCATATATTCATCACCTGGAAATAATTCTTTAATTTTGATTTCGGATTCTCTGAGGTCAAAACCTGAGTAATCAATAGCTCTTCGGACTTTCATGAAAATGCAATCTTTCCCTTCTGCATTTTGACCGTGAAAGTATACAATTCCAACTTTCCCAGAATGTTCTGGAACGGTATTGAGCAAGAATCCTCTAACTTCATTAAACCATTCTGAATCGTAAGAAGGACTAATCTCCTTAACGTTTTCATAAGTAGAATCCAAGATATTCAGGCTAGCAACTCCGCCATTTAGCTCGACAGTTTTCATCAGGGTATCTAAACAAAGTTGTTTTGCCTCGTCCAAACGGTTCATGTATTTTAGAACGTGGTCTGGAGAACCGAACTTTTGTTTTTGTTTATCTGAAAAGCGTTCCTCATCTCCCGCCCTCCATCGCGTCACGCTTCCAAGAGAGCCACCTAAAGTATTCATCCAATACTTGAAATCTTCTTCAAAAGGGACAACCTTTCCCCCTAAAGTATCGCCCAACAGTCCAGTTATTAAGGCGATCAAAATATTTCTTTGGAAGAATGGGTTTGGAAAGTCTGGGTTAACTTCTTTTAAGTTAGATAATAGTTCTGCAATAATTTCTGTATTTGCGTTGGCATTTCTAAAAAGCTTGATGCCATAATCGGTCATTTCTTCGCTATCCGCTCCAAAATGGTGATCTATTTCAATTACAGGCGGCGCTTTGGATAGAATTTCCCTTGAAATAATCGGATAAAAAGGCACAAGTTTGGTATTGGCCGTATCAAAGAAAATAACCGATTGAACGTCGTCTTTGATTTCTTTTATTGATTTTTCGTTACGAACTACTTTTAAAGAATTGTATTCAATAATTTGTTCAAAAAAATCAACTCCATCCCCCAAACTTTCGGACATAACAATGTAAACTTTTTTCCCTAAATGATTGAAGTATAGGGAAAGAGCAAGCATAGAGCCAACTGAATCTGGATCTAAATCAGCGCAAAAAATAAAGTTTTGATTCTTTTGAATCAAATCAATCGCTTGCTTTAAATTCGAGTCCCATGTTTGTCCATCTATGGGGGCTTTTTCCTTCATAAGGGAATTTCCATTGTTTTTCTAACAGTTTGGATTTAAAGGAATTATACCGAAAACTTAAATTAGTGTCAATTATTCGATAGTTATTCTTTTTTTATAATGTCCTCATAAAAGAGGAGAAGAAATAAAAAAGATTAACCATCTCCCATATCGCGGTCAAACATATCGTTGTAATCATGATCCTGCCCTTGGATGGGCTCTGAACGATACCAATCGCCTTCGGAAGGAGGGGCTTCGTCGGTAAGGTCAAATGCTCCGGCTTTTTGAGCGTTTTCAACAATCTCCGTACAATTTGTCTTTACTAATTCATCGCTCCCACAGCGGCATTTGGCTTCACCAACTTTGAAAGTGGTTTTCTTTAAAACAAGAATGACAAAATCGCAACTTTTGCAGTCATACCGGGAGTACACTTCATCAAGGTCTGGCTCAATCAAACGTTCCCGGCATTGATTGCAAACTAACACTTTATCCGGGGAGTACTCGCCAAACATATTTTCAATTTGGCAACCCCGGCATTCAATTAAAATGTCTAACATAGCTTTAGAGTTCAATTTTTTACTCAGGTTTAGAGTCAGATTTTTTCTTTTTTAGATCTTCTTCGCTCACATTAATTCCCATTTTGGCTAGTTCGCCGGATGAAAAAGGGCATTTCCCTTGAGCCATTCTTTCCGCTCCATTTGCAGGTAAAGACATACCGCCGCCTTCTTTTTGCTCTGTCACGTCTAACTTTCCGGACTCTGCCATTATTAACCATTGAATGGCTTCAATTTGTTTGTTTTTATCTTCGACCATTTTATTAATGGCGTCTTTAGTGTCTTGATGAGCGGCAATCTCAATTACGGCTTCTAATTTAGACTTCGCGATATCTTCAAATTCCATCGCTATTTTTAAAGCTTCCATTGCTTGATTCATTTTTGTCTCCAAAGAATTGAATATAGGGGATTTGTTCTCTAAAAATATAGCAAAACATGCAGCGAGTCACAAGCTACAAAAAGATTGTAAGGGCATAAAGTTTCAAAAAGAATAAAATTGTGGTTTGCATAATCTTATTAAAGGAGTTTTTAACTAGGGCAGATATTAAGAAGTTATTACGACTTTTTTGTGTTTATTGGACATTCTTGTGAAAAGGATCTGTCCCATCACTACATACAGTGTTATAATAAACTCCCAATTTGGCGTTCTGTTTAAATTAAATGCCCCCTCTGCTAACCATTATTAACTCGACACTTTATTAGATGATAAATAAAATTTCCCAGCAGAAATATGCCTAAAACACTGCTGTTTTCGATTTTCCGCGTCGTCTGTTAAACCTGTCCTAGTTAATATACAACTCTAAATTTCAAATGTTTGGTCTAAGAAAACCAGGAAGATATTCTCCTACCGCTGAAGAAAAAGAATGGATTGTTAATTTTGCTTCGAACCCAGTTGATAATTTTGATGCTCCTCAATGGGAAAAAGTTCTTGAAGCTGCCGATAATCGAACCGATGATCAAAGGTCTTCGGAAGATTATCTAGCCCTTGCTCTAGACGCCCAATTTGAAAAAAATTACGAAAGCGCTTTGAACTTTGTTTTTGCAGGGTTACGTTTGGCTCCGGAAGATAAAAAGTCTCAAGCTGCGTTGCACGCACAATTGGGAATTTTATTTAAATCTTTGGGAGTTCAAGAATTAGCTATCCAAAATTTGGATAAAGCGATTAGTTTGGATCCAGAGAATGCCAGCATTTACGATGCGATAAGCGATATATATTTAGAGCAAAAGAAATATAGAGAAGCCGAAACAAAGTCTAAAGATGCTGTTAGGTTGTCCCCAGATAACCCTGAATATTTGAGGAGTTTGGGTGAGATTTATTTTAAATGGGGGAAATTCGACCGAGCGGAGGTTAAATTTCTTGAAGCGCTTCAAATAGAACCAGAATGCCCAGAGTTTTATATAAGCCTAGCAAAAGTTTTTTTAGCTCAAAAAGATTATACAAAGGCAGCGGATAATTTTAAAAAGTCTTTAGAGCTTCAGGAAGGTTTACCATTTTCATTACAGGCGTTGGCTGAAATATATATTAGGAAAGGCCTACTTTTTGAGGCCGAAAAATATATAAAGCAAGCTTTGATTTTAGATCCAGAAAATGATCAGCTTTGTAATATTGTCGGTGATATTTATTTTGAACGTAAACTTTTTATAAAAGCAGAAATTGAATATAAACGGGCATTAAAATTTAATCCTGAAAATGCCAAAGCTCATAAAAACTTGGGGCATGTTTATTTAGAGCAAAAGAAATTTTCCGATGCGGAGTTTCAATTTAAAGAATCGTTAAAGTTAGATCCGCAAAGCGCGATCCCTTTAATAAATTTTAAGATCATCCCTCAAGATCTTGAAATGGACAACCAGTCCTCCGAAGAAATTAAACAAGCGGGAGCTTAACCCAAAGGCTTAAGCTCTCACTCGTCAAAGGCCCGCGATCCAATTTGTTTTGGAGGGCTTAATTAAAAACCGAACTTTTAAATTATTTATTACAACTGATGGCTCAAAATAAAAGAGTAGCTATTATTGGAGGTGGAATTGCAGGTTTGTCCGCCGCTTACAAATTTCAAGAAGAGATCACGGCTAATCAATTGCCGATTGAATGTACTGTCCTGGAAGGATCGGATTGGTTTGGAGGGAAACTTAGGACAGATCGATTTGATGGATTTGTCGTTGAAAGAGGGCCCGATTCATTTATAAGCCAAAAACCTTGGGCAATTGATTTATGTAAACGGTTGGGTATTGAGGATCGTTTAGTAGGCACAAAAACGGAAAATAGTAAAACCTTTGTGTATGTTGACAAAAAGATGCAGACCATGCCCGAGGGGCTTAGTTTATTAGTTCCTACAAAGTTTTTACCTTTTGCGACAACGTCTCTTTTTAGTTGGTTTGGTAAGATTCGTATGGGAATGGACTTATTTATCCCTAAAAAACGCAATAAAGAAGACGAGAGTTTGGCGTCTTTCGTAGAAAGACGTTTGGGGAATGAAGCTTTAAAAAGAATGGCTGAACCGATGTTAGCGGGAATTTATGCAAGTGATCCCAAGAAGATGAGCATAAAAAGCACTTTTCCTATGTTTTTTGAAACTGAACAAAAATATAGATCGCTTATTTTGGGGATGCTGGCTAAGAAGAGAGAAATGATGTCCGCTCCAAAACGCGGTCCGGCGCGACCGGCCTATTCAATGTTTATGACTCTTAAATCAGGGTTGGGAGAAATTGTAGAGACTATTTTAGAAAAGTCCCCGGATATTAATTTTAAATCAGGCGTTAAAATTAGCTCGGTTAGTTCCGAAAATTCTAATGGCGAAGTGAAGTGGAAGGTGATTCCAGAAGAAGGCGACCCCTTATCCTTTGACGCTGTTATTTTAGCTCCTCCGGCTAATATTACCGCTAATTTATTAGATGATTGCGCCCCAGATTTATCGAATCTTTTACGTAAGATACCTTATGTTTCGACCGCCGCAGTTACCCTGGCTTATCGAAAAGAAGGTTTTTCTCACCCACTTAAAGGATTTGGATTCTTGGCTCCAAAGTCAGAAGGTTTTAATATTTCTGCTTGTACCTGGACGTCTTCAAAATACCCTGGTAGAGCTCCTGATGATTTTGTTCTTCTACGGTGTTACTTGGGAGGGGCTTTGAGCGAAGAATTGACAGAGCGGGAGCCGGACGCATTGGCAACATTGGTACAAGAGGATTTACGCGCCATAATGGGAATCACTGAAAAACCAGTTTTTTGTCGCGTTTATATAAATAAAAAAGCAAACGTACAATATTTAGTGGGTCATCAAAAAGTAATAGAATCGATTAATGAACAAGTGGACAAGTTTCCAGGGTTGTTTTTGTCTGGAAGCGCATATACTGGAATAGGGATTCCCGATTGTATTCGGAACGGCAATGTGGCCGCCGAAGCGACGTTAAAGTTTTTATTCCCTTAATTAAATTAATACCAATTTAAATAGCGGTAAGTCCAATATTGGACCTAGAATCGCTGAGGAGAAAACTCATGAAATGGGCCTCGACTCTTTCGACAAAAAGCTCTATTGAGGATTGTGTTCAAGAGGCTGTTAAAAATATTAAGCAAGATTTGGGAGATTTAGACCCTGATTTTACGACGATTTTTGTTTCTCCTCATTTTAAAGAAGATTATTCCAAAATTCCAAATTTGATACGGGGACTTATGAAGCCTGGCGAGCTTTTTGGTTGTTCCGGAGGAGGAATTATTGGTGGAGGTTCCGAAGTGGAGCAACAACCCGCATTTAGTATGACTTGCGGTCATTTGCCAGGAGTTAAAGTTAATTTGTTTTATTCCGATGGAATGGAGCTACCCAATCAAGATACCGGTCCACAAGTGTGGAGAGATTGGATAGGTGTGCCTTTGGAAGAAAATCTTCATTTTATATTATTAGCCGATCCATTTTCTTTTCGTGGCGAGGATTTCTTAGCTGGAATGGACTTTGCCTACCCAAATAGCAGTAAAATAGGTGGACTTGCAAGTGGAGCTCATGAGGGTTCTGGTAACGTTTTATATAAGGGTGACGAGATTTTTAATAATGGCCTTGTTGGCGTTGCATTGAGCGGCAATATTGAAGTTGATACCATTGTTGCACAAGGGTGTCGTCCCATTGGTGAAGTTCATACGGTTACGAAATGCCAAGCGACTTTTTTACAGGAAGTAGATAAGCAGCCTCCTTTTAAAATTTTAGAAGAGCTTATAGAAAACGCTAACGAATACGACAGAAAATTGATCCAAACGTCTTTATTTCTTGGAATTGAAATGAACCCTTTGGATGGAGATCCAAAACAAGGAGATTTTTTGATCCGTAATATAATGGGATTGGATAGGGCTTCTGGCGCTATTTCAATAGGAGCTTATCTACGAGAAGGACAACTTGTCCAGTTCCACTTACGGGATAAGCTACTTTCTGCCGAAGATCTAGAAATTCTACTAGACGATTACTCTGTATTAGGCAAATCTGAAAGCGCTACTGGAGCTATGCTTTTTTCTTGTTTAGGCAGGGGGCAGTATCTCTATGAAGCTCCAAACCACGACTCCAATTTGTTTGCCGGAAAAATGAAAAATGTGCCGCTTGGTGGATTTTTTTGCAATGGTGAAATCGGTCCTGTTGGAAACACTACTTATTTACACGGATACACTAGTTCGTTTGGAATTTTTCGAAGCTTAAAAGATTAGTTTTTATTAAGTGTAATAGGAGAATAAATAAATGGCAGTCGAAGTTTCAGTTACTACAACGCCCAATGAAAATGCTTTAAAGTTTAATTGCAGTCAGCCTGTTTTAGAGTCTGGATATAAAACTTATAATGATGCGGAGAAAGCCGCAGAATCACCTGTTGCGGCTAAGATTTTTGAGACCGATGGAGTGGCCAGCGTTTTCTTAATGACTGATTTCATCACCGTTACTAAAAAACCGGAAGCTAGTTGGGAGAGTGTTCAACCCGCCACAATAGAAGCTATTAAATCAACTTTATAAGATTTTATAGCTACGATTTGGTTTCGGGTTAAGTAGAATCTTTTAATTTAACGGGTAGGTAGATATGTTAGAAGAAGGTAAAAAGGCCCCAGATTTTACGGCAATTGATCAAAATGGCGGTAAAGTTAAACTAAGTTCGTTTAAGAATAAAAAAAATGTCGTTCTCTATTTTTATCCTAAGGATATGACTCCGGGTTGCACGACGGAAGCTTGCGATTTTCGCGATCATTTCAAAAAGTTTAAAGATACGGAGATTCTTGGAGTAAGCATTGATTCGCCGGAACGCCACCAAAAGTTTATTGAAAAACAAAATTTGCCATTTACGCTAATCAGCGATGAAGATAAAAAAGTGGTCGAAAAGTATGGCGTTTGGCAAGAAAAGTCTATGTATGGTAAGAAGTTTATGGGAATAGTTAGGTCGACTTTTATTATTGATAAAACTGGAAAAATTAGAAAAATGTATCCTAAAGTAAAAGTCAAAGGCCACGTAGAAGAAGTCCTGGAAATTGTAAAAGGACTTTAGTTACGGCTTAAGGTTTTTTAGCCATTAACCTCTCAATATCGGCTACCTTTTTAGGAGTAGAGGAAAGATTTTTGCTTCCTTTTTTTCCTATCATGATATTATCTTCTATCCGAATTCCAATTTCTTGATCGTAAGTTTTCCCCTTCCACTTTAATTTGAACGTTCCATATAGACCCGGCTCATTACTTATGAGCCAGCCTTCTTGCATTGGTTGTTTTGAGTACATTCGAAACGGGTCTCCATCGTGTTCTTGTTCTCCCATCAAGTGGCTTACTCCGTGAGGCTGTTTTTTGTATTTGAGCTTATAGGTTCCTCCAAGAGCTTTAAAGTCGTTGTCTAGCCAATTGTTAATGGTGTCCCAACAAACTTTATTCAATTCGATAATTGTCACTCCAACTTTGGCCGTTTTTTCGACATTTAATTGCGCTTGAAGAACGGCTTCGTAAAGCATCTTTTGTAATGGATTAAATTTGCCAGAAATAGGAATCGTTCGCGATATATCGGCGTGCATACTCATCCACCGAACTCCAAAATCTAGCAATACCATTTCGTCTTTCGAAAAGTCGTCGTCGTTTTTCATATAATGCAAAATGGTTGCGTTAGAACCTGAAGCAATAATGGATGGAAAGCTTAATCCATAAGAGGAGTTCATCAACATTTGGCCTTCGAGAAATCCGGTAATATGACTTTCATTTTTGAATTTTCGAAAATTGCGAAGCATTTCGCGAAAAGCTTCTGCAGTAACGTCGTTTGCTTTGCGGGTATTTGCTTCGTCGTACTTATCTAGTGGAAGTCGCAATTCAAAATGCGAATTCATAATATTGGATAACGCATTTTTAGGAGCTTTCCAATTGCGTAGTAGTCGGCTCACTCGGTTTTTAAAGTTCCAGTTATGATCGCCTTTGAAAACACGGTCTCTTCCGTTCATTTTACCCGCAATCCATAACGTGCCGAGTTCTTTTTTCTTTTGTTTTTTTAGCCTGCTTTTTAAAACCTCTTCGAAATCGTCTATATCCCGAACATCGGCAAATCCCGTTACACGTTTAACCTCATTCACGCTTTTTGGATCGCCAACGCCAAAACGAAACCCATCCCAAAATTCAAGGTTAGGATCTTTTTCGCCAACAAATAAAATTTCGTCGGATTCCTTGGAGTGTGGATCTAATAGTAGAATGACTCTGTTTTGATTGATTCCAGTTAAATACATGATCGATGGTTCCTGGTAGGTCGGGCAGTGAGCGTATGCCCATCCTGTTTCTTGTCCAGGGCCATAAGGAACGCCTGTTAAAACCATCAATTTGTTTTCGCGTTTCATCAATTGGACTCGCCGGTTGCGAAAACGTTTTTTTGCTTGTGGACCTGCGTCGCCATCTCGGAATACGCCAGAATATTTTTTCTTGTTACTTTGTTTCATTTTCAATTATTATCCGAAAGATTAAGAAGACTAAAAAAACAAGAAACTCTTGTTTTTTTAGTCTTCTTAAATTAGTTTGTGGGAGAAAAAAATGTGTGGTCGATATACTTTAGCGAAACCTTTTAAAAGTATTGTAACTCATTTTAAAGCTAAGACAAACCAAGTGGGTTTTAAAGAGCGATTTAATATTGCTCCTTCTCAGAATGTACCCACAGTGGTTTATGACGGGCATGATAGGCAAATTTCTGTCTTGCGTTGGGGGTTGATTCCTCATTGGGCGAAAGACGATTCTATAGGCATGAAGACCATTAACGCGCGCGCTGAGACTATTTCTGAAAAGCCGTCTTTCCGCGATTCTTTTAGGAGTAAGCGTTGTTTGGTGCCAGCGGATGGGTTTATTGAATGGGCTCGAAACACAAAACAAAAAACTCCTAAATATATCAATTTAAAATCTAACGAATTATTTGGGATGGCGGGACTTTGGGCTGAGTGGAATGGTGATGGACGCTCAATTCAAACTTTTTCTATTGTGACGACTGAAGCTAATGATTTGGTAGGTAAAGTTCATCATCGGATGCCGGTTATTTTAAATCCTGATAGTTATTCGAAGTGGTTAGATCCAGCGGCAAGTAGCGCTCAACTTAAATCGTTGTTGGTCCCGTTTCCTTCTCAAGAAATGAATGTGCGTTCAATTTCTAAGGTGGTCAACTCCGCTAAATACGATAGCCCAGATTGCTTAAATCAGACAGAGCAAGCAGATCTCTTTTCCTTGGAATAGCAGTTTAAAGATAAGGTGAATATTTTATCTTATCTCCAATGTTCCATATTTAAAAAGAAATCACTCGGACGTTACTTCTTGCGATATTCAGAGTTCGCTAATTCTACGATTTATGGATTTTTTGAGGCAGGGAGATTTTGTTATATAACCAGTTTTAAAATGAACAATTATTTGCATCACAAAATCAATCGTCTTACCAATCGAATATTGGTCAACAGGGTACAAAGCGAGAATCTTTAGGCAAACTCAATACAAAGTTGATTTCTAAAGAATATTTGCCTTTTCAGGAATATTTTTTGATTATTAACGGTTAAATAAGAAATTTCGTAAATTCTATTCTGGACGGACGACTGAGATTACTCCTCCCCAAGCGCACATACAGGTGGAGGTCACTTCTATAGCAGGCTGACCATTGACCATCGTGTTGTTACCTCCAGGCACCCAAGGAGTCGTTATAGAAGGCATACAAGGCGTTGGAGTCATGACTCCCATTGCCGCAGCGGTAGAGCCAGCGACGTTAGGATTAGACATGGAGGTACACATACCAAATGGCAAGATATTAACAAAAGCTTTATAATCCATTATATTGGCTGCTAGTTTTCCTTTAATTTTAGGATGGCTAACAGACTGCGGAATTATTGTTAGTTTAGAAGGAGCAGTTCCCATGCTGCAACTTAGAGTGGCTCCTTTAAGAACTTGTTTTGGCATAAATACCTCAATTTTACAAATTCTAGAGATTAAAATTAATTTAAATTATAATATGTTTTTAACATAGATAATAACTTGTCTCAACTAAGTTTATTGTAGTCTTCCAAAATCTATATTAGAAATATAGCTAATCAATATGACAAATAATCCAAGGCAACAATTTTTTCATAAAATAAAATCTTAAAAAGACCCAGCCAAATCCCAATCATATACGTGAACAAGTTGAAATATAAAATTTTTTTAAAATCTGGTTTTTTCCTCGCTGTGATTTTGTATCTATTCGTCGCTGTTTTTTGGTTAAGCCGTGGAGACATTTGGACAACTGCCGATTATCAGGTTTTAGATTTATTTCAAAGTCAGGCAATTAAAAATAGTTTGAGTTCTTCTGTTTCTCCAAAGATTGCAGCGATTGTTGAAATGGACGAAACAAAAAAATATTTCAAGCAAAGTGTGTTGGATAGAAAAACATATGCAAAGGTTAATAACTTTTTAACTAAGTTAAAACCGAAAGGAGTTATCTACGATTTTATTTTTCGATTTGAGGAAGGTACAGATTCTAATTCTAAATTTAAAAAATCGCTTAGTGATTTAAAAAGAGTTTATTTACCGCTTGGATTGAATATCCACGATGAAAGTCAATACACTCCACAAGAAGAAAAATGGAACTCCAGACAATTATTACCTTTCATGGGAACGCCAATTCAAAAAGGAAAGTCAGCTCCAATCTTTGCATACCCCTCATTAATGCCATTTCAGGATTATATTAAAGATGATGTTACTGTCGGTCATATCAATGTTCAAAGCGATCCAGATGGTGTATTTCGTCACTACCCACTGCTATTAAAGCTAGAATTGGGATACCTTCCTGCGCTTTCATTTTCGGCTTTTTTAGACAATATCAATGTTTCTATTGAAGAGATTATTGTGGAGTGGGGTAAAGAGATCACTATTCCAGCTAAGGCGAAAAATAAATTAGAAAAAGATTTGGTGATTCCTATAAATAAACAAGGACAGGTCTATATTCCTTATTCGAGTTTTTGGAAAGAGAAAGAAAACAGTTTTAAACTAATGCCTCTAGAGGGTTTTATTGAGTACGCGGAGGACCCTGCTTATATAGGGACTTTACGGGAACAGTTTGAAGATACTTTTATATTTATAAGCGATGTTTCGCAAGGCGGAAAAGATATCCGGCGGACTTCATTGGGAGATAGCGTTCCTTTAGTGTTGCTTCACGAAGCTTTTTTGAATAGTTTATTAACTGATTCATTCTATAAAAATTGGTCGCTTGTCGAAGCATTGATTTTGTTATTTTTTATGAGTGTTCTTTTTGCTTATTTTGCAAATTCTAAATCGACTAAAAATTTATACATATGTGGGGCTTTATCGATTGTTGGATTAGTTGCATTAACATGGTATCAGTTTATCGATTTTAGATTATTTCCTTTTGTTTCAATCTCGGGAAGTGTTTTGTTTATGTTCGCAGGAATTGTTTTTGGGGTGTTACAGAAAAGGGATTTACCTTGTTAAAGATAATGTTATGCAAAATTTAGATTCAAGCGAATTAAAAGTTTTTGTTCCTGCAAAAGATTATGAAGTTTCCAAGCAGTTTTACAAAAAGCTTGGGTTCAAGATAAATTGGGAATCAGACGACTTAGCGGAAGTACAGGTAGGTGAAAGTAAATTTCTTTTACAAAATTACTATCAAGTTGAGTGGGCGGAAAATTTTATGTTTCACTTGTTGGTAGATAACGTTGACGACTGGTGGCAGGAATTAAACGATTTGGGAATTTTAACTCAATTTGAAGGCGTAAGAGCAAATCCTCCAAAACCTGAGTCTTGGGGACAGACGGTAGTCTATTTATGGGGGCCTTCAGGAGAACTGTGGCATATATCTCAACCAACAGAAAAATAGAGATTATTTTATTTTAACAATAATCCTATGGTTGAGTTTTTGAACCGGTCGAGCGTTATGGTCAATAAACTTTTCAAAATATTTAATTTGTGCTTCTGATATTTCAATTGGAGTCTCCAGTAGAAACCAGCTTACGTTTTCGCTACAAGGGGGTGTTGTTAAAGAACCGTTGTAATGAAAGTATTCATGATTTTGCGGCAGTAAGTTTGCTAAATCGATTAGTTCATTTTCGTAACTAAACTCTTTATTGATTTCTTTGGGTATACGATTCCATATTTTTTGAATTTCTGGATTATGCTTTCCCTCCTTCATAAAAATTCCAATCACGACATATTGATGACCGGGTGTCTTATGCACTAGATGCATTTCCATTGGGTAAGGCTTTCCATTGACTAAATGTTCGCTGTGTCGATGGAAGTGAAACTGAATGAGTTCAAATTTTTCATTACCCCAATTAGCAAAACTTCCAGGGTCGTAACTCAAATGAATTGTATGTGTGTTGTTCATGATTCGGATAGGAGCTTTTAAATAATGGCATCCCAAATCGTCTAGCATGACTCCCGGAACGTGACTAATATCTACCGGTGATTGATTAACCCCTTCGCGGCACATTAGATGCTTTTCATGATCTTTTTCAATCTCTCCCCAATGGTCCGGACCCGTGCCGCCTTCATAACCCCAAGGGTGAATTTTCCCATCATCAGCGTTGGCATAGGTTAAGCTGAAAGAAATGAGAATGAACAATGATATAGTAAAAGAAATCGCGAATTTAAAGGGCGAAGCACCTCTATTTAAGGTTAAATTTTTTTTCATTTTTTCCCTTTTAATTTTTCGGATAAATTGTAAATTCAGTAGTAAAAATTAAATTTCCTAAAAGTAGTCTCTTCTCCATCGATTAATTCTTTCTCCCCAAGCCAATGCCGTTTCTGAGACGTGGCTTTTTTTCCAATTACCCGCTGCAAATTTATTCGCTTCTACCAGAGTTGGGTAAATATGAATTGTACCCAAGATTTTGTTCATTCCAAAGCCATGTTTCATGGCGGCAACGTATTCTGCAATTATATCTCCTGCATGAAGTCCCGCAATGGTTACTCCAATGATCCGATCCTTTCCAGGCTCTGTCAAAACCTTAACAATTCCATGAGCCGCTTCATCGGCTATAGCTCTATCCAAATCGTCAATTCCATAAGTTGTAACCTCATAAGGAACTCCCTGTTCTTTCGCTTCCAACTCATTTAAGCCAGTTCTAGCTACCTCGGGATCAGTAAAAGTTGACCAGGGAACAACGCTATAATCTACTTTATATCCAAAAGGGCTTATAAGTGAATTGACCGCGCAATACCATGCTTGGTGAGCTGCGGTATGAGTAAATTGGTAAGGACCGGCAACGTCTCCACAAGCGTAAATATTGGGGATGTTTGTTCTCATGTGTGGGTTAACTTTGATCGTTTTACCAGGAGTCAATTCAATTCCCAGCTCTTCTAATCCAAACCCTGCCGTATTTGCTTTTCTCCCCAATGCGATCAAGAGAGTATCAAACTCTATTTCCACAGAGGCGCCGTTGTGATCGCATTCCAAAAAGTTTTTGCCTTCTCGCTTAAAGAATTTCTTAGGAGTGTGTCCTAGTAATACATTGATTCCGTCGCTTTGAAAACTTTCCAAAACCATTTGCGATACTTCAGGATCTTCTTTGGGAAGCAATCGTTTGTTGCGTTGTACTTGAGTTACGGAACTTCCCAATCGCGCAAAAGCTTGCGTCAGTTCAGAACCGATTGGCCCGCCTCCCAATACAAGAAGTTTTTTAGGTTGTTCTCGTATCTCCCAAATGGTATCGGAAGTCAGGTATGAAACATTTTCAATACCTTCAACCGGTGGAATAGCGGGGCGAGCTCCAGTAGCAACGACAATATTCCTGGTTGTGAGGACTTTCCCATTAATGGATACCTCATAAGGAGATAGGATTTTGGCTTCGCCTGTGTGACATTCCACTCCTAGTGAGGAATATCTTTCTACAGAATCATGAGGTTCAATGGTTTTGATTACGCGTTGAACTCGTTCCATGACATCCGCAAAATCAAAATCAACTTGGACGTTTTTGAACCCCAGTTTTTGGCTTTTTTTGACATCTGCCATGAACTTAGCGGATCGAATTAGGGCCTTACTTGGGACACACCCCGTATTTAAACAATCTCCACCCATTTTATGTTTTTCGATTAGAGCTACTTTTCCTTTAGTTGCTGCGCTTATGTAGCTAGTAACTAAACCGGCCGACCCACCCCCTATAACCACCATGTTGTATTCAAAGGTTTTCGGTTTCTTAAATTTGCCCATCAGTTTTCTCCATTTAATGCGTGCATAAGTTATACGATATCCAATGAATTATCAGTCATGCGAAAGGGGGGTCCCTTTAATATATACAACGATTATCCATAGTGGCATATTGCCTATTAAATCAAAAATAATAAATTTGTCTTCGCCGCCATTCATTTGAACGCTTCTGATGGAAGTCCATTCAGTTTTTTTTAAAGTTTCTCTCCAGGAACTTTTTTAGATTTGATTTTTTTATAAATAACTGGGACTAAAATAAGTATTCCAAGAAGTGTCAAAGCTCCCCAAACTTGAACAGACATGAGATCGGAAAATGAATTTATAGAAGCGAGGTTTTTACCAGCGTTTACATAGACAAAAGTTGCAGGTAAAGTTCCAAGCATAGTTCCAAAAAAGAAATACCTTAAAGGAACTTGAGATAGCGATAGGCTAATGTTGACGGCAAAAAATGGAAATAATGGAACTAATCTTAAAAACAATACGCAGTTCGCAGGGTTTTCGCATAAATGATCATTAACGCTTTGAATTTTCTTAGAAAACCTTTCCTCAATCCAATCTTGTAGCAAGTAACGAGACACTAAAAACGCCAAGGTTGCTCCCAGGGTTGAGCCTATATTTACGACCACGGCGCCTAAAGCTGGTCCGAAAATAACTCCTGCGCCAATGCTCAGAAAAGTGGATCCTGGAAGTAAAAAAAGTCCGATCATCATGTATATCGCTATATACCCTCCGATCATTATCAAAGTATTATCTTGATAGAAACTTTCTAGAAGATTTTGATTTGTTTTCAAATTTTCAATAGTTAGGTACTGTCCTGGTTCATAGTAAATAATCAATGCTATTCCCAAAAACAATAAAAGGAGAATTAGCGTCTTTTTCATTAGATTGATCTATTTGAATAAGTATTCATATTAATATTCTTGTTTTACCATTTTAGTCCCAGTTCATCCCAATACCTTACACTTTTTGATCAACTCCTGATTTTTGAGATCAGAATATCTAAAGGTATCAGTTCGCTATCAGAATTGAATAAATAGAAAGTTTGTATGTGGGAAAGGTCAAGCGCCGCAAGGATTGATTAGCTTGAGTTAAAAAGTTATGAGTGGAGGAAGTCGTTTTAATGGGGGAGGGATGAAATTTTTTTAGTAAAAACTACCTTTTTTTTAAAACGGCGAACCATTCTTTACCTTGCCGTTTTTCGGCTGATCGGTTAGTTTTTTCTAATTGTTCTATTTGAAATGGACCTGAAAAATGTCGCAGGATATGGGCTCGTGTTGTGTTAAAGGGAGGTCCGTCTTCTTCGCCTGTTTCGTAAAACACGCCTACTAAAAAGCCTCCGGGTTTTAGAACTCTTGATACAAGATCAACATAACGATTGCGAAGGGTAGGGTGAATCGCGCAGAAAAAGGTTTGTTCTAACATTAAATTGTATCGATTTTTATGTTCTAACCCTAAATTGAAAAAGTTGGCGCAAATCACTTCCGCTCCAACTCTATTTCGAGCTAGATTACGCGCAAGCTTTTGAGTCGCTCCTTTTGTGTAGTCAACGGCAGTTACAGCGAATCCATTTTGAGCAAGATAAACGACTTCATGGCCTTGTCCGCAACCAGGAACTAGGGCGCGATCTTTTGAAATTGGATTGTTTTCTAAAAAATGACGGAGAGGAGGGGAGACTTCGCCTAGATCCCATCTTAGATCGTCTTCATCATAATGCTTTTGCCAATCTTCTTTTGAATACCCAGAGTCTTCAGCCATATTATTTCAAAAGTTGGATTAAAAAATCTTCGCTAAAAATACGATAGCGACTGCTATTGGCGAAACATATCGAATTAAGAATTCCCAAGCTCCCGCAAACCGGAATGTTCCTCCGTGCCGCTCTATTTCTTTTTTCGCTTCTAGAGGGCTCCACACCCAACCGATGAATATTGCGGTTAGCATCCCTCCAATAGGCAATAAATAATTTGATGCAATATTATCTACATTTTCGAAAAAGGTCATTCCAAACCATGTGACATCGCTCATAGAGCCAAATGAAAGGCCAGAAGGAACCCCAAATGCGAAGATGATAGAGCTTGAGAAAAGAACGGCTTTTTTACGAGACCAACCTTTTTCGTCCACAAAATAAGCAACCACAACTTCCAGTAAAGAAATTCCAGAGGTAATTGCGGCGATTGTAAGCAAAATGAAAAATAAGATTGCGACGAATCCGCCCATTGGGATTTGAGTAAAGACGGCAGGTAAAACGCTAAAAACAAGGCTCGGCCCCTCTGCCGGTTCTAGACCCATAGCAAACACAGCGGGGAAAATTACCATTCCTACTAACAGGGCTATCATAGTATCGAAAATTACGACAAAAAGTGCGCTGGTCGCTAAATCTTCTTTTGGAGAAAGGTAACTTCCATAAGTGATCATACAACCCATTCCCAAACTGAGAGAAAAGAAGGCTTGTCCTAAAGCGATTAAAACAACTTCTGGCGTGATCTTGCTAAAATCAGGAGCTAGGTAGAACTTTACTCCTTCGAAAGCTCCCGGGAGCGTTAGAGAGCGAATCATGAGCAATACCAACATCACTAAGAGAGCGGGCATTAAGATGTTACAGGCTTTTTCAATGCCTTTATCGATTCCTCTAATAACGATTCCTATACAAATCGCCATAAATGCAAGGTGATAGACAACAATTTCAGATGAATTGGAAATAAACGTTCCAAAAAATTCGCCAGCTTTTTCTGGCGTTTCAAAGTGGGCGATGTTGGAACCAAGAGATTTAACGATATAGGCGATTGTCCAGCCACCAACAACGCCATAAAAAGATAAGATAAGAAAACCAGCTAAAACTCCCATAAAACCAACAACAACCCAGGGAGAATTAGGTCGAAGAGAGTTTATGGCTCCAACAGGATTACGGAAGGTATTTCTTCCGATGGTGAATTCTGCCAGCATAATGGGGAGGCCAATGATTATCGCGCAAACTAAATAAACTAATACAAAAGCTCCGCCGCCATTTTGCCCGGTTATATAGGGAAATTTCCAAACATTGCCTAGGCCGATAGCCGACCCAGAAGCGGCAAGGATAAATCCCATCCTGCTTCCCCAATTACCTCTATTTCCGTTTCCGTTAATTTTCATAAGCGCACGAAAGTATACTCATAAATATAGATGAGATCAATTGGAAGAAAGGTTGAGGCTTATAGTAGGTGGGATTAAAGGGTTCTAAGTTTTATAGAAGTTTCGTTTTGGGTTTGTTACATTTTTTTAACATAGAAAAGTATTGTAATTTTATATAGCGGTATTATAATTAAAACTAGATTACTTAGGTTGCCCCGAGTATGAAGAAGATTTGCGTCGATTTAGTATTTAAAACCCGTAATTTAGAAAGCTTTGTCCTCCTTAACGATAGCCTCTTAAATCGGGTTAAATAGAAAAAGGGAAACTCCAACCGGGGAGTTTCCCTTTTTTTTTGCCTGAAACTCTTATTATACAAACACGTCAGTTTTTATATAATAAAGGTTCAAAATATTAAACAAACATCATTCTTTAAGAGCTTGTGCAACTCCTTCTAAGGTTGTTTTGGCGTTACCGAACAGCATACGGGTATTCTCTTCAAAGAATAATGGGTTTTGTACGCCCGCGTATCCTGTTGCCATACCTCGTTTGAGAACGACGGTAGTTTTACCCTTCCAGCATTCAAGAACCGGCATTCCTGCGATAGGACTATTCGGATCTGTAAGCGCTGATGGATTCACGATATCGTTTGCTCCAATAACTATTGAAACATCAATGTTTGGAAAATCATCATTAATCTCATCCATTTCATAAACGATATCGTAAGGAACCTTAGCTTCCGCCAATAAAACATTCATATGTCCTGGCATGCGGCCAGCGACAGGATGAATGCCAAATCGCACATTGATTTTTTTCTTTTTAAGAGTTTTTGTAATATCACAAACAATATGCTGGGCTTGGGCAACAGCCATACCATAACCAGGAATAATCATTACTTCTTTGGCTTCGGTCAACAAACTTGCTACCTCAGGCGCTTCCAAAGCAACCACTTCACCTTGGTCGACGTCGCCAGCATCAGCAGGAGAACCACCTGTCGTTGTGCCAAACCCACCGGCAATTACTGATAGAAATTTTCTGTTCATAGCTCGACACATGATGTAGCTCAGAATGGCGCCACTACTACCTACCAAAGCGCCCGTTACAATCAGGAGATCATTGCTTAACATGAATCCAGTTGCAGAAGCAGCCCAACCTGAATAACTATTGAGCATGGAAACCACCACTGGCATGTCAGCTCCTCCAATTGCCATAACCATATGAATCCCGAAAAGCAGTGCAATTCCAGTCATGATCAATAATGGAGTCAGTCCTCCCCCAGTCGCCGCTTGATTAACAAACATGCCGCAAAGCACAATTGATATAATCAATAAACCGAGATTGAGCCAGTGACGCGCAGGCAATAGTAATGGGTTCCCGCCTATCTTGCCGCTGAGTTTTCCAAAAGCGATGATAGACCCAGAAAATGTTACAGCCCCAATTAGAATTCCTATATACGTTTCAATTTCATGAATCGTCAACTCAGTGCCTGTGAGTGTGGCGGGAGCCATAAAATTGGCATATCCAACCAAAACTGCGGCTAAGCCGACAAGGCTATGTAGAATCGCCACCAGCTCTGGCATCTCTGTCATTTGAACGCGTTTAGCCAGAATCAACCCGACAGAACCGCCAATTAACAAAGCTATTATAAGAATAAAGAAATTATCGGTAACTTGAGCAAATGCCGCTATAAGCGCTATTGACATACCAACGATGCCAAATAAATTGCCTCGACGGGATGTTTCCTGGTTACTCAACCCACCCAAAGCCAAAATAAATAAAATAGTGGCCCCTACATAAGAGGCGGTTACTATACCTTCTGACATTTTATCGCCTCCTATCGTCTAAACATTTCGAGCATCCTGCGCGTTACCGCAAATCCGCCCACAATATTAACTGCTGTAATCATCACTGCAAAACCTGCTATAGCAACGATCATTGTTGATCCAGAACTTATCTGTAAAATGGCGCCAATAACGATAATACTGCTGATGGCGTTGGTTACACTCATCAAAGGGGTATGTAGAGCCGCGGTCACATTCCATATCACCATGTACCCGACAAAACAGGCTAATACAAATACCGTAAAATGGGCCATAAAAGATGCAGGAGCTACAGCCCCTAATCCTAATAAAGCAAGACCGCCAATCGCAAAAGCCCCCAGGGGTCCTAACCCAGAAGATTTTTCTTCAACTTCTTCTACCTTAGTTTCTTGAGGTTTTTCCGCTGGTTTAGGTGGCGCTGCTGATAACTTAGGAGCGGGAGGAGGCCATGTTATTTCACCATCTTTTACAACCGTGGCTCCTCGGACTACTTCGTCATCGAAATCAACTTTTATAATGCCATCCTTCTCCTTACACATATCAGTTAAAAGATGGCGCAAGTTGGTTCCATATAACTGGCTAGATTGAGCGGCAAGTCGACTTGGTAAATCTGTGTAGCCAATAATTGAGACGCCATGAACCTTTTTAACCACACCGGCTTCTGTGAGCTTACAATTACCGCCTTGCTCGGCTGCTAGATCGACGATCACGCTGCCGTCCTTCATAGATTTAACCATCTCTTCTTTTATCAATTCTGGGGCAGGCCTTCCTGGAATCAAAGCGGTGGTAATAATAATGTCCACCTCTTTTGCCTGTTCTGCGAATAATGCCATCTCTGCATCTATAAATTCTTTACTCATGACCTTCGCATAACCGCCTGTTCCTGATCCTTCTTCTTCAAAATCAAGTTCTAAGAACTCGGCGTCCATACTTTCCACTTGCTCTTTTACTTCGGGGCGGGTATCAAAAGCCCGTACAATTGCGCCCATACTTTTAGCGGCTCCAATTGCGGCAAGTCCGGCAACGCCAGCGCCAATAACCATAACTTTAGCTGGTGGCACTTTCCCTGCTGCTGTAATTTGTCCGGTAAAAAATCTACCAAAGTGTTGTGCCGCTTCCACTACCGCTCGATACCCGGCAATATTCGCCATCGAACTAAGCGCATCCATCTTCTGAGCGCGGGAAATACGAGGAACGCTATCCATCGAAAGCGCGGTGACTTTTTTCTCGGATAATTTCTTGAGCAAGTCTTCGTTCTGGGCCGGCCAAAGAAAAGTAATCAATACTTGTTTTTCGTGTAGTAAATCTACCTCTTCAACCTTGATTTCTGAGTTAAACCCCGGAGGCCGTACTTTTAATATAATGTCACTGCCTTCCCAAACAGCCTTCGCGCCCAATTCAACTTTGGCGCCAGCTTCGGCATAAGCAGAGTCAGAAAAATGCGCCCCTGACCCAGCGCCTGACTCAACCACAACCTCAAAGCCTAATTTTATGAGTTGCTTAGTAACATCAGGTGTCGTTGCTACCCTTTTTTCACCTTCGTAAATTTCTTTAGGAATGCCAATCTTCATTGTCTATTGCCTTTTAGCTAATAATTAATGGTCCTAAATAATTTTTGAACATTATTCGGCCATACATAATTTTTAGTTACTTTTGTCATGTTTAACAAGATGGGAGGTGAAACAATAGCATAAAAAAACGATTTTTTGAAATGTAAAGCTATAGATTATTCCATTTTATTTTTTATAATTCGGTCAACTTCTGAAAATAAAAACCGACGCTGATTTAATCCAATCTGAGATTATTGATTAGGAAAGAAAAGTATTATTTTGATGTCTCTTATAATGAATATATAAAATTTTTTGTTCGTGAAAAATTTGGAATTTTTTTTAGGAAACGGTAAAATTTCGTAACTTTAAATTACCTGGACAGAAAATGACCTTAAATAGAAATGAGCGCAGACAAGGAGAAAAGAGAGAAGCGGAACGAAGGCAAGAATTTAACCTGGGATTAATGCAAGATCGTCAAATGAGACGCCAGTTCCGACGTAATATAGAGCGCAGAGGTCGAGCAAAAGCTGATGACGAATCAATCCCTAATTTAAGAGTATTTAGGTCTGCTATTGATGTTTTTCATAAATTGAAACATGAGGTTAGCAAGTTTGAAACCAATATTCATGTTTATGACTTTTTCAATTTTGTTATAACAGCTCATATTCTTCAGGAATGGCTTTTGAAGGATTCTACATTGCCAGACGTTATGCGATTAAAGGCTAAAGAAATAGAAAAAAATCAATATTGGCAAGTTTGTAAAGAAATATCTAATGGGAATAAGCATTTTTATTTAGATCATGAGACAAAAACTATAACCGGGATTTCTCACGTGAGATTAAATCCTAAAAGTTTCGACTGGGGGTTGTCCTTGGAAGGCGGGGGGTATCAAGCTTTCGTAATTGGGCTTCGAGACGGTCACTTTATAGGGCCACGACAATTGGAAGATGAAATCCTTAAAATGTATGAAGATGTTTTTAAGTCTATTACTTAAGTGGAATGGTTTAAACCAAAGAAGGATAAAAATTCTTAAAGGGTAATTAAAATTTGATCACAAAACTTTGAAAAATCATTCTTTCTTGAAAGTATTAATGAAGTTTAAACCGGATAAAGCGATTTGATTCTTGGGTTCAAGCTTTAGAGCCTTTGAAAGCGCTTTGGAAGCGTCTTCCAGTCTGTTTAATTTTGCGTATGCCAACCCCATCAGCGTTAAAACCCGGGCTTGACTAGGGTTTAGCTTGATTGACTTTTTATATTCAGCCAGCGCTTTTTCATAAAATTGACTATCAAAAAATAAATTTCCCAGGCTTCTGTGATATTGAGGGAAATCGGGATTCTCAGAAATAGCGAGCTTCCAGTATTTCTCAGCCACTCCAAAGTCCTTCTTTCTATGAGAAACCATTGCAATATAATTATAGACCTCTGGCAAGATAGGGTGTTTATATTGAGACGATTTATTCAGATATTTTAAAGAATTGTCGAATTGTTTTAGTTCAAAATAGTTTTTACCAATTAAAAAGAGAGTCTTAGGTGAAGGCTCGAGAGAATGATCTAGAGATTTATGAAAAGATTCAATTGCTTTTAACTTTTCATTTTCATTTGATTGAAGTTTACCAAGTTCTAGCCAACCGTTTTCGTCTTCAGAATACTCGCTTAGATAATTGTTTAAAGTTTCTATTGCCAGGCTATTCTGATTTTGATTTTTATAAATCATAGCCTTGTTGAAAAACCATATAAGAGTTTTGTTTAGGTCTTTCGTTAAACTTTTATTTGCCGAATGAACCTGCTCTACTAATAGGGGGTCATTGAGATCGAACTCTTGGGTTTTCTGAGCTTGATTTGGAATTAAATTCTCTCTAAGAAGATAGTTGAAAACGAAGATCGCGGCTAAATGATGACCGCCTGGAGACCAATGAAGATCTTGAGGAAATAATAGTGGGGTTACATTTTTCTGATGAAAACTCAACATCCCATCGACTAACCCGATCGATTTTTTTTTATTCGTGATAACTGGATTATAGTTACTTCTTTTTTTCACGATTTGGAATACTTCTTGGTAAGTAGGAGAGTTTAAAAATAGAAATTGAGAATTGTTTTTTGAAATTAAGCGGGTTAAAGAATCCATAATATAGTGATATTGAATTAGCTTTTGAGACTCCTCCGATACAGGCCCTTTCATTTCCATTTCCTGGACTTTCCAACTTACCTCTCGAATGTTTTTCTTTTTGAAATTTTCAAAAAGTTGATACAAAGCTGTTCTTTTTACAAAAGCTTTTTTATCGTCAGCTCCAAATTGAGCTAAGCGATTATTGATGAGTATGAATATATGAAAATCATTTAAGAAGTTTTCATAAAACGACAGATTAGTTATGCCCTGTTTAATCAATTGGTAGATTGAGGGGCTTTGTGGAAGGGTTAAGACTTCGTCAAAAGTGATCTGAGCGATATCTTGTGATGTCTGTTGATATTTTAAATTTTTGAAATCGACACGGTCTTGCGGGATTAATAGAACGTCGTCGATAGACTGATTAATAATGATCAGGTCCGGTGAATATTTATAGCCTTCATTTTTCATGTACAGATAGTATTCCACTGGGCCCCACCCAGGAGCGGATGCATTTATAACCTCAAAGTTTTTGTCTGGAATTTTTTGGTTCAGTTTTTCTTCCAGGACGGAAGAGAATAAGTTTTCGTTGTTAACCCCAATCCCAAAAATAATAGAGTCCCCTAAAACTAATATTCGAAATGTGTTAGAAGGTTTTTTGTATGCAACCACGCGGTTTGAACGCAAACTTTTTGCGTTGGTTTTTATTTTGTAAAAAAAACCATTGTAAAACTCATTTATAATAGTGCAGTTGGGTTTTAGAGAATTAGGAATGCCAAAGTTGGAGCCAATGCATTGGTAATTGGACTTTTGAGGAAAAAAAGATCTAATCAATATTTCGGATACACTTAAGACAAGTATTAAAGCAAATATTGAAATAAAGAGAGGTTTTCCAATTTTCGAGTACATAGATCCAGGGCTGTTAGTGGAGTCGCCAGAATATAAAAAATAAAGGACTTTGTATTTGTTTTTCTAAAAGGATGGGGGCTTGTAAAAACAGTCTGTTTGAATTCTATGGTTTTCTAGTTGCCATGTAAACTCAAAATTAAATTCTAAATTATGGGTTTCCTAATAGATAGCATTATAAAGTTTATGGAATAAAGGTTTGAAAAAAATACCTTCGTTTTTATTTTATGGATTGATAACGGCCTGGGGGATGAGTCTTTATGGGGCTAATGAGATTCTACCTCAAAGCAAACAAGTTTTAGATTGCGTTTTAATCGTAGGATGTTTGGTCTACTTTGGGGTCAAAGTGTGGTTTTGGGCTTTGGATAAAGGGGCTTAAGAAGTTTTTAGTTTAAGTGTTGTAATAATAACTTTTATCACCCCAAAAAGGTTTTAACGATTTCATCAATTTGGCCGACTATTTTTATGTGGATGAAAGCGAATAAGCCTTCAGAGATATCAATGTCGGCAAATAGTTTCTCTTCCGTCATTGGATAATTGACTTCGTTGGCGGTTCCAAGCTCTAAATCGTAAGTTAATCTGTCTGCAATGTGAACGATTCCAGTTTCTTTAGGATAATTTTTTGCGGATAAAGGATCGTTATGAAAAGTAACCGGTTCTACTAACGAATGGGGAAGCCCCCAAGATTCTAATAAAGCCCCTCCAATTTCCCCATGATTAAATCCTAAAACTTCGTTTTCGATCTCGAATAGAGATTTTTTTGAAGATTTTGCTCTATTAATAATCTGTCGTGTCGGCTCAGGAAACCTTTGGCAAATAGTCAATGCGCCTATATCGTGGAATAAACCTGCCATATAAAGTTGATCGGGGTTTGTATGATTATTGAATCGTCCGATTTCCCTGGCAAGTAATCCGCAGGTAATGCTATGCCTCCAGAAAGACTCCATATGCATAAGAGCTTTTGGCACCCCTTTGAACTTATCAGTTATTGCCGTAGATAAGATTAGGTCGTTCAGTTGGTCAACTCCAATCACGCCCATTGCATGAGGAATGTTGTCTATTTTTTGAGAAAGCCCAAAATAAGGACTGTTAACTATTCTTAGCAATCGAGCGGATAAACCTGGGTCAATCCCAATGATTTCTCCTAGTTCGTCAAAAGTGCTATCAGGGTCCTGAGAAGCCTCTTTTAGTTTGTGGAAAACCGCTGGTAGTGTTTTGATCTCTTCATCTAGGAAGTTTTCGATTTGCAATTTCATATTTTTTGCTAGAAGTTAACCTATTGTAGGTATTAAAAAAAGGTTGTGATTTTGGACACAATTGGCCTCTAATCAGGGCAATTACAATCCTTTGAATATGTATGTGAAACTGTGATTGTACAGTGTCAGGGGTAAAAAGTAAAATACGATATGGAAGGAATTTTTATACCTGAAGCTACCTCAAGTTGGATGAGAGGTTGTTTACTTACCGGGGGAAGTATTATGAATTTGATTGAATTTGAATAGAGTTTTAACAAATATGCTTAGGTTTAGTGTTGTTGCCGCATAAGCTAATCTAAAAAATCGCACTCATCTTCATCTAAGAAGTCTTCCTCAAGTCCTCGTTTTATTATTTCGTCTGCAATTTCACCAAACTTAGAATCATAATCGTCAACATTATGAGAGTCGAAATCTCCGAAATACATACTTTTGCTTTCTGCCCACTTCAGAGTGGAAGCGCTAAATCGTAATACCTTTTGCACGGCTTCGAGTTTGTCCATTGTCTGTCCCTTTAAGTATTTTAAATAATAATGTTATTTTAGAGGACCTCTAAAAATTGTTTTTTGCCACGAGCAGGACTTATTAAATAATGACTTGCGAGTTGCAGTAAACAAAAATATCGAATTATTAGAGATGTCTTTTAAAAATTAAATTCAAGAGAAGCTACCACAAAAGGAGAAATGAAATTCAAGAAATCCAAATAGAAAATTTAATCCTGATTTTCATACCTGTTGCAGGTGTCCTGATTATAATTCATAAATGGACTTCTGAGGGACAAGAATCGCTCTATGGCATTGCCCGAATGTTAGGGCAATTATTGATCATCGGTTATTTTTTGACCTACCTTTTTGAATCCGATAACGTTTGGGTTATTTTAGCGGTGTTATCCATTATGGTTTTTTCCGCTAGTTGGATTGCCCTAAGAACAACGAAAGTTTCAAGGTCTTCTTTTTATGCGAAGGCCCTTTGCGCTATTGCTCTCGGTGGAGGGATAAACTTACTGATCGTCACGCAGGGAGTTCTTTTAATTAATCCCTGGTATTCGCCACGTTTTTTAATACCTTTGGCTGGAATGATCTTCGCGGGAGCGATGAACAGCGTTAGTATTGCGGCGGAAAGAATACAAACCGAAATGAAGAGAAATGTATCGTACAAAGAAGCGCGTGGAATAGCGCTTAAAGCGTCTCTTATTCCAATTGTAAATTCTTTATTTGCGGTTGGCTTGGTTTCTTTACCCGGAATGATGACGGGGCAAATTTTATCAGGAGTTTCTCCCCTTATTGCGGCTAGATATCAAATAATGGTTATGTGTATGTTGTTTGCCTCGGCTGGGATTTCCGCAGCTTGTTTCATGACTCTAATAAAGTCTGATTTAGAAGGAGACGTTTGATGTATATTCCAGCAAGTTTCAAAAATGAAGATTTAAAAGAACTGAACGAACATATGAATAGCTGGAGTTTTGTGACCTTAATAACTCCAGCGGAGCAAACTTCTCACATTACTCACTTACCGATTTTGTTCGATCCAAAACCAGGGAAATATGGAGTGATAACAGGTCACTTTGCGGAACAAAACCCTCATTGGAAACATTTAGAAGGTAAGGAGAGCATTGCTATTTTCCATGGCCCACATGCTTACATTTCTCCTACGTGGTATGCAAAACCAGATGTTCCAACTTGGAATTATTCAATTATCCACGCTCACGGCAATACAGAAATTATTAAAGATAAAAACTTGCTTCTCAATCACCAAAAAGAACTCATCGCTAAATTTGAAAAAGACGATTGGGATATGAATAAATTGCCAGAGGATTATGTAGATACTCTGCTTGGAATGATTGTAGGATTTAAATTAACCATCACAAAGCTGGAAGGAAAGTATAAGCTCGGCCAAAATAGAAGTAAGAACGATATGAAAGGCGTTATAGAGCGTTTGAAAACGTCGTCCATCTCTTCAGACGTTGAGTTAGCCAGCCTCACCGAAAAACACGTAGACTAAGTTCGCTTGGTTTAATAATTTCTCACACGCGTTGATTAAAGAACTGGTTTATCTGGGGGTCGTTAAACTAAAGTGACCAAATTTTTAGACATATCCCACCGTGTGTCATTCTGCGGAACTCCAACGGAGTGACAAAGAATCTCGCCTCGATTCAATAAAATCACTACCTTTTCTTTTTTCCGCTTTTTTTCTTTTTGTTACCTTTTGGTTTAGATGAAGGTGAACGAAACCCTGGCCTTGGTGGTTGTGATTTAAGTTGATTTATATAGTTTTTAATTTCAATAAAGCTTTTATGATCTTTTGGGAGTTCCTTTAAAGTATTTTCCAATAAATCGTCAGCTTTTTGTTTTTCATTATTTATATTTAACGTAATAGCTATGTTAATGATTGTAGAAATGGTATCTGGATGATGCTTCCCCAATTGTTCTTGTCTAATTTTTAGAGCTCTTTCGTAGTATTTTAAAGCTTCTTTATGGTTACCCAATTCGCCGAGTGCGTATCCAACATTATTTAAGGATAGGGCTGTAACGGGATGTTGTTCACCGAGTTGTTTTTGACTATTTTTCAGGGCTTTTTGATAGAGCTCTAATTGTTCTTCATGTTTTCCTAATTCGCCGAGTGCGTATCCAACATTATTTAAGCAAGCGGCTGTATTAGGATGTTGTTCGCCGAGTTGTTCTTGACTAATTTTCAGGGCTTTTTGATGGAGCTTTAATCCTTCATTGTGTTTGCCTAAGTTGTTGAGTGCTCCTCCAATATTATTTAAGGAACCGGCTGTATCAGGGTGTTGTTCGCCGTAATGTTCCTTACAAATTTCGAAGCCTTCTTGGAGAAATTTTAACTGCTCTTCATGTCTACCTAATTTACCAAGAGCTGATCCGACCTGATCCAGTGCTTTTGCTGTATGAATATTTCGGTTTCCTAATGTTTTCCTAAAAAGATCCAAGGCTTTTTGACAATATATTAGTTCTTTTTTATATTGACCCAATTCTCCGAACGAATTACCTACTGAAGTATAGGAGGATATCGTATCGGTATGTTCTTCACCTAGTTCTAATTGTCTAATCTTTAAGGCATTTTTATGGTAATCCATTGATAATTTGAAATTCCCCAATAATCTGGAGGTTTCTCCTAAATCAGCTAACAGGTTGGCTTCAAGTAATAGATCTTGATCAGCATTTTTTTGAAAACGCTCATGAGCGTTTTGAACTAGTTCTTCAGCTTTTTGGTAATGGCCTCTGTGATAGGGAGGATAGGCGTAAAGCCAGATTAATCGAGCTTCGCTGTCCGATCCAAGTTTTTCTGCATTTTTCCCCCAGTCCTTGAGATGATCGAACTCGGCTTCAAATTGCGCTAAATCGTTAAATTCTTTTCTTTTTTCTTCAAACCAATCCCCAACACGCTGGCAGAGAGTTTCTGCCCACTCTGATTTTTCTTCTAAGGGGTGTTCCTCTTGTCGCACTTGTCTAACCAAACGATGCAGGGCATATCTATCTTCATTAGGATGTTTTCCCAATAATTTAAGACTGACCCCCAGCGAAAGCGCTCCTGTTAGTTCGGATGCATCTTCTAAACCTAGTAAGGAACACATGAGAGATATTCCCATGAATGAAGAGCCGCTCCATGTGAGCAAATCAAGTGTTGGTCCGAGCAGAGGTTCTACGCTGATTTCGTTTTCTGTTATTTTGAGGGTTGAAAATAAGTCTTCAGAATGTTTAGTGAAACTAAAATGTTCTTTTGGTAGCGCTTGTTTTAAGTTTTTTTCGAGTAGAGTTTGGTATTTTTCCCAGGTGACGGATTTATGATAATTTAGGTAGGCCCCTGCTAGTTCTAACGCCAATGGTAAACCATCAAGTAGGTCCGCAATATTTTTAGCGGAGTCCCGCTCTTTTCCGGCTTCGGGGTGTCTCCCCGCTTCCGAAAACAGAAGTTTAAGTGAATATTGATCATTGAGGATATTTAAAGGAACTTCTTCAAATCCAAGTAACTGCTTATGGCTAGTTACCAAAATATGAGGCTCGGCCGTTAGATCTGGGAGATAACCATCTATATCTTGGGGATTCTCTACATTATCGAAAACAATCAAGCAATTTGAATAACTGCGCAATCGTTGTTTTGCAACGTCGAGTTTTAAATTATGTTCAGATTCTGGGCTGATCCATTTTGCCTTCTCGGCGATTTGAATCAATTGCGGGTCTAGATCCTGATCGGCAGTGAGCCAAATAATGCCATTTGGATAGCTATCTCTATATTTATGGGCGTATTCGACTGCTAGTTGTGTTTTGCCTAGCCCGCCAATTCCATATAGAGCGGCGGTATTCCCTACGGGGGTTTTTTTACCTTCTGTTAATTGATACCGAATATTTTCTAATATCCCCTCTCGACCTATTACTGCTGCTTTTTTTGCTCGAAAGGGTATGTAGGAACTAGTATTGGATAAGCTATATAACGCGCCTGGCGAATCGGTTGGTGGAGGCTTGAAATCTTCCTCTTCTAGATCTTCAGTTTTTTCTGAAAGCGTTTCTGAAGTTTGCGAAGAAGAGTGCTTTGTTAATTCCTGAATTTTTTCGATTAAGGGCTGTCCGTAATCCTCATAGAAAATTGGTTTGACGGGTAAATCATTGGCGTGAAATTTTTCTTTATCGTCTTCATGAACCAAAGCAAAATGGTTTATTGCGCCTTTATACGTTTCGCTAATAGATTTTAATCGAGCTTTAATAAATGGATCGTCTAAGCTGAATCCAATAAATAAGAAGGTATGAGACACCATCAAGGTTTCTAAGGTTTTGAGAGCTGACTCATAAATTATTTTTGAGTTTTCTGGGTCTGGATATAGACAGTCATACCCATCCGTAGTGATGATTAAATCTCCTTTATTCCTTATTACTCCATGTAAGTGCCATGCGGCTGGTTTAGTGATTTCACGTTTAAGTATTTCCCCATGTTCAACAGCGGCTTCGTTCGTTAAAATGCCAAACTTTTTAGGTTCCGGACAGGTCCATTGAAGTACAGAATCGTAATTGGTTGTAATAATTAATTTAGAGCCTAATTCCCAGATGCTTTTTGCCAATGCTAAGCTTTTTGGATCTGCTTGGTCTTCATCTAAGTCGAGTTTTTTCTTGAGGTATTGATACCATTGATTATCTTTCATCCCTTTTCTGGCGTGTTCGGCGGCCATTAAATAATTTGGTTGGGGAAGTCCTAAATAACCTTCCACTAATTTGTAATAATTGGAGTATTCGCCCTTTAATTCTTCACAGGTGTCTTTTAAAAGCTCGTGCCAACTGGGAAATAGAGGCTTATCATCTTTATCGGTTACTGCTCTGGAAACTCCTGCGCCTACAAAGGGAATTAGATTACCCGCTTGCAATTGTTCGATGATTTCTTGTGGGATTGTCGACATCAGTTTTTATTCGCAATACTCTGATTAGATTAGATGGTCATAATAATTCATTTTAATTTTCCATGAAAGAAAATTTTTTTGATTTCAAAAAATCATATAATGCAACTTCATCGCTAAGAAATTAAGTTTTTTCTTGCGATAAGTTAAAATGAAGATTTACCTTATGCATTAACTGAACCGTTGGTTTATCAGAGTGTCGTGAATTAACGTAACCAAATTTTAAATCAGATCCCTCCGCATGTCATTCTGCGGAACTCCAGCGGAGTGACAAAGAATCTCGCCTCGATTCAATAAAATTACTACCTTAAATATTTAATTTAGCGGAAAGTTTAAAGACTATTTTTGGAAGGCTTTAGGGAAGTTGTCTTTTATGAGATGGTCAAAAATTGCTTGAGCGTATAGGTAGTGGGCTAAGTAATTGGGGTGAGTGTCCCATTCTGAAACGGCCATGGACATAAAGCTGTGGTCTTTAAAAAGCGGCATGGGATTGATTGTTTGTATACTTTTTTCTTGAAGCTTTTTCTCCGCAATTGTCAAAGTTTGAATTCTTTCCGCCAGTTCTCCACTAGGACTTCCAAAATCATTTTTATCGGGATCAACATGACCAGAAGGAAGCAACACAATATAGGGATTGGGTAGTTTGTGGTTTTTTGTAATAGTTTGTATTTCTACAAATTCGTTGACGACGTAGTCCCATAGCTTTGAAGTTGTATTCTTTTCAGATAGAAAAAGGTTGGTTCGATTTTTTAAAAACTTATATAGGTTGAACTTTTCATATCCAGAAGAAGCCTTTACAAATTCTACCGGCATCGATTTTGGGATAGTTTTTAGATTGCGTTTTGGGTTGGACAAAGGGGGAATTTTTACAAAAATTTGGCTTTTGTTTTTTGAATCCTGCATCGCATAGGATTTTAAAGTTGCTTGCGTCGTTATCGTTAAATCGTTGTGAAAAAAACCGACAAGAACTAAGTCGCACTCTAGTAATTCCAATTGCCCTTTAATCAAATCGTGTATTTGGTCTGTTGCGTAACCGGGTATCCCAAAGTTCAATACTTCTACTTCTTTGATGGCGGTATAGTTGGTTTTGGTTAAATGAATATTCAGTAATTTTTCAAGAATAAACGTATAACGCTGTTGGGTGGCTACTGCCGCGCCAAACGTAACGCTATCGCCAAAAACTAAAACACGAAAGACGTCTTTAGGTTTTTTTGCTTCGAATTCTTTTTCTCTGAACCCCATCCAATTAGTATCGTAAGGCAATCCAAAAGTACGATAAGATTTTTTAGGTAAAGCCGTATATAGAATACTATTTTCTATCATGAAAAAAGTAGATGGTTGATATTGCGTAAAATAGGGTGGAGTAGTGGGATGGTCAGGGTTTGAGGTTTTGCCGACAACCAAGCCAAGTAATCCTTCAGCTAAGATAAGGCTAAAGATTAGGGAGCTTAAAATAAGCAGAGAATTGGAAGCCAGGTTAGGCGACTGGCTATCAGTTTTTCTTAGTTTAAGAGCGGAGAAGAGCAGTATTGAGACGATCAGAAATGATATGAAGAAAAGCATCTAATTTTTTATTGATTCGTAAAAAAACCATTATAGCAACTTCCTCAATATAAAGTTATTATTAAAGACTTTTAGCAAGGAGACCTGCAAGCGTGATTTAGTTAGCCCGTCTGTTTATTTTTCCAATTCAAAAAGATAGTAAATCGACTCATAATCAAGATGCCTAAAAGAGTTCTTTCCAAATTTTTTTTCTTTGCTCTAATTTTAATCGGCGTCTTCTGTTGTTTTGAAATAGTTTTACGTATATACAATCCGCAAGCGACTTTTGACAACTACACAACGTCAAAGTTTGGAGTATCAACAGCTTTTAGATCTGAAATTCAAAGAGACATTTTGTTCCATGAATTTTCTCATCAAATAAAAACCGACGCTAAAGGATTAAGAAACTTTAAAGATATTTCATATAAAAAAGAATCGGATGTTTTTCGCATATTGTGCATTGGAGGTTCAATCTTTGCCGCGTCGGGCGTTAATAATGATGAGACCTTTGCGTTTCATTTGAATCGGTTAGCGAACGAAAAGTTGTCCGGCAAAAAAGTTGAAGTTATCAACGCCGGAAAAAACCTGTGAGAACTAGCCGAGTATTTCACTTACTTTAAAAATGAAGGTTATAAATACAAGCCAGATTTAGTGGTGGTCTATTTTCATCGAGGGGAGTTATCTACTATAGATCTATCTGAGTTTGAAGCCGATAAAATTAAGTTTCAGAGGTTAGGCGATAATCGAGTCGAGATTGAAATAAGAGGATTAGAGTTTGAGCACCATTTAAATCAAGCTGCGGTTACTATTTTAAAATTGATTCAAAGTATTCCTTTTTATGATTTTGCTTTTTCTAAATCTCATGCGGTTCGATTTTTTGAAGGCCGTTTAAGAAGCGGTTTGGTTTCGCCTGTTGAAGAATTGTCAAAGAATAATCTAAAAAAATCTTTTGATAGTTGGGAATTGAAGAACGGTGACTCGATCAATTGGAAAACAGATTACTGGGAGCTAAAAGATAAAACTAAACAACATATCCCCGCAGTTTTATACAGTATTGGTATTGATCGATTTTATTCATTGCTACAAGAATATGACACAAAACTTCTATTTCTTTTAGTTCCGTCACGCGAAGAAGTTTTGAAAATGAATAAAGGGTTTAAAGAATTTAAACCCATGCTCATTGGCGATCATGAAAATATGATTTGGCTGGATTTGAAAAAAGACCTGATGGAAATTCAAAACTTGTCATACGTGCCACTTAATTTTCCTAACGCGATTCATTTCACCCCGGCGGGACACCTAGCGGCGGCGACCTTGGCTTTTAACAATGCTGTTGAGAAAGGTTTTATTCCTACTGAAAATCCTAATGCAGCGGTTACAAACTTTAGAGATTCTACATGGATAAATACCCTTCATAGCGCTAACGATAGAATTAATCCAAAACTCTCTCAATTAGGATACGATTTTTTAATCAAGGGGATATTGAGCAAAAATCAAAATAAATTTGATCAAGCTGAGAAATTTTTAAAATTAGCGTCTGAAAAAGAGGCGGTGAGAGTTGAAGCCGCTTGGCAATTGGGCAGATTGTATTTTGTTCGGCGGGACTTTAGTAATTCAGTTGATTTCGTTCAGATGGCGTTAAAGCAGGGATTGTTTCAGTCGGATGCTGTTTTTTCTTTGTTAGCGAAAGCTTATTTCAATTTGAAACAGATTGATTTTGCTGAAAAGTATTTTGAAAAGGCGATTGAAATTTCTCCAAACAATTTTCGAAACTACGTGAATTACGCTCAAATGTTATTTTTTTCTAAACGGTTTGATGACTCGCTTACTCAGTATAAAAAAGCTCACTTAATTGTTCCGAATCAGATCGATATTCTGCTAGGTCTAGGTGGCGCCAGTTTCTTAACTGGTAAAAAGGAAGAAGCTTTACGAGCGTTTGAAAAAATACTCAAAATTCAGCCAAATAACGCTCAGGCTTTGTCTAGTATTCAACGAATTAAATCAAAGCTGAATTAGATTTAGCAAAAAGTGAATCAACTATTTATTGCTGTCGGATGATCGGCTCGCTAATTTTAACGAATCCCCAAGAATAATTATCAAATAACGCTTTATATTTATCGCCTTCAGGATTTTGCGGAAGTTTAATTATTGGAATGGTAAGAGGTTTGTTGGTGTCGCTTAATTTAAGGCTCACGTTTTGAGGAGCTGGGGTTTCCCCATTTGGTGAAAAATAAACAAACAAACTCATTATGCCAATTTCATAAGATGGATTAAACGGTTCTTTAATTTCAGAGCATCCGTACGGAATTCTCTTAGGCGCTCCTTGTACCTCTCCATCCAATAATAAACGATAGTAAGGCTGCTCCCCTCCCATTAAAAAGCGGCAAATATTAAAAGACACCTGATTGTTGATTGATTCAACATCAGAAGTTTTTTGGTAAAAAGACAAAACCGTTTCGTTAAGAGTTACAAAATTTACCGCTTTTAAACGGTTGTCCACCAGATTGATCCAGGGATCTAATTTATAATGGGACTCTAAGGCTGTTGTCTTATCTTTTTCAAAGTTAAGAGCCGCTAAAAATAGCGAAAATATTCCAAACGCGTAGACTCCAAAAAATAGGCTCACCTTGATTGAATTGGAAATTCTATTTTTTAGTTCACTTTTTATTAAATCGTTAAAAATAAAACTTCTAATTCCCAGACCTGCAAGTATTAAGTACAGCGGCGCGATGGGAGCGCGGTAGCGCAAGGTTCCAAACAAGAAAGAAGAAATGACTGCCGCTTGTAAAATAATAGGGAGAAGAATTAAACCTTTTTGTATTCGGCTTATAACGTTAGACGTTAAAAATCGCGCAAGTCCAATACCTATGAAAAGATAGAAGTAGAACTGAATATTCGCTCCATAAAAAGATTCAATGTTCAGATTTATCGGAGCGATAAAGATTGAACCTGTATCGAATATAAAGCCAGAAAGTTCGTCCAAGAATCTTCCCCAATAGAGAGGAATGATTTTAAGAGGATCAGACACTAATTGCTCAAGGCTAGTGAGAGGGGCTGACAAGGGATTAAATCCCATGTTATTGAGCTGGTTAGAATATTGGCTCCCGCCATATGTCCAACTGTCGGTTAATTCTCCATGCAATTGTATATAAGAAGGGTCTCTACCAAGCGGCAATAGTTTTTCTGAGTAGCTATAAAAAATTCCATTAAGTGGAGCAAAAGAAGTGATCGCTCCTAAAATAGCCCAGCCCACACTCTTTGCAAACTCAAGCCCGAATTTCTTTTTGTTGAGTACTGTAAATAATCCATAACCCGCTAGAAACATCAAAATCGGCAAAGTCTCTTGTCCTAAATAGAATCCTGTTCCTAATAATGCCCCAAAGGCGAAGCAGGTAACCGGCCCATTTTTTTCTTTTAACGTTAGGCAAAAATAAATGAGAACGGCAAAAACTAGTATTTGCGCTGAAGCGCGATTGAGAACGACCGAGTAATGAATGCATAGAGGGAAAAGAGCGACTAAAAAACCGACAATAATAGCTGTTTTACTATCGCTTAACTTATCGACTATTTTTACTATTAGAATAGGCAAAAAGGCGCCAATTACAGCCTGTGAATAAAAGATAGAGCTGGCTGAATTTCCAAATAGTTTTATAAAAAAAGATAGATAAAGGGAATAGATTGGAGCGTGCCAATAATCCACGTTTGAAAAATTGCTGTTAGCTATGTCTTGTGCCGCTTGAAAATAAAAAGGACCGTCGGCGCTAAACCCGACTCCATCCATCCAAGTTAGGTAGCTGGCGTACCACAATCTAAACCCAAGGGCCAAAAAGAACAAACCGCAAAGAATATATAATGAGTAGTTTTTACTATCGGAATTTGGGGATGTATAAGCTTCAAACTTTTTTGCAAGGGTAAATATCGCGAAAGCGCTACTGGCGCAAATTAAATGTGTGATCGGTGAATATCCAAACAAAAAGGGAATTATAAAAGATAATGGGATAAACCATTCGTAAGAAAAATCTCTTTGTTTGATTATATGAATTGCGTATAAATAGTATCCGAAAAAATAAGCGTAGATAAACCCCTTCGCATAAAATACGGAATAGGGCAATGTTGGTAAATGGGTTGGTATTAAAGAAAACCCGGGAGTTAATTCGGCTGAGTGGGTCAGTAAAATAAGATACAGGTGGAAGAAAAACGCGCGGCTTAGAAAGTGAAGAACTTTCTTCGCGGTAAAAGGACTTTTATTTAATACATTTGTGAAAATTAAAAAACTACCCGCCAATATCCAAAAGTAAACGGGAAAAATTATTTTATCGTAGTTGGCGTAATAAATTTTAGATTTGAAAAAACTAAATAAAAAACTACCGCTCTCATACTCAAATCGTAAAACAACAAAGGCTGATAGCAATACGAAGGAGAGTAAACCGATGATTTCTAAATAATTTTTGAATTTATTATCAGTTGTTAAAGAATTTGTCATTTTGAAAGATTGGACGCCGCTAAGTTTTGTTTGATTTGCTAGGAAATTCGGAATCTTGGCCTCAGTAACATTTGCTGAAGAATCGCTTTAGCGTCTTTCCAGTGAAGATTTTTTTTCTCAATCAGTTCTTCAGCCAATTTCTCAACGCCACGCCATCTATCCGCCTGGCCAAAGATCTCTCCTACTTCTTTTTCGAGACTTTGTAGTAAACTTTTCATTTCTTCATCGTTTGACGCCAAAGCCGACAGACAGTTCCTCGCTTGTGCATAATCATAATCAAAATTTTGGCATTCAATTGCGTCTGGTTTTATTTTTAAGATCGCTTCGCGGCCAGCAATATATACCATAGCAATACTTTTGGTTTTTTGATCGATAGATAAAGTGGCATTTTCAAAAGTAAAATAATCGAGAGGAGTAATGGATTCTCCAAATCCGCCGTCTTTTTCTTCAGCGATGGTTAACTCTTGAGGAATCACGCCTAAATAATGACACAGTATTCCATGCCCTGCTTCGTGAATGGCTCGAATAAAAATTTGGTCTTTTATATTACTCATTGATTTTACTGGAATTATTTTTAGGGCCGTGGTTTCTTTAATTAATTATCTATATAAAGTAAAACAGATTATTTGAAATGAAAGAAAATTGAAACTATCCTTTAAAATGAAAAGTATTATAATAGCGGTGAGTTGGTAAACTTGTAAAAATAATTATAACCAACTCTAATCGCAAAACCTTTCCTTATATGGGTTCCTATTTGTTTCATTTTTATTGAAGCAAAAACATCTCTTTAATTTAGGAGTCTAAGCCGTGTTGAATCGAAAAAGATTAATTATTTTTTTATCAATTGTTGTTTTTGCAGCTGGTTGCAACGCGTTTGTTGTACCCGCTACTTTTATTGTGTCGGGGATAATGGGTAATGCGAATGACACGGGTAAAAGTCATTCTTCAATGCGGCAAGAGTCTAACCGAATGAGCGGCAAAGTTGCTCCTTCAGGAGATACTTCAGAGACTTCGACGGATCATATTTCCGGAGCCACTATTACGGAACATGTTTCAGGAACTTCGACGGATCATATTTCCGGAGCCACTGTGACGGAACATATTTCGGGAACGCCGACAGATCATATTTCTGGGGCTACTATGACAGGACATGTTTCTGGCGCTTCTATTCCGGAACATCTTTCTGGCGCAGTAGTTATTCCGGAACATCTTTCTGGAAATTAAGGGAACCTATAAAAACTGTTTTTGGCTACGAGTTGTCCTTATGAAATAAGGGCTTGCGAGTTGCCGCAAGTAAAAATATTGAATTATTAGAGATACCCTTAAATCTGTTTGTATGAATGGTTTTTAGTTACGAATAGCTGAGAGGTTTTGAAGGCTTTGGGGCAGATTATTTTGTTTGAGACGGGAAGGAGGGGCCGTTAAGTTTTTCTAGCCCCCCTTATGACTATTCTCTGTCTCCCAATAAACGTAGGAGCATAAGGAACAAATTGATGAAGTCGAGATACAAAGTCAAAGCTCCTTGAACGGCTTCTTTTGTATCTTCATCGGTTCCTTCATTTCCCAAGATATTCATTTCTTTTATCTTCTGCGTATCATAGGCTGTCAATCCCACAAAGATAAGCACCCCCGCATAGCTAATAATTGCATGCATCATTTCGCTTTCCATAAACATATTGACTACCGAAGCAATGATTATGCCGATCAGTCCCATAAACAAGAAGCTACCCCAAGAGGTTAGATCTTTTTTAGTGGTATAGCCGTATAGACTCATTGCGCCAAAAGTTCCGGCAGTGATCAAGAATGTCGAAGTAATAGAAGCGGCAGTATAGACTATAAAAATAGAAGAAAGAGTAATACCGGTGAGTCCAGCATAAAGCATAAAGACGCCAGTGGCTTGACTCGCGCTCATCTTCATGACCCGCGACGCTAGCCAAAAGACCAATCCAATTTGAGCGATTATGAGAACGATGGGAACTATTGGATTCCCAAAAACAATCTTCAGCATCGTTGGGCTATTAGCAATGTAATATGCCATAAAGCCAGTAATGCCAAGCCCAGCAGTCATCCAATTATAAACGCGAACCATAAACCTTTGTTGTTCAGCGGCTACGGCATCCATGCTCACATAGCGTGGAGAGGTTGTCATCTTATATTTCCTTTCAAATCAAACAGGTGGTAAGTCTATATTTATTTTTCTGCCGTGTTAAAAACATTTACGCGGCTATTCCTAATCGTTTAGTTTTCTTAACTTTGGTTCTATTTGCTTTCTTATTATAAGCTTTTAGGTTTTCATTGTCCCAAAATTTATCCCAAAAGTTTTTTTTCAATACTTCGCTAGGGACTGCTTTTATCAAATTCCCGTTTTTATCGTAAACCCTCATAGGATAAATCATAATTCCCTCCTTTTTCACCGTTATTACTTGAGGCGACTGGATTCAAGAGACGCACCTCAATTGGATGAAAATTTATTTCACCCTCTATTAACTGGATAAAATCGGATTATTAACGAGAAATTAAAATAATATTAAAAAAAAATAATGTTTGGTTTTGAGAGAAAGGCGAGCTTTATTCGTTTTATTCTGGAAAAGAAGTAAGAAGGTTTATCTTAGGGCGATAAAAAAAGACTGAATAGCGTCAAACTCGTTCAAAGCTTCATCCAGGTAAAAATTTTCGGTTAAATTATGATTACCTTTTTTAATGGGATAAAGTATATACGTCATTTGCCAAAGTCCTTTTTTGTCCTTCGATTTTACGCGCCCCATATAAGGGTTTAAAAGAGCCGCTTGGTTTGGCCATTCTTTTTGAGCTACATCCCACAAAATGAGATTCGATTTTTGTCCGAAAGGTTTCAGATAAGATAGAAGTAGATAACCATCATTTTTAAATTGAACCGATTTTATTTCTGTTGATGAAAGGTTTAATCGTTGTTTTGTAGCTTTATTAATAAGTAAAGATCGATCTCCTAATAGTTTTAAATTGGTTGTGGACCGGGTTTCGATTTGGGGAACTGTTGGAAAGGTTATTTTTGTTTCATAATCTAAATCGGCTACGGGCGGTATGAATCGGTTTAACTTAATACCCCATTCATAAAGGCAAATATTTTCTTTGCATTCCAATTTGCGTAAACTTTTCTTAGGGAAAGTTAAAAATTTATCTTGCAGATAACCCCCAAGCGGAAACTCATCTGGCGGCGATTCTTTATGCGCGATAAGAAATATTTTTTCTGGCTTCTCACCGCTTAAAAATCGAAACATATCGTTAGATATTCTTTTTTCCAAGTAATGAATAAGAACGCTTTTTTCTTTATTTCCAAGAAGACTGATGACTAATACATTTTTAGGAACGCTGGTTTTTATGGCGCTGGAAATCAGTTGAGCCTCTTGCATAGTGGCTTCTTTAACATTGGCTCGGGCAGGATAGTATTGAGTCCAAAAATTAATTACAGGCGTAAATAGTAACCCTATTAAAACTAGCGCAAAAACTGCTTTGATCTTAGGGCGTGTGTATAAAACCTTACTAAAAAGCGATTCAATACCGGTTGCAGTAATGAAGAAAATAAAGGGAAGAAAAAAAATATAAATGCGGCTAAAGATCGTCGCTCCAAGAGGAAACAGGATTATTAGCGGTATGGCTAATAGACTTAAAATAGCGAACAGTATTTTACGATTCGTGAAGGAAAAAATACCCAATAAAAAAAAAGCGTAGATCCAAGAGCCGAAAGGCTCTATTAATTGATTAATAATTCCCAGTAAACTGCTCAATCCATTGGATTTGACGGAATAGTTTTGAACCCCCGTTTGAAGACCTTCTCGTATGCCATACAAGTAAGAAGTGGCGGCGAATAATAAAACTAAATAATAAGCAGTTAGTTTTTTAAAGGTGGATGCCACAGGCTGAAGATTATTCTTTTTGCTGTTAAGAATTAGTAACGCAGAGAATAGGGCAGAACCAGCCAGAAACACAGCGTTACTGGGCAAGGCGATTACAAGTCCAATACCGGATAAAAGGAAGAGCGGAGCGCCTTCCCAATTGTTTTGAGATTGAATTAATTTACAAATCGACCAGATCAAAAGGAGAGCAAGCAAAACAGTGATTGCGTAACCGCGACCAGCCTGGGAATAAATTAAATGTGGTTTTGAAAGAAGAATTAAAAGCGCTGCGATGAAAGAAGCGAATCTGGAATTTAATAGCTTAAGTCCGACCAAATAAGTTAATGGAATTGCTAAAATTCCAGCGAGGATAGAGGGAAGTCGAAAACTCCATTCGTTCTCGCCAAAGACTTGTAGGCATATATTGGAAAATAAACTGAAAAGAGTGTGCTGATTGGTGTCGGTGTAGTTAAAAATTAAATCTTTCCAGGAATTGAGGGCGTAATGGTTAAAGGTGATTGCTTCATCGCCGTTTAATGGACTTCCACCATAGAGAGTTCGCATCAAAGTAGAAAAAAATAACAAACCAGATAGGATGAAGATATTTTTTTGGAAAACTGAGTTTGGCATTAAGTGTGTGTTGTTTATATTGTGTCCCTCTTACTTGCTATTATGATTAAGGACAGCGCTAGAGCTTATATTAAGTTTCCTCATGATACAGTTTTCTTTATATTTTCTACTTGATTAAAATATCCGGGAATTCTTCTCGTATATAATTTAAGTTTCCGAGAGGTATATTTAACTTTTTTTCTGGGGTGTATATAGACTTTGCATCTAGAATAAACTTAGAAAATTCTTTGGACTCGTGATTCGGGTTTAGCTTTAGAGCATTTGTAATATAGATTTGCGCTTCTTTAAGCAGTCTTTGGTCATTTGTTTTTAAATATTTAAAGTAGAGAAATATGCTTGCAGTCATATAGTATTCTGAATAGGGCTTTGGGGAACTGATTTTCAAAAAATCCTCCCTAAAAAAAACTTTATATTTACGCTCATTTATAATTCTAAAATAATATCGTAAACCTTTTTTTTGACCATTTATCAAAGAAAGCATTTTCTTGTCATTTTTTGAGTTTAGAATAGAGATATTTCCTAAATGAGCATTTTTCGGCAAAATAGTTGGAGTTTCGAGTTCCTTTATTGCTTTTCTTAAGTATAAAATCCCCTTGTCTATATTGGTATAGCTTTTTAGCACTCCGATGTTGTAATAAGCTCTATCAATATTGAACCCATGCTCCACCATTTTATGGTAATAGGGTTCCGCTTGAGCCCGCTCTCCTTTTTTTTGATGATAGAGTCCTTTCATAAATAGCCAAAATGGCGTTGAGAAAACTTTTGGTTGCGCGGCGTTATCATCATTTGATAGGACAATTTCTTCATAATGCAGAGCAAAACCATTTACCTTTTTTACAAGGCGCGGCAAATAACTTTGAGGGAAAAAATAAGGCAAGAACTTTTTGTCTTTTATTGGTTCCTGCAAGATAACCCAAACGCCTATCTTGCCAGTTCTTTCAAGTAATTTTGTTAACCGATGTTTATCAAAGAAGGGCTCTAAATAGAATTTATACTCTCCGTATGAAATGGGTCCCTTTGAAAAATTATCGAGTCGCACTTGATCTGTAATATTCAGAATTACATCATTGGGATGGATATTTTCCTTCAAGTAACTTGCGATGGTTCTTATACCCTGCATATGGAACATTTCATCTTGATACTTAGAGCTCCACAGAGGCTTAGGGTGCAAGAACCAAGAGAAAACTAAAAAGGCCGTAAGCAATGGGACAATATTTTTTAAAAGTCTAGATTTCTCCAAGAATTTGAGGAAAGAAAAAAGATAAAGAAAGCCTACGGACACTGTTATCCAGTAAAAAGGTAAGACACAAGCTAGGTATCTAGCTTGAGTAAGTTTTAATATGAAAGCTGAAATAAGGAGAGGGAGAGCGGATATAACAAAAAAGCACCAGAACAGTTTTTCGTTTTTCTTATATAAGGCAAAAAGACCGGTTAAAAATAAAGCAAAGTATATCAAATGAGCAAAATGTAAATAATCATGAATTTCTTCAGAAACCTTAAATTCATAGTATTCAAAATTAAGTTTAGAAAAAACTTCAGTTAGCAAATTTAAAAATCCAAACGCAAGGTTATCGATTTGACGAATATGAAGAGAATTATCGTTCGCAAGTTCACTTCCAATAGAGTTAGAAAAAATGATATTCCATACTTGCTGAATAAGATTAAGATTACGAACTTGGTATAAAGTCAGGGCAAAAGCGATTGAGATAAAAAATAAAATAATAAAATAATAAAACTTCTCTTTTGCCTGGGATACCGAAGCTGCATATTTAAATTCGTATTTGGCTAGAATTAATCCTACTAAAAACAAAGCCGGGAGAAAAATTCCAGAAAGTAGGGATTCAGTTAGATTAAGAAAGTTGAAGCTTGCAAAGCCAAACCAGTTTATCCATCGTCCTTCTTCGAAACTTTTCCAGAGGAAGTAAAAGGTCATAAAGGAAGCGTAAACATAAAAGCTTCCATACATCGGTTTCATTGAGTTATGAATGCTGAAATAGGAAACCCCAGCCAACAAGAGAGCAAGCGCTGCTTCGTTCTTTCCGAGAGTTTTTAGTGTGAAGAGGTAAACGAAAATAAATGTTAAAAGCGCGATAACAACGGGGAAAACTCGAGACGTTACTTCATTAACTCCAAACTGTTGATACAAAATATTTGAAATGGTGTTTCGATAAATATTTATAAGGCGATGGTAGTCGCTAAGAAGAATGTCGCCAAAACTCGAATTCAAATGTGGAAGGATGTCATATTCATGCAAGAACGGTAAAATAGGCGCGTTCATAGTCTTGAGTCGTAAATAGACGCCCAACCCAGCAAACAAGGACAAAAAAGCAAGAAATATCCATTTTTCCGCTTTTATTAAAAATGAGTCATTCATTCATTATTATCTAAGTTGAAAAATAAAGAGGAGGAGGGGGTTGTTTCGATAAGCTTTCATTTAGTTCTGACATTGTGGAATCTGATTTGATACCTGGAGCCGATGGATGGATTGAACTGTCGACCTAGATGAGGCTACCCATAGTATTAAATAAAAGGATAATAAGCTCGTTTATGAAGCGGGCAAAATGAATGTGGGAGTGGTATTTATCTTACAGTGTCAATGCCTACTGCGAGATCGTCGTCCCATCCATCTGGTAACATTGAATTCATGCCTTTGTCTCGTCGAGTTTTGGCAAGATTTTGCATGAAGTGGTAGTTGCATTTAAGGCAAAACCATCCTTCTCCTGAAAATATCCAGCATTCTTGCTCCACCCATTCCTGCGCTTCTTCCTCACTGTCGCACCATTCCCCGTTCTCAGAACAATCTTCAGCCGCTCGGGTATGACATATAACTGAATATTGATCGTTTCTCTTTGCGAACACTACGGCCTCCTTTTTTCATTTAAAATAATCTAGCGCTCAACAATATCATTATAAATAAGCTTCCCTATCAAAAGCAACCTTAGCGAAAATGTAGCGCTTTTTTTCTCTACTTAAAGGATTCTCAAATAGTTTAGAGTTTGGAGTTGGAATGGGCAGTTATATTGGAGATTGACGACAGTTGAAGTTTGCCAACAATTCGAATATTTTTTGGAATAGAACCAATAAAAGAGACCTTACTGAGTTTATCTCCTTTAATATCAGCTTTTACTGAACCCAGAAAATGGGTTTGCTGTATGACGCCTTCACCGCCTTTTTCCCAACGCCATTTTTTGCGATAGGTGTTGTATGCAATATTGTTTTCTGAAAACAGGCTGTTTGTGAGTTCGACCCTTGAACGATCCTTGACTGCAATTCCTATATTGCACCGGTAAAATTTTGACTTGGTAACGTTGGTTTTTGTGCCTTCACCGGCGCTAATGCATTTGTCGCCGCTTTTTTCAAAACGACTATTGGTTACGCTTACTTTTCCCATGCTGATGTCTAGACCGTCGTTTCCGGAGTTTTTAAAGATGCTACCGGTAATTTCTCCATCTACCAGATCCCAATCCATAGCGTCGCTTCGAGCATTTTCAAAAATTGAATTTTTAATTTTAACTTTGGAGCGCATAAAATGAACCGCGTCGTCGCCAATAAAGTTTTGTCCGAATCTGCTATTGGTTACTTCGATATCGGGATTGTCGTGAACGGAAAACATGCCTGTGAACTCTAAATTATAACGACGATGAACGGAACCGCCTTCAATATTTAAATAATTGATGCGACTTCCTTGAGTTTCTTTCCCCAGAAGAGCAAACACTCCAAAAGGCTTTTCAGGATTTAATGGGCGGATTATTACAGGTTGATCGAGGGTGCCTTCGATTTGTATAGGACCACGAATGATGAGAGAAGCTCCCGGAGCTAGCAAAATTTTTGTACCTGGTTTTATGATAACCGGTTGACCTATGTTGGATTCCCGAGTTTCATTAATAATCACTTCGTTTGGCCCTAACGTCACCGGTGAGATATCGGGTTCATGCAATTGCATGATGTTAACGCCTTCCAATTTTTTCAAAACGTTTGGTTTTTGGGGTGGTTTTGAAAAGAGAATAGGAGTCTTGTTCAAACGATGAGTGAAGACATAATCTTGAGGTTTCCCTGAAAGCGTGAAAAATGCATAAGAACGAGAAGTTCCAAAAAGTTCCGTCAATGAAGGATCGTTTATGGAAGGTAATAATTCTAAATGATGATAACGTTTTAAATTATTTACCGTAAATTCTTGGCCATCTTTTCTTTTAGCGACGGCTCCGGAAAATCCTTCAAGGTATATCTCAAATGCCTCGTCTTTTTCCTCAATGATTGCAATGGTGTCTGAGGAAAGTTGAGGGCCAATCCAGAGTGTTCTTTTGTGAATGAAATCGATCAAGCCGTCTATCCAATTATCAGACAAATAAAATGGAAAATATTCTCTTGGGTTACCGATTTTGCTCAAATTAAGATCCGCGCGAACATCATCTCTGATTTTAAGCCAGTGAGATCTAATATGTTTTTCTGTATTTACGGATGACCCAAAAGAGTGGATAAGCTCATAAAGACGGTCTATATAAAGAGCCAAGTTTCTTGGGTCCATAAGCCAGGCAGTTATATATCCGACATTCAATTTTAGAATGGGCCTATGAAGATTCTCCTGGTTTATGGTTGCCCAATCATAACCAGACGGGTCCATAATGATGGGAACGAGTTTTCCGGAAACTGTGTCTAACCAAAGAGCGTTATTATGTAGGTTATCAACGTGACTTTCACTGGCATGACAAAGAAGCGCTAGATATTTGGCAAAGCTTTCCTTATCCAAATATTGATTGAGAATTTGTAGGCTTGTAACTAGGTGTTTTTTTGAGGTCCAATTCAAGGTATTCAAGCTGACATCTATGAAATTTTTTAATACTTCCAGACCCTCATTTTTTGGAATTCCAATTGATTCCCAGCCAATTGGATGGTCCCAAGAATAGATATAATCTTTATTATGGCTTTCCAACCTATAAAAAGATCCGGGCAAACGGTTGGATTGTATGGTGAGGGATTCATCCAGCCTTAAGATTTTATTGTAAACGCCGAAAAATTGGTTGTTGATAAATAAACGCACAAAACGTTCCTCGACATTAAGCATATTCCAAAAACTGCTTAAATAATTACTTATCCAATTCCAAAAACCCAGAGCATCTTGAGGAGCGATGAGAACGTGGTTTCTATAACCTTCAAGTAATTGAGATTTTGGAAATCGGATTCTAATTGAAGGTTTCCAAACTTGATGATGATCTGGTAAGGTTCCTCTTAGATTGACTCTTACGGGTATTAGGTCTCCTGAAGTGGATTGATATATCCCATTGACGCGAGGTTTTTTAATTAATTCTCCCAAATGGAATTTTAAAATACCTTGGTTTAGCTTTTCCAAGTCGTTATTTTTTAAAAAGAGTCTTATTGTTGAGATTTGTGAAAAATGTGGGGGCGAGGATGCGAAAAGCACGTTATAAGCGGCAGAAATATTATTTCGAAGCAAACCAGAGTTGAAAGTATTTTCTAACCAGGAAAAATCTGGAATCCAAACTTTTTCAAGAGCGTCTGTCTTGGGATTGTATTCTCGATAATTGATCCAATGGGTGTAATTGCTTAAACACCATAGAGTGATGAATATTAAAAAGAATGTGCCAGATAAAAGGGCGACTAGACGTCCAATAGAAATTTTTTTTATTCGGCCAGTTTTTTCAAATCCGGACCGGACACTATTACCAGTAGATGGAATCACGGTTCTTCAATGACATGGAAGTTTTTTCGATTAGAGTCGCATAAACTATCGCTGATTCCAGCTACAGTACCAGCAATTTGCTTGTCACTTACATACCTGTGGGAATTTGAAAAGTTTTTTATGTCGCACAGCGTTCCCCATCGATTCGTTTCTACATATTTCATATTACATATCTCGAAAGTTTTATTTAGTAATGGAAGAAGAGCTGGTGATAATAAATTAGGGCGTTAATTAATTTTGGCGCTAGAGATTAACTCTTTTTTATATAAGGTAGTCGCCTCATATAAAGATGAAAATCCATATTTTTTTATCATATTGTTCAAACGTTTATCCATCGTATTTACTTGAAACGTAAAATAACCATTTGGATCAATTATCTTAGAATAGGCTACTCTTGCTTTAAGAGTATAAACTATAGCCGTTTTTTTGTTCTTCATAAAATCCCCAGCGAGCCCTATTTGAGAGTAGGATGAGGCTTTATTAATAATCATATTTTCTTCCTTCGTTTCGATAGCCTTATTGGAAACGACCGGTTGTTTGATTTTTCGATTGAAAATTTTTATGGCGGTTTGGAAATGGTCAATGGCTTTTTCAAACAACTGTTTCTTAAATAAGGCATTGCCAAGATGAAAATGTGCCGTTGCGAAATCTGGATTTAGGTCAATAGCTTCTTGATAATTGGAGATCGCTTGATCAATCTTATTTGATTTAAGATATACCAAGCCAAGATTGAATTTTACTAGAAAAAGTTTATCTGGAGCTAGTTGGGAGACCTGGTTTAAAAGGGAGATAGATTCGTCAAATAGACCATAGCGAGGTTCTGATAGCTTTAAGCTGTCACCGATCATTTTCTTGATTTTTATCTCAACGTTGCTGTTGTTGGTTTCCTGAGGGATGGAGGAATTACAACCTAAAACTGAGTTGAAGATTATTAGCGTTATAAGGATAAGGCTACTTTTCCTTATAAATAAAATTCTCTGCAGATAAATTAAAAGCATGAATTTAAATAGAATAAAACCTATATGTTGGAGGTAGGTTAGAACGGAAAAAGCGATGGTTAGTTGAGCATTCTCTTACTCTCGAATGATCTTTTTTTGTAATAAAACTTCTATGCTTTTCTGTGCATTTATATTCCCATTTTTTGCCGCTTTATAAAACCATTTGGCCGCTTCATTGAAGTCTTGTGGAACTCCGTATCCCTTTATATACATCAAACCCAAGTTGTATTGGGCGTTTGCATTCCCTTGTTCAGCCGATTTATTGGACCACTTGACAGCTTCTTTGTAGTCCTGTGAAACTCCGTATCCCTTTATATACATAAAACCCAAGTTGTATTGGGCGTTTGCATTCCCTTGTTCAGCCGATTTATTGAGCCATCTGGCAGCTTCTTTGTAGTTTTTAGGAATTCCCTTTCCCTTTAAATGCATTAGTCCCAAGTTATACTGGGCGTTTGCATTCTCTTTTTTCGCTGCTTTATGAAACCATTTAAAAGCTTCCTTATAATCCGGATTATACCCTTTTCCAGATAAGTAAAGCATGCCGAGGTTTAATTGTGCGTTTGTATCTCCCAGTTCTGAGGAGATCAAGTTAGTCATGAATTGCGCTTCTATATTGCCTTGTTTTGCTGAAAGTAAATAATAACTGAGAGCTTTTTTTATGTTTTTAGGAGTTCCAATTCCCTGATAATACATAATCCCAAGAAAGCTTTGAGCTTCCATATGTCCTTGTTTTGCTAATGGTTCAAATATTTCAAACGCCATTTTAAAATCTTCTTTTTTATATAAGTCTATCCCGTCATGTAATGTCTTTGCATTTGCCGTTAAAGAAAATATAAAAATTATTCCAGCGACTAGTATTAGAAATCTTAACTTTTTCATCAAATTATAAATCGTCTTCTTGAATCTCTAAGAAAACAGGTGATGAGGTTGAACCTCGCCCAGGTTTAAGAAAGTGAGTTCCCTTTTTAAAAGCTTTTTTTACAATTTTTAAGTTAACGCAGGAATTTCCACCCAAAGTCATAACAATGTTTGTTTTTATCCAAGCGCTGAAATCTTTAGGATTGTCATCGCATATTGCCCGATAAACGGTTGTGTCGTTAAATAATTTTAAAACGATGTCAAATGATAGATGCCGAGGAATCTTCACTAAAAATAAACCATTCAGCCTTTCATCTTTAATATGATCATAATAGGGACGGTCTGAAAATACTGGCTCCCCAGGCTCATATCGCTTAATGGAAAATGGACTCATTTGATATGCCACAGTTTTTTCAACTTGGGAGTCGACACTACTTTTAGCGTCACTGAAGTCACAGTAGAAAATACTAAAAATAAGAGTCAAACCAGAGAAAAAGATTATTTGATTTTTTTTCATTCTTAGCGATCCATCAGAAGGAATAATATGAAGTAATTTTTGAAATTAGTTATGGTCGGAACCCATTTGCAATCCTAGTCAGAATTGTGGAGACATTTTGAAATATTTATCCAGTCTGATCGCTGTGTTAGCGGTCACTCCTCGTTTTTGGTGAACAATTTCATTGATTCGTTGAGGAGAAAATCCAATGGCCTTGGACAACCCATATTAGCTGATTTCCATCGGAATCAAAAAATCTTCCTGCAAAATTTCGCCAGGGTGTATCGGCTGCATTTTCTTTTTACTTATCAAGTTCTCCTAATGATGATCCGCAATTAAGTTAAACCTGTAACTTATTATTTTTTTACAGGAAAGAAACTTTTAGGATGGAAAAAGACAAAATGAATAAAAGTTTATTAATCAAAATAATAAAGAAAGGTTCCAAATCTCAATCGGGGATGCCTGAAGATTTTTATATCCCTATAGCCAACCGCTTCGGCAATTTTTATTATCTCGTCAGTTGTATGGTATTTTGGAACGTAACCTTGAGATTTCCAGCCATACGAAAAAAAAACGTATATAGAATGTATCCAGCGAGTAATTGAAACTCTCTTTTCTGCAATTGGAAAAAGAAACTTTCGAGGATAGGTTTTTTTGAAAAGCGTTTCTAATTCGTCATTTTCTAGCCACTCTAAAACGCCCAAAGCAAGAACTACATCGCATTCCGGAAAATCAAAATCTTCAATACTTCCTACAAAAAGAGAACATTTTTTCTCTTTCTCAGTGCCTGCAATTTTCTTTTTCCCTTCTGAGATCGCGTTTTCAGAAAAATCAACTCCATAATAATGAGCTAAGTTAGTATCTTGTAATTCATTATAGAAAATTCCGGTGCCGCATCCTATATCGAGAATTTTTTTCCCGTCTAAATGGGGTTTTAGCAGTTCTGCAGATTTTTCAAACCTAAATTGCAAAGAAGATCCAGCGATATGGCTAGAGTCCGTTTTCACGGTACTTTCATCATCTTCAAGGCGATACCTATCTTTTTCCCAAGCTAGAATTTTGTTTTCCCAAAACTTTTTTTTGTCAAAGCCCATAGTTAAGCCAACCTTAATTTTTAATTAAATTATTAATTTAAGAATATCTAAGAGAATTCACCGATGTAAATTTCCCCAAATAAATTTAAAAAATTTGTTTGGGGATAAAAAAACAATCAAAAATAATTTGAGAGACTTGCTGAAAAAACAAAAGTTAAAGCTAGAAGGAAATAACCAAAACATAGAATTATAACTTAAATCTTGGTCTAACAAGATTTAGTGGAAAAATATTATCACTTTTCCCATAAAAACTTTCTATAAAAACCTATTTTTTAATAACTTCTGAAAACTTTTCTTAAGTTGTTTTTGTTTTTGGGTTTAGTTTGTTTTCTGGATTTAATTAATTTTGGTTGAGGAATGAGTTTCTATCAAGGTTTTATCAAGGGCGCAGGGAAAGTTACGAGAGTGACTAAATATTGAAAAGAACTTTTGAAGGTCGCAACAAGTGTTTTGAAAAGCGATAAATTATTGCTCTTAAAATGGGGCGAAAAAAAAGCGAAAATAATCTTGACACCGAAGCAAATGCTTTCTAATCTAGAACCAACAATCATAAACATAGAAAATGAATATGCATGACGTTTCCACTCAAGATAGCGGTAATAGTGAACCGCTTCCACTTATAGGCTTGAAACCAGAATTATCTATAAGCAAACAACCTCTATTTAGTTGGGCTGTTCCCGCTGGTTTCCCATCGCCCGCTGACGATTATGTCGAAAGCTGTATCGATCTTAACGAGCGCTTGGTTCAAAACAAAGAGGCAACGTTCTTTCTACGGGTCCAAGGTGATTCAATGACAGATCTTGGCATCTTGGATGGCGATCTACTTATCATTGATCGTTCTTTACCTGTCGTGGATGGCAATATTGTGATAGCGGCTATTGATGGTGAGTTCACGGTCAAGCAGCTTGTTCATCAGAAAAATGGATATGTATTGAAAGCCGCTAATCCAGCATATTCTGACATTATCATTGATCCTGAAGAAAACCTTGAAGTCTGGGGCGTTGTGCGTTGGGCAATTCATAAGCTATGGCCGTAAACGATCAAAGAATAGCTCTAATTGACTGCAACAATTTCTATGTCTCTTGCGAACGTGTTTTCAATCCCGCTCTAGAAGGTAAACCGGTTATCGTGCTTTCAAATAATGACGGATGCGTCATTGCAAGATCGCAGGAAGTAAAGAGTTTGGGCGTCAAAATGGGTGTGGCCTGGAGCAGTGTCCAACCTTTAGTCAAACGCCACAATATCATTGCTCTTTCTAGTAATTATACGCTCTATGCGGATATGTCGAATAGAGTGATGAAAATAATTTCAGAATTTAGCCCAGACCAGGAAGTCTATTCAATCGATGAAAGTTTTATTAATCTAACTGCATTCAAGCATTTAAACCTGATCGATTATGGACAGAACATCCGATCCACAATTAAAAAGTTTGTAGGTTTGCCAGTTTGCGTTGGAATTGGAGCTTCAAAGACGCTTGCAAAGCTAGCCAACCATATTTCTAAAAAACAGACGGTCTTTGCAGGGGTATGCAACCTCACCGCTCTGCAATCGGGTGAGTTGAATACTCTCTTTTCCAAAATTGAAGTGGGCGAAGTGTGGGGTGTTGGCGGTAAGATCTATAAAAGGTTAAGTCAACTAGGCATTAATACAGTTCTTGATCTAAAGCAAGCGTCACCGAAACGAATCCGGAAACAATTCTCAGTTGTGATGGAGAGAACGGTGATGGAGCTCAACGGACAATCTTGTATTTCATTAGAAGAAATAGCTCCTCCAAAAGAGCAATTGATGTGTTCGCGATCGTTTGGAAGACCGGTGTCGTCGTTATCAGAACTTATAGAGTCCGTAATCACCTACACCACACGAGCCGCTGAGAAATTACGCCATCAAGGATCGATAGCGTCATCGATCCATGTGTTTATCAATACGAATCCATTTCAACCAGAAGAGCAACAGTACAACGGTAGTCTCTTAGTGCCTTTGCCAGAACCGAGCGATGATACACGATTATTAATAGCGGCTGCCCTTGCTGGGTTGAGGTCTATCTATCGAGCCGGTTTTTCTTACAAGAGAGCGGGTGTCATGCTTAGCGGTTTAATGTCAGCAGGACAACAACAGACAGGGTTGTTTGATAATGTTGAATTACAAGCGCGATCTAAATCGTTAATGGAGGCAATCGATAGGATTAATAACCTGATGGGATCCGGCACAATCAAGTTTCTTGGCGAGGGACTAGATAAAAAGTGGAAACCAAAGTCAGAACGAAAAACACCCTGCTACACAACACGTATCGATGAAATACCCGTGGTATACGCTGTTTGACTATGTGATAAATTGGATGCTGCTAGGGAGAGGTTTGGGGGAATTTCAGAATAGACATTTATCAAAAGTAAATTGAGGTTATTGCTGTTGACTATTTTGGAAAGCTATACGAGCACGAGAGTTACTCCATCTAATAAAAACCTCATTTTTTCCTTTTATCTAATATTTTTGTTACTCCTTGAAAAAGGGTGTCTGCAAATTCTTGCTCATCTGTACCTGTTATTTGAAGCTTATGCCTTTTTTTCGAATGAACATTTACACGAGTATTGTTTTCATCAACCTTGCTGACCAAAATCCGCCCAACTTCACCCCAACTAAATGCTGATATTGATTTATTGAATAATATTGTAAAACCTTCCGGCGCTTCCTTGAACTGTTTTGTATTTATATTAAGAATTTGTAAGCTAGTTACGACTGCATCTTTAACCAATTCATAGTTACCGCTAAAGCTACGCGAAATGCCAGCATTGGCGGGAGCGTTTGTAACTGTGTCCATAGTTGCACAAGAAGCCAAAGCAAATATAAAAGGAATAACTAATAAGCGAATCAGCGATAACTTAATTTTCATAGGTGTTTTCTTTTTTTTTTCATGATTTCTAAGGAATAAAAATATTCTAGAGTTGTCATATGAAGGGAATAAGGGCAAAAAGCGTTATTTGATAATTTGGCATATGAAAGATTACCAGAGTATAGCATAATTGAGCAATCGATCAACGCTCTCGGAGATTGTCATGGTAAGGCTCATCACTTTTGTTCTAATCCTTATTCTATCCATCCCAAGCTTCTCATTCGCTCATAGATCAGGCACAATCAAGCTTCTTGGCGAGGGACTAGAGAAAAAGTGGAAGCCAAAGTCAGAACGAAAAACACCCTGCTACACAACACGTATCGATGAAATACCCGTGGTATACGCTGTTTGATTGCGAATGAAAGTATTTAGATAAATCAGGGAGGAACTTGAGGAAACTTTCGGATAATAGGGTCTTGAAAAGATCCAGTTTTCTTTAAGCTTGAACCACTTCTTGATCGACCATATTAATTGCAGCCCAAGTTTTGTCTAGCAAAATGGTGTTATTGTAATGACTTAATAGATACACGCCAGTTAAATCGGCAGAAGCTTTAATAGACCTATTTCCATTTCTTTTAATTCTTATGAAAGGAATATTACGGTTAGCGTCTTTAAAATAGAGCTTTATGTCATCAATGATTTGTGGATTTGCATTGTTTCCAAATCCTATTATCACCGCTTGGGTTATATTCGCCTTATTTATGTTTAACCATCCATTAGTCCAGTCAGAATTTATTATTGCGGTGCCAGATGGAGAATTATGAGCCATATAAACATCTGTAGCAGTCTTTACAATTAACCCGCCACATGCAGTGAATGAGCCCCATTGAGTTCCGCTCACATTTGGGGTGCTCGTTGAAACATCACTAGAAGTTCCCATTAAACTATTTAAAGTGTCTGCGCTTGCGGCCTTTTTATTAAACCCTGACCTCAAAATAACCCCAGCAGTACTAGTATTTTGGCTTGTTCCGGTCCCGACATAACTGCTAGGCATTTAGTTCTCCAAGTTAAGATAATGATATTTTTGGTATGTGGGAATTCCCAGAATTATAGCATGATTGAGAATCCAAATATCAACTCTGGAGCTTGCCATGGTAAGACTAATAATCCTTGTTCTAATTCTATCTATTCCAAGCCAATCATTCGCTCATAGATCAGGCTGTCACCGTTGGCATAGCTGCCCGTCTGATCGCTCGTAGTTTTCGATCATGCACAGTGTCAAAGCTACCGTGAGGAGATACTAACTTTTAATTCAAGGGCGTTTGTAATCCGACCAAGCAAATCAACATCGACCGAAATCTTGCTCTACTCTAGCTGTGAAATCATTCGTTGAGTTGTTTTAGCCTTCTTCGCAAGCGCAGCCTGAGAGAGCTTCTATAGGGTATAAGAGCAAATTATTAGGGAACTTTCAGGTTGTGCAAAAATCTAAAAAAACGATTGATCAAAAATTTTTGCTACTGAGATTCTTTATGCTATGGTCCCAAGACTTGCATTGATCTAAAAGAGGGGGGAGATGGATATTACCATTCAAACAATTAGCCAAATTGCCATCACAATTAGTTTGATTATTGCTATATTTCAGTTGCAATTTCTAAGAAAACAAATGAAAAGTCAGCACGATTGGAACCGACGTATTACGGGAATAGAATTTGCTGTTTTTGTTGATCCTGCTGTTAGAGAAATTAATGTAAAATTGGAAAAACATTTACACATATGGAGTCGTTCTCCAGGTGAAATATCTTTATCAGAAATTCAGAAACTTGCCAGTCAGGAGTACCCCGAGATTATGGTTGATCTGCAATTTGTTCTCGGTAGTTTTCTAAAAACGACCAGTGGAATTAAACATGGCGTAGCTGATGAAAGGATTTGTAGAGATCTAAGGGGAGGATTATTGGTTCATTATTACAGGTTTTTTTGTCGCTTCATAGAAGATTTGAGAAAAATAAGAGGGGATCAAAGTATCTATGAATCACTTGAGTTTTATGCAAAAAAATGGGATCAAAATACAGTTTCCCTTAGGAAACCCACAGGGTAAAATCACAATCCTTCCCAAATGTGCAATTTTACCGAATTTTTGCCTTTATCCTGATTAAAAGCTGCACGTAGATCAAATGCTAACTTTGCATCTATTGCAGGTTTAGAACGCTGTGTTTTGTAATGTCTCTGCGCTACCTTTATCCAAGGACATGCGCCTGTTCTTTTTATGATGTTATTAAAGTTATTATGTATTTGTTCCAAAAAACTACAAAACCCTTCCTCACCTTGCATCACTAAATTTTTCCGAAATTGAGGTTTAATACCGTTTGGCGCGGTCACTAAAATAAATAAATTGTCATGTTTTATGGATAGGGTAAAATGTGGATATCTAGTGAAATTGTTTTCTTTTGAAGCGCCTTTAATAGATAAAAAGTCCCATATTGCAGTTGCTTCTTTACTGGTAATAGCAGATCGGCCTGTAATAAGTGGATCAATACTAAGTTCCTTAATCAGCTTACTATTCTGCCGGAAAACGTAACAACCATTTTGCTTTGCGGTAATTATATGGAGTTTGTGCACCAAACGGAAATCCTGTAAAAGTGGTCAAGGTTCCCCCTTTCAAATATCCATTAGTAACCATTTTATTCTCAGCGCTTTCCATCATGAATCCAAGCATCGGGCAATCCTTTTTTTTCAAACTCCCCCTCATCTAATATTTCTTGGTCGCCAGGCAGACGTTGTTCAAGGATTTCTAATGTCTTATGATTTGGATGCTTTGATCCAACAATCCAGCGGACAAAGTCCCTTAACAAGTTTTTATCTTCATTCAGTGTCGTTACTAGCGCATGGGTAAGCCTGTTTTCAGGTTGGCTGTATTGGTCAAAAATATTTCACATCAAATACACACCGAACTTTTTTTATTACATATATTTTGTTCAAGAGGCCATCCACTCCTTACATAAGGCTTCTGCTTGTTCGAGTACCAATTCCGTTGCCTTTTGCTCCATGTCCGGTGGATAACCATATTGCCGAAGGATACGCTTGACCAAGATTCGAATTTGGGCGCGGGAGTTTTCGCGCAAAGTCCAATCTATACTCACGCTATTCCTGACCTTTTTCACCAACTCCTGGGCAAGGAATTTTAACCTCTCGTCTCCCATCACATCGCGAGCGCTGCCGTTTTCCGCAAGCGCGTCGTAAAAAGCTTCTTCGTCTTCGTTCAGTCCTAAGGCCTCTCCACGCTTTTTTGCGTCTCTAAGTTCTTTTGCTATACGGATTAGCTCTTGAATAAGTTCTGCCGCTTCAATCGTTCTATTTTGGTATTTATTGATAGCCTGCTCCAACATCTCTGCAAAAGATCGCGCCTGAACCACATTTTTTCTGGAACGAGTTTTAATCTCATCATTCAACAATTTTTTGAGCAGCTCCAGAGCAAGGTTGCGATGAGGCAAGTTTTTGACCTCTTCTAAAAACTCGTCCGACAAAATAGAGATATCCGGCTTGCCCATACCCGCCGCTTCAAAAATATCCACAACCTCTGTCGAAGCGACTGCCCGCGACACGAGTTGCTTGATGGCGGAATCCATCTCGTCAAACGTTCGCCCTTTTTCGTCGCCGGTGGTCTTGATCAACGCCGCGCGGACTTCCTGGAAAAATCCGATTTCGTCCCTCAGCGCAAGAGCTCTCTCATGCGGAACGGATAGAGCAAACGCTTTGCTAAGTATCGTAACGGCGGGAAGATACCGTTTCTTACCATTGTCGAGGCTCAACACAAATTCCATAGCCTGAGCAATGCCAGATATTCGTTCGGACAATTTTCCTTTGATGATGGAGACATAATCAAACCCATGGAACATATCCCGAACAATTCCATATTTCTCTAAAAGGACGGCGACAGCCTCTTCCTGATCGATAGCGGTCGTTCCTTTTCCGCCACTTTCCGTATAATTGGCCAGAGCATTTCTCAAATAATCGGCAAGTCCCAGGTAGTCCACCACAAGTCCACCCGGCTTATCTCTGAATACGCGATTAACTCTAGCGATGGCTTGCATGAGGTTATGGCCGCTCATGGGTTTGTCTGCATACATGGTATGTAAGCTGGGACAATCAAAACCAGTAAGCCACATATCCCTAACAATGACGAGTTTCAGTTCGTCGTCAGGTTTTTTGAAACGTTTAGCTAAGTCTTCTCGCCCTGTTTTATTCCTTATATGCGGTTGCCAGTCCAAATGGTCCGACGCCGAACCGGACATCATAATTTTCATCGCGCCCTGGGTATCGTCGTCGCTGTGCCAATCCGGCCTAAGTTTGCGAATCGCTTCGTACATCTCCACGCAAATGCGGCGGCTCATGCATACCACCAACGCTTTGCCTTCCAGCGCGGCAAGACGTTTTTCAAAATGCTCGACTAAATCCTTCGCCACTAGATTGATTCGCTTTTCCGCCCCCACCATACTTTCTAATGCCGCCCATTTGGTGCGAAGCTTTTGTTTACCCGTCTCTTCTTCGCCTTCGGTAATTTCTTCAAATTCCGGGTCCAACCTAGGCTTTTCATCTTCGCTAAGTTGTATCCGGGCTAACCGGCTTTCGTAATAAATGGGAACCGTCGCTCCATCCTCCACCGCGCGAAGAATGTCGTATTTGTCGATGTAGTTTCCAAACACCGCCGGAGTATTCCTGTCTTCTTTTTCAATTGGAGTTCCCGTAAATCCGATAAACGAAGCGTTGGGAAGCGCATCATGGAGATGCCGAGCAAAGCCGTCAATGAAGTCATACTGACTGCGATGCGCTTCGTCGGCTATAACCACAATATTTTTTCTCTCAGAGAGAATTGGATGCTCAGCGCCTTTCTGATCGGGCATGAATTTTTGAATCGTCGTAAAAACGACACCGCCCGACGCGACTTGCAAAAGCTCTCTCAGGTGTAACCGACTACCGGCCTGAACCGGTGTTTGTCTCAACAAATCCTTGCAGTTAGCGAAGGTGCCAAATAACTGATCGTCCAAATCGTTTCTGTCCGTGATCGCCACCAGTGTAGGATTTCCCATATCCGGATGACGGATGACTTTTCCGGCGTAAAAAGTCATAGACAAACTTTTACCGCTTCCTTGCGTATGCCAGACCACGCCAATACGCCTGCCGCCAAAATGATCGGTACCGGGGCCATAGCTTTCTTCGGGTTCTTGCACCTTGATGGAGTCGGAGAATTCAGGAAACCGACCAATTAGTTTGGATTGATCGGCGTCAATTCCGCAGGCGGAAAAGGTGCAGGACAAAGCCTTGTTCACTGCCCAATACTGATGGTAGGCGGCGGCTTTCTTTTTGATTGTGGAACCGTCGTCCTCAAAAACCATAAAGTTAAGGATATAATCCAAAAAGCGTCTGGGTTCAAACAGTCCGCGAATAGTCACTTCCAGTTCAGGGATACCCTTTGCGGCAAGGTCGATTCCATCAAGCGTACGCCACGGCATGAAGCGATCCCAGTCGCTAGTGAGCGTACCCGTTCTCGCCTGGATACCGTCCGAAATCACTAAAATTTCGCTGGGTACAAATAGAGAGGGAATATCTTTCTTATAAGTTTGAAGCTGGTTGAACGCGCTTTTAATGGTTGCTTTTTCATCGGCGGGATTTTTCAACTCCATCACGGCAAGAGGAATGCCGTTAACGAAAACGACTACATCGGCTCGCCTATTTTTATTATTTTCAACGACCGTAAACTGGTTCAACGCTATCCAATCGTTGTTCTCAACGTTTTCGAGATCCAGGAGCCACACTTTGATATGACGATTGCCGCCATATTCGCCATCGGAGGCTATTTCAACATCAACGCCATCGGTCAAGAATCTATGGAAAGAACGGTTGTTAACGATAACATCAGGGGATGCAGCGACCGTGATTTTTCGGATAGCTTCCTCAATGCCAGATTCGGGAACGTCTGGATTGATACGAGAAAGCGCTTCTTTTAACCGTTGCAAAAGAAAAACCTGTCGGTAACTGTCCCGCTCCTGACTCAGCTTCTGGGAATCGCGGTCGGAGGTATCCGGGGAAATGTCCGGGCCGTGTAGAATGGTATAGCCTAATTCTTTCAACCAACCCAGAGCGGTTTCTTCCAAAATATTTTCGGTTATTTTTGCCACTTCTCACGCCATCGTTTGAGAATTGATTGAGAAACTAATTAAAAAAATGTCACATTGAGGCTCTCGAAATGCGACCACCACTTACTACCTAAATACTAATCTCTGCAAAGCAAAGATCGACTTTGTTTACAGCCATCCCCCATCGCGTATCATTCAGCGGCGATATTTTAATATCGGCGAAGTTCCGCCTTAGATTTAAATGAATTGTCACCCTGAGCTTGTCGAAGGGGCGCCTCGATCTAATAAAATAAACACCTCATCATATCGCCTCCACAAATTTCTCCACTTCAGAGATACGAAGCTCCCCCGAAAGGAGTTTAGGAAGAAGAGTGTCCCTTAAATTGGAAAGCACTGAAATTTGTTTTTGATTCCTTGCGATTTTCTCAGCTTGTCTATAAAAATAACTTTCAATAAATGACTGACAATTAATTTTCGGTTTTATTATTCTTATGTTGGACAAACTTCTACTTCCTAATTCGGTTTGACCAGTACTCCCTTCCCCCATGGATTCAACTTTTAATTCAATTGACAATAATAACCGGCCAAAAATAAAGGGTTTAAAAAAATTTATATTTGGTCGAAGAACAGTTATATGTGAATCAACCACTGTAGGTTCCTCAAGCTCTAAAACTTGAGCCATTCTTCCTAATGTTCCAACACCTGTTGAATTTATCAGAACATCACCGATTTCCAAATATCTCCCACCGACTTTTCTTAAATTGGGGTCGTTCCTTCGAGTTAGTGAAAAGTCAATTATATGGTTCCTAATGCATCGCTGGTTGATGACTCTGACTCCACTTTGTTCTATATATTTAGGCGAGATTCCACGGCGTAATTCAGATGTTATATTTCCCAGAATATCTGTCTCCCACCCCTTTGGAATCCAGCCTAATTCTTCGTTGTGTTCGAACTCGTCGGGAAAGAGTTCTTGAATTTCTTGTGGTAGCGGTTTGCGAGCGTCGCCCAAACTTTCTCGAATAGAAGCTTGTTTTTTTAATCCTTCTGGAATCGGCTTTCCAGAGGCCAACGCGTTGTCGATGACGGGATCAAAGTCCACAAACCAACTTTTGAATAACGCCTGGGCCATCGCCTCCAACGTTTCGTTCATATTACGATTGAGCTCAATTTTATCGTCAAGAGTACCAAGAATATGTGCTATAGCTCTTTGTTCGCGCAGAGATGGAACAGGAACCTGCAAATCAAATAATATGTCAGTGGATAACTTTCCAGCGCCAATCCCGGTATTGTCAACTTTTGAAAGAAGAAATAATTCGTTTGCTAAAAACCAATAGAGCAAAAATTGTGGATCAAAATCATCTGATGGAATGAGCGCTTTGACATCTTGATTAAATGTTACTTCTCTCGTTGTAATACCAACTGGTATCCTTTGATGTAAAATACTTCCACGCACTAGTAAAAGAATTGTATTAATCGGAATACGACGGGTTCCATTTTCAGCTCCAAGCTCCGTTACTTTTAAATTTGAATCGGCATAACGAGAGCCTTGCATAGAGCGGGCGCTAATCCAAGGAATATTTCCGTTCCAATAACTGGAATTAGTTTTTGATGGAGTTCCGCCGGAAAGCCATTTCCCACAATCACCTAATCGGATATACTTCCACCTGCCCTCAAAAACTCTTTCCTCTTTCTCCTGCAACACCACATGCTCCGCTTCTATATTTTTATGGAACTGTTCCGGCACTTCATCCCACACAAACAGATCGACCCGGAACGGCAGGTCGCTTTCTTCGAAAGCGTCTTTGAGATTGGAAACTTGTTTTATTTGTTCGGGAGTTGTAAAAACCGCCATGTCCAAATCGGATTGGGGTCGGGATGTCCATTTAACGCGGGAACCGTAGGCCCATACTTTGGTATTCGGAATATACGTTTTTAGCAGATCGAGAACAATCTTCCGCTGATCAGTTGAGATGTCAACAGATGGAGTCACTCCCATGTTTCACCGCTCATGGTTTGGTAAAGGCCGATGGCGTCGTCTATAAAGTCGCCCATCAGCGCAAGACAGATTTGAGCTTTTTCGCCGCTGTAATCATGGGACGTGCTGTTGCGCGCTTCGAGGTATTTCATCCATTGTTCGACATTGGATGAAAATAGATCGTTTTCGTTTGCTACTCGAAGGAGAGGTTTGGGGCCGCCTGGTACCTCGGCAAGACCGATTTCTTCTTTTAGATACAGTTTCAATATCTTCCACAGAGTATCAAAGCAAATTTCAAAACGTTGGATCACTGATTCCGCCATTCCTTCTTGTATAAATTCGGGCAAACTCGGATCAAGGGTCCGGTAATGCTCGTGTTGGGATTCCAGGTTTTTGAGCGATTTTTGAAATTTATCGTATTCGATCATGATTTTTCACCGTACCCTAAATAATCCAGGTTTTTCCTTATTGTGGCGTCCAGTTCCTGCGATTCGCGCATCTGTTGATAGAGCTTGTCCGACAACTCGGCCATTTTTTCTTCAAATGGGATGCCGTCGTCTTCAATCGCTTCCGCGCCGACATAGCGTCCGGGGGTCAACACATAATGATGGGATTTGATATCGTCAAAGGTCGCCGATTTGCAAAAGCCGGGTTTATCTTCATACTTACCGTCTTTCTTTTCGCCACGCCAGGCGTGATAGGTTCTGGCAATTTCGACGATCTCTTCTTCTGACAAGTCACGGTGAACGCGATCTATGAGCGTTCCAAACTTCCGAGCGTCGATAAACAATGTTTCGCCTTTTCGTTTTCGATATCCGCGCTTATTGTCTTCTTTTTTTGAACGAGTTAAAAACCACAGGCACACGGGAATCTGTGTGGTGTAAAACAATTGACCGGGTAGAGCGATCATGCAGTCCACCAGATCGGCATCGATTATGGATTTACGGATTTCCCCTTCGTTGGAGGTGTTGGTGGACATGGAGCCGTTGGCCAAAACAAATCCGGCTGTGCCGTTTGGCGAAAGATGATGAATGAAATGCTGAATCCAGGCGTAGTTGGCGTTGCCGCCGTCTACATGAACGACCGTGCCGTCCTTTTGCTTACGCGCTCCTCCCGTTGGAGGCGTTCCATACTTCCAGCGCACGTCTTCTTTAATTTTGGAAAACCCCCAGTCCTCCATATTGAAAGGCGGATTTGCCAAGATGAAGTCGGCGCGAAGATCCTTTTGCTCATTTTTTAAAAACGAGTCGCCCCATTTCACGTCGGCGTCGATACCGCGAATGGCCAAGTTCATTCTGGCGAGACACCAAGTGGTATGGTTAGATTCCTGCCCGTAGATTGAAATATTACGCAGGGCCTTTGTTCCATCCCCATTGCCGTTGGAATGCGCCTGCACAAATCGAACAGCCTGCACAAACATGCCGCCGGAACCGCAACAGGGATCAAACACTCTTCCCTTATACGGCTCTATCATTTCCACTAACAGTTTGACCACGCTTTGAGGGGTATAAAACTCGCCGCCGCCTTTGCCTTCCTTTTCTGCAAACTTAGATAGAAAATATTCATATACGCGCCCCAGGATATCTTGCTTTCGACTCTCTTTGTCGCCTAGGCCAATGGTCGCGATCAAATCTATTATGGAACCCAGTCGGGATTTATCGAGGGCGGGTCTGCCATAATCTTTGGGAAGCGCTCCTTTAAGCGGCGGGTTGTCTCGTTCGATAGCCGCCAAGGCGCTGTCTATTAGTTGTCCTATTTTTGGATCTTTGGCTCGTTTTTGTAGATAGTCCCACCGCGATTCTGGCGGCACCCAAAAAACGTTTTCCGCCATGTATTCGTCTCGGTCCTCCGGGTCTGCGAATTTTTTTTTCTTTAGTTCGTTGAATTTTTCGAGGAAAGAATCTGAAATGTATTTGAGAAAAATGAGGCCAAGAACTACGTGCTTGTATTCCGCCGCGTCCATGGTACCGCGAAGCTTATCGGCGGCGTTCCATAATTTATCTTCAAATCCGAGATTGGCTCCTGTGGCTTTCTGTTTAGTCATGGCTAGTCTCGGATTTATTGGTTTATAGTGTTTTGCCTAATTTTTTGGACACAACATTGAAATTACTGGAGCCGACGGGCGGAATTGTACTTAAGGAGTGACACCGCCGACCTACGGATTAGAAGTCCGTTGCTTTCAAAAAATTGACCAAAAAATCCAAAAACGTTAGCCCATATTGTAGCCTGGAATTTATTGCTCCATTATGTTCTCTTCTAAGTCACTGAAATAATGGAGCCGACGGGCGGAATTGAACCGCCGACCTACTGATTACGAATCAGTTGCTCTACCCCTGAGCTACGTCGGCCTAGGCTTTTGGAAAGACGATCATTTAAACGTTTTTGATGAAAAAAATCAATGGTTTTTCTTTATATTGTCTTCCCTGGCACTCGGAAGCAAAGTTTATGGATGGAAAATAACCATCTTACTCAAATCTAAACTCATTTTTAATAATGAGATAAGAGTTTTCCAATAATAATTACGATTAGAATTTAGTTTGAAATGGTAATCATTTCGCCTAAATCTTCACATTCATGCTTACTGTATTTAAATTTATTCCCATCTAACAGCTTCTTAAGCATTGTTTCGCTTACCTTAATTGGGAAATCTCCAGTATTTAAATCTGTTATCCACAATACTTGTCGCAACTGATTTTTTATTAACCACTTCATTGTTTCAACAATGCTTTCCTCCGTCCCCCATCGAAGTCTAAATCCAGCGGTATCTGTCACATATTCAACAGTGCCGCTTCTAAATTCAGACCAGACTACATCGTAATCTCCAAAACATTTTTCGTATTTTTTTGCCTCTGATTTATATGTAGAGACATAATCATTACTCTTAGGTTGGTCAAGCTTATAATAAAGCCCTGCAACAACTAAAATTATTATTAAGATGTTTAAGGTGTATTTTTCAAAAGTTATGAAACTGGGTATTTTATTGGCTAAAATTAGAAAGATGAATCCAAATATTACTATAGAGGTGGCATAAGGATAATAATCCTGTGCAACATTATGAAAAAGATAGAAAATATAATTTATAAAAACCATGGATAAAACAAGGATTAATTCCTTGGCAGTCACCCATTTTTTTGCAAAAAATATGAATAAAAAAATTAGCGCTATTAACTGGACTAAAAACCAATCACTTTTTAAATTCACATAAAAATTAAAGTTTGAAGAAAGAAGTCCTATATTGGATTTTGCCACCTGATCTATAGCTGAATAAGTTGTATGAAAAAATCTTCCCGTCAAATTATAAACATATACCAAATATAATAAAGGTCCCGACACTAAAGCTATTATCGATAATTTGGATAGCTTAAATAGAGTTCGTGTGGGTTTATCTTTTTTGAAATCTATATAAAACAGAAATGCTACTGGTAATAATATGATATTTGCTAATCTGAAATTTATTGAAAGAGCGATGAGGAAAACTGCGATTACGGGGCGCTTCCGAATTAAAATTCCTGAGGAAAATAATATTCCGAACGTTACTGCGACAGAGTTTACATGAGTTAAATGCCATTCGAACGGGTTATTGAAACTTCCATAGATGACAATAGCTATAAGAAATATTAAAGATTTTAAAATTTGTTCTTTCTCAAATTTTAAAACTAACAGAGAGATATAAGCTGGTATTAAAAATAGTAGAAATACCAATATAGGGAACATTTGAGGTCTTATTTCTTTACTAAAAAAACTTAAAACGACCGATGTCCCTAACGGATACTGATTTATTTTTTTTCCTGAATATTTGTCAATGTGATGGCAGTGTGGCGTTATCAACCAGGCATAATCTTTATATTTTATACCGGTATCTTTTAAATGAGATGACAAATCATTTAGAAAAGGAAAATGATTGTGATCATTCAGCACATTTCCGTTTGATATGTAATCCGCTAATTGTAGGTAGCCAAATTCATCGCACCCAACAGGGAGGCTTGTATGATGTGTTACGAATTTATAATAACCTGCAATAGAAATAACAATTGCGACAACAAATGTGAGACAAATTAGTTTGTAATTATAAAAATAATTATTTAGAAAATTTATCACTGTTTAAAATTCTCTAAAAACTCTAATGGCCTCATTCTTAGTTCCAATTATTTTTTATCAAAAATTTTTACGGGGAGTATCTTTTTAAATTGGGTAAGGAATTTTTAAGGCTCATGCAGATTACATGAATTTTCTTTACAGCGTCCTTAACTCACGTCAAATTTACCTGTAAGCGTAAGGATTGCCATAGGAAGGACTGTAAATGAAGGAAGCGGTGATGACGAGTTTTTTGGTTGTTATGGTTGCAGGGAATGGGTAATAGGGCGCCGCGCCTTTTACCGCTTTGATGGCCGCGACGTCTAATATTTTAGTTCCGGAGCTATCAAGCATACGAACGCTCAGCAAATTTCCGTCTTTAGATAGTTTGAACCTTAATGTTATTTCACCGCTAATACCTTTTCTTGCGGCTTGCTCTGGGTATGTCCACACTTTTTCAATTTGATGTTTTATACGCGCCATATAATCGGCGTATTTAATTTCTGTCGTATTTAACGAAACTTCTTCCTCGTCGCCTGAATCCTCGTCTTCACCCGTGTCTATCGATGCATATTTTTCCGGATCTATCCCGTCTATCATTGCTAATAAGCTTTGGGATTGTGGCAGTTCAGGCGATTTTATTTGTTGTCTCGGTTGCTGAGGAGGTTCAATTAATCTGTCAGTAATTTCCATCCTTGGTTTTGCTTCTGGAGCTTTTATTTTTCTTTTTGTCTCAATCTTTTTCTCGGGAACTTTGGGAGCTTTTTTCTTCACTACCTTTTTAGGAGGCTTAGGCGTTTTCTTAATAACCTTTTTCGGTTTTTTGGCTAGTTTCGGCTTCTGAGATGGAGCTGGTGTCGGAGCGGGTTTCCTCGGAACTAGTTTAGGGATAATTGTTTTCCGACTTTTTTGTTTAGGCGTTTCGTGTATTTTTGTCGGAGAGTGAGCGACGCTATTATATTTTGATACAAAATCTGAAGTTTTTGGAGGTTCAATTTTTTTCGGTTTAGAAGTTTCTATAAACGCGGGTACCTCAGGTTTTTTAGGAGCTTGGAACTTTACCTTGATAGGTTCTTTTTTATCGACAGGAGGAGGAACCTTTGGATAAAGCATGTGAGATATTGCAAATATTAAATGTAAAAGAATTGAAAGAAGAACAAATGTTCTTAAGGTTGGGCGTTTCTTCATCATTACATTAAATTTGGAACAGGATTAGAGGTTGTCGCTTTTAAAACGAGCTATGTATATTGTAGAAGGCTTTTGGTTTTTTCGCTGTACCAATGGAAAGCCGCTTTGGTTTTTTCTTGTTCAGAGTTTCGAGTGATGTATTGTCCCGATTCGTCGAAAGGTTGCCTGTCCATTTGGAGAGATTGATAGAGCGAATTCATGTAACTTGGAAAATCGCGATAGAGAGGAATTTGAGTTTTTAATTGCGGCATGACCTTTTCTTTAAACTGTCCTAGCGCTTGTCCATAGGGATGAACGGCGGATAAACCATCTTCGCCATGATTCGCCTCGGCGTACAGAATGATTTCTTCGTAATCTTCCCAGTCTTCTAAAGCGTCTACATCGGCTACAAACGCGGGGTCATCGTGGAATTTAGAAGTGACTTGCGTGTTGAGTAAAATAGAAGCGCCGCGATCAAACATATCTTTGTGCATCCCGAATTGATAGTTGTCGTCAGGTCGATGCCGAGCGGCAGACGATCTAAATGACATAGCTTCTTGCGCAAAGACAGGCAACATTCTCATGAGGCGACGTGGATGTTTCAATGTCTTAAGCAACAACGCTTGAAAAATATTTCCGTCTTTTCGCGTTTGGTGCAGTAGATCGATAATATCGGGCTCTACTGAACTAAAGTTGATGGGATATATATTAGGTTCTTTTATATCAAATAATAAATCGGCTTCTTCGTCGATGGCTCTGTAATGATAATTTCTGACAACAAATTCTGAATCCGAGTTTGTCTCGATTTCTGGAAACATTGTGTTGCGCGAGTTGAGCCATAAAATCAAATTATTGTTAGCAATATCGTTATCCTGGACAACTTTTTCCACGTCGTACATAAATGGGAGGTCGCCCGGTTGAAATAGAGTCAATTCGTCCGAGTTAGGTTGGAGTGCGTCGCGGCCTAATGTCATGGCGCGAACCAGGCTTGGGTTGTCGTTGTCTTCGTCAATAAAAACGACTTTTTTACCTTGGTTGCCTATGTTTTCCAAATAAGCGTCTAGAATTGTACGCACTTCGGGTGAACCAATAACTGCAATTTCTTTTAGACTGGAATTTAGAGCGTTGGCCAGCGCATAGCACATGATGGGAATGCCGCAAATGGGGAAAAGAAATTTTAGTCGGTCAATTTCTTCGTTTTCCGCTCTTAAAATGAGATGACTAATTCCCTTTTTTCCGGCTGCTATTTCCCTTTTTGCCTTATTGATGCTAACTTCATCCGCTTCCGCTCTAGATGGAAACTTGTCGTGACTGAAGCTAAGAACGCATTTTTCTATATGTGGTCTATTTTGAATTTTACGGGAACCCATAAAAATTAGTGGTCTTATTAGAGGTAAATCTTATTGCCAGGTTGATCTTACTCCCATTTTTATCACGTAATTAACGCGTCAAGCAACTATTATATAGTAGTTAGAGATGACTACGGGTTTTTTGAGCTATACAATATAAATCTATTGAAAAAAAAGAATTTTTTTGATTTTTGTTACAATAGAACCTAAGACAATTGTCTTGACCTTTTATTTTTAATGGTCATAAAATAAACACAATCCCAATTCAAACAAGGAAACTTAATGGGCGATTCGACTCATATATTTGAACTGATTGAAAGAATATTGGAGGAAACGGAGGCACAGCCGGAACTCCAAGCTAAGATTTTTGATTTGCGCGACGCTTTGCTTCATTCTCAGCAAGAAGCACAGCGATTAACGTTGAAAATTAAAACGTTAGAGGAAACTATTGATAAGCTGAAATCTCCTGCGCATAGAATTGGCGTTGTTTTAGGCTCAGGCGAGGGAGATTTACTAAGGTTGTCTGTTGGTGGGCAAGAATACCAGGCGGCTGTTTCTCCTGAAATCGAGGAAGAATTGAAGATAGGCGATTTGGTAGCCTTAAACGAAGGTTTTGCCATAATCTCAAAACTGACGATGCCCGAACAAGGCCCAATGTCTAAGCTCTCTTGTAAATTAGAAAATGGACAGTGGTTAGTTTCTACAGGTGTAGGCACTGCTGAATCGATGGTTTACGTTAAAGAGGGATTGGAAGTTGATTCATTTAAGGAGGGGGACGAAGTTTATTTAGACCCTTCGCAAAAAGTAATCATCGGTAAATTGCCAAAGCGGCAGTCCAATAAATTAGTCGAAGATGATTTCAAGCCGGTAGAGTGGAATAAGGTAGGCGGCCAAGAAAAAGCCGTTAACGAAGTTCGTAAAGTTATTGAGTATCCCATTTTGCACGGAGATATCATCAAGAAAATGGAATACGAGTTGCCTAGAGGGTTTCTTTTTTATGGTCCTCCAGGATGCGGTAAAACCCTGGTTGGAAAAGCCATATTAACGGAAATAGTTAACAAGCTAGGCAAAGAGGGTGGCAAAGACATCCAAGGTCGCTTCATCCATGTAAAAGGTCCTGAAATTTTAAATATGTGGTTGGGTGAATCTGAAAGAAAGGTCCGCGAAATTTTTCAAAAGGCCCGGGAGTATCGCGAGGAAGGGCAAATGCCTTTTATTTTTATCGACGAAGCCGAATCTGTTTTAGGAACGCGGCAAGCTATGCGAGGCAATAATATTTCAAATACTTTAGTGCCCATGTTTTGCGCTGAAATGGACGGTGTGCAATCTCTGCGAGATGCCGTGGTAATTTTAGCCACAAACAGGCCAGACTTAATTGACCCGGCTATTCTACGACCTGGAAGAATTGACAGGAAAATTAAAGTGTCGCGTCCGGATCGACAAGGTTGTGAAGACATACTAAAAATTTATTTATCTGAAAAGTTGCCGCTTGAGAAGCCCAACGTGGATGAGATGATAAAGCCTGCTTTGGAAACTCTCTTTTCAAAAGATTCTAAGCAAAATGTTTTGACTCTTTCTTTAAAGAATGGCGACATGAAAAGGCTCTACTGGCATGATTTTGTCTCGGGAGCCATTTTAGAAAATGTGGTTAAACGCGCCAAAGAAATCGCCATTGAACGAGCTATTGCTGGAGAAGAATTAACACTTAAGCCAGAGGACTTAACTTCGGCTATAGAAAAAGAATTTGTGGAAGGAAGCATTTTCCCCGCAGATCCAAATATGGAAGATTGGCTCCAACTTTTGGATTTCGACTCTCAAAGCGTAGCTCGAATTAGACGACCTAAAGAATCCGACGATGCTACGGATCAGACCCTCACACGCTCTATGATATGAACGATATTGTTCCCTTGATGGGAATTGAAACGGAATACGGGATCATTCGAGAAAACATTGAAGATTCCGATCCGGTAGAAGAGTCTATGGCTTTATTGAAGGCCTGCGAACAAAAAAGCGTGTTCCAGCTTTGGGCTTACTTTAGAGAGCGAACGCATACAGATCAACGTGGGTTTTCTGTTGAGCGTCTTGCTCAGGATGAAGAAGAAGACGAGTTTTGTAAAGAAGATCGTAAAAGGCCCTATTCATATTGGGATATGAAGTGTGACCGGGTTTTGACCAATGGATCGCGGTTTTATAACGATCATACTCACCCAGAATACAGCACGCCGGAATGCGCGAATATTTTTGATTTGGTCGCTCACGACCGGGCAGGCGAATACATTGTCGCGGAATGCGCACGGTTACGCAATAAAGCGCTAGGCGAAGACTCTATACAACTATTCAAAAATAATACCGACTACATTGGCCACAGTTATGGAACGCATGATAATTACCTGATACCCCGAGCGTTGTCTTTTCAACAGTGGGTTGACGGCTTAGTTCCTTTTTTAGTGACGCGTCAGTTGTATGCGGGATCTGGGAAAGTTGGAACCGAGTGCAAAGAGTTGGCGCCTTTTGAAAAGTTGCAGTTATCTCAAAGAGCTGATTTTATTGAATGCCTTTTGAGTATTGAAACAATGACTCAAAGGCCAATAGTAAATACGCGGGACGAACCGCATGCCGCTTCCGATAAATATCGACGTCTTCATTTGATTTTGGGCGACGCTAATATGTCGCCATATGCAACGGCATTAAAAGTTGGGACCACCCAGTTGGTATTAACCCTTATTGGGGAAGACAAGTTAGGGGCTGTTCCGGAATTATCTGAGCCGGTGTGGGACATAAAGGAAGTTTCGCGAGATTTGACGGGGACTATTCCATTAAAACGAAAGAATGGCAAGTTCATTTCTCCGTTGGAAATTCAGGAGTTTTATTTGGAAAAGGCTCAAGCTTTTTGCTCTGGACAACGGGAAGATTGGGATTGGATACTTAAGGAGTGGGAGAGAACTTTAAACGACCTCAAAAATTTTCCCGAAAAACTTTCGGATCGTATAGACTGGGCCATTAAAAAAGAGCTTTTTGGCGAATTTATGGAGGCTGAGAACTTGGGATGGGACGATCCCTGGATGAAGAGCCTTGATTTGGAGTATCATAATATAGATCCTGAACGTGGGCTTTTTCGAGGATTAGAGGAAGAGGGTAGAATCCCTCAATTTTTTCCAGAAGAAAAAGTAACCCAAGCGATGGATGCGCCTCCTGATGGATCGCGCGCTATGATTCGAGGCAAGGCTGTAGAACATTGCGCAGATTCTATTAAAAATATTCATTGGACTGGCGTAGAATATAAGGATGGAAGTTATAGCGATTTAACTCGGGTAATCACTACCGAAGAAGTTTACGAAGCTTTAAAATTGGAAAAGGAGCGGTTTGCATGAGCGATCCATTACGAAGGGAAGAGAAAAAAGACGCGCCGTCAGAAAAACGCGATGATGGGCCTAAAAAACCCGACGTTTCGTCGCCTGGAAAAGATAATATTTTGAAGCGGATGCGCAAAGTCGATCCTAAACAATCTGAAAAATATAAGCAACGGACGGGCGAGTGAAGATATTAGAAAACCAGTTGTCTACGCCGGGAGATTTTTTAGAGTTGTTGCAAAAATCAGGATATTCTTTACCGTCTAATAATCTGGGACAGACCAATAAACTCGATTCATCAGAATTGATTCATGGGACGACAATTTTAGCTTTTCATTTTGCGGACGGAGTTATAGTCGCTGGAGATCGCAGAGCTACTGCTGGCAACAGCATCATGTATGAGCATTGCGATAAAGTAATTCCAATTGACGATTACTCTGTTATGGCTATTGCTGGAGCGCCGGCAACGGCTTTTGAGATGGCGCGAGTGTTATCTCATAATTTTGAATACTATCGCCGGTCCCAATTGCAACCCTTGAGCTCTGAAGGGAAGATCCGAGCGCTTTCGAGGTTATTAAAAGAAAACGTTGGAATGGCGATGCAAGGCGTTGGCGCGGTAAGTCCGATTTTTGCGCTGTATGACCAGGAAAAAGGAAAACCTTCCATTCATTTTTATGATCTTTTAGGCGCTGAATTTCAAATAACCACCCACACGGTTACAGGTTCTGGTTCTCCTATGGTAAAAGGAGTTTTGGAGTACGAAGATATGTGGGGAGCAAAGCGACTTTCCGAAAGAAATAGGGAAGAAGCCGCAGAGTTAGCGATGCGACTCCTCCACACGGCTGCGCATTTTGACACCGCTACGGGGAAGGCCCGACCTGAAGATAATATTTATCCTATCATTTCTTTTATTTCGCCCGAAGGTTATCAATTTATGGATGAAAAAGAGATCGCCGTAATTTTTGAAAAATCTATGAAGAGACACATTAATGTTTGATGAACCCTATCGCTGGACTGAGGCTGTTTCCGCTAGACATAGTTATGTCCAAGAAAAATTAAAAAAAGCTTATCCCGTTTTGGCCATTCCGTTTAATGAAGGCGCTTTTTTAATGGCCATAGGGCCGCAATCCGGGAAAATTTACGAAATTTATGACCGTATTGCTATGGGAGCTATGGGCCACCCTGCCGATATCGAAAAAATGAGAATGACTCTATTAGATATGTCTCATTTGGAAGGATTTAATCGGTCTGTTCAAGATGTCGTGCTTGGAAGGCTGCTTCAATTTGGGTTAGCCCCCGCTTTAAAACAAAACTTTGAAGAAGTAATGCGCGGTCCATATCTGGTGCAAATGGCGTTAGTTGAAGTGGACGGCAAAGGCAAAGCAAAATTTTTTCGCGTTAATTACGATGGACATTGGGAAACATTTACTCGTGGAACGGTTATTGGAGGGGACTCTAAATTAACGAGCTTTGTAGAAAAGCAGTTAAGCGAAGTAGAGTTTTCAAATCTTCCTTTGGAGGAGGCTTTAGTAGAAGCCTGTAAACTTTGGAAGGAAGGGATGGATAAAATCGAAAGCGAAGAAAACGGAATCCCTGAAACTATGAAGAAAATTTTGGATGATTGGGTTTTAGAAACAGCCGTTTTAAATTATAAAACTGCTAGAAAATCTATAGTGCGTACTTTAACGGATGCTGAGGTTGATCGACTTAAAGCCTCCTGTGAGAAAATATGAAACAGCGCATTTTTGGAATTGAAACCGAGTACGGCCTTCTCATTAAAGATAAAGATTTTAAATACGGCCCCGTAGATGTCGCCTTACAATTAAAAGATTATATCTTTGATGTTGGAAAGAAAGGTTTATTAGATCAGCATTACCGCGCAAATGACGAACCTCCTGGAAACGGCGGTTTTTTGACCAATGGCGGAAGAATTTATTTGGATATGGGGCATTTGGAGTACGCAAGCCCTGAATGTTCTAATTTGGTGGACTTGGTAACTTACGACCGAGGCGGTGATATGTTGGTGCAAGAAGCCGTTGAAAGCCTTGGTTGGCAAGATAAAGTCGCTATTATTAAAAATAACGTTGATCTAGAAACTAATGCGACATTCGGTTGCCACGAAAATTATTTAGTAAGCAGAGACTTTAAGTTCGAAAACCGAGAAAATTTAAGATTACTTTCTTCCTTTTTAGTGACTCGCCAAATCTTTTGCGGCGCGGGTCGCATTGGCGCATGTAATCCACATCCATTCAGAGATTGGGCGGAAGCTGGTGTTGACGACAGCAAAGAAGAACACGTTGATTTTCAAATTTCTCAACGCGCGGATCATATACCCAATGAATTTTACCGCTGGGTTCAATACAACCGAGCTATTGTAAATACCCGCGACGAACCATTGTCCGACCCAGGAAGATTTCGCCGAGTTCATTTGTTAGTTGGCGATTCGAATATGAATGAATTTTCCAATGCCTTGAAAATGGGAACCACCATTTTAATGATGGATCTTATTGAGATTGGCGCTGGGCGTGCGGAATGGATACTAGAAGACGCAGTTGGAACGATGCGGAAGATTTCGCGAGATCCTAGTTTTAAATGGGAAATTACTTTATCCAACGGCAAGCCTTCGACTGCGCTAGAGTTGCAGTGGGAAATTATGGAAACGGCAAAAAAACATTTGGCCGGTTCTGGTTATGAAACCGATTGGATTTTGACCGAGTGGGAATCAGTTCTTAACGACCTTTCTAAAGGGGGACCAGAAGCGGTTTTGGACCGTGTTGATTGGGCGGCAAAATATTGGATGCTCAACGAGTTTAGAAAAGAAGAAGATCTTCCCTGGCATGATCCTTGGTTAAAAAGTTTAGATTTGGAGTACCACAACCTCAATAAGAATGATGGGTTGTTTTGGGGGTTAGAAGAAAACGGCGACGCTAGAAGGAAAACAAGCGACGAAGCTGTTGAGCGATCTATGTTGACTGCCCCAAGAGGCACTAGAGCCTCGGGTCGCGGAGAGTTGGTAAAATCTCTTTTAGAATGTCCTGCTAGTTATTTGATCGATTGGATTGGATTTAGGTTGAATAAAGACGAACCTTTTTTAATGTTAGATCCTTTTGTTTCTTATAAAGATGAAATTAAAGAAATTGTTGGTAGATTAGATATTCGTGAACCCGCCCACGGGGATGGAATAGAGCCTTAGGCCTTTCTTAGCATTCAAAAAAAAAATACTTTCGCTATTTTAATAGCCCCTGAATTAATTTTTACGACTAATGTTTGATTGACGTTATTCGTGCAATTTATTAGGATAAAAATAGAAATTGATTGGGTTGAAAACTGGATTTTCGGAGGGCTTCTCATCAAGATTTACAAAACCAGCATAAGCTAAAACCCAAGCGTTTATTATGGATACAGCAGAAGTGATATGAAATGAAAATTTGGGTAGACGCAGATGCATGCCCTGTCGTGATCAAAAATATTTTATTTAAAGCGGCAGATCGAACTGGATTGGAGCTAACGCTTGTCGCCAACCAACGTATGCGCGTACCTAGCTCTCCTAACATTAAAACGATTCAAGTAGGTTCTGGTTTGGATGTTGCCGACAATGAAATAGTGAAAAGGCTTAGCGTTGGCGATCTTGTTATTACAGCCGATATTCCTTTAGCGGCGGAAGTGATTGAAAAAGGAGGTCATGCACTTGACCCAAGAGGCGAATTGCATTCAACCGAAAATATTAGAGCTCGATTAAATATTAGAGATTTTATGGACAATCTGCGATCTAGCGGAATAGAGACAGGCGGACCGCCAGCATTAAGTCAACGCGACCGAAAAACTTTTGCGAATCGTTTGGATCAATTGCTAAGTAGAGAGTGTTCTAATTAATAGATTGAAGGGAAGATCAGGGAAATAGAGTTAACGCTTCGCCATGAATAATTTGAAAATAAACAGATCTAAATAAATACAGGCATTCTTTTTAAACGCCAAGGTTATGGTAACTGCAAAATCGCTGTATGAAAAATTGAAAAATGTTCGCGTCGTGAATCCCATTTGTGAATTCACTGAGGAACGGTGCGAAAGTTTGATGCCGACTATCCAGCGGATAGAAGACCTCAAAAAAGAGCGAAACGCGATTGTTTTAGCTCATAATTATGTTGCGCCTGAAATTCTGTATGGAGTAGCGGATTATACTGGAGATTCTTATGGGTTGGCCAAGGCGGCTTTGAAGTCTGACGCCGAAGTTATTGTTTTTGCTGCTGTAGATTTTATGTCGCAAACGGCAAAGATTTTAAATCCAGAAAAGGAAGTATTAAATCCTAATACAAATGGCGGTTGTTCCCTCGCAGAAAGCGTGCAGGCGGGCGATGTTGTAAGACTTAGGCAAAAATATCCTGATTACACATTCGTTTGCTATATAAACACAACCGCTGAAGTGAAAGCCGAATGCGATGTTTGCGTAACCTCGTCTAATGTTTATAAAATTATCGAAAACATAGAAAACGATAATATTTATTTTTTGCCAGATCGTCTTATGGGAGAAAACGTAAAAAGTTACTTAGACGAAAAAGGAATTAAAAAGAACTTAAAAGTTTATGACGGCGTTTGTTACGTTCATGAAGAATACCAGCCTGAAAGCATTGATTTAATACGCACTAGCCATCCAGGGACAGAGGTTTTAGTGCACCCAGAATGTAGCCCATCAGTTGTTCAAAAAGCCGATTTTATAGGTAGCACTTCGATGATGTTAAACCGGGTTGCGGAATCAAATGCTGAGAAGTTCTTTTTGTTAACGGAATGCGGTTTGACAGATGTTTTGAGAGCGGAACATCCTGAAAAAGTTTTTGTAGGATCCTGCATTCTCTGCCGTTATATGAAATCTAATTCCCTTAACGATGTGTTAAGAGTATTAGAGAGCCCAAGGTCGCAAGATACAGTGGAAATTCCTTCCGAAACTATTGACCGTGCCAAACGGTGCATAGATCAAATGTTTCATTACGCAGAGAAATAATCTACTTAGTTTTATCATCAGATCTTGATTTTGATAATTAGTCAAACGCCTACATAGATAATATATGGAGTCGTTTAAAATTTGAATTTTCACTTCTTTACTTCCGTTCTAAAAATTCGTATATTCAACCGGTCAATTTGAAACTCCCGAACTTTGTTTTTTGAGTTTCCATATACTAAATCGTTCAATTTCTTGAAAGCCATCTAAATCGAGATGCTTTTTTTACGCGCTTATTAATACGGAACTTAAACAATTGAAGTTTTCCAGCGAACTTTTTTTAAAAACTAAGAATAGCTTACTTTTTATCCGAAATCGGATATTTATTGTTTTTTATCTGTTTTTAACAGTGATTTGGGCCTCTGATTCAATTTCAGCCCAACCATTAGTTCTTCAAGATTCTTCTGGGCAAGAAATTGGTCGATACGAAAAAAGTTCTGCTTTTGTTGTTTTGACTGGTCAATATAATTTACCCTGGACTCCTATATCCGGTTTAAAAGAGTTTGAAAAGAACTTAACTGGCGTTCTTGAAAATCTTGGTTTTGATGTTGTTACTTTAGTCGACCCAAAGGGCTATGAGTTTCATCAATCATTTTTGAGTTTTTTCAATGAATACGGCAGGTATGTAAATAGTAGAGTTTTAGTTTATTTTGCCGGACATTGTGGCGGAATAAAAACGAAATATGGAGTGAGCAACGCGGAATACCTTATCCCCGCAGATGCGCCCGGTTTAGAAAAGAATCCTGTGTGGTTTAGAGAAAATGCTCTCAGCTTATATAGATTAGATCATTATTTGCGGAAATTGGGAGCTAAGCATGTCTTGTCGATTTTTGAGGGTTGTTCAAAGGGGTTTTCATTACAAAAAAGCGAACAGTTTTACATGGAGCCTCTAACGGCTAATGAGTTTGAGCCGAGTCGAGAAGTTATTTTAATTAATTCTCTAAACAAAGACGACCATAGAATCCGAGAAGGCCTGATTGATGCGTTGAAGGGTTCCGCAGATTTATGGCAAGACGGAGCTTTAACGACCTTGGAATTAGTCACCCATTTAAACAACGGTATCGCTGAAGGACTTTGGGGACAGGTGGAAATGGTTTATGGAAAACTAGAAGGGTACGCTCTTAATCAGGGTACGTTAGTTTTTCCTTTAGCATCCTCAAAAAAAAGAGGTATGGAGGAACCTGATCTTCAAAAAGAAATAGAGGTTGAAGAGCCTAAGCCAAAAGCAGAAGAGGATCAGAATAATGTTTTTTCTCAAAGAGGAGAAGTAACATTAAATTGGCCAGACGAATTAGAAAGCGCCAGTTTGCCATCGCCAATAATAGAACATACAATTACAGGGGCCAATGAAATAGTTATGTCCGATGATCCAGAAACTCTTTATTAATCTTTAGGTTTTATATATTGTGCCATCAATAGTTACATTGCTTTATGTCGGTGTTGGAGGCTTTGTTGGATCTGTTTTAAGATATTTAGTTAAAGTATGGATCGAAGGATTTGGAACCGCTTTCCCTCTTGGGACATTAGTGGTGAATGTCATTGGGAGTTTTTGCTTAGGATTTATTATTTCGGTGATGGAATATAAAGAGATTTTGAGTGAAGATGCCCGGTTATTTTTGACGATTGGTTTACTTGGCGGTTTTACTACGATGTCTACCTTTAGTTATGATTCGTATCGATTGTTAGAGCGGAAAGATTTAGCGTTATTTTTTATGAATGTTGGCGGGACAATAATTTTAACGTTATTGGCTGTTTTTTTAGGGATCAGGTTAGGGCTTATTTTTTTAAATAAATAAAAATTTAACCTTTTAATTTTCTTTAAAAAGAGTCTCTAAAAACTTATAATGTGTCCAAGAATAAATTAGATTTTAAAGAGTGCGCCCGTAGCTCAGCCGGATAGAGCAACGGACTTCTAATCCGTAGGTCGATGGTTCGAATCCATTCGGGCGTACCAATAATATCAAGGGTTTGCAAGATGCTGTCTTGCAAACCCTTTTTATTTTTCCATCTTGATCCTACTCTGATTCCACCATTTTAAAACTCGTGATGAACAGACTGATTGTTTTTATTCTTATCTTTTTGTTGGTATCGTTAATCGCCTTGATTGGTATGAAATATATTCTATTGGCGATGTTCCGTTGGGGGGGATTTGGCGCTATATTACTGACACTGTTTTTTGCACTGATCTATGTTGGAATTTTCTTTGCCGTTACCAGTAAATGGAAATGCTATGAGAATCATATATCCATTTACTCACTGAAATGGATATGGATCATGGGAGTGGTGGAATTAGGTGTATTGGGAATTCTTTATCATCAAGTGCCTCAGCTTTTTCCGTCATTTATTGCAGTTTTTTTCTTCGCCTGAATTAATAATTTATTTTTTAGGGTTCATCGGAGTCAAGCTATATTGAAACGAGATCTATATAACAACGAATAAGAGGACGAATTACCAGTGAGTCAGTCAAAGTCAGAAGATAGTTGGGTGCAAGATGCATTGAATAATTCTTGTGAAGCGTTTAAATTGACTACGGAAGAAGCCAGGGAGATTAAGATATTAAGACGGAAAGGTTTTAAAGCATTTGCAGAAACGTATTACGATTATCTCCAATTGGGGAAAAAAGAGGGTCCATTGGATTACACTCTGAAAGAATTTTGTGAAAAAAGAGGTGTTAAATACCCATTACCAGAATGATGAGAAAATAAATGGTATTTGATACCACGCAAAAAAAAGCTGAAGAATCTTTTGTTTCTACATAGTTGCTAAACCGCTTCTTTTACTTCTTCTCCCCAACGTTCTCGCGCAACATCTATTCTTCTATTTTTATAAATGCGTATACCACGGGTATTTCATCGATACGTGTTGTGTCGTAGGGTGTTTTTCGTTTTGACTTTGATTTCCATTTTTTGTTTTGAATTCAACGAAGGTTTTTTACGAAAATTTCTATTTGAAAGGGATGGCGGGGTCAAAGTTTTTTGATATGTTCATAAATAGATTTTGCTAAAATTTCATTGCCTGAGGGGGAATAATGATGAATGTCTTTTCCGTTGTCATTAAAAAGGGGGGCAAGTTCAGTTTTTTCTCCCACCCAAATAAGATTTTGCAAGTGATCAATGTAAGGGTATTTTTTTAATTCTAATAGTTTTCGGAAATATAGGTAATACAACTGGAATCCTTTGTCGAACTGACTACATTTATCGGGCGAGTTTTTTAATTCACATTGCACTGACTTTACTGCAATGAGGGATGGGGACAGTACGAATAATACTTTTGAATAATGCGTAGCCGATAAGCGCTCAATTTTTTCTAATAACGCCGCAATTTGAGAGGACGCTTGGTTTTGATTGAATACTCTCGATTTACAGAATTGATTTTTGATCTGGTTTGGGATAATGAATTTTATGATTCTGCTTCCCGTTAAAAAGTTTTGACACGATAATCGCGATAATTTGGGATTTATGTTTTTCAATTCTCCATTTTCGAAGGCGAAAAACGGTTTGCTCATTCCGTATGAACTATCTTTTCTTGTATCGTCTAAATCGTTTCCCGTATAAATTACGACTACAATGACCTTTGAGTTTGTTTTCGAGATATTTTTTTGTAGGTTTAAATAGTATTGGTCTATGCCATACCCCGGAGCCGCTAAAGTTAAGACTTGATGGCCTTTTAATTTTTGTTCCAAATAATAGGAAGTCGTTTGATCGTTGTTAACGCCTACCCCGAAGGCGACAGAATCTCCAAGAACTAGAATATGTTTTTTGGATAGATCTACTTCTTTAGATCGAAACCCCAATGAATTTGTTGTATAGGCTACTTTCCCATTGGAAACTTTTTTGTTTCTCATGATACTCCAGCCCAATTCAGCGTCGAATTGACACAGCTCGCAACCCCATTTTCTGTTGAATATAAAATAAGAGTCGATAAGAAAAATACAAATACATGATGCTAGCGCCGTTAGAGCAGCAGTAAAGGCAATAAACTTTTTGTTGGGATAGATATTTGAAGCTTGAATCATCTATTTAGAACAGTTCTCTTAAGTTTAAAAGCAAAGCGTTCCATCGTATCTTCTTTCCTGTTAACTATTTTGCGATAGAATTTAAGGAGACAGGGGCGTAGTGTTTTTCCGGTAGTTTGATTGAATTTCTCTGGTTCTGATAGTATGAGGCAATCTAATCTTTTAAACATATGGAATGTGGTATATGTATTAGATAAGGAGTATAACGTCCTTTAGTTGGTATGTCGATCTTCTGATAAATCTTCTTGTGTTAGGATCTACTAAAACGTTTCATTGAACTATTCTGCTTTATTTAAAGTATTTTGACTATCGAGAATATTTACTTTTTATGTGTGTTGGATTTATTTTTAGCAAAATCAATGCATAGAATGCGTCGATTAATAAATAATAAAATTAAAGATGTTTTTAAAGATGCCTCTGAAAAGGACCCCAAAGTTATTTTGATCAAACGTTAAAAAAATCTCCTTTGAGAATGCTTCTTATAAAAAAATGTGGAATTTAAAGGCTACGAATATATTGATGTGTCAACGCCTCTTTTAGAAGCCGAAATGAATGGTGTTCGTCTCCGGTGGAAGGGAGGCTCTCATTTCAATGAGGAAAGACAACGGGGTTTTGGAGGGTCGATCTCTATATGGATGATTGATGATCTGAAGTTAGCTGGATAAAAAAACGAAATTTTTACTTTTAGGCTGATATGGACGAACGCAAACCACAAATTCTATTTAAATTAATAGCCGTTAATATTTTCATTTTTTTGATTGTTGCCGCCTTTATTGAGGTTTGTGGGCAGATATATGTCTATTTTCATCCTTCCTATAAAGTCATTCCATTTGAGCCACACCCTATTTTGGGTTGGAGGTTCATCCCAAGCTCAGAACACATTATTACTGGCCATCACTGGTATGCCAGAGAATTTAGTTCTAAAGTTAAAATCAACTCACATGGATTCAGGGATTTTGAAAGAACGATAGAAAAAGGAGCAAAAACAGTACGCATAGCGTTATTAGGTGATTCTATGATTGCCGCACGACAGTTAGAATTTGAAAAGACGGCTGGTCAATTGTTAGAAAAAAGATTGAATAATGAATTGAACACCAATGGTTATAAGTATGAAGTGCTTAATTTTGGAGTCCCAGGATATGGAATTGATCAAATACTACTAAACTGGACCAGTTACGTTTCTAAATTTAAGCCGGATTTTGTTTTTGTATATATTTTTGAAAAGAATTATTTGAGGACTATCTCAACTACCTGGTGTCAAAGAGAATTCTTTGGAATCAATGATCTGGGAGAAAAAAAGTGTTTAGATATTAGGCCGGTTGTTACTCTAAAAACAGGACGCCCCGAAGCTTTGTCGGTTGAAGAAGGGGAAAACTTTGTTAATGATTTTTTATATATTAAGCGCGAAGAATTTCAAAGATTAAAAGCAAGAACGGATCGAATTTCTTATATTGATGAGTTGCCATTTCAAATTTTTATTCCTAAGGACTTTCAAAAGTTTGTGGATCAACAAAAAGAATTTATCAAAAAGGAAATGAATGGAAAAAGAAGTTTGGAAGTAGATAAAAAGTCTTTTCTTTTAGATCTAATGTCTAATTTAAGAAGAAGTATTAGTAAGTTCTTTAATAAACATGAAGAGGAAGTTGGAATTTATTATGGAGCGGGCGACAAAAAAAACTTTCCTTCGTGGATGACGACTAATTTGGTCAATTTAAAGACTTTAAAAATGTTGGGAAATCAGGTTTTAGATTTGAAAAAAGATTTTATTGTGATGGATTCTTTTCAATTTCATAACGACTCTATTCCACCCATACGGTTGGCGTCTAATTGGTTAAATGAGCTTTCCAACGTTTCGAATTATGGATATATTCCAATTTATGAAAAGCTAAACCGGTCAAAGGATCAAGGAAGGTCGTTAACGTGGAAATATGATCCTCATTTAAATGAAGTAGGCAATAAGGTGTTCGCTGACGCAATGTTTGAGTATCTGAATAAAAAAATCACTCAGCCTTCAAATTGATCAAAATAAAAGTTTAGAAATTTTATCAACATAAATAATAGTAGAGTAGTTTGTCGTGAAGAAATTTAAAATTCCTTCTAAATTGAATGAAATCCAAAAGGTTTCTGATCCGGAAAAGCGTTTTCAAGAATTGCTAGGTTTAGCCAAAGTTATGGATATTCCTCTTGATGATATAGAAGATGGGCAAGAAGGTTTATTGAATGAATCGGTGGTAATCAGGGAAATTAGAAAGGCTCACAAAGAGTTTGTCTCAAACTTTTTTGCCATTGTTGGATTTATTATGATTTTGCTATCTGGAGTTTCGGCTGTTATCCGTTCATTTACTCAGACTAACCCTTAATTTATTTTTAACTGATGGAAGTCTTTCCCATTCCTCTCGCAGTTCGCCAAATAAAAAAAGCAGGTAAAGACTGGACTGTTCCATTTGCAATCCGGTTGAGCAAATCTCAGAAACCATTTTGGATTTTAGTGGGAGCTATTTTAAGTCTTAGAACCCGAGATCCTGTAGCCGAATCTGCATTTAACAAATTGATAAAGCTGGGAAAGGACGCGAAAAGTTTAGCGAAGCTTAAAGAGTCTCAGATTAAAGAGGCTATATATCCTGTAGCATTTTTTCAGGAAAAAGCGAATAACCTGAAAAGTTTAAGCGAAGTTCTTATCGATAGATATCAAGGGCAGCCTCCCGAAGAGATGGAAGAGCTCTTGTCTCTTAGAGGAGTGGGGCGAAAGACGGCCAACATGGTTTTAACATTGGGCTATGACAAGTTAGGAATCTGTGTGGATGCGCATGTGCATCGTATAGTAAATCGGTGGGGGTATATTAAAACCAAGAATCCAGACGAAACAGAAGAAGTTCTACGCAAAAAGTTACCAAAACGGTATTGGAAAGACTGGAATCAACATTTGGTTACTTTTGGACAAAACTGCTGTAAACCCGTTTCTCCCTATTGTGGAAGTTGTTGTCTAAACGAGTTTTGTTCTAGAGTCGGTGTGAAAAATTCTAGATAAATAGAAAATACAAATCTAATTACCTGATTGTTCATATTGGTCCAATTGCCTTTTTTTGAATAGCAACTAGTTCTTGAATGCCCTTGTTGGCAAAATCCAACATTCCCTTCATTTGTTTATCGTCGAATGGATCGCTCTCAGCAGTGCCCTGTACTTCAACGAATTTACCCGCTCCCGTTTTGATTACATTCATATCGACTTCGGCTTTGGAGTCTTCGCTATAATCAAGGTCTAAAATGACTTTACCTTCATACATCCCAACGCTGACTGCTGCAACAAAGTCTTTTATGGGGATTTCTTTAATTAATTTTAGTTTTTTTAGTTTTTTTAGAGCCAGACAAAGAGCTACAAACGCTCCGGTTATGGAAGCGCATCGAGTGCCTCCATCCGCTTGTATAACATCGCAATCTATCCAAATTGTACGTTCGCCTAGGAGTTTCATATCGATAACCGCGCGGAGTGATCGTCCAATTAGGCGTTGAATTTCTTGAGTTCTTCCGGAAAGTTTTCCTCTAGCGGCTTCTCTAGGGCTTCGGGTATGTGTGGAACTTGGCATCATTGAATATTCTGCAGTAAGCCAGCCAGTTTTTTTATCGCGTAAAAAAGACGGAACTTTCTCTTCAACGTTAGCGGAGCAAATAACTTTCGTATTGCCTGCCTGAATTAAAACAGATCCGTCTGGATGTTTAATATAATTCTTGGTTATTTTTATTTGTCTCAGTTGATTTGGTTTTCTACCGCTATTTCTTTGCATTTAACTCTCTTAATTATTAGGACATGATAGTAAGAATGAGGATCAAAGTAAGCTCAAAAACGGTTAAGTTAACAATAATCTTATAGATAATCAACGTATAATTAAAACTTTATCTAGGTCCTAACGAATATTTATAGCTTGAATATTGGAGTGAACGATCCAATGTTTGTGTGGCTTAAGTTGTTTATTTTTAGTTATTTTGCTAGAATTTAATAAAATTGATGCTAATAATTATTTCGGGATGGCGTAATGGATTCCTATATTGAGTCGGGTGTGAAGCTTAGTGGTACCTTATGGGTGAAAGGAATCGTCCATTTTGACGGAGAATTAGAAGGAGAGATTTATTCGTCAGATCATTTTATGGTAGGGAAATCCGGAATGGTTTTCGGAGATATCAAAACCCATACCGTAACAAATATGGGAAAAGTTCGCGGAAATATTATTGCTGAAAATAAAGTCTCTTTAGCTAATGAAAGCAGCTTGGTTGGTGATATTACAACTTACCATTTGGTCATTGACGAAGGCTCCAATTTTGAGGGTAGTTGTAAGATGGTTGAAACTCTTCCCGCCACCAAAGATAGCGTTTCAGACGCCGATTTAGAAGTTTTAGCGGAAAAAGAAGCTAAAAAAGCCGTTAGATCTAACCGCTCTCGAGGGGGAAGTTCAAAAAAGTTAGTAGCTCTAGTTGTTTTAGCTATTTGCGCTACGATTTATTTTTCCCCCAGCTTTATAAAGTCTGATAATTTGGAAGATAAAATCGATCAAGCGTTTACTTTACTTGAAAAGAAAAAATATACAGAGGCCGAAAATGAATTTCAAAAAGCTCTTAAGGTTTCAAAAGAAAATCCAGAAGTCTTTTTCGGATTAGGCAAAGTTCAATTAGGTCGAGAGAATTTCGATCAGGCTCTTAATCACTTCAAAAGATCCATAGAGTTAAGCCCGTCTAAAAGCTCTTACCAGATGTATTTAGCTAAAACCTTGTCTTTAAAAGGCAGTCTAGGCGAGGCTAAGTTAGCCTTCCAATCTCTTCTTAAAACTGATCCGAATAGTTACGAAGGATATCATGGGTTAGGCGCCTTAGAAACTAAGCTAGGGAATCTAAGCGAAGCGATTGAGAATTATAAAAGATCGATTAAGCTTAAACCTGACTATTATGAGGCTTTAAGAGAATTAGGACGGTTGTTAAGCCAAAAAGGCGAAAAAGAACGAGCCTTAGAAGTTTTAAATCAAGCTGTGAAGATAAATAAAGATGATCCAATAATTCACTTAACGCTTGGGGAACTTCTTTTAGATATGAACCGAGAAAGCGATGCTATTAAATCGTTTAAAAAAGTAGTTGGGATGTTTCCTGAAAATTTTGAAGCACAAATTCGGTTGGCTGACTGGTATTTTCAAAAAGGTTCTTTGGATGAATCGTTTCGGCATTATAAAGCTGCTCAAAACTTAGAGCCAAAAAATGCTGGAATCCATTCTCAATTAGGAAAAATTTATCTCGATAAAAAACAAAATCAAAAAGCAAAAGCGGCTTTTCGAGAAGCCATTAACTTAAAACCAGAAAGTTGGGAAGATTTTTTTCAATTGGGTCGAATTTTAAATCAAGAAGAAAAATGGGATGAGGCCATTAGCGCTTTAGAGTCAGCTAAAAAGCTTGACCCTCAAAATCATAAAATCTTATTTGAAATGGGAAAAGTTTATTTCTCGATGAACGAATTTGAAAATTCTACAAGAGAGTTGACAGAAGCGACGAACTTATTTACTCAAAACCCCAACTATTACTTACTTTTGGCAGAATCTTTCATTGGTCAGAAAGAGCTAGATAAAGCTGTGGATACCTTGAAGCAAGCTTCTAGCTTTGCCCCTAAGAATCATGAATTGACTTATGCGCTTTGTAATGTTTATAGCAAAAAAGGATACTATACCGTTGCAATTGGATATTGCAAAAAAGCTATGGAACTAAAATCTGACTATTACGATTCGATGAACCGTTTAGCTTGGTTATTTGCCAAAAAGAGGATAAATCTAGAAGAGGCTTTAGTCTTATCAAACAAAACGTTGGAGGCATTTCCGAAAAAGCCTGGGTATGTTGATACTCTTTCGGAAATATATTATGTGAAGGGTGATATAGAGCAAGCCGTGGCTACTATAAGAATGGCTATCAAACTTGATCCAAGTGAAACTTATTACAAGCAACAACTGTGGAAATTTAAAAACGTAAAACCTAAGCCAGTAAATGGTTAAGGCTATTTTAGATCAGTTTTAGGGCTTTTACAGAAATATAACTAAAATAACATGCAAGCAAAAAGAATCCATTTGCCTTGGAAAGTTTAGTGTTAAATTTAAATAGAATAACCAGCATACATGTTAAACCTGTAGCGATTATGAGATCGGGTTCAATTCTCTCTTGAATGTTTAAAGGATGTATTACTGAAGCAAAGCCAAGAACCATATGGATGTTAAAAATATTACTTCCGTAAACGTTTCCTATCGATAAATCTCCATGACCTCGGGAGCTGGCAATAGCTGATGAAACAATTTCAGGTAAGCTCGTTCCGATGGCTACAATGGATATTCCAATTAACCATTCACTCAGTCCTAGAAGACGGGCAATATTAACCGAGCCTTCGACTAGCCAATCTGCGCCGGACACTAATAATATCAAACCTCCTAGTATAAGTCCAAATTGAGCGGGAAGTCCTTTATCTGCAAATAATCCTATTTCTTCTTCAGTTTCAGATTCTTCTGAAATATTATTAGAAAATGTTTGCCACATGAATACCCCAAGTAGGAAAATAAGAATTATTCCTTCCAATCGACTTAAGGAACGGTCCCAGGCAAAAGCTAAAATTAAAAAAGCGGAAAAAAGAAACTTAGGCGTTTCTTTATTTATTAGTTCGAGATTGATTGGAATGGGTTTAATTAGAGCGGTTATACCCAGAACAAGACAAATATTGGCAATATTGCTTCCTAAAGCATTACCCAGCGCTACCTCTGGCGATCCTTTTAAAGATGCAAAAATGCTTACTGATAGTTCTGGGGCGGAAGTTCCAAAGCCAACAATAGTTGCCCCGATGACAAATGGACTTAGCTTGAATTGTTTTGCGACTCGAATACTTCCGGTAACTAAAAAGTCGCCTCCGTAATAAAGAAGGACTATTCCGGTAGTGATCAAAAAGATGTCAAATAGCATTTAAAGGGAGTTTGAAAATAGTTGTTTATGAACTTAAGGATAGAGTGCTACTAAAGCTTAGAAAGACGAAGTGCCTTTTATCATACTAGCCTTAAGAGGAAAAGGCGAAATTTTTTATAACTGAAAAGATATTATTATAAATAGCAATTTGGTTTTTTCATATTATTGGCGTTTTCTTAATTTATTAAACTGATGTGATCTTTAAATGATTGGTTAGGCCATGATTTTAATAGTTAGAAAGAGATTTAGTGATGAAACCTTCCGAAAATATGAGGGCGATGTTATATTACAATTTGCCCTGCAGTTTGTTGATTTAAAGGACTTTTTAAAAAATGAAAAGCAATAAAAATAATGATATAGAGGATACCAACGAAGTTGTAAGTCCTTCCCATTTTATTCAAAATATAATTAAAGACGATTTGGAAACCGGAAAGTTTGAGGGGAGAGTCCATACCCGATTCCCTCCGGAACCAAATGGATATTTGCATATAGGCCATGCTAAATCGATCTGCTTAAACTTTGGTATATCCATAGAGTTTAATGGGTTATGTAACCTTAGAATGGATGATACGAATCCGTCTAAAGAAGATACCGCTTTTGTCGAATCGATTAAGAACGACGTTGAGTGGCTAGGGTTTGATTGGGGCGATAGACTTTTTTTTACTTCCGACTACTTTGATCGATTGTATCAATTTGCAGTTCAATTAATAAAGTTAGGGAAGGCCTATGTGGACGACTTAAACCCTGAAGAAATTAGAGAGTACCGCGGAACGTTGACTGAGCCAGGGAAAGAAAGTCCTTTTCGAAACCGTGCGGTAGAAGAAAACTTAGATCTTTTTGAGAGAATGAAAAAAGGTGAATTTGAAGAAGGAGCAAAATCATTACGCGCAAAGATTGATATGCACTCGGGCAACCTTAATATGCGAGATCCTGTTATATATCGAATATTAAAAGCCAATCATCATAGAACAGGAAGAACGTGGAGCATATATCCAATGTACGATTTTGCGCATTGTCTTTCGGATTCTATGGAAAACGTAACTCATTCTATTTGTACCTTGGAATTTGAGGATCATAGGCCCTTATATGACTGGATTTTAAACGAGTTAGGAGTATATCGGCCTCAGCAGATTGAGTTTGCGCGATTGAATATTGATTATACTGTGTTAAGCAAACGCAAACTTTTGCAACTTGTTCAAGGAAATCACGTGAGCGGTTGGGACGACCCTAGAATGCCGACTATTTCGGGGTTAAGAAGGAGAGGTTATACTCCTGAGTCGATTCGCGATTTTTGTGAACGTATTGGAGTGGCTAAAAGCGCAGGTACGGTGGAAATGCCTTTACTAGAGCATTGTATACGCGAAGATTTAAACAAGCGATCGGCTAGAGTGATGGCAGTGTTAAGGCCTCTCAAGGTAGTTATTGAAAATTATCCAGAAGAAAAAACGGAAGAATTAGAAGCTGAAAATAATCCCGAGGATCCTAGTATGGGTAAGCGAAAAATTCCTTTTTGTCGAGAAATTTTTGTCGAACGCGACGATTTTATGGAGGATCCTCCAAAGAAGTTTTTTCGTTTGACCCCAGGAAAAGAGGTTCGTTTAAAGCATGCTTATATTATTAAATGTGAAAGAGCGATTAAAGATCCTCAAACTGGCGAAGTTGTTGAGCTAAGGTGTTCATATGACCCGGAGACAAAAAGTGGCACGGGTGTTAGTCGTAAAGTCAAAGGGACCCTTCATTGGGTTTCTGCAAAACATTGTGAAAAGGCAGAAGTGCGATTGTATGAAAATCTATTTTCGATATCCAATCCAGGCGACGAAAAAAAGAATCCAGAAATTAAGGAAGTTCTAAATCCAGATTCTGTTGAAGTTTTAGGTGATTGTAGGATTGAGCTTTCGATGGCTACTAACAGAATACACAATCATTATCAGTTTTTAAGACTTGGCTATTTTTGCTTTGATTCGTCCATTTCTACAAGTGATTGTCTTGTCTTTAATCGCACTGTAACTCTTCGCGATAGTTGGGCAAAAATAGTGAAGAAGGGGGCTTAAAAAAGGTAATAGTTTTGATAATATGTGGATTATATTTATTATTAAGTTTGACTTCAGTTATTTAAACTTTTTACTATTTGAGGTCGAAAGTTTTGGGAAAAATTAATAAGAAAATTTGGTTGGTTTTCGTCCTATTCTTTGCTGTCGAGTCGGCTTACGCCGAAGAAATAAAGTTTAAGTATCCAAACGGCAAAATTCATAAAATTGAAAAATGGGAAAATGGAAAGTTAAATGGACGTAGTCGTTTATTTAGTCCGGATGGAAAGCCTATTGCAGAATGGGACTTTAAAGATGGAGTTTTGGACGGAGAGACACGCTATTTTAATCAAAGTGGAAAATTAAGAAGAAGTTCAAAATATGTTAAAGGAAAGCGGGAAGGTTTAAGCAAAGCCTTTTTTGATAATGGAAAAATACTTTCGGAGTCAAGCTTTAAAAACGGAAAACTAAATGGACATTTTGTGGCTTTTTATCCTACTGCACAAAAGTTTTCAGATAGAATTTTTAAGGATAATAATGTGCATGGAATAGGCCAGTTTTACAATCAGAATGGTATAGTGACTCGAGAGATTAATTATGAAAATAATCTGATGAATGGGGCGTTCAAAGTTTTTTATGACTCTGGTCAAGTTCACACGATCAAAAATTATGTTGAAGGGAACTTGTTTGGAGAATGGACAGAATATTATGAAACTGGCGAATTGAAAAAAAAAGGTATGCACGACCATCATGCTAAACATGGGCCGGAAACTACTTATTTTAAAAATGGAAATAAAAAGCTTGAGTTGGTTCGGAGTTGGAATGTTGTAGATGGCGTATTGTACTCTTATTACGAAAGTGGGAGCTTAAATACGATTCAAGTTTGGAAAAAAGGAAAAGCGGATGGTTTTTTAATTGATTTTTCCCCGGTTGGAAATATAAGATCCATAGCTCAAGTTGTTGATAATCAGAAACAGGGGACAGCATATGAATATTACCCTGAGGGAATGCTTCACTTTGAATGGCGATTCGTAAACAATAAGTTAGAAGGAGTCATTAAAGACTATTTTCGAAATGGTAATGTTCGAGCTTCCGGAAGTTTTCGAGGTGGCAAGAAAGATGGAATTACTACTGGCTATTCTATTGATGGAAAGGTAAAAAACGTTCTTTTTTTTAAAAATGATTTTTTGAGCAAAGCGATTGTATATTCGGCAAATGGAGAAGTTTTGAGCGAAAATATATTCGAGAATAAGAAAGTTAAAGGAGCCAAATAAAAGAAAATGGCGTTGAATATTCATAAATTAATAGAGAAGTCTTAAATGATTTGTCAATTGTTCCAAAACCCAATAAAGAATTTTGTCGTTTTTTGTTTTTTTGTTTTTATTTTGTTATCCCAGAGAGAACTTGTTTTAGCCTCTTCATTACAAAGTGTCGACAGACCTTTTACAATTGCTTTATTACCAGATACCCAAAAGTACAAAAATTTTTCTGGTATTGCTCGAGCTCATATCTTTGATTCTCAAACTCAATGGATAGCGGACCATATAATCGATGAAAACATTGTATTAACACTTCACCTTGGAGATATTGTTGATATTTCGGTCAATTCTCTTTGGGATGCAGCTTTAAGCAGCCTGGATTATTTAAATGGCTTAGTTCCTCTCGTTTTAACTGCAGGAAATCATGATATCTCAGAATTAGTAGACCCTGGATCCGCAACCTATACGGAATCCTATCAGTTATTTAATAAAAGAGTTCCTGCAAGTCGTTTTAATAAGTTACCTTGGTTTGGCGGGATTTACGAAAAAGGAAAAATCGAGAATGCGTACTATTTTTTTAATTTTGGCAGAGTTGAATATATAGTATTGGCTTTAGAGTATGGCCCTAGAGACAAAGTTCTAGATTGGGCTAATAAAATTGTTGAAAAGTATTCAGAGAAAACGGCAATTATTGTGACCCATGCTTATATGGCAAAAGGACCTAAACGTTTAAAAGCTGGAGATAAATATTCTCCCAAACTTAAAGAAGTTCCTTATCATTCCAAGGAATATGAGTATTTGAGTAAGGAAATTTGGGCGAATGACGGAGATGTTATTTGGGAAAGACTTGCAAAAAAACATAAAAATATTATGTTCGTATTTAGCGGTCACTCCAAAGGTCCTGGAAAACTAATAAGCAAAGGAGTTAATGGAAATCCAGTTTTTCAGGTTGGAGCTAATTATCAGTGGGAGGAAAATGGCGGAAATGGTTATTTAAGATTGATGAAGTTTTACCCAAAAACGAAAAAAGTGACTGTTAAAACATATTCTCCCTTGCTAGATCATTTTCGAACTGATTGGGAAAACCAATTTTTAATAGATTTAAATACAGGAGAATTTTTAAAGTTAGAATTACCATCTTCTCCTTAAGTTTCTGAGTTAAGAACGGCACCAATTCCTTTTAGCCTTTTAATTTTAGCTTAGGTTTCTTTAAAGTTTTTGATGATATCGATCATTTCAGGGTCGGTTAGTTTATAGAATTCTTTAAAAGATTTTAAGTTGTCTTTAGCGTATGTATTAATCCTAAGGTTTCCATATTGTATAGATAGCTGTAAGGCCTTAAATGTATAAAATACAGCGTCCTCCCGTTTTTTTTCCTCAAATGAAGCAATGCCAAGATTAAAATAAATATCTATTTTTTTTCTCTCATCTTTTAGTATTGTTAATAGCTTTTTCCAGTTTTTTATCGCTTGTTTGTGTTTTTGTAATTTTAAATACGTATTTGCTAAATTTTGAATTGCAGGTGGATAGTTAGGATTTATTTCTAAAACTTTTTCATATTCTTCAGCTGCTTTGTCGAATGACTGGAAACCAAATAATTCGTTCCCTAAAATATAATGATACGGGAGTAGATTGGTTTTTGAAGAAGGCGGAGGTGGAGGCGGCGAAGCTGTTTGTTCTGAAGTTCCGCAGTTCCATAGAAAAAAAGGTAAAAGAAAAAAAAGAAATAATACTCTTTTCCTGGTTAGATTAAAAATGATCGCCCAAATTCCCATATTAAAGTTCAGTTCTTTAGAATAAGTTTGTTTCTGAAATATCATGGATTAAAGAAGTACATTCAGCGGAACTTTAGCTTTTCTCCAAGTTTTTTTAGCCACACGTTTTAATTACAAAAGTTAATATTTAATACGTAGTTTGAATTTTCGTTTGATATGAATTTACCTTAGTTTTTTGTTGCGTAGGCATATTTTTGTTGTCAAGAACGCATTGTATTGACCAAAAGTCCACAAATGATTTGTTCTTGGGATGACTTTAGCTGGTAGAACCTTGTGTTGCATGTTTTGGCTAAGTTTTTATCCGACATGTGTGAGTTGGGGAGGAGACTGGCAAACCTAATATTGTCTATCTCGCTGATTTTGCCATTTTAAATCTCAATGAAAATATCAAAAACCGGTAAAAACCTCAAGGATCTTTGTATGCCTTATAGATTTATTAAGATTAGATTGAATACTGTTAAGCTTTAATAACTAGATAATTAAATTTGATTAGTTTTTGTCAGATTTGTTTTAAAGGAGTAGTTGGAAAAATTCAAAAGAATGAAACGATAATATAAAAACCTTTAACCTTGAGAATAAATTGTATTTTATATAATATTGATAAGTTTTGTAATACCTTCTTAAATATGTGCAAAGTAACCCAGGAGATTTTTAAAATATAGCTCTTCCAACAAAGGTTTAAATTGTTTAATTTGCCAACCTCATTATTTGACTCTTTTAAAGCTAGGTAACTCCCTCCTTAAATTATGAAATCTTCGTTTAAATATTTATTTATGATTTTGATTGTTCCAGTTTTCCTAATAGTGTTGATAGGAGGAATCGAAGGCTTCAATTTTATTACAAGAGACGCTGATCGTTTAAAAATGTATGACGAAGAGCTTGGCTGGTCTAATTTCCCAAGTAAAGTAATTGTAAAAAAAGATATTACTTATACAACCAACTCAATGGGGTTAAGGTCTGAAAAAGTAAATTCTGGAAAGGAAAAGATCCTTCTTGTTGGAGATTCTGTTATGTATGGGCTGGGTATTCAAGATAATGAAACTACTGCTTATTATTTAGACCAGGAAATTCCAGATTATCAAGTTTTGAATTTAGGCGTAGGCGGTTATGGGATTGGTCAATATTTCCTTCGGTTGAAAAAATTCATAAGTCAATTAAAGCCCAAGTTAATCGGTGTGATGATTTGTACCGGCAATGATATAAGGAATACACAGACAAATGTTAGTTATGGGTACTCAAAACCCTTATTTAAGATTGAAGAAGGGGAGCTAAAAACTTTTGAACCAAGAATTTCTCGTTTTTCTTGTCCTAATTTATTTTCTACTTCTTGGTTTTTGCAAAAAAGTCCATTTGCTTCTTTAAGAGATAAATATTGCTCAACTCAGAATATACCTCCAGCCCAAATAAAAAAGCTTGTTATGAGGTTATTTAGTGAAATTAATGAATTAGCTGAAGCTAATAATTCGAAATTATTTTATATTCTGTGGCCGTCTCAGAGTAACTTTGATGACAAAAAATCCATTCTGAATTTTTTAGAAGAGGCGAGAGAGAGGGATCCTGTAAATTATGCAAGACATGTTATCGATTCGACGCCATATTATTTTAAAAATAATTGGTTAGCTTTTAAAACGTGGCTTGGCGAAACAGATTATATTACGTTAGATTTTTTAGAAAAGACTAAAGAGTCTTATAGCCTGGAAGAGTCTAAAAAGCTTTATATTGACCATTATCATATGTCTCCAGAAGGCTCAAAATTACTGTCTGTAGAAATTAAAAAGTTTATAGAGCAGAAACAACTTCTTTGAAATTAGCTATATTATTTAAAATAATCTCGCCTATAAATTGAATTTCAAAATGAACTGTTGATTTTTTTGTGAGCTAAAAAATATGAAGTTGTTTTACGTTTATGGCGTTCGGATGACTTTAGATACTTTTAGCAATTTGGAACTAATTTTTAAGCCAGCGTTTCTTGCTGGCTCTGGGTTTATCTCAAAACGAACACGTTCTTCATTAACATAAAAATTGATCATACCTCCTTTCAGAGCAAAATCTTTCATTCTACTTATAGTCAAAATGCTCGAGCCGTTTAATGCTTCTAAGATTTCATTTAGCTTGCTAGCTTCTGAAGGACTTATAAAAATGATATGACATTTTTTGAGATCGTTTAAATTTTTTACAGGATGGATTTCAAGAAAACGTCCATTTACTTTTTCTCCAGAAAAGGTTTGGAGAAGCTCCTCCATATTGGATTTCCCATAAATACCAATTTTAAATTTATTTGATTCCTTTTCAATTTCAGTTGGCCATTCAATAAATTGGATGAATTTATAAATAAAAGCGGCCTGAACTTTATCTTCTCGAATACCCCCAAAGGACTCGTTTGGGAAGGTTTGTAGAGAAAACGAAATTAAAATAATTAAGAAAATAAATATTTTTTTCAAAAGCGACTCTTAATGAAAATAATTATTGAGGCTATAGGTCAGGTTTTTTCGGTGGATCTTAGTTACTAAAACTTCCAGGTTATTTTTCCATACACTGAACGTTGAACTTCTGTTAATGACAATAACCTAGTGGATTCCTCGCCGGACTCCAAATGCTCAGAATCTTGTAAGTTCTGAACTACTACGCTAACGTCCCAGTTTTCGGTAGGATGCCAGCCTAAGCGCAAATCGGCTCGTATATAGCTAGGTACCTTAAATCTTTCTAGGTTGTCGACGTAATAAAATGCTGTATCAAATTCGAAATTATGTGGAAGGTCTAATTGTGATCTTATATTTGCCTGAAATTCGGGGTCGTTGCCTTCTGCAGCTAATGTGGAAATAGCTTGGCTTCCAGGATCTAGGTTTAAGGAAACTTCTAACCAATTAAAACCGGCACTCAGTTGCCACCAGTTTTTTGGCTTCCATTTAACGTCAAATTCCAAGCCGTAGGTTTCTCCAGAGCTTTGATTTTCGACAAAAAATGGAAGCACTGCATGCGCTGGGCTTGGAGAAGTTTCAATGAAAGGAGAGCCTGGTTCTCTAGAGTTAAGATTTTCGTATTTATTGTAGAAAAGGCTTAGATCAAAAAATAGTTTGCTGGAAGGTCTAAATCGATATCCAGCTTCATAGGCCAGTAAGTCCTCAGATTCAAAATTATGAGTTCCTATAAAAGCGGCAACAGTAGGTCCTGGAAGAACCGATCCATTTAGACGAATAGTATCTTCTGCGCGTGAAGGAGTTCTAACCGCTCGGGAAACAGCTCCCCAAACAGTATGACGATCATTTGGGGTCCATAAAAGCCTACCACTGGGTTGAAATTCAAATCCTGTATAGTTATTTTCCGAGAACTTGGATCCTAATATTAGTCGAAGGTTATCGGGAATAAGAGTGATTTCATCCTGAATGAAAGTTCCTAAACGATAGTTCCATCTACTAAGAGGATCAAACTGAAGAGCTAAGCTATTTGAAAAAGAGTCTTTTACATAACGTTGCCCTAAACCCCAGGTAATTTCTTGTTTTTGAGTTAAGAGAAACCTATGTTGAAACTCTAGATCGTAAGTATCCAAAATAAATTCAGTTATAGGACTACCGTCGCGTTTTTGCCGGTTAAAGTAGAACTGAAGCTCCATATCCGAAGTTTCGGAAATTATTTTTTTCCAACGGGTTAAAAAGTTAACTCCATCTATTTGTACCTCGCGGTCGAAGCTTGCGGTTCCAGGAAATGAGAATGAGACAACATTATTATCGGCTTTTTCTCCAGACTCACCATTGTAATAGTCGCCTTGAAAGGTTAATGAAGACTTTTCAGAAACTTCCCAATCCATCCTAAAGCCACCTCGAAACGCATCCCAGCTGTCGGCAGGCGTGTTTCCTAATCGTTCTCCAAATTCGTCTCTTTCATAATATTTTCCATAAACTCTAAAACTTTTATTTTGATCTATTTTTTCACCATATCGGAAAGTTCCAAAGCCTAGTTCTTGATTGCCTGCGCCAGCGCTAATAAAACCGCCTTGTGTGTCTTTTGAGTTTTTGGTGATTATATTGATCACTCCATTTACGGCATTTGCTCCCCATATAGTTCCACCTGGTCCTCGAATGACCTCAATCCTATCGATATCTTTCAAAGCAACGTCAACTTCGTCCCAATATACTCCTGAAAAAATCTGAGAATAAACAGATCTTCCATCAATCATCACCAAAAGCTTACTTGCAAAGCGAGAATTTAAACCGCGTGATGTGACAGCCCAGGTATTTGAGTCTATGTGAGCGACTTGCATTCCTGGTACCATTCTTAAGGCTTCTGCGATGGTGGTATGGCCTGAGCGGCGAATATCTTCGTTTGTGATTACGTAAATTGCCGAAGCGGCTTTAAAAAGTCGCTGTTCTTTCTTCGCGACTGATGTAACTTTTATATCTAGGAGTTCGTCTAATGAAAGATCTTTTAGGGTTGTTAGCTCTAGATCGTTTTTTCCATAAACAGGAGAACTACCAATTATTAACATCCATGCAAACCACAACAAAAAAACATGTTTAAGATTCTTGTTGTTAAATTTCATTTTTTAGCCAATCCTTATTAAATGATTCGCGATTTTTGTTTTGGTAATAGAGTTTTAAAACAATTTTTCGGAAGGATAAACGCGTTTCAGGATTAAAAATGTATTAGATTTATCCTAGCTGTTAATTTTAATTAGATCAATGAAATACTTACTTAAGTAAGCCAAGTTTTTCTTAGAGAGTATATTGTCTAATTCTTTCAAAAAGTTTGAAGCTTTTTGCTTAGAATGAAACCGCACTATGCTTTATTCAAGAGACTTTAATTAGGTGAGAATGGGCGATAAACCAATATTGATATTCGATTTGGGGATCGTAAAATGTGGATTACAAACAGAAAAAGATTTTTTGAAAAAAATGGCGCTTCTAGGCAGTTTTAGAATTTTTTATTAACATAAGCTAGTTTGTATTTGCTTCATCAATCCAACATTTTCAGTGTGCCCAGATTTAAACGCCTTAATTTTTCCTCGAATGGGTTTACCCAATAGGTAGAAATCGCCGATAATATCAAGAATTTTATGACGTGCAAATTCGTCGTGAAACCTCAGTTCCGTGTTCAATACCTTTTTATCGCCGAGCAAGATAAAATTATCCAATTTGCCGCCACAAGCAAATCCCATTTTGGTTAATTGTGCGACATCTTCTAAAAAGCCAAAAGTTCTAGCCGGAGCTATTTCTGCTTTGAAGCTTTCGGAACCAAAAAATTCGTAAGTATAATCTTGAACTCCAATTGGCGCGGGATAATCCATATGGTAACTTGCGCAGAATGTATCGGAAGGTTCTATAGAGATATAAGGTTTACCGCTATCTGGGGAGCCAAAGATATAAGTTTTATCAACAATCAACTCTTCGTAAAAATCGTCCTGATCTTCAAATCCGCCATCTTCGATTAATTGGCAAAAATCTTTAGCGGAGCCATCCATTACAGGGGCTTCGTCACCAATTTTTATCAATAGATTAGTTATGCGATACATATGAAGTACTGCCATAATATGTTCAATGGTCGCTATTGATACAAGTCCTTTTTGAAGACAAGTTGAATAATTAGTAGATTGGACGTTATTCAACTTAGCTTGAATAGTTTCTCCAGTAGTTATATCGCCAAAGACAATTCCACTTCCAGCGGGAAGTGGTTGTAAAATTAAGCCAGTCTTAATCCCTGAATGGAGTCCACTTCCACATAAAACTACGCTTCTTTTCAGAGTTCTCTGATTAAGTGATTTTTTCTTTCCGTTTTTTGGTTTTATCTCAGCTTTATTCTCTGAATCCGAAAAGTTTGAAACTCTAATGTAGGGAGGTAAGTCTTGAAGGTTTATTATTTTATTTCCAGTTCCAGGTAACCAGATTTGCTCCAAAACCTCTTTTAATTCTTTAATATTTCCAGGCCAATCATAATTGCAGAGAGTTTTGATGGCGTCTTCTTTTATTGTTGGTTTTGGATTTCCATTTTTTTCCCAGGATTCAAAATAATTTTCAATCAATTCTGGGATGGCTTCAGAGTGCTCTCGTAACGATGGAATTTGTATTGTGTCTTTAGCAAAGATGTCGTAGAGATCTTTATTTAATTGACCTTTTTTAACAAGAGTTTCGAGATTCTTAGATGTTGAAGCGAATATTCGAATTGGAAGAAAGTCTAAAATTGTATCGTTCTTTTTTACGGTTTGATTTTTTAAAGCGAGAGCTAGTTTTTCTTGTAGTCCCTTGGATAAAGATTCAATGTTGCTTAGAAAAACAGCTTTTTCTTTGGTTCCAGGGAGATTTTGCGAAGAATCGCCATTCTTTTTTGTTGAGCAGAATAATTGCGCTTGAATATCTTGCATGCGTCTGACAGCGCAATTTAGTTTGATGAAAGGACGATCATTTTGTTTACTTTGCCTGTGTATCGTTTGTGCGACTAACTCTTTGCCAGTGCCCTTATCGCCAATTAATAAAATAGGTCGCGAATTTTTAGAAGCGTTCTTAACTCCTTTTTTTACGTCGATCATCATTTGAAAACGGAGTATTCGATCCATTTTATCTGCGAAGTCAACGCCGCTTTGTTTAGGAATTCCTTTACCTTCTTTGAGTCCATTAGCAACTGCTTGAGTAATTTGGTCGAGTGAAAAAGGTTTTTCGACGAAATCAATAGCGCCCAATTTCGTTGCTCGCACGGCAGTATCTATAGAAGCATGCCCTGACATAATGAGAACCGGTAATTCTTTTTGATAGGTTTTGATAGTTCTCAAGACTTCAATTCCGTCCATTCCAGGGATCCAGATATCCAATAAAACTAAATCTGGTGGATCGTTCTGAATTCTTTCCAGAGCTTCTAATCCATCTTCTGCGGATGAAACATCATAACCTTCGTCGGATAGGATTCCATAAAGGGAACTCACGATATTTTTTTCGTCGTCGACAACTAAAATGCGTTCTTTGGGCAAGGAGGCCTCCTAAAAATCGTTGGATTCAATTATATTCTTAAGAACATTTTTTGACCAAGTCTATTTTATCTTTTTATATAGTCTAAATAGTATATTTTTTTACCTTCTTTTAAATAATTTTTCTCATATTTAGATTGAGGTATATTCTCTCGACATTCGCTAAACTTAAAAGAACCTGCTTTATTTTCTAACGAAGAGTTTTCAAGGAAAGTCAGCATATCTCTGGCATAGGTTTCGCAGTCTGTAGCTATTCTAAGTTCTCCCGAAGGAGTCAACTTGTTTGATAAGGTTTCAACGAAACTCGCCGTAATAAGGCGTCTTTTAATATGGCGTTTTTTGGGCCACGGGTCGGGAAAATTTATATAAATTGCTTCTAATGTAGCGTCTTTAAATGCGCTCTGAGTTCTATACCTAGCGTCTCCATAAACAATATGAATATTTTCAATAAGTCGTTTTTCTGCGCGTGTAATCGTTTTACGAATTCCTTTGTGGTACATATCTAGACCGACAAAGTTTGTTCTAGGTTCCCTCATTGCCATATCAATAATAAAGCTACCGTTACCAAAACCTATTTCAAGTTTCATTGGATATTTATTAGGGAATATTTGGTCCCAATCCGGAGCGATATCTAAATTAGAAAACAACGGATGGCTAGAAGAAATCTCGTTGAATGAAATTAATGCTTTAGCGGCCATTATGATTCTTTTGATTCTTTAAGTACTTCGTGAATTGTTTTTAAACTTCTTAATTCATAAAGGGTCGACTCTCCGGCAATGGTAATCTGAACTTCGTCTCCTTCTTGCTTTCCCAAGAGCGATTTACCTATAGGGGAACCTGGAGAAATTTTTCCTTCTTCGGGTGAAACTTCTTCTGGAAACACTAATTCAAAGCTTTTCGATTCGCCAGACTCTAGGTTTTTAAGGTCTATTTTACTGCCTAAACCAGTTCTGTCATTTGGGATTCTATTGATATTCAAAGACGTTATTTCTGATACCCGTTTTTGAAGTATAGAAATTCGGGCTTCTAAAAGCATTTGCCTTTCTTTAGCGGCTTTATATTCTGCGTTTTCGCTAAGATCTCCCATATCGGTAGCAATTTTTAAGGCTTTTGGAATATCGACTTTCAATTCTCGCTCGGATTCCATTAACTCTTTTTCTAATTTATCCAAAACGGGCAGACGCATCTTAATGAAACTCCTAAAATTATTTATCAACGACCTTTATCAGAGTCGTCTAATGAATGTTAATAATCAATTATAAAAGCTTTTGCAAAACCATTAGATTTAAGTTTATTCAAGTGATTCCAAGCTTGATCAAAATGGTTATACTTTCCAACAACGACGCGATAAAACTGGTCACCGTTAGAATTAAACTTTTGCACAAAACTTTCTTTAGTTTGATCTTTTAAGTTTTTTGCGTTTTGGATTTCTCTAAAAAAACCAACTTGTACTCCAAACTTATTAGCCGATTGTTGCTCAGTTTTATTGGTTGGGTTGGGATAATATTCCGCTCTTAGTTCAACGGATGCAGTGCCACTTTCAAGCATAGCCAGTTTTTTTGCTGCGGCAAGACTAAGATCTATAATCCTATCACCAACGAAAGGGCCTCTATCATTTATCCGAACAAGGACTGCTAGACCATTTTCTAAGTTTGTGACTCGCACTCTTGTATCAAAAGGAAGCGTTTTATGTGCGGCAGTCAACTGGTACATATCATAGCGCTCCTTATTAGACGTCAACTTACCATGAAATTTGGGTCCATACCAAGAGGCTATCCCCTTTTGAGTAAAATTTTTTGAAGAAGAAATTGGGTAATAGGTTTTTCCTAATACTCGATAGGGGCGACTAGGTGTTGTTTTGACCTTTTGAGGAGAAGGATGAAACTTAACTGGCGTAAGTCTTTTTTTTGAGCAACTCATTGAAAAGAAGAGTAAAAAAACAGCAATATTAACCAGAAAAAGCTTTTTAAGGGAATTTCTCTTAGAAAAAATTGTGGTCATAAAGTTGAAAAAAGTTTATGGGAACCAGTAAATAGTAAAAACTTGACTTTATTGATAAGGAAGCAGTTTATAATTTATGTAAATTGTTGTAAAATAAGCTTATTTTAATTATGTATTGTAGATTTTGTTTAATTTAAGGTCAACAAAAATCAGATATCATTTTTCTCTTAACTATTTGAATTATTTATAGATAACTAGAAAGTTATGCGTGAAAAAATTTTAGCAATTATTAATAAAGAAGAGAACTTACCTCCTTTGCCTGAAGTTCTATCGAAAATTGAACAAAAGGTATACGATCCAGACACCTGTATTTCTGATATTTCTAGTCTGATATACACGGAACCTGTTTTATCGGGAAATTTGATGAGGCTTGCAAATAGCGTGTTTATTGGCGGCGGAAGAGAAAAAGCGGAAGACCTGGATAATGCTATTGGGCGATTGGGTTTAAAAATGGTGCTTGATTTGGCCTATACCGTTGAATTACCCAAAATTTCTTCAGGGAATAAGGTTATTAATCAAAGCGCTTTTTGGCAGCATGCATTTGGAACGGCAATTTGTTCGCGCGCTCTAAGCAAACTTTTTTCGCAAGATGAAGACCAGCGAGAAAATGCGTATTTAGCTGGATTAATGCATGATGTCGGGATTTTAGTTTTTTTTCATAACATTCCTAAAGAGTATGGAGATTTTTTGAAGAAGGTTGTTGATGAAGAAAAGCCATTGGAAGAACTTGAAACTGAAAGTTTTGGAATCAATCATGTTGAGTTAGGAGCTAAATATATTGAAAAATGGTGGCCGGTTTCAGAGTCGGTAGTGGATCAAATAAAAAGGCGCCATGAGCCGTTTGATGTCGACGCAAAAAATGTTTTGGGTTTGGCGAATAGTTTTGTGAATGCGCTTGGTTATCAAAATAAAGTGGGGCCAGCGATTAGTGAAGAACTGAATTTTGCTGAAATTATAGGTGCTTCAGAGGTTGAATTAGAAGAATTGAAAGAACAAACCTCGAATTCTATTGGAGAATTAAGTTCTTTGTTTGGAGGAAATTAACTTTTGTTTTCAAGCTTATGCTCTTATAATTTTTGCAGATAAAAGTCTTCAATCCCGTATTCTCTGGTTTTGGATTAATAAAGTAATAACTATAAAAGCTCTATATGCGAGATAAAATATTGGAAGCGGTAAATACACAACAAAACTTACCTCCACTACCAGACATCCTTATAAAATTAGAACAAATAATAGACGACCCAGACTCTTGTATCGCCGATATTTCGGACTTGATAAAAACCGAGCCAGTTTTATCCGGTAGACTGATGAAATTAGCAAATAGCGTTTTTATAGGAGGCGGTAGAGACAAAGCGGAAGACTTGGATAATGCCTTAGGTAGATTGGGTTTAAAAATGGTTTTAGATCTAGCTTATACTTTAGAAATACCAAAGGTTTCATCAAGAACAAAAGCTATTAACCAAGTATCATTTTGGAAACACTCATTTGCCTCCGCAGTTTGTTCCAAGTCCTTAAGTGAATTTTTTGAACAAAGCGATGAATCTCGCGAAAATGCATATTTAGCTGGATTGATGCATGATATTGGAATATTAGTTTTTCTGAATTTTTTTCCAAAAGAATATTCGGAGTTTTTAGCGAAAACGAATGATGCGGATCAATCTTTAGAAGTTTTAGAAGTTGAAAGTTTTGGGATTGATCATGCCGAGGTAGGCGCTAAATATATCGAAAAGTGGTGGCCTATAGCTCCTGGAGTTATCTCTTTAGTTCATGAACATCATCGACCCTTAAAGCAAGGATCGCAAGAAGTTGTCGCATTATCAAATGTATTGCTAAATCATCAAAAAGTTTCCAATGGGGTTGGTCCTAAATGCAGTGAAGAAGAACCTGATTTTTCGCAAATTTTAGGCATTTCTGAAGAAAGAATGAACGTGATAAAAGAAGAAGTAGAAAATAGCTTAGAACAGGTTTCTTCCATATTTGAAAAATAATCCAAAGATTAAAGAAATCCTATGGCTGAAAAAGATTTTGAAATAACTTTTCGAGGAGTAAGAGGTTCTATCCCGACTCCGATTACTCCCGAAAAAATGAAAGAAAAAATGTTAGCCGTTGTTGAACGTATTGAGCCAAGCGATATTCAGAATGAAGATTCACGTAATGCATTTGTGAATAGTTTGCCGGTTGAGGTTGGCGGAATCATTGGAGGGAATTCTTCGTGCGTTCAAGCGTCTGTTGCGGGAAAAAATTTTGTTTTTGATTGTGGTTCTGGTTTACGAGAATTAGGGTTGCACTGGATGGGGCAAGAATTTGGTAAAGGCGGTGGAGAAGCGCATATTTTTGTAAGTCATACTCATTATGATCATATATTGGGGATTCCATTTTTTGTTCCTTTTTATATTAAAGGCAACCGCTTTAAGTTTTACGGGGGGCATGACGATCTAGAAGACCGTCTGGCAGGTCATCAACGGCCTGAATTTTTTCCTGTTCCGTTTAGTATTTTTCCATCGGAGATCTCTTTTACAGATTTAAATGAAGTTTCTGATTTGACAATTGGCGACACTAAGATTTCTTGGAAAAAGAATTACCATCCGGGAGGTTCATACGCGTTTCGAATTGATTACAATGGTAAATCTTTTATTTACGCAACCGATTCGGAATATAAAAATATTGGTCCACAGGCTTTACAATCCGTTATTGATTTTTTTAAAGACGCCGATTTAGTCGTATTCGACGCGCAATATACTTTTATGGAAGGTATAGAGTTCAAAGAAGATTGGGGGCATAGCTCGGCATTTATCGGCATTGATATAGCCTTAGAAGCGAATGTTCGTCAATTAGCTCTATATCATCATGAGCCTACCTATAGTGATTTTAAGATTATGGATGTATTTCAGCTCGCTGAGAAATATCTAAAAAAGGTTGGTAAAGGATCGAATTTGGAAGTTTTCGTCGCTTGCGAAGGGAAAACGGTTGATTTAAACGCTTCCTAAATTTTTTTGTTTTAAAACCTCACCAAAATTTTCTCAAATTAATGGAATCCTCCCAGACTTTTAAATCGGCGCAAATCCGCTTTGCGATTGATAGAGGAGGAACCTTTACCGATGTATATGCCGAGATTCCAGAATCCCCTGGGTTCATGGTAGAAAAACTCCTCTCTGAAAATCCCGAAAAATACTCGGACGCTCCCATCGAAGGAATTCGCAGAATTATGGATCGTCTTGGGAAACCTTTTCAATCTTCAAGTTCGATAGAGTGGATTCGAATGGGAACTACACTAGCAACTAACGCTTTGCTTGAAAGGAAAGGGGTTCGTTCTGCTGTTGTTATCACTAAAGGTTTTAAGGACCTTTTACGTATTGGAAAGCAAAATCGTCCCGATATTTTTGATTTAAAAATTCAAATACCCGAGCCATTTTATGAAAAAGTTGTCGAGGTAAATGAACGGGTTAGACTTTTACAACCTGAAGAAGAGAACGGAGACGCTTATTTATCGCAGACAGGTCGATTTTATAAAGTAATCCAACCTTTAGATCTTGATCGATTAAAATCCGACTTATTAGAAATATGGGGAGAAGGTATTACGAGTATTGCCGTAGTTTGTATTCATTCCTATGCATTTCCAAAACATGAATTGGAAATAGAAAAGTTAGCTAAGGAAATAGGATTTTCAAACATTGCTTTATCCCATTCGGTGTCGCCTAAAATTAAGCTTGTCGACAGAGGGCAGACTGCAAGCGTCGAAGCTTATCTTAATCCTATTATCCAAAAATACGTGAAAGAGTTTCGTTCCAAGTTTCAAGATGAAGCTCTTCCAATCTGGTTTATGCAGTCCGACGGAGGGTTAGTTGACGCCAGCCGTTTTTCTGGCAGTCGATCAATTTATTCGGGACCTGCTGGAGGCGTTGTTGGATACGCCTTAACTGGTAGAGAGCGGTATCCAGAAAAGCCACTTATAGGCTTTGATATGGGGGGAACGTCAACTGATGTCTCTAGGTTTGATGGAGAATTTGAATGGATGGATGAGTCGGAAATTTCAGCGGTACATTTGCAAACGTCTCATTTAAAAATTAAAACGATAGCTGCTGGCGGAGGTTCGCGACTTTATTTTAAAAATGGTTTGTTTGTTGTTGGACCAGATTCAGCCGGGGCAAACCCAGGTCCAGTTTGTTATGGAAAAGATGGACATGCCGCTTTAACCGACGCTAATTTGATTTTGGGAAGATTATTGCCAGATCATTTTCCAAATATTTTTGGTCCAAACTCCGATCAACCTTTGGATAAAGGGGCGGCTAGAGTTGCTATTAAACAAATTGTAGAAACAGTAAATGAACACAACGTCAAAAAAGGAATTCATCTTTATAGCGTAGAAGAGGTTGCTGCAGGTTTTGTTCAGGTTGCAAATGAAGCAATGGCGCGGGCGATTCGAGAAGTTACTTCTGAAAAAGGTTTTGACGTGTCGGATCATGTTTTAGCTTGTTTTGGAGGGGCGGCAGGGCAGCACGCTTGCGCTGTTGCAAAAATCTTGGGTATTGAAAAAATCTTTGTTCATCGTTTTGCGGGAATTCTTTCTGCCTTCGGTATGGGATTGGCTGATGTTTTCGAAGAAATTCGTCAGCCAGTAGCTTATAAATTAAAAGATCTTTCTCATTTGTCGGAGGATATAGAACGTTTAAGGACGGAAGCAAGCGCAATTATTAAAGGGCAAGGGTTTAGCGAAAATCAAATTCAGATTCAAGCGTATTTGGTTTTAAGATATCAAGATACTGATACTTCGAAAGCCCTTCTTTTTTCAGAATCAAAAGATATAAAAGAAAAATTTTTAAATTGGCATTCCAGAGAGATGGGATTTCAATTAGAAGATAGAGAAATTTTGATAGATGAAATTGTTGTTCGAGCTATCGGCCACTCTCCTAATATTGTTCAAAGAAAAATTCCCTTCAGTTCAAGCGCTTCTGAACCTATTGATACAGTAGATTGTTTTTTTGATAACGAATGGAAACCAACGCCTATTTTTCAACTTCATGCTATGGGCGTTGGTGAAAATATAAGTGGGCCGGCTATTATTATCGATTCATCTTCTACTATTGTTATAGACCCCTTTTGTACAGCCGTGATAACGGAGTTTGGAGATGTCGAAATAAATGTATCAAAGGTTTCTCAGGACATTGATGACTCCGCAGAAAACCCAGTTTTACTATCGTTGTATGGGCACCGTTTTATGGCAATAGCTGAACAAATGGGACGTATTCTTGAAAAAACTGCAACTTCTACCAATATTAAAGAAAGAAGAGATTTCTCTTGCGCTATCTTCGATGGTAAGGGCAATCTTGTGGCAAACGCTCCTCATTTACCAGTTCATCTAGGAGCTATGGGGGAGACAGTCCGAAAATTAGTAGAATCTTTTGGGAATGACGTTAAAGAAGGAGATGTCTGGTTATCGAATCACCCAGAAATGGGAGGAAGCCATTTACCAGACATAACAGTGGTTACTCCTATTTTTTATAATGGGGTTCCTAAGTTTTATGCAGCCAATAGAGGTCATCATTCTGATGTTGGAGGAATTTCTCCCGGCTCGATGCCCCCATTCTCGACTAGATTGGAAGACGAAGGAATAGCGATAAAGTTTTTTAAGTTAGTTGAAAGTGGATCTTTCCGTGAAGAAGAAATTTCTAAAATATTATCGGGAAGTAGCAATACCTTTGGAACAAGGGCCTTAAAAGATAATATTTCCGATCTTAAGGCTCAAGTCGCTGCAAATCGGCGAGGAAAAGAATTATTAGGGAAATTAGTTGAAGAAAATTCGTTTGAAACGGTTAGTAGGTATATGGATCTGATTCAGAAGAATTCTGCCGATTCAGTTAGAGCATTGTTAAAGGATTGGACAGGGTTGAATGACGGTTATTCAGTTGAATATATGGATGATAGTTCTAAAATTTCTCTACAATTACAAATTGATAAAAAAAGTGGATCTGCCGTATTTGATTTCACGGAAACAACTTCTCAGGTGCGAGAAAATTTTAACGCTCCCAAGGCGGTAACTTTTTCTGCAATTCTTTATTGTTTACGTTGCTTAATCCAAGAAGAAATTCCGTTAAATGAAGGTTTTCTCATTCCTATTAAAATATTGATACCGGAGGGGTCTATTTTAAACCCTAAGGATGGAGCCGCAGTTTGCGGAGGGAATGTTTTGACGTCTCAAAGGATAACCGACGTGATTTTAAAGTCGTTTGAAGCATTGGCGGGTTCTCAGGGGTGCATGAATAATCTTACATTTGGTAATGACGAATTTGGCTATTATGAAACTATTGGCGGTGGAGCAGGCGCTGGTCCAGGGTGGAGTGGTCAGTCGGGTGTGCACACTCATATGACTAACACCAGGATAACGGACCCTGAAATATTAGAATTTAGATACCCTGTTTTATTAAGAGAGTTTGCTTATAGATCAGGCTCTGGAGGGAATGGAAAATACTGCGGTGGAGATGGTTTGATCCGTGAGATCGAATTCTTAAGCCCCATGAATGTGGCAATCTTATCTGAAAGAAGAGTGTACCCTCCTTATGGTTTAAATGGCGGAGGCAATGGGGAAATGGGAAAAAACCTTTGGATATCAAACTCTGGAACTATTGAGGATTTTGGCGGGAAAAACCAAAAAACCGCTAAAACAGGAGATGCCATCCGAATTCTGACTCCTGGAGGCGGAGGTTATGGAAGTGAGTGAATTTGAATTTTTGAAGACGGTTTAATATATTTACTGATATAATTCAAAAATATAAAAACTTTTTAATAATAATTTAAGAAAACCTCTACGTCATTAGTCATGAGGCTAAAACGTCTGGTTTATTTTTATAGATCAAATATCGGCGAAAAAATTTTATGGAAGAACTAGTAAAAAAACAATTGAGCGAGGATGGAACTCTCCTTGATTTGGAAAACCAGGGTATTGGCAGGGTTGAGCTAGAAAAACTTGCCAAATTAGAACCTATTCCGACTTTAGAAAAGATTTACTTAAGTGATAATGGTCTAAGCGACGAAGACATTAAGATTTTTGCTCAATGTAAAATATCCGATAAGATCACCCATATTTACTTGAACCATAATAATATTGGGGAATCTGGAGAGGACGGGATAAAAGCTTTAGTTGAATCAGGTTTAGCAAAAAATTTAATTTGTTTAATGTTAGAGGCAAATAAAATTAATTCGCTTGGAGCCAAAGCGATTGCTGAATCGGATAATTTAAGTTGTTTAGAAACGCTTTTTCTTGATTCGAATCCTCTTGGGCACGAGGGGGTTCAATATTTAGCTAAATCGGATAAACTGCCAAAATTAAGCGCTTTGCATTTAGATTCTACACAGATGGGGGATAAAGGGGCTTTAGAGCTAGCGTCTACTGAAACTTTAATAAATTTAACAAACCTTTATCTTTGTTCGAATAAAATAGGAGATGAAGGGTTTACTGCTATCGCTAAATCTGAAAGTTTTAAATCCTTGAAAGTCTTAAGTATTTGGAGGAATGAAATTCGGGACGCTGGGGGAAAGTTGATTGCGGAAGGAAATATTTTCCCAAAACTTGAAAGACTTTATATGAGTTTGAATCTCATTGATCGCCCAGTTAGAAAAACAATTAGGCCGGGGCCATTGGCAAAGAGATTAAAAACTTTAGTGATGGACTAGCGGGAAATAACTACTAAAAAATGAGGGGAGAGTTAAGTGGATTATAAATTTAAATATAGTAAATCCTTCAATTGGATTTTTCACGCAGGTGTTATTGTTAACGTATGCATAGTTCTTTGGCTTTACCTTATGTATTTCGAAGTTATCTAACTCTCATATCGCCTCGAAACTCTTCTCTTTGAGTTTCTTTAATTAAAAACTCCGAATTTTTCCAATTTAATAATTCGTTTGAGACTAAAGTCTCGCCATTATCGGATTTATAGGGGACCCACTCATTGTTGATAAAAACCTCATTGGGCTTAAAATTGGCTTTATAGTTTAAAGACCTGCTTTTTAAAATAAAGTAACCTAGATAAAAAAACTTTATCCCGCATTCCCTGGAAAATTGAATCTGTTTTAAAATACTAAAAACGCCAAGACTCATTTGAGGATGAGGGTTTTTATAGAAAGTATAGACAGCGGAAAATGTGTTTCTAGTAAAATCTCCCAGCGCGACTCCCACAAGTTCCCCATCGTAGTGATATTCGAATTCAATCCCAAAAGGAACGCTTTGATAAAAGGAAACTGAAAAATTATCTATATCTTCGACATCGTCTTGTAAAGACGGGAATCTTTTTTTGTGTTCCAGATAAAGCTCAAACTTTTTTTCGGTGAATTTAGGAGGGCCAACTTTTATTTTGATACCTTCGCATTTTTTGACAGTTCGTTTATTCGATCTTGACATAGTAAATGTCTCGGGGCGAATTCTTATAGGAATACAATCGTGGCAGCCGTTGCATCGAGGACGGAAAAAATAGTCTCCGAAGTGCCGCATTCCATTTGATAATAGGTATTCAAATTCGGTCTCAGAAATATCCTCTAAAAGATATTCTTCGAAGAAAGATTGGCGATCGTCGAAATAACCGCATTGAAAGGATTTTGAATCGATAAAATGAGCAAGCATTCTAACTTAAGGTAAGATTTTTTTAATCTTATAATATAACATTTCTAAATTTTTTTTGGCAGTACTCCTTTATATAAATCGGCGTTGAGCGTTGATTTCTTTAAAATAGTTTTTTGTCCAAATTTTTGATGGAAATACGGTTTTTATTCAATATTGAAGATCCGCGAGTGAGTTTATAAACCTCTCCTAAGTTTATTGCAATTAATTCATCCTTATGGTTTACTTTTTTTATTAGCTTTCTAACTTGTCGCTAACGCAATAACTATCTTTTTCCTAAGTTCATGAGTTTAAGACTATCTGTAATTGTTCCAGCATTTAACGAGTCGAGCGTTATTGAACAGACTTTGTTAAAGGTTCAAAGCTTTGGCCCTTACGAAATAATCGTTAGCGATGGCGGTAGCAATGATGAAACGCGCGCCATTGTCAAAAAAATGGACATAAAAATGGTTGCGGCCCCAAAAGGCAGGGCCGCCCAGATGAATGCGGCGGCTGAGGTTGCCGCTGGAGACGTTCTATGGTTTCTTCATGCGGATAGTATCGTCGAATTAAACGGTTATAAAAAAATGGTCCAAACAATGTCCTCTGGAGAATTCATAGGCGGAGCGTTTAGTCTGGATATTGCGTCCTCCAAGCGTTCTTTAAAGCTTATTTCGACAGTGGCGACATTACGTTCAAAATATTTGGGCGTTACTTATGGAGACCAGGGAATTTTTGTTCAAAAAGCAGTATTCAGTCGGATACAGGGCTATAAAAATTTACCTATCTGCGAAGATATGGACTTTTTCCAGAGATTAAGAAAAGAAGGTAAAATTGCGATTCTTGATGAAAAAGCTTCTACTTCTGCCCGCCGTTGGTTGTCTGAAGGAATCATCTTTGCTACTTTGCGGAATTGGCTTATTGCCAGCCTTTTTATTATAGGGTTTCCGCCAAAAGTTTTAAGTCGTTGGTATTTGGCGATTCGATAATAGGTTTTCTATCCCTTTTTTATTAAGTTTTTTTGGGTTTACATATAGACTATTCAACAGTGAATCGAGTTGACACTCTGATTATCTAAAGAGTAAACTCTCTTAAATATTGAGTTTCGTTTATTCGCATAATCAAATATGCGATTGCATGGCAAGATCTTTCCCCTTTTAATTTAATAGTTTTAGCGACTTAAATTAGGAATAGGCCATTATGTTGGAATCGTTTAAAATTTTGGTTTTAAATTATTCCTACGAACCTTTGCAATTTTGTAATGCTAAAAGAGCCCTTATAATGGTTTTGTCTGGTCGTGCAGAAGGGTTGGAGGTAGACGGTTACCAAGTTAAATCTCCCAATGCGTCATTTGCGCTTCCCACGGTTATACGAGTATTAAAAATGGTTCGTAAAAAATCCGGGAAGAGCATATCTTTCAGTAAAAAAAATATCCTGAAAAGAGATAATTTTACTTGTCAATATTGTTCTGAAACTTCCCAATCCTTAACAATTGATCATATTATTCCGAAGTCCAGAGGAGGAAAAACTACCTGGAACAATGTAGTTGTTGCATGTAAACCTTGTAATTTAAAGAAGTCGAATAAAACTCCAGAAGAAATTGGTTTTTATTTAGCTAAGAAACCGATAAAACCAGATTTTTATTTTTTTTCGTTATCCGTTCCTCCCGCTCCCAAATCTCACCTGGAATGTTGGAATAAATATTTACCAAAAAAATTAAGACAACTTGTTAATTGATTGAGAAAAATTTATGACGTCAGAACCCGAATCGTTAATACAATTTATTGCTGAAGAAGATTTTTTACCGTTTGTTCAAGATAGGAGTCTTAGTTTTTTTCGCAGTATGAATTCGCTTAAAGCGTATGTTGGAGATGGCTCTGACATTTCTAAAAAGTTTTATTCACATTTAGTCCAAGAAGCGGAATTTTTAGAAAGCTTTTTGGATGAACATGGGGCGCGCGAGAACAAAACCTGGGTAAATTTTTCTGAATACGTCGCTTCTATCAGAAATTTAGGGATTTGCGCTTTTTTGATTAGGCATTTACTTGACCGATATCCGTTCTACAACCTTCTTGTATCGGGCGAAGTCGAGAAAGAGTTTTATTCCGGAGCTGATAAAACCTTAATTTTTTTAAATCAATCAATATTAAGTCTTTTTGAAGAAATCGAAAAATCTGCAAAAGTAAATGGTCTGAAAGTTCCAGGAGAAGGAGTAAAGCCTAGCGAGTTTCCTGAATTTCAAAGTAATAAAAAACTTCCAAAAAATATTTCTGAAGATAGAGTAAAAGACGAGCAAGAACGAGTCATCGATCTATGCGGTAAAGTTAGAAATGTTGCAAAAATGCTTAAAGAGGTAAAAATAGAATTTACCGAAGACATGGATCAATTAAGGAAAATAATCCCAGAAATTATTAACGAGAAGAATTCTCGAATGTACTCTAATGTTATTCATAGCGTTCAGTCGGATTACGATACCTATGTTAAAAACACTAGGATTGAATATACTTTTCCCGACCTGAAAAATATCCGAGGATGCATGTCTTTAGCGTTGCATCTTCAAGAAATCTCTTTGTGGTTGTGCCATTTTTATGAAAGACATGAAGATGATATTAGGCAAGGAGGATGTAAAGAAACTATTGCTAGTTTGGTGGATAAAAATACGCTTTTTTCAACGATCATCAACTTTGGATTTAAATTAAGCATAGCTTATATTCAAGAAGGAGCAAGGTTGAGCGAAGAAATTTTAACGAACGCGTTGGAAATAGTTAGATACGAGTTGCCAATTCCTCAGCCACATGGCTTTCATGCTAGGCCTTCGACTTATTTGACATTAATCGCAAAAGAACACAATAAAGACGCTTTTTTGCTAGTAGACGATGAAAAGTTTAGTTTAAAGTCGGTCATGAGTTTATTGCAGGCAGGAGGTTTAATCGCCGATAAAGGTTACCAAATTGTAACCTTTGAAGGAGATAAAAAAACTTTAGACGATATTAAAATTCTCGCGGAAAGTAATTATTGCGAAAACGAGGAAGTTCCCGCCGGATTAGAGTATTTAAAAGCTCTAACAAATTCTTCTAAATAAAACTATCTGGTTACTCGCCATTGAAACCCATTTTAGCGCATTTTAATTGATCTAGATTGCGAGTAACGATTTTTTCAGATTTAAAACGAGCCTTAATTCATGGTAGCTCTAAATCAGTCGGAAGTTTTTGATGTCGTTGATCAAGAAGATCGAATAATCGGTCAGGCCTCAAGAAAGTTAGTCCATGAAAAAAGTTTAATCCATCGTTCGGTTCACATTTTAGTTTTCAACTCCGAAAACAAATTGTTTCTCCAAAAAAGGTCGCTACAAAAAGACGAAAACCCAGATCTTTGGGATTGCTCTGCCTCCGGCCACGTTGACTCTGGAGAAAATTACGATGAAAGCGCTTCAAGAGAACTGTGGGAAGAATTAGGAATTAAAACAAAAATAGATTTTTGGATAAAGCTTTCTGCGTCCGAAAAAACGTTGTGGGAGCATGTTTCCGTTTATAAGTGTATTTCAGATGAAAAAATGACTTTAGCTCCAGACGAAATTAGCGACGGAAAGTTCTGGGATATCGAGGAACTAAAAAGCCACATTGAAAACGATTCCGAAAAATTTACGTCTACCTTAAGAATAATTTTCGACCGACTAGTAAGATCAATGGACAGTGGCTGAAGTTAAAAGATTTTTAAGGGAACCTCTAAAAACTGTTTTTGGCTACGAGTGAGCTTTATGAAGTAAGGGCTTGCGAGTTGCCGTAAGTAAAAATATTGAATTATTAGAGATACCCTTAATTTAACCTTCGCTAATTGGTTTATTTTGTTTAAAACTGTAAATTAAAGTTATTTTTTTAATACCGGAAGGAGTCTGATTTTCTTTTGCGACAACCAACGCTCAAATTAAAATTCTTGATAGCTTTAGTCGCGTTTTTTTATAGCTTGTTCCCTGTTGTCTTGTGTGCGGAAGAGACTTTTAAGGATCCAACATTAAATCATTTCTCGATAGATTCTTTTATCCAGTCGGGAGAAATTTTAGATTTAACAAATCTTTCGAAAACAGAAAAAAGCTCTACCTTGAATCGGTTTTTAAAGTTAAAGAAAACCGCGTCTACTCAAAAATTAAATGAGCCAATAAATTTAGCCTTAGGATATTTGTACCTTGAAAAAGGAGAGTTTGAGTTAGCGATTCAGACATTAAATAATTCCATTTCAGATGAATTCCCTCTGGGTGATTATAGTATTGAGATTTTGAGCCAATCTTTGAGTCGACTAGCCGAAAAGAATTTGAAAGAGGCGAATTATTCTAAGGCTATCAAGAATTTAGATCGAGCTGCAGAATTAAGATTGCAACTCGTTCAAAACTTTCCGGATAGCCCATTTATTCAAACTTTAGAAATAGAGTTGTCGGAACTAGAAAGAAGAAAAGGGCGTGTTTATTCAGCTCAAAAAAAGTTTGAGAAATCTATTTTGTTTTATAGGCGATCTTTACTGAGGAAGTTTGAATCTTCCGAAAGACATTCTTCTATTTTGATTGAATTATCTGAACTCTATGAAACTATAGATAGGATACCCGAAGCTATAGATATATTTGCGACGTTAGCGTCAAAGAAAACTCTAGACCCAGGCGTAGAAGAGGAAATAAAAAAGTTTGTTTCAAAATACGAGAATGAAATTCGAGCGGATAAACGAGCTTCTCAAATTCTATTGGCTGATGTTCATAAATCTGAAATTAAAGAAGATGAAATCGTTAGCTATAAGAAGGGGGATTCGAAATTAGACGAAGAGTTTTTAAATAATTGGAAAATGTTCTCTTTTTCTCAATTTTCAGAAAAATCAAAATTCATTCTGACGAATTTCCCTGGCGCTCAAAACTCAACAAAAATATTAAATGTTGTCGTTCAAAAATTGTCCGACCGTTTGTCCAAGTATTCATGGAATAAAAATGCGCAAAGCTTGGCAAGCTTATTGCCTCCTGAAAAATTAAATGAACTTGCTCTCTCTTTATGGAGAAGAGGCCGATCGACGATGGCGGCGAAATGTTACCGCATGATCGTTGATAACTTCCCTATGGAAATTCCGATTGTTCATAAATCTTTGTTTTTTCTGGGAAGAATCTTCGAAGACAAAAAAGAATTTTCAAAGGCTCAAGGTTTCTATCGGCGGTTGGTGGTGTCCTATCCTCATGGAGTTTATAGCGGGGCCGCAGCTTTCAAAATTCCTTGGATTCACCGACTTCAGAATAGAAAAAAAGAAGCGATTGAAGGTTTTAAGAGCGCCATTGTTTTTTATAAAAGTCCTCATTTTGAGGAGTTAGTGAAAGAATTTTCTGCTTCTACTTCTTTTTTATCGGCTTCTTATTTTTGGTTAGCTGAGACGGCTGAATCTATGCAAGGGTTTGAGACTCGTGATCATTACCTTAGAGAGTTAATAGCGGAACATCCATTTAGTTTTTATGCTTTCGTTGGACGAGCCAAAATAGGAAAAGGAATTGGGGATGCAATAGACCCTAAAGACTATGGACTCTTGAAATATAGAGACGAAGAATTCCAAGGTAATAACAAGATTAGACTATATCGGGCGGAAGTTTTAATTTCTATTGGGTTTTTTAATTATGCGTTGGGTGAGTTAAATCGTTTAGACGATTTTGATAATGTTTCTAACGGTTTTTTATTTTATTTGGCGAGGCTATATTCTCAAAGTCAATCCTATAAAGAATCGATTGGATTAATTTGGGAAATAATCGACCGAGAGGATAAGGATATGATATCCTTAAACTTAGCTAAAACATTGTTTCCTCAAGTTTATTGGGAACTGTTTTCCAAACATGCGAAAAAAGGAAAATTAAGCCCATTCTTGACTTTAGCTTTATCTCGTCAAGAAAGCGCTTTTCAGAAGGGCGTTATTTCCAAAGCTAATGCAGTGGGACTCATGCAATTATTGCCTCAAACTGCGAGGGAGGTTGCGAGGTCCTCAAATTTGAGTTTACCGGATGAAGAAAGTTTAAAAGACCCTAAAGTTAATATTCCTCTTGGGGTTGAGTATCTTAAACGTCTTTTGAAAGAGTTTGAGGGGAATATCCCTTTTGCGTTAGCGGCTTATAATGCTGGACCGCATAAGGTTAGATCTTGGAAAAGAATTCGAAAGAATTTGGATATTCTTGAGTTTATCGAGAGTATCCCTTACCGTGAAACACGTGGTTATGTGAAAAGTGTTTTAAGAAATTATTTGATTTATTTAGCGTTATATCAGGATAGATCGATTAAGGATGTTAGAAAAATATTAACGAATTCCTTTAATTGATAATCATATAGTCATTATTTAAAGGCATTGCCATGTCAACTTTTGATAGCGGTATTTTAATTGTAATTGGGTTGAGTTTGGGGTTTTCCTTTTTTAAAGGAATGATTCGCGAAATTTTTTCCTTGTTGGCTTATTTTACCGGATACTTTTGCGCGAATCGGTTTAATACCGAAGCGGCTGGATATCTTAGTGAATTTATTACCAACCAAACCATGGCTAATATAGTCGGTTTCTTTTTGGTATTTCTTGGGGTTTCTATTGTCGTAAAACTAATTGGTAAAATGTTTAAAGGTTTGCTGGCCGCTAGCGGGATGTCAACGTTTGACAGATTTGTTGGCGCATTATTGGGAGTGGTTAAGGCTGTGTTTTTTATATCCATAGGGGTTATGATTTTAGAATTATTTCCTGATTTGGACAAAAAAGTTACTGAAGGTTCGAAAACGGCTCCTTATTTGAGACAATCAGCGGCGCTTTTGAAGCAAAACATGTTTTCTAAAGAAACTTTGAATAAAGGAAATCAAGTTTTTGACAATATTAAAAAGAAAGCTGAGTCTCTCAAGCAATTGCAAGAATTAGCTCAACCCTCTAATGGTTCCCAGAATCCACAGGATAACCATACGCAACTTAGTAAGGAGCAATTAGAAAGTATTCTTAAAGCGGCTCAGCAGAAGAAATAATAGCCGCCTTCCTGTTTTTATTTCTTTCCTCTTGTGTATTGATAGTTATCTATGGCTATAAAAATAAATTTTAACGGATGTATCGAAGAAACCGCGTCTGTTTCCGCATTTGATCATGGTTTTCTTTTTGGCGATAGCGTTTACGAAGTTGTAGCGACACACAATAATCTTCCCTGTTTTTTAAACGAACATTTAAACAGATTAAGGCAATCTGCTAACGCCATCGCATTAAAAATTCCCTGGACTGACGATCAATTTAAAACGGAAATAAGTAGAACGATTCAGGAAGCTGGGAACCCAGAATCATATGTCCGCATCATCGTTACGAGAGGCGAAGGCGAGATTGATATTGATCCATCTTCTTGTCATAAACCAAATATATTGCTTTATGTCACTCCTTTGAAGTCTTTCCCTGAGGAATATTATCAAGATGGCGTCGGAATTTCTTTAGTGTCTATTAAGAGAAATTCTAAAGACGCTCTTAACCCGGGGATCAAAACTGGGAATTATTTAAACAATGTTTTGGCTCAGATAGAGGCTATTAAAAGTGGAGCTAAGGATGCCCTGATGCTGAATAATGACGGCTATTTAACGGAATGCACAACGAGCAATTTTTTTATGGTAAGGAATGGCGCTTTGCTAACGCCTTCGTTAGGTTGCGGCATTCTTTCAGGCATTACGAGAGAGGTAATTTTAAAGCTGGCGAATGAAAACGGTATCTTAGTTGAGGAAGGAAAATGGTTGCCGGAAGAATTAGACCGGGTTGAAGAAACTTTTATATCGGGAAGTATTAAAAAAATTATGCCAGTTTGTCGCATCGACAATAGGCTTATTGGCGAGGGTAAAGTTGGACCTGTAACAAAAAAATTAATAAAACTATATAGCTCAGTTTTAGAAAATATAGGAGCGACATCGTTCCAAAATTAATTGGAGGCCTTAGTTTTTGTCTTTACTAATTGGTTTGACTGGCGGAATAGGATCGGGGAAATCGACAGCCGCTAAAATGTTTAAAAAAAAAGGCGCTTATATTTTAGATGCAGATTTAATTTGTAGAGAATTAGTAGAACCTGGTAAACCTGCCTTACGCGAAATTCAAGATCATTTTGGAGAGAAAGTCATACGACAAGATGGTCAATTAGATCGACCAGAATTAAGCCGTATCGTTTTTGACGACCCGTCAAAAAAAAAAGCTTTAGAAGATATTCTCCACCCAAAAGTTTTTGAAGAAGAAAAAAATCGATACGAGGTTTTACGTCAAAAAGAAGGTCCAGTTTTAGTTTTTGTAGATGCGGCTTTGTTAATCGAGTCAGGAAATTACCGTAATATGGATAAAAATATTGTGGTTACGTGTTCTGATGAAGAGAGAATCGAGCGATTACTAAAGAGAGATACTTTAACAAAAGAAGAAATTTTGAAACGTATTAAGAATCAGGCTCCTTTAAGCAAAAAAATTAAATTCGCCGATTATGTTTTAGAAAACAGTCATGATATTCAGAGTTTAGAGTTAGAGATCGAAAAAGTTTATACCGAGCTAGTTGAAATATTGAAATTAAAATCCTAGCTACAATTTAGATGAGGGAATAGATGGCAGAAGAAGAGGAAAAACCTGAAGGCGAAGGTGGCGAGTCGGAAGTAGACGAGGCAGCAGAACTTCAGAAAATGCTCGGCGAAGCCGAGGCAGCTGAAGCGCAGTCTAAAGACGTTGTTAAGAAACTCATCTTCAATGTTAAGAAGTATAAGCTATACGTAATTATTGGCGTAGTAGTTATATTTTTGGGCATTGTGGCGTCATTCCTTTTTTCAGAACCTGAGATTACTGAGGAAGAACAAGAAGAAATTGCGGTTCCTGAAATTACGGATGAAGATGGACCCGAAGACGGTCCAAAAATTCTCAACGCTAATATTTATAAATTGGAACCTTTTTTATTGCCGATTAAAACGGTTGGGGATCAGCAGGACCGTTTTGTTAACATAAAACTTTTTTTTGTTTTAAGTAATAGAAAGCTCGACAAGGAGTTAGATAAAAATATTCAAACGATCCGAGAAAATATTTATAGCCTCCTGAAAAGAAAAAAACCAAAAGAATACCTTCGCTATAAATTGAGAATTAAAGAACGACTTAAAAGAGAAATTGTTACCGTTTCCAATAGTTTACTAGCAAGTGGATCAGGTACTATTCAAGACGTTTTATTTACTGAATTTGTCGTTAAATAATTTTAATTCAATCATTTATAGAGACGGTCACCCTCCAATCAATTAAAAACCGCAGATTGAATAATTCCTTAAATGGTTGTATATTAATAGATAATTGCCATTTAAGGTGAGGATTCCTACCATGCCTACAATAGAACCATCCAATACCCAACAAGTTATACAAATGGGTAGCCATGTCGAAAAAGTTCAACAAACTCTTCAACCGCAGCAAAGCGTACAAACTCAGCAATTAGAGTCAGAGAACGATAAAGCTGTCGATCAAAAAAGAAATCAAGTCCAAGAAGCTGAAGATTCCTATCAGGCAGACGGCGCTAAAGCCGATGAAAAAGGTAAACAAGGCAGATTGAGATCTAGAGCTAAGAAGAAGACCGCCGCTGAAGTTGAAGAGGAAATTGTGGAAGAGCCACCCTCCGCCATAGCTGAAAAAAATCACGGCGGCCGAATTAACCTTCGGGCTTAATATTCCCAATATGAGCATTGCCGCCACTATCCAGTTTATTTTAGATGTAGTTTTTTTGGGGGCGCTTTATTTTGCTTTCCTATATTTAAAAAACGAAATCAAATTTCGAAAAGAATTTGAACAAACACGCGAAGAGCAAAATCGTTTAGGCCAAGAATGGACTGATCGGTTAAAAGATTTAAATGAACTTCATGGTTCTTTAGAGCTTTTAGTAACGGAAGCGTTGAAAGTTTCCGATAAAATAAATAAGGGAGTCGAAGTTAAAAAAAATGAGACTGCCGATTTATTGGATCGAATAGAAGAAGAGAAGAAGGTTTTATCCATTTCAATGGAAGAGCTAAACATGGTCGCCGCCGAATTGAAAAAAAGACCGGAAGCGCGAAAAATTCTTGGCGATGGCGATCGCTATGCCGACGCGCTCATGTTAGCGAAAAAAGGATTTTCAGCGGAAGAAATTTCTCAAAAAACTAAAATGCCCTTAGGGGAAATTGAATTAGCTTTAAGCCTTAGGAAAGGCGACGACTAAACTTGTTTATTAACGAGTTACCACAAAATTTAGTTAAAATTCTTGCCAAAGATGAAACTTTTGCCAAATTACTGGATACAGTTAAAGGGCTTAAAGTTGGTCAATCCATTGAAGGAAAAGTAGCCGAGGTTCTTACAGGCGGTAAAGCTTTATTAGATTTAAACGGTCAAAAAGTCTCGGTTGAAACGTCGGGTAATTTAGTCAAAGGCCAATCTATTCAGGCTAAAGTGGAGACTATTTCTCCCAGCGTTATTTTGAAAATCTCGCCTGAAAAACCCAACACTGAATCCCTTACAAAAAATACTACGCAGAAAACCTCGCCGGAAGCTTCTGTAAAAATTTCCTTATCTCAATCTTCTAGTTCTTCAGAATTGTCTGCGACAGGCAATCAGGTAAGATTGCGTCCAGGTCAAACTGCAGAAGGAACCGCTACAAAAATACTGGACTCGGGAAAAGTTCGAGTGCGAATCGGAAATGCCGAAGTCGAAGCGCAGTTGCCCGCTCAATCCAAGCCCGTTCGAATTGGAGATAACGTTTTAGTCAAAGCGACTTCTAGTAAAGGAGGCATAAGTTTTCAACTCCTGAACCCAGAAAATCAAACGACAAAGATAGATGGAACTACTTTAAAGTCCTATTTGCCGGCAAAGCAGGATATGGGCAAGATGTTGACAAACTTGGAAAGTGTTTTGAATAAGAATCCAGATTTAGGAAAATATAAAATCGACTCTGATGTAGTTCAAAGGCTTAAGGATACGTTAAAGGTATTAATTCCGAGAACGGAGACCACTCCCGATGGAACTCGTTTAAAAGAGCAAGTTGATAGGTCGGGAGTTAATTACGAAGCGAAAGTTAAACAAGCTGTAGACGAAGGTTTAATTGTTGATAGGAAACCAATTCTCTCTAAAGATTTAAAAGGACAACTTTTAGAACTTCAAGGCAAACTAGAGAAGTTCATGGCCAAAGAAGGCGATCAATTACCTCCTGCAACGCAACGAACCGTTTCGGAAACCGTCCAGCAAGTTAAATTAGCGTCGGATAATATAGAGTTGCAGCAGTTATCGAATCAGTTATCTAAACAAGAACAAAACCCATTGATTTTGCAAATACCAGATCCATTATTACCTGAAACAAGGACAGCCAAACTTTTTATTAGAGATAGCGAGGGAGAAGAGGGCGGGAAGAGCGGCGATAAAAAAGATTTTCACATGGTATTTTTGCTTAACTTGTCAGCCATTGGAGATATAAGGATTGACGCCAAATTAAATGGAACTAATCTGGCCGCTGATTTTTCATCTGAAAATAGTAATGTTGTAGACCTTATCAAATCAGGTAGCGCAGATTTGCAAAAGAAATTAGAAGAGTTAGGGTTTTCCGCATCGGTCAATTCTTCTGTAAAAGAAAAAAAAGATATGGAAATGGAAGATAGTACCGATCAGGCATTAAAAGAAGTATCTACCCGGTTGGTGGATATAAAAACATGAAGAAAAAATCGAATGCCAAATCTGCTGTCGCTTTAAGGTATGACTCTGCTAAAGATAAGTCGCCAAAAGTAACGGCAAAGGGTAGCGGTAATATAGCGGAAAAAATTATTGCTGTCGCCAATGAGAATGGCGTTCCTATAAAACAAGACGCGGATCTTGTCCAGGTTCTATCGCAAATCGATATTGATAAAGAAGTCCCCCCTGCAGTTTATCAAGTTGTCGCAGAACTCCTTGCCTTCGTTTATGATTTAAATAAAGACTATTCGAAAAAGAAAAGTTGAATTGTAAAAGAAAGGGGTTTGTGGAAGAAGCGGAAATAACCTCTGTTAAAGGCAATTCCCGTAGCGTGTCATCCTTGTGATGAAACAAACATAGGTTGACAGTTTTTTATTTTGTCTGTGTACTTGTGGAAAACTGCTTCGCAGTTTACACACAGGGTTCACAGACTCTGCAGCTATTTTAATTTTTCTTTAAGAATTTCGTAAGGT
>JAJDAT010000015.1 GCA_029261715.1 Nitrospinia bacterium | reverse complement strand
AAAGTAACGCTTGGTTCTGAGACGGGCGGTATTGAAGGTCTTGGCGCAATAACGGTTAAGGCTACTGACGGCATTGAGATATCTGGAGGTCAGTTTACGGCTAATGGAGTGATGACGTTCAATGCGGATACTGATGTCGATACTAATATTGGCGGAACATTTACGGTAGCTTCTGGAGCTAGCGTCTTTGGAGATAATGATGACATTTTAATTACCGCTCGCGACATTGATTTGTTGGATATCTCTGGAGGTTTGTTTCAATTAGATAGCTTAGGCAATATTACGATCTCGATAGCTCAACCAACGATTGGTAATCTAGGACAAATTGCTCTAGGAACAAACTCAGCAGGAGCTTGCCAAACGGTTAATTGTAAACTTTATTTAAATGTCCAAGAATTTAAAAATATTAGAGCAACCAATTTGATTTTTGAAAATAGCTCATCAGATATTACTATAGAAGGTATTTCAAACACTGATGTTGGTAAAGTGATTCTTAATATAGGAAGAGGCGTGCAATTTCGCGCAGGCACGACTACCTTAAATGCATTAGAAGTAAACGCAAAAGATAATATTGATATTCGAACGAATATTACGACTCAAGTTGGGGACATTGTTTTAAATGCGGATACGGATCAAACGGGTAACACTAGCGGACTATTTGATAGAATTACATTTTTTAACGACGCGGTTTTGACATCAGAAGGCGGGATAACATTAAGCTCTCCAACTCTAGCAATTGAATCTTCAGGCGACGTTTCCTTTTCAGCTAAAGACGGAATTATTTTGACGAATTCATTAGAAGGTACTGGTGATATTCTCTTAGATGGTGACTCAAACAATAATGCCGATAGCAATGATGCAATCACGTTGTTTAGTGGGATAGTTATTAAAACCGTTGACGGTAAGATCGTACTGCGCGCTAAAACAGGCGGTATTAACGCTCAAGGAGCTGTAGATGTTGAAGCTACTGATGGCGTAAATATTGAGTCGAATTTTACTTCTCAAGGAACAACTACTATTAATACTGATTCAGATAGTAATGGAACTGGAGATTTGACTATCGATACGGATGTCCTTCTTTCCACAACAAACAACCAACTTAATATAAGGGCTAATGACCTTATTTTTAACGGTATTTATTCTCCTTCTAATCCATTTGTCATCGATACTGGAATTGCAGATACGTTAATTCAAGTGTCAGACGGTGGAACAATAGGGTTAGGCAGTACTCCTGGCGATTTTAGGATTGATGGATTGGAATTAGCCCACATTAGAGCCAATAAGTTGACCTTAGGCGATAATACAAATGGAGATGTTACCGTTGACGGTATTACGGCAGCGCAAAGTGATAATGTTGGAATTGTTGCTATTGAAACAGGTGGTTCCATTCATGTTGATAACAACGAATCCGTCTTTAACGAGTTGACCCTAACCGCCGTTACCGACATCAACGTTAATGTTAACTTGACAACAGATACCGGGAACTTTGAAGCTGTGGCCGACTCAGAAATAAATGGAGTAGGTGATTTTAATTTAGCTGTTGGCACAACGGTAGATTCTGCAAGCGATATTGATATCACGGCAAACACAATTAATTTAGACGGTCAATTAGTAGCAGGAGGAGAAGTTACCCTCAACGGCGATGTTAATTCCGGCGGCGATATAGTTATTGAAGCCGCTGATGGAGTAACAATCGATCAAAATATTTTGAATTCTGGAACGATAACCATTGACGCCGACACCGACCGAAATGGTAGCGGCGATTTTACATTACTGACTGGAATACTTATCAACTCCTTTGATAACGATATTTTTATAACCGCAAATGATTTTATTATTAATGGAATAATTGATAGCGGTACTGCAAATCTAACTTTAACCGAGTCTGTTGGCGGTACAATTGCAATTGGAGACCAGGCGGGAACGGGCGACATTAATATTGATAACTCCGAACTTCAGAATATTACAGCCGCTAATTTGATTATCGGCGGAGATAAAAACGACGGCCAGTTCATTGGTGGCGTAACGAGTTCTGCTTCTTCTAAAATCGATAAGTTAACTTTAAACTCCACGAAATCTTCCCGCAGAGTCACTTTTCAAGGCGGCGCTTCAACGCTCAATGACTTAGAAGTGAATGCAGACGAAGACGTTCGGGTTTGGAGTGGCGTTACGGCTAAAGAAACAAAACTCACCGCAGGCGACGACGTTCATTTTTGGAATGGAACAAATAATTTTGATTCGGTTGAAGCGACGGCAAACGACAGAATTACTGTATGGAATGGGTCAGTCAACGTTACTTCTGGAGACGTTACTTTTACTGCCGACGCTCAAGGTTTAGGGAACAACGGTCCTAACGACCACGACGGCGGTACAGGTCAAATTGAAGTTTGGAGTTCGGGAGGGGTTAATACAAACGGCAATAATTTCACCGCTACAGGAGCTGACTTTAAACTAGACGGCGATATTAATGCGGGAACAGGAACTGTTACATTGAAAGAGTCCTATGACGGTAGATTTGCGTTAGGCGATCAAGTCGGAATGGGCGGAGATCACATTGATATTAGTAAAAACGAAATAAGAAATATAACTGCCGATAACTTAGTTGTGGGTGGAGATCTTAATGATGGGCAATGGGTTGGCGATATTACTTCTAACGATACGGCAAATATAGGTAAAATTACATTAAACGCTACAAAGTCTACAAGTGATATCGTATTAGAAGGCGGCGCTTCAAACTTAGGAAACTTTGAATTAAACGCAGGCGATGATATCAAATTCTCCAGCTCAGTAAGCGGCACGAATGGTATGTTAAATGCCGGCGACGATATTGATATTAAAGCAACTTCTAATATTGATACATTTAACGCTGCTGCGGGAGACATCATTAAAATTGAAAAATCCTTTACATCGCAAACCGCCACTTTGAACGCTGGCAATGATGTTCTGATTAAGAAAGAGTCTACAATAAATAATATTGCTATAACTGCTGGCGACGATATTCAAATTGATAAGGCATTGACCACAACCGGTTCTGGAACATTTAATGCCGGCGACGACATTAGACTTAAAGGAGAGTTGGCAATCAACACAGTAGATATGACCGCTGGCGATGATATCCAAATTGATAAAGCGATAACTGCTAGTGGCGCCGGTTCTTTTATAGCTGGAGACGATATCAAACTAAAAGGGAATTCGTCTTTTGATAGCCTCTCAATTTCTGCTCAAGATAGAGTGGAAATTAATGGAGATTTAGACATTCAATCTGAACCAACAACAATTTCAGCAGATTCCGACGGAAATGGTCAAGGAAATCTTTATATTAAATCACACGCTGATATCAAAACTAATAATAACGATTTGAACTTGTCCGCAAATGACTTAAGTCTTTCAGGGTCGATCAATACTGGAACGGGAGCGACCTCGATTACTGTATCAGATGGTGGAACCATTGGATTGGGATCCGGTTCGGGGAATATGAAAATTAGCGGCTCGGAGTTGAAACGAATTACTTCTGAGAAATTGACCCTAGGCGATACTACAACTCAGAATATTGAAGTGAAAGGCGTATCGGCAAGAAATAGTAATAATATAGGAACTGTAGAATTAAATGCATTAGCTAATGGTGGGGAAGTTAATTTTATTAGGTCCAAGTCAACTTTTAACGCTTTATCTGTTAATGCAGGTGGTGATATCAACGTGTTGAAAGATGTTACGACCGATAGAGGAGATTTTAATGCAGAAGCCGATTTTGATAATACGGGGCAAGGCGGATTTACTTTGAATAGTTCATCTAGTATTGAATCGGAACAGAATATCTCTATCTCAGGGTATGGTTTAAATATTGACGGAGATCTTGAAGCTAATGGAACGACTACTTTAGAAGATAAAAGCTTTTAATTTTTAACTTAACAAAAACTAAAGTGGTTGATTAGGTTTTATGTGTAATAAAGTTATGTCTCTTCTTTAAGTCTTGTATGAACTGATTGGAAGCCTGACTATCGATTGATTGGTACATCGTGCAACTCTTGCAAATCTCGGGAATCTGTCCTTTTTTCCAATTACTTCTTAGTTTTTCAACTCGTTTTCCTAGTTCCCCCATCTCAACATCTTTAATATTACCTACAACTAATTCACTATCTCCTTCTAAATCCCTGCAAGCGCAACCAATCGCAAGCCCATCTGGGTAAAACCCTAGGTGAGCGTACAATTGAACGCAGGGAGAAGAGCCTGGTGCATCTAATTTCATTAGAGTTTGACCAGGCAAGAGGTCCTTCTCTTGAATTTTCCCAGCCCAATTATCGAATCCTTTTGACATTATAGAAATATCTGAGAAATTGAGGTACTTTCTTAGTTTCCAGTAATCTGGTCTAGTTAAAGTGTATAGCAAAGGTTTATCGGTTCGGCAGGTAACAGTAATGCCAATTGGTCTTCCATGAGCTTTTCTGAGTTCGCAGATTTTTATTAAACTGTCAAAAACTTCTTGGTATTTAGAGCTGCGAAAAACTCGCTGGTAGGTTTCAGCGTCAAACCCTCCCATAGAGATTAAAAAATCATCGGGACCTTCTAAAGCTAATTTTTCTATGCCTACTTTAGAAGCGGCAATTAAGTTTGTGGTGATGTGTATTCGATTAATTGAGGGGAATTTTTTTAACTGGTGGAAACGATCCCAAAAGTTTGGATCTAAAAGTGAATCTCCCACGCTTGCAACAAGGCTTACATGGCCACCTCCAACAGTTTCATAGCCTTGAGCAATTTTTTCTAGAGTTTTCTCATCTAGGAATGTAAGAGATCTTTTTTGGTATTGATAAGCGCAAAAAACGCAATCTGCATTGCAGGCATTGGTAAGAGCTATGGAAATCCCACTTTGAAAGTTTTTTGAGTAATCGTCGATTTGTTTAAGCCATTCATTAGGGACAAAAAATTGTGGCCATTTTCTTCTTAATTTCCTTACTATTTTAGCGATAACTTTACTCAAAACTTTAACCCTTCAAGGGTTGAACTAAGATGATAGTTTTGTAGATTATTTGTTTTTATCCATAGTCGACATAATAAATTTTCTCAAAGCTTTTTCAAAGTCTCCTCTTCGAAGTTGGATATCATTTTTGATATCTCCGGAGGAGATACCGTTTAATTGGCTTATAGCCCAGGTCATATTATCAACTAAAGTATTGAAGGTCTTTTGAAGGAACCCAACTTCATCCCTAGTTTTAATAGTCATTTTTTCTTGGCGGAAATTTCCTTTAGCAATGTATCCTAATTTTAAGGTGACTTCGCCCAGTGGAGTGGTAATTTGTCTAATAATGATCGTACTTAGAATAAAACCAAAGACAAAAAGAATAATTAAAGCCTTATATTGGTTATTAATCATTTTAACGACGCGCTTCTGGGAAAGGCTGGCCATTTCTTTTACCGCCGAGTTCATAGCTTGCAAAAGGTTTAGGTTGTTTTCGCTTATATATTCCGATGCATTATGTACTGTTGGTAAGGTTTTAAAAACGTGGTTCAACTTTTCGCGAAAAAGTTCCCAGTTAGTCTTAAGGCCATATATCTTTTTTCTTAAAATGGCATCTTCTATTTTATTGATATTAAGATCTGAATCGCCTTCCAACAGCCCTTGGATAATTTTATCTTGAAGCTTTATAAACTTCATACTTTCGTCTAAAAACTGTTTATCGTTATAACGTGTAAAACCTAATACTGTTTTTGTCAGTCTTTGAATAATTTCTCGTAATCGTCCTGCGGTGGCAACGGTTTGTTTATCGGAATTTTTACTTAATAGGTCGATGATTTCTTGAGCTTCGTCAAAAAGACCAGAATGGTTTTCCATAATTAGATCGATATTATTGGAAATCTCTGGCCAAGTTTGAAGAATGATTTCCACATTCATTATAAAAGGGACCCATTGTTCTTGGATTTTATTAAAACGATCCAAAATATCTTGTGTTTGTGCCGCAGAGACTCCAAGCTCTTCGTCGCCTCGCATTAGGGCTTTTAAAACAGTGTGAAATTCCATTTTGATGGAATTAATTTCTTCAATCTTTTTTTGCTCCCCCCGCAATAATGCCATTAAACCTTTTGATAATTGTTGGGTAAGCATTCGTTGTTTACCCGCCAGATAAATCAGCTTTGCGTCGTATTTTTGATTTGTATCCAAAGTTTTAACGGTGTAATAAACCAGGCCCGCCATTGAGAAAAGCAGGGCAAAAGTTAAGAAGTACAGTTTGACAGGGATTTTGAAAAAACCCATGGTGAATTCCCGGCCCCTTTTTGTACTCTCATATTGAGAAAAGCCTGGGCCGGGTTTTTCAGGGCTTTCAGGGTTTTGGCCTGTCATGAAAATTCTCCTTTATTAAAAAACACAAATTATTTGGCAAGTTCTTGGATATATATTATCAATTGCCATATTTGTTCGTCTTTTAGACCGCGATTTGGTAAGCAAGATGACCCCCTCGCTCCATTTTTTATAACTCCAAACATCTGTCCTTCAGATATTTTTTGCATGGTTTCTTTACAAGAAAAATTCCTAGGCAGTGGGGCTAAGGCCCAGGACATCAAGCCCATCCCATCGCCTGTAACGCCATGGCAATTTTTACAAGGAGTGGGTTTTACCAAAATGTGAAATAAGTTTTTACCTGACGCAATATTTTCTGGAGTTGCTTTGAGTGGATTTTTTAGTTTCCTAAACTTTTTGGGAACGTTGCGTGTATTTCGGGGTTGAGGGCATACACCCGTTTGAACAACACCTGCCCATATAGCTTCAACATCAAAGAACTGTAGAAAAATTAAAGCGATAATTAAAAGGATTTTATATGGGGCTAATGGTTTTGAGTTATTTTTTTTCATTTCTAATCAATTTGTAACATCGTCGTAACTTATCTTTATTTGGAAGAATAAGGTAATTCTTTTGAATTCTCTATCTAAAAAATTATGAAAAAATAAGAATTTAGAGCTTTCGAAATTCATGCACAACGAGCTAATTCTAACCCAAAATATTTCAATTAGTTATAAAAAAAGAAAAGTTTTGTCATGCAAAAAAAATAGAGTTGATTTCATTATTAAAGTATTTTTGATATGCAGTATCCACTGTTTAATGTTTTTTAGAGAAAAATAGAAAAATCTAATAGGGGGCAGATTTTTTTTGTTAAAAAAAAACCATTTTTTATTATTTTAAAAAACCAAAAAGACTTTGTAGTACAATGGTTTATATAGAAAACTTATTAATTAATTCTCTTAGATGGATTCAAAATACGGCGTATTTAAAATAATGTTTTTTATTTAAATAAGTAAACTCTTTCTTACGGGAAATTTGAAGAAAATTTTAAATATATGAATTATAACTCCGAAAAAGCTGCAAACTATTTTGAGGAAGTCAAGCGCATGCTTGATGCTGTTTTGTCTCAAATTGAGCCATTTGTGATGGAGCTTTATAGCGCCTATCAAGAAGGAGCCACGATCTTTGTTGTTGGAAATGGAGGAAGCGCTGCCAATGCGAGTCATTTTGCGCAAGACCTTGCAAAGGGGACTTTATCGAATATTTCGCAAAAGAAAAGAATACGAGCCGTTTCTTTAACTGATAATGGGTCTTTTATAACGGCGCTAGCAAACGATGAAGGTTACGAGACTATTTTTGTACAACAATTAATGACCTATGCCCAAACAAAAGACAGGCTGGTTGTCATTAGCGGTTCTGGAAATAGCCCGAACGTGGTTAAAGCAACAGAATATGCTCTTGATAATGATATTAAGGTTCTCGGAGTAACGGGGTTTGACGGCGGTCAAGTAAAAGGTTTAGCAAAAATTAACATTCATGTCCCTAGTCATGATATGGGGTTAGTGGAAGCGGTTCATTCGGTAATTTTTCATCTAGTAATGTCCGAATTAACTAATGCTTTGACTGAAGAAAACTAGAATCATTGGAAAAGAGCAAAGCCTTGCAATTTTTAATAAATAATCAATCGTTTGATCCTTTTCGAATTTTCTGTATCGGTAAGAATTATGACGAACACATAAAGGAATTGGGTGGTAACCAGCGGCCTAGCGAACCGGTGGTTTTTATGAAACCTGTTTCTAGTATTGTGCCCCCTGAAGATATTCTTTTTTATCCATGTTATGGCGCTGAGTTACATCATGAAGCAGAAATGGTTCTGTTGATTGGGAAAGAAGGGAAGGATATTTCTGAAGAGAATGCCTATTCACACATTGTAGGAGTTACTTTAGGACTGGATTTAACTCTGAGAGACGTTCAAAGTAAATTAAAAAAAAGCGGTTTGCCTTGGGAGCTTTCAAAATCGTTTGAACAAAGCGCTCCCTTAGGTCATTTTAAAGCTTATGATTCAGGCTCAATTGACTTGGAGAATCTGTCTTTTTCGTGTTGCGTTAATGGCGATCTTCGGCAAAATGGCAATACTGGAGACATGATTTTCCCAATCAAAAGTTTAATCAAAGCGCTTAGCGGTTGGTGGACTTTAAGGCCGGGGGATATTATTTTTACGGGAACGCCTTCCGGAGTAGGGCCATTAAAAATTGGGGATAAAATAGAAATTCAGAATTCAGACATTGGGTCTTTTTCTTGGGAAATCACCAGCTCGTAATTTGATGACATATTGATCTATTCAAGTTGATCTTATATCTCATAAGAAAAGATGGTAAGGCTAATTGAATCGTTACAAAAATTAAGTATTCTTTTTTTAAATAGATAAAACCTAGCCAAAGTACTAAAGTCTGAGTCTCTAAATTAGAATTATTCTCTTCGATAGTTTCAAACAAAATAAATAGTATTCTCGCTGTGAGAAAACCTGTCCAACAGCTATAAACTCCTGATTTCTTCCCTGTCTTTTCATTATAAAACCGGCGAGCATTGGAACTATCAATGATGAGACTAAAATGGAAGCCATAAAAACCCACGTATCTCTGATAAGTTGATACTAGAGTATCTATCAATTAAGGCATAGTGAGCATTCTTCCCACCAGCGCAAAGTCCAAAAAATTATGAATACGGTGAAATACGCGCCAACCAACTAAAATTCCATAGTAGGCGACAACATATAAGTGATTCCATGTAGTGGAATTACTACATGGATAGTTGGAAATATACCTCAATAACTTCGTAATCTTAGCGATTTCTGAATCTTGTATAAACCTTTATACTTGATTTGACAATACGGGAAATCATCAATTGGTTTTCTTGAGATATAAAAAGTTTAAATCTTTTTTATGGGGAGTTTAAAAATGAAAATCCAAAAAACATTACGGGTAGGTTTAATCGCGTTATTTTTATTTGGTTGCGCTTCTATGAATGTTAATGCCGAAGATAAAGCTCCACCAAATCCTCTTGCAGGTTATACCATTCATGTTTCTGCGCCACATATTATGAATGGAGAGGTTGTAGGGCCATTCCATCATTATTGCAAACCAATTAATAAAGATATTATTCAGTGTATTCTTTTTGAATCGACAGACGCTAATGCTCGGATGACTGAAATCGAGTATATGGTTTCTAAGGAATTAGCGAGAAAAGTAATTCCAAAACACTCTCATAAACAAAATTGGCACGACCATGCGGAAGAGATAGCCACTGGTCGAGTTGTAATTCATAACCCAACCGACCCAGCAGAGCAAAAAAAATTGGCTGAATATGTTGGAAAAACGGATGGAATTATTTTTCATCTTTGGCCTGATGGAGCGCCAATTCCAGACGGTTCCGTTATGATTCCTCAATCAATCGGTCACTGGGAAGCGACTCATGGAAAAGTTGACAAATAAACTTTTTAGATAAATTTTAAATTTTTGGAAGGGAAACATTATGAAAAAGTTGTCGAAAGTGAGTTTTGGATTTTTCATTGCGTCGATTTTTATGGTAACGCTGGTAACAGGAGTTGATGCTTCTGTTGCCAACGATTCGAATGCAGAATTAGAAAAAATTAAAAAAGATTTCTCTGCCGTTTTAAAGCTAAAAGGAACAGCTAAAAAAGAAATAAATGCGATAGCTAATTTATTCGCCCCAGGTTCAAAGTTGGCGGCGATTGATATCACAAACGCTAGCGGTGAGTATTGCATGTTAGAAAAAGTAACAAAACATAACATGATCCATTATTCGAGCCGACCGGAAAAAACTCATGAAGATATTGTTTATTACTTGAATCCAAAAACGTTTATCGAAAATGGTTTGGATGTTGGGAAACTTCCTCGGCAGCCTAAAGAACTTGGGAAGATGCTTCCTCTACAATGGTATTACTACGATGGAACCTATGTGGAGCCGCATCAGGGAACCAAAATGAATAAAGAATTTGTCATCATGACGGTAGATGTTAAATAGTTTTTGAGGAGACTGTCGGTTCTGGTTCGCTATTTTTAAGATTATTCTTTGCGATAAAGAACCGGCACAATCCTCTTTAGTCAAGTTTGTGTAAAGTTTCTGCGGAGGTTTAAAACCGTGCGTTTATTTAAATACAGCATTTTTATTTTACTTATTCTATTTTTTGCAAAGGGAGCAATAGCTTTTCATCCAGATATTTATCAGCCTAGGGTTCCTGAGGAGTTACTTGAAGTAGTCCAGGAAATAGAAAGTCCTTACGAAGCGACTCCAGAAATAATTGAAGCCGGTAGAAAAATTTATTTTGGAAAAGGTCTGTGCGTTACTTGCCACAGCAATAATGGTAAAGGAGTTCGATTACCAGGACACTCTCCTAGAAACTTTACTGATAAAAAATGGCAAGAGGTGCGTTCCGACGGAGAACTGATGTGGATTTTAAAAAATGGTAGTCCCGGCACTGGGATGCCGAAGCGTGTAGGACAAGTGATTTCGGAAGAAGAAGGATGGAACGTTATCCATTTTATAAGAACATTTAATGGAAAATAGAAAGGTAACACGAATTAAACTTTGGGAGTGAATTGGCGAGTTTATTGTTAATACCTATGAACCCTATAATGTTTTTTAAAAAAGATTATGAATTGTCTTTATTCATGTTGATAATTGCTAACTCTTTTCTTAGGTCTTTTAATAGAGCAAAACACATTCCTATCATTATAAAAGCGAAAGGGAGCCCTGAGGCAATGGCCGCTGTTTGTAGCGCAGTTAATCCTCCGGCTAACACTAAGACAGAAGCAATAACTCCCTCTGTGATAGCCCAAAAAACCTTTTGGTTTACTGGGGGATTGGGATGGCCGCCAGCGGTTAAAATATCAATCACCAAACTACCGGAATCCGAAGAAGTTACAAAAAAGGTAATGATGACTAAAGTAGATAGACCCGCCGTAATTTGAGCGTATGGAAGTTGATTGAGGGTTTTGAAGAGAGCGGAACTAATATTTGCGGAAACCGCTTCGGAAATAGGCGCTCCTTGAAAAATTTCAAGATGAAGAGCTGTTCCTCCAAAAATACTTAACCACAAAAATGTTGCAAACACCGGGGCAAATAAGCCGCCCAAAATGAATTCGCGGATAGTTCTACCTCTTGATATCCGAGCGATGAAAAGTCCGACAAAAGGAGCCCAAGCTATCCACCATCCCCAGTAGAATATGGTCCAGCTGGATTTCCACTTCGTTTCAGCGACCCACTCGCTCCAATAACTCATATAAAGTAGGTTGCTCAAATAATCTTTTAGATTGTTTGCGAAAAGTTCAACGATAAAAGCAGTGGGTCCGAGGAAAAATACAAAAGCCACTAATACAACGCTGACAAAGACGTTAAAGTTACTTATTCGGCTGATACCCTTTTTTAATCCCAATACAACTGATGCGGTAGCGCAGGCAGTTATCAAAGCGATAAGAATTATCTGTATAGTTTTACTCTCAGGAATACCCCCAACAAAATTTAAACCTGCGTTAACCTGCATAGCTCCTAATCCAAGTGAGGTCGCTACTCCGAACATAGTGCCAACCACTGCAAATACATCTATAGCGTTCCCCCAGAATCCATATATTTTTTCACCTAACAGAGGATAAAAACAAGATCGAATGGTAAGAGGCAGCCCCTTTCTAAAAGAAAAGTATGCGAGAGAAAGGCCCACAACCATAAATACGGCCCATGCATGTAATCCCCAATGAAAATAGGTGACGTTCATCGCTTGATTAGCGGCGATTAACATTTCGGCGTGAGTTATTGGAGGATTCATATAATGTTTAATAGGTTCCGCAATACTCCAAAATACTAAGCCAATGCCCATTCCTGCGCTAAACATCATTGAAAACCAAGTAACATTGTTAAATTCTGGTTTTTCGTTCTCTTTACCTAAACGAATTTTCCCGTATTGGCTGAAGAGAAGAAATAATACAAAGCAAAGAAACATGACTGTCGATATTGTAAAAAACCAACTAAAATTTTCTACAATGGCCGACTGAACAAAGTTAAAAGTTTTTTTGGAATATTCGGTGAATAGCGTAGCGAACAAAATAAAGGTAAGCATTAATATCGCAGACGCCACAAAGACAGGAGGATTAGTTTTTTTGAAAAACCAAATTGGTTTTGTATTTATTTTGTGTTCCATTGAGAAATTTAAATTAATAGCTGGATTTAGATTGAGTTTTTTTATTGAGAAATGAGAGAAGTAGTTAGATTGAGTACTGCAATTGTATAGAGAAAACTGGCTGAACGCTATCTTCTATTTGCCATTAACGGAATTCGGAACATTGCCTTTTCTTTTTCTTTAAAGAGATTGGCTTTCAAAAAAAAGTCAAAGCTTGAAAGTTACTGTTTTTTCATATATTATGATACCAATTAAAAATAATACATAGGTATGGAGATTTTTTATTAATTGTATAGTATATTTGGGCGTTTTTATTTTTATACATTCTCTTTTAAGGAGTGATTGTGGCGTCTGAATGCTATTCCACAAAAGGAGTGCATTCATGAATGTTTCAGAAGAAAAAACTGCAGTAGATAAAGCACAGGAATATTACGATAGTAATTCTGCAGACGAGTTTTACTTCAAAATTTGGGGTGGAGAGCATATTCATGTTGGTATCTATAATCATCCTGCCGAATCTATTAAGGAAGCTAGCCCTCGGATTGTGCATAAGATGGCTAAAAAGTTGAATATAGACGAGAAAACTAAAGTCTTAGATTTAGGATCTGGTTATGGCGGGGCCGCTCGTTATCTCGCGAAAACTTATAATTGTGAAGTGACTTGTCTAAATCTTAGCGAAACTCAAAATGAAAAAAACGAGAATTTCAATAAGCAACATGAGGTAGATGATCTTATTACTATTGTTGAAGGAAACTTTGAAGCGATTCCATTTCCGGATAGTTCTTATGACGTGATTTGGTCGCAAGACGCAATCGTTCATAGCTCCGATAGGCAGAAGGTTGTTCAGGAAGTTGATCGAGTTTTAAAAGATGATGGAGACTTTATTTTTACAGATTTGATGCAAACTTATGACTGTCCGCAAGATGTTTTAAAGCCTGTGTTAGATAGAATTCATCTGGACTCTTTAGGGTCTTTTGGATTTTATGTTGAGCAAGCCCGGAAACTTGGAATACAAAGCGCTCAAGTATTTGATTTATCCAATCATCTAACTACTCATTATCGACGAGTTAAAGAGGAAACTCAAAGACGTTATGATGAAATGGTTGAAACTTGTGGAAAAGAGTATATTGATAAAATGATTCAAGGATTAGATCATTGGGTCGATGCGGGAAATGAGGATTATTTGTCTTGGGGGATTATACATCTTAGTAAAGGTGAAGTAGCTTAAGAGTTTTTGTTCTAATTAAAAAAGCCCTCTTTCGTAATTTACGAAGGAGGGCTTTTTATATTTCAGCGCATATTTAAAAAGTAAATTTATCTATTGTGTTATTTTGACTTGTTTGCCTAGGGTTTGTGAGATGACTGAGATAAAGTTATGAATTTCTATAGGCTTCGTGATGTAATTATTAAATCCAGCTTGCTTAGCTTTTTCAATATCTTTTTCCATGGCGTTAGCGCTAACGGCAATAACGGGTATATCGTTTGTCTCTTCTAATAATTGTAATTGTTTTAATGCCTGAAAGCCATCCATCTCTGGCATATTGATATCCATCAACACAATATTAGGTCGATGAGCTTTGGCTAATTCGATACCAAGTTTAGCGCGTGGAGCCGAAATTAATTTTATGGCCGGAATATCAGAGACAATTCGCTGAACTAAAGCTAGATTGTCAATGTTATCTTCAATATAAAGAGCTAAAATACTGCAGTTATCGGATATTTCTACGTTTTTGAATTCCGGTTCCTGAGGAGAGAGTTTTACCTTATCTTCATTTTTCAAAGGCTTTCCTATTGGCATTTCTATGCTGAACTCAGAACCAACTCCGACGGCGCTTTCCACTTTAAGATTTCCGCCCATCATTTCCATCAATTTTTCACATATGGATAAACCAATCCCAGTTCCCTCAATGGCAGTTTTATCAGCTTCCAATCTATTAAAGGGTTCAAAAATATCTTTTAATTTGTCAGAAGGAATTCCTGGTCCGGTATCGATAAACTTTAATTTCACAGCCTGTTTATCTCGGGTTATTTCTTGAATAACTTTGACCGACCCATCGGGATTATTATATTTTATTCCATTTGATAACAAGTTAAAGATAACTTGTTTCAGACGAACGGAATCTGCGAATACATAGATGTTTTGAAATTGATCCATATCACAAGTTAATTGAATTTTATGTTTCTTTGCAGTTGGATGTATAATTTCTAAAACTTCTTCCATGATATCGCCTAAATGACGGTTTTGGTTTGAAACAGAAAACTGGCCTGATTCTATCCTGGAGAGATCTAAAATTTCGTTGATCAGTTCTAGGAGGTGTTTTCCCGCTTTAATAATGTGATTTGCATCTGTCTGATGGATTTCATTCAGAGGATTTTGAGTATCTTTTAACATCATTTGAGTAAAGCCTAAGATTGCGTTCATGGGAGTTCGCAGCTCATGGCTCATTCGGGAAAGAAACTCAGATTTAGCTTGGTTGGCTTTTTCCGCTTCAATTTTTGCGCGCTCAGCATCGGAAATTGCAGTCTTTAGTTTGGCAGTTCTTTCTTCAACTTGATCTTCTAGCCTATCATTGGCTCCCTGTAATGCAATTTCTTGCTCTTGAATCCGATCAAGCATTTCGTTAAACCTATCAATCAAATTTCCCATCTCGTCTTGAGTTGTTTTTGTTGCGCGAATGGAATAGTCTCGATTGTTCGATACTTGGGATACCTTGTCAGATAAATGCAAAATGGGCGAAGATATCATCGATTCTAATTTTTTTGACACCAGATAAGCGACTATAGAGGATACGATCAATACTAAAAAGACAATCAAACCATTTTCTCCCAAAAGCTTAATCAAAGACTTTTGGTGACTAATGATTCTAATAGTTCCTATAGTTTCTTCATGAAGTTGAATTGGCAATGCAATATCAAGTTTTTGAAGAGTAAATGAATTGACTGAAGAATTGGGTTTTGAAAGAAAAACATTTGCCTCGGAATGATTGCTGTTAAAGGAAGCAAAAATTTTCCCAGTTTTATCGTATACTGCGGCGGCTTCAATTCTGTCATCCATTTGTAAGGAACTTAATACGTCCTTAGCTGTTTGAGAATCGTCAAATACGAGGGCTGCAGAACTATTATTACCAACAATTTCCGCAAGACTTGTAAGTTCTCTGACTTCTCCAATTCTAAACATTGTAAAATTATAGATTGCGAATAATACGCAAGCTAAAGCTAGAGCGATTCCTGAAGTCAACATAATGACGCGTATTAACTTTTTCTGAATGGAAACGTCGGTGATAAATTTCATAATTTTTATTGCTCTTCGGAACTTACAATTTTGGAGAGTGACAGCATTCTAGAGCTTATTTTGAAACCCGATTTTTTAGCTTTATCCAAGTTTATTTCGAAACGCATTTTCCCCTTTTTTTCATAAAAATTTAAGATTCCCCCTTTTTTAGCAAAGTCGACGGTTTTACTTATAGTCAGGGCTTTTGCGTTTTCAGTTGCCATTAAAATAGATGGCATTTTACTAATTTCTCTAGGGCTAACATAAAGGAGATGAAAGTTTTTAGCGTTGTTTATATTTTCCACTAATTCCACTTTAACTTGCAAACCTTTAATTTTTTCTTCTTCTAAAATTTTTATTGCGTCAAATATTGGATTTTTTCCAATAAGACCAATCCGAAAAATTTTGTTGGGCGCTATAAACGATTCAGGAGGCCATTGAATGAAATCTAACATTTTAAAAATCATGGCAACCTGTAGTTCAGATTTAAGGGTTCCACTGTCGTTAGATTCTTGACTTAATGCGTTTTTAGCCGAAAAGGTAACAAAAAATAGGATTAGCAAAATGCAAGCGTTCCAGCGCGCAATGGAGAAGCTAGGAGCTATACGCTGATATTGGCGTATAAAATTGAAAAGGTTTTTTATCGTCATCGCAGGTGTCAAATTAATGTCTCCAAGTTAACTTCCCATAAAAACTACGCGGGACCTCGGAAGGTACGATTCCAGTGGTTTCTGCGGAGAATTCCGGATGACGAGGGTCAAGCAGGTTTTGCCCTACAAGGCTGATTTCTATGTTTTCTTGAGGATGATAGCCTATGCGCAAATCAAGGCGCATATAACTAGGGATGTTTAAATTCTTTAATTTGTCTGAAAAACGTAGGGTCTGGTCAAATTCAAACCCATGGGGTAAATTAAATTGAGATTGGGCAAAGAACTGATATTGAGGGCTTTGTCCCTCTGCTACCATTTCAGCAGAAGTATCAGTGCTTCCAATCTCATTTCGCAGTTGAATTTCTAACCACGAGATCCAAGCCTTAAACCGCCACCAATCGGTTGCATCCCATTGAGATAGAAATTCAATACCAAATGTTTCTCCTGATAAATTATTACCTATTACTTGAGGAATAACTATGTGACTGGGTGAAGGCGCTGTTTCAAAAAAAGCTGTTTGAGTTTCTGCGGTTATTAAATGGTCGTAAAAATTTAAAAATCCTGTTATGTCAAAATAAAGCTTTTCGTTAGGCTGAAAGCGGTAACCGATCTCTAAGGCAGTCAAGTTTTCGGCATCCACTTTATCAGAACCAAAAAAAGCGACCATATTAGGAGCGCCATCTACTCTAAAGGCCGATATATTGACACGGCTCGAATCTTCGACACGATCTGGGGTTCTAACAACGTGTGAGATTGCCGTCCACACTGTATTTTTTTTGTTTGGTGTCCAACGTAGACGCGCATTTGGCTGAGCTTCGAATTCGGTGAATGAGTTGTAGCTAAACTTTGAACCCAAAATTAAAGTCAATCGTTTATCCAGAAAACCGATTTCGCTTTGAATAAAACCGCTGGTATTAAAGTTGATTTCGCTGGCAGGAGTAAAGGAAAGAGTAAAACTATTCCGAAAGTTATCGGCCACGACTCTTTGGCCAAACCCCCAGATGATGTCTTTATTTTCATCAAGGCGAAATCGATGCTGAAAATCTAGGTCGACGGTATCAAAAGTTTGAGTAAGGGTAGACTCCATTCTTTTGAAACGATCATAGTAGAACTGAAGCTGAATATCTGACTGATCCTCATTCACTCTATTCCAGCGAGCTAAAATATTAGCTCCACTTACTGTTGCATCTTCTACTGAGTTTTCAAAGAAAGGAGAGACCATTATTTTATTGTCGTCGCGTCTTATTGATACTCCTGATTTACCTGAATAAATGTCACCTTGGATCGTGAAAATATTCGAATCAAAATTATCCCAATCGACTCGAAAGCCGCCACGGATAGCCTTCCAATCATCTTTTGTGTCGTTTCCTTGCGCGTCGACATAATCGTCGCGTTTAAATACTTTTCCATAAACTCGATAATGGGCTTTTTCGTTCAGTTTGTCGCCATATCGAAAATTACTAAAGCCTTCCTCTTGAGTACCGCTTCCTCCAGATAGCAAGATTCCTTGAGTTTTGATCGCATCTTTAGTGATGATATTGACCACTCCATTAGAAGCGTTTGCGCCCCAAAGTGTGTTACCAGGTCCTCTTATAACCTCAATGCGGTCAATATCTTCCAATAAGGTATCTTGAACGTCCCAGAATACTCCGGCAAAGGCAGGGTTGTAGACGCTACGACCATCTATAAGAACTAAAAGCTTTTTCGAAAAAATTTCGTTAAAACCACGTGTTGTGATTGCCCATTTATTTGCGTCTATTTGAGCGACTTCCATGCCAGGAATCGTGCGTAAAATTTCTGGAAGGGATGTGGCCCCGGAACGCCGAATATCTTCTTGTGTGATTAGGCTGATTGCGGCGGCAGAGTTGAATAGAATTTCTTCTTTTTTCGAAACGGAACTGATTTTTATATCCATCAGTTCTTCCAATGTCATTTTTTTGAGTTTATGGAATTCCCTACCTATTATTGGCTTAAGTTCATCAGCCAAAGTCAAATAAGTCGGAAATAATATAAAGACTAAAAATAATGAAATGAGGAAGCGGCTAGCAAATAAGAGCATCATTTTATTTCGGAGATAGAAATATTAGTCTTAAGTGAATATTTCATCAATTTTTTTTCAAAATTACTTATTGAAGGCCAAATAATTTAAAAGTCTAAAATAGCTCCAAATGTTTCCCAAAAAGTATTTAGCGGTAATTGTCTTCAACGAAAATAGTAAAATAGAATCGTGGGACAAATTAGAAAAAAAAGCCTTAATTTATTCATATTTAAGATGTTAAAGGTTTATTGAAAGAGAAAAGTTACGGAAATGTTAAATTAATGTTACAACCTCGTTACATTAGGCTAAGGGAAGCTGCCTTGGGTCTTTCTCTACTTTTTAATATGAAAATTTTTATTTAGCTTGATTTTTGAGTCTTAAAAGTTGTTTCGGAGCTCATAAATCCGTATTTAGATATAGATATTTAGAATTAATCCCATGAAATAGATTGAATTTTCCTGTTTTAGGGAATGCCAAAAACTCCTTAAAAAACAATGGTCTCTGGTCTCTTTGTGAAAACCTCTGATTTTCCATCTTTTAAAAAAAAACGAAATTATTTTTTGTGTTTTCAGATATACTTTATGCGCAATAATCATAAAATATTTTGTTGGCGAAAAATATGCCAAGGATTGGCGTCTGACTTCTTTATGATTTAAGAAGGTCTCTGAAAGTTATTTACCAGAGATTTGTTTTATACGTTTTCAAATTATGAGGACTGATTATTTCTTAGCGGGGGGTAACTTTTTTTTTCGTCAGTTTGTTATCAATTTAACCTGATCTTAAATTGAAGGAAAAGTTTCCTAAAAGGAGAGTCATGTCTTGTGCATATGAAGGGTGCCAGTTTCTTGTTCATGATCGCAATTTGATAGCTTTTCAAGGCAAAAAATATTGCGAGTTTCATCTTCCTCTTAACGATTCCGATGGAAATCATAGCGTTAAAAAGGAGTGGAAAGAGGAAGAAATTGAAAGTTTTAACGAACGGATTTTGTCTTTTATTCAAGAATGGGAAGAAGAAAATCAACCAGCTAATTTAGAAGGAGTTGTATTTCCTGGGGATATTGGTTTTTCTAAAATGAGGCTATTGAGAGCCGATTTTAGAAAAGCTTATTTCAATGGTGTTGCAGATTTTCAAGAAACTGTATTTGAAGGCTTTGCAATTTTTAAAGGTTCTTATTTTTTAGATTTTGCAGATTTTCAAGAAGCTTATTTTGAGGGTAGCGCCGATTTCAATAGCGCAAATTTTGGCGCAATCGCTAGTTTTCTTGATACTCGATTCGAGGGATTGGCAGATTTTCAAAATACAAACTTCTTAGAATTTGTTGATTTTCGAAAGGTTCAATTTTCCGATCAAACAAATTTTGAAAATTCGTACTTCAGCGATGAAGTATTTTTCTTAAATTGTTTTTTTTATAAATCGGCCAAATTTAAAGGAACTGTTTTTGGAAAATCAATTGTATTTAGGTCAGTTCACTTTATTAGTGATGTTGACTTTTCTACTTTTGAAGGCAGCACGGATAAAAATACTGCAAATCCTTCTGCTTTTTCATATGTTACGTTTGAAAAAACTACGTTTAAAGGTCAGGTATCGTTTGTCAATCGCTCGTTCTTAACGACAACAACTTTTGAGCAATGTGTTTTTGAAAAAGCTCCAGAGTTTCATGGTTGTTTTTTTCATGAAGATACAACATTCCCTCCTATCCATTATTTTCTTAACACAAAAGGGGCAGAAGCCGTACGTCGTTATCGAGTCTTAACACTTGCGATGGGAAAACTTGGCGCGCGCGAAGAAGAGGCTATGTTTTATGCCTTGGAACAAAAAAGTCTTCGTTGTAATCCACATACGCCAAATTGGGTTAAGCTATTTTCATGGCTATATGAGGTGACGTCTGATTATGGTCAAAGTTTAGTTCGGGCTATGGTTTCAATGACTTTAATTTTTTGTGTATTCTTTTCGACTTATCTTTTTATTGCCAGCCCACATATCAATCCAAGACTTGACCTAGATTGGAACCTAATAACGGAAGCTCTTTATTTTAATATTAATCAAACAATCCACCCATTTAATGGGTTGGACTTAGGTAGGTTTGCAGTTCGATTGATAGCGAATTGTAATCCATTATTTATAGAAATAGTTTCTAGTATTCAGTCGATGTTTAATATTATTTTCATCGGTATTTGTTTACTCGTTTTGCGATGGCGATTTATGCGAAGTTGAAATATTAAGGAAATGCTTAATAATTAAATTAAAATTTGACGCCTTCAAATTAATTTTAGATATAAGTTCTCATAAATCAAAAGCTTTGACGAGGCGAAAAAATAATCTGAATTGAAAATGAAGAATGAGTTGATTTACCGGGAGGAAATGAATTTAAAAATTAAGAAAAAAAAAGATTTTTACGTCTTTTTTAGTAAAGGTTTGATGTTGAATTCCGAGAAGGGAAAGTAGAGCTGCTGTACTTTCTAAAAGTTTGACAGTCTCTTTAGAAATCTACCTTAATTGAAAAATTCAATTCAATCGACTATCAGTTTTTGTGATTTATTACTGTAAAAGTTTCAGCTCACCTTTTTATAAAATGAATCGATTGAAACGTCAATTAATGGCGATAACCTTTTGAGGTTTAATCGCTTTTAAGACGACTGGAGGCTAAAAATGGTTGTAAAAATCCCTTGTGAAAAAAATGATGACAAGAATTTTCTTTCTGCGTTAAACGGTTTTGTCGATCAATTAACAGAAGATCTAGAACCGACAGATGTTTATGCTATTCGCATTAATGAATGGTTCGATCACAAATGGTTAGGGTACTCGGGACGAGGTATTATTCAGTTCCCATATAGTGAGCCATATATTTTGGCAAAACTTGACGAACGATTTCTTGATCGATTAATTTTTCCTCCTTTCAATCCAAATCAAGTAACAGCTGAGCGTTATTGGAAGTTGCAAAAACGCGGTGTTTATGGCGGAATAGAAAAACCTCATTGTATTTATAATCAAAAACTAGAGCATAATTCTTATAATTGGCATAACCTCGTTGAAGCGGTTAGTTCTTCTGGCGTTTTCATTTGGTTTTCGTCAAACTCTGAGGATAGCGAACGGGGTAGTATTATGGTTTACGCTATAGAGGGAATCGAGATTCAAACTTGGTATGCGTCTTTTAGTCAAGAATCTGGATGGGGTATAGAAAACGAAATTAGTTTCCAAAATGAAAACATGGGAAAATGATTTTTGTCTAGTTGATTTCTTTAGCGCTTAAAGTGTTGTTTTGAAAATTTCTGCTTGGAAGCAAGAAGAGGTTGAATCGATTTTTCTTAGATCACTTTTGGTTTGGCCTAAAGAGGTTTTTAATAATCAAAGAAGTAAAAACGAAGTCACATATCTCAGGCTAATTTCCCATAGCTAGCAATTAAGTTTTAAGAGTAATACGCAAACCACAAACCTATCTTATCCTCAAGGTTGACCGATTCGGAGTGTTACTAACACCGGAACCTTAAAACGCTTAACATTTTTTTTATTGAACGCCTTCTTTTTCCAGCCATACTCTAACTATCTGTAAAGAATCTGTTTATAAGAGATAATTTGTCTAGATTTACAATTATACTTCCTCATTGTGAGTTATGTTTTATCTAGTTACTAAGGTTTTAATTTTGTGTTTTATGGGTGATAAAATAGTATTTTACATGCCAAAAATACTTAGTCATAATGTATTGAGTGAATCATTTGGCAAAAGTTTCCTTAATTTTTTAAAGGAAGTTCTTTTAGCCGCGACGTGCAAAAATTAAACTGGTTAGGTAAATTTGATATGTTAAGCATTAATATGAGGATATTCCGCATTGTTTTATTAATAAGCGTTATTTGTTTATTTGCGTGCACGGCAAATACTTTGCCTATAAATACAGACCCGCAAAACTTTAATTTTAAGGAAATACTGCCTTATCTAGAAAGGTCCTCCGCAACTTACCAGTCAGATGAAGATATTCGCAATCAATTTGGAAAAGAAGTTTTCATCCAAACGCTTCCTAAATTAAAAGTAAAGGTATTTATCCAAACGGATCTCGAAAAAAAGTTGCAGTGGATTGCAGTGCGAGGGACGGACAATTTGAAGAACGTCAAAGAAGATGTTGAATATATGAAAGTGAAAGATCCAATTGTCGGCGTATATTTTCATCGGGGATTTCAAAAAACGGCGATGCAAACATACATGGCTATCAAGCCTAAACTTCTAAAAGACTATTCTTTCAAGGTCACGGGCCATAGTTTAGGTGGAGCTATTGCCGTTATTATAGAAGCTTATCTGCATTATGAGGGATATCGCGTTGAGAAAACGATAACATTTGGGCAGCCTAAGGTCACCAACAAAGAAGGAATGGATAAACTAGAATTTTTGCCATTATTAAGAGTGATTAATAAAAAAGATCCCGTCCCTTTAGTTCCTCCATTAACGTTGGTAAGCGCTTTTCATGGAGCTTACAGACACTTTGGACCAGAGCTTATTCTAAAAGACCCTCCAAGATTTGTTTTCTTAAGCCATCATGCCGCAGATAGTTTTAGCGTTACAAGTTTTTGGGATAATATTGACAGCATTGATGTTGAAGATCATCACATTGCTAGATACTTAAAATCTTTAAGCGAGTTTATTGCTTTATCTGAAAAATGATTTAATAGATCTAATTTTGAGCTAAATCGACTTTTGCCATTTCTTGCGGCAAGTTAGGTTTTCTTGAAAGAGCGTTTTTTAGAGGTTTGAGAGAATTTTTGTATTCTCCTAACTTTAGGAAAGCTAAACCAAGACTGTAATAAACCTGGGGGTTATCTGGTTCAGAATCTAACGCCTTTTTCAAGGGAGCTAAAGCTTCCTTGAAACGGCCAGACAAGTAGTAGGAAAGCCCTAGAAAGTAATTTGCTTTGGGAAGATAAGGATCGGAGTATAAAGCATTTTTGTAATAACCGATCGCTTGTTGATGTCTGTTTAGGGCGGCTTCGGCTAGCCCTAATTTAAAAAGAGCGTGAGCGTGTTCTGGGTTTAAACGAGTGGCTTCTTTATAATGATTTACTTTTTCTTTTTGCTTACCCAAAGCCCCATAAGCTAAGCCTAAATGAAAATGTGTGTCTGCATCTTTAGGCTCCAGTTGTATAGCGTTTTTTAGAGGTTCCAAAGATTCTTCATATCGCCCCTCATTGAGAAGCTTTTTCCCGAAAGAAGCTAATTGTTTAGCGTTTTGTGCGTCAATATTAGCTATTGCGTAGCTTTGGGGAGGTTTTTCGACTTCTATCGGCATATCGTTTTGAGATAGACCCATTAAAATAAAGGGGAAAACTAAAAGTAAAATAGATCGATTTTTCATTTTTTTGGAAGGATTTGATTGATAAGAATCAATATAGCCCTTGCTTGTAGGCAAGTAAAGTTACAATATCATTACAATTCTAAGATTGCTGATTGGTTTAAATCTCTCCTTCTTATTCGGTTGAATTTATTTAAATAATTAGTTTTTTGAGTCTCAATATCGTAAAATTTTTTTCCAAAATTAATTTAAAGGTGCTCGATAGATCGCTTTGTTTGAGTTACTGTTTTTAAAAAGTCGTCTAATGTCCTTTTAATTGCCGATTAATATCCTCGTATTCTTCTCTATAAGATTCAAATCTTCCAACGTCTTGATCAAGCTCGCGAAAAACGTTGTCGCGCTTTTGAGCTTTTTCTTTGATCATCTTTTGGTAAAGTTTGTGCGCCTCTTTTTCTAGGGTCTCAATTTCAGCAATTCTATTATCGTAATCCTTTTTTGTTAAACTACCTGTGTTGTAGCGGGTACATACTTGTTGATATCGTGCGATAAGCCTTTGGACGGTAACGTCCCAATCTATTCCTTCGTATATTCCGAAAGTAATTTCTGGACCGACGCTAAAAAGAAAGTTCCCTGCTTTAAAACCTAGAGTGATTTCACCTCCTTCGGTTTTGTGGACTTCGCAGTCTTGTTCTTCAACTTCGATGTAGTCTGTGAAGGTATCATCCAAGTAAAGCTTAAAAGCGAAAGAGCTTGAAGAACTGCCAATTACTAAATACAAAGCCAAAAGAAAATTAAGCGTCCAAAACCTCATTCTATTCTTGCCTTCCCGAATGGATAAAAAGTTATTTAGAAACTAGATTGGTCTAACAGGGGGTAAACTAACGAATCATTAGAGAGACTCTTAACGTCCCTAAATGTTTTCTGATTAATTGGGTTAGTCAAAAAAAGTTTTTTTTCTGGTTCCTTTTTTCATTTGATCCATTAAGCCTTCCATTTCTTCTTCTACGTTTTGCAATGGAGATGTAGGCTTTGGTTTCTTCTTAACTTTGCGAGGTTCTATCGCTCTCTGGTAAGATTTATTAGGAGGTTCTGCGACGATAATTTTAGGACTAATAGGAACGGGAAGAATTCGTGGCGCTGGCGATTCAGATGGAATATTGGAAGGAGTTTGAGCAACGTTAGCAATCGAACCAAAAGAAAACCCAACCTTCCTTAGCCATCGACGCGCAACATTTGATTTTATTGAAAAGTTTATCGAAGTGATGACCGTGCCACTTTTACCTTTCCTGGCGATATTAGAGTTTATGCCAATCATGTATCCATTAGCGTCAATTAATGGTCCGCCGGAGTTCCCCTTATTTATGCTTGTTTCTGTTTGGAAAACATTTTTGCCTGAAACTTCTTGAAAATCATCGAGTTGACTACTGATGGTACCCGTAGTTAGAGTCCAAAGTCCTCCTTGTTCGGGGTGGCCAATGGCTACAACGGGGTCTCCTATTTCAACGTCATCGGAGTCATTGAACTCAATTGTTTTTAACTTGAGCCACGCAGGGATATTATTAAGTCTTAAAACAGCTAAATCTAAAGACTTTGAATAATGAACGATTGACGCTTTATATTTGCGAGTAGCGTCCCGTTGAATATTACCCGTAACCCGGGGGGGTTTTAGATAAACATTTAACTTTCTATAGATTCGTCCTAATTCATCGTTATAAACAACATGCGCGTTGGTTATAACTAAGCCGTCTTTGCGGATAATTGCTCCGGTGCCTATACTATGTGACCGCGATTTAAGTTCTGCAGCGGTTACCAGAACTACAGCATCGACGGCTTGTCTATAAATTTGCTTAGGACTAAAGTCTACGGCAAAAACCGGAGAGGTTATGCTAAGAATAAAAAGATAGCTTAATAGCCGAGGCATCAACGATTATCCTTCTTCAAGACTTCACCTTCCATTTCTTCATGAAGCTTGTCTGCTCTTTGTTTTACGGCATTTCTAACGGCTTCTGAAAGCTCTTTATATCGGTCTAGATTTTCTTTAAACTTTTCCAAATCGAGTCGAGCTAATGAAAACATTTCGTTTCGGTAAGGGTGTTCCCAATGATCTATAATTTGAACTCCAGATAATGTCGCGGATGTAACAGTCTTAATCGCAGATTCAACGTTTTGTTCTTCTGAAGACGCTTTAAAGTCACCTGCCGTTGTCGAAGCTTGATAATCTTTAGTTAATGATTTGGTATAAAACTCAAAAACCTTTGCAATGTCGTTACGAGCTCTATCGTCAGCGGCAGTTCTTTGCAAAGAAAAATTTTTTATTCCCGATGCGGAACCAACTCCATAAAAAGCTCTTCCATTACTATCTTCTTTTGCTCCGCCTCCCTTAACGACCCATTCAGGGGCTTTGGCTTTCTCAAGAGTCATCCTTTCGGGTGGACCGCTAGAGCAACCTATAGCCATAAAGGCAATTATTGTTAGCGAGATAATAAAATGGGACGTGTATTTCCGAACCATGGTTCCCTCCTAATATAGAATCGGTGTATTAACTTAATGAACTCAAAACTGTTTCTCTAAAAAACATACAATATTAATGCCAAAGCTTACAGCTAGCTTCACTATTGACTTAAATTATTAGAGATATATCTGCTAATAAAAATTTTAATTCATTATTTTAGGTAAAGGCAAACTTTTTACCTTATAGTCGATAAAATAAATGATTTAGTTACATGTGGGTTTTTAGAAAAATAATAATAATTATTCGCTATGTCTTGTAAGTTATTGATTTTATTTTTCTAATTTTTTTATTTGGAGTTTTGATGGAGATCTAATAATAATAGATTTAAATTAATATTTCCTTAATCATGATTTGGGAATATTTTTTGCTGCATTTTTATTACCCTATTTTTTATTTAGGTTTTGAGGAGAGATTATCTTTTTGTTTAAACGAATTGTCTTTAATTTAACGGTTGTTGGGCTTTTTTTGTTTCTTAATAGTTGTGGGAAAACTTTGCTTGGTTCCGGAGTAAAAGCGGAAAAAGTTGCCCCTCAAGCCTCTTCACAGTTTTCAAAACCAACGCCAGGTTGGGTTGTTGGACGAGGACATTCTAAATATCCAGATCCTTTTTATTTAACAGGAGTTGGTTTTTCGGAAAAAAATTATGTTTCTGCAAATGAATCTGCTCGGGCGGAGTTAGCAAAAAACTTGAAAGTACGAGTTCAATCTATATTGAGAGATTATTCTTCAATAAATAAATCCAGAATTGAATTAGCGATAGAAACTCAAGTTGATACGATTTTAGAGGGAGTCGAAATACGGGATGGTTGGTACGAAGGAAAGTCCAAGGTTTATTATTCTCTGGCTGTTTTGGATCGGAAAGTGTCTTCTAATTTAGTGGACGGAAAAATTCAAAGTATTTCTCAAAAACTTAATAACTTATTGAATAGTGGCAAGAATGCAGAAGAAGCCGGTCGATTTTTGGATGCGATTGGATTTTATACGTCTGGTTATGACAAAACGAGCGAATTAGCTTCGTTAACTAGCGCTAAAAAAGTGATCAACCGTTCCTCTCAATCTCCAGAATTACCAGTTATAACCGATTTTGGGATTCTCATTAGGCAAATTGTAAACGGTATTAATATACAAATTGTGTCTGGTAATAATCAAAAATTGACTCGATTTAAAGGATTGCCAGAACCTTTAGTCGCTCAAATTCTTACGACAGGTTCTGGAAAAGCTATATCGGGTATTCCAGTAAAAATGAAATACGAAGCAGGGGATGGGGATATTGATTACGAAGTTATAAGTGGTGTAGATGGTATTGTTTCTGCGTCGGTGAGGAATATTAATTCTTACAAGGAAAAATCCCATACTGTTGCGGCGCAAATTGATTTTGAAAAAATTGCATCACGATTTGATAAACAGATAGTTCAAACATTCTTAACCACTTTAAAAAACAAAAAAGTTAATTTTTCATATGCCATTAATTTGCCGAAATGGGCGACCAATAAGTCTTTGAAGTGGAAGCAGGGAGTTACGGAGCTAGTTAATCAAGTTATTCAGAATTTACCGCCAGGTGGGTCCCCATCTCTCGGAATATTCGAATTTCGGGATCTACGTTTGAATCGTCCAACGCCATTTAGTCGAATCCTTAAAGAAGACTTTTCAACATTGATGGTGCAAGTTGAAGATCTAGAGATAAAGAGTTTGCCTCCAAATAAAAAAGAGCTGAGCGCTTCCGAATTTGCGCAAGAAAGTAAACTGGATTATTACGTTACGGGTAGTTATAGGTTAGAGAGAGGCGGGTTAGAAATGAGAGCGCAACTCATTCGGACAAAAACAGGAAATATTGTGTCTTCAGGATACGGGCAAATTGAAAGAGAAGAGATTCATCCAGACGATTTGGCCGAAATAGACAGTCCAATCGTTTCGTTTACTCCAATTGACGGTAGCGATGAGAATGATGGGGATGAATATGATTATGAGTTAAACCGACTTGTTTCTGGAAGTCCTAAAAACGATGAGTTTGGCATAAAAGTTTACGCGGATAAAAAAGATTATCAGATTGGAGAAAATTTGATTTTTACGGTTACTGCTAAAAAGAATTGTTATTTAACGATTCTTGACGTTGGAGCGAATGGAGATATCACCGTGATTTTTCCAAACGCCTACAGAAAATCAAACTTTATAAAAGCTGGAGAAAAAATTAAGATTCCGGCTCCTGATTATAATTTTAATTTTAATATTTTAGGTCCTCCAGGATTAGAAAGAATAAGAGCTTTAGCGACGAAGTCGTCAGATTTTCCAATAAAGTTAAATCTACAGAATGGATTCCATAGTATTTCAAAGCAAGAGATTGCAGGTCTAAAGTCAGTAAAAGCCTTGGCTAGCCGGTTTAATTCAAGGCAATCGAGGTCTTGGGGAGGAGCGTATACAGAGTTTTTTATTCATGAAAAAAACCAAATATACATGCGCGGTTCTCGCAAAGTTTCAGTTGGAGATTTTGCTTCAAGTTCTAATTAATTCAGTTAATTATTATGAAGAGAAAATTAGGTTTGGGGTTGGCTGGAACTATCGTCGCGATTTTATTATCGGCAGTCTTTAAGCCTTATTGGTTTGCATTAGAAGGAAGCTTTATAGATTGGCGTTTTAAGTTAAAAGAACCTTCTACGTTATCGGAAAAAATAAAAGTTTTTGAAGTCGGCGGAAACTTATCGTCGTCATATCAGGCGATAATTAAGGAGCTAATTAGACAAGACGCAAAAACAATTTCAATTTATATTTCAGAGAATGAGTTTAGAGAAAATTTGGACTGGCTTAAAGAAGTTCCAAAGTCAAAATTGGTTGTAAGCGTTGGAGGGCGGACAAGTGAACGTTTTGACGTGTCTACTCATAATAGCGATTCTCTAGGCAAAGCAAATGGTATTGTTCAAGTTTCGTCGCTAGTTAATTTTTTGTCGTTGGACAAAAAAAATACGTTGGCAAACTTATCGACTCTCGAAAAAAAATACTTTGCGCATTCCAACGCTTATATAGATGTTTTTGGGAAGCTTAGAAAAATTCCACTATGGTTGGAGTATGAAGAACGGTTGATTCCCGCTTTTGCAATGCAATCGTGGTTTCACTATTTGAAAGTTGAGCGCCCAGAAATAAAACTATTGTCGTCTCGCGTTGAATTAAAAGACAAGATGATTGAGATATCGATTCCAACTGATATGGATAGTATGACGATGTTTGAAGTACCAAATAATCTTGAAGAAAATACTGTGCAAGTAAAACAAAATCGAAAATCAGTTATTGAAACCATTGCAAAGGCCGAAGTTAAAGATAAATTAGTGTTTATCTGTTTATTTTCCTCAGATAAAGAATTGGAAGGCAAAAAATTATTTAAATTTCAAATAGCTTTAACTAACTCTTTGCTGAAAGAATCTTTTTTGAAAGAAGCCCACAAATCTACCGTTCACTCTCTATCTCTAATATTGAGTGTTTTAGCCGTAATATTTTGTAGTTCAGGTAAAGGTGTAAAGAGATATTTGGGAATAATTTTTCTAACGTCATTTTATTTAATAATAAGTGGCGTATTTTTTAACGCGAGTTTAATTCTTCCAATCTTGTCGCCAATTTTAGCAATGATACTTAGTGTATTGGCTGATAGAAGTTTAACTTCGAGGGAAGCAATATGACAAACGCTATAAAAACTTATAGAAAATTTTTGAATCGATTTTTTTTATATGGACTGTTTTTAGGTTTGTCGGCAATTATTTATAGTTTCCAAACTTTAAAAGTTTTTGCCGAAGAAAGAGGAATTGTTCCTACTCCTACCGTTAAATCCTCACCTAGTCAGGTTGTTGAGGAGATATCTCTTCAGAAAATTTACCAAAAAAGTTATGCGCTTATTATTGGAGCGAGCGATTATAACTCTGGTTGGCCTGACTTACCAGGCGTTGAAAAAGATGTTGAAGAGGTAAAAGCAGTTTTAACCAAAATAGGTTTTTTAGTTACGGTTATTACTAATCCTACAAAAGAAGAACTAGAAGACGCTTTTGATAATTTTATTAGCCGCTATGGATTGGCGGAAGAAAACAGATTATTGGTTTACTTTGCAGGGCATGGACACACGCAGAAATTATCCTATGGAGCCCAAATGGGATATCTAGTGCCGATAGACGCTCCTGATCCGGAAGAGGATTTAAATGGGTTTTTAGCCACTGGCATGGATATGCAACAAATTGAAGTTTATGCGAAACGGATTCAAGCTCGTCATGCATTGTTTTTATTTGATAGTTGTTTTTCTGGGTCGTTTTTTTCCCTTAGTAGAGCAATACCAAAAAGTGTTCAATATAAGATCAATCTGCCAGTGAGGCAGTTTATCACTTCTGGTAGCGCGGGAGAACAAGTGTCGGACGATAGTGTTTTTAGGAGGATGTTTGTATCGGCTTTGAATGGAGAAGGCGATCTAAATCAAGATGGCTTTTTGACTGGAGCAGAATTGGGCGAGTTTTTGAAAAATAAAGTTATAGATTATACAAGAGGTAGTCAGCACCCACAGTATGGGACCATTCGAGATCCAAATCTTGATAAAGGAGATTTTGTGTTCTCAGTAGAATCTTCAATGATAAAACTTTATGGGAAGGATATCCAGACGGTTCCAATGGAAGGCCAATCCCAAAATCAAAAAATCCACGAGTATCAAAAAGAATTGGCCGAGGTTAAACGCGAAATTTCAATTGAAGAAAAAAGACTAGAATTACTTCGAGAAGAAAATAAAAAAAAGAAATCGTCTTTTGCTCAAAAGAAGAAATGGGCAAGACGTATGATAGTATCAGGTAAAGCAAAGAAGATAGGAACTTGGATCGTTTTTAAAAACGAAACTGCTGTAGATATTCGAACACGCTTGATGTGGATGACGGAGGACTTTTATAATTTAGAAGGTGGATTTCCTCATAGTCGAGAAGAAATTTTGGCTTGGATTGATAAAATGAATTTTGAAAAAAAAGGTGGATTTGACGATTGGAGACTTCCTGAAGTGCTAGAATATCAATCAATATTCAACAAAAAATTAGAACGAAAAAGTTTTTCGTATACTAATAAAAGAGGGGCTTTTAGTCAGAGGATGAATGCTAAGCCGGTTGGATACCCCATTGTGTTTAAAGATGGAGGAGGATATTGGTATTGGAGTTCCAACTTGGTGGATTCAAAAAGCTGCGGTATTACTAATGGGCTAGATTCAACGTGCGTCAAGACTTTTAATTTTAGAAACGGACAAACAACAATACGCGATACTAATATGGGCGGATTTTTTTCAAGTAGTGTTCGATTAGTCCGAGATTTTCAATGATTTTTCTTTAGGGAAGAGGAATTTAGTTTCATGAGCTCCGATGATTTAGATTACAAAGCCGATAAGTCTGGGGAAGAAAACTTATCCGCGATTCAATTTACAAAAAGGATTTCCGGTCTTTTGACTATTTGCATTGATGGAATTAAGAAGATGGTTGATTCAGAAGACCCTTTTTTTTCTAAACTCAACGAGTTAAAGAGCGTTTTAGAAAAAGTTAAGCCGGAATTAGATTCTTCATCGGGGAAAGCCTTTAAGCTGTTTTTTGAAAAGAAAATCGAAGATGAAAAACTCATAAAAAATGAAAAGAAAGAGTTAAGAGAAATGGTCGTCAGTTTGGGCAATACTATTAAGGAGTTTGCCGTTTTCTCTGGCGGAGTCGACAGTAATTTAACGGAGCATATTGATAAGATGCGCCAATCAGAAGTTACTAACGATATCCTTGAGATAAAAGATCAAATTATTTCAGAAGCTAACAAAATAAAAGAAGAAACTCAATCTTTGAAAGTCGAGCTTGATAAATATAAAGAAAAAACTAGCGAACTGACCAAGAGATTGGAACAGACAGAGGCAGAAGCGCTCATAGATTCGTTAACTGGCGTTTATAATCGAAACGCCTATGACTCAGAAATAGTCCGCTTTATTAAAGAATTCGAAAGGTATAAACACCCTTTTGCTATTGTTGTTTTGGATATTGATCATTTTAAAAAAGTTAACGACACATATGGACATGCAAAAGGTGACGAAATTTTAAAGATTGTGGCGAGTGTCGTGAAAAGTACAATTAGAGATACGGATAAAGTCTTTCGGTACGGTGGAGAAGAGTTTGTTATCTGGATGCATAAAATGGAAACAAATACGGCTATTCAAGCGTCCGACAAAATTCGAAGAATGATTGAAGCAAAAAATCTGGATTTTATCGAAAAAGGATTCATTATAACTGCGAGCTTGGGGATTACTTGTGTTAAAGAAAGCGATACGACAAAGAGTGTTTTTAATCGCGCCGATAAAGCTTTATATAAGGCTAAAAAAAATGGTAGGAATCAAGTGAGCTTTGAGAAGTAATTTAATGAGTTCTTCTGCCAAAGAGATATTGATTACTGGGTGTTCCACTGGTATAGGTTTATGTGTTGCCAAAGGCCTTAAGAAAAGAGGATATCGAGTATTTGCAACCGCAAGAAATCCAGAAGATGTAGAGAATTTAAAAAATGAAGGGTTAGAAAGCTTTGTTTTAGATTTGAACGATTCCAACTCTATTCGAGAAACGTTAAATAAAATTCTTGAGCAAACTGACGGCAAACTGTTTGCTTTGTTCAACAATGCAGGGTTTGGACAACCCGGAGCTGTTGAAGATTTAACTCGACAAGCTTTGAGAGAACAATTTGAAACTAATGTGTTGGGATTGGTTGAGCTAACTAATTTAATTCTTCCCATTATGAGGAAGCAGGGTAGCGGAAGAATTATTCAAAATAGCTCTGTTTTAGGTTTTGTTGTCATGCCTTTTAGAGGAGCCTATTCGGCTAGCAAGTTTGCTCTGGAAGGAATTTCCGACGCTTTGAGAATAGAATTGGCCGGAACAAATATATTTGTTTCTTTAGTCGAACCCGGGCCAATTGAAAGTAAATTTCGCGATAATGCCTATAAGAAATTTAGAGAAAATATTGATATTGATAAAAGTCCTCATAAAGATAGATATCAAGCGATGATTAGTCGATTGACTAATGAAACGCCTAGCTATCCATTTACCTTGCCCCCCGAAGCGGTATTAAAAAAAGTAATTGACGCTTTAGAAAATCCTAAACCAAAGCCGCGCTACTATGTCACATTTCCGACCTACCTTTTTGCGTATCTCAAGCGGATTCTTCCTCAATCCCTTATGGATTTTGTTTTAACTCGCGCCTCAAATGCGGAATCCAAAAAATACTAGCGGTTAGAATTTTTTCTTAGTTGATACTTTCTTACAGCTAGATTGTGGTCTTTTAAATTGTTTGAGAATTGATGGCTTCCATCTTGACGAGAAACGAAATACAAATGTTTTGACGTTTCTGGATAAAGGGCGGCGACAATCGATGCATGGCCAGGGTTTGCGATGGGGCCTGGCGGCAAGCCCTTAACTTTGTATGTGTTATAGGGAGATTTTATGGATAAATCTTTTTTGTGAATATTGCCATCAAAGTTAGGAATTGCGTAAATCACGGTTGGGTCGCTTTGCAATCGCATATTCTTTTTTAACCGATTGTGGAATACGGAAGAAATCTTTTTTCTTTCCGCAGCTTGGCCTGTTTCTTTTTCAATGATAGAGGCAAGAGTAACGATTTGATTAAAATCAAAATTCAACTTTTGGGCACGCGCTTTATATCCGGGTTTTAACGCTTTTTTGAAAAAGGTTTCCGTCATTTTTTTTACTAATTCTTTTGCTCGAATATTTTTTGAAAATCGATAAGTATCCGGAAAAAGATAACCTTCGAGGGATGATCCGGGAACTTTAAATAAATCTATTAATTCTTTACTATGCGTCCATTGAATAAATTCTTTCGCTGGGACTATCTTTTTTTCGCCCAGTAGCTCAGCGATTTCGGCAATTTTTAGTCCCTCTGGGATCGTTACTTCGTAGAGAATTGTTTTTCCTGAAGTAATAGTTTCTAATAATTCTAATGGAGGCATCGAAGGAGATAGTTCGAATTCGCCAGCCATAAGTTTGTTTTGTTGGCCTTTAACATAAGCCAGGATTTGGAAGGACAGAGAACTTTTGATCAGTTGTTTTTCTTTTAGTTTTACTGAGACACGTTTTAAAGTCATGCCTTTTTTAATTCTGAATGGAACGGATTTATATTCTTCGGATACAGAATAGGCGGCTTGGAAATAAAATAAAATTCCAAGACTCCAGATAACGACGATCACAAACCAGAAAGTAGCTAAAAATAGTTTCCACGATTTTGACATAGCGGATAAACCAACTTTTAGTTTAGAAACTTAGGTGAATTATTATTTTCTATATCCTTGGACAAAAGAATAAGCTCCATATAGCGGAAGGGATTTTAAAAGTAGTTTTGATAAAAATCACTGAGTTTTATCATAAAAACAACGAATTGTCTTAGAGAATTTTCTCAATTTCCTGAAGAAAATTTGAATTTTCATCTGGAGTTCCAATGGTTACTCTAAGGCAATTTTTTAGTTTTGGATGGGAACTTAAGTCTCGGAGTAAAATGTCTTTTTGAGCTAATTTTTGAAATACTTCGCCGCTATTTTGAGATGTTCTAAATAATAAGAAATTTGAATCTGAAGGAAATACTTCAATTTCGTTTAATTTAGAAAGCGCGTCAAATAAATGAGTTCTTTCTTGGATTATTAAATCGATTTGTTTTTGAATAAGATGAAATTGATTTAAGACTTCATTAGCTACCATTTGTGAAACAGAGTTAGAGTTGTAGGGCAGCCTGATTTTATTAAGTTCTGTGACTATCAAGGGGGAGGCTGCGGCAAACCCAACTCTAAGAGCCGCTAAACCAATTTTAGAAAGACTCCTTAGAACGATTAAGTTGTTGTTAGTTTCTAAGCGGTTTTTAAAAGTTTTTTGAGCGAAGTCATAATAAGCTTCGTCGAGAACTACAATTCCCTGAAAATTATTTAGCGTTTTTTCAATTTCATCATTTGAAAAACAGTTGCCAGTCGGGTTGTTGGGATAGCTAAAAAAAACAACTTTTGTTTTAGTTTGTTCTGCTATTTCAAGAAAGGAGTCGGCTTTAAAATCCCATTGGTCGTTAAGAGAAAAGGGGACCGGTTTGAGGTCCATACTTTTTGCTAGAATTGAATACATTGCGAAACTAGGATCGGGAAAGGCTACTCCATCTCCAGGTTCACAAAATACTTGCAGGATTAATTGTAATAACTCGTCAGAGCCGTTACCGACAACTAAGTTTTGCGCTGGAATACCGGTTGTGATTGAAATTGCTTTGCGTAACTGTTGACATCCCGGGTCTGGGTATCGATTAAACTGAAAATTCTTAAAACTACAAGAAATTAAATCTAAAATTTCAGTTGGTAGTTGAAATGGATTTTCGTTTGCGTGAAGCTTTATTTTGCAATCGTGATTATCGACATGATATGCCTTCAACGATTTTACGTTTGGCCTGACAAAGTTGGCCAAATCTAAGTTGGCCATTAGGTATCCTGAGGATTAATAATAGACTCTAAGTCTGGAGAGGTAGGGACGTATCGAAACATCTTCTGCTTTTCAGCTTGCATGATAGAGGATAGCTTGTAAACAGTATCTTCGACTTCAAAATTAGTGACTACATAGAAATAGTTTTTATATTCGGCAATTTCTTTTTTCGCTACTTTCATTCGCTGCTCAATCTTTTCGACCGTTTCGGTAGATCTTTTAGTCAATCGATTTTTTAATTCTTTTAGGGAGGGGGGGAGGAGGAAAATGTAAACACCCTCAAAACTCATACTTCTTAGAGTTTGTGCGCCTTGAACGTCTATCTCAATGATAACGTCGTAACCGTCATTTTGTATTTTTTCAATCGAATGCCTTGTTGTTCCATAGTATTCGTTATGAACTTTGGCCCACTCTAAAAAAGCGTTTGCTTCTATCTTTTTCTTAAATTCTTCTTCCGAAACAAAATAATAATCTTTACCATGCGCTTCTGTTGGTCTAGGGGCGCGTGTGGTGTGTGAAATCGAGATTTTTAAATTGGCGAGTCGCTCCAATAAGATTTTACAAACGGTGGATTTCCCAGTTCCAGATGGAGCTGATATGATGTAAGGAATGCCTTCTCGCTTTAACTGCATAAGTTGGTTAATCTGTATTCAAAGATTTTTGTGGTGAACTACTATAGAAACAACGTTATTCGATATTCTGAAGTTGCTCTCTTATTTTTTCAAGAGCGCTTTTAACTTCGATAACAGCTTGAGATATTTCGAAGTCGTTTGACTTTGATCCAATTGTATTTGTTTCTCGGTTTATCTCTTGGACAATAAATTCTAATTTCCTGCCAATAGGGCCATTTGCGTTGCTTGTTAATTCTAAAAATTGTTTTAAATGGCTATCTAACCGAGTTAATTCTTCAGAAATATCAGATCTGTCAGCCAAAATGGCTGTTTCTTGAATTAATCGAGAATCATCTAATTCTAGACCATCGCTTAAAACCTTAATCCGTTCTTTAAGCTTTTCTTGATATTCGCTTAAAACTTGCGGCTGACGTACTTTTATAATATCGGCATTTTTTCTTATAAAGTTAATTAGCGACTCAATATCGATTTGTAAGGTTTCTCCCTCCACAATGCGCATTTGGGCTAGACCTTCTAAGGCTTTTTCTGTTCCGCTCAATATCAAGCTTTCGTATTTTTCATCTAAACTTGGAGATTCAAATTTAATGAATTCTTTTATTCCTAGAATCGAATTTACATCAATTTGACCTGTTAGGTTTAAACTTTCTTTTATTTTGGATATAGCTCCAAAATATTGGGAAGCAAATTCCAAATCGGGAACAGCTTCTAATCGATTGTTTTCCCCTGAGTTTTTCTCCAGGGAAATGTGTATGTCAATGGAACCTCTAGCGCATTTTGCTTTCGCTAACTTTTTTAGAGGCAACTCTAAAAGCGAAAGAAACTTTGGTAGTTTAACGTGGACATCTATAAAGCGGTTATTGACAGATCGCGTTTCTACTTTGCAGCTAAACTCTTCGTTAGAAGTTTCGGCGCGCCCAAAACCAGTCATACTTTTCAACATTCTTATTTTGCCTAACTTAAGCGGAGCCGACGCGAATTCTTAGCGATTTATCCGTTTGGAGTTTATTGTAAGCTTTTTTGCATTCAGCCACTAAAGAAGAAGCTTCTGCCATTTGAGTTTCAGCTTTTGATTTGTCAACAGATTGAGAGTTTTCTAAATATCGTTTTAAAATTCCCGAGAACTCTTCAGATACGATGCCTGCATCGATTATCAAGGCTTGGAATTTTTCCAATGTTTCTTTAGGATCTTGGAAATCCATACCTTCGGTAATCAATAAGCCATTGGCGGCGGCAACAATAGAAAGATTGGCGTTTTCTAATGCGCTGTTATAATCGTCTTTTTCAAGAGCGAGTTTACCTTGAAAAACACTTCTTTCAGCCGCTAGGATATTATCAGAAATCATATCTGTTAATGGGCCGGCACATTCGCCTTGTCCGCGATCTTCTAAAGAATAGGTGTCGGTACTTCCATAATCAATATAAGCGTGGGGATCTTCTTCGATAGGAGCAAGGCTTTTTAAAGAATCAAGCATTTTTGTGAAATATGCTTTTCCCTTTCGATCAAAGAAATCGACGAAAGGTTCGCCTTCCATTTTTTCTTTTTTGTAGGCATCCGATGTGATGCGGACTGCTTCTGGAACATTCTTAGCCGGAATTTTTATAACAGCAGTTCCAAAGGTTACTTGGTCTTCATTTACGCGACCGCCCATCATCACTTCATAATGAGGAGCTAAAACTCCATTAATCTTTTTTGCTCCTCCATGAAACCCAATAGAAGCAATGTGATGTTGTCCGCATGAATTTGGGCAACCGCTCATTTTTACCGAGATACTATCAAGTTCTTTAGAATCAGTGTAATTTTTTTCGAATTCTTCAGATAAAGCCGTAGCTAATCCTCGAGAAGCAGTGATTCCTAAGTTACAGGTTTCAGAACCTGGACAGCAAGTAATATCTTTAAGTTCCTCGGTTCCCGCTTTATTTAAGCCAATCTTTTTTAATTCGCCATAAATATTGCCCATAGCGGTTTCTTTAACCCAAGGAATCATTAGGTTTTGATTGATTGTTGTGACAATAACCCCAGCAGCGAAATCGGAAGCGGCTTTGCTAATGACTCTAGCTTTCTCACTTTCAATATCTCCAAGGTGTAATTTAATATGAACGTTAAAAAAACCTGTTTGCTTTTGAGAATAAGTATTACGGTTTTTCCAATTGTGAAATTCGGGATCTGAATCAAATTCCAAATTTGGAGTGAAATCTGAAATAGCGGGGATGCTATCGTCCGCAGGTTTAATGTCTTCGTATTTTTTTCCTTCTAAAGCTGCAAACTCTTCTTCGTAATATTCTTTAACTTTTTCAAAACCATGTTTATCTATGACAAACTTAAATCGCGCCTTGTTTCTATTTTTCCCATCGCCATATTTATCAAAAACATTTACAAGAGCTTCTGACAATCTCAAAACCTGATTTATTGGAATAAAGTCAGTTAAGGGGACTGCCGCATGGGGTGAGCTGCCTAAACCACCTCCAATTAAAACTCTAAAGCCTTGAATTTGTTTTCCGTTTTCTTCGCGAATTACGCCGCTTAAACCTATATCGTGTATAGGAGCTACGCCGCAACCATTACATCCACCAAAGCTAATTTTAAACTTTCGAGGCAAACTTTGGGTGGAAGAGTGACGTAATAAATAACTAGAAACAGCGCGAGCATAAGGAGAAACGTCAAAAGATTCGTTAGCGCAAGTTCCAGACTTATGGCATGCGGTTACATTTCTAACTGTATTACCACATGCTTCCCGGGTGGTGATTCCACCTTCAGCCAAAAGCTCTAACCCCTCAGGCACTTTGTCTAATTCAACAAAGTGGAATTGAACGTCTTGTCTAGTCGTTATATGTAAAATTCCATTTGCGTGTTTATCCCCGAAGTCAGCCAGGCAATTAAGTTTTTCGCTATTGATTTGTCCTAATGGTAATTTAGTGCGAACCATTTGAACGTCGCCAGATTGTCTTTGACCATAAATTCCTTGTTGCAAACGAAAATGTTTGAATCCATTTTCATCTATATTATCTCGACTGCGGCGTTCAACCTCCGCTGCAAAGTCTTCGATTTCTTTTCGAACTTCTTGGGGTATATTTATCTTTGCGTCCATGGGGATATTTTCTCTAACAAAATTTCAAAATTCTTGAAAAATGGCGACTTTTTTCTTTGTTTTAAAGCATTGGCTAAAAATGTTGTATCAGCCGCCCTGTGTTTAGCAAGTATATTATATAATAAAAAGCGGTATTTAACTATTTATTGTAACGGTCTTGGAAAGTAATTAAAACAATTAGTTGTTATAGCTTAAAACCCTTTAAATCGTAGCGAGAAGGAAACTTATGAACGAATTCATTATGAATTCTTTGAATTTAGTGCAGTTATGGCTATATGCAAATTTGATTTTATATATTGCCGTTTTCGCAATTGCCCTATTTATAAATTTCAATTTTAACGCAATTATGGTTGGAATTATATACTTGGTCCCTTTAATTCCAATTGGAGTTAATCCTGAAAATGCTATCCGGTTTCTTATGGTGTCTTTTCACAACACGATTTTTGGAATTATTGAATTAGTTATTTTTACCATCACCATCCGGCAGGAGGATATAACATTTGATAAAGAATTTATAAAACAATTGGCTGGGCATACCTTACCAATCGCGATAGCGTTGATTGGATTATCTTATGTTGCTCGAGCGTCAACAGCTCCATTACCTACTTGGGAGTTTATAGCGATTGTATCCAGTTTTATATTAGGAGCTATCTTAAGAGTACTAGCTGTCTATCAGATTGGAGCCGTCGCTTTTAAATTTGATATTGTTTTTAGAGACAAACAGAGACTCAAAATAGATCAACTTTATCGTTATTTAAGGCATCCATCTTATGCAGCTATGATGATAGTAATTTTTGCATATGCTTTAACAACTCATAATCTTGTTTTTGGGGTTTTAGGGATGATTTCAGGATGGTTTGGGTTTCATTACCGAATTATTTATGAAGATAAAGCTCTTGAGAAACAGTTTGGGCAAGAATATAAAGATTATCATGCCAGAACAGGAACTTGGTTTCCTAGGCTCTATTAATTTATTGGATGGAATTCCATACGGATTTGAAAAGTCTATGGTTATTCTGCCGGTAATAATGTTTTCCAATAGGGTACAGAGCTTCCGTCAATTTCTATAGGTTGTTGGAAGTGGTAGCCTAAAATGCAAAGTAAAAATAAATAAAGATAACTTCCTACAAAAGAATAAGCCGTTGAATATTCTATATTATCTTGATTTTTCTTAGTGTTGGACTTTTGTATTATGCGGTAATAATTAGCGACAAAAGCGATAGCGATCATAAAAATTGGCTGGTAGCTAAAAATTGCCATCAGAAACCCCATTGGAACGGAAAGCATCGTCATTATAGAGATTCTTAAAAATGGATTGTTAAATAAGTCTTCTAATACATTAACTACGGCAAGATAAGAAACGAGAAAAAAAAGTAGGCTTAGACCAACAAAAGAAATGATTTCCATGATTTAAACGTATTGAAATATAAAGTTTAGATTTATAGAAGGTTCATTTTTACCACATTCGCTTAAAACTTGTGAAGAGTATAGGAAATAGAAAGGTCTAATAATTAAAATGACCAAGCAAAGAGCCGCTAGTTTTGGAAAAGAAGGAGAAGCAGCGGCAGCGACATTTCTTAAGAAAAAAGGCTACCGAATTCTTGAAATGAACTTTCGAACTAAAACCGGAGAAATAGATATTGTCGCTGAACATAAGAGAGCAATAGCGTTTATTGAGGTAAAAACTCGATCTAACTTAAATTACGGTCGTCCTGAAATAGCGGTGAATGAAGCTAAACAGAGAAAACTGTTTCGTGTCGCAGAATTATTCTTAGCAAAATATAAAATAACGGAGAGACCTTGTCGCTTTGACATAGTAGCTATTTCTGGAGATCCTAAAGAGCCTGAAAACTGGGAATTACGACTGACCCAAGATGCATTTCGGCTACGGTTGTAAACCTGATTTTTAGAAAAACAATTTGAGGTGCTCTAAATTATGTTGAAAATGGGAGCTGATTATTAAAAATAACTTGAAGTTAAGGGCTTTTTCGAGGTTATTGGTTTAAAAATAAGTATTTAACTCATGTTCTAAGTGTGACCTCCCCGTCAAAATGATACAATAATTCCTAGTGGCAATTTGGAAAACTCTACCTTTAAAAGTTAATGGCTTAGTTTTTTTCTGATTTTGAAAGACTGCCATTATTAAAAGATACTTTATTGAAATAATTTTGATTAGATATTTAAGGAGTATGGTCAGTGTCCATCATAAATAAGTTAAGAAGTATGTTTTCAGGTAGCGCTGATAAGACACATGAAGATAAACCAGAGACGTCTCAGGTTAGCATGCGACCTCTTATGGATGAAGTTGTTGCTGTAGAAGAGCCTCCCGCTTCTTCTAATTCTGAGGAAAAACCTTTTAAAGAACCTGAACCTATCAAACGAACAGTAATTCAGCCTCCAATAATTGTATCAAAGGAATCAGCTGAGACTGTTCAAACAGATGAAGTCTTAATTAAAGCGGAGCCTACTCTAGAGGGTGATCAGTGTAAATTTATGGTTAACCGCGATTTGATAGAAGGCAATTCTTGGTACTTTGAGAACTTTGAAAGCGCTGAAGGTTCATCCCTAGCCGAAAGTTTATTTAGCGTAGACGGTGTGGAATCTATGTTAATTCAAGAATCTACCCTAACAGTGACACGCGTTAACAAAGGACCGGGAGATTGGTTGCCAATGGCTAAAGAAATTGGCGCCGCGATTAGAGAAAAGTTAGAAGCTAAGGAAAGTTTAATTTCTAAAACCATTTTAGATTCGATTCCATCAGAAGAGGAAGTCCGAAGCAAAATCCAAGAAGTCATAGATAAGGAAGTCAACCCAGGAGTAGCTGGCCACGGTGGAAATGTTCAATTAACCAACATTAAGGGAAACACGGTTACGATTCTAATGGGTGGCGGTTGTCAAGGTTGCAGCGCCGCTGATATGACATTGAAAATGGGTATTCATGGGGCGTTTCGTAAAGCCTTGCCAACAGTAGGCGCCATTTTAGATGAAACAGATCACAAGGCTGGATTGAATCCTTTTTATTCTTAAAAATTATTTAAAACTTAATTGCATCCCATTTAATAGATATGCCAAAGCTAAAAACATTTAATGTTAAAATAGAAACCGGAGATTCCGGAATAGATGAACCTGTTCAATTCAGCGTCAATGGGTTTAAAGTCCCCTTTGATAATGTAAAGGGCGCGGCTCAACCTGGAGAAACTATGGAAGGTAGTTATGAGATCAATAGCTTTCCGCATAGTTTGACGTTAGTAGGTCCCGACAAAGGGAAGTGGAATATAAAAAAGATGTCCGTTGAGTATAATGTGGAAAACGAGGCTCCTTATTCCATAACTTTTGGGGAAATAACACTGGACGAAACCAACGAAGCCAATATTTGGCAAGATCCTCCATTGCCGACATTTGACGTTTAAATACTAGAAATCGGGGTTTTTAGATAGAAGGTTTGGGAGAAATTCTCTTTTAGCGAAAAGAGCGTGGAGATCCCCAAATAAAATATAATCCTTAACTGTGGTTTCTAAAGGTATGTAATGTTTTGAGGCCCAGAAAAAAATTTCTCCGTTTTCAGTTTTAAAGATTTCTTTAGGTATTTTGACGCGCAAAAGAAAGTCGTTTGCTAAAGGTCGATTTTCTATTAATCGAGCTTCTTTTTCTTCCTTATCAGTTCGAATTTGAACTGTTAGCGTCTTATGGCCTTTTTCGGGTAGAGTTGAAATTTCGTAAGATTGGCCTTTTTCCAGTTTTCCGTAAACTCCATTACGAAAATTGTAAAAAGCTGTCAAAATATCGTCAAAGTTTGTTCCTGCTGGAATTTCCTCGGTTTTGTCTTCAATAACTTCACCATTGAGTGTTTTTTTCCAAGAATGACTTCGTAATCTATAATCGAGAAAATGTTCGGACTTTTCTAGAGTGGAGCCATCGTCTACCATTCTATAGAACTCTTTTGATCGTAAACGAGATCCATTATCGATAATTTCTAAGTTGGCCTCGTAGACATGTTTGCGATAAGCGGTAAACCAACCAATAAAGCCTTTTGTTTGCGCTTCCAGCTTAGCGTGTAATTGGCCATTTTTTTCAAATAAAGAGATTTTTGCCTCTGCGGCATTTTCAAACCAAAGAAAGCTAATATCAAAATAGATACTTTCTCCAAAAAAGCGTTTGATATCACCTGTTGGCGAAAATGATTCATAAAGGCCAGACGGAGGTGAAGTAGCGTTAGTTTGACCATGCACATTCGGATTTGTCTGAAATAGTAAGATTCCGAATAAAGTTATTAAAATAAATCGAGACATTTGGCGATTATTTTGGCTAATTAATGTGGAACTATTTAGTTAATAATAACTTTTCAGCGTCTGTTTTAAAGTTTGAGATTGAAAAATGTACCTGTTTTTTCTAGAATTGTAGTAAATAGATAAATTAGGAACTCATTTAACCGATAGGAAGATAGAATTTAGAATGTCTGAAGAATTAACCCCTACGTTACCAGTAATCGAAGAAGAAGATCATCAAGTAGTTAAACAAGATTATTTACCGCTTTATAAAATTTTAATGTGGGATGATTCTGTCACCACTATGGAATTTGTAATACGAATGCTGATGAAAGTATTCGGCAAAAGTTATGATGAGTCTGAGCGGTTGATGTATGAAGTGCATTATTCTGGAGTAGCTCACGTCGATACCCAGCCTTTAGAAAGAGCGGAGTTCAAAGTGGAACAGGTTCATATGGCCGCAGCCATGGAAGATTTCCCCTTCAAATGTACCATCGAACCGTTTTAGTCAGTCTATAAATTTTTTACTTTCTTTAAAAACGCGTTGTTTATCGTTGCTCTATAGGGACATAATCTTTTTGGGTTTCCCCTGTGTATATTTGGTGGGGTCTGCCAATTTTAAACCCTTTGTCTTCTTGAAGTTCTTTCCATTGAGCGATCCAGCCCGGTAATCTACCGATAGCGAACATAACTGTAAACATATTTACAGGGATTTTTAACGCCATATAAATTAGTCCTGAATAAAAATCGACATTTGGATAAAGTTTTTTGTCTATAAAGTATTGGTCCTTTAAGGCAATTTCTTCTAATTTTAAAGCAATGTCGAAAAGAGGGCTCTGAATATTCAGTTTTTCAAGAATCTCATGCGCAAGGCTTTTGACTAATCGGCTTCGTGGATCAAAGTTTTTATAAACACGGTGCCCAAAGCCCATGAGTCGGAAAGGATCTTCAGGGTTTCGCGCTTTTTCAACGAATTTTTCAACACTTCCACCATCTTCATGAATCATTTGAAGCATTTCCACAACGGCTTGATTTGCCCCGCCATGTAACGGACCCCATAAAGCGTAAATTCCTGCGGAAACAGAAGCAAATAAATTGCACATTGAACTACCGACCAATCGCACTGTACTAGTGGAACAATTTTGCTCGTGATCTGCATGTAAAATTAGCAATAAGTCGAGCGCTTTTGCCGCGATAGGATCTATTTCGTATTCTTCACAGGGAGTAGAGAACATCATATTTAAAAAGTTCTCTGTATAGCTGAGCGAGTTATTGGGATAGGGTAAAGGTAGTCCGATAGACTTTTTATAACTATAGGCGGCGATAGTTGGGAGTTTTGCTAATAAACGATGGATTGTGATTTCAATCTGTCGGGTGTCTCGCACTCCCAAATCATTTTCGTAAAATGTCGCTAAAGATCCTACGACGGCGCTGCAAACTGCCATAGGATGAGGATTGTTTGGAAAGCCATCGTAAAGATTTTTGATAGATTCATGCACCATGGAATGGTGAGTAATATGATACGTAAAATCATCTAATTCATCTTTGGTAGGCAAATGACCGTAAATGATCAAGTATGAAGTTTCTATAAAGTTACTTTTTTCGGCAATTTGTTCGATAGGAATTCCGCGGTAAAGAAGCTGTCCTTTTCCGCCGTCTAAATAAGTGATCGAACTAGCGCAAGAACCTGTATTTACAAAACCAGGGTCATAAGTAATTAGCCCTGTGGAAGCTCTTAGTTTTGAAATATCGATTCCTTTTTGACCCAAAGTTCCTTCTATGATCGGCAATTCAATGGATTGACCGTTATATGTAAGAGTCGCTTTTTCTGTCATGATTTGCCTCCTCAAAGTTAACTCGAATTTGGTATTATTTGCCGAAAGCTAGTTAAGCCCTATATAATTTGTTTTGGTGGGCATGGCGAAAATATATTTCTAAAATGCTTGCCGTTGGAAGAACTTTCTCTAGAATAATTTTGAAAGTTACCGCCAAATACAGTCATATCTCTATTATAACTAAATAGTGAATAGATAGTTGATATTTTGAAAGGTTGCAAATGGATAAAAAAAATACGCTCCTTTACCTAACCATTGTTGGAATCGTTCTGGGTGGGTTTTGTGGATGGAGGTTTGGACACTCTATGGAGCAGGTCGCTTGGCTTGGAGAAATGTTCCTAGACGCATTAAAGATGTTGGTGATTCCACTTATTGTTTCCTCAATGATTGTAGGGATTTCAGGGTTAGGGGATGTTCGTAAAGTTGGTTTGACCGGAGGTGTGACTCTTTTGTATTTTATGATTACGACAGGGATTGCTGTCGTGATTGGATTGGTTTTAGTAAATATTATTCAACCTGGAGAAGGAGTTTCTGCGGCTGGAGTAGTTCTTCCAGAAAGAGTAGCAGGGAAAGAAGAAGCTGGATTAGTAGACATAGTAAAGAGTTTTATTTCGTCAAACATTGTGGAATCCATGGTTAAAATGGAAATCCTTCCGATAATTATATTTTCCTTAGCGTTTGGCGGCGTGTTGACAACGCTAGGAGAAAAAGGTCAAGCGGCGATCGAGTTTTTCGATACGGTTAATCTTGCCATAATGAAGATGGTTCATATGGTGATGTATTTCGCCCCCATTGGAATATTCGGATTAGTTTCGTCAAAGTTAGGAGCGGCGGGAGGTGGCGAAATGTTTTTGGCGGAATTGGCAAAAATTGGGAAATATGTTTTTACAGTTATTGCCGCTTTGTTAATTCATGCAGTGGTAGTTCTTCCCTTGTTTTTGAAAATATTGGGTAAGAGAAATCCATTAGAATATTTTAAACAAATGAGTGAAGCTATTTTGACCGCGTTCTCTACCGCTAGTAGTTCAGCTACGATGCCAGTTACGATTGATTGCGCAGAAGAAAATGCTAAGATTTCTCGAAAAGCTTGTTTGTTTGTGTTGCCATTAGGGGCTACGGTAAACATGAATGGTACCGCTCTATATGAAGCTGTGGCCGCATTATTTATTGCCCAAATGTTTGATATTCAATTAGGAATTACTGGTCAGGCAATAGTATTTTTAACCGCGACATTAGCCGCTATTGGCGCGGCAGGCATTCCTGAAGCTGGTTTAGTCACTATGGTTATGGTATTGCAAGCCGCAGGGCTACCGCTTGAAGGGGTTGGTATGTTATTAGCCATCGATTGGTTCTTAGATCGATGTCGTACTTCAGTAAATGTGTGGAGCGACTCAGTTGGAGCTGCAGTGATCGATCAATTAGAAAAAGATTATAATCTGGGAGGGAAATAAATATGGCAGCGCTATGGGCATTAGGCCTTGTTATTGGTGTTTTGTCTTCTGGAACAGGATTAGGGGGAGGATTTTTAGTGGTTCCTTACCTAGTTTCGACAGGATATACAGCTAAATTAGCGGTGGGAACGTCCGTTTGTTTTGTGTTACTTGTCGCCACGTCTTCAGTAGCCGCTCATTATAGAGAAGGGAATGTCGATATTAAAACCGGGATATTGTTAGCTGCAGGAGGAATAATTGGGGCTCAATTTGGACCGACGATTTTAAATCATGTGCCAGATGAAATATTTAAGCGAGTTTTTGGAGTCATGATGATGGGACTAGGCGGTTGGTTGGTTTTTGCGACTAAAACTTGAATGCACGGCTTCAAAATTTAAGTAAATGATTAGTTTTTTTAATGTGTTGCAAGTATATGATTCTTCTTTTTCTAAGAGCGCTTTTCTCATCGATGGAAATTAAGATTAGAAGTGTTCTATTAAAGAAACTATTTTGAAGCTATCTTGTCTAAAGCTAATAATTTTGATTGCATTTAAAGTGTTGTCCAGATGGAAAAACTAGAAATAAAAAGCAGTAATTTGAATTTTTTGTTGAAAGTTTTTCTGGCGGCTTTTTTTATTTTTTTTTCAAGCTATATTGTTTTGGAGTTGGAATGGCAAGAAGGGCAATTTGTTTACTATTTTTTTAAAACAAAAATATATTATGGGCAATACAATAAAATAGTTTTTCCCATTTATTACTGGGGCTTCTTGGGACTAATCTGTTTAATGAGCATTCGATTAGATCCTTTAAAAAATATTAAAGAACATTTTGGAGAATGCCTTCGAGTTGGATTTTATTTTCACATATTTTTGTTATTGATCACCAAATCTGAAGAAACTCTTTTTGATTTTACTTTAACCCCTCTACTTTTTAAGCCGCCGAAATATAGTTTTTTTTACGAGCAGTTTTTTTTCTTTTTAGTTTTTACCTCTTATTTTTTCTTTGTTGCCCAACGAATGAAAGTTTTAGGGAATCTTTCTAAACTTGAAAAAATTAAGATACCCGATGTAATCGCTTGTTTTTCCCTCCTGGTAGTTCCATTTTTTGTAGAAGATAAAATTACTCTTTTGGGGTATATGGTTTTAGGATTTGGATTGAATCTTCTTGTAAAATATTTTTCAAATTTCAAACTTCTACAAGCCTGTAGGCAAAACTTCATTGTGAAAAATTTTCCTATTATTGCGGTAATCGCATTAAGTGTTTTTTATAGGATGTGGTATGCCCGATATTTTGCGTCTATGGGAGATAAGGCTATAGGTATAGGAGCTGATGGCCCTGCGTATTTTCAGTCGGCATTAGCTTTTTCTGAATGGAATTTACGGGATGTAGATTTTTGGCATTCTCCCTTATATACATTGTATTTAGGATTTTTTTTATTTCTGTTTGGAAAAGATGTTAGTACGGTTTTTTATTGCCAAGCTTTAGTTGGAGCGTGCGCTCCAGTAATCATATACTTAGCGGTTAAAAACTTATGGGGAAATAGAATTGGTTTTTTATCGGGAGTTTTAGTGGCTCTTTCACATTTATGTATCCATTATTCTATAGTCATAAACCGCGCTAGCCCTCTAACAGTAATTTTCCCTTTGATTTTTCTGGTTTACTTGAAACTAAGGAAAGAGAGCACCTGTTTACCTTTAATATTAATGGGCCTTCTTTTATCAAGTTCCTTTTATATAGGTCCGGAATCGTTACTTGCATTATTAGGCGTTTTGATTTTAATCGCTTTCAGGAAAGGAATGCGATCTTTACGTAAAATAATCGGATGGGGAAAATGGATATCTCTTGGGATTTTGATTGTTGTTGTTCCAATTAATTTGATTTCATTTCTAGCAAATGATCGTTTTATTTTATTTGGAAGAGACTCGAGTAGCTCTAGCCTATCTTCGTCTACTTTTATATATAGCGGAAGTTCATCTGCTTTAAAAATGAAAGAAATGGGTTTTGAACCTGTTAGCAATGTCGGAAGTAGTGTGAAAGTTTTTTTTGAGCGTCCCTTGGAAATTTCTGGTTTATTAATAGGGAAATTAATGGATGAAATACCTGGATTTTTATTTGATCCAGGAGGACGGTTTTTAATGCCTCTTCATCTAACGTTAGATTCTTTTTATGGCGCTAATTTACAATTCTATATTTATTTTTTGAGTAGTTTAGGTTTTATTATTTTTTTGAAAGATAAAAATATTGTATGGAGCGATAAAACGCTTATTCTTAATCTAATGATATTGTACGTGTTGTTTTCATCTTTGGTGATAATGGGGACATTTCGGTTCCGAGCTGTTTTAACGCCTATCAGCATGATTTTCATTGCGATTGCGCTAAGTAATATTTTTGCAAAGCAAAAAATACTATTTGAAGCCGAAAGAAAAGAGCATAGTAATATTATAAAAAACTTTGAACCTGTATTTTTGAAACTTGGACTAGTTTTATTTTTTGTTGGAATGTTTGCGATTACTTCCAAATATTTTCAAAATGTTTCAAAGACTCATGAAACTTTAGAATTAACTCGTTGGAAAACGTTTAAGAAAGAAATTGTTGAAACCGACATACTAACGATAAATTCAAATGTATTTATTCATTATGATTTTAAGAAAATTGATTTAAGTAATAAGTCTGATTTTAAGTTTTTCGCTAAGGTTTGTCGGGATTTAATGCCTGGAAAGAAACCTTATTATAGAGTTTTTTTTGATGGAGAGTTTATAGGAGCTTCGAAGGAGATACCTGCTGGTTGTTCAGAAATTAAAGAAACTTTTAAGCCAAAATATTCTAAAGGAATTATTGGTATGGTTGCCTTTGTGTCGGATGATGGGAAACTTGAAGATCCTATTCCTTTTTTAATTAAAGAAACTAAAGGAAAAGGAGAAACGGTTATGGTTCCAGTTGTTCAAAATTTAGATAATTTTAAGAACGACGATTTGAAAAATTTTAACCATTTGTTTTTGAAATATTCAAGAGGGTTGATTAAGATTTCAAAACCTCAGATACGGTTTAATTCTTAACAATTAGATAAAAGTATATTTTTAACTTAAAAGTTTAAACTATGAGTTTTGATTTAGTTTGTATTAAAAGAATCTATGGGCTTATAGGACCGGATGATGGAAATAGAGTATTCTGGCAAAGAGGTTTATCAAAAGGAAAAGTGAAGTTAGATTATTAGTTGAAAGATCTAGCTCCTAATTCTGATTTGCGAAAACAATTTGTCCATGATTCTGACTTGTGGAACTTTTTTTTAAGAGGGAATGTTGGAAGGAGTTAGAGAGTGGAAGTCCAAATATTATCGAATTGCAAAACTTATGTGCAAAGCAAAAAGTCACTTTATTATTCACAGCTAAAAATACAGATTTCAATAATGTCGTCGTCCTTAGAGATTATTTGATCTCAAAAATGTGATTTTTCTCCCCCTTTAGTTTACATCCCAAATATTTTTATATTTAGCAGTTTTTATCAACTATACCTTTGTTTTACTCTTTTTAAGATATCTAATTAAAATCCTGTAATGGCAAATATTTTGGTATGGTAAGAATGATTTCATCATATTAAAGAACTGTTTTAGATTACTCATAGAAAGCTTCCTAAAGGGAGATGTTTATGCTAAAGAAATTTTTTACTTTGGCAATCATTTTAGGAGTCCCCATTTTGGCGTGGCAATTTTTTTCTTCAGGGGGAACAATTGCTGGACAACCTATTAAAGTCGGGATATTGCACTCTTTAACGGGGACAATGGCAATAAGTGAAATATCAGTTGTAGATGCGACTAAATTAGCTATTGATGAGATAAACGAAAGAGGAGGGCTTTTAGGAAGGAAGATCGAGGCTATAGTTATAGATGGTAAGTCGGATTGGTCAATGTTTGCCAAAGGTGCGCGTAAGTTAATTGAAGAAGAAAAAGTCAGCGTGGTCTTCGGGTGTTGGACTTCGGCGTGTCGTAAAACTGTAAAACCTGTTTTTGAAAAATTAGATCATCTTCTTTTCTACCCTGTACAATACGAAGGGCTCGAACAATCTCCAAATATTGTCTACACAGGGGCCGCTCCCAACCAACAAATTATTCCTGCCGTTAAATGGTCGTTTGAAAACTTAGGAAGTCGCTTTTTCCTGGTTGCATCCGATTATGTATTTCCGCGAGCTGCAAACGCCATTATCAAAGATCAAGTAACCGCTCTAAAAGGAAAAGTCCTGGGAGAGGAATATATTCTTTTAGGTGGCCACGAAGTACAACAGGCTGTTAGAAAAATCGTCGCGACAAAACCGGATGTAATTCTCAATACTATCAATGGCGATACCAACGTTTCGTTCTTCAAAGAACTTCGGAATGTTGGTATCACTCCAGATAAAATTCCAACAGTTTCATTCAGCATAGCTGAGGATGAACTACGAAATTTAGATTCGGAGCTAATGGTTGGTGATTATGGCGCATGGAATTATTTTCAAAGTGTCGATTCTAAAGAAAATAAGAATTTTGTCAGAAACTTCAAGAATAAATATGGGGATAACCGCGTTACAGACGATCCAATGGAGGCTGGTTATTTCGGAGTTTATCTTTGGGCTCAGGCAGTAGAGCAAGCTAATACAGATAATGTGAAAGTTGTTAAAAACACTATTAAAAGGCAGAGTTTGGTTGCTCCTGGAGGGATTGTTTATGTGGATACCGAAACTCAACACACGTGGAAGACCCTGCGAATAGGGAAAATTAATAAAGAGTCTCAATTCGATATTGTATGGACTTCGGAAAGGCCTGTACGCCCAGTTCCATTCCCTGTTTATCGTTCAAAAGGAGAGTGGAAGAACTTTATTTTTAAGCTTTACTCTGGTTGGGGAAATAATTGGGCCAACCCGGGAAATCAGTCATGAATATAGCCAGTCTTTTTTCGAACAATCATCTACGGACTCAGCTATTGATTTGGTTTTTATTTGCTTCTTTGGTCCCATTTTCTTTTTTGGGATATAGCATTTACGATAAAGCCAAAGACTCTTTAAAACGAAAAGCCCTTAATAATTTATATGTAATATCGGATTCAAAAACTAACCAGATAGAAACTTATGTTTTTGAAAGAAAACGAGATGTCATAGCTTTATCCAAAACGCCAAATGTGGTTGATAGCATGAGCGCTTTAAGTGAAGCGTTTAAGGTCGGAGGGTTGCGGTCTAAACAATATATAGAGATTGAAAACGCTCTAACGCCTTTTTTATCATATTATAAAGAGTCATTTGGATATTCGGATTTATTTTTGATTAATAAAGAAGGAGACATAATATTATCGATTGCTAAGAGGAGAGATTTAGGAACTAATTTGTTGACTGGGCCATTTAAAGATACAGAGTTAGGTAAAGTCTTCACAAGAGCAAAATCACTTTCAGAAACGGAAGTTTCTAATTTGTCATATTATCCTGTAACTAGCGAGCCTGCGGCCTTTATAGCTTCTCCAATATTTGAGAAAAATGGTTTAGCTATTGGAGTCGTCGCGCTCCAAATACTTCCTGAAGAAATATATGACTTGTTTCTTGATACGACAGGTCTCGGAGAAACAGGAGAAGCTCTAATAGGATCAGAAGTTAACGATTTAGCGGTCTTTTTAGTTCCTCTTAGACACGACCCAGACGCCGCTTTCAAACGAATGGTTAAGCTAGGTTCTGATGAAGGAATGCCAATCCAAGAGGCAGTTCAAGGGAAAAGAGGCGCTGGCATTAGCGTTGATTATCGCGGTAAAGAAATATTAGCCGTTTGGCAATATATTCCATCTTTTGGTTGGGGAATGGTCGTTAAGATTGATTCTACCGAAGCATTCGCAAATGCCGTTCAGTTGGGTGAGATAATTTTTGGTATAAGCGTCATTACTTTTTTGATTGTTTCGATATTGGCAGTGTTCCTTGCTAAATCTATTTCAGATCCGATTGAAAAACTAGATCAGACAGCCCAATTAATTGCTGGAGGAAATTGGGAGCAAAGAGCTGATATTAGCTTGGAAAACGAAATTGGAAACTTATCGCAGTCATTCAATCTTATGGCGGATAATATGATACGCGCGAATAAAATAATTGAGAAAACTAAGTTAGAAGCTGAATCAGCAAATCAGGCGAAAAGTATTTTTTTGGCTAACATGAGCCATGAAATTAGAACTCCGATGAATGCCATACTTGGTTATTCCCAGATTTTATTGAGGAAAAAGAATTTAACTTTAAGCGACCGAGAAGCAATTCAAACAATAGACAACAGTGGCAATCATTTGTTAATGTTAATCAACGATATATTAGATATTTCAAAGATCGAAGCTAATCGAATGGAAATTAATCCGAGCGATTTTAATTTAAACGATCTAATAAATGGTCTTTCAACTATGTTTTTGCCTAGATGCAAAAATAAGAAATTGAAATGGAATGTTCAAAATCTTGATGAAATCTATTTAGTCCGAAGCGATGAGACTAAGGTTAGACAAGTATTGATAAACTTATTAGGTAACGCCGTAAAATTTACCGATTCTGGTGAGATTAAATTTAAAGTAAAGAGGATAGAAAACCATAATTATTATTTTGAAATTAGTGACACCGGAAAAGGTATTAAAGAAGAAGCCCTTGATAAAATTTTTCAACCATTTCGACAAGATGCAGAGGGAATTGAAAAAGGTGGCACAGGGTTAGGGTTAGCTATCGCAAAAAAAATATCAGAACTGCTTGGAGGAGAATTGACTGTTGAATCACGAATCGACAAGGGCTCTGTTTTTTCCTTTATGTTGTCTTTGCCCCCGGCTCTTGCCGAAGTTAAGCCGAGAACTCACCGGCGCAGAAATATTGTAGGGATTGAAAAGGGATATGAAATCAAAGCTTTAGTTGCCGATGATGTTCGGGAAAATAGAGACGTATTATCAAAAACTCTTCTCAGTATAGGTGTAGAGACTTGCGAAGCGGAAAATGGGGAAGTTGCCTTTGAAATAATTGAAAATAATCAGCCTGATATCGTTTTTATGGATATGCGAATGCCGGTCATGGATGGACGCGAGGCTGTTAGAAAAATCATCAAGAAATATGGGCAAGATAGATTTAAAATTGTAGCAATTTCAGCTTCTGTTTTTAGTCACGAGATAACCGAATATCGAAAAACTGGATGTCATGACGTTATTCAAAAGCCTTTTCGCTCCGATGCGATTTTTGATTGTTTAGATAGACTTTTAAACGTTAAATTCGTGTATGAAAATCTTGATTTAATAAAAGATTCGGAAAATGACGAGGATTTTAATTTTTCTAAGATTAAGCTTACTGATAAGTTTTTTGCTGACTTTAAGGCAGCGGCTGAATTATATAATTTGAGCATGATAGAGGATGCCCTCAAATTTATTGCAGAAGAAGGAAAAGAAGGAAAAGCTCTAAGTCTTTACTTGAAAAAACTTTTAAAAAATTACGAGCTGGAAGCTATTTTGGAATTAATAAAAAAATGGGAATCCAAAAGATAAAAAAGTTATTAACTAGTAATTTTTTTTTTGATTACTTCTGTTGTACTTTTTCAAGGATTTTCAAAATGGAGTCCATATCAAATTTTGATACGTAGGTCTGAATATAGTTTCCTAAAATTTCCGATTCATTTCCAAGTTTTTTGAGTTCTTTAATGTTTGCCTCGATTCTAGTTATATTATATAGTTTTGCCGATTGAATAAGGTTCTCATACAGTGGAATTGGAATTTTGATTTTTGAATAGTCTGGTTCTTTCTCCGCAGGATCTTCGCTAAGTAATTCAGTTTTGCTTAATGTGAAAAAATCTGGGAGTAATTCGACAATACAATCGATGATTGTTTCAATTTTAAAGGGTTTCGAAATGAAGTAATCGCAACCTATATCCATAGCGTCTTGTTGCTGATGAGCAAAAGCAGCGGCGGTAATTGCTATAACCTTGATTTCTTTTTCACTAAACTTTTCTCTGATTTTTTGAGTAGCCTCAAACCCATCCATTACAGGCATGCGAAGGTCCATGAAAATGAGGTCAGGTTTTTGTTTAAATACAAAATTAACTGCCTCTTGACCGTCTTTAGCCGAACGCACTTGAATCCCAAATCCAATCAAGATTTTTGCTAATATATCTCGGTTGGTTTCAATGTCGTCTACAACAAGAGCGGTTAGCTTTTTATCTCTTGAAACATGTGGGGTGCGAGATGAGTGTTTTGGTTGAATTTCGGATGAAAAAATAGACTTTGCTGGGGGTAGAGAAATAGAAAAATAAAATTTGGCTCCCTTGCCAATTTCTGAAGTTAACTTTAGATCTCCTCCCATGAGTTCGACCTGTTTTTTGGAAATGGCTAACCCCAAGCCGGTCCCGCCTTTTTGGCTTGCGTTTACATCTTGTAAAAATGGTTCAAATATTTTTTCTTGAACTTCTTGTTCAATACCAATTCCTGTGTCGCTAATCTCAAAAGTATAAATATGATCTTCTGTATGGCTTATTTGAAAGTTTATTATGCCTGTGTCGGTGAATTTGATTGAATTACCAATTAGATTTATTAAAACTTGTCTTAATTTGATTTCGTCTCCACAAACTGGAATTGCACGCTCGTTAATTCCTTCAATTTTCCATAAAATATTTTTTTCTTTACATCGAACTTCAAACATTGTGGATAGAGATCTTATAAGTTCTGTTAGATTAAAGTCGGTTTCATTTAGGGCCATGCGTCCGGCTTCTATTTTAGAAATATCTAAAATGTCGTTTATGAGGGCCATTAAATGGGACCCGCTTTTTTGGATCGCCGATATAGATTTTAGATGTTCTGGTTTTAAAGTGGGATCTCGTTCTAAAATCTGAGAGTAGCCTAAAACAGCGTTCATTGGAGTGCGGATTTCGTGGCTCATATTTGCTAGGAATATACTTTTTGCCTGATTAGCCGCTTCAGCTTCTAATTTTGCTTGGTTTAAGTTTTTCTCTGAGTTTTTCCTATCTGTTATGTTCTGGAATGCTACAACGGCCCCTGTTAAATTTCCCTCTTCTATGATTGGAGTGCTTACATATTCGACGGGGAAACTTGTTCCATCTTTTCTCCAAAAAAGTTCGTTGGAAACTCGATTTGCTTTTCCCGATGTTAAAACTTCTAGAATTGGGCAATGTTCATGTCTATAAAATTCTCCATTGGCATGAGAATGATGAATGATCGAGTGAAGATATTTGCCAATTAGTTCTTCATTCGCATACCCCAATATTGATTCTGTTGCAGGATTTGTAAATGTAGCCATTCCATTAACATCTATTCCAAAAATCCCGTCACCTGCGGAATTTAGAATAGATTGGTTTTCGCGAGTTAATTTACTTAAAGTTGAATTTGTGAATTGTAATTCATGGGCTCGGGTTCTTGAATTCTGACTATAAAAAAAGGTGGCTGGCAGTAAAAAGCTGGTTAGAATTGCCGCTAGAAAAATAAAGTCGGCGAGGTTATCTTTTTCAATCTTATAAAATTCTTTTGTGGGAAAGACTTCGATTTGCCAGTGTAGATTTAAAAAATCAATAGGGCGATGGGCAACTTGTTTAGTCTGTAGAGCTTTATCTAAATTATTTTCAAAAATTGTTTGATCTGATTCTGTTAATCGGAAGTTGAACTTTGGAGATAGGCCTCCAATTAAATCCATCATCATTGATACGTCAAAAAAAGCAAAGACATATCCGTCAAATTGGTTTTGAAAATATAAAGGAATCATTCCAAAGAAGAAGTTGCCATTATCTGTTGGAGGTAATCCTTTTACTATTGTGATTGATTTGTTTTTTACATTTTTTAAAAGTTCTTTTTCTAAGGTCAAAGTTTTTTGAGCAACTGTTTCAGCTTCCTTAGAATTTCTTATTGAAACCAGCCATTGAATATCTAATGAAGGGCTTACGACCAAAATTGAGTCGTAGCCATTCATATCACTCATAATTAATTTAGAATCTTCTTCCCAAAAATTTTTTGAGGGTTTTCCTTGGGTTTTCCAACGGTTTGCCATGCGCTCTAAGGCTGCAATATTATGAGTGATATCAATTTGAATTTCGTCTCTCAGGCGGTTAGCTTCTTCTTCAATTTTGTCTTGAATTTTTTGTTTTTCTTGAAGGTCTAGAGCTTTTTTAACTTCGAAGGAAAAAAATAAAAAAAATCCGGTTAGAGCTATTGAAACCCAGAGATACCACGAAAATTTTTTCCGATTATTAAATAAATGCGTCTGCGTTTGGATGTCAAAACTCATTCGGTGTCTCTATAAAATTTGGTGAGGTAGGGCAAGGGGTAACTTTATTTTTGGGATTAGTGGTTTTCTCTAAGAGAAACCATATTAAAGTAATTATTATAATGGATGGATAATAAACTACTGTTTTGTTACTAAATTGTAACGTTAATTAATTGATCTTTGGGGAGAAAATACATGACAATAGACAAATTCTCTAAAGAATTTAAAAGGTCTCTGTAAATACACATTTATTTGCAATATAATTGAAAGTAAGAGAAAAGAAAAGAAATTATAAGTTTAATTTTGGAAATCTGAAAATATTGGCTTAGATATGTATCTAAAATGATATATTTTTATAGTTAGGATTGACTCAAATTAAAACTTCAATTTGAATTTATAATAATGAAATATTTAGTTAATTTAATTTATTTTTTCTTTATTGTTTTATTGGAGCTAGTAATACTCCCAAATATTATTTTTGCTCAAAATACTGATGTTGATAAGCCTTTGGAAAGCGGACTTGAGGAATTATTAACTTTAGATTTGGAGGAATTAGTAGTTTATGTGGCTTCAAAAAGACAGGAAAAGATTAATGATGCGCCAGGAGTCGTTTCAGTAATAAGCTCAGGAGAAATAAAGCGGTTTGGCGCAAATAATTTGCATGATCTATTGACGCGCTTGCCAAATGTTTTTACTTTTGGGTCAGAGATATTTAGAGATAACGTCACCTCGATTAGAGGACAAACTTTGACCCATGGCGATAATCATGTTTTGATTTTATTCAATGGAAGACCATTTCGAGATAGCCACATTGGAGGTTTTAATAATGTAATTTATACAGCATTTCCTTTAGAGGTGATTGAAAGAATAGAGATGATTCGCGGCCCTGGTTCGGCTCTATACGGCACCAACGCTTATTCTGGAGTGATAAATATCATTACAAAGACTCCGACTAAAGATCCAGGTAATGAAATTACTGCTGGCTATGGTTCGAATAATACTTTTCTTTCTTCTGGGTACTTAAATAAACAATGGGATGACTTTAGTTTTGTTGTTTCGGGTAGGTTTTTTGATAGCGATGGTTGGACGTTTCGAGCGACAGATGGTTTAGGAACTTCCGGCTCGGTAGATTATTCTCAGAAAAATTACGGAATCTTTGCTCAGGCAAAATATAAGGATATTACCTTCTCAGGTTTTTCTCTTGCGAATACAAATACCAACCTTGGTTTTTTTCCCAGGTTTCCGGCAAGCGAAGAAAATCTTGATAGAAAAAGATATTTTTTTGATGCCCAATACAGTCAAAACTTAGCGAAAAACTGGGACGCAAGTTATAATTTTACTTTTAATGGCACCGAAAATACTACCGATACAGGTCCTGGTATTTCATATTTTAATTATCTTTTTGAAAGTTCTGTCAGGGGAAAAATATTTGAAAAGTTGAACGTTTTAGTTGGAGGTGTTTTTGAAAACCTTAATGGCGATTTAGATACGAAACAAACTCCTTATTCAAGCGATCGATTTAATGCCTATGTTCAAATTGATTATAAGTTTTTGGAAAGACTTAAGCTGATAGCTGGAACCCAGATTAATAAAGTTCAGGGAATTGATGCCAATGTTTCGCCTCGTTTTGGAACCATTCTTGATTTATCTAAAAACTTTGGAATTAAGCTGCTTTATGGCGAAGCCTTTCGCTCTCCATTTGCGGCAGAGCAGGCTCTTAACGCTTCAACACTAAAAGGTAATCCTGAGTTAGACCCGGAAACTATTAGAACTTTTGACGCTCAGTTGTTTTATAGCTCCCCTAAAACTTATTTTGCAATTACCTATTATGATAGTCTTCAAAAAGATACTATTACTAGAGCGGCTCGCTCGGACGGTATTCTTACATTTGTAAATATGGGAGAAGTTGACTTCGAGGGTATTGAAGTTGAGTCAAAGTATAGGCCAAATACTCAATGGGAGTTTTTAGGGTCGGTAAGTTATCAAGTCAATGAAGACCAATCGGGACAAATGGATGTCGGTCTTGTTCCAAACTTTATGGGGAAGTGGGGAGTTTCTTATAATTCGCCTAGTGGTTTTTCAATTGGTTTATTTGATAGTTATTTTGGAGAGCCAGCCGAACTAAGTGGGGCTCCAAAAGTAAATCCAGATGCCGAAAGCTACCATTGGATGACTCTAAAAAGCTCTTTAGAGCTTAGAAAGTATTTTCAAGCAAATACAATCCCAAATATTAGACTTAACTTGTTTGTTGATAATTTGCTTGATGAAGACGTTTATTTCCCTGAGTTTAATTTCTCAAGTGTTAATACTTTGCCTTCGCGAACAGGAATCGCCATTTATGGCAGCGCTACTATAAAATTTTAAGCTGAAAAGTTTTTGATTTAGATCATTTATATAAGATTACCTGGGTTTAGTTTGAACTCTGGATCAAAAATGCGTTTGATCGATTTCAGCTCTTCCATAGAATCTTGTCCGATCATTTGATCGAAATAAGGTTTCTTCAATTTTCCGATTCCGTGTTCTGCGGAAACGGTTCCTTCCCATTCCAAAACTTTTTCTACCATTTCTTGATAAGTTGCCTTCGCTAATGGGATTTGGTCTTTGTTTGGCAGAAAATTAATATGTAAATGATTGTCGCCAATATGTCCAAAGGCGGCGTATGGCACTTTTTTTCGGCTTAATATTTCTTGGTAAAAACTCATTAGTTCTAAGAAATATTGATTTTCAACAGCCATATCTGTTCCCATTTTTACGCGTCCCTCACGGCTATTTTCTTCATTGAGAAGAAGTGGAATTGCATGTCGAAATTCATGAAAAAAACGAGAATCTTTTTCATTTTGGGCGAACCATGATTCGTCTAATAAAGATTCTTTAGGTTCTAAAAAATCAAACCAAGTTTCTAATATAGATTCCGGGTTTCCAAAAATATCTTGCTCGAAGAAAAGGGCCGCTTTGGCTTTAGCTGGTAATTTTGAATACTTTTTTCTTAATCTTTCTAAAGAGTATTGATCAAAGTATTCAAGAGAACATGGAGAGATAGAGATGGGGGCATCTTCGCGAATACTTTTGACTAAGTTCCAACATTGTCTTTCTTCTTCAAAAAATAAAATACCGCTCAAGAATTCGTCGGGTTGTTTCAACAGATTTAGCGTAACTTCTAGGATGATAGCTAAAGTACCTTCAGATCCTATAAATAAATCTACCCAATCCATATTGTCTTTTACATAATAGCCTGCGGCATTTTTACAATTAGGACTGCGGTAATTGATTTTTGGAAATTTTAGCTTTGATCCATCATCAAATATAATAGGTTTATTTATTGTATGGCCTCGGGATAGTTCGGCAGTTCTACCATCTATAAGGGCGATATGGAGTTTTTGAATATAGTCGCGGGTTGAGCCAAACTTATATGTTCTAGACCCTGATGCGTTGGTAGCAATACTACCTCCTAGAAACGCTAATTGTTCTGTAGGATTGGGAGGATAGAAATAACCAGAACCTGAAAGTTCTTGCTCAATCGTTTTCAACCTGATTCCTGGTCCCGCAGTTAAACAATTTTTGGAGATTTTCTTAACTTGATTTAGGCGTTCTGTAGAAAGAATTGTGCCAAAAGGAGGGACCCTTCCTGCAGTTAAGCCTGTGCCTGCGCCGGCGATAGTTACAGTGTCGTTGTTTTCTTTTAGAAACTGAATGGTTTCTTCTTTAGTTTCTGGAATTACAACGTAGCTAGCCGACCCTTCGGAGAAATTTGAAGCGTCGCGAAGATAAGGAGCGATTGAATCTTTTTCGTGGATTCGAATCATAATTTACAAGGGAAGCCAATCGATAAATAACATTTCTTAATATTTGGCGTATTGGTTTTTTAAATGACTTAGCCCTAAGCTTAGTATGATCTTCTTAAAAAAATGAGCTATTTAAAAGATAAAGTCAGGATTCTTTATTATCTTCATTTATTTGGGAGGAGTTTGATGTGTCTCCATTCTGCTTTCCATGATCAGAATAATGATGAATAAAGTTAGCATATTTGAATAATGCAAAAACCATGAAAAGTACAAATATGATAGTGATAGTTAAAAAAATTGTTTCCACTTAAAATCTCCACATCCATCAAGGTGGATTTTAAAAATTTAATAGTAAGTATTATTTAAACAGTATATCAATTTATTGGCGCTTTTGGGGCAGGCAAATAATTTTATGTAGATTTTGAGTAATTTTCCAAGCTATCTTGAGCTTTAGAAAACGCGCTCTCAAATAGATCGTTTTTTAGGTCGTTTTGAATTCCCTCATTTTTCAATAACTCCGTTAAAAAAACTTTTCTTTTAGTGATATCAGGAATTTTAACTTTAGCTAACTGACGCATTTTTTCTTGCAGTAGTATATTTAAAGTATCTGATTGATTGATTAGTTTTGGCAGTTCTTTTTCTAAGCGCTCCCGAAGCGTTCGGGCCATAAGAGGACTTTTACCGCCCGTAGAAATCGCTATTTGGATAGTGTCATCAAAGTTAATAATAGAAGGATGGCTAAAATCGCTTGTTTCAGGGTCGTCGACGCAATAGGCATAACATCTATTCTTTTTTGCATTTTCGGTTATTCTTCTGTTCAATTCTCTATCATCAGTGGCTGCCATCACTAGAATCGCTTGACCGTATTCGTCTAAATTTATATTTTGATCGAGACGTGAAATCAATAGCCTAATCTTTTTCGTTTTTGCAAAAGTAATGATTTTGTCAGAAGGTCTTTCAGCGATTACAAAAATTTTGCAATTTTGAGTCAACATGCTTTCGACCTTGCTGGTTGCTTCTTTGCCGCCACCAAAAATAAAAACTTGTTTGCCGTTTAAATCTAAATCAACTATCACGATTTAACCCCTTTCAGTTTCGTGAAATTTGTTGCAAGAATTAATTAGTTTAGTTTCAAATTCTAATTTTTGAGCTTGCTTTAAAAATTGTTGGCCTTTTTTGCATTGGTAAAATGGGAAGTCTAACAGCAGTCTACCAATGGTGTAACGACTATTCTCGAATTGTTTGCGATCAAACCCAGACATAATGACGTAATCTTTTGCAGAACGCATGCGAGTCCAATCCCACTGTTTTTTATTTCCCAATATATCATGACGGAATAGGAATCGGGCAATGCTTTCTCCCATGAGTAAATGTCCGTTAATGTTAGGGTGTACATGTTCCAGGAAAAAGTTCTTTCCTAACATCCCATTTTGGGAATAAGTTTTAAGAGATTCCTCCATATCAATAATAGGAACTTTTTGTTCCTCTCCAATTTTATGGATAATTGAGTTTAGTTTTGAACAGCTTCTTAAGTGTAGTTTGTCTAAATCTCTTGCTAATTTAAAATGTTTTTTAGCTTTAGAAAATTGGGAAGATTCTATATAAGCTTTTCCAATTTGATAGTGAGAGTTTGCGTAATTAAAGTCTATATCGATAGCCTTCTTATTAAGTTGAATAGCCCCTTCAAAGTTTTTTTCTTTTATCAGGTTTTTTGCTTGGGTTAACAATGTTTTAATTTTTTTCTTTGAATGATCCTGAGTAGATGGGCTAGTTTCCGATCTTAAAGGTTTAAAATCGCTTAGGTTAGAAGCTAGCGAAGAGAAAACTAATCGAACTTTTTTATTCCGGGCTAAGGTCGCCATCTCCGTCAAATTAAGCCTATAATTAGTTTCTGTAAGTTCATGATCGTGGTTATTCCATGAGACTTTGGATTTTTTCAACATTGCCCGAAAAAGATTGACGGGCTCGGAATTATTTTTTTTCAAAAGCGACTTTATTTTAAAAACCGCTAATTTAGTTAAAAGAAATAATTTTGAACTTTGAAGAGAAATAATTGATTTGATTAAAAAGCGGTTCTTGCCCAAATTAACGGTAGAATTGGTTCCAAAGTGACCTATAAACTCATTATGTCCCGTATAAACGATTATTAAATCTGGACTCTGTTTGATAATGCGTTTAAAAATATCTAGAACGGCGAAACTACTCAATGCATCATAGCCGGCATTTATTATTTCAATATTATGGTTTGGCAGGATATCGGTTAAAATATTTTGTAGAAATCCGGAATAGCTTATAGTTCTTTTAGTAAAAGGAAATCCCCGGGTTGTCGAACCGCCTAAAAGAAATATTCGAAAAGTGTTTTGTTTTTTTTGGTGAGTAAACTCTGTATCCGGGAACCAGGGGTCGCTTTTAAATATCTTTTCGAAATCTACCTGCAAGTGACTAAAGTAATGTAAAGCTATATATTGAGTGTTTAGCGAACGTTTCGAAATAAAGTTTTCACTTTTATCTTTTAAGATAAAATCGAAACGACTTCCAAAGCTTGAAAGTCTCAAAGCTCCTTCAATTACTAATAGAGTTAATATTCCAAAGAAAAATAATAAACACTTGCTGAATATTGGATTTTTATTTAAACCGTCAGCCAAGGCTTGCCCCTATAAAAGAATAAATGACTTTACTTCATAGCATATTTTCCTATTTATTGTCGGTTAAATTCCTATGCTTAGATAGGGTTTTATCTGGTTTTAGGGGGGTGAATAATATGGCGTTATTTCCAGGAATCAGCAAACAAGGCTAATTTGGAATATGATTTTATGGAAATTCTAATCACTCACGTTAAAATTTATCCTTTCGATTCAGGAGAACCTACTGCTCAGGTTAAGGCTTATGCTGAAATCACATTGGGTGACTGTTTGATAATTAGGGGATTTAAAGTAGTTCAAGATAAAAAGGGAGGAGTTTTTGTAGGATTTCCAAGTCAAAAAGGTAAGGATGGGAATTATCGAGATTTAGTAATTCCTGTAACGTTGGAAGCTCGGAATAAGATTCGCGATGAAATTTTGGATGCGTTTCGTAAGTTTTATTGAGTTTTTGCTTCGATGAAATTGATTTTAACATTCCCGGTTATATTCGTTTGGCAACAGAGTCTTATTCCATCTTTATAATCCAATTTTTCTAGAATTTCTTTTTCAATATTGTTTTTGGGATTTACATTTTCTGCGCCTTCCAAAATTTCTATGGCGCACAATCCGCAATCTCCATTTCCTTCGCATGTTCCAGTGAGCCCAAATCCCTCGTCTTCGGCAAGAGAGTAAATCGTATCCGATTGAAAAAAAGAAGGGACTGATTTATCTAACTTTTCGTAATAGACGATAGGCACGGGTTGAGAATTATTTTTTCTCTCAAGAATCATCAGTGAGTTGATTTTGCCTTTGAGTTGGAAAGGCATTTCAGTGGCGCGTTTTTTGAGCTCTTGGATATGTGAATCTAGATCCTTTAAGTTTTTTTCCAAGGATTTGACTTTGAAAAACGAGAAGCTTAAGGATAAGAGGGCTGATATTCCGAAAATTATTTCAATCATTTTTTAATTCTCTATCGTTGAGGGCAATCAATAATCGTTCAAGTGAAACTCCGCATTCTTCAGAGCGAGTTAAAAGAGTTCCAGGAAAAGGAAGTTTATCTTTTTTCTTAATAATTTTAAATTTTTCTAATATTTTTTTTGCTTCTGGGTCTGCGATAACTTGCTTTATTGGGGTTTCACCGTGATATTTTAAACAACCCAACTTTTTAGCGGCATCATAATGCAGTCGGGCTAGTTGGTTTTTAAAATAATTTTCAGCGTCGTCTAATTTAAATGATAGATCTTGAGTGGAAGCGGTTATGGTAGAGATAGATTTTTTTAGTTTGGAAATTCGCCAGATTTGCAAAACCGATAAGGCTATTAGCAAAAAGAAAATGGCAATATATAAGCCCGATGGCATAATCTACTTTTCTCCTAAATAATTAGTTCTCAGTAATTTTTACTGTTTTATAAAGAAAGTTTTTAAAGCTAACAAACTTGGGCCTTTCTGAAGGAATTCCGGGGTCTTGGCAAACTTTCATTTTGACGGCCAATCCTGGAAGACTAGCGCTAAACCTTAGTTTAGCTTTTTCTATAATAGCTTTTACCATATCCCTAGTCATTTGATTGTTTTTGAAAGGTTTATGTATTTCTTCCCAGAAATTGCTCTCTCCAGATTCTATCTTTCCTAAAATTTGGTCAATTACTAAATCGTTTGAGGATTCTTTTTCTGAAAAAGGGGAAATTGCGTGTAACCCGGCGGCGGTGGCGATGTCTTCTTTAGAAATGGTTAAGCTTTTCCTAAATAACATAGCTTTTAGTAAAATGTTTCTAAGTTCGCGAACATTACCTCGATAGTTGTAAGACTTCAAAAAACCAATGGCCTCAGGAGCTAAAATAGGTTTTGGAGTATCCTCTACATTTTTATAGTGAGTGCGAAAAAGTTTTCCTAAAAAATGTATAGCCAAATCTTCAATATCTTCTTTTCTTTGGTTGAGAGAAGGGATTTGGAAGCTAAATTCGTTAAGCCTGTGGAATAAATCTTCTCGAAACCTTCCCATCTCAATTTCTTCTCTAAGGTTTTTATTTGTGGCTGCGACGAAAAAAATCTTTGAATATCTAGACTCGTTCTCGCCTAATCTAGTGAATACTCCAGTATCTAAAAAACGTAGTAATTGTACTTGGGTTTTTGGATCGATATCGCCTATCTCGTCCATAAAAACGACTCCTCCAGCGGCTTCTTCCAAAATTCCGCAACGATTAAACTCTGCTCCTGTAAAGGCTCCTTTTTTATGACCAAATAATTCGCTGTAGGTGAGTTCTCCTGTATAGGCTGCGATATTTGTTTTTTTGACGAGTAATTTAAAGTTTTTCCCTTTTTCCCGTCTGAAAATTTCATCTAAACGCGAATAAATATTATTGAAGAAAAACTCTTTTCCTGAACCTGTGCTACCCGTTATAAGTAAAGAGGGCAATCCCATCAAAGTTTCTGGATGAACGTTATTTTCCCACTGCATCATTCTGTTGCAGATGGATTGAACGACAATATCAATCTGACTAACTAATGAATGAATTTCTTCGCTTTTACCAATAACGTTTCCAAAGTAATATGACGAAACCTTGGGATCTCTATATTCAATATCTCGCGTTAGTTGGCTCATTTCTTCGCGAATGCTTTCGATTTGAATTAAGCTGTACACTTTGGGGCTGATGAGTCTGGCTACTATTTGAAGTAAATCTTTATCTTCTTTTCGAAACTTTTGGTTCCTAAAGCTGTCTTGATTGATAACTCCTAATACGTTGTTTCCTAATATAATGGGAACAGCGATTTCAGAACGTATGTTATCTGTCAGACTTTTGTAAAAACCCTTAGTTTGAATGGTGTCTTTAACATTTTGAACAAGTAGGGGTCTTGCTAAGTGAGCGCAATAACCTGTTAAAGACCGGGAGTCCTTAGGGAGTTCTTCCCCGCCAACTGCTAGGATGGGAATACGACTTTTTTTCCAACCTTTAGATTTCGCTCCTACGAGGCTTCCTTTATCGTCTTCAACGATGAGCCATGGTTTGTCGTCTATAGTTTTTAAGATAGAAATAGTACCGCCAGCGGCTCCCAAAAGTTCTGTTGTTTTATCGATAATTTTTGTTAGAAAAGATTGGAGAGAAGTATCCTGATCTGATAATAATTGTTCGATTTCGCTTAACACTTCAATTTCAATTCTAGCTAAGCCCTCATCCATAATGAGCTTTTCAAGCATAGAAGCGTGTTCTTCTAACTGTCTTTTTTCAAAAGAATTAAATTGATGAGGGGTTTCAGTGTAGTAATTTACGGCGCAAATGAATTGTCCTGTTTTTTTATGAAATTTAGGGATTTGATATAAAGAAACTAAATCTAATTTTTCGGCGATAGGTTTTCTCACGAACTTTTCGTTCATGATATTTTCTATATAAATAGATGAAGACACCTGATCTTGGGCAACAAGTCCTTTTTCAGAATCGTATTTGAGAATACGATTTATCAAGTTTTCGTCTTCCAAGATACTCATTTGATCTTTAGTATTATAGATTTCGGTATTTTCCTCATTTTTAGAATAAGCGGCGAGGACTTCTACCATATCTGTAGTTTTTAATTGGAGATTATTTACAGATTTTGGGACGGCTGGAACTAATACTGAAGCCAAAGTTAATGTATCAATTAGTTTCACTGCAGAGCGAACCATCATCAATGCCGCTTCTTTTTTTTGGGCAAGGTCTAAATGTTTAGAAAATTCAATTTTTTGATGAAAATTCTTTGCTTTTTCTAGGACGGGACTATTTATCGCAATAAACGACTCAATGTCTAAAATTTGGTCTTCAGCTAGATGAGCTTTTTCCTCAATCCAATCCAAACTTAAAGCGCCAATAGGGCGTAGTTGATAGCTAATTGGGAAAACTGCAGAACATTTTATTCCTGATTTTTGTCCAATGGGGCTTGATACCTTCAGCGTTCCTTTTGGCAAATCCCAAGAAATAATAGCTTTATTTTCATAGAAAGCTTTGTAAATTAAAGAGTCTTTTGGAGAAATGAACTGTGTTGGGGGTTGGCCTTCAGTTTGATTTTCTTCTGTCACATAATGACAAATGAGCATTCCCTCGTAAAGATCCTCCAGGTAAATTTGGCCCATGGAACAATTATGAAGTTCTTTGAGTCCTGTAGAAATGAAATGTAAAATGTCGGAAAGGTTTTCTTTTCCAAAGCCTTCAATGATTTTACTTAGTTTTTCTAAAGAGGGATTCATTAAATCTTAAATGAGTTTATAAAAAAATATTCTATTAAATCATTCTATTATAGTTCTTTTGATGTTTTTTTCGTAAAAAGGCAGCAAGAAAATTGGCGTTTATCCGCTAGAAACCGTCAATTATTTGTTTATTTACAGGGAAACTCGAACTAATTGGGTTAGAGATAGCAAGTTAGTTGCTGTTTTTTTGTTGTGTTGGCTCTCTGTAAGTATTTATAAAGTAATGGTTTATGTTTTTACTTGGTCGTGCTTTTCTATTTCTAGGCACTATGGCATGATGTTTGCTTTAGTAATAGAACGAAAGGAGACGACTTATGTTAGTAGACAAAATTTTATTCGGGGATAGGGCTCCATTAGTTTTAAAAAAGAACTTGGACTTTCAATCTCAGAGAAATTTACTGATTTCAAGTAACATCACCAACATGAACACGCCTGGTTATAAGGCGCAGGATTTAGATTTTAAGAGCCAATTGCGAGAAGCAATTGATCTTGGTAATCAACTTTCTGTAAAAACGACCGATAAGAAACACATGGGACCATCGAAGGAAAGTTTGAAATCCTTAGAACCCGATATTTTTGAAGAAAAAGATGCCGCGCGTTCAGATGGAAACAATGTGAATATTGATAAAGAGATGATGAAATTGTCGGAAAATCAAATTATGTATAATGCAACTATTCAGATCATGGCGAAAAGAGGTTCGACTTTAAGAAGCGCTGTGACAGAAACTGCTGCTCAATAATAATTCGGGTTGACAATAATCGATAAAAGCCTTATTTTATATATGATTAAAAAGGCATAGACTATGGGCGATATAACTTTAGAAAGTAATTTAAAAGCGATTCTTGGACCGGGGTTTCAGAGTAAACCTGGGGAAGAAGCGGCGAAAACTGAGGATGGTAAAACATTTTCTCAAACTTTAGCCGATTCGTTAGGGAAGGTTAATGACCTTCAACAAGAAGCCGATACTGCAATCGAAGGATTAGTTTCTGGGAAGTCCCAGAATATCCACGAAACGATGATTGCTGTAGGAAAAGCTGATATTGCCTTTAGAATGACCATGCAAGTGAGAAATAAAATAGTCGAAGCTTACCAAGAAGTATTGAGGATGCAGGTATAAATCAAAAGATATTTTAAAGCCCCCGGTTTTCCGGGGGCTTTTTTTTTTGGACCTATAAAATTTTACAACCGTGAGTTAGAAACCGATATAATATTTTTATTGGATATATGGAGAGTGTAAAGCTCAAAGATAAATGCTTACCCATTTGGGGGGAATTATGAAAAGACAATTAAAAAAGATTTTTTTGGGGACTGTGTTTGTTTTCATTTTATCATCGACGAATAGTGTTTGGGCTCAATCTACAGGGCATGCCAGCGTTGGTTTGGGGCATGGAGAAGAAGGATACCTTCACCTTGAAGAGATGATAAAGCACTTTGAATTTGGAATGGAAATGCCAGACGCTAGCTCTGATCTAAAAACGCACGGAGCTCAAGCCTTAAAATATGCTAAAGAGGCAAAAAAACATTACGATGAAGCTCTCAAACATGCTTCTGAAGCATTAGGTAGACCAGCAAGAAATCCTATGATGGGTGGAATGGGAGAAGGTTCCGAGCATTCGCATGAAGAAGGTTCAGGAGCGGAGCGCGGTCCTCGGTATTAAAAGACGATTAAGTTAATGAAGTATTAAATAGATAAAACCCAAAAAACATGTCTCTAGTTTTTTATGGGGGGAAGAGGATCTATTTATAAAAACCTTACTTGTTTTTTAGAGTTTGTATTTGGTCTAAGATGGATTGAATACTCTTATTTTGAGGTTGAATGCGTTTGGCTTCTAAGAGCATTTTCTCAGCTTGCTCAAAATCACCTAGGTTTAAATAAGACAATCCAATTAAATAATGAAATTTATTTGCACCAGGATAAAGAATCAACAGCTTGTTATATTGATCGATCGCTTTTTCAAAGTATTCGTTATCAAAATATAGATCTCCCAAGTGTTGAATATAATAAGGTTCTTTTTCTGCCGCTAGAGTTAAATGTTTTTCGGATTCTAAAAAGATCCCAAGATTCTTATAGCAAAGCCCAATTTTGTCAATCACTTCGACTGAGGGATCTCCCACGGCTTTAACGTTTAAAAAAACTTGAAGCGAATCCTTAAACAATCCCAACTCATAATACTTCTGTCCTAATTTCTCAAGGAAAGTGGAGTTTTTGAACTTTTTTGCCTCTTTTAAGTGACGTAGTGCGTTGTTCAACTCTTTATTTTTTAAATATAATTCTGCCAGTTGGAAGTTTACGTTATAGTCTTGTTTAAGACGAAGGTATTGTTCTAGATTTTTTATTGCAGACTTTATTTGTCCATTATTTTTAGCAATCAATCCTTTTAAAAAATACTTGTACTGAGGTTTATCTATATAGGGATTTACTCTTTTGTTTGAGTCTTTAATTTGTTTAATTATTTCAGGAGAATTAAGATCGATTATGATTTTTTGTGATAAGTTTTCTTCTGGGATTTGTTTGTTTTTCAAAAGAAAGTTGTAAGTTAGTATGGCGACTAAATAGTGTCCTGCTGGATTCCAATGGGGGTCTTGGGGGATATTTAAGGGGAATTGGTTTTTTGTTAAGAATTGCTGCATAGGACCCAAAAGGTTAAATTGGTAGACTCCTTTTTTTTCTGCAAACTTTATAGGAGTGGTAGCGCTGGGTTCGCCAAATAGTTCCTCATCTTCGGGTATGTCGAGTATGGCTAACTTAGCTCCAATTTGATCAACCGTTTTAAATAATATCTCGGCAATTTCTGAAAAAAGAGGCAAAGTTAAAGATTTGGAACGGAGGTAGGGAGCATAAACTTGATAATTTCCCAGGAACCATTTAATTCGTAAGTTTTTAGCTTCTTCATTTTTTTTTAAAACGTTTCTAGTTTTTAAAAAATGATCAAGATTGTCTAATGGATTTTCTTCCCTTTCTAACAATAGGATATTTGATTTTAATCGAATTAAATTTAAAAGATGAGAAACTTTAGATAGTTCTGTATAAAAAGGAATTTGGCTAAGACCTACCATTAGTCTGTTCAAAAAAGAACTAGGAACGTTGATTTTTGGGTTGGATAACGTGATTTGTATTTCCTCAGAGTTTATTCTTTCCGCTAAAATATTTTCAAAATAAAAATTATCTAAATCTTCAGGTCCGAAATCGTAATTTGACACAGGTAATAAAATTAAATCTGGCGAGTATTTATATCCTTCGTTTTTTAGATATAAAATATAGTCCAAAAAGTTTGCTCCCCCCATCGCGGCGTTGACTACCTCATATCTGAATTTAGATCTGTGTTTATTCAAAGTTTGATCTAAATAAAATGCAAAAATTTCTTCAACTTCTAATCCTGGGCCTTTAAACATAGAGTCGCCAAGAGATAATATACGGAAGGTATTGGGAGGTTTTTTGTATGTAATAGTTTTAAAATTTCTCAGATTATGTTCGTCGATTTTTAGATGATATGGAATACCTTCGTAGGTTAATTTTTCATGAATGTTGGCCTTATGTTGATTAATGAAAGTTCCAAATTTAGAAATAAATAAGCTTGGTTCGATTTTTTGCGGGAAAAAAAATCTAATAATAACTTCAAAAATTAGAAAAACGAGTAGGAAACTACCGATCGATAATTTAAAAAAACTGGCAATACTTTTTAAGTCGAACATAGAAAGCTAGTCTTTAAAGCATGACCGAAAAAATCATGCTGATTTCTTTGAGGGTTTTTTAAATAATTTCTTTCTCGATAGCTTAGAAACGAATTTATTGCAGGAAGCATAAGGGAATGAAAAACGCCATCAATATTTTAACTAATAATTAACAAAGTCTTTAGCGGGGATTTTCCATGTGAATATGAAAAATTATAGAAAGTTGTCAATTATAAGGCAACTCATCTTTTGAGATGAGATTTTTTATTGGATTTTCCAGGAGTTTCTCACTTTTTGACTTTTTGGTCAATGTTCGAGTTTTTTCATGTAAAAATTCGCGATGAGCAGGCTTCTTCAGACAAACTACTTCTCTTATTTTTTGTTTTTACAATTCCTTTTTGTCTATGAATATCCCGTGTCTAATAAAATTCGCAAGTGCTCTCCGTGAGTATTTATTTTGCTCACCTATGTTCATTTTAAAAAAAAGAATTTAATGGAAATACTAATGGACTCATTAGATAATATTTGCCAAAATCAAAACGACTTGAGCAAGGTTATCCATGACAAAATTAAATCCATCACGCATTGTCTTAATCACAAACCCAGAAAATCTCTTTGATTTGAAACTCGACATAAACTCTTTTACAAAAAGAAAACTTTATTAACTTTTTTCACTTACAACTTGAATTCAAGGTCTATTGCAATGTTTTGTGAGGGAAATTTGATTTTCTTCAAAACGCGACTCTTATTTAAAAACTCATGGTATTGAGGGCAAAATACTTTGCACAAATATAACTTTTATATTTTATTTTCAAGCAAAGCCTAAAGTTTTTTTTATGAATAAAATTTCTCCAGAAAAACTAAAGTTAATAGCTTTTTTACCTTTATCTCTTTTCATAATTGTTGGAATTTATCTTAGGTGGAAATGTTTAGACGAAGTTTTCTTAAATGAATGGATCTCAAGGGACTTTGATCGAGCTTTTAATATTTTTGATGGGGTAAGCTTTCCTTTAGCTGGACCGGAGCTAAGCAATGGCGGCAGACTACCGGGTCCTTTTATGTACATTTTTTTGTGCATCCCTTTGTTTTTTCACTATTCATATGAATCTATATTTGCGTTTAATTTCATTCTTGGTGTTGGATCTATAGGGTTATTATTTTGGGTGACACGCAGATTTTTTGGGATTTATATTTCAGCGCTTTGCACAATCCTTTTTTCTTTAAATCTATCAAATATTGGAACGATAACTTTTCCATTTAATCCTGCTTATATTTTCCCATTTACGATTTTATTTTTATGGTTTTTATTGGAGCTAACTGTATCTCGGAAGGCAATGTACCTTGCTGGATTGGGAATAGTTGTTTGTCTAGGAATTCAATTCCATTACTCCGTCGTCACTTATGCCTTCGTCGTTATTTTTGTTTTAGCATTTTTTAAAATTCGCATTGGCCCAAAAGTTTTGATCGTTAGCTTGTTTTCGATTTTAATGTGTTTGCTCCCTTATGGTGTTTACAAGAGCCAAAACCATGTTCCCAATAATGTCGGCGAGGACTTAAGCTTTGAAGAACAGGAACCTTCGGTCTTAGGTAAGATTATTAAGATGGTAATTGTTCAAAATACAATTAGGCGCATATCAGACGATAGGAGTTTTTTTAAAGGAAATGACCATTCGGATGTCTTTAAAGAATTAAATTGGTTTGTTTTATCATTCTGTTTTTATTTTATGGTTGTGACCACTACGGTTCGCGCGAAAAAAAGTGGAATTGATAGTTGTCGAAAAGAAATTGTTGTCTTGGCGATGTTTTATATACCCAGTTTAATTTATGAGCTCAGTCATCCTTATAAAGGTCACTTTTGGTATACTTATATTTTTGCCGTCTCTCAAATTTTGATTGTGGTGATGACTATTGCTTTTATTTTCCGATGGGCTCAAAAAGCGAGCGTGAAAGTTTTCTTTTCGAGTGTTTTTCTATCGTACCTAATTTATTTTTCTTACCATTCTGTTTCTTTTGTTCAGGAATTTCTTTCCGTCCAACCCAAAGACTTTAAACAACATACTTACAAAAAATCTAAGGTTTTATTAAGAACTTTGATGGAAAGACTTGACCTTACACCGCGTGAGCTATATGAACATGTTTATCTTAGAGATTATAATCCTATGTCTTCTAAGAGAGTTGAATTAGCTTCGGTCAGGGTTGGGGAAAATATTAAAGAAGAAATTGCTGATTCGTCAAAAAACTGTTTTTTTGTTATTGATCCTTTAGAAAGTACGGGGCTTGCGGGCTTGCAATTTAATTTGTTTTTACGTGATGGGGATTTAGAAGCTAAAAAAGTACATGAAATTGTAGTTGATACAGGAGCTGCATCAAGGAAGCTATTGGCTTATGAATACAAGCCACGTTTTAATCAAGCGTGCTATAGAAACATGAGTAATCCTTATTTGTCAGAAAACTTACTGTTGGATGCGAAAAAGCTTTTAAAAAGACCAAGAATATCCGGTAAAGAACTCCATCCTGTCATAAAAGCCGATACGCTGGGTTTAGATGAGGAATATGATTCAAGTTTAAAGCTGGAAACTTTTAGAGGGCATTATGTGTTTTTTAATAGTCATACACAGCTCCCTTTTAGGTTTAAATTAGATATTAAAAAGAAAGATGGAAAGTATTTTTTAAGAGGGGATATTGAAAATTATTATTTCTGGAGAGGTCCTAATTATAGAATGAGGCGCCTCTCAATTGTATTTATAAATAAAGAGAACCCAAATCAAGAATTTTCTTCTGTTATTTTAAACCCTGATAAGGTGATCAATACATATGGGAGTACAAACCTTAAGTGGTTCAGAGAGGTTGAACTGAATAAAGATATAAATTTGACCAAAGATCAGTTCCTAATGAAAGTGTCCTGGGAGATAAATTGGCACGAGCCCAATGACCATTGTTGCAGTACATACGAATTTAATAATTTCATATTAAAGAAATTTATTTGATCTAGATTGATCTGCTGGAAACTCCCTCCAGAGTTTAGCTAAATTTTTTCTCGCTCCTTCTTGATTTAATTTCGACGCTGCATAATGGCAGGTAGCTTTGTATATAATTAGGCGGTTTCCACTGTATCTTATTCCTAGTGCCGATGGTTGATTGGAAGCTATTATACAGTCTTCGCAATTTTAATTCCCTGATTATAATGCGTGCCTACCTCCGCTGTAATGTTGACTTTATCTTTTTCAAACAGCATAACAATATCGGAACCTCCAAATGCGAAATAACCATACTCCTCTCCTTTAGAAAGAGTTGCTCCGACTTCCCCGGTAAAATTGACCGACGATACAAACCCCATTCCTATGGGCAATACAGCCACATACCCAATAGAATCCGATTCAAAAATCGTCAGTCCCCGTTCTTGAGTGAATTGGAAAGTAGAGCCATCTTTGGCGTTGAATGAGCCATCGGCTTGTTTATATACATCCAAACTCACTTTTCCCATAATGTTCCATTGATATAAAATCTTTCCGGCAACAGGAGTATGAAATCTATGGTAGTCATTTACGTTAAGAAAACTATGCATAAAAATCCCGTCTTTGAACCTGTCTTTAAGAGCCTGACTGGCTTCCGGGTGGTCGGCAATATCTAGAAGTTCAGATATTCGCCATTTTAAGCCTTTTACAGTTATTTCTGAATCGTCATTGATCGGTGACTGACCAGCAAAGATACTGTCGCCAGGAGAGACAACAACGCTGTCGTCACAGAGACCATCTATTGGTCTTTTCCCTGGTCTAATTTCTCGCGCAAAGAATTGGTTAAAAGTTAACCAACCGCTAGGGCCTTGAAAAAAATCGCCAATTCTGAAAGCCGGATCGGTGTACCACGTATCTAAATCTTTCGCAGATTCCAAAGTATCAAGAAAACTTCCCCACTCTTGAGTGAATGCGACTACCCATTGTTGGAATAAGGGGTCTTTTGAAAGTTTGTTATCGGCAGGCTGATTTATAAGGTAGAAGAACTCCAAAACTATCGGAAGCGAAGTTCTTTCATTAGGAATCATTTTCACCATCCCATTTAAAAACTTGAAATAATCCTCAAGGGTTAACACATTCAAACATTCAGCAAGGCGAATTGATTTTTCGAGGGCTGGTTTCAATTCGGGTTTTACTTCTAAAAGCTGTATCAATCTTTGAACGATTGGTTGGTGTGAACTCATTCTCTAGCCTCCTTTTAATTCCATTTATTTTTTCAATTTCAATAAGCTCTTTAGAGCGTCTAACTGAGTGCCCTCATTTTTCGATAAAATATAAGACTTTTTAGAAATTTAATTGGCTTAGCGAAGTTATAACTCAGGTATGGATTTATTTCAAGTTTTACTACTGAGGTGTCTTATTCATCAAATTAAGAATAAATTTAATAGAAAGTTTATATAAAGTATAGGGTTATCCAAATAGCATTTTTCCGTCTGAGGGAGGGTATCTATAACTCTCTCTTGGCATAAATATTTTGTTTGTATGAGTTTTTGGTAAAGAAAATTCTCGAGAAATATGTTACAAAAAAGTAACAAAGTCGATGATTCTCTATCGAGCTTTAAAACCAAGAGAGGAAATATGTGGTTTCGAGTGTTTTTTTTAGTTTGTTTGGTAGCGTTTGCTTTTCAAATTGAAAAGGTTGAAGGAAAAGAGGGTAAGGAGCAGCTTGTTTTAAAGTTAGCTAAGACGAGTTTGCAAAATTTAGTCAAAATGACCATTACGTCTGTATCAAAAAGGGAAGAGAAGTTTTTTGACGCAGCTTCCGCGATTTACGTTATCACGCAAGAGGATATTCGACGTTCTGGGGCGACTAGTATTATGGAAGCTCTTCGTATGGCTCCTGGTTTAGAGGTGGCTCAATATAGTCACAACGAGTGGGCAATTGCCTCTCGTGGATTCAACGAGATTTTTGCAGACAAGTTGTTGGTATTGATCGACGGCCGTGTTGTTTATTCCACGTTGTTTTCCGGGGTGTATTGGGATCAACAGGATACCATGTTGGAAGATATAGATCGTATCGAAGTAATCCGGGGCCCCGGAGCCACCATATGGGGATCGAACGCTGTCAACGGTGTTATTAATATCATTACAAAATATAGTGATGAAACCCAGGGCGGAGTTGTGAGCGGAGTGAGCGGGAATTTAGAAAGAGGGATCGGGTCCGTTCGCTATGGAGGAACACTTGACAATGGTATTGCTTACCGTGGGTTTGCGAAATATACCAACCGAAACACTTTTGAATTCCCTGATGGCAAGGAAGCGTTTGATGACGGGGAAGTTGCCCGCGCAGGGTTTCGATCCGATTGGGATAAATCGAAAAGTGATTCGTATGCACTTCTGGCAGATTATTATATCGGTAAAAGCGGGGTAAGAGGTCTCAATAATGTCGTTTCTCTTACTCCTCCTTTTACGGAAACCAAAGATTTCGATTCCGATACCACGGGTTTCAACTTGTTGGGCCGCTGGAAGCATATTTTTCCCAACCAATCTGAATTGTCTGTTCAGGCCTTTTATGATCGGGCATACCGATCTGCTACAACGATCACTTCAGAAATTAATACTCTTGATCTAGAAGCTCAGCACCAATTCCGCTGGCGCAACCGTCATCATATCGTCTGGGGAGCGGGGATTCGAGCTATCATAGATGAATATGACAATAGTTTTTCCATACAAGCGTTACCTGATAGCAGAGAATACACAAATAGTAACCTCTTTTTCCAAGATGAGATAGAGCTATTAAAAAACCGATTAACTATGACAGTGGGTTCCAAGTTTGAATTGACCCGTTTCACCGGTTTCGAATATGAGCCTAATGTTCGGTTTACTTGGACTCCTACAAATACGCAAACAATTTGGACGGCCTTTTCACGGGCGGTTCGAATTCCTAATCGGCTTGATAAAGGAGGAAGGATTCGGCTTTCCGTTGCATCGACCGGAGATGGGACGCCAATAGATGTCAGCGTTTTTCCAGATCAAGACGAAACCGCCGATGTGCTCCTCGCGTACGAAATTGGATATCGGATTCAACCCACCGATCGATTGCTATTCGATTTCACGTCTTATATTAACGAATATGAGAATCTGTTCGATACTGCAACAGGAAGCCCATTTTTTGAGGCTGAACCTAGCCCAGCTCATCTTGTTTTACCTGTAAATGTTACTCACGCAAGAGAAGCAGAAATATTTGGAGTTGAAGCCGCAGCTCAGTGGGAACCGACTGATTATTGGCAATTAAAAGGGTCTTTGACTTGGCTAAATATCAACTTGTTCCCGAATGACGATAACGCGGAAGACAATGACCCCGACGTTCAATGGAACTTAAGGTCCTTCCTCGATTTACCATATAACTTCGAGTTCGACACAATGGTTTATTATGTCGGAGCTTTACCAAATCAGAGAGTTCCAAGCTATACACGCTTGGATTTGAGATTAGGCTGGCGTCCTTCGAAAGATCTAGAATTGAGTTTAGTGGGACAGAATCTTCAAGACTCGCGACACCCAGAATCAACGGTCGGGGCGGATGTTTCATTCACGGCTCCGACGGAAACTCCGCGTGGTTATTATGGGAAACTCACATGGCAGTTTTAATGCAAAACTTTTGTCAAGCGGTAGCTTTCTTGACGTTCGAGCGGATGAAATTCTTTTTTTCTATTAATAATATTGGTTACGGTTCTAATTTATAGGGAAATCACTACAGGGTGTAAGGAAATCACTAGGAATAAATAAAGGCATGAGGGATACAACTTTTTGTTTGTTTTTTTGATAATACGTTAGAAAAGGAAGAAGATAGCCGCATTCGAAAACTGAAATCGGAACTTTTTTAAATTAGCTCGCCTAAAATTGGTTAGGTCTTTCTCTAAGAAGTCAAAAACAGCAAACTATTTTTCGGAGGTAGATAATGCACACAAGATTATTCTCGTTCATAATTATTTCTACTCTCCTTTTTTTGCCTTTTACATCTATATCCCAGGCTCTAGTAATTGAAGAAATTGAAAAATACATAGAAAGGGACATTAAAGATGTAAAACAAGACGTAAAGAAAGACATCAACGACATAAAAGGTGTAGATAAGATAATCAATATGGCTGAAGTTCCGAAGGATCGTTTGAAAGCTGTTGAAGATATAATATCTGCTATAGAGGGAAAGGCAGCGTCTAATTCATTGCTATGTGAAGCTGCCAATTTAGCTTTTAAACTGATATTAGCCGATATGAATCCTCCTAAAGAAACGATTACTGTGCCTCTGTGGCAAATCGGGGCCATGTCGCTTTTTTTTGTTTCTGAATGCTACCATTCCTGGGAGCACGACCACGATCCTTCAGTAAAAGACAATATCCGAATGACCGGTCCGTTTATCAACGGGCAGAGTTTTATGACACACGCGCGTGTCCGTATCTATTATTCAGATGATATGGTCGACTGGTTAAAAGGTGATCGTAAAGGAGAAATAGCAAATAATTCTGTGATGATTAAGGAAATGTTCTTCAGCGACCCGCAGCCAAGTGAGAAATCGCCGGACCCGAAAGAAATTAACGGCTGGGCAGTTATGGTCCGAAGTAACGAATCAACCAAAGACGGTTGGTTATGGTATTTATTTTATCCACCTTGGAGTCCTACTACAGACAAAAGACTTTTCATATCCGCCCAATATGGGCTGTCATTTTGCCTTTCGTGTCATTCATCAGCAGATAACGACCAGTTGACCTTTGCGACTAAGGACAATATCGAAGGTAAAAATGTTCTTTCCTTTACATATATTGAACAGCCTCCTTACTCGACGCCAACATCTGAACAAGATAAAAATATGTCGAAAAACCAGGATAGAGGCACTCATGGAAATTTTGCGGTTGGAAATATTTTGTCCATGGCTCCTCCTTTAGGAAGTACTTATGTCAATCAGCCCGTGGTGGATTTATTTAAGGAATTATTCAAAGATAATCCTCCTTCTTTTGTAAAAAATATGCCTACGAAGAGTCAAGTTAAGAAGTTTGCCTTGTCCTCGAATCTCTTGACCGACCATGTGGTTCCATCAGTTGAAGGTCTTGATGAGTTTGTTGCTAGCGATTCTTGTTTTGGGTGCCACGATGCAAGCTATTTGCAAAATCTTCGTTGGCCCAATATGATCGTAGCTGGCGATGAAAATAATCAATACAATTTGTCGCCATACGGAGAGTGGTCGGTTTCTTTGATGGGGTTAGCGGGGCGCGATCCTGTTTTTCACGCTCAGTTGGAATCTGAACAAATTCTCCGGCCAGGATATAAAGATTCTATCTCCAACCTCTGTTTGAGTTGTCACGCGGTTATGGGGAAGCGGCAGTATGATTTGGATCGAAAGAAAAAAGGCGAAAAATTTAAGAACTTCACCGAAAAGATGCTTTACGCGCAACCGGGAAGTAAGGACAAGGAGTTAGCGAAGAATGCTAAATATGGCGGCTTAGCCCGCGATGGTGTGTCCTGCACTGTGTGCCATCATATTACTCCCGAGGGTTTAGGCGAACCTTCCACTTTTACGGCAAAATTTCATGTAGGTCCTCCAAATGAAGTTTATGGTCCGGTCCAAGACCAGAATATAACGACGTACCCCATGAATCAGGCTCTTGGAATTACTCCAAAATATGGCAAACAAATTAAAGATAGCGGTCTTTGTGGATCGTGCCATACTGTACAACCTCCAAAAATTCCTTTAAAAGATGCGCAAGGAGTTGTTAAAAAACCTTTTAACGACTATTCCCATTCAAATGAGCAAACAACTTGGATGGAGTGGGATAACAGCTCTTTTAAAACTGATAACGTAACGTGCGCTGGATGTCATATGCTTAATGGGTTTCCGCCAAAACTTCAAGCTCAGGGGAAAACGGGAACATTACCTCCGTTTGAGATAGCTAATATTGAAACTCCAGATTTTCCAGATACCACACACAGGGCTTCGAGCAAAAAAATCACGTTGCAACCTTATTCCGAATTCCGCCGCCACACTTTAGTAGGTTTGAATTACTTTGTTTCAGATATGTTTAGTCAGTTTTCAGATCTTATGGGTTTTAATAAAACTGATCCATTGGTTCCGGCTCCTCCCTTAGCTACAGTGAATGCGGTAGACCGGCTTGACTTATCGCAAGAGGAGATACTTTGGCAGGCAAGGAATAAAACTGCGAAGTTAGACATCGATAGTCTCAAGAAGGTTGGTGGGAATTTGGAAGCCAAAGTTACGGTGACCAATTTAGGCGGCCATAAATTTCCGACAGGTGTTGGCTTTCGACGCGCCTTTCTCCAATTTAGCGTTCTTGGCGGAGCAGATGGTAATCAAATTCTCTGGTCTTCGGGTAGAACTTCGCCAGCTGGGGTTTTGATAGATCAAAATGGCGATTGGTTGCCGAGTGAGTTTACTCGTGAGCCTAGCGAACTCCAGGATAATTATTCTCTAATTACAAAGCAGAACCAAGTGCAAATTTATGAGAACCGCGAAACCAATGACGAGGGAAAACTAACGACTAGTTTTTTAGGCTTGTTTAACGATTATAAAGATAACCGAATTTTGCCTAAAGGTTGGTCGGTATACGGGCCTTTTAGTGAAGAAACGGCGCCATATGAAAAAGGAAAACAGATCAATCCTCAACCGAATGAAATTGGCAAGAACCATTTAACTTATCAAATTCCTCTTAGCGAGGTTCCAGAAGCAAAATCCGTAGAGGTAGGATTGTATTATCAATCCATTCCCCCGTATTTTTTACGAGATCGTTTTGCCACGGGTGGTAAAGCGGCGGAACGGCTTTATTATCTTGTGACTCACTTGGAATTGGACGAAAATGTGGAAAATTGGAGGTTTAAACTTGTATCGTTGAAAAAAGATTTGCCATGATCAAAATGCTAAAAAAAAGTTTGATTTAAGTGACTTTTTGAACTTTTTGGAAAAGTCTTGCCCACTTTTTTGAAAAAATATTTTTGTAAGGTCGTATAATAATTAATGGAACTGAATTAATTCTATTCTTGGAAGTAGATACTTGAGAAATTAAAAATAAATGATTAAAAAATTTATAGAACAATTTTCTGAATTATTTCCTTTTCGTCGTTCTATCCTACAGTTTTGGGTCTTATTAGTTGTTTTCACATTCTCGTTTTTAACGATGAATGGAAAGGCGTTAGCTTTTAAGGATGAGTCGGTCGAGTATGCTTTAAAAGCCGGGTTTTTATATAATTTTACCCAATTTATTCAATGGCCTGAAGAAACTGCAGCTTTAAGCGATACGTTATATGCTCCTTTTGATTTTTCAATGTGCGTAATTGGACGCGATCCATTTGGGAATCTTTTAGAAGTTTTAGCGGAGAACTTGAATAATCAAGGAAGACCAATGAGTATTCTTCGACTTGGTATGAAGGACCCATGGTACGACTGTCATATACTTTTTGTTCCAAAAGTCGAAAACTCCCTAATGGACAAGATACTCAAGAAAGTAGGAAATTCCCCTGTTTTAGTCATTAGCGAAGCCCCGTCGCAAGGTGAGAGAAAGCCAGCAATCAATTTTCTAATTAAAAATGACACCATTCAATTTACTCTCAATAAAGAGGCAATAAAAAGGAGTGGTCTTCGAGTCGATTCAGAATTATTGGATATCGCGCTAGAAGTTGATTAATGCTCGGGTTTAGGAGGTTTAATCTTCGTGGTAAACTGATTTTAATTTTACTTTCAATGGCGTTATTAACGCTATTAGTTGCTACCAGCCTGTTTTCATACAACGACCTCAGTATTTTCAAAAAAAACCTTGTTCGCCATAACTTGGCTATAGCAGGTTCTGCCGGAAGTATGACACGAGCGGCTCTTCTATTCGAAGATTCTAAAAGAGGAAATGAAATCTTTGAATCTCTTTTACGCAGAGAAAAACAAGTCGAATTTGCCGCGCTTTATGATGCGGAGGGCAAACTTTTTGTTCAGTACTCCCGTAATTCTTCCTCTCTTTTTCAGCCCCCAAGTTTAAAATCTAAAGCATATGATTTTATAGATGGACATTTTGAAATATTTCAAAATATTTTTTTGAAAGGAAAGTCCATCGGGAAGGTATACCTTTATGCAGACATGGATGAATTTAACGCTCAGATTGAAAGTTATATCTATCTTGTAAGTTTTATTTTATTGATTACTTTGGCTATTTCGTTAGCTCTTTCAATTCCACTGCAAAGTATAATTTCGAAGCCTATCATTGCTTTAGCCGCTATGGAGAAACGTATTTCCCAAAAAGGTGATTATTCTATTAGGGCTTACCATGACAGCTCTGATGAAATCGGATTACTCTACAAACAATTTAACGAGATGTTGGCTCAAATCGAAGTAAGGGATAAAGACTTAGTTGAATTCAAACAAAATCTAGAAAACTCATGCGATCAACTTCGTCATTTGAATAATAGGATGCAATCAATTAGAGAAGAAGAGAGCGCGCGAATTTCTAGAGAGGTGCATGACGAATTAGGGCAAATGTTAACGGCATTAAAAATGGATCTAACTTCTTTAAAAAATATGTTTCCAGAAGACTCCAACGATCTTGACGTAAAGATTGAGGGGATATTAGTATTTGTTGACCAAACTATCGATACAGTTAGAAAAATTGCAACCGATTTGCGTCCAGAGGTTTTGGATCACCTTGGCCTTTCAGAAGCGCTAGAATGGTACGCTGAAGATTTTCAAGAAAGAATAGGTGGAAAATGGAAGTTGGAGTTTAACGTTCAAGAAGTACCCTTACAACCTGATCTTGCAATGGCATTATTTAGGATATATCAGGAAACTTTGACAAATATCGCCCGACATGCTGACGCTTCAAAAATTCAGGTAAAATTGCAAAAAATAAAAGATTCTTTATTGCTTGAAATTATTGATAATGGAAAAGGAATCTCAACCCCTGACCTGTCTAATCCTCAATCGCTTGGATTAATGGGAATGCGGGAGCGCGCGCGCGTTTGGGGAGGGGAAGTTTTGATTTTAAGCCAATCCGGTTTTGGAACTTCGATTCGGGTTAATATTCCTCTGGAAGATAGTTTTATGGATGCCAAAGAAAAAATGAATGTTTATCAAGTTAAGTAATAATGAAAAAAAATAAAATAAAGGTTCTAATCGCCGACGATCATGTTGTCGTTCGGGAAGGTCTAGCGCAACTTCTTTCAAAAACGGATGATATTGTCGTTGCATGTGAAGCGGGGAGTGGACAACAGGTTTTAGAAAAAGTTGCCAACGATGACCTTGATGTTGTTGTATTAGATATATCAATGCCTGGAAAACCGTCGTTAGAAACCTTAAAGGAGATAAGGCTCAATTATCCCAAGTTACCAGTGCTTGTATTAAGCATGTATTCAGAAGATCGTTTTGCGGTTAGGTATCTAAAAGCTGGGGCGTCTGGGTATTTGACCAAAGAAAGCGCTGGAGATCAACTTGTTCGAGCTATTAGAAAAATTTACGATGGGTTTAAATTTATTAGTCCACAGCTTACAGAAAAGCTTGCGTTTAGTGTTTTTGATACTGATAAAGCTCCTCATGAAACTCTTTCCGATCGTGAGTTTCAAGTTATGTGTTTATTAGCCTCTGGAAAAACCGTTTCTGAAATTGCTAAAGAGCTTTGTGTTAGTCCCAATACCATTAGTACCCATCGTGTTCGTATTCTGGAAAAAATGAATATAAAGAATAACGCTCAACTCACCTTATACGCCCTCCAGAACGATTTAGTAGAAAATATTTAGATCTTTCTCTCCTTTCTTCTTAGAACCCTCCTAATTTAGTCACGTTTATTAAAGTTCTTTTTTTGAACCTCGCAATTTTAGTGGTCAATTTTTTCTGTAGGGGAACCACTACATGTTACGAGGAAACTTCTATAAGAAATTAAAGGTTTTAGGGACTGTGCATCTCGTAGGTATTTATTAAAATCAAGTTCAATTGAATACTAATTCATTCGTCAGCGTTAATCTTTTTAGAGGAAAGTAAATGTCTATTGAAGAATTAGGATGTCGGACAATTGGGCTTACGGCGTTGTTTACACTAGGATTTTTTGGTTTTTTTGTCTTTTTTTAATCAAGTAATCCAAAGATTTAGACTTTAGTGATAAACGATGATCGCCAGAAAGCAAAAAGCTATTTACTTAAAGATTGCGGAATAAGGGGAAAGTAAAATGGTTAAAAATGCTGAGATTTTAATAGTAGACGACAATACTTTGTACAGTCTATATCTTAAAGTTAAATTAGAAAATCGAGGTTATGGAAATGTCGATATTGTCAATGGGGCAGAAGGAGTTTTATCCTATCTTAAAGAAAAAAGTTATCGTTTAATCATTTGCCCTAGCGTACTTCCCGAAATGTTAGCTTCCGAATTAATGGTCTCCATCAAATACCAGTTTCCTGAAGAAGATCCAAATTATCTTGTCTTAGTAAACGAAAAAGAAGCGGTTTTATATGAAAAAGAAATATTATTTGGTCAAGTTTTTTATTACACAGGAAGCCCTATTGATCTAGAGACGTTTGACGAAACGATCCAGAAAATGCTTGATTCTAAAGCTGATGCCGCTTCGAATTCTTGATCGTATTAAGGGAAGAATAACCAATGTCGTTTTTGAAAATTAACCAATCCAAAAATATTGAAACTTAAAATTATGTTGAATGAAAAACAGATGATTTGGAAGGATATAATGAAAATGAAAGTTTTGGTTGTTGATGACTCAGAACCGGTTGGAGAACGGATCTTATCCATGTTATCTGAAATTAAAAACGTTCAGTCCATTGGTAGGGTTGCTAGTTTAAATGAAGCGAGAGAAGTATTACCCTGGTTGAAACCAGATTTAATGATCTTAGATCTTCAGTTACCTGATGGAAACGGGATGGACTTTATCAAAGTAGTCAAGGCAACAGAATATCCCACAAAGATAATGATTTTAACTAATCATTCTTTACCAATTTTTCGCAAAAAATGCGAAAAATTAGGAGCGGATTTTTTTCTAGATAAAGCGAAAGATTTTCCCATGATATCTAAAATTTGTGGCAGTTTAGTAAGTGTTTGATAAGAAATAGAAATGTGAATGGTTTAAATTCAACGTTTAAGAACAGCGTTTAGGAAAACCTCTAAATAGGCTTAATTTCGATGAGAGTATTGAAAGGCAATTCTTACTTCAGAGTCTCAAATACAAAAAAAACGCAAAAAAAAGAAAAATCTGCACCGATAAATTCAAATACTTCAATCGTTCAAAAACACGATACTGATTTCGAAAAAAAACTTCATTTAGAGAATACTAAAGTTTTTAAGCAAATTTTTGGTGATAAGCTACCGGAAATAAGTTAGCTCTAAAATAGTTACATAGAAGTAGATTTGTATTGAGTGTAATTACGTTATTTACAGTTTAAAGAGGCTTAAAGCTCTGCTGGTAACTTTGTAGAACTCCAATCCCACCAAGATCCGTCGTAATTTCTCGTTTTAAATCCTAGATATTTCAAAACAAAATAGGCCATAGCTGATCGGACCCCTCCGGTGCAGTAAACAACGACTTCCTTATTAGCTGTTATATTGTATTGCTCTAAAGTGCCAACCAAAGTGTTCCTGCTTTTTAATAGCCCTTCTTCGTTAAAAAAATCCCTCCAATCGATATGAACCGCGCCGGGAATATGCCCTCCCTTTTGAGAGCCATAAGGAGTAGATCCTTTGAATTCTTTTAATGTTCGAGTATCGATTATGGATAAATTAGGGTCTCCCAACCGCTTGCTAATCCAATTACTGTTGGCAATTACCGAATTGTTCAGTTTAAGATCCGATTCTGTGAGTTTGGTTTTTATGACTTTGGAGCCTCGTCCTCGTTCAATTTTATTTCCATTTTTTTGCCAGAGTTTAGTGCCACCCTCTAAAATAGAGATATTCTCAAAACCTAAATAATGAAACATCCATAGAAAACGTCCGTCCGTTCGCCAGGGATCATGGGGATCTCCATATAGTATTATTTTTTTGCTTTTATCGATTCCAAGACTAGAGAATTTATTCGCTAAGATAGATAAATCCTGAATAATTAATCCGGGAACTCCATTTCTAGTTTCCGTGAAATCCTTCCAATTTGGCAAATGAACGGCGCCAGGAATATGCCCTAAAAGAAATTTAAAAGTAGAACGTGAATCTAAAAAAACAATTTTATTTTTGGGGTATTTTGATATCTCTTCAACCTGAGAAATGACTGAAAAGTTTCCTTTTGCCAATGAGATAGCCCCATTTATTGCAAAAAAGCCAATTAGTAAAAACAAAGAAAAGGGGGATTTAATTTTTCTTGACAAAGTGAGGGGGCGATTAGTAAAATCTGTATTCATTTTTTTGCCCTGTCTCTTTAGAAACGGTGAAAGCTATAAGCTTTTTCGTTTTATATTATTAAGTTGGTGGTTTGTTGTATTAAAAAGGGACGCAATTCTTTGGACCCCTTCCTTATACTTAAGAAGGTTTCTAAAATATAAGTATAATTCAATAAAATATTTTTTCAAATTAAGCTCTTAGTTTAGAGAAGAGCTTTTTTGTTTTTAAGCGATATTTATAGTAGTTAAATCAAGTAATTGGCCATTAAAGAAAAGCTTGTCACGTCGATAGTTGGTTCAGAAATTTTGATTTTGGAGAAATCATGACCGAGAAAAAAAACGAATCCGAGAAGAAAACACAAGAAGAGCGGATAGAAGCCATTAAAAGAGAAGAAAGAGAAGACGCCAGCACTTATTATGAACAGGGTAGCTCAGAAAGTTATTCTGCTGAGGAGTCTCACAGTAGCGCGCCTCCCATTGAGCCAATTGATAAAGATCAAGAGGAAATGGGTTTTATGAAAGTGATCGCAATAGTTGGGTTAGGAGCCGCTGGGTTGGCTTTGGTGTTTAACTTTTATTTTATTAGCGATCTCGAAACTCGTATAAGCGGATTGGATAACTCTTTATCTGAGGCAGATAAGAAGATTGAATCCTCAGTTGCTAGATTGGATACGGATGTTAAGGCAGTAGGAGATGGATTAGAAAAAACTAACTCTTCAATTTCTGAGCTTGACGGGAAGGTTGGCTCTTTAGATGAAGGCCTTCATAAGCTTGAGAACGCGGTAGGCGATTATGAGAAAAAAATGGCCATTATGGAGCTTAAACGAGCTCTAGTCGCAATTAAAGGCGTAACGGCGAATGCTGATTCTGAAGTGTTAGCTAGTTCAAATAGCGTAGTTTCTAATATTGAAAGTTTATTAAAGAAATTGGAAGGTTCTTCGGCTTCAGGGGATCAAGAAGCTGCAGAAGAATCTGGCGATGGTGAAGAAGAAGCTTCTGCCGAAGAACATGGTGAAGAAGCCGCAGAAGAATCTGGCGATGGTGAAGAAGAAGCTTCTGCCGAAGAACACGGTGAAGAAGCCGCAGAAGAATCTGGCGATGGTGAAGAAGAAGCTTCTGCCGAAGAACATGGTGAAGAAGCCGCAGAAGAATCTGGCGATGGTGAAGAAGAAGCTTCTGCCGAAGAACATGGTGAAGAAGCTGCAGAAGAATCTGGCGATGGTGAAGAAGAAGCTTCTGCCGAAGAACACGGTGAAGAAGCAGCAGAAGAGTCTGAAGGCCACGAAGAAGCTTCAGCCGAAGAACATGGTGAAGAAGCCGCAGAAGAATCTGGCGATGGTGAAGAAGAAGCTTCTGCCGAAGAACACGGTGAAGAAGCAGCAGAAGAGTCTGAAGGCCACGAAGAAGCTTCAGCCGAAGAACATGGTGAAGAAGCAGCAGAAGAGTCTGAAGGCCACGAAGAAGCAGCAGCCGAAGAGCATGGTGAAGAAGCCGCAGAAGAGTCTGAAGGCCACGAAGAAGCAGCAGCCGAAGAGCATGGTGAAGAAGCTGAACCCCATGCAGCTACTGAAGTTGAATCTGATGTGATTCCAGCCTTAGCCCCTGCAGATGAAGAATCTACAGCGTCTCATGTAGGGGAGATTCGCTTGGCTGCAAGCGACCATCACGAAGGTGAGGAGATTGACGAGGAGTTACCCTCGGTAGAAGAATTGAAATCAGGGCATTAAAACCTATATAATTAATTTATTTAAATATTTACCCAAAAAACGCTTGGATTTCTATGCTGACTTTTAAACTCATTTTTAATATTTTGCTTTTGATAATTATTACGTCCTTTTCTGTAAAGAATATGGTTCCTGTGGAAATTACTTATTATGATTGGAATTTTCATTCACACACGACCCATATCTCTTTGTTATACGTGATTCTTTCATCTTTTTTGATAGGTTACTTTCTAGCAAAGCTTAATACTGTTTTTGGTAGTATAAAATTGAAATCTAATCTAAGAAAAAGTGATAAAACTATTGAATCTTTGAATCAAGAGTTAGGAAAACACAGAGCGAAAGAAGCGGCCTCTGCGTAGATTTTACTTGTTAAGACTGCTTTGCTTTTTAAAATCGTTTTGTGCTTCTGCTTTAGATTGGTTTAATCCTTCCGGCCACTTTCGTTTATTTCCTTCCTGATAGTTTCTAGGCCCTCATTTTTGTCTTATTGAGTATTTTCTCTTTAAAATATGATGCCAAGGGTTTGCAAATTCCTTTTATTAATGATTCAATAGACCCTCATTTTTCCTACAATTTAGTCTCTATCTAGCTGATTTATTTTGAACTATAGACATTCCAGAATTTGGATTCTCCTATTCTTTTTTTTCTCGGGAATAACGGGGCTTATTTACGAAGTCGTATGGACTCGGTTGTTTGCAATGGTAATGGGCAATACCCATTATTCTGTAGCAGCAGTTTTAACGACTTTTATGGGAGGATTGGCTCTAGGTAGTATTTTAGGAGGAAGGATTGCCGACAAGTTTCCGAAGCCCATTAGGATATATGGCGTTCTAGAAATTTTGATTGGGCTATTTTGCATTTTAGTTCCTTATCTTATCGAATGGTCTCTACCCATTCTTAAATGGATTTATGCTAATTATCAAGGACGTTACCTCCAGGCGAGTTTTTTCCGCTTTTTAGTCTCCTCTTTCATATTGATTGTTCCCACTGTTTTGATGGGAGCGACTTTACCCGTTATAAGCAGGTTTTTTTCCAGAAATGACGCAACAGTAGGGCAAGACGCAGGTTTAGCCTATGCAACTAATACTTTTGGCGCGGTCGCTGGGGCGCTAGGAAGCGCTTTTGTAATAATGCCAGCTCTTGGTTTGCAGAAGTCCATTTGGTTAGCTGCAGGAGTAAACATAGTTATTGGTCTTCTAGTTTTAGTTTTTTTTAGAAATTTCGGCAATACAAGCGCTGAAGAGAAAAAAGAAACCCCGTCGCCGAGTTTAGACCCGATTCAGGAAAAGGAACGATTTTGGATTCTACTAGCTTTTAGTTTTTCTGGTGTTTCGGCCATGATTTATCAAGTGGCCTGGAACCGAGTATTTTCACTTGTATTAGGGTCCTCCGTTTACGCATTCAGCTTAATTGTTACCGCATTTATTCTTGGCTTGGCTTTGGGGGCGGCGATTTATTCACGGTTTTGCGCTCGTATAAAAGATTTAAAGTTCGCCTTAGGCGGTATCCAAATAGGTATTGGATTGTCTGCTCTGTTTGTATTGCCTTTATTTGCTTTGGTGCCATTTATTAACCGGTGGGGATACCAAAAGCTTGGAGTTGAATTTGAAACGGTTCAATTAGTTAATTTTGGGATAATTTTTTCGTTCATTTTTTTACCCACATTTTTAATGGGCGCTCAATTCCCCGTAGTCATTAAAACTGTTTCGGGAGGACTGACCAAGGTAGGTAAAACAGTTGCCTCGGCTTATTCTTCAAATACTATCGGAGCTATTATTGGATCGTTTATAGGAGGATTTTTCCTTGTCCCTTTCTTAGGACTTGAAAAATCTATTTTTATTGCGGCGTTACTAAATGTTGTATTGGGAATTTTGTTGATAGTCTTTTTATCGAAAGCCTCGTTTAATTTTAAGTCATATGTTTTACCTGCTGTTTTATTAGTGTGTTATTTTGCTGGATCTGTTTTTCCTAAATGGGATAAAGCCATAATTTCAAGCGGTTCTTACATGCCGTATCGCATCAAAGATTTAGACCAAGCGGTGGAAAAAAGTAATAAGATTTTGTTTTATCGCGAAGGAATGCATGCGACGGTTACGACAGAGTTATCGGTTTCTGGAAATATTTTTTTAAGGGTTAATGGGAAAACCGACGCCTCGCTAGCGTTGGATATGCGAACCCAGTTGTTGTCCGGTTACCTTCCGTTATTATTGCATCCCAATTCTGAATCGGCCTTAGTCATAGGAATGGGTAGTGGAATAACAGCGGGAGCGGTGGAGAGGTTTCCCCTTAAGAAAATAGATCTAGTAGAAATTTCTAAAACAGTTGTAGAAGGAGCTAGTTTTTTTGGGCCATTTAGTCATTTTGCAATGGAAGATCCTCGACTCAAACTAATCTTAGAGGATGGAAGAAACCATATAGCTTTAACGGAAGAAAAATACGATGTAATTATTTCAGAACCTTCGAATCCTTGGATATCGGGAATTGGAGCCTTATTTACCCAAGAGTTTTTTGAGTTGAGCAAAAATAGGCTCAACCCAGGTGGCGTTGTTTGTATTTGGGTTCACACAAATATGTCGCCAAGTAACTTTAAATCCATTGTAAAAACATTTAATCAGGCTTTTTCTACCGTAACGATGTGGGAATCTATTGTGGGAGACGATTATTTATTAATCGGATCAAACTCTCCTTATAGGATTTCTTATGAAAGAGTTTTAAAGTTGTTTGAAGACCCTGTCGCTAAAGCAGATCTAGAAAGTATTGGGATTTATAACATTGTCGACTTAATGAGCCTAATGATTATGCCTAAGAAATCGACATCGGAATTTAGTAAAAAGGCCCCAATTCATACGGATGACGACCTAAGCCTGGAGTTCCAAGCTCCAAAGTATTTATACAAAGATGATAGAGGGACTTTAGTACGGCAAATATCGCCTTTTTTTAAAATTGATCCTGGTTTAGTAGAATTTGAAAATCTAGAAAGTGATAGTCGGGAAGAGATAATTGAAAAGATAAAAGGACTGAAACGATCTGAGAGCCAAATGGCTGAAATCAAACGTAAAGCTAGAATAGATAATTTATTAGAAAAAGCGTTAACTGCATTTGACCGAGGAAACTATGACTATGCACTTTCTTTTTATTCGGAAATATTGAGTTTAGACCCTAAGCACTTGATGACATTTTTGAATCAGGGTAATGTTTATTCAGCTATGGGGGAAAGTGAACTAGCTGAAATAGCTTATTCAAATGCTTCTGAGATTAATCCTTATTATTTATTCAGTTCTATTAATTTAGTAAAAACCTATTTAGCTGGCGGTAAGGCCATCGCAGCGGAAAAAGTCCTAAAGGATATTTTAGCTTGGCGTACAACAGATCCAGAAGTGTTTCTTTATTTGGGGTTGGCCTATTCATTTCAGAAAGAAGTGGAGCTGGCAAGACAGTCTTTTGAAAAAGCGTTAAGCTTGGATACAAAGTATTCTCTGGCATATTACTACCTTGGAGTTCATTATATGAAGCGCCATGGCGGTAAAGCCCAAGAATATCTAAGGAAATTCATTAATTTGGAAACTGACGAAGGTAACGAAAAATTGATTCAAAATGCGGAAAGATTATTAAAGAAACTTTGATCCCGGTTAGCTAACAATATATACTGACTGTCCCCCAAGGTCGAATAGACCTTTGTCTTTTATATCGTTTTAGATTTAATCAGTTCTTAAAGGAATTTCTAAAAAATTAAAAGCGCAAATTATCTTAAGTCGTTCTTTTTGTAAGGTAAGTTGTGGCGTTTATATACTTTTATAAAGCTTAAAAGATAATAAGGTTGGTTTGCTTATGCCCACAAGAGTGAAAGTTGTTTGGATTCTTTGTTGTTTTCTTATATTTGCAGGATTTTTATATTTTTCGATGCAAAGAGGTTTTGAAAGCGAGCGTAAGAGGATGGAAAAAGCTCGTATTAAAGCAGAACAACTTGCAAAAACGGAGCAAGAAGTAAAAGATTTTAAAGTAGATTCTTTTCAGACAACCTCTAACGATATAAAAGAGTTGATCGCTTTAGGTAAGCATGAAGAAGCGCAAAAAATGGCTCAAGATGTTATAGCCCGTAATCCCAAAGATTCCTCCACCTATACTTGGTGGGGTATTTCGCTGGTAAAGACGAAAAAATTCTTTGAAGCAATTGAAAAATTTGAAAAATCAGCGAAAATTGACAAATATAATCCCAAAACATTCCTTTATTGGGGACTTACTCTATATATGGAGCATAAGTATGAAGAGGCAGTCCAAAAGTATCTTCATGTCATTAAGTTAGATCCAGAAAATAGCAATGCTTTTGCTTATTGGGGCGCCGCTTTATTAGCTCTAGGCCACAGCAAAGATGCCGTTGAAAGGCTTAAGCAAGCTTTAAGCGTTAACCCAAGTAATGGGATTGCAATGGATGTGATGGTAGATGCCTATTATTCTTTGAGCCAATATAAAGACGCGTGGAAGGTAGTGGCGAATGCAAGGGAAAGAAACGTTAAGATTCCTGAAAAAACTCTAGCTAAGCTGAAAGACGCTATGCCGGAACCAACCTCATAATTTTCTAATTAATCTTTGCTATCTATCCGATAAGTAAGGCTTTATAGATAAAAATATATATATATTGCTGAAATGTTTGGCTGTTTTTTACGACTTATTCAAAGACAGTCAAATATACGGGCAATATTGTTGCAGCAAAGGTTTCCTTAATATTTGGTGAAAAAACATTAAGTATTTGTTATATTTCATAAATTAAAGGTTTTATCTTATTAAGAATAAGAGGGTAATAAAGTGAAATTTTCGCAATGTAGACTTTTTGGGGTAATAGCGTTTGTTTCGGGGCTAAGTTTTTTCCCAGGATTTGTTTTTGGACAACCGGGAGATAATGAACCGGCAATTGATTTAGTTCAGAACATAGCGAATGTTTCAATAACGATAGAGAAGTCAAGCCCTAAGGTTATGATGGCTAGTTCGGCAGAGTCAACCGTGGCGGTTTCGGCAATAGATTTGGTTCAAAATATTGCTAGGATTCCGACAGTGACTCCAGAAGTAGCTCCAAAGAGTGAAGATGTTAGCGATAAGGCCGCTGTTAAACCTGATGCCGAAAAAATTTCCGAAGTAGCTCAAATCACTCCTAAAGCCGATATTGAAATCCGGAAAGAATTCCCAACAGATATTCAATCAGATAGCGCAGAAGGTTTTGAAATGCCTGAATTTAATTCATCTGATGAGCCTTTTGCCGATGAACACCCAGAATACCCTCAGATTAAAGATCCATACGAGGGATATAACCGATTCATGCAAGGCGTGAATGATGGTATGTACGATTATATGATTGAGCCAGTTGCCACAGTATATAGAGACTGGGTCCCGGAACAGTTTCGATTAGGAATAAAAAATGTTTTTGCAAACGCTGCCAGCCCAGTGAACTTTGTAAGTAGCTTATTGCAAGGAGATTTAGATAAGGCTGCAAGAGTGATAGGGCGTTTGGTGTTAAATAGTACGGTAGGCATTGGTGGATTATTTGATGTGGCAGGTGATTACTATGAAGTAGAGCCCGTAAACGAAGATATGGAACAAGTATTAGGTTCGTATGACGTCGGTTCTGGCCCATATTTAGTATTGCCATTCTTTGGACCGTCTTCTCCAAGAAACTTGGTAGGAAAGGTTTTTGATTCCTTGCTTAACCCAGCGTTTTGGTTTTCTCCTTCATTTGTAGTGGGAGCCGGCATCACAGCTGAAGAAAGAGTTAATTCAACTTCGTTTATTGTCGATGACTATAAAGATCTTAAAGAGAACGCGGTTGATCCTTACATCAGCCTAAGAGACTTTAATCATCAATACCGAGAAAAACTGATTAGAGAATAAATTTAAAAAAAATTAAGGTTCAAGCGCTTGGCAATGCTTGTGGATTTTTGCTGAACTTTAAAATCAATAGATGGGTTTATGAGTTTTTACTCGTAAACCCATTTTTTTTTGGAAGTATAATAAGCAAAATGGACGATTCCTAATAGATAGTTGTTAATTGATACAGGAATTGGTTCAAAGAGTGATTGATAAAAAAGTCTTGAGCTACATTGAAATTCCAAATTCATGTCATTCTAGAGGAGCTTCAGCGAAGCGACGAAGAATCTAGGCAGATCCTCAACGTATTTCACTCCCTAGGACTCCAAACTTGAAAAAACAATTAGCGTGGTCTGTAGCTATAGTTGGTATTTTTATTATTGGTTTTGCAGTGCGCTTACAGAACCTGAATCAACCTATCGTCGAGATAATGGAAAGCAGGCAAACGCAGACTGCTGAAATCTCGCGCAATTTAATAATAGATTCGTTCAATATATTCTTGCCCAGAGTAGATCGATACGGTCCCGATAATGTCTATGTAGTTTTAGAATTTCCTTTATTTAATTTGATTACAGCGTTGTCGTCAAAGTTAACAGGTTTTCCGATTGAGCCCATCGGTAAATTCTATTCCGCAGTTTTTGGAATATTTGGCGCGGGAATATGGTGGCTTTTGCTTAAACGACATTATCCTGCGAGAGCCGTTTTTGTGGGGGTGATTTTTTATTTATTTACGTTTATAGGAATAATCACCGCAAGGAGTTTTCAGCCCGATACGTTTGCTCTTTTTTGGTATCTCTGGGTTTTACTAGAATTGGATAGCTGCTATTCGAAAAAGGATTTTGAGCTTTCCAGTTGGCGTTTGGTTCTCTTGGTATCGCTGGCTTGTTTAACAAAATCCCATATGGCAATCTTGCTTGTTGTTCCGTTGATCGCTTTATTATGGCGACTTCATTCCTCAAAAAAAATAAAGTTAACAAAGGTAATTTCATTCTTGTTGATTTGTTTTATCCCAGTGCTCTTATGGACTGTTTATGGAGGATGGGTGCACTCCAAATTCCCGAACGAAATTACTTCAAATTATCAAATAGGAAACTGGTTTAGACCTGAACTATTTTTTTCGACAGAAAACTTTAATTACTATTCAAGTATCTGGATGCAGTTTCGGTATTCATTTCTTACTGGTAGGTCGGATGGGCTCGATTGGATTGTTGGGATTATTTTACTAATATCTTTTGTGAAACTGTTCAAAGATACTGAAAAGAGATATTTTTTCGGTCCAATTTTATTTTCTCTAGCCATTTATTACTTTTTCTTTAACGTCCATACTGCGACCCATTTTTATTACCACCTCCCATTGCTTCCTCTCTTAGCCGCAGGCATTGCGCATTTAACGGCAAAATTACCAAGAGTTCCTTTTTTTGGAATTTTTGCGGCGTTAATTACTATTTCTTTAGTGAATGTGAGTACCGCCCAAATTTATATGCAAACCAACGACTCTCAAAATAGGCTCATCGAATGCGCAGATATTGTAAAAAAAGTAGTTCCTCAAAACGGTTTATTACTGACTTCGTACAATGAACAAACGGGGCTTCTTTATTATAGTCAGAGGATTGGGTGGTTATTTTATATGGAAAGAGAGCTGTATAAAAAACATTACGAATTGTTTTTTGATACAACATCTTTTGAGACCGATCATATTAAGGCGATGAAAGACTTTATGGAGGAGGGTGCGGAGTATTACGCTAATTGCGAGCCACATACCCTACAAAAGTATTCTAACTTTAAGCAATATCTTACAGAGAACTTTGAAGCAGTTTATTCAGATCCGGAAAATTTGTTTATATTTAAACTAAAATAATTAAATTTAAATTTCGAAATATTAGTTTAATTTGTAGCTTCTTTTGTGTTTTCCTTAAAAAAACCTTGAATTTTGGGCGTTAAATTCCTTTTAATAGAGAATTATCCAAATTACAATTAGTTGTTTAATTCTATAACTTAATTTAGAGCCTTAACTTTAGCCCTTGGTTTTTAATATTGGAGGAGTTTTTGATGACAGACGGCATCAATCGAATGAAGGACGAGACCAGTCCCTATTTATTGCAGCATAAAGATAACCCGGTGGATTGGTATCCCTGGGGCCAAGAGGCTTTGGAAAAAGCTAAAAATGAAAATAAGCCTATTTTCTTAAGCATAGGTTATTCCGCTTGTCATTGGTGTCATGTAATGGCTCATGAGAGTTTTGAAAACCCTGAAATAGCCAAAGTAATGAACGAGGGATTTGTAAATATAAAAGTGGATCGCGAAGAAAGGCCAGATGTTGACTCTGTTTATATGAAATCAGTGATCGCTTTGACCGGTCATGGCGGTTGGCCGATTAGTTTGTTTTTGACTCCAGGCTTGAAAGCGTATTTGGGAGGTACTTATTACCCGCCGGTCGCAAAATATAACCGTCCGGGTTTTGTCCAAATAATGGAAGAAGCATTGGAAATGCACGCAAAAGAAAACGAGAAGGTTTTGACCAGATCTAATATTGTTATCAAAAAGATGTTGCAACGAGGCGAGATTCCTACCACGACTTCTTCCTTAGATTGGAAACCAATTGAACAGTCGGCAGTTTTTTTAGACGAACGTTTTGACGATGCTCATGGTGGTTTTGGAATGGGGATGAAGTTTCCTGAGCCCATGAACTATGAAGTTTTACTTCGTAATTGGAAAAGAACAGCCGACCAGCGATCTATGGAGATGCTGGATAAGAGCTTAACTCAAATGTCCAAAGGGGGCATTTACGATCAGTTAGCCGGCGGTTTTCATCGCTATGCGACTGATAGAGAGTGGTTGGTTCCCCATTTTGAAAAGATGCTCTACGATAACGCTCTTTTAGTGAAATTATTTTTGGATACGTTTCAGGCAACGAAGCAGGGTATGTATCATGGCATTGCGTCTGAAACTTTAGAGTTTATGCAAAAAGAGATGACTGACTCTTTGGGGTATTTTTATGCCAGCCAAGATGCGGATACAGAGGGAGTTGAAGGTAAATACTATGTTTGGAGCATTAAAGAAGTTTTAGAGGTATTGGGACCAAAGCATGGCAAGGTAGCTGCAAGGGCATTTGGAATTACTTCTGCAGGCAACTTTGAAGGAAAAACTAATGTTCTAACAAATGCCGATTCGATGGAAAAAATTTCTGAAGAAGAGGGTATTGCGATATTTGAAGTGAGTCATATTCTGAGCAAAGCGAAAGAAACCTTATTGAAGAAAAGATCCGAAAGACCAAAACCCGGAACAGATAAGAAATTAATAGTCGCTTGGAACGGATTAGCTATTACTGCTTTTTCCAAAGGATATGCAGTACTAGGTAAAGAAAGTTTTTTAGACTCTGCCGTAAAGTGTTCGGAGTTTATTTGGTCTGAAATGGTTTCTGACGGGAAACTATTAAGAATTTATAAAGATGGTCAATCGAAAATAACTGGTTTTTTAGAAGATTATGCTTATTTAATTGAAGGTTATTTAAGTCTTTATGAAGCCAACTTTGATTTGAAATGGTTTTTAAGAGCGAAGGAATTAGCTCTTACGATGATAGATGAATTCTGGGACGCTAAAGAGGGCGGGTTTTTTATTTATGGAGAGTTGAACGATCCGCTACCCATTCGACCTAAAAATCCTCAAGATGAAGCGATCTTCTCCGCTAATGCTATCGCTGCTCTTTGCTTGATAAAAATAGGGCGAATGGCAGGAGATGATGCAATTTTAAAAAAGGGCGAAGAAACTATCAAAGCGTTTCAAGGATTGATCGAAGAACAGCCTGCTTCCTGCAACGGTTTGTTAGCGGCTTTAGACACATTGCTTTGTTCGCCGACAGAAATGGTTTTTGTTGGTCCAAAAGAAGATCCCGCTTTTCAAGAGATGTATCGGAAAGCTCAACATGATTATATCCCCAATAAAATTTTGGTTTATTCAGAAGGCACGGAAACCGATGAGGTTTTTCCGATGGCTCAAGGAAAGCGGCCAGAGAATGGAAATGCAGCTGTTTATTTATGTCAGAATCAAACATGCCATGCTCCGGTCCACTCTGGGAAAGCTTTAGAAAATCAAATGGAGAAACCTCCTATGATCCAGGTCAATATTTGGGACGAGGAAAAAAGCGAAAAAGAAATGAAGACCGAGCAAAACAGTAATTTTCTGGGAGCGATGGGGCAGATTTTTAAACACATGGGAATCGATAAGCCCTAAAAGATTTACGATAATAGGGCTAGAGGTAGGCTCTTATATTTTTGGAATTCTGGGGATTAAGCTCTTAAACCAGTTTAAAGTTGAGTTATTTAAGTTGGTTTGATCGAATTCTTTATCAAAAAGATATAAAAACATGACTGCCATTACCGTAATGGGTTTGTTGGAAGTATTGTTATAAACTGAAATGAGTTCGTATTCTCGGTCTTTGTACAGAGGTTTTCCTTCTTCGCTTGATAGGGTAGGAACTAGAGCCAATCCAATTTTATTTTTTTGATTTTCAATTTTGGTTTTAAAAATAATATTTCCGGTTTTTAGATCTTTCAATTCTAGGGATTCTGCAAAAGGGTGAACATGCGCCGAAATAAAGTGGGCGCTAGTGTCGTACGGCAAATTCATCCATCGAGTGACTAATGTTTTGTAGGTATGCCTTCCTGGGGGAACTTCCCAATGCCCTGTAAACTCCCGACCAAAAATATCTTTCCTTACTTTTGCGTTATGTGCGTTTACTCCCTTGCTTGAGCCAGCGCCATGTTTTGAATGGTCTCCGCTCAATACGCCATAGTAGCCGTCTTTCCCCTTTAAAAGAGCTAATCCGTTTGCCGCGCTCATAACTAGCGGTTTCATAGGAGTTTTCAAGCTTTTGTTGCGCACGAAAGAGATAACGTTTTCAATTTTTACTCGGACGTTAGGATTTTCGATATTGTGATTCAAAGCTTGCGAGTCCAATTTGAAAATTTCGTCTGAATAAACTGGAATGCCAAAACCTTTGGGGAAATTGATAGCTTCACGGCCTTCGGATAGAGTGAAAAATCTTTCGCTAGGATATTGTCGCCATCCAAACAGAGTCCTATGATTTTTAATATCTATATTTAGATTACTATGACACATGAAATCTTTTAATTCTGTTTTTGGATCGTTGGCGTCTAAAACTCTCGATTTATAGCCTGTTATCCACAAAAGTTGTCTAGGTTCATTTTCTATCAAAGAAAACTTTTGACTGGAGCTCGGACCCATCATGGATGTATAAATTTTATCTATATGAAAGAGAGGGGTAACAATAGTCTTTTTTTCAATTTGGAGAGCTGAAACCTCCAAGGGGAAATGAGCAAAAAAAACTGAAACTAAAATGAGGCTATGTAATAGCTTTTTATGAAGATTTTTCATTGTGTAGATTATTTATCGTATTTTTCTTATTATAGTACCCAAAATTGTTGAAAGACAACCAATAGATATTGCTTATAAAGTATTATGAATTATACGGTTTCAGAAATCTAAAAAGACGTGTATTCTACAGAATAAATTGTCACGAAAACTTAACATTACTTTTGAATGAATTCCAAATTTTTAAATAATGCGGGTATTCCTGCCGCTTTAATCGTTGTTACTGTGTTGATCTATTTTTTGGATCTCCAATTTTTTGAATCATTGGAGCAAAAAGCTTACGACTTAAAAATAGTCTCACGGGAAGAATCTCATTCCGTGAAAGACCAGGTCGTGATTGCAGCTATTGATGAGCAAAGTTTAAAGGAGCAAGGGCGATGGCCTTGGCCAAGGACTTTGCATGCGCAATTAATTGATAAATTAGCTGAAGCAGACGCAAAAGCTGTCGCTTTCAATATATTTTTCCCGGAAAATGATTTGTTCATTCCCATGGATAATGTTAGGGAAGGTATTAAAAACGAAGATGGTGTTTCTAAAGAAACTTTGAAAAATTGGCTTAATGATGCGGGAGCTTCCGATAGGCGGTTTGTAGAGGCAATTGCTTCTTCCAAGCGGACTATTTTGGCTTTTATTTTTTATATGAGCGAAGAGCTAGGGCCATCGCCAGGTGAAAAGCTCAAAAAACTTTTAGAGCCATCCATTTATGAGAATCTGTCGAAGTCCGATTCTATACACCAGCCTGATATTGTTGTTACAGCGTCTGAAGTGGAAGTCAGTTTGCCAGAGATGAGTCAAGCCGCCGTGGGGTCTGGGTTTTCTCTTTATCGACCTGATTCCGATGGTGTGGTTCGATGGGCTCCAATGGTTGTTAAATTTGGAGAGGGATTTTATTCTCCTATAACTCTGCAAATACTTAAGCACGCCAAAAAAGAGCGTTTAAAAATCGACGCCGATGATTCTGGTTTTTCTGCCGTTCACTTAGGGCCTTTAGATATACCCGTTTCTCGAAGAGGAGAAATGTTGGTTAATTACCGTGGTCATTCTGGGACTTTTTCATATATTTCTGCCACCGATATTTTGAACGGTAAAGTTGGAGCCGATAAGTTAAAAGATAAAATTGTTTTAATCGGCGGCACGGCTAAAGGAACCTACGATAGCGTTACCACTCCTTACGGACCAAAATTTCCAGAAGTCGAAGTTCACGCTAATGTAATTGAAAATATTTTGAGCGAAGACTTTTTAGTCCGTCCCAATTGGTTGCCGTTTTTAGATTTGGCAATAATCATTTTTTGGGGAATTGTTTTTGGGTTTGGGTCTGTATATTGGAAGCCTTGGATTATGGTTGGAACCCTTGGCATTGGAATTATCGCTTATGTCGGTTTTGATTATTTTCTTTTTATTGAAAAGGGGTTATGGCTGAACATAGCTTTCCCCGTGTTTGCCAAAATCTTTATATTTAGTGGATCGTCGCTTTATCATTTCTACATTGAAGATAAGAAAAAGCGATTTATTCAAAAAGCTTTTTCAAAATATCTTTCCCCGGTTATGGTCAATCAACTTATTGAACGACCTGAACTTCTAAAGTCTGGTGGGGAAAAGAGATATATGACCGTTATGTTTAGCGACTTGGAAGGTTTTACGGCTGTTGCCGAAAAGTTAGGTCCAGTCGGAATGGCTAAACTGATGACAGAATATTTTACCGAGATGACCGCTATTATTTTAAAGGCAGAAGGAACGGTTAACCAATATGCGGGTGATTTGGTAATGTCTACTTATGGAGCTCCGCTTCCTATGCCGGATCATCCAGAAAGAGCGGTGACTGTAGGACTGAAAATGCAAAAGCGGTTGGCGGAACTTTGTATTGAATGGGCGAAGAGAGATTTACCGCCACTAAGAGTGCGAACGGGAATTAACTCCAGCGGTATGTTTTTTGGGAACTTGGGGTCTGAACAAGTTTTTTATTATTCTGTAATGGGCGACGCTGTTAACTTGTCGGCAAGGTTAGAATCCGCAAATAAACAATACGGCACTTTTTTGATGATATCAGAGGAAACTCATAACGCTCTCACTCCGAATAAATTTTTAACGCGGACCTTGGACGTTATCATAGCAAAAGGAAAAACGAGGGCGGTAAAAGTTTATGAAGTTTATGGATTTATTTCCGATCATATCGAACCGGATCTTTTTGCTTATTACGATAATTACGCAGGCGGTTTTGAAAAATATTTGCAAAAAGATTTTGAAGGGGCTTTAAAACTTTTTAAATACGCTGAAAATTTTCGGCCAGGAGATAAAGCCGTTATAAGAATGATTGACCGAGTTAAAGCGTTGGATCCTAAAACGTTACCAGACGATTGGGACGGTTCTTTTGTCATGACTTCTAAGTAAACTCCCAAATATCTCCCCAAGATAGCTTCTTTGCTGTTCGATATTTTTCTCTATCCTTTTTAGAAATAGTTTTTCTCTCTATATTTTCGGGAAGACAAAGATCTAATATAATATGCCCTGATCCTTTTTTAGGGCGCTTAATTACCCTTGCTGTCCTTTCTGCTAAGTTTGATCGCGTAAACACAACATAAGAAAACTTCTCTTCTTCGTAGGGTAACGATCCAATTTTTAATTTCTTATGATAATTACTGCGAAGTATCTTCTGAGAAAAATGGCACCAATCGTTCTCTGGTAAAGGGCAATCTTGATCGTGTGGACAAGGTGCCGCTATTTTTGCCCCTTTTTCAATAAGGATTTTTCGAATTTTTTTGATTCGTTCAAAACCTGATCGATCTCCAGGTTCAATGATAACCAGCCATTTTTTTGTTTTTTCCCAAAGAGATTTAGCGACATCAAGATAGTTTGAAATTTCTCCTAGCGAGTAAGAAGCCAATACCAAGTCATGAGGTTGAAGCTCGTAATCCAAATTGCTTAAACTCATTTGTAACCATTGAATAGAGCTAAGCTCGCTATAACTTGAAGATTCAATAATGGATTTGCCCATTTCTGCAATTAATGAATCTTTCTCCAGTAAGGTTGCCTGTCGTAAATTTTGAAATTCTTCCATAGCCGCCCAGAGGCCACAACCAGGACCAGAGCCAGCGTCTAAAAAACTTTGTATTTCTGAAAAATCGTCGTAATGATTTATTTTTTCAAGAACATTTTTTATAGCTCCAAAAGTAGAAGGAGCTCTAACTGTTAAATAGGCAAGTCGATGCTCATTCGACGCAAAATAAGCGCCTGTTCGTTTTTGATATTTAGAAGATAAATCAGCGCACGCAGTTTGGATATTATTAAAATCTTTTGTTCCCATCTCCTTCTCAATAGCCTCTTGGACGAAGTTGGGTAAATTTGCGTAAGAAGGTTTCATCGAATTAAATAGTGTCTTTGGTCAACATCCAAGTCAATTCATGTTTGTTTTGATAAAGATGCACAAGTTTACTTCCTGGTATTTTTGAAAAGTGTTCTGATATTTTGTAATCATTATTTCCCTGGAATTTTATAGTGACGATAAAATTTTTACAAAAATCAGATTCTACCCATTTTGAAATCCATTCAAATGTTTTTTCTGGGTAACAAATAACGTCCCAAAATATCCAATCGACTTTATTGGAAGTTTTTTTAACATAAGAGGGTACAAAAGAAAAAGCGTCTTTTTTTTCGAATTGAACTCTAGGAAGGTTTGCGATTTTTGGATCAAGAGGAGACCTATCAACGCTTAGCACGGTAGCTCCAAGTTTTTGTAAAACCCAAGCCCAACCACCTGGGCTTCCTCCAAAATCTAAGCAAAAATCTCCAGGTTGTGGCAATGTCCCTATGGCCATGAGGGCTTCTTGGAGCTTTAAATAAGCTCTGTTAGGAGGACCTTCTTTATCTTCTATAAAATGAACTTCGCCGTTAGGGAACACACTCGAACATTCTGGAGAAGCCAATATAATGTTGGAGTCTAACAAAGTCCAGGAACCTAATTTCCCTTTGGGCGGAGGAGATGGAAACTGAATCGGAGAACAAGAAACATACGGCAAGCTTTCTTGAATTAATTTTGCGCGTCTATGAAGTTGAAAAGAGTAAAGATTCCAATTGCGTTGTATTGCTTTTAATTTTTGAGCGCCATCTTTAATAGATTTAATTGGGATGATTATTGGGTTTTGCCATATATTTTGAGCCCAATAAGATTTTTGAAGTGGTTGATCCGTTAAGATTAATCGATCATGAACTTTAGTTATTCCTTTTAATTCGCTTTTTAATTGTTCGAAGAAACCTTCTGCGGCTAGATAAGCGGCTCCGGTTGTTTCTTGGGTTTTAAATTCGCTGTTATTTTCGTCAGTAGAGAGATTCAATTTTTTTTAATCGCGTTCTTAGCGCTACGTATTGATTAAAATAGTTCTGAGTCTATTTTTAATCTATTTTGTTTTATTCTCTAGCTCGGCCCATCTTGCATAGAGTTGTTCCACTTCTTGTTGAGTTTCATGGAGTTTTGAATAATATTCTTCGGCTTCCTTTGGATTAGACGAGCTAGCCACTGAGTTTTCTTGTTGTGACAACTTTTCTAAAGCCGACTCAGCGACAAGTATCTTTTCTTCCATACCGTCAAATTCTCTTTGCTCGTTATAGGAAAGCTTTCCATTGCTATTTGATTTTTTTCTAACAGTGGGTTGTTTTTTTGCGATTTTCTTTGTGTTGTTGGATTGAGAAATTTCATTTTCCCAGTGCGAATAGTCTGAATATATTTTAGCCTCTCCATTACCTTTTAAGCCAATAAAGGTATCGCATACTTTGTTTATGAGGTAACGGTCATGCGAGACTATAATAATTGCTCCAGGAAAATCTATAAGGCTATCTTCCAATATTTCGAGAGTCGATATATCTAAATCATTTGTAGGCTCGTCTAAAAGAAGTACGTCTCCAGATTCTAATGTTAAGCCGGCAATTAAAACTCTTGCCTGTTCACCGCCAGAAAACTTTTTAATTTTTAAGGGTAGATTGTCGGCTGAGAATCGAAACCTATTTGCCCAGGTAATAATATGCACAGACTCATCTCTATAAATTACGGAATCGCCTGTAGAAGACAAAGCTTCCTGAAGGGTTGATTCAGGATCGAGTCGTTCTCTGTTTTGGTCGAAATAGACTGTTTTCAGATTGTTGGCGTGAAGTACTTTTCCTGAATCCGGCTCAAGTTCTTTTTGAAATAATTTTAATAAAGTAGATTTTCCAGAACCGTTAAAACCTAAAATTCCCATGCGATTTTTTTTGGAAACGATTAAATTCAGTTTTTCAATGATTGTTTTATCTTCATACGCTTTACTGAGATCTATCGTTTCGATAAGTTTTGTAGTCTTTCTATTTGAATGATCAAATTCAATTTTAACGTTTTGTTTTGTTAATCGATTTTGTGTTTCTTGAAGCTCTGTCTTTAAACGTTGCGCATCCTCGATTCTAAATTTGGCCTTTGTCGTTCTCGCTCTTGGACCCCGGCTTAACCACTCTTCTTCTCTACGAACTTTAGAAGAAAGAGATTGTTTTAACTTGCTTTGTGATTCAAAGAACTGCTTTTTAAAAACGAGAATATCGCTGTATCCGCCTTCGACGGTTTGAAGTCCTTTGGGGTAAGCGTTATTTACTTCGGCGGTTTTTTTTGCCGCTTTGTCTATAAAATAACGATCATGACTAGCCGCAACCCAGGCAAAAGAAGCTTTTTGTAAAATGGTTTCTAACCAATAAATACCAGCTTCATCTAAATGGTTTGTAGGTTCATCTAATAGTAAAACATCTGGTTCGTTGGCTAATCCTCTAGTAATTTCTAATCTTTTTTTCCAGCCTCCAGATAGTTCTTTTACTGCAATATTTAAATCTTTAAACCCAGCTTGGGTTAAGTATTTGACTGCTTGTTGTTCGAATTCTATTGAAGGCGCACCACGAGTCTGGTTTGAGTCTAGAACTGTTTCGAGGATTGAAGAATCTAGCTTGTGTGGGAAATTTTGAGGAACATAAAAGGCTCTAAGACCCGAACGATAAGAGACAATGCCTTCGTCGGCAGATTCGATTTTTGCTAAAATATTAAGTAAAGTTGACTTACCAGACCCATTATCACCAACAATGGCTAATTTATCGTTTTCAAAAACGCTAAAATTTAGGTCTTCTAATATTTTATGATGGTCGAAAGATTTATATAGCGATTGGCAATTTATTAGAACAGACATGAGGGCGTTAAAAAGGATTACAGTAAAACCAAAAGGCACGATCTATTATTTAAACACAAAAGCATTCTCTAAAGCGTAAAATTAATTTGGTTTTTTCTAACTTGTTACAGTTATGAGGGGTAGCGATGAAAAAGTTTTCTAGAGTAATAATTGTTTTTTTTATGTTTTTAGGTTCTCAGAGTTTGATATTACCCAATAGCTTAGCCGCCGCATGTCAAGGTCAAAATAACTTTGATTTAAAAAATGCGGAGTTTTCGGGGATGGCTTGGGCTGGAGATTATCTGATTTTACTTCCGCAATATCCTGGAGAATTTTCATTGCCTGTTAGACCTAGGCATGGGCCCAGAAGTGGATGTATTTTTTACGTTAAAAAGGATGATATTAAAATTAATGGAAGTAGTAGTTTGACATTACAGACCATAAGATTCGAAGTTAAAAATGTACCAGGCAATTGGGATAGAAATTATCAAGGTTATGAAGCAATTGCTTTTAATGATGAAGATGTCTTCTTAACTATTGAAATGAAGAAAAATAGAAGTTATTTGGTTAAGGGGAGATTAGAAAGAGATAATAATGGGATTCCGACTAGAATTTATGATGTAGATTTTGAAAAACGAAAAAAAATATTAAAAATCTCTAGAAAAAGTAATTCGGGAGAAGAAGCTTTAATATTTATCGATGGGAAGGCGATTGTGATTCATGAATATTCGGGGAAAGGTGAAAGTGGTAATTCTCCGTTCATTGTTCGCTCTATTGATGATGGTAGAGTTGGAAAAAACTTCTCAGTTTTGATTCTTTCAGATCGAGACCGAATTACGGATGCCACTGCTAACGATTCAACGTTTTCTAAATTTTGGGTTATAAGTCGTAAAGATCGTAAAAACTTCTTTATAAATAAGCTTAGATTTGAAATTCAAAATGATGTGTTTGTTCTCTCCACAGAAGAAGAAATAAGAATTCTATCCGACGGAAAGGCACACAATTGGGAAGGGATTGTTCGTTTTAGTGATAGTATAAATGATGGTTTTTTAGTTGTAGAAGATACTAACAGAAACGATAATGGGCTTTTATGGTTTATAGATTTACAAGGCAATCATTTTCAAATCAAAATTCAATAATGATAATTTCACTTTATAGAATTTTAATTTTCTTTTTTATAGATTAGTTTCATGAATGTTTTTCTTTGCTGTTGGATGAGCGTTTAAAAATGGTTTTGTTTCTAGATAATTAATTTATTCTATTTCACAAACTACATTTAGAGCCACAAAACTGGAGGCTTAAATTGAGCAAAGAAAAAAAAATACCATTAGACGCGCCAAATTGCTCAGATAAATTGATTTGGGATACTTGGCTTTCGTCTAATCATTTACCGTCTCTGACAGTTGCCGATGAATTAGGATTATTCTCTTTTTTAGAACAGGAACCCGCATCGTCCTTGTCCATCGCAAGGAAGTTCTTTTTGAGTTTTAGAGGTACGGAAGCGTTACTGGGTATTTTAACTTCTTTGGGATTTTTAGTTCAGCAAAATGGAAAGTTTTGCTTAACCTTGGATTCAAGAAACTTTCTACTACCGAATAGTCCATATTATAAAGGTGGGCTATTAAAAATGGTTCGTTACGACATGCCAACTCATGATGGCGTAAAAGAAGCGTTGCTAAACGATCCTTTTTCTACAACGACTTCGATACCAAAAGACAAACCAAATACGGATAATTGGAAGAAAGGTGATTTTGGTCCTGAGTGGGCAAAGAGTACCACTGAGGTGATGCATAACGCTTCTTTTCCGGGAGCTATGTCGTTAGCCAACCAAGGGGTTTTTCAAGGTGTAAAAAAACTACTTGATGTTGGCGGAGGTTCTGGGTGTTTTTCCATATCTGCGGCAAACTTTAATCCCGATATTAGGTGTACCATTTTGGAATGGCCTCAAGTCTGTATCGAAACGGAAAAGTATGTTAAAGAATTTGGTTTTGAAGATCGAATTGATACATACGGCGCAGATATGTTTAAAAAAACTTGGCCAAAAGGGTATGACGGAATTTTCTTTGCAAATGTTTTTCACGATTGGATGCAACCCGAATCCCTGGAACTTGCTCGTAAAGCGTTTGAAAACCTCCCATCGGATGGTCGGATTTTTGTATATGAGCAATTATTAAATGATACTAAAGATGGTCCATTGGCCGTTTCATCGTTTACCATGCTTATGATGCGAGCTGCACAGGGGAAAATGTTTTCATCGCAGGAGATGGAAGATATCTTAACAGAATGTGGTTTTGTCGATATTTCTATCACTCCCGTATATACTTACTACTCCTTGACTCAGGCAAGAAAGCCATAGTCGTTATTTTTAAAAATAGGATTATTGTATGAAAAATATTTTGGATCTATTAGTTAAGTTGCTTGTAATATCCTATTTTATTCTAGGGATAGGTTGTGTTGCTGTTTCTGAAAAACCGGAAGCAAAAATTGGTTTGGCAAATCCCGCTTCAGTTAACTGTGTCAAAAAAGGCGGACAAATAAAAATTGAAAAAGATGGAACTGGATCAGAATATGGCGTTTGCTTATTTGAAGACAATAGACAATGCGAGGAATGGGCTCTTTATCAAGGACGTTGCCGAGTTGGGGGAATAAAAGTAACAGGGTATTTGACCAACGCGGCAAGGTATTGCGCGATTCGAGGCGGTAAATATAGCATAACAAAACAACAGACCTTGGTAATGCCAGAGCAGGGAACTTGCGCGTTAAAAGGAGGTCGAGTGTGCGACGCTCAAAAATGGTTTTCCGGCGGCTGTTAAAATCAGGTAGTAATTATATTTATAGAACCTTAATTTAGTATCAAAATAAAAATATTGTAGGATAATGTTGAATTTTGGACCGATTAGTCCTATACTGTGAGCTATGATAATTGGTCGACCTAAAGAATTTGAATTTGACGAGACTTTGGAAGCCGCTTTGGAGGTCTTTTGGACTAAAGGCTACGAAGCTACTTCTTTGCAAGATTTAATTGAGGCGATGAATTTATCGAAGAGCAGTTTTTACCAAACTTTTGAAAGTAAGCATAAATTACTACAAAGTTGTATTCAGCGTTATCAGGATATTATTACTAAGGAACTGACTAATGCCCTTGAAAACGCCGAATCTGGCCGATCTTTTATAGAAGGCGCCTTCAACGCTTTAGCGGAAAAAGCAAAATCTTCATGCGATCATAAAGGATGCCTTATTATGAATTGCGCCAATGAATTTGCCCAAAAGGACCCAACAGTGGCTGATTTAATAAGTAAGGCTACAAAGAAAACGACTGATATTTTTTTAATGGCCGTTAAACGCGCTCAAAAAGAGGGAGAGGTGCCTCTGGACAAAAAACCCTTACCTATTGCTCGATATTTAGTGAGTAATATTTGTGGAGTTCAAACTATGATCAAAGCAGGTGCTAACCCTGTAATGGTAAAAGAAATAAACGGAGTCGTATTGCAAGCATTGGACTAAAAGTTTTTTTTAATTAATTTTGGACCAAATGGTTCAGAAGTAACTTAAACATTAAGTTGGAGAAATGGAAATGCCATTAGCTCAAATTAAAGGAATCAGCGGGGTTTTAACTTTAGAGCAAAAGCAGGAAATGATTAAAAAAGTTACGGAAGCTATTATTTCTGTAGAAGGAGAGGGTGTTCGTCCAGTTACTTGGGTAGTCGTTGAGGATGTGCCGTCTGGACAGTGGGGTGTCGGCGGCGACCTAGTTACGACTTCTGCTGTACAAGAAATGATTGAAGCTAAAAAATAATTTTATTTACGAAGGAGAAAGAGATGAAGATAGAAAATGCAGTAGCGTTAGTAACAGGTAGTAACCGTGGAATAGGTAAGTCAATAGTTGAAGCTCTCTCAAAACGCGGAGTTAAAAAGGTTTTTGCCGCAATGCGTGTTACGGAAACATTTAGAAATAATAATTCTACGTGTTTGGAGAAACTTGGTAGGACTGTGGAGCTTGTATCGCTCGATATTACAAAGAAAGATCAGATAGAACTAGCTGTGCAAAAAGCTGAAGGTGTTAATGTACTTATTAACAATGCGGGAATAGCTAATTATAGCGGTTTAATTGCTGAAGACAATTTAGACTCTGCGCGACAAGAAATGGAAGTGAACTATTTTGGAACTCTTGAAATGATTCGAGCTTTTGCGCCTGTATTAAAAAAGAACGGTGGAGGAAGTATCGTTAATATTCTTTCTGTTGCTAGTTTGGTTAACTTTCCAATTTTAGGATCTTACTCAGCCTCTAAAGCCGCTCTTTCTTCTTTGACGCAGGGAGTACGGGCTGAACTTGCTTCTCAAGAAACTAAAGTGATCGGAATTTACCCAGGGCCAATAGATACGGATATGGCAAAGGGTATTGAAATGGAAAAGGGAGCGCCGGAAGAGACTGCTGAAGGAATCTTAGACGCCATCGAAGGAGAAAAAGAAGACGTTTTTATAGATCAAATGGCAGTACAACTTTATGATGACTATAGAAATGATCCGAAAGCTGTAGAAAAGCAATGCGGAGAAATGCTCCCGCAATCTGTAGGCTAAGAAAATAAATCTATCGGGTTAAGAATAGGGTTTCCTTTATAACTTGGATTGGAAACCCTTTCTAGTTTTTATGATAATAAAAACTAGATAACTAAGTGCTTTTCGCCAGCTAAAAAGCGTTTGGCTAAGATGAAGACTTTATAATAGTAAGGATCGACTCGCGGTAAAAAATCGTTTTTAGAAATATTGATAATTCTTTCTTTTTTAGATTTTGCTTCCAAGAAAGACGCTTCAATCGAGGATGTTTCTCCCTCCCAAAGTTTTAACCCCGCGTCAATTGAAATAGAAACCAGACCTTCACTGGTTTCTGGGTTAAGAGAAAAGTTAGTCACTTGACGGTCGCTTGCCAAAAAAAACGCGTGACAGAATTGCCGAACGGTCAATTCTGGAGTTGGAATAATATTGTGACGGACTCCTAAAGGAATTAAATCGTTAAAGAGAATATCAACTCCAAGTTCCTTAGACATTTCTAAAACCCCTGTTTGTAATTCCTCACCGACTGCATAATGTCCAGCGGCTGTTATGTCAAATTTTCCAGGAAAAAACTTTTTACTATTCGATCTTTTTTGGAGAAGAAGTGTATCCGTTTTAAGGCTTATGATCCATAGATGTGAAACGCGTACCCAGCGTTCTTCTTTCTGCGCTTGCTCGCGCGACATAGTTCCAGCAAAAGAGAAATCATCGTTATAAACTTCTACAATTACGTTTTGGTTGTTCATTTTAAATAAAAGCCATAAAAAAATTAAAAAAGAAACGGTCAGAATAAATAGGTTAATTTACCAAAATAACTCCTTTGAACTTCGGAAAAACCCAATGGAAGTGGAAGCGCTGGAGATTGAATATCTTCGGGATGTTGAGGGTCCAGAAGGTTTTGAGCTGAAAAGCTAAGTTCTAAATTGTTTTTAGGATGCCATCCCAATCGTAAGTCTAACCGGGTGTAACCGGGCACTCCTTTATGAGCATTTTGACCTACATAATAAAGAGCGGAATCGATTTCAAAATTTTGAAACAAATCAAAATAAGAACGCGCTGAGAATTGAAATTTTGGATCGTCTTCTTCTATATTTTGGAAATCAGGAAACTGATTTCTCTCTAGCCAATTCCAAGCAAAGTTTAATTTCCAATAATCGAAAACTTTCCATTTGGTGGCCAATTCAATTCCATAAGATTCTCCGGAGCCTTCATTTCCAATAATGTTTGCGACTACAAGATGTTCGGGCTGAGGGTTTGTTTCGAAAAATGTTTCTTGTCTTAAAGAAAAGTTTTTTTCAATATCAAAGTAAAAGCCAGTTGCGTCCACAAATATGTTGTCGTTGAGTTGAATACGATAGCCCACTTCATAATTATTAGATAAGTATTCGTCAGAGTTTAAGTTGCCGGAAGTAGAGAATACTATTGGCGTTCCGTCAGGAGAAAGCGCAATTGCGGTTTTTATGCTACCTGAGTTATCTTCTCCCCTTGAGGGTATTTTGGTCGGTCTGGAAAAGGCAGCCCATAATGTGTTTTTATCGTTAGGAGTCCAAGTGAGTCTGACTGTAGGATGAAAGAGTGGTTTTGTGTAGGGATTGATTTGAAGTTTTGATCCAACGGTTAACGCTAGTTTATTGGGTACGATGGTTATTTGATCTTGAATGAAGGCAGTGAAAATATTTGTGACTCTGCTTGCAGAGGTAAAAACAGTATCAAAAGTTTCATTAAAACGATCAAAGTATGTTCTATTTCCAATGCCCCACAAAACTTCGTTGTTTTTCCAAAATGAAGACCTGTGTTGAAAGTCTATGTCAAAAGTATGCACTCTCGGATTAACAGACACTTCAATATTTGAATAATCATAATAGAGCTGAAGCGCCATGTCTGACTGATTCGAGCTAGTATGTTTCCACCGCCCTAGAAAATAGTATTCTTCAAGAATTGCATTAGAATCTTTTTGGACTGCAAAAGGTTGTGTTAATGAAACAGGAACCCCTAAATCTGAACCAGGATTCATGAACTTATTTTTAGAATAAGCTCCTTGGAATGAAAATGAATTCTTTAAAGATTTTTCCCAATCCATACGAAATTCTGCTCTTTCTCCATTAGCGTTGTCTCGTGCGTTTTCGCCATTAGATAGAACATATTCGTCTGTTTTAAAATATTGTGCGCTAACTCGATAGGTGAAATCCTTTTTAATTTTTCCGCTAAAACGTAAGTTTGCAACTCCTTTATCTTCGGTCCCAGTTCCTCCAGATATTAAATTATTTTGAGTTAAGTTTGAGTTTTTGGTGATGATATTTATGATTCCATTAAAGGCGTTTGGTCCCCAAAGCGTTGCCCCAGGCCCTCGTATGACTTCAATACGTTCAATGTTTTCTAGAATGAAAGATTGTTGACTCCAGAAAGTCCCGCCTAAGATTGGAGAGTAAATGGCGCGACCATCCATTAATACGAGTAAATTAGAAGTAAGTCTTCCTTTTTGACCGCGTACGCCTACGGCCCAATCATTAGAATTTAATCTTGCAACTTGTACCCCAGGAACTAATCGTAGTAATTCGGGAACGGTATTTAGACCCGAGCGCCGGATTTCTTCTTTAGTGATGACATAAATAGCCGAGGATGTTTTAAATAGCTTCTCTTCTTTTCTAGAGGGCGTGGAAACTTTCATGTTGATTATTTCTGGCAGACTCAAGGAAGTCGCTTTCATTAAGGCTGTGACCTTTTGACCTGAGGCTTGAATCTGATTTGCATTTTCTAACGGAGCAGAAGAGGTAGATTTTGCAAACAGGACGAAAAAAATTAATGCAATGCCTGTGGTAAATCTCAAAATAGTTTTCCTGACTGGTTTTTTAAGGTTTTTCTCGTGAAATTGTTAGTAAATATAGCAAATTTTTCCTGGAAAAAGTCTTTAACTCTTAATATCAAAAAACCTTTTTCTTTTTTTATTCGTCTTACGAAAATCACTGAAGAATGAGGTTTTAAAGAAGTGAATGTCTTTTTTCTAAAAACCAACTTCTAATATGTGATGTGGGTCACTGCGGAAATGATTTTAAAAATATATAATTAAATCAACATGATCTGTTATATTAAAAAAAACAGCGTTAAAATTTTAAAAAATATTTTGATCTTTTAACTGAATATTACATTCATTTAATTCAATTAAAAAAGTTAAAACTGGATAGTTTTAAAGCTTAATTTAAAAGAAATGCTAAAACTAGCAACATCTATCATTTATAAAACCTACCGATTTTCTGTTTACTGTTTACTCGTGACAGTTATATTTTTCAGTGGAATGCCTTCTATGGCATTTTCTGCAGAAGAGAAATTAAGTGAAGAAGCTCTTAAGATGGGCCTCATCTATAATTTGTTTTTTTATGTCGATTGGCCTAATAAATCTAAAGTTTCATTATCAGAAGACAAATGGGTCCTCTGTGTATCGGGAAGAACTTCCGATATACAATCATTAGGTGGGCTGGAGCCAAAGCATGAATTGAGAGGTAAATCAATCGCAATAAAATATGATGTTCCTCTTGAACATATTCTAGATTGCCATATTTTATTTGTTAGAGAAGTAGGAAGCCCACCTTTGAGTTCTATATTAAACTTTGCCAATAAAAAACCTGTCTTAATCGTTGGTGAAAATATGGGATTTTCGAATTCTGGTGGAGGCGTTGAGTTAGTGGTTAATAGAGGAAACTTAAACTTTAAGATCAATAAATCCGCTATAGAATCTTCCGGCTTAGAATTAAGCTCTCAATTACTTAAACTTGCGCTGAACGCTTCTGAATTAATTGAAGAATCAGGTTTTGAATATGCCAATGCCCCGATAAAAAGAAGTGCTTTAGGCTTGAATTAAACGATCTTCCTTCCCTTTACTAAAGCTAATTTCATAACGTTTTGGTCTAATCGTTTTAATTAATACGTTAATCCCGCCTTTGAGAATATAGAAAAAAGGTCTTCATTCCTTAATTCTCAATTTCAATTCTTTAATAATTTTCTTAGTTTATTTCTCTTATTTGAATTGCCTGTATGCCTATAATTAGGCTGTTAATATTATTGGAGAAAGAGTAGGATTAACCAACGCAAGAAAGTGTGTTTGATTATTAAATCTATAGGAATAGAAGTTAATGTTTTTTTGTTTGCTCCCAGTTTTCGAAGAACTATCTAGGTAGATAGTGACTAATTCGAATTAAAAAAGAAGCAAATATAAGTGAGTTAATAAATGAGTTTTTTGGGGAAAATGACTCTTAAGCGGAAGATGATTTTTATTTTACTTTCGCTTGTGATATTTACCTTAGTTCTTCATAGCAGTATCGTTGTTTATAACGATCTCAGTGAATTTAAAGAGGAAATGGCTCAGCATTTAACTGTATTAGCCAAGACAATAGGCGTTAACGTGCTTTCTCCTCTCGTTTTTAAAGATGCGTCTTTTGCAAATAAAATACTCGCTTCTCTAAAAAGCGAGCCTCAAATAGAATTTGCCGCAATTTATGATTCAAAAGGAGAAGTATTTGCAAAATTTTCGAGGGTTGAAAATAAAACGCTTCCAAACCCAAACTTAAAAAATAACGGTTATTTAATTTTTTCTGACCATTTTGAAGCGTTGAGTCCTATTCTTTTAAAAGGAAAAGAAGTTGGGAAAATTTTCTTATACGCTCATGTTGAAGGGATTAAAGCTCAAGTAAAAAAACGCACTCAAAATGTAATTTTAATATTATTATTCACTTTATTTATTGCTTATATTTTATCTCTATTTCTTCAAGGAATTGTTTCAACACCGATTCGTTTTCTCTCAGATATAGTGGATAAAATTTCTCAGGTACCCGATTACTCGATTAGAGCTCCGGAATATTCAGGGAAAGATGAAATAGGAAAATTGTACGCAGGTTTTAATGAAATGTTGTCGCAGATTCAAAATAGAAATCAGGAATTATTAAAATACCGCGACCGCTTAGAAACCTTAGTCAATGAAAGAACTGAAGAATTAGAAAAAACTCAAGCCGAATTACTTCAAAAAGAAAGACTCGCTTTATTAGGAGAATTGTCAGCTAAAGTTAGTCATGAGCTTCGTAATCCTCTTGGAACAGTGCGAACGGGACTTTTTACTGTAGAAAAGTTAATACAAAAAGGGGATTTTAATGTGGAGCCAACTTTAGAAATTATAGAACGTAATATTTTACGTTGTAATTTGATCATTGATGATCTTTTGGACTTTGCAAATCCAAATATTAAGAAAACTGAAAATATTGAAATTGATTCTTGGCTATATGAACTATTAGGCGAAGTGAATTTCCCGGATGGCGTTAAAATTGATGGGAATTTTTTGTCAAACGCAGTTGTTGAAATTGATAGAGAACGATTTCGTCGAGTTGTATTAAATGTATTAGAAAATGCGTTTCATGCTTTATCAGAGAAAAAGAACCATGATATTTTTAATCAAAAAGAAAAAATAGATCAAATAATAATAAAAACTTTAAGAAAAGAAAATCAAGTCGAAATTTACTTCATAGATAATGGAATAGGGATTGCGTCTACAGATTTAGAAAAGATTTTCACTCCCTTGTTTAGCACAAAAAGCTTTGGCGTCGGGTTAGGATTGTCGATTATCAAAGAAATTATGCAGGAACATAACGGTGGTGTTGAAATTGAAAGTCAGCCAGAACAGAACACGACTGTTAAATTGTGGCTTCCTTTAATAACTCTAAATGTGTAAAAGATTTTGAAAGATAGCAAAGACATAGGTTTTGATATAGCCCTCAAAAAAATATTGATTGTTGATGACGATAGAGACTTTGCCCAAATTACAGGTCAGTTACTTGAAGTCAGTGATTATAAAATTGATTTGGCTTATTCAGAAGAAGGAGTTTTAGAAAAATTAAAAGATTTTCATCCACATGTCGCTTTGGTCGATATTTATTTAGGAAAACAAAATGGATTTGATTTGATTTCAACATTGAACAAATTGTCTCCAAAAGTTTTAACCGTGCTGGTCACTGCATATCCTCAGAAAAGTTTTTCTGTCGAAGCGTTGAAGAAAGGAGCTTATGATATTTTATTTAAGCCCTTCGATCCGATTGAGCTTTTGCATACACTTCAAAGGTGTTTTGAAAAAATTCAACTTGAAAACGTTAACGCCAAGTTAGAGAAGGGATTGGAAGAAGCGGTAGAGATATTTGATTTTCAGAAAATTGAAGACTCAATCAAAACGGATGCAAATGACGTTAAAAACGTCGAAGGAAATCTTGACTTAGATCAAATAAGCGATTTACTCAATAAAAATAAATCTCATCGAATTAACTCTTATCTAGAAAAAATCGGGTTAACGCCAAGGGAAATAGAGATATGTAATTTGATTACAGATAGTATGAATAATCAAGAGATAGCAAAGCTACTTTTTATTAGCTTAGAAACGGTAAAAACCCATATTAAATCTATTTTTCAGAAGCTGGGGGTGAAATCTAGGTTAAAGCTAATTTCTTATATAAATTCGAAGTAATTTTATTGGGATTTAAATTGATAAAAAGCGTTAAAAAATTTTAAAACGTAAAAAGATAATTTTTTAAAATAGTTTGGAACAAACCTACCTATATAACTCAAAAGTTTTAAGCCTATCCTATAACACTTGCCTTTAAGTATCCGATTTTTAGAATTTTTTATTTATTTCTTAAAGTAAATATTTTGATCTGAAGAGCAAAATACCACTTTTTAGGTATTCATCTACCTTATACAGTCATTTAAAATCCGTATTAACTTGTGGAGGTGAATATGGATTTACTTGTAGTAGATGGAGCTACTCTACATTGTAGTAGAGGTACATCCCAAAGTTCTTTAAGAATACTGCCCAAAAAAAGCTTAGTGCAATCGACTAATTATAATGCTCCCGTTGAGGTTCAGAATAATATTGCGGAAGTTAACGCTGAGTCTGGTGGTCGATCTCCAGCTAATATTTTGGATGGTAAGCCTTTTGTTAATATTCATTCCTTTGGAATGTGTACTTCAATAGGTAATCCTGCTGTGGTGGCGTCAACTGCGGGAGCCATGGGAGTTTTAACGCCCACCCCTTGCATGTCTAATACAGATGCTTGGGTTTCAGGTTCTCCAGATACTCTAGTTGATAATGTTCCTGCTGTCCATATGGGGTGTAAGTTGTCCTGTCGTTGGGGAGGGGAAATTTCAGTTACTAGCGCTGGGCAAAGTATAAAACTAATATAAATTGAAATTGCCTAAAATTTATAAGGCTTGGTTTTTTTGAAGCGAGAAATAGTTGATAGTTAAATCTAAAACTCAAAATAAAAGCTGAATTATGAAAAAGGACAATATCATTTCGTTTCCAAAAAAAATGAAAAATAATTGTATTTTGACTGAAGTTCTTCGCGAAGGGGCGGATCGTTTGTTGAACAAAGTTATGAATGTCGAATTAGAATATTTTTTACTGCAATATCGAAATGTTCTGGATAATTGGGGACGACCAAGCGTTGTCCGAAACGGCTATTTACCTCAGAGAAAAATTCATACTGGTATTGGTGAAATTTTGATTAGGGTTCCTCGGGTAAGAGATCGAAATCGCACAGGTATCAACTTTAAATCAAAGGTCATTCCTGGTTACTTAAAAAGAACAAATGAACTCACAGAATTGTTCCCTTGGTATTATTTACAAGGGAAGTTATCAGGAAACTTATTTGAGGCATTAAGATTATTAGCGGGTTCGAATACCTCTTGTTTTCCAGAATCAATGTGTGTTCGATTGAAAAATATTTGGAAAGAGGAACTCGCGGTTTGGGAGACCAGAAGTTTTTCGTCTGAAAAATATTCACATTATTGGATTGAAGTTATTAATCCTCCAGCCAAACTTGAAAAATCTTCTCAGCATATATTGGTTATTATCGGGGCGGACGAAAATAATAATAAAGAGTTGCTGGACTTCCAAATTGATTCATTTTACGACTATCAACCGTGGAAGAAGGTTTTAACCAATCTAAGTCGTCGTGGGTTAGAAATAGATAGAAATTTAATTATAGGGAATCCTTCATTAAGTTTTTGGAAAGCGTGGCATGAGGTATACCGTGGAGGATTATCTGAAGGGGATAAGTTTTGCAATATGGCAAATAGTTAGTCTTTAAAGTTTGAATAATTTTTATGGTAAGGAGTTCGTAAATTCTCGTCAATTTTTTAAGTTAGTAAAAGTGGATTTTATATTTTGGGCGGCTTCATAGGGTTTCATTTTTTATTTGAATGTGTTGAAAACAAGGACGATTAAATTTTAATTAGATCAAAATACCACTTTTGCGGTATTTCAAGCACATACTCGATAGTTTAAGATTATTACGTAGTAAGTAATATTACTATGCCAATTTAATTGGTGAGAAATAGCCAGGCAGCAAGCTTCACCAGTTGTTTTTTTTACACAACTTGAGGGTATTTTATGAAACCTCCGATCCAAACTTTGACAGAAAAAAGGAAAATGGAGATAGCTTTTAAAGTTTTTAATGGTCATGAAACTTTAACAAGTATTTGTTCCGAAAATCACTTAAGAAAATCTGAGGTAATACACTGGATAGATACTTATTTGAAGTGCCGCTCACAGGAGAGTGGGAAGTAAGGAACCCAAATAAATTTTTAAACTAAGTCCAAAAATGAAAAGTTAAGAATCAAAAAATGGAAACTATAGAAAAAAGAGGGAAACGAAGGTTTAATTTAAGTCTTCCGGCATCTATTTCTTCGGTAGATGGAGAAAAGGAAGTTGTTTTTGACGCTCATACGCTCAATATAAACTCTTTGGGAGTTTATTTTATTACGAATAAACTATTTACCATAAACTCTCAAGTTCAAATTAATTTAGCGTTTTCACCCGAAACCATGAATAAATTAAACGACGAAGCTTCCAAGATATTATTGAAAGGATACGTTGTCAGGTCGGGGGTAAATGGATTAGCGGTGCGACTTTATTCTAGTCAAGATATTAAATGATCTCAATAAACTTTGAAATGGTTGGTTTTTGATTGCAGCGCTAAGGCTTAAAGATCAAAAATGAAACTATTTCCTCGGCTTAAGAATGCAAGCTGGTTGATAAAGAATAGAAAATTCAACTATTTACCAGAGATTATAAGAAAGAATAAAGCGGAATATTAAGATTTGAGTTTTTTTTTGGTATTTATTGTCCCTAAGATTTAAGACCGATTTAACTATTTCTTTACTTTTTATTCTAAATAATTTGAAAAAGTGCTATAATTAAAAGGTAAATTTTTAAATGGTCTATAAATATTGTTGTGCAGAAAATTTTTCGAAGAATTATTAAAAGCTGTTTGGTAGGACCACCCGCCCATCTTTATTTTTTCCTCCTAAAAGATCTCACTAGGAAATTTTTAAGGCCCAATCAAATTGGGGATGATTGTCTTTCTTTTTAATAAATATATTTTCCCCCAAAAAATTTTAGGAGAATCAAATAATGGCTACAGGAACAGTAAAATGGTTTAACGATAGTAAAGGTTTTGGCTTTATCGAATCTAGCGAAGGCGAAGATTGTTTTGTCCATTTCTCAAGCATCGGTGGGGATGGCTTTAAGACTCTAAAAGAAGGTCAAGCCGTAGAATTTGAAAGAACCATGGGACAAAAAGGTCCTCAGGCTTCTAACGTAACGGTTGTTTAAATAAATATTAAACGGCGGGGTTTTCCCCGCCGTTTTTTTATTCTTTCCTCTCCCCCAAAGCAACGCCCTTAATTTTAATTCTTCTGAGTTTTATTTAAGTTTCCATAAAGAGTCGACAAAGTAATGATTTTGGTCGAAGAAGTGGTTAACAATTTCAAAACCAGAACCCTCAGCTAGTTTTTCAATAATTGGAATCGTATATTTGTAAGAATGCTCTGTTTGCATCCCTTCCCATAAATCGAAATGAAATTCCTTATCTAAAGAGTTCAATCTAACGGTTTGTTCTTCGACACTATATATAAAACTTTCCACTGCGCGTGATTTAGCGTTATAAGTCCCTGACTGAATAAATTTATTTGTATTAAAGTTTCCTCCAAGTTCTTCATTAATGCGATCTAATAAATGAAGATTAAACTTTTGAAATACTCCTTGCGGATCGTTATAAGCTGCGTGTAATAACTTTGGGTCTTTCATTAGGTCGAAACCGATTAATACAAGATCGTTTTCGCTCAAAGAGTCTTTTAAGTGTTTCAAAAATCTCTGAGCGGAAATAATATCAAAATTACCAATACTAGAGCCTAAAAAGAAAACCAAATTACGTTGAGAGCTGTTTTCGTTTAGCCAATTGATTCCTTGAAAATAGTCGGCAGTCAAACCATGAAAGTTTAGGGAATCGTTTTCAAATCGATCTTTTAAAGAATTAGATAGGTTTCTTATTGCTCCTTCCGATACATCTATCGGGATATAGTTTATGTCTAATTTCTTTTCGATAAAATAATTCAGCAATATAGTTGTTTTTCGTCCATCTCCTGCGCCTAATTCAATCAAGTTGAACGGTTGATTCGATATCAGTTTAGCAATGTCTTCTTTATGTGCATGAAATATCTCTGTTTCGCAATAAGTTGGATGATATCCTTCAAGACTGTTTATTTCTTGAAACAGAACACTACCTTCATTATCGTAGATTAGCCAAGATGGAAGGCGTTTGTTTTCTAGAGACAAGCCTTTATCAATTTCCTCTGCAAATTGAGTTAAGGTTGAATTTTCGGGGTTTTTTAAGCAAAGGTCTGTAAATTTAATATCCATTGGAATTCCGAATTTTGAAATATTTGTTAAAGCATGTTAAACTTGAGCACACTTTTCAGTTCCAAGACCGCAATAAAGGTCGTTTTACGCCCTATCAAAGAGTCGTGGACTTAATATTATATTTTTTATTTACCTTAAAGCGCTGTAGTCCATCATGCAAAATAAAAATATCTCTGAACTTAACTTTTTATCTGATTTCGAAATTGGTCTTGATCTTGCGGAACATGATCTTGACGAAGTTGAAGGTCAGTTTGTCCAATTATTAAATCTCAATAATCTCGACGAACAGATTAGAGAGAATCCTTCTTTAACCGAAGCTTTAGAAATAGCTATTGAAGAAGCGGTAGCGGATGCCTATGAAAGCGAGAGCGATTCGCATCATTCTCATCTTTTTCTACAAAGAATTCTTTATCGTATTAATAGGATGAAACTGTTTTGGTATGACAATTTGTCCAATTATGATAACGAATGTTCTCCCTATTTGGCTGGTATAAGAAATAGAATTGAGTTTGCTTGGCAGGAGTGGGAGAAAGAACAATTGCAAGCAAATGGTTTGAAGGAAGAAAATATAGAAAATGGACTGAAGAAACGCGCGGAAGCAGATCTGGAGCCTGAGCCGACTGAAACTGATTCTTATTTTAAGAATAACATGACCGAAAAAGGATACCGTTGTTTACTAGCTATTTCTTCCTTAGACGGTTTGGTTGAAGCGAGCCAGCTATCTCGCATGGTAGGCGGAGTTGGTAATGAAGTGCAATCTATGCTCACCCGTTTGTTGATTGAAGAATATGGAGCGGGTCGGTTGCAGCGGAAACATTCCTTCTATTTCTCGGAAATGCTTGTGGAGTTAGGAATGGAAACAAAACCTGAAACCTATTTTTATTCAGTTCCGTGGCAGGTTTTAGCGAACATCAATCATAGTTTTTATCTTTGTGACCGCAACCGTCATTTTTTACGTTATATAGGCGGTCTACTATATACAGAGATTTCGGTGCCATATTCATTTAATAATTATAGCTCCTGTGCCGAGCGATTGAATCTATCCGAGAAAGCTCAAGGATATTGGGATCTACATATTAAAGTAGATAAAATGCATGGACAGTGGATGCTCAATGATGTTGCGATTCCATTAATCGATAATTATAAAGATTTTGCTTGGGAAATGTTATTAGGATACGATCAACAAAAATTTATTAGTTCCAGAGCGGGGCAGGCGGTCCTTAGCGAAGTCCAGGAAGCCGATCGCGGGTAATTAATTCTCATTAAAATTGTGGTTGCTAATAACGTTAGCAATCTTGGTTGCAAGTAAATCGTTGCCATATTGATTATAATGACAACAAAAATCTTTGTAGATAGTTTGAGTTTCTTTTTTAAAAAGAGCGGTTAAATCTTCAAACTGAATTCCAGAGTTTTTTAAACTCTGCCCAGCTTCCATTAAGAATGGATAGCCCTTCCTCACAGCTTTGGCAAAAGGCTGGGATTCGCCAGCTAATGCGGTCTTTTTTTCTTCCTCAGTAAAAACCTTTGAGTTTTTCAAATATTGATTAGGTTGTAAGAAGTGGAAATATTTAATGTCGTTGGATTTGGATATTTTTGACATTTGAAGGGAAGAATTTTTCCAAACATCTGCTGAATCTTTGAATAAAGAATCTGGAGAATCAAAAGTATATTCAGGTCCAGTTTGTTGAGGTGATTTTAGTCGAAGTTTTAAAGACTCTCTAATTTGGTTGTGAATTTTTGTGAATTCGTTTTGTTTCTGTTTATTGAGGGCGTACCAAACTGTTAAGAAAAAAGAGCTATGTTTCAATGAGCCCCAAGAGAAAACTTTTCTCCAATATTCTCTTTCTTCTTTTATCAACACTCCTTTTCCAATCATTCCGGCCACATCTGTATCTATAGCTTTAGCTGCATAGAAATGCCAAAACCTTGGATAAAAAGGATAAACGTTAACTGGAATGTTTTCTAAATACGGTAAAGCGATTTCATTAAAACCATCCAAATTAATTACAATATCAAATTTCCCTCCAAGAGTTAAAAATAGATTTAAAGCTAACAATTGTTGAGGTTGTTTCATTCCTCCCAAAGCCATGGAAATGATTTTGAGTTTTTTGTTTTTAAAAAATGCGCTTTCTTTAAGTTTTTTAATTAATTGATCTTTCGAGTATAGAAACAATTGAGTAGCGACAGAGCCGCCCATAAGAGCTATATGGATTTCGTCTTTATTCTTCTTTTCCAAGGGGGAAATGCCAAAAAAACCATGTGGATTAACTGGGATTTTGACAACTTTTTCGTCAAAAATGTGCTGTGATTTTTTATAGTTGCGCACATATCCTAGATAAGGATGTAAAACATGATCTTTCATTAAAGTGGGAGGAGGGTCTTCTACTTCCGCAGTTTGGATAGTCTCGTTTGAAGGGAGAAGCGTTTTATGAATTTCTTCTTTTGGAATAGACTTTCCATACTTAATGTAGAAGAAAGAAAAAGAACCAACTTCGATTATTATCAATGCTATCGTTATAATTAGAAAACAAGCGACAGCTTTTGTTTTTAATATTTTTTGCATTAAATAAGAGGATTGCTAAAGGTTGCCTAAACGCTAAACTTGATAAGGATACCTCAAAATGGGTAATCTTTTTCGATTTAGTTTTATAATTAATTTCACCTGTTTGCTTAAATAATTTTAATCTTAAATAGATTTTCAAAAATTAAAAATCTATGCGATGGCGAATTAGACAAAATGTTAATTTCTAAGGTTCTACCAATTATATGGTTGTTTAGAAACAAATGATTGTTTTCGATTCTGTCTCTAAAACTTATGACGGCGTTTCAAAGGCTTTGGATAATTTTTCTCTCGAAGTTATCGAAGGAGAAATCTTAGTTCTATTGGGATCTTCCGGTTCAGGTAAGTCTACAGCCCTAAGAATGATAAATCGTTTGGTTGAACCGACTGCTGGAAAGATATTGTTCGAAGGTAAAGATTTAAATAATAAAGATCCTATAGTTCTCAGGCGTTCAATAGGTTATGTCGTCCAGGGAGTTGGCCTTCTTCCCCATATGACTGTCGAAGAAAATATTACGATAGTGCCTCGTCTTTTAAATTGGTCGCGAGAAAAGTTAGAAATTAGATGTAAGGAACTTTTAGAACTGGTTCGTTTACCCTCAAGCTCTAAAAAAAAGTTTCCGGACGAACTTTCTGGTGGACAGCAGCAGCGTGTAGGCGTTGCTAGAGCTTTAGCGGCAGACCCCTCCTATCTCTTAATGGATGAACCTTTTGGGGCGCTAGATGCAATCACCCGGGATATATTGCAACGTGAGTTTTTGGAACTAAAACAACGGTTAGGTAAAACCGTAGTTTTTGTGACTCACGATATTGTGGAAGCCTTGGTTTTAAGCGATCGTATTGCCGTTCTTCATGATGGACGCCTTGAACAAATTGGAACAAAAAACGATTTGTTTGAAAATCCAAAAACGGATTTTGTAAAAAGCCTTTTTGCCAAAACAGCTAAACAACTGTCCATTTTTAAGGATTATCTTTAATGTTTGAATCTTCGTTAGTGGATTATTTCTTAGAGCGACTTCCCGAACTTTGGCAAAGGACCTATGAACATCTTTTTTTAATGGGGATATCTACGGGAATAGCTGCTTTCCTTGGCGTTTCTCTTGGGATTCTAACTTTTCGCAGTTCAAAACTAAGCGGTTTGCTTCTTGCGACTGTTAGTATTTTACAAACGATTCCAAGCCTCGCCATACTGGTAATTCTTTTAGTTTTATTTCAGAAGATAGGAGTGTTACCAGCATTAACGGCCCTTATCCTTTATGCTCTGCTCCCAATAGTTCGAAATACGCTTGTAGGGCTTCGATCCATTCCCAAAGAGACTCTCGAAGCTGCAATTGGGTTGGGAATGACAAATTGGCAGGAAATAAGATTAGTAAGAATACCTATTGCTGTCCCGGTAATTATGGCAGGTATCCGAACAGCGGCAGTCGTAGGTGTTGGTATTGCGACTTTGTCCGCTTTTATTGGGGCAGGTGGTTTGGGAGAGTTCATTAATCGAGGTCTTGCTCTTTCAAATACGCGATTGATTTGTTTGGGGGCAATTCCGTCGGCCATATTAGCTTTGATCGTGGATTTTGTATTAAGTACATTAGAAAAATCATTTCAACCAAAGAAAAAGTTAGATTCGATATTTAAGTTTCAAAAAGTAGCTGCAATTTTAATTCTAGTCTTTATGTTAATTGGGATCGTATTTAATTCTTCAAATGCCTCAAAACAAACCTCCGAGAATAAAAATGGCGTTGTTCAAATCGCTTCTAAAAATTTTACAGAGCAGCATATTTTAGGAGAATTAATGGCGCAAGTAATAGAAAAGAAAACCAACCTTCACGTAGAAAGAAAATTTAACTTGGGAGGCACGCTAATATGTCATGAAGCGTTAAAGCAAGGGGAAATTGATTTATATGCCGAATATACAGGGACGGGGTTGGTTGCGGTCTTAAATGAGAAGGTTATTTCGAATCCGGATCAGGCTTACATTTTGACGGCAAAGCTTTATCGCGAAAGGTTTAATCTAATTTGGTTAAAACCTTTTGGTTTTAATAATACTTACACGCTTACGGTTCGTAAAGAAGACGCAAGAAAGAATAATTGGAAGAGCATTTCCGATTTGAGCTCTTCAGCTTCGAATTTAGTGGCAGGATTTTCGCCAGAATTCCAAGAAAGGCCAGACGGATATAGAAACTTAAAAAATGAGTATGGTATTGAATTTCGAAACGTCAAAGACCTTGACCCAAGCTTAACTTATCTAGCGATATCTAGAGGTGAAGTTGATGTTATTGATGGTTTTTCGACAGACGGTCGTATACCTGCTTATCAATTAGTTTCCCTTAAAGACGATAAACATTTTTTCCCTCCTTATTACGCAGCTCCGGTTATTCGAAATGAAACTATCAAAAAATTTCCAGAACTCAAAGAAGCGTTGTCTTTTTTAGAAAATGTTATCGATGCTACTGCAATGACACAACTAAACTTTGAGGTAGATGAAAAAAAACGAGAAGTAAAAGAAGTTGTCGCCGAATATTTGAGCTTTAAGATGGGGATGTGAAACTCATATTCATTGCTATTTAGTAATCCGATAATCAGATTGAAAATTTATGTGGTCTAGAATGATTGACGTTTAAATTTATTTTTTGTTTTGCTGAGATTAGAATTTAGGATTTAGTATAAGGCAATGAATTAGGCTGAAATCTCTCCAAAATCAGAGAATATAACGTAAAGAACTGGGACGACAATTAAAACTAAAAACGTAGAGGCCATCAACCCAAAAATTAGGCTAGTTACCAAAGGTATTAACACTTGAGCTTGAAGACTTTTTTCTAATAACAATGGGAAAAGTCCCGCAATGGTTGTTAATGAGGTTAAGAGAACAGCCCGGAACCTTTGACGGCTGGCCTGTTTGGCGGATTCTGCTAAAGAGTTTCCTTGACGAATTCCAATTTTTATAAATTCGACTAATAAAATTGAGTCGTTAATGACAACTCCCGTTAAAGATACGAAACCCATTATGCTTACCATCGAAAGATCTAAGCCCATAAAAGCATGACCAGCGATAACTCCGATGAGAGAAAGCGGAATAGCCGACATGATTAGAAAGGGTTGGATATAGCTTTTAAATTGAAAACTTAATAATACAAAAATACCGAAGATGCCCAGTAAAAAAGCCACTCCCATTGATTTACCGGTGGTTTTAGAATCTTTTAATTGTCCTTCTATCGAATAAGTGATATCGGGATATCTTTCCATAAGTCCCGGTAGAAATAGACTTTTTGTTTCTTCGATGATTTCCTGGGCGTTAGCTATTTGAGAATCCACATCACCCTGGATGGTGACAGTGCGAACGGAGTCAACCCTTGCTATTCGGGCTAAACCTCTGCCGGCGCTTATGTCGGCAATGGCTCCTAAAGGATAGAGCTTTCCATTAGGGGTTGTTATATGAAAAAGTTCCAAATCCGCCAAACTATCTTGATCTTCTTCGGCTAGTCGAACATCGATTTCGTACGATTCAGATCCTACTTGGATTTCATTTGCAGTTCTTCCATAAAAAGCGGCGCGAAGTTGATTAGCAATCATGGAGGCGTCAAGGCCTCTTGCTAAGGCTCCACTTTTCATTCCAACGCGGACTTCTGGTTTGCCGGGTCTAAGGTCGTCGGTTAGATCCCAGACGCCTTTATATTGGCGTAACCAATCTTGAAGTTCGATAGAAGTTTTTTTAAGGCGATCAAAGTTGTTGCCTTGCAGTCGAATATCAATTGGCAAACCACCCGGTCCAATGGCTGGTTCTTTAAAAGTAATTTGAATGACATCGGATAAACCTTCTAATTCCTTTCGCCAACGGGTAGCAATCTCGTCGAGCGTCGCGTTTCTAATTTCCGCTTTTAACAGATCTACAGAAATGGTAGCAACATGGGGACCCGATTCATGGGCATCCACATTTTTGTTGAATTGAGCTAGAGTATTTTGTACTAAATATTGCCCGCCTGGCTGGATCTTAGTTAGTTCTTTGTTTATTTTATCAAGGGCGTCCAAAGCGTTTTGAACTATTTTTTCTGTTTGCGTTATTGGGGTTCCTTGAGGAAGAAGGATCCGACATTCTAAAACGTCTCCGTCTATTTCTGGAAAACCAATAAATTTAACTTTTCCTCCCGCGACCAATCCTAGAGTAAATAAAAATACGAATAAGACTAATCCGATAAGGAGATAACGCCAATGGACTCCCCAGTCGACTAATTTCCCCAAAAGGTTTTCTCGAAAAGAGTCTAGAGTTTTTTCGAATTTTTGACGGAATCGATTTGGGTTTTCGTCGCTGGCTTTTTTGAGGGAATGAGCCAAGTGATTTGGCAAAATGAAAAAAGCTTCAATCAAGCTTACAGACAGAGTTAAGATTAAAACGACTGGCATGACCCAAAGAACTTTTCCGATCTCGCCTTCAATTAGTAGTGGAATGGAGCCGAAAATAACTAGAGTTGTTAAGAAAGAAGAAACTACTCCTGGCGTTACTTCTTTAGTACCAGCTATAGCGGCTTCTAAAGGAGACTTACCTTTAGCTAAATGAGAAGCGACATTTTCAGAAATAACGATTGCGTCGTCCATGACCAAACCTAAGGCTAACAACAATCCCACCATTGTTAGCATGTTAATAGAGAAGTCGATTCCGTTCATGGCGAATAGCGCAGCCAAAAACGAAACTGGAAGCCCCATGACAACCCAAAATGAAAAGCGAATTGAAAAAAAGAGCCAGAGCGTTAGAAATACTAAAATTAAACCTTCAATCCCATTAGTTACCAGCATCTGTATGCGGTCTTTGACGATATCCGTCATATTTTTAGTTAGGGTAAACTGAACTTTTGGAGGAGAAATTTGGCGTTCTTTGTCCAAAAAGTTTCGGATTGCTTGAATAATTTTTAGAGAGTCTTCTCTTTTTAATTTCTTTATAGTTAAGATACCGGCCCTTTGTCCGTTGAAAATAATCTTTTCTTCGTCTAATTCAAAGCGGTCGACGATTTTTGCAATATCTCCCAAACGAACTTCCTGACCTGTGGCGGCAGAGATAATCGGTAAATCTTGATATTCGATGACTGTTTGACGTTCATCGGAAAAACGGATGAGGACTTCTTTGTTTGGAGTTTCAAGCGTTCCTGCGGGTAGGTCGATGTTTTGACTGGAAATGACGTTGGTAATATCATTAATACTAAGGCCGAACTGCATTAATTTTTTGGCGCGCACTTGTATTTGGATTTGATGATCTGAAAAACCTTGGAGATCTACTTGCGAAATTTCGTTTAATGCAAGAAGTTTATCTTTCAATTGTTCACAGAAAAATTTTAAGTCGGAAACTGACATGGGGCCAGTTATGGCAATCGACACCACTGCATCCGTTCGCCCCAATAGTTTGATAACCGGTTTTTCTGTTTCTTTGGGAAAATCATCGATGGCCTCGACTTCAGTTTTGATATCGTCTAAAAACTGAATCATATTTCCGCCTTCGAGCATTTCTGCTACCACTCGCGACCTGTTTTCTAACGATTCGCTTCGGACCTCTAATGTTTCGCTTACCTCTTCCAGAGCTGTTTCGATTTTTTGACTGATAGATTCTTCGACTTCTTCGGCGTTGGCGCCTGGATATTTTACGGTGATTTCTACTTCCGAAGGAGAGAAATCTGGAAATGTTTCTCGGCGAATATCCTTAAGAACAAAAACTCCAAGAAGAAGAAATGTGACCATCAATAAGTTTGACGCAGTGGGATGTTCGGCAAAAAACTCTAAAGCCGATTTGGACGAATTCATTCAACCTCGGGTTGAAAAGTCGCTTCAGCGATTAGATTGGAAAGGAGTTCTTCATCAATTTGAGGAGCTAATAACATGCCGTCGATAGCTGGAACAAGATCGCTCACGACTAATTGTTCTCCTGTTTGAAGGCCCGATTCAATAGTTACCAGATTCCCTTGGTAAAAGCCTGGCACAACTTGTCGTTTCTCAAGCCGATTTTCGGAGTTGATTAGATAGACGTAATTTTTATATAAGGAGGAACGAGGGATGACGATCGATTTTTGTAAAGGTTTTCCAAATAACTCTACTTCGCAGTACATATTTTTTTGTAGTGGTGGACGTCTTCCAGGTTGAGTTTTTAAATAAGGGTCGTCCACAGCGACGACGACTCCAATCGCTCCAGTTTTAGGATCAGTTTCGGCTATTCTAGAAAATCGAGCTTTCCACTCTATTTTTTGTCCTTGAAGATCTAAACGAACTAAGGCTTTAAAGCCTAAAAATTGTTTCTCGTCCCCTCGAGTGATATTTTTAAATGTTTCTAAGTTCATTGGATTGTTACGACCATGAGGAACTAAGTTTTTTAGAACATATCGCGGAATTTGGGCTTCGATTTCTGAAACCTCGACGCTATCAGTGGTAGCGAGCGTTTGCCCAACATTAGCGGCTTGTCCCTGTTCGACGTTAACTTGGGAGACTCGGCTTGGAAAGGGAACTTTAATAATCGTTTTTTCTAGATCGATTTGCGCTTCCCCTAGTCGAGACTGATTCGCGGATAAAGTGGCTCCTAAAGCTCGCCGTTCGGAGGGAATCCTGTTCAAAACCCCCTTATAATTTTCTACTACATTTCTTTGAATTAATAATCTTTGGTTTTCTTTATCCAGTTCCGATTTAGATATAACACCTTCGTCAAAGAGTTGTTCTTTTCGTTTTAGCTCTTTTTGATTGATTTCCAGAGACCTTTCTTCAATCTCCAATTGACGTTGTGTATTGATTTGATTTTGATCAAGTTCTGCAACTTGAGCTTTTATATTCAATATATCTGCTTTGGTTTTTTCAACTGCAAATTGGCTTTGATCAGGTCTAATGCGGAATAGGAGTTCTCCTTTATTTAAAAATACTCCCTTTTTTAGATTGGGGTGGATTTCGACGATCTTTCCTCCAACTTCTGCTATTGCTTTCCATACCTTTTCGGGTTGAACATATCCAAAGCCGACAGCCCGAGGAGTTAATGAAACCATAGAGATTGGAAGGACTCGAACCGGTTTTGCCCGTTCAGTGATAGGAATTTTTTTAGGCTTTTCCTTAGTTTGAGCTAAGTAAAAGAATGAAAGAACGCCTAATATCACTCCGGGAGTGATCAATAGTTTCTTTAACATTTATATAAACTTTATGGGAAATTTAAGCATTTATTAGGAGTTTTTTATTATTTTACTAAATAGTCTGCCAGACCACAACCGATAGGAAAATATAACGCCAGGGCCGAATCGAACCATTGGTGCAATTCCTTCACTGAAAGTGGGATTATGAAAAAATTTTTAACGCGGCGTAAGTCGGCTCGAATTTATTTTTTGACATAGTTTGTGGTTGGACTTAGACTTAATTCTGTCACGGAAAATTAAATTAAATTAAAAGGAGTTAATTGATGGAAATTAGAAAGAAGCCAATCAATTTTGTTGCAAAGCAACTTCAAAGCAAACGTTATCATGTGAAAAAGCAAGATAACAAAAAAGCTTATAGTCGTGAGAGAGCGAAAAAGGAATTTAGGAAAGATTTAAAAGATACTGTGAGAAAAGAAACTATGAACAATTGGTTTCTAAAAGCAGTTGCCTAAATTCCACTCTTTCCAAAATTTTCCCTCCATGCAGTAAAACAATTCAAATTGTATATAAGATTTTCTTTCCCTTAAGATTTAAATCTCTAATATCACTCTGTTAATTCAGTTTTGTATTTGTTGTACCCATATTGAAAAAGAAAATAAATGTAAGGTCTGATGTGTTGTACGTGTTGATTAAAGAGAAAGTCTAATTCACTATTGTATTTTTGTGAGACGCTCGAAAGACTTTTCTAGTTAGTCTTCCGGTTTTTTGAAATACGGAGGTAGGAGGTGATATTACTTTGTAAAAGCTAACTTTTCTTAAGATTGAAGTCTGCTTTTATCCGAATCTTAAATTGTTTGTTATATGGTAAAAAATAATAACTATCTTTGATTTTTGATGTCAAAAATATGCTAGAATTGTTTATCTAAAAACGCTGAAAGAGGGGGGGCCTCATGTCTGCGTTTCGAATTTTGGCGATAGATTTATTGCTTTATTCTTATTCAGAGAGGTTATCATAATACGCGCTGAAGCTGCTTTTCTTCTGTAGATCTCACTAGTTTAAAACGATAATCAGCAAAAATTGTGTAATAGATTTTTGAAAGAGTTTTTTTAAATCGAATTCTTTTAACGTCTTGCGCTCTTTTAGAACACAATTCCCCTCCTGGCAAATAGAAAAAAATATTATTCGATTTTTATTTTTTCTGAAAAATTGATAGGTTCGTCGCCATGTCCACTCCTATAGGGCAAGACCCAAAATTAGCCGCGCATAATTTCTTAAAGGAAATTAAAGAAGATGCAAGAAAAAGAATCTTTGCTCTCGACGATACGGGGATAAGACTTCTTTTAGGGAAAGACCTTGGTAGCAAGTGCGATAGCCATAAAGATTCCAGCGCCGCTCTTCAAAATCTTCGAGAATGTACCGCTTCAATAAATTTACTTCAAAGCATTTCCAGTCTTGAAAAAGAAGAAGAACAGAAAAAAGAGATTGAAAAAGCGCTTCCCTTCCTTTCGTTTAATAATCAGTTAAGGAATATGTTTATTAGTCTGCAAGAAAAACCTTATGACATTAACCAAATAGATAGAATTAAAAGAGCTGTTCAGTCATATGTGTTGGCTCTATTGGTTATTAAAAATAAACTGAAAAAAGAAGATTATAATAATATTTTAAATATTCTTCGGAACATAAGGCAGGGACCTTTAAAAGAAACTTTGATTATCGCTTTTGTGGAGTCTAACGACTATAAAGAGTTTACTCCAGAATGGGAGAATTGGAAGTCGTTTGAACGTGCAGCTAATAATTACTGGGATGCAGCCCTACCGAATATAGATGTTACAAACTTAGATCAATTAAAAGAAAAATTAAACGATTCTGTTTACAAGTGGGAGAATGCAACAGGGGATAGGCATAGTGAAGAAAAACGCGTGAGGGAGGCTAAGATGCGCGAAAGCGAGGGGAGATTTAAAAAAGCTATTGAGATTTATGAATTACTTGCCGAGAGTAAATATCCTTTAAATCATTTGATTGATTTGTTGCCGCTTTATTATAAAGATAAAAATCTTTCCAAACTTTTAGAAACTTTTGAAAGAATAAAAAAGCTAGATTCGGAGTGCCCGCGGGCCCATTTTTATCTTGGCGAAAAAAAAATTAATGGGAAAAAAGAGCAGGAAGCGGAAGGGGTTGCTATGCTCAAAAAATCCTATCTCGCCGATCCTGGGCTTTGCGCTGAAGCGTCAAAGTTGTTTCGAAAAAAAAGCCTACATAGCGAAATAGTTGATTGTTTAGATAATTATATAGAGAAGCATCCTTGGGATGTTCCAGCGGCTGAGCTTCTTTTAGAGGCGCTTTGGGAGACGAAACAGTTTGCCGTTGTTCAAAATTGTATTCACTTAGTATTGTCAAAAAAATCTGAGGTTCAAAACCAAGTTTCGGCGCCACTTGTATACTTATACCTTGGGCTAATGCAATATGAACAGGAAGAGGCGAAAAATCTTCCAGCTCTTTTAGAGTTTGAAAAAATAGTTATTAAGGAAATTGAAGAAACGACAAAAGACTATAAGGAGGATATTCCAAATAGTTTTTCTTCTCTCTGCCTGGATACTTTAAAAACTCTTTCTTTTGATTCTTTAGAAAAAAAACAAATTAACAGAAGAATAATAAAAAATATTAAGGAAAGGTATTTTTCCGGAGAAGATAAGGGCGAAAAGCGGAAAGAAAAAAAAATAATGATTACTATGGAGAGTGATAAAGCTTTACCTCCTGCTCAAAAATTAGTTGAAGAAGAGAAAATTAGGTTTTTTGAAAGTTTCGTAAAAGGAAGATTCTCCATCGCAAATAGCATAAAGAAAAAAATGCTTCAGCGGCATGATAAACTGAAAAAGGAGCTTCCACAAAAGAAGATTTTTAAAAATAATCATGCGATTGAAAAGTTGCATTCCAGCCAATGCTTTTTGAGAGCTATAGAACATGGAATTTTAAACAGAATTGATAAAAACAATTTTCATCTTTTTTTAAAAATAGGTCGATTGTGTTCGGGTGAAAAAAATACTGGCGAAATAGCATTGCAGTATTTTTATGCTATAGATCAACATTTTCCTGATGTTCTTAAAAGCGATCGCGATAAAATAAAAGAATTGAAAGTTAATTTTCCTTCTTTCAAACGGTTTTCCTGGGAAACCAGTGAGGTTGAAAAAGTTGAGACGGGAGGTATCATTAAGTTGAAGCGTAAGATATAAAGTTTTTCTTTTGCGAGCGGAAAGAAACCCAATCTTCAAAAGGACTTGCGATTGTATTCATAAGTCCTTTTTCATTTTGACCTGACTGTGGTTATATACTTTAAGTTGATTTCTCGTTTGAATAATAAGTCGTTTTGGTAAAAAGAAGGTTTCAATGATTTGTCAAGGTAGAATTTTAGAGCAACTGATAATTCATTAGTAGGTTCACAGTTTAATTGTGCTGACATTAAGTCCGCAAATGACCAAAGCGGATGTTCGAATGCTTGGACTCTATTTCGGATTTTATTTCTCTTGTCCCCAGGGATATAACTTAGGAATAAAAATCGATAACGCTATAGCCATGCCAATGGCAATGATAGAGCCGATGAAAAACATTGTCCATGTCGCCGGTTTGATGGCTCCTAATGCAACGATGAGAAACAGCATGGGTAAGTCGAGGTAATGAGTGAAAGAAGGAAGAGTTTTTCCACGCTCCTTCTCTAATTCCAGAGAAATTTGACCTGTTTTTAAGGCTTCTTGAGTCATCCTCCGCAATCTCATAAAATATAGTCTCGTAATTGTATTACCCTCAATGAACTCTAATAAAAATAATAAAACCATGCCCGCTAACCAAGGGCTTTTGAGGAATGACCAACCGGGAAATAAATCCATAACCATCTATGTTCCTGATAGTAGCAATTGGATAGCTCCAGGGACCACGACCCCATCGTAAAAAACCGCAATATTGCGAACTGATTCTGCAAACAATTTTAGGTCCCGAAACTGGCGAGACCGCAGATCAGATAACCAAACACCAATCAAGCCTGCCCCAATCAGAATAGCCCCAAGAATATGTACAAATTTTACAATTGTGTAATCCAACTTATGGAACTCCTATTTGGCGGTTACTCTATTAGTAAGTTTTCCTGTCATTATTAAGCCATCTTGTATATTAAAACCCATTAAAGTTAAATTAACTGCACCGGCAACTAGTTCTACAATCTGAACGAGATAGAATTTGGTATCGAATGAACCAATGGATGCCCATTGATTCAAAATTAATGCACAAGGGATCAAAATTAATATTCCATTAGCTCCGACAAATTGCATTCGTTTCTTTTTTTTGTCAATCAAATGGCCTGTACGAAATTTCGATAATGCAAACCCCGTTCCTCCCGTTGTCGCAATAGAAGGTATTAAAATAAACAAGCCAGGCATAACGATTAAGCTTTTTACCGTTGCAATTATTTCAGGTGAACCAAAAAAATCAACTATAATAGTAGAAATAAAAAAAATAGCTATGCATAAGGTTGCTGTAGCTCCAGCAACTAAATGGACTTTATTCTTCATAGTTTTTTTTACCTTTCTATTGGTAATATTCTCTTTTTATAGATTGATTATCAAAAGACTTTATGATGTTTTCTAATAAGGCATGATCAAAAATGCTTCTAACAAATAGAGAAAAGCAAATAACCGTAAAGATCTTTTGAGATGTTTCATAGGGCCTCACTAAAAATCAATTTTGTTTGCTAGAGATCATTTCCAGTTACAGCTATTTTCTTAAGCAATAGATTTTTGAGATGGGTCGTATTTTATATTAAAAAATAGAGCGTAAAGGGTGGGAGCTACTATCAATGTCAAAAATGTCGATACAATAAGACCGCCCATAATAGCTACTGCCATGGGGCCCCAAAACAGGCCACTGATAGCAAGGGTAACCAGTCCAGCCAAAGTAGTTAATGTCGTCAAAAAAATGGGAGCGGCCCTTCGGATACCTGCTTCAATGATCGCTTCGACCGGCGGTTTACCGTCTTCCAAATTGGCGTCAGTTTGTTCAATCAGTAATATGGCATTATTCACGACAATTCCTGCCAAACTTAAAACCCCTAGTATCGCAAAAAAACTTAGAGGATAGTTCACTGTATATAAACCCAATACCACTCCAATAAACGATAATGGAATTGTAGTCAAAATTATCAACATTTTTCGGACGTTACCAAATTGGAGAACCAATATTAACATAAGTAAAACACCCCCAATTGGTAATGCCGCTCCGAGAGCTCCTTGGGCTTTTTTACTTGCCTCAATTTCTCCTCCAAATTCATAACCGTATCCACGTTGAAACTTTATTTTTTCCTTTATCTGACTATCAATATCTTGCAATATTTCATGAGCCGTCCGGGTTCCATCCAAATACCCCTTTATCGTAACGGTTTTTCGTCGATTATAATGTCTAATTTTACCCGCTTCCCATTTCAATTTTGCTTCCGCAACTTTGCTCAGAGGAATTTTATTACCATCCGAAGTGGGTATTTCTAAAGATTGAATTTTATCTAAAGTATTTCTCTCCCTAGAACTGGCTCGAGCTATGATAGGTATGGCATCATCTCTCTCCCTGTAATCGCTTATGGATAACCCTGAAAAAACCGCTTGCATAATTTGGGTAATTGATTGGGTGCTAACTCCTATCCTACGAGCTTGATCTTGATTAACATCAAGATACAAAAGGGGAACCCGACGTCCCCAATCGTTAAATACATTTCTAGTTCCTTGAGTATTTTTAATAATTTCACTGATAGAGTCTACCTGGTCGTACAACATTTCTAAATCTTTTCCATAAATCCGCACTTGAATTGGCTGGCCTACGGGTGGGCCTTCTTCAATTCTCCTCAGATCAATTCGACCTTCCTGAAAATTTTTTGCGAAGTAAGTCGTTAATTCTTTCAACAATCTTTCCGTTTGCGGCTGCTCCCATGTGTTCACTACAAACTGGGCGTAGTTACTGGTTTGTTCTTCTCCTGAAATAGAACCATGATATACAGGACTTTTCTCGCCCAAATAAACGGCCATATTACGGACCTCGTCTTTATATTGGGAAAGGACATATTTTTCCGCTTCCAGGGCAACTTTTTTCATTGAGCGAAAATCAGTCCCCTCGGGCATATATAAATCAAAAAAGAATTGAGATCGATCCGATGGCGGAAAGAACGCTTTAGGTAGTTTGCCCGCAAGTGGGAGAGTAAGAAATAAAATCCCTATGATTGAAACAATGGTTATGAATCTAAACCTTAAGGCTACTTTCAATATATTTCTATAAAACCTGTTAAACCAGGTATTCGAAGTTCCTTTTTTTTTCATTTTGGGTTTAATCAACCCAACGCAACTGACGGGCACCAACGTCATAGCGACAAAAAAAGAGGCGGACAATACTATTGCAATCACAATAGGTAATGACTGACAGTAAATTCCAATTGCTTCTTTAGAAATAGCTATGGGTAAAAAAGCAGATATGGTTGTTGCAGTCGCCGCCAGTAATGGAACCATTAATTCGGTTCCGGCCTTTATCGCGGCGTCTTTTCCATTCATTCCCTCTTTGATATAACCGGACGTAGATTCGACCATGACAATTCCATTATCAACCAACATCCCTAAAGCAACGATATAAGCGGCAAGAGATATCTGCTGAAGAGGAACTCCTATCAAATTCATCACAACAAAAGTGATTAAAAAAGCGCTGGGAATTAGAGTAGCGATAATCAAACCTTCTCTCCATCCCAGAAGAATCACCATTAAAATTCCAACCGTGAGAACAGCTTGCACCAAATTGGACACAAATTCTTCAATTTTTTTTGCAGTCCACATCGGTTGGAAGTTCATAATTTCTATGTTTATTCCTAGCGGAACAATTTTTTGATAATCGTCTACTAGTTTTTTTACGCTGTCACCCAATTCAAGAATTTGACCGCCTTCCCGCATTTGAATAACTATGCCAATAGCGTCTTTTCCATTAAACCTCATTTGCATTTTTGGTGGGTCTTCATATTCTCGCTTAATCGCTACCAGGTCTTTTAGTAGAAAGACACCTGATTGTCCTGGAATTGTAATTACAATATCCTCTATTTCTTTTACCGATTTAAATTCCCCGCTGGTTTCTACTCGAATCGTTTGAGGGTCCAACCAAAGACGGCCCCCAGGCTCCAATATGTTTTGCGTCTTAACAATATCGACAATGGTCTGTCCACTTATCCCCAACTTATTTAATTTAGATAATGGAAATTCAATCCATATGCGCTCTTCCTGTTTTCCTTTAATTTCGACTTTGGCAACGTAGGGAACTTGTTCCAATTCTTTCTTTATATCGTCGGCAATGTCGTCCAATTCAACATTAGAATAATCTTTGCCCGTTACTGCCAGAATTACAGATTTGGTTGTTCCAAAATCCGTATTCAACCAGGGCGTCGAAACTCCATCTGGCAGTTGTCCATTCAAATCGTCTAACTTACTGCGGGTTTTATCCCAGATGGGAGTTACATCCCAAATACTACCTTCAATTTTTGGAAAAACATAAGATATACCCGGTTGCGACAAGGAATCCACGTGATCCCAATAGGGTAATTCTAATAATTTTTTTTCAATTTTTTCGGTAACTAATTCTTCGATTTTTTGAGGAGAAGCCCCCGGCCATTGAGTCACAACAACCGCGTTAAACTCCGGGAACTCAGGGTTTTCTTGTTTGCCAATGGTTTCTATACTAGCAACCCCTAAAATCAACATCATAAAATAAAAAAAGAAGATAACTCCTTTATGTTCTAGAGAATATCGAACCATAATTAATAATTCAGATCCTTTTTAGAGAGCTTAACTATTTCTTTTTTTATTTTTTAGGCAAGCGTACTGCCATGCCATCAGAAAGTTGATCTAAACCAGCGACAATAATAGTTTCACCGCCTGCAATCCCTTCCGTAACCTCTATTTGGTTTTTAACGATATTTCCAATAGAAACATTTTTTCGTCTAGCAACTCTGGCTTTTTCGTCAAAAACCCAGACATAAAATTGCTTAGCGGAAAAATCTTCTAAAACAGAGTGGATAGGTAATAATGGTTGGGAGGAATCTAAACCTTGAAAATTAATTGAAACTTCAGCAGACATGCCAGGAAGTATTTCCCGAACGGGGTTAGGAATTTCAATCCAGACTGGATAAGTTAGAGTAATTTTATCCGCGGACAATCCCACTTTTGTAATTATCCCATCAAAAACTTTCCCAGGAAGATTAAGAAATTCTGTTTTAACGGATTGGCTCTTTTTCACATATGGAATGAACTTATCTGGAATGCTTACTTCGATTTCAATTCTGTCAATCGCTTCAACATCATAAATTTTCTGGCCTTTTTGAATTTGCTCAAAATTATTAATATGCTTAACAGCAATCAAACCATCAAAGGGCATTTTTAAAACAGTATCATTAAGATCTGCCTGAGCTTGATTTAAATCGGCATTTATCGATCTCACTTTAGCCTCTTGACCTAAGACTTCCTCTTCTCTACCTCCTTTTAAAGCGATAGCGTGTTCTTGCTCTGAGGTTTCCAAGTTGGATACAGCCAAATCTCGGTCCGATTTTGCCTGATCTAAGCGCGATTTAGAAGCGGCGTCGTTAGCAAACAATTGTTGAACTCTGTCAAATTCAAACTCTGCCGTTCTTAATTTAGATTTCAAACTCAAAATTTGAGCTTCTAACTTTTGAACGTTTTCTTTTCTCTCGCCTCTTTGTAGTATATCCAGGTCCGCTTGAGCTCCTTGCAACTGTCCTCTCAAATTATCAACTTTGAATTTGAAATCGCGTTGATCTAATTTAGCCAAGACTTCTCCCGTTTTTCGAATATCTCCTACCTTCCCCGCAATCTTTTCCAACACTCCCGAAACTCGAAAACTTAATATGACGGAGTTAATGCCGCTAGCAATTCCATTAAAAACTTGAATATTTCTTTGATCTAAATCAGAACCTATAACTTGAACCTTCACAGAGGGAATGATCTTTTCCTGAGGAGTCTTTTTTTCATTACACCCCAGGCTACTAATGACCCAAAGAATCATAAAAATAAATTTAACTGATGAGTTTATTTTAGGCATGTACCTACGAATTACTTTTTGTATGTTTTATTAATGGAATCAAGATTGTATTTTTTCTTAATATGCTCCATATAGTATTCCAACATTTTCATTCTGAAGTTACTCATAACTTCTCGGCTTTGGAATTTTTCTATTAGATCTCTTCTTCCCATGGTTCTATAAAGACTGATCAATGATTGGTAAAATGAATATCGAGCGCTGATACTCGAAATTTGACTAAGAATTAAATTAGTTTGAATATTCAGAAGATCGATTACGGGTAAATCGCCTTGCAAATATTGAACATTCGCAATTTTCATATTCTCCGTAGAAGATTTGACGTTAGACATAGCGTAATCAAGGTTTTTACGGTTTCTATAAAGTTGAAATAAACCTGTCCTTGCTCTTTCGGATAAATCGATCTTTAGGTTTCTTTCCCTATTCATGAATTCAAGTACCTTTGCCCTAGCTTGATCCACTTGCTTGAATCGCTCTCCACCTAAATAAATAGGAAAGCTAACCTCTCCTTTTACGGACCATCCATTGCTATAAATATCTTCCAATCTTTGGGATTCTATTTCGCTCAAATCGCGCGTATCATTTTGAAGCTGATCGAACCAATCGGCTTTTAATTGTGCGCTTGGATAAAACTTTGAGACGGCCAACTCTTTTTCAGATTCCGTCTGGAGGATATTCGCTTTAATCTGTTGAAGTTCTGCGGAATATTGGAAAGTCTGTTTGGTAAAAAACTCGCGAATAACTTTTATTCCCCGTTCCGTGCGAAAAAAAAGATCGAACTTAGAGGATCTTTCTATATACTTTTTTTCAGTAAATTCATCCCTATCTAATTCCAATCGGATTTCTTGAGGAAGATTCATTAATTTGTTTAGTAGAACCCAAGAAGCGTAAAGAGATTCTCTTGTATTAATTAGGTCATTTCGGGCGTTTTGAAGTTCAATATCCAGACGCAACAAATCAGTTTTATCTGTTTCTTTCAGATTGAATTTAAATTCAGCGGTGTCGCGATTTCGTCTAACAAGATTCAGATATTCTCTTCTTGCTTGTAGTAATTCTTGAAAACCCAAAGTATTTAGATAGGCTAAACTAATTTGTTCCAATATATCTTGATTTAAAACTTCTAACGTTTTACTTTGGACCTCTAAAGCATATTTATTGACTTCTATACTCTTATATAATTCTCGGTTTTATAGTTGCTGTTGAAGTTTAAATTCAAACTTTGTTTCCCTTCGATTTTGCGGAGCTACGTCGGCCCGAGTATCGTCTATACGTGAATAGTTCAAACCTGAATTTATCCGAGGGAAAAACTGCCTTTCAGCTATCTGAACGCCTAACATAGCCTGATTTTCAATCAAAGCTTGGATTTTGATATTATAGTTTTGATTCATTGCGGTTTTTTGAGCTTCCCGCAAAGTCAGTTTTTTTTGTTTTGTTTTTTTGCCGTAAAGAGTCGCTTCGTAAAAATAATCTAGAGGAATGTCGTATCCAATTTTCTGAACAGTTTCTCGGTTAAATATGAGCCTGCCTTTCCAATAATCTATTACAGGAATATCTTTCGGGTTCTTGCCGTCCAGAATATCCAATATTTTTAAGGCGTAACTTCTGCCAAATTTTTCTGGATTTCTGAAATCTATTGCAACTAAAGCCCCATTCTCAATTCCATATAACCCATCCAATGTATAAGATGGTATTTGCAACTCAATTAACTTTTGAAAAAGCTTTTTCGATTGATTTTCGTTGAAGCCATATAATTCTGGAACAAAAACTAAAGAGGTTTTAAGTTTAGATAATTGCCTCAAATAATTTTTTGGATCAATGATTAGAGTTTGAAATTGAATTCCCGATTTGAATTGGAATTTTTTTATTATCTTTATTATTTTGGGATTGTTATTACAAATAAAGCTAGAACAAATAACGGTGATTTCTTTTGCTGGCGTTAACTTAGAAATCAGCGCCAAAATTGTTTCATCAGAAGTTGGATCATAAGAAGTCGTCCAGTTTGGATTAATAGGCTTGTAGGTTTTGGGTTGGAGCAAACCTAATTCAACTGGGAAAAACACTTCTTTAGAAATAACGGGGATAGATAATGATTTTTTTTTAGAAAACGCCTTGGCTGATTCAACGCCAAAAGTAAGAATTATGCCGGGCTTATGCTTTGAAGTTAACTCGTCGGCATAAAGTTGAATTTTTTTTAAATCATATTCGCCATTTAAAATTATATTTTGAGGGAATTGAATATCATACAACCCGGAACTTAAAGTTTTTAAAGATCGCTGTATGGAACTAATCTGTTTTTTATAATTCCAATAAGGCCCGTCAAAAAGTATTCCAATCCGTACAGGTTTAGCGGCTTCAGCTTGCCAAACTTTAAATAAAAAGAAATGAGATATTAAAATTCCCAAAAACAGAAAAACAGATAAAAGGAAGCGTCGTTTCATAGTAACTAAATAACGGTAATTTTCTAAGAATTAGTTTTTGATTTCAAAAACGACATTCTATTTATAAATTGATCTTTTGAATCAAAATGACGCCGAAGAATTAATGAGACATGAGAAACCACAAAAGCTACTATAATGAAAGCTGTGACTCTGTGAAGAATTTTCCCAAATAAAGCCAAGTTTGCATTTTTCCCAACTAAATCAGGCACTTCAAATAAACCAAAGAATTTAAAACCATAACCACTTGCTAACGAAAATACATAACCGCTCAATGGCATTAAAAACATGACCGTGTACAAACCAATTTCAAGAAAATGAAATGATTTCTTTTCAAATTCAGTCATGGATTCTGGCCACGGCGGCAAAGGAGTTAATTTCCTCCACATCAGACGGGCAACAGCTATAAAAAGGAGTAATAAACCTACGGATTTATGCGCCTCAAATATATCTTTTGGGTAGTAGTCCTTTGTTGCTACTGCATACATGGCAATCGCATTTCCAAACTGAACTAGAAACAAAAGAAAAATTGACCAATGAAAAACTTTAGAAATTATTCCAAACTCTTTATGTTGTTTTGATTCCGACATAGGTTAATTCCTTTTGTTTAATTAAAAAGTTCTAAGCGAACTAATTATCAACTTTTCCAGACAAGCAACGTTTTGATTTATAAGGGAATAATGACACAAGAATATTGTGGTCGTAAATGTGTGTTTTCACACATAAGGTGTGCGTTTTTGCTAGGTTTGAATTAAAAACATATCGTGTTACAAAAATATTGTAGATATTGTTATGCTTTTAATTGAACTTGTTTTGGTTGGAGTCAAAAATTGAAGAATTGGGATGAAATTAAAACAGCCTATAAGGTTGCTTTACTTGGAACAGTGAGCGCAGCGGCGGATTCATTAGGAATTCATCGCGCGACTGTAATACGTCACATCGACGCTTTGGAAGAAACGCTGGGTCAAAAACTATTTTTAAGACATTCAAATGGTTATACGCCTACAGAAATTGGAAAAGACATGATGAGGGCCGCGCAATTCGCAGACCATCAATTTTCCAGCTTAGATCGACGGATAAGAGACCATTCATCACAATTATCCGGCGATTTAATTATTACTTCTATAGATGAAGCCTCTCGTTTACTTATGCCGGCCATACGCGATTTCACTATCAAATTCCCTAACATTAAAATTCGTTATTTAACGGGTTTTGAAATTTTTCAACTTGAATATGGCGAAGCCGATATTGCCATTCGTTGTGTTCAAAGACCTGGAGACCCTAATCTTGTAGTTCGGCCCTTTTATTCAATTAAACTCGGCTTGTATGCCAGCCAAGAGTATATAAAACGCAATGGATTGCCTAAAACGCTCGACGAATTTTCTAATCATTACTTTATGGAAAGACATATAAATGATCCTGATGGTCCCAAAACTAAGTTCGCGCAATGGATGGAAGAAAATTTTCCAGAGGATAGAATCGTCTTCCAAAGTCAAACTCCTTTTTTACTTCAACAAGCAGTTATATCTGGAATTTGTATAGGATTTCTTCCTGATTACATCGCTAAAAATAATACAAATTTAGTTGAAGTTATGCCGCGTCTAGAAAATTGGGAAATACCATTTTGGCTTGTAACGCACGTTGATATGCATAAATCAGAAAAAGTACAGGCGTTTTTAAAAATTTTGAAAAATTACGAAAATGAATTATGAGAAGCGGTATATCTTTAGGTAATATTTAAGATAACAAGGCCAGGCAGGAAAAAGCTTTCCTGCCTGGTTAATAGATTTAATTAACCCTTGGAGTTCCTTGCGAACCATCAACGTTATCGCGCAAGTTTTTAATAACTAAATAACCAGAGGAACCCGTTTTACGTCCCAAAGATGAGGTTTCATTATTTGTTGATTTGTCTTGGATAAGGTCAACCCGAATTTTCATTGGGCTTTCACCCTGTATTCCTTTGAAGTTTCCAGTCCCAGAAGTGAAGACCCATTTACCTAAACAATTTTCTTTTTCTCCTGTACAAGAAATTTTAGCGTTAGCCGTATTGTCGCCTGAGCCTAACTTACACATTCCTTGCAAAACACCTTTTTGCCCTTTACTAATCTGGACTGAAAAGGGGCAGTTCATTAGCGCTGCATGAGTGTAATGCGCTTTTCCCGTATTATGTTTGACAAAAAAAGTACCTTTCATGAAACCCGCATAAAATTTCATTTCATCACTCATGGAATATAGCGTTCCATCGGATCTCCAACTGCTTATAACCTTAGTTTTATCGCTATCATTCGCTTGAGCCGTTCCGATTAAGCTCAAAACAAGGATGGCTGTAAGAAGAGCAATCGAAATGGTCCCTTTTTTATAGGAACCATTTATGACAGGTGTTGAATGAATCATCATTTTTTTACTCCTTGTTAGTTTTTGATTTCAATAAAAATACATCTAACTTGAAAAGATACTAATTTCAATTTGATACATTGGTAATAGAATTAAGAAACATATTTCCTCTAAAAATATTTTTTGTTATCAAATGTTGAAAACGTCGACAAAAAAGATTTATCGATTATATTAATAGCTGTTAAAAATATTGGCGTTCGAATACCTTTTATTTACGTATGCTTTACTAGAACTGTTTAACGAGACTATTGGTCGTTTTTCCAAATCGTGAATTTTTTGGACTTTTGTTTTTATATTTATTTAAAATATTTAAAAGCGTATCCATCTTAAAAGGTTTGATACAATAATCTTCAAATCCCGCCTCTTTGGCTTTATCTATATCCATTTCCATTGCGTGAGCGCTGATTGCAACCACTGGGATGTTTTCTGTTTCTTTATTCTCTTTTAATTTTTTTAAAACCTGAAAGCCGTTTATTTCCGGCAATTTGATGTCTAATAAAATTAAATCGAGCTTGTTTTCCTGGGCTGAAACCAGTCCTTTAGTTCCGTTGTTAGCAGAATAGAAGTCTATATAACCATCTATCTCCACAATCCGTTTAACCAAAGCCAAATTGGGATAATTATCCTCGATCCATAGTACTTTTAGAATAGGACTTCGATTAAAAGGCATGACTTTTCTTCGAGAAAAAAATATTGCAGCCATGAATTATTCGCTTTTTGGATAATTCTTTTGCCTTTACCATGTGTATAAAAAACAACTGTTATCTTCGGAGTTGTCCCATTCAAACAGATTAAAAATACGTTTTTGGATATCTTCGGTAATTCAATTCTCATCACAAATTGGAAAAAACAGTTGAAATTGAACCGACTACCAACTTTACGCGACAAGTGATACCTATAGTTTATAAAGGTATATTGCCCAAGAATGTTGTGCCTGTAAATGTGCTTTTTCGCGCATGAGGCGTGCGTTTTTACTAGTCTTGCTTTAGGTTGGTCTTGGGATAGATTTAAATTTATGGCTTCTAATAGTTTGAATGTTTCTTATAAAAGGAAGGAGAAAAGGCAGTATCTTAGTAGAATTTTCTTAATGACGTTCGTATTGAACGAAAGTAGCTTTCGATTACCAATCGAGGCTCTATTTTTTACCCGAGGTCCGCAGGTAGCGTTACGACTACCTTTGTGCCTTTTTGATTTTCACTAGAAATTTTTAATGTACCGCCGTGGGCTTCTGCGATCATTCGACAGAGATAAAGACCTAATCCGAAACCGCCTGTTTGACGCTGTCGTGCAGGATCGACCCTATAGAAAGGTTCTGTCAAAAATGGGATATGTTGTTCTTCGATTCCTTCTCCAAAATCCTCCACCGTAAGAATAATCTCGTTATCCAATTTGTGTATCGATAATTTTGGAGGACTTGCTTCTTTTGAATTGTGGCGGAAAGCGTTCTCTAAAAGATTTTTCAATAACAATTTAAGACGCGCAATATCGATATGCGCTTCGATATCCGGAGTTGAAAGATCGACTGCAAAAGGTCGATTTCTAAAAAACTCTCCTTCCAGTTCTTTGATCAATTTCCCTAAAGAAACATGAGATTTATTTAGAACGCTGTGTCGCGTATTCAAACGCTCTGTTTCTAAAAGTTCTGCAATCAAGTTATCCATTTCAACTAAATCTCGGTTAATGTCTTCGCGTTTTTTTTCGTCGTTTAAAAGCTCTAGAGAAACTTTAACCCGCGTCATCGGAGAGCGCAACTCGTGGCTTATAGCTAAAAGGAGGTGCCTCTTCGCTTCTAGCATTTGTTGAATATCGTCGGCCATTTGATTGATGCTATCCGATAAGTCTCCTAATTCATCGCATCGTTCAATTTGAATCCGGTGTTCAAAGTCTCCCTCTCCAATTTTTCGAACGCCTTCTTTGATGGTTTTAATTGGGGAAAAAATTCGGCGGGTTGAATGATATAAGATAACCAATAATATTAAAGACATGGCAAGCGGTATAGCTTTGCGCCAATTCCAAGAATGGGGAGAATGCGGAACAGAAAATGCTAGAGTGTAATCGGAATGTTTACTTACTAAATAATCTCGACCTTCAAGCTCTCCAAACTCGTATTCAATTTCGTTTTCGGTAAAACTCTTATAGTAGTCAATCTTCTTCAAATCTAAAGGTGTACTGGTTGAAGACCATTGCTTGTCATGGTTATATAGATGAATCTCCACAGGAAGATTTTTCACGATTTCTTTCGCTCTTTCAAAATCAGGAGGCGTCCCAATATCCTTTTGTATATACTCCATATAACGGAACAAGTGCGGTCGGATATTCTCTTGAAAACTTGATTTAAACGCAAACTTCAGCCCTCCTCCAACCAACGCCATAAATAAAAAAGCCATGACGATGAATAAAAGAATAAGCTTGGTAGAGAGGGAACGTTTGCGTTTTTTGAACGACCAATTCATAGTTTTTTCCCAGTAAAACAATAACCGGTTCCGCGAACAGTCTTTATGAAATCTTCCGGTTTGAGTTTTTGGCGCAGTCGGCTAATCAATATATCGACTGAACGTGAATAAACATCCGCATCAATTCCTTGAAGATGGTTTAGTATTTCGTCTCGCGTAAAAATTTTACCCGGATGTAGCGAGAACAACTCTATTAATTGGTACTCCATAGAAGTGAGGCTCAATTCTTCATCGTTCACTACTGCTTTTCGTAATTCTGTATCGACTACTAATCCGTCAAATCGAAGAATTTTTTCTCCTTGTGTAGAGCGGGAAGTCCGCTTTAGGATACTATTAATTCTCGCCACCAATTCCCGAGGCTCGAATGGTTTAGATAAGTAATCATCGGCGCCCAATTCAAGCCCAATCACCTTATCCATCGACTCTCCTCGCGCGGTAAGCATGATAATAGGAATATCGCTTTCTTTACGTATTGCTTTACAAACTTCAAAACCATCCATTTCGGGAAGCATAATGTCCAATATGGCTAGATCAAACTTTCCGCTATTTAATTTGGCAAGTCCATCGCTCGGTTTTATAGCGTGTTCCAACTCAAAAGAAAATCGTTCGAAATATTGGCCCAACAATTCGGCTAGCCGCTCGTCGTCGTCAATTAGCAAAATAGTTGGCATTATATTATCAGCAAGGTTTAATGGAAAAGAAAACGCTAGGCAGGTTTTTGCCTAGCGCCTCAAGTATTTTAGGATTTTTTTTAATTTTAAGTTAGCAAAAGACTAGCCTTTAATTTTAAGGCTAGTCAATGCAAACGAAATCACGAAATATTAAACGGTTTCTTAATTATGTTTCCAAGAACGTTTGGAATGTTCCAAATGCCCCTTAAACTTTTCTTGCATTATTTTCTGTTGCTCTGGAGTTAAGCTATCGTAAAAACCAGCTAGAGCAACCACAATTTGAGGAGCTTTCTCGTTAATCATTTGAGTTTTCTCTCTCAAGGTCGACAAAATGCGTTCCTGGTCTAGTTTAGGTTGATTCAATATTTCTGAAATAACAGTCTGGGCCTGGTTACGATTTGCTTTCATTTCTTGTTTAACCGCTAAAATTTCATTTTTAACGATTTCTAATTTTTCAACCTGCCCTCCATTAAGATTCAATTTATCCTTAATCTTATTGACCATAAAATTGGCGCGTTCTTCTGGGCTGTGATTACGGAATCCGCACCCAGAGAAAGCCCCCATAAGAAGGACGGTAGCGATTAAAAGACTGATAACAATAGCGGTAGTTTTCATGATTGTACTCCTTTATTTTCATTGTTTAAACGAAATTAGAATACTGAAAACTCTGTCTTGGTTCCTTTCATCAGGGTAACGAATTGTTTCAATTTGTAACAGGAATCGAACAGCTTGAATAAGCAAAAACAGGTTTTGGTTAACTGAGGAAGAGATTCTTCAAAGATCTAACTCGTATATTGAATATGAATGATTAATTGAGTTTCGAGTCAGACTGAATTATAGAATTTATAGGTATCGTTACGTTGGTAAAAAGGAAAAATTGAAACTTCTTAATTTGGTTGGAGGATGGCCGTTTGATCAATTCGAAAACTTATTAATGAATAATCAGTTACTCCGTGAAAATTTGAACTAGATAAACCTTTTAGGAACTTCGCCATTCAAAAATGGCTTATTTGTGACTGACAAAACCCATCTAGATGGAATCAATGGAATTTATGGAACTAATAGAGTTGTTTTAAATGGCTGAAAAATAAGCAAAGAAGGAAAATCTTCCAAAATTCAGACAGTTACGTGAAATGTTAAAATAAGTTTCGTAAGCAGTAGGTCGAAGGGGAGGTACTCTCGGTTCACCCTTTTGGATGGTCTTTTTTTATGTTTGGCTTATTAAGTAAAGATTTCAACTGTTTCCTCAAATGTTTCATACATTTCGTCGTAAACAGAAGTTAGTAGATTATCTGGTAAGCCCAAGTTTTTCCATATTTGTGTGCTCAGTGGTTGAGATTTGATTTGACCGCTACTTCCCAAAAAACTTCCTTCGGCAATATTGTCCGCTACATGCATTATGGACGCTTCTACTTTAAACTCTTCTGCTTGATCTGGGTCGTGGTGGTGAGCAATAATTTGCCCGAGAGATTCAGGGAGTTGCCATTTTTCCGCCAAAGCCTTTCCAACTTGGGTATGGTCAAAACCCATTACGTCTTGTTCTGCTTTAATTAAGGGGCGCCCCCAATCGTTGCATTGAACCAAAGCGGAAGAAGCTAACTCTGGAATTTGTTTATAAATAATCAGACTGCCAATATCATGGATCATTCCAGCAATAAAATAAAACTCTAAATTGGGTTCTTTCCTAAATCTGGCAATACTTTTTGCGGCTAAACCGCAAGCGATACCATGGTGCCAAAAAGATTCCATCGTGACAAATTTCTCAGGAATAGTTTCGAACTTAGAAATGATGGTTGTCCCCATTGTTAAGCTAAAGAGTTGTTCTGTTCCAATGACATTTAAGGCTCTGCTAACAGTATCGATTTGAGATGAAAAGTTATAAAATGAGCTATTTACAATCTTTAAAAGTCGGACACATAAAGCGGCGTCGTGCATGATGATTTCAGCGATGTCTTCCGTTTTACTTTTTGGATTGTTTAGGGCCTCCATTAATTGTTCATAAATTAATGGAAACGAAGCGAGTTTTTGATCTTGGTTGATCAACTTTTCAGGCGTCAAAGACATTGCATTATCTAAGTTATGAAGGTTTATAATTAAACTATAAATTCTATTTTATTTTTTTTGCTAGTCGAGAAACTGTTCCATTTATGGCTTCCGGTATTTCCTCAAGAGAAGCAATTTGATTTTGAATTTTTAAATTAATTATGGATAAAGGCATTGTGCTTGCCACGGCTGTTTTTGGATCTTGCGCGATAATATAGCCTCCCTCTGAATAAATCTTTTTTCCTCCTTCAGCGCCATCTTTGCCAAGACCCGTTAAGACAACCCCGATACAATATGGTCCAAATGCGTCGGCGGCGGAATGAAATAATGGATCTGCTGCAGGGCGAACAGAGTTGATTTTTGGCGTTTCAGAGCAGAGTTTTAATTTGAAGCTACCTGGCTCAATATAGAGATGGTGGTCGCCCACCGCCAAATAAATATGACCGGCCTTAGGTCTTTGGCCATCCAAAGCTAATTCCACTTTTTTCTTTGTACGTTCGGTTAATTTGTCTGCAAAAAGCTGAAGCATCCATTTCGGGCCGTGTTGGACGATAAGAGTTGCGAACTCATTGGTTACTTGAAGATTTTTTAGGACTGCTTCCAGGGCTTTAGGGCCGCCAGTGCTTGCAGCAATCACTAAGCATACAAAAGGAGGTTTGGGTTTTTCTTTAGTGGCAAGGCTCCATTGATCTGATAATTTTTTTAAGGATTGTGGGCGAGGTGGATTTCTTTTATGTGCGGGTAAATATTTTTGGATGAAAGAATCAAGAGATTCAATATTAATAGGTTTAATGAGAAAAAGATAACACCCTAAATCTTTAGCGCGTTTTCGAATCTCGGCTTCAGGGTATCCAGTTATCATTATACAAAGAGGAGCGGTAGTTAATTCCGTTTGAATCGCTTCCAGTAGTTTTAAACCATCCATTCCTGGCATATTCAGGTCTAACAATAAAACATCGAAGGTGGTCTGTTTTAATTTTTGTAAAGCTTGGAGTCCATCAGGAACGACTTCTACTGTATATCCCGTATAAACCAGGAAGTCTCTCAAGAACTCTGCAACTGTTATAGAATCCTCGGCGATTAATATTTTTGCTTTTACAGCCAATATATATCCTATCGTTAGACTTAAGAGTGGATTAAAAAATAAGTCTATTAAAATTAATAATGTATGAAAATATTAACATGATTATTCATGACTGTGAAAAGAACTATTAAATTTGACTAAACTATTTTTGAAAAGTTGTGTATGCATAATTAAAGAAAATAATATGTTGTCTGTTTGTTTAATTTTTGTAGAGGACTAAAGAACGGTGTTCTTTGATGAAAAAAAATCGTTTTTACTTTTTTATTTCACATAATTTAAAGCCGTGTTTTTGGTGTGTTGCTAAAAAAATGAATTTTGTAATTGAGGATTTACAAAGAAGTCAACCATTCACCGTAGGCTTGATCGTTTTTTAAGTTTTCAAGGTCAGGATCTGTTTTTAGAGTTTGAAAATTTGTAAAGCCAAGTTGTGTTGCTTTTTTGATAGCCAATGCTCCAAATTCCAACTGGTTTGTTAGCGAGTAGTAACAGGCTAAATTATAATAAAGCGAAGGATTTTGAGGTTGAAAATTTCTAAGTTTTTGTAAAGTAAGATAGGCTTGATCAAATTCTTTATTTCTAAGTTGCGCCACGCTCAGATTTATATAAACTTCGAATAACTTTTCATCGTGTTTTAAAGCCATTTGATAGTTAGTTATGGCTTCTTTCCATTTTTTCGAGGCTAATAGTTTGTTGCCTTCGTTATAATGAAAAATTCCCATTCGGTGTTGATTTTTTGGGTCAGAATGATCGACATTTTCTTCGTTGTTATGAGTGTCTGAATTATTCAAAGAAACTTGTTTGTGATCGTTTTCTGAATGTGATTCTTCGTTATGAGATCCTTCCATACTTTTGGATCCCTCTGTTGGAAGAGTTTGATTCTCAGTCGTCCTAACGTTGGAAAAGGAGTTGCTTCGATTTTTTGTGAATTGAAACCCTGCACCAACGAGCAATGCGATTCCCAACACAGTAAAGACTAAATTCTGGAGCTGATTTTTATCCATGCTAATTTATTTTTTTAATGAGCCAATGATATTAAAAATTTCGCTGTAGGAACCTACAGAATCAGTTTGTTTGATTTGTGCGCCGTGGCTCCATAAGTTATAAATTTTTGTTTCTGGACGCGCTACCGCTAATTCTTCAATGTTTCTTAAATAATTATATAACAATTGATTTGATAAAATTTCACAACCTTGATCGTTTAGAATGTTAATTCTTTTATGGAGTTTAGATTTATTTAAGTGTTCGGAAGCGACGGTTCTTCCATTTTTAACTAACATAATCAACTTATCTTCTTGGATGGATTTTCGTGCGTAAGTTCTGTTTCCGGTAAAAGCGCAGTCTTGTCCTACTATGAAAATTGGGTTACATCCCATTTGGATAAGACAATCGAGACCAAAGCAAGAGACTGAACCTCCAGCAACAGTGGTTCCTTTTTCTTCTATTAGCTTATTATCTTCTTCTCGAAGTGATTCTTTTTTGAAGGCGACAATTTTATTTCCTTTGTAGTTCGCCAGGATGCGAGCATTTGCGGTTGCAAGGTAAACCAGATTGATGGAAGCGTCTAAATGATCGATGAAAAACTCGAAGCTATCGTTCTGCGGATCTAAAGAGAAAACGTAATCTAAAGGAACTTGCATTTTTGATAAAATAGGAAAAGCTGTATCTACGCAAGCTAATATGGCCGAATGGTTTAAAGATTTTAAATAGGGGAGAGCGTTATCCAAAGAAGGACCTGCGCTGATTAAAATAGCGGGTTTGTTTTTATGCGTTTCTTTTAGAGAGCGTATACCTTTGTTTTTAAGTATGATTTTTTTATTCAACTCATAGTTTTGGTTTTCGAGGCCTCCAAAAATAAGAGGAACTCGTCTTTCCATTAACAGTATTTCGAGAGCGTTTGCAATTTTGTCAAAACCTTTTGGCAAACAATTGAATGATGAGTTATGTATGAGAATATCCGTATTTTGGGAATCAGATGCTACTCCCAATCTTGACATCTGTTTAGATATTTCTTTTGCAGAAACTTGTTGGTTTTGGTTCGAAATTAAAGAGAATCGAGGATCTTCTAATATATCCGTGTGATCCATTAGAGAAATGGAAGCTGATAATATTTCTGAATTTAATTCGACAACAAGTAACGATCCATTAGGGCCTAGGTGTTTTAAAATTGACTTGATGTGGTACCCTAATCCAAACCCGTATAAAAAAACCTTATTGCCTTCTTGTGTTTTTTGCGCGAATTTTTCCGCTTCCTTTTTCGGGTCATACCCGCTATGAATTAACAAGCCGTTAAATCTTAGCGTCTGTTCTCCTGAGCGAGTTTCCTCAATAGTGATAGCTTTGGAAATCCCCTTTTCAATTCCTTGGACTTCGGGGAAGCGGGATCGGATAATTTCTATATTGTGATCGAAGTATTTTTCCATAATCTTTTAAATGTTACATGCTAATCGTAACATTATCCTGATATAATTCTGGAAAAATATATCTCAACATTTTAATTTTTCAGCTTGTTTTATAACCCAGCACTTTATTTTATCCTATGAAAAACGAAAATAAGATTCAAGTTTTATCTGATGAGATGGCCAATAAAATTGCCGCAGGCGAAGTTATTGAAAGGCCAGCTTCAGTAGTGAAGGAATTGTTGGAAAATTCGATTGATGCAGGAGCAACTGAAATAACCATCGAAATTGAATCTGCAGGGAAAGAGTTGATCAAAATATCCGATAATGGGTGTGGAATGACAGCGGAAGACGCCAAAATGGCTTTTCAGCGTCATGCAACCAGCAAGCTTTACGAACCCTCGGATTTGGAGGCCATTCATACTCTTGGTTTTCGGGGGGAGGCGTTACCTAGTATCGCATCGGTTTCCAAAGTCGTATTGACGACTTCACACGATGAAAATACGTCCGGTTATGAAATTGAGGTAGAAGGAGGTAAAACTGTTTCTGCTAAGGAAATTGCTAGGCCTAAAGGAACAACGTTTGAAATTCGAGAACTTTTCTATAATACTCCAGCTCGTAGGAAATTCCTAAAACGTGATTCTACCGAAGCGTCCCATATTGCGCAAGCGACTACACAGCAAGCTTTAGCCCACCCTGAAATCGATTTTAATTTGACGCATAATGGTAGAAAAATTATTAATGTCCGAAAGTCGGAACAATCTTTGTATCGAATCGCGGAAATTATGGGAGCGGATTTAACTAAAGAGTTAGTTCCCGTCGAGAGTTCTGATAACAGTTATCGATTAGAAGGATTTGTTTCCAATCCTGTATTCACTCGAGGAACTCCTTCGTCGCAATATTTCTTTGTGAATAATCGTTTTATAAAAGATAAAGTGATTTTACACGCGATTCAACATGGGTATAGCCACTTACTGCCCAAGGGACAATATCCTGTTATTTTTCTTTATTTTTATATTGACCCGAGCTTGGTTGACGTCAATGTTCATCCGGCAAAAGCTGAAGTTAGGTTCGCATTTCAACAAGACGTTCATCGGTTTGTAAGCGAAGGGATTCGTAATGCAATTGCCCAGAACGAACCTGCGATAAAATTGCCTGACTCGAATGGAACTGTCACAGAAGTTTCTCCACCATTAAATGAAATAGGCGAATGCTCTCAAAAATCTTCGTTTCAAAATTACTCTAGTTCTGATCCTGTTGAACCTTTTTGGCCTGGTAATGATCCTAGTAAAGTTCCTCAAAGAAATTTAGATATTTTTTATTCTAAGGAAGCTCCAGAACTAGCCGGAAGCTCAAGATCTCCAGGTTCTCAGAGTTGTTTGGGGCAAACGGAGATTTTTGATGGACAATTGATGCCCGTTTCTCGTTTAATGTATTCTGAGTTTGAACCTTTAGGACAGTTAAAACAGTCTTTTATCATTATGCAAGGGCCACGCGGTATTTTAATCGTTGATCAACACATTGCCCATGAAAGAATTTTGTATGAAAGGTTTCGAAACTCTGCAAAAAAAAGAGCGATCGAGGTTCAGAAATTGTTGTTTCCGAAATCTATTGAAGTTTTACCAGACGAAGCCGAAACGTTACTGCCTCATTTGGAAATGTTAAGAGAATTGGGGTTAGAATTAGAAACTTTTGGAACTAATGGTTTTTTACTTAGGTCAGTTCCTTCTATTTTAAAGAAAGAAGATGGGGAGGAATTAGTACGCGATATTGTGAGCGAACTTCAAATTAAAGGAAAAGTGGACGCGGTAAAAGATAAGTATGAAGATTTAGTAGTGATGATGTCTTGTCGAAATGCAATAAAGATTAATCATAATTTAGATATGGATCAGATTCGTAAATTGCTTTATGACTTAGAGCAAACTGAAATGCCATATACTTGTCCTCATGGCAGGCCCATTTCTTTACTTATCGAAATGGATGGGATCTTAAAAAAGTTTTTACGGAAATAGACTTTAAATGCAGTATAAGTTTTAACGGAAGATTTATGTGTTGTTAGTTTTTTGCGCCCACACGTTTAGGTAAGTCTGAAGATTTGTTTAACTTTGCAACCTTTTTTGTGTTTTGATTTTCGGAAAGATTTACGCTTTTGTTTTTGATAAGAGTTGAGTTCTTTATTAATAAGCTCATTTCCATTAGGCATTTTTCGCGAGTTTTAACATCCATTTCCCTATAAAGGTTTAAAAGATTTTTCTCGTCTTTTTTGTAGGCAATTGATTGCTCATTGTCTAAGCCTGGAAAAGTTGTGGTTTGTTTTGCAATGGAAGGCGGTTTTTTAGAACTTTTTTTAGGTAAGCCGTTAAATTCATTAATGAGCAGAGGTGATAAAATTAAATCGTCGAGCGATACCTTAATTAATTTGGAGACTTTGACTAAAACAGGAATAGGGGGTTCTCTTTCTCCCACTTCGTATCGTACGTAGGTGCGAAAACCAATTCCTAAGGTTCTGGAAAATTCAGATTGGGTCAGCTTAAGGTGATTACGAACTACTTTTAAGTTTTCTGATAATTGAGACATTACAATGAGACTGGTGGAACAAATTAAAGTAATCTTATCTTAAAATTGGTAAGACAGTCGAGATGAGCTTTTAAAGAATTTAAAAGTCTAGGCTAGTTCGATTCCATTTTTTCGTAAAAACTTATAAGCCTCTTCGATCCAATGCTTTTCTTTTTCAAGCTTGTAATCAGGTAAATTTTTAGAAGTGCCTATGATGCTTTTCATACAGCTAATGGCTTCTTCGTTTTCGCCCTTCTTTTCTAACAATTTCCCATAATGGTAGTAGGCTTTAAAAAATCTATATGAATCGATTACAGTTTTGTAGGCTTCTAAGGCTTTTTCTTCCATACCGCCTAACCTATAGCACTCAGCTAGCCCAAAAATAGCGTTCCCATAGTCATATTTTTTGTCTTCTTTTACAAGATTCTCCAAAATTTCAGCAGCTTCTTCAAAGCGTCCTAAACCATGGAAGCTTTTGGCTAGACCGTATTTTGCTTCTAGCATCTCCGAGTCTCTTTGGATTGCTTCGCGGAACGGTTCTAAGGCGCGATCAAATTGTCTAGATTCTAAATAAATTTGGCCTAATTTTTCATAGTGATAAGCTTTATGAAACTTACCTATCAAGTCTTTTAGCTGGATTGTTTCATCGGTTTCCACTTCCTTCGCGTTACCTGTAACAAGGGAAAGTTTTCTTCCTTCGCCCTTATTCTTAACCATAAAATAATAAGCAACTGCGCCTATTGGAAATAAAAAAAGCATAATCACAATCCAAATTATATGCTCTTTTCTGGATAAGCAATCCATGCACATCCAAACCATAAAAATAAAACTAACTATAATAAATAAATCCATGGCGCCTTTGTTACCATTATTGGAAATAATTTGAATTATTGCGGAGGATACTAAAGAAATTAATCTTTATCCAGCGGCATTATTATCTGAACCCAACAGAATTACTTTAGGGTGAAAGCTCTTTGCTGCTTCTAAGTCCATAATACCATAAGCAACGATAATGATGCGATCATTAATATGAACGAGCCTAGCTGCAGCGCCATTTACGGCTATTGTTTTACTACCTCGGGTTCCGATAATAGCGTAAGTGATAAACCTTTGGCCATTATTTATATCAAAAATATGGACCTGTTCATTTGGAAGAATTCCAGCAGCTTCCATTAAGTCCTCATCAATTGCGATACTTCCCTCATAATCGATGAGTGTTTCAGTCACTTTAGCTTGGTGTAGCTTAGATTTCATTAGTGTAACTTGCATCAGTTTTTCTCCACAATGCAATTGTCAATTAGCCTGGCGGCTCCTACTTTAACAGCCAAAGCGATTAATATTTTTTGGTCGATTTTTCTTTGCTCTATGAAGGTCGACGGGTTGCAAACAGAAATATAGTCAATTTGGGTAACAGGCTCTTTTGAAATGATCGTTTCAATTTCTTTTTTGATTAGAACGGCATCATTTACACCCTGTAGAACCAGAGATTTTGCTCTTTCTAACGCTTTATTTAAAGATAGAGCTGATTTTCTTTCGAGTTCTGATAAATAAGAGTTTCTTGAGCTCATAGCCAAACCATCATTTTCTCGGACTATTGGAACTCTCATTATTTCAGTATCTAAATTCAAATCTTTTACCATAGTTGAAATCACTTCAAGCTGTTGCCAGTCTTTTTCTCCAAAATAAGCTTTTTGGGGGCGTACTATATTCAGTAATTTTAATACAACCGTTGCCGCTCCATCAAAAAGTGTAGGCCGTGATTGACCGCATAACTTATCGGAAATTTTCCTAATCGTAACTGTAGTTTTGAATTCTTCTGGGTAAAGTTCATCTTGATTAGGTAAAAAAAGAATGTCTACTTGTTCCGATGTAAGTTTTGCTTTATCTCCTTCAAGATCTTTAGGATATTTACCAAGATCTTCATTAGGTCCGAATTGAATTGGATTTACAAAAATACTTGCGATCACAATATCGTTTTCTCGACGACACTTCCTAAACAAACTTAGATGACCATCATGAAGAAACCCCATAGTTGGAGTAAAGCCGATAGACATTCCTTTTTTAATGGCTTCCAGAGATCTGGCTTTCATTTCTTCTATTGAGTTAATTATTTCCATGTATTCAAAAAATGATTATGTACAAATTGAACATCGTTTATTTTTAAGAAAATTTTGATTATATAAAGTTTGAAGTTTGCCAAAAGAAAATTAAACCCTGGGATTATCAGGATTGGGTTTGGTTTTCTACCTTTTTTAGTGATTTAGTTTTTAGATGGTAGGAATTTTCATCCGTCGGAAAGGCTCCTGTTTGTATAGATTGAATATACTCGTTAACGGCGCTTTGAGTAAGAGAACCTAGTTCGGCAAATTGTTTCACGTATTTTGGTAGAAACCCCTGGTTCAGGCCAAGCATATCTTGAAGGACTAAGATTTGGCCATCGCAATGCACGCCAGCTCCAATTCCTATTGTTGGTACGTCCAGGTTGTTTGTAATTTCTTCTGCCAGTTCCATTGGAATTCCTTCTAGTACAATGGAAAAAACGCCTGCTTTTTGTAATTCTTCAGCGTCTTTTTTAATCTGACGAGCTCCTTGGAAATTTTTTCCCTGAACGCGGTAACCGCCAAACTGGTGAACAGATTGAGGGGTTAGTCCAATATGTCCCATTACTGAAATACCAGCATCTACTGTGGCTTGAACTCTTTCAATCATTTTGCCTCCGCCTTCTATTTTGACGGCTTCGGCTCCTCCTTCTTTAACGAGCTTTCCTGCATTTTCTACGGCAGATTCATTTGAGATTTGATAGGACATGAAAGGCATGTCGCCAACCAAAACTGGCTTTTGAAGTCCTCGACGCACAGCTTTTAAATGATAAATAATATCTTCAACTGTTACCGGTAAAGTATTTTCATATCCTAAAGAGACCATTCCCAATGAGTCTCCTACTAAAATAAGGTCTATAGGAGTTTCATTTAATAACTGTGCGAAAGTAAAATCATAGGCTGTAAGAGCCGATATTTTTTTACCTGTTTTTTTTCTATCTATTATTGCTGGAACTGAGATTTTATCCATGATTCAAAAATTTAAGCAAAAAAAAACCGCCCACAGGCGGTTGAGACAAGAATCCTTGTATTTAATTTACTTTTTCCCGCTCTTGGCCATTGAGGTCCAAGGCTAATGGGTACAACAGTAACTAGTAAGGGTTCCCGTCTCGGTCCTGTTAGGATCCAAGCGGATTGTAATATTCACGTCCTATTTTATGACTATTTATTTTATTAATCAACTGGTCAAGGTCGCCTTTTTTTTCTACAAAATCTATTTCATTAGTATTGACCACTAATAGTGGGGTGTCTGAGTAGTAAAAGAAAAAATTATTGAAAGCTTTATTAACAGAGTCTAAATAAGAAAAGTCTAAAGTTTTTTCGTAATCCCGGCCTCTTTTTTTCACTCGTTTAATGAGAGTGTCAGAACTAGCCTGAAGGAAAATTACCAAATCTGGTTTTGGGGTTTTTCCCTTTAGCATATTAAAGATTTGATCATAAAGGTTTAACTCGTGCGGCTTCAAGTTTAAGGCGGCAAATACCCTGTCTCTCTGGAATAAATAATCGATTAAAATCACAGAATTGAATAAATCTTTTTGAGCGAGGTCAATATATTGTGCATACCGGCTTAGTAAAAAAAAAACTTGAGTTTGAAACGCTAGAGTTTCGCGGTTATCGTAAAATTTTGCGATAAATGGATTTTCTTCATCTTTTTCAAGAGCTAATTTAGCGCCGTAATTTTCACTTAATAATTTAGATAAGCTTGTTTTACCAGCTCCAATAGCGCCTTCTACGGCAATGAATCTCGGTTCAATTTTGCTTTTCTTCATTTTTATTAATCAAAAAAGTTTAAAACTTCTTTTACAGTTAGCTCTAATTGATCCCAATCTCCTCGTTTTACGATATGAGCTGAGCTGGACCACGTTTCAAATGTTTGCTTTTCTGGCCCACTGTCTGTAATTAAAATTACTGGAAGAGGATTAGGCTGATTAAAAATTCCTCTGAGGCTATTTTGAGCAATATTTTGATTGATGATAATTAGATCTGGTTTTTTTTCAAGAATTCCTTCAGCGCTGAACTCAGACGTAACTATTATGAGAGAAACTGTTTCAATTGTTTTTAATTGATTTTCAATAACTTTGGAGTTATCGTCGAAAATTAGAACTTTTTTCACCATTTATTCCTATAGAAAACTCGAACCCTTTGTTGTTAAAGGCAGTTTTTGTTGTTTTTGTGTAGTAACAAGTAGTTGAAGCGATCATACTAAGCAAAGGTAGAAGAAAAGTCAATCAGCTGAACTTCTTGTTTTTGGTGTTGGTTTTTAAGTTAAGTTTCACAGGCAACCAATACAAGATTTATAAAAGGTAAGATTTAAGTGAGCGGAAATTTAAAAGGAAAAAATATTGTTTTGGGGGTTTCTGGAGGAATCTCCGCTTATAAGTCTGCGGACTTATTAAGATTATTAATGAAGGAGGGAGCTACTGTAAAAGTGGCGATGAGCGCTAATGCTAAAAAGTTTATCACTCCATTGACATTTAGAGCTCTATCGGGATCTCCCGTCTATCAAAATGTTTTCGAAGAGATTGGCGATGACGCTATGGAACATATCCGTTTCGCTGAACAAGCAGATTTGATGGCAGTTGTTCCCGCCTCAGCAAATTCAATAGCTAAAATGGCTCATGGATTAGCCGACGATGCGTTATCGACATTGTTTGTTTCATTTTCCGGAAAAGTTTTGGTCGCCCCAGCTATGAATGACAAAATGTATTCTAATCCTGCAGTCACAGAAAATATTAATAAATTAAAGTCGCGCGGTATTTTCATTGTGGAACCCGAGTATGGAAAACTAGCTTGTGGAGCTGAAGGAAAAGGGCGGTTGGCCGAATTAGAAATAATATTAAAAGAAATTATTGCTCAATTTTGCCAAAAGGCTGATCTTGCTGGAAAAAAAATCATTGTAACTGCTGGTCCCACCCGAGAACCAATTGATCCTGTTCGATTTATTTCTAATCGATCTTCGGGAAAGATGGGATATGCAATAGCTTCAGAAGCTTCTAAACGTGGCGGGGAAGTTACTCTAATAAGCGGACCGACAAACCTTGTTTCTCCTCCTGGTATAGAAACTTTATATTGCGAATGCGCAGAAGAGATGCGCCGCTTGGTTTTTGATAAATTTTCTCAATGTAAAGCTTTGATTATGACAGCGGCTGTTGGAGATTTTTCTCCAGAGAATTATGAAGAAAACAAAATTAAGAAGAATTTAAATGGAGGCAACGTTCTAAAGCTAAAACGCAATCCAGATATTTTGAGCGAAATTGCCACTCGAAAAGATGGGCAAATTGTAGTTGGATTTGCGGCGGAGTCTGAAAATGTTTTCGAAAATGCTTTAGAAAAACTTCAAAAAAAATCTATGGATTTGATCGTTGCAAATAATATTGCAAAGCCGGAGATAGGATTTGGCTCTGATTATAATGAAGCAACGTTTATAAAGAAGGACCAACAAATTCGCTATTTAGATAGAATGCCTAAAACAGAATTAGCCAATCTATTGCTTGACGAAATAGCGGAATTGATTGAGGTAGGTTGAAGACTTTTAATCGTTAAAATCAATTAGCACTTTTTGCGCAACGAAAGCCTACAGTTTTACTCTTTAGTTTTGGTGTTGTTGCGTTTCGAAAGGTCAATTTTACGTCGGATTTTTTATTTCGCCAGTTTCCGCCTCGGATAACTTTATATTGTCCATCTGGCGGCCCTTGAGGGTTTTTTTCGGGAGAAAAAAGATAATATTCAGGGCCATGCCAATCATTTACCCACTCAGAAACATTTCCAGAAAGATCGTAAACACCAAAACTAGACTTTCCAGCGGCATAAGAACCAACAGGTGTTGTTTTTCCTACACTATTGTCAAAGTTTAGTTTTTCTGGCGTTGGCTCGGAGTTACCCCATGGATAATCATAAGGTTGTTGTCCTTTAGATGCTTTTTCCCACTCGGCTTCAGTAGGAAGCCTTTTGCCTTTCCACTCGCAAAAAGCTTTCGCTTCTTTCCAGGTAATTCCTACAACCGGCTGCTTAGGCTGATTGAAATCTGGATTATTCCAAAAGGTAGGCGTTTTTCTATTTTTTGCTTTAATAAACTCTGCGAAATTTGCGTTAGACACTTCATAAACGTCTATAAAAAAAGTGTCTACAAAAACTTTATGTGCAGGGTTTTCAGGGCCCAAGGCATGGCGGTCCGGATTTAGAATATCTAGGACATTCACTTCGGCAAGAGACTTGAGAGCCCCCATTTCATAAGCGCCACCGGGAATTAAAACCATTTCTGGCGGCGTTGGTTGAGAATTCGCCACTCTAATGGAACCCAAAAAGCAGAAAAGAAATATTATTAAAGGAAAAAAATTACGCAAAGTCTTTAGTTCAAGTTTCAATTTTGTATGATTTTAATCCATTTAAATTAGCAATTTCAAGTAATTCTATTCTATCTTGATTTGTTTTTGAAGCGAAAAGAATACGATGTAGAGTTATTTTTATACTAACCCCTCATCATATTCCCCTTATTAGTTAATAGCCAAGCAATATTAATTTCAGTATAAAGATGTAGATTTGCTAGCGTCTGCGCCGAAGGAGCAGAAATACCATTTTCTAATTCGGACAAGGTACCCAGTCCTATTCTTATTTTTTTTGCAAATCCAGCAACATTTAAGCCAGTTGATTTTCTAAAGGTTCTCAGGCGTTTTCCAACTGTTTTTTTAAATTTTTCGGTTTTTTGCATTTGGTCACTTTTAGAGTTCGTTGCAGCCATATTATGATCCTCCGCACTTAGGTTGTCGAAGAAGAATGATTAACATTTTCCAAAACCGTTAATGTTGATTAATAGGTTAAAAAATTACAAGAAAAAAATAATTTATCCTTAATGATTTTATAATCCCTTAAGTACTAACAAAATTGAAACTAATAATTATTCAGGTTTGTCAAATTTTGTGTATAAACTAGGAGTTTGAGGGCTTACTGTCCAATTTTGTTAAGTTTTTGGAGCGACAAAATCTTTAAGAACGGCATTTCTTTTGAGATCCAATATTAAATATGGTTTACGTAAACTCAAAAAAACATGAGTGCGCAGTAAAATTACCAATATAAAGACCGTGATTGAGATATAACATAAAATTGGGTATAAATGGCAATAATTTTGAATTTTTTTTGAGGAATTTGGTATGAGGAAGTTTAATGCTGGTAAAGCTTCAGATTTAAAGCCTGGAAAAGGAAAGTCAGTTGAAGCTTTTGGATATTACATTGCTATTTTTAATGTTAAAGGGGAGTTTTTTGCCGTTGATGGCACTTGTTTGCATATGGGAGGCTCTATAGGGGAAGGCAAGCTTGATGGAACAACTGTTACATGTCCCTTACATGGTTGGAAGTATGATGCGACATCTGGACAATGTAAAGGGGAGCCTTTTTTTAAACTGGAGGCATATTCAGTGAAAGAGGAAAACGGAGAAATTATTTTGGAGTTTCCTTAACCATAACTCAGTTTTTTCGTTTCTCTTTTGCCTTTATTGACGAGCGTCTTTTGTCGAGATACAATAGGTTATCTAGAATCATTTCAATTCTTTAGACTTAAAACATTTTGGAAATTGAATAACTCCAATTTGTTTTTAATTTTTTTTACATGTTTTTAATGGCCAATTGTCATGGATGAACCGAGTAAAGAGCAAGTTCCTTTAAATAAACGCGAAGATTTTACTCTTTGCCTAAGTTGTGGCTTTCCAAATCATAACTCTGTGGCGAGATGTATGTATTGCAACACGAATTTAACTAAGTCTACTGGTTTGTTTTCTTGGTTTCGACAAACTTTTTTGATTTTGAAATGGAGATGGGAGTTAAAAAAAGAACGATCAAAAGATGAAAATCCTCTTCTCCTCTTTTCAAAGAAATTAGGCTATTTAATCCTAGGAATGGGGTTTAGCGGTTTGGGTTGCTATCTCTTCATAGACTCTATATCAAAAAATTCTTTTTCCACCGCGATCATTTCCATACTCCTCCTCCTTTACGGTTTTTTTACCTTAAAAAACTTATTTTCGGGGAAATGATTTAAGAGAGTTTTTACAGGTTTATTGTCGTCGAGTTATTAAGTAAGCTCGAATTTTAGAAGTTCTCCTAACGTAAAGAGTTTAACTAAGTCGTTTCCTTCCTACTTTGTTTAATTTTGTTTTATTAACAAAAATAAGACCTTGATTGAAAATTTATGAACTCTCCAACTGAAGTTAAAAATAGTTTTGAAAGATTCCTATTTATTAATGGAATTAAGGATGAAAATTCGGTTTTGGGAATTGAAGAAAAACTTTGTCAAGTAGAAGAAGTTGAATCAGCCAAAATAGATTTTAATAAGGGAATACTTGATCTACGCTTTAACGCTAAAAACGATACATTACGTCGGGTTTCAAAAATTATTGATGAACTAGGATACGATTTATCAAGGCAGAAAAAGACATTTTCTGTCTACGGAATGTCATGTGCCGCTTGCGTATCTAGAGTTGAAAAAAAGTTGAAAAAGATAGATGGCGTTTTGGAAGCTCGGGTTAATTTAGCTTCTGAAAAAGCCGAAGTTGAAACCATTTTGACTCCAGATATAGAGGACTTTCGAAACGCCTTAGAGCCTATGGGGTTTGGAGTGGGTGACGAAAAAAAATCTGAAGACCCTGAAATAGAAGAAACAAAGCGAGAGTTAACCGTCAAGTTAATTGGCGCATTAATTTTTGCGTCGATCATGATGATTGGTAATTTTTTTCAATTATTGTCGTCGTTGTCGATGTTTTTACTAGCTGCTCCAGTACAGTTTTGGGCGGGGAGTCAGTTTTACGTAGGCGCTTGGAAAGCCTTAAAACATGGAAGCGCTGATATGAATTCTTTAGTTGTTTTAGGTTCTACTTCCGCATTTGGACTTAGCGTTTGGGCCGCTTTTTTTTCTTCTAACACTTTGCAGTCAGAACAATTCTCTGGAATATATTTTGATTCTGCAGTTATGATCGTTACCTTGATTTTATTAGGACGTTTCCTTGAGTCTAAGGCAAAGGCAAAAGCTTCAGAAGCGGTAAAAAAGCTGTTAAATCTGCGCCCAGTAGAAGTAAACGTGTTTGAAAAAGGAGTGGAAAAATTAATATCTTTAAGCGATCTAAAGGGAGGAGACGTTGTTTGCATCCGTCCTGGAGAAAGATTTCCTGCCGATGGAATTGTTATGGAAGGCTCCGGTTATGTGGATGAATCTATGATCACTGGAGAGAGCTTAGGAGTCGATAAAAAAACAGGAGACTCTATCATAGGGGGTTCTTTTAACCAAACTGGATTTTTGAAATACAAAGCGGATGGATTAGGTGAGAATTCTGTTTTGGGGCGGATTGTGAAAATGGTTGAGGAAGCTCAAGGATCTAAAGCTCCAATACAGAGGTTTGCCGATAAAGTCGCAGGAGTTTTTACTCCCATTATTTTATTGATTGCGGGTTTGACTTTTGGGTTTTGGGGGACTTGGGGAGATGATATTGCGGTTTTACCTATGTCAGAAAATCAATTTGCATGGATGACTCTAGTATCTGTTTTGGTGATTGCCTGTCCTTGCGCGCTTGGTTTGGCGACACCTGCGGCAATTATTGTTGGAGCAGGGAAGGGAGCCGAACATGGCGTATTTATTAAAGGTGGAGAAATATTAGAAGCCATTGAAAGAATCAAGATGGTAGTTTTTGATAAAACTGGAACGTTAACCCTTGGAGCTCCTGAGGTAATTGATGTTTGGCCTGTCCCAGAGCTTAAATTGTCTGTAGATGAGATATTGTCTTTTGCCTCTGGAGTTGAAACTGGTTCAGAACATCCATTGGCTGATGCCATTAAAAATGAGGCGCATCGTAGAGGAGTCAATCCTGTTGATTGTATTGATTTTAAGTTTCTTTCAGGATATGGAGTGCGTGGGGTTCTTGAAGACAAGACCATTTTTTTAGGAAACGCAAAACTAATGATAGAAAATGAGATTGATATTTCATCTCTAAATGATCGCATGGGGAAATGGGCCAGTGAAGGCAAGACCCCTGTTTTTCTTGCAAGAGATAAACGGGTAATTGGTATGATTTCTATCGCTGATTCCGTAAAGCTTGAGGCAAAAGAGTTAGTTCAGAAGTTGAAGGAAAAAGGTTTTCGGTTGGCTATGATAACAGGCGACAATTCCCAAACGGCTAAATACATAGCGGATAATCTTGGGATTAGTGAAGTATATGCAGAAAAGTTACCCGATCAAAAAGCGGATATAATAAAAGAATTGCAACAGGATGATTTTAAAGTTGCGATGGTTGGCGATGGAATTAACGACGCGCCTGCGTTGACCCAAGCCGATATAGGTATTGCTCTAGGAACAGGAACTGATATAGCTAAAGAGACTTCTGATATTACTTTGATGAGCGGAGATTTGAACGGCGTTGCAAAAGCATTTGATTTAGCCAAAGAGACGATGAAGACCATTCGACAGAACTTATTTTGGGCTTTTTTCTATAATGTAATGGCTGTGCCTATTGCCGCAGGAGTTTTGTTCCCAATTTGGGGAATAGCTTTAAAGCCAGTTTATGCGGCGGCGGCGATGTCTTTAAGTTCTGTTTCTGTTGTGGGTAATTCTCTTTTGTTAAATAGGTTTAATCCAAAATAACTGCGGATAAAAGTTTATGCGTTCAACTATTCGTTCTTTTCATACTTTGGGATTGAGTAGTCAAGCTAACTTTTTCGAAGTGAAGGTAGCGTATAAAAAATTAGTTAAAGTTTGGCATCCTGATTTGTATGCCAAAAAACGTCCTCGTCTCATTTCACGCGCTCAAGAACGATTTAAAGAAATAAATCTCGCTTACTATTATTTATGCGAATTGTTTAAAGATAGTTCTTCTGAAGATTCTATAAACGGTTTCAATAAAAATGGCAGCGACGCTTATTCTTCACAAAAAACAAATCACAGAAATACTAATAAAGACGCGCAAGGTAAAAAATCTTCTTTCGAATTTTCAAATGGAGATCGTTATGTCGGAGATACTCTAAATGGTGAGATGCATGGAGTTGGAATATATTATTTTGCCTGTGGGGATCTATATCATGGTTATTTTGTTAATGGGAGCAGAGAGGGTATAGGAATTTATACTCATTCTAATGGCTGTCAATACCAAGGCGAATTTTTCGACGGAAAACCTAATGGAAGAGGAGAATACAATTATTCAAACGGAGATCGATACGAAGGAGAATTTGTAGAAGAAGAGATGTCGGGAAATGGAACTTATTATTATTCAAATGGCGATCAGTTTATTGGAAGTTATAAAGATGGAGCTCCTCACGGACCAGGCAAATATATAACCGGTTCAGGAATAAGCTTTGAAGGGCATTGGATTAATGGTGGTTTGATTTAAAACAAATTGACAGAAGTATTCAACGTAATTTTTTTTCTGCCAAAACCGCAAGCTTTTCCCTAAAAATTTTTGCGTTATGTCGTATATCTACGGGAAATGATCTGCAAAAAAGAATGTCTTTTATATTTTTAGTTAAATCAAATTCAGATCCTATTTTTAATAATTCGATTTTTAATTCTTTTTTACCTTTTTCTTCAATGGAGTTTTCTAGTTCAACCGCTAAGACTGGCCTTTGATTTCCTTTTTCTCCAGTTCCAACTAAAGCGGATCTCTTTACGTCTCGTACTTGATTAAATATTCCCTCACATGGAATAGTAAATAACGTTTCCGTTTTACAAATGACTCGGTGGCTTTTGCGTCCGCAAAACCAAATACGGCCTTCCGTGTCTATGTAGCCAACATCACCCATTCGATGCCAAAATGAATCCCCATCGGTAATTTTTGCCAGTTCATTGGCTTTTGGTTTATTAAAATATGATCTAGTGACCCAAGGACTTTGAACGATTATTTCGCCGATTATTCCTTGAGATACTTTTAATTCGTTTTTCCAATCTTGGATCGGATCGTCAGTTATTTTAATTATCTTAACTTTCATTCCTGGAACGGGTTTTCCTACGCAAACTCCCAAACCCTTTTTAGTCTTTTCCCAGGTTTCGCTTAAAACCTCATGCCTTTCGATAGAAGCTACTGGGAGGGCTTCTGTCGCTCCATAGGGAGTGTATATTTTGCAACTTTTATCTACTACAGAATCAAAGGCTTCTAAAAGCTTTCCAGAAACGGGAGCCCCCGCGATTAAAACTCGCTTTATACCAGTAATTGTTGGCTTTTGGGAGTTTTTACAATAACGCGTTATGGTGTCCCATAAAGCAGGAGATCCAAAGCTATTGATTACTTTAAATTTTTCGACTGTTGAAAGAATTTTTAACGGATTAACACGAGCTGGTTGAGTTGGGTTCATATCTGGAACTATACTAGTCATTCCAAACGCCCCGCTAAAAAGCGCGAATAGAGGAAAGGTTGGAAGATCGATATCGCCTTTTTTGAATTGGTAGATTGCTTCTAAAGCGTTAGATTGTTCGAAAAAATTGTTATGAGAGTAAACGACGCCTTTGGGAGAGCCAGTACTTCCACTCGTGAATAAAATAGCCGCAGGTTCATGAATTTCCGTTGTTTCCAAATCGACGCTTTTTTTACCAAAATTACGGATTTCTTTGATAGTGAAATCGTTTTGGAATTTTTGTTTTCCCGTAGTTATAAAAGTTTTTACGCTAGAGAAGTATTTGGGAAATAAAATTCGTATGAAATGAGTTACCGGTATTCCTATCATGCTTTCAGGCTGCGATTCTTTAATACAGTTCAGAATATTTTTTCTACCAAGACCAGGATCAATAAGCACTGGAACAGCTCCCAGGCGAAATAGACTGTATGTGATGGCAATCAGATCGACCCCTGGTTTGACAATTAGTAAAACTCTGTTTCCCTTATTTAGCCCAGCTTTTGAAAACCCAAAAGCCAAACGGTTAACTTCAGAATACAATTCCTTGAAAGTGATAGAGCGAGCGCTTTTTTTTCGAGGATCAATGATTGCGGGTGTATTGGGAATGGATTTAGCGTTTTCAGCTAATCTTGCGACTATATTTTGATATTTCATGTATTAGGCATTACCGCATTTGTTTTTTATTGTGACGCTAAATAGTTAAATATTAATGTCAGTCTATTTTTAAAGCTGTTTTTGTTAGTGGAATGGTAACTTTTCTTTTCTGTAGATAAGATTCATTGTTTATTAAAGCGACTGCATTTTTAAGCGAAGTAAAATCTCTGGGTATTCGGACTATAATAAATTTAACGACTGGATCAGAGATCTCTAAACCAAAATCCAAAGCTATTTTTTGAATAAGTTTACAACCTGCTTCGTCGTTCATTGGACCTATCGGAGCGGTAATACCCCAACTAAACCGGGAAGCTAAATAATCTGCAGTGTCTTTAAGTTTGGAAGGGGAAGTGTTTCCTGCAAAGGTTATTTTTTTTTCTTTTTCTTTTAGAGTATTAAAAATATGGTAGAGCGTTTTTTGAAAATTAAGATTATTTTTTAAATCGTCTAGATCGTCTAATAGAAAAATGTCAGCATTGAGAATTTGGTTGATAATGTTGTCGGAATTATATTTTTTTGCTTCCAGTTTACTAATTAAGTCGCTGCATTTTGAATAAATAACTTTTTTAGACGGACTATCTTGCTGTATTTGATTTCCGATAGCTCTCAATAGATGCGTTTTACCTAGACCTTGGTCTCCAGAAATGAAGAGCGTGTTGCAAATGGAGTTTGGCTTGCACAGGTCTTTAGCCGATTGATAAGCAAACTCAGATTCTTCGTATTGAATAAAGTTTGAAAAGAAATACTCAGGAGAAGGAGGGAAGCTAAATACTTGTTGTTCGGCTAAAGAGGTGTCTTCAGATGCCATTTCCAAAAAGCGTTATACGATTTTTAAATCAGATCGCCGCTTATAAAAGTTTTTAATGGTATTTATGAGAACTTCTAAAAACTTTTTATCAATTTGTTTTGCAAGACCTTTGGTTCTAGAGACTAGGTTCTTGGTGGTTTTGAGTTTTTAGAAGTTTACTTAATTTATTTAGGACCAATTGTTATTTCTATTAGGGTTTGTCCTAGTGATGATCTAACCGTTACTTCACAAACTTTGTCGGTTTTTTCGTAAAGAAGTTGAGTTCCGCTGTGTTCCATGGTCCTGACAAAACTCCAATCTTTATTGATCATTTCATTTTGGAAAAAAGCAATCGTTTCATCAAGGTTACTCCATCCAGCAAAAAATAAGTGTCCTACTTTTACGGAACCGCTCCTGGATTCATAGATAAAAGATTTAGATCGTTTGAAGGTAAACCCGCTTGGCATTGGTAAGTCTTCAAAATGAAGACTAGGATATGATTCCACTGATGGAGTTAACGTATCAGTTGTTGCGGGTGGTTCGCCTTCCTGAATAGGAAAATTTGCGCAACTCGACAAAAGAATTAAATAGACAGAAATTATGAGACACTTTAAAATCTGAACCGGCATTTTCATTTAGTAGGATCCCCTTCCTAAGTAAGCGACGATTAAGCCAAATATCATAAGAAAAAAGCCAAACCCTCTTAAAGTTCCGTTTTCAAGTTCCGATATTTTTTGTGTGAACTCTTTAACCTTTTCCGGAAAGCAAAAATAAGGAAAACCTTCAAAAATCATCATCAAACCTAATGCTGTTATAAAAAAACTCATGTGGTTTTACCATTTTATTTTGGGATTGAAACTATCATGAAAACCGTTGTCTTGCCATATTTTTATGAAGAGCTGCTGTGACGTTTTCATGTTGTAATCAGTTAATTTAGCATTATATAATTACAAATCAGTATGAATCTATCTAGACTAAGCAGCGGAACTCTTTTTAATACATTTCCTTTATAAAGAAACTCCAAGAATTCAGACTTGTCAAAGATAAGAGTTTGAAATCAATTCTATTAGAGAGTATGTAACTACTCTTAAATTTTCAAATAATAATGGGTTATACGTTGTAACCGCATTATTTTAATATTATTTTTAATAGTTTAATTTTTTAATTCCCCCTACGCCATAAATCAATGGTTTTCAATGAGTGGAGGATTTTCATGCAATTGCGATTTTTCCGATTATTAGCAACGTTCCTTTTTTGTTTATTTTTGATTTTACCTTTTTCTCCAGGTTTTAATGGGGAAAAGTTTCAGATGGTGAATTCTGCGATTGCATTAAGTGGCGGTAATGGACCAATGGGCTCGAATATTTTCGTTGAAATTGCGAAAAAAGAAAACCCATCGGTTGTAAACGTTAGTATTAAATCTAAACGAAAACCTATGAGGAGCCCTCGCCGAGGACCTGGTAGCAAAGGGCCTGGTGGGAAAGGACAAGATCCTTTCCGCGATTTTTACGATCGGTTTTTTGGTGAAAAAGGCAGTGAACGACCAAAACGTGGAATGGGATCTGGTTTTGTTATCGACCAAGATGGACATATTTTAACGAACCATCATGTCATTGAAGATGCCGACGAAATTAAAGTTACCTTTCAAGATGATAAAGAATACGATGCAAAATTAATTGGAGCAGATTCAAAAACAGATATAGCCCTAATTAAAATAATTTTAGATGAGGGAGAAGAGAAAAAGTTCCCATATTTAGAATTAGGAAATTCTGACGATTTGGAGGTTGGTGAGTGGGTTATGGCGATTGGGAATCCATTTGGCTTAGCCCATACCGTTACCGTTGGCGTAGTGAGCGCTAAAGGTCGAAATATAGGTGCAGGGCCTTACGATGATTTCATTCAGACTGACGCTTCTATCAATCCGGGAAATAGCGGCGGGCCTTTAATTAATATTAAGGGGCATGTGGTTGGGATTAATACGGCTATTATTTCTGGAAATACTGGTGGAAACGTTGGAATTGGTTTCGCTTTGCCCATTAATTTAGCGCGAAATATTTTGACAGATCTTAAGGAACATGGTTCAGTCACTCGCGGTTGGCTTGGCGTGATGATTCAAAAAATCACTCCTGAATTAGCCAATTCTTTTGGTTTAGAGCAAAGCGAGGGAGCTTTAGTAGGCGACGTAATTCCAAACAGCCCAGCCGCAAAAGGCGGTATTGAGCGTGGCGATGTTATCGTGAAATTCAACAATAAAGACGTTGTTGAGATGGAAATGTTGCCTAAAATTGTTGCTGGCACTTCTCCAGGGATAACGGTTCCTGTAGAAGTCGTTCGCGAAGGAGCTAAAAAAATAATAAGCGTTACGATCGAAGTGCTGAAAGATGCCGAAGAACAGGTCGCTTCTTTAGGAGATCCTCTTGGTCTTCAGGTTCAAGACATTACTCCAGAGTTGGCGCAAAGTTTGGATTTGGAAGATTCTGAAGGGGTTTTAGTCGCTGATGTACAAGCGGGCGAAGCTGGTGGCGAAGCTGGAGTGCGCAGAGGCGATGTTATCTCCGAAGTGAACCGCAAGCCAATAAAAAATATTGCTGATTATAAGATGGTTACCTCTAAAATAAAAAAAGGAGGCACCGTATTATTATTAGTTAAAAGAAGTGGTAGCACTATTTATATAGCGGTTAAAACAGGTTGACGTTTATTCCTCTTTAAGGTCATAAAAGGGCGGCAAATATTTAATTTGTCGCCCTTTTAAATTATGAAAAATCCCTTCCTTCCCCTAATAATACTTTTTGCCAACGTTTTCATGGTTGTACCTTCTTGGTATACAACTGATTCGTTTGCCGATCCCCAGTTTAATCGAAAAACCCCTGTAGTTGTCGCGGCTGAAAAAGCCAGACCTGCCGTCGTAAATATCTATACTGAAGAAGTTTTAAGAGAATTTCGTAATCCATTTAGGGGAATGCGGGATAATCCCTTTGAAAGCTTTTTTAAAGATTTATTACCGAAATTTGGCAATAAAAGGCAAAGTTTGGGGTCTGGAGTTATTATCGATCCTAGGGGTTACGCAATTACTAATGAACATGTGGTTGATAAGGCTGCTGGGATAAAGGTAATTCTCTCAGATGGAAGAACTTTTAAGGCCAGATTAATAGGAGCGGATATTAAATCTGATTTGGCTATAGTTAAAATTGATTCAGATAATCCTTTACCCTATATCAAAATGGGACGTTCAGACGATTTGATGATAGGGGAAACAGTTTTGGCCATAGGTAATCCGTTTGGGTTGCGCCATACGGTGACTCAAGGAATCATCAGCGCTTTAAATCGAACCATTAAAGCTAGCAAAAATGTTGTTTATAATGATTTTATTCAAGTTGACGCTTCAATTAATCCCGGAAATAGTGGTGGGCCGCTTTTAAATATAAACGGTTCATTAATAGGGATTAACGCCGCTATTTACCAAAAAGCGGAAGGTATCGGTTTTGCCATCCCGATTGATCACGCAAAACGCATAGTAAATGAACTAATTCAATTCGGTAAAGTAAGGCGCGGTTGGTTAGGGGTAACTGTGCAAGATATGACGGACAGTCTTTATCAATATTTTAATATTGATAGACCAATAGGTGTTTTAGCGTCAAAAGTTTTTAGAGAAAGCCCTGCGGGAAGAGCGGGTTTAAGGCAAGGCGATGTTATTTTATCTATAGACAACCACGAAATAAAAAACAAATCAGATTATGAACAAACTATATCCTCATACACCATTGATAATCTTCTGACTTTAGGGATTATTCAGGAACAAAAAAAACGCACCTTGAGGATGAAGGTTTCATCCATTCCAAAAGCTTATGCCCCAGACTTTACTTTGCATTGGCTTGGTATTCGCGTTCAAGACATTAATCAGGCTTTGATAAGGCGGTTTCGTTTGTCGACGCGAAAGGGCGTTGTTGTGGTTTATGTAGATCCTAAAGGCGCTAGCGGAAAAATAGGTATCCGATCAGGCGATGTAATTCGTCAAGTAAATCAGGTGAATATTGGAAATGAAAGAGATTTTAACGACGCAATTGTCGAAGCGGGAAAGCGAAGCAGTATCTTGTTGTTGGTACAAAGAGGAACGGGTGGTTATTACGTTACCTTAGATCCTTGATTTGAGCTTTCCTTTCTCAATTTAGGAGCAGTTCCCACAGAAATTAGAATCATATTCTAATCCCACCAAAAAAACACCTTGTTGAAGTAAGGGGTTCCTAACCCAATGTTTAAATTTTTTTTAAGATAAAAAACTATTTTTCTTTCAGGGGAATATGTAGTGATATTGTTTCACAACAAGGGATTTTTCTTGCCGGATAAAAATATTTAAGTGTTAAATCTAAATTAAATTGGTCTTTTTTTAAAGGGAAAAGGACTTTTATTTTAAAGGTTCTACTCCAGGAAAAGTTATCTATCATTTTCAAATTTAAAGGATTTGTAACCCAAGATTTTGGATCAATAATTTGTAGTGAGGTTTTCTTTTTATTGTTGTTGGAAATATCTAAATAAGCTTCTTTAATTTGAAATTTATTTTCTGAAGGTTGAGGCCAAGCGTAGGAAATCATATTATTTTGTATCGTCAATACATCGTTGGAGTTTTCTAAGTCAGTCTTTATTAGTATTGGAGTGTTTAATTTTTGGTCAAAGAATATCGATGTTTGAGTTAATTTTTGAAGATTTGAATTTGAATCAAACTTAATATCATTTGAAACTATCTTCCAAGTTGGGTTTGTTTTAGCTTTTTTATTTATACCGAAGCTATTTTTTAAAAACGTTCTTGTTTCTGGTTCGACTAAAAAACGATTAAATTGGTTGGTATAGCAAGGTTGCCCAAGTTTTGTTAAATATGGATAGACCAAAAATATTTTTACGTTACTTTTAGCTTTGATAGTTATTTCAAAGTTTGATGAAGAAGAAAGGGTAATAGAAGGGTCTGATAGAAACCAATTTAATCTTTGTCTTTTTTTTTGGTCAATTTTTCGATAATTGGGTAGTACTTTTGGTTTTTCAAATAAGTAATAACATTGGCTTTTGAAAGGCAATGTCTTGTCGTTATAGATAGTATTATTCTGAGATAGTTTTAAAAAATATTTTGATTCTGCCGATATTCCTTCCAAATAAACATTTTTGTGGAATTCCTCAGGAGATAGTTTTAGTTGATCCATTATATTTCCCATAAAATCTTTTAAATTTTTTGAATTATAAAAATCTCCATTCCGGATATTTGAAGAAGTTATATCATTCATTTTCGTTATTTTATTAAATAGTAAAGCTGCTATTAATAAAAACACGCATTGGGTTAATGAAAAAATAAAAACCTTAAAGTATTTTTGTTTTATTTTATGAAAGATTAAATAAAGAAACCTTCCTTTAATAAGTATTGTCGGAGCTAAAAATATAAAATAATGCCAAAAATGCCATAACGTAGGTGGGTTCGTTATTTCATAGATGATCCCGGGAATATAAAAGGATAGGAATAAGAGTATTTCTTTTCTACAAGAATTAAAGCCTTCTTTTTTTAATCTCCAAATTGTTATAGCGGTTAAACCGTAAAAGCTAATGCATAGGATATAAAACTGAAATGAAATAAAATGGTCTGGGAAACTATAGTATCCGTAGAGGCTTGTTCCTTGGCTCAGTCTAACGAGTAGGTTGCCTAAAAGAGCTGATTTAATTAAATCAAAAAAAGAATATTCTTGATTGAAAAAAGTTTTTGTTATTTGAATATTAGGCTCATAAAGTAGATTTTTGTAGTACCAATAAGGGAGGAAGCATACGATTAACAGCGCGAATGTTTTAAGAGCTAATTTCCAGTTTATTTTTATTTTGTATATATACAATGCCGTCAATGGAATTAAATAATAGGTAGCTATTGAGAAGTGAATTTGAATAGATAAGGAAATTAAAAAAATAATCCAGGGAAAATAATGTGTTTTTTCGTTAAAAGTGAATTCGAATAAAAGCCAAAAAAACAGTAAAGAAAAAGGGAGCATGAATGTAGGATTGATAGGGAACCCTGCCATATCAACGTGAATTACGCTAAGCGATAAGAATACTCCAGAAAAATAAGCTGTGACATTTCCAAAAAACTTTTTTATGACCCAAATAAAAAATAAGAGAGAAATTACATTCAACAATAAGTTGAAGGTATAAATTGATTCGTACGAATAGTGGAAAAAAAGTGGAATTGCGGTTAAAAAGTATAAGAATGGTCCAAGCAGCCTGCCTCCAGCATTTCTTTCTGGCCCGGCAAGCGGAATGTAGTCCCCATCAAAAAGGTGGAATGATCTATCAAAATCGCGAGCAACCCACTCGGTAATTCGGGTTGCTTCAAAACAATCTAGACGCAGCAAAATACCTAGAATTGCAAAAAGAAATAATGAAACAATAAAATAAAAATTCGAATTTCCAAGATATTGCTTTGTCAATTTAGATAGAACAGGACGGAGAAGAGTTTGCATCATAATTGATCAAATTAGTTATTTATAAATACCAAAAAGTAGTAGAAGTCGACTGAAGATTTGATAATAAATGATCTTTTTTTGAATAAATATTGGAATGGGATAAAGCTTAATAAATAAAGATTTATAGTCTAGTGTATTTAATTATTTTGTTCGAGTGTATTTTATGGTTTTTGCATTATAGTTAGCTTGAAAAAAAGGCAGAAAGTTATGTTTGTGAAAACTTTTTTATAGCATCAGGGCTTTGCCTGCAACTCCCTGGAATGAATAAATTGATCTTTGCTTTGTTCGGTTTGAAATCGGTAGCGTAAACTTTGCTTATTTACTTGACGTGTCTTGAAAAAATAAGCGATTCTATTTTTTAAGTTTAAAATTACTTTGTAAGAGTAATCTTATATTTATTTTATTGAGTTTATATCTAGATAGAATATTTTTATGCGAATCGTTTTTCTAATTTTTCTTTTTGTAAACTTTTTCCCACTAAACGTTTCTTTTGCCGAAAACCAACCTTTAAAAGTATCGACTGAAACTTTGATAGGCGCAAAAGGAGACGTGGAAATCCGTTTAACATACGAAAATATTTCTAATGAAACGTTGTACCATGTCCATCCAATGTTTCACTTTCACCATTCTATGGATATGGCTCCAATGGTAATGAAACTAAATCCTGGAGAACGTAAAGAGATAATCAATAAAAACCATCCAAAGTTATTGCGTGTTGGGCGATACCCTCTAGCTATTCTCTTTAAATATAAAACTAAAATGAAAGGTTCCTGGTTTACGCAAACGTTTATGGATTCTTTTTTCTACGAAGAGCAGTTGTACTCTGCGGTGAAGGGAGAAATTGAAACCTTAGAAACGGGGGATCATTCTCGTCTGAGAATATTTATTAAAAATCCCGCTGAATCTTTTAAGAATATTCGTTTAATGCTGCTTTTGCCTCCAGAATTAATATCCAAGAGTTTCAATCAAATGCTTGGATTTACCATTCGTGGTGGAGAAGAAAAGTCGTTTGAAGTCGATGTCGAAAAAACTCCAGAAAGTCTACCCGGAGACTATCCAGTGCATTTGATGATCGAATATGGGGAAATGCAGAAACATTATTCTGGAGAAGTGAAAACAAAGCTCACCTTTAACCTGCCTTGGAAACAATCCCTCTCTTGGAATCACGCCATTGCTTTTTTATTTCTTGCCAGTTTAATAATGTGGAGCTTTAAGAAAAATGGTTGGGCTTGGCGAAATGCCAAGGAGATTTAAGCTTTTTTGTTATCTGTTTTTGGCCACTAACTCCACTCTTTTAATAAATAGCGTCCCTTCATTTCATTCTCATACCCTTATTCTAAAACTCCTTTATTTGTCTTTCCGTGAGTTTGTGTTTTTCGGGAAATATGCAGAATTATAATTAATTATTGTTTTTTCTTAGTATTTTTGCATATAATATATTTATTCCAAATAAATTTTGTTTAAATTTGATGCCTTATTGTTTTAAAAGTATTAGTTTTTTGATAGTTATGTCGTATTAGGTTTATCAATATTCCTTCTGGGGGTATATTTTTTCGGCATGGTGCTTATTTGTTATTTTGAAAACTTAGAGACTATGGACTGAGGCAATGGCTCTTCAACATCAAATTGATTCCCGGCAAACTTTACGAGATTTAATTGCCAATCCTCTCAATACGTTACAAAACGTTGCCTTTAATGTTGGGCAATTGCCAGGCATTGTCACACAATCGACTAGTTTACATTTTGGTTATTTGCAGAATGAAGTTCGCATAGGTCCCAATACCTTTGCCCGCAATTTTATGATCAATGGCATAGAAGCAGATGCCGTTATCCGCGTTCAAGGATTATCGTCTCCTATGCGTGGAGCTGGAGTGATGGGAAGACTGGGCCTAACGGCTCGATTTGCTCCAGGGGCAAATCAGGTTTGGGTGACGGATCAACAAACCGGATGTAGTGTCCTGATTCTTCAATGGCCTGGCAATCAATATTCAATGGTCCATCTTCAGCCTAATGCAGATAACGAGTTCAACCGTTTTTCACGATATTTAATCAATAGATATGATAATTTTCGCGCCGGTTATAAAAATCTTTGGTTGAAGCAAGAGGTAACGGCTGTCGTAAACGCTAGTGTGGTTGGAGGTGTTTATCCGCAACGATATATTTTAATTCAATCAAACTTTAATACGATGGCTGGAAGGGAAATGCAGATTATTGGAGTCAGAAATGGTGGTGGATGGAGCTTTTTTCAACAGATTTACCAATACGACATGTTTAATGGCGTATATAACATCATCAATGTGCGTAACTTAGCTTGGACAAACTGGCACGCGTATGTTCCTTACATGGCATATTGATGGATTGAAAAAATATTGTATATCCAATATTATTAGACGGAAAGCTTTGTAGTATGGATAAGTTAATCGTTTCTTTTTCTTTGAATGAAAATAATAAGGAGTTGAAGAAGAAATATTTGCCTAATAGTATTCTCTTTTCAGATCGATTAGTTTTAAAGCCTCTTTCAATTGGCGACGCTGACTCCTGTTTCCTCCCTCTTTTAGATTTATCTATATATAACTACATACCTGAAAGCCCCCCAGACTCTCTTGAAGAATTAGTCGATGATTTTGAAAATGTTGTCTCCAATAACAAAGATAAAACATCCCCTTATAGCGTTAATTGGGTAATCCGTTTCTCTAATCAAGAAAACTGCGTCGGACTGATAGACGTCACTTTTTTGAGTGACTCTGAAGTCGAAATTGGCGTTTTAATTTTTCCCAAATATTGGAAGAAGGGGATTGGGAAAGAGGCTTGCGCTGAGGTTGTTGAATATCTATTTTGTGATTTGGGGATTACCAGAGTTATCGCAAATGTTAACGCGTTCAATGAAGCGAGTATTGGTTTATTGAAGTCATTGGGATTTATTTTTATGTCTGGATATTATGAAGAAAAATTTAAAAACGGAATGAGTAGGAGAGGTTATCGGTATGAGTTTTATCGTAAGTGGAAGAATTGAAGAGTAAAACTAAAAAAGGATTGATAAATGTTTAGATTAAGAAACCTTAGAAGAGTCCGCATAAAAACAAAAGTAAGAACAAGAGTAAAAAGAAGAGTAAGAAATCAGTTTGTTCAACGAAGAGGCATTCATATCTATGGCGGAGATTTATTTAATCGTACTTCTAGGAGTAGTCTAATTTTTAATTCCAATGAATCACCTGGCGGATTGGAAGGTGTAGATCAAGACGTCCAAGATAAGACAACGGGAGGAATCTGTGCGGGGATTACTAGCGCATGGGCAGTTGGGTTCTGTAATCGAAGAAATGATTTCTATACGCCAGATTTATTTCCGAGCGCTTTCCATAACGTGATTCGGTTTCAAGGAGCTTATTTACAGTTCCGAGTAGCAAACGCTACAAGCCTTTATCACCTGAACAAGGTCATGCCATTAGGGGTGACAATGGGAAGTGATAAGTTTTCTTATTATACAGGGCTTGAGTCGGTCATCCCAGTTTTCCCAGCGCCTTGGGCAATGTTTATGGGATCATGGGTGCATGCTATTGGAGTTGGAAAAATGGGAAGTCTTTATTACATTATGGATCCAAATGTAGGCTTACTTATTTATGAGGCTCGTCAGGATTTCCTTAAAGATCTTTTTGAGTTCCACGAAACGCGGTACAAATATGATAACGACGACCCAACAGATAAACTTTTGCTAACAAAAACTTTTACGCCCAAAGTGGTCTAAGAAATTGTCTTAAACTGTGAAGACTTTGTATCTTCAAAACTTATATTGCCAGAGTAAAGGGGAGCATGATTTCTATTGATTAGACTTTTTTGAAGTAGGCTATCGCTAAAGAAAACCAGCCGATCATAAAACAAAGACCGCCAAGGGGAGTGATGGGGCCGAAAATTTTAGGGCCGCCAAAGGCAAGGGCGTAAAGACTTCCAGAGAAAAGGAAGATTCCGGCCAGGAAAAATTTACCAGGTGTTTTAACTTTTCCTCGATGTTCTTCTTTAAGTGATAGAACTCCGACAGCAAGAAGCGCTAATGAGTGATACATCATATATTGTGTTGCGGTAGTAAAGGTCGCCAGGCTTTTTTCAGTAAGAACCGCCTTTAATGAGTGAGCGCCAAAAGCTCCAAGTAAAACCGCTAAACCACCGAATAAAGATCCTAAAGCAATATATATTCTCATAAATTATCCTACCATGTTAAAGCGACGAGCTCGCCAATCGACGCCTAATTCGTCTTTAGTCATTTCTTCACATCGACTTTCGTCTACATTGCTTTGATGAGTGACTATAGACGCTTGCACTTCTGGAATGTATTTCTTAGATTCAGCAATAAATTCCTTCACCTTATAGTAAATGCCATCACGGAAAGAGGGAAGAGGGACGCAAATTTCATCATAAGCTTCCGATGAGTCGGCGTTTAAACTAACAGATACCGAGTCGATCAGTCCTTTCAGTTCTGGAAGGATATTGCGCTTATTAATGACATTGCCATGACCGTTTGTATTCAGTCGAGTTTTTCCGCCTGCTTCTTTTATTTTTTTTGCCACTTCTTTGATAGCGTCTAATCGCAACGTCGGTTCTCCAAAACCGCAGAAGACAACTTCGTCATATCGTTTTGGGTCGCCCACCGATTCCCATAATTCTCTTGGAGAAGGTTCTCTAATGAGTTTGAGATTATAACCTTGAACAACAGGTTTTGTAATCCGCGAGCAAAACACGCAAGAGTTTGTGCAGCGCTGTGTCAGGTTTAGATAGAGCGAGTTTCTAATCTTATAAGAGACGGTTCCAGACGCCGCTTCGCTTCCAACTCCAAAGAGTTCGAAAAAATTAAGCGACATTGTGCGTTCTAAATCTTGAATTGTTACTCCACGCAAATCTGCTAAAAACTGAGCTGTGTGATTTACATTAGCGGGTTCGTTGCGTTTTCCTCGCTTTGGGACTGGGGACAAGTAAGGAGAATCTGTCTCTGCAAAGAGGCGATCCGGCGGTATTACTTTAGCGATTTCTTGTAGCTCTTGATTTTTTTTGTACGTGACCGGTCCGGCAAAGGAAATATAAAAACCCATTTCCAAACCTTTTTCGGCTAACTCCAGATCTCCTGAAAAACAGTGAAAAATTCCAGATTTCTGGCTACCTTTTGGATAGTAATCCGATAGGACTTTTATTGTTTCGTCTTTAGCGTCTCGGCAATGCACAATTATTGGTTTTCTTAATTGTAATGCGAGTTCAATTTGTTTGCGAAAGTGAGTGATTTGAATATCATGCGGCGAATAGTTTTTAAAGAAGTCGAGTCCCATTTCTCCAAAAGCGATCACCTTTGGGTGAGTATGGAGTTCTTTAAGAGCTAGATAAGTATTTTCGTCAATATCTTTAACGTCGTGGGGATGAATTCCCGCAGTGGCATATATAAAGTCGAATTTTTCAGAAAGTTCGATAGACCTTTCGCTACTGGCAATATCACAACCGACGTTTAAAATATATTCAACGCCGCTTTCTCGCGCTCGTTGTATTGTATCTTCACGGTCTTCGTCAAACTGGTCCATATCAACATGGGCATGTGTGTCTATAATCATTTCACTCGTGTTCCTGGTTCTAGTTGTTGGTCAAACCCCGCTAATACTATTTTATCGTCATCGCTTCCGGCCAGTACCATTCCTTGGGATTCAATACCCATTAGTTTAGCCGGTTTCAGGTTTGCCACCAGTATAATCTTTCGACCTATTAATTGTTCAGGTTCATAGCTAGCGGCAATGCCAGCGACGACCTGGCGCGTTTCAATTCCAATATCGACTTTAAGTTTAACCAGTTTTTTTGATTTTTTAACTTTTTCCGCTTCGATTATTTTACCAATGCGCAAATCAATTTTGAAAAAATCATCTATTGCGACTTGTTCTGATTCAATTTTTTCAATAGGTTTTTTCTCGGGTTCTTTGTCGCCGGCTTCAGCAGTCACCAATATTTTGGCCGCTTGTTTTTCGTCAATCCTTGGGAAGAGTTGAGGACCAGGATTAGTTTGAGTTCCAGCTTCCAAACCTCCCCAGTTTTGCAAAGATTGAGTTCCGAGCTCTAAAATAGGCGTTTCAATCCCAATTTGCCTCAACATATTTTCTGCTGATTTTGGCATAAAGGGATACAAAAGAATTGCCGCAATCCGGATTGTTTCTGCAGAATTATATAATACTGTATGAAGACGCCCCTTTGTTTCATCTGATTTTGCTAAATTCCAGGGAGCCGAATCGTTAATATATAAGTTTGCTGCATCTAACAATTCCCAAGTTTTTGTGAGGGCTTTGTTATATGCGAGTTGATCTAGGTGTGCAAAAGTTTCCGAAACAACCTTTTTTGCCTTTGCAATTAATTTTTCGTCTGAGCTGTCGGTTGTATCAGAAGCGGGGATTTTCCCATCGCAATATTTTTTTATCATGTTTAAAGAACGGCTTAACAGATTCCCCAGGTTATTGGCAAGGTCGCTGTTTATTCTTCCAATCAAAGCTTTATGTGAAAAATCGCCATCCTGGCCAAAAGGAACTTCGCGCATTAAAAAATAACGGATAACGTCCGATCCAAACTGATCTACAAGTAAATTAGGTTCGACGACGTTGCGAAGTGATTTGGACATTTTTTGTCCGTTTACTGTCCACCAGCCATGGGCAAAAATGTTTTTAGGCAATTCCAATCCCATTGCCTTTAGCATCGTTGACCAATAAACGGCATGGGTAGTTAAGATATCTTTACCAACTAAGTGATGGCTAGCTGGCCAATACGGAGTTTCTTTGATTTGATTGACGGAACCGTGAACTGAAATATAGTTAATCAAGGCGTCAAACCAAACATATGTCACATAGTCTTGATCGAATGGGAGAGGGATTCCCCAGGGTAATCTTTCTTTAGGTCGGGAAATACAAAGATTACCGAGTGGCTTTTTCAAAAACCCCAATACCTCATTTTTTCTACTAGTGGGTTTAATGAAATCCTCATTTGATTGGATGTATTCAATCAACCAATCTTGGTAATTTCCCATTTTGAAGAAATAATTGGATTCGCTAATATTTTCGACAGAGCGTTTGCACTCTGGGCATAGTTTTTCAGGAACGTCTTTTTCGGTCCAGAAGCGTTCGCAAGGCATGCAGTACCAGCCCTCGTAGGTGTCTTTATAAATTTCTCCTCTTTCAAATAAATCTTTGAGAATATCTGTGACAACGGACTTATGTCTATCTTCTGTTGTTCGAATAAAGTCGTCGTTCATAATGTCGAAACGAACCCACAGGTCTTTAAATCTTTTGTGTAGAGAATCTACGTGTTCCTTTGGAGATACTCCATTTTTTTCCGCAGCCTGTTGGACTTTTTGCCCATGCTCGTCGGTTCCCGTTAAAAAAAATGTTTGATATCCGTCTAATTTTTTATATCTAACCGAAATGTCTGCGGCTATCGTTGTATAGGCATGCCCAATATGTGGAACGTCGTTGACGTAATAAATAGGTGTCGTAATATAAAATGTTTTTTTTGTTTCGTTCATTTTTGATGTTTATTATGGAGGGAAAATTGGGGCGGTTGCCGAAGCGCCAGGTTCTAGCAAGACCCAAAAAAATTAATAGTCGTCTCCAGGAGGCGCAGAATCGAGGTTGAATTCCAACTCGGTCACATCATAGGTCATAAAGCTTTCGTCATCAAGAGCCACAGTGACTTGTTTTTCTAGAATAATATTTTTTACAACTCTTCCCGGCCCGTCAGGAGTCTCAACTCGCGCTCCGGGTTTAGGCATGGTGTCTACTAGTTCTCGGTAAACTTCATGTTCATATTGGAGGCAGCACATTAGCCTGCCGCAAACGCCCGAAATTTTGCTTGGGTTTAAGGCCAATCCTTGGTCTTTTGCCATACGAATTGTGACAGGAGTAAAGCTTTCCAAAAAACGAGAGCAACAAAGGTCTTGTCCACAAATTCCTTGACCTGCAATAGCTTTCGCTTCGTCTCTAACTCCAACTTGTCGCATTTCAATACGGCTTTTCATAAAAGCTGCTAGCATGCGAACCAGTTCTCTAAAGTCTACGCGTCCATCGGCGGTAAAGAAAAAGGTGATTTTCTTTTCTTCTTCAAAAAAAACAACTCGGCTTAGATTCATGGATAGTTTGAGCTCTTTTATTTTTTCTAGGCAGAAGAGTTTACCTTTGTGTTCAAAGTTCTCTTTTTTGGCAGCAGTTTCTAAGTCGGTAGCTGTGGCTTTTCTTATTACTTTGAATAGCGGCGGCTTTTTTTCATGATTAAAGTTTATGATTTTATTTGAGGCGACTGTGCCAACAGTTTCCCCAAAGCCAGTTAAAACAACTACTTGTTCTCCGACGCGCAACTTATGACTGAGAGGATCAAACTGCTGCGAAGTGTTTTGACTTGATAGTCTAATACCGATCATGAATTTTGAAGAAGGAGTTTGTTCCTTTGGACAATCTTTATTTACAGTAGCTTCCATTTATGACTTTTTTGGTAAAAGAGCTATTAGTAATTAAACTTTTCGAAGTTTTACTAACTTGCTTCACAAAATTTAATGAGCATTGATTCCAAGGTTAGCTGTGCGTTTAGGTTGCTCTTTAGATCCGTTTTGGATTCGATAGTGGCTTCGAACATTTTATTTAATGAACGTAATTGTTTTTTTTCAGCCGTAGACTTTAGGCTTTCAAACAAATCTACGTTAAAAATATCTTCTTTTGAGCATCCTAGTTTAATTATAGCAAGGTCTCTTAAAATATACGACATTTCGTCTAGCATTTCAGGTATCTCAGCGCTTCTTTTTTTCCATTCACGCGCAAATTTAAACGTGAGATCCATTCTTTTGAATGATATCTCGTTAATTAAGTTGAGCGCATTTTCTCGAAAGTCGGCAAAATTTAATGAAGCGTTTTCACGCGCTCTTTCCAAATCGCCATTTGCTTTTGAAGCTTTTAGCCGCAAAAGGTCTGGATCGTCTTCTGGATTCTCCGCTAATAAGATTTGTTGAATAAGATCTGGAGTTAAAAGATTGAAGCGGACTCCCTGGCATCGGGACAATATGGTAGGAATTAGCCTATAGATATTAGAAGCGATAAGAATAAAAATAGTCGCTTTAGGGGGTTCTTCCAAGCTTTTTAAAAACGCATTGGCCGCTTGTAAGTTTAGCTGTTCTGCTTGATCAACAATGACTATTTTATATTTCCCTTCAAATGGAAGGTAGATAATTTTTTTCTGGAGTTCTCTAATATCATCTATTCTGATAAATCCTTCGCGGGCTGTTGCCGAAGTTTTTGTAGGTTCTATGAAAAAGATGTCAGGGTGAATTTGTTTTTGGATTTTTTCGCAGGAGAGGCATTCTCCACAGTTATCCTGATCATTAGGGTTCAAGCAATTAATCGTTTTTGCAAACTCTAAAGCGGCTGTTCTTTTCCCAACGGTCCCTTGACCAAAAAACAGATAAGCATGAGCTAAGTTTTGGGTCTGGATCGAATTTTGAAGTATTTCGATAGGTTGTTTTTGACCTAATATCTTTTTAAATGACATTAAAAAAAATGCTGAAGGATGGAAAACAGTATGACATGAGCAATTTAATCTAATTTTAAGTTATATGTAGAGCTTTTTAAAATGATATTAGTAATAAACAAAGTAGGATGTAGAAAGTTTTTTTCTGACTTATTTTGTGTTATATAAGTTCATTAGCCTGCCCTTGATTATCGGTAAATTAGAATCTTATATTAAGAATTAGAAAGCAAGCAGTTTCAAAGTTTCTTTAATTTTATCGAGTTCTTTATTATTACTGTTTATTCGTTTTTCAATAAAAGTCAAAATAAAAAATAGTTATGGAATTTTTTAGCGCTTCCTTTTTTGAGTTTTTTCTATCCGTTTACGCGGTTCTTTTTATATTAAATACCGTTGGCAACTCTGAAGGTTGGCGAGCTCTATTCCTGAAGGTTAATAAACCGCTTCTACTTGGAGCGAGTTACTATTTTTACGCATATTGGGATTATAGGTTTCTCTCATTAATAATTATTTCTACAGTAGTGGATTTTTTTACAGGCAATCGTATTTATGAAGCTCAAGACTTAAAGAGCAAAAGAATATTTCTTGCTATAAGTATAGTCGTTAATCTCAGTATTTTATTTTTCTTTAAATATTTTAACTTCTTTATCGATTCCGCAAATGTTGCGCTTTCAAGCTTTAATTATTCTTTTTCGAATCTAGATATTATTTTACCTATTGGAATTTCTTTTTATACATTCCAATCGATGAGTTATAGCCTGGATATTTATCGCGGAGAGTTGAAACCGGCCGAAAGTTTCCTTGATTTTGCGGTATTTGTCGCCTTTTTTCCTCAACTATTGGCAGGCCCTATCATGAGGGCGAAAGAGTTTCTGCCTCAATTAAGCGATCGAGTCAATTTGACTTCGGAAAACTTTGTAAAAGGGTTTCAAATTTTTCTTTTGGGACTTTTTCTAAAAGTAGTCGTAGCCGATAGCATTGCTTTGCAAATTGATGAGGTTTTTAAAACTCCTGAAAAGTTTGGGCCGATAGTATCCTGGGTAGCTGTCTTAGGTTTTTCTATCCAAATTTTTTGCGATTTTTGGGGTTACACAGAAATGGCAATTGGGGTTGGATTAGCGCTTGGATTTGTTTTACCCGTTAATTTTCGTTTGCCTTATTTATCGACTAATTTGGTCGACTTTTGGCGAAGATGGCATATTTCATTGTCTTCTTTTTTACGCGATTACTTATATATTCCCTTAGGGGGAAACCGGTTGGGAACGGCAAGGACTTGCTCCAATGTTTTTATAACGATGCTGCTCGGGGGGCTTTGGCATGGAGCTAGTTGGACTTTTGTGATTTGGGGTGCACTTCATGGCTTTGGGCTTCTAGTAGCGCGTATTTTGGGTTCTTTATTAAAAAGCGTACCGTCAAATTTTGTTTTCGTTTTTCTAAAGTGGCTTACGACATATGTATTTGTTTGTTTTGGATGGGTGTTTTTTCGATCCGAAAACCTACAAATAGCGAAGCAGATGTTTACAAATTTATTTTTTGTGAGCGACTCTGCAATAAATTGGGATTACTTGACTATAGAGCATCTTTTTTTCATTCCCATTATGGCGATCGTACACCTTTTGTTTTATATGAAGAAAGAAGACCACCTGTTCTTTAAAAAGGGATCGTTTCTTTGTTTTTTCTATATCACTTTCCTGATAGTCACCATTTTCATTTTTTATCCTATGGAAACGGTTCCTTTCATTTATTTCCAATTCTGATTTCGTAAGTTTCTGGCCTAAGGCCTACCTTCTACGGACAAGAATTAATTTTCAAACTCCAAATATTTTCTAAAGAATTTAACCTTTTATCCGATAAAACCAATAAGCTGGTTTATTGACGAAAAAAGGGAGTCTGCAGAAGTGAAGTTTCCAAGAGCGCCAATTACAAAAGGATTTTCAGGGTTTCATTTAAGAAAAAATGCAGACCATCAAGCTCAAGGAACCCATGGAAATGTAATAAATTCTCCCTTTACTGGTAATAAAGCTCCGTTTTTTAACCAGACAACTTCTGTTTTCCTTTCAAGACCAGTTCAGCAAAGCATTCAAAGAAAAATTGCAGTCAACCATTCTCAAGGAATCCATAGGCCGGGAATAAATCCTCCAGGATTTCTTGTAGGTGATAGAACCCCGTTCTTTAATCGTACAACTTCTGCTTTTCCCTCAAGATCTTCTCAGCAAAATATTCAAAGAAAAATCGCGCCAACTTTGCAAAATCATATCCAACAAACCGGATTAGATTGTGTAAGAAAACCTTCTTTACAACCCTTCAATATTCGAAATAACGGCGCGGTCCAACCAAAAATGAATACTACAGCAGTGGTATCGAGTCTTTTAAAAGCCGATCCAATGCAAAGTATTGTTAATAACGGTCACCCTTTACAACTTGGGACTTTGCAGTTAGCAGAAGGAGGTGGAAGACGTAGTAGAAGCCCCTCGCCGAACCGTAAAAGAGCCCATCCGCCAAGGTGTAGAAGTGGTTCTTCACCGAGCCGTGACGCAGAAAGCGATTCAGGAGAGCAGCATGAGGGGGGGAGCCCAAGTGAGAGAAGTGGACGTCCCAAAAAAAAGAATAGAAGAGAACCTATTGGGAGCATAGCTGGAATCGCTTCTGGAAGGAGATCAGCATCAGGCGGAGGTGAATCCAGTGTAAGCGGTGGAATGCGTGGAGGTTTCGCAGGCAGAGGTGAAGCCAGTGGAAGCAGTGGAATGAGTGGAAGTTTCGCAGGCAGAGGTGAGGCCAGTGGAAGCGGTGGCGGTGGATCAGCGGCAGGTGGAGGTAAACGAGCTGGTCAACGGCGTGTTGGAGAGCGAAAGCAATATTCCGGTCAACCAATGCAAACAGATGCCATGATTAAAAGAGATGAAAAGATTGAATCTAAAAGGAATTTTAAACGGAGGATGATGGCTGGGCGAAATAAAAAAGAACTTGTGGATAAGGTTAAAGATAGGCTTTCACAAGCAGATAATCCTCATCAGGCTGCTGAGATTCTTATCGAACATTTGACAGAAGTTTTTGCTAGCAAGGTTGAAAAAACCGCTATGGAATTTGAATATCCAGGTCAAAAGGAGAGGCATAAAAGGCTTCAAGATGAGTCCGATATAAAAGTGAAAAAATATCCTAACAAAGTGAGATTGATTAAAGCAGGATTAAAAGGAGATATCGTGCATGAAAAAATGGAGCATTATATTAATAAAAATTTTAAAGATGGGATTGCTCTCAAAGGCGGAACTCAGCTTCATGTAGATCCTGAATCCGAGTGGAGCCAAGGAAATGAATATCAAGAATTTAAGGTTCAAGGCAATGCAGGTAGCCAACAGAGGAAAAATTATGAGACGGGTTCCTCAGTGTTTGATGTTCTCATTTATTCAGGAACAAAATTAAAACAAGGCGATGGCCCGAAACCAGAGGAGGGCAGAACGTTTCTTGCTATCAGAGATTGGAAGACAGAAGAGTTGTCGAACTTAAAACCCACTATTACTATGACAAAAGAGAAATATGATAAATATCATAAAATCACCGAAGCTATGGAGATCGAAGGGCAAGAATTAGAAGCTATTCATATGAATGCAGTTAAAAACCCCCATTTACCCAAAAAACTTCGTATAGAGGTAAAATAAAATTGATATTTACTTTAAAAAGTCCATTTTTCTCATAAGAATTTGGTTTTTATTTTGTTAAACTAATAATGTTGCTTAAATATCCGGTTTTTATGAAATATTTTTGCAAAAAGGTTCATATTTTGTTATAAATTTTTTTCTTAATTAAATTAAAACCCTAAAATAAATGGTTTTAAAAGGACTTAGGAAATGGCCCTAACTATTGTAAGAGAACAAGAGAAGAAAAAAGAAAAAAGAAAAAGAAAGCCGAAGATTCTGGCGATCATCAATGATGCATGCACAGGGTGTAGCGGTTCGCCGATTTGTGTGACTGAATGCCCTATTGACGATTGTATGAACATTGTGCCAAATCCAGATGCTCCTGTTTTTATTAGAATAGAAGTCAATGCTCTGAATTGCATTGGGTGCAAAAAATGTATTTCCAAAGGGCCTATGGATACTTATCTTGAAGGTTGTCCTTGGGATGCAATAGATATGGTCCCGCTGGCTGACTTTGAAGCTAAGCATGGGGTGCTTGAGTATTAAGAAGAAAATAATGAACTTCCTTTAAAGTATGAGAAGTTTATTATACTTTTAGCTGTTTTTAATTTGACATAGAACTCTTTCGAAGATATTTTTTAATCTTTGAAATATTAAGAGTTGGAAAAACCCCTGGAAAGTTAACTTGCCTATAAGCGTTTTCAAGTTTTTGAAAATCTTCCCTCATTAAATAATCTCGCTAATCCGTGTAAATTTTGTTGTTTCGGTTTTGACAATAGATTGGTAATGGGGTATAACTTAGGCGCTTTTACCTTGCTTCCCTAGATTTTTTCCAAAAATTAATGAGTAAAGACAACGATTTTAAAGGCGGAATTGGTATTGCCTTTAGAATGGGCACAGAATTAGTTGTTGCCACCCTTTTAGGGTCGTTGATTGGTTATACTTTGGACCATTATTTAGGCACGGGTCCATGGCTACTGATTATAGGAATGATATTTGGGATCTTGGCTGGTTTTTTGAATTTATACCGAGTTGCCCAAGAATTGAGCAAATCAAACGATATTGATACTGATTAAAGAATAGAGATTTATGGAAAACCACGAAAAGCATAGCCCGTTAGATCACTTTAAATTAGATCCTATTGTTCCAATTGAACTTCCAGAGTTTATGGGTGGCTTGGATCTTTCTTTAAATAAGGGCATTTTTGTGATGTGGGCCGCTTTGGCTGTCGCATTCATTTTGTTTATGATTGCGATTAAATCAAAGTTAACTTTGATCCCTGGGAAACTTCAAAGTATCTTGGAGTTATACCTTCAAATGATAAAAGATATAGTAGACGATAATATTGGCGGGGAAGAAGGAGATAAGTATTTGCCTTTTATAGCCTCTATATTTCTATTTATATTCTTTTGTAATTTGGCGGGGTTAATACCAGGGTCTTACACGATTACAAGTCAGTTGGTTGTTACGGGAACGTTTTCGATTTCCATATTTATCATGACTTTGATCATTGGGGTTTCAAAGCATGGAGGGCATTTTATATCTATATTGGTGCCTCCTGGAGTTCCAAAAATAATGATTCCATTTTTGGTTCCCATCGAATTGCTGAGTCAGTTGTCAAGGCCGCTTACTTTAGCTTTGCGATTGTTTGGTAATATGACTGCTGGACATATTCTTTTAGGCGTTATTTTTGGGATGGCAATGGCTGCCCCAATGATAGTTAATATTTTGCCTTTTGGGTTTACTGTCCTCTTGTATGGAATGGAAGTTTTTGTTTCCGCAATTCAAGCGTATATTTTTACATTGCTGACATGTGTTTATATCGGCGATGTTATTAAGTTACATTGATTTTTAATTTTTCTATCTGAAGGAGAAAAAGCATGGATGTTGGCGCAGCGGCTTTGTTGGCAGTAGGAATAACCGCTTTTGGTTTTTTGGGCGCTTCTCTTGGAATGGGTATCCTTTTCGGGAAAATGATCGAAACGGTTGGACGTAACCCAAATTCGGAGCCTAAAGTTTTTAAGTTTTTGATTATTGGATTGGCGTTGGTTGAGCAGTTTGGTATTTTTAGTTTAGTACTTGCCTTACTATTATTGTTCCGATAGTTAATTCCCGAACCTACAGAAGATATTAGACTATGCCACAATTAGAGCAAACGAGCGTTTTTGCTTCGCTTATTTTTTGGTCCTTTGTTTCTTTTGGTATATTCCTCTTTTTGCTGAATAAGTATGCTTTTCCGCCAATTTTGGCGATTTTGGAGGAGCGGAAGAGGAAGATCCAGGGGGATATAGAAGACGCGGAAAAGCAAAAAGAAGACGCACGGAGTTTGAAGGAAGACTTGGACCGCCAGTTAAAGGAAGCGCACGAAAAGGCTAAAGAGATCGTTCGTCTTTCTGAGAGCGAGTCTAAGAAGATTCAAGAGAAAACCTTGCGTGAAACAGAAGCTAAGTGTAAGCAAATGCAGGAGCAAGCCACTCAGGAAATAGCTAGGAATCAGGAAAAGCTTATGAGTGAAATTCGCGGACATTTGGCTGAGTTGACCGTTGTGTCTACTGAAAAAATATTGAGAAAATCGCTTTCAGATAATGATAAAGAGCGATTGGTGGACGAAGCAATTAACGAAGCTTTGGGACAGTTAAAGAATTGATTTGATTCGGTGAACTGTTCTTTTTGGCTATAAGGTTGATTGTGTGTTTTGAGAATGGCTTTTTACTAAGCTGAGTCCATCATATTAGGAAAAAAACTCCATGATTGAAAATATTATTGGTAAGCGTTATGCCGAGGCTCTTTCTTCTTCAATTAAAGAAGATTCACGTCTCAGTTCTGCGTTGGAAAACCTGACAGATATTTGCGGTATCTTCCAAGAAGACTCCCGGCTAGCTAGGTTGTTTTCTAATCCAGCTATTTCTGATGAGAATAAGATGGGTTTCTTGAAGGATTTGGAAGGGCAGATAGAGATTGAACCTGAAGTTAAGAATCTTTTAGCTTTGTTGGTTGAGAGACGAAAGATTCTTCGTTTGAAAAATATACTGGAATTTTTTCAGGTGACTGTCGATCAGCGACTAGGTCGAGTGAGAGCTCAAATTAACTCGGCAAAAGAGCTTAGCAATAAACAGATTGAAGGTTTAACAGAATCATTGAGAAAAATAACAGGAAAAGACGTTTTGGTCGAGACAGTTGTTGACGAGAGCTTGATAGGAGGCATCGTTTTGCGGATGGGAAGTTTAGTCGCGGATGCCTCGGTTAAAAATCGCTTGGCCATAATGAAACGATATATACAGAAAGAGGAGGTAGCCTAAGTGAGTTTGCGTGCCGATGAAATCAGTACTCTGATTCAAAAACGAATTCAAGGGTTTGAAGAAACTGTCGAACTCAAGGAGACCGGACGCGTTATCTCCGTCGGCGACGGTATTGCCCGTATTTATGGTTTGGAAAATGCTATGGCAGGAGAATTATTGGCTTTTCCAAATGACCTTTCGGCGATGGTTTTAAACCTTGAAGAAGATAATGTCGGAGCCATTTTGCTTGGTAGTGACGCCCAAGTGAAAGAGGGTGACGAGGTAAAACGAACGGGTCGTATCATGGAGGTTCCTGTTGGACCTGAAATGGTAGGGCGTGTGGTAAATGGTTTAGGGCAACCTATTGATGGTAAGGGGCCGGTTAATGCCAAACTTAATGGACCTATTGAAAGAATGGCTCCGGGAGTTATTGATAGGAAATCTGTTCACGAACCTATGCAAACGGGTCTTAAGGCAATTGATGGAATGGTGCCAATTGGTCGCGGTCAACGAGAATTGATCATTGGCGATCGACAAACAGGAAAAACCGCTGTCGCTCTAGACACAATTCTTAATCAAAAAGGACAAAATGTTTTTTGTGTTTATGTTGCTATCGGCCAAAAGCGTTCAACCGTTGCTCGCGTAGTTAAGACATTAGAAGAACATGATGCAATGAAGTATACGATCGTTGTTGCGGCGACGGCAAGCGATCCAGCTCCACTGCAATTTATTGCTCCCTATGCTGGTTGTGCTATGGGTGAATACTTTCGAGATAATGGTCAACATTGTCTGATTGTTTATGATGATCTTTCAAAGCAGGCTGCGGCATATAGACAACTTTCATTGCTTTTGAGGAGACCACCGGGACGGGAAGCGTATCCTGGAGACGTTTTTTATCTTCATTCTCGATTGCTAGAACGTGCTGCTAAGGTAAGTGACGAATTGGGAGCTGGTTCTCTCACGGCGTTACCTATTATTGAAACTCAAGGCGGCGACGTATCGGCTTATATTCCAACCAACGTAATCTCTATTACGGATGGACAGATTTATCTGGAAACAGATTTGTTTTATTCTGGCGTTCGTCCTGCGATTAACGTTGGACTATCTGTTTCGCGGGTAGGTGGAGCAGCTCAAACCAAAGCGACTAAACAAGTTGCGGGGCAGTTACGGTTAGATTTGGCTCAATATCGAGAAATGGCCGCTTTCGCTCAATTTGGCAGTGATTTAGACGCCGCTACCCAGGCTCAATTAGCGCGAGGCGCAAGGCTAGTGGAAATCCTTAAGCAAGATCAGTACAAACCATATTCTATGGCTACTCAAGTGGTTTCTATTTTTGCTGGAGTAAAAGGATTTATGGATGATATTGCCGTTAGCGATGCAAAGCGATTTGAGCTTGGATTGGTTGGCTTTATCGAAGAAAAATATTCTAATTTGATTGACGCCATTAATAAAGATAAGAAGATTACCGATGAAACTGACAGCGCTTTAAGGGCGGCTATTGATGAGTTTAAAGGTTTGTTTTCTTAAGAGAATAATTTTGACGGTTCTTAATGGACCGGACACTGTTTGAATTTGTTATATAAGAGGTCTTGCTAATAGAATATGCCGAATTTACGAGATATTAAAAGAAGAATTCGTAGCGTAAAAAACACTCAGCAAATTACAAAAGCAATGAAGCTGGTTTCGGCTTCAAAGCTGCGTAAAGCGCAAGAGGCTATGCTTCGGGCTAGACCTTACGCATTAAAAACCAAAGACGTAATGAATTCTTTGGCGGCGCGTTGTGATAAAGATCAACACCCGTTATTAAACATCCGCGAAGTGAAAAAAGTTTTGATTCTTCTCATCACTTCGGATAAGGGATTGTGTGGCGGTTTTAATAGTTACTTAAATCGTAAAACTAACCAATTGATCAAAGAAAATGAAGGCAATGAAATCTCATTTTTATTTGCTGGGAAAAAGGGAAATGCTTTTTTTCAGAGTAAAGGATTTTCTGTTGTCGAAGATTATTCTGGTTGGACCAAGGGTTACAAGTTTAACATGTCGGCAGATATAGCTAAGAAACTAACCGATGTGTTTCTCGAAGAAAAAGCAGATAAAGTTTATATTGTATATAACGAGTTTAAATCCGTTATTCAGCAAGAGGTGATTGCTCAGCAATTGCTACCTGTAGTTCCAGGCGAGGCTAAGGAAAGTGGTCAAGAAGTTGACTATATTTATGAGCCGGGCCAGGAAGGTGTTTTAGAGCAATTGTTGAAGATGTATGTTGAAACAGTGATTCATCAGTCTTTCTTAGAGTCTATAGCCAGCGAGCATGGCGCAAGAATGGCCGCTATGGATAATGCCAGCCGAAATGCGAAAGAAATGATAGAACAGCTTACTCTGTTTTATAACAAAGCGCGTCAGGCTTATATTACGACAGAATTGACTGAAATCGTCAGCGGAGCTGAGGCTCTCAAAGGTTAATCAAAAATCCGGTTTATAAGGCGAGGAATTGAAATGAATAAAGGCAGTATCATTCAGGTAATGGGTCCCGTAGTCGACTTTAGGTTTGAAAAAGACGGATTGCCCGCTTTGAATAACGCAGTTAGAATTAAGCATCCAGACCCAAAAGAAGGCGATAGCGAATATATTATTACCGAAGTCGCCCAACATCTTGGCGATAATGCTGTTCGAGCTATTTCCATGCAGCCTACAGATGGTTTGGTTAGGGGAATGGAAGCGGAAGATACTGGCAACCCTATTATGGTTCCTGTTGGCGAAGAAGTTTTAGGCCGAATTTTGAATGTTGTTGGTGAACCTGTCGATAAAAAGCCTCCGGTGGAATCCAAAACAACTTGGAGTATTCATCGTGACGCGCCTCCTCTTGAAGAACAAGATACCGGTATGGAAATGTTTGAAACCGGGATTAAGGTTATCGATCTTTTAGAGCCTTATTTAAAAGGTGGAAAAACTGGATTGTTTGGTGGAGCGGGTGTTGGTAAAACTGTTTTGATTATGGAATTGATCCATAACATCGCTATGGGACATGGTGGTTATTCTGTATTCGCAGGCGTAGGAGAAAGAACTCGCGAAGGAAATGACTTGTATCATGAAATGATGGATTCTGGAGTTATTGATAAAATCTCTTTGATTTACGGTCAAATGACAGAGCCTCCTGGCGCAAGAATGCGGGTTGGGTTGACTGGTTTGACTATGGCAGAGTATTTTCGCGATGTTGGCGGCAAAGACGTTCTACTTTTCGTTGATAATATTTTTAGATTTTCTCAAGCGGGTTCTGAAGTATCGGCGCTTTTAGGTCGGATTCCTTCAGCTGTTGGTTATCAACCAACTTTGGCAACAGAGATGGGTAACCTTCAAGAGCGAATTACATCGACCAAAAAAGGTTCAATAACATCTGTTCAGGCAGTTTATGTACCTGCTGATGACTTGACCGATCCGGCCCCTGCGACTACCTTTGCTCATTTGGATGCGACTACCGTTTTGAATCGTCGAATTTCTGAGCTTGGTATTTATCCTGCTGTGGATCCGTTGGATTCTACCTCTCGAATTTTAGATCCAAATATTATTGGACAAGAACATTATGATGTAGCTCGTGGCGTTCAAAAAATACTACAACGTTATAAAGATTTGCAAGATATCATTGCTATCTTGGGTATGGACGAGCTTTCTGAAGAAGATAAGCTTCTTGTCGCTCGTGCAAGGAAAGTTCAGAAGTTTCTTTCCCAACCATTCTTCGTGGCAGAAATTTTTACAGGTTCTCCAGGGAAATACGTTAAATTGAAAGATACCGTCGATAGTTTTAAAGAAATTTTAGACGGTCGTTGTGACGATATGCCAGAGCAAGCCCTGTATATGGTTGGCGGAATCGAAGAAGCTAGAGAAAAAGCCGCTAAAATGAAGAAGGAAGGTTAATCTTATGGCTGACGAAACGTTAGAGCTTGATATAGTCACTCCAGAGAGGCTATTGGTGGCTGAAAAGGTTGAACAGGTTAATATACCTGGAGCTGAAGGTGATATGGGGATTTTGCCAAATCATGCGCCTATCATCTCTACGCTTCGACCAGGTTCGCTTTCGTATGAAGTCGATGGCAAGTCAACAACATTGGTTGTAACAGGTGGTTTTATGGAAGTTGCCGAAAATAGAGTTATTGTTTTGGCTGAAAATGCCGAATTTGCAAATGAGATAGATAGAGAACGAGCTTTAGCTTCTAAAGCTAAGGCAGAAGAAGCGTTAGCAGGAGCCAAGCTTTCCGAGCCTGAGTTTGAGGAAGCTCAGCTTCGATTATTTAGGGCTACCGCTAGATTAGAAAACGTAGACGGGGAATAATCGCTTCCCCGCTAGAATTTGATACACCCTTCCATAGTTTCCTTCCCAAGACTAGCTAAAGTCTTGATTCAGTTCGATAATTCCTTTTTAAGTAATAATTTTTCTCCTTTTACCTAGAATTCCTCCCAATATTATTCCAGGGATTAGCAGCGCTAAAAATGGCAAGTGATACCATAGGGGCATTTTGTCCCAATATTGATATTGTATAAAAGCTCCAAAAGATAAATTCACTGAGCTTAGGACAAAGACATGGAACATCTCTTTTTTTTGAGCGATAGTAGCTGTCACAAATCCCGATAAGATTGAGTAAAAAATGCTCATAATGAGCAAAAATATTAAGAGCGTTGCGCTATCGGTTATTCCGTCTTTATTGAAAGAATCAGGTATAACTGCGTAAAGTATTTGGTTTATGATTAAACAAATAGCTCCCCAAGAAAAGAATCCAGAAATCACGACTAAAATGCTTCTAAACATAGAAATTCCTTAAGTTTTTAGCAAACGATAGTTGCTATTAAATATGATGTCAGGGACTCAAAAACTGGAGTCGGATCAAGAGGCTTTTATTGTCTTGCTCTAATATATGAGATTATATCTTTTGATTTTTTTAATCTTCTATTTGACTTTAGATATAGGGTTAAATTTTATTTTTGCCACAGATACAAAGTAAAACAACCCTTAATAATTGCGGTTATTAATCTAAGTTGTCGTGGACAATGCCAATTTCAAAATATAGATTTGCTCCTTTTAGTATTTTCTTGATCGCATTTGCGGTTTTTTCCTTTTCATTCCCATATAACTTTTTGTATGAATCGGATGATAGAGCCTATATCTTCGAGAACCCATACTTAAGGAATATTTCATTGGAGAATGTTTGGAATATTTTTTCCAATCTTCATGCGTTTTTTACCTACATTCCGCTCACGAATATTTCTTATTCCTTAGATTTTTCAATTTGGGGGTTATACGCTCCTGGGTATCGCTTAACCCAAGTGTTGTTGCATGGAGCAAACTCCATTTTGATTTTTGTGATTTTAAATCGTTTAATTACGGTTAAAAATGCTGCGTTTTTAACGGCGGTTTTGTTTGCTATTCATCCTCTAAATGTTGAAACGGTAGTTTGGATATCTGAAAGAAAAAACATCTTGGCAAGTTTTTTTTCATTGCTTTCATTTTTTTATTACATACAGTTTGCCCAAGATAAAAGAGTATTTGAGAAAAAATTATATTTTTATTCTTTCTTGTTTTTTATTTGTGGATTGTTGAGTAAGTCCATTGCCGTCGTTCTTCCAGCTGTTATGATTTGGGCCGATATATGTCTCTTCCAAAGAGGATGGCGGATCAAAGAAAAGATCCCGTATTTTTTATTCGCAATAGCGATAGTTTTTTTGACGCTTGTTTTTGAAGGTGAAAAAGCTGGAGCTTTGGTGTCTTATGCCGGAGGAAGTTTTTGGATAAATTTTTTATATACGTTCAGAGTGTATGGAGATTACGTATCTTCTATTTTTTTCCCAGTAAGACTTTCTCCATATTACTATTATATTTATCCAGATTTAGAGAGTGTGAAAACTTTTGTTTGCTATATTGCCGTCCCCGGAGTTATTTATTGGTCTATTAGAAATGTAAAAAAACGTCCTCTGATAGCTTTTGGAGTTGGTTGGTTTGTGCTGTGGTTGTCTCCAGTTTCCAATTTGATTCCTTTAAATACACTTCGTCAGGACCGATATCTTTATTTGCCCGCAATTGCTCTTTTAGCGTTCCTTTCATCCATAATATGTAGTAGCCAGCTTTTGCAACAAAGAAGGTCTTTTTTATATGGGGTAGTATTTATGGTTAGCTGTTGTTTTATTGGAATAACTTTGCAGTATATGAAAGTTTTTAAAGAAATTCGTCCATTCTGGTTACACATAGCCAAAACTTATCCCAATTGGGCGGAGTCCCAGTTTGAAGCGGGATTGGTCGAGCGGAAAGCGAAAAACATTGAATCATCGCTTCAGTTTTATAAAAAAGCTTTTACAAAAAAACCTTTTTTAACAAAAGCATTAAATAATTATGGGGCTACTTTAATGGATAGAGGGCAATTCTTAAAAGCGAAAGTCTATGTTATGAGAGCTAGGGAACTAAACCCTAAAGACCCTGATCCTTATTATAATTTGGCTGTGATTGAGTCAAAGACTGGAAATGATGAAAAGAAAATTAAAGAATTATTTGAACTACATGTATTAACAAAAGAAAAAAATAACTTAAAAGACTATAATCTTGGTCCTAATATATTGAACTCGAATAATAATTAACAATTGTTTCATTCATGCACGCGTCGACCTTAGGAGAATTTTTCTCTTATCCAAATATTATAACTTTGTTTTTGACTATTTTGGCTTGTATTGCCAATGTCTTTATTGGAGTTAGCATTCTTCCAAAAGATAAGAGGAAAAAGGGGTATCTAGCGCACAAAATCGGTTTTTGGGTTGTGTTAGCCTTGTACGGTATTTTTTTATTTTATAATCACAAGCTTCTGAAAAATAATTATTTTGATTGGTTTGTGTTCTTTTATTTTGCCGTTGTAGTTCAATGGAGCAGAAAAATTAACGTGACATTACACGCGGTGATTGCTTCCATTGGTTTGGTTATGCTGATGATTGTTATTTGCTTTAGCGTTTTCTAACTGAGTTTTTATTTTTAAAAAATAATGAAAAAATTTGATATTACAATCATTGGAGGAGGCGAATCTGGATATTTTGCCGCAAGCCAAGCGGCTGATTTGGGAGCCAAAGTTTGTCTCATTGAAAAGGGAAACCTTGGAGGAGCTTTTTTAGATTCCGGAGTTTTTACTCTAAGAAAGATTTTGACTACTTTAGGTTTTTACCCATCGCGATATAAAGTAGAAGGTTCGGTAGAAATTGGCTCTGAATTGGATATTCAAAAAGCGTTTGAAAAAGCCAGTATTTTAAAGCAGGCCTATTCAGAAAGATGGAAGATTAATCTGAAGGAAAAAGGCGTTCATATCGAGACGGGGGAAGGAAGTCTTGCGGGTTCTAAGAAAGTAGAAATTAAAGCTTCAAATCAAACTGATTTGATTTCTTCTGAAAAGATTATTCTGGCAACTGGATCAGAAACTAAACACCCAGAAACGATACCATTTGATGGAAAAACTATATGCTCTTTGGATAGTTTAGGCGAATTTCAGGAACTCCCGGAGAAGGTTTTGATTGTTGATGGTGGAGCTCAAGGAGCTGAGGCCGCATCGCTAATAAGAGTCTTAGGATCTAAGCCATTTTTATGCGAACAAAACTCTAGAGTTTTGGAAGATGAAGATTCTGAAATAATGGATTTTTACGAAGAGCAAGTTCGGAAAAAGAGACTAAAGATCATCCTAAATAAAAAAATCGTTTCTATATATAAAAGAGATAAAGAAATAGATGTCTCATTGGATGGAGGGATAAAGTTTCCTGTTTCAAAAATATTTTTTGGTGGCGTTAGAACCCCAAGGTCAAAAGCTTTAAATATTCAGACCTCTGATATTAGGTTGGGTGAACATGGAGAAATCTTGGCGGATGAGAAAATGGAAACAAGTTTTCCCGGAGTTTTTGCGATTGGAAGCGTAACCAGACAGCAAAGGGTAGCCAACCGTAATTATGAAGAGGCAAAAGTGGCTGTTTATAATTGTTTAGGCAAAGCAAGGTCTTTAAACCTTGATAAAATTCCTTCAATAATTTACTCCGATCCTCAGTTTGCATCGATAGGTTGTCATTTTGAAAATGCTCATTACAAAGGTTTTCGGGCGCTTGGTGGAGGCTCGATTGTTGAAGGCTCAGATGAAAATGGTAAGATAGCCCAAAAAGGTTTGTTTAAATTGACAATAGATAAAGAAACAAAAAAAATGATAGGGGCTCGAGTGGTTTCCCCAAATGCTTCGGAAATGATTCCGATATTACATTTGGCTTTTAAAAAAGGTTTGACTTTAAAGGACTTATCAAACCTTTCTTTTGGAGCGATGGAGTCGATAGATCCAATAATTAAAGCTTCTAGGGAAATCTTAACAGACTTGAAAACTTCTCGTTAAGCAGTTATTTTGTTAAAACATATCTTCTCTTGACTCGTTTTTTTATATATGTTAAAACCCTTTTTTCTTGTGAATATAGGGTTATTTACGTCCCATAATCAAATATAAGAAATCCATTTATAGAAAGTTTGGGAGTATTCAATGGCAGAAGGCGAAGAAAAAAAGATGGAATTACCGACAGCTAAATCCAAACCGGATAAAAAAAAGAAAAGTGAAGAGAGCGGGGATACTTTATGGTCTCGGCGTGACTTTTTCTCTTTAGCCGGATGGGCGGGTTTTATGGCTTCTCTAGGTTTATCTGGGGCATTTTTTACTCGATTATTATTCCCTAGGGTTTTATTTGAGCCGTCTCCTATTTTTAAAGCTGGCCGGCCTGGCGATTATACCTTGGGAGAGGTAAGCACCAAATGGGTTAAAGACCAAAGGGTCTGGATTGTCCGGGAAGAAGCTGGAATTTATGCCATTTTTGCTTTTTGTACTCATCTTGGTTGTACTCCCAAATGGTTGAGAACTGAAAGCAAATTTAAATGTCCCTGTCATGGCAGTGGTTTTACAATGAAGGGCGTTAACTTTGAAGGGCCTGCTCCTAGAGCTTTAGAGAGATTAAAAATTTCATTAGGTCCTGATGGGCTTATCCAAATTGATAAGAGTAAGAAGTTTCTTATGGAAAAAGACGACTGGAATAAGCCTGGTTCAATAATAGCGGTCTAATACTTTCTAAGTCATTCATCATAAATAGTTTTTTTGAATAAATTTTTACGCTAAATTTTGTTTTAGCTTTGGAGGAAATACGTTTTGGCAAACAAGACTCAAGGCATTCCCGGTATTACCGATTTGATCGATAAGATCAAAAGTGGGGAAATTTGGAAAGAATTAGCCAAGGCCGTTACCGATTCCCAAATTTGGACGTCGTCTTTTAGGCATGGTTACGCAGATACACCTCGAAACCGGGTACTTCAAATTGCCAGCAACGTTTGGTTGCACTTACATCCCGTTAAAATTTCCCGCCATGCCTTAAGAATTCGGTTTACTTGGTGCATGGGTGGTATTACATTTCTTTTGTTTCTGTCCACAGTTGTCACCGGCATCATATTGATGTTTTATTATCGCCCGGTAGGCGAATACGCATATTTTGATATGAAGTACCTCCAATACGACGTTCCATTTGGTATGTTGATGAGGAATATGCATCGATGGGCGGCGCATTCTATGGTTATTACAGTTTGGCTACACATGTTCCGAGTTTTCCTGAGCGGCTCTTATAAGCCTCCACGGGAATTCAATTGGGTTATTGGGGTATTCTTAGTAACGTTTACCTTGCTGCTGAGCTTTACAGGTTATTTGTTGCCATGGGATCAATTAGCTATGTGGGCTGTTACCGTTGGAACAAATATGGCTAGGGCGACTCCGTTTTTAGGGCATGAAGGGCCTTTTGCTGAGTTTGTAGGGGTTTCGCAACGTTATGACGCCAGATCCGTGCTGATTGGAGGAAGTATTGTTGGACCTCCAGCGTTACTACGCTTTTACGTTTTACACTGTATCTTTATTCCTTTGGTTGCCGGAGCGTTGATGATAGTCCACTTCTGGCGTATACGAAAAGATGGTGGAATTTCCGGTCCGCTTTAAATTGATTGAACGTTAAGGATATTTAAAAGGTAAAAAACATGGCAGAGGAAATAAAGAAAAAAGGAGCTGAGATCACTCACGATAAGGTCCACGTTTGGCCCTATCTTGTTCGTTTGGAATTTTTATGTTCCATTCTAGTGGTCGTTGGTTTAACAGCTTGGTCGATTGTTATTGACGCTCCTCTTGAAGAAGCGGCTAATCCTACTAAAACTCCAAATCCTTCAAAGGCTCCTTGGTACTTTTTGGGGCTACAGGATATTTTAGTTTACTTTGATCCTTGGTTTGCTGGAGTTGTCGCTCCTGTATTGATCATTGTTGGATTGATGTTGATTCCATATTTAGACGTAAATCCTAAAGGGAATGGATATTATACGTACACTGAAAGAAAGACCGCTATTTGGGTTTATTCCTTTGGTTTTTTAGTTTTATGGATTGCCTTGATTATTATGGGTGTTTTCCTTCGAGGTCCAGGTTGGAACCTGTTCATGCCTTGGCAGTATTGGGATCCTCATAAAGTTGTTGCTCTTACCAGCGTTGATTTACCATACGCATTCGGCGTCCGTGATTATTGGATGGCCTGCCTATTTGGAGGTGTAGTCGTTTTAGGCTATTTTGCCGTTGGAACTGCCGCTTATATGTTTTTAGAAAGAAAAGCGATTAAGAGCGTCGGTATTGTGAGAATGTTGATTAAAGTAAATTTGTATTTAATCATGATCGGTATCGTGGTTAAAATTGTCCTTCGTTTGGGTTTTAACATAAAGTATATATGGGTAACCCCTTGGTTTAACGTTTAGCTAGTAAGGCCTTTTCTCTTGGATACTCCAGAAAAAACAACACCAGAAGAAGATACCGGGGAATACATCCCGGTAGAAGAAGTTTCCTATAGTTTCCTTTTCTTTTTAATGTCTGGCGCTTTGCTAGTTGTCACCCTATGGTCATTTTGGGATGATGAATATGCGCGTCGTGGCTACAAGCAATATCAAGAGCAGTATTATAAAGAAGAATTTGCTAAGGCGAAAGAAGAGTGGAAGAAGGTAAACGATGAAATTTCCGCTAAAGAGCAGGAAATTCAAAAAGGTTTAGAAGAGGAAGGCGATAAGCTAGATAGTTCTTCTAGTTTTAGTCAGCTAGCCGATGAAACACTTGAGGCAAAAATTCGTTTAGACGAAACGATAGAGGAAAAGAAGTTTGCCGGTAGTCGTTTAGACGAAGCCTATTACTATTTTAAAAAGGCTCAGCATGAAGGTGAAAATTTTGCCGTTCAAAAAGCTACATGGATAAATACTCAGAAGGAAATCGACGCTTTTGATCCAATAATCAAAAAGTTGCAGGCAAAATATGATGAGCTTGAAGGAAGAGTTTTAGAGCAAAAAGCTAAGTCTATGAGCTTAGAGAAAGAACTTCAAACGCTCACTACCAAAAGAGACGGTTTAGTTCGCGCTATGGATTTCTATAAGCCTTTTCCTTTTTTTTGGAAACCGGCCGAAATCAAGCAGGCCGTTATACCTGGAGCCAGGCTCAATAAATTTAAAGAGATTACCTATAAGGTTGATCGGTGTATGACTTGTCATATCGCTTATGACAAGCCAGGCTATGAAAATCATCATGAACCTTTGAAGACTCATCCAAAACAAAAAATTATAATTGGTAAACATCCTCCTGGAAAGACGGGATGTACTTGGTGTCATAAAGGGCAGGGCGCGGCTACAGCCCCAGCGGAAGACGCTCATGGTTCTCACCATGAAATGGATCAATCTGCGGGAATTAATGAGCCAATCGTCCATGAGCAATTTATGGAATCTATGTGTATGAACTGTCATTCAGAGGTCATTCATCTAGACGGAGCTGAAGAGCTTTCTCATGGTAGAGAGTTGTTTTTAGAGTTAGGTTGTCACGGCTGTCATCTCGCTGATGGGTTTCAAGACGCTCAGAAGGTTGGACCAGGGTTGTTGAGATTAGCCTCAAAAGTAAACGCTACCTGGTTGTATAAGTGGGTTAAAAATCCTAAAGGGTATCTTCCTAAAACCAGAATGCCAAATTTTGGTTTTGACAACAAAGACGCTTTAGCTGTTACGGCTTATTTAATGGCTTCTTCTGAAAAAGGTTATAAAGTCGCTCATAAGTTTAAAGGTGGCGATGCTGAGAATGGCAAAAAGCTTTTTGAGTCAGTTGGTTGTCAGGCGTGTCATTCTGTTAATGGTAAGGGAGAAGAATTTGCCCCAGATTTATCCAATATAGCTAATAAAGTAAACTCAGATTGGTTGGTCAGTTGGATTGAAAACCCAGCTCATTATAACTCCAAAAGCAAAATGCCTAATTTGCGAGTTGGTATAGAGAGCGCTTCCGATATTGCCGCTTATTTAATGCAATTTGGCAAGCCTAAGCACATTAGGGGTATTGAAGATCGAATTCGATCTAAAGAGTTCATTGCTCATGGTGAAACTGTTGTTAGAAGAAGAGGCTGTTTTGCCTGTCATGAAATTAAAGGCATGGAGAAAGAAGGAAAAATTGCTCCAGAGCTTTCCTCTTTTGGTGGTAAGCAAACCTGGGAGTTAGAGTTTGGGGATACTCATATACCTCATACCTGGAAGTCTTGGGCGGGAACTAAACTAAAAAAACCAGACTCATTCCGTACGGAACGCGTTTTGGATAAAATGCCTAATTTTGGTTTGAGTGACAAAGAGATTCACTCTTTATTAGTGCTTCTTAAGGGATGGAGTGGATTGAACATTCCAGCAAACTATAAGCACCATTTGAGCCCTAAAGCAAAAGCTTTAGAAACTGGTAGAAGAATTGTCGATAGATATAATTGTAAGGGATGTCATGTTATTGAAGGAGCGGGTGGTATCATACAAAAGTATATTAAAGCCAAAAATATGTATCCGCCTCCATTAGAAAAAGGCGATTATCATGTTGGCGAAAGAATTAAATCTTCTTGGATTTTCTCTTTCTTAAAACATCCGACTCCAGTTAGAACTTGGTTGAAGGTTAAAATGCCTACCTTTAACTTTTCAGAAGAAGAGGCGATGGCTTTAACTGCCTACTTTGAGGCTCTCGTTCCTTCTGATAAAGATCTTAAATATGAATCTGGTCTAAATGTTGCGAAGCCGCAAGAGTCTATAAATACCGGCGTTAAAATGGCCAATTACATGGATTGTGGTAATTGTCATGATGATGGCGAAAAAGGAATTGATTTCTCCATTGCCAGTTCTAGATTGAGACATGAGTGGATTCCTAAATGGCTTAAAAATACGCGTGATTTGATCCCAGAAACAAAGATGCCTTCTCATTGGCCTAAACAAGGCGATAAATACGTCATTAGTTCTAAGTTTGGCGACCTAGAGCAAGTTGAGGATGGAGATGTCGATCGCCAAGTCGACCGTCTAACAGACTATATTGTTTCCTATAACACTGCCGAGATTAACTTTGATTTAGCATTTGGTGAAGAAGGTGGCGAAGAAGAGGGAGATGAGGAAGACGGCGATGATGAAGAAGGTGGTGACGATGAAGACGATGAGGATGAAGAATAATTAACTATTGTTTAATTATTCAGAAGGCTTATACTTTTTAAACCTTGAATTTTGAGAAAATAAATTAACATGGAAAACTCAGCTCTTCAAAATTTCCTATTAATTGCAACTAAGCCAGATAATATTCCTATTGGGGCTATGTTGGGTATCGTATTTTTCCTCTTTTGGATCGCGATAAAAGAAATGATTAAGCATGATAAATTGATTAAAGCGGGTAAAAAGGAAAAAGTTTACGACGAAATGATTAAGTAGTGGGAATTTTTATAATTGCCTTCGCGGGCATAATGATTGGGCTTGTCCTAATCTTATTATTAAAAAATACCGCTCCCCCCCCTCCAAGAGAAAGATTAGGCGACGAAGTACGAGACGATCTTCCGCTCTTCCTTACCGAAAGAAATGAGTTTAAGGAGAAGTGCTTAGCCTTTTTTTCAAAATTTAATCTTGATTACGAACATTCTGTTTGGGCTGAAGACAATGAACTAGAGGTGTCTTTAAAAGACGAAACTCCCGTTGTTGGAGGTCTTTATTTAGGACTTTGCGTATTTGAACCTCCCAATAATATTATACCAGGGACTATGGTAACCGGGTTTTTGGATACTGTTAAAGGGGAAGGGGCAGCCAAGGGAATCTTGGTCACGACAGGATACTTCTCAGACGAGGCTCGTCAAATTGTTAGAGAAGAGTCCATCGAGCTTGTGGATGTCGCTGATTTTGTAAAATACCTCAAAAAATTTGAAATTTACGAATAGTTTCAAATATTCTTCTAGAAAATTTCTTCACACAATCTGTAGTTAGATTATTTTCGCGTGTCGTACAGGCAGGCAAAGCATTCCGTATTGTGGTCTTGCACGCTGTTGATGAAGTTAACTGGAGCGAAGTCGTCGGTAAAAGCTCTTAAGTTTTTGTCGATGGACCCAACAGGAAAATAACTTTCCGCGATATATTTAAAGTCAAAATTGAATTTTTTTTCGGCCATAAGTTTTTTCGCCGCTTCCATCATACCAGCATCTTCAAGTTTGATAGCCTCATCGTTTCCCGCAATCAAGATGACATTACCTTGACCTTTGAATGAGTATAGTTTTTTGTATACTTCGCTAAAAGTTCTTAGATCATATGGGTAGAGCGCTGACCCGCCAAATAGATTAGAAGCGACCACGCCATTTGGAGTTAGTTTGTTTTTTATTTCTTTGTAAAACTCTTTGGTTTTTAGATGAAATGGAACAAAACTTCCTCTAAACGCGTCTAAGAAAATAATGTCGTATTTTTTCTTGGCCCTTTTAACAAAAACTCTACCGTCTTTTACGTGAACTTTAGTTAATTTAGATTCTCTCATTCCAAAATATTCTCTAGAAATTTTGACAACCTCTTCGTCAATTTCGATCATGTCTATATTTGTATTAGGATAATAACTCTGGAGGAAATTGGACATAGCTCCAGCTCCTAATCCAACTATCAATATGTTTTTAGGTTCTGGAACAAAGAATAATGTCGACATAAAAAGCCGAGTGTATTCAATGGTAAGGTTTATTGGATCGGATAGATCGATTTCGGTTTCGCTATATGTCGTCCCTTTACTTTTAAACGCCATAACCAATTTATCTTTATCTGAATAATAGACGACGATGTTGTTATAAATAGATTCTTTTTCAAGAACAGGTTTGAACCTTATGTCGCTTGAGTAAGGCGGAATTGCAAAGGCATTATGAAGTCCAATAATGAGCAGAAAAATACTAACCGAAATATAAATTGGGAGTTTTAGGAAATATTTTTTCAATGCGTTAATTTGAGAAGAGATTAAAAGTTCTTGAAGTATTTACTTAGCTTGTCAAAATTTTTGAAGAATAACGTTCACTAAGTTATTTGTTATAGAGCTTTTTGCGTTAACTCGTATATCTAAGTGTAGATAATAGTCAATCCTTAATCAAGCCTGAATCTTAAGATGAGATCATCTGCAAGATTTCATATTGAGGGCAGCGGAATCGTAAAATAGTAAGTTGAGTTTATAGAACAGGAAAGAACTATTGCGTATTTTTTGATACAAAACGGCAATAAATAAATATTAGTCCGCTAGACAACAAAAGTGTTAAACCAAGCAAATTAATTATTAATTTGGTTCCTATTGTTGGGATCAAGTAAAACGATGTGAACAAAGTTCCAAAGATATTTCCTATTGTAGAAATAGCGGAAATATTGCCGGATACATTGCCTAAAGTTTCAATAGAAGTTGCGCTCATCTTAACGGCAAATGGAGAGACCGCACCCATTAAAATACTTGGCAATAGGAAGAGTAAGCATGAAGCGATTAGAGGACTAATTTTCATTCCAAGATCTAAATCAAAAATAGCGTTATTAACAGGTTCTTGGATAAAAGGAATAATAAAGATTAAGACTCCCGACCCAAAAATAATTACGCTAAGAATTTTTGGGGTGGGCATTTTGTCCGCTAACTTCCCTCCTAAATGATATCCCACGCTTAATGATATTAAAAACACCGATATTAAGCTCGACCAAACAAAGACTGAATTTCCAAAAAATGGCGAAAGCAAGCGACTTCCCACTATCTCTAGCGCCATTAAAACTGCTCCGGAAATAAATACAATTAATTTAAGTATAGTCATTGTTAAATTTAAATTATTTCGTTATACAAGCTGGTAAGGCTTTCAGGAAGGTTTTAAGGGAGAAATGCTAAAAAATATATTTAAAGTTTTATATGGCTTGGGGGGGTGAAATGCTTATCAAGCATGGAATTATTGATTCTTTTTTTTATTAAATTTAAACTCTCCTACAAGCGCGTTTAACATTTTAGAAGAGTTAGCTAAGTTGTCGGTGATTGAGCTTGTCTGTTTTATCGCGGAGAATGTTTCATGGATTCCTTGCTGGATTTCTTTTAGAGCTACAAAAACCTGACTTGTCGCGTTTTTCTGTTGTTTTGTTGAATATGAAATTTGATCGGCTTCTTCGTTTGTAGATTGAGCGCCATTAACAAGTTTTTCTAACTTTGCGAGAGTCTCTGTGGCTAATTGAGCTCCTTCATCCACTCGCTTTGCTCCTCTTTCTGAATTGATTACCAAGCGATTAATTGCTTGTTGGGTTTCTTCAACTTTGTTTTCTATTTCACGAGTGGCTCTCATCACGTTTTCGGCGAGTTGTCGTATTTCTATGGCGACCACTCCAAATCTTTTTCCAGCTTCCCCCGCGCTTGAAGCTTCAATTGCTGCGTTGAAAGCGATGAGCTTTGTTTGATCGGCAATATCGTTAATAATTTCCATGACTCTACCAATTTCTTTAGACTTTTGGCCTAATTCTACAATTTCATGAACGCTGTTTTCATTTTCTTCAGCGATTTGGGACATCTTTTTATTAATTTCTAAAATAGAGTTCATTCCTTCTTTAGATTGCTCTAAAGCTTCTGCGGATATTTGCACAACAGAATTAGAGTTATCTGCAATTTGCGAAGAAGTTGTTGTCAAACTTTCTAAAGTGGCGGTTATTTCAGTTATAGAAGCTGATTGCTGCGCCATTATGGCAGACTGTTGTTGTACCGCAGTTGAAATTTCGGTGGAAGAACCAAATAAGGTCTTTGCTACATCTTTAATAGAAAAAATATTTTTGCGTAAGGTGTCCGCCATTTTGTCAAAAGTGCCAGCAAGAATGCCAATTTCGTCTTTAGAAGTGTAATTAAGACGACCGACTTCAAGTTCTCCATTAGAAATGGAATTGGCAAGCTTAACCACTTTGCGTAATGGTCGCGTTAAATTATTACCAAAAAACATTGCGGCAAAAACGACAATTGCCACCACAGTTAAAATGATAAAGATGAATCGCGTTCGAAACTGCGTGATGGAGAGTAAAACGTCTTCTCTTTTTTGGCTTAGTATTCCAATCCAAAAATCTGAAGTATCTTGCGGGTTAAAGACTATTTTTTGGAAAGATATTATTTCTTCTGAGTGATCAGTAATGAGACCTGATTCCCGCTTAAACATTTTTGAAATTAAACTTTGATCTAAAAAGTGTCTGAGTTTTTCATCCTTATCATGCAAAACCCAATTGTCTCTAACCTGAGAATCGGGATGGCCAATTAAATAACCGTCTGAATCGGATAACAATATATTGCCGTTTGAGATATCTGAAAAAGTTTCTAGTAAATGATCTGCAAAGGCGGTAAGAACTAGGACTCCTACTTTTTGAGACCCAGGAGTGAATAGAGGCATTCCAAACCTAATCACGGGGCCGCGAAAACTTTCTTTTGAAACTTTTGTATCAAAAGCCATAAGAGGTAAGACTGCGTATTGGCCTTCACCTAGAGCGCGAATTGTTTCGAAAAAAGATTGACCGTTAACAGATGGTAAGTCTTGGCTATCTACAAGTTTCGATTCTTTACCGTCAAAATTAACATGGATTATTTCTTGGCCATCGATTCTGGCTAATTGAATGACATTATATCTTTGCCGTATTTTAGCGAACCTTGAAAAGTCTTCTTGGACGGGTTCAAGCCAAAATTCAACTTCCTCTTGGTCTTGAGTTGGAATGGCTTCTATTAGGTTTTGCAGAGTAAATCTGCGGGAAATCTCTTTCAGATCGAATCGAATATCTTGCAAAAAAGTATTAACTTCAAGGAGTTTTTGGGACAAAAGTTTTTGTTGAGTTTGAATAGCTTCTTGTTCTAATGTCTCTGATTGTTGTTTGATGGCATAGGCTCCAATACCAATTGCGGGAACCGAACCAATAAGAACAAACCAAAAAATAATTTTGAATTTTATGGAATTCATTCCGGGGACTTTGATTATATAGATGAATTTAGGTTGAATATTTCTATTATTGTCGCAAAGTTTTATTGCATTTTAAAAGTCACAACTTATTGAAACTATTAGCTATCAATTTGCGAAATTAAGTATAAACGTCCAAAGAGGGCATTACAACAATTATCACTTCTAGAGAGGAAGGCTGTGCGTTAAAAAAGTTGGAGAGGATGAGAGTGATTGGTTTACGAAATTATGAAGGAATTAAAGTGAAGATTTTCTAAGTAATTTTTTAGTTTTGAAATTCAATAATGGTTGAGTTATGAAGACGGAAATCGCCTAAAACTTTGCACTTAAAATAGTAAAAGATATTGCCCAAATGGGAGAGGGAGAATTATTGTTAAAAACAATAAAAAAACAGTTTTTGACGTTAAAAAGGCATTTCTTTTAAATTATCAAAAAATAACGTTTAGCTGTTTAAAATGTTTATGTTTTTTGATGTGTTTTTAATGTTATTAATTTGGTTTTCGAAATTTAAATAATTGGTTATCCAATTTTTTATAAAGTTAATCTTTCCAGGAACTTCAGCGTCAAACATTTTGAGGCTTTTAAAAAAATAAATGTAAAATCAGAAGATCATTTAAGTTCTATCTATTTCATTGACTATGTCATAGAAGATTTTTCTTTCCGTCACCTCTTAGCTAGCATTTCGTTTTAAATAATCTCGAATCGTCTGTATTTCGTCTTGATTATATGCCATGCCTCTGTTTTCCATATGTATTACCATAACGTCCACAGTTTTATCCCAATCCTTTGAGATATGCTCTTTTGGATGTGGTGATGGGTTATGACACTGACCACATACGGTCTTAAATACTTTAACATCAGGGGAGTTTTCCTCCGGAAACTTTCGAGTAGACGCACAGGACACAATGAGCAAAAGTAATAATATATTTAATAACTTGATCATCTTTATAATCCATTTCTCTTAATTGGGGTGAAAGGGCTTTTGTGAACGAAACCTCTTCTTCATATTTTTTTGCCTAACAGGTAAAACCTTTTGTCCATCCTTCGAGACAATTTAAATATGTTCATTTCTTTTAAAAGCCTAACTTGAATACCAAACTTGATAATGTATGCACAGGTTCATCGTCTAAATCAGTTACGAACCTGTAATATATACTCGGTGTGGTTCCTTTAACTTCAGGTAATTGAATTCCTAAAGTTATTCTGTTTTTACTGAAATCCTTTAAGTCAAAATCATAGAAAATCTCATGACCGAAAAAAGGTTTTACTTTTAAATATTCTTCCTCCGATTTGATTTTATAGCGAATGCGATTACGTGTGGTATAGCTGCCATTTTCTCTGATTCTATACTCTTGTCGCGTTCTTAGAGTCCATTTCAATTCAGGGAGCCATTCTAATTCAGGTGACTTGAATGTTTTTTGAATTGTTCCATGAGGTCTTTTTTCTAAATTCCAGTCCCCAGCGCGCGATTTTTTATATATCATGCGAAAATTAGCGCCAACAGACCACCCTTCGCCCAGGAAACTTAAAGGAACCTTAACGCCTACGTCATAATGACGACGGAAATTATTGTCCCCATCATAGCGATAATCTATTTCAGTAGAAAAAGTTACTTCCTGACCGTTACGTTTTATTGATATTTTTTCATTATGCTCAAACCCATAGCAGGGTGTGGAAACGCCAACAAAAAAAATGCCTAAAAATAGTAATAATATTTTTTTTATATAATAATTAAACTCCAACTTCATTTGTAATATTAGTAGTCCGTTTTAGGTTTTTCTTTTTTGGGTTTGTCTTTTTATTTTTTTCGCGCATTGTTGTCGTTGTGAATAAATAAATTCCTGTTATCCATAGAACTAGGAGTACAAAAGCTGAAGGAAGAAATATCCAAAGCTTTGCATTATCGTGAAAGAAACTACCGTCATGTATTGATTCAATTAAATCTGAGCGCCTATAAGCAGTTTGTAAAAGCTTTCCTGTCTGGTGGTCGATTTGTATTTCCCATCTATTTTTAGCGCGAATCTTTATCACACCTTTTTTAGGACGAACATCAAGTCGGTCGATATCTTTCCAGTCATTAATGGCAGCTTCCTTTACTGTTTTTGCGATATTTAAAACTTGGTCAAAGGTTAATGTTGGCGTTTTCGCGCTACCCTTTATTGTTGGCGGTTGAACCCAAATGAGTTCTTTTTTTAACTGGAGTAATATGCCTGTGACGATGACTATTAATACAGGAATGGCACAAATAAACGATCCCCAATGATGTGTCTGACGATTTACTTTGTTCCATTTAATTTTCATCTCTTAAGCTTCTTCTTTTGGTCGTGAAGTACGTGTGTTGTTAAAATGAGTGTTATTTTAAATTTCTATTACTCAATCTTCTAAGCTTTACTTAAAATAAAAAACGCCCATCCAAACAGCCTATGCTGTCCGAATGAGCGTCAGTTTGTGCTGATAGCTCTGCTTTCTTTTTACTGTTTAATGCTTGGTTTTACATCGCCTTTTCCATGTTCATACTGTTTCTATTTACAGTGTTGGGCTTTTGCGTTTTTTGGAGTACGTGTATTGTTAAAATAAGTGGCAAAATAAGTCCTATACCAAGATGCACATATCCTATGATTTCGCGGGTTCTATCTTTAGCAATGTAATAGAGCAAATATGCCGTGATCATCATGAATGCTGGTATGACAACAAGCAAAATGCCTGAAGTGCGCTTTGATTTCATTTTCCAAGTATTTTGCACATGTGTTCCTATAAAATAGCCATAAGTAATCATCATTAAAAAAGCTATCAAACCATGTATTTGTAGAGAAGTGAATTGGAACGGATGTTTTTCAGGACCAAATTCCCCTTCAACAATAAACCATGTTTTAAGAACAAAAAAGGCGACTCCACTACACCAAGCAAGAGTAAAAATACTAAAGAGCCACATTTGATGGAGCTTAGGAATTTTGATTTGAACCATATTATAAAACTTCACATAAGTTTTGAATGTTGCCATTTTCATCTACTGATATGGCTTTAGTGTTAGTTGAATTAATAAATGGTTTGAGGTTTGCACTCAAAAAAGCTACTTTTGTTAATGCGTCGGCAAGCATGCAACTTGACGCAAAAACAGAAATGCTCTTTTTATCTTTCACGGTTTTTTTTGTGAATGGGTGTACGATAGAGCTTTGATTGCTGTCCATATAGGAGTTATTACTAGTTGCTACGGCTGCTTGATGCATAGGCATGCTTATTATGGATTTTAAACCTTTAGTATTTGAAGTTTTAATGCCAACAGTTTTGCCTTGCCATTTTTTCATACGCAAATCGCCGCCTGCATTGATGGTTATGTTCTTTACTCGGTTTTCCACCAGGCATAATGCTTTATCGACAGCGTAACCTTTGGCGATTCCCCCTAAGTCGAGTAATAGTTTTCTTTTAAAGCGAATGTTTCCGTTCGCTATTGAGACATCTTGCCAATTTGCCTGCTCATCAATATCAAGGGAGTGATCTGGTAGTAAGCCGTTTTTAACGAGGGTAGGGGCGATGGAAATATCATAGACACCATTGGTTATTACACTTAAATTCAGCGCTACCGTTAAGACTTCTTCCATTTCCTTAGAAATCGAACAAGAATGCTTATATGCTTCTTTATTGATAAATGAAAGTTCACTGTCAGGACTATGAAAACTCATCAAGTCTTCAATCCTTTGTATTTCAGAAAACACATCCTCCGTTATGCTAAGTAAAGCTTTATCGTCACTTTCTGATAAAACGCTTACTTCGACATAAGTACCGAGTAGAGGCTTACAGCGCTTGATATGATTAATTGCAGGTGATTCTAACAGCATGTTACTAGGCTTTGCCTTAAATCAAAATTACTGTTTAAGTATTTTGAGATTTTTAGAAATATGTTGACAATTTTTATCAAATTGGGCTAGTATACGCGTCAAAAATGATTTTGACAATAAGAATCATTAGCGTAATTGATTTGCGGATGAATTTTAACTTTATAAGAGATTTAATTTAAAAGACTTATAGGTTTTTGAGTATTATCAATAAGTTTTTTTTTAAAATCAGAAATATCTTTTTTTCTATTGATAAGTTTTGTTTTTCATATTAATATGTACCTTCAGTAATGATAATGAGAATTAAACTCATTTCTTTTTTGCCGATATATCTGAAAACATAGGTTTTAAAGCTAGATGGAAGCAAAAAACGTTGTCGATAACGATACAGATAAAATGAGAAGCATAGGCCAGTTGATACAGGAATATATGATGGGTTCTATGCAGGGGTTTAATGGTTCGCTCACATTCCATTTTTCGGATGGTGTTTGGCGGAAATGGGAGAAACATGAGCATGGAAAAGGAGATGTAAACCCACGCCGTAAATAGTAAAAACTAATCAGAGCTATCAGCAAGAACTGACGCTCATTCGGACAGCATTGGCTGTCTGGATGAGCGTTTTTTTTTTGAGGGAAAAGCATAAGTGATTAGGTGATGGCAGTTCAAGACGAAGCGATGAATGGCAATAGTATTCATTTTTTAATTTGTAATAAATATTTAAAAAATCAGTTGAAAATACTAATGAGTAATTTGGAGTTACTAATTATGAAAAAGTTTAAACAATCTTTGATTGCTGCAAGCGTTTTCGCAGTTTTCTTATTTAATTATCAAGTTTCCCAAGCTGGTGAAAATGCATGGGTATACGTTCAAGGAACTGACGTGAGGCCAAAAGGTAGTGTTGAAATGAAAATTACCGATAGATGGCGAATTGGAAAAGATCATGGAGATTATTCGTTTCATGATATTAGACCCAATATAGAGTTAGGGATTACCAATAAATGGACTGTGTCGGCTACAGCGTTGTTTTATGCTCATAACTACTCTGTAGAAGATCCAGATCTTAACCCTATGTTTGAAACACAAACAGCCGCAGGCGGTAGGTTTAATAAAAGTCAATATGCAGGTTATTCATATAATACAAAATATAATATTCTCAGTCCCTATAAGGATTTTATCGGGCTATCTGTTGGTTTCCAGTTTCAAGGTTTAGAGCAATATCGTCTTGACGGTGGAGACATTGAGCAAAAGTCTTATATCCCAAAAATTTGGCTACAAAAGAATTGGCTTGATGATACGTTAACCGTCGCTATTAATTTTCAGACTGAGTTTGAACGCAGAAAATCTCCCGGTATTCTTGAAGAAGAAATTGCATTTGATGGCTCTATTGGCGTTTCATATCGAGTTGCGCCAAAGCATTTTGTGGGATTCGAATATCGCCGTCAGGAGGATCACTTAAGTCCTTTTAATACTGAAACAGGCCAATATGACGAGCCTTCGCTTGAGCCATCTGAATTTGATTTAACCAATATCAAATTGGGCTCAAGACATCAATATGGTCAATATATAGGACCATCTTATCATTATGCCGAAAGATCTTGGTGGGCTACTGTTGGTATGTTGTGGCAAGTTAGCGGTGGTGGGTCAGAGTTTGCGTATAACAGAGGTAGCCTAAACTTGGATGAGCATGAAAGATATCATATTGGCCTCATTTTTGGCTATGAGTTCCAAAATCGACTCTTCTAACATTATGATATTAAAAAGTTTTTTAAAGATTGCGACATTTGTTGGTTTTACATTATTGCCTTTAACAGAGCTTTATGCTGAAACATACCTTACCAATGAGCAAGCAAGAGAGGCGTTATGGGGAAGCGCTTCTATGAGTCCTTTGGGGGTAACGCTAACAGAAGATCAAATGGATTCTATTGAGGATGCTTCCGATACAAGGGTTAGAACTAATGAAGTAAAGGCATGGAAAACCGAAACCGGAGGTTGGTTTATTATTGATCAGGTTGTCGGTAAACATGAAATGATCGATGTAGCTGTAGCCTTAACCAATGATGGAAAAGTTAAAGGGATTGAGGTTCTACAGTATCGTGAAACTTATGGGTTTGAAATTAAACATCCTAAATGGCTTGCTCAGTTCTTGGGTAAAGACCACACTGAGATCCTAAGGTTAGATGAGCAAATAAAAAATATTTCAGGAGCGACTCTATCCTCTCGCCACCTTACTGACGGTATCAATCGTCTTACTCATACGTGGGATCAAGTGCTAAGGCATTTGTAGTTTTGGTTAGAGGGGAAGGTTTAAGTATCGAGTATAAAGGGTATTTCTTTTTTCATTCTTGGCCGTCTTTTAAATTAGTAAATAAATTTTGTCAGTAGAGGATTGCAAAATCAGTCGAGTCCAGAGACCTCAATCTCCTCCAACTTGGATGGTTCTTGCGATTCTCTACTTTGACTTTCAATGATGGATTATTTAAGTGATACTTTCTTGACCGTATCACCCTGCATAAGTTTGCGAAAACTAAAGCCTGTGTTATCTCGTCTTCAGGGCATTTAATAAATCAATGTCCCTTCGTAAAACTAATTCGCTATGTATTATTATTCGGAGATTACTATCTGAACGACTTTAGTTGTAAATTCTTTTGAATATTATTGCCTCTTTTAGCCTAGTAGATCCTCGGGAAATGATTAAAAATCCCACCTTTTTTGAGAAAAGCTACTTTTAACTTTTTGACCTATTAATTGGTACAGACTTAATTGGAGAGATGTTTAATTTTTTTATATTGACTTTCATTATCATTTTCAATATTGTTACGGTGAAGTTTATTCTCATCCTTGGTATTTATTAAATTTTTATTCGTTGCAGGAGAAAATACATGAGGTTATCAAAAAAGATAACTACAGTTCTTATAGTTTCGCTCTACCTAATAGTTTGTTCGGGGCTTGTCTGGGCTGAGGAAAAGGAAGCAGCCAAGATGGGAATTGGCGAAAAAACGGTATCAGTCAATAAACAAGACGTTATGGATAATGAGGGGGCTTCTTACTTGATGGCCCAAGCAGAGGAGGCAAAGAAAAAACAATCTGAAAAAAGCTCCTCTAAAGATACCGGGATATCTGTCAAAATGGAACCTGTGAACGTATTTGCTAAACGGCAAAAGATTGTGGAAGGCACCAACAGTTATGTTGTTAACAGCGCCTCCTCTTCAACAAAAGGCGATATCCCCCTTATTGAAACTCCGCAGTCTATTTCTATTATTACTCAAAAACAATTAAGAGATCAAAAACCTATTAATATAAATGAGGCTTTACGGTACACGCCTGGCGTTCGGAGTGAACCCTTTGGTTTTGAGACGCGGTTCACGAATTTAAGACTAAGAGGATTTGACGCGACCACCACTGGTCTTTTTCGCGACGGGCTTCAATTGAGAAATCCAAATTTTGCTATTGGTTATAATGTTGAACCCTATTCCGCCGAACGAATCGAAATTCCTCGTGGTCCAGCATCCGTGCTTTATGGGCAGGGAAACCCCGGGGGGATAATCAATTTCGTTTCTAAAAAGCCAACTAAAGAACCGTTGCACGAGGTCATTTTTGAACCAGGTAACTTCGATTATTATCAAGGCAAATTTGATTACAGCGATAAGGTGAAAGGAAATGAAAAACTTTCTTACAGATTGACAGCGCTCATTCGCGACGCGGGAACCCAGGTAGATTTTGTTCCCAATGACCGAATATTTTTTGCCCCGGCGTTAACCTGGCAACCGAGGGAAGGCACGACCCTGACATTTCTCGCCAGCTTTCAGGATGACGGGTCCGGTATTTCACAGCGACTCCCAGCTAGCGGCACATTGAACGACAATATTAATGGGGAGATTCCCACCGAAACTTATACTGGCGAGCAAGGTGTAGAGAAGTATGATCGGCGGGAGTACAGCCTGGGATATCTGTTTGAGCATCGGGTGGATAAAACCTGGACTTTACGTCAAAACTTGCGATTGAATTCTACGGATGTAGAAGATGTTACTATTTTCACGACCTCTCTATTGGATGATCAACGCACAATTACCCGAAGTATTTTCGGAAGCGATGGTAAGCTTGGGGCCTTTGCTATTGATAATCAGGTCCAGGCAAAGTTTGCCACGGGTTCAGTTAAGCACACCTTTCTTGCGGGACTTGATTATCAACATATCCATGTTGATTCGGTGCAAGCATTTGGCACGGCTCCCAATCTAGATATCTTTAATCCCACATATGGTTCAGCTGTAACCGATCCTCCCGTTTTTGGCGATACCGTTACTACACAGGATCAGGTTGGTTTGTATTTTCAGGATCAAATTAAAGTTGATCGCTTAATTTTTCAGATCGGCGGAAGGCAGGATTGGGCGGAAAATACATCGAAAAATGACATCGCAGGCACAGAGACGGAACAGGATGATAATAAATTTACCTTTCGAGGTGGAGTTGTTTACCAAACCGAAATAGGTCTGGCGCCTTATTTCAGTTATTCTGAGTCTTTTCTTCAAGTCGTCGGAACCGACGCCTCTCAAGGCGCCTTTAAACCTGAAACTGGCGATCAATATGAATTTGGCCTTAAATACCAACCCGATGGATGGAACAGTTTTATTACGTTGGCATTTTTCGATTTGACGCGGGAAAATGTTACCACTTCGGATTTGGCAAACGTTGGATTTCAGGAACAAACCGGCGAAGTAAATTCTAAAGGGATTGAACTGGAAGCTGTTGGAACTTTGGACTCTGGCTTATCTTTTAATTTGGCTTATACCTATTTAGATATGGAGATTACTTCAAGCAATGTAACAGGCGAGGTTGGCTCTACTCCCGCGCAAACTCCTGACCATATGGCCTCCCTATGGTTGGACTATACGATTCCCGATGGAGCGCTTAGGGGGCTTGGTATCGGCGGTGGCGTCAGGCACATTGGTTCTACCTTTGGGGACGACACAAACAGCTTTGAAGTACCCAGTGTAACTTTTGGCGATGCTGCAATACGTTACGATTGGAATGGGGCGCGCCTGGCGTTGAATGTACATAATCTTGCCGACGAAACCTATGTCGCTTCCTGTTTTCCGGCAGGACAAAACTTTTGTACATATGGAGCAAAACGCTCTATTAGGGGCACTATCGCTTACCGTTGGTGATTTATGATTCGCTCGCTGTGCATTATCCTACATCGATGGGTAGGGCTTGGAATTGCGGCGTTTCTAATTTTTTCCGGCCTCACGGGCGCGGTAATTTCCTGGGACCACGAGCTGGATGACTGGCTCAACCCACGATTAATGCATACCGATAGCAAGGGACCTTCCATGGGCTCCCTGGAGTTGGCCCGAATCGTTGAACGGCGCGACCCAAGGATTCGAGTTTCTTTTGTGCCATTAGCGGCAGAACCAGGAGGAACATTGGGGTTTGGTGTTGAACCCAAAGTGGATCCTGCAACCGGTCGTTTGCACAAGCTGAACTACAACCAGGTATTCATTGATCCAGTGACGGGAAAAGAGCAGGGTCGCCGGGAATGGGGAGCTGCTTGGCCGGTGACTCGCGAAACCTTCGTCTCCTTTCTTTATAAGTTCCATTACACGCTGCATATTCCAGAGTTGTGGGAAACAGACCGCTGGGGTATTTGGCTGATGGGGATTGTGGCTCTGATATGGACGTTGGATTGTTTTGTCGGGTTCTATCTCACTTTGCCTGTAAGGAAGAGTTCTAATGGCAAGTCTGCCAGCGAGAGTATTTGGGCCCGCTGGGCATCGGCTTGGAAAATCAAGGCTAGCGGTACGTCGGGCCGTATTAACTTTGACATTCATCGAGCCTTTGGCCTGTGGACCTGGCCCCTTCTGTTTATGCTGGCCTTTACCGGGTTTTCCATGAACCTTTATGGGGAGGTGTTTTATCCAGTAATGTCAAAAATTTCCAAAGTTACTCCTGGGCCCTTCGAACAACGAGCTCCTACCCCCTTGCACGAACCGGTAACGCCAAAGAAGAATTATGCCACAGTAATCGCAGCCGCCACAACAGAGGCTGAAGGACGTCAATGGAATAAGCCGGTCGGGGATGTGTTCTATTCGCAGAACTTCGGTATTTATGGCGTGCGATTTTTTCATCTTACAGAGGGACACGGCGCAGGTGGTGTAGGTCATGCCACACTGTATTACGATGGTCAAGACGGAAGTTACCTGGGTGTTCGCAAGCCATGGACGGGTACGGCGGCAGATATTTTTGTTCAGGCTCAGTTCCCATTACACTCGGGACGAATTCTGGGTATTCCGGGTCGTATTCTGGTTTCTATTATGGGCCTGGTTACGGTGGCGGTGACCATCACTGGTGTCGTTATCTGGTGGCGTAAACGTTCATGGTCAGGATATCGACAGGCATCCCTTACCTCCAGTGAAAACCCTGGTTTTTCAGGGTAGGGGGATTTCTTATATATCGATAAGGCGAATTATAGCCAAATTAAAATTTACAAAATCTGAATTATTGTAAAGAAACTCATTCCTTAGAAAACAATCAAATCTAAAATTATAAGGTAATATCATATTAATACACTTTTGCCTATGGGGATAACTATGGAAAAAAGGTGCGACGTGGTTGGCTTTAAAATAGGTTATAGGTTAAAAAGGCGAATCACAACTTTTGGACGATGGAGGGTAGTAGGCTAAATTATTATTGTGGGTATATTTTCAGCCATTGTATTTAATGTGAAAACCACATAGAGTTTCATTTACGTATATTCTAGGCCCATCACAATTTTTCTGGCCGCTTAATCTGACTTGAGGACAATGGGCTTGGTTAGTTTTTTTGATCGTTTTCAACAACACCCCCATCACCAGCCTCTTGGTGAACAGGTCGATAAACTTCATTTTCTTATTCGCAACCGCCTTTGGGCTCAGATTTTAGTGGGACTGGCATTAGGATTTGGGGTGGGATTATTCTTATCCCCTTCTGGTCTAGCAATAGTGTCTCCTCATTTGGCCGATATTATTGCTGGATGGTTGGGACTACCGGGTCAAATCTTTTTAGCGTTGATTCAGATGGTCGTCATCCCTCTGATAATTTCTTCCATAATGATTGGCATTTCTTCAAGTGGCAGCCAGGAGGAATTAAAAAAACTTGGCCTACGTATTGCTCCTTATTTTATTGGGACTACCATTGTTGCTGTTGGAATTGGAGTTTCAGTGGCTCTAGTGATAAAACCGGGAGAATATATCGATAAAAAATTGATTGAAAAAACCTTGTCAACGGAGCAGCGACAAGAACCTCCTTTAAAAATAAGAACCCCGCCTCAATCCATACCAGAACGAATAGCGGCCCTAATTCCAGCCAGCCCAACCCGCGCAGCGCTGGAAAGAAGTATGCTGCAAATTGTGGTTCTATCTATTTTGCTTGGAATAGCGGCAATTGCTATTCCCCAAAAACAAGCCAAACCGGTAATTGAATTGGCCAGTTCGGTTCAGGAACTGTCCATGAAAATTGTTAGTTGGGCCATGGTTCTTGCCCCATTAGCGGTTTTTGGCTTAGTCGCTCAGGTTACGGTAAAGGTTGGTTTTGATGCCATTGTGGGTATGTCGGTATATGTGGGGACTGTTTTGCTGGGGTTGCTAATTTTACTTATTTTTTATCTTGTGATCGTTTTATTAATTACCCATCAAAACCCATTGGTTTTTTTAGAAAAGATACGTAGCGCCCAATTGCTTGCATTTTCGACATCCAGTTCAGCCGCCGTGATGCCGCTTTCAATGAAAACTTCCCAGGAAAAACTGGACGTCCGCCCTTCAATATCCCAATTCGTTATACCAATTGGCGCCACAATAAATATGGATGGGACCGCATTGTATCAGGTAATTGCGGCTATATTTCTAACGGGAGTTTTCGGAATTGATCTAACTACTGGAAGTCTTGTTTTGCTCATGGTAACCACGGTTGGGGCTTCTATTGGAGCGCCAAGCGCACCAGGAGTCGGGATTGTTATCTTGGCAACAATTCTCCAAGAAATTGGTGTCCCAGGTAGTGGAATCGCTCTTATTTTAGGAGTAGATCGAATTCTAGATATGTGCCGAACCGCTGTGAATGTGACAGGTGATCTAACGGCAACTGTTGTTATGGAATATTGGTTAAAAAAAACCGAAAGCCCAACAGTTGAGGGTTAATTCTATAAACAAGTTTTGATTACGCAAACCAGCTAATTAAAAATTATCTTGTTTCTGTATATCTTCTTGATGTGATTGTTGAGAGAAATTAGAATATTTAATAAAAATTATATGTTAATGGAAGTATTCTCTTCGGGAATATTTACCTTAAAACCTTGTTTAGCAAGTTTTTCGGAAAGAGCTGTTTTCGCCTCTGGGTTTCCATGAACGAGAAAAGTTCTTGGCAGATTCTTAAAACCTCTTATCCAATCTATTAGCTGAGTTTGACCTGCATGCGCTGAGAACCCACCGAGTGTATGGATTTTCGCATTGACGGCAATTTCTTCGCCACCAATATGAAATGTTTTAGCGCCATCGATCAGCGCACGACCGGGAGTACCATTTACTTGAAAACCAGCAATTATGACGTGGTTCTTTTTTTTCCACAGGTTATGTTTTAAATGGTGGCGGATTCGACCTCCGTTACACATGCCGCTGCCAGCGATAATAATGGCACCGGATTCAATCCTGCTAATGGCAATGGATTCCTCCGTGGTTTGAGAATACCTTAATGTAGGAAGGAAAGAATGGAGACTGCCAGATTTAGCCTGACGTAGCGCTGCCATGTCTTCCCGATTATATACATCTTGATGACGATGATAAACTTCAGTCGCCGCTATAGCCATAGGACTGTCCAGATAGATTGCCTGTTGCTTTAGTTTTCCTCTCTGATATAACTCGCCCAAGCGAAAGATAAGTTCCTGAGTGCGGCCAACGGCAAATGAGGGAATAAGTACGTTTCCCCTAGTTTTTGATGCTTTTGTAATTATTTCTTCAAATTCTTGAAGTGTTTCGTCAAGAGAACGATGATTTCGATCTCCATAAGTGGATTCCATCAACAATACATCCGCTTCTTTAATAGTAGCGGGATCGCGTAGTAAAGCTGCATAACTGTTTCCAAGGTCTCCAGAAAAGACCAGCTTCTTAATGGAGCCCTTTTCGGTAATAAATATTTCTACAATGGCTGACCCTAGAATATGCCCTGCTTCTCGAAAGCATAATTGAATTCCCTTGGCAATTTCATAGATTTTATCGTACACCATGCCTTCACATTGCCTTAGAGCCGTATCTACATCATTTAGCGTGAATAAAGGCTGGACCTCTGGCTTTCCCGCACGCTTTCTACGTTTGTTCTCCCATTCTGTATCCCGTTTTTCCAGGAACGCGGCATCTTTTAACATAATTGTCAGCAATTCATAGGTAGGATAAGTCATACTGATCGGCCCCTTATAACCATCGCCAACGAGTTTTGGAATACGGCCAGAATGATCAAGATGGGCGTGAGATAGAACCACTGCATCCAGATTCTTTAAATTAAAGGGAAAGGGTTCCTCATTTAATTTTTCTTCTTCGCGTCTCCCCTGGATCAGGCCACAATCCAATAAAATTGTTGAAGAATCTGTTTCCAATAAATATGCAGACCCGGAGACACCTTTTGCTGAATTGTAAAAAGTTAATTTCGACACGGCATCTCCTTGAAATGGGTTCTAAATCAGATCTAAATTTAATTATGCTATCCGTATTTACTATCTAGAAAAAACAAAAATAAATATTATTGTCACTCAACCTTACTAATTTAGTAAAGTGCGTTCTGTGGTTATTTTTTCCAAATAATGCACACAGGTTTGCTATTTTAAATTAAAACTAAGTATGTATCCATTTTGTCAAGGCATGCCTACCCGGTCAACAGGCGCTTTTAACTTAACAAACTTTAATTATGTTTGGGACTTCGAAGGTAAGAGATCTTCCAAGAAAAAAGCGGCAAGTTCCGAGCGGCTCGCCAAACCGGTTTTTTGATAGATGGCTTGCGATTGTTGTTGAACGGTTTTCAATTTAGTACTTCGGAAATCCGCAATTTCTTTGAGGGAAAACCCCTTTAACAATAAAAAACCTACCTCGGTTTCTGCGGGAGTTAATTTCCATTTGCAAAATTGCCCCTCTATTTTTACTGAAAGCCCCTCCAAAAGTTGATGAGTTTCGGTTTTCCATCGTTCCTTTTCTTGGAAAAGTTTTTCAACGTTAATTTGCAGAGATTTAATTTCACTTTTTGCTTTTATCAGTCTACTGATACCCCAAACAAATAATCCTGCGCTCAAGCCCAAAAGTAACCCTTCAAAAATAAGGTGGGTTCCTGAGCTCCCGCTGGAATAATCCGTGATCAGGTCCAATCCTACTAGGATCGCAAATGTTCCCGACAAAATTAAAAGGACTAAATTGAACCTTTTAGCATCCTCCATTTGACCTACGTCTTTTATAACAAATTGATTTTAAAGAGTAATTATATAAGCCAAAGACCGGATGGAAAAATCCTGTTTTTTGCCTGAAATTACTTGAAAGTTATTAATCACAAAGGAGGTTATCATGTTTGATTTACCCTTGCATCCCTTAGTCGTTCATTTTCCAATTGTTTTAGGAGTTTTACTTCCATTTGTGGGTTTTATCTTTTGGTGGGGAATAAAAAAAGAAATCGTCCCGCAGAGGGTTTGGGTTTTAGTTGCGGCTTTAGCGCTGGTTTATAGTGTTTCGGCATTAGTGGCTTCGGAATTAGGGGAAAGAGATGAAGAGAAAGTAGAAGATGTTGTGTCCGAGCGCGTTATTGAAGAGCATGAAGAAGATGGTGAATTAGTTCCTTGGGTCGCTGGAACTTTATTCTTTGTTTCCTTGGCTGGGTATCTTCGCCAAAACTCTGATCGTTTGCGTTTGACTTTAGCAATTTTAAGTTTGATTGCGATTTTTCCTTTGGTGCAAGCCGGACATACAGGAGGCGAATTAGTGTACAAATATGGAGCTGCAATCGCTCATTTGCCATCAAAACAACAAATTAAATTTAATTCTGGAGATTTTAAACTAAGGACATTTAAAAGTTCAGAAAATGATAAAGATAAAGATCGCGACAAAGATAAAGATCATGACAAAAAAGAAGATTGATTCATCTTTTTAGTATATCGTGCCAGATAACCTGGCACGGTATATTTCCTGAAATAAATTGATCAGCTTATTTAATTAAAGTAAGGAGTTGGGTTGAAAAGGTATGTTTTCGGAAGTACGATAGTGACCATGGTGAAACCTTTGGCCTTAACCGGAAACCTTGGATTGATTATTTCCCAAGACTTCCCATAAGCTTTAAAACATCACGGCCTTAGTTTTGCAGTTTCATGGTTTTATCCTTTTAACATTATTACAATGAATTATTTCTTAACAGTCGAAGAAATTTGGAGTAGCCTGTGGGCCGTTGGACTTGGAATATTCATCGGTTTTTCAGGGGACCGTATCGGAAAAAACACAAGTTTCATTTTCTGGTAAAATTCCACCAGGAGATATCGTAAAGTTTGGAGAAATTTTATTCAATTTTGTAGAAAACATCTTTTAGCGATTGATCAAAACAAAAAGCTTTCTATTCCAATCTTTTTATCTTTAGTTTTTTTTTGAAAAGATTTTTTTTTAAGTCAAGAGAGACTAATTTTTTCTAATTGAAGATTTACTAGGTGCATGGCCGGTTTTTGGGAGTTTATTCGCGCTCATACTAATAGTTTTAATTTTGTCCATAAGCGAGTTTTGAAAAACCTTCGATCCATTTACCCTCCGATTGAGTTCTCAAAGTAATTTAGATCAAATTCGACCTAGGTTTGGACAATGTTGACTATATTCAATACAGCGGGCGGTCTGGCGCTCATCCTATTGGCCATGTTGATGATGACCGGTGGACTTAAAATCTTCATTGGCCCCAAACTTAAAAACTTTTTTCGCGAATGGACTTCTAGTCCTTTACGCGGGGTTATAAGCGGCGCTTTGGTCACGGGTATTGTGCAATCTTCTAGCGCCGTAACCGTTGCAACCATCGGTTTTGTAAATGCCGGAATCTTAACCCTTGTTCAGGCTCTCGGCGTAATATTCGGATCTAATGTCGGGACAACCATGACAGGGTGGCTTGTCAATCTTGTTGGACATGGCTTTAAAGTTGAAGTCTTTGCTATGCCAATACTTGCCGTAGGGGTAGCTTTACGTTTTATGGCGTCTCGAAAAAGGATTCAAGCGCTGGGAGAAACCTTAACGGGCTTTGGGTTGTTTTTCCTGGGACTGTCTATTTTAAAAGATTCTTTTTCAGGGGTCGCCCAAAATTTCGGTACTGGTTTAATTACCAGCAGTGATATAGGTGGGGTGTTTGCCTATATTTTTGCCGGTTTCATGATGACTGTTTTAACTCAATCGTCCAGCGCTGCTATTGCGGTAATCCTAATGGCGGCTAGTGAATCTGTTATGGGCGTGAACGCCGCTGCCGCTGGAATTATTGGCGCGAATATTGGAACAACTTCCACCACCGCTCTTACCGCGATAAATGCAACGCCAAATGCCAAACGAGTGGCAGCAGGCCATGTGATTTTTAATGTAATTACAGGAATTGCAGCGCTCTTAATTTTGCCAGGTTTGTTATGGATTACTTCAAAGTTCGGGCATCTGGCAGGCTTCGGCAACAATACTGTATCTATCCTGGCACTATTTCATACGATATTTAATGTATTTGGCGTCGCCATCATGTTGCCTCTTACGCCAAGGTTGGTTAACTTTCTAAGCAAACTCTTTAAGACAGAACAAGAAGATTTAAGCCGACCTCAGTATTTGGATAAAACGGTTGTCGCAACGCCTTCCTTGGCCGTTGTGGCGCTTTGGCAGGAGCTATTACGCTTAAACGATTTTGTTTGTTCCATTGTATTAGAGGCAATCAAACTTCCCCTTACAAAGTCCGAAACAATCAAAAAAAAATCTGAACTCGCATTTTCTTTGGGACAGACCGTTCATGAATTTGTCACGAAAGTTCGAATGGAAAACATGACATGCGACGTAGCGGAAGAGTTGGCTCAAGTAATCCGTACAACACGTTATCTGGAAGAGGCGGTTGAGTTATCTATTGATGCTAACGCCCTCGTACACGACTTTAATATCGTTAAAAAATTAAATTGCGGAAATAAACTGGAGCAGTTATTTTCGGATATTCAAAAGATCGTAACCTTGTCTCAGAAACGGGAAAGGGATAACAGTCAACTTGTTGCCACGGACCAATTTCAGTTCCATTATCAAGAAACAAAAGCAGAGTTTCTAAGGGCAGTAGTTTTAAGGGAATTATCTTCGGAAAAAGCAGAGGAGTTGCTCGACAAGATGAGCAATACTCGTCGGATGGCAGAGCAACTAGTTAAAGCGAACGGAACTCTCGGAAAATATTACTACAATGTTTCCGAAAAAGAAGCAGATATCTAAAATCTGTAAATTCTTAATTTGATTGAAAAACGTCTTCAAAGTAAATAGAAAGATCTACTGATAAATAATCAGTTGCTCCTTGCAAACCCGACCTTGATAAAACCTTGATAGAAATTTCCTCTCCTAGCAGAATTAATGGACTCAATGGGATTTATGGAATACTCTTAACTCATTGAAAAATTAATAGATTAAGGAAACTGCCTCAATATCAAATAGTTACTAAAATGTGCCGCCTCTGACTCTTACTCAATAGGTCCTTATTGCAACCTAGAAGCGCCTCGCCAATCAAATTAATAAGTTATAGTTTTTCTGCCAGTTAGTTTACCCCAAGCTTGATAAAACCTTGATAATTTGAAACACCTATGACCTATTGATATATCCGCAATGGATATACATGTTTCCTATGTTTTTGAGTTCTATAAAAAGAAGAAAAATATTACTGACTACAAGACATATTCTTAATCTTTTGTATTTTTTCTTCAAAATCCTTTCTTTTTTCTTTTTTGCTTTCGCCTGCGTTGATTGTGCTAATTCGATCTATTAGAACGCCGTCTGTTTCATTACTTTGCATTTCTAATTCGCGGGCGCCTTTACACATCTCATTCCAATACCCCGTACAAACATCCAATGTACTAGTTTCTTTAAAGCTTTCATCACAAGCGTAATCGATTAAGTTCGCGGACTTTATTTGCATATTAATTTGGATTTGCTGGTATGGAAAAACCATATCTTCTACTTCATCGTAAAAACTATTAGCATATTTACAAGTTGCCGACATGAGGTCTCTCATTTGTTGGGCGTCCTGATTACATTTGATCAGCCCTGGTGTGACTACTTCCGCGTTTACCAAATTTATCCCGCCTAGTGGAAATACAAAAACCGCTAATAATAAAACTATTAATATTAATTTTCGTTTCATTGGTATCCCCTTATCCAAAGTTTTTAGGTTAGTAAATAACTCTAGTCGTACCCCTCTAGTAAAATATATTGCTAAGGGATAGCGAAAACTACTATTTTTTTTAAGTTATTGAAATTTAAGTTATTATAAATCGGTTATTGATAATGCCTATCAGCAACCTTTAGTGAAAAAAACTCAAGGGAGGTATCTTAATTTCTAATTTGAGGTATCTCTTTTTTTTATTGAGTATGAAGAGTCGGTTTGGGTAATGGTTGATTGATTGCGTAGGATTAATTGTAGTAACTCTCCTACAAAAATAATCGGGTTTTTATTTCAAAAGTTTCGCTATTTTGACGATTTTAGAAATGGCTTCGTTTTCATACAATTCTTATGTCTTAGAGAGAATTGTGATGGCGAAATAAATAACTTGGTCATATATCTATTATTAAAGGTAAGTAAAGTTGAATAGTTTTTACTAAGGGGGTGAGATGAACCAGAAAAAAGAGCGGGGACTTTGGGAACTTTATTTAAAAGATCCGGAAAAAGCGGACGCAGAAATTTGGGGTAGGAAGGCGGAACCTTTTTCGAGGCGTGGTTTTTTGAAAAGAACGGGGTTAACCGCTATGGCTCTTACCATTGGATCTTATATCCCTTTTTTTAGGAATATGCCGAGCGGAATGATTCCTTTGGCAATAGCCGATTCGAACCAAGACAAAATAATAAAAGGTAAAGAAGAGATAACTGTATTAAACGATCGCCCTGTAAACGTGGAACCTTCCGCTCATTTGTTAGACGACGATTTTACGCCGAAAGAAAAACATTTTGTTAGGAATAACGGATTGCCTCCCGAAGTTGAAGACGATCCCAACCAGTGGACTATTTCTATTGATGGAGAAGTTCATAAACCGCTGAAACTTAATTTGGAAGAAATAAAAAAGAAATTTAAACACCATACATACGCTTTACAATTGGAATGCGGAGGAAATGGGAGAGCGGGCTATTACCCTCCAGCTAAAGGAAATCAATGGAAGTTTGGCGCGGTTGGATGCGCAAAATATACGGGAGCGCGCCTGAAAGATATTTTAGAAGCGGCGGGATTAAAAGATTCTGCGGTTTATACAGGCTACTATGGCGCCGATCTGCACCTTTCTGGAGATCCCGAAAAAGTTTCAATTTCTAGAGGAACGCCCATTCCAAAAGCCTTGGATGATCATACTCTGATTGCTTGGGATATGAATTCCGAACCTCTACCTCATTTACATGGTTTCCCATTACGTATAGTGACCCCTGGTTGGCCTGCTTCGACTTCTCCTAAATGGCTAAAAAAGATTTGGGTTAGAGATAGGATTCATGACGGTCAAAAAATGAGTAGCTATAGAGTTCCAAAATTTCCAGTAAAACCAGGCTCTCACGTTTCTGTGGAAGATATGGCAATTATTGAGTCGATGCCTGTCAAGTCGCTAATAACCAATCCACAGACTGGCGGTTCTATTCCGCAAGGGAACTTGTTCGATATTCGAGGTCATGCTTGGGCTGGCGATCGTTACGTTAAAGAAGTGCATGTTTCTTACGATTTTGGAGCCACTTGGAAAAAGGCAAAATTAGACAATCCAATTAATCAATACGCTTGGCAAAATTGGAAGGTAAGTATTCAGTTGCCGAAAAAAGGTTATTACGAAGTTTGGGCAAGGGCGACCGATAGCGAAGGGGTTATGCAACCCATGGTGGTTCCCGGTTGGAATCCTAAGGGTTATTTAAATAACGCTATGCATCGTATAGCCGTTACGGCTTTCTAAAAAGAGGCTAAAAATGTCAGTTATTGGACTTAATCATAAAAAAACTTTTGTTGTCTTACTTTTCCTAGCTTGTTTATTGAATTTAGGTTCTCCCCTCAGGGCGGAATCGGATAAAATCTCTTTTGAAAATTTGCCAGAGGGAACTGGTAAAGAGTTAGTGGTGGGCAATTGTACGATTTGTCATTCCGAATCTATTATTTTACAAAATCATATGGATAGAAAAGCATGGAATGAAACAATCGATTGGATGCAAAGAGAACAGGGTATGTGGGAGTTAGAGAAAAAGGATCGGAATATTATCTTGAATTACCTCTCTAAATATCAAGGTATCGATAGGAGGAAAGATACGAAACAACAAGGTCCAAGTAAAAACCAAATGTATGAATTTGATTATAGATCTAATCCTTTATGATGGTGAGAATTTTGGGGAGGAAAAAAATGAATAGGATGTTTTTATTGTTGGTAAGTTTTTTGTTTCAATTAGCTATATTGACTAGTCCCGTTTTAGCGGCTGATGAAGCTGCCACTAAAAAGTTGCTAGATACTCAATGCGTGAGTTGCCATAAGTTTGAAGGGAAACCGGAATCAAAATTTAACTTAAAGGGACCGGATCTCATGTGGGCGGGTAATAAATACCAACGTCCTTGGTTAATTAGGTGGCTAACTGGTAAAGAAGAAAATCTTTATCCTAATGGATATAGATGGGATCTCTCTAGAACTCAAATTAAGCATCCTGTTCTTTCGGAAACAAACGCGAATGCGGTGGCTGATTATTTTGAGAAGCATTTTCTCGACTCCAGAATTAAAAAAAGTTTTGTCGATCTCTCGACGTTAACTTTACGCGAAGCAGAATTTGGAGCGGAAATTTATAAAAACTTTTCGTGTTTTGGATGTCATCAAATAAAAGAAGACAGCAAAAAAATAGGCGGTCCTATTAGCCTTAATCTTTACGATGCCGGTAATCGATATAATTTAGATTGGTGGTCGCGCTTTGCGGAAAACCCACAAGATTTTACCCCTCATAGCGGTGAATATTTAGCAGATCTCAGTATGTTGGGTGCGCGATATATCATTGGTTATTTAATGACGTTAGGCGTGGACGATTTTAAATATTACGAACCGTGGACCAGCGAGGCTTTTCAAAAAGCCGAAGCTAAACGGGGAGAACCGATTTACAAAACTTATTGCGCGCAGTGTCATGGAGCGGAAGGCAAGGGCGATGGCCCTGGCGCAGCTGGGTTAGATCCCAAACCGGCAGTGCATTCAGAGTTACCCTTAAGCGATTATCCAGACGATTATCTATATAACTTGATTTTCTACGGTGGAAAGAGCGTGGGTAAATCGCCAGATATGCCAGACTGGGGTATGACAATTCCAGAGCAGGACTTGGCGGATCTCATTGCTTATTTGAAGAAAACATTTAAAGGCGAATGAGAATTGATTATGTCTAAAAGAAAAGTTCTTATTGTTGGCGGGGTGGCGGGTGGCGCCACTGCCGCCGCGCATGCGCGCAGGTTATGCGAAGAATCCGAAATTGTAATTTTTGAACGCGGTCCTTATGTTTCATTTGCCAATTGTGGTTTGCCTTATTACATAGGCGGTGAAATTGTAGAAAAAAACGAGTTGCTCGTTCAAACTCCAGAAGGACTTCGCTCTAGATTCAATTTAGACGTTCGCGTGATGTCAGAAGTTTTAGAAATAGACTCAAAACAAAAGCGCATCCAAGTATTGAACCGAATATCTGGCGATAAATATTGGGAAACTTACGACGATCTCATTTTATCAATAGGCTCTCGACCGTTATTGCCTCCTATTCCTGGAATCGATTTACCTGGACATTTTACTGTCCGAGGAATTCCCGATGTAGAAGCTATTAATGAATGGATTTCAAAAAATCACGTTCGTAATGCGGTGGTAGTTGGAGGCGGTTTTATTGGACTGGAAATGGTTGAGCAACTTTGCAAAAGAAATTTTAATGTTGTTGTGCTTGAAGCTCTCAATCAATTGATGGCTCCCCTTGATCCAGAAATGGCCGCTTGGCTTCATCAGGAACTTAAAGCTCAAGGCGTCGATGTTTTTCTAGAAAATCCAGTCAACCGGTTTGACACGCCAAGAGACGATGAACACGCTTGCGCTTCTATTATTCAGTTAAAGAACGGTATAAGCCTACCGGCTGATTTGGTTATATTAGGGTTGGGCGTTCGTCCGGAAACCTCTCTGGCTGAAACAGGTGGTATAGAAATAGGAGAAAAGGGAGGAATTAAAGTTGACTCACACCTTAGAACCAATAAACCTCATATTTGGGCTATAGGAGACGCTATCGAAGTTCGAGATTGCGTCACAAAAGAATGGACTCTAATTCCGCTTGCAGGTCCGGCCAACCGTCAAGGGCGAATCGTCGCAGAAAATATCTACGGTTCTTCCATGAAATATCAAGGAACATGGGGCACGTCTATTTTAAGGTTGTTTGATTTAACCGCCGCTTGTACCGGAGCGAATGAAAAGAATTTGCGACGACTTAATATCCCACACGATTCGGTTTATTTACATCCCGCTTCTCACGCTACTTACTATCCAGACGCACATCGTATCGCTATGAAAGTCCTGTTCGATCCAAAAACTGGAAAACTACTGGGGGCTCAAGCGGTTGGACGAGACGGAGTGGATAAAAGGATAGATGTTTTTGCAACAGCTTTAAAAGCGGGGATGACCGTCCATGAGTTGGAAGATATAGAGTTAGCTTATGCGCCGCCGTTTGGGTCGGCTAAGGACCCCGTGAACTTAGCGGGAATGGTGGCTCAACATGTAGTACACAATGATGTTAAAAACGCTAAGTGGAACGAAATAGATAAACTAGATTCGAATAAAACTGTCTTGTTAGATGTTCGTGATAAAAACGAACGGGATCAGGGATACATTCCTAAGTCCATTCATATCCCACTACCGGAACTTAGAGAGCGATATAGCGAGTTGCCGCTAGAAAAGGAAATTATTGTTTATTGCCAAACCGGTCAACGTTCTTATTTTGCCGATCGATTTTTAGCGCAGAAAGGGTATAACGTTAAAAACCTTTCTGGTTCTTATCTCACCTGGAAAACTGTCCAAATAAAACCATAAGTTTGATAAAAAATGTTAATGAGTTTTTATCCTCTAGAAAAATGGTTTTAGGCTTTTTTTACTATTTTATAAATCGTTTGAGATCCAAAGTTTTTTACCAAAGGTAGATTGCCAACATAATGACAGGAGTATTTAGCGGGTTTAGCTTTTTTCCCAGATCCTTGCTCGGATTGTTTAATTGTTAGTAAAGCTGCAAATTGCTCGGTTGCATAAATATGACCAAGCTTAGTGACTGGTTCTAGTCGAGCGGCTCTATTAACATGACAGCCATAAATATTTGGTCTTTCGGTGATTGGGTCTATCTCCTCAAATACTGGTCCGACGTGAAGCGCTATACGGATGTTTAGTTGAGCAAGATTAGGGAAATGCTGGCGAGTGTCTTGAACGGCATCTAATAAGCAAAATGCATAATCAGTTATTTCAAGGATTTCTTCCTCTGGCATAGCTGCAAAAATAGCGTCCCCCCAAGTATTGATGAAGTCTAGTTTGGACTTAAATCGTTTAATTTGTTTGGAAATTCTTTTAAGAAAATCTTTTACAAAGTATGGATAATTGCCCTCTTCTAATTTACTGAAACCGGCAATATCGGAAAATAATAGAGTTTTTATTGTGCGTTGGCTTTTTTCTTTTTTCTCTTTGGTTTTTTTGGGAATAGTTTTTTTAGCTTTAGGAGCCTGGGCATTGCTTGGGAATTTAGATAGTAACTTGTTAATGTCGATAGTGATGAGATTTTTTTTGTCAGCCCAGCTATTAATTATGTGTGAGGTGCCGCCTACTTTTTGGTCTGGTGAGTGGTCCCATAATGATAAAAGAACAGGTTGAGAACTTTCCCTTAGCGCTCTAAGTCTCCCATAACCTTGGAAAATAGAGCCTCCAAGTGAAAATAATTGTGTGTCTCCTAAAAAATCTTCAGTAGTAACGTATTTTATAGCGTTAGCTTTTTCGATAACATTTTTAAACCGGTCTATCCACTTCCCTCCGGCAAATCCAACACTTTGTTCGATAAAGTCTTTTTGAGAGAAAGGAAGAAATATATTAACTTCGGTTTTTAGCTTCAACATTTCTTCTAAGAAAATGATATCGGCTCCGCATGCCGCTCCGCTGTAACCTATTTGAGGATTAATTTCTTTTAAATGAGCGCTAATTTCTTGTCTTACTAATTCTTCAATTTTTGTGGGAAATCTTTCAGGCGAGGCTCCTGGGCGATCTATCATGTGTCCTGCAAACAAAACAACTTGTAGAGGTTTGAATTGGTCTAAAATATCTTGGTCTACATCTACGCCATGATTTTTAAGTAACTGGATTTGTTGCGCTGCAGTTGATAAGAAATGAAAATTAAACCCTGGCATCTTTTTGTAAATTTTGAATGCTTCGTCATAATGACGTTTTGCTTCCTTTGAATTTTTTAAAATTAAGTAAGCTTCTCCTCCATTTACTAAAGCCCAATAGCGATCTTGTTTTTCTTTAGTGTTGCCAATTTGTTTTTTAAAAATGCTGACAACTTTTTTGGCGAGCTTTTCCGCTTTGCTTTGTTCATTTAGAACCCAAGACATGGTTGCCGAGTTGGTACCTGTCCATATTCTTCCTGTTTCATCAAATCCCTTTAGGTAATTGTCTCTTGAAAGAATGGCGTGGGCTTTATTTTGGGTAAGATTCCAAATGCCTTTATAAGAGCTCCCTAAATTACCCCAAGTCTCCTCTAGAGATTCTTTGTTTGGATGTTTTTGTTTCGTAAGTGGAAGTAAAATATTAATTGCATCTTCGTATGCTTCGATTTTATTCAAAGATAAGGCGGAGAGTTGTTTTAAAGGAATGCTGTTTGGAAGGTTTTTTAGAGTATTTTTTAATAAATCATGGGTCATAAAAAACTGACCCTCGCGAAAAAGTTTCCGTCCTTCTCTATACACGGTTTTTTCTTGGGTGTTCATTTTATGATCCTCAATTATGTTGGGTGGGGAATTTTTGCTTAGGGTAGCAAAAATTTTGAATGCAAAAAACAAAAAAATAAAGAAAAGACTAGAAGGGCTTACAAAAAACTATTTTTCAACGGTTATTTTTTACCCAAATTGAATTTTGTAAGCATGCGCAGGGTAGGAAGATGATATTTCCCTCAAGGGGAGGTGTTCTAAAGATTTTAATGCGCTATCTAACTAAAGGCTTTCAAATATTTTAATAAGAAGTGCGCCAAAGCTCTTGGGACGACTTGGTCTTAAAAATTTCGCCGATTTTTTTAGTGAACTCTTCGTCGCTAAAGGCGCGACTGTATTCTGACCCATTACTCCCGCCAGCAAACCGATAAGGATTCCAGGCCATAACAAGGCGTTCAATAAACATTTCGTCTAACTCTACCGTAGATATTTTTTTAATGATCCCCGTCTCTTCATCTACTAAAACGGCGGCCATATTATAGTCTTCTTTTGCATAAAGAGCTTCGCAAAAACCAGGCGCTTCCTGCTCGATAACGCCAGGATTGCATGGAGCCTCCAAAATCCAATCTTCTCCTTCTCCAATGGCAAATATTGGAATGGAAGGGAACTCAGATTCATCAACCAATTTAGCGCGCCACGGTTCGCTCCAGGTTTTAATCTGAGCTTCGCTAGGGCTAGCGATTGCGCCAATTAATAACATGTCGCCATTAGGCGAAAATGAGAGACCGCCTCCAGCTCCTTTTATTCTAACAGGGCAAATTTGCCCTTCTTCAAAACGTATAGATTCTGCCATGGTTACTTTCTCAATAAGGTGGTTATTTTTTTCATCTATTTTGTGCAACTGTTTTCGCCTTGTCAACGATAAATCCCGATTTGCTCTATAGTATTCATTATAAATCCTTGAGATTTCTATCAACCTTCGATATCATCCCACGATTCCATTAACTTAGAGGCTTCTTTAAAAGCATAAACTATGATTCGTACGACACTCATTTCGCACGCCTGTTTGTTGATTCAAACCACTGACGTAACTATTTTGACCGACCCTGTTTTTTTCGATCCATTATGGGAGGAAGTGAACGTCCTGTGTCCGCAAAGATCTATCGATTTTGACAAGTTTCCTAAAGTAGATGTTTTGTACATTTCCCACAGACATCAAGATCATTTTGACGTTCGAACGCTTGCATTTTTGAAGAACGCTTCCATTTTGAAAGACGATTTTGCCCTTGTCGCTCCTAATGATCCCATTTTGCTGGAAGTGTTGAAAGAGTTGGAATACTCAGAACCCAGAGTTTCGGAAGATTTTGAATCCTTTCGCGTAAAGGGAGCCGTTTTAACCCCGACACCATCGTTGATTCAGGCAAATTTCCCAGAACATGGTTTGTTAGTGCATGATGGAGAGACCACGATTTGGAATGAGGTGGATACGATTGTCAGCCCAGAAATCATTCAGTATCTCAAACAAATGTATCCAAAAGTTGATTTAGTGCATTCCCGATTTTTACCGCTTTTAGAGGGTAATTTTAGCTTTCACCAAGCGGTGGAATTGCCTTTCGAAGAATACAGTTCATTTATAAAAGTAGTGGACGCTATAGCGCCAAGGTTTGTCGTCCCCGGATCGGCAGGATTCAAATACAAAGAGGAATTTGCTTTCTTAAATCAACAGTCTTTTCCCACAACGCAGGAACAATTTTTGGGAGACTTAAAGACATTCAGTCCGCAAATTGAAAGCAGTACTTTTTTTCCTGGCGACGTTGTGGAAGTATCACCGGAAAAAGTTCAGGTCCTGCCGCAAGCTTCAGATTTTGTGAAAACTACTGATAACGATGGCCATAGTATAGAATTTAAACCCGTTTCCAAAGTCGAGCCCATAGCGTTTATTAAAAATGGAAAGAGTCCAGAAGAAGAGTGGAAGCACGCCGAAGACTTTATTGAAAATCAGATGCCAGGTCGCTTAGTAAAAAGTGAAATGGTAGAAGCTTGGAAGAGCTGGAAAATTGTTTATCAACTGGAATTATTCGGACCCGATGAATCTAGAATATGGACCCTCGATTTTGGCGGAGAAGTGAAATTTAGTTCCGGTAGGATGGATAAAATCAATTTATATGAAGGTATTGGATTGTCGGAATTTAACCAATTCATTCGTGGTGAAACCAGTTGGGACTTTGCAGGGGTAGCGGCTCAATACCGAACCTTCCATAATATATATCGGGTCGAGCAGGGCCGATTTGAAATGTATCCACAGAAGAATAAATTCCCTCAACCTCTAGCGCAGTTATTTCCAGACGGACCCGAAATGGATCGACAAAAGTTCATGAAAGACGTCCGCCGCTGGAAAAACTCAAAGCCTTAAAGAAACTAAAAGCAAAAAATAAAAATTGTCACATTGAGGCTCTCGAAATGCGACTTCCATATTTTAGTTTCTTAGAAGGTTCGAAGGATCTAGGTCAAACCTTCAATGTTAACCCTGATGAATCGGCGTAAAATTTCCTGAAAATGCTGGGTTGACAGGTTATAATTGAAAGGTTAAAATCCTCATTTCGCAAAATAGACAAAGAGATTCGCGAAACCCAAAATGGCGGTGTAGCTCAGCTGGTTAGAGCGTACGGCTCATATCCGTGAGGTCCGGGGTTCAAGTCCCTGCGCCGCTACCATTTCCTCAAAATTTCAGCTTGAATAAAATAATTGTCATGCTGAGCCTGTCGAAGCACGACCACTTCTCCGATTTTAGTTTAGTGTGGAGATTCTAAGCAAAAATTTATTAAGTTTAAAACCCACCCCATGACCTGCCATTCAGATGAACTCCAAAAGGGTGAGGAAGAATCTCGCTTCGATTAAATATGATTTTCAACTTTCATTCTTATTTTATAAAATCATCAGGCCATTTTTTGGAAGTATGCATAACAGCTAAAATACGGATTTGTTCTTTATAAATAGTATAAGGAATAATATAAGGAAGTCCCGCAATAACAAGTTCGCGAGTTTTCTTTACCCGTCCAACTCGTCCTAATTCCGGGTTGAGTTCTAGGGAATCTGCTGAAGCTTTAATTTTGGTGAGAACGTCGTAAGCGGCGGCAGGATTTTCTTTAAAGATAAAAAGACCTATTTCTTTTAAGTCTTTTGTAGCGTCTTCAAGCCATACAACCTCCATCATGGTTTGAAAGACTCAACGATTTTATCAACTTGACCGCCTGTATAGAACTTACCCCCTTTTTCCGACTTTTTGAGTCTTTCTTTAATTCTTTTTTCTTGCCATTCGTAGATATTTAGATAGCTTTCAATTGCTTCATTTACGATCCAGTTTCGTGATCGATCCATATTAGCGGCAACATCGTCCAGTTTTTTTTGTGTTTTCGCTGAAACTCTTACAGTGACGTTTCCAGTTTTTTCAGGCATATATAATCACTCCTGTTTAAAAGTAATCATATGCAATCATATCAAATTTTATAGAAGAAACCAATTTGACTTAGTTTTTTAACTTTATAGATATAGGATATTGAATGGAAATTTTTACTAGACGAAACTACGTTTAGTTCATGGGGTTAGAGCGTACGGCTCATATCCGTGAGGTCCGGGGTTCAAGTCCCTGCGTCGCTACCATTTCCTTCCCAAAATGTGCTTGTCGTCTTTCGAGAAATAATTGTCCCAAAGCAGTATTTAAGCTTAAGTAGTCATCATTTAGACTGCAGAAAAAATTGTCTGAACCACTCTTACAAAAAAATTACAAACAATTTTTATTTTTCTTGGAGTAACATCCTAACATTCAGAGTTGGGTTTCCAATTGCGTGTAGCGGCATGCGTGGGCCAACATCTGGGTTAGGGGTCAAAACTTTTATTTCGACTGTTAGTTCCTTTCCCGCAATTGCGTTAATATCAACAGGAAAATCGAGGTTTACTTTTGCTTTCATTTGGCAGCTTTCGCAGTCCCTAGGTTCAGTCGACTGAAAAAAAGTACGTTGCCCAACAAGTTCTCCATTAGATTTCAAAATTGCTTTAAAGCTGCCTGGGATTTTTAGTCGATCAATACCCTTGAGCCTGACTGACGCTTGAGTCATCTGATTGACTAGAATGCCTTGTCCAGCTATCAAGCTACCAAATCCACTACGCGCTAATGCTTGAGGATCCGCTTCCTCCAAATCTGACTGTAACTCATAGCCAATACCCATGCTATTTAAGTCGATTGTTTTATCAGCGGTACGTGAGAATGGATCAAGGTCGTTAAAGGGCGGTTCCAGAAACTCTGTATTGCCTTTAATCGTACTCCTGAAAGTCCACAAGGTAGTAGCGCTCATAATTTGTTGCCACTCCCACCAAAGGCGATCCCAGTTAGAATGAAAAAACCAGAATATTGGGTCAAATGAAGCTGCGTCTGTATTTGATAAGGTAGGGCCACAAGCGCCGTGGCCAGCATCATGAGCGCTTTCGATTCCTTGATTTGTGTATGAAACGAAATCCCCCCAAACAGGCTGATTCATGGCGTGTGTAATTGTATCTGAAATTCTTGCACTCTGAACATTTGTTTCTATATCATTGGCGGAAAACCGTTGCGTTTTGTATCCGGCTTTATAATTAGCATGTATATCTATAGGAAGCGTATAAGAGTCGAAAGGCTCCTTAAACAGGAATTCCGGAGGCGGTGACGTGATATCCCAATAGGGAAGCGTTACGTCTTCGCAACCGTCAACAGATCGAAGAGCGTTTTCAAACTTTTCAAGATAAGCCCGATGCCATGGATTATAACGATCTTCGTGGTGTTTACACTTGAATGGAAGGGGATACCAATGCATGCCTGCAAGAGCAAAATAACTGTCTGGATCATCTGTATCTCTTTTCATCAGTTCGCTAAAAGCAAGCGTTAGCTTGTCGATTTCACCTTCTAATAGATTTCTGGCATCTTTACGAATGCGTCCGGCCTGTGATGGTTTTAAACTTTGAAGTTTTGGGCTGCCAAATGGATGTCCATTTCGAATCCAATTCTTAAAAGTATCAGATCGTTTTTTACTCCATTTACGTTCATCTGATGGCGGCATATTGGCATTTGGAGGAAGCGTCTGAAAAAAAACATCGGTCGAGTTTGCCTTGAGACTTTCATAGGTCGATAAGTCTATACCTTTTTGACTCATATGATCTAGATCAATATCTTCAAAAAAATGCCTTATGTGTTCCATATATGTTGGGTTTTCTACAATTTGGTCGCTCATTAAAAACCACCTCTCTATATTGTATTTTATAGTTTAAAATTAAGGTTGTATTGTAGTAGCCATAATTACAGTTTGAAGTTATGAAAGACATAGTAATATAGCATATATTTTTTTGCATTCCATAAATAGTAAGGTTTTTTGGAGCGAGGACAGCTTCTTCACTACCTCAGATAAACTCACCGTGGACTATAAAAGGCGATTGACTCCGGATCTAAGTGAAGTGGTTTGATGAGCTTTACTATTCAATTAACCTAGGACATAGAAAGAGGATGGACGGAGGTTTTTATTTTGCTAGGTAGTGTTTATTCTGTAAAATACTGAAAACTTTAATTTTTACTTAATTTCTCAATCCTATTTATAAAGTATGAGCGACCTGCCTCCTGAAGAACAAGACCTGATCTGCAAATGTTTGCAGGTAAAAGAAGAGATAATCCGCGATTGCATCTCAAAAGGTAATCTGGAAACTGTTGAACAGGTGACTGAAGCTTGCGAAGCGGGTGGGGGATGTCATTCTTGCCATGTATTGATTCAATTATTTATTGATCAGCATCATGACCGGTTTCCCAAAGGCGAAGAGCTAGAGGCTGTTTCTAAAGATAAGGGTGAGAAAAAAGGGTTTTTTAAGAGGTTGTTTTCTTAATCCGTTGATCTTAGTGGAAGTGGATTTATTGAATCGAGGCGAGATCCTTCACCAAACCTAAAGGTTTGCTTCAGGATGACACGCTTTGGGGAATGACTTAAACTGGATTGGCCTTCGTTTGTAGATCATTCTATAAATTTAAAGCAATTATAATAAATGAAATCCTTATACTTTGATTGTTTTTCCGGCGTTAGTGGCGACATGATCCTTGGTGCTCTAGTGGATTCGGGCGTTGACTTGGAAACAATTAAAAGCGAACTTGAAAAATTAAACCTGTTGGGATATTCCTTAAAAGCCTACAAAACCAAACGCGGTCAAATTTCTGGAACTAAAGTGGATGTTGAATTGGCCGAAACGCAAAACGATCCTCACCACCACGGTCGCCATCTTTCCTCAATTAAAAAAATCATCGAAGAATCTAACCTCTCCAAAGAAGTTAAAAAAAGATCTCTGAACGTTTTCCAAAAAATCGGCGTGGCTGAGGCGGAGATTCATAACATCCCTTTAGAGAAAGTTCATTTTCATGAAGTGGGAGCTTTGGACTCTATTGTTGATATTGTCGGTTCTGTTGCGGGAATTGTTTCATTAAAGGCAGATAAGATTTATGCGTCCGCGATTAATACAGGAGAAGGAATGGTGAAGTGCGATCATGGCACGATGCCGGTTCCGGCGCCCGCTACTGTCAAACTATTAGAAGGTATTCCATGTTACTCGTCTGGAGTTAAAAAAGAGTTGGCGACGCCCACGGGTGTAGCGATTTTGAATGAAATGGTTGACGAGTTTGGTTCATTACCACCGCTAAAAATTCAAGGCTCAGGATTTGGCGCGGGAGGACATGAAATTGAATCGACGCCTAATCTTCTTCGACTCATTGTAGGGGAGATGGGGGAGGTAAAAGGTTCCGCTGGAAATATGATCATGGTGGAAACCAATATCGACGATATGAATCCTGAATTCTACGATCATATTTCACAACGACTGTTTGACGCTGGAGCTGTGGACGTTTTTAGCGCGTCTATCTTGATGAAAAAAAATCGTCCTGCTCAAAAACTTTCGATCCTTGCTCCATCGATTGATTTCCAAAAAATCCAAAAAATTGTATTTGAAGAATCGACTACTTTCGGGCTGCGCTACTACCCGGTAGACCGCGCTATTTTGGATAGAAAAAACGTTAATGTAGAAACTGTTTATGGTTCCGTCAACGTGAAGATTGGTAGTTTGAACGGAGAAGTTCTGCAAATAGCGCCTGAATACGAAGACTGCAAAATCCTAGCAAAACAAATGCAAGTTCCGCTTAAGCAAATTTATAACGAAGCGTTGCGGAAAGTTCAGGATAATAAGGGAATGCTTTAAATCAATTAATAAAGAGGAATTAGTTTTATTGAATCGAGGCGACCCTTCGACAAGCTCAGGGTGACAATATTAGGATTCAGAATGATGCTTCACCTAACTTATAAGTTTGCTTCAGGATGACACGAGATGGTGTTTGTTGGGATTAAGTCTTAATTTGTTTTTGGCAGCTGCTTTTTATAAGTTGAGTAGCAAACCCAGCTTGTTAACAGTAAAAGCGCAACATTAAATGTAAGCCCGGTTTGCAGTCCATATACCCCTACCTTATCCGATAAAAAGATAGAGCCTGTTTTTAACTTTAAAATAAAGTTATTAATGTAGGAAGGATTGAAGTTTAGCTCTCCTGTTATAAAAAGTTCTTCTTCCTGAATCATTGAGATCGGTACAGATCGAATCAACACATTCATCCATGCCCATAAAGTTACAAGAGATTCTGCAATAAAAATTACTGCAAGCGCTTGTTTTATGGCATTAGGAATTTGTTGTAAGTATTTAAAGATCCATATTATAGTTAAACAAACAAAGAAATGGAGATTGAGTTGGGCTGTTCCATATGGCGATAGAGCTATATGAATAGGAATTCCAACGCCAAAAAATAATGCCCAAAACTTCCAGCCCAATAATGTCTTTGCCTGTTTAGCGCGATTTTTAAGAATACCTGAGTTCCTTACAAGCCAGCCAGCAGCGAGGTAGATACCCAAAATACCGGCGATGCCTAAATTGCTCAATAAGCTTCCTTGATTATTTATAAGATCGTAATACCACTCGAATGTTGGATCGCTTTCTTGCGGTTCAAATTCTTTTCCAAATCGGTCATCCTTTTGTGCGATTACCGGAGCGGCGGCAACTCCTTCCCAATTTCTTCTAAAGCTGTAGGGAATTATTGCGGTTAGTAAATTTCTCTTGATACTCTCGGTTAGGTTGATTGATTTTTCAGAATCTGTTTCGTTGTTGGACTTTATAGTTTGCTCGAATCCAGGATGAAAAAATAAATGCAAAAACAGACTGGAAGCTAAAATCCCACATCCTAAAAACGCATAAAGAGGCGGCTTAATTCCCCATTTCCTTTTGAAGGTAACAAAAAAGAAATGTCCCACAAAAAAGAGAGCGAATTGGAAAACGGAATAATGCGCGAGGAAACCTAATGAAAAAACAATCATACTACCTGCCGACCAATAAGGGCGATCAGTTCTTATACCGCGTCGGTATAAATAGAGCGCTCCTAAAATGAAAGCAAGAGTGAAGAACTTTGTATTGGTGTATAGCTCCATTTGAAAAGCGAAAGGAGCAAAGATCATTATAAATAGCGATACCCAATGAGCTGCGGCTTGCTTTATTTTTACGATGGACTGGATTAGTAAAGCGAATGGAAGAACCGCAAACGTACTTAGAACGGTAGAAATTATTTGATAAACCCAGAATTCTTTTCCAAAGAGGCTCATTAAAATAGCGACAGAACTATTAAATAAAGGGCCATGCGATGGTAAAGCCCACATATTAAACAAGACTTGAGTTTCTAGAGGTCTTTGTTCCAGAAAAAACAGGGCGTGTTCATAGTTTTCCCGCCAGTCGCCAAACCAATTAGCCCCGCCATAGACAACGACGCCAAACTGAAAAGATAATATCCATATAGATAAAATTGCCCAAAATACTAAACCGCTCACGGTTATAGAGAGAGGAACTTTTTTAGATAAAATTAAAAATGCAGAAACCGCCGTTAACGCTAATAACACGAAAGCGGGAAACCAAGGGGGAAGAGAAGTAATGTATACAATCCATCCTAATATGTAAAAAAGAGAGAAGTTGAAGGCTGCCGTTACAAACAAACGTACGGATGGAGACATTTTGAATCTCCCGCAGATACACCAGCAGGGTAAGACGCAAAGAGACAAGGTTCCAAAAAGGATTGCGTATATTTGGATAATATTCCAAAAGGTATTCAAGTCTCGACCTTGTTATGGTTTGGTGATTTGGCGAGTTTAAACTATCTACTTTAATATTGACTCAAGGCTATTTCGATAGCTTTTAAATGCGCTTCAACGCGAACGTTCATTGAAAGCTTGGGAGTAGTTTCTAAAGTAAAAGAACGTTGGCACCCAATATGATAACTGTATAAAGCCATAGGCCACCAGGGCATTTCGTCCGGTTCCTTTAGTCGCATGATTAGACCATCCTCTGCCGGTATTTCTTCTATTTCCGAACTTCTATTAATTGGCATAATGGATTCTATTGCATTTAAAATCTTTCGGCCTAAGGGCGGGGTTGATTGAAGATTTTCTTTTTGAAAAATATAATACCCATCGCTATCGCAATCTTCATGAAGTTCTAAGGTTAAATCAAAAGGCGACTCTAAAACTTTTTGAGCGCTTTCTACCTCTGTGCATGAAGAATCTAATTTGAAGAGTCTATTTAAATCTTTATCTTCATAGTTATTTCTAGTGTCCCTCTGATAACCTGATGGGTTTAAGCAGGGTAGTAGCGTTATGCGCCAATCCTTTAAAAAAGGACTATAGAGTTTATTTTCTAAAAACTCGCAAATCGTTTCGACTCCGGCAGGTTCGTCTCCGTGAATGCCTCCAGATATTAAGACTTTTTTTTGCGCTGTGGATTGAGGATTCAGTTCAAGTTTGAGAATAGGAAGAGTTTCTTCATCTGCGGAGATTTTTCCGAGAACTTCTAAAGGAATTTTTTCAGCCTGCGAAAAATTTTCAAGTCGATCTAATATGATTTTAAAGTTTCTAGGAAGAGGGGTCATAAAACTTTATCAGGAAATTCACATTCGTTTAAGATGACGCATTCTTTACAGGAAAAGTTTTTAGCTTTGCATACATAGCGTCCATGGAGGATGAGGTATCGATGCGCGTCTAAAAGCCATTTTTTGGGAGTAAGCTTCAGCAATTTTTCTTCCACTAATTCGACCGTTTTACTGGGGGCTAAACCTGTTCTGTTGGAAACTCGAAACACATGGGTATCTACAGCTATGGTAGGAACTCCAAAGCCCTCGTTTAGCACCACATTGGCGGTTTTTCTGCCGACGCCCGGTAGTTTTTCTAAATCTGCGCGGTTGTCGGGGATTTTCCCTTTATGTTCGTTCAATAAAATTGTGCAGGTTTTGATTATATTTTTTGCTTTGGTTGGAGCTAAGCCGATTCGTTTTATGAGGACTCTCACTTTTGATTCTCCAGCTTTTAAAAACGCTTCTGGAGAAGGGCAGGCAACAAACAAATCTTTGGTTACGGAGTTGACCGTCTTATCTGTTGATTGCGCGCTCAATAAAACGGCGATCAAGAGTTCGAAATTGTTTTTATAATCCAATTCCGATTTTGCTCCGGCGAGTTTCTTATGGAGCTTAGAATAAAGCTTATTTATTGTTTTGGTATCCAATGAACGCTCAAAGGAATCTAATGAGAAGTGTGAATAGAGCCCGAAATTAAATAGAAGTTTTTTTTATTTATTTTTTACGCAACGAACGCCTACATGGAAATGTTCTGTTCCGTCTTGCATACCTGGAAATCGGACGCCTGATCTAATTTCATTGGCTTCATCGATCCAAGAGCCTCCACGAATCACCCTCCAGCTTCCACCTTTAGGACCTTTGGGATTATCTTTAGGGCTTGATTTGTAATAATGCTCTCCATACCAATCGGAGGTCCATTCCCAAACGCTTCCGATCATGTCATGAAGACCCCAAGCGTTGGGTTTTCTAGTTCCTACAGGATGAGGTTTGCGCACGGCGCTCCCCGAGTACCAACTATGCCTTCGGCTTATTTTTTCGCCCCAGGGATACAAGGTTGTTGAACCCGCTCTGGCTGCATATTCCCATTCGGCTTCTGTTGGCAAACGTTTTCCCAGTTTTTTACAATATCTCAGGGCTTCCGGGAAATCGATGTGGTCCATTGGCAGATCTTCGCCATGGTGAGCGGTGCGATGGACATTGATCTCGCCTTCTATGACATCGGCCCATTCTTTTTGGGTGGTTTCATAAATATCTATATAAAATGAATCAACGCACACCTCATGCACTGGGCGTTCTCGATAGTTTTCAATGCCGCTATGGTAATCGATTTTTTGAGGAGTTCCCATTTGGAAACAACCGCCTTTTATTAATTTCATTTTGGTTGTATCGGCGTTGGAAACTTGCACAATTCCAAGCAAGAGTAATAAAACTAAGGGAATATTGAGATAATATTTCATGGTGAAAATTTTACTTTTAGAAATGTTTTTGTCAATTGGTAATCTTTGAATTAAGAAAGCTTCTAATAATTCATATTTTTGCTAGTTTGCTATTGCCTAGTCCTTGATAACAAGCGCTAGGCTCATGGCAGATCTTGACTTTTAGAGGTTCCCATAAATAGAAAACTTTAAAAACGATCTAAAATTGTTATAATAAACTATAATAAATTCAAAATGTTAATCGAACGCAACTAATTTTAAGTCAATGGCCAAATTGCGCAAAAATTTAATTTTTTGGTTTCTTTTATTTTGGGTCGTTATTCCAATTGAATTGGTATATTCCGCAGACTCAATTTATAAAAAGAAAGTAATGATTAAGCATTTTGACAACCCGCTAGGGTGGACAGAAGAATACAATCCCGGAGCTATTTTATCAGATAAATTAAAAAGCGCTTTTTGGAAAATGGACGGTTACCATTTAATAGAATTTGATCCCAAAACACAACCCGTATCTCCCGCGCAGTTCATAATTCAAGGAAAAATTTTGACGTTTGACGTCGATCCAAATCGTACAATGGACGACAAACTCTCAACTTCAGCAGAAGTTGGCATTGAATTGGAAGTTGTGAGCGGTAAAACCTGGAAACCTCTAATTAAAGAAAAGTTTTGGACTAGCTCTTCTGGAGGAGGTCGAAAGAACTTTGGCAAGCTGGCGATGATGGAAGAACCTAAGGGAGTCAAAATCGATAATGCAGGCGTCGCTAGGGCAATGGGTAATTTGGTTACTCAAGTTGCAGGTTATGTAAACGAGGTCGTAAAAAATCTACCATTTGAAGCCATGATTATAGCGGTTGATAAAGAGAACGATGTTGTGATGATTAGCGCAGGCTCTACTCAAGGAGTTAAAATTCGAGATAGGTTTCATGTGTTTTCCTTGGATAGCGGTTTCATGGATCCCATTACAAAGCAAAGTTTAGGAGAAAAATGGGTTCGCCAGGGAGTGATTAAAATAAAAAATGTTAACGAACATTTTTCCGAAGCCGAGATTATTGGAGGCGGGGATTTTAAGCAAGAGTATTGGGTCAAACCTCGGGATACTTCTCTTTCGGGCAGAAAAAAACCGTGGTGGCAGTTCCACAACTTAACGCCAATACAATAATCCTTTTGGCCTAAAGCTTACTTTAGACCCAACCTATCTTGAAGAGAAGTGACCGTAAGCGGATTATTTCGCGTTTCCTTCAAGGCTTCTAGCATAGCTTCCGCTCCCGCGATGGTTGTGTAGTAAGGAAGATTGTGGGTTAAACTAGTTCTTCTCAGCGTGAACGAATCTTCAATAGCTTGCGGACCAAAAACCGTATTTATAACAATATCCGCCTCGCCTTTTTCTACCGCTTCTACAATATGCGGAGAACCTTCTTTGAATTTATTGATTGACGCGACTTTTAAGCCCGCTTTGGAAAGGTAATCCGCAGTTCCACTCGTAGCCACTAAGTTGAAACTCATTTCGCGCAATTGTTTGGCAATAGCAAGAGCGGCGGGTTTGTCGTCGTCTTTAACGCTAATAAAGGCCGTTCCTTTTTCCGGAAGGTTGAGGCCAGTCGCAATTTGGGCTTTAGCAAACGCTCGTCCAAAAGAATTATCTATCCCCATAACCTCGCCTGTGGATTTCATTTCCGGTCCAAGCAAAACGTCCACGTTTGAAAATTTGATGAATGGGAAGACCGATTCTTTGATGGATATATAGTCTGGAACTATTTCTTTTGTGAAACCTAATTCTTTAAGGCTTTTCCCAGCCATTACTTGAGCGGCTAGTTTAGCTAATGGTCTACCAATCGCTTTACTTACAAATGGGACCGTTCGCGAGGCTCTTGGATTCACTTCTAAAATAAAAATCTCTTCATCCTTAATTGCGAATTGAATATTGAGTAAACCAATCACGTTCAATTCTTTAGCGAGAGCTTCTGTTTGAACTTTTATTTCTTCAATTAAAGGCTTGGAAAGAGAAAAAGGCGGTAGGGAACATGCGCTATCTCCTGAATGGATTCCGGCCTTTTCTATATGTTGCATGACTCCGCCTATAACAACTTCATTGCCATCGCAAATAGCGTCAACATCCACTTCCGTAGCGTTATCCAAAAACTTATCGATCAAGATAGGATGTTCGGGCGAAGCGTCCACAGCATGATTCATGTAAAAGTTAAGCCTCTCGGTGTTGTAAACAATCTCCATCGCTCTTCCGCCGAGGACGTAAGAAGGGCGAACAACAACAGGATAGCCCAGGTTTTCGGCAATCTTGACCGCTTCTTCTAAAGAAGTTGCGGTGTCGTTTTCAGGTTGGGTTAAAGAAAGCTTATTTAAAACTTCTTTAAAAAGTTTTCTGTCTTCCGCTCGGTCAATATCTTCTGGGCTGGTGCCTAATATAGGGACTCCCGCTTTCTTTAAAGCTAACGCCAGCTTTAATGGGGTTTGTCCTCCAAATTGGACGATCACGCCTTTGGGTTTTTCTTTTTCAACGATGTGAACGACATCTTCAAATGTGACGGGTTCAAAATAGAGCCTGTCGGAAGTATCGTAATCAGTGCTCACGGTTTCAGGATTGCAGTTAACCATTATGGTTTCGTAACCATCTTCTTTCAGCGCAAATGCCGCATGGACACAACAGTAATCAAACTCAATGCCTTGTCCAATGCGATTGGGACCACCGCCTAGAATCATTATTTTTTGTCTGTCTGTCGGATTGGCTTCGCACTCGTCTTCATATGTAGAATATAGATAAGGAGTGTGAGCTTCAAACTCGGCGGCGCAGGTGTCGACTCGTTTAAATACGGGTCTAATATTTTCCTGTTTTCTCTTTTCGACAATCTCGTTTTCGCTTAGGCCAAGAAGTTTTGATAAATATATATCCGAGAAACCATTCTTCTTGGCTTTTCTCAAAGTGTCTTTGTTTAAACCGGAATTTTTAATTTCCTCTTCCTGATCAATGATTTCTTTAAGATGATGCAAAAACCAGGGATCGACAAAAGTAATGCGGTTTAATTCCTCAAGGGAAATTCCTTTTCTTATAGAAGTGGCTAAATGCCAAAGCCTTTCCCAATGTGGAGAAGCTAAAAGTTTTTTAAGCTGAGTTTGTTGGTCTTCTTTTTCAAGGCCAGAAAGCTTCCAGGCGGGATTTTCTTCCAAGCCATAGGAGCCAATTTCCAACGACCGCAATGATTTTTGGAGAGCTTCTTTAAACGTTCTGCCGATTGACATAACTTCGCCAACCGATTTCATTTGTGTCGTTAACGTTTGATCGGTTTTGAAAAACTTTTCAAATGTGAATCGCGGAACTTTAACAATACAGTAATCTAATGTGGGCTCAAAAGAAGCAGGGGTTTCGCGCGTAATATCATTAGGGATTTCGTCTAAAGTTAAACCGACGGCCAGCTTTGCCGCAATTTTGGCGATGGGGAAACCAGTAGCTTTAGAAGCAAGCGCGGAGCTTCTAGAAACGCGTGGGTTCATTTCAATGACAATCATATCGCCAGTTTCTGGATCCGTGGCGAACTGAATATTGGACCCACCCGTATCGACTCCGATTTCTCTAATGATGTCGATCGCGGCGTTTCGCATGATTTGATATTCTTTATCTGTCAGAGTTTGCGCGGGCGCGACGGTAATGCTATCGCCGGTATGGACACCCATGGGATCTAAGTTTTCTATGGAACAAATGATGACTACGTTGTCGCGAAGATCACGCATCACTTCTAATTCAAACTCTTTCCAGCCGACAACAGATTTTTCAACCAACACTTCATTAATTGGGCTGGATTTAAGAGCGTTTAAAATGAGTTCTTCATACTCATCAGGACTGTGAGCGATGCTCGCTCCCGTTCCACCCAAAGTAAACGATGGTCTAATAATAGCTGGGAATCCCGTTTCTTTAACAATCTCTAATGCCTCTTCCAGACTATGTGCGTGGCCGCTTGGAAGCACCTTTTGACCGATAGAAATCATAGCCTGTTTAAAAAGGTTGCGGTCTTCTGATTTTTTAATCGAGTCGACTTTCGCGCCGATTAACTCCACGCCATATTTTTCGAGGACGCCATTTTCCGCTAACGCTAATGTAGTGTTTAAACCTGTTTGCCCGCCTATGGTAGGCAAAATAGCGTCTGGTCTTTCTTTCGCAATAATTTTTTCGACAGTGGCCGGATCGACGGGTTCAATGTAGGTACGATCGGCAAACTCAGGGTCGGTCATGATCGTCGCGGGATTACTATTAATGAGGATGACCTCATATCCCTCTTCCTTTAAAGACTTGCAGGCTTGAGTTCCCGAGTAATCGAATTCGCAGGCTTGACCTATGACGATAGGGCCTGAACCTATCAAAAGAATTTTTTTAATATCCGTTCGTTTAGGCATTTTTACTTGTAAATATCCTTGAGATCAATCTGACGCGATCGTTCCCAACGCAGGTTCATAAAAGACAATTGATGCATGAGTTTCTTTTGTAATAGTGGAATTTCAATTCCGAGTTTTTTAGTTTCGATATTATCCAATTCGTCGCGAAGCGGAGGTCTAAGAACTTCTAAATCTATTTTTTCCGATTCAACTTCTTTTCTTTCATTTTCAAGAACCGATTTTTTGGCTTCTGATTTTGCCGATTCGATTTTATTTGAAAGACGTTCTGATTTAACCGTAAATTTTGTGATTTTTGAGTCCAACTTGTTCAAGTCTGAGTTCAATCTTTTTATTTGAGTTTCCCAAGCCTCTCGTTCTTTTACAATTTTTTCAATCTGGTTTTTAATGAACTTTGAGGTTTGCTGGGGATGAAAACAATAGGTTCCTGTAAAACGATTTCCATCTGAAAAAGGAATTGCGCGACCTTCGAAGATATCGTTTTTTCTAAAAATCATCTCGCTCTGAGGATCTTCGACTTTGTATTTAATTTTGTCGAACAAATTGATGGCTAAAACGCTCCCCTTCATTGGTTTTTTTACGAGAAACAATCCGTGAACATTTTTCTCAAAAGAGCGAAAATAGCTTTGCGTTTCTTCTGGCCAATCTTGAAGGTGGTGTTTTATATAGACCGAAATAGGAGGAGTGCCAGTTGCCTTAAGGTTTCTATCAAAGACGTACCATTCTAAAAAAGAGGCCATTCGGCTATCGAAAGATTCGTCGTCGGAAAAAATGTTTCCTAGAATTTCGCTATACTCCGCCTTGGCGTCTTTTATTTCATCCGCGCAATAAGGTCCGGCGGCGAATTCGATTACTTTTTCGACGCTATCTTGGAGCATGATTTTCCTTCAGAAATTGGATGAATTCTTCAAACAGGTGAGAAGAATCATGAGGGCCAGGAGAAGCTTCAGGATGATATTGCACTGAAAAAACCGGTAGTTTTTTATGCCTTATTCCTTCAACAGTTTGGTCGTTTAAATTAATAGTTGTTACCTCTACGTCTTCGTTAGTAGGAGGCGAGGCAACGGCGAAGCAATGGTTTTGAGAAGTGATTTCTACTTTTTTTGATTTTAAGTCAATAACGGGTTGGTTGCCGCCATGATGACCAAATCTCAACTTAAAGGTTTTGCCGCCCAAAGCTAAATTAATGATTTGATGCCCAAGGCAAATTCCAAAAATAGGAACTTTACCGATAAGATTACGAACCGTTTCTATGACGTAAGGAACTCCTTCAGGATCGCCAGGACCGTTTGAAATAAACACGCCGTCGGGATTTTCGCTTAAAACAGTTTCTGCCGAAGTCGATGCCGGAACAACTTTGACTTTGCAACCTAGTTGAAAAAAGTTTCTCAAGATATTTCGTTTTATACCCAAGTCATAAGCGATTATGTTTAGAGGCTTGGATTGGTTTTGAGAACTAGTTTTAGAGTAACCGGATGCAACATCCCATTCTCCTTCGTTCCAAGTATAAGGTTCGGAGCAGGTCACTTCCTTGACCAAATCTTGCCCAACGATACTTGGAGATTTTTTAGCCAATTGGACTAACTCTTCGTCAGAAATAGATTCGGTAGATAGCACGGCCTGTTGCGCTCCAGCTTCCCGTATGTGGCGAGTCAACGCTCTTGTGTCTATTCCTTGAATTCCCATAATATTGTGTTTTTTAAGAAACTCGTCTAAAGTTTCGGTAGAACGCCAACTGCTGGGAATTGAACTTAACTCTTTAATGATAAAAGCAGAAAGGTGTGGCTTATCGGATTCGAAGTCTTCAGGATTAATGCCATAATTTCCAATTAACGGATATGTCATCACAACCATTTGTCCTCTATAGGAGGGATCAGTCAAGACTTCCTGATATCCCATCATGCTGGTGTTGAACACAGCTTCGCCTTCCGCTTGCCCGGAAGCCCCAAAGGACTCGCCTTCAAAAATTCTACCGTCTGCCAGAGCTAATTTAGCTTTCATAGTTTGATCAGTTGATTAGGTGTTTGAATAAACAATTTTGCCTTGCACTAATGTATGGACGATTTGCCCTTTCACATCCCAGCCATCAAAAGGGGTATTTTTACTTTTAGATTTAAACTCCGCCGCATTTATCTTATAAGCTTTTTCAGGATCGAATATAACTACGTCCGCTACGCTTCCAGGTTTTAAAGTTCCCTTGTCCAGGTCGAATAATTTAGCCGGAGTTATCGTCAGCTTTTCGACCGCTTTTTCTAAAGTGAGAACTCCTTCATCGACTAACTTCATTGTTAAGGGGAGGGCGGTTTCGAGACCCACAATTCCAAAACAGGCTTTAGCGTATTCCACTTCCTTATCGACGGTATCGTGAGGAGCATGATCGGTTGCGATAATATCGATAGTGTCGTCGCGCAAACCTTCTTTAATCATATCGATATCCCATTGTTCTCTTAAAGGAGGACTCATTTTAGTATTGGTGTCGTAACCACGAACGCATTCATCCGTTAAGATGAAATGATGAGGAGCCACTTCGCAAGTTACGGGCAGCCCCTTGGCTTTTGCCTGACGAACCAACTCAACCGAGTTGCCACTACTGATATGCGCGACATGCAACCGTCCCTTCGTGCGGGGCAATAAGGATATATCGCGGTAAACCATGATGTCTTCCGCTTCGCGCGGCATCCCGCCAAGACCAAGTTCCGTTGAAACGATACTCTCATTCATACAGCCGCCTGCGGTGAGGTCTTTCATTTCGCTGTGTTGAATGAGAGGAAGATCAAGCATGTGGCTGTATTCCAAAGCCCGGCGCATTATTTCATTGCTAGAGACAGGCATACCATCGTCGGAAAAAGCGACCGCTCCCGCTTCCTTTAGGTCAGCCATTTCAGTGAGCGTTTCTCCTTTGAGTCCTTTAGTGATCGCGCCAATCGGTAAAATATTCACGATAGCTTTTGCTTTCGCGATGCTAACAATCATCTCAGTGATCGACCGAACGTCGTTAACCGGATTGGTGTTTGGCATCACCGCAACGGTGGTGAATCCTCCAGCGGCGGCAGACTCAGCTCCCGATTCAATGGTTTCTTTATATTCAAAACCAGGTTCGCGAAAGTGGACGTGCATATCGATAAACCCTGGAGCGACAACACAGCCGTTGGCGTCTATTATTTTAGCTCCATCTAAAGAGCTTTCGGAAATAGAGCCTTTCTTTTCGACAGCGGCAATTTTGCCTTTTTCGATGAGAACGTCGCGTTCTTCATTGATGCCAGAAGCCGGGTCTATAACTCGACCGTTTTTAATTAACAGTTTCATCGCTCAATCCTAATAGTAGATACATGAGAGCCATTCTTATCGCCACTCCATTGGTTACTTGATTCAATATTACGGAGTGAGGGCCGTCGATCACGTCGGTAGAAATTTCTATCCCCCTGTTTACCGGACCCGGATGCAGGATAAGAACGTCTTTCTTTGCTTTTTTTAATTTCTGGAGGTTCAGGCCGAATAAATTTGAATATTCACGCAGTGTAGGGAAAAAAGTTTTGTTTTGTCTCTCCATCTGAATGCGGAGCATCATTATAACATCCGCATCCTTAATACCCTTTTCTAAATTATGGAAAACTTTAACGCCCATTTTTTCCATGTCGGCAGGGATCATAGTCGGAGGTCCAACCACCGAAACGTCCATTCCTAAAGTTTTCATCGCGTAAATATTGGAACGGGCCACGCGACTATGCGCAATATCGCCAACGATTGTGACTTTTTGCCCTTCTAGTTCTTGTTTATGTTCGCGGATAGTCATTAAATCCAAAAGAGCCTGAGTCGGATGCTCGTGGTAACCGTCGCCAGCGTTTATGACAGGGTTGCTCAAATGACGCGCGGCCAATTCTGCCGCTCCCGCTTCACCGTGGCGGATGATCAAGATATCGCAGTTCATCGCCTCTAAGTTCTTAACCGTGTCGACTAGCGTTTCGCCTTTAACCACGCTACTGGACGAACCAGCAATGTTTATAACGTCGGCGCTCATTCGTTTACCGGCGATCTCAAAAGAGGTTCGGGTGCGAGTGCTAGGCTCGAAAAACATATTGATGATAGTTCTGCCGCGCAGAGTAGGAACTTTCTTAATATCCCTCTGAGTATAAACCTTAAAGGTATCTGCCGCGTTCAATACGGCCAGGATGTCTTCTTTTGACAACCCCTTGATTCCTAGCAGATGTTTTTGGGAATATTGCATAAAGTATTACTGTGGGGCGTCGACCAAAATAACTTGATCTTCTCCGTCCTCTTCATTAAGTCTAACTTTGATCAATTGTGATTTACTGGTCGGAATATTTTTGCCGACATAATCAGGGCGAATAGGTAGTTCTCTGTGACCGCGATCAATCAAGGTCGCCAGTTGCACTCCTGCGGGTCTTCCAAAATCCATCAATTCGTCGATAGCGGCTCGGATTGTTCTGCCAGTGAATAGAACGTCGTCGCACAATACAATTTTAGTTTCTTCCACTGGGAAGGGGATTTCAGTGCTTCTAATTTCTGGATGTGATCTTCCCGTTTGGATGTCGTCCCGATATAGGGTAATATCTAGTATCCCCAGTTGGAGAGTGACGTTTTCAATCGATTTGATTTTAGCTTGCAGGCGTTTGGCAAATGGAACCCCCCGAGTCCGTATACCTACGAGAGCCAAATTATCGCAACCCGAATTTTTTTCGACAATTTCATGAGCGATTCGGCTGATAGCTCTAGAAATTTGCTGTGAATTTAGAACAACTGGGTTCATAGTGTTATTGCAGGAAGGAACCAAAAAAAGGCAAAAAAATACCCCCTCATTGTTTAAGCGCAGGAGGAGGTGATAGAATTATCTTGTTCCATTCTTGGTAAGATCCTTAACAATCTCGCAGGACTGTTTTAAAGAGATTCTTATTGGAAATTTCCTTATATTTAATCTAGAAACTTCCTTCAAATTTGTCACAATCTTAACAGAATGGACGCATGAGTCAAGGTTTAATTCTCCCGCAAACTAGCGGGGAATAAGGGGGAAACTGTTTAGGAGACGCAACTTGTTTAATATCAATAAAGTATATACAAAAACCGGCGATGCGGGCGAAACGGGATTGGGTAGAGGAGGTCGTATAGGAAAAGATCACCCCAGGATCGAATCTTATGGAACCATCGACGAGTTAAACAGCATTATCGGATTGGTCAGACATTTCAACTCCCAAAAAGAAGAGTCTGTTAAGCGCGATAAATTTGATCTGATTTTAGCGAATGTTCAGCAAAGACTGTTCGATGTGGGCGCGGAGCTGGCAACAAAACCCGACTTCAAAAAAGAAGAAGACCTCACATTAAAAGAGAGCAACGTTTTGTGGCTCGAAAACGTGATTGATGAAATGAACGAAGATTTAGAGCCGCTAACAAGCTTTATTTTACCGGGAGGCGGAATAGTCAATTCGTTTTTACATCAAAGCCGCACCGTTTGCAGAAGAGCGGAAAGAGATATTGTGCGATTGAGCCGCGACGAAGAGATTGGGCCGTATGTGTTGGCCTATGTGAATAGGTTGTCCGATGCGTTGTTCGTCTTTGGACGTTGGGTTGGAGCGGTTATGGGAGAAGAAGAAACCCTCTGGCAACCCGGTATGAACGATCCCGACAATTGGAAGTGGAACGATTAAGTTTCCAATTATCATGTTTCGTGTTGATTTATAAAAGAAGGAAGCTCAATGGTTGCAGGAAAAAAAATCCAGCGTAAAAATAAAACTCCAAATCGACGTCATCCTAGAGGAGCCCTAACAGAGGGTGACGAAGGATCTAGGTAAAGCCTCCTCCTTATTTTTAGTATAGGAAATAATTGTTAATCAAAGTGGAAATAATATGTTTTTTTATTTAGAATTAATACTTATTTCAAAATAAGTTACCCATTTAAAAATACTGAAGTTTAATAATGAGCGATATTTTTCTTAGTTATTCGAGCGCAGACCGTCCTAAAGTGAAAAAACTGGCAAACGCGCTAGAACGTCAAGGATTTTCTGTGTGGTGGGATCCTAGTATTCCCAATGGGAAAAAGTATCGTGAAGTAATTGGAGAAGAATTAGCGTCAGCCAGATGTGTCATCGTTGTTTGGTCTAAGACTTCTTTGGAATCAGATTGGGTAGACGACGAGGCGCAAGAAGGAAAAGGGCGAGGGGTTTTGATTCCAGTAAAAATTGAAAATGTAAAGCCTCCGATGGGATACCGGAATATTCAAACTGCAGATTTGACAAATTTAGAAGATTTTGAAAGTTCCTCCAACTTCCAGAAATTATTAGAAGACCTTAAAGATAAATTGTCGATAAATGACTCTTATTGGTCTTCTAATGACGAAGTTAAACATGAAAAAAAAACAAACGAAAAGAAAGAGAAAAGCCTCAATGCCCCTGAAATAAAAAAGAAGCCAGGTAAAAAACCTAAGAGTTTTATAGCGAATATAATAGGAAAAACACTAAAGACGCTTTTTGTAGTGTTCATTTTTTTACTGATTGTTGGAATTCTTGTTGATGAAGAAAAGAATGAAACTAAAATAGTTGGGAAATGGGACGAAAAGAAGGCAGAAGAAATAGTTATATCTATTTTAAATAAAAAAAATGCAAAAGCGATAAAAGAAGTTTATGGTTTTTTCCATTTAGCTTTTAATGGGAGTGTTAATAATATAATAGGGATCGTATCTTCTTCGGAGTCAACTGTAGTCTGCGTTGGATGTGAAACTAAATTGAGTTTATTTGAATTTAAAAGAGTTGAAAAAGGGTGGGAGATTGGTGCGAAAAGCATAAATGAATATAAAGCTGTTCATCAAAAAATTGATAAAGTTTCTTTTAAAATAACTAAAGCGTCTATGTTTGAGGTTTATGTAGAAACAATTTCTCCGGAACTAGGTGTGAATGCTTCGAGAACAACTCAAACTTTTGAAAAAGTGGGAAATGGTTTTAAAGAGCGCCTATAGTGCATCCTGAACAAAAAAGAATGTCATGGTGAGCCTTAAGCTTGCCCTGAGCCTGTCGAAGGAAACCACGACCACCACTTTGCCTTTAAGTTAGGAAAGTTAGTTGCTTAACAAAAGTGAAATTGGTTTATAGCAATCCCCATCGCATGTCATCCTTGTGATGAAACAAACATAGGTTGACAGTTTTTTATTTTGTCTGTGTACTTGTGGAAAACTGCTTCGCAGTTTACACACAGGGTTCACAGACTCTGCAGCTATTTTAATTTTTCTTTAAGAATTTCGTAAGGT
>JAJDAT010000014.1 GCA_029261715.1 Nitrospinia bacterium | reverse complement strand
TGACGAAAAACACTCTTGCAAAACGTGCATTAGAGGGAACGCAATTTGAAAATCTGAAAGATATGTTAGCAGGGCCAACTGGTGCTGCAACTTCTCAAGATCCTGTTGCGGCAGCGAAAGTTGCATATAGCTATGCTAAAGAGAATGATAAGTTTGTTATTCTTGGTGGCTCTTTGGGCGGGCAGTTGCTCGACAAAGAAGCTGTTGAAGCATTGGCTAAACTTCCATCTTTGGACGAATTGCGTGGAAAACTGATTGGTATGATTTCTACACCTGCTACACGTATCGCAACAATTATGCAAGCACCTGCTACTCAGGTTGCTCGTGTTATTGGCGCATATGCGGATAAAGGTGAGTAGTGAATACCAATTTATGAGTGAATACGCACTAAAAGAAGTTAAGTAATAAAGTAAAAATGTTAATAAATTAATTTAAACTAAAGGAGAAATCTAAAATGGCTGATTTAGCAAAAATCGTTGATAATCTATCTGAACTATCTGTAATGGAAGCAGCAGAACTTTCTACAATGTTGGAAGAAAAGTGGGGCGTTTCTGCAGCTGCACCAGTTGCTGTTGCAGCTGTTGGCGGCGGAGATACTGCTGCTGCAGAAGAAAAAACTGAGTTTGATGTTGTTCTAGCTGCTGTTGGTGACAAGAAAATCAACGTGATTAAAGAAGTTCGTAATATCACAGGCTTAGGCTTGAAAGAAGCAAAAGAATTAGTAGAAAGTGCACCTAAAGCTATTAAAGAGGGAGCACCTAAATCAGAAGCTGAAGAATTGAAGAAAAAACTAGAAGAAGCTGGCGCAACTATAGAATTGAAATAGTAGTTTGTGTATAGTTTTTTGTAGATAACAGTTATGAAAGTGTGGCAACGGGAGTTTTTCTTGTTGCCCCTTTCTCTGTTCTATGTTCTGGGGAGAGCATTATTTAGTTTATTTTTAAGAAAAAAGGTCTTTATTTTAAGTCTTTCAGTGTTGCAGAAAAGGAAAAAAACATGAGTGCAAAAAAATCAGCGATTCAATCTGTTAATCATAGTTTCACGGGACGTAAGCGGGTTCGTCGTAGTTTTGGGAAAATCGAAGAAATTTGTCAGATGCCTAATCTGATTGAAGTTCAACGTAGCTCTTATGAGAAGTTCTTGCAAATGGATACTCCAGCAAGTCAGCGTTTAAACGAAGGATTGCAGGAAGCATTCAGTACAATCTTTCCTATTCGTGATTTTTCTGAACGTGCAGAAGTTGATTTTATTCGCTATACATTAGAAGAACCTAAGTACGATGTTGAAGAATGTAAGCAACGTGATATGAACTATGCTGCACCATTGCGTGTAACGCTACGTTTAACTGTATTTGATATTGATGAAGACACAGGGCTTAGATCCATACATGACATTAAAGAACAAGATGTTTATATGGTAGATATGCCTTTGATGACAGAGAATGGAACATTCGTAGTTAATGGTACTGAACGTGTTATCGTTTCACAAATGCACCGTAGCCCAGGGGTTTTCTTTGATCATGATCATGGTAAAACGCATTCATCGGGTAAATATTTATTTGCAGCTAGGGTTATCCCTTATCGTGGGTCATGGCTTGATTTTGAGTTTGATTCTAAAGATATTTTAAATGTTAGAATTGACCGTCGTCGTAAACTGCCAGTTACAACTTTGTTGATGGCTATGGACGATGATAAATCTGCGGAGTACCGTGCGAAGCAAATTGAAAATGGCGAAACTGTTGAAATGAGTGAAATTTCAAGCATGTTAAAGCAAGATATTTTAAATCTTTTCTATGATACCGTTAGTTATACTAAAACGGTTGATGGTTGGGTTTGTGCTTTTGATGTTAATCGTTACCAAGGTTCAAAATTATCTTATGATTTAGTCGATGCAAAAACTGGTAAAGTGGTGCTTGAGGCTGGAACAAAGGTTGTTGCTCGTAAAGCAAAAAAACTTGTTGAAGGCGGTATGACAGAGCAAGTTGTGACAACAGAAGAGTTATTTGGAGCATTCGTTGCCCATGATATTATAGATGAAAAAACAGGCGAGATAATTTTTGATGCAGGTGAAGAGCTTGATAAAAAATCATTTAAAACAATTGATAAAATTGTTCTGGATAAGATAGATATCTTATCAATTGATGGTATTAATGCGGGGCCTTATATTCGTAATACTTTAGCTGTAGATAAATGCTCTAGTAGAGAAGAAGCATTAATGGATATTTATCGTGTTATGCGCCCTGGTGAGCCACCAACAGTTGAGTCTGCTGATGCTATGTTCCAAAGTCTGTTCTTTGATGAAGAACGCTATGATTTATCTGCTGTAGGTCGAGTAAAAATGAATGCTAGGCTAGATATGGAGACAGACGACCAACTTCGTATTTTACGTAAAGAAGATATCATGTCTATACTTGATGTTCTTTTAGGTCTTAAAGGCGGAAAAGGTGAAGTTGATGATATTGATCACCTTGGCAATAGACGTGTAAGATCTGTTGGGGAATTAATGGAAAACCAATTCCATTTGGGATTGTTGCGTATGGAACGTGCAATTAAAGAACGTATTGGCTCTGTAGATATTAATACTGTTATGCCACATGATTTGATTAATTCTAAACCTGTTGCATCATCTGTGCGTGAGTTTTTTGGCTCATCGCAACTATCACAATTTATGGACCAAACAAATCCTTTATCTGAGGTAACTCACAAAAGGCGTTTGTCGGCTCTTGGGCCAGGTGGTCTAACTCGTGAGCGTGCTGGATTTGAAGTTCGTGATGTACATACAACTCACTATGGTCGTATTTGCCCGATTGAAACCCCTGAGGGGCCAAATATTGGTTTGATTAATTCTCTGTCTACTTATGCTGAGGTTAATAAATACGGCTTTATTGAGAGTCCATATCGTCGTGTTAATGATGGTAAAATGACAGATGAAGTTGTTTATATGTCGGCAATGGAAGAAGGAAAATATACTATTGCACAGGCAAATGCAGAAATTGATGATAAAGGGAAGTTTGTTTCAGATTTTGTTTCTTGTCGTGCAAACGGTGAGAATGTAATGTCTACTCCAGAAGCTATTGATTTTATTGATGTATCACCAAAACAAATGGTATCAGTTGCAACGGCACTTATTCCTTTCTTGGAAAATGATGATGCTAACCGTGCGCTCATGGGTTCCAATATGCAGCGACAAGCTGTTCCTCTTTTGGTTACTCAGGCTCCTTTGGTTGGTACTGGGATGGAGGCTATTGTTGCTCGAGATTCTGGGGCTGTTATTGTTGCTGAGAATAAGGGCGAGGTTATTAGCGCTGATTCTTCTCGGATTGTTATTCGTGCTGATAAGAAAAGTAGAAATAAGAAAGATCAGTTTCTTGGATCTAAGGTAGATATTTATTCTCTTTATAAGTATCAACGTTCTAATCAGAATACTTGTATCAATCAAAAACCATTAGTTGTTACGGGTCAAAAAGTTGAAAAGGGCGAAGTTATCGCCGATGGTCCTTCCACTGATTGCGGTGAGTTGGCTCTAGGTAGAAATATGTTGGTCGCCTTTATGCCTTGGGAAGGCTATAACTTTGAAGATGCGATTATTCTTAGCGAAAAATCGGTAAAAGAAGATATTTTTACTTCTGTCCATATCGAGGAATTTGAAGTTGAAGCTAGAGACACTAAGCAGGGTAAAGAGGAAATTACTCGCGATATTTCTAATGTCGGGGAAGATGCTTTAAAAGATCTCGATGAGAGTGGAATTATTCGTATTGGTGCTAGCGTCAAATCAAACGATATTCTTGTCGGTAAAATTACTCCAAAAGGCGAGACTCAGCTTAGTCCTGAAGAAAAGCTGCTTAAGGCCATATTTGGAGAAAAGGCTGGCGATGTTAAAGATACTTCTTTGCGTGTTCCTCCGGGAATTCAAGGAACGGTTATTGATGTTAAGGTTTTTTCTCGAAAGGGCATTGATAAAGACAGCCGGACTCTTGCGATTGAAGAAGAGGAAATTACTAAAATAAAAAAAGATTTCAACGAAGAAATTAGAATTGTTGAATCCGAGACCGAGAACCGTTTACGAGACGTGTTTTTGGATAAAACGGCTTCAGCTTCTATTTCTTTTGAGGATATTGAAGTTAAAAAAGGTAGTAAATATACTGAAGATTTATTGAACGGTTTAAAGTCTAAAGATTTGGTAAAGCTGACTTCTAAAGAGGTTGACGCCGATTTGGCTACAGAGATATTTAATAACTGTAGAGAGCAAGTCGGTATTCTTGACAGTTTGATTGACGAGAAAATTACTAAGTTGAAGAAGGGCGACGATTTATCTCCTGGCGTTATTAAGTTGGTTAAGGTCTTCGTCGCGATGAAACGAAAATTGCAAGTTGGCGATAAAATGGCGGGTCGGCATGGTAATAAAGGTGTCGTAGCTAAAATATTGCCTGAAGAAGATATGCCTTACATGGACGATGGTAGGCCTATTGAGCTGATTTTGAATCCTTTGGGTGTGCCTTCCCGAATGAATGTTGGTCAAATTTTAGAGACTAACTTGGGGATGGCTGCTAAGGCTAGCGGATTTCACGTTGCTAGTCCTGTATTCGAAGGGGTTCCTGAAGCAGAAGTGAGAGAGATGTTGGTTAAGTCTGGATGTTCTCCTTCTGGCGAGGTCGCTCTAACAGATGGTCGTAGTGGGGTAGGTTTTCGTCAGAAAGTAATGGTTGGCTATATATATATGATGAAGTTGCATCATTTGGTCGACGATAAAATTCATGCAAGATCTACAGGGCCTTATTCGTTAGTTACTCAACAACCTCTCGGAGGTAAAGCTCAGTTTGGAGGACAAAGACTGGGTGAGATGGAGGTTTGGGCGTTGGAGGCTTATGGAGCTGCATATACTTTACAAGAAATGTTAACGGTTAAGTCTGATGATGTTGAAGGTCGTAAGAGAATGTACGAAGCGATCGTCAAAGGAGACACCAATTTAAACCCAAGTTTGCCAGAATCTTTTAATGTTTTAGTTAAAGAGTTGCAGAGTTTGGGATTAGATGTTGAGTTGATCGACGCATCTAAATAAGTTAACTGATATATCCTTATCGGCAATAGTTTGAAAGCCGCAATTTAATTCGGGAGAAAATTTACGTGGACGGTTTAAATTTTTTTGAAAAGCCGAAAAATCCGATCATGTTTGACGCAATTCGCATACGGATTGCTTCTCCGGACAAAATAAGATCTTGGTCTTATGGTGAAGTTAAGAAACCGGAAACCATTAACTATCGGACCTTTAAGCCTGAGAGAGACGGGTTGTTTTGTGCCAAAATTTTTGGTCCCGTAAAGGATTGGGAATGTAATTGCGGAAAATATAAGCGGATGAAGCATAAGGGGGTGGTCTGCGAGAAGTGCGGAGTTGAGGTCATCCTTTCGAAGGTTCGTCGCGAGCGATTGGGGCATATTGAGCTCGCGAGTCCTGTTGCTCATATTTGGTTTTTTAAGGGGTTGCCTAGTCGTATTGGTCATATTTTAGACCTGACCTTGAAAGATTTAGAGCGAATTATTTATTTTGAAAACTATGTTGTAACTGAACCAGGTGAATCAGAATTCAAATTAGGTCAATTATTAACTGAAGAAGAGTTTCGGGGAGCAGAGTTGGAGTTTGCCGATACTTTGAAGGTTATGATTGGGGCTGAAGCAGTATATGAATTGCTAAAAAACCTCCAATTGGATGAATTGGCTCCTCAGCTCAAAGAGGAAATGATAACCACCAATTCTGTTTTAAATAAGAAGAAGATAGCCAAAAGACTAAAAATTATTGAGTCTTTCAGAAAATCTGGAAATCGTCCTGAATGGATGATTTTAAAAGTTATTCCAGTTATTCCTCCAGAGCTTCGACCTTTAGTTCCGCTTGATGGCGGTCGTTTCGCTACTTCAGATCTGAACGATCTCTACCGTCGAGTTATCAACAGAAATAACCGGTTAAAGCGTTTGCAGGAGTTAAAGGCTCCTCAAATAATTATACGAAATGAAAAGCGTATGCTTCAAGAAGCTGTTTCTGCGTTATTCGATAATGGTCGAAGAGGAAGAACATTACGAGGGACAAATAAGAGACCTTTGAAATCTCTTAGCGATATGTTGAAGGGTAAGCAGGGACGGTTCCGTCAAAATCTTTTAGGAAAGCGTGTCGACTATTCTGGACGATCCGTAATTGTTGTTGGTCCAGAGTTAAAGTTTCATCAATGTGGTCTTCCGAAAAAGATGGCTTTAGAGTTATTTAAACCCTTTATCTTTAACCGATTAGAGCAAAAAGGTTATGTGACAACCATTAAAACCGCTAAAAAAATGGTTGAGATGGAAAGGCCTGAAGTTTGGGAGGTTTTGGAGGAGGTCGTTCATAAGCATCCTGTGTTGTTGAACCGAGCTCCGACTTTGCATCGCTTGGGAATACAGGCATTTGAGCCTGTTTTAATTGAAGGTAAGGCAATTAGGATTCATCCTTTGGTTTGTACTGCATTTAATGCTGATTTTGACGGCGATCAAATGGCTGTTCATGTTCCTTTGTCTATGGAAGCTCAAACTGAAGCTAAATTGTTAATGCTTTCTCCAAACAATGTTTTGTCTCCTGCAAGTGGTTGGCCTATAGCTGTTCCAACTCAGGATATTGTCCTTGGTTGTTACTATATGAGTAAAGTGCGAGGGGATGTAAAAGGCGAGGGAAAAGTTTTTTCAAATTCGACAGAAGTTAGATGTGCGTTCGATGCTGAGGAACTTGATCTTCAGGCCATGATTATGGTGAATGTTGAAGGAAGGCTTCAAAAAACTACTACTGGAAGAGTGCTTCTTTACGATGTAATGCCAAAGGAGTTACCTTTCTCGCTTGTTAATCGACAGTTGGATAAGAAAACATTGTCCAATTTGATATCGATATCGTTTAAGCAAGTGGGTAGAGAGAAAACTGTTGCTCTTTTAGACGATGTTAAGGAGTTAGGTTTTAAGTATGCAACTGAAGCTGGAATTACCATTTCAATTGATCATATGAAAATTCCAGACGCTAAAAACGATCTCGTTGAAAAGGCCCGCCAAGAAGTATTGAAGGTATTTAATCAGTATCGAGATGGGTTGATTACAAACGGAGAAAGATATAATAAGGTTATTGATATTTGGGCGCATGTAACGGAGAAAGTTTCGGAGGAAATGTTCCGAGAGTTGGAAGATGACGACGAAAATGTTGTTACTGGAAAATTGAAAAAAGATTTTAATTCAATTTTTATTATGGCCGACTCGGGAGCTAGAGGCAGTTCTCAGCAAATTAGACAATTGGCGGGAATGCGCGGTTTGATGGCTAAACCCTCTGGAGAAATTATTGAAACTCCAATTACCGCAAACTTTAAAGAAGGCTTATCGGTAATTCAGTACTTCATTTCGACTCATGGAGCCCGTAAAGGTTTGGCGGATACGGCATTAAAAACTGCAAACTCGGGTTACTTAACGCGTCGTTTAGTCGATGTTGTTCAAGATATTATTATCCAGGAAGACGATTGCGGTACTTTAAATGGAATTACTGTTTTTGCCCTGGTTGAAGCTGGAGAAATCATTCAACCTCTTGGCGAGAGAATTTTAGGTCGAACCACTTTAGAGCCTCTTTATGATCCTTTCACTGAAGAAGTTTTGATTGAAGCTAACGCAATGATTGATGAGGAAGCGATTGAGATCATTGATAATGCTGGTATTGAAAAAGTGAGAATTCGATCAGGTTTAACTTGTGAATCCAAAAGTGGACTGTGTATTAAGTGTTATGGTCGAAACTTAGCGTCTGGCGACTGGGCTGAAATTGGCGAACCTGTTGGAGTTATTGCCGCTCAGTCTATTGGAGAGCCAGGGACTCAGCTGACAATGAGAACATTCCATATTGGTGGAACCGCGAGTCGAGTTGTAGAGCAAACGACTATGTCTGCCAAAAAGGGTGGGATTGTTAGCTATATCGGTTTGAAAACGATTAAGAGCCAGCGCGGTGAAATTATAGTAATGAACCGTAATGGAAGCCTGGTTATTCAAGATGAAAATGGCCGAGAAAAAGAAAAATATCAAGTGATATATGGGGCGAAATTATTAGTGACTGAAGGTCAAGATGTTCAAAAAGGTCACGAATTAATTGAGTGGGATCCTTATACAAACTCTATATTGACTGCTCAATCTGGAACGGTTGAGTTTGAAGATATCGTTGAGGGTATAACGATGAAGGAAGACTTTGATGAAATCACAGGTCTTTCTTCCAAAATTATCATCAGTCATCGTGATGAAAAGAAACAACCTCGAATTATCATAAAAAACGAAAGTGCCGAAGTTCACAGACCTTATTTATTACCTGCGGGAGCTCATGTTAACGTTGGCGAGGGTGAAAGTGTTTTTGCTGGTGATGTTATTGCTAAAATTCCTCGTGAAACAGCTAAAACCAAAGATATCACTGGTGGTTTACCTCGTGTTGCAGAGCTTTTTGAGGCCAGAAAGCCTCATGAACAGGCGACTGTCTCTGAAATTTCCGGCGTTGTAAAGATGGGCGGATTTGTAAAGGGAATGAGAAAGGTTATAGTTGTCAGTGATACGGGGGAAGAGTGCGATTATCTTATTCCTTTAGGTAAGCATATCAATGTTCATGAAGGAGATCGGGTTGTTGCTGGGGAAGCTTTGATGGATGGCGCTTCAAACCCGCATGATATTCTAAAGGTTTTAGGCGAAAATGAACTGCAAAAATACTTAGTTAATGAAGTTCAAGAGGTATATCGTCTTCAGGGTGTAACGATTAATGACAAACACATTGAAGTTATTGTTAGACAAATGTTGCGTCACTTAATTATTGAAGATCCTGGGGATACTAATTTTCTCCTTGGCGAGCAAATTACTAAAAAAGTATTTAATGAGAAAAACCAACAAAGTATTAAAGATGGCGGTCGACCGGCAAAAGGAATTCCTGTTTTGCTGGGAATAACTAAGTCTTCTCTAAGTACCGAGAGTTTTATTTCTGCGGCATCTTTTCAGGAAACAACAAGAGTGTTAACTGAAGTTGCGGTTAGCGGTAAAGAGGATAGATTGGTTGGTTTAAAAGAAAACGTGATTATGGGTCGATTAATTCCGGCTGGAACGGGCTGCAGAGCGTATGCTGGCATCCAAATAGAGCAGCCTGAGTTGGAAACTTCGGAAGAAAATGAGACAGTTGAAGAAGAATCAGTCTTGGCAGAACAAAGTTGAAAAAATTAGCTTGACTCCCATCCAAAGAGTGATAGAATTGTCAGCTTTCCATCCTAACAGTTTGGATCGATTCAAATAATCCTTTGAATTTCAAAGACAACTTTAGTTGGTCAGGTGCTAGTTGCATTCTGGCTAATCGATTTTTTTTATTTTAGTGGAGTATGGTAATTGCCGACAATTAACCAATTAATTAGATTTGGACGTAAGAAGCCAGTTAGAAAGTCAGCGAGTCCCGCTTTAAAATCTTGCCCTCAAAAACGAGGTGTTTGTTTGCGTGTTTATACTTCTACGCCTAAAAAACCTAATTCGGCATTACGTAAAGTTGCTAGGGTTCGTTTGACTAATGGTATGGAAGTGACAACGTATATTCCTGGGGTTGGGCATAATTTGCAAGAGCATTCAATTGTTATGATCCGGGGCGGTAGGATTAAGGATTTGCCTGGAGTTCGGTATCACGTTATTCGTGGAACTTTGGATACTTTGGGTGTCGCAAACAGAAATCAAAGTCGCTCAAAGTACGGCACTAAAAAAGTCAAAAAATAAAGGAAACCCAATCGTATGGCTCGAAGAAGAGAGGCGGAAAAAAGGGAAATCATCCCTGATCCAAAATTTAATAATGTTTTGGTTGCCCGGTTTATCAATTGCGTTTTAAAGCAAGGTAAAAAAAGTTTAGCTGAGAGAGTGGTTTATTCGGCGCTTAATTTTATTGAAGATAAGACGAGTGACGATCCTGTTAAGGTATTTAAAAAAGCGGTCGATAATGCGGCTCCGATTTTAGAAGTTCGTTCTCGGCGTGTTGGTGGTGCTACTTATCAGGTCCCGGTTGAGGTGTCTCCTAATAGGCGGGTGGCTTTAAGTATTAGGTGGCTGATATCGCATGCCAGAAGTAGAACTGGAAAGAGTTTGGCTGAAAAATTATCGGGTGAGCTTTTAGACGCTTTTAATAATACTGGCGGCGCGGTTAAGAAAAAAGAAGATGTGCATCGGATGGCTGAGGCGAATAAAGCTTTTGCTCATTACCGTTGGTAATTAAGGGAAATTAGAGTGAGTTCAACTGCAAAAAAATTAGATAAGTTAAGGAATATTGGGATTATTGCCCATATTGACGCGGGTAAGACTACTACCACGGAAAGAGTTTTATATTACACGGGTAAAAGTCATAAGCTGGGAGAAGTTCATGAGGGTACTGCTACCATGGACTATATGGAGCAAGAGCAGGAGCGTGGGATAACTATTACTTCTGCGGCGACTACTTGTTTTTGGCTTAATCATCAAATAAATATAATTGATACTCCTGGTCATGTTGATTTTACGGCTGAAGTGGAAAGATCTCTTCGTGTTTTAGATGGCGCGGTTGGTGTTTTTTGCGCAGTTGGCGGCGTTCAGCCGCAATCTGAAACGGTTTGGCGGCAGGCGACAAAATATGCGGTTCCTAGGATTGGGTTTGTTAATAAGATGGATCGGGCTGGAGCAAACTTTTTTGGTTGTATCAGTCAGATGAAGGAGCGTTTAGGCGCTAATCCTGTGCCTTTGCAACTGCCAATAGGGGCTGAGGGTGACTTTCTTGGCGTTATTGATTTGATTAAGATGGAAGCCAATGTTTATTCTGATCAAAAGAATAAAGGCGAGACTTTTGATGTTGTGGAGATTCCTCAGGAGTATAAGGAGCAGGCTCAGGAATATCGAGAGCTTCTTGTGGAGGCTGTTTCGGATGTCAATGAAGCCATTATGGAGAAGTATTTGGCCGGTGAAGATGTTTCTGAGGATGAGATTCGGGCTGCTGTTAGGGTTGGCGCGTTGAGTTTGGCCTTTACGCCAATTATTTGTGGGGCTGCTTTTAAGAATAAGGGGGTTCAGCAACTTCTTGATTCTGTTGTTCATTATCTGCCTTCGCCTGAAGATGTTCCTACTATTGAAGGTATCGATCCAAATACTAAAGACAAGGTTGTTAGGAATGCTGATGATACTGAACCGCTTTCGGCGTTAACGTTTAAGATAACTACTGATCCGTATGTTGGTCAGTTGGCTTATGTTCGGGTTTATTCTGGAAAGTTGACAGCTGGAACTTATGTTTATAATTCATCAAAGGATAAGCGGGAGCGTGTGGGCAGGTTGTTGCGTATGCATGCTAATAAGCGAGAAGAAATTGAAGAGGTTTGTGCTGGTGATATAGCTGCGGCGATAGGTTTTAAGAGTTCTTATACTGGTGATACTTTGTGTGTTGAGGATTCTTCCGTTATATTGGAATCGATTGATTTTCCAGAGCCTGTGATTTCGGTTGCTATTGAGCCGGGGACAAAGGCCGAGCAAGATAAGTTGTCTAAATGTTTGAATAAGTTGCAACAAGAAGATCCTACCTTCGAAGTTAGAATCGATCATGATACGAATCAAACTATTATTTCTGGGATGGGTGAGTTGCATTTGGAGATTTTGGTTGATCGAATGAAGCGAGAGTTTTCGTTGGAGGTTAAGGTTTCGAAGCCTCAGGTCGCTTATAAGGAAACGATTACCGAATCGGTTGAAGAGGACTTTAAGTACGCTAAGCAATCAGGTGGTCGTGGTCAATATGGTCACGTTAAGATTCTTGTGGAGCCGACCGGTCGTGGTGGTGGATTTAAGTTTGTTAATAAGATTGTTGGGGGAGCGATTCCTAGGGAGTTTATTCCTGCTGTGCAAAAGGGTGTTGAGGAGTCTATGAATCGGGGGGTGTTGTGTGGAAACCCGATTGTCGATGTTTCCGTTACGTTGCTTTACGGTTCGTATCATGAGGTTGACTCTTCTGAAATGGCCTTTAAGATTTGTTCGTCAATTGCTTTCCAGAACGCTTGCAAGAAGGCTAGTCCGGTTATGTTGGAGCCTATCATGTTGGTTGAAGTGGTGACCCCGGAAGATTTTATGGGGGAGGTTATTGGTGGTTTGAATTCGAAGCGCGGTAAAATTATAGAATTAGCGGATCAGGCTGGCGCAAAGGTTGTGAAGGCCGAAGTCCCGCTTTCCGGAATGTTTGGGTACTCGACTGATCTGCGGTCTGCGACTCAGGGTCGAGCTAATTATTCCATGGAATTTGGCAAATATGAACCGGTACCAGCGAGCGTGTCTGAAGAATTGATCGCAAAAGCTAGCGGTACTGGAAATGAAAAAGTAGCGGTTTAACCTTTCTAAAAAATTTGGAGTAAGACCGAGATGGCAAAAGAAAAATTTGTTCGCGACAAACCTCATATGAACGTGGGGACAATTGGCCATGTTGATCATGGTAAAACTACCTTGACGGCAGCCATTACAGAGGTATTAAGTAAAAAGGGTTTTGCCGATGGGATTGCTTTCGATCAGATTGATAAGGCTCCTGAAGAAAAAGAGCGTGGAATTACGATTGCTATTGCTCATGTAGAATATAAAACTGAAGCGCGTCATTATGCTCATGTTGATTGTCCTGGGCATGCTGACTACGTAAAGAATATGATTACTGGTGCTGCTCAAATGGATGGTGCTATTTTGGTTTTGAATGCGGCTGATGGTCCAATGCCTCAAACCCGCGAGCATATATTATTAGCTCGCCAGGTTGGTGTTCCTCGTATTATTGTTTTCATGAATAAGTGCGATATGGTTGATGACGAAGAGTTATTGGATTTAGTCGAGCTGGAAGTGAGAGAACTTTTAAGTAGTTATGATTTTCCTGGCGACGATATTCCGGTAATTCGAGGTAGTGCTTTGCAAGCTTTGGAAAACCCTGAAGATGAAGTAAAAACCAAATGTATTTGGGATTTGATGGGGCAGTTGGATGAATACTTTCCTCAGCCGAAGCGAGATATAGATAAGCCTTTCTTGATGCCGATCGAAGATATTTTTAGTATTTCTGGTCGTGGTACGGTTGCTACTGGTCGGGTTGAGAGTGGAATTGTTAAGGTTGGCGAGGAAATTGAGATCGTTGGAATTCGTGACACAACTAAGACTACGGTTACCGGGGTTGAAATGTTTCGTAAGCTTTTAGACTCTGGAGAAGCGGGTGATAATATTGGCGCTTTGCTTAGAGGGACTAAGCGTGAAGACATTGAGCGCGGTCAAGTTTTAGCTAAGCCTGGTTCAATTACTCCTCATACTAAATTTAAAGCTGAAGCCTATATTCTGAAAAAAGAAGAAGGTGGAAGGCATACGCCGTTTTTTAACGGTTATAGACCGCAATTTTACTTCCGAACGACAGACGTGACGGGCGTTGTGACCCTTCCAGAGGGTGTTGAGATGGTTATGCCTGGTGATAACGTTTCTGTCCAAGTTGCTCTAATTACTCCAATTGCTATGGATAAGGGATTGAAGTTTGCTATTAGGGAAGGTGGTAGAACTGTTGGGGCTGGCGTAGTTAGCGAGATTGAAGAGTGATGGAAAGTCAAAAAATCAGGATTAAGTTAAAAGCTTACGACCATAAATTGCTCGATAGGTCTGTTGGCGAAATTGTTGAAACTACTAAGCGTACTGGAGCTAGGGTCGTTGGTCCTATTCCGTTGCCTACCGTTAAAAACAAGTGGACTGTTTTAAGGTCTCCACATGTTGACAAGAAATCCAGAGAACAGTTTGAGATTAGGACTCATAAGAGAATTATGGAGATTTTGGATCCTACTCCGCAAACTGTGGATGCCTTGATGAAGTTGGATCTTTCTGGGGGAGTTGACATTGAGATCAAGCTTTAACTTGGTTCTCTTGTTGGGAATAAAAAAATGAAAAGTATTATTGGAAAAAAAGTTGGGATGACTCAGGTCTTTAATGATAATGGCGATTGTCTTCCCGTGACTTTGGTTCATGTTGATCGATGTGTTCCTGTTTCTGCTAAAACGGCTGAAAAGGATGGATATAAAGCTGTCTTGGTTGCTTACGGGAATCGCAAGGAGAGTCGAACGAATAAACCTCTAAAGGGTTTTTACGATAAGCATAAAATTGATCCCGCCCGAATTTTAACTGAATTTCGCGATGAAGAGTTAGGTGATTCAGAGTTCGGTAAGCCTTTGAATGTCGATATCTTTAAAGAAGGTGATTTGGTTAATGTTATTGGTAATTCTAAGGGGCGAGGTTTTTCTGGGGTCATGAGGCGTTATAATTTCGCTGGCGCTCCAGCTAGTCGGGGTTCTCATGAAGCTTTTCGTCATGGTGGTTCGATTGGTATGCATACTTATCCTGGTAGGGTTCATAAGGGTAAGAAGATGCCCGGCAGAATGGGTGGTAATCGAATAAACGTTAAAAATGTTAGGGTTGTGCGTGTTGACTCCGATAAAAATCTTTTGATTCTTTCGGGGGCAGTTCCGGGTCCTAGTGGTGGTATTGTGCGAGTTTCCGGATTGAGGAGCATAAAGGGTTAAGATGCCTGAATTAGAATTGATGGACTTAAATAATCAGAGTGTTGGTAAGGTTGAGATTTCTGCTGATGTTTTTGACGCTGATGTAAAAGAGCATTTGGTTCAAAAATATGTCGTTTACCAGATGGCTAAAAGACGTCTAGGTACTGCGGCGGTAAAGCAGAATAAGAGAGAGCTAAGCGGAAGTGGTAAAAAGCCATGGAGGCAAAAAGGTACGGGTAGGGCTCGTTCTGGGAATACTCGTTCTCCGATTTGGCGTGGCGGGTTAACGGTTTTTGGCCCATCTCCTAGGGATTATAGCTTTAAGCTTACTAAGAAATGTAAGCAGATTGCGCTACGGTCTGTTTTAACTGAAAGATGTCGAGGCGGGCAATTGGTTATTGTGGATCAAGTTTCCCTTGAAAACCCAAAAACTAAAGAAGCCATTGCTTTGATGAAAAAAATGGAGCTTCCGCCCAAAACTTTGTTTCTTGTGGATGCTGAAAATGCAAATCTAGGTTTTGCGGTTCGCAATATTCCTGGGGTTGATGTTCTGAGGGTGGATGGCTTAAACGTTTATGATCTTTTGACCCATGAAAAAATAGTTCTTACTAAAGATGCTTTGGCTAAGGTGGAGAGTAGGTTAAATTAATGAGTGAATTTCACAAAATTTTAGTAAAGCCTCTTGTGACCGAAAAAAGTATGCAGTCGTTGCAAGATTCTAATCGTGTTTCTTTTAAGGTTAAGCGCGATGCCAATAAGATTCAAGTGCGTACGGCAGTGGAGCAAATTTTTGAAGTTACTGTTGAGGGTGTCAATATGGTAACTGTTAGAGGGAAAAAGAAACGATTTGGTCGAAATATTGGTCAATCAAAAGACTGGAAAAAGGCGATCGTTAAATTGAAAGAAGGCGACAAGATTGAGTTGTTTGAGGGAGTATAAACAAGTATGTCGGTAAGAAAATTAAATCCAACTTCACCTGGCGTTAGATTTCAAACTATATCGGGTTTTGACGAGGTTACCAAATCTCGACCTGAAAAAAGTTTATTGGTTTCTTTGCGTAAAACAGGCGGAAGAAATAATAATGGTCGTATCACTGCGAAAAGGCGGGGTGGCGGTCATAAGAAGCAATATAGGCTAGTTGATTTTAGGCGTAATAAAGACGGAATTTCGGGTCGTGTTGCTGGGGTTGAGTATGATCCAAATCGAAGCGCAAATATTGCTTTAGTTGTTTATAAGGATGGAGAGAAAAGATATATATTGGCTCCAGTAGGAATGAAGGATGGAGAAAATGTATCTTCTGGTAAGGGCTCGGAAATTAAACCAGGTAACACTCTTGAGCTAAATGATATTCCTCTTGGAACCTTGATTCATAATATTGAGATGAAGCCTGGTAAGGGAGGACAGATGGTTCGTAGCGCTGGAACTTTTGCTCAGTTGATGGCGAAAGAGGGGCCGTACGCGACAATAAAGCTTCCTTCGGGAGAGGTTAGGCGTTTTGAAAAAGCTTGTAGAGCTACTATTGGTACGCTTGGCAATGCCGATCAAGAAAACATCTCAATTGGTAAAGCGGGAAGAACTCGCTGGATGGGAAGAAGGCCTAGAGTGAGAGCGGTAGCTATGAATCCGGTAGATCATCCTATGGGTGGCGGCGAAGGTAGGTCGTCAGGTGGAAGGCATCCTTGTAGTCCTTGGGGGGTTCCCGCAAAGGGATTTAAGACCCGTAAAAAGAACAAGCCTTCAGATCGATATATCGTAACTAAGAAAAAACGGTAACTTCAAAATTTAAGGGTTTTATATGCCAAGGTCATTAAAAAAAGGGCCGTTTATAGACGACCATTTGCAAAAAAAGGTCGATGAAGCCAATCGGACTCGAGATAGAAAAATAATACAAACTTGGTCAAGGCGTTCTACTGTAACTCCAGACTTCGTTGGTTTGACAATTTCGGTTCATAACGGCAAAAAGTTTATTCCAGTTTTTGTTTCAGAAAATATGGTGGGGCATAAATTAGGAGAGTTTTCTCCGACCCGTACTTTTAGGGGACATAGTGGGAGTACTAAGAAAACTCCTCCTGGTAAATAATTTTTTGCAGTAAATTGGTTTGAACAGTTTTGAATGTTAGGAAAAAAGGATGGAAGTTAGAGCTTCTTTAAAAAATTTTCGCGCTACCCCTCGAAAAGCAAGATTGGTGGGTAATTTAATTCGTGGAAAAAAGGTTAATGACGCGTTAAACGTTCTTGCTTTTACGCAAAAGCGAGTGGCTGGATCTATACAAGGTCTGCTTAAGTCGGCTATTGCTAACGCTGAAGAGAATCATAAGATTTTGGATGTAGATGATTTGTTTGTTAAGAATGTTCTTGTGGATAAGGGTGTTGTTTGGAAAAGGCAGATGCCAAGAGCTCGAGGAATGGCTACACCTATTTTGAAGCGAACCAGTCATATTACTATTATTTTGGACGAAAAATAATCTATCGGAGGTTTTCATAGCGTGGGTCAAAAAGTTCATCCCATAGGATTTCGACTGGGGATAAATAAAACATGGGCTTCTAACTGGTTTGCAAAAAAGGATTATGTTGCTTTTTTGCATGAAGATATTGCAATTCGTCGATATATTCAAAAAACTTTGTCTCATGCGGGAATTTCCAGGGTAGAGATTGAACGTTCTGCTAGTCGATTAAGAGTTAATATTTATACGGCACGGCCTGGAATTATCATCGGTAAAAGAGGCCTTGAAGTTGATCGTCTCAAAGATGAGTTACAGAAAATCGTACCTGGTAAGCAAATTAATCTGAACATCAAGGAAATTAGAAGGGCTGAGGTTGATGCGACGTTAATTGCTCAGAATATTTCATTGCAGTTGGAGAAAAGAATTTCCTTTCGAAGGGCAATGAAAAAGAGTGTTCTTTCCGCTTTAAGATTTGGAGCTAAGGGAATAAAAATCCGATGTTCTGGAAGGCTTGGCGGGGCGGAAATTGCTAGGGCAGAATGGTATCGAGAAGGAAGAGTGCCATTACATACTTTAAGAGCTGATATAGATTACGGAACTGCTGAAGGTTTAACGACCTATGGAATTATCGGTGTTAAGGTTTGGGTTTACAAGGGAGATATTTTTCCTGGCGCAGCCGAACCAGCCGACGGCAAAAACGGATAGCATTTTTAAAGATAATATAGATTTTATTGCGGCGACTTGTTGCCGAGATTTTGTATAAGGGGTTTTTGTCATGTTAATGCCCAAGAGGGTTAAATATAGAAAAAGGCATAAAGGTCGGATGCGTGGCACCGCTTTTAGGGGCGGCGAGTTAAGTTTCGGAACCTTTGGGTTACAAGCTGAAGAGTGTGGTAGGATAACGAATCGCCAAATAGAAGCTGCGCGTATCGCTATGACTCGGCATATTAAAAGAGGTGGAAAGATTTGGTTAAGGATTTTCCCTGACAAGCCTATTTCTAAGAAACCAGCGGAAACTCGTATGGGAAAAGGTAAAGGCGGTCCAGAGTATTGGGTGGCAGTTGTTAAGCCGGGACGTGTACTGTATGAAATGGAAGGCGTTCCAATTGAAGCTGCAAAAGAAGCTCTTCGTCTTGCTTCTCATAAATTGCCTATTGCTACGCGGTTTATAACTAATCAATAAATGGCTTAAAGGAAAATATGAAACCGTCTGAAGTCAGAGAACTCTCAGAAAAAGAGAGAGAAGAAAAGATTCGGGATTACGAGGAGGAGCTATTTAATTTAAGGTTTCAAATGGCTACTGGAAAAATCGAAAACCCTGGAAGAATTCGAATTATTCGGCGAGATATTGCTAGGTTTAAAACGATTCAGAATCAATTGACTGCAACTGTCGAACAAGACGCTGGTGAGGATAAGGGCGAGGAATCTTAAGTTTTTTAAAAACAGGAATTGAATTAAGGGAATTTTTGGATGGCAACAAACGAAAAGAGTAATAGAAGAGTTTTGTCGGGTGAGGTTGTGAGCGACAAAATGGACAAGACGGTAGTTGTCCGAGTTGAGCGAAGGTATATTCACCCTGTTTTTAAGAAAACGGTTCGTAGGCATAATAAGTATCAAGTCCATGATGAGCAAAATCAGTGCTCTGAGGGTGATGAGATACAAATGATAGAGTGTCGGCCTTTAAGTAAAAATAAACGCTGGCGTTTATTAGAAATTGTTAAAAAGGCTGAAGTTGCCGAAGTGGGAAGCGGAAAATGATTCAACTTCGAACAGTATTGGATGTAGCTGATAATTCTGGGGCTAAACGAGTTCAATGTATTAAGGTTTTAGGTGGATCACGAAGACGGTATGCTCGTATTGGGGATATTATTGTGGTTGCAGTTAAAGAGGCCGAGCCGAACTCCGCTATCAAAAAAGGTGAGGTCAAAAAAGCCGTTGTTGTTCGTACAAGAAAAGAAATTAGACGGTCAAATGGTACCTACATTAAATTTGATATTAACTCCGCTGTATTGATTAATGATGCAAAAGAGCCAGTTGGCACTCGGATTTTTGGGCCCGTTGCTCGGGAATTAAGGGCTAAGCGGTTTATGAAAATAATATCTTTGGCTCCCGAGGTTTTGTGAGGGTTATGAAAAGAAAATTCCACGTAAAAAAAGACGATATTGTAGAAGTTATCGCGGGTAAAGAAAAAGGTAAAAAGGGAAAAATTTTAGCCCTTTTTCCGAATGAAAATCGAGTTCAGGTTGAGAAGTTGAATATGGTTAAACGTCATGCAAAACCTACTCAAAAGAACAATCAAGGCGGGATTATTGAGAAGGAAGGCAAGATCCATATTTCAAATGTCTTAGTGGTCTCTGATAAGGTTGGAAAAGGTGTTAGAACAAAGTATAAAAAATTGGAAGATGGCAAAAGAGTTCGAGTTTGCCGGAAATCTGGGGAAATAATAGATAAAGTTTGATTCGTTTTTGGATAGATCTAATAAATGACCAATATAAAAAAAGCATTCGACGAAAAACATAGAGAGCAGATTAGAAAAGAGTTGGGGCTGTCCAACATTATGCAAGTTCCTTGTTTGGATAAAGTAGTTATAAACGTAGGGCTTGGGGAAGCTTTGCAAAACTCTAAATTGATTGATTCTGCTGTTGACCAATTACGAGTAATAACAGGTCAGGCTCCAGTAATAACTAAAGCTAAAAAATCTATTTCAAACTTCAAGCTACGAGAGGGAGTGCCGATTGGCGTTCGAGTTACCTTGCGTAGAGCTAAAATGTATGAATTCTTTGAAAGGTTTGTAGGCTTTGCATTACCCCGAGTTCGGGATTTTAAAGGTTTGTCTCCTAAATCTTTTGACGGAAGAGGTAACTATACCGTTGGAATAGAAGAGCAATTGATCTTCCCGGAAATAGAGTACGATAATATTGAAAAAATTAAAGGTATGAATGTTACTATTTGTACCACGGCTAATAGCGATGAAGCTGGTCGTTGTTTGTTGAAAACCTTAGGATTCCCGTTTAGAAAAAATTAGTTTTTTTTTGGCGTATTGGAGCATAGAATGGCGAAAAAATCGCTTGTCGCAAAAGCAAAAAGGCAACCAAAATTTAAAGTTAGGGAGTATAACCGCTGTCAGGTGTGCGGTCGTCCCAGAGGCTATTTAAGGAAATTTGGAATGTGCAGGATTTGTTTCCGTGGCCGAGCTTTACTTGGAGAAGTTCCTGGAGTAACCAAATCCAGTTGGTAATTTATTGTTTGGTTGATTAGTACGCTTGACGCCGTACCTTTAAATTTTTTAGATCGTTAGATTTAGGAGTTTTTTTAGATGTCCATGACAGATCCTATTGCGGATTTTTTTACTAGAATTCGAAATGCTTTAATGGCTGGTCACTCCAAATTGGATATTCCTTGTTCTAACCTTAAATGTCGAATTTCTGGAATTTTGAAAGAAGAAGGATTTATCAGGGATTTCAAGCAGTTTAAGGATAATAAGCAAGGAATTTTAAGGGTGTATCTTAAGTACAAAAATGAAGTGCCTGTTATTAGGGGTATTAAGAGAATTAGCAAGCCTGGCAGAAGAACCTATGTTTCTAAAGACACTATTCCAAAAGTATTAAATGGTTTGGGAGTTGCTTTAGTTTCGACCTCCAGAGGCGTTTTGACCGATGAAAATTGTCGTAAAAGCGGAATTGGCGGAGAAGTTTTAGGTTTTGTTTGGTAAGCGATTACTGTTTATCCAAAAAGTTTTTAAGTGAAACTTTATTCAAAGAATATCGGTTGAAGCCGGGTGTATTTAAATGTCGAGAATTGGAAAACTGCCAGTAAATGTCCCAAGCACTGTTGAAGTTCAACTAAACGGTGTGAGTTTAAAAGTTAAAGGGCCAAAAGGTGAATTGCAGCGTGAGTTTCATGCGAACATGAAAATTGAAAAAGACGATGCAGTTATTAAAGTTTTGCGCCCAAATGATGAACCAAAAAATAAAGCCCTACATGGTTTGACAAGAACCCTGATCAACAATATGGTTTTGGGCGTTTCGGATGGATTTTCGAAAACTCTAGCTGTGGTTGGCGTTGGTTATAAGGTGGAATTGAAGGGGAAGGACTTACTTTTGCAACTGGGATATTCTCATCCAGTTAACTATCCTGCGCCAAGTGGGATTCAGTTTGAGGTTGACTCTAAACAGAATCTAATTGTTGTCAAGGGAGTAGATAAAGAAAAAGTTGGTCAGGTCTCCGCTGAAATTAGAAGTTTAAGGCCTCCAGAGCCCTATAAGGGTAAAGGAGTTCAATACCAAAATGAAAGAATAAGAAGGAAGGCTGGAAAAGCCGCAGTAGGCGGAAAATAAGAGAGGAATTATGGCCGATTCATCAGCACGTCGCCGCTTAAGGCTAAAAAGAAAAATTAGAGTTAAAAATAGAGTTCAAAGGGATAAAACAAAGCTTCGTCTATCTGTATTTAAGAGTTTGAGTCATATTTATGCTCAAGTAATTGACGATACAAATAATAAAACCCTTGCGTCTGAATCCACATTGTCAAAAGAATTTAAGTCAATGAATAAGAATGGCGGCAATATTGACGCCGCTAAATGGGTCGGGAGTTCTCTAGGTAAAAAAGCAGTAGAAAAAGGAATTAAAGAAGTTTATTGCGATCGAGGAGGCTTTATTTATCATGGGCGAATTAAAGCCCTTGCCGATTCGGTCCGAGAAACTGGAATTAAATTTTAAGATTCATATTTTAGTCAACTTTTAGAACTATCGTACAATTGGCGCCGCAAATATATAATGCGGTATGGTCAAATTCGGGAGGTTTCATTGCAAGACCAAGGTGATAATAAGCAAGAATTGGTAGATAAATTGGTTAAGATTAACCGTGTCGCCAAAGTAGTAAAAGGTGGTCGCCGGTTTAGCTTTAGCGCTCTGGTTGTGGTTGGAAACCGAGATGGAAAAGTTGGTTGGGGCTTAGGGAAAGCAAATGAAGTTCCCGAAGCGATTAGAAAAGCAATAGAAAAAGCAAAGAAGAGTTGGGTTACGGTTAGTCTAGAGGGAAATACTATTCCCCATGAAGTTATTGGTAAGTATGGGGCTGGCAGAGTTCTTTTAAAGCCTGCATCTCGCGGAACTGGTTTGATTGCCGGTGGAGCTGTGAGGGCAGTTTTGGAAGCTGTTGGGATTAAAGATATTTTGACCAAATGTATTAGAACCAATAATCCTCATAATGTTGTCAAAGCTACGATTGAGGGATTGATGAATTTGAGGAACGCTAGCCAAACCGCCAACATGCGCGACCGAGCGAACTAAAAAGGGGTAAAAGAAAATGCTTTCGTTGTCTAATTTAAAGGCCGCCCCAGGGGTAAAGAAAAATCGCAAAAGGGTTGGCCGTGGGATTGGTTCTGGTACCGGAAAAACCAGTGGAAAAGGTCAAAAAGGTCAGAAGTCTCGATCTGGAGCAGGAATTCACCCATGGTTTGAAGGTGGACAGATGTCTTTGCAAAGACGTTTGCCGAAGAGAGGCTTCACAAATATCTTTAAAAAAGAATATGAAATTATAAATGTTTCTCAGCTAAATAGCATTTCGCAAGATGGCCCAATCACTCCTGAAGTTTTAAAGGAAAAAGGTCTAGTTAAAAAAATAGGACTGATAAAAATACTAGGTAATGGCGATTTGGGAAGCGCAGTAACGATTCATGCTCAAAAATTTAGCCGCTCAGCCGAGGATAAGATAAATAAGGCTGGAGGAAAGGCTGTAGTAATTTAAATGAGTGGTGCCCAAGGTTTTGGCAATATTTTAAGGATTCCTGAACTCAAAAGACGAGTTCTGTTTACCATAGCTTTATTAGCGGTTTATCGTATTGGAGCCCATATTCCCACTCCGGGAATTGATGGTGTAGCGCTCGCCGAGCTATTTGAACTGGCTCAAGGTACTATCCTTGGGTTTTTTGATATGTTTTCAGGCGGTGCTTTAAGCCGATTGACTATATTTGCTTTGGGTATTATGCCCTATATCAGTGCATCTATTATTTTGCAGCTGATGACAATCGTTTCCCCTTATTTAGCTCGGCTAAAAAAAGAAGGTGAACAAGGGCAAAAGAAGATTACCCAATATACCCGTTATGGAACGGTAGTTTTAAGCGTTATTCAAAGCTCGGGGATCAGCGTTGGGTTAGAGGCTATGAAAAGCCCTTCTGGAGCGGCAATTGTCCCAGAGCCCGGTTGGTCTTTTAGGTTGCTTACTATTCTTACATTGACCGCAGGTACAGCTTTTATTATGTGGCTAGGTGAGCAGATAACTGAAAGAGGTATTGGTAACGGAATTTCTTTGATTATTTTTGCTGGTATTGTAGCTGGAACTCCGGCTGCTATTTTTCAGTCGTTGGATTTGATGGGAACTGGAGAATTACAACCTTTATTGATGATTTTTCTCATGGTTTTAATGATAGGGGTTGTTGGCGTTATAGTTTTTACGGAGGGTGGCCAGAGGAAAATTCCCATTCAGTATGCAAAGAGGGTGGTTGGAAGAAAGATGTTTGGAGGACAAAGTGCTCATTTGCCTCTTAAAGTGAATACTTCGGGTGTTATTCCCCCTATATTTGCTTCGTCTATTATTATGTTTCCAGCTACTTTAGCGCAGTTTATAGATCACCCGTGGATGCAGATTGTTTCTGCGTCTTTGACGCCTGGAAACTTGATTTATAGCCTTGTTTTTATTGGGGCGATTTTCTTCTTCTGTTATTTTTACACGGCGGTCATATTTAATCCCGTCGATGTTGCAGACAATATGAAGAAGAATGGTGGCTTTATCCCTGGAATTCGACCTGGGGCAAAAACTTCAGAATTTATTGATGAAACACTTTCAAAGCTTACCTTCTATGGGGCAATATATTTATCGCTTGTGTGTATACTGCCAGACTATATGATTAAATATTTTAATATCCCATTTTATTTCGGGGGTACCAGTTTACTCATTGTTGTTGGGGTTTCTTTAGATACAATGCAGCAAATAGAATCTCATTTAGTAATGCGCAATTATGATGGTTTTGTGAAAAAGGGGCGGTTACGGAGCCGCCGAGGTTAGGAAAATGCGTTTGATCCTTTTGGGACCCCCTGGGGCCGGGAAGGGGACTCAGGCCAAGAGACTTAAGGAAAAGTTTAATATTCCTCAAGTTTCTACCGGTGATATTTTAAGAGATGCAATCAAAGATAAAACCGAGCTCGGTAATAAAGCTAAAGAATATATGGATGAAGGTAGGCTTGTTCCCGACGACATAGTTGTAGGTCTTATAAAGCAGAGGATTGTTGAGTCTGATTGTAAAAAGGGTTTTATTCTAGACGGTTTTCCGAGAAATATGGCCCAAGCGGTACAGCTTTCGGAAACACTTGAAAAAATGAGCCAAAATATCGACTCTGTAGTTGAAATTGAAGTCAATGCTAAGATGTTGATTGATCGTTTAACAGGCAGAATGACTTGTTCTAGCTGTGGTGCGATGTTTCACGAAAAGAACCACCCTCCTAAAGTTTCGGGGATATGCGACTCTTGTGGTTCGAATGATTTATATAAGAGACCAGACGATAATAAAGAAACTATAATGAAACGATTTGAAGTTTACGAGCAAGAAACTGCTCCCTTAAAAGGTTTTTATAGGAAAATGGGAATTTTGAAAACAACAGGCGGAGATGGCACTTTAGATGATGTCTTTAGTAGAGTTTGTGGATTGGTGACCTAAAATATGTCAAAAGAAGAAGCTATCGAAGTAGAAGGAACCGTAATCGAACCATTGCCCAATGCAATGTTTCGAGTTGAATTAGAAAATGGTCATAAAATTTTGGCCCATATCTCAGGTAAAATGAGATTACATTTTATTAGGATTTTACCTGGAGATAAAGTAAAAGTTCAGTTGTCCCCTTATGATTTGACCAGGGGACGTATTACTTATAGATATAAATAATTTTGGCTACCCATGAAAGTTCGATCTTCGGTTAAACCTATTTGCAATAAATGTAAAGTGATTCGTCGGAAGGGTATTGTTCGGGTCATTTGTGAGAACCCGAAACATAAACAACGACAAGGGTAGTCGTTGCTTTTATTACCGTTTTTTAATGGTTGCTTAAAAAGAAGGAGGAACCCTTGGCAAGAATCTCGGGCATAGATATTCCTAAAGATAAGCGTGCGATCATTTCTTTGACCTATATTTTTGGTATTGGAAAGACGCTTTCTGCAAAAATTTTAGATGCCGCTGGCGTTTCTCATGATGCCAGGATTAAAGATTTAACAGAAGGCGATATCACTAAGATTAGAGGAATTATAGAGAAAGATTATGAGGTCGAAGGAGATCTCCGACGTTCTGTTAGCATGAATATCAAGCGACTCATGGATATAGGTGCTTATAGAGGGTTAAGGCATAGAAAAGGGCTGCCTGTTCATGGGCAACGCACACATACTAACGCTCGAACAAGAAAAGGTCCTAAGAAAACGGTAGGGGCTAAATCTAAGAAAAAATAACTTAATAGGTTAACGATGTCTGATAAGAAAACTGTTAAAAAGAAAGCGAAAGTTGCCCCAGAATTGGGTGTGGCCCATGTGCAAGCTACGTTTAATAATACCATCATAACAATTTCTGATACATCTGGAAACGCGATCTCTTGGTCAAGCGCTGGAGCTCAAGGATTTAAAGGGTCTCGGAAAAGTACCCCTTTTGCCGCTCAAGTGGCTGCTGAAAAAGCGGGACGCAAAGCGATGGATATGGGGATGAAGAAGCTTGAAGTGCATGTTAAGGGGCCGGGAGCTGGTCGTGAGTCCTCAATTCGCGCTTTGCAAGCCATTGGATTAGAAATAACGTTGATTCGAGATAAAACACCTATTCCTCATAACGGTTGTAGGCCTAGAAAACGACGACGAGTTTAACAAAATTCGATTGCAATTTTTCCTGAAAGGAGAATCAATTTGGCGAGATATAAGGACTCGGTTTGCCGCTTGTGCAGACGCGAAGGCATTAAACTTTTTCTAAAAGCTACCCGTTGTGAAACGGCTAAATGCGCTATTGAGAAACGAGCCTACGCCCCTGGACAACATGGCCAGAGGAGAAAAAAGGTTACTGAATACGGAATCCAGTTGCGTGAAAAGCAAAAGGTCCGTCGTGTTTATGGAGTTTTAGAAAAGCAGTTTAGGAAATATTTTGCTATTGCTGATCGGAAAAAGGGAGTAACAGGCGAAAACTTATTACAAAATCTTGAGTTGCGCTTTGATAATGTAATTTACCGAATGGGGTTAGCTGGTTCGAGAAATTTAGCTCGCCAATTGATTCGTCATAACTTTTTCTTAATTAATGGAAAAAGAGTAAATATTCCTTCGTATATTTTGAAAAAAGGCGACGTTTTTGAACCTGCAGAGAAGAAGCTTAGTAAGCATCCTATTAAAACAGGGTTAGATAATGTTAGAAACCATTCTTTTCCTCAATGGTTAGCTTTTGATCAAGAAAAAAACCAAGGTTTGGTTCAATCTTTACCTATGCGTGAAGATATTACTTTGCCCATAGAAGAACAATTAATTGTTGAGTTATATTCTCGTTAATTGACTCATGTCGGGTAGAGCCACAGCTTTTTTCGATGAATATTTGGATAAGAGATTGATATTGGAGGCTTTATGTTATTGGGGTATGAAATTGTCAAACCCAAGCGATTAGAGTTTGAGAAAAAAACGAAGACAGACCGTTATGCAAAGCTTCTGGCTGGTCCATTCGAAAGAGGCTACGCTATTACGGTAGGAAATTCGCTTAGAAGGATGTTACTGTCCTCGATCGTTGGTTCCGCAATTGTAGGGGTTAAACTAGAAGGTGTTTATCATGAGTTTTCGGCGATTCCAGGTGTTTTAGAAGATGTAACAGATATTATTCTGAATCTAAAACAAGTTAAAATAAAGATTACTGGAGAAGCTACTACAAAACGTGTGTTTTTAAAAGCTAATAAACCAGGCCCTGTAACAGTTGGGGATATTACTCCTGATCCTGATGTGGAATTATTAAATTCAGATTTTCAGATAGCCACAATTGATGAAAATGGATCGTTGGATATGGAAATGATTATATCCAAAGGACGAGGTTATGTTCCTGCAGAGCAGCACGAATTACAAGATGAGTCAGTTCAATTAATTCCGATTGATTCTATTTTTTCGCCAGTTGAAAAAGTAACTTTTAATGTAGAAAAAACTAGAGTTGGGGATTCTTCTGATTACGATAGCTTAGTAATGGACATAACCACTAACGGAAGCATTACGCCCGAAGATGCAGTTGCTCATGCAGCAAAAATTTGTAAAGACCATATGCAACTCTTTATCAATTTTGACGAAGAGCCAGAACCGGTTCATCAACCGCAAGTTGACGAAAAGAAACAGAAAATGTTTTCGTACTTGTCAAAGAGTGTAGAAGAGCTTGAGCTATCTGTTAGATCTTATAACTGTTTAAAGAATGCTAATATTCAATCCATCGCTGAACTGGTTCAGAAAAATGATTCTGAAATGTTGAAAACTAGGAATTTCGGTAGAAAATCCCTTAATGAGATTAAGGAAATTCTTGAGAGCATGGGATTAGGATTGGGTATGAAGTTAGATGAAGAAGATGTAAAGCAGCTTAATATGGCTAAGAAGAAGAAAGAAGCCGACAGTGAGATAGAGAAGGAAGAGTTTGCTTCCCAATAAGATTTTTTAATTTTCTAGAAACGGTATAAAAATATGCGTCACTTAAAAGCCGGAAGGATTCTTGGTCGTGATTCGGCACATAGAAAAGCTCTTTTTCGAAATTTGGTAACAGCCTTACTTCAAAGAGAAAGAATTCAAACAACTTTAGCTAAGGCTAAGGAATTGAGAAGCAAAGCTGAAAAAACCATTACTCTAGGGAAAAAGGGGACTTTGGCGGCGCGTCGTCGGGCGTTTAATATTGTTAATCAAAAAGAAGTATTAGCAAAATTATTTGATACGTTGGCAGAGCGCTATGCAGATAGAAATGGTGGATACACGCGGATAATTAAACTCGGCCCTCGTCGCGGTGATAATGCTCCAATGGCAATTATAGAGCTGGTAGATCGAGAAGAGGAATCTAAACCAGAGCCAAAAAAAGAGAAAGAAAAAGTTAAGGAAAAAACTAAGGAAAAAGCGGCAAAAGAATAACTTTAAAGATTAAGACTGATTCATGCCCGGCTTGCGTTTAACGCTAGTCGGGCATTTTTTTTGCCAAATTAAGGGGATCTCTAAGGGTTCTATTCAAACTTTTTGATGACGAGAGCTGAGTTTTTTGATCCAAAGGAAATACAATTGCTAATAGCGGCCTTAATCGAAGCTTCGCGGCCTTCGTTTGGAATATAATCCATATCGCAATCTGGGTCGGGGTTTTCCAAATTAATTGTTGGAGTTAAGTAACCGTCTTTCAAAGATAAAGCTGTCACTATGGTTCCTAAGGCTCCAGAAGCTCCTTGAGGGTGACCTACCATAGATTTAGTAGAGCTTGCAGGGATTTTCATTGCACCGCTATTAAACGCTAGTTTAACGGACAGCGTTTCGATTTTGTCATTTAGGCGAGTTGAGGTGCCGTGGAAATTGATATATCCCACATCTTCTTTAGGTAGGCGGGCGTCTTTTAAGGCTAATAATAAGGCTCTACATGGCTGTTTACCATCTGGCTGGATAGCAACTCTATGGTAGGCGTCACAGGTTGAACCATAGCCTGCAATTTCCCCATAAATTTTTGCTCCCCGGCTTTTAGCTCGTTCTAGTTCTTCTAATACTAGCATCCAGCTTCCCTCAGCTAAAACGAAACCCTCTCGGTCGCGATCAAATGGACGTGAACCTCGATAAGGAGCATCGTTAAAATGCACAGGATTTGCTTTCATTCTTTCAAAACCTGTCATCATTGCCGGAGTTACACACGCTTCCACGCCGCCAGTTAAAAACCAGTCTTCTTGACCAAATCGAATAGCGTTAAAAGCGTAACCAATTGCGTCGGTTGAACTTGCGCAACCATTTGCGATTACATGGCTTCTGCCTTTCAGGCCAAAATGCATCGATAGTTCGCTTGACAACATACCGACGAGAGAATTAGAAATTGCATAAGGACTAATTTGGCGTTTTTTATCAGAAAAAAATAACTCGAATTGTTTTTCAGAATAATCGAAACCAGATCCGCCACTGCCAATTATTACTCCCAAGCTTTCCGCTTCGGATTCGCTAAACTGTTTAGGATCAATTCCTGCGTCGGAGAATGCTTCTGTTGCCGCTCCAATAGCTAAAGGAACGGAACGGGGAAGTTTTTTCAATTCATTTAGGTCAAAATAATGGCCAGGATCGAAATTCTTCACTTCTCCCGCAATTTGGCAGGACAAACCAGAAGCGTCGAAACTAGTGATTCGTTCGATTCCGCTTACGCCTTGTCGTGTGTTTTGCCAAAATTTTTTAACACCATTACCGTTAGGACTCAACGCTCCTAACCCGGTTATCGCTACCCTTCTCAAATCAGTTTCCCATCTTTCCTGGTAAAATTTTTGAAGATTCATCTTATCATATCGGTGAGTCTGGCTTTGAAACATTTTTGCCGATACTTAGTTTTGATGCAATGTTACAATTAAGGCTATTTTTTTAACTTTTAGCAACTCAAAAAATTAAATAAGGGGGCTTTTTGGCCGCATCACAAAGCATTGTTGAAAAAACAGGATCTCTTATTATGTCGGGGTTTAATGGAGTTTCTATCAACCCTGAACTAAAAAACTTAATTGTGGATCAACGAATAGGCGGCTTTATTTTATTCGAAAGAAATTATGAATCGCCTACGCAGCTTCACTCTCTAATAAAAGAAATGCAATCCCTAGCGGTCTCCCAAAAAGGAGGTCATCCTCTATTGATTTCAGTCGATCAAGAAGGGGGAAGGGTTTCTAGGTTGAAAGCGCCTTTTTCGGATTTTCCTTCGCAAAATTGCCTTGGAATCTCAAGGTCTGAAGATTTAGCTTATCGTTTTGGCCAGTCTTTAGCGGTTGAGTTGAAGTCTGTTGGCATTAACATGGATTTTGCTCCTATTTTAGATGTAAATTCCAATCCACAAAATCCCATTATTGGAGAACGAGCAATAAGTGACGATCCCGAGTTGGTTTCAAATATAGGAGCTTCAATAATTCGTGGTTTTTTACCCACAGGTGTTTTGCCAGTGGGAAAGCATTTTCCAGGTCACGGCGATACTGATCGAGACTCTCATTTAGAACTGCCAACAGTAAATAAAAGCTCTGACGATCTCGAAAACATTGAGTTAAAGCCTTTTGTTCATAATATAGCAAAAGGTCTAGAAGTTATTATGACAGCCCACGTTTTGTATCCGGCTTGGGACAAAGATTATCCTGCAACTTTTTCCAAAATCATTCTTTTAGATATTCTTCGAAGACGACTAAAATTTCAAGGTTTGATAATTTCTGACGATTTGGAGATGAAAGCCGTTGAAAACTTATTCGAGTTTAAAGATTTCCCTGCCTTAGGATTCGAAGCTGGTTTAGATCATTTCATGATTTGCAATAACGTAGAGAAAACAGTAGCTTTACAAGAACAAATGGTTCGAGATGTCGAAAAAGGAAGGGTTGCTTCTGAAAGAATAGAAGAATCTTTAGACAGAACGGTAAGAATTAAATCTCGTTTAAAAGAGTTTGTTCCTCAAACCCCTCCTGACTTTAGCCTTTGGTCAAGACCTCATGGCCAGTTAATCCAAGAAATGAAAGAATTTATTTCTGCGTGAAGAAGTATAGTGTCCACATAGTTTTATATTTTTTATTATTAGGTTACTTTTTATCCTTTATTGACTACGGCTTCAATATTTGGGATGAAGGAGGCTATGCGTATGGGACTTTACGGACCCTAAATGGCGAGTCGGCGTTAAAGGATTTTAATCCTAATGGTTATTTGCCAGGACGTTATTTATATGGGGCGATATTTTTTAAATTATTTGGGGTTAATATTCAAAGTCTACGAATTGGGGTGGCGTTAATCACCTCTCTAATGGTTCTTTTGACCTATGCGATTTCTCGGAGAATCATGCCTCCTGGTTTTTCTTTATTGGCGGCTCTAGCTACAATGTCGGCTCCTTCCATGTACTACAATCGTTTTTATCCTTTTTTTTGTATTTTACTGGCGTATTTAATATTAAAAATTATCGAAACAAAACGGCTTTTCTGGATATTTTTTACGTTAATTTTATCGATTGTGGCAGCATCTTTTAAAATTGAAGTTGCATTGTTTGGAGCGTTAATTGGCTTTATGACAATAGGAATTATGTTCTTTCAAGGAGCTTGGGGAGGCAAAGCGTTGGTTGGAGAGTTTCCTGAAAAGCAAAATTCAAAAAAACTATGGGGCCTTATTTCCATTGGGGCAGTGTTCGGAACGCTTATAATATATGCCTTGCAACGTGATTTGGCGTGGAAACTAGTTGATATTGTTTTTGCCACTCATGATGTATGGGGTAATGCTTTTCCAACTATTTTGCCGATTTTGGATGTTTATAATGAAATCGGTCCCCACAAAATGGTTGAACGGCTACTCTTCTATATACCAATATTTGTATATGTTGTTACTTTGGGTATTTTAATTTATCGACTTATAAAAAGTAGATGGAGTCTAAAAGATAATGAGCTAGCGCTGTGGGCAATACTTGCGTTTGGTGTTTGTTCTTTTGGGTTGGTTATTTGGCGAGCGGGTTTTGATAATTTACTCAGAACATTGCCTTTATTTTATGTTTTATTTTGCTATTTAATTTACCAAGCTTGGAAGTTTGTGGTTGACGCTCCATTTGTAAAAAATACCGATTTTGGATGGATATTTAGGGTTGTGGCTAACGTGTTGGCCGTTTTCATTCCGTTTTTATTTTATTACGAAATGAATACACATCATGGTTTTTATGCTGGGTCTATTGGCGCGAAGAGTTTGGAGAAGACCCACTTACAGTTACGAAGGTTAGACGTTTATACCAATAAAACGGAAGCAATGTGGTTAGAGCAAACCGTTGCGCGCATTCGTCAATATTCCCAGCCTAGGGACCCTATTTTTGCGATACCACTGAATCCGGTATTTTATTATTTAACAGACCGTATCAATCCAACATTATATGATTGGATTCTTCCAGGTATGTTGAATGAAGAAAAACAACAAGAAGTTGTAGAAGCTCTAAAGTTAACCCCTCCTAAAGTTATTTTATACGTAGATATTCCTATAGATGGTCGAGAAGACCGAAGGTTTGCCAATTATGCCCCGGTGATTTTTAAACACATTACAGACCACTATTTTCTCTCAGAGTTGATTGGTTTTTTTCAAATTTTGCTGCCAAAAGAAGGCATAGACCAATTAGATCAGCTTGGCGTCCAAGGTTTTTAAAAGTACATTTTAAATAATTCTAGCTACGCTCCAATAGTTGCTAAGGTCGGCCGTAAATTTGGTTGAATATTAGTATAGGGCGTAGGTTCTCCATCCGAGCAAAGACCTCCACAATCGGCTATACCAGCTGAAATAGGAGATTCTCCAAAATGTTTTTCGAATAATTCTTGAGTGACTAAAAATGTTTTTTCCAAGTTTGCCCTATCTTCTTCACCTCTGCTACCAAAGTAAGGGAAATGGTGAAAATAGCTCCCAAAGACTTTGTTGCAGTCATCCATATATTTCCTGGTATCTAAAATATGATAATGCCAAAACACGTCAATATCTTTTGTCGGAACGATCGTCCGATCGGGATATGTTTTGACCAAAGCCAGGAATCTGCGATACCAAGTTTCTATAAGTTTTGTTTTTTCGATTGTCCAGCCAGGACCTTCTTCCCTTGAAACTAAAGTAAACTTAATAGGCTCTAGGTCAACGCGATCGACCAATTCTTGAGTTTGTCTTATGTCTTTCATTTTATTTTTCCTCGAAAATAAAGAATCAAATAATATTGTTTAGAGAATCACCAAGACTGATTCAAGTCAAGAAAATATTTCTATTTTTAAGCATGAACTTTAAAGAATTGTGGGTATGTTTTTTCTAACGTAATAAATTTAAGAAGAACTATTTTTCTTTAAACTTTTACCTGCTCGTTTTATTGCGTATAAAAAAAATGCGATGCCCAAAAAATAGAAAGTAAAAAATATTTTTTCTCGTTTAGTTTTTTCTAAAACTATTTCAGTCATTTCTTTGAGATCAAAATTGGTTTTACAATATGATAAAACCCCAGTATAAACCCCTGGCAGTTCTTGACCATTTACCTGAATCGAAGAAACCTGTTGATGCTTTAAACGATTTAAATAGATTCCCGTTGTTGAATTAATGTCATTGGATTTAATTTCAAATATAAAGCTTTGATCTTTTGAGTTTTGTATTGGTGGAATCCAGACATAATGAAATTTCCCATAAAGCTTGAAACTGCCTAGTTTTGATGGTTTTCCCCAGCTATTTGGATGAATAGTTTCTGTGAATAAAATTTTTTCTAAATTTGACGCCTCAAATAAACTGAAAGTTAAGCTATTAGTTTTGTTTGGGTTTTCGAAATAAAAGGGGATTACTAAGCGGTTAAATTGGTTGCAAGATGGTTTAAAGGTTTGCCGAATGAAATAATCTTTATTAATGGCTTTTGATTTAAATAATTTTCCACGAAAACTATGAATGTCTTTAAAAAAAAACGTTTTTTCTTTTATATAATTCAAGTCTAAGGCGACTGCCTTGGGGGAATCAGCTAAAATAAAAGCGGATAATAGGAAGAATTGTAATAAAAAAAACCTTAAAAATTGCATAAGACTAATTTTCAAGTTTGGGAATGTTTTTATATTGTTTGGAGAATATGTCTTTAAATATCCAATAAACTATTAAACCAGCGTAAAAGTTAAATATATAGGCTATTACTTGGTCATAAGTTGATTTGTTAATTAAGAACCCTGTTATATCTTTTAGAGATGGGAAGCTTAGAAAAAGCTCGGGATTTAAAGGAGCCAATAATCCAATAAACGACGTTCTATCTCTTAAACCGGCTAAAAATACTATCGCCAAAAGAATGTACATTCTTTTTTCCCATTCGGGAGCAAAACTGGCTAATAAAATGAAAAATGGAATGTGCCAAATAAAATAATGAGTTGAATGAACGCTTAATCCCCAGTGGGCAGCCATATAAATAGCCAAAAAATATTTAGCCAATAATAGGTAGCTTATTTGTTTTCTAGCCACAAAGAAGGCATGCCAGCAGATGATTCCATAAGTCGTAGCTTGGAATAATCGGATTATTAAATGTTTTATGGATTGAGTTGTATTTAAATTATATGAAAACTTTTTCAATAGAAAAAAAATCGAATCTCCATTTATCATATAAAGTACTGAGTAAATAACTAGAATAGGAGCTATAAAATATAAAATTAATTTGATTGCGTTTTTTATACTTTGAGCTGCGACTAATAAATAAAACGGGAAGAATATTATTGGAAATATTTTTGACATAAAGCCACAAGCTAGCGCGATTGAGCCCAAATGTTCACGCCCTTTTTGTAGCGCAAAAAAACCGGCGACAAATAAAAAATAAGCAGGCAGTAAGTCAAATTGTCCAAATAAATATGTGCTGTAAATAATCAGTGGGTTTATTGCCATTAAAAAAGCGAAATTTTTTTTTGCGGAGTCACTTTCGATCATTTTCCAACCGGTTATGAAAATAAGCGCTTCGAAAATAAAATAAGGCGTCTTAAATAACAGTACAGAAGAAAATATATTTGGAGAATTTAAAGCGATATTATAGCTTGTCGTAGAAAGGGAATGTACGAAAGCTTCATAAGTTGAAAATAACGAGCTAAAAATAAAATCAAAAAAAGAGAATATGAAAAGAGTTATTGCGGGATAATAACTAGCGTTATAACTTTTTTCCGCAATTTCATAAACATTCCATTGCCCGTGGGATAAAAAATGGGGAAATTTGTAAACGAAGAAAATATCAGCATGCATGGTCAATGGAGCTACAATAAAGCGAATCAAAACTCCAATTAAGATCCATTGCGTTATGGTTAATTTATGGCGCATAATTTGCTTAATTTATTTTTTCTTCTCAGGCTTATCTAAGAAATTTAAGATTGAAAACTAAATAACAAAATTATAATCTATGCTTGTTTTCTGAGTTGACTAGGGTATTTTAGGTTTCTCGGAAAGAGATTGCTTTCAGGCTTCTCGATTTTCATTTGTTTTTACTTTCCAGCGCTTTAGGATCGTCTAAGGTTTTTGTGGTTTCTAGATTCAAGTCTATTTTGTTTTTCCACCCATAATTGTTTTTGGATTTTCGATTTTGGTAAATCTTTCCTGGAATAGAAGTTTATTTTCAAAAAAAATTAACGTTTTTACCATTGGAGTCAATAATTGAAAGGCGGAGTTAACTTAGCGCTGATAGGCGCTGGATTTTGGGGGAAAAACCTTGCTAGAACTTTTTATCAACTTGGGGTTCTCCGTTTAATTTGTGATCCTTCGGAGGATGTGCTTGCAAGAAAAAAAGAAAAGTATCCTGGGATTAAAACATCTATTTCCTATTCAGATATTCTTTCTAGTTCAGATATAAATGCTGTTGCGATCGCTACCCCCGCTGAAATGCACTTTTCCATGGTTAAAGAAGCTCTTTTAGCTGGGAAAAATGTTTTTATCGAAAAACCCTTGGCTCTCGATGAAAATGAAGGTCAAGAACTCGTTGAAATTTCAAAGAAATCTGGAACAGTCCTTTTTGTTGGTCATATCTTACACTACCATTCGGCTATAAAGGAAATCAAAAAACTCCTTGCAAATGGCGAACTGGGCAAATTGCAATACGTTTATTCCAATAGATTAAACTTAGGAAAAATCCGGCGAGAAGAAAATATTCTTTGGTCATTTGCTCCGCACGATATATCCATTATTTTATCTATTGTGAATGAAGAGCCGGAATTGGTGGAAGCTTTCGGCTCCAACATACTTCACCCTCATATTGCAGATACTACAATGACTCAACTCCGTTTTCCTTCAGGAGTATCGGGTCATATCTTTGTTTCTTGGTTGCATCCATTTAAAGAACAAAAATTAGTAGTAATCGGCGATAAAAAAATGGTGGTGTTTGAAGACACTGCGCCGAAAGATGAGAAATTAGTTTTATATCCTCATAATATTTCTTGGCAAAATGGGGTGCCAATCCCTGAAAAGAAAGACGGTATTCCTGTAATTTTATCTGATAAGTGGGAAGAACCATTAGCGCTTGAATGTCGTACCTTTCTTGAAGCTATTGAAGGCAAACCATATTATACAAATGGAGATGAAGGATTAAGAGTTCTAAAAGTTCTTCGTTTGGCTCAAGCCAGTATGGATAGCGCAAAAAATGTCCAAAAAGATTACTTCTTGCATGATTCAGGTAGTGTGGAGGGAAATTGTACAGTTGGAAAAGGAACAAAAATTTGGAACTTTTCTAGGGTTTTAAAGAACTCAACTATTGGCCAAAATGTAAACATTGGCCAAAATGTAGTGGTTGGTCCTGATGGCATTATTGGAGATAATGTAAAGATTCAAAACAATGTCTCTCTTTACAAAGGGGTTGTCCTTGAAGATAATGTTTTTTGCGGTCCATCCTGCGTTTTTACAAATGTTATTAATCCGCGAAGCGCATTTCCCCGGAAAAACGAATATCAAAGAACTTTAGTAAAAGAAGGTGCAACTATCGGAGCTAATGCAACCATTCTATGTGGGGTTACTATTGGTAAAAATGCTTTTATAGGCGCAGGAGCTGTAGTAACGAAAGACGTTCCTGATCATGTTTTGGTATATGGAAACCCAGCGATGGTTAAAGGTTGGATTTGCGAATGTGGACAAAAACTTGATGAAAATAAAAAATGTGGATCTTGTGGAAAAACCTTTAACTTATTATCTTAGCGAAACCTCCAAAAGTTTGAATTTACCAAGAGACTGGTCTTTAAAATCAAAAGTTAACTAATAGAAAACAGGTAAATATTTCAATTGTTAGCGGTTTTTTTAATCTTTAAATTTAAGTTCTTCTAAAGTTACCCAAAAAATGCAGAAAATCTTAATCACAGGCGTAGCGGGTTTTGTTGGTTCTAATTTGCTACAAAAGCTTCTTAATTCTAATTATCAGGTAATTGGCTTAGATAACCTCTCGCAAGGTAATATTAGAAACTTAGAACCTCATAAATCTAATTCTTCATTTGAGTTTGTCGAAGGCGATATAAGAGATGCTTCTCTTATTGATGAACTGGTGCAAAAAGTAGACGCTGTAGTGCATTTGGCGGCGTTTAAAATTCCACGTTACGGAAACGCGATGGATACATTAAAAATTAATACTCATGGCACCAAAAACATTTTTGAATCGGGTTCTAAATATAAAAGGAAAGTGGTTTTTACCTCTACATCTGATGTTTATGGAAAAAACCCCAATCTTCCTTTTTCAGAAGAATCAGATCTTTTTATAGGTCAAACATCAATAAAACGTTGGAGTTATGCTGTTTCTAAATTGTATGATGAGCATTTAGCCTATTCGTATATGGAAGAATTTAACGCTCCGATTGCGATAATTCGCTATTTTGGTGGCTATGGGCCAAATCAAAACCTTACATGGTGGGGGGGGCCTCAATCTGTTTTTATTGAAAAAGCGATAAAAAATGAGCCTCTCACAATTCATGGAGATGGAAGCCAAACACGGAGTTTTACTTTTGTCGAGGATATGGTCGAAGGGACCTTTCTTGTCCTTGAAAGCGATAAAGCTAATGGAGAAGTTTGGAATATTGGCAACGAACGGGAAATTACCATAAAAGAATTGGGTGAAATGATTTGGAACTTTGTTCATCCAGGAACGGAGCCTAAAGTGGAGCTCATTTCATATAGAAGTTTTTCTGGCCATTATGAAGATGTCATGAGAAGGGTTCCAGATCTTACAAAATCCAAAGAACGGCTTGGTTATCGTGTAACGACTCAATTAGAAGAGGGGTTGCCGCAAACCGTTCGTTGGCAGAGACAGTTTTATTAGAATAAAATTTTAATTATTAGAGGTTCTTTTAATAATATTTCGTAGAAATAGGAACCTCCGCTGGTGATGTTTAATCCCCGATGAACCTCAATTCTTTAAGAGACCTCTAGTAGAGGTTATTATTTCAAGAGCGACGCTATCTTATGAAAATATTGATTACAGGAGTATGTGGTTTTATAGGTTCTCACCTTGCCAGAAAACTTGTCCAAAACAGAAAACATGTTATTGGCGTCGATAATCTTTCGTATGGTTTTAAGGAAAACGTTGCTGATTTAGAAAATAATGATAATTTTGAATTTTTTAATTTAGACATTACATCAGACGAGTTTGTTGATAAGTTCAAATCCCAGAACTTCGATATTGTTATCCATCTTGCCTGCGTAAAAAGCCCTAGATACGGAAATAGGATGGAATCGCTTACTGTGAATTCCTTGGGGACAGAAAATGTTCTGGAGATTGCCGTAAATTCAAAAGCCCGTTTTATTTACGGTTCCACGGGCGAGCTCTATGGAAAGAATCAAGAATTACCTTTTACAGAAGAATCAAGTTTTAGGTTGGGTAAACCCGAAATCAGACGTTGGAGCACGGTGATTTCTCAAATGTATTCTGAACATTTATGCTTTGCATATAATGAAAAACATGAATTAGATTTTTCGATAATACGATTTTTCAATATTTATGGTCCAGGACAAAGAAGGGACTGGATGGGAGGTCCACAGTCGATATTTATTGAGTCTGCATTGGAAGGCAAACCTATGGAGATTCATGGCGATGGGGTTCAAACAAGAGATTTAACTTACATAGACGATGCTATTGAAGGAACCATGAAAATATTGGATACGCCTTATGCATCTGGAGAGATTATAAATATCGGGAACGATACGCAAATTAGTATTGTAAATCTAGCCTATATGATTTGGAGATTATCCAATAACCAAAGTAAGCCAAAACTTGAGTTTTTGGCATATTCAGACCTACCTCACTTGTATGAAGATATTCGCCATCGTGTTTGTGATACGACTAAAGCCCTTTGTTTACTTGGCTTTAAAGCGGAAACCTCTTTGGAAAGCGGTTTGAAGTCCACAATTGAATGGCATCGCGCAAATAAAGGACGTGTTTTTTCGTAATGAAAAAGATTTTAACTGTGGTGGGGGCTCGGCCTCAATTTATTAAGGCTGGAGTAGTGTCGCGGGTTATTCGAGATAGTTTTTCAGATCAACTTGAAGAAATACTGATTCATACTGGCCAACATTATGACAAGGATATGTCAGATATTTTTTTCAAACAATTGGACCTACCACAACCCAAAGTTAATTTAGAGATTGGTTCTAGTAGCCATGGCGCGCAAACGGGTAAAATGCTTTCGCTTTTGGAACAAGTTTTTCTAAAAGAAAAACCAGATATGGTAGTCGTGTATGGAGATACTAACTCAACGCTAGCGGGGGCTTTGGCGGCAGTAAAAATACATTTGCCTGTCGCTCATGTTGAAGCTGGATTGCGGAGTTGGAATCGAAAAATGCCAGAAGAAGTAAATCGTGTAATGGTGGATCATATCTCAAATTTACTTTTTTGTCCTTCGGATGTTTCGATCAATAATCTTAAAAAAGAAGGTATTTTGGAAGGAGTAGTTAAAACCGGGGATGTAATGCATGATTCGGCTTTATATTGCGCAAAAAAAGCAGAAGAAGAAAAGGAAAGCTTTAATCGAGTTTGTCAAGAATTTAATATTTCTTCTGGAAATTATTTTTTAGCGACAGTGCATCGAGCTGAAAATACCGACCAAATTGAGAATTTAAAACAAATAATCTCTTCTTTTGAAAAATTACCCCAAAAAGTAGTTTGGCCCGTTCATCCTAGAACAAAAAGAACGATGGAAGAAAATAATATCGTTTGTGGAAATAATGTGGTTTTGACCTCTCCATTTTCTTATTTGGACATGATATTATTCTTAAAAAATGCCGCAATGGTTTTAACCGATTCAGGCGGTGTTCAGAAAGAGGCAATGTTTTTTGAAACGCCATGCGTTACTCTTAGGTCCGAAACCGAGTGGACAGAAACATTAGAATCTGGTTGGAACCTTTTGTCTGGAATTGATTCTAACCAGATTTTGACAACGGTTGAGATTCATTCAAGTACGCCCAAAAAGAATGCTGAACAAATTTATGGAACAGGTAAATCGGCCGATAAAGTAATTACTGCTATACTGTCGTTTTTAAACTAGGAAGACGCTTATAAAATCTAGTTGCCAGTTCTTGTTTTTTCCTACTTTCAATTTTCTGTAAATCTTACGATTAAAATCCTTCAAATTTTCTTCCAAACCTAAATGATTTATTTTTTAATTCCCGTTTTAAATGAAGAAGAAAACGTCGAGTCTTTGATATCTAGCCTTGATTCTATTTCCAAAGATATAAAAGAAGATTATCGAATACTTTTTGTGAACGATGGCAGCGATGATAGTACGCCACAAATAATACGCAAAGAGATGGAATCCTTTCCAGTCGACATGATAGAGAATGCCGTAAATGAAGGGCCTGGGGCTAGTTTTGAAAAAGGATTTAAACACTTTATAGAAATTGCCAATGGAGAAGATATAGTTATAACCATTGAAGGCGATAACACAGGTGATCTGAGTATATTGCCGAAGATGTTATCCGAGATTCGTAACGGAAAGGATTTCGCCTTGGCGTCATGCTATGCAAAAGGTGGAAAACTAAAAAACCTTTCTTTTGAAAGAAAGTTTTTCAGCAAGGCGGCGAATTTTCTATGTATGATATTATTCCAAATTCCAGGCGCCCGCACGTATTCTTCTTTCTATCGAGCATTTTCTCATCAAGCTATTTCTCAAGTTTATTCGAAATTTGATCATCCTGTGATTACAGAAAAAGGGTTTGTTTGCATGGTTGAGTTTCTATTAAAACTTCACAAAGCGGGTTTTACGTTTGCTGAAGTCCCTGCGACATTATTTTTCGATAAAAGAAAAGGGACTAGTAAGTTAAAAATAAAAGATACTATCCAATCTTATCTACGTTTATTTATGAAGTTCCTTGTATTAAAAAAAACGTTTTCACAAAATGACAGTAAATAGGTTGAACCCTAAAAAAACTCCAATATAATTTCACTGCAATTTATTAAAGGAATCGCTTGATTAATCAATTAATTCAAAAAATTAAAGATAAAGAAGCTACGGTCGGAGTGATCGGGCTTGGATACGTTGGATTACCGCTAGTTTTAGAATTTGGCAAAGCGGGTTTTCCTGTCGTTGGGTTTGATGTTGACCAAAACAAAGTAGATCGTTTGAATCAAGGTGAAAGCTATATCAAGCACATTCCATCTAAATCCATTGAAGAGCTATTGGCAAGAGGAAAACAAGAATTTACTACTGACGTTACAAAAGTTTCCAAGATGGATTGCATTTTAATTTGCGTTCCAACTCCTCTTGATAAAAATCGGACTCCGGATATGACATATATCGTATCAACGGCGCGGCAAATTTCTCCTCACATGGTAAAAGGTCAGATGGTCATATTGGAATCGACTACCTATCCAGGAACTACGTGGGGGATTCTTGCAACAGAATTGGAAGCTAATTCATCCTTGAAGGCTGGCGAAGATTTTTATTTGGCCTATTCTCCGGAACGCGAAGACCCAAACAACCCAAATTTTTCGACTGCGACCATTCCTAAAGTAATTGGAGCCGATTCTGAAAAGGAATTAGAGGCGGCTAACGAGCTTTATAAGGCTATTGTTTCCAAAACTGTCCCGGTTTCAAATACAATGACTGCGGAAGCCACCAAATTAATGGAAAATATTTTTCGGTCGGTAAATATTGCTCTTGTAAATGAAATGAAAATTATTTTGGATAAGATGGGTATAGATGTGTGGGAAGTAATCGAAGCCGCAAGCACCAAGCCATTTGGTTATATGCCATTTTATCCTGGGCCAGGTTTAGGTGGGCATTGTATTCCTATTGACCCTTTTTATTTAACCTGGAAAGCTAGAGAATATGAAGTGCCAACTCGCTTCATTGAATTGGCTGGCGAAGTAAATGTTTCAATGCCTCAGTATGTTGTCGAGAAAATACTGACAGCTCTCAATAGCTCGGGGAAAAGCGCTAAAGGGAGCAAAATTTTAGTACTAGGGGTTGCCTACAAAAAGGACGTGGATGATGATAGAGAGTCGACAAGTTATAAGATTATGGAAATGCTTGTTAACTTAGGCGCGGAAGTTGAGTTTAATGATCCTTATATTCCTGTTGTAGGTCCTAAACGAGATTATCCTAATTTTGTAGGTAAAAAAGAAGTTTCTCTCGACAAGATAGAATCCTTCGATATGACAGTGATTCTCACCGATCATTCTAAGTATGATTATGGGGATATTGTTAATCGATCTAAGATTATTGTTGATACTCGCAACGCTTGTGCGCCAATCAAATCACCGAAAATCATAAAGGCGTAACCTAAGCTTAAAATTTCATTAAAACTCATCTTCTTAACTAAGATAATTTGTCATGCAAATTTTATTTCATAAAGATTTCTTTACCGAATCACTTCAGGACAATTCTTTAAAAGGCCAATGCCAGAGTTTATTTGATAAGTGCCGAGAAAAAAATATTGAAGGATGGATTTTAGCTACATCCGTTCCAGAAATTATACAAACTCTTCAGAAAGAGAAATTGACCAATGCGTTTAAGGAGTGGTTGGAGGTATTAACAATTCTTCCATTAACGGGTAATGAGTTACGCGATGGATTGAAAGAGGCTAATAATTACGAGTTTTATCTTATTAAGCAGGCTATTTCGGGTTTTCGTTTAAAAGCCGTTTTAACCGCTCATCCAGAGAGGCTCCAAGCAAATGGAATTACTGCTATTGGATGTTCTAATTTTGAAGATGATATCTCAAAGTTTCTTTCTCCTGTTAGCTCAGTTCCATTAGTTAACGTTCCCGCAACTCACCATGATCTTTGGAATGATGTAGAAGATCAAATGGCAGGGGTGGTTCGTTCGGGAATGTTTATTCTAGGTCCAAAAGTTGCTGAATTAGAGGAGCAGATTGCTAACTATTGCCAAACCAAGTATGCGGTTGGAGTTTCTTCTGGAACTGACGCCTTGCTCATTTCTTTAATGGCTGCAGGTGTAGGTCCCGGAGATGAGGTTATTACGACACCGTTTACTTTTTTTGCGACAATAGGCTCTATTTGTAGAGCAGGAGCCCTTCCAGTTTTAGTCGATATTGATCCGGTGACCTTCAATATAGATCCTAAAAAATTGGAAGAAAAGATTACTCCAAAAACCCGCGCGATTATCCCTATCCATCTTTATGGTCAATGCGCAGATATGGATCCCATTCTTGAACTAGCAAATAGTCATGGAATATCTGTAATTGAAGACGCCGCTCAAGCAATTGGTTCGGAATATAAATTCAAGCGAGCTGGGTCTTTGGGAGATTATGGTTGTTTTTCTTTCTTTCCAACAAAAAACCTGGGTGGATTTGGAGATGGTGGTATCGTCACGGTTTCTAAAGAGGAAAACTATGAAAAGTTAAAACTCCTAAGGGTTCATGGGTCTAAGCCAAAGTATTACCATAAATTAGTCGGAGGAAATTTTCGTTTAGACGCTTTGCAGGCGGCAGTGTTATGCGCTAAATTACCGCGATTAGAAAAATGGACGAAAAGAAGACGAGAAAATTCTGAGAATTATAATAGGCTTATTCTAGAAAATGGATTAGCTGATAAAGTCCAATCGCCACAAGAAATTTTTCCAAGGCATATATACAATCAATATGTCGTGCGGGTAGGCGAAAATCGCGATTCTATTCGCGAATTTTTAGGGCAAAATAAAATTGGATCTGAAGTTTATTATCCAGTACCTCTCCATGTACAGGAATGTTTTCAATCGCTTGGTTATAAAGAGGGAGATTTTCCTGTTTCCGAAAAGGCGGCCAAAGAAACTCTTGCGTTGCCAATATCTCACGAAGTCAATTTAGATCAACAAGTCTATGTTATAGAAAAAATGAAACAGTTTTTTTCATAAAAACATTGAAAAAAATTTCATTTTCTTACATTAGTTTCATAACATAAGCATAAAAGCAGACTTGATTTGAAAATTGCTAGTCTTGAATTGTCTTTAAAATAACTTGAATTAAAATAGTCTTAGTGCAGTTTCTAAAAATTCGCAATTACCAAAAGTTTAACCTTTAAAACCAAAGGTTAAGCGATGGTGAATCGGTAATGGATTGAATAATTAGAGGCTTTCTTAGTTTTCAAACTTAATATTTATAAACATTAGGAAACCCATGAATCCAGAAATTTTTAGAGAATATGATATTCGAGGCGTAGTTGGTAAAGATCTTACCGAAGATGCTGTAGGTTTGATCGGAAAAGCTATCGGAACTCATATTAGAAGAAATGGAGGCGTTTCTCTAACAGTTGGAAGAGATATGCGCGCAAGTTCCGATACTTTTCGAGATATCTTAGTCGCGGCATTGCGTTCTACAGGCTGTGACGTGATAGATATCGGACAAGTTCCAACTCCTGTCGCGTATTTTTCATTGCATCTGCTTGATTCTGATGGTGGCGTTATGATTACTGGGAGCCATAACCCACCTGAATTTAATGGGTTTAAAATCAGCGAAGGAAAACATTCGCTGTATGGAGATAAAATTAGAGGGTTGAGAGAATTAATCGCTAATGAGGATTTTGAAGTTGGAGAGGGAAGTCTTCAACATAGAGAAATTTTAGATGATTATATAAAAGCTATCGATAAAGTAATAAAAATATCTAGACCCATCAAATTTGCTGTAGATGGTGGAAACGGTTGTTTTGGAATCATTGGCACGCGTTTGCTTAATGAGCTTGGACAAAACCCTGTTGAGTTATATTGCGAACCTGATGGAACGTTTCCAAACCATCATCCAGATCCAACAATCCCTGAATATTTGGACGACCTTGTACAAAAGGTTAAAAGTGAAGGCTTAGAATTGGGAATTGGGTTCGATGGAGATGGGGATCGTATAGGAGTTGTAGACGATAAGGGTAATATTATTTGGGGGGATCAATTACTCATACTTTTTGGCCGAGAAGTTCTTAAGAAAAACCCTGGAGCTACTATCGTTGGCGAGGTCAAGTGCTCTCAAAACTTATTCAAAGATATTAAAAATCGCGGAGGGAACGCCGTAATGAGTGCGGCTGGCCATTCCTTAATAAAAAAGTGTATGCGCGAAAACAAAGCTCTTTTAGCCGGCGAGATGAGTGGTCATATTTGTTTTTCGGATAATTACTACGGTTTTGACGACGCAACTTTTGCCGCATGCCGTATGCTGGAAATTGTCGCTAATTCTGATCAAAAAGTATCCGAAATGCTTAGCGATCTCCCTCAAACTTACTACACTCCAGAAATTCGCGTTGATTGCCCAGATTCTCAAAAGTTTGATATTGTAAAAGACATAACAAGTTATTTTAAAAGTAAATATGATGTTTCTGACGTAGATGGGGTACGTGTTAATTTTGACGATGGTTGGGCTCTTGCTCGGGCTTCTAATACTCAGCCCATACTTGTGCTAAGATTTGAAGCTGAAACTCCAGAACGCTTGGAAGAATTGAAAAAAATTATGGTCGAGAAGCTAGTTCAATACGAACCGCTCAAAAATATTAAATTGGACTAATGATCAAAAGATATTTGCATACTAGAATTCGTGTATCGGATATGGATAGAACACTTCGATTTTATTCGGAAGTTCTAGGTTTAAAGGTACTTGAAAATAAAACTTCTCCCCGAGGTTCTAAACTAGTTTTTTTAGAGGCGCCTGGAACTGACAGCGAAATAGAGTTATGTTCATTTCCAAATAGTGGAAAAGTGGATGTCCCTGAGGATTTAGTGCATATGGCATTTCAGGTTGAAAGTTTGGATGAAGCTATTAAACGTTTAGAGGGAGCGGGGGTTGCTATTACCGAAGGCCCAATTGAGACTTCTAGTGGAACTAAATTTATTTTTACAGAAGACCCTGATAAATACGAAATAGAATTAATAGAATATCCAAAAAAGTAAATGTTAAGAAAGTTTTTCAATTATCCAGATTTTAAAGTAAAATTTACTCTTCTATTCATTAGATTGTGATTTAATAATCAGCATGAAAAAGTATTTATTAAATAGCTTTACTATCGGCATATTACTGACCCTCGTTTCATTTCAAATTTACCGTGAACAATTTGAATTTTTTGATTTTGCCGAATTAAAAGCATACGACTTTAAAGTTCGTTATAGAGGCCCCCGCCCTGTTTCTGGACAGGTTGCCATTGTTGCTGTTGATGAAAAAAGTCTTTCTGAGCAGGGTAGATGGCCCTGGCCAAGGTCTAGAATGGCGACATTGGTAGATAAATTGAGCGAAGCCGGCGTTGCCGCTATTGGTTTCGATGTCCTTTTTCCAGAACCCCAAACAGCAGTCCAAGTAGATTTAATTAAAAAAATAATTAAAGAGAAAGATTTATCGAATACTAGCGGTGAAGAGTTAATTAATTTGCTGGAAGGAGTTGCTGATTCTGACGCTAAGTTTGCAGATTCTCTTGCGAATTCTGAAAGGTCCATTTTAGGTTATTTTGCGGACCCAACTGGCGAAAGTCCATTAGGTAAAAAAGTGACCGAGCTTGACCCAAGAATACTAGAGTTCTTACCATTTTTTGAGTATTCAATTATTCAAAGGACAGATAAGCCGGAAGATAATGTTTTTTTTCGCCCCATAAATGGGATGGGAATGAGTATTTTTGAATTAGCGTCAGCTGCAAATAGCGGTGGATTTGTTTCCTTTTTACCTGAAAAAGATGGAGTAGTTCGTTTTATTCCTATGGTTCAGCAGATAAAAGAATATCTTTTCCCTCCATTGAGCCTTCAATTGATTCATCAAGCTACCGAGGCCTTGCTGGCAGTGCAAGTGGCTCCATATGGTATTGCTGCAGTGCAAGTGGCTGATATTGAAATTCCAACGAACGAAAAGGGAGATTATTTAATCAATTGGTATGGTCCCGGAGAAACGTTCGACCATTTTCCCGCTACAGATGTGCTCACAGGTAAACTTGGACCAAACGAATTACAGGGTAAAATTGTTATTGTTGGGGGAACCGCAGCGGCAATACACGATTTGCACACTACACCTTTTGGGACTTTATACCCAGGAGTGGAAGCGCATGCCAACATTATTGAAAATGTATTGAGACAAGATTTTTTGCATAAGCCTGATTGGTTTACTTTGCTTGATACTGCCATGATATTTGTTACTGGGATAATTCTCAGCTTGGTTTCTTTATATTTTAAAGCCCTAGTCATGGCTGTTTTGACTCTTATTGGAATATCCGCCTATATTTTTACTGATTTTTATTTGTTTGAAAACTCTGGACTTTGGATCAGTTCCGTTTATCCAATTTTTACCCAAATTTTTGTTTACTCTGGTATTACTCTCTATCGATTTACTTTCGAAGAAAGGGAGAAACGCTTTATTAAGGGAGCGTTTAGTCAATATTTGGCGCCTGCTGTTGTAAATCAATTGGTCGGCGATCCAAAGCTATTAAAATTAGGAGGAGAAAGAAAAGTTTTAACCGCATTTTTTTCCGATGTTGCTGGATTTTCAACAATATCAGAGAATTTAACTCCTGAAGACTTAGTACTATTGTTAAATGAATATCTTTCAGAAATGACGGATATTATTATGAAATATGAAGGAACTGTCGATAAGTTTGAAGGTGATGCCATCATCGCTTTTTTTGGCGCACCGATACCTCAAGAAGATCACGCTAGAAGAGCCTGTTTAGCCACTCTTGATATGCAAAAAAAGTTGGACGAAATGCGAAAAACATGGAAAGAACAAGGGAAACATGAATTATTTATGCGCATAGGTTTAAATACCGGTCCAATGGTCGTGGGTAATATGGGTTCTAAAACTAGAATGGATTACACCATGATGGGGGATTCGGTTAATCTTGCGGCAAGGTTAGAAGGGGTTAACAAGCAGTACGGTACTTATGATATGTTTAGCCAGTTTACCTATGAGCAGGTTAAAGAAGATGTAGAAGTCCGAGAATTGGATTTGATACGAGTTGTAGGAAAGTCTGAACCAGTGCGAATTTATCAGCTTCTTTGTAGAAAGGGTGAGCTGGACGAAGAGACTGCCAAAATCAATGATTTATACGCTAAAGGTTTAGAGAATTATAGGAACCAAGAATGGGATGACGCTTTGGATAATTTTGGGGCAGTTCTTGAGTTATCCGAGAAAGACGGTCCATCTTTGACCTTTTTTGAGCGATGTCTTTTATTTCAAAAAGAGCCGCCTCCTGCTGATTGGGACGGAGTATTTTCAATGAAAACTAAATAATCATTATCATGGCGTATCTTTTAGGTGATTTTTTGGTGGAAAATGAATTCGTAACCGCAGATCACTTGCTAGTTGCATTGGAACGACAAAAAAAAAGTCGAACTCCTTTAGGGCAATTGGCAATTGAAGTTGGTATGGTTTCCGCTAAAGAAGTTTTAGTTATACTTACCGAGCAGCGAAACTCTGATAATCAATCAAAGTTTGGAGATATCGCGGTTAACAAAGGTATATTAGAAAGAGAAGATATAGAAAAGTTATTTAAAATCCAGGAAGAGAAAGCTGAACTATTAGGTAACATCCTCATAAACATTGGAGCCATATCGCCTCCAAAGTTGTTAAAAGCCCTCCGAGCATACGATAGTTCTAAAAAAGATTAGAGTTGATTACCATGTTCTTTCCCAAGAGATATATTTTATTGTTTCTGATAGGTAGCTTTTTAATACAAGGCTGTAGTTATTTTAGTAACAAAGCCTTTTATGAAAGTTTGCAAAAGCGCGAGTGCAATCAAAGTACCGATTACCGTTTGAATAAAGAATCTTGCGACGCGACTAACTCTAATTTGAGATCTTACGAAGAGTATGAAAATGCACGGAAAGAAAAATCAGAAGAGTGATAAGTTGAATTCTCAAAATTTTTAACCCAGGTTTTATATGTCCGATAACGAAGAATTAGGCAAAGCGCTTGGCAAAGTGCCAAGCGGTTTATTTATTTTAACGTCCCAACATGAAAATAATGAAGATGCCGTTTTAGTTAGTTGGGTTAGCCAATGCTCTTTTCATCCTCCAACAGTGTCAGTTGTTTTGGCTAAATCAAGGCCCGCTAGAGTTTTAGTCGAAGCTTCTGAGGCGTTTGTCCTAAATGTTCTTGGGCAAGAATCGAATGACTTATTAAAAAGATTTGGAAAACCACCTAAAGATGAACCTCTCTTTGAAGGGATTTCAGTTAGAAAAGGTTATAAAGATATAGCGATATTAGAAGATTCAGTTTCTTTTCTTGAATGTGAATTATTAAATCAAACTATTGTTGAAGACCATGTGATCTACGTTGGAAAAATAGTAGGGGGAGAAGTTCTTAAAGGAGGAGACCCTTACGTTCATATTAGAAAGTCTGGGTTTTCTTATTAAACTTAAAAATCTGAATCTAAGAGCTTAAGGCTAGAATCAATTGTTGGCTTAAAACGGGTCAGAGGCGGGGTTTATCCGTTAACGACTTCTGGAGTTCTCCAGAGACTGTCCATACTCATACGGATTAGAGTTTTTGCGCGACCATGAGGGGTATGGCCAAAGCGATTTAAGTTGTCTTCAACGACTTTATATTGATTGTCGCTGAGTTGAAACCGTATCTTCGTTGCCTTATCAAATTCAAATTTGCTAAGAGGCAAATTATCCTGGTTATTTGACCAGCTTTTAACGTCCCATTTAAAACCAAGTTCAGGAGCCTGTTCCAAGCGGTCAGCTCCGAATAGATTGTGCGTTATCCCTTTGCAATACTCTTTGATTTCTTCAAAACAGCGCAACTCTAATTCGTTCAAACTTTTTTCTTTTTCTAAAAGAGACTGCGCTTGCGAAAAAGCGTATTCGCATAGATCTTCCACAACTGAAGAGATGGTGCGGGCGGTGTAATGTTGAATCAAATTCATTCCCACATCCCCTTCTAAAAGATCCTTATAAACTTCTGGGTCAGTGTAAAACTTCCGAGTCTCTTCAACGCTCTCAAATAGCTCGTTTTCTGTATCGTGCTCAAAATCTTTTACAAGTTGGATTACTTTAGGATCCGATTGTTTTAAATTAGCTATCATTGCTAATAAGAAATCTAGAACTTTAACCTTTGAACTTTTTAACAAGCGAATCAAAGGGCGGAATCCTCGATTGTTGTTGATCAATATCACAAACAAAGCCAGCGTTCTAAGGTCCAAATAATCTTGGAAAGATAAAGTATCTGTTGCAACAACCACTTCTTCCATTTCTAAAGCGATCTTGCCGTTACGAAGAATTCCGAAGTCCCGAGGTAATAATCGGAATTTAGTCTTCATTCCCCACTTTTCGCGCTCTGCTGGTGTATTCATTTCCGAACCATGCAAAAGCATGCAGGTATAAACCACTATCGTATCCATATTCAATTCAAGAAGAGTCCCAAGGGTCTTTAGGTGGGTTTCTCTTGTCTCACCTGGAAGTCCAATGATTACTTCAGTGTACGAAGGTAATTCAGCTTTTTGCAATGCAGGTTGCAAATCGATAATGTCTGCCGTTCGAATATTATCTCTCTTGATGTTCTTTAATACTTCTTCATCTAAGGATTGAACCGACAAACCAAGTCGTAACGTTCCTTTCAGTATCTCCAGATTGGACATCACCCGAGCTTTTGCATTTTTGCCTGTGGTTGTCTGAATGAAATCAGGGTACTGGTATTGATCTTTTAATTCTGAAATTGTGCTGGATACGTCTTTATCGCGAGGGAACATCCCAAAGTTCAAATCTGATATGAGTAACGAATTGACATTTTTAGGAACTCTTTCAGCGATGTAATTCAATTCCGCTTGCACTCGTTCCATACTGAACTTAGTCACCTTGTTTGCGCTCTCGGCTCCATCAGCGCAAAATGTGCAACGAAATGGGCACCCGCGATTTGTCGATAACATAGGAGTCAACAAACCGTCGAAGAATGGATCCAAAATACCCGTTAAATAGGGTGAAGGGTAATCATCTAAAGCGGATATGCGAAGCGCTGGCGGAGCTTCTACAATTTGGTTGTCATGCCCTAATTGTACACAACCGGCGACGCCTTTTTCTTTTAAACCTTCCCTTGCCGTTTTTAGGTCTCCCGTTTCTCTAACAAAGCTCACTAGATTGGAAAACCCCATTTCTCCTTCTAAATACACATAGCTGTCGATTTCGGGGTACTCGCGTAAAAATTTGACTTGGTCCTCTTTGTCGTGAGGAAAATTAGGGCCTCCAAATATATGCAATGCTTCAGGCTTGACTGAAGACAGGGTGCGGGACATCTCAATGCCTAAATCTAAACACCAAGGATAGTTGCTTAAAGCTAAAATATCTGGAGGAGCCTCATACAATGCGTTGTCTAAATCTTTCAAATATTTAAACATCTTCACTTCTACCGCTTCTCCATGAATCTTCTTACAATAAGCGGCAATGTATCCCACATTCAGTGGAAAAAACTCCGACGACAATCCTACAGACTGGTAGGCTAAATCAGCAAAATATATTCTTAATGGCGGCATTAGGTGAGGTTCTTTAAGTGTCTGGAAAGTAAAACGTTGATCTTTATAAAACAATTAAATAACGAGACTTATTATAACTGCTTTTATAAGCAACCTCAATTATTAGAGGCGATTCTTAAAAGTTATAAAAAGATTTTTAGGCAGTTTAAACCTAAAAGAAGAACTAAAAGTATACTTAAAGCTGGATCGGTCTAAAAAAGTAATTTCTTTAGAAGTTCATTGAAAAAGCTTCAAAATAAATAAAAACGGCTAGGTCAATGAAATAGACTTTCGAGATTTTGTCGAAAAAAGAAGGGAGATGTTTTAGTTTTTTAAGTAATTCTTATTTTCTAAGTTAAGCCCAATATTTTAGATACGTCGTATCTTGTAAATACCCAATAAATCAAAGTAATGACAAAAATAGCTACCGACACGAACCCTACAATTATTTGAACTAATCTTTTTGGGTCTTTTTCATAGTATTGTTTTACGTCTTCCGCAAAAGACTCGGCAATGTTTTCGTCTGGATGTTTATTCCAAGTTTTATCTATTGCGTTTCGTCCATAGATAATTCCAAAAATAATTGCGATCATCAAAAGTTCAATTGCGCCAAACATAATCTTCCTAAAAAAACTTCCCTTTAGAGAGCTAGGGTAAGGGGGTAAGTGAATTTCAAATTGCTTAATAAAGTTCGAATTTCTTCAAAACTCAAAAACGGCTATTGTAACCGGAGAGTTTAATAAAATAAATACTAAGGGAAATAAGAATTGAGACTTTTTCTCCTAATCTTTTGAACCAAGAGCTTTTTTCATTCTCAGCTTATTTTGCTTAGATTAGCTAGTTAGAAAAAACTATAGGTAATTTCAAGAGGAGTAGATTTTAGGATTTATTTTTGAAAAAATCGAGTTTTTTTAATTATTTTGCCACCTGATTAATTTCTTGGGAGCTGGTCCTTTTTCTTTACTCTTTGCGCAACGAAACCCATAGTCTTCAAGCCCTATGGAAGGCGCACTATTATTCCGAAAGGAAGAATAAAGAAAACTCATTAAATCGTGCCAGGATCCTCCTTTTAATACTTTAAACTCGCCCCCAAAAGGGCCTTTTGGATTTATTTGGTGTTTGTAATCCGTATAATACTCTCCATCGTACCAATCGTCTACCCATTCTTTAATATTCCCCGCCATTTGCTCTAGCCCAAAGGGGCTTTTACCGCCAGACATAGAATCTACTGAGACCATAGCGTTCAGTCTTTTTTCGTCCCATTGTTGATTAAAACGGGCGATTGAGGGAGTTGGTTGTGTATCTCCCCAGGGGTATCTTCTTCCGTCAACTCCTCTAGCGGCTTTTTCCCATTCGGCTTCCGTAGGGAGTCTCTTATCGTTAAATTGGCAAAAAGCTTTGGCCCCAAACCAAGTTACGTTATTAATAGGAAAGTTTTCAAATCCTTCTCTAGGTTTAAATTTTTTGCCAAAATCTAAGGTCCCATATTTATTATCTTTATAATATCTACTTGGGTCGGGAGATTGGTTCAAAAATATGGCGAATTCCTCAGCGCTTGCTTCGAATTGATCAATAAAATATGAGTCTAGAAATACTTTGTGCTTGGGGCTCTCGTCACTTCCTTTATCGTCAGAACCCATTAAGAAAAACCCAGAGGGGATAAGAATCATTCCTGCTTCTGATTTTTCATTGAGGTTGTCGATATTTACGGCTATACCCAACTCTTTAAGGGCGTTTTTAGCGGCTTTTGCCATTTTTCCGTTTGGAGCTTTAGCCAAATATTTTTTTAAAAATTCGGCGGCTTTCTCATCTTTTTGCGATTCTTTGTATAGCCAACCTTTAAAAAAGTATATTTCCATTAAATTAGGGAATTTGTCCTGGGCCTCAGTTAGGTCGCCCACCATACCTTCCAATAAGTTTGAATTTTTTGCGGACAACGTCTTTTTATACCAATTTTGAGCTTCTTCAAATTGTTCGTCGAGAACGTTATAAAAACCAAGATTCATGCGACCTAGAGTTTTTAACTTATCAGGCTCGGGACTATCTTTTAGGCCGCGTTTAGTCCAGCCAATAGCCAAATCGATTTCCCCCTTACGATAATAAGTCCAGCCTAATTGAACGTAGGATCTTAAATTATTCGGTTTCATTTCAATTAAATAACGATATTGAGATATCGCTTCGTCAAATTTTTCCAGACGGTAAAAGGCTTCGGCCAACTTTTCTTTAAATTTTGGATTATCTGGAAAGGACGATTCTATTTTCTTTAAAGTTTGTAAAGCCATTTCATAATTTTTAAGTTGAAAGTAAACTTCGGCTATCGTTAGAGAAATTTCGGGATTATTTTTTTGTCGCTTAGAAATTTGTTTTAAATGTAGAAGAGCTCCAATAAAATTGCTTTGATCAATAAAGATTTTAACTAGATATCGATGGGCTGGAACATAATTGGGATCAATCTGAATGACTTGCATGAAGGCCTCGGCGGCTCCCTTTTTTTCTCCAGAATCGGAGTAGGCAATTCCTAAATTAAAAAGGGTCGCTAGATTGTTCGGATCCGCGTTGGAGGCTGCTTCATATTGTTTAATTGCATTTTTGAATTCTTTTAATTCAGAATAAATGTTTCCTAAATTATTACGAGCTTCGACCGAAAGAGGATTTATTTGGGTGGCAAGATCTAAATAAAATACTGCTTTTTTAGGAAGATTTTGTTTGTAATAAGCCATTCCTACATTCGAAAAATAAGCTCCTAGAGTTTGTTTTTTGTTCAGACTTTTCATAAAAAAAGAAGAATTTTTTTCAACTCCAAAGCGATCGTAATAATAACTATCTGGAAGGGGTATTCCTCCTTCGGTTGCTTCTATATTGATATGGGAATCTTTTGAATCGTAGCGCGCAAAAAAATGATTAGGCAACGCGACGCCAAAAATGGGTTTTTCTAAATATTCGGCCGCTATTAAATAAATGAGCGACAAGGTCATACAATAACCTTTTTGAGTTTCAAGTAGTCCATGTAAAAACAGTTCGTTTGGATTGAGGGGAATCCCTTGTGGGTCTAGTTGATCTGTGTATCGATAACCGAATTTTTTGTGTATGACTTCTCTTAACGCGGTTACAATTTCTGAAGGTTTCGAACTATTTTGAATGTTCTTATTAACTTCTTCTACTAAGGCTTCAATAGAAGTTTTAAAGAAAACTTCGTCGACATTTTTATTCCAATCTTTTGAAACAGCTAATAAGGTTTTACTTAGGTTTATTTTATCTTCGCTTAAATTTGGAATGGATGATAAAAATAGAGAAACGTCTTCGGCAAATGAAGCTTTTAATCCTCCTGCAATTTCAATAAAACAAAAAAAGCATAATAAAATTGAATAGGTGAATAATCTAGCTAAAGAGTTCATACATTTATTTTATTGGGTTTAAGATTAAGGGGATTTGTAAAAGTTCAATAATCCTGAATGATTGGCTTTGTTCGATTAAGAATTTATACATGCCAACCAAAAGATTTTATCGCGCTTGTCGTATCTTTAAATTTTACCATTAAAACTTTTGGGCGTTCTTAAAAAAATAAATATTCGTTTTTTTGACTTATCATAAATAAAAAAGACAATTTGAATCTTATTATATAATTGACTAAGATTGTTTTTAGAAAAAGTATTAATACTCAAAAAATGCCGAGTTATAAGGGCTAAAATGAAAACCAATAACGAATCTGCTAAAATTTTGGTGGTTGATGATGATCCAGACGCCCGAGGATTACTTTTAGTTTATCTAAAAAAGAAAAATTACTTGTTTGAAGAAGCTGAAGATGGCGAGAAAGCTTTAGAAAAAATTCATAGTTTTGGTCCAGATGTGATTCTTTTGGATATTTTAATGCCAAAGTTAACTGGAGACGAGTTGGTCAAAATGATAAGGCTTTGGAAACCTAATATTAAAGTGATCATGACTACGGCCTTAAGCGACCAAGAAATAAAAGCAGAATGTCTAAGAAATGGAGCTTTTGCTTGCGTAGACAAACCAATTAACTTGAAGAAATTATTTTCTGTAATAAATAAAGCTTTGGATAAAACGGCAGATAGTAAGAGTGAAATCCCTGTTTAATTGAAAAAAATTAGGTTTTTCCCAATCCTTCGCAAAACGCTATCCCCAGTGGAATAATCAAGTTCGCGCGTTCTTTAATTTCCTTATCAGCTCAACCCAGTGAGTTTTTCCTGGTTTTTTTCCTTGGTATTTTTTCTGGAGTCTAGATTTAGAAATGGAAAAGTAATTACAAATAAACGCTTCCGTGTCCCTCCAGGAATCCTCCCCGTCTAACAATTTTAAATGTATTAAAGAAAGTGTGCCGCTAAAAGGGCTTTTAGAATTGATTAAAGGATCGTAAAGCGGTAGTTCTTTTGGCACAATTCCTAATCTTTTGATGTAATGAGCGAATAAAATAAGCATTGATTGGTTTAAATGGATTCCATTAGGAGCAATTCGAACAATGTTCGGACCTTCTCGTTTTAAAAAAGGCTTGCCGTGTTTAAGATAGGTTTTTACTAAACCTTCCCAACAGACTTGAGAAACATTTCCAGGATCAAAAGATTGGTCGCTACTGGGACAACTATCTAAATCTATAAGAAAAATTTTAGTTTTTTTAGGGGTTTTTACCACAAAAATATTTTTTAAATCTAAATCGGGATACCAAAAACCTCTTAGATTTAGAGATCGAATGCTAGCGGTTACTGAGAGCACAATATTAATTTTATCTTCGTTACCCAAACCGGAAGTTTGAAAAAAATCGGAAGTTTTTCTTCCTTGAATGATGTTGTATAGGGTATCTCCATCTAGACATTCCATGAAAGCGTAATAGAAATTATCATCTTCTTGGAGGCGATAAATTTGTGGGGTATTTAAAAACGATTTAACGATAGCCTCTTCCATCAAACGCCATCCAGGTGGAAGTTTTTGAAATCTCTTAACAAAAATATTTCGTTTTCCTATTTTCCAAACTCCAAATTGATCGTTTAGAGAAGATTGGTTTTTCCAATTCATGGTATTAGGGTCGAAGAACTTTGTGAACAGTCCCAATTTAACTTGCATGAATTCGTCCTATAAGTCCTAAAGTTTTATCGTCTTGTGTTTTTGGATAAGTCCCTATACTTTTTTCTTTCAATAAAAGAAAATGCTCTAAATTGGGTTTAAGAAGTTTTTTATCTTTTGTTAACGATAAAATTGTTTCTTTAGCTCCATCGGAAGACAATATGACGAAGTTCGTTTCGTTTGTTTGATAATTTTCTAAAGGCGATAGAAACTTTTCACACGCGATTTTTCCGCCTTTTATCTTTAGTCGAAAAGTTATGCCTCCTTTTTTAAACGCGAAAAATTGATTTTCATCTTTTTTAAAAATAGCTGTCAAGGAATCGCCTGCGGAGACACAGTTTAAATTTCCTTCGCTGTCCAAAGTGATAGCCGAAAAAGTCGAAGAGAATTCATAAAAGATGGAATTAGGTTCGGGAGTTTTTTGTTTTAAGGACGAAAGTGATCGAACCAGAGCTTTTTCTTCTTCCGGATTTTCTTTTAAACGAGACGACCACTTTGTTTTGATTTTATCAGCTGTTTTTGTAACTATTTCGGATAGGTTAACGTCAAGTTTTTTGGTTTTTCGTAAACTTGTCCAATGAGTTAATATTTCGTTTGAAAATGCCTGCCCCAACTCTTGCGCTAGAATTCTTGAGGAAAATGAACCTATACGTGTTGAATCGCTTGTTCCATCAGCAATCCAAATAATTCCTAATTGACCGGAAAGTGATAAGAAGCCGCCAGAATCTTCGCCTAGTTCTAAGTTTGAACTTTTTCCCGATGGCATCCCTTTGCGTGGACCGGACGATGTGGTTATTTCGCAAATTAGGGCGCGGCTGTTTTTGTTTTCATTGTCACTGGGTAGGGGAGGAACCGAGGTCATTCTGAAGCTTCTTCATTAGGGGGGGATTGGTCGAGCAAGAGACAAGAAGGGCAAAACCCAGAAGCTCCGGAAGCCATTCTAAATAGACCTTTAAGGATTTGGGACCTTTCAGCGTCGTCAAAAAGGAAAAAACCTTTTGATGGAGAATGTTTTGGGCAAATGGCTGCAAGTTCTTTCATTTGTTTTATCCCCGAGGATTCTTCTTCTTCTCCAATAAATGCCGTCATTAAAATAGATTGTTCGACTTGCTCAAAGGGATTACGGATTGGGGCAGTTACATTATGTTCCCCATCCGTGTATATGAAAGTGCGGGCGTTTGGAATTGTAATAAAATCTTCCTGCCCTTTGTCGTCTTGGCGCACGACTTGGTGTTCCAATGGTTTGAAATCCGTTAAGCCGCCAAAATCTTTTAAGTTTCCCTCTAGATATTGCTGAAAAATATCGTAGGAGAGGTTTAAAGCGGCGTTAATATTTGTTGCTTTTGGTTCAAGGGTCTTTTTCTCTAAGGTTTCATAAATAAAGTCGGAGAAATTTTGACGATTTTGAAATTCGTCAATTATTTCTTTGATACTCTTAGTCCAGATCCAAATAGGTTTTCCCGCAAAAACGCAAAAAGCGATGTAAGCGCTATCAATATGAGTTAGATTTTTGAGAGACCAGATTCCTGCGGCAGAGTTTCGAGCGATTAAATCGTATTTATTTCCGGGATAATCCGAGCTTGGAAAAGCAGGATCGGCCATGGAATAAGAACCGTCCATCATCAAAACGCAAAGTCCAATTTCTCTTTCGAAAGAGATTGGGGATGGGGAATTGGCTTCGGCGGTTTCTTCTATTGGAGTTGTGGAAGAAAGTTCTGTTAACCAACCCAAACCATATTCACATTCTGGTTGATTATTGCAGTAGCCGTCTTCTGTCTTTTTTTCGTACTCTTTCTTGCAATTGGGACAAATGAATTTAGCCATAATTCCGAGTTCCAAAAATGAAGAGTTTAATATTATTTATTATAGCCTGCCTTTATAAACAATAATAAATTTATTCTATAAATCGAGTTTGATTGTTTAAATGCGGATAATACCTTTTTTCTTTCCGAAATAAACCTGTGTCCCGGTAATTAAGTTAAGTTTTTCTCCAGGAAGAATATCGTGTGGAGTTTCTCCAGGTAGAGAAGAAACCCATTTTTCTCTAGAGATATTTTTTATAGTAGGCTGTTCTAGGTCTGAGTTTTTAGAGAGTCTTTCTCCGATTGGAGCTGAAAAATCGCAAGGTCTTGAATCGTCAATGTGATATGGAAATAGTTTTGAATCTTTATTAAGCATGATGATTTTATTTTCTATTTTTATTCTTGGCGGCAAAGAAAGCGTGTTTTGGCAAGACCAGCATATTCCTGCTGACCCTTGATTTGCTTTTATAAAATCAGAATCGTAAAAATTTTCTGATTCACAATTAGAACAATAAAAAATAGAATCGCTAAGAAGGGTTAAAGCGTTTCTCCATTCACTTTCTCTTACTCTCGACGTAGGATCGACAAGGCCTTCCCCAAACGCTTGTATAAACAAGTCACGTAAAAACTTCGGATAGATAGGCCAAAATATTAAAGCGTTATCATGATGGCCAGAAACAGGTTCGTTCGATGAATCGATAGGATCAAAGATAAATAATGGTTCTTTGCCATACAATCGGTTCATAGCAGGGAGGTCTAAACATTTAATAGAGAGTTCTTTCTTGCCTTCAAGAGGGTGATGAAGCAAAAGCAGGTAGAAGAGTAGAACTGAAAGGGAAAATAAATCGGTTTGAGAACTTGGGCTAGCCTCTCTTCGTACTAATTCTGGAGCCATAAATCTAGGGGTACCTAATATCCCACCCTGACTTTGATCGTCTTCGGTCACATTGTCGTTGTCGCAAATTTGAATTTCAGCGGTATTAGGATCTAGAAAAATATTTCCAAAAGATATATCTCTGTAGCACAATCCTTTGGAATGAAGTTGTAGGAAGTTATGAGCTAAATTTGCGCCTGTTAGCGATAATGTTTGAAACGTTGGATCGATTCGTCTCTTCATTAAATTTGTCAGTCCTTTAAATCTTGTATCCCGCAGTGGCATAAAATAACCGAATCCAGGAATGGCTGGAGATTCGGCAAAAAGTATAGGCCAAAGGAAGCTTGAAGCAGGCGGTCCTTTATCGATGAGTGTTTTTAAAATATTACGTTGTTTTTCTGTCGCGGCTCTTGAGAAATACCATTTTAGAGCAAGGGATTTTCCATCTAAATCCACTTTATAAACTTCTCCCTGAGCGCCGCTTCCAATGATGTAGTCTACCTCGCAATGAGTTTGTAGATTGGTCAATGAAAGTTTGCAATTAGTTTTTAGTAATTGATTCATATCTTTTAAATGATTAACCTGCCATTTTTACCTGGCATTCTGGGTCAATAGCCCATGCTCCTTCACGATTTTCAGTTAAGTCGCAATTATCAAAATCGCCAACTCCCTTGTTCGCAATTCGAGCGCCTTTCGATTTATTTCGATTAATTTTACAGTTTCTGATAATTGGGTTTCCGCCCTTCAGGATGTCTACGCCATAATTGCCGTTAGATATTATTTGGCATGATTCTAAGTATCCGACGCCGAAGTCGATAGCGAGTAAGCCAGAGAATTCACTTTCTCTTATTTTACAATTTTTAAGTGAAGGGTCGCCTTGGTGGGCAATTTTGATTCCGGAACCTTTATTTGAATAAATATCGCAATTTTGAAATATCCCTTTTCCTTGGTCAAAGATTTCGATTCCGTTTTCTCGATTTCCATAAACTTTGCAACCAATAATTTTTGGATTGGCTTGTTGCTTAATTGCTACTCCCGCAGATTGATTTCCAAAAATTTCACAGTTTTTAAACGTTCCAGATCCATTACGGTATATAAAGACTCCAGCGCTTTGCCCATCGTATATTCGGCAATCTTCCAAGCTTGGGTTTCCCTTTTCTCTTATTTCAACGCCAGCAAATTCATTTTGAAATATTTCGCATTTCTCAAAAATGCCCTTTCCTCGGTCATGAATTATTAAGCTACCGCGTCCGGAATTAAATCGACATTGGCTAAAAATAGGATTTCCAAGAGATTGAATAAAAACAGAGGCCAAAGAGTTTCCGCTAAAGCTACAACTTTGAAATTTGCCTTTGCCTTTGCTAAAAAAATAGGCTCCATTCTCTCGGTTGTCATGAATAAGACAGTTTTCAAACTCTGGGTCTCCTAAGTCCGATATTGAAAGACCTCCTTTAATATTTGCGAATACTTCACAATCTTTGAATTTTCCTTTCCCGTTTTTGGATATGGAAATTCCTAAATCGCGTCCGTGGTGAAATTGACATTTCTCAAAAACAGGGTTCCCATTTTTTATTATCTCGATTCCAGGTCGAGTATTATTGAAAATATCGCAACCATAAAAATTACCTTTGCCTGAATCCAAGACTTGGATACCTTTTTTCCCATCATGAATTTTACAATTTTTTAAGGTTGGTTCTCCTTTTGTTTCAGTCTCAATTGCGTTGCCTCCATTCCCTGAAAAGTCGCAATTTTCTAGTATTCCTCTTCCGCTGTCGTTAACGGTTAGTCCATTTTCTTTTCCACCTCGGATTCGACATTTTCTAAATATTGGATTAGCATCCTGTTGAATTTTAATTCCTGACAACTTATTTGCATAAATTTCGCACTCTTCAATCATTCCTTGAGCTTGAAGGGCGACATGCAATCCATATTCTTTGGCTTTATTAATTCGGCAACCAAAAATGATGGGTCGAGCCGATGGCCCGAAAATTCCTATACAAGAGAAAAATTCTGAAGAAATATCGCAATCTTTTAACTTCAATTCTCCCTTAGATATTTCGACGGTATACGATTTTGGGGAGATTCCTCGAAGCGTTAAACCTGATACTAAGGCGGTTTGGGTTTCCATACGGATGCAAGGACCATCTTTAGAGACGATAACAATTTCTCTAGGAGAGCCTTGACCGATTATCTCAATGGGTTTATTGATAGTTATAGCTTCTTCATATCGACCTGGGTATATTATTATCCGAGAATGTGGAGGCGCATGCTCTAGAGCATCTGAAATAGAATTAAAACTTCCCTTTTCAGATAAAGAAACCGCAAACGTTGGAATGGGTCTATGTTCAGTAGAATTAGAACTAGGTTCCTTTGATATATTATTTTTTGGGGTAGGTTTGATTGTAGGAGATTTTGGCGCTAGCTCTAATGCGTATGTCCATGTTTCTACACACCATAAAGCCGCTTCAGGCGAAAGCCCTAAGTTATCTCGCAATCGTTTAGTTAAATTGCCTAATAAAAGATTAAAACTAACTGAGTTTTCGGAGTTTTTCTGAAGAGCTTCAGGAATTCTTTCTCGAATACCGCTTACTAATATAAATATTTCTCTTTTGTGAGGACCGCATAGGTCTTTCAAAAATGCTTCACATCTTCGAGGGTCTTGACAAAGATCTTTGCCGTAGTTTTTCAGGATTTTTGCTAATTCTTCTCGAGGAACCTCGCTCATTTTATCGTTCATGATAAATAATTCCCAAAGTTATATCGTCCCCGCTGCCTAATCGAGAAGTTTCGTCTAACCACTTTTTCAAATTATTTTCAACGGTAGCTATGCCTTCATTTTCGAGAAGTTCTAAAAAATCTGGACCCACTTCAAGAAAGTCCGAATCTTTAATAAAAGACTTTGAATAACCATCGGTTGAAATTAGCAAAAGTTTTGTTTGGTTTGTTTGAGGTTCTAAAACAACGTACCGCATATATTGTTCTGCGTTTGGTAAACATAATGAAGTAGTTTCGTCCGCAAATAGATTGTCATCATGGGGCATAGGTTGAGAGACTTTGCCAAGTGGATCTACAGTGAGAATATCGCCATCTCCCAACTGGAGTAATATTATTAATGAGTCAGAAACCCCTGCGGCTAAAAGAGTAGTTCCGTAAAATAAAATGGGATCGGATAAATTGTTATTTATGTCCGGAGAGAATCCGTTCTTACTGATTAATCTTTCTCGTTCGGTTTCTAAAATTGGATTTTTTTCAAAATGGTCTAAGACTTCTTTTTTCCAAGTCTCGATGATATCGGGGATCAAAATTTTTTGTATGTTATTTAGCGTTTGATCTGAATTTTTTTTATTACAAGGCTGCGACAAAAAGCGAATTAAAATATCGCTTGTTATATTTGCCGCTAACTGAGCGCCAAATTCGCTTCTAAAGTTTCTAGAATTGCCATGTCCGTCAGAAACGGCAACGGCCAACGGAAGCTCATTTCCTTTTTCTACTACATATCGAATCGCGTCTTGATTTGGTAATCCTTTCCGATCGTGTGTAACTCCTCGAACGCTTTCGCCTATAATATGCCAAGTACCGTCATTTTTTTTGGTAACAGAAGGCATAAATCACCAAATATCAGAAGAAGAATCGGTTGAAATAGTTGGTTCTGGAATGAATGAACTTGGAGGAGTTCCTGAATCAGACGAATCAGTTTGGCTCATTGGGGAAGAAGTGGCTTTAAGGACAGCCGTTGAAGTCCATTTAATATAATTCTTAAGGGTTTCGGGGTTATTGGCCTGAAATGGCCCAATTTCTACATTGCCAATAAATTTTTGAAGAGTATCTAAATCGGCGTCTTCACCTATAGCAATAGCGATTCGAACTGATTTTTTGCCCCAGGGCAAAGATAAAAGGTTTTTTAGGCTTGCGTTAAAATCGTCTGTAGGTTGACCATCAGAAATTAAAACTAAAACGGGTGGGAGGGCTCGATCTGTCATCGGAGGAATTTTTAATTGATCCGCTACTAGATTCATGGCTTTTCCCATATCCGTTATTCCGCCGGCAGTTAAGTCTTTCCATTTGAAATCGGAAATGGGGGTTGGCTTAGAAATATGCCATTGGGCTCCGTCAGAAAATACCACAGCTCGAACGAGTACCTCCGCGTTGGGGTTTTCGTTGGCAGCCTCTTTCATATGAGGAATTGCTTCGTGGATAGCGTGGTTTAAAGCCTGTATCTTTCCGTCGATTCCCATGGATCCAGATTTATCGGCGATCCATATAAAATGTAGAGGACGACCGGCTAGGGCTCCCCCGGGGCGTTTTCGCATCTTAAATCCCTTTTAGGGGTTTTTGTTTGAAAAATGTTGATACGACGTCGGTTTGCATGACGCGCTCATCTTGTAGCGAAAAGTTATTTTGGGAAGACTAAACGAACTAAAGAACCTATTTTTTTACGTGTAACAAAATTTCGGTTGGAGTTGATGCAGATCCCATAGAAGTTGGATGAAAAATAGACAAATTTTGGTCGGGTTCTATAAATTCAGGGTCTACAGTAAGCTTGAATAGTACGACGCCTCTGGCAGGTACAATGTCTTTATCTCGTTCAATTGACTCACGCTTAGCGCCACGCACTCTTTTTTCTCTAATTGTAGGAATTTTTGATTCCGAGCCGATCCAACTTTTTTCGACCCACTCCGAAAGATCTTTTTCGGATGTTCCTCCAGAACCTCTGACGCTAAAAAATAATTCTTTATTCGCCCATTCAGATTTAAGATTTAGACCAAAGCTGTTTAATTCTTCCTGATACTTAAATGGAATTGTTGAATATTTTTCTTGAACGCCTTCAGAAACTAAATCGTCTATATAAGTCAGGACTTGGTTAAAAGTATGTTTTAGATTGCCGTGATCATACGGATCAAAAGAAGGAGGCACTAATCCTTTACTAAGACCAGCTACGCTTCCAGCAAGCGTACATAGAGCAAGATAAACATTGTATGGATGAGCCTTACCAGTGTTTAGAACTGCTTCATAATAAGGCAAAGAGGTTACCATATTATTAATCATTGTTTTGGTTTCCAAAACTAGAGGCATGCCAGTTTTTGAGGAAGGCGCGTTTACTTGATCCGACAAGTATTCCGCTTTCTCTCTAATTTTTCTTGCTATAGCCGTACATTTTTCGCCCAGAGCAAAGCGTAATGGAACGGAAAGAGCTGGAAAAATAAAGTCTGTTAACTCAAACTTTTGATTTTGAAAAGTGATTTCTGCAATTGGAAAACTTACATAATTAACTAAAGATTCATTTACACTTAATAACTTTAACTTTGGCTTTAGCCTTGGAATTGAAAGTTCATTATCGCCTGTGTTTTCATCAATTATGGCTATTCCTTCAAACGATTCGTGACGATCAATATCGCCTTTGAAATAGGAAACTCCCATTTTTTGAGAGGCGACGGCTAAATGGATTGTTAGCGGTCCTCTTTCCATTTCTGGTTTTAAAGGCTCTAAATCTAATTCCAAAACTTCTTTTTTCTTTTCTTCTTCTTTGTTTTGGTAGTAACTAACAGAGACTTTGTCTGCATCGCTTTCGCCAAAGGAGACAGCTAATCCATCTGGCATAACTGCTTCAAGAGACATAATTTTCAAGTTACCGTCTACCAAACGTGGTCGATCAATTTTTAAGTCCATTATCCCCCAATGAAAAGGGGATACTGCGGAAACATGGTATGTAGTAAGAGACTCATGCCTTTGATCGGTTTGTTGAAAGTGTTGTGGAGCGAGCAACATACCTTCGTGCCAATTTATAGCAGGGGGAATTTTTCGTATATCAACCATTTTTATTTTTCCTCAAACGTGGTATTTAGGAACGTTTGAATTTTCAAACTCCAAAAAAATATAGATTCAGCCATGTTTTAATCTTTTGGTTCTGTTACAGAAAAAGATTCTTCAGAAAAATTGATTTGGAAGTCTTCGGCAGGGTCTATCCGAGCGCGATGATCTCCATCTATCAAATAGTTAGCGAATATTATACCCCCTTTTGATTTTGCTTTAATGGGAATTTTTTGCACGGTAACCTTTTGCCCTGGTGTCCATTCCCACGGCCATACCTCAAAAGCTTCATCAGAGGGAAAGTCTCTTTTAAACTGTTCTTTTTTCTCGAACCAAGTCTTTGCGGAAAGTTTCAAAAGTTCTTTTAATAGTTCTTCGTCATAAACCCAAACGACATCTACAGGTAATGGGTTATCCGAATTTACTTTTGCCGCAATACTAACATACATATTGAGGTCGCCTTTGATTGCCGCTCGCGTTTTGGCGGCAATACCGCAAGCCCCAATAAATAAAATAATAACAACCAGTATTAAAGCTTGAGATAATTGATAACTAAGTTTTTTCCTAAAGGGCTTATCAATTTTTTTCAAGGTTTTCATGGGTAGTAAGTAGAATAATTTAAAAATGGCATTACTTTCTTAGTAAGTTTTATTAATTTAAACAAATTATACACTATTGTGTCAAGAAAAAGGCTTATAAAAAGGATATTTAACCATATCTTGAAAAAGCTCAATTTTAGCTAAATAACCTTTTAATTTGGATGATATAATACGAAAAACTGTTTTATTTTAAGGTTTTAATTTTTCAAACTTGGTTTTCAACCAAATTTTTGGAGTATGAAATGCAAAAGGCAACATTTGCTGCTGGATGTTTTTGGGGAGTGGAGTTAGCTTTCCAACAAGTTGAAGGTGTGGTTGAGACGTCGGTAGGCTATACAAGCGGCCAAACAAAAGATCCCACATATGAACAGGTTTGCACCGGTAGATCGGGGCATGCTGAGGCTGTAGAGGTTGTTTTTGATCCGGAAAAAGTTTCTTACTCTGAGTTACTTAATGTTTTCTGGAAAAAACACGACCCTACAACTTTAAATCGCCAAGGACCAGATATTGGCACTCAATATCGATCTGGGATATATTATCACAGTGACGAACAAAAGCTGTTGGCTGAAGAATCTAAGGCAAATCTTGATGCATCAGGTAGTTACCGTAGTCCAATCGTAACGGAGATTACAGAAGCTTCCGTTTACTATCCAGCTGAAGATTACCATCAAAAATATTTGGAAAAACGAGGAATGAGAAGTTGTTCCTAAGAAATTATAGTTTAGCTAATCTTCCTCGTCGTCTTCATCTTCGGCGAGGTCTGCAGCTACAGATTCAATTTGAATCATAAAACCATACATTTCCTGACGATCTCCTAACTCGGCTTCTTTTAGCCATTCAGAGTAACCAAACTTACAAAGAAGGGCTTTCCCAGTTTCTCCATCTTGAATTTTTTCTTCGAGTTTATGGAGACATTGTTTTTCCAAACGAATTTGATTTACGATTTTATCCAAATCTTCGTTCTCTTCGATCATAAGACGAGTTTTTGCAGGTTCTGGTAGATCGACGATCATCGATTTTAGATATGAGTTCGGTTTTCCAGGCATAATGTTTATTTTATTAAAGGTTCTTTAGTAAGGAATCTAAGGTTGGATTTTAAGAAACTTCTTTTTTCCTACTTTAATTAAATATTCTTTGTTTCCTTCTAACTGTAGATTGGGGTCGTCGATCTTTTCTCCATCTACGCTAACGGCGCCTTGTTGAACCATTCTCCGCGCTTCGGAAGAGCTTTTTGTTAGTTTATTATCAACCAATAGCTTGCAAACCCACATTTCGTCTGGACCCCATGAAGGAATAGTTGGGATTTCGTCCGGCAATTGTTTTTTCTTAAAAACGTTATCAAATTCTGCTGCAGCTTGTTCTGCCGATTCTGAATTGTGAAACCGTGAAACAATTTCTTTAGCTAATAAAACCTTTGCGTTCTTTGGGTTCATTTCACCCATTTCTGCTTTTTGCTTAAGATCCGCTATTTCATTTGAAGGCTTATCGCTTAATAACTCAAAGTATCGCCACATCAAAGAATCTGAGATAGACATTACCTTTCCAAACATTTCGCGAGGAGGCTCAGCAATGCCAATAGCGTTCCCCAGACTTTTGCTCATTTTTTGTTCGCCGTCGGTTCCTTCCAAAAGAGGCATTGTCAAAATGAGTTGAGGAATTTGTTTATAATCTCTTTGTAACTCTCTCCCAACTAGAAGATTAAACTTTTGATCTGTTCCGCCCAATTCAATATCCGATTTAATAGCGACTGAATCATATCCTTGAATTAAAGGATAGAACATCTCATGCATGGAAATTGGAAGATTTTTCGATAGGCGTTTTTGAAAGTCATCTCGTTCTAGCATTCTAGCGACCGTATATTTAGCCGCTAACCGGATCATATCCGAAGAGGTGAATTTATTCATCCACTCGCTGTTGTAAACAATTTCGGTTTTTTCTGGATCTAAGATTTTAAAAACTTGTTCTAGGTAAGTTGCGGCGTTTTCCTTGACTTGATCTTCTGTTAAGCTTTTCCTTGTTTCAGACTTTCCTGTAGGATCGCCAATCATTCCTGTGAAATCGCCGATTAGAAAAACAGCTTGGTGTCCTAAATCCTGAAATTGTTTCATTTTTTGCAAAAGAACAGTATGTCCTAAATGCAAATCGGGCGCTGTAGGGTCAAATCCAGCCTTAATGCGAAGCGGAACATTCTTTTTGATGGCATTATCGATGCGTTGACCGAGCTCTTTTTTTTCGATAATTTCAGCGGTTCCGCGTTGGATAATTTCAAGCTGTTCGGATGCAGAAAGCATGGTCGTATAGGAGACGAACGTTCTAAAGTTGCAGGTTAAGTGGTAAACTCTTGCGATAAAAATTGAGAATGACGAACCGTATCATACCGAGGCTAATATCGCAACTTTGGACAGATATAAAACCTGATATAACTTTTTATTTTGCGTAGCTGATAGCTTTGTTCGCAGAAACCAGGAAAGCCAATTCTAAGTTTTAAAAACATATAGCTCAAACGAGTTATAATTTTTATACCTTCATCATTGAACATTCCCTGGTAATGCGTTGTTTTAGCTTTTTAGCTGCAATCCCCACGAATGTATAAACTGATCTTTATTTTGCTCAGTTTGGTAGCGGCATCGCAAATCCTGTCCAGAAGTTTGACCGCTAACGTCAACAATTCCACGGTAAACCCGAATATCTCCAGCAAGCGGCAAACCTTGTTGCGTCAAAGAAATAAGAGTCCATTCTGTTCCGCCGTTTCGGGTAATATAGAATGATCCTGGTCCGTCGGAATCTGAATGTTCAATCCGAGACCAAATATAACTTTCGGAAGGCACGAATCCTGGATCGTATGTTTTACTCCGAAGATCCATAGCCCCACGTTCTGAATCGTATTTCAAACGATATTGCGAAGCATTTGGGGTTTGACTCGTATCGTTGGAATAAAAGGTAACGCCACGCAATATGGAATTAACGGATGTTGACCAACCGTTCGTTTCTCCCCACTGCGTATTGGTGATAGCCATAAGACTGGCTCCTGTCATGCGGTTGGCAGTTTGAGTTGAGATCGCTTGGGATACCGCGTGCAACATATCGTCTATTGTCGATGCAACCCAATCTTCCGTAGCTGTATTTGTAGCGTCGTTATTATATTCCCAAGTTCCAGCGTTATTTTGCGCTATTTTTCGCCATACAGCGCCTGTTAGATTAAAAATCTTAATCTCAGTTCCATCACCAAAATTTTCTACCGGATCGAACGCTAACCAGTAATAAACATTTTGCGAGTTCAGAGTTTCAGTAATGGATGAATTATTAATATTTGCCCAAGAAGATGTGTCCACTTTTTGAGATTCAATGTCGCATACAGATACATATTCTGAGGCAACTCCCGTGGGGTTGACATACTGAGTTTCAAATGTATGATCGCCCCATTGATAGGTATTGGTCCATGAAGAACCGTTAGAACTATAATATGCTTTGCCATCAGCATACTTTTCAAAGCCTGATCCTTCATACCTCCAGGTAACATAATTAGAAGCGTCATCAGGATAAGAACCATGAGCAACGATGGCATATTTCGTTCCGGAAACCAAAGTTGGTCTTGGATCAAATGTAAAATCTTTCCAACCACCCACCGAGCTTTGCCCAGGTGATAAAACCTCGGAGGCGTCTAAGGCTGCGCTTGCTAAAACTGTAGCTGTAGGGGCACTCCCATCTGTTGTACGTAATTCTACTATTACATTCCCAATAGGATTGCCAAACCTTTTTAGTTGAAGTCTAACTTTAGAAAGCTCGGCGCTCACCCCAGATTGAAAGGTTTGCCCACGATAATGATTGGCAGAACTATTTCCCATTGCCTGGTCATCATGTATGCTCAAATATTGAGATTGGTCAATCGTTTCGCTACCAACAGCCATACATAATCCTACCTCTCCGCTATCAAACTCTGTCAATCTAATTTTATAATCCAAAGTGGAACTGGTAGAACCTGTATAATTGCTCTCTAAAGTAATCTGCGTATCGCTATTTCTACTACCGATGATATAAAAAGTCGAACCTCCATCAAATGAAATACGACCTTTAGCGCAATTAGTGGGCCAAATACCGCTAGATAAGGTTACAGAAGTCGAACTATTTGTAGCGCTCGCTTGCGAAGTTACTTGGTTTGAATTTGTCCATTCCTGTTGTAAGTATTCAGATTCCATGTCGTAATTTTTATCTGAATTTAGTCCGACTCCTGGATCGGTCCCTTTATAAAACGTATTTACGGCATCGTGTATCTGTCCGGTTGAATTTACCTCATCCGCTCCTTGTTCATTGGGATTGCCAAAGGAGTCGGACCAACCCGCTTCCATCAATAAAGCTCCTCCATGATTTTCTTGGATTTCATCAAAAGCTCTCATGATGTTGCTGGCATTAATTTCCTCTGTTTCTGGATCGGCTATCGCATTGGTCAATTGAAAATTTATTCCATCGTAAATCAAAGTAACGAGGGCATCTTGAGGAATATCTCCCTGTTTTAAGTCGCTCCCATCAATTCTTTTTATATTTTTTACCCCTAAAGAATTTACGTTTATGGTCGCTATACCTGTGTTTTGAACATGGGCTTTAATGCGAATAAAAATCCCTGCGTTCAAAACGGTTGGAACTGGGTTTAAAATAACCTCATATGACGAACTGGTTCCAGTGGATATGCCGTACCAATACGAACCTGATTGAACGTCTTCAATTAATTGGGTTGTCGTTCCTAGTAAATCATTTACGTCTAAGTCAATTTGCTCAAAAGAATCTTTAATTCTAGCAACATCTTCCTCCAACATATTGTCAGGATGAGGTAACGGATAATTCCTATTGATAGTTTTTTCGTCAAGCATCTGTTTTTCCTTTTGTAAAAATTAAAAATATGCGGAATTGGGGCAATAAAAAAAAATACCTGCAATAATTTGTGATTTCGGGAGTTATAACCCCCTATATATAGTGAGAAAATTAGGTAGGTTTATTTGATAACCTTATAAATTTAATATGTTATAGAGCTAGAAAAGTAGGTGCTCGGTCAAAAATGTCAAAAAGATGGATAGTCCCAATTGGCAGTCCATTGAACAAACAACTGTTGCTACTTTCTTAAAAATTAATAAATATGACGGAATAGGAAAAATTTGGGTTTTTTACTTAAAAAAAATCACCAAATATTACAAAAGAATTACTTAGAAAGAGATTGCTGTTTTTATGGAAATGATGGAAGAGAAGACCGACGTAGCTGATACTGTAAATAATAAAAAATTTCAACATGCGGGAATTGGTTTTTTTGCCTTAAATATTATTTATTTTTGTATATTTTTTTGGTTATTACCGCCATTTAACCTGGGATGGTTGGCGTTTGCGACAGTCGTTTTTTTATTATTATTGAACGGAACTGGCGCTTATTTTATTTATAAAGGAGGAAGAAAGCTCGCTTTAATTATGGCGGTTCTTTATGGAGTGCGAGTTTTACATTCTTGTTTTAGATTATATACGGAAGAAGCCTTTATGGCTGTTCCCTATGTGTTGCCGTGCATTATAATGACATTTTACTTGTTGGGAAGGGCGATATGGGGTTGGAGGTAGCTGGTCTTACGTTTGATTTGAGAGCCAATGAATCCCATTTCGGAAAATTCATAAGAACATGATAATATAGAATCTATTTCAATTTTAATATCTTCGATTATTCTACGAGTTTCTCCTCTCGGATAGCCTAATTATTATTAAGTCAATTATATGATCGATTCTCCCATTTTTGATTGCTCAGAAAATAAATTATCTCTACTTACGGATAGAGGTCGCTCTTTTTTAGGATTAGGTTATTCATCGTCGCATGAATTGAATGAGCGCGTTCGCGGATTGTTTGAGTATTTGGATGGGCGAATAGGCTTTTCCCCAGGGCCGCAAGGAGAAGAATTAAGAGAGTGTTTTAATAGTTTGATTAGGTATGCGTACCCAGAAATAATGATCGACTTAGCGGATTTAATCTATGTGCAGCATGAGCGTCCAATGGTTTATTTAAGTTTTGATCATATTCAAGGGGCGTTAAGAAGCGACTCAGAAAGTTCTTCTTTAACCGAGCCTCTTTCGACTCTATTTGAGAAGATGGAGTTTTTATTTCGGGAACTAGCGGAGTTTTTAAAAAGTGATCGTAGCTTTTTTGAGGATTCTGAGATTGTTAGGTTTCTAGCGGAAAGTTATAGTTATTACTTGTATGAGACTAAAAACTTTCCATGGGAAGAACCCATAGAAGATTCTAAAACAATAGGGGATAAACCCGTTTTAGATGTAGCGACAGGATTGGTGGGGTTTAGTTTGATTCATGAGTGGCCGGAATCATTTCCTAATTTGTATTTAACGGACCGTATTCCATTTATTTTGGAAGGGCTTTCTCACTTTAAAGATCTTGCTGGGAAAAAAAATATTAAAATTTTGAAAATCGACTTTCCAAACGAAGCGGTTTTGGATGAACCTTTAGGAGCGATTTGGGTTAATAAATTTCTACATCACCTTTCTCGTAATGATAGACAAAAGTTATTAAATTGGGCTCGCAAAGTCTTAGCTCCAATGGGGATTATAAGCGTTATAGATACAGATTTAGAGAGGCAGATCTTAAAAGAATCGAAAAATCCAGAATTCATTGGAAAGCTTATACCAGGATATTTAGAAACGTTAGTCGAAATAGAGAATGAATTTACGGATAATTTGCTTGATGACGTTAAAAACGCCAATTTTGAGATCAAGAGCTTTGATTCGCATGAATACTTAGACGAGACAGATGCTTATAGTCTTGTTCCTGAGGAGCACATCAAATTAAAATTTGTTGGATTCGAAATTGAGGGCTGTAAGGAGGGTTAGTTAATTGATTTTAAATGGGTTATGGACGGTTTTTAGTGTTTAATAAGCTTTCTACTAAAGTCCATTCTTTTTGAACCGCTCCAAAAGCTTTTTTTTCCATTTTTCGATAAACTAGCGCTAATTGTTTTCCCATTGGTGTTAGGGTTGATCCTCCTCCTTTTTTCCCGCCTTTAGCTCCCAATACTAATGGTTCTTTAAAAGATCGGTTCATAGTATCAACCATATCCCAGGCTCGGCGATAGCTCAGCCCTAAGCTTTTGGCGGCTGAAGAAATGGATCCTTTTTTTTCAATAGCTTCTAATAGGTCTGTTTTTCCAGGTCCAAGGGCAATTTCTTCGTCTAAAATAATGCGAATTCGGGTTTTTAAATTAAATGAAGTGGGTTTTTTGTTCTGCATGCCAATGATGGATTAAAGGATTTTTATTTAAACCACATTTGATTTTAATTATTTTTATTTTATAATATCTCAAATAAATTCAAAGTTGTTAACATATTGTTATTGCGAGTTTTGGATTCAAGGGTTGAAAGAGTCTTGGTTCCTGAAGTTTTTTATCTATTGGAGGAGGATATTATGTTGTTTAAAAAAGGAATTGTTTTACTGGCGTTAGCGTTTGCCATCACAGGATGTGCTAGTGGGCATCACGCAACCGTTTCTGAAGGAGACTATTCAGTTAAAAAAGTTATGGGTAATGGGGTGACTATTACAAAACCTGCAACTGCTTCTCATCATCGCGGTCCTGTTGAAGTTTGTATGGGGCTTAGCGGTTACACTGTAGAACCGGCTAAAAATGGAGTAAATGCGGGCAGAGGTCATCACCATTTATTGATTGATACCGCGATTCCAACAGATTTGAATAAGCCTTTAGCGAAAGACGCTCAACATGTTCATATGGGAGATGGTTCTACTTGCAAAACATTAGACTTGAGCCCTGGCGTTCATTCTATTACGGCAGTTTTTGCAAAAGGAAACCATGTTCCATATAACCCTCCAGTTACGGACACCATTTTTGTAACCGTTGGCGGTATGAACTAAATTAAGTTTACTTAAGACGTTTTTTTGAAAACTGAGCAGTTGGAAGCGGGATCCGGGACATCCGGATCCCGCTTTTATTTTGGGTTTAGGTAATATCCTAATCTTTTTTCTTATTCATTCCGCGCCATATTTCGATTTTTATGACTGGAGGTTTCTTCCCTTTAGGTAATTCCATATATTTTATTGTAGCTCCCAAAGGTTTTTTCAGATAAGGCTCAATATCCAAAAACATATTTTTAGGTAACCAACCTAGCTGTCCTGATGCTGTCTTGCCTTTTTTGTATTCCCACTTACCTAGAATTTTGATTAAATTCTTTTCCTCTTTGTTGCTTTTATCCAACATTAATTTAAGTTGTCTTTTTGATCCAGTGATAAAGCCTATGACGCTTTCGCGGCTCTTTGCTCCAGACACTCCAATTAATTCAACGTTACTTTTAACTTTTTTTGGAAGGCCTTTTGGAGCGGGTTGATCAAGTCTTAGGATTTCTGGAGGATCGCCGGGATTCCGGTATTCTTGATTTAGGACACGATCTTTTGGAGATTGAACGATAGGGGCGATTTTTCTTTTTGAACCGCCAAATAAAGAGCCAAAGAAGCTGAAGATACCCATGGTAATTTAAATTATAAGTTTGGTTTAATTAAAATAAAAAGATTTTTAATCCAGGTTTTGAGTTTTGTCAATATTTTGTTTGAGACAATTCTCAAACTTGAAATTAAATTTGTTAGATGTGTTTAAAATTGTACTGAAAATTTTGTGAAATTTAAAAAGTAACAAAGTGAGACCCAAATTCGCGATAAATTTCAGCTGTATGTTGATGACAGGTGAGAACTATGACTTGTCTATTTTCGGCAAAAGTACTCAGAATTTCTAACACTTTTTTCCCTCTGGAATCGTCAAAATTAACTAATACATCATCCATAATTATTGGTAGAGGTTCCGATCTCGTTTCATATTCTTCTATCAGACCTAAACGCATTGCAAGATATAATTGTTCACGGGAACCTCGACTCATTTCATATACAGTTTTACGTAATCCAGAGCTTTCGTCGGCTAAAACTTCGTCAGAATCTAAAGGTTTAAAAATTCTTTGATATTTTCCGTTTGTGATCTGAGAAAAGATTTTTTGAGCGGATTGAATGACTGAAGGTTGCCTTTCTTTTTCATAATTAACTTTGGCTTGTTCTAACATAAACAATGCGATTTGGTTGATTGTCCAATCCCTAGAAAGTTTATTTAATTGCTCACGTTTAACTTCTTTTTGATACAGAAGATTCGAAAGTTCTTTATTAGAAGCTAAAAGATTAATTTGATTCTCAGTTTCGCCTAATTCTTTGTGTATTTGGTCGCGTTCTGTATGAAGTTCATCCAATCTAGCTAATATAGATTCAAGTTGTTGCCGTAGTTCTTCTGGGATAGAGTTTTCTATAGTCTCTAGAAAGTTTTGAAAACTTTCTCCTAATCCTACACGACTTCTCATTAGGTCGATTTTTTCGCCTGCTAATTTTTCAAGTCTAATTTGCTCTTCGACAGATCGAAATATCTCTTCGAATTCTATCTCTGTTTTTGCGTCCGTTCGTCCAATAAAATCGTTTATATTTTTTCTTTTGTCGGAGAGTTGTTCTTCTAATCGAGCTATCTTTCTTTGAATTCCCTCTAGTTGGAGGGAAATTGCGTTTTGTTTTTCATGGTTTTTAAGTGCCTCTTCGTAAACTCGATGCAAACTGTCAATACTACTAATTATATCTTCTACAGATGAGTTTCCAGTAAAGTAAGGTTTAATTTGTTCAATTAGTTTGATTGCTTTTTTCTTTGTTTGCTCCATTTTATTTAACCGTTGGCTCATATCCTGCCGTTGGTCAAACATACTTTTTATTTCTTTAAGAGTGGAAAGCATTTTTTCCGCCGCGATAGGAGATAAATTTGCATCAAAATTTCTGTCCTTCAGCCATGTTCTCCAGTTTGCATATTTTTTGTCGGACTCTTCTTTGCTTTCACTAAGTTGTTCTGTAAGTTCAGGACCTTGAAGATCTTCTTTAACAAATGTGGTTTTTGCTTTTACGATCATTCGAATGCTAACAACGCCAATTGAAAGAACGATTAGAGAAAAAAATAGAAAACCAAAATCTTGATTATAAATTCCCCATGAAAGGCCAAGTAGTCCTAGCGCCAAAAGACTATAAGATATTACTTTAAGCCATTCAGGGACTTGAATGCCCTGAGAAAGCTCTTTTGCTTTACTTTCGCGAAAGTCTTCGAGTTTTTCTTTTGTGCGGATGACTTTATTATGAGCTTCATCCAATAATCCTCGATGAGCATGAATTTGTTCGCTTAAAGTGTCTGTAATTTCAAAATGATCAACCATACCCTCGTCCCAACCACTTCCAAGTTTTTTTATTTCTATCTGGATTTGGTCGTCCAATTGGTCTTTTGCAGCTCCAACTGTAGTAGAATCTTGGATTGCCGAGCGAACTTGTTCGGTCATATTTTGCAAAGTAATAAAAGTATCGCAATTTTCCAGGACTTTTTCCTGACCAGATAATGCTTGCCGTTCAATTTCTTTATGATCAAACTCTCCACGCTCTTCTTCGATTGTTTTTTGAATTGCGTTAGACTCGGCCTTGAGGCGTTCAAGAGTTTCCATAGAGTTTTGCGGTAATTTGGGTAGATCAACAAGCTTTTTAAGTTTTTCTTTTGCGGATTTCCAATCGATATAAACGGGGTAAAGTTCCAGAAGGTTTTCGAGATGTTTCTTATTGTTTTCTAATCGATTTGTTTGCTCTAATACTTTTTGTTTATCGTTTCCTAGGCGTTTAACGTTAAATTTCAACTTATCGTAATACACTAAGTTCTCTTGAACTTTGGAAGTTGCAAGATTCAAATCAACAATTTCATTTCCCAATGCCGTAATAGGTTGAACTTTACCCTTTGGTTTGAATAAACTTTCTTTAGCTTCTTTAAATTGTTTTTCGATTTGAGAAATTGATTTCGATCCTAGGCCTAAACCCGCTCCATAAATACGGTCTTTTACATCATTGACTTTTAGAGATCCAAACTCTTGAAGTTCGTCTAAGGTAAAGGCGAAAATATTGCGATATAAATCTGAGGATGCGTAGCCTAAAATAGATTCTAATTTTTCTTCGGTACTAAAAAATTCTGAATTAACAGTAACATTGACTTTTCCTCCTCGATTTGTACCAAATCGTGAAATAGTAACGTTTGATTGATTCGCTAATTCACAAACGATTTTACCGCCTAGGTTACCGCCATGAACTGGCGAATAATCGTTTAAATCACCATTTCTTTTCTTAAAGCCAAATAAAATTTTACGAATAAATTCTAGTAAAGTTGTTTTGCCATATTCATTAGGACCAAAAATAACATTTACCCCAGGGCGAAATTCCTTAATTAGGGTGTTATGGAAAATTCCAAAACCGTCTATATGTAGTTCTCGAATTTGCATGGTGAATATCTTTGGGGGAAAGTAGTTTCTCTAAAATTATAAAATCTATTATTCTTCGTCTAATAGCTGTTCTAGCGTTATATCTCTTGCAGTTCTCAATAATTCTAATAAATCTGAATCAGTTAATGTCTCTAGATTCTTTTGACCCTTCCAACTGTAGAATAGCGGTTCAAGTGTCTTTCTTAACTGGGAAAAATCTTTTTCTGATTCTATTTCATCATATAAAGAAACTACGTCAGCAATAAAATCGTTTCTTTGCCGTAGAAGGTCTAAATTGTATATTCCTCTGGTATTTAGATTTAACTCTACCCAAATTCCAGGTTTTATATTTTTATAGTGATCGATGATTTTTTCGGTTAAGTCTTGAAGCGTTCCACCTTTCCTTAATTCAGAGTTTAGCCCAGTAGTTCCCTCTAAATTAAAACGCATAAAAAGGTCGCGTTCTCCAATTTGAGAATGCCTTTCATCACATTGACCTTGTATAAGCGTTAGGAGGTCGTCTAGATGCACGCATTTTGAAATATTAATTTCCTCAGTATAAAAGCGGACGCTATCTGAAGGAAAAAATTCAAAATTAGGAGGGAGACCTTCGTCTAAAGTAACTAGGTAGCAGCCTTTTTCACCCTGTTCTTTGAAGCTACGAGCTTGCGAATTACCGCAATAAACAATACCAGGTTCCATGTTCCTAAGGATTTGGCGTTTATGGATATGACCCAAGGCCCAATAATCCATTTTTGAGGCCACTAGATCCTCAACTTTGCAAGGAGAGTATGCGCCGTGATTAGGATTGTTGCCAACATTTGCATGCAAAAGGCCTATAGCAAATCCAGAACTCTGTTCCCGGTTAAATAGTAAAGCCAAGTTTTCTTTTACTTCTTTTTGAGGATAGCTAATCCCATAAATTTGGGCGATGATTTTTCCGCCTCTTAAAATTGGAATTTGTTCGACTTGGTCTCCGGAAAAAATTTTAACTCCTGAAGGCCAATCGAGAGAAGCCGACCAGCTATCCAGAGGGTCGTGGTTTCCGTGAACAATAAAAGAAGGAATTCCAGCCTCAAACAATTTTTTTAAATAATCACGAAATTTTAATTGAGCTTGAAGACTTTTATCCAGGTCATTATAAACGTCTCCGGCTATTAAGACTGCATCGACCTGTTTTTCAATCGATAACTCTACAATATTACTAAATGCCTTTTCGGTAGCTTGCCTTAGTCGTTCGGCGAGATTTGGGTGTAAAGAGGAGATTCCGACAAAAGGAGCGTCTAAATGTAAATCTGAACAATGAACAAACCTAAAACGACTCATAGAGGTTTCAAATCAAATTACTGGGCTTAGTTTATATTTAACAATATTAATCTTTGGAGAAAATATAACGATTAAATCGCGGAGGCTAATTGTTTTATAATATTAAATCTATAAGCTTTAAAACTATATGAAAAAATTTATTTCTTGAAGTTTTTGGTTAAATTAAGATTGTTCGTAAATTTGTTAAAGGTTATTAAAATTATTTAGCGCTTTTAATAGCGATAGTGTTTAATGAAGCGTATAAAAAATAGATAAATTCTTGATTGAGCCGATCTCAAATATATATTTGTTAAGAGTTTATTAGGCTTAGAACCTTAAATTTAATTTTTGAAATAACTATGGCCACTTTTTTTGAATACGATCCCATTTTAATGGGAATGAAAGTTATGCTTGTTGACGACTCGTCAGCTAATTTGGATGTACTAAAAAAGATGCTTTCTCCCCAAGGTTATAAATTGTCTTTTGCCGCTAACGGTAAATTGGCGTTAGAAGTTGCGGAAAAGAATAGACCTGATCTGATTTTGCTGGATATCATTATGCCGGAAATGGATGGTATTGAAACGTGTAAAAAGCTAAAAGAGATGGAAGGTATGGAAGATACCCCCATTATTTTTATTACTGCTAAAAGCGATTCTAATACTTTGCAAAAAGGGTTTGACGTAGGATGTTCGGATTATATTTATAAGCCTTTTAGTTCAAAAGAGGTATTGATGAGGGTTAGAAACCAACTTTTATTAAGAAAAAATTTCCTTGGGAAAGAAAACTTAATTCAGGCTATAAGGGTTTCAAACGACCAAATAAAAGCGCGTGAAATACTTTATAGAAATGTTTTAGAAACCGTTTCCAATATGGTTTTCGAGCTTGATCTCAATAAGAAAATATTGTTTGCAAATGATGCCTTTAAGTTGCTTGGCTATGATCCAAAAAGTTTGCTTGGAAACCCTATTAAAGACTATTTAATTAGTGACAACCTAAACTCTCTTTTGCCAAAGTTAGCCTCAAAAGACGAAAGCTCGAAAGGCAAAGATCCGTTACAGATAGCTTTCAAAGCTGGTCCAAACTTATCCTCTGAGGATGAAATAACCTCTTTTACTTTAAGCGTTCAGTCTTTTGGAATTTGGAATGTTTCTCCTGAAAATGTGACGAAAGATAAGGAAAATGATTTTTTAGGAACTTTATGTATTGGAGAGAAAATATCCTGATTCACTTTAATGGACTAGGGGGTTGATGATTTTTGAACGGTAGCCAAATTATTGAGAGCCTCCTTAAATTGTGGATTGGCTTTTAAAGAATTTTTGAAAGCTTGAATAGCTTTTTTTAACCATCCTGATTTTTGATACAAAACGCCCAAATTGTTAAATGCATTATAATTGCCCGAGTCAACAGAGGTGGATTGTTCTAAAAACTGAATTGCCTTTTCTCTGAAGCCTAATAGTTCATATTCGATGCCTATTAAGTTTAAGGCTTGAGTATTATTTGGAGATTTTTCTATGGACTGTTCTAAAAATTTAATAGCGTTTTGGTGCTGGTACATCCGTGAGTACATATCTCCGATTCTAAATAAAATATCTTCCGAATGAGGTTGAAGCTCGTTAGCTTTTAACAAAAATTTTTCGGCTTCAGAATAGCGTCCCGATTCTGCGTAAATAGTTCCTAGGTTTGCGTATGGTTGCCAAAAGTCTTGATTGATATTGATGGCAAATATTAATTGTTCCGCAGCTAATTTCCTGTTTCCCTTCAAAGCAAAAATTCTTCCCAAGTTAATTCTAGCGTAAACATTATTGGGTCTTTCTTTCACCGCCACTTCAAAAGCGTTTTGAGCTGCTTCTAGATTTCCTTTGTGCAAAAAGGCTTCTCCCATATTTCCATAATCGTTTGAGCGAGCGCGTATCATTTGAGGCGGTTCTTTAAACACAAACAAAAGAATGGCAACACAAGAAATAATTAGCGTTGAATTGTAAAAATTCTTTCGTGAGATGCTAGAAAATATACGGTCAAGCGTATACCCAGAGAACAGAATAAAGACAGGAACTATTGGTATGCGATAACGAGCTTCGTTTAGAAATATTAAGATGGCGATCGTTAGAGCAAAAAAATAGGAAAATAGTAAAAAATTTAAATTTTTATTTTTCCAAGCGATTACTAATCCCGCTAAACCCAATGAAGAAATTATTCCAAAATGGTTAATCAATAATGGTAATAACTTTGAAAAATCTTGGTATAAATAGAATGAAATATTGGTGGGAGGTTCGAAATTGTTCAAAAAGAAAAATAATTTTCTGACATAGAGTAGAATAAAACCCAGAGGAGAATCTAATATGTGGCCAAATAAAAACTGGATGTTTGATGAGTAGCCTAATGCTTGTTTTTTCTGATAATCATCTACAATTTCATGTTGGAAACCCACTCCAGAGTATTCAATTAGATTTCCTGATATAAATGTATGAGGTCCGCTAGCGTCAAAAAAAACAAATTTCCCATGCACTAGATAACATTGAACTAATAAAGGGATAAACGACCCTAAAAGTACTCCCCAAAAAATCAGCCAACTTTTTTTTCTTAGACTATTTGGTAGCTGAATAAATATGTATTTGTGTAAGTAGAAACAAATTGGGGGGAGGCAAATCAGGGTATTTGGTCTTCCTTGAAAAAATAAAGAAACGACTAATGTTGTTACTATGAGGTTTGTTGTATTTAAAAACCGACGCAAACGAAAAAGAAAAAACAGGGATGCGACTCCCCAAAATGAAATAAAAGCGGCTCTAAGAATGATGCCTTCGTAAACAATATGAGGAGAGTATAATGCTAGGATTAATCCGGAAATTATTCCAGCTCTGATTCCGAAGGCTTCTTTTCCAATGAAATAGACTAAAACGCACGCAACAGAACCCATTACAAATTGAACGGCATAAATCGCTTGTAAGTCTCTACCAAAGAGAAAATAAAGTGTGCCTAAAAAATATTTGTACAAAGGAGCGAAACTATTATTAGTCGCTTGCGCTAGAATGTCGCCTGAAGCGAAACTTTGAGCAGATTGATCGAAGTTAAAATGGTCTAAAGAACTGGGAAAATAATCAAAGAGAGGGTTGGCTGGTAGTTCTATCAGATAAAAAAATCGCGCTATAAGCGCAATGAAGAAAACTATTCCAGGAGCTAACCAATTATTTTTGGGATGAGAAGCGGTTTTTGTCATTTAAAAAACTTTTTTATAAAACATTGTTGGCGCTTCACAGTTATTAGGGTTTCGCGGTAAAATAGATTTGGAATATTTAAAGACTTTGTTTTCATTAGTTTTGCATCACTAGTTGCCAATTGACAGCGGGTTCTAACTGGGATAGGGTAATACTTTTACTAATATGAATTCTTTGAGAAGGCAAAAATCTTCTCAAAACTTGCGAATAAATAATGGTCAGCATATTAAAAAAATTTGGTTATTTAGTTTGGGTTACGGGTTTTTTAACCATTTCTAGCTGTGGAAGTGGAAATTCTGGAGTTGGGCCTGTACAAGGTCTACAAAAAGAAATGATAAATGAACCTGAATACGCAATTTTACTCAATGATATGCGTGAAGAGGGAAATTTTTTCCCAAGTTATTTTCACCAGTACCGAGTTGATATCGGTGAAAACTCCGACATCCGTACATACCAAATGGTTACCGAAGATTATTATAAACGCTATGAACCATACTTGGGAATGGTTTTAGCGTCAAAAACTCCCGATGGAAAATTATCGAATACGCCGTTTCCAAATGGATATCAACATGTTGGAAATTCAGATTATGGTCGCTGGCGCCAAGATTCGAGTGGCGGTAGTTTTTGGGAGTTTTACGGGAAATACGCTTTAATGTCTAATTTAATGGGTTGGGCCGGCGGCGGTTTATATAGACGAGATTATAATACTTACAGTAATTACAGGCAAAATAATAAACCTTATTATGGTCCCAAAAACTCCTATGGTACAAATGGAGCAATAACGCAAAAGCAAAAACCCAATTTTTATTCAAGAAGGAAAGCCCGAAAAGCAAAATCTACAGGCGCTTTCGATAAAAAAGTTGAAAAACGAAGAATTGGGCGCAGTAAAAATTCGTTCAGAAGCCGTGGTTTTTCTTTTGGGAAATAAGGAAAAGATGAAAGAAATTAACTTAAAGAGGTCCGCATAAAATTATGTTGTTGGATCAAATTATCACTTCTATTATTTATCTGTTTTCCTGCTTTGGAATTTTTGTTTTAGGTCATTTTGCGTTTGGGTTTTGCCGCAAAGATTATAATTTGCAGGAAGAGTTAATCGAAAAAGATAATGCCGCTTTAGCTTTGACTATGGCTGGTTATTATTTAGGTCTTATATTTTCTATTGGCGGAGTTATTGATGGGCCTTCTGCTGGGTTATCGCAAGATTTAACGGACATACTTGTTTATGGTGTTCTTTCCATTATCTTATTAAATATCTCCGCTTTTATTAACGACCGATTCATTCTTTCTAAATTTAAGATAAAAAAAGAAATTCTTGAAGACCAGAATTGTGGAACAGGAGTTGTAGAATTTGCCGTATTTACCGCGTCTGGCTTAAATATCTTTGGAGCGGTTTATGGGCATGGCGGTAGTGTTTTAACGGCGATAGTTTTTTGGGCTGTTGGACAATTAGTTTTGATCGCAATTGGAAAATACTATAACTTCATAGTTCAATATGACGTCCATGAACATATTGAAAAAGACAACGTCGCTGTGGGTGTTGGCTTTGCCGGGGCGATACTGGCTATGGGAAATTTGTTACGAGTAGCTTCTGCGGACGATTTTGTTTCCTGGGGTGTGAACTTAGGGGAATTTGCGGCTTTTTTAGTAGTAGGAATAATTATATTGCCGGTTGCTCGTAATCTCACTGATAAAGTTTTATTGCCAGGTAGAAGTCTTGCCGCTGAATTAGTGGATCAAGAAAAGCCTAATATCGGAGCTGCCTATTTAGAAGCATGTTCTTATATTGGTTCATCCTTCCTTATTTCATGGTGCGTTTAATAAGCCGCCGGTTTAAACTCAAAACCGAATTACGAAGAAAACGATAATGGAACCCCGAACATTATCGGGAAAAAAGTTAAGTCTTGTCCTAAAAGCTTGCCTCTTCGCTACCGGTTGCGCCGCGATTGTTGCCGAGTATACCCTTGCAACTCTTGCCAGTTATTTACTTGGAAATGCGATTATTCAATGGACTCTTGTTGTCTCTCTCATGTTGTTTGCGATGGGGTTAGGGAGTCGGTTTACCAGAAATGTAGAAAGCAACCTGCTAGATCGATATGTCGTCGTTGAATGCGCTCTTTCTCTTTCTTGCGCTCTTTCCGCTTTAGCTTGTTATGCGGTTGCCGCTTTTACCTCGCAAATTGGAACTACGATTTATGGAATATCCATATTGATAGGTTTTTTGACCGGAATGGAAATTCCTCTCATTGCGAGGGTCAATGATCGCTTTGAATCTTTAAAAGTTAATATATCCTCTGTCCTTGAATACGATTATTACGGAGCATTAGTTGGCGGAGGGTTATTTGCTTTTCTTCTATTGCCTTACTTGGGGTTGACCTATACCCCAATATTATTGGGGGCTGTTAACTTATCGGTTGCTGCGATCTTAATTTGGTTTTATTCGGAAGAGTTTAAATTTGTTGGAAGGCTACGATTAGCGTGTGGACTTGTATTGGCGATAATTTTATTAGCCGGTATTTTTGCCAAACCGATTGTCTTATTTGGAGAACAGCATAAGTATAAAGACAAGATCGTTTATGAAGAACAGACTAGGTACCAAAAGATCGTTGTTACTCAGTGGAAAAATGATTATTGGTTATTTCTAAACGGTAGTATTCAATTCAGCACTTTCGACGAAGAACGATATCATGAGCCTCTAGTTCACCCAGCTATGAGTCTAGTTAAAGAGCGAAAAAATATTCTTATATTAGGAGGTGGAGATGGATTGGCTGTCAGAGAAGTTTTAAAGTATCCGGGTGTGGAAAAGGTGACTTTAGTTGATTTAGACCCTGCCATGACTCAATTAGGACAAACTCATGAAGTATTTCTAAAGGCTAACAAAGGATCTTTAAATCAACCGCGCGTTCAAGTTATAAATGAAGATGCCTTAAAATATTTAAGGAGCCAAAATGAATATTACGACGTTATTTTAGTGGATTTACCTGATCCAAAAACAGCGTCGCTATCCATGCTATATTCTGTCGGTTTCTACCGTTTAGCCAAAAAACATTTAAAGCCGCATGGAGCTTTGACAACTCAGAGCTCCAGTCCTCTTTATTCTCCTCTTGCATTTTTATGCGTTAAAAAAAGCTTGGAAACCGCAGGGTTCTCTGTTTTACCCTATCAAAACTCAATACCTACAATGGGACAGTGGGGATGGAATTTAGCGGTCTCAGAGCAGTTTATGACTGAAGAGCGTTTAAAGAATGTTGTGTCTCGATTTGATTTTAAAACGGTAAAAACCCGATTTCTAAATTCAGGGGCTATGATGGCTTTGAGCCATTTTGGAAAAGATTTTTTTAGTCGTGAAAACGAGGTAGCGCCTAACACTGAATTTGATCACAAAATATTAGAATACTATCGGAAGGGTGATTGGGATATTTATTGATTCTCGTTCTAACTTTTAAAAGGAAAAGCTGGACAAGTATTCAAATAAAAAAAGCCTTCCAGAGCATTCTCTGGAAGGCTTTTTTTACTTAATATTGAGTTAGTAGTCTCCCTTAAGGTGGTCGACAATTTCTTCAGCGGCTTTATTGAAAATAGCGTTCGAGCTACCTCCTAAAAAACCATCGTTTAACCAGCTTTCGACATCCCAGCGCCCTACCAGTTTATCTTTGGTGAACAGAGCTGCTTTAACCTTCACATTAGCTTGGCCAGATTTCGATAAAACTCCTAAAGCTGCAAACCTTTTTACTCTACTACCATGATCAAATTCGATTACTTTGTATTTTAATTTGTAATGCGTGGATTCGTCAGAAGAGCCGACAACAAAGTTCGTTTTTAATAACGATTCTTCAAGAGCTCTATGTAATTGCGCTCCGGCATTCATTAATTCATCTCCGTTCGAAGTCATATCCATTATTGCTATAGTGTTTTCCGAGTTTTTCCAGCGTTTCTTGACAACGGAATTTACACCTGAACAGGATGCGGTGAAGAATATGAATACTAGACAAAAGGCAGTCAATTTTTTCATAGTAGCCGTTCCTTAAATCGCGGGTTTTTTATTTTTAATTTTATCTAAAAGTTCCTTAACGGAACTTACACTGTTTCCGTTAAAAAATTTAAGTTATTTTACAAAAAATTTCCCAAATTTTCCATAAACGAAGGGAAAGAAAGATGAAAACGAAAGACAGGTTAGGTTTACATAAAGGATTTTAATAAACTTTCTTCTAACTCGCTAAACCACACTTGCAGTTCTATGGGGATAAGACTGTTAAGATAGGTAAGATATCCCATAGCTAAAGCGGTACCTAAAGCCGCTAACAGGAGTCCGCTAAAAACGTTAGTAGAATGTAGAATAATGGTTTTTCCCGCAATATTTATATCCCAACCCCGGCCTCTTAATATTCTCCAAAATAAACTGTCCTTTCTGAGGTTTCCAAAAAAAGCCGCAATTAGAATTAAAGGTAATCCCAAACCTGCAGCATAGAAAAACAAAAGGCTCATACCTTGAAAAATAGTTTTATCTGATGCGGCTAAAATTAAAATTCCAGATAGAACAGGACCAACACATGGGGTCCAACCTAAAGCAAAGGCGGCCCCAAATAAAAAGGAGCCAACAAAAGTTCTTGCAGGTTGAGTCTGAAAATTAGCTCCAGAAAACCCTTGTCCAAAAATGGTCATAACGCCAAAAACAGCCACAAAAATACCGCCTACCGTAGTTAACGAGAAAATATAATCTCGTAGAAATTGGCCGAAAAAGCTAGCGGAAGCGCCCATCAGGACAAAAACTGACGCCAATCCGCAGAAAAACGCAATAGCCATAAAGCTGACCCGAGTGCGTTCAGCTTGAGCCGTAACCGCAAAATAAGCAGGTAAAATCGGAAGAGTGCAAGGAGATAGGAAACTCATTAACCCGGCAATGAAGGATAAAACGATTAAAATTAAAGTTCCAGATTGAGGAAGGGTTGGCTGAGCTTCAAAAGGATTTTGTCCTAAACTCACCCCAGAACTTTTAGTAGAACTGGATGTTGTTCCAGTTGAAGAATCCGTAAATAATCCTGTAGGTTGTTTTAGAGCCTGAGATTGAGCGCTCTTTGAAAGAGAACCAAATAAAGCTGGTTTAGTTTTGGAGGAACAACGAAACCCAACATCCTCCGCGCCGTCGTCTGGAGATGCAGGTTGTCGAAAACCATTTCGGGCCATTTTTTTTAGGGCCGCTAAATATAAGCTTCCGGGAAAATGACCAATATAGGCCACGGACGCTCCACGAAGCGTTTTAGACCCTGTTTCGAATTGAGAGCTTTTATAAGTATTTCCAGGATAAGGAGCATAATCGGCGGCAGTCCATTCCCATACATTACCGATTAAGTCTTGAACGCCTTCAGAGCTTGCGCCCATTGGAAAAGAACCAACCGCTAAGACTCCATTTTTTCCACCAGCCTTTACCGTTAAGTTTGCGTTTTCAGCTTTAAATTCTTTGCCCCAAGGGTAGTCGGTTCCTTTTGTACCTTTAGCGGTTCGTTCCCACTCTTTTTCTGTTGGCAGCGTTTTTCCAGCCCATTCACAAAAGTTAACTGCGTCAAACCAATTAACCCAGGTTACGGGGTAGTCTTCTTTGTCCTGTGGAATTTGTCCATTTTCCCAATAGCCTGGAGCGGGAGCTCCGGTATTATCTATAAAGATTTTATATCTACGGTTTGTCACTTCATAACGGTCGATATAAAACCCTTTCAGAAATACAGCTCTCTCTGGAGTTTCGTCTGCGAACCAGGGTTTTGGAATTCCAATGGAAAGAGCTTCGCCTTCCTCATCTATTCGATTAGTACCGAATTGGAAACTTCCAGGTGGAACCCAAACCATGTCGGCTTCCCATTGATTGTCAGCCGTAGTTGGGGAGTCACTTTGCCCAAAAGAATGAAAAGGATTTAGAAGTAAAGCGCAAAAAACTAAGGCAATGATAAATAGCGAATTGATTCGCGTATGTGTTCTATAACCGCGAGAAATTAAAATATTCATACCCCAAGAAAAATTTTGGTAATTTTTGGAATCTAGTTGACTAACCGTCCAGAGGGAAATCGAGTATTTCCGATTCTCTTTTTATCGGTTTTCTTTGAGGTTTGGAGTCGGTTGAGGGAGTTTCTAACTTCTTTAATAATTCTTCGAAATAAAGGAACGTTTCTGGTTTTGCCCAGTCTTCGGCGCCCTCTAAAACTCCAATGATCATTCCGTCTTGATCGATCAAGAACGTTGTGGGTAGGGTGACTACTCCGTAACGGTTGCTTACTTTTAAAGTAGGATCGAATAATATAGTAAAAGAAAAATCGTTCGCTTCTACATAGGGGCGAACAACCTTTTCTCCAAACATATCGTTTGAAATGGGCAGAACAGCTAGCTTTTCATTTGGGAAGCGTTTGTGCAGTTCCTCTAGGGAGGGCATTTCCATTTTGCAAGGAATACACCAGGTGGCCCAAAAATTAACCAAAACATAGCGGCCTTTAAAGTCGCTGAGGCTTACTTTGGACCCATTCAGGGATTTCAAGACAAAATCTGGAGCTATGTCACCCTTTTGAGATGCACAGACCTCCCCAATATTAACAAATGACAAAAGGGTAAAAAGGACGAGTAAAGAAAAGAGTTTTGAAAATTTCTTGAGTTTCAATTTCAATAGAATATTTAATTTAAAAACTGAGGAACCGAATTTTTGTGGAAATTATTCGACTTGTTCCACACACCTAACCATAGGAACCGCTTTTTTAAGTGATTTTTCGATTCCCATTTTTAAAGTCATCATTGAACTTGAACAAGAAGCGCAAGCGCCAATAAGGCGCAACTTAACTACGCCATCGTCAATATCAACAAGTTCAACGTTACCTCCGTCAGCTAGCAAAGACGGGCGTAGTGTTTCCAATACTTCTTCGACATCCTCTCTCATGAAATTTCCTTTTTTCGAGTTTAGCCGCCATTAACTAAAGATTCTTTTTTGGCTAAAAGCTCTTCTTGAGTTTCTTCATGTTCTGGATCTTTAGGGATACAGTCAACCGGACAAACTTCTACACATTGGGCGTCTTCATACCAGCCAACACACTCGGTGCATTTTTCCCAGTGAATTACGTAAATATCGTCGCCATCTGTAATTGCTTCATTCGGGCATTCTGGTTCGCAAACTCCGCAATTCACGCAATCTTCATTAATCATTAAAGCCATAACTTTTCTCCTACAAAGAAAAATCAAATAATTTCAACAAAAAATCAGGATTGAATTAACATACTTTCCTGTTTTTCGGTAAATTCTTTTGCGTCGGTATTCCATGAAAACAAAACTTCCCTTTTTACCTTTTGGTCGCATACCGAAACAACCAGGTAATCCGCGTTGGGATACAAAGGGTCTCCGTCAAACAAGGCCATTCGTTTATCTTCTTCCGAAAAATAAGCGTCATGCTCCGGATGAGAATGATAAAAGACCTTGATTTCAAGCTTCTTGTCTTGAGCGTCTTTTAAGATGCCCATTAGTTCTTTAGGATCTATATAAAATGCCGTTCGAGCGTCTCTAGTGAATGTCTCAGGATCTTTTTCATGCAAACGGTTTTGAATATTCTCGCAACGGTACAGTATATTTTCGTCAGCAGTATCTACTTTCCCCAAAACAATCCCGCAACACTCGTATGGATATTCCTTAACGGCGTGTTCCCTAATGGTTTTTAAATTTTCATCAGTTAAGGGACTCATAATATTCTGGGATTTCAATCATGGATTGTCAATTGGTTTCTAACAAGAAACTATTTTGTTTTTTCAATGTTTATTTAAATTATACCAGGTAAAACCTTTTACTCTTAGCGGTTTAAACGTGAGTTTTTATTTCTAAATCAGAGTTCACGGTAATTTGGCAACCTAAACGTAGATTTGGGTTTTTGTCGCGCTTTTTTTTCAGCTTTTCTAATTCAATTTCATTGGGAGGATCTACCTCTCCAGAAACAACTTCCACAACGCAAGAAACGCACAAACCTCGACCCCTACAATTCAAAATCTTAAACACATGAGGGTAAATGCTTATGTATTCTTTGATTGCCGCTTCCCGTAAATTCGTTCCGGGTTCAACGTTTATTTTCATATTTTGATTAGTAAAAGAAACTTCTGGCACGAATTTAAACCTCCACAAATAATATAGTCCAAACTGTTGAAATCAACACGCTTCAATTTGGACAAAATTTCGAATCTCACCTTTTCCAAAGTAACCATGAAAAGCGCTACCCACGCTGTTACAAGCCGTTGTCATATGAACAAATAATCTTTCACCGCAATCTCCTTTAAGCACTCCAACTTGGGAAAAGGGCGGAATGGCGCCCCCGCAATTGGCGCATGGAACGGCATATTCTTCGCACAACTTTAAAAGGCAATTAGCGCAAATAATGGGATCGAAAAGGAAAATTTCCTGCTCGTAATATTCAATCGTTGTTGGGCGTTCACCTGAAGGACCGCCACATTCAGAGCATTTGAATGATACTTGTTCGCTTTTCATACAAACTGAGCAAAAATTCTTTTAAACGTCCGAATCTAAAATTGTTAATTTGAAGCAAGTATTGTATTACATTTGCGATTAATTTATGCAAACTTTCTTCATTTCTTGAAAATCGTCCAATATCGCGCCAGCGCCTCTCACAATACTGGTTAAAGGAGAGTTTGGGATGTAAACTTTAAGGCAGGTTTTTTCTTCAATGAGTTTGTCTAAACCTCGAATAAGTGCTCCTCCGCCGGTCAAATAAATTCCATTGGAATGGATATCTGCTGAAAGCTCAGGAGGCGTTTTTTCTAATGCTCTCAAAACAACGCTAACAATTGCGGCAATGGGCTCTTTTATCGCTTCGCGAATTTCTTCGTCGTTAACAATTATTGACTCAGGAACTCCGCTTTTAACGCTCAAACCTTTAACTTCGGTTTTTAGGTTGTCAACTAAAGGATAAGCGCTGCCAACGGCAATTTTTGTGCGTTCTCCTTCAAATACGCCGATATTTAATTGATGTCGGATTCTCATGTAACGGACAATAGCTTCATCTAGTTCATCGCCAGCGACTCGAATCGACTCTCCGTAGGCGATAGCCGAAAGAGAAATAACCGCAACATCGGTAGTTCCTCCTCCAATATCAATAACCATATTACCTTCAGGCTTATGGACGGGTATCCCAACTCCAATTGCCGCAGACATGGGTTCTTGGACAAGATAAACTTCTCCCGCTCTTGCAGATAAAGCGGCGTCAATAACAGCTTTCTTTTCTACTTGGGTAATGCATGTTGGAATTCCAATAACCATGCGTGGTTTAATAAACCAAGTATTTTTTAGAGCTTTACTTGTGAAATAAGCGATCATTTGGCTAGTTACTTCAAAGTCTGCAATAACGCCATCTTTCATAGGGCGAATTGCGTTTACTTGACTAGGAGTTCTTCCGTACATTTTTTTCGCTTCGGTGCCTACGGCTTCAACAATACCTTCCTTCACGTTAACGGCTACAACAGAGGGTTCGTCTAAAATGACCCCCTTTTCCTTTGTGTGGACAAGAGTATTTGCAGTTCCAAGGTCCATGGCGAGTCCGGAAGAAAAATTTCCGACTAACAATCTAAATAATTTTTTGAGCATGAGATTCGGTTGAGTTTTGCGAAGACCGTGCCCAGGAAAGACCAGCCAATTCGCATAGGTTATTCCCATCATCGGGAAAAATGGAAAGGCCCAAATCCGCTTCAAGCTTTAAAGATACGCCATTGACGAAAAAAGGGTTTTTTTCAAACACTTGTTTTAAACGAGTTTCCAAGCTTTCTATTTCGTTTTGATCCATCTTCATTACCATTATCAAAAACGAAGTATCAGAATATTTAAATAAAAACTTGGGGGAGGGAGTTGTTTTAGAAAGCAAAGAGACAACTTGTTTTAGCAATTGGTCTCCAATAACAACGCCATGAGTTTCATAAAGAGTCAATAGGTTTCTTAGAAAGACCGATAAAAAGAAAATTCGTTTATGGCCGCGAATTACTTCTTTCTCGATGTTTTCGCGATAGGCTACAAGGCAACGGTGGTTCGGAATTCCGGTGACTTGATCTAAGTTTTTATCGTAATCCCATTGCCGTTTTTCTCGTGCATAAAAAAGAGCGGGAGCGATAAAAGAACCTACCATATTAAGCCTATCGAGATGAATTTTTGTAAGTCCTTCAGGGTTTTTTGATGCGCAAACCAAAACCGCCAACAAATGATTTTTAAACATAATAGGAGCGGCAATAGCGCACTGAAATTTGTTTAACTTTTCTTTTTCTCGGAATAATACCGATTTATTTTTTTCCAAGTCTCGGATTAAAAGTGGAATACCATTTTTGATAGCGGATCCAGCGACGCCTCTGCCGGGAAATACCTCACAATTATTAAGATCTTCTCCCCAACCAACGCTATGAACGACTTTCCCCATGGTTTGTTCGTCGTCGAGCCATACAACTGCCATGGAATCATACTCTAATATTGAGGAAGGAATTTGAACCATCTGTTCAGCCATTGCCGCTGGGTGTAAAGAGTCGGCAATAGATTGGCTATATGTAATAACCTCTTTATATGGGAAAAGATTGTCTTCAGAGTTTTCGGTAAAAAGCTTTTCCTGATGAAGGTGCCAAGCCATTTGATCGGCAAAGCCGGTCACGAGCTTTTGTGAGCGTGTCGAGAAATGATAACTTTCTTTACTATCTACAGCCAAGACTCCAACTAGTTTGTCGTAGAAAATTGGAACCGCGATAAAACCTTTTAAGTCTTCCTTTTTACTATAAATGCCTAAATCTAAACTATTTCCCTGGAAAAATTCTTCTAAGAGAGGCTTGCCTGTTAAGGCGACTTGGCCAATTAAGCCTTGTCCAAAGTTCAATTCAGTATTTTTTTGCAAATTTATGCTCAAAGAAAGAGATTCTTTAAGAGTAAGCTTTTTTTGCTCAAGGTCGGTAACGAATAATGCCACAGTGAAAGCATTAGTAACGTTTGCGGTTAATTCGACTAATTGGGCTAATACATGGGGTGAAAACATAGGAGGTGTGGAGTTTTGGGAAGAAACTGGGTTACGGATAGATAACTAAGTTGATTTACGTTTTGGGGTTTGAGTTTAGGCTGAAAAAATCTAAAATTTTTTCTCTACTTGCCCCGTTTACTTAACCATTCTTTATATCTACGGACCTCCTCTTTATTAACTCCTCTTGCGGCAATTTGGTATTTTTTAGTTTCACCTTCGTCAACCTCGGTAACTCTAATAATCTTGCAATCAATTTTTTTTTCAATGCCATTAGAGGGGGAACGAAAAAAAACAGATAGCAAATCGTCTTCTAGTAATGGGTCGTCAGATTTAAAGCGCAACCCTTTAGAGGAGAGATCTAAAATCCTTATTTTATGTTGCAACTCAAAAAATTGTTTTTCTCTCTCAACTTCGCAAGTTGCCGCTATATTTAAAGAGACTCTTTTATTATTTCGTTTTTCTTCAAGATTTCCTTCTTGCTTTTCTTTAATAAGTTGGTCTAAATCGTTTCTCAATTGAAGCAATTGATTTTTATCCAACTTTTTTAAATCTTCCAGGATTTTAGATTTCATAATTACTGTAAAATCAAAAAAAGTTTTTTCCTGGAAAATGCGTAAAAATCAGTTAGTTAGGCTACTGCCGAACTTAGTTCTAATATTATAGATAGTGGCGTAACCTGTCAATAAATTATGTCGGAGAAGAAATTACTTTAAGTGATGGGACTGATATTTTTGTTTTTTAAGGGAATCTTTAAAGTTGAGACTTTGGTACGAGTCGATTTTTTAAGATCAAGAGCTAGGCGATGGCAAACAAGTAAAAGTTTCAATTAGAGGCTTGCTTACGAATTGAACATTTATCAATACGCTCTTAAAGTGTTTTGCATAAAATAACTTGACAAGGCAGTGAGCCGGTTTATATACTCCTCACCTTATTGCTACCGCAATTAATGAATAACTTGATTGTGGGCGGATAGCTCAGCTGGGAGAGCACCGGCCTTACAAGCCGGGGGTCACAGGTTCGATCCCTGTTCCGCCTACCAGGGACTGTGTCTAAATTTATGCGGGGTCGTAGTTCAGTTGGTTAGAACGCTGGCCTGTCACGCCAGAGGTCGCGAGTTCGAGTCTCGTCGGCCCCGCCATTATTTACGGCTTTATCCCTTTTGTTACAATAAGGTAAAAAAACTCTCCTTGCCTTTAAAGCCACCTTCCTTTTTGCTAGAATCCCTAAAATAGCTCTAATTTTTCATTTATTTTTTGCTATTGAGCCAAATTTTCCGAAAACATCCTTGTGAGGAATAAGTTATGGGTTTTTATTCCGTTGTAGTTTACAAAGCCGACCAAGAAATAATTGAAAAATTTAAGCCTTTATTTAAAAAGGAAAATATTTCAATTACATTTGTTCAGAGGCAAGAGGAATTGTTTGGTTGTTTGGCTAGAGGGGAAGCCCAATTAGCGATACTGGATTTAGAAAATGGAGAAGAAGAAGAATTAGGTAATTTGAAAGAAATCAAATTACTAAATCACGAATCCATGGTCCTTTTGTTGGCTTCAACTTCGTCTATGGAGACAATTGTTCGAGCCCTACAATTTGGCGCTTCTGACTATATTTTTCGCCCCATTGACTTAAATGATTTAGTTTCTAGGGTTCGTAGCTGTTTTGAGAAGCTAGAATTAAGGCGAAAAGTTGTTAAAAGAACCCATGATTTGATAACTATTAACAAGAAACTACAAGATGACTTGTCCGAGCGAGATACGATTGAAAGCGAGTTAAGACTCTACCAAGATCAATTGGTCGCCCGAACTGAGCATTTAGAAAAACTTTGTATTATTGATCCTCTGACTAATATTACCAATAGAAGAGGGTTTGCTGAGGCTTTGAAGACAGAATGGAACCGAGCTACTAGAGAAGATGATTATTTAGGTTTGATTTTGCTCGATGTCGATTATTTCAAGAAATATAACGATACTTATGGACATCAAGCAGGGGATGTTTGTTTAAAACAAATTGCTGCAAGTATGGTTGGGTGCTTGCGTCGACCGGCAGACTTAGTTGCTCGTTATGGAGGAGAAGAATTTGTTGTTATTTTGCCTTCGACTCCGCCTTCTGGCGTTAAAATCATTGCTGAACAGATTAACCAATGTATTGAGGACCTAAGAATAGACCATTCTGGGAATTCAGCGAGTAATTATGTTACAGCTAGCCTAGGAGTAGCTTGTGGAAAGCCTTTTCCAAAAATCTCCTACGAGCACTTCCTTGCCGCCGCAGACGGCGCTTTATATAAAGCAAAAGACCAAGGTAGAAATCGATTTCAATATATTGAATGTAATGAAAAACTAACTGTCACCGCAAAGTTGTCAGATTAATTTTTCGCTCTTTCCTGGTACTACGACTCCCTGCAATTTGATTAAATTTTAACTCGCTTTTCTTTTTTTGAGTTTCCTTTCAATTTTATTCATAGCCCTCCTTGATATTGATAATAATTAAAATTATTATCAATATATTGTATATATAAGAATAATTTTCAAAAAAAATCATTTTATTTTTATTTTAAATATTTGATTTATCGCGAGTTATTCCGATAATCGCCGTTCTTTGAAAATACTGTTGACAAGGTACAACATATAGTGGTATTTTTCTCTCAATATACAAGATACTGTTTGGAGAAGGTGTCTTGGTGCAGGAAATTTAAGTACCTAGTTTTTTTAGAGTGCTTAAAAAGGTATTGTTAAGGGAACGAATATGGCTTGGCGGGTTGCCACGAAAAATACCTCTTAAGTGTTAGTCCCAGCTTCGGGGAACCGCGGGTAAAACGGAAACCTTTTCCCAGAAGCGATCCACTCTTAAATACCTTTCATTATCTCCAAAAGTTTAAAGCGTCGACCGAAATCTCCGTTTTTTCCTTTCGGTTTAAGTCATTCCAATCGGCGTTATTGATGAGCGTATTTTTCATGACCCGCCAGGTTGTTCTCTTCCTGGCGGCTCCTTCTAACTCCTTGATTCCCTTAGCTATTTGATTACGCTAAATCAATTTCTACGTTAATTGGAAGCCTTAAATCGAAAGGATTTTAGGTTCGTTCCATTAATTTAAACAAATGAATCAATGCTTCCATCTCTTCAGACTTCGCAACTTCTGCAAGATTATTTGAATAATTAAGAATCTCTTCTAATTTAGAAAACTTGATTTCTAAACGAATTTCACCGTTTTCAAAGCTATCTGAAGTTTTAATTTTTATTTGATCGCTAAGCTTTAACTTATCTTTTGCCAAAATCACGTTTGTTTTTAGTTGGCCTAGTTCCGGAAAGCGTCTTTTAAAAAGGTATTCCTGAGTTTTATCGAAAATTATTCCTGCGGTTTCCCCAAATTCCAAAAATTTAGAGATTTCTTCACTGGACAAAACGTTTTCAGGCGTTATGGCTTCCTTGTGCGCTATTTCATCGATTGTTTCCAATAAAAACCGGACTTTATTCACTCCTGGTTTAAGTTTAGCCAAAACATCTCTAATAGCTCTTTGGCCATTAGGGGTCCAGGAAAAACAAATGTTATATGTTCGAATAGGAACATTTAACTGATGAAAAACTTCTTGTAAATCTTCTTCCAATTGCGAAGAACGTAAGTATTGATCAAATAAGTTTTTACTTCTTTCCAAGCCTATCATTGGCATATACTCTTTAATAATAGAGCTTTCAGGCGTTTCACAATCGACTAGCTTTGCAATGATACCCCCGCGTTCAATATCGCCGTAGGTTCGGTTGTTTTCTATTAAATTTAGGCGTATAAGTTCGGTCTCTGATGAATTCTCAGAAATAAACCAGGCAGGAATGGTTTCTAAACTCAGTTCTTTTGCGGCATAAGCTCGTCGATGACCGCAAACAATCTGGAACTTATCTTCGCCTAAAGTTTTAAGGATTAGTGGATTGGCTATTCCAAGTTCTTTGATCGACTGAGTTAAAGCCGAAGAATCATAGGTTTGAGTGAAAAGAGTAAGATTGTCATTTGAGATTTGAGCAATCGGAACCCACTGTATATTTTTTGGAAGAAATCTAATCATGGTCAGGCAATATATTATGAATTGTCTCAGGTCGCTAGCTTTACTTTTTGTTGCTGTTGGGTTAGGCGGGTGTTTATTTGATGCAGCTCCACAAGGCATGGTTTTAATTCCAGGCGGTTATTTTGTGATGGGAGATGATCGTATAGATAAAGAAGGGCATGCATTAGCTGTGGGGTTGGAAAAACCATGGTTTGCAGATGAATCTCCTCAAAGGCAAGTTAGCTTACCAGGGTTTTACATCGACAAATACGAAGTTTCCAATAAAGATTACTATATTTTTTGCCAAGCGACAGGTTGTAAGCCGCCAAAGTTTTGGAAAGGAGAGAAATACCCTGAAGGAAAAGATAATTACCCTGTAACTGGAATTTCTTTTTTTCAAGCGGCAGCTTTTGCCCAATGGGCTGACAAACGACTTCCTACAGAAAAAGAATGGGAAAAAGCCGCTCGTGGTCCAAATGGCTTAATTTATCCCTGGGGAGATCGTTTTGACGCTTCTTTCGCTAATGTAAGCCAATCTAACAGAAAAAAGAGGGGACAAGGATTAAAACCCCGTGGAAGCTATGAGAATGGAAAGAGTCCTTTTGGCGTTCACGACATGATTGGCAATGCATGGGAATGGGTTTGGGATTATTATATCCCTTATCCAGATAACAAGTTCAAATCTAAAGATTATGGAGAAAAATATACAATTGTTAGAGGTTTGTCTTATTTTGGCGTTGGACATTTTCCAAAAAGAGACTATATGAAAATAGTTTCGCTAAAGGCTCGAGCTTCTTACCGTGAAAAAATGAATCCACGTTCTTACAAGATTGATGTTGGGTTTCGTTGCGCAATGGATAAACCTCCACTAACAAAAAGAATTTATGATTCGTTAGTTGGATGATTTTTAGCTTTAAAGGGAATTATCTTCGCGAATCTAAGTCGACGATTTGAGCTTTTGAACCCAAGGAAGGAGGGAACTCTTCTTGTGTGGATCCATTATTTCGGAAAAACTCTTTAACTGATTCCAAATCGTTTGTCCGTTTGCTATCTGGAAGAGATTCTATGAATTGCTTTCCATAGCTCCGGTTGACTAGGCGAGCGTCCAAAATAGAAGCGACGCCAATATCTGTCTGTTTCCTGATAAGCCGTCCGAACCCTTGCTTTAGCTGAATAATTGCTCTTGGTAATTGGTAGTGTTTGAATGGGTTTTTATTTTGTTTGCGGAAGCTCTCCATCCTTGCTTCGGTTATAGGATCTGTTGGTACGTCAAAAGGTAGTTTCGTGATGATAACGCTTTGTAAGGCTTCTCCGGGAACATCAACGCCTTGCCAAAACGAGTTCGTCGCCAAAATAACCGATGGCTTTTTTTTAAATTCTTCGATCATTTTTGCGGCAGGCATCTCTCCTTGTTTTATCAGTGGAAATTTTGCGGAAATTTCTTCAATTTCTTTATAAACACGGTTCAGTGCGTCATAACTTGTAAACAAAACAAACGTGCGACCGCCAGAAGCAAAAATAAGATCCCAAATTCTTCGCGAAATAGCGGGAATATATTTTTCAGTTTCTTCAGAGGGTTCGGGCAAATCTTTTGGAATATATAAAAGCGATTGATTTGGGTAATCAAATGGAGAATCTAAAATTAATTCTTCTTGGGGGTCGCAACCTAAACGACTTTTTGAGTAATCGAACTTGCCATTGGCTGAAAGAGTTGCGGATGTCATGATAACTGTATCGGTTTTATTAAAAACCTGTCGTTTCAACTCTGCGCTAATATCAATGGGTACGCCACGTAATACGGCTTTACTGCCACGCCGCATTTGTGAAATTTCCAACCAATAAACAAATTCCTCTAGACTCTGGTGAAGAAAAAATTGCAACGCTTGACTAAATTCTGAACACCGGGTAGCGGCAGAGGAAATTTCCAATCGGTCCTCTTCCGATTGTAATGTTTCTCCATAACTTTTGAGCGAATCTTCTAACTCTTTTAGAGGTATAAAAAGATGGTTTTCTATCGGAGGAGGTTCGTAAAATCTTATAGACCTGTTTCGGAAACCGTAAGTTTCAAATATTTCGCTAAAAAAAGTATGAGCGGCTTCTTGGACCCGGACTACGCGTCGCGGTAAAGTATCTCCGCTAGAACCTGATTCCAACCTGGTAAGAATTCCCTTTTGGGTTCTAGGGTTGTAGAGTCGGTCTAAAAAAAAGCCGATGCCGGAGTTAGATAAATCCATGCCAAGAAATTGCGAAGCCGCTTCCTCAATGTTTTGAGCTTCGTCGAAAATTACGGCGTCATACTGTGGCAATACTCCGCCTCCGCTAGCGATGTTGGCAAAAAACAAATGGTGGTTGACGATGAGTAAATGAGAACCAAACCACTTTTTACGAGCTTTAAAATAGAAACAATCCCGGTATGTTGGACATTTCTTTCCCATGCAGAGCTCTTTTTGACGTCCCATATCTTCCCAAACGTTTGCCATAACTTCGAATGGCAATTCCATTCGATCTCCAGTTCGGGTGGTCTCGGACCAATCAAAAATCTCCTGGCGTTGTCGACTTTCCTTAGATTCCTTGAACATTTCAGTTTGAGCGGCGCGTCCCATTCGTCTTAGAGACAAATAGTTTCCATATCCTACGCAAAGAGCGTATCGGAAAGGGATACCAAGAGCTTCGCGCATAAAAGGAATATCTTTATTGAGGATTTGTTGTTGTAGCGTTTTAGTATAAGTAGAGATAACTACTTTTTTATTATATTTTGCGGCCCATATTGCGGCAGGAACTAAGTAGGCAAGACTTTTTCCTGTTCCGGTGCCCGCTTCTACCATCAAGTGACTGCCATCGTTGAAAGCGCGTTCAACGGCCTCTCCCATATCAATTTGTTGAGGACGGAATTCGAATGAATCCATCAAGTCAACGGCGCGACCTTCTTTGCCAAAATATTCTTTTATAACTGACATGGAGTTTTAAAATTTAACAAAAAAATTTTGTATTGGTTTTTCTGGCTTCGCCCTTGTCCAATGATAAAGATTTTTTTAATGGAAAGGTAATCTTAAACCTTGCTGGAAGGATTTAGCGGTAAAACTTAACCACGATAGCATAATTCTATTATTAAGATTTATTTTTTCGGTTTATACAAAGTGCAAATTGATAAGTTTAAAGAACCTTGGCTCGAATTCGTGCGCTAAGGGCATCTAGTGTAACGACTGCGATGGCAATGGCGAGTAAGGCTGTTCCCGCTTGTCGGTATTGAAGTAAATTAATCCATTGTTGAAGCAAAAAACCAATTCCGCCTCCGCCGACGAATCCAATAATTGTGGACATCCGAATGTTGATGTCCCAGCGATAAAAAGTGTAAGCTAATATTTGAGGAATGGCTTGAGGAATGATTGCATAAATGATGACTTGCAGTGGTGTTGCTCCGACCGAGGTAATTGCTTCTATTGGCCCTTTATCGACAGATTCAATTTGTTCCGAAAATAATTTCCCCAGCGCTGCAATAGAATGAAAACCCAAAGCTAGAACGCCTGCAAAAGGCCCGATGCCTACCCAGACTGCAAATAAAATAGCTAGCACCAAAGGTTCTATCGAACGTAATATATTAAAAAATCCCCGGACGAATATGTAAATGCTCCAGCCCGTGGCGCTATTTCCGGTTACATTACGCGCTCCAAGAAAACCTAATGGAAGCGCAAAGACAACTCCAAAAACTGTAGCCATGAACGCTAAAAAAATTGTTTCAACCATTTTGTCCCGAACAAGATAAAACGTTTTACTGAAATGCCAACCTCCCGTTTTCCAAGTTAATTGGGCTTTAACATATTGTATGTCGCCGCGCGCCATTTCCGGAACTCGGATTGTTGAATGGAAAGAACCTTTTGCATCAAGAATTATTTCTTCCATTGGAAACTCTTGTTCTATGGAATTTATCCAAAAAAGCTGTCCATGAACATTGGGTTTTAGATTTTTGCCGTCAACAGTTATAGGATCGTCACGACTCCCACTAATCGAAGATAGAATTATTTGAGGCGTGTTTTCAAGTGGCGTATGGGGAGGTGTTATTGGAATCTCGTCGAGATAAAAAATGGTTTTAACTTCTTGAGATTTCTTATTTGAACTAATTATATCGGGCTGAAGGAGAGCTGAAACAAGCGGTTTAACGAGGTGAGCGTCATGAACCATCTCCTTCAAATCAATTTCTGTAATTTTCCATCCATAAGAAAATAAGAGCGCAAATACAAATAAAGCTAAAAGAAGTTTTGAATTACTTCGAAGGTTGCTAGGAGATAGGGGAGTTTTATTTTTATTCACGATTTTATTAAAGTATTTGTTGCTAAAGAAAATTTTTTGGATGTATCAAAAACTCTGGTTTTTCAAACCGTTAAATTAGTAAATTGCGTATACTTTATATTAGCAAACTTAATGGTTACATTGATTCAATAGTAAGTCGAATTAATACAGTTTTACAACTATCCAATGTAGCTGGGTAACTAAAATAGATAATTTAAATAAGGTTGGAGAATGTCTATCAATCACGAAAAAAATGAAGAAGAAAAAGTAGTTGAAGATGAAGTTTTAAGGCGAAGTGAAAAATGGATCGCTAGTTTTAATTCAGGAGATGTAGATGCCTGTGTTGCGGGGTACACAAAATCCGCAGTGATGAATGCGAAACCAATGGGGGTTTTTACAGGGTTAAAAGAAATAGAAGGGTTCTGGCGACCTTTTATTGAATCTGGCGCGGGAGATCTTGTTTATCAAAATATTAAACTAGAAATTGTCGACAATAAAACGGCGTTGCTTTCTGCAGATTGGTCAATGAATGTTGGACGTGGAATTATTACTATGGAGAAATGGATCAAGCAATCAGGTGGAAATTGGCTTCTTGAAAGAGATGATTTTGAAGTAAAAGAGAAGTTTTCTTAAAGGTCTTCTTGTCTTAATTTTATTACGGTAAATCGAAAAAAGTTTACAATGATGTAACAATCGATGGAAAAGTAGTGTGATAAGGTCAAATGCTACTGCGATATTTTTTATTTCGTACTTAAGGATACTCCTTAGGTCAATTCGAATAGATGCTTGGATAAATGGAAATTCCCCCTGAATAATTTTTCCTTATAAAGTGCCAATCGAGTTAAATGTTTTTAAACTATAACCTATTTTAATGACCAAACAATTCGATTTTAAGGGTGGTTTAAAATGACTCAAAATAGTTCAAATACTTTGGGAAAATGGAATATTAAGAAAAAAGTTATCCTATTAATGGCTTTAACTGGTTTGATTCCTTTTTTGATTTTCTTTGTTTTGTCGATGACAACAATGAAAAGAGAGATTTTGAAACTAAATGAAAATAGATTGACGGCTTTAAAGGAAGATAAAAAATATCAGATCGAACGTTACTTTCAGCAGATAAGAGATCAGGTTCTTACTTTATCTGAGAGTAGAATGATCATCGAAGCTATCGAAGAGTTTAACCCTGCTTTCTTTTCTATTGAGAACGAGCTTCCCGCGTATATAGATTCAAATAAGACCTCCAAATTAAAAGCTAGATATACGTATCAAATGGATAATACCCCTGGCGCTCCTGGTGGTTCAGATTCTAGATGGTTCCCGAACGAAGGGGTTTCTCAAACTTTACAAGCTCTCTATATTTCTGAAAACTCCGAACCGATTGGCGAAAAACATAACTTGATGGTTTCGAATGATGGAAGCCAATACAGTAAAGTTCATGAGAAATACCATCCTGCAATAAAAAGTTTTTTAGAGAAATTTGGCTATTACGATATTTTTCTAGTTGAGCCTAAGACAGGTCATATAATTTATTCAGTATTTAAGGAAGTGGATTACACGACAAGTTTATTGACCGGTCCATACGCAGATACTGGAATTGGTCGCGTCTTTAAAAAAGCCTTAAAATTGGATGACCCTTCTTCTTTTATTATGGATGACTTTGCTTCATATGAGCCTTCTTACAATGCCCCCGCTTCATTTATTGCCTCTCCTATTTTTGACGGTCCTAAAAAAGTAGGCATCTTGATTTTTCAAATGCCTATCGACAAAATTGATGAAGTTATGTCGAGCAATCATTCCTGGAAGAAAGTTGGATTGGGAGACAGCGGCGAGGCATATTTAATTGGTCAGGATAAAATGATGAGAAATAATTCGCGATTTCTTATTGAAGATGACAAAACATATTATAAGGATCTTGAAGGGTTTGGAGTCGAAAAGAAATTAATTGAAGATCAAAGAACTTTTGGCACTAGTATAGGTCTCATGCGGGTTGATTCTAAAGGCGTCCAAGAAGCTCTTAACGGGACTTCTGGATTTCAAATTTTTAAAGATTACCGTGGTATTCCAGTTCTGAGCGCTTATTCTCCACTTGATATTTTAGGGTTGCGCTGGGCTATTTTAGCGGAGATTGATGAAGAAGAAGCTTTTGCAGTACAAACTAGCATTCGTAATTGGAATTTGATTACCGGAGCATTTATAGCATTCGCAATTTTTTTGGCTGGTTTTATTATCGCTAAGAAGGCGGCGGCGCCTATATTAAAAATGGTAAAAGCGACTCAGAAAATTGCAAGAGGCGAATTAAAATCAGAGAAACTTAATATTGAGTCTGATGATGAATTGGGTGAACTTGCCCAGAACTTTAATACAATGTCTGAAGGGCTTCAGACTTTTATTCAAAATTCTGAAGAGATAATGAGCGGTCAAAGTCATGGCCGGTCGCCAAAACTGCAAGGCGACTTTGCAAAATCAGTTGATAACATGATGGCTCAAGCGGTTGAAAAGCAAAAAGCTAACGAAGCTGCCGAGATAGCGGCTGAAGAAACCGCAAAAATGCATGAGCAAGAAAAGAATCATGCTGAAAAGCTACGCAAAAGTCTTGCTGCCATTGAAAGTAATGCAAAGGCTTTATCGGGTTCTTCTGGAAAGTTATCCGAAGTGAGCTCTCTGATGAGCGTGAATGCTGAAGAAACTTCGGCTCAATCGTCCGTTGTTTCAGACGCCTCTAAGGAAGTTAGTAAAAACGTTGAGTTAGTATCTTTATCGGTTGAAGAAATGAATTCCAGCATTAGAGAAATTGCTCAAAATGCAAACGAAGCCGCTACGGTAGCAAATGACGCTGTAGCTATTGTTGAATCCACTAATACTACAATCGGCAAGCTAGGAGAAAGTAGCAACGAAATTGGACAAGTGGTTAAAGTTATCAATTCTATTGCGGAACAAACCAATTTATTGGCGTTGAATGCTACCATCGAAGCGGCAAGAGCAGGAGAAGCTGGGAAAGGTTTTGCTGTCGTTGCCAATGAAGTTAAGGAATTAGCTAAAGAAACTTCTAAAGCTACGGGAGATATTGGCCAACGTATAGATGCAATCCAATCGGACACTGAGAAAGCGGTTGAAGCGATAACCGAGGTTACTAATGTTATTAATAAAATAAATGATATTTCCAGCACCATTGCCACAGCTGTTGAAGAACAAACGGCGACAACGGCAGAGATGGGGCGTACGGTTTCCGAAGCTGCTAGAGGCACTGAAGAAATTAACACTAATATTGACGGTGTTGCTCAAGCGGCTCAAACTACAAACAAAGGAGCCACCGATACGCAATTAGCCGCTGGAGAACTAGCTACAATGGCTGACGAGCTTCAACGTTTGGTCAGTAGTATAAATGCCGCGTAAATCTCTTATTTGAGATTTTCAAAGCGCCTGATATTTCTATTTTCTAGTTAAGTTTTATGTCTGTAAGTGAATCTTGGACTGTTTATATTGTTGAGACGGAATCGGGTAAGTTATATACGGGGATAACGACGGATTTAGATAGGCGTTTCAAAGAGCATTTAGAAAAAAAACGAGGAGCAAAGTTTTTTTCTATTTCAGCTCCGAAACAAATATTATTTCAAGAGAATCACTCCAATAGAAGCGAAGCCTCCATCCGAGAAGCTGAAATTAAACGAATGAGTCGTCCACAAAAACTGGCTCTTATCAACTCTTCTGACCTGCCGCAATAATTAAACACAGACTGTCTTATGCCTTTAAAGGTTTGTCTATCGCTAAAGATTGCTTTACGAGGTCCTCTTTCTTTGCTCCAAATCCAAGATCCATCATAAGTGACATCAGCACTGGAACTAAAAATAAAGTAAAGACAGCCGAGAAGGTTAGTCCTCCAATTAAGGCGGTTCCGAGTCCACGATAAAGTTCTGTTCCAGATCCTTCTCCAAATGCCAATGGAATCATCCCAAACACGCTGGATATAACTGTCATCATGATTGGTCTTAACCGCGTTTTGCAGGATTCAAGCAGAGCTTCACGCTCTTCCATTCCATCAATAATATTATTTAAAGTTTGATGGACAATGAGAATCGCGTTATTGACTACAATCCCAGCCAAGATAATAACACCCAATTGAGTCAGAATATCGTATGTGATCCAACTCCATCCACTGGCCATACTTTCTGCGTTGGGAACGTTCCATTCATTTAAGATGGAGAGAATTTTTTGTTGTTGTAGCCAATTATTTCCCGCAATTCCAAAAAAAGAACCAGACACGGCCAAAATAACAGTCAGCATTACGACAATTGGTCTTCCAAATGATTTAAATAAAGCGACTAAAAGTAGATAAATAAAACCGACAGCATACAAAAAAGTATTTGATAGAGATTGAATAGTAGAACCTAAGTCGTCTGCCGAACCGCCAATGCGAATATTATAGTCTTCGTCCAGGGAAGCTCGTTCTTTAGCTAGAACGTCTTTTTCGATATTAGCTATGGCAGTTTTCATTGGATAGTCCTTTCGAACTTGGACTTTTAGAACAATGGCTCGGTCTTTTTCAATATGGTCGATAACAGAAGGGCCAACATTGACGGAAATGTCAGCGAGATGACCTAGATGAGTTGTAAACCCCTTTTTAGTCCAAACTGGTAAATTTCTGTATTCGTCTAAATTTAAAGGTAGTTCTTTTTTCCTGACAAAAGTAAAGTCGATTAAATCTCCCTGGTCGTTAAATTCTCCCAGATAGGTTCCCGCATTAAGCGATTCTACAATTTTTCCTAGTTCAGGCATTCCGATGTCTAGTCGCGCGGCATTTGCGCGTTTTGGAGTAAAACGCAATTCTGGGTTTCCAAATTTAAATTCAGGCCGCACGGAATGAATTCCAGGTAATCCCATTATTTTCCCAATAAGCTGTAAAGCTGAGTTTTTGAGCTTCAAAATATCTGGGCCCATTATTTCAACTTGAAAAGTTTTGTCGGCAGATCTAAAAATAGGTCTTTGGGCGGCAAAAGCAAAACTATAGCCTGGGATAGTGAATATTTTGCCTCCCATTTCTTTGGATTTAACGGCCATTTTTACTTCGCCGCGTTGGCCGGTAGCTAGATCGCGGTGAATCATTGCTCCCCCTCCGTTAAATCGGTTGGAAAACACTAAGAAATTATTTTCAACATCATCCATAGCGACCATCTCTTTTTCGTAGTCGCTTATATAGCGCATATTTTGTTCCACTCGCGATCCAGCTACGGGTTCAATAAACATAAAAACCATGTTGCTGTTGCCATACGGGAGGTAGTCTTGTTCTGGCAGGACTTTAAAACTAAGCGCTAGCAACCCTCCAACCCCGGCTACGACCAAAAGCTTTCCTGCTACTTTTAAAGGGCTTTTTTCTAATAAAACCGCCATTAATTTGTAGTAACTTCCGGCTAATCTATGACCTAAAGTTACTGCTGGTTTTAATAAAGTTTTATGAATAAACCCGTCTGAAAATGACTCGTCTTCTTTAGAACGTAGTAAAATCGCGGACAAAGTGGGAATAGCTGTTATGGAAACTAATAAAGATATGGCAATACTTGCGCTAATTGTTATGGAGATATCGCGGAAGAGTTGACCCGCTTCTTCTTGAATAAAAGCAATAGGAATGAAAACCGCTAAGGTGGTTAATGTAGACGCAAACACCGCTCCCCATACTTCCATTGTGCCGTCATAAGCGGCTTTTAGAGCTCCTTTTTTCATCGCGAGATGTCGATAGATATTCTCCAAAACCACAATAGAGTTATCCACCACCATTCCAACGGCAAAGGCCATACCTGCTAGTGATATAATGTTAACGGTTCTTCCCATAAGTTTTAATATTATGAAAACTGATATTAAGCTTATAGGGATGCTGACGCTAATAATGATTAACGACCGAAAAGAGCCTAAGAAAACTAATAAAACAAGTACCGCTAGAAAAGAACCGACCGCCAGATTTGATTTTACAAGTCGGATTGCTTCGTCAATGTAATCGACATCTTGATAAACAATTTTAAGTCTCAACGGCAACCCGCGGTTGGTCAGTTCTTCGTTTAATTGTTTAACGGCTTTTTCGGCTTCCCGGCAGGTCTCGACGACATTAGCTCCAGCCTTTCGTATGATTCCGAATGCGTTGGAAAGATTGCCGTTAATTCGAACTAGAGAATCGGTTCTTTTATAGAAGTCTTTGACAACCGCAAAATCTCGAACTGTAATTGTTTTTTCGCCGTCCCTTTTGATTACGGTGTTTAAAATGTCTTCAGGATTCAAAAACTCACCCATACTTCGGACGGTATATTCGCGCTGTGTTTCTTCATGAAAACCAGCGCGTGTGTTTACGTTTTCTTCAGATAATTTGTCTGTAACTTCGCTATAGGTAAGGTGCAATCTTGCGAGGCTGTATGGATCAAACTCTATCCTCATCTCTCGCTCTTCTCCTCCAAAATGCCAAACATTTCCAACGCCAATCACCCTTCTTAAAACGGGGAGTATGACATCTTCTCCAATTTTGAACATGTAGTTCTGGTCGATATTTGGCATGTCTGGATGTGGTTTTTCGAAAATCATCCACATTATTGGATTGGAATTATCGCTCGAGACAGATTTTAAAGAAGGACGATCAGCTTGTTGCGGTAAATCTTTTACCTGTTGCAATTTATTATTAACGTCGATCATTGCAATCTTCTTGTCGGTTCCCCATTCGAATTCTAGAGTAACGGTGCTCATTCCGTGTTGGCTCCGCGAAGTCATCTTTTTTAGGCCTTCGACTGAGCTTAATTGTTCTTCTAATCTATTTGTAATGTATCTTTCGACTTCGTTTGGCGATAGTCCCAAATACTCGGTTGTAACCTCAATGATGGGTTTTTCAACAGTTGGAGTTAACTGGCGAGGCAACGAATTAAAACTCAAAATTCCTAACACTCCCGCTAGTAATATAACTACGGTTATGGGATGAGGATTTCGTATGGAATAGTCGATCAGATTCATTATGTTTTTGGCTTTTCTTCGGTGTTATTTTGGTCAGGCTTTTGATCTGTTTTAGGAGCTTTGTTTTTTGGTTCTACGTTAACCTGCATAACTTGTACTCCCGGAAAAACAGCGCTAGCCCCTCTAAGAATTATGGGAGTATCTTCCGATATTTGGCCAGTAAAATCTTGAATTTCTGTAAAGTCATTTTTTTCTTTTAACGCCTTTACAGGGATTAAGTTTGCTTTTTGATCTTTTATGGAATAAACGACCGATCCTCTTTCGGTAATAACTAAGGCGATCGATGGAACATGCAAAACATTTTTTCGCGCTTCAAATCTAAATATGGCTTCAAGCGTTACGCCAGGGAATAGAGAAGGGTCGGGTTCTGGTAAATTTATCTGAACAGGAATGTTTCCCGAAAAAATATTAGAGTCTGGGATAACTCGAACTCCTTTTAAAGCTTCTCCTTCTAAGATAAATTTAATTCCAAAATCTTTAACGGAGAATTCAATATTTGTAAGTTTTGACAGTTTTTCTCGAAAGCTTTGCGGAATTTCAATGACAGCTTTTAGTTTGGAAGATCCTATCATTTCTAAAATTGGAGTTCCGGAACTCGCATATGCACCCTCTTCAATTTTTTTAGACAAAATAATTCCGTCGAAAGGGGCGCGTAATGTAGTTTTTGAAAGAGCCAATTTTGCTCTTTCAAGTTGTCTTGCGACTGCTTCTCTATCTGAATCTTTTTGCGATATATCTTCTTCTCTAGATTTTAGGGCGGCATTTAAGGCTGCTTGGTTTGAAGACAGGATTTCTTTGGCTTGCTGAACGCGATCGTTTGCTATATCTAGATCCGATTGAGAGACGACTTTATCTTTGACTAATTGCTGAGTTCTAGCGCGTTCTTTGATAGATAAATCTAGCGCGCTTTGAGAGGCGCGTGTTTGAGAGCGGAGTTTCTCTTTTTCTTCAGGGCGAAGTCCGCTAGTGGCCTTATCGTACTCCTGTTTGGATGCGGCAAGGTCGGCTTCCAGCTTTTTGATTTCTAATTGATAGTCTCTAGGGTCAATAGAAACAAGCTTTTGTCCTGCTTGAACTTTTCTGCCTTCTTGAAAGTGAATACCTACAAGTTTTCCGTTAACTTCAGAAGTTACGATTACTCTTTGTTCTGCTTGAATATTGCCAACACCTCTAACTTCTTCGACTACATTGCGGAAAGTCGCTTTGCCAGCTTGAACAGGTAGAACTAACTCGCGTTTTTTGTTGGGTTGCTCACTTTTTGCTTCTGGATTGCCGCAAGCGCAGAAAAATAACGCTAAATATATAAAAAATAAACGTTTCAAGAGTTACCGTGTCTTTCTTTAATTTGTTATAATCCAGAAATCTGAAGATTAAAGGGTCCTAAAATTCAATAATACCAAATACTTAGACTACTCGATGAAGTAGTTTGTAATTATTACAGAGATATAAAAACGTTTGATACGGTTTTTTTAATTCTAAACTAAACAATTCTCACGGTCTAATTACTATGGAATCCGTTTTATGCCGTTCGTCGCGTCTTATTTACCCATGTGATGATTTTGATTACAAATTAGTCGATACAGGCGATTTCAAAAAACTTGAATTACTTGGTTCGCATTATGTTGTTCGTCCGGCCCCGCAAGCTATTTGGCCCCGTAAACTTTCCCCTAAAGACTGGGAAAAATCCGAAGCCGAGTATGAATATTTTAAAGGCAAAGAAACAGGGGGCAAATGGCGATTTTTTTCGTCTTTTCCCGAAGATGGATGGACTCTTCAATTTCAAGATTTAACGTTAAAAGTCAATCCTACAGGTTTTGGCCACATCGGTTTGTTTGCCGAGCAAGCTCCTAATTGGTTATGGATTCGCGAACAGGTTTCTAAAATAGAGAACCCCAATATCCTTAATTTATTCGGTTATACAGGCGCAAGTACCTTATCTGCAGCGGCAGGAGGCGCCCGAGTTACTCATATTGACGCTTCCAAGCCATCCATTGGCTGGGCGCGGCAAAACCAAGAGCTGTCTGGATTGAGCGATTGTCCCATTCGATGGATTGTTGACGATGCCATTAAATTTCTAAAACGTGAAATTAGAAGAGGCAATCGCTACGATGGAATTATCATGGATCCTCCAACTTTTGGCCGCGGAACCAAAAACGAAGTCTGGAAAATTGAGAAAAATCTACCTGAATTACTTGAATTATGTTGTCAAATTTTAACGCCCAATCCTTCCTTTGTATTGATAACGACGCATAGCCCCGGTTTTTCCTCCTTAACCTTAGAAAATTTGCTTTTAAGTTATCTCATACCTCCAGGACAAGGGGTAATTGAGTCTGGAGAAATGTTTATTTTTGAGAATACCTTTAAAACTAGTCTTCCAAGTGGTTTTTTTTCGCGATGGACAAAATCATAAAAAGCTTTTCTCAAGTTTAAGCTAAGTTTTCTTCCCTCTCCAAACTCGAAACTCCAAATAATCCGTATAAAACAAAACTAATTGGTTTTTTGACGTCTAAACCTTTTGATTTTAATGTGTTTATCGGAAAATAATGGTTTTTTCTAAAGAAATATTTTTTCTTCTGTACCTAGAGTTAATTTATATTTAATGGTTAGTTTATACCGTTAAATTTTTGACGTTTTTTCCCTTCCCTTCTATATCTCTATAGAATTTTTTTCCTCTTAAATTTTTTTTTTCTCTCTAAATCCTTTTATTTTTTAGTTTAGGGAGTTCACATTATTTCTGATCACTAAATGGAACAAGGATTGCTTAGTTATTGATTAATTAGCTTTTAACTTTTTTTGGAGGTAAGTATGGAGTTTTTTGAGCAAGTTGCCGAAAAGGATAATTCAAACTATTTGGAATTGAAAAGCGGCTCAGTTCCAGGATGGTTACAAGATTTTGAAAAATTTTGGCTAATGAGTGAAGAAGTTGGCCTGAGTTATTCACTAACGGAGGCTCAAAATGATTAGAGCCTTAGAATCAAGAAGAAAGAGGAATTATATGGTTAAGGACCCTATCGCCGAATTTTGGAAAAATGCTGATTGTTTATTAGATGAAGTTACTTTTCGTCATTCTATTGCAAAATTGTTGGCCGCATTCCGAGAAACCCTTGAAGATGACACAGCAACGGCAGAAGCTATTGACGGTCAAAAACCTATGAAAGAGATTGCTTTTAAGGCAGAAGATGATGGTTATGCGGAATTTGCGCAAATTTTGCGGATGGTCCCGTAAAACAATAAATTCGAAATTATATAGGTTGCCCGCAAATCTTATTTGCGGGTTTTACCTGCTTTGCAAATTAGCTAAAGTGAGGTTCGAAGTAGTGCGTCCAGATTCTTATTGTAAAAATCGCGAATCTTGGATGTTGTTTCTCGATAATCTTCAAGCAATTGGTTAGAGAGACTTTTTCCTTCAGTTTCTTCATAGCCAAGCAATTTAGCAAGACTAGATTGACTCTCTATTTTTTTTGGTAAATAACTTGATTCGTTTTGATTGCGGATACGAAGAGCGCATTCCAAATTTCTCAAAAAAATGTAATGTTTTTTAAGATTTTCTGCGGTGGAATGATCTAAAACTCCCAACGCGGCAAAAGCCTTAAGAGCTTCTAGAGTATTAGTTTGTCTAAATTGTGCGCTTTTATAACCGTGCATTAATTGCAGAATTTGGACAGTAAATTCGATGTCCGCTAGCCCTCCATATCCGAGTTTAACGTTTTTCCCTTTTTTAATTTCTTTTGCAATTTCTTTTTCCATTCTTTCTCGTAGTCGAGCAATTTCAATTAGAGAGCTATATTCTAATTTAGGCTTATAAGTGAATTCTTGAGATATTTTAATAAAGTTTTTTCCTAAATCTTCGTTTCCTGCAATGAATCTAGCGCGGGTCATTGCCTGTTGCTCCCAAATTCTTCCCCTTGTTCTAAAATAACTTTCATATCCTTTTATAGAATGGGCTATCCATCCTTGATTGCCTTCTGGCCTGAGATTAGTATCTATTTTGTATGCAAAGCCTTCAAACGTCATTTCTGTGGACAAAGCATAGATTGTTTGGGCAAGACGCATATATTTTGTGGAAGCTGTTTGTTGAACTTCGGAGTTGGAAGTATCTTCGTTTTCGTCATAAACGAAAATAATGTCAAGATCGGAGCCAAAATTTAACTCGTTTCCGCCAAGTTTCCCCAATCCAAAAATCGCAAAACTCTCGACTTCTGTGACACCCTCTTTAGGTTGTTCTATTCCGACTTCTTCTTTGGCCGTTTCAAGAGCAGCGCGAAGAAATATATCGGCAATAGTGGATAGGTCCGTCAAAGTTCCAATCAAGTCTGTTTCTCGTATTAGGTATCGAACTCCAATACGCAACTCTTCTCCTTTTTTAAACTGGCGAAGAATGGTTTTTTTCTCTTTTAGGTTAGCCGCTCTTTCAAGGTCTTGAGCTAAATTGGCATATATTGTCTCGGGGTGTTTGAATCTGTGAATGGATTCATTTGAGATCAGGACGTCCATATATTCCGGGCGACGGATAATAGTATTGGATAGCCCATCGCTGGATCCGAAAAGAATTAAAAGAATTTCTAAAAAACGTTGATTATCTAATAGGATACCTATAAAAATTTCTCTCGCTTGGCTGGTTTCGACAAATTTGACGAAGTTCTCAACAGCTGAATTAGGCATAGGAGTTTTTATAGCAGCGTCTAACAATTTAGGAAGTAAAATATAAAAATTCCGAAGGCTCTTTTCTGTTGGATGGAAAAAATCAGGTCCGTCCCGCAAAGATTTTAAAAATTGAAAAGCTCTTTGAGGATCTGGAAATGAATAAGATCTCATTAGTTCTTCATTAAAATTTTTTTCGTCTAAAGTAATAGTTCCTTTATCTGGAGAATACGATTGAGAGGACTCTCTTTCAGCGGGGTCAGCAAGGAGATTGGCAAAACAATTCCCGACAAATTGAGTATGTTTTTCCATATCTGAATTGAATTGAGAAATGGATTCTTTAGGGTCGCTGGATTTGAATCCCATTTTTCTCGCTAAAATAGCGATATCCTTTTCTTTTTTCGGCAACGAATGTGTTTGCAAACCAAAAGTCATTTGAACCCGGTTTTCTAGTCTCCTAAGGAAAATATAAGCATTTTTTAGATGGTTGTATTCGTCGGAATTTAAGAATTGTTTCTGTAATAATTTTTCAAGAGCTTCTAGCGTATTTGTGATACGTAGGTCTTTAAACCTTCCCCCAAAAAGTAATTGGTATGCCTGAACTATAAATTCTACTTCGCGAATACCTCCAAAACCTAATTTGATGTTTTGCTCATCTCCACGCTTTTGTTTTAAATTTTGATCGATCTTTTTTTTCATCGATTTGATTTCGTCGATAGCTGCAAAATCAAGGTGTTTTCGAAAAACAAAAGGTTCAATCATTTTAAAGAAAGTTTTTCCAAGCGATTCGCTACCAGCGCTAATTCCTGCCTTAATAAGAGCCTGGCGTTCCCAAGTTCTTCCCCAAGACTGATAGTAAGTCTCAGAACTGGCAAGAGAGTTTGCAATTTCTCCACTTCTACCTTCTGGTCTTAAATTAAGGTCGACTCGGAAAACAGCGCCTTCTTCGGTGATTTCGTTAATTGTTTTAGTCAGTAATTGACCTAGTTTCGTAAAATACTCATGATTTGTTAAGTTAGCGTTTAGATCTTTGCCGTTTTCAGGTTTGGTTTCTCCATGACTTGATTCGTAAAGATAAATTAAGTCGATGTCTGAACTATAATTGAGTTCTAGACCGCCAAGTTTTCCCATGCCGAAAACTGTGAACTCGGTTTCTTTCCATTCTCCATGTTCGTCCTGATGCATTGGGATGCCATGTTTTTTCTTTAATGAACGATCGGCATATTCATAAGCTAACTGTAAGCATACGTTTGCTAAGTTTGAAATATCTTCGACATTTTCTTTTAACTCTGCGAGTTCCATTAAATCCCTCAGCCCGATTCGAATGTATTCTCTTTGCTTAAATTTTCTTAAAAGCGAGGGTAGACGGTCGTCAAAGTCGTCTGTTTCAGCCATGGAATAAAAGTCTCGAAACAGCGCATCTTTAGATTTTGGCTTTTTTAATGTTTCAGGTAGCTTTAGCCAATCAAAATGCCCAGGGTTTTTTAACAAAGTGTCGGTTAAGACTTGGCTGCCTGAGAAAAGAACAATTAGAGCTTCTAATAAAAAGTTGTCTACGCATAATAGTGAATACAAATGGTCTTTATCGTGAATTTCTTGAGAAAAACGATCAAAGTTTAAGAGGGCAGCGTCTGGATTGTAGGATTGGCGGATGAGTTTAAGAAATTCGGGAAAAAAATTAGGAAAAAGACGTTGGAAGTTTGCTTGTTTTGCAAGGTTTTGTAAGACTTTTTTTGCTCTTTCGTTTTCTTCAAATCCGAATTTAGATAAAAAAGATTCCGTTTCTTTTTCATCGGGGTTTTCTTCAAACAAAATCATATCTAAGTTTTTTAACTCTGTCATAGAGGATAAAGCCGACGTTGCAAGATTTAATAAAGAACCTCGTTTGGACGAGAAAAGAGCTTCATGTATTTGACTCTGTATTTATATGATTGGAACTTATCATAAATTATTCATTTTTCTTGAAAAACTTTACTGAGACACTATGCGAAATTTTTGAAAATATATGACCTCTATTAACTGAGCGCTGAAAAAAAGTTTTTTACATTTAGTGTTTAAATTATGATAAATAGGTAAACAAAAAAAGTTAACGCTTCTTGTATTAACGCGATCAAGCATTTTTATAATTGATAGAATTGAAACCCTTTATCTAGGAGTTGAAAATGTCAGAAAATAAGCCTCTTGTGCTTGATGAGTTTATGAATGGTCTGGTACGTCGTAATCCTGGAGAAACTGAGTTTCATCAAGCGGTCCATGAGGTAGCAGAAACTGTTATTCCATATATCAATGAGAATCCAAAATATCGAACAGCTCAAATATTAGAGCGGATGACTGAGCCAGACCGAACGATTATTTTTCGAGTGTGTTGGGAAGATGATGAAGGGCATGTTCGAACCAATCGAGGCTATAGAGTTCAATTTAACAATGCAATCGGACCCTACAAAGGAGGGTTGCGGTTTCATCCTTCAGTAAATTTGGGAGTTTTAAAGTTTCTTGGTTTTGAACAGACGTTTAAGAATAGCCTGACTACCTTACCTATGGGAGCTGGGAAGGGTGGCGCTGATTTTAACCCTAAAGGGAAATCGGATCGCGAAGTGATGAGATTTTGCCAGGCTTTTATGACTGAATTGAGTAAGCACATAGGTGAAGTTGTTGATGTTCCGGCTGGGGATATTGGTGTCGGCGCTCGTGAAATTAGTTATATGTTTGGGCAGTATAAACGTTTGAAAAATGAATTTACCGGAGCCCTGACAGGGAAAGCATTAGAGTTTGGCGGTAGTTTGATCAGAAAAGAGGCTACAGGATACGGTAATGCGTATTTTATGGAAGAAATGCTTAAGAATAAGGGCGATTCCATTAGCGGCAAAAACTGTGTAGTTTCTGGTTCTGGAAATGTTGCTCAATTTTGCGCGGAAAAGATAATCCATTTAGGTGGAAAAGTTTTGACCATGTCAGATTCATCTGGATTTGTTCATGATCCGAGTGGAATTGACCAAGATAAACTAAATTATATTATCGATCTAAAAACTGTTAAACGAGGTCGTATTTCTGAATATGCCGATAAATATCCTGAATCTAAGTTCCATGAAGGTAAACGGCCTTGGAGTATATCGTGTGATTTAGCTTTCCCATGCGCCACTCAAAACGAGCTAAATGAAGACGAAGCTAAACTGTTGCTTGTGAATGGTTGTAAAGGCGTTTCCGAAGGGGCGAATATGCCAACAGAAGAAGCCGGAGTCAAAGCTTTTCTTGAAGCTGGGATTTTATACGCTCCTGGAAAGGCTTCAAATGCTGGAGGGGTTGCCGTATCTGGTTTAGAAATGACTCAAAATAGCATCCGGCTTTCCTGGTCTCGCGAAGAACTAGAAGAACGCTTAAAAGGGATAATGAGAGACATTCATAATCAATGTCTAAAATATGGAAAAGAAGGCGACAAAGTTAATTATGTTAAAGGCGCAAATGTAGCGGGCTTCGTCAAAGTTGCCGAAGCCATGTTGGCTTACGGTGTTATTTAAGCGATTTTTGCTTACCGATGTTAAATTGTTTGTTTTAGCCAAGCCAACGTCTTCAAAAACGTTGGCTTGGCTTATCTGCTTTTTTACCTTCCTCATTTTCCCTCCAATGCTTTTGATTCCCAATGAATAAATTAAAACTGCATTGGCAAATAATCATTTCTTTATTCCTAGGCATCATTTTTTCTAAAGCCTTGGGTTCGTATTCTTCGTTTGCTGAACCTTTGGGGGATTTGTTTATTCGTTTGTTGAAAATGGTAACGGTGCCATTAGTCATTTTGTCGATGATTACAGGAGTTTCAAACATAGGAGCTACTGGAAAATTAGGGTGGCTTGGCATTAAGACTGTTGGCTACTATTTATCGACTAGTTTTTTAGCAATTTTGATCGGATTATTTTTGGTCAACTGGATTCGTCCCGGGTTGTCGGTTGACTTGACTAATAAAGATTTGGTTTCTCCATTAGAATTACCTGACCCTGTTCCTCCATTAGATTTAATTTTACGTATTGTTCCAACCAATCCTCTCAAGGCTGCGGTTAACGGAGATATGTTAGCGATCATATTTTTTTCTCTTATATTGGGAATATGTGTGAGTCGGGTTGGAGGCGAGAAAAAAAACCGGTTAGCGGGAATATTGGAAGACGCTTTTCAAGCTATGATGGAAATGACGCGTTTAGTAATCCTAATAGCTCCGATTGGAGTTTTTGGTTTGGCAGTTAAGCTGGGAAACCAGAATATGGGAGGAGATTTTTTTAAAGCGGTTGGGTGGTATATGACTACCATCGCTACCGGCCTGACGGTTCATTTGTTTATTGTCCTTCCTTTCATTTATTATGTTTTTACCCGAAAAAACCCTATTCGACAGTTTGTAGGAATGGCAAACGCTCTAGCGACTGTCTTTGCAACGAGTTCATCATTGGCTACGTTACCGGTGACAATGGAGTGCGTTAGAAAAAATTTAGGGGTTTCAAAGACTGTTTCGGGGTTTGTTTTACCGATGGGAGCGACCGTTAACATGGATGGAACTGCGTTGTTCGAATGTGTAGGAGTAATTTTTATAGCGCAGGTGATGGGGGTTGACCTTTCGATTTCTCAACAAGCGTTAATCGTTTTTACCGCTTTATTGGCTTCTATCGGGACTGCCGCTATCCCATCTGCTGGTTTAGTAACAATTTTTATTATTTTGGAAACAGTTGGTCTGAAAGGTGAAATGGTTTCTATAATCGTAGGAGCTATGCTAGCTGCAGATCGTCCATTGGATATGTATCGAGGGATTGTAAATATATTTAGCGATTCGGTTGGAGCGGTTGTTGTTGCTAGTTCTGAAGGAGAAAATTTAAACGCAGAATCAAGTAAACTATAATCGTCTGAGGTTATTGTTTAAACATATAGTTGAGTATTAGAAAGGAATAACAATATGCGCTACCGGAATTTTGGATCCGAAAGTTTTAATGTTTCTGAAATTGGACTAGGAACCTGGCAACTGGGCGCGGACTGGGGAAACGTTGAAGAGTCAACGGCTCAAGAAGTGTTAGAGACCGCCGTTGAATATGGAATTAATTTTTTTGATACAGCGGATGTTTACGGTGCAGGTCGATCAGAATCTTTAATTAAGAAATATTTAAAGCCATTATCAGATGACATCATAATTGCCACAAAACTGGGGCGATTCCCCGAACCTGGAGGTCTGGAAAATTTTTCTTTAGAAACATTTCGAAGCCATACGGAAGCTTCTTTAAATCGGTTGGGTTTAGAGCGCTTAGATTTAACCCAACTCCATTGCATCCCAACTGAATTGATGACAAGTGGAGAAGTTTTTGATTGGTTACGAACTCTTCAAAAAGAAGGAAAAATTAGGAGGTTTGGAGCTAGTGTTGAATCAATGGATGAAGCTCTAATATGTCTAGAGCAAGAAGGATTGTTTTCCCTGCAAATCATTTTTAATGTTTTTCGCCAAAAAGCCATTGAAACATTGTTTGAAAAAGCAAAAGAAAAAAAAGTAGCTTTGATTATTCGGTTGCCTTTAGCTTCAGGTTTATTATCCGGAAAGATTTCTACAGATAGAATATTTCCAGAAAACGATCACCGAAATTTTAATAGAGATGGTCAGTGTTTTAATGTTGGAGAAACTTTTTCAGGTTTACCATTTGAAAAGGGTGTTGAATTATCTGAAAAGCTGAAAGGTTTAGTCCCCCAAGAAATGACTATGACTCAAATGGCTCTAAGATGGATTTTAGACTTTGATGCTGTTACAGTTGTTATACCTGGAGGTAAAAATACCCAGCAAGTAATGGAAAATTCTCTTGTCAGTGATATCACAAATTTAACAGAAACTTTACATAACAAATTGTCTAATTTTTATAAAAATGATGTAAAAACTAATATAAGAGGAAAGTATTGATCATTAAAGTAAGTTACTTTAATTTCTACCGACTTAGATTTAAGAGAGTCTAGATTCAATTTGTTATTAATTTCTCATTTTCGATTATTTTTTTAAACTTAAAGTTTTATTTATGAAGCCACGTTTACTTTTTATTGAGCCCACTCCTCAAATAAGAGGTTTTTTTGAGGGGTTGCTTGAAGGACAAAGGTTTCGCTGGGATCAAGATTTTTTAGCGGAAATTACTAATATTGATGATCCGCATTTGAAAAACTTGTCTATAGCGGTGATTGGAGGAGATATAATCTCTCTTTCAAATACTCTTGCTATGTTACAGGAAATTGAAGCGTTAAGAAAAATTCCAATATTATCTTTGAATAACGCTTTAACTAGCGAAGAGAAATCTCAGCTTCTATCAATGGGAACGCATGATTTTATCCATTATCCGATTGATGCAGAAGAGTTGTTCGTACGTTTAAATAACGCTTTGCTATTAAAAAAGATAAACGATAGAAACATAGAAAGTTTAAAAAGAGTAACGGACTTAGAAAAAATAAATAAAGAATCAATTGCTGCGAAAAAAGAAGCGGAAGAGTCCAATCAAACTAAAAGTATTTTTTTGGCGAATATGAGTCATGAATTAAGAACTCCTCTCAATGCAATTATAGGATATAGCGAGCTTTTGCAAGATGTCGCTGAAGACGTGGAGGTAGAAGAAGATTTTGTTCCAGATTTAAAAAAAATAAATGGGGCAGGTGAGCATCTTTTAAATTTGATCAACGATATTTTAGATTTGTCGAAAATTGAAGCGGGCAAAATGCAACTTTTTCCTGAAGACTGCGAAGTCGATAATTTGATTGAAGAAGTAAGCACAACAGTTAGTCCGATGATGGGGAAAAATGGTAATCAGTTTAAAATAGATTCTGAAGAAAATTTAGGTTCTATAAAAGTTGATACTACCCGGCTCAGACAAGTTTTGATGAATATATTGAGCAATGCGGCAAAATTTACCCAAAAAGGTGAGGTATTATTAAAGGTCTTTCGCGATAAGTGCGAAGAAAATGATTGGATGATTTTTAGAGTTAAAGATACTGGCGTTGGAATTAATCCCGAACAGATAAATAATCTGTTTAAGAGTTATGCACAGGCAGACCCATCGGTAGCTAAATATTATGGCGGCACAGGTTTGGGGTTGGCGATTAGCCAATCATTTTGTTATATGATGGGAGGAGCTATTAGCGTAGAAAGCGCTTTAGGAGATGGTTCAACTTTTACGATAAAATTACCCGCAAAATAAAATCTAATCTAATCTTTCAGTTTTCTAATCTATATACAATGTCTCTTTTATATGTCTTCCAAAAAAAGTAAGACAAATCCTTGTCCTATTTGTAAGGCAAAAACCCAAAAAGATTCTAATCCTAATTTTCCGTTTTGTTCTGAAAGATGTAAATTGATAGATTTAGGGGCTTGGCTAGGGGGCGATTATAAAATTCCAAATAAGCCAGGTTTAGACTTTGATGAGTTGGAAGAAAATTAGTGCAATCTAATATTAAATAGTTTCTCTTGATATTAATCGATTGGATCGGGAGTTCCATGACTCCTCATTAAAATTTCAACTAGTTTTCTTTGATGTAAAATTAATGCAATATCAGTCAAACCGTCATTATTGAAATCTGCTGCCGCCATTGCCCGGGGATCTGGGCCAACTGGATAATTATAATGCGGGAATATAAAGCTTCCATTTCCTCTTCCTTCCAATATAGAAATTGAATTGTCTCGGCGATTTGTTACAACTAAGTCGATCGCATTATCTCCAGTAAATTCTCCTGCAACAACATACTGAGGTCCTTTTTCTCCAGCAACATCGGGCTGAACTATAAAATCGCCTTCTTTGTTCCCAATAAATAATGTAATGCTATCTGCTAGAGGATTAGTAAGAATCAGATCCTGAATAGCGTCATTATTTAAATCGTATTGTGCGATATAGTTAGATTGCTTGGCGCCAAGGATTTTTTTTGGGTTTTTGAATGTGCCGTCGCCATTGCCGTAAAATAATTTGATATAATTTGCTTTAATAGCGTTTGAAGCAATAGCGATATCTGGATGTTTATCGTTATTAAAGTCTCCGGCGACTAAGTCCGCAGGGGTTCCAGTTGCTTTATAAGCTTCTCCAGTTTTGAATGTGCCATCCCCCACTCCTAAAAAAATCATTAATTTATTAAATCTCAAAGTGACGGCAAGATCGATAGAGCCATCGCCATTAAAATCAGAGGTTTCGATAGCAATGGGAAGTCTACCTGTTTTGACTTTATTACTAACTTTAAATAAGCCGTCTTTTTGACCCAAAATAATGGAAATGTTATTGTCTCCATAATTACAGAGGGCAATATCTGGAAGTCCATCGCCGTCAAAATCAGCTACGGTCAAAGCCATTGGTTCTCTACCTGTTTTCATAACGACGGCTTTTTTAAAAGTTCCGTCGCCATTACCTTCATAAAAATAAAGAGTATTATTCCCAGTGTTCGGGATTAGTAAATCAGGATAGCCGTCTTTATTCATGTCCTCTGCAACTAAGCCAACGGGTTTTTCTCCAACAGGATAGGTGACAGGTAGTCCAAAAGGACTTGGTTTATTGTTTTCGCCGGGTGAACATGACAATATTAAGAAAAGCGCGAAAAAATAAAAAAAATGGCGAACTTTAAACAGCATTTGAGGCCTAATTAGTTTTAATTTGAAAAACTATTTAATGAAGTAGATTCATGGAAACGATTGCTATGAATCTTGAAAGCTTAAGGGGGGAAAATAAGCGATGATGTTGCAGAAGCTGAAGTCGTGGAGGTTGTATCGCTTGCTACAGGTGAGGGTGATGGTGATACAGAAGTAGAGGTTTCGTCTGCTTGATCGACAATGGCCGCGTCTATAATTTCATCATAGACATTACAGCCGAAAGAAATAATTATAAGGGCGAGGAGTATTGAAAAAAATATCTTTTTTATCATAATTCCTTTTTATACAATAATTTGTTTGCTTTGTAAAGAGAACGATTATTAAGGTTTTTTTATTTTAAAATCCCTTCAAAATAAAAAATATAGTGGAGAAATCGGAAAATTAAATTAAAGCGATTCTTTACATCTCTAATTACGGCATTACCTTGGATTGGGTTAAGCGCTTTTCTTTTTTCTGGGTGTTTCGGAGGGCTTTTAGACAAACGATCCATTGGTGTTTACCATGCGGTTAAACCAGGGCAAACGCTTTATCGTATAGCTACGGTATATGGGGTAGACCTAAATAGCCTTAAGCGAGTTAATGGTATTTCCGATCCCACTAAGTTGCGGGTTGGTCGTCGTTTATGGATACCTGGCGCCTTAAGAGTTTTAGAGGTTTTACCAACTTCTAAAACCCGTTCTGCTAAAAAACAGAAAACTGTTAAGCCAAAACCCAAAGTTAAAAAAGTTTCTTTCCCTAAACCCTCGAAAAACTTTTTTGTATGGCCTGTAGAAAAAGGAACTATAACTTCCAAGTATGGAATTAGAGGTAAAAGGCATCACGATGGACTTGATATCGCTAATAGAAAAGGCACTCCCATCTATGCGTCGGCTTCGGGTAAGATAGTATTTAGCGGAACGGGACCAACAGGTTATGGGCTGATGGTGATAATAAAGCATGAAAATGGTTTAATGTCTGTATATGCTCATAATTCCTCAAATCATGTAGGTAGAGGGTTAAAAGTTAAGCAAGGACAAAAAATTGCTTCAATGGGAAGTACAGGTCGTTCCACTGGTCCGCATTTACATTTTGAAATCCGTAGTAACGCTCAAGCGGTAAATCCATTGAAATACCTTCCAAAAAGGAAAATTAAATAGTAATTTTATTTAAAATGCGATTTTTTCAAAAGTAATTTTGTAAATTAAGTTGAATCAATTTATGTTGGTCAATCTATTTGTTAATAATGGTTTGGAGTGGATTTTATGGAAGAAGTTAAAGCGTTAATAAGGGATATTCCCGATTTTCCAAAGCCAGGAATAATTTTTAAAGATATAACCCCAGTGCTGAGCAATGGAAAAGTGTTCAAAAAGTTGACGGATCGATTAAGAGACCGTTACCAAGATAAAAAAATTGATGTTGTGTTGGGGATTGAGGCGCGAGGTTTTATTTTTGGAGCGAGTTTAGCTTATGCACTTGGAGCCGGGCTTGCTATTGTTCGAAAGCCAGGTAAGCTTCCTTATCAAACATTTCAGGAAAGTTATGAATTAGAGTATGGCGTTGATAGTATTGAAATCCATAAAGATGCCATTCTTGAAGGTCAAAGAATTTTAATAATTGACGATGTTTTGGCAACTGGAGGCACAGCTTCAGCTGCGGTTAAACTAGTTAGGAATAATTTTCAGGTTGATATAGTAGAAACGGTTTTTTTAATAGAGCTTTGCTTTTTAAATGGTAAAGAAAAATTAGGTGACACCGATGTGTTTTCTTTGATAACTTATTGAAAAATAAGAAGAAAGGTGTTAAAATAGAATTAACTGTTATTTTTTTTGTTTTGGCACGAATTTTTCATGTAGTTTTAGAGTTTGAAAAACAATTTTTATAATAGTAAAGAAATTGCAGATTTTGCCGAAATTAATAAAGAATCAATTTTTATTTATTAGGACTTGAAGTGTATAAATTGCCTTATTGAGCAAAAGCTATTGAAAAGTTTTTGTGTTTTTGTCTTATTGGTTATTGACAAATAAAAAAAAATCAATAGAATAGGGCCTAATAATTATAAAAAGAGAGAGGAGGTGCAAGAAAAACAAATAAACTTTTAATGGATAAATAAATTCTTTTTGGATTTAATTACAAAATAGGAGAATAAGAGAATGAAAAACAAGATCATTACGCGATTCTCTGTTTTTATCGCAGCCATGGCCTTGCTTATATTCAGCGCGGCAAACGCGTTTGCAATTACAAATAGTACATCGGTGGTTTCGCCTTATTGGCAATCCGATGGAGATGCATATACATTCGTGTCTATCTCTCACGGCTCCTTGGATCTTATGAGTTCCCAAATTGGCGTTATTATGCAAGCAGTTAGTAACGATGGCACTAGTACTTTTGGCACGACCGCTTTTACTGTATCTGAGAATAGTACTACCAGGATTTTTGTCGTTGCGACAAATCACTCAACGATCAACACTTCGACCATAACGGCAAGTGATGTTGTGTTTATATCAGGAACGACTACCTCTTCGTCTGGTTCTCTAGTATTCACCCCTCGCGCTACTAGCCCGCTTATTCCGATTAATCGGTTGACGGATGCTACGGCATTGAACTACTGGGGTGCTATAGTTGTTTCCAGCGCAAGTTCCGGTTTTGCTATGGAGTTCATTGGTGATACTCACGATTCGGTGTTTAGCGTTCTCACTTCTGCTATATTGAGTGAGTTGCCTGTGGGTTTAAACTAAACTATCTAGCTTATAAATTTGGTAATTTGTGTTAAAGGAGAGAGGCTAATGAGAAAGACACACTTTTTTGTGCTTATAATCTTGCTGGCATTTTTGGTTTCTGTCCAAAGTGCTTATGCAGTTCCAAAGAATAGAACCGCTGTTTCACCGTATGTTCAAACGGATGCTAATTCAACGTATTCTTTCGTTGGTATTACCCATCCATCTTTGAATACGGCTGTTACTCAAATCGGTTTGACGATGGCGGCAGTCGGTTTTAGCGATACTGTCACATCGACTTCTTTTACTATTGGAGCTGGCGAGACTTACAGAATATTTGTTGTTTCGACAAATCATAGTACGATTAATAGTAGTACCATTACTGATACAAATGTATTGTTTGTCGCTGCTACCAGTGGTTCTGGTCAGAGCGGTCAGTTAAGAATGAGCCTAAATGCTACCAACCCTACGGTTGCTGTAACTAACGGTCTCAAACTTAACAATTTGAATCAGATCTCTATGTGGGGAGCTATAGTAATTCCTTCAAGTAGTACGGGATTTGCTATGGAATTTGTAGGTGATGCGCATGATTCTGCAGCGCTTCAAACTACAGTTGCCTTGTCACATGGTAGAGGTATTAATTAGTTCTAGTTTGATTTAGATGGGAGGAGGCAGTTCTTGCCTCCTCTTGTTTTTTTTTCTCCGTTTTTATTTCTTGCCTTTTTACTTTTTTCCCTTAGTGACTTTAAAATGACACGATCTTTTTCTTTTTTCCCGCTTTTATTTTTAGCTTTTTTAGTTTCGGCTTGTTCCTCAGATACATCTGTTGAGGGAAAGGTGGATCCTGAAAAATCTAAGGAGCATTATATGTTGGGGATTGAATTTGCCCAATACTCTTTGTTTCAGAACTCGTTGGATGAGTTTGATTTGGCTATTAAGTATGATCCTGAGGATTGGAAGCCATATAATAAAAAGGGTTTGATTTATTTTGGGACTAAGAACTATTCACAGGCGAAACAAATGTTCACAAAGGCAGGTACTTTGAATTCCAAAAATCCGCAAATTCTTGTTAATTTAGGGATGGTGGATTATATGGAAGGGAATAAGGACGGCGCTTTAGGTTATTGGGAAAAAAGTGTAAGTCTGAACCCAAATGATAATGATGGTAAAGCTCTCAATAATATTGGGAATTTGTTCAAAGAAAAAGGAGATTTGAAGAAGGCGATTGAGTATTATGAGAAAGCCGCTGGACATGAAAAGTCTAATTTGTATTTGAATAACCTGGCCGAAGCATATAGAGGGATAGGTCAAATCGATAAAGCGGAAAAGATACTTTTAGCCTCGATCAAAGAAAACCCAAAAGGTCTTTTGGCTCATTTTAACCTAGCGAAAGTTTATGGTGAGCAAAATAAATTAGACCAAGCCTTAAAGGCTTTTGAGCAATCTTTAACGGTGAACCCACAGTTTTTAGAGCCTTATTATGAGTCTGCCCAAATTTATCTTAAGAAGAATGATAAGGGCTCAGCGGTGGCTCAGCTTAAGAAAGCGATAGAGCAAGGCGCGGACGAGCCGAAATTTAAAGATTTATTGAATAAGATTACTGCATAACCTAAACTCCTGCCTCGGTATAAGATGTTTTCGCCATTTTTAAGGCGTAAATCCCACATCTTTTGAGCCAATCGATTATTTCAGTCGAACTTTAGCTAAAGAGTGAAAGAAGATATTCTTTTTAGAATATTTTTAATTTCTTCAAAGTGCCTACATTGGTTGACAGAGGTTAGTATAAAATTTATATTACTAGCTTCCAGCTTTTTTACTTTACCTTTTAAAGTTAGTTTCTTACCTTTGGCGCGACGATATTTCACTTTTCCCGTCATGAATTAATCAAACGTTTCACCGGTCAATTTATATGGAATTTTTAGAAGCTTTAAAGCGTCATGTCCTAATATTGGATGGCGCTATGGGTACGATGGTCCAAAACCTTGAGTTGAAAGACGAAGCTTTTGGTGGACCAGATTTTAAAATGTTAACTGATCTTTTAGTTTTTTCACGACCTAAAGAACTAGAAGAAATTCATTTTAAATACTTAAGCGCAGGTGCAAACATTATTGAAACGGATACCTTTGGGGCTTCGCCGCTGAGACTTAAGGAATTTGATTTTACAAAGATAAATACTTCTGATTTAGAAGCTATTCCAGAAGGCCTGAAGATAGAAGAAGCAGATCTAAATAAAATAACTTACTTTCTCAATTTAGAAGCTTGCCGAATTGCTCATAGGGCAATTGAAAGATACAAGAAATCACCAGAATATGATGGAAGTCCTTTGTTTGTGGCAGGTTCAATTGGCCCCTCTAATTATGTTGTGTCCAGTACCCAGGCAGAATTAAATCAAGCGACTTTTGCAGAAATTGTCGAGAATGCTTACCGTCAAGCGGTAGGACTAATTGATGGGGGAGCGGATGTTTTGCTTTATGAAACCCAGCAAGACATATTAGAGTTAAAGGCTGAGCTGATAGGCGCAAAAAAGGCTATGGCGGAAAAAGATAAAAAAGTACCGATAATGGCCCAGGTTACAGTTGATCAATTCTCAAAAATGCAGATATTTAATTGCGATATTCAAGCCGCATATGTGACGGTAAGTGAAATGGGAATTGACGTGTTTGGAATTAATTGTACTTGTGGTCCGGATGAGATGAATAATGCCGTAGAGAAAATGAGTAAGTTCTCAAATTTACCATTTTCGGTTGTTCCAAATGCAGGGCAACCGATTTCTATAGATGGAAAAACTTGCTATAAATTGGAACCGGAAGATATGGCGGAAGCGGTAAGCCCATTTGTTGAACGATGGGGGGCTTCAATTGTTGGTGGATGCTGTGGAACGACTCCTGAGCACATTCGCAAGCTAGCCGAACGCATAAAAAATGTAACTCCAAGGGAAAGAGAAAAAGATCATAATGTTTATCTTTCTGGGCCCCAAAATGCTTTTGTTTTGGATGGTTCAAAAGGATTAGTAAGAATTGGTGAGCGTTTAAATGTTCGAGGGAGCAAAAAAGTTAGAGACGCTGTCGAGCTGGAAGATAAAATTCATTCGGATGTGTTGGAAGAAGTGGTGCGCGAACAAGTAGTAGATTTAGGCTTAGATATTATTGATGTTTGCATGGACAGTAATATCGTTGAAACTGAAAAAATCTTGCCAGAGATTATTCATAACTTAACGAGCGATTTCAAAGGATCAATGTGTTTAGACTCTTTTTCGGTAGAGGCCCTAGAAAAAGCAATAGACGTTTACCCTGGAAAACCAATCATCAATTCTATTAGTTTGGAAGAATATCGAGATGGTGAAAATAAATTAGATGCTGTGCTTTCGGTAACTAAACAGCACGGTCCGATATACATTGCTCTTGTTAATGGTCCGGAAGGTCCAGGCATTACGGCAGACGAAAAATATAATTTAGCTTTGGAAATTGTTAATCAATGCAAAGAGAAACATGGAGTTAAGCCCAGCCAGTTATTGATAGACGTTAATGCCTATCCGATAGGAAGTGAGTCGGTGGAGGGGATGAATTTCTGTTTGGAAACTTTAAACTGCTTACCAAAGATTAAAGGTATTCATCCAGAGTTGAAAACAAGTATTGGCGTGGGGAACTTAACAAACGGGTTAGCCCAAAAGCCATATATGAGGAAAGTTTTAACAAGCGTTTTTTTAGATGAGGCTCGAAATGTAGGGTTGGATTGCGCAATATTGAATCCGAATCATTATGTCCCAATCGAAAATCTCCCAAAAGAAGATGTAGCTTTAGCGCGTAAAGTTATTTTGGAAAGAAACATGGAGGCTTTTGAGGAGTTAGAGAGTATTGCCTTAACTAAAAAAACAGGAAACGTAGTAAAGAAAACGGAATATTCTTCTCTGGGATTGGAAGACAGAATTTGCCAAAAAATCATGGATGGGTTTAAGCAAAAAGCTAGTGGCGTGATAGAAAAAGATGGCGAACAATTTCCCTATAAAGATCAGATAGCGGTTGAAGCGGCAGAAGCGATTGATAGACATGAGCCGTTAGATTTTATTTCTAATTATTTGATGAAAACCATGCGTGAGTTAGGGGATCGGTTTGGGAGAGGGGAAGTTAGTTTACCGCATTTGCTCAAAAGCGCCGATGTGATGAGAAATGTGATGGGCTTTTTAGAAGCGTATATGCAGTTTAAGTCTGGCGTCAAACCTGGAGATGCGATTCGATATAAAGGAACAATTGTAATCGGAACTGTATACCAGGACGTCCATAGTATTGGTAAGGATTTGGCGAAAACGTTATTAGAAAATTATGGCTACCGAGCGATTGATTTAGGCGTTCAAGTTCCCCTAGAAAAGTTTTTAGAAACTGCCCGTCAGGAAAATGCAGATGCTATAGGAATGAGCGCATTGCTTGTTCAGACATCTAACCACATGATTACTGTGTCAAAAATGCTCAAGGATGGAAATTTTGATTTTCCCATACTTGTTGGAGGAGCTCCGGTCAACTGGCGCCATGCTGGATACGTATCTATGTGGGGGCAAGATGATTTAGATCAGTTAAGGCCCAATGTGTTCTATTGCGAAAGCGCGATGGATGGGGTCAACGTGATGAATGAGTTAGTTGATAAAAAGAAATCCAAAAGTTATATCGAAAAAAATAAAAAACTATTGGCAAGCGAATACTGTAAAGCCAAGGGAATGAAGGCGGAGCATGAGCGATTATTAGAGGCATTAAAGCCAAGAAAAGTCAGCTTCAAAAACCATAGTCCGCAAAACAACGAATTTGGTATCCATCTAGTTGAATTTAAAATAGGAAATCTTCGCCTGGACTCTAAAAGCCTGTACTCATTGAACTGGAAATTTGGGAAACAGTCTCATTGGGAAAAAAAAGGTGTAACCAAAGAGCATTTAGAACATCTAAAAGATGAATGGGTCCAAAAAGCTGAAGGAAACGGTTGGATAATTCCCCGTGTTCGTTTTGGACTGCTTCCCGCTCAGTCGGAGGGTGATGAGCTGGTCTTATACGATCCGGATAACTTAGACTCAGAGTTAGGAAGGATTTCGTTTACTCAATGCATTGGAAAGGGGCGAAAAGACAAGTTTTCGGTAGCTCAATATTTTCGTTCTAAAGAATCAGGGATAATGGATGTTGCGGGTCTTGCTATCTCTACCGCTGGAAATGAAACAGATAGGGTGATAGCAAACTTTAAAAAGGAAAATGATTCTGAATCGGCATTGTATTTACAAGGGCTAAGCGATAGGGTTGCTGAAGATTTGATGGAGTATACCCATAACTTAATGAGGCAAAGGTTAGGGGTAAAGAAAGAGAAAGCGGGTCAACGTTACAGCCCAGGTTATCCCGCTTTAGAGGATATGTTAAATAATAAGGTTATTTATAAAATTCTTAACGGCAAAGATATAGGTGTTACTCTTACCGATGCCAATGAGTTTGATCCTCCAAGTACCACGGGTTGCATAGTTTGTTTTCATAAGGAAGCTGGGTACTCGTAGTTTATTTAAAGGTTATATTTTAAAGCCCATAGGGGTGGATGCCGATAAGATATATAAGGATTTGAAAATATTCTTAAACGCCAACCCTTTTCCCTGCGAAAATAAATCCTTGTATTATCAACGGCATTTGCTAAAATATAGTCGAAAAGCTTTAAAAGAAAACCGCTTAAATTTGGATTTTTTAGCGTTTTGAAATTGAGCAATACCTTTTCAAACAAAGGGTTTTATTATGTTTAAAAGATTTACAGAAAGAGCAAGAAGGGTCATTATCCTAGCTAGAGAAGAAGCAGAGCTTTACCGGCATGAGTATTTAGGTACAGAGCATGTTCTTCAAGGGATTTTAAAAGATGGTGGTGGAATTGCGATTGCCATTGTTCAAAAAGCAGGGATTGATATTTCACAAATAAAACAAGAGCTTGAGAAGAATTTCCCCAAAAGTTCTAATTCGTTGATTGTTGGAGATATTCCATTTACTTCGCGAGCTAAAAAGGTTTTAGAGTTTGCGGTGGAAGAAGCTCGCTCTGTGAATCACAACTATATAGGCACTGAGCATTTACTCCTTGGCTTATTAAAAGAAAAAGAAGGCGTAGCTTGTCGAGTATTAAATAGTTTCGGGATGTATTTTGAAGATGTAAAAGAAAAGATTCTCGAAATGTTAAAAGAGCCTACGCATCAGGCTAAAGAGGCTGGTAAAACTCCAACCTTAGATGAGTTTAGCCGTGATTTAACTCAGATGGCGGTAAATGGCAAGTTAGATCCAATTATCGGCAGGAGTACGGAAATTGAAAGAGTAATCCAAATTTTAAGTCGCAGGACGAAAAATAACCCTGTTCTAATAGGCGAACCTGGAGTTGGGAAAACGGCTATTGTCGAAGGGCTGGCTCAGTTGGTTATTGAGCGTGAAGTGCCTGAGACTTTATTTGGCAAGAGGGTTGTTGCTCTAGATCTTGGGTCATTAATAGCTGGTACCAAGTATAGAGGGCAATTTGAAGCTCGCTTAAAAGGAATCATGAAAGAAATCCTGCAAAATGAGAATATCATTTTGTTCATCGATGAGCTTCATACCTTAGTTGGCGCTGGGGCGGCCGAGGGATCCGTCGACGCTTCCAATATGCTGAAACCAGCTCTTTCTAGAGGTGAGATTCAATGCATTGGCGCTACAACTATAGAGGAATATCGTAAGTATATTGAGAAGAATGGCGCTTTAGAAAGGCGTTTTCAGCCGATTACGGTTAATCCGCCAACAGTCGATGAGACTATTGAAATTATCAAAGGTTTGAAGGTGCCGTATGAAGTGCATCACAAGGCTAAGATAACTGATGAGGCTATTGTTACGGCGGTGCGTTATTCTGATCGCTATATAAGTGATCGCTTTTTACCTGATAAGGCCATTGATGTTATCGATGAGGCTGGGTCAAGGGTAAGGTTGAGGAAAATGACTCAATCTCCTGAGATGAAGGTTATACAGAAAGAAATCGATAAGATAGTTCGCGAGAAGAAAACTTGTATTGAAAGTCAGGAGTTTGAGCGAGCGGTGGACCTTAGAGATAAAGAGGAAGAGCTTAGAGAAAAGTTAGAGACTGAGAAAAAAGAATGGGATGAACAGCAAGAACAAAGCGAGCCAAATATTACTGAAGAGGATATTTGCGCTGTTGTTTCTAGTATGACGGGAATCCCACTTTCCAGAATTGAAGAGAAGGAATCTATTCGACTCAAGAATATGGAATCTGAGTTAACTTCCAAGGTGGTTGGGCAACCAGAAGCTGTGAAAGTTATTTCAAAAGCTATTCGTAGGTCGCGTTCAGGTTTGAAAGACGCTCGCCGCCCAATTGGTACTTTTATGTTTATGGGGCCGACAGGTGTTGGTAAAACCGAATTGTGCGCTAGTTTAGCTGAGTTCTTGTTTGGTGATAGGAATTCCTTGATTCGTTTGGATATGTCTGAATATATGGAGAAGTTTAATGTCTCTAGGTTGACCGGCGCTCCTCCGGGTTATGTTGGGTTTGAGGATGGCGGCCAGTTAACCGAAAAGGTTAGAAGGAAGCCTTATTCAGTGATTTTATTTGATGAGATTGAGAAAGCAAACCCTGAAGTTTTTCATCTTTTGTTGCAGATTATGGATGATGGGCGGTTGACGGATAGTTATGGTCGCGCTATTGATTTTAAAAATACTGTTATCATAATGACTTCCAATCTTTCGGCAGGTATGTTGGAAAAAGGAAAGAGTTTAGGGTTTCATAAGGATGATCTTGATCTTCAGCACGATAAGATGACAAAGGATCTCAAACAAGACCTTAAAAAGACTTTTAACCCAGAATTTCTTAATAGAATAAGTGAAATTGTGGTTTTTAATCCATTGCAATTGGATGAAATCGTAAAGATTTTAGATATCCAGCTGGATCAATTGAATGAGCAACTTATTCAGCAAGGATTGACTATTGATGTTTCTGAGGAAGCAAAAAAATGGATTGCTGAAAAAGGTTACGATAAAAACTTTGGAGCAAGGCCTTTGAAACGCGCCCTTCAAAAGCATGTTGAGGATATCATTTCCGATCAAATGCTTGAAGGTAAGTTCAAAAATGGAGGCGTAATTGAAGTTACTTTGCAGAATGATGAATTAGTTTTTAACGAAAAAGCGGGAGCGTTGGATACTGCATGCTCCTGAACAAAGTTTTAATTTGTTAAGTTCGATTAGTTCTTAAGGTTAATAAAAACAAGACGATAAGTATTAAGTCTGCCGCGTAAATGCGGCAGATTTAATACTTTTTTTTGGGCTTAAAATCGGCTCCCAAAAATTTCCTTATAAGTTATTTGATAACAGTTAGTTGCGGCAAAATGACAAGAAACCCCCGGTTTTTTTTATTCATTCTTTTGTTTTTGGCAATATTCGTCAAATATGAGCTCAATGTTGCTTGGGCTCAAACCGGAGATATTGTTAAATCAGTTGAAATTCGCGGTAATAGTCGCGTTAGCGACTCCACCATTCTCTATTACATAAATACAGAAGTTGGAAAGTCTCTCTCACGGAGTCAAATTCGTTCTGATATAGAACAAATATACAGCTTAGGGCAATTTAAAGATATCCAGGTTCAAACAGAAGAGGGACCGGGTGGGCTTAAAGTAATATTTGTTGTTGAAGAAATCGCTTCAATAGGAAGCGTTCGTTTGATTGGAAATGACCAGATTGAAACGGACGAAATTTTAGAAGCTATTGGGATTCGCAGAGGAGCTCCGTTTAAAGCCAATCTGGTTCAGGAGAGTGTAGATGAGATAACCAAAATGTACCACGATAAAGGTTATTTTTTCGTCAAAGTTGATGTTAAAACGCGTTTAAATGATGACAGTCAGATTGATGCTGTAATAAAGCTTTCTGAAGGTGAAGTAGTAAGCATTGAAAAGATAAGGTTTTCTGGAAATAAAAATGTACCCGATAAAGAACTAATCGATAAAATGGAAACCAAGGCCAAGAGTTGGTTTGCGTGGTTAGATGATTCCGGGATATATAAAAAAGATGTTCTAAAGATTGATTTACTACGTATAGAATCTTTTTATCATGACGAAGGGTTTGTTAAGATCCGGGTAATGGAACCGGAAATAGATATTAGTAAGAAAGCAAAGAAAATATTTATTACCATTCCAGTAGAAGAAGGAAATCGATACAGCATAGGGAAGATAATTCTTGAAGGGGACGATACCTTCACCAGCAAAGATCTAAGGAAAGCTATAAATTCGAAGGAAGGTGAAATATATAACCTTTCTCAAATTAGAGAAGATGTAATTGCCATTACGGAATTATACTCTGAAAAAGGTTTTGCTTATGCAGATGTCTCGCCATTGACAAAAATCGACGATACTAAGAAGAGAGTTGATTTAGAGTTCAAAGCGGATAAAGGTCGTAAAGTATATGTTGGACAAATTGATATAGCCGGTAATACAAAAACTTTAGATAATGTTATTCGCCGTGAGTTTCGTCTGAAAGAAGGCGAATTGTTTAATGGCAAGAAATTAAAGAGAACAAAACAAAGAATTAATAATTTAGGTTTCTTTGAAGACGTAAAAATTGACACCAAGCCAGGAAAAGAACCGGATAAGTTAGATGTTGAAACGACGGTTACTGAGAAACCTACTGGTTCGTTTACGATTGGAGCTGGTTTCAGCTCGGTTGAAAACCTAATTTTCTCCGCTTCTGTATCTCAAGATAATATTTTTGGAAGAGGGCAAAAACTAGCTTTTTCCACCGAACTATCTTCACGTAGGAACAACTTTAATGTTTCCTTTACCGACCCTCGTTTATTAGATTCCGACGTGACTGCGGGCATTGATCTATTTAATCGGAAATCAGATTTTTTTAGTTTTGAATCTCGTAATAGAGGTGGTGGCGTTCGGTTTGGTAAGGCCATTGGGGAGTACGATTGGCTCGGTTTGAATTATCGATATGAAAATGTCCGTACTTCGGATATTCAGCCAGAAGAGGAAACGTCGTTTTTATTTAATGGCGAAAGAACCACAAGTAGAATTGGACCAACATATATAAGAGACACACGTGATAATTTTTTAAATCCTAGCAAGGGCTGGAGACATGTCGCCAAGCTTGAGTTGGGCGGATTGGGCGGGCTGAAATTCTATCGAGCAAACTATGAAGTGACTTATTACCGGTCTCTAGTTGGGAAACTGGTAGGCGCTGTTCATGGAGAAATAAATTACGCTGATGGTTATAGCGATGATGTGTTGCCTATCTTTGAGCGATACTTTATGGGTGGACCAAATAGTCTGAGAGGTTACACGATTCGAGATATTGGACCTAAAAACGGCACTGGAGATCCAGTCGGCGGTAAACAATCTTTGTTATTTAATTTTGAATTACAATACCCAATTACAAAATCCTTTAGGGCCTTTACTTTTTATGATCGAGGTAATGTCTTTGGCGATGGAACAAATATCACAACAACTCGAGAAGATATGAATTTGGCGGATATGAGATCTAGTATAGGCGCCGGAATTCGTTTCATCAGTCCATTTGGCCCAATAGGTTTTGCTTATGGGTATAAACTTGACAGAGATGAGCAAGATCAAAACAAAGTTGGCGAGTTTCATTTCACTGCTGGAAGCGGATTCTAAAAATTTTAATTTAACTGATTTAGGAAGGGAAACAATGAAACAAAGTTTTTTCTTTAAGAACATTTTCTTTCAAGCTTTTTTGGTTTTCTTGATCTTCTTTTGTTTAACTTCTTCTGCTTTTGCGGCAAGCGGTCGTATTGGCTTTATCAATTTACAAAAGGCAGTTGCTAATACAAAAGAATGGAAAAAACAACTTTCGGGTTTCAAGCAACAATTTAAACAAGCTCAAACCCTCATCGCAGCCAGAGAAAAAAAGATTAAGTCTATGTATGAGGAAATAACTAAGCAAAGTTTTGTTTTAGATCCAGCTCTAAAAAAATCTAAAGAAGAGCGTTTTAGAAAAGAGAAAGTAGAGTTTGAGAGATTTGTTCAAGACAAGAATGAAGAGTTTGGTCGAAAAGAAAAAGAAATTACTGAAAAGATTATTGCAAAAATGATAAAAGTTGTGAGAAAGATTGGAGCGGAGAAAAAAATATCCTTAATAATGGATGAAAAGACATTAATTTATAGTGATTCTGGCTTAGATATTACCGATATAGCCGTTAAAACCTATGACCGAATTTATAAATAAGCGCATCCAAATTAAGTCTGATGAATGCTCCTTGTATTTTTATTAATCTTCGATAATTTTTAGAGATTAAGTGATAGATATAAATGAAATAAAAAAAATTATTCCACATAGATATCCTATGTTGTTAGTGGATAAAATCGTGGAGTGCGACAATGACGCTAAAATTGTTGGAGTTAAAAACGTTACTTTGAACGAGCCTTTTTTTCAAGGGCATTTCCCCGACTACCCAGTTATGCCAGGCGTTTTAATAATTGAAGCGATGGCACAGGTGGCATGTATTCTTGCTTTGAAGATTATGAAGAAAGAAGGTCATCCTTCTGTACTATTTACCGGGATTGATAAGGCTAAATTTCGAAAGCCTGTTACGCCGGGCGATACCTTAAGAATGGAATTAACTAAAACCAAACAACGTGGAGAGTTATTTCGGTTTGAAGGAAAAGCCTTCGTAGAAGATGCCTTGGCCGCGCAATGTGAGTTACAAGCGGTATTAGGCAAATAACTGACTCGTCTACCAAAAGAAAATATTCGTTTTTTTTTAGAATCTTCAATCTCTAAAAAGACGAAAAAATAACCCGGCAACTTTTCCGGGCTGTCCCCAATGCCAATACATCATACCGCGATTATCGATCCCAAAGCTCAAATAGGAAAAGGTGTTTCCATTGGTCCATTTTCTATTATCGGCCCCGAAGTTCAAATAGGAGAAAATTCTACAATTGGATCTCATGTTCAAATTGAGGGGAAATCGTTAATTGGTAAAAACTGTGAAATTTATCAAGGAGCTTCTTTAGGAGGGAACCCTCAGATTCTAGGGTTTGATGCCGATACCACTTCTTCAATAAAGATTGGGGATCGAACTCAAATTCGTGAATATGTTACGATTCATCGCTCCGGTTTTGAAGATGGCGTTACACAAGTCGGTGAAGATTGTTTATTAATGGCTTACACTCATGTTGCGCACGACTGCCTCATTGGCAATCATGTTGTCATGGTTAATTACACCGGGCTTCCAGGTCATATTGTTGTCGAAGATAGGGCGTTTATTTCAGGTCTTGTTGGAATACATCAGTTTGCTAGGATTGGAAAATATGCAATGGTAGGAGGAATGGCCGCGGTAAGAAAAGATGTGATTCCTTTCTCTTTAGTAGAAGGTTATCCGGCTAGATTGGTGGGTCTAAATTCTGTGGGGTTGAGAAGAAACGATTTTCCCCCTAAAATAAGGACGTCTATTAAATCAGCGATAAAAATGATAAAAGATCCAGATTTAAACACTTCTCAAGCTGTAGAAAAAATTGAAAGTGAAATTGAAATGATTCCAGAAATTCGTTATCTTGTTGACTTTATAAATGCTTCTTCCAGAGGAATAACAAAATAGTGAAAACGGTTCGAGCGGGCGTAGTTGGCGTAGGTAAAATGGGCCAATACCATGTTGGTATTTTATCCGAGATTCCCAATGTTGAGTTAATAGGAATAGTCGATGTAAGCGAGGAAAGAGCTTCGTTTATTTCAGACCAATACAATATCCCCAATTACTATACTCGCCATGAAGATCTTGTGGGTAAAGTTGACGTTGCTGTGGTTTCAGTTCCGACGTCTTATCATTACCCCATTGCAAAGGATTTATTGAAATCTGGGATTAATGTGTTGCTAGAAAAGCCATGCGCGAATAATTTAGATCATGCTCGTGATCTTTTTGATACGGCGGCCAAAAATAATGTGACGCTTCATATAGGTCATGTAGAACGGTTCAATGGGGCCGTGCAAGAGATAAATAAAATAGTGTCCGATCCGATTTTTGTTGAATGTAGACGTATGGGCCCATTCTCTAATCGGATAAAAGATGATGGCGTTGTTTTAGATATTATGATTCATGATATTGACATAGTGTTGAATCTAATTAAATCCAAAGTCGCTCATATCAATGTTACTGGATCCTCTGTTTTTTCGAAAAAAGACGATATTGTTAGCGCTCAATTAAAATTTGAAAATAATTGTATCGCAAATATTGTCGCAAGTCGCGCTTCTCAAAATAAAGTGCGTACTCTAGAAATAACGCTGGAAGATTCTTATGTCCTATTAGATTACACCGATCAGGAAATATACGTTCACAGAAAATCTTCTTCGGAACATGTCATTACCAAAGATGCTCTTCGTTACAAACAAGAATCCCACGTGGAAAGAATTTTTGTTCATAAGGACAACCCACTAAAATTAGAAATCAAACATTTCTTAGATTGCGTCGCTAATGGAAGTCCCCGCAACGTAGCTGTAGATAATGAATTGTATTCTCTTGAAATCGCCTTAAAAATCCTCAATCAGTTTAATCTACAAAATAAAAACTGATTCCAATTGGGTTTGATAAACCTATGAGTACCCAGGAATCGAACGATAAAAAAGTTATAGGCCTCATTGCAGGCGCGGGCGGTGTTCCGCTTTTTTTTGCAAAAAAAGCCGCAGCAATGGGGCTTCAAGTAATTTCTATTGGGTTATCGAATTCTATAGATAAGGCGCTAAAACCCTATGTAGAAAAAAATTACTCTATAGGTATAGGTAAAGGCGAAAAAATAATCCAGGTTTTGAAAAACGAAAATGTGCAAGGGCTGATCATGCTGGGGAAAGTGGATAAAAGTGTTTTATTCCAACTCCAATTATTTGACTCAAGATCCTTAAAGCTTTTAAAAAGAGTGGCAACGCATGAAGATAAATCCGTGTTAGTTGGCGTAATCAAAGAATTAGAAAATGAGGGATTTGCAGTTTTAGACCAAAAAGAATATTTGAGCGAATTATTCCCTCAAAAAGGAGTTTTGACTAAAAATAAACCCGGTGAAGACGCAATGAGGGATATTGAATATGGGTTTCCCATTGCTAAACAATTAGCCGATATGGAAATTGGCCAAACCATAGTTGTAAAAAATAAAACAGTGGTTGCAGTTGAAGCCTTAGAAGGAACAGATAGAACCCTTGAGAGAGGTTGTTCCATAGCAAAAGAAGGATGTGTTGCCGTTAAAGTCAGCCGAACTGGGCAAGATTATCGTTATGACGCTCCTGGAGTGGGAGAGAAAACAATTCAAGCCCTCATAAAGGGCAAAGCTTCAGCGTTAGCCATAGAAGCGGAACGAGTTATTATCGCCGAAATGGAAGACGTAATTAGCGCGGCAGACTCGGCCAACTTTCCAATTATTGCGATTTAACTGAATCAATACAAACTAATGTCTTTAAATATTTTGATTATAGCGGGCGAAGAGTCGGGCGACCTTCACGGAGGAAACCTAGTAAAGGCTTTGAAGGAAATTCATCCAGACATTAGTTTTAAAGGTATTGGCGGCGAAAAAATGCGTCGGGCTGGCGTAGAAACAATTTTCGGAATTGAAAATATGGGAACGGTCGGGCTGGCGGAAATATTCGGCAGTCTGTTTTTTTATATCAATGTGTATCGTGTAATCTCCGCAGAAATCGCTAAAAAACAATTTGATGCGGCTATTTTTATAGATTACCCCACATTGAATATGATGTTTGCCAAATTATGCAGTCGGATTAATTGTCCGGCTTTTTTTTTCATTAGCCCACAAATTTGGGCTTGGCGTTCGGGACGAATAAAAAAAATTCGTCGTATTATAAAAAAGATGTACGTTGTGCTTCCTTTTGAAGAACCTATATATAAAAAAGCTAATGTACCTGTCGAGTTTGTGGGTCACCCTTTTGTTGAAATAGTTAAACCAACTTTGACGTCAGAAGAAGCAAAGAAACAATTTGGACTGGCTCCAGAAAAATATACTGTGGGCATATTGCCGGGAAGCAGAAAAAGTGAAATCGAATTTTTACTTGATCCAATGCTTCAGGCCGCCAAAAAAATTCAAGAGGAAATTAAAGACTGTCAATTTGTTCTTCCGATAGCGGATTCTATCGATCCAGAAGATATTAAAAAAAGAATCTCAAAGTATTCTTTAGAAATTAAAGCCGTTCAAAATAATAATTATAACGCGATGAATTGCAGCGACTGCTTAATGATTGCTTCGGGGTCGGCAACATTAGAAGCGGGGTTATTAAATCGTCCTATGGTCATAATTTATAAATTAAAGCCTTTGACCTATTGGGCAGCTAAACAATTAGTTAAAATAAAGAACTTTGGGTTAGTTAATATTGTCGCAGGAGAAACGGTTGTCCCTGAATTACTTCAGCATGAAGTAACGCCGGAAAATATTTCTGAGGAGGTTCTACGTTTTTATCGAGAAACCTCGTATAGAGAAGAAATTCAAAAAAAATTGTCCAAAATTCGAGATTCGCTTGGAGAACCGGGGTTTGCTATTAAAACTGCGCAAAGCATTTGCAAAGAATTGGGTCTACCAGTTTGAATAGGTTGAAGCGTTTTTTTTTAGAAAAAATATTGCCGCCAATACTGTATGGAATTTTTATGGTTTGGTGTAAAACTCTTAGAATCGTGGTAAGCGATGAAAGTAAAAAAAATTTTGAATTTTTAAAAGAAAATTATATTTTAGCGCTCTGGCATGGCCATATTTTTGGATTGCTATATTATTTAAGAAATCTCCCAAAACTTAATATATTAGTCAGTCCAAGTTCTGACGGAAATTTCTTGGCAAATTTAGGAAAGTTGTTAGGTTATATTATAATTCGAGGTTCTTCTTTTAAGAGAACTGTTCCAGCGACTCGGTCAATATTTAAAGCGTTACGTAGAAAAGAAGGAGTCGTTATTGTGGGAGATGGGTCGAGAGGCCCAAGGCATAAATTCCAGCCTGGTTCTCTCCTCATAGCTTCCCGGACTGAAAGTTGTTTGATTCCCATGACTTTTGACGCAAATTGGAAGACGGAGCTTAATAGTTGGGATCGATTTATGATCCCATGGCCTTTTGCAAAATGTGTTTTAAGTTTAGGGGATCCAGTATTTCTTCCAAGCGATATAAAAGAAGAGGAACTTCAAAAAGCGCAGAAGGATCTAGAATCAAAATTAATCTCCATGACTAAAAGTTGTTTCCCAATATCTCCATGACGTTTTACCTAAAGTCTTGAGTAATATATTTTTTCTTTTTTTCATGCTAAAAAATGCTCTAGTTTGCGTTAAATTACTTAAAAATATGAAAAACTTTAAATTATTACCTTTAAATCGTCTGTTTATCGACAGCCTTCTCTAAATAAGCGCTTAAAGTTCGGGCGCAAAAAAAAAAAATGCGTACTTATTATGCATTTAATCAGTCGGTTTATTTTGAAATATTACTTTCGTAAGCTTATGGATCTTTATAACTCTTTGAAAAATATATGATTTTTTGAATTTCTAGAATTTATTTCACAATTTAAGCAGTGGCACAAGAATTGAATTAAATTCAGTAACCAAAGATGTATCGGGGCGTTTTTTTTGCGAAAATTAGTTTTCAAATTGTATAATGTCATTTCTCGAAAATGACGCGATTATTTAAGGTTTTGGAAGAGGGATATTACGTCAGTTTCTCAATCGAATGAGGGATTTGCGTTAACCTACCGCAGGCGGTTTTATATCCTAAAAGGAGATGGTTTTTATGAAAAAGGTTGAGGCGATCATTAAGCCCTTCAAGTTGGATGAAGTTAAAGATCAGTTAAACGAAATCGGAATTAAAGGTATTACCGTTTCTGAGGTAAAAGGATTTGGAAGACAAAAGGGTCATACGGAGCTCTATAGAGGCGCTGAATATGTTGTCGATTTCTTGCCCAAAATCAAATTAGAAATAATCGTTTCTGATTCTCTTCTAGACGACGTGATTAATACGATCATGAAAACCGCTCAGACTGGCAGGATTGGAGACGGAAAAATTTTCGTAACTGATTTAGTGGATACAATTCGAATTCGAACAGGTGAACGAGGAGAAGAAGCAATTTAAACTCCGCACTTTATGTTTTAATTTCTGGTTTACGGTCAAAACGAAGTGTGGCCGTCCTTTGGTGTTCCAGAGATTAAAAAGAGTGAGTAAGTTTGCCAAATAATTTTTTTCATTTTTATAAAAAGGAGGAAGTGCCCTGATGACGCCCAAAGAAGTAATAGATTTTGCAAAAAAAAATGACGTCGATATGGTCGATATTAAATTTATGGACTTGTTGGGAACTTGGCAACATTTTAGTGTTCCAGAAGGCGTTTTAGAGGAGAGCCTCTTTGAAGATGGTTTAGGGTTTGACGGTTCCAGTGTTCGTGGTTGGCAAGCAATTGACGCCAGCGACATGCTTGTAATTCCAGATCCAACAACCGCACGAATGGATCCATTCACTCAAATTCCTACTTTGAGCATACTTTGTACTATCGTAGATCCGATTACTAAAGAAAAATATAGCCGAGATCCAAGAAATATTGCTCAAAAAGCTGAAGCGTACTTAAATTCAACCGGCCTTGGCGATGTTGCTTATTTCGGCCCAGAGGCGGAGTTCTTCATATTTGACGATGTTCGTTATGGTTCGTCTGCGAATTCGTCAAGCTATTTTGTTGACTCGGTAGAAGCTGCTTGGAATTCTAATAGAGATGAAGGTCCTAACCTTGCTCATAAATTAAGACATAAAGAAGGTTATTTCCCGGTTTCCCCTGCAGATAGCTTGCAAGATATTAGGTCAGAAATGGTTATGCTGATGCAAGATGTTGGCATTGTAATGGAATGTCATCATCATGAAGTGGCAACGGCTGGTCAATGTGAAATCGACATGAAATACGAAAGCATGGTCAAATGCGCTGACAATTTGATGTGGTACAAATACATTGTAAAAAATGTTGCCAAGCGTCATGGAAAAAGCGCCACATTTATGCCAAAGCCTATTTATGGTGATAACGGCACTGGCATGCATGTTCATCAAAGTATTTGGAAAAATGGAAATCCACTTTTCGCAGGGAATGGCTACGCAGGATTTAGCGAAATGGGTCTGCATTATATCGGTGGAATTTTAAAACATGCTAGAGCAATCTGCGCGTTTACGGCTCCAACCACCAATTCATATAAACGATTGGTTCCAGGTTTCGAAGCCCCAGTGAATTTAGCTTACTCTAGTCGAAACAGAAGCGCGGCAGTTCGTATTCCAATGTATTCTCCTAGCCCAAAAGCTAAGCGATTGGAATGTAGATTCCCTGATCCATCGTGTAATGGATATTTAGCGTTTAGCGCAATGTTGATGGCTGGCTTGGATGGTATCGAAAATAAAATCGACCCAGGCGATCCATTGGATAAAGATATTTACGCGTTAGGGCCTGAAGAATTAGCGAATATTAACACCTTGCCTCATTCATTAGACGATGCGTTACAAGCGTTAGAGGATGATCACGATTTCTTGTTAAAAGGTGATGTATTCACTCAGGATGTAGTTGATACATGGATCGATTATAAGAGAGAAAATGAAATCGCTCCGTTGCGTTTAAGGCCTCATCCGATGGAATTTACCATGTATTATGACGTATAAAGGAACTGATTCAGTATACATTCACTAAGGGGCCTCCCCCTTGTGTTGTCCTAAAAGCCTCTGCGTCCGCGCGGGGGCTTTCCTTTTTTGTATTGGATTAAGATGAAAATCCCGATTTTTCAAGTAGACGCATTTTCTGAAAAGCCTTTTTCAGGCAACCCTGCGGCAGTTTGTTTGTTAGAAGAAGAGAAGGATGATAATTGGTTGCGTAAGATGGCCGCCGAAATGAATTTATCCGAAACTGCTTACCTTTGGAAATTAGAAAATGGATATCGATTACGGTGGTTCACTCCTACGACAGAAGTGGATCTTTGCGGTCACGCCACATTGGCTTCAGCCCATATTTTATGGGAAACCGGGTGCATAGATATCAATGAGTTGGCCGAATTTTCGACATTGAGCGGAACTCTGAAAGCGGAAAAAAAAGGAGACTGGATAGAGTTAGACTTTCCAGCAGAACTTGAGCAACCTGCCGAAATACCGCCAGAATTATCCCAAGCTTTAAAAACCTCGCCAGAATACTACGGTAAAAATAGAATGGACGGTTTAGTATTGCTGAAGTCGGAAGAAGAGGTTTTAAATTTACGACCAGATTTTGAAACTTTAAATAAAATCGAAGTCCGAGGTATTATTGTGACCGCTCCTTCATCATCTAAAGACTATGATTTTGTGTCGCGTTTTTTTGCCCCTCGATTTGGAATCGAAGAAGATCCTGTAACCGGGTCGGCCCATTGTTGCCTCGGACCGTTTTGGGGAAACCGGCTAAAGAAAAAGGAATTGATCGCGCGTCAATTATCTTCAAGAGGAGGCGTTGTTCGGATGAACATCAAGAAAAATAGAGTCGTTCTTGCCGGAAAAGCGGTTACCATTTTTAATGGTGAATTAGCGATACCTTGATTATAAAATTTACCAATATCTCCTATATCTAGTTCCCCCCAATTTATACAATAAGCTTTTTATATAATTTTTTCTTCTAGTCCAAAGAGTTATATAAGTTACGAGTTTCCGAGTCGTTATTCTTAACTTTCTTCCAAAGTAATCGCCAAAAGTTTATTGACGTGAGTAAAGTCTGAAAAAAACCAAAAAAAATAATATTTTTTCAAGCGCGTCATTCATTTTTAAACTTTCTGCCGATAAGTGTGTTAATCACAAATCCCTGGGATTGGGTCGATTGCGTTTTATGCCTTTGATTCAATCAATTTGTGGTGAAGATTGGCAAAAAAGGAGGAATTTGTATGCTTGGAATAGCCACGGATGTTGTTCCGTTCGAATCTGTATGGGAACGTGCGCAAGAAATAGAATCGCCACATTTGCCTAAGGAGCATGGCAAAGTATTATTCGAAATTTCACAACGGGCTCCTGGAAACTGTGTGGAAATTGGTTCTTGGATGGGACGAAGCACAGCGTTAATAGGAAGCGCTGTCAGGAATTCAGGAGGTCGCTTATATTCTATAGACCATTGGAATAAAATAGCGGGTGGAATTGTTCAAACCGACATGGATATTTGGAAAAGTTGGAATCAAACCGTTAACGATTGGGATTTAGAGAAGTTTGTCATTCCCTTACGCGGTTTATCTCATGAGATAGCTAGCGGCTGGAACTTCAAGCGTCATTCCATTGGATTTCTTTTCATAGATGGACTACATAGCTATTTAGAAACCAGTCCACTGCGATTTCCAGATGAGTGGAAGAAAGAATATGGAATGACAGGTTGGCAAATTGCTGGAAGAGAAGTGCCGCTTGAAGACTACGCACCCATTTTTCCTCGCGGCGCTAAGTTAGATTATGATGCCTGGGCCGGTAATGTAGTTCCTGGAGGCTATTTAATAATGCACGATGTTAACAGACCGGAACATCCAGGATGCTCGAAAGTTTGGAGTGAGGACGTTGTCGACTCAAAACTGTGGACAATTATAATAGACGGCGATGGTTTTGGAATGGCGCGAAAAAATTAATAATCTTCAACTTAGCCTAAATTGAAAAACGGTTAGTATAAAGATAAGCCAAAGCCCGAATTATCAACCTAGAACATGGTAAACTAAAAAAATATTAAAGATTCTCAAAAATATTCTAAATTGTATTGCATAAATCTTTATGGTTAAATGACCAGGAAAAAAGCAACCGATAACCCTTTCGTCGAGCCGTTTTTTCCCTCATGACAAGTCCTCCCTCTGGTTCTGAAGAATCCTCAATACAAGAGTTTTTAACTGAACATTCGGCGAATGTTCTATCTAAATCGGCAAAAAAGTTTTTAGATAAGTTGTCCGCAACCTCCGATATATCAGACAAAGAAGCGTCAAAGCTGCAAGCCCTTCAGTCGTTATTTTCGATTCGATTCCAAGAAAAATTTAGAAAAGCAGATTCAAAATCCAAACAACTATCGCCCCCATCGGGAATGGCATTTGGTCCAGATGGACGTTTAGTGATAGCCGATGATTTTAATCATCGCGTTCAAATTTATGATAAAGATTTTAATTTAGTCACCGCTTTTGGCGGCAAAGGTAAAAGCGATGGAGAGCTAACCTATCCTAGAGGATTAGCTGTTGACCCAGAAGGTTCAATATATGTTGCCGATAGCTGGAATCACAGAATTCAAAAGTTTGATTCCGAAGGCGGTCATTTAAAAACCATTGGCGGCTATGGCGATGGTAAGGGGGAGTTCAACGAACCCTACGGTATATTAATCCAACCCGATGGTGGCATCATCGTGGTGGAACGTTACAACCACCGTATTCAGTTTTTTGACGCCAATCTTGTTTCGCAAGGCTGGATAGGAACTCGCGGCACCGAATTAGAAGACCGCTTAGCGCAGGTTTACGATACAGAACCTGTATTATTTCCACGACCGGTTTTTGAGTTTCCGACATCTTTAGCGCGAGACAGTTATGGTTATTTTTACTTAACCGACAGCGGCAATCACCGCGTTATCAAGTTCGATCCGCAATGGAATATCGTAGGGTATTTGGGAGTGCAAGGAGCGGAAGCCTGTCAATTTGAATATCCACTTTGCGTAACAGTGGGTTCTCAGGATTATGTTTACGTTACAGATCTCAACAATAACCGAGTTCAAGTTTTTGCGTCTTCTGGAAAGTTTTTGTTTGCGTTTGGAGAAGGCACAGGAGGCGAATCGCTAAATACCCCTTGTCTGGTTACAGCTGGACCAGATAATAAAATTTTTGTCGGTATAACCTTCGAACCGCATATTTCAGTTTATAGCGTCGATCCTTTAAAAAATGAAGACCTTGCGAAAGTTTTGCAGCAGTTATATGAAGACGATATTGAAACGGCATTTCAAAATGGACAGAATTTAGAGGCCGCAGGCCAATATGAAGCGGCGTTTGAGTTGTATGCGCAAGCGCTGACCGATCTAACAACCAGCCAAAATAGTTTCGAGTTGAGAGAGGAAAAGGGTTTCCGCGATGCGCTTGAAATTCCTAGCGCTTTTGCCCGGTTAGGGAATAAATTAGGGGCCGAAAAAACCAGCGCTCACTTAATAATCGAAGGCCTCAAATTCTATGATCTTCAAATCGAACAAGCCTCTCAAAAGCTGATAAGCCATTTGTCCAGTTGGCAAAAAATTGCAGACATCGCTTTAGATAAAATATTAGAAGAAGAAATACTGATTCTCGCCCAGCAAGAAGATCCCTTAATTTTTAATAAAGAATTGTATTTAGCGGATAAAGAAGAAAAAGAAGGATTCCACAAAGTTCGAGAACTGTCTTTTGAATATCGGAGAATCGTTAATAGAAGATGGACTTTTTTGAACGAAGTATTATGTGGCGATTCGTCTGTCGAAACGATTCAGGAATGTTTAAAAATGCAAACGACTCGTTGGTTTAAAGTTTGCGGTCATATGATCGGTTTGTTAACGGAAAAGGAAAAGCGAGAAGAAAGTATGTTTGGCGACTTTTCCGGAATGAATGACAGCGAAGAAAAATGGAAAAGTTTTAGATCAAAACTTCAAACGAACCAAAGGCTTTTTGGGGTGACGCAAAATTTTATTTTCGAAATTCGAGCCTTATTTGCGGCTTATAAAAGTATTTGGTTAAGGAATAGCGAATCTTTATTAAGGCAGTTTATCGCCGATCTATTCAAAAACTCAGATCACATATTGCAGATTCATAGGATCTTTTTGGGAATACAAGAAGATTGGTCTCTATTGAGCTTTATCGAAAATGATTATTTCGATATTTTGGATGGCGTTATTTTATTCGACGCCAACAACAAAAATTTTACGACACGTACTTTAGAGATAGAAGAGTTATCGCCCATCCCTCACAATTATGAGGAAACCATTCCTGTAGAGACATTGCGTAATGTGATATTTGAAGTTGCCCCCATAGAAAAGGTGGAGCAAGGGGCGCTTTGCGCAAACGAAATTTTGACCGTTGATTCTTTAGAAACTCTTGCCGAAGAAATTACGGAAAAGCTACAACAAACTCTGACGAATACAGCAACATTTGAAAAGACAAGCGACGAGTTGATGACAAACATGGAAAACTTGGTTTTGAATAAAATTAAATTTGAAGCAAGCTTATCCAAAACCGATCCAAGAAACAAAAAAGAGCCCATACCAATCCAGAATAATTTGATGGCTTTGGAATTTCAAACCTCTTTGATAAAACGAATGATCAAAACGCTTGAAATAAACGAAACTCACAACCTGATTCGGTTAGTTCGCGGAACAGCTCTTTTAAGTTTTGAATCTGGTGTGAAAGATTTGAAAGGCGTTCAAACGTTTATTGAATCGGTGGAAAATTATAAAACTTCTTTGAGTAAACAAATTTCGGAAACAAACGATCAAATTAAAAGCAAAACATTAGAACGTGGAAAAATTGATAGTGAACTGTCTACGGCTATTTTTCAAGGAGAAACTGGAGAGATTGATAGAGCCGGACAACTTAAAGAAGAAAAAACTCGCATTGATTTAAATCTGGATCGTTTGAATTTTAATTACAGTCGTTATGTCAAAGCTTTAAAACTGCTGAATAAGATCGACGCGATTAAAGAATCGAAAGTCGAATCTAAAAAGTTTTCAATGGAGATTGAATTTTCTTTTGGTCGAACAGGCGTGAATTTAGGACAGCTCTTGTATCCAACGGGAATGGCTCAAAACTCTAAAGGCGAAACATTTGTTATCGATCATGAAAAAAATCAGATTTTTGTTTATTCACCTAAAGGGGTTTTACGACGGACGATAGGAAGGCAAGGCAACGCGCCAGGTTCTTTGAATTCAGCGTTAAGTCTAGACTTTGATAAAACGGATAACCTTTACGTTGTGGATACATTGAATAAACGAATTCAGAAGTTTGATTCCGATGGAAATTTTTTGCTTTCATTCGGCGATCAAGGACCAGAAGAAAATCGTTTATGCGATGTTTACTCCATGTCGTTGGACGAAAGTGGAAACGCCTGGGTAGCCGACCATCAACACAAAAGAATTATCATATTTGATACGGATGGCGTTTGGGTTAAAGCGATTGAACCACAATCAGAACAAGATACCTGGGGCGAACCAATAGCCGTTTGTTGTATTGAAGGTGGAGACTATTTTGTTGCGGATAAGTCGGAGTCTATTTTAAGACGATGCAACGCCCAAGGCGAAACCATAGCGGTATTGGACAAAGCAGGAATGGATGTAGGATTATTGTATTACCTGCATCATGATCAACGTTTTGGGTTATTTGCTTCCGACTATTTGAACAAAAGAATTTTGTTATTAGATGAAATGTTAAAACCCATTTATGTTTACGATTGCCCTGGTAGAAGGCTAGGCGAGTCAGGAAAAATCACCGCTGTTTCAACTTTCGGCAATCAACTCTTCGCAGTCGATAGTGACCATCACCGCATCCAAGTCTTCAATATCCAATAAACTAAAAAATATCACAGTGAGCGTCAAACTGGCTTAGTCCCCTCCGAACGTCATTCCGACCGAAGTGGAGGAATCTCGCTTTTAAAACGCAAAATAAAATGTCACATTGAGCTATGTCAGCCTGAGGCTCTCGAAGGCCGAACTGCGACCACCTCTTTGCTTTTAGGCTTGGAAAAATAAATGCCAAACAAAAAACTTACTTGGTATACGCTAGCCTCCTCTGAAAGTCATTCCGAACCCTTCGGCAAGCTCAGGATAAACTCCGTCAAGGGATCACGTCTTTGGTTTAACAATTAGTTTTATTTTGTGCCACCCCCACCGCGTGTCCTCCTGAAGCTATACGGAGTATAGGTGAAGGATCTCGCCCCGATTAAATGTCATTCCGACCATCGCGGAGGAATCTATGCTTCAAAGAAGCATGTTCCTTACTTTATTTTTGTAAAAACCCTCGAACCAACCCTTTAACGCTCTTTCTGAGTACAAAATTATTTTTGTTTACAATAATTTAAAAATAATATAGTCTTTCCGTATCAAACAAAAAACAGCCACAAGTTAAACAACTGTCGCGAGCGAAGGAGTTATGGCGGATAACGATCCAGAGATCAAAGATGTCCAGGGAGAATTCCCAGACCGGGATGCGAAAAGCTGGCTAGAGTATTCCGTAAAAATGCAACAGGAAGCTCCGGAACGATTTGAAGAAGCCGCTAAATTTTTAGCGACCATTATATCGTTGTCTATTACTATTATTTTCACTTCTCTACATCGACTTACGATGGAGGGGGTTACAAAAGTAAAACTAGTGCTTTTGTTATGTGGGTTAGTAATTTCTTTAATATGCGCTTTTTTTGTAATGTTTCCTATGAGATACAAATTTAGTTCTATATCAGTTGATGATATTAAAAAAGAAAATCAAAAAAGTGCAGAAAAAAAATGGGCTATTTTAATGAGTGCTGTTTCTTTGTATCTTCTTTGTATAATATCTCTTTTCTGGTTTTATTTTTGAGGATGAAATGCCAAAAATTACTTACAACGTGAAGTGTCCACATTGTGAAAAAAAATTTCCTTTAGTTGTGGAAGTTGAAGAAGGTTCGAGCGAAACGAAAAGCAATGCTGATGTTTATTGTCCTCATTGCGATAGAGTTGTGAAGGTAAAGATTGAAGGCAAGTTAATGAAAGATACGGAAGTTTTCAGACGCTTCGGCTTTGATGAATAATTAATGCTGATGTAAGGCAGTTACCTTCGAAAGGTTTTAAAGAATCCTTCGCGTTCTTTGCGCCTTTGCGGTAAAAATGGTTTTCTTTATGATCTTCGAAAAAATCACACTAAATCTCCCCTCAGAAACGGAGCAAGACCTAAAAGCCAGCTTCAAAAAAGCGGTAGAGTTTTTGGAAGAGAAGGCGCGATTGTCGCCAACTATTTTTGAAGAACTAAAAGAAAAACTAACGCAAGCCGTTGCGAATAATCCTGAGTTAATCGCAGTTCTAAGCCAAATAAAAAGTAGCGGCGATTTTTACCACGTCAATTTATTCCACCCAGACACAGAAATTCTCAATCTTCCCTGGGAAATCGCAATCGATCCTGCTTCCAAAAAGCCGCTGAATGAAATTGATCGATTATTTATAAGCAAAAATTGTCTGGAAACTCCAAGCAAAGAACAAAATTTAAAAGGCGGACCGCTCAAAGTTTTGGTGATGATCTCATCGCCAAAGGATGTTCAGGTAAAAGGCCGTTTGAATTATGAAAAGGAAGAACGGCAAATTTTAAAATCGTTCAAACCTCTTTATAGAAGCGGCGAAGTCCAAATCGATTTCACCGACAACGGTTCGCTAGCTGCGTTGAAACGTAAAATCAGTCAAAATAATTATCATATACTCCACTTCACGGGGCACGGTAATTTTGACGAAGAAAAGGGCGAAGGGCGTTTACTTTTAGAAAATGACTTGAGTCTTAATTCAGAATCGATTGGCGCTAACGTTTTTGCCGAAGCGGTTTTAAAACCAAGTCATACGATTCCTTTAGTGGTTTTATGTTCCTGTAAAACGGCGCAGGCCAATTTAGAAAAAGGCATGGCCGGAGTGACCATCGCACTTTTGCAAAAGGGAGTTCCTTCCGTCGTTTCTATGGGTTTGAGTATTTTAGATGATTATGCCACTTCGTTTGCTGCAACTTTTTATGACGGTATTTCTCAAAAAACAACCATCCAAGAAGCTTTCAAAAAAGCTTGTAATACGGTGAAGGAAGAAGAAGCGAAAAACCTTCACAAAGCCAATCTTGGCGGTGTTCCCATGTAATGGGTTATCCCCAATCTATATCTTTTCGGGAAAACTGAAGTTGTAGATTGGAAACAAGAATTTAAAAAACTAGCTCCAGAAATTGCCGGTGGACTTTTTGTCAACTCAACCTTACAACAATCTGGAGTGGAAGACTTTGTAGGTCGTAGAGAAGATTTAGCGGAAATCCTTCCCGCTTTTTTTGACAATCAACCTATCTTACTCAAAGGTCAGGGAGGAATCGGTAAAACCACGTTTGCGCGTAAGCTGGCTCAGCGATTACGTGCCAAGAATCCCGACACTGTTTGTTTTGTTTTTAACGAAGAGGGAAAAGAGTTTTCTGTAGACAAAGTGTTGGAACAATTAAAAAGCCTCAGCGTGGATAAAGGCAAAAGCGAGTGGATCAAAGAATTAGAACACTTGGGAGATAGTGTTGTTCTAAAAATTCAATCGTTGCTTAAAAAACTAGGCGATCATTTTTTTCTTTTTATTTTATTCGACAATGTCGAGTCGTTTCAAAATCTGGAAACTGAAGAGTTTTTAACTGATCATGAAGCGGCACTTGCCATTATCAATTATTCGGCCCGCCATCCTAAAATCCATACGATTGTAACCGGACGTTACCTCATTCAAGAGCTTGATGGATTGTTTAAAGAGTTTGACTTAAAAGATATTGATCGCAACGATTTCACGCGCAAATGCTATGACTTGAAGTTGTTTATCCTTAATGAAGAGCGTATGGAGTTTCTCTACAAATCGGTTGGCGGGAACTTTCGATTTGTAGAGTTTTTTGTGAAAGCGTTTGTAGATGACGGGAACAATTTGAAAACCGATTTCGCAAATTTCGAGTCTTTTGCGAAAGAAATCGAAAAGGCAAAAGATCAAGCTCTTCCTGAAATGGATAGTTTTAAAAAATTTATTTTCGAAAAACTCTGGCAAAAATTAGATTCTGATGAACAAGAAATTGCGCAGATTTTATATCATTTTTCGCTTCCAGTAATCGACATCGCTTTTGAGTTACAAGGATTTGCCGAAGCCACTAAGACAAAATTACAAAGGCTCAAAGAATTGACGTTGATTCAGGTTTACTGGGATCGAGAAACGGATTTGATCTATTATTTCATGCCGCCTTTGGTGAAAAACCTTTTAGAACGCCAAACAGACATTGAAAATACGTCCGAAGATTTTCACGAAAAAGCCGGTCGATATCATTACTATATGTTTCATGGAATTCATGCCGGTAACATAAGCGATTATGAAGCGGCGTACCATCATTTTTGCAGATCGGCCAATAGCGCTCGTATAAATGAAATTGGGGATAAATTATCAGGATTTTATTATGACCGAGCGCTTTTTCGCAATTCTCTCGAAATTGCTCAAACAGCGTTTGACGTTTTTGGGGATGCGGCCCCTTTTTGGTGTGGCAATCGAATTGGAATGAATTTGTTACGCTTTGGAAAATATGAAGAAGCTTTATTCTCCTTTCAATTTGCACTTTCCAAAGCCGAAATGGGCGATAAAGGTATTGCCTTAAATAATATTAGCCAGATATATCAAGCCCAAGGAAATTATACAAAGGCCCTGGAGTATTTGGAACAATCGTTGAAAATCCGCCGAGGAATAAGCGATAAGAGCGGTGAAGGCGTGACTCTGAGTAATATCGGCCAGGTATATCAAGCCCGGGGAGATACCACCACGGCTCTGGAGTATTTCGAACAATCGTTGAAAATCATGAGGGAAGTAGGCGATAAGAGCGGCGAAGGCGTGACTCTGAGTAATGTTGGTCAGATCTGTCGATCCCAAGGAGATACCGCCATGGCCCTTGAGTATTTGGAACAATCGTTGAAAATCATGAGAGAAATAGGCGATAAGAGCGGCGAAGCTGCGACCCTGGGTAATATTGGACAGGTCCACCAATTACAGGGAGATTACGCCACTGCCCGTGAGTATTTGGAACAATCGTTGAAAATCGTGAGAGAAATAGGCGATAAAAGCGTCGAAGGAGTGGCTCTGGGCAATATTGGCTCGATATATCGAGCCCTAGGAGATATCTCCATGGCTCTTGAGTGCAGGAAACAATCGTTGAAAATCATGAGAGAAATAGGCGATAAGAGTGGCGAAGGTATGACTCTGAACAATATTGGCGAGATCTATCAATCCCAGGGAGATACCACGACAGCCCTTGAGTATCTGAAGCAATCGTTGAAAATCATGAGAGAAATAGGAGATAAAGCGGGACTCATTCCAACTCTCCACAATATGACTCTAATTGAAGTTACCAATCAAAACTTAGAACAAGCCGTGGAGTATGAGATGGAAGCCTATCAATTAGCTCAAGAAACCAATGACGCTATGGGACTTTTTCATGTAGGAAAATATTTGGGACAGATCTTGGCTGTTAATGGAAATAAAGAGGAAGGTATGACGATTTTGCAAAGGGCTTATGATATTGGCCAACAGGCGGGTTTTCCTGGTGCAGAAATAATTAAACAATTGATGGATAAACTGGGGACGGGTTCTTGAGGGGAGTGGAAGGATTAACACCTAGATTCTTCGTCACCCTTTCAGGGCTCCTCTAGAATGACGTCTATTTTGTTCTTTGATTTGGAATAGGAATTTTTCTGGATAAACCATTTCCCAATTTATTTCCTAGGCTTCAACAAAGAAGCAACTTCATTATTTCCTGATTGTTCGGCGAGGTTAAGGGGAGTTAAACCTTCGTTGTCCTTAGTTTTAGGATTGGCTCCGTTTCTGAGGAGGAGTTTGATCAGGGCTGTGTTATTGCCTTTTGCCGCTATATGCAGAGGTGTTTGTCCGGCTTTGTCGCGACCATTGGGGTCTGCGTCTTTCCCAAGCAACAAACGCGCTATTAAGAGATCGTTACCCACCAAGTGCAGTGCCGCTTTTCCATTTTTATCCTTCATGTTAACGTCGGCGCCAAGTTTTATAAATAATTTGGCTTGTTCAAAACTCCGAGATCGCACGGCATAGATTAACGGCGTTTCTCCCTGATTATCTTTGGCGCTGATCATCGCTCCTGAGTTGAGCAATAGTTTTGCGATCTCTGAACTTTTGGCGGCGTAATGGAATGGCACTCTCCCTTTTTTGTCGCGAAAGTTTACCGAAGCTCCTAAAGAAATATATCGAGTGAGTTGTTCTAAATCGCCGTCTTGAGCCGCCAGGTGCACTCGTGTTTTGCCTTCTTCATTTGTTTTGTCTACCTTGGCTCCCGCCGCTATGAGAGCTTTTGGAACCGCTCTGTCGCTTTCAAGGATGGTGAGATCGAGTGGAGTCCTACCGCGTTTATCTTCAATGTTAAAGTCTGCGCTATGCTTGATCAATAAATCTGTCATAGGTTTGGTGTCTTTAACGGCAGTTATATGAAGCGCAGTGGTCCCTTTTTTAGTCTGGATATTGGGATCGGCGCCATGCTCAAGAAGCCAACGCGCGGTATCAAGATGATTTTGCTGTACGGCAATGTGTAATGGAGTTTTCCCAGAAATATCCTGAGCGTTTAAATCGCTATCTTTAACGGCAAGTATTTCTGCAATCTGCTCTCGATTGTTTTTTGCCGCAATATGGAGAACAGTTAAACCTTCCAAATTGCTCAGTTGAACATTGGCTTCTTTGTTTATTAAGAGCTTGGCCAATTCTTTGTTGCCCATGCGGGCAGCCCAATACAAAGGAGATTCGCCACGAGCGTTTTGGATATTGACGTCGGCGCCCGCTTCCAAAAGCGCGGTAGCGATATCTTTATGATTTTTAGCGATTGCCCAGTGCAGCGGAGTTGCCCCCAAGTTTCCCTGGAGGTTTGTTTTGGCTTGGTTTTTGATCAACCATCGAACCGCTTCAATTTTATTTTCCTGCACCGCCGCAAAAAGGGGAGAGAACCCATGTTCGTTACGAGAATCGATATTGGCTCCTTTTTTCAACAAAAAATCCATGGTTGAAATATGGCCGCCCTGCGTTGCCCAATAAAAAGGAGAGAACCCGTTTAAGTCTTTGGTGTTTACTATTGCTCCTTTAGAAACCAAAAACTTAACAGTTTCTAATTGATTATCTCGCGCTGCCCAATGAAGAAGCGTTCTGCCATAAATTTTATCTCTTGCGTTTACCTGGCTCAAGTTTTGAACTTGTTTTTTGAGTTCTGTCAACTTGCCGAATTCGGAGAGCTCGAAAATAGTAAGCGGTTTTTCCGTGGGAGCGTTTTTGGCTCCTGTTAGAAATAAAAAAATGAAAATAACGCTAAATGTATGAATCAAACTGGACATAGAAAACTGTTAGTTAAAAAATATGAATCAGTAGCTAAAATGAGAATAATTTTTTGACCAATCTTATATTTTGTTAGCAGTTAGTAAGCTTAGTTTTACAAAAACGCAAAAAATTATACTTCTTTTTCCATTTTTTATTTCCGATATTCTAAGTTGAGACTTTTTCAACTCTACAATATTCAATGGTTTAAGTATCGCTCAAAAAGTAGTCAATTTCACTAACTGCCATAAAAATACTAACTTAAAAATTCAAATATGTGGTTTTCCACAGTTTATTAACAAAGCTTGTGGAGAATGTTTTTCAAAAAAGTTTTAACCGGTTTAAATAGAGAGAGTTTGAATGTTTATTAGGGGCTAATCTAACTCTAACTTTTTTTGAAAAAAATGCCGATAGAGTATTTGAGTCAATAATCTCTCAAATTGAGAGAGCTTGATTGATTTTTATCAAGCTTCTCTTTATTTAGCGACAATAAACTTATGGAAAGTCGCTAAAGCAAAAAGCATATTTTATTAGAAACGGCAGGATTTACAAGCGTAGAGGACCATTTATTGTTTGAGTCCAAAAAAATCGATATTAGGCAGGAAACATATTATAGTGATGGCAGTGAGTTTCTGTGTGCTGGATCAAGAAACTATGTCTTTGCTTTTAAAAGATCTAATTAATTTTACAAGAGGGAATTTCTAAAAATTCAGATTTGCCAAGAGCCAAGCCCTTATTTTAATTACTTGGTAATAGCAAAACAGTAAAAATTCGAATTCTTAGAGATTTTCAAAATATATTTCAGGAACTGAGATGAAACCTAATTCTTTAAACGTTATTTCTAAAGTTCTAGCGGTTTTATGTTTGTTGTGGACAGGGGTTCAACCTGTTTATGGGGAGCGCGAAGTTTACGTGGCTCCGCCCTATGTGCCTCCTCCACCTCCTAAGTCGACAGTTTTTTTAGTCGATCATGGCGACGGTACTTTATCTACCCCCAAATATAATCGAATGTGGGCGAAGAAAGATAGTTACGCCGACTTAGGTCGTTGCTTAAACTTGTACGAAGCGATGGATTATGTTGAAAAACTGACGGCGGGAGGATACGACGATTGGCGGTTGCCGGGTTTAGGAGAGTTAGCGATGATCTACGATAATACTAAAGAAAGCGTCATGAGTTGGGATCATAATCCTGAAAAACCTTTAGCTTTGGACGAGCGATTTGCCGATGGCGCGGCTTATTGGTATTGGAGCTTAGACATTGATAAAACTGAGTTAGACGAGTGTTGCGCTCGCACGTTTTATTTTGTTAACGGTTTTCCTCATGTTCGCCGCTTTACAAGTTGTGAAAATGGGGGCGTTCGAGCCGTTCGCAACACAAAGTAATTAATATTATCTGTCTAGAGCGTTTTCCTTTTGATTGAACGAATTAGGAGTTAGAGAATGAAAGTTCTTTTAATATATCCGCCTGATGGCGGTATTCCATCGGCCCCATACGCAAGTTTGCCAACATTGGCTCCTTGTTTGAAAGAAGCGGGGCACGAAGTGGTTCTTCGAGACGTCAACTTGGAAGTTTTTTACGACTTGATGAACGAGGAAACTCTACTCAGTTATTACGATGCGAAGGATAAACGACGCATAGAGCTGGAACAGAAGTCGGCGCTTAACCCTGAGGAAGCGGAAGAACTGCAAGACGCACATTTATCTCTTTGCGTTCCTCCAAGCGGTTTGGGTAGGGTGACTAAAGATATCGATGTAATGCGCAATTCCAGCGATTTTTACAACCCGGAAAAGTTCAATCGCGCTCTCGATAACTTATTTGGCGGCGTTCGTTTTTATTTTGGTCTCAACCCTCTGCCATATGGAGTCAATCCCAATCTGGTTGATAATTTATTTAGCGCTTTAAAACGCGACTGGATAGATCCTATAGGCGATCTATACGACCGGTCCACTGTAGCCACTATATTGGAAGAAAAGCCGGATTTGATCGGCATTAGCATTCCCTTCATGATTTCATATTATCAAGCGATGAAGCTTATTAAGCATATTCGTAAGCAAGCTCCAGATATTCCCATCGTGATAGGTGGAGTGACAATTTTTAATTGTTTGGACCCCATGGCTACGGACGCAAAGTTATACGATTTATTCGACTACGCCATAGTTGGCGAAGGGGATAAATCTATTGGCGAATTAGCGACCGCTTTAGAAAACGGAGATAGTTTAGACACCGTTTCGAATTTGTATTATCGCGACTCCAATGGAGCCGTAAAAAATACGGCGGCGCGACAAGTTGACGATTTAAACGCCTTACCCGCTCCAGAGTTTACAGACATGCCGATGGATCAATATCTCACTCCTTGGGTGACAGCGAGCTTTCAAACATCGCGCGGATGCTATTACGGCAAATGCAGCTTTTGTTCGTTGTCGTATCGCGATAACTTCCGAATGCGAAGCCCAGAAAATGTTTTGGAAGATATGATAAAGATCAACGAAGCCACCGGGGTTAATTTATTTCTATTGTGGGATTCGTTGTCGCCTCCAAAAACGTTGAAATACTTGGCAAAAGAAATTAAAAAAAGAGGATTAGACTTTCACTGGTTTGCGGAAACAAAGTTTGAAAAAGTTTTTCTAAAACCAGAGTTCACTCAAACTTTGTGGGAAGGTGGATGTCGATTTTTGCAGTTTGGATTTGAGTCCTCTACGCAACGCATTTTGGATCTGACGGCAAAAGGGAATCATATCGACGAAGTCGACGGTATGCTTGAAAACTTGGAAGCTTCAGGAATTGGCGCCAGCGTTTTTTGGTTTATTGGTTTTCCGACTGAAACGGAAGAAGAAGCTTACAAGACGTTTGATTTTATTCAAGATCGCAGAGACCGTATCGCGTTGTCTTCTTATACGGGGACATACGATTTACTACCAGATCAACCTATATTCCACGAAGCGGATCGTTATGGAATTGAAATATCGCGCCGAGGAGACGGGTTTTACGAATATAATTATAAGGACGGTAGTGTTCCCTATGATCGAACTGAATTGAACGAAGCGTTTCTTTCTCGCGGAGACGCAGAGATGATTATTCATGGCGCTTATTTGCCTTACGCGCTCCACAATCCCGATGGTTTGAAATATATTACTGGGTCTAAACGTATGGGGCCGTTACTCCGTAACGTTGATGATACGGATGAAGCTGTAGTCCAAAGAACGCCCGAAACGCATACGCTAGCCATTGGCAGAGATCCCATCAAGGACTTTTCGTTACCCCCCACGCCGGCTAAATTGACTTATCACTCCACAACTGGATTTTATTTTCGTCTTCTAGGTAAAGAGATGAAGGTTTTAGAAGCGATTGAAGATCCTATTTCCATAAAAGAGCTGCAACAAAAGGTTGGTCTCGATAAAAATGAACTTGATAATATTCTTTTTAAATTGAACAATAGAGGCTTTTTGAAAGTGTTATCGGGTTCGGTTTGTTACGAGAATAGCCAAGTTCTTGAGGCCGCTACCGCCGACGTTTAGATTTTGCGATATCCCTTTTATCGTTTGGTTAATTTTCGAAAATCAGCGGAATAATGGAAAAAGAAGAACCAATAGCTGCGCGTTTTGTAAACGTTTCAAAAAAGTATAACTCTGGAAGCGTTCGATCAGTCGCGTTAGACGACGTGAGTTTTGAAATACGCCGAGGAGATTTTACAACCGTTATGGGGCCTAGTGGCGGCGGAAAAACAACCTTACTAAATGTTTTAGGAGGGTTGGATAAGCCCGACTCAGGAGAAGTTTATGTCTCTGATAAAAAAATCTCTGAGTTGCAAGATAAAGAATTAACTCAATTGCGGCGCGAAGATATCGGTTTTGTTTTCCAGTTTTTTAATTTAATGCCCACCATGACAGTCCGCGAAAATGTTGAACTGCCGTTATTGCTGAATGGCAATTCAAAGGCCGGCTCCGAAAATGTTGTTAAACTTTTAGATTATGTTGGCTTGTTGCATCGGGGCGAATCGTTCCCAGCCGAGTTGTCGGGAGGCGAAATGCAGCGTGTGGCAATGGCTCGTGCGTTGGTTCATAAACCATCCTTGATTTTAGCCGATGAGCCCACAGGAAACTTGGATTCCGAAAACGGCGAAAAAATATTGAGCTTGATGCGCAATATTTCTCAAGACTTTAAAGCCACCTTTGTAATGGTCACCCACAACCCTGAAGCGGCTCGTTTTGGAAATCTCAAGCTTGAAATCCGAGACGGAAAATTGACCCAGCATTAATTTAGGTTTTAATCCCTCTCTGTTAGTTTTCCTTTTCCTTTCTTTAGATTAAATCTCTGAAAATACGTCTTTTTTTCCTCGTTATAAAATTTTTGTAACTTTTTCTAAATGATTCGCGACTTTTAAAGTTATGAAGCGAATATTTATAAAAAATGAAAAGTTGGTAAAGATTTTATTCTCTTAACCGGAGGAATTACAAATGTTGCGAAACGATATGTTTAAGAAGATTTTTGTTGGTTTATTTTTGATCTCTTTCATTTTTCCAATTAACGCTTGGGCTGGTTGGAAGCATAAGCAAGAAGGCTCTTATGGAAAAACGATGGAGGGTTTTAAACCATTTTATTTTGACGATAGTTTAACGGACAGTCAAAAAGTCGAAGTATTTAAAATATTTTTACAGCATAAGGGGCAAAAAAAGGAACTGCGAAGCCACCTAATTAACGCCAAGAAAAATTTAATGGAAGAGATATTTTCCGGGTCTTCAGAAGAGAGTTTACAGAAGGCGATTCAAAAAACAGTCGACGCTAAAAAAGAGATGATTATGTTAAGGGCAAAAGTTTTTAGAGAGGTTAAATCGATATTACCGCCGGAAGCGATGGAGAAATTTAAAGAAAAAATGAAGGAAAAATGGTCGCGTCGTCACGGAAACAAAATGGCGAGATATTAGTGTATGAAGATTAGTTAAGCGTTAACCCCACGTCTCATAGGGTCGAAACAATTATGATTGTTTCGACCCGCCCTCCTTTTGAGGGTTATATTATATAAAAAGGTTTATTATGATTGAAAATAGATCGCACCGATTGTTTTACTTGAGTAAGGACACTATTTTTCATATGAATTTGCGCTATTTAATTATTGTTCTTATGGCAGTGTTTTTGTGTTCCGCCTGCGCTTCCAGCAGTCCTAAAAGAAAGTCTCCACCAATAAAAATAAAATCTACCGACCAGACGATGCTTGATTTAAGGAGACGTCTTAATTTAACGAAAGAGAAAGAAGAGAAAATTAGACCTATTATCGCTAATTATTTGAAACAAAAGCGAACCATTGTTAAAGACAGTTCCAGTTCAGATAATCGCAATAAAATGAATATGTATCGAGAGTTGACCCGTCTCGATCATGAAACGGATTTGATTTTGGCTAAGTTTTTTACGTCTACTCAAATGGCGCTCTATAAACATTACCAAGAATCTGAAAACCAAAAGAGAATGGAGTCTATGCAGAAAGAAAATGGAGGCAGTAAAAGGGGAGGCGGTATAGGACGTAGCGGTGGCAGAGGAAGAAGAGGCGGTAGTTGGGGTGGTGGTTTTTAATTGTCTATCATGGTTGAACGTTTTAAAAAAAATAACGATGAGAACTTTTTCTTCTAACTATGGATAGAGACGGAATCGATGATAATCAGATCATTAGCCGAGTTTTAGAGGGAGATGTTGACGCCTATGAATGGTTACTGAATAAATATAAATCTATCGTCTTAAATATTTTGAAGAAGCGTTTGCCTTTTGAGCAAGTAGAGGAAACGGCTCAAGTGGTATTCATCAAAGCTTATCAGTCTTTATCGACTTATAAAGGGACAAGTGAGTTTAAAAACTGGCTGTCTTCTATAGCCGTTAAAACTTGTTATGACTTTTGGAGAAAGCATTATAGAAATAGAGAACTACCCATGAGTTCCCTATCCGAGAAACATGAAGAGTGGTTAGAGCAAGCTCTTTCTGATCAATCCAATGAAGTTTTGTTGGAGAAAGGAAAAGAAGTAGAAGCGAAAGAGATATTGGATTGGGCTTTAAATAAGTTGTCGCTGGAAGATAAAATGGTTTTAGAGCTTGTTTATTTGGAAGGTTTCTCTAATAAAGAAGCTTCCAATTTGTTGGGATGGAGTGTTGCCAACGTTAAGGTCCGCTCTTTTCGTTCGCGTAGAAAACTGGAGAAAATCTTGAAGGATGTTTATCAAAAATAAAGTGAATCGCAATGGAAGACTTTAACGATAACCATAAAAAAATAAGAAAAATTTTTTCTTCGTCTTTTAGAGAAAAAGAAAACTTTGAAGTTGGCGAAAGCTGGCAAAAAGGGACGATGAAAAAAATTAGGAACTTGAAGCCATTAAGTTCTAATCAACGCCTTTTCGTGATCTTTGAAGAAATGTGTTGGCGCTTCGCTTTTGCCGCATCCTTAGTTTTAGCGATTACTTTTAGTTTTAATTTAGAAATGGAAACGCAAAGAGAATACGAAGTTTCTCAAGTTTTTTACGAAGATCCATTTGACGAGTTTTTAGACGAACCTTTAAAAATCAATAGATGAATAAAGATAAACTCAAAATATTTGCGGGGATTTTATTAGTTTTCCTTTTGGGAGCCGCAACAGGTTCTCTGGTAACAAATATCTATTCCAAAAAAGAATTTAGATCTTGGAAAAAAGGAAAATTTTTTGGGAAAAGAGGATTTTTAATTGAAGAACTTTCTCAGAAATTAAATTTGTCCGACACGCAAAAGCAAGAGATTGAGAAAATCATGGAAGAGTCGTTTGAGAAGATTTTTCAATTGAAAAGAAAACACAGACCAGAAATCAAAGAAATATTTAAAGAAAGAAACGTTTTAATTAAAGAGAAATTAAACGACGAGCAGAAAGAAAAATTTGATGAGTTAGTTGTTGTTATGAAACAAATGAGAAGGAAATGGAGAAATGAGAAACGTGGGTGGAAAGAGGGCAAATCTTCGAGAAAAGAAAGAAACGAAATGCGAGAAGAAAAATAAAAATAGAAACGGCGGAGTTTGTGAAGTTAGTGTGTGAATTTCTAAGTTGCTATCCACATATAATATTATCTAAAGGGAACTCGGTAGCTCCTCAAATTTTGGAAATTTTTCTAAACTTTCATCCCATTCAGCTTTGTCTGATAAAAAAATATGAGCCGTCGGTTCCATTGAGAAAGCGCCATCAAGACTTCCAGCCGGAACCATCAGAAGCTTTCCTTCCATTTGAATGTTGGGCATAGCTGAACCACAGATTGAACAAAAGCTTTTAATATGTCTTGTCGATGGGAGGTTAAAAGTTTTTACATTTTCTGATCCGGAAATCCATTTTAACTTTGCTGTAGTTGAGAATAAATTAGCTGCATGCGCTGATCCGCTATCCTTCCGGCACCTACTACAATGGCAAAGATAAAAGCTTTCCAAGTCTCCTTCAATTTCAAATTTATTTTTTCCGCAGAGACATGAACCTGTTTTTTTTGCAGTCATAAAAAGCTCCTAAAATTAATATTCTATATTAACTCTAATTTCAAAAAGCATCGACTTCGGGTGGATGTTTTAATCATGGGGTTAAGGGGAGTTTTACTTTGCAAGTAAACAGGCTAAAAATATAAACCTGAATTTTAGCAATCACATCTCCATCATTTGAGAGACTCGTATTGTTCCACCATTTTCTAAAAATGGATCTGATTTAGCAATTTCAATGGCAGCATCAATGTTTTCAGCTTTAATTACTGCAAATCCTTTCATAGAATTTGGGTCATTATCATCTTCAACACTGGTTGATGTTACAATTTTTGAAACTGGCAACGGTGTTCCTGGGTTTACTACAGCGTCGCCAAGACCTTCTACCCAAGCTTTCCACTTACCCATCTGAGCCAGACCTTCTTCTTTTGAGCTCGGCTGGTTTCCTCCGTAATATGCCATCATAAAACTTGCCATGGTTTTTCCCCTTGTGATTAGTTGCTGTCTATTAATGTCTTAACCATAACAGGTTGTTTTATAGGCAGCTCAGAATTAATAACCCGACTCTTAACATAACTATCAGGCATCATAGCAGTTATTTTAGCAAATGCTTCTCAGGAGCTAGGTTTTACTGATAAATAACGACCTTGGTTATTTTTTCATAAAATTCGAGAATTTACGGCTTTAAATGGGATGTGACTTACTAGCCGTTGAGGTGTAAGCTAAAAGTAATGATTGACGTATGCGTCTTTGTTTCCACTCATTCCCCAAATCTAGTCAGTCAATAAGTTGAAATCTCTGGTTACCTCAACCACGGTGATTTCAATTTTTCAGTAATAACCTGCTGATGTGTAGGATTAGGAGCAACCATTGATTGGTTGATCTGTTTTTGAAAAATTTCAAAAAGTTTTCTTCAATAGTGAAATAAAAACTGTGATCGCTTAGAAGCTTGATTGGCTTGCAATAAAAATCAAGAAAGGAATAAACCCCATTGCCGATTGGCGCGAAAAAGCAATTCGTATAATCTCCACCACTTAATCGATCGATTTGGTATAGCCGAATCGAATTTCAACATTTGAAAGAGCGCGCCAGAGCGCAAGAACTATTTCTAGGTGTCTGCTGAATTGTATTTTAACTTTTGCCTAAATAGTAATATTACTAGGAAAATGTGATGGAGAAAAAACATGGTTTATAAAACTAGACCTTATTTTCAATTTTTGCCGGTAATCCCAAATGTTTTTAAAAGCTACGAAGTTGATGATGAAGAATTACGGGGAAACCTGTTTGGCGATGCTTTTATGAGCATTGCGTTACCCATCCGCTCCCTAGAAAAAGAGCCTGGCTTTGTTCAGGACGTTTTGAATTCAGTTTTTAATATTGGGAACGTCATTGTTACTGATAAAAGCGGCCAAACTTACACATTCCACAGAGTTTTCAATGTCTCTGGTTTTATGACTACTATTAGAAAGGCAGACAAGAAAGTCGAAGATAAAATAGAAGAGACGGAAAGAGAAATAAGAAGGAGAGTTAAAGATTAGAGTAAGGATGAAAATATGGAAATTGAAGTTGTCTATAGGTTACGATTGAAATATTGAAAGATCTATACCTCTGTTATGATTTGAATATGCAGTTTTGAAATTATCAATACTTGAGATTAAAGAATAAATAATAAATATTTTGTAAAATATTCACTAATGTGTTACGCTTTGTTTTATGAAAACACTAGAAAAGACAGTAGACGAGATTAAAAATCAAATTTTGGACGCCGCGTTTACCCGGTTTGGCCAATATGGCCTTGGAAAAACAACTATGGCCGAGATCGCCAAAGATTGTGACATGTCTGCCGGTAACTTGTATCGTTATTACCCTAATAAAGCTGATATTGGCGCTGGTTGCGCTATGCGATGCTTTAATGAGATGGAAGCTTTGTTACGGGAAATAATGAAACGACCTGATTTAACAGCGTCTGAAAGGTTAAAGACCTTTGTTTTAGAGAAGTTTTACCATATTCATGAGCAGTTTTCAGAACAACCCAAGCTTTATGAGTTGGTGATGTACATTCAACAAGAGAAGTTTGACATGATTCAAACCCTAATGAAGGGGCAGCAGTCTCTTTTGGCTGAAATTTTAGCTGAAGGCAACCGATCTGGAGAGTTTGACGTACCAGACGTTTTAGAGACAGCTAGTTTGATTCAGTCGGCGGTTACTGTGTTCAACGCCCCTCATTTTATTAATTCGTATTCCTTTGATAAATTAGAAAAAGATGCCAAGGGAGTTGTGGATTTGTTGGTTTGTGGATTGAAGAAGAGAAACTGATTTTTTTTGGGTTTTGAGTAAATATTTTACAAAAAATTTATTATTTTTTATTTGGCGGCTAATATGAAACTAGATAATGGGTTTGGTGTTTGGGTGGTCCAGAAGCGATGGCTAATAATTATCGCGACCATTTTGGTTGTTATGGCCGCAGGAAGTGGCGGCAAGCATTTAAGGTTTTCTAGCGATTACCGCGTGTTTTTTAGCGAAGAAAATCCACAATTAAAAGCTTTTGATACGCTTCAGAATACGTATAACAAAAACGATAACGTCTTGATTGCTTTGGAACCTGTCGATGGAAAAGTTTTTACTAGGGAGACTCTAGCGGCGGTCGAAGAGTTAACGAAGCAATCTTGGCAAATTCCATATTCGACTCGCGTTGAATCCATTGCAAGTTTCCAAAATACGTGGTCGCAAGAAGACGATCTCATTGTTGAGGATCTTGTTAAAAATGCTAAAAACCTTACGGACGAGCAGATAGAAAAAATCCGCAATGTTGCTCTGAGTGAACCGATATTGCTGAATAGACTCATTTCTCCATCGACTAAAGTAACGGGAATTAATGTGACTGTTACTTTGCCTGGTAAAAACTTGGATGAAGTGCCGGAAGTGGTTGGTTTTGTTCGCAACATGGCAAGCGAGTTTAGGCAAAAATATCCAGACATAAATGTTTATTTGTCTGGGATCGTTTTTATGGACAACCAGTTTTCTGAAGCGAGCCAACAAGATATGGCGAGCTTAGTTCCAGGAATGTACCTAGTAATAATTATTCTGATGTGGGTTGTTCTACGATCTATTTCGGGAACCATTTCAGGCTTAGTTGTTATTACGTTTTCCACCGTAACGGCTATGGGATTAGCCGGTTGGGCTGGTATTGAGTTAACGCCGGTTTCTGCTAACGCGCCGACATACATACTGACTATGGCGATTGCCGATAGTATTCATGTTTTGATAACGCTTTTTCAAGAGGCGCGTGGCGGCAAATCGAAAGAGGAATCGATTGTTGAATCTCTTCGCATTAATTTAGCGCCTGTCATGATAACTAGCGTTACCACCGCGATTGGTTTTTTGAGTTTGAATTTTAGCGATTCTCCTCCGTATCGAGATTTGGGGAATATCGTGGCGGTTGGCGTGATGGCGGCCTTGATTTATTCGGTATTTTTTCTTCCAGCTTTGATGTCGGTAATGCCATTAAAGAAAAGAGTAAACAAGGTTGCTGGTACGGGATTCATGGAAGGGTTGGCGGAATTTGTTCTCAATCGTCGTCAACAACTGTTTTGGGTCATGCTTATTATGATAGTTGGTTTGGCTTCGCAAATTCCACGGATAGAAATCAACGATTTGTTTACTAAGTATTTTGACAAGCGATATCAGTTCCGCAATGACAATGATTTTATTATCAAAAATTTAACGGGTTTTGAAGCGATTGAATATTCGCTACCTGCAGGCGAATCTGGAGGGATTTCCAACCCGGAATATCTTGTGAAGTTGGAGGAATTTAAACAATGGTACCTAAAGCAGCCAGAAATTATGTACGTAGGCACATTAACAGACGTTATGAAAAGGCTGAATCGAAACATGCACGGAGACAACGACGATTTCTACAAGCTGCCAGAAAATCGAGAGCTTGCCGCGCAGTATTTGTTGCTTTACGAGATGTCTTTACCATACGGTTTGGATTTGAACAACCAAATCAATGTTGATAAATCGGCGACAAGATTCACCGCGATATTTAGAGACGCCACCTCAAAGTACGCATTGGGTTTAGAAGTACGAGCCCAACAGTGGTTAAAAGATCATGGTTTGCCGTCAATGGTCTCAAATGGAGCAAGTCCGCTAATCATGTTTTCTAATATTGCGTTGCGTAACGTAAAGAGCATGGTTGCGGGGACTGTTTTAGCGTTGGCATTGATTTCTGGAATTTTAATATTCGCGCTTAGGAGCTTGAAATTTGGATTGATAAGTCTAATCCCAAATTTAGTTCCCGCTTTTATGGCCTTCGGTGTTTGGGCAATATTTTTTGGCGAAATCGGCTTAGCAATATCTGTTGTTGTCGCTCTTTCTCTGGGGATTATCGTGGATGATACAGTACATTTTCTCAGTAAGTATTTACGCGCGCGGCGAGAATTAGGGAAATCACCAGAGGAGGCTATCCGGTATTCGTTTAAAACGGTTGGATCGGCTTTATGGTCTACCTCGGTAGTTTTGGTGGCTGGATTTTCAGTTATATCCCAATCGGGATTTGTTATTAATTCTCACATGGGGCTTTTGACTGTATTTGCTGTTGGTTTTGCTTTATTAGCCGACTTTTTCTTTTTGCCGCCCGTACTGCTTAAGTTCGAAGAAAAATTTTCAAAAGCAGCTGTTCCGGCTGTAAGCGCTTAAAAGAATAGTCATTGAATCAGGAGAATAAAAAATGAATTTTTTAAAATATATTATAGCGGTTGGTTTCATTCTTTCTTGGGGACCACAGGCTTTTGCGGAAACGCCAGAAGAAAAAGGTATCGCTATCGCCCGAGAAGGAGATAGGCGATACGACGACTTCCATGACTTCACGGCTGAAACCATCATGACTTTAAAGAATAAGCAGGGTGAAACCAGCGTTCGTTATTTGAAAAATAAAACTTTTGAAGTAAAGGACGACGGCGATAAGAGTTTGGTTATTTTTAATCGGCCCAGAGACGTAAAGGGAACAGCGTTGCTTAATTTTACTCATCGGGAAGGCAATGATGATCAATGGCTTTTTCTACCGGCGTTAAAGCGTGTTAAACGAATTAGTTCGTCTAATAAGTCTGGCCCTTTTATGGGGAGTGAATTTGCTTACGAAGATATTACGAGTCAGGAAGTTGAAAAATACACATATAAATGGTTAAGAGACGAAGAATGCGAAGGAATGCCATGTTTTGTGGTTGAAAGATTCCCTACATATGAGAATTCTGGTTATACGCGACAAATTGTATGGTCCGATCAAAAAGAATATCGCATTTGGAAAATCGAGTATTACGATCGAAAAAATTCGTTACTAAAAACGCAAACGTTCCATGGTTATAACAAATATTTGGATCGCTATTGGTACGCCGACGAGTTTCGAGTTGTGAACCACCAAACAGGCAAAAGCACTCGACTTGAATGGAAGGATTATAAATTCCAAGTGGGTCTTACAGAAAAAGATTTTCGAAAAAATAGTTTGAAACGAGCTAGATAATTTTTTATTAAGTTCTCTTTATTCACCGGATAAGATTTAGTTTTAATCATCATGAATACAAAACTCCTTAATGTTTTTTTTGCGCTTGTTTTTACGCTTTTTTCAGTTGATATAACATTTGCGGCAAACGAAATCGAAATAGACATAGAAAAAAAATCGGGTAAACAAGCTCAACCAAAAAAGGAAATTGAGAAGACTAAAGCTGAACCTGAATTGAAATCAGAAAAAACGTTAGTTTTTGGAGAGGAGGAAGACCCCTTTGACGATGAGTTTGCAAGTTTACCCAAAATTGACGATCGTTTTGAATCCTTTAACCGAGCTATGTTTGGAGTTAATTCAAAAATCGAAAGATATTTTTTTGAACCTCTAACTAAAGGTTATAGATTTTTAGCTCCAGAACCCGTTCGACTGGCTCTTCGAAACGCTTTCGATAACGTAGGTATGCCCGCTCGATTGGTTAGTAGCGCAGTGCAAGGAGACTTTGATAAATCTGGACGAACGGTAGGGAGATTTCTTATCAACTCAACGGCGGGTATCGGCGGTTTATTTGATGTTGCTGAAGAGTACGTTGGGTTAGAGTCTGTTGATGAGGATTTTGACCAGGCTCTTGCAAGCTATGGAACGCCCAATGGTCCCTATTTAGTATTGCCAGTGTTTGGGCCTGTTTCTACTCGGCATGCTATTGGAAAAACAGTGGACGGTGTTTTGAATCCTATAAATTATTTTCTCCCTTTTCTAGGTAACGCAGGGTTGGCTTTAGGTGAGCAGGTAAATTCGTTCTCATTTTACATTGAAGATAAAAAAGCTTTAGATCAGGACGCTGTCGACCCCTATCAGAGTATTCAGGATTTTTATTACCAAAATCGTCAGAAAAAAATCCGTGAATAAAATTATAAAGTCTAGAAAAATTATCTAAAGAGAGTAAGTGCAAATTTAAGAGAACCTCTAAAAACTGTTTTTGGCTACGAGTGAGCCTTATGAAATAAGAGCCTGCGAGTTGCCGCAAGTAAAAATACTTAATTATTAGAGATGCCTTTAATTTATTGGAACGTTTTTATTTATTGATATGGAATTAGGAAAATGGATTGTTAGGTTTCGTTGGCCCATAATTTTAACGACACTAATTTTTGTCGCGTGGGCTGGAAGCGGAATGCGATTTTTGAAATTCACAACCGACTACCGAGTTTTTTTTAGTCCCGATAATCCTCATTTAAAAGCGTTTGAAGCGCTTCAAAATAAATATTCAAAATCCGATAATATATTTATCGGAATTGAATCCAAAGATGGCAATGTTTTTTCGCAGAAACCATTAAAAGCCATAGCCGATTTAACGGAATGGTCCTGGCAAACTCCTTTTTCGCTACGCGTTGATTCTCTCACTAACTATCAGCACACCCACGCTGAGGAAGACGAATTGATCGTCGAGTCTTTAGCTCCTCATCCAGAAAAATTAAACTCTGATGATCTGAAGTATATTCGCAATATTGCTTTATCCGAGCCGACGTTGGTCAATCGGTTGGTTTCGTCCAATGGCGAAATGGCGGGAATCAACATAACCTTAAATGTTCCTGATGATAAATTAGATCAAGTTCCTCATATAGCCGAATATGTTCATGAAATAGCGGAGCGGACTAGATCGAAATATCCCGAAGTAAATGTATATGTTTCTGGGGTGGTGATGATGAACAACACGTTCGTCAGCGCTGTCAAAGGCGACATGAAAACTCTCATCCCGTTGATGTATTTGACGGTGATATTGTTTCTAGTTATAACCCTGCGGTCGGGCACGGGTACGGTTGCAACTCTAACGATTGTATTTTTTGCAGATGTGACGGCTTTGGGGTTGGCGGGATGGTTAGGTATTAATTTAACCACTGTGTCTTCGTTCTCTCCAACGGTTATTCTCACCATCGCTGTTGCCGACAATGTTCATATTTTAACGACAATTTTTCAACAGAGAGAACAAGGCAAATCTAAATTAGACTCGATTTATGAATCCGTTCGTTTAAACCTTCAACCGGTATTTTTGACAAGTTTGACAACCGCGATTGGTTTTTTAAGCTTGAACTTTTGTGATTCGCCGCCTTATCGAGATCTTGGAAATATAATTGCTATGGGTGTTGCGGCGGCCTTTTTCTATTCGCTGTTTTTTCTACCGGCAATTGTTTCCTTTGCTCCGCTGAATAGGAAACTTAAAGCAAAGGATCATTCTCCTTTCATGGAGAGATTTGGAAAGTTTGTGGTCCGTAATCAAACGATTTTATTTTGGACGGTGTTAGTTGTTGGAGTTGCAGTTTCCTTCCCAATTTATAAAATCAAAGTTGACGATAACTTTAACGAATATTTTGATAAGCGGTTTCCCTTTAGAACCGATAGCGATTACCTTGCAGACAATTTAACTGGATTTATGTTTATCGATTATTCTCTCGAAGCCGGAGAATCTGGAGGTATTGCAAATCCTGATTTTTTAAAATCGGTAGAAAAGTTTACCAATTGGTATCGCGCTCAACCTGAAGTTATATACGTTAGTTCACTAACGGATACAATCAAACGGTTGAATAAGAATATGCATAACGACGATTCAGGTCATTACAAGTTACCGGAATCTAGAGAATTAGGAGCTCAATTTTTGCTTCTTTATGAAATGTCGTTGCCGTTTGGTTTGGATTTAAATAATCAAATCAATATCGATAAATCTTCGACACGCCTTTTTGCAGTTTTAAAGAGTATATCAAGTAAAGAATTGTTAGAAGTGGATAATAGAGCGCGTTTATGGCTTAAAGAAAATACGGGTATTGAGACAATCGGAGCAAGTCCATTAGTGATGTTTGCCCATATTGCTTTACGCAATATTCAAAGCATGATTGGAGGAACGGGGTTGGCTATTGGAATAATAACTCTGGTTTTGATAGGAGCGTTGAAGAGTTTTAAGTATGGTATGATCGGCCTTTTTGCAAACTTATTTCCGCCAGTTTTAGCCTTTGGAGTATGGGGAGCTTTAGTTGGGCAAATAGGTATGTCCGCAGCTCTTGTCGCCGCTATTAGCCTTGGAATTGTAGTTGACGATACGGTTCATTTTTTGAGCAAATACATTCGATTTCGGAGAGAAAGAGGTTTAACTCCAGAAGAAGCTATTCCCATTGTCTTTCATGAAGTTGGCACCGCAATGTTGGTAACATCGATTATTTTGATCGCGGGATTTTTCGTTCTGAATTTTTCTGGATTTTTAGTCAATGCACAAATGGGATTGCTAACGGGATTAGCGATAGTTTTTGCGTTGATCGTAGACTTTTTATTCTTACCGTCTTTATTGATCCGCTTAGATAGCAAACATCTTGTCAGAGAAACCGCGAAGTTAAGTTATGAAAATGCTTAAAACAAAATCTATTCGATTTAATTTAATTAATTACTTTTTACTAGCTGCTATTTGCTCTCTATTTAATTTAGTTAATAGCCCGTATGTTTTCGCAGAAGAAGCCGAAATTTCTGGATATGTAGGCGGTCAAGTCCGTTTATTCCCAAATAATTCTTTGTACGAAGGCCAAAGCGATCATTCTGTATCTGTTGTCGCCCAGCCAGAATACTATAAGGAATTTGAGGATGGGAGCAGCTTTACCTTTGTGCCGTTTTTTAGATTAGATAGCGCAGATTCCGAGCGTACCCATTTTGATGTTCGCGAACTGACTTATTTGTGGCTTAAAGACGATTTTGAATTGAGAGTGGGAATTCGAAAATTGTTTTGGGGAGTTACGGAGGGTTTTCATCTTGTAAATATCATCAATCAGATAGACTTAGTTGAGAATATTGATTTCGAAGATTTTCTAGGACAACCCATGGTCAATTTATCGTTGGATAAAGACTGGGGAACTTTGGACTTTTTTCTCCTTCCCTATTTTCGAGAGAGAACATTTCCAGGTAAGGGCGGTCGTTTAAGAGGAGAACCTATAATTGCCGTAGGACAAGCTCAATATGAAAGCGGAGCTAAAGAATGGCGTTCTGATTTAGCTTTGAGATACACGCAAGTTTTTGGGGACATCGATTTCGGCGTTTATCATTTTTATGGAACGAATAGAGAACCCACTTTGTTGGCAGATCAAGATGAAAATGGTTCTCCGATATTAATTCCTTTCTATCAAGTTATAAATCAAACGGCGACGGACATTTCTTATGTGGTTGACGATTGGTTATGGAAATTCGAAGGTTTTTATCGAACAGGGCAAGGAGATCCCTTCTTTGCTTGGACTGGAGGTTTTGAGTATACCTTCACCGGTGTTCGGAAAACTCGTATGGACTTGGGAGTGATTGGCGAGTGGTTATACGACGATCGCGGAAGTTTTGCTACCACTGCTTTTGAAAACGATTTATTGGGCGGTTTACGATTGGCTCTAAACGACGAGGACAGTACAGAGTTTTTAGCTGGCTGGATTCAAGATGTTGGAGACCCCGCAGCAGTTGCTTTTATTGAAACGAGCCGCCGGTTTAGCGATAATATAAAAGCGACTTTAGAAATTAGAACCTTCATAAATCAAGACGAATCCGATCTCTTCTTCCAGCAACGTAACGACGATTTGTTCCAATTTGAATTAGAGTATTATTTTTAATATTTCAATTCCCTCCGAGTTTATTAGCTTTTCTAAGTTTCTCCCCAAATTAGTAAAAAACGCTTCTGTTTTTTTTAGCTTGCCTTCTCACCTCGATTTCTTAAATAATTAGTAGTACCCCCTGTGCATTAATTTTTTCGGGTTTGCTGTTGTATTTTTTGGCGAATTTGAGTTTTGTGAGCTTAACTATATATACGATTTATTATTTTTTTATAATTAGCCCGGAAGTCAAATAGATGTGACTTGTTCGCTTCTTGCCGGGCATTTAATTTTCCCCGTAATATTTAGGAGAACCTGATGGGTTCAAAAAAATTGATTTTATTTTTGGTTTGGTCTTTTATCTTTTTCAATCCTTTTAATTCTAAAGCCGAAACTTCGAAGAAAAATGTTTTTCATGGGTTACTTTCGATAAAAGCTGAAATGGAACGTGATTTTGGTTTGGAGCAATTGGAATGTTTTCCTTTTATTAAAAAAATTGGATTTTCTAAAGATGAGACTTCATTGATAGAAAACTGTTTGCAGGGAGCCGAAACATTACATTCAGTTCTAAAAGAGGTCAAAAATGCCGGATTGCGCGTGGTTGGTATTTCAGATCGGTTTTTGAGAACCGGAGGTTTCGATACAATTTTAATTCCTTGGGGAGCTTCGAAGGAAGAAGTTAACCGCTTTTTGAAGGATGGAATGTCGTGGGAAGAACAAAAGACATTTTTGAATAAAATCAATGAAGTTAAAAGTGAGATCAAAAAGAAGATACAAGTCAGTGAATTATATTGTTCGAAAAAAATTTCCAACGATCAATGTTTACTGGGTTATCGAAACTTGGCTCAGGTTTTAGGAAATATGGAAGCTAAAACCAAAACTTGGAAACGAATCGTAATAACGGAATCTTTTTCGCCTGAGAAAGAATTTGAAACGTTGCCATTAAAGTTTGACGCTGGGACAGAGGAACTTAGAAACCGAATGGTTTTTAAGGATATGCAAAAAGAATGGTCAGATCGGAAAAAGATATACGACGCGATCGATGAAAACTTTGGAGTTCAATTAAAAAGAGGACTCCAAGTTGGTAATTTAATTTGTTCCCTTGATTTGAAAGAGAGCGAGTGTCTTCAAGGAGCGGAAAATCTCACAAAAGCGGTTCCTCAACTTAATGATAAAGCATGGGATCAAGTTACCATTACTCGGCATAATACGTTGCTTCGAAGCGATCAGAATGCGTACTTTAAGTTTGATTTAAGCCCTGACGAAATAGTTCAAGCTTTTTTAAAAAAATCGACGATAAAAGAAACAGAACAAAATAATGTCTTAGCTGAAAGATTAGAGGCGCGGACAAAAAATAATTTTACGAGATTACGAGCCGTTTGTGATTTAAGAGGTCTTCCGTCAAATCTGTGTGTGAATGGGTTTGAAAACTTCATGGAGTTTATGGGAAATAATCGTGATTTTGTAGCTGTTAAACCCTGGGAGACCTTGATGTTTGTGGATGGAAGTCAGTTATGGAGAGTTAATTTTGCCTTAAATTCCTCTTCCAGGAAGAGCTATATCTATATAGATGCAGGCGCTGATGCAGATACTTTTGAAGAATATTTAAAACTTTTTGGCGGAAAAGGAGCTTTACGCCATCCGCTTTAAATATGAAGTTAGAGTAAGATGTTAATTCTTAAAACTAATTTTTGGTTTTCTAATTATACGGGGATACCTAAATAAGCAACAATGAGCGATCAAAGCATATTTATTTGAAGCCTTTTCTCCGTAAGATGTATCTATGCTGTTGTCATCTATTTTCGTGTAGGGTTAAAAATGTCTGAAAAAGACGAATTATTTAAAGAGCCGGTCGAAAATGGCGCATTCGAATTTGACGAAAAAGTCGCGGGAGTATTCGACGACATGTTGAATCGAAGCGTGCCTTTGTATAAAGAAACTAGGCAAATGGCGGTTCGACTGGCTTTAAACTTTATTAAGCCTAATACGCGAGTTTTCGATATAGGTTGTTCAACAGCTAACTTATTGATCGATTTATCGAACAAATTGAATGAAAGTTCAGTTGAATTGGTCGGAATTGATAACTCGCCATGGATGTTAGAAAAAGCAAAACATAAAATCAAAGAAGAGTCGAAGCATAATATCGAATTACGTCTCAATGATATTTCAGAGAGCCTGGAGATTGAAAACGCTTCTGTCGTTTTTATGAATTACACCTTGCAGTTTGTACGACCGCTTCAAAGAGAAAGCTTAGTGCGGCGAATTTATGAAGGATTAAACGAAAACGGGTGTTTTATTTTAGTCGAAAAGGTTTTAGGCAATAATTCAATGTTTAACCGGTTTTATGTTGAGATTTATAGCGAGTTTAAAAAATCACAAGGCTACTCGGATAAAGAAATAAACCAAAAAAGAGAAGCGTTGGAAAATGTTTTGGTCCCTTATAGATTGGACGAAAATACGGACCTTTTAAATCGATGCGGATTTGAAACGGTAGATCTGTTTTTTAAATGGTATAACTTCGCTGGATTTATTGCTGTGAAATAGAGGAAGAAATTTCTTTTTTATTTGATGACCCTTCTGGAATTTCATCGTATAACTTGCAAGACTCCTCCGCGATTTTATCGAACAAAAATATATAAAACCAACGTTTAACCCCTTCCATAAGAAGAGTTGTCAGTAAATCTTTTAAGATAAAGCCTGGATGTCTATTTTTAATAGTTTGAAAGGCTAACTTGGCGACTTTAGCCGCTTTTCCCAAGTTATATTTTCGCAACCACTCTATTATTGGTAGTTCCATAATTGAGTCGGCGCGTTCTTTTAGCTCCACCGCTTGCGCAATTCTAAAATTCAGAATTCTTCGAATTTCCGGTCGTTTGTCTAATGAAGATGCCATTTCCAATAATCGAGAAGCGAATGCTAAGCTATTATAAAGTTTGACTTCGTAGATAGGATTCTCAGATTCGGGATAGTAATAATTGGCGACTGTTTCAAATTCTTCCCAGTAAATCAGCTTTATCGCTTCCCAATTCATTAAAGCTTTCGAATACAAGATGTCTTTGCGTAGCGGTTCCAGACAGATCTTTACGTCAATGGGAGTTTGCGTTTGAGTCCAATCTATGTCCACAGAACTGCTATCCAAATTTTCTTCAATATCTTCCATTTCAAGATCGAATGGTTTTTCATTGTCTTCGCGATAAGTCGAAAGTGCGAATTCCCCAAGTTCCAGGTATAAATTTATGAGTAATGTTTTTAAAGCAAAGTGATGGGTTAAACCTGTAAAAGTTTTAATAGCCCAAAAACTAATGTCGAAAAATCGAAAGGCGGTATAGGCCCACTTAGCTAAAAAGTAAAATCGAGTTTGTTTTAAAAATGTTCCCCACCATGTGCTTTCCCATTCTTGCTTTTTTTTCCACGCTTTTTGAACGGAAAGAGCATGTTTTAAACGGAAATCGGCCATTTTCCGAAAGCTTTTACGGCTCAATAAAGCTAATACTTTTTGGTTTAAGTCTTTAAGGCCTGAAATTAGTTTTCCTACTCTAACTTCTAAAATAGGGTTTTTGGAATTTGGGTGATACGACGAGGCGATATCGAAAAGAAAATTATGAGCGTTTTCGTAAACGTTCCATTCTGTGTCAGCAAGGAACCAAGATGATTCTAGATTGTTGACCTTATCAAAAATAATCTGACTCGCTTGTTTCTCTTTTGGGAAGTTTTCGGAAGGGTTTGCAAGGCGCTTAAATTTTTGAATACGTTGAGAGTTAGATTGCCTAAGCTTTAAAATTCCAAACCAATCAAACAAGAAAAATGCACACCCCAAAGCCAATAAGACTGAAGAAATTAGAATAATTAAAAATATGGAGGGGGCCATTAAATTTTTAGTTCGTTATTAGTTTTGCCCATTCCAGAGCAGTTTTAATTTGATCTGGTTGGTGTTATGATATTTTAAGTTTTTATTTTGAATTTAAAAGCTTCTAAATCTTCAAATTCTTAAATAGAAAACTGATTGAGAGTTTTTGGTTTGGCTTCCTGATAAATTTTCTTTTTCGCGATGAAATTAAGAGATATCCTTAAATTATGAAATCATTTTTTTTAAAAAAAATAACCCGTCTTGTGTTTTTAATTGCATGTGGGTTGATTTTAAGTCAATGCGCGGAAAAGACTAGTCCACAATACGTAGAAGAGGGTATGAAGTTTACTCGCAATGAAGAATATGGGCGAGCTTTAGAATCGTTTCTTCATGCAATTGATAAAGATAAAAGAAACACTCAAGCATATTATGGCTTAGGTGGAATTTATAATGTTCAAGAATCTTATGCGCAGGCCGTTGCAATGTTCCAAACGGCGGTTCAACTTGATCCTACATTCATGGACGCGTATTACAGTTTAGGTTATTCCTTTGAAATGTTGGGTAACAAAGATGAAGCTAAAATAAATTACGATCGATACCACGACTTAAAAGGAAAATTTGATAAATATATGGAAAAGGAACGCAATAAGAATTGATTAGAATAATTGCCATTATTGTCTGCGCATTATTTGTTTTTTCCTGCTCGACTGGCCCGAAAAAAAAACGAAGGTCTTATAAAAGTAAACACAGTCAAAGTCAAAAAAAACGAGCCGGAAAAAAATCATCCTCGAAAACTGCGCAAAAGTCTTCGCAAAAAACTAACCCTAAATCTAGGTCTGCGGAGAGACGTCAAAATTTAGTTTTACCCTCCATTGTAAATTCCAAAGACCAAAGCTCGATGGTTTTAGTCGATTCTGGAAAATACTTTGTGACTCCGCCGGTGGGAAAACCGTCCTCATCTGGAGTCCAAGTCAATTTGTCCGCTTTTTATATCGATCGTTTTGAAATCACCGTCACCCAATTTAAAAAATTTGATTCAAAATACAACGAAACTCGTTTCATTAATACCTGTCCAGAATGTCCTGCTGTAGGAGTTACCTGGAGTCAGGCCCGAGATTATTGTTTCTGGGCTGGAAAAATATTGCCGACAGAGGTTCAATGGGAGGCTGCCGCGCAAGGTCCAGTTAGAAGGATTTGGCCTTGGGGTAATCGATTTGATCCTAAAAAAGCTAATTTAATGGGAAGTGCCGATGGTATTGACGGTGTTGCCAATGTAGGTTCTTATCCTTCAGGTGTCGCGCCTAGTGGAGCTCAAGATATGACGGGGAATGTTTGGGAATGGGTTGCGACAAATTCAAAAAGCCCTCTTAATCAACAGCTTGTGAAAGGAGGAGGATGGAGAACTCAACAAGGATTTTCCATTATTTCTGCCCGCAATTGGGTTAGCCCAAAAATGCAAAATCCCACCTTTGGGTTCCGCTGCGTAAAAAAAGCTAAATATTAAACGCATACTTTAAAGTTAATATTTGGGTATTAGAGTTTTGTTGAAATACCGCCTTCTTTATCAGTTCGTCCGTTTAAAAGTTTCCCACCTAGTTTATTAAAAATTTCCGTGTTTAAATAAGCGTGTTTTGCTGTTAATATTTCTTATATTCAATAAGTATTTGTAAAATAGATTAATTCAGAAGACGCGATTAGTTTTACGACTATCTAACGATATTTTATTTTGTTGATAAGGTTTCGATATGAAGACGGCTCTTTTATTTCCACCTCAATGGTTTCCAAGCCAACCGTATTTAGCGGCTCCCACTTTAAAAGGGTATTTGGAAAGTAAAGGGTTGGAGGTTGATCAATATGATTTAAATATAGAAAGCTACGATTTTTTTCTATCCAGACCTTATTTAGAATATTGCATTGATAAAATTAAATACCGATTAGATGCCCCAGCTCAAACTCCTGGCGAAAGAGACGTAAAACAAGTTTATCGCCAAATTCTTTCCGATACGGATTATTTAGAAAACGTTCTATCTGAAGTTGAAAGCGCTAAAAATGTGTTGCGATCGGAAGAGTTGTTTTTCCAATTTCCGATTTATAAGCAAGCGTATACTGCGTTAAAAATTGCAATGCAGTTAGTTTCGTTTGCTCATTTCCCTACTAGATTGGATTTAGAGTCCTTATATATGGAAGGAGTTCCAGAAGATCATTTACCTGGAATTTTGGGCGCTACGCAAGACCCAATAAGAAACCCTTATTTTGACTTGTTTCAGAATTTTATTTTGCCAAATATGGATTTGAGTTCCTATGGGTTAGTAGGAATTTCTATTATTCATGTTGGTCAGGTTATACCAGCGTTGACGCTGTCGCGCTTTATTCGTCAAAAGTATCCGGATATTCATGTTTCGATTGGAGGAAGCGTTTTTAACCGACACGCTGATGTTCTTTACGACAAGCAAGCTTTATTCAGAGAATACTTTCATAGCGTTGTTTTATTTGAAGGTGAATTGCCACTTGAACGTTTGATTGGTCAAGTTGCTTCTGGAGGCTCTCTGGAATCAGTCCCAAACTTGATTTATATGCAAGAAGATGGAGCGGTGAAAAAAAATGAGACGGCTAAATCGCTTCCATACGAGCAATTAGCACGTCCTAACTTTGATCAACTTCCATTAGAAAAATATTTCATGCCATATCCGGTGTTGCCTTATATGGCTAGTAGAGGATGTTATTGGGGTAAGTGCACTTTTTGCACCCATAGTTTTATCTACGATTCTTATTATCGAAAAGAAAACGAAGAGAAAGTTGCGGAAGACTTAGCCTATTTTGCGGAACGGCATGGCGTAAAGCATTTCACTTTTTCAGATGAAGCCGTTTCCCCTAACGCTTTTCAACGAATGTCTAAAGCGATATTAGCTCAAAAAGTTGATATGAAGGCTTTAGCGATGATCAAGTTTGAATCAAATACGGTAGAAAATCAGAAATTATTTGATGAAATGTTTCAAGCCGGTTTTATTATGCTTTTCTTTGGGTTGGAAAGCGCCAACGATAGGATTTTATCTTTGATAGAAAAAGGTACTGATAAAGCGACTGAGCAACAAGTTTTAGAAGATGCAAGTCGAGCTGGAATTTGGAACCATACATATATGTTTTTTGGATTTCCCACCGAAGAAAAAGAGGAAGCGATTGAAACAGTTGACTTTATTATAGATAACAGCGAAGTTCGCTCGGCAAATATCCATTCTGTAGGTCAATCTACCTTTACCTTAGAAAAAGATTCTGCGGTGTTTCATAATCCTTCAAAGTTTTCTATTGATCGCGTTATTAAACATCCTGACCGTGATATGTCGATAATGTATGATTATGAAATTAAGGTTGGAATGACTAAAGATGAAGTGGGAGAGGTTTACGAGAAATTTAATCAGGTTATTGACGATTGTTATCCTTCGAGCAAAATATGGAAGTTCTTGTCGCGAGAACACTTTTTATTGTATTTAGATAAGTTTGGAAAAGAAGAAATCATGAATATGGCAAGTGACGAAGAGTTAGTAGACGCTTAAAAAATTTCTAATATTTACAGATTGTTTGTTTACTGGCTTGACACGTCTATTATCCATATATAAAATTATAGTATTCCACTGAACGAAAAATAGTTAATTTTCAATAGTTTTGGAGCAAATTAAATGGCTGATAGCCCCGAATGGGTAAAAATGAAAATCCATCCCGATATCTTCGAAGAACTCGGAGTTCGTGATCCTGATGAAATTAAACGAGAAGCCGCAATAGTTAAAAAGACGCGCCAGGTTAAAAAGGAGTTACTAAAAGATCCGGACAATCTTGATTTGCTCACTGAGTTAGCTACGTTGTATATGGATGGCGGAAGTTATGAAGATGCTATTAAAGAATTAAAAATTGTCGTGGGGCGAGATCAAAAGCGAGCTCGGGCATACAAACTACTTGGGACTGCATACGGGCTTACCCATTGTGAAGACGAAGCTATATGGGAATTAAATCGAGCTGTTGCTATAGACGACAATGACCCCGAGATTCATTTTAATTTAGGCGGTGTTTACATGTTAAAAGACATGTTTGAAAAAGCCGCTCAAGAATTTGAGAAAGTCGTTAAATTAGATCCCGAAGATACTACCGCTTATGCAAATTTAGCGGCTGCATACGATATGTTGGATCAGAATCCAGATCAAATCAAAGTGCTAAAAAAGGTTTTGATGTTTTCCCCTGAAGATAAAGAGCTCAGGGCTGCGTTATCAAATGCCTATTTTAAACATGGAGATTTTGACGAATCCTTAACTGCCGCAATGGTAGTTGTAGATATGGATGAAAAAGACGCAATGGGGCATTGTAATTTGGGTAGCGTTTATTCCGCTAAAAATATGGTGGAAGAAGCTATTTTATGCTTCAAAAAGGCTACCGAACTTGATCCCGATTCTTCAATACCACATACAAATCTTGGTAGTTTATATGGTTCTTTAAGTAAAGTTGAAAGCGCTATCAAAGAGTTTAAAATTGCGGCCGAACTCAATTCTGGCGACGCTTACGCTTGGTATAACCTTTATAACTGCTATAAACAAGTTGGTAAAACAAAGCAAGCCCAAGAAGCGTTTAAGAAATTTGAAACTCTTTCCAACGAAGCCAGCGGAAATGTTAAATCTGATATGGTGGTTGAAACAGTTCAAACTGCCGAGTCTGCCGTACGGAATACAGACGGTGGTTTGTAAAAGTAGTTTCGTTTAATTTTCTTAACTCCTGCCTTTGAACTTTATAAGCAATTTAAAGGCGCCTCTAAAAAAGCGAATTTCCCAAGAGTCTAGTCCTAAGATTTAGGACTAGACGTTAACAAACCAGTTAAACTCCTATTAAAGAGGCTCTCTTGAAATTTTTGGCGGCCAATAGAAGTTGCATTGAATAAATTTCCATTCTTTTTCCTTTCATGGCCGGTATACCTCAAAATTTGTTGCCGTTAGGCGATTTCTTACCCTCTGATAAATGGCAAACTCACGTCAATGCCATTTTTTACGGAACTCTTGGTTCCGGAATTCACGATCACTTTCAAACTTATGTTAGTCGAGACTATAGACTTGCCTATAGCTTAGCGGAAGAGTTTTATCGGCAAGCTATAGCTAAAGAAGAAAAGAGTAAAACTCTTTTTGTTTTGGAATGGGGAGTTGGTAATGGAAATTTAGCGTCCTCGTTTTTAGATCGATTAAAAGAAGTCGATGAGGAAAACATTATTTACCCTCGCATAAAATATGTACTGTGCGATTTTTCTCCTGAAATTTTAAAAGCGGTAATAAATAACCCACGTTTGCAAACGCATCAAGGTCGCTTTGCGGCAATTCGTGTAGACGCTGAATCTATGAAGTGTTTTAAGCCAAGTTCGGTTTTTAAAATTATTTCTAATGAGATTTGGGACGACCTGGCATGCAAAGCCTTATTACTAGATGAAGGTTTGATTTATGAGGAATATCTTCAACCTTTTTTAGACCCCGCTCAAATTCCAATTGATTGGGAAGAGTTTCTCAGCCTTTTTAACCAAAAAAATTTGGATCGATTACGCGAGTTGCCTTTGTTCCTGGGAGCGATTCAATGGGAAAGAAATTATCAAAGAATAGATATTTCTGATTGGCCGCATGCTAAGGAAATTCAATCTCATCTTGACCAACTGACTGATGAAAATCCAATCCCGATAAATATAGGAGCGTTTGAGACGCTTCAAACAGCTTTTAATCTTTTGGCGGAAAGCAATTTGGGTTACACCAGTATGGATTACGGTATGTTATCCGTAGAAGATGTGAGAGAGATGGGACGCCCGTATTTTAATTTATATGGCGGGCAATATACTTTTATGGTCAATTTCCCACTAATGGAAAGTGTGGGAAAAGCGGTAGGATTTAATGGGACTTTTAAGCAGTATCAGCATTATTTTGTGGAGTCTCAGTTAAAAAATCCTGTGATCAGCGTTTTGGAACTTCTCCAGTCTCACCCTAAGGTGGCAATGATGGAGCCTTGGGAGAGAGATGTTCTGATGTTGCAAACTTTGAACGCTTTTAACGGAATTTATAAAAGTCCTTATAAAAATGAAATAAATTATCCGCCAATGCCGGGTTCTCCAAAAAAGTTTGTAAAAAAAATGGAAGCGCTTTCTGAAAAGTTGGACCCCTACGGAATACCAGATACGGTTGCTTATTTAACTCAAGCTGAAATTGTTTCAGCGGAAAAGAAGCTGCGCAAGCTGGGTTATAAAGAGAATCGTATGCGTTCAGCCTTCATAAATTTTGCTCAACCCGTTTCTTTTGTCTATTCTCGCTTCGAAAAATAAGATCTGTTTTTTTTCTAGTCCTCTGAATTTTGATTCGAAAATAGGAAAAGGTTAGCAGTTTATTTCAATATGAATTTTTGTTGAGGGGGCAGTCGTATTGATGTTAGCATGACCTCATCAATCAGTTTTCTGAGGAAGTGGTATGGCTCTTATGCATTCGAACATGGGACCTTTGGAGGCCCATGCAAAGAATTTTGATTTACTAGGTACAGATGATCGACGTTATTCCTTAGATAGTTTTGAAGGCAAAAAAGTCTTAGTGATTATTTTCATGTGCAACCATTGCCCATATGTAAAAGCAGTTTTGCAAAGACTGATTGATTTGCAAAATGAATGGATAGATCAGGGGGTTCAATTCATTGGGATTAATTCTAACGACACCGTAAAATATCCAGACGATTCGATGGAAAATATGAAAAAAATAGTGGCTGAGAAAAAAATTCCTTTTCCCTATCTTTTAGACGAAACGCAAGAAGTTGCCGCCGCATATGATGCTGTTTGCACTCCCGATATATTTGTTTATGGTTCGGAACGAACTTTACTTTATCAAGGGAGAATTGACGACGATTGGCAGAATCCCGAAAAAGTAACTCGCTATGACCTTGCAGAAGCAATCCAAATGGCTAATGATGGGAAAATTCTTGAAGAACAAATTCCTAGTATGGGTTGCTCAATTAAATGGAAAGAAAAATAAGAACAGTTTGTTCTAAGCGCTTCGGTTGAAGAGGCTTCTAAAAAATCAGGATTGCCAAGAGTCTAGTCCCTTTTTTCAAAGACTAGGGGATAGCAAACTAGTGAAATTGTAATTATTTGAGATTCACTTAAATTTGTTTGGTATTACGAGGCCGATTCAATACCTGATATGAAGTAATCAAAACACATCCATTTAAAGCCTTGTTTCTGTATGATGTGTCTAGACTGATGTCATCTATTTAAGTGTCGGGTTAATAATTAATAGTCCTCACGACATTAAACGTATTTCCTAATATCGATTTCATAAAAAAAGGGTTTTCAATGAAATCTTCGAAAAAATTGCTTGTAACGCTTGGAGCCATAACGATTCTTTTCGTTGTATTTGGCGAGAAGTTGGTAAATTTTTATTTTGATTGGCTTTGGTTCGAAACTTACGGTTACGATGCCGTTTTATTTACTACCTTAAGCGCTCAATTTGGTTTTGGCGTTTTTTTAGGCGGTTTATTTTTTCTTTTTACGTTTTCGATATTAAAAATTACGTATGCAAAAACGTCGCATTTACCCGTCATACTTTCCGATACTGTGCGGCGGGATCTCCCATTATTAGACTTGATTGGCTCAAATTTACGCGTGCTGGTATTTGCGGGGCCTTTGGTTTTGGCGGGTATGGCTGGGATGGTAGGCGCCAATAATTGGGAAATAATCCTCCAATTTCTTAATTACGAGTCCTTTGGTCAAGTTGACCCAATCTTTGGAAAAGATTATTCATTTTATCTTTTTGAATTACCATTTTTTATCTTCATTAAATCTGTTTTATGGGAAATGCTAATAACAGTAGCTATTGGTATTGGCGCCATCTACTTTTTTAAAAGGATCTTTTACGCAACTCCAACAGGTTTTGTTGTTTTGCCACACGCTAGACGCGCAATAACTTACTTGGCTGGCGCGGCGTTTTTATTGTTCGCGGCAAACGCTTTTTTTGCCCGGTTTGAACTTTTGTTCCAAAGCAATAGCGTTGTGAGCGGTATTGGTTACGCTGACGATAATGGTCGATTGCCAGTGCTTAATTTATCAATTTTAATTGCGTTGGTCGGAGCTATTGGTGGTTTTCTTAAAATCTATGAAAAGGATTTTAAAAAATTATTTATTATCTCTGGAGCTTTGGGCGCTGTTTTTATTGGCGGTAATATTTACCCAAGTGTATTGCAAAAATTTGTGGTGGGTCCCAATGAATTAATTAAAGAAACTCCTTACATCGAGCACACTATAGCGGCAACGTCCATTGCGTATGGATTAGAGAAAACTGAAATTACAGAATTGTCGGGTCAATCGTCATTGACAGCGAGTAATATCATAAAAAATAAAGCGACAATTGAAAATATCCGATTGTGGGATGAAGAGCCTCTCTTAGATACATTGGGACAAATTCAGGAAATTAGGACCTATTATCAGTTTAATGGAGCTGATAACGATCGTTATACAATTGACGGTAGTTACCGACAAACATTACTTTCTCCGCGAGAATTGCTTTCTTCGAGTTTGCCAAATAGAAACTGGATTAATGAACATTTAACCTTTACCCATGGTTATGGAGCGGCGCTTAGTCCGGTTAATCAGATCACTCCAGAGGGTCTTCCTGTGTTGTTTATTCAGGATATTCCTCCGAAATCTAGTATCGATATAAAAATCGAACAACCAGAAATTTATTTTGGAGAACTTTCTAACGATCATGTTTTTGTTAATACAGAGTCTAAAGAGTTTGATTATCCCGCTGGCGAAAAAAACGTTTACAAAAATTATGCTGGAACTGGTGGAGTAAAAGTGGGTTCGCTTTTTCGCAAAGCGCTTTTAGCGGGACGTTTTAAAACTATGAAAATTTTGTTTTCTGACGATATTGTTTCAGAAAGCAAGGTTTTGATGTATAGAAATATTACTGAAAGAGTTAATAAAATTGCTCCATTCTTGGAATTAGATCGAGATCCTTACTTGGTAATTTCTGAAGGAAAACTATATTGGATGTACGACGCTTATACCCTTAGCTCTCGATTTCCATATTCTCAGTCAATTCGTAATTTAGGAAACTATATTCGAAATTCTGTGAAGATCGTTATTGACGCTTACAATGGAAATATGGATTTTTACATATCGGACCCTAGCGATCCTATTATCTCGACTTATAAAAATGTTTTTCCGGATTTGTTTAAAAGTTTGGCTGAGATGCCCAAAGATTTAAAAAGCCATATCCGGTACCCAAAGGATTTGTTTGCAATTCAAACTTTGGTGTACACGACATTTCATATGAAAACTCCGCAAATTTTTTACAATAAGGAAGATCAGTGGGAAGTTCCCGAAATTGATAATAAGGCAATGCAACCTTATTACACCATAATGACTTTGCCGGACGGGGAAGAGGAAGAATATATTTTGATGTTACCGTTTACGCCTCGTGGTAAAAGCAATTTGTCCGCTTGGATGGTTGCCCGTAGCGACGGTGAGCATTATGGGAAACTGGGAGTTTATACTTTCCCAAAACAACGATTAGTCTATGGGCCAAATCAAATTGTCGCTAGGATTAATCAGGATGCCGAAGTGTCGCGGCAAATTTCGCTTTGGGATCAAAGAGGATCTAGCGTAATTCAGGGTAACTTGTTGGTTATTCCTATTGAAGAATCGTTGATTTATGTGCGTCCTTTGTATTTAAAAGCTGATGCGGGAAAGATTCCTGAATTGAAGAGAGTTATTGTTGGATACGAAGATCAAATTGCTATGGAGCGGACACTTGATATGGCATTGCAAAAATTGTTTAAGGGTTTGCCAACCAATGAGGAACAGAGTGAATCGGTTGCGAAACTTGAACGAAGTTTAGATACTAATAATGAGCCGTTTGTCCTAAAACGTTCCGATTATTTAGCGATTAAAGATTATTTTCGAAAAGCCCTGGAATCGCAAAAAAAGATCGAGGATTCATTGAAAACTTATAGCAAAGATTTAGAATCGATTGCTGAAGTTTTAAGTTCGGCTGAAGGCGTTATGCCAGAAAAGGCTAAGGAAGAGAAAGAGCCAGCCATTCCTACAGAGTAATTTCACAGGTAGGCAGGTTAAAAAAGGAAAAGGACGTTAGTTAAGAAAACTTTTCAACTTTTATTTACTAAATAAATCGAGTTGATTTGACTCGGTTTCTATATCTTCTTTTGGAATTGGATAGTCTCCGTCGAAGCAGGCTTTACAGTAATTATCGCTATTGTTTTTAAAGACAGACATCATCTTATCTAAACTAATATAGTGTAAAGAATCTGCCATAATATACTCGCGTGTTTCTTCGACCGTTTTTGAAAAAGCGATTAGTTCCTGCTTGGTTGGAGTGTCTATACCGTAAAAACAAGGATGTAAACTAGGCGGAGAACTAATCCTCACATGAACTTCCGTCGCCCCTGAGTCGCGAATCATTTTAACAATTTTTCGGCTGGTTGTCCCTCTTACTATTGAGTCGTCAATGACGACAACGCGTTTGCCGCGCACGATGTTTTTAACGGCGTTGAGTTTCACGCGTACCCCAAAATCGCGAATTTGCGATTGCGGTTCAATAAAAGTTCTTCCGACATAATGGTTACGAATTAAACCCATTTCAAAGGGTATGTTTAACTTTTCTGAGTATCCGAGAGCGGAAATATTTCCGGAGTCTGGAACAGGAATGACAATATCCGCTTCAGCTGGCCATTCTTCGGCTAAAGCTTTGCCCATTGCTTTTCGCGTTTGGTAAACGTCTTCCCCAAAAACCTGACTATCTGGTCGAGCGAAATAAATATGCTCGAAGACGCAAGTCTTTTGCGGATGTGGAGCAAAAGGAAAAAATGATTGAATCCCAGAACGATTGATTTGTACAATTTCTCCAGGTTCAATTTCTCGAATGTATTCCGCGTTGACTAAATCCATTACACAGGTTTCGGATGCCAGAATATATGCTCCGTCTAGTTTGCCCAAACAAAGTGGTCGAAAACCGCTTGGATCTCTAGCGGCTACAATTCCATCTTTAGTTAATAGCAATAGTGAGTAGGCGCCCTTAACTTGAGAAAGAGCTGAAGAAACGTTATCAATGAAGTCGCCGCTTTGGTCTTTTGCGATTAGGTGTAAAATTACCTCGCTATCGTTTGTCGATTGAAAAATCGAGCCAGATGACTCTAACTCAAGTCTAATAGCGTCTGCATTGACCAAGTTTCCATTGTGAGCTAGGGCTAAAGGGCCGTCTCGATATTCGATTAAGCAAGGTTGGGCATTTTTTAAATGATTGCCACCTGTTGTTGAATAGCGGTTATGACCTATGGCAATTTCACCTGGAAGTTGTAAGAGTCGTTCTTCGTTAAAAACGTCTGCTACCAAACCAGTGCCCAACTCAACGTGTACTTTTTTTTCGTCTGATGAGACGATGCCTGCGCTTTCCTGTCCCCGGTGCTGAAGAGCGTATAGACCTAGATATGCTAGGTTTGCCGCTTCGGGATGACCAAATACTCCAACAACGCCACATTCGTCGTGAAACTTATCCTCCATAGCGTTTTAGTGGCTCCCTCCATGCCTCTTCAAGCGTTGATATTTTTTCTTTAATAAATTCTTTGTCGTTAAGCTGAACTGTTAGATCGTTTCCTCCAACAATTCCAAGGCTGGAAAAATCTATGCCTGCGTTATTAACCCTTTCTTCTATTACCTCTTTTTTATCTGGAGAGTAAGAAATAACAATGCGTGATTGTGATTCTCCAAACATCAGTGCATCATTTCTTATAGAAGATTTTAATTCGATTGTGGCTCCCAATGTTTGATTTGGACCTGAAAAGCAGGATTCCGCAATTGCGACAGCTAAACCGCCTTCTGAACAATCATGAGCCGATTGTATCAGATCGTTTTGAATTAACTCGACGCAGAGCTGGTGTAGCATTCGCTCATATTTGATGTCCAATGCCGGAACGCTTCCTTGACAAAGATCTAAATAGTTTTCTAGATAATCTGTTCCGCCAATTTCTTCTAAGGTTAGTCCTAAAAGGGCAATATGGTCGCCTGGATTTTTAAACCACTGAGTGCAATGTTTTGTTTGGTCTTCTAATAGACCTACCGCTGCAACAACTGGGGTTGGATAAATCGATTTTCCTTTTGTTTCATTGTATAAACTTACGTTTCCACTCACGACTGGGACGGAAAAATAATTACACACATTTCCAATACCTAAAACAGCTTGCTCAAACTGCCACATGATTTCTGGTTTTTCTGGATTTCCAAAATTGAGGCAATTTGTGAGACCAATAGGAACTCCGCCCGAGCAGGCAATATTTCTAAAGCATTCCGCAACGGCGATTTGAGCTCCTCGAAAAGGATTGAGATGACAATAGCGGCTATTGCAGTCAACGGAAATAGCGAGAGCTTTATTGGTTTCTTTTACTCGGATAACAGCGGCGTCAGAACCTGGCATGACTAAAGTGTTGATACCCACCATGTGATCGTATTGCTTGTAGGCCCAGGATTTATCGGCAATATTGAGCGATTTCAGCAACAGCTTTAAAATTCCTTCTCCTCGTTCTAAGTCAGGAATTATGTTCAAGTTTAGAGTGTCAACGGCTTCAATATAATTTGGTTTTTTAGTTGGTCGCACTAATTGCGGGGCGGACTCGACAACGGCATGAATGGGTAAATTAACGACTTCTTCCCCTTCCATTGTCATGCGCATGACTCCAGTGTCGGTTACTTGACCAATAACCACTGCGTCTAAATCCCACTTTTCAAATATTTTTTTTGCTTCTTCTTCGTGCCCTTTTTCAATGACGAATAACATGCGTTCTTGGGATTCAGAAAGTAAAATCTCAAAGGGAGTCATTCCTGTTTCTCTCATAGGAACTTTAGATAAATCAAGTTCAACGCCCGTTCCTGATCGATCTGCCATTTCAAAAGATGAAGAGGTAAGCCCCGCAGCTCCCATATCCTGAATACCAACGATCCAGTCGTGTTCCATTGCTTCTAAGCAAGCTTCAATTAAAAGCTTTTCCGTGAATGGGTCTCCAACTTGCACCGTTGGCCTTTTTGCTTCTGTAGTTTCGTCAAACTCTGAAGAAGCTAAAAGGCTAGCTCCATGAATGCCGTCGCGACCGGTTTTTGAACCTACATATAAAACCGAGTTTCCGACTCCAGACGCGTTTCCAAGAAAGATTCGATCTTTATCGGCAACTCCCAGGCAAAAAACGTTAACTAGGTTATTGTTGTCGTAACAAAAATCGAAATTTATTTCTCCCCCAACATTGGGAACGCCGACACAATTTCCATAGCTAGAGATTCCATTCACCACTCCTCTTAATAAATAACGGGTGCGAGGTTCTTCTGGGTCGCCAAAGCGTAGTGAATTTAATAGAGCTATAGGACGCGCTCCCATTGTAAAAATATCTCGAAGAATTCCTCCAACTCCCGTGGCCGCTCCTTGAAACGGTTCCACAAAGGAAGGATGATTGTGACTTTCGATTTTAAATACGGCTACCTTTCCGTCTCCAATGTCTACCACCCCTGCGTTTTCTCCAGGACCTTGAACTACGCGCGGTCCTTCTGTGGGTAAGTTCTTGAGGTGGACTTTAGAGCTTTTATAACTGCAATGTTCGCTCCACATAACAGAGAAAATCCCTAATTCTGTCCAATTAGGATTTCGCCCTAAAAGGTGTTGAATTCGCTCAAATTCAGGCAGAGTTAAACCCAAGCTTTCAATGTTGTCTATGTTTACTAGTGGAGAAGGAGGTAAAGGCATATTAGCTATTTCAACTTGATTGAATAAGAGATCGGAAAATAACTTGTCCGTCTACATTTGGCCATGCAGGATCTGCCTGTCTTTCTGGATGCGGCATCATTCCACAAATTGTTTTAGACTTATTTACGATTCCCGCAATGTTAGTTAAGGAACCGTTAGGATTATTTTCGCTGGCAACCATTCCAGAAGAATCACAATAGCGTAAAACGACTTGATCGTTATCTTCTAATTCTTTAAGGGTATTTTCATCGGCAAAGTAACGGCCGTCGGCATGTGCAATGGGTAATTTTAATACGCTTCCTTTAGAGCTATTGGAAGTAAAAGGAGTTTGATCATTTTCTAATCGAACAGGCACCGTATCACAAATGAAAGCGTGAGAAATATTACGCATTAGAACCCCTGGTAATAATCCACATTCCAGAAGAATTTGAAATCCATTACAAATTCCAAGCAATTTCCCGCCATTTTCGGCGTATTCCATGATGGATTTCATGATTGGTGAAAATTTTGCGATTGCTCCAGGCCTTAGGTAATCTCCATAAGAAAACCCTCCTGGCAGAACGATCAGATCAAATTTTTTGAGTGAGTTTTCCTTGTGCCAAATCCATTCGGTTTCCAACCCTAATATTTCTTTCAGGATGTGGAAAGAGTCCCTATCGCAATTAGATCCGGGAAATACAACGATACCGCATTTCATTTTCTATGGGTCCGTAAAGTTGAATGATTATTCCTGGGAATCCAGGGTAAATCGATAGGATTCGATGACGGGATTTGCCAATAATTTTTGGCACATTTCGCGAACGCGATCTTCCGCTTCGGCTTGGGATAATCCATCTAGTTGAACCTCGACGTATTTCCCTAAATTCACTCCTTGAACCTCTTCATAGCCCAAGTCGTTAAGGGCATGGTGGACGGCTTTTCCTTGCGTGTCCAAAACGCCATCTTTTAATGTCACGTGAATCTTAGCCAGCATGGGAGAAGAATAGCATATTAACTTGTGTTTATCACTCAACAAAAAAGCAGAAATATGACTTTTAGGTAATTTATTGAATTTAAAATATTTACCCTAGGTAGATGGCCAATCTTTTAGAACAATTTTACCGATAGTACGACCTTTTTCCAAAGTATCATGCGCTTTTCGTAAGTTTTCAACATTAATAGGGCTCATGATTTGGTTAACTGTGGTTTTGATCGTTTTAGTATCAATTAAGCGGGCAATTTCGTTGAGTAAGAGATGTTGTTCGATCATATCAGGTGTTTTAAACATGGGGCGAGTAAACATGAATTCCCAATGAAAGGAAGCGCTTTTGGATTTGAGCAGTCCCATATCTAATGATGATTGGTTTTCAACAATAGAGCATATTTTACCTTGAGGAGCTATCGCCTCGGCTGCAGAAGGATAGTTTTTGTCGGTATCATTGAAAATTAAAGCGTAATCTATTGTTTCAAAGCCAATCTCGTTTAATTGATTAGGAATATTCTCATGGTGATTGACGACGTGATGGGCGCCTAAATCGTGACACCATTTTTTGGTTTCTGGTCGCGATGCTGTGGCGATGACTTTTAACCCTGCTACTTTGTTAGCTAGTTGAATTGCAATAGAACCAACCCCTCCGGCGCCTCCTAATACCAAAATACTTTTACCCGATTTATTTTTTGGAATTCTGAGTCGATCAAAAAGAGCTTCCCAGGCGGTGATAGAAGTTAAAGGTAAAGCTGCCGCTTCTTCAAAACTAAGCGTTTTAGGCATACTTCCGACGATTCTTTCGTCCACAAGCTGAAATGGACTATTACTACCTGGACGGTTGATAGAACCTGCGTAAAATACTTTGTCGCCAGGTTTAAATAGTTCCGCTTCAGGGCCGACAGATATTACTTTCCCAGCCGCATCCCAACCTAGAATGAGAGGTGGGTTTTGAGGTTCGGAAGTTTTTTCCCGAACTTTAGTGTCTACAGGATTTACGGAAATCGCTCTAACTTCGACTAATAAATCTCGACCGCTTGGGCTTGGGGTTTCTTGTTCGAATTGTACAAAAGCGTCGGGATCATTAAGAGGTTTTCCGCCAGTATAACCAATCGCATTCATTTTGATTTTTCTCCTCAGATTGGGACGATATTTTAAGGCTATAATAAGCTATAAGAATAAACAAATTTTCGTTTTATTTAAATGAGGTTTTGATAATGAAATCAAAGGTAAAATTTTTTTCTCGAAGAAGTTTCTTAAAATTTGGTTTGGGTTCTTTAGGAGCTGTTATTGTTCCTATGGTCGCGTCGTCAGCTTTAGGCAAAGTTTGTGATCTTCAAAAAACTCCCACTCAAACTATTGGTCCTTTTTTCCCAGACGATGGAGACGAAATTCACGTCATACGTGAAAATTTAGATCCTCGACTTCCTATCTGGGGCGCAAATGATAATGATCTTACTTTCATTCAAAAGCATTCGGGTATTGCCAAAGGACAAGCTGTTTACATAAAAGGTCGTGTGCTTGCGCGTGAAAAACAAGATTGTATTGCTGTGCCGGGAGCGACCATTATAATGTGGAATGCTTCGGCTTCTGGTAGATACAATCATAAAGGCGATACCGAGAACTTGAGCTTTATTCATCCGAAGACGGGCCAGCGGGTTGAGAGAGCTCACGATGAAAATTTTCAATACTGGGGACGAAACATTACCGACAAAAATGGAAACTATAGATTCAAAACGATTGTTCCGGGTTATTATCCAATCGACCGGAGAGGTAAAGTTTTTCGACCGCCTCATTTACATTTTTTGATTATGGCTCCGGGAAGAGGACAACTCATCACCCAGCTTTATTTTAAAGGTGACGCCATAAATGATAATAAAATGATTCAAAAACTAAATACGGAAGATTTTATTTTGAGAGACGATAGGTTATCTAAAAAGGAACAGGAGAGCCTTGTCGTTGAATACAAAGTCAATCCTTCAGAAGAGTTTAAAGATGGGGTTGTTGGCGAGTACGATTTTGTTTTACCGTAATATTTAGAAACTTTTTTATATAAACGTGATGAAGTGATAATATTGAGAAAAAAATAACGAGTATTTCCCTACTTTCCTCAGAATTATAAGCCTTTCGGTTCCTCTGTGAATTTTCTTACCGCTATTAAAAATAATCGTTTTTTGCCAGTGTTTGTGTTGCTTGCAATTTTTGTCTCTTTGACTATTTCAAGTTTGATTCAAAAATCAGCGACATTTGACGAAACGAACCATTTAATTCGCGGTTTGTATCCATTATCTGGGAAAGGATTTACGCTCAATAAGGAGCATCCACCTCTGGTTAATTTTCTACAGGGGTTACCGGTAAGCATAATTAATAATCCAATATTGCCATCGGCAAATTCGGAGATGCATCCTTTCTTTCATTATTCCCGGAGAGTTTTGTGGTCGGAAGCTAACGACGGCAGAACTATGATATTTCAAGCGCGACTGGTTACAGTTTTTTTATCTGTTTTATTGGGGGTCTCGATTTTTTGGTGGGCGCGGGAATTATATGGATACGAAGGGGGACTTTTTTCATTAGCCTTATATTGTTTTTCTCCAGCAATTCTGGCTCATAGTCGCTTAGTCACTACAGATTTGGGGCTGACGTTTTTTTTATTTGTTTACTATTTCTCATTCTGGAACTTATTACGTTTTCCGTCTATTAAGAAAACTATTGTCGCTGGACTATGTTTGGGCGCGGCTATTGGCTCTAAGCATTTAGCTTTATTATTGATTCCAATTACATTGGCAGTTTTACTTTTAGCTCAAGGTCTAGGAAGAGTTGAATTTCGGCCAGCGCTAAACTTTATGTCGCGTACGACCTTAGATCGGTTAGACAAAGCTAGAGGTGTTTTTTACGCGATCATTGTTTGGTTGTTTATAACTCTTATAGCGTTTTTTATTGTTTGGGGCTTGTATGGTTTTTCTTTAGATCGTATCGAAGGCTTGGGAATATTAATTCCAATGCCTGATTATTTTGAAGGGCTGCAACAAGGATGGAATTCTGTTAAATCCGGAAGGGTTTATTATTTGGATGGAGAAATCTCTGATAGTGGATGGTCAACTTTTTTCCTGAAAGCCTTTGCGTACAAAACTCCGATTCCTTTACTGATTTTATTATTGGGCGCATTGGTCTGGCGGTTTATTGACAAAGAGCCTATTGGTAAAAAAATGGGATGGATTGTTTTAGCCTTAATTTGTTTTGTTTTGGCGTTGACGACAAAGAAGGTTAATCTTGGTTTACGGTATTTGTTATCGATCTATCCCTTTTTGTTTCTGTTTGCAGGCGCTCTAGTAAAGATTCCCAAGTTTAGGGTTGGTTTATTGGTTTTAATTGGATGGTTAGCGATTGAGGTTTTTGCGGCTCACCCTAACTACATTTCGTATTTTAATCAATTGATACCTCCTGAGAAAAAGCGATTTCACTTAGTGGATTCTAATCTAGATTGGGGACAAGATCTTCCAGCGTTAGCTAGGTGGCAAAAAGATAATAAAGTCAAAGAGATACGTTTAGGATATTTTGGGACGGCCAATCCTGAAGCTTATGGAGTTAGATATGAGCCTTTGCCATTTTTTCTTCAGGAAAAGTGGAGAGGGTCTCCCGAATTGGAATTGAAGGGAGTGATTGCTGTGAGTGCAACTTTGTTGCAAGGAGTTTATAATCTACCTCCAGGTTATTACGCGCCGTTGCGTCAAAGAAAACCTGACGTTATACTTGGCGGCGGTTCAATGCTTATTTTTGATTTACGATGAAGCGGAAAGTTTATGTTTTCCCACTTTAATTTTAAACTTAGTTTTGGTACTTTGTGTCGTTATGGAAAATAATTGGAATGATCAAGAAGCCCAAGCGGCTATAAATAAATATTCAGACGTCTCCGAAGACATAGCTCTTCGAGTTTATACTTCTCGGTTGATAGGTTCTAATCCCGCTTTAGTAATCCATGGGGGAGGTAACACTTCTGTTAAGTCAGTTGTTAAAAATCGAATTGGGGAAGAGACGAACGTCTTATATGTTAAAGGGAGCGGTTGGGATTTAGATACGATTGAGCCTCCAGGACTGCCTGGAGTGAAGTTGGATTATATATTGAAGCTGAGAGAATTAGAGGCGTTGAGCGACGAAGATATGGTCAACGACCAAAGAGTAAACTTATTAGACGCTAAGTCCCCAAACCCATCGGTAGAAACTCTTTTGCACGCTTTTTTGCCGCATAAGTTTATTGACCATTCTCATGCAGATGAAATTTTGGTTTTAGCTAATCAACCAAATGCTGTTGAGTTATGCCAGGAAATTTATGGCGATTTCCTTGGGATAGTGCCCTATATCATGCCAGGGTTTTTATTAGCCAAAGCAGCCGCAGAAGCTTATGAGAAAAATCCATCTGTAAAAGGTCTAGTCTTAATAAATCATGGACTATTTACTTTTGGAGAAACGGCAAAAGAAAGTTATGACTATCATATAGAGGCGGTAACTCGGGCGGAAGAATACATAGCAAAATACGATTTAAAGACTTATAGTCCGCAACAAACCTTGCCCAAGTTAAAGCCTTCTGAGATTTTAGAGAAAATTGGTCCTATCCTTAGAGGTCTTTATCATGAACACACGAAGGCTTCTTGGACTCTTCATTATAGGGAAAACCCAGACGCATTATCCTTTGCAAACAGTGAGGAGTGTGCAAACTGGTCTCAAATAGGCACAATAACGCCTGATCATGTCATTCGAACGAAGCAAAAACCTTTATTGTTGAACCCAAAGAATTTGACCGACGACGATGTTCTCCGCAAAGAAATTTCCCAGGGTTTAGATGAATACATTGAAAACTATCATTGTTACTTTAAAACCAATAAAGAGAAAAAAGGAGTCGATAAGACTGAATTAGATCCTTTGCCGAGAGTGGCTTTGATCGCCGGAGTTGGTTTAGTAACGATAGGGAAAACGGTTAAAGAAACTCGCGTTGCTGCGGATGTCTATGAGCGTTCCTTCCAAGTAGTTCGTAAGGCATTTAGCGTTGGGAAATTTGACCCATTAAAGGACGACGATTTATTCGACATGGAATATTGGTCGTTAGAACAAGCTAAACTAGGGAAAAGCGTTCCGTTAAAACTTCAAGGAAAAGTTGTTTTAATTTCAGGGGCAGCTTCTGGAATTGGGTTGGGAACAGCGCGATTATTTGCCCAAAATGGAGCAAATTTATTTTTACTTGATAGAGACGGCGATAAATTATCCGCCGCGTTGGAGAGCCTGAAAAAAATTTCAAAAGGCCATACGACAATTCAAACATTAGATATTACTGATGAAAAAGCCGTGGACGAAAGCTTTTCAATCCTCCTAAATACTTATGGGGGATTAGATGTTTTAATTTCGAATGCAGGCAATGCGGTTCAAGGCAGTATTGGTCATGTAGACCCTGAAGCTTTACGTAGTAGTTTTGAGTTGAATTTTTTCGCCCACCAGGCGTTAGCTTGCCGTGCCGTTAAAATTTTTATAGCGCAAAAAACTGGAGGCGTGTTGCTTTTTAACGCTTCCAAAGCTGCATTCAATCCAGGAAAAGATTTTGGACCTTATGCGCTTCCTAAAGCCGCTGTTGTCGCTTTAACAAAACAATACGCGTTAGATTATGGATCGGATAATATTCGTTCAAACGCCGTAAATGCAGATCGGGTGCGGACGGGTATGTTTTCTGAAGAGTTTATTAAAGAACGCGCAGCGGCAAGAAATTTAGAGCCGGATGATTACTTTAAAAACAATCTCCTTTCCCAAGAAGTATACGATTGCGATGTAGCCGAAGGTTTTTTGCATTTGACTTTGGCGGAAAAAACTACTGGGAGCGTTTTAACGATCGATGGCGGAAATATTGCGGCTAGTCCTCGGTAATGATTTTTTTCTAAATTGAATTTATAATTTTCTTACCTTTTTAAGTTCCCTAAATTTTTAGAAGGATAAATTGATGATTTGTGTTCCCATTATTGGCCCAACTATGAGGCAAGCCTTAGAAGATATTCCAAAGGCGTTGGATGTGGCCGATATTATTGAATTGCGGTTAGATTTGATTGATGACGTTAATCTTGCTGAATTGCTTAAAGTTGTAGATAAACCTGTCATCGTTACGAATAGACACAAACGTGAGGGTGGGCAATTTAAAGGAAATGAGGAAGAGAGAGTTAAGTTTCTACAACAGGCTATAGATGCTGAAGTCGACTATATTGATATTGAGGCAGGGACTTCGAGAGAGTTATTACAACCTATTTTAGAAACAAAGTGTAAGACAAAAAAAATCATTTCCTATCATCATTATTCTCTGACTCCAGAATCGATAATCGAATTTTACGAGACTATGTCCGAGACTCCTGCGGAAATCATTAAGATTGTTACTTACGCGAAAAACATAACTGACAACATTATTGTTTTTAATCTATTGCGTCATGCTCGGGAATCTGGGAAAAAATTAATATCATTTTGCATGGGAGATCAAGGGGAGATCAGTCGAATTCTATCTCCGATAATGGGAGGTTTTTTAACGTTTGGTTCTCTCGATACCGGAAAAGAAAGCGCGCCTGGGCAAATTCCTGCAACTGTTTTAAGAGATATTTATCGAGTAAATATGGATCGACCGGATTATAAAATTTTTGGAGTGGTTGGCGATCCAGTATATAAAAGTTTAGGTTATTTGATTCATAACACTGCCTTTAAGAAAAAGAACCTCCCACATATTTATCTTCCATTCTTAGTTCATGACATGAACAAATTCTTTTCCGCCTTTGAACCTTATTTTGAAGGTCTAAGCGTGACTATGCCGCATAAGGAAAAAGTTCGTCGACTATTAGATATGACAGATGGAGCGGCTGATACAATTGGCGCCGCCAACACCGTTGTTCGCGAGCGTAATCTTTGGGTTGGTTATAATACCGATTACTCAGGAGCCATGAAAGCTTTTGAAGATCGATGCAACTTGAAAGGTAAAAAAGTTCTCATTATCGGATCTGGGGGAACGGCTAAAGCCATTGGATATGGAGTCGTTCAAAAAGGCGGAGATTTAACAGTTACTTATAATCAAAACAGAGAACGTGGCGAAGCCTTGGCTTCCGATTTAAATTGTCGTTTGATATCAAGCCGAGAGATAGGCGCATATACTTTTGAAGTTATTATCAATTGCTCTCCAGTTGGAATGACGCCAGACGTTTCAAAAACTCCATATCCAAAGCATATGTTGAAACCAGACATGGTTGTTTTCGATGCAGTTTATAACCCTTTAGAGACGCGTTTAATAAAAGACGCTAAAGAAGTCGGTTGTATTGCAATTCCAGGAGTGGAGTTATTTATAAATCAAGCTGCGGAACAGTTCGAAAAATGGACAGGAGTGGGAGCTCCTAAGGAAGTGATGAGACAAGTGGTGGTTGATAAATTAAAATCGCTTGGCTAAGCTCTTGATTAAAAACCCCTCAACGAAACGTACTTGAATTTTCGGTCCAGGTTTTGTAAATTGATTATATAACAATCAATTGGTGTGGATCATGGCTGAACCAGCGACCGCAGATTTTTCAAGATCTTTTGGACCAGCGCAATTTGAATTGCCTGGGACTCCAGAACCGGCGCTGTCGAACCTTGCCGATATTTCAGCCGATAATTTTGAGTTTGCTTCCAATCCCGCCGAAGATGTTCAAGTTACGACATCAGTTAATAAATTAAACGGTCCATCCTTGGAATCTCAGAATGTTCTTCTTGAGCCCCCTCAAACAAGCTCTGAACCTCCTCAAACAAGCGCTTCTATTGCGTCTCAGGAACAGGGTGTTGGACAGTTTGCCGACGAGTTTGCTTAAGGCGTTTTGACGCCAGCGACCATTGCGTTCAACTTTTCTAAGTTGTTTTTTGCTTCTGAGTTTTTTGGGTTTATCTCCAAAGCTTTCAAAAATGACATTTCAGCTTTTTGATAGTTCCCTATCAGTCCCCAGACAGTCCCCAAATTATTATGAGCGTCTGAAAAGTTTTGGTCTTGTTCGATTGCTGTTAAAAATTCCCCTTTAGCTTTTTCATATTCTTTTTTATCTAGGTAATAATTTCCAAGGTTGTAATGGCCTTTGGGAAATAAATCTACCTTTTGAAAAACCGCTAGGTAATCGCGCTCGTAGTTTTTTAAAGGAGTTTTTTCCATGATACGAGTCAAATTTTCTAAAGAGGGCAAGTATCTTGGATTGATCTTTAGAGCCGAAATGAACCGGCCTTTTGCCTCTTCTCGTTTGCCTTGTTCAAGTAAGTAGGCGCCCCATTCATTATGAGGCATGGGATAAGACTGCTTGAACGGGAGTTTCATGTCAGTTAGATCTGCGGCCTTTTTAAAAACAGCAAGCGCTTTTTCATTTTCTCCACTTTTTTGCAGAAAAGTGGCAAAAGCCGTGTTCGCTCTTATATTTAGAGGGCCTTTTTCGGCGGCGTCCTTCCAAACGAGTAATTCGGTACCCATAATTTGATTTCTTTGCCAAGTTACACAACTTAATAAAATTAGTATTAAAAAACCGAATATCTGTAATGAGTTTTTATTGGGTACTTTTTCTGCAAAAAAATTCAAAAACAAAACTAACGTTAAAACCCATCCAATAGCAGGTAGGTAGAGTCTGTATTCGACCATTACCTCGCTAATCGGAATGATTGTTGATTCAGGAATGAGAACGATGAAAAACCAACCGACAGAAAAAGCTAATAAGGGTTGGATTTTTCGCGCAAGCGCAGCAAAGGCCGTAATACAAAATAAAATTAAACCTGATAGCCAAGCTTTATGGTCCATGATGGAAAGGCTAATTGGATAGTCGTGATCAATGTTCAACGCCTCTAAACTGGGCCAAATAATAATCTTTAAGTATTCGATCAAGACGTTCCATTGAGTTATCACATTGGCCCAAACGCCCCAGTCTCCGTACATTGTTCGCTTTAAGATGGGGGTGTTGACCATAGTCAACCACGCCATGAATAGAGAAAAAATACAGGCAAGAGCTAACGGGAAAAAATATTTTATTCGTCGAAGTCGACCTTCTCTAGGCTGTAAAGTAAGATCAAACCATATTGCGATTGCTATAAAAGTGATACCAATTTCTTTGCTCCACGTGGAAAGAATATATGTTAATCCGCTTGCCAATATCCATATTACGTTAGGGGTTTTATTTTGTGGAAACCCTTTGAGAAAAAAACTAAACGTTAATAAATAAAATAAAGTAGCGAGTTCTCCATTGCGCTGAAAAATATAAGCCACTCCTGAAGTTAAGACGGGGTGAGATATAAATATGGCTCCCACAAAAAAAGCTATCCATTGATCAGTTGTCGATTTTTGAAGTGAATGTTCAGAAACTTGTCGAGTTCGGGATAAGAGCTCTAAAACGATGGACCAGATTAAACAACTATTTACAAAATGAAGAAATATATTGAACGACCTAAATGCGAAAGGCGACCAACCGAATATTGAATATGTCAGAGCAAAACTAGACGTCGAGATTCCTCGCATAGGGCTGATAGTTTGCCCTCCTTCGAATAGTTTAGGTAATTTAGAAAGATCGGTTATAAACTTATTTTCTAATAAGAAACCATCGTCGAAGTAAAACTCGCCTGGAAGCGTAGGGAGATATAAAATAAAAGTAAACGTTAAATAAAATAAAAAAATCCAACGTTTCTCAAAGATTGGTTTCATAATTTGGAATAAAAATAAGACTTGGATAAGATCGTAAGAGCTCTAGAAAAATGAAGGGCTTCAATGTAAACTCGATTTTACCCTAACGGGATTTTTGACAGTTAGCTAAAGGAAAACTGCTTTAAAACCGATTATAACCAATAGGGTTAGTTTTAGGCGACCCAAGAAAAAAAGACTAATAAAATTTTCCAATGTTATCTCCTAAGGAAACCTCGAAAAACTGTTTTTGGCTTCGAGTGGGCCTTATGAAATAAGGGCTGGCAAATTAATAGATATATCAGTAATTAGAAACGCGCTTAATTTTCCAATATGACAATTGAAGTTTTTGCATATGCGGCAATAGTAATTATAACCGCTCTTTTGGTTCGAATTCCCTTTTTGAATTTTCCAATAGATGAGGATATGGCGACATATACCTATCGCGCCAGGTTTGCGGCAAAAGGATTAAAGTGGAAACAAGATATGTATTCGTTTTATCCCATTTGGAGAATGCGTGTATTAGATGCCATATACGGTTCTCGACCAGAAATAGGGATTTATAGAATTCGTATTTTTTTAACTATTTGTCATATTTTTTCTTCTGTTGGAATCTTTTCAACAGTTTTTATTTTTTCTGGAAATGTTTATTCAGCGTTTGTTTCTGGGGTTTTATTTGCCGTTTTAGGGATAGCTCCCGCGTTTTCGGCGGAATCTTTTAATTTTGAACAAGTATTTCTGCCTTTAGTTATATGGGGAACGCTTTGTTTTGGTTTGGGGTCGGAATGGTATTGGACTTCCGGTCTTCTATTTGGAATAGCTGCGGTGGCTAAATGCTCCGTTCCCGTATTTTCCGTTTTTTTAACGGGTCTCGCGATTTATTGGGAAGGACTGGAATCCACAATTCCTTTTACGACGTTTGCTTTTCTTCCACTCATTTTGTCGCACTTAATAGAATGGCGTTTGGGATATTTAGATGAAGAGGGGCAAAAGCAATTTAAACTCCGTCTTGCCGCAACTCTTAGATGTTCGCAATTAAAAAGAATTTATGGAAGTATCGTAAACGATATAGCGACGATAGCGAAACAGACGTTGCCATTGTGGCTAGTGGGATGGCCTAGTTTGGCTTTAAATTTAGATCAGCCTCATGGCGTTTTAATTTCAGTCGTTGTGGCGACGGCGTTATTTATGATCGTCTGTCAAAAAGGTTTTTCTCGCTACCATTACATTCCCCTAGTCGCTTTTTTGGCGATATCAACAGGTATGGGAATTGACCGATTTTGGGAAATTAATCGGATGATAGGCATAACTGTGATTGTTACGTTGATTATTTCCATGATCTGGGTATTCAAAAGGATGGCGCCTTATCTATTTAAAGCGAAAGATGTGAGCGTTTTGTCTCGATATGAAAAATTCGAACAACTTGTCTATTTACCTTTATTTGGGAAGTCGCTACGAAGGTTGATTCGAAGAAACAAGGAAGAGGGGCAAAGGCTATTTGTTTGGGGAAACTTTGTTCAGCTTTATCATGAAACTAATCTTCCGGCATCTGATAAGTTTGTCCATTATTGTATTGGTCCTTGGGACGAACCGATATTAGCGGATTATTTTGATACAGTCATTGGAGGATTGTTACGCCATAAACCAGTTTATTTTATTAAAACATATCCGAATTTTGATATGGAGCGGTTGCAAGCTATAACTGGATTGAATTATCAACTAATCAAAATTGCTTACAGTCGCTATCCACTCTATCGTTTGATGAATCATGATCGTCAGGTTATTAACCCGTTATCTTTTTCTCCAGAGGAGAAACTCAAGCTTATGGCGGAACTGACCGAAAACGCGCCGCTGATTCCAATAGTTGATAAAACCGACGCGCAGATGGGACATTTTTCTCAAGGGATAAAGGAATGCAAGAGAGCTTTGAGAGCCAACCCTTATGATGCAGAAATCGTTAAATATTTAGCTGAATTATATGACCAGTCAGGTAATTCTGATAAAGCGATGGAGTCAATAAAGGCATTAATAAATTTGCGCCCAGAAACGAATCATTTACGTTTGGTTTTAGCTTCGATGAGTTTGAAACAAAACAAGATAAATGAAGCGGATCGTTTAATAAAAGAAGAGAAAGCTCGTTTTGGTCAAAACGCAGAAATAAATTATCACGAGGGTTTACTCGCAAGCGCTAAAGGCGATAACGAATATGCCGCAAGTCTTTTTCAAAAATTTCTTGAAAAGAAACCTTTTCGGATGGATGTTTGGTTAAAGTTTGCACAAGTGAAAGAAGAGTGTGGAAATGTCAATAATTCAAAAAATGTTTATTTAGAGCTTTGGGATCGCGCAAATGAAACTGAAGATGCGGATTGGATTCGCACACAATGCGCTTTGGCTTTGGCTCGATTAGATGAAAGCATTCGGAGCCGTTCTCATTCATTACAATATTTTTTTCAGAAAGATTCCGGCAACGAGCAATTGGCATATGCATACGCTTCTGCTTTAGAGAAAGAAGGAAATAGTAACCAAGCTCGTAGCTTATTTGAAAACTTTGCTCAGACCTTTAGGCGGTCCCACCTCTTAGCCGCTGTCTGGTTCAGATTGGCGCGATTAACAGAATCAGAAGAAAAAGAAGGTATGCTCAAAAAATGCCTTGAATTAAACCCTCTACATTCAGGAGCGGCCAAGGAACTCCAAAACTTGGGGGAACGCTTTGCCGAAGCGTAAAAGCAAAATTGCTGTTTTTGCATCAGAGCCTGTCACCGGGAGGATTGGCGGTTTGGGAATTCGCCAATTGGAGATAGCTCGCGTTTTAGCCCGTTTTTTTGATGTCCGATTGCTGACTCCATACGAAATTACAGATCATAAAGAAACGTTTCCAATTAAAAAAATTTCCTACGAATACCCAAACACCCTGGAAACTCATGTGCGTTGGGCAGACTCAATATACGCCCACCATCCATCCGTTGCTTCTTACGCAAAAAAATATAAAACTTCTGTAGCGGTAGACTTATTGGTTCATGAATACTTTGAAAGCTTGGAGAGAGAGCCTTTAGAGAAAATGGAGCGACGAGAGAAGAGCGTTCATTTTTCCAATTCCGTTTTGAATCTTTCGCGTCAGTTGGCAATGGGAGATTTTTTTGCATGTCCAAGCGAAAGAAGCCGCGATTATTATCTAGGCGCTTTAACATTGATGGGCAAGCTTGATCCAGAGGTTTACTTAAATGACCCAGAGTTTAAATCTATTGTGGATGTTGTTCCATTTGGAATGCCTAGCGGTAATCCCAAAAAAGGCAAACGATTTTTCCGAGGAATATTACCAGGAGTGAAAGAGAATGATTTCATTATTCTATGGGGAGGTACCTTAGCGAACTGGTACGACGTTGAAACTCCATTAAGAGCTATGAAACGGATTTCCCAATTACATCCTGAAATCAAATTAATTTTTACGGGTTTTGCAAATCCTATGCAGACCAAACCGACAGAAACTTACATTAATTCGGAAAAGTTGGCAAAAAAATTGAAGCTACTGGATAAATCGGTTTTCTTTCATAAAGAATGGATTCCGTACGAGAGTCGCCAATATTATTTGACAGAGTGCGACGCTGGAATCGTTACTTTCTCTGACCATATCGAAAATCGGTTTTCTCAAAGAATTCGATTGCTCGATTATATTTGGGCAGGTTTACCAGTTTTAACAAACCCTGGGAACGTATTAGGCGATTGGATCCAAGAAGATGAGTTGGGAGAGGCGGTTTCATTTGGCGACGATAAAACGTTAGCGAAGGTTATAGTGTCTTGGGCTAAAAGTCCGCAAAAAATTATACAAATGAAAGAGGGGATGAGTTCAGCCAAGAAAAGCTTGTCTTGGGAAAAGGTTTGCCGACCTTTGATACAGTTTTTTCAAAACCCTAAACCCTTAAGTTCATTGCTTCAGAAAGTGGAGGATTCCGACTGGGAATCATATTTGGCGAAAGAATCTATTACTTTGGAGGAACTATCTCGCTCTACGTCTGCCAATCCCTATTTGCGCCCGACTATTGCAAAGGGATATTTGAAAATTGGGGATAAAGATCGCGCCAAAGAAATTTTATTAGAGCATACAAAGTTGTTTGGTCATGGATTAGATAATCCAATATTTCGTTTTTCATTATTTGGAGTCTCCCCAGATTTGGATCAGAACGAGTTATCGGATATTTGTTCCTCGCCAAAGTTTCAAAATTTACTAAAAGCCAAAGATTTAATGAACCAAGGCGATTTGAATTCTGCCGAAGATTTAATAGGTGAAGAAATAAGATTAACTGGGGAAACTCCCGAAGCCCAGTTTTGTAGAGGATTATTTTTGCAGTTAAAAGGAAAACATACCTTAGCGATTAAAGAGTTTAAAAACGTCCAATCTACTTTGCCCGAACGCTATGAGTGTTGGTTGCCTTTGGCAGACTCGTTGACAAAAATAGGAAAACAAAATTCTGCTAAAAAGTTATATCAAACTGCCTGGAATAAAGCGGAGAATTGGAAAGATGAGTGGGTTCGCACTCGAATCGCTTTAGCTATGGCTGACTTAGATAAAGAAGTGATACCCACTTATCAAACTTTAGAAGGTTACCGAGCTAGAGATCCAGAAAATGAAGGTCTTTGTTATGCGTTAGCTTCGAATTATGAAAACTCTGGAAAAAAGAAAGAAGCGAGTAAATTATTTAGAGAATTTGCCGAAAACTTTCGCGATGAAAAACTGAGAGCTGCGGCTTTGTTTCGGTTAGCTCGTTTAACCCCAAAAAAGGAGCGACGGAAAATTTTGAAGGCATGTTTGAACTTAATGCCCGATCACGGAGGCGCAAAAAAAATGCTGAAAGATCTTAAAAAATAGTAGTTTTTAAGGTTTTGGTGAATGATTTTTTAAGGTTCCGACGTTATTTTCCGAAAAGGGTATAATGGGTTTGATTTATTTGAGTGTTTTTAGAGTTCCCACTATGCGTCATCCCGAACTCAGTCGAGGGATCTCGCTTTTGATATAGGCTTTTTGCTCAGTTTCTTAGAAATTCGATAATTAAAAACTATAAAAAAATTAATGAAGATTCTTGTATGTAATCCTCCCGGTAGATTACCAGAAAATAGGTATATTTGTCCGTTTCCTAGCCGATGGACCAGTATGTTTAGCGGTTATCCGGTTTTTATCTATTATCCGTACGAATTAGCTTACCTTTCTACCCTTTTAAAGCGTGAATTGCCAAATGATCATGTGAAGATGGTTGATGGAGCATGGATGCGATTTACTGCCGAAGATTACAAGCAGTACCTCGATCTCGAAAAACCCGATTGGGTTATTTTTGAAGTGGATACGGTTTCTTATGCGGAAACGTTAAAAGTCGCACGTCATGCCCGTAATAATCTCGGAGCAGAAGTGATAATGACTGGGCAATATCCAACTGCTTGGCCTGAAAAAGTTGTTGCAGATGGCTTTCAATATGCTTGCGTTGGTGAATTCGAAGAAACGGTTTTAGATATCCTAAAGGGAAAAGACCCAAAATCGATCGAAGGTTTATACCCCAAATCTTATAGAAAAGTATTGGATTTGGATTGGCTTCCAGATCCAGAAGATGAAGATATAAGAAGAATTGATTATAGCTACTCAGGGGGGCACCGTTGGACGCGATATAAGGAAATTGAAGTGCATCCTTCAAGAGGATGCCCATATACCTGTGATTTCTGCGTAGCGGGTACGGTTTACTATGAAAATATCAATTGGCGGTTCCGCAAAACCTCTCGCATCATTAATGAGATTGAAACACTTCGGCGCAAGTATCCCGAAATGGAAGGATGTTTTTTCAACGAAGAGACTCACATTATCCGGAAAAAGGATATTTTAGAGTTTTGCGACGCTATAGTTGATTCTGGTAATAACGATCTCCGTTACGAAGCGATGGCAAACCATCAGCGTTTGGATGAAGAAATCCTAGAAGCCATTAAGAAAGCTGGTTATTACAAGCTGCGCGTAGGAATTGAAAGTGTTGACGAAGATACGGGACAAAGTATTGGACTGATCAAAACTCGATCCGACGAGTTAGAAAAAATATTAGGAATCGCCAAAAAATTGGGAATCGAAATGTACGGCACTTTTCTTTTTGGAGCGTCTGGTTCCACTCCCGAAGGCGATCGTAAAACTATAGAGTTTGGAAAAAGAGTCATTTCGAAAGGATTGCTTTCCAGTTGGCAAGCTTCTATTGCGGTTCCTCATCCAGCGACCGATTTTTATAAGAAGGCGGTTAAAAACGGGTGGTTAGTTACTGACGATCTCGATAGATTCAACGGCATTAGCGATACTGTAGTGAGTTATCCAAACTATTCGCGCGAACAAATCTTGGAAACGGCTGATACGATGCGGGAAGCTTTTGAAGAAGCTCAACCTTTTGAAACAACAACACGACCCAAATCCGTAGCGCAAGAAAAGACCCGCATGTTGAAAAAGGATAGAGAACTATCCGATAGTAAATTGGATCAATTAACTCCGCTGTTTCAAATGAAAAAATATGACGAAGTCGTCCAGGGGGCAGAATCGATTTTAGCGGAATTTCCTCAAGCGCTGACTTGCTATCATGTTATGGGGTCAGTACATAAGCAACGCGGTGATTTATTAAATGCACGCGAACAATATGAAAAAATTGTTCAAACAGCTTACGACTACGAAGACGCTTTAGTTTATGCAGCGGGAGCGCATTATCATTTGGGAACGATTTCGTTAGAAGAAGGAAAAACGAAAGAAGCTTTGCAACATTTTAAAAATTGCGTTCATCTTAATCCCAATCATAGTTCCGCATGGGATCATTATTGGAATCTGAGGCAAGTTGAAACGGGAGCTCTTGGATTAGAAGAACGAGCGTACTCTTCAATGTTTTCCTTATTTAATTTTTCTTCTCCTTTATTTCGGTCTTGGTTAAAACCAAAAATTGAAGCCAATAAAACTCATTCTGGAAATCCATTGGATTATGAGATTGTTCAAACTACGGAAAGAGAATCTACTCCAAAAGTTTCTATAGTTATTCGAACTTTGAACGAAGAGAGATTTTTAGAACAAACGTTAACGGTTATTTCAAAACAGGAAGAGACGAGTTGGGAAGTTATTTTAATCGATTCGGGTTCAAAAGATAAAACCATTGAGATTGCCAAACGATTTCCTATAACAATTATTAGTATTTCCCCAGAGTCATTTCATTACGCTAAAACTCTTAACTTGGGTTCTCAACTTGCACGAGGAGAAATTGTAGTTAATCTCAGCGCTCATGCGGTTCCAGAGAACGGAAGATGGTTGAAGTCGCTGATCGAACCTTTAAACGATCCGAAAATAGCGGGAGTCCATGGTTCCGAAAAACCAATGGGAGGTTGGTCTAGCCCATTCGAACGAAAAATATTAACCGATACTTTTGGGGAACATTACTTAGAAAGAACCGAAGATAATTTTTTTTCAAACGCGAATTCAGCTATGAGAAAGTCAGATCTCATCGATTATCCCTTCGAAGAAGCCATTGATTGGGCTGAAGATCGAGTATGGGCTGGAAGCATGCAGAGTCGAGGATACAAGATAGCTTATCAACCAAGAGCTGCAGTTTTTCATTCGCATAACCTCTCTTTTCAGGCTCAGTTTAATCGGTCGTTAAAGTTTCATCGCGTTTTCTTTGGAACGCTTAATAAAGATTGTGTTTCTAGAAAATTGGACGAATCCAATAAATCTCTTATTAAGAAGACCGTAGCGTTTCGCAGGTTTTTAATGGACAACGACTTGGGTTCAAATTTATTTGCGTATTTATACGCTCCAGTTTTTGAATATATAAATCATTTAGCGTTAGAAACGGCGTCGAAAGAATTAAAATTTGAAGCGAAATTGTTGCCTGGCGCTGCCGGCAAATTAAAAGAACTTAAACCTTCTACAGATTACCAGTAATGAAAATTAGTGTTGTTGTTCCTAATTGGAATGGAATTCACTTGGTCGGTATGTGTTTAGATTCTCTTCAAAAATCTGATTTTGAAGATTTCGAAACGATTGTAGTTGATAACGGTTCAGTCGATGGTTCGAAAGAAATGATTAGGGAAAAGTATCCCTGGGTGCGACTCGTGGAATTGCCGGAAAATTTGGGATTTGCCATAGCGTGCAATGAAGGCTACAAAGCTTCTAAAGGGGAATACATTTGTCTTTTAAACAATGATATTGAAGTTGCTGAAGATTGGTTGAGCGAATTATATTCGGGGATGGAGCGACACCCTGAATGCGGTATGGGAACAACTAAGATGATGTTCCTGCACGATAGAGAAGCTTTTTATAACACCGGCGATCTATTTCATATCTGGTCAGCGGGTGGAGGACGAGGCCAGGGAGAAAAAGATGTTGGCCAATTCGATAAAGAAGAATATGTTTTTGGGGCCTGCGCTGGAGCGGGAATTTATCGAAGAAGTTTTTTTGAGTCGATCGGTTTGTTTGACGAAGACTTTTTTATATTTGCCGAAGATGTTGATCTAAATATGCGCGGCCAATTGCGCGGACTAAAAACAGTATATTTACCAAAAGCCAAGGTATATCACATAGGAACGGCAACGGTTGGATTGTATAGCGACCGTTACGTATATTTATGTAAGCGCAACGACATGTTGGTTTTAATTAAGAATTACTCCCTCAGTTTATTTTTTAGATATTTTCCCACCATATTGAAACACCAATTTAAAGACATCCAATACTTTTGCTCTCGCGGTCAAGGTTCAGTTTTATTTAGTAGCAAGTGGGGCGCATTAAAGTTTTTGGTGAAGATGTTGGTAAGACGTTATCATATTCAATCCACCCGAACCGTCGCCGATTCCGAAATCGAAAAAATAAGTATAACTGCCAGTTCCTAAACCTTGCCGAAATGATTAACTTTTAAAACGAAGTTCAGATACTTGAGATAATCCTTTTTGTTTCGATGTTGGCGACTCGCCAACTTTTGTAGATTATTTTACGAGTTTTATGGTTATTTATTAATATAGGATAGGGTATTGATAGAGCTGTTTCCGACCCAAAGCGGACCTTTAATATGGAAAGACCATCATAAAACAGTTATGACAGATTTTAAAAAAAGAGAAATGCTTGCTTATAACCAAGCGGGTATTTGCGTGGCAATTTTCCTAATGGGTGGAAAAATTACCGGAAATGTTTCTATTGATTTAGATGAAGATAATTATGACCTATTTGACTACAAATATTTCTTTTATGAATCTGATTTTGAGTTAATTAAGTCTCGAAGTTTTACTAAATATGATGATGAGCGTTACCGTAAACATTTTTTAATTTGTTTAGCTGGCTGTGAGGCAGAAAAGATTTTTGATTTAGAAAATTTTGATACCCAAAAAGAAAAAATTTCTCCTTATTCAGATGTGGCGAACATATCTAAGAAATTAAATCCTGGGCAAGAGTCAGTTGTTGAACACAATGCTAAAATTATGAAAGATTTTTTATCTACAGAAAAAAATTGGAAGGCGGTAGATGGGTTAGCTACCGCCTTATTTAAGGCTGGAACTTTTTCTGGGGAGGAAGCTGAGGGGATTATTGTAAAACATTTTCGTTTGAAATATTCCGAGACAACCCAAGAAGTAAGAGAAACTAACATTAAATATATTGATGAAAGGTGGGGATATTTAAATAGGTTGGTTCAAGATTACACAACACAGGCAACAAAATATCTTTTTCTAACAAATGCTGGTGGAGCTGTTGCATTATTAGGTTATTGGGGCACTACTAAAGGTGCACCTGACTATCCAAACCTTAAGTACACATTTTGCTTATTTTTATTTGGTGTAATTTTTGCTGGAGGACCAATAGCTACACTTTTAATAGATTTAAATGGTTTGCTCACCGGCTGGGTAAGGGATTCATCTGGATATTACAAGGATAAGATTTCCTTTCAAGATTTAATAGAAATTGATAAGAAAAGAGTGGGGACACCTATATGGCCTTGGGTTTTAGGGTTTTCTTCTTTTGCATGTTTTATTCTTTCGGTTGCGGGAGTAATGTTTCAATTTCTATTTAAGATCTAGTATACCCATCAGGTTAGTTTGGCAAGAGCAATCCTTGTGCTGTGCGGAACGACCGCTTTTGGCCGCGACTTCAACTGGTCGGCGCAACCCAAAGCGGACATTAATGGATTTTGATAGATTTTATAAATGGGGTTTGCTCATAAAATGTCCTTAGATAGTAAATCTGACAAACTTGTATATTTATATCATTGGTGAATAGCTATGACGTTGATTCATAACACGTTTGTCTTTTTAGACACACGGTTTTTTAAAGACTACAAATCTAAAGATGCTGCGTACCAAAAACTATTCGAGTACTCCAAAGGTAAAAAAATTAATCTCTGCACATCTCATATTTGTTTGGAAGAATGGCGAACCCAAAAGGTATCTCAACTTACTAAGGTAATTCAGGATTTGACCCGAAATCTTATTTATCTTCCTGCCAATAATTATATTGCCAAGGGATTGTTGGAAGCTGATATGCATAATAAATTCCCTAACAATGAGGAAATAGAAAATTACTCGAAAACTGGAATTCATGAATTCGTGAAAGAAAACAATATTAACGTTTATAAACCAAGAGAAGGGCATATAGGGCAAACTTGGGAAGCTTATTTTCATGGGAATTCTCCATTTAAACAGGTGAAAAATAAAAAAGATATTCCTGATGCTTGGATATTTGAGTGCGCGCGAGATGCATTAGCCGATGAGTTATACGAAAATATTGGTAATAAGTTTTGTATAGGAGAAGACAATACCCTTTTCGATGCTTTGGAAAAGCTTGGCTTTGAGAAGGTTACTGTATTAGGTTTGGTTGAAATTTTAGAAAAAGAAGAAGCTGGGGAAATACCAGAGTCAGAAACTGTACTCATAGACGAAAGAGAGAAATCAGAACAGTCAACAATATCTGAAGAGGGCTTGTCACCACTTGATTTGTTGTTAACAAAGTCGGTCAATGCCGCTGAAAGAGAAATTAAACTCAGATTGCTTGGTTTTATTGTTGCCCTCGATTCCCCTTCTCACGAATCGCTCATTGAGGTCGTCGAATCCCAAGGTTTTGACCGTAAATTAATCGAAGCATGCGCGACCATTCTTTCCGTTAAGCCAGAACCATATATTAGAGATACAGGAAGTCATTATATCGTCGGAAATAAAGAAATTTGTAATGCCGCCGCAGACCGGCTCACGAATGAAATAATTGAAATGTTGGGGCAGGTGTAGCGATGGATACCAAACAAAAGAAGAGTTTTCTTTTTCATCTTTCCAAAAAGGCCGAGCCAGGCTCAAAGGCATTGCAGGCCGTTCAACAAGAATGCGCCAAAATTTTAGTTGCACTTAAAAGTGAAACTCAATACGAACATCTCTCTGATCAATTGGAACTTTTGGACACTATAGCTTATAGAGTTCATGAGGAAACAGTTGTCGCAATTGGTGATTTTCTAGAAAGGCTGGAAACGTTTGAAATTACTTATCAGGATGTTCCGGGGTATCCCGTAGAACGTATTCGTGAATTTCAAAATAATTCCACACTAAAGGTCAAAGCCATTGAGGTTTTAGAGCATATCCGCTATCACAAGCCATCAAAAATTCTTGATATATTTTTTGGATATTCTTGCCATGAAAATGAAAATGTCGCTAAACAAGCAAAGAAGGGAATTGAGAAGTTTGCGGGGTACCATCTAGATATATTCTATGGCGACGGTGGAGAATGGTCGGGGCTTGCATGGGAACCACAAGAAAAAGTTCTGGAGAAGATTGTCTCCTTTGATAATGTGAAAAGAAAAAAATACTTTGACGCCATTATCGCTGCTTGCAACCAGATACTATCGCCGACCATATCCGGAACTAACTCGACTTATAAAACATTTACATGGCGGACAGGAGCCGTACCCGCAAAAGAAGGTGTAAAAAATATACGTAAGAAAGCATTGGAGGAGCTAGAGAGCCTCTTTGATCTGGTTGTAGATGTTGAACAAAAGAAATCTGTTTTAAATTCGATGCAAACGGCAACACATACCCCAAGGATAGAGCATGGGGATGATGTATTGGCCATGGTGATTGAAAATACTATCACTGTGGCAGAATTTATGAAACGCATTGCATTAGCTGATGCAGATATGCAGTTGAAGCAGAAAATTGAGCATGATGCTTATTGGATGCTTTACCACAAAGGGACGTTGAATGAAAAAATTAGAGAGGTAGCCTTATCTATACGTGATGCACTATACGATGATGTTGAATACCAAAAGTTCCGTATCCTTATTGGGTTTGAAAGTATTTTTCATGATTGGGAGGAGAGTGGAAAAGAAAGGGATGATTATGAACGTGAGAGGACATACCGAGAAGCAGAAGCACTCAAGTTCGCGGAAAGCGTTACTACAGAAACTTATGATGAGTGGAAAACACGAATAATTAGCTATGCAGGCATAAAGTCTAATGATTTGGCCACATTCCCTTACTTTGGAAAGTTTTTGGAGAATCTAGGCAGGACATCGCCAAAAGTAGCCTTGCAAATTCTAAATGAAAGCGCGGAACTGTTAGAGAAGTTCATTACAGCGATACTTTGTGGCATAGCAGAAACCAATCATGAAGATGCATATGATTTGATTAACCGTTGGTGCGATGAAGGGAAATATTTATTCAGCCTTGCCAGATTCTTTGAGTATTCCCGCGAAGTAAATGAGGAGTTATTGAATAAAATACAGGAGAAAGCTAAAGCTACACATGATTTTAATACATTGAACCAAATAGTTTCGTCGGTGTCAGCGCGATTTAACGCGGAAAATAAGTACCTTATCAAAAAGTTCTTAATACCTGCGTTGGAAGAACTAACGACGCATAGAAATACGGGTTGGCTTCATGGTTTCTGGTTCCGAAAACAACTCAGTGACATCCTTATGAGTCTGGATGGTGCCGACCATGAAGTAATCCTAGACAACTTATTCTGGTTGAACGAGATTGATTATCGAGCTGAATATGTATTATGTGTGACAGCAAAGTTGTTTCCGGACTTGATTTTTCATTTTTTCTGTAAGCGTCTTTTAAAAGAAAAGGACGAAGAACGTACAGACAAATATGATGCCGTTCCGTATAGATTTCAGAAGCTGGCAGAACCCTTGTCAAAGCAGCCAGAGCTGGCAGTTGATGCTGTGCTGAATATATATGATGGTAATTACGGTTTATTTATTTATCGCGGCGCGAAGTTTCTAAAAAATATTTTCCCGGATTTCCCTCTTGAATTCCAACAAAAACTTCTTTCGGTTATCCAGTCCAGAAAAGAGAATGACCTACTCTTTGTAATGGCCATACTCAGAAATTATGAAGGAGACCCTGTTATTCACGAAGTGTGTAAAGAGATAATCAAGATATTGCCTGATGGTAGTGATCTCGAAAATGAGCTTAGTATCATTCTACAAAGTATAGGTGTGGTAACAGGTGAATACGGCTTGGTAGAGGCTTATAAACAAAAGATTGAGGAAATTAAGCCTTGGCTGCAAGATGAGAATGCTAGCATACGAATTTTTGCTCAAAACTATAAAGATAGTCTCGAAAAGAGCATTGATTACGAGCAGAAGCGTGCTGATGAGGATATTACCTTACGAAAACATCGACATGGTGAAGATAATGTTTAAAAAAGGGATTTAATGACCGCTTTTGGCCGAAAGCTGCCTCTGGAGAGTTGCTAACTTTTGAGGGTTAGCTAGCGAGTTTCCTCATTTAGTTTTTCTTTCTAAAAACGGTGACTCCGTAATCTTGCCATCAATTACGTATCATAACGTCCTTTATGATACATAAAAACCAACCAAAAATGAAAAATAGAAGAGAGGATGTTTTTAGAGGAAAGCTATCGAAAGGTTTGACTCGAAAATCATTTTTTTATATCCCTACAGCTTGAAAAGCTTGCAGAGGTTCATCCTTCTTAGGTTTTCTTACCTTAATTTCAATTCTGCGACCTAGTTTATTTAAGAATTGAAAAAGCCTCTCCACTTTAAACCGGGAATACAATCCTTTTTTAAGTTTGGAAACTTCCGGTTGATCCACGCCTAAAAGCTCTGCGGCTTGCTGTTGAGTCAGGCCGCGTTTTTTAATAATACGATGGATAGTGATGGCGAGATTTGCTTTTAAAAATTCTTCATCGGCATTTGAAAGTCCCAAGTCTTTAAAAACGTTGCCGGAACTTTCTTCATAGTCTTTGTTTTTAGCCATTTTTTCTCTCCTTATCTATTGCAACGGCTTGTTTCAAACGCGCTTCGATAATGTCTATTTCTTTTTTTGGCGTTTTGATACCTGTCTTTGATTTCTTCTGAAAACAATGCAGGACATAAACCATTTCCTCAATTTTCGTTGTATAAACCGCTCTAAAGGTATTTGTTTTATGGTCCGCTACAATTTCCATAACTGCCGGTTTAAAACCCTTCAAATGCTTTGCGGATGGATGCACATCCTCAACTTGGGCAAATTGAAGCGCATACCCTATATCCTTTTGTACTTGCTGTGGAAACGCCTTTAATCTTTTCTTGGAATCGCCAACCCAAACTAAACTTTTAATTTTCCTACCCTCTATTATTATGGCTATTTAGACATAAATTGTCAATCTTATATATGTCCAAAAAGACATAATCTTATCAAGATATATTGAAACTAAAAAGGTAAAAGAGATTTTTAGATGAATTCCTGTAAAGGTTCCTGCGGCTAGTTATAAAACTGGTTAACTTTTCTCGTGAAAGAAATAATAGTTAGCCAATTTTGTTTTAATAAAAAGTCTTTATAAAAAACTCTTTTCCTTTTATTTCGATGTCAGTTAGTCGCTAACTTTTAGGGAAAAGTTGGCGACTGGGAATCGTATGAGATGAAAATTTGAAACAGAATGGGCAATAGTGTTTCAAGGGGCGATGAAGCAGTGCAATCCCGCACCTCACGGTATTTTGAAAATGGAGAAGCTGATCTATGGCATGATTGCGAAATTGATTTACGCCTCAGAAAAGTAAATATAGAAAAGGTTTCTCAATTTATTGCGAATTTGAGCGACGTAAAACGGGAGGCGAAAAAAGTGATGAAAACCTTTACAGTCAACCAGTAATGAAAAATTCTATGACAGTTTTACCCTGAATATGGAGCTGTACCCACTCTTGATTGTCTTTTTGATTAAGACTTAAAGAAGGCTAAAGCCATTTTTTTGACTTTGCTTGGAATGAACGACCACAATTTAAAAAACCTCTCGTAATTTAAATCATAGAACAAGACCACCAGTGATTTGATAGGATCAATTTTCCGTAGAACATTAAATCGGAACCATCGTCTGATTTTAATGATCTCGGCGGTGCTTAGGTGAGGGTAGGTGACTGCCGTGTCCATGAAGTAAGAAAAAGGGATCGGCTTGCCGTTGAGCCAGTTGTTTTTTTCGCAGATATCGAAAAGACCAGTACCAGGATACGGTTGAAACATGGAAACCTGAATAGAGCTGGGTTTTAGTCGGCGGTTTAATTTAATGGTTTGGTCGATGTCAGCCTTAGTTTCGTAAGGGATTCCAACCATATTAAAGGACATCGTTTTTAAACCGTATTTATGAGCCATGTCAAATGCTTCAATAATGCGCTCGTTGGTCATTTTTCGTTCTAGAACTTTACGTCGTAGCGGTTCGCTTCCCGACTCAATTCCCATTTCTAAAGAAGAACATCCAGAATCTCGCAAAAGTTGAAAGGATTCTTCTCGCATAGCTTCAATTCGAGCGTTACAGGTATATGGGATTTTGAAATATTTCTTATAAAGCGGGGCAAATTTTCTTAACCATCGAATATCGATAGTAAAAACATCGTCTACAAAGTTGATGTTTGAAAATTTAAACCGTTTTTGCAGGTCCGAGATTTCGTCCATTAAACTTTCAGGACTTCGATAACGAACAAATTGTCCTTTACCCTTAAATACATCTTGGTAAGTAGGTTCAACACAGTAACTGCATTGGTACGGGCAACCTCTTCCGGCGATTAAGTCAACAGTTCCCGATTCTTCGATGTAATGTTGAGTGTCGTGTAAATCTCTGTCGGGAAAAGGAATATCATCCAAATTCTGTTGCAGGTCGCGTATTGGGTTTCTATGTATTTGGCCGTCTTTTTTTATCCACAAATTGGGAATAGTAGTATCGAGTTCTCCTTTTTCCAAAGAAGTGAGCAACTCAGTAGTGGCTTCTTCACCTTCTCCAACGCAAATTATATCAACGCAATCAAGCGCTATAGTGGCCTCGGAGTCTATAGAGGGATGTACCCCGCCCCACACAACGGTGGCTCCAAATTCGGCTTTTACTCTTCTGGAAATTTCGATGCAAAAGTCTACTTCGCCACTTTTGACAGATAGCCCGACAACCTTTGCCCCTGATTCGCGGACTTTATCCACGGTTTTTTCAACGCCGCCGCCCCAGGTGTAATCAACAAAGCTACAACTATGGCCATTTTGTTGGGCGTATGACGCGACGTATCCTAGGCCAAGCGTTACGCGCTCTAGGCGAGTCAAGTTGGGATAAACTAAAACGATTTCCATAAATACCTATTAAAAGTTCTATATCTATTCTTTTCGGTAGTTTAGAGGAAAAATCGCTTTACTACTGCAAAAAAAATAATTTTTTTAAAAAAAAATTAAAGATCTTTAGAAATCTGCCGATAGGGAAGTTAACCAAAGTTGCGCGATAAAAAATCTGGCGAGATTTTTTGTGTCGCTGCGCTTATTTTAATGGAGATTTTATACATAATTGAGGGAAAAAGATGTTCGGGGAAACTACCGAGCTTGCTACGTTCGAATCCGTTTGGGAGCGAGCCGAGGAAATCGGTTCACCGCATTTGCCAAAGGAACAGGGCAGGATATTGTTCGAAGCTGGGCAAAATTCTAATGGAATTGCGGTCGAGATAGGTTCTTGGCTAGGACGAAGTACAGCATTGATTGGATGTGGAGTTCGGAATTCTGGAGGTCGATTATATTCTATAGACCACTGGAACAAAATAGCGGGAGGAATTATCGAATCTGATCTCGATATCTGGGAACGTTGGAATTCCATGGTCGAGGATTGGGGACTTGAAAGATTCGTTGTTCCGCTTAGAGGTTTATCTCATGAAATTGCTGGTGGTTGGGATTCGAAACGTAAGCCTATTGAGTTTTTATTTATCGACGGATTTCATGGTTATTTAGAAACAAGTCCATTGAGATTTCCGGAGTTATGGAAAAAAGCTTACGGGATGACTAGCTGGAAAATAGGTCGCCGGAAAATCCCTATGGAAGACTATGCTCCAATTTTTCCACGTGGAGTTAAATTGGATTATGACGCTTGGGCCAATAAAGTTTGCGTTGGTGGGATTCTGATAATGCATGATATCAATCGCCCCGAACACCCAGGATGTACAAAAGTCTGGAAAGAAGAAGTGATCGATTCCAAATATTGGACGGTTTTAATAGATAGCGACGGTTTTGGGATGGCTCGAAGAAACTATTAAGTAACCATTATTTAGTTTAACCGCTAAGCCTATCGTCAGCGCGTGAAGTATTTAGCGGTTAAACTGCGTGTTGGGTCCTTGCCTAAGAAACTAGATATTGTTCAAATGGATTTGAGGTTTGAAATTTGAAAAGGTTTCTTAGGTCCCATCGCGCTCTTCTTTTTTCAATAATAAAAACGTTGAGGCGATCTCTAAGAGATTTAATTCTGCGAGGAGCCTAGCCTTAAAGGCTAGGCGATAGCGTATCAATAAAATATTAGCTTGTTGATACGCTCTTAAATCATGCTAATTAGTTTATTGACGGTTTTTTCAATTCCCTCCGCTACTTCAGAAATATTTTTTCCCGACATATAAGCCGGGGTAGATACGATTTTATTTTCATCGTCGCAAATCATATCTGTTGCGGCGCATTCCTGATGTTTACTTCCCATTTGTTCAATTTTGCCCGCGACATCTTTGTCGTTGCCAATGGTTAATGTAGGAGAAATCGATTCTCCATCGAATACTTTTGCATACATCGCTGGCGCTATACAGCATGTAGCTTGCGGTTTTTTCTTAGCGGCAAATTCGCGTACAAGTCGAATGACGTCTGGGTTAACTTTACAATTTTCCCCATTAACGGCGAAGTCGCTCAAGTTTTTAGCGGCTCCAAAACCGCCAGGGAAAATTAAACCGTCAATGTCGTCAACTTTTACTTCGGCGATGTCTTTAATTTCTCCACGTGCAATTCGCGCTGATTCTACCAAAACATTTCTTTTCTCATCGGTGGGTTCCCCTTTGAGATGATTGATCACATGCATCTGTTCTATATTGGGGGCCATACAAATCGCTTCTGCCCCGGCGCGATCAATAGCCAATAATGTTAAAACCGATTCGTGAATTTCTGCGCCGTCAAATACGCCGCAACCGGAAAGAACTACTCCAATTTTCTTTTTCATGGTTTTGCCCTCTATAGCAGTAGAAAAAATAAAACGAGTTGAACTTCAGGAAACTTCCAATGGTTAAAAGTTGCCAGGAGCTTGACTCGTAAAAACGTTTTTTTTATTGAGATAATTTTAACGTAACGTTAACCAAAACGAAATAAAAGAAAAGCGCCCAAAAACAATTTTAGTTCTCTTGCGTAAGATTTAATCTGGCTTTCTTTTTCATAAAATAATCATAAGTTAATAATAGGTAAAATGGAGCGAATTCAAACCAAGGTAGATAGCTTTCTAAATGGCCCTTGTCCTGATAATCGAAATAGAACCCCATGTAATAAAGTCCAATGAGACCTGTTAATAATATCCAGGATCGATATGGAAACACGCAGAGAAATGGGACTATCCAGTTCAGATACCAGGGATTTTGTACTGGGCTTAACAAAAATACTAATCCCATAATCACAAAAAGTGACCAAAGTCGGTTTTTCTCTTCGACATTTTTTTCTTTTCGCAAAAGAAAAAATATTACCGTTCCTATAAGGATTAAGGCTACCGTTGCCTTGCTGAGTAAAGAAGCTAAATCATAAGAAATGTAGACGTTAGCTTCTTGGTATGTGAACTCAGTATTTAGGCCTAAAATATTTTCGTAAAAATATAAAATTAAAGCGAAAATGCTGTCATTATTTTGCCAGTAGGTAGTAAAAACTTTTAATCCTTCAAAGGCGCCTTTTCCTATTTGAACAAAGGGAAAATAAAAAAAAGCGATAGTTGCCGTAAATACAAAAAGGTTACCCGAAATAGCTTTCCAAAAGGTTTTTACTTTCTCTTGGTTGATTAAATATTTAATATTTTCTTTTAAGTAGATCGGTAGCAAAATTATTGGATAAAGTTTCCCCACGACTCCCAACGCTAAAAATAAAGAAGCAAGCGTGAATTTATACCGAAGATAAAAATAAAGAGACCCTGTTAAAACGGAAACCCCGATGATGTCGAGATGAGTTGAGTTAAAAGTTTCTTTTAATATTAGAGGAGACCAAAAATAAATTATTGCCCAGTTCCGGCTTTTTCCTAGGACCTCTAAAATCTTAACGATAAAAAATAAAGTTAAGATGTCGAAAATTAAGAAAACTAGACGTAGAGCGACAATGCTATCCGGTTGAAGAAAATTGGCAAAACGAAAAACATATTGAGCCAGTGGAGGGTATATGGTGGGGACATCTGGGTGATTAATTCGGTCGTGAAAGATTAGAGAAGTATCATTTTCCCATTTTAGATCATAAAGAAGTAAAAGTTCTTTCTCATCTTGCTCCGAATATCTGATTTTAAATTGTTCCGGATCTTGTATACGTAGTTTCTTAAATTCAGAGATTTCTTCGGGAGCGTATTTAAAAGGGTTAATCCCCTGAGCGAACACTTTTCCGTCCCATAAGTATCGGTAAACGTCGTCTTCCTGAATTTGTTGAGCGGGAATTAAAACAGCGCGAAAAAGCAATCCGCCGACTAATATGATCGGAAAAATACCGGAACGGTTAGGCCTTCTCCAAATATTACGAATTGCTATAGCGTAAAGTAAAAAAAGATTAAAATAAATTAGTAGGTAGGTGGGGATAGGTCTTTCTGAATATCCCTCTCCCCAATTAAACTGCCCAGAAATTTGGGCAATGCATTCGTAAAAAAACAGGCTAAATATTGCAAGCAGAAGAAAGAGTTTGTCAAACCGTAAAATGACATTTCTAAATAATTGCAATTGTTTGACCGTTGTTATTGTTTTGATTGATTTGCAACTGAATTTGCGGCGCGTTTAGCTTCTTCAGGGTCCCCTAAATAGTAGTGCTTTAGCGGTTTCAAATTATCGTCTAATTCATAAACTAAAGGAATACCTGTTGGAATATTCAAATCTGCTATTTCTGCGTCGCTGATTCCATCGATATTCTTAATAAGAGCTCGTAGACTATTACCATGAGCGCAAATCAAAACCTTCTTTTTTAGCTTTAGTTCTGGAACGATTGCGTCCTGCCAATAAGGCAAAAAACGGTCAACTGTGGTTTTTAAAGATTCGGTTCGAGGTAAAACGGTATCTTCAAGTAATTGGTATCTAGGATCGTCTAAAGAAAACCGGTCGTCGCCATCTTCCAAAGCTGGAGGCGGAATATCGTAACTTCGTCGCCAAACATGAACTTGTTCTGCCCCATGTTTTTCGGCTGTTTCCGTTTTATTCAGCCCTTGTAACGCTCCGTAATGCCTTTCGTTTAAACGCCAGGAGGAGTGAACGGGAATCCACATTAAATCTAAACCGTCCAATAATGTCCAAAGGGTTCGAATAGCCCTTTTTAAATAAGAAGTAAAGGCCAGGTCAAAAGTAAAGCCCTCTTTCCGGAGTAGTTGAGCCGCTTTTTGTGCTTCTTCCAGTCCTTGTTCCGTTAAATCAACGTCTTTCCAGCCGGTAAATCGATTTTCCAGATTCCATTGGCTTTGGCCATGACGGATTAGCACCAATTTCATAGTTCCTCCTTTATATAATAATGCTAGCTTTTGCTTGTTTAATTTGAATTCTACAAATTAAAAAAAGATAAAACGACTGTTAAAAGGACGCAAGTTAAAAAAAATGAGATTTATCAAGAAAAGGCTAAATATTTTTTCAAAATAAGCCGTAATGCTTATGCAAAGGCCTATTAAGCCAATCAGGATATTCAAAAAATTAAATCATTATGCGGACAATTAATACTGTTTTTTATTAGATTGTCCCTTTGACTTAATTTAACTTCTAGTCTAAAATTTTTCTTATATGGTTCCCAAATGAATGCCCATGTTCTCGGAATAACTCGCAGATATTCTAATCCTTCCATGAATTCTATAGCTCATTTTTACAGAGAAATTCAACCAGCTTTTCTTGACCAAAGATGGGAACAAGGATTTGAAATTTACTATAAAGTAGAGGGCGGAGAAGAAGATCGTTTCCTTAAGTTTACTGACTATTCTCCAAGTAATCATAATAGAATTTTAGAATTGATGAATGGCGATGATTGTCAGGAGTTTTATATCCACGAAAACGACTTGATTCGATACTATAAGGAATTTGTTTTACAATCGCTTAAAGATAAATTGAATGGAAATGAAACGTCTCTCGAAAATATTAAACAGATCTATATTGTTTCCAGAAATATCCTTAAAGAATATTTTATAAATATTGCGTCTACAAGAATATTACGTCATTTCGATGAGTTGGTTCCAATTTTAGAAACTCAGTTGCGAGAGGCAAATCTAAATTTTACCGCTTTATTTGGGTTGTTGGAAAAAGATCCCCCTGTTTATACCCATTCCGCAAATGTTGGCATCCTTTCAGCTTTTTTGGGTATTAAAGTTAATATGAACCCGGAATCGGTAAGAGAATTGAGTTTAGGTGGAATGCTTTTCGATGTTGGAAAGAAAGAAGTTCCTTACGATATTATAACTAAAACGTCGGAATTATCTGCGGAAGAGTTTAAAGCGGTTCGGAAACACCCCGCCGCCGGTAAAAAAATACTTAATGATATGAAATGCTATAGCAAAAATATTTTAGCTATGGCGGTAGAGCATCATGAAAAATTCGACGGAACTGGATATCCCGCGGGTTTGTCTGGTGACAAAATCACTCCTTTTGCAAAGATTTGCTCCATCATGGATGTTTTTAGCTCATTAACTTGCGATAGGGACCACCGCGATTTATTTACGCCATTGCAAGCTCTTTCGATGATGAAAAACGAGATGAATGGACAATTTGATCCTAAGTTCTTGGAAGCTTTCATAAAAGCTATTACCTCAAGGTCTTAAGGAAACTCAATTGAAATTGCCAAGACTCTGCCCATTCCTTTTTAAAGGAACCTCTAAAAACGGTTTTTGGCTACGAGTGGGCCTTATGAAATAAGGGCTAGCGAGTTGCCACAAGTAAAAATATTGAATTATTAGAGATGCCGTTAAAATAATATCGGTTTCCTCATAATCTTAATTGGCTTATAATAGGGTATCAATTCTATCTAAAGGGCTAATATGTTTTTAGAAGTTGAACCTTGTTCTAATTGTGATGAAAGCGTTGGTCGGATGTATAACGTCATTTCAGAATCGAAGCCGATTCATTCCATCGAATATGAAAAGGGTGGCAAAGAAATTCCTGTTTCTGTTACAGGTTGGGACGGAGAAACTGAAACTCCTTGCCAGGCATACGCATGTCGAATCGAAGAGTCTGGAGACGGCGTCGCCTTGCTAATTTTTGGAGGAAGTGGCGGCATCCGTATGAAACCGATAGACGATGACTCGAAATGGGATGTTGATAATGCAAACCAATGGAGCGAAAGCCATTTGGTTTATCCTCGCGATACCGTAGTTACCTACTCAGATTGATTGCTACATTCGACAATTTAGCTATGTTGAGTGAGCTCATTTACCAAATCTAACATTTCCAAAATAACCTTTGTCACTTCCTGTGGATGACTGTGATGAAGAGGGTGTCCAGCGTTTGGGATAGAGGTTAATCGTGAATTTACGACAGCTTCATTCAAGGCTTGAGAGTGAATCGTTGGTGAAACGATTAAATCTTCTTCCGAAACAAGAATCGACACGGGAGCTTTAATTTTCGAATAGTTTTTACTTTGCTCGGCTAAAAACGGTTTCAAGACAACCATGTCTTCTGCGTTGGCATAAAATTGCTCTGGTCTAAAAATTAACTCTATCGGAATGCTTTTATAGTTTTCCGGAGGAGATCCTGGCCAAAATACTTCCTCAATATTTTTATCTAAAACTAATGCGCCAATTGGCGCGAAAAGAAAATTCGCGATTGTCGGCCCTAATAAAGGTTTTACCCCAGCTTTGTAAATCCAATCGACCGGAGCGGGCCAAGGGTAAGTGGCGCCATTTATAAATACCAGGCCGGAGATCGATTTTGGAAATTGCAAAGCATATGCGGCGGCTATTGATCCGCTCCAAGAAAATCCTACAATAATGGGATTCTTTGCTTTTATTTGGTTTAATAGTTTTTCTAAGATAGAGGCTTGATCGGCCGGAGAAATTGCTCTTTTAGGACGTTCGCTATATCCATATCCTGGTCGGTCGGGAACTATCACCCGAGCTCTTTTTGATAATTCTTCAAATACTGGGCTGTAAGTAAAATCGTTTAAAGTACTGCTCACGCCATGCAGTAAAACAATAGGAACCCCGTTTCCTTTTTCGACGTAATGGATTTTTAAATCGTCGATTTGAACGAATTGACCTTCCGGGGGATTTTTCTTTTCAATTAAATAAACGCGAATATGAGTAAAACCCAGCAAGCAAAAAAGAGAAAAGAAAATAGCGGAGAGAAACCAGATCATAACTTTGTTTTTTAATATTTTTAGAATCAATTTTTTTTGTTCCTAAAGCCAATCAAAAGAAACAGCAAATTATCATGTTTTAGGGCCTAAATGAATATGTTAAACTTGGCGCCTTGATTTTCTTTTAAAATGTTAGACCGCTAAACAGTTAAATAAAATTGCAGAATACATGGATAACTTTTTAGATTATATTCCTCATCGTCCGCCATTTTTGTTTGTTGACCGTGTTATTGAGCAAACGGAAGATTCGATTGTTACCGAATGGTTGTTGAAAGAGGATGAGCCTTTCTTTAAAGGGCATTTTCCAAATCGGCCCATCACGCCCGGTGTTATTATGTGCGAATTTGTTTTTCAGTCGGGAGCTATTTTAATGGCTGTACGCGATAACAATTCGGGGAACGATCATACCCCTGTCATTACGCGAATCCAGAATGTTAAATTAAAAAATCCCGCATTTCCGGGCTATTTGCTGCACGCGGAAGTTAAACTAAACGAAAAAACCGGTGGAGCTGCATATATGTCCGGTAAAATAACGTCAGATTCGAAAAAAATCTTAACCGTAGATTTTGCCGCTATGCTATTGGATAATTCACAAGCGAAACCGTGACGTCAGATGAGTTTTCTTGATTTAGAAAATAAAAATATTTTGGTATTTGGCGTCGCTAATAAAAAAAGCGTTGCCTACCATATAGGCAAAACTCTGGAAGCGGAAGGAGCAAACGTTATTTATGTTGTTCGGTCCGAGGCTAGGAAAGAAGCGCTTTCAAAAAAACTATCTCCCTCAGCTATTTATGTTTGCGACGTAGAAGACCAGGAAGAAATTGACCGCTTAGGGAAAACTGTCGCCGACGAGATCAAAGTGGTTCATGGAATGGTTCATTCCATCGCTTTTGCTAATTATTCCGCAGGACCAAAGCCGTTTCACGAAACCTCTAAAGCGGATTTTTTACAAGCTATAGATGTGAGTTGTTTCTCTCTCATTAATTTGTCAAACGCCTTCAAACAAGTGTTCTCTCCAAAAGCGTCGGTTGTTACCGTTTCGATTTCAACAACCAGGATGGCGGCGGAAAACTATGGCTACATGGCTCCTGCTAAAGCTGCTCTTGATTCCGCAGTTTGTTTTTTAGCTAAATCGTTTTCGTCATTTTCTGAAGTCAGATTTAACTCTGTTAATCCAGGATTATTAAAAACATCTGCTTCTGCCGGAATTCCAGGTTACTTGGATTCTTATTTACACGCTGAAAATTTGACACTGAGAAAAAAAGCTGTCGCCACGCAGGAAGTTGCTAATACGGCGGTTTTTTTGTTAAGTGAAAGGTCCTCTGGAATTAATTCTCAGGGAATTGTGCTCGACGCAGGAATGTCGATAAATTACTTTGACAGCGCTATCGTTAAAAAAGCCACCCGCCCAGATTAATTTTTAAAAAACGCTCTTCTCAAAAAATCCCTTTGTCGATTAGATCAAGCTTCAAAGTTTAGTGTGATTTAGAAGACAGATAAAGGGAAGTGCTAGAGCTTTGCTAAAGCGTAGTTTTTTGGCTTCTTCTACTTATGAAGGGTGTCGTTGAACTCGTCAAAGTGTTTTAGCTTTTTTGTACTTTTATAAATTCCCCAAAAACAAAACTGATGCTTTTAATTTTGAAAATATTGAAATGGTCGAAGGTCAGGCCCTTGAGAAAATATTAAAAGAAGAGCAAATATCGCCAATATAACCAGAATTGGCGTTAGCCAATAACGCTTTCCCTGGCAAAAATAATTCCATAGCTCCTTGAGAAATTCCACTGCTACTGCTCCTTAAATGGTTGGCGCAAATTTATTGTTAATCGTAAAGAATTTTATAATTTGTTTGGGTGTTTTAAGAAATGATCCTGAATACCTTGGGCAATGATTTTATTTCCCAAGGCATTGGGATGTGAATCTTCTAAAGAAACCCATAGGTTTTGCTCGTCTTTTGTCATTGACCTGAAAACAGGTAAAAGATCGATAAAATCAATTTTTGATTCTTTCAAAAAGGACAAGATTTTTTGATGAGCGCTCATAAAGGGGTATTCTTTTAAAAAAAATCTTAATTCGGGACAAATCGCTATAGTTAACTTACTATTCAATCTTTGAGCTTCTTTTTTTATTGCGAGAAGAGATTTTTTGCTATTTTCCCATCCTTTATTCCCGTCACTATACAAATTGGAATAATAATCCAAAAAACTATTATTTGAATCAAATTTAGCTAAAATCTTCTTAATTCTAGACCAGATAAATACCATAGTAATGGATTTGTCTAAAATTGGCGTATCGGAGTACTCAGGCGTGGGTTCTGCATCATTAATGAAATAAAGCAGCATTATATGCTGAGGATTATATTTGTATCCTTCATTTTTTAAGTAAGTATATTCTTGTTCTGTGTTGTAGTTACCAACTCCAGTATTGATAACCTCCACTGGTTTTCGAATTATATCTTTTAAATCCTTTTCTAAAAGTTTAGTAAAAAGATTTTTATAATCGACTCCCCATCCTAACGTCAATGAATCGCCAAGAAATAATGTTCGAAATGTATTAGCGGGTTTTTTATAATCAAATTCTCTATCCCGAAGGCCTCGTGAGTTTGTTTTTATTTCGGCTCCGTATAAGAAGGCTTTGGAATTGCTTCTATGTCTGTGAGACATCTTTAAATATGGAGATTTCTCTTTCAAATCTCTGGCGTATTTCCACATTTCAATGTCGTAAGATTGATAGTAAGAGAAAAAAATATTCAAACTCAATTCTAAAAAGGAATAAATAAACAGTATGAATATTCCCTTAAATATAAACTCTTTTGATTTCTTACTCATTTTTTAAGATTTGATTTTCGTGATCAGTGAAAATTTTATCAAAGCCATATTCAAGTCTCATGGTTTTGAGGGAACGGGCCAGGCTCAATGCAGTTTCCTTGCCCTCTTTTGATAAAGGAGAATTAATTGCCTCTTCGAAAATAGATCGAATTAGAAGTGGACTAGTGTAATAAAGGCTAATATATAATTCCAGGTTTTTCGGTAGGTTTTCTTTATTTAAGCCCTTTTGTCTCAAAGACCTAAAATAGGTGTAAGGAGCAATATGATTGGGGGAGCGTTTAAGGATTTCGATGATCCGCTTCAAACTAATCATAAATGGATTGGGGCGATATCCCTTTCTAAATTTACGATATTGTTCCTTGAAAGAAATTTCCTGGAGCGCCGGATTTAGTTGATATGCCTCTTTAAATGAGATTTCGGAAAGCTTCTGTTTTCCGAGCGCTTTCATTAACTCTCCCTTCACCCAGTATAATAAAGAAAAATTGGGTTTTATCTTAATAGCATTCTCAATAGAACTTTCTAATAAATTTCCTACCTCTTCAATTTGTTCCTCGAATAGCAATAAACTTCCGATAGTAAAACTAATTACGCTTAGAGTGTAAAGTCGGTCTTCTCCAGGAAACTCAAAATCAGTGCATTTGTTATGAAACGTTACGCAACCAGCATATGAAAGGTCTTCCATGCCATAGGAAGAAAATAAACTTTTTAGATATTCTACTTCAAGTTGATTTGGAGAAACTTTGCTAAATTCGTAAGGAGGTTTTATTGGGCGCTGTAGATTCATTTTTTGATTAAGAGTTTTATAAATTTCATACGCTATGACTCTATAGCCTTCACCATTAGCATGGGAATCGTCATGGAAAAATAATTCTTTACCTCGAGTTTTTGCGGAAATACCACTATCGATAAAGAAAGCGTTCTTGTGGGCAGATGCTAGTTCTTGCATAGTGTTATTAAATGCCAAACCGATTTTCTTAAAATAATTAATTTTGGTTTTATCCATTTTCGAAAGTTGAGGGAATTCTTGTAAATTCTCCAAAGCCACTCCGTTCTCATACACTGCAGGGGGGCTGACAAATCCTACTTGGATATTATGAGTTTGTCCCAACTCGACTATTTTTCGCAGGTTCTCTTTGTAAAATCCCAAGTTTTTGTCAAGGATCTCAAAGTTCATTTTAGGAGCTTCGTTAATTGGACTAAACTTTTTCTTAAATAAACGGTAAAAGGCAAACCTGTCGAGAACTGAATTTGGTTTATAACAATAATCTTGCTGATTTAAAATGTTTGGATTATTTAATAAATAAGCGTCATTTCCTCCTGCCATGACTAAAACGACATCTGGGCGAAAACTAAGAATATCGCGTTCAAAAAGAACTTTAACGTCGCATGAAGTATAGGACCATCGTCCGGCGTTGATCACCTGAAAATACTGGGAAGGATTTTTTGAAAAGTTCAACATCCGCTCTAAAATTCTGGGGTATGTCAATTCATTTTCATAACCCCCCGCTGTAGTTGAGCCGCCAAGCGTAATGATTCTCAAAGTTTCTGGTGGGCGTTCGTTTTCAAAATCAGGACCGCGAAATCCCCAGCGATTTAAAATTAAATCGCCTTGTTCGGTGCGAATCATTCCTTCTTTCTTATCAAATGAAATTACTCCTAAAAAGCTATTGCCAGATTTTGAAGTAACCAAAAACTTATGAGTATCTGCGTTAAATAGATCGGAGCGAACACGATAACCCAAATCCTCATCAAACCTTAGAATAGGGTGCATGTCGGATCTCAAGTCATCCTGGAAATATAAACGCTTCATGATGATGGTGGCCGAGAACTCTAAAAGAGCAAGGAATAGTAAGAGCAGAATAAGATCAAAAAAAATATTCCGTCGAACGGGGATTTGTGATTTTTGAATAGACATAAAGTTTTTTTGCGCTTGATTCGATTGAACCTTTCAAACGTTTCCGAAAGAAATTTGGCTTCTTAATACAAATGAGATAGTTAAATCATTCCTAGAAGGTTTTTAGATATGAGTTTATATTAAGTTTTTTGCCCGCAGTGAGAGAGATAGCTTTTTGATATAATTTTCTTGTTTGAAGTTAGAATCGGTATTCCAATTCTGGTATTTTTATTTTATGTTTAATGATCGCAGGAAACATGAGCTACTGTTTTCACTCTTCTCTTAGTAATCGAAATAAATCAACCTTCCTCGTTTTTATTTCGGGTAGAATAGTTGCCACATTGTTTTCATAATAGCAAGAAAAGAAGGTCTTTTTGTTATTGTTCCCAGTAACTGATTGCATAATTCTATATCTTTAAATTATCCATTTCAGATGGCTTGAATATAAGAGATGATTAAGATGTGCGTTCGAGGAGTATGTAAGCCTTACAGGTCATATACTCAAATAGAGCTATCGAAAGCTAGAGATAGAATTGATTCACTGAAGTAATCCAATCGACTTAATTAAGTTATCTAATTATTAGTCTTAAAATGAAAATAAAAGAACTATTTTTATCTCCGCTGGTTATCCTCATTTTAGTGTTTTGTATATTAGAATTCATGTCTTTTCAAATGCTAAACGTCTTAAGCCCTAATGATTTATTTCTTAATAACGATACTCTCATTGAAGTTGAAAGCGGGTACCTTAGATTAAGAAAAAATATTTTTAAAAATTTAAACAAGATTGATAGTTTTTTGATTGGATCAAAAAAAGAATTACCAGGGTTTTTATTTTTTGGCGATAAAGAAGGCTTTGTTACCACAAATTTTGGAGATTTTATTGTTAATAAATGGGGATTCCGAGGACCATATTTTTCGAAAAAAAAACCAAAAAAAGTTTATAGAATAATGACGCTTGGCGGGTCAACAACGCTAGGGTGGAAAGTTTCTGATGAGCAAACTTACCCAAGGATTTTGGAAAGGATGTTAAACAATTCTTCAAACAGAGATATGAGTTTTCAGGTTATAAATGCTGGGATGTATTACCATAACTCTTGTCACGTAAAACATTTTTTGAAAAAAAATTACTTAGAGTTTAAACCGGACATGATTATATTAATGGCTGGTTGGAATGATGGAAATAAACTAAGAAATGGAAGAATTAAGTCTGAAGGCGATTATTGTCCCAAACCTTTATTTCTAAATAATTTTTATTCATTTAAATTTTTAAGATACCTGCGATCTAAGCTGCGAACCTCTCCCCCTGCGAAGAATTTAGGCTCCAAAGTTTTAAACAAAAATTTAAAATACTTTGAAAAAAATTTCTTAGAAGAAATAATAGAAATATCAAAAGAATCTGGAATACAAGTTGGATTAGTAACTTTGCCGACAATTATGGATAAATCATCTTCTATAAAAAGTCTCAAAAAGTTACTCGAAACAACAAAATTGAATGAGAAAGAAATTCGATACCAAAGAGAAGTTGGGATTAAAATTAATCAATTGTATAGGGCGATAGCAAAAAGGCATCTCAATGTATTTAAAATAAATAGTGGAATATCATTTAATGCAGAAGGAAAAGGTAGATATTTTTTTGACAACATACATCCACTCGCCTCCGGTAATAGAGTTTTATCATTTAGCATATATAAAGAACTCAATCAAAAGCTCAAAATCCATCCTCGTCAAACGGAGGGATATTTGGATGGCGAAAAAATCAATTCATCTAGACTTGAAGTTGAATACGTTAAAAGTATTCTTACCCAAAATGAAATTGAAGATATAGCGTCTTCGGGATGCATTACGTTTCATAGAACTTGCGATTCTTCTCAAAAATTTAATAAATATGATTTTTTGAATAATGTTTTTGAGTTTTCTCTGGGTAGTTTGTTGCAATTTAGAGAAGTCATAAAAAAAACAAAGTTTTCTTCTGTGTTTGAGAAGTTTTTATCCGAGGCAATAAAGCTAGATCCCGATTATTCTCTGATTTATTGGATATTATCTTTAATTAAAAACGATATAGGAAAAAACGATGAAGCAGTAGGGCTAATGCAGAAAGCTTTATTATTAAACCCTAAATTAAAAGAGATTGATTTTGAATTTGAATATAAAAAATTTCAGAATTTAAGAAATGACCATCCATTTCTAAGTTTCGCTGATTTTCTTTATGTTATTAGGTCGTCTCCATCTAATATCTCGACTTACATCTATGGCCATTCCCTTTACAGTAAAAAAAATACGAAACTTGAAAAGCCACTTTCAAAGAGTGAGTTACAGAAATTAATCGATTTATTGTTATCAACGTATTATTCGAGGCCATTGTTGGTTTATTCAATGTTTGACTTTACTTTGGACTATCTAAGTAAAAATAAAGAAACTGAAACAATTCAACAATTACTTCCCAAAATAATGCCTTTAAAACGCGAGTATAAATTTTCTCAATTGTTCTCTAAATATTCTAACGACCTTCCCAATTAGAATTAAAATAGAAGTATTTAAAATTAGAACTAGAAACATTGGAAAGAAATTTTATTTTGATTTTTGGGGAGTTCCAAACTCCCGTTCGGATAAAAATAAAAATGGAACGAAGAGTAAATAAATATTTCTTGCGTAGGGATTTAGAAACTTTGATTATTCGAAGCTTTCTTGCAGCGCCAATTTATTAAAAGAGACGAATTATAGGAGAGAAAACAAAGATTTTTGGGGAATTACTACGGTTTAAAATCAAGAACCAGCATTACGAGTAATAAGAGGTGCCGAGGGACGGAATCGAACCGCCGACACGAGGATTTTCAGTCCTCTGCTCTACCGACTGAGCTACCTCGGCTTAGAAGAAACTTTCCTAAGAAAGCTAGCGAAATTACCACAATACCAACATGCTGTCAATTGTTATCGCTCCAACTAAAAAATCCCAGACTATGTAATTGCCTGTTTTTTCACCTTAAATTTGCTATAATCCGCGAAGGCAAGGGAAATAATTCCCGTTCAACCCAAACCCTTTGGGAAAATGTATGCTCGTATTGACCAGAAAAATAGGTGAAAGTATAAAGATTAATGAAGACATAAAAGTTACGGTCATTGAAATAAAGGGGAAAAATATCAGAATTGGAATTGAAGCGCCAAAAGAAACGAAAGTTTATAGAGAAGAGCTTTATTATAAAATAAAAAGCGAAAACGAGTCTGCCGCAGTGGCTCAAAAGATCGATTTGTCAAAAGTGTCCAAATTATTCAGTTCTAACCTAAAAAAACCCATTTAAGCTGCACGAAGCGGCAAAACGCATATGGCTAAATACAACACAACTCGCTTTGGCGAGATAGAGCTTAACGAGGAAGATATTATTCATTTTCCAACCGGTTTGTATGGTTTTGAAAAGGAAACAAGATTCGTCTTAATGCCATTTGACGAAGTAGATTGTCCTTTAGAGTGGATGCAGTCCCTCATTAATCCCGCTTTAGCTTTTGTCGTCACCGATCCCTTTATTTTTGTTCCAGATTACGAGCCGACCCTGCTAGACAGCGAGAAAAAAGAAATTGGGTTGGAGCCGGAAGATCCTTTTGTAATTAGAGTCATTGTGAATATTCCAGAAGCTTATACAGAAATGACAGCTAACTTAGTAGGACCGATTGCTATGAATAGAGATACCCAAATGGCAAGGCAGATTATTTTGACTACTTTAAAGTACGACACTCGCCACTATTTATTTTCTGAAGAAGTCAGAAAAGCCAACATTTCCAAAGTTTAGTCATACCTTTCCATCAGTTCTTTCCAAAATTTTCAAAACCGAGTTGGCTGCGGTTACCCAAGTGAAATTTTTCGAACGTTCCAAGCCCTTTTCAGACCACTCTTTTCTTAACTCAGGTTTTTCCGCTAATTGGATCATAATTTCAGATAAACTTTCTTCATTGAGTGGGGAAACTTTTATCGCCCCGTCCCCGGCAATTTCTTCCAACGTTTCCGCATCGGTCCTAATGCCAGGAATGCCGCACGCTAAGGCTTCCATCAAAGGCAATCCATAGCCTTCATAAGTTGAAGGATAAATAAAGCAAAATGCGGCTTGCAAGAATGCTAGTAAATCCGGTTCGTCAACATAATCAAAATGTAAAACCTTGTTTTCGAGTTGATGCGATTTAATCATTGAAGAGATGGATGGTGGTGCATCGGCATCGTTGCCGATCATAACAAACTTATAATCCTCGAATTTATCTAGAAATTTTTCAAATGCCTTCAACATTATTGGAATGTTTCGTCGTTTAAAGAGACTTCCAATAAATAAAAAATATGGATCTTTGATGCCATATTTTTTTGCGACTAAAGTTTTTGCCGTTTCATCGTGGTTTGGTTGAAACTTTTCTTCCGGCGCCCAGTAAACCACTTCGACTTTTTCTCCAACCGAATTCCCATAGTAATGAGTCATTTCTTTTTTGCCTTGTGTCGAACAAGTGACTATCTTTTTTGCTCGGTAAGCCGTGAGCTTTGTCAATAATCTCATAGTCGCCCCATGTTTAGCGCTGAACCATTCAGGATGCGATTGAAAAGAAATGTCGTGAATGAGCGGCACAGTTGGACATGTAGCGATTAAAGGGGCTATATAAGCTGGCGAAAGAAAAATGTCGACTTTATCGTAAAAAATACGATGTGAAAGCGCAAACTGCTCCCATATATGAAGCCGATCTAGAAGTTTTGGAATTTTTACTACTTTTGATTGAAAGCCGGGTGTTGGAAGGTCTTTCGCGAACTCGTCAGAGTTTTTAAAATAAATAATGAAGCGACAGTCTGTTTTTGTTTTAGACCAAACCTCCAAAAGATTTTTTAAAACTCGTCCTGCTCCACGTGGTTCAGACTCTAACTCCCTGCCGTCAATTCCAATTAGTAAACTCATGCAGAGCCTCCCAAAGCGCGATAAACTTCCAAAGTTTTTTTCGCCGTTTTTTCCCAAGTAAACTCTTTAATTCTTTCTTCTCCAAGGCAAATTAGATTTTTTCTCAGGTCGGAATCTTCTAGCAATCGAATTGTTTGCAGAGCAATATCTTCTGGGTCTTCAGGGTTAAATTTCAGAGCGGCTTCTCCCGCGATTTCTGGAAGAGAAGCGACATTAGAAATTGCAATAGGAACGTTAAATGATAACGCTTCTAAAACTGGAAGGCCAAAACCTTCGTATATTGAAGGAAAAAGAAAGGCAGAGGCTCCCTTATACAATGTAGGTAAATCCGAGTATCCAACGTAACCAGGAAAAAGGACGGAGCTATCAAGTTTCAAGGCGCTGGCTTTTTGATGGATTAGATCGCTTTGCCAACCCTTACCGCCCGCAATGACTAACTTTAGATCTGGGAAACGTTTTAGAATAATTTGAAAAGCTTCGAGCGTTTTAAGGTAATTCTTCCTAGGCTCCAGAGTTCCAATGCAAAGTATGTATTCTCCAGAGCCGCCAAAACGGTTTTTAATTTTTGTGTTGATCTCGCTTGGATCAGTGGAAGCCAGAAAAGATTTTGGATCTATACCATGAGGTATCACTGAAATTTTTTCTTCGGGCGTATCAAGAAAATTAATTAGATCTGTCTTTGTATATTCCGAAACGGCGATAATTTTTTTTATCTTTTTTAATGAACGAGAGAATTTTTGAGGGCTTACTCTAAATTCTGGGGCAACTGATTCGGGAAACTTTATGTTGAATAAATCATGAACAGTAGCTACAGAAGGTAAATCCCCCGGATTTTTTGGGATGTGACCTGTAAAATGCAGAACGTTTGAATCGCAAGTTAGCTTTTGCATTAGTTGGCCGCCAAATCGTTCCCATAATAAGTTCATCGCCATATTTGGATATCGGAAATGGCGTATAGAACAATTTTTTAAATTTTTAAATTTTTTAATATTAAATCGATCTTTAAAGGAATTGGAAAATAAGATGAATTCCTCATTGGCATTTAGCTCGGCAAGTGATTGGATAAGGTTGTAAACGTAATTTCCAACGCCAGTACGTTGATTTAACGCTGGTCTTGCGTCTATTCCAATTCGAATCGATGGAGGAAAGTTAGTCGTCATGGAGTCTTTTTAACAGAAAAATTGAAACATTTCACCTGAGATGGTCGAACGGTGTGAAACCAGGCCATGTTTGCACGTCCCAAACTGAGAGGTTGGGATCAAATAAAGCGTGAGAATTCCATGCGAGAATCCACAACTTAATAAATGCGCCTCCTATATCATTCATATGATCCCAGGATCGAATCATAAGGTCCCATCCCTGAACACTGCAAAAAATTAGGGAAGCCAAGAGAACAAACGCATGTTTTTTAAAAGAAATATTTGTCATGATATTTATCTGAATCGTTGCAGGGAATCTTATTGACTCCTTTAGAATTCTGGTTTAGCCTTTTTAAGTAAGTCTTTAACGATTCATCTCATTGTATTTACGGCATTGTACGTATTAACTGCTCAAATCCCCAATTGCAAACCGCCAACTATTACAGTTTTCCAACCGCTTAGAACTTTCCACAGGAAATTTGGATATCATTTCAAATGAATCAAGAATCGCCTAGTAAACCTTCTTCAGATCAATTTTCACCAAAACGAGTTCTTGTTATCACCAGCGATGTGCCATTTGTCGAAGGCGGTCATAGGGTCATCGCTCGCGCTTTATGCACAGCCTTGCAGAAGGCAGGTCATCAGAGCGAAGTTTGGGCAACTCCTCAAAATCCATTTGGACGTCAGTTTAAAGCTTATTTAGCAACTTGGATGACAGATGTTTCAGAGAGCGGCGATGGATTGCCTGTGGACCATGTAATATCGCTACGTTTTCCTAGTTACGCGGTTCGACATAATCGCCATAGTTGCTGGTTAAACCATCGTATGCGGGAATATTACGATTTATGGGAGTCGTATTCAAAAAAATTATACAAAAGACACCTTGTTAAGGAAATGATTCGTCGCAAACTTATATTTACCGCCGACCAATTTCTTCTGGGAGCAAAAAGGGTTCGTTTGTTTGCTCAATCCAAAAATATTCAAGGACGACTTACTCGGTTTGGGGGGCATGATTCGGAATTGCTATATCCACCGCCGCCGGAAAGAAATTACCATGCAGGACCCTTCCAGAAAACTATTTTAAGTGTAGGGCGATTACACGCTATGAAACGACCGGAATTGCTAGTAAGAAGCTTTGGTCTTATGGATAAAAGTTGGCGTTTGGTTATGGCCGGTCGTGGACCAGAAGCGGGGCCGCTTAAAGAACTGGCCAGTAGTTTAGGTGTCAACGATAGAATTGATTGGAAACACGAGGCGGACGACGATGAATTGTGTGATCTATACGCAAATTGTCGAGCGGTATTTTACGGTCCCGTAGATGAAGATTATGGAATGGTTCCCGTGGAGGCATATGCCAGCGGGAAGCCTGTTATAACTTGTGAAGATAGCGGCGGAGCTAAAGAATGGGTGGAGCAGGGAGTGTGCGGCAATATTGCGGAACCTAATCCTAAATCAATAGCCGAAGCTCTTGAGATATATGCAGACGAAGAAACCGCCCGCAAATTTGGCGAAGTAGGGCGAGAGCGTGTGTCCAAAGTCACTTGGGAAAGCATTATCAAAAAACTATTATGGGAAGATGGATACCAACGTCCTCTTTAACTGCTTTTACCGCAAAGACTAAAAAGATTCTTGAACCGCAGAGAGCGCAGAGGACGCAAAGAAAGATAAAACCTAAAAAAGGCGTTCAATTCCAGTCTGGAGTATTAGAATATTATAAGAAATTGATTTAGCTATTTTTTTAGGAAAGAGATGAATTCGCGAACAAATAATGTCGCTGAATATTTTCTAATATTGCAATGACAGCTAAACAAGCGAACCAGAACCTTTAAAGTTCAGGTTTTTTTTTGCCCATTCTTTCTTTGCGTCCTCTGCGCTCTCTGCGGTTCAATATTTAAATTTTAAAAAATGTTGACAATTTACCTACCAATTAGTAGGATGTTTTTAGCGAATTGAAAAAACACGAGAAACGAAGTAACTTTATATTTATAAAATCTACCAATTAATAGGTAGATGAAAAGGGGATTAATCATGAAAAACGCATCGTCTGAATTAGCTCTGATCGTCGGAGGTTCCACAGGAATAGGCCGAGAAGCCGCCAAACGGCTGCTACAACGCGGAGTGGAAGTCATCCTGTTATCTAGTAATAAAGGAAAGTTAGAACAGGCCCGGGTTGAATTGGAAACTTTAGGAACGGTGCAGACAGTACCTACAGATCTTTATAATGAAGAACAAGTCAATACCTTCATCGATAGAATTAAAAACGAAAATCGGCATATCAGGTTTCTCGTCAATGCCGCTGGTATTTTCAAGCCAGCTCCGTTTCTCGATCACACTCTGGCGGACTACGACAGCTATATGGACCTCAATAAAAGTATATTCTTCATCACTCAGGCCGTTGTAAAGAATATGCAACAGCATGGCGGTGGTGCGATTGTTAACATCGGTTCCATGTGGGCCAAGCAAGCGGTTAAGGCCACGCCTTCCTCAGCATACTCTATGGCTAAGGCCGGTCTTCATTCGTTCACGCAACATTTGGCGATGGAACTCGGAGGGGATAACATCCGCGTAAATGCCGTATCTCCCGCCGTGGTTAAAACGCCTATTTACGGAGGATTTATCGACAAAGACAAAATTGATGAAACCTTAGAAGGATTCAACGGTTTTCATCCCATCGGACGATTTGGCACAATTGAAGACGTCGCCAATGTTATCGAAATGCTTTTATCCGATGCAACTGGTTGGGTCACCGGAGCTATTTGGGATGTCGATGGCGGCGTGATGGCCGGTAGAAATTGATTATTTACTGCAAAGAGATAAAAACAAATAGATTCTTGAACCGCAGAGAGCGCAGAGGACACAATGAAAGACAAACAAGTTCTTGAGAAAATGCAAAAACAAAATCCTTAATTTGTTGAACTACAAAATCAAAGGTGACACCCTTTTAATAAAAATAACAAACCAGTTTTTAATTTTATTCCCATACTAAAAATGAGAAATAAAAGTTTTGCCTTTGGTTTTTAACCTTCATCCATCTCTTTTTGTTTTCTTTGCCGTTAATCTTTTCTTTGCGTTCTTTGCGGTTCAGTTTTTAAGGCTGTGACTCTTCAGGCTCATTGATCTCAACGATATCAAACTGCACCTCAAACGGATTGACCACTACGGTGGAAGAGTCGCGGCTGCCTAGCGCCGCTTCCTGTAACGTGTTGGCCGGTTGAGTGGAGGAGGAGCTGGTCGTAGAGGCCGTGTTCACTTTTTTAAATCGATTGTTAGAAAGAACCGTTTCTTCCACCACCATTTGCGTAACGGTTTTACCCGAATTAGCTCCGCTGAATTCCACTACGTCCTGAATTTCTCTGCCTAATAACTGGGTTTTGGAAACGTCGTTGGTCGTTACCCGTTCTCCGCCACGGATAAGCGTAAGAATTTCTCCACGCGTGGTATTTCCGGTGATATCTCTACGACTTGTAAGCGGAGGTGGAAGCGTTGGACCAGCAGGGCCAGCAGGACCGCTTGAGCCAGGACCAGGTCCCTGCCCTAGACCGGGCGTTGTCCCAACAACGGCAGGCGGCGGAACGCGGTTAATGAGTCTTCTCACTCCTCCGGTTACAGTAGCGTTATTCTGACCAGGTAAGGTGGCGCCAGGAGCCCCGTCAAAAGAAATCGCCAAGTCACCGGGGCCAGCCTGATTAACTTTCACAATATTTGTCGTACTTCTTTCGAATAGATTAATGTCTCCAGCTGTCGTGTTATCGATGTCGAGCGATAGCGTGTCCACTTTGATCGCTCCCGGCGTTAGGATGACGCCGCTAGCATTAATAACGCCAGCATCGCCAATTCCCGTGACTGCGTCGATGACCAATCGACCATCAGAAGCGACGATGTTACATCCCGCGCTAATGCCGCCGCCACAGGTTCCAATCACTCCGCCTTCCACGATACCGCCTTCAGTAGAAGTCAATGTCACCGCCGTCAACGAGTTGTCAGTTGTAGTCAGTTTTCCTAAAGTAATGTCTTCATCTGCGCTGAGCGCGATCTTGCCCGATCCGGCGTCAATTGCAGTTCCCGCAGCCATGGTCAACGCGCCGCTCGCCACGCCGCCGTTGTCGCTGTCTGCTATGACCGTAACGTCTCCAGTTACGCTGGTCACATCGCCTGGAGCCGTGAAAATAACGTCGTTAACGGCCGATAGAATGATGTTGCCCGCAGTGGTATTGATCTTAGCGTTGACGTTCATATCGGCTCCGGAAGTCAAAGAAACCGCGCCCGTTGATGACTGATCTCCGCTCACTAATAAGTTACCTGTGGTCGTTACCGTTAAATTACCGCGCACGGTGGATGCCGCTAGTCCCAAGTTTGTGGAACCGTTATCGATCACAACGTTAGCCGTCGTACCCAAAGTGTTGAAGGCCACCGCGCCAGTCAGAGCATTGGTCGCGGTACTCAGCGTGATCACTTTATTAAGAGTATTGGTTGTGAAAGTTGACGTTCCCGAAACCGTCAGCGCAGCCGTTTGGGTGATGGCGTTACCGCTTGTTACCGAAAGATTGCCATTGACCGTATGTCCAGCCAAGGCTATCGCTGCCGTGGTTTCCAGCGTGAGATTCCCTTCTGTCGTAAACGCCGCCAGGTTGATCGCTGTATTGCCGTTATTCAATACGATGTTAGCGCCGTTCGTGCCGCCGGTTGTTTGCGTTGTAAAAGTAATCGCTCCGCCAAGCGCGTTGACGTTATTTAAAATGATGGATCGGTCGTCAATATTTGTGGTAAAAGCGGCAGCTCCTGTCACAGCAATAGCTCCGCTGTCTGTGATCGTGCCGCCCGCCGTTACGCCCAAAGTTCCTGATACGGTAGACGCGCCGAGGATGATGGCATTCGAATCTGCTAGCGCTACGTTACCGCCCTGTGTGATCGATACCGTACTAAAATTATTGGTACTGGTGTTTAAGGTGATGGCGTTTGCTGTGGCGTTGGTTCCGCCGGAATCAAATGTAGCGGTTCCAGTTACTGCGAGAACTCCAGACTCGGTAATCGTCCCGGATGCTGTTACGCTCAAGGTTCCGGAAATTGTGGACGCTCCCAAGATAATTCCGTTAGAGTCCGCGACCAATACGTTTCCGCCCTGTGTCACGGCAAATGTGTTGAAGTTGTTGGAACTGGTATTTAAAGTAATCGCGTTAGCGGTTGCGTTTGTTCCGCCGGAATCAAAGGTTGCCGCCCCGGTGATCGTGAGAACTCCAGATTGAGTAATTGTTCCTGAAGCCGTAACTCCCAAGGTTCCGGATACTATTGAAGCTCCTAAAATGATTCCGTTAGAATCAGAGACCAATACATTCCCGCCCTGTGTGATGACGACTGTGTTGAAGCTATTGGAGCTGGTATTTAAGGTAATTGCGTTGGCAGTGGCGTTGGTTCCGCCAGAATCAAAGGTCGCGGTGTTTGTTATCGCTAACACTCCAGATTGGGTGATCGTTCCAGAAGCGGTGACGCCTAAGGCTCCGGATATTGTTGACGCTCCTAAAATGATTCCGTTAGAGTCGTCTATTAAAACGTTTCCGCCCTGTGTGATGACGACTGTGCTGAAATTGTTGGAACTGGTGTTTAAGGTGATTGCGTTAGCGGTTGCGTTAGTGCCGCCAGAATCAAACGTTGCGGTTCCAGTTACTGCGAGTACTCCAGATTCAGTAATCGTTCCAGATGACGTTACGCCTAAGGTTCCGGATATTGTTGAGGCTCCTAAAATAATTCCGTTAGAGTCGTCTACTAAAACGTTCCCGCCTTGTGTCACGGCAAAAGTACTAAAGTTGTTGGCGCTGGTGTTTAAGGTGATCGCGTCAGCTGTGGCGTTGGTTCCGCCAGCGTCAAAGGTCGCCGCTCCAGTTACCGCTAACACTCCAGATTGGGTAATGGTTCCGGAAGCCGTAACTCCCAAGGTTCCAGAAATCGTCGACGCTCCTAAAATAATACCATTAGAGTCGTCTACCAAAACGTTTCCGCTCTGTGTGATGACGACTGTACTGAAGTTGTTGGAACTGGTGTTTAAAGTAATGGCGTTAGCGGTAGCGTTAGTTCCTCCCGCGTCAAACGTTACCGCTCCGGTAACTGCTAACACGCCAGACTGAGTGATCGTCCCAGAAGCCGTAACCCCCAAGGTTCCAGAAATCGTCGACGCTCCTAAAATAATACCATTAGAGTCGTCTACTAAAACGTTTCCGCTCTGTGTGATGACGACTGTGCTGAAGTTGTTGGCGCTGGTGTTTAAGGTGATCGCGTTAGCGGTTGCGTTTGTTCCTCCCGCGTCAAACGTTGCAGCTCCGGTGACTGCCTGAACCTCTGACTGGGTGATGGTTCCTGAGGCTGTAACTCCCAAGGTTCCAGAAATCGTCGACGCTCCTAAGATGATTCCGTTGGAGTCGTCTACCAACACGTTTCCGCCTTGCGTGATAACGATTGTGCTGAAGTTATTGGAACTGGTGTTTAGGGTGATTGCGTTAGCTGTGGCGTTGGTTCCGCCAGAATCAAAGGTCGCGGTGTTTGTTACGGCTAACACTCCAGATTGGGTGATCGTTCCAGAAGCCGTAACTCCCAAGGTTCCGGAAATAGTGGAAGCTCCTAAAATGATTTCATTGGAGTCGTCTACCAACACGTTTCCGCCCTGTGTGACGGCAAATGTACTGAAATTGTTAGAACTTGTGTTTAAAGTGATTGCGTTGGTTGTAGCGTTAGTTCCGCCAGCGTCAAAGGTCGCCGCTCCAGTTACCGCTAAAACGCCGGACTGAGTGATCGTTCCAGAAGCCGTAAGGCCTAAAGTTCCGGAAATGGTTGAGGCTCCTAAGATGATTCCATTGGAGTCGTCTACCAAAACGTTTCCGCCCTGTGTGATGACGACTGTGCTGAAGCTATTGGAACTGGTATTTAAGGTAATTGCGTTGGCAGTGGCGTTGGTTCCGCCAGAATCAAAGGTCGTGGTGTTTGTTATCGCTAACACTCCAGATTGGGTGATCGTTCCAGAAGCCGTAACTCCCAGGGTTCCGGATACGGTGGATGTTCCTAATATGATTCCGTTGGAGTCGTCTACCAATACATTCCCGCCTTGCGTGATAACGATTGTGCTGAAGTTATTGGAACTGGTGTTTAAGGTGATTGCGTTAGCGGTTGCATTTGTTCCACCTGCGCCAAACGTTGCAGCTCCAGTGATCGCTAACACTCCTGACTGAGTGATGGTTCCGGAAGCCGTAACTCCTAAGGTTCCGGAAATCGTAGACGTTCCAAGGATGATGCCATTGGAGTCGTCTACTAAAACGTTTCCGCCCTGTGTGATGGCAAATGTACTGAAGTTGTTGGCGCTGGTATTTAAAGTGATTGCGTTAGTTGTGGCGTTGGTTCCGCCTGAATCAAAGGTCGCGGCGTTTGTTATGGCTATCACTCCAGATTGGGTAATAGTCCCTGATGCGGTAACGCCTAAAGTTCCGGAAATGGTTGAGGCTCCTAAGATGATTCCGTTAGAGTCGTCTACCAAAACGTTTCCGCCTTGTGTGATCACCACTGTGCTGAAATTATTGGAACTGGTGTTTAAAGTGATAGCGTTAGTTGTGGCGTTGGTTCCGCCTGAATCAAAGGTCGCGGCGTTTGTTATGGCTAACACTCCAGATTGGGTAATAGTCCCTGATGCGGTAACGCCTAAAGTTCCGGAGACGGTCGACGCTCCTAAAATGATTCCATTGGAGTCGTCTACCAGTACGTTTCCGCCCTGCGTGACGGCAAAAGTACTGAAGTTATTGGAACTAGTGTTTAAGGTGATCGCGTTAGCGGTAGCATTTGTCCCTCCCGCGTCAAAGGTTGCCGCTCCGGTTACCGCTAATACGCCGGACTGAGTGATGGTTCCAGAAGCCGTAATGCCTAAAGTTCCGGATACGGTAGAAGCTCCTAAGATGATTCCGTTCGAGTCGTCTACCAAAGCGTTTCCGCCTTGCGTAACGGCGAATGTACTGAAGTTGTTGGAACTAGTGTTTAAGGTGATCGCGTTAGCTGTGGCGTTGGTGCCGCCAGAATCAAAAGTTGCCGCTCCAGTGACTGCTAACACACCGGACTGGGTAATGGTTCCAGAAGCCGTAACTCCCAAGATTCCGGAAACGGTTGAAGCCCCGAGTATGATTCCGTTAGAGTCGTCTATCAAAACGTTTCCACCCTGTGTGACGACAATGGTACTGAAGTTATTGGAACTGGTGTTTAAAGTGATTGCGTTGGTTGTGACATTGGTTCCGCCCGCGTCAAACGTTGCGGCTCCGGTAACGGCTAACACGCCGGACTGAGTGATTGTTCCAGAAGCGGTGACGCCCAAAGTTCCGGAGACGGTCGACGCTCCTAGAATGATTCCATTGGAGTCGTCTACCAAAATATTTCCGCCCTGTGTTACGGCAAATGTACTGAAGTTATTGGAGCTGGTATTTAAGGTGATCGCGTTAGCGGTTGCGTTGGTTCCTCCCGCGTCAAAGGTTGCCGCTCCGGTTACCGCTAACACGCCGGACTGAGTGATTGTTCCAGAAGCGGTGACGCCCAAAGTTCCGGATACTGTAGAAGTTCCTAAGATGATTCCATTAGAGTCGTCTACCAAAACGTTTCCGCCCTGTGTGATAACGACTGTGCTGAAATTGTTGGAGCTGGTGTTTAAGGTGATTGCGTTGATCGTGGCGTTTGTTCCGCCTGCATCAAAGGTCGCCGCTCCGGTTATTGCCAACACTCCGGACTGAGTGATCGTACCAGAAGCGGTGACGCCTAAAGTTCCTGATACTGTTGAAGCTCCCAGGATAACGGAGTTGGTGTCTTGAATCGCAACAATGACTCCAGTGACTCCGATCGTTCCAAAATTATTTGATGAATTATTAAAGGTTACATTCTGACCGCTAGCGGAGATGGTTGTGGTTCCGGGAACTACAAGCGCTCCGGTTTGTGTGACAGCTCCACCGGAAGTGATCGTCAAATTTCCGGTTAAGGTTAGAGCTCCAAAGGCTAGCGCTGTTGTGTCTGTAATCGTAACATTAGCAATGGTTCCACCGCTGGCGAGAAATACCGGGGTTGCGGTAAAGTTATTCCCAGTGCTATTTAGAGTAATCGACTGAGTGTTTCCTACCGTGAATGTTCCAACACCCGTTACCGCTAAATCTCCAGAATTGGTGATGCTACCTGCCGCTGTTACGCCCAGAATTCCCGATACGGTTGACGCTCCCAAGATAATTCCGTTGGAGTCTGCCACCAAAACATTCCCGCCTTGAGTAATTGCAATTGTGCTGAAGTTATGCGTGTTGCTATTTAAGGTGATCGCATTTGCGGTCGCGTTGGTTCCACCGGAATCAAACGTTGCGGTGTTTGTTACGGCTAACACTCCAGATTCCGTAATCGTTCCGGAAACCGTAACTCCCAAAGTTCCGGATACAGTCGATGCGCCCAAAATGATCGAGTTGGTATCGACTAGCGTTACGTCGTTGCCGGTAGTGATAACTACGGTACTAAAGTTGTTGGTTCCTGTGTCTAAGGTGATATTGTTTCCAGCTCCTGCCGCAAACGTCGCTACGCTGTTTACTACGAGAGCGCCAGTATCAGTGATTGTTCCGGAGACGGTGGCGTCCAAAGTTCCGGCAATATTGGATGCGGCTAAAATTAAATTGGTCGTGCCATTATTGATCGTGACGTGACCAGCGTGACTTGCCGTGGTCTGGGTATTGAGTGTAATCGCTCCAGCAATAGCGTTTGTTTGACTCAAGGTAATAACTCTATCGTCGACATCTGTTTGAAAACTAGCCGTGCTGTCAACGGTCAAAGCTCCGGTCTGAGTAATGGTTCCTCCGGCTCTTGCCGAGAATGTCCCTTGAATGGTGGATGCCGCCAATTGTAAGTTGGTGTTGCCGTTGTCAATGACGACGTTGCCAGTGGTCCCCTGTGTTGTGAAGGCGAGGGTTCCTCTGAAAGCGTTGCCAGGGTTGCTTAATGTAATCGCTTGATTGTTGACGTTTGTGGTGAAGCTGGCGTTTCCCGTTACATCTAATATTCCTGTTTGGGTGATGGCGCCGCTAGAAGTCACGGTCAAAGCTCCGCCTAAAGTGGAAGCCGCCAGAGAAGTCGCCGTACTGTTGGTCAATTGTACCGCCCCGGTTCCGGATGCCAAAGTGATCGCGCCGGAGAAGGCGTTGCTAGCATTGTCCAAGGTGATGATGTTCGTGCCGGTTACGGTAAAACTTGACGTGCCGGTTACGGAAATCGCGTTGGTGTCTGTAATGTTTCCAGCCGAAACGATTGTTAGATTTCCTGACGTACCCGTATTGACCGTTCCAGCGGTCCCGATATCCAAATTCCCGGAATCGGTGGTCAGACTTAAATTCAAACTTCCCGATGACAAAGCGACCTGACCCAGTTCTACGTTCGAACCATTGTCCGTTAACGTGAAGGTTGAAAAATTGGACGCTGCGATGGAATAGGTTGCGTCGGTCAGAACGCTGGGATTGACTGTGAGTGTCAGATCGGTCAAGGCTGTGGAACTTGAGATTTGGATACTTTGGTTTGCGTCTACCGTCAGGTTCGCGGAACTGGCGATTTCCAACACGGCAGACTGCCCAACACCTGCCGAAGCGGTCAAACTGATCGTTCCGGTCGTGGTGATCTTTGCGTTACCCGTTCCGGCGGTGTCTTCAATGGACCCTGCCGAGGCGGTGATGGAAACGTTGCCGCTTCCGGCGGCGATGGCGCCGTCGACGGTGATATTGATCGTACCTGCCGCCGAAATCGTGATATCTCCATTGGTGGAACTTGAGTTTAATTTAACGATGTTGATGCTGTCTGCTTCGGTTAAAAAGATTCCGCCTGAAGTCGTATTATCGACATCCACCGAAGTCGCCGTGAGTTCCAGGGCTTCGCCGGAGGTCCCGACACCGGTGGCGGCGTCTATCACCACGCCACCAGTGGTGGTTAAGACAAAATTTTGGGTCGTCGTGTTCCCGTCCAGGACAGCGCCCAAACCTGCGGTGACCGTTATCGCGGAACTCGTGGCGTTGCTGGAGATTAACCGGCCGATGGTGATATCGCCTGCGTTCGCCCCGGTCGAGGTCACCGTCATGGTTCCGGAACCCGAACTGATCTCAACGCCATTCACCATCGTGATCACGTCGCCGCTGTCGCCGTTCGTGGTGGCGGTGTTTGCGGTGATCGACATATTTCCCGCGCCGTTACTGGTAATATCTGATGAGATCGCTGAGAATAAAATGCTATCATCGGCGGTCAACGTTACGGCGCCGCCGGAGACGGTGGTGATCGCCGCATTAAAGGTCAAATCCGAATTCTGTCCATTCGCGTCCAATGTGACGTCGTTGGCGTCGATGGTGTTGGAATAGGTTTGGCTTCCCGCCGTCGTGGTAACCGAAAAGTTACCGGAGTTGATGTCGATATTTCCGGAAGTGGTCACTGCTCCGGTGTCTGTCGTCAACGTGAAATTCATATTCCCCGCCGAAAGAGAAATTCCGCCGATATCGAGATCCGTTCCGCTATCCGTCAAGCTAAGCGTTAAGTTTCCGCCGTCGGTGATGGTGTAGGTTTCCGCTGCCGACCCCGGTTCGAGTGTGATCGTCAAATCCGTTAACGTCGTGGAACTGTTGACCAGGATATCTCCATTCGAATCGACAACCAGTACCGCCGTGTTGACGTCAATGGAACCCGCCGAGCCGATGCCCGCCGAGCCGATCAAGGTGATCGTCCCCGACGTCGCGACGGCATCGACATGAGTAACTCCGCCGTCGATGATGGCATTGCCGAAACCAGCGTTCACCGTGATGGCCGAAGCGGTGGCGTTTGTCGTCGTCAATCCGCCGAGCGTGATATCGCCCGCGTTGGAGCCGCCGGATTGCAAGAGGATCGTGCTGCCGGTGGCGTTGATCAACGTGTCGTCATTCATGGTGATGACGTTACCGGAGTCGCCGCTCAAGTTGTCGGTGTTGGAGGAGATGGAAATCGAATTATTGTCTACGGTAATATCTCCCGCAGCGCCGAAGATGACGCTGTCGGCCGCATTGATATTGAGGCTGGTTCCCGAACCCGAATTACTCAACGCCGCATTGACCAGGATATCCGAGTTTTGCCCGAGCGCCGTAATTTGGGTAGAGCCTACACCCCAGGTGACGCCGGATTGCCCAGCGGTGATGGTGATGGTTCCTGAAGCTCTTAAGACGAGCGTTGAGCCAGTATTATTCAATTTGGTGACGCTAATTGCGTCCGTTTCATCGATTCTTGCATTGCCGCCATTGTTGTCGAGATCGATACTGGCAACCGTGGTTTCTATGAAAATGTTCCCGGTGATACCAACCCCAGCGGCGGAGTCTATCACCAGGCCGCCGCTCGCCGCGACGATATCTACATCGATTTCGCCGGCATCGACAATCTGACCAATGCCGGTCGTGAGGGTAACGGCGGTGGCTGTGGCGTTTGTGGTCGACACGCTACCGATGGTGATGCTGCCCGAGTTGGTTCCTGTCAGGGTTAACGTGATCGTGCCACTGCCCGCATTCCACACCGTGCCGTCCGCCATGGTGATGACATCCCCGGTATCTCCGTTCGACGTGTTGGTATTGGCCGTGACGGAAAGCGCTCCGGCGCCGCTGGAGGTGATGTCGCCGGTTGCCGTCGCAATAACCGAGTCGTCGGCGGTGATCGTCACCACACCGCCCGAAGCCGTCGTGATCGCGGCTTGCAGGTTGACGTCCGAGTTCGTACCGTCGGCGTTCAACGTCACGTTGTTAGCGTCGATGGTATTGGAGTAAGTTTGGCTGCCGTCTGTGGTGGTGACGGAAAAATTTCCGGAGTTGATATCGATGTTCCCGGAAGTGGTTACCGCGCCCGTGTCTGTCGTCAACGTAAAATTTAAATTCCCCGCCGCAAGCGAAATTCCGCCGATGTCGGTTGCGGTTCCGGAGTCCGTTAAGCTAAGCGTCAAGTTGCCGCCATCGATGATGGTGTAGGTGTCTGCCGTCGATCCTGGATCGAGTGTTAGTGTCAAATCGGTCAACGTCGTCGAGCTGGCAACTTGAATGCTTTGATTGGCGTTCACCGTCAGGTTGGAAGAACTGGTGATTTCTAGAACAGCGGATTGCCCGACCCCTGCCGAAGCGGTCAAGCTGATAGCGCCCGTTGTGGTGATTTTTGCGTTACCCGTTCCGGCAGTATCTTCAATCGATCCCGACGAAGCGGTTAGGGACACAGCTCCGTTACCGGCGGCGATAGCCCCGTCGGCGGTCAAATTAATGGTTCCCGCTGCGGTTACCGTGATATCTCCATTGGCGGAACTGGTGTTCAGGTTGACGATGTTGATCCCATCCGTTTCGTCTAGAAGGACGTTATTCGAACCGGTGTTGTCGACGTCCAGCGAACCCACGGTGATTTCTAATGCCGTGTCCGCTCCGGCGCCTGCCGCTGAACCGACACCCGAAACCGCGTTGATGGTCAGGGTTCCGCTGGTTGTGACAACGTCCACAAACATATCTCCGCCATCTATGATACTGGCAGCGGTGCTTATGGTCACATTCCCGGTGCTGTTGGTCACGCCGCCGAGGGTGATGTTTCCGCCGTTGGCTCCGGAATTTACTAGATTAATGAACCCGGCTGTAGCGCTGATCAACGTGTCATTGTCCATGGTGATGACGTTGAAGCTATCTCCGCTCAAGTTGTCGGTATTGGCTGTGATGTTTAGATTATTTGCGGCAATATCTATAGTTATATCTCCCGCCGCCGCGAAGATGACACTGTCGGCGGCGTTGAGATTGAGGCCGCCTCCCGAACCGGAATTGCTCAACGCCGCGTTGACCAGGATATCCGAGTTTTGTCCGGTCGCTGTCAGGGTGGTGCCGCCTGCATTCCAGGTCACGGCGCCAGAGACGGTAATGGTTCCTCCGGCGGTTAATAAAAGAGTTCCCGTACTGGCGGCTTGATTTAATTTAGTGATTGTGATGGCATCGGTTTCAGCAATTCTCACATTGCCCGAGTTCAGGTTATCAAGGTCGATGCTGGCGATAGTGGTTTCAAGAGTGTCATCTCCCCCTCCATTACCGATGCCGCGGCCGTCTATCAACAGGCCACCGGAAGCGGCGACAATATCGATATCGATATCTCCAGCGTCGTTGATGACACCCGAACCGCTGGAAGGATCGGTCGTGACGGTGACGGCAGTGGCAGTGTTGTTCAGGGTCAACAATCCGCCAATGGTTATGTCGCCCGAATTGGCCCCTGTTGTGATGACCGAGATCGTGCCGGTACCCGCATCCCACAATGTGCCGTCGGCCATTACGATATCGTCGTCGTCATTGCCGTTCGAGGTGTTGGTGTTGGCCGTAACGGAAATCGCGCCCGCGCCGCTGGCGGTAATATCGCCTGCAGCCATAGCGGTTATTGAGTCGTCGGCGGTGATTGTCACGGCGCTGCCCGACCCGGCGGTCAATGCGGCGTTGAGATTTACGTCGGCGTTGGTTCCATTGGCATCCAGAGTGATAAAGCCAGACCCGGCAATCGCCCCGGATACGGTAATGCTTGCGCCGCTGATCGTAAGGTTGCCAGCCACGGTGGAGGCCGCCAGGGTCATGTCGGCCGCAAGGTTAGTGATCGAAACGTTCGCCGTGTTGCCGCCCGCTGTTTGCGTGGTCAAGGTCATCGCTCCCGTAAACGTACTGGCTTGATCCAACGTGATCGTAATATCGTCGACGTCCGTGGTGAATGATGATGTTCCTGTTATGGCTAGAACTCCGCTGTCGCTGATCGCGCCCCCGGCGGTGATCGCCAAGCTGCCGCCCACCGTCGAGGCCGCCAGATCGAGGGCGTTACTACCATTATCCACGGTGGCGTTGCCGGCGCCGTTGGTGTTCAAACTCAACGTACCCGAGAAGTTGTTGCTGGCGTTGGTTAATGTGATATTGGAGCTGTTGGCGTTGGTGGTGAAGACGGCCGTGCCGCTGGAAATCCAGGCATTGGTTTGAGTGATGTCTTGACCGGATGTTACGCTCAACCCGGTCAGCGCCGTGGAATTTCCAATGTTGGTTGCCGAGAACGTTCCTCCCGTTCCGGTGTTAATGGTTAAACTCTGCGCTCCGTTGACATTACTGGAAAACGTGATGTTGCCGCCCGCCGCAGAACCGCCGCCGTTGGTAGCGTCGATAGAAACCGCGCCAGTGTTTAATGTGACTCCCTGGAATGTAATCGCTCCTCCAGCGGTGCGGATAGAAATCCCCTGCAAGGTGGCTGGAGTGGAAATAGTAGCGAGCCCTGTCAAAGCGGTGGTCGAACCAATGTTACCGCCAAAGGTAACCGCGGAACCGTCAAGTTGCAGAGTCTGGGCGCCATCGATGGCACCCGATAAAGTGATAGCGGCTTCCTGACCGGATTGCCGCCTTGTATCCAGAAGAACGGTTCCTGTCGTAATCGTCAAATTGCCCAGAATCTGAATCGTAGTACCCCGGGTATAAATGTCGGTGCCATTGAGAACTGTGGCTCCGTTAAATTGAACTTCGCTCAGACGCAGGTTTCTATCTGTGGTGCTACTGCTATTGTTGAAATTACCAAGCCGCGCGGCAGTCACGTTGATGGTTCCGGAAGAACCGACGCTAAAGGTCACGAGTTTTTGGCCTGCGTCGTTTCCGGTAAAATTTCCAGCAATGTTGATATCGCCGCCGTTGCTTCCATTAGCCGTGTTGATGGTTACTCTGTCTTCCAATAAGACCGCGCTGGTTAGCGTCACTTCCCCGGAGGTCGCAGATACGCCAGCGTCTCCTGATGTGTTTATGGTCAAACCATTGACCGAAGCGTCCAACGTATAAATTGGACTGTTAATCGTCACCGCGCCGGTGGTGGTAGTAATGGTGGCGTTTGTCCCTCCAACAGTAATGGCAGTATTGGCGGTATTGCTATTGGTAGTAAGCGTGATATTGCCGGTGGCTGTGGTCAGGTTATTATTAAGTAAAATCTGCCCGGTCCCTGACGTTGTTGGAGATCCGGGGTCAGCGGCGCTAAGGGTTAAAATTCCGTCGCCGTCCAGGATGATAGCCGCGTTGACAGTGATGGTGCGTCCGGCCTCCAGGGTTAAATCGCCGCCACCGCCGCCATTGATAGCGGTACTGACGGTAATATCAAGGTCGGCTTGCAGGATAACGGTGTTTCCATCGACCGCCAACAAAGCTTCAATCACCGTATCCTGGATTGTGGCGGTATCGGTATCAAATTCTCCGAACGCCAGGGTGGTGGCGTTAGCGTCGTTGCCGGTGGTTCCCACCAAATCGTTTTCCGTTCCGACGCCGGCCTGAACGGTCAAGGTATTAGGGTCGAGAAGCAGCGTACCGCCTTGTCCATTGGTCGCCCCATATTGAACGTTCCCCGCGAACGCTAAATTTTCTTTTCCGGAGACTTCGACGAATCCGCCGTCGCCGGATGTCGCGCCGCCGCGCGCGTTGATGGTTCCGAAATATCGCGTGACGTCGTCTGCCCAAACGATGACTTTGCCGCCATTGCCGGTGTTGATAGCGTCGGCGTTGATCGTTACGTTGGTTCCGACATAAGTTTGATAAGCGTTACGTATGTTTTCGTTTTTGCCCTGGAAATCGCCGCCGATCAAAATCGTTCCGCCGCCAGCGTCGCCAGAGGCGTCGAGTATGGCGCTATCGAACAGGCCGACTTGATATCCCAATACATGGATCGATCCGCCAACTTGTCCTGCCATTAAGTTAGCTGCGTTTAGCATACCGGCAACAAAAACCAGGGTTTCATCTCCGCCTTCAATGGCGATGTTACCGCTGGGAGAAGTGACGGTTGCCGTGGAAGCGACTAGGATTGCAGAACCGTTGATGGTGAAATCGCCGCCGCCGGTATTGATCGAAGCGGTTTGTACGGTCACGTCCGTGACTGCGTGTTTGTCTTTGGTGTAGGTTCCGCCACCGATCAAAGAATGTTGTTTGGTTTTAAATTGTCCCAACGAAACCGCGCCGCCGTTGGTTGTGATGTCGGCATTGATTTCGATTTTAGGCAAAGCGCCATTCGATCCGCAAATACGCGCCGCTGGAGTGTAAGATCCCGAAATATTAGCCGGTGGATCGATCGACCCGGCGTCGGCCATCACCAATCCGCCGTTGGTACTGATCGCTGCGGTGACAAAAATATCCGCTCCGGCAATCAGGTTGATGTCCAAAGTTCCGTTGGTGGAAGTGATCGTGTCGTTGATCACGATATCGCCATGTGCAGTCAGCGTCAGCGATGTGTCGCCGCCCGACGATTTTAAGATCGCCGTTGAAACGGTGATGGTTCCTTTTTTCAACCCTTGACCGCTGGTGATAATGTGAACGCTGGTACCGGCGTTCAATGCAGTTTCAATAGTCTTTACCGAAACTTGCGACCCGTCGCCGTTGCCCGGACCGCTGACGATTTCGATATTGGTCGGATCGAGTAACCAGGTACCGGCTTTGCCATTAGGAGCCGAAACGATGGGAGCTTTTGTGACGTCTAAAAACTTCTTACCGGAAGTTTCAACGAACCCGCCATCCCCTTCGGAGTTACCTCCGGTGGCAGATAGGGAAGCATATACTTTGGTTGAGTTTTCCGACCAGATGATGATCTTGCCGCCATCGCCTTTGTTTATGGCGTCGGTTTGAATCGAAGACGATTCCGACACCGTCGTGTTTTGGGCGTTTTGAATGTTTGGGTTTTGGCCTTGTTGATCGCCGCCCACTAAAACCGTGCCGCCGCCAGCGTCGCCGGAAGCGTTGACTTGAGCGCCATCTAAATTCACTTCGTTACCGAGAATATGAATCGTGCCGCCTTCTTCTCCTTCTTCAAATCCCGAAGCGTCTAGAGTTCCCGCGACACGAACCTCGCCCTCGTCGCCGCCTCGAAGCACGATCACGCCATTGTCGTTATCGATGGATTGGACTTCGATGACGCCGTCGTTATTGATCACGCGGTCGACGATGCCTCTGGCTGCTTGCGCTTCCAGTATGACCGTGCCCGCCTCGGCATAAATCTCGCCGCTGTTATTGACCAGCGCTTCGAGCGGAGTTCCGTCTGGACCGATGACTTGTTGCGCGACTTCGCTATCGACTTCCAGTTGGATCAGTTCGTCGCCATAGAGGTCGACCGTAAACACATCGCCTGAAGCGAGTGTGACTTTTCCCAGTTTTGCTTGGATGACGCCCGAGTTGTCGACACCTGGCGCGACTAGCGCGACCAGTCCGGCTTCGGAAGCGGTGATTTGACCTTTATTGATTACAAACGCGTTTTTAGGAGACGGGATATTGAAATTATAGCGACCCGCCATGAAATCGTTGTCGTGGATATCGCTGGTGGAGGCGACCAGACCGTTGACATCGACACGAGATGATTGACCGAAGATAATGCCGTTGGGATTGATTAAAAATATATTGCCGTTCGCGGAGAGTCTGCCGAGAATTTCGCTGACTTTGGAACCTTGAACTCGGTTGAGAGCGGTGGAACTGCTGGACGGTTGTTTGAACTCGACTCCTTCGTGGGATTGAATCGAAAAGTCTTGCCAGTTGACGATGGTTTTATCGGACGACTGCTGGATGACCAATTCGTTGGGGGAGGTCTGTTGAATAACAGCGTCGCCGGCAACGACTTGGCCGTCGGTGGGTAGCGCAAACAGGTAGGTCGGACAAACGATCTGCAAGAAAATCAGCAGATGCGCGACCAGGTTGTATCTTTTATGAAATTTGGACATAAGACGAAAAAATGAAGCAAACTGCTCAATCTTTATCTTAGTGTCATTTTGTGTGCCAAAATGGCTATTGAAGCCTAGCTGTTACTCAATAGTTCTTTTGCCCTCTCAAAATAACTATGATTGCCGAAACTAAATCTATACATAGAATGTTTCAATTTTGTAACAATCATTGTATCAGAAATTTCTGATATTTCGGAAGAGAAAAACTTTATAAGAGATGGAAATTCAATGTGTTTAAAGGGTGTGGGGTTGTTTTTGTGTAGGAATTTTTGGAGAAGGAACATTTTGAGGGGATTAGGGAAACGCAAAACCGAAAACCTTTGAACCGCAGAGAGCGCAGAGAACGCAAAGAAGGCAAAAGAAAAAAAGCAAGGCGTTAATTTAGTTATTTAGAATTGCAATAAAATTAACAATTAGTTTAGTTATTTCTTTTGTTGGGGGGATGTCTGGCAGTTCAAAAATTTCGTTTTTGCGGTATTGTTTTTTAGTTTTTACCCTTCAAGAATTCAAGAGTTTGGTTTTTGCATTTTCTTAGGAATTTATTTTTATCTTTCTTTGCGTTCTCTGCGCTCTCTGCGGTTCCAAGGTTATGTTTAAGAATTAAAGGTCTAGAGCAAGACGTTCAATCCCATCCTTAAGTATTGGAACATTAAAATTTATCAAAAGGCCCAACTTGCAACCAGTAAGTTTTAGGTAGGTTAAGACCTGAGCTTTATGAATGGGCAGCAGTTTTTCAACAGCTTTGAGCTCAACAATAACCCGATTATCTACAAAAAAATCCAAACGAAGACCACATTCAATTAGCCTGTTTTTATAAGAGATCGGTTTGGCTATTTCTTTTTCGAAGGGAATGCTTTGCAATCCAAATTCGCGCGTTAAACATTGCTGGTAGACATTTTCTAACAGCCCTGGTCCAAGAGTACGGTGAACTTCAATACAAGCCCCTATTATTTTATGGGACAATTCGTTTTCATTCATCTTTGTATCCTTTGTTGTGTCACCTTTATGGGCTTTGTTGTTATTTAACTTAAAGGTTTTCATCTTTTACTTTTAGAACTTGTTTTGTCTTTCTTAGCGTTCTCTGCGCTCTCTGCGGTTCAAAGGTTTTCGCCTTTGCGGTTCAAGGATTTTTGGTTTCTGCCTCTATGGTTTTTGCTTTTACCATAAGGAACTTGTTTGGCTTTTCTTTGTACTCTCTGCGGTTCAAGTATTTAGGAATTTAGTACCGATAAAACACCTTAAAAAATAATCGAAAGTGTTTGTGGTCCTCGGCTTCAACGCGAGCGGCAAGAGGTTTAGCCAGCTCAAAGTAACCTGAGAGATTTTGTGTGAGGTTGTAGCGAGCGCCGCCGCCAGTGGTGACAATGGATTGCTGAGCATCTGTGCCGGCTTCGGGGCCTTTTTCCCAAACAGAACCATAATCCAAGAAGACGTAGTATTGCAGGTCGCGAAAGTATTTCATGCGCAACGACTGTGCGAACCGCAATTCGGCTTTCGCGCTCAAACCGTGGTCGCCTGAGATTTCTGAAAAGTCGTAACCGCGTCCGAAGACGGAGCCGCCGACGGTGAACTCTTCGGAAGCTAAGAGGTGGCTGAAGGAGTATTGCCAGGCGCTGGAAGCGAAAAACATCCAGCGTGGCGCCAGGTATTGCAGCCGAGTGAGTCCGCCGGAAATTTTGGAGAAATCGCTTTCGCCTCTGGAACGAGTGAGATCGGCGGTTCCCGTTTTAGTGGCGTCAAGCAGATTAAAGCCCCGGCGCAATTCAAAATTAATCAGGTTGACGCCGCCAAAACTGTCCACCCAATCGTAGCCGGTCCGCAAGTAGATACTGCGTAAGCGATCTCTTGAACTCTGTTCTCCCAAAACGTCGGTTTTCGAGTTCAGGGCGGTGAACCCAAAGAAGGAGGTCAGGTTTTCTTCGCGGGTGCGGATCCACGGATGCGTGATCAATGCGCTGACGACTTTGCTTTTCCCTTTCACTTCGAACTCTTTGAGGGTGTGCCCGGGTTCAGACAAACTGAGACTTCCCGATAATTGAAATTTTGCGCCGTCGAACCCTAAAGGTTCTGTGTGCGTGACTTTCGCATAAATAACTTCATCGGTTTGAGTTGAGGAGGTGGCAAGGACTTCCGTGGATTCCGCCAAACCGAGAGCCGAATTTTCTTTCACGCTGAGAGAGCCCACCATCGGACCGCTAAACTTGGAACCGCGATTATCCAGACCGACACTGCCTTCCAAAACTTGATGTTTTACCAGGAAGGTAAGTTCCGAAGCGCCTTTTTTCTTTTTCGATGGAGAGAGTACGGATTTGACTCGCAGTCCGGGTAAATCGTTGGCCAACAGGGTGTAGCGTTCTAAAACTGTGGCTTTCAGCGGACGCGATCGGCGTATTTTTTTGCCGAATTTTTTTAAGAGTCTGTCGGAATCGGTGGCGTCCCCTTTGATATTGATTTTACTGATATAGCCCTCGACGACTTTGACGCGGATCAACCCTTTCTCGATACGTTGTGGAGGCACCGTGACTTTGGATAGGATATAGCCTTCGTTGCGATATTTGGCGGTGAAGTCTGCGGCGAGTCTATAAACATCCCCCATCGAAACTTCTTTGTTTAGGAGATTTTTATAAAGCGAAAAAAAGTCGCCTTTTTTATAGACGGTACTGCCTTCTATGAGGATGTCTTTAAGAATGAACCGGAACATATCCAATTTAGGATCTAGCTTGGGTTGTTTTAATTTTGGCAGTTTGAGTTTATTTTTAAATTTAGGATCGAGCGGAGGATCTTCGAATCGTTTTTCAAACCGATCAGGTAAAACTTGGTTGGGAATAGTTTGGGCTTCGGCGTTGCCAAAATGAGAATAGAAAACGAGTATCGACAATCCTAAAATAAGGAGCGACCGAAGATTTTTCCTTAAAAAATATAGGAAAATTAAATTTCTGAAGTCAGCGCAGTTCACAAGATCCTAGTAGATTTTCAGATTTTTTATAGGTTCATTTTAAAGCAACTAAAGAGTATATCACGGCCATTTAACAGGCGATAAGACCATTTAGGTGTGTCGAAACAAGGGTATATTAATCAATGGAATAGGCTTTGCGGAAAGACGAAGCCTTGAACCGCAGAGGACGCAGAGAGCGCAAAGAAGGCAAAAAAGCAAAGAAAGATAAAATCAAACTCTTGAATTGTTGAACTACAAAAAACAACGGGCGCTACCGCAAAAAACAAATTCTTGAACTACAAGGTATTCTTCTCCATCAAATCGCAAAACCCTATTCCTAAAATCTTTGAATATCAAAAGGTAAGATTTAAAACCTTGTCCTTAATCTTTTCTTTGCGCTCTCTGCGTCCTCTGCGGTTCAGATGTTTTAAGGTTCTCGGTTTTGGGGGTCAAAGGTTTTCGCCTTTGCGTTCAATACTTTAATTGATACAATGCCTTCATGTTTAAGCTGCTACTGTACCCATATCTAAAGAAAAACTTTTTTTGCGAGCATTTGTGGTTTCGCGTGAGCCTGCATCAGGACGGGAGAATGGAACCTTGCAGTTGTGCCATTTCCGAGATGGAACCGCAAGGAAACGACGCTTCCATTTTATCGATTTGGAACAATGCGCTGTTTCAAAAGACTCGTCAATATTTGATCGACGGCATGAAAGCTCCGGGGAAAATTCCCACGGATGACCCCAGCATTTTTGATTGCTGCGCTTCTTGTCCGGTGGCTGAACCTCAACGGTTCCAAAGTAGCGAAGATTATTATGCAATTTTGAAAAACATGCTGCGTCGCTTTAAAAGACGTCCCGGCCAGATGATTCGCAAACTCTTGAATTTGAATAGGTTGGTCAATGCGGGCGCTAAGGGGGTTTCAGCGGTTGACGCCAAACCAGTTATTGCCAATATCGATGCGACGAATTTATGCAATATCCGATGTCTTGAATGCAGTGTTGGGTCGGACGAGCATCCGCATCCTCGCGGCTTTATGCCTTTTCTTGTTTATGAAAAGATATTGGGGGAAATTGGTCACGGACTTTATTACGCGGAGTTGTTCCGTTATGGAGAACCTCTGCTCAACCCAGATATATTGAAGATGATCCGATTAGCAGAAAAAAAATACGGCATCATGACGGCGATTTCGTCTAACTTTGCCATGCCATTGACCGATGAGTTTTTACGCGGGGTGGTGGAGTCGGGTTTATCGGAATTAGTGGTTGCGGCGGACGATATCGACCAAGATTTATACGAAAAATATCGCGTGAGCGGGAATGTTCATACGGTGATCGATAATGTGGAACGGTTGGTCAAGATCCGCAAAGAAATGAATTCGCATCACCCGAGCATTAGGTGGCAAACCTTGATTTTTAGCTTTAATGAAGACCGGAAAGAAATTATTGAGAAGTTTGTGATGGATTTAGGCGTTGATAAATTTTCTTATCGACCGGCTTATTTGTCGCCGAAAAATTACGATTTAAGGCCGAAAGAAACCGAGTTACGCGGTCATCATTCTGACAAAAAATCGCAGATTCAAAAAGCTGAATTGGATTGCCAGGATATTGAATTGGGAACAGAGTGCAAATTGACTGTTGACGTGATCCAGAACGCGTTTAGAGAAGAGATGCCGGCGTCCTCCGAGACTGGCGGTATTCGAGTCGGGATTAAACTGGCTGATAAAAATAAAAGCGAAGTCGCTGATTTCGGCAGGATCTTTTTTGACAAAGCATTGCAACCCGACGAAACGGTACGCCTTACTAAGGGACTGCGTTTTGACGAGGTTGAGGAACTTGATCGAGTGGCTTATTTAAAAATCGATCTGGTTTTTGAAAATCGTTTTTGGTTCGAACAGAATTTAGAAATTCAAAGTAACCCTTATTACCTGGCTGTTAAGTTTAAAGAATTGGCTGAGGTAGAAGTTTCCGCTGGCAATCCCTCCAACTAATAGAAAGTTTATGCACCGTTTATTAAATCCAATCATTCGAGCTATTTATCGTTTTTTTCGAATATCTTATCGGTTTCGCCGGTTAAACTTTTATTGCGAACAATTATGGTTAAGGACCAGCATCTTGCAAGATGGGCGGTTAGAGCCTTGCAACTGCGCAATTTCGCAAATGGACCCGAAACCGCCTGAACCTACTATATTAGATACGTGGAAAAGCGGACTCTTTGCTTCCACTAGAGAATATTTATTAGATCGCATGGCCAATCCTGGGAAAATACCCAATGCCGAAAGCGCTTATGATTGTTGCGCTTCTTGTCCGGTGGCTCCTAACCAGCGATTTGATAGAGTTTTTATAAGGGACATCATTCGAGATTGTGTTGCTTTTAAATCCAAAGTCGCTCCAGTTATGGTTTTAAGAAAGCTGATCAACCTGATGAAATTGATTCGCGAAGTTAACGGCAGGCGATCTCAGATCACCGCTTACCCAATGCTCGCTAATTTAGATCCGGCAAATGTTTGTAATTTGAGGTGCCCTGAATGTGCGGTTGGCACGGGCGAAATCAATCAACCTCAAGGTATGATGGAATGGGGAACATACGAAAAAACTTTAGATGAGATAGGTCCTTATCTTTTTTATTTGGAGCTATTTCGATATGGAGACCCTTTACTGCATAAAGACATTTTAAAAATTATCGAAGTCGCTGAAAAAAAATACGGGATTATCACGTTGATCTCCTCAAACTTTTCGATGCCGCTCGACGAGGAATTTTTAAGAGGATTGATCAAATCTGGATTGTCACGCTTGATTGTTGCGATAGACGATGTTGAACAAGATCTTTATGTGAAATATCGAAGAGGTGGGGACGCTAACAGGGTCATCGATCAGTTAAAAACGTTGATTCGGCTAAAAAAGGAGATGAATTCCGAAACTCCGCATATTCGATGGCAAACTTTGATTTTTAATTTTAACGAGGATCGTAAAGAAGAGATTGAAAAGTTTGCCTGGGATCTTGGCGTGGACGATTTTGGTTTTATGCCAGCTTATTTATCCCCTAATAATTACGATTTGAAGCCAAAAGAAAAGAAGACCCGAGGCGGCAAAGATAATAGGAAATCTCAAATTATCCGAGCGGAAGTAGTCTCTGGGGAAGTTCGTTTTGGAGAGCCTTTTCGGTTGGAGGTTGAGGCGGTTCAAAACGTTTTTACCGAAGCGATTCCTCCCTCGCCGGAAGATTCTGGAATTCGTTTGGGAATTAAGATGGCGGATAGAGATAAAAAGGAGATGGGTGACCTTGGAAGAATTCTTTTTGAAAAAGAATTCAAGCCAGCAGAGACTATCGTTTTCTCGAAAGAGTTTTCTTTTCCCGACGATTCAAAAGTCGAGGATATTGCTTACTTAAAAATCGATTTCCTACTGGAAGGGAAGTTTTGGTTTGAGCAAAACATGGAAATCCAAAGCCAGCCTTATTTCCTTGAAATCGAGTTTAAGAAAGAATCCGTCGGCTCTTAAATAGTATCGGAACGTCAATTTTGCAATCAAGGGGCGGTTTCTTTGTTTTTTTCCAGTTTTTTACAACGATTATTTTTTCACTTCTTTTCCTAAATGCGATTCTATAGAAGCCATTTTAGAATCTAGCCGACCTGATTTCCCTTTTCGATAGTCGATTTTGATGCCACAGGTGATTCGGTTGCAGTCGGAGCTCATTTTCTCGTAGCATTTTTTCACGACATCCATTACTTCGTCCCATTCTCCTTCTAATACAGTTCCCATAGGGTTTAGCTTATAGTTTACGCCGCTTTCGTCGATTATTTTTAAAGATCGACTGACAAATGGGCTAACGCTTTCGCCCTTATCCATTGGAGACATGCTAAATTCCAGTAATACCATGACGATTCCTCATTAAAGTCTATAGTTAACGAAAAAAATGAATTTCATATTCGTTTCATTTTAATTGGAACTAACCATTATATAAATGGTTGTTTTTAAAAAATATCTTGCATTTTAGGCCGGTTTTATGAAATGATCAACGTTCAATTCGAAATCCCCAGGACATTCGAATAGCTCCAAGTAAAGGTGGTTATGGCTGTTGGCCGAACTCGAAGATTTACGTGACAAGATAAATGAAATAGATGACCGGATCTTAAACCTGGTCAACCGTCGGGCGAAAATAGCCTTAAAAGTAGGCGAAGAAAAGTCCCGAGAAGGTACAACGGATCACTTTCATATTCCGCACAGAGAACGCGAAATTATTGATCGGTTAAAAGACCTTAATAAAGGTCCGTTTTCCGATTCAATGGTCGAGGTATTGTTTCGCGAAATTTTTTCCGCCTCTCTGGCATTAGAAAGAACGCTTCGGATTGCTTATCTGGGTCCCGAGTCCACTTTCACTCACCAGGCTGCAATTTGTCAGTTTGGGCATTCCGCCCAATTCATTCCCCAGCAAGGGATCGATACCGTATTTTTAGAAGTTGAAAGGGAAAACTCCGACTATGGAGTGGTTCCCATAGAAAACTCCATTGAAGGAATGGTTAACGCCACCTTGGATCGGCTTGCTAATTCTTCGCTTGTGATTTGCGACGAATTGAAAATGGATATTTCTTTATTCCTTTTATCAAAGCTCAAAGACACTTCAAAAATTAAAACAGTGTACTCGCATCCACAACCATTGGGGCAGAGTCGGAATTGGTTGAATCAAAATTTACCGAATGCCGAGCAGGTGGTAACTTCTAGCACTGCGGCTGCGGCTGCTATGGCGACGAAAGATAAAACTTCGGCGGCTATTGCCAGTCAGGTTGCGGGGGAACTCTATAAGTTAAACACGTTGGCTAAAGATATTGAAGATAGACCGGATAATCGAACGCGATTCTTAATTGTGTCTAAGCGACCGGCAATAAAAGCGAAAAAAAATAAGACGTCTATTATCTTTTCTATCAAGGATGAGGCGGGCGCTTTATTAAAAATTCTTAAATTATTTGCCGACCGAAAAATTAATTTGAGTAATATTCAATCGAGACCAGCTCCGCAAAGGCGTTGGGAGTATTTGTTTTATATAGATTTTGACGGACATATTGAAGAAAAGGTAACTTTGGAAACGGTTGAAGCTTTAAAAAGTCAATGTATGTTTTTAAAATTTTTGGGGTCTTACCCTTCAAAAGGCTAAACGGTGAGTGAAATTTTGTATGATCGAGTAGCCATTATTGGGGTTGGGCTTTTAGGCGGTTCTGTGGCTTTGGCCTGTAAAGAACGGGGTCTAGTTAGTTCGGTTTGCGGTTTTGGAAGAAACCCAAAGCGTTTAGAGCAAGCCAAAGCGAATGGGATTTTGGATGATTTTTCGGTTGATTTAAAAACCGCGCTCAAAGACGCTGATTTAGTTGTCTTAGCGACGCCGATTGGACTTTTTCGGCAAATTACCGAGCAAATGACGGAGCATCTAAAAAAAGGATGTGTCGTAACCGATTTAGGTTCCGTTAAAAGTTCAGTCATAAAAGACGTGGAGCCTTTGACTTTAAAAGCGGGAGTTGATTTTGTACCTTCTCATCCGATAGCTGGGGGAGAAAACTCTGGGTTTGAAAGCTCTAAAGCGAACTTATTTGAAGGCAAGTTTTGTGTGGTCACTCCCACAAAAAACACTCCTTTAGATGCGCAAACGAAAATTTGTAAACTGTGGGAATCCCTGGGGGCTAAAGTTGAAGTCCGCGACCCTGAAGAACATGATCGCCTTTACGCGGCAACGAGCCATCTGCCCCATGTTTTAGCTTATGTACTGTTAAATACTTTGGGTGAGATGAAAACGAAAAATAGTGAAGAATATCTTGCCAAAGGCGGTAATGGTTTGATTGATGTTGTTAGGTTGGGAGCTAGCGAACCAGGTATGTGGAGAGATATCTGCCTTTCGAATAAGGAGTTTATCTTGGAATTGTTGAAGGATTACCAATTTGCTCTTGATAGCTTTAAAGAGAAAATCGCCGAAGGAGATGGAGATTTTTTGCATAAAGCGTTTTTGCAGGCTAACGATCATCACGAAAAGGTTCCCAAAAGGAATGATTAAAAAATTATGATTGTTGCAATCGATGGACCTGCAGGAAGCGGGAAAAGTACCGTGGCAAAGATTGTCGCCGAGCGGTTGGGTTTTAGATACATAAACACGGGCGCTATGTATAGAGCTGTAGCTTGGAAAGCTAATAACGCGGGCTCTTTACTTAAAGATGAATTGGCCATTGCGCAAGTAGCAGAAGAATTAAATATTGAGTTTATTCCTAATCCAGACGGGCAAAAAATTATTGTGGATGGAGTAGATGTTGGAAGCCAATTAAAAAGCGAAGAAGTTGGGAATGGAGCCGCAACGGTTGCTTCTCAGCCTCAGGTTAGAAAAATCCTGACCGACTTACAACGCAAGATGGGGCAAGACGGAAAAATTGTTATGGAAGGGCGAGATATTGGAACTCAGGTTTTTCCAAACGCGGATAAAAAGTTTTTTTTTCAAGCCGATCCAGAAGAGAGGGGTCGGAGACGGTATCAAGAGTTGTCGACAAAAGGGGAATCAGTAGATCTGCATGAGATCATTGATCAAATTCGGAAGCGCGATTTGGAAGATATGAATCGTTCGGTTGCTCCTTTAGTTCAAGCAGAAGACGCTTTACTGGTCGATACAACTCATTTAGGGATTGAAGAAGCGGTTGTTAGGGTCATAGAACTGATTGGACCTGAAGACGCTAAATAAATTTTTTAAATTTTAGTTTAATTTTGAAAGGATCTTTTAAATGGCAGAAACTTTAGAGGAATTTGTAGACGATATTGCTGATGGGGAGCCCTTAAGCGACCAGGAGCAAGCTGAATTTGAAGAAATGGAAGCTTTTTATGAAAAGAGCTTAAAGAAATTTCGAGAAGGCGAACTCATTTTTGGAACAGTCATTGGTATTAACAAAGACGCAGTTACTGTTGACGTCGGATTTAAATCTGAAGGCGTTATTAGTATTGACGAGTTTCCGGGAAAAGATAAAGAGCTTACGTTAGGCGACGAGATAGAAGTCTTTCTGGAAAGAGTGGAAGATGAAGACGGTATTGTCGTTTTGTCTAAAGAGAAGGCGAATAAAATTAAAGTCTGGGATGAATTGGTAACCGCTTACGACGAAGATAAAATCATTGACGGTGAAGTTATAGCTAAAGCTAAGGGCGGCCTTACGGTTGATATTGGTTTGAAAGCTTTTCTACCAGGTTCTCAAATCGACTTACGTCCTATCCGAAATTTGGAAAAATTGATCGGCGAGAAATTCCAAATGAAAATTATCAAGATGAACAAAAAACGAGGAAATATCGTTTGTTCTCGCCGGGTATTGTTAGAAGAGAAACGGAAGCAAGCTCGCGAAGATACGCTTTCGCGAATGGAAGAGGGTAATCTTATTGAAGGCGTCGTGAAGAATATCACCGACTACGGAGTGTTTGTGGACTTAGGCGGTATCGACGGACTATTACATATTACGGATATGTCATGGGGACGAGTCAATCATCCTTCCGAGATGTTCTCTATTGGCGATAAGATCAAAGTAATGATCTTGAAATACGATAAAAATAATGAGCGTGTTTCATTAGGTCTAAAACAGATAACTCCTGATCCATGGATTGATGTTGAAAACAAATATCCAGTCGACACCAAAATTTCCGGGAAAGTTGTTAGTATTACCGACTATGGCGCTTTCATCGAGTTAGAAAAGGGTATCGAAGGATTGGTTCATATTTCTGAAATGACTTGGAGCCGACAAACTAAACATCCAAGTAAAATCGTTTCTTTAAATGATAATGTAGACGCCGTTGTGTTGACATTAGATAAAGAGCGAAAACGAATTTCTCTTGGAATGAAGCAAATTGAGCCTAATCCTTGGGAGCAAATTGAAGGCAAATATCCTATCGGTTCTGAAGTAGAGGGTACAGTTAGGAATTTGACTGATTTTGGCGCTTTTGTTGAGTTAGAAGATGGTGTGGACGGTTTGATTCATATTTCTGATCTTTCTTGGAGTAAAATCAAGCATCCTTCAGAAGTTGTGAAAAAGAAAGAGAAAGTGCAAGCGACGGTTCTTAATATTGATAAAGAGTCTTTCCGCATTTCTCTAGGTATTAAACAACTTCAACCGAATCCTTGGGAAGGCATTGCAGAAAAATATCCAATTGGTTTAGATGTGGAAGGTAAAATAATAAAGGTAACCGGATTTGGCGCTTTTGCCGAGTTTGATGATGGCTTGGAAGGATTAATTCACATTTCTCACTTGAGTTCGGAGAAAGTTACGAATCCTGAAAAGGTTATTAACGTGGGCGACGATATAAAAGCAAGAGTCGTGAAGGTTGACACCGTTAATAAGAAAATTGGCTTAAGTATCAAAGCTACCGAAGAGGATTGGAATTTAGAGACCATTGAAAAGGAACAGGCTAATTTAGAAAATGAGAAGCCTATTTCTCCAGAGGTTCCATAAAATGGAATTCCTTTTTTCTAGGAAATTATTATGGAACTGACTCCTTTAGCTCCGAGAAGATCTTTCACGAAGATTTTCTTAATGTTTTGCTTAGGGGTGTTAGCCATATATGGATTGGCGAGCGGGCTCAGGTCTTATTTAGACGGTGGGTCTCCAATGGCTAAAAATAAAGTGGCTGTTGTTGAGGTTCAAGGAGTTATTTCTGATAGTCGGGAAATTGTTGAACAGATTGTCGACTATCGGAACGATCCGTCCGTTGGCGCTATTATTTTGCGAATTGATTCTCCGGGAGGCTCTGTTGGGCCTTCCCAAGAGATATATTCCGAGGTCTTAAAAACCCGGAAAGTAAAAAAAATAGTAGCGTCTTTAGGAAGTGTAGCCGCCTCGGGCGGCTATTACATAGCTAGTTCAGCCAGTCATATCGTGGCTAATCCGGGAACGCTCACTGGCAGTATTGGAGTGATTATGGCGTTTTCAAATGTTGAAGAGCTGATTCAGAAAATAGGATTGAAACCTATGGTGATTAAAGCTGGTAAATTTAAAGATGCCGGTTCCGTGGTTCGTCCTATGACTGATGAGGAAAATGTGTTATTGCAATCGGTTGTGGACGATGTTCATAGCCAATTCATTGAAGCTATTTCGGCAGGTCGTGATCTTAATATTGATGACGTTAAAAAAGTCGCTGATGGAAGAATCTTTTCAGGACGGCAAGCTTTAGAATATAAGTTAGTCGATCAGTTAGGTGGTTTCGAAGACAGCTTAGAGTTTTTACAAAAATCATTAGGATTGACCAAAAGGCCCAGCGTGGTTTTCCCTGAAAAGGAATCCAGTTTGTTAGATTTTATTCTTGAGAATAAATGGGCAGGAAGATTAAATCAAACCTTAGGACAATTAACTTTTCCTAAGCTTCAATTTTTGATGCCGTTGGGGTTGCAGTTTGGGCCTGTTAAGGGATAATAATCGGGTTTTCTGATTTTTATTCCCTTTAGTAAGCCAAGTTTATAAAGTTTTTTTTGTTTTTTTTGCGAAATTGTTACATTAAGCGTTCACTAAAAATATTTTGATTTTTATGGTTTTTTCTAACCCTGAAAGTCCTTGACTATATGTCGCTTAATGTTATACTTCGTAAAATTTTTCCCAAATAATTAATCGTTGTAGAAAGGGGAGCTTTAATGACCAAAGCTGAACTGGTCGCCAAAGTCGCTAGCCAGATTAATTTGACTAAAAAGCAAACTGAAGTTGTTGTTAATACGGTTTTCCACAGCATTACAGAATCTCTCAGTCAGGGGAAAAAAGTAGAACTGCGGGGATTTGGTAGTTTTAGAATCCGTGAACGCAACCCACGAACTGGTCGTAACCCCAAGTCTGGAGTTAAAGTCGACGTTCCTGCTAAGAAAGTTCCCTTTTTTAAAGCTGGTAAAGAGCTAAGGGAATTAGTAGATAAAAATGCTGTGGGCGACGAGTTTGACGATGATGAAGATACTTTAGAGTTATAGCCTTATAATATTAAGGCTATCTAACTCATAAAAGATCTCTCCTAAAATTTAGGTATGTTTTTTTAGCTTACCTTTACACTTCTCTTTCAAAAACTTGAATTCTAATCGAGTTTTTCCTATTGTCCTTTTATGCCTTGTTTGTCTTTTTAGGTATTATTTTGCAGGACAGATAGAGCTGATTCCAGATGAAGCCTATTATTGGGGATGGTCGAACTTTTTAAGTTTTGGATATTATGACCATCCTCCTATGGTTGCAATCTTTATTGCAATCACCACATCCTTAGTGGGCGATACAGAGCAAGGAATCCGCTTGGCGGCCATTTTAACAGGGATGGGAATTACTATAATTTCATATCGCTTGGGTAGTTCCTTGTTTAAAAATCCTTGGGTAGGTTTCTATTCTGCGGTTTATTTTAATCTTATCCTCATTTTCTCCCTTGGTTCGGTAATTATTACTCCCGACACCCCGCTCATTTTATTTTTTTCTCTCAGTCTACTATTTATTTATCGAGCTATTTGGGAATCTAAGCATTCTTATTGGTATGGCGCAGGTTTTTCTATCGGTGGAGCGTTATTGAGTAAATATAATGGAATACTGATATTGCCATGTTTAGGGCTCTTTTTTCTTTTCTCTAAAAACCACAAAAATTTATGGAAACAAAAAGAACCGTATATTGCTATGGTAATAGCTTTAACGTGTTTTTTACCGGTTATATTGTGGAATGCCACTCATGATTGGGTTTCTTTTCGATTTCAATTCTTTCGAGGAATTCAGGGACCTACGATTAACCCCATATTGAGTTTTTTAGAATTCTTAGGGGCTCAAGCTTTGGTGGTTACTCCTTTTGTTTTTATCGCAATAGTCATTGTTATGCTTTATTGCTACCGGTTTTGGGAATCTGAGAAGGACGATAAATTTCTATTTTTATTTGTATTTTCAGTTCCAATTTTTCTTTTTTTCTTGGTTTTTAGTTTTAAAACTAAAATACAAGGGAATTGGCCTGTTATGGCTTATTTTACTCCTATTTTTGCGCTATCCGGTTTATATTTGACTTATGGTGTCAAACAAAAAATTATAGATAACAAAATACTGCGTTTTATTAAAAAATGGGCTATCATTACAGTTGTTTTTATTATTGTTTTGGCTCATCTACAAGGGATAGTTAGAGTTGTCCCTCTTCCTCCAAAAACCGACGTTTTTCTTAAAAAAGCTTATGGATGGAAGCGTCTGGGAGAACACATTGGAACGTTCTATAACGGACTCCAAAAAAACGGCGAAACGTTTGTTTTTACCGATAGGCATAATATTGCCGCAGAGTTGTCGTTTTACTTACCTGGAAAGCCGCAAGTATTCAAAATCCATGGTTTAAAACGTTATTCGTATTTTGGGAACCTTTCTCATTTATTGAGAAAAGATGGTCTTTATGTTTTTGAGGAAGGTAGAGGCAATTTAAATCTAGTTCAACCTAGTTTTGATTCAATGATTGAATTGCCTTTAGTGAGTATTCGATGGGAAGAACAAGTTATTCGAAAGTTTAGAGTATTTTGGTGTCGTGGTTACCGTGGAAATTTAATAGAAATATAATTTTTTATGACTTATAAACCGGATTGTCGTTTTTTTAATGGCGAAAAGCCTTGTCAATTTAAAAGACTTTGCGAAGGATGCGAAGAATACAAACCCATGGGGAAGCGTATTCTAATTTTAAAATTGGCGGCAATGGGAGACGTTTTAAGAACAACTCCAATGCTTTCAGAATTAAAACGTCGTTACCCCGAGTCTTATATTACTTGGGTCGTTGAAGTGCCATCTTATGGTTTATTACATGGTCTTAATAATATAGATCGTTTATTTGCTTATAGCGACGAGGTTTGCCGTCGATTAGAAGTAGAAAAATTTGATTTGATTCTTTCCCTGGACAAAGACGTTCGAGTTGCAGCTTTGGCCATGAAAGTAGAGGGAACTGAAAAAAAAGGGTTTGGTCTTTCTTCTTTTGGAAATATTTTTCCGTTAAACCCTGAATGCGAATACGCTTTCGAATTAGGGATTGATGATGAACTAAAATTTAGAAAAAATCAAAAAACTTATCAGGAAATTATTTTTGAAGCCGTTGGCTTCGAATACAAACGACAACCCTATGAACTTTTCTCAGGTGTTGAAGAAGAAAAATACGCAGGTCTTTTATTTGAAAAGGTTGGGATAACGAACGATCGACCTGTTGTAGGAATTTGTCCTGGAGCAGGGCCTTTATTTGCAAATAAGGCATGGACAATCGACGGTTATTGTCGTTTGATTGAGGCTCTTCATTCACAAGAAAATGCACAATTGATTTTGCTTGGAGGAAAAGCCGAAGCTGAAAAAAATGCGGAAATTTTATCTAAAGTTCCCAGTATGATTTTCGATGGCGGGAATTCCCATTCAATAACTCAATTCTCAGCTATTATCTCAAAGTGTGATTTATTAATTTCGGGCGATACTTTACCAATGCATTTAGCTATTGGGCATGGAAAACATGTGTTAGCTCTTTTTGGCCCAACGTGTCCCCAAGAAATTGATTTATACGATAAGGGAGAAATTATTATAAGTCCGATTGATTGCGCTCCTTGCTATAAAAAAACTTGCGATATTGTAGAACATTGTATGATCAAAATACCGGCTGATATAGTCATTGAAAAAGCAAGTGGATTGGTTGGGGCGTTATAGAAATGCTAAAAACCCTTGCAATGGTTCCGACCTATAATGAAAAAGATAATATACAAGATCTGATAAATGATATTTTAAATTTGGATGAATCTATAGGAGTTGTTGTTGTTGACGACGATTCTCCCGATGGCACAAGCGATATAGTTGAATCTATGCGTCAGAAGGAGCCGAGAATTCATTTGATAACTCGGAAAGATGAAAAAGGTCGAGGAACAGCCGGTATTAAGGGTTTGCTTTATGCCATTGAACAGGGTGTTGAATATATAGTAGAAATGGATGCAGACTATTCGCATCATCCAAAATATATTCCAGATTTAATTGAAGCGATGCAAGAATTTGATGTTTCGTTGGGTTCGCGCGCGATTGAAGGCGGCAAAGAAACGGGACGAAATTTTTTGCGTATAGGGATCACTCAATTTGCCGGTTGGTTTATTCGAATGCTTATGGGCGTTGATGTTAAGGATTGTACATCTGGGTTCCGCTGTTTTAAAGCCGAAGTATTGCAATCAATTGGATTGGAGAAAATGGTTTCCGTTGGTCCTTCTATTGTTGAAGAAATTCTTTATGCATGCCACCTAGGTGGTTTTAAAATAAAAGAAATTCCTATTATATTTGAAGACCGAACTCGTGGAGAATCTACAAAAACTTTAGGGCAGTATATAGAAACCATGGTGCGCATAGCTCAATTTCGTTTGACGATGAAAAAACCAAAAAAACGATAGACTGTTTGAAAGCAATTTAATAAGAATTAAATTATTTTTGAATAGCCGTAAATTTTTAGCCAATAACTTGGCCTGAAAAAAGTTAAGGAGAAAAATAGTATAGATGTCGGGAAATACTTTCGGAAAAATATTTAAGATTTCTACGTGGGGAGAATCTCATGGGCCAGGTATTGGCGTTGTGGTAGAAGGTTGTCCGGCTGGATTGCCTTTAAAAATAAAGGACATTCAAAAAGAGCTAGACCGAAGAAAGACGGGGCAAAGTAAAGTCACGACCTCAAGAAAAGAAACCGACGAAGTTAGGATTTTATCTGGAGTTTTTCAAGACAAAACTACTGGGACTCCTATTGGATTATGGATAGAAAATCAAGATGCGGATTCATCCAAATACGAGATAATTAAAGATCGGTTTCGACCTGGCCATGCTGATTATACGTATTTAATGAAATATGGTTTTCGTGATTATAGAGGAGGAGGGCGGTCAAGCGCTCGAGAAACTGCCGGAAGAGTGGCTGCTGGGGCAATTGCAAAAAAACTCTTAGCCCGAAAGAAAATAAAAGTAATTGGGTATTCTAAGCAAATTGGACCTATTGTCGCAAAAAAAATAGATTTTAAAGAGATAGAAAAAAACATAGTTAGATGTCCGGATAAACAGGCCGCTGAGGAAATGGTGGATCACATTATGAAACTTCGGAAGAAGGGTGATTCCACTGGCGGTATAGTGGAAGTGGTTGCTCAAGGAGTTCCAGCAGGATTGGGTGAACCTGTTTTTGATCGACTAGATGCAGATCTTGCCAAGGCTGTAATGTCATTGCCTGCTGTAAAAGGCGTTGAAATTGGAATCGGTTTTGAGGCAGCAACGCTATCGGGCTCTCAGTGCAACGATACATTTACTAAATCGGGAAAAAAAATAGTTACCAAAACTAATAATGCAGGCGGTATTTTAGGTGGTATCTCAAATGGAATGGATATTGTTTTACGCTTAGTTGTAAAACCAACTTCTTCGATATTGAAAGAGCAAGATACGGTTACCGTTGAGGGTAAAAAATCTAAAATCCGCGTAGAAGGTCGTCATGATCCTTGCGTTTCTCCTAGAGCGGTGCCAATCGCTGAAGCTATGGTAGCTCTTACTCTAATCGATCATCTAATGAGAAACGAACATTCTCAGCTGAGTTAGAAAGAAATAAGAGTTACTATGAAAGTTGGGTTTGTTCAAAATAATCCCAAATTTGGCGAAACCGAGGCTAATTTAGAGCAAATAAAAACCCTATGGGGTAACCTTTCGGCTGAACTTATTGTTCTACCCGAGTTATTTGCTACCGGTTATCAATTTAATTCCAAACATGAAGCAAAAGAATTAGCCGAACCTATTCCTGAAGGCCCTACTACTCAAAAATTAATATCGTGGGCGAAAGAGACCGGTTCCTCTATTATCGCTGGTATTGCGGAATGCGATGGAGAAAATCTCTTCAATTCTGCCGTTATTATTTCCCCTAATGGATATATTGGAACCTATAGAAAAGCCCACGTCTTTGATACAGAAAATAGATTTTTTTCCCAAGGAAACCTTCCTTTGCAAGTGTTTGAATTAGGGGGTATCCGAGTGGGAGTTATGATTTGTTTTGATTGGCGGTTTCCTGAAACCGCAAGAACCTTAGCCCTAAAGGGAGCTGATATTATTGCTCACCCTTCTAATTTAGTCCTTCCCCATTGTCCAGACGCTATGATTACTCGTTGTTTAGAAAATCGTGTATTTGCTATTACTGTAGACCGAGTTGGTTCAGAAAATCGTGTTGATGGAGAAGAATTAAGCTTTATTGGAAAGAGTCAAGTTGTATCGCCGGAAGGGGATATACTTTACCGAGCTTCGGAAAAAGAAGAAGAGGCTTCAGTGGTTGAAATCGATATAGATTTATCACGTAAAAAGAAAATTAATTCGAAGAATGATTTGTTTGAAGGAAGACGCTTAGATCTTTACGAGTTAAACTAAAATTTTTTTTCTAAGTAAATACTTATTAAATTTCCTTAACATTTATTCCCGTCATATAATATAGATTAATAAAAATACTTTTGGCTTGATTGTTCAAACATTTTTCAAAGTCATTCATTATCAATTTGAGGAAAGTCAGATGGAAGAAAAATCACAATATTTAGTTGGAAGCGACGGGACAATTTACGATTCCAAAACTAGCCTTACGTGGCAAGCTAAAGATTCTCGTCAAGACTTAGAGAAAGATATAACGTGGCAGGAGGCGGGTGAATATGCGAAAGAATTGAATGAGAAAAAATTTGGCGGACATTCTGATTGGCGGATACCCAGCTTGCAAGAAGCTTTAACTCTTTTTAAAGAAGAAAAGTTGAATAAAGATTTTAAAGGAGGGGATATCCATATTGATGCGGCTTTTCCTCCAGGCCCAGGAAATTGTACCTGGACATCTTCCACGCGCGGTGAACGTGAAGCTCAAATTGTTTTTTATTTGAATGGATTCGCTTATTGGTATGAAAAAGGCGATAAAACTATTTCTCATTCTGTTAGGTTGGTTAGAAGATAATTAAAATGTTAGAAAATAGCGATCAAAGAATAGTTAGTAAATATTTTTCTTTGATAATTTTTTTATGTGGAGTTTTTTGTTTTCCCTTGAGGACAGAGGCTAGAGAGGTTGTCCGAGAGGGAGATTGTAAAAAAAACGTTGTTTGTATCGAGGAATATAGAAAAGAAAAAGAAGCTTGGATTTCTTGCTTGGAAGAAGCCGGGCTTTCTGAAAAAAAACTCCAACGATTGAGCCTTAAGGTGGAGAGGTCAGGTATAAGGAATCTAAAAAAACAAGAATTTTTAATTTTTAATTCAAAGCGTAAAACCTGCCACAAAATTTTCAAAAAAGCCATTTCAACATTAAAGCCGGAAATAGAACAAGACAGCTTAAAAGAATTCCCCCCTCCTTTGGATAGTTTAAATAAACGATTGCCGTAGTTTATTTCATCTCAAGTTTTTCAATATTATTTCATCGCACTAGATTAACCTTTAAATTGATTTTGTTTCAAGGTTGTTACATTAAAGGTTAACTAAACGCCCTATAATTTGTTAATACCTTATATTTTTTAAGGCCATAAAAAAGTTGAATTATTGATTCGGTTAAATATTTTCTCACTATAAATAGCAATTTTTATGTTTATCAATGTTTTTAGACTCGCCTTCTTAGTATTACTAATTGAAGTCTTTGTTTTATTTTTTTCTTTGGCTTTTGCGAAAGATATTCCTGAAGATTCGAGTGAGTTGAAAGAACTGAGTCTAGACGATTTAATGGAGATGGAAATTAACTCAGTTTCCAAAAGAGCGGAACCTTTATTTGATTCAGCCGCAGCAGTTTATGTGATTACAGGCGATGATATTAGACGCTCTGGATTTAATAGTATGGCTGAAGCTTTGAGAATGGTTCCCGGTTTGCAAGTTGCCCAGAAGACATCAAGCCTATGGGCTATAACTTCTCGCGGGTTTAACGATCAGTTTTCGAATAAATTATTGGTGATGATTGATGGACGTCCTATTTATACTCCCATTTTTTCTGGAGTTTTTTGGGGAAGCAAAGACCTTGTTTTAGAAGATATTGATAGAATAGAAGTGATTCGTGGCCCTGGCGCAGCTTTATGGGGGGCCAATGCGGTCAATGGAGTGATAAGTATAATTTCCAAAAATAGCAAAAAAACTCAAGATGGATTGGTAAGCACTGTGGTAGGAAACCAAGATGAAGCAATAGGTTCTATTCGCTATGGCGGTTCGCTTGGAGATTTAGCTACCTATAGGGTTTTTGGAAAAGTATTCAAACGCGACGATTTCGCTGATGAAACTGGCGCAGAAGCGTTTGACGAATGGAGAGTTGCAAGAGGTGGTTTTCGCATTGATTGGGACCCTAATGAAAGAGATTCCTTTTTCTTTGATGGGAACTATTATAAAGGCGATTTGGGAAACATGAATAATGCTGTCCCTAGTTCTTTTTCTTCTTCTTTAATAAGTAACGAGGCAAATAGAGATCCTATTCAAGGAGGACACTTTTTAGTTAGTTGGGTTCGTACTTTAGAGGGAGGGTCTGAATTTAAGACGCAGTTTTTTTATGATCGAGAAGAACGTGATATTGAAAATATTTCAGACATAAAGTTAGATAGATTTGATTTTGATTTCCAACATAGATTCTTAACTGAATCAAACCATGAAATTATTTGGGGAATTAATAATCGCACTATTTCTGATGAGTTTGGCGATAGTTTTTCTCTTACGGCTGTTCCTAACAAAAGGATATATAATAATTTCAGTTTTTTTGTTCAAGATCGATTGGAATTAATTCAAGATCTTCTTAGCCTCACTGTAGGGTCAAAGTTTATTGTAAATCGTTTTAGTGGTTTTGAAGTTCAACCTAATATTCGGTTTGCCCTAACCCCAAACCGTAAAAATACTTTTTGGGGAGCGATTTCACGAGCAGTTAGAACTCCATCTCGAGCTGAAGATGGTGACTTGAGCCAAGGTAGAGTTCGAGCAGCTAATACCGATATTGGATTACCACTTATTGTAACCGCTTTTGGTAGTAATGATTTTAAATCGGAAAAGTTAACTGCTTATGAACTTGGTTATCGAACGCAGTTTAGGAAAAACTTGTTTCTAGATGTCGTAGGTTTTTTCAATCATTATGATGATTAAAGGGGTACTCCAAGTGGAACCTCTTTTCTTGATTCATCACCCACTCCCCATTTAGTTTTACCCCTCTTTTTGTCAAACTCTAGAAATGAAGATACCTATGGAGTTGAAATTTCGAGCCAGTGGGAAGTTTTGGATTTTTGGAAACTAAATGCATCTTTTACTTGGTTTGAAGCGAGTTCTGAAGATATTGATGGCAACGCTCCGGATACGCAATGGCAGGTAAGATCATATTTAGATTTGCCATACGAATTTGAATTTGATTTTGGGGTTTATTTTGTTGACGATCTTAATGGGCAGAATATTTCAGATTATACGCGTTTGGATGCAAGGTTAGGGTGGAAACCTATGGAAAAATTGGAACTAAGTTTAGTTGGTCAAAACCTGCAAGACCCTGAACACTCTGAGTTTTTATCTGGGACTGACATTAATTTATTTAAAGCAACTCAGGTTCAGAGGAGCATTTTTGGAAAATTGACTTTGCAATTCTAAAAAATAATAGAAGGTTTTATTATTAAGGTTTTTAATTTTTCTCAAAACAACGTTTTTAAGTGAAAAATAGTTTTTTAAAATTATTATCAATACTTTTCTTTTTATTGATTGTCCCTTTTTCTCCTCAAGCTTCTCAGGGAGAAAGTTTGGAGTATCGATTAAAAGCGGCTTTTATTTATAGAATCACAGATTTCATTGATTGGCCTGTGGATGCTTTTGTAGATAAATCCTCTCCTTTAACAATCTCTGTAATTGGACGTAGTCCATTTTTTGAAGGATTGAATAGTCTTAAAGAAGAAAAATTAAAAAATAGAAAACTTATATTGAGAAGTTCTCAGAAAATTGATGAGCAAACAAAATCTTCTCATATTATTGTGGTTGGGGCTTTGCAAGAATATCGTTTAGAAAAAATACTAGATTCTTTAAAGAATTCTCATGCGTTAATTATTGGAGAGAATCAAGGGTTTTGTCAGAAAGGAGGAATACTTAATTTAGTCATTAAAAAAGGTAAAATCCGTTTTGAGATAAACCTTAAAAAAGCTAAAAAATCGGGCTTGAAAGTGAGTTCGAGGGTACTTAGAATGGCCAAAATTATCGAATAGAATTATTGGCTTTTTTGGAAGCAACGCGTAATCTTAAATAAACTGGTATTGCATATTTCTTCTTTGAGGAATAAAACCCCCATCTTCAATTAATCTTCTAATTTCTTTTTCAGTCATCCGGAAGCTTGCTCCCGCTTCTTTTACGACATTCTCCTCGATCATAACGCTACCCATATCGTTAGCCCCATAAAAGAGAGACATCTGCCCTATTTTAGGACCTTGGGTTACCCACGAAGATTGTATGTTGTCAAAATTGTCTAAAACGATACGACTGATGGCCAAGGTTTTAAGATATTCTAATCCAGTTGCTTTTACGCCAGATAATTGTCTACCAAGCGGATTATTTCCAGGTTGCATTGACCATGCAATAAAAGCGGTAAATCCGCCAGTTTTATCTTGTTGTTCTCTCAATCGAATTAGATGCTCAACGCGCTCTTCCAAAGTTTCTACATGCCCGAACATCATGGTAGCTGTTGAGGGGATTTCCATTTGATGCGCTTCGCCCATTACGTTCAACCATTCGTCTGTTGTACATTTTGCTGGGCTGATAATTTGTCTAACTCTATTTACTAAGATTTCGGCTCCTCCACCAGGAATTGAGTCTAATCCCGCTGTATGCAATCGCTTCAAAGTTTCTGTAATGGAAATCTTCGATATTTTACTTGTATGAACAATCTCAGGAGGCGACAGGGCGTGTAACTTTATGTCAAAGCGTTCTTTTATTTTCTTAAACAAATCTTCAAAATATTCGATTTTAAGTTCGATATTATGACCACCCTGCAGGAGAATTTGATTTCCTCCTAATTCGATTGTTTCGTCAATTTTTTTTGCAAGGACTCCAAATGGATGAACGTAAGCGTCTAAGTCTTCTTTTTTTCTATAGAAAGCGCAGAATGAGCAATCTGTTACGCAGATATTCGTGTAATTAATATTGCGGTCAATAATGTAAGTAATTATATTGTCATCGCGTTTTTTTTTAGCAAGCCGAGACGCTACATTACCTAATAGGGTCATGTCAGTAGAGGCAAATAAGGCTATGGCCTCTTCGGCGCTAATACGATTTCCTTCGAGCGCTTTACCTAAGATTGAATCAACTTCAGTCACAAGTCTGTTCCTTTTCCTAATTTATCTTAAAGTTCCTACCGTTATGCCGTCTATTCCAGTGTCTAGCATTTCAGCTTCTTCGGTTATCATAAAAATATGATAACCATACCTTGTTTTAACGGGGCCATCGACTTCTCTGAGAGCGGCTTTTTGAACCGCTTCTTCAAGTTCTGGAGCGTTGGTTCCCGCGTCTATCCAGCCAATGTCGCCGCCTTTTTTTCTAGAATTACAAGCGCTATATTTTTTTGCCAATCGGCAAAAAAGTTTATCTTTTAGTTCCTTGTCTTCCACATCTTTGAATTGCTCCATTAAAAGATCGGCAACTTCCAGTGTACTTAATACGATGTGACTCACTCTGAGGGATCTCATAAAGGGCCTCTAAAAGATTAATTCAATGATTTTATTTTTTAATTCTACCCGGTTTTAAGTCACAAGTAAATAAAGCCTTATAGCTTTAAAGTATAGATTGAAATGCTATTTTTGTATTTTAAAACTAAACGAAGTTTTTTATTCTTTAAAAAATGGCCAGTCTTGCGGGATGGGAGAGTTGATTTCTATGGATTCTTTTGTGATAGGGTGTTTAAAAATTAATTTGTTAGCGATAAGCCCGATTTTTTTTTCAGCTAAGGGAAATGGCGCTCCATATTTTACGTCTCCAATAATTGGGCTTCCAATAAAGGCTAATTGCGAACGGATTTGGTGGAAACGACCGGTTTTAAGGAAAACTTCTAGAATATTTCCGTTTGGAGTTGATTTTAGGGTTTGGTAGGACAGTTCGGCGCGCTTAGCCCCTTCGGTTTCTCTTGGAAACACAGTCGACTTAAGAGTCTTTTCTTTTCTAAGATAGTGAATTAGAGTTCCCTTTGACTCTTTAGGCGGCGATAAAACGGAAGCTTGGTAATATTTTTTAATAGATTTTTCGCGAAACTGTGCGGACAAACGCGATGCTGCTTTTGTTGTTCTTGCAAATAAAACGACACCCGCTACAGGTTGATCTAATCGGTGAAGCAAACCTAAAAAAACATTTCCTGGTTTGTTAAATTTATATTTGATCCAATCTTTTGTTAACTCTAATAAAGATATTTGGTTTGATTTATCAGGCTGAATAGGAATTCCAAACGGTTTATAAATCGCGATTAAGTGGTTATCCAAGAATATTGGATCTTCGATTTTCATTGGCAAATTCGGATTTTCAGAGGTTTCCCAAAATTAAAACTTTAAAATTAAGTCAACGTTTGTGTTTCAGTATTTCCGGAAACATCTTTTGCGTCTAGAACTTTTCCTTCAATAGGAGAGAATGGTGGAGCGACTATTCCGCCAGAGATGGCAAATTTGAGTCCCTCTTCAATTGTCATCGATAGTGAAATGATTTGATCGCGGGAGGCAAATACGAGAAACCCAGAAGTAGGATTGGGAGTTGTAGGAACAAAAACGTTAACCACTTCGGCTGCAATTTTGTGTTGAATTTCTCCTTTATTCTCGCAAGTGATAAAGCCTAATGCGTGTAATCCTTTTCTAGGAAATTCAACCAATACAACTTCATTAAAGGTTTCAATATCGGCGTCCAGAACTGTTGTGGCAACTTGTTTTGTTCCTGTATAAATACTGCGAACTATTGGAATCCTGGCTAATATTCTTTCTCCAATTTGAACTAATTTTTTTCCAAAAATATTAGTAGTAAATAAACCTACCAAGAAAATAATTACAACCGTCATAAAAACGCCAACTCCAGGTAAGCGAAAGCTTTCTGTTACTGGAGCTCCTAAAAGCATTAAAAATTTTGTAAAGTATGGCGATAGGGCGTTATCGAGTTTCTTAAATAAGAAATTAAGAATAAAGTAAGTGAAGGCAATTGGAATTGTGACCAAAAGGCCCGCTATGAAAATATTTCGTAATCTTTTTTTTAGTTTTGGAAACAATTTAAACGCCGAAAAAAGTGTTTCAGACAGAAAGAAGCTTTAGCTCAACCCCGGAAGAGCCGTTGATGCTATCCGGTAGAAGATAAATATTATAGAAAGAAAAATATAGAAGACAAGCCAGAAGAGCGTCAAAGAGATTTAGGAGGGAATTAAACTTGCGTGGTAAAACAAAATTAGTTATATTCGATCCAGTTAAGAAATGGGGCTGTGGCGCAGCTGGGAGCGCGCTTGAATGGCATTCAAGAGGTCAGGGGTTCGATCCCCCTCAGCTCCACTCTTAATTTCAAGGGGTTACAGCATTTTTGATTGGTAAATCAAGCGTCACTGTAGCCAACCTGTAGCAACCTCATCGGGTTAAATTTGACGACCCGCTTCTAGACCCTTTATCACCTCTCTCTTTCTGTCACTGTTTAAATGAGAATATCGACGTGCGCTACGAAGATCCTTATGTCCTGCTACGGATGCAATGTCATTTAAGTTGGCGCCGTTGATAGCTAAATGCGAACAAAACGAATGCCTCAAAGTATGAAAAGTTACGTCGTCTAATTGTAGTCTCCGACATACTCTCTTGAAGGCTTTTGATACTTGATCTCTTTTATATTTTTTGCCGAAAACCCAAATGTTCGAAAAAGAATCGTCTCTTCTAAAACCTTTTATGGTTTTTAAAGCCCTATCCGTCATGGGAATGCACACGCCTTCTTGGTTTTTAGTTTTTTCGATTTGAATAGTTTTCGAAAAAAAATCTACTTGATTCCAAGCAAGCTCACAAATATTGGTTAGCCGAAGCCCAGTATCCAAACCCAATATTACCATAGGTCGAAGCCAATCGGGAGATTCTTTTACGACTTTTATCGATTCTTCAACGGATAAATATCGCGTTCTTTGTTTATCCCCTTTCGGTAAAGTTACAGAATCAAATGGATTGTGTTTCAATATTCCCCACTTATTAATAGCCAAGTAGTAAGCGTGTTTAACTAATGCCAGCTCGTGATGAAGAGTGACTTCTGAAATATCTCCAATGCGCTTGATTTCTCCATTAGTCTTTATGGAGCGTTTTCCTTCTACGCGCCTTTGAGTCATGTAATCTTCAATTCGAGCAGGCGAAAGGTCGTTTGCTTTTTCTTTCCCCAGTAATTCACGGAATCTTCTGATTAAAAAGTTTTCGTTTTTACGTACTTGCGGTTTCTTTTTAGTAGCCGAATGTTTTTGATCGTACATATCTAAAAGTTCGGCAAGCGTTAGATGTAGAGATTCTCGGGAATCGAAATATTTTTCTTCGACCAAGTCTACTCGTACTTTTGCTTCGATTTTTTTCGCTAATTCTTTATTGGGAGTTTCGGTGGATTTTTCAATGACTCTTCCACGGTGCCTAACTTTTATCCACCAATTTTTACTCCCTTTTTTTTTAAACATAATATCTACCCTTAAATGATATAGTTATTTTGTTATCCAAATTATGATTATCCGTTCATGACTTCGCTTAATATCTTATTTGCCCTAAAACTAGGGTCGAAAGCGGTGTCTTTGGAGTCGATCCAATTTTCAATTTCTACTCGTATAAATAAAATCCGCTTACCAACCTTACGGTGAGGAATTTCACCTCTTCGGCATTTTCGACGCAATGATTCTTCGTTAAATTCCAACATACGAGCGCATTGTTTAACGGAAAGATATTTTGAGCTGGGACTAGTATGAATTTGAATGCTGGAGTTGACCAATCGAGTTTCATATTGTTCTCCGCATTCCAAAAAATTGGCTAATAGATATTTTTCTTCCTGTGTTTGAGGAATCATTTCTAATTGTCCGAAACTTTTTTTTAGCATCATGTGATTTGTCCTGAATGAATCTTGGTTTTTTTCAAAATTAGAAATAAAAAAAACTTCAGCTTTGTTGCCTGGGTTTTAGTTTTATAGATTTGTGGTGAAAAAAATTTTGAAAGTGGTTTTTGAGATCCTTCAATAAGTCAGAGAAAACGATGGGTCATAAAGGCCCGTTCACAAAATTTTTAGATTTTTTAGATGAAATTATTAAAACCTTTGAAAAACGGTATGAATCTTGTTGTATGTCCATATGGAATTAAAATTCTCAAAACGAGAAATAGCTAAAAGTTTTAGTAACGTAAACAAAATTACTGTTAAAAAATTCTTCCGGTAAATTTTGCTTAAATACTCCAGATGGTAGTCCCCCTTTTATGGGAGGGAATAAATTGAGGACTGCCGTCTGGAGAAAGAACTCTAAATGTAAATTTTTTATAGACCCTAAAACTTTGGAAGGAGGTGACCAAAGATTTAGGGTCTAGCAGGCGGTTATCGCCCGCATATTGGGTTTTCGTTTGATTTTGTAAGTTTTTCATAATCTATAGTAAGAAAAACAATTGCCTATTTAGCAGTCCTTACCGGCTAAGTTAGTTCTTTTTGTGAACTGTTTGTTACATTTCTTGGTTCGAGTCGATTTTTTTTAACTCTGAAAAAACTTTCTTTTTGTGCTCTAGGTCACGGAATAATTTTTGATTAGGGCGTTCAATAGTGTATGGGAATAAGGCATTGAATAAATTAATTTCGTTATTTTTATTGATTAAGCGAGAATGAATAGAGATAATTAGGCAAAATCCGAAAAAAATGTACTTTTTCCCCTTACAGCTTTTAAATAGGTTTGACAAGTTTAATTGAATGCACTTAAAGAAATTTGTTTTGGCAGGGAAAATGTCTTTTCGAAGTTCGTTTCTCCAGTTGATCTGATGGCGCTCGATCCAATTATCAAAGGTTCTTAAGGTGAACCCACAGTTCCGCGCTGCTTCTTGTTTGTTGGAGCTGGCTCTTATAACGGTTAGAAACCAGCGACGGTCATTTTCGGATTTGTTGATTATTTTCATGTTTTTATAAAAAAATGACGATTAGTTCGTATGGCTGGATTTAATTTCAAGGAATCAGCCGTATGATTACTTTTTATGTAATATTTTTCTTTTTTATAAGGAAAAAAATTACAAATTTTTGGTTTGTGATGATTTTCTGTGATTTTATTCTCTTTTTGTTCAAAGTCAAGAAATAAAATGAAAAAAAATTCACTTGGGTCCAGGATTAGAGAGTCTAGAAAACGCAATAATCTGACTCAAGAACAATTGGCTAATTTTCTGGGGATTTCGAAGCGGACTGTCGTTTATTACGAAAGCGATAAGAACAGTCCAACAGTAGAAACCCTAAAAGAAATTGCTAAAATTTGTGATCAATCTCCAGAATATTTGTTGATGGGGGCCGGTCAAGTTAATGAATTTAAACGAGAAATTGATTCTCAAGCTCTAGTTGGTCGTGGAGAAAACCAAGAAGAACATTCTTTTGCTCCTTATGATTTGGTTGCAGATAGGATTCGCAAATCAGCCAATTTAGTGGGACGTACTGATTCTGAAATTGCGCGAGTTTTAGGAGTGGCCAGACAATCGGTGCAAGGTTATAAGCAAGAAGGGAAGTTTCCTGCAAGTAGAATTGTAAGTTTTTGCCTTAAAAATAATGTGAGTTTAGATTGGATGGCTACTGGCGCTGGGCCAATGCGTGGAGAGGAAACGGAAAGCGACTTTTCTGCCGATAAGGAACTATCTCAGATTGACGTTTCTGAAGTTGGTAGCCGGTTAAACGGAGAAGTTAAAGTTCATGCAAATGGAGATGGGGAAAGATTTGCCGACGAAGCGGGAATAGAGCGAAGCGACATGAATGATTATCTGGAAGGTAAACGTCTTCCAGCGCCTAGAGACTGTGTTCGATTATTTGAAAAATTTGGCATAAATACGGGATGGCTGATTTGGGGGAAAAACGAGGAGCAAGGTGGCAATTACAAACCTCCGGAAACTTCGGTTACTTTCCGTGATGATCGTTTAAAACGAGCTGTCGAACATATTCAATATATTTATGAGAATGCCGATGCTGTCGATGAAGTTGGGCCGCTACTAGGTCGTATAGAAGCACTTCATGACAGAGTCAAAAAAAGACGAAATCAAAAAATAAGATAGAATTTAAATTTTCTGCCATCAGTTTTAAAAATTAAAAACTGACTAGACTTTCTTGGAAACTTCATCTTTAGTGATTTTTTATTTTTTCGAAAAAAATAATTGCCAGATGAAATTTTTTTCAAATATTTAGCTTTATATTATTTACTTGCGATTGAAAAAATAAAACTTAAAAGTCGAACAATTATTATTATCGACAACAAAAAATGTTAGCCGAAAAAAGTTTTGAACGTGGAAATTTGGTTTGTTCTCCAAAAGTTCAATCTTTTTTTGTTTTTGGCTTGTGAAATGGTTGAATTTCCCGCCTTAAGGTTTTTAAGATGAACTTTTGAGAATTAGATCTTGATAAAAACATCTTGATAAAAAATCCTTTATCCTAACTATCCTTCCTGATAATTTCGGAAATTCGCAGACTTGAATTTTCTTCAGTTTAATATTGCAATTTATTTAATCTTATAAAGTACCCTAAAACAATATAATGCGCGTTATTTTTGGTTTCCGGACTTTTTGGATTTTTATGCATCTTTTTTTTTCCTCGAAGCATAAGTCTCTGGATTTTCGTCTCTTGGGTCTTTACAATAGATGATTCATATCTTTGGATCTTACGTTTTTTATGTTGTGTTGATTTATATATGGCTTTGATTCTTTTTCAAGTTTCGATTAAGAAATTTTGTTTGTATAAAAATGTCAACAGTAAAGTTCCGCTTACCATCACTTTTTGATTTGATGTTTTAGTAGGTTTGAATTCGGTTTTGGAGACCGCTGATGTCTAAAATTTTGATTGTTGAGGACGAAGCTTCGATCGCAAGTTTGTTGGAATCTCAATGTCGCGAATCTGGTTTTGAAACGGCGAAAGCGCCAGATCTTAAGACTGCTCGCGAATTATTTGAAGAGCAAAAGCCTGATGTTGTTTTTTTAGATATTACTTTGCGCGGTAGTGGCGATGGGTTTGAAGTAGCTGATTTTATTCGTCTGGGGGGTGACACACCCATTATTTTTATAACGGGACATTCGGACTATAAAACCCTTGAACGAGCACAAAAATTCAAGAATTCACAATTTTTAATAAAACCAATAAAAGACGCAGAAATGGACAGAGCATTGAAGCACGCTCTGGGCAAAGTAAAAAAAACCGAAGTAAAAACAAAACATAATTTTATTTACGCAACTTTCCGGAAGTTAACGGTCAGCGGAAAATTAGCGGCATGTTTAGGATCGGTTTTAATTTTAACTGCAGGTTTGTATGTCGCTCTTGTTTCTTTTTTATATGAAAGCCATAAAAAAGCGTTTATAGAGCAAATGACGGTGGCCGCAGATTCAGTAGGATTTAGCGCGCGAGCGGCTTTAGAGTTTGAGGACAGCCGGACTGCTGGTAAATCGCTTCAATTTTTGCGTCAAATTAAAGCTGTTGAACATGGAGTTCTGTTTGCGCCAGATGGCAGCGCTTTTACACGATATTTAGAAAATCCCAAAGCGGATTCTACAGAGCCGCGTATTTTGAAGCCAGGTTATGAGTTTGCCGATGATCGCCTGGAAATATTGCGAGAAATAAAGATAGAAGGTGAATTGGCCGGTACCGTTTTTTTAAGAATAAAATTGGATAAGTTTAATTCAGAACTTGGAAAATATGTTTGGATAGCGACTGGATTGGCTGCATTTTTGTTTTGTTTCATTATTTTTATTTTTAGAAATATTTTGCAAGATATCGTACAGCCAATTTTAAATTTGGCAGAGCACTCCCTAAAAATTAAAAAGACTGGGGATTATTCAAGTCAATTAGACCATGACGCCGAAGATGAGATTGGAACTTTGGTTTCTAACTACAACGAAATGATTCGATCGATTTCAGATTATCAAAAGAATTTGGAATTGATGGTTGAAGAGCGAACTTCTCAATTGCAGCAAGCTCTAAATAGAAACGAAAAATATCTAAGAGAGATTCACCATCGCGTTCGCAATCACTTTTCATCGATGATGGCAAGATTGAAATCCCGAGGCGCGGATAGAGAAATTATAGAAACCATATATCGAATGGCGGATCTTCACGAAACTGTATACGATTGCCCCGACGTTTGCAGCATTGATATGGAAAAATATTTACCAAAAATCTTAAATGGTCTTTGGAAAGTTTACGAACCTAAAACGATTAATTTGAGAGTTGACTGCGACCCTGTTTCTACGAATGCGCAAACGGCAATTACGGTAGGTACCTTGGTTCAGGAGATGGTCTCTAATTCTTTAAAACACGCCTGGCCTAATGGGGGGGTAGGGGAAATTTTTGTTCAGCTAAAATGCAATGGTAACGAATCGCTAGATTTAATGGTTCGAGATAATGGCGTGGGAGTCCCCTTAGGGGCAGAAGCTAATCCTTCATCTTTTGGAATGAAATATATTATGGAGTGCTACGAATTGAATCTATTGCGACCCGTGGAGTTGAGCCGTGATGGGGGCACTATTTACCACGTAGCGTTTGAAAACGAGTGAGGTTTTTGCATAAACTTGAGTTAACTATCTTAACCTCCCAACTTCAATTCCATTTGCCAGCCATCTGAATCCATGGTGTGTACAACCTGGGTTACGGCGTATTCTTTTTGGACGTTCTTTTTTTCTATTTCTCGAAAACCGACTTTACCGACCGTGTCTGAGGCTAACTCAACAACCGTTCCGGCATAAATTCCATTTTTCCCGGGCATAGAAATATGTCCGAATTTTTGCAGTCGATTCATCGATTGAAATTGACCTACAGCTTCGCCTTTGGCTTGATCGATGTCGTTGAATACTTTTTGGATGACTAAGGGGACTCCTTCGCCTATGCTTGCAGGATATTCTATGTCTCTTAGGGCAGCTTGATTTGGGTCCCACCATTTAGCGATTACTTTCGAGTAGTTGAGCCGGTTGTTGTGTTTGACTAAAAAACTACTTATGTCTTCCGGATTTAAGACGACGGGATCGTATTTTTCTTTTAGCTTTGCTTTATCGCGCGCGAGTATTGTTATAACGTTTTTTTTGAGTGAAAAATCGGCTCCTAAACTTTCCGATATTCTTCTTAATAAATTTAAATCGCTTTCGTTGGTTTGGGCGATGTGTTTAAAAACAACTTGCGGAGAGTTTAAGCGTACGTCGTATTCTAATTTGAGATCTTTATATTCGTCGCGTTCTTTGGCAATAAACTTTGCTAAACCTTCTAAAGAGACGTTCTCGTAAGCCTCATTTCGTGTTACATAAAGGTAAGAGCTAAAGTCCACCGAAGTGCAAGAAAAAGTTAATTCGGCTGGATAACCCGAAAATTCAATGTCTTCAATCGTATAATGCCCATAGTCGGTAAGGCCAGTTTCTTCATAACCCAACTTAAGGGAAAACTTATCGCCGATATCGGGAAAGTTAAGTGCTTCGCCTTTATCGGCTAAGCGTATTATCAAACGGTCGGCGGAGCCTTCAATTTGGTCGATCAACTGAATAGATTTTATATGAGACCTTAAATTTGCCGATAAATTTTTTGAACTGGGGGTTAGTTCTTGCAATTTTTTAGCAAAACGGAGCTCGAATTGTGGTCTATAAGTTAGTGGCATATTTTGCTCTATTCAAAACCTAACGGAATGTATTTTCGCCCGACAAAAGAATCGGAAAGATCAGGTAAGTTAATAACAACTCCCGCCGGTATTTCAACGGGATACTGGGCCAAGTCCTGATTAGCTTCCAAAACTTGTTCCACCATGCGCCCGTCGAGTGTTCGATAATTGCGGTAACAAATTAAATCGAGGCGATCGCCATCGTTGGTAGTATAAAGTATAGTCATAAATTTAGTTTGTGTTTGTGTTTCGAACTGGGTTTTCGGTTAAACTTTCGTCTTCTGCCGGATCCGCTTTCGGATGGTAACGCGTAAATTGCAAGGTCAAAGATTGTTTTCTCGGAACGCCATTCACCAATAAAGCGGATTGTTCTTCCTGTACTGACTTCAAAAACCAGGGTCCCAAGTTTTCCCCACTGCCTAAAGCCAATAGTCTAGGTTTCAAGGAATTACCCAATTCTCTTAATCGGTTAGGCCAATTATGAGTATTAATTCTTGGATCCATAGGGAACACGGCTCCTTTGATGGTAATTGTTTCCGCTGGTTTCCCGGTGGTTTGAATTTGTGCGTTACCTTTTCCCCGTTCCTTCTGAGGAAGGTTTGCTTCCCAACTGCGTGATAAACCGCTGTGCGCAAAAGAATCGATTGAAAAAAGAAAATCTCCCCAGGTCATTAACGCCATTATCCAGTAGTCTCCGCAAATGTTTGGTTCAATTGATAATAAACAAGATTAAAAAAATGGTTCGTGCAGCAACTTCTTTTCGCAAAGAATTATTAGGGGCCTTCATTTACTTTAGGAATGACTTCTTTGTGATGGCGCAAAAATTGTAACGTCAATTCTTGTTTTCTTGGGATTCCGTCTTTCATCAATCCCGATTGTTCTTCTTGAATGGACTTTAAATACCAACTCCCCATAGTTTCTCCGGTACCTAAGGTCATCATTTGCGGTACCATCATGTTCCCTAAAATTCTTAAGAGTTTAGGCATTTGATCGGTTCGCACGCGCGGATGCGCTGTGAAAATGGCTCCCTTAATCGTGATTGTCTCGGTAGGGAGACCAGTAGATTGTATTTCCGCATTGGAATTGAGAACTTCTTGTGCTGGTAAGTCAGCTTGCCAACTTCGCGACAGAGAGTCGTGAGCCAAAGAGTCGATAGAAAATTCAAATCCGCCCCAGTTTAATAATGCCATATTGAGTTTTAAATTTTAGAAGTTAATTTAAATGCTTATAGATACTTAGGGAAAATTACCTAGCAGTCCTTTTATCAGTAAAGCTATCTGAACTATCTATATATTGCACCTGCGGCTTAATGTGCTTCTTAAGGACTGTTATAATTTTGTCACTAACGCTGGAGACAAAGTCAGTTGCATTATTAAATTGCTGTTCTAGATCTTCAATGACCCTACGCTCATTGCCTGATGGTACTTGTTTTACTTGCTCTAAGTTGAGATTCAGTTCCTTCATTAATTTTTTGGCATTATCAATGGCAGCCTGGAGTTTTATTTGGTTTTCGGGAGTAGGATTGTTGTTTAATGCGATAGAATTTTCATTAAGATCTTCTCCAACAGTTTCAGGAGCTGGCCTACTCATGGAAATCAATTCTCCTGCGGTGATTACCCATCCTAATACACTAAATCCACGGAGAAGAACTGGCCCAAGCTTCTGGATCGCCTTCAGCCCGATATTTCTCGTGGTTGCCCGCTCGACCTTGTTCTTAGCCGCCTGCCCGATATTTCTCGTGGTTGCCTTCTCGGCCTTGTTCTTGGTCGCCTGCCCGGACGCCTTTGCCTTTGCGGCCCTATTAGCTATAAATTTTGCTGTTCCGATACTTATTGCAGTACCGGCAGCAGTTGCCGCTAGAAAAGAGTTTTGACTCATTTGATTTATGGCTAGAGTGACATCATTTAAAGCTTGGCCTAAAAGGTTCATTGCATTGGTAGCATCGGGCCAAACCTTATCCCCAACGACTAAATCAAGATTTCCAATTTGGTTTTCAGATTTTTTTAGCTGGTTTATCTTTTGATTGGAATTATCTTGGACTTTTTGGTCGAATGCACCTGAGTTGCTTTTATTAGCGGCATTAAAAGCTTTTGATAATTCTCCTGTTTTTTCAGCTGCCATTATTATGTCTTTGATGGCTTGGTTTTTTTGATCTCCTTCTTCTACGCCTGACAACATTTCTCGAACTTTAGCTTTTAATTCTTCTCCTTTAAAACCTTTCAATTTATTTAATTTTTCGAATATAGCTTTTTGCGATACTTTCCCACCCTTAGGATCAATGCTGTTCAAAAATATTTTAATTGACTCAACAGTTTGTTTTGCGGAGTCATCTTTGGTGCCAAATACTGTCGATAGGGCGACCGTTTCTTTGGCGCTTATTTGTTTAATGCTTTCTGTTTCAAGTAAGATTTTTGAGGTAATTGGAGCTATTGCTTTCAATCCAACTTTATTTTGCAAAGCTGTTAAAAAGTTAAGAATATTTTTTTCATCAAAGTTGTCGTCAAATCTAATCTTAGCAAGAAGTTGAGCGGTGGTTTCAGGGTCTAAACCAAGGCCAGTTATTATTTCTCCACCCGTTTCTGCGAAATTAGCAACTGATTCTGTTGTCGCTTTATTTCCAGAAAGTCCCTCAAAAGCCCCTTCCTTGATGATAGTAGCAAATTCAGTATTGGATACAGAAGATTTACCACTTAGTTCTAGAATTTTTGTTTTTAGTTTTTCAAAATCTACCTTGGGGTTTTTGTCTTTGGGATTAAAGGCTAAAACATTTTTTAGTTCTTGAATACTGAATTCAAAATCAGCGGATTGTTGTAAATAAGGCTTTACGGTCTCTATAGATTCTTTGAGTGTTCCAATAACTGGGTTAATAGCACTTATTTCTAGAGTTAATTTTGCAATTGATGTAATCGCAGCGTTAACTTTTTCAGGAGTATATGAAACCGTTGGATCTTTAGCGATTTCAGTTGATTCTTTAGAGCTATCAGAAGCCATGTTTACCTTCTTTTTTATATCTTTGTTCCGTCGGAGGCGAAACTTTGGACTTATCTTCTATCAAACTTGGCTCAATTTTTTTTTGAAAAAGGAGAGCTTTAAAAGTTTTTTTCACAATTTTTTTCTAGAGTGATTAGATTAGTTTATTTTTTGAAATATTAGTTATTGATTACAAAATATTACTATTAAATCAAGATTTCTAATCTTTAGGCCGAGGATTCGATGGCTTCTTAAGAACTGGATTAGTTCTCGGAACCAAAAAGAGAGATCCTTCGATTTTGCTTCTAAGGAACTGAGGATAATTTTGAAAAATTAAACCCAGATCTTTTTCTTCGACGTTACTCAGGACAAGCTTCTCAACGGAAGAGCTCCTCTCGGATGATGTCGAATTAGTTTTTTCACTTGGAGTAAGTTTGAATATTTCGGATGACCAATTAGTTGATTCTTTTTTCAATCAACACGTAATGCGAGTCATCTTGTTAGAATGATTCAAGTTGAGTTTTTTCATAATTTAGAGACCTTGGTCCCGGCGAGAGCGTCGGTTAACGCTTTGCTATGACTTCGTGCAATGCACTAATCCATCCCACCAACTCCTCGCCGGTCAGGTCTAACGTTTCGTTCAGTCCCCATCCAAGTTCTCGGCAGAGCGTTACCACCGCTCGCCTACAATCTGAGGGACTTAGGATAAAAAATTGGAGTAAGCCTCCTGGAGTTTCTTGTAATCGATCAACGTTAAGGATTCTATGAGATCGGGCGAATTTTCGGTGAGGTGGGAAAATAAATCCACCTCTTTTTCTTCATCCGATTTACCGCTTTTATTCGCTAAAAGCATATCCTTAACGCGAGGTATCCGAAGACGCAGGGATTTAACTTGCACTCCCTGTACGTCCACTGGAAAATCAAGTTCGACATCCACATAACTCTGAGGTTTATCCGTCATATTTTAATAGCCTCTCTGATTTCTTTAAGTTGATCTACTCCATCGATGAAGCGCTCCATGTTTTCCATGTCGATTTTGACCAACTCAACGCCGTCTTCGGAATAACTATAAAAACGACAAGCGACCATAACTTTCATGGTACTTTTGTCACCAGGTTTCCAGCTTCCCATATCGATTTCTTTCCAAATGCCTTTCAGCTCGATAAGAACAGGGTAAACTGTGCCCTCTGCGTCTTGAGTCGCGCCGCGAAGGCTCAAAGGAACATCGCTTCCAGGAGCCAAGCCGAATTGTCGTAAAACGTCGGGAGAATATTCGGACAAGGTGAAATCGCATTCCATTTTTTCCATACCCATGTCGATTTCTACTGGAACGTCCATTCCGCCGCCGCGATATTCTTCGGTTTTAATAGTTAACTTTGGTAAGGTTACTTCGTCGATTCTGCCGGCATAACCATTACCGTCTACAAACAGGTTAAAGTTTTTTAGCATTCTACCGCCAAGCATTTATTTATCCTCCAAATTAGATGATCGATTCAACGCCGCTAGCGCTAGAACTAAATAACTCAGCCGCGTAATCGTTTACAAGGTGACTGGTAAAGGTGACATGTTCTGCAGGATAAGGAGGCGTGAAGTCAAAATCAAAAAAGACTTTACCGTCTTGGATGTTTTCTGGAGTGTTTAACTCAGGATCTGCATAACATTTTCCGCCTAGAATTGCTCCTCTAGCTTTTAATCGTCTTAGGTAAGCGTTAACTCCTGCTGTAACGTCGTCCAAATAGGTTTTGGTGATATTACGGTCGATGGCCCATTGATGAGCGCGTTGTAAGCTTTCTTGAATAATATCGGCGGTTCTTCTAACCGATAAGAATTGCCATTGTGGATCGACCGATTCACATGACCGGTTACCCCAGGATCGGTAGCCATTTTGATGAATTACAGTGGTAACGTGCGCCTCGTTCAAGCTGTTTGCTCGAGAAGGCTGGCCGTTGAAAGCGTAATCGACTGGTCTGGAAGTTCCCAAAATTCCGTTAACCAATTGGTTGGAAGGCGACCACCAGAATCCTTTGGTATTATCCAATTTATTCATGATGCCGGCAATGCGCGGCGACATAGGTTCGTCAATGATAGCGCTGGTAACGGTGTCGTAAACTTTTGCCCATGGATCGACCATCATTATGCGGCTACTGCCAAATAGGTTTCGGTGAGTTATCGCATCGGCATCCGTTGTATTTGGGCCATCTGCAATAATAACCGCTCTTAATTGATCAGCTACGCCAACCATCTCTGTTAAAACGGCTTGGTCATTTGAGAAGTGCGGAGCAATTAAAATTCTTGGAGTCACATGCACTGTGTTTTGTGCGTGACTGAATGCATGTACGCCATCCATTCCTGAGACACCGCCAATTACGTTGGTTTTTGTTGCTGCAAAATCGTATACAGGCGGGGTAGCGCCGTCATCTTCTCTTGCCACTCTAACGACAACAACCATAGCTCCTGATTGATCAAAAATTGCGTCGAGTGCATGTGGAATAGTATGATCGGAGTCTTTGGCGCCAAAGATTTCAATTGCTTGTGTTCGGGAACCGATAATGAGAGTTGGTTCGTTCAAAGGTCCTTTAGGCGCTGTTCCAATGAGTCCAATTACGGAGGATCTTACTGTTGATATGGGGCGGACGCCGTCGAAAGTTTCGACTACTTCCACTCCGTGATAAAAATTTTCGATAGCCATCGCTATCCTCCAAAAAGTTTGTTGTTATGCTCGACTAAGAGTCGAGGCTTCTTGATAAATCTTTAAATTTTGCTGTCAAAAAGCGTTTTCAAAGATGTTTAATATTTTTAGCGAACAACTAGTATCGGGTTTCTAATAATTTAATAAACTCACTTTTCATTATCCCAACAATCATGATTTGAATTTGGGAACAAAACTTGTCAAAAAAGCAAAAATTTTATTAGTAGAAGATCGATCTTTTTGTTCTAAATCGGATTTCAATTTTTCGGCCAACATTTTTAAATCGTTGGTTAATTCATCCGTCAATTCTTTTAATTCCGCGAGACCTTCTTCCTTTTCGTCGTTTAATAGATCCATTAGATCTTGAACCGAAGAGGGGACTGCGGTTAGTTGTAAAGCCTTCGCAAGTAGCAATAATTCTTCAGGGGTTGCGTTTTCTAATTGAGTGTTGATTCGATCAATTAGGCCACCAGATACCTGCTGAGTTGTCGCCATTAAGCTCCTCCATTAATAAGTTCATTCGGATATTGTAAATATCTTTATCAACTAATTCCAAAGTTTCCCGTATATGCTTTGGGTTGTTTTTCGGTAAATTACTTGGGCGCTGCAAAGGATATTTCAGATTAACGGTTTTATCGTCGCTCATTGTTTCCTTTAATGACGAAGCGTTTAAAAACTACTTCATTGGCTTATTTTTTATTACTTAAATTACGAGTTAAAGCGGAACGGTGAAAATATAAGTTGATCAGCTTCATCCCATACGTTTGTAGATAGTCGTTTAACAAAATTTATTTATTCAAATGTATTTTGTTCCGACATCTTGCCGCATCCCTCTTCGGTAATTAATGGGATGCGGCAGGTTGTTTTGAAACCAGTCGCCGATTACTCGGTAATGATGACTTGAAGATCTCGAACTCTTGGTCGGTATAAAGGATTACCGGTCAATGTGAGTCTAATTCGAGTTTGTTGGAAATCTAAATTAGTCACAATGTGAGTTCTTTCTTCCCAACCATCTCCTACTTGGACAGCGCTATCAAAAGGTACGGCAACCCAGGTATCCGTAGTTGTTTCAGCTTCTACGGTGATGCCTGATGTGCCAGGTAAAATACCTTCAAAAATTACGCGAACCTTGGCTAATGCATTTGTCACAATTTCCGGAGCAGGAATGGCGCGAGATACGTATGTTGCAGATTCTGCCAAATTACCCAGAATAGCTAATACATTCGGGAAGAGGACCGGTGAAACAAGTTCAGTTCCCTTCAATTCAGCGCGAACATTTAAGGTTCCGTTAACTCGTTCAGGAAGTGCCAAAGGTTCTCCTTCAGTTAATCTGAACTCTTCTCCTGTATCGTCCACTAACAGAAGCGTCATATCTGCATCTGTTGTCGGTCTTTCCGCTCCGCCTAGCGCCAACAAGTCGCTGATTTGACTTGCCTCGATATCGCCTAATACGACAGTGCGTGAAATTTGAACAAACTTGGCTCCAAGAAGCTTAAAAGTAATGTCCATCGTTTGATGCGGAGTCCAAGTATTAGCGTTAGAGCTGGAAAGCATGACGCCAACAGTGTATGGCTGTTCCGTAATCCATCCATTGTCTATGTCATATTTACCTAATTCAGCGATAGCTATAGCATGGTCAGCATCGTCGGTAAGAACAACAAAGGCATATTCTCTATCAGGCTCTAGATAAACCGGAGGAAATTCAATTCGTGTCCATTGGTTTAAGTTGACGTCGGTCATTTGGAGAATGCCTTCAGTCAAAGCTTGTCGAGATACTGGAATACCATTAACAACTTCTCGCAATTGAACGAAAACAGGATTGTTAACGTCGCCTAAAGTTTTAAACCAAAGCTCCACGCCGCCAACAAATCGACCTTCGGTGAGGGTGAAGGTTTGGGCTAATGGATCGCGGAAGACAGTTGTGTTAATAGTTTGTATTGTGCGTCTTTGTTCAATAGTAACGGTTCCGCGACTAATATAAGTCGCTTCGCCAAAACTTCCGCCAAAACCAAAGAATTCCAAATTAACGCTACCAGAAGGAATGTTTGGAGGAACGGTTATGCTACCGGTAACAGAGCCGTTATTATCTGCGGCAAAGTCCCCGCCAACTGGAGGCGTAGCATTTCGATCAAGAATAGTGATTCCACTAAAATCAACTCGATCCAACGTTTCGGTAGGACCAAATCCCTCAATAGTGAAGTCAACCGTCCGTTGTCGCATGAATTCAACTTCGTTGGTTTGTCGCATTGACACTTCAATACCTGACGATACTGAAACGATACTTGCGGCATGACCCCAGCGCGTGTTGGTCATTCTTTGCGTAACAGGACTAGCCCAGGTCACTACGGTTTGAGTCCATTCGTCAACGGCTGGACTCAAGGTAATTCGAGCGGGGATTGGAGGAAACGCTTGATATGGGTTGATTTTCGATTCGGTCGATTTTAGGTTTTGTTCCAAAATCGATTCTAATTCGAAATCCAATGTCCAAGGGCTGCTACCGCTTGACGCGTCTAAGATGGTAACGTCGATTGGAAGCATCAACACGCCGTTAACAATCGCGGCTGTTTGCGGCTCTCCCAGGTCTCTTAAATCATCGTCAAAAAATGGATCGACGAATATACCGCGTTTGGAACTTGGGTCCGATAAGCTAGCGTTAGTTTTTAGTCTTTCTGAAGCGATCAATGCGTAAATATTGTAGATATTATCGCGAATCTTTTCGATATCGGACATTGGAACTACATGAACGCCGTCGTTTGTGATGGTAGGTAATCCCGACCATGTTTGTTCGACAACAGCTAAGCCTAAAGAGTTTTCTGGAACTCTTGGAAATACAGGGCGAAAAGCGTGACTAACGCCTTTGACTCGAGCAACTATGCCTTGACCGTCAATGATAATGCGGTCGTAACGAGGCAATTTCCAAGTGTAATCAACTAAAACTAAGGTTCCGGCAACTGCGTCTGAAACGGTAAACCCAGTTTCGTCTTCCAGTGTAACGGTACCATCAGTTCGAAAATCGTAAGTAACAGTGTAAGAAGAACCTGGAGCTGGCTCGGAACCAGTTGGGGACCAATCAACGCTATTTCCGGATAAAATATAATCTGAACCGGAAGTGTAGGTTGTTCCGCCTTGCTTAACGTTAACGATTTGAACGACGGAAGTGTCTGGAAGTAGATCGGAAGCTCCAGTAAAAGTTCCGTGTGTCATATTGATATCGACTTTTTGTTTGGTGATGTCGACTTTATCTAGTGTAGCAAGAGGGCCATTACTGAGGTCAATGCGCATATCTCCATTGCCGTCTGGGCTGAACAAATGCGGTTCACTCTCAGTTGTAGATAGATCTGGATCTTCGTCATAAATTTTTCGAAGACTATTTCCTAACTCTACTTCAAAACCGTTTACGTGAGCTTTACCTTCTTCTATTACGAAGGTTTGTTTGTCTGCTTCACCGGTCACGGCGATTACTTTCATACCGCGAACAACATAGTGCCCGTTACTTTCTCGATCGTATCGAGCTAAGGCTTGGGTTACGTTGTTTAATTGAGGTGGAGGAGCTTGTTGAACAAGCACTCCATTATCAACTTGATGGATTGGAAAAAATTCTCCCGTTCCTTCGCCTTCTCGTCCCCAGAGGACAGTATATTTAGTTCGTACTGCGCCAGGCTCTTGATAATTTCGAGTGCCAACTGCTGGATCTTTTAAGTCTGGGTCCTCTAATTCAGTAATTGTTTGCCGTGTAAGATAGGCTCCAATTACTACTAATTCGTTATTAGGAATTGTGATTGCTGCGCTTGGAATGACTCTTACCATCCCTTGGACGTAAACAGTGCCTTCTGCCAAGGTCGCTTGAACTTGATTTGGGCCCAAATTACCGGGATCGGTCACCACACATTCGGCATTTGAAATGATATCGCCGTCTTTAAAAATAGAATCGCCGACACCTTTAATCCGATGGTGTATTTCTGCTTGCGTATCGTTCAATTCTGCCGATTGCAAGCCTTTCCCTGCACGAAATAACAATTCCTCGTAATTTTGGTCAGGATTAAACCGTCTATATATATCGCTCATTGTTACCAATATTTGTTAGAAGGTGATTACAAATTCAAACGTTTCCCGCGTAGCTGCATTTCTATGGATGGGAGCCGTATGTTCTAATAGTAATAAAATTCCAGCGTCAGTTACGTTGGCGCCGGTGAAATACATCTGGCCTACAGGCAACCCGGGGTCTAATACAGTTGAACTAAATACCCCTAATTCTCGGATGACTTTGTCCGAAGCGTCGGCAAAATCAAACTTGAAAGATAAATAAAGATTGTTAGTCGGGGTTGCGTCTGAAAAAGTAAACCGACCAGTTGGGACGATAATTTCTCCTGCAACATCTGGAGTACAAAATCGTTTTTCAAAAATTTGACGACGACCTACTTCAGCGATTAACGCGGTTGAAGCTACGTTTTCTGCCGTAGGAGTTGTCCAGAGGCCGTCTCCTTCTCCCCATGCCAAATGTAAGGGCTGTTCTTTAATTGCCTCGGCAATCGCTATTCGCCCAGATTCAGTTAGAACGCTCATGATTGATTCCTATAATTGTTTCAGTTTGATTCCAGGAATTTTCTGGCCAATTTGTATCTGTCCAAAATTGACTTTCCATTTCCAGGAAGAATGTTCGGAACGGTACGCGACCCATAGTTGGTTCGTTTTCCGGTCCACCTTGAATAAAATAAACAAATAACGTGGTACGACTATTCGTTAGTTGATGGTCTTGTGGTCTAATTAATTCATAGGGATAGAGGTGATTGTGACTGATCCCTATGATCGCTACAGTGTCTTCCCAAGTGCTATCTGGCCAGTTTGCATCTGCCCAGAATTGATTATCTAGCTCTCCAAAAGATGTGCGTATTGGACCATGACCCAAATCGATAGCTACTAGATCATTCCCATCGGTAAAGAATGTGAATACAGTTTCGCGGCTATATGTGATTTGTTGATCTTGCGGTCTAATTAACCCGCTTGGATTGAGATTGTTATGGTTGATTCCTACTATTGCATGCGTGTTATTCCAAGGACTGGATGGCCACGTGGTTTTAGCCCATGTTTGACTTCTAAACTCTTCGGATATCGTATGGATAGGAATATGTGCATAGTCTAAAACTCTATCTGGATCGCCATCGATAAAGTGCGTGCGTAAAGTTTCTTGAGCTTTATCGATTTGCTCATCTTGAGTTCTTGTGGCTCCGCTCGGATTTAGAAGGCTATGGGTGATTCCAGAGATTTCTTCTGTGTTTTTCCAAGAAGTTTTGGGCCATTTAGCGGAAGTCCAGAATTGACCGCTTTTTTGTTGGTAAAACGTAAAGTAAGGTTGTCGAATTACTTGATGATTTAGATGAGGTTCCTCTTCTGAAAGAATAGGAAAGTTTCCTAATGGGTGAAACCATTCGGTATGTTCTGACAATTCGATGAAAATTGACTCAATGGAGTTTTGATTTTCCGTGCCAGTTCCATGCGTGTTATCAATCCGTTCGTCTAAAGGAACTTTAATGACGACATAGCGGTCATCTAACTCAGTGTCATCAAGATATAGAAACTCACCCTCTTCTTGTTTTAAAAATCCAGCTAGACAAGCGTTGGTCCAGCCAAGAGGATCACTGTCTGACAGTACGATTTCAGCTTTACAGAAGGTATTAATATTTTTGGTAGTTTCTATCTCCAATGGACCGAAAAAAGACCATGCGCCATGCAAATGTGAAGCTTGATGATTTATCACATGGTTGTCGCCCAACAATAATATGTCGAGCAAAGCGCGATCTTCGTAATGTCCGCGAATTGTAGAGTTACGATCCAGAATATTAATGATAGATGGATCGTCGATAGGAGATAAAAATGAGTCTGATCTACCAAATGATAAAACTGGAAAACCTTCCAAGCGGACTCCAGAGTTATCCGAAAGGAAAAGGCCGAATTCGCTATCGTCTAAAACCATACGGCGAATATCGTAATCGTGGAAAATTCGACTGAGATGACTTCTAGCGGGGATGGAAAGTTTTGCGAGTGTTAATAGTCCCGTTAAATTTGTTTCATTTTTTGGGACAATACCAGAGCCTAATTGGAATTCGGCAAAATGAGCTCCAGGTCCTTCTTCTTCCGTATAAGCATCTTCCATTCCAATCCAGGAAAGAGCTAATCGTAAACCGGCTTCGGTTCCTCGAAGCCTTTGCCATTGAATTCCTTCTTTAATTGCCTCGCGAGGATTTTCTAAGAAATCTAGTATTTCTCCCAAGCCATATTCCCATATAAGGAATGGTAGGAAATTATCGGGAGAGTCTAGTTTTAATCCCCTTATATCAAGGATCCCTGGATCTAAATCGTCTCCAGGTCGGATCGCTTCAATTAGGCCTAATTCTTCTACTGTTGCGTTAGGTGGCAGTTCCATGTGTTTTGGGGGATAAATTATTTACAGGAGAATATGGTTTTTACCAAACTCTGTTGCCCATAGTTAAATTTAAATCGGCAAGCGCTACGCATTGAAATGGTCCTACTTCGACGTTTGCTGCCGGTTGTATAAGTTCGACTTCTTGAACTCCGTCGAGATGGAGTTGTCGAATAATCCAGGATTTGGTTAAGTTCCAACCGAGTTCCCTTGCGGAGTCGAAAATGCCAGGAAAACTGTCAAGAGCTGTATTGATTATTTCTTCTGGCGCGTCTGGATATAGATGAATTAGCGCTTCCACGTTAATGGGAATAATTTCCGCTCCTATGACTTCAATCGTATCGGTAATGATTTTTGTGTCTGGCGCGTTAACGGCATCGGTGATGGCATCTAGCATTTCCTGATCAGCGGTGCCATCGCCAACTTTAGATAAAACCGCGATTCTCACCTTTCCAGGTTCTGGAGAATCCACTGCTATATCGCGAATTTCGGAGTTGGAACCAAGAGCGGTGGATCTGTAGGAATCGGATGTTCCTCCTACGGAGAAGCCTTTAATATGAGTAACAGTGCGTTCTCTTAATTCTTCGTCTGACTCTCCTTCTAATCTTTCTAGACCGTAAAATTCCGCTAAGTGATCTAGATCTAAATTTTTTGCATAACTTAATAAGTTGGCCCTGGCTGCATCGTTTACTCGCTGTCTAATAATGAGTTCGCGGTAGGCGGCAACTTCTAAGATTTTGACTCCGGGATCTGATTCGAGATCGGCCGCATCCCATTCTGGGAGTTTTTGCTTAAGATCGTTTTTCATTTCCGAAAGTATGGTTTCAAAATCCAGGGTTTCAATAATATCTGGGGCTGGTAAACTTCCAAGAACTGGACTCATATGGAAATCCTAATATTTTGACTAAGAGGTTGATTGTTGTTGTTTACGGTCATCTCAAGACGCATATCTATAAGACCGGAACCGGCAGATTCTATTTTTACCTGATTGATGGATACCCTTGGTTCCCATCGATCAATGGCTTCGGCGGTAGCCGCAATAGCCCTGCTTATAAAGATTTCATTTATGGGATGGTCGACTAACTCCATCAAGCGTGAACCGTATTCGGGACGCATAATTCTAGTGCCAATAGGGGTGGTCAATATGTCCCGTATCGATTGTAGGATGTGGTCGATAGGTTCAAGGATTTCGAATTTCCCCTCGTTTAATTTTCCACTAATTCCTGTTTGCATCTAATGACTCACAATTCGCGAAGGTTAGTGTCGAACTTGACGATCGATTCGGGTTTTAAAAACGAGCCTTTATCTAGGTATTTAGCTTCTTGATGCATAAACTTTTCCCAATGTCTTTTTTCTAGCTGTTTTTGCGTGATAACTTCTTTTAACTGACCGTCAGGTTTATAAATTGAAACTTCATGAAATACGCTCATTATTATCCTCCGGCAAAGACGTCTGAACTTCCCTGCGCGACACTTGATCCGCAACTTACTGGATCGCCTATACGGGCGACTGGAAGTCCGTTTATAAAAACAGTTGACGAACCGCGGGATAGCGCGCCATCGTGGCAATCATCGTCGCAACAATGAATAATCCAATGGTCCGACTCTCTGTGGGTATTGATGCTGTTAACGTAAACATCGGGACTGGCTTGGTCGTTTGGTCTTGGGGGCCAGCATCCGTGTCCAGAACAGATGTCGCCTAATCTCGCGACTCCAGGCATATTGTTTCCTTATGGATTGAGGTCGATACGATCGGCTCTAAGTGTTAAATTTTCTTCGCCTACAAAAAGTATGTTATCAAGGGCGCTAATTTCTAAAGTTCCTTCTGAATGCAACTTCAACGATTTTGACTTTTTGTCATATGTGACAAGACTGCCGTCTCCTGAAGAGACTTCAAAATTGTCTATTGAGTGCAACTTCATCGATTTCGTTTCGCCGTTATATTCAAATAGACTTCCGTCTTCGTAATTGACCTTCATTGTTTTTTTTGTTTTATCGTATTCAAACGAAGTGCCATTAGAATATTCAATACGATGAAGGTCTTTCTTGCCGTTTATTCTTTTTTGATTTGAGAAAAAACCGCGTAAAACCCAACCTCTAGTAGCGTCTCCATATTCTGCGAGGACCAATACTTGTTCCCCTATATCCGGATGCCAATATGAAATATCGTCTCCAGCGCGTGTTTCTAACCAGGGGATCTTAGGACTTATTCTTTCCCCAAAATTCACTCTGCATAACCCCTCTTCATAAAAAACTTCGTGAATAACGCCAGGACGAATGAAATTGCCTACACGTCTCTCTAGTTCGCTTATTTGAGTTTGATTAGAAATTTCGGACATGTATTAAGTGGTTTCTAGGCCTGAAAAGAGGTTTTTGAAGAGAACTTAAATTTTTCGTAAACTAAATTAGGCTTTGAGAACGATATTTGTTTAAACGTTATGATTTGAATATCGTATTTGAGTGAAGCAAAACCAAATGCGCGACAATTTCTCAAGCTAGTAATATCTTCCTTTTTCTTTGAGAAGAATTCCCAAGAGGAAAAATAAGCTCGCTCCAAGTTGAGCGATTTGAGCCATGATTTCGTCGTTTAAATTGACGCTGAACAAAACTAAAAATCCACCTAATGCTACATATGTACTAGGTTCTCTGAAGCGACTAGTAATGCCCATAAATTATCCGCCTAGAGGTTTGTAATCTGGTTCGTGAGCGGTTCCGACTTCTGGTACCCAATTGAATTTAGGATCTGTAACTATGCTGCCAGAAGCATCCCACACGTTGGTTCCTAACGTTACGATTTGTGTCCATGGAATTTTCCACAGAATTAGGGTAGGATCGCCAGAGTCTTGAAGCTCCCCAATTTCCAGTTCCGCCACTTCAACTAGGTCAAGACCCCAGCGATTCCCTTGAATGATTTCTGCCGTAGATTGCGCTAAAGAAAGACCGGATCCTTTGCTGTCGTTTGCAATGGCCCAGGTCAACCAGCTGACTTTAAATCTTATTTCTTCAGTACCTTTGTCAGGTTCTCGACTAAAGGCGAGCATGCCGGTAAATAGGGCTGGAACTTGATAGGTAACCTCAGAAATCGAAAAGGGTTTTTCGATTCGGGAACAGGTTCCAAGTCCAGCAACTTGTTCATTTAGCTTTTGAACGATCGCGTCTAATATTTGGTCAAATGTCATATCATTACTCTATTGATTGAATGACTCGGTCCCAGTGGCGATGAGATATTCCAAATTCAATGCCGCTACGTTGTTCGATTCTTAGTTTGGAAACTAAGAATGAATCAATATTTTTATAGAAAATTTAATAGCTTAAAGTTGAGTGGAAAACTAAACGTCAACCTATTAATTAATCACTAAAGACAGTATATAGTCCGGTTTGTCACGTACTTCTCGGATGTCAAACAATGTAAAAGTTTCTTTAAAAAATAAGAAAAACTTGTGGAGGATTTGATGTGTTCGAAAAGTTTTTGTTGATAGGATTTGAGAGTAATAGGGGGATCTATGCCACTTTTCAGGGATTTTGTTAGCTTGAATCTGATTAAAGATATTTGTTTTTGAGTCACGTTTTTCCTCTACTTTATTTATGGAATTGGTTATTGATTTAAAAGAAACTTTATTTTGTTATGAAGGTCTTTGGTTTATGGAACTGTCTATAAATAATTAATAAAGTTCTATTTAGTCATACGATCTCGCCTTTCATGATTCGTTGAGCATCATCCCTAGATATCCGAATTGATCCAAAATTTTTGAATCCAATGACGTATCCGCACTCGATGGCTCGATAAATTCGTTTTTTCGCTGCGTCAGTTTTGATATGAAGTTCAACCGCTAAAAACCTTGCGACTTCGGATACAGAGAAGCTTGGTTTTTCGGGTAATTTGGCTTTTGAATAATTTGGAGACATGATTCTATTTCCTTATAGATCAAAAAATAAAAGTTGAAAAAATATGATTTTCATTTTTTATTAATGGGTTTATTTGTTGATTGGCTCTTTATATGAAATAAATTTCTTTGATAATGTTTAAATAAAGAAACTTTTTATTTCGCTTAATTAAAGTGACTGGCGATAATAAAAAAGTTTTCTTCTTTTAATGAAATCAAACCATCATATATTTGCTTCTATTTGGGATGTTTTTTTGTCTATCATCCAGCCCATTTAGTGAGACCAAATCGCACATTTCTTGAACTCTTGAAAATGATCGAAGACCAATTCTAGGTCCTAAGAAAAAATCTTCTTTTTCACGATCTAATAAATAGTTTGTTGTGAAAATTGGGATGATATTTCCAGCGTTATAAATTTGTGAAATTAAATCATCTAAGACGCTTCTCCCCCATTCCCAATTGGTGTCTTGGCGTCCTTTTCCTAACTCATCTATTACGATGAGGCGGTAATTTAGGATTTTGTCGAAGACATCTCTTTCTGATCGATTTTTAGAAAACCCGTCGCGGATGCTTGAAAGCAAATTTGAGAAATCTAAAAAAATGCCAGAAATATCATGGTTTAAGACACATGATTTTAATAATGAGATTGCGAGGTGAGTTTTGCCAAGACCTGGATTGCCAATGAAGATTAATCCTTTCTTAGCAGAGAGGATATTTTTCGATAAGTTTATAGATTTTTTTTTGGCTAATTCTTGACTGTCATGTTTGGGGTGATAATTTTCAAAGTCACAATCATGAAATCGACCGGGAATTTCTGCGTTAGTCAAAGTTGATAATCGGTTTCTAAAGTTTTGGCAATGGCACTTTTTGACGGAATAAAAGTTCATAGCCTCTTGAGAACGTAATTTCCCGGTTCCTTCGCAAGTAGAGCATTTAGTTTGGTCGCAAATTGCGTAAGAGGCGTGGTTTGCTTCCACAAATGAATAAAATTTATTTTTATTATTGGTTTCTTCAGTCATATGTCCTCCCCTTATAAAATGAATTTTGAATTTGAACCGTTGGATCCGTTCATACCGCTAACGACGGTTGTGGTATCCGGTAGTCGCGAACAATTTTTTCTTGCTTCGGCTTTAGCCCATTTTTTTCTAAGATCTTTAGGAGATAGGATGTTGGCTTTCCAGCTGAAGCCATTACCCTGGGGGGGTTGATCTAAAATCCATTGATAGAGTCCCCAAATTTCTCGTACTTCGTGACCATCTTCTGTTTGCATTAACCTGACGTCGTTTGCCCATGAATCGAGATTAGGAGGTCTTTTTTTTCCGTTAAATAAGCTGGGAGCGAATTCACGAATTTCGTTAAGCATGTATTGCGCGAAATCCATGTGTTCTTCGGAAAAATCAAAACAAGAATCTCTATCTTTCTCTAAATCTTGTAGATCCAGATTTTTATTTAAGAGAGTGTTTTGATTAAGTTTTGAAGATGAGGATGAAGGTGAGGATGAGGAGCTATTTTTTGTTATGTGGGGTGTCAATGGCAAACTTTTAGCTTGGGATTCTTCTGCTAAATCAAATTCTTTATCAGAAGATTTGTTTTGCCATCGTTTTTGAGCTCCTTTTTTACCGGCGGCCGATTTAGTGCGTTGATATTCCAACATTTCTGATCGGACACGATAAAGTTTAGAATTTATTAGGCGGTCTTTTTTTTCAGGGTGAGGTTCGAAGCATTCTTTTACTTGTGTTCCGTGAAGATTCCAATCGGAACCGAGGCGAGAAAGAGCTGATAATTTTTCATCGTTATCTGGAATGGAACAATCTGGATCGTTCCATGCATAACAAAGAAGTCTAATGTAAGCGCCCTCTTGGGCTGGGTTCATTAAAGCAATATTGGTACTACTTAACCAATCATTTGGATAAAACTGAAATGCGGGAGCTAATGATTTAGCCATTTGTTATTCTCCTGCTAATGGCGTTTTAGTGGCGGCGTTAATAAATGTCAAAAGCAAAACTATGCGATTGTCAAAATGAGACAAAGCAATCTAATGTTTTTTTGAAATGTAGAGCGATGGCGATTCCTGTAGCCAAAATGTAGCCAAAGATCTCCATTCAAGGTTTTATTATGTTTTAAAAAGTAGGATCAAAATCGCAGGAACGGTTTGAAAATAATGCGATGAAATTGCAAATGCTCGATATACAACAGGTATTAAATTTCTAATTAATCCCAGTCGCATAAATGGCATTCAAGAGGTTTGGTGTTGGGATTTAGTTTTAACGCATGGAGTTTAATTGGAGGGGATTTTGCAAAATGAGAATTTTAAAAAAGGACTTTAGGTTTTTGATTAAAAACTTATCGAGAGTTATGAATTTAAAATAGTATTTTGTTGTAAATTCATCGCGCTAAATCTGTTTTGTGGAATTCAAAACTTTTGATTATTTTTATTTTGAAAGTTGGTGTTGGTATGTGGAATCAAGAGGGATTTTTTTAAAAAAATCTGAGGGGAGGGTTTTTACTTTGTGGTTTGAATAACTTTATTGACGGTTATTTTTTATTGTCTTGTAGTTTTTTGAGTTATTTGTGAACAAGGTTTCCTTGGTGATTTATGGGGAATTGACAATTAATGCTTCCTATAATTTCCTAAATAATAATTCTTGAAAATTGTATAAAGTGGGCAGTTGCCAATTAACCCGGTTATTAATGGAATGACTCCAATAACAAACATAACTGTTCCTATTTGACTTCCAAAAAAAATACCCCATCCAATAAGAAGGCTTCCAACAAACACTCGCCCTAATCGTTCTATTTCACAGATATTACAAATCATGGCTGGTTTACCTTATCTAGGGTTCATAATTTTGCTTGCATGCTTTTCAATGCAATTTTTATCTCAATTGCAGATTGCATCCCTAATATAAAATATAGGTAGTAAATTGGAAATCGCCAGTAACGTTATGTTGGTGAAGTGAAATGTTTAATTTTTTTGTAGTATGACTACTACATGAGGGATGGGGCGTTTACTGAGAAATGATGGAATGAAATTGTTTTTAAAGATGCTCTTAGGGTTGACTATCTTGACGAGAAATAGACAAACGCATATATAGAAACTTAGGAAGGATGATTAAGCTTTTTAAATTTCAATTTTATGATGGATTTTGAGAATCCACCCGGGTAACAAAGTGATCTAAGTTTTCTCGTATGGAAAATTGTTCTGCAAACTCACCAGCTTGTTCTTTGTTATTAAACTTTTCTACATTGACTTTATAAAGAACTTGTTCGTTCTTTTTTGATGGGGTTATAAATGCTGAGTATCCTTTTTTTGCCAAAGTCGAAATCATTTTTTGGGCATAAACTTTGGTTTTATAGGCTCCCACTTGTACAGTATAAAAAAATGATTTAACCGCTTTAATAATTGGATTTTCTTTTTCTGATTTGTCTTTTAGCTCACTTTTTTTAATCTCTTTATAGATTTCAACTTCTTTGGCTTGATTCGACGCAAATTTAATGGGAGATGACGTTATTTCTTCAATTTCTTTTGTCTGATTCGGTGCAAATTGAATGGGATATGATGCTATTTCTTCAATTTCTTTTGCTGAATCTGGAGCAATTTGTAGAGAATTGAAAAATTCTCCTTCTTGAGCTGATTCGGGTTCTTCAATTAAAAAGGTAAGTTTTTCAGTTAGTTTATGGACTATCTTATTTAGATTTAATTTGTTTGTTACAAGTTCTACTGGCGCTATTGCTGCCGCAAAAATACCGGTTGGAATTTTTCCAATTCCTTCAAAATCGGTTTCAGTTTGACTGGCAGTCCAAAGAATTTCTCCAGTTCTTGTATCTGTTAAAGTAAATGAGGCTGTTAATTCAATTGAGGAATGAATTACTGCATATGAGCGTTCTATTTTGGACATGACTGGATAAAGAACGGCATCAGCTCCTAATATTTCTCCAAGTCTTATTGCGCTAACTTTTTTTATTTCATTTAAATATTGAATATTGTTTTGTTCTAGTAGTCCATCGACAATGTAGCGTTCTACTACTTTAAACCGAGATCGTTCAAAGTTTGCGTACAAGCTTTGCCGAAAAAGCTCCGCTGCATCTTTTTGTTTCGGATCTGAAATTTGTACCGGTAGAATTGCGACTAAAAGATCTTTCGGTAATTTTGCAAGATTCCCCGACATTTTAGTTGTAGGTTTTTGTGTGGCACACCCTGTGATTGTCCATATAGTTAAGGACAATATAAATATTAAATAAGTAAACGAGTGTTCACGTTTTTGTTGATTAATTTTTGAATTTTTTTGCATTATCGGGCAACTTTAAATTAGCTTTTTGGATAGGAGTTTTTGAGGTTGAAAGCGTTATGCCGTGAAGCGCTTTTTTCCCAGTGATGCCTAATCTATCTTTTAGTCGTCCTATAATCAGGGCATTTTGAAAATGGTCTCTAGGTTGAACTGAGTAGGCTCCAGTATATAAACCTGGTTGAGTTTCTTTTAATGGAATTGAAAACTTCCAGCTACCAATATCAAATGAGGCCGTAAGCTTGGGCGTTCCTGTCAAAGTTACTTCAATAATATCTCCTATATTCAGTTTTTGATTTGACTCTATATTCGCAAAAACTCCGGAAATTTTAGGAGATATTATTTGGTTTTGCGCAATTTTGTTTGGGTCTGGTATTTTTCGGACTACTTTCGACGCAAATTGCTCGGCCAATTTATAATAGGCTTTTTCAGTGTTTGAGTTAGCTATCTGTTGACGCACCATGTCCACAATAGTTGGAGTTGCTAGACTAGATTGATCTAGCTCTTCATGATCTAAATCCCACAAAGTTTCTCCCGTTTTTAAATCAATCAATTGCATTTGAGCTTTTAACCAAGTTTCTGCATATATCCCTGCAGTAAAATTATTGGAATTGATTAATTTTCCTTGGATGACTGCGTCTACCCCTAGTGCATCTCGCAATTTTTTTAATGGAAGTTTCTTTGAATAACTTATGTTTTCGAGTTTATTTTGAGCCAGAATTTTATCGATTTTTTCGAGAGGTAAATCTGAAAAACTTAGGTAGCTAAAATAATTATAAAAAACATCTCGCAAAATTTTCTCAATACCTTTTTCTAAAAATTCTCCGTCTTTTTCAGTGGTAAAGGGTAATATTGCAACAGAAAGAGGATAGGAACTAAAAAGGGGGGATTTGTGTACTTTTACCTTTGCAGCGCCACATCCACCTAATAGCAGAATTAAGATAAAAATCAAAAAAAATCGAAAATAGTATTGGCTCATTTATTTATTTGAATGTAAATGAGTTAACAGTAATAAACTCTTAAGATAGCTTATTATATTTTATTTAAATTAGCATAAATTTATATAAAATAATATTAATTGTGTGGGTTTGGCATGTTTTTCTCTCGGTTTATACCTTTGAAACAAAGTAATTTGGTCTATTTTGAAAATGATTTTTAATAAACAGGGTATTCAATGTTGATTTGGGATAATCGATTAGATTTAATGAGATAATGATTTTTTCAGATACCTCAATAAAAATAATGAGAGTTTTACTTTTTATGTCAATTCGGAATTTATGGAGAGTTTTGGGTGGGGTGATATTGTTGTCGATCATTTCTTGTTCTTCGCCTGTTTCTACCCCTGACAAAACATTTCGCTTAGCTTTGCATGCTGAACCGCCTACTTTAGATTGGTCGTTAGCGACGGATCATGTTTCGTTTGATGTATTAACAAATCTTATGGAGGGGTTGACACAATATAATCAAAAAATGGAGCCGATTCCCGCAATTGCAAAAAGATGGGAATTTTCTTCAGATGGGAAAACAATCACTTTTTTCTTGAGAGATGATGTTCGTTGGACGGATGGTAAAGCCGTGACCGCTATGGATTTTGAATATTCATGGAAGAGACTTTTAAATCCTGCGACTGCTGCTGAATATGCCTATTTTTTATTCGATATCGAGAATGCTTTTGAATATAACTCGGGAAAAATAAAAGATCCAAATCGCTTGGGAGTAGAGGCGATATCTCCAACTGTTTTAAGGGTTAAATTAAAACGACCAGTTTACTATTTTCCTTCAATAGCGACTTTTATGGTTACGTTCCCTCAGCGTAAAGATCTAATCGAAAAGTATGGCGATCATTGGACAGACCCTAAGTACCTTGAGACGACAGGCCCTTTTGCATTAGAGGAATGGAAACACGAATATAAATTAATTTTCAAATCTAATCCGAAATATTATGGCAAGGCTCCAGAAGTTGAGAAAATAATTGCTTACATTGTTGAGGAAACGACAACGGCATTAACTTTGTATGAAACTGGGGAACTTGATATGGCGTTATTGTCTTCAGTTTCTATTCCTCATTATAGGACTAGCCCTGAATATAGAACGTTACCTCTTTTGAGGGGATATTATTATGGGTTCACAGTTACGGAAAAACCTTTCGACAATCCATTAGTGAGAAGAGCTTTTGCGCATTCCATAGATCGATCTCAATTACCGGACATTCTTCAAGGAGGAGAAGTTCCTGTTTCTTCTTGGATTCCCGTTGGATTACTGGGATATAGTTCAGATGTTGGAGCAAAATTTAATCCAGAAAAAGCCCGTTCTTTATTGTCTAAAGCTGGTTTTTCTGGAGGTAAAGGTTTGCCTCTAATTACTTTGGTTTACAATACTGATCAAACACATAGACTGGTGGCTGAATATATCCAAGATCAATGGCGACGACATTTAAATGTGAAAGTTGAATTAGCTAGCCAAGAATGGAAAGTATTTTTAAGTCGTTTAAAAACTGATCCTCCTCAGATATTTAGGTTGGGATGGGGAGCTGATTTCCCTGATCCAGATAACTTTATGAACTTGTTTCTTTCTTCAAGTGGAAACAACCATTTAAATTGGAGTCATTTGGAATATGATCAGCTAGTGGATCGCGCGGCTTTGGAAAGAGATCCAATCGTAAGAAAGGAACTCTATGATAGAGCTCAAAGAATTCTTACAGAAAGCGAGGCAGTTATTATTCCTCTTTTTGTTACGGCAAAAAACCTTTTAGTTAAACCTTACGTGGATGGGTTGGAGTTGAACGCCCTAGATCAAATTTTTTGGAAACGTATTAGCTTTTTGAATCCGGTTGGTTAGCCGGTGGCTTCTTGAGCGCTCTAGCGCCTACATTGAAAGTGTGATAGTAATAAATTATGGAATTTAAAGGAAATAGCACACGAACTGCCGAGCGATTGGTAAAAAACTCCATTCGCTTATTTACCGCAGAAACTATATCTAAATTAATTGCGCTAGCGACACAAATTGTTGCTGCTCGTTATTTAGGCGATAAAGGTTTTGGGACGTTTGCCTTTGCATTTTCAATAACGGGTATTTTGACTGTATTGGCTGATACCGGGATTAATACTTTGTTGATTAGAGAAATCTCTCGCGAACCTGATAAAGCCGACAATTATTTAGGAAATGCATTTTTTCTTAAAGCTGTACTATCTCTAGGTATTTTAATCATTTTATTAGCGTTGCCAGCCATTTTCCCATTAGATGAAGAAGCTCGTCTCGTGGTTTGGGCTATTGGCTTGGCTTTGTTGATAAATGGATATTCGGATACGTATATTGCGGTGTTTCGAGCTTTTGAAAACATGTCCCTGGTTTCGATTTTAATGATTATCCAGCGAGGAATGTTTTTTGCTGGTGGAATGGTTTTATTGTTAATGGATTATAAAGTTGTTCCTCTTTCTTTAGCCTTTTTAGGCGCAGCGGTAGTTAATTTATTTATAGTTCGATGGAAAATGAAGGCTCTTTATGGTTCTCGACCATGGGTTGTAGATCGTGCGAGAATTAAAGAGATTTTAATTCTTTCCCTTCCCATTGGCGGAACGATTTTATTTACTTATATTTATTTCCGCATCGACTCTGTGATGTTGTTTTTCTTTCGAGGAGAAGCGGAAACGGGTTGGTATTCGGCTGCTCTTAAATTGATTGAAGCTTCCGTTATTTTGATTGCAGGTATTCGAAATGCTATTTTCCCAATGTTGTCGAAAACTTATGCCGACGAATCCAAGAGTTTTGTCAGTATTTGGAGAGAAGGTTCCCGCTTTCTTTTGATAGTGAGTTTACCTGCCGCTGCTGCAATTTCTTTGCTAGCTCCGCGTTTAGTTGAAACTCTTTATGGAACGGCTTTTGAAGGCACAGGGCATGCTTTACAGATAGTTGTATTGGCTCTCCCGTTGCTATGTCTCAATGATATTGTTTCTTATCTGCTGATGTCAGCGGACAAGGCGTCAAAGGTTTTAAAAATTACCGGTATTGGGGCTTGTGTAAATGTTTTGATCAATGCGATTTGTATCCCCATTTGGGGATATATGGGAGCGGCATTTGCAACTTGCGCTACGGAATTGTTGGTATTTTGTATTTATTTTAAAACCATTGGAAATATTTGGGGACCTAAAGATCTTTGGCCGCCTGTATGGAGACCAATTTTTGCCGTGGGCGGTATGATGGTGGTTTTATGGGGAATGTTTTCGCTTCCCTTACTACCATTATTAATATTAAGTTTTGGGTCTTATTTTGTATTGTTGATGGTTTTAGGGGCTTTCACGGAATATGACTGGAAAGTTGTACGCGGAGTTCTTGATTTAAAAAAGCTTCCTGCAGAAAGAAAAAACCCGTCTATTCCTTTTGTCCCCGATGATGAAAAACCAAAAAGAATTTTAATGATTAAGCTTGGCGCTGTGGGAGATTTGGTGATGGCTTCCTCGTTTTTTGATCAAGCTCGAAAACGGTTTCCAAACTCAGACATTACATTGCTAACAGGTAAATTTTCTTACGAGAGTATTCGAAATAACCCATGTATTGACCGTTTCATACGAGTAGATGATAAAGTTTTATATAGAGGAGCTCCATTCGCTAGATTAAAGGAAGTGTTGAGAATAGTCCTAGACTTAAGAAAAGAAAACTTTGACCTGGCTTTTGTTATGCATAGAGCTTGGCCGTTTAATTTGTTGATTTATATCTGTGGAATTTCTTGTCGTGTTGGATTTTCCAGAGGGCGAGAAGGATTTTCTTTAACACATAGAGCTGTTCCTCGTACATCGCGAAATGAAAGAGAAAACTATTTGGACTTACTTCGGGTTTTAGGTATGGAAGCTGAATACGAAGGAAGTTATTATTTTGTTTCTGAAAATGAAAGCTCTAGCGGTTCCAGCTTTATTGAGACATTGGATTTGCAAGAAGGAGAAAAACTTATTGCCGTTGCTCCTGGAGGAGGTAAAAATGTTAAATTGGAGATGCCCAATAAAAGGTGGCCGAAAGAGTACTATGTGGAATTAATCAGGAAATTGAGCGCAGAAGTTTCATGTAAAATTGTTTTATTTGGAAGTTCTGACGAACAAGAATTGATTAAAGATATTCGACATCAACTTCCGCAATGTTATGGGGCCACTGATTTGAGCTTAGGAGAGGTCGCTTCAATTTTTAAGACTTGTTCTTTATTTATTGGAAACGATAGCGGACCCCTCCATATCGCATCAGCGATGTCTACTCCTACCTTATCGTTTTATGGGCCTACTAATCCAAAAGATTGGGCGCCGCCTGGCAAGACCAATACAACTTTATACAAGGGGGTTGAATGTTCTCCTTGTTACGATAATGGAAAGTTTCCCGAATGTTCCCACCTCGATTGTTTGTATTCAATTTCAGTAGAAGAGGCGTGGGGAGAAGTGAAACGAAGTTTGGAAATTGTGCCAGTTGTAAAAATATAGAAAAAATCAGTTTGAATAAACAGTTTAGCTTCGTTTTTTTGCAAGTATGTTAAAAGTATTTGCCGTTCCAAGAATGGAATTAGCAATGAAAGCTGGAATGCCATATCTTCTTGCGCAATATTTTGATATTTTTAAAACTTCCAGCCCTTCTTGTTCGAGGATTTCCCTTAATTCTTCTGGCGCTATTCCTCCAAATTGTCTTTGGTAGTCGGAGTATTCATAGTCGTCTTCAAATATTGGAATTTTCCGAAATTTCATTTCTTTTTTGTAAATTCTTTCTTCTATTTCGGCTATACGTTTGTGTAATCCGTACCTTATTGGCGAATTAATTTTTTGCCTTAGAGGTTCAAAAAAAATTAGCAGAGGGCCTCCGGGAGCTACTTTAGAGCAAAATTTTCTTACGGCACTTTTATAGTCATAAAGATGATGAAGTAATGCCGATACAATCATTCCATCGAATGGAGTTATATCACTTTTAGAAAATTCGACTACGTCCCCAACAATAAGTTCTGATCGGCTTAATTTTTCTTTATCTAAGTTTTCTTTTAACGCTTGGATCATCTCTTCAGATAAATCAACTCCTGTCATTTGGTAGCCTTTGGCTATCATGGGTAGAAAAACGTACCCTGATCCACAACCGATATCGATAATTCTATTTTTATTCACCGGTAGGATTTTACAAAATGAGTCGAGAGCTTTGTTTAATATATTACGTTGGAAGAAATTAGTCTGTTCGGGATGTCTACTCAAATACAGCTTGTTTTCAAGAGCGTGAACTCTTTTGTTTTCGTCGAGTATTTTTTGCTCGAGGTTTTTATCGTCAGTTAACGGGGTCATTTGGAGAAGTTCGGCAGGGGGAAACCAAAGGTTAGGTTAGGCTAAGTCTGCTTCGTAAAAAAAGCGCTTAGGAGCTTTTTCAGTCGTACATTCATTGCAGTTTGTGCATACTTTTGGAAAATTTCCGCTTAGGTGTTGTTCGCGTAGTTGATTAATTGCATGTCCTTGCCAAATATCGGTTACACGGTTATCCCATGCATTCCCAAGGGTAAGAGTTGCATTGTAGTCAACGCAACAGGGTATTACTGTTCCGTCCCATAATACTGCGAGTTTTCCGTAGTCTTTGCCAAACGGTTCTGGGCAAACTTCCACACGCGGGCTTTGAATTAGCTCTGGTTGTAATCGTATATGATCAGCAATTTCTTTCCAGTAAGCAATAAATTCTTCGGCGTCGTTTTGGGTAGATTCTTCAACGGTAAAAACAACTCCGATACTTAATTCGGGGCGTCTAGTTTCTTTTTTCTCTTTTATTTTTATAATAGCTCTTTCTATTTTTTCTAATTCTACTCCACGGACAGCTTTAAAGGTTTCTGCTGAGCCGTCAATGGAAAACCGGATAATGTTGAGTGGGCTATCTATAATTTTATCGATCATTTTGTCTGTTAACAGAGTACCGTTCGTATTCATTACGATCCAAGGAACTCCTGCATTATGGGCATATTTAAACATTTTAAAAATGTCTTTATGGAGCAATGGTTCTCCCCAGTTATGCATGCAAAGGTGTTCCAAATTAGGAGAGTCGTCTATGATCTTTTTAAATAGCTCAAGATCCATAAAACCTTCTTTGCGTTCCATACCTTCTGTGACAAAACAAAACCGGCATCGGAGGTTGCAGGTATTAGTAGGTTCAATTATTAATGAGGTTAAATTTTTAACTTCCATTATTCGTAAATTTTCTCGACTATATAGTCGGGCCTATTTTGTACTTGTAAGTAAATACGTCCTACGTATTCTCCTAGTATTCCAATCGATAGTAATTGAACTCCAGCAAAAAAAGCAAACACGGCTGAAAGAACTATGAAACCTTCGATTAAAATATCGTTAACAATACGCTGAAACAATAAAAAGGCTGTAACCGTAAAGCCCATTATGGCGCCAAATACTCCCATGTAAGTTACAAATCGAAGCGGGGCGTTTGAAAAACCTGCGAGTAAGTCCCATGCTAGGATCGCCAAATCAAAAAAACTATATTTTGTTGTGCCTTTAGTACGGTTATGATGTTCTACCTCTATTTCTTTTGAAGGGACTGCCATCCAGCTTGCTAGAACTGCCATGTACCTGGATCGATCACTACAAGCGTCAATTTTTTTTATTACGCTTCTTCTCATGGCCCTAAATGAACTCAAATTTAGTCTAAACCTGTTTCCTAATACTTTTTGTCCCAGCCATTTTAAAAACTTTGACCCGGCGACTCTCCAAAATTCGTCTTTCCTATTTTTGGAGATTGTGGTCACTAAATCGTAGTTTGGTCCCAAGGCTTCAAGTAGTTTAGGTATTTCTTCCGGAGGGTTTTGGAGATCAGAGTCTATCTGAACAACGATTTCTCCACAGCTTAGTCTAAAACCAGCAAGAACTGCCGCTTGTTGTCCAAAGTTTCTTGTGAATTGGACGACTCGAACAGCACTATCGTTTTTTTGAAGTTCTTGGAGTTTAATGGAAGAACCGTCTAAGCTCCCATCGTCAACAAAAAGGATCTCGTATGATTTTCCTAAATCGTCGCAGACCGTTTTAACTCGTTCATGAAGCTCTGGTAGTACCAGAGCTTCATTGAAAACGGGAATTACGATTGATAGCTCAATCGTTTGGACCATGCGCTGGTAAGCTTTAAAAGCGAGAGAAATTTTGAAAAGAGTAATTTTTTAGATCGTGTGGTCTGAAAAATGTGCCAAGCGCGTTTCGGATTGAAATAAAATTTCCGGTAAGCGTGTTTTTGAAGTTTTACCAGTTGTCCTGGATCAACTTTACTTGCGTTACTATTTACAGCAGTTATTGAGTAGTCAGAAAAACTTTTATTTGTAGTTTCTCCTTCTTCTATAACCATATCTCGTAAATCGGTTCCTGGGTTGGGAATAACCAAAGAAAACAGAGCTGTACTAAGATCCAAATCACACGCGAATTCAATAGTTTGGTTCATTTCGTCTAGAGTTTCACCAGGAAAACCAAGCATAAAAAAACCGTTTACGCCGATTCTAGCTTTCGCTAGTTTACTGACAACATCTTTTAAAATTCCAATATCCAGGCTTTTAGAGATCAGTTTTTGAATTCTTAACGAACCGGATTCTATGCCTAATGCGAGTCTATAAACTCCCGCTTTAGCCATTTTTTCAACCATTTCGTCATCGATATAATCTGCGCGGATACCATTTGGAAATGCAATCCGAATATCAAAACCCTTCTCTACGATCATATCGAATATTTTTTTTGCGCGCTTCATATCAATATTGAAAGAGTCGTCTAAAATATGGAATTCTCTAACTCCATATTCTTTCATTAAAAATTCAATTTCTTCCAATACTTTCTCAGCTGATCTGTAGCGAATATCTTTTCCAAATATATCGTGGCAATATATACAGGTAAAGGGGCAGCCCCGCGAGGTTACTAGTGGCATGAAGCTATCAAAAGCAGGAAGGTACTCATGGGAACAATCAAAGTTAAAATAGTCTGTAACATTTAATGTTTCATAATCCTGATCCAGCCAATTCAAATCTAGTATTTTTTCTCTTGCGGCAGTTTTTATATATTGGCCATCGTGTTTATACGCAATACCTTTTACAGTTCCAAGGTCTTGTTTGTTTTTTAAAGCTTCAACCAATTCAACTATAGTCAGTTCTGCTTCGCCGATTACCATGAGGTCGACATTTGAATCGTGCAAAATGAATTCTGGTTCATGGGCACAATGCGGACCGCCAAAAATTATAGGAACGTTATGGTTTATTGCTTTAATGTCTTTAGCTAGTCTGAAAGCACATTCGCTTTCTACCGTCATTAGGCCAATTCCTACGGCATCAGGGTCGAACTCAAACATAGCTTTTTTGAGATCTGATTGCGGTGTTTCAGATAACCGGAGATCTATTATTTTAGGGTTGTGTCCCTCACGTTTTAGGACGGTAGCAACGGCCACTAATCCTAGTGGCATTACTCTAGAAATATCTTTGTCGTCTGTGTGAGGTCTAACCAGCAAAACATTCATAAATCTTTGCCTTTCATACCTTTAACTCATTTTTTTGGAGCCGCTTCTCTTATATACTAACAAGAATGTTAGCATATTTGTCTAATTAGATACAAATTCAAAAGAAAAGCTTTATATTCTTCTTCATGATAAAACTAATTGAATATTGTGAGTTGTATTTTATGGATCTAATTTAGAGGAAGAATCTATCGATTTTTCTCCAAAATACTCAATGTATGAGCCTTTATGGAAGTAATTAGTTATTAATTTACATAATATATCTATCGGAGTTAGGCACAATAAAATAAACTTTTTGATGTTAAAAATTAAATAATTTTCCTCAGAATTGGGAGGGGGAGTACCCAAACCGTTTTTTTTCTTAGGATTAGGTTTTAAATTTTCGAAGGGATCGTTATCGAATACTTTTGGATACATTAAGCAGCAGTAAACCACTGCAGGAGTCAATTCTTCCCAGATTGTGTAGGATTTGATTTTATTAAAGTTCTCCGAAGTGAGTAAGCTTTCTAGCGTGTTGACCCTAAAATAATTGATATGGAACCATCCAGAAAAATGTCTATGGTTTTTGCCAAGAATTTTCATAACGATTCCATCTATATTTGGTACTCCAATATATAAAAAGCCTTTTGGTTTTAAAATTTTAAAAATTGATTTGATTAGCTTTTTGGGGTCTTCAACATGTTCAAGAACCTGATCTAATATTACGACATCAAAATGGTTTTCAGGGAATTCAATTTCTTCTAATATTTTGTTGTGACATTCAATTTTTACAACGTCGTTGACATATTGGCATGCGCTTTTATTAATTTCGACTCCCGATAAATTTGTATAGCCTTTTTCTTTAGCGACTCTTAAAAAATATCCAGGACCGCATCCTATATCAAGCAGAGATATATTCTTATTGCCTTCAAATCTTTTTTCAACTTCTTTTAAAATTCGAGAACTCCGTTCCCATGCCATGCTCTTAGGATCTAAATCATCGTAATAACTTGGTTCATCCCAGTAGTCATCGGAGTAATGAAAATTGTCTTTCAGTATATGTTTTACGAATACAAACTTACATGAAGAGCATTGGATATAACGAAAACCATGTTTTTTAAATAAATCAAAACCTTCATTGTGATTGCAAAGGGGGCATGCTCTCGATTTGGTTTCTTTTTCATCAATTAACCCGTTAGAGTTACCAAGATCGCTAATAAGTTTTAAAAAGTGTTCCTTTTGCATTTATAAAAGTTTTAATTTATTTCAGGATTTAAAATTGTAATAATAGGCATTTAAAATATAAAACTTGGTTTAGGTAAAGTTTTTGAGTTTGAAGTTGTGCGAAAGGAGTTACCAGGTTTTATATAAAAAAATTCTTTCAATCGGATGAATTGAAGATAAGTGAAACAAATATGGATGAAATTTTTATGATTGATATGCTCAGCCTATAATACAACAAGTATAAGCAATCCACAAAAATTCAATTGTTTTTGTCCGGATTGTCTGGATGATGAGTTTTTTTAATTATTCTAAGATTTTTTTGTAAAACGTGTCGGGATCGGAAGGATCGAATGTTTCGTTGACATACACCATTAGAACCATGTCTTTTTCTCCAATGTTTTTAATGGCATGAATGATTGGAGGCGATATTTTTACTGTTTTTGGTTCATTTTCTCCGAGAACAACTTCCATTTCTTCACCAGTTTCTGGGTCTTTTAGGAGAAGCAATCCGGTTCCAGATGGAACGCAAAACCATTCAATTTTTCGATCATGATAATGGTTGCCTCTAATCTTACCTGGAGGAGCTACGGAAACAAAAATTTGTCCAAATTCGTTACGTTCTCCCATACCTTCACCACGTAAAACTTCTACTAGCCAGCCACGTTCATCGGATCGTTTTTTTAATTCAGTTATTTCAATTTGTCGCATTTTCAAAAAAATCTAGAGTGTTATTGATTCCTTTTTTGAGAGAAACTTTTGGGGTCCAACCAGATTGCGCCTTAAAGCGGGAAAAATCGCAACAATAAGATAACCCTCCCATATCTGCGTTTTCATTATATTCGACTTGTAATCCAGGCAATTGACGGTCTACCTGATTTAAAATTGTTCGCAAGGAAATGATTTTACCTGAGCTCACATTAAAAGTTTTGATTTTTGATTTTATTTTTACCGATAGTAGGAATGCTCGTACTATATCGTCAATATAAACGAAATCCCTACCCTGTGAGCCATCTCCATTAACTGTTAGAGGCTTTTGATTTATTGAACGATGACAAAAAGTCGCTATTACTGAATTATAGTTTGGGCGGCAGCCTGGGCCATAAACGTTTGACAAACGTAATATTATGCAATCTAAACCAGAGGCTAGCAAAATTTCTTCTGCAGAAAGTTTTGCAAATCCATATAGAGATTCAGGTTTGGGTTTATCAGCTTCTTTTATAGGTCGACTAATTGGGCGATAAACTTGGGAAGAAGAAGCAAATATGACGCGCGGAGCCGGCTTTATTGATTTAAGGGCTTGTGCTAAACGGTAAGTCCAAAGGATATTTCCCGTTGCAATTTCTTCCTCGGTTCCACGGTTAACCCCAGCTAAATGAAATATGATATCTACGTTTTTGGCAAATTCTTGTAGACGATCAATGTCGGGAAGTACTTCTCCCCGCTTTCTTTTAAATTGAAAGACAGAATGTTGTTTTTCAAGAGCCGATTTCAAATGTGATCCGACAAAACCGGAAGCTCCTGTTATCCCAAATCTGGTTGGCTTTGAAACCATTGTCGAATTTTTTGAATTCCTGTTTTTAAGTCAGTTTGGGGCTTCCAGTCCAACATGGACTTAGCCTTCGAATAATCGCAGAGAAGCTTTTGTATCTCCGATTGCGGATGATGATGTGTGACATATTTAATACGATTAGGATCAGAGCAAACCATCGCCGCTAAATCTTTAATAGCGACATCTTCACCTAAACCGGCATTGATGATTTGTCCAATCGCCTTTTCGTTATTAGCTGCTTTGAAAAGAAATTCTACGCAATCCTCTACGTACAAAAGATCTCTAGTTTGAGTGCCATCTCCAAAAATTTGCAATTCTTCCCCATCTAATTCTTTTTTTACGAATATGGATACCACGCCACCTTCCATATTGTTTTTTTGAAATGGGCCATAAGTATTAAATGGGCGGCATGTGATCAAGGGCAAGCCATATCCATGGAAATAGGATTCGGCTAATACTTCTGCGCCTAATTTAGAGCCCGCATATGGAGACGCGGGTTTTACGGGATGGTTTTCAGTAATTGCCCCTTTGCTATCAGCAACATCATATACCATGCATGTACCCATCAGCATTAGTTTTGTTAGGTTTGGGCGGCAAGCTTCTAATACATTATATGTACCCTGAATATTTGATAGATATGACTTTCCCGGGTTTTCTAAGCTTTCATGAACATTAATTTGGGCCGCTAAGTGGAAGACAATGTCGGGTTTGTCTGTAAAAAGGCTTTGCAGTTTTGGAACGTCTAAAATATCTGCAAAAACGACGTCTCGTAATTTTGAATCATTTTTAAATTCATTGAGGTTTTCCTTGCAGCCATTTTCAAGGTTATCTACTACCCAGACATCGATACCCTCATTAAGTAATTTTTTGACTAACCAACGCCCGATAAAACCGGCGCCTCCTGTTACAAGCGCTTTTTTCATATTCGTTGTTTGTACCATTCAATAGTTCGTTTAAGTCCTTCTTCGAGTGAATATTGCGGCTCCCACCCAGTTTTTTCTTTTATGAGCTTATAATCCGCTTCAAGTGACATTAAGTCTGCGGCTCTTCCAGACTCAAATTTTATTTCTGATTGAGAGCCTGCTAATCGCTTAATGGTTTCCGCTAGGTTTTTAATCGACGTTTGGTTTTGAGTTCCAATATTGAAAACTTCGCCAGCTAAACTCTTTTCCTTATTAATAACTAAAGAGTATGCGCGAACTGCGTCTTTTACATATTGAAAGTCTCGCGTTTGTTCTCCTGAGTTGTGAATAACTATTGATTCGTTTTTTAATGATTTCAGGATAAATGTAGAAACAACCCCAGCGTATCCTGAAATATCTTGATTCTCACCGAATGTGTTGAAATTACGAATTACGATTACGGGGTATTTATACCATTCATGCATTGCTTTGCAATGTTTTTCAGCGGCTAATTTGGTTGCAGCATAAATACTTCTTGGGAGCATGGGATGGTGTATATCCATTGGAGTGTATACTGGATTACCATAAACCTCTGGAGAAGATGCATATATCATCAAAGGCCATTTTTTGGTGCGAAATAATAACTGCATCAGATGAAAAGTGCCCCACTCGTTATTTCTAAAATAATCGTCCGCTTTTTCCATAGATTCTGGAATGGATATATGTGCCGCCAGATGGACGAAAGCGTCTAAATCCATATCATCCAATTCTTCGACAGTTAAGTCATAAAACTTTTTTCTTATTAAAGTAAATTTTGATTCAAACTCTGAAGATTTTATAAAAGGGTCGGCTTCGAAGTATTCGCGGGAAAAGTCATCTATACCTATGACCTTATTAATATCCGGACGTTTCACTAATTCGTCTACTAAATGAATACCGTATAAACCCGCCGCGCCAGTAACTAAAACGTTCATTTTTTTAGCCTATTTTTGTTGAGTTTGAATTTTTGGGATATTTTGTTTTTTTTCATCGCTAAAGCAGACATTTAGAGGGAATACTCCTACTATCTGATTAAAATTTTGGCGTGGTTTTAAATTCCAATTTCTATTCGTCTGACCTATCTCAAAGCTCATAGATGAGTTACCTGTTAAACTAGGCCATTGAGCTAAAGGACGACAACGATAATGACTTCTTATTTCAGCTTTTTTGAATCTTGCTAAAAGAAATGATGGTGATATTACTAATTTTCCTTTTCGTGCGGTTTGAACCTGCTTTTGGGTCCATTCAATATTTTCAGAAAGCAGAAGCTCATCGACTGTTTTGTAAGCTAAAGCATACATTGGTTTACCTTGAACAATCATTGAAGAATGTTTATTTTCAATTAAATATTGTTTTATTTCCGGTTCCTGATTGGAAATTTGGGATTGGCTTAACAACAATGGAAAGTTAAAGATAAAGGTAAATAATGGAACGAACCAAAGCCAAGCGTTAATTCTATAATTTTTTAAAAATTCGGCAAGAAAATTCCCCGTTATTAAGGCAATTAATGGTATTGCTAGAGCAAAAGAACGAGCTTGAGCAGTATATTTTGAATTTATTAAGAAAATGAAAACAAAAACGAATGGTAATATAGTCAAAATATGACTAAATTTGAATTTTGAGAAAATTTGGATGATTCCAAAGATGAATCCCATTAAGAAAACGATAAAAACTGGGGCTCCTTCATTATTCCAGATAACTTTTGTCCAAAATGAAAGGTCAGAAACGCCGCCCCATATTGCGGTAGTGCTTGAAATCAATTGAATAATAATTTGTTGAAAATAGCTAAAAATGACGTCATTTTTCAAAGGGTCGTAGGGCACTTCAAAAACTTCTACATATCGAAGATAAATATGAGAGAAATTGAAAAGGACTAATGGGTATAGCATTGCGCTGAAAAGAATGAAAATGCGCAACCCATTTTTGGGGAGAACTTTTTTCCAGGGAAATGGGGGCGTTGGCAGTAAACTTGAGACTTGCGATAGATAATCAAACCTTATTTTGGCTATAAAAGCTATTTCATATATAAAAAATATAAAAGGTAGTAATCCTAAATTGTAATGGCAACTGAAGGCAAAGCCCATTGAGAGGCCAGAAAGTATTAAAAAAAACAAAGATTTGAAATCATGACCTTCGTTATTGGATTTAGAATTATCTTTGTTCTTCCTCGTTTCAGGACGGCTTAATAAATAAAGAAAAAGCGCTAATGTCCAAAAAAAGATCGAGTTTCCGGTTGAAGCGCTTGTTCGGGAATAGAATACGTGCCAAGGAGAAACTGAAATCAAAGTAGCGGCAAATAAACCGGCGCGTGGGGAGTAAATCAAACGCCCAATAAGATAAACGACTCCAACGCAAAGTAATCCTGTCGTAAACGATACGGCTATTGGGACAAAACTTTTCATTCCAAATATTTTTGCAAAAATCCCGAGCAGTAGCATATGGCCAGGTTTGGCATGATACCAATGATATACCCCTTGGGTCATTGCATCTATTACCGCTTTCCAATGAACGACTCCATCCCCATTTATTAGCCCTCTAGTCCATAAGTTCGCCCATCGAAAATAGACTCCCGACACTATGATTAGAATTAAACATAGATTTTCAGTGTTTCGAGTCCAGTTGGTTTGAGAGGAATTCATGTTGCTTTTTGATTAAGGAGAAAAATATGGAGCGGTTACCGGCAGGAAAGATGATGAGACATTACCGAAACGTTACCTCGCTAATATAGCAAAACCTTAATTGTCTCTTCAAGAAAAAGGGAGTTTTCTCAATTTTTGAGCAACTTTACCATGGATAATTGTATGGTGTATATTGGACGTCTAAGAAATTTAAAGGTTACCTGCTAGAAACTCAAATGATAAAAAACGAAAGATTAACGATTTTCCTCCCTTTTTTTCTTTGTGTTTTATTTTTAGTTCCCTTGGGTTTGTTCAGCCAAGAAATTGATCCATTTGAACATTCAGGATTTTTTTCTTTAACAACTATAGACGCTGGGGATGATCAGGGATATTACGCATACATAAGGTCCTTTTTTTTTGATGGAGATATTGATTTCTTAAATGAGAGAAATTATGCCTATTATTTCCATTTAACTAGGACCAATCAAACTTTAAACCTCTGGCCATGTGGACCAGCTTTATTATGGGCTCCGTTTTTTTTGGTTGGTGAGCTAGTCGAAAAAGTATTGATTTATTTTGGAATGGGGCAAAAGACTTATGGCTATGGTTGGAGTCATTTAATTTCGACTGGATTAGGAACTTTGTTTTATGTTTTTAGCGGATTTCTTCTCTTATATAAAACTGTAAGCTCAATATTTTCGAAAAGAGCTGCGTTATGGTCTTGCTGGACTTTATTTTTATCTTCACCGTTGCCATATTTTGCCTTTGTTCGTAGTCGCATGGGGCATTTTGCTGAGTTCTTTACTTTATCTTTGATTTTATATATATGGTTTCGGCGGCCGAAGCTAGATAACTCGATTTCTTGGGGACTTTGCCTAGGTTGTGTCTTGGCTTTAGTTGGTATGTCGCGCTACACAAATATTATTATGGGAATTTTTCCTGTTACGGCTTTCTTTTTAATTATTTGGTTTATACCGAAACGATCCGAAAATTTTAAAGTTTTTACTAAAACCTGCGGGTCGATTTTATTAGCGTTTTTAGTAACTGTTTCTATCCAAGTATTTATTTGGATTATTTTATATGGAAATTATTATCCTGACGATCCTCATCTGAGTAAATTCAAAACTATTATAATTCCGGATAACTTTGTTTTTTTGTGGGAAAGATTCGTTTCTGTTTTGGCGGGTCCTTATTTTGGACTTGCCTGGTGCTTCCAACCTTGGTTAGTTGGGTATGTAGGTTTATTTTTCATGTCTTACGAAAAACTAAAAATCACGCCATTATTTGCAGTTAATTTACCGGAAAAACTTGAATCAAAAATTTTTAAGGTTTTGGCAATTGTTTTGACTTTTTGGTCTTTCTACCTAACTTTGACATGGACATTGGCAGAATTTTCTTCTTATGGAAGAAGATTGCTGATTGCTTCTATTCCTTTTGTTGCTATTGGACTGGCTGCTTTATTTGATCGAGTTGAAACTAAGTTTTGGAGAATTGCTCTTTCCAGTTCGTGCGTTTTATTTGTTTTAATAAATGTTATTCATACGATTCAGTTTCGATGGTTAATCGATTATGCAGATCCTAATTACTCCTTTGAGTCGTTTAAAAAAATTCCAGACATGTTTTCAGCCCCTGGAGGAATACTTTCTACTTCCTTTGCCAAGATACTTTACTTAAAAACTGTACCTTTGAATTCTTCGATCGATTTCTTTTTTATATTTTTGCTTCCGTTGTTAATTCTATTTCTTATGTGGGGAGCGTGGAAGCTTTGTGGGTTTGGAAAGGCAGATATCGATACAACTCCCAAATATAAAGCGTGGGCGCCCATTTTAGTGATGGCATTGATAACCTGTTCAGTGATTTATTTGGATAGAAACAGGGTATCCTATTCAGAAGCGTCAAAGAACAATAGAGTTCGGTTTGTTTCTATAATGCAGACATACCCCGAATTTATTTTTGATAACGCTTTTGTCGGAAATGAAGCAGATGCATTAACGGCAATTGAGTTGAAGCCTAAATCTTCTAGAGCGGTTTTTCAATTAGGGTATTTTTATTTAAAACAAGAAAGTTTCTCTAAGGCGATTCGATTTTTAAAAAAATCAATTGAACTAGATAACTTAAATCATAATGCGTATTGGGCAATGGGGATTGCGCTAAAAAAATCTGGCCAACCTAATTACATTAGATACATGAAAACTGCATTAACAATTCAACCTCATAGAAACTATCGAGTCGGTTATCTTTTTGAGATTAGTGCCGACTACTTCCAGAAAGGTCGCTACATTGAATCTATAGAAGTTCTTGATAAAGTAATATGGTTAGCTCCGAATTGGGCAGGCGCTTATAAAAGCTTAGCTATTAATTATTATTATCTTAAAGAATTCCAAAAATCAAAAGACTACGCGGATTTGGCAAGCGGACTAGGCGCAGACGTGAGTGATATTGTTAAACTTTTAGAGCCTTTATTGTAACTGAAGGCACTGTTTCTTTTTTAAATTGCAGATGAATTATTTTTTTAGAAAATTTTTTTTTAGTTTTTTCTTTTCTACAATTGGTTTGTTGGTTGCTCCATTTGCCAACTTCTTAAGCGCCGCTCCAGCTGAAAATCCTCCAGGATTTACAAAGGCTCTACCCGATTACGAATATAGTTTTCCGCGCGATAACTTTTCTCACGATAATTATAAAGTGGAGTGGTGGTATTACACTGGTAACTTAAAAAATAAAGATGAAAGAGAATTTGGATTTCAGCTTACCTTTTTCCGTGTTGCATTAGATCGTTTTTCAGATATTTCGAAGTCTTCCCGTTGGAGGTTGCGTGATATTTACTTTGCTCATATGACTGTATCGGATATTGAAAACGAAAAATTTTATTTTTTTGAAAGATTAAATCGCGCAGGTTTGGGCAATGCTGGCGCAGAATTAGATAGATTCCTAATTTGGAACGAAGATTGGGTTTTAGCAAATGATGGAGAAACTCAAAATCTTACGGCTATTCAAAGAGGGTTTGGATTGAAATTAAATTTGAAACCTCAAAAAAACATAGTTTTTCATGGAGAAAATGGTGTCAGTCAGAAAGGAGCGGGCAATGCTTCGCATTATTTTTCCTATACTCGTATGAAAACCTGGGGAAAAATTTATTTAAATGGCGAAGAGTTTGAGGTTAAGGGGACTAGTTGGATGGATCGTGAATTTTCAAGTAGTCAATTGAACGAAAAACAAGTTGGCTGGGATTGGTTTTCTATCAAATTAGATAATGAAACTGAGCTAATGTTTTATAACATTCGTCTGAAAAGTGGAGAGGTTGAGCCTTATTCGTCCGGGACGATTGTATTGAGAAATGGATCGTACACTCATTTAGAATTGAGTGATTTTGATATAAAGGCAGTTGCAAGGTGGCGTAGTGAAAAAACTGGAGCTGTTTATCCGTCAGCGTGGACTATTGCCGTTCCAAAGCACGGAATTGATTTGCAAGTAAAACCCGACTTTTCCGATCAAGAACTTTATGGTTTGCGATCAATTGCGGGAGCTTATTGGGAAGGAAGCGTTTCTGTAAGAGGAAAGTATAATGGAAAACCTGCTAGTGGAAAGGGTTATGTCGAGCTAGTTGGGTATGATAAGGCTTTAGATACAGGCCCAGTAAAATGAAATGTCGGTTGGAAAAACTTTTGAAATAGCAGTCGTAGCGTTTTTTGATTCTGAATATATAATAAACTTGAATGATTGGCGAGATCAGCCTTGATCAGTTCGGTAACATTTCATCCTTTTTTCTCTCATTTTCCCCTCCCCCTTTTTATTGCGGGAATTTTACTTTTAAGGCTTTCCCAAAAAAGAGATGATTCAAAAATGGTAGCGGCTGCTAATTTTAATCTTAGCATTGGTCTTTTGATTTTGGCTTTAGCTGCTCTTTCGGGGATGATTTCCTCAGATTTAGATTTTAGAACAACCATCGAAATCGAAGCTCATCAAGGATATTCATTGTTAGCTGCAATTTTTTACGCCTTTAGCGCGGGTTATTCTTACGTTAAAGCGTTTTCAAAAGCAGCTTTTATTTTTTATGGAATTACTTTTTTAAGTCTAATTGCTTCGATTTATTCTGGGTATTTGCTGACTTTTTATTCTTAGTTAATGATTTCAAAAGTTTCGCATAACATTATTATAATTACGCGTTAAGTTGGCGATTCACTTTTTTGAAAATTATTAAATAATTAAACCAGAGAATTCTATATGGAACCAGTTTCTAAATCCGTTTCTTTTTTCGGTTTTTTAACGGATAAAACATTGTGTATTCCATTGGGAGAAGTGTTTGCCCTTACAATTATTATTTCGTGTTGCCTTCTTTACCAGAAATATAAGTTGGGATTGTTAATTACCTTTATTTACTCATTCTATTGGGGGTTTTTATTTAATAAAGGTCTTTTTGTTGATCTTTTTGGTAATACGTTAGAAAGCCTTATCTTTTATTTGTTATTTGGTTTTTTGTTTTTAGCTGTATGTTTATATGGTTTTTTTGTTAAAACATCAGATTGAAATTTTTCAATTAAAACAATTAATTAGAGGGTAAATGTTTTTTTTGAAAATGTGTTATATTCCGAATTTCAAAAAAATGAAGCCCAATTTTTATGAGCTTCATTTTTTTAATCTTATTTAGAGGAAATCTTTTGTCGGGACTTAATATTCTTGGAGTAATAAATGAAGACCCTAAACTTTCTTCTTTGCCAGAAGTTTATTTTCAGATTAAAGAGGCGGTTAATAATCCCGCTAGCGGGTTCGAAGATGTCGAATATATTATTAAAAACGACTCTGCGCTTTCATTTAGATTATTGAAAATTGTAAATAGCTCATTTTATGGGTTTGAAGAAGAGATTGAAGCAATATCGCACGCTATTTCTATTATTGGCACTAGTGATTTGGTTGATTTAGCTTTGGCGACAACTATATTATCTGTTTTTGCAGATGTTGATTCTGAATCGATCGATATGAATTCTTTTTGGAGACATCATGTCAGTTGTGGCATTTGCGCTAGGGCTATAGGCGCTTGGGATCAAAAGCTAAATTCCGAAAAGCTCTTTTTAAGCGGAATTTTACACGACGTTGGTAGGCTAGTTATGCTTGAAAATAGGCCAGACCTTGTAAATAAAGCGTTAGATTCACATAAAGAAACAGGTGAATTTTTATTTTTATCTGAAAAAGATTCATGGGGGGAGGATCATGCCGCGGTAGGCGCAGCATTAGTTGAACATTGGAAATTACCAGCTTCTTTAGCTGAAATAGTGCGTTATCATCACGAACCATTGAATGCGCCGAACTTAGTTTACGAATGTTGTATTATTAATGTTGCAGACACAATTACCAAAGCTATGGAATTAGGTTCTAGTGGGGATTGTTTTGTGCCTCCTATTGAACCTGCTGTTTGGGATAAAATAAATTTAAGTCCAAAGAACTTAGATGTTCTTTTGGATAGGGTAGAGACCCAATTTACGGACGTGATCGATTTTTTTATTTAGAGTGAACAATGGATAAAGAAGATTCAAAAGGAAGGTTGAAGTTAGAAAGACTTGAAGCTAGAAACAATTTTCTGGAGCAGAGTAACCGCTGGTATTATTACTCCTTAGAATTGCTAACGTCTTTATTTGATCTAAATATGGATCGTGAAAAACATTTAGATTCTGATTACTTCTTAAAAATTTCTTCCAATTACATTAAACAAATCTTTGATTTTAAGGCAATGGGCTTTTTTGTGCCTGAAGATAGCGCAGGAGATTTTCGTTTACAACTTTGCCATCCGGAATCAAAAAGTGAACTTTTACAAAGCGCGGTTGATTCTCTTATAGATAAGGGGATTTTCTCGTGGTCTTTAAAGTCTAATAAGGCTTTCAAAACCAAAGACTCGGAATTAAAAATTCAAACTGTAGTGAAGAGCTTATCTACTCGATCTAGAACATTTGGAGTTTTTATAGGGGTTGTAGATTTAGATGCCGATCAATTAAATGGAAAAATCCTGAATTTTGTATCAATTCTTTTAAACCTTGTGGCTCATTTAGTTGAAAATGAGAATGATGTTGATCTTAAGGAAAAAAGAAAATTATCTTGTGAAGTTGTTGCGGATTATCGTAATGAATTAGAGCGACAAATGGAAAATCGGGCAGGACTGACCGAGAACCTCAAAAACGCAAAAAAGACAAATGCTACCGACGATAATTCAGAGTTTACTGGCGACACTGAAGGAGCTATCATTTTATGTCCCATTTGTAATAAAACTGGAGGAATCGAATGGTTAACTTCTGAGTCTGGTTTTAAAGTTGATCACGATTCTTTGGTAAAAGATCTAGCTGGTAACGATCTTTTAAGAAGATATTGCCCGGAATGCGAACGCGTCCGCCGCGATATAATTCTTTCTTTCCTTGATTCCCGCAAAAAAAATATTTCCTAAGTTTAATTTCATTAGACCAATCCGCTTGCGATTTTTTTTCATTTTTTAATATTGGCATGATGACGCTTTTGTGTTTTTTTTGTTTTTGTTATCCGAATTCCGAATAGTTGTTTTTTTTTGTGTTATTAAGTTAGGAGAATTCAACGATTTTGGACTTTGAATAAAATCTTTGCTTTCCTCTTTGTTGATTCTTTAATATAGAGTGGTTTATACGAAAACGGAAACCCGATTGTTGGAGCTGAAATTGGTATGCTTGATCGATTAGACGCTTTTACCCAATGGTTTGATAGCCATGCAGGGACGAATAATTTAGATGAAGAAAACGATCAATCTGTTGATTGGGTACGTTGTATTCCTTTTGTCGCGCTTCACCTAGGTTGTTTTGCCGTTTTTTGGGTTGGTTGGAGTTGGCCCGCAGTTTTTATAGCTTTTTTTTTATACTTTATTCGGATGTTTGCTATCACGGGATTTTACCATCGATACTTTTCTCACCGAGCATTTAAGACGTCTCGTTTTTTTCAATTTGTTTTTGCTGTTATAGGCGCTTCTGCAATTCAAAGGGGTCCCATTTGGTGGGCTTCTTATCATCGCCTTCATCATAAATATTCCGATACGGAAAAAGATATTCATTCCCCCAGACAATCAGGGTTTTGGCGCAGTCATATGTTTTGGTTTATGGGTAAGTCAAACTTCTCAACCAAAAAAGAGTTGATTAGCGATTTTATGCGCTATCCAGAGCTAAGGTGGTTGGATAGATTTGATGTCGTTATTCCGATTTTGTTTGCGACTGGGATTATTGCTGTTGGAGATTATATGAGTATCAATATGCCGGAGTGGGGAGTTACTGGATCTCAATTATTTGTTTGGGGATTTTTAATCTCAACCATTTTTTTATTTCATGGGACCTGTTCTACTAATTCTTTAGCGCATAAATTTGGGAGTAGAAGGTATGTGACTGGCGACGATAGTCGAAATAATTTTTGGGTAGCTTTAATCACCTTGGGGGAAGGTTGGCATAATAACCACCACCATTATCCTAATTCTGTGAGACAAGGTTTTTATTGGTGGGAACTTGATATTACTTACTTGATTTTAAATTTTATGTCTCGGATTGGAATAGTCTGGGATTTAAAAAGCGTTCCCGAAAAAGCTTTAAGATCCTCTCTTATTTCAGAAAAGCGTTAGTTTTTGATGAAGATTGCTGTTGTTGGAACAGGAATATCTGGTTTGGCTACCGCTTATTTGCTTGCAAGTGAGCATGACATTTGTGTTTACGAGGCATCTGATTATGTTGGAGGTCATGTTCACACTGTTGCGGTATCAATGGATAACGCAAATTATGAGATTGATACTGGTTTTATAGTTTATAACGATAAAACCTATCCCAATTTTATTAAATTAATGGATCGCCTTGGGGTTTCGTCGCAACCGACGAGTATGAGTTTTAGCGTTAAATGCGATAAGTCAGGTTTGGAATACAATGGAACGTCTCTGAATGGTTTATTTGCCCAAAGGATCAACTTATTGAAACCCTCCTTCCTATCTATGGTCAGGGATATTCTAAAGTTTAATCGCGATGCAAAATCATTTTTAGATGGTTCTAAAGAAGAAATCACTTTTGGCGAATTTCTAAAGCGTGGCCAGTATTCTAATGAACTGAGAGAGAATTATGCTTTTCCGATGGCGTCGGCTATTTGGTCGGCAAAACCAAAAGTCATTGAAAATTCTAATTTTCGGTTTTTTGCAGAGTTTTTTGAAAACCATGGAATGCTAAATGTCGAAGAACGACCTCAATGGAGAGTGATCCGAGGAGGCTCAAAACAATATGTGCTTCCTCTTATAGATTCGTTTAAGGATCGTATTTTTCTTAACGCCCCAGTTCAAAAGATTTCTAGAAGAACGGATGGTGTCGAGATAACAAATGTGAGTGGAGAAAACAAAGTTTTTGATCGGGTAGTCATTGCGACTCATAGCGATCAAGCTTTAGGAATGATTGAAAACCCAACTAAAAAGGAAAGAGAAGTTCTGGGAGCTATTCCCTATCAAAAAAATGTTGCAGTTTTACACTGGGACTCTTCAGTTTTACCCAATGAACGAAGAGCCTGGGCTAGTTGGAATTATCGAAGATTAGTTAAGCCTATTGAAGAATCAACGGTGACTTATAACATGAATATGCTTCAAACGCTTGACTCTGAGAAAACGTTTTGCGTTTCGCTAAATATGGAAGACTCTATCGACCCTAAAAAAGTTATAAAAAAAATTATATACCATCATCCAATATATAACACCGGTAGTATTACCGCTCAAAAGCGTCATCAAGAAATTGACGGCGCGGATAGAATCCATTTTTGTGGAGCTTATTGGGGATTTGGCTTTCACGAAGATGGTCTTAAAAGCGCTTTGGCGGTTTGTCGACAATTTGGGAAATCTCTTTAATGAATAGCGCTATATACGAAGGTGCAGTTAATCATATTAGATATTCTCCTACTAGAAGAACGTTTGACTATTCTTTATTCATGCTTTTTTTAGATTTGGACGAGCTTCCAGAGTTATTTGATCCTTACTGGTTTTGGTCTGCGCGCAGATGGAATTTTGCCCATTTTCGACGGCGCGACCATTTAGGCGATAATGATATTCCCCTTTCGGAAGCGGTTAGAAACTGGGTTTTTGAACAAACAGGAAAAAAACCTGATGGTCCAGTATTTTTAATGACTCACTTAAGCTATTTAGGTTATCGCTTCAACCCGGTTAGTTTCTACTTTTGTTTTGATCGAACGATGGAATCTGTGCAAAGCATAATTGCAGAAATTAATAATACTCCCTGGGGTGAACAACATTGTTATTTACTTGATTTAAGTTTAGTTAACGAAAAAAACGGGATGAAAAAGTTTTGTTTTGAAAAAGAATTTCATATATCTCCATTTATGGATATGGGTATTGATTACGAGTGGTATTTTTCAGAGCCTGGAGAACGCCTTAAAGTTCAAATGGAAAATTGGAATAAGGGTAAGAAAATTTTCGAAGCTAATTTAGTTATGAAACGAAAACCAATCAACGGTCATTCTCTCGCTAGAGTTTTAATTAAATACCCATTAATGACCTGGAAAGTTAAGGCGGCTATATATTACCAAGCCCTGCTTCTTTGGTGGAAAAAATGTCCTTTTTATTCTCATCCAAAACATAGAATTCATGAGGGAGGTTGATCGTGCAAACTGAAGAATTTATTGCTCCCAAAGAAATAGAATTAACCGATGAGTTGGCTACTACTTTTATCGATAAAATCGCTCGAAAATTGGTTTTGAATTATTTTAAAAACATAACTGAAGGGGAAGTTACTGTTATAGAAGAAAACGAACGTATGATTTTTGGGAAAGCGACTTCTGAGTTTCCTCTTAAGGCGACCGTTAATGTACAAAGTCCCAAGATGTTTTTAGATATAGCTGCTAAGGGTTTAAATGGCGCAGGTGAATCTTATATAAGAGGAAGATGGACTTGCGATGATTTAACCGCCTTGGTTCAAATTTTTACTCGGAATAGAGATGCCGCTAACAACATGGAAGGAGGTTTGGCTAGTTTGGGAGTTTTAGCTTTTAAACTTGCGCATGCCTGGAAGAAGAATAACCGACAAGGAAGTCTGAAAAATATTCACGCTCATTACGACTTGGGAAATGATTTTTTTTCGACCTTTTTGGACGATACTCGAATGTATTCCTGCGGTATTTTTGAAAATCCTGATAGTTCTTTGTATGACGCTTCCGTAGCTAAAATTGATCGAATCTGTAAAAAAATGGATTTGTCGTCAGAAGACCATGTATTGGAAATTGGAACCGGATGGGGAGGGTTTGCTCTTCACGCTGCCAAAAATTATGGTTGTCGCGTAACTACCACCACAATCTCAGACGAACAACTTGCCTTTTCCAGAAACTTAATAAAAGAGAATGGTGTAGACGGCCAAGTAACGGTTCTAAAACAAGATTATAGAGATTTACAAGGGCAATTCGATAAATTGGTTTCTATCGAGATGATCGAAGCGGTTGGCTATCAATATTATAGTACCTTTTTTCAAAAATGTGGTCAATTGCTCAAGCCAAACGGGCGAATGATGATTCAAGCAATTATTATTGTAGATAACTTATTTGACGAGGCGAAAGATTTTGTAGATTTTATCAAGCAATATATTTTTCCGGGAAGTTGCATTCCTTCGATTACTGCGCTTTGTTCCGCAGCTGCCGCCTCTTCCGATATGAGATTGTTTCATCTGGAAGATATTACGCCGCATTACGCTAAGACGCTTAAGGAGTGGAGAGAACGCTTTTTGGAAAATGAGAGCAAAGTTAAGAATTTAGGTTTTTCTGAAGCTTTTATTAGAATGTGGATTTTTTATCTTTGTTACTGTGAAGGCGGTTTTATTGAAAGGCAAATTGGCAATGTACAGATGTTATTTACCAAGCCACATTGCCGAATGGACCCCATTTTACCTTTCATAGAAAACCCTAAAAAAGCCCTTTAAGAGGTTTATTTGTGCCTGTAATCCTTTTTCATTTAATTAATTGTTGGATCGTAATAGCAATTTTTATGATTGCCTTGTGGGCATTGCAACTAAAAACGGGAGATGCGGGAATTGCGGATGTCGGTTGGTCGTATGCAATTGCAGGAGGCATATTGTATTTTGCCTTTGTGGGGAATGGCGATGAAAGTCGAAGAATATTAGCGGCTGTTATGGGAGCGGGTTGGGGAATTCGTTTAGGAACTCATTTGCTCGTCGATAGAATAATTAAAGCAAAAGAAGAAGATGGTCGTTATCAAAACTTTCGTCGAGCCGCAGGAAAAAAAGTAGGTGAATACTTTTTTTTCTTTTTTCAATCCCAAGCGGCCGTGGCGGTATTATTTATTGTTCCAATGTCCATCGTTGTTTATAACCCTAGGCCATTGGAAACGATAGATAGCTTGGCCGTATTAATATGGATATTCTCTATAGGGGGAGAATGGACGGCGGATAATCAACTCGCGAAATTTAGAGCGGAAGAATCTAATAAAGGAAAAGTTTGTCGTGCCGGTTTGTGGAAATATTCTCGGCATCCTAATTATTTTTTTGAGTGGGTTCATTGGTGGAGTTATGTCGTCTTGGGATGGGGCGCTGGTTATGGTTGGGTAACTTTAGTTGGCCCTTGTATCATGTTGCTTTTTTTGATCAAAATTTCTGGAATCCCGTTTACGGAACAGCAAGCTTTGAAAACTAAAGGTGAAGATTATAAAAAATATTTGGAAACAACGAGTATGTTTTTCCCATGGCCTCCGAAGGAAAATTGAAAATGGATAAAATTGTTGATTGGATGGAACGAGGTTTAATCGCTGATAGTGGGATTCGGTTAGGTATTAGATGGTTATTAAAAAAAAGGTTAGATGAGGAACGAGCCTCGCAAAATGGATCGGGTTCAGAGTCGATTCTTCAATTTGTGGAAGAATTGAAATCTTGCCCCATAGCAGTTAATACTTTAGAAGCAAATCAACAACATTATGAATTGCCTCCGAGGTTTTTTGAATTAACTTTAGGGGAATATAAAAAATACAGTTCTTGCTATTGGGGAGACGGGTCGATCCAATTAAATCAAGCGGAAGAAAGTTCTTTAATGGCCACGTGTGAAAGAGCTGAATTAGCTGATGGAATGGATATTCTTGAGTTAGGTTGCGGTTGGGGATCGCTATCTCTATGGATGGCGGAGAAATACCCTAACAGTCAAATTGTCGCGATTTCAAATTCTAATCCGCAAAGAGAAGCTATTAGCCAAAATGCAAAAGATAGGGGATTAAAGAACCTAATTGTTTTAACTGAAGACATAAATCGGTTTTCTACTGAAAAAAAATTTGATCGAGTGGTTTCTATCGAGATGTTTGAACATATGCGTAACTATGAGCAACTAATGGGGAATATAGCATCATGGTTAAAACCAAAGGGTAAGTTGTTTGTCCATATTTTTTGTCATCGGAAGTATGCATATTTTTTTGAAACAGCAGGTTCGGACAATTGGATGGGGCGATATTTTTTTACAGGTGGCGTTATGCCGTCTGAAGGTTTGTTGTCCCATTTCCAAAAAGATCTTTCTTTAGAAAAACAGTGGCGTTGGGATGGTCGTCATTATATGAAGACTTCAAATGCATGGCTAAAAAATATGGATGAGAAGAAATCTGTCATTCTTCCAATATTTAGACAAGTTTATGGCGACGAAGAAAGCTCCATTTGGTTTCAAAGGTGGAGAATATTTTTCATGGCGTGTGCTGAGTTATTTGGCTATAAGCGAGGAAAAGAATGGGTTGTAGCTCATTATTTATTTAGAAAAAATTAAACCTGAGAGATAACGATGCCTAATTTTAAACTGCAGGTTTTATTTGTTTGCGCGCTACTTTTTGTTGCGCTTACATGCGTAATAGTTTGGGCAAGCGTCGAAAGCAATGTTATGCAAGGGGTTGAAGAGATGGCCGCTTTGCGTTGGGGAGTTGCTACATTTACAGATTTTTATATCGGAGCCACTTTTGTCGGGATTTGGATTGGAGTGATGGAGAAAAGTGTTGCGCGTGGGATCGTTTGGACTTTGGCGGTCTACATTCTAGGCAATTTAGTAACTCTTGTTTATGTAGGTTTGCGCGCCCGGACTAGTCAAAAGTTTACCGATATTTTTGCGCTCCGCTAAAAGATTAGATTAAATAAACATTACTCGGCTTTTTCTTGTCGATGAAATTCGGCATTTTATCCTCTTCACACTTTAGATTCCCGCCTACCTCCTGCCGTGTTATATTAATACCGTTAAAAATTTTACTAAATGATTCCCTATTTTTTAAATGGAAAACGCTTCGGCAAGAAAAGAAATATTAAAAGGTTTAAAACGTATTGTTATTAAAATTGGCAGTAGCGTTATCGCACGGCAAAAACCAAAACTGGATGATTCTGTTTTAGAGTTGGACGAAGGTACTGTTAGTAAAATCTCAGCCTGCGTGAAGAGATTGATTGATAACGGGTATGAAGTCGTTCTAGTTTCGTCGGGAGCAGTCATGGCAGGTAGAGGCCGGTTGGATATAAAAGCTCCGCGTTTATCGATTCCTGAAAAACAAGCATGCGCCGCTATAGGTCAAAGTTACTTGATGCGGATATACGAAAAGCGGTTTGAAAAAGAAGGGCTTAAAGTCGCTCAAATTTTATTTGACCACCACGACTTGGGAGATCGCAAACGATATCTTAATGCAAAGAATACTATTAATACGCTGCTATCGCATGGAGTGATTCCAATAATTAACGAAAACGATACCGTATCTGTAGATGAAATCAAAATTGGGGATAATGATACCTTGGCAGCATTATCTGCCTGTCTGGTGGATTCTCAATTGCTAATAATATTGTCAGATATTGACGGTTTATATTCGAGCGATCCCACTAAGAAGATTGCAAAAAATGGAACGCCTCCAGAATTGATTCCATTTGTGGGAAGTATCACGAACAAAATTTTGCAACTGGCGGGTAAAAGCGGTAGTCATTATACCGTTGGAGGAATGTATACTAAGGTATTAGCGGCAAAAAAAACTATTAGCTTTGGCATTCCAACAATTATCATGAATGGGAAGAACTTAAATTCCTTAGAAAAGATTACGTTTGGCGAAGATATTGGGACTTTGTTTTGGTCGGGCACATCTAAAATTAAAAGTCGTAAACATTGGATCGCCCATACTTTAAAATCTAAAGGCAAAATTCGAATTGATGCGGGAGCTAAAAAGGCGATTTTTTCTAGAGGCAAAAGTTTGCTTTCAGCTGGGGTTGTAGAAATTCAAGGAAATTTTGAGTTTGGTAATGCGGTAAATCTTTTAGACGAATCCGGAAAAGAATTTGCCGTTGGTTTGGTTAATTATAGTTCAAGAGATTTAGATAAAATTAAAGGACTTAAAACATCTGCTGTTCGCTCAGCTCTTCATGAGCGTTTTTATGAGGAAGTGATTCATAGAAACGATTTAGTATTGTTATAGAATAATGGAGACCAACTGGTGGGAAAAAGAGCCCGTACGTTTTGAATGCGAGCCTGATTGCTTTAAATGCTGCACGAAGCCAGGAGTAGTTTATATGGACCGCAAGGACGTCCGAGATGCAGCAGAATATTTGCAGCTTTCTCAGAAACTTTTTAAATCAGAGTTTCTTAAGAAAGAACACGATATGTGGTATATAGACGTTCAAGAAGGTAATCCATGTCCATTTTTGACGTTTGAAGGCTGCGCAATTCACGAGGCTAAACCTGCCCAGTGTAGAACATACCCTTTCTGGCGAGAAAATATGGAAACGCCACAGCATTGGGAGTTAACAGCGGGGTTTTGTCCGGGAATTAATAAAGGATCTTTACAATTACCTAAGGTGATAAAAAAGGCGTTTGATTTATTCAAATTCTAAAAAATTATTTTAATAAAAATTATTGAAAGGTAGAGGATATTTTGCATTCAACGAGATACTGTAAATGTCATTATGTGGAAGGTTTTTCGGAGCATTGGGGACTCTTAGAGCGCAAACCATTTGCCCAAAAAGGTTCAAAACCACATTACGGACCAGACACATCGGTTGTTCCAATTCATTTAAAGTTGGATTTACGCTTCGATTGGGACCAAGAGAAGGTATGGGGTACGACCCGCTATGATCTTAAAGTTAATTCTGCCAATGTTGTGGAAATTGGTTTTGATGCAATGCGACTACAAGTCTCAAAAGTTCGAATTCAAGATAAGCCAGTTGATTTTGATAATACTGGAGAGAAAGTTATAGCCTTTTTAAAGACTCCTCTTAAACCTGGAACAAAAATTTCAGTTTCTATAGACCATTCCGTAGAAAAGCCGTTGGCAGGTATTTATTTTACAAAACCGGATGCCGACTATCCTGATCGTTTTAAAACGGTTTGGACTCAAGGACAAGACGAGGATTCAAGATATTATTTTCCATGTTTTGATCAGCCAAACTTTAAGCAAACGACTGAAGTTGTTCTAAGGTTGCCTTCTGGAATGTTTGGTTTGGCCAATGGGAAATTATTAAAAAAGAAAATTACGCCAAAGGAATCTTTTTTTCATTACAAATTGGAGCTTCCATACTCGACCTATTTGCTTTCAATTGTTGGCGGAGAATTTGCCGAACATAGCGAAATGGTTAGTGGAACTAATATTAAATGGTATGTGCAAAAGGGTAGGGAAAAGGAAGGGAAAAATTCATTCCAAGATACGGGGAAAATCATCCGCTTTTTTTCTGATTTTGTGGGTTACCGATATCCCTATCCGCATTATACCCAGATTGCGGTACCAGAATTTATTTTTGGAGGAATGGAAAACTTTACAGTAACAACCCAAACTGATTTAACCCTTCACGATAATCGAGCTCATTTAGATATAAATTCTAATGGATTGGTGGCTCATGAAGCGGCGCACATGTGGTTTGGAGATCTTGTTACTGCTAAGACATGGTCACACGCATGGTTGCATGAATCGTTCGCAACTTATTTTGACGCTTTATATACGAGAGAATCTAAAGGCGAAGACGAATTTCGATATCAATTGTATGAAGACGCAGAAATGTATTTTGGCGAAGATGCAAGTTACCGTCGGCCTATTGTGACTAATGTGTATAAAGAGCCAATCGATTTATTCGACGCTCATTTATATCCGGGAGGGGCCGTTCGATTACGTCATTTGATGGCGTCTTTGGGAGAATCAAATTTTCGCAAAGTTTTAGGTTTATTTTTAAAGCGACATGAATTTGATTTAGTGGAAACGGTAGATTTGCTTCGTTGTATCGAAGAAACAGTTTCTAAAAATTACGATGAATGGGCGGCTCAATGGATTTTTCGTGGCGGTTATCCCGTTCTAGAATTGGGATTCAGTTGGGATAATACCAATAAGATTGGAACTGTTGTTATTAAGCAAAACCAGAAGTCTGAGAATAAAGGGGAAGATTTATTATTCCACCTTCCAATGAATCTCCGTTTTTTTTATGGAAAAAAAGATGAAACATTCCCAATTATATTAGATACCAAGGAAAATAGGTTTTCTTTTAAATTGAAAAGCAAACCTGCTTTTGTTCGGTTGGACCCAGATTATGAAATTCCTTGTAAGAAAGTTAAATTGGATTTAGCTCGACCAATGTTAGCGGAGCAATTGAAGAAAGATCCAGACCCTATAGGTAGATTAGAAGCCGCTGTCGCTCTTGCCGAAAAGCCTTCGACTGAAGATATTAAACTTCTTTCGGAACGATTAGTTAAAGAAAAGTTTTGGGGCGTTTCAAACAGAATAGCTTCATCGCTTAAAAAAATTGGCGGTGATTTAGCGCGAGATGGTCTTTTGAAAGGTTTAAAACATGATTGCCCAAAAGTTCGTCATGGAGTTGTCAGCGCTTTGGGAGGTTTTATTCGAGATGATAAAGTCGCTAAGGCTTTAAGAAAAGTGGCGCAAGGCGACTCCTCGTATCGAGTAGAAGCTGTTGCATTAAGAGCTTTAGGAAGAATTAAAGACGTTGATTCGAGAGAATTTCTCGAGAATGCTTTAGAAAAAGAAACTCATAACGACATGGCAAAGATTGCTGTTTATGCCGGTTTGGCGGAACTTGAGGATGAAAAGTCTTGGGATGTTTTTGAAAAGGGCGCTGAGTATGGCGCTCCTAAATTGAGCCGAGTGGCGGCAATGAGAGGGTTGGCTATACTAGCGAAGCGATTTGAAAGCAAAAAGGGAAAAGCTTTGGAATTACTGGCTCGCTATGCCCGCGAAACGAGAGGTACTCCTGCCGCTATTTTTCGAGGTAAACTAGGAGCGATACAAGCGTTGCAAACGTTAGAAGATTTAGCTGCGGTTTCAATTTTGAGAAAACTGGCTGATAATGAACCTGATGGGCGATTGCAAAGAAGGGCTGAAGATGCAATTGCGGCTTTAAGAAATTCTGCTAAAAAACCAAAAGAAATCGGAGAAATTCGATCTGAATTAGACGATGTCGTAAAAGAAAATAAATCTTTAAGAGATCGATTAGAAAAGTTAGAAAGAACTGAAGAAGTTAAAATTAAGAAAAAATCTAAATCATGAAGAATATAGATAGTTGAGATAATTAAAACATTTATTAGACGAAAAATATTTCGTAGTTAGAAAAGGAAAGAAAGATGAAAAAACCGTTTAATGATCAACCAGTAGAGGAAATCGCTCCTGAAATGTTAAAGAACGACGGGACGGTATTGGACATTCGCCTAAAGTACATTGGTGACGAAGGATTGAAGTTCATATCAAATGACGAACGATTCGCAAATTTGAAAGAATTAAATTTAGAGCGTAATGATCTGACGGCTGAAGGCATTAAACATTTAGCCAATTCACCTGTCATTAAAGGACTCGTTTCGTTAAACTTAGAACGTAACGATATTGGGGATGAAGGAGTGGCGGCGATAGCTCAATCTTCTAATTTTTCAAACTTAAAAGCTTTGAATTTGTGGAAATGCAAGGTAGGGGCAAAAGCCGCTGAAGAACTTTCTATCTCACTTTATTTATCAAACTTAACAACTTTAGATTTGGCCGAAAATAATTTAGGTGACGAAGGGGCAAAGTCCCTCGCAGAAGCCGCCTCTTTAACAGACCTAAAATATTTGGATGTTGTTAATAATAAGATGAGTGTCGAAGCGATTAAGGTACTCAAAGATTCACCGGTGTTATCTAAAGTTGAAGATATGATAACCGGCTAAAAGTTTTTCAGAAGAAGGTAGTGTGAGCAAAAGTTTTATTCAAAAACTTTGTCAACAGTGCAATCTAACTTGCCATTAGAAAGTTGAGTTTGAATTTTGTCGCCTGGTTTAACTTCTTTAATCTCTTTAAGAGCTTTACCTGTTTCTTTAGAGAACGTAACGCTGTATCCCCTGTCTAAAACTTGAAGTGGACTTAGAGCGTTTAAACTTTTCCCCAAACCTCCCAGTTGTTCTCTTTTAAATTGAGTTAACGAGTTTATTCTTTTAATTAGTTGCGATGTCAACGCTTCGAGCTTCTCGCTTTGAGCAGAGATTTTAGCCGCAGGTGAATTATAAGCTAGCGCCTGAGACGCTTGACGAAGTCGTTCCTTATGAAGCTTTATTCCTTGGATTGGCGCTCTGATGAAACGTCTATTTATATCGTCTAATTTATTTATTGATATGGATATACTACTTTTAGGAGAATTGTGGAGCAATAATTGAAGTAGGTTTTGTAGTCTTTCTCTCTTAATAGAAAATGTTTTTTCTGGAACTCGGGATAAACGTTGGATGCGGTCAGTTAAGCGCTCTTTTAAGTTCTCAAATTTTCTTTCCGGAGAATTATTAAATAGACTTTGAACAGTTCCACGTAGACGTTCTTTCCGTAATTTTAAACCTTGGCTTGGAGCTCGAGCTAACCTTTGATTCAAATCGTCCAATCGCTGAGCTGCGGGTTGTATGATTTCCATAGGAGATCGAAAAAACCTACGGTTTGTGTAGTTCGTTAATTGTTGGCGTTGACCTTCGATTTTTTCTTGAACTGATTTGATTAGGGTTTCGGTATTAGCGCGCAACTGTGACATTACGTCAGAAAGTTCCGGAACTGCTAATTCCGCTGCTGCCGATGGGGTTGGAGCTCTTAAATCGGCTACAAAGTCGGCGATAGTGAAATCAATTTCATGGCCAACAGCCGATATAATGGGAATTTTTGAATCGTGAATAGCGCGGGCGACAATTTCTTCGTTAAACGCCCATAGGTCTTCAATCGAGCCTCCACCTCTTCCCACAATTAATACATCGACATCGGACAATTCGTTCATTTGTTCAATTGCTTCTGCAATCTCTTCGGCCGAGCCTTCGCCTTGAACTTTAACTGGATTAAGTAAGATCGATACGTTGGAATTTCTTCTCGAGATAACCTCAATGATATCCCGAACGGCGGCTCCGGTAGGAGAGGTAATTATGCCTACTTTCCAAGGAAACCATGGGATTTCCACTTTTTTTGATTCTTCAAATAAACCTTCTTTAGACAATCTTGCCTTTAATTGCTCAAAGGCTTTTTGAAGAGCTCCTAAACCGCGAGGTTCCATATTTTCGGCGATAATTTGGTATTCGCCTCGTGCGTTATAAACAGATATTCTCCCGAATAGTAGAACTTGATCGCCGTCTTCAGGGTCAAAGCGGAGTCTACTTTTTTGATGCCGGAACATTACAGAACGGATTTGAGAACGATCGTCTTTTAATACAAAATAAGCATGATTTGAAGCGGCTACTCGATAATTAGAAATTTCTCCTTCAATCCAAACCCCATCGAAAGCGGCTTCTAATATTGATTTAATGTCTTCTGTAATGTCATTTACTGAATAGATTCTGGTTTCATGTGAATCTTCAGAGGGGGATGTAAATGAGTTAGGAGTTAAGTCCATTGTGTTTACTCAGCATTTACTCGAGCTTTGAAGGCTTTTAGGGTATTACTCATGAGCATGGCGATTGTCATGGGACCAACCCCTCCAGGAACAGGAGTGATATAAGAGGCTTTTTCTGCGACAGGGCCAAAATCAACGTCTCCAGTTAATTTCCCATCTACGCGATTGATACCTACGTCAATTACTACGGCGCCTTCTTTAACCATATTCGCCGTCACATAATTTGGTTTTCCAATGGCGGCGATAAGAAGATCTGCCGAAGATGTTACTTCCTCTAAATTTTTTGTACGAGAATGACAAATTGTAATGGTAGCGTTTCGATGCAACAAGAGGAAGGCTTGAGGTTTTCCTACAATATTGCTTCTTCCCAAAATAACGGCATTTTTTCCTTCAATTGAGATTTCATAATAATCCAACATTTGGATAACCCCAGACGGAGTGCAAGGGCAAAGAACATTTTTCCCCGAAGCTAGACCGCCAACATTAACAGGATGAAAACCGTCAACGTCTTTCTCTGGAAGAATTGCTTCCAGAATAAGCTCAGATCTTATGTGGTTAGGTAAAGGCAATTGGACTAAAATTCCATCTACGTCAGGGTTTTTATTAAGGTTTTCGACTAATTGGAGTAGCTCTGTTTCGGGGATGTCTGCAGGTAGAATTTGTTCAAATGACTGAAATCCTATTTCTTTACATCGTTTATTTTTATTTCGAACGTATACTTGCGAAGCGGGGTCTTCTCCCACTAATACTGTAGCCAATCCTGGAGCTCGACCGAATTGTTTTTTTAAATCTTTGGTTTGCTGGGTTAGCTTTTCTAATATGCTAGCGGAAACTTTTTTACCGTCAATTATTTTAGCCGTCATTATTTAACCAGTACTTAATACTTTGTTTATTGGGAGGGACCTGACCGTTAAAATTCAATTTTGGCAGGTATTTTTAATCAATTTCTAGCTCTTTGATTAACCGGGAAAGATAAGACCGTTGAACTTGAAGAATTTTTGCCGCTTTTGTGCGGTTGCCATCGGTAGAATTTAAAGTCTTGGAGATATAGCAACGCCGAAAAGCGTCGTTTGCTTCTTTAAGGCTCTGGCCTACTCCAACGTCAATAGATGGCGTTTCTGTTTCAAATTCAAAGGACTCTTTTGTTAGTTCGTCACTGTCACAAAGAACTAAAGCTCTTTCAACAACGTTTTCTAATTGCCTAATGTTTCCAGGCCAACTGTAACTCATCAAATAGCTTAAAACTTCTTTGCCGCATTTTACGGGATTTTGTCCATCTCGACTATGTTTTTTAAGGAAAAAAGAAGTTAAATCTGGAATATCTTCTTTTCTATCTCTCAGAGAGGGTAATTTGATATTAATGACATTTATTCGGTAATATAAATCTTTTCTAAACAGACCTTCTGGCACAGATTTTTCTAAATTTTGGTTAGTGGCAGAAATAATTCTTACATCTACTTGAATAGGAGTTGTCCCGCCTAAACGCATGAAAGAGCCTTCTTGAATAACCCTTAAAAGTTTGACCTGCATTTCTAGAGGCATTTCTCCGATTTCGTCTAAAAATAACGTTCCGGTGTGGGCTGCTTCAAATAGCCCTATTTTTCTGGAATCAGCACCAGTGAAAGCGCCTTTCTCGTGACCAAATAGTTCTCTTTCTAAAATTGAATCTGGTAAGGCTCCACAATTAACAGAAATAAAAGGCTTTGTTTGACGGTTACTTCGATCATGGATCATATTCGCAAATAGCTCTTTTCCCGTTCCGCTTTCTCCGGAAATCAAAACTGCAGCTTTAGAATTTGCTACTTTTTCACACTCCATAATGCATTTTCTAAGAGCTTTGCTTTCTCCCACAATCATGTAGCGACGCATGTATTTCTGTCGCAGTCGATCAAACTCCCTTCCTAATATTTTTTTACTTTGAGAAGTGTTGATGAAAGCTGCCATCATATTGGCAAACTTTTCTAAAGTTCCAACGTCCTTCTCAGAAAATGGGGTTTCGTCTAATTTATCGAGGAATTGAAGCACTCCTATTACCTCATTATCAATAATGAGGGGTAAAGTTGCAATTGCGGTTACTTGAAAGCTAATTTTTTCGTTAATATAGCTGTACCACCGGGGATCGTTTACTACGTCGTTTGAAACGATAGGTTTGCCATTTTCCAAAACCGCTCCAGCAAGACCCATTCCAGGTGGAATTTCAAAGTTTTTTAATTGTATCTTTTTTTGCCCGGAAGCTTGGTAGAATTGAAGGTGTCCAGAATTATCGTCAACCAAAAGTAGAGAGGAGTTTCGAGCTCCAATGGTTTCAGTAGCCGTTTCAATTGCTAAGCTTAACAAATGGTCAATTTCCAGGTCTGCTGTGGCAAATAAGGAGGAAATTTTCCTTAGAGCTTGTATATTTGGCTGATTGTCAACATGTTTCATTGGAGATATTTACAATATCGGTTTAATTAGTCTAAAAAAAGATACAGTATACATAAACATTCTTAATAAAAAAAGAGAAAGATGATTTCTGTTTTGGAATAGAAAACGTTTTTTACTTTTATTGTTCTACTTGTTCTTTCCATTAATCTTCCCTATTATAATTCGTATGATGATAAGTAATGAAAAGCCATTGAAAATATTGTCTTTACAGTTTTATTGTTTCCCAGATGAAATGGGTGGAGCATGGAAATTGACTTATGAGGTGAACAAGAGATTAGTGGAAAAAGGACATAAAGTGGTTCAAATTGCTTGTAAACCTAATGATTTCTTACCAGACTTTGAGATTATCGATGGAATTGAATACTACAGAATAGGCGCTAAAGAGTGTAAAAGTTTTATTAGTTTGATAAAAGAAGTTCGTCGGGTGTCTGAAAAAATAATCGCAAAATACAAAATAGACCTAATTCATATACATAATCCTCTTGTTGATTTTGCTTGTTTGTTTAGTTCGAAGCTTTGGAAAATACCAAGGGTGTACCATTTTCACAGTTTATGGTTTGATGAGGAAAAAATAAACTGTTTGGGATTCCAAAATTATAATAAGGTACCTTTTTTTGATTTTAAGCTTAGGGCAAAATTATGGGTAATAAAAATAATAGAGTGGATTTGCTTTTTTGCATCCAAACGATTTGTTTTCTTAAGTTCTTATACTAAAAGGCGATTTCAAGATTTTTTTCCTTTCAAGAAGTCAAAATTAAATGTTATTCCGGGAGGTGTTGATTTAGAGACTTTCAAACCTGGAATTACTGGTTTATCTCAAGACGAATGCCGCAAACGTATAGGAGTCCCCAAAGATAATAAGATGCTTTTGACTGTTCGGAGGTTGGAAGCTCGTATGGGGTTGCAAAATTTAATCGATGCTTGCTATTTGGTGAATCAGAGGAACCCCAAATTATTATTTTGTCTGACAATTGTGGGAGCGGGATCTCTGGAAAATAGTCTTCGGAATCAAATTGAAAAGCATGGAATGGGAGAGAAAATAAGACTAGCAGGAAGAGTTTCTGATGAAGATATAGCCTATTATTATGGGGCTGCAGATTTATTTGTTTTGCCCACTCTAGCAATTGAAGGGTTTGGTCTTGCAACGGTAGAAGCTTTAGCCAGCGGTTTACCGGTTTTTGGGACTCCAGTTGGAGGAACTAAGGAGATTTTGAGCAATATTGATTCAAAGCTCTTATTTGAAGATTCCTCGCCAGAATCTATGTCAATTTTATTGCAGGATTTTTTTGAAAACTCCGAATCCTTTTTGGCTTTAAAAGAAAACTGTAGAAAAGAAGCGGAGAAGAAGTACGATTGGAGTTTATCCGTTGACCGTTTGGAAAAAATATTTTACGAAGTTTTAGAGAGGTAAGATTTGGTTTAATGATGCAAAAAAAACCTTATTTGTTATTAGCTGGATTGGTCGGTGTCGTTTATGCCAACGTTTATTTAAATTCTTTTCATTTTGACGACATAACAACTATTTTACAGAAACCTTGGATTCGAGGGTTGGACAAAATTCCAATGTTTTTGTTTAGTTTCGCCCATAGGCCACTGGTTATCCTTTCTCTAAATTTAAACTATTTTCTTAGCGAGTTTCAAGTTTGGAGCTATCATCTTTTTAATATAGCTTTCCATATGATCGCTGTTTGGTTGATTTATCGATTGGTTTTGGAATTAACGTTTATTTCTGGAAATTCCGACCCATTAATAAACCGAAGAAATGGTTTTTTAGCCGCAACCCTTTTTGCGCTACATCCATTAAATACCCAAGCTGTGACTTATATTTCCAGCCGTTCTTCTATAATGGCCACATGTTTTTATCTAGGCGCTACGATATTTTTTTTAAAAGGCGTTAACGCTAAAAATAACGCTTCTCAAAAAGGCGTGATACCAAACTATCAAAATACAAATATGAATATCCCTTTTTTTTTATCTTTGGTATTTCTATTTTTAGGCACTCTTTGTAAAGAGATTGTATTTACCTTTCCAGCGCTAGCCTTTTTAGCGCATCTTTTATTTTTTTCACAAAGTTCAGTTTTAGATTGGATTCGTCAAAACTTAAGGCTTGTTTGTATAGTTGCGACAGGCATAGTTTTGATATTTATTGAAACAATTTATTTTAAGTGGAATTTTTTAATATTATCTTCAGCTACATTTTCCTGGCAGACCTATTTATTAACTCAGACCTTTGTAATTCCATTTGAATATTTTTGGAAATTCTTTTTTCCTTTTAATTTAAGCATAGAAAACGATTTCCCTCTAATTTCGGACTGGACCAGAGCTTCAAGCTTCTTCGGAGTGGGCATACTGAGTTTATATTTGTGGGTTAGTTTTACGACTTCGTCAAAAATTGTTCGCTTTGGAATGATTTGGGGAATTATTACTTTATTGCCTACCTCGAGTATTGTTCCCTTGCTGGATATTACGGCGGAGCATAGAACTTATTTGCCTTTAGCTGGTTTTTCTTTAGCAATGGCAGCCATTATTTCTAGCTCTTGTAAACTGGCGGTTGATTGGTTTAGAGAAAATTTCCCTAAAAAGATAAATTACAGTTTTTTGGGTTTGGTATTTCCAATAGTAGTGATTATTTGTTTTGGAACTTTAACAACTAAGCGAAACAGAGTATGGAAGGATGAGATTTCTTTATGGAGCGATGCAAAATTAAAGGCTCCAAATTTTGTTCGTCCATATAATAATGTGGGAGAAGCCTACGATAAATTAGGAAATTACGATTCTGCTATTAAGGAATTTGAAGCTGCTCTAAACCTTAATCCAAATTATGTATTTGCTCTAGGTAATCTTGGAAATATATATGGAAAGTTAAAGAATTATCCAGAATCGGCTAAGTATTTAAGGAAAGCTATTGCTATAAAACCAGATTATGCGCCCGCTATATACAATCTTGGAAAAATTCTACATATAGAAGGTAAGCTACGCCAAGCAAGAGATTATTATAGAGAGGCAATAGAAGCGGAATCATATTTTGCAGAAGCTATTTTTAATTTGGCTCACGTTGAAATGGAATTAGGTCGCTATGAATATTCAGTAGAATATTATAAAAGGTTTATTGCGCTTCAGCCAAAATTTTATAAGGCTTATTTGGGATTGGGTCGAGCATTAATGAGCCTAAATAAAAACTCTCAAGCGGTTGAGGCATTCAAAAAAGTTTTAGAATTAGGTCCTTCTTCTCTTTCCGTTAAAGTCAATTTAGCAATGGCTTATTCAAACTTGGAGGATTTCGATAATGCCATTTTAGTTTTTGATAGTATTTTGAAGCAATTCCCTAAGATAGCTGGGATCCATAAAAATCTGGGATTGATTTATTATCAACACAAGAAAAATTCTCCCAAAGCTATTTTTCATTTTAAAGAATCTCTCAAAATTGATAAAGATCAACCGCACGCGGCTCAAATTCGCTCTATTATTTCCAAGTTAGAAGTAGAACAATAATTAGAAAACCAAAAGAGATTTTTAAGGGTTTTTTTGAAAAAATGTTTTAAAAAGTTTAGGAAAGATAGTTTTAAAATTACATGATACAAAAAAAACCTTATTTGCTATTAGCGGGGCTGGTCAGTGTAGTTTACGCAAATATCTATTTAAATTCTTTTCATTTTGACGATTTAACGGCCATATTGCAAAAACCTTGGATTCGAGGACTAGATAAGATTCCGATGTTTTTGTTTAGCTTTTTTCAAAGGCCATTGGTCATTCTTTCTTTTAATTTAAATTACTACCTTAGCGAAGTTCAAGTTTGGAGCTATCATCTTTTCAATATAGCTTTTCACATGATTGCCGTTTGGCTGGTTTATCGATTGGCCTTAGAATTAAGCGCTCTTTCCAAAAAATTAGACCCATTATTAAATAAAAGAAATGGTTTTTTAGCGGCAGCTATTTTTGCATTACACCCGTTAAATACTCAGGCTGTAACTTATATTTCTAGCCGTTCTTCTATAATGGCGACATGCTTTTATTTATCCGCAACAATATTTTTTTTAAGGGCGATTGGCGCTAGAAATGGGTCCTTGCACAAAAACGTAGAATCTAGCGATAAAAGTATAAATGGAATTATTCCGTTTATTTTATCTTTTGTTTGTTTATTTTTCGGTTTTCTTTGTAAAGAAATTGTAGTTACTTTCCCAGCCATTGCTTTTTTAGCTCATTTTTTATTTGTTTCACGGTATTCGATTTTAAATTGGATTCGCCAGAATTTTAAAATTATTTGTACCGTAGGGTTATGCCTTATTTTGGTGCTAGGCGGAATACTTTTGTTTAAAAATACTATTCTAAATATGCACCCTAGCTCATTCACTTGGAAAACCTATTTATTAACCCAAACTTTTGTAATCCCATTTGAATATTTTTGGAAATTCTTCTTCCCATTTAATTTGAGTATTGAGATTGACTTTCCTTTAGTTTCTGACTGGATGAGAGTGTCAAATTTTTTAGGAATTACAATAATAGGTTTTTATTTATGGGTTTGTTTTACCTCGTCATCAAGAATAATCTGTTTTGGGATGCTCTGGGGAATCGTTACTTTTTTACCTACTTCAAGTGTTATCCCGTTATTTGATATCGCAGTCGAGCATAGAACCTATTTACCATTAGCTGGTTTTTCATTGGCAATGGCGGCGATGATTTCTAGTTTTGGTAAAGTCGCGTTGGAATGGCTTGGAAAAAAGTTTCCTGCGAAAGTGAATTACAAAATGTTCGCTTTGGTTTTTCCAATAATAATTCTTATTTGTTTTGGAGTTTTAACGACAAAGCGTAACAAGGTATGGAAAGATGAAATCTCTTTATGGAGGGACGCAAAAACAAAGGCTCCAAATATTGTTCGCCCATATAATAATATAGGCGAAGCATACGATAAGTTAGGGGATTATTCTTCAGCTGTCAGTGAGTTTAAAGCCGCTTTAAATCTCAATCCTAATTATGTGTTTGCGCTTAGTAATCTTGGAAATATATTCGGGAAATTAAAGAATTATCCAGAATCAATTAAATATTTTAGAAAAGCTATCGCCATAAAACCAGATTATTCGCCTGCCAATTATAACCTTGCCAAAGCTCTTCATGTTATGGGTAAACCACATGAAGCAAGAGGATATTACCAAAGGGCGATAGAGGGAAATTCGTATTTTGCAGAAGCTATTTTTAACTTAGCTCATCTTGAAACGCAATTGGGTTTTTACGAAGATTCAATAAAAAACTACGTAAAATTCATTGATCTGCAACCTAAGTTAGCTAAAGGGTACCTGGGGTTAGGGCGAGCATTTTTAGGAGTAAAAGAAAATGCTAAAGCGATCGAAGCATTCCAAAAAGCTGTAGGCCTAAAGCCTTCTTCTCTTTCTGCAAACATTAGCCTTGCGACAGCATATTTAAACGTGGGAAATATAGACGATTCAATTTTGGTTTTTGATCGTATTTTGAAACAATTTCCAAAAATAGCCGGTATTCATAAAAATCTAGGGTTGATCTATTATAAACACAAGAAAATCCCTGAAAAAGCTATCCATCATTTTAAAGAATCTCTCAAACTTGATGAGAACCAACCGCAAGCGACCGAAATCCGTTCCATTATTTCTAAATTAGAGGGAACGTAATAATTCCAGGTCGAAAATAACCTTTGAATTGTCTTTAGAAAAAACAACTTTTTCCGAATTAAATCCTAAATGATTAATTCGAAAGTTATATTATCTTCTTCTAAAACCCAGCTTTTGGAGAGGGATAAATATTTGCGGTAATGATTGTTTCCCGAGTTTTAGTAGTGGGATTAGAATGTTGAGTCGTAGTAGTTTTACTTAACTTTTCAAAAGAAAAATCATTGGTCTTATTTCTTAAAAAATTAGTTTCATCGTCAAATGCTGCAATTGCTCCGGGTATATTGTGCGTAATATTGATTGGTTTTTATTTTCCAGTTTTATCTGGTAAACAGACTTTTTTTATTGGCGATTTTTCCATGATGGCTTATCCATGGAAGTTTTTTGTTTATAAAGCAATCCATGAGAATTTTTGGCCCTTTTGGAATCCTTATATTTATAGCGGGATTCCCTTTATGTCTACTTTGCATCCAGGGGTTTTTTATCCGCTCAATATTGTTTTTTTGATTGAAGATTATACGTATGCGCTAAATTTATACATCGTTTTACATCACTTTATTTTGTCTCTTTCGGTTTATTTCTTATGCCGGTATTGGAGAATGTCTTGTGTTGCATCTATTTGCGCTTCTGCTCCTTCTCTTTTCGGAGGTTATTTTCTATCTTTATTAGATATTTATAACCATTTTGCTTCTTTGGTTTGGCTTCCTCTGATTTTCTTATATTTTCAAAAGTTTTTATCGAGTAAAAAAACTATATATTTTTTAGCGAGCGTTTTTTTTCTTCTATGTCCAACATTAGCGGGTGGGGCAGAAAACTGCGTAATGATTGTGGTCCTTCTTGCGGGTTATTGTCTTTTTGTTTTATCAAAAAACGATTCGTCGTTTTCTTCTTTTCAACGGATAGCCTCTCTAATTGCAGTGGTTTTTTTTACCCTAGCAATATCAGCCATTCAACTTATTCCATCGTTAGTATTTATTAAAGGGTCTAACAGAGGTCAAGGTTTAGATTTTAAAACTCATTCTATGAAATCTATGGAGCCAGCGTCCCTATGGAAGTTGATGGCTTCTGAAAACTATTCCGACTTTCTTACAACGGAGGGTAACCAGACATTTCAGTTTTTAGAAAGTTTTTATTCTGGAATTTTACCGATTTTATTTTTAATTTTAGCTTTTGGATTGTGGAGAAATTCTGATATTCAATTTTGGTTGGGAGCTTTTTTAATTGGTTTATTTTGCGCTTTTGGGCGTTTTAATCCGATATATGAACAACTATATTCCTGGATACCCTTATTGGATGTGTTTAGGTATCCGGAAAAGTATTTTTTTATATGTCAATTTAGTTTGATTTTTTTGACGGGGTATATTGTTGATTTTATCTTAAAAGGAGCTATTAATAATCGGTTGGTTTATGGTTTTTCTGTCCTTCTTATTTTATTTGTAGGTTTGATTGCTATTTTAAAGCCAGAAGTAAACTGGCAATTTCCCTTTTTTATTTTAATCGCATTTTGTTTTTGGATTTATTTAGCAAATTTTAATACTTCTCAATCATTTTTGATTGTGGGAATTCTTCCTTTGTTTTTGATTGTGGACGTTTTTCTCAGTAATGCTCCTTTGGTTCCAATGATTAGTTCCGAGTTTTTTAATAAAAAGCCGGTATTAGCAAAAAATCTAAATCAAACAAATAAACCTTTCCGAATCTATTCTGGGGCTCTGAACGTAAAAGAAAAAAAAACACTTTTCCCAAAATCTCCCCAGCGTTTGATAGGTTATCAATTAACTAAAGACTTTGTTGTGCCAAACCTGGGTGTTGCTTTTGATTTTGAGTATGCGGATGGTTGGTCTTCAATGTATCTAGAAAGTGTGGAAGTTTGGAGGCTCATTTTTTATGGATCTCCCAAAGAGAAGAAAAGACGTGTTTTGGAGAGGAGTAACGTAAAGAGTCAAATTAAATACGAAACTTATTCAGGGAACCCTGATGAAATCCTTCGATTATTAAACCCAGAAATAGTTTTTTTTGATGACAGTTTGCCAAGAGCGTTTTTAGTTCCAGATCTTCAAATCGAAAAAATTCCACATTTAATTAATGTTTATTTTGATAAAGAGTTTGATCCAAGAAAGCGGGTACTACTTTCCGAGCCAATAGATTGGCAACCAAGTCAAAGTTTTTCTGGAGGTGTTGAATCAATAAGTTATCAACCTAATAAAGTTAAGATAAAAACGCATCAAAATGGCAAAGCCTTTTTGGTTTTATTAGATAGTTGGTTTCCTGGCTGGAAAGCGACTGTAGATGGGAAGCTAGCTACTATATATCGCGCTAATTATTTTTACCGAACTGTGGCTTTAGAATCGGGAAATCACGTGATTGAATTTATTTATGAACCGGAAGGTTGGAGAATTGGAAAAACGATTTCTATATTTTCTTTATTGCTTTTATTGGTTGGGATATTTAAATTTAGAAAAAAGATGGAATTTTGACGCAGTTTTTCTAAATTATTGACAAATTGAGAGTTATAGATATAATAATTGCAATTTTATAGATCTGGACTGACAATTGAATTCTTACCAAATAATTGGAAAATGTGACGCCATTCAGAGAGTTTTAGACTTGGCGCAGAAAGCGGCTTCTTCTGATAGTACGGTTTTGATATCTGGAGAAAGTGGTACCGGAAAAGAACTCATTGCCCGGGCGCTTCACCAAAATAGCCCAAGAGCCCAAAATACATTTGTACCTGTAAACTGCGCCGCAATACCTCATGATTTGCTTGAGAGCGAATTATTTGGTTATGAAAAAGGGGCTTTCACGGGAGCTGTGCATACAAAGGTTGGCCGTCTAGAAATGGCTAATAATGGCACTATTTTGTTGGATGAAATTGGAGATATGCCTCCTGTTTTACAGGTTAAATTATTACGAGTTTTGGCCGAAAGAGAAATTGATAGGATTGGTGGGTCTCGTCCTATAAAAATAGATATACGAGTGGTTGCAGCGACGCATCATAATTTGGAAGAATTAATTGAAAAAGGTAGATTTCGGGAGGACCTGTTTTACAGATTGAACGTAATTCCAATTTTAATGCCGGCACTTCGGGAAAGAAAGCCAGATATTCCAATCTTAATTGATTACTACATCAAACATTTTAATCAGGCTAAAAATAAGTCCATCAAAGGAATCAATGACGCGGCTTTAGAGATTTTAGCTGACTATAAATGGCCTGGAAATATCAGGGAGTTAGTTAATTTTGTCGAACGTATGGTAGTTCTGAGCTCTGGTAGTGTTCTAACCACAAAGGATCTCCCAGAAAAAACCTTGGTTGATGTTCCTATTGAGAAGTTGGATAGAGATACTGAACCAAAACTAGAAGCTGAAATAGACGAAAATCCAGCCGAAGTTTTAAGGCAATCCTTAAAAAAATCTTTTTTTATAGGGCTGCCTGAAGAGGGCATGAATCTTAAACAAGCGGTCGAAGATTTCGAACGCGAGATGATAATGGAAGCCCTTGAAAAAACAAATTCAGTCAAAAATAAGGCTGCTGGATTACTAGGTTTAAACCGAACAACTTTAGTAGAAAAGATGAAAAAGTTGAATATTTAGAAGCGGTTTTTTGATAAAGCTAATAACAATCAAACTATTACGTCTTTTTAACGCTCCAAATAAGGCTTATTCAATTCTAGCGTAAGCGAGTTCTTTGCTAATGCGAATCGCTTCTTTAACAAAGTTTTGATAGGCTCTATCGGATTCTTTATGTTGAGTTTGTTTAACGAGGTTTTCCTCGTCTGTTTCAATCACTAGATCCAAAACCTTCACGCCCTCCAAAACGTGATGCTTTCTTATTTCAATTTTTATGGTCGTAACGTCCATTGAAAGGTCTCCGCTATAATAGTTAATTTAAAAACTTCTAATAAAATGAGGAACCATTTAATAGCATTTCAATTTTCCCTGGTCAAGTCCATTTATTAGGATGGGATTGATTGAGTATGCAAGTAAGGCATTAAGCGCGAATGTTTAGTAGCCGGCCAATAGTTGCTTCGTTTTGGTTGTTTTGGGTTCCTAAAGCGCTTAAAGATGCCTGAATTTGAGTGAGGTTTGATTTTAAGCTAGTAATTTCTTCAGGTATATTTGTTCCTGTTAGATTTGATACCGTTTGAACCAGACCTTCTGTTCGCTGGGAAAGGCTATTTGCTGTTGATTGAAGTCGGTTTGAAGTTGCGCCAATTTGTCCTTGAATAGCATTAAGAGAATTTTCAGCTTGGCTAAAACTCTCAGCCGCTTGCAAAGAACTTTCTGAGCTAGATAAGTCTAAATTGTCTAAACCCAGATCTGAGGTACTAGTTCCAGAGATGATATTTAGATTTATAGAGTCGCCGGAGCTAGAACCTGTTTGGATATCTAGACTTTGCGAAGAGTCTGGCGCTAAACTGCCGTCTAAAAGAGATTGATCATTAAATTCAGTTGATTGGGATATCCGGTCAATTTCGCTTGTTATAGATTGAAGTTCTTGCCCCAAAGCGTCTCTTTGTTCTGAACTTAGGGTGCCATTTGCGGCTTGTATTGAAATTTCTCGACCTCGCTGGGTTAATTGGGAAATAGCATCAATCCCTCCTCCAGCAGATTTTAACAAGTTATTCCCTGATTGAATATTGGAAGAAGCTTGCGAAAGCGTTTCAATTTCTGATTGAAGTTGAGCCGAAAGCGCTGAGGCAGAAGGATTTTGTGAAAAACTAGTTTGTTGCCCAGACGCTATTCTAGAAATAGAATTTTGGGCATTGGAGCGATTTTGTCTAAGCGACCCCAATATGCTTTCAGAGCCACCTGAATTAATGGGAGATACCATGATTTAGCCAATTGATTTGTTTAATTTCCAAATTAATCCTTATTTTAATTGATGTCAATGGCTTTTAAAAGCTAATAGAATTGAATAAAAACTTCGAGCATAATAAAATGACCGAAGACTTAACTATTTTAGAGTAGATTATGAAACTTTTCATAAACAGTGTAGAAAAAGCCATGGATTTCCATGGAAATACTTTAGGGGAGCTTTTAGACCAGATTCAAAAAAATACCGTTCTTCCTGGAACTTATATGAGCGCTGTAATTTTGGATGGAACCCCTATCGATTTGCAAATTGAAGAATCAAAAGCTCAAGAATTTCGTGCGGTATTGGTTAATGATATAGAAAAGTTGGAAATTGAAATTGTTTCTGTACAAGAGATCGTTAACAAGAATTTAGAGAATGCCGAGCAATATCTAGAAAAATTAATACCAGGAATTGAAAAAGCGGCAGAGTTATTTCAAATGGAAGACGAAACTGAAGCTAATCAATTTTTTCTAAATATTATTGATGGTATTGATTGGTTATCGCAAGTTTTAGATGGAGTGGTAACAGCTTTAAGCATTGATATTGAAAACACAAAAATCAAAGGTAAAACGATTCAAGAACGTCAAACTCAATTAATTGATTTGACCCAACAACTTGTTGAGGCAAATAAAAATAAAGATTGGGTTTTAGTAGCTGATTTACTCGAATATGAGATCTTACCTTTTTACCGTGAATGGTCAGAGTTGATTCCTGAGTTTCGAAAAATGATGGAAGATTTAGTCAACTAGAAGATTTTTAATTAATTTTAGATAGTTTAATTTTTCTAGTTAAAACCTCCTAGCCCTTTGCATAGCGCTTCCAACTTGAAAGTTTTATTATTACTCTCCAACCTCTGGGCGCATTTTTAATAGTTTGTTAGAAAAGCTATTAAAATTATGGATGAATCGTTAAAAGAAAACTCTTTTGTATAAAGGTTTTTTGTTTTTATTCGTTTCGGTCGTAGCGTTAATTTATTTCCGGGTGATCGAGAGACCTATCGATCAGCCAAAAGTCCCAATGAGACGGAAGTGAAAAAAATACGCGTTAATGAGCATGACAAGTTTGGAATGGCTCAAAAAACTTCTAAATTCAAGCGTCCTTCAATACGTTACTATTATTTAAATCGAAATGGGTATAAGTTAAAATATTGGTTTAAAGAAGGTTTGATGAGGGCGTGTAGCATTTTTGATTGATAAGGGGTTTCAAATCGACAATTATTCCCCCCTGGCAAACCAAGTGTTCCTGCAATTTAACAACCTTAAGCAGTCAAAAAAAGTATTTGTGTCTTATCGTTACTCCTGCTTACTTGGTATTTTTGATCCATTCCCAGCAATTCCCAAAAAAACGGTAGAAACTCATTAGTTTTTAAATAACTTAGGAAAGATTCTTACTGTGCGGTTTGATTTGTTAGTTGACTCAAGATTGCCCGAGCCATTTTGTTTGTAGGTTGTATTTGTAAAACTTTTTCAAACATCTCTTTGGCACTTTTTACTTCGTACATCTGCAGATAAGCTAAACCCGTAATAGTTAGAATTTTCACGTTTGTAGAGTCTAAATTTATAAGATTTTTGTAAGCTAAAATGGATTGTCGAAACTTTTTATTGTCAAAATATAAATTTCCTAAGTTTTGCCAATAAGAAATACTCTTAGGATTCATTTTTGTGGCTTTTTTAAAGGAGATTTCAGCATTTTCAAAATCGTTTAAGTCTCTGTAGGCTAGACCTAAAGCGTTATAAGCCTCATAACTAGATGTAATATTAAGATTCTCACACTCCTTGATTAATTCTTTAAAAGTTTTTATTGCTTTTGAATATTTCTCCAATTCATCATAGGTTTGTCCAAGTTTAAATAAACTTTTTAGTTTTAGTCTTTTTGAAGATTCTGCCACTTTTAAGAAATGATTTTCCGCTTTTGCGAAATATTTTTTGCGAAAATAAATCAAGCCAAGCTTATAGTGTGCATAATAATCGTTCTTCGAAATTTCTAAATATTTTTCAAAAATTAGAATTGCTTGATTATATTTCCTTTGGTTTCTTAAACTATTTGCTTTCAAATAAAGTAGATATTGCGACCAATCCTTATACTTGAGAATTCTCTCATTGGCTGAACGAATCTTTTGGACGAATTTTATGTTTTTTAAATCGATTGGGCGTGTTTGTTTGGATATGTTGGGAGGTAGTACATTTTCCACTAAATAATTAAAAGTTAAAATTGCGGTCAAATAACTACCTGCAGGAGTCCAATGAAAATCTCCTGGTATGTAAAGTGGAATGATATTTCTTTTTTGAAACTCAGCTGTTTTTTGTATCAAGTTGAGCCGTTTTGCATCTAACTGTGAAAAGAAATCTGTCGGAATCCTGAAAGTTTGAACACCTAAGGCCTCTTCATCGTCGGGCATTTCAATGATAATTAGTTGCGCTCCAAACTTTTGGATAATGTCAACGGTGCTTTTAAATATAAGATTTAAAATAATGGGGGAAATATTTTGGGAGTCTTTAGATAAATCGCCAAGATGTTCATTATTAAAAAAGATACTAACTTTTTTGATTGTTTCTTTAGAGGAGTTCAAGTTTTTAATAATTTTTTTTTGAAGAGTTTTAACATTAGATTCTTCTCGTTTTCTATCTTTATATAAATTATTTAATCGGTACCTGAATTTTTCCAACAATTGAGAGTTTTTAGAAAAAAGACCGTAAACGTAGGATTCATTTAATTTAGTCATCAAAAGTTTAATAAATGACTTCGGCGGTTCAACTTTTAAACCTTCCAAATCAACTCGAATATTCTTGGTTCCCGTTTTTTGAAAACGAATTGAATTAAAATTAATAAAATTTAAAGCCTTTTCGTCGAAATCATATTTAGACCAAGGTATTAAAACAATATCTGGAAGGAATTTATGACCTTCATTTTTTAGGTATAAATAGTAGTCTAATAAAAAAGATCCATTGGCTGCTCCATTGATCACTTCAAAGTTTACATCTGAAATATTATTTTCTAACTCTCGATTTAAAAAATAAGAAAATAGTTCGTTTTTTTCTAATCCCGGTCCTTCAAAAAGTGAATCTCCAAGGCTAAGGATTCGTATAGTATTTTTAGGTTTTTTGTAGGGAATATTTTTAAAGTTTCTAAGATTATTCTCATCAATTTCTATTGTATATGGGATTCCTGCATATTTCTGTTTGGCCTTATAACCAGTTTTTCGATAGCTTGCGAAAGTTCCAAATTTATTGACTAGCGGTACCCAACTAATTTCCTTTGGGGAAAGATGGCGAAGAGAAACTTCAAGAAAAGAAAATACTAAGATAATACTTAGGATTGTATAAATAAGCGAAAAGCTGATTTTTCTGAACATTGGTTCGATGATATGCGGTTTAAATGATTAGTTTTTTATTATGAAGTGATTAAAAGGGATAATTTTTATCGTTATAATTAGTTTTTTTGCCATGTATTAGGATAATCTTCAAAGCCTTTTTTATTAAGCATTTTTAAATATCTCATTTTTGTTTCTAGAAATGGAGTAAAATGAAGATATCTATAAATTTAAATTTTAAAAAAAAAGCTAAAGTTTTTCTAAAGCGCGTCCGATAAGGAAATGGGAAAGTATTTACTAAGCGCGGAAATCTTATGCAATATGGTCTAAATGGTTGATTTTAATGGAGGGAGCCCCAATGGCTGAAGTATCTGAAAGTCCATTTCTTCGAGGAGACGTTCCAAGGATTAATCCGGAACCTGAGCAAAACTCTAACGAAAGAGAAAATCAAAATACATTACAACAAATTGAGACTAATCCTGCTCGAGGTAGGGCGGATGATCGTGTAGAGTTTAGCGAGGCAGCAAGAAGACAAGATGCTCTTAGCAGCGGGATTGAAGATCTTGCTCCTAATGAAACCGAAGCTGAAGCTTTTGCGACACCCAGCGCTCCCATCCCAGAAGAGCAAAATATTAGAGAGGTAGGAGACCCAAATAGCTTAGGAAACGCTCCTGGCGCAAATCAGGCTGGAAATTTTCCTATTGATCAAAGAATCCCACAAGAAGCTGAAGTATCTGGAGATATTTCTGGTCGACAAGAGCTAGGAAGCGGTGTGGAATTGCGTGAAGATTCAGAAGTTAATCCATTAGGTAACCAAAATAATCCAATTGAAAATAGAGATAATACGGGGCCTGTGGGCGAACGGATTGAATCAGAAAATCAACGAGCAGAAAGGCAAGAAGTTTCAGAGCAATCTGAGCAGGACATTCGATTAGAACAGCAACAGGTGGATCAGCAACAAGAAGCTGGCGCTCAAGCAGAGCAGAACCAAAATACAGTACAAAATAGAATTACAGAAAATACTGAAAATCAGACTCCAGAACCGAGGGAGGGGATTAGTCAAACTGCCGCTAGGGAAACAGAACGCGATCAAATTCTGGAAACCCCAAGACAAAATCCAGATTTAGGGGATACCCAACAATCAGCAGCTCAAGAGACAAGCCCAGCTAATCAGAACCAAACTGGACAGACAGAAGAGGTTAGACCGGCTCAACAAGAGGAGATTGATTCTCAGACGAACGATCAACAGCAAGATAGGCAAGATATTTCAAGGCAGGAAGATAGAAACCAGGACCCTGTATCTGTTCAAACGCAGGTTGGTAGAAACGTAGACGAGTTGATATAGATAAATATATTTTTTTAATCCCGGCTTAAGGTTTGATCCTCTTAGCCTTATTGTGTTTATCGGCAAAAAACTTAAAAGCTTTAGCTTTTAAGTTTTTATTTTATTGAAAAAAACGCCTAAGTTTAATAAAGCATATACCAATGCAAATTGACGGATTAATAAATTCGATTCTTGCTTTGAAAGACCCATCCTCAACGGGCGACCTTCCTTTCAAAAAATTAAACACTGATGATAGTTTTTCCTCTGATGTTCGAGGAATTCTTTTAGATTCTTTCAATACAACTTCTAATAATAAACCCAGTTTGGAATTAACCAGCCCTGTGGCAGGTTTTAGAGTGAATGAAGCGATTAATTTTATTGCCGAAAATTTACGCGCTAATCGTTTGCCTGTCAATGAGACGATTCAAAACAAGTCTGAGTTTGTCGACCTTCGAGTTGAAACTTTGGAAAAGCTCAGAAAATCAGTTAGAGGATTAAGTCGTTTAACGACACAATTGCAGGAAGAAGATGCTTTAAATTCTTTGTCGGCTCGTTCATCTCGTGAAGACATTGTAGCAGCTACCGCTTCTAGCAGAGCGAATGTAGGAAGCTTTTCAGTTGTGCCCAGACAAAATGCTGTGAACGCAGTTTTGGTTTCCGATCAGCAAACCTCGCCATTAGAACCATTAGGTTTATCTGGAAGTTTTGTTGTTAATGGTTTTGAGGTAAGCGTTGAAACCACGGACACTATTAGAAATATAAAAGATAAAATAAATTTTGGCGAAGATTTAAACAAAAACGGGCAACTGGATTTAGAGGAAGATTTTAATCAGAATGGTCGAATTGATGTCCTCACGATCGATCCTAGCGAATTTGGTCCTGGAGTTTTTATTATTGAAGATAAAGATAGCGATGGCGTTTTAGATGCTTCTGAAGACGTTAATAACAACGAGAGATTAGATGGTGGAAGTGATCAGATAAAGCTAACCGCCTCCATTGAAGATAACCGTTTGGTTCTAAGGAGCACAGCGGAAGGAGCTGCGGATATTGAGCTTGACGATGACGATGGTATCTTGTTGGCGATTGGTGTTATAGGGACGAACAACAAAGGTTTCCCCGTGGTTAAGGAAAGACAGTTTGATTTTTCTCAAAATCCACCAGTAAATTTAAATAGAGAGAGTCGATCTGCTTTTATAAAAATAGACGAATCTCTTGTTGAAAGCTCTACTTCCTTAATTGACAATGTTGTAGAGGGGGTAGAGCTTGAGATAAAAAAATCTTCAAATTTAGAGACGGAAGTACAAGTATTTTCTGATCCTCAAAATGCTGTAAATCTGGCCCAAAACTTTTTTGATGAATTTAATGAGGTTGTTAGGCAAGTTAATCAAGCTCTAACGATTTCTCGAGTGTTTGAAAGAGATCCTGAAATTCAATCCATTCGACAAGAATTAATTGGAGAATCCCAAGATAATATTCAAAATTTGAATTCTCTTTCAGAGAATGTTGAAACGATTCGACCAGATCCTTTGAAATTACGTAGCTTAGGATTAAATGTTGTGGGCTCTGATAAAAAAGTTGTACAGGAGTTATCCATTACAAATTCTCTAGAAAAAATCAAGGAAGGGATTACTACTCCATTTGCTAGCCTGCCAAACGAAATCAGAAATCGATTAAGTTCTTTTGGAATTAAAACAGAAAATGACAACACTATTTCTGTTAATGAAGCGAATTTAAAACGAGCATTTTCCACAAGACCACAAACGGTTATAGATATTTTTACAAACCCTGAGACTGGGTTGTTGCCTGCTTTAGAGTCTGGGTTGGAGAGAATTTTAAATGAAAACATTGGAGATATTGATCTTAAAAAAGATAATATCGTGATAGAATCAAATAATCCCTTGGGAGTGGCGGAGGGATTTCAAAAAAATGTTCAAACAACCGCTTTACAATCTTTCAGAAGGTTAGTAGAAAACACTAGAATAGAAGAAAGAGCCCAAAATCTAATCGCAATTGTCTGAATCGAATCAAAAGTTTTATTTTCAAGAAGTTTTTCCTACAATTAAGTAGTGACAACCTTTTCTGGATTGAGGTCCTTGCTGAAGTTTGAAAACCGAAGACTCGCCTACTCAAATCATAAAGTTACTTGAACATGAAGTTCATTATTATGAAAAGCTAGAACTACTTCTTGAAGAACAAAAAAAAATCATAGAAGAAAAAACCATTGATCGGTTGATGGAGGTAATCCAAAAAGTACAAAACTTCCAACAGATGATAAGTAAATTAGATAGACGCATTAAGAAACATATGGATGCTTTGGACGATGCAAAGCGAGAGAAAATCATTGTTCAAACAAAGAATATACGAGCTAAAATTGAATCAAAAATTTTAGATATTATTTCCCTTGAAAATCATTGTGAAGATTTTATAGAACGAGAAAAAGTTGAAATTAAGGGAAAGATTTCAAATCTGAAGCATGGAAAAAATGTAATCAGAGGATATAGCTCTTCAGTTCTAAAAAATTCTTTTATTTCAAAAAAACTTTAACCAACCACCCCTCGCATCATGGATTTTTCGATTTTACCTCCTGGTAAGGTCTTTAAAGCCTACCAAACTCAGAGTGTTATTGCTGAGCGCAACAAGCAATCTAACGTTAGGAGTGTACAAACTCAAAATGATCGAGTTACCATATCTCCTCGCGCTTTAGAAGAGTTTAAAAAAGCTCAAGCCGATGCTGAGACTCAAGATAACCGAAAAGATATTGCCGATATTCTTGCCGAGTCAGTCGAAGCTAATAACTCAAACTCTCCATCCGAAAGTAATGATCTTGCAGGAACACGAACCGATTCTATTTAAAGCCGATAAATAGTTAGTTTTTTTGAGACGTTTTTATACTTATAACAGGATTTTTAATGGGTCCGCGCCAAAAACGTCTTGGGGTAAAGAAGCTGAACATGGATTTCTGTATACTTCCGCGAGCTGCCTGGCTAAACCTGAAGTATTGAAAAACTTTTTAGCTTCTTTTAAAGCTAATTCATCCAGATTGATCAATTCTTTAACTTGCGCTATTTGATCTGTAAAAATACCAATTTGAGATAATTCATCTAATATTTCAGTTGGTGTTGATGTTCCGTTTTGAATCTCATTAATCAAATCGATAGCGTTTGTTGCCGTTTTAATATTTTCAGCCGCAGATTTTACCGTGTCCATAACGGCTTCGCCGTTAAATAATGAACCGAATACTTTTTCAAGTTTATCTGTTTGGTCACCAAAAGATCGAGACCCCATGTTCCACGAAACTGCCGTTGTAAAAAGGGAATATAATCCAGATTTATCTTCAGGAACTAGGTCCACTCCGCTCAAAATGTTGGTGTGAATTTCAAAATCTTCTACCATTTTTTTGAATTCATCAGCCGATTCTAAAAGACTTGTGGTTTGCCCAAGGATGTTAGTAATATCCTGAACAGTGCCGCCAATACCTGTCCAGCCTGCTGGAGGTGTTATTTCCCAGCTTTCTAAGGTGAGGTTGTCGCTAGTCAACAAATCTATAACCGGTTGTACTTCCGTTTTCACTTGGTCGATGTTGGAAGCAACTTTGTTGTAAAATGCCTCGCCTGATTCTACTAAGTCGTAAATTTCTTGGACCTTAAAATCTACAGGGATTGCTCCGCAGTTAAATAATGGATGGTCTTTGAAGGCCGTAATTCCTTCGCCAAATTCGCCTGGTTCAAAAGAAAGTATTTTTTCGTTATTTGAATCTTCAATTAAGGCTTCGTCATTTTCATCATTTGGCAATTCTATCTCGTCGTCTTGTAGATTTATTGAGCTAGAAGCCTTTTCGTAGAGATCTTTTGCATGTTGAGCTTTTTTTAGTCGGGAAGGTCTGCTTAGAAGTTTATAAAATTCACTTTTTTCAAAATCTTTAAATTCGCTATATTTTTTTAAATAACTTTCAACGAAGAAATGTTCCTCAAATCCGTCTGGACGTATGAAGCCAGGAAATTCGGAAGTGTCGCCATTTCCAATATCTCCAGTTCCATCATCAAATTCGTCGTAATTTGGATCTTTTTCGAGTTTTGGAGATCTAATATATCGAGGTCCCCAATTAGTGTCGTATACCTGATGAATAAGATCATATAAAAAGTCATGCCTATTAAAAAAAAGTTCAAAATGCCCGCAGCCTGAAGGCATATGGGTCTGAGCCGATGCAAAGGCATAAATTTTAAATAATTTTCGGTAGCCTATATAATTCAGTTTTGTTTCATCAGTATTATTAAAAAGTTCGATTGCATTTGCTGTGACTAATCCACCCTGACTATGGCAAAAAATACGAATTGTTTCGACGCTATTTTCGATAAGTAATGGGTTTTCTCCCTTGTTGTCTAGTTCGTAAGATTTCGGTTTTATCAATTGTTCCAACTTTGTTTTTAATCCTTCTGAAGCTTCAGTGGCCCCTGTTAGCCATCCAGTAAATACTTCGGCAAGGTCAAACAAAATTCCATCGGTTTTATTATGAAAATAGTCTACTTTTTCGCCTATCATCCCACTAATTTTATTTGCCTGAGCTTTGGCTGTACCTTCGTCGGTATCTATCCCATTTACATATAAATTAACTACTCTTCCCATTTTTTCCTCGTCGAATAAATTAGTTTTCTTAAATTGATGTTTATTTACGTTGAGTTTTACTGATTTCAAAATTTGAAATCAGTAAAACCAATGCGCTATTAGTATTCCTTTTTAGAATAATTTTTATGCGATATGAAAGGCGGAAGGTAAGGAGCTAAATTCATTTTTGGCTGTAATTATTTTGTGCGATAATCCAAGGAGGCAAAATCTTATTATAATTTATATATAACTGGCCAACGTTGCAGTTAGATCAAATTTGCCGATTAGTATACTTATTTTATTCTAAAATAGAAAAAAATCAATAAAAATATTCTAAATAAGAGAAATGCCTAAAAATAAAGAAGCCTTTGATGAAGTTGGAGCGCGTTTAAAAAAGTTTCGAAAAACTGTTTTAGGGCTTTCACAAGCTGAAATGGCGGTTAAGATTGGTATGAAAAGATCGTCTTCAGTGAGTAAGTTAGAAAATGGCGAGCAAAAAATAGATATTTCTATTTTAGAAAAATATGCGAAATTAGCTAATGGATCAGTGTTAGATCTTCTCTATGAAAATATTGAGAGAAAGGAAGGGATGGAGAGTGATTCTCATCTTTGGTCGTTATTTAACAGATTAGATCCTGGGGAGCAGAAAGTAGCCGAAATGTTTTTTGAGGTTTTATTGAGTGGAGATTCGCAAAAGAGAAGAGAACTAAAAGGTTTTATCTTAGAAGCTTTTGATTCTATTGAGAAAAGTAAGATGAAAAAATGAATTTTTATTATGAGTGAAGATCTGTCCCCTAATGAACTAGTTTTTTGAGCGCTAATTTTTAATCGAGAAATTTTTCTATTTGAGTAAATATTTTATCCGTTATAACTGTCTAAAAAACCCACCTATATTTTTCATTTTCTAACAAAATGAAGCAAAATATCCCTGTGCCTTAAGTTAGATCTTTAACTATGTATAACTGCTTGAATTTTTTTTGATTGGGCAATTTGATTTCATGTATTACAATAAAATCAATATCCAAAAATTTGACACTAGGCGTCGTACAGAATTAAGAGCTTTCACAAAGTTCTAATTTTTCATAGGTTTATTCTTTTGCTTATAAAAAGATAAATGAGAATTAATTTGTGAATGAAAGTTCCAATACTGTATTAAATTTTTTGAGACGCCTTATTGATAATCCTAAATTGATTAGGCGTTCATGGATTTTTCCGTTACATTTTCAGGTAAGATTTTCAAAGCCTATCAAACGCAAAGTGTAATTGCAGAACGCAATAAACAATCAAGCGTAAAAAGCGTCCAAAGCCAAAGAGACCGAGTAACAATCTCTCCTCAAGCAATGGAAGAATTTCAAAAGGCTAAAGCCGATGAAGCTACTCAACTAGATAGCGGAGCTGAGTAGACAATAAATTCGTGATTTGGTTTGAGCAATTTCGTTATTTTTCTCATGTTTTTTTAGTGTTAAAACTTTTTGCTTAAATAGTTTAAAATTTATTAGATTAAGTTTTATTTTTTTAATTTTATGTTAATCCATATAACAGCAAAATACCAAGTGCGGCCAGAAGCTGTAAAAAAATGCGTTAAAGCCGTAAATGATTTAGTGAACTATGTTCAAAAAAAAGAGCCTAAAACTCTTTTCTATCTTGCAAATCAAGAGATTTTGGATCCTACAAAATTTTTTCATATTATTGTTTTTGAAGATGAAGTTGGTTTAAAAATTCATCAAAGTTCTCTTGCTTCGGCGAAATTTGTTGAGATTGTATATCCAGAGGCTTTGAAACCGCTAGAGTTTCAAGAATATAATATTTTTGCATCCAAAACGGAAAACTGGAGATCCCGCTAAGCTTTTGATTGAATTTTATTCCAAGTAGTGAGGAATTCAATTAGCATAAAAAAGTTTTAGCTTTAAGCTATTTATGGAATCAAAACGACGTTTAACAGTCTTTAAAGAACCTGATGATGGAACGAAAATCATCGTTGAGTTTCAAAATGAAGAACAATCAAAAAAATATCGTAAAGAAGCTGAAGAGCTAGGAATTGGATGGACCGAAATTGGAATTGAACAGTATGATCGAGCAACCTACATGGGGAGCAGGTATTTTGATTTGAGAAATTCTCAAACTAGAAAAAACTTTTCGCTTCAAGATTGGACCCACTTCTTAAAACACTGGAATGAAAACGAACGCGATAATGAATATGGCGATTACCATATTTAGTAGTTTTTAACTCAATTTAAATAAAGCGGCTTTTCCTGTTTTCTCATATGTGTTTGACATGATATCCCCTATTAGCTCTTGTAAAAAATTTTATAAAACTATTCGAGTGTTAATGCTCGTTTTCGTTTTTATTTTGGGTGGCTGCGCTTCATTAAAACCGATAGATATGCAAGCCATCAAATCAGGATTTAACCGTTCAAAAAAATCTTTATCGACATTAGAGCGAGCTGTTTTTTCAGAAAATAAAGGTTCGAGAAAAACTATTGATAGTGACGTAGACCCTATTCTTTTATTGGAATTAGGCATAGCCTATTCTTATCAGGGTAAGTTTTCGGAAAGTAATAAAATCCTTGAAGAAGTTTATAGGTATTATCAGACGGAGGAGGATCGGGCGAAGATAAGCGTATCTAAAATTTTTCTAGAGATAGCTGAAAGCAGTTTGACAGAGGGTCTTGGCGATTATCAATTAGACGAATACGAAAAAGTTTTTTTACATTCAATTAAGGCCATTAATTTTTTGATGCTAGGAGATCCAAGAGGAGCTCGGGTAGAGATTGAGCGGGCTTATATTCTCCAAAAAAACGTCTTAGAAAAATCCGAAAGTGAACTTGTTGAATTAAAACAAAAATATGAAAATAAATTACATTCATTATTTGATCGCGTAGAGTCGAAATCTCAAATTTCCGAATCAACGTTTATGGAAATGTTTTCGACCGATAGACTGCTAGATCGAGTGAACTTGTCGCAATCGGAAAAACAAATTGCTCAAACGGTTCGTAGCTCTTACGAAAATGCTTTTACAGAAGTTTTATCTTCCTTAACGTTTCAACTAAATGGCGAATCTGGTAATGCCTTGCCGCCTTTAAGGCGAGCTGTAAAAATTACAGATAATCCGTTTGTAAAAAGAGTTAAAGAAACAGCGGAGAAAACTACAAACTTTTTCGCAGGAAACGATAATTTTTACCTATTTGTATTTAAGGAGTTTGCTCCTGAAAAGAGGAGTAGGTCGCTAACCTTTAGCAACCCATTTACTGGCGCAATAAACCATGTTTCTATTGCGCGGTTGGTTCCTCAGAATCCCAAAAGGATAGATATTAGTTTATCTTCAACTAATAGCGGCCCCTCTATAAGTCCCTCTTCGTTAACAAATATAAATGCGTTAGCTTTAAAACAATACGAAGAAGAGTTGCCTTATTTAGCGGCTAAAGCAATGATGCGATTAGCTGCACAAGTGGTTAAGGATTATCATTTGCGGAAAGAATTGGGGCAAGGGGGAGCCATCTTGTCTTCTATTTTAAATTTAGCCATTCAGCGGGCTGATATTAGGACATGGACGCTTCTTCCAGGCAAAATCCTTTTTTTATCTAAAAGATATGATACTGAAAAGATGAGACTTTCAATCAAGGTTGAAGGTAAAAAAATATCTAAAGAGACAGCTATTCCAATAGAAGAAAATAAAATAACTGTCGCGTTTGCCCGAGTTTTTGATAATGATGTCAAATTGTATTATCATAAATTCCCGCGACAGTAGCGGGAATTTATTGAGAATTAAGATGTAACAGGTATTTACGTAATCATTATTTGGTTTAGGAGAAATTGAAATGAAGCTTGGCAAAGTCGTGCAAATCATGATCGTAATTGTAATAGCTTTTGGTATTTTCTCGGGTTGCGCCGCTAAATCGAAATATGTTGAACCTGCAGAGGTAAGAGATAATCCTGCGCTTTCTTTTAATCCAAACGATCTTCAAATGTTGGCAGAAAGAATGGCTCAGTCTTTGATTGATACAGATATATTCAAAGGAAAAGAAAAGCCAATCATTCGTATAACAGAGCTACGAAACAAAACTTCAGAACATATCGATACTAAAGCTATAACAGATAAAGTTAGAACGGCTCTTGTAAAAAGCCGGAAGGTTCGTTTTGTTGCAGATAAAAAAGAAGATTACGCCAGGAAAGATCAGCTAGATGAATTTAAAGATCAAAATAATCCAGATGGTTTAGGCGCTTTTATGGATGAGGATGCAAAGCTTAAGATTGGAAAAATGAAAGGACCCAAATTTCATTTATTCGGGGAGATCGTCAGCATTTCAAACTCTAATAGCGATGGTAAAGATGTTTACTACAAGATGACTCTCAGTTTATTAAATTTGGAAGAAGGATTGTTAGATTGGAGTGAAGAAAAGGAACTTCGTAAAATTAAGGAAAAAGGATTGTTTGGATTTTAAATAATTTTAAAATTAAATTTACCGAAGACTTATTAAGGGAAGTATTGTGCGTTTATTAACTTCAGTCATCTTATTTGCGTTTTTAGGAGCCTGCGCTACGATTGGTTCCTCGCGGCCCGATTGGGTTTTACAACCGCCAAAAGATTCTGGCGGTTTATATTTTGTAGGGGCGGCAAGCGGAGCAAAAACATCCCAAGAAGGCCAAGAAATGGCTTTAAAGGATGCCTTAGGGAAAATTGCAAATTATTTGGGGACAAGAATTCAAACATCCTCTCAGCAGATAGTAAATGAAATTGGACAACGTTTGGAAGTTCAAATTTCAGCGAAAAGCGACGCGCAAATTAAAGAAGCTGATGTTGTTGAGTGGTCCGTAAAGGAGCACGATTCTTTATTCGACGTATATGCTTTGGTCAGAGTTTCTAAGTCGCGTCTTCGAGAAGAGCTAGCTCGACAAGAAAAAGAAAACCTAGCTAAGACTGAAGCTTCATATGGGATTTACTCAAGAGCTTTGAATGCGATTAACCTAAAAAACTATAAATCGGCTTCTATATTGTTAAAGCAAGCTGTAGAAATGTTAGAGCCCATCCAGGGTGTTGCTTCCCCAAATTTAGGAGAATTTACAAATAGTCGGGAGTTGTTTGTTCATTTAAAAGAAAAGTTACGCAGTGTTTCCTTAGCGCGCCGTAAGATTTCAATAGATTTAAACTTGCCGGAGACGGAGGGCGTTGCTGGAGCATTTATGTCCAAGCTTTCTTCAATCTTGGGGCAAAAAGGATTCACGGTTGACAAGTCACAACCTGCTTATCAAATAAACGGAAAAATTGCGTCTAGAGAAAGCGGTTTTGTTATCGAGAATTATGTGTACTATGCCGAAGGTAGTTTGACGGTTACCTATATTAATGATGGCAGTGTAGCTGGAGTTGTTCCAGTAATGGCTAAAGCTTTGGGAAATACAAAACGTATATCTGCTTTGAATGCTTTTTCTTTTGCCGGTAAAAAAGCTGGAGACGATTTAGCCGATTTACTTTTAAATTTTGAAAAAAAATAGTTTGGGCGTAGTAAAACCGGAAAAATATTGTCTTTTGCCCAATCTTGCTATAATGCTTTTGTATTAAATTTATATTGAATGTTATTAGAAATTAAAAAGGTTTTATTTTTTACTTAACGACCGATGCGAACCAGTTTTTATTTTCCAAAAGATTCCTCTCGTTTTGAGTTAAAGGATCAAAAATTAACTCATGGAGAAATTAAGCTCCTTACTGAAGATACATCTCTATCTGGTATCAAACATCTGGATTTAAGTCGGACAGGTTTGGATGATCAGGGCGCCGCTCTTTTAGCTAGCTGTAGCTATTTAACAAATGTTGAAACTCTTCTCTTGGAAAATAATAATTTAGGAGATGAGGGTATTTTTCTAATTTCTCATTCTCCAAACCTACAGTCTTTGGTTTCTCTAAAGCTTTCGGGAAATGAAATTGGACCTGTTGGAAGTAAAGCTCTTGCGATTGCTCCTCTAATGACAAACTTGAAGGCCTTAGATTTAAGTCATAACCGGATTGAATCTTTTGGAGCAAAAGCAATCGGTCAATCTGAAAAGTTAGTTAATTTAGAAAGTCTAAATTTAACGGATACAGGGGTTAATGATGATGGCTTAAGGTCGTTTGCAGAGTCTTTTTCTGGGAAGAAATTAAGTTCTATTTACTTAGGAGGAAATGATTTTACTCATGAAGGGATTAAGGCTTTTTCTAAGGCTCCCAATTTTGCTTCCATTACCTTTTTAAATTTAGAAGACAACCGTTTGGATGACGAGGGGATAGAGTTACTCTCTGGATCTCCTAATTTTCGTAATTTGGAGGAACTTCGGTTACGCCGAAATGGACTTACAGCCGATAGCGCTATTGCGCTCGCGAATTCAACTTCCATAGTTAATTTAAAGAAACTGACTATTGAGAATAATGATTTTCGAGCCGATGGAATTAGAGAATTTATTAAAACAAAAAATATTAAAAATATAGAGTATCTGGATGTTAGTGAAAATCAGCTTGGTCCTGAAGGGGTTAAAGCGATAGCCTCTAGTTCTTTGTTTGGAAATTTGAAACAATTAATATTGAGTAATAATGGAGCGTTAGACGAAGGGGCAGAAGCGATAGGTAATTCAAAAACGTTAAATAAGTTAGAAGTTTTACATTTAGACTGTAATAACTGGATCGAAGCTTCTGGAGCAAAAGCTCTTTCGCAGTCTAAGACTTTATCCAACCTAAAAGAATTAACATTGGCTTTGAATTTAATTGGCGATGAGGGAGCGGATTATTTAGCTAATTCAAAGAATCTTTCGAATTTGGCCTATTTGAACGTGGTGGGCAATCGACTTACAGGGTTGGGAGAAGCGACGTTGTCTTCTTCTGTTGAACTAAAAAGCTTAAAGAACTTAGAGTATTTTTGACGACTAATTGAAAGATTGAAAGAGGATAAAGCGTGAGTGTGTTAAGGGAAAAAGTTTTAAAATTATTGGATGATTTTGCGGATGAAGACGAACAGTTTATTCTAGCTTTATCCGATTTGTCTGCAGAACATGGAGAAGAAGCCTTTAGAGTAGCTCTTCATATACTGACTCACTTAGAGTTTTCAGTCGAGGAGTCTGCGCTTCATTGGAATAAGATTGTAGAACGACAACGAGCTATGACTTCGACTTTAGACCGTAAAATACATCTACGAACCGCTCTTTGTGATTATTTTTTAACGGAAAAAAAAGCTTTAAAAAACCCCAAGGTAATTGAGATTCAACTTTTTGAAGAAACTTCCCATTCTTCAAAATATGATGGTTTGACAGGTCTAGTTAATCGACGTTTTTTAGAAGAAGCGATTGACCGTGAAATAGCTCGAGCAAAGAGATATGGAGACTCACTTTCTATTTTATTTTTTGATTTAGACAATTTCAAAAAACTGAATGACGTTTACGGTCACTTAGCAGGAGATGTTGTTCTAAAAAAAGTTGCCAAAATAATTTTGGATGAAAAAAGGACGGAAGATATTGCTGGTAGATATGGTGGAGAAGAGATGGTTTTAGTTTTACCCGCAACTGAAAAAATTAGCGCTTTGGTTCTAGGAGAGAGAATTAGAAGGAAAGTAAGCGAGGAAAGAGTTCCGTACGATAAACATGTTTTAGAAATTACACTCAGCGGAGGACTAGCGTGTTGTCCTGTTGATTCTCAGGATCCTATGAGATTGCTCGAGTTTTCGGATAAAGCGCTTTATCAGGCCAAAGCGGCTGGGAAGAATAATATAGCCCTTTATTCTCAGGATAAAAGACGTTACCTGAGAATAAATTTTGGAGAATCTGTAAAAGTTGAAATTTTAGGTTCTCAAGAAGTCCCTGAAATAATTTCGAAAAGTAAAAATCTGAGTATGGCGGGTATTTTATTCGAAAATGATTATTCGCTAGAAATAGGATGCAAGGTACAACTTAGCGTTGCTATAGGTGAAGAGCAATCTCCATTTTTACTGATAGGGACTGTGGTGCGTGTCGAAAACGTAGAAAATGGTTTGTATGACATTGGTATAGCCTTTTTGGAGCTTCATCAAAAAGCTCAAAACAGCATTTCTAAGCATATTACCGATTACCTAGAGAAAATGTCGAAAGACTTCAAAGGCTAATTTAAATTTCGATTGAGTTTCTAATTAGAGTTAGCGTTCATCAGGTTTTTTCTGATAAAACTGACGACAGATTGAATCTCAATTGAAGTTAAGATATTGCTCCAAGGCATCATTGCCGTTCCTGGGCGACCCTCCGTTACAGAATGAATCATTCGAGTTTTAGATAGTTCTTGTTTCGACTTTTCTAAGGTGAAATTCCTTGGAGGAGGGCTCAGAACTGATGCAGCAAAAGGATTGACGTTTCCTTTTTCCCCATGACAAACCTTACATTTTTCAAGATAGATTTTTTTACCAACATCCAAGTTGGGTTTGTCGGTCAAAAAAGTCGACATAATAATTAGAAACATATAGGTCTTCATATAATTTTTGCTAGAGATCTGAGCAATATATTAGATAAATGGAGTTTTATTTTGTATGTTTGGTTTTTTAATAGGGTAACTTATAAAATCATATCTTCTACTTTTTCTAATAACAAAGCGGATATTAATTGTTCTTTTACTCTAATTATTAAACGTTTAAACGAAAGCTTTTTACCTCTTAGAGAAACATGGAAAACGTTGATACCCCGGTCGCCATTGCAAGAGATTTTAGCGCGGTGAATTTGAATTCCAAAGTTTTCTAGAACCGCGACGATTTTATATAGCATTCCAATGTGATCGCGGGCTTCTGTTCTTATTACCGTATAGTTTGGGTTTCCAATGTTTTCCAATTTAACCTTTGGCATTATTACGTTCTTTTTTTTCTTTTCGTAAGTTGAAAAACGTTTTCGTTCTTTCAAGACTTCTTTTATTGAAATTTTTCCTTCAATAATATCCTGCATAGCTTGTTCAACTTCTAACCAAATAGGGTCAATCTCGTGAATGGTTCCATCCGTTCTGCCCACTTGCAAGATTGTTATCGCAATATCGTCTTCTCCCAAAAAAGATTGCGCCCCCAATATTGTCATATTCTTAGCAGTTAATATTCCCACAAGATTTTTTAGCGGTTTTTTGGCTCCTTCACAGGCTAGAGTTAAAATATGATGCTCTCCCTGTTTATTGTAATTTATATCTAGAACGAAGGATTCGTTTTTAGTCGATTTTAAAAGGTGAATATGTTGCGCCGCAGCTTCTGGAGAAGCCCAAACTAGATAATCTTCTCCCATACGATCTAAATGATCTTCAATTTCCCACGCAAAAAATTCCTTTTGCAAAAAGCTGTGAAGGTTAAACTTAGCCATTAAGGGGGATGTTTGTGATGGCTCAGACTGTTTTTGAAACCCGTTGCGAGTTAGATTGAATAATTGAGACAGTAAGTATTGTTTCCACGATGTCCAAGTGTCGGGGGCAGATGCCTTTAAATCTGCGTAGCTGACTAAGTATAGAGCGTTTAGTTTCTCGGGGGTTTGCGTGACCGTTAAAAAATCCTTGACCGCTTCTTCGTTGTGAAAATCTTTGTAGAAAGCAAATTCGGTCATTGCAAAAAAATGATTTAATAGGAACGTTAAAATTTCTTTTTGTTCTTCATCTAGGTTTAATTGATCGCTCAAAGTGTTGATTTTTTTTTGAGTATCTCCAGTGTCGTCTCCAGAAACTGTTGCGAGGGAATGAGCTAACGCGACTAATTTCAATATATCTTTTAAACCTGATTTTTTGAATATGGAAGATAGTTCTGCTAGTTCAGTACCTTCGGGAGATTCGAGTTCTTCCAAAAAACGAACCATTCGTAAAGAATGTTCGTCAGCTGTGTATCTTCTATAATTATCGTAACGAACCAAACAATGTATTTCTTCAAAATGAGGAAGAATTTTCCCTAGAACTCCTACTTCATGCATTTGGCGTAATATTTTTTCGGAATTTGAGCGGTTGAATGTTTTAAAAAGCATTTCGCGAATGGAAGCGGACTGAACAAATTCATTATTAAATAATTTTAAATTCAAGCGAATTTGTCGTTTTAATTGAGGGCTTAATTCAAGAGATTTTTCGATGCAAATTTCAAAGACAGTTAGTAGTAATTGAGGATTTGAAGAAAAATTTTCTTCTATCTCTTCTTTGTAGTGTAGTTCAGAGTCTTTAGATATAAAGCCGTTTCCTAAATCCTTTTGTGTTAAAGACGTGATCACCTTTGCAATATATGGTTTTTCTAATTGAAGACATCGCTTGAAAATTATCTCGGAATAGTTATATATGCTGGTGGCGTGTAAAAAATAGTCTCTCATAAACCGCTGAGTAATATCTGTTTCTTCTTCTTGCTTATAACCAAGATGCGTGGCAAGGTTTTTTTGTAGATCAAGTTGAAGCACGTCTGTTTTCTTTTCTGTCAGATAATGAAGTTCATTGCGAACTCTCAAAAAGAAATCGATAGACCGGTAATAACTTTTAATTTCGCGCTTTGAAATAGTTTTTCCACCGTCAAAATCCAAAAATGAGACTGTTCCGAATAGGGTTGCCATCCCCCAAAGAGCGGTGTGGTAATACCTCAAACCTCCAGGGCCGTTTTTGATGTCGGGTTCGGGTTTGCAAACTAGTTCGCTTACGGATTGGTTTGGGTCAAAATGTTCGTTAAGTTTGGAAGTTAATATTTCTTTTATATTCTTTTTTAATACATTCTTTTGAATTGCTTGGTTCAGTTGTTCAAATAACCCTGGGTTGCCAGTAATTATTCTTATGTCGACTAAGGCTGTTTGGACGGTGAGATCTTCCTTGGCCATAGAGACGCAAGTTTTGATGGTACGAACGCTATGGCCAATTTCCAGGCCAATTCCCCAAAAAATAGAAATTAAATCTTGGATAAAACTTCCAATAATGTCGTTGTCTTTTTCTTTTTCGACGACAAATAAAAGGTCAATATCAGAAAACGGATTGAGCTCGCCTCTTCCATAACCCCCGACAGCAATAAGTGAAAAGTTTTCGATTAAATTGGACTCAGCATAAATTTCGAGTTTTGTTAGAGTATGAACAATATGTCGAATAGACTCATCCATGAGGCCGGTATGAGCTTGAACGATCTCTCTCCCTCCGACTCCAGATCGGTGCCAAGTTTTGATTTTTTCTCTTTCTTCCTTTAGAAGAGCTTTAAAGGTTTGAAAATAAGAAAGGCGATCCCTAGGATCGGGAGGAATGTTTGTGACCCTCCGAAAATCAAGTTGGAACTGATAATTTAAATTAGTGAAACCCATTTTTATATTTGGATCGCTATTTTTTGAAAATATTGGAAGTATTGAAACGTTTACCGGTTGCGGTCATTTTTCTTCAAATTCGATTGCGGATAATTTATTGCAATAAAATTTTGAATATTTTTGAATTCCAAGAATAGGATTATATAAAAGGATACGTTATTATTCGTTGCGAAGCAACGATAGCCATGATTCTCAATAAAAAATATTTAATTTGTTTTAGTTAGGGATTAGGAAATCATAGCGACAATTTTTTTGATGTGTTTATCAATAGCTCCTCGTTTACTATTTAATAGTTCCCATGCTTTGTTTCCGATAGCTTCTCGCTTTTTTTTATCTTTTAGTAAATCATCGACGGTTTTTGTTAAATGATTAAGGCTATCAAGTTTGATTCCACCTCCGCCGGAATATAGTAGTTCCGCTTCTTCTTCAAAGTTTTTCATGTGAGGGCCAAAAATTACCGGTTTCTTAAATGCTGCAGGCTCTAGGATATTCTGGCCGCCAAACTCAGGATTAAAGCCTCCTCCAACAAATGAGATGCAACAATTTTGGTAATAACCTGTCAAATCTCCGAGCGTATCGATTAGAATTGTTTCTCCAGGCTGAATATGATTTTGTACAATGCGGGAAATTACAGGTTCTTCTTTTTTCATTTTAGAGTGGTTGCAGTAAGGAAGGCTTAACTTGCCAAACAAGTTTTCAATTTCAGAGCGTCTATTGATGTGGCGTGGGGCAATAGCAAATTTAGTTTCTGGATTTTGTTTTCGAATTTCTTTTATAGTTTCTAAAATATATTCCTCTTCTCCAGGTCGTGTAGATCCAAATACAATTAATTTAGAATCTTCTGTTGCATTGCTTGGAGGCTCTGTTTTATTTTTAAGTAATGATTCAAACTTAATGTTTCCTGTCGCCTCTATTTTTGGCAAACTAATTCCTAACTTTTTGATACGTTCTGCATCTATTTGCGATCTCATTGCAAAGAAGTTAATAGGTTCTACAAACCGTCGAAATAATCCGGCGATTTTTGAATACCTGTTGTAGGATCTCTCCGAAATACGACCATTAGCAAGTAGAACTGGAATTTTTAATTTAGCGCAACGCCATAATAAGCAAGGCCAAAATTCAGATTCGATCAAAATTAGGATGGATGGGTTCAATTTGTTTACTAAAGGATTGATCCATATTGGGTGATCTGGTGGTAATCTAAAAACAGGTTCTATTTTTTCTTGAACAGCTAATTTATAGCCAGATTCGGTAAAAGTAGAAAGTACCAAGGTTGGAATCGTGTCGATAGCTTTTAACTGATTCCATAAAGTAACGGCTACTTTTGTTTCTCCAACAGAGGATGCATGTATCCAGATGCATTTTTCTAGATTTGGAGCGTTAATTTCCCCAGTAATTCTATTTTTTAAGTCTTCTCGGAACTTTCGATCTGATAGTGACCGACCCAAAATAAATGGTGAGGCCAATAGAAGAACTGCATTAAGAATGATAAAATATAAAAAAATCATTTATCTAAATTTGCGAATATATGAGTCTTGAAAGTTTTTATTACCAGATAATCAGCCCGAATCGTAAATTTTACCATCTTCCGGTATTTGCTGTTTTAAAATTTATCTCTCTTTTTTATTCTTTGATTGTAAGAGCCAGAGTTTGGTTTTATCAAAAAAATATTTTTGAGGTGCGTCGTTTGCCCGTACCAGTAATCAGTGTTGGTAATTTAACCTTGGGTGGTACGGGGAAAACTCCAATGACGATTTGGGTAGCTCAAAAGCTATTAGCGAATGGACGTCAGCCTGCCATTTTAAGCAGAGGATACCAAGCCAAAACCAGAAAGCAAATAGAGATTGTTTCCGATGGAAATAATATTTTAATTGGGCCGGAGCTTTCGGGAGATGAGCCGGCAATGATGGCGCGTCGTTTAAAAGGCGTTCCTGTTATCATTAGTAAGGATCGATATGAAGCTGGTACGTTGGCTATCGAAAAACTGGGAGTTGACTCTCTGATTTTAGACGACGGATACCAAAGACTAGACGTTAAACGAGATCTTAATATTTTATTAATCGATCATTCCCATGGTTTTGAAAACGATGCAATATTCCCTGCAGGAACTTTAAGAGAACCTCTGAAAGAGGCTGGGCGTGCGGATTTAATTTGTTTTACAAAAACGATTAAAGATAACCAAGACCCCCCTATTATAAAGTATGTGAGTGCGCCAATAATCAAAAGTCAAATGGTCATAAAGCGTTTAACTGATTTAGAGTTAAAAGTGACCAAGGATATAAACGATTTAAAGGGTCTTCGAGTTTGCGCCTTTTGTGGAATAGCTCAACCTGAAAAGTTCAAAAAACTATTAGAATTATATGGAGCTGAGGTTGTAAGTTTTTCAAGTTTTCCAGACCATCATTACTTTAATCGCGATGATATTAAGAATGTTGAAGAAAAAGCAAGAAGTTGTGAGGCGGAAATCATTTTAACTACAGAAAAAGATTCCGTGAAACTTTTAGAGTTTTCATTTTCTATGCCATTGTTTATCGTGGTTTTGGATTTAAACTGGTTGCAAGGCGAAGATGTTTTAAATCGCTTATTGTCTAACGGATCTATTTCCTAAAAAATCCTATTCGATACACTCCCAAAGATTAAAGGTTTTGAACTTTGACTTGCCCATGTTTTTAAAAATAAATTTAAACAACTAGTTTTTAAAATATAGATTTATGGATTTTTTTAAAAATTTGACTCCAAATTTTCGTTTCGTTTTAAATATATTGATCCCCTCGTCATATTTCCTTATCGTGGCGATTGCCTATTTTGGTCCCAAAAACTTTGGATTTGGGTTTCCCGTAATTGTACTTCCGGCTCTTATAATTGGATTTTCAGGGCTCATTTTATGGGTTGTTTCAATGATGAATTTAGGTTCTTCCTTCGCTGTGTTACCCGGATCAAAAGAATTAGTTAAAAGAGGTGTATATAAATATATAAGACATCCCATGTACTGTGGAATTAATGTGACTTTAGGAGGTTTGATTGTCGCTTCAGGTTCTTACATCGGTTTAATCGTTTATTTAGTGTTGGCAATTCCTTTGAATATTGTTCGCTCTCGCTGGGAAGAACAAGCTCTTCTTGAAGAATTTGGGGATAGCTTTATAGAGTATAAAAAAAGTACATGGTTTTGAATATATGAAATTTTGGATTTTTGTTTTGTGCTTTTTGTTTTCTTCCGGTTGCGTTCCAAAATCACCGAAAAAAGAAACGATTTATTCTTTTAAAACAGAATCTTTTGGTGAGCTAGGGGGTGAAATTGAGAAAAATGATAGCAAGTTATTGAAATTATTTGGTCTTCCACGAACGTACTATTCCTGGAAGAAGAACGATTCTTTCCGATCGAAGGATGAAGACGCCAAAGGTTGGTTGGGAATAGCGATGAGATTGGCTGAGTCTCCAATTAGAACTCTTAACGGAAATAATATTTCTACAGGCATTGAAGTTGTTTCTACCATTCCTCATTCTCCTGGCGAGAGCGCTGGCTTTCAAATGCAAGATATCATTGTTGGAGTTGATGGTAAAAGACTTGAAAATATAAATGGTTCAAATTTAGTAAATAATTTTCGAAATCAAATTGGATCCATTCCTCCTGGAGGTGAAGTAACGTTTGAAGTTTTACGAAGTGGGAAATTTAAGTTTTTAGAAGCAAAGTTGAAACAACGACCTAAAGTCACTCCCCATGTTAGAGAACATCAAGATTTTGAAGAATTTCGTTCAAGCTTTGACGGTTCTTTACTTAACTATATTTTAAAGAAGGAACATTTAGCAGAGCGTTATAAAGAAGTAACTGGAGAAATCCGTCAAACCGTCGCTAATGTATACAATCCTTCCGTAAAATTAGATACCTATAACCCGTTTCGACTTTCAGAAATAAATTATTTGGCTCACTATCCGTTAGATTTGCCATGGGTTTCGCGCGCTTTAACTTCCCGTTTAGAGAATAATTTTAACTCCGAAAATCAAAATATTTCCGAAATGATTTTGGAGTGTATGAAAGCTTTAGATTTAAAACACTCTGAATCTAGTTTTCAAAAACCTGAAATTACTAAAGATTTAGCAGGCTATCTTGAAAAATTAATTGCGGCTATTAGCGTTGCAAAAAAAGATAGGCTTTTGGCTCTCAAGGGTATAGACGTCACACAAATTGATCAATTGGTGGAGGGGATTGGAGAACTTTTGCTTGTTAAGATTGAAGAAAGTGAGGGGGATCGAACATTAGATGAAAAAATGCGGAGCCAAAAAGGTTTGCTCAAGTTTTTAGAAGTAGCTAATAAAATAGATTTAGAAGTTTTGTTAACGTCTGTTTATCGAGTTGCCCAGGCTTTAGATTTAGAAACTTTAATCAGGCTTAAAAATAATGCAGTTAAATTGAATCGATTTGGAGATGATTGGATTGTTAGAGAAGGATCAGACGTAACGGTAATTGAAACTTCAATCGGAAAGGTCTTTATTGGAGGTGTTGGAGATAACGTTTATGAAAATGATGCGGCAATAATCATCGATTTAGGGGGGAACGATAGATATTTAAATAGAGCAGGAGGGAATAGTTTAGGGATCCCTTTTTCTGTTGTAATTGACTTTTCAGGCGATGATGTCTATCTCTCGCAAGATAACTGGAGCCAAGGCGCGGGGTTGTTAGGTGGCGGTTTTTTAATCGACTTAAGCGGTAACGATGTTTATTCGGCTCCCCATTTTTCACAAGGGGCTGGTTTTTGGGGTGTGGGAGTTTTGGTCGATCAAGAAGGTTCTGATGTTTATAAAAGTCAAACTTTAAGCCAAGGAGCAGCTTCATTTGGTATTGGTATTTTGGCGGAAGGCGATGGCGAAGACCGGTATATTGCGGCTCAGTTTGCGCAAGGATTTGGGTTTGTTAAGGGTTTTGGAGCGGTAGTTGAAAGTGGAGGGGCGGATCATTATTTTGCAGGTGGAGTTTATCCAGATTTTCGCGATCCGAAAAAATCCTATGTTTCACTTTCTCAAGGCTTTGGGTTTGGAGCAAGACCTGGGGAGTTTTTTGTTGGCGCTTCGGGGGGGATAGGGCTATTAGCCGATGCATCTGGAAATGACGTTTACGTTGGAGATTATTTTTCCCAAGGCTCAAGTTATTGGTTTGCGCTAGGGGCTCTTGTAGATGGAGGAGGTCACGACAAATATATTGCAGGTAGATATTCTCAGGGAGCGGGGATTCATCTTTCTTATGGAATATTGATTGATTCGGCGGGCGATGATCAATACTTAGCCTATTTAGGAGTCTCTCAGGGATGTGGTCATGATTATGGAGTAGGAATGTTATTAGATGACGGCGGAAGCGATCAATATATTGGAGGTGTGATTTCTCAAGGGGCCGGTAATGATAATGGTATGGGAATTTTAAATGATAATGGTGGCGATGATTATTACCATATTAAAGGTTTTGGACAAGGCAGAGGAAACTTTCACAAAGGTAGACAAAAAGGTAGTTTTGGTATCCATTTTGACACTGGAGGAGGCTCTGACTTTTATTCTCCAGGATATAAAAACGAAAGTTTAATATACAAAACTGAATGGGGCATATTTGCAGATACAAATTAAACCTGTTAGTGATCTTTTAACGTATCTTCGTATCCTATATGATGTTTATAAGTGGTTATTAGTTCAGGTTTTCAATATGAAAAATCTGAGTTAATAAAGCTTTTTCGAAATATCGATGTTGTTAATTTTAATTTGCTCTTAAAATGTATTAATAGTTATAAGTTAATTGTTTGCCGCTAATGCTGGTTTTATTAATACGTTTTACCCTCCTATTACCTTCCTAAAAATCTTTCCAAAATTTAAAAAGCTGTGTGAAATTTTGCATTGCGTAGCGATATTTTTATGTTAGACATCGCTCCTAAAACTTTATTTGATTTCAATATTTGTTAGTAACTATTTGAGTTTAAACGGTTTTGTTGCTTGTAGGGGGATCCCTATGTCCCGTAGAAAGTTTTCTATGCAAAAATAAAGAATTGCACTATATTTATTGTAGGCAAAACCTTGCTAAATTTTGATTGTTAACGCTACTGAATTGAGAATTGGATCTTAATCTAGAGTTTAAATAATGGATTCTAATTTCTTAGATATATATTTACGTTTTCTTAAAAATGGATGAAGTGAAATTGAAGAAAAAAGTTTTGGTTGCTGAAGATGATCCTTGTTCTTTTAATATTTTAAAACGTACTTTTTCTCTACAGGGATGGGAAGTGGATGGCGCTGCTAACGGGTTAGAGGCCCTGGAAAAGTTGAAAGTAAATCATTATGATGTTTTGATGACAGACTTAATTATGCCAGTAATGAATGGTATGAAATTGATCGAACGAATTAGAACTGAAGTAAAACAAATTCCGTTGATCATTCTTTTTTCAGCTTTTGACGACCCTGATATGAGAAAGAGAGCCTACGAGCTCGGAGTCTTTGAGTTTTTTGGAAAGCCAATCGATTTTAAGAAATTATTTAAGAGACTTTTTGAAGGTCTAAAAAGTCATGGAGCTCCTTCGGCTGCGAAGCCGAAAGAAGTTTTTAGTATGCCTCAAAAAACAATTGACTCTTCTAAAAGTAAGTCTCCTTTTTTTGGAGTTGTGATAACTAGTAGTACAGGAGGACCGCAGACTTTAAATAGATTATTTTCAAACCTGGTTTTATCCGAGAATTGGTCGGGATTTTTGGTGCAACATGGTCCTGCATGGGCTTTAAATGCCATTGCTCAAAGAATTTCTGATGATTTCGGCTTGAAAGTCTTAATGGTTCAGGATTCGATGAAAATAGAAAGTAAAACGCTTTATGTCGCTCCAGGTAATTTGCATACCATAATAGATTCTAAGTCTTTTTGTTTTAAATTAATTAATGGCCCACTGGAAAATTCTGTTCGTCCTGCTGCTGATCCTCTATTTCGTTCTGCAGCGGCAGTTTTTGGGGCTAAGTGCATTGCTGTGGTTTTAAGTGGTTTAGGCCGAGATGGCGCTCAAGGGGCAAAGGTAGTTTCCGACTGGGGAGGAGATGTATTGATACAAGATCCTTCGACAGCAGTGGCTCCCTATATGCCGCGCGCCGCTATGGAAACTTGTAAGAACTTTGATTTGGTCTCTATAGATGAAATGGGAAAAACGATTGATAGACGTGTTCTTGAGTCTTCCAATAAAGCTTTTGCTAAAGCCTCTCTTTGATAAAAATTAGAGGGATTTGATTTTTTATTTATTTTCAATAAGCCTTTAGTGGAGGTACTAACATTGATATTAGAAAAAATAATTAAAGATTCGGATCAAATTCCTTCTCTACCGAGTATTTTTTATAGTGTAGTTCAAGCGATTAATGATCCCGATTCAACTTTAGAAGAGATAGGAGATATTGTCGCTTCTGATGTAGCGTTGACAACTCAAGTTTTAAAAGTAGTCAATAGTTCTTATTTTGGTTTTGCGGATTATATTGAGACTTTACCTCATGCTTTAAATGTTATTGGAATTGATCAGTTAAGCAATATAGTGTTAGCCACATCGGTAATGTCTCAATTTAAAGGAATCCCGGAAGACTTTGTCACAATGAAATCTTTTTGGGCTCACAGTATTGCTTGTGGCTTGGCTGCTAGAGAAATCGCAAAATTTGGCATGAGTAAAATAAAGGAGACTTTATATGTAGGGGGAATGATTCATGATATTGGTTCTCTGATAATTTATAAAGAAATTCCTGAGCTTGCTAGAGAAGCGTTAGAACGGTGCAATAATTGGGGGCAAAAGTTGGTAGATGCCGAGAAAAACGTAATGGGTTTTGATCATACGGAAGTAGGGAACGCTTTATTATCTCGTTGGGAGCTTTCGGAAATTTTTAAGGAAATGGCTTTCTATCATCATGCTCCTTGGGAAGCTCCTAATTACCCCAAAGAAGTTTCTGTAATATATCTGGCCGACTATATTATTCATTGTAACCAGCTTGGAAGTTCAGGGGAATTACAGAGTTCGCCTTTAGACCCTAAAGTGTTAGATATTTTGGGAATATCTCAAGATGTAATACCTGAAATTTCTGAACAAACTATAAAGTTATTTGAAGAAACCGCACAAATCTTTTCTAATTAATTCCTCCATAGAATATCCGATCTTTATTTGTATTAAGCGTTAGCTTTAATACAGGTTTTCGCTTCGTTGAGGCGCTCGCCGGTAACAAATCGAATAATTTTCTCCTGAAAACAAAACGAACGCTTGATTTTTAAAACTGGATGGGGCATTTTTGCCCTTATAACTTAATTTTTATTTTAGCGTCCGTTGCATAAGATAATTAGGAATCAGTTTATGGAAAAGAGTCGTTAAATTTTTTTCAGGAGGCAACGCATTGGGAAACTCTTCCAAGCTTAAGATTAAATTTGGACATTTAGCCGATATGAAGGGAGCTCAGCTTAGCGATGGAGAATTAATTGTAGAAGGAAACTCTATCGTTTCAATAGAGCCAGGTGTGACCGATTCTTTTGAAGGAGACGTTATTGATTTAACGGATTGCTTCGTGATGCCTGGATTTGTTAATGCTCATTGTCATTTATCTCTTTCAGCTCTTAAAGATAAAGTTTTAAAAACTGAAAAATTTACCGATTGGGTTTTGTCGCTTATTGAACAGGATAACGGTTTAAATGAAGATGAAAGAATGGCAGGTATTAAACAAGGTGTTGATACTTTACTGGCTTCAGGAGTTACGACGCTGGCCGATTATTTAGGACGCCCAAACTTGCTTGATGAATACGCTAAATTACCTTTTCGACAGATTGTCTTTTTAGAAGCGATTGGATTTAAAGAATCAAAAGCGGATGAAATTATTGAAAATTTACGTTCAATTATAGAATCAAATAAGATAGGAAACCCTTTGCTAAAACTGGGCTTGGCTCCTCATGCGCCATATTCTGTTTCGCCGAAACTATATCAAGAGCTTAGAGATTTGGCTGACGATATGGATTGCCCAATTTCAAGTCACATTGCAGAATTAGCGGAGGAAGACTTATTTCTTCAAGATGGAAGCGGAAATTTACGTGAGTTGTTAGAAAAACGCGAGGCGTTTGATCAAGAATGGTCTCCGCCAGGTAAACCTGTTTTACAATATTTAGAAGATCTTGATGCCTTAGATTCTATGATTGGCGTTCATTTGAATCACATAGGAAAAGATAAAAGTATTCTTGTTGGGAATTTTATGACGGCTGTTTTTTGTCCAGGAAGTACTAAGTGGTTTGGGCGCCCTAGCTACCTTGATGCGAAAAGTTTTTTAAATGGAAGTATCGCGGTTGGTTTAGGTACGGATTCGTTAGCAAGTAACGATTCTTTAAATTTTTTTAGAGAGCTAAAAATAACCGAAGAGTTACAACCTAATTTATCCCGGCAAGAAATTTTAGAAGTTTCGACACGTCGTGGGGCAGAAGCTTTAGGGTTAAAAACGGGTATTTTAGCAAAAGGAATGCCGGCGGATATTATTGCTATGAAGATTCAAAGCGAATTTGATTCTGTGTATGATATTCCTTTCGAACAAAATAGGGATAAAGTCGATTTTTCAATGATTGATGGAAAAATAGTAGTGGAAAAAGAATGAATGAGGTTCCTGGTTTTTTAATTGTTGGAACCCATAGCGGAGTTGGAAAATCTAGCCTTACAGCAGGAATCTTGCGCCTGCTGACTCGAAAAAAGATGAGGGTTCAACCATTCAAAGTTGGCCCTGACTATATCGATCCTCAACACCATCAACGCGCCTCTGGCCGAAGAAGTTACAATTTAGATTCATGGATGTCTCCCGTAAATTATATCCGATCGTTATACGCTGAATTAACGATGGATTGCGATGTGGCTTTGGTGGAAGGAGTAATGGGGTTATTTGACGGCGCTTCTTCTATTAGTCCAATCGGTTCATCTGAGGAAATAGCAACCCTTCTAAATTTGCCCATTGTTTTAGTTTTTGATGGACAAGCCATGGCTCGTTCTGCAGCCGCTTTGGTACAAGGTTTTCAAAAGTTTAATTCTGATTTAACGTTTTTAGGAGTTGTTGCTAATAGAGTGAACTCTGAAAAACATGCCAAGTTATTGCAAACTTCGATCGAGAAATACACTTCTATGAAGTTTTTGGGATATTTGCCTGAGAGAACCGACCTCAAAATACCTAGTCGGCATTTGGGGTTACATCAAGGTTGTGAGCAAGAAGAAACTCTTTATGATAAGTGGGCCGATCATGTAGAAGAGAACTTAAATATCCAAGGAATTTTGGATTCTATTCCAAAGTGTGCAGATCAAACTAATAAAGATTTTCTACCCAGGTTCGGTAAAAGGCCAGAAAGTAAGTTTTCTGTAGCGATAGCTAAAGATTCTGCTTTTCAATTTTTATATCCAGATACTGTAGACATGATCGAGCTTTGGGGAGGGACTATAAAATATTTTTCTCCTCTTGAAGATTCAAGTATCCCAACCGAAATCGATTGGGTTTATCTGCCGGGAGGGTATCCTGAATTATTTGGCGAGCAATTATCTCGGAATAAAGCTCTTTTGAAAGATTTGTTTCAATTAGCCGACTCAGGTTTGCCTATAGTTGCCGAATGTGGCGGTTTAATGTATTTGGGAAAGACGTTGATTGATGGATCTAGTTGTTCTTGGCCTATGGCTGGGATCTTAGATTTCACGACGACGTTAGAAAAACCGCGAATGACTTTAGGCTATAGAAAAATATGTATGAAAAATATTTTGGAAAAAGGCGAGGAAATTCGAGGCCATGAGTTTCATTTTTCACAATTTGTAGAATTAAAAGAAAATCTAAATTGCGAAACTTTTGATAGTCAGTCAGTCTCTTATTCTAAAGATGGAATTGTTAAAAAAAATGTTTTTGCATTCTATTCACATATTTATTGGCCCTCTGCTCCAGAATGGTTGAATTATATAATACGGATAGCCGAGAGCAAAAAGGCTAGAAAATAGAGTGGGTTAAGGGGCGTATGATTTTTTATACAGTCTGGCTGCGAGTTCCTCTATGAAAAGATCTAAATATTGAGGAGATGCCGCTGAAAGGTGGGGTTGAATTAACACATTTTCCATGTCCCATAAAAGAGAGCTTTCCGCCAAAGGTTCTTCTTCAAAAACGTCTAGATAGGCGCCCGCGATTTTATTGGAATCTAAGGCTTTAACTAAGTCTGATTCTTTGTAAACATTTCCTCTTCCAATGTTATATAAGAAACAGCTTTTAGATAACGTGTTGAAATGCGTTTCTGAAAAAAGTCCGTTGGTTTCTGATCCTCCGGGGAGAGCAAAGATTAAGTGGTCCGCTGTTTTTAAAGCGGGCTCCATTTGGTCGGGATGTATAACTTTATCTGTATCGTCAAAATAATCCGGTCTTTTCATGGAGTTTCGCCTAACTCCCGTTATTGAACACCCAAAAGGTTTTAGTTTTTTTCCGATTTCGATTCCTATATTGCCAAACCCCAAAATTACGATTTGAGCTCCCATTAGTGAGGAGATTTTTGAGGCTAACTTAACTCTTCCCCATTTATGTTGCGCTTGCATTTTGTTTGAGAAAGCAAAGGCTTTACAAAAATGAAAAATGGCCCCGACAACACTTTCGGCTATCATCACGCCGTGGAATGTCCCAAATGATATATCTAAGGAGTTCGTTGACTCAACGTCGATCCAATCTTTTCCAGCGGCTGGTGTAGCGATAAGCTTTAAGTTCTTAGATAATTTCAGCCACTTTTTTTTAAAAAACCAAACAATAACGGCTTCTGCTTCCGGTAATTGATCCAAAAAAGCTTTTGAATTGGGACAATGAACAATTTCTGATTTTGGAAAAGTTTTTTGAAGGTAGTCAAAGTGTCGGCTTTTGAAGTTCCAAGCCTCTACTTCCGGGTGAGTTAAATAAACAAGAATTTTTGAAAGCATTGTGGGTACCCATGGTGTGTACATAATTACACACAAGTTAACCAATTTTGTAACTTTTGCAACACTTTGATTTTTTCTGAATATATTTTATTCTTTAAAAACGGTACTTTATAAGATTTTTTTGGCTTTGGTCTACTCATTGCACTACTAGGGGTAAAACCTTAATTAGGAGATTCTGCGATGACCCGATGGGATTTAGCCACACAATTATCTTATAAACTAGGAATTACCAAAGAAGAAGCAGATAATTACTTAATCGCCTTCATGAATGCAATAAAAAAAGGTTTGGATGAAGACGGTAAAGTTGTAATGCAAGGATTTGGTTCTTTTAGAATGAAGGAATATGATAGTCGAATGGGAAAACGTCCTAATTCTTCGGAGCCGATTTATATTCCAAAACGAACCAAAGCTGTTTTTAGTCCTGGTAAAGAATTAAGAGAGATTGTTAACCACGCTGAAGTGGAATCTGCAATTCCAGCTTCTGAATATAGCCAATCGTCCGTATTTGCCGCAGGTATTTAACTAAATCCCTCCAAATCCGCGATTTTTTTTATGGTATACTTGATGAATAATTGAGTATGGTCAATTTAAGATTGGGGGCTGAATATGAGCGATCCTGACGTTTGTGGTCATTGTGGCGACAAAAGCATGTTAAAAGGCGATATTGGATTACGCACTAGTCGTGATATGGAATTGATCATGGTTGTTCGTAAAGACCATGGTGTAGAGAAAAAGGTTCCATTGCAGCCAAGCGTTTGTGGTAAGTGCGGTTTTGTTGGGTTGTTTGTTCGGAGTCCAGAGAATTTAAGGATCACCACCAAGGACAAACCGATTAACCCAGATTATAAACATCGGCCTCTATTAGAATACGATTTTTAGCCTTCCTGGCTCAATTTTTGGCTTTTCTGGTTTCCCCAGTTGAGCCTTCTTACTTGCCTTCCCGATTTTTTCCGGTAAAATTAGTTTGAAAGCTGATGTATATTTCCTAATTGGATTTAAAGGGGGAGGTCTGCGTGAAGTTTCGTATACCAGATCGTTACCATTTCTTACTGTTGAAGCTTCATTCCCTTACAGGAATAGTTCCTGTTGGTTTATTTTTAGTAGTTCATCTTGCCTTTAACTCTCTGCGAACTGTAGGAGCTTCCCAATACCAATTTGGGATTGACATAATAAACAATATCCCTTTTCTGATATTGATTGAAGTGTTTGGGATCTATGTCCCTTTGTTATTTCACTCGGCAATGGGTTTTTATCTGACTTTCCTAGCCAAGCCAAATATAAAAATTTATAGATATCCTCGTAACGCTTTGTATACAATGCAAAGAGTGACAGGAGCTATTGTATTTGTATTTTTGGTTTACCATGTTGGCACGACATTCGTTCCAAAAATGTTTTATGGAAAACATTTATTTGAAGCCGCGCCTTTTTTAATCGATATCATGAATCAAGAGTTTGAAACTTGGGGAGGCCGATTAATTTATTTAATTGGAATATTCTCCGCCACGTTTCATTTCGCAAATGGGTTATGGGGCTTTTGCGTATCCTGGGGGCTTATTGTTGGTCGCAATGCTCAACGCAACGCTGGTTTTGCGTTTGCTTTTGTTGGGCTGGTTTTAACTTTTTGGGGTGTCGCTACAGTTTGGGAATTTTCCGTGAATCCAGTTTCCGTTGAACCGAATATGTGAGTGTTAATCCATGAAAAAACGTAATCGTAAAGTCATTATTATAGGTGGTGGATTAGCTGGATTGGCGGCTGCCGTTCGGGCATGTGAATTGAACATGTCTGTTGATATGATTTCATATCAACCGGTGAAACGATCGCATTCCGTCTGCGCCCAAGGCGGGATAAATGGCGCTATGGATACCCAAGGAGAAGGCGACTCGCCAGAAGTTCATTTTTACGACACAGTCAAGGGTGGAGATTTTTTAGCGCATCAACCTCTCGTTAGGGATATGTGCCACCAGGCTCCAGCAATCATTCATTTATTAGATCGGATGGGTGTTCCATTTAATAGAACTAGCGAAGGGCATTTGCAATTTCGCCGGTTTGGCGGAACTCTTTTTTCGCGAACCGCTTTTGCGGGCGCTACAACGGGACAGCAGTTGGTTTACGCTTTAGACGAACAAGTCAGAAAGCATGAAAGCGAAGGGACTGTAACTAAAAGAGAGTGGCATGAATATCTTGGCGCAGTTGTGGATGATCAAGGTATTTGTCGTGGAGCGACGATTCATGATTTGCGAACGGGAAAAATTTTTACCCTACGTGGCGATGCCGTTATTTTAGCTACAGGTGGACCTGGAAATGTATATTCACGGTCTACAAACTCTACTGTTTGTACGGGGGCTGCTACAACTTCGGCTTATTTGCAAGGAGCTAAATACGCTAATGGAGAATTTATCCAAATTCATCCAACCGCTATTCCTGGAGCGGATAAGCTCAGATTAATGAGCGAGTCGGCGCGAGGCGAAGGCGGTAGAATTTGGGTGCCAAGAACTCCAGGAGATTCTCGACCTCCTAAAGAAATTCCGGAAAACGAGAGATACTACTTTTTAGAAGAAAATTATCCTTTATTTGGGAACCTAGTTCCAAGAGATGTAGCAAGTCGGGAAATTTATGCAGTCGTCTACGAGCAAAAAATGGGTATCGCTGGCGAAGCTATGGTTTATTTGGATTTGACACATCACCGCAAAGAATATTTAGAAGACAAGTTGGGAGGTATTTTAGATATTTACCGAAAATTTACCGGACAAGATCCAAGCGAAACTCCCATGAAAATTTTTCCAGCGGTGCATTATTCTATGGGCGGTCTTTGGGTTGATTATGAAGATGACGGTCATGGGATGATCGATCAAAATTCTGTAAGAAACCAAATGACTTCTATTAAAGGCCTTTACGCGGCTGGCGAAGCGGATTATCAATATCATGGAGCCAATCGCCTTGGCGCAAATTCGTTGTTAAGTTGTATCTACTCTGGTTTGTTGGTTGGGAGAGCGGCGTTTAATTATTCCAAAAGCATGGACGTAGCTTCTGAGGATATTTCTTCCTCTGTTTACGAAGGAGAAGAAACCATATGGAATAACCGATTCGAAGGTATGAAAAGAATGAATGGGAAAGAGAATCCATATTCCTTACACTCCGAATTAGGTGAGTTGTTGCTTGAAAACGTTTTGATAGTTAGGGAAAACTCCAAATTATCTTCGACTTTAGAAAAACTGGAAGAAATTGAGAGTCGATTTAAAGACGTGAAATGTTTGGATACCACCCATTGGTCAAATCCTATGCCAAGTTTTATAAATCAATTACGCTGTATGATTCAGTTATCGAAAATTATTACTAAAGGCGCTTTGTTGCGCAACGAATTTCGTGGAGCGCATTACAAACCTGAATTTGACTTGCAGCAACCAAAAAACTTCGATCCACATGAATATATTGATTATTTAGAGCGCACTCATTATGAGGAAGTCAATGATTCTGACTTTCCTGAAGGACATTTGGATTATATGAAGCGTTTTCAAGCAAATAATGAAAAGTGGTTGAAAACCACTATTGCCCAGTTTAAAAACAATGGACCTGAAATAACTTACGATGAAGTTAATACTTCACTGATAACTCCAAGACCCAGAAAATACGATTAACGAAGGGTAAACTATGAAGCCGATTTCGTTGAAAATAAAAAGACAAGATGGACCGAATGGCCGGTCTTATTGGCAAACGTTTGAAACTCCTTACCGTCCATTTGCAAACGTCATTTCATGTCTTCAAGAAATTCAAAAAAGCCCGGTTACTAGGGAAGGGAAAAAAGTGCCGCCGGTAGTTTGGGATTGTAATTGCTTGGAGGAAGTTTGTGGCTCTTGCACTATGTTAGTTAATGGGAAGGTAAGACAGGCCTGCACAGCGTTAATAGATAATTTGGAAGGTCCTCTAACGTTGGAACCGATGTCGAAATTTCCAGTTGTGAGAGACTTACAAGTTGATCGTAGCCGGATGTTTGAGAATCTAAAAAAAACCAATAGTTGGATTGATATTGACGGCACTCATGATATAGGAGAAGGACCAGCCATTCCCGACCAAGATAGAGCAACCGCATATGTTCTTTCAGAGTGTATGACTTGTGGTTGTTGTTTAGAAGCTTGTCCGCAGTTTACCTTGGATAATTCGTTTTTAGGAGCCGCAACTTTTAGCCAAGTGCGCCTTTTTAACATGCATCCTACTGGAGCGACTCAAAAAGAGAAAAGACTTGAAGCCGTTATGAAAGAAGGTGGCATTACCGATTGTGGAAACGCTCAAGTTTGTGTAGAGGTGTGTCCTAAGAAAATTCCTCTTACTGATTCCATTGCCGAAATGAGTAGAGAAACCTCTCTTTTATCCATAAAAAAAATCTTCAACAGTTAGGTTTTTAGAATTTTAAAACTTATCTGGTTTTATGGTTATCTTTCCTCAAATTTAGAAAAACGTTATATAATCTCAATTTCTTATTGCGATGATGTCATTAGGGTTACATAGATAGATTTATCTGTTATTATAAAGAATTGATTTTTATGAATAAGTTACGTAATTGCTCTATTTTAGATAAAGGAATTTTTTAGATGAAAGTTTCTCTCGCAAGCGCATTAGGAACTTGCTTTGGCGTTAAAGATGCTATCAGTTTAGCTATGGCTCCAGAATTTGCCGGAGACTTGACCATTGTGGGACAATTAGTTCATAACCCACAAGTCAATGTGTCTTTGAAACAAAATGGAGTTGATTTGGTTAACGGGATTGAGCATATAGATAAAATAAAAACTAAGAAAGTAATGATTACCGCTCACGGCGCCGCTGAAAAAACTAAACAAAAACTATATGAAGCGGGATTTGTTGTTTATGACGCCAGTTGTCCGTTAGTTATGAGAGTTCATAAAACTGTAAAAGATATGGTTGCAAGGGGATATTTTCCTATAGTTATAGGTCAGGAAAACCATGTTGAAGTAAAAGGTATTGTTGGCGATTTAGAAGATTATGTTGTTATCAATTCTGAGGAAGATTTAGAAAAAATCCGAGATACTGGCAAAAAGAAGTTTGGAATTGTAAGCCAAACCACTCAACAAGTTGAAAAGATAGAATCACTTGCAAAAGCAATTGAGGAAATGGATTGTGTGGAAGAAGTGCACTTTGTAAATACGATATGCCAACCAACCCGCGATAGACAGATTGCCGTGAGAGAGCTTGCTGATACTGTTGACTTAATGATAGTTATAGGCGGTTATAATTCTTCTAATACAAAAAAATTAGTTCAGGTTTGCGAAGAAAAAAGCGTTAGTGTTTTTCATATCGAGTCTTCTTCTCAGTTAGAAGAAAGCTGGTTTAAAGATCGCAAACATGTCGGAATTACAGCTGGAACAAGTACTCCAGAATATCTTATCAATGAGATTCATGAAGACATTTTGACTATTGCGAAAAAAATGGAAAGCTTAGAGACGGAAACGGTTTAAGTTCCGCGCTTTATAACGCTTTTCATTTTCAACAGGCTTGATTGTTTTAGAAGTTTATAAATAGTAATTTCTTTCACCTTATTTATCAGGTAAGATTCGAAACTTCTTGAAAAGTAAAATTAGATAAATGGCCTATCAATAGATTTGAAGTATAGGCGGTTGCAAAAACTCAAATTGGCTAATTTTTAGAAGTCTTCTTCGATTAAAAGTTAGCCGTTTTTTTTTATGAACGATTGGAATTATTGTCAAAAAACCCTTCCTAAGGTTAGTCGCACATTCGCGCTAAATATCCGTTGCCTAAAAGGTAGTCTTCATAGAGGTGTTTTGTCGGCTTATTTATTCTGCCGTATTGTCGATACTGTTGAAGATGCGCCTCAACTTGATGCCGAAAAGAAAATCGATCTGCTTTTAGAGTTTTCCAAATTAGCTTTGGATTCCGAATATAGAGCAGGGCATTTAGAGCAATGGGTTGAAAAATGTTCGATTGTGGATGGATCGGCGAATGATTTGGAGTTGTTAACTAACACAAAGCGAGTTTTTAATGTGTTTGATACTCTTCCAAGTCGCTCTCAAGATTGCATAATGCAATCGGTTTCAAAAATGGCTCAAGGAATGGCGTTTTTCCAAAAAATGTTTGATAGCTCTAAAGGAGCTTTATTGGAAGACGCTAATCAACTTGAAGAGTATTGTTACTATGTTGCCGGTTGTGTAGGGGAGATGTTATGCGCGTTGTTTTTAGAAGATTGTCCTAATATTTCAGAAAAATCCGCAAAGATAATGAAAGAAACAGCCGTATCTTTTGGTTTAGGATTACAAATTACTAATATCGCAAAAGACTTCTTAACTGATCGTAAACGAGGTTGGTCTTATATTCCAAAGAGCTATATAGTAGAAAGCGGGTTAACTATAGAAAAGTTTACAGCCTCTGAATTTGACGAAAAAAAGTTAGAAGTTATTCAAATCTTGCTAAGAAAAACGATTGGACATCTTAAAGATGCATTAAAGTTCACGTTAGCTCTTCCTAGAACGAGGTTGGATATTAGGTTGTTTTGTGTGTTGCCTCTTTGGATGGCTGTCGAAACTGCGGCAATATTGTTTAATAATCGAAGCTTGCTGGAGTCGGACGACCCCGTGAAAATTTCACGTAAAACGGTTAAACGGATTGTGCGTAGAGGACCGTTTTTGTCCTTTTCTAATTTTCTTTTGAGAAAGTCTTTTGAATCTATTTTAAAGAAATGCGAATTAGGCTCTTGCCCTGAATTTGACCATGAAGATTTGAAAAAACGTTTGGACAACAATGAGCTTGGAAATATTAGCTCTAAACCTTTACCTGCTTGAGCGCTATGTCAGAAGACCAAAGATACGTTGATAACAATGATGAAACCATTACGGACACTAAGACAGGATTAATTTGGGTTAAGGAAGACTCATGGCTTAAGGAAGGTCGCTGGGTAACCTGGGATGAGGCGGACGAATACGCACTATATTTAAATGGGATAAAGTTTGCAGGCCATCATGGTTGGCATCTGCCAAATATTGAGATAGGTAAAACTATTATTTGGAATGAGCATGCTAATAAAGATAAATATGGAAAACCAATTTTATTGAATCCTATTTTTCCGGAAGGCTCTCAGGCTAAAGTCTGGTTGAAGGAGCCCATGTCTGGAAGCGAAGGATATTTTATTGATTTAACCACTGGCGAAATAGAAACTAAGTTTAAAAGCGTTGCGGGAAGGATGGCAGCAAGGCCAGTGCTTAATCTAAAAAACTGGAGACCGGGTTCTTAGTTGAAAAAAAAGAGCGATTGGCATGGCTCGTTATTTTATAGGAGAATTTTATTTTGAATAAAAAGAAATTAATCCAAATTGCGGGTGGGGTATGGGTATGTGTTGGAGCCTTCCTCACTATCCGTGGAATAGGTTTATTTGAATTAGCGACGTCTCAACAAGAGGCAACAAGCACAGGGGTAATGATATCCGTTATTTTAGGTTTGATTGTGGGCGGCGCTAAGGGAAAGTTTGTTTTGTCAAAGACTGCTAAGAAAAATAAAGCGCGAATTAATGGTTTAGAAGAACCTGTCAATATTGGGCAGACTTTCGCTAAACCCTTTTATGGTTTTATTGTTGGTATGATGGGGTTAGGGTTTTTGTTGCGCTTCTTTAATGAGTCTCTTGGAGGATATGTTGTCGTAGGAGGTATTTACTGCGGTATCGGAGCGGCTTTGATGGTGTCCAGCTTAGTTTATTGGAAGAATGATCCAGCTCCCGCTGTTAGCTAACTAACCTAAATATTTAATAATTTGTTTCCACAGTTTTAATATCTATGAAAAACTTTTTTCTTGCATTGCATATGGTTTCTATGTGTCTGGTAATAGGAACCTTATTCCTTCAATCTTTGACGGTTGTTTTCAGGCTTCGTTTAAAAACAGCGGAAGAAGTTCAGGGAATAAAGAAGATTCAAGGGCGCGTTCATAAACTCATTTATTATCCTATTTTAGCGACGACTATTTTTTCTGGAATTTACTTGGCAATAAAAACCGAGCTGTTTGAAAAAGGGCAATACTGGATTTATTGGAAACTAGCGTTGCTTGGGGTTCTAATTTTTTTAGGAATTATGAATGGAAAACAGATAATGAACGACTCTCTTCCCAAAAAATATGCCATGATGGTTCATATAGCTATTTTTATCATTGGAGCTTGGATGATATATTTAGCCACTATAAAACCATTTTAAATTTGCGAATTGCTCTATGGACATATTATTTACGATAGTAGCTTCCATATTGTTAGTTATTGGTTTTTTTGTGATCTGCAAGCCACGTTATTTAGATGGCGATGACGACGACGATTACTTCGATGAAATTGAAACAAAGATTGAATCGAAGAGAGAAGAGCCGTCCGAGCAAAAAAAATGACCGCAAGGTCTAGACATTTTTCTTCTTTAACTAAAGAAGCGGCAAAGTGCGTGATTTGCCCACGCATGGCAGATCAAGATGCGATATTAAGTCATCGCAACGGCTCAATAACTGCCGCTCTCATCTTTATTGCCGAAGCTCCAGGGCGTTTTGGCGCCGCTAAAACAGGAGTTCCCTTTCAAGGCGATAAATCCAGTGAAAACTTTGAAAAACTTTTGTCCCATATTGGTTTAACTCGGGAAGATATTTTTATTACCAATGCCGTTCTTTGTAATCCCCTGAAAGACGGAAATAATGACAAACCCACCCGTAAAGAAATTTCCAACTGTTCTTATTATCTCAGATCTGTTTTAGAGCTTATTAAACCGAAGGTTGTTGCGACTTTAGGCGGAACGGCTTTGGACGCTCTAAATATGATTTTCGGAAAAAAGTTTAAGTTGTCTGAAACGGTCGCTAAGCCTCAACTGTTAGATTCTTTTACTCTTTTGCCCTTGTACCATCCGAGTCCTAGAGTTACCAATTGGATGCGTACCCTTTCTAAGCAAAAACGAGATTATAAAAAGATATTACCTCTGCTTTAACCCCACTTTTTTTCTTATTTCCCACCCGCTTGTAGTTAAGTCAAACTTGACAGAGAAACTTCCTGATCTTATTTAATTTATAAGAGAGAGATGTATAAGCGTTAATAGGAGGTTAGTCATGAAATTCTTCCAAGAATGTGAAAATTGCAAAAAGCTCACTGATGAAGGTCATAATGGAAAAGAGTATGGCCAATTTCTTTGCGACGCCTGCTTTTTTGAAGTTCACCTTGAGAAAAAGTTTGAGTTTCAACAACTCAAGCCTTTGACACTTCATCCTAGATTTAATTATGTGGTTGATCACGATCAAGTAAAAGATGAAAATTGGTTCGAAAAAGCATGGGAAAAAATCCGAGCTGGATTTGTTGCGTTAGCTAATCATTTTGGTTTTAATCTTCATGTGCATCCACATGTTTAAATGAACGATCTCGTCGCAAGCAGGCGTTGCTCCTATGAAAAACATTGTTTTGAAATAAGTGGCAAGCCACGGGGAATTAAACCCACTTGTGGGATTAAAAGTAAGATTAGTCTTCTTTTAATAAGAGCTAGTTTTTCTCAGCCATACTATGCCAAGTTTGCTCGTCTTGGTTCCAGGGGACAATGGTATTCACTACTTGCCCCTGGTAAAAGTCGTTGTAAAACAGAAGAAGCTCTCCGTTATAAATTTTGAAAGTTTTTCGATCGGACGGACCTTGGGCGTTATTTTTAGCTACCCCAAAAGTGCAATACCCTCCTATACTTAAGTTAGTATTTTCTTAGGTTTTTTCTGAATGACCCAAACGGTTTAATCCATATTGTAAGAAGGTTTTGAATTTGAGCGCCAAAGATAAATTTTTCAAAATTGGTAATAAGGGAGATTTTGTCGATTTCAAAAATCAGAAATTGATTCTTGAACCGAATCGTTCTTTTAAGAACATTAAGTCCTCCGGAAACAGTTTCAAAATCAAAATGGAGTTTTGGATTGTTGGATTAAAGCCTTTTTATAAGATTTTTGAATTAGAAGGTTCCGTAAGAAAAAAGGACGATCAGTTTATTTTTAAGCTTGGCAAAGGGAAGCGTGCCAATTCAAAAAGAATTGCCTCATTAAAACAAGAGCCCAATTGGGATGATAATCCTCTGTTTGGATTCCCGTGCAAATTAAGAATCAAAAGCGATAAAAAACTTGGAATCAAAGTTGAAGGTGGTAGCTCAATAGAGTTCTTTCTACCCACGTTTCGATTTAAGGAGATGGCAAAAAGTCCTAGCAGTGAAAATCTGGATAAAATTAAATTGCAAGTGGGTACGGTTGTACATGATAAACCTACCGAAGTTTCCGGAAAAATTGATGTTGGTTGGAGTTCTTTGGGGAGGATGATAGAAGATAGATTGACGGAAAACTTAAAGAAAAAATATCCTGAGTTGAGTTTTTCCGATGAAAGTTCTTTAGTTACCGTAAAAAATAAAGAACGATTGCATGATGAAAAAGTAAGGACTCATCGCCTTGAGAGCATAGTTTTGCATTGCGTTTCCGCAAAGGCTTACTGTATGGATTCTCAATTTTTCGATTCTCGAGAAGAGCAAGTTGAAAATATTCCGTTGATGTATGATTGGAGAAAATGTGTAGAGATTTTTAATAAGTTTCGTGTCGGCGCGCATTGTATTATTGGACGCGATGGAAAAATATGCGAACTAGATACGGCGCGGATAAAGGTTTCCCATGGCGGAAGCCCAGACCGATATCCTCCGATGAAGGGCAGAGGCAATGCTCAAACGGTAGGGATAGAGCTTGTCGGTCATGCAAAAGAATTTAGAAAAGAAATAATTAGGCTCTACAAAAGAGAAAAGAAAAAAGTCGATAAAAGTTGGGCGAATAAATTTGAAGAATTTGTAAGAAGTGAAGATTCCTCAATTAAGAAAAATTCTACTCGATTAGAAGATTATATTAATGAAGATTCTGTTTTTTACGGTTTTACCGACGCGCAATATGAAGCGCTCAAAGTTCTATTAAGTTCACTAGGACAGCGATATGGATATGTCCGCGTTTGCACTCATGAATGGCTGAAGACGACTAAGTCTGATCCAGGCGATAAATTTGATTGGGGAAAAATCAAATCGGCTTTAGTAGACGGAGGTGTTCCTGAAACAGAAGATTCTGAATTCGACAAAGACCACGTTTACATGGTCCAGAAAATCGACCGATTCGATTTTAGAGAATAAAATTTAAAACGCAATTTTGAAAAAATATTTTTTCAAAATGATGATAAGACTTTTTTAACGTTTAGTCATTGCCTTGATGACGTCTACTTTACCAATGATTCCTAGTAATTTTCCCTGTTCGATAACTGGGATGGTATGAATATCTTTTTCCGCCATCAAGGTCCCTATATCTTGAACGTTTTCTTCAGGAGTTACAGAGACGACCTTGTCGTTATAAATATCTTCTACTTTGGAAGCGGTTAGACGTTTGACTTCAGATTCAAATGTTTTTTGACCTTCCAGTGGAATGACTGCATCAAATAGAGCAATGACCGTAGGTATATGAAGGTTTTTGTTTTGTTCTATTAAGTCGCCTTCCGTTACCATCCCTATTACATCTCCATTATCGTTTTCAACGGGTATCCCATTTACTTTATGCTCGATAAATAGATTAGCGAGGTCTTCTATTGATGCGCCTTTTTTTATAGTAATGACTTCGGTTGTCATGATATCTCTGGCGGTGGGCATTGTATTTTCCTTTCAAAAAAACTTTACGATAGAGCTTGTTATTAAGAGCTATGCGTAACTTAAAAATTCCCAAAAGAAAGGTCTAACAACAATATTATCTCACAAACGGCTTATTTAAGCTGACTTAACTAGAATTGAAACTTTTTTAATAAAGAAAATCTAACTAAAGTTTTAGGAGGATCAGTTATCTATGGAGATCCTTCTTTTTCTTGTCTTTCCTCTTCTTCAGTTTTCAAACGATTTAGCGTTTCTAAAATAGGTTCAAGCATTTCCATGTCCGGAGTATTGCCAAGCTCTTCACAGATTCCAGCGTAATCGCGTAATAGAAGAATAACCGTTTTTGCGTTTTCTCTAGGTGCTTCTATAAATATGGTTTTTATAGTTTCTAATCCTTGGCGAAAAGCGTTTCTAGCTTTGCGTGATTCTTCTCCCTCTTTGAGTATTGTACCTAAAGTTCCCAGACTCATTGCGAGTATGGAAGAGTATTCTTTGGGATTAGCGCTTCTTAACTTTTGATAAATGTCGACAGCTTTTTGAGCAGATTCTTGGGCCGCTTTAGAATCACCGGAAATATTTTGGCGGAGTCCAAGATTGTTCAAGCTTGCGGCTAAATCTGAATCAAATTTTCCAGGGTGACGAACTGAAAGAGATTCAAATAATTGTGCTGATTTTTTTAAAGCCTCGAGAGCTTCGTCATTTTGGTTGTTATCCCGATACAGTTTTCCGAGTTCATATTTTATGATAGCTAGGATTGGTTGAAATTCGTCGGGGTTTTGTGGACAGACCCTTGTTAAGGATTCTGCCGCTTGTTGAAAGTATTTTTCTGCGGTGTTTAAATCTCCAACTTCCTGAAAATGAGAGGCTACGTCTTTTAATCCCTTTGCCCAATCAAGGGAGTGAGAAAATGGGTCTTTTTTAGCGAGTTTTTCTAACACCGCTAACGCTTCGATTTTTTCTTCGATATTGAGTTCTTCAGTCATGGATTGCTAATACACAGTTCTGATGAAATTAAAGATTATCTGTCCGCTTGTCTTAATGTTTGAAAGGGTTTGTTGTTGAGAACGTCGATGCTGCTAAGAACGCCTGTGATTGAAGTTAAAAATACGGCGGCTAAGAAAGCGAAGCTGATATGAAGGGGGTAAAAGCTCCAAGGGGCCTCAACAAGATATTTCATAACTCCCCATGAAAGCGCCGTTGCCAAAATAGAGGCAATGAAGGCTGAAATAAAACCAAGACCGGCGTATTCGTATCCCAAGATGGCGGCAACTTTAAGTCTTTTGTATCCAAGAATCTTTAAAATAGCGGCTTCTTTTAGTCGGCGAAATTTTGTTGATGCAATAGCCCCTGAAAGGATGAAAAGTCCAGCCAAAATTGAAAACGCCGACATGAAATCAACAAGAGCCATGAGTTTGTTTGCTACATCTTCAACGGTTTCTACAATGTCGCGAGTGCTGATAGCTGTAACATTCGGTAGTGCTTCGGCCACCGCTTGTTGCAGCGGAGTTTCTTGTTCCTTTGCGACATGAACAGTGGCGACCATGGAAATGGGAGCGCCTTCTAAAGCTCCTGGAGAAAAAATGGCGTAAAAATTAGTCCGCATATTTCTCCAATTAACTTTGCGGATGCTAGTGACTGGAGCCGAAATTTTTATTCCTTGAATATCCATCGTCAATGTTGAGCCGACTTTCGCCCCAAATCTAGCGGCTGCATCTGACTCTAGAGATACTTGTGGTGTGCTGGCTTCCGCTTCATTCCACCATTTTCCCTCTATAATTTCATTGTCTTTTGGAAGTTCTCCTTTGGAATATGTCAGAACAAATTCCCTTTTGATCCATCTTTCTTCTCGGTGAGTTTTGAACTCCCAATCGTCTACGGTCTTATCTCCTATTTGGTAAAACCGAGATCGCACCAAAGGAGTGATTGTGCTTTCTGCGCCTGGAGTGACTTTATTCAGAGTTTTTAGAAAAGCTTCTTCTTGATCAGGCTGTATATCGATAAAAAAATAGTTTGGTGGAGTAATACTAGAATCTTTGTTCAGCATTGTAATCATGTCTAGTTGAACTAGTCGTAAAGTTAAGATCAACATAATGCCAATGCCAAGGGAAGAAATGATAGCGTTTGCTTGGCTGTTTGGTCTGTAAAGATTAGAAAACCCAAACTTTTGCGCAGGTGTTCCTTTTTGAGAGAAGCGGTTCAGAGCTTTTAGAAAAACTTTAGAAAATATATTGAAAAGTAAAAACGCTAAACCTGCGGCGACAATAAAAAATAGTCCTTTTTTTAAGGAGCCAGCTTGCCAAAAAATAGTGGGAATTAATGTTATCGCAAAAATACCCCTTAACGCCCAAGCTTGCTTACGAGAGCCTTCTTCTTGAGCCTCGTCGTCTGCAACATGTCGGAACAGCCTTAGAGGGCGAGTTTGAACGGCTTTTAGCAAAGGGCCCAAAACAAATAAGATGGCAATTAATAAACCTAAAGCAAAAGCTCTAAAGGCTGGAACCCACATAAATTCAATTTTTAATCCAACGGTTAATAATCCTTCTAGACGTGATGGTAATAAAAATTGAGCAGCATAGCCTAAGGTAACTCCAAGTATTCCGCCGATAATTCCCAGGAAAAAGGCTTGAAGGATATAAACTTTGAAAATGGAGCGCGGCGTAGTGCCAAGACAATTTAGTATGGCGATAGTATCTAGTTTGCGCGCTAAAAAAGTTCTGGAAATCATAGCTACGCCCATTCCGCCTAAGAGTAGGGCTATTATTCCGACACAGCTCAAGTATTCGCTCATTTGAGTGATTGACGACGTCAGAGAGGATTGTGTGTTGCGAAATGTTTTTACGACTGCGGTTCGGTCGGTTAGTTTTTCTTCTAACATATCCGCAGTTTCTTTTAGAGAGGCTTCTTCCGGTAACTTAATTGCAGTTTTATGGGATACACGACTCCCTGGCCGAACCAGCTTTGTGCTTTCTAAAGTGTCTAAAGAAATTAGAACTCGTGGACCGACACTAAATGATCGTGTGATTCGATCTGGTTCGGAAATGATTTCTCCAGCGATTTTGATAGTGGCTGATCCTAGTTTAAAAAAGTCTCCTATATTCAATTGAGATCTAACTAAAAAGGATTTTTCAACCAATGCGCTTTGATTCGATAAAAGTTCGTTTAGAGGTAAATTAGGTTGAACGTTAACTTTTCCATAAAAGGGGTAGTAAGGAGGCGTTGCTGGAATCGCTTTGATTTCGACTAAGAATGAAAGTTTTTTTTCTTTTAGTAATGTTTGGTTTGTTTGCGGAAACTGAGCCATCCCTTTTAGTTCTTTGATAAATAACCAATCGGAACCTTCAGGAAGCGTTTGTTTGACGATTTCTAAATCTTCAGCAGTTTGCGTCCAACTACTTTTTATTTCTAAGTCGGCGGCTAGTAAACTTTTCGCTTCTTGAAATATAGTTTTATTTAAAATTTTAGAAAAACTATCTATGGTCATTACAGCCCCAACTCCAATAGCTAAGCAGATGATGAAGAAGAGGAATCTACGCCAAGCTCCTCGGCATTCAGCAAATGCAAAGGCTGCTATTTTAGAAATTGGCAATGAGTTTGATTTCATATTGATGACTCTGCGGGTACTGAGTCTTCTATTATGCGACCGTCATTAAATATAAGGATTCGTTCGGATAATTTAGCGACTTTTGGTTCGTGGGTAACCATAACAATAGTAGCTTGTCGGGATTGATGGAGTTGGCAAATCAGCTCCATAATTTTTTCGGTATTTTTTGAATCTAAATTTCCTGTTGGTTCGTCTGCTAATACTATATCCGGTTCGTTAACAAAAGCTCTTGCGATAGAAAGTCTTTGTTGTTCGCCTCCCGAAAGTTGCGATGGATAGTGATGAAGTCTATTTTTAAGACCGACTTGCCCCAATATATTTTGGGAGCGTTCGCCGCTGTTATTGGAACCGTTTAATTCTGTCGCTAATTGGACATTCTCATATGCCGTTAGCGTAGGAATGAGATGGAAATTTTGAAACACGAAACCAAATCGCGCGTTTCTTAAGTGGGCCAGTTCGTCTTCATTCAATTTGGTTATATCTTGCTCATCGATAATAATGGAGCCGGATGTTGGAGAATCAAGGCCAGCAATTAGGCTGAGTAAAGTTGTTTTGCCGCTACCTGAGGGACCTGTAATGGCCAAGAATTGGCCTTTTGAAACTTCTAAGTTAATGCCGTTTAGGATGTCGACTCGATGACCGCCGCCACTTAGGTTTTTTGTTAACTCTTTTATTTGAATCAAAAAGGCCTCATCATTTTGTATTTGAGATTAGTAACTTTAAGTTTAGGTTCGTTGCTAAAATATTATGATACCCGAACATAGAGGTGGTTTTATAAAATTTTGGTTTAATATGGAGAAGAAGATTGAAAGTTGGCGTCTGGTTAGTCCAACCGAAAGTTTGAGATATTAGGAAACTTTCCTGTAAGAAGTTCGTCTATGGTTTTTTTTACGATTTCACGGTAGATTTTTTTATCTTCAGTCTCGTCATGTTGCGGGTTTTCGTCAATTGAAATAACCCCTGGAGCCGTATAGTTGCAAAAGAATGCTCCAATTGGATTTAGCTTTTCTAGTTTTCCTTCTGAAATACCGTTAATGATGACCATAATTCGATTGATTCCTCCTGGGTCGTCGTAAATTTCGAGCATGCCTCCATTAGCGATTGTATGTTTTTTGCATAAGGCAACGACCTCTTCCACAATTTCAAGAGTTACAGATTTATAGGGTGTTTGCATTTTTAAATTAAAGGCTGCCGTTTATAAGGGTTAGGTGGTATTTAAATAAAGGTTGTTTGACAATAATAAAAGACTTTGTTAAATAGACCTAAGCTTAACTTATTAAATTAAAGCGTTTTAGAATATAATTAAGGGCGTCTCTAATAATTCGAAATTTTAGCTTGCGGCAACTCACGCGCCCTTTGTTTGTAAAGGAGGCTCGTGGCTAAGATCAATTTTTAGAGTCTTCTTAAATTTTAAAAACATATAAAAGCGATTGTTGAAAGAATATGAATTTTCAAGACGTAATATTAACTTTAGATCGGTTTTGGGGAGCCCACGGGTGTGTTTTACATCAACCATACGATATCGAAGTTGGGGCGGGCACGTTTAATCCAAGTACTTTTTTAAGGGCTCTCGGTCCTGAGCCTTATATGGCTGCTTATGCTGAACCTTCTAGAAGACCTACTGACGGTCGTTATGGAGAAAATCCAAATCGACTGCAACACTATTACCAATACCAAGTTATTTTAAAGCCATCACCAGAAAACTCGCAAGAACTTTACTTAGCTAGTTTAAGAGAATTGGGTATCGATGTGCTCAAACATGACATTCGTTTTGTGGAAGATGATTGGGAGTCTCCAACTTTAGGAGCTTGGGGATTGGGATGGGAGGTTTGGTTAGACGGAATGGAAGTGACTCAGTTTACTTATTTTCAACAGGTTGGAGGTATTGAACTTTTTCCAATTACCGTTGAACTGACTTATGGAGTGGAGCGTCTTTGTATGTATCTCCAAGATGTCGATAATGTTTATGATTTAAAATGGAACGATACGGTGAAATATGGCGACGTTCATCTAGAAAGTGAAAAGCAGTTTTCTGAATATAACTTTGAGGTTGCAGATAAGGAAAAACTATTTAAGTGGTTTGATATGTATGAGGCGGAATCTCTTGTTTTAATAGATAGAGACCTTGTGCTTCCGGCTTATGATTATACTCTTAAATGCTCACACACCTTTAATCTGTTAGATGCAAGAGGGGCTATTAGCGTAACGGAAAGAACCGGATTTATAGGCCGCGTCAGGAAGCTAGCTCGATTGTGCGCTCAAGGTTACGTAAAACAAAGAGAAGGAATGGGACATCCCTTGTTGAAATCTTAATATTTTATCTTCAGTATTTAAAAATTCTTATACGATCAGTATTTTTTTCACATTAGATCGTTTTTCGGTCATTCCCTGCCTCGTCGAAATTCAAAGATATTCAAAAAATTATTTGATTAAGTTTATTAGGCTTTTTTAGTTAATTCCAAAAATAATTTGCCAAAAAATTAGATTTTTATTTTGGACGAACCTATATTATGGAAGATAGAAGCTAAGTTTTCTTTATTTTTTGTCGCTATAATCGTGAATCCCTCCTTCAAGGTGGGGTTTAGTTTTCATTGTTTAAAGATTGTTACTCTGCGTTTGTTATCGGATCCCAATTAAGATTATTTGAATAAAATTAGGGGATAACTCTAGAGCTTTTTTGATTCTCGTTTTGTTTTTTTGAATTAATCGAGTTTCTTTTAAAAAAAAGCTTGCTCAATCACGGACTAGTGTGTATGTAATAGTAATAATTTTGTACTGTGTTAAAAAAATTATATTTTGAAACAATATTTCAGGCTTTATTCTCAAATATTCTCAATTTGACACTGATTCCCTTCAATGCTTATAATTAGCAAGCATTTTCCAGAAAATTTTGGACTTGGAAATAGAAGTGCCTTGTAAGTTCTTTAACTCGAAGCTTGTTGATTATTTTTGAATTTATTTAATGGGTTTCGTCTTAATGCTAAATGCTAGATTTTCTTCTGTTTTTTTCATCACAGGCTTGAAAATTTTCCAAAAACCAACCAATTTTCAGGAATTTTCGATAAATTGATTTTTTCATGTTTTTTTTTAAAAATTTAGAGTAAAATTTAATAACTTATTTATATACAATGCCTTGTATAGTGCTTAAATAAGTTGCAGATTTATACTTTGAAATTAATTCTTTGATTTAAAAATAAGGGTTTAAATAGATTTTTACCCATGAATTCATCGGAAGAAATAGAACAATTAGATAGAAGTTTTGACTTATTGCGAGGGCAGTTTGATCTTCTTGTACAAAGAGTTCAAAATGCCAAAGTCATAGAGCCTAAAAATAATTCTCCAGAAGAAGAGAGGGCTCAAATAATCAAAACTTTACAAAACCACGCTAAAAGTGTGGAACCTTTGTATGCTAGCGCTAAAGCATATATTGAAGAAACTTCTTCTGAAAAAGATGATCCGGCTGATCTTTTAAGATTGTTCATGAACATTGATGGAACAATCAGCCAAATTAAAGATGATATTAAAGTTTATGCTGAAGAGCAGTATGAATGTAAATTAGAAATTTTCAGACAAGAAATTTTTAAATCGTTTGATTCTGTTAGGGAACTGTTTGATTTCATAATTCCGAATATTCAATATGAATATGCAAACATGAGGAAGTTCTATACGATTCCATCGAATGCCGAAATTTCTATTTTGCCGCAATTAGAAGAGCTTTTTGAAAACTTTGAAAATGGCGAGATTACGTTAAGAGAGTTCATTTTTGGCTACGGAACTGGCGATAAGCGAACGGAAGGTTATAACGAGTTAAGATGTCGTAATGGATTCTATTCAAAATATCAGTTTTATGAAGTAATCCCAGAGACTTATAAGGAGATTAATACCTGTCTTTATAATATGCGTAAGGCAATAGATGTTTTTCTTTCGGAAAGAAGAAATGAGTCCGATTTTGAAGCGTTGTACAAAAGTTTCAAAGATTCAAAGAAAAATATTACCGCAATGACAGAGATCTTTGAACTAGGGAGTTTATTCAATTATTTGGTTTCCAAAGTTGGCAAGAAATATTCATATACTGTTGAATATCAAAAAACAAAGACTTTAATTGTGGAGTTTGACGAACTCCAAAAAAGGTTTGTAATTTATAACGAAGAAGAAATAGAAAAAACCATTGCCGCATTAAAAAATCGATTTAGTGGGAGTTCAGATGCGGCAAAGTTTGAAGTTATAATTACGGAAGCTAAACAACTTTTACAGGATAAAAAGTTACCGTTTAAAAAAATCGAAGAAATTTTCTCTAAGTTAATTAATAAAAATTTTAATATAGTTGTAGCGGAAAAAGAGAGAGAAAATATTACGGTAATTATTACCCCTCATCATGAAAAAAAGTATGGGCGCGAGGTTTTAGACCGGATCAATACAATCATAATGGAGATTGAGTTTTGGTATCCTGAAGAAACAAAAGTTTCTTTAGTTGAAGAGTTGGCTAAAACAACGCACAAAATCCAAGAAGATCAGGGAATAGATCGACAAGAGTTTTTTAAGTTGATGCAGAATTATGATAAGGAAATAGAGAAGGCTATTCGTTCAGGTTACCAAGAAAAAATCAATCAGGTTGGCTCTATTTTTTCTATGTTTCAAACGACTTTCAACCAAAGAATAAACAAGGAAAAATTGCAAGGAAGATTAATAAATACCAAAATTTGGGAAGAGATGGAACCTTCATTCCAAAAGATTAAAAAGAATTTAGCAATTTTAAATTCTGGAAATTCTTCGGTAAAGTCAAACGCTAATAAGTTCCCATTCCTTCAGATTGCCTCTGATGAAATGTGTCAGGTTTTATATGATTTAGCGATGCAATTGTTTATTCATTATGATGGAGTTGATCGCAGAAGCGTTACTCGAATGACAGATATTTTATCTACATATAATGAATTCCACGATATTGGAAGTTTGTGGATGTCATTTACTCAGTACTTCAAAAAAACAGCCTTAAATAATTTGTTGGTTAATGAAAAAGTGACCATGACATATACTAAGTTACCTGCATGTAAGAACAAGATGTCTCAGCTATTCTCCCAAGGCGCTAATCAATAGAAGGCATACTTGGCGCCGCCACTTGACTCCACTCTTTTAATTCTTTTTTCGCTTTTTTCACTTCAGGGTTCTTTGTTTTAGTCATCATTCGAATGGCGAGTTTTCCTTTTTGGATGGCTTGACTATTATCGGTTAATAGATGAAGAGTTTTGCTAATATGCCATAAGGAATTTCCTTCTTCGAGGTGGTTTTTCGTTTCTTTAGCGAGTTTTAAAGCTTCTTCAAAATATCCCATTGCTCGATGGTATTCGTCCATTTTTAAATTAATTTTTCCAATATTGATAATGTCCTTACATTCATCCTGCTTCTCGTTTAATTCTTTTGAAATTTGACGGACTCTTTCAGACACAATCAACGATTTTGGCAATTCTCCAAAATGGTCATAAACTTTACTAATCTGAATAAGAGTTCTTCTTTCTTTATTGGGATCTTGAGCTTGTTTATGTATCGTCAATGCAGTTTCAAAGCTTTCCATTGCATCATGTTGTTGATCCTGCTCCATAAGACAATATCCCATGTAATCTAAGATGTCGCCATGATCAGTGTTTCCTTTCATTGATCGGCTTTTTTCTAGAGCTTGACGAAAGGTATTTAAAGCGTTAGCGAGATCCATTCCTTTTACTAGAGTCTTACCCAGATTTATAAGTTGTTCTAATTCGCCTTCATCGTCTTTAGAGTTATGAGCAATTTGTATCGCTAATTTAAGCCACCGAGTTCGTTCTTTTGTTGTTTGGCGCCAATCTAATAGTTGTGGAGCCGCTTCCACATACGAATAGCAGAGTCCCGCAGCTTCCTTATCCTTCGACATATTAGATTCTGTGCTAGCAAAACCGTTTTGAATATTTTCCCAATCCATATAGAACGTATCTATCGCCTTTGTAACGTCAACTTTTTCGCCTTTTTCCAAATAATCGTTAGTATCAAGCATAGCGGTTAAAAAACAGGTAGTGAATCTTTTTTGAGCGACCGCGTTTTCAGCGGGGTTAATATTTGCTTTAGCCCATCGCTGAATAATTCTATGCATACTATATCTTTTGGTTTTTGGGTTTAGCTGAACCAGGCCCGCTTTTACCAAAGTTTGCAAGTTAGAAGTTTTAGGGTCTTCGCAAACGAACTCAACCATTTTTGCGTCAAAAGGGGCTTTGAAAATAGAAAGTTTGTGGAGAGTGCTAGCGGTTTTACCAGTTAAGCGTCCATAATTGAATTTCACTAGCGCTTCTATATTCTTTGCCGTAGGTCCTTCAGGATTTTCTAAGTTTTTGAATCGTGTTCTAATTTTATTAGTAAAGTTCATTGGTGTCATATCTCGGGATGTCGCTAAAACACCTCCAGCCAAAACTAAGCAAATAGGAACAAATCCGCATAGTTTTGAGACTTCAATCGCTAAAGCTCCAATTTGAGGACTCATAGAGACTAGTAATTGTTTCGATTCTTCAGGCGTTAGGGGCATTAATTTAATTTTTAAAGCTCCTTGCAAGGCAATATTTGTCCGACCTGTTACTAAGTAGAAACAATTTTTTGGAGGTAGTACGTTTGCTATTTGCTTTGCGTCTTTCACATCGTCAAAAATTATGACTGAACGTTTTTTACTGAGTAAGGTTTGATATTTTGAAGCTAACGCTTGTGCGTTGGCGGGAATTTTAGTTCTAGGCATAAACGCTCGTATTACATGTCCCATAATTTCTTCAGGAGTCATAGCTTGTGAAGAATTTCCGTTAAGATCTAAATAGACATGCCCATCAGGAAAATTATGAGATAGGACCTCTGCAGCTTTCATGGCTAAGCTGGTTTTTCCTACTCCATCAAAAGGCAAGTCCGAATAGATTACGGCGCCTCCTTTAGTACAGCTAACAATTTTATGAATTTCATCTTCTCGACCTACGAAGTTATCGCATGCGATTGGTCGGTAATAAGACAAAACCTGAATTTTGGAAGCGACTAATTTGCCAAGTCTTTTTTTGACTCCATTTACTTTTTTTGACGAGCCAGCGTTGCCATCTTCTGAAGAATCTAGAGAATCCTTTTTTCCGTTTAATGCTTTAGAAATCAGATCGTTTTTGGGGTTTTTCGCATTTTTTTTCGATTTGGACTTTGAGCCACCAGATTTTCCCGAGCTTGACCGAGCGATTAGATAAAACGCTGGGGCCAGTAAAAATGAAGTTGCTAAAAGAGTGCTAAATTCCATAAAACGTTTAATCCTGAATTTTCCAAATTCAAACTTCGGAAAATTAGTCATCTAACTTTACTTGTTTGAAAAAATGAGAAAATCAAACAAAATTTTTGGGCAAAAAATGCCCGATTCTATTACTTCGGTACTGATTCTAACCCAATTAAGGAATTTTTAAGCGAAAATATGGGCCTTATCGGATGACCTTTTTGACAGTCTGAAAACTCATTTAAATATAATGGTTTACTTACTATTGTTTTTGGTTATTCAGTGTAAATCAACTATGTTGAAAAAATGAAAAATACCTCCAATATCTAGTCGGTATAAAACTTCTTGATTTATTGGGGTTTTTGGTGTTTGATTTTATTAAATTTTCATATTGGTAGCTTCGGGGTAAAGTATTTTTATTTTTAATGATTATTATCAATTGGTCTTAGTTTTTCTAAAAAAGCCAAAGGTGCTCGTAAGTTTATAAAAAATAAAAGGTTATAGATTGGTCTAAAAAAATATGGCAGATTTGTTTATTGAAATTGGAGCGGAAGAAATACCAGCTGGGTATGTTGAGAAGGCTTACATGTACTTAGAAAAAGAAATTCTTGGTTTTTTAGATAAAAAGGCGATATCGAAAGGAGAATCACGATCTTTTGGAACTCCTAGACGGTTGGTTGTTTCGATTCTGGACATTGAGATCAGACAAAAAGATGTTACGGAAAAACATTTTGGGCCAAACGTCAAAAATGCCTATGATGAGAATGGCAATCCTACAAAAGCCGCAATTGGTTTTGCTAAAGGCAAGGGTATTGATGTTTCCAAGTTAGTTCGTGAGGAAACCCCTAAAGGCGAGGTGATTTGCGCGCAAGTTGATAAAAAAGGAGAACCGACAATAGATCTTTTGAACGGTTTTCTTTCTAAGTTGATATCAGAAATTCCCTTTCCCAAGAAGATGAAGTGGGGAAATAAAAAATTAGATTTTGCTCGACCTGTTTTATGGATTTTAGCTATATTTGATGGAAAAACCATGAGTTTCGAGTGGAATGGGTTGAAGTGTCAAAATAGTTCTTCTGGCCATAGGTTTCTAAGCCCGGAACCTTTTGTTTGTGAGGGGTTGGATGATTATCTTCAAAAATGCGAAACCCGGTTTGTTATTCCTGATCTTGAAACAAGGAAAAGGATGATAAGGGAAGAGTCTAATCGCTTAGCGAGCGAAGTTGGTGGGCAAATTTTTGAGGATATAGATCTATTGGAACAAGTAGCTTTTTTAGTAGAGTATCCTTCTCCATTAAAATGTGAGTTTGACGAAAAATTTTTAGAACTTCCGAAAGAACTTTTGGAAGTGACTATGAAGAAACATCAGAAATATTTTCCAATCTCTACGTCGGATAAGGCCGCAACCCGTTATTTTATTGCGATAAGTAATATGAACCCCGAAGCGGGTGAGCTAATTAAACGCGGTAACGAAAGAGTTTTACGAGCTAGACTTGAAGACGCTCGATTTTTTTTCGACGAAGATAGAAAGCAAAAACTAGAAGATTTTACCGAACCGCTCAAAGGAATTGTTTTCCAGAAAAAACTAGGCACGGTTTACGAAAAAGTAGAGCGTATTGTTAATTTAAGTCGAAAAATCGTTAAAGAAGTTTCTTCTAAAGACGAAGCCCATGCGGTTCGTGCCGCTCAGCTTTGTAAAGCGGATTTAAACACCCAAATGGTTTTTGAGTTTCCAGAAATGCAGGGAATTGCAGGAGGTTACTATTCAGTCCATAGCGGCGAAGATGAAGCTGTGTCAATTGGAATTAAAGAGCATTACCAACCCGCATTTTCTGGAGATAACTCTCCTTCGACTAATGTTGGGGCTATTGTCGCTATTGCTGATAAGCTGGATACCATAGTTGGATGTATTAGTGTTGGGCTGATTCCTTCAGGGTCGGAAGACCCTTATGCGCTAAGAAGGCATTCTTTGGGAATAATCCAGATAATATTAGATAAAAACTGGCAAGTTTCATTAACTGATTGGATCGATGCGGCTTTAAGTAATCTAAACGATAAAGTCACATTACCTCGAAAAGATATTGAAAAGTATATTAGCGATTTATTCACTCAAAGGTTTCGGAGTATGCTAAGCGGACAGGAATATCCTCACGATGTGATTGACGCTGTTTTATCTGTTGGAATAGATGCTCCTTCTGATATTAGAAAAAAAGTGGCGGCTCTTTCAGATTTAAAAAAACAACCGTATTTTGAAACTCTTGCTGTAGCTTTTAGACGAGTGGTTAGTATTTTAAATTCTGAAGCTGAAGGGGAACCGAATCCCGATATCTTTAATAGCCAACAAGAAAAAGATCTTCATCAGGCATATTTAAAAATTCGTGAACCTGTAGATAAATACATTAGCGAAAAAGATTTTGCTTCCGCTCTAAAAAGCATTGTTGAAATCAAAGAATTTGTTGACGCTTTTTTCGATAATGTCATGGTAATGGATAAGGACGATGGAGTGAGAATTAACCGTTTAAGACTTTTAAAACAAATATCTCTTTTGTTTTCGGATATTGCCGACTTCTCTAAGTTAGTGGTTAAGAAGAGTTGATACATAAAAGTTCCAATTTTTCAGGTCATGAGTTTTTCCAAATACCTGAGATGTATTTTAAAAGTTTCTAATCACAAGATGAGAAGGTAAATGGCGGCAAAATACGTTTATTTTTTTGGAGGGGAAAAAACCGAAGGTAATGCCGGTTTACGAAATCTCCTCGGCGAGAAAGGAGCTAATTTGGCTGAAATGGTCAATTTAGGCATTCAAGTTCCTTCGGGATTTACCATTTCGACGGAAGCGTGCGACTTTTATCAAAAAAATAAAGGGAAGTTTCCCACTAAACTTTGGGATGAAATTTTAATTAATCTAAAAAATTTAGAAGAAATTACTGGCAAGAAATTTGGAGATAAAGAAAACCCCTTACTGATTTCTGTGCGATCCGGTTCTCGTTCATACATCCCCATTGCTGAGAGTACCGTTCTAAATTTAGGTCTGAACGACGAAATATCCAAGCAGTTATCTAACGCCTCCAATGAAAGTTTTTCCCTCGATTGTTATAGTCGCTTAATTTCCATGTTTGGTTATTCTGTTTTGAATGTGGAACGTAAGGTTTTTGAATCATTAATCGAAAAAAAGAAAAAAAAAGTTGGGAAGGCTTCCACTCAAAACTTTTCACCTGATAACTATCAGGTTCTAATTGATCGATTTAAAGTGGCAATTAAGAAGAACTCTGAAAGAGAATTTCCTCAGGATCCACTTAAGCAGTTAAAGATGGCGATTGAAGCTGTTTTTAATTCATGGGATTCTGAAAGTTCAAAAAACTATAGACACATTAAAGGAATCCCTGATGAATGGGGAATTGCTGTTAATGTGCAGGCGATGGTTTTTGGGAATTTAGGAGAAAATTCTGGTCGTGGTTTCGCTTTTAGCAGAAATCCTGAATCGGGAGAAAAAAAAATATGTGGTGAGTTTTGGTCTAATTGCCAAACAGCAAGCTTAGCTACCGATATTCCAAACTCTGTGGCAGTTTCTTCGTTAAAGGAAACATTGCCGGATATCTATTTGGCTATAACTGAGGTTTGTCAAAAGTTAGAACGTCGTTATCAAGACGTCGCAAGCATTGAATTCATGGTAGAGGAAAATCAGTTATACACTTTACAAACAGAAGCGGCTCAAAGAACCCCTGTTTCCGCTATTAAAATTGCTTTTGATATGGTGCAGGAAGGACTGGTAGGAAAGCAGAATGCTTTGATGCGTATCCCAACGGATCAATTAGACACGGTTTTTCATCCCATGGTTGATTTAAAATCGAAGCCCACAGTTTTAGCAAAAGGATTAGGGGCATCGCCAGGCGCTGCATCGGGAAAAGTAGTATTTTGCCCTCAAAAAGCCCAAGAATTAGCTGAAAAAAAAGAAAAAGCCATTTTAGTTCGAACTGAAACTTCGCCTGAAGATATTCGGGGAATGGAGTTTGCGCAAGGAATTTTAACGATGAGAGGAGGGAAAACTTCTCATTCTACTGTTTTTGCTAAAGCAATGGGGAAACCTTGCGTTTCTAGTTGTAGCTCCTTAAAAATAGACGAAAAAAAGAAACAGTGTCACATTGGAGGAGTTCGGATTAAGGAATTAGAAGAGATTACTCTAGATGGATCCTCTGGGAATATATTTAAAGGGACAATAAAGACGGTACAACCTAAATTGAGCGCAGCGTTTACCTATATCATGAAATGGGCGGATGAATTAAGAGAATTAAAGGTTAGGGCAAATGTGGATACTCCTCATGATGCATTAGTTGCTCGGGATTTTGGCGCCCAAGGAATTGGGTTGTGTCGGACCGAGCGTATGTTTTTTCAGGCGAATCGGATTCTTTATGTACGAGCAATGATTTTAGCTTCGGATCAGAAAGTCAGAGAAGAAGCGTTAAAAAATTTATTGCCAATACAGAGAAGCGATTTTACACAAATATTTCGGGCAATGGATGGGTTGCCTGTTAATATTCGATTGTTAGATTTACCTTTGCATGAGTTTTTACCAACTAAGCCTTTAGCAATAAAAAACCTTTCGAAAGAGTTGAATATTCCTTTAAAAACTTTGCAGAGCAAAATAGATTCCCTAAAAGAAGCAAACCCAATGCTTGGTCATAGAGGATGCCGGCTAGGAATCACTTACCCAGAAATTTATCAAATGCAAGCGCGAGCGATTTTTGAGGCGGCTTGTAAATTGGTAAAAAAAGGAGGGAAAGTATTTCCTGAGATTATGATTCCCTTAGTAGGACATGTAAACGAATTTAGAATAGCTAGAGAGCTTCTGGATCAAGTTGCTGAAGAAGTTATTCAAAAGAATGGGGTAAAGTTGAAATATAAAGTAGGGGCCATGATAGAGCTTCCTAGAGCGGCGTTGACTGCCGATGAAATATCGCGAGATGCAGACTTTTTATCTTTTGGGACAAATGATTTAACGCAAACATTATATGGTTTATGTAGGGATGATGCCTGGAGTTTTATGGCTGAGTATTTAAAAAAAGGAATTTTTCTGGCCGATCCTTTTTCAACAATGGATCGCAAAGGACTTGGAGCTTTGATTGAAATTGCGGTGCAAAAGGGGAAGAGTTCTAATCAAAATATTCAACTTGGAGCTTGTGGAGAGCATTCTGGGGATCCAGATTCTATTGATTTTTTCTGCCAGCTAGGCCTGGATTACGTGAGTTGCTCCCCCTTTCAGGTGCCGGCTTCTCGACTAGCTGCGGCGCAAGCGGCTATTGGAGATATTCCTTCTAGTATAGGAATATCCAATTAGATCAATTTTCGTTTGGAACGGTGAGAGGTACCATCAGGATATCGGTTGGAGTTTCTAAAATTCCCTGAAATGTTCCAATGAATTTTTTTTGAAAAGACGTAAAAGGAATTAACTCCATTTCTGGAGCAGCGAAACTTCCATTGAGAATGTAATAAGTTTTAACAAGACTTCGTTCGCTACCAGCAGTCAATATTTTTCCTAACAGGGGAATTTGGGTTAACACCTTGTCCACTCCAGGTAGGTGAGCAATTCCAACCACAGTATCCATTTCATTTTTATTTAGATCAAAAACTCCAGCGAGAGTCATTCCTCGAGTGTCGTTTAAGTACCTAAAGTTTTCAGTTTGAGCTACTCCATTTTTGACTTGAAAGCCCGCCGCAATTTTTTGATAAGGTCTGTCGTCTGAAGGCTTGTTGATATCCGAACTACCTGTGTAGGCAAAGTTAAATAGATCGGAGGCTCCTTTAAGTAGTTTGTGTGGGTCGAAAGTTCCCGCGGTTAAATCAAAATCTAATTGTGCGTTAAAAGATTTGCGAAATTTTTTCCACGTATCTCCCTGTACTTGAAACGCACCTTCAAGCTTGTCAAAAGAACCCGTTAAGCCATTGTCGAAAGTTTTTCCAAAAATAGATAAAAAGTCTTGAGCTTGAATTTTTGAACCAGAGAGGAAGCTATCAACTTGGATGCCCGATGCTTCAGGGAAAGAAAACCGAGCTCCAGCTTCAACCAAGCCTCCGTTTGGATGAAATATCTTAAAATCTTCCAAGTTTAAATTCTTATCTTTTAAATGAATTTTTCCGGAGGGGTTATTTAGGTTCCAAAATAAAAACTCATAATACCCCAACTGAAATTCTACGGTCGCGGTTCCGTTGTTAAATAAACGCGACTGAAATAATATTTTTCTGATTTTTTCTAAAGGAATGACCCCTGGCCATACGTCGTTGAAATCTACTTTTTTTCCGGAAATAGTAAGATTTAGAGAAGGTGTATCGTTCCACGCATAGTTTCCAGTAAATTGAATAGCTGAATCTGATGAAGCTAAAGTGGCAGAATTAATTGTTGATTTATGATTTTCCAAGTCCAAATTAGCGTTTAAAATTAAGGGATGAGTAAACCCTTCAGCTCTAAATGACGCGTCACCAACTTTTAAAGTCCCTTTGTATTTTAAACTTTCTAAAGACGTCCATGCGCCATTTCCTTTTAAGCTAATATTTGCAACGCCTGATTCCATGGCTTCTAGTTGTGGAAAATTTGAAGCAATAGATTTAATAGAAATATTCTCCCCAAAAAGATTAAATACAAAATTCTGTGAATCAAAAAGATTAAGCTTTCCACTCCCTCTCATGATTGCATCTTGGATTTTATATTTAAAAGTTTTGAATTCGATGAAATCGGCGGTATTTAATCTGCCTTCCATGCTAATAGAGTTTGTGTCGCCTGGGGCTTTTTCAAAAGTTGAAAATTTATAACCTGCAGAATCTAAATCTAATTCAGTTATAAATTGAAAATCGTCAAATGTGCCTTTCAACTTTGATCGAATTCCGAGGTTTCCAGTGAGATTAATTTCCTCGAAAAATGGCATTTGGGGCAAGTTTTCATGAGTAAGCTCTGGAGAATCAATAGTCAGGTCGAAAGAGGGGGATTTATCGGTTAGTTGGTTAATAACGCCTTCAACTTTAAAAGGTGATTCTCCCCAAGTTCCAACTAATTTTTGCAAAAGGATTTTTTCGCCCGAGATGTTAGCGCTCCCAGAGACTTTTCTTATAGTTGCGTTAGAATTATGGAAATTAAACGTAACGTTTTTAAATTCTAAATCTGCGTTGTAGCCTCCCCATTGGTTGTTTAAAACTGGGCCGTTTCTAAAAAAATCGACAATAATCTGTCCGTCAACAAAATTGACTTTTTTTAAATTAGAAAGCCATTTTTCTCCAAGCCTGTTTGAAAGTAACCTTGGTATTGACTTAGCGTTTATTAATAATTTGGCAGATGATTTTATCGTTGGAGAGCTATCATCAAGTACTATATTTCCTTGCAAACTTGAAATTAAACCATCGCCAAATTGACCTTTAAATCCTGAATAGATAATTTCCCATGGAGTTTTAGAAGCTTCATCTTTATTGAGCTGCTTGTTGTGTTTTATTTCCAACAATCCGTCAATATTTCGATAAGGCAATCCAGTTTGTTTATCGTTAAATCCAGCCTTACTAATTTTATAGCTTACCGAAAGAGATGAGTTGTTATTGAACTTTAGAGGTCCTTTTAGATGTCCTTTTAGAGAACCTAAACCATGAGTATTTTCAAATCGAGATACTGCTTTAACAAATAATGGATTTGGAATTATGGATCTTAGATCTTTTATAAAATGGTCGGGTGATGGGTCTCCTTGAAACTCAAGATCTACCTGTGGGTTTTGCCCAAAAACATCAAAGATTTTGCCTTTTAATTCAGCTTTACCAAGTTTAGGACAGATTGAGCGTTCAATAGTTAAGTCTCCTTTGCCAGAATTAACTTTTAAAAGACCGTTGAATTCTTTTAATGGAAAACCATCTAAAGCCCAATCAGCTTTTTTAAATAAAATATCTCCTGAAAACGCTTCTGGAGTTTGCGACCAATCCCAATTGGACCAGTCTGAAGAAGATCCATCAAATTTAAGGGATTGAACTGATATTGCTCCGTCTTTAAAATTTGAAAGAGAAGGGTTTTTCTTAATCCATCCTTGAGGTATGTATTGTGAAATTGTGTTAGCCGAAATGAGATTTGTTTCTGCTGCAAGAGCTATTCGAGATTGCGGAAGGTTATAATTTGTCCAACGTAAACTACCCTTTAGATTTATTGGGTCGCTTTTAAAATCGAATTTTTCCAATTCAAAATTTTCATTATCCCATTTAAATTTAATTTTTATTACGCCTTGCGGAGGAACTTTAATTTCTGTATTAGAATCTATGTCTTTTATTTGATAATGCGCTTCTCCCGAAAAATGAACTGCATTTTTCAAATCGACTGAAAAATCGCCATCTACTGATACCAAAATGTCTTCGAATGGTAAGTTGTAGCTACGTAAGAAAAATTTTAAGTGATCGATACAAAGATTTTGAAGAGCTAATTTGCCCTTAAATTTGGTTTGAGATGATTCCAATAACTTTCCTGAAATAGCGGCGGTTGCTGATCCACTTTTAGAGGGAATTTCTCCAAAGAGAGATAAATTAATAGGAGCTTCTGGAAGAGGTTTTTGAACAATGATATTTAAATGGTTGACTTGAATAGGTTCCGAATTTTCCAATTGGCGATCTATAAAAAGTATTTCTCCATCGCGTACTATTAACGTTGGAGATTTTCCTATGTCTAATTCTCTAGAAGTTTCTGAATTAAGTTTCGAAGAGGGATTTAATAGTCCGTTCCAACCTGAAATTTTAAATTCGCCGTCTTTTTCGCGAAAGGCTTTGAAAGATGGGTTACGCAAGGAAATTTTTTTGATTTTTACTTTTTTTGATAGCAACGGAGCGGGAGCAAGGTTTATCCATAACTCTTTAAGAGAAATAGGGGTAGACTGATCTCCTTTTTGACCTATGGTAATATTTTCTAAATGGATTCCAACACCTTCCAGAAGAGCAAATTCAGCTTTGCCTATGGTAGCAGGCATACCCGTTGCGTTTTCTATTTCCTGGGCTAGAGTTGTTTTTATGTTTTCAATATTTATGACTTTATGAAAAAGCCAGTAGGTTGTGCCAATAAGGCATACAAAGAAAACGAAAAAAATCCTACAAAATAATTTTATTTTAAAATTTGCCATTCAATTTCTTGGCTTGAGTTGATTAATTAGTATCTAGTATTTTATTTTTTTTACGAAGTAGATTTTTTTTGCGATTCATGATATTAACATCATGAAAAACGGATTAACTTCATATATATCATTAACTTACGTAGTATTCAAACTTTTGAGAGCCTCGGTTATATTTTTTTCAGAATTGTTTGCCTTTTTAAGTCAATCCGACTTTTTTAGGCTGTACCTTTCTAAAATTTTCTCCTATCGATCTCCCGCCTTTTGAATACCCATCCTAGAGTAAAAAAATGAATTGGTTGCGAAAAATTTATGATTGGGTTTTACATTGGTCGGGAACTCCATATGCTGTCCCCGCATTATTTATACTTTCATTCACTGAATCTTCGTTTTTCCCTATTCCACCGGACGTATTATTAATTGCTATGGTGATTGCGGTTCCAAAAAAAGCTTTTTATCTTGCCGCAATTTGTTCGGTTGCGTCGGTTTTAGGTGGAGTTTTTGGTTATTATTTAGGATTTGAATTTATGGATATTATTGGAAATAAAATTGTCGGATTTTATGGTCTTGAGCATAAATTTGAAAAAATTGCCCAGCTTTATAATGAAAATGGAGGTTGGGCGGTAGCTGCAGCTGGTTTTACTCCTTTACCGTATAAAGTTTTTACTCTTGCCGCTGGAGCGTTTAAAATTGATATATGGACTTTTATTATTTCTTCTGCGATTAGTAGATCCGCTAGATTTTTCCTTGTCGCTGGATTGATTTGGAAATTTGGACCTCCGATAAAAACTTTTATTGAAAAATACTTTAATATTTTATCAATTGTGTTTTTTGTTTTACTTTTTCTTGGTTTTCTACTTATTAAATTTATTATGTAACGAAAGCTTTTTATACAATTAAAACTTATTTTAGTATTGATTATGTCCAACGAATATATTGTGGTTTTAATCACTGCCGGTTCTTCAGATGAAGCTAAAGCTCTTTCTAATGGGTTGGTTAAAGAAAGATTGGCTTACTGTGTCAATCAAATCCCAGGAGTAAAGTCTACTTACTTCTGGGAAGGCGAAATTTGTGTTGATGAAGAGATTCAACTTTTAGCAAAAACTATGACTCACAAATTTTTAGAGCTAGAAAAATGGATAAAGGCGAATCATTCTTACGATACGCCAGAAATAATCGCTCTACCAGTAGTTAAAGGCTCGTCGGATTATCTTAAATGCGTGAGTGACTGGTGCGCTTAGGATAAGCACTTTAATTTTGCTAATTTTTTTGAAAAAAATTGTTTAAGCCGGTTTTTTAATTGGAAACTATAGATCTTGGCGAATTAATTGCATTAAGAGCTAATTTATCTTTTCTCGCAGTTTTTGCTTTTTCAATATCTTGTAAAGTAACTTCTAGACAGCCTTCTGATATCCAAAATGATTCGCTAAACGTTTTGGCTAATTCTTGAGCAAAGATATTAGAACAAGCTTCTTCAGCTGATGATATATAAGTCATCCCATCGCTATAATTGAAAATGACAGTAAAGATGTTATTCGGTTTGTATGGAAGTTTGCATTTATTATCTTCCTCCGCAAATATTGGAAAAGGTGAGAAAAACAAAAAAAATAACAAACAGCAGATAGATTTTTTAAACATTTTTTGTTCTTTGATTTTAAGTTTAATTTATTTTGCTATTGCTTCAGGCAATTCCGAATTACCCCATTTTACGGAAGATACCCATTTCCCAAAATTTTGGGAAGGGTGGTAATATGCCCGGTAGCTACCGCTAATTCTTCCTGCTTTTGAAATATCAGTCCAATGATTTGCTGGAAAGTTTTCTAAATCGTTAATATGAACGGGATTGTCGTCGGTTTTTATTACGGTCAAAAAACCAGCTCCAGTAGCAAACTCTTTTTCGCCAAATAAAGTGATAGTGGTTCCGATGGGGCCAAAAAAGTTTAGGTTGTATTGATTGTCTTGAAAATAAGCTTCGTAAATTTCCAGATTACCTAAATTCTGGCCTTCTCCAATGGTGAAATATTCTCCACAGATAGGACAACGAGTAAAAGGATCTACTTTCCAAATTTTTAATTCGGGGCTAGGAGAAGTAAAAGCTAAGCTTGGAACGCCCATAAAATAAAAAAAGGCCGCCAAAATCAATAGATGTTTCTTCATTATTTTTTCCTCTTTAAAAGAAATAATTTCGAAAATAAGGAAATAAAATGAGATTATACTTTTAGGCATGTGTCAACTTGACAAAACCCATCATCCAGAAGGAAGAGAATGAATAACTAGCTCGAATTTTAGTCTGTTAATTCTCAGTTTTATATTTCAAATATTATACTTTTAATAATGGTTTAATTGTAAAAAAAGAGGTTTTTTAGGGGGAATGATCTGGAAAAAATTTGAAAACAGATTCAAAACATGGTCTATTGCCGGTTTCCGCTAAAATATAGGCGTGTAAAACCCCGAAATAGGATGACATCATAATTTACGAGATCAACTTTAGATCCAATGACTGAAAGCCGGATAGGGATTTTAGGCGGCACTTTTGACCCCATTCACTTGGGGCATTTGGGTTTAGCCATTGAGGCCATAAACAAACTTGAATTGAGGCAAATATTCTTAGTGCCATCTTTTTTATCTCCTCATAAAACAAATCAAATTATTACGCCTATAGAATCTCGGGTTAAAATGGCGCATTTGGCGGTTAAACCTTATGCTGATATTGTGGTTTCTACTCTAGAAGCAGAACGAGGTGGAATTTCGTATACGGTAGACACTGTAACTTTTTTTTCGGATAAATTTCCCAAGGATGAAATTTTCTTTCTAGCGGGAATGGATTCTTTTGTAGATATGGGATACTGGAGGAGTTTTCAAAGAATATTTGAACTTTCTAATATTGCCATTGCAGCGCGCCCAGGAATAAAAACGCCAGATGTTAATGGCTGTCTCCAAAACTGGTTTGGAGACGAAAATCCTTATATTAGAGTTAATTCGGACAAATTTTTGGAAAAATTTGTTAGAAGAGATAAAAATAAACAAATTATTTTTTTTCAGCCTAAACCTTGCCCTGTGGCATCGAGCGAAATTCGCTCAATGGTTGCTGAAGGTAAGAAAGTTAAAAATTTGTTGCCTGCAAAAGTAGAAAATTATATTATTGGTCATCATTTATATCAAGCAACTCCCCCAGCTTAATAGAGATTAAGGAACCCTTGGATAAACTTCAGCGGCTTGTTGTCAACGGCGCTCTAGAAAAAAAAGCCTTTGATATTTTGGCTCTAGATTTGCGAGAGCAATCGGATATTACCGATTGCTTTATTATTTGTAGTGGCAATACAAAAATTCACACCCAAGCTATCGCAGATTCTATTTTAGAGCTAACCTATGGGACTGAATATAAGTCTACAGCGATTGAGGGTTATTCTGCTGGAAACTGGATTGTAATTGATTTAGTAGATTTGATTGTGCATGTGTTTCAAAAAGAAGTTAGGAGCTATTATAGTTTGGAGCGCGTGTGGGGAGACGCTCCTGTTATAGAAATGATTACCGGTTAATTGTTTGGATTGGTTATTTATGGATGAAGAAAAGGCGAGCCTTTATCAAGGAAAATTAAAGCAAATTAAATTAGAATTATTAGGAGATGTTGAAAAAAATTATAGGTCCGCTAAAGAAGAAGCAGGAGAAGCCGTTCCCGACATTTCAGACGAGGCATCTAGAACCTATAATCATCAATTAATGATGAACTTAGGAGAGCAAGATTGGGAAAAGCTAAAACTCGTCGATGAAGCTTTAGATAGTTTTGATAAGGGAGAATATGGAATTTGTAAAGAGTGTGAGGAAGAAATTCCTGAACCAAGATTAAATATTGTTCCTTTTGCTAAATATTGCGTGGAGTGTTTAAATAAAATTGAAAAAGAACAAGCCGCTGAAAAACACAACTCCAAGTTTTAAGAAGATTTTATAATCGGATTCGTTAAGATTTTAACTTTAAAGCTTATCAAATCGATTTAATTGAAAGGATTAAGTCAAACCGTGTCTATTAAATTTTTGTTTACATTTTTGATTTTCGCCGTTTATTCCATTTATTTTGCTTTTTTGAATCCTCAGGAAATGGATATTGGAGTAACGCAGGAAATAACTCTTCATCATATTCCGATGGTCGTTTTTCTTTTATGTGCGGTTTTAGTTGGGGTTTTGATAACTACCTTATTTAATTGGAGTAATGGGTTTAAACGATTTTTTTCTGAAAGAAAAGTGAGAAAAGGTTTTCAAAAAGAAATCGATGATCGAGTTCGTGGCGAACAAATTTTTGAGAAGGCAGAAAATGCTTTTGCAGCAGGGAGATATGATAAGGCTCAAGATCAATTGGGAAGACTACTAAGTGTGCAGCCTAGCCATGTCGGGGGGCTTCTTCATATGGGATTGATCAAGCAAAAAGAAGGAAAAAATGAAGAAGCAATGGAGTACCATTTGAAAGCTGTTGAACACGCTCCAGATAATGTACGCGTTTTATATAGTTTGGCTGAAGAATACCTAGAGACTGGCAATAGCGAACAAGCTATGGTGTTTTTAAAGAAAATTAGAGACTTTGATCGCACTTCTTTAACACCTTTGTATAAAATGAGAGATTATTATGTAGAGCAGGAAGATTGGGATAATGCTTATTCCACTCAGAAAGCCGTTCTCCCGTTGATAAGTGATAAAGATGAACTTGTTACCGAACAAATGTGTTTTGGAAATATCATTTATTCTAAGGGAGTGGAGCTTTATAAAAAAGGATCGGTTGATCAGGCTTTGGCAGAATTTAAAAAGAGTATGAAAGAAGCCCCAGAGTTTGCAATGCCTTATGTTTTCTTAGGTGATATTAGAAAGCATGGCGGTAATGAAAAGGCGGCGATCAAAACATGGAAAGCAGGGTTTGAAAATGCGAAATCTCATATGTGTTTGGACCGTATACAGAAAGTATACGAAGCCACCGATAAAGAGAAAGAAATAACTAAGCTTTATCAAGAGGCTATTGCTAAATCAGAAGGCAAGCAAAAAGAAGATTTAACTTTGATTTTTGGAATGCGTTTACTTGACCAAGGAAATGTGGAGGATGCTATTCAAACGCTTTCGGGCGATTCTGAAAATTCATCTCTCGTTCGTAATATCCTTTTAGCAAAAGCATATAATCAGAAAGAAGAAAAGGAAGAAGCGAAAAAGATGGAAGAAATTATTTTTAATTCGGCGAAAGAATCTGTTTCTGAACTTGCTGGCCAGCCTAAAAATAATGGGAGTAAATAAAGTTTAGTTTTGATTAGATTTTTTACTTAGAAGTAATTTGTCTAACTAAAAGATGTTTGCTTGTTTTGTTAAACAGAGTGGCGGAGAAAACCCGTTCATTAACAATGACAAACTGCATTCCCAAGTCTGAATAGCGAGCAATATTTGAAGATAGGGACTTTGGGAGTCCGTAAATATCAAAAAGCTTTTTGTATTCGCTTCCTAGAATTAATCCTGATGCGAATTTCCCTTTAAACTCCTTCAGCGCTTCAACCACTTCTATTTTATTTGTTCCGCTTATAACATGTAAAAGTAGTCCGACTCCTGGATATTTTAATGCGATACTGTCTGAGTCTTTTCCTGTTCCTCGGTTCGTCAAGAGAGTATCAGGCGGACCAAGTAACTTAAAAACTTCTTTTAAATCCATTCCTATCTTAATATTCTCGCCTAAAACCAGACTTGGCTCTGCTGTCGATGTTATTGCGTAAGTTAAAAAAAATATAACCAAAATCGTTTTAAGCTTTTTCATAAAACTCTTATATCCATTGAAAATTTCTTAAAGAAATTTAAGATAATTTCATATTAATGTTTTATCTCATCCTATATCTCTTGCGATTTTAATATACCAATTATTGATTGCAAGAGATTTTGGATAGTAGAGGCTTTCTAAATAACTTTGTGATTGTCTACAAAAAAATATTTAATTTTCTTATTATATGAATTTGATAGCCTAAAAGTACACTTTTTCTATTTTAATCTTTTCTCTCACCTCTCTTCTCTACAGTTCAAAACTTTTCTAGTTTGTGGGCTCTTGTTTACCGACAATGCTTAATGAATTGATAGTGTTTCCTGTGTATTCCGTTCATAGGATTGTTTATTGGAAGCTATTTTTTGCATTAAAAAATAATTTGGAATTAAAGTTTCTTCGTTTCATGGTTTTAAGTGAATCTTTGAAATGATTTTTGGTTTCTGGATTAAAATTCTGCATGCCAATGAGTTGTCTAGAAGTGAATTGGCTGAGGTAACCATTAGAGAGTCCCACCCATTTTTTGGTGTAATTTTTTTTATTTTCTAAGCTTTAGTTTATAAGAAATCTAACCGATTGATAATTAAGCTCAAATATAAATAAGTAAATTTTTTGATTTAAAATCTTAAGTTTTTTTCTGTAGGAAGTTTGGTTCTAAGTTGTTGTATATAGCTTTTTATTAAGCTTAAAAGCAAAAAATATTAGATTAGAATAACTTAAAGTTAAATTTTAGAAGAAAATTAGTTGTAATTTATATCAAATTTGGTATAAAGGACTTATCCAAAATTATATTTTTAAGAGAAAAAGGCCACATGGACTCAGTTTTCTTTGGCGAATCTTTTTTGCTTGCCCGATTTCGCGATTTTTACCACGAGGTAATTAGACATAAGCGAAAAATTCACGTTGGGGCGGTTTCAATGAAATCGGTTTCAACTGATGAGGATTTAGATTCAGGTTCTAATCCCGTGAATCAAGTATGGAAAGAATTGGTTTTGTTATTGGAAAAGCAGGAAGTTACAGCTAGTCGTGTAGGTGGAGATTATATATTAGAAACCTACAAGGAAGCTCAGTTTGTAATGGCTGCTTTAGCAGACGAAACGTTTTTAAATTTAAATGTCGATGGTAAAGACTGGGAAGGAAAAGAGAACTGGCAGGTCAATCTACTTGAAATGAAATTGTTTAACTCTCATGCGGCAGGGGATATTTTTTTTGAAAAACTTGACCGTATTTTGAGATATAGAGATCCGCTAAATACAGAATTAGCTAAGGTTTTTTTATTAGCTTTAGCTCTTGATTTTAAAGGGAAATATAGAGATCACGACGAAGAAGGTAAAATTGAGTTTTATCGAAGTGAATTGTTTCATTTTGTTTACCAACGGGACCCCGATATCTTGAATCCAGAATATCACTTTTGTAATCAGGCATATGAGCACAATATGGAAGAAGCTACTTCTCTTAAATTAAAAAATCCGCTTTTATGGGGATGGGTTTTTGGAGGAGCCGTTTTAATAGCTTTCATTCTGTCTCACTTTGTCTGGGGGTTTTTAGTTGATGACTTAAATCAGGTTTTACAATCCATATTTCAAGAGGCCTGATTATATGAGCATGCGATTACTTAATGACATCTACTATCTAATTTCTCCCTATCTAGGTTATTTTTTATACACGGTCTTATTTTTTACAATCGCGATAGTTGGTTTTGTAATTGCTAAAAAAACCACTTCTAAAAAGAGCGATAAAGAGGATGACACTCAAGAAGACAAACAAGTAGTCCAGAAAAAAGAAGGCGCTACTGTCCCTCCATCAAATATCCGTCGATCTTTTCGTCGGGCAATAAGAAAATTAAAATCCAACGTTTTTGGCGGTAATTTCCAGTATAAAGTTCCATGGTTTATGGTCTTAGGGCAAAGGGAATCTGGAAAGTCTACCCTTATGTCTCATACGGGATTAAATCTCTCAATGGGGCGTCCGGAATCTGAAACCCTGGGAAGCCGAGATGGTTGTAATTGGTGGTTTTTTGACGAAGGCGTTATGTTGGATATCGACGGAGAACTAGTTCTCCGCCGAGATGGTAAGAGTCATGATTCGCGTGGTTGGAAAGCTCTTCTAGATTCTCTTCTAAAAAATCGTTCCCAAAGACCCATTGATGGAGTAGTTCTAACAATCCCGGCTACAGAGCTAATTGGATCTGAAAAGTCTGAAGCAGATAGGTCGATTAATGCTGGAGAGAAGTCCGCACAGTTTTTTGAGAGATTGTATCAAGCGCAAAAAGTATTGGGCATTAGGTTTCCCGTTTTTGTTGTGGTTACCAAATGTGATGCTATTCAAGGATTTAAGAGCTTTTGTGGAGAGCTACCTCAGCGGGCAAGGCATGACATTTTGGGATGGTCCAGCCCTTATACTCTAGAAACTTCTTACAACCCAAGTTGGATTGACGACGCTTTTCAAAGTTTGTCCAAAGATCTACATCAAACTCAAATTGAAGTAGTTGTCGACGGAATTCAAGTCGATAACAGAGATAGTTTTTTTAAGTTTCCCACCGAATTTATTTCGATGAAAGAACCGCTCAGAACTTATTTTAATAATTTGTTCAAGCAAAGTGTTTACCATGAGCCGTTCATGTTTAGAGGGTTGTACTTTTGTGGCGATGGAGTGGAAGATGAAATGGAGTCCATTATTCCTACATCTGATTCTGCAAAGTCTGGTGAAGGCTTATCTGAGCATTCAGATGAACCTAGTAAGGGTGATATATTTTTCTTAAGAGATCTATTTCAAAAGAAAATTTTTCCTGAATATCGATTAGCCCGTCCTACTGCAAAAATTTTCCAGTGGAGAAGCAAACTTACTTGGGCTCTTCGAGCTGCCGCCGTTATTTTTGTAGGAGTATGGTTTATAGGGATTTCGGTTGGCTACGATCGGTTACAAGATAATAAAAAGCACCTTCTTCCTGTGTTGATGGATATTCAAACTAATTTAAGAGAGTTGAAGGTTGGTGGCGGGACAGATGAAGAGTCAGAACGTGATTTTTTTACTAAAAGCGCTAAGAATCTCCTACAGGGAATGACTGAAATTAGTTCAAATAGTTTTTCTTCAATGTTTATTCCAAATTCTTGGACTGGAACTATTGACGAGGAAATTCAAAAAACAATGGCCTTGGCCTACGATAAAATTATCCTAAAGTCTATATTCTTTGGGCTTCAGGTTAAATTGGGCAAGGTGATAGAAGAAGCCGATTCCATTTATATTCGCGAAAAAGAAAGATCTCAGGGCAAATTATTTTCGTGGGAAAAATCACCAGAGTTTATTCAATTAACTAAACTGATTGAAGATTTGGATGAGTATTGGAAAAATGTTCAAAGTTATAACGGGTTAAAAAACTCGCAAAATTTAAACGAGTTAGGGAAAATAATTAAATACTTGTTCGACATCCGGCTTCAAAAGGGTTTTTACAAAAACGCGTTGTTCTATCATAACGCTTTACGGGAGGTTGAATATACTGAACTTCATCCTGACGTTGATAAGTTTTTAGTTACCATCCCAAAAGTAAGAAGAGTCGCTACTAGATTATATTCTCAAGTGTTTGCTTCTAACCCTCTTTTGAAAGATGTTCAGGAGTTTTCTTATTTTATCGATCAAATTCAATCGCTTGATGGCGAAGGTAAGACTGCTGAAGAAAGAGAAGAGTCATTTAGAGACTTATTGGTTAATATCGAAAGAATGCAGAACCTTTTACTAAAACCGGAGTTTTCTTGGTTAGCTAGTAAAACCCTGGATTTAGGTCCAAAGTTTGACAAGATGATTGAAGATATAGGCTCTTCGCCCTTTTTGGGAGTCGATTTAAAAAGTGATCTAGAAAATTTAGGACAACAAGAGTTTCTAAAGTTAAAGGCAGAGTTAAGTGCCCAAGATACTGAATTAACCGGTCCTATCTTGGATGAAGAGGGGGATAACCAGTCAATTGTATTGTCTTCTCAAGTTTTAGGTTTGAAAACGGCCATGGAAAAGTTTTTGAATCAAAAGTTTATGGCTAAGGTGGTTGAAAGAAGGGAAATGATTGTTGACCTTGAACCAAATACCCAAATTCTTTGGGACACTAACTTGCTGAAATCCGCTATTAGTCTTTACAAAAAATTCCAAGAATTTAAAACCATCGATTTGCCTAGTTTTCCAGAGCCTCTTCAAGCTCAGATCCTAACTTTATCTATGGAGCGTTTAGCGGACAATATTTTACAACGCATTGCAGAAGCCCAAGAGATTCGCGAAGTTAAATCTGATGAATTGACCTTTGTGCGACAGGAAAACGACTTGAGCTTGGAAATTAAAAACTTCCGCGATGCTTCTGTTTATTTGGGGCAATTAACTGATATTTTTAATTCTTTGAATTATGTTAACGCCTCGTGGATGCTTTCAGAGCTTTTATCTTCTCATGCTTATGTTGTGTTATCCGCAGTTGACCGGTTGCTTGATGAAGAAAGTTTATACAAATTCAAAGAAAATGACTTTAATTGGTGGGATGGCAGCCCTGGAGTAAGTTATGCGGCATTTGAAGTAAACGACGAAAAAGAATTAGTATATTTCTTAACAATACAAAGAGAGCGAGTGAAACATCTAGCGAGACAATACGCAGAGCCGCTTTTGATGTTTTTAGCTAATAGGACTATCAACCGTAAACCTTCGGAAGAAAGAGTTCTTGCACGATGGAAAGGTATTTTAAGAGAAATAGATTATTTCGAGAAGAAAAAGACAAATGGGTCAGTTAATTTATTGGAAAAGTTTGTTGTAGTAGATATGAAAAACGCCAATCCTTCTAATTGTTTATCGACAATTCAAAGTAAGGTACCCAGAGGCAGAGATAGGGATTATTTTAGAAAAAAACTAAGTAATGTTATTGGAAAACTATTAGATCAGTGTCGTAATTTAGCTGACGATAGGGTATTTCAGCAATATTCGAAGCTTGAGAACTTCTTCAATAGAAATCTAAAAGGAAGTTTCCCTTTTGTCTCAGCTTCAAATGCGCCGCAAGCCGATCCCAAGCTTGTGCAAAAGTTTTATTGGATGTTTGATACCTATATTAAAAAAGACTTAAAGCTTTTGGAGCAAAGTTCACAATTTGGCCTTTCAGGAGATAAGGCTCTAGAATTTATTTATAAACTAGAAGAAGCTCGTTCTTTCTTTGAACCGTTTCTTATGCAAGACAAAAAGAAGAAGACTTCTACGCCGTTTTATTTTTTACAACCGCTGTTTAGGGCTAACAAGGATATAGAAGAAGGCGCAAATCAAATCATTGATTGGCAATTGGAAACGCCTTTAGGCAAAGTGACTAACTGGGACGCTAAACCCAGAAGTATCAAATGGAGATTAGGGGATTCCATTAAGTTTACATTCCGCTGGGCAAAAGACGCTCCCTTTTTACCAATAACAGTTAAACGTCCTTGGGGAAAATTAGAGGGTAGGACGACAACCTATTTTTTCCAAAATTCATGGTCTTTAGCTACTGTTTTAACTCAGTTTGCAGCTGTTGAAGAAGATTTCCAAACGACGGGAATTCGAGCTATAAATACGCTTAAATTTGAATCTAAAACGCGTGAATGGTCCGAAGAAAAAGCAAAAAAAGAGCTGTATTTGCCAAAGTCAGGAAGGGCCAGGTTTTTTGTTCGGCTTGGGGTTATAAATCCAGGGACAAAGGAATCTATTCAGTTTCCTGATTTACCTGAAGTAGCTCCTCAATTGATTAAGGAATTAAATAGTTAATAGGTAACAAAAATTTAATTTTAACAAATTAAGATCAAAATAATATTTTTTATAGTAAAATGAGCCTTCAACAAAAAAAACAATTTCTAGATTTGCCAAAGTTGCTAGCTCCTATTTCTAGAGAGAATCCCTCTGGAGATTACCTGTTTTATGAAGGGACTTATGATCAAGTTCAGGAAGCTAGGAGAGAAGATGACGCAGGTTTAGATCAAGGAGTTTGGACCACGGATTTAAAGAAGGCCGATTGGGGGCGCGTTCAAGATTTATGCATGGATGCCTTATTAAAGCGTTCTAAAGATGTTCAATTAGCGGCATGGTTGATGGAGGCTTTACTCCATTCAGAAGGTTTTTTGGGCTTGCGAAAAGGGTTGGAGATTTTATGTAGTTTGACTATGGAATTTTGGGAAGATATTTATCCGCAATTGGAAGGTGACGATATCGAAACCCGTGCGGCTCCTTTTTTCTGGATTAACGATAAGCTATCTGTTCGATTAAAACTATCGCCTATAGTAGAGAAAGGCGCTCAAGAGCTAAAGGGGTTATCTTTTTCTGACTGGCAAAAGGCAAGTAAAAACGAGAATTTAATAAGAAAAGGGCAACTGGACCCCGCGGATGAAACGGCTAATGTTTTTACCCAGTCAAAATTTTTAACAGAATGCGCGTTATCGCCCAGTAATTATTATTCGGAGCTTTCTAACGATATTTCAGAAAGTATTGAGTGGGCTCAAAAACTAGAAGCTTTTTTAGATGAAAAATGTGGAAGGGATTCCCCAAGCCTAATTGGGTTTAGGGAGACTTTAGAGACGATTCTCCGGTTAGTTGACGAAACAATAAAGCCTAGATTAGGAATATCAAAAGAAGAAGGGCTTGAAAAACAAGTAAAACCTCAGGAAAAGAAAATGGAAAAGAAAACAGTTGCTATACCTGCTCCGGAGGCGGTTTCTACGGTTCAAAATAGAGCTGAAGCCTATCGCATGTTGCAACAAGCTGCAGACTATTTATTGGTGACAGAGCCGCATAGCCCAGCTCCGTATTTAGTCAAGCGCGCTGTTTCTTGGGGAAATATGAGTTTAGCAGAGCTTCTAGGCGAAATAGTCAAAGACGAATCTGATATGCGCATGATTTTTGAGTTATTAGGAATGAAGCCAGTAATGGATGATTCTATGAATAACCATGATGATTACTAAAGTTTTGAATAAATAGATTTTAATAAAAGATGAACTAAAAATGTTTATAAGGAGGTAGGTTAAAGTTTTTTTATAGTAGGTAATTTTGAAATGGCGTTTATTTTATCAACCTTAGAAATAAGGAGGGGATATGTCTGAAAGCATTCAGCATAAACTAGACCGCGTTCGCCCTCCGCGGGTGCAAATCACATATGACGTGGAGACCTTGGGCGCGATCCAAATGAAAGAACTTCCCTTTGTTATGGGAATTATGGCTGATCTAGCAGGTAAGGATAAAGATCCTGCTGAGATGCCGGAAAATTTGAAAAAGGGATATCTCCCTTTGCCAAAACTTGCCGACAGAAAGTTTGTCGAGATTGACAGAGATAACTTCAATGGAGTTTTAAAATCTTTGTTGCCGCATTTGAAATTTACCGTTCCAAATAAGTTAGCTGGAGATGAAGCGGAAGAAAAAACTGATTTGGCGGTAGAACTTTATTTTACAAGTATGGATGATTTTGAGCCTGTACAAGTTATTAAGCAAATTGAACCGCTTAATAAACTATATATGGCGCGACAACATTTGTCTGATCTTGCGGTTAAATTAGAAGGTAATGACAAGCTTGACGGTTTGTTGAGCGAAGTTGTTGAAAACACCGAAGGTCTTGAAGAAATGAAGGCGGCAAAGGAATCTGAACCCGAGCCCGATAACGAATAATTAAGGAGAAGAAAAATGGCAGAAGAAACCGAAGGCGGCGTAGCTGAATTAAGCCTGGTCGATCGAATCCTTGAGGAAGGTAAATTGGCGCGGGATAAGTCCCAAAGCAAGTATGCTAAAGATCTTGTGAGCGAGTTTGCCACTCAAATTTTAGACGAGGGTATGACTGTAAATAAAGATACCCAGCAGATGCTTAAAGACCGCATTGCTCAGATTGATGATTTAATTGTTAAACAATTAAACGAAGTTATGCATCATGAAGATTTCCAAAAACTGGAAGGTTCTTGGAGAGGTTTGAATTACTTGGTAATGAAAACCGAAACTGGAGTAATGTTGAAACTCCGCCTCCTCAATGTAACTCAAAACGAGTTGCTGAAAGATTTAGAGAAAGCGGTAGAGTTTGATCAAAGTTCAATTTTCAAGAAAGTTTACGAAGAAGAATATGGCACGCATGGTGGTTTTCCCTATTCTTGTTTGATGGGAGATTTTGAATTTACTCGCCATCCTCAAGACTTTAAACTTTTAGAGAAAATTTCTGAAGTTGCGGCAGCAGCCCATGCTCCATTTATTGGTGCAGCTCATCCAAAGTTATTTGATTTAGATTCTTTTACTGATTTAGGTGTTCCTCGCGATTTAGCTAAAACTTTTGAAAGTTTAGAATTAATCAAATGGAAATCTTTCCGAGATAGCGAAGATTCTCGTTATGTGACGCTTACTCTTCCAAGAATTCTAATGAGATTACCTTATGGTATGGATACGGTTCCTGTTGAAGAATTTGCTTCTTTTGAGGAAGACGTTGACGGAAACGACCATAAAAAATATTTGTGGGGTAACTCTGCTTATGCAATGGCTGAAAGAATCACGAATGCTTTTGCGCTTTATAAGTGGTGTGGCGCTATTCGTGGCGTTGAAGGTGGCGGTAAGGTAGATGGTTTACCAACCCATACCTTTAAAACTACAGATGGCGATATTGCCTTGAAATGCCCAACTGAGGTTGCTATTACTGATCGTAGAGAAAAAGAGATCAGCGACCAAGGAATGATTTCACTGGTTCATTGTAAAGGAACGGATTATGCCGCATTTTTTGGCGGTCAAACCTGTAATAAACCTAAGGTATACAATCTAGACGCCGCTAATGCGAATGCGCGACTTTCTGCACAATTGCCTTATATTTTAGCTGCCTCGCGTTTTGCGCATTATTTGAAAGTAATTATGCGCGATAAGATTGGTTCTTTTATGTCTGCCGGTCAGGTTTCAAGTTATTTAAATAACTGGATTGCCAACTACGTTCTTTTAAGCGATGAAGCTGGTCAAGAAACCAAGGCGCAATTTCCATTACGGGAAGCTCGAGTGGATGTTGCTGAAATTCCTGGGAAGCCTGGTTGTTATAAAGCTGTTGTTTTTCTACGACCTCACTTTCAACTTGATGAACTGACTGCTTCTATTAGATTGGTTGCGGAATTACCTCCGCCTGCTGAATAATAGGATTTGACCTCCGGAACGCCCTGTTGGGCGCACCGGATAGGTTAATAGTCAATTGACATAAATTGTTTCCGTTTTTTTAATTTAGGAGAGCGCTATGCCTCAAAATATGTTTATGAAAATTAAGGAGATTCCTGGCGAAAGTACAGATGGAGCCCATGCCGGGGAATATGAAATCCTTTCTTATAGTCATGGGGTGTCTCAACCGACATCCCCTACTCGGAGTACATCTGGAGCCGCTACTGTTGAAAGATGTTTTCACCAAGATTTTTCCGTAGTTAAATATATGGATATTGGAACGCCTGATTTAAATCTATTTTGTTGTCAGGGTAAACCAATAAAAGAAATCGTGATTACATGTTATCGCGCGGATGCAGTAGGAGAAAAAGCCGTTGAATACATGAAGTATACGATGAATGATTGTATTATTTCGTCTATTTCAGTAAACGGTGGAGGTGGAGATCTTCCAACAGAATCTATTACTTTCAATTATGCGAAAATTACTTGGAATTACTTGCCGCAAAAAGAAGGTGGTGGAGCGAAAGAAGGAAACAAACAGTCTGGTTGGGATCTTTTCAAGAACACCAAGGTCTGATGAATGCCTTCTTTTAAGCCTGAGGACAACGTTAGGGCGGCTCTCTTTGATCGTTTGATTGATCTAGAACCTGAGATTCATAGAGAGCCTCGCCCCTTACGGACTATGAACGTAAGGGGGCTTTATGAGTCTGTCCTGCAAGAGTTGAATAGATTACTTAACTCCAGGTGTCCGCTTACTTTTGACAAATTAGAAAATCGGGAACGAACAGTTATTGATTATGGAGTTCCCGATTTTTCGGCTTTTAATCCGCAAAGTTTAGACGATCAAAAACTTCTAGCAAAAAATATCAAAGATACTATTGGAGTTTATGAACACCGTCTTGAAGGCGTTCGGGTTAAAATAGAAGAGTTTGTCGATGACAAAAAAGCGTTATTGGTAAAAATTGAGGGCGTTCTGGCTTTTGAAACAGTCCGTGAGCCGGTTTCGTTTCCGTTAGTTATTAGCGAAAAAGGGGAAAAGGTAACTTTCGATGCCATTACAGGATGATGACCGCCTGATATATTACCAAAGGGAATTGGCTTATCTTAGGAATATGGGCAAGTTATTTGCCCAAACATATCCTAAAGTTGCTGGTAGACTAGAGTTAGACGCAGAGCAATCCAAAGATCCATACGTAGAGCGATTGATTGAATCTTTCGCATTTTTAACCGCAAAGATTCATCGAAATATAGACGACGAATTTCCCGAAATTGGCGCCGCTCTTTTAAATGTTTTATACCCTCATTTTATCGATCCAGTTCCATCGTTTTCCATAGCAAAATTCGAACCGGACCCCACTCAAGGTAAATTGACTTCTGGTCATGTGATAAATAAAAACACTCCTTTATTCGCTAGAACCGAGCAAGGAGATGATTGTCGATTTAGGACTTGTTATCCTGTTACCTTGTGGCCGTTAAAAGTGGTAGATTCCTCTTTTGAGTCTGTTGAAAAATTTGATTACTTAGAGGGGATTGATAAGGCAGTAACCATTTTGAAAATTCGAGTTGAGAGTTCCGGTTCTTTTAAAGAACTTAAAATGAAAAATCTTCGTTTTTTTATTAATGGTATAAGTTCCGTTGCGAATGAACTGTATGAGCTATTATTTAATCAATCTTTTTCTATTTTTATTCTTCCAGATAAGAAAGGCCCAGGGGGAAAACAAAGGTTTAAAAAACTAAAAGATGATTCATTGCAAACAGTAGGGTTTGAGCTTGATGAAGATATTTTGCCTTATCATAAATTCACCCATCCAGGGTACAGGCTTCTTCAAGAATATTTCACATTCCCCGAAAAGTTTTTATTCTTTGATTTAAAAGAATTAGATACTCATGAGGCTGAAAAGGTTTTTGATATTGTTATTCTTTTAAAGCGAAAGCCTCGCGATGATAGGTTGCACATTAATAAAGACACTTTTCAGCTGGGATGTTCCCCAATTGTTAATTTATTTAAAAGTACCTCAGAGCCTATTCGAGTCGATCAATTACAGTCAGAATACCCATTAGTTTCAGATATTCGTAAAGAAAGAATCACCGAAATTCACTCTATACATAAAGTTTCTGGTTCTAGCGATCCAGCGTCAGACTCTCAAGTGTACAAACCTTATTTTTCGTTTGATCATGAAATGGAAGAACGTGGTCATGATGCTTTTTGGTATGCTAGAAGGCGGATTTCAGGAAAACCTGGAGTGCATGGTTCGGAGATGTTTTTAACATTTTTAGATTTAAAATTTAATCCGACAATGCCTCCAAACGAGATGATATTTGCTCACACTCTATGTACAAATCGTGATTTAGCCGCTGAGTTGCCAGAGGGTGCGGATTTGCAAATTGAAGAAAGCGCTCCATTGTCTCATATTTCTTGTTTGAAAAAGCCAACCCCGCAGCTTAATCCGTCAGTGGGTGGGTCAACGCTCTGGAAATTAATTTCGCATTTATCTTTGAACCATTTGTCTTTAACAGATAATAGCAAAGGGCTTTTGGCTCTTAGGGAAATACTGGGTTTGTATAGTTATTTAAAAAGCCAATCTGTGGATCAACAAGTGGTAGGTATTACCGAGATGAAATCACGTAAAGTGGTTCGAAGAGTCCAAAATGAAGCTTGGAGGAGATTTTGTCAAGGCACTGAGATTACCCTTATTTTTGATGAAACTCAGTATGTGGGGAAAAGCCCATTTATTTTAGCTTCTGTACTCAATAGGTTTTTCCCTTTATATTCCTCAATTAATTCTTTCACTCAATTAATCGCAAAAAGCCAACAGCGTGATGGAGAATGGAAACGATGGCAACCTATGGTTGGAGAAAAAAATCTTCTATAAAAGAAGGCCTTTTCCAAGAAGGAAGCCGGTTTGAGTTTTTCCAAGCGGTTAAACTTCTAGAGATAATTTATAAAGATCGTCTTCCTGTTGGAGACGACAGATTAGAACCAATTAATGATGTCGTTTGGTTTCAAGGTAAGACCAGTTTGTCTTTTCCGCCTGGCGATATTGATGGAGTCGATGAGCCTCAAGGTAAAAAACCGGCTCGAATGCGCGTTAATTTTATGAGTTTGGCGGGAGCGCTGGGACCTTTGCCTCAAGCCTATACTGAACTTGTATTACAACGTGTTAGAGCTAAAGACACAACTCTTCGTGATTTTCTGGATATTTTTAACAACCGGTTAATTGCATTAGCATATAGAGTTCGAAAGAAATATCGACCAGGTTTCGAATTTTCCCCACCAGATAAAAGTCAATTTTCGCAATATCTCTTTTCCTTGATGGGAATGGGTGTCCCAAAATTAAAAAATAGAATGGAGGTAAAGGACCGGGCTTTTTTATTTTATGCAGGTCTATTGGCCCTACAACCTAGATCTATGGTAGGGTTAACTGTAATTTTGGAAGATTACTTTAAGACTCCAGTAAAAGGAGAATCCTTTTGCGGTCGTTGGCTTTATTTAGAAGAAGATCAATTGACTCGAATTGGAACGTTTGGTGAAAATCAAACTTTAGGAGATTCCGCTTTGCTTGGAAGAAGAGTATGGGACCAACAATCTAAGTTTAAACTAATGCTTGGGCCTTTAACTTTTAAGCAATATTTTAGTTTTCTTCCTCGTGGTAAAAGCTTTACTTCTCTTCGAGAGTTAATTAGTTTTTATACTAGAAATGAACTCGATTTTGATATGACTTTAAAACTGAAAAAGGCTGAAGTTCCAGCATTAAGAATCGGAACCCAATTAGGCTCCTTGTTAGGTTGGACGTCATTCATTAAAACTAAAGAATTGAAGCGCGATCCACAAACGATTACTCTATCTTCAGTGAGATATAAGGGATAATATTTTTTTCCTAGAGATAGGGAACACAGAGTAAAATAAAAATTTAAATTCCTGATTAGCATTTTGTAGGAAAGGTTTTTTATGAATTAAATGTTTCAAGGTCCTTGGTTTCGGACTTTAACCCCTCCACTGTAAAATTTCTTTCAAATACTCCCATGAGCGATAATTTAAAAAACCTGATTGCTAAGTTAAACCCCATTTGCCGAGAAGGTCTTAAAGAGGCGGTGGCTCTCTGTGTTTCTCAAACAAATTATAATGTTGAAATTGAGCATTTTTTGCTGAAATTGATTGATATCCCCGACTCTGATTTATATCGACTATTACGATATTATGAAGTGAATGGTTCGCGAGTCCATCGTGAGTTAACGTCTGCAATGGATCAATTTAAAAGAGGTAGCCAACGAACACCTGCTTTTTCGCAACATATGTTGGAATTGCTTGAAGAAGCCTGGGTAATATCTTCGCTGCATTTTGGCGGAGAAGATATCCGAACGGGAGCTTTGCTAATGGGATTATTGCAAAGAGATTCTCTCCGAGGGCTTATTGTAGAGTCTTGCCCTGAATTGTTACAGGTTCATCGCGATCGGTTACGCGAAGACATTTTTGAACTCATAAAGGGTTCTAAAGAAGATAAGAGGCTAGGTAAAAAACAATCAGAAGATGAAACCGAGATTAATGACGAACCTGATATACCTCTGGTTGAGAAAGACAAAGATCTTTCTGACGAATCTTTAGATCCCAAAACCCCGGCTCTAAATAAATTTACTTCGGATTTGACTCATAAAGCTAAAATAGGAGAGATCGATCCTATACAAGGGAGAGATGCAGAAATACGTCAGGTTATAGATATATTAACTCGAAGAAGGCAGAACAATCCTATATTAACGGGTGAACCTGGTGTAGGGAAGACCGCAATTGCCGAAGGCTTTGCATTGAGGATTATTAAAGGAGATGTTCCCCCTGCGCTTAAAAATGTTTCTCTTCGATCTTTAGACTTGGGTTCTCTGCAAGCGGGAGCGGGAGTTCGGGGGGAGTTTGAGGAACGTCTTAAATCTGTTATCAAAGAAGTTAAATCTTCTCCTAAGCCTATTATTTTGTTTATTGACGAAGCTCATTCTCTGATTGGAGCGGGTGCTTCCGCTGGGCAAGGGGATGCGGCAAATTTAATTAAACCCGCTTTGGCAAGGGGAGAGTTACGGACAATCGCGGCCACAACTTGGTCTGAGTATAAAAAATATTTTGAAAAGGATCGCGCATTAGCTAGAAGGTTTCAGGTCGTTTCCGTAAAAGAACCCGAAGAGGGCGTAGCTATTAATATGTTGCGCGCGATGGCAAAACACTTAGAAAAATATCACAAAGTATGGATATTTGATCAGGCGGTGCAGGACGCGGTAAAATTATCACATAGATATATTTCTGGGAGACAGCTACCTGACAAAGCGGTGAGCGTTTTGGATACTGCTTGCGCTAGAGTTGCTATCGGACAAAATGGAAGGCCTCCATCCGCAGAGAATGCAGCCAGACAGATTGAAATACTCGAATTAGAAATTTCAGGATTAAAAAGAGATAATGCTGCAGGGCAAGATCGTTCTAATCAGATTGCCGTATTAAATGACGAGCTTGAAAGCGCAAAAATCGAGCAAGACAAGGTCACTGCAAGATGGAAAAAAGAATTGAAAGCTGTAGAAAAAATAAAAAATCTTCAAGAGCGGACATTCAAATTAGAGAAGGAATATGAACGCAATAACTCTGATGAGACACAAGAAAGAATCCGAAAGACGAAGCGGAATGCGCTACGACTTCAAAGAGGATTAGAATCTTTCCAAGGCGATGAACCGATGGTTCCCGTTTGCGTTGATTCTAGAGTCGTTGCGTCTGTCATTTCAGGTTGGACTGGAATTCCTGTCGGTAAAATGATGGCCGATGAAATTCAGACCGTTCTAGGTTTGAAAAGCGTTATGGAGAAACGGATTATAGGGCAATCTTCTGCAATCGATAGTATCTGTAAGCGGATTCGTACGTCGCGCGCTTTGTTAGACGATCCAGGAAAACCGGTAGGGGTTTTTCTGCTTGTGGGGCCTAGTGGAGTGGGCAAGACAGAATCGGCTTTAGCTCTTGCAGATATTTTGTATGGCGGGGAGAAAAACTTAATAAAAATTAATATGTCCGAATATCAGGAGCCCTATACAGTTTCAAATTTAAAAGGAGCTCCTCCAGGATATGTCGGATATGGTCAAGGCGGCGTGTTAACTGAAGCGGTTCGAAGAACTCCATACAGCGTTGTCTTGCTTGATGAAGTAGAAAAGGCTCACACAGATGTGACGGAGGTGTTTTATCAAGTATTTGATAAAGGGGCGATGGAGGATTCAGAAGGTTTAACTGTAGATTTTAAGAATACAGTTATTCTTTTGACTTGTAACATCGGAACCGACGTTATAATGGATGCTTGTAGTAATGGCAGAGAAGTTGTAGATGTAAAAGATTTAGAAAGTAAAATTCGTCCTCTATTATTGCAACACTTTAAGCCTGCCTTTTTAGGTAGGTTAGTAATAATTCCTTATTACGCATTAGGAGAATTGGAGATTAGCCAAATTGCGCGTTTGAAGTTGGATAAAATTCAAAAAAGATTTAAGGAAAACCATCGAGCAGATTTCGTATACGGCGACGATTTGGTATCTGTCATAGCTCAGAGGTGTTCCGAAGTCGATAGCGGCGCTCGAAATGTAGACCATATTTTAACTCACGCTTTGTTGCCACAATTATCTTCGGCTGTTTTGGAACGAATGGCGGACGAAATCGAATATTCGGAAGTCAGAGTTTCTTTAGATTCCGATGAAAATTTTGTTTTCAATTTTATATAAAATGGAAAAGTAGGTTATGGCTCTCACACAAGATGATTTGGATATAAACCTTACTACCCCTTTGGGAAAAGATAAGCTCATTATCAAACGGTTTAGTGGAGAAGAGAAGGTTTCTGGTCTTTTTAGATTCTATTTAGAAATGATTTCGGATGCCAACGATCTGAGTTTTGAGAAAATTGTAGGGAAAAATATAACTGTAACCATGAAATTAGCCGAATCTGGAGAAAGATATTTTCATGGATTAGTGAGTAAGTTTGTGCAAGCTGGCGGCGACGAAAAAAATACAACTTATTTGGCCGATGTTTACCCATGGTTTTGGATGCTTACCCTAACTAGAGATTCAAAAATTTTCCAAAATAAAAGCGTCCCGGATATTATCGAGCAGATTTTTAAGGATAGCGGTTTCACAGATTTTAAAAATAGTTTAACTAAAACTTATCAGCCTCGGGAGTATTGCGTTCAATATCAAGAAAGTGCTTTCGATTTTGTTTCGCGTTTGATGGAGGACGAAGGAATATTTTATTTTTTCGAACACGAAAAAAGTAAACACACTTTAGTGATGGCTGATGACGCTAGCGCTCACAAACCTTGTCCAAATATTGCTTCGGTACGTTTTGGTCGATCAATGTCTAGCGCTCAGGAAGACGACGTTTTAGTGCAATGTACTTTTGAGCAAAATGTGGCCACTGGCAAGTATGATATGGACGACTATGATTTTGAAACTCCAGCCACCGATTTAATGGTAAAAGCTGCGGGTAAAGCCAGCAAAATGAGAGTTTACGAATACCCTGGAGGTTTTGTTAAAAAAGATGCGGGAGAAAAACGAGCTAACGTAAGACTGGAAGGCCGAGAATATCCAATCAAAATGTTGACGGGAGCTGGGTTTTGCAGAGACTTTAGACCTGGGTTTAAGTTTGACTTAAAAGAGCATTCGAGAGCTGATATGAATAGTTCTTACGTTTTAAGTCAAGTTGTCCATTCTGGAACTCAAGAAGAATACTCTAATTCATTTCGTGGATTTCCTAGTGATGTTCCTTTTAGGCCCCCTATGGCTACGCCTAAGCCTTTTATCCCTGGCACTCAAACTGCGTTAGTTGTAGGCAAGAGTGGAGAGGAAATTTGGACAGATAAATACGGCCGTATTAAAGTTCAATTTCATTGGGACCAAGAAGGAAAAAAAGACGAAAACAGTTCTTGTTGGATTCGAGTGTCTTCAAGTTGGGCAGGGAAAAGTTGGGGTAATATTTTCATTCCACGAATAGGGCAGGAAGTTGTTGTGAGCTTTGTTAATGGCGATCCTGATCGGCCTTTAGTAACTGGGTCTGTATATAATGCTACGCAAACTGTTCCATATGCGCTTCCAGCTAATTCAACTAAGAGTACATTGAAGTCGGATTCTTCTAAAGGAAGTGGCGGTTTTAACGAGATACGGTTTGAGGATAAAAAGGATTCCGAAGAAATTTATGTTCATGCCCAAAAAGATATGAATATAACCGTTGAAAATGATCGTGTTAAAGAAGTTCTAAACGATGAAACTAACACCATCACTAAGAACAGAACGACCAAGGTATTAGAAGAGAATGATATCTTAGAGATTTCAAAAGGGGATCGTACTTATTCCGTAAAAAAAGGGAAAGAGGATTATTCCGTTAAAGGAAAACGGACTTTAAATATAGACGACAATGAGGCTCATAATAACAAAGCGAATTTTGTACATAAAATAAAGGGAAATTATACTTTAGACGTGACCGGAACGATTACTATTAAGGCTGGTGGCAATATCACTATAAAAGGGAGCAAAGCGGTCACAATACAATCTGGAAAAGATATGACTGGTAAGGCGGGAGGAGCCATGGCTCTCTCATCGGGCAAGGCTTATACAGCTAAAGCTGGCACTGAGATGACTAATAAGGCCGGCACGAATTTGACAAACCAAGCTGGCGCGAACTTGACTAACAAAGGCGGCGCTAATAGCGATAATACTGCTGGCGCAATAATGACAATTAAAGGCTCCATGACCAAGATCGGTTAATTTTTTGATTTGGTAAGAAAATGGTTGATGAAGAAAACAAAACGGAGAATGCATCTGCTGAGAAAAAGCCTGACGATGGAGAGCAGGAGGTATTTGACGATGAAAATAAACTCATCCAAAAATTTACTCTGATTAATGGTGAAATCGAAGGCGAGGCTTTGATTTATGACGAAGGTGGGTGGGTGTCTGAAAAAGCCAGTTATGAAAAAGGCAAATTGCATGGCGAATCGATTCAATTCACTGCAGAAAATAAGATTTCTGAAAAAGTACATTATGATAAGGATGTTTTAGACGGAAAATATGAAAGATTTGATGATGAAGGAAAAATTTTAGAAAAAGGGACCTATCGTGAAGGTAAGCTTGATGGTGAATCGATTTCTTATGAAGAAGGGGCTGTTTCGCAAATTGCTAATTACAAGGATGGTCAACTGAATGGCGAAATAATTTTGTTCGATGATGAAGAAATTTCTTCAAAAATCAATTTTGTAAGAGGAAAATTAGAAGGACCTGCATTTTCTTATTCTGGGGGACAGTTAAAAGCGAAATGGTCTCACAAAAATGGAAAAAAACACGGAGAATATATCGTTTACGGTGAGAACGGAAAACCGATTTCTAAATCAGGTTTTAAAGATGGAAAAGCTGAAGGAGAATCGCTAGTCTTAGATGAAGAAGGGAAAATAATCCAAAAAAGCTTTTTTAAAAATGGAAAACAAGAAGGAGAATTGCTGGAATTCTATTCTGATGGAACTCCTAGGACAAAGGCATTTTATAAGAATAATAAGTTGGAAGGTGAATTGATTCGTTATCAGCCAGACGGTAAAATCGCCGAAAAATCTTTATTCTCTAACGGGGAGAAAAAGGGAAAAACGGTTAAGTTCGACGAAAAAGGTAAAGAAAAGAAATCTTCTGAAGACGGTTCCTTCTTAGATAAATTATTTAATTGATAAAAAATCTTTTATTTTCATGAATGTATTATTTCTGGAAATTGATTCGGACAGAAATTGGGCTTTAGCCTCTATTGGCCCAGCTTACATCGGAGCTTATATTCGCCAGCAAGGTCATGAAGCTTCCTTGCTTAGAGTTCCTCTTGATGAAACAGCAGTAAGTTTATTAGAAAAAATAAATAAAAAAAAACCTGATGTTCTTGCCTTATCGCTGACGAGCCGTCAGTGGCTTCGAGCGCGCGAAATTGTGCGCGATTTAAGAAAAAAAATTAACATTCCTGTTATAGCTGGAGGACTCCAGGCTACGTACGATCCTGAAACGGTTATTACTTCTGTTGGGTTTGATTACGTTTGTTTGGGGGAAGGAGAAGAAGCTATGGCGGAGCTTTTAGGTTTTTTAGAACGCGGAGAAAAGATTCTTCCAAATTCAATACAAAATATTTGGGTACGAGGAGGTCCTAAACCTTCAGTGCGCCCACCATTTCCCTCTTTAGATTCATTGCCATTTATGGCTCGCGATCTTTTAGATGAGCAAGAAGGGGTTGTCCATATTTGCACTCAAAGAGGATGCCCGTTTCCTTGTTCCTATTGTGCCGCAGCGAGTACTTTAGAACTCTATGAAGGTAGCGAATATGGAAGAAGACGTTCGTGTCAAAATGTTATAGACGAACTTTCTGATATTAAAAAAAATGGGTCTCTTAGTTTTGTTATTTTTGAAGACGATACTTTTACGATTGATAGAAAGTGGATTCGCGAATTTTGTCGGCAATATAGAGTGGAGATAGGAGTGGGTTTTTCGCTTAATGCGAGAGTAGAAACCATGACTTTAGAGATGATAGAAGAATTAGCGGAAGCAGGTTGCCAGTACATTGTTTATGGAGTGGAAAGTGGTAGCTATAGTGTTCGAAAAAATATTATGAACCGTCCTGTAACTAACGAGCGTTTTTTAGAGGTTTTTAATTGGTCTAAGCGCTTTGGTATTCATATTATAGCGAATTTTATGTTGGGGGTGCCTGGAGAGCATAAACAAGATGTGGACATGACTCTTGATTTTATTAAACAGTTAGAGCCTGACGATTTTTCCTTTAGCATTTTTTATCCATTTCCCGGAACGGCCTTGTTTAGACTGTGTTTGGATAAGGGCTATTTGCCAAAAAACTATCTGGATCTACCCGCAAATCATAGACGATCGATTTTAAATTTACCTGATCTAACACAAGAAGATATTGCGGAATATTATGGAAGATTTACTGAAGCTAGAGAAAAAAACTATTTAAGACAGTATGGCAATCTATTGAATTATGAAACCCAACGATTAGCAATTAATGGCATTAAAGAATGCGCTGCTTTAGGATGATTGAATGAAGTTAAAGTATTAAAATTTAACTTGTAAGTTTGTTAAGGTTTTTAAAATTTGAAACTTGAGAAAATAATATGTCTAAAAACGTTCCTTTAAAAAAGAAGGATATTACAGACTCATCTAATAGACTTCAAAACGGCGATAAGGAGATAAATTTACCCTCTGGTCGGTCTATTTCTGTGAAGATAAATGGCGAAGAAGAATTAGAAGTTTTTTCTCCAGATGGAAAATTAGAGCTTAAAGTTAGATTAACTAAAGATGGACCGACGTTATCTTTGGAGTGCGGTAGTCTAGATTTAAAAGCTTCGGAAAAAATTTCTTTACGGGCAAAGCAAGTCGAAATAAAGGCAGATGAAGAAACTTCATTGGAAAGCGGAGGAAAATTGAAAATTGATTCTGAAAAGCAAATGGACATTCGATCCACTGAGAACGTGAAGGTGGTGGGTAAACTTATCTATTTAAATTAGGAAGAGGAAAGCCATGCCTGCAGCAGCTCGAATGACTGATTTAGTAAAGCAAGACGCTCCTCATTGTCATGCTCCCATTCATCCTCCAGCTCCTAGTCCAACGCCAGTTCCACATCCAGGGTTGCCTTTGGCGATAATATCGGGAGCCCCTACGGTGCTTATTGGGAATTTGCCCGCCGCGAATGTTGGAAGTACAACAATGCCCTGTATGTTGCCTGGTTGTGTTCCTGGTGGACCAGGAACAGTTGTAAAAGGTTCAAGTACCGTAATGGTTGGCGGTCCTCCAGCAGCCAGAGTGGACGATATGACTGCTCATGCAAGTTGTGTTGCGCCAATACCAGGCCCGGTCGGGAAAATTCTACCTCCAGGTTGTCCAACAGTTATAATTAACGGTTAGTTATTTGAAATTACGACACTTTGAAACTTTAAAGCCAATCTGTCCTTTTTGCTTAAGCAATTCTTCAAAAGAAAGTTTATTAAGCTTAAGAACAGTAAATCGCGAAACTAAAGGCGACGTTTTTGAAGGAGTTTTGGTTTGTTCCGATAAAGGATGCCAAAGCGAGTACCCTATAATAGATGGCATTCCCATCATCCTTCCAGATTTAAAGTCGTACATTTCTCAGTTTATTTTTCCCATTATGATGAGAAATGATTTAGGGGAAACGGTTGAGAGTCTTCTTGGCGATTGTTGTGGCCCTGGAGCAGCCTTAGATGTTCATCGACAGCATTTGAGTTCGTATGTTCATGGTCATTATGGAGACCTAGACCCACTAGAAGATAAACAAGATGATGCTATACCAGGTGGTATTGCAACTCTTTTTAGAACGGGGATGGAATTGATTGGGGAAATTCCTCAAGGCCCGATGATTGACATCGGGTGCTCGGCAGGGCGTTCTACCTTTGCCTTGGCGGAACAAAGAAACGATCTTGTGTTAGGTGTGGATTTAAATTTTTCCATGCTTAAAACGGCATTGGATGTTTTGAATACCGGATCGATTTCTTATCCTAGAAGAAGAGTGGGAATGGTATTTGATCGACGAGAATTCTGCGTCAATTTTAAAAACCGTGATTGTGTTGATTTTTGGGTTTGTGATGCATTGGCGCTGCCCTTTTCAAGTCGTAGTTTTTCTTTAGCCTCTAGCTTAAATTTAATCGATTGTGTTTCCTCTCCTCATGCGCATTTGGAAAGCATAGAAAGAATATTATTGGATAATGGAAAGGTCATGATAGCTTCGCCCTATGATTGGTCTTCCTCCGCTACTTCAGTTGAGTCCTGGATAGGTGGACATTCGCAACGATCTGATAATCAAGGAAGAAGTGAAGCCCATATTAAAGATTTGTTCAAGGATGGTAACAATCCAGCAAGAATCAATGGACTCAAGTTGATAGCTGAAAAAGATTCAGAACCCTGGACTGTTAGATTACATGAGAGAAGCGTAATGAAGTATCAAGTGCATCTACTTGCAGCAGAAAAAGAAAGTTCATAAAAGAAATTTCTGGAGAGAAGGACTTTGGAATTGAGAATTCAAGTTGGGAAAAGTTCATTTGAGGTTCCTGAAGGTTTCGAAATACAAAAGTTTGACGCTACAAATGGTTCTAACTTTTCTAAGCTCGAAAACACTTCGGAAGTTGGCGGAGTTTTAGCTGTTTTAGTTAAAAAAGCTAAGGGTTTGGGAGACAAAATGACTTATATTTATAAAAAATCTGATCTGAACCCAAATTTTTATTCTCCAATTATGACGTTAAATTTTGTTTCCGGAGAAGATGCCTTAAATCCACTGGAATATTTAAAAGAGACTAAGAGGTGTTTTCTCTCCATGTTGCCCAAAGCTGAGTCTCTGTTTTGTGTTTCCGATAGAATAAAGGAAAACTCTGCGGCAAGAGCTCAAATTGAATTTGGTGATGATTTTCGCTTATGTTATTTGGGGTTTGTGTGGCAATGGGATCCTGTATTATTTCATTCTTCGATTATTTTGCCTACTGTAAGAACGGGTGAAGGTTGGATGGCTTTACGCGAGTTTTCAGATTCGATTTGTTGGGAGGAAGAGAGAAGGGATTACGGTCAATTCAGGTCTGCGGTTTTTTCAACATCTTATGAGAAAAGAAAACCAAAAGCAGGTAAGCCGTTTCCGATATAAAGGTTAATCAATCAATATTGAAATAGGGATTATTTTGCGCGAAATTTTTGCCATTCTCCCCAAGCGATAACTCCCAGCCCTATCAATATAACCCAAGTGGGTTTTAAGCTATCATCAGGCCTAACAAAAACTAAAATACACATAAAAACTACCCCTGCCATTGCAATGGTAAGACCTGTGTAGACGTTAGCTAGTCCGTCGGCAAAAAGTTCTGGTTTTTTTAATTCTCTTTTGATCTCAGGTCTTAGTTCTACTTTCCACATTTTGTTAGATTATCCGTTTTGATTTGAAGTAGAAGGATTGAAACTTCCTGTTCGATATCCTTCAATGTCTATAGTGACAAACTTAAAGCCAAGTTCTTTAAATTTGAGTCCGATTTTTTTTGAAATTTCTTCAGAGAAAAACCGGGGTATTTCTTCCGGTGGTAGCTCAATTCTAGCAATGTCTCCATGGTGGCGAACTCTAACTTGCAAAAAATTAAAGGAAATTAAATAATCCTCGGCTTCTTCGATCATTTTAAGTTTTTTAGGAGTGATGGGTTGGCCAAAAGGAACTCTGGAAGAAAGGCAAGCTGCTGCAGGCTTTCCCCATACGGGTAAATTAATTAAACGAGCTAAATCTCTAACATCTTGTTTATTGAAACCAGCATCTCGAAGTGGGCTAAAAACGTTGGCTTCTTTTGCCGCAAGAATCCCAGGACGATAATCGTTCATATCATCTAAATTGATTCCATTAACAATACTTTGAAATTCTAAATCGTTTGCGATAGTTTTCAGTTGTCCATAAAGCTCTGTTTTGCAATGATAACAGCGGTTTTGTGGATTGGACAAGTAAGCTTCAGAGTTCATTTCTTGGGTAGAAATTATTTTATGTTCAACTCCCAATTCAAGAGCTAACTCTTTTGCCTGTTCCATTTCTCTGGACGGTAAACTATCAGATTCGCCAGTAGCGGCAATAACACGCGAGCCTAAAACTTTAGAGGCTACAGCCAACAAAAGTGCGCTATCAACTCCGCCTGAGTAGGCGACTACAACGCTTCCCATTCTGCTCAAAATAGCTTCTAATTGAACTTGTTTTTCTTTTAAGGTCATTTTGATAAGCAAAGGATTTTTTCTTTACGTTATCATAAAAAGAGGGGATAAAAAAGTTCTAGGGACGACTTACTAAAGTCGCCCCTAGTGGAGAAGGTAAGGGCAGGTTGGAGATAAAGCCCTATATGTTTTTTAACGGTTATGAATTGGAATTACTTGAGAGTTCACTTTTGAGGATTTTAACCTCCAATCGCGTACATAGCTCTTTCTGGTTGCTCAAAACTATCCAGATTGATTTTATGTCCGGGTTCTTTGATTAGAACCGCGTCGTGAACTGCTTTCCCAATATCTTCGTCGCTTGCTCCATTACGTATAAGATCTTTTAGATTATGCTCATTGGTCGAAAATAGGCATGTGCGTAATTTACCGTCCGCCGTCATCCGAATTCGGTTACAGTGATCACAAAATGGGTTGCTAACTGCCGTAATTATGCCAATTTTTCCTTTCCCATCGGCGAAGTTGTATTCGCTTGCGGGACCAATATCTAAAGAATTATCTACAGGAACTAAATCGTATTTCTTTCGAATAGAATCCAATATTTCATGACCAAATAGGACTTTTTCTCTTTCCCATGATCTGTCTGCATCGAGAGGCATAAATTCAATAAAACGAATTTCAAAGCCATCGGAGCGCCCCATTTCGATAAGATCCATTATTTCTGTTTCGGAAAAATTTCGAACTGCTACCGCGTTAATTTTGATGGATTTAAAACCGACTCGATTTGCTTCTTTCAGTCCTTCTAAAACTTGTTCAAGGCAATCGCGTCGATTGACTTCTTTAAATTTTTCTGGGTCTAACGCGTCTAGACTTACATTTAACCTTTTAAGACCAGCGTCTTTAAGCTCTTGTGCGTGTTCTTTAAGAAAATAAGCATTGGTTGTCATCGCTATATCTTCAATAAGGTCAACGTCTTTTATCATTCGGATTAATTGAGACAAGTCTTTTCGCATCAAAGGCTCGCCGCCAGTAAGCCTAATTCTACGAATTCCCATTTTTGAAACTATATTGACAACTCGAACAATTTCTTCAAATGATAGAAGATTGCTACGATTCATGAATTCAACGTTGTCGGCTGGCATACAATAGGTACACCGGAAATTACACCGATCTGTAACGGAAACGCGCAAATTAACGATAGTTCTGCCCATGCCATCCACTAGTTGAGTGGGTAGGGATTCTTTTGAAGTTGTCATAACGTTTCCTTAATTTTCTAATTCCAACGATTAAACCAACCTATCCAGGTGGGAAAATCCCATTTCTTTAGGAGTTAATCGTTGCGAAAGTTAAAATTAATTCTAAAAAGCAATATGCTTTGCTTTAAAAACAAAAAGTCTCAAAAGTTCTTCTATCTTATTAGGTGATTATAAACTTTTTAATAAAATAATGCATTAAAAAGGCTAAAAGCCACATTTGGCAGTGATTTATTAAAATGCATAATCTGGAGCATTAAAGACAAAACTGATCATTCAGTAATGACAGATTGAGCTTAGATTGTTGCAGTTGCACCTTGCAACCCGCTAAGACGCCAAAGGGATTCCGATTCACATTCTAAGCTTCCCTTTGCAATAATGCCGTTATTCTACGATAATCTTAGCTGTTATTTTGAATTTGCAGCTCGATAATCCGCTTCACCAATTGCTCTATATCCTGGGGCATGAACAGAGTGTGGCTGAACTAGCGCTCGAGGTTTTTTCCATTCTGAAGCGTTGAATTGTTCCATCACGTGAAACACCGTTCTAAGGCTGGTAGCTTCAGGGCAATCGAACTAAAGTCCTGATTGTGGAGAGGTACTTAACCAATAGCGCTTAAATCACCCTGCCCATCAAAGAAATCAGATACTAAAAAACCATACCTGTAAGCTTAATGGAGCCAAAATTTCGATGAATTGGTTAATTAAAATATTCTTTTGCGTATTGTTAATCTTTTTTAGCGTTGTTTTTTGTGTAGAGATTTTTCTTAGAATATTTTTACCTCAGCCATATTTTGAAAATCATACGACAGTTGCTTTCGATCTACCCACTGCTTTTCAAAAAAACTTGGATGTTAAGGTTAATTTCGACAGTTTCCCATTCAAAATTATTACCGACTCGCACAGACTTAGATCTTTTCAAAAAGTTGAATATAAAAAGCCACCTAACACTTTTCGAATACTTTGCATAGGAGGGTCGATTTTTGCCGCATCTGGAGTTAACAATGACGAAACTTTTGCGTTCTACTTAAATAAGATTCTGAATAATCGTATTCCTGGACAAAAATTTGAAGTTATCAATGCTGGAAAAAATCTTTGGGAATTACCCGAATTTTATACTTACTTAAAAAACGAAGGCTACAAATACAGTCCAGACCTGGTCATTATTTATGAGCATCGCGGTGAATTTTCCACTATGGATTTAAAAAAATATGAAGCCGAAGAATTTAGGGCCGAAACCATTTTAGAAAATTCAGTTCGTATTTTTGTGAAAGAGTTTCGCTTCAATTTTTATCTTAATCGCTTTGCCGTTTTCGCACTAGGTTTTATACATAATTTGTCATTTTATGACAGTTTGTTTAATCACTTTCATACTTTCCGCGGGTTTGAAAAAATATATCGTAGAGAATTAAATAACATCGAAAATTTTTTTGATAGCGAATCTGAAAAAACTAACATTTCTTCGTTAGTATCAAGTTTAAATCTGCCTGATAAGAGCAAAATCGATTGGGTTTCTCCTAACGGGAGTATAAGAGATTCTTTATTAAAAAATGTGAAATGGGATGTTTATAGCCTAGCTCTTGATCAATTCATAAACTTAGCGGAAAGACTAAACTCCAAGACACTTTTCCTAAGAATTCCAGCCAGGGAAGAAATCTTAAAACTAAATCAAAGAAGCGAAAGTGCAAAATTAACTTCTTTGAAAGAAAGGAAAAGCTCAGCTTGGTTAGATTTTTTCGAACCAATGATCCAATTTCAAAGTACTCAAGCCATTCCTTTAAACTTTCCAAACCATATCCATTGGACCCCTGCGGGCCATCGCTTGGCGGCTTTCATGGTTTTTAACGCTTTAATGGAAAAAAAAATAATTTCATTTAAAGGCAATCTCAGGGAAATTAAAATCGACTTAATGGATTCCAAATGGATCGATCAGATCTCTATTTCTAATTCAAGAATTAAACCATTTTTAGATCGTATGGGTTACACGCTTTTCATGGAAGGTATTTTTCAAAAGAATAATAATCAGCGTGCGGAAGCCATAAAAACTTTTAATGATTATTTGCAAAAGTTTCCAAAGAACTTTGAAGTGCGATTACAGTTGGCTATCATTTTATTGGAGGATGGAAATGCTTCTAGAGCTTTAAATTATCTGAAACCCATTTTAGACTTTGAGGAAGATCCAGGTTCTAGCTTTTTTTATTTACTTGGAAAAACTTATTTTGATTTAAAGGAATGGGATCAAGCGTTAATTCATTTTGAAAATTATAGAAGGCATTACCCCAAGGATCCTAAAATTCATCATTTTTTGGGTTTGATTTATTTTAAAAAGAAAAATTACCCTGAAGCTGAAAAATATTATTTAAAATCTATCAAGTTTAAACCTACTTACACACCATACATAAATCGCTTGGGGAGTTTTTATTTTGATTTAGGCAAGTTTGAATCCGCTCAGGTTCAATTTCAAAATTCCCTAAAATTAGATCCAAACCAGGCAAAAATTTGGCTTCTCGTGGGATTGTCCTATATAAGGTCAAATAAATTATCCGATTCTCTTCAAAGCATGGAAAATGTTTTAAGGTTGGACCCTCAAAACTCTATGGCATTGGACATTGAAAAAAAATTAAAAGAGACACTAAAAATTAGCTTAAACAAAGCGAAATAAAAGCCTCGAAGTATTCCCACTCTATTTCTATGGGTATAATTTTTTATATAAAATAATGCAGTAAAAAGGATAAAGGTGGTATTTGGGAATGATTTGTCTAAAAAGCATAATCTGAAAGCGTTGAAAAGATAATCCAAAGAACTTTTTACTTGGTTATCTAAATGATCCGTATTTATTAAATTAAATAATCGAGCAAATTTTTAAATTCCCTCCAATAATCCTGATTTTTAGAAGTGACTTGTTTTTCTTTTTTTGTTTTGTTTGTTAAAGAAACCTGAATTTTTTGGATTGAATTCATGCTGTAAATTTTGGAGTTACTTTTAGAGTTCTCGATTTCCCAAAACAAAGAAATGTCAAATTTATTTTTTCTGAGTATAGTCTTTTCGGGTAAATTGAAATCCTGTTTCCAAGAGAAATTCGTCGTGTATACGGGGTTTTCAAAAAGCCTATTGAAATTCATTTTATATTTATTTGTTCTGGGAGGTATTTCCGAAGAAATAACTAATCCGATTTCTTTTGTAGGGTTATATCCATTATATCCATAGCCATTCATTTCAGTTGTTACTAAGTAGTTGTGTAGGTTTTTTTTGATTAAGATTTTTATTTGTACGGGAAGCTTAATTAAATTATTTACTACTAAGTAATTTCCCTCCCACAGATTTAAGTTGGAATTTGAATCAAACTCCTGATCCTGTTGCAATGAGTTAACTACGATTAGATCGCTTTTATTAATTTTTTTTGCCAGTATCAAAAGATCTCTTTGATCTTTGGTCACCTGAAATGGGTTCAGTAAATTTTTATAGCAGTTATTATTGTCTTTGGGGATATATTCATAAACTTCCATCATTTTCATCCAGCCGATTTCAAAAAAAGATATTCTTTTTTTTAGAATTTTTACCGACTGCAAATCGTCATTATTTGAAAAACTATCCAGCCTTTCTTGAAAAAAAGACTTCCTCTTCATGCTCTTATAATTTGGATCAATTAGGTAATAGCACTTAGACGAGCTTGGTTTTTTTGATGATTTGGGCGTTGGGTTTTGGTCCGACAACTCCAGTCTTTTTAAAGAATAGGGGAGAATAGGCGAGTCAAAATATACTTTGTCTACAAATTCTTTGGGGCTTAAATTTAGCTGGTTCATAGCTAATTTAAATATTTTTTGTGAGTTTTTATAAGAGTTCATGAAAACTGTTTTTTTATATTTTTCTAAATGAACGAACGCATCGGATATTAGAATGCAAATTAAAATTGCTAATCCCGTTATTAGGCCGATTCGTTTGAATTGGCTTATGGATTTATAAAGATCCGTTATCGCTATCGACACAATTAGAAATAAAGGCAGTATAAAAATATATGAATACCAGTTGTGATTAAATTTTGGATGAATAATTTCATATATTAGAGCTGGAATAAAAAAACAGGAAAAAACGCTTATTTCCTTTTTGCAGAATTGAACACCCTTTTTAAATATATTAAAAACGTAAATAAACAGAGTTGAATAGATTAAAAAGAAATAGACCGCAACAGCATTATTTGAAAAGGGTACCCAGTAGGATAAACCGTTAAAATATGTAAGTCGTAATATGGTCTTCTTTAAGAAAACTACTTTTAAAATTTCGGAAAGAGACCAAACGCTTACTCCTTTTATGGTTTCTGCTCCTTGGAATATCCAAGTTTTTGAGGACATGTAATAAAAGTTCTTATAAGCAAAATATGGAGCAAAACACACAGTAAGAACTAATAATGAAATCCAGATAAAGCGCCACGAAACTTTGGCTCTAAATAGAATCAAATTGACCAATAGAACCGCATAAAAAGTAGATATTGAAAAGTGTAGTTGGATGGATAGCGAAAGAACCAAGAAAGCTAGAGGTAAGTATTTGTAGTTTTGATTTAAAGTTATTTCTAATAGCAACCCTATAAAAATTGCGATAAAAGGAAAAATAAAAGCCGGGTTGATGGGAAATCCAGCAGCTTGGACAAAAGGCAAATAAATTAATAGAAAGATAATTGAAAGAATGGCAACGTATTTATCAAAAAACCTTTTTATGACCCCAAAAAATAGAATTAGGCTGACCAAGTTCAAAGCGAAATTAAATATAATTATGGAGTCGTAGGAATAATCTATCAGGATAGGAATTAGCAGTAAAAAATATAAAAAAGGGCCCGGTAATCTACCTCCATTATCGTACTCTGGACCCGCTAGAGGTATGTAGTTTCCATCAAAGATGCTAAAGGCTCGGTCAAAATCTCTAGTTACCCACTCATTAACAAATGAATAGTCCAAAACAATCATCCTGAAATAAACTCCAATAACGATTGCTATTAGAAATGCTATGTAAAAAATATAATCTGCATTAAATTTTTTAATATTAAATATTTTTTGATTCATTTTTTTAATGAGTGGCTATTTAAGTATTTGGCTCTATCGTTGAAAAGTGGTTTTTGGGGTATTTTTTATGAGGAGGAGAAGATGAGATGTGCAATTTTTTCTAGATGGTTTAATTTTATGCACTTTTCTTTATTAGGGTAAAAATAAAAAATAATTATGCGCAATAATTAAAAGAAATTTGAAATATTCAGGTTTTGCATAACTTTTGAAATCATAGCTTTTTTTAATTGATGTTGTCTATTTCCAAAATTCCATCAGATACGATTTTTTTATAGAAGATTTGATTGATAATTCCTGTTTCTTGACTTTTAGTTGTCAGGAAGTATGGAGATTTTGGTATGAATCGAATTTTAGTTAATTGCATCTTAAGGTTAATACGCTGTAAACGTAGGGAATTATTGAATTTCCCAAAAAAAGACCTTGCTAAGCTAGTTATTTAGACATATTCGTTATAAAATAGATCCAAACTTCAAAAGATTAATTTTAAAGGTTTTTCATGGATGCTGTAAAAGAAAATTTTTCCAAGAAATTTGAAGATACTGCCGCCGAACCAGCTCATCGAGGGGCATATTATCAGGAAGATGCCAACGATAAAGGAATGGCTCTGGTTCAAGCTAAGCATAAAGACACCAAATTATACTGGTTGGTAGATACCGAGGAAGATAGAATTTTTAGTTCTCGTTTTTTTGCGTATGGCGGTAAGGTTTCCTTAGGAATTGGAGAAGCTTTATGCGTTATGACAGAGGGTTTAACTATTTCTGAAGCTTGTTCTTTATTAGGTGAGGATATAGATCGAAGCCTGCGCGATGATCCAGAAGTTTCGAGTGTACCTGAGTCAAAGTCTGCAGTTTTTGAAAATGTAGAAAAACTCTTAAAGGCAGCTGAAGAAGAATACCCAGCGGCTAAAGCAACGGCTTTTGCAAGTCGAACGGCTAAAGAAAAAGAAGGGGAAAAGGTTCCCACTGCAGCTGAGTTTTCAATTAACGAAATGGCTTGGTTGGGAATGTCTAAAGAAGAAAAAATTTCTCAGGTTAATCTGGTATTGGACGAAAAAGTTCGAGCTGCTTTAAACAGCGACGGCGGAAATGTTTCAATACTTGATATCTTAGACGATAAAAAAATTATTATTCAATATCAAGGGGCATGCGGTAGTTGTGGGTCTTCAATAGGCGCCACCTTGTCCTTTATAGAGAATACCTTAAGAAACAATATATACAAGGACCTTGTTGTTGTTCCAGACACGCACCTATAAAGATCTGGGTCCATTTGGAGAGTGATATATGGAAACTAAAAGTTCTTCGAGAAGCGATGTTTCTGAAGTCTTAAGTGATAAGGAAGAATATAAATTTGGCTTTGTTACAGATATTGAAGCCGATGTATTTCCTAAAGGACTTAATGAAGATGTAATTAGAGCTCTTTCCGCCAAGAAAAAAGAGCCTAAGTTTATGCTCGATTTTCGGCTCAAGGCATACAAAAAATGGTTGACCATGAAGGAGCCAGATTGGCAATATTGCAAATATCCGAAAATTGATTATCAAGATATTTCATACTACGCGGCTCCAAAGCCAAAGAAAAAATTAGAAAGCCTTGATGAAGTAGATCCTGAGTTATTGGAAACTTTTGAAAAGTTAGGAATTTCTCTCGACGAACAAAAAAGGATTTCAAATGTTGCCGTTGATGCAGTCTTTGATAGCGTAAGCGTTGCCACGACACATAAGAAAAAACTTATGGAGCAGGGAATTATATTCTGCTCATTTAGCGAAGCTTTACTTGAGTATCCAGAACTAATTGAAGAATACCTGGGAACGGTAGTGCCGATTGGCGATAATTATTTTGCAGCTCTTAATAGCGCTGTTTTTACGGATGGATCTTTTGTCTATATTCCGCCTGACACGATAAGTCCTATGGAGTTGTCTACTTATTTTCGGATCAATACAGAAGAAACTGGACAATTCGAAAGAACGTTGATTATTTGTTCAGAAAATAGTCACGTATCATATTTGGAAGGATGTACGGCTCCCCAATTCGATACAAACCAACTTCATGCGGCTGTAGTGGAATTAATAACTCTAGAGAATGCCGAAATTAAATACAGTACAGTTCAAAATTGGTACTCTGGCGATAGAGAAACGGGAGCTGGTGGCGTTTATAATTTTGTTACCAAACGCGGTAAATGCGTAGGTAATGGATCGAAGATTTCTTGGACACAGGTAGAAGCTGGATCGGCGATAACCTGGAAATATCCAAGTTGTATTTTGCAGGGGGACAATACAGTTGGCGAGTTTTACTCTGTTGCTCTCACTAACGGTTTGATGCAGGCTGATACCGGGACAAAAATGATTCATCTTGGTAATAACACACGGTCAAGTATCATTTCTAAGGGGATTTCAGCGGATCAGTCAAACAACAGTTACCGTGGTTTGGTTAAGGTTGGCAAGAACGCTAAAAATGCGCGAAATTACACACAGTGCGATAGCATGTTAGTAGGCGATAAATGTGGAGCTAATACTTTCCCGTATATTGAAACGGCAAATAGCTCAGTCCAATTGGAACACGAAGCGTCTACTTCCAAAATTAGCGAAGAGCAACTGTTTTATTTAGAGCAGCGTGGTATTTCCAGAGAAAATGCGATCACTTTGGTCATAAATGGTTTTTGTAAAGAAGTGTTTAAACAATTGCCTATGGAGTTTTCTGTGGAAGCCCAAAAATTGCTGACTTTAAAGCTTGAAAATAGTGTTGGATAAAATTATTAGTTAACTGATAACGTCATTTGCCACAAGGAGCGGATTCTAGTTTTTGCCGTTCATTGTGGCAAATTTTTTTAACGGCCGGTTTATTGGTCGATTTAGAGGAAAAGAAAGAATGTTGGATATTAAAGATTTAACTGGCGGTTTTGATGGAAATGAAATCGTTAAGGGAGTTTCCCTGAAAGTAAATCCCGGTGAAATCCACGCCATAATGGGACCAAATGGATCAGGGAAAAGTACTCTCTCAAAAATTTTGGCGGGACATCCTGTCTATGAAGCGACAGGTGGGACTGTCACTTATAAGGGAAAAAATCTTCTTGAAATGGACCCAGAAGCAAGGGCTTTAGAAGGAGTTTTCTTGGGATTCCAATATCCGGTAGAGATACCAGGCGTCAACAATGCTGAGTTTTTAAGAATGTCTTACAACGCATTGTTGGTCAATAGGGGAGAAGAAGAAATTGATCCCTTGGATTTTGATGAGATCCTAGACCAAAAAATGAAGACCGTTGATATGGATCCGAAATATAAAGATCGGTTTTTAAACGATGGTTTTTCCGGTGGTGAGAAAAAGAAAAACGAAATTTTGCAAATGGCTGTTTTAGAGCCTACTTTGGCTATATTGGACGAAACTGATTCTGGCTTGGATATTGACGCGTTGAAAACAGTTGCGAATGGGGTAAATCGCCTTTTTAATAAGGACCGAGCGTTGATAGTGATCACTCATTATCAAAGGCTTTTAGATTATATTAAACCTCATTTTGTTCATGTTTTTAGCGACGGTAAAATCGTCGAAACTGGAGGGAAAGAGCTTGCTCTTGACCTTGAGAAAAACGGATACGATAAATATATTGCGTCAGGAAATTAGAGGAAAACAATGTCCAGTTTAACCGCAGAAACGGGTTTAACTCCCGAAGCAGAATTGTTAGAGTCTCATAAAAAATTTATGGAAGATAAAAGCTCCTCAAACTTTTCATCTTTGAATAAAATTGGGGCTCAGCAGTTTGAAAAGTTGGGGTACCCAAATAGCAAACATGAGATGTTCACCTTTGTGAATACAAAGTCCGTGGCGACAGGTTTTGTTTCCGCGAAAGGCTCTGAAGTTAATAAAGGCCAGATTGCAGAGTTTGTTTATTCAGGATGTGAACGGAGCTTAGTAGTTTTAGTAGATGGCCAATATCGAGAAAACCTTTCTGATCTTTCTGATTTGGATAATGGCGTTAAGCTAGTTTCTGGTGAGGAAGCTTTGGCGGATTCGAAAATCCGTGAGTATTTAGAGTCTTCAGTTCAGGACGAAAACGATACTTTCGCCGCTATAAATGCTGCATTTTGCCAAGATGGATTATTTTTAGATATTCCTGCCAAAGTTGTTATGCAGTCGACGATACAAATACTAGCGATATCTAGCGGAGCTAACGGAGAAAATGAGTCTTCGTATCCCCGAGTTTTGGTTCGGGTTGGCGATTTAGCGGAAGCTAAAATTATTGTTCGTTACGCCGGTTTAAAGGGAAATTACTTTGTTAATTCGGTTCAAGATTTCTTGATAGGTAATGGCGCTGGTCTTGGGCTTGTTCAGGTCGAAACGGACCAAAAAGAAGCTCGTAATTTTTCAAAAACGAGGTTGATATTAAATCGTGATAGTCGTTTTAGTGGAGCCAATGTAAGTTATGGTTCAGCCTTAACCCGATGTCATTTAGAAGCTAGACTAAAAGCTACAGGATCTGAATTCAGGTTTAATAGTGTTGGCGTTTTAGAGAAGAAGGAACAAGTCCATCATTATATGCGCGTTTACCATGAAGCGGCGCAATGTTCTAGCGATATGCATTTTAAGAATATCGTTAATGATCAAAGTCGTTCCAGTGTCGATGGAACTGTTATAGTCGAACAAGACGCACAGTTAACTAATTCTGATCAGTTAATAAATAATTTATTGTTGAGCGACGAAGCCCATGCTGATAGTAAGCCCAATTTGATTATCAACGCCGACGATGTTAAATGTACCCATGGAAATACGGTCGGTCAAATTGATGAAGAGCAGTTGTTTTACTTAAAAGCTAGAGGACTTTCCGAAGCAATAGCAAAAACGCTTCTCACAAAAAGCTTTGCGGCTAGTATTGTTGAAACAATAGAGTTTCCGTCTGTTCGCAAAAATGTGGAAGAAACTTTGCTTAAGAAATTAGAGGCAAATGATGGCTGATACCAATGTGACTGACAAGGTTTCTCCTATATTAGACGTTGATAAAATTCGTCAAGATTTTCCGGTGCTTTCTAAAACCATACATGGAAAACCGCTTATATACCTAGATAATGGAGCTACAACTCAAAAGCCTTGGGCCGTGATAAATAGGGTCAAAGAATTTGATTCTGACGAGTATGGGACTGTTCGTCGAGGCGCTTATAAGTTGTGCGAAGACTCTACCAAGTATTATGAAGAAACTCGTCAAAAAGTCGCAGATCTGTTGGGGACTCCCAATAAGAACGAAATTGTTTTTACCAGCGGCACTACCCAGTCGATTAATTTAGTGGCTCATAGTTTTAGTCGCAGATTTATAAATGAAGGCGATGAAATTATTATTTCAAATATTGAGCACCACGCAAACACGGTTCCTTGGCAAATTGTTTGCCAAGAAAGAGGCGCCAAATTAAAAGTCATTCCCGTTAGTGATAGCGGCGAATTGATTATGGAAGAGTATGAAAAACTTCTTAGCGATAAAACCCGTATTGTTGCGGTCAATCATGTTTCAAATGCTTTAGGCACGGTTAACCCAGTTAGGGAAATTACGGAAAAAGCCCATGCGATTGGAGCTAAAGTGTTAATCGATGGAGCCCAAAGTACGCCGCATTTAAAACTAAATGTTAAAGAACTTGATTGCGATTTTTATACTTTCTCTGGCCACAAGATGTATGGACCAAGCGGTATTGGTGGTTTATATGGAAGGATGGAGTTGTTAGAAGAAATGCCTCCTTATGTAACTGGCGGAGATATGATAATGCAGGTGACTTTAGAAAAGACAACCTATGCTAAGCCTCCCGCAAAATTTGAGGCGGGTACTCCGCCAATAAGCCAAGTTGTTGGTTTAGGAGCCGCAATTGACTATATTACCAATATTGGTTTAGATAAAATATTCGATTATGAATTAGAGTTGTTGGAATATGGCACCGAGGTTTTAAAGCAAGTTCCAGGTTTAAGGATTATTGGGAATGCTAAAGATAAAGCTAGTATTATTTCCTTCTATCATGATTCGGTTCATCCTCATGATATTGTGACCTTGATGGATCAAGAAGGAATTGAATTGCGGGGAGGCCATCATTGCGCTCAACCAACCATGATTCGATTTGGAGTTCCTGCGACAGCAAGAGCTTCAATGTCTTTTTATAATAAAAAAGAAGAACTAGATGCCTTGGCCGAAGCTATGAAAAAAGCGGTCAAAATGTTTGAAGGCTAAAGACGCATTGGCGTAGGCGATAATTTTAAGGAATAGAGCAATGGCATACAGCGACGAGCTTTATCAGCAAGTAATTATTGAGCATAATAAAAAACCGCGCAATTTTTTTGATATGGAAGATTCTACCCATAATTGCCATGGTTACAATCCATTATGCGGTGACGACTATGAAATTTATTTAAAGATTGGCGATGATGGTATTATTCAAGCCGTAAGCTTTAATGGGTCGGGATGTGCAATATCCAAAGCTAGTGCATCCTTAATGACGACGTTTCTAATAGGGAAGTCAGTCGAAGAATCCCGGACTGTTTTTGAACAATTTCATAAAATGGTTTTAGGAGAATTTGACCCAGATAAATCTGAAAATGTTTTGGGGAAATTGAAGTTGTTCAAAGGTGTCCAGAATTTTCCTTCGCGAATCAAATGCGCTAGTTTATGTTGGCATACAATGGTTGGCGCTGTTGATAAAAACGAAACAGTTAGTACAGAATAAGATGTTGGCTGTCTTTATATAGACGTATGCCTTCTCCCACCCCGAAATCTCAATTAGATTCCTATTCTAAAATCGGTCAATTGGCCGAGCCTTTGTCAGATGGAGCCTTAATTTGCACCGCTTGCGGACATCGTTGCAAGCTTAGACCTGGGCAAAGAGGCATTTGTAAAGTTCGATTTAATGAAGACGGAAACCTGATGGTTCCGTTCAATTATGTCGCTGGAGTGCACAACGACCCAATCGAAAAAAAACCTTTCTTCCATGTAATGCCGGGTAGTAAAGCATTCAGCTTTGGTATGCTAGGATGCGATTTTACCTGTGCATACTGCCAAAATTGGTTTACATCTCAATCTATCCGCGATGATGCCGCAAGCCAAAAAGCTTCGATTGTTACTCCCATTCAATTATGCGATATGGCCGAGCAAGGCGGGGCTAAAACGCTTGTTTCTACATATAACGAACCCTTGATTACCAGTGAATGGGCAGTTGAAGTTTTTAAGGAAGCCAAAAGTCGAGGCCTATTTACGGCATATGTTTCTAATGGCCATGGCACTCCAGAAGTATTGACGTATATTAAGTCTTGGGTAGACTTTTATAAAGTTGATTTGAAATGCTTTGACGAAAAAAAATATAGACGACTTGGAGGTAACCTGCCAGAGGTTTTAGAGAGTGTTCGAGAAATACACTCAATGGGTTTTTGGTTGGAAATTGTTACTTTATTGATTCCTGGATATAACGATTCAGAAGAAGAAATAAAATCCATCGCCAAATTCATAGCTTCAATTTCGATCGATATTCCATGGCATATAACAGGGTTTCATCCTGATTATAAAATGACCGATCGAAAAGCTACTTCCCCTGGTATGTTGCTATTGGCTCGACAATTAGGAATTGATGCAGGATTAAAGTTTGTTTATTCAGGTAACCGAGCGGGTAGAGTGGAAGGCTCTGAAAATACATATTGTGCATCTTGTGGCGATCTCTTGATAGAACGTTACGGTTTTAAGATTTTGGTTAATAGATTGAATAATGGCTTTTGCCAGTCATGTAACGTTAAAGTTCCTGGAGTTTGGTCGCATGACTAATATTTTTATTTATTATTTCAGATTTTTCTTTTATGACTTTTATGTTGTTCTTTTAAATTACTCTTCTGCTTGAGTTTAAAACTTATTTAAAATCAAAGGATTGGGCTGTCTGGAGTTTTTGGGTAGCTAAAAAAATTATATTTTTAATAAATTTTTCCGATAAAAAGCTTAGACCTCTTTAAATTTGATAAAGAGATTTATGTTAATCTAATTGCTCCTTACTTCCCGAAAATATTACCCAGAAAGTTTCTTATGAAAAAAATCAAAGGACTTTTGATTATCCTATTTTTGGTCGGCGTTTGCGACATAGGATTCTATCTGATAGATCAAAAGAAACCTTTGCCAACTGTTTTAGAAAAAATTAAGAAGAGAGGAACGCTTTTAGTTTTAACAAAAAATGCTCCCACAACGTACTTCGTAGACTTTGAAGGACAATTAAAAGGAGTTGAATACGAGTTAGTTGAAAGCTATGCAAAAAAAATAGGAGTTAAGACGCGCTATATAGTAAAAAATAGTTTTGAAAACCTTCTTTCGGGTCTTCAAAACGGAGAAGGCGACCTCATTGCTGCTGGTTTGACGCAGATAAGTTCTTTGAAAGAAAGATTTTTGTTTGGTCCTGTGTACCAAGTAGTGACTCCGAAGGTCGTATGCCACCGGAAAGCAAAACGTCCAAGTAATTTTGATGATTTAGCTGGAAAAGTTATTAAAATTGGCGGTGAAAGTTATATAAAAAATTATTTGTGGGATTTGAAAAAGGAAAACCCAAATTTAAATTTCCAAGTAGTTCCTGGATCTGATGCGGAAAAACTATTAGAAGAAGTTTGGCGAGAAAAAGCTGAGTGTACTATTGCTTATTCAAATACCTTGGATATTAACAGGAGGTATTTCCCTTCGCTGGTTTCGGCTATGGATTTTGGTCAACAACATTGGTTGTCTTGGATGCTCCCAGCAAATGCTCATGAGTTACAAAAATCTTTGAATCAATGGTTTGAGTCTTTTCCAAATGGGAAATTAGGAGAATTATTTGGAAGATATTATGGTTACTATCCGGAATTCGATTATATAAACCTGAAGACCTTTTTAGACCATGTGCAAATTCGATTTCCAAAGTATAAAAAACTTTTCGATGTGGCTGGAAGGGAAAATAAAATTCATCCTATGCTTTTAGCGTCGCTAGCTTACCAAGAATCTAAATGGAATAGAAAAGCGAAAAGCCCAACAGGAGTTCGAGGTTTGATGATGCTGACTCGAATGACGGCAAAATCTTTGGGAGTTGAAAATCGACTAAACCCAAAAGAAAGTATCTTTGGAGGAGCAAGATACCTAGCGAAGATGAAAAATCGATTAGACGAAAAAATTAAAGAGCCGGATAGAACTTGGATTGCTTTAGCGGCCTATAATGTTGGGTTTGGCCATATTTTAGATGCGCAAGAACTTGCCGTAATATTTGGAAAAGATCCAAATACTTGGAGAGACTTAAAAGAAATTCTTCCTTTATTGCGATTAAAAAAATATTATAAAACCTTAAAGCATGGTTACGCGAGGGGACTTGAACCCGTTCGCTATGTTCAAAGAATTCGAGATTATTTGGATATTTTAGAAAAGGTGTTGGGAAATCCAGAAAGTTACGATCATCTAAATAAAAAAAACGTTTAAGTGTTTTTTTAGACGAAACTAAATTAGCTTTTTATATTCATCCAAGATTTTGACTACATCTGTATGCGAATTTACAGGCATGCGAGCTCCTAGATGGGTTACTACCTGACCTGCGCAATAAGATCCTATAATTCCAGCTTCTTCTAAACTATAGCCATATAGAATGCTATAAAGAGCGCCTGCGGCATAAAGATCCCCAGCCCCGGTTGTATCTACAGGGTCTACGGTGAAAGGTTTAATTTCTATAACATCTTGCGGCTTTTGGCTAACTAATGATCCTTTAGCGCTCATTGTTAAAAAAACGGTTTTTACGTAATCGGATAAAATGTTAACAGCTGCTGATGAGTTTGACTCGTCTGTTAGGGCTAAAGCTTCAACTTCGTTACAAAATAAAATATCTACTTTATTTTTTATAAACTCGATTAAGCTTTCTTTGAATCCGCCGACTACAAAAGCGTCACTTAATGTGAATGCCACGGGAATTTGGTTTTCCTGAGCAATATTGGCCATTTTTATAGCAGCTGCCTGCGATTGATCTCCTGTCCAAAGATATCCTTCGATATATACCAATCTGGCTGATTTTGTAATTTCAAGATCAATGTTACTTTCTTCTAATTCTGCAGATACTCCCAAATGAGTTATCATAGTTCGTTGAGAATCGGGAGTTATTAATACTACAGAAGTTCCGGTTCCTTCAGTTCCAGTGTTTGGCTTTGGAAAGCCGACGCCACAAACTTCCATATCGTTAGCATAATGGTTTCCATAATCGTCGTCGGCAACTTTGCCAATATAAAAGGTTTTTCCTCCAAGTACACTGATTCCATGAATAGTGTTTGCCGCTGAACCTCCGGAAGAAATCTTGGCGGAACCTTTAGGAAGGTTTTCCAAAATTTTTGCCTGTGTTTGAGGATCTGATAAGGTCATTGCTCCTTTTGCAAATCCTAGAGATTCTAGAAAAGCGTCGTCGACTTGAGTTTGTATATCTACAAGCGCATTCCCAACGCTTACGATGTCGTATTCCATGTTAATTTCCGAATATTTTGTATGATTGGATTGCTAAAATTTAGTTTTGCTCTCGTTATAAAACTATTTTACAAAGAGTTGTCTTTAATTGGCGTGTTTTTTATTTAAAAATCTATAGTAACCGAACCCTGAATTGTTAGCAAGAGGTTCATAGGTAAGGTTTTAAGCTTGGGAGTCTATTTAATTTCCGATAAAATGACTCTTTAAAATTAAAAAGTGAAGGAGGAAACGTTTTATCAAGACCTTAAATAAAAAGTTGAAAACTTTTACTCATAAAGAAACTCTGCAACATATTATTTTGCGAATATTTTTTGCTATTTTTATTTTAGCAATATCGGCTGTTGTTCAAGCTGAAGAGAAAAAAGAAAATCGAGATATATTAAAGTTTGATAAAGATATAAGAGAAGCATTAAATCACTCGTGTCTTAAAAAGGGAGAGTTTGGCGTAAAGTTTTATTCTCTTGATCGCCGAGAGACTTTATTTCAATATCGACAAGGGGATTTGTTTGTTCCAGCTTCAAATGTAAAGTTAATTACAACTGCAGTCGCATTGAAAGAGCTAGGACCTGATTTTCGGTTTAATACGAAGTTATATACTTTAGGGAAGATCGAGAATGGAGTTTTGGATGGTGATTTATATATAAAAGGGTTTGGAGATCCGAAGCTTGTTACTGAGCAAATGTGGCTTTTAGCTTCCGCTTTAAAAAATCTTTCAATTGAAGAGATTCGAGGGGATCTAATTGCAGACGAATCTTATTTTGATTCAGTTCGGCGAATTAAAACATGGAAAAAGAAGTTTGGTTCTGAACCTTATAATGCTCCATTGGGCGCTCTCTCTTTTAACTTCAATACTGTAAAAGTCTTGGCGACTGCGGGTCAAAAGGCTGGAGAAAAAATTGGCGTAATTGTAGAGCCTAATTCTGATTATTTAAAATTGCAAAACCGCGCTATTACGCGAAGCCGTGGAAGGAGATATCATCTAATTGTTAATAGAACAAAAAAAGACGATTCAGATGAAATAAAGGTAACTGGAAGCCTCCGTAAAGGGACTAAATTGGCAAAATATTATTTGAATATTTCATACCCTGCCATTTATACCGCAAAAACGTTTAAAAGTTTTTTAAGTAAAGTTGGAATTGTTATTAATGGCCGGACAAGAATAGGGATTGTTCCCGCAAAGGCTCGAATACTTTTAAAACATAAATCAGAACCGTTAGCGGTGATCCTGAGAGGATTAAATAAATTTAGTAACAACTTTGTCGCCGAGCAATTAATAAAAACTTTGGGAGCGGTAAAGGAAAGTGTTCCAGGGTCGACAGAAAAAGGATTAAAGTTTGTAAATAAATATTTAAAAGATCTTGGGTTTGGAGAAAAGGATTATAAGCTGGATGATGGCTCGGGATTGTCTCGCACAAATAAACTTTCTCCTAATATCTTAGTGAAAACATTAGAAGACGTTTACGATAATTGGGAGATTTATCCAGAGTTTATCTCTTCTTTAGCTGTAATTGGCCAAGAGGGGTCTGTTAAGAAAAGATATTTAAGGCATCCAAGAAAAGGTACGGTTCGCGTAAAAACAGGAACTCTAGATTTCGTTAGCGCACTTTCAGGATATTTTCAAACTTTAGATGGAGAACGTATAGCGTTTTCCATTCTCATGAATGATTTAAGATGCCAAGCTTGGTCGGCTCAAAAAATTCAGGATAAATTAGTTAGATTAGGTTTGAATTTTAAACGATTAGATTAATTTATTATAGGTTTATATTTAACGCCCAAATACTTTTGCGTTTTCTTTTTTATCTTCCTCAATAAGTTTTCCCCAATCTCTTTTTATATTTGGAGCGTTCAAAAATTCGTCATAAATTCCTTTGGCTAATTCAATTTTCGAAATTCCTTCGGGAGCAACTTGAATGTCTAGTTGGGCCAAAGCTAAATCAAATTCTTTATCCAACATCATTCCAGGATCAAAACCAAAATCTTTTGTCGCTTGACGAATAACTGCAGGTTCTACTCCAAAACGTTGCGCTACTTGATTTAGGTTTGTTTGTCTATAGGTGTTATCTGGACCAATTCCCAAGTGATAGGCACAAAAGAGGCTAAAAGCATCAAGCTTAGAATTAGAAGCTAAATTTTCGCTTTTTGCGACTTGGTTTCTAGGATTAGAATGCCCTCGGCGTTGCGAGTTAGAGTTTTGAGGGCGGTCGTCCCTTTTACCCGGCGCTCTTTGAGGTTTACCATTGTTATTCCAAGTTCTTTGATTTCTAGGCTGTTCGGATTTTTGATTTCTATTCTTAGGGTTTCCTGAAAAGGAATCATTGCCGTTCTGAGGTCTATTCCTTTTTGAAAAGCCATTAGAAGTTCTTTTCCCAGCCGCAGGAATGTGAGAAGTAAGAGTATTGGAAGGGGAATCCAGCCAAAGTTGGGTAGCGGTTTTGGCATTTGGTCTTCTCCCGTTTTGATCAGAACCTCCATTGTTACTACCAGTTCTGGATCTAGACTGATTGGGGGGCCGTGTAGAGTTGGCGTTTGTGCGGCCATTCCCATTTTGATGAGGTCTTCCTTGTTTTGCCCGAGGGGCTCGATCGGTAGGTTTCAAGACGCTTTTCCTTTTAGAAAGGTTGGTATTAAATTTCTGGAAAATTTATATATTAATGGCGATTAAGCCTTTAGTTGGATGTGAACTGTAGAAACCCAAACTAGATAAATCAAGCGACTAATTTTTCTAACTGATCAACAAGCGCAGAGAATGTTTCTAAGGACTTGTCGATTGGTTTTGAGTCTGTCATATCTACGCCTGCATCTTTTAACTGGTCAATTGGGTATTTGGTTCCTCCTGAATTAAGAAAAGCCAAATAATCATTGAGCTCGTTTTTATCGCCTTTCAGAACTCTTTCTGCGAGGCTATAAGCGGCTGAAATTCCTGTGGCGTATTTATATACGTAAAAGCTAAAGTAAAAGTGGGGGATACGAAAACATTCTAATTGAAGTATTTCGTCTATCGTTGCTCCGTCTCCAAAGTAACGTTCCAATAGTTTTTGGTAAACAGCTCGGAATGATTCAACCGTTAAAGGTTCTCCTCTTTCCGCCATTGCATAGACATCCCTTTCAAACTCTGCAAACATAGTTTGACGATAGAGAGTGCCGCGGAAATTATCTATTTCCCTGCAAATCAAATAAATCTTCATATCTCGATTTGGATTCTGGGAAAGTAATTGCCGTGTAATCAATGCTTCGTTGAAGGTTGAAGCGACTTCTGCGACAAAAATTGTGTAACCAGAATAAATATAAGGTTGAGATTTTCGAGAGTAATAGGAATGCATTGAATGCCCCGCTTCGTGGGCTAAAGTATAAAGGCTATTTATATCTTCATTTTTGTAATTCAGTAAAATGTAGGGACGAGAATCAAAACAGCCAGACGAATAAGCGCCACTTTGTTTGCCTTTATTTTCGTAGCGATCTACCCACCTTCCGCGAGAAATTCCTTCGTATACAGTACTAATATACTCCTCTCCCAAAGGTTGTAAAGCTTTACTAATTGTTTCTACGGCTTCTTCGTAGTTCATTTCCCAAGTCAAATTTTTGGAAAGAGGAACAGAACAATCATAAATATGTAGTTCGTCTAGCGAAAGAATGTTTTTTCGCAATTTATAATATTTATAAAGTGGAGCTAAGTTTTTATGTACAGAATCTATTAGGTTGTCGTAAACCTCTACGGGTATATTTTCGGAAAATAGAGCCTGTTCTCTTACTGAATTATAATTTCGACTTTTTGCGTAAAATATGTCTTTTTTGACACTAGATGAAAGAAGAGAGGCGAATGTATACTGATGCTTTTCATACGTAGAATAAAAAGTATGAAAGGAATTCTTTCTAAGATCTCTATCGTAGCTTTGCATTAAGCTTTGGAGATTTCCATGTGTAATGGAAACTTTATTTCCCTCTTTATCTTGGACTGTCCCAAATTCAAGATCCGCATTATTTAGCATCCCAAATGTATTATGAGAACCTTGAGACATTTCCATTGATGCAGCTAATAAGGACTCTTCCTTGTCGGAAAGGGTATGTTCTTTGTAGCGAATAATTCTATCTAGTTTTAATTTGTAAAAATCGAGAATTGGATCGGATAAATACTCATCCATTTTTTCTTGAGGAATTGCGTTAAGCTCTGGAGCGATGAAACTTTTAGCTTCCCCAATTTCAGAATATATCCGAGTGGTTCTGTCATAATTGCCTAAATATTGAGAATTAGTTTTGTCTTCGTCTTTTTTTAAGCGGGCATAGCAATATAAAGAATCCAACCTCCTTGCAAGAGAAGCGTCAAATTCAAGACAATTTTTTATAGCGAGCGCAGAGTTGGCCAAAGTTCCTTTATAAACTGCGTAGCCAGATATATCTTTTTCAAGATCGGAAAGAAAAGATTCCCATTGAGAGTCCGACTCAAATAAGTCAGATAGATCCCATTTGGATTCTTCCGAAATTTCGTTTCGTTCTATGATTCCAGTTTGAGTTTCCATATTGAAAACATAAAGGGAAGTTAGTTGTTTAATGCATAGCTTTCATACGCTATACAATTCCTTGTTCCACAGTTTTTAAATGAGCCAGCAGTTTGAATTGTTTTTCGCTCAAGTTTGTTTGTCTGCCCCGGTCTTTTTCGATGACTTCAGGGGGGGCTTTGTCGACAAAATTAGGGTTGGATAGTTTCTTATTTAGAACTATGAGGTCTTTTTCAATTTTTTTCAATTCTTTTTGAATTCTTTTTTTCTCTTCTTCAAAATCTACGACACCCTCTAATGGAACAATTAAGTCCATTTTATTTAACACAACAGATGCGGCAATGTCAGGTTTAGTTTGGGAATCGCTAACTGATACGTTCTCGGCTTTCGCGATGTCCTTAATATAATGGACGTTATCGTTGATGATGTTTTGAAGTTCAGTATCTTTAGTCTCGATTAATAAATCCAATTTTTGCCCCGGATTAATATTCATTTCCCCTCGAATATTACGAACTGCAGTAACTACATTCATGATCAAGTCCATAGTCATTTCTGCCTTTTGATCTTCTCGTTCTTGTTGATACTGAGGAAATGCCGCAATCATTATGGATTCTCCTTGAATGGGCAATTTTTGCCAAATTTCTTCCGTAATGAAAGGCATAAAAGGATGCAACAACTTAAGACATGATTCTAAAACATGGGCTAATACATTTTGAGCGACAAACCGATCGTCGCTTTTAGAAAAAAGTCGAGGTTTTAATAGTTCGATATACCAATCACAAAATTCTTGCCAGATAAATTTATAAATAGAACTCGACGCTTCGTTAAATTTAAATTCGTTGAGAGCTTGATCTACTTCGCGGCATGTTCCATTTAGTCGGGAAATAATCCAACGGTCGGTTAAATCTAGTTTTAAATCTTTGGTTAAATTACAATCGCCGCGATAATCTTCAAGATGCATCAAAGCAAATCTAGAAGCGTTCCAAATTTTATTGCAAAAGTTTCTATAGCCCTCTATTCGGTCTTCGGCTAATTTGACATCGCGTCCTTGAGCTGCAAACGCGGCTAAGGTGAAACGTAGAGCGTCGGTTCCAAACTTATCCATCATCAAAAGAGGATCGATAACATTCCCTTTTGTCTTGCTCATTTTTTGTCCTTCAGCGTCGCGGACAAGAGCGTGAATATATACGTATTTAAACGGAACATCGTCCATGAACTTGAGCCCCATCATAATCATTCGTGCGACCCAAAAAAATAAAATATCAAACCCTGTTACTAGTACTGAAGTTGGATAATAACGCTCTAGGCTTTTCGTTTTTTCTGGCCAGCCTAAGGTGGAAAAAGGCCAAAGAGCCGAGCTAAACCAGGTGTCCAATACGTCGGAGTCTTGAGTCAAAGCCGACCCATTACAGGACTTGCAATTAGTTGGACTTTCTTTGGCGACGGTCATTTCTCCACAATCGTCGCAAATCCATGCGGGGATTTGGTGTCCCCACCAAATTTGACGCGAAATACACCAATCGCGAATATTTTCCATCCACTCGAAATAAGTGTTCTCCCAAAACTTGGGTACTATTTTTATTTTCCCAGATTTAACGGCTTCTATCGCAGGTTGAGCCAAAATTTTTGCTTTAACAAACCACTGTTTAGAGAGAAAAGGCTCAACTAAGGTTTGACAGCGGTAGCAATGGCCGACTGAATGAGCTATTTCTTCAATTTTGACTAAGGTTTTGCTATCAGTTAAATCTTCAACCAATTTTTTACGGCATTCAAAGCGATCTAGGCCCTGATAGATACCAGCCTTTTCATTCATGGTTCCATCTGGATTCATAACATTGATGGAAGGTAAATTATGTCTTTGGCCTATTTCAAAGTCGTTGGGGTCATGGGCTGGAGTTACTTTCAAGGCCCCTGTACCAAATTCAATATCAACATATGAATCTTCAATTATTGGAAGAGATCGATTTAAAATAGGTAGTTGAACTGTCTTTTCCTTACAATCTATATATCTTGGGTCTTTAGGGTTTATTGCGACAGCAGTATCACCTAATAGAGTCTCTGGCCGGGTAGTTGCTATGGTTAAGAACTTGTCTTCGTTAGAAAAGAAATATTTTAGATGGTACAGATGACCCGTTTTTTCTTCATGTTCTACTTCCAAATCGGAAAGCGCTGTTTGGCAACGGGGACACCAGTTGATAATGTAGTCGCCCTTGTAGATTAAACCTTCTTCGTGGAGCGATACAAAGACCTCTCGAACGGCTTTTGAAAGTCCTTCATCCATTGTAAAGCGGTTACGATCCCAATCCATTGAACCGCCAAGTCGAACCAATTGGCGGTTGATATTACCGCCGGATTCTTCTTTCCACTGCCATACTCTTTCTATAAACTGTTCTCTACCTAAAGCTTCGCGGTCGGTTCCCTCTTTTTTGAGCTGCTTTTCCACTACGTTTTGGGTAGCAATGCCGGCATGGTCGGTTCCTGGTTGCCAAAGGGCATTGAATCCGGACATACGCTTCCATCTAGTCAAGATATCTTGTAATACATTGTTAAAAGCATGACCAATGTGCAGGGAACCCGTTACGTTTGGAGGTGGAATAACAATTGAAAAGCTTTCTTTTTCAATGCTTTCGTCGCCGCGCGCGTATTTCTTTTGGTCCCAGAACTCAGTCCATTTACTTTCGACTTGTTTGGGGTCGTATTTAGTTTCTAATTGTGTCATGCCATGTTTAAGCAGTTTTCTGCATTAGCGAGTGGAGTATAAATATCTTTAATAAAAAAGATTTGGTCCTTCTAAACCTTTGGTCATAAGGCATTAAGTAACTAACAAATATTGTTGCCTGAACTCAAATTCATTAACGAGTGTTATTGACCAACGAATCCGTCCAAATGATCGGATCTTCCGCGAGGTTTTCTTTAAGAAGAAAATCTTGTCGCGGGAAAAAGTTTCAGAGGCGAAAGCCTGTATAACCTAAATTCAGAAAATTTTCAAGAGTGGATGAAGAAGTTATATTTGCCAGTTGGCGTAACTTATTCAAACTTCTTCCAATTTACGAATTTTCTCAATTTCTTCTTGGATAATTGACCGCGTTATTTCCGGGGTCACTTCTTTCACGACTTCTTTCACTGAACGTTCAATTGTTTTAGAAAGGCCAGAAATTTCCCTTGCAATAGTTTCTTCCAATGAGCGTTCCAAAATTCTTTTTACATGTTCGCCTACAACTTTTACGAACATATCGCCTATAGGTTCGGAGTTCATATGAATTTCCTTTTTTTCACTTGGCGCCGGTTTGGTTTTTTCTTTGGGTTTAGTTTTGGAAGGTTCCGGCGTTAATTCCGAAAGGTAAGCCAGGGTTTCTTGAATCAAATCTGGTCTTCCCTCCGCTCCAGGGGTGTCAAATGCTGCAGGGGCTAATTTTTCTAACAAGTTATCAGGTTCGGGAGAAATATGGTAATCAGAAAATTCAGAGGCGAAAGAGTGTTTTTGTGGGGAAGTCTCTTCCTCAAAAATTAGATCACTTTCAACTTCATTGGGTGTAGAGATAGTTTCTTCCTCGATTGGTTCTTCAATAACTGTTTTTGGGGTTTCTAACGATGATAATTCAGAAGGAGGAGCTTCTATATTTGTGCCAGTTTGTTCGGCGTTTTTAATATGGTTTTCAAAGTTTTGGATGCTTTCAAAAACAGCGTCTAATTCATCAATGGTTTCTTGAGATTTTTTGTCGTGTTGCTCTTCGTCTGTTATTCCAGATAAATTATCTTTAGAAACAAGTTTTTCTTCGGTTTTTGGCTCGGTCGTCTCATCGGCTAGCCATTTTGTATGAACTTCTGTGGATGAGGTAGAGATTGTTTCAACAAGCGAAGTGTCATCTATAATAGTATCTTCTTCTTCACTAATGGGAGCATGTAAAAAAGAATCGTCTAAATCATTTTCCGCTTGCTCTGTGGTTTTTTCAAGATCTTCATACACGTTAGATTCTTCTATAATGGAATCTTCTGGCAATTGGTTCAGTTCGGATTCTAAAGACTCTTCAATGGAAAAGTTCTCTTTTTGATTATTTTGAGATTCTTCTTCTAAATTGGGTATTTCATCTAACTTATTTTGAGAATCGCTAGTTTCTAAAGTAGAGGAAAACTCTTTTTCCAGTTCATCTTCTTTATCTTTAGGAATATCTGACGGTTCTGGATTAGGTTCTTCCATCGACAAAAATGGTTCGGACGTTTCCCTAATTTGATTTGGATCAACATCAGTCTCTGAACTTTGCATAGGATCTGAAGAACTATCATCTCCAGACTCTATATAATTTTCTTCCAACAGAGCCTCTGCAGAGGCCAACAATTCTTCTATCGTCATGTCTTCTGGTTTTTTGGTAGTTGAAGAGGAATTAGTTTCTTCGGGGCCTAAAGCAGGTTGAGGTTCTACTTCTTCGGGTTCGACAATGTTGGTAGTTTTTTCAGTTTCCTGTTTAAGATTTTCTAAAATATCTTCTGAAGACTCTTCTATATTGAGGCTTGTTTCTGTTGTCTCGGTGTTCTCATCAGAATCCTGGTCGATCTCAGAGTTAGGTTCTATTATTGACTCGGTATTGTCTAATAATTCTGATGAGTCTTGGTTATGCGAATCTAGTAGTTCGTGCACTTTCTCAACGATTTTTTCTGATTTAAATGGTTTTGAAAGGTGATCGCTAGCCAAAGAACGTTTAAAAAGAGTTTCATTAAATTCTTCAAAGTCGCTTGTTAGAAGCAAAATGGGCGTTAATTTGAAAGATTCTAGTTCCCGGATTTTTCGGCTGACTTCAAAACCATCAATTCCAGGCATGTCTACATCTGTAATGATAATGTCAGGGTGAAAATCCTTTAGTTTTTCTAGCGCTTCTTTACCATCGGAAGCACCCTGCACAATCATATTTTCATTTTCAAACGCCATAGCGACAATTTTTTGAATTGTAACGCTATCGTCTACTATTAAAAGTTTTACTTTCATTTAGGGGGCACTTTCCATTTGTAATAAATTGGAAAGGATATGGCGAAAGGGAAAAGAATTAAATTGCTTAATTATTAAGCTCTATAGGTTGGAGAACCCATATTCGCTAGTAAATTATAGCATAATTTTTTTTAGGAAATGAAAAATTTGGCCGATATTCCGGCAACTTGTTTTTTTCTACAATTAAAGTTATATAACTTTAACTTAAAAGAAAGACTATTATTGTTTTAATACGGCCTTGTATAAACGTCTTTTGCCTGGAAATCTCATTAATGTTAAGATGACTTTTTGCCGATAAGAACGTTCATTAAAATTCGATTATTCGAGGTATTTAGCGCTGTAATGTCTTCGGAGTAATTTTTTTTGGAGATTTGTCCTTGTCTAAGGCAATGAAAATGAAAAGCAAAAATAATCAATTCAGTAAATTGAAAATAAGAATCGCCACTTTTGTTGGGTTCATTATTCTTGCGTTATGCTTGCCTAGCTTTGCTTCGGCTAAATATCTGCAATTAGATGCCGTTATAGGGGTTAAGTCTCGTTTCAGCTCGGGGTGTTCTTCTGTTCAAGAGCTTGCAAATTTAGCCCAACATAGAAAGATCGATGTTGTGCTTTTTAGCGACAATGATCGCTTATCTTTAGAGTATGGCATTGACCCCTTCGAAAGAATATTTAAAAAGAAACGTGAAAGCTCTTCTGTTTTAACCTCTGGCGCGGCCCCTTATCTCTCCGAAATTAGTTCCAACGACAAAAACTTTCCAGAAACTTTATTGATACCGGCTTTAGAGACGGCTCCATTTTATTTCTGGACTGGAAATATCATCGATAAGAACTTAATAGCACATAACTGGAGCAAGCGTCTTCTTCTAGTTGGTCTGAATAATTCAGCTGCGATTGAACAACTTCCATCTTTAAATAGCAATTTTTCTCAAAGGTACTTAGAGACTTATTTGCCTCAGTTTTTGATCTGGGTTGGTTTATTTCTCTTATTTGTAATTCTATATTTTAAAAGTAGAAAAAGGGTATGTTTCTTTTTTGTTGTGATACTCCTTCTTTTGGCGTTGAACGATCATCCTTTTCAAAGTTCTATGTTTAATCAATATGAAGGGGATCAAGGAATCGCTCCCTATCAGGAATTAATAGATTATGCTTCGGAAAATAACGCTTTAACGTTTTGGGTTCGTCCAGAGTCTCCAGATAATCCTGGAGTGGGAGAATCGATTGGAATTAAAACGGAACCTTTTGCGAAAGATCTTTTATCTAGTGAAGGCTATACGGGATTTGAAGCGGTGTACGATGGGGGGATGGAGATTGTAAAGCCTGGAAGAGAATGGGATCAAGTTTTGACGCAACATATCACAGGGAAACGAAAAAAGCCTATTTGGGCTTACGGCGGTAATGATCTTGTTTGCGAAGGCGAACAAGGTCGACGTTTAGGTGGAGTTAGAACCATTTTGTTAGTTAGGGAAAAAACGCAAGAGGCCGCTTTAGAAGCCATTACTAAGGGGCGTATGTATTCGGTAGCGCAACCTGGCGATTTCCGTTTATCGCTTGACGAGTTTACGGTTTTTGACAGTGTTATTGGGCAACATGCCGAACAGGGAGACGTTTTATTTTCAACGGATATTCCGATTATCAAAGCAAAGCTAAGATTTTCTAGTGGAGGTCATGAGAGAGTAAAGGTTTCCCTTATAAGAGAAGGCAAGCTTATTAAGCGTGAGAATGTAACCTTACCTTATCAGCTAAATTGGAGCGACTCTACTGTTAAGCCTAAAGGAATGACTTACTATAGATTGATTGCCGAGATTAGTCCTGATAACCGACTTGTTTCTAATCCTATTTTTGTTAATTTTTCAGAGTCAGCTATGCGGGTAGCCTCTTTGCCTTCTGAAAAAATTACAAAAGCTAAAATGACTAACGAAACTATTGAGCCTGTAAAACCTCTAGAGCCAAAAATCCAAAGCCCTCAAATCGAAACTCCAAAATCTCCTGAATTAGCAACTCCTGATATTCCAGAAGTGGCAATGATACAAGAAAAAATGGAGCCTCCCAAAGAACCAGCTGTTGTAGCTCCAAAATTACCAGAAGCAGAATCTCCAAAGGAACCTAAGGTTGCCAGTGAAATAAAGCCTGTTCCAGATTTGGAAGCTAATTTGCCGGTTAAACAATCAGAAGCCAGTAAACCGGAGCAAGAAAACACAAGCTTACAGCCAACAAAAAGTATTGCCGCTAATAGTGTGAACGAAGAGCCGAAAATGCCGATCCCAATTGAAGAGTCAAAGGCTATGAACGTTCCAGAAGAGCTAACAAAAGAAGAGAGTGGAAAAGTTTCTACAGAAATGATGGCGAAACTTGATAAACCTAAATCTCCAATTGCTGCTATGCCTAAGGTGATGGAAGTTCCGGTACCAAAAAGTCCAAAACCACTTCAACAAAATATTAAGAATGCAACTAAAGTAGTTCCTGTTTCTAGTGATAGGTATGTTGTTTCTTTAATTGATGGGCTTACTTTAAAAAATGGGCCTAGTGTAAAGTTTCCAGAAGTAGCCACGGCTAAAAAAGGGGAACGATTACTGTTTGTGAGGAAAATGGATAAATCCTTTAATGGAAAGCCTTGGTTAGAAATTAAAAAAGGAAATCAAAAATATTTTGTTTGGGGAGGATTGGTTAAATTAGAGTAAGTAGCTAACTTATGAAGCTCTAAACTGGGAGTTATTAATCATATCTTCATCCTCTAAATTTTGAGGACCGTTAATTAAAAGCCTTAATGAAAAAGCGGTTCCAGTGCCTACTTTGCTTTGAACGGATATTTCCCCACCCCAACTTTTTACAATCCCATAGGTAACTGAAAGCCCAAGCCCGGTTCCTTTTTGAGGAGCCTTTGTTGTAAAAAAAGGATTAAAAATTGATTCTTTTATTTCAGGTTTAATGCCGCCTCCAGTGTCTTGGAAATGGATTACAATAAATTCGTCGAACTTATCTGAAGAGATTGTAATTTTCCCAGATTCATTAGAAATTGATTCTTCGGCATTTTGAATTATGTTTAAAAAGATTTGTTTGAGTTGATCTTCAACCGCCATAATTTCTGGAAGGTTTTCGATATAAAGTTTTTCAATAGTAATATTTCGTTCGTTTAATTTCTTTTCTACCAAAGCGACTACTTCGTTAAGAATCTTGTGCACATTTACCTGCGATAGAATGCCCGGCGAAGGCCGGTTGAGGTCCATTAGCTTTTCTACTAAACCCGCCATGCGGTTGCACTCTTTAATGGCGAGCCCCATCATTCTATCTTGATTGCCGGTTAGATCGATTTCTCCATATAGTTCTTCCAGTACGTTCCGAACTCCATAAATTGGATTATTAAATTCATGAGCTATTGATGCGGCTAGTTTACCCGCTGCAGAAAGTTTTTCTGCGTGAATAAGTTTCATGTTTGCTTCTTTCAGTTCTTCCTGCGCCTTAAATTGCTTTGTAATATCTATTGCCATTTCCAAAATTAAGGGACCATCGTTAACATCGCTAAATGGCGTCATTATGGTCAGATAAGTTTTACCGTCAAAGGCATTCCATATAGAAGTTTCTGATTTTTGAGAATCTAGAATTTTAAAGGGAATACATCTTTCGCAGGGTGAATTCCTTTTATGCATTATTTCGAAGCATTTGCGATTTTTTGCGCCACCAAATCTTTCTATGAATAATTTATTAGCAAATGGCACTGAATAGTCGGGAGCTTGAACATGAAAAAGAATAGGAAGACTATCAAACATGTTATAGAGTTTTTTTCTTTCTAGCTTTAGCGCTCCCATCAATGAATTTTCGCTGTTATTATCTAAGTTTTGAAAAGAAAGATTCTCTAGTCTTGTTTGTTGATTAGGAGTTTTGCTGGAAGTAATCTTTTGCGGGAAAAGATTATTTTTATTAGTTCGAAAAGATAAATAGATAAATAAAGTCAAAGAAAAAGCCACAAATCCTATGAGTAAAAAAATATTTCCCCAGGGGATAAATGTTTCATAGTTTGTTTCTTGAAAGGAATCATTTTTGATAAGCCAAATTCCACCGAGAATAAAGCTAATGAATAAGGTGGCGGCAAAGTTAACGAGGTAGTTTTTTTTCATAAATAAGCTAAAAATGACGAAGGCTTAACGACATTTTTTCTGAGGTTTAGTTTAGGGTGGTAAAAGTAATTACATTATAAAAGGATTTTTGATTGGTTCAAATCAGTAAATTTAATTTTAATTTCTCAAATACCATATTCGACACTCCAAAATGCTATGTTCGAGACTCCAAAACTTTTTTACTCTTTATTTAATTTTCAAACGGATAGTTTTACTGTAAAGAACAGTTATTAAACAATAATCTTATTATGAAGTTTTTCTTTTGAGATTTAATTGATGTTTTGGTAGTTCTTATTTTTTTATGATTAAACTTCTTCAGTTCATTTAATTCCCGCAAAGCATTGCTTTTAATTGGCTTTTTTATCTTATATTTAACGTTTTTTATAAAGGTAAATATTAATTTAAGGGCATGATCAAAGCTTAATAAATGAGTTAATTGAAAAGCCCTATTAAAATTTATAGTTATTTTTATTGAATTGTCTTATTTAGATAGTTTTTAGGTCGTTTTTTATATCAAAATATATTTTTTTGCAAAATTATTTATAGATTTTCCTACTTTTTTAATAAAAAAAATATCGTTAATTAGAAAATTTATGGAAACCTATGGTTTAAATTTAGGATATGTGTAATTTTTATTTATGGTTTTTTATAATAATTCGGGTCTCTATGATTAGTGATTTCAGGTGTTTGTCCCTATAATATGTCTTTTTAGTTTGGCATTTAATTGGTTTAACAGTTGTCATAAGTATTGACATGGGGAACTGTTGGGGAAGATAGATCCTGGATAATCATTAATGAAAAGTATTGGCAAAAGAATCAAACAAGTCCGGGAATATAGAAAGTGGAACCAGACTCAGTTAGCGAAAAAAATTCAATCCCACGCTCCCGAAGTGAGTCATTGGGAGAATGGAAAGCGAATTCCGGGTTTAAAAACTGTAGAAAAGTTAGCTAAGGCCTTGGAAGTTTCTTTCGAATGGTTGCTGACGGGGAAAGGTTCTGGATTTATACTCCGAAAAAGATATTCAACCAAACTTCCTGAAAAAAGAGTAGAAGAGGAAGGCCAAGAGTTAGAATCAGATAATTCCGAAATAGACCGTTTTAAGTTTGAAACTGAGATGGAAGAAGCGGATTTCAGGTTATTTGAGGATGAAGGGCAGGGGAGAGGATCCGAATCGTTCCAAAAATTTATGGCGCAGATAGGAGATCAGGATTGGATAGATCTGAATCATGACTATTTTAAATCTCTTAAGTTTATATTTGAATTTGGAACGGATGAAGATATCCAAGAAGTGACTGGAACTCTAGGGAAAATTGACCTGCGTATAAAAAGACGCATTGGTAAAAAGAAGTTTTAATTAAGAGTAGGCATTAAGGCTTTTGCCTTTATTAAACCGATAAATAAAGATTTTTTTATCCGAAGTTACCTTTTCGGGTTGGATCCCGCGTAAGCAGAATCTGTAGCAAGCGACGGTGGCTGTAGGTTTTAAAGTCTCTAAAATTTTTGGAAATAGTTGGTCCAATGCTTGATGTGTCATATAGATAAAAACGACATCGGCATGTTTAAAATCAAACTCGAAAACATTTTGCCTTAAAATATTAACGCGATTAGAGAATTCATTTTTAGGCAAAAACTGTTTCGATAACCACACCTTGATAGGGTCTATTTCTAAGCCAACGGCATCCATGCCGAAATCTTTCGCCGCTATTTTTAAGACCCTTCCGTCTCCGCTTCCTAAGTCGTATAACCTTTCGCCCGGTTGCGCCTCGCATAATTTTAAGGCTCTATGAATATCTTTTCGCGAGGCTGGGTGCCAAGGAGCTCCCCAAAAAACTGGACCGATAATCATTGCAGTTAGGACAAGAGTTAATAGGACGCTAATTGTAGAAATTATCATTTAAGGGTGTCTCTAATAATTTAATGTTTTTACTTGCGGCAAATCATAAGTCCTTATTTTGTAAGGCCCATTCGTAGCCAAAAACAGTTTTTGAGGTTCCCTTAAAAGATGGGTAATTAAAACCTTTAATTAATAAATAAAATATTTTAAATTTTTTAGAAAAAAGTTTTAACTAACTTTCTCTAATGCTTCAGTCAAAAGTTCGATTTCTTCAATTAGCTCGTTTTCTTGCGAACCTAGCTTTTTATGTTTGGAAAGGGTTTCCAAAAGTTTTTCCTTATTAGAATCATCATAGATTTCTTGACTGGCTAAGGTTTTATCCAAGCGGTCTTTCTCGCCCATGATTTTCTCTAAACGGGTTTCCAAATTGTTCAACTTTTTCTTAAGAGGCTGTTTTTCTTTATAAAGTTGGTTTCTTCCTTCAGCTTTGTCACGTTTTGATGTTTTTGATTCTTTTGGTTTTTTCTCGATTTCTATCTTAGGTTTAATTTGTTTTAAGGCATCCGCTTCTTCCTTTGATTTTTTCCATTCGTAATCGCTAAAGTTTCCTTTATATTCTTTTCGAGTTCCGTTTTCTATGTCCCAAACTCGATTTACGAAGCCGTCAAGAAAATCACGATCATGAGAGATAACGCAAATAGTGCCTTCAAAATCTTCTAAGGCCGCCGACAAAACAGAGCAGGATTTCATATCAAGATGATTAGTAGGTTCGTCCAAAAGCAAAAAAGACGCTGGCGATGTCAGCATACGCGCCAATGCTAATCGTGACTTTTCGCCGCCAGATAAAACTTCGGTTTTTTTTTGGACGTCGTCGCCGGAAAACCTGAACCCACCAAGTATTGTTTGCATTTGAGTTCTTCCTAACGAGGGCCCGACTTTAGAGAGACTCTCTAAAACAGTGAGTTCCGGGTCTAAAGTTTCAGATTGTCGTTGAGCAAAATAAGCTCTTGTTACATTAGCTCCTAGGGCGATTTCTCCTGAGTCCAATGAAAGAGCGTCCCCCAATAATTTTAAGAGAGTTGATTTCCCGGCTCCATTTTCACCTACGAAGGCAATTTTTGATCCCCGTTCAATTTCAAAAGACAATCCGTCATACACGATAAGGTCGCCATAACTTTTTTTAATTTTAGTAGCTTTGGCAGAAATTTTTCCTGTTCTTGCTGGTTGGGGAAATCGGAATCGAACCGACTTAGCTTCGCTTGTTGTTTCAATGCGTTTGATTTTGTCTAAGGCTTTGACTCTACTTTGAGCTTGTTTTGCTTTAGACGCTTTTGCGCGAAACCTTTCGATAAAGCGTTCCATTTCACTTATTTTTTTATTTTGATTGATAGCGGCTTGTTCCTGTAGCGCTTCGCGTTCTTCTTTTTGTTTTTCAAAAGCGTCATAATTGCCTGTGTAAACGGAAAGAGTTCCTCTGTCTAAATGGACGATTCGACTGACAATTCCATTTAAAAACCTGCGGTCATGAGAAATGAGGACTATTGAACCCTCATAACTTTTTAAGAAATTTTCTAGCCAAATAACGGAACGTAAATCTAAATGATTGGAGGGTTCGTCTAATAACAAAACGTCTGGGTTTTGTAGAAGAAGTAGCGCGAGTTCCACTCGCATCGCCCAACCGCCACTTAATTGATTGAGAGGTTTATTCCAACCTTCTTCCTTAAAACCAAGGCCGGACAAAATAGCCTTAGCTTTTGATTCGCGTTCGTAACCTCCCAGCCTTTCAAATTCTGAAACAAGATGACCGTAATCTTTTTCCCATTTTTGCGGATCTTTTTGATGAGCCGTTTGATCGTTTTCTAAGTTTTCTTTATCAGTCTGTATTTTTGCAAAATAAGGGTCACCCATAACGGTTCGTTCCAAGGCGGTTTCGATTCCAACGTCGAAATGTTGATCTAGCATCCCTACAATGGCGCCTTTGCGAAAAGTGACTTCGCCAGAATCTGAACTTTCTTTACCTTGAATAATGCGAAAAAGGGTTGTTTTCCCCATTCCGTTATCGCCTACTAAGCCAACCTTTTCTCCAGGGCGAATATGGAAGTCGACTCCAGATAGAAGGATCTTAGGGCCGTATTGTTTCTTTAACTGCTTGAGGTAAATCATGAATATAGTTTATCTTTCAATAGAATTTCAATTAGCGTAAAAATTTTGATGTTTTACTTTTTTGGGTTATATCCGTTTACGTAATTTTGGATTGAATGCTTCTCTTAAGCCTTCTCCACATAAATTAAAGGCGAGAACCACAATCAAAATAGTAAATCCGGGTATAAATGTAAGCCAGGGAGCGTCGAAAATAAACCGCTTACCATCGGATAAAATGTTTCCCCATGTCGCGAAGGGTGGGGGTACTCCAAATCCAAGGAAACTAAGGGCCGATTCGGTCAGTATTGCGCCTGCAACGCCAATAGTAGCAGAGACTAGGGCGGGAGCCAAGGCGTTCGGTGTTATGTGAGAAAAAATGATACGCATCTCCGGAATAGCCAAAGCGCGAGCCGCTTGCACAAAATCTTGATCTCGCAGAGCTAAAAACTCGGCGCGTACAAAACGTGCGGTTCCCATCCAGCTAGTAAGTCCAATAACAATCATGATGTTGTAAATATTAGGAGGCAAAAGGGCGACCACGGTAAGAATAAGGAAAAATGTGGGAAAGCATAACATAACGTCCACAAATCTCATTATTAAAGAATCGACTGTGGAAAAAAGGATGCGTTTGCGTCCATAGTAGCCGGCAATGCCGCCCAAGAAGACTCCAACTGAAAAAGAAATTCCAACGGCGACAAATCCAACTGTCAGCGATACGAAAGTGCCTTCTAACATGCGGGCGAAAACATCCCGTCCTAATTCGTCGGTTCCTAATAGATAAATATGTCCGAGAGGAGCGTTTTGAAGCGGAGTAAACGCTTGATTGTATGCCGAAAAGGGTGGAAGAAATTTTTCCGCCAACCGCACTGTATGTGGATCAAAAATGACAATAACTTGAGTGAAGAACTTTGCCAAAAGGGCGAAAGCAAATAACGCAATCAAAAACCAAAAACTGGCTAACGCCATTTTATTTCGCTTAAAAATATCCCAATTTTCCATAAATGGATTTTGGGAAGCTCGACTTACGGTTTTGGTAGATGGCTGCATATTAAAGTTTTATCCGTGGGTCAGCTACTGCATATAAGAGGTCTGAAATGAAAGTGCCAATTAAAACCAAAACCGCCGAAATAAAATTAAGCGTTAAAATGACAGGGAAATCTCTGGCTAAAATGGCTTCATAACCTAACCTACCCATACCAGGCCAACCAAAGATGTATTCAAAAATCACCGAGCCGCCAATCAAACTAGGTATTGTTAGTCCAAAAATTGTGATAAATGGAAGCAGAGCGTTTCTTAACCCATGGCGATAAACAACAGCGTCTTCGGGCAAACCTTTTGCGCGGGCGGTGCGAATATAATCATGGCTCATAACCTCTAACATTTGAGAGCGCACGTACCGAGATAGAATAGCGATACCACCGACAGCAGTCATGAGGGATGGAATGGTTAAATGCCAGATTTTGTCCATAAACTGGTTGATCCATGGAGCGTTTTCCATCCCAAAAGTTTGAACGCCAATAACTGAAACGTCAAAAGTCTTCACCACAAAAATTAGGCAAAGATAAGACAAGAAAAAACCAGGAATCGAAATTAAGGCATAGGATAAAAAAGTCGATGTTTGGTCAAAAACCGATCCTCTGTTTAAAGCCGAACGAATACCAATAGGGAAAGCAAGCGACCAGGTTAAAATAGTTCCTAAAATAAAAAGCGGCAATGAATTGAGGAATCGATCCCAGATTTTCTTTAATACGGGTTGATTATCTTTAAACGATTTTAATTGTCCTGTCGCCAAGTCGCGTAACCAATAAAAATATTGCACATGAATCGGGTCGTCGAGATGGAAAGCGTCCCGGATTAAAGCGATATCTTCAGCCTTAAGTCGTGGGTTAGCAGGGTCAACCATGCTGGGTTCCCCAGGAGCTAAGTGGACGATGGCATGGGATATAATGGAAATGAAAACGAGCAGTAAAATGCGCTCGCCCAAACTTTTTAGGATAAAAGACATCTATTTTTTAATTAAAGACGTTATAGGGTAAGATAAATCTTTAAATAAGGTTTTGGGTTTGGAAGAGACTGTCAATTCGTATGACATTTTATCTTATCTTAAACGGTTTCGTAAAGCTTTAGGCAATTCATTACTATGGATATAATTCAACTAAGCGGTTATTTAGACGATTTACTGGATATTAAAGCGATTCCAGACGCTAAGAACGCTCTCAACGGATTGCAGGTAGAGAATTCAGGGGAAATTAAAAAAATTGGTCTGGCGGTCGACGTTTGCTTGGCGACTATCGAAATGGCAATTGAACGGAACTGTAACATGATGTTTGTTCATCATGGTTTGTTTTGGGGAGGAAACCAGCCTCTTAGGGGGAAATTATTCGAAAAAGTCACGACAATGATTCGCGGTAACCTTGGTTTGTACTCGGCTCATCTACCTTTAGATATGCATCCTATTTTAGGTAATAATAAAGCTCTAGGAGATAAAGTTGGACTGACAGATATTGAAGCTTTCGGAGATTATAACGGTAACAAGATTGGACTGAAGGGGAAAATTGAACGCAAATCGGCGGTTCAATTAGGAAAAGAATTGGAAGAGGTCCTTAAAAGTCCCGTTAAGGTGATTGGAGAAAATGAAGTTGAAACACTAGGAATTGTTACTGGAGGGGCAGGCGATTTAGTTTCTCAGGCTTCTAGAGAAGGATTAGATTGTTATCTAACCGGAGAAGGGGCCAATCAGCATTTCCATGAAGCTATTGAAGGCGGTTGCGCATTAATTTTTGCAGGACATTACGCAACAGAGACAGGAGGAGTGCAGTCAGTAGGCGCACATCTAAAACAAAAATTTGATATTGATACAGAGTTCCTCGATTATCCTACCGGATTATAATTATCTAAATTAGAACTAGTTTCGAAAAAGGCTTATTTTTAGAGCCTATATGTATAGTGTTTATATTTCGCTGATAAGTAAATTCGATATGAAAATTACAGCTTACTGAGGTTTTGTCTTCGCCCAATTTACACGGTGAAAAGAAGCGGGAAGCACTTTAAAATCATTATCGTTCGTTACAAGATGAAGCTTATTTGCTTGAGCGGTGCAAGCAATCTGAAGGTCAAGGTCGCTTATTTGTTTTCCTTGTTTTCGGAGTTTCGCTTTAGTTTCTCCAAAGAGTTTCCAAATTTTTTGATTGAGGGGAAGCGGTTGAATTGAGGAGTTTTTAGTTCGGAAATTGTACGAGAAGCTTTTATTTTTTGAATCCATTCCTCAGAATTTTCATTGCCTTCTGAATCTTTCAGTTGACTGAGCAACTTATTCCGGTCTTCACTAGAACGGCAAAGGGGAAGTTTCCTTTCCAGTTCACTCTCCGGTTCTAGGGTAATTCGAAAAGTTTCCTTGTTGGGATTGGCTTTTAGCTTTTTCTTCCAAGAAGCAGGAATCTCATCTTCCTTTATATGTTCAAGAATAGTTACAGCCAATTTCATATTCTCCATAGGAAAGTTATTGGCCTTATTTTACGGGAATTTCTTTCAAGACTCAATGATCTTCATAAAGATCATTGGAAGTAATATGCTTCAATTTATTGGCTAACTTTTTAAGGAATGTTAGCCAGTTTTGAGGACTCTTTGCTCGGTAGTCTAAATTCTTAATGGTCGTTTCTGTACCTCTGGTTGCTCTTTTGAGTGCCGAAATTATCAAAGTTCTTGATAGTAGAAAGTTATCTGTACGTAAAGCTCAAGCCCTAACGAAAGTACAGGCCGCAGACTTTTCCCGCATTCGTAACGCAGACCTCAAAAGATTTACTATTGAGCGTTTAATGACCGTTTTGAACAAGCTAGACCCTGAAATCGATATCACAATGAAATTTAAAAGCGGTTCAAAAAAAACTACTTTAGAACAGGTTGCAACCCCTTAATCAGGCTCTGGTGTGACGTGTGCGGCATACTGGATTAAACTGTCCCTTGAGGGAGAAGGTGAATGATCTTAATGAAGAAGAAACGGACAACATCGCAGATGAGGCAGTAAAATAGGCAAGAAATACCTAAACGGAAAAATCACTGTAACCTCTCTAGCTGTTCCTACAGATAGCGATATTGAGAAAATACAGGCCTTATCAGACGAAAATAAAACCGCTTTGCTTCAAGAAGCCATAGAGTGTGGAATCAATAGCGGAGTGAGTGAAAATACCATTCCTGATATTATGAAGCGCGTTGATGAAATCGAATATATCCGCGCCAAACTGATTGCATCGGAAAAAGCGGTTTTATTGCTAAAGACCGCGACGAAATCCTTGCAGGATTTAAAGATAGACTACGCGCCAATGGGGAATTATAGACTTGCCCCAGATGCGGAAGAAGATTTATGGAGAATTTATCACTGGGGTTTTCGCAAGTATGGCGAAGCCGTAGCGGATAAATATTATTCTGCTTTCTTTGATCGTTTTCAGCAGCTAGCCGACTAGCCATTTCCATACCCACCCGTTGATCATATCCGCAAAGATTACAGACGTAGCGTTGCGGTGTCGATACGATTTATTATCGTGTTGTTGATGATACTGTCGAGATTATGAATATTTTAAGCAGACAGGGCAGAGACGAGTGGCTTTGAAATGAATGAAACACTATTTCTAAAGTCATCGTTTAAGGGTTTTTGTTATGACATTACTTGGATAATTTTGCACATTTAGGGTGAAACTGTCATAGGAGTCACCTCAAGTAATTGAGTTTATAGGTGTTTATCAAGGTTTTTATTTTTCATTTTAGATCGCTTTAAATTTCAATGATTAAGGAAGTAAAAAACAGCTGAAAGCCAATAAATTCAAACGACAACAAAAAAACTATGTCGGATTTATCCTGTAAAAAAACGCCCTCCGGTGTTTACCGGAGGGCGTTTAAAGTAAAAAATTTTACAAATTAATTATAAGGCTCTGTTGGTTTAGTGAAATCTGCTGTATATCGCGCAATTCCTTTACTAAATCTAAACTCTTCTAATTTTCCATTTAATGAATGAGCGTTGGAAAGACCAGCAAGTAATATTCCAAGTTCTAAATCTCTTGTGT
>JAJDAT010000013.1 GCA_029261715.1 Nitrospinia bacterium | reverse complement strand
GAAAATACAATGGAATACCGGTGAAACATTTTTATCTGTTCTTGAAAGAATGTGAGTTTAGATTTAATTATGGCTCACATAAAAAACAATTTATTACTCTTAAAAAATGGGCTAATTTGTAATTTATCTACGACAGCCCCTTATTTTTTCTTTACAAGGGGAGAGCGTTATTAATCATAATTGCAAATTTAGCCATTTTAATAGGGTTAGGAGTTTTTGTTGAAGTTGGCGGGCAAATATATGTGTATTTCAATCCTAGTTATAAAGCCATTCCATTTAAACCCGATCCTATTTTAGGTTGGAGATTTATTCCAAATACCGAGCATATTGTTACTGGTAACCATTGGTATGCTAGAGAGTTTAGCGCCCATGTGAAAATAAATTCTCAAGGGTTTAGAGATGTTGAGAGAGAAAAAGTAAAAGATGAGAATACTGTACGTATTGCCCTTTTAGGAGATTCAATGATAGCGGGAAGGCAATTAGACTTCGAGAAAACGGCGGGACAAATTTTAGAAAAAAGACTAAATAATGAACTTGCTTTAAAAACTGGAAAAAAATATGAAGTATTGAACTTTGGAGTGCCTGGATACGGTGTTGACCAAATAAATTTAAATTGGGATAGGCAGGTTGCCAAATACAAACCTGATTTTAATTTTATTTATTTATTTGAAAAGAATTATTTGAGAACTATTTCCAAAACATGGTGCGCTAGGGGGTTTTTGGGAATTGACAGTTTTGGGAATAATGATCGTAAATGCTTGGATGTTAGGCCTTTTGCCATTATTAGAAAAAAAAGTGTGGATTGGTTTGATATTGTTAAGTATCGAAAGCAAGAAGGTTTTAATGCAACGACAAGATCTTTAGATTTTTTTTACATAGAACCTGAAAATTTAAAAAAAATAAAACAATTATTAAAAACGAAGAAAAATAAAGTAACTTTCTTGTTTTTAGAGAAACTACCTTTATTAACTTTCCCGCCTATGGGGTATCAAAAATTTGTTAGTGAACAAAACAAATATATCGAAATAGAAATGAACGGAAAAAGAACTAAAAAAATTGATAGAAGATCATTTATTCGAAGTTATTTATCAAACCTGAATAAAAAGATAGTCCAATTCTCTAAAGCGAGAGAGGAGGAAAAACAATGGGACCAAGAAGCAAGGTATACGACTGGAAGTAGTAATGATTTTCCATCCTGGATAACGACCAATTTTGTTAATCTAAAAGTTCTTCAAGATTTGGGCAATTATATAAAAAAAAATAAAGGTAAGTTTGTCATAATTGATTCGTTTTTGTTTCATGATCCCGTTATTCCTCCATTAGAGTTTGCTTCCACTTGGCTTAAAAATCTCTCTAATTTTAATTCTTACGGATATATCCCACTTTACGAAAAATTAAACCAAACAAAAGAAAGCGGTTTATCGGTTAAATGGGAATACGATCCTCATTTAAACGAATTGGGCAATAAAATCTTTGCGGATGAAATATTTGATTACCTGGAGAAACAAACAAGTTAGAAGTTAATAGAACTAATATAATTTAAGATTATAAAGTTTCTCTTTATATGGCCAAGTAGAATTTAAAAACTGAACAAAAAGAAAATATGAGTATTGAATTTAATCGGTTAGAAGGTTCCAGTTTTTGGTGTTACCGTTATTAATTCATCGGTTTTATGAATGTTTTTTATCTTTGGGTTTATCTTAAAATTAGCGTGCATAGTGGCCCTTTTTTATGTGCTGAGGCGTCATTTTAGAAATACTGTTGCTGGGCTTTCTGCTATTTTGTTTTGTATTAATGGTTACTATATATATGGTGGCTTGGTAGCGACAACATAAGTCTTGCCCGAGTGTTTGTTAGCTTATATCGACGGTTCTGGAGAGTATGCGAATGTCTCTGCTCAGTGTCAATCCATGTTGAGGCATGGATACGGTTGTCCATCCGGTTCCACCATTTCTACTGTTGGGAAATATTCCAGGGCCACTGGCGTCAGAATATTCGGAACGTGTCCATATGTAGGTTTCGCCCTGAATAAACCCCGGATCGAAGGTTTGGTTTTTAGATTCTTCGCTCGATAATTTAATATTTCTGCATTTTCTCATTTGCGAATCATTTAAATAAGATTTATTGTCATTTGGAACTTAAATGATGTGTATTTACTTTGATTTTTTTTTCTAAAAAATTGAAAAGCGAGTTAGCGAAAATTTCATTGCCCAATTCGTTTAAATGAGCATCGTATTTCCAGGTTAGCGGAGGGCCTGCGTTTTTTGCTTTATTAAACGTTTTGTAGAGTGGAATGTATTCCATGTTTTCATTTTTCGCTAACTGTTCCAATAGATTGGACGAGTAGGTTAAAGGCGGGATCGGTTCGTTGTGGAATTGTAAAGCGTCGATAATTGTAAATTTTCCTCCAGATGTCTGAATTTGACTATTAAGAAATTGTATTACCTTTAAGTTAACCAAGTTGGTAGTGATCCAAGTTGGAAAATTGTTAGTATCCCCTTTATATTTATTGCTTTCACTCTCATCAACTTCTGAGTCAGGCGTTTTTGGCAATTGCTTTGTTTTTAGCCGTTTGATTATCTTTGTAAGAATGTCGAGAAGAAATATTTCTTTTTCTCTTTTTATCATTCTTTTCCCATTCATCTCTTTTTGGATATATTTTTTTTGTTCCTCTACAAATTTTTTATACTCTGAGGGGTTATAGATATTGATTGGTAAGTTATTCAGTGAAATAAAAGCTTGAGAATAGTTTTTCGACTCTAATAAGTTTTTTATGGTTCCTAACTTATCTGATCTGATGTAGAGAAAATCCATAACAAAGTTTTTTGATTCTTCGCGAGTAATAATTTTTGGAGCGGTTTTTTTTATAGTCGCAACAGGCCTAATAAATAAGCATTTACGTTTTCCTAAGTCATCAATACCAAAAAACTTTCTTGCGCACCATGTATTTGAAATCGTTCTCAAATAGTTTTTTTCAAAAAGGTAAAGGAAGACAAAATCGGGTTTAAATTTCGAAGCCGTATTTTTCCATGTATAAAACATTTGTTCTATACCGTATCCGGGAACTCCAAAATTTAATACTTCATATTTTTTTTTAGTTTTAGGAGTCAACTGTTGATTTAATCGTTTCTCCAAAACTTGACCTGCTGTTTTTTGAAAGCCCACCTCTCTTGCGGCAATCATGGAATCCCCTATTAAGGCAATGCGTATTGTATCTTTGTCTTTTTGTGAATTTCTCTCGTGGTCTCGAAAGCCTAAGGAATTGATTTTTACTTGTGAGCTAAATTCACGGGCGTACCAGTGCTGGCCCGAAACAATATGTTCGGAATTTGGAATCATTTTCCAGCCAAGTATGGGATCTGGCATAAACGGCACAATTTTATAAGATGGATTCAAGTATGCGTAAATCTGGCCGCCTATTTCAGCAGCGACTGTTAATCCGATTAAAACAGCCAGGTTAGCCGTTAATATGTAAAATGCTTTCAATCGATAAATAGATATTAGAACACCAATGTATATTAGGGAGCAAAGAACTAAAATTAATAGGATGAAATATGGTAAGGAATAGAGCTCCCATATCCAGGGAGTTGGAGATTGATGAGAGAGCAGGGGATAAAGGATGAGCAAAGAGCTTAAAATAAAACCAAAAAATATAGCTTTCTCGTTAATTGTTTTCAATGTTTATTAACCGTAAATCAAAAAAGGACAACTCGAATAAGTTGTCCCTAATATAAAAAAATATTTTCTTAATGATAACACAATTTCTAAGACTATGTTGCTTTAGCTTTTTACCTGTAATCCCCACGAATGTAAGAATTGATCTTTGTTTTGAGTGGTTTGGTAGCGACAACGTAAATTTTGTCTAAAAGCTTTCTTGTTAGGCGTGTCTTCTATTTTAGAGGGGAAATAGATTTTCGTGGAAACTTGAAAATTATTGTATCAACTGTATAGATTGGAGAAAACGTTATTATTTTATTCTTATTAAGCGAATTTATTTTTGGGAATGGCTTTAAGGTAATTAATTAGCAGTCTTGGTCAAATTAAAGTTTTTTTCTAACTCAGGGTTTTCTTTAAGTAATCGCTTGTATAATTCAGCTTTGTTTGTAAACCAATAATATATTGCTAAAGATTTTAAAATATCATCTGATGGCTTTTTTTTGAGGATATCTTCTCCTAGTTCTAATACATAGTTGTCAAACCCAAAATTATAAAGATTAAGAAATTCTTGAGAAAGAAAAATTATATCAAAAGTTTCATTGACTTTATTTTTAAAATCAGTTGGTTTGAAAATAGTTGCAAGGATAGAGTTTTTTTTGATCAATTGGTTTATTAAATTAATCATTTCTTCTTTAGAGAAATTTCTTGAAAAATTAAGAGAGTTTGTAAATATTATTTTTTCCAATGATTTTGGATCAGTAAAATTAACGTTTTTAAAAAGTTTGATTTTTGCTGTTGAATTTACCTGACTGTATCTCCCAATAAATTCTTTATGTTCTATGTTTAACGTCTCTTTTTTTTCATTTATCACTTCACTAGTTATATAGTTTCTTCCATTAAAAAATTTATTTATTGTTAAATAGGTGGTTGAGTCGTTTTTTTTATGTAAAGTGATTTCACTTTGGATAAATTTTCCTTTTGTATTTAGAGTGATTTTATAAGTATCTGGGGTTTTGCTATTGAAAATAGTGTTTAAGAATTGTATTTTGCCATTTTCTTTTTTTATGTCCAAACTTTCATTTTTAAATTCTAATTTAATATTGTTTCTTCCGTTTTCAATATCTGGGAAAGAATGATCCAGTTCTTTGATTAAGTTTTTTTGTTCTAAAAGCTCATTTAAGTCAAAAGCTCCCGAAAATTGTGGTAGATACTCATATTTTTTTAGAGTTTTCAATCGGTTAAATAAAGTTTGAGCGACGATCTCAGTAGCGTTCTCGTTTAAATGTCTATCTGCTTTGGAAACGATTAATTGATCGGTTTTTAGTCCTTTAAAGCCCTTATCATATAAGTCTAAACACTCTATTCCTTTTTTGTCGCAATATTTTTTAATTTTAAGATGCACTTTTTTTAACGGATAATCACTTTCGAGTTTGTACATCAAAGGTATGGTTGTCATCATAAAGTGGATATTCCTTATTTGTGTAGACATCAGAATAGTATCTAAATAGATTTCTTCCATATCCCATCCCCTGGACTCAAACCGTTTATTAATACAATCTGTAAACTTGGGTTTACGATTCAGCTTCTCCATTAGTCTATTTATACGAAATTCAAAAAAATTATAAATCTCTAAATTATCTCTAAACCAATTAATTGATTTTGATTGTGTAAAGAAATTAATGTCTTCGTTTTGACATGTGAAAAATGTTGGGCTAGGAACGTCATTTTGATAAAAACCAAGGAGAATCATGTCTGGGTTATATTTAAAACCATTTCTATATAATTCATATAAATGAGTGTCTGCATTCCAGCCTTCTCCGGAGAGACTAATTATTTGAAAGCGTGGGTTTTCAAATCCCCGATTCATTAAAGCTTCTAATTTTTTGGGCCAGGTATCTTTAAGTTTTTTGATTCCGTGCCCGAAGGTTTGAGAGTCCCCCAGAACTAAGATACGAAAAACCTTTTCGGGTTTTTCGTATGAATACTCTTTATCGCGAAACCCATGGGAATTGCGATAAACGTACTTACTCTGCCATTCTTGCGTGTTAGCGTAAGTATCTTTATTGTTATGAGTTTTTTTTATACCCAGTTCCAATAATAATAGAAATGCTAAAGACGCAAGAATAACTAAAATTAAGTTTGACGTGATTTTAAGCAATGAAATGACTTCAATTAGAAATTATGTTATTTGTTTTTGAAAAAGCGACGATTTACTTTAATTCATCTCATCACGTTTCTTCAATAGGTTTTTCTCAATGAATCGAGAATCTTAATTCTATGAATTAGGTTTGAGTTTACTTTTTAATACCACACCGTATTGTTTAAAAGTTATCATCAATTGTTATACTTATTCAAAAAATGAGTTTTTTTAGCTTTTTGCCTGCAAACCCCATGAATGTATGAATTGATCTTTTCCCTGTGTTGTTTGGTAACGACAACGTAAATCTTGTCCGGAAGTTTGTTCGCTAATGTCAACAGTTCCACGAAGTATACGAACGTCGCCGC
>JAJDAT010000012.1 GCA_029261715.1 Nitrospinia bacterium | reverse complement strand
AAAAAGCCCAAAGTCGCGCTGACTGCTTGTATGAGAAAACTTTTAACTATCTTAAATACTATGGTTAAAAATAATTCAACTTGGGACCAAAACCATTCACTAAACCTTGACTTTAATCACGGTTGCTGAGCTTGTCGAAGGAAAGGATCTAGGTAAAAAATGTCATATTGAGGCGCTCATAGGACTAAGCGCGACGACATTTTCTTCTCATCTTTCTTTGTGTGCTTTGTGTCTTTGCTGTAAAGAATTTCGAAGGAACGCCATGATGAGTGTACTAGGAAATGGATAAACTGAATGTTGTTACCTACTTGGAGTTGAACGACTTAGAGGAAGTGCATATTTGAATTTATTCACTCTCCTAATTATCTAAGTCCCACAAGTGGATTTTATTCTCGTGGCTTTAAAATAACGTTATATTAGAAACAACGTACACATTGTCACGTCTGCTTTAGGAGGGGGTGTTTATAGGAGGAAGGGACTATTTAAATCGAGCTATTCTCCGATACATTTGAAAAGAGCTTCAATTCTATTTTTAAATGGATCGAATTTTAAAGGCTTTAGAAAGTAGGCGGTAACCCCAGCTAACGTGGCGTCTCTTATATCGTCGTCTTTATCGGAGCCTGTAAGCATAATGAACGGGAGGATTTTTAAGTTCAAATCTTCTCGTGTCTTTTTTAGCAGGTCGAGACCTGAAAGCCCAGGCATTCCTAAATCAGATATAACCAATCCAACTTCTTGGGATTGAAGAATTTCCAGAGCCGCTTGACCGCTATCAGAAATCTGGATTTTTGAAAATCCCATATTTCTCAAGTATCCCTCAATCAGAGCGGCCATTTTAAAGTCGTCTTCAACGATGAGGACAGTTAACCCTGTATCCATAAAAAATCCTTTGTACGATTCGAAATAATTTTTATTCTAATGGTATTCCAAATAACGTCTCAAGACAATTATATATTGCTTCTGCGTCAAAAGGTTTAGTAATTATATAATGAAAACCTTCTTCTAGGTACTTTTCTTGTTGGTGGACAAATGCGGCGGCGGAGACGGCTACCATTTTAATATTGTTTAGTTCGTTTTTTTCTTTCAACTTACGGATAGCGGTGATCCCGTCCATAACAGGCATTTGTATATCCATAAACACTATATTGGGTTTGTGTTGGCGGATTTGCTCAATGCCATCTTTACCATTGACCGCCTCGATTGACTCTATTCCAATCTCTAAAAGGATATTGTTTAATAAAACGCGGTTGGCAAGGTTATCGTCTACCACTAATGGCTTAACGTGTGCCGTTAGCTTGGAAGATCTTCTATCTTTTTGAACATTAGAAGACGAAGGCTGATTGATTGTTATGGTTGGAAGATTGAGAGTGAAATAAAACCGAGTTCCTTTTCCAACGGTGGATTCTAATTTTAATTCTCCGCCCATTGTAGTGATGAATTTTTTGGATATGGCCAGTCCTAATCCGGTGCCGCCTTTATCTATCCCTTCTTTATCCTGTTCAAAATGCTCAAATATCTTTTCTTGCGATTCTACGGGGATTCCTGGTCCGGTATCGGCAACCTCAAATTGAAAGTAATTCTTTTTTACCTCGCTTATTTTGAAAGAAATTGCTCCGCTATCTGTAAATTTGAGGGCATTGCCTAACAGGTTGATTAAAACCTGTCGCAATTTAATTTCGTCGCCCTTTACCAAGCAATTGCCGTGAGAATAATCTATCTTCCAATCAAGGTGTTTTTCTTCGCATTTTAATTGGAACATTGTTGCAAGTTCTTCGGCTAAACCTTGCAAAGCAAAATCCACATTTTTTAATTTCATTTGGCCAGCTTCAATTTTTGCGATATCTAAAATGTCGTTTACCAGGCTTGTTAGGTGGTCGCCGCTTTCTTTGATAAATTTGGAGTATTGGATTTGGCGCTCGGTCATCCCATCTTCACGTTGCAGTAAATCGGCAAACCCGATGATAGCGTTCATTGGAGTTCGAATCTCGTGACTCATATTGGCGAGGAATGTACTTTTAGCTCGATTGGCCTCTTCGGCTTTATCCATTGCAACATGTAACTCTTTTGTTCGCTCTTCTACCCGGACTTCGAGTTGATCTCTAGATTCTTGTATGGCTAAGTTTTGCTTTTCTGTTGTATGAAGCATTTCGTTAAAAGCGTCTACTAAAAGCCCTAGTTCGTCATTACTTTCTTTTTCTACGCGAACGGAATAATCTTTCTTTTCCGAGACGTCCTTAGCCGTATTGACAAGTTTTGAAAGCGGTCCGGTTATTATTTTTTGTAAGACCGAAGAAAAAAGAAATCCCAGGATAGCGGCTAAAATGATGACAACCGTTACGGCGATTGCAAAGTTGTACAAGCGCGTGTCGATATCGCGTAAATCTGAACGAATATAAACGGTGCCCACTTGATCGTCTTCGATAAGAATAGGTTGAAACAGATGAAGATAATTTTGATCGAAGTTCGAGCCTTGCTGTGATGGTTTAGCGGGGCAGGGGGAGTCTAATTTCCCGTTCATATAAGTCGCGAATAATTCGCTGGAATTGTTGTATATGCAAGCCGATACAATGGATTTTCTGGCTCTTAATGCCGAGAGGTTTTCTCTGGCGAGAGTTTTATCTTCAAAAGCCATAGCCGCGGTGCTTCTGTCGGCTATTATTTGAGCGATTACAGATAGCTCCGTCGCCATATATTGTTGCGTTGTTTTCTTGTCATAAATGATGAGTCCTATTCCAGCCAATAAAAGTCCTATTACGCTTGTAATAAGAGTAATGGAAATTAGTTTGCCTCTAATTTTTAAGCCGCTCAGAAAACTCATAATTTGAATTTGGGGCTATCGCCCATAGGGGGCGACGTCATAGGTTAGCTCTCGTCAACGATGGTTGTTGGCGCTAAAAGTTTAGCATGTATTTTGAGGTTTTATTTGCGTGGTTTTGAGGTTTATTGCAAGCCTTACTCAAGTAAAGTTGGAAAGGATTAGATCTCAAACTGCTATTACTTATAGATCCCTATGTTTGTTGGCGGTTTCTGCAAAATCGTCGTTAATTTTTATGAAAGCGTCTACGAGGTCGGGATCAAAATGTTTGCCTTTACCCTCAATAATGATGTTCGTGGCTTTTTCATGGGAAAATGCGGATTTATAAACGCGCTTGCTTATAAGAGCGTCGTATACGTCCGCTAAAGCCATCAGTCTTCCTGACAATGGGATATCTTCGCCTTTAGTTCCTTGAGGATATCCTGAACCGTCCCACTTCTCCTGATGGGAATAGGCAATTTCCCTTGCAAACCGCATGAAGGAAGAACTGGTTTTTAAAATTCGTTCAGTAGTCAGAATCGTATTCCTGCCATAAACAGTGTGTTTCTTCATTTCTTTAAACTCTTCATCAGTGAGCGGACCTGGTTTGAGTAAAATACTGTCGGGAACGCCGACTTTCCCAATATCATGAAGAGGAGCGGATTTATAGAGCAGCTCAATTGTGGCCTCTGTTAAAAAATCACTAAACTTAGGATGTTTCTTTAAGTTCTCGGCCAGGAGTTTGACATAACTTTGGGTGCGCCGAATATGGCCGCCGGTTTCAGGGTCTCTATATTCCGCCAATGTTCCCAAACTGAAAATGCTGGCATCCTGTGTTAAAGAAAGTTCTTGAGTCCGTTCCATAACTTTTTGATCAAGAATTTCGTTTTGATATATCAGTTGTTTTTTGGCGTGCATTAGCGAAAGATGAGTTTTAACTCTTGCCTTCACTTCCATGATCTCAAAAGGTTTGGTGATGTAATCGACCGCGCCCATTTCGAAACATTTGGTTTTGCTATCTACCTGGGTCATGGCGGTGAGAAAAATAATTGGTATATTTCTTGTTCTTGGATCTTTTTGCAGGCGTGTGCAGACTTCATAGCCATCCATATCTGGCATCATGATATCTAACAGAATCAAGTCGGGTATTTCGGACTCTACCGCTTCAAGCGCGCTCTCGCCGTCTTCAGCGACGCTCAATTCGTAATCTTCATCGAGAGCGTGTATCAAGATGGATATATTGCTTTCGGTGTCATCCACCAAAAGAATATTAAACTTCGGAGACTCATTCATAATTTTCTCCATGGTTCAGTTTGTTTAATACGGACTCTAAAATTGTGATGGCTTTTTTAAATTTATATTTATTAACGGATTGTTCTAACTCTTTAATTTCTTCTATAAGGTCTGGCGGCCATGAAAGGCGCAAAACCTCGTCTAATGCTTGAGCGCATTTTTTAGGTTTACGTGTTTTTAAAAGCGGTTCTAGAACATTCAAAGAATCCAATAGAACTTTATGATCTGCTACAGGTTGTTGTATTCCTGATGGCTTGATTTCTTTGGAACATTGGGCATTAAATTGGCTTAATGAACTTATGACCTTGCCGTAGCATTCGGAAAAACTTTCTAAATCAATTTCTTGTTCCTTGTCGCCTTTTTCTAAAATCTGAGATTCAATTTTTCCGGATGCAGATGCCAGATTGATTGCTCCAATAGAGCCTGAAGCTCCCTTAAGTGTATGCATGATCCTTCCGATTGTTTTCATATCGCCTTCTTCAAGGGCTGTTTCAATTTCTTGCATGGAATTTAAGCATAAATCATGAAATTGAAATAAGAGTTTCCGATATAATATCGTATCGCCTCCGATCATTTCCAAACTTTTTTGAACGTTGATTTCGGGGAAGTTGGGTATCTCCACGCTATCCATGTCATCGGTTTCATTCGAAGAGTCCATGGGGATGGGGATAGATGTAAATTCTTCGCGGGGTTCAATCCATTCCACAAGCGTTTCAAACAGGCGCTTTACGTTTATAGGTTTAGCAATGTGGCCGTTCATTCCAGCGCCCATGCATTGTTCTATATCGTGTTTCATCACATTGGCTGTCATTGCTAAAACCGGTAAACTTTTAAATTTTGGGTCGCTTTTAATGATTTTTGTGGCTTCAAAGCCATTCATTTCTGGCATTTGAAGGTCCATGAGAACGAGATCGTATTCAGATGCTTTAACTTTTGCAACGGCTTCTTTCCCGTTGTTGGCGATGGTTACGACTAACCCGGCTTTCTGTAATATTTCATTAGCAATTTCCTGATTGATTGCATTGTCTTCTACCAGCAGAATTTTTGCTCCTCGAATCGGCAACAATTTACGTTCTTTTTCTTGATCCAAATTATTTTCAACTTTTTTAGGAGTTTTCTTTCCCAAAAAAGTCATGATGGTATCCAATAAAGCTGAAGGAGTTACGGGTTTAATAAGAAAACCGTCTAAGCCTGTATTCTGAGCTTCTTTGTTAATCTCCTCGCGCCCATATGCCGTTACCATAATGATTGTAGGAGTTTTAGATAATTGACTGTTGGCTTTTATGAGCTTAGAAGCCTTGATACCATCCATTTCTGGCATCTTCCAATCCATTAAGACTAAATCATATGGTTTCCCATTAGTTTCTTTCTCTAATTCGGCGATTCCGTCAGGACCTGAAGCGGCAACTGTCACATTGCATGAGAAAGATTCAAGCTCCTCCTGTAAAATGTGACGAGAAGTTTTATTATCATCCACAACTAAGACTTTTAAATCTTCAAGGGCCATTGAGGGCGCTAATATTTTCGATTGTTCGGTTTTAGAGATGCCAAAAGTAGCGGTGAAAAAGAAAGTACTTCCTTTTCCCTGCTCGCTTTCTACCCAGATTTTACCACCCATAATTTCGACTAACCGTTTGGAAATACTCAGACCCAATCCAGTGCCTCCAAACTTCCGTGTTGTACTGTTATCCGCCTGACTGAAGGATTTAAAAAGCTTTGATATTTGTTTTTCAGATAATCCGATTCCCGTATCTTTGATGGAAAATTGCAGAACAATCTGGTCGGATGTTTTTTTAATAGTGGTGACGGAAGCAATGATTTCGCCTTTCTCGGTAAACTTGACGGCGTTGTTGCCTAGATTGATCAAAACCTGTCCGAGGCGTAGAGGGTCTCCCATTAAACTTTTAGGGACTGTTTTGTCAGGCTTAAAAAGTAGTTCTAAGCCTTTCTCATGAGCTTTTTCATGGATCATCGTAGATAAGTTACTGAAAACGTGATCTAGCTGGAACTCAATAGTTTCCATCTCAAGTTTTCCGGATTCGATCTTTGAAAAATCGAGAATATCGTTTATCAGCACAAGCAGGGCATTGCCTGCGGATTGTATTTTACTCACATAATTATGTTGCTTTGAGTCTAAATCGGTTCTCAATGCCAGATGACTCATGCCGATAATAGCGTTCATTGGAGTGCGGATCTCGTGGCTCATATTGGATAAGAAATCACTCTTAGCTTGATTGGCCTCTTCGGCTTTCTCTCTTGCAATATCCAATTCCTTTGTTTGTTCTACGGCTTTATCTCTTTCGATATGTAACTCTTTTGTCCGTTCCTCTACTCGGACTTCAAGTTGATCTTTCGATTCCCGAATTGCCAAATTTTGTTTTTCTGTGGTTGAGAGCATTTCATTGAAAGCGTCTACTAGAAGCCCTAATTCGTCTTTGCCCTCTTTTTCGACTCTGACGGAGTAATCTTTCTTTTCTGATACTCCTTTGGCGGCAGTTACAAGTTTTGAAAGCGGCCTTGTTATTATTTTTTGTAAAACTGAGGAGAAAAGAAACGCCAGGATCGCGGCTAAAATAATGACGATCGACACGGCTATTGCAAAATTATATAGACGAGTGTCTAAGTCGCTTAAATCTGAACGGATGTAAACGATTCCCACTTGATCGTCTTCGATAAGAATAGGTTGAAAAATATGAAGGTAGTTTGCGTCGAACTGCCAACCTTTTTTTGAAGGAGTCGCAGGGCAGGGGGAGTCCTGATTACCGCTGGTGTAGGTTGCGAACAAAGCCTTGGAACTATCATATATACAAGCGGAGACAATGGACTTTCTGACTTTCAACGCAGTGAGGTTTTCGGTCGCTGAATTGTTATCCTCAAATGCCATAGCGGCGGTGCTTCTGTCGGCTATTATTTGAGCTATTATGGATAATTCGGTCGCCATATATTGTTGCGACGCTTTTTGGTCGTACACGATGAGCCCTATCCCAGCTATAAGGAGTCCTATTACGCTTGTAACAAGAGTAATAGAAATCAGCTTTCCTCTAATTTTTAAATCGCTAAGAAAACTCATTATTTTATTTTAGTATCTAACTTTAAAAACATCGATCCGATAAGTGTTAGTTGTCGTCGACGATGGTCGCTATTTCTAAAAGTTTAGCGTTTATTTTGAGTTCTTTTCTTTTTGTTGCATTGAGATTTATTTCAAGCATTATGCGGTCTTCTCTTTTGATAAGACCTACCATCCCTCCAAGCTGGTGGAAATCTTGAGCTTCCCCTACAGTGAGTACATGAGAATCTCCCAGAGATTTAATGATGGCTTTCATGCGCTTCCTTTTAGAGGTGGGGATAAAAAGGATCTGGCATTGCTTAAGGTTGTCTTGAGAGGAAAGTCGTTTGACCGTCAGTTCTTTTCCGGTAATACGTTTTCCCTCTACTCTTTTAAACTGGTTTCCAAAAGGATCGTCTTCTAGCAAACATAAAAGGAATGAGCTTGGGTGATCTTTAAAGCTTTCTCCTGGCCATTTTATAAATCGTGCGAAATTATAAATATAACCCGCTTTGATTTTATACTCAGAGTACCCTTTTGGTTCTCCGAAAGCGCTGGTTGCGTTTAGAAGTATGATTAGCAGAGCGACTATGATTTTTCGTTTAGTTATTTTTTTTCCGAAAAATCTAGTCAATCTTACCTGCCTTTTTATGTTCAATAGGTGAACTTGACATTGAAGAACCAGGTGCGACCAGGTTGAGGATGATAAGGAGGAATAAATCCCGCTGGATTGGGATTAGTGTCAGGATCAAACGCATTTCTATCGCTGGAACCCGACTGTCGCCCAACTCCGACAATATCTTCGTCAAATAAATTTTTGACGATCAATTGAGGTTCTACGTCTATTTTCCACAGACGATCTTTTAACAGATTCTTTCCGGTAAAAACCAAATTAGCTTTGGTATATCCTGGGGCAAGGTCGTTAAAAAAAGAGTTGGTTATAGGAACTTTGCGCTCTCCAACATAATTGACGCGAAAGTTTATATTGAGGTGTTGGTTTAATGTTAGCCAGTTAAATCCTGCATTGATTTTATGTTTGGCGGTATGTTCTATATCGTCCCATCTTCCTCCTTGGTCTCTTGCTTCAAGAAAAATATAATTGAAGTAAAAGAAGAGGTCTTTCATGACGTTGAGGTCTAATCGAGTCGAGACTCCTCTGATATAACTTTTGCCAATGTTGTCATAACGCTCTCCGCCAGCTCGACTTGCGTCGGGAACTATACTGATAAAGTCTTCAAGCTCCGAAAAGAAAAAGTTAAATTTCAGATGCAAGTCGTTAAAGTACTCTCGGTCCCTATGGGAAAAAACTTGTATGTTGTTTTCGATTTCATAGGTGGCTATCGTTTCTGGCTCTAAACCCGTGTTGCCGCGGAATTCGTCGCGTGTTTCGAAAATTGACGGAGCCCGGAAGGCAGTTCCGTACAATAGTTTGATGTTCCATTGTTCGACGGGAATATTCCAGTCTTCTACCGGTGGGGTTAAAATGATGCCAGCTCGTGGATTTACCGTAGAATTGTACTCGGTGCTGTAATCGAAGCGCGTCCCTACTGAATAAGATAAATAGCGGTTTAATTCGCCATCCAGCACGCCGTACAAGGCGTATTCATTTTCGATAATATCCGGTTCCGTTTCGGGTAAACCTAAGCCTAATCCTTGATTTGCCAATTCCCAGGAAGAGTTTGTGGTGTTCGAGTCGCCGGATTGAACCTGCCCCAAAGAAATGAGTTGATCCATTTTTCTGTTATTTAGGTACCGACCCCCTAAGAGAAATTTCGAACTTTCTCCAAAGGAAAAATGCATTTGTTCTTCGACCCCAAGTTGATAACTTGAGCTGTAGTAAGATTTTTTTAGATCGTTGAATCTATAAGCATAGGTGAATCCGGTATTAGGTTCCTGAGTATTTGCTCTGTACCAAATTAAAGACTTTGCGAGTAAATTCTCTTTGAACTGATAATCGTGTTTTCCATAAATATGGTAGTTTCGATGGTGAACCAGGAATTCTGGATCTCTGGCGCGGTATTCAAACCCGGGAACGTAACTTCCAAGTCCGTCTTCTCTGTCCCAGTAAGAAAGTCCAATACCAGCTTCTTTTGTGCCGGAAGTTATATCTTCGTCGGGGTTAAAATAGAATAAGTTAGCGCGTAGACCCAGGTTGTCTTTGGAATTATTAAATCCGTCCTCTAAAGCTCTTCCCGCTGTTGGGTTAGCCGAGTTAGTTAGGAAATTGCCCGAGGAATCATAATCTTTTGTGAGAACATTCGGTTCAAAATTATTTTGAAAGTAGCTTCCTGGGTCGGGACGTCCTATTCCCTGATCGCCATCAGTATCATATTTTCGAAAAGTCGCGGAATAGTGTAGGTCCTTAAAAGTGCCCCCATATCTTAGGTCCAAAGCTTTGGTATCATGTTGCCCAATCCACGGTTTTACGTAGATTTCATTGTTTTTTTCTTGTTTTTTATTGGTGATGATATGAATTATGCCCGAAAGTGCATTTGATCCGTATAAAGCTGATCCAGGTCCCTGGATGATCTCGATCCTCTCAATATCATGCAAAGGCATTTGATTATTCCATCCAAGCGACCAGTTAAAAGAGATATGGTTTTGGATGATATTGTCGACCATGAACAATATTTTAGTATTCCCGTTGTCCCCACCAATACCACGACTCAAACTGTGTACGGGATACTCGCCGCCGCCGTCCTCAAAGGTGGCGAAGTCGAACCCTGGGATATCTTCTAAAACTTCTATTAGATTCCTATAACCCCGCCTTTCGATAAGCTTAGGAGTTATAACGGTGATATTTGCTGGAGCGTCATATAAGCTTTGCTCGTACCTGGAAGCGGAAACCACTTTCAACGAAGCAAGCTGAGTCAAATCCAAGTCAAAAACATCATCGTCTTCCTGAGCGAAACTTAGGGAGGAATATGCGATAAATAAAGCGACAGAGATGAAGCTGAAGATAAGTTTTTTCATACGATATTGAGTTTAGCGGAGCAGTTATTTAGATATCCACTGTGAATATAGGGTTTAAATTGAGTTTTTTCAAGTTAAAGTTTGTTTAACCCAATAGTTAGGGATACCTAAAGAAACCCCAAAACATAGGCGAGAGCGAGTTTTCTATACTTTAATCTTTAAGAATAAAAGGCGTGTATAGATAAAGGGTTTGAGTTGGCGCGAACCTGTATCTAAATGAGACAAGCGAAAATCTATATCTTTAGAATCGATATAAATTATGCTCGCTTAATTGAAACGGTTAGTTGAGGGTCGAGGTAGCTTTTTAGGGCTCTTTGAATTGCTGAATGGGTTGCTCCTGATGAACTTGGGCAAGTACCGCAGGCTCCTTGATATTTGATTTCAACTATATTGGATTCAAATTTAGAGATTTCCAATCCTCCGCCATCATTTGCCAGGGCGGGGCGGATAATTTCATCCATTAAGGATTCAATAAAGGATAGTTTTTCTGTTTCAGGAAGCTCAGGAAAAGCTTCTTTATCAAAATCATCCAGAAACGATTTCTTTTTTTCTTCTGGAGGAGGTTCTTCGCCTGGAGGAATTAAATTAGTTTCCAGAGTTTCAATCACGTCTTCCATAAAAAACTCCCATGCTTTTTCGGAAAACATGGTTACGGAAACGGAGTTTTTAAAGAAAAAAACTTCTTGAGCTCCCAATTTGAATAAAGCAAGCGCTGTTTTGTTATCGCCTCTATATTCGTCTTCTTCGTCCTCGCCAGTGGTAAGTGATAATGTGCCCGATGCTATTACCAGGCCGTCCATTATAAATTTTACCGCCGCAGGATTGGGCGTTTCTTCTCTTCCGATTATATTCAACTCAGTTCTCCCAAAAAAATTACCTAACGAGCTTATGATGTTATCTAAATAAAAAAGATTTAGAAAACTTGCGGTAATTATTATTAGACCTTTCCGAAAGTGGGATTATTTGGCGGTGAATATAATGGAATGCTCAACGCCTGCATTTGTTACCGACTTTTTGACTACATGGACTATTGAAGACCTTTTTAAGTCCCAAGTAGTTGTTAAGATGAGATAACCCAAAGACATTGCCACAGGTTCTGAAAGAGATTTTCGAATACTTTCCGTGCCGACGCCCTTTTTTTCTGTGGATGAAGGCTTCCCGTATTTCTTCGTTAAAACTTCATCAAACATTATGAAGTCGTCGTAATTCTTTGCGGGATCGTAATAACCTTCGTTAATGATATAGGTGGCTTGAGTCAATTTTCCATTTGAGAAGTTGTATTCTGCATTGGCGTCTTTTTGAGATATAACCGTTTGGTAAATGAGTTTTTTATCAGAGGAATCATGTATAGAGATTTCCTCAGATTTTTTAACCTGTGCTTGCGTCATTCCCCAGGTGGTTTTTCTAAAATCAAATTTACTGCCACTGGCAAAGTCTTCTGCGAAAGCGGTTGTTGGATAGATGAGAAATAAAAATAAAATAATTTTTTTTGTTAAGTTGCGCATTTAAAATTTCCAATAAAAATCAAGGTTGTTTTTTCAAAACACTTAAAAATAAGCCATATTAGATTGAAGTAATAAGTTTGTTTATGGTCCGTAGTTTGAATTTTATCTTATAATTCAATCGTTATCAATTGTGGTGTGTAATCGTAAAAAATAAAGTATTTAATTTAATCAATGAAGTCTTCAGGTTTGAATCCAAATTTCTCGTAAAGTTCTATAAGTTTGCTAGCGGTTTCCCTTCTTCGGTTTTCTCTGCCTTGTTTTCCATATAATTGTTCCGCTATTACGACGCTGGCTACAGCGTTTTTACCATCGTTTAATAATTCGTGAGCAATTCCTAGGTTGAAGTGAGCATCAGCATGCTCAGGACTCAGTTTGAGCGTTTTTTCGTATTCTTCTTTGGATTCTTGATAGCGGCCTTGTTTTCTATGTATATTGCCGAGTCCGAAGTTCGCGTTTGGATATGTAGGATTTATTTCCAATATCTTTTTATACAGGGCCATTTCTTCATCAAACTTACCTAAGCGGCTATATGCCACTCCTAGATTGAAATGAGCGTTAATATCTAAAGGATTGATTTTTATAGCTGTCAAGTATTCGGCGACAGCTTCTTGAGTTCTATTTAAGCGTTGAAAAACCACTCCAAGGTTAAAGTGAGCTTTGCCGTTTTGAGGATCTAAACGAATTGCTTCCTTATATTCTTTAACGGCTTCTTTGGTAAATCCTAAGTTCCAAAATGTAACTCCCATGCATAGATGGGCATCGGCATTTCCAGGATCTAGTTTTAGGCATTCTTCTAAATCCTTTACTGCCTCGCCATATTTTTTCTTCGATATATTTTTTACGCCGCTTTTATACAATTCTTCCGAAATAGACATGGACCTACCTGATATGAATTAATGATGTTCTCAATTTTTTAATAAAACGATACAGCCTCAAATCAAATTTTCCAACCCCTAATTAACCTGATTAATCAGTTTTGGAAATCTTGAGTTCAATTGTATTACCATCTGTATCTTTAATATAAACCGATCTGCCCTGGCCCTCGGCCCCGTATCGATCCTCAAATTTGCTGGCTTTGATATGTTTACTTTTTAAGTAGTTGATCAATTCTTGTTCATCGCGAGGTTCGATTTGCAGGCAAAAATGATCGAGATTGTTAGAATCGGTAGTCGGCGCTCCTCCTCCTTGTTTACCAAGCTCGCTTTCTGAGTCTACTATATCGATGAGAGATTCGCCTGCCCGCAGTTGGGCTAGTCCAAAGTCTTTGAGTTCTCTTTCTAATTTACAACCTAGTGTTTCGCAATAAAACGCGATCATTTGTTTCGGGTTTACCGTTCTTATTACAATGTGATCAATTTTTTTAATAGAGATCATACTGACCTTTATTATTTTCAAGTTTATTAAACCATTACGTTGTTAAGGTAAGATGATTTTAATGAGTCGTTAGATTCTTTAAATCTTTAGAAAACTTATAAAAAGCTTCGTTATTAAACTCTTTCTTAAAAATGCTTAAAGATTAAGTTTTCCGATGTTGAAAAATCGTTTGCTAGGAGCAATATTAAATTAGTAGTTAAGTATCGTTTGGCCGGAATATTTGAAAACGGTTTGCGATCAATTTTTTAATGAATTTTTGAAAGGGGTTCCATTGTTTGATTCGAGCGAACTGATAAAAACCTTTGTGATTTTGTTCACTATTATGGATCCCATTGGGAATATTCCAGTTTATCTTTCTCTTTCTGCTGATAAAACTAAAGAAGAGCTACAGAAATTACGGTTTAAAACTTGTTTTGCGACGGTGGGTTTGTTAGTCGGCTTTTTCCTGTGTGGAAAGTACATCCTTGCATTTTTTGGAATTGAAATGGCGGCTTTTAAACTTATTGGAGGTCTTTTTTTGGTTTATGTAGCAGCGTGTATGCTTTCTAATAATCGATTTCCTCCTAAGCAGGACTTGGATATTAAATCTGGAGATGATGGTTCTATTATGCCTCTTGCATTCCCGCTTTTAGCGGGACCGGCGGCAATTAGTTTGGTGATTATTCAAGCGGATCAAATTGTTGGATGGGACGCTAAAGCGGTCGTGATGTTAGGTCTAATTCTGCTAGGGATAATGGTGGGAATTATTTTTAAGGCCTCCGATTTTATCATCAATTTTTTAGGGAAAACCGGTATCAAAATCATGTCTCAATTTATGGGGCTGATTTTGGGAAGCTTAGCAATTGCTTTGATCGCCAAAGAACTGAAAGTCCTATTGCCGGGTCTGTCTTAAACTTCCTGAATACAGGATCCGATATCTTTCTTTAAGTATTCTCTTATTTCTGTTTTTAAACTGTCGCTAAGTTTGTTGATACCGGTTTCCGTGCAGTCTTTTATATTCCAATCGTAGCCGTTAAATAGGTTTTTTTCGTTAATTTGATCTTCGACTTCTTTTGCAGCATCTTCTTTAGACTCAGCTTTTAGTGGCGTGGCCACATCGGTAACTACTGCAATGTCGTAAAGCTCTAATTCAAAAATAGCTTTTCCTCCATCCCAGAACAGACAATCTTCAGGCTCTTCCTCTTCGTCGATTCGTTGCTTTATCTGGTCCTGCAAGCTATCGTCAAATTTATTAATACCGCCATTTTGGCAACCGTCTATTTTCCATTCGTAACCGTCAAAAACGTTGTCAGCTTCATGAATTCTCCCTACCTCTTTAGAGGCTTCTTCTTTTGTAGTGCGAGAGTGTAGCTTAACCACCAAGTTGGTGCGGACTGATACGTTTGGAATTATCAATTTATAGTTACTTTGTCCCATGTGTGATTAGAACCTTATTTTGTAGTTTTATTTAACGCAGGCTGGATTAAGTGGCCAGATAATATTTTAGATAACTACCGCTCGAATCAAAATAATATTCTGTTTAATTGATGGAATATTCCTTCAGTCTTTAAACTGATGTGTTCTCTCCAAAGTAAGTCCGCATCTTAGCTCTCACAAAAGTTACATAGATAAGACGCTTAGAGGTATTTCAATTTGTGCTTAAAATAAAATTAGCGTTGCGCAGTTGGTAGCAGTATTAAAGTATTGGTGCGTTGCCCCGGATAGTTTGGTTTAGGTTGTATGGAGAATATTATAGTTGCGTTATGTTCTTAAAAGTAATTATTTTCATGATAATTATGGGATTGTATAATAGGAACTTAAAATATGATTTTGCCTTTGTTAGCATTTTTATTGATCAAGAATAAGTTAGATAATGGAAATTAATATGCTTGAGACAAATGAGTTTTTTGAATCGGTGATCGATGGATTGCGAAACAAGAAAACAGTTGTGTTTTGTGGAGCAGGAATTTCTATTAATTCTCAGGTTCCTCAAGTTTTTGATCTCGTCGAATTTATATTGGAATCATTAGAAGCTGAAGAAAAAGAAAAAGAAGCTATTTTTTCTTATGATTTTGATGAAGGCAAAAAGTTCATTAAGAAAATGAACATGCCGTTTGAAGCTTTTATGAGTTTGCTGCAGGAATCAAGCGATATCGAAATGTTGTTGGATGTATTTGACGGTAAAGATCCAAATCCTAATCATTATTTCCTGGCAAAACTTCTCAAAGCTGGAAACATAAGCGCGATTTGCACAACTAATTTTGACGGTTTGATTGAAAAAGCCTTGAGGCTCGTAGGAATGATGGAAGGGCGCGATTTTAAGCTGATTTCCGATGATTTGGGAACTATCGATTGGGATGACGAAATTCCAAAAGTAATCAAAATTCATGGTTCTATATCCAATAAAAAGCGACTTGGAACAACCCTTAGAGAGGTTGCTGGAAAAACATTTGTCCAGCCAAGATTTGATATTATTAAGCGTCTTTTTTCCGAAGGAAGCCACGAGAATGTATTGGTTTTGGGGTATAGCTGTTCAGATGTTTTTGACATATCCCCTCAAATTGAAGCTTTAAATAGCCCTTTTAAAAAAATACTCTTTGTTCAACATGATTTGAAAGCGACTTCATGTTTTCCTATTAAAGAAGAAAAAGAAAAAAATCCTTTTAGAAAGTTTAAAGAAGGTTGGCGATTTTATTGCAAGACAGATGATCTTGTTGAGAGAAGTTGGGGGGCTTTGAGTAAAAGCGAGCCGTTAATGCCAGAGATTCATGAAGATCATAAAGAAACCTTTGGAAATCATGATTGGAGGAAATTTATTAAGAAGTGGTTAGACGGCGCAGAAACGAAATCTGGGAATTCTGCGAAACATAATATTTTGGGAATGATTTTATCGTCACTGTCTCAATATGAAATGGCTTTAAAAAGGTTTGATTTAGCGGTTAATTCTGCTCCTAATGATTTGGTAAAGGCGATTTGTTTGGGAAATCTTGGAAATACCTATTCAAGTAAAAGCGATTTTGAAACTGCTTTAAATATATTAGACGAGGCAATCGATATCTCTGGAAAATTAGAAAACAAAAAAAGAGAACTAGCGAGCCATAAAGGAAGCAAAGGAGCTATCTTCTTAAAGATGGGCAATTTTAGGGCTGCGGTAGATGAATTGGAATTTGCATTAACTATTGCTAAGGAAATAGGCAATGGGGGTTTAAAAGAAAATTTCAGCTATTTTTTAGCTCTTGCATATCGAAACCTAGGTTTGTATCAGGAAGCTATGGATTATGCCCAACAGTCTTTAGATACAGCTGATGAGTATGGAAGACTACACAATCAAGTTGCATTTTTGGCTTTTCTTGGGAATGTTCACTTAGAAAGAGGACAATATGCGGATGCGATTGATTTTATAAATAGAGCCTATTCAATTTGTGAAAATTTAGGAGACCTTAGCGGGCAGGAAAACCAAATGGCAAATTTGGGAAATATTTGCCGAGAACTGCAAATGTTGGATAAGGCTACAGAGTTTCACCAAAAAGCTCTTAAATTTTCCAGAGACCGTGATGATAACAAGGGAATTCAGACTCATATAGCCAATTTAGCTTCTGTGAAGAATCATCGAGGACAAATTAGTTATATGAATGCTCTACAAAAGTTGAAGAATGCATCTTCTAAAGATGAAAACAAGGAATTGAATTCACAGAATGAATTAAAAGAAGGACAAATACTTTTAAGAAAAGCCAAAGAGTATTTTGAAGAAGCTATAAATGATTACGACGAAGCGCTCGAGAAAGCAAAGGACCTTAAAGATCTAAAGGGGCAAATTGCTCATTTACAAAATGTTGGCGGTATTTTAAATATGCGCGGTCAAATGGCCAAAATGATTGGAGATGAGCAGGACGCTAAACAGCAATTTCATAAAGCTCAGGAAAAATTGATGAAAGTTATTGAAACGGCAAAAGAAATTGAGGCGCGTTTTGAATTAGCCAATTGTTACGGGAATATTGGAAATCTTTACTTCTATATGGAAGAATATGAGAAATCTATCGAGTCTTGCCAAGAAGCCATTAATTTATGCAGAAATGATGGAGCGGATAATAAAAATAAAAAAATTGAGACAGTGGAATACAAGCGCTGCGAGGTGAACGCACTTGGAAACATGGCAAACTCTCAGCTTAGCCTTGGAAAAAATAATGAGGGTATAGAGCTTCTTAAAAGGGCAAAGATCATATTTCAAGAAATAGGAGATTTTCAATCAAAGCAAACCTGTATAAATAACTTGAAAGCAATCTATGGTCAAATGGGAAAAGAGATTGATTTTGATCTTGAAAGCAATATTGAATCAAAAGATGATAATGACTTAAATGGGGAAAAGAAAAAGCAAATTGAGGGTTTAGTTAATTTAGCTAAGGCTTATGCCAAGCTTGGAGTCTCAGAAAAAATTAAAGAGCTTATTGCAATGGCTGAGACGATATATGTAACAATAGATGACGAGAACTTTAAGGTTTTTTCTAGAAAAGAATTTGAAAATGCTAAAAATATTTCTACAAGCAACAATTAAGGATTTGATGTCAATGGGTTTTGTCTAAGGGAGTGGGAGGCGATTTGCGTTTGATCTTCTTATTACTTCACAACTGGCAATAGTAGAATAACTATTGCCAGTTGATTACATGAAAGCTCTATTATCCGCTTTGGGAGGTGAGGGGGCTTCGAACGCACCACGTTGATTTTGTCGCGGATGTAGAACTTAAAGTGATGGCTCCTGAAGTAGCAAAGGTGGCTCCCCCCGATGCCGAAGCTTCGAAGTCTAAGGTCCATGCATTGTCGCTTGATCCTGAAAGGGAAGCTTTCGTCCCCGACCAATAAGGATCTGTGCTTACGTTAAGAAATGGATTGCCGCTTTTAATCGCCGGGTTGTTTTGCGTCGAGTCTATTAAACTAGCGAGTTCTTGAATTGTAGGTAGTCTCCATCCCGCTTTGCCGCCAAGCTCTTTTTTTACGCAAGTATTACGAGCCCCGAACCAGGTGTTGGCTGTGTTGTCTGGGGTCAGTTCCCACACCACTTGCGATTCTTTGTCTAAAACCGCTAGATTGTTTATGGTCGATAAAGTAATAAATCGATTAGCCACATTCGTTATGTTTTTATCCCAGCTTCTTATATCAACTGCTTGAGCAGGTTCTGCGGCTAAAGCCATGGCGAGGATGCCAATCCTGGCAAGGTGGCCGATACGCTTTTTTGGAAGATTTTTCATGTTTGAATCTCCTAAGTTTTTAGGTGTCAGATAAGCCCAAATCGTTCAAAAGTTCTTGAGCCAGATTTCTTGTCTTTTGCGAAGGATCGTTGAGGGCTTGTAATAGATAAGGTTTTGCATCCTCTTCATTGCCTCGTTCAGCTATTAGCGATAAAGCTTGCATTCGTATTCCTTGATCGTTATCCGACTGAGAGATTTCCCCTAATCCAGGGGTATTGGTTCGGTTAGGTTTTTAAATAAAGCGAGTGAGGTGGCGCGAATCTTTGCGTTGTTGGCTTGTAAGTTGAAAATGAGCATGGGAATAGTTTCTTCATCATCAGCAAGATAGCTGAAATGCTCCATGGCCATGAGTCGTTGATTGACTTCTGTCGCTTCTTTGGCCAGACGTAGGATTTCTCGTTTTGATAAAGTTTCTTTTGCGTTAACAAGAACGACGAAATCTCCTGATGAAACTGGGTAGTATTCATATTCGTATAGCCAAATCTTACTGTTGGCTAAGTTTTTCCCCCACATTTCAAAACGGCTATTTCCTTCGAAGAGTTTTTTAATGGCAGATTTCCAATCCCTGGCAAAAACTTTGGCGTTAACGGGAACGGCATTTAGCGATTCTGGAACTTTAAATTGGACTCCAGTTTTTTCATGAATGGATTGCAAAAGTTTTCTCAGCGGATAGTTTTTTACAAGAATATTTATTTTTTGTTTATCAATTTGAATCTTTAGTTGTTGGCCTGAACTTTGATAAGCAAGGGCAGAGAAGGGAGCGGCACAAAACCAAACAATTTGAAAAAGCAAAGAAACGCAAAAGAAACTTTTGATGATCGCGATAGCGTAATGATTTGCTTTTCGGTTCATTGTGTGAAAATTCCGAATAGTGTGATTATGTTGGGTTGCTGTCGAGAACTTTTCCCCATTATGGGAATGACTCAATAATCCACATCTCTGATTCTGAAAGTTAAACTTAAAGTTTTAATGAAAAACATTCAGGCTGTAAAAAGACCAATTTAGTTGCTAATCATAGGTAATTTTATTAGCTGGGCTAATAATCTGCCATAAAGTCTGGCAATTTGATTTGAATTTTTAAGGATTATTTGAATGTATTTTAGAGGAAATAAGATGTTTTGCAATGCCAAACTATGCGGGTATCTTGATTTTTGGCATAAAGAACGATTTATCAGTGTGTTTGAAAATGAGGTAATGAGGAAATCAAGGGGCGACTGGAGTTGAAAAGTTTATTGGGAGAACTATAGAAGGGGGACATACAAATATTAGTTGATAAACTGTGTCAGATATCAAATGACGAGACTTGGTCCATTGCAATCAGTTATCAGAAAAATTCAAGTGTCTGGTTTCAAGGTTTGTATGGTCAAAAAGGTGAACATTTTTAGGGCTACGGTTTAGTAAGGCGAAATCTTATAAAGAGCTCGCCGTCAACGATCAATTGGTCATCTTCAGTAAAACCCAAACGAGTTATAGCTTTTGAGTTTGGTCTGCTTGGAGGGAATAAGATGGTTATTGAATTTAGATTCATTTGGTTAAATGCTTGATCTTTTACTTTATTGAAAATTTTTCGTCCCCATCCCCAAAACTTCGGGTGGAGAATCAGGGCGAAATCAGCTTCCCCGTGCTCCGGTTGTAATCCCCCCCAACCAGCGAATTTACCTTTGATGAGGAAAGCCCAAGGGCCAAATCCATGTTCGTCCCAAAGCTGCTTTTTTTCTTTTAAAAAGGTTCGACAGTTTTCGGCTGAAAAACCTTCGACAAGCAATGGTAACTGCTTGCCTACCATCTCATTATTCATAAGGTCGATGATTTGATATTCTTTTACTTCAATGAGATGAACAAATTCAATTTCATCCATTAAATAATCCTCTCCAACCATCCTACATAATGACAATGGTATTTTGTAAATTTGAACGTAGGAAGTCCTCGCTCACCTATTAATAAAAATTAAAAAGGAAAGTTTAACAGAATATATCTCTTAGTTTTTTAACTCAAAAGGTACAGATTTCTTTGACGGGAAACGGGTGTAAATAGTTTGACGTTAAAATATTTTGCAAAGTTCATCAGATTCGATTCCAAAGCGGGTTTTTAGGGCATCAATATAAGGTTGCCCGTCTGCAAGTTCCTGGTTTTTTTCTTTTCCATCTATTACACTCGTGAGTGCATTATTGTAAAGAGTGAAAACCCCATTATAAACTGGAAGCGCCGCTACACGGGCGTAAGTGAAAAACGAGTCATGGTGAGTTGAAGCAAAGTGGTTTCCAGGTTGAATATCTCCTAGACAGACGTATTCCAAGTCGAAGCTGTATAAGTTCTGCCACTGATCATTATTTTGTGACTGTAACATGAAGCCGAACTCTTGCGTTTCTATTAAACGAATTCTCTGTCCGTTTTGGGTAAATGGTTTATCTAGTTCGAGCTGAATAGGAGTGCGCGGTGTCGATCCACCAAAGCCAACATCCACAATCCATTTCTTTTCCTGAAGTGTAACAAGTGTAATCTGGTGTCCTCTACCTGTGGGTGTACCTGTGATATGAACCCTTCCAAGAAGAGGACGAGCTTCAAAACCAAAATTTTTTAAGGCTTCTAGAAAAAGGCCATTTACTTCAAAGCAGTATCCACCCCGCTTGTTGTGTACAAGTTTGTTGAAAAGAGCTTCGGATTCGAGGTTGATGCCTTTGCCTGATAATATGTCGAAATTTTCAAAGGGAATTGTATGTAGATGAGCGTGATGTAGATTTTTAAGATGCTTTAGGTCTGGGATGATTTTACCTTTATATTTGATACGTTGAAGATAGGCATCGCAATCAAATTTATATTGGCTCATGTGTACTACTCGTCTCATTTGATTTTGAGTATTTCATTCGGTTCGCTACAATGCTTAATTAAACCCTTAATACAGTTCACAAACTTTGTATACGCAACCTTGTTTAACCTTTCACGCAGATGACTTGGCGGAGAGTGTGGACGATTTCTACTAAATCTTTTTGAGCTTCCATGACGGCGTCGATAGATTTGTAAGCGGCTGGAGTTTCGTCGATAACGTCTTTGTCTTTTCGACATTCAACGCCTTCAGTTGCTTTGATGTGATCTTCAATACTGAACTTCTTTTTAGCCGCTGTCCGAGACATGGCTCTGCCAGCGCCATGACTACAACTGTCAAAGCTGTCTTTATTGCCAAGACCTCGGACAATGAAAGACTGCGCTCCCATACTTCCGGGAATGATTCCCAAATCGCCTTTCCTGGCGCGAACTGCCCCTTTGCGAGTTACTAAGACGTTTTTTCCAAAGTGGTCCTCTCGCGTTACGTAGTTGTGATGGCAATTGACAGAGTTAATTTCGGCCTGGAATTCCGGAATGCCTTGTGTATTGCCTATCGCCTTAATAACCGCTTGCATCATCAAATGACGATTAACTTTGGCAAAGTTTTGCGCCCAGTCGACGGCAAAAACGTAATCGTCAAAGTATTTTGTTCCTTCGTTGAAATAAGCTAAATTTTTATCGGGTAAATTTGCTATCAACTTACGCATGTCTTGTTTGGCTAGCTCGATAAAGTAGGCGCCAATTCGATTGCCAATACCTCGCGAGCCGCTATGGAGCATAATCCAAACTTGGTCGCTTTCGTCCAGGCATACTTCTATAAAGTGGTTGCCGGTACCAAGCGTTCCTAGATGATTGATGTGGTTGGGACTGCGGCTTCCAATTTTTGGATGTTTTTCTACGATGGTATCGAACCCCTTTTTAAACTCGCTCCAAACTTCGGCTTGACTGTCTGGAATATTAGCCCAAGCGCCTCTGTCTCCACGCCCTCCGTTATGGGTTCTGCCATGAGGCACAAACTTTTCTATTTGTACGCGCATGTTTTTTAAATTGTCTGGGAGGGATTTTGCGTTGAGACTGGTTTGTACCGCCATCATCCCACAGCCAATATCAACTCCGACCGCCGCCGGGATGATAGCTCCCAAGGTTGGAATCACGCTTCCGATAGTCGCTCCCATTCCCCAATGCACGTCGGGCATGGCTGCGACATGACGATAAATAAAGGGCATACTGGCAACGTTTTTCAGTTGCTGTTCGGCTTCTTGTTCTAAGGGAACGCCCTTGACCCAAGCTTTTATGGGAACACCTTTGCGTGGTTTTATAACGTTATAGTTTTCTGTTTCCATACTTTTGTATGCGCTAAATTGATTTAATTTGAATTATTACATGGTTAGTAGAAAAACTAAAAGATGAGTTTGTGATAGGGTGTCTTTATTTCGAATAACCGAATTCGTGAAGGGTTTGTTGAATTGAGATTTTGATGAAAAAGAATATGTTATGTCCGTGTTCTCTTCTAATAAGGATGTACAGGTTTTTCGGTATGGCGTGTGAAGATGTTTTTTTATTTCACCTTTCGGAAATGCCGGGGTGCGCCCTGTTTTTAAGGATGAAAGCGCATATCTTCGAATTCTGGAAATAAAACTTTTTTTAAATAATTTAAACTTTTTTACTATCATTATAGGGATTTTATTAGTAATATCCATGTTATCGAATTTATTTAAATGTTTGAAGCGGTTGAAGGTTTTTTCGAAAGGCCATCAAACTATGGAAAACGAGTCCAGGATCCTTGTTGGAAGAATTTCGGAGTTGTGGCGGTATCCGATTAAAAGCATGCAAGGCGAAATGCTAAAAATGGCTACGATTGGGAAAAGGGGTCTTATGGGGGACCGATCCTTTGCCTTGATGGATAAAAAGTCTGGAAGAATCATTAGCGCTAAAAATCCGAGAAAATGGGAAAATGTTTTTAGGTTTTCCGCTAAAACATTAGCTGTCAAAGATGATGGAAGCTCAATCCGCAAACTAGCCATAACATTTCCTGATGGCGAAATGGTTTTTGTCGACGATAATATTAATGAGATCCTTTCTGAAAAAATTGGAAGATCTGTTGTTTTGTTATCGCAGGTTCCCGAAAACGCAATAGTTGAAAAGTTATCGTTGGAGGAAGATGAATTGGGAACGGTTGACACGCCTTCTTGTTTGGAAAAGTTATCTCCGCTCGATTTTTTTGATGGAGGTAAATTACACATTTTGACGACTACTGCGCTTAATAGACTTAAGGAAAAATATCCTGATGGAACTTTTGACGCAAGGAGGTTCCGACCAAACATTGTGATTGATTCCGATGATAGCGAATACAGCGTTAACACGAGATTGAGTATGGAAAATAACTGGAAATATTTAATGATTGAAGTGGGCGACACAGTTAAATTAAAAATTACGAAGCCTACTGTTAGATGTATCATGACTACGTTAGCTCAAACTGGCCTTCCTAAAGATAATAAAATTTTGAAAACAATCAATCAAAATAATAGCGGTTTTTTGGGCGCTTATACTCAAACTTTAGAGCCGGGTTCGGTTGAAGTTGGAGACTTTATTTGGATGGTTGGATCTCGATCAATTGAGGAAACCCCAGCGCATTCAAAATTCCACGACACTCTTAGTCTCTTTTAAAGTAGTCGTTTATTCAAATCATAGAGTCTCATTTCTTTTAAATATGAATCCTCAAACTGATTAATATTTTTCAAGCGGCGTCCTGTTCTAAATCTGGAAACTTAGCCGTGTCGAAAAATAAGTTAGACGCTAAAATTTTCCCATCTTGAATTTTAAAGTGTTCGCACATGCGAATCGTGTCTTGAAACGGTTTTTCAACAATCCAGTCGAATATCATAACAATCTGATCCCCGTTCGTTACTGAAGTAATTTCTTTATGCTTGGCTGTGAACTCGCACTCGGTCATCTTTGACATGAATTCGTCGGCGTTACCAATTTGCATCATGGGGCCGTCGAATGTAAATGAGTCGTGAAGCAATGATCGAGCTTTTTCCCAATTCTTGTTTTCGAAAGCCTTATGATAAGATTTGACGATGTCCAATGCCTGGTTCATTTTTTTCTCCTTGGGTAGGCGCTTTAACAATTTTTTTGATGTGATTCTATGAAAAAAAGAAAAACTGATTGCCCAATTACTTTTGCTTTGGATTTTTATGGGGATAGGTGGTCTCTACTAATTCTTCGAGATGTTCTTTTTATGGGCAAACGTGGTTATAAAGAGTTTTTAGAATCGAAGGAAAAAATTTCCACAAATATTCTGGCTTCCAGGCTGGAAAAGTTGGAGGAGAATGATTTTCTTGTAAAAGAACGGGATTCCAAAAATAAAAAAAAGTTTATTTATTCTCCAACCCCAAAAGCTTTGGATTTAATGCCCGTATTGCTTGAGTTTGTTCGATGGAGCGCAAAATACGATGAAGAAACCCCCGTTACTAAAAAGTTTCTTCAAAAGCTTAAAAATGATAGGGAAGGGCTTATAAAAGAAATGACGGCCCATTTAAAGAAATCGGATTAAAAATAAGATGAACTTTGTTTTACTGTGAGATTAAGTATTCGTTTGGGGATGTTTTTTTGAGTTTTAGCTGTATCAGTAGTTCTCCCTCCTAAGAACTAGAAATTATATTGCAAATTACTGATTAAGGGGTTTTTTAGGAGAGAAACTTTTTAAATGAGGTCCTTCTTTCCGTTGATCGGTTGAATGATGAGCAATAGAAGTTGGTTTAAATCAAGCAGAATTTTGTTTATAGAATTTTGTAGTAACTAAATTTTAAATAGATACAAAAAACTGAGCTGGTTTTTTTAATTAGGGGGTTGATCTTCGATAATAATTAACTCTTATTTCTTAATTTTTCTTTCGCGTTGGCGTTTTCTGGTTAAGATCACGCCAATATCGGAAATATAAATTTGTCCTGAAAAGTTTTCGGCTAAATATAACGCGGCGGCTTTATGGCCTTCGTTGGCTAAATCATTAAGAACTCCGGAAAAATCTTCAACTTCAAATTCATCTGGGTTGATTTTTATATCAAATTCATCTGACATGCGAAACTCCAAACTATAAGTGCTTTATTTACCGAAACATGTGGCGAAAATAGGCTCCGCGCTTTCGGTTTTTTAAATTGTGTCAATCGGATTTGCGATGTTAATACTTGTCGTTCAAATCTGAGTCTCGATTTTTTGAGATGTCGTGACGGTTTTTATTTTCAAAAAGTTAAGAAAGAATTCCTTTCTCTGTATGCATGATAACTACTTCGGTATGTTGTTAACAACTCCCTTAAGATGGTTCTAAATTTTTGTCCTAAATAAAAGGTCTCAGTAAAAGGGCCTATCAAAGAGGTTTTTTACGATATATTCGTTTTTCAGCTTTTGCTTTTATATCTATCCAATGGGGTACATAGATTTTTTTTCCGCCTTTTTTAAATAAGTCGAGATAGGGGTCCGCTCCATATTGTTCAATTAACTTTGCCCAATCAGAGTTTTTTCGAAAGTCCTCGGGTAGAATGTGTTCGGGTAAGATTTCCATAATTACGTCCTAACTATACTTTGAGTATGTCTTTAAGGTAATTAGTTTATTGAAGTCGAGGCGAAATCCTTCGCAGAACCTAAAGGTTCTCCTCAGGATGACACGCAGCGAAGACGTTATAGCCTAGATTTCTCTTTCAATTAAAGAGCTATGAGTCAAACTTTTTAAAAACTGGTGTTCATATGTTGAAAAATGCCTAGATCCTTCGCCCGGGAGTTTGTCTTTAATTTATTGAAGGGAGTTCTAGGATGACGTCGATATATACTTTTATTTTTAAATAAGATTTTTTTTCCTTCTAGAGAGTAGTTGTTTTCTTTTGTACGCTAGTTTTTTTTCCTCTTTAAATTCTAATTTGCTTCCAAATAGTTTTTTTGCTTCTGTAATCCATTTTACGACTTGGTCGCTTTCTCCTTTTAGGTTATCGATTTCTTTAGGAGAAAATACGGCTGTGCCTGAATTTTCCTTTATCCCCTTGTCCAAGTCGCGTTCGTTTAACACGAGTCCAATGACTTCTCCATTTAATAATTCAGTTTGAATTTTTACTAGTTTTACCACCGGAAGCCTCCAAAAGAAGCCGGTTCGCAAAGTATTAAACGATCTTTTGTACGAGTGACTCCTACATAAAACTGTCTTATTGTTTCTGGGTCTGTGTTTATATCTTTGCGTTTCTCTTGATACATTTTTGTCGATACGTCGGGGAATAGGACTACGGTGTCGGCTTCGCTTCCTTTAATGCTATGAATAGTTCCTATGCATACGCTTGGTTTTGCAAACAGAGCTTGTGGCCCTTGTTTTTCCGCCACAGTGATGGGGAATTTTATTTTGCTTCTTTCTTTATTCCCGACAGAGTTTAAGTACCACTCAAGGTTTAATAGAAGGGCTTCATTGGCGTGTTCTTCTTTAGAAAACAGTTCGACAAAAGGTTCGAACTCATCGGGAAGTGAGAAGTAGTCTTCGGTCATATTAGATTTAACGTTACGAGCTAAAATATCACCGGATCTCAACCATGCGGCCCACTTCACAAAGTCTTTGGTTTTCCATTCCCGAGCGAATTTCCCCAATCTTTCGTCTGGTTTTAAAAAGGAAACGACGCGGTCTACTGGCATAGTCTGTTTGTCTTTTCGCGCAAGTGGGTTCCATGCGGCATTGGCGGTTCTATAGGGATTGTGAAATGGAATGCCTTCTTTTTTTAGCGCGTCTATAGTCTCCGTCAACATGTAGCCGCAGGAAGCTAGAATCATTACCGACCGCTCGCTTTTGAGTTCTTTTTGAATTAAGGGAATGAGCCTTTTTGGGTTTTTTATATTGGCTCGAAAGCGTTCTACGGTTCCTTTATTTGAGGTTGGAGAAAACTGTATGTCTTCTCGGTTTTTTATACGTTTGATTAAGTTTCTCGCATATCGATGCGGATATTTTGGCAGTCGGTAAGATTGGCGTAAAAAGTTTTTATGGTCTGTGGGTATGGAAAGCTCCATAAATATGTTTGGGTTGGCTCCTCGCCATTCGTAGATAGCCTGATCCGGATCTCCTGCCATCACGACGGTTTCGGCTCTATCTCCCCAACAATCCCTAAATAACTTGGTTTCTAACTTGGACCAATCTTGCGCTTCGTCTCCAATCAAGGCACGGGGCGTTCCTGGGGCGGACCATGTGTTTTCTATTGCAAGTTCAATCATCATTACAAAATCGACAGTTTCTGTTTTTTTTAAATAATCAAACCAGGTTTGGCTGAAGCTCTTAATATTAGCGGGCCATGCGCTTTCTGGAATAAGACTGGACCGATATATATTTAATTGCGCTAAAAGCCGATCGCCTTTTGTACGGCTTGTCATAGTTTCTTTCGCGCCTTCTGAGTCGACGCCGTTATCAGCGGTTGTCAGTTTGTATTCAGGAAACTCTTCGTTAAAACCTTTTACTTTGACTACTTTTATGTTTCTTCCTAAAGACTTTTTGGCAAGCGAATGCAATGTTCCTACTTGTCCGCTATTTATTTCGATTTCGCGCGACTTAATTTCGTTTGCCGCCGCGTTAGTTAGAGAAGTTAAAACTACTCCGTCTGGTCCGTGTTCTTCAACAGCTTCCCTGGCATGTTGTTCTAACGACGTTGTTTTGCCGCATCCTGGGGGACCGTAGTTGTAGTAAAGGTTTGTATGCATCGAAGTTACTTTATTTTTAGAGGTGTAAGTATGCTTCCAATATTTCTTTTGATATAGACCAGTAACGGGCTGTCGCTTTACCCGCGCTGACACGGTCTTCGTTTATCATTTTGGCTTTCTTTAGTCGCTGTCCTAACCGCACATGGCTCAACTCGGAGCTAGCGGAGAAACGCTCTCTGAGGATGTGTTGTCTTAGTTCCCGGAGATTAAAGAAAATTTTTTTATCATCTGAAAATGGAGATCCTGTTTTAATCGCTTCTTCGCTTTTACTTTCGTATAAGTTTGAATTTTCGAAGTAGTCCGCGACCCAATGAATGGTTTCTTCCTCTTTAGTGCCGATGGAGCCGTCGAACTCTGCAAGTTGAATGATTTTTTCTACTAAACTGCGCCAGGCTGTAGATTTATATTTGGGTATCATCTGGTTTGTTGCGTCTAGGATTCGGCATAACGTTTTTGTGTAGCTGATCAAGCACTCGGAATTACCGATATCGACTTCTCTATCGTCGATAACAAAAATGTAGGAAACTTCATCTACCCCTCGTTTAATTATTTTGCTGAGATTCACCTTTAAACAGCTGGCGATATGCGCTATTTGATCGTCTTTTTCTAGGAATTCTAATTCTGATAGACCTAACGCCTTAATGGCATCCTCGTCATTTTTGTTTTCGCGAACGCATTTTTTAGCGAATTGAATTGTTGATATTATTTTTTTTGGATTCCTTTGTAACGTATTGATGGCTCCCCATTTGTTATAAAACTGAATGATGAGAGCAATGACTTCTTTGTCAGTCCAACCGGCGTTTACGGCGCGAATAGCAAGGCTGGAAGCGTAGCCTGAATTGGAATCGTCTTGAATGGATTTACCTCTTTTTTTCTCCCAACTTTGCCTGAATTTTTGATCGGCCTCGATGAGGGCTTGCATCTTTCCAAAGTCGAGTTGACTATTCCAATCGAATCCGTCGTGATCGACGGTAACTTCACCATCTCTTTCCTGAGACCAATGTGGCCAATATTGATTTAGGATTTCCTTTATTTCTTTGTCGCGAAACTCTATGGTTTCTATGCTTTCGACGAGTAATTCTCCCGTAACTGTGAAATATCTGCGGAACGGATAAATTTCTAACTTCATTCCTGGTTTAGGGTTTTTCCAGCCTTTCAAAAGCGATGCAGGGTCGCCTTTGATTAGAATATGCAGTCCTTTCCCGGAAGGACTTTTTTCTGTATAGGAATTTAGGCGGTTAAAAATATCGTGCGCCCATCCTTTAAGCGAACCATCCTTGTTGAAGCAGTCGTCTAAATCGACACCGATATAGGGATCGTTTGCGGTGAACACAAATCCGACGCCTATAATGTCTTTGCGTTTTTTCCACTGAACCGCTTCGGTGCAGGCGTCGTCAAATGACGACCAGGTTTTTGAATTTTCAACGCTGGCGTTGTGACCGGTTCTTGCGTTTAGAGGAGCTTTGTTTTTGCCAAAGCAGACCCATTGGTCTAGCTTCGAAAGTTCTCGAATCGCTTCAATCTCTAATGTCGGAATAGGAACGGTTGCCATGAATCAGTGAATCTTTAAGAGAATTTAAAGAAACTTCTAAAAAGTTTGGATAACTTTCAACGCTGGATAAATAAGTCGGTTAGCCATGTGCGTCGGCAAACGTCGGTTTTATATTTATCGAGAATGTTTTTCGCAAGCTTAGGTTTTTAGAAATTTCTTTAATGTTTTTTGAAAGAAGCGATGCAATTCGCTTTATTAAGCGTTTAAATTTAGGAAATGAACTCTTTCAAAAATACCTCTTTCTAATATGGCGGAGGTTAGGGGGAGTAAAATGTGTAAGTAAGTTTCTAAAGCCTTTATTGGCTTTAGATTAAATATATCCGTAAATTTTTCGAGTTTTCTTTAATAAATATACGGTTGTGCGTTTAACAGACAACTAAATTTGTTAGCGTATACGGCGATAATTTGTTTTTCTTCTTCGCTCAATAACCTTTTTATTTGCGCGTTTATTTTTGAAAACTGGATTCCTGAACGGTTCTTTTCTCGGGATAAGGAGAAACTTGTTATCGCAAAGCAAGGACGAACTCTATTAGATGCCAAATTTAAAAAGTACATTGAAAGAGCTTTGGCAGACTTTGGAGGAGCGACAAATACTAATGGCAATATATTTGCATGTCTTAATATCAGAACTACTTTTCTTTGTTCGCAGTTGGAACTGCGATCGTTTGAATCAAACTGAACTAAAGAGCATGCAGTACAATCTCCTCCTGGAGCTCCTAATCCGGAAATGCAATCGTTGGAGAAGCAGACGGGAGAGGGGAGACTCTTATTTTTTTCTTTTTTCCAGTACAACCTAACGTCGTTTTGTGCGACAACAATTCCTTCAATGTATTGAATCTTTTCCTTAAATCCTGACGCCTGAATGGTAAATAAGTTATCTCCTGTTGGAGGCATCTTCAATCGAGGAAGTTCCGATATACTGAAATTGGAGTTAGATATTTTGTCGAGGGTTGCAAGATCTTTTTCGCTTTGTTCTGATAAAGCGGAGTAAGTTTTACCTTCTACCTCTGTGACGCTCACAAAAAACTGTCCACTCTATGAATCTTGTCAACGAGGTTTCGCCACTTTTGTAGAGCGGTATATATTTTTACATTCATGGATAGGTCTTTCTAAAGTTCGGTTTTAGTCTTTTGTCCGTTATTGGCAAATCGACGCTGGATTAACTAACGCTAATTCATGAAGCATTCGACATGATCAGCCTCATACATTGTATCGCCGTCTAGGAAGTAAAGCGGATAGCCGCACAAGGGGCAGTTATCTGGATCTTCGCGTTCTATTTCTAATTCGTATTCTTCCCTGGCTTCTTCAAAGAGTGGATCTAAAAGTTCGTCGTCTATTTTTTCTAAATCCGTAACTATTGTTTCAAAGTCGGTTCGAATTTTTTGAATTAATTCTAAATCCTTTTCTGTCGATATAAATTTCAGTTTTTTTAGCTCAGAGTAAGCGGTTTTCAAGTTATCGATACAGTTCTTGGTTTTTTTGATCGCTTCGTCTTTTTGCTCTTGGGGTTGTGAGTTCCTGATTTCTTTTAAAATTCTTTCTCTTTCGCTTGATTTCATGTTTGTTTTACCTCAATATTTGAGCACGCAATACTTTGTGGCGTTAACGCTGAATTTATTAATGCAGCCAAAGTTAAAATAGTTGAAAACTAAAACCCCAACGGAAGAACCTAATCTGTCGTATTTGTTTAGGTTTTTGCATCTTGCTGGAGCAAAGTTTGTTGTTATTAGGGGCCGTGAACGCGGCCTGATAGTTAAAGCTTATAGGTTTAATTTAATCACAAATGTTAACTATGTCAACAAATAAAATAACAAGAATTAACTTTATAGAAGCCTTGAATCGCCTAAAGGAGATGACTGGCATGCGGAAAGATAAGGAAATAGCGGAACTTATCGGTCTAAATAAAGGTTCTTTAGCAATGCGAATTCGACGCGATTCTTTTCCAGAGCCTGAGGTTGATCAGTATTGTTACCGCAATGGTTTTAACCCGGAGTTTGTAAAATTTGGCATTGGAGCTAAGCATTTTTTCCCGAGCGAGAAGGTGTATGATGACCACATTGCTCAGAAAGAAATGTCAATTTTAAGTTTACAGTCTGCTGAAAAAGAGGCGTTTCTCTATGAAGGGACTTTGGCTCGAATTAAAGAGTTTTTGAGGTTAAATTCCGCCAGCGATTCAGAAGTTGGCAGAAGACTGGGCGTTAAAAGGCAGTCTATGGAAGCGTATAAAAAGAAGGGATATTTTCCCGCAAGCCGGATTCTGACTTTTTGCCAAACGCATAAAGTAAGTATCGACTGGATTTTAAATGGAAGTGGCGGGCTTCCACTTGAAAAATCGGAGATTCAGAAGATTAAAGATGAATTACTGGGAGTATACCGGGAAAACTCTGAACTTAAATCTCGTGTCCGCGATTTAGAAGATAAAGTTAATAAGTTGGAGAAGGGAAAAGTAAAATAAACCTATGTTTTTGCGATATATGCTTTGGATTTTAAGCAATTTTAAGTGGCGATTTATTGAAAATTCATAAAGCTAGCGCCTGATTTAGCAAAAAAATTCGAAATTTTTGAGATAAGTTTTATAATAAAAGTGTTCATGGAGTTTTGAAAATTATCAAAAGCGATTTAAATAAAAATGCCTCAATATGGAATTATTTATATAGTCCAAAATAGGAAACTTGGAGACAACGTTTTCAAAGTTGGTAGGTCGGAACTTTCTATTGACGAGAAACTGGAAGAGTTGAATGGTTCTACTGAAAATGGAAAGTTTGAGTCGGTTGCCTTTTTTGTGGTTAGCGACATCATTTCTGCGGATGAATCGTGCCAAGAAAACCTTGCTTCTTATAAGGGAAAAGACCCTGGCTTGTTCGAGTTAGAGTTTGCCGAGTTGATGAGCGTTGTTAATGAAACGATAGCTCCTTATAAGGCTTTTGATTATGAAAGAGACTGTCTCCTGATTGGCGGCAGATCGCAAGAACTTGGAGAGCAAAAGCCTGAAGTTTCAGGAGATAAAGAGGATAGCCAGAAAGAAGCGAATAATGCTCCCCCCAACCAAGCTAAACCCACCACAGACGCTTTAGTCTTTCTCATCATTTTAATTGTTATCGGCCTTGCGGCTATTTGGAAAGTTTATTACGGCGAGTAGTCCAATTAGCTTTGGTTTTAGTTTTTTTAATCTTTGCCTTTAATATTTAGATTCCAATAGTCGTAAATCATTTCGGCCAATAATCTGTTGCCAATTGGGGATAGGTGAGCGTTGTCGTTTGGATTATAAAGTCCCTCTACATTCAATTTTTCTTCTTCAGCTCTTTTGTAAAAGTCAATATAGGGTAACTGCGATTGACTAAATACGTCTTGTAACGTAATTAGACCTTTTTTGTAGGTAGATGATTCTTGGTTAGCGGTAAATATAAAGTCGCTTTTGGAGGGCGATAGTAGGAATAAAACTTGCGAGTTATTTGCGTTAGCCAAATCTTTTATTTTTAAAAGAAGCGATACGAATACATAAAGGTGTTCTCCTTCTTTAAGCATTTGTTGATCACACAGGGATCGTCGGATATCTTCAAATAGCGCCAGGCTGAGAAGCCAGGAGCGTGAGAATAAATTAGAGCAGGAAAATCGGGAGATGGTTTTGTTCGTTAGTATGATATCGTCGGCGGCTATTCGGAATTTATAGCCAAACGGTTTGGTTTGTTCTTTTTTTAAAGTATATAAAGGTTTACTTTTTCCATAGCGGGTATTATTGGATGTATCCCACAAATCGTTTCCTGAATAGACCATGAAAACTATTAATTGGGGTTTAAGTTTGCCGATATGTTTTTTTAGACGTAAGTAAGATTGGTCGATCCCAAAGCCGTTGACGCCTAAATTGAGAGTTTGATAGTTCGAAAACTTTTTACTCAGAAAAGCGGTTACTGTTTCGTTATCGTTAACTCCATCGCCCCAGGCGACGGAATCTCCAGATACAAGAATGTGCCCTTTAGAAAAGTCGACGGGGTCTGATCGAAACCCTAATGAATTTGTCGTGTAAGTTTTTCCATTATGAGTGTGAGATTGATTTGGAATAGCTGTCCAGCCCAATTCCGAATCGAACTGAGAAACCACGCCATGCCAGAATTTTTGTTGAAAATATACTTCAATGCAAATCCATCCTAAAAGAGCGTAACCAAAAATATATAACGCAATTAGAGAAAGCTTTCTTTTTTTAGATGGAAAGGAGTTTGGATGTTGCGACGCCAACGTATTTTTTTCCGAGGGATTGAATAGAGTGAGTGGTTGAAGTTTGTTTCCAAAATTATAATCTAAAAAACCTTTTTTATTGATTAAAATATGAAAAAGAAAACGAAGTTTTAATTAAAGAGAATATGAAATGACAACAGAGCGAACTTTAATAATAACCAATGGCGATTCGGCGGCGGAATTACTGATTGAAGCTGGTTTTGGCGATAATGTATTGCCTTGGCGCGATGTTTTGCATGACGGTCCAGTTCCCGCGAGCTTGAATATTGATGAACTATCTGAGGCGCGGGCACGTTTTATTGCTTCGCGAAACTGGGGGAATTACGAAGAAACTATAAACCAATTCTATGACCGCAACCAAAGGATTCAAAATGCGGAAGCGTACGAAAAAATTTCGCTTTGGTTTGAGCACGATCTTTACGATCAACTTCAATTATTGCAAATACTCGATCATTTCTCCGGGAGTTCCGCTTTAGATAATATTTGGTTGATACAGGCAGACGATTATTTAGGAATGCAAACTCCGCAAAGTATTAAAAGATTTTCCAAATTTGAAACTCTTATTACAGACGTCCAATTTGATTTAGCGAAGCGGGCTTGGGCTGCATTTCGTGAATCTTCTCCGCAAGCAAGCGCTTGTTTATTAGATGAAGATACAAGCGCTTTACCTTACCTTGAGCCGATTATTCGAAGACTTCTACAAGAGCTTCCCGATAATATTACTGGGCTTTCTCGTACAGAAAAGCAGATACTTGATATCTTAAAAAAAGAAGGACCGATGCAAGTAGGACGTTTATTTAAGAAGGTTAGCGATTGCGAAGAAGCCTTGTTTATGGGGGATTGGTCTTTTTGGATATGGCTTGACGGTTTGTCAAAAGCTACTCGACCTGCTGTTACTGGAACTTATACGCAAAGTTTTCCTTTTGACGCCGATATTGAAATGCAAAAAGCTTATATTTCTCAAGAAGCGACTATTACTGAATTTGGTCGCCGAGTGTTAAATGGAGATTCGGATTTGATCGTTGAAAACGGAGTTGATCGATGGCTTGGAGGAACGCATTTATTACCAGAAAGTTGTTGGCGGTGGGATAGCCAACTTAACAAGCTTAATTTGACTGGTTAAATAAATTTACAAAATTTTTGTAGATTAATAAAACAAAACAAATCTAAAAAAATAATGAGATAAGAGAAAATTTTAATAAGAAGAAAAACGTTTAAAAGAAAATTTTATACTTTTTTGAAAGAGGACTGCTCTACGGAGAGCCTTTTTTTTATTTATAGATGAGTGAATGGCGATGTTTAGTAAGATTGACTAAAAGTAAATTTCTTCTTTCTTCAGGTGGGCGCTGAAGTTTTTGTCATCTTTAAAAATATGATCGATCAGCCATTTTGTGAAAAAGTCAGCTAAGTTTAATTCGTCATCCTCATTGTCTAACCTTGAGTGCAAGCTTTGAATACTATTTATTAGCTCTTTATGTCGTTCAACATGTTTTTCAAATTCTGAGTAATTATTGCCGCCCATCAATTGCTCTTCGATATCAAAATGAAATTTGGTGTAGTCGATTAGTGAGGTTAACGTGGCGCTAATTTCTTTTTTTGATTTTTTAGCGTTAACGGCTTTACAAAGTTCGACGGCGAGTTCGACTAACTTTTTATGTTGATCGTCGATTTGAGGAATCCCAATTTTATACCAGTCTTTCCAGTAGAAAAAATTGCTGTCGCTGGCTTCCAATTTAAGGTTCAAACGTTTTCTTTTTTCAAATGATTCAAACAGTTTCCAGCGAATGATTGGGATATCTCCAAGCAATTCGCCGGGAATTTCATAGAGAATTGTTGGTTCAAGCGTTTGGATTTGAAAAAGTTGCGAGCTGTCAAAAAGGGCTGTTTCTTCTCCAAAAAAGTCTCCAGGTCTTAATGTTTCTATTACCGTTTTTTCCTTGAAGCGCACTAAGAGTCCTTCTTCGGCAATATAGATTGATTTTGGATTGAGTTTGCTAAGGAATTCCCCTGCTTTATAAAAACGGACTTGGGTTGCTTTATAAATTTCCTTATTCACTGGGAAGGAAATGCCTTCTCCAAAAAGCCAAGTAGAACTCAAAAATTCGCGTACTGTTTGGAATCTTTCAATTTCATTGTAAAGGTTATTGAGTATGATAAATTCTGTGTAAAGATCGATCGGTATATTGAGAGCCTGAACAAAGCCAATAGTGCGGTAGGTTTGCAAAGATGGCGATTTGAACATTGCCGATAATTCTCCCACTAGGGTCCCAGGATATAACAAGTGCCTTGCTTTGCCGGGTTGAATGGCTTCGATGTTACCTGTCAATATTAAAGGAATTTCGTCTTTTAATTCGCCTTCTTTTAATATTATGGTCTTAGGATTAAATTGGACGATTTCGTTGTTCAGCAGTATTTGAATTTGGTGTTCTGGAGCTGTTGGAAAATAACTTCTAAAGCATTTGTGGGCGAATTGCCAGACGTAATCTTTGTATGATGGAATTAAAGTGTCGACTGTTCCAAACGCGGCTCCTGAACCTATTTCTTTTTGCTGTTCGTCTAAAGATAAAGACGTATGGGCTAGAACAATCTTTTCTGTTTTATCGGTTCTGAAATCTTCAGCGTCTCCATGAATTAATCCGCCTCCAATATCTAACTTTTTTAAGTTCGCTTCGGTTAAATAATCTTTCTTAATTCTTTCATAGAAAGCTTCCGATATGCCTGGTTTTGAAGAGTCGTGTCGAATCATATTTTCCAAAACTTTAAGCGAAACTATATCGGCGAAGTGTGCGTAGGAACGGAACCCTCCCTTCCAAAGCGTTCTAAAAATGAGGATGTTGGTTTCTACGGGATGAGGCGAAAAAATAGGTTTTACTTCCAAACCTTCAATTTGATTCCAAGTATCGAAATCCATATCGTGAACGTCGAAATATTTCTCGAAACTACTTTCTTCAATGGAGACCAGAGCGGCTAATTTTTTCGCAACTGACGATCGGACTAAAGGAGTGGAAAAATATTTAATTTTTCGATCTGCGCGAATCAATGCGGTTAAGCCTGCAAAATGATCATCGTGGCAATGGGTATGGAATATTCCGTCAATTTCGTTTATTCCGATCCCTAGAGCCAAAAGACAATTGATGATATTTGGTTCGGCGTCGATCAAATATATTTTGCCGTGGAACATCAAAATACTAGACATACTTGGCCGGTTGATATCCCAACCATCGCCTTCTCCTAAATGAATGACTGAAAAATAATCGCGGCTGACTAAATTAAACCCGAGCGGATAAACGGCTTCGTAACCTTCAAATCCAGATAGATTTAAATCCACGGTTACCGAATCGTTTCGGTAATTAATTTCGAAAACGTTAAGGCTTAAACGCCGTATGGTGACGCCGTTACGAATTTCAATCGGATCGGATTCAATGACTCTAGTATCCAAAAAGTCTTCTGACTGTTGCAATTTTCCAAAGGCGAACTTTAGTTTCATGTTCATCAGTTCTTTGGCAAATTCTGGATCTATTCCTGTTTCGATAATTTCTTCTTCGGAATTTAAACCATAGTTTCCTCTATAAATGTATTTCAATTGGGATTCGACTTGCTCTTTTATCCCAATGATCATTGGTTTTATCCCTGTGTTATTGGGATGATTCGGTAGGATCATGCCTTGCTTATAAAGCATTTGAAGAACTGGAAATTCCGCTAAATTGCTGAACTCTCCGCCTTGTAGCATTACGTCTGATAAGAGGATAACGTTAGGCCCAGATTCAAAGGTAACTCCATCTTTTTCAGTAGAGGAGATTAGCCTCTGTTTCATGAGGTGTTTGACGCTATCAGCTGGGCAGCCGCATTGTATGTAAACCTCTGCTTCTGGAATTTCTACCCAGGAAATCCCATCAATAACTTTAATCTTTTTAATCTTATTCACTGGCAAATCGTTTAGTTACGGGGCGATAAATAATTGGTAAAGCGTAGAAAAAACCAAATATGTTCTTCATATATTTGATTATGAGATTCAGAAAAAAATCACAGACCTTAAAAGTGTTAGTTCGAGAAAGAGCGTCAAAATTAACCTGGAACGCTATTAAAAAAAGGCCTTGAATTAATCATATTCGCTTGAACGAACAGTATTAACAAAAAGTTTCCATCTGTCCATTAATTTTTTAAAAATAATGGTTTATGGTCATTTAGAAGAGGGATAAATCAAATTAATAAGGCTTTTCTTTAAGAGCATAGAATTTTTAATTAGAAAATTCAGAGTATGATATCGGTATTAGTAGAAAAATAGAAATAAGGCTAAATTAGCTTTTTAGTTTTCTCACTAATTCTTTGGATTTTGGTCGACAAATGCTTAATTTATCAAGTTACAATAAATGACGATATTATTTGATAGTAGAAAGTTGCAAAATTACTTAAGTTTCATTAAAACTTTAGTGGTTTTTTTGTTTAACTTGGATGAATTATATAGATAAATGTTTTTTAATTTAAAGCTGAATGTTAGCGAAATGAACTTTTTGAGAACTTTTTTTTCAATTTTAATGGTCTCGCTGCTTTTGGTTTCTCTAGGTTGTGTTGGTAAGAGGAATCTTCAATCCGATTATTTAGCGAAAGGACCTGGAAAATCTAAAAAGCGCGTTTTATTTAAAAACTCTAACTCAGATAATCTGATTGTGTTTATTCATGGTTTTTCAGGAGATCCTGTTGAAACCTGGACATTTCAAGATTCGAAGTTTTTCTGGCCAAAAAAATTGAGTCAAGATCCAGATTTTAAGAATTCCGACGTTTATTCTTTTGGTTATAAAAGCGATTGCGGAACGGTGTATAACATTCGGCAAATCGCCGCAAGTTTGAAAACCGTTTTAGATAGCGTTAAGGGCCGTTATAAAACTATTTCCTTTGTGGCTCATAGTCTGGGAGGAGTTGCGGCGCGTTATTATATTTTGGAAAATTATCGAGATATTAAATTGGGAACTGTGGCGTTGTTGAGTTCTCCTAATTTTTCTAGCGGTTTGGTTCGCTTTCCGGAGTTCCTTTGCGATAACGCGCATTTGAAGGAATTGATGGAAGGAATTGCAATCGACGATTTAAATGACCGGTGGCGGCGGGAGTTTTTAGAAAAACGAGATCGAGAACCATTCAACCTTGCGGCTGCTTATGAACTAAATGGGACTCCCTTTATTGGGGTTGTGGTTGAAAAAAACGCCGCTGTTAATTTTGCTCGGCAGACAAGAGGTTTTTTGAAGAACCATTCTAATATGGCTAAGCCATATGGAGTTGACGACGAACTTTATATTTGGATCAAACAAAGGCTTTTGCAAAGACCTGTGAATAGAAAGGTTGAGGAAGCTTTGTCGGCAAGCGAGGAGCGCTCAAAAGATATTATTCAAGATTTAAGAACTCGTTTAAAAGGAGCATTCTTAGACAAAATCTATAGTCTGGTTGCGGTGGGGAACAGAAAAGCCGCTTTGAAGTTTCTTTCTCAAAATGAAAAGAAGGACGATAAAAGTATTTCGAAGATTGCCGAAGTTCGCTTCATCAAGGCGAGAGTTTATGAGCTTGATCTAGATTATTCTAATTCACAAAAATACTACGAAGAGGCAGTCAAACTGGCCCCAAATAATACGGATTATTTGAATGGCGCCGGAGATATTCTAAATAAAATTGGAGAATATGATCGCGCTATTGATTATTACGAAAGGGCATTGGATGGTGATTTGAAAGCTTATGGTCCTAACCATCCTAACGTTGCGGACCGCTGGAACAATCTTGGCGCGGCCCTGTACTTTAAAGGGCAGTATGATAGAGCGATTAATTATTATGAAAAAGCTCTTAATTCCGACTTACAAACCTTTGGTCTTGGTCATCCTACAGTAGCAACTCGCTGGAATAACTTGGGAAGCGCATGGTACGCTAAGGGAGACTCGAGTCAGGCCATTTCTTATTATGAAAAAGCTTTAAGCGCCGATTTAAAAACTTTTGGCCCCAATCATCCTAATGTCGCCACTCGCTGGAATAATCTTGGAGCGGCTTGGTATTTAAAAAGGAATTACGATAAGGCAATTTATTATTATAAAAAAGCTCTCGCTTCTGACTTAAAAACTTTTGGCTCTGATCACCCTACAGTCGCTACAGATTGGAATAATTTGGGAGGAGGGCTACGAGCTAAGGGACAATATGATAGAGCTATTTTTTATTATGAAAAGGCTCTCAACTCTGATCTCAAAACATTTGGTTCCGAGCATCCAAATATAGCTACTTATTGGAACAACTTAGGGGCGGCTTGGTATGCAAAGGGCGATAAAATGAAAGCCGTTGACTACTACAAAAAGTCCATAGTAGTTTTTAAAAAATACAAACTCCACCATCGCGTTAAAAGCGCTCAAAAAAAGTTGGATTTGATTTTACAAGATAGAAAAAAATCAAGCTTTTAGGTTTTTTCGATTTGTATTTTTAACGAGTCGCCTTTGTAGGTAACTGTTACGGTTTCGGGTTTGACGGGGCCGGGTAATGTTACGGCTTGTTGAAAGTGTTGCGATGAAAATTGACGACTGAATGAATTGTTGTCTTTATTTTCTACCGTTTTTTCGATGGAGCCGGAAATATTAAGAGTTTGATCTTGGACTGATACTTTAAGATCTGTTTCTTTTAAACCTTGAACTTCCAACGTAATTAAATAATTGTTGCCTTCGTCTTTTATGTTCAATTGATGAGAGGATATTTTACCGAAATCAAAATTTGAAATGGAAGGAAATTGGCTATTAGCTCCTTGAGCAAAAAGCCGGTCCATATTTTTTTGTATGTTTTGAATTTCTGAAAAAGGGTCCCAGTTTCTTAAAGTAGAAATGTCTGAAGTAATATTGGTTTCGTCAAGCAGGCTAGGTTGTGAGCTTGTTAGGCGATTGTTTGTTTTTTGAAACAATAAATAGGATTGCCCGCTGGCAATAAGTAAAAGACCCAGTGTTATGCCGACTAGCCATTTGTTTATTTTGGTTGGTTCTGTCATCCTTTTACCAAACGTTTTAAAGTTTGAAGCGAAGTTAACGGAGGGGCTCTAGTACCTCGTTAACTTCGCATACAAACATAGCTGGGAAGGTTTTTATTCGTTTTATCCAGCTGAGATTGAAATTTTTCTTGCCACAGTTTCCTTGGCTTTTGGAATTGTTAAATTTAGAAAACCGTTTTTTACGACTCCTTGGATACCGTCTTTTTGAACATTAACGCCAAGCGTAAAGGTTCTTTTGTAATTACCTACTGGATACTCGTCCATGACTTGAAAGTAATCTTCGGGAGGAAAATAATCTTCCACATGTCCTTCGATCGTTAACGAGTTTTTCTCTAGAGTTATATCTAAAGATTTTTCGTCTACCCCCGGCATGTCGGCCCAAATATATACCGCTTCATCCGTTTCATAAATATCGGATTTAGGGATATACGTTTTCTTTGTTTCGGAGCATTTGTATTGATCTTGGGTTGCGGAGCAAGCTTCCTCGCTGGTTTTGGTTGATTCTATATTAGACATTTCTTTTCCTTTCTTATTAACCTGATACTTAAATTGATGACAGTCGTCTAAAAATTTCTTATAAAAAAAAAGCTTCAAATAGATATGCTTTGATCGTTTATTGTCATCTATTTAGTAGTTTTTTAATATTCTGATTTGATGATGATTTTTCTTGGTTTGTCTTCTTGCGGTCGTTTCAAAGTTACCGTCAAGACGCCGTTACGAAATTGTGCTTCAGTTTGTTCGGGATCTACTCGATAAGGAAGTTTTACCTTTCTTGAAAAGTCACCATGTTTGCGTTCACGTCTAATAAATCTTTCCCTGTCTTTTGTTTCATGAGGTTTAAGGGAACCCTTGATAGTAAGATCTTGACCTTCTACCGTGATGTTAATGTTGTCAGGAGAAACTCCAGGCAATTCGCTACGCACCACCAAACCGTCTTGTCCCGACCAAACGTTGAACAATGGAGAGTTTTTTTGAGTTTCCTTTGGCTGATCGTAATAAGTTTGATTCATTTCTTCTTGGAGTTGTCGAATTTCATGAAAAGGGTCCCACGTTTCCCAATAAGTCATTTGATCTAACATGATTTTTTCCTTCTGCGATTGTATGAAGCGTTCTAGCGCATCATCATTTATTGTTTTGCAAATCTCTATCGTTGGTCGAAGAGGTTTGCTAGATTTTAAAAATAGCAAAAGCGATTTGATTTCGTTTTAGGCGCCTAAAAGCTCAAATCGCCTCATGTAGGATAAATAAAATCGAGAAAAAATCTTGTCAAGGTCATTAACAAATTTTAATTTTGAGAAAATAATTAAAATTTATTTTTTATGGAAAAGAATTTGGAGTGTCTAATAGAAAAGCAAATATGGAATAGTCAAAAATTGAGCGGTGGTATTTTTTTTGCAGTAGAGAGTAAAGTTTTTTATATTATTAATTTTTTAACGCTTTGTTCAATATTTCTAATTGTTCATCACTGATGATTAAGAAGATAGTTTTTGTTGCCAAAATCGCTAGCTGGTTTTTGCTGTGCCATATCATAATAAAGACTGAAAAAAGATTAAATACTTTGATTTTATAAAAAACTAAGGGGCTTCAAAAAATGAAGGTCATTGATTTCGGGCTTGGTATAATTGAACAAATTAGGTAAACTTTAAGGGGTCTGGTTAGGTGCTGTAAATCTAATTGCAAGTTTAACGATCCGAAATAGGTAATGAGATAAAGTGTATAGAAGCTTACCAGATAAATTTAATTGAGTTGATAAGTTAGAGGTTGCGGTCGATGGATGAAATCAAATTTTATATGAAGAAGGAACTAGAAACAATCGATTGCCAAGTCACTGTTTTTGAAGCCACTCAACTTATGGAAAAGAAGAAGATAGGCGCTATATTAGCTACTGACGAGGATGAGATTGTTGGAATTTTTTCGGAAACCGATTTGTTACGAAAAGTTATAGCTAAAAACTCTGATCCCAAAACTGTTGGGGTTTATCTTGTTATGTCTAGGCCAGTTATTAGCATGGACGAAGAATCTTTGATGGTTTCGGCTTTCATAAAAATGCAGAAAGAGAACATTCGCCATCTTGGAGTTAGCAAAGAAGGAAAAATTATTGGTATCGTTTCTATTCGGGATGTTGCTACTTACTACGTGAATAAGTTTAGTAAGTAAGCAAACTCTTATTTTGTTTTTGTTAATGCATTTAATATAAGTTCGTTACAGTCGTTAATGTCGTGTTTACTAATGATGTTGCAAACTCTTAAGTCCTTTAAGTTGGATCTCGCCAAAAAGTTTGTGAATTAATAGTAGTTTTTCTAGTAAAACTCCTCACCTAAATATTTCTTCTTCTATTTTTTTTGAAACATGGTTATTTGAAAATTCTCTTTCATGAATAGATCTTTTTTATCCTGCAAGTAAGTGTTAAGCTTAAGGGAGAATATAAACTTCTGAAGATTTTATTCAACGTCGTAAACTCCTCATGAGATTTAATATTTAAATGAGGCACTCTGAATTCATCTTTGAATTTGACTCCTGATGTAAAAGAGGTGATTCAAAATTCTTTACATCCAACTTTAAGATTCAAATGTCTATTAAATTAAAGTTTGGTTTAATTTTTCTTACAACTTTTATTGTGATTTCTGTTTTGGGATTTCGATTGATATCTCTAAATGATGAAATGCATCAGAAAAAAAGTCAGACATCCTTTTCCTACAAACAAATAACGACACTTATTAGCCTGAAATCGGAAATACAAGCTGTAATTAAAGAAGTATACGATATTGTGGTTTTGGGGGAAGGGGTAGAAGAATTTCAATTTCGTAAAAATGCTTCCTTAAACTATTTAGAGCAGTTAGGAGATATCGAAGAAGATGCGTTTCATAATAATCTTAAAAAAAATGATGAAAAAAGAGGTAAATTTAAAAAATTAAAAAACAAAGTTAAAAAAATATTTTCAGAGGGAAACAAGTTAATTTCTCTAGATAGGAAAAATCAAAAAGAGCTTTTAGAAGAATTTGAGGAGATTTTAGAAGAAAAATTTGAAAATGAATTTAGCTTTTTTCTTAACGAGATTATTAAAGGTGAGCAACTTAAGTTAGTCAGTTATTCACAAGCTGAAAAAATAGCGGTGGGTCAGATTGAGTTTTATACTTTTATTTTGTTGGGAGTTTTATTGGTAGCGTTTTTTTTCATATTAATTTTTGTAGCGAGGAAACTTGTAAAGCCAATATTAGACCTAGAGAAATCCGCTGAAAAGATTGCTCAAAACGATTTCGATATTAAAATTAACTATCGATCGAACGATGAAGTAGGAAAACTTTCTTCGGCATTTTTAAATATGGCGCAAAGGATTGAGGGAAATGTGGGTGATCTCAAAACTTTGCTAGCTTCGATTGTTGAATCTTCGGATGACGCGATTATTGGGAAAAGTTTAGACGACCGAATTATTTCCTGGAATAAGGGAGCGGAAAATCTTTTAGGCTATTCTCATGAAGAAGCTATAGGAAAACATATTAATATGATTATGCCGGAAGATAGAAGGAACGATCTTTCGATGGTAAATTCCAAAATAAACTCAGGTCAACTTGTCGGTCATTTAGAGACACAACGATTGGCAAAAAATAATAGACTTATAGACGTATCTCTCAATGTTTCTCCTATCAAAAATCATAATGGAGAAATTATTGGCGGTTCCGCTATCGTGCGAGATATAAGCGCTTTAAAGCAAACACAGAAGGAATTGATAGAAGCCAAGGAAGAAGCGGAGAAAGCAAGCCTTGCAAAGTCGGAGTTTCTTTCTCGAATGAGCCATGAATTGAGGACTCCCATGAATGCTATTTTGGGATTTGGACAATTGTTGAGATTAGAAATTAAAAACAAAAGTCAAAAAATCGAGCTTACGGAAGTCGATTATATTCTAAAAGCGGGCAAGCATCTTTTAGAGCTCATAAATGAGGTTTTAGATCTCTCCCGGATAGAAACTGGTTCTTTAAAAGTTGTCTTGGAGCCTGTCAATTTGGTGAAAGTTATTGAAGAGGCGATTGGCTTAATCCGTACAATTGCGGAAGAGAACTCTATAGCGATCATTAATAATTGTCAGAATAGAAAAGATGTTTATGTTAATGCAGATGGTATTCGTCTTAAGCAGATAATCTTAAATTTATTGTCAAACGCGATTAAATATAATCGTGTCAATGGAATTGTAACTGTCTCTTGCGAGATTAAAAATCAAAAAGTAAAGCTTAAGATTAACGATACTGGGATTGGAATTTCAAAAGAATATCATAAAGATTTATTTAAACCGTTTGAAAGGCTTGGAGAGGAAAATGGCGAGGTTCAAGGAGTTGGAATAGGGTTATCCATTTGTAAAAAACTTGTTGAGTTGCTCAATGGGTTCATCTATTTTGAAAGTGAGCTTGGTAAAGGATCTACTTTTATCATTGAACTTGATTTAGTAGAGCCGGGATTAATAAATGAAAAAAGCTCTGAGTCGGATGATATTGATATCCATCATATAACCGAAAATAAGACCATTCTCTATATTGAGGATGATCCAGCAAACTTAAAACTGGTTCAACATATATTAAGAAAATATAAAAACTTTAATCTTATTGCAGCTCCTAATGCGCAATTGGGTATTGAAATAGCAAAAGCTCAGAAACCAGACCTTGTTTTGTTGGATATTCATTTACCAGGAATGGATGGTTTTACCGCTTTCAATAAATTAAAAGCTATGAAAGAAACTGAAAGTATTGCCGTGATAGCTGTTACATCTGATGCGATGGAAGCGGATAAAGAGAAAGCTTTAAAGATGGGTTTTTTTCATCATCTTTCTAAACCGTTGGACATTCAGGAATTTATTAGTTCTATTGAGGAAGCTTTAGCAATTAAGAACTAAAGGAAGATCGAGCGGAGTTATTACTGGATTTCAGGTATGGTGATGACGATAGCGGTACCGTGCGTTGGTCTGTTTTGAGCTGTTATAGTTCCGCCGTGGTAATCCACTATTTTTTTGCAAATGGCTAATCCCATTCCAATGCCTTCGAATGATTTTCTTACCTCTATGTGTTCAAAAGAATTAAAAACACTTTCAACATATTTTCTATCAAACCCAACCCCATTATCAATTATGGCTATTTCCCAGGAACCTGTGCTTGTTTGTCTGCTATGAATGTCGACAACTGGAGGTTCGGCGTTTCTATGATATGTTAGCGCGTTGGATATAAGGCTTTGGAATAGTCTTCTCATTAAAAAAGGTTCCGCAGTTATGGTTGGCAAACTACATAGGTTTATTGTGCCTTGTGTTTCTTGAATCAAGTTCTCTAAATAGTCTATAGCTTGTTCGGCCAAATCATTCAAATCGGTTTCTTGGAATGTTTTAGCGTCTTTTATAATTTTTGTATAATCTAAAAAACTATCGGTTAGATAAGATAATTGACTCGCTATCATTTCAATATCTTCCAAATAGCTTTGCCCTTCATCGTCGAGTCCACTTTTGTATTCCCGTTTTAAGTATTCGCCTAAGTATTTGACTTTTTTCAGCTCTTCCTTGAGATCTTGTGAAGCTATAGCGGAAAGAGCTTTAATATCTTGGTTGAGTCTTTCTAATTCCCTGTGGGTGCGTTTATTGTTTTCTCTTAGAGAATTGATTTTTAGCTGGTTTTTTACTCGGGCTAGAACTTCTTCGTGGTCGAATGGTTTGGTGATGTAATCGGCCGCTCCCAAATCAAAACCTTTAATGACATTTTTCTTTTCTGATTTAGCGGTTAAAAAAATTACGGGAATGTCTTTAGTTGTTTCATTTTCTTTGAGTTTCTGACAAGTTTCGAAGCCATCCATTACTGGCATCATGATATCTAGTAATATGAGATGTGGACGAAATTTAGGTACAGAGTTTAAAGCCTTTACTCCATCTTTTGCGACAGAGATGTCATAGTTTTCTTCTTTTAAGGTCTTGTATAACACGTCTAAATTGGCGGGAGTGTCATCGACAATCAAAACTTTATTTGGGGCATCGTTAAGACTAAGGCTCATTATTCAAACTCTCCAAAATTTTATGAATGCTCTCCATGTCAAACGAACTCAGATACTTATGCAATTTCTTAATAAAGGTTTCTTCGTGTTCGTTCTATGTTTCCAGCATGTTTATATTTTTGTCCAACTGAGTGATATTATAAAGTTCAAGGGCAGCTTTGACCTTTTTTATTTGTTTTTCAGGAAGATTAATTTGAGTGTAGTCTATTGCTTTCTCCGTTAATTTGGAGGTGATCTCTATTTCTTCATATTCGAATTCTACGCCGAGAGATTCATGAATCATAGAATAAATTTGCTCGGATTGAAATGGTTTAAGCACAATTCCAGCGCACCCTAATTTATCATATCTCTCTCGTTCATGCTTCAAAGCTGATTCTGAATTGATGACAATTTTTAATGGATCTTCAGAATAGTCTTCTTTTAGACGCCGAATAGTTTTTACGCCGTCCGTTACAGGCATTTGAATGTCCATGAATATCATGTCTGGATGATGGTCTCTGTATTTATTTAAAGCATCTTGCCCGTTGATCGCTTCGATGACATCAATGCCGACATCGACTAATAACTTTTTAAGGACGTCTCGATTTTCTTCTATATCGTCGACCACTAATATGGATGCGTGATTTCCCCCGGTTAGGTGGGAGACTTCTTTCGAGTTGTTTAGTTTGTTTGCTATTTCGCCTTTCGCGGGTGGTAGCGGTAGAGTTAAAATAAAATTGGACCCTTTCTGTTTTAGTGTAAGGAGTCGAGGATTAGGAACAAACGGGGAAAATTTTGCCTATATTTAGGAGCTGGTTTTCTAATTAGTTCTATTTTTTTTGGGGGAGAGCTTTATGAAAAAGATTTAGCAATTCGATCGGCTATTGCGGGAATTATTGCTTTGGGAGTTGTCGAAATCAGCGGTTCAGTCTTTGGTGAAATGGGCGTGATGGGAATGAAATATGACGGTATGGAAAAATGTTACGGTGTTGGAAAAGCGGGAATGAACGATTTTTCCTATTTATAAAATTTGGATGGTTAATCAGGATAGATATGAAGGAGATCAAACGGTCGGTTTGGATTCAGGTGGGGTTACGCTCATTGTGAAGAGAGATGATTATATTTCTTATCCACATGTTTTGTCGGAAGGGGAGTTTCTTTTTATTCGGTTTTTAGAGTCGGGTCAACCTATTGGAACGGCACGGGACATTTCTCAAGAGCTTGAAGGCTCTTCTTTTAAGTTCGTCGACAAAGTTCAAGGTTTTGTCGCTCAATCTATCCTAGTAGACTTCTATTTTTAAATTTCTATTTATTTTTTACGATCAAGAATATTGCATAAAGTTTTATGAGGTTAGGAGTATTTTTTAAATCGGTTTGTCTTGCAAAATTAGAGTTAGCAAGAGTAGATTTTTACCTTCTTCTTCAATCCAATTATGTGAATAGATTTTAAAACTCGTTCCTGGCACGAATAGATATTCCGTTTTTTCTGGTCCATCTGATAGTGGAGTGATGTAGGCTACGTTTGGCCAATATTCCGAGTTTTGAGGTGGAAGGACTTTAATAATGATTCCATTGGAATAATGTACCGCATCCTTCATTGAATCTGTAAATGACCAGAATCCTTTTTTAGTTATGACGCTTTCAGGACGTAAGATTGTATTGAGCGCTTCTTCAAAGTTAAGTTGAAGTTTCTTACCTACGGGGCCTCTATTCGTCGGTAATTGTTGAAACTGAGCGCTGAACTGATCTTTTGCCATCGTAGATATATCCGGGCCGCCATGATAAAGGACCGGTTTTTCTGCGACCAATACGCGTGGTAAATTCATTACCGCTTGAGTAATTATTTCCTCTTCGGCTCGATTGTATTCAATCAATTTAGGAGCTTGTTTTTCCAGTTGAGCTTGAACGCTTTCTAGGGAGTCAGCTGGCTTCATCATTAAAGATTTCATGAAGTATTGGTTATGTGCGGTGTAGGGAAGCCAATTGGCCGACCAAATCAAATTGGCGATGCTGTCTTTATCAATTGGAATTCCTTCAATCTTTGTATAAACAAAGTAGGAAAATAAATCGATTCTGAAAAAGCATGCGGTCGTCCAATCATATATGGCCATAGCTAGTTCGAAGCTATAGGCGGTCGTAGGAAAAAACTGTTTTCCTAATTCCTTAAGTTCTTGGAACGTTTTTCCTGGATCGTCTGGGATTTTTTGATAGGGAATTAGCTTTTGTTCCATCATTTCTTTGAATAAACCGATATTTTTATTTGAAACTACTGGCGAAGGATTCATATGACCATCAATTTGATTCTCATTGCCAATTAACGAGAAAGTCCGATCAGATCTAAAGGTAAAGTTTAAAGCCCCTTCTCCATCGTACCAATATCGTTGTCCTTCAATTTCTAAAGCCGAATGATGAGGGCCTCCAGTTTGCTCTCCAACGTCGTCAATTGTTAGATATCCGTAGTTGGAGCACCAGAGTTTATATGAATTGCCAGCAGGGCCTCTGCGAGCATTAATGGGGCGTCCATCCGAAACCCAAGCTTGTCCATTTGGTGTAGTAAGGTTTTCGATTGATTCAATTCGCCACATAAATAAGGGGCCTTTCTTTAAGAAGTAGTCTGTTGGGGAATGTAGATATTTTGGTATTCGGAAATATCGGTTAGTCTTGGTTTGTTTGTACGTTTGGGGTTTATTTACTAACGTTACTCTTTTGCCGCCGTAGATTTAGCCAGTAAGCAGAGAGTGATTGAGAAGTAATAGATTGGATTGGATTTTATAACATTTCGTATACCAAAATCAATAGGTAAGCTAGCATGAAACCTAAATTTTGTTTTTGGCTATGTTTCATTTCGTTTATTGAATGTGAGATTTAGGTTGTAAAAACGGAAGTTAGAATTTAGAGATAGCTTTTTTTAATTAATACATTTTTTAATAAAAAACGTTTAATTTGTAAGTAAGGTGTTGGTATGAGAATAAAGAGAGAGTAAAGGTTTTGAAGCGATATGTGTTGAAGCCTTAGAATGTGGGAAAATGAAATATTATTTCTAATCCGAGTTTTCACATTCAATGCAGATGGTGTAGCCTCTGGTTATTGTTGCAATTTCGTGTGTTTCATATTTTTTGTCTAAATTATTATAGACGACTCTCAGCTTAAAATAGGAGGTTATGCCGGAGGTTTCTCCAGTTAAATTTTTTACCGTATCAATATTTTAGGTAATTTTTTCACTGCTTCTTGAATAGATTCAAATTCTTTATATAAATTTAAATTGAAAGGTTTAGGACTGTCTGGGGAAGCTTGTTTTCTTAATTTTTCAACTTCTTTTTTAAGACGTTGTAATTATTCTCAACCTTTGTGCGTTGTTGGGCGGTAGCTTTTTCTGCCGTAATTAATTCTTTAGATTTTTTAGCGTAGAAAAATGCATTTTCGATATCCTTAAGGCCTCTATATGAAAATGAAAGTGCGTAATAATACTTCCAGTTTTCGGGAGCTATCTCTATAGCTTTTTTGAATAAATTGATGGATTTATCGAATTCTTCTAAAAAAACATAACAAACGGCGATTTGTGAAATGATCGAATGCGACTGATTGTCAAATTGGAGGGCTTTTTCATAATACTCAATAGACTTTTTATAGATTTTCATTCCTCGGTATACATCCCCCAAAGCTAACAAATAAAATTGCTCATTGGGATCTAGTTCCACCGCTTTATCATAATAGGTGAGAGCCATTATATAGTCTTTGGTCTTTATATAGGAATCCCCAAGTAAGGTAATCCCAGAGAGATGGTTAGGGGCCAGGTCCAGCGTTTTTTCTAAATGAGGTCTTCCTCTTTTATAATCGGAGCGGTCAAAAATAAAGTGGGCTCCTAAATAAAAGTGAGTATTAGGATTGTTTGGTTCCAGAGCTACTGCAGATTCAAAGGCTTTAAGCGCTTCAGGGTAGCTATTCAGTTTAATATAAGCGTTTCCTAATCTAAAATAGGTGATTATGCTTGGTTGTTTTTCGATGAGTTTTTTAAGTAAATTTATATCTTTTGGCAGTTTGTTCATCTCTGCTTGGATCGTCTTTATATCTTTAGATGAATTTAGGTTAGACATTTTAAAAGAAATTTGCGGTTGATTATCGCTGTTGGGGATTTTTTTATTTAGTTTGGCAACTTTTTCTTTTAATAATTGAAGTTCTCCAGCAATTTGGTCTAGTCCCTCTTGGTAATTTTGATTCTTAAAAAGTTCTTCTGCTTTTTGAAACAGTTTCAGCGCGTCTTCAAATTTTCCAATTTTTTCGTAGAGGAATCCTAAATTGGCATATAACCCCCCATCGTTAGGGAATGCCTCTATCGCTCTAAAATAAGTTTGTTTAGCGTTTTCAAAATCATTCAGAATAAAATAATCTCCAGCTAAATTGTAATATGTGTCGGAGAGTATAGGATTTATGTCTAAGGCTTTTCGAAAGTTTTCGATGGCTTTTTGGTAATCTTTTTTCTTATCGAACTCTTTGGCCAGTTTTAAATAATAATCTGCATTTTCAGGCTCTTCGCGAGGAGATTGCGGAGGAGCAGGAGCGACAATATTGGCTTTGGATGCAGAATCTTGTTCCGCTAATTGGAAAGATTCTTCGTCTATCTCGACAATTTGTCCGCCTTGCGCTTCGACCTCTTCTTGGAGCAACGCAAGATACTTGGTAAGGCTTTTGACTTTTTGATCGTTACCTTGGTTTTGAAAAATCCTTTTTGCTTGTCTCCCATATTTATAAGCTGATTGCAGATCGTGCGTTCTGGCATAGGATTCCGCTAAGTTCCACGTTGTTTCGGCGTCGCTTGGGTTGAGTTCAATCGCTTTTTTTAAAGGTCCGATAGCGTCTTTAAAGTTTTTTATCTCTTGGTAAAGAAGTCCTAACAAAGAAAAAGTTCTACTATCCTGTGAGCCTTTATCAATAGAAGTTTTGAAATACTCAATTGCTTTTGGGAAATTCAGGCTTGCTCCATAAACCATTCCAAGGTGATGAAAAGGTTCCCAATCGTCAGGTTCGATTTCTGCGACTTTCTCGAATTGGGCGATAGCTTCGGCGTAAGATTTTTTGTATTGATAAAGAATTCCAATACGATATATCGAATTTATGTGGTCAGGTTTTACTTTGATGGCTTGTTTGTAAGCTGCCATCGCATTGTCGCGGTCGTTTAAGCCAGTATAAGCGTCTCCCAGTTGATAATGGGTTTCCACTTCGTGCGGGTTTAGTTTTATCGCTTCCTGAAGTGAAGCGACCGCTTTAGAGAATTCGCTGATTTTATTATATAGAAAGCCCAAAAACATATGAGCTTGACTGTTATATGGCGCTAGCCGTAGCGTTTCTTTTTCGTAGCGAATTGCTTCTGGGTAATCTTTTAGAATGCTATAAAGGAGACTTAAATTGTGGTAGTTGTCAGAGTTTTTTGGGCTTAATTCAACGGCTTTCTTGTAAGCGTTGATGGCATTTTGATCGCGTTTAAGGTTGGAATAAGCTTCCCCTAATTCCTCATAGGCCTGAGCGTTATTAGGCTCCTTAATGATAAGGCTTTTTAGCTGTGAGACCCTGCTAGCGATACTAGCGGTGTCTTCCAAGGCCGCCGCCGGATTTGGAAAAAATGACGGGCCAATAAAAATCGATATAAACAACACTGTAATGGTGATGTAGTTTTTCACAACGCAAAATCTCCGAATAATTTCATTTTGGGAGCAAAAATGATACTACGGATATTGGCTTTTGGTAAGTGAAAAAATGATTGAAGGTGGTGGTGTTTGACAGAAATGAGCTTTAATTTATTGGAATATTTTACTTATTTGATGATCCAATCTTTGACCTCTAAAGAACAAGGAGCTAATTTTATTAAATTGAGGCGAGATCCTTCATCACTAGGGCGACCATACTGAGCAAAGTCGAAAGGATAGCTTCTGGATGACATTCTTAAAGACATAAAATGCTAATACATAACGCTTTGAATAAACTTTCGAGCTCCTTAAGATAAACTGATCAAACGTAAACCGGTTTATGAAATATCCTCTACTGAATAAATCAGGAAATGCGTTTGACTGATCGTTAACTTCTTTACTAGGTTTTGGATCTTTCAATTTTTTTCAAGTATAAAAATACCTCTTACATTGATTTTTAAGGATGAGAAAAATGACGCTTAGATAAATTTTTTTTGACGTTTTTCATTATTCCTATGCGATTCAGTTTTTTATAACCTCTAATAAAAATATTTTTTTAAATATAACTTCCCCGAATTCAAATATTTTTTGTTGCCAAGATAAACTTTAGTGTTTCGCAGAGGAATTGGCTTGTTTTTTGCTCTCGATAAAACTTATAGCGCGTACATTTTATGTTAAATGTTGTAAATGGGTTGACGTTTAAGGAGAGCGAAGCTTTATTTAATAGAATATTAAATAATTGGTTTTGAAATGATTAAAGGATGCATTTTCCAACTATAATGGAGGGGGCTGGAAATGTTTCGTGATTTTCAAAGTTATGAAGAAAACGATATTAAAAGCAAGTCGAAATGGGAAGTTTTATGCAAGAAAGTTCTGATCGCGATAAGCAAATTCGGCGGGTTATTTTTATAGAAGGTTCCGCAAACTTTTTCATCCTATTGGTGAAAACGTTTGTTGGGTTTTCTACTGGTTCTATGGCTATTTTAGGCGATGCTATTCATTCTTTAACGGATGTTGCTAACAATGTTGTCGCGTGGTTTATTGCTAAAATTTCTAGCCAACCTGCCGATCGAGAGCATCCTTACGGACATCAAAAGTTCGAAACTTTGGCGGTACTTGGTTTAGCGACTCTGTTGACAGCTTTAGCTTTTGAATTGTCTCTACATGCTATCCGTAGAGAACAAACTGAAATAGCGACCGACCCTATTGCATTGGGGCTCATGTTTGTGGTGTTAATTACAAATATTGGTATCGCCGCCTGGGAGAGGGCATGGGCAAAAAAACTGAAATCAGATTTGCTGTTGGCCGATGCGGCACATACTTTTGCGGATTCTCTCACCACCGTAGTGGTTATCGTTGGGTGGCAATTGTCGGTTATGGGATACCCTTTGTTGGATACGGTTTGCGCTTTAGGCGTTGCTGGGTTAGTTCTTTATTTAGCGTTTGGTTTATTCAAAAAAGCCATCCCGGTATTAGTGGACAGTATTGCCATTGAGCCTGATGAAATCGTCCAAGTTGTAAAAGGCGTTTCAGGATTGCGTAAGGTGGACCGTGTGCGATCGCGTTGGATTGGTTCTGCGCGCGCTGTTGATATGGTGGTGTATGTAGACCCTCATTTAACCATTTCCGAATCGCATGCCATCGCGGACGAAATCGAAAAGTTGTTGGAGGAAAAACTTAATATCAACGACGTTTCGATTCACATCGAACCACATAGCAACGGGGACTAATGAGTTTTTGCCAATGATTTCCCTCTATTTCAACTTGCCCCCATCTCTTTTCGGATTTTACATATGTCGGTCAGTTGTTCCTGAAAGTTTTGAATCTCATCATTTGAAAAGCTGAAATGGAAACTGAAAAAGTTTTCTGACTGGTTTTTCATACAACGTAAAACTTCTACATAGGTTCCAAATTTAGTAGACAGCTTTTCCAATACGTCTGATAAGCCGGATTGCCCGCCATGTGCTGCTTTTAAACTACTTGCGGCATAGTGATAATAGGATTCTCCTTTATCAAAGTAGGCGTCGCCTAAAATGTTACTTTCTTTGCTAAAGAGCCCTAGGTGGAAAAGCAAAAAATCAGCGTTTACCCTATATAAATTATATTTTTGCGATTTCTGATCGAGGTTGATTGCGATTTGTCCTACGTCTGATTCAATACCAACTACATATTGGTTTGTTAAGGAGAGATTTTTGGGAGTTGCCATGCCGGCAAGGGTGAGAGTGATGTATTGGTTGACGTCTTCGTCGTAATTCAGGTTATTTTGTTTGATATCGTGCCAGTGATTTTCATTCCACTCTTCGGAGCGATTTTCATTGAATATGGGGTCGTAATTCTGATTGGAGTGATTTTCGCTTTTAATCCTCGCTTTGATTAGTTGGTTGGAAAAGAAAGATTCTGTTGTTTCTGTTTCTTCTGAGTCCATATGAATAAATTCAATAGGCATTGCAACCTCCATCGAATTAAGTTTGCAAACGAGTTAACTCAAAATCTTAGAAAAAATCTCCTTTGAATTTATGAATGTTATATTGCGACTACCTATATTTAGGTTAAACCGAATACTGTTCTAATTTCAAGGTAAATAATTTAGATAAATAGATGAATGCATATTGAAACCCGTTTGCGTGAGGTTTGTCCAAGAATTGAACATTTGACAAAACTTTAATAATGGGTGTTTTACCGGTTTCCTATTACCTAGACTTTGTCTTGAAAGTTAGGATCATAGCAAAGTCAAAACTGTAGAGATTCTTTTATTGGATTGTGGATAAGGAAAACAATGTATGAAGTTATTTTGTTTTGTTTTGCTTCTCGGCTTCCTTTTTTTGTTTTCTTATCTCTGCGGATTTTTCGTATCCTCGACGCATAGAATTTCTTAAACGTTGAGGGTCGAATTTAAATCCTTCGGGCGCAGAAGAAGTGACGCTAAAATAATTCTTGTCAGTGTTTAACATTTCTGCTCGGGCTTCTTGAATAATTTGGTCGTTATTTTTTGGAGGAATAACCCGATCTAACTCTCCAGAAGATTTGTAAACTCGGCATTCGTAGATCATTTTAGGTATCCTTCTTTATAAGAGTTTAATGAACGAGAGCGCTCGCAATGATTAGGGGCTATCAAGTTGCCGGATCTAATTATGGAAGTTTGTTTTTGGGATATTCTTCAAAAACGTACTCGGGGTCGCACCAGGCTTCGAAACGACTAAGAGACTTGACTGCAAGTTTTTGGGCTAAAAGCAGGTTTGCGAGATTACGTTTGTCGATCATTACATCTACCAAAGGATGACCAAACTCGTCGCGGTCATAAGATAATATGTGACCGTTGATATCTTTGCTTTGGACAATTAATTCGATTTCTGAAGCGTTTCGTAATTCGCGTTCTACAAATTGTTGAGCGACGAGAGCCATGTGATTTTCGAATTCGCAATTAGCTTGAGGAAGCATTTCTGGAGCGTCGATTCCATTCAACCTAACGTTTGTGCGGCCAGATATAGTTTGATCGCCAACTTGTAATCCGTGGACGTCGAAGGTAATAGTGTCTCCATCGTAGTTTGTAACGTATTTGGGAGGAGCGACTAGATCGCACGCTTCTGCCGTTTGAATGAGCGATAGACTCATTAGGAGGTTGAGTAATATTTGGATAATCACTGTCGCTTCCTCTGAAGTGTTTTGACCTTGGTTTTAAATTAGATTTTTTGATATCCAAATAAATCTAAGGCGCAAAGTGAAGGGAGTAAGCCCTGATATAGAAGACCCTGACGAGTCTCCATGAAGTTTCTAGCCGATGGATAGCATGACTGCTTTGGGAAAATAATAAGCTGCCGCTAATGCAAACCCCACCACGCTTGTTGCTGCTAGAATGAAGCTAAAACCTTTAAGAATTTTTGTGATCATGACGATTGCCTCTGTGTTCCTTTCATAGATCTCAATGAAAAAAGAACGGGTAAAAGGTTTAGGCGAAAAGTTTTTACATCAACGAGTTTTAATAGAGGGTGATTGAATAGTTCCTAACCCCCCCAATTACTGGCTTCGGGTTTCCTTATAAACGAAACCCGATTCCCGGCAGCTCTATCTAGAATTAGCGCCAGCCGGCGGGCCAGCCCACCGCATTTCCCGCTCCGTAGCTTTCATTGTTAATGAAGCGGATAAATCAATTTTGACAGTCCGATGTTATTTAATTGAGCATTGCAGTCGGTTATTCGGGAGCTTGCTGGATAGCTAACGATTCCAAAAGGTCGAGCTATACTTTGCCCGATCGAACTTCTAACCGGGGGTGTGACGGAGCATGCGCGGTTTAACTTTGGGGAGCTTTTTAATTCGCTGGTGTCGATCCATACCTGGCATGAGTCGATCAATGAGTAATCGCCGGTTTTAAGGCTTTGCGATTCTCTAAAATAGACAAGGGCGCTCAAAGTTGCGATAATGAGTACGCAGCCAACTGCGGCGACTATTGCGAGTAACGGCCATTTTGATAAAGGGGCGATTCTTTCCATTTGAAGCTGAGGAAGTGAATCATATAAATACTTCAGTCTTTCTGTCGATTTGAGTTCCGATTTAGAGATCGGGGCGCCTAAGTCTTTAAACATGGCGCTTATGGGAGTTTCAAACGCTTGAGATAAAGCGACGATATCGTCAAACTTTAGGGCGGTGTCCTCATTTTCCCATTTCGAAATCTTAGAAATGCTGAATCCCCGGCCTAAGCGAGAGGCTAGGTCCTTTTGTTTCCAGCGTCGTTCTTTGCGAAGCTTTTGGATAAGGGTTCCAATACTATAATGAGTGGCGGTAGTTTTTTTTGTTTTCATGAAATCAAAAATGTGTAATAATTCGCTTCTTTCGATAATTATTATCTAATTTAGAGAATATGTCAAGGGAAATATCCAAAAACGAAGAAGCATTTGAGAAGCTACGTAATAAGATAAAAATGGCTAGACTTTCTATGGGGCTTACTCAGAGCGAGTTTGCGAAAAGATCAGGCGTAGCTAGCGGAACAAAACTTTCTAAAATCGAAACTGGTTTGCAAAAGCCGGATCTCAGAGATCTGAAGAAAATTTCGAATTTCGCTAATATCTCTCTTAATGACTTGTTAGAAGATTCTATGGAGTCTTTAATGGTTAGCGGTATTGGAGGCTCTAAGCCGCCACAGAGAGGTATAGGCAAGGTAGAACTTTCGGAAAAATCTTCTGAATTAGATAGTTACAATCGGTTATTGTTAGCGAAGATGACTGAAGTCTTAACTTATAACGGGGACGATAAAGAATTTTTATTGAAGCGATATCAAACGATTGAAAGTGTAGAACGGCTTCATCATAGCTTGAGTGAGACAAAACGGAATCCATCAAAGGAAGATAAATAGGATAAACAAATTGATGAAACCTGTGGTTCAAGAGGAAGTTACTGGTTGCGGGATTGCCAGTGTTGCGGCGTTAGCCAAAGTGACTTATTCCAAAGCAAAAAAAACCGCAAATCAAATGGGGATTTTCTCAGAAGATCATACGTTGTGGTCTGATACTGATTACGTCCGCCAATTGAGTCGCCGGTTTGGCGTAAAGTTGGGGAAGGGAGAAAAGCCGTTTCAAGAATGGGATAAACTTCCTGATTGCGCTTTCCTTGCAATCAAGTGGCATTTAGAAAATGGGAAACCTTTTTGGCATTGGACTGTATTTGTGCGTGACAATAAGGAGGCTTATGTTCTTGATCCCAAACAAAGTTTAAAATCTCATAAGCGTAAGGACTTTGGCAGGATCAAACCCAAATGGTTTATCGAAGTAATGCTTTAACTGGATTTTTAAATTCGAACAATTTTTAAATATATAAGTAATGTAAAACGGTAAAAAACAAACTTCCTTCCTAGATTCACCTCTAACTCCCCATTTTATAATAATAAATACCACTTTCTAGGTATTTCCTCCTTATACTTATATTGCTAAGCTTCACCAAGCTAAGATCTTTGGTTATTTATCCAAATGACTCTTTGTTTTATTTCGAAAAGCTATCATGATTTCCTCGAAGACTGTTGAATTTAATTGTCTTATTAATGGAAGGACGTTTCCTGCATGAAAACTGTTTTAAAAATAAGCGCTTTGGTTCTAGTTGTAGCTTTTATGTTCCTCGTGGGAGCAGGTTGGGCAGAGGCGATCAAAAAGCTTAAACCCATAAGTCCCATCCAAATTAAACCAAGCCAATCTATTCAAATAAATAAATCTAGAGGTTATCTTTTTAAACTTTATCTTGATTCAAATAATCACAACACTTTTTATTGCGGATGTTCTTTCGATTCAAAACTTCATATAGATAAAGAAGAGTGCGGCTTGGATCTTCACGATGCTAAAAATAGGCAAGAAGCTATGTTGACTTGGGATAGAGTGGTTCCCGTGACAGCATTTGGGCCTCAACTAGATTGTTGGAAAAACGAAAACCAGCTATGCAAAAATAGTAGTCGTAAAAAATCCAGGCGGGGTTGGGCATGTTGTCGCAACGTATCAGAACAGTTTAATAAAATGGAATCGGATATGCACAACCTTGTTCCTGTGGTTAGAATGTTGAAAAAAGTACGATCTTACCGCAGGCATGGCATTGTTTTTGGAGAAATGAGGAAGCACGGTAGTTGTAATATCGAGTTTGGAGGAAGAGTTATGGAGCCTAAGGAGTCAATACGCGGCGATATAGCTCGAATACATTTTTATATGTCGTATTTATATGAAATTCCATTGAGCAAAAGCCACGAAGAAATGTTGCGAGATTGGAACCGGTCAGATCCGCCAGATGAATGGGAGATGGGCCGTAACTCCTTGGTTGAGATGGTCCAAGGGAACCGTAACCCATTTGTAGATCAGCCGGATTTAGTTGATCGCATTCCTTCTTTTCGTTAAGCCAGTTTTCTTATTTCATTTCCCAGCCTTTACGGCTCATGCATACGCGAAACTGAGTGACTATCGCTCCAGAGAATTGACTGGCGACTCTTGTCTCGGAAAACGGTCGAATAGTTTGACCCGTTACCAAATTTCGCGCTTCTGAATCGCATAATGAACGGTCCATTTCATATCGTGATTGATTAAATTTCCCACCATCGGCTCGCTTCCATGGGGTTGCGCAAGCCAATAACGCCGAGCAGATTGCGATAAGTAATACTCCCTTTATTTTTGTCATTAGTCGCTTCCCGTTATTTTGTATATATCATTGATCATAGTTTTGATTTTATTTGTCAAATCATCCTATGTCAAAGGTTGGGTCTAATAATACGCGCATAAAATAGAAAGTGTTGTGCATGCCCGTTTGCGTAGGCACCCATCGACTGATTAAAATAAATGATTCTAACTTTATTTTTTGATTTCATATAAGCTGATGGTTCCACTAGTAAGAAAGCTTGTGTCATATGACTCAAATCGAAATACGTTAATAACTCGCCTTTCATTGTCACGGTTCCGCTTGCGACAGCTCTGCCTGATGTCGGCGTTCTTTCATCGGTGATATCTTCGTTCGTTATCTATGTTGTGTTTATGGTGGGATAAGCTTGCGTGATAGAAAGTTTCCTGGTTGTGATTGTAGGCGGAGTTAGATTTGCTGTTTCGGCGCCAGCGAAAATGAAAACGACACCTGTTGAATCCTCGATGACAATGCGATCAACTCTAAGGGGCGTAGTTGGTTTGACGATGATTGACGTACTTTGCGTGGCGATTTTGGTTAGGGGAGGGCCGGAAGAGTAGAACAACTGCCCTGCGTCTACTCTTACGGTCATGTCTGATTTTTTTTGTTCATGAGGAGTGGAAGATCGGGCGATTCTTTGTATGACATTGACGACTTCGTCTAACATATCTAACTGAACTTTTTTTGTTGCTGTAGAAACGCCCATGATTTTCTCCATGAATATTATTTTTGGAAATGAACTTTAAATAATATTTTTTGATTCGTCGGGAGATTCATTTCTAAATAGTAAACAAATTAAAAAATAAGGTTTATAGAGAGAACAACTTGGGTTGGTTATGTATTGAAAGATTAGTTTCAATTGCATGAAATTGTTTCGGAATGCGTAATAATGGCGTTGGTGACGAGTATTGTTCCGTTAGTTTCGTTTGAAAAATAATAACGACCCTAGGAAATAGAAAAGGTGATAACTATTAAGTTGAAGGCGACTTTAAGGCTTGAGGTCCTATTCTGTTCTGTAGTCATTTATAGAGCGGCATGATGATAGAGCATAAGTTTATGATGATTTTATTATTAGTTTTCTAAAGTTTTTAGTGATGAGATTAGCTTCTTTTTAGTTGTAGACGAAGGAGTTTACTTCTGAAAATAGTCGAATAAATTAAGATTAAAGATGAGAGTTTTTAAGTTATCCGTAAGGTTAAGATTAAGAATTGAGCTTTAAAAAAAATGTTCAATTTTTTTTGAAAAAAATCGTTACAATTGCGTGTTGGTTGTTGCCTTTCCGTTAGTTTCAAGTTAGTATTTATTTCAAGAAGCAGGATTGCGAGGTAAGCATGCGAAATGAAAATCCGATTTTTACTTTATGGGTTCAAGTGGGTTACGTGGTAAAAATTTTTTCGGCTCTTGCTTTAATGTTTTACATCCAGTTTTATTTATAGGTTGTAAATGTTTAAATTCATGGTATGGTTTTCCGTAATAACCACCGTAGGTTTTATCATTTTGATGATTTTTGACTACGGTTAGACAAACTAATAATTGAATTATTTTGGTTTTGTCGTAAAGCTTGCAAAACTGATTTGCTTAAAATATTTTTTCTTGGTGGCAACCAAGCAAAAAGTCCCAATTAGCCATGGATTTATGTGGGCCCCCGTTTTGGCTTTTTGGGACTTTTTTTATTTTGCGGCTATTTCCTTCCTAAGTATTATTCCCTAAATAAATTCTTAAGACAGTAAAGTTCTTAATAGAACTAATAGGTCTATTTCTAATTCGACAAAACTTTAGATTTGGGGAAGACGCTTCCGTATTAGAATCTTGATGAAATGATTTTTCACCATATAAATGTATTAAGATTTTGTTTCAGTTTTAAGTTATTAAAACTTGCTTACAAATCATTCTAAGTATTGATTGTTTATTGATAAGTTTTACTTTTCAATAAGTTCCAGGATTTAGGGAGACTTGGTATATAATGAGGGGGATACCCTAAAAATGGGTATTGCGTATTTTAGTAAGTAGTTTTTACCTATTGTAGGTAAATGATTTTTTGAAGCCGTGTTTACAAAAACAATGATTAAAAAAAAGTTTGTTGGATATGTGTGGGTAGTAACTATTTTCTTTATTATAGTGTCCACTGTTTCTGCGAATGAAAAAATTGATTCTGATTTAGAAGAGCTTTTATCCTTCGATCTTGAAGACATTGCCGTTTGGGTAGCTTCTAAAAGAAAAGAAAAGCTGTCTCAAGCCCCTGGCATTGTTTCTGTAATTACCACAAAAGACATTCAAAGTTATGGCGCAAATAATTTGCAGGATCTTTTATCGCGCTTACCAAATGTTTATGTTTGGGGATCAGGCTTAGCTCGAGATAATGTTGTTTCCATTCGAGGTCAAGTTCAAACCCATTTGGATAACCATGTGCTGGTTTTACTCAATGGACGTCCTCTTAGAGGAGGAACATCTAGTGGAGTTCAACTTGATATTTACAGAAGTTTCCCGTTGGAGTCGATTGAAAGAATTGAGATGGTCCGTGGACCAGGATCTGTTCTATATGGAACAAACGCATTTTCAGGGGTGATTAATATTGTCTCGAAAGACCCTAGAAAACCGCAAAAAAATTCTATTTCAACAGGATATGGATCTTTTGGAACTGCGCAGACTTCTGGTCAGTTTAACGTGAGCAAAGGTGAATTTAGTTTGACTGGCTCCGCTAGATTTTATGATAGCGACGGTTGGAATTTTCACGCTGTTGACTCGTCTGGAGTGGCTGATAGCGTTGATTATTCTCAAGAAAACTTAGGTTTTTTTGCGCAGGCTAATTATAAAAACTTTACTTTAACGGGTTTTCGCTCTTTTCAGGATGATACAACGATAGGCGTTACTCCGAGGTTTCCAGCTAAAACGGCACAGGAAACCACTAGGAACTATATAGACACGCAATTTTCAAGAAAATTTTCTGAGGATTGGGAAGGCAATTTTAATTTTACCTTTAATAGCTTGGATTTTACTAGCGATTCGGGTAGTGAAACAATTAGTCGAGACTTTCTTTTTGAGCCCTATATACGAGGCGTCTTATTCGACAAAGTTAATATTCTTTCAGGCTTTATTTACCAGCATCTCATGGGAGAATTTAAGAGTTCGTTCAAGGAATATAACGAAGATCGATTCAGCTATTATTTGCAGACAGATTTTTCTCCTTGGGATCGTTTGAATTTAATTGCGGGTTTTCAGTTAAACAAAACTGAAAAAAATGATGTTGATGTCTCTCCGAGAGTGGGAGCAAATTATAAATTAACCCCAAGATTAGGAATAAAAACTTTATATGCAAAGGCTTTCCGTTCCCCTTCCCCTACCGAGCGTGAAGTTGAATTTACTTCAATTCGTGGAAACCCCAACCTAAAACCGGAAACAATCAATACGTTTGACGCCCAGATTTTCTATAACGCTCCTCGATATTTTGTTGGGCTGACTTATTATAATAGCGTTCAGGAAGATACTGTTGGTCGCGCTTTGCAAAGTGATGGTAAAAGATTACTTTTTGTCAATGGCGGAGATGTTGATTACTGGGGGGTGGAGTTTGAAGGGAAAGTAAATATTACTCCAGAATGGGAGTTGAATGGGTCTGCGAGTTATCAAGAAAACGAAGACGACCAGGGAGTGGAAGATATTAGCTTTATCCCTAATTTTATGGCTAAAGCGGGCATTTCGTACCATTCTATTGGAGGATATTCGTTGGGGGTGTTTAATAGCTATTACACAGAAGCGACAAGCTCTCCTGGAGCTTCAATAGTTAACCCCGAACCAGAAGGATATAATTTTTTGACGTTCAAGGGGTCTTTAGAAGTGGATCAAGCGTTTCCTGAATGGAACGCTCCAGATCTTACATTGAGTTTGTTTGGGGAAAACCTTTTAGATGAAGACATATTTTTTCCTGATTTTAACGGTAGGGTGAATACTATTCCGTTAAGGTCTGGGATTGCTTTTTGGGGAATGGCAACACTGAAGTTTTGATGATGTATAAGCTTGAAAAAACGGCTCATACATTATTTTTTTGAAATTTATTCGAGTTTCCGTTTTTGAGTTAGATATGTTAAATTTTAGATATTTTTTGTGTACATAAATTGAGAATTCCAATTTTAATTCTTTTATGAACCGTCTTTTTTGTAAAGTTAAACTTTTATTTTTCTCGGCATTGGTCGCTGTGATTTTCCAATCTATTTGGACGTTACCGGTGTTTGCAGACGAATTTAAAAGCAAGGCAAAGGCCGTCATGGTTTATAAATTTTTTCAATACGTGACTTGGCCGGAGATAAAGTATTTTTCAGCTTCAGAAGAAGCGGGTTTTTGCTATCATGGTAAAAATTCTTTTCTGACAATTTTAAGTTATATCAAAAACAAAAAGAAATCCGGACCTCAGTTTTCAATCAAAGAAGTTACTTCATTTAATGATATAAATGGTTGTCATCTATTATTCTTATCAGAACTAGACGATCCTACCTTAAATTTTCTCCGTAGAAACCCTTTACCTATCTTGACTGTTAGCGACCAAATGAGTTTTTTTGAAAGTGGAGGAATGATCTCACTTTATTTTGAGGAAGACCGACTTCAATTGGAAGTTAACAAGACAAGACTCTCGCAAGCTGGTTTAAAGATCAGTTCAAAACTATTACGAATAGCCAAAAATATTCGTTGATTCGAACCATTCTCTATTTTTGATTGTTAGCGGTAGTTAGTTCGCAGAAATGGGACAACCCATACGAGTTGCCCCTACTTATTAAAAAGAAGGTGTGAGTTATAACCCATTCTTTTTTAGCTTTTTGCCTGCAAACCCCATGAATGTATGAATTGATCTTTTCCCTGTGTTGTTTGGTAACGACAACGTAAATCTTGTCCGGAAGTTTGTTCGCTAATGTCAACAGTTCCACGAAGTATACGAACGTCGCCGC
>JAJDAT010000011.1 GCA_029261715.1 Nitrospinia bacterium | reverse complement strand
TTGCGCGCGCTGATCGGCGCGCGGCAAGCATCGCCGGTCGAGGTACTGGACAGCTGTATTGCACGGATAGACGCCGTCAATCCTACCTTGAATGCGATGGTCGAAATGTGTCTCGACGAAGCGCGCGATGAGGCTAAGCGGGCCGAGCTGGCCGTTGGTGCTGGTTCGAGCCTTGGGCCTCTGCACGGACTGCCGGTGGCAATCAAGGAAGCGGAAAACGTTGCCGGATTGCGGACGACAAAGGGCTCGCCCATTTACGCCGATGTTGTCGCGGCGGCGGACTGCCGAATGGTTTCCGCGATCCGCGAAGCGGGCGGCATTATTATCGGCAAGACCAATATTCCAACCCTGACCAATGGCTTGACGACCGACAATCCAATCTATGGTCTGACCCGTAATCCGTTTGATTTGGAGCGCACCTGTGCCGGTTCGTCAGGCGGGGCCGGAGTGGCGTTGGCGGCACGGATGGTGCCGCTCGCCACAGGCTCGGACACGGGCGGCAGTATCCGGGGGCCGGCTTCCGTCAGCGGCGTTGTCGGTTTGCGGCCATCGCCTGGTCTCGTGCCATCGGAGGAGCGGCCGCAAGGCTGGAGCGTGATGACCGTGCTCGGCCCCATGGCGCGTAGCGTCGCCGATACGCGGCTTTTCCTGCAGGGTATGATGAGCGACGATTTCCGCGATCCGTTTAGCGGCGTGGCTGACCCTGCGTTGCGGGCGCCGGCAGAAGCGGTCGATCTCAGCAGGCTGCGCATAGCGGTGACCGCCGACCTTGGCGTCGCTGACGCGACCGACTCGGTGTGTGCAACCTTCAGATCGAAAGTATCGCAGTTTTCAGGGGCGTTCGGTTCCTGCCACTGGTCGACGCCGGACATGGCCGGGATTCATGAAGTTTATCTGAAGTTGCGGTCGCTTGTGCACATGACCCGATATGATGCCAAACATCTGGCCGACCCGTCTGGACTGACTCCACAATCGCGCACCGATTTGCGGCGTGGCGCCGGCATGACGGCACGCGATGCGGCGGACGCGCTGGCCGAACACACCAAAATTTACCGTCACTTTCAGGCATTCTTCAAAGATATCGACATCCTGATTACGCCGGGACGTACCTTGCCATTCTTTACGCTGGATGAGATCGGTGTCGCCAATGCACGTCTCGCGGAAGCAGAGGCGGCGGGCGAGAACGACCTGTGGGCCGGGCGGGGCAATATCAATGCACCGATCACGATGATGGGTCATCCCGCCATGACCATACCGGCGGGTAAGGACCCGCAAGGCCTGCCCTTCGGCATTCAGGTCGTTGGTCCGTACCGCGGCGACGCGTTTCTGCTCGGCGATTGCCAGGCCCTGGAAACCTACTTTGCAACGAAGCGGGATTTGAACCGGCCGATCGCCGACATTACGGCTTTCCCGGAATAGAAGGTCAATCCAGGTAGGTTCGTAGTTTCTCTCGGATGTCGTCTGGTATTTCGACCGCGCGGCGCGTATCCAGATTCATCAGCACGCATTTGAAGTAGGTTTCAAAGGACAGGGTCTCTTTTTCGACGTTGATCATCCGATGGTGAAATGTCGCGGTCTTGGCGGCAATTTCCGTCACCCCGGTTTCCAGCCGAATAATGTCGCCTGCCCGGAGCTCGGCCCGAAAGTTCGTGTCACCATGAACCACGACGAAGGCCAGCCGCCGGCCGTTGCGCATGTCGCTCGGTGTCAGGCCGAGTGCAATCTGAAACGACGTAATGCCGCCACCGATGGCCGCGAAATAGTACTGAACGTTCATATGGCCCAGATGATCGAGCTCGGACGGGCTGACGACGTTTCTGTACGTTTCGAGATATTTTCCCATGTCCGATGACCTAACCTATTCCCTCGAAACAGACGTTCTCCAACGGCTCATTCCGGGCGAGGTGATCCAGATTGCGCGCGATGAATTCCCAGCGCCGTTCCCGCATTGCTGCGCTACGCGCGCTGTTGTGCGGTGTCATGATGATGTTGTCGAGATCACCACGCAGGGCCCGCGCCGTGCGCCTGCCATCACCGACGGACTCCGTGACGCGAAGCGAGGGTGCCTTCGGTACCGTGTCGGAGACTGTGCGCTCAACTTCGACCAGAGATCGGCCTTTGAGCCTGAATGGCAGTACGCCTGTCAACATCTGGTACAGAACCACGCCGAGCTGGTAGACATCGCTGGCCGTGGTCACAGCCTCGCCGCGAATTTGCTCGGGAGACGCATAGTCCGGCGTTAGCAGTCGCTCGCCGGTCTTTGTCAAGGCCTCCGTCGACTCATCATCGTCCAGGAGCTTGGCGATTCCGAAATCCAGAAGTTTGACTCGGCCCTCCTTGGTAACCAGAATGTTCGACGGCTTCAGGTCGCGATGCACGATCAAATGCCGGTGAGCATACTGGACGGCCTCGGCGACTTGCAGGAATAGCCCGAGCCGGGCGTCTACCGATAAGTCCTCAACAAACTGGCTGATGGGCACGCCGTCCACACGTTCCATGACGATGTAGGGGCGGCCATCTTCAGTCCAGCCCCCGTCCAGGAGTCGGGCGATGCCGGGATGCTCGAGCCGAGCCAGGATGCGGCGTTCCGCGACAAATCTCTCGCGTGCGGCCGTTCCAGCCAGGCCGGGTGGAAGGACCTTTATGGCCACCTCCATCTCGTAGTCGCCGGTTCGTTCGGCCAGATGCACGGTCCCCATTCCACCGCGACCCAATTCCCCGATGATCCGGTAGGCACCGATGCCCGCGTTGGCGGCCGGAGTGGGTAGGGCCGGGGCCTCCAGAATGGTGGATGCCTCCTCATTCGCGGCAAGAAGCGTCGCTACCTCTTCGGCAATCGAGTCATTGCCATCAGCACGCTTCAGGATTTCCGCTTGCGTTGCCTGGATTCCGTCTTCAATCAGATCAAAGAAGATCTCTTCAGCACGATCGCGGTCTTGGCTGGTGAGCGCCATATCAGGCTTCCAGCATTTCCTTGAGAATCTGGAACAGGCGGGTTCTCGCAACAGCCCACTCCCGCTTCACCGTTCGCTCG
>JAJDAT010000010.1 GCA_029261715.1 Nitrospinia bacterium | reverse complement strand
GCCCAAGGGGTATCGCCCACGAAGCGCTTGAGAAATGCGGCGGCGGTGATCGCGCCAGCTTCGCCTCGGGGGCCGATGTTGCAGATGTCCGCGTGGGTGCCATCCACCAGTTTTTCGTAGTCAGGCCACAGGGGCAATTGCCAGATTCGTTCCCCGGATGCCAGGGCGGCCAGCTCCAGATCGCTAACCAAGTCGTCGTTGTTGGAGAAGACGCCGGCGGCATAATGGCCTAGAGCGACGACGCACGCGCCAGTCAATGTGGCGGCATTTACCATGGCGCCGGGTTTGTATTTCTCCGCGGTGTAAGCCAATGCATCAGCCAGAACCATACGGCCTTCCGCATCGGTGTTGTGTACTTCCACGGTCATACCGTTGTACATTTTGAGGATGTCACCGGGGACGTAGGCGCCGGGACCGGTTTTGTTTTCTGACGTAGGCACTACGCAGACGACGTTGACAGCGGGTTTGAGTTCGGCAATGGTTTTCATGGCGCCCAGTACGGCGGCGGCACCCAGCATGTCGAATTTCATCTCGTGCATACCTTCACCGGGTTTGATGCTGATGCCGCCAGTATCAAAGGTGATGCCTTTACCGATGAGGGCGATAGTATCCTCGGCATCGACATGTTTGTATTCCAGGATGATGAGGCGGGCTTCTTCGTCGCTGCCTGCTGAGACACCCAGGATGCCGTTCATACCCAGCTCGCCCATGGCGGCTTCATCGAAGATAGTGCAGTCCAGGCTCGTTTCCTTCGCCATGGATTCGGCTTGTGCGGCTAAGGCAGTAGGGGTGAGATCGTTGGGAGGAATATTTCCCAAATCGCGCGCCCAGTTTACATTCTTGCAGGTGATGGCGGCGCGAGCGCAGCCTTCGCGCAGATCGGCCAGGTTATCTTCTGACGCGGTCATGATAGTGATTTCATCGATGAGGACAGGCGGATTTCCCGGAGGAGTTTTGTGCGCGGTATAGTCGTATTGTCCCAGCATGATGCCTTCGATGAAGGCTTCTACGGGAATGGCTTCATTGGCCGTCACGTCCAGCACGATTTGGGAGCAGCGCTGTACCTGGGCGGCTTTGGTGACCTTCCCGGCGCATCGACGCAATACTTCCGCGTCGAAGTCTTCGTGGTTACCCAAGCCGATGATGATGGCGGCGCCGTAGGGACTATGAGGCGTGGGGTCGGTGTAGCATTCCTGTGCTTTGCCGGAGAAGAGACCACGTTCGTGGAGAGTGGTGAGAGTTTTCGTGTCGTCATCGGTGAGTACGCTGCCCAGCGCAATATCAACGTCTTCATATATAGGGATGACCAGTGCGGTTTCTGGGTCGAGGGCGATCTGGCCTTGGGGGATGACGTGGATTTTCATAGATTTCCTTCCGGTATGGGGTGTGTGGGTTAGAGGGTGGCCGGGGCGAGTACGTCGCCGTAGAGCCAGTGGCCGCTGGTGGAATTTATTTTTACGCGAACCATGTCGCTGATTTCCAGCGTGTCGGTTTCGATGGAGACGGGACGATACCCGCTCGTGCGTCCGCTCATGCAGCCTTGTGTTTTGATGCTGGCACTGTCGATGAGCACGTCCTGTTCGGTGCCCACATACTTTTGAATGTCTTCGGCGTGAATTTCTTTTTGAAGATTGATGAGACGTTCCAGGCGATCTTCTTTTACTTCGCGAGGCACATCGTCGGGCATTTGCGCCGCCTTGGTCTTGGGGCGCGGCGAATATTTGAAGGGGAAGACCTGGGAATAACGAATCTGACGAACTACATCCATAGTTCGCTGGAATTCCTCTTCGGTTTCGGTGGGGAAGCCTACGATGATATCGGTGCTGAGTTCTAGGTTAGGGTTAATGGATTTCATGTAGTCCATCTTGTCCAGATAATCTTCAATGGTATGGCCGCGATGCATGTCTTCCAGCAGTCGGTTCGCACCGGATTGGAAAGGGAGGTGGAGCTGGTTGGCAATGTGAGCCCGTTCCGCCATGAGATCGGACAGGGTATTGGTCCAGTCGTTGGGATGAGGCGAAGTGAATCGTATGCGCTCCAGGCCGTCGAGTTGAGAGAGTTCGTCCAGAAGCTGATGGAATCCGAAACCTGCGGCGTTGTAGGAGTTGACGTTCTGCCCCAGAAGCCAGATTTCTTTGGCGCCATGGGAGACAAGCGATTGGGCTTCACGGAAGATGTTGTCTGGTTCCCGGCTCACTTCGCGGCCTCGGGTGTAGGGGACCACGCAGAAGGTGCAGAAGTTATCACAGCCTTTGGTAATGGAAAGATATGCTTTGCAGCCTTCCACATAACCGTTTTCCACCCACTGTTCCGGGATGAAATTTTGAACGCGCCGCTCGTGGGGCTGCCACTTGGTCATGAGGACCCGCTCGCCATCCTTAACGCGCTGGATCATGTCGGGGAGATTGAACAGGTTGTCCGGACCGAAAACCATGTCCACGGATTTCTCCCGGCGCAGGATAGCCTCACCTTCCTGTTGTGCCACACATCCCCCCACACCGATGATAAGGTCAGGTTTGTTTATCTTCATGTCACGCCAACGACCTAACTGACTG
>JAJDAT010000009.1 GCA_029261715.1 Nitrospinia bacterium | reverse complement strand
CTTCCTTGGGCACGCCCCAACGCCGCATGGGTAATCCGGAAAGATAATCGTCTTTCACTTCCTGCGGATCATTTTCATGACGCTCTACCGGAATCCAACCGGGAGATACCATGTTGACGGTGATGCCCCACGGGGCTACTTCGCCAGCCAGACTCCGGTTAAAACCATTTTGACCCCCTTTGGCCGCCACGTAGGCAGTGAAGTTGGGCACGCCGCGCTGGAATACTTCGGACCCGATGTTGATGATGCGTCCGGCGTTGCGTTTTTTCATGTCGGGCAGTACGGCACGCACAAACAGGAAGGGACTCTTGATGAAAAAATCTATCATGGACTGATAGAAGTCCCAGTCGTAGAGTTCGATGGGTTTCTGAGGCTGATCGGGTGTAGCATTTATGACCAGAATATCGACAGGACCCAGTTTTTCCTTGGTCTCGACGATCATGCGGTTTACGTCCTCTTCAACTATCGCGCTGCCCCGGAGCATGATGCCCTCGTGGCCTGCGGCCTGAAATTCTGCGAACGTTTCGTCGGCCCGCTCCTTGTTGTTGGCGTAATTGAGAGCCACCTTGGCTCCTGCTGCGCCCATGGACATGGCCATGACTTTGCCCAGTCCGGTGGAACTGCCGCTGATGAAAACGACTTTTCCAGTTAAATCAAATTGCTTTGTTTCTGACAAGGGTGTTCTCCTGATGAGGTTTAATTTACTGGTTTGAAAAAGTAAAAGACATGTGGTGACGATACGTCTCACCGGGTTTCAAAACGGCACTGGGAAAATCGGGATGGTTAGGCGTATCCGGATGCTTTTGCGGTTCCAGACAAAATCCCTGTTGCGTAGCATATTTAACTTTGCCTTTGCCTTCGAAGGACGCATCCAAGCCGTTACCTGTGTAGAACTGAATGCCGGGTTGATCGGAATGGACTTCCATCACTCGCCCGCTTTCCGGTTCCAGCACCCGCGCCGCCAGGGCATAGTCACCGGACTGATTATCGAGCACGTAATTGTGGTCGTAACCGCCAGGCACATCGCCGATATGCGCACCTATCCCTGTGGACGCAGTGAAATCCAATGGTGTTCCCGCTACAGGCTCGATAGCCCCGGTTGGTATAAGCGTATCGTCAAAGGGAGTATATTTCTTTGCCATCAACTGAAGCTCGTGGCCCAGCACGTCCTTGCCGCTATCGTGTCCTGCTAAATTAAAGTAGGCATGGTGGGTCAGATTAACTACCGTAGTTTTGTCCGTGGTCGCTTCAAAAAGAATGTCGAGCTTGTTGTCATTGGTGAGGGTATAGGTGGTCTTGGTGGTTAGTGCACCGGGAAAACCCTCTTCGCCATCGGGACTGGTATAGGTAAGGGCCACCGAGACCGTATCGTCGGACTGAGAAGCGGTTCCTTCCCACACTTTGCGGTGAAAACCGTGTACGCCGCCGTGGAGACTATTGGGGTCGTTGTTAATGGCCAAGGTATAGGTCTGACCTTCCAGGGTGAATGCGCCTTTGGCAATACGATTCGCATAACGTCCGGTAAGCGCGCTGAAATAAGGACTCACGGCATCGTAATCCTCGATGGAGTCACATCCCAGCACCACGTCGGCCAAGTTTCCGTCGTCATCGGGCACATGAAGTTCTGCCAGTATGCCGCCGAATTCGATGATCACCGCTTTCATACCGTTGGCATTGGTGAGCGTGAAGGCGGTAACGTCGGTGCCGTCCGGCGCAGTTCCCCAGCTCGATTCCGTAACTCCTAATTCATTTTCCGAAGATACCACGCTTGTCTCCCCTCCCTTTTCGCCACATCCCGCCAGCATGGCGATCATCGTCATTACCAAACACCCTGATAGTACTTTTTGCACAGTCCCTCTCCTCATTTTTTCTTACGCGATAATTTCTCGTATGGGTTCCGCGCCTTCTACCCCTACCAGCGATTGATCCAGTCCGTCGAAGAAATACGTGAGTGCTTCCGGATTCAGCCCCATCTGATGCAGGATCGTAGCGTGGAGATTCTTGACGTGATACGGATTGACCACGGCTTCGCTTCCCAATTCATCCGTTTCACCCACGCTCACGCCGCCTTTAATACCGCCGCCTGCCATCCACATGGTGAACCCTTTGGCATTGTGATCGCGCCCTGTACCCTTAGCATATTCCGCCGTGGGTTGACGACCAAATTCGCCGCCCCATACGATAAGTGTTTCGTCCAAGAGGCCACGCTGTTTCAAATCCTTGATGAGTCCGGCGATAGGTTTGTCCGTATTACCCGCGTGTTTGTCGTGATTAAATTTCAGGTCCGCGTGGGCATCCCAATTGTCATCGTTGTGAGCGCCGCCGGAGTATACTTGTATGAAGCGAACGCCCCGCTCCACCAGTCGTCGCGCCAACAGACATTTCCGTCCGAAATCTTCCGTGCGTTCCTGGTCAATGCCGTACAATTCCTTTACGTGAGCCGGCTCGTCATCGATATCCACGGCTTCCGGCGCAGTGGTCTGCATTTTGAACGCCAACTCGTAGCTCGCTATGCGCGCCGCCAAATCCGAATTATCTACCCGCGCCGCCAGGTGCATGCCGTTAAAATGATTCAGGTGATCGAGTATTTTTCGCTGTTCCGCACTGGACATGGTATCCGGAGGTTGAAGATGCAGAATAGGTGAACCTTCGGGACGGAATATGGTGCCCTGATATTGGGCAGGCATGTAGCCTGCGCTCCAGTTTTTTGCGCCGCTGATGGGGCCGCCCGTTTTGTCGAGCATCACCACATAGCCCGGCAGGTCTTCATTTTCAGTGCCCAGACCATAATTCAACCAGGATCCCAGCGAGGGATTGCCGCTTTGGATACGTCCCGAGTTCATCATGAACATGGCCGAGCCGTGGATGGGCGAATCGGCGGTCATGGATTTTATGAATGCGATGTCATCCACGCAGGTGGACAAGTGTGGAAACAATTCGGACACATATTGCCCGGATTGTCCGTATTGATCGAAACTCCATTCGGGCCCCACGATACGGCCTTCATTTTTGTGACCGCCACGTCCATGTGTTTTAACCTTGATGGTTTGCCCATCGTATTTATACAGATCCGGTTTGTAGTCGAAGGTATCTACGTGACTAGGACCGCCGTACATAAACAGGAAGATGACGCTCTTGGCCTTAGGTGCGAAGTGTGGCGGCTTGGCTGATAACGGGCCCACGTAGGGCGTCTTGCCATCGGACGCAAATGCCTGGTTCATGAGAAAACCATCTTTCTGCATCAGACCCGCCAAGGCCACCGACGTGAAACCGCCGCCAATGGTGCGTAAAAATTCGCGACGGGTCCGTCCGCAGAAACTTCCTTTGCCGTGGTTGTCATGCGTCATGGTATATCCCTTCTAATCCAGGAAGACAAATTCATTCAGATTAAAGAATAGCAGAGCCAGTCGTTCCCAAGCCCGATCTTCATCGGCGTTCAATTCCGTCTTCATCTACGAAAGAAAAATCTGAGCGTCTTTTTGTTCATCTGATGATGGTGCGTGGCCTGTGGTATGTTCGAATGCCCACGCAATGCGATCCGTATCGTTATCCCCCGCTCCTTCCCAGATTCGCTGCTTAAACAGAGTAGCCTGGGCGTGTATGAAATCGCTGTTCAACAGATGCAGCGCCTGACCGGGCTGGGTCGTAACAAAACGCACGGGGCAGGTGTCATCCAGATCGGCGAAATCGAAATCCGTAAGAATGGGCGGCTGAAGCGAGCGCTTCAGATGAATGTATACGCTACGCCGGGTAGCCTCCTCCTCGGTAGAGATGCCCCAGATACCGGATGAAACGATATCGTTTTTTTTGGACGACGTTGCCAGAACCTCATCCGGCAGCACGGTGTATACGGTGGGACCATGCATTGTCAGATTCAACGTATCGGTCATGGTGAGGACGCTATCGCGAATTTCCTCCGCGGACAAGCGGCGCATGTTGTATCGCCAGAATAGATTGTTGTTGGGGTCCTTCGCCAACTCCGGTTCCCGCGCCGCAGATGACTGGCGATAGGTCTGCGACAACATGATCTGCTTATGAAGAGGCTTCATGTGCCATCCATTGGCCATGAATTCCGCCGCCAGCCAATCCAGCAATTCGGGATGAGTGGGTGCAATGCCCGCCTTGCCAAAATTACTGGTGGACCGCACAATCCCTCGTCCGAAATGATGCTGCCAGATGCGATTAACCATAACTCGTGCCGTGAGCGGGTTGGTCTTATCGGCAATCCAATCCGCCAGGATAGTACGCAGTCCGGCAGTGGTATCCTCTCGAGTGCGCTCAGGCGGGGTCACCGCGGGAGGCGACAACACTACGGGAAAACCTGCTTGCACCAATTCGCCTTCTGCGTGAGGGCTGCCGCGCAGGAACAAATGCGTCTCCGGTAATTTCCGACCTGTCTCGCTGACAGCTACAGCGAATTTGCCCTGAATCTCGCGTTTTCGCACGGCATCGATTTCTTTGGCAACCGTCTGATGACGTGTGAAGGCTTCTTCGCCCAGGAGGCCCTTGCCATGTTTTTCGATAGCCGCGTTAACGGTGGATAAATCCTTCACACCTTTCTTGCCGCTGATGGACAGGGTGCGTTTCCCGAAGGACGGGCCGAACCAGGACAGTTTCAGATAGGGAACGCCGGTCTGGTTAATAAACTCCACGCGGAAGG
>JAJDAT010000008.1 GCA_029261715.1 Nitrospinia bacterium | reverse complement strand
AAGCTTTGATGAGCAGTAGTCGCAACATTATTATCATAGTGTTCAACTGTCATTAAAGTTCCGCTACTGGTAATTTGAAACGACCAATAATTAAAAGGACTATTGGTTCCTTGGGTTAATATACGTTTTTCTCCAGAAGTGTTATCAAGACGTACCCACATGTCGATAGTAAAGTCGTTTGTTCCAAAATCCCAGTCAGAGCTATCGGGAATTGCTAGATAATCGCCATTACCATCAAAGTCGGCAACGTTACTATCTGGCGTTAGTGGACTATCAGGAGTAGAAACTTGAGTAGCATCTCCAACGGCTGTCACAGTATGATTAGAAGCTGAAGAGTCACTAAAGCCTGTTCCAGTTCCGTCCATTTTCAACAATAGCTTTGTGAATTGATCGTTTCCTTCGCCTCCTTCATCGTCTTTATAAACTACGAATGAAGAAAAATCACCAAAGGAGAAAGTATCGTTTGAAATAAAAACGTCGTCATCCCCGTCAAATCTTACCGCAGGTTTATTATTTAGCTCAGGGACACTCGAAATATAAGTTGGTTGTTTTGAACTAGTCGAATTAGAAAAATCATGTGTACTGGAAGAACTATCTCCCCAAAATCCAAATTGTTCTTCATCGCTAATTCCCGTAATGGAATCCGCTTTTAGCCATATAGATAAACCAGACACATCATCAGGTTCAAATTCCAAAGCATAGGTATAATTAAAACTGAATAAACAACACAAAAGGCTTAACATAAATATCCAAAGTTTAGATCGTTTGAGCTCTCTAAACTTGGAAAAAGGAGCTATTTCCATAATTAAAATCACTTGATAAGGTTATTAAGAATAAAAGAAGCTGGATTATAATCTAACTCTTTACAACTTCGAAAAACCGAAATTTTTATCCACGCTTTTTCAATGTTTTTCGTAAAAACAAAATAGTTGACACGTTATATTAGATAACTTCTAGTTATCTATTCGACAAACAGTAACCGTCAACAAGTTGAGAGATTTTGTTTTTGAGAGTTTAAATTTGGTTATAAGTTCGATTATAGATAATTATTTTTTCGGTATTTATACTCTACTTTTTGAGCGATTTATAAAAATTTGCCACGAAGTTTTGTGTCTTATCGCAGTGAAGGCTTTTGAGTTTCCATTGCCTTAAAATAGGGGGAGGAAAACTTAACGAATGCTAGTAAATTCAAACAACAACTTAATTTCCTATGACAGTTTCACACTAAATATTCAGATTTATTCTGTATTCATAAAAAAGGAATAGTTATGGATTTTCATTGGCGTTTTCATTAGGGCCATTTTTGAATACCTTTTTTAATTATCTCTTTAACCGCTTTGCCAATCATTTCGCCTAATACTGTGTGCATTCCGCAATTGTTTTCTTGAACTTCTCCACTCCCTGTCACCACAATGCAATCCGTCCCAGTACCTGTTGCAGGTTGTTTCGACTTTTTACTTTTTACTCCCGCCTCAATCATTGCGGAGGTTTTTGCCATAGTGGCTACATGAATGGCTTCAACTAAACCAGAAACGAAGGGTAGGGCATTACAAGAAACTATTAAGTTAATAGTTCCCGGTTTATGAATTGTTTGATCTACGTCGGCAGAGTCTCCTACTGATCGGGCGTTATTCAACCCAATCGTTGCTATTGCATGGACCCATAAACCACCATTCTCTAGATACACTTCTTCATAGCGAGAAACATTTGCCCCTGTAATCAATCCAACCGTATTGGACGATAAATTATTACGACTAATAATAGAGCTAAAGATTGTTTCTAAATCATTTTCTTCAAAATGATCGCATTCATGATTGAATATACAGTTAGACTCAGTTAAACCGCCATTAAAAGGAGCCCAACTTAGAATGGAACTGATTTTTGGAAGATTGATTATTAGAGATTTGTCGTTTAAGACAACTTTGATTGGCGTAGTTTTTTTTTTAGGAAGGTCGTTCATTAATTTTTAATTACGCCTTTAGGTGTAATGATTGAGCTTATTATTTTTTATTCCTCCATGGCTTCCCATAGATCAAGATATTTATCGGCGGCTTCTTTTAATACTTTTTTATGACCTGCAATTTCTTCCTCTGATTGGGTTGCAATCTTATCAAAATTTGCCTGAGTGAAAGTTTGCTTTAAAGTTTCTGCCAATTCATCTGTTTTTTCAAAACCAATCATATCGCCAACGGTACCTGGAACAGCCTTGACTGACATTTCCAATTCTCTAATGTTCCTTTTTAGAGGTTTACCGTCTTCAATAGCTTTGATCAATCGCTCTAAACTAGTTCCAAACTTTTCGAAAAGAGCTGATATTCCAATTTTTCGAGTATCCCTTTGATTCTTTAAAGTCGAAATCCTTGCAGATAGCTCATCCGCAACGGTAATGGCTCCTTCAAACATTTTTATACTCCGCTAGTGTTCTATTTAAGAAAAAATTTCAACCATTTCTTCAAATCCTTCGTACACGTCTTCATAAATTGTTGTCAAATGCCTATTGGGTAAATTCAGTTTTCCCCATGCCTTAGTATCTAAAATCTGAGATTGTATTTGCCCGCTACTTCCTAAGAAACTGCCTTCGGCGATAAAATCCCCTACATGCATAATTGCCGTTTCAATTTCGAAAACTTTTGTATCGTGTGGATTATGATGAAAAGCCACAGCCTGGCATAGCCAATCGGGAAGTCTCCATTTTTGCAACAAAGCTTTACCAACTTGAGCATGGTTAAACCCCATAACATCCTGTTCAGCATCTATAAGACTGCGACCCCATTCATTGCATTGAATTAGAGCTAACTTTGCTTTTTCAGCAGTATGTTTATAAATGACTAAACTACCAATATCATGAATCATTCCACCCACGAAATAAATATCCAGATTGTTTTGATTTTTAAGCTTTGCGATAGACTTGGTGGCTAAACCACAAGCAATCCCATGGTGCCAAAATGTTTTTAGCGTTATTAGATCTTCTGGCACTCCTGCAAATTTAGATAAAACTGTGGATCCCAATGTAATACTTAAAAGTTGTTCCGTTCCAATAACGTTTAACGCTTTTTCAACTGTATCTATGTCTTCCTGAAAATTATAAATTGGACTGTTAACTATTTTTATAAGACGATTGCACAAGTCTTGATCGTACATAACAATATTAACCATTTGATCAATAGTGCTTCTAGGATCATTAATCGCCTCGATCAAAAGATCAAGAATTAATGGAAAAGAAGCAATATCAGAATCTTTTGCAACCAACTTTTCAGGTGTCATAAAATTAAAAAACTTATAAAAAAAATAAAATTATTGAGTCCAGTTAGTTTACCTATTAACAACGCCAATAATATATAAAATCAAAATTAACTCACGAAATTTTATAATATATTTTTTGAAATTGAAAAAAACATTGAATTTCGTGAAGCTGAAAATTTCATTAACGTTTTAAATTAATAAAACCGTTTCAAACTACACTTCTATTCGTATTTACTCTATTGAGGAAATAATTGAAAGGAAAGAACCGTGTAACAACTAAGCTCTATGTTTATTTAAAGTTTCTAATAAAGAATTAACATTTAAAGGTTTTGTTAAATAGTCTATAAATCCCATATCTTTTGCTTTTTTTATATTTTCATCTCTAGCGTTAGCGCTAATCGCAATAACAGGAATATTTTTAGTCGATTCAATCTCTTTTAGTTTTAAAAAAACTTCGAATCCATTCATTTTTGGAAGATGGATATCTAATAAAATCAAATCTGGTACGTTTGTTTTAGCAGTTTCTAAGCCAGAAACTCCATCTTGAGCGCAACTTAAATTCATATCTTTATGTTCTTCAATAATACGTTGAACTAATTTTAAATTTCTTACATTGTCTTCAATGTATAAGATATTAATATTTTTCTTGTTGCTAATTTTATTAGTTTTTAGTTCATTTATAAAAGATAGAGAAAATGTTTCAGGTTGATTTGAAGCTGAAGCCAAAGGGATATCAATATGGAAACAACTGCCTTCGTTTTCTACGCTATGAACACTTATCTGTCCGCCCATTAACTCTACAAGTTTTTTTGTGACTGACAGACCAATTCCCGTCCCCTCAATTTGGGTAAACTCCGCTCCACCTCTTTCAAAAGGATTAAAAATTTTTTCTTGAAAATCCTCTGGAATTCCTTTCCCTGTGTCTTTTACATGAATTCGGACATAATTATAATTTAGAATTTCGTGCCTTAAAGAAACTGAACCTTTAGATTTATTATATTTAATTCCATTGGCAATCAGGTTAAGAATTACTTGCCTCAAGCGAAATTCGTCTGCCAACACATTAATTTCAGTTGAACCAGACATGAAATCTATAAGAGTGATATTTGCTTTTTGAGCCATAGGTCTTATAGATGCCATTGTTTCCGTAAGCAATTTATTTAGATTGACTGGCTCAATATTAACTGCCATTTTCCCCGATTCTATTTTTGATAAATCGAGAACCTCATTAATTAATCGTAATAAATGTTTTCCTGATTCTAAGATCAAACTAACGTCTGAAACATGTTTTTCGTCTAAGACAGGTCTTTTACTTTGAATAAGTATTTGAGCAAAACCAATAATGGCATTTAATGGAGTGCGAAGCTCATGGCTCATTTGAGAAAGAAATTCTGATTTAAAATTATCCGCTTTAATAGCTTGTTCCTTTGCAATAATTAAATCTTTTTCGCTTTCAATACGTTTTTTAAACTGACCTAGTTGCCCTCCCAACCCAACTAAAAGGGACGCTAGGTTAGAATCTAAATGTTCTTGAGTGGTGGATGAAAAAAATTCAAAAACACCTATAATTTGTCCGCCAGCATAAACGGGAGAACCAAATCCAGAATGAAGACCAGCCTTAACCCCAAAAGGCTCTCGAGGAAAGTTTTGCCTGTTCGTGATATCCGAAATCCAAACTGGTTGACCTGAACTCCAAACCTCGCCAGGAAGACCTTCTTCCTTTGCAAAAAACATATTTTTAGAAATCTTTTGAAAGTTTAAAATTGCTTCGTTTTTTAAATAAGACGCTTTCCATTGTTCTAAGCATTTTAAAGTTTTTTGTTCGGAATCTATTTCCCAATAATTGGCCAATTCCCACTGAAGGTTTTCCCCAATCATTTTAAGGGTTTGATTAATCGTATCCTCCCAACTCAAAGATTGAGAAATTACTTTTGACATTTCAAAAAAAACACGCGTTCTTAAACTTGTATCAACTACAAGCTCATTATTCTTAAATGCTATAACTAGCCCTAAAACCTCATTCATGTTTTTGACTGGAGATACATTAAAGTCTACTGAGACAAAAGAACCATATTTATTTAAAAATATTTGGTCGTTGATAGTTTTTTCTTTCCCATCTTTAATTGCATCTAAAAATATATTTTCTTCGCCTAAAATTCTATTTGTATTCGTTTTAAGGTGATAAATTGCGGAATAAAAGGATTTTCCTTTTAGTTCATCAGCGCTATATCCCAATAATGATGCGCCTGTTGAATTGACAAAAGTTATATTACCCTCAAGATCAATTCCTAAGATTCCTTCTTTTACATAGTCAAAAACTATTTCATAAAACTTCTGAGCTTCCAATAATTTTTTTCCAGAAACATTTTTAACGGTTACCGAAAAAAAACGTTCATTTTCTATCCAAAACTTATTAAAAATTAAATGAGAAGTGAAGGCGGTTCCATTTTTGCGGAAAGCTTCAACCTCTATGACAGAATCCATTTTTATTATTTGATGCGAATCCCATAAGTTTTTAATATCTTCATTATGAAATCCCTTAAAAAGCTCTGGAGCTAAATCCTTAATATTTTTTTTGGTTGCTTCAGAAGCTGAATACCCAAATAATTTTTCAGAAGTTGAATTAAATAAGAAGATATTACCAGCTAGATCGATAGTAATTACTCCATCTATCGAATTATCTATAGCTGCAACAAAATGAGCTTGCGCTTTCGAAAATTGATATTTTTCTTCACAAACTCGATTGGATATCGTCATTTTTTATCCAAAGCTTTTTACTTGGATTAATAATTCCAAAAATCGAAGTACCTAAAAAAAGGAACCTTCAATTTTCGCTAACCATAAAAATGCCAGCTAATGTCACAGAATTGTTTCAATTGTTAAACTTATAACAAATTTTAATTAAAGTAAATATAGAAATTCCAAAGTAGAATTACATTAACCACTTCTTAATAAAGAAGTTATAATGTTTCATAATGAGCTTTTATATGGAGGGGTAAAAACTAGGAAGGAAAACCTGAAGTACGGAAGACTAAAATTTATCTTTTTGACGAATTTTTTTGAGAATTGGCATTAAACGCTTCGTAAACTCGGTAGAATCTATTTTTCTGAAACTTCTCAATAAATCCAAAAAAACGCCCTCCAGTATAATACCAGAGGGCGTTTAATGAAAACCTACTGTATTTTAGTTATAAGGTTCTGTTGGTGGAGTGAAGTCTGCTGTATATCGCGCCACTCCTTTAGTAAATCTGAATTCCTCCATCTTACCATCAAGAAAATTGAACAACTGACCAATTCTTAAAGCACCAGTATAGTTTGGATACGATTGAGAGTTTGTATCGGTACCTTGACTGACTCCATCAATGAAAAATTCATAATTACTGCCATTGCGAACAAGAGCGATGTGATACCACTCGTCTACAACTGGATCGAAATCGACTTTTATCATTGGAGATTTAACTCCTGGAACCTGCCAAGACAACTTATCGGTCGATTCTTCATAAACCATATTCATGTAATTGCTCCCATCCGTACTTTGGCCAACGAAATCATGAGAGCCACTACCACTAATGGAGTTAAATCGAATCCAAAAATCAATTGTAAAATCTTCGCTTCCTAAGTTCCAGTCATCAGAATCAGCGATACTTAGTATATTGCCTCCGTTAAAGTTTGCAATGTTACTATCCGTGTTATGAGGACTGTCAGGAGAGCTAAGCAGAGGAACATTACTTTGTTCAGTCACGGTATGATTAGAGTCGGAGCTGTCAGAAAAATTACCGTCAAAATGAAGTAATAACTTCGTGAATGAATCATTACCCGAGCCGCTTGCACCTGAAATAAAATCTATCCAGTTTGTGCCGTCGCACCCCAAAAATCTTTTATCATCTTTATCGTAGTAAAACGATCCTTCTCTTTCTGCATCGCAGATAGCTTCGCGTCTTGGGATGGTTTGAATCGAACCATTAACCGCAAGCTTAGTCTGAGGTTCACTTGTTCCAACTCCCGCATTTATAGGGATGTCATATTTATCGCTAAGATATTCTTCTATGAGACTCTGCTCCTCATCCGTTAAAGCTCGATTATAAATGATGACCTCTGCAATATCGCCACCTAGGTTATCGCCTACTAAACCGCTATATAAACCGCCAATACCAATGTCATTAGTTGATGTTGAGGTTGTGGAAACTTCATTACGAGCTAAAACCAAACCATCTCCAAACAAATCATGCACGGTGTCTTTACGCTCAGAAAACAAAATATGTGGCTCTGAATCGTCAACAGGAACAAAAATTCCATTAGGACTTTCAGCCTCTTGAATACCTCCTCCCCATGAGCTGGCTTGCTCCCCATCTCTTCCTAGCCAAAACCCATCATCTAACTTATGATCCACTAACCGCTCGAAATTTGTGTTTGATCCAGTGTAAGGTTCTGCTGGTGCAGTGAAGTCTGCTGTGTATCGTGCAATCCCTTTACTAAATCTAAACTCTTCCATTTTGGCATTTAAATAACCAAACAAATAACCAATTCTTAAGGGGCCAGTGTGGTTCGGATATGTCCCAGAGTTTGTACCAGTAGCTTGGCTTACTCCATCAATAAAAAACTCGTAATTGTTACCATCACGAACAAGAGCGATGTGATACCACTGAGCCGCAACTGGATTAAAAGTAGCTGCCACTATTGGAGACGCAAGACCCGGAGCTTGCCAAGTCAATCGATCGCTCGATTCTTCGTAAACCATATTTACGTAACTACTTCCGCTCGTATATTGACTGACAAAATTATGAGACCGAGTACCACTAATGGTGTTAAATCGAATCCAAAAATCAATTGTAAAATCTTCGTCTTCCAAATACCAGTCATCAGAATCAGCTACAGATATATAATGACTTGCATTAAAATTCGCAATATCACTGTCGGTGTTGTGTGGGCTGTTGGGAGAACTTTGGAAAGTAACATTGGTTTGATTAGTGACGGTGTGGTTCGATGCCGAACTATCTGTAAAATTATTATCAAAATGAAGCAATAATTTTGTAAAAGTATCATTACCGCCCTTATCTCCGTCTTGATAAACAACAAATGCAGCGAAGTCGTCAAAAGAAAAAGTGTCGTTTGAAGTTAGAACGTCATCTACACCATCGAACCTAACCACTGGTTTACTATTTAGCTCTGATGAACTTGAAATATAAGTGGGCTTCTTGCTAGCAGTTGATTGTGAAAAATCGTTCGTACTTGCAGAGCTGTCTCCCCAAAACCCAAACGCATCTTCATTACTAATACCTGTAATGGAATCCGCTTTTAGCCAAACAGATAATCCTGAAACGTCTGAAGGATTAAAATTTTGTGCTATTGCTAGATTCAAATTAAGGCAACAAAAAAATAAAACTCCAATTAGAAATAATAATTTTGACCGCCAATGTACCTTCGGCCTCAACAAATATTTTGAACACAAAACATCCATACGACTTGTTCTCCTTGAACTAGTAAGTTTTAAAAGGTTGATCTTTCTTGATGAGGCTTACTAATACCATAAGAATTCAAATAATTGGCATTCCAAAAGTCTTGAATCCGATAAATCAACTATTTACATGCCAAAAATAAAATTGACAGATTTAACCCTAGTTTTAAGCGTATAAAGGGATCGTGAGGTCAGCTTACAATTCTTAAGAATGTGGAAAGTTTATTTAATTGAAAATTAAATAACATGGCTGGTTTGGTTAAAATGAGCGGTCGAGAAGTTATAGGATTAAGTACCATTTAATATTTCATTTTGAAAATTATTAATGGTCTCTTTAAAGTTTGGCCTCAATGTTTTAAGTATTTCTAAAATACTTTTTGCTTGTTCTTTTGCTCCTAATGCTTCAGACCAATCTGCGGCTCTCATAAAAATTGAACGCACTAGAAGAGGGCTTGTGAAATACAAATTTCCAAATGCTCCCAATGCTTCTTTTCTTTTCTCTGGCGTAGTTGCGTTCATAATTGTATTAAAATATGCATAAGGAGATATATGATTTGGGGACTGGCTTAATAATTTGATGAAATATAACAAGCCTGGCCCCTGAAAGAACGGATTTTCTATACGTTCTTTTTGATATCTTGTATAAAACTCATCGGCCTCAAAATCTTTTAGCTTCGGGTTTAATAAGTAAGCCTTTGAAAGATAATTATCCGCCAAATCTTTTTTCCCAGAAATATTATACAACTGGCCGTACACCCAATAGGAAAGAGCTAGCTTAGGTCGCATCTTTATGATTTCGTCAAGCTTTTGCTTCATGAGGTTGAAAATTTCAGGATTATTTACTTGCCCACCAAATTGTAAAATTGAACCAAAAACAAACTCAATGACGCTGGTGACATATTCTCTATCAAGATAATCAGGAGAGTTTAGAAGAGATTCATTTCTTTCGTGATACTTTTCGCGATCCCGGTGTGTACAGTTCCTATGAATAGCCATACAAGTGGCATAGGATAAATCTTCAATTTTATTTGTAGCAAATAATCCCTTTAAATATTCAACTTCAACCTCATTGGGATCTAACCCCTCTTTTCCAACAGGCTCTTCTAAAAACTCATGAATCTTTAGTCTCTTATTAAGAGCTTTGTAAATCCCGTAGGCGTGTATACGATATCCAGCTCCGCTACCATGAAGCTGATCGTTAAAATAAAGTTCCTTACCTCTTGAGTTTATCGTGGCTCCAGTATTTATATAGAAAACATTAGAATATTGTTTGGCCAAACGTCGATACATATTATCAATTGCGATCAAAACTTTCTGACTATATTTTTTATATTCTGATTTGTGCAGAGCCAACTGAGGCAAAGCTTCTATGCTTTCAATGGTTTGATTTCTTTCCAGTACTCCCGTTAAACTAATCAGTCCTAAATCGATTCCAGCGACTTTAGCCACTTTTATCATTTCGTGAAAGTTCTCCTCGAAGAGTGAAAAACTCCTTTGATTAATCTGGTAAGAATTCAAATAGGGACGAGAAGCCCTTTTGGAAGGTGCATATCTTTCAAGGAAAGTTCTTAAAAGGAGGTAAAAACTAGAACCATCGATGAGTGTATGATGATTGTCACAATACTCTTCCCTTGTTTGGTAGGCATTGTTTCTCACTCGATTAAAATCGTTCCAACCGCTCATCACGAGAACAAGGTTTGGTTTGAAACCTAATAATTCTCTTTTAATCATTCCCAACGCATCGCAAGCGGTGTACCAATAGTGACCCGAGTTAATAACCTCGTAATAGCGGTTTGCATTAGTCTTTTTATTCAACATCCTTTCGAGAGTTCGCGGATAAGTTAATTCATTATCATATTGACCCGCAGTGGTTGACCCACCCGCGATTGCAATTCTGTACACATTCTTTGGAGGCTTTTTTTCAAAATAGGGGCCTCGATATCCCCATTTATTTATTACATGATCTCCCATCGCATTTCGAACCATTCCCTCACCTTCAGTAAGAAATAACCTTCCAGGAGTCTTCGCTTTATCAACAGCAAACCAATGTATTCCTTTAGCGGTGGCCGCATTTCTTCTGAAATGATAAGGAGGACTCGCTTTAGTTTCTGGAGCATATTCCATGAGTGGTCTGGCATTAAGAACCGTATGTAACCTCAAAACTTTTGGATCTTGTCTTAAATATTTGTCTGCTGCATACTCCATTCCAGCTAGTAAAACGCCCGTGACAATTAATGAAAAAATGGTATTGCGAAACAAAGACATACAAATATTCCTTTTTGATTTTTTTGCCGAAGAGCAGGAAGAGAAATTTACTTGTTAATTAACTTAGAAAGAAAAGTCAAATTCAATATCTTAAAATCATCTTATTTTTCCATAATTTTAGTCAAATTAATACAAATACTAGCGAAAACACTCGTTATATTTTTCCTTTATTGCGCAGCTTTTTTAAAATAGGAATTAAACGTTTCGTAAACTCGGTAGAATCACCTTTACTCAAATGCGACCATTCAGGACAATTGAATCCTTTAAGTTGATCAAAGTCTTCGAAATGAACCCCAGGTGATTGGGTTTCTTCTAAAATCCGATCCCAAAAACCTGCTCTGGGAGTGTATTTATTCTCAATCTCCCTCAATTGCCCTGTAGAAGGAAGCCTTATAAATACAACTTTTCCTCCACGAGCAACAATTTTATCAACATTTTTTTTGGTTTTTTCTAATACCATATCCGCCATTTTTTTTACTTGAGCTTTCTTTTCTGATGGGCTCATCTTCTTTTTATCAGGAGGTGGAGTAAACAGAGGAATCCAAATTTGTTGTATACGTTTTTGAAGTTTTATATCTTGTGCCGCAATATCGGTCATTCCTCCTTGTCGCTCTTCGTCTATCTTATAAAAATAAGGAGGTAGCTCAGGGTGAAACTTAGCTTTTTCGCGATTAGAAATTTTGAATGACAAAAGAAGTTGATTAAGCGTTAAATCTTCTTGATTGATAAATGCAAATCTACGTTCTAGAAACATTCCCAAATAATGTCCCACCTTTTGACTAGGACTCCAATCTTGAAAATATTTTAAATGATCTAGTGGGCTTTTCATCGGAGGGCCACCCGGCGCAAAGAAAAGACCGGGAACAACGCCGACGATTACTGTCCCCGAGAACTTTGGATGATTCGCTAAATCTTCTAAATAGGGGCCTGGATTAGTTCCTACAGTTGCCAACTGCAAAGGCCTCTCTCCCATTTCTTTTTCATAAACATCCATATCAAAATCGAAAAGCATACGCGAAGCGCCGATTAAAACTGTTCGAGTTGGATCTTTTTCTATTAAAACCCGACGGCTTGCCCACAAGTCTTTAGTATCGTTTAACGTTGGCGCATACCCCAAACTACGACAATAAAATTCCCATGAAAATGTTAATAGAGAAACTGATAAAAGAGTCGCCAAAGCAAGGGTCGCCCAATGATGTTTGGGTATGATTCGCTCTAATTGGTAGGTTTTAAAACTGGAAGTAGATGAAGGCATTTGCCCCTCCTTGCATCAAAATTAAACCAAATAGCATTGATGTCCAAATAACGACGACAAGCCATGCTGGAAAGTTCTGCATTGCATGCTCCAAACGTTTCTCATGTAGATACCAATGCGAAGCTAACAATCCTACAACCACTACCGTTACTTGCATCATTTCTAAAGTAGGTAAAAGCTGAACTCCTGTTCCCGAAAAACTAAAAAGAGAACTCATAAGCAACCAAGCCGATGAAAAATCTTTTGCGCGAAAGAAAACCCATCCTAAACAAACCAAGAAGAAAGTAAGCATCCCAAGTGAAAAACGCCCAAGAACCGTTTTCACCCAACTACACCCCCCAAACTTTTGTCGAAGTAAATGTTCCGCAACTAAATAACTGCCATGCAAAGCGCCCCAGGCAACAAAAGTCCATGAGGCTCCATGCCAAAGCCCGCCTATTAACATTGTGACCATTAGATTAACTAAAGTTCTAAAGGTTCCATGTCGATTTCCTCCAAGCGAAATGTAAAGGTAGTCCCTTAGCCAAGTAGAAAGAGTCATATGCCAGCGCTTCCAAAAATCGGAAAACCCAATAGCCGCATAAGGGGAACGAAAATTATCAGGAAGTGCAAATCCAAGGCAAAGAGCCACTCCAATAGCGCAAGTTGAATACCCGGCAAAATCGCAAAAAATTTGAGCGGAAAAAGCTAATACGCCAAGCCAAGCGTCTAAAACAAAAATGGATCCATCTGTATGTCCAAAAACAGTATCGGATGCTGAGGAAAGCATTCCATCTGCCAATACCACCTTTTGAAATAATCCTAAGGTAATAAAATAAAGCCCCCAACCAAATTGATCTCGCGTCGCTCTTCTTGGTTCTTCACACTGCGGCAAAAATTCAGTCGCTCTGACAATAGGGCCAGCCACGAGTTGAGGGAAAAAAGTGACATAAAGCGCAAAATCTAAAAAAGATTTGCTAGGTTTTGCTCTTCGGAAATAAATATCTAGAGTGTAGGAAAGGGTTTGGAAAGTGTAAAAAGATATTCCAACAGGAAGTATGATACTAGGAGCGGCGGCTTGAAAATCTATCCCTAAAAAGTTAAGCGCTCCAACAAAATTTTCTAATAAAAATTCTCCATATTTAAAAAATCCCAATAAACCAAGATTAACCAGCAAGCTTACCGACAATAATATCCGGCGCGTGACAACTTTTTCTTCATTCTCTAAAGATTTAGCAACATACCAATCTACAACAGTAGAAAACCATAAAAGAATTACAAACGGAGGATTCCAAGCGGCGTAAAAAATATAACTGGCGAAAAGCAAAATTGTCTTTTGCGCCTTCCATGATCGAATCGTGTAATGGAGAGTTATTACAATTAAGAAAAATAAAATGAAAGACAGAGAATTAAATAACATCTTGAGAAGACAAACCTTTTAACTTAAGCGATTAACTGACAAATAAGTTTTTTATAAAAACGAATAAATAATTCCCGTTGCAGACAAATATATAATGAGTCCCATGATGTCATTAGCAACAGTGACAAAAGGGCCAGCGCTTATAGCTGGATCCATATTGAAACGCATAAGAACTATTGGCGCTAAAGAACCCACAAAAGCCGCAACGCTAACAGCTAAAACGATACCCAAACCGACAGTCAACCCCAATAATGGAGAGGAGTGTAGTATCGGCTCAGATATGGCGGCGATAACCACTCCACACAAACTTCCAAAAATAACGCCATTAAGTACTCCAACTCCAATTTCGCTTATAACAACAGTCTTTAAGTTATCTGATTGTATATCTCCGGTAGCCGTTCCGCGCACGATAACAGTTGCTCCTTGAATTCCTACGTTACCTGCAAGACCTATAACAAAAGGCACAAAGTAAATTACCGTCGTAAAGTCCTGAAGAATATCAGCGTAATACCGTAGTATAAACGCGCTCATTATTCCGCCAATAAATGTGGTCAATAGCCAAGGAGCCCTCGCAAAAAATTTACTCATGGTCTTTTTTGCAAAAGGGTCAACTTTTGACGTTCCCACCATCGTAAAAATATCTTCGTCGGCAATTTCTTGAATGGCATGAATTACGTCATCAAATGTAATGATTCCTTGGATGATATTATTCTCGTTAACTACGGGTACTGCGCTTATTTTTTCATGATCCATTAAATTAGCGACTTTTTCACATCCATCTTCTAAATAAACTTTTGTGTTATTTTTCCGCATGAATTGTCTGGCTTGAAAATTCGAAGGGACGTTCAATAAGTCTCTTAGCTTGAAAAAACCCAACAATTCATTTCGTTCATTTGTTACATAAAAATAGGGAGGAGTATCAGATTGATTCGTATTTTTAAACTGCATCAAAACTTTTGCGGCAGTTTCTAAAGGGAAAACTTTGTTAAAAGACAAAGTCATCAAACTACCCGCAGTTTCTTCTCCATGCCGGATAAGGTTTTTAATATTTCCAGCTACTTTTGGAGTCATCAAAGAGAGGATTATATTTTGCCGTTCCTCTGGAAGATCTTTAATAATGTCAGTTGCGTCGTCTTCCGGCATCTCCTTAAGAAAACCTGCAATAAAGTCGTTTTCTAAAACATCTAAAATTTCAACTCGGCTATCTTGATCAGTCTCGTATAAAAGATCCTGTTTCTTCTTACTGTCCTTAAGAACATGAAAAATACGAATTTTTTCTTTTTTTGTGAATTCGTGAATTAAACGAGCCGTTTCAAAATGATCGTTTGAATTAACAAATGTAGAAAAAGATTCTTCCGTTGTTTCCGTATCTTCTATTAGAGCTTTAAATTCTTTTAGAAACATAATTTCGAAAAACGAGTTGGCGAATATTGAGACTTTAGTAAATTAATATTCTATATTAAATAAGAAGTTAATTTTTTGTACATCAAGTCACTTGCTGTAGAGCAGGTAACTGTATTAGAATATATTCAGTTTTGCTTATTTCGAAAGGAGATTTGAATGATAATTGGCATGTCCCACCGGGATATTGATCGGCTAAGAGAAGGCCGAAAAAAGAAAGCCGTTACCCCAAGAAAAAAAAGAACTACTATTTTATCTAAAAAAATAAAAACTAAAAGTTTTGAAAAGCTAGATAAAATGGATACAGCTCAATGTAAAGACAGCAAGGTCAACATTGATGAATCAGTTAAAATGAATGGCGACTTTATGAGAACAGGTTGGTACTCTCCCAAAAAGAAATAAACCCGTTTCACCAAAGTTTCATATCCTAACTGATCTTCAAAAGAACTTAAAATAATTTCAAGTATATTACTTCTAGTTCGAAAACAGCTTCGTTATTTTCTCATTAGTTTTTAAGTTAATAACCTTGTTGCAAGATTCTAATTTTATAAAGCTATTGTTTATACGGGTAAATTTGTCGTAACCCATTTTTTTAATACATACAAAGCCCAGGGTCTAGACCAAGACACTCTATCTTCTAAAAAACCGCTCCATACACTCTTAATTGATTTTTCCTCTAATAACCCTTCTAACTGAGCGACAGGGGTCAATAAAACTTCCTCTACTTCCTTTTTTAATCGGGTTTTCATCCAAAGCTGCAGAGGAATCGTAAACCCCATTTTTTTCCTAAAAACTGCCTCATCCGGCAACTTTTCAGGTAATGAATCAAGCAACAGTGGTTTTGGTTTAGAAGATTGTATTTTAAAATTACTTGGGACCTGAAACATCAATTCCACTAACTTATGGTCCAATAAAGGAGCTCGAATTTCCAAACCGTGAGCCATCCCCATGGAATCAGTGTCCCTGAGCAACATATTAGCCATATAGTGAGTCAATTCAAGATACGAAATTTGGTCAATTTCAGAAATATTGGCCAATCTCTTACCAGTAGTTGCTGCATCTTTGGCAAAACCTTCTAAAAATTTAATAAAAACGCCTTCGTCCTTTACCAGATCACTAATTTGTTCCTGACAAAATAATGCTCTCACCAAATAATAAGAGCCAACGTGCTTTCCTCGGATCAAATGAGAAAGTTTTGTTGATTTGTCAGATTTTAAAAAAGGAAGATCAAAAAACTTTCCAAAGGCATTAATACAAGGAATAGTAAATGTTGAAAGTATTTTTTCAATTCTTTTTAGCTTTGGAATGGCGGAAAAAGATTCATAACCAGCAAACAACTCATCACCACCAACACCCGACAAAGCAACTTTTAAACCCGATTGGCTAGCGCAACGTGAGATTAAGTAGGTATTTATCCCATCAACTGTTGGTTGATCCATGGACTTAATCGCTTTTGGTAAAGAATCCAATAAATCCAATTCAGTCAAAGGGTAGGGCAAATGATCCGTTTTAAATCTTTCTGCTACCATTTTAGCAAAAGAGGATTCATCATATTCCTTATCCCCAAACCCCATAGATATAGTTTTCACCTTATTTACGGATAGTTGAGAGGCTATACTTGATATAGCGCTTGAATCTATGCCGCCACTTAAAAAAGAACCCACAGGAACATCACTAACCAAACGGTATCGAACTGATTCCACTAAATGCTCTTTGATAACTTCATTTAAAGAAATATCATTAGGTAACGATAGTTTTTGATCAATTGGACTCCAATATTCAGTTTCTTTTAATCCATTTGGAGAAAACTCCATAAAATGGGCTGGTTTTACTTCTTTTATCCCTGAAATTATCGAATTAGGAAGCTCAGAACGACCGAAAGCGAGGTAATTTAAGACTCCTTGCGAATTAATTGAAAATTTTGTCAGTTTCGAAGCTAAAATAGCTCTAATTTCCGAAGAAAATATAAAAAAATCTTCGTTTTTATAATAATATAAAGGCTTTTTACCTAAACGATCACGCGCAAAAAAAAGAGTTTGATTCTTTGAGTCACAAATGCAAAATGCATACATACCTCGGAACTGTTCCAAGCTGTTTGGGCCATTTTGCTGGTATGCAGCTAATACAACTTCAGTATCAGAGTTAGATTTAAACGAATAATTATTAGTAAAATTACGCTTTAGTTCTTGGAAATTATAGATCTCACCATTAAATACGATCCATTTGGTCTGATCAGTATTAGACATTGGTTGGTGACCATTTTGTGAAAGATCTATAATAGAAAGCCGCTGATGCCCAAGAAAAATGTCCCAACCATTATTAAATGATAATTGAGAGGAACCGCTGTCATCAGGACCACGGTGCTCTAAAGCGGACATCATCCTATTTAGAGCTTGTTGACCTTTACCACTTTTTTTAAAATCAATTATTCCAGCAATTCCGCACATAACTTTTTAAGAGATAATGGAGTAAATGGAGTAGCAGAGAAAAAACAGCAAAAAGCTAAAGAACCTTATTTTAAAGGTAAACTGAGCAAACAGGCAAAACAAAATCCGAAAACGCAGGTTCCCATAAGATATATTATGTTAACTAATAAATAAGAATCTTTATAAACAACTGAGCATCAAAAATTAACCAACCTCTTTCAACTTTTTAAGGATAATTTATAAGATGGCTGAAATTGTATTTGAATCGGATAATATTTCCAAACAAGTTCCAGATGACTCTAAAATTGCCGCAATCGCAGATGAAGCTCAAGCGACTCTTCCTTTTGGTTGTCGAGAAGCAAGCTGTGGAGCTTGTAGGCTTTTGGTACTTGAGGGAATGGAAAACTTGTCAGACGTCATTGAAGACGAAGTTGACGTTTTAGGACAAGATAAAATTAATGAAGGTTATCGGCTAGGATGCCAAATATCAATAAAATCTGGAAAAGTTGTAATTAGGAACGGGTAATTTATGCTTTTTCTTGGCGGACATCCTGAATGGCTTTGGCAAGATGTTCCGCCGAAAGTCCATATTTTTGAAAAAGATCTTTCGCTGTTCCTGTTTCCGCAAACGTATCGTTGACGCCTACTTTCTTAAATGGAACATATACTTTATTTTCAACTAACGTAGATAAAACCGCATCGCCTAACCCACCAATCACGTTATGGTCTTCTGCGGTAATCACTGCTCCATTCTTCTTCGCTTCTTCAACAATTAATTGTGAATCAATTGGCTTAATAGTTGAAACATTAACCAAGGTTACGTCGATACCATTTTTGGAGCAAATTTCAATCGCCTTCATTGCTTCCTGAACCATAATTCCCGTTGCGAAGACAACGATATCTTTTCCTTGCTTTAAAACGTTCGCTTTACCAATTTGAAATTTAGTCGAAGAATCGTAAACGCCTTCAACTTTTGGCCTTCCAAGCCTAAAATAGACTGGGCCCTGGTGATCAACTAGGGCTTTTGTAGCTTGATAAGCTTCTTCCCAATCAGCCGGTTGAATAACCGTCATATTAGGCATTGCTCTAGTATAAGCCAAATCAACAATCATTTGTGCTGTTGGTCCATCTTCTCCTACCGCAATCCCAGCATGGGTGCCAGCTAGTTTAACGTTCGTATTTGAATATGCTAAACTTACCAAGATTTGGTCCATTGTTCTTCCTAGAAGAAAACAGGCAAATCCAGTGGCAAAAGCTACTTTACCTGTAGTAGCTAATCCCGCCGCAGTGCACACCATATCCCCTTCGCTAATTCCCATGTTAAAGAATTTTTGAGGAAATTTTTGGCCAAACTTTTTAGTTCTAGTGCTATCGCTTACGCCAGCATCCAACACGACAACTTTTGAATTATCGCCCAACTCTTCTAAGGCAGCGCCGTATCCGTCTCTTGTTGCTCCAGATTTCATCCTAATTCCTTTAAAGCTTTTTCATAATCTTCAGTAGATGGAGCAACGCCATGCCATGCCGTATTATTCTCCATAAAGCTGACTCCCTTACCTTTAATAGTATCAGCAATAATCACTTTAGGCTTACCAGCAGGAGTTTCTTGATTAAGAGCGTCCACAACTTCATCCATATTATGGCCGTCAATACGTATGGTGTGCCAACCAAAGGCTTTCCATTTATCTTCCAAAGGTTCTAGATCTTTTAAATCCTTTGTAATATTATCTTGAGCCAATTTATTGTTATCCACAATAGCGGTTAGATTATCCAGCTTGAATTTAGCCGAACTCATAGCCGCTTCCCACACTTGACCTTCTTGTAACTCGCCATCTCCCATGAGAACATAAACGTTATATTCTAAATCATCCAACCGAGAACCAAGAGCTATCCCATTACCAACGCTTAATCCTTGCCCCAAACTACCAGTGGCAATTTCTACCCCAGGAGTCTTTGGATGTGGATGTCCAGAAAGGAATAATTCGCTATTTATCTGTCTATAATCGGACAATTTAGAAGGATCAAAAAATCCCGCTCTGGCAAGCGTTGAATAAAGTAGTCCCGTACAATGTCCTTTACTAAGGACAAAGCGGTCTCTACCCGGATCTTTTGGGTTCTTGGGATCAAACTTCATTTGTCCAAAAAATATAGCGGCCATCAAATCTGCCGCAGACAAACTACCGCCGGGGTGCCCAGAACCAGCTTTGTAAATAATTTCTAGGCTCTTTTTTCTTAATTCTTTTGAAATTTTCCGTAGTTCGTCAATATCACTTACCACAGAACCTGTTGAGCTTTCCATAGGGTAAAATAAGGTATATAAGAGTTATAAAGAAACTATATATACAATAGTTCTTTGATTAAACAAAGCAATTATTTAGGAAGGAAAAATTAGGGTAATAGATTCCTACTTATTTAACGCTCTAAAGAGTCACCCATGGTAATTTGCTTTTCTATCAATTCATCACACTCTTTTAAAATGTGAGCGATATCGACAGGTTTCTTAAAAAACTTCTCTGTTCCCGCTTCCAATAATAAATTTTCGGAGTAGCTTAAGTTACCAGACATAGCAAAAATATGAATATTCTTGGTTTTTTGGTTACTCTTTAATTTTTTACAGACATCTATTCCATTTAGCCCAGGAAGCGCAATGTCTAGTAGCAAAATCGACGGTAAAAAATCAGCGGCTTTTAATCCAGCCTCCAAACCATCGTAAGCGACTTCAACAATATATCCGTTTTTCTTAAAAAACTTTTGCAGTAAGTTAGCAAACTTCTTCTCATCGTCTACTATCAATACCTTCTTAGAAGACTTCTCAACAGCTTCTTTTTGCAAAATCTCCTTAATCATGGCTACTGTGTAGCCCTTTTTCTGCAATGCGAAAATCTTTTCGCACCTTTCTTTTACCCAGCTTGGATAATATCCAACAATACCTTTTCCTCCCGGATGAACCTTCTTTTCAGGGTCTGGGAAAAAATGATATTTTTTCTGCCAAAGCCAAAGCGTTTTTCTTGTTATAGGAACATCTTTTAAAATATCTGCAGCGGTTACTTTTGTCATAGCAAAATTTTTCGAAATGGTTTAACGAAAAAAGACCTTAATTTTAGGTTTCAATTATTGCACGGTGAATGTAAATTAGCAAGTGTTTTTCATTATACATGAAATTGTCACAGTTATTTAACATTTTTTTCCGGTTTTGTGAAATTCGTAACAAAATAATCACTCATCGAATTATTTTGATTTTTGCATTTTCGCAATAAACATTCCATCACAATTATAAGTTTGCGGCCAAATCTGTAAAGTTCCGCCAGTTTCCTCTCCGTTAATAGGATTAGAAAATGGCAGCAGCTTAAAGGAGTCGAAATTTTTTAAAAAACGGCTAATACAATCAATAGTTTCTGGTCTAGTCAAGGTACAAACGGAATAAACTAAAACGCCCCCTACTCTAACCAGAAAACTCATATTGACAAGTATTTCATATTGTAGTTCTGAGTAATCATTTATTTCAGATCTACCTAAACGCCAGCGCGCATCAGGATTTCTTCTCCATGTACCAATCCCGCTACATGGAGCGTCTACCAAAACACCGTCAAAACCATTTAAATATTTCCTGGAAATCTTTTTTGGATTTTCAATTATTGAAATATTTTTCAAATGCCATTTCTTAGACCGAATCGTAATTTTCTTCAGCATATTCTTACGAATATCATAAGCAATTATTTTTCCTTTTCCCTTCGATAAATGAGCCAAGTGGAGAGCTTTCCCACCAGAACCGGCGCAGGCATCCAACCATGTCTCATTTGGTTTCGGAGAACAAATTAATCCTACCGCTTGGGAAGATAAGTCTTGAGTCTCATAAGGAACAGATTTAGTTTCGGGAATTACACTCAGGTTGACAGAGGTTGTAACAGCCCAAGCTGACTTTATAAAAGGATGTCCGATAAAACCCACATTAGCTTTTTCTAAAATTGATGAAAACCTATTGGGATTTTTTAGTGAAGACCTAATCCATAACGGCGACCTAGTTTGTATCGTTGTTGCGAAATCTAAAAAAAACTTTTCGTTTGCGTCTATTTCTTCCAAAAATAAGGCTTTTTCGAATATCCATGAGGGAAAAAGATCTTTAATAAACTCGTAATTAGTTTTTTCATCACTATCTCTGGAGAATATTTTTAACTTTTCCTCTAACCCACCACTGAAATCAACAGAATCAATATCAGCAACCCCTCCCCTTAGATTCTCTCCCCAATAACTAACCGCTTCATACCCACTTCTATCATCAAGCATTAAAGCTAAAGCAAATAACTCCTCTTGAGTAAGCTTTTCAAAATGCTGTAACCACCCCTTCCATCTATAAGAAGAAAAAATTAAATCATTAATTAACCTTCTATCTCTTGACCCAATTTCTTTTCTAGATCTAAATATTTTTGATAAAACCTGGTCGGCAGGAACCCCATTTAAGAGTTCCTCATCTACTTTTTTAATAATTTCGGAACATAATCGGGTTTGAGAGCGAATAATATTTATGTAATTCATATAAAAAGACGAAAAGTTAGTATAAACAATGGTTTTTAAATAGAGACGTTTATGTAATTCTAAAGAGACCTAAAAAAGGAACTCAAACTAGAAATACCTATCCCCATATCCAAATAGGCGTTGTAAAGGGATAAATATTTTTTAAAAGACATTCTAAAGATTTGTGCTTTGACAATAGGGACACTTTGGAACTCTTAATCGGTTACACTATAATGGTTTATTGATCCCAAACATATAAGTTTCAATAACTTTTAACTTATTATCTACGTTAATTGTTTAGAATCTTTTTCGAGATTTAGGCAATAAACTACGGATCTATAAACTTTTATACTGCTTTGGAGAAAAATAGACAATGTTTCGTTTCGGTTTTTGGCTCTTAAGCCTTTTGGCTTTATTCTATTCTGGAAATGTTTACGCCAATGATGCTAATTCAGGTAAATCTGACAACTATTCTAGCGGTTTAAAGCTTTCTTTAAGAATGGTTGTACAGAAAACAATCAAAAATAATGTGGAAATTTCCGTTCAGCAGTATTTTTCTAAAATTAACGAGCAGAGCATCACAGATGCCGAATCCGCATTCGACCCAAAATTAGAAGGCCAAGTTTCTACTTCCGATAGATCTGACCAAGTTTCTTCAGCCTTTGCTTCTCCAGATGTTACCGAAAACGAAAACCAAACATGGGAGTTGAGTTTAACTCAAAAATTAACAACAGGAGCAGACTATTCCCTGAACTTCACCAATAAGAAAAATGAAACTAATTCTCTTTTCGCAGGACTGAATCCACAATATAATTCCGATTTATTTCTTAGCCTCAATCAACCATTATTTAAAAACTTTGGTGAGGATATCAATAAAAAGGATATTTATATTGCCAGCAACAACAAAACAATCTCCGATTTTGATTTTAAAGCTAAAGTTATAGATGTTCTGGCCAATGTTGAAAATACTTATTGGGATCTAGTTTTTAGTATTGAGGATTTAAAAGTTAAAGAAAAATCCCTAGAACGCGCCAAAGATCTAGAACGAAGAGTCAAAGCCCAAGTTGCAGTCGGTTCCTTAGCCCCGCTAGAAACTTTACAAGCACAGGCGGAAGTCGCTTCTAGAGAACAACTTCTACTAAACTCTCAAAACGTCATACAAGATAATCAAGACAAAGTAAAAAATAGCATGACTGTAAACTTCAACAGTCCTTTTGGCAAAACAGATCTTATTCCAATAGACCGCCCCACTTTTAAAAGCAAAATCGAAATGCCTTTAAACGAAGCCATTAATTTAGCTCTGATCAATCGGCCTGATTATTTATCAAAAAAGAAAGACCTGGAAAACAAAAACATCCAGGTTAAGTTCGATGAAAACCAGCTATATCCTTCTCTAGATCTATTTGGGACTTTTGGCTTAAATGGTTTATCCGGCGACGCTCGAACAATTAACAATTTTGATGGAACAACATCCCAAAGCCGTTTTAACGGCGGTTATGGCGAAGCTCTTGATAATCTAGCCGACACCGATTTTTTCAACTGGGAAATCGGACTCAAGCTAAGTTATCCATTAGGAAATCGGTCCGCCAAAAGCAAGTTAACTGCATCGCGTCTAAAAACACATCAAGCAATTCTAGATATCAAAAACCTAGAACGTTCCATCATCGTAGATGTTAGAGAAGCAGTTCGCCAAATTGAAACCGATATTAAACGGATTAAGGCCGCCAAAATAGCGAGACAATTAGGTGAAGAAAAATTAGCGGCAGAAGAAAAGAAGTTTGAAGTTGGACTTTCAACCAGCTTCAACGTTTTGGAGTTTCAGGAAGATCTTGCAGAAAATCAAAGCCAGGAAATCCAAGCAATAATCGACTACAAAAAATCAAAAATAAAACTCAATAGAGTTATCGGAAAAACTCTTGAAGAACATGGTTTAAAAGTATTGGCATCAAAATGAAAAAAGCGGGAATTATAATCGCCATTGCCATCATTGGCGTTGTCTTTTCTTTTTATTGGGACAAACAAGAACACGAAGCTTCGGCAAGACCAAAGTTAAAAACGGTAAACGTTAAACAAGGTGAATTAGCCGTTAAAATAACCGCCACAGGTGTAGTAGAACCCAATTACAAAGTAGAAGTAAAATCTAAAGCTAGCGGACAAATTATACTCTTCCCTTTTGAAGAAGGCGATGAGTTGAACATTGACCAATTACTGCTTCGGTTGGACAAGTCCGATGAGTTACGAAATGTGAGCAAATCAAGAGCTGACTTATCCAGCGCTCAGGCAAACTTAAATAAAGCTCAAACCTCCCTCACCCTCCAAAAAAACAAATACCGAAACGATTTAGAAACGGCAAAATCTTCCGTTAAAGCGGCAGAAGCCAATTTAATAGAAGCCAAAGATCAAGTTCGTAGACAGCGCGATTTATTTCGCCAAAAAGTAGCATCACAAGAGTCGCTCATCCGCGCCGAAACGGCATTCAAAGTAAACCAAGAAAAACTCATACAATCGAAATCGCAATTGCAAGCGGCTATCGATTCAAAATACGATATCGAACTACGAGGAAGCGAAATTGAATTGGCGCAAGCGGAGGTAAAACGAGCCGAAATTGCCTTGGAAGAAGCAAACGAAAGACTAGAAGAAACGGAAATATTCTCGCCTATTAAGGGAATACTCATTCAAAAATCCGTTGAGGAAGGTCAAATCATTTCATCCGGAATATCCAACGTAAGCGGCGGAACGGCCCTCGCCGTCATAGCGGATATGGATCGCCTCTTCATAATGGCAGATGTTGACGAAACTGACATCGGTTCCATTGCCGTCGACCAGGAAGTGATTATAACAACCGACGCTTTTCCGATAAACAATTTCAAGGGAACGGTAAAGCGGGTAGCCCCTCAAGGCGTAGTCGAAAATAATATAACAATATTCAAAGTTAAAATAGAAGTGACAGGAGAAGGAATCTCTCTTCTAAAACCCATGATGACCGCTAATGTAGAAATCATTTCTAATAAAATCCCTGATACGCTTTACTTAGCAAGAGAAGCTATCAACAAAGACGATGAAGGTAAGTTCGCTATTATATTAGAAGCCGAAATGCCAAAGAAGGCACGTATTAAACCAGGAATTAGAAATCCAATTTATTCCCAAATCCTATCGGGATTAGTAAAAGATCAAGAAGTAATAGTTGGAGATTGGGAAGAAATCCAAGAAGCCTTCAATCCTAAAAATGATAACGGATCTTTCCGAAAAATGATTTGGTTATTAAGAGCCAAATGAGCTCAATGATTAAAATTGAAAACCTGGGAAAAACTTACAATCAAGGCTCCATTGAAGTTTGCGCCTTAAAAGAAGTTAATTTAGAAATAAACCCAGGAGAATTTGTCGCCATCATTGGCCCTTCAGGAAGTGGTAAATCAACTCTCATGAACCTTATGGGATGTTTAGATCAACCCACTGTAGGCGATTACATATTAGAAAATGTAAACGTCAAAACACTAGACCCAAATAAACTAGCAGAAATTAGAAACCGGCGTATTGGCTTCGTCTTCCAAAGTTTCAATTTATTACCTCGAGCCACCGCATTAGAGAATGTAGAACTACCCCTCCTCTACGGACGAATTCCAAACTCAAGAGAAATAGCCCTCAAAGCTTTAGAAAAAGTAGGACTCGCTGAAAGAGCCAAACATAGACCCAATGAATTATCCGGCGGAGAACGCCAAAGAGTCGCTATAGCGAGAGCTATCGTCAATAACCCAGCTATCATATTAGCCGACGAACCCACAGGTAATTTAGATTCTACAAACGGCGAAGAAATTCTGCGTATTTTTAACGACCTCAATGCAGAAGGAGTTACAATAATATTAATAACTCATGAAAAAGAAATTGCCGATCGAACGAAAAGAATCATCGCCATGAAAGACGGGAAAATGGTAAGCGACACGCCAACAAACAGAGCAAGCGAATGCTAATTTGGGATCTATTCAAAATGGCGCTAAGGAGTTTAATCGCAAACAAACTCCGATCATTTTTGACAGCATTAGGAATTGTAATTGGAGTGGCATCCGTTATTTCCATGATATCCATAGGTGAAGGAGCCAGAAAACAAACGCTGGAAACCATCGCCAAATTTGGAACCAATATTATCTCCGTCAAACCCGGCCAAAAGAAAACCCGTCATGTCAGTACCGGAAAAGTAACAACCTTGATATTAGAAGATGCATATTCGATTGACGAACACATAGAAGGCATAACAGGAGTCGCTCCACAGACATATCAAAGCGCCCAATTAAAATACGTCAACAAAAATTCAAACTCAACAGTACGCGGGACCACTTCTGATTACCCGCGCCTTGCCAACTTTGAAATAGGAAAAGGACGTTTTTTCAATAAAGAAGAAACTAGAGGAGCAAAACGGATCTGTGTTTTAGGAGCTACTGTTGTAAAGAATTTATTTGAAAAAGAAGATCCCATTGGACAATTCGTCAAAGTTGACGGTGATAATTTTCTAGTAATAGGAACAATGGAACCCAAGGGCGCTCTCAGTTGGTGGGACCCAGACGATCAAATATTCGTCCCAATCACAACAGCTCAAAAACGTTTATTCGGTCAAAAACATGTTCAATCAATCGATATACAAGTAGAAAATATAGACGAATTAGAAACAGTAAAAGAATCAATAACAAAACTCCTTCGACGCCGACATAATACTCGGGAAGGTAAAGAATCCGATTTCTATGTCAGCAACTCTTCACAGTGGTTAAACAGCTGGGGCGACGCTGCCAAAACGTTTACGTTTCTCCTAGGAGGTATTGCCGCTATCTCCTTAATGGTCGGCGGTATTGGAATCATGAATATCATGCTCGTATCCGTTACCGAAAGAACCCGTGAAATAGGCATTAGAAAAGCCATTGGGGCTAAAAAAAGAGAGATTTTAGAACAGTTTTTAATAGAATCTATTCTCATTAGCTTCATGGGAGGCGGAATTGGCGTCGTCTTAGGAGTAGGAATTTCCAAAGCCGTTTCGAAAATGGGAGGATGGGACACAGTAATATCACTACAATCCATATTACTAGCCTTTGGTTTTTCTGTAGCTGTAGGAGTTTTTTTTGGATACTATCCTGCAAACAAAGCCTCAAATTTAAACCCAATAGAAGCATTACGATACGAATAAGTAATTAAAGTTTCTTCTCAATTTAATATATGAAAAACGAAATCGTTTTTTTAAATGGCAAATTTCTACCCTTAAAAGAAGCAACCGTATCGGTATTGGATCGTGGCTTTACATTAGGCGACGGATTATTTGAAACTTTGCGAGCCTATGGCGGCAATGTTTTTCACTTACAAGATCACCTAGAAAGATTATTCAGCTCTGCACAAAAAATATTTTTAGAAGTCCCCTATAGTAAAGAACGATTAGGAGAAATCGTTTACAAAACTCTTAAAAAAAATAAATTTCAAGAAGCCTATATTCGAATCACAATCTCGCGAGGCGAAGGTCTGCCAGGATTAGCAATTCCAGAGACTTCTCAGCCTACAATCGTTGTATACGCCAAAGAGTTCCCCGTTTTCCCAAAAGAATATTATGAACAAGGGGTAAAAATTGCGACATTTCCAAGTTCAGTAACGCAAACCGCAACTCTAAACCCACAAATCAAATCCTGTAACTACCTTTCTCATATCATCATCAAAGAACTCGCCAGACAGAAAGACGCGTTCGAAGGGATTATTTTAGAAGACGATAAAATCGTAACAGAAGGAACCGTCAGCAACATTTTCATCGTCAAAAATGGGGAATTAAAAACCCCTCCCCTATCCCAATTTATTCTTCCTGGAGTTACACGTAAAATCATTTTAGAACTAGCTGAAAAAAAACAAATACCCAGCGAAGAAACCCAGCTGACCGTAGAAGATATTTACTTGGCAGATGAAGTATTCATCGTCAATACAGGAATAGAAATATTGCCAATATCGCATGCAGACTCCATACAAATTAGTAATGGCAAACCAGGGAAGATAACTAACGCCTTGCGTGAGGCGTTTTTTAAAACCATTGAAGAATTAAGGAAAAAATGATAAATTTCATTTTTAAAAAAATACATAAAAAAGGAAATTAAATGGATCCAGCCGAGCGCTTTCACGACAACCCCAATGGCATTATCAGCGATAAAGAACTCAACCTGAGCTGGTTGCCAAAAGATAGTAAGTTAGACTTAGGTAAATGGTGTAATTGGGAAGAAGCCAGAGGTTATGCACGCACCATGAACTCTTGTTATCCCGGCGGCTTTGCTGATTTCCGCTTGCCCACCAAGGCAGAAGGATTAAACCTCTTCAATAAAGAATACACGAACTTTGATTTTGAAGGTGAAACCATTCACATTCATAAAGTGTTTGTACCAAAAGGAATTTACTACCTATGGACAAGCGAAGTGAATGAAGAAGGAAAAGCGCTGCGAGTGAATTTGCGCGATGGAACAACCGAATTCGTAGACAAAGCAATTAAAGACCTTCACGGGACAAAACTTGTCCGCACCGTAGACAGATAAGGATAAAACATCCCCATTCTCCACGTTATTTTCTAATAAGTTTCTGCGTCTTCTATGAACTAAAGGTTTAGATTGGCAGTAAGGAAAAAAACTATGATCAAGTTTTTTGGATTATTTACGTTTTTGCTCGCTTTGTTTTTCTCTGAAACAGTTTTTGGATCGGAAGTTCAAATTCAAAAATTCTGCAAAAAAAACTTTGGTAAGAAGTTTACCGAATTTAATCAATGCGTTCTTTCTCAAAAAAGTGCGAAGAAGTTTATATCAAGAAGCAAAGCCACAGACACTATCAAAAGTTTTTGCAAAAAAAATCATAAAGGTAATTGGTTAAAACAAAAATATTGTGTCAGTTCACAGGCAAGCGCAAAAACGGAGGTAGAGAAAAGTAAAACAAAACCTTTAGTAAAAGATCATTGCAAAAAGAAGCACGAAGAAAACTGGGTTTCTCAAAGGGAATGTGTCCGCTCGGCAATCGAATCAGAATAATAAAAATAGTAGGCGAGTAAATTTTTTCCAGGGCAATAAGTTATTCAACAACAATCCCCTCTTTCTTCCCGAAACTCGTGTAGGAAGACCGCTATATGAAAACGGTTGATCTTAAAAACCATGAATAATTTTAAAAATCAGGTTATTATTCAGTCTCTTTAAGCACATAGAAATAATAATAATCCATATAATCCATTTTTGCAGGCCCATTTAATTCAGGGTTTTTTAATATTTCAACCGCCCAACTGCTTTCATGCGTTTTATCAAAATTCTCACCCAGCCTAACTTGATATTGAACAAACCGACAAACATCCCATTCTGTTTTAATGGAATAAGCCCTCGCTTTTTTGATCCCGTTTTTTATAAGAGTATCTAAGGGTTGCTTATCAAATGGTTTTACCTTGTTTGGGAGATTTTTTTTCAAGTAATCCGCTACACGGTCAACATATTGCTGTTTAAAACTTTCTTCCAAAAGTAGTAGTTGGGAATTTAAAAGCGTCAACATAAAATTAAAAACAATAAATAATTAAAACGGTTTCTATTTTAAGGTTTGATTATTTATATATATTCTTCGGGAATATAGGGTTCAAAAAGTTTGTAATCCTGCCAGGTAAATTCCTTCAATTGCCCTACCCATCTTTTATTTGAAACTAGTATTACTCTGAAGATTTTCTTCTCTGAAAATAAAACTGGCTCAGCATGTGGGTGTTTTACAGCTACTTTTTTAAATATGGATTCAATCTTTTCTGGTTTTAAATCTTCATCGGCCCAAGCAAGATAAAAATCTCTTGAAAATGCGCCTGATTCCCCAGAATTATAATTCGCCCGAAACGCTATCACGAATTCCGTTCCACCATGCAAAAAAAGATCCGCTAAACTAGGTTCCCAACCTAACAGGCAACAGCTTAGAACTAATAGCGTTTTAGGTGCGGCTCCTCCCCGTAAAACAGCTTCTTGTATTTCCGGAGCCCCAAAGAAAGTATCTGTTGAACTGTCTCCAACCCCTACCCATTGAATGACACCTCTCAAACGATGATCTTCGTTATCTGGTCTAATAAGTTCCTTATACAAAGAAGAACAACCATTTCCACTTGCTATAGAAAAAAGGTTTAATTCTAAATCATCCAACTCCGAGCAAACCTTTTTATCGGCTTGGCACCAGGATGGATATTTTGGTAAAACCATTTTAACTACATCGGTGCGGTGTCCATCATCCATGCACCTTAAATTTCCATGACTTATATGGTGATAAATATCACACCCTTTGACTTGTTCTACCCATTTTTCAACACTGATATTTTTGTTAAATGAATAGACTTTGGCCGGAGTTTCGCAGGACAAGTTTACGAACCGCTGCACCGAATTGACTTCCGGCTCGGCTTTCAAATCATCCTTGTCCGCTTCGTCATAAATGATAACAGTATTTAAGGAACTTTTTTTAGGGATTTCTTTTTCTTTGCCTACTGCTTCAAATAGTTTTCTTTTAGGAGCAAAAAAATTCCAACCTCTTAATTTCAGGTTACATAATCCACAAAAATGCGGGGTATAAGAGAAAGGTCTTTGATGGAAGTATTCTGATCTATCACTTGTATAACTCATGATGCAATTATGATCATAAGGATGATGATCTCCCGTGGCAGGCGTCTTGTCGGATGTGTTTTCATGGTGCCTCAACCAAAAACAGTGTCCAATTTCATGAGAGAAGATAAAATAAGGTTTACCAGGTACTTCTTGATCCACTAAAACAAACGAGTCTCCCATTCCTAACGAAAGCGATGGTGGATCGCCAAAATACTTTTTAAATACTTTAATGGCTTCTAGTCCATGCGAATAGTCTAAAATAATCAGGCCTACGGGATATTTTTTGCGAATTTTTGAGGCTAATATCTCATATAAAAATTCGATATTCGAAGGTTTGGCGGGATTGCTTCTAATTTCTGAAAACATTCCATTCGATAAAACATAGGCATCTCCCATCTTATGCCGGTTGGAAATAGTATTTGGGTGCAGGTTCAAAGGAGTATTTCCAAGGGTTAATTGAATAGCCTTTTTGAAGTCCTGTTGTTGATCTTCTCGATAATTTTTTAAAACATAGTTAATCCAATCCTTATAATCATTATCATTTAGATAGTTAGAAATCCCCCTGGATTCGGAATTATGAAAGTCAAGATGAGTATAAGTTTTTTCATATTCTTTAGGGGCGTCTGTTAAAACCTCTAAATAATAATCTCTTAAAGGCCAACCAATCAAACAAGCCACGCGAGCATAACGCCAAACCTCAATAGTAGCCGACTCAAACTTGATCGAGCCATTTACTTCCTTCAGTTTCCTTTTGTTTTTACGACCGGAGAAACTAAGTTCCGCTTTAAGTTTGTATCTGTCCCCAGCAATAAACGAGGGATGGAAAACGATACCAGCTCTTCCCAAACATCGCTCGTACTGATCGTCAATGATTGCCTCGGAGTAAACGGTACATTCCTGAGGATCTTCCTTGACATCATAAGGTTTGAATCCTTTACCCAATACGAAAGCCGATTTCCAGTTGTCATTCTTGGTCCTTATTCCGCCATATTCATCCGGACAATTAGTGCTTCCTTCAAAGTTTTTTAATTCGTTAAAAACATGGTCAATAAATGCCCTCGGATAACTATCATGGTCTTCATTTAAATCTAACAGACTGGTATCTTCAGGAGGTTCGCTTGCGGACCAATCTACTCCAATTGAACCGACAGCTTTTGGGGCAAGAGTTTTTTCTCCAAAACTATTTTTAATAAAAATAACAGCTTCCAAAGGTATAACAGGACGGTTTAACCGTTCCAATTCTTTTTCCATTTTAATGGTTGGAGAAATTTCATATTGATCAATAAACTCATCAATATCTTTGTTATAGTCTGACTCATAACCGATGGCTTCGACATAAATTCTCGGAAGATGTTCATCTTTAAAACCATGGTATTTTCCCGGTTTTTCAGGAATTTTCTTGTCTTCTTCAATCTCAAGCCACGGATCTAAAGGAAAAGAATTAAGTTTCATAAAATTTGGTAAGCTGAATGGAGAGTTTTTTAAAGCGCGATTCCATTGCTCCGGAGAAATTTTTTCGATTGGTATAAATTTCAAGTCAGGGTGAAGCCGAGCGAAACGCTTAAAAGCCTTATCAAAATTATGCTGACATGATTCTTCTTGAGCTAATTCAATAGTGCCTGCATAAAAACCCAACTCGTTCAACCGATTGATCTGCCAAGGAAACTTTCCCTCCTCCAAAGTTTCTCCAGTAGCCACCCAAGGCGCTCGCCTGATTTCTATAGAATGATACAAAACAAAGAGTTTAATAGACGTTTCAGTAAGCTGCTCGACGTAATGAATTTCTTTTTTATGACTAGATGAGCAAGAACTTCTCGGTTCTTTTTCTGCATTTTTTTCATTAGAAAAATTGTCGGGGCGAGAGTGTGGACTTTTAACGCTGTTATCAATAGTAGCGTTAACCTTTACAGTGTAAGGCGACCGGAGAGGTGTCGCGAACGGTTCTAACTTCGAATCGACACTTTTATTTAACGTCCCATCCCATTGCAGAACAGGTAACCCAGATCTACAATCGTATGCTTGCTTGTATACTGGAGTATTTTCAAAATCATAGACTTCCAAATCCAATCGAGTGATTTGGCCATCGACGTTACGTTCAAATTGAATTACAACTTTTTCTTTCGATGGAGCAAAAAAATCTATATCACAACCAATGGCAATATATGGCATACATTTTTAAACCGTTAACAACAATAGTGAAACATCAGAATCAACTGGAAAAGTTTTCAGGTCACAACCTGATTAAAAGCGCTTCTCGACATCTCCTTGCGAATCAAGACATTCCTAAAACGGGGACAGCTATTCCGGGCTTCACGGCTGAGAACTCGGACACATGACATCTATTTTTTTGACTTCAAAAACTTAGAGATGAGAGCACTTCCCCATACCATAAAATAAAAACACATTTAGAGAATTCTAGTCTAATCGACAATAACTCTAGTTCACGCACTAAATATCATTATTAACGGACTAGGCTCAATCAGGTTTTCTTTTTGGCCACAAGAGCCATTTTCGAATGAAGAAATTATATCGAATTATATAGCGATTGCAATTAGTTTAAGTCTCAAACAAACTGACTAAAATGCAAATTTCTATTTAAAGTTTATGGGGATTTTTAAAAAATCAAAAGGGGGGAAATCGCTAAACTAAATTAATTAGGCAAGAAAAGAATGCTCCAGATGATCGCAATTTTAAGCACACTACTTTTGCATCCGTCCTTGTTTGAAGAGTAACCATAAAATATTTAAGTTCGTGTGATTATGCAAAGCGGCAACGGTTTCAAGAGAGGGTAAATTTTTACTATTCTCTACTCCAGATAGAGGTCCAACTGTAACGCCTATTTTCTTTGCCAGTCCATGGAGAGTAAGACCATTTTTTTTGCGCCACCCCTGCAACCTATCTCCCAACCCCTTCTGTATATTAGCGCTGTTATCTACGGTGCGCTTGCCTCGTGATTTAGGTTTCGTTAAAGAGGTTATATCTCCGCTGACTTCGGCTATTCGTTTTATCTTTAGCTTTTTAACCTGCATCTAATTTTTGTCTCTTTTTTATTCATTTTCTGGCATAGCTTTCTGTTGGTAGTAGCCCCATGCTCCGATTCCTTGTAGCTCGCGATGATTATTTATCACAGCGAAAGTTGCGTTACATAATTGTTTCCAGTCTTTAGTTCTTAGTTGGACCTTTGGCAATTGCCCGCGATTAGAATTAGAGGCGGAAATGCAGTCTGTCTCCCTACCTTTAATCTCTATCTGATCAATGTAACAAATCACTACCAAGTTGTGATAAGGATAATCAATAGAGCTTTGAGTCTTTGCCGCATCTACAAAATAGCCATCATCACAACTCAGATTAATCTTAGAATCACTACAACTTGGGCACTTTGCTTGTAATAAGTTTTTAGCTAACTCAGGGTCAAGCTGTTTTAAAACATCGTTATCTGGTCTTACAGGAACCAGTCCACAACTGGATACCAAAAAAATTAAAGATAATAATAAAAGTTTTTTAAGAACTATCATTTATAATTTATGTCAATATTCTTAATATCAGCAAAAAAATTATTAATATTACAGAAAAAGAAAACCAAAGATTCACCAAATAAAAATATAAAGCCCCCTAATAATATCCAACTAATATAACTCTAAACATATTATTATAGGATATCAGTTATTGCAAATCAAAAATTTTCTGCAATTCAAAATTTCAAAATTATTCGGTTGGGGCCACAATTTCCTACATGGTAGACTATAAGGCTCATTCTTTGAGCTGTGCCGCCTGTTCCGGTTGGACCACAATTTCCTACATGGTAGACTCGGTTTGAAACGTTGGCTAGGCCTTAGCCAGTTCCGGTTGGACCACAATTTCCTACATGGTAGACTAAATTCAATTTGCAGTAGCAAAGACCATTAGTTCCGGTTGGACCACAATTTCCTACATGGTAGACTTAAAGGGCCGGACGGGTTGGGCGTGTATTGGTTCCGGTTGGACCACAATTTCCTACATGGTAGACTTTTTAAAAGGTTATATTAAGTGTGTGGGCAGTTCCGGTTGGACCACAATTTCCTACATGGTAGACTCCCATGCAACACTGGAACAGTGCAACGGTTGTTCCGGTTGGACCACAATTTCCTACATGGTAGACTTGCGTTAACCTCAAGCCAATTCCCATCTTGGTTCCGGTTGGACCACAATTTCCTACATGGTAGACTTCACCCAGATTAGTCATACGCTTGATTCCTGTTCCGGTTGGACCACAATTTCCTACATGGTAGACTTTTTTATTTTTCCCAGTAGAGCGCAGCTAAGTTCCGGTTGGACCACAATTTCCTACATGGTAGACTAAACTGAATAGGTTTAACAATATAGGTGCGGTTCCGGTTGGACCACAATTTCCTACATGGTAGACTCCTGGATGGTCCATTAATTCGCCGCCAACAGTTCCGGTTGGACCACAATTTCCTACATGGTAGACTTTGAGCGAGTTTGAACTTTCCGCGCTTCAAGTTCCGGTTGGACCACAATTTCCTACATGGTAGACTAGGTTAGACATTGACGAGCAATCAAAGAGTGTTCCGGTTGGACCACAATTTCCTACATGGTAGACTAACCCGTTCGCGAATCCTTGAGCGACGCCTGTTCCGGTTGGACCACAATTTCCTACATGGTAGACTAGCGGATTCCTTTTGCTCTTCTTTTGATCGTGTTCCGGTTGGACCACAATTTCCTACATGGTAGACTAATACCGTTGTGCTCCCATAAGAACCTGTCGTTCCGGTTGGACCACAATTTCCTACATGGTAGACTCATGGCAGTGATAATACTTTTTAATAATTGGTTCCGGTTGGACCACAATTTCCTACATGGTAGACTATCAGGTTGAAGTGGGAAAAGTCGATATAGGTTCCGGTTGGACCACAATTTCCTACATGGTAGACTCAAAAAAAAGGGGCCTTGAAGAAGGCCCCGGTTCCGGTTGGACCACAATTTCCTACATGGTAGACTTTCATTTCTCATTTCAAGTGTTCCATTACAGTTCCGGTTGGACCACAATTTCCTACATGGTAGACTTTCGCGTAAAGACAAACGCAAAGATCCATAGTTCCGGTTGGACCACAATTTCCTACATGGTAGACTAAAGAATTGCTTTATATCGACTCCAATTGAGTTCCGGTTGGACCACAATTTCCTACATGGTAGACTGGGGAGCCAAATTTTTCGTTGAAGATCGCCGTTCCGGTTGGACCACAATTTCCTACATGGTAGACTAGACCCGAAATAACCTTCTAATTTTTAGAGGGTTATTTTGTTTTGACGTGAAAAAAAAGAAGGTTTTCATTTTAAAATAAGCTGAATTGCTCTGGATTCTTTTGTTTTTTACCACGCTCTTTTCCGCGAAAAGTCTTCATATTTTCGTATTGCTTATCTGTAAAGGTGAGTATATGAATTTTACCAGCTTCTGGTAGATTCTGCTCTATTTTTTTGATGACATTTTCCGCCATTTCTTTTCCAGAACAAAACCTCTGATAGACTGAGAACTGAGACATTTCAAAACCTAGATCTAAAAGATCATGACGAAAACGCGAAGCGGCTTTCCGATCTTTCTTTGACTTGGTGGGCAAATCAAATAACACTTGTAACCACATAAATCGATATCCAGAAAATTTCAAAATTAATCCTCAAAAACTAATTCTATGGGCAAGGGGGATTTCGGCAATTCCAATTCGACGCTATTGGACTGAAAACTTTTTACCAATGACTGAGATAACCTCATCAAACAATTAGAAAGCGAGCTAGCCCCAACGCTTGCCGATAGTTCAATATTCAAAACAGAAACTAGTTTTTGCTTGGCTTCCGGCGTCACCTCATTAACTCCTTGGCTAATCAGTTTATAGACAAATAAATCAACTAACGGTCTAAAAGGTTCCATCAAATCATCGACAAGACAGAAAGCGTTGGCTTCGCTTCGATGGTGTACTCCTAAAGACGGTTGCAAACCTGATGCTGAAACTCCTCTGGCCGTTGCCGCTCGCAATACAGCATACCCATAATTTAATAAAGCATTGACTCCATCCCCGTCCGTATTCCGTCGAAACTCTTTCCCCATCAATAAAGGCCAATAAATACGGGCCGCTTGGGCCTCCAAGTTTTCCGGATCGCCTGAACCTACTCTTTGCGTTAATAAACGCACTTTTTCGCTCTCTAAATTGAGCGATTCTAATATAGCCGCCTGATTGCCAATTTTATCTTTTACCAAAACTTGCCAAACCCGCTTTTTGAGTGGTTTGGAAGCGTTAATTTGCAATTGCAATCGCCCTGTTTCGACATTATGCGACCCTATCGGCCAAAGGATTGCGGAAGGATGATAATTTTTACCACAAAAGACTATCGTTCCGCCGTTTTCTAACAAATTGTTGACAACATTAGTGGTGAGAGAATTTCCAAAACCGCTAAGAATTAAAACTTGGATATCCGCTAATGGAACACGCCCTAATTCCTTCCCTTCGCTCTTAATAATTAAAAATCCGCGATAAACTGAAAGGTAGCGCCCTGAGTCTGATATTTCGATTACGCGTCCATTCATAATACTGGCCCCGCATCTTTTATTTTACCCAATGGATCTATATGGATCAGTCTCACTTGGTAGTCCTTCAATTTACTAAACGAAATCATAATATCTAATTTTTCGCCATTTTTAATTCGTTTTTCAAGATTACCTCCTTCAAAATGTTCCACTAATCGAATTTGTTTATTAATAGGTCTTAGGCTTACGACCTTTGCAATTTTTTCTTTCCCTTTATGAACCAGCTTGACCAAATCGCGTTTGTGCAATTTAAAAATTCGCTTAGCTGCGGGGTGTGGTCTGAAATTGTTATCACTATTGCGATTAATTTCTAAAAAAGAAACCTCTTTGGCTTCAATCTTTCCATTGGGTAGCTTCCAAAACCCGATATGGTGAATTTCTCCTCGCGCAAAACTCTTTGTATGTACCGGTTTTTTAGATGGATGCTTAATATCGAATAGAGGGTTTTCCTTTTTTAAGAGACGAACTTTTTTAATTCCCGTATTCACGCTAAATTCTGCGAGTGTTTCTTTCAAAGAAATTTCGCTTTCTTCTATTTCTTTCAATAGTTTTTCTTTTATCTCTGAATCCCGTATAGCTTTAACTTCCTTATCTGACAAGGAAAAAAGCGGTTTTCTATAAACAACATTATAATTTTGTTTTGTTTCTTCTGCAGATGGATTTTTTAACCTTCCATAAGCAGTTTCCTCATGAAATTGTCCTGCTATTGAATGATCTGGACGATGCGAAACGACGATATTATCTAAAGCTTTCAAAACCTCTGTGTGGAACCCTTTCCAGGGTTCGGCAACCAACACTCTACCCCGTTCGTCTTCATTCATTTCGGCTATTCTGCGAATTAAATTACGATCTGTCACGCCAACGATAAGCGAATCCAATGCATGATTACGATAGTCGTCGCGATTTTTCCCAAAATCCCATTTTCTACGAAGTAACGCAGTCAATCGCCCTGGCACAACCCAAATTTTATTTTTATGACAAATATAAGAGAGATACTTTTTTGCCGCTTTTCCTAAATAACGCGTATCGTTTAGTTGCCGATCCAGAAATTTATTTTCGTCGCTAAACCGATCCATCGCGTCAGGATCAAACCGCCATCTTTTATTTTTTGGCAAACATTTTGCCCGATGGATAATTTGGTCGTATCTTTTCTTTTCCTTTCCAAAAGCTTCGTAAGGAGATCGATTGCTCTTTTCTCGATTGGCGTGAGTCATCGCAATTGTTTTATTACCACGCGAATCATCTAAACTTTTTGAAAATGGCAGGATATGTTCTATTTCAACTTTCTCGGTGAATAAAGTTCCAGGACTGATCGTCTCTCCAGTGTAAGGACATTTACGATCTAACACGTCTTTTGTGTTGAGTTCTTCCCAAAGGCGATACTTTGTTATATTTCTCCCATTAACTTCAATTCCTTCTTCCTTAAGACGATTGGAAATACGCTCGTTTTCACTTTGATTTGTTCTTTGTTTCTTTTCCATATATCTCTTTTGTTCGAAATTCTGCTTTAGATCTCTTGCCAACTCCAAAATAATCTCATCCGGTGGACCATAGCGTTCAATGATCGCATTAATAACTAACCGTAATTGATTGAGACCAATATGAACTGTCGGGTTTGAAATCCTTCCATATTTTTTAACGTGATGCTCCTCACCTGGGCAAGCTCTCATAACTGATTCCGGTAATAGTTTGCCATAATATTCCAATTCAGAACTCAGTTCTGTCACCCCGCTCTGACTGTGGTTGTAGCCTAACTCTTTGGCAGCTTCGTCATAACGCAGTCCTTCATCGCTCATCTTTTGCCACAACTTACTTAAAACCTGAGCGCAAAAGTGGGCGTATCCTCTGGGAAAATCATCTGGTCCTAGTATGGAAAGATTTTGTGCTGTTATTTCATCTACACCCCATTCTGTTATCGCTTTATGGGCCACAGCGCTCTCTTCTTCAGTTTCTAATAAATAAAGAACGATTTCGTCTTGCAACTTACCATCAAGCGCAAACCATTTATTACCGAAGTATTCTTTCTTCGACAATAGCGAGGCGGTGGAGCTTCCTTTTAATTTCTTTCTTCTTTCAGTTTCTAAGTTGAACTCGATTTCTTCGGGAAGTTTCAACGCGGTTTTTATGGAAGAAAAAGCCAATTCTTTTTGACGATTCAGCCGTTCCCATAAAACGGCTTTTTGTTCTGGCTTTAAGTTTTGTTTACTTCTATCAGGCTGGATAATTTGCAAGTTGCCGATATCCTGCGCTATTGAAAACTTCAGGTAAGAAGGAAGAGCGATGGGAGCCCTTGGTTGACTTGACTCGAACTGGCAACGCCCTGGGTCTTGAGGTTTTAAAGGTCTTTGATGAAAAATAATTTCTCTTAATAGTTCCCAGTCTTCTTTTTTTACTTTTGGAAAAAAAGGCGATTGTTTATCCTGGATGGCTTGAAACTCTACTTCGTACATTTTACGGTTGGGATAAAGTTTTTCTCCCGCACGCGCGCGCGTTCCAACCCCTTCCAGATATTTTTTATTTAAAAATTCTCCCAGACTTCTAGAAAAAGTTTCACGAATAGATTCTTCTAATCCCTGAATGTCGTCGGTAATTTTACTTTTATCTTCTTTGGTGTTGGTTTTACGATTGCTTTTGAAACCGCGTCTTTGATTTAAATGAAACAAAACGCGACCTAACTTGAAAGGTTCCAGTTTTTCGTCTAGAGCCTTGGTTCGCGACTCGTAAGGATTTACCTCATTTTCAAGTTTTTTTCTTTTCTCCTTATCTTTTGGCATTAACCCTAGTCTAACCAGATTCCACATGAGCGAATGGCGTCTTCTTAAATACCGGTCTCTTCTCCTACGGGCTCCCCGAGCTATTCTACGGTTCACGGCAAGAGACGTTTTATCTTTGGGATTCCTGCCATCGGAAAATATACGAACTCCCCAATCCAAAATACATTGAGGTCTGTCTTTGACGTTCAAAGAAAGAAGAGTCCAACCTAAAGAATTTGTTCCCAAATCTAGCCCTAATCGATAGTGGTCTTTTTTTCTTTCATTTTTTTTCATTGCAAACCTTTTCCCTCTACCATAAAATAAATATACATGTAGGAAATTGTGGTCTAATCGGTAACAAGTCTAACTTACTGGTTAGACACCATTATTAAAAAGCAGGCTACGGCCTGCTTTTTCTTTTTGGGGCAACCCTATATTTTTTGCATAAAGAAATTATATCTAATTGTATGGCAATTGCAATGAGTTTAAGGCTTCAGCAAATTGACCTAAATACAAACTTCCATTAAATTTTTATAGGAACAATTTTTTAAAAATCAAAGGGGGGATGGGAAACCGCTAAACTAAATTTGTTTATGAGGAGAAAGTTTTTTTATTCTTCAACTTTTAGTTTTTCAAGAGTATTCCGAAAACCATTCATATCATAATTTTTCATGAACACTGTAAGGATCTCTTTAACCTGCTTACAACCCTCATTTATTTCTCCCAGTTTGCCCAAGTTTATTTCGAGAGTTGTTATATTGCATAATTCAATCGAACTCAAAAAATCTTCATAAAGAATCTTTGGAATAGTAATATTCGATAAATTCATATTGGATTTACTGAGTACGTCCTCTTCCTTTTCTGTTTCATACTCAAACTCCACTCCGAGAAGCTGTTTCAAACTATTGAAAATTTGCTCCACCCGAAAAGGTTTTGAAAGAAAATAGTCACAACCCATTTCGCAGTAAACTTTCGATCGATTTTCAAAAATAGAAGCCGTTATAGCTACAATTTTGATTTTCTCGCTTCCATATTTCTGACGTATTATTTTCACAGCCTCCTCGCCCCTCATTAAAGGCATTTTCATATCCATAAAAATAATTTCAGGAGCGCTCTCCTCTACTTTTTCTATAGCTTCTTTTCCATTGCTGGCCAACAAAATTTCAACTCCTATGTCGTCCAGCAATCCTACAAGAACGTCTTGATTTTCTTTCACGTCATCTACAATCAAAGCTTTAACGGAAAATCCCTCGGCTAAATGAATAACCTTTCTTCGGTCTAATTGTTCATGGATTTCTCCAGTAGCATCCGGCAAATACAAATCAAAATAAAAGCGAGATCCTTTTCCAACTTTCGACTCAAAGTTCAAAGTCCCTCCCATAAGCTCAATTTGTTTTTTGCAAATGGCCAACCCCAAACCTGTGCCGCCTTTTTGAGCCCCTTGTATATCTTGTGTGAAAGGATCAAATATGGATTTTTTAACTTCATCTGGAATTCCATTTCCTGTATCGCTAATTTCGAATTTGAATTTATTGTTAGCAATAGGAGTAACTCTTAAACTAATTTTTCCTGAATCGGTAAATTTCACAGAATTACCAATAATATTGACCAAAATCTGCCTTATCTTGTTTTCATCGCCATAAACTAAATGAGAATCTCTTGAATATTGAAAGTCCAAAAGTAAATCCTTTTCCCTACACTGAAGGTCAAACATCCGGGAAATCTCATTAATAAGCTCGTTAAAATTAAAATTAATCGGATGAAGCTCCATATGACCAGCTTCAATTTTTGATATATCAAGAATTTCATTAATCAAATTAAGTAGATTTTTGCCGCTACTATCAATTGTTTCAATCGCTTCTTTTTGATTTTTATCCAAACCGCTCCGCCTGAGAAGAACTTGTGTATACCCTAAAATAGCGTTCATTGGCGTCCGAATTTCATGACTCATATTTGCAAGAAAAATACTTTTTGCTTGATTGGCATTTTCTGCTTCTAACTTCGCTTGAGCCAAGTTTATATTCGATTCCTCAAGGTTTTGTGTTTTGTCTTTAAGTTCCCGGTTTATTAACTCTGCATAGGTAACGGCTTTTTTATTCGATCTTGCAAGAAAAACAAATAATGCTAGAAGTAAAGAGTCGATGATGATCCCACCGAATAGAATCATTAGAGGTTGGTTATTTTTAGAGACTTCACGAAATGATTTGGCGCTTTGAATATCAAATATCCAGGTTCTCCCATATAAATCGATTTCAAAGTTTTTTTTGAATAAAGGATGGTCGTCGAAATCAATATTAGTCTCTACAAGTTCATTGTATAAATTATCGTCGCCATCTTTAATTCTAATCCCCACACGACGCTTTCCTTTTTCCAAAACCCCTTTCATCAACTTCTTCATCACAAAAGGAGCATAAACCATTCCAGTAAAATTATTTTTTCGTTCTTTTAAAGAATCGTGTGTCCCTCCTTTATAAAAAGGGGCAAAAAACAAAAACCCTGGAGTTTTTGCTTCGTCTTGAACTAACGCAATGGGACCTGTAATTTGCGCTACCCCTGTATCGCGAGATTTTTTGGAAGCTGTATAGCGGTTTATTTCATACGCCATATCCAATCCGACGGCTTTAACGTTTGTTTTGACGGGTTCAATATAGGTAATAGGGAAAAACTCATTTTCATTATGTTTTGGGTGAATTTTATAATTTGGCCGATCCAATCTTTGTTCCTTTAAATAAGCGTTTAATCCTTTTTTAGAAACGTGATGAATAACTCCAATTCCATTGATCCCTGGGTACTTGCCTTCTAAATGAAGACTATTGGCAAAAGTAAACCAATCTCTATAGGAGATATTCCCTCCTTTCGCTTGGATAGCGGCAACACCTCCCCAAAGTCCATCTTCATATTTTTGCATTCGTTCAGAAATTAGTTCGACTACCTGGGAAGCTTCTCGGGTAAATTGATTTTTCACCTTTTCATCAATTTGTTTTTTTGAGAAATACCAGGCGAAAAGAGTGAGGAAAATTGAAAGAACTACAACTAACCAATGAAACCAACGTAATGTTTGGGTTGGAATATCATTTTTTTCGTTCAATTTATTTTCGCCTCAGTTAGATTTACCTAAACTTACTATATATCTTTATTATAAACGCCTTTTTTCTAGATGCATCACAAATCTAAAAAATAAGCTCATTCTTCATTTAAGGAATCTAACAAATATATAAAACTAGAAAGTAATCGAGCAGACAATGACACCCGCTAAAAGCAGATTGTCTATTAAAATGGATTACACAAAGAATGTGGGTACAGCAAGGATGGGAACAGAAAACCCAAATCCCAAAATATTTAGGATTTAGGCTAATAATGAGCTTATTTTTTGCTAAGGCGGGTATTTTTTATTTTATGAAAAGTTTAAGAGTTCCAGGAATCCGGATCGCTTTTTATTCCAGATAAAAGCATCCTTATTATTTACAACAATTGTGGAAGTCTCAATTGAAATGGACCTTTCGCCATTTTTACAAGGTTGTTTATTTTCACAGAACAAACAAGGTTCTTTTGTCTGACAAGAAACTTGATAAACACTAGGTTTTTTTAATGAAATTCTATACGTTTTTAAGGTTTTAGGCGTTCCAAAATCCAAAAGCATCCAATATTCCATATCTGTTTTTGGAGAAAAGACAACCAACAAACCCATTGCAGAATGATCTTTTTTAACCATCAATTTGGCTTCGTCCATTATCCTATCGCCATCAAAATCCCCAGTCACTTTCAAGTTTTCTTTGATCTCTTTTAGCGTCCATTTCCAGTTTTTGATTAATTCATTTTCCGTTGGGAATCTCCAATCATTAGAAATGGCATGCTGATTTTCAGTAGGTTGAACCCAACTACCAGCGCAAAGCATTACCCAAATCACTGCCAAAAGTATAGTTTTCGGAATACTCGTTTTCATTGCCCCCTCGTAACCCTTTAAAATCAAAAAACTTACTGGATTCTGACTGGCTATTTTGTTGTATGTAATTAAATATATGCATATGAGGGAACAATGCCAACAATTGGCAAAAAAACATTTTAAAGCTTTTAATATCAATAAGTTAAAATTCAGGATAAAACTTTATTTTTGAGAGTTTGCGCCAAACTCTTCTTAAATCAACAAAACTTCGGGGGAGCTACAAGGAGCTTTTAGGAATCTATACTGGTAGGAAAATAGCGAAAACCTTAGTGGAAGATGAGACAAGACGTTATAACTGCTTATTAAACTTTGAATAGCGTTCACCTATGACTGGGCGCTGTCAAACCTCACTAACGCCCAAAAAGCTTTGGAGTCCAGGTCGGCGGCATTAGATTTAACGTAATCATCTCCTTGCAAAATATAAGTCTGAACTCCTTCGTCATCAAAAAGGACTACTTTTACTGCGGCATGTTTTGTTTTTTCAAATCCAGAAAATAATGATGCGTCCGTTTTTGCGATTAAATGAATGGAAAAACATCTAGCAGTGCGCATCTTTTTGGCTTTATCGTGCAAATCGACACACAATTTATCGCCATCTATCCAACGTTCTAAAACTTCGTCTTCTTTCTTCCCAATAACAAAATGATTTTCGTCCACTTTTATTGCGTATGTTGGACCCGGCATTCCTTTAAACCAAACTTTACCTTCATCTATAATTTCTGACATTTCTACCCTAATTCTAAGTTATTCGAATCTTTGACTAAAATGACTTTTTATACCATAATTTATGCAGTTTATACGTGTAGAATTGAATCAAATTAACGGTTTTCAACAATCCTCGTTTAAGCTCTAGATTTGAAACCTCATTCCTAAAATGGCTTCCTTGGAAAACTTAGTCGAACGTTTACAACTCCAGCTCGAAGACCGACGTCAAAAAGATTTATTTCGAGAACTTTCGCTACCCGTTCCTCATAAATTAGATTTATCGGCGAACGATTATTTCCAACTACGAACGCATCCTAAAGTCATCCAGGCCAGCGAAAATGCTATTAGAAGTTATGGAACAGGATCAGGCGCTTCCCCTCTAGTAACCGGGTTCCTGCCCTGCCATTCCCAATTACTCGATAAGCTATTGGAATGGAAACAAAAACCTTATGGGATGTTATTTAATTCTGGTTTCATAGCCAACCAGGCAATTTTTAAACACATCCCCGGTGATAAAGATTTAGTTTTGGCCGACAAACTGGTTCATCATTCCGTGTTACAGGGAATGACTTCGGGAAAAGCCAAGTTTTTGCGCTATCCACATTTAAATCTAGATAAATTAGAAGAACTATTAATAAAACATAGAAATGACTTTGACACTATATTTGTGGCTACTGAAAGCGTATTTAGCATGGATGGAGATTACCCGGATCTTCAACACATAGCCGCTCTTAAAAAAAAGTATAAGTTTATTTGGATTTTAGACGAAGCCCACGCCATAGGATATTGGGGCCCGCAAGGTGAAGGTTTAGCGCACGAACATAAAGTTTACGATCAAGTCGATATTATTGTCGGCACATTAAGCAAGGCATTGGCCAGTTCTGGTGGCTATATTGTCGTCAAAGCTAGAGAGTTCATTGATTATTTAATCAATTTTTCGGGAGAGTTTATTTATTCAACCTATCTGGCCCCAGCCCAGGCCGCAGCGGCAGAAGCGGCAATCGAAATCATCAAAAATGCAGAAACAACAAGAAACCTCCTAAAAAAAACAGTCAAACACTTTCGCTCTGAATTAATAAAAATTGGTTTAGGCTCTGAAGAGTTCTCCTCCCAGATTATTCCAATAATCATCGGAGAAACGGAAGCAACCCTTTCCTTAAAAAACCAATTAAAAGAAAAAGGAATTCTAGTAGGAGCAATCAGACCGCCTACAGTTCCTAAGGGAACAGACCGTCTTAGAATATCGATCCATTCAGGCGTTCGAGAAAATGATTTATCTGAAGTATTGAAAGTATTAAAGCTATGGAAAAAACAAAAAGGATAACCGCAATTTGTGGATGGGCGGTACCCTCTGCCTGGTTTGAAGTAATAGTTCAATCGTTTTTCCCTGAATGCAACGTTAAAGCCGTCTATCCTAATTCTCCTGGAAACTCTAAAGAAGCCGAGCAAATTTTACGAGAAACGGAAAGTGATCTTTATATTGGATATTCGATGGGTAGCTTATGGTTATTGCATCATAGAAAATTGATCCCCGATAAAGCGATTAAAGCGTTAATCGCTCCAATTCTCTCATTTGTTAAAGAAGATAAAAGAGGTGGTAAAACGGCTTCTGTCCAATTATTATACTTATTAAAAACTCTTAAAAGACGTCCTGAAGAATCTAAACCGATAATAAGTTTTTTTGCACAGTGTAATTTATCCAATGGAGAAAACCTTTTAGAAAATATCCCTGAAAATGATATTTTGATAGAAGGTCTGGAGTTTTTAAGAGACGTAAAAGTGGAAGGCAATACTTCGGAAGGTTTTTTAAGTTATTTGGGCGATAAAGACCCATTGATAGAAACAGATCTAAAAAACCATATTCCGCACTTAGAAGTTGTGAGCGGTTGCGATCACGCTCCTGACAAAATGTTAAAAGCTTTAGCGGAACGCCTTCAATGGAACCAGTAAAAATTAATATCTACGAAGAGATTGGTGAATAACTATAATAAATTTTCTATGAAAGTCTTTGGTCTCGATTTCACAAGCGCCCCCACTGAAAAAAAGCCCTTAGTCTGCGCCCATGGTTATGGTCGATCTAAGTCTGAACTGTCTATATCAAAATTAGAACAGTGGACTAACTTTGAGGAATTCGAAGAGTTTTTATCTAGAAATGGACCTTGGGTAGCGGGTTTTGATTTTCCATTTGGCCTACCGATAAGCTTTTTAAAAGATAATAGCTTGCCGCTTGAGTGGAATAATTATGTCAACTCACTCGCAAAACTTTCAAAAAAAGAGCTAGAACAAAAAGTACAAGATTTTAAAAGTTTGCAACCGAAAGGCCTTAAAGACCTTCCTCGCATCACAGATTCTATCCATCAAGCGCAAAGTCCGTTAAAAACTGTCAATCCTCCCTTGATCAAAATGTTTTATGAGGGCGCAAAAAGATTGGCAAATGCCGGCATCTCGGTCATCCCGTTTCACCACCCTAAAGACAACAGAATTGCTTTTGAAACTTATCCAGCCCTCTTATCAAGACTATTTACAGGCCCTTACAAATCAGACTCTACAGCTTCCAATAGCGAACAATTAGAGGAATCGCGTAAAAAAATTTTAGATGGAGTGTTATCTGATTATTTAATGAAAAACTTAGGTTTTTCACTAGACGTCGAAGAAGACATAAAAAAACTTATTATTGAAGACAACACCGGAGACTCATTAGACTCAGTGTTATGCTGCATACAAGCTTATTGGGCATTCTTACAAGGTTGGCCGCACTTTGGTATTAATTCAAAAAATCACTTCACCGTTAAGTCAGAAGGCTGGATTGTATCTCCTCATTTACCTCCTCCAGACATGTCTGAACAGTCCAACAGTTTAAAGAAAAACACCCTCAAAACCGAATTATCCGAAACACACGAAGCGCTAGATAATTTAAGAAACGAATTAAAACGTTTTTCGGATATTGGACGCGCTTTGTCTCGCGAAAGCGATATTGAAATATTACTAGAAATGATCATAGACAGAGCGAGAGATATAACGAAGTCCGATGGAGGAACATTATATATTTTAGAAAACAACGTCCTAAACTTCAAAATCGTCCAGAACGAAAGCCTTAATATTCGAATGGGCGGTTCCAGCAATGTTCAAATCACTTTTCCTCCGGTAGAGTTAAACAAGTCAAACGTTTCAGCCTATGTCGCTTTAACTGGCGAACTGGTTAACATTCCAGATGTATATAACTTTAAGCCCTTTGACTTTACCGGTCCGAGAAAATTCGATAAACAAACCGGCTATAGAACAAAATCTATGCTGGTCGTTCCGATGAAAAACCATCAGAACGAAGTTGTAGGAGTTTTGCAACTAATTAACGCAAAACGAGCCAAAGAGGATAAAGAGATCACCTCTTTTCTTCCTGAATACGTAAGTCTAGTTGAAAGCCTTGCCTCTCAAGCTGCCATCGCAATCACCAATGTTCATTTGATTTCCGAAGCCCAAAAAATGGCTTCCATGCTTAAAAAAAGTGAAGCCAGAACCAAGGCCATAATGGACGACGCCCCAGATGGCATTGTTGTATTGGACGAACTCGAAACTATAGTCTCTTTTAATAGAGCTGCCGAAAGAATATTTGGATACGCTCCTGAAGAGGTTGAAGGTAATAAATTTCAAATGTTATTTCCTGAAAAAGCCATATCAGATTCAGAAACAGCATTGAAACATTTTCTAGAATCCTCTACTGACTCTGGGGAAAGCTTATTAAATGAAGCCACTGGCCAGAGAAAAAATGATGAAATTTTCCCTTTGGATATTTCTGTGAGTGAAGTGAAAGTTGGAAACTCCACATTGTATACAGTCATTTTGCGGGATGTTTCCGTTCAAAAGAAGGCTGAAAAAGAAATGCAGGACGCGAATAGACAGTTAGCTGTTGCCAGGGACGAAGCCTTAGAGGCCAGTAAAGTAAAAAGTAGATTTTTAGCTAATATGAGTCATGAATTAAGAACTCCCATGAACGCCATCATCGGTTATAGCGAAATACTGCTAGAAGAACTGGAAGAGATGGAAGAGGAAGAGCTAGCGGGCGATGTGCAAAAAATTCATGGCGCGGGGAAACAATTGCTCGGTTTGATTCAAGATATTTTAGATCTTTCCAAAATTGAAGCGGGAAAAATGGAAGTTCACCTAGAAACTTTTGTTGTTACCGATTTACTGAAAGAAGTCGAAGATATCATTCAACCATTAGCTCAAAAAAATAAAAATGAACTTAAACTGACCATAGTAGCAGAACCAGGCGCTATGTTCGCCGATAGCGGTCGTATCCGACAAACTCTTTTGAACTTATTAAGTAACTCTTGTAAATTTACCGAAAATGGCGTTATTGATTTAATTATTAACAGAACAAAAAGAGACACCGATACAATGGATTGGCTTTCATTCCAAGTAAAGGACACTGGAATTGGAATGGACGGAGAACAATTAAAAAAGCTTTTTGACGAATTCACTCAAGCTCATTCTACTAGAAAATTCGGAGGCACCGGTTTAGGTCTTGCCATTAGCCGACGTTTTTGCCGAATGATGGGTGGCGATATTTCTGTCAAAAGCGTATTGGGAGTAGGCTCCACCTTCACCATTCGTCTTCCGGAAAAAGTGGCTTCTGCAGAAGAAAAAACAAGGCGAAGATCCCAAGACGACAGTAAAAAAAGCGGCTAAAACAAAATCAAAACCGATTAACCTGCTTTTCTTGTTAATCGAAAAAGAGACTAAAGTTGCACAATCCCTCTTGCGCGTCTTCCTGAAGCGATATGCAAATATTGGTGAAGGATCTCGCCTCGATTTAATAAGTTTTCCATCAATTAAGCTCAATACCTTGCTCTAACTTTAAACATTTTTTATTACCTTAAAACCACCTTAACACCATCCTAAAAAACATATGTCAATCCCCTCTCCTGAAGAAATTTCCAAAGACTCAAAAGTTGTGGAGAGTTTTTCCAAACATGCAAAAACTTATGATCGAAGGGCATTCTTACAAAAAAATATGGCGGAAAGATTAGCAGCTCTAATCCCCGAAACGAAGTTTGACTCCATTTTAGAAATTGGATGCGGAACAGGTTTATTTACTCGGCATCTCTTGACTCTTTCCCCGAAAAAATTAGTCCTGAACGATATTTCGTCTGCTATGATTGATTGTCTTGTTACTCATATTGAGTTACCAAACTCTGCAAAAATATTTATTGGAGATGCTGAGAAACTTAATTTCCCAAAAACAAATCTTGTCGCCGCAAATGCCGTATTCCAATGGCTGAATAATCCAGAATCAACGCTAAAAAAAATATTCGATTTACAACCAGTGGATGGCGCTATTATTTTCAGTGTATTCGGCCCCAAAACCCTTTTTGAATTGAGGGAAATGGCTTCCATCAATAGCGCTTCAAAATTAGTTTCTTTGAGCGCCTGGAAAAAAACCTTAACGAATGCAGGTTATAAAATAACTAAAGCCGAAAAGGAAATGAGAAAAGTCTTTTTCCCTTCTGCTGGAGAGTTGATTAAAAACCTGCAACAAACGGGGGCTTCTCCATTTTCTCAACTAAAGGCAGGTTCTTTAAGGAAATTATTAAGGGATTACGATTCTACTTTTTCTACATCGCAGGGAATATACTCCACTTGGGAGCTTTATTTTTTATCTGCTCAAAAAAAATAAGAAAAGTCACTATAAACCTGAACTCATCCAACATTTTGTTCATTAATTTGAGGGAACCTCTAAAAACAGTTTTTAGCTACGAGTGGACCTTCTAAAATAAGGACTTGCGAGTTGCCGCAAGTAAAAACATTGAATTGTTAGAAATACCCTTAAATCCTGCATAATCTTTTTGCCGCGACTTTAATGTCTAATCCCATCTATCAAAAAAATGCTTTCCTAATTGAAAAACGTTTTCCTTATTTACAAAATAAGTTAACGTCATCACAAGCATCCGGACATTTCCAAGTTTCGTCTTCTAAATCCGGAACGCCAACTCTATCCTTCATCACTGAGAGCAGCTCTCCAAAATATTTACACAGCGCTTACCAACCAGAAACAGAAGCTGAAAAGCTAATCAATGGTTTACCCGTAAACGACTATCTAAGCTTTATCGTAGTGGGTTCTGGCTTAGGCTATAGTTTATTGGAATTGACAAAGAAGGTTTCTAAAAACGCAAAAATTCTATTGATTGAAAATAGTTTAGAGATCTTTAAACTAGCTTTGGAGTCTTTGGATTTATCCGAAGTTCTACAACATCCAGGACTATCATTGTTAATTTCTCCTAGCTCTACAGAATTAAATGAAACCTTATCTCGCGAAGCGTTTGGCCTAGCGCTCAACGGTTTTTTACCAATCATTCATAAACCGTCTATGAGCTTGTTTCCGGATTTTTTTAAAGAAGTTGACGTTATTTTAAACAACGCTATTCAAGAAGCGGAGATTAATCAAAAAACTCAATCCAAATTTTCTAGAATGTTCTTCCATAATATAATGGAAAATATTCCAGCCATCATAAATAGTCCTGGCGTTTCAGAACTCAAATCCAAAATGATTGGAACCCCCGCCGTTGTTGTTTCTGCCGGCCCTTCTCTTGACAAAAACATTGAACTCTTAAAAAGCGGGGCTGAAAAACTTATCATCATAGCTGTCTCTACGGCATTAAAACCTTTACTTCGAGCTGGGGTATCGCCAGACTTTATTGTCGCAATTGACCCCGACGATATAACAGTTAAGGGTTTTGATCTAAAAGATATCCCAGTAAAACCATGGCTATTATTCGACCCCACGGTACCCTGGGTTATTCCTGAGGCTTTTAAAGATAGAAGATTAGTTTTAGATTCCGAGGTCTATTTTTCCAAATGGATCGCTCAAAAAAATGGTTCAAAAGGCAACCTAGGTAAATCCCTATCCGTTGCCCACACAGGATTATTACTCGCTAAACACCTGGGTTGTTCACCCGTTATATTACTAGGGCAAGACCTGGCATTCTTTAAAAATAGAATGCATTGTTCTGGAGCCTATTATCAGAACGATTTTATAGAATTGGCAAGAGGCCCTATCACTCCCAATTATTTAGAAAAAGAAAAATTTAAAAAGTATGCTTCGTCTTTAAAAGAAACTTTAGATATTTTTGGACAAAAAATTAACACAACCATCGCTTTAGAATCCTATAAACATCTTTTTGAAAGTGAAATCATCAGATTCCCCGATGTCATCAACGCTACTGAAGGAGGTTTGCCAATTGCTGGAGCTAAAGCGATTACATTAAAAGAAACTTTAGTTAATCACTGTGAAGGAAAAATGCAAAAAGATCGTATTGATTTTCTTACTAATTTAAAATCTAACTCAGATACTATCCAGTTAAAAAAATCAATGAAAACTCTATATGAGATATTAAACGAGTGGTTAAAAAAACTGTCTATCTTAAAAAAAAATATAAATCTTAATGTGAAAAATAAAGATAAATTCTTGAATGAAATGGATGGAATGTATAGGAAACTAACCGCGAACCCAGAGTTAGCTCAATTACTTCAAGGGCTTTCCTATAAAGAGTTTTTGGAGTGGAATCACGCCAATCATAAAATCGAATCGGCAAATGATACGCCAGACAAAATAAAAGAATTAAAATTTCAAAGAGATCAGAATTTCTTACCTACCCTTTGGCAAACCTGCCATTCAATGCAACAAACTATAAAAAACGTTTTAAACAAAATTTAAGAAAAATATTTTTTATTTGATCTTTTTTTACTGAAACGCGTTGAAACGAGAAATTTCGATTGAATAAAAAACTAGACAAAAATAAAATTATAATAGGATTTTTATTCTTATTGGCCATCGCATTTTTTGCGGCTTTTACCTTTAGCGACACATTATTCCTTGCTACTAGCGAAGGCCCTCTTGTTCGAGTTCCACTCCTGATTGGAAGTATGAATGGACTATAAAGCTTCCAGAAGAATTCAGCAGGCAACACTCATTCCTAATTATCAAACAAATAAAGAATATCAATGGAAAAACAATAGGCTTAGCGCAACGAAAAGATAAAAAAATTCTATGAGGAATAAAATATCTAAAAAATCAGTTTTACTCGGGACGTTGGATCCACCCCTTTTTCTTACCGCTTCTCCAGGTGATTCTTAACCAATCATTTTTTCTTTTAATGGGATGGACATGAGTTCCGGCAGGAAGGCGATTACAAATTTCGCCGTTTTCTTTTAAATGAACGTAGTAGGTTTTTTCGAGGATTATTTTATCTTCCATTCAACTTTGAAGAAGGAATAGATAATTTTTTATTTGTAAAGGCAGGTTCTGGTTGTAGAGAGAGTGACTTATTTGGAACGCCTTTACGGACAATTTTAACTAGTTGGCCGGGCTTCAAAGGATGTCTATCTTTTTTCCCGTTCAATATGGCGATTTCCATACTTCTACTTTTATCGCCAACTTCGTTTTCCGCTATTGAAGCAAATGTATCCCCTTCTTTAACGACATAAATATCAATATATTTTTTCTTGTACCGTTTTCGGTCTCTGGAATGTCTTTTCCCGCCATAAGGCATACCCTGAAGCTGTGCAAGATAATGGTCGCGATTATCGAAAGTCTTTCTTCCTCTCCCCTGTAGCGAAATAGCTAGGCTTTCGGCCTTAATAATTCTTTCTTTTGTGTCTGGATGAGTCGCCTGAAAGCTGTGGTATCCCTGCCCAGACATGATTTCTTTCCATCTAAGGGCTTTTAAAAACTTTGATATGTCCTCTGGGTTATAACCAGCTTCATATATATTCACAATTCCTTGAGTGTCTGATTCAAGTTCTGCTTCCCGACCGTATCCCAAATTAATAGTGCTAAAAAGCTGGGTACTCATCGCTATCCATTGCCCTGCGTTTTTAGGACTGGCGATGGCCCCTCCAATCGCCAAAATTTGAGCCCCTATCGAGCGAACAATAGATTTAGCCCCATGGTGGAAAATGACATGCCCAATTTCATGGCCTAAAACTCCAGCCAATTCGGCCTCAGAGTTTAATAAACTCAGGATTCCTCGGGTTACATATATATAACCTCCTGGCAGAGCAAAGGCATTTATTTCTGAACTGTCGACGACTTTAAAAAAATATTTTTTGAATTCTTTATCGGATAATTGGGAAACAAGCTTCTGCCCAATTTTATCGACATAAATTTGGAGAGGTTTATCTTGGTAAATACCGTATTGGGCGATAACCTGGCGGTCGGCCTCGCGTCCCATTTCCACCTCTGATTCCTTGCTTATCAGGGTAATGGCCTGGGACTTTACAGGAGAATAAAATAAAATATTCAGGAGTAGAAGTGAAAAAAATAACTTTCCTAATACCTGTTTTCGTAGACGCATAAATGGGTCTTGAGTTTAAAAAATCATGCTTGGTTTTCTAACGAGGCTATTTTGTCTTGAATGACGGAAAACTCCGAATGCTTTTGAAATTTAGTTTCCATCTCTCTTAAAATTAGCAAAGCGTTATTTGTGTCTTTTTCCGACTCATAAATACGAGCTAAAGCTAAGTAAGCTTGGAACAAAGGAGCATTACCTTCGCGCGCTATCAAGGCTTTAAAAACTCCAATAGCTTCCTTTTTGTTTTTAGCCAACTCTAATGAGTATCCTAATCCTAATTCGGCAAAATCATAAATCATTTCGCCTGGCTTTGAAGAACTCATTAATTCTTTATATGTACTTGCAGATTTATCAGCTTGATTACTTTGGAAATATTGATTTGCTAATAGAAGTTTCGCTCTTTCTTTTTGAGGACCATTGGAAAAATCTTTCAAAAAGCTTTCAAAGTTAGTCGCTATCTCTCCCGGTTTTTTATCCGAGTTTAAGCTGGCTTGCTTCATTTCGAAAAGTAAAGCTTCCATTTGTTGCATCTGTTTTTCACGATGCGTCATAAAAGCAAAAACTGCTCCTGCCGACAAAACAATAATAACAACCACACCAATAACAAAATTTTTATTTTTGGCGCAATATTCGAAGAACTTATCAGTGAAGGTAATAAATTCATCGCGTTCTTTTAAATCTTTTCTTGCAAACTTTTTTTCTGTTGCCATCTTGAAAGCTACTCCGTACAGGTCACGGGAAAAATAAAGAAGAAAACGCCTTTAATTCCGCTTGGTGGGGGATAAACTAGTTAGATATTTCAATTAATTAAAATTTGATCTTAGAATTTAATTAAAACATAAAGCCTATCCTCAAACAAGGCTTTTCACTAAAGGTCTTTATCTGGTTTTATTAATAGCCTTTAAGTGGTTTTTTAGGTTTTTCTTTTAAATTTAACGGAATAATTGGAGATAAGCGAGCGGAGAACCCGACTATCCAGAGAAGGAGGTAGCATACGCTCGACTAAACCGGAAAGCTCAAAGCCTTTCGTCGGAATTCTCCTTTCGTAGAGGTAGAATAAAATTAATTACTATTTAAAAATAAATTTCGGTACCAAATTATGAAGCCAGATAGAGAAAGCGCCGTTAAAACAATTGCTCCTATTCCCAAAATTATTTTGTAAAAAACTCCCCCTACAAAGGCGCCATGTACTGGATAAACTTTTTCTAAAAGCTGAATTGCAATGGGTTGATTCCGAGCGTCTATAACTTGTAACGCTGAACTATCGTAAGGATTGATCAGAATAAATGAACGACCATTCGGATGCCATTCTTCCGGCATGCGTTTACGAAAGCCTAAAACCGCATTATTTTGTTTCCCAGGAAAAAAATAAATCAGTTGCCCATCCGGCAAAGAATCATCTACTGCTTTTAAAATCGTATTCCAAGAAGCTCTTGGTTTTTCTTGATGTTCTACAACTACGTTTGGAGTTTTCGGAATTTCATCTGTAGCCCAGACAATAAATTTAGCGACCGTTCCATAAAAAACCATAATACAACCGGTAGACACAGCGATTAGAATTACTCCTGAAGCAATGACTCCCCAAGCTGAATGTACGCGAATCCAATCGCTAAACTTTTTTGGAGTTTTTAGCGCAAACCGTAATTGAAAATATTTCCTCCGCGATTGCCATAACATTAAACCGGAAAACAAAACAAATAAGATCAGAATACCGGCTATTCCATTTACGAGTTCTACTTCATCCCATAACAGCAATTGGGTATGCAACCTTAAAATAAAGGCCATTAAGGATTCATACCAATGGTCTAAACTAATTAATTGACCAGTAACCGAATTATAAAAACCCTTGGTCTCATCCTGATGCCAAACGGTAAACACATTGAAATCAGGTTGAGGGAATTTAACCAATTTAATTGGAGAGACTGCGGAATTTTCAATTTTTGCTAAGGCTGTTGCGAAAGTCTTGGAGTCCTCTAAAGGAAGAGCTGCTTGCGGATAACGCCATCGCTCGTAATCATTCGCAAACAAAAGGAAGAATCCGCTAGCAGATAATACAATAGCGAAGACTCCAATTGAAATGCCAAGAACGCGATGAACCCAAACTAAATTTTTACGAATAATCAATGACGTTTTAGAGTGTTGGATATAGCGATCAGACTAAAACGATTTGCTAAGCTGAAAGGTCAAAGTCCTTCCCCTACCCGCAAAAAATGTATCGGCTCTTTGATTTGTTTCTACCTGACCGAAATAGGTGACATATTGATTATCAAATAGATTTTGTATGCCAATATTTAAGATTCCAAAATCGCTATCCATTGAGGCAAACAAATCAAACAACGTAATTGCCTCGTTGAAGTTTGCTGGTTTTACTTGATCGCCGTCAAAGGTACGGCTAAAGAGGTGGGAGCCAGATAGCCTGAGATTAACTTTTCTTGTTGGACTGAAATCAGTATAAAAATTAAGCCTATTAGGCGCAACATTCAGCCCGTCCAAATCAGAATCAACTTCTCCGTCGCCATCGGAGTCAAATTCAGCGTATATGTGAGCATAATTAGCGCCGACCTTTAGCCTATCGCTAAATTGATAACCTGTTGAAATATCAAATCCCATAATTTCGATGTATTCACGATCTACTTCAAAACTACCTCCAGAGTTGACTCTTAATATAGATCCTAAGTCTGAATTGGAAGTATAAAACGCAGCCTCTGCGTTAAATATGCCATTATTATACTTAGCGCCAAACTCCAAATTATCAGTAATTACAGGCTCAAGGTTTATCAAAGAGTCCACATCTTGCCCAGTAGTATTCACGGCTCTTAAAACTCTACCTACATCAGGTAAAGTAAAACCTTTTGTATAATTCGAATATAGAGATAAGTTGTCTGTAAAATCGTAAATGGCGCCTACGTTTGGAAGTACTTCTGTAAACGAAGGGTCGCCGCCATCTACAGTAACGGCATTGGCAGATGCAATCGTTGTATAAGTATCTACGTTTAACGTGACATCCTCTAAACGAAAACCACCGGTGAGACTAAAATCTTTAAACAACTCGTAATCCGCCTGCATAAACGGAGCTAATTCAGTTTGCTCTGTCAAAGGAACCCAATTACGTCCAGACCTAGCCAAGGACTGCTGTGATTCATCCAGCGCAATATCTAAACCTAAGGTAAGGTCTAGGTCTTTGGTAAATATTTCTTCATTAGTGACAGCAAACTTAAAACCCATTTTTTCAGAGTCAATTTGCGATTGATCAAGAAAAGCGCCTCCATCTACAGTTAATCTGAAAAAAGTACCAAACGTTCCTCCACCAAACCTTGAATGAAAATCTTGATAATAAAACTGTGACCTTAAATCCCAGCCAAATATATCTTTGGCTGTATAATCGACATTAACTAATGTATTTTCAGTAAAAGTTGGATCTCCGACAGTGTCCGTTGGATCACCTTTAACCGATGTTGTAAGAAGTCCTGTACTCCGATCGCCATCAACTGGCTTATAATCGGCATCCCCTTCAAGGTCTCTGTAATTTACTGTAACTTGAAATCGATGCCCCTCTTTTGGTTCAAAACCCGTTTTAAAGAAAACATTATAGGATAGCGAATCCATAATATCGCCTTGCGTTCTATACAATCCAACAGGATCTCCATTACCGTCTAAAAATATTCCACGCTGATGAGCGGTAAGCCCTAAGGCAAAATCCATAATACCTGTATCAATACTACCGTTATATGTACCCTTATAATTAAACCCTTCACTATCAAAGCTATCATGAGTGGTAAAACCTAACTTCGCATTATTATGTAGTTTTCCATCAGGATTAGCTTTCTTAGTGACAATATTTATAACACCGCCCGTTGCTCCAATGCCTTGCATCGAGTTGGAGCCATGGATAACTTCAATACGCTCTACCATATCCATATCAATAGATTGACCATCACGCTGGCCATCGCGTAATGGATTAAACTGAGGAACGCCATCTATAAGGTAAAGAGGATTTCTTCCTCTAAAAGTTTCACCCCGTCCAACTAATTTTTCTAAACTAGGGCCAAAACCAGGAACATTTCTTTCCAAGACCGATGACATATTCATATTTATGGCAGTCGATTTTTGTAACGTTTCATTATCAATAATAGTTACCGTGTTAGGCATTGCTGAAGGAGTTTTCTGGAACCGGGAACCCGAAACAACCACTTCATCCATTTTTACCGGTTCATCATGAGTGATACTTTTAATAGTGTCATTACTTCCATTTTGAACATTCCCCTCTTGAGCAAATACCATCTCAAAAGTAATAACCTGTAATAAAACTGATATAAGAATTATTAATCTTTTTGAAAATTCCATGGCCAATTCCTAGTAATAAATAGATGTTTTTAAATCAAAATACCAATTTATGATAATGATTTTCATTTCCGTAATAATACTTTTTTGAAAATGAATGTCAATATAAAAAACCAAATAACTCTTTTCTTATAAAGCATTTTTTGAATAAAAAAAATATCGAAGGAATAAGGATTGTCAAGAATTCCTAAACTTTGACTGGAGACTTACTAATAAAATATTACGTCTTTTACAAACAAAAGTTTTCTAACTATTTGAGGTGAATATGGATATAGTCTTTCCTGTATAATGCTCTACTTATTAACGTTAATTGTCTTAAATTTAAAATCATATAATAATGAATCAAATATCAGTTGGAGTCATTGGAGCGGGAAGTTGGGGAACGGCCATTTCCATTTTACTTGCGGAAAATGGTCATGAGATTGACTTGTGGGTTTATGAAGCAGACCTACTTAAGATATTAAATGAAAAGTCTGAGAACGAAATTTTTCTCCCCGGATTTAAACTCCCTAATACTATTCAACCAACAAATTCTTTAGAAGAAGCGGTTTGCGATAAAGACATCGTTTTTTTAGTCTCCCCTACCCATTCTATTCGGAACGTTGTCGAGAAGTTTGCAATCTTTCTTAAGCCCGGGTGCTTAGTGGTTAACGCCAGTAAGGGCATCGAAATTGACACTCTCTTGACAGTCGATCAGATATTAGAGTCTATATTGCCCAGTCATTGTCTACGCGGATGTATCTCCGGACCCACTTTCGCTAAAGAGATTGCACAAAAAGTTCCTTCCGCTATAGTGGCCGCAGCGCATGATTTGAAGTCCGCAGAACGTATCCAAAATTTGTTATCGAATAATCGTCTAAAAGCTTTTACCAGCCAGGATGTATTAGGAGTTGAAATTGGCGGCGCTTTAAAAAACGTTATCGCTATTGGAACCGGAATTGCCGACGGTCTAGAGCTGGGTTTTAATGCAAGAGCGGCTTTGATTACGCGAGGCCTTGTAGAAATAACGCGAATAGGTTGCGCTCTAGGAGCTAAACAAGAAACCTTTTCTGGGTTATCCGGTATGGGCGATTTGGTATTAACCTGTACGGGAGATTTGAGCCGAAATCGGAATGTTGGACTTCAAATTGGCCAAGGTAAGACTTTAACAGAGATTACACAGAATATGAAAACGGTTGCCGAAGGCGTTCATACCGTTAAATCCGCTTATCGACTCAAAGAAAAACTTCAAGTTCAAGCTTCCATAATCGAAGAAACCTATCATGTGTTATACGACGATAAACCTCCATTAGAAGCCCTTAACGATTTAATGAAAGTAGATATATCTCATGAATTTGAAGGGGTCGCCGGACTCAAATGAACCGTGAATCACTAGAAAAAATATTAGCCGAAGTTCATGCCAACCAAATGTCTCCCGAAGCGGCTCTATCTAAACTTGAAAACCTTCCGTATGAAGATTTGAGCTTTGCTAGAATCGATCATCACCGTTCTCTACGCGGTAGTTTACCGGAAGCAATTTTTTGCGAAAATAAAACTCCAGACCAAGTTTTGGCAATTGTAAATAGCATACGTCAATCGGGGACTACTGTTTTAGGAACGAGGCTTTCGGAAGAGGTCTTTACTAGTATCCGCGAAAAACTACCAAAAGAAGCTAAATACGACAAAGTCAGCAGAACCTTAGTTTTGAAAGAAAACCAGGAAAAGGATTTAGTTGGAAATATCTCTATTCTTTGTGCAGGAACATCCGATATCCCCGTGGCCGAGGAAGCCGCTATTACGGCGGAAACCTTTAACAACAAGGTGGAGCGGATTTACGATGTGGGAGTTGCCGGTATCCACAGACTATTTGATCAACTAGAGAAAATTAAAGAGTCTAAGGTGATTATTGTCATTGCCGGAATGGATGGCGCATTACCCAGTGTTGTTGGTGGGTTAGTTGCCCAACCGGTTATAGCGGTTCCTACAAGCATAGGTTATGGCGCCGCCTTAAATGGTTTGGCTCCATTACTGACAATGCTTAATAGCTGCGCTCCCGGCGTAGCAGTAGTGAATATAGACAACGGTTTTGGCGCCGCTTGCATGGCGCATAAAATTAACGCACTGTCGAACGCATAACTTGCAATAATTGAGATTGCACATCGTCCGGTGAGCTTTGAATTTGAATAATTGAACTTAGTTCACCGGATAGTTTACTTTTTCTAATTCCTAGTTTTAAAAATCCTTACTGACCAGATTCGACAGAACCTTAACTTTTATTTTGGCCAAAAAAATCATTCAGTAAAATTAATAGGTATCGTATGGCACAGCTAATTGACAAAGCAAGACTAAGGCGCATCGCCCTGGCCAGTCAGGGGTTAGACAAACGTCAACCATTCGGTCGTGGCGTAGATGCCACCTTACTAGCTATTCGTCACCTCGGCTATGTGCAAATCGATACGATCTCAGTGGTCGTTCGTGCGCACGATCACACACTCAGGGCACGAGTACCAGATTTCCAAAGCCAGCATATTAACCGTTTACTCCAGGAGCGGAAAATATTTGAATCGCAATTTCCTGTCGCAGCATTTCGTTCAATCGAAGACTTTCGATTTACTTTGTTGCACGCCAGAAAGTTCGGTTTAAAGAAGGTCACCAAAGACTTGAAATTGTTGATGAAGCTAGTGCTGAAGCGGATTCAATGTGAAGGACCTCTTCGTTCTCGGGACTTTGAGGATACCCGAAGCAAAAGCAGCGGATGGTGGAATTGGAAACCTGCCAAACAAGCCTTAGAACAATTGTATTTCCAGGGTGATTTAATGATCAGTGCGCGTGTTGGCTTCGAAAAAACCTATGACTTAACCGAACGCGTTTTACCAACATCTGTCGATATAAGCGTACCTTCGCTTGAAGAGTTTGCCTGTTTCCTCGTTGATACAACACTAAGGTCGCATGGCTTCGCAACCTACAAATCCTTTACCTCGGGAGGCCGTCATGGAGTGCCGCTAGGTGATTCTGTAAAGGCTGAGTTGAAGCGCCGAACTGATGCGGGAAAATTGAAGGAAATTACGATCGATAGTGGCGCTAAATATTGGATTGAAATCCAGACTTTAGAACGCCCGCTGGGTCGACGATCACCCCAAATTACTCGGTTACTGTCTCCGTTTGATAGCACAGTAATCCAACGCGACCGTATTCTGGAGATATTTGATTTTGACTACAAAATTGAGTGTTATGTACCAGAGTCGAAAAGACGATACGGATACTTCTGCTTGCCAATACTACATGACGACCAGTTGGTAGGTCGAATGGATTGCAAATCACACCGCGATAAATCACGTTTCGAAATAAAAACCTTATATCTTGAGCCAGAATTCGCAAGCAGGAAGCAACTGGAGAAATTAGTCGATCCACTTTCAATGGCTATAGTCGATTACGCTCTATTTGATAGCTGCAGCGACGTAGCTGTAACAAGAAGTGACCCGAATTTAGCGAAATCATTGCTAACTAAAGCATTAAAAAAGCGCTTGTAAAAAGTCGGGTTTAGGTTGCCTTAAACCGCTTATGACAGCATGGCGGTCTTCTGGACTCGATGACATCTGGTTTGACAATAGTGAATATCGACAACGGATTTAGAACCGCTTGCATCGCGCATAAAATTAACGCCCGGTCCAACGCATAACTTGCAATAGTCGAGATTTGACCGTACGAACATCTTCAAGCAAGCTTTGAATTTGAATAATTCAAAGCTCACCGGATAGTTTGCGTTTTCTAAATCTGAAATCCCAAATTGACCTTTTCATTCCAAAACCGACATTCACTAATCAAGCTCTGGTATTTCTTCATACGTTCAAATTCGTATCACCTCACTCATTTTGTTCCTTCGCTAAGAATCCCTGTTACCAACCCAATAATTTTTTGTAATTAAATTTAATTGACAAATTCCCTAGAAATCGAATAATATTCGATTATTATTCATTTATTCTTATTAGGCAATGCGTGAAGATAATTTAAAACGTCATATTCGTATTCTTAAAAAATCATTGAAGCTAGCGGTTTCACATGGCTTCCTGTCATTGAAAATATCTGATCTGGCGCGCGCCTCAGATATTTCTATAGGAACTTTTTATTCTCACTTCAACAACAAAGAAGATTTGATTCTATCTTTGGCAAAAATTGCCTGGGAAGGCCGTCTTGAAGTATTCACTGCCATATTTAACAATGATGGATTAGACGTGGACTCCCGGTACATTGGCGGAGTCTTCTGTGATTATCTATTTAGTTTAGATCATCCGGAATTATTTGAGTCCGAGCAATTGGCGGGAACTTCTGCTGTCTGGAATGCAGGGTCGTCAGGCATTAAAGCTGAGATTTTAAACGTTCATCGAAATATTAAGGATCAAGTGTCTGCGGGGGCTCTTAAAGCAATACAGTCTGGTGGATTCAAATCAAAAAATGATTCAAAAGATCAGGCTCGTTTAATGGATACCGGTGTTTGGTCCCTAATGATGGGCAGTTCCTATGTAACTTATGCAGAAAATATTATGAGTGAATCAAACAAACACAAAATCGCTATCCCTAAATTTCTAAAAGAAAACTTAAAGGCTCTTTGTATTGGGTATGGATGGCTTTCCAAGAATCCTAGTGGCGATATGGAAAAAATCGCCAATCATTGTTTAAAAAACGGACGCTACAATCAATTGACAGGTAAAAAACTGATTTGATTAAGCGAAGATTGGAGGGAATTTTATGAGTATTGATATTTTACATCGAGACGATCTTCAGCTTGGAGGATTTGCGGGACTTAAAGAACATCGCATTGTTATGGATCCAAAGGCTTTTGGAAACCATGTTAACCCTGGTACCTGGGCGGGAATCGGTAACTTTGTTTACCTTGCCGATGCACGATTCGATCCCAAGGGAGAAACTCACTTGCACGACCATCAGGAAATTGATGTGATTTCTGTGATGGTGGAAGGACGTATTGCCCATGAGGGGTCTCTTGAGAACGGACAGGAACTGAACACATTTGACGTCCAAGTTCAAAGAGCAGGTGGCGAGGGCTTCTCACATAATGAGATAAATCCAGATGATGTTACAAACCGAATGATTCAACTATGGGCGCTTCCCGACAAACAGGGGCAACCGGCAGGATATAAAGTTTATCACCCCAAATGGGGAGAGGTTCTCGATATTTACGGTGGGGCTTCCGAGCAGACGGAGACGTTTGACAGTCAAACTTTTTTCAAAATTGGAATGTTGAACCCAAAACAAAAGTTTGATTTAGAAAAGAATTTTATCGCTTACCTGGCTACTGGAAATGGAATAGCAAATGGAAAAGAAATACGTGAAGGCGACTTATTTCGCGGGAATAATCTTGGTTTTGAAGCGACAGAAAAGTCCCAGGTAATTATCGCGCACACTTAATGAAATTAAAGGAGATGAGTTATGTCATATGAAAGATTTAATGCAAAAAATACTGCAATGCTATTAATTGATCATCAAGTTGGGACCATTAATTGGATGCACTCAGCGCCTCATGATGAAGTAAAACGAAATACTTTGGCGCTTGCTAAAGCAGCTAAAGCCGCAGGAATGAAAGTTGTATTGACAAGTAGTATGGAGGATCAGCCTCAAGGTCCTCTGTTTCCGGAACTTGAAGAAATATTTCCAGAAGAATTTGCCGCAAGAATTAAACGGGCCGGTATTGTTGATGCTTTTGATGATCCAAACTTCAAAGCGGCCATAGAGAATACGGGGAAAAAGAAATTGATCATGGCTGGTCTCTTGACCGAAGTATGCGTAGTGTATCCCGCGCTCAATGCCACCAATGAAGGATATGAGGTTCAAGTTGTTGCAGATGCTTCGGGGTCGGCTACACCAGCATCGGACAGTTATGCGCTAGATCGGTTGCGGCAAGCAAATATTAACGTGGTTTCTACCGTACAAATATTATCCGAAATGGTGGACAACTGGGCCGAAGGCGCTGGACCAAAAATCATGCCTGTACTGGGTGAGCTTTATGCTGAATTAAGTTAATTTTAAAACAATCATAATTTATGAACGCTTTTAAAGAAAACTTGAGTGATGAAGATATTGGCAATAACCAGGGTCCAGTCACTGTCATCATCACTCATAAAATTAAACAAACCCATAAGAACGATTTTAAACATTGGTTAAAAGGAATCAACCAAGAAGCCAGTCAATATGAAGGTTATCTGGGTGTGCAGGTGATTGAACCGCATTCCAATTCTGATAAAGAATATGTCATTATTGTGCGGTTCAATAATTATCAAAATTTAAAAACCTGGACCGAATCAGATATTCGCGAAAAGTATTTAGATAAATTGGAACCATTGACCGAGGATAAATCGACGTGGGAACATCAAACTGGGTTGGAGTATTGGTTTACTTTACCGGAGGCTCCTTATCATGTACCTCCCAATAAACATAAAATGGCCTCTATCACTTGGCTAGCGATCACGCCATTAATAATGATTGTTCCTCCTGTTTTGCAACCACTCCTCACAAAAATGGGTTTACCCCAACTAGTATCCGTGCCAATAGTTTGTGCCGTGTTAGTGATCTTAATGACTTATGCGGTTATGCCATTTACAATAAAACTGTTTAAAAGCTGGCTATAAGCGAATGTCAGGGCGGATATCAACTACCGCAACGCATAACTTCTATCAATCGATTCAAGCCTTCTTCTTGATTAACTACCGGCTTATAATCAAAATCTCGTTTAGCTTTTGATATATTAAAATAGTGAGATGTCGCCAACTGAGAAGCAACAAAGCGGGTCATCGGAGGTTCGCTTTTTATACCCAAAGCGCGAAAGATTATTTCCAACGTGGTTCCAATGGCGTTAGCCGCTCGAAAAGAAATGTTTCTTTTAACCGGAGGCATATCCAAACGAGCCAATAAATTATCTATCCAATCCCATAAATTAACAGGTTCGTCATCGCTTATAAAATACGCTTGTCCCGCAACTGCTGCCCCATCTCCCAAACGTTTGAAAGCTAAGATATGGGCTTCAACCGCGTTATCTATATAGGTCATATCCACTTTATTAGCGCCCTTGCCTACCCTGGCTAAACGACCTTTTCTAGCTCGGTCTATAATTCTTGGAACCAAATGCGGATCTCCCGGTCCCCAAATGAGATGAGGTCTCAGAGAAACGGTGCGCAAACCGTTTTTATTATTTGCCGCTAAAACTTCGCGTTCCGCAATAGCTTTGGTTAGAGGATAGTCGCATAGATATTTGGCGGGATACGGCGTTGTTTCATCCGCATTCTCCATATCTTTATTATGACAAACAACGCTAGGTGAGCTTGTGAAGATCAGTTTTTTAACGCCCGCTTGCAAACACCCTTCCAAAATATTCCGAGTTCCTTCTACATTGGAATCGAAAAAATCTTTAGAGTCTCCCCAAACTCCAGGAATTGCCGCAACATGAAACACCGCGTCCATTCCTTTACAGGCGCTCACGGTTGCGTGCTTATCTTTAAGATCGCATTGAATTGCTTCGGCGCTGGAAGGCAAGTTAGATATTTCCCTTCTACCAAGGGCCGACACCGAGTATCCGAAATTCAATATCCGTTTAACTAAGGCTCCTCCTAAGAACCCTCCTCCTCCAGTAACTAAAACCCTCATTGTTTTTTTACTGTTCTTTACAATCAGTCAAAGGTAAGTTTGCTTTTGCGTCTAGTTCAAAATAATCGTTTCCTAAGTCTGGATTTCTTTGGTATTTTTTTAATCCAGCCAAAGCAATCATCGCGGCATTGTCTGTACACAATACAGGTTTAGGAAAATGCGCAGTAATCCCGTTTTCTTCCCCCGCTTCCGTCATCTTTAATCGAAGATTAGCGTTAGCTGCTACGCCTCCAGTAACCACAATGCGATCTAAATCGTTAGCTTTAGCCGCAGACATAGCCTTTGAAACTAAAACGTCCGTAACCGCTTCTTGAAAAGAAGCCGCGATATCCGGAATTGAAAACTCTTCTATTTTTCCAGAAGCTCTTTTTTCTAAATGCGTTCTTACCGCCGTTTTTAAACCGCTAAAACTAAAATCCATCGATTTTTTATTTGGCAAAGGACGTGGAAACTTAATAGCTGTTGGATTTCCTGATTTGGATATCTTCTGAATTTCAGGTCCTCCTGGATAACCTAACCCTAACATTTTCGCTACTTTGTCGAAAGATTCCCCTGCTGCGTCATCGCGAGTTCTACCCAAGATTTCATAATCCCCAAAATCCTTAACGACGTATAAATCAGTATGCCCTCCAGAAACAATTAGGGCTAAAAATGGGAATGGAACTTCTTCTTGAAGAAAAATAGCGAGTAAATGTCCCTCTAAGTGATTCACTCCTATCAAAGGTTTATTTAAAGCAAAAGCTAAACCTTTAGCGGCATTGACTCCAACCAATAAAGAACCAACCAAGCCTGGACCTTGTGTAGCGGCTAAAAGATCTATATCGCTTAAAACAATCTTTGCCTCTTTAACAGCGCCATTAATTATTTCATGAATATTTTCAATATGGCATCTGCCTGCAAGCTCAGGGACCACGCCTCCATATTTAGCGTGAACAGAATTTTGGTTAGCGATAACATTAGAAATGATTCCTTTTTCAGAATCGATAATGGCGGCGGATGTGTCATCGCAAGAAGTTTCAATTCCAAGAACAAGCATAAGATAGGACTAACAATTTAGAAAGTTAAAAAAAAACGCCGCTGAAAACACGTTTCAGCGGCGTATATAATCGGAATGAAAATTAGGAGTTACTTGGCCATGGCCGTCGTAGAAACTTTAGGCTTATAAAATTGTTTCATAATATCCCAGCCTGTTAACAAAGACACCGCTTGTTGAAGTTGATAATCTTTTTTAAGGTCTTCTTCCAAGCTTGCTAGCTCCTTTGTTTTTTTCGTTTCTTCTTCTGATACAGGCTCTGAAGACCCAAGTGAATCCTTATTATCCTTCTTGCCTTTAAGATGTTGTTTTAAATCTTTTTCTCTTAAAAATCTTCTAATTTTCTTTTTAGTTTCACTTTCTTCTTTGACTTTATCTTTATCGTCTTTTGCAACTTTGGCAAGCGGTTGTTCAACCAAGATATCCGGAGCTATACCGTTTTCCTGAATGACTCTACCGCTTGGCGTATAGTAACGCGCTGTGGTCAAACGTAATGCGGAACCATCGCTAAGAGGAATAATGGTTTGAACCGAACCTTTACCAAAAGTTTGAGTGCCAAGCACAATGGCCCGTCCTAAATCCTGCAAAGCTCCCGAAACAATTTCAGAGGCGCTTGCGCTACCGCCATTAACTAATATAACCATTGGAAAGTTATATTTTTTAGCCTGGTTACGGGTCGTAAACCTCATATTTTGGTCTTCGTTTCTACCGTTTGTATAAACAATTAAATTTTCGCTATCTAAGAAACGATCAGCGACTTCTACTGCTTGATTTAACAAACCGCCAGGATTATTTCTTAAATCCAAAACTAAACGATTGACTCCTTTTCCGGCAATAGTCGCTAAAGCTTTATCTAAGTCAGAACCCGTATTTTTTGAAAAACTTCTAATTTTTATGTAACCAATTTCTTTATTATAAATTTTATGTTTAACGCTTTTTACCTTAATGATGTCGCGAATAATCGTAAATTCTTTTGGCTCTGTAAAGCCTTCCCTAAAAACAGTAATGTCGATAGGTTCGCCTGGTTTTCCACGCAACAAATTTACAGCGTCGGCTAAGGTCATATCAAGCGTCGGATCTTCTTCGATTTGAATGATTTTATCCCCAGCAAGAATCCCAACGCGGTCAGCGGGAGTATCCTCAATAGGAGAAACGACCGTTAACATGCCATCACGCATACTAATCTCTATCCCTAGTCCGCCGAACTTTCCAGAGGTCTCAACCCTCATATCTTTGTAAGATTTAGGATTTAAATATGTGGTGTGTGGATCAAGGGATTTCAACATCCCTCTAATTGCTCCATCTATCAATTCTTCGGATTCTATAGGCTCGACATAACTCGATTCTAAAAGCGAAATGATTTCCGAAAAAACTTTAAGTTTTTCATAAGTATCTCTTGGATCTTCTTTTTCGGTTACGATAGATTGAGCCCATGAGGAATTGATTCCTACTCCGGTAACGCCAAGAGCGCTTACGAAAAAACCAATAAAAAATAAAACTCCCCAAAAGGCATTGCTTCGATTGTAACCGGGCTTCTGAATGTTCAAGACTGTCGCTCCCAATTTAATTGAAAGATTCTATTTAATCTGTATTTGATTAAATCAAAAATTAAAGAATGTTTCGCGCTATTTATGAAAAAGTATTATACAACAAATGTAGTTAATGCTTTTATTTTTAACGTTTTTATTTTTTCGCCATCCGAAACCAACCTGAAGGATTAATTGCTTTACCATCTTTTCTTAGTTCAAAGTATAAAGATTCTCCCACAATTGAACCTGTATCGCCAGATTTGCCAATAATCTGTCCTTTTCGGATTAATTTTCCTGGAGCTGTAATAATTTTATTTAAATGGCCGTAAACTGTATGATATTTCTCTCCATGGCCTACGATGATTAAATTTCCATAGCCGTCTACTTGCCCCGTATACAAAACTTTCCCTGAGTACACAGAACGAACTGGCGTGTTTTTTGCCGTTTGAATACTAATCCCATTCAATACAACATAGGAAGCGTAACGTTTGTCCCTTTTTTTTCCAAAACGATTTAATATTTTCCCTTTAACTGGAAAAGACAACCTTCCCCTATGATCTGCAAGATTAAAAGACTCTCCGACTTTCAGTTTCTCTTCCTGAGACGAAATAATTCTATTCAATACTTTGGAAGAACTGAGTAATTCCTTTTGAACGCGTAAACCTAAATTCTTTTCTTTTTTTAACCGAGCTAAAAATGATCGTTTTTTTTGTCCTTCCTCCGAAATCTCTTTTTTCTTAATTTCAGAGTCTTTTTTTAATAACATTAAATTAGTACGAACTTGCAACAACGATTTTTTATCTTTAAGGAGCTTTTCAAGTTTGCTTTCATAACTTTTAAAAAGCGACGTATCGTATTCCGCGACTAACTGCATGTATTTGACTCTTTGCAAAAGATCTGAAATGTTCTTCGAAGAGAATAAAACTCTAACTGGATACTCTTTGCCTTCTTTGTAAACAATGCGAAGCCATTTCGATAAGGCTTGTTTTTGAAACTGGATATTTTTTTCCGTTTTGTTGATTAACGTTTCAAGTTTTCCGATTTTTCTTTTATTAATCTCAATATTCCATTTAAAAATCTCCAGCTCCCTTTCCCTAATCTTAAGACGATCTTCCATTTGGCTTAGGGTTTCAAGCAATGAAACTTCTTTTTTCTGAACCGACGATAGCTTTTTATTCGCTTTCTTTAATCTTTTTTTGAGAGCATTAAGTTCTTTCTTTTCTTCAGACAAGAGAACTTGAATCTCTTTGTCATTAATAGAAGGCGTTTTAGCAAATGGTGTATTTAGGAAAAATACAAGAAAGAAACAAGTTGGGAAGAAATACTTAAAAAAACTCATTTAAGTTCAGATTTTAAAAATCGATTTATAGAAATATAACTACCAAGCCATCCAGAAAAAAGGCTTCCAGCCAATATATATATAGCAAAGCTGTCTGGAATAAACTGTATATATATCCCTCTAAATAGAGAGGCCATAGAGTCTTGAAACTGAACTTTCATGTACAAATAAACTATCTTTATTACGCCCAAAGATAAAAGAGCTCCCACCAATGCTTGCAACATTCCTTCCATCAAAAAAGGCCACTTAATAAAATTAGGGCGAGCCCCTAATAAAGCCATTAATTGGATTTCTTCTTTGCGGGAATAGATAGATAACTTAATGGTATTTGAAATAATTAAGATCAAACCCACGATCAACAAACCTCCTACAGCCAACAGAAATAAACGCAAAAACGCTAAAAAGGTTTCAAACTTTAATATCCAGCTTTTTCCGTATTCGACGGACTCTACTCCATTCTGGGCTTCTAAAGTTTTCGCAAACTTTTGAATGGCTTTCAACCTATCGGAGGAATAAGAAAATTGTAGGCGTAAAGAAGCTGGCAAAGGATTAAATCCTAAGCTGTTTAATATGGCGGCTTTATCGGAAAAGGTTTTTTTAAAGTCTGTCCAAGCCTGTCCCTTAGATACAAACGAAGTCGCTTGAACGTTTTTATTGTTTGCGATTAAATTTTCTAAGGTACTTTGATCTTTTTTAGAAACAGAATCATCTAGGTAAACAATTAGTTGAACTTGTTTGTTCCAAGTTTCAACAAGCGAATTAAGGTTGGCAAAAACTAAAAGGAATAATTCTAAAATAGAAAAGGCCACCATGATGGTGATAACAGAAACAGCGCAAACATCAATACTTGATTTGATATTTGAAAACGCAATTCTGAAGGCTCTAGTCAGCAGTTTCATTTAATTTACTTTGTAGAAATTAATCGCCCTTTACCAAGGTTAATAACACGGTAATCTCTTGCCTTTAACATTTCCGCGCTATGCGTGGCAAAAATAACGGTAACACCCTGACTATTTGCATGTTCGAATAATTTTAGTATTTCCAGAGCAATTTCTGGGTCTAAATTACCGGTGGGTTCATCCGCTAAAAGGATTTCAGGAGAGTTAACTAACGCTCGCGCAATGGCAACTCTTTGTTGTTCCCCTCCGGCTAATTGCAAAGGGAAAGAATCTTTTTTTTGCGTCAGTCCAACTTTTTTTAAAGCTTCCCAGGTCTTAAACCGAATTCTTTCGGATGGAGATTCAACCGCTTCTTGAGCAAATGAGATATTTTCAAAAACCGTTTTTCTAGGTAACAACCTATAGTCTTGGAAAACCACGCCTATTTTTCTTCGTAAAGTGTATTGATTATCTTCTCGAATTTTGGCGATATTGATTCCATTTATAAGAATCTGCCCTTTGTCAAAGTTTTCCCAACTGTACAAAATTTTCAGTAAAGTCGATTTACCCGCTCCGCTTTGTCCTGTTAAAAAAACAAACTCCCCAGACTTAATTTCTAGAGAAATATCAATGAGAGCCTGAGTATTTCCTTTATAAGTTTTATATAAATTGAAAATTTGAATCATTTGAGGAGTTTAACTCTAGGTAAATCGAAAGGTTGAAAGGCGAACGTGCGGATAAGTTAAGAAGATGTATGAAAACTTTCGTAATCAGCGCCGAAAGTCTTTAAAAATTATGACTTACGATCTTCAGGAAAGACATCAATTTCATCAGAAATGGCAAAATCACTTTCAAATCCTTGAGATATCATGTCTTTAGGTAAAAAGGATATCCCATTTAAACTAAAGAACCTTTTCTTTTGATCGTCAGTTAACAAATCATAGCCTATAAACGTTTTAATAATCCACCTGTCTTTTTCTTCTTCAAAAGCAAAAACACCTTCAGAGCATACCAAATATCCATCGTGATCGCCATGAGTGACAATGGCCTCATTCAAAAGAGAATCTAAAAAAATAATCGCATTCTCTTCAACTTCCATTCTTTGGTTAAAGCGTTCTAGACAGTGGGTTGTGTAAAATACATGAGGATATGAAAATGATTGAAAAACACGGCCTTTTTCCGTAGACTCGATCTTCGGGGGTAATACAAAAGAGACAAAACCCTGTTTTGTAAATTTTAAAACGCACAGGATATCGGAGCCAAACTGCTCCTTTATTTGGCTTTTGCAGTGCTCAATGAACTTTTGTCTTTGACGAAGCGAAATCTTAGCGTCGCTTGGAAACCATTTCTCAAATTCCGCGTCCAAAAACCTTTCGACTTGAGCTTTTTTGAATTGAAATTCTTGTTCAACTAACATTTTTAAAAGTTATAATTGATTGATTTAAAAAATCTTTTTATTATACCTTAGATTTATAACAAATGATAAGTTTAATAAATAGACCTAACTGATTCTTAACATCATAATCAACAGCATATATACAAATAAAATGGATTTCCGCAAATGGCAAGAATGACCCGAAAAGAATTAATAAAAATGTTGAACAGCTCCACAGAAGAAATCAACATCACAGGAATTGACTTCTCTGGGCAAGATTTATCTTTCATTGATTTTAAAGAGGCAAACCTAACGATTTGTAGCTTTGAAAAAGTGAACTTAAAGGGAGCTATTTTAAGAGGCGTAAACATGAGCGGAGCCGACCTTCAAAAAGCAAATCTTTGCGGAACCAATTTACAAGGCGCAAACTTGGTGGGAGCCAACTTTGCAGGCGCTAAAATTAGCGGTTTTTGTTTTACCACTAAACGGTTCCCGCCTATTTTCAAAGCTTGCTTTAAGGAAGGCGATTTCAACGGCGCCGACTTTACAGATGCCGACATTCGCGGAATCGATTTCGCAGGCGCAGATCTCAGTATGGCTATCTTTAGTAATACTAAGTTAAAAGGGGCAAAATTTAAAAAGGCCAATACAAAAGGCGCAGATTTTACTGGATCTGATCTTAAAGGCACTGATCTTCACAAAAAATTAGGCCCTAAAAAGAAAAAAGCGGGAGTAAAAATTAAAAGGAAAAAGTCAGTCGCTCCTGGTAAAAAAGGAAAGTCCTCCTCTAAAGACGGAGATGGAGATACTATTAAGTTGAAAAGAAAGATTTAGAAGCTTTCCTTTCGCCCCTCAAAGTCTATATAATATTAGCTAACAACTACTCCAAAAAATTCTCTTGAGAGGTTTTGACTAAAATTTGTATTTTTAGTCCTGCTTAATATTTGACCCACAGCTCAAATGAAAGAATTTGTTTTTACTTAAGGCTTGTTAATGAAAAATACTGTCATCGTTTTTGTCATCTTAATCATTGGAACATTTATGTTCCAAAACACAATCGTGTATATGGCAGACAATATAACCGATTTTGAAAACGTCGCCCTTCCCCCAAAAAAACAAAAAAAACGAGTCACTTACAACCCAGTCATTAAAGTAGACGCAACTTCTAAAGAAACCTGGACCCTACTGGATTTTGCCTCAGGTAAAACCCATACCATCACCGATCCAGATACGGAAAAAGAAAAACTGAAGAATTTAAAATGGGATTTAGGATTCCAACGAACCAAAATAATCACCAATGGCGGAGAAACAAATCCGTCAGGGCAAGTCGGAGTGATTAACTTGGGGCAAGTGGATTTTAATACGATAATGGAAGCTCCGGAAACCGGTTACGCACAAGACAAAAGAAAATGGGGGAAAATGCTAAACAAAGGCATTTCGGATTGGTATAACTACCGCACCAGAACTCATAATATTGAATCACAAAAGTTTGTTTACGCTATCCGAACTTCCGAAGGTAAATATTTAAAGATGAAAATAATCAACTACTATTGCCAAAAAGCGGAAAACGAATGCGCTACATCTATGTGTAACCGCAACGAAGCGGCCTGCCTTACCTTAGAATATGTGCACCAACCCAGCGGAGATCGTTTTTTTCCGAAATATATTAAACCGATAGCCAAGCAAGAAACTGTCACAACCCAGGTTCAAACCCCTTGAAACGAGTTTTACTCGCCTGCTGGCTACTTGCCCTTTGCTTAGCCTGCGCAGAAAACAACCCTCTATCTAATATGGGTTACATACCAGAGGGAGAATTCACACTCGGTTTTGATCCTTCAGGAGATCTACCAGCGGTAGTGGTTGACCGTACCGCCCATTTAAATGCGCAACCTTTGCAAAAATACAAACTAAACGAGTTTTACATCGATAAGTTTGAGGTTACCTATGGCGATTTTTTAAAATTCAAACCAAAAGCCGCCTATAAAACCGGAAAACCAGAAGAACCTATGCGCGGAGTTTCGTGGTACGAGGCCGACGCCTATTGCATGTCGTTGGGAAAGAGACTTCCAACAGAATTCGAATGGGAAAAAGCAGCGCGAGGGACCGACCAACGCTTGTTTGTGTGGGGAGACGGCTTTGAACGGAAAGATGCCAATTTAGGCAAAAAGGTAATGCCCAAAGGTTCGTTTCCAAAAGATAAGAGTCCGTATGGTATTTACGATATGACAGGCAACGTTTCAGAATGGACCGCTAGCGAGTACACCCCCTACCCTGGTTCAAAATTTAAAGATGATAATTTTAATAGAGGATTAAGAGTTGTTCGCGGAGCCTCTTACTACAAACGCGACCATGGATTCATGAAAGAATTCGCAATGATCGCACACCGCAACTTCGCCCCGCCAAAAATCCTCACCTGGGACACCGGCTTCCGCTGCGCTAAGGATGCTTAAATAAATTTTCAGCCTAAGCGCTAAACGGGTTTCGCCAGTTAATTGATAAAGGAACTCACTAGTACCTTAATTTAGATTCTAAATAATAGAGTCATCCAACCTATAGACAGTTGCTATTTGCCTAATAGTAGGGAAGTTATTTTATAAAACGTGTCAACTATTTATTTTTTTCGAAAAATATTGAATAAGCGCGGATAACTGCTTCTGGAATTCGAATTTATTTAAATTCAGCTTATAATCATTTTTTTTATTTTTACAACCTTTTCAAAGTGATTTTTAATTATGACAGAAACTTCTTTTTCCAAGGTAACGAAACTTAAACAATCCAAACTTTGTATGCCTTTTGTTTTGTTTATCCAGTTTTAAGCACGCTTCTGCTTTGGAATTTAAACCCGACGATGTATCGGGTTTATCTATATGGCTAAAAGCCGATTCTATTACGGGAATTAGCGATGAAGATGAATTTGGGTTCTGGGGAGATAGCTCTTCTAGCGATCATGATTTTTCTCAATCAACAGCAGACAAAAAACCAACCTATATTGCCAGTGTACCGGAGCTAAATAACAAGCCAGCAGTAAGGTTCGATGGAGAAGACGACGTTTTTGTTTCAAACGATACTTTCTCCTTTGGAGATCATTCGGTATTTGTCGTATATCAAGATGAACAAGGCGGCGGCAATGACAAGTTTACTAAATTATTGCTTAATGCTGATGGTACCGACGGCGCTACTACATTCACCGATTCTAGCGCCTCGGCAAGGACCGTTACTGTTGGAGGAAACGCACAAATCGACACTGCGCAAAGTAAATTCGGCGGAGCCAGCGCTTTATTTGATGGAACTAACGATTCTCTAAGCGTTGCGGATTCTGAGGATTTTAATTTTGGAAACGGCGATTTTACTATCGATTTATGGGTTAGATTCAATGCGTTTCCTAATAATGCCGGTATTGTTTTCTACGATCAAAGGTCTAGCAACGGTGACGCATTTAACCTGAGCTTGGACGTTCCAGGTGGTGGAGCCGACAAAACTTTGAATATTGCTGATAGCGGTGGCTTGGGACTTATAATATCGCGTATTTGGAATCCTTCGTTAGCGGTTTGGTATCATGTCGCCGCCGTTCGAAGCGGAAACGATTTCAAATTATTTATTGATGGAGTTCAACTTGGAGTGACGGCTACAAATTCCGGAACTTTAAATAATCAAACAGGAACGATAGATATAGGGCTTACTACAATTTCTAACGTTAACGATTTCGACGGTCATATTGACGAATATCGAGTTTCAAAAGGTATTGCTAGATGGACGGAAAACTTCACACCGCCAGCAGGACCTTTTAACTAAGTTTTGGTTATACTCTATTAATTGAGATTCTAGACTCCCTTTCAGGCAAAAAGTCAGAAGGGAGTCTTTTATCCTTATATTTTGATAAGTAACGTCCCTTATTTGGTTTTACCAAATTACTGTGACAGTTTTATCCTAAATGTGCAGATTTACTAAACAGTCATGAGCTTGAGAGCAACTCACAACAAACCGAGTTTGCTTCTGGCCTTTAGAAATTAACAACTTATAGATCTTGGCCCATTGTCGTAGTTTTTGAAGCTAAAATTAATTTAATGAGAGGGAATGGGAGCGGGGATAAGAAGGATAAATTAACTACTCATCGCTCTGAAGGTATATGTTAGAAATCAACTTAACCGTCATGGTTTAGGGATATTAATAATTTCGTCTGTGAAGTATCTTTTTTCACACTCGCCTAGATTTTTTTTAACGAGTGAATGTTTAAAAGCAGAATCAATGCGTACCCAACGTTCAGCCAATCCCTCAGGGACGCCACATTCAAGAATGGACTCTTTTAGTATTTTAGATCTTAAATCGAATAACTCTTCCGTAATGTACATATGTTTATGTACAGGTTTCGGAAAACCACCGGAGTATACCTTTCCGCCTCCCATATTAGAAATCATAAAATCGGTTTGCTGACTTTCGATTATCTTTTGATCTATACCTTCAAAATAATGCTTTAACCATGGATGTTCATAAAGCCGATCATAAAACAACTTATGAACCTTTTCTAAAGTAGGTTTACCGCCGATTAGATCAAAGATTTTATCTTCTGCCATATATAGATTCTCTTTTATATTTAAATATTACCCTCTGAATGTATTAAGGCTAAAACATCCATTAAGTATTTATCGTTGGGTTCAATAAACGTTGCCACAATTCCATATTTTATAGGCTTACATTCTAATGGTCGGCAACGAATTACTTTTGCCATCAATTCATTTTCAGCAATGCTTTCACTTTCCTTAAACTTAATCCCTACCAAAGCCTCAGGTTTAATTGAACTTTCAAGTTCAAATGATATTCCTTCCACAGTGATATCTAAAACTCGACTAGCTATAAGTTCACCCTTAATATTTATATCTATGTTTGAATTTAAAAAAGAACGTGGAAAATTCCGTTTATCTTCTCCCATTTTTTACCCTTTGATTTAAACCTTTTCTATCTATTTTATTGGCTTTATATAAGATTAGTAAACTTGATCAATATTCATTTTTTAAAATCCGGAGTTAAATACAACCATTGATTTAACCATAAATTAATAAATGAGTTAATAAATAAAAAAACAAGGGTTTTTATGGAAATATGGCAGTGGGTTTGATACCATATACCGTTTAAATGAAATCACCTTATTTTTTCGAATTCATTGTTTATTAACACCTAATTACACGCTACTTCATGCAGCACACAATATCTGTACTTGTTTCCAATCGATTTGGAGCCTTAGCTCGTATCGCCGGTTTATTCAGCGGTCGAGGATTTAATATTGAAAGTTTAAACGTTGCCGCAACCAGCGACCCTGAAGTCTCTAACATGACTTTGGTCACCATTGGCGACGATAATAAAATTGACCAAATTTCAAAGCAATTGAATAAATTGGTCGATGTCATAAAAGTAATCGACTTAACGGAAGAGAACTTTGTCGATAGAGAACTGGTTCTTATTAAAATGAAAGCTGAGTCATCATCAAAAGAAGAAATTCTAAGGGTTGTCTCTTTATTTAGAGCTAAGGTTATCGACGTCAACTCCGACACATACACTATCGAAATTACGGGCGACGAAAATAAACTCAATGCGTTTATTGAGTTATTGCGTCCATTTGGGATTAAGGAAATGGTTCGCTCTGGCAAAATCGCTTTGAGCCGACTCTCTAAATAAGATCATTAGAGAACACCTTCTAACAGTCCAATTTTAATAAAATAAAAGCCTTATTAACTGGCTTTTCTTAAACTGAATTTTTAGCAACGTTTTATACGTTAAACACTAAGGAGAATTTAAGGGTGGGAAATATTTATTACGAAGACGACGCCGATATCAGTCATATAAAGGGAAAAACCGTTGCAGTTATTGGCTACGGTAGTCAAGGTCATGCGCATGCTCGCAATATGCATGATAGTGGAATCAAAGTTTGTGTTGGTTTGAGAAAAGAAAGTCCTTTCTGGGCTCGAGCTGAGGAAGACGGATTGGAAGTATTGACCGTTGCTGAAGCTTCTAAAAAAGCAGACATCATCATGATTCTGGTTCCGGACGACAAACAACGAGCTCTTTACGAATCTGAAATTAAGCCTCATTTAGAAGACGGCAACGCTATTGCCTTCGGTCACGGTTTTAATATCCACTTTGACCAAGTTGTTCCTCTCGATAACATTGACGTTTTTATGGTAGCTCCAAAAGGACCTGGACATTTGGTTCGAAGAACCTACTCTGCCGGCGCTGGCGTTCCTTGTTTGATGGCTGTTTATCAGGACGTTACTGGAAAAGCGAAAGAAGTGGCGCTTGCATACGCTAAAGCGATTGGCGGAACGCGAGCTGGCGTTATTGAAACCAGTTTTCGTGAAGAAACCGAAACTGACTTATTTGGCGAGCAAGTTGTTCTTTGCGGCGGCGTTACCGAATTGATTCGAGCCGGATTCGACACTTTAGTTGAAGCTGGATACGATCCTGATTTGGCTTATTTTGAATGTTTGCATGAGTTAAAACTCATTGTTGATTTAATTTATGAGGGTGGTATTGGAAATATGCGTTATTCCATTAGCACAACTGCCGCTTACGGAGACGTTACTCGAGGACCTCGAATTATCACTGATGAAACACGTAAAGAAATGAAGAAAGTTCTTTCTGAAATTCAAACCGGTGTTTTTGCAAGAGAATTCATTCTGGAAAACCAAGCGAATCGACCGGTTTTTAACGCTCGATTAAGAAGAGATTCCGAACATATGATTGAAGGCGTTGGGGAAAAATTACGATCCATGATGCCTTTCGTCGGATCTAAACTAGACAAGCCTTAACCTATAAATAATTTTAATGTCCCGTGGCTTGCCGCGTTTTTTAAAATAACACTTTATTAGAATACCCCGTCCATTTGGAACGGGGTCATTCTTTCGGAAATCTCATGAGAATACCCTTCGCTAAGGAGGGGTACATTTTTATTGTACCTTTGGCGCTATTGAGCCTCCTTTGTTGGTCCCTTTCCTGGCTAATTGCTGGTTTTTTAGCCACTGGTTTTTTTCTGTTCGTCGCTTATTTTTTTCGAGACCCTGAGAGAACCATTCCTCAGGATAAGAACGCGATCATTTCTCCTGCTGACGGAAAAGTGGTCGAGATTGTAGAAGAACAAGATCCTTTTTTGGGCGAAACGTTTACCCGAATCAGCATTTTTTTAAACGTTTTTAACGTTCATGTTAACCGCGTCCCTATTGCGGGAGTTGTGGATAAATATCGATATATTCCCGGAAAATTTTTGGCCGCTTTCAATCACAAGGCTTCGTTAGATAACGAACAAACCGCCATTTTATTTAAAGATGGCAATACTAAAATTGTGGTTAAACAGATTGCAGGGCTTATCGCCAGACGAATCATATGTTACGCTAAAGAAGGCGACGGGTTTGAGTTAGGCCAACGATTTGGCCTCATTCGATTTGGTTCCAGAGTAGACATTTTTGTTCCAACCAACTCTAAGTTAAACGTAAAAATTGGCGACAAAGTCGCTGGTGGTTCTTCTATTATCGGTTTTTTAGCTGAAAGCGAATAAATGAAATTAAGACGCGGGATTAGTTTACTGCCCAGCCTTTTTACGACGGGCAATATATTTTGCGGATTTTATGCCTTTATAGCTGTTCTCGACCAGAAATTCTACTTAGCGGCTTGGGCAATCGTAATAGCCATTATCTTTGACGCCCTTGATGGCCGCATCGCTCGCTTAACAAACACCACAAGCGAATTCGGAATGCATTACGATTCTTTAGCGGATATCATTTCGTTTGGTATCGCTCCCGCTTTTTTAATCTACGTTTGGAAGCTTAAGCCCTTTGGACGAATTGGCTGGATGGCCGCCTTTTTATTTCTATTGTGCGCCGCTCTGAGGTTAGCACGATTTAATGCCATGCCAGACGACGAACGGAGTCAGCATTTTATTGGCCTCCCTACCCCTGGCGCTGCGGCAGTAATCGCTACTATTGTTATTATTTCAGAAGACGGTATTTTTGACACGCTCCATCCGTTTATTTTAGTTGCCTTCTTTTACATGCTGGCTTTTTTAATGGTTAGTAATGTAGAATACCCCGCTTTTAAAAAACTTGGCTTTAAGAAAAGGGTACCATTTGCGCGATTTTTATTTGTTGTTTTAGTTTTATATATTTTCGCAACTATTCCCATATTCGCTTTATTTGCTGTAAGCTTTACATATGCGTTACTGGGTCCTTTAACCTATCTATATAAACTTTCAAAAAACTATTGGGTAACTCAAAAAGAAGACAAATCGATTGAACAAAAAGAAAAACTCTAGGTTCTTTTTTTCAGCTGCTCTTCTTATTTTCTTTTTAATTTATCCAATAAATCTTTTAACTATTGTTAACGGGATAAAAACTTCATATGTCATGGATTTTAGATAAATTAAAATTTGGTAAAAAAGACCCACGACCGGAAGATCCTTGGATTCAATGCCCCAAGTGTAAGCAAAATAATCTCGCTTCAGAATTGGGGAGTAATTTAAATGTCTGCCCTCGCTGCCAAAACCATTGCCGTTTAACTGCTCAGGAAAGGTTAGCGCTCCTTTTAAATCCAGAAAGCTTTAATGAGTTTGACGCCGATTTATCTTCTGTAGACGCTCTAAAATTTAAAGATAAGAAAAAATATAAAGACCGCATTAAATCCTCTTTGAAAAAATCATATGGGTCAGACGCAATTGTGACCGGCTCTGGAAAACTTGAAAACCATGACGTTGAAGTGTGTGTTTTTGATTTCACTTTCATGGGGGGAAGCATGGGGTCAGTTGTAGGAGAAAAGATCACTCGTGGCATTGAACGAGCTCAAAAAAATAAAACTCCCATGATTATAGTCTGTTGCTCCGGAGGGGCCAGGATGCAAGAAGGGATATTGTCATTAATGCAAATGGCAAAAACTTCATCCGCTCTTAAAAATCTTTCTGAAATGGGATTGCCTTACATATCTATTTTAACGGACCCAACAACCGGCGGAGTTTCTGCCAGCTTTGCTATGTTAGGGGATGTCATTATTGCCGAACCGGGTGCTTTATTAGGGTTCGCCGGTCCTAGAGTCATCCAGGATACAATTAAACAAACCTTACCAGAAGGGTTTCAAACTGCTGAGTTTTGCCTTGATCATGGTCTGATAGATCATGTCGTTCATCGTAAAGAGTTAAAAAGCGTGTTGAATAATATTTTAACAATTATAAAAAACGGAGCTCCCCAATCCAAACAGTCTAAAGTTTCACCGGAATAATTTGGTTTCCGCTTCCGTTTTCACATTCTTAAATTTTATATTTAAGAAATAGTTCAACCTTCCTCATAATAATCAACTCGTTATAAATAACCCATTCCTGTTAGTAGTTAAATTTTTAAAGAACCTGAATTTAAAAATTTCATAAAAATAAAACAATAATTTTTATTATGAAATAAACGTTACTAATTAGTCGTCCCTGAAAAAGTAGTCTAATCCTATGAATAAAGGGTGAAAGGTGCTTTTGAGTGTTGTAAAATTGCAAGAAAACTGTAATCAGCGTTCAAAAACTGGAGGATTTATGCACTCAAAACAGCGAGACGGTC
>JAJDAT010000007.1 GCA_029261715.1 Nitrospinia bacterium | reverse complement strand
CCTTCAGATTCATAATCAGTTTACCTATGCCTCGGTTTACTAGGCATGAACATACGCCATTCTCTCCAACTTGTCAACCCTTACATAAAATCCCGTATTTATTACCCAAAACCATCGCTGTACAATCCTGCACCCTATTGTTTCCCAGACCTCGTAGATGCAGAGGAGCCAAGTCAGCACAAGTTTCCCCACCCACAATATCACCCAATGCAACACCCATGTCTGGTCTATAGGGGACATTGGCAGAGATGTGACAGCCAGGGAGTGGCTTACACATTTGAGATTAATTCAAGAGGTGTTTCGCTTACTGATTCATCGAATGACGGCTATCAATATAAATAAGAGCATAAGCGGAATGGATATGATGTAACCAGGAAAAATGGATGTAGACCAACACGCCACCAAAGCTATCACCGCAAAATTATCATGGTTCTTTTTCTTCGCTATTGACCATGGGAAAGAACCCAAAATCAATCCAAAGATTGTTCCGCTGATAATTCTTCCGATCCAATACCATGTATTGTCGTACATGCATCTCTACCCTTCACTACTTTTACTCTATTTAGTTGGTTCCTAAGCTTCCCTACTCCGTCGGCGTGGCTCGTTCGATGATGGCCTTCAGGTTCAGCCCCCTGGGAAGGGTTCCGTATTCATCACCATACTCCCCACCCAGACGCGATGCGCAAAACGCCTCCGTGATGTCTTCGTTTCCGTGACGCACGAGGATAGAACCCTGCAATGCGAGAATCATTTTTTCCGCTAACCGCCGCGCGCCAAACTCCAAGTCGTCGTCCTGAGTGAGTTCGTTTTTCATATATTCAATAGCGTTGTCCAGCCGCGAATCCATCCCCTGCCCTTTTTCCACTTCACTGATAAAGGCATCAATCGTTCCCGGTTCACGCCGCATAGCACGAAGAATATCCAGACACATCACATTCCCCGAGCCTTCCCAAATGGAATTCACCGGTGCATCGCGATAGAGCCGAGGCATGGGCGATTCCTCCACATACCCCGCGCCGCCGTGACATTCCATGGCCTCATAAATAAATTTCGGAGCGCGTTTGCATACCCAGTATTTGCTGATCGCCGTAGCCAACCGACTAAACAGTCGGCGCTCTTCGTTCTGCGTGTCGTCGTATGTAGCAGCGATATGACCCATAAGAGCCATAGATGCTTCCGATTCCACAGCCAAATCAGCCAGCACATTCTGCATAAGTGGCTGTTGGTTCAGCGTCTTTCCAAATGCCGCGCGATGGGCGCAATGATGTGTGGCCTGCGCAACGGCCTGACGCATGAGCGCAGCGGATCCAATAATACAATCAAGCCGAGTATAGTTGACCATTTCGATGATAGTGGGCACGCCCCGACCCTCTTCGCCCACCATGACCGCCCACGTGCCGTTAAATTCAATCTCGCTGGACGCATTGGAACGATTACCCAGCTTATCTTTAAGTCGTTGAATGTAAAAACGATTTTTCGTACCATCCGGCAGCCATCGCGGTACCAGAAAACACGTAAGGCCTGCATCGGTATTCGCCAGCGTAAGAAACGCGTCACACATGGGGGCGGAACAAAACCATTTGTGCCCAGTGAGTTCGTACTCCGTCCCCGGCCCGCCCGATCCAATGGCAACAGCGGTCGTGGTGTTCGCACGCACATCCGATCCACCCTGCTTCTCCGTCATGGCCATACCCAGAATCGAACCGGTCTTTTGGTCGGCAGGAAGAAAACGTTCGTCATACGATGTAGAAGTAGCGCGGGGAATCCACACATCGGCCACTTCAGGTTGTGCACGCAACGCAGGCACCACGGCAAAGGTCATGGTAATAGGGCATCCGCAACCCGCTTCAATCTGGTCGATCATGAATTTGCGGGCTGCACGGGCGACGTGTGCTCCGGGCTGCGGTCGATTCCAGGGAAGGGAGTGGGCTTCCGCTTCCACGCTGAGGCGCATCATGGTGTGATAAGCAGGGTGATAGGTTACTTCATCGACGCGATGACCATATCGATCATGAGAATGAAATTCAGGAACATACTTATTCGCCAAAAAGCCATTGGCGATTACTTCTGCAGACCCAACTTTCGAGCCCAAGCCGATTAGATCTTGTTCGTCCCAAGCCGCATCGTAGTTCTGCACTACATTCTGCAGAGCGCGATCCGACGTAAACAGATTGTAATCAATAAGTGGAGGAGGCTGGTTCTCCACTTCGTGCGTGGCATAAAGTAGCGACTCTTTATCCAAAATCATGCTATTTCCTCCTTATCATCAAGCCTTATACCTGATGATTACTACAGCTTAACGCATACGCATAGCTGGCGGGCCATTCAGGTCTCCCGTAGGAGCAAGGCCGGGGTCGGGACGGTTGCTAAATTTTTTATAGTTTCGTTCATGCAGGCTAATAAGCGCCACCGGAGCGCCGTCGATAAACATACCCACAGTTCGCGTAGAGGCCTGGGTCGGGTCGCCGCTGGTGATTATCACATCCGCCGTTTTTCCTGCTTCGATAGAACCCACCCTATCAACGAGTCCGAGAATGCGTGCCGGGTTGAGGGTGATGGCTTCCACCGCAGCTTTCGGCGATAGTCCGTATGCGACGGCATAGCCTGCGTGAACCGGGAGTTGCCGAGCGAATTCGGTGCCGCTGGAGGCGATGGCAAAGAGTACCCCGGCCTGTTCCAGTCGCGCCGCGTTGGTGTACTGTGCGTCATAGCGTTCGTGGGGACTGGTGGGTACTCGAAATACTTGGGTCAATACTACGGGGATGCTTTTCTCGGCCAGAGTATCTGCACATTTCCAAGCATCGGCACCGCCCAGAATCACAGCTTTTAGATGAAACGACTCAGCGAACCGAAGGGCAGACAGGATCTCTTTGTAAGTATTAGCCCGGAAGAATACCGAACTTTGACCTGAAACGTAGGGAATCATGGCTTCCAGCCGCAAATTATGTCCGGATTCGGATCTGCCGGGCCGGGATTTTACATACAACTGAGCGCGGCGAATGAAAGCTTCGGTATCTTCCATTTTCTTTTGGTGCTCGTCAATACGCTCCTGCCGTTTTTCTTCGTCCAGCGCGGTAGGCAGAGAAGGCAGATCGATGACCAGCCCGGTCTCGCCACTGCGCAGGAGTTCCGGCGTGGTCCATCCGCTCATTTGTATGGCACTGCCGCGTCCTGAGACGATACCGCCTAGTGGCAGCACATGGGACAGCGTGATACCTTCGCACAACGCCACCGGGATATGTTCACTGTGAGGATTGATTCCAGAAAGAGTACGTAATTCGGGCTGGAAGGTAGCCAGGTCGCGGGAGTCCACCGTCTGTGCCAGACCGGATATTTCGGAGAGTCCCATCTGCGTAGCGGCATTAATCAGTCCAGGATATACGTGTAGTCCAGTACCATCGATAATGGTTGCGCCTTCCGGCTGAGCAAGGGACTGGCCCACTGCTTTAATGCGACCGTCTGCGATGATGACTGTGCCATTCGGTATGGGCTCAGAGGTAACCGGATGCACTGTCGCGCCTTCTATGACATAAACCTGCGCACCAGTACCGACAGGAATCTCCAGAAGATCGCTTGGTGGAGTAGGAATGGAGGTGTCGCCGGGACCCGGTGCTGGGTCGGTCAGATCTAAATCGGCTGCTGCAAAAAAGACTTCTCCTTCGATGATTGTCATGACATTTCGCGCGTGGGTGTCAAGGGGATGTCGCGTGAACACGGCGAAATCACCGTCCTTGCCCACCTCGATGCTGCCGATACGATTTTGCAGACCGAGTTGTATCGCCGGGTTGATGGTGATCATGCGCAGGGCTTCTTCGGCAGTGAGACCGCCGTAGCGCATGGTTTTTCCTGCTTCCAGATTCAGATGGCGGATGACTTCGCCGGAATCGGAGTTGAGGCTGGTGATCACCCCGGCACGCATCATCATAGCGGCGTTGTAGGGGATAGCATCGAAGGCTTCTTTCTTATACGACCACCAATCGGAGAACGTGGACCCGCCTACGCCGTGGGCCAGCATTTCGGGTGCCACGCGATACCCTTCCAATACGTGCTGGAGCGTTGCGACACGGAATCCGTAATCCTGAGCTACCTGGAGCAGCCGGAGCATTTCATCGCCTCGATAACAGTGGGAA
>JAJDAT010000006.1 GCA_029261715.1 Nitrospinia bacterium | reverse complement strand
CGCATGGCAATGGATTTAAAAAGTAAAGCTTACGATCCTGGATTTGCTCCTTCCGAAGCTTATGTTTGGGCGCGCGCGGAACATTCTGACTCAGATGGCGCCGGTACTTTCTCTGTTAGTCGGAATAGCGGAGCGCAATGGGAAGTCGTACCGATGACACAACAAGGATTACCATTTGGCGATATACGCGTTATGCGTGGCACGGTCGACCTTGGAGCGCAACCTTCTGGACAAGACTTGCGATGCCGCTATCAGACTGCGCAAGGAAAAGACCAATTTCTCCACTCCTGGGGATTACAGGCGAAGTCCTAACCAAGTTGGCCGCGCTCTGCGCGGTCTCAGCGTCGCAATTATTTAGATAAAGTCCTCTTCACTTCTTGTGGCCTTTATCTAAATGACGCATGGTTCGGCGCTCTACAGACACTATATTTTATAAAGATGGGATCTATATATGACTAAAAGCGTAACCTACAACGATTTTAGTATTGGTAAAGATAAGCGAAAAAATCCTTCTGTATCCGAAGCAAATCGTTTACTGGAACTTAAAAATGCTTTCGTTACTACCGGTAAATCACTTCGTAAACGGCCTGGTTCAGTTAAAATCACCGATCTAGAAACCGGGACAAAAGGTTTGTTCGCCGCGAATGGCAAACTCAATACTTTTTATGAAGACGGCAGCATAACTCACTCAAACTCCTTATGCGTTGCCAACTTAGTTGATCATGGAAGCGTTACCACTCCCGTAAAAACGACGCATTCTATGGACGTAGTGGATGGTTTTCCCTATGTGGTCATCGAATACGATAATGGGGATATTAAGCATCACTACTTAGACGGCTCCTCCCCTACTCGAATTACGGATACAAATTGTCCCAATACAAAATCTATGGTGAAGTTGGCTGAAAAAGTTTTTTCTGTCGGCCCTGCCAACCAAGGTGTTGTTAGATATTCCGCAACGGCAAATCCTCGCGATTGGACGACTGCCAGCGACGCCGGTTTTATCGCAACTAATCGTTTTCAACAAGGCAACGAAGATCCAGAAGCGCTTGGAGAATTTAAAAAGAGCCTGGTAGTATTCCACGTTAACGGAGCTCAGTTGTGGACAGTTGATCCCGATCCGAAACTGTTTGTTAGGCAACAAGGTATTCCAGGGGCGTCAACGCGATATCACGGGAGTATAGCCCCGCTTTCCAGCGACCTATTTTTTCTTTCCGATTCGGGCATTCGCTCTATTTCAGAACTTCAATTAACGGAGTCTCTTAGCGATTTTGATGTGGGCAGTCCAATTGATGAAGATGTCAAAGCTTTATTGCCGCCAGCAGAAGAACCTATTTCGCTTTTTTATCATAAAGAAGGCGAGTTTTGGTGCGCCATTGGCTCTACCGTTTTTATGTTTAAGTTAAGTAAAGCCGCTCAAATCAGCGCCTGGAGCGAATACCGTTATCCGTTTAACATCGATGCAATGACAGAGCTCGACGGGGATCTTTATCTTCGCTCTGGCGACACCGTCTATCGGGTAGACGAAAACGTGCACACAGATGATGGAATCCCTATAGATTCTGTTATCCAACTCCCTTATACGGACACAAAAAAACCTGGCGTAAACAAACAATACACAGGTATGGATGCGGTAGTAAGCGGAACTGTTCAGGTTTCCTTTCAATACGATCCTAACGACCCTACTTTAGAAACAGAAGCTCAAGATATGACAGGAGATACGCGTGTTGGCGGACTAACTCCCATCGAAGTAGGAACCACTAATATTTCACCGCTCATTCGCCACACCGCCGACGAAGACTTTGAGCTTGCAGCGCTTCAACTTTATTACGAAACCTTGGGAATTGGTTAAATCGAAGCGGAACCCTTACGGGATTGCGAGATCCTTCGACAAATTCAGGATGACATAAAAATATGATTGTAGAAATGACTGAACAAGACGCTCTATACGTTTCCCGCAATATTCGCGATATCGATTATAGAGAGCTTACGGCTAATCGTTTTACTGAAGGGAAAAATAAACTGGAAATATGCGAAGAAATTGCTTTAGACGCTTCAGCTAATCCAGGGATAGCATGGACTTGTTATTTAAAAGACGAGCCTGTTGGAATTGGTGGAATTGCTACTTTATTGCCAAAAGTTGGCACCGCCTGGTTTTTTGGAACTGACAAATTAAGAAATCGCGCTTGGGCCGAACTCACAAGACATTGCAGAAAACTCATGCATAACATTCTTAAAATTAGCGATCTTCATCGTGTCGAAGCTCTTTCGGTAGATTTCCATAAAGAATCTCATTTTTGGTTAGAAAAGATTGGATTAAAAAAAGAATCTACTCTCATTAAAAGAGGAAAAAACGGAGAAAATTTTCATATTTTTTCTATCGTAAAAGAATCATAAGGCCAAAATTAATATTGGAATTAGGATGATTTATGATCACTATAATGAATGTACAAGAAGCCTTACATGTCTCCCTTAACATGCGCGATGTCGACTACAGAGAACTGACCGCCAATCGTTGGATTGAAGGAAAAAGCAAACGAGAAATATGTGAAGAAATTGGTATTGAGGCTGCTCGCTTTCCTGGTATTGCATGGACTTGCTACTTAAAAGACGAACCAGTCGCTATTGGCGGTATTGCTTATCATTATCCCAAAATTGGCACAGCATGGCTTTTTGGAACAAATAAGTTATGCAACCGAGCTTGGGGGGAGATTACCAAACATAGTAGAAAACTGATGCAGAATATCCTTGAAGTCTGCGATATACACCGCGTCGAAGCTCTTTCCATAGATTTCCATAAAGAATCTCATTCTTGGTTGGAAAAGATCGGAATGAAAAAAGAGTCTACTCTGTTGAAGAAAGGACAAAACGGTGAAAACTTTTACATGTTTACTAATATAAAAGATTGACGCCCAAAAAAGACGTTTAAACAATGAATAAAATTAAATTAAATATTTTCGAGCCTACCCTGGTCGACATCATTTCGGTTTGCAATAATATTCAGCCAACTGATCTTAAAGAACAAGAATCAAGGTTATGGGAAACTTTTGATCCCGAAGATTATGCCATTCAAACCTATTCACTGAACGGTTATAAGTGGTGCGCCTACAATCAAGAAAATCTCCCGATGATCATTGGCGGACTTCACCATTCTGAACCTGGATGCGCATACACATTTATGTTTTCTGACAAACGCGCTCGAAAACGCGATTGGGCGCAGTTTGATCTTTTCATTAAAAAACTACTTCCAAAAGTATTTGCAGAAACCGATATTCACAGAATAGAAATTCTCTCATTAGCTGAAAAAATTAATGCTCATGATTGGTTCTTGAAGCTTGGTTTTACGAGGCGATGTTTTATAGAGAAAAAAGGGAAACATGGCGAAGACTTTATTATGTTCGACATGATTAGGTCTTAACGCGTAAGGAAAAAATATAATGTGCACAACCAATCAAAATCCACAAATTGGAGCGGGAACAACTGGCTCAACTTTTTAACGAACTTATATATCCAGAACAAAATAACAACCTTCCGCAAAAAGAGCTTATTCGATTAGCTGCGGCTAGAGGTTAATCCAAATAAAAAATCTATACTTATTTTTAATTCATAAATTTTAGAAGTTTTGATTAGAAAGGAGCTGGCTTATGTGTGGCGGCGGTGGCGGCGGAAATAGCGTTGCAGTGGATGAATCCAACAAACTGGCAAGAGAACAACAAGAGCGCGAAGAAGCGCGCCGACAAGAAATACAAGATAATATTCAAAGGTTAAATTTCTTTTTTGACGGAACTGGCAGTCCAACAACAACCCGGTTTGATCAAAGTGGATTTGATAAAGCAACGGAACAGTTCAACCAATCATTTGGAAAACCGCCCCCTTCAGTCCGTCCACCCCAGACAGATCAGGATTTCTTTGAACTTATGACTCCACAAGAATTTCAAAAGTTCAAAGGCAATCAGGATGAAGGTTTTGATCGGCAACTTTTGACTAAGCGATTTAACGATCAACAAAAAGATTTAGAACAAGCAAAAGAGTTGAAGAGACCTAATAGAGAAAATTTTACAACTCGGATAGATCTTCCTGCGCGCGGAGCCGATCCTAATGCAGCATTCGCCAGAGTTCGCGACGATACTTTCAACTTGTTCTTGCCCGAACTCAACGATCAAAGAGACAACGCAAAAAGAGCTTCCAAATTTCAATTGGCAAGGCAAGGTTTATTGGGAGGTCGCGCGCAAATCGATAATAAAGCGGAAATTACCGACCGCTTCAATCGAGGCGTAAATGATATCAGTCAACGCGCAATAGCGGCCGAAAATGCGGCGCGAACTGCGCGACAACGCACCAAAACCGAACTTATCTCCCGAGCGCAGGCAGGAGAAGATATAACAGGTCTACTTGCCGATGCACAAGGTTCACTTGCCGCAGCGGCAGCCCAAGGTAGAAGTTCACAAGCTGGACGACCTCTCGGGAGCTTTTTCGATAACGCATCCAGCCTTTTCTCCGAAATAGCGCCCAAACTCAATTTTGGCAGCCCAGGCGGATTATCCGGTAGAGGCCTTCAACAACAAGATGAAGATTCTGACGATGGAAGTGATGGAAACATTTTCAATGTCTTTTCATAAATATTAGGAGATCCCATCATGTGTCATCCTGCAGTCGCTGTCGCCTTAGCTGTGGCATCTACGGTAACTTCATCTATTAATAGTTCAAAACAAGCTAAAGCTGCACGGCGAAGTCAAACCGATGCAATAAACGCTCAGAATCGAGCTCTAAGGGAATCAATAGAACGGTCAAAGCTGTTTGACGAAGAAAGACGAAAAACCTTAGATGAAAATATTAATCAATTTACCCCCGACAAACAAAAACAACTACTTGACGAACAAGTCGCTAATACAGAAGGATCATTAAGCGATTTACTACAACGTGCTAACGCTAGCAAAAACGCCGCTGGCGGTATCGGCGGTAAAGTTTCCAATACATTCACGATCGAAGACGGACAGACACAAGCGAAAACCGCTAGCAAAGCCGTTAACAGAAACCAATTGTTAGCCCGAGCTCTATCTCACAACAATCTTGCGTTGAGAAATTCAATTAACAACTCGAATTTTGCCACGCGATTTAGCGAAATAGGAAACGCGCAAAGAAGACGCGCCAAAGCAGATCAAAAAGTAACCGAAGCGGCCGGAATTGTAAAAACGCCAAAGACAAACGGCTTTCTAAGCGGTCTCTCGACAGCGTTAAAAGTTGGCTCTCAAGTTGCAGGCGGATTTGGAAAACCTACTCCCGGACTAAACCCCAATGGCGGACTTCCTAATGCAGGAACTGTTTGGGAAGGATTCAACGATACAACTGAAGCGCTTCCTAGTTAATGGTTTCATAAGATAAGTTATGAAAATATTTTTATTGTTTGTAGTTAGATTTCAGGAGTAGTTTCAAATGTGTGAACCCACAAGTATAGCTTTAGCGGCTCTATCAGTAGCCTCTACCGTAACTTCTAGCATCAATAGCGCGAAACAGGCAAAAGCGACGCGCAGAAGTCAAACAGACGCCATAAATAGACAAAACCAAGCTCTAAGAGAATCAATCGAGCGGTCAAAATTGTTTGACGAAGAAAGAAGAAAGACTTTAGAGGAAAACATCAACCAATTTGATCCTGATAAGCAGGAAAAAGCGCTTGATCAGCAAGTCACGAATACCGAAGGGAAATTATCTAATTTACTTCAAAGAGCAAACGCAAGCAAAAGCGACGTAGGTGATATCGGCGGTAAAATTTCAAATACATTCACTATTGCAGATGGTCAAACGCAAGCTAAAACCGCTAGCAAAGCCGCTAACAGAAATACTTTGCTGGCTCGACAACTATCACATAACAACCTTGCTTTACAAAATACGATTGATAATGCCAATTTTGCAACGCGGTTTAGTGAAGTAGGAAACGCACAAAGAAGACGCGCCAAAGCCGATCAAAAAGTAACCGAAGCGGCCGGAATTGTGAAAACGCCAAAAACAAATAATTTCTTAAATGGACTAGACACGGCTTTACAAATTGGCAATCAACTAGCTGGAAGTTTAAAAAGTCCCAAAAACCCTACAAGTGGAACTGGAACAAGGCTGAAATAGCTTATTCCAATTTAAGCGACAAACTTATCGCTCCAGCAGATTAATAGAAAACTAACGCCAACCTATAAACTCACCCTACTCTTGGCGTTTTTTAAATATAAGGAAATTAATAACTCATGGTTACCCTAGCTGGACAGTCTTCGGGAAATACTTTTAATAATACCAACTCTCGAAAAAATAAAAACGATTTTGAGATAGGTAACAATTCGGAGAATGCATCGAATCCAAATATCTTTTTCATAGATCCAAAACGACCGATTCCAAATCGGCAAGTCAATTCAGCTCTACCCAATTCGACGTTAAACAACAATTCAAACTTTGGTTCTAATAAAAACAGTTTGACCGCTCTAGACAACACCTCCAGTTTGAACAACTCTAACGTAGGACAAGTAAGTATTGGAACAAATGGAAACATTGCTAAAACTAATCCTTTAAATTCTAACTCTCTAAACCTTTCGAAAAATACAACGCCATTAAACCCTGAGATTGCTGGACTGACACCAGAACAGAATCAATTCATAACAAAAGTCAAAAGTAAATTAGGTGATATGCCTGCCGGTCCAGATAGTTCTACATTTGATCCTGCAGAGCTTGGCAAAATACCACTTGGAAATGAATCTCTAGCAAGTATTGATCCAGAAAGACGAAAAGCTATTCTTCAAGGCGAATTAGGAGAGTTACCCATTGCCGCCCCAAAAAGCTCTAGCTTTAATCTCTCTGAGCTTGGCGGAAATCAGCGTGGAAACGTTTCGGATGAATCTCTTTTAAGTATGGACCCGGCAACAAGAAGAAACGTTGAACAATCGATTGCTTCTGCGCAAGAACTCGCTCCCACCTCCCAAGATCTAGACTCAGAAGATTTTCAAGCATATTTAGGATCCTTAGCAAGAGCGCTAAAAGCAGATCCCGATGGCGCGCTAAAACTTCTCCCTAATCAAATCCTTTCCTCTCCAGATTTAAACGACTTTCAGAAAAAACAAGCGTTAGCTGAATTAAAAATAACTGGAAACCGATTTGATTCCAACCAAAACCCAAGATTAAAGAAAGCTCAAATAGGAGATCATTATCTTAATGATTTTGGAGCTAGCGTAGGTTCCGAGTTGCAAGGTCTTCTTACAGGAGGAGAGCAATCTCTCCGTCATTTTTTAGGCTTAGATACTAACGAAATAGATAAAGAAGCCAAAGAAAACTCCGAAATAGCAGCAGACTTAGACAAGAAAACAGGTGGGGTTATAGGGAAAGTCGCTGGCTCTATCGTTAAAGACCAACTCTTAGGAGGTCCCTTCGGTCTGATTAAGGGCGTCAAAGGAGGTATTAAAACAGCCGGAAAGATAAAACATATAGAGAGGCTCGGAGACACTAAAAAATTAAGTACGGGGAAAAAAGCGGCAATAGGCTCCGTTACAGACGCGTTAACAACTCAGGAAGCTAACGCTGAAAATTTTGAAACAAAAAAACTCACAGAAGTTTTAGAAAATCTCCCAAAAAAGTTTACTAGAAAAAAAGCTGAAAACGAGGTCAATATTGGCTCAAATGAGCGCGTTCATAAAAGAATAAAAAAGGAAATGAAAAGAGAAAGGAAAGCGTTAAGTAGAAAACAAAATAACTCACCTAAGCCACTCTCTAAAGCAGACCAAAAGAAAAAACAAAGAAAAACACAAAGAGTCGCAAGAAAAAAAAGTTAGGAGAAATTTCAAATTAGCTCTAACTATTTTTAGTAAAAAATAATCAAAACGACTTTTAAAAATATAAAGAGATTTTAATCATGAGCATTTTAAATCAATTTACGAACGGTGGAAATCCTATTTCATTTGGAGATAGCGCATTAAACGGTCTATTCCAATCTGAGTTTCCAGAAACACGCGTTTCCGAATTACTTCCTATAGGATCGGCATTTTCAAATAATGATCCTAATTCCGACGGACAAGGATCTTTCCCTCAACTGGATTCTGTAACTCAATCAATAGGAACAGCGCCTATAAACTCCGCTCCTGCGTTAAGGGTCGTGCCCTTAAATTTTCCGCCTCCTACCAAAGAAGAAAAACTTGGTAACGTCAATCGACTTTTTGAACAGCAGTTAGGCTTACCAGTCACAGCCGAAACAGCATCTACAAAACTGAGAGATATTCAGAACCTCTTTGGAGAACAGGTTCACAAGTTTCGATCATCTTTTAGAAACCCAAGCGCATTAGCAGGCGGTGCAATATTCCGAAACAAACCTGGTAGTTTCAGTTCAAGCGGACAAACAAGAAGTCTTTCATCGGAAGATGACCGAGACGATCTTTTAAAACCTCTCCGTACCGCTCTTTCAATTAATAAAAATCTCGGTAGATAAGTTCGGACGAATTTAATTCATATTTTCATAATCCGATATCGACCTACTAAATATCTTAAAGTTTCCTAAGACTATAAGACTAAAGGAATTGAGTCATGTTTTTTCAAAACAAATCCAATAAAGGCGACGCGGCATTCTCTTTTAATTTTGGAGGTAACGACGAACCAAAAGGTTTTTCAAATCCTAATACAGCGGGCTCATTTCAAGACTTGTCTCAGGGAAATAGATCTCCAAAAAGAAACCTTTTTAACTTTAGCAATTCGCTTCCAAACCTTACGCAAAAACCATTTGGTCAAACGTCAGGTTTTAATTCATCTTCGGCAGGATTTAAAACGCCTTCTGGAGAATCGTTTCGATTTAAACCCGAATTGAACCCACCTCCCCTCCCGAGTTCAGATCAATCCACTAAACCACGTAATTTAGGTGGTGTAAATTCAGCAACGTTAAATGGACTTTCTGCACTTTTCGGCCCAAATAATTCATCGCCTCTAGACGATATATCATCAACCGCTAAAGGTTTTGGCGCTAATTTAAAAAACACCGATTTTCTTTTCGATCGCTCTGCAAAAGCCGTCTCTCCTACTTCGTTTAATCCTCCAAAATCATCGTCAGAAAATGTCCCTAATTTACTTCAAAATGTAGGCGAGCTATTAGGGTTAAAAGGAACTCCTAATTCTTTAGGTTTTTCTTCCGCATTAGGGAAAATAGATCGATTAGAACAACCAGAAGACGATAGATTTACTTCAGATCAAATCGATCCAAATTTAAACATTGAGACGCAAAATATTCAAAGAACAGATTTCTCTAATTCCGATCAATCTGAAAAAGATGGATTCCCCATAAAAACTTTAGGCTTTGATCCTGACGGAGACTCACAAAACCAAAATTTAGATTCAAACCTTTCGTTTAATAACGATTTCAATCAAAAACTTGATGTTTTAGCTACAGAAGGAGATGTGGAAGGACTGACAGAGATGAAAAAGTCGTTAAATAATTTCCCAGAAGCTAGTGAAGCTTTTAAAGAAAAGTTCAGCGCTAAAATTGATAGTTTAGTCGACAATATAAAAAACGGACTTGATACAGGGACTGGTCGTAATGGTTTGAACAAACCAAACTTTAGAACCGTTGGTTTTTCAGAACAAGATCAATCGCAAAGCCCCATAGAAGATACATTAAATGACAACAGCGCTAATCAAGCAAAACCCCTTAACGAAAATTTTAAAGAAGGCTTAAGAATTCATGATCAAATAATTCAGTCAAGATCAAAAAATGGACCGCCTGACCCAGTTCTAGTGATTAACGACTTGTATAACAACCAGGCTATAGACCCAGAGATAAGAGCCGTCATTATTAAAAAAAAATTAGGCCTCCCTCTAGATGAAAACGATCATAAAACAATTAGATCTTTAGATCCTGATGCCGATTCTGGAGGCGGTCTAAACTCTCAAGGCGATCCTTCATCTGGTCAAGCAGGATCTCAAGACAACCGAAATACCGAGGGTGGACAGCAACTTGAAGAATTTCTGACTCCTGAAAATTCACAGCTTAACTCGTCCGAAGAAGAGCTTGAGGCACCTGACGTTTCCATTCAGTTAGAAAAAACAGCTCCATCATCAATGACTGGAGACTCTTTTTTTGATTCATCAGGAATAACTCAAGAACAAAAAAATAGATCCATAATCCAATCTAATTCAAACATCCAAAACATTATAGGATCTCGAAACTCCAAAGAAAACTTAGACAAAACGGGGCATCTTAAGGAAGAAAATTTCCTAGCGTATGAAAATCAAATAAAAAACATGCTCGCCAATAACCCTACCACAGCAAGAAGCTTTGCTAATGATATATTATCAAATTCTATTTTAACAAAAGACCAAAAGCGTAGAGCGATTTTAGCGGGTTTTATTAATGGAGATCGTTTTGACGTAAAAGACAATCCCATTTTGAAAGAAGCTATAAATAACATGCGAAGGTCGGAAAAATTCCAAGCCGGTATGGGGCAATCTGCTCAAAATTACATCGAAGGAGGTCTGGAAAACTATTATCACGCAATGCATGCAATGGGATTTAGCACAGACAACGAATTTAAAAATAATTTAAGAAGACTTAAAGAATTTAAAAAAATCTCAAAACCACTTTTGGAAACTGGCGAGGGAGCATTTGGAAGTTTCATAGGAGAACAATTAATCGGTTTCGCACCCACAGGAACTTCAAGAGTGGGAATTAATCTTGCTATGGGGGTTTTTAAATCTGTAATGAAACCCGTAGAAGGCAGTAATTTTGAAGATTTTGCTGTAGCAAAAACAATACAAGCGTTTCAAGGGCTTGACTCTACAGCTAAATCAATAGTTGGCGTTAACAAATTAGGGCTAGATAAAAAACGAACTATAGAAAATATACCTGAACCTTTAAAAAAAGTTTTAGATTTTTTTGACAAAGAAAGAAAATTATTCAACTCGAAAAGAAACTCTTCATCTTCGCCAACCGCAGAAATTTCTCCGATCAATGTTAAAAAAAATTCTTCAATTCTTGAAAAAGTTACTCCAAAAAAAAGGAAAAAGATTCAAAAACCTACAGGCCTCCTGAATCAGAAATCGACATCTCGTTCAATAAAAAATCCCTCCAAAAACATTGATGGAGGAGTTACAACAAGTTCTAAAAAACAAGGTCCAGCTAATAAACGCAGCAAATCAGGAAAGCGAAATAAAAAAAAGGAATCAGTAATTCCTCAAAAAGCTAGCGAGCAACTAAGTCAAGATAAGGGGCAAACAAATGAATTAATCTCTCAACTCAATCGCGCATTTAAAAACGGTGTAATAGTCGTTTAAAAAATAATATGAGAAACAGTAATCACATAAAAATTTTCTAAAGTCTGTGAGCACAATCTTAAAAAAAGGAAGTAATTTCATTGAATCGAAGCGAGGTCCTTCGACTGCGTTCAGGGTAAAAAACTTGGGGTCTGCTAAAAACTAAACAAACTTTAACGCTTCAAAACTTAAGCGCAATGTGACGGTCACATTTCGAAAGTTTCATTGTGAACATTTTTTATTCAAAATCTAAAATCGGGAACGCTATCTGAAAAATAATATAAGCAATCACAGTAAAATTGGTGAGGCCAAATATCAAAAGCATCTAAAACAAAATAACAAATTATAAGAATCGACCAAATCAATATCGAGAACACCTTGGATTCACCCTTTGTTTTGGAATTATATTCCTTCACTGGTATTTTTGTAAAAAAAAGTTCAGAACAATCCAGTTTTTTCTTAAACATATTTTCTCACTATCTAATAATTCTTAAAGGGTAAGGAAAATTTTAATCTTTGAAAAAGCCAACCAAACAAATCAATATAGGGATATAGAAAAATACTAAAAAAAGTAAAATTGGAAGTTTATTTTCCCAGGTATTTTGAACCCTGGAACCAAAAAATAAATATACATGGGCTTCTTCAAAATGGGCTTCTTCAACATATTCTTGGTCGGATTTTTCCTCAGTTTCTCCATCAGTCTCTCCGTGAGGCGGTATCCCTCTCGCTTCTGCTTCGGCGATGGAAACTTTTTCGATCATAAAACCTGCCCAGATTTTATTACCTTTGGGGTTTCGATTAATAAACATTAAATTTCTCAAGTATATAAAAGCGGAATAAAAAATATTTCGATCAATGGATTCATGATTAGTTAATTCCAAACAAAAATATTTTCAAATCTTCTAAAAACAGACTAGATAAAAATAAGGCCAATATGACGAAAAACCATATTGGGTATTTTCCAACTAATTCTCTAGCAATAAAAAAGAATATTAAATAAAAAATATATTTTTTTTCGGGAGTGTATATCCAAATTACAGTTATTAAACTCACGAAAAAGATGAAGACGGAAATCGCAATAAAACGCTGGCTCTTCGCTGACTCTAAATCACTGAAATACTCTCCCATGAAAACATAAACATATTTTTCTTCTTCATAAACTTTTGTTTTAGATTCTTCATTCATAAGTAAATTGCTATAAAAATATTTTAAAAATTAATTCTACCAAATTTTTCACAAACCAAAAACTTAAAAAAACGCACTTTTAAAACGATTCTCATACAGATTTTGTTTTATATATAGGAGTCCATACCATGGCTCAACCGCCTCCTTATGAAATAACAACTTACTTCGGTTTAGAAAAATACGATACCGAGTTCAATAATCTCAAAACTACTATCGATTCGATTTTAGCTAACCTCGCCTTGATACAACGAGACGACGGTAAAATCAATGACGGCACAGGCGAACCGCATCTTTTTAATCATGACCCAGAAACGTCTGGCTTTCTTAAATACGAATCTGGAACTTGGGAGTTTTTAACTGATCCTTTAGATCCTGCTCGGACCGCACAAGCAGCGGCAGAAATCGCGCAAGCGGCGGCAGAAGCGGCGCAGGTCCTCGCAGAAACTTATAAAGATAACGCTCAGGCTTCTAAAATAGCGGCGGAAACAGCGCAAACGGCGGCGGAACTTGCTCAGCAATCGATTCCTTCGGCTTTAAACGTTCAGTCAGGAACCTATTGGCATGCACTGTCGACAGGGTCCGGTTCCGCATATCAGGTTACGCTTAATCCACCGCTAACCTCTCTCAATGCTGGTTTTTTTGTACACATGAAATCTCATATACAAAATTCAGCTTCCCCAACTTTGAGTATCAATGCATTTGGAGCAAAACCCATTAAAAAAATTAATGGTTCCGATATACAGGCAGGAGAAATTCCAATAAATGCCATGATTACTCTTGTTTACGACGGAACGAACTTTCAGTTGATTAACTCGACTCTTTCTGTTGATGAGTTAAAAATAATGAAGAGCCAAATGTTTAGTCTGTTTGAAAAAATTCAAGAAAATCATGCAGGCGCTTTGTTAATGGAAAAAGCCTGGAGCGATTCTTTCACCAACGCCAACGAGCAAGGAGCGGATGAAGTAAGCTCATCAGAATTTCAACACGACGCTACCAACAAGCTTTATAAAGGTTTAGATCCTGAAGTTGGATTGAATTCCGATAAAGATTACACAACCGAGAGTAACTACCTACAACAGGAATGGACTAACACTTTAATCGGGTCATCCCAAGCTACGGTTACCAATGGAGATGCAACAGTTACTTTAGTTTCTGGGAGTTGGCCGACAAACTGCGAAAATGGACGTATTAGTTTTAATGGCGAATCTACTTGGTATGATATCGACACGAGAACCGACGCAACTAATATTGAGCTAGCTACTACGGCGAGTGAATCTACTAATGCGTATGATTACATTATCAGGTTTAGCGATATCCATACTGGACAAATCAATCTCAATAAAAAAACTGGTGGTCCTGAAGCAATCGATCTTAATATAGCGCATAGTGGGACTGGTAGCTATATGGGTCAATCTGCTACGCAGCAACTTTTTGCCCCACAAATAATACCGGGAGCTAACGGCAGATTATCAAAAGTTGTCGTGAAATTAAAAAAAGTGGGGACCGGCGCTGGAGATATCACGCTAGAACTCAGAGATAGTGTTGCTCTAACTGGTGACGCCCCTAGCTCAACAGTTCTATCAACATCTGAAACCACGGTAGCCGCTTCTGCTGTAAGCACTTCGTATGGAGACCATACTTTTCTTTTTGCGTCCCCTGCTACACTCACATCAGGTCAAATTTACAATCTGGTTTTTAAATCTGCTTCCTACGACAATACTTCTAATTACTACGTGTTTGACCGTGCCAGTACATCAGGTGTAGCTATTTTTAGAGGGACTAATGATAATTTGAACTGGTTGCTTCTGTGGAATGCCCACGCCATAGATATTGATACCTATATGATACCTGATATAAACCCCAATATGGAGTATGTTTCTACTTGCGACGTCGAAGTTCAGAAAACAGATACGTCGACGTGGAATGATATTAACAATGCTTCGGTAATCGAAACTCTCAATTCTCAAAACGTTTACTACTGGTTAGCGTTCGATCCAGTTTCCGGGTTTGCTACCGGCACAGAAATAAAAATATTCAATCCAACCGATAACGTTTGGCGCGTTATCGCTAAAAATAACTCAGGAACGTGGGAATACAATAACGATAGCGGCAATAGCGTAGCGTACACTGGCGCATCCGCGACAGTTAACGATATACTCCATGCGATATCGCAGGCAATTTCGACACAAGCCGGCAATCGTATGACAGGGTCCAATCTGGCGGCCATTACCGATACGCAATGGGAAGAAACCGATGGCTGGTCAACATCTGTCAACTCAATAATTCGAGGCGTTACGCTTTATTCTAATAGCTCTTCTCAAAACCCATCCGTTTCTCAATATCGAATTGATTACGATTCTGACCGCGCCGGGATGGATCTACGTTCTAAAACTTACGACCCAGGCTTTACTCCATCTGCAGCCTATCTTTGGACACATGCTGAACATTCGGACTCTGACGGACCGGGAACCTTCTACATTACTCGCAATGGCGGCAGTGAATGGACAACCGTTTCGATGGTACAACAGGGACTGCCATTGAGCGGAGATGTCCGAATATTACGAGGAATCGCTGATATTAGCGGGCAAATTTCGGGACAGGATTTGCGGTGTCGCTACCAAACGACAGCCGGGAAAGACCAATATCTTCGGTCATGGGGACTACTCGCAAAAGAGTAATAGAAACTTTAACAAATTAATTTAAATAAAACGTTAATAGACAGTGTGAAGTTTTAACGAATCTCTTTTCGTTCTCACTCTATCGTTTTTTATACATAGGAAATTCACTATGAGTCAACCGCCTCCTTATACACCCACAACCAGTTTTACCGACACTAACTTCAATACCGAGTTTACGAATCTAAAAACAACTTTAGACGCAATTTTAGCCAATCTTGTTTTATTACAGCGCGACGATGATAAATTTAAAGACGGCATTGGAGAACCTCATCTATTCAACCTTTCAGCTTCCGCCGAAGGTTTTTTGAAATACGAATCAGAAACCTGGTCGTTTATTCCAGATCCCGCTATTCCGGCGGCAACAGCCCTGGCCGCGGCGGAAACAGCGCAAGCGGCGGCGGAAGCCGCGCGCGATCTTGCTTCTACCTACAAGAATGATTCTGAGGCTGCTAAATTAGCGGCAGAAACAGCGCAAGCGGCGGCGGAGCTAGCGGCGCAAGCAGTTTCTTCTTCCGAAAATATCCAATCGGGTTCTTTTTGGCATGCCACTTCTACCGGGTCAGGGTTCGCTTACGAAGTTGTTCTCAACCCAGTTCCAAGCTCTCTCGTCTCCGGACTCTTTATTAACATGAAAGCGCACGCCGAAAATACAGGCGCGGCAACTCTTAATGTAAATTCGTTAGGGGCCAAATCGATCAAAAAAATCGACGGATCAGATTTAAAATCTGGAGACATCCCGACTAATGCATTAGTCACTCTAGTTTACGATGGAACAAATTTTCAGATCACTAACTTGACTCCATCAAACGAAGAATTGAACACGATAACCAGCAACCTTTTCTTAGCATTTGACGAAATTCAAGAGAACCATGCTGGCTCATTATTGATGGAAAAATCCTGGAGCGATTCCTTCGCCAACCCTAACGAACAGGGAGCCGATGAAACAAACTCAATCGGCCATCGACACGACGCAACTAATAAGCTCTATAAAGGAGCCAGTCCTGGCATAAGTGTGAACTCGGATAAGGATTACGCCACCGAATCAAATTATATTCAACAAGAATGGACTAATTTATTACCGTCAACAGGGCAAGCGACAGTTACGAACGGAAACGCCACGGTCACTTTAGTTTCTGGAGATTGGCCTACAAATTGCGAAAAGGCGCGAATTAGTTTTGATTCAGGATCTACCTGGTACGACATTAAGACAAGAACAGATAATGCCAATATTGAACTTGGCTCAGTCGCTACAGAATCGACAAATACCTATAACTACATCATTCGATTTAGCGAGTTTCAGGCTGGAGCAGTTTCTTTAAATGAAGAAACTATTTTTACTACTGTCGATAGTAATACTAAATTGCTTCTACATATGGATGGAACAGACGGATCAACAACTTTTACCGATAGCGGAGCGACAGGCCATTCCGTAACTGCTAACGGTAACGCGCAAATAGATACGGCTCAAAGTAAATTCGGAGGAGCTTCAGCGTTATTTGATGGAGCTGGAGATTATCTAACTATTCCAGATCATTCTGATTGGGATTTTTTCTCTAGCGCCAGTAAATCATTTACTCTTGATTGTTGGTTTAGATTATCTACAACCTCAGGATATAACACATTTTGTGCAATAGGAACTGCGACAAGTTACCACTGGGGAGTTTATATTGGTCCAACTTCCGTCAACTTTCAGAGGTATGATGCTGCCGTCAGTCCTGGGTATAACAACCGTAGTTGGGCGCATGGAGGTCTATCCGTTAATACCTGGTATCATCTGGCCCTGATTAAAGGTTGGGGAGGAGATGCTTCTAAAATCGCCGTTACTTTAAACGGTGTTGAAATAGGAACTACTATTACTGGCGACACTTACTATATACCAAGCGGCGTATCCGGAAATTTAACAGTCGGTAGATGGGCTTATAACTATACAGGTTACAACTTTCAGGGACATATAGAGGAATTAAGATTGAGCTCCACCGCTAGATGGACATCAAATTTCACTCCTCCCATAATGGCATACCCAGTAGAAATCGTTAATTCTCCAACCAGTGAATATATTTCAATTTGCGATACCGAAACGCAAAAAACAGATACTTTTAATTGGGTTGATATTAATAGTAGTTCTGTTTCAGAAACATTAAATTCTCAAAATTCCTATTACTGGCTAAGTTTCGACCCCGCTTCTAACTTTGGAGACGGAACGGAAATTAAGATCTTCAATCCAACCGGAAACGTCTGGAGAAAAATTGCCAGAAAAATTAGCGGTGTCTGGCAATACAATAACGACTCAAGCAATACAGTTGCAGAAGATTGGCAACCGTCTACGGTTGATGAAATGCTTCACGCCATTTCTCAAGCAATTTCAACACAAGCCGCTAATCGTATGACTGGCTCTAACCTTACCGCTATAACAGATACTCAATGGGAAGAGTCCGGAGGCTGGTCGAGCTCTATTAATTCTGTGGTTCGTGGAATTACTCTTTACTCTAATAATTCGATTCAAACTCCCTCCACTTCTCAATATAGTTTGAATTACGATTCTGAACGCGGGGAAATGGATCTACGTTCTAAAACTTATGATCCAGGGTTTGTTCCGAACGAAGTTTATCTTTGGACACGGGCTGAGCATTCTGACGCCGATGGACCAGGAATTTTTTCTGTCACTCGCAATGGAGGAACTGAATGGGAAAACGTCTCCATGGTTCAACAAGGCAATCCATTAAACGGCGACGTGCGTATATTACGCGGCACGGTCGATATTAACGGACAAACATCGGGACAAGATTTGCGATGCCGCTACCAAACAACTCCGGGGAAGGATCAATTCATCCACTCTTGGGGATTGTTAGCTAAATCGTAACGTGCCTTAATCTATTCACAGAAATAATAATTACACGAAACCTAAATAGGAAAAGACATCATGGGTCAACCCACGCCTTATAACATTCAAACGGATTTCAGCGCAGACGAGTTGGCAAATCTAGCCAATCGTTCAACTGTAAAAACCGTGTCTCTCGATATAGAGTTAGAAAATTTAAAAACTACTCTCGATAAGGTTTTGTCCAACCTTGCTTCATTACTGCGAGACGACGGTAAAATCAAAGACGGCAAGGGACAACCTCATTTATTCAATCTTTCTTCCAAAGCGAGCGGTTTTTTAAATTATAGTTCAGGTTCTTGGTCTTTTGAGGCCGACCCTACCCATCCCGCTCAAACAGCCCAGGCGGCGGCGGAAACCTCTCAAGCGGCGGCAGAGGCCGCCAATGTACTTGCCAATCAATACAAAGATGACACAGAAATCGCTAAGTTAGCGGCGGAAACAGCGCAAGTGGCAGCAGAAGCTGCGCAACAATCAATACCCACAGCGGCAAATATTCAATCTGGCTCTCTGTGGTACGCGCTTTCAACGGGAACAACAACTGCTTATCAATTAACTTTGAATCCAGTCCCAATTTCCATTAACGTCGGACTCTTTGTTCATATGAAAGCGCACGCTACAAATACAGGATCGGCAACTCTAAACATAAATTCGATGGGCGCTAAAACGGTTAAAACAAGCGATGGCAGCGACTTGAAATTGGGAGACATTAAAGCAAACTCTCTCTATAGACTTATATATGATGGAACTAATTTTATTTTGCCTATTCCTGGCTCAAAAATTCAGGAAGGCATCGACTTAAACGCTAGCAATACATTCCGCGCGTTTGAAGAAATTCAAGAAAATCATGGCGGCGCGTTACTTATGGAAGCCGGTTGGTCCGACTCGTTTTCCAATCCTAACGAACAAGGCGCGGATGAGACAAACTCTGATGATTCCCAACACGACCCGACCAACAAACTCTATAAAGGAACCGATGCCGGTGTTGGCTTAAACTCGGACAAAGACTACGCAACTGAGGCAAACTATATTCAACAAGAATGGGATAAAACTAAAAATGGACTAGGAGGAATTACTTCCCAGGCGACTGTCGCTTCAGGAACAGTCGTTACTATTACTAGCGATACCGCGCCAAATGGAAAGTTTCCTTCAAACTGCGTAAACGGTCGTATTAGTTTTGATGCGGGTTCAACATGGTTCAATATCTCTGCAAGAGATTCCGATACACAATTAACGCTAAATTCAGTTGCCACAAACGGAACATTCGACTATATCATCCAAATGAGCGCTTTTGATTCTGGCGTTGTGCAATTGAATTCTGGAGAAGGGATTCCAATTGGAGATGGTCGAGACGGAGCCGTAATCATTACCTCATCTAAGAATATTAATACCGATGTTCTTGGTTCTTTACGATCCATAAATGCCGACGGCATTTCAACTTCTGTAACAGCGAACCCAACAGGAACTTCCATAACGGTCGGCAGCATTACAGGTTTTGCCGATGGAGACAAAATTCTATTGATAAATATCCAAGGAGTGAGTGGGAATATTGCGGACGTTGGTAATTATGAAATCTTAACTGTTGACGGCTCCCCTTCGGGATCAACCATTAACTTAAAAGAAACAATTTCTAAGTCCTATGACGGCGCTTCATTCTCTAGTCAAAAAGTTGTCTGCCAACGCATTCCCCAATGGACCAGCGTCACAATCAATTCTGGAGGTAGTTTAACTTGTGATGCCTTTAATGGCGCTAAAGGTGGGCTTCTAGCATTTTGGTCAGCTGGAACTGTTTCTCTTGCAAGTGGCGCTTCAATCCACACTGACGCAAAAGGCTACAGAGGGGCTGGCGACTATAATCCATCTACATACGGGACCGGATATTCATATCGTGGCGAAGGTCGTGCCGGTGATTTAGATAGCCAACAAGGAGGCGCTAACGACACAGGTGGAGGCGCAGGGAACAATTCAAGCGGTCACGGTTGGTCGGGTGGCGGCGCTGGTGGAGGACACGCAACTTCGGGTGGTAATGGGACGGGACACGGATATGGAGCTATCGGAGGAACCGGAGGAATAACTTCTGGTTCAACTTCTCTATCTCCCCAAATTAATTTTGGAGGTGGCGGTGGAGAAGGCGGTCAGTACAGCGGTGAAACTGGACCAAATTATGGCGGCGCCGGTGGAGGAATTATTTACATTAAAGCTAATACAATCGATACATCAACTAGCGGTGGACTGATTCGAAGTAAGGGTGATGACGCAACCGCTCATACTTCCAATGCTGGAAATGGCGGTGGCTCAGGCGGTGGAGCCGGAGGTACAGTATGGCTTATCGCATCAACTTTAACACTTGGGAATGACGACATTGTTGCCACAGGTGGAAATGGAGTCGCAGGGGATGGGATAACTAGAGGATCTGGTGGAAATGGTGGAGAAGGACGAATTCGCTTAGAATATAAGACCATAAATTCTAATTCGTTTCCAAATACTACTGCGGAAAGTTTAGCCGCAAATCCAAATCCTGGCTCTGCGTCAAATTATATTGACAGTGAAAATGTATTGGCAGAATATATTTCTATTTGCGATACAGAATCTAAAAAAACCAATACCTCCGCTTGGACCGATATCAATAGCGGTTCGGTTACGGAAACGCTGAATTCGCAAAACGCTTATTATTGGCTAACGTTTGATTCTGTATCCAGTTTTGGAGACGGAACAGAAATTAAAACATTCAACCCAACCGATTCAGTTTGGCGCATCATCGCTAAAAATAACTCAGGAACGTGGGAATACAATAACGATAGCGGCAATAGCGCAACATACACCGGAACCAACGCCACTGTTAACGATATGCTTCACGCAATATCGCAAGCAATTGCCACACAACCCGGTAATCGTATGACAGGAACAAATCTTGCCGCTATAACTGATACGCAATGGGAAGAAACTAGTGGCTGGTCAACGTCCACTAGTTCAGTGGTTCGAGGAATAACACTATATTCAAATAGCTCAGCGCAAAATCCATCCGTATCACAGTACCGTATTGACTACGACTCTGATCGCGCACCAATGGATTTAAAAAGCAAAACTTACGATCCTGGGTTTATTCCTAGTGAAGCCTACCTTTGGTCGCGAATGGAACATTCGGACGCTGACGGACCTGGCACATTTTCAGTTAGCAAAAATGGCGGAACTGAATGGACAACGGTTCCGATGACTCAGCAAGGACTGCCATTGAGCGGAGATGTTCGTATTTTTCGGGGAACCACCAATATTAGCGGACAGGCTTCTGGCCAGGATCTGCGGTGTCGCTACCAAACAACCTCAAGCAAAGATCAGTTCCTTCATTCTTGGGGACTACAAGCAAAGTCTTAATATTTTGGAAACTAAACACTTTATTAATTGGGGATATTCGTCTCAAAGGTTAGGCAACAATTATCTTTTTTACCTGGGAATCGTATATCCCAAAACAACTGTATTTGAAATTTGTCCTTTTTCAGTTCGAAGTTTTTTGGGAAATCAAACTCGCGATACCAGGAAAAATTCTCCGTCACGCTATCAATAGGTTTATTGGCAATCCACGAATCGGGATTTATTATCGAATTTATAATTGGAGCGCTGGTTTGATTAATATTAGTAATTTTCAGATCTAATTGTTTTACCATAAAGTGATCGCGTTTTTCTTTCCCCCAACTGTAATAAAGCAGCTCGGTTCTAACGCGATATTTATCATTAAGACTTTCAATAGAAATACTAACTTGAATAGGCGTATTTACTTTAGGGTTAAAGACGATAATTTCTTTTTTGAATTTATTTAATCTAGAGGTATCGTCAAAAACAACTTGCTCAGTTAGCTTTTTAATTATTACTTCATCGCCAACATTTTTATTGACGCCAAAAGAGTCCTTTAAATAGTGATCAATTTTAGTTCCAACGGCAAAAGCATTTTTGGTGTTTGTGTAACAAGGTTGATCTAGTTTTGATTTATAACGATACACCATAAAAACATTTGCAAGGCCGTATTCATCGCCTTTTAATATTTGAGGAGACTTTATATCAAGGGAAGTATCGTCCAGAATTTTAAAGCTATGCGAATTACGACTATTTAAAAACTCATTATTTAAATAGAACTTTCCGTTTTCAACTTTTTCTCCCACAACAATAAAAAAGCATGGCACGTCTACATCCGAATTCTTTTTTGAATTAAACGAATCACCCTTTGAAAACTCTAGGTATTTCAAAGAACCTACTGGAATACCGTGGAAGTAAACTTTTTCATAAAATTCTTTTGGGCTTAAACTCAAAGCATTCATCAAAGCGCCTAAATTATTTTTCAGATTTTTAGAAATATAAAAGTTTTCATTTTTTATAATTACGTCGCTTGTAAAGTTTTGTAGATAAACATTTTTCAAATTTTTAAAGCTTATGCATCCTATAAAAAAAACAAATAAAGCAATAACGCTATTTTTATAGATTTCTAAGCTTATGCTTTCAATTATCAAGCCACAAAATCGTCCCTTTATTAATATCGTTAGCGGAACAAATATAAAATAATGCCAAAAATGCCAGCCTGTCGGCGGGTTCGTTATTTCATAGATTAAGGCGGGAATATAAAACGCCAGAATTATGATTATTTCTTTTTTGCAAAATTGAATGCTATTTCTACTCGCTCTAAATGCAACAAATAATATCAGCCCATAAAAACTAATCGTAGAAAAATAGAACTCAATTTGAACAATGTAATCAGGAACTGAATAGTATCCATACAGAGAAGTGCCTTGATTGATTCGATGAAACACATTTTGAAGACTTATTATTTTAAGCAAACTCAAAAATGAATAGTCTTGATTGAAAAATGTTTTCGTGATCTCTAAATTTACTTCGTAATACTGCTGCTTATAGATTAAGTAGGGAATAAAACAAATACTTGTTAGAACGAAGGTAACAAATATCTGTCTTAATGGAATCTTAATCTTGAATAACAGACAAACGACCAGAGGAACTAGATAGTAGGTCGCCATTGAAAAATGCATTTGGATCCCAAGAGAAATCGTTACAAAAACCCAGGGGACATAGCTTGTTTTGTTTTCTATAGCAACTTTAAATAAAAGCCAAAGATAAACAAAAAGCGCCGGTAACATAAAAGTTGGATTAATAGGAAGTCCAACACTATCCAAGTGAACAACATTTACGGACAGTAAAATAGATACGATCGACGCTGTGACAACTCCAAAATATTTATGGACCAACCAACAGGTAAATAAAATCGATCCAACGTTCAATATCAGGTTGAACACATAAATCGATTCGTATGAATAATTAAAAAGAAGTGGGATGGCTGTAAAAAAATAAAGAAAAGGTCCCCAAAGCCTTCCACCCGCATTTCTCTCGGACCCGGCTAAAGGAATGTAATTGCCGTCGAATAGATGAAAGGCTCTATCAAAATCTCTTGCTACCCATTCCGTTATTCTGACAACTTCAAGCGCCTCAAAACGAAAATAGATACCTATGAGTAAAAAAAATAAGGCTGAAAATAATAAATAGTTGTCGGTATCTTTTAAATAAAATTTTATTTTTTGACTATTAGGCATTAAAAGTTTTTGCAGAGTCAATTACAGATTAAAGAATTTAATTATTTCTCTAGGTACAAATGATTTTAAGGAAAGATTTGAAAATATTCTTGGCAGCAAGTTCTTAAAATTTCGACGTTATTATATTACAGGGTTTCGATAATAAATAACTCAATCTTTTGAAATATTATTTTTTCAATTCCCAATCCTTAAATACTTTTTTTCTAAGAAACTGGCGTTTTAATTTTTGGAAATTAGACCTAGATCTCTCGCAGAACCTAAAGGTTTTCCTCTGGATGAAGATCGTAGGTATTTTAAAAATTACTTCCATTCAATAATAAAACTCTAAAATAAACCGCTTAAAAAATAGGAAAACGAATTATGAGTCAACCCACTCCTTATACGATACAAACTAACTTCAATCAAGACGAAGTCAACGGAAGCGGAGGACGTTCCACAGTAAAAACCGCATCGCTGGATACTGAATTCGATAATTTAAAAACTACGTTGGATGAGATCCTGACCAATCTCGTTTTATTGCAACGAGACGATGGAAAAATTAAAGACGGATTGGGCGAACCTCATCTCTTCAATCTTTCAGCTTCCGCTACCGGTTTTTTAAAATACAGTTCCAGTACCTGGTCGTTTATACCCGATCCCACCGACCCGGCGCAAACCGCGCAAGCGGCGGCGGAAGTCGCCCAAGCCTCGGCGGAAGCGGCGCGCGACCTCGCTCAACAACATAAAAATAATGCCGAAGCCGATAAATTAGCGGCGCAAACTGCGCAAACTGCCGCCGAATTAGCGGCGCAGTCCACCGCTTCTTCGGAAAGCGTTCAAACCGGTTCGTTTTGGTACGCACTTTCCACGGGAACCGGAACCGCTTACAATTTAATCTTAACCCCAGCTCCGTCTTCTATTCCCGCCGGGCTTTTTATTCATATGAAAGCGCATACAGCAAATACGGGTCCGGCAACATTAAACGTGAACTCGTTGGGAGCGCAAGCGATAAAAAAGATTGACGGAAGCGATCTTAAAGCAGGAGATATTCCCGCAGACGCTGTGGTAACGCTGATTTATGACGGAACAAACTTCCAACTAGCTAATTCTGCTCTTGAT
>JAJDAT010000005.1 GCA_029261715.1 Nitrospinia bacterium | reverse complement strand
CTTCCTTGTTGATGCGGGATTAAACTCCCAGGCAACTGTTTGGGTTAATCAGAAAAAGGTCATGACGACCAGCGCTGTCCTACGGGATCGAATCCCAAGGCTGAAACGGTCTATCAGACCATAAACATACAAGTTTAATTTATGTCTCTTTTACTTCGTTCGCTACGCTCTCTTCGTTAAAGAGACATAAATGGACTTAATAAAAACTACTTTGGGGATCATACAAGGCTGCTCGGGAGTAAGACTCCAGGATGACGGCAAAACATACTTGATACATGAAGCAACAGCGCACTAGAATTGTCATCCTCCCTTCGGTCATCAGAATGCCATATGATGGGGCCGGACTTAACCAAAGTAAACTTTAGTTTAACAATTACCAAATAAACTTATGGATGATGGTTAATGGATGATGGTTAGCGGTAGCCTCGCTTTTGGTGGCACTAAGATACTTAAATCTTATCCTTTATCTAAAAACACTGCATTAAACTACCCTGATACTTGGAATATGTACGTTTGTAATGGCAAATCAGATTCAGTACAATTTTTAGATGTATACGTATGCTCAGAACTCTCAGAATCCAGTCGTCGGATATCTGACAAATAATGTCTGAGCTATTACATGTAAACAGCCGCAAGTTTTAACATTTTACATAAAAGTAGTAATTGCATATCTATTGGCCCTCGATTAGTTTAGAAAAGTTTTTACAAAACTTGTATGCATAAATGTAGCGCAGTACAGATAACTACAAACTAATATTCACCCTAATATTTTTTGCCTTAACAGTTCCCTATCCTCTTCCGAGCGCCATCGATTGATTTTTTCTGCAAAATCTACAATCTCATCGTCGTCTTTAACTTCAGCACGATTGGCAAAACTTTCGGCGTCCACTTCTAAATAATTTAATACCAGACAATCTAACGGACACGGGTATATGAAATCGCTCCGAGTTCCATTTTTGTAAGCTCTCACTTTATATGTATTTAAAATATTATATGGTCACTATGGGGCGGAAACAGACATGTCTCCATTCGGCCTAAAGCAGCCGTTGGGTTGAGAGGAAAAACGCTTAGCCAAGCGCCAAATAGCGTGGTAAGGTCAGGAAATGGCAACCAACTACGAAGAGTTCTACCGAGAGAATCGACACGGACTTGGAAAGCCCACAAAAGAGTTTGTAGCGTTCTTCGATACATATAGTCGGGCGAGATCAAGAGTCTTAAGGCCGTGACGCGCTGTTCATAGCGAGACTTGGTCACTACGTTCATGCCATCGATCTATCACCCTCGGGCATCGGCGACCTTCAAAAAGACGCCGCCGCTGAAGGTTTGGCGATTGAAGCGGAGGTCGCGGATATTCGTGATTTCAAAACCAGACGTCGATTTGACGTCATTGTGATCGACCGGACACTTCATATGCTTGCCCCTGATGACAGAATAATTGCGCTTCAAAAGCTTCTTGGATACTCGAAGCGTAATGCATTCGTCTTGATCTCAGATGAGAGGTTGAATATTTCGGCATATAAGGCAACCCTTCAGTCATCGAGGTGGAAATGGTCAACAACGCTTGAGCGGCGTGGGTTCTTGTTCGCCCAACGCGAATGACCGGTTGAAGTCACAGTCCGAATCAGACATTACCGTTATATACTATTATATTCTTTTTTTTGTCTTATAACTTCCAAGTAGTTGGTGAGATCAAGTAACAGCCTGATCATTAATTTTTAAGGAGTCGGCTTGTAGTAAAAAGTGGATTTAAAACCTTTGCTTTATTTATTTGGGTTGAATGAATGAGAAATTTAGCATGCGTTCTAAAAAAAACAGCACTCTAAACCATTATAAAGAGCGTGTTCATCAGGCATTGAATTATATCCATGAAAACCTTGGTGAAAAGCTTGATTTGAATGATGTGGCAGCCGCCAGTCATTTTTCTCGATATCATTTTCATCGCATATTTAATGCTTTGGTTGGCGAAACATTAAACGAATATATTCGACGTAAACGCCTTGAAATGGCGATAGAAATGCTGATCTACCATAAGGAAAAAACAGTGACGGATTTAGCCTTATCGTGCGGGTTTTCTTCGTCATCGAACTTCTCCAAAGCATTTAGTAATTATTTTGGGTGTAGCCCCAGCGAAGTACGCAATCCTGAAAAGTTTAAAGAAAATCGCAAGATTGGAGAACTAAAAAGCAAGTATGGAAAAGATTTTGACCCACGTAAGTTCTATCCTGAAATCATAAAACAATTACAGGAGACGGATATGAATGTGCAAATTATTGAACAAAAAGAAAAACGCGCGGCAATTTTGACATCGCCAGGAGGATATGAAAAGCGGAAGATTTTTGAAACCTGGGATAAGCTTTGTAAATGGGGTGCGGACAACAGGTTGGTCAATGCTGATTTTTTCGGTCTCTGTTATGATAATCCGCTAGTGACACCTGCGGCGAAATGTCGATACGATGCGGCGATTACTGTTCGCGTCGATACCGTTATTAATGCACCGTTTCAAGAAGCGATTATTCCGGCAGGGAAATACGCTATTGCATATTATCGAGGGCCAGAGGACCCGGAAGCGAAGTTACATATGAATATCTATCGCGAATGGTTGCCGCAATCGGGATTCGATCCCGATGATTATCCTCTTTTAGAGCGATATTTGAATGATAGCCGCGATGATGGGTACGTCGAGATGCAGGTAATGATTAAATTAAAAGGGACCATTTAACCAACTGATTGTTGAGTTTTATGGGATTGCAAAAGAGTATGCTTTAGCTAAAACAGCCAATAGCAGACATTTACCATTCGTACTCTACGACATTAAAAAACTTCAAAAACAATAGAAAATTAGTATGGTAGATATCATAAGATTTATTTTATTGCCATAAGAGTTATGTGGGTAATAACAGGAGATAAAGAGTGGGGGTTTTAAAAAACAAGAAGGAGCTGGCTATTCTTTCCTCATTAATCGTGTTGAGCTTTATTCCGGTGGTTGGTGGTACATTCAGAGTTTTTGAAATTTTTGGGAGTCCAGCTGTTTTACCAGTTAACCCTCGTATTTCTAATGATCCGCTGCCAGCGTTGTTACACGTGTTTGGCGCTGTTCCTTTTTGCATTTTAGGAGCTTTTCAATTTCTGCCAAGCATTCGTCAATATACTCCGGAAAGGCACCGATTTAACGGACGTATTGTTGCTTTAACAGGTATTTTGTCAGCTGTAAGTGGTTTGTGGATGACGCATTATTATGCTCTTCCAATTGGGCTCCAAGGTAGCTTACTCTACATCGTTAGGATGGTACTGGGCATTGCAATGGCAGTTTTTATTGTGCGAGGAGTAGTGGCTATAAAAAACAGGTACATTCCCATACATAGCGCCAGCATGCTACGCGCATATGCGATTGGTCAGGGAGCAGGAACACAAGCTTTGATAGGGGTGACCTGGATAGTACTTTTTAGGGAAGAGGCGACCGGCATCACAAGAGATGTAATGATGACATCGGCATGGATAATTAATTTAGCAATCGCCGAATGGGTTATCAGAAAAACAAGTAGGTAGCAGACTCCGGCTGGCTAACATTTTATGTTGGGCTCAGGCCGGTTTTTTGGGAAACAAAAAAGATCAAAAACACGAATTTTTGAGATTCGAATTTGCGAACCTTCAATTAAAAGGCCGAAAGCAACCAAAGGTCTGCTTTGAGTCGGAAACAGACATGTTTCCATTCAGCCATAAGCGGACGCTAATGGACATCCAAGGCAATGATCTAAACTGATTTTAGGATTTGTTTTTTTCGTCCCAGATTTTGGGTTCCCACAGTTCAACCTTATTGCCATCCGGGTCAAGGATCCAAACGAACTTTCCGTTTTCATGAGACTCAGGACCTTGCAAAATCTCCACTCCTGCATTCTTTAACTGCGCAATCATGCCCTCCATATCATCAATCCGATAATTGATCATAAAGGTCGAGGAACTGGGGCTAAACCAATCGCTTTCTTTTTCATCAATCATCCAGACAGTTAAACCCTTGTCTTCAGCTGTGTCTTTTTCCCATTTCAAAGTAGCCCCCCCAAATTCTTCAAGCTCTATTCCCAAGTGTGTCTGATACCAAGACGCAAGAGCTTTATCATCGTTACGTGCCTTAAAAAATATGCCACCAATCCCAGTCACTTTAGCCATCGTATTTGTGATCCTTCCTCTTGATATTTTAAGGTTATAATTGCTTTAGTGTTAATGCCTGTTTAGAAGAAGCAATTATCATACATCAAGCTCAATACTCGTTTTGGGTCATTTTGGACTTGCTATCAGGCAAGCAAATGTCAACTTTTCCATTCCCTGTCCGAGACTACTTCCAATTGGCGATCATGTTTCGTCCTTTTGTATGTAGGCTTTTTCAAATATTTTTTTGAGGACATCAAGGTTTATGTCATCCAGCTTGTTGATATAAAGGCAACCGCTGCCAACTCTATGTTTGCCTAGTTTTTTCAATAACCCCGCTTTGCCATCAAATTTCCCCAGATAAAAAACCAATGATTGCGCTCGAGGCGAAAATCCTATCTTGCAGATTCCTCCTTTCTGACCGTTCGCATAGGTATAAAAATGCTTGCCGAAACCAACAATGCTTGCTCCCCACATTTTGGGTTTCTTTCTAGACACAGTTTCCATAAGTTTGGTAACGGCAATAGCATCTTTGCGCCTTCTCTCATTTGATACTGTTTTGAGGAATTCTCTGACGCTAGCTTTGTTTTCCTGGGTTTTTCTTGTAGCCATTTCGTGCTTCTGGGTATTGAATTAAGCCAAGAGTTGCCGCAATAATTTCATCTGATTTTCAACATGTAGAATATCGGCTTTGGGGCAAATCCCGCCGCCTGATATCTGACATAGTCTATCAAATAATATCTGAGTTATTACATGTAAACAGCCTCAGGTTTTAACGTTTTACATAAAAATAGTAGTTGCATGCCTCTTGGCCGTCATTTAGTTTAGAAAATTTTTTACAAAACTTGTATGCATAAATGTAGCGCAGTACAGGCAACTACAAACTAATCTTCATCCTAATATTTTTTGCCTTAACAATGCCCTATCCTCTTCAGAGCGCCATCGATTAATTTTTTCTGCAAAATCTACAATCTCATCGTCGTCTTTAACTTCGGCGCGATTGGCAAAGCTTTCGGCGTCCACTTCCAGATAATTTAAAACCAGACGATCTAAAGGACACGGGTATATGAAATCGCTCAGAGTTCCATTTTTGTAAGCCCTCGCTTTATCTGTCATACGCGGTAGATGAACGATTCCCGCAAAGCTCTCTGCAAAATCTCTAGGCTCTTCAACACTCAAATCCAAAACATTTATTTTTTCTAACGTTTTCATTGTTTCCTCCTTTTAGCATTATTTGTAGCGTCTATCTTCTTCGTTTATTGGAACATCGTTAGCGCTCATGTCTCTTACTTCCATCAAACCATCTTTCGCAAACTCCCAATGCTCGTTACCGTGAGTCCGATACCACTGATTTTCATATTCGTTGTACCATTCATATTCAAACCGAACGGAGATGCGGTTATCTGTATAAGCCCAAAGTTCTTTCATCAAGCGGTAACTGGTTTCCCGGTTCCACTTTCTGGTCAAAAACTTTTTAATCTCTTCTCGTCCTTGAAAAAAATCGTCCCGGTTGCGCCACTTGGAATTTTCTGTGTAAGCGCGCGCCACAACCTCTGGGTCGCAAGTGTTCCAGGCATTCTCCGCCGCCTTGACTTTTGCTTTAGCGGTTTCATGAGTAAACGGCGGCTTGATGTCGGTCGGCTTCGCCAACGTTTGAGTTTGATTCGACATGGTTCTATTCCCTCGCAAAAAATTTTATTTATCGGTTCCATAATCGTTCCCATGGATTTGAAATGAATTTGAAACGGATTTGAAAATGATGATTCTCAGGTTTTCTAAAGAGCTTCGGATGAAATGAAGAACAGGAAATGCGTCGCCTGTTTCTGCATCCGATTCAGGCAGCTTTAATATTCATGGCTGCCTGGATACCCGCGAGTGGGAATATTTTTCCAGAACCAGCCCATCCCCCTTCGTTGAGTTCATGAAGCATGGCCCAATGATTGAGCCTTCCTTCAAATGGCCCCATTATATCGTCCACAATTTGACCTATTTCTTCTACGAGAGATTTTCGCGTTGCATCGTTAAGCGCTCCCTCAGGTGTTGTGACTGCAATCACTAAAGGTGTCTTGTCTAAATTTTTTCCACCGACATAAAAAGTACCCTCAGGTTTTTCATCATAATAGGCCCACACCAAAGATTGTGCGCCAGGATCATTGATAGGCGCGCCCTCTGCTTTTAATACTGCATTGGATAACCGAGGCATCAATCTATCCTGATCTTTTTTGTTCAATGTACCTTGTGAAGCGGTGACATGAATTAACGGCATTGTGTTTCTCCTTTGTGATTAACTTTTATTGCGATGAAAGAATCTTCTTAGAAATATCTTTCGAAGTTTGAAATTTATAATGCAGCGCTATCCGCCATGACGGTCGGTTTACGTTCGCCCAACCAATAGCGAGTGGCGTCTACCGCATCGATGATCAGAGAAACGCTATCAAGGACGACGACCGCGAGTAGCCAATAATAAAAGAGTTCGCCTTCTTTAGCCTGATCTAATCGACTCCAAAGCCAGGGCACCGTTAACAACCAAGGAGCATGGCCAAGACCGAGGAGCCTCACGAACCCATAATTTGCATACAGAGTTATCATGAGAGTCAGGCTGAGAATGAACCCAGTTAAAACTACCGGAGCTTCCAGCGTACCGAGGAAGAACCAGGGCGCTACCAAGTTTGCCGAGACCAGCAGAACCGTCCAGCCCAGCCAAAGTTTTGGCATGGCGAGTATGTCCTTGTTAAATCCTATAAATGCCTGAATCATGATTGACCTCCAGTCCCTGCTTCCATCGTTTCGGGTTCGATGATGACCGCCCCTCTTTGAATTTCTTCTTTAGTGAATCTCGGAGTAATGTGTTGTGGACAGTTCCAATCGAAAGCGTGAACTTTTAAAACAAAGATCCGCTCGACGGCAGCTCTATAATCTGGCAATTGAACATTCTCCATCAATTCAGGATTGTCGGCGGCATGAAGCACGTCAACCTCGGCCCATATTTTCAATCGTTGCTGGTTTGCGTAATCCATCATGAACAAAACTGTTTTTTTGGTGGCGGTAAAGTTTCCCGCGCTAATGTATTGACCATTCCCTCGGAAATCGGCAAAGGCTAAGGTGTTTGCATCGATAACTTTCAAAAATCCTTTGGGTCCGCCGCGAAACTGCATGTAAGGCCAACCGTTCCCGCCAACAGAAGACATATAAAAATCTTCTCTACCTTTGATATAAGCCTTTTCCTGCCAGGTCAGCTTGTTGCGAAAATCCGTCTTCTCTTCCATTTTTTTATAAGGGTCGCGCGTGCCGTATTTTTCCTGCATTTCCTTAACGCTATCGTTAAAAGCAAACTCCATAAAGTGCTGTGCCATTTTCTTCTCTCCTTTTTCCAAAAAATTCAATCCAACAAAGCCCCCAAAGTCGGGGGCTAAAATGACCTCAGAACATAAGAACGTTGTATCCATCGTTTTGAAGATTGAGCAAACTTGCAACACCGGTTGTTTTAGGGACGGAGTTGTCTTTAATCAAATCGTACCCAGTCGTATTGGCTCCAAAAACATCGGCGCAGGCGCAGGAGATACCTTGAATCTTATCGGCGACCGCTTCGAACAATTCGTGCGCGGGATGGTCGTCCGCTTGCAAAACTTCCGGCCATCGCGTTCCGGTTCCTTGAAAAATAATGGAAACTTCTTTATTAGCGTTTTTATAATCGTAGGCTGTGGCTAAAGCGTTAAAGACTCGTCCTAAAGATTCTTCAGAACCATTCTTGGGATCGGATAAAATAATGATTGCGGTTTTCATGGTTGTTTTTTCCTCGTTTAAAAAGTTTAAGAAAGCGTCTAACAATTTATATTTTTACTGGTTTGCTATCGCCTAGCCCTTGATAACAATGACTAGGCTCATGGCAAATCTTATTTTTTAGAAATTCCTTTAATTCAGTTACCCGTATAGAGCAGTTTCTATGCCAAAAAAATAATCAGCTACTAACCGCCTATATTTAAAGGAGTTAAGATGAAAACACGCTTCGTACAACATATAACGATATTTCATAATTAACTATTTTTCGTGATAGAATATTTCTAGTTAACGATATTTCGTTATTTTATAATTTAAAGCAATAGGTAATCTTGGCGTCATCCTAGAGGAGTCTCGAAGAGGCGACGAAGGATCTAGGTAAAAAACTTATGACTACTAAAAACAAAACAGAGTCGGCGGCTACGATTAAAAAACTCAAAGAGGTTTATCACCAGAATAAGTTGATTCTGGAATCGGCGGGTGAAGGGATATACGGCCTGGACGAAAAAGGTAAAACCACTTTTATCAATCCGGCGGTAGAGAAACTGACTGGCTTCTCCGCTAAAGATGTCATTGGGAAATGCCAACACAAACTCATGCATCATTCCAGAGAAGACGGGTCGCCCTATCCTCGCGAAGAATGTCCTATCTACGCGGCGTTTCGAAAAGGTAAAACCTTTCACGCTTCGGAGGAAGTCTTCTGGCGAAAAGACGGCACTTCGTTTCACGTAGAATACGTAAGCACTCCGATTTGGGAGAACATGAAAATTAAAGGCGCCGTGGTTATCTTTAAAGACATTACGGAACGCAAACAAGCCGAAAAAGAAATTCAAAGTTTAAAACAACGTCTGGAATTAGAAAACGCCTACTTGCGCGAAGAGATTCGCGAAGCGACAGCCTATGGCGATATCATAGGTATCAGCCCTACTCTGTCGCATATCATCAGCCAAATAGAAATGGTCGCCCCCACCGAGGCGAACGTTTTGGTCACCGGAGAATCCGGCACGGGTAAAGAGTTGGTCGCAAGAGAAATTCATAATCACAGCGCGCGCCAAGCAAATCCTATCATCAAAGTGAACTGCGCTTCTATCCCCAGGGAACTTTACGAGAGCGAGTTTTTTGGTCACGTTAAAGGGAGTTTTACCGGGGCGGTACGGGATCGAGCCGGACGCTTTGACCTCGCCGACGGCGGCACGCTTTTCCTCGACGAAGTGGGAGAAATCCCACTCGACCTTCAAAGTAAACTGTTACGCGTGTTGCAAGAAGGAACCTACGAACGTATCGGCGACGAAAAAACCCGTAGGACAGACGTGAGGATCATTGCGGCGACTAACCGGGATCTCAAAAGCTTGATCGAGAAAGGAAATTTTAGGGAGGATCTTTATTATCGATTGAACGTCTTCCCTATCGAAGTTCCTCCTTTAAGAAAAAGAACCGAAGACATTCCCTTATTGGCGCAACGGTTTCTAGAACTTTTTTCCAAACAAATGAACCGGGCTCCCACAAAACTGACGAAGGCAAATATAGCTGAGTTGCAGAGTTACGCATGGCCCGGCAATATACGCGAGTTGCAGAACGTTATAGAAAGAGCCGCCATTGTATCCGGCGCTGGCAAACTCCGCTTTGATTTACCCAAATCAGAAATAGCGCAACATCCTAAAAAAGCAAAGACACTCGAAGATGAAACAGAACTCGAAGTGATCACCGATTCAGCAATAAAAAGAATGGAACGGGAAAACATCATCCGGGCATTGGATATTTGCGACTGGAAGGTATCAGGAAAAGGCGGAGCCGCCGAGTTATTGGAACTCGTACCCACAACACTGGCGTCCAAAATCAAGAAACTTAAGATTAAAAAACCAAAAACGGATTAGCCTGTGAGGTTACTGGATACAATAAAGGATCTAGGTAAAATTAATAATTGCCTCAGCGAGCGTAGCCGTGTTAATTGAAGAAGGAACTTATTCAATGGTTGCTTGAAAAAAGATCTTGCTCCACGTAAAAGCCAAAAACAACGTCATCCTAGAACTTCTAGACTGCGAAGCAGTCTAGAAGTGAAGGATCTAGGTAAAATTCTCATCCTAGTTCCTAAGGAGGCCCTACCTTATTTTTCCTTCTGCGGCCTTCGGAGCTTGCCCGAAGTAGTAAAGCTCGAAGGAAACTGCAATCACACATTGTTTTTGGTTTTGAAGCGTTGAGCGTAAAACAAAAGTTGATCGTCTTTCAGCGCCACCCTCTCTGCATGTCATCCTGAACTTGTCGAAGTACTGGTCGAAGGAGCCCATTTTTCCTAACCATTATTTTTCACACGCTAAATAATATACTTATCCAAAGTAATATTTTTTAATTCTCGTTTTGTCTGAAGATGATAACCATTCGTATTTTGTTTAATATTCACATGCCAATACTCTCTGTTACCGTTTTTCGTTTTATGTAATTTTTCTAATAACGGAATAAACTGAAGAACTGGGATTAGAAAAATTAATCTTGAAGAACCGCACCCCAACGCCAAATAAGATTCTTGAGTTGTAGATAAATATTCCTTTTGATTTTTGTGAAAAGCAAACCAAAAACGAATAGGACCTTTTTCTTTCTTTTGATGCTCTTTAGACACAGAACATGAAATTAATTTTTTACCATCGGGGGTTTTAAAAATAGTTCTCGATTCTTGGATTAACGTAATCTCTAAATGTTTTTCAACCTTTTGAATACAATCTTGGTGAAAAGATACCGGAATAACTTTTATAGATTCTTTTTCCTTCTCTTTACTTGTAGTTTCTTCTTCTACTTCTTCCTCGGTTTCGCCTAAATGATCTTCTTTGATATCTTCCGCAGTAGAAAAAACTAAATCGATAATACTATCTACCCTGGTATATTCTTTCGGAACCAAAATATCCCGTATTTTTGTAATAATATAAGGATCGTCTAAATTTTCTTTCGTGCTAAGCAACCGAATCAACCCTTCAACACTTATGAGGCGTATATCCCATGCATATTTAGAACCGCGTATTTGAGCTTCCCACCCTCCGGTATCAAACCTACCTACGACAATTAAAATGGAATTTTTATCAGGGTGAACCGTTCCTTCTTTTATCAGTTTATTTTTGTAATTAGCGACAACGCCAAAATCAATGCTGTAAGTGGAACTTGTTTTTATTTCGACAACAATCGAATCTCCCGCAGACGATTTCCAAAGCCCGTCAAAACCAATTTTTCTACTAGAGCCACGATACAATCCATTGGTGACTTCAAATCCCAATCGTTTTCCAATCTCGTTCACGGTGTCTTGTAAAACGAAACCAGAATTGTCGAATTTTTCTTCAAGGCATTGATTAGAAAATTGAGCAAGGTAAGAAGAACTCACATTAGAAAGAAGTTCACGAAATTCAATAGAAGTACTATTACCATCCAGAAGCTTGCCATCACCCGCAAACCCAAAAATCTGTTTGATGTGTTTGTCGCGAATCTCCGGCGATTTATTCCAAATATCTAATAGACTCATGGTTTCAGCTCATCGGTTAATTTTCTGAGTACAAAAATTACCATATATTAAACTTAAATGTCATTTTAATTTCCTGATAATTAAAGGGTTAGGCATCTTTATTTTTAAAAAGCCCTGTCGTTATTGACTTTAAAGGGGGAACTAGGTAATTTAGCCATCAGGTGTAAATATAATCTGGTTATTTTTTAGCTTCCAATTCTTTATAGTCGTAATTTTCTTTAGCGTTTGCCCATCCAAAATCTTATAGATACCTGCTCACGAAACTAAATAATGACTAGAACATCTCAAATAAATAGGCTTAAAGAAAATGTCTGAAGAAACCTCAAAGTTTTTTGAAAGCCCAATACTCAACTCTCCTTATGAATATCCAAACAGACATTGGGAATTAGACGGCGAAGGTCAACCGACAAATAAGCTACTAAACGTTAGAAGAAAATCCGAACTCATAACGCCCGTTCCAAAACCCAGAAAAAGACGGGAAAAAGATCTACAGCAAGCAATGGAACTGCCTTTTGAGGATGGTGTTTCAACAAAAGATCAATATTACAATCCAACTCCCGAAATTAATAGAATCCGTACTTATATAGACGAATGGCGGAAACTAAAAAACTCAAACGATTGGCAAGTCACTCCAGAAACAGCTCGCCTACTCCAACATTGGCGGCATCATAAGTTCGCCGGTATACGACCCTTTTTCTGCCAGGTCGAAGCTATTGAAACTGCTATATGGCTCACGGAAGTAGCGCCAAAAGTAGGGAAAACAGGTAAAAAATTCCTCGAATACATTGCCAACGCCAATAACGACGCCAACCCGGAACTCTCGCGTATCGCTCTGAAGTTGGCAACAGGTTCTGGAAAAACCACAGTAATGGCTATGCTGATCGCATGGCAAACGGTCAATGCAGTAAGAAGACCCCAAAGCCAAAAGTTTAGCCGAGGTTTTCTAATAGTAGCTCCAGGATTAACCATTAAAGACCGCCTACGCGTTTTGCAACCCAACGATCCCGACAGCTATTACGCCAACCGCGAATTAGTTCCATCAGATATGCTAGACGATATAAAACGAGCCAAAATCGTCATTACCAATTACCACGCTTTTAAATTACGCGAACGGATGGAAATTTCTAAAGGAGGACGGTCCCTCCTCCAAGGACGCGGCGAAGAATTAAATACTCTAGAAACCGAAGGGCAGATGTTACAGCGCGTAATGCCCGAACTCATGGGTATGAAAAAAATTTTAGCGCTGAACGATGAAGCCCATCATTGTTATCGCGCAAGGCCCGAAGCCGAAGAAGTCTCCCCTCTTAAAGGCGACGACAAAAAAGAAGCCAGCCAGAATAACGAAGCCGCTCGCCTTTGGATTTCCGGCTTGGAAGCGGTTAACCGTAAATTAGGCCTTTCGCAAGTTTTCGACTTATCCGCCACTCCCTTCTTCTTAAAAGGATCGGGTTACGCCGAAGGCACGTTATTCCCCTGGACAATGTGCGACTTCTCCCTAATGGACGCAATCGAATGCGGTATCGTAAAACTACCCAGAGTTCCCGTAGCTGACAATATTCTTAGTGGCGATATGCCGATGTATCGCGACCTTTGGACACACATCGGCAAAAAGATGCCTAGAAAAGGCAGGAGCAAAGGCGTGGACCTCGATCCTCGCAGTCTGCCGCCACAACTCCTGGCAGCTATAGAAGCTCTATACGGTCACTACAAAAAAACCTACGACCTTTGGGAAAACGCCAAGGTCAGCGTGCCTCCTTGTTTCATAGTGGTTTGTCAAAATACCGCCATCTCTAAGTTGGTTTACGACTATATATCCGGTTTTATCCGCGAAAACGAAGACGGCACTAAAACCCAAATAGCCGGTCAGTTTTCCCTATTTCGTAATTACGACGAAAACGGAAACCCTTACCCGCGCCCCAACACAATTCTTATAGACAGCGCCCAACTAGAATCCGGCGAAGGGTTAGACGACCAATTTCGAAAAATAGCTGGAGATGAAATTGAAAGATTTCGCGACGAAGCACTTCAAAGAGGAGGCAAACTCGCCGACGAAATTCGAAAAGGCAAAGAAATTAACGAAGCCACATTACTACGCGAAGTAATGAATACTGTCGGCAAACCGGGGCAATTAGGCGATTCTATTCGTTGCGTCGTTTCTGTCTCCATGCTTACCGAAGGCTGGGACGCTAATACCGTGACCCATGTACTAGGAGTCAGAGCGTTTGGCACCCAACTCCTTTGCGAACAGGTAATTGGCCGCGCTCTACGCCGTCAATCATACGAGCTCAACGAAGAAGGTTTGTTCAATGCAGAATACGCCGACGTATTTGGCATTCCTTTCGACTTTACCGCAAAACCTGTGGTCGCCCCGCCGCAACCACCACGGGAAACGATCAATGTCAAAGCCATGCGCCCGGAACGCGATTTGCTCGCCATAAACTTTCCGCGCGTGGCCGGTTATCGTGTCGAATTAGACGAAGAAAAACTCACCGCTAAGTTCAACGAAGATTCTGTTTTGAAGCTTACTCCCGATCTAGTCGGAGCAACAAAAACGGAAAACGCTGGAATCATAGGAGAAACTGTAAACTTTAATTTAGATCACACTGGCGAAATTCGATTTTCTCAAGTTTTATATGAATTAACTTCTCATTTGGTTATGACCAAATGGCAGGATGAAAACGGAGATCCAAAACTTCATCTTTTTGGCCAATTAAAACGAATCGCCCGCCAATGGCTAGAAGATTATCTCGACTGTAAAGGTGGAACCTATCCAGCGCAATTAAAATTCAAAACGCTTGCCGATACCGCATGTGAACGGATCACCGCAGGGATTACCCGAGCGAATGTCGGCAAAAAACCGATCAAAGTTTTACTCGATCCTTACAACCCAACAGGCTCCACAAGTTACGTCAATTTTAACACCTCAAAAAGAGACCGCTGGGAAACAAACCCTATGTATTGCCATATCAATTGGGTCATTCTTGACAGCGACTGGGAAGGCGAATTTTGTCGAGTCGCGGAAGCGCATCCAAAAGTGAAAACTTACGTTAAAAACCACAACCTCGGTTTGGAAGTCCCTTACCGTTACGGTTCCGAAACCCGAAAGTACTTACCCGATTTTATTGTGCAGGTAGACGATGGAAATGGCGATGACGATCTCTTGAACTTGATAGTGGAAATAAAAGGCTACCGGCAAGAAGACGCAAAAGACAAAAGATTAACAATGGAAACTTACTGGATACCCGGCGTCAATAACAATGGGGACTACGGCAGATGGGCGTTTGCTGAATTTACCGAAATTTACGAAATAGAATCAGACTTTGAAGCGAAGATTCAATCCGAATTTAATAAGATGATCGACTCTATCATAGCTCAACCGGCAACCTAAGGAACAGCAATGGCTAGCAAAAAGAAAACCGTATCGAAAAAAAAGAAGGTCGAAACTCTCACACACGACGAAGCGAAACGGAAAAATATTCCAACCGCCGAGTACCAGTCTGTCTTGGATAAAGAAGAGCAAACTCCAATCCGCGTCGCCTACGAAAACCGTAACCGGGATTTAGACCCACAACTCGTTTGGCGCGGAAAAGACGAAAAAGACTGGTCTGATTTTATAGTTCAAGCTCCACCACTATATATCCAGGAGAAGGTCCATCCTAAAGTATTGATAGACGATCTACTCCGCCAAAGCGAGCGCGCAAAATCCGAAAAAGAATCAGCCGAATCGGGTTTTCAAAACAATCTTTTTGGTGATTTTAATGGTTTGCCAGACGATAACGCCAAAACTGAGTTTTACCAGCATGATGCCAACTGGTCCAACCGCATGATTTTGGGAGATAGTTTACAAGTCATGGCGTCTCTGGCCGAGCGCGAAGGTTTACGCGGCAAAGTACAATCCATTTTTTTCGATCCCCCGTACGGCATTAAATTTAACTCTAATTTCCAATGGTCCACAACTAACCGCGATGTTAAAGATGGAAAAACCGAGCATATAAGCCGAGAGCCCGAACAAGTCAAAGCCTTTCGCGATACATGGCGGGACGGAATTCATTCTTATTTGACATACTTACGAGATCGTTTAATAACTGCGCGGGATTTGCTTACTGAATCTGGTTCTATTTTTGTCCAAATTGGAGATGAAAACGTTCATCGTGTTCGAGCATTGATGGATGAGGTCTTTGGTGAAGGTAATTTTATTGTGCAAATAGGTTTCCAAAAAACAGGTGGATTAGCTGGTAAATTCTTAGAGTCGACACAAGACTATATCCTTTGGTACGCAAAAGAAAAAAATAATTTAAAATTTCGAAAGCTTTTTTTAGATAGAAAAGAAGGCCATACATCTCTAGATCGCTATGACCAACACGAAAGTATAATATTTAATGAAGAACCTATTAATAAAGCTAAAACGGAAATCAAAACTTCTAGGAGATTCCAATTAGCACCATTGTACTCTGATGGTGAATCAGGGTCTGGAAATAATTCAATTCTTTTCAAAGGTAACCAGTATTACACCCGATCAGGAACGCATTGGAAAACTCGCCCCGAAGGAAATGTACGTCTATGTAAAGCAAATCGTATAGGCAAAATGGGGCAAACAATTCGCTACAAACGATACATTAGTGATTTTAACGTAATTCCCATTACTGAACGTTGGGATTCAATGCAACTGGGGGTAAAAAGAACTTATATTGTACAAACAGCTAATGAGGTTATTAAACGCTGCCTCTTAATGGCAACTGACCCAGGGGATCTTGTGCTAGACCCAACCTGCGGCTCTGGCACAACAGCATATGTTGCTGAGCAATGGGGAAGACGCTGGATCACTATAGATACTTCCCGAGTCGCTCTCGCTCTTGCTAGGGCGCGTATTATGGGCGCTCGATACCCATACTATTTACTGGCCGACAGTCCTGAAGGGCAAAAAAAAGAGGCTAAAGTAACTGAAACCGTTCCTTCCAAAAAACCGACTTTCAACGACATTCGCCAAGGGTTCGTCTACGAGCGCGTGCCTCATATCACCCTGAAGTCTATCGCAAATAACGCTGAAATCGACGCAATATGGGAAAATTTCCAAAAAATTCTGGAACCTAAACGTAAAAAAATGAATGAGCACCTTAAGCAAAACTGGGAAGAATGGAAAATTCCACGCTTTGCGGAAAAACGCTGGTCTGCGGTCACAAAAGGTATTCACAAAGATTGGTGGGAACAAAGAATCGCCCGACAAAAAGAGATCGACGCCTCTATCGCCGATAAAGCCGAGTTTGAATATCTCTTCGACAAACCTTATCAAGATAACAAAAAAGTTCGCGTCGCCGGTCCATTTACTGTCGAAAGCCTCTCACCACATCGTGTGCTTGGCGTGGACGAAAACGACGAATTGATAGATCAAGTTGCTGAGTCCAATTCCAAATACGGCGAGAAACAATCCTTTCCGGAAATGATCTTGGAGAACCTAAAAACCGCAGGAGTCCAACAAGCCCATAAAGAAGACAAGATCAATTTCACCTCTTTAATCCCTTGGCCGGGAGATCTAGTATGCGCTGAGGGAAAATATATAGAAGGCGACGAAAAAAATGGAAAAAAAAAACGCGCTGCTATTTTTATTGGTCCTGAGTTTGGCACCGTTCTCCGAGCCGATCTTGTAGAAGCCGCTCGCGAAGCAGGAGACGCGGATTTCGACGTTCTTGTTGCTTGCGCTTTCAATTACGAAGCGCGTACCACTGAGTTTACAAAACTTGGAAGAATACCTGTATTAAAAGCAAGAATGAACGCCGACTTGCATATGTCCGAGGATTTGAAAAACACAGGCAAAGGAAATTTATTCGTTATCTTTGGCGAGCCGGACATTGAAATCCTCGATGCCGCGAACAAACAAATTCAAATCAAAGTTAACGGCGTCGACGTGTTCCATCCCAATACAGGTGAAGTGCGTAGCGATGGAGCTGACGGAATTGCTTGTTGGTTTATCGACACTGATTATAACGAAGAAAGTTTTTTCGTCCGTCACGCTTATTTCTTAGGAGCGAATGATCCTTACAAAGCGCTCAAAACCACACTCAAAGCTGAAATCAACGAAGAAGCCTGGGAAACCTTGCATAGCGACACCTCTCGCCCCTTCGATAGGCCGAAGTCAGGCCGCATCGCCGTCAAAGTCATCAACCACCTCGGTGACGAAGTGATGAAAGTATTCCGGGTAGGTTGATTTAAAAGAAGTTTTGTGAGGGTTGGAGAAAGGTGAGGGAAATATTGATTAAATCGAGGCGAGATCCTTCACCGATATTAAAATATCGCTTCTGGATGACATTCAGTGAGGATTGACTTGAACTAAGCTGACTTTTGTTTAACATCTAACTCTTCAAAACTAAAAAATACTTCGTATAGGTTCAGGATAAACTTCGGGCAGGCTCCGGACGCAAAGAAAGCAAGGCGAGTAGAAGCAAAGTCCAAAGCGAGATTCTTCTCTGCGCTCAGAATGACATGCGGTGGGGTTAGCTTGAACTAAGCTAACTTTTGTTTAACATCTAACTCTTCAAAACTGAAAAATACTTCGACAGGCTCCGAAAGAAAAAGAAAAAGTGGAATGAATTTTTTTGAGGTTAACAGAGAAGAACGGCATTTTGGTTTTCTATTCATGACCGCTATCTTAACGTATCCGGAATTTCGAAAAGTTTTTTTTAAATTATTGAATGAACGAACAGGACTGACTCTCGATCCAAACGATTTTGAAGTTTACGCTGAGCCCGCAATTTTTCGCGACTATTGGTATGACCTTGGAAACCATAACAATTATGATAAGGAGTTGAAAAAAAAGCGAGAAGAGATGTTGAAAAAGTTTTTAAACGCTATAGCTCCTAATAAGTATTTTATTGCTAATGATAAATATGATTTTTTTATGACAAAAAAAAAGGGCGTTAGGAAGTTGTGGTTTCCAGGAAAATGGGCAACAAATAAAATTAGAGAGATTGAACAAAAAAATGGTGTTGAGGGTAAAATTTTAATGCGAATTAAATGGTTATGCAATGCTAAGCCAGATTTAATGATTCGATCCAAGAAAAATCTTCTGCTTATTGAAATCAAAGTCGAAAGCAAGATGGGATCGACTAAAGTAGTTTATGACAAAATCAATCCAAACGACCCAATAATTTATAATCAAAAAGCCACACAAGAAGATATTCTCAAAGGAGTACACGCTTGTATCGATGGGATGAGCAATCCAAACCTCCAGAGAATCGACCTGAATAACGAAAAAAACGATAATGAAGGAAATTATAAATTCTATTGGAAAGAAATTCAAAAACAACTTGAGAAACCAGAAGTTAAAGACTCGATAGCTGACAATGACCTTGGATTTAAATTGATAAAAACACATTTGGACAAAATGCTAGAAAACTACGATAGGACGCATTCATCCAAGAAATCGCCTAAACCTTAGAATCCTAATTGAAATGTTTTAAGGAAGTTTTGCGGGGGGGGGGGTGGAGAAGCGTGAGTGAACTTAGGAATTGGCCACAGAAAAACACAGAAGAAATGTGGTGGTCGCACTTTCTTTCGGAGTTGCTCACGGCAGGCTGCGAAAAACACAGAAAAGTATAGAAATGCGCAGTTCGTCCTTCGACAAGCTCATCTTTTGAGCGTCTCTTAACTGGTTTAGAGTATGGTACGAATCCTATAGAAGAATTGGGAAAATCATATGAGCTCTAACGACATCATTATAAATTTGGACGTTATTAATGATCCTAGCGATATTGGGTTAACAAAATCCATTGTTGCCGCTATTTTAGGGCTTGCCCTGACTCAACTAGTATCTCGGGTAGCCGTGATTATTGATAAAAAAATTTCCATTGAATGCGACCATATATTATGGCTAATTTTTTCCTTCCTTTTTACCATTCAATTTTGGTACGGCATTGGACCTTATGTAATCAATAAGCCTACTTTTCTCACCATGCTTTTTGTTGTGCTAGACGCTATATTCATTGCGTTTGCAAACTTACTTATATTACCTGAAACGTCGGAGATAAAAGATCCAAAAAAATCGCTTAAAGGATATCTCTATAGACCACCCTTTCCATTTTTTTTATCTATAATTGCGAACATTCTCTTAACGGCAGGTCTAAACTTGAAATTCTTAGCAGATAAAGGTTGTGAAGACATTATTGTTAGAGCATTGGGGATTTTTATTTTATTTTCCGCGATGACGGAAGTACGTCATGAGTTTAGAAAATTTATTCCTATGGTCGCGTTAGGACTTTTTTCATATTGGTTGATTGTTGCAAAGTTTATTTAGCTCGGCAATACACGCGAATTGCAAAACGTTATAGAAAGAGCTGCCGAGTTATTGGAACTCGTCCACAACACTAGCGTCCAAGATCAAGAAACTTAAGATTAAAAAGCCAAAAACGGATTAGCCCGTAAAATCAATGGAAGGACTTTTCCGCCTTTTTCTGCGCCATTCTGTGGCCTAATACTGCCTTGCTCACAATTCACTAGGAGCGTCGTCCGCTTTCTCCCAAACGTGATCAAACTCCACCCCCAAAGCGTCGATCAAACCCTTCGAATCATGATTCGCTCGAAAAACCGGTGTTGCATAACGGTCTCGATAAAAATAGACCGATAAATTAGCTTCTGTTGTCGTCTCTCCGCGATCCTTAATCCATAGATTATAATAAAGCGGTTTACCCGAAAGCCATTTCAGCTCAATACTTCCTTTAAATTTTTGAGATTTTATCAGTTCTTCAAAAACTTCAACCGTTGCCAGCATGCTTTCAGTTTCCTGCCTCTTAAGGTTTCTCGTACTCGTGATTTCATTCAACTGGAGGGACAAAGAATCATAAAAGACTTCCGTCTTCTCTCCCGTGTCGTATAAAACAAGGCGAATCTTTGCGCCTTGTTTTAATATTTCTCGAAACTGATCTTCAAAACTTTTAAGAACATTCGCCGAAAGAGAAATCATATCAAATGATTGAGCCCCTCGAATAGATTCTGCAAAATTAGTATTCTCTTGCAAATCATATCGGTCTTTAAAGCCTCTAATGAGACCACTTCTCGCTTCAATCTCTCTTCGTTTAGCGACTGCTTCCCATGCAAATCCGGTTAGCTCAAGTACCGGTTCAAAATAAATTTCTTCATTTAAAATTAATACACGGCGCTCTTTCAAATTACCTGGTAAAGACTCGACAATTTCGCTTGATTCTGCACACGGAACCACAAAGTTATATCCTAGACCTTTCTCAGTCTTTAGAGCAGCTTCAACCTCTTGTCTAACCCAGTCCGAATCGATAGAGTGTTTAGTATAATAAACAAAAAATAAAACGCTTTCTGGAATACCTTCATCAAAAATTTTCTCTTTTAAAGATTCATTTAAGGCTATTTCTAAATCGTCATACCACACTTTAAGCCGAGCAACCTCTAAGTCTTTAGCAAGTTTCTTTATAAAGGGTTTATCCTTCTTCGAATGAGAAAGAAATATTTTCGGTTCCATAATTATCTTTCAGTTTTATGAGATTAAAGCGAATGATATAGAGAACCTAAATACTACCAAATAATTTTTGAATGGCAAACTATTTGGCCTCCCATATGCTATAGCTAGCGAAAAATAAACTTCGGATAAACTCCGAAAGCAAGGCAAGTAAAAGCAAAGTCCAAGGCGAGATTCTTCGCTGCTCCCAGAATGACATCTCCTGGGGGCTGATAAAAACTTAATCAACTTTTGTTTGTATCGTATAAACTTATCCGAGAATGATAATTTTTTGCTTTTCTTCTATTAATGGGTTTCTGATTTTATGCTTGATCTTATATTTACTTATATTACTCCCATCTTATTCATTGGTTTTTGGGCGGGATTCTGCTTTGTCGATTCGAAAATGGCTGGTTGGAACTCTATGGCCGAGTCCTATCCTCTTAGAACTCCTTATTCTGGAAAACGGTTTACCATGGAAACTGCCTGTCTGGGGAACTCTAACTACAAAAGTGGATTAACTCTGGGACCTAACCAAGTGGGACTTTACATTGACGTTTTTTTTCTTTACCGGTGGTGGCACCCTCCCCTTTTTATACCGTGGAGCGATATCACTCATATTCCTGTCGCTCTCGAAGATAAAAAAAAGGAAATCTCGGTTCCTTTCTTAAAATTGCAGCTTACGAGAAATCCTTCCATCGAATTGCAAATTTCTAAAAATCCCGGCAAACCTTTGAAGGTCTCCCAAAAACTTGCGCAATCTTTGGCTGATGCCAGTGGCGGGGCTTTTCAACTGGATACGTCTGAAACCTAGCTACAGAACATACAGAAAATACAAAAGGAAAAAAGAATTTGTTTTATTGAATCGGGGCACTCCTTAAGCTTCTACCGCAGAGAACGCCCTTCGACTGAGCTCAGGATAAACTCCGAAAGATAAAGGCAAGTGGTGGTCGTGGTTCGACAGGCTCACTGCAATAGTTTTTTATTTATTAAAAACTAATTTAGATTATAATTTTTAAGTAGCATACAATTGACCTATAACGTATCTATTCTATAAGATTAAGGTATTAATAAATGAAACTCACCATCGTATTAGAACCTGCCGATGAAGGTGGCTTTACCGCTTATGTACCTTCCCTAAGGGGATGTATTTCTGAAGGCGATTCGAAGGAAGAAGCTTTAGAAAATATCAAAGAAGCAATTGAACTTTACTTGGAAGCCGACACCAATGAACTCATCGAGTTTGAAGGGGAAAAAATCGAACTTACCCTATGAAACTTCCTGTACTATCTGGCTTAGAAACCATTAAAAAACTTAAGCAAGTCGGGTTTATTGCAATTCGTCAAAAAGGGTCTCATGTAAGATTAGAAAAATCCTTTGAAGATGAAATTATTAAAGTCACCGTTCCTCTCCATACTCCGCTAAAAAAAGGCACGCTAGCTAGAATAGTTAAAGACTCTGGGCTCTCTCTAGAAGAGTTTAATAAAATAAAGTAAGTTTTATAGCCGTAGAAGAATATTTCGGCAAGTTCAGCACAAGCTCCGAACGCCCTTCGACCAGTACTTCGACAAGCTCAGTATAAACTTCGGATAAACTCCGAAAGTAAGGCGAGTAGTAGCAAAGTTCAAAGCTAGATTCTTCCATTCTGCAAGAACCTCACAGTAAAAATCTCTATTTTTTGACTTGCTAACTCCGTGAAAATGTTATAACGTCAGTTATAACATTTATAACCCCTTTCACTAGAACTGGATTGAAATTTTATGGAATTGAAGCTCACAAATATAGGGAATTCTGTAGGAATGATTTTGCCAAAAGAAGCGCGGGATAAAATGAAAGTTGGCAATGGCGATTCGGTTTATATCACTGAAACTCCGGAAGGTTACAAGATCACGCCTTACGATCCTGAGTTTGATAAAGAAATGGAAGCCGCTCGTAAATTGATGAAGAAACGCAGAGCCGCTCTGCGGGAGCTTGCCAAATGATTGGTTATGACTGGTTATCAAAAGATCTTATATTGGCCATCCACGGTGAACAACTTTCTGAACATGGCGGACCTGACGGAATCAGTAATACCAAACTACTGGATTCCTGTATAGAACGTCCTCGACTCATGTTCACTGATGAAGCTTGCTCTGATCCGGCTGTGCTGGCCGCCGCTTACGCTTTTGAAATTGCCCAAAACCGTCCTTTTGTTGACGGTAAAAAACGCATGGCTTTGCTTTCCGCTGAAATTTTTTTGGAAAAGAACGGTTATCAACTAACGGCAACGGACAAAGACTGCGTAGTGACTATTCTTGGATTAGTCGATGGGACGTTACCGGAAAATGAATTGGTCGAGTGGTTTCAAAAACACGTTCAACCGGCGCAGGTCTAGCCGCCACAGAAGAATTAGTCGTGGTCGTGGTTCGACAGGCTCACCATGACAATCTATTTAATCGGGGCGAGATACTTCGCCCCTTCGACTTTGCTTAGTGGGGCAATTTTTTATTTTCTCTATGTATAGGACGGCATATCTGGACAAACTTCCTTACGGTAGTTTTCAAGATGGTCTGTTAATCTCTGTAGTGAAACTTTTTTTGAAGAGCCTGGCCCTTTATCTCGAATGTAAGCCCATTGAACGTCTACTATGTTTTCCCTTCCATAATCGCCGGATTTCAATTCTGCTTCCATCGGATCTTTTAATCTATAAACTGCCTCGTCTAAAGCTTCTTCTACATCGTCAAATGTAGAGGGGCTATGGTAGACTGACGTTACAATCCATATTGTAGAAATGTCTAATTTCATTTTCGTAAGTCTCCTCTGTGCATGCGGTTTGCTGACACTCTCATTATAAATCTAATATTTGAATCTGCGGAGTTTAATTCTTCTGTTTCAAATTGTAGATCGAGTTTGCATCGTAAATATTCCCTATTTGCTTATCAATGGTTAACCCACATATAATATCTGCCTAATAATTAGCGTAATCAATATAGAACTTTAATAATTTGGCTCATCACGTTTAACTGAAACGTCCTATCAAATACCCAACCTATGTCATTAAAACAAAATTCTGAAGAAGCTCAATCTGGTAATGATAAATCGCTGATGCAACAGATTTTCGAAACTCGTCTGAGTTTGGCTGAGGCGGCTTTTCAAATTAATGATACTAAGGGGTTTAATCTGGCGGTCGATTTAATCGCAAAGGATCTTGCTTTACTGACGGAAGAATCTATTTCGTCGAAGGAGAAGTGGGAGGAGATGCAAAAGCTAAAAGACCTGGAAACGTTAAACCAATTTTCGATCCAGACTTCTAAAACCTTGCGTCACGATATTGCTCCTCTTATGCAATGCATCGAGTTACAAGATCATGCTAGCGCTTACGAGTTTGATATGGTCGTCGCTCTTTCGCAAATCGAGCTTTTAAAAAATTCTGAAAAGTTTAAAGATTTTAAAACGATTATCGCTATCTTGGTTGATCAGTTACCTGTCGACTTGGAGCCCGTTAAGGAAAAGTTTGAAACCATTAATCAAATCAAAATCCTTAATAGCGATCTGTGGAGTTCCATTTCTGTCGCTCGTCTCGAAGGGATTCGTCTTGCTCTACGAAATATTATGCAGTTTCGAGTGGATGATAAATCAAAAGATTAGAGGTGGTCGTACTTCGACGGATTTCTAAGGAACAAGCGGAAAAATAAACCTAGATCCTTCGTCGCCCCTTCAGGGCTCCTCAAGGATGACGGCGAGTTAGAGGATAACTTAGCGCAAGGTTTTACTTCGAGCAATCGTTGAGCTAGTTCCTTGATCAATTAACTGACAAAGCCAGTCAGTTGCACAGTGTAACAATTTTGCTAAAACTTTTTCTGCCTTATGAGTAATTTAAAAGTTCTACGAATGTTGATCGCTTTTTATTCCAAATAAAGATGTCTCTATCGTTGACCACAATCGTTGGTGTCTTGATCGAAATGTGCCTTATCCCTTTATTACAAGGTTCTTTCTTTTCGCATAAAAGGCACGGCCTTCTTATTCTGCAAGAAACTTGGTAAACGCTAGGCTTTTTAGACGAAATTCTGTATTTCTGCATGGCTGTTGGATATCCTGAATCCAATAAGATCCAATTTTTTTCTTCGCCTCTCGAAGAAAATACCACTAACAATCCTATCGCGGAACCGTTGTTCTTCACCATCAATTTTGCTTCGTCTTTTAATCCGTCGCCATTGAAATCGGCGAACACTCGTAAGTTTTTCTTAATTTCCGCTTCGGTCCACTTCCAATTATATTTTAGTTCTTCTACTGTTGGCAGTCTCCAATCTTTGGGCATTGCCGGTTCTGTAAAAGTTGGCCTGACCCAACTGCCGGCAACTAAAATTGTCCATAGTCCTAACAACATTAAAACGGAAATCATATTTCTCTTCGTCTTCACCGTACCGTCCCCCATTAAATTAATACGTCTAATGGTTTCTTTTCGGCAATTTAGGCGTATAAGTTTAGTAAAACAAAGGGCGCGAGCCATTTTAATTTTGTTGAGCGATTTGACTAACTCCTTTAGAATCAATACGTCGATAAATTATTCTAATATTTCGTTTTTTTTTTAGAAGATAAAAAAATAAATCGGAGCGAGATCCTTCGCCGATATTAAAATATCGCCTCAGGAAGACATGCAATGAAGACTGATTTTAACTACACAAACTTTTGATTAAGGTTTAATTCTACAAACTTAAAATAACACTTTGATATGACCGAACCATTTAAAAATTTCTTTAGTAAAAAACTCATCAAAGGCATGGGGGATCATTTTGCCAAGGCTTGGCCGGGATTTGATCACGCGGGTTTTGTGAAATCTGCCTCGAAAAATCTGGACGCTCTAGAGCTTAAAGAACGCTCGGCGCAAATAACTGACTCTCTTAAAACTTTCCTGCCGGAGGATTTTAACAAGGCTGGGGAGATCATGCTGGCTAGTCTTGGACCTGAGGAGGATATCGACGTCAATTGGGCTGATGTAGACGATCAGGGTTTGGTAGGTTGGTCCATTATGCCTATGGTTGATTATGTCGGTCTTTATGGCCTTGAACATTTTGACCTCTCTATGACGCTCTTCAAAGAATTGACCAAGCGGTCCAGCTCTGAGTTTGGCATTCGATTCTTCTTGCTCAAAGAACCGAAGCGCACATTATCGGTTCTTAAAAAATGGTCGCGCGATCCTAATCACCATGTTCGTCGCCTGGTTTCTGAAGGTTCTCGTCCACGCCTACCCTGGGGAATGCAGTTACCTTCTTTCATAAAAGATCCGAGTCCTCTTTTACCTCTGCTTGAAGCGCTTAAGGATGACAAAGAGGAATATGTGCGTCGCTCTGTCGCTAACAATCTTAACGATATCGCTAAGGATCATCCTGATACGGTTGCGAAGATTGCCAAGCAGTGGCTTAACGAGGCTGGTAAGGATAGAGAACGGTTGGTGCGACACGCTTGCCGAACACTGATTAAACAGGGGCATCAGAAAACCCTGAAGGCTTTGGGTTATGGTTCGCCTAACGTTAAGCTTAATAAATTTAGCGTTTTGACTGCGCGCGTGGACTTTGGCGAGGCTTTACTTTTTGAAGTATCGCTAACTTCGACTTCTAAAAAAGCTCAGCCTTTGATTATTGATTACGCAATTCATCATCGTAAAGCTAATGGCGGCTCTTCGCCCAAAGTTTTCAAATGGAAGACGACGACGCTGGCGCCGCTTGCTACGCTGGAGTCACAAAAAAAACATCCTATGAAAAAAATCACGACTCGTGTTTATTATCCGGGGACGCATAAGGTGGAAATTTTGGTTAACGGGATTTCTTTAGGGAGCAAGACGTTTGAGTTGGATATTGAATAGGTCTCCGAAGCAGATTCGCCACAGAAGTACACAGAAGAAAAACTGCAAAGCGACAGCGCTTCGAGAAACTCAGGGTAACAGTTTTTGGGTCTTATTGATTACCGAGAGATAAAAATTTGTCGTGGATTTGATCTGGAGAGAATACATGCTGGATCTTGGCGCAGGCGACGGCTTCTTTCGGCATGCCATACACAGTGCAGGTCGCTTCGCTTTGGGCGATTGTTATGCCTCCTCTTGCTGCAATTTCAGCCATCGCTTTAGCCCCATCGCTTCCAATCCCAGTTAAAAGAACTCCTACACAAGAATCCCCATAATAGTTTGCGACTGATGAAAGCAAAATATTAATGGAAGGACAGTTCAGGTCTTCTTTTTTTTCGGGCTTGTGGTGGAATTTACCATTTTGGTCTATTTCTAATTGATGACCTTTTTTCGGAAAATAAATATTCCCTGGCGACGGATATTCTCCATCTGAAGCGGTGCGCACGTTTAAATGGCATAACGTGTTGAGCCAACTAATAAAATTTTCTAAAAACTCGTTCCCAATATGTTGCGCACAAACAATGGGTATTGGATAATTTACCGGCAAGTCAGAGAAGATAGTTTCTAATACGTTTGGTCCACCTGTTGAAGCGCCTACCGCTAATATTCTTACTCCTCTTTTACGTTCAACATTTACCGGCGCCAGAGGCTTTTGAGTTAAATCTTTTGTTTTGTCTCGTTTTTTAAATGGGACGACTCCCGCAAGAATTTTAATTTTATTAATTAAATCTCTAGAATAAATTTTATTTTTTTCCACATCCGTTTGATTGGATTTTGGAAAAACTTCTATAGCGCCCGCATTCACTACTTTAAAAATAAGATCTTCATCCTTACTGGCAAAAGCGCTCAAAATTAATATCGGCCTGGGGGATTGGCTCATAATTTCTTTAGTCAGTTCTAAACCGTTCATGACGGGCATATAATAATCGGTGCAAATAACGTCTGGATTTAATTTGGGTATGAGGCTTAAAGCTTCTTTACCGTTGGTCGCTGTGCCAATCACGGTAATCTCTTCACACTGAGAAAAAATCTTCTTCAGAGAATGGATCGCTAACGGGGAATCGTCTACTAACAGTAGTTTAATCACTGACATCTATATTAAATTATCCAAAACTTCTAAAAGAACTTTTTGGTCAAAAGAACCTTTTGTGATGTAGGCATTAGCGCCCGCTTTGACTCCTCTTGCTTTGTCTTCGTCTTTCGCTAACGACGTCACCAAAACAATTGGAAGGTCGGCATACTCTTTACTCTTTCGGATGTTTTCGGCTAACGCAAGCCCCGTCATATTGGGCATTTCAACATCGGAAACAACGCCGTCAAATTTATGCAGTTTAAGTTTATTAAAAGCGTCTAGTCCATCCACCGCCGCAATAACCTCGTAACCAGCTTTTTCAAGAATTTTCTTTTCCTGCGCGCGAACGGTCAAACTATCTTCCGCTAAAAGCAATCGTTTCTTTGTAGTATCCGTTTCAATTTCTAACGCTATACCCGCTCCCCAATTCTGTTTACTAGCGGACTTAATTAAATCCAACGGGTTCAATACTTTGCACACTTCTCCTGTCCCTAATATGGAAGCTCCTGAAATATTACGAACGCGTTTTAAAATTTTGCATTGAGGTTTTAAAACAATTTCTTGGTCGCCGATTAAGGAATCAACAAAAAGCCCAACCGTGCTATCTCCAGAAGAGATAATAATACAGGGTTTTTCTTTCGACTCTTTATCACGCTCTCCCTCTAGCTCCAATAAATCGAATAAATAAACGACTGACAGCGGTTTATTGTTAAAGTTGATTGTCTGCCTACCTTCGAGCGGATAGATATCTTCTTTTTTAACCGTCACCATTGCGGATATAAAATCTGTAGGCATCGCATAACTGACGCCATCGACAACTGCTATGAGGGACTTGATAGTCGCTAACGTAAATGGCAATGAAAATTGAAAGGTACACCCTACACCTGGCGAAGAGGTTAGTTTTATTTTTCCTTTTAAATTTTCCACCGTCTTTTTAACGATATCCATGCCGATGCCCCGCCCAGAAATTTCTGTAACGATTTTGCTTGTTGAAAAAGCCGGTGTGAAAATGAGCTCCTGTATTTGATTTGAACTCATTATTTCTAACGCTTCCGGCGAGCAAACTTTTCGTTTGATGGCGGTTTTTTTAATGGATTCTATATCGAGTCCGCGTCCGTTATCTGAAACTTCTATCATGATTGAGGTTGCGGTTTGATAAGCCTTTAACTCAATGATACCTAAGGAGGGTTTACCTGCGGCTTCTCTATCTTCCGGCGTTTCAATTCCGTGATCGATGGAGTTTCTAATAATATGTATTAACGGATCTTTAATTTCTTCCACGATCCGTTTATCTGCCGTGGTTTCGCCACCTTCGATAATTAATTCTATTTCTTTACCAGTTTGCCTGGACAAATCCCGCACTGTTCTGGGAAACAAATTGAATATTGTAGACAATTGCACTAAACGTATTTTTCGAATCCCTGCATCGAGGTTTTTAGAAATAAACTCTAGTCTCGTATTATCCTCATAACCATTGTTCTTAAAACTTTCCAAATAGTTTGAAACTTTGTCGAAGAACTCTCCTTCTTCCTCCCATATACCTTTCATCTCCATTAGCTCTTTATTTTCGCCGTCTACGTTTTTTTGAGAGCTTTTTGCTAGCTCTTCAAAAATCCGTTTACGGTGGGAAGATTTTCTTCTCCATTCATCCAATGAAAATAACATTTCTTCAAACTCTTCAAAGCGCTTATCTATTTTCAACTTGGTTACGGTAAGCTCGCCTGTTTGAGTGATGAGGTCATCTAATATATTTGTATCGACCCGCACCGTTTCGATGACATATTTTCCCGTTGGAGAAGCGGCTACTTTTGATTCTTTTTCTTTGTGTAAAATTTTATTTGCGGCGTCCAAAGCTCTGGAAATTTTATTTGCGCTTTTTGCTTCGACAACCTCTACTGGCTTGGCAGGTGGCTCCACTTCGAAAATTTTCGCCGCCGTTTTATCTTCGGAAAAATCTTCTAGCTCTGGGTCTGAAGCAATTTCTGCATCCATCTCCGGTTCAGGAGGCTCTTCAGGTTCGACTACTTCTGGCTGGCTTTCGACTGGAGACTCTACATCGGATGGATCTTCTACTCCAAATTCAAGTCGCGCTAAAACGGCAGCAAGATCTATATTTGCCGGGACACCATAAATCGCTTCTTTTACTAATGGGCGGATGGCGTCTAGTCCTTCATAAATCAGATCAAACTTTTTTGAAGTGAATTTTGCTCTACCTTCTTTTACTAGCGCTAGATATTCTTCGATCAAATGAGCGATTTTCACAATGTCATCTTCTCCGACCATAACGGCAGAGCCTTTTATAACATGCGCCTTCCGGTAAACCATATCCAGGGTTTCAACGTTATCGGGTTGCTTTTCAAGGATGAGCAACCCTTCGTTCATTTCCTGTATATGATCTTCGCTCTCTAATTTAAATAGTTCTCGAAGTTCATCATCTTCAATCATTCGATCTTCCCTTTAGTCGACTTGACTATACCAAATCAAACTTCTTCATTCACTACCATGCTCTCTGCAGCAAGCAATCCAGATAAGTTAATAAGCGTCATCATATCTTTTTTGTAGGGTAAAACTCCCGTTACAAAATATTCGCTTGCGCTTTTTGCCGCTTCTGGCGAGGGTAAAAGCTCATGTGAATCAGCTTTTACTACATCTAAAACTTCATCGACTTCTATACCAACGATCAAGCCTTCGGTTTGAACGACAACAACCTTTTTACCTTTTATTTCGTCTGCGACTGACAAGTTTAAAAAGCTACGGATATCAATAAGAGTCAGGATATCCCCTCTCAAATTGATGTCGCCTAAAATGAATGCAGGGCAACACGGCGATGGAAACACTTTGGTCACTTCGGAGAATTCTTTAACCAAGTCAATATCAATTGCAAAAACTTCTCCCGACAAAGTGAAGACGGCATAACCTTCCTGACGCCCTAAGTTCCCTTTCTCTATCGAAGGCATTAACTCTAAAGCTCTTTTATGAAATACCTCTTCATCTTCGATATTTATCGATGCGTTAAAAGCTTTACGTTCTTTACTTTCAATCATCGGCGTTTCCGTAGAAACTTCATCCTCGCCGATCGAATGTTGGATAAGTTTGGTATGGTCCAGTAACATTATTATTCGGTCATCCATTTTCATTTGACCTGCAATAACGCTTTGGCTCGAAGTTTTTTGCTTTGCAATGGAAGGTTTATTTTCGATCAATTCTACAGAAATTTTTTGAAGATCATGAATCTCATTTACGATGATTCCTACTTTTTCGTTACCATACTCGACGACAATAACGTTATCGGTCAAAGAATAAGGTTGGCTTATGTATCCAAATTTTTTATCTAGATCCATAACCGGCAACACTTTTCCACGCAGATTAAAAACTCCTACAAAATAATCGGGAGCTTCTTCCAGAGGAGATAGTTCCGGCAAAAAAACTATGCTTTCCACAAACTCTGCATTTATCGCATAGTAGGCGCTCCGAAAACTAAATATTACGAAGGGTAAATTATCCCAACTTTTTAAAAAGCGTTTTTCGGTTGTCATTACTTCTCTCTGTCGCTCTCCGCTCTATATCAGCTTTCCAAGTATTGAATTAATTCTGAAGCTTTGGCGTTTTTTAATAATTCTATTGTAGCGTCTTGTTCCATATTCTTTAAAAGCTTCAAAGTCGTTTGCTTCATTTTACTTGCCTTTGCTTCATCATTATCTATTTCGTAAATATTTGCCAGATCAAAATAAGCTGGAATGAATGAGGCGTCTAAATAAATTGCTTTCTTTAAATGGCCTTTTGCATCTTCAAGTTTTTCTTGATCCATTTCTAAATGCCCCCAAAAATAAAAGAGCTTTACTGAAAAAGGATTTAACTCTTCGGCTTTTTTGAAATTTAACAAAGCTTGCGCATAATCTCCTTTGTTTGCACACGATTGAGCTTTTAGAAAAACTTCTTCAAAGTTTTGATCGGTTTTCTTATCTAGTTTAGTCTTTTCAATTACGGTTTTTTTAAATTCTTCTTTTTTGAATTTGGTTATCTCGGCTCTTGTTTTTTTAGGAGTTCTTTTGTCTAGGTTGTTGGCCTTAAAAATCGGGAGTTTCGCTTTGGGTTGACGAGTGTCTAGCCAATCTATTTTATTGGGGGCTTTGCTATTATTTTTTTCATTGTGAGCTAATTTTTGATAAAAAATACCTTCTTTGTGAGACACGGTCTTAAGTCGATCAAAGTGGTGACCGTAGAGCTCTGAGTGCCCCACCAAGAGATATCCGCTATCAACTAATGTTTTGGAAAATTTTTGCACAACGTCAAAGACAGATTCTCTTTTGTGATAAATAAAAACGTTTCGACAAATAATGAGATCCATACTGTGAATATTCGACGTAAGAGTAGGAAAGTTATCTAAAATAAGATTCCCTAATTTAAATGTCACCCTGTTTCGGATTCGATCAATGGTCTGCCAATTTCCGTTACGCTTTTTTTCAAAGTATCTATTTTTTATATCTGTATCTACGTCTCGAAACGACCAGTCTGAATACAAACCCTCTTTTGCTTTATTAATTGACGTTTGCGTCATATCTGTCGCTAAAATATGGACCTTCCAATCGCCCCAGTGTGGAATGAGTTCATCTAATATTATCGCTAATGTATATGGCTCCTCTCCTGTGGAACAACCTGCGCTCCAGATTCTAAGCTCTTTTTGAATTCTCTTTTTTTCAATTAAATCTGGCAATATCTTTTTTTCTAAGATAGAGATCTGCCCTTTATCGCGAAAAAAGAAACTCTCACCGGTTGTTAAATAAGGAATTAATTTTTTCCATTCCGCTTGAGCCTCTATGGAAGAGGAACTTAGTAAATTCTCATACCCGCTGGAAGAAAGTTTAAGCGCTTTTATGCGTAAATCAACGGCCTTTTCGACCTTGGCAATATCAATTTCTTTGATATTCAACCCTGTCTTAATCAAAATAATATCTATTAATTGTTTAGACTGATGGTTCACCATTTTGCCTATCGAAAATTACGCAACAGAAAACGCCCTGAATCTAAAATCTCATCGGAGTAATACGCTGTGCTTATTTAATTTAACTAGTAATACAATCTTGCCATTTGGTTTTTTAAATGTCAAACTAGCGAAACTCAATTAAAATTAAGCGTTTATGCTATTTCTAAATTAGAATGTCTACTTCTAGATATGATAATTTTAATATATACCGTAGACAGGATAACACTTATAGTGTAAATAAATAAAGGCCAGATAAACATAAATTGAATATAAAAAGTTTTGATCATAAAACACTAAAAATAAAACGAGCTCAACTATACAGTTTTGAGAATATTCTTATTACGAAGGACTTAAGCTATGGCACTTTCCCATACTAAACAAAATGCATTTTCTGGAGAAGCCGGTAAGGCTTCCGGCACATTTTTTTCAGTTCCGGTCAAATTATATTCCCTTGCCGCCTTCCTCTTTCTAGTTGTTATCGGCATTGTAATTTATACGGCAATATCTCTTGAAAAACAAAAAAGCGATTCTCAGGTTATCAATTTGGCTGGTAAACAACGGATGCTTATCCAAAAATTGACTAAATCCATTATGGAATTACAACTCGGGGATCTATCCAAAGTAGAGGAAATAAAACAAGTCCAGTTGAGTTTTAACAAAGTAATTAGTGGATTAAAGATAGGTGATCCTGAATTAAGTTTACCCTCTGCCGAAACGCCTCAAATTTTATTTAAAATAAAAAACGTAGAAAAAAAATGGGAGTTATTTGCCGAAAAACTGGAAATGGTATTTAACTACGCTCCCAACATTCAAGAAGATTTAGATTTTATTATTTCAAATAATATCCCTTTGTTTGACGAAGCCAACCAATTAGTGAACCTTCTTGGCGGAAGAATGGATTCTAAAACCGTTTCTGTTGCAGGCAGACTCCGAGCCATTACGCAAAGAGTAACCAAGGCAACGCTTCAGTTTAATCAATTTCGCAATGAAGATTCTATAAGCGAAGGGACAAAATTTATAGTTTTGCAAAACAAAATTATAGATGGGCTTCTAAATGGTTCTTCGACACTGAATTTGAAAAAGGTAAATGATGCAAAAATTCGCGAAAAGATTGAAGTCTTTAAGGAGCATTGGATTGAATTTTCAGATCACGTAGAAACTGTTTTCAATTTAGTTCCAGTAATGAACACTGCGAGCGTATACATATCTGAAAACAATCAAGATTTACTAGAAAGTATGAATGTTGTAGTTCAAGAGTTGTCAGAACATTCCAGTAACAAAATTGAAAGAATGATCAATCAAGAATATACGATTCTTGCGTTCCTTTTAATTGGCGGAATATTTAGCGTTTATTTTCTTGTTAGATCTATTGTTGGACCGATATCGAGCGCGACCGCAAATATTTCTTCAGTTTCAAATCAGATTGTTGCCACCCTGGAACAAAATGAACGGTCTCTTTCGCAACAAGCGACTGCGGTCAATGAAATAACGACAACAATGGACGAATTGGATTCTTCAGCTCGGCAATCTAACGAACAAGCAGATGTAGCGGCTTCTGCGACTAGCTTAGCAATGGAAAAAGTAACTGCCGGTAGAGACACCGTTGAGAAATCTATCGAAGGCATGGCGAGCATGAAAGAGAAAGTCGATTCGATTGCCACTCAAATCACTCGCTTAAGCGATCACACCAATCAAATTAGCAACATCACTGTTTTAGTTTCTGATATATCTAATCAGACTAATCTATTAGCCTTGAATGCCGCAGTTGAAGCGGCTCGTGCAGGCGAGCATGGTCTGGGTTTTGGAGTTGTCGCTTCAGAAATCAGAAAACTGGCCAATCAAAGTAAAGTTTCTGCTGAAAAAATTAATTTATTGGTGCAAGAAATTCAAACGGCAACCGATTCAACGGTTATGGTAACGGACCAAGGAATTAAGACCGTAAACGAAGGGACTCACTTCGCCAATTTAATCTCTGACGTTTTTAATGAAGTTGACGCTTCGGTGGAGTCCATCTATAGCAACACACAACAAATCTCCTTAAATGCAAGACAACAATCAAGCGCTATCGAACAAGTGTATAACGCTATGAAAGAAATCAACAGCGGAGCGCAAGAAAACATACAAGGCATTAGCCAAACTAAAGACGGGATTCGAAGTTTATCAGTTTCTTCTCATGACTTAAAAAACTTAATTGATTAAAAAACCTAGTTCGACTCGGCGAGGAACTTTTCTATTAGAGGCATGATTTCATCATGAGCGTCTTCGACGACGTAGTGGCCAGCGCGGCGGAAAAGATGCGCTTCGGCTTGAGGTAGGTATTCCTTCCAACGTTCAAAAAAATGCGTGGTAAAACAAAAGTCCTTCTTCCCCCACATTATCAAGGCCGGTCGGTCTTTAAATAAATCCAATTTCTCCTGAATATCTTTTACAACTGGGTAGCTCGGTATATCTTCGGTCATGGGGATGTCTTGCACAAATCGTAAATTGGCTATTCGATTCTCATACGAATCATAAGGGGCTAAATATCCGGCTTTAACTTCATCGGTCATGCGCTTCCTGTTTTTGCAAGCGCGATAAACAGCCGCTCCTGCAAAGGCATTGAACATACGAATAGCTATTGGTCCTATAACGGGGTACCTACAAATATCGATGCTAAATGGAATATGATCGGATAAGAATGCGGAAGTATTAAAAAGGACTAACTGTTTGATTCTCTCTGGGCACTTTGCCGCATATCCCATGCCGATAGCTCCGCCCCAGTCGTGTATGACTAATGTTATTTTATCTAACTGCAATTCATCGACTAACTTTTCTAAATTATCAATATGCTGGGACAGCGTATAATTATATTCTTGAGGTTTATCAGAAAACCCACATCCCATATGGTCGGGAACGACACATCGATATCGATCTCTTAATCCAATTACTAAATTCCGATAATAAAAGGACCACGTGGGATTACCGTGGAGCATTAGCAGGGGTTCGCCCTCCCCTTCATCCAGGTAGTGGTATTTCAAAGAATCTAACTCGATGAAATTGGATTGAAATGGATAAAGGTTTTTGAAAGCTTCTGTGTTTACCATTCCATCCCTAACATCAAACAGTTTAGACCGCTTCCAATTCCCAATAAAGCCAGCTTATCGCCGGACTTTGGTTGCACTTGTTCTACGCCCATTCCTAAAGTGGTCGGTAGCGAAGCCGATCCTATATTACCGAGGAACTCTAACGTGGAAAAATCTTTTTGCATGTCTAGTTGAACGGTTTCATACATAAGCTTACGTTGAGCTTGTCCCACCTGATGACAAAACACATGTGTTGGGGTTTCGTTGGTCCAACCAAGTTCTTTTTTCGCTTTTTCCCAGGTGGCTCCGGCTAGCTTACAACCTTCTTTCATCAGGGTTTCGGAATCGGTTTGCATTAGTGGAGAGGCTTCGGAATGTACGCCGCTGTCTTCGCTTCCTCGACACAAATCGTTATGCTGTGTCGCCGCCATGGATGCGCCGCCTAATAGTTTATGTTTATCTTTTGACAGGTCTTTATGAGTCAACAAAACCGCCGCCGCCCCCGAGCCTATTGTCAATGACGCGAACGCTAGTTTAATACTTGATCGAGTCAGAGTGGAATCTGAGATTAAATCTTCTATGGTCGAATCGACTAACGGCCCACCGTTTTCTCCCGACACAACTAACCCGGCTCTAATTTGTCCTTGTTCGATCATGTTACCCACCAAGATCATGCTATTAAGCACACCTAGGCAAGCGTTTGAAACATCGAACAATTGTATGTCAGGTGAAAGCTTTAAATTATTATGGATAACGGATGCTGTGGCGGGTTCTAAAAAGTCACGGCAAACTGAGGCGCATATCAAACATCCTATTTCGGATCTATCGATTCCCGACTGCACAATTGCCTTCTCCCCGGCAATCGAGCTTACCTGGCTGGGGAATGCGCCTTTATCCCAAAATCGTCTTTCCTTAATGCCGCTCATCATTTCGAGACGTCCGTAGGGAAGTTTTAGTCTGTCATAAACAGGGGATAAACGTTTTTCTAATTCCTCGGAGGAAACAACGTTTTCGGGTAGGTGGTAGGCTACTGATTCTACGCAAACATTTTTGAAGTTCATGGTTGTGCTAATGTTTAAAACTTTTATTTATTTACAAGGTGGTCGCACTTCGAGAACCTCCTAAGGAACTAAAATAAGGAGGTCCCACTTCGACGGGCTCAGTATGATATTTATTAAATTTTTTTACTTTTAGTTCCTTGTTCAATCAACACAGACACCCGGTCTGGGTCTGCTCAGGGTGACAATCATTTAAATCGAGGCGAGATCCTTCACAGAACCTAAAGGTTCTCTTCAGGATGACACGCGAAAGTAACTGGTTTATTTTAAATCAATTTTCATTTTAAATTTACTTAAAAACCATCGCCCTTCGAAGACCTCAAGGTGCACGAGCAGTTTCTATTTTTTAAGATACGGTTCCGGAAAATTGCATTTCGTAATATTTTTTATAGACGCCTTCGTTGGATAGCAGTTCATCGTGCGATCCTTCTTCTACAACTTTCCCTTGATCTAACACTATAATTCTATCGGCGTTTTTTATTGTCGACAATCTATGCGCGATAATAAAAGTAGTTCGGTTTTGCATTAATGCGTTTAAAGCGTCTTGTACTAACTTTTCAGATTCGGAGTCTAAAGACGAAGTTGCCTCGTCCAGCACTAATATCGGCGCATTTCTTAATATCGCTCTCGCGATAGCTATTCTTTGTTTTTGTCCGCCGGAAAGTTTTACGCCACGCTCGCCAATTTCGGTTTCGTATCCGTCGTCTAGAGTTTTCACAAAACTATCGACATGGGCAGCCCGCGAGGCTTCCATAATTTCTTCGTCTGTTACCTGCATTCTTCCGAACGCGATATTATTTCGGATAGTGTCATTAAACAAAAACGTTTCCTGAGTCACTAAGGCTAATTTAGACCTGAGCGAAAGCACGTCAAAGTCATTGATATTAACTCCATCGATCAAAATTTTTCCTTCAGACGCCAAATAAAATCGAAACAACAAATCGACTAACGTGGTCTTTCCCGCCCCACTCATTCCTACGATTGCTACGATGGAAGATTTTTTAACCGTTAGGTTTATGTCGTTTAAGACCCAAGCGCTACGCGAAGGATATTTGAAAGAAACATTTCTGAACTCTATTTCTTCTTCAAAGCCATTCAGGGTTAAATCACCGCCTTTTACATCTTCTTCATCTTGATCTAATATAAAGAAAACTCTTTCGGCTCCTGCCAACGATCCCTGAAACTTTGTATATATTTTAAATAACAATCGGATTGGACCGTACATCATGAATAGGGCTACGATAAATGCAATGAAAGAACCTTGAGTAACCGTTCCCTCTAATACCTGATTACCGCCATACCAGAGGATGAAAGCTCCACTCACCATTCCGAGTATTTCCATCAATGGCGAAGATAATTCTGTATATTTGACGTTGCTTTTCATCACGCTTAAAAACTGGTCATTTTGAAGGTCTAATTTTTTGTTTTGCTGTTTTTCCAAAGAAAAACCGCGTACGACTTTGATTCCGGAAAATGTTTCAACGACTGTGGAATTAATGGTCGCAATTATTTCTTGCCCTCTTCTGCTTAAGTGTCTGAGCTTTCTGGCAATTGAAGCGATTGGCGCTATTGCTAATGGAAAAACAAACAGGGACATTATTGCCCAGTCCCATTTAAGATAGAACACCCAACAGATTAAACCGACTAACATAAAAGCATTTTGCAAAAACTCTTTCACCATATTGGTTATAGAGGATTGCATAATGGTGACGTCATTGATAAAACGCGATAGCAACTCACCAACCGGAGTGTCTTCAAAATACCCTAAAGGCAGTCTTTGAATTTTATAAAAAATTTCGTTTCTTAACGAAACCACCAATTCCCAGGAAATCCCAAAAATAATCACGTTTTGCAGATAGGACAAAGCTCCCTTAATCAAGTAAAGCCCCACCAACGCTAGCGGGATTGCCGTAAGCATAAAGGTGTCTTTTTTGACAAAAATTTCGTCAAACGTCTTCTGGATTATCGGAACTGGGGAGGTAGCTATCAGTCCCACAATAATAGAACAGAAAATAGCAAGGAACACCTTTCCTTTATAAGGAATCAGGTACCGAACAAGACGTTTATATAGGTTTATTGAATTGGGCATAAAAAAACCCCTGCTTTATTGGCTAAAGCAGGGGTTTAAAACGATTTTGTTTAAAAAAAAATCATAAATCTCTTAAAAATAACAACTCGTTATGCGTCCTTTTTAGGAAGAAAATCTTCTATAGTCGCGCCATTAGCAACGGCTTCGGCCATTATTTTTACAGAAGCTTCAATTCCTTGTTCGCATACTTGGAGAGTGATGTGGGTCGCGTTAATTGAAACCGCATAATCCAAAACTCTCTTCATGGTGTTATCTCTCATGAATCCTGGAGGAACTCTTTCGATACGCGCGGTTGCATCTTCATCCCACGTGTATTTAGACTCGTCATGGGCTCCGTTGTCGCCATTAGCTCCATTACCGTTTCCGTTGCCATTCCCAATGTCACTACCTTTAGCGGTAGTCTTTTCATTGACAATACTATTAACAAAAGCTACAGAAATCGTGGTCACGTTTTGAACCCGTGCGTTCTTTTCAACTCGCGCTTGAGCTTTTCTACGGATATGGCCTTCTGAATAGTTATCCAATAGATCCCAAGCGTGTTGTGTCCATTGAATCTCTTTTTCAGCAAAACTAGAAGAGTACCCAATCCCACCTTCGTCATCGACATTGACTGCAAACTCTTCCATGTCAATTGGCTTAAGCGATAATGGACCAGCGTCGCAAACGCCACACTTAATTGCATCAAAACCCATAACAGCGCCACAGTTTTGGCATTTCAACTTAGTCTCTACAGGGCAATCCATTTTATTCGTATCGATAATTTTCCCAACATTTTCATCGGAAAAGGCATCGACACCGTCTTCTTTACCTTGGTCCCTCAATTTATCGCCGATCATGTTCATGGCTTGCATTGCGCCAGCAGGCAAAATATTTTCACAAGCTTCGGTGATAACGCCAGAGGTGATCATGCTGTGCCCTCTTTCCAAAGCGTATCGTAAAATTGCTGTTGTGGCCATTGGACGAACAAACCCTGGGATCTTTTGAAGTCGTTCACTGGCTTCGGAAGTCCATTCGATACTTTCGTCCGCAACCATGTCTACTTTTGGTTTGAACACTCGGCTAGAAAGCATCACGTTACAAGGGACTAATCGCAACAAGTTCTCGGTGTTTCCACCTATATCCATATCAGGCGCACTATGAACGCCAATTCGGCCAAGAATTAACAGATGCGGTTTCTCTTCGCGAGCGTATTGTAAAACTTTCTCGAAAACTTTACCGTCTAACAACCGAATGGTGCAGTCCAAACCTTCTTCTTTGGCTATATTTCGAGAGATCTCTAAATGGGCTTGATAGATCTTCGCCAATCCTTTATCGATGATATCTTCGTGTAATTTTTCTTGTTGCTCAAATTTGAAAACTTTGGAAGCTTCCTTAGAAAGAACACCGGTTAAACTATTGAACATCGCGTAATGGAAATAAGGATCAAAGCTGGAAATAATTTCTAACGGTCGTCCCGTTAATTTAGCTATTTGTATTCCAGTTTTAAGACCGCCAAAAGAATGGCCGCTACCGTCAACCGCTACAACAATTTTTCCGCTTCCTTCTTGGTCGCCATGTAACTCAGGAATATGCTTTACTATTAAGGTGTCGGTTTGGATTCTTCGGATAACTCTTTCAGTAACCGTTCCAATCGAACTATCTTTAATGGCTCCGAGCCCCAAAACTCCCATTACAACCAAATCGTAATTGGATTCGTTAATATCTCGAACCAACTCAATCCAGTTTCTTCCTTCTAGGGATTTACCAACAAAAGGAACATTCAAGTCCTTACATTTAAATTTCGGAACATCTAAATAAGAATCTGTAATAACTTCCATTCCTTTAGTGATCAATTGATCATGGATATTCCTTTGCTTTTCCAGTTCCTGCTCGTCTTGATATTCCTCGGGTAAACCGCTTTCCATTTGGCGAAAACGTACATCATGCATTTTCGCGGCATAAACATGGCTAGAAGAAAGCGTGGCGCCGGTTTTCCCTGCAAATTCTAACGCAATATCTATACACTCGTTAGAATAGTCGGAATTGTCGACAGGTACATAAATGTTTTTAAACATGAGGCAAATCCCCTTCTAAGCAACCAATTATAAAGATTTTATATAAATAATTTTTTATTGAAAAAATTTAAGTGAACTCAAGCTTACATACCCTAATTAAAGGCATACTAATTTGCTGGATTTTAACAAATTATTCGCAAGTGTCAATATATTAAAGGTTATGGGAGATAAGATCTTCATAAGATTTTTCAAATTGGAACTCACGGCCCATAATCCGATAGTAAAATTTTGCGAAAACGCCTCTCAATAATCTAATAAACTCTAAAAAACGCCCTAACTTGTGATGAATAAACTTCAATTTTGGCTAAAAATTCAATTTGTGGGACGGTTAAATGAATTTACCAGTAGAAATAAACCGGCAACTTGAGTAAAATAGCCTCCATATTTTGGGCTCTAACCTGAACTAATTAGCATAAACTGAACTTTTAAAAACATCTCAACGTTTCGGATTATTCCAACTAATTCAGCTTATAATAGTTTGATCTATACATAGATTTATTGTTTATCCTTCAAATTATTCATACGGTCACTAAGTTCTTTGGCTTTTCTGGCTAAATATAAAATACAACCATTTAACGAGCTTAACTGGCTTTCCAAGTTAAGGAGCAAACCATGCCAACGGTAGCCTCTGAAGATATTCTGAGTCAATATAAAGGGATTTTTTCCCTCAACGAAAATCAACTTACGATAGAAAACGAAGACGCTTTTAGGGAGACAGCTATTGATTCTCTCCTTAAAGAAGCGGTTTTTGGAAAAAGTAAAGAAACGCGAGGTTTAGCCCGGTTTATCATCAAATCTGCCGCGTTACAATTAGGAGCCGTAACCTCTTCTATTCAAGAGCTTTACGAAGCTAGAGGACGTGGAGAAGTGTCCGGGTTTACTGTACCGGCAATCAATATTCGCGGGCTTACCTTTGAAATCGCGCGGGCAATTTTTCGATCCGCTCACAAGATCAACTGCTCGGCAAATATTTTTGAGATCGCTAAATCAGAAATCGGCTATACCTTTCAAAGGCCTCACGAATACACAACCGTCATTCTTGCCGCAGCTATTAAGGAAAAGCACATTGGCCCCGTTTTCATTCAAGGTGACCATTTTCAAATTAATGCGAGCAATTTTGCAAAAGATCAAAAGAAGGAAGTGGAAGGATTAAAAAACTTAATTGAAGAAGGAATTAGCGGCGGTTTTTACAACATCGATATCGATACTTCTACATTAGTGGACCTGAGCCGACCAAATACGGTTGAGCAACAAAGACCTAATTTTGAGATTGGAGCCGATTTAACCGCATATATCAGACAGTTAGAACCTAACGGAATTACAGTGTCTGTTGGCGGCGAGATTGGAGAAGTGGGAAAAGAAAATAGCAATCCTGAAGAGTTAAAAGCCTATATGGATAATTTTAACTCCACGTTAACGACTATCAATCCATCATTTAAAGGCATTAGCAAAATATCGGTGCAAACAGGTACCGAGCATGGAGGAAAACCTAGCGCCGATGGTTCTGTGGAAGAACCTAAACTGGACTTTGATACTCTCGGCGAACTTTCAATCATTTCTCGGGAAGAATACAAAATATCTGGAGCCGTTCAACATGGAGCTTCCACATTGCCCGCAGAAATGTTCCACCGTTTTCCTGAATTAGAAACTGCAGAGATTCACCTGGCGACCGACTTTCAAAACATGATTTACGATTCAGGGGATTTTCCGCAAGACTTTAAAGACGAAATTTACGCTCACTTGAGAACAAAGTTCGCCAAGGAAAAAAAGGATGGAATGACGGACGAGCAGTTTATTTATAAAACTCGTAAAAAAGGGTTTGGCGAGTTTAAAGAGCGGTTTTGGGATCTCTCTGAAGAAATCAAAGACGCGATCGGAAAAAAGTTAGAAGCTAGGATGGACTTTCTTTTCGATAAACTAAACGTTAAGAACACAAAAGAACATGTGGATAAAACTGTAAAAATAGTTAAGATCCAGCCAGATTTAAAAACTGAGATTGAGTGGAGTTAGGTTTAATTCACTCAACTTTGTGGTGGACGCAATTCGAAAACCTCACTGTGACAATTTTTTCATTAAAAAGACAAGATTCTTATACTTGCCTAGCTAAATAAGCGTTATATCCCGGTCTTTTCCATCTTCGATTTCTACCATTAGACGTACCAAATCCCCCGAAAGCTTTGCCAGTTGTTTTTGCTCGTCTTTTTCAGTCACCCACTTTATAACCCCCTTACAGTTTTCAATCAGCTCTTTTTCCTCTGAAAACTGCAAGTCCGACGGAAACTGCGTGTCCTCCGCCGCTTTTTGAATTGTTTCCCATAAACTCAGCTTTACCTCAATGTCCCCTTGAGAAATTATAAAGTCTAAAGCTCTGTGTAAATTCCCAAGTACATCCATCTCTTTTTAATAACCTCGCCAAAAAATAGCTTTAGCAAATACCTGCTTTCATACACAAAGCTTGTGATATGTTATAATTTGAGGGTGTCTCTAATAATTCAATGTTTTTACTTGCGGCAACTCGCAAGCCCTTATTTCATAAGGCTCACTCGTAGCCAAAAACAGTTTTTAGAGGTTCCCCTAAATAACAACTAAATAGACGATACAAAGCGGTCAAAATACTGTTCCAAGCTCATTACCGTTGGATGTATCTAGATTGAAGTTGCCTATTTATCAGGTTAATCATTATGAAAAATGCTAACCCATTAGTCGCTGGCTTTATAAGCCGAGTGCAAAGAGATCTAGTAGATCCAGATTTTAATCGCAGAAGGGTCCGCGAAATTATAAAGCAAAACGAAATTTCAGATTCGTCCGAAACAAGCGATTCGTCAATCCTCCATGGGGCCATCGGAATAAAAGACGACTATGAAGAATCGTTACTACCCTGGTCTTTTAAAAAGCCATCCACAAAATAGTCTGCCGAATCAATAGAGCTCAGCGTTCTTCTTTACTATCGTCAAAATCAATTCGACTTAAAAGGTCTTTCACGGTATTCACTTTTTCGAAAGGAAAACGAATTAAAAACCCGTGAATATTATCTTCGAATTTTACCTTTTTACTCAGTACAACCATGCGTTGATCGAGATAATACCTATTCTCTAAATCTTCACCCAAAAAAAACAAATCATCATATTTTATCGGCAAATCAAACTCTTCCGTTTCTAATTTCACCGCAAAGTTTTTATCCAAATATTCTCTCAGCCAATCGACTTCTGGTTTGCATAGAAAACCATCCGCCCGTTCCCTTACCCAATCTAAATCGTCGTCATCTAAATAATTATATTCATGAATTAATTCATGATAATGCTTGAGAGGGCTTGATCTCATAAAGAAACGCCAATCCACTCGGATGGGCTGTTCTCTGAATGAAGTCGAAATAATCGAATGAGTTTTATACAAGACATCCATTGGCGCGATTCTCTATAAAATCTTGTAGGCAAGGATCAATTTCAAACCCCATATCATCCATTCGTTCTAGGATATTTTGTTTTTTAAAGTAATCAATTACCCTATGAGTCAAAATAGGATAATTCAAAACTTTGTGAAATCCTGCGCAAAAAACTCCAAAATGCCCTTCAATAATGCCTCTCTCTATCTCTAAAAATATTTTGAACCGCCCCAATTCAGATTCAAGGATTCCCAATCTTTCGGCATAATCGCAAGTTCTTCGCGCTCCTTCTTCTCCAAACAACATCCACATAATTGTTTCAATTCTCAGCAAATCAGAACGTTCAATAAAATTGTAATCCAAAACCTCCACTTCTCTTGGCAGGCTTTTTGGAAAAAACTTTTTTTTAATTGGATCGAATTTTAGGGTCAAATTCCCATCTGTATTCATATTACTATTAATCCAACGCTAATTATTAACTCCACACTTTAATCGACGACACCCTAGACACATCATACAGAAACAAGGCTTTAAATAGATGCGTTTTGACCGCTTGGTACCGCCAATTTAGTCGTCCTCGTAAAACCCAGAAAATTATTTCTTATTTTTTTGAATAAAGTTGTTCAGTCATTCTAGGAGTTATCCATTCAAACTCCTTACTCTCAAGATTAAATTTTTTCAAGGCGCCGCAATCTTCGCACCACTTAATTTCCCACTCATTTAAATTCGAGGTAAACCAGTGAATACGTTTGCCCTCATGGTCGCACTTTTTAACTTTAGTCGTTGCCATATTAGTTGTCTTCAATGCCTTTCTTCCGATCTGCGCATTCCCAGTCTTTTTCAGACGTCCAGGTAATTTTCAAGTAATCGGGCAGCATAACAGTTTTGTCAAAAATCGCTGATTCTATTTGTTTACACGTAAGGTTGTTAACTTTTTGAAGATTTGCCCCCGTTAAATCGGCGCCTCGCATGCTCGCTTTACTCAAAGATGCCCTCGTCAAATCCGCGCCTCTCAAACAAGCTCCGTCTAAAATAGCGCCAATCAATTCAGCTCCAGACAAATCCGCTTCCGTCAAATTGGCGTTAGACAAGTTAGCGACACTTAGAGCGGTTTTTACCATTTTGGCTCGCGATAAAATCGCTCCAGATAAATCAGCCTTTCTTAAGTTCGCTTCACTAAAGTCACGACCGGTTAAATCTTTTTGCGACATATTAGCTTTCATTAAATTAGCTTTGCGAAAATCCTCAACCGCATCATTCATACATTAAATTTTCCTTATAAAAGCGTCTTTGCTTTATCTTTACTTATTGTAACAACCATAATAAACGAAATCTTACTGAAAAAGGACCGCTGAGGCAAAAAATTTAATGAAAGAAAATGTATAAAGTTTCAATCAAAGTTTTTGATTATAGTTCTTAACTGATACAATAGCCCCATGGAAAATGACGAATTTGAAGATCTAGGCATTGACGAATTACAATCAATCGTGAAGGAAGAGCCTGACGACCCTGTAAATAGAATTGCGCTCGCCAACGCTTATTTTGAAGCCGAAAGACTAGAAGATGCCGAGGAAGAATATAAAAAAGCGCTGGCCATAGAACCAGACGAGGAAGATGGCTTATATAATCTGGCAATTTGCCTTGTCGTTAGTAAAAGATACGAGGAATCCGCTAACTATTTTGAAAAGTTTTTAAAAATATACCCCGATGACGAAGACGCTCTTCATAAATTAGGGGTCGTCTATATGCGATTAGAAAAGTTTGAAAACGCTCTTGCCCTTCTAAAAAAAAGCGTAGCAATTATACCAGACTCTTGCGACGTCCAATTAAGCATCAGCCTCGCTTACGAAGCTTTAGATAAAGGCTCCGAAGCCATTCACCACTCTAAACAGGCGGAAAGTTTAGCCGACGATATGGAGCTAAAAGCGGAACTGACCGAAAGAACCGTTGAGCTCTACGAAAAATTCGGTTTCGAAACTTCTTAACAAACTTTACAACCCCCTTAAGATTTCCCGCACAAAACACTCCAGCTTCCAGGTCATAATAGTAAACACAGTAGTAGTGTATTAATATATCTGGCTCAACTTCCTAGTTACGGAAAAGGTTTCGTTGCCGAAATATCCTGATAAAGATAAATACATTGATCACTTAATCTTTTTAAGAAATAGACTTTAGGTTTGAGGTTAGCATTGAAATTTGGGATTCAATTTTCGAATTGATTTCGTCGAGCTTTACGGTATCGGAATTTAGTCCCGATAAGATGACATTCTTCGGCATCGATGGAGCGATTGCCGATTTAGGGTCTTGCGCTAAAACCTCTCCCCCGACAGCTTTAATATGAGCCGCTCCCTGAGTCCCATCAACTCCCAAACCAGTTAAAACAATTCCTAACGTGCATTTTCCGAAAACTAAGGCCGCAGAACGAAACAATGGATCTGCCGATGGCCTTACATAGTTTTCCTTAGGATCCTGATTGAGGCTAATGGATAATGGTTTTGGATTGATGCATAAATGCCTATCGCCTGGAGCAATATAAACATTTCCGGGATTAATTTTTTGAGAATCTCTTGCCAAGTTTACATCAAGATTAGTTAGAGTTTTTATTTTCCTTGCCATGTTTCTAAGAGTTTCCACTGGGGCATGTTGAGCTACAAAAAAAGCGGCCTTCTCTGGTAAAGCGCCGGAAAATAAATGGATCAGAGCTTCAAACCCACCCGTACTAGACGCAATCACAACAGCTACAAATGGAGGAGGAATGATTTTTTTTGGAACTTTAATTTTTTGGAGTTTAGGCAAAGGCTGTGACCTTCTTGCCAACCCCTCTTTTAAAATAACTAAGAATTCCTTCATACGTAATGGCTTAGAAATAAATTCGTCTGCCCCAATTTCAAGAATGTTTTCTTTAGCCTGCGCCGATTGAATCGCTGTAATCATTACAATGTAGGGAGGAGACTTCAATTCACTCCGGATTCTCTTAATCAAATCGGCGCCATTCATTTTAGGCATCAGCCAATCTGTTAATAGAGCGTCATAGTTTTTATCTTTAAGTTTTTTTAACGCTTCTTCCCCATCAACGGCTTCATCGACGATATAGCACTCCTGACTGTTAAGAATACTCCTTATAAGTTGAACGTTCCTAGGTTCGTCGTCTACAACCAAAACTCTAATTTTTTCCATGGGACTATCAATTATTTTCGAGAATAAAATATTTGCCCAATTCTCCCATAGACCTTCAGGTTTTTACTACAAAATAACCACAAAATATGTAGAAAATAGCTAGAAAACAAATTCGGTTAGATTTGGATAAATGATAGCTTGGTAGGTTGCTAGTAGTTCTAAAAATGTAACCGCCAGTCTTTGCACCTTTAATAATAGCAAAATCAAACACTTACAACACCTTTTAGATTACATTGAGGAACTAGGTATTTATTCTAGAAAATGCGAATCTTTTGTTTTGAAAACGCATTCCAGTATCTCTAGAACCTCATCCATTTCGTATTTTTGCTAGGTGGGAATAGTATTGAGGCGTCCGACGGGGAAAAGGCTTCAAATAGGTATGTTTTGATCGTTTATTGTCACTTATTTAGTCGTCTAGTCTCCATATTATCGAGAAAACTTAAAATACCCTCTAGATCATAAACTTTAACAAACTCTTCTAGATATTTTTTTAATTTTCTCCCGTCTTCACCCATCGTTGCAATTTTGGCAAGCTCTTTTGCTAAGTGAGTGACATTACCCGAATCAGCCGCTTCTTTTAAAGCTTCTAACGCAGAACTCGGAAGATTAAATTTCGCGGCATCTTCTTTAGAACCATTATCTGAAAATGAATTAGAAGTCTGTTCAATACTCTTCTCGAATTCAAACTCGGCATTCAAACATTTTTTCAATAATAAAACCAAGCTTTCTAATCGAATAGGTTTTAGAAGTACTTCATCAAAACCCTTTTCCAGAAACGCATCCACTTCATGGTTTAAAACAGAAGCGGTCATTGCTATGATTTTTAAAGATTTCTTTTTAAATTTTTTCGAAATTTTTTCAAAGACTTTGATTTCATCAGTTATGGGAATCTTTATATCGAAGAAAACAATATCAGGCTTATAATTTTTAATTTCATCCAAAGCTTGAGAACTGTCTGCCACCGAAAACACATCTACTCCGATAGAACTTAATAACTTAAAGAGAACGTCACGGTTATTAGAATTACGATCTAATATTAACGCTTTTATTTTTAAGTTTTCTTTCAATCCTTTTATTGCAAAATCTTCTCTGTTTCGTTGCAAGACCTTTTGAGTAACCGCTGGTAAAGGCAAAGTCAAAATAAATTTGGCCCCTTTTCCTAATTCAGATTCAACGATTAAATCTCCTCCCAACAGCCGAGCTTGTTTTTGAGAAATCGTCAAACCCAAACCGGTTCCTGCTTTTTTAATTCCCTCGTCAGTTTGGCGAAAGGGATCAAATATATTTTTATGATCTTTTGGAGGAATTCCAGGTCCTGAGTCTATTATTTCAAAACGAAACAGATTAGCTTTTGAATCGCTAATTTTTAACGAAACAAATCCCTCGTCTGTAAATTTGACGGCATTACCCATCAAATTGATTAAAATTTGCCGCAATTTAGTTTGATCGGATCTAACAAAATATTCTTTTTTTAAGTTATCAACAAACAACATCAAATTTTTATCCGCACACCTTGGAGCAAAAATAATTGATAAACTTTTTAGAAGTTCGTTTAAGTCAAAATCACCGGCGTTTATCTCCATTAAATTCGCCTCGATTTTAGACATATCCAAAACTTCATCGATAAGCTCTAAAAGATGGCTTCCGCTTGTTGAAATCCCTTTTACGCTATCTTTATCTTCAGGTTCTAAATAACTTTTTCTTAAAAGGATCTGAGAATATCCAAGAACTGCATTCAGAGGGGTTCGTATTTCGTGGCTCATTCTCGACAAAAACTCCGACTTTGCTTTGTTGGCCGAATCGGCTTCTTCTTTTGATTTTTTTAATTCGAGATTCGTTTTTTCTAAATCTTTTGTCCTTTTTTTAACTAATTTTTCTAAGCGAATTTTATTATTTTTTAATTCCTCTTCGGCTTTTTTTCTTTCAGTAATATCTTTGGCAATCAATTGATTACCGCCAAATATTCTTTGAACTCTTTTTGTTTTCTTGTTCTCTTTGGATTCGCTCCAAACACCCGAAGAACTGATTAAAAAATATAGTTTTTTATTTTTTTTAGACAAAACGCTTTTGGGATTCACTTGTAACCATACCTCTCGCGCTTTTCCTTTGCCCTTCCCAATTCTTTTAGACAACAGATCTTTCAGAATTGTTTTTTCATTTTCATCGTTAATATAATCTTTTAGCGATTTCCCCATCATTTCATGAGATTTATATCCAAGAACGCTAACGGAAGAATTAGCGTAATTAATCAATCCCTCCGGAGATACTCTTAAAATAATGTCTGAAACGGATTGAACAATATCTTCGTAATTCTGTTGAGATTGACGAAGCTCCTTATATCCCTTATCTAATTTTTCTAAATCCCACCCGCTTCGCCTAGAAAGAACTTTCATGATCTCCAACATCACTTTAGAATGCGGAGCGATGTAATTATCAAAACAATCTTTAGTGATTCTTAGCAAAATAGAAGCCGAATTAGCTTTCACGCTAGCAGAACGCGGTTGCAAACTAATTAAAGATAATTCGCCAATCATCTCAAATGGAGTTCGAAGCGCAATGTGCTTATTCTTTGTATAAATTTCAAGCTTTCCCTGAAGAAGTATATACATAACATCCCCTGGGCTGCCTTCTTCGAATAAAACTTTATTTTTGGGAAGCTTTACAAGTTCCGAGTTTTTACAAAATTTGGTTAAAGCAGGCTTAGACAGTAAACCGAATATCGAACTTGCTTTTAATTTTTTAACTGCAGAATCAATGTCCATGGTTTACACGGCAACTTAAGATGATAGGAAATAAGCGCATTATAGCTTAACCCATCTGCCTTTAGGCAAAACCTTAAAACAGAGTAAACGTTGAAACAAGGTGAGATTATTCGCTACCGATAAGTAAACGGCGGAAGGTTGCATTTCGAGAGCCTCCTAAGATTAGAAGTAGCAATTTTGTTGAATCGAGGCGCCCCTTCTACCTTGTTCAGACCAACAATATCAAGATTCAGAATGGCGCTTCGTCGAACCTACTGGTTCGCCTCAGGAAAAAACGATGTCTCTAAGCAACTTGGATGGGGGAAAAGCTGGTAGATTAGAATCTTTCGATTGAGCTAATAAATTTCAGCCCTACGATTAACAGAGAGAAAAAAAAAGCGCAGAATATTCTCCACTTAAGATCATCACCTTTAACAAGCTTCCACTGTTTCGTAAAAAAAGATTCTTCTAATGTTTCTTCTTCAGTTTTCATATCAAAATATTATTCGGAATGCTCCTTAAATTCAACACATTTTTTCCTAATAATTAAGAGCGATTCTAATATTTCCTACTTTTTACTGACTTGCTATCGCCTAGCCCTTAAAATAGGGACTAGGCTCTTGGCAAATCTTATTTTTTAGAAATCTTCTTAAAGAATTCTCATATAAATAAAGCTTTTTTGGGTTTCAGCGTCATAATGCCTTTCAAACAAGTGTCAAACATCTTTCTACAATTGGTTTCAAATAGCTACGTAATATAATAAAATGTAATTATGCAATCTAATGATCGTATCAACTCATTTTTAGATATAGTCCGCAAAAAACGCCAAAGCTTCTTTGCCATTAATGGTTTTTATTTATTGGCAACGTTTCTTACTCTAATTTATTTAGTAGGAAATGGAGTTTCTTATTTTTGGGGGAATTTACAAACCCTGGCTATTCCAATTGGCGGACTATTGGTTGTTGGTTTAACTTACTCTTTTATTCGCTATTTCATTCCTGCATTTTTTTCCAAATTTTCTAGAGAACAAGCAGCTCTGTTAATTGAAAAGAAAAATCCTCAGTTAAACGATTCTCTAATTAATTCTTGCCAGCTACAAAACCGTTTGAACGAATCGGATGCCGAGCTTAAAGTTTCGCTCAGTTTCATCAAAGAGTTGCTCGAATCAACCAAAGAAAAAATAGAGCATGTAGACCCCAATTCTGCGCTTGACTTAAATCGCGCAAAGTTAAATAGGAATTTATTCCTAGGTTCGTTAGGAGTTGCAATACTAACTCTTACGCTAATTCCTGATTTCTATTCAAAGGGTTTGCAGAATTTCATAAATCCTCCACAACAAACAAACGCAGTTTTAATAGGATCGGATTCGGTTCCTTTAAATTCTAAAGCGTTACCGGCAATCAACATTAAGTCGATAAAACTAAAATATAACTACCCAGCTTACACTCAAATAAAACCCAAAACGGTGTCTCCCTCCGACGGCTCTATTCAAGCTTTACCTGGCTCTGAAGTGGCCATTGAGGCGGAATCAAATTTTCCTTTAGCCGCTGCCGAAATAGAAGTAAATGGGAAAGACCGGTTTTCGTTAAACGTCTCAGACGAGAATAAGCTTTATGGATCTTTATTAATGAGAGATTCTGGGTATTACCGGTTTCGAGTAAAAATTGGAAAAAATCCAGCTAGCGTATTGCCTAAGAAATATCCCATAAAGATTGATATAGATAAAGCGCCCAAAGTTATTTTATTTCTGGCTAATCCAAAACCAGTTTATAAAAACACGGATAAACTTCAATTTTACTACGAGATTCGCGACGACTTTGGAATCCGTAAAGTTGAATTAGTCTATCGAGTAAACGGTAAGCCTTATAGGAAATTATTGAAAAAGGTTCGCACCGAAGAAAAAGAATTTAAAAATAGCCATTCCTGGAATTTAAACGGATCAAACTTAAAACCTGGCGACGAGGTTCAATACTTTTTAGAAGCTTTTGATAACGATAATGTCTCTGGGCCTAATACTGGGCAATCAGAAACGTACACTTTTAAGATATTTGACACGCGTAAAGAAGCGGACGACCTTATTGCCCTTCAGGATGAGTTGGTTGAAAGTTTAGTGGCCCTTTTGGCTGATAACCTTGTCGAAAACGAGTCGTTCAAGACGAAAAATATTCCGGATAGAAACCGGATCAAGAGGTTTTTCTCATTCAATATAGATAAATTAATAGACATCATAGACCTGGCCGAACGTATAAAAGAACGCGCCGAGCCAATGGAATCCTTTTCTCCTGCCTACCTTAATTTTTTCACAAATATGGTGAAAGGACTTCAAATTATACGCAAAGAGCAGATAACCGCGCTCAACCAGCTAGCCACGCAACCTCCTGGAAACGTCGTACCTATTTCCTTTTCTTTTCCGCCCGTAACCCCATTAACGAATAAGCTGATTAGCGAATTGGAAAGAGATATTTTATTTTTAATTAAAATAACCAATCGGCAAAAAATGGACCAGGCCGTAAGCTTGGAACGCGAATTAGAAAAGTTAACCGAATCTCTACGCGACGAATTCGAAAAAATGAAAGATCAAAAAGCCCCCATCAGTCCTGACGAACTAAAGAAAAAACTCGACAAGATAGAGCAAACCTTCCGACAGATGATGGAACAATTAGCTAAACAAACTCAAGGTTTGCCGGATGAGTTCCTAAACCCCGAAGCGGTAAAGCAACTGAATCTCGACAAATTTCAAGCGTCTCTCGAAAAAATTAAAAACTTAATGGAAAAAGGCGACATTCAAGCTGCAATGGATGAGCTTGAAAAGATGACTAAAGACTTGCAAAGCCTTGCCAACCAATTGGATCAGTCTGGAGATGAAATGGACGATCTTGTCGATATGGAAACAATGGAAAGAATCGACGATTCATTGCAAAGCCTTGAACAAGTTCAAAAAAAGCAAAAGGATCTGTTGGAAGAAACAACCGACATGAATAAAGAACTTCGAAAAGCTCAATTAGAAAAATTTGAAGACGAGCTTTCGAAATTCTTTGAAGCCTTAAAAAAGGATGTAAATGCCGCACAAGAAGTGTTGAAAGAAACTAAAGACTATTTGAACAAAGATCCAGATATAAATCGACACGCAGAGTTACTTGAAAAACAGGCCAACTTAGACTCAAAGATTCGCAAATTTAATCAAGAAGCGATCGATTCTGCGTTGAAACCAGATTTGCCGAAAAAGTTTGACGAAATACGTAAAACACGCGAAGAAATGACCAACGTTATTCGCGAAAGAGGCGCTCTTCGATTAGACGAATATTATAAATTCCAAAGATCGCTTCCTGAAATGGTTGAAAAATATGACGCATTAGAGGAGCTAACAAAATTATTGGATCTTAAAGAGTTTAACGAACTCTTTAAAAACACCTACCCTTTGGCGTTTAGATGGCAACACAACCTCAGAATGGTTACCCAATCCAGCGAAGAATTAAAAGAAAAAATGAAGACTGAATTGAACGAATTACGACAAATAAACGCTGAAATTTCTAAAAAGCTTGGCACTTTTAATCGGGAAATGAAGAAAGAGTTTGAGGCTCTAATGTCTGACCAAAAAAAAGAACAACTCGATTCTATGGCCAAAAAACAAAATGAAATTCGGCAGGAAGCGCGTGATTTAGGCGAAAAGATTGCTGAAATGGGACGCATCAACCCAATGGTTCCACCGCAACTTTCTCAAAAAATGGGCTCTGCGCAAGGCTTCATGAAATCCGCTCAGAAGAGTCTCAGTAAAAAAGAACTTTCTCAGAGCGTTGACTCGGAAAACCAGGCTCTCAATAGACTTGGCGAAACTCGCGAAATGCTTGAGGAAATGAAAAATCAAAAAGGCAAGGGTCGCGCAAAAGGCAAATCCAATACTCCACGTTTTGGAGTTGGACGCTCCCCAGACACACAGCGTGGTGGATCTATGCGAATGAAAAGAGAAAAGGTAGATCTACCTTCGGAAGATCAATATAACGCGCCAACAAAATTTAGAGAAGATATTCTTCATGCGATGAAACGTCAACGTCCTAAAAATTACGAACGCCTTATTTCCGAATACTATAAGGAACTTGTAAAATGACGTTGGTTAAAATACTGCTGGCAGGATTCATTTTACTTTCGTCCCCTGTTTGGGCTGCTTCCGCTCCCTCAACATTTAGACAAGCCAACGAATTGCTTAATGGTTGGAATTTGTCTAAAGCGGAATCCTTAATTGATTCATTATCTAAGGATCACTCCGGCTCTGCGGAACTCGCTCTTTTAAAATCTCGTTTGGACTTTTTTAAAGGAGATTACGAATCCGCCTGGAAATATATAGAACCGATTAAAACAAACGACCCTTCCATAGAATCTCTCCGGCACCTCATAGGCCAGACCAAACAAGCGACGGGCTCTTTCGTTTCTAAGGAATCAGAACATTTTATTTTTCGTTTTGAGAACGGCTCCGACGAAATATTAATCCACCATGCCAAAGAAGCTCTTGAAAAGTCTTATGAAGTTTTAGGAAAAATTTTAAATTTTTATCCCGATCAAAAGATTATTGTCGAGTTCTATCCTTCACGTGAGCCATTTTCTAAGGTTTCTCCTTTGACCTTAAAAGATATTATGACGTCTGGAACTGTCGCCCTTTGTAAATATAACCGGTTGATGGCTATCTCTCCCGGTTCTCTATTAAGAGGTTACAATTGGCTGGATACGCTGAGTCATGAATACGTGCATTATTTATTGACTCAAAAAAGCGGGAACAAAGTTCCCTTATGGCTGCACGAAGGTCTGGCTAAATTTCTTGAAACTCGTTGGCGAGGAGCAAAAGAACCTTTAACCCCGCTCATGGAAACTGTATTGGCAAAGGGACTTAAAGAGGACTACTTAATTGGTCTCGATCAAATGATGCCTTCGCTAGCAAAACTAAAAACAGCGGAAGATGTGCAGCTAGCCTATGCTGAAGTCGCGTCTATGGTCGAATATATGGTCGAGCAAAAAGGTGAAACAGTCATTTCTTCTCTTGTAGAAGATTTGCGAGACGACATTTCTATAACCAAAACATTACAAAAACGTTTTGGACAATCTTTAAAAGATTTCCAAGACTCGTGGAAAAAGTACGCGCTAAAAAGAGAGTTTAAAATTATTCCAGGTATTACGGCGTTACGGTTTAATTTCAAAAAAGACCGTAACCAGTCAAAGGAAGATAAAAAACAAGAATATGCCGAAATTCAGTCTAAGCAAGCTCGGGACCTAACTTTCCTTGGAGACGTCCTAAAATCTAGAAGCTTTTTAAAGGCGGCTATTCTCGAGTACGAAAAAGCAATTGAAAAGACAAAATCACTTTCTCCTGTTTTACATAACAAATTAGCTCAAACTTTTATGTTGAAGAAGGATTACGAAAAAGCGGAACCTTTATTAAAAGAAAATCTTAAATATTATCCTACTTTCCATACCACATTAGTTAATTTGGGAGAGTTACATTTTCAAAAAGATGCAAAAGAAAAATCTCGAGTGTATTTTGAAAAAGCGTTCAAGATAAACCCCTTTAATCCTTTTGTTCATTCTAGATTAATTAGCGTTTATAAAACTCTTGGATTGGATAAAGAAAAAGAGCTTCAAGTCCAGTTGTTTCGTTATCTGGAATAGATTAAAATAATAGTTTCATATCCGTTGATCTCCCCTACTTAACGCATTTGAATTCCTAGTTTTTCTTAATAGCCTAACAACTCGCGATTAAGAATACATTTTGAATTTCTGCGCGTTTTTAGTTTTTTAAGGGATATCAAAAACTTATTTGGAGTCCTAAATGGAAGACGTCGAATTGGCGCGTGAGTTTCAAGAAGCCAAGACTAAAATATTAAAAGAAATCAGAAAAGTTATCGTTGGGCAAGATGCCGTCATTGAAAATCTTTTAATCGCGCTTTTTGCCAATGGTCATAGCCTAATGGTTGGAGTGCCTGGATTGGCTAAGACAATGCTCGTTGGGGCTTTGGCTCGCGTGATGGATTTCAAGTTCAACCGTATCCAATTCACTCCCGACTTGATGCCTTCTGACATCACCGGCACCGACATTTTGCATGAAGACCAAACGACTGGACAAAGGTCGTTCCGTTTCATCAAGGGCCCCATTTTCTCCAACATCATTCTAGCGGATGAAATCAACCGGACTCCGCCAAAAACTCAGGCGGCCCTATTGCAAGCCATGCAGGAAAAACAAGTTACGGTCGGAAATGAAACGTATCAACTAGAACCGCCATTCTTAGTTTTTGCAACGCAAAACCCTATTGAACATGAAGGCACCTATCCATTGCCAGAGGCGCAGTTGGATCGTTTCATGTTGCACATCAACGTTGACTATCCTACAAAGGAACAAGAAGTCAATATCGCCCTAGCCACCACGTCTGGGTTTGAAGAAAAACTAGAAAAGGTTTTAGACGCCGAAAAAGTTTTAGAATTTCAGAAACTCGTTCCAAGAATACCCGCTTCAGAATTTGTCGCAAGTTATGCAGTGGATTTAGTACAGGCCACCCGACCTAAAAATGGATCTTCTCCCGATTTTGTTCACGAATGGATAAACTGGGGAGCTGGCCCTAGAGCTTCGCAATATCTTATCTTAGCCGCTAAAGCAAAAGCGCTTTTAGATAGCAGAACAAGCATCACTACCGAAGACATTCGAAACGTAGCCAAACAAGTGTTAGAGCATCGATTGATACTCAACTTTAAAGCGGAAGCGGAAAATGTAAAACCGACAGATATTGTGAACCGCCTCATCGAAACGGTTAAAGAGAAATAGAACTGAATTAAAATCTAACGAGTATTTTTTTTGTAGATATCTAAAAAAACCACGTATCCCTTCTTATAATTTCGCTTATAGACGGGAAAGGTTTGATCTATTTTATAGATTTCGTTTGGCTTAACGTTTGACAATATATCGCCTGGAATATTTTTTATTCGTTTATCATTTTCGTCGGTTATAACAAACTCAGCAGTACCACTTAAATTTTCTTCGCAATTGTTTTTAACTTTTGCTCGAAACCGGATCATAAAGTAAGAAGATCTATCTTCTACAATCTTATGGTCCACTTTCGACATTTTGACGCAAGAGTCGGCAAAAACAAAATTGGGAAGCGAACTTCCAATTATCATTCCTAAAATCAGTAATAACGTAAAAACTGTCTTCTCACTATTTCCATTTTTTTTCATAATATCGCCATTATAGAATGACGCGCGATACTTTCAAACTCTCGATTGAAGTTTTGACAACAAGGTAGTCTCATTTCGAGAAGCTCAATGCAGCATTCTTTCCTTTTCCAACCAATGCGCTAAACTCAAATTTCTAAAGGTTCTTTTAAGATTGGAACTACTCTATAAATGGTTAAAAAAGTATTCACTTTTGGTGATTTTTAATTTACAATGAATAGATAGAGTAATAACTTTGCTGCAAAACTTTGCAACTACGGAACAAAAAGTTATGGCTGAAATAGGTTCAATTAACTCGAGTTCTCCTGCACAAGCCTTTCAAAGGCCTAATAGCGCTGGAGGCCAGGAGCAAGGTGGCAGTAGCAGCCCTGTTGAGGATAGCGTTCAAATAAGCTCTGCCGGCCGAGAACAAAACTCTGTCCAATCCCAAGGTCAAGCTTCCGTAAGGGAAGGAGCTACGCCAAGTGTAGACGATCGAATTGAAGCTAACGCCGATCCGTCTCGAAACTCAGTCGAAAATCAAGATATTGAAACTGAAGTTTCGGATATTCAAGAAGCTAATACGGAAAACTCTTCGGCCGCTCCCGAGCAAAACGTGAGTACTCTTCAAAGGGAACAAGCAGAACAAAGCTCTGAAAATGGAGCTCTTAGTTCAGCTCAGTCTAATGTTGAGCAAAGAGGTCAGAGTATTGACCAGATTGCCTAGATCAATTCCCGCGTTTAAATAAAATCATCCTGCTCGTTCTTATCTTCCATAATATGTAGAAAATCTTCTACGCTCGATACGTTATCTAATGGAAAGGAAATAACGTAACCAAAAATATTGTGGTGAAACTCGGTTTCGGTCTTTGGGATTAAACGCACTGGGATTAACTCTAAATCATCGTATTCGGTCAATTCTTCTATAAAAACTCCAGAAGCCCCTCCATTCTCGCAATATTCCTCTACGACTAAAGAAAAGCCATGCCGTTCCTCTAAATACTTTTTTAACCAACAAGTTTCTTCCTCTGTAAGCAACCCCATCTTACGACCACGCTGAGAAGCGTAGCATCTCCAATCTACGCGAACGAGTTCCTTTCTCTTTGCTGTCGGAATAATAGAGTAGGTTTTAAATAATTTTGGGGCCATTAGCTAAAACCAAAAATTTCTTTATTGATGACTTCTGAGGAATTTAAGCTAGATATTGAATTAAAAACAAGATCTTTCGATGGAATTTAACTCTGATTGTTGCAACAAGCTGGGCTTACATGTCAAATCAAAAGAACCTCATGAAGATCTAGTAGGCCTCTATTTAATCGCTTTGAATCGCAATCCCCAACACTTCGGCTAAGTCGTTATACCCTTCAATTTTGGCGTATTTTGCGATTTGGGTCCATGCTTCGTTCGCATCAATGGCTTCCGCAGTCAAGGAAGTATCGTCCAATTTCTTCCGATAGTTTTCCAAAAGTTTTTTGACTTCGTGGCGAAATGTATTGGTTTCTAACAGGGTGTCGTACCTTTTCCAAAAACCTACTATAGGGTCACCATCGCCATACCTTTGATTAAAATAACCCGCAAAATCTTTAACCGAAATCATACCAACAATTTCATCTCCATCTTGCACGGGGAGATGGCGGATATTATTCTTGTACATTGAAATTAGGGCTTCCGACATTGTTTGATCGGGTTTCATAATGATCAAACCAGTCGACATAACCTCTATCATTGCTGTAGTTTTTGGATCCAAATCTTTCGCTAAAACTTTTCTAATCAGGTCGTAGGCGGTCACAATCCCCGTATATTCTTTATCTTTCCTAATCAATAAGGAGTGAACCTTTTCATTCGACATTATTTTTGCCGCTTCAGTTGCCGTTGTTTCGGGCTCCGTAGCAACAACCCTATCTACCATATAATGTTTAATCTCATGCATTTATCAAATAATCCTTCTATCTAAAGATCTAGCATAAAACCGTACAATTTAGCTATATTACACCCAATCTAAACATTTTGGAGCATCCTACTCCATTCGAAACACTTTTTTAAATAAAAACTATGTAAACAAAACGTAACAATTAAGAAAAACTTAAAAACTTTACATTAAATGCTGCTGGAGAAATGACCTATCCAGGATTGAGGTGATGGAGAATCTAGTGGATCATAAAATTTTTATTTCAAGGTAAGATATTCCGTAAACTTAACGGTTTTCCTCTAAATTAAGCACAAAAGAAACTTCGCAATCACAATTTCTTTTCCATCAACACATCATATATCTCACAAGCTCTCTCTCTCTACTTCTTAATAACGCATTTAATAATAGATAGTTATATTGGTTTTAATTCTTTGTTTTTCCCTATTTAAAAAACTCATTTTTTAAAAAAATCTAATTTAAAAAAAATCAAAGTATCTCTTCTACGGAATCTCTCAAATTTGTCTCTAAAACCCAATAAAATATAAATTTTGACAGCCTATTTGGTTTGGGCTATTATTGCCAACTTCACGGGATGAACATTGACAAACGGGTCAAGGTGAAGTAATATTTCCCGTCTATTTTTCATAATTTTTAGAGGTTTTTTGATTCCTATTAAGACGTTGGTTTTACTAAGTAAAACTTTATGGTCAACGCTGCTGGTTTTTAAATTTGCCGCACCTAATAGATTGTAGGAATCTTTAGATAAACTAACCGCTAAGTTTTTGGAGGAATGCATGTTATCAGAATATACCGGGATGGTAATAATGTTGTTATTTGCCTTGGGTATCTCTGTTGGTATGGTTGTAGCTACCTCCTTGCTAGGTCCTAAGAAAAAATTCGCCGAAAAGATGGAACCTTTCGAATGCGGCGAAGTCCAAATCGTTTCCCCAAGACAACGCTTTTCAGTTAAGTTTTATTTAGTGGCCGTCCTTTTTATCTTATTTGACATTGAAGCCGTGTTTCTATTTCCATGGGCCATTTTATATAAGAAACTAGGTCTTTTTGGCCTCGCTGAGATGATGGCTTTCATTTCTATTCTTGGGATAGGTCTGTTTTACGTTTGGAAACGAGGCGGTTTAGAGTGGGAATAACTCTTACCTTAATAAATAAACTTAAAGCTTACTAAATATTGGGTCCGTATGGGTACTGAGACACATATAATTGATAGAATTAAAGATAAATTTGGCGATAAAGTGCTTGAAAGTCATAACTTTCGAGACGATCAAACTGTCACTGTTGACAAAGGAAGCATCCACGCTGTTTCTCAGTTTTTGAGAGACGATCCTGAATTATCGTTCAATTTCTTAATGGATATAACTGCTGTAGATTATGTAGATAAAAAAGAAAAGCGATTTGAAGTGGTTTACCATTTCTATTCATTAAAGAACAATAATCGTGTTCGGGTTAAAGCCCCGGTAGAAGAAGAAAACTGCGAAATTGATACGATAACTGATCTCTGGAAAACTACCGATTGGTATGAAAGAGAAATTTGGGATATGTACGGGATTAAGTTTAAGGGACACCCTAATATGAAAAGAATTCTTCTCTATGAAGAGTTTAAAGGTCATCCTCTTAGAAAAGACTACCCAATCAACAAGCGTCAGCCTTTAATTGGACCATTAAACTAAGCGAACTGTTTCTATGCTATTGGATTTCTTCATCACTCTCTTAAAAGTCCTCTTTGTTCTAGGCGTTACCGTCGGTTTCTTTGCCCCAATTTTAACCTGGGTAGAACGAAAACAAAGCGCCATCATGCAAGACCGTATTGGAGCAAACCGAGCCGATATTTTAGGTTTTCGAGCTTTAGGCCTATTCCATATTATGGCTGACGGTTTAAAGATGTTCACAAAGGAAGATTTTATCCCTAGAGGAGCCAACCCGGTTCTACATACATTAAGCCCTATTGTGGCTTTAATCCCTGCCATCATCACATTTACCGTTGTGCCTTTCGGCGGGGTCTATGACCTTTTTGGGAAAGAAGTTAATCTCGTTATTGCCGACTTAGACGTTGGATTGCTTTTTGTTTTCGCCATTGCATCTATCGCCACTTACGGATATGTAATTGCTGGTTGGAGTTCCAATAATAACTGGTCTCTTTTAGGTTCAATGAGAACCACAGCTCAAATGATTTCCTATGAAGTAACCATGGGTTTGACCATCATTGGGGTTCTGATGGTTTATGAATCAATGAAGTTAACGGAAATTGGAGCGGCGCAAGAGAGCTTTTTCGATTGGGGTATCTTCTTACAACCTCTCGGTTTCATTATGTTTTTAACCGCTTCGATTGCGGAAAACAAACGGATTCCTTTTGACGCTCCAGAAGCGGAATCCGAATTGGTAGCGGGTTATTTCACTGAATATAGCGGACTCAAATTTGGCATGTTTTTTATGGCCGAGTTTATTGAAATGGTAACCATTAGCGCCATCGTGACAATTCTATTCTTTGGAGCTTGGCACATTCCATTTATAACGACAGCATCGTTATTATCTTTATTTGATTTTCTAGGAACCACTGGATCAAACCTTGTTGTGATGTTGATCCATGTCGGAGTGTTCTTCACTAAAGTGGTTTTCTTTATATGGTTTCAAATGACCATTCGATGGACGTTACCAAGGTTCCGATACGATCAAATCATGGATCTTGGCTGGAAAATTTTGTTGCCTCTTTCATTGGCTAACATACTTGTTACGGGATTAATATTAATATAGTTCCGTCGCTAAATATTAAGGGCTTATCATGGCATATTACGTAAACCGGACCGTAAAACTGACTTTTTGGGAAAAGATTTATCTCCCTGAGATCATTAGGGGAATGATAATTACCTCTCGGCATTTCTTTATTAACTTATTTGGTTTCATTCCATTTTTAGTTGGTAAGAAAAAGGAACGGAAAATTTTTACCGTTTATTATCCCGAAGAAATGGTCGACTATCCGATTGCGTATCGTGGCCGCCCTGTTCTAGCCGTTAACGAAAAAGGTAATTTTAACTGTGTCGCTTGTGGATTGTGCGAAGCGGCTTGTCCCGCTTATTGCATCGATATAACTCCGGGTTGTAATAGCGGCAAACAAAACGAACTTGAGCGTTTTCCAGACAAATTTTCTATCGACTACGCAATTTGTATCTTCTGCGGTAACTGTGAGGAAGCATGCCCAGAAGAAGCTATTTTCATGAGCAACGATTGCGAAATTTCTATGCTGGATCGTAGAAAAATGAAATATGACAAAGAACAATTAGCTACCCCAATATCCGAACTTAAAGACAGAGTTGAGTTTGTTCGGAATATGAACGCTAAATGGAATTTCAAGAATTAAGATTAGTTTAATCAGCGGACCGTAATTATGGAACAATTTATTTTTTATCCACTATCCCTAATGTGTATCGTTTTTGCTGTTGGGGTTATTGTGAATACAAGCCCTATTAGCTCGGCGGTATCCCTTATTGGAATGATGCTTGGGTTGGCGGGTTTATTTGTATTATTAAACGCTCATTTGATGGCCATTCTGCAAGTGTTGGTATATGCCGGCGCGATTATGGTCCTCTTCATGTTCGTGATCATGCTGTTAAACTTAAAAGGCGACGACGAAGACTGGAAGATGCGCGGTAAAAACGTATTATTAGCCAGTTTATCCGGCGTTTTTGTAGTCACTCTATTATTTAAAATATTTGGCGACGGCTTTAGCACAAACATCGGGAAACCTGCAGTGTTGCCCGAAACGTTTGGCACGACCGCCGCCGTTGGCGAACTATTATTCACTGATTTTGTATTGCCTTTCGAGGTAGCTTCTATATTGCTTTTAGTAGCGATGATAGGCGCGGTTGTATTGGCCAAAACGAAACTAAACTAAAAAATTCTAATGGTTCCTCTTTCACATTATTTAATTGTTAGCGCTATTTTATTTTTTATAGGCGTGCTTGGCGTTTTGCTGAGAAGAAACGTCATCGTCGTTTTCATGTCCATTGAGATCATGTTGAACGCAGTCAACCTCAGCTTAATTGGGTTTGACCGGTTTTTGAATCAACACGACGGTCAGGTTTTTAGCTTTATGGTCATGGCTGTCGCGGCGGCAGAAGTTTCGGTAGGGTTGGCTATCATCATATCCATTTTCCGTAAAAAGCCGACAATCAATCTAGACGAATTCAATATAATGAAATGGTAAGGATATAAAATGCTCAGTTTGACTTGGCTGGTCCCAACTTTTCCGCTCATTGGATCTATAATCAACGGATTTTGGGGACTAAAAATTGGTAAAGATAACGTAGGCAAGGTCGCTTGCGGTTCGGTAATACTCTCGTTTATTACAACCGTTCTGATCTTATTCGGGTTAATCGGGCTTCCTGCTGAAAACCGAATATACGAACAAGTGATGTTTGATTGGATCGTTGCCGGCGATTTCGCAGTCCAATGGGCTTACCAAGTCGATCCTCTTTCTATGGTCATGATGCTGGTGATAACGGGCGTTGGCTCTCTTATCCACATCTTTTCCATTGGCTACATGAAGGAAGAGTACAGCTACTACCGATATTTCGCTTACTTAAACTTATTTATGTTCGCGATGCTCATTCTAGTAATGGGAAGCAACTTCCTTTTGATGTTTATCGGATGGGAGGGCGTCGGTTGTTGTTCTTATTTCCTCATTGGCTATTATTTCGACAAACAATCCGCATGTGATGCGGCGACTAAAGCTTTCATCGTTAACCGCGTTGGCGACTTCGCCTTCTTACTCGCGGTGATGTTCATTTTCTATATTTTTGGAACCATCGATTACACCGAGGTCTTTGCGGCAGCTCCTCATAAACTCATTTACGATGGCGAAATTGCTATCATCATTACGGGTTTCTTGTTTTTGGGAGCAACGGGTAAATCGGCGCAAATTCCGCTTTATACCTGGTTGCCGGACGCTATGGAAGGTCCAACACCAGTTAGCGCGCTCATCCATGCCGCTACCATGGTAACCGCAGGCGTTTATTTGGTGGTTCGCTGCAACATCTTATTTATGATGGCTCCCATGACAATGATGGCTGTCGCCTTTGTTGGAGGCGGAACGGCATTACTGGCCGCAACAATCGGCATGACGCAATGGGATATCAAGAGAGTTTTAGCTTATTCAACAGTCAGTCAAATCGGATACATGTTTTTAGGTTGTGGTGTTGGCGCGTTTACGGCGGCAATTTTTCACTTAATCACCCATGCATTCTTTAAAGCCTGTTTGTTCTTGGGTTCCGGAAGCGTTATTCATGGAATGCACCATGAACAAGATATCCGAAAAATGGGCGGCCTAAAGAAACACTTTCCAAAAACTTACTTTACTTTCTTAGTTTCTACTTTGGCCATCGCCGGAATTTTTCCGCTATCGGGTTTCTTTAGTAAAGACGAAATATTGTTACATTCCTTAATTGATGGAAATATATTCCTTTGGGGAATGGGTATAACTGGCGCACTATTGACCGCTTTTTATATGTTCCGACTGGTTTTCCTAACATTTCATGGCGAGTCGCGAGTCGATCCTGATGTACATCCACATGAGTCGCCAGATATTATGACCAGACCATTGATGATATTAGCTACCCTAGCGGCAGTTGGCGGTATGCTTGGAATTCCGTTGATTCATGGCTGGCATGTGTTACACAACTGGCTTGAACCCGTATTATTTATTGATTGGCAAACGATTGTAACCAACTCTACCAGAATGATGGAAGAACATGGTCACGTCGCTCATTTATCCCATCTGCTTCATCATAAAGAACATCCTGACGCCGGGTTGGAAGTCGCTCTTATGTTCTTATCTGTTGGCGTGGCTATTACCGGAATTGTTGGCGCGTATCTTTGTTACATCAAATACCCAAAATTACCGGAGACACTTACCGACGGTCAGTGGGGTTACGAGATAGTCAAAAACAAATATATGGTTGACGAAATTTACGACGAAACTATTGTCAAACCTGTCGTTCAAGGCTCTCGACTTCTTTGGAAAGAGGCAGACGCAAAAGCGATCGACGGAACAGTAAACGGAGTCGCTCAAATTATCGGTTGGTGCAGTAAACAAGCTAAACAGTTTCAATCTGGATATGTGCGGAATTACGCATTATCCATGATAATAGGTTTTGCGATTTTACTTTTGGTCGTATTCTAAGATTGACGATTTTAAGTTGAGAATTTAATTATCGTTATTTCATTCTCAGCTTTTTTTATTTTGTACCTTTGGCGTTAGCGATTATAGAGTTAACGTGAACATCATAAGTATTAATTAGAGTTGCTATGTTTTTAACGTTCGTTACATTTTTACCTCTGTTAGGGGCCATAGGCATCGCCTTCTTGCCTGAAAAAGACGAAAGCCTGATTAAGCTAACTGCTTTAGGTGTCGCAATCACCGACTTTTTGCTTTCTTTGGTGTTTTATTTCAATTTTGACCTCACCACTCCAAATATGCAGTTCGAATTATCTGCAGTTTGGATTGAAAACTGGGGAGTAAATTTTCATGTCGGGTTAGACGGGATCTCCCTTCTTCTCTACATCATGACGACGTTCCTAACCGCCATATGTATCGTTTCCGTGTGGACGGTAAAAAAGCGAATCAAAGAATATATGATGGCCTTGCTGGTTTTATCTACCGGCATGTTGGGCGTTTTTGTCGCTCTAGACCTTTTTATGTTTTATGTGTTCTGGGAGCTTCAATTGGTTCCGATGTACCTCATAATTGGTATTTGGGGCGGAGCGCGCAGACTCTACGCGTCGATTAAGTTCTTCTTATACACCGCGTTTGGATCTTTATTGATGTTGGTTGCTATCATCTGGATGTACCAACTTCACGCCGAACAAACCGGTATATATACAACCGACTTAATGACCATCACCAACAATATAGATATCCCATTCGGACCTCAAAAATGGCTATTCGTGGCGTTCTTTTTGGCATTTGCCATTAAAGTTCCGATGTTTCCATTTCACACTTGGTTGCCGGACGCCCACGTTGAAGCTCCAACAGCGGGTAGTGTTATTTTAGCCGGCGTTTTATTGAAAATGGGAACCTATGGATTCTTAAGGTTCAACTTACCTTTATTTCCATACGCTTGTAACGAATTCATGCCTTACGTGGGTTGGTTGGCTGTCGTCGGTATTGTCTATGGAGCGTTTGTCTCCATGGTTCAAGAAGATTTGAAAAAACTAGTCGCCTATTCCAGCGTAAGTCATATGGGATTTGTGATGTTAGGAATATTCGCTTTTAACCATTACGGTATTCAAGGCGCTCTCATTCAAAACATCAATCACGGTATTAGCACCAGCGCGCTCTTCCTTTTGGTAGGCGTGATTTACGACAGACGACACACGCGAATGATTAAAGAGTTTGGCGGCATTACGAATGTTATGCCTAAATACGCCATCATATTTATGATCGTAGCCCTGTCATCTATCGGATTGCCGGGTATGAACGGGTTTGTTGGCGAGTTTCTTATTCTCTTGGGAATATTCCAAGCGGACGCCTTCATGGCAGGGGTCGCGACAACAGGTGTCATCTTCGCCGCTTGTTACATCTTATGGATGTTTCAACGGGTTATGTTCCTCAAATCAAATAGTCCTGAAAATGCAAAGCTAAAAGATTTAGATTTCAGGGAGTACGCAATGTTACTTCCTTTAGTTGTTTTGATCTTTTGGATTGGATTGTACCCAAAACCGTTTATGAAAACTTTCGACGCATCGGTCACTCATTTAATTTCCAAAGTAGACCCTAGTAACTTTAAACCGAAGACACATACGGAGCACGCAGATTCTGGTCATGCCGGAAAGACTGAACATAAAACCGAGCATAAAACCGAACACAAAAAAGAATCTCATTCCAACGCTCATTAAAAATAGAACCAATTTAACAAAGAAAGAACAGTAGATATGATTGCAGCCCCAGACATTGACCTAGTTAGCTTGGCGCCCGTACTAACGCTTTCTGCGTTTGGCTTTGCCGTTCTAATTTGGGACTTGTTTATTGGAAAAGACAAAACCCAACTTATCTATATAAGCTTGCTGGGTTTGTTCTTAACGGCTGTTACCGCTTTTTCAAAAAGCAATTTACCGGTGTATTCTTTTACGAATAGCTATGTAGTCGATAATCTTTCGGTTTTCTGCGTAATCATTTTCACCCTCAGTTCAGGGCTCGCGATTCTTCTTTCGGCGAATTACAATCCAGAAAAAGGCATAGAGATCGGTGAATACTACTGCTTAATTTTATTTTGTACGGTAGGAATGATTGTTCTTTCCTCCGCCGTAGACTTGATCTTGATCTTTCTAGGTATTGAGGTTGTTTCGATCAGTTTATATGTATTAGCGGGAATCAGAAGAGACGATCTAAAATCTAATGAAGCCGCATTAAAATACTTTTTACTAGGCGCGTTTGCCTCCGGCTTTTTGCTTTACGGTATGTCCCTCATTTATGGCTTTACGGGAACGACAAACCTAAAAGGCATCATGGCAGCCATTAGCGCAATGGATGGAAAAGATAATTCCTTTTTGGTTCTGGGATGTATTTTATTCATCGTCGGGTTTGGATTCAAAGTCGCTGCCGCCCCATTCCATATGTGGTCGCCAGACGTCTATCAAGGAGCGCCAAGCCCTATTACCGCATTCATGGCTGTTGGACCCAAAGCAGCGTCGTTAGTCGCTATGTTCAGAGTGTTTCATACCGGCATTGGCGGGTTGGACGGTTCCTGGGAAATGCCATTAGCTGTTGTCGCTGTAGCGAGTATGACTCTCGGTAATCTCGGCGCAATCATGCAAACCAATATTAAACGCCTCTTAGCCTATTCCAGTATTTCTCATGTAGGATATCTTTTGATGGCCGTAATCGCTAAAAACTCGTTAGCGTCTTCGAGCCTTCTGTTTTATATGCTTACCTACACGTTCATGGTTTTTGGAGTATTCGGAATCATCATTATTCTTGGCAAGAAGGGCGACGAAAATTTAGAGATAGAAGGATACTGTGGGTTGTCCAACAAATACCCACTGCTTGCGCTCGCCATGGCCATGTTCATGCTGTCTTTAGGCGGGTTGCCGCCATTGGCAGGTTTTGTCGCGAAGTTCTATGTTTTCAGCGCTGTGTTAAAAGAAGGTCATACTATTTTAGTCACCATCGCGGTTCTAAATAGCGTTATATCCTTTTACTACTATCTGAAAATCATAGTGAATATGTACTTTAAAGACGCTAACCAAGAGTTTCAGCCTAACTTCCAACCGCTAACGTTGCTTGTCGTTATCATTGCGCTTGTTGGAATCCTCGATTTAGGAATTTTCCCAGGCCCTATAATTTCACTTGCCGAAAACGCTTCCTTGTTTTAAGATTCTTTAAACAAACAAAAAAGCTTCAACCTTTCCTTGAAGGAGAGATTCCATGAAAATGAATCATTTGACCCAAGAACAAGTAGAAGAAATCATGGAAAAAGTGCGCGACGTTGTGGATACCGATGACTACTCACCCGAGAAAATGGGCGTGATTTTTGATTTATCCGACGTTGAAGGCGATAATTTTCTAGAGTGTAAAAATCACCCCGCTCAAAATGATAAAGTTAATTTTGAATTAGATCCAGAAAACGGAATTCGTTTTTTTGATCCCTTCAACTTCTTCACCAAAGGGATCTATAAAGACGTCGACGGCTGGTCCCGCTGGACCATGGAAAACTTGAAAGAGCCTTGGACCTAATACAATATTGTCATGCTGAGCCTGTCGAAGCACGACCACCTTTCCTACCGCAAAGACGCCAAGGCCGCAAAGAAAGGCCAGATCGGGAAAAGACCTAATTGATGAATTAATTCTTTGAAACGCCCAACCTCTCTTACATGTGAATTGTACAGCCCCCACCGCATGTCTTCCTGAGGCGATATGGTAGTATCGGCGAAGGATCTCGCCTTGATTCAATAAAATAAATATCCCTTGCATTACCTTGAAATATGCCCCTCTTTAACTGGAAAGAACTAACGTTTATTTGTAAACTAAGTGAATATTAACTCTTATCAAATAGAGCTAAAATTTATGAAAAGTTTCACTGCCGTAATAGAAAAATGCCCAGACACAGGACACTTTGTAGGGCATATTCCAGGGTTTCCAGGCGCTCATTCTCAAGGCGAAACACTAGAAGAATTAAACGAAAACTTGAAAGAAGTTATCGCCCTCCTTTTGTTGTAAGGGTCTCGCCTCGGTTTAATAAAATACTTAATAGTAAAAAATGGTGAAAATATTTTCCCATTTTGCTACTCTTAAAATATGAATGAAACCAAAACGAAGACCGTTGATATTTCACAAATCAAATTTTCCTCTACCGTATTTCCCACTCCAGAAGATATGAAGTTGTGGGAAAGCCTTACCGACGAACAGCGCAAAGCTATCGAAATTCGAGATGAAGAAGATGGCTATAAAAGCGGCGTTGCCGAACACAAGTCTATGAGTCAGTTGATTGCCGAAGTGAAGGATCTAGGTCACTAACTCCATCCCTTGCTTAAATCCTTCCACTCCTTATTCGTTGACTCAATAAGTTCAATCTTCTTTTCTCTGAGCCAACCCTTTATTTGCTTTTCTCTATAAATTGCTTCTCGTGGGCTATTGTACTCTTCAAAATAAACAAGTCTCGCGATGTCATATTTTGCGGTAAAACCTTCTACAGTTTTTTGTTTATGTTCATACATGCGACGATTTAAATTGTTTGTCACCCCAGTGTAAAGAGTACGGTGTTCATTCGACAAGATATAGACATATAAGGTTTTCATTCTTTTTATACCTAGATCCTTCGTCGCCTTTGCAAGGCTCCTCCAGGATGACCGTGAGATGAACTGGTGGCTTGGAGCAAGGTTCGCTTTTGAATAATCCCGCAAACTAATTCCCTAAAAACATATATCTCTTCCTGTGCATTTGAAAAATAAGTTCACAGTTTTTTCGAAACTAACATCTCGCCACAAAAAAACGAAAAAAACAGACGTCATCCTAGAACGGATAGACTGCGTAGCAGTCTAGAAGTGAAGGATCTAGGAGTTTTAAATTGTCACTCGAAACCTGTGCTGAGCTTGCGGAACTAACTCTCGAAGAGCCCCCCTTATTCAACTCCATCCACCTCACTCACCCCTCCTCTTCCCCAATCTGCTTCCGCACCGCTTCCAAATGCTCTCCACATTTTGCCGACCACGGATGAATCCCCCCTAAAACTTTCTCAAACAAGTTAAATGCCTTTACCAAATATTCCTCAGCTTCACCCAATTTCTTTTGATCCTTACGCAAAACGCCCAAATGCCAATAACTCATTCCAATATTTGGATGCTCATCTCCAAGGAATTTTTTCCATATTTCAAGAGCGTCTTTGTAAAGCGGCTCGGCATCCTCATAACCGCCTTGTTTTCTATAATGCCCCGCCAAATTGTTTAAGGAACTCGCGACATCTGGATGCTCCTCGCCCAGGAGTTTTTTTCTAATTATTAAAGCGTTTTTGTAAAGCGGCTCGGCTTCTTCGTAACGACCTTGGTTATCATATAATGCCGCCAAATTATTTAAGGAATTCGCGACATCGAGATGCTCCTCGCCCAGGAGTTTTTTTCTAATTATTAAAGCGTTTTTGTAAAGCGGCTCGGCTTCCTCATAACGGCCTTGGCTGTAATATAAATTCGCTAAATTATTTAAGGAATTCGCGACATCGAGATGCTCCTCGCCCAGGAGTTTTTTTCTAATTATTAAAGCGTCTTTGTAAAGTGGCTCGGCTTCCTCATAACGGCCTTGGCTGTAATATATATTGGCTAAACTAATTAGGGAAACTAAAGCATGCGGATGTTCGTCGCCCAGGAGTTTTTTTCTAATTATTAAAGCGTCTTTGTAAAGTGGCTCGGCTTCCTCATAACGGCCTTGGCTGTGGTATAAACTTGCTAAATTATTTAAGGAATTCGCGACATCTGGATGCTCCTCGCCTAGGAGTTTTTTTGACATCTCTAAAGCTTTTTTTTGAAGCGGCTCGGCTTCCTCATAACGGCCTTGGTGTCTATATAATTCAGCCAAATTGTTAAACGAGCTGGGGATATAAGGGTGATCTTCACCCAGGAGAAGTATTATCATGTTTAAAGACTCTTTAAATAGCTTCTCCGCTTCCTCATAACAGCCTAAGTTTCTATATAGCTCAGCCAAATTGTTTAAGGAGGTCGCTATATTGGGATGCTTTTCCCCCAGGAGCTTTTTCAACATTTTATGAGCATCTTTTAAAAGCGGCTCAGCTTCTGCATAACGTTCTTGAACTACATACAAATTTGATAGATTATTTAAACAAGCAGCAATATCCGGATGTTCTTTTCCAACGAGTATATTTAGGTTATTTAAAACTTCTTTGTAAATAATTTCTGCATCTTCGTAACGGCCTTGTCTGAAGTATAAGTTTGCTAAATTGTTTAATGGAGAATTCACCAAATTAAGATATTTTTCTCCATCACATGTTTTTAGAACTTTCAAAGCAACTTTGTAATAGGGTTCAGCTTCCTTATAAATACCTCTTGTCTCAAAGTAACTTCCAACTCTATCAAACAAAATTCCAACTTCAATAATTTCTATTTTTTCCCCTCCCACCTCTTTGTAAAAACTTTCAATACTAGGAAGTAGCTGCGCGCAAATAGGCCAATTTTGTAAATCCTCTGGATCGGGAAACGATGAGTCTAAAACTTTTACAGCTTTTTCTAACCAGTCTTTTGGATCGTCTAAACCACCGCGAATCACTTGCTGAACTAAACGATGCATACTCAAAGATTGATCGTCGTTATTCCGTTTAAGTAACGAATACCGACAGGCTTTGCTAATAAGCTCTTCCCACTTGAAACGGCTCTCCAGTATCGACGATAAACCATCGCTTAAAAATTCTTTACCTTCTTCAAAAATAAACTTTGGAATAGAATCCGGATCTAGGAAAGCGCATAACCGAATCAATTCTCCAGCTTCCGGGCAATCCTCCTCCGTCTTTTTCAATGACCACTTAAACACACCAGCATAATTCAGCTCTGTGCCTTCTGCTTCATACATCTCCAAATATTTTTGAAGACTGCTTTTATTACTTTTGATATAAGCTCCTGCCTGCTCCAACGCCACAGGTAACCCATCAAATTTTTTGAAAATAGTTTTTGCGGTAGTTGCATCTTCCGAACTTGCGTCTTCGGTTTTTTGATCTTGATCAATCGCACCAGATCGATGCAACAAGAATAAGATTCCCTCTTCTTCTCCCATCTTATCGACTTCTAATTTATTAACTGTGTCGATATCATCTAGGCGGGTTGTGATCAATACGTCGCCTTCGCAAACTTTGGGAAGGAAATTGTCATGCAGTTCTTTATCTTCCAAATTGTCCAAAATCAACAACCAGTTTTTGTTATTCTCCAACCATCTTTGAACAGCCTTTACAACCTGCTCTTGTTCTTGTGAATCTTTTTCCGGCAAATCTAAACGGTCTGCAATATCTGCAACGCTTTTGGATAAAGATGCGTTCGTCTCAGCGTCTATCCATAAAATCGTTTCGTATGATTTATAATGACAATAGGCAAATTCTACGGCAATTTGAGTTTTCCCGATACCTCCTAAACCATGAACCGCTTGGGTTTGAGCTTGGGTCAACACGGTTTGTTTATTGTTCGTTTGAAAAGACCGCTCGATGCTTTCTAAAATGGTTTCGCGTCCCGTAAAAAATGGATTTTGCCGAAACGGTACGTTAAATACTTTGGCTTTGTTAGATTCGTTGGGTTCTTCAGGTTGTTTTTTTACTGGAAAACCTAAAGCAGGAGCTATGTTTGAAGATTTTGATATTTCTGTTCTAGGAGAACCTAAAGGCGGGGCTATATTTGAAGACTTACCTTTCAAACTGAATAAAGTAATTATTTTTTGATACTCGGCTTCTTCGCTAACCAGAAAACGGCTCGTATCTGCAAATGGAAAAGGTATATTATTCCAATCGCCTTTTGAAAACCCAATTGGAATGAATTTCTTATTTTTTGAGAATTCATGAAAGATTTCAGCATTGATAAGACATCCTTCCCAAGCAGAGCCACGTCCACCATCTTCTTCTTTTTCAAAACTTTTCTTATATCTTTCGGAACAAACCACTAAAACAAAGTCAGCGTTTTTGATTTGTTTATACATCCATAAAAACCATCCATCTTCCGGATTAAGCTCATACTCATCGATCATACAATCTATGTATTCTGCGCGTAAGCGATTGGCTAAATCGAAAACTTTGGTCTTATATTCTTCTGGTTCGTGGCTGTAGCTGATGAATACTTTTGGAGCGTTAGATTCTGTGGTTTCTAGTTCGGACAATGGGAACTCTCATTTCGTGAATAGGTTACGATTCAAGATACGAAATGTTTTCTCACTTTTCAATGAGAATTTCTTTATGCAAAATTTTAGGGGAGAGGTAATTTATTGGGTCGAGGCGAGATTCTTCGCCGATATTAAAATATCGCCTCTGGATGACATGCAATGGGGACACATCTAAATAGGGTAAACTTTGACTTAACTATTACTTCAAAAACTAAAAGCAAAAAATTAGGTATAAAAAAAGCCGGGGAGCGTAAGCTCCCCGGCTTTTTTGTTCTCTAAGCTATTACGCTTTTTCTTTTTTCTTTTTTTGATCTTCTTGGTCTTTTGCGAAATCGTAAGTGCCTTTTTTAGGCAGACTAGCGGTGAATGCCGCAGCTTCTTGGTCGCGTTCTTTATCGCGTTCGGCTAATTCTGCTTGGAGCTTTTCGCGAGCAATCTTTTCTTGTTCTTCTTTGCTCAGTTCCTCGCCGCCTTCTCCCAATTCACCTTTTGGCTCGCCGCCTTCTGTGGCTGCGCCTTCTACTGCTGGCTGGTCGCCCTCTTCCGCTTCTTTCATGGAAGATTTAAAATTCTTGATACTTCGACCAAATGCGCTTCCAATTTCAGGTAATTTACCTGCCCCGAAAATGATCATAATAATGACCAAAATTATCATTAACTCTGGAAAACCAATTCCCATCATGATCCTATCCCTCCAAATATAAACCCAAACTTAATCTTTTTTTATTTTCCTCGATCTCCATACTGGGAGACGCCCTTCCAAACTCCCTTACTAATCGCACACAAGGAGAACGAAGCCGAGGGCTCATGTCTAATGAATTTAGAAGTTTAACGCGTTTTTTCAGCAAATTACAAGCTCAATCGTACTTTTTTTAGGAAAACTTGAAGATCTTGCTGCAAAGAGTGGAAAAACCGCCAAAACCTGCAAAATTATTGAAAAACCGATGTTAAGTGTTCTTTAACTTCATGATTGTGCTTTTATAATTGTCTGTCGAAAAAATTCCCGACCCAACCACCAGGATATCGGTTCCCGCGCTAACGATTTCCGCCGCGTTATCGACTTTAATGCCTCCGTCAACTTGTATTTCAACGTCGCTACCGCTCTTCTCCAGGATCTCTCTTAAATATTCAATCTTATCAATTACGGAAGGTATAAACTTCTGCCCCCCAAAACCTGGGTTGACAGACATTAAAAGGACTAAATCGATATCGCCCAAGATCTCTTCCAGTAAGGATAGCGATGTCGCTGGGTTCACCACAACACCGGCTTTGATCCCAAAACTTTTAATATGCTGGATCGTTCTATGTAAGTGCGGACAATTTTCAATATGCACCGTCAGCACATCCGCCCCTGCCTCAACAAACTCTGGAATGTAGCGGTCTGGGTTTTCTATCATCAAATGAACGTCGAGTGGCAAATCTGTCACGCGGTTCACCGCTTCAACGATCAAAGGTCCTACGGTGATATTGGGCACGAAGTGGCCGTCCATCACGTCTATGTGAATCCAATCGGCGCCGGCCTTTTCAACGGCCTGAATTTCTTCGCCCAATTTTGTAAAATCTGCGGCAAGAATTGAAGGAGCTACTTTAACCATAAAGTCCAATCCAAATTAAAAGAATTTGATCAATCAGTGAGATTAGGGAATTTCTAAAAAACTAGGAGGATTAACTGATACTAAAAAAGGAAGTTATTTTATTGAATCGAGGCGAGATCCTTCGTTGCTTCGACAAGCTCAGCACAGGCTCATTAAAGGAGTTTCGCTCGGGATGACACGCAACGACAACCCTTGTTCATTTTCCAATTAACCCGCAAGGCGAATCATTTTTTAAAACCTCTGGAGCATACCATAACAAAAGGATTTTTGCCGTAATTAAGTTGTATGGATTATGAAAAAAAATCACCGAAGAGACCATTCTTTAAGATGAGAAAATTTTATTAAATCGAAGCGAGATCTGTTGGAAATTTGACCTAGATCCTTTATCGCCTTTGCAAATTTCCTCTCGATGAATCCTCCGTAAATTTTCTAGATAGTTTTATTAAAATGATAAGGAACATTGAAAAATACTCAAAAGACTGAGCTCTATTTTCAAAAATTGAATAAATTATTAAAAATCAATACTTTTAGGTACACATAATCGGTTATTTTTGTTTATAATAGTTCCTATTTGTTTTCAATTTATTTGGTAGACCATGCTTAAACGCCTCCTAGGACGTGAAATTGCCAAGCGGTTGCTCGCGCGCGACCACGACCAGCTTGTATTAGCCGCCTTAATAGGGCTATTGGCTGGGTGCGCCTCCACAGGTTTTCGCTGGATGATTGAGTTTATTGAAAAAATATTTTCCGCGAATAGTCTGACGTTTATTGGCCTTCCAGATAACATCCATTGGATGATTCTGCCGTTTCTGCCAATGATTGGCGGATTAATTATTGGCGTCATCTGCAAGTTTTTTCCGAATGCTGTTGAAGAAAATGGGGTCCATCGAGTCATGGAATCGGTGGCTTTGGAAGACGGGAAAATTCACCCGCGAACGATTCTTTCTTGTTCTTCAACTTCCGCCATCACTATTGGCACGGGAGGTTCCGCAGGAAGAGAGGGACCTACGGTTCAAATCGGCGCGGCTATTGGGTCGTTCTTCGGACAATTTTTCAATCAATCGACTGACCGGATTCGGGTATTGGTGGGGTGCGGCGCTTCGGCTGCAATCGCAGCCTCTTTTAACGCGCCTTTAGCGGGAGTCCTGTTTTCTCTAGAGATAATTTTACGCGACTTTGCGATCAGCGCTTTTAGTCCTATCGTAATCGCGTCCGTAATTGGCACCGTTGTTGGTCGGGCTATCGAAGGCAACTACGTAACGTTTCAAGTTCCCGTTCATCAATTGGTGAGTAGTTGGGAAATCATATTTTATTTTATTCTCGGCTTGCTATGCGGTGTCGCCGGGTTCTTATTCGTCAAAGCTTATTTCTTTTTTGGCGATTTTTTTGCGAAAAAAGTTTCCATCCCGCAAATGCTGAAACCGGCTTTGGGCGGACTCATCATTGGCATCATATCTATTTGGACGCCTCAAGTCATGGGGAACGGCTATGAAGCCATGCAACAAGCCCTTAATGGTGAAATGATTTGGACGCTTGCTTTTCTTCTCATTTTTCTGAAGATAGGTTCCACTGCGGTTACGCTTGGTTCTGGAGGATTAGGCGGTATTTTCGCGCCCTCTCTATTTATAGGCGCTATGTTGGGAAGCGCTTTTGGCGCCGGGACTCACTTTGCATTTCCATCATTATCTGCTTCGCCAGAAACTTATGCCGTCGTTGGGATGGGAGCCGTTGCAGGGGCCGTTATGCAAGCGCCATTAACCAATATATTGATGCTTTTTGAATTGACTAATGACTACACGTTGATATTACCGATCATGATGAGTTGTATTGTAGCATCTTACACAATGCAGATTCTCCACCGACACTCGATCTATTTTGAAAAGCTCCTGAAAAAAGGAATCAACATCCAGCACGGCAGAGAAGTATCTATACTGAACTCGTTTTACGTGCGCGACGTCATGACCAAAAAAGTCGTCACCCTGCCGCAAGACACGCCTTTCAGGAAAATACTAGAAATTGTCTCGCGTTCGAAAAGCCAACATTTTCCAGTTGTCGATAAAGAAGGCCACATGACCGGTATTCTTGCTTTTTCCGACATGAGGGAAATGATATTGGAAGAAGGATTAGGGGATTTAGTCGTCGCCAACGATATAAGCACCAAAAACGTCGTCAGTCTTACTCCATCAAAAAACCTGAACGAAGCCATGGAACTGTTTGCGGATATGAATTTTGAACAACTCCCTGTGGTTCATGAAAACGACCCCACCATAGTGATTGGGATGATCGCGCGCGGAGACGTGGTGAACGTCTACAATCGCGAAGTCCTCGTCGCCGAACTCGACCGTTAGTAACGCTCTACTTTTTTAAGACCGACGTTCCATGTTTATTGAGAATGTACGCAATAAGCAGGTTTTGGGCATTTCTGATTGACAAACCCCCAATAGATGCTATTTTTTTAATCAAAAATTTGTTTGCGAACCAAGACTTGCTAAATTGATAAAATAAAAAGTTTGAGCGAAAAAATACGTACATAGAAAAAGCTTGCCCGGGGGGGATTCATGAAAAGCGTTAAAACGTTGGGCCTGGCTCTGACTTTGATGGTCTTATCCAGTTGCGTAACTTTGCAATATCAACCGACAGTGCAAACGGTGTCGGTCGATCAAGGTTGGACAGACGGCGTTAAGCAAAAATATAGACATTTATCGCAGGGAACCGCTCTTATACCTTATAAATGGTTCATGGCGCTGGAGCAACCAACGTTCTCTTTAACGGAAACTCCTAAATTCCACCGCTCTGATTATTTAGTTCAGTTTGGCTTTATTCCATCTCGGCAAGATCCCACCTACAATCCAGACGGATTACCAATTGGATTTACCAAAGACCATAAATATATCAACTTTGATACCGGTAACCGGGAAACGGTTGTCGGACTAACCTGTGCTGCATGTCATACCGGGCAAATCAACTTTAAACAAAACGATGAAGTAAGAGCCGTCGTTATTGACGGCGCTCCATCGAATATCGACCTTGGGCTTTTTAAAAAACAATTGGGAATGGCTCTTTATCTAACAGACAATCTTCCTTTTCGGTTTAGTCGGTTTGCCAAGGACGTGGACGACCCCGAAGGCGAAGAAGCGTTAAAAGCAAAACTCCACGATTTAGTCGAAACAGGAATAGCAATTCTAGAAAAAAGAAAACCTCTCGAAAAACATAAAGTCGCGACAGGATTTGGCAGGTTAGACGCTTTGGCTAGCGGCGGCAACCGAGTGTTCGGGAATATCAATATTAAAAATCGTGTAGTTTCCTCGGCTCCTATCAACTTCCCTCAGTTATGGGATATTTGGAAGTTTAATTGGGTGCAATGGAACGCTTCCATCCGGCAACCAATGGGCAGAAATATCGCCGAAGCTTTGGGCGTCAAAGCGGGATTAAAAATTTCGTCCCTATCTGAAAAAGATCAAAACTTAAAAATCCAATCGACGGTTCGCATAAAAAATATTCATTGGTTAGAGAGTACTCTACAAGGTTTGTCTTCGCCCAAATGGGACCCCGCTATTATGGGGAAGTTAGATCCGCAAAAAGTTGAACAGGGAGAAAATCTCTACAAAAAACATTGTAAAAGTTGCCACGAACCAAAAGTCATACCCCGAACCGATCAACCATGCTTTAATGAATATAAAAGCCGTTTTCCCAACAAACCTTTTGAAGAATACAAACTTACAGTAAAACCCATCGACGATATAGGCACCGACCCAAATCAAGCGACTAACTTCAATAATCGCACTGTTATTCTTCCAGATAACATCAAAAAGTTTATCGGTTTGGAGGGAGTTGAAAAGGTTACAGCGGCGCAAGCCCTGCAAGCGCTTACGGAAAAAGTTATCGTGCAAAAATACGATGAGCTTGGCCTTTCCTCAGACGAGCGCCAGATCTTTAATAATTGTAGAACAAACAGATTTCGGTCTAAGGTCGAAGGCGAACTTAAATACAGAGCGCGTCCGTTAAACGGTATTTGGGCGACAGGTCCTTTTTTGCACAACGGATCGGTTCCCAACTTATATCAACTGCTATCGCCAATGAGTGAAAGAGCGGACCGTTTTTATACCGGGAACAGACTCTTTGATTCTAAGCATGTTGGCTACAGCACAAAGTGGATTAGCGGCGCTTTTGAGTATTTTGTAAGCGGAAACGGAAATAAAAATACCGGGCATCTCTTCACAAACCAGTTAGACGCAAAAGGAAGAATCGATCCTGAATTCACTCCCGCCCAACGCTTCGCTATCATCGAGTATCTTAAAACGTTATAAGTTGTTATCTTTTTTTTTCGAGATTATTTCGAGCAGCTCGTAGCGGTAAATACTGGCATCCATCCGCGCGCCATTGGGGATAGTCGGATCATAGATCTGAGTTCGTCGAACTTTGATTTGATAGGTATTTCCTGATTCGTGATTAAATCTCGCGATGGGGTCGTAAAAAAACCCGCCATCAACGACCATGCATTTTTGCGGAACCATTCCCATACAATCCTTCAGTTCCGGCCCAACCTCATAAACTTTGTCGACGTAACTCCCAACGCCTTTGGTTTTTCGTTCAGAGGCCAACCGATCCGGTTGCGCACACGCGGAGATGTAGACCAAAGTAAAAAAAATTAGAAAAACAGTTTTAGACATGATGTTAACTTCCAGTTTGGATTTAATTTTTAAAGGAATTAGCTTAACTATTTTTTGGAAATAATATCCTGTTTAAATAAAAGGCCACTCTACTCTTTAAAAATCTGATTTCCTTCACTTTAAACTTTCATTAAAAAAATCACAAACAAGTCACATTCTTTCTCATCACTCCTAATAAAAACCCTAATTTTATTTTTTCGCATAACATAAATATTTTCAACAAGTTCACACAATATCTTCTGCTAATCAAAAATTTTCTCTTGCAAAAACCTAATATCATGTTTATAAGAAGACCTCAAAATCATTGAAATTTGAGTATAAAACTAATTCGAGAAGTATTCTTTTGCCCAAAAATGGTCAGAAAAAACCATAGAAAATAGTTCTATATATGAAAAATCGTTTAACAACTGAAGGCGGGAACAATGATTAATAAATATTTTAAACTTATAGGCACCCTCGGGCTCTCTGCCCTGCTTTTTGGCGGTTGCGCTGGCACGAACATCGCAGGTTATTTTAATGACACAAATGCTTCTGCTTTTGGAGCCGACAAATTGATTGAAAACGAACATTTTCAAGAAATCAATTTAGTCCGTTTATTAAACTCAGATGTAGGTGAACAAGATGTAGGTGAAAAAGATGTAGGTGAAAAAGATGAGTATACCTCCAAAGAATTAGAGGATGCATTTGACAAGTTTTATTCTGATACACCCGAAAATAAAAAAAAGTTAAATAGAAATAGAATTCAAGAACGTATTTTAGCCGCTTCGCAAGAACGGTGTGAAGAATATGTTCAGTTTATAGACAAACAAGATGCCAATACCAACTTGTGGTTAGGCAGTCTAACAACTCTTACTGGCGGCCTTGGCGCAATCTTCACTCCGGTGTCTACCGTTAGAGCCTTATCGGGTACAGCAGCTATATTAAACGGCGGGCGCGCAGAGTTTAACGAAACCTATTTTGCAAGTAAAACCATAGAAGTTATTCGCGGCGGTATTGAAAGTAGACGAAATGAACTTTATACAACCATAAAAACCAATCAAGAAAAGGAAATTAGCAATTATACCGTTGAAGCAGCAATAAAGGACGCTGTGCAATTTCATGGAGCTTGTTCCTTAAGCGCAGGCTTAGAAAAAATAACGGAAGCTTTGGAACGCGTGGACAACCCTGGCCTAAAAGGAGCGCAACACACTTTAGAATTATCTCAAAAACTTGCGGAAACAATGGACAACAATGGACGATTGCTAATTTCCCCTTTAGAAGGCTCGATTGATGTGGGTACATCTAAGGATGTAAAAACAAAAATGGGTGGCGATCTTGAAAAAACAGCGGAGTCCAAGAATCCAAACATTGCTACAGTGGTTATTGGTCCCACTTTAAGAACGGCAACAATTACCGGAGTTTCTCCTGGAACAACCAGTATTACTTTTAAAAGTGAAAGAGGAAGAACATATATACTGCCAGTGAATGTCAAAAATCCTATTGTTCTAGATAAGGTTGCCGTCGATATTCAGGTAACTAAAAGCACAAAAGTTCAGTTGGTTGACGGCACTCCCATTAAATCTTCTATGTCGGCAGATAAAGACATAGCTAAAGCTAGCACTGTCGCTGGCGCCAGCGTGATCACCGGAGATAAAGCCGGCACAACAGTGGTCACTGTTGAAAATAGCGACGGCAAAAAAGGAGGGATCCTAGTAACCGTCAAATAACTTTCTTTATAGTTTAATTTGTGTAGATAAGAACTTTAGTTTCGTTTGATCAAGCGCCCAGGTTTTACCTGGGCGTTTTTTTATCTAATAAAAAAGTAAAACTCTATAGTTTCTTTTTTAAAAAACATCTAGAACATTCGCCAAGATTTCAATAAAAAATGATTCCTTCTTTTAAAACCTTTCCAACTTTTATTATTTATTATGGAATAATCCTTTTCGTATTATTAAGCCAGGCTTGCGCCCCCCGCGGCCCCACTCTCACCATTTGGGAAAACCCACATACAAAAAGCAATCCTATCGAAATCCAAAGCTTTGAAGATTTTTATAAAATATATCCGTCAGCTAATAGCCAAAAATTAAACCGAGATATTCAACAAAATACCTGGATTAAAAAATCCGACAAGCAATGCGACGGCTTCTTAAGCAATCTAGATACAACCGATTTAAATCTAAATTTGGATCCCGAATATTTTGGAAGAGGAGAACCGCTCTTTCTAAATGTCAACATGCCAAACACCCATGGCTTTTTTAAGGGATATCTTCTACTCGGTAATTTTTTTCAAAAAAGTTTTTTAAAAAACCTAAAAAACTTCGATCCTCATTTCCTTGGCGACAACTCTGCATTGTCTTATTTATCCATCCCGACGAAAACCACTTTGGCAAGTCCTACTCTTCCCGATTGGGATCTAACTAAAAACAGTCTCAAACAAACATTGAAAAACACTTCTAAATACTTAGACTTCAACGAAAAAATTATTAACAATCATCCCCAACTTAAAAAGAGCCCAAGAATTAAAAGCGTTTTGTTCTCCAATGCGAAAACTAAAATTAAAAAACTTCGCGACCTTATCCAAAATTTAAAAGACAATTCAACAGGCAAACCTCTCGGCTTATTAAGCTCTACAAAATTCCTCACAAGTTATTCCTATATCAACAACCAACTCGAAACTATAGAATCCAACATTAACGCCAGTGATAAAAACCGGAATCAACAAATTGAAAACATACTAAAATTAGCCTCAATTCAATTTAATTTGAGATTAGATCAAATAGCGCTCCAATTGATAAAAGCCGAAAGTTTTTTTAAAAATCAATTCGCCAAATCAAAACCTAGCACAATCCCGAAGCTTAAAAGCTTATTCCGCCAGCGTTTACATGCGATCAAAATGACTTTAGAAGAACAAGTCCTCCTGGAATCCTACTTGGAAATTGCGCTTAAAATTGAAAAAGCCTTCGAAAATAAGCATAACGGGTCGGAAATTAGCAATATAAAATCGCAAATAGAAAAACACGCGACTTTAGCCTTAGAAGAAATAATTAGAATCAATCGCGGCAAATCGATTTCGAAGATTTTAAAGAAACAGGAAAAGCCCATTGAGGGATATCCCTTTGAAGCCGCCTATAAAGACATTCTTCAATACCATCGAACTTGTGGAGCGGATAAAGAAGGGAACACACTCGTCCCGGATTACCCCCTAGATGAAGTCTTTAAAACTGCTCTAGAAATAGTTCGGTCTTGTGGATATCACAAGATACTTCCAGAACCCATTCATAAGTTCCACTTCGATCCCTCCATCAAGGAATTAACCGAAAACTTTAAAGCTTGCCTCAACTAGGAAAATTCAAACTAGAGCCAGTCCAAGTGCCACAGTTATTTCTTAGGAGAGTTGTCGATCTTACTTTTGGAAATGATTCCGAGCAATACTTTACTTTTCGAATCAGCCCAAAAGTTCAGTTCTCTAACATCACTTCAATTCTAAAAAAATATCGTGATAGTTTTGGATTCTTTCGCCATATTCCGCAGCTTGGCCTGTACCATTATAACGACTGGCAAATGCCGTAAAATCTTTTAGTTGCAGCGAATGAAGCATGGGAGAAACGGTTCCCGCTCCTCGAACAAAATCGAACAAACCTAGTATATGAAAGCGAATGTCTTGCGCAAAATTATCAAACATCTCTCTCACTGAGTCATAACCTATTGCGTGGTAATTGAATCCCATGATTTGCGGCGCGCCCATACTGATTGAAGACATTGCCGCGTCGCTATTTAGTTTCCGCGCAAATTCAAACGCTTCCCATTCTTTGGACTGATTGACATGGAGTTTCTCAAATGGTTTCTCTACATCGCTGCGAAATTGATGCCCTAACCATTTCTTTTTCGAATCAAATTTAAAATACAGATCAAATTTATCGGGACGTTTTTTGCCGTAAAGTCTATAAAACTTGTGATTTTCAAAACGTATGATCATCCGTCCATCTTTACCAAAACCTTTCCCGCCGGACTCAACACAAAGGACAGCAATGGAGCATACAGCTTCAATCCCCACCATTTCGCTCAACACGGATAGTAAACCGCCAAACTTATTCCATGTTCTAGCTACCAACTTTTCTTCAAAATTTAACTCTGGCTGAATCTTGATAAGACGATTCTCTGGAGACTCTAATTCCGCTTTGATTAAAGCGTTATTCTCAAACAAAAACGAGGATGCGGGTTTGGGATCTTGAATGGTTACGTATTTACCGCTTACATAACCTACGCCTTTTTTCGACTCTATCTTGTACCAACCATTTTTAGTTTCTAAGATGGTTACTTTATCGCCTCGTTTAAGCTGACCAATTGGAGCTTTTCTAGTTGAAGGCGTTGACCTTAAGTTTAGCTTTGATGCGGTTATGATCCCTTTTTTTTGACTCATCACGACCTCCTGACGAATTTATTTACAGAATTTGCTATGATCTTTAATAAAGGTCACGTTTTAAGTATTGGCAAGCTTTACAATTAAAAAAACTCCTTTTTTATGCAAAAATCAATGATTCTCTTAACGCTTATTAAAATCGAATCTATTCAACTTCTTTTCTCTATAAACTAAATAGTATGCCTCTTTTTATTCGTAACGAATCGCGTCGATTTAAAATCGATTCGAGAAAATTAAAAAAACATTTTACTATCATCCTACAACACCTCTCTCTCGAAGAAAAAGAATTGAGCGTGTTGCTGGTCAACGACCGAAAAATCAAAAGCCTTAATCAATCATTTCGCGATAAAAACGCGCCAACGGATGTGCTCTCTTTTCCTCAGTTTGAAGACGAGGAAGGATTCGATTCCATTTTATTGGGGGATGTTGTAGTATCTTTGGAAACAGCAGAGCGGCAAGCTAAAGAACACGACCTTACCTTTGAAGAGGAAGTGGTCTTATTGATAGCGCATGGATTGTTGCACCTTATTGGCTACGATCATGAGATCTCCGCTAAAGAAGAAATACGCATGCAAAAGAAAACATTGGAGTTATTTCGGCTGATTTTCCCCCATAGGAAATCAACGGGAGAGAATAATTTTTAAAGGTGACAATATATTGAATCGAGGCGAGATCCTTCACTCCTTCGAGTGCCTCAAGACAAGCTCATCAAAGAAAGTTGCTTCAGGATGACAAGTCATAGGATCTGCATAATTCGAGTTTTTTTCAATTATCCATTAAGCGAATAATTAGAAATCATGGAAAAACTTTGGACTCCTTGGAGATTAGAATACATTAAGTCGCCAAAGTCTGGCAGTTGTATCTTTTGTGATCTTCCGAAAGATCAACAAGACAAAGAAAACCGCATCCTGCATCGCGGCAAGCATTGCTTCATTATCATGAACACTTTTCCATACAGTAACGGTCATTTGATGGTGTCTCCATACAGACATCTGGGTTGCGTCACCGCAATTGATGATGAAGAAACCAATGAACTATGGCATTTCACTAAACACTGTGTTTCAGTACTTCGCAAAACCTACTCCGCTCAAGGATTCAACATTGGCCTTAACCTTGGCAAAGCTGGAGGCGCTGGTTACGCAGAGCATCTCCACAATCACATAGTGCCACGCTGGGAAGGCGACACCAATTTCATGCCTGTTTTAGCGGACGTGAAAGCAATGCCCGAACACCTTTCCGCCGGTTACGATATGCTATTACCTCAATTCCAGAATATTCCTTCTTAAAATAAATACCCAGTTTCATGCCGCCATCAATTAAAGGCTCTCCTATCTCTGAAGACGAAACTCCCATGATGCGTCAGTATTTTGGGATCAAAGAACATCACCCGGATTCTATTTTATTTTTCCGCATGGGAGATTTTTACGAGATGTTTCACGACGACGCCGTCGTCGCTTCGGAAATTTTAGATATCGCCCTAACCTCTCGCAATAAGAATAAGGCGAACGCGATTCCTATGTGCGGCATTCCATTTCATTCCGTAAACCAATACATTGCAAAGTTGATCAAAGACGGAAAGAAAATCGCCGTTTGCGAACAAGTTGAAGATCCCAAAACAGCTAAAGGATTAGTTAAACGAGAAGTCACTAAAATTATCACTCCCGGCACCGTCTTAGACGACGCTCTGTTAGATCCGAAGAGCAATCACTTTATCGTTTCTCTTTTTATTGATCCGAAAGAAGTTATCGGGTTATCGGCTTTGGATCATTCTGCCGGGATTTTTAAAACAGCGGAGATCGATTCAAAAAATTCGATCTCTTTATTACGCGACGAACTAGAAAAATTAGAACCTAAAGAAATTTTATTGCCTGATTCTTTTTTAAATAACGGTTCCAAGCCAGATTGGCTGACCGATTTACCCTGTCGGCTACAGCCTTCCGACGATAGAAACTTTTCGGATCGGCAAGCGCGAAAAACTTTGCTGCATCATTTTGAAACGTCTTCCCTGGAGGGTTTTGGATGTGAGCGGTTAAGCCGCGCAGTTTGCTCGGCAGGCGCTTTGTTACAGTACGTTAAAGAAACGCAGAATTCCGGACTCGCTCATATCAATTCGCTTTCGACTTACAACCCACATAATTATATGGCGTTGGACCAGGCTACTATTCGTAGTTTGGAGCTTGTACAAAACGCGGACGGCAAAAGATCTGGCACGCTACTCAACCTTCTGGATTCTACTAGAACACCTATGGGGGCGCGAAAGCTAAAGGATTGGATTCTTAAACCTCTTTTGGATTCTAATTTGATCAATCAAAGGTTAGAGGTTGTCGACGAATTACGCAAACAGGTCATCCTGAAAGACGATTTACGAACGGAACTTAAAAGAATATTCGATCTGGAACGGTTGGCTGCAAAAATATCTTTGGCGGCTTGCGGAGCCCGTGACTTGGCGAATCTTACATCGAGCCTTGCGGTTTTGCCAAAGGTTCAGGAATTGACAGCCAAGCTCCCTCCTGAAATCGTTTCGCAAATTTTAGAGAACTGGGACAACTTGGATAACATCCGCCAATGGATCGACGACAATATTTCCGAGAGTCCTCCTCTTAATATTAAAGACGGCAATACGATCAAAAAAGGAGTCGACCCCGAACTCGACCGCTTGAGAGGATTGGCCACCCAGAATAAAAGCTGGATTGCAGCTTTAGAAACAAAAGAAAAAGAACGAACCGGAATTTCCGTTTTAAAAATCGGCTACAACAAAATTTACGGTTACTACATTGAAGTCACCAAAAAACATATCGACCAAGTTCCGGAAGAATATATTCGCAAACAATCTTTGGTCAATGCAGAACGTTATATCTCTCCCGAGTTGAAAAAATACGAAGCGGATATTTCTGGAGCGGAAGAAAAAATTCAAGAATTAGAATTGAGATTGTTCCGTAAATTACGAGAAAAGGTTGCGGCGGAAAATGTGCGCATTCAAAAAATGGCGGATAAGATCAGCGAAATTGACGTGTTGGCCGCGTTTGCGGAAACGGCGCGACAACATAACTACTGTTTGCCAAAAGTGAGCGGAAACTCCAATTTAATTATCGAAAGCGGTCGTCACCCTTTAGTAGAACAAATGGGGCCTAAAAACCAGTTCATTCCTAACGACACTTCTCTCGATTGCGGCAATAACCAAATCATGGTTGTTACCGGACCAAACATGGCGGGGAAATCAACCTATCTACGGCAAGTAGCGTTGATCGCTTTAATGGCGCAGATTGGTAGCTTTGTTCCCGCCAATAAAGCTGAAGTTGGGGCGATCGACCGAATATTCTCACGAGTGGGAGCGCACGATAATTTGCTAAAAGGTCAATCGACTTTTATGGTAGAAATGAACGAAACTGCCAACATATTGAATAACGCGACTTCTAGAAGTTTGGTTATCTTAGATGAGGTGGGAAGAGGAACTAGCACTTTCGACGGTATCAGCATTGCGTGGTCTTTAGTTGAATACTTACATGGTCCGGAAAATATAGGCGCGAAAACCATTTTTGCGACGCACTATCACGAGTTGGTCGATTTAGCGGCTCTACTACCGGGAGTGAATAACTTCAACGTGCAAGTTAAGGAATGGAACGATGAAATAATCTTTCTTAGAAAGATAGCGGCTGGAGGAGCGGACAAAAGTTACGGCATTCAGGTAGCGCGATTGGCGGGACTTCCCGATAAATTGTTGCAAAGAGCCCGGGAGGTATTGTCTAATCTAGAAAAAAACGAGTTCGACGAAGTGGGCTGGCCCAAAATTGGAGAGTCTACAGAGTTGCCGCCGATGGAACCGCCGCGTCAACTGAACTTATTCAGCGAACCACCTAATCCTATTAATGTTAAACTGAAAGATATCGATCCCAACGATTTAACCCCTAAACAAGCATTAGACCTCATTTTCGAATTGCGCCAATTATTACAAGGAATGGATGAATGAAAATTTTAGTGACCGGCGGCGCCGGTTTCATCGGATCTCATATTTCAGACGCTTACATCAAAGCAGGCCACGAAGTTGTTATCATCGATAACCTTTCTTCCGGTCGTAAAGAAAATATTAATCCGCAAGCCAAATTTTATGAGCTGGATCTTCTCGACCCCAAAGTTGAGAATGTTCTCAAAAATGAGAAAATTCAGGCAATAAATCACCACGCCGCTCAAAGCTCTGTGGAGCGCTCGGTATCCGATCCGGCTCACGACGCTAACACCAATATTATTGCCACTTTACAATTATTACAACTTGCTGTAACCTATCACATTGAAAAGTTTATTTTTGCATCGACGGGGGGCGCTATTTATGGCGATCAAGCGCCGGTTCCGGCTTCAGAGGAATCACCTTGTAATCCATCAAGCCCTTATGCAATTTCTAAACTAAGCGTCGAGCATTATTTAAAGTTTTATCAAAAGGTTCATAATTTAAACTGCGTCACTTTACGGTATAGCAACGTTTTTGGCCCTCGGCAGGACCCGTATGGGGAATCGGGGGTTATCGCCATATTTTGCAAGCGGTTAATTGAAAATACGGCGCCTCTCATTTTTGGAGATGGAAAACAAACGCGGGATTTTGTATCAGTTTTCGATGTTGTTTCGGCTAACTTGTTAGCTTTGGATTCAGATAGCTCCGGAATTTTTAACGTAGGAACGGGAATAGAAACAAGTATTCTTTCTCTAACGGAAGCTTTGGTCCGACTTTCGGGAAAAAACCTCGAAATTCAGTTTGGTCCGCCACGACAAGGCGAACCCCGAAGAAGCGCTATTAAATATGACAAATTTAAAAAACAATTTGGTTGGGAACCCAACATCAGTTTTGACGCAGTTTTGCTCGAAACTTACAAGAGTTTCTCCTAGGCTTACTCATCTCGTTCTCTTCCTAACTGTCTTTGTACTCCTACTTTTTCCGAGCCAAAACCTTTTCGCTTCTCCGTCAATCGCCAATATCAGCGTTTCTTCCACAGAAAATTCGGTCACTATGGGCGCCGATTTGGTAGATGGTTTTTCTCCCGATGTCATTAAAACAATTAAAAAAGGGGTTCCAATCACTTTTACCTACGATATTGAGTTGGTAAAGAATGTTCCCTTTTGGACAGATAAAGTAATCAGCGCCAACACTATAAGCAATACCATTCATTACGACTCATTGAAAAAAGCGTATCGGTTTTCATCGATTGGTAGAAACGTTCAAAATAAAGTTTTAACAAGAAACCAAGATCGCTACCAAAGAATGGCGTCAACCCTTCGGGAAATTCCAATTGCCTCTATTAGCAAATTAGACCCCGATCAAAAATACTACATAAGGGTCAAAGCGGGTATTGAAACAGATCGCTTTTGGTTTCCTTTTAATTACATCTTCTTTTTTGTTCCATTTAACGACTTCAAAACTTCCTGGACAGAATCGTCGCCTTTAGTGTGGAAGAACGAAATAGAAACGGCATCGTCGCCATTTCCTAGAAGACAATCCCGCAAGCGAAACTCCAAAACCAGGATACCAAGTAATGGAGCCGTCCGAACCTTTAATCAATAAGCCTCCCTCAGCCGACCGCTACAAAGAAGATATCATCGGCAAAAAGAGAAAAAGAACCTGGCAAATTATTGTCGCTGTTTTTTTCTCCGTTATTCTACTAACACGCCTTGAAGACTATTTCCTAAAACAGGGAACCACCGAAAACATTACCGTATTAGCGTTATTTAACGTTTTACTCATTTTGTTGTTCGTTTTGCTTATCTTGATCACAAGAAATTTGGTCAAGCTTTATAACGAACGCAAAAGTAAAATAATTGGCTCCAAGTTTCAAACCAAGCTTATCTTTGCGTTTTTGACTTTGGTGTTAGTCCCCTCTTTATTACTATTCTTTGTCGCCAGTAAACTCTTTAGCTACAGCATTGGTAACTGGTTCAGCTTACAAGTAGAGCAATCTCTAAAACAAACGGTCGAAGTCGCAGGAGATTATTATGCTTTGTTGGAAGAAGACGCTTTTTATAAAGCTCGCGCGGTAGAAAGTTTAATTAATATAAACGAACTTTATCGCAAAGAAAATCGAGCTTTGCTCAATCAATTTGTTTCCGACAAATTTCTTGAACATCGTTTACAAGGACTGATCGTTTTTGACAACTTACTTAAAACAGTCGTTTTAAAAGTTAACCAAACGTTAACAACAAATCCGAGAGATTTAGATTTTTCTGATCTGATTAAAAAAAGCGTCGAAGGAGAAGGCGTTTCAGAAATTCGCCAAATCAACGGCAAACAAGTACTGACCGTGGTTTTGCCTCTGGCTCAAAAAATTGGTAAAAAGATTTCTATTTGGGGATATGTTGTATCCCTTTCGCAAATCCCGGGCACAACAGCTATCAAAATTGGGAAAATTCGCAAAACGTTTGAAGACTATCAAAAGCAATCCATGCTCAAAATACCCGTAACCGCGAATTACTACATCACGTTTTTAATGATCACATTGTTGATCTTATTTTCGGCTATTTGGCTCGGGTTTTATATGGCTCGCGGCATCACGGTCCCGATTCAACAGCTTGCGGAAGGTACCCGCAGAATCGCCGGAGGTGATTTGAACGTTAAAATTGCCGTGGAGGCCAACGACGAAATTTCTCTGCTTGTGGATTCCTTCAATGACATGATGGTCGAACTCAATTACAGTCGCCAAGAAATTCAAAAAGGTAACGAAGAATTAAAGTTCACCAATATTGAGTTAGATAGTCGCCGTAACCACATCGAAACTATTCTAGAAAATATTGGCGCAGGAGTAATCTCCATTAACAAAAAAGGAAGAATTTCCACGTTAAATAAAGCGGCGGTTGAGATATTAAATATTCAGAACCCAGATATAAAGGGAAGAAGTTATCGTGACGCTTTCGACCAGTCGTATCACGACCCTATTCGGGACATGATTCGACGCTTAAGCCAAGATAATAAAGATACCATTGAAGAACAAATTGAATTGCGAGTGGGCGATTCCAATTTAACCTTATTGATCAAAATCAACGCGTTAAAAGATCCCGGTAAAAAATATTTGGGTTTGGTAATCGTATTTGAAGATTTGACTCATATGATAAAAACTCAAAAGCTAGCGGCTTGGAGAGAAGTCGCTCAGGGTATCGCACACGAAATAAAAAACCCACTCACTCCCATTCAACTCAACACTCAACGCTTACGAAAAAAATTCCGCGAAAGCAAAGAAGACTTTGCGCGAATATTCGACGATAGCATTCAAATCATCGATCAAGAAGTTGAAGGAATGAAGGAGTTATTGGAACAGTTCTTAAGGTTCTCGCGATTACCGGCGCCAAACCCTCAGCCAAACTCATTGCATAAAATCATCGATAACGTTTCGGCTTTATATGCGGATATAAACAAAAATACTTTTATCAAAAAGAATTTTGATCCTAATTTGAATCAAATTAATATCGATTCGGAACAATTTCGCCGCGTCTTCATCAATCTGTTTGATAACGCGAAAGACGCTATCGGCGAAGAAGGCACCATTGAGGTAAAAACAAGACTCATTCAAGAAAAGCAAATTGCGCGGATAGAATTTTCCGATACAGGCGTGGGCATTCCTTCAACAGAACGGGAAAAACTCTTTATGCCTTATTACACTACGAAAAAAAGAGGCACGGGTTTGGGTCTCGCTATCGTTCACCGGATTATAGTTGATCACGACGGCGAAATTAAAGCTCGCGATAATAAACCCAAAGGAACCACGTTTATAATAGAAGTGCCTTGCGTTCCGTCAATCTTGCATAGCAGTCGACTTGCGAAAAAAGAAGACCTTGCTCGCGGCGCAGGTATTTTTTAATATAAGTACAGAAGTCTTTATTTACCTAGATCCTTCACCGTTCCTTTGGAACGACTCTAGGATGACTTAGAGATTATCTATCAACTAAAAACAAAATAGAATAATCAAAACGCTCTTTAATATAATTCCTTTTTGGAGCTTTAAAATGCCCCACGAAATTACGATAAAAATAGACGACTCTCTTTACCAAAGTTTAATTGAAAAAACCAAAGGCGGTCCTGAGGAGTTGAATCAGTTAATAGTAAAAGCTATAGAAGAGAAGTTGGATAAACCCGAACCTAAAGGACTAGATACCGGTGGTTTAGGCGACTATTTGAGCCAAGCCAAATCAGGGAGCAGAAACTACGGCGCCAAAGGACAGGGTTGGTAACTTTTAAATTATAAAAACCTGTCGCTTCTTTCTTCTTAATTATATGACTTGCAGTTGTACAATCTCGCTTCCCTCAACTCTTGAATTCAAGATCTCTATTCTTCGTAATCTTCAGGAATATAAGGTGGTAGTTGCACAATCTCGCCTCCCTTAGCTCTTGAGAAAACATTGTCCAGAACCTCCTCCACCATTTTCTCTGGGGGTTGTCTAGTCAAAGACGTATGATAAGAGTTTCCATCCCCTAAAAGAGCATTTGTTTTTGGGTTTCTGAGATTAATTGTGAGTTCAAGCATATACATAGTGAGATCCCATCTCCACCTGTCTGAGTAATCAACCACAACATCCACAGTAGGCGGTATTGCCGAACTTAAACCTGTTGTAGCTTCAAACCCCATAACTCTCAATCTATTGACAATTAGTTTATTAATACCTCTGCCATCAGGGGCAAACTTGATAACGTAAAATGATTTGATATTGTTTATATTCGAGGTCGCATGCCAGTTTGCCCCAACTCGATTGACACATCCAGACATCAATAAAACTACAGCTAGAAGAAATGTCAGTTTAGAAATACCATTCATCATTACCACTCCACTCTCGTTAAATTTTTCTGGGCCCTCTTTTAACAGCTCCACTAGTTTTTCATCGGCCATAAAACCATCTCACAAGTAATTTTAAATCTAACAATAAACTTCACGAAGATTTATTTTCGCATACAAAATATCAATTCTCACCTTTTAAAAAGAGATTGTGGGATTTATAAAAGGTGGTCGCGCTTCGACAAGCTCAGCATGACAATTATTTAAATCGGGGCGACCCTTCGACAAGTTCAGGGCAGGCTAAGCTAGAGGGATGAGTTTGAACAAAGCGGATTTTTAGTTTTCATGCACTATTTAAAACTTGAAAGCAAAGCGGTAGCGCCACTAAACTCGTTTCTTGACCTTCTTTGCGTCCTTAGCATCTTTGCGGTAAAAACACGCTTCGAGAACTTCAGAGCGACTCTTATTCCTGTGAGAGATCAGAAAGGGATAAATGCTTATCAACAAAAGTTTTTGCACGTTGGTCTGTGGTGACAATGATCAACGTCCAAGGGCAATCGCTAGAACTAAGGCGATGCAAAAGGGTTTCTCGGATATCATCGGGAACTTCCTGCATAGCTCCATCTAAAATCAAAAGAGACGGGCGCGTGACTATCGCTCTTGCCAACAAAATTCTTAAACGTTGGCTGAGAGTGAACTCTTTACCGCCTTCATGGACAATCGTTTCTAAACCATCGGGAAATGCTTCGAGTTCTTTATCTAATTGCGAAAAAGATAACGCCCATAACAAATCTTCGGATTCTATGCCTGGCCGTCCCATCTTGATATTCTCAACTACCGATCCTTTAAATAAGGTGAGATCTCGCGAAAAAAGAATGCTTCGCTGGGAACCAATTTGATCCGTAGAGAGGTTTCTTAAATCAACCTCATTATATTTCACAGCCCCCGATGAAGGTTGATCTAAACCTGCTAATAATAACGATACGTGTTTACGCGCCCATTCGGTCCCACATATCAACGCCCATTTTTCTCCTGGAAAAGCTTCAAAAGAAATTTCTTTAGGAAGCGACTCTGTGTCGCTCTCCCAATTCAATTGGTTGCATTTAAGATGCAGCCCAGCGGCATCGGACTGAGGAACGGATAGACCCGATTCATTGCCCGCTTTATCTTGAGGCAAAGAAAATAAATGATCGAGTTCAGCTAAAGCCGTGAAAAAATAAAACACGACGTACGAACGTTTCATTACCGAATCAATGTTAAGAAGCAAACTGGCGATTATCACTTCTGCCGCAACTAGTTGCCCCAAGGTCAATTCATCTTGACTTAATAACCATCCGGCAGTTCCTAACAATCCCGTGTGTAGAAAAACTTGGAGCGAAATAGAACCGATATATTGGCGCAACAAAACGCTAAACCGAGATTGACGCGCTCGAACATAATCCTCCGCTAATGTATCGACTTTTTGCAGAATAAGATTTGAACAATTAGCGGCTTTGAAATGCAAAAGGTTATCGGCAACTTCTTGGAACCAATGAAACGTTTCATATTTTGTTTCAGACATGTGAATCGTTCTTCCCAAACCACCTTTCCCTAAAATTCCGATAATAATCACGGATAAAATTAACGCGACGTCAAAGAACACAAAATATGGGTGATACAAAGCGAGCAAGGTCATTCCAATAAACCCGCCAACCAACACATTTATAAGATCCACAAAGAGACTAGAAAGAGACCTTTGGAGAAACACCGTTTCAAGAAAAAGATTTACAGAATCAGATCGAAATGTTTTCTCTTTAAATTGCGGCAACACCTGGGCCAGCCTTAGAGCCATGCGAACAAAGATTCGCCTTTCCAGAATGTCCATCGCGTAGAATTGCAAAATTTTGAATATTCCCACAAACAATAGGATGCCAGCCATAATGCCAACAAGCGTAACGACCATTACGGGAGATATAGCAAATGCAAACGTGTTTACTAATTCCTGGACCGTTAAAGGAATAATAAGAGAAAACAAACCAACCACAATAGCGTAGGTAAAAATCGGTAAAATAATAGAGCGGTCTTGACTCAGAAAGGAACCAAGGCGATCCAGGTTTTCTCTTAGAGAAGGAACAGTCATAATTTTGCTATTGCCTCCTCTGATCGTCAATAGGAGATGATCCATTCACCCACTCCCCGGTCGACCATTTATATAAGGCAAGGGCTTTTTGATAATCGGCTTTAACTGTTATAAGCCCCTCGGCGGCTTTAAGAACATTACGCTCTCGAAGATTAACAATGAGCAAAGTCGTAGCGCCTAGTTTCAAACGAGTGCGTTCTCCCTTTTCTAATTTTTGCGCAAATTCAAGGGACTTCTGCAAAACTTTAATGCGCTCATCAGCGCGCATAACGGCTGAAGTAGCGTTCGCCACATCCATCGTCACTTGTTTTAGTCGATACCGCTGAAGAAGCCTTAACCGTTGAGCTTTGCCCCTCTTCTTGAGAAGATCTCCGCGAGCTCCACGCTGAAAAAACGGCATACTAAATTTAACTCCAAATCGATACCCCAGACCCAAGACAAACTCGTCTGGCTTCCTGGAGGGCTCAACCTCTACAGACAGATCTGGAAGTAAATTATTTTCTGCAACCTCTAAATCGATATGATTAAACTCAGCTTCCAAACTCACTAAATGTAATTCCGGACGGAGTGTGACAGCGCGCCGTTTACCTCTCTCTAATGCAGTTAATGAATTATCTAGTTGCGTTAATGGGAATAAGGGAGCCTTATAATTATCGGGAACAATTAAGTTGTCGTTTTCCCACAAGAACAACGCGAGTTTAAATTGCTCTTCATCAACCTTGCGTCTCGTCTTAATTAGTTTATCTCTTCTCCGTTGCACTTCTTGGTTTGCTTCGACGATATCAAACTTTGCTCTTGCGCCAGCTTCGACTTGTTTCGTTAATTGGACTAGACGTTCTTGCGCCACAGCAACCGCATTTTTTTGTAAATCCATAAGCTTCCATGCCGCCACCCAATTCCAATATTGTCTTGCGGCGCCAAGATACAAATCTTGCCGCGCTTGCTGGATTTGCAGATTCGCTTGTTTTTCCGCCAGCGAGGATTTCTTTAATTTGGCGCTAGCCCGATTTGTCATTAATCCTCGAAGAAGGGGAATTGCGATACCTAACAAAGGCTGATTGGAATCATTAATACCTAAATCTGCTGGTTTTACATCGCCAATCCCAGTTCGAAAACCGGCAAACCCTCTGATGCCCCATGGATGAAGCATCTCCACAAACGTGTCATTAAATCCAACGCTCTTAGTTCGATCATCTTTTGCAAGCCGTTCCAATTCAAAATCGTTAACAAAAGTGGGTTCAAATTGCCCCAAAGCCTTAAGCAGTTTACCGCTAGCCACCATCTTTTCCGTTTGGCTTCCTCGTAGAAGCGGGTGTCCTTCTTCCACCCGTTTTAACACCGACTGGAGGGTCAGAATTGAAGTCGGAGTTTTATTTAGAGACATTTGCAAAATTTCTTTTGCCCACAGAGGAGCGGCGGTAAATAGAATCAACGCCCCCACAACAGCAATTTGCTTACCTCTCATAATGTCTCCTCTCGCAAGACTTATTTATCCGTAAATTGATATCTCTAAATAAGATGCAATCTTCCATTACTTACCCGGTCGTCCAGCTTTTGACAAAAAGACGTCCATCAAACTTCTACTGCCTGATTTATAGTCTGCTGGGAACAAATTAAAACGGCGCCACATCTCATACCACAAAGGAACTCGATTTAAGATCACCCAGCCCATCACCTGCGTTCCCTGCCGTACATGTAACTGAGGCGGCCATTTTCGACGTTGAGTATCGGGTACTACCCATAAACGAAACTGTCCATTTGCCGATGCGGATTGATCCACCACTTGAATAAAACCGTCATAAGTACCAGCCATCAATTCCGGCCATGCCGGAAGAGGAATAGCAGGGACTCCTTGAAAAAGTAGCCGAACTGGGCGGCCTTGTCTCAGGAGAGGAGCGTCAATGTCATTCGCCCACATTTCAACCGCTGGCGTTGGACTCTTGGGCACAATGGTAAACAACAAATCTCCTGGATGCACGATTTCACTAGGACCAATTGGCGTCAAACGCACTATCGTTCCATCAAGAGGAGCGATAACGCGGCTGGCAACACGTCTCTGAACCACAATAGATCGAGTCAATTCTAAATCAGCTAATTCCTTCGAAGCTTTGGCGGCATCACTAAGCGCCGAGGCTCGCTTTGATCTAGTATTTAATAAACTTTGCACCAACTCAGCGTCGATTTTTTCACGATTGTAAGCTAAAGCGCGGCGCCCTTCTTGAACTTCGCGTAACTTAGCTTCATTCGCTTTCAAACCTGCCTCAGCTTCCTTTGTCGCTTGAATAGCAAGTTCCAATTCGCGTCTTGAGATTAATCCCTGCGCTTCAAGCAAACGCGATCGTTCTAAATTTAACGCGGCGGTTTCCTCAGCTCCTTTGGCTGGAGTCGCTTGTAACTCTGTACCTATCACTTTATTGTCAGCTTCGGATACTCTGGCCTCGGCCGAACCTGTAGCCGCTTCGGCCAAGGCCCTCATTTCATCTATTCGGTCCGCAAAGATTTTTGCGCGCTCCAAGGCTGCTTGTCGTTGTTGCTCCAACGCTTCACGAGATTGATCCAATCGTTGCAAAAGATCGGGAGCCATGAACTTAGGACTAATATCTGCCAATTCAAGAACCAAGTCCCCTTTCTTAACCATATCTCCTTCATTGACATGCCAATGTTGTATGCTCCCATTAATCTGCGCATGAATCTCTTGCGATCGTTCTGCCGGGAAATATGCCGACAGCTTGCCTTGAACCGTTACTGTCTGCGTCCAAGGCACAAAACTCACAATAGTCGCAAAAAATAAAAAGAAAATGAGAGCGAATCGTGACCACGTGTACAAACGTCGAGGAATTTTGACTAAGTTTTTAGATTTTAACGGCTTGTTACTAGCCAATAAATCCTCGGTAAACCCACTATATTTCTGGTCAGACTCGTCAATAGCTGGAATTTTTTCCAATTTTTGTTCGGTCATTATTTTTCTGGCATAGAAGAAATCAGCAAGAATAATTTCTTAAACTTGTTCCTCATGTGAACCAATTTTTGAGGATAGGGAACGGTACATACAACTACCCCAAACAAGCTTTAAATTTTTTTATAATTTTAGTGATTCTATCTATTTTATATTAATTATAAGTTAATTTACATCATTTAATTAAACTATCGGAATTTTTGGTATTTTTAGTTAGTAATAGAGGTCTCATCCTAATAAGTTTAAAGCATTTAGAAGCGTTCTTATGATTTAAATTGCTTAAATCTTTTTATAAAACCCCTTAAAAAAGTTAAACTATAATTCCTCCCCCCTATAATTCTCCTTTTTACAAAAGTACTTCAGAAAGAATCTCTTAGTTTTTTACTCGCTGGAAACCATTTTTTGATGATGTCGTTCACACGCTTTGGTCTATTTTAATTTGACGCCAGACATTTAATCCCAAGAAAGAACTCTCCTAAGAATGATTCTCAGGAGAATTCTTCCTTATTATTCAACCCTTACTTAGGCATCCAGACTTTAGGAACTCCCACATTGGCGCGGTCGTTGCCTTCTTTTGGTAGCCTGCTACTTTGCGAACCGCTCGACCCCCAACTGGCTGCCTCCGAGGTAGGTTCCCAGGCCTTTGGAACACCAACATTAGCGGCAGAGTTGTCGCCCGGAGGAAACTTATTCCCGCCAGGTTTCCTGCCAGATTGCCCCTCAACCTTTGGTACCCATCCTTTTGGAACACCGACATTAGCAGCGGAATTATCGCCCTGAGGGTAACCTCCAGCAAACGCCAACATAGGTGTCACCAGAAAACACAGCGATACTAACATTGCCATCAAGACCTTCGTTTGTCTGTACATTGCAACTTCTCCCTGGTTAAGATTAAGTATTCTTACTTCTACCAAGCAGATAGAAGCTTTGAATATTTAGAGCCTTTTAATTCATTAAAGTTACTTAAATCTTTTTATGCTATACTTTAAAAAAATTAAACTATTAGGCTTTTATGATTTGGTTGAATTATCAGCATTTACATTACTTCCAAGTGGTAGCTCAGGAAGGTAGCATTGCCAAAGCATCAGGAAAGCTAAACTTGGGCCAACCTGCCATCAGCATTCAAATCAAGCAATTGGAAGAGCAATTGGGGCATCTTTTATTTGAACGAAAAAACCGCAGACTCATACTAACTCAGGCAGGCCAGGTCACTTTGGAGTTTGCCAATCAGATTTTTGGTTTAGGCGACGAACTTAAAGAAGTGTTGCAGGCGGGATCTTTTTTGCGAAAAGTTCATTTGGAAATTGGAGTTCTTGACAGCATCCCGAAAACAGTAATCCGACACCTTACCGATGCAGCCTTAACATGGGGACCATGTACCATAACGGTTCTAGAAGGCACAGGGGATCTCTTGTTTCGAGAGTTGCTTTCACATAGAGTCGACCTTGTAGTTGCCGACTATCAACCCGACGTAGGAGATTTGCGTCGCTTCTCTATTCGATCATTAGGACGACATCCGCTATCAGTTTTTGGGACGCAAGGTTTTCTCCATCTTAAAAAAGGATTTCCAAAATCCCTTCAAGGCCAGCCCTTCTTACTGCCCACATTTCACAGCAAACGTCGCCACGACTTAGATCACTATTTCCGTTCTAATCAAATTAATATTGAGGTAGTAATGGAAACTCAAGATACTAGCGTTCAGAAATTAATGGCTAGCAGGGGAATGGGACTCGTCGCTTTGCCTGATTTTGTCAGCCAATCTTTTGCCCAAGAACAAAAGATGACGGCCCTAGGGAATTTAGAAGGAGTGTATGAAGAAATTTTTTTAGTGTCGTCTCCACGAACGATTGCCAATCCAGTAGCGGATTTACTTATGACTCATGAACTTTTGAATTTTGGTTAAAAGTATGAAAAACAAATTTAATAATGGAAATGACTAAATACTTGACCTACCTGTAATATTTTTAAAATCGTTTGCCATTATAGATGTTGCAGACTTCACACCATCTGTTGGGATTTCCGTTTTTTAATCCTTCTCGGAATTCAACAAACTCAGGACTCTTCCAAACATCTTCAAACGTTTTATCTTGAACATTTCCTACTGAATAGCGCTGCGCTATTTGGCAACACGGATAAACATTGCCGTCGGATTGAACTTGTACCCACTCGTAAGGACGGTCACACTTAGAACTTTCTGGCCAGGGTTCAGCCAATTCGTCTATACCAAATGGATTTGCCGTTTCTAAATAATCTTCCGGAGGTAAATACCCTATTCCATATTTAATGGATTTCTCATGAACTTTACTAAAAATTTCTTTAACGTATTCTGGATCGCACGTGTTTAAATGATTTTTTGAAAAAAGCATTTTTTCTTCGAACCCGCTTCTTTCTTCGCTTGAGAAATCGCTAACAATCCCATTCAAATGAACAAACAGCACATGATCAACTCCAAGCTCTGCCGCTAAGTCCATTATCATTGGAAGCTCGTGAGCGTTGTCTTTCATACATACTGCGTTAAAAAATACTTCTGGTTTCTTCGATCCAATTTGGTTCCTGTATTGAATAAAGTCTCCTATGCAGCTCTTCATCGACTCAAAATCTGATCCTCTGATATCTTCATAAAGATCTTTTGACGCCGATTCAATAGAGATCATAAGTTTCCCCAATAAACCTTCTTCTAAAATCGTTTTGCGCATATTCTCGTTCATCAGGTTTCCCGTTGTAACGACTTCTACATTATGAAATCCTCTTTCTTTTACAAAACGCAAAATCCTTAAAATATCTTTTCTCAAAAACGGCTCGCCAAAATCACTTAGCAATACCTTTTTAAATCTATCCGCCGAAAATCTGGATAAATATTCCTGAAAAGCTTCAAAAGGAATATCTTTACTTAAATACTTTTGAGTCCTGGGGCAATGCTTACAAAGCAAATTACAATTTTCGGTGAGAGGTATTTGTAGGGTCGACCAAATATGAGGCGTTTTATATTCAAGCATTTTAGTTTGCAGTCTTCCAGAGACTCGCTTGCCTGCGGGATCAATATGACTTTTTGTTTGTTTAAAAGCGTTTAAGTTCTCTCCCCTACTCTCTCTTTTGGATAATTGCAGACGGATCATTCTTTGAGCGCGTTTCCATTCGTCAATTCTCAATACTGGAGTCAACTCCAACAATAGGTTCTCCCATTCCCGAATCATTTGAGCTTCATCATCCGTCAGGTCATCAAGCTCAAAAAGGTCTTGAACGGCATCTAACGGCGTTTTTTCTATCTTGAAGCTACCTTCTAAAACCTGGGTTGAACTCGCGTCTTCCACATAACTCATAGATTTGTCCTTTTATATTTATCCCTATCTATAATATCGGAAACCCAAGACGTCAACTTTACTGATTTTGCATAACAATCGGCAAAGACAAAAATTAATGAATTTAACGGAACGGTTTGCGTGGACATTGCAATTGCTAATTCTTTGGGAAGGTTTTAAACTATTCCAAAAACTTTGAACAAACTCTTATTGACTCAGCATTTAAATAGACGACCACAACCTAAAAACATCCCAAGGAGAAAAAGCTTTAAATAGAAAGGTCTTGATCGCTTAATGTCTCCTATTTGGTGATCCTCTTAAAGGTATTTTATGATCCCTTGCTCAATATGCAAAGAAAAGTTTCCCCCTACATCTGAAACCCAAAAAGAAGTTTGCCCTAAATGCGTGGAGGCAAACGACAAAAAATCTCAAATGTCCAGGTTAGCTCCAAGGTTGGGTCAAAGGCATGCAATGCCATTTGATCGCGGAGTCGCAAGAACAATTTCATACGGCGACAAGATTGATAGTCCAAAAACTTCCGAGGAAGACTCTAAGCCGGATAACTCGAAAAAAACAAACGTTCCTGAAAAAAAACGCTAACCTTCTCTATTTACCGCAACACTTCTTAAATTTTTTCCCACTACCGCAGGAACAAGGATCGTTTCTGCCCACTTTGGGTTTATCTCTTACAACAGGTCCACTTTTTTGGGGTTGTGGTTCAGATTTGGGTTCGGACTTTTGGATGGAAGAGTTTAGTTCGTCGTAAAGCCACCGGCCGTCTATTTTTTGAAATTTCGAGTCTTCTCTGAGGACTTTTTCTTCGCCATTATCTGTAAAGTAGGCTGCAAAGTTTACTTCGCCTTGCGAATCATCGCGTTGACCTTGCTTGCTTCCTAAAATCTCCAACTTTGTCCAAGTTACTTCTTCGTTCGAAATCAAAGACTGATGCGATTTCTTCACTATCGCAGTTTTTTCGAGATAATCCCATTCTTTAAAAACAAATGCAGAATACCGGGATCTCATTAAATCTTCTGCTGAATCAGGCAAACAGGTTCCATTAATAAGCATTCCACAGCAATCTGTGTAAGTAGAGTTTGAACCGCAAGGGCAATCGTTCATAAATGTTTGATGGCTATTAAAAGATTATGGGAAAATCGAAAGTGGAAAGACGCTTGATGAGTTGTAATTAAAACTTCCCTACATTTCCGTTACGTAGAAATATGGGACTTGAAAATCTTCCATAATAGCGATTTTAATATTTTCATTCTCAACAGAGAAACGCTCTAAGGCATCTTTAAAAGCGAGTACATCGGGCATTGCTTGATCTATGCGCTCTTTATCCGCTAACTTTCCATTAAAAAACTTACTATATTGATCGACAAACATATCAACCCACAAAAGGGTCTCCTGGATCGAAGAGTATTCAAGTAATCTATTTTGGGATCTTTTAGCAAACTCTACGTATTTAAGATATATCTCAATATCCGCTTTAGCCTTACCTGTTGACTCTAACATCTTCACCAGTTCTTCTGTACTTCTTCCTTTAGACTCTTTAATTAACTCTTTCGCAACGTGTGTAAGATCCAATCCCATAGCGGTATCGCATAAATGACGCAACCCAAAAATAAGCTGATTAAATTTAGCGTCTATCTTCACACCAATTGGCGAATAGTCTTTAAAATCTTTTGTACTTTCTATTCTCCCCCAAAACCCGCCAGCCGTTTGGACCTTGTTTTTTTCTTTTTCAATTTCATCGACCCTAAGGTTACAGTTTTTTCTGTCTTTTATAGGCCTTTCAGATAAATCTTTTTTAATCGCCGCGTTGGCCACCTGAAATTTAAGATCGGATTTCTGGATTTCTGGAATATTTTTTGGTTTTACTTTAGATTTTTTAACCAAAACTGGTTTTGGCACGTCCATATTTAGAGTCAAGGGTTTTTGAGGCTTCACTTCAGACTCTTGACAAGCAGACAAAAACACGATTCCTATAGCAAACAAAAAAATGAAGGAAAAACGATTCCTTTTTAATTCCATGAATATACTTCCTTGATAAAAAATTCTATGCGAGAAAATTTTGCGCATGCGGGCAAAACTCTAAGTTTAGCTGAAAAGATTAGATTATATCCTTTTCGAGGAGAAAGGAAAACGCGAATTTGGCAGGTTTAAGGAATTCGGTTCAAAATGTTGATTAAATCCTTACGACTGTTTATTTTTAATTTCTTATATATCTTCTTTAAATGAGTTCTCAAGGTATGAATACTGATATTTAATTTTTGAGCAATTTTTTCTAAATCATACTCCTGCGGCAACTCAATCGCAATTTGACATTCCCTTTTGGTCAATCCTCCTTTTTCCAAAAAGTTTCCTATTCTCTGATTCTTATCGTTATTAAGATGTTGATTGATTTTCTTTATCTCTTCAAGGCTTTCTTTAGCTTCAGGAGATTGATCGATTACGCTTTGAACGGGTAGATTCTTAATATCAAGGCCCAAAATTTTACATGCATCCATCAAAGCCGCTTCGAGAGCGGAACTTTGTTTTTCCAATTGGATTTTTTCTAAGCATCGATCAATTGCGCTTAAAATTTCCAAAGGATGGAAAGGCTTAATAAGAAAATCGTAAGCACCTTCTTCCAACGCCCTTAATGCTGTATTTTTTTCTGGGTAAGCTGTAATAATAACGCATAGCATATTAGGGTATAAGTCTTTGAACTCGGCAAGTAAGCTAAATCCCGAAGCTCGCCCCAGACGGACGTCGACAAAAGCGATATGAGGTTGAACCTCTTTCACTCTTTCAATAGCTTCCGCTCTGTCAACCGCTATGAAAACATCATAACCATAATTATCTAAAACAACTTTAAGTGAATTGGCAAAATCCACATCGTCTTCAATGATTATAATTTTATTCTCTTTAAATTTTCTTCGAGGTGGATCCATAACAGTTTTCAACAAGTCTTTTTCTTCTTTATTATTTCCGATTCGGTCCATGGGATCTTAAACTTTAAAAATAGCTTCCCTATAACGAGCGCTTAAATAACTATCATTAACAGAAAAAAATAATTCATCTGCTAGAAAAGCTATCGAGACAAAGAAAACTTAGGCATGGGTTAATATTTTTTTCCATAATTAAGATTAACCCATACATATTTATTCGAATAACCGAAACAGCTATTTAATCAAAAAATAGATTTTTACAGACAAAAATCATACACAAAAATTATGTTGTCAAAAATAAGCGAAAAAATTACGAAAAGAAGTTTACGATGAAAAGTTTGAGTACATTTTTTTGCGTAATAAAAAACTTTCCTGAGCCTTTCAAACATTTTTTATTTTGCAGAGTTTATTTTAGAACAAAACCTTTGTTTTATTCAATAATATCCTTTAATTAGCAATTTCAAGAAATTATTGATTGAGTAATAAAATATCGACATTTTTTATAACTCTGACTAAATAAGTAAGTTCAATCTTATAAATGAAAAAGCTAATACTAAACTTTTTCCACCTAGTATTAGAATTCAAGAGTTATTTTTCAACTTCCCATAACTGAATACAGCTACGCTTAATCGAAGCAATATTGAGAATATTTTGAATCAATTAATTCCGAAACTCGAATAAATCTAGACATTTATTAGAAAAACCGAACAACCTATCGAGGGGGATTAGAGCAAAAACACAATGAACTAATATGAGATGAATTAGAGGAGAGAAAATATATTTCTTTCACATTTCATATAAACTTATCATGAAAGTGTCACCTATAGATTCTATAGGAAAATTTAGAGAGATTTCTAAAGACAATTCAAAAAATAATAAAAGTTTTTAACCTTCTGGGATAATGTCACATTCGTAATTTCCATCGTCTACCCAGACTACTTTAATATAGCTTGGGAATTTAGTGTCACGATCAATCTCTGAGGATTTGATTTGTTCGCAGGTCAAACTTTCCGCTAATAGCAAGCTTGCCCCTCTTAAATTTGCGCCAGAAAAGTCCGCTCCAGAAACGTTTGCTTCCTTCAAATTTGCTTTTGACAAATTAGCGCCTTTAAAATCAGCGTCAGCTAAATTCGATTGACAGCTTAAATCAACTCCAGTGAGATCTGCCCCACAAAGAATTGCTTCTCCTAAATCTACTTTAGCAAAATTAGCTTTTCTACAATCTGCATTTGTTAAATCGCTTGCGAAAAGATTAGACCCGCCTAAATTTGCTTCTACGAACGAGCTATCTTCAAAATCACAACTGCTTAAATCCGCTCCAATAAGCAAAGTTTTATTAAATTTTGAGTCGCTTAAAACAGTTTCGCTTAAATCTACGCCACATAAATCTGTTGTGGACAATTCGTAACCATCTAAATCAGGGAAATTGATTTTCAAATTAGACAGGTCTTGTATAATAATCCCCTTCCTTTTCAGGAAGTTCTCTTCCGTATTTTCTTTCAAATCTAGTAGCTCTTTTTTTAATTCTTCTATTCGAGCTTTTCTTTGTTCAGGGTCCAACGAATTCATTGCCAATTCCGTTTATTTTCAGTGAATAAATTAATAGCGACTATCGGGGTTTCCCGAACAAGTAATTTAAAATTTCTAAAGATTATTATCAAGAAGAAAGAAAAGGAGGGAGGTTTCAAAAACAAGAAGAAGGATTGCCATATCCATCAATACTATAAAAGCTTACTAAAATCGAATTTAGAAATTAATTCCGTGTTTTATCTACATGTTTTAAGACACTACCATATTTCTACCCGCTTCCTTTGCCTTATGTAAAAGTGAATCGACCTTACTAATACAACTATCTATATCTTTTTCATCTGAATTATACTCAGTAACTCCAAAACTCATGGTTATTGAAATTGACTGTTGGTTAAACTGAAACTTGTGATTTTCTATTTTTCCTTGGAGTTTTTCAGCGAGTTTTATTCCTCCTTCGCCTTCGGTCTCAGGCAATAGAGCTAAAAACTCCTGAGCTCCCCATCTACCCACAATATCTTGCTTACGCGCTACAGTTTTAATAACCTTGGCTACTTCAGCAAGCACAAAGTCGCCTGCATCGTGCCCAAATTCATCATTTATCTTTTTAAAGAAATCGATATCGCATAAAACTATGGAAAAAGCTTTTTTGTTACGCTCAAAACGCAGCTTCTCATTGTCTAAGTTTTCGTTTAGACCTCTGCGGTTGGGCAATTCGGTCAAAGCGTCGGTTTTTGAAGCCGATTCTAATTGTTCTTTTAGAATCAACAATTCTTTAATTAATAAATCTTTCTTTTCCTTCGAATCTAATATTTCTTCGATTAATATCTCTTTATCTTTGACTGTTTTTCTTAGCTGTAATTGGCTCTTAACTCGCGATACAACTTCCTCTACCCTGAAAGGCTTGCTTATATAATCGCTACCGCCTGCGTCAAAACCTCGAATAATATTTTCCGTTTCGTTCATCGATGAAATAAAAATCACGGGAATATTTTTTGTAGATTCATCGCTTTTTATCCTTCGGCACGTTTCATAACCATCAATTCCAGCCATCGTGACGTCCAATAAAATTAAATCTGGAAGAGCTCCAAACAACATTTTTATGGCTATCTCTCCCGAAGGAGCTTCCATAAGCTCATATCCCTGATTTTTCAGCGTATTCCTCAAAATCGTAACGTTCGTGGCAGAATCATCCACAATCAAAAGCTTCATACCTTTTAATTGAGGGTCTGGCTCTTGTCCTAACGTTATGGGTTTACTATTTTCTCTAATTGGCGAAGTATCGGTTTTTTCTTCTTCAACTTCTTTCTCCTCCTCTTCCTGAGGACAAAATATTTTTTCCAGTTCGTCTTTGAAATTTTCTATATTAAACGGCTTTGTAAGATAAGAGTTTGCTCCCTTTTCAAAAGCCATGCTTACAAATTTTTCGCTTGTCTCCCCTGTAATGAGAATAAAAGGAAGATCTTTAATATCTTGGTTTTTGTGCGCTCTAATTTTCTCTAACAACTCCAGCCCATTGAGCGACGAAGGCATCCAGAGGTTAGAACTCATTAAATCAAATTTTTGAGATTCTAAAATATTAAGCGCATCGTATGCGTTGCCAACCTGTTCAATATTTTCCCGATTAAAACCTAACGTCATCAAAATATCTTTAATGATCATTCCCAACGTTTTTGAGTCGTCGACGATCAACATTTTTAGTTCACTAAATTTTTCATTTTTTATTTCGGTCATATAAAAACCTTTTAATAAAATTAGAAAAAATAAAACATTACCAGTCTAATAAATTGAGAAACTAATTGGGACAACAATACTAATTCCCTATAGACTCAATCAAATAAATATTCTTGGTAAATCTAATATATTTATAACAAAATAACAGATTTCTTAAAGGATTTCATTCAATTGTGACAAAAGTTTACAATTAATAAAACATTCGTTTTTTTACCACCGTTTCATTCGCTAAAACTAAACCAATCTGGTACTTTGCTTAAATTCACATTAAAATTTAAGAATCTTACTTTTTCATTCAAAAAGTTTACAGGATTCGAAAGTTTGGAAAATAATTACCAGGTATAAACCCATATTTTAGAATGTGATTATATTGATTTTCTTAAGGTCTAAATGACTTCGAGCTTTCAAAAATTAGAACACGCTATAAAACAAACCACTTTTATTTTACTTTTTCTATTGGCGGTTCTCTTTGGCAACGCCTGCGAATTTAAATTGCCGCCCCCCGCTCCCGATTTATTTTATAAATATAATGTTCTAAAGGTTGGCTCAGGTCCCGTTTATTTACTTTCCTCAGATTTTAACCTAGACGGTTTCCCCGACCTTTTGTGCGCAAATGGGAACGACCACACCGCCACTCTTTTCATTGGCATGGGAGACGGAACATTTCGCCCCGCTCGCAACTTAAAAGTATTGCCAGAGCCATCGTATGCAGCTACGGGAGATTTAAACAAAGATGGGTTTCCAGATATAGTCTTAAACAGTAAAGGCGCAAACGGTCTATCAATTCTTTTAGGTTATGGAAACGGAAACTTCAGACCCGCCAAAAAACTCGCAACCGGTCGAGTCCCTTTGACGGTAATACTAGACGACTTTAATAACGACTCTCATCTTGATATCGCCGTCTCTTTAACCTTCAATAAACTTGAAATCTATATTGGGAACGGAAACGGTCAGTTTAAAAAAGGGAAGGATTATCCAACGGGGTCAAGGGCGCGTTCTATCGTTTCTGGCGACTTTAATAAAGATAACTTCAGAGACATTGCGATTGCTTCGAATAGCTCAAGCTCCAGTTCACTTAGAATTCTTGAAGGTCATGGAGACGGCTCTTTTTCTTTAGCGGAAAAATCCGCAAAAGGAAAATCCCTTTTCATACTGGCTAAAGCCGATATGAATGAAGACGGTTGGCAAGACTTGGTAGCGGCATCGGCTCAAGGCGATAATATGTACCTGCTAAAATCGACTAAGAATGGGAAGTTTGCCGAGCCTGTGGCTTTTTCTGCTGGAGGCGGTCCAGCGGCTTTAACTATTGGGCAATTCGATAACGACAATTTAAACGATGTGGCGGTGGCGAACGGAAGAAGTAGTTCGTTTTCGGTAGTTTTTAGAACGCCTCAAGGGGGCTTTAGACATCCACCTCGGGATTATATCGTAGAAGGTGGAACGCCTCTGGCTATCACAAGCGCAGACTATAATAAAGACGGTAAAACAGATATTGCAGTATCCAGCGCGGCAAAAAATATTGTAGAAATCTATTTAGGAAGAAAATTTCTCCCCGGCGCCTCTTCCTCTAAACCTACGAACTAATAACAAGATACTGAAAATAGTTACCTATTTAGACTTCCTCTTATTATTAACCAGGAACTAAAGAAGCTTCTGAAAGCTTTCTCCATTTATTAAAGTAGTATTTAACGTTTCCATCTTTTGTAGGATATATTTTTTTGTAGGTTTCTTCGCCGTTTTCATTACGATCAACAATGACAATTTTCTTATCCAGTAATAAAGTCGATCTATTCACAAATAAAAAAGTATATGGCTGATCATCGGCAATGACTTTGTGCAAAGCATGGGTCAATTCTATCTGTCGATCCATATCGTATTCCTGTCTAATGCGAATTATTAAGCGATCCGCATCTTCATTTTTGTATCCCACAAAATTCAATTGCCTTGGATTCGTTTGGCTAGAATGCCAAATTTGGTATTGATCAGGGTCTATTCCAACGCTCCAACCAAGAACTAGAGCGTCAAACTTTCCGGGGTTAACAAAATCTTTCAAAAAAACAGCCCATTCAAAGAGTTGAGTCGTGCACTTAATCCCTATTTTTTTCCAATTGTTTTGGGCGATGGTCAAAATATTTTTTCGTACTGCATTCCCATTATTAGTGATCAAATTAAATTCGAAAATCTTGCCGTCCTTTTCCAAATAACCATCCTCATTCTTCTTCCATCCCAATTTCTCAAAAATCTTCAACGCCCCTTCAGGATCATAGGGCAAAGATTTAATCGATTTGTCATACCAATTCGTATTTTTTGCAAAAGGACCGGTGACTCTTTCCCCTTCTCCATAGAGTATGTATTTAATGATTTCGTCGACGTTAATTGCCATACCAAGAGCGGCGCGAATTTCTTTAGATTTAAAAAGTGGATTGCGTAAGTTATAACCAATGTAGCTATAGGAATTTCCCACACTGGAAACCCAATGGAATTTTTCTTGTTTTTTAAACCTTGCTACCTGATGAGGTTCCGCTTTGTAATAATCAACAGCCGCCGAATAAAACTCCATTTCTTGCGTCAATGTATCTGGAATAATTCTTAAAACAAATTCGTCGTACTCCGGCGGTCTTTCCCAATAATTTTCGTTCTTTCCTAGACGAATCAGTTCATCGCCACGCCATTCTTTAAATACAAAAGGCCCCGTTCCAATTGGCTTTCGATTAAAAGAGCTATCGCGAATAGACACCTTCTTCGTTTTTTCGCCTGCTATTTCTTTTTTCGAAAACTCTTTTTTAAGCGCCTGCTTATTCAACAGATGCTCGGGTAAAATCCCCATAGCCCAAGAGTTTAACGCCGAAGAAAACAGCCTTTTATAAATAAATTGAATCTTGTATTTACCTAAAACTTGAGCTTGCTTGACTGGTTCGTAATCGGATCTTCTTGGAGAAATATTAATAGGGTCCATTATGGCTTGATAAGTGAACAAAACGTCGTTTGAGTCAAGTTCTGTTCCATCGTGAAACTTTATCCCTTGTTTCAAATCAAACACAATCACTGGATTGTGTTCGGCTACAGACAAAATGCCTTTTAATTTTTCTTTAGAAAAATGTTCTCTGTTCTTGTCCTCAAACTTAATAAACTTTGTATACGGGAAATTGGTTCTATAGTTTTCGCCTATAACTTTCCAGATAGGTTTAAAAAAGTCTTGATCTACTTTTTTCAACGTAAACTTCAACCTAACAGGCATAGTCATAGAATAAGAAACTTTTGATCCAGAAGCATCTTTACTTTTGGGTTTAACAACGAACTCATCTAACTTCTTCTTTTCTTGCAGTATTTCTATTTTTTCAATATTTTTAGACCACGTGACGTTGTCTTTTAATTTATCCAAAATGAATGTCTTCCAATCGTCGCCGTTTCTAATTTTTTCTCCGTGAAATTCGAAATCAAAATCCAACGCTAAAAAAACTTCTTCATATTCTTTCCAACTTTTAGCCAACCTAGGTCTGTAATTTAAATTATCGTCTAGATCGATCAATCCATCGAAAACCAAATCATTGATTTGACTACTTGCGGAATCCGCGCTCAGAATAGGATTTAAAATCTCGGCATCACCAATAGAGCCTTGTATATATTGCAATAACCTATTTGGGTTTTTTTGGGCCTGCCCATCATAGGTCGGCGCCCAAAATAAAGATTGGAATAAAAAGAAAGCAACCCCAATAGGAGTAAAAATAAGAAAACGCTTTGTAATCATTGTGATTTTCTGTTAAAAAATTTACCTGAAAAATTCTTTAATTTACTATATTATAACTTATAGGGGATTAAAGAGCTGTTTCGAACAATTAAGGTTAAAATTTTTCTTGACTTAAATATTAATTGTACGTTATAGCTTTGATCTAAGGGGGTAATTCCCCAAGTAATTTTTATTAGTAGCGAGCGATTTGCACTTCCTCGCCCGGTTCTATCTTAATGAGAAAATGACCTGTCCGCAGGGACAGATTTCTATTTGAATTAATATTCTCTTTTAGGGAGTGATGTCCCAAGATAGGAATTTTTTTAAACCTTTCGTTATGAGGTAAATCTCTTATGGCGACACTTATCACTGATGAATGTATTAACTGTGGAGTATGTGAGCCTGAATGTCCTAATGCCGCTATCTCTGAAGGCGAAGATTTCTATGTAATCGAAGCTGACCTTTGTACGGAATGTGTTGGGTTTCATGGCGAAGAAGCTTGCCAAGAAGTTTGCCCAGTAGACTGTTGTATTCCTGACGAAGACAATAGGGAATCTGAGGAAGAGTTGCTTGAAAAAGCTCAAAAAATTCACCCTGAGGATACTTTTCCAGGTTTGGATGATTTGACTAACGAAACCTCCCTATTTCGAAATCCCGATAGGAAAAACGCAAATCTATAATTCAGTTAAAACCCGAACTAAACTTTTTAGTTCGGGTTTTGCTGAGTTTTTTCGGGTTTTCAAATTTCTTTCTTCTTTTTGAAGTCCATTTCAAGGCCTTCTATAAGGCTTTCCGAAGAAAAAAAATTACAACGCTTGACAAATTTTATGATTCGATCAACAATGGCATCCCATTCGAGATTGAACAATGTTGCGGGGTGGAGCAGTCTGGTAGCTCGTTGGGCTCATAACCCAAAGGTCGTAGGTTCGAATCCTGCCCCCGCTACCAATTCTTTCAATGACTTAAGGAAATAAACCCTTAGGTCTTTTTTGTTTCTAGTTCATATTTGCCACCCCCTTGCCACCGTTGGCAAAATATCCCTTCACAATTATAGTAAATACATCCCTATTCTTTTTTTCTAAAAAGCGAAAGAGATAACAACTTTTAATAGCCATGTAGAGATGCTAATCCCGCTAGTCTTGCTAATTTTTTCGCGGTAAATCGAAATATGAATACTTGAAGCATTGCTAAAGTTGCTAATCCTCTCTACTTTTGTCTACTTTAGACAAACATAATGCCACCTCTCTCACCTTGTAGCGTTCTCTTTTAGGAATATTCATTATATTTTTCATAGCTAATTGCAATCATTGCTACTCTTTTTCAACCTTTAAAAGTTTAACTTGATTTTGGCATGCGAAAAGTGTGAGAGTAGCTAATCTACATGCCAACAACTCAAGGGAACAATGCTGATAACGGATGAAAAAGGATTTGATCTGCTAGTCAAGTCGATTGAAGAGGCTTCAAAACATGCCCGGAATTTGTTATTTCTTTTAGTTGTTACCTCTATCTATATTTTAATTACAGCATTTGCCAGTGAGACCAACGGGAAACTAAAGCTACCAATAATTCCAGGCGAGGTTCCCATTGAGACTTTCCTAGCAATTAGCCCCCTTGTAATTCTTAGCATCCATTGGTATCTGAATATTTATATAACTGACTTAAACTATAGACTAACAACTTTTGACGAATTGAATGTTAATTGTCATATAAAAATTCAGGATCCTCGTATATTACTTTTCCCATGGGTACTAACCTTTCCAGATCGCAAAAATAGTACTTTAAAAAAATACAATCAAAAAATTTTGGGACCTGGTTCTAAATTCTTTAACTCTGCTCGTTCAATTTTCTTATTTATTATTTTTGCTCTTGGCCCAATAGTTCTTCATGCTTTATGGATTCGTTTTTTGGGTAAGGGGCTGACAATATCTATTATTCCTTATATTTGCGGCAATGTTGCCTCAATTAAAAGCCAGAGGCTTTGATGGTTTTAAATTCTATATCTTTATCGTTTCATTTTATCTTTTGATTACCATTTCCTGGGTCCCTGAGTTTCAATTAATAACACCTATTGAAGGTTTTTGGGATTTTATTAAAAAGGAGGTAACAGACTTTTTAATAAGATTTTATACTGGTTTAGCATTTTGGGCGTTTTCACTATTTACAGGAGAAGTAATTCTTGAAAAAGGAAGTAAGGGATCGGAACCAGAAAGTTTATTCATTAAAATATTGGAACTTGGTTTCATGATTTACATAGTTATAGCCTATATTGCTTTTATGATTTGGTTATTTAACCCCAGATATCTACTTAGTTTTTTTTAACCTTAACTGCCGATATCTCACCTTATTCTCTAGTCCTTCCTCTTTTCCTTCAACATCTCTCTCTCATTAAACAACAACCACATAATATTTAAATTTGTCTTCTTCTGAAACTTGGCGACTGTTTCAATAGATGACATCCCTTTACCGCTTTCCACTTCTGATAGTGGTCCTATCGTTACCTTGATCTTTCCAGCTACTTCAACCAGCGTTAATCCTAGGAAAGGTACTATCTAAGGTATTTCTTTGTAACTATTGAAATTTCGAGGTCGATGTTATTACCTAGCTTTCCCCTTATTCAGATTTTGTGGTGGCTCCGCAAACTGGACATATGTTAATACGAACAGCTGTAGGTTTTTTTTGAATGCGAATAAGCTTATTATTGTTATCCCAGCAACCAGAGCAAAACGGCCCATTTTTTTCATTTCCGTTTATTTCCCAATAAGCACTTTTCTCAATAACTAGTTTTTTCCCTAATTTATAATTTTCTTTAATGGAATTAATTTCTTCTTTTAGCCTCCTATTTTCTTCCATTAAATCCATTGCTTGTTTTTGGATATCAAGTGCCTTTTTTTTTTTATGAGGTCGATATTGTCGCTTTTTTGTATAACTTCTAATACTTGCTTAAGGTCGTCATATAATCCCATTTTTGCTCCAATTATTAAGGGAGGGGTAAGGTTTGATCTAAAAAATAATATAGCTCAATTTTTTTTTCTGTAATAGGCCTGGACTCTTCCCCACATCCTAAACATTTGCCTGTTGCCAATCCCTTTGGCGTTCCGTCTTTTTCTTGAAGCTATGCCAGGATGGGCAAACGATAGTGGCGGAAATGAATTAAAACAATGGCTAGCTTTTTCATGCGGCCTCATAGGATCGGTAATGTGGAATCCTATTGTAAATACCATACTTTTAAGCTATTTTGTATACGAAACTTTTGATGTTATTTTTTTATGAGAATTAAGTTGCGGAAAATATGTTCTTTCGCAGAAGCTTGAAAAAACCTTAAATGAAATAATCAAATGCCATTTGAATCTACAAATTTCAATCCGACTCTTCAACGCACTCTAAATTCTAAATTTCGATCAGAAGGATTCCTTATTGATTTTTTAGGTGGCCTTCTTCCAGGGGTTTTATTTTTGGTTGGCGCATTTACCGCACTAATTGCGCCGACTCATTCTCTGCATTTAACTTTTTCAAATCAGTTGGAAGTCAAGAATCTTGAACAATCAGAAAAATCATTTTCCGACCAATCAGAAATTAAAAGTCCTAAGGTAATTTATTATTTCTTAGACGATTTTACTAATTTCCTTAATTCTGTTAAGGGTACCCCAGGAATCATTTGGTTTGGTTTGCTGATTCTATTCTTCATCCTAGCTTATTTTCTAGGCCTAACTTTTTTTAGAAGAGATCCAAAAGATGTTGATATAGAAAGTTTTAAATTTATTATGGATAAATTTTTTAGAGAACCCATGCCCGGTTCTATTAGCAAAAAATTAAATTATATTCCTCTCTTCAGGTTCTTTAAAACCATATGGGAACTTTTTGAAGAACGAGATTTCAATAAAAATTTGATAGAGGAAATAGAAAAGGGAGTCAAAATTTTCTTAAAAGAAGATTCAAAAATTCACAATCAAAAAAGGTTTTTCCAAATATTTATAGAAAAATTTTCTTCAGAAGGTATTTTCATAAAAAATATATCTGAAAAAATAGATTTAAATAAGGAAAAATTAAATAAAAAATTTATTGAAACTATACGTAACAAACTATTAAAAAGTTCTGACGATTTGACCACCTTTAGGGGAATGATTAACGATCCAACTATTAAAGAATGGATAAATGAAAACAATGCAAAAGAATGGTCTGAAAAAACGAACCTGCTTATTGAATTTGGTATTATTGAAAAAATAAAGCAACTATTAAGAAGTAATTTTGGAAGTGATGATGAGGATGAAGTCGAATACCCATATATATATCTTGGGGATTATTTGAAAAAAAGGGGTCTGGATTATCTTTTAATTTTTGTGAACTGGGAAGAAAACAAAAGTTTTAGGAGTAAAACCTACATCAATATTCTAAAAATGCGCTTAATGTTTAACCAATCTGAAAGAATTGGAAACATTATTCGTAACGAAGCTCACATTCGTCTTGCCTCAACCGCATGGTATGTCGCTAAAATCCTTTTAGTATTATCTGACATTGGTTTTATAATTTGCATAATTGGATTATTCGCATATCTAAACCTTTCTCATGAATTTCTCTCCGTATTTGTTTATTTTAATGTATTTGCCGGTCCAGCTTTAGTCTATTTTATTTCCCATTATTCTATTCGATCAATTGAGAAATTCTTCCTTTACCAAAGGTTGAGAGAAATTGTTTACGTTCTTGAAACTGCTTATACGGCTTTTAATAACACTCCAAATTTCCCAGGGAAACCTTTTTCTAAGAATTAAAATCTTGAGAAGCCCCTTATTGTTCAAAATTTATTGATCGCCTCTAATTGAATTAAATCATCCTCCCGCTACTCGATAAGAAATCAAAAGAAAAACAATCTAAAAAGTTCCTTTTCTAAAACAAGGAGTAACAATGATTTTTTTGATTGTAGGATAATGTCTCAATAATTGTTACCCACCTCCCTCTCCCTCAGCATCCAATTTACTAATAATTTCGCGTTTCCTAGTTTGGTTTAGGTGTGTATATCTTTGCGTTGACTTCAAATCAGCATGACCAGCCACTGACGCTATATCTAAAGGATTAGCTCCCTCAATGGCCAACCTTGAACAAAACGTATGTCTTATAGTGTGAAAGCAAATATCATTCAAACCTAGCTTTCTAGCCGCTCTTCTAAAATGTTCTGTGAGAGTATCTGCATAATATGGCCGCCTCGTTTTAGGTATTATCGCTTCTTATCTAATCCCTTAAAAAAATATTTTAATTTTCAAAATACCATCTAATGAACATGCCGTTGCGGTGGGTTCCAAGAACTTTCAATAGTTATACTATTTAAGGTTATCTAAGAAATACTTTATTGAAAGTAACGCGATGGTTTTGGCTTAGCGGGTTTCAGTGAAGGCCGCTAGATTTTACCGTTCAATTTTATGTTGGAATCGTTTAGTTTTTTTCTTTGTAGGATAGAGACGAGGATATAAAGTTCTGAAAAAGTGGATGGGGTTCCATAGGGGAAGATTTAAACTCTGGATGGAATTGTCCCGCTAAAAACCAGGGATGGTCTTCAATCTCTACGATTTCTACCAAGTTTCCATTTGGGGAAATGCCGCTAATCTTAAGACCGGCATCTTCTAAACGCAATCGATACTTATTATTAAACTCATATCGATGGCGATGTCTTTCATACACTTCTGTCGTACCATAAGCCTCGTAAGCAAATGAGTTTTTTCTAAGCTGACAAGGGTACTCGCCCAGCCTCATGGTGCCGCCTTTATTGCCTTTTACATCCTGGTCGGGAAGTAAATCAATAATGAGGTATGGAGCGTTTGAAGTAATCTCCGAGCTATGAGCGTTCTTCAAATTGACAACGCTACGAGCGTATTCAATAACGGCGCAATGCATTCCTAAACAAATGCCAAAGAAGGGAACTTTATTAACCCTCGCATAAGTAACCGCTCTAATTTTTCCTTCAATTCCCCTATCGCCAAAACCTCCAGGAACTAAAACGCCGCTACTGTTTTTAAACAAGTCGGAACCGTTTTCGTTACCTTCTAATAACTCTGCGTCCACCCAATTCAAATTAACTTTGGCATTGTTTCCAATTCCGCCATGGTAAAGGGCTTCCACTAAACTCTTATAGGACTCTTTAAGATCTAAATATTTTCCAACAATGGCGATCTCCACTTCGTGTTTTGGCTTTTGAATTTTGACGTTAATATCTTGCCATTTTGAAAGATTCGGGGCTTTATCTTTAATCCCAAATTTACGAAGTATGATTTTATCGAGTCCTTCGTCATGAAGCGCTAAAGGAACTTGATAAATAGAATCTACGTCTTGAGCCGTTATAACCGATTGAGGTTCAACGCTACAAAACAGAGCGATTTTCTTTTTAATGTCTTTAGAAAGTTTTTGTTCTGTTCTGCAAAGTAAGATATCGGGCTGGATACCAATTTCTCTTAACTTTTGAACGCTGTGCTGAGTAGGTTTTGTTTTTAATTCGCCAGCGGTTTTAATATAAGGAACTAAAGTTAAATGAACGTAAATAACATTTTTTGGGTTTATGTCGAATCGAAATTGTCTTATAGCTTCTAAAAACGGTAAACTCTCAATATCGCCTACAGTTCCACCAACTTCGCAAATTACAAAGTCAACGCCTTCCGCAACCAACAAGATTCTATTTTTAATCTCATCGGTAATATGAGGAATGACCTGGACCGTCTTTCCTAAGAATTCGCCTTTTCTTTCTTTTTGTATGACGTCGTGATAAATTTTGCCCGCAGTGACATTATTGGTTTTGCGCATTTGCGCGTGCGTAAATCGCTCGTAATGTCCTAAATCAAGGTCTGTTTCCGCTCCATCATCAGTTACATAAACTTCGCCATGTTGGAGGGGATTCATTGTTCCAGGATCAACATTGATGTAAGGGTCTAGTTTCATCAAAGTAACTTTAAGGCCATAGCTTTCCAACAACGCTCCCATAGAAGCCGCTGCGATTCCTTTGCCCAGCGAAGACAAAACTCCGCCCGTTACGAAAATAAATTTAACCTTGCTCTTGCTATTTTTCTTTTTCAATGGAATCTCCTAATGGAACTTAAAAAAACTTAATGGCAAATTCTAATTTTTAGAAGTCCTCTTAATTTATCCGCTCAACTTGGTTCAACAACTCTTCGACTTTTGCTAAATCTTCCTTACAATCCACTCCAATAGACCCCAAAATTGTTTCAACTACATAGATGGGTATTCCATTCTCTAAAATTCTTAGTTGCTCCAACTTTTCCGTTTTTTCCAGAAGAGACTCTGGCATTTCCGTATATTCCATTAAAAAGTTTTTCTTAAATCCATAAGCGCCTATGTGCTTATAAAAAACTTTATCACTTTCAGTCTCGCTCAAAAAAACCTGTTCTTCATTTGTCCATTTATCTCTTAAATACGGAATGGGAGACCTAGAAAAATAAAGCGCAAACCCTGCGTTAGAAGACGTAACCTTAACTACATTGGGATCGAATATTTCATCACCATCTAAAATTTTGGATTTTAAGGTTGTTACTTTAATAGACTCATCTTCCAAAAAAGGCTTTACCAGCAAATCGATGTTTGCCGAAGGAATGAGAGGCTCGTCGCCTTGAACATTTATAACAATATCACAATCTAAGTCTTTTGCAGCCTCTGCAATTCTGTCCGTCCCCGAAACATGAGCGCTAGAAGTTAAAACCGATTTGCCGCCAAAACTTTCAACCGCTTTCAAAATTCTCTTATCGTCCGTAGCCACAATAACTTCTGAAATGGATTCAGCGTTTTGAGCCCGTTCAACAACCCATTGGATCATCGGTTTCCCGCCAATCTTTTCTAATGGTTTTCCTGGAAACCGGGTCGATCCCCATCGCGCTGGAATAATAACAACCGCCTTCAATTCAGTAGGCATGTTTATTTATGAGTCCCTTCCAAAAAGTCATTATCATAATTTTTATATCAAACCAGAATGACCAATGTTTTATGTAATACAAATCGTATTCAATTCTTTTTTCAAGGGATGTATTCCCTCTCCATCCATTCACCTGAGCCCATCCTGTTAGGCCAGCTTTCATCTTTAAACGCAACATATAAGACGGAATCGACTTCTTAAAGTTTTCGACAAAATGGGGGCGCTCAGGCCTTGGTCCGACTAAGCTCATTTCTCCCTTAAGAATATTAAATAGCTGAGGCAACTCATCCAGACTGGTTTTTCTTAAGATATTTCCTATTCGCGTTTTCCTATCATCATTTGCGCTAGCCCAAACAGGTCCAGATTGTTGTTCAGCGCCTTCTAACATAGATCTAAATTTCATCATGGAAAAAACTTGACCGTCCAACCCTACTCTTTCTTGGCTATAAATCACTTTACCTTTTGACTCTAAGCGGATTAACAACGCAATGAGGGCCATGAATGGACCCAGCACAACCAAACCAATACCAGCGCACATAATATCCGTAATACGTTTTACAATTATGTTCCAACCATAAAGAGGAGTACCCGTTAAGTTCACTATGGGCAATCCGTCAAAATCTTCAATGCCCGAAGATAAGTTCATAAACTTCATCAAATCAGGCACTACCTGAATATCAACCTTTTCTTCTCGTAAATCCTTTAAGACATCTTCTAAACAATCCGGAGCGTTTAGAGGAAGGGCAATAAATAATTGATCTATCTTTTTTTCCTCTAAAAACTTAGGAACTTCTTTTACGTCCCCAAGAACTTCATATTTCCCAAGTTTTTTCCCAACGTCTTCTGGGATATGACTCAAAAACCCAACTATCTTAAATCCGATCTCTGGATGCAAATCGATCTTATCGGCAACGGATTCCCCCAAATCGCCAGAACCTACAATCAACACTTGTCGCAAATTGATTCCTTTTTTTCTCATTTGCATGAGCCCACGCCTTAAAAGCGCATGGGTGATAATCATCAAAACTGAAACAACTGCCCAAAATATGATTACCGTTAATCGCGAATAAGAAACTCCGCGATAAAAGAAAGAAACTGCCGTCAACATCAAAACCGAAACCGAAGCGACTTTTATTATTGAGAAATATTCAAATGCGGCAGATTTTCCGCGAAGAGGTTCGTAAAGGTTGAACCATTTTATATTTAAAGAAAAAATGATCCAGATAGGAATGCTCGTTAACAAATAAACGTCAAAAGGCGGCACTCCTTGAGGAGACGAGAAAAGGCCCCATTGAAAACGAATTGAGTAAGCGCCTACCCAGGAAAAAAAGACAGTTAAGCTATCGGAAATAAAAAGGATGGAAGCAAAAAATTGACCGTATTTTTTCAACATTGCAGAAACTTGTGAAGAGTAATTTCAGCTTGAATCTGTTGAGTAAAAATATCGGTGTCGAAATTTAATGCGTTTTGGCGCGCAGCCTTAGGTCTAAAACAATCTTCAACCGATTCGAAATGTTTAACCGCAGAAATCAATCCAGTCACCGTTTGTTCTGCAAAAAAGATCCCAGTTGGTCCTTCAGTCGCTTCCTTGGGAATGTTGTATTCCGGTTTCCAAGTGGAACTGTCGGGAATTACCGTTTCCAAAGCGCCACCCTTACCGTAGGCAATAACAGGTCTACCCATAGCTTGAGCTTCGAGAGGCGTTATTCCAAAATCCTCTTCGCCTGGAAAAATAAAGGCGCGACAACGGGCATAGTGTGATCGAATGGAACGGTCTGGCAACCAACCTAAGAACTCGATATTGGGCCCAGCCAATCGCTTTAACTTCAAGCTATCTTGACCTTCGCCGATGATTTTCAAAGGATACCCCAATTTATTAAACGCTTCAACAGCTAAATCTAGCCGTTTATAAGGCGCAAAAGCGGATACCATTAGAAAATAATCTTTTGGTTTTTCTCCTGTCGGTGAATAAAAATTAGTGTCTACTGGCGGATAAATTACTTTGGCTTCACGATTGTAATATTTATTAATTCGCTTTTTTACATGTTCCGATATCGCGTAAAACCTATCAACCCTTCGGCTTGCCCTTACATCCCAGCGACGCAATATCGGAACCAAATGCGGCATAACTTTTGACGCTAAAGAATTCGAATTATCTCCCCCGAAATATTGGTCGTATTGGTCCCAAATATACCGCATAGGAGTATAGCAGTAACATAAATGGGCGGCAGTACTCTTTTTCAGGACGCCTTTTGCCACGCAATGACTGCTGCTAAGGATTAAATCGTATTCTCTGAGATCTAGAAATTCAACTGCCAGAGGCATTATGGGAAGGTAATATCGGTACTTTTGCTTCGCAAATGGAAGATATTGCAAAAAAGACGTATTCGGCCGCATCTTTTCGATTACGGGCGAAACGCTACCTGGAACATGAATGAGGGTAAAAAGATCGGCTTCTGGCAATAAACGGCAAAAAACTTCCAAACATTTTTCCCCGCCACGCATACCGGTCAACCAATCGTGGATAATTGCGATTTTCATGGGTGGTTGGCAAGTCTGAATTGCCGTTACCAAACTGGCAACGGCCTATAATATTAAGCGAGACGAGGAATATCGTCTCGCTTAATTCAAAAGGAAGGTATTGTACGCGTTTATTGGATTTGGCTCAATTCCTTTTCGATTTTTGCCCTAACTTCTGGAGTGGGGTTGCTACGTAAAGCAGATTGCAAAATATCTATTGCTCGGCTTGATTCGCCTTTTTTATGATAACTAACTCCTAGCATAAACCGAGAATCGTGAACTTTATTGCCACGTGGAAATTTATCCAAAACTGTTTCAAAGTGTTTAATAGCATCGTCAAACATTTCCAGCTTAACGAAGTTACTACCAATCCAGTAATGGATATTATCCTGATAACTCATCGGAGGATTCATAACCGCTAAGTTTTGGAAAAGCAGGATAGACTCGTCAAATTGACCGCCTCTATACGCGGATAACGCTTGATCGTATTTCATTTTAAAACTATGAGGAACCCGGCCGCTCATTTTTTTATGCATCATACGGCCGCTGTTATGCGAAGACTTCATCATCCGGGAGCCAGAATTACCCTTCATCTTCAACATAGCTAATTCTTCTTTGAGTTGGGCCATTTGGAGTTTTAATTCATTAACTTCCGGTTCTAGAAAGTCGGCTTTTTGCGAGATATTTCCTAAATTACCTTGTAATTGCTCTTGAGTAGCTGAAATTTTAGGTTCCAAGGCGCTGATTATCTCTTGCAACTCTCTAACCTTAGCGTTTAGATTTTCTTGCTGATCTTGTAAATTTTCAAGATCTACCTTCATTTCACCAGAATCGGTTGGTTGGTCAATACTCGCAAACCCATCGTTCAAACCTTCGTCAAATCCGTCATCATCATTCGAAGCGGGTTCTTCTCCAAAGAAATCATTTTCAGAAACATTACTCAGTTCCTCGTCAGGATCTTCGAATGGGATTTCGTCATCAAAACCTAAAGTTTCTTCCTCTTCCTCATCACCCATCCAAGGGATATAACTACAACCGGAGACGGCTAAACTTATAGAAAGGACAAATATTAGCAAAAGGCGGGATAATAAATTTGTTGAAGGCATGGTGTTCTCCATAATCGGAAATGAGTATTACTCCTTTATTATCAAAGAATTATAAGGAATCATTCCCATAGTTGTCAACAAGAATTCAAAGTATTACTTTATTAAATAGCGCATTTGAGGGCATTTAAAATCAATTCTTCCCCAAAATCGCTTAAAACCATAACTCATTGATAGTTATCGGGTTTTAAAGCTTTACTCAACTAAAAATAACAATATTTGGTTAATTAACTCCTTTGCGGCTATTCGCACGCATTTCATTAACCAATTCTACGAGTTTAACCCCAAATTTATCAATCTCTTCTGTGGTGTTATCTCTTCCTAAACTGATTCTTATTGAACTATCGACAAGTTCTAGCGGAACTTTAATTGCCGATAAAACATGAGAAGGCAATTGGGAACCGGAACTGCAAGCCGAACCCGTTGAAACTGCAAAACCTGCAATATCTAAAGCAATTAGCAAGTCTTCCCCTCTCACTCCTTTAAAACCTAAATTAACCGTATTTGGCAATTGTTTTTCCAAATCGCCGAAAAGTTCAAGTTCATCCAATTTTTCGCTAGTATGTTGAATCAATCTTTTTTTCAACTGACTCATATGATTGGCATTGTTTTCCAATTCTGAGCAAGCCAATTCTGCCGCTTTCCCAAAACCTGCAATACCTGCAACATTTTCAGTTCCCCCTCTTCTTTTAAATTCCTGGTTTCCTCCATTTAAAATCGGAAACAAGGGGGAAGTTCCTCTTTTTATAAATAGTCCTCCTACCCCTTTAGGGCCGTATAATTTATGAGAGGAAACTGAAGCTAAGTCCACTGGCATCTTTTCCAAATTTAATGGCAATTTCCCAAAGGTTTGAACGGCGTCAGTATGAAATAAGATTCCATTCTCTTTAGCTATCTGACCAATTTTTTCGATATCGTGAATAGTTCCGATTTCGCTGTTAGCATGTTGAATGCTTATCAAAATAGTATCGTCTTTTATAGCCGATTTTAAGCGCTCTAAATCTAAAATTCCGCGACTATCCACCGGTAAATAATCAACGCTAAAACCCTGACTTTCGAGAGCTTTGCAGGGATTTAAAATTGCCGGATGCTCAATTTGACACGTAATTATATGTTTACCTGTCGATTGCCGACTTAACGCCACACCTAAGATTGCAAAATTATCCGACTCTGTGCCTCCGCTAGTAAAAACAAACTCTCTAGGATGAATCCCTAGCGCTTGCGCAATGATTTCTCGCGATTCGTCAATTTTAACTCGAGCCGCTCTGCCAAACCCGTGAATGCTAGATGGGTTGCCAAAGTTTTGTTCTAAAAATGGGATCATTTCTTGGTATGCTAGCTTATCTAACGGCGTCGTCGAATTATGATCCAAAAATATATTTTGCACGAAGTTTTTACTCAATTATAACTTTGCCATTTACTTGGCATTATGAATTGGAATTAAGAGAAGATTTTTAGTTTTAATGGAAATAGAAGGAGAGCTTGAATCGTAATAAGAAGTTTAAGGAAGTCTCTAATAATTGTAACTTTACCGGTTTGCTATCGTTTAACTTTCGGCTTTAAGGACTGTCTGTTCCCGTTTTAGGAAGTTTGTTTTCGCGTTCTTGGTAATTTGCTACCGTCTCTTTTAAAATCCTAATTTCTTTTTCCATTTGGGGAATACGATCCAACATGCACTCAATAGCCCGAGCCATAGGGTCTGGAAACGTTTGCAACCCTTCGTCGTATTCAAGTTCTGAAGAAACTCCAGAAAAAACGACTCGCCCCGGAACTCCAATAACTGTCGAATATTCGGGAACAGATTCAACTACAACAGAGCCGCTACCTATCTTGGTATGGCTTCCTATTTCAATAGGACCTAAAACCTGCGCTCCAGCGCCCAACATAACGTTACTGTGAATGGTGGGATGACGTTTTCCCTTCTTCATGCTCAAGCCGCCTAGAGTAACGCCATGGTACATAAAAACGTTATCGCCAACTTCGGATGTCTCGCCAATAACGACTCCCATCCCGTGATCGATAAATAATCTCTTACCGATTATCGCTGCCGGGTGGATTTCGATTCCAGTCAGCCATCTCGCAAAGTAAGAAACAGCTCTCGCTAAGAACCTAAAACCATATTTCCAAAACCAATGACTAAATCGATAAATAATCAGGGCATGGACACCGGGATAACAAACTAAAACTTCTAAAAAGTTTCTGGAAGCGGGATCTTTTTCAAGAGCGACTTCTACGTCCTCTTTTATTTTCTTGAAAACGCTCAGCATCTAAACCTTTCGGTCGACAATAAATCTTCAAAATCTAAGAATTTTACTTTTATGGCATTATCCTATTGATTTTAATCAATTTACGAACCAAAATCAACGACTTAGAATTTCAGCGTCTAAACTTCGGGAGAATTCTCTTCTTTTTCGTCTTCCAGATCCTCTTCTTCATCATCATCCTCATCGTCCTCATCGTCCTCATCTTCGTCCTCCTCCTCGTCGTCTTCCTCTTCTTCCTCTTCTTCAACCTCAAACTCTGGGAATTCAAGGTTTTCTAAAATTTCAGAATCTTTGAGGGCTTCTTCTCCTACTTCGCCAAAATTATTTCCTTCGAGATACAATCTGATCAGATTTGCCATGAACTCAGATTCTGCAATAGCCACAAGACCTTCATCGCCCATTTGAACGTTTTCGACCAGCAAGTCGGTTAAATTAGAAAATGTTTCCGATTCGGCAATCACTTTGACACCTTCATCGCCAATTTGATTACGATCTAAAGAAAGTAGTTTCAAATTAGTTAGATTTGGGGAATTAGCTAAACTGCGAACTCCTTCCGCAGTTATATAATTCAGCTCTAAAAATAACTGTTCGATACCGGCAATATCTTCGCATTCGGCAACGGCTTTGACTTGAAAATCGCCCAAAGTTTTGTCGCTTAAATCCAAGATTTTTCCATCTTCGCTCAGTTGGTTTCGGATCATGTTGGCAATTAAAAACAATTTAACGGCGTCTTTTCCCTTATCGGTCAAATTATTTTTAGTGAGATCAATGTTTTGAAGGTTTCTAAATGTTTTGGTTTGTGTCAAAGCCAATACACCTTCATCCGTAATACCCGTATTTCTCAAATCCAGCGATTCCAAATTAACCATAGTTTTAGTCGCCGCAATACTTTTCAAGCCTTCGTCACCAATTTCGTTATCAGCCAGCGTCAACGCTGTCAGATTGGACAAATTTTCAGATTCAGCTAAATACTTGGCTCCTTTTGCGGAAATATGATTCCAACCTAAACGCAAAAATCTTAGCGCTGGAAGATTTTCAGATTCGGCCAAAAACTTAACGCCCTCGTCGCCAACTTTATTTTTGTATAATTTAAGAGAAAGTAAGTTAGGAAGACTTTTTGACTCGGCAAGCGCTTGCATCGCATCCGGGCCTAGCTTATTCGTGGTTAAGATCAATCTTCTTAATTCTTTAACCGACCTAGACTTAGCTAAAGCCTGTACCCCGGCATCTCCTAGTTTTGTAAAATAAAAATCAAGGGTGTGGTAATCCCTGCTTAATTTGTAACCATTTCGGACAATACCTTCAATATTATAAAACTTTTTTAACATTGGTATTCCTGAGTTTCAGAATTTAAATTTTCACTAATATCTATTATAAAGGACCTAAACGCAAGCAGTTCTCAGTCTCAAGGATACTTTTAAAATACTTTTGAAAAAAACTTTTCAAGGGTCCCGAAATACTTATTATTTGGGGCTAATAGAATATCGTTATGCCCCACCCCATCTATCAACTCCAATTCTTTAACTTTAGAACTCGCGTTTTTAAAATTGAGCTCCGCCTCGGCGTAAGAAATAATCATGTCTTCTTTACCATGCATGATTAACAAAGGAGACGTTATCTTTTTGATTTTTTGGCTATTATTAAACACAGCGTTTTCTTCTGGAGTAATAGAATCTACCCGCAAACCGCGTCTTTCTACTAAAGGTATAGGATCAGCATAGCCACTTTCAATAACGCAGGCGTTGATTTCAGGATACTTCACTCCAAGCTCTATCGCCGATGCGCTTCCTAAAGACCTACCCATAATACAAATATCTGAACGCACTATCTTATTTTTCGTCAAATACTCAAAAATAGAACAAGCGTCATTCAACACCGTTCTTAAAGAAGGAGATCCCGTACTCTTGCCATAACCTCGATAGTCGACGGCAACCAACTCTCCGCCAATCGCTCCAAACACCTGAGCTAAGTCGTTGTAATCAGAAACAACTTCTCCATTCCCGTGAAAATAAATCAAGCTAAATCTCGCCGATGAAGCCGGAAACTTTCTGGCGTGAACCTTTATCTCAGGCTCTACTTCTATATATATTTCCTCAGCATTTCCTGGTGGACTGGAATAATCGGGCCTAGGGAAAAAAAGGTTTTGGTTAAATGCCGTTGAATCGAAAATTGAATCCATTTTAAAATTCATTCATATGGTTCGAAAATTAATAAGTATCAAGTTTTACAACTGGAAACGCTCAAAAAACTTTTGCAGTCAAACGTATATCATGTAAAATACCCGCCTAGAAAACCCATATCACAATATTATTACGAAATAGTTTCTAATATATAACATTAAAGCAAAATCCATCTTTATTATTTTGCATTTTTTAACTTAAGGAGATTTCAATGTTAATGGACGTCGACCCGATTGAAAAACTTTTTCAATCGATGAAAGAAATTCATGATAACGCTCGAAAAAACTTAGGCAGGGATTTGACCGTTGTCGAAAAAATTCTTTATTCTCACATGGACCCAGTGGATTATTCTAAATTGGTCAGAGGATCCGACGATATTAAATTGAAAGCCGACCGGGTTGCAATGCAAGACGCAACCGCACAAATGGCTATTCTTCAGTTTATGTCGGCAGGTATTCCTCAAGTATGCGCACCAACAACCGTTCACTGTGATCACTTGATTCAAGCTTATACCGGAAGCGCGGAAGACCTTAAAGCTGCGGTTGATTTGAATAAAGAAGTTTACGACTTCCTTCGCTCAGCCTCTATGAAGTATGGAATGGGTTTTTGGAAACCAGGTTCAGGAATTATTCACCAAGTGGTGATTGAAAATTATGCGTTGCCAGGCACCATGATGATTGGCACCGACTCGCACACTCCAAACGCTGGCGGATTAGGAATGGTAGCAATCGGAGTTGGCGGAGCAGACGCAGTTGACGTAATGACCGGTCAACCTTTCACAACCAAGATGCCTAAACTTGTCGGCATTAAACTAACTGGCAAACTCAATGGTTGGACCGCTGCAAAAGACATTATCTTAAAAGTCGCTACCATGCTTACCGCAAAAGGCGGTACCGGTAAAATAGTAGAGTACTTTGGCGAAGGCGCGCGTTCCTTAAGCGCAACCAGTAAAGGTACCGTAACCAATATGGGCGCGGAATTAGGAGCCACAACTTCTATCTTTGCATATGACGATTCAATGGACGAGTTCTTGAAAATGACCGAAAGAGCTCCATTCGCCGAACTTTGTCAAAAGTACAAAGACGTATTGGTTTCCGACGCAGACTGCGAAGCCAACCCAGAAAAATACTACGACGAAGTTCACGAGATCGATCTTTCCACTTTGGAGCCACATCTTGTTGGACCGCACACCCCAGACTTGGGACGCACCGTTTCTGAGATGAAAGCCGACTGCGAAAAGAACGATTATCCTAAAAAAGTCAGCGCAGCTCTTATCGGTTCTTGTACCAACTCCAGTTACGAAGACTTGACCCGCTCAGTTAGTTTAGTAAGACAAGCTAAGAGCGCCGGTCTCAAAGTAAAATGTAACTTGTTGATCACCCCAGGTTCCGAAAGAATTTTTGAAACAATCAAACGCGACGGAATCTTGAAAGATTTTGAAGACGTTGGTGGAACCGTTTTAGCAAACGCTTGCGGACCTTGTATCGGACAATGGAAACGAGACGATATTAAAAAAGGCGATAAGAACAGCATCATCAGTTCTTACAACCGGAACTTTGCTAAGAGAAACGACGGTAACCCAGAAACGCTTAGTTTCATCAGTAGCCCTGAAACCGTTATTGCTATGGCTTTTGGCGGAACCTTCGACTTCAATCCATTAACGGATACTATTAAGACTGAAGATGGAAAAGACTTTAGGTTTGAACCGCCTCAAGGTGATGTTTATCCTTCCCAAGGTTATGCATCTAAAGATAGCGGCTACGAATCCCCAACTAATTCCGGCGAAGTGGTAGTCGATCCAAGTAGCGAACGTTTGGCAATCTTAGACGCATTTCCAAAACAAGATCCAGTTGCGGATTACAAAGATTTGCCAGTACTGCTCAAAGCGGCAGGAAAATGTACCACCGATCACATTTCTCAAGCCGGTCCGTGGTTGAAATATCGAGGACATTTGGACAATATCAGTAACAATATGTTCTTGGGCGCTAATCACGAGTTCTGCGACGAAACCGGAAAAGGCATTCATCCAGATACTGGCGCTGCTGAAGAGTTGAACAAAATTGCTCGACACTACAAAAGCCAAGGTAAAGGATGGGTAGCGTTTGGCGACGAAAATATCGGCGAAGGTTCCAGTCGTGAACATGCAGCTATGGAGCCTCGGCACATGGGTTGTTTGGCTTTCATTTCCAAATCTTACGCACGGATTTTCGAAGCTAACCTCAAGAAACAAGCTGTTTTACCTTTTCATTTAATCAATAAAGACGATTATGGAAAAGTTAAAGCAAATGACAAAATCAGTTTCGATGGGTTAGATCAAATCACTCCAGGCAAAAACGTTATCATGAAAGTAAGTCATCAAGATGGTAGCGAAGATTCGATTGAGCTCAAGCACACTTTGAATTCACAAGAAATCGAATGGTTCAAAGCTGGTTCCGCATTAAACCATGTTGGAGCGCAACAAAAAGGCTAAACAGTTCTATTCGCTTAGAAATACAAAAACCCGCAGGGCATTTTGCTCTGCGGGTTTTTTATTTTGTGATTAGACCATCAATCATCACTTTCAAGAAACTGGCATTACACAGTTTTTATTGCGTGTCATCCTGAAGCTATACGCTAGTATAGGTGAAGGATCTCACCTCGACTCAATAGAATGTCAGCCTGAGGCTCTCGAAGGCCGACAACAACTCACTAACTCTGCAATGATGAAAGACGATCTATTTTTCTGTGGCCACTACCCCACCAACCCAATAGCATATATAGTATGTTATAAAGCTTTCCTCCAAACCACCCAACACCTTCGCGAATAAAAGTAACATTGAAATAGATGACCACACTCAACACTATCGCCATAATAGGAGGAATAAACATGATCCCAAAAACACGCACCATATCCCCAGCGCAATTGAAGAAATTATCGGGTTTTACAGCTAATCGTTCCGCAGTACTTTCTCTCCAAGGAACACCAGGCAAACATAAAGCAATAAGAGCAATAACCAGATGAATTATCGTAGGAATGAAAGTCGTAAAAAGCATACCCGTAATGCCCAGTCCTCTTCCAAAAGGATCTTGTATCATCATTTCTAAATAGTTTTTTAGATCAATCACAGAAGGGCCAATCAATGAAATAAAAAATTGAATCGCCAAAGGCAGACAAAAAGCGAGTCCTAAAAGACATAGCACTCCAATAAATAAATCAAAAGTCCCGTAAAAAAAAGTCCACCAAAAATTTTCCTTCTTAGCAATTCGATGCAATAACCAACGACTAGCCCCCCAAGACAAATAATCGAAAAAACAATTTAGATAAGGAAAAATCAATAAAATAAAAACACCATAAAGCAAATTAAACTTGCCTTTCAATTCTCCAAAAGTAACAATTAGAACGATAGGCACAGCATAAAAAGAAGCCCCAACAAGAGCGGCAACCGGTTGAATAAAGCCATTGGCAGCTACATAAAGAACGGAAGATATGGAAAAAGCGATAATACTGTTAATTTTGATAAAGATAGCGGAAATGAGGATAAAAATAAGAAAGGAATAGATTATTCTTCTACTTTTTAGAATAAAAAAATATAAATAAAAGAGAAATAAATAACCTAAGATCGCTAAACAGCGATTCTCTATTGACACATTTGGCAAGTCGCTAATCAATCCCGATTGACCACTTAAAACCCACTCTAAAAGTATTAAGACTAATGGATAAATAACAGAAAACGGGAACCACCAAGTAAACACTTTCCCTCTCAAAAAGTATTTACCCTGGGTTTTCAAATTGGAGTTTATTGGAGGAAGAGGTTTTTCATCTATCTTACTTTCTAGCCAATTGAGTGCTCCTCCGAGCAAGCTTCGATAGCCTTCTCCCCAAGAATCGTTTTGAAGCCATTCTGCCATCCGAGCGCGCGAACCCGTGTCTTGGAATATCTTGTTATATGCCAACGTAAAAACTGCAAGACAAAAACCAAGACAAGTAAATACCGCCGCAATAATAGTTGCCCAATCAACAATATTCAATTTGATATCCTTCGGAAATTAGTCTTTTTGCAAGCCATAATTATACTATTTCGATTTTGTTTTACGAAATGAAACTTTATTAAATCGAGGCGAGATCCTTCGCCGATATTTCATATCGCCTCTGGATGACGTGTAGAGAAAACTTTTCTACTTCTGTGTTTTTCTGTGCATTCTGTGGCCCAACTCTGGCATTTCCTACCTCGCCAGCTCAACAGCGTCGATAATTATAGAAAATATCTTTCATCGAGTTTGCCAGATCAGTTTATTGATATAGAATGATTTCGCCTCTTCATTTTGAAAGGGTCAATACCTCACGCTTAAAAAAGATTCGACACTATGATTTCTGTAAGCAAAAGAGCGTTTATTATATTAATATCTCTTACGCTATTTTTGAGTTTTTTTGCCGAAGTTTGTCTTTCAAAACCCGCTAAAAAAACATTTCCTGAATTTCTTTCTAAAAAAGAAAAAAAGTGGTTATCTGAGCACCCTTCAATCAATCTTGCTCCAGACCCAGAGTTTCTTCCTATCGAGTATATTGACGGACAGGGGAACTATAAAGGCATTGCCGCCGACTACATTCATCTTTTGGAAAAAAAATTAAAAGTTAAATTCAATATTCTATCGTTGAAGAATTGGGACGACGTTCTTCAAAAAACGAAAGAGAAAAAAAACGATATGTGGGGCGCAGCCACTCCTACACCCCAGCGCATGGAGTATATGCTGTTTACCAAACCTTTCATTGAGCTTCCAGCCGTCATTCTAGTTAGAAAAAGCGTTAATAAACTCCTGAATAATATCGACGATCTGAAAGGGATGCGCGTCGCCGTTTTATCCGGATATGGCGTGCATGATTATTTATCTAATAAGTATCCCGACTTGGAGCTGGATCCCATTCCAGACATTCAAACAGGATTGAAGAAAGTCTCGTTTGGACTCGTAGACGCCATGATTGTTAATGTTGCGCTAGCAACTCACTACATTGAGGAAGGCGGCATTACCAATTTGAGAATTGGCGGCGAGTCAGGTTTTATTTATAAATGGGGCATCGCATCAAGAAAAGATTGGCCAATATTAAATTCAATATTGGAAAAGGGATTAGCCCAAATTAATCCAGAAGAAAGAAAACAAATTTACCGCAAGTGGGCTGGAGTCAAACTTGAAGGCTTGGTTTCTTTAAAAAATATTTTAATGGTCTTCTTTGGGATATTAGTTCTATTTGGCGTGGTAATCATTTTGATATGGAACAAAACGCTTGTAAAACAAGTTAAAAGTAGAACGGCTGAATTGGCCGAAGCTAGAAATGTTGCGGAAGGAGCTAATGCCGCTAAAAGTATTTTTTTAGCAAATATGAGCCATGAAATTCGAACGCCAATGAATGCAGTCTTAGGCTATGCCCAAATCCTTGAAAGAAACCATGACCTGGATCAAGAAAGCAAAGTGTTTGTTCAAAATATATTGAATAGCGGAAACCACCTACTGAACCTAATTGATGAGATCCTTGATTTGTCTAAAATCGAAGCGGGAAAGATGGAATTAAACCCTTCAGATTTCGATTTGAACGATTTGGTCAGAGAAATGTCAAATATGTTTGAATTTCGGTGTAACGCTAAATCTTTAGACTGGGTCAATGAAGCTTATGGAAACGACTCAATTTGGGTAGTTGGAGACGAAACAAAACTACGTCAGGTCTTAATTAATTTATTAGGTAATGCCGTTAAGTTTGCCGACTCTGGCGAGGTTAAACTCCGAATGCTTTCCGAACCAGACAATCATTATCGTTTTGAGACAATAGATACAGGTAAAGGCATCTCTAATGAGGGGCAGGAAAACCTTTTTGAAACTTTCATGCAAGGTAAAGAAGGCATCAATAAAGGAGGCACTGGTCTGGGTTTGGCTATTTCTCTAAAACAAGTAGAGCTAATGGGAGGAACATTAAAAGTAGAATCCGAATTAGGAAAAGGTTCTACTTTTTTCTTCACTCTTAAACTTCCTCCTTCAATAGAAAATACTGAAACAAATAATAAATCACGCTTTGAGAATGTGAAAAAAATAAAAAGTGAAAAGAGAATCCAAGCTTTGGTAGTGGACGATAACTTAACAAACAGAGACGTATTGAAAAACTTTTTGGAAAGTATAGACGTAGAAGTATCCGTTGCAGAAGACGGAAAAGAAGCTATAGCAAAAACCAGAGATTGCCTATTCGATATCGTATTTATGGATTTTCAAATGCCCGGGTTGAACGGATCCGAAACTATAGAAATTATAAAAAAAGAATCCTCCTCCACCTCTCCCAAAATGGTGATGCTCACTGCCTCTGTTTTTGAGGAAGGAGGAAATAAAATTGAAGATTACAATTGCGATAAATTTTTATTAAAACCATTCAAAACAGACAAAATATTTGAATGTTTAGTGGAACTTTTAGGCATTGAATTTGAAGTAGCCCCCCCTGTTTCGGAGCAATTCTCAGCTCAAAAAAGTTCACAATTAGACTTTTCTAAGTTTGAACTGCAAGAAAACCTGCTTTATAGACTAAAAGATGGCGCACAAAGCTATAATATAACGGAGCTTTCAAAAGCTTTGGAAGAGTTGAGCCAAAATGGCGAAAAAGGGTTGAATTTAGCTAATCATTTAAAGGTATTTTCTCAAAAATACGATTACCAAAAGGTTTTAGAAGCCCTAAACCAAGTACGATCTGTGGAAGAAAATGACTAATTATCTGAAAAATCACCTTTTTTTCAGGGTAAAGCCATCTTTTCTCTTATAAATTAGAGAATTATTGAAAATTAATAGCTTAAATCTCTTTGTAATTTTTACCACACATGGTATTCTCTCACTGTTTCCCTCCAGTTCACTCACTTGAGGCAAGGTTTAATAATCCTAAAGGAACTTATATTTGTGCCACTCCTTTTTGGAGAGGCTATTTTTTTGTCAATAACGTCGGTAAGTAAACAGGTTAAAGCGAAATTTTATGCATGAAGTTAAAGTATACGACGGTTCCGGAAACTTGAAAGAAGTTATTTCGGTAAAAAAATTAAACATCCGATCTAAACAGCAGTTGGAGTCCCCTTCTCTTTTTATGAAAAATAAAAAAACGGGAAAACCCGCTGAAAAGCCGTCTGAAGAATCGGAAAAATCTGAAACCCAATAAACTAAAAGTCTGGAGATCTCATTTTACAAGTACTCGTTTATCAGAATCAGGTAGATAGGGCGTTAAAAATTTTAAAACGCCAAATCAGCAAGGAAGGTTTATTCAAAGAGCTTAAACGTAGACGTTTTTACATGAAGCCTTCCCTCAAGAAAAAACTGAAGATTAAAGAAGCCAAAAAGAAGAGAAAAGCTGCAAATCGCCGTTCGATTTCTTTCTAGAATCGCAACGGCGTTCAACCAGTAAGGCTCAACACTCGCTATGTTTGATAGCGGCGCTGGTGGGCAATTTCTAAAAGCCAACCCCAATTTTTTGTCTTTGTTTTATTTAGTCGTGCTGAATCCTAATATCATTAGGATACGGTTTCCCCTGCCCTGTCTCCAAAAACTCCTTGAGACTCACAAGGAATAAAGGCCATTTTGTGCAAAAAAACTGAAACGCATCTTTTGGCGTTTTCGATTTTGTTACATGGGTTAACGTGACAAAGACCTGGGCTTCCGTCTCATCAAGTTCGAAAATCAACTGTGAACCACTCCACGGCTCAGGCCCCTCTAGTAAGTTCAAACGAACTCTTTCATTCACCAACAGATCGGCAATTTCCCACACAAATTCCGGATACCCCCGAAACTCTAACTCAACCTGTGAACCAAGGTCTGTGCCTCCAGTAGCTTTTGTTGCCCACCACCCCATTAATTTACTTGGGTGATGCACTGCCTCGTAAACGTCTTGAACGTTTGCCTTAATTCCAACACGATGGCGAATTTTATCCATGACTGTTTATTTAATTTAGTAGTTAGAGGGCAATAAACCGTTTCTAGTAAATTATATCATCAACTCCTAAATATGCTTTTTGCTAATCGAACTACCAACTCCTTAACATCTTTTAATTTCGGAAGACAGACAAAGCTCTTCTTTAGCGTTAACGTCTATTTATGCTAATATAATCTCTTTAAATACAGATATATAATTAAAATTAACTTTGATAAATCGGGATAAAAAACTCACATATAATTCCGTCAATTCACTTTTGTTTCAATAACAAAAACTATGGCCATAAAATGATTAAACTCAATATCCCAATCATCAAAAAAATCTTAGATGAATGCGGTTTGCTTGGATCCAACAAAGGCGAACGGATAGATCCAGATTTACTTAAATCGATGAAATACTGGGAGGATTGTTTCGTCGTCGATGAAATGCTAGCGGGAACCGAGAAAAAAGAAGCTGATGCTGCGCTAAGAGAGCTTATAACGGATATAAGTGGAGATGGCGGTATTCCCGCCTTAATAATCAAGCGATTCAAGCCTGGAGATCTTATCATCACTTCGGGGCAGTTTGATCAATGCTTCATAGGCATTATTGAGGGAGAAGCAGAAGTCGTCAGAGAAGGTCATGTTTGCGCCATCCTGGGACCAGGGAGTTGGTGTGGAGAAATAGCAATTGTCAATTTAAGCCCTCGCACCGCCGATATCCGAGCCCGTCATAATAGCGTCACTATTGTCGAAGTTGTTTCTTCGATATTTGAAGTGCCAATCATTGGCGGTATGTTCTGGAAACTTATTGGTAAAGCACTCGCCGACAAACTACACAGATCATGGAGTAATGAAACCAAGGCCAAGGGCGAAGTGGATCAATTAAAAGAGATCATGAAGAAATTAGAAGAAACCACTGCAATCAACGAAGCCGATCTAAGGCAGGATACATAACAATGGTGGGAGCGCTTTTCATATTTCTGTAGATGAGGGCGGTGAACTCCAACGTTTCAATTTAGGAATTTTTCTAGTGAGCATCCAACTAAACAGGCCGGGGATTCCCATATCATTCATCTTTTCGGTACAGAACTTTTGCATATCCTTCGCGGTAAAGTCTGGTTCAGTAAATTCTCCTTCTTCGAAACAGTAGCTGCAATAATCATCGCTTTTACTACCATCTAAATTTGTACCGCCAGCGCCTGGATCTTTCTCCATTGGCATACTACAACTTTGACAAGTTTTGCTCACAGAATATCCTCTTTAAATAAAAACCATTAGCTTAATTGATTTATTTTCAACTTCAGCTGTTCATAAACAGCAGTATTAATCCGATTTTTTTCCCACAGTTCTTTCAATTTTTCGTGAGCTTCATTTAAATCCAGGATGTCCATTTCTTTAGCCTTTGCGATTTATCCTCCAATTCCAGAAACTTTTAGCCCCTTACTTCCGGCAATATCTCGTCCCAAGCGTTCTTCAATTAACAGAGGAAGTTGTTTTTTCATTGCTAGGGCAATAGCGTATTGTTCTCCAGCATCCAAAAGGGCTAGGTCGGAATCTTCAGGCAAAACAACCGTCTCAATTATCACCAAGTTTTCAAGATCTCGATCTTTTAGATAACTTTGAGCTGGACTTAATTCAGAAAGTACTTGAGGTGGAATAAAAACTTGATCATATAAACTACGGAGTAAAGAAAAACCGTCAGTGATTTTTTCGAGAGAAATGAAAGGCCCTGTATTACTAACAACACTTCTTTGGCCAGAGGTTTTGCTGGATGGCTCAGGCATTTAGTTCGGAATCAATATCTTTCTGTCTACCAGGCATTAGACAAAACCCCAACTCATTCATTGTTTCTTCAAACTTTCGCCTAGGGTCCCCCGTAATCTCACGCGCTTCTTTTCCAGAAAGTATGCCCTTAGTATATAAAACACCCGCTAGAGCATAGCGAAGCGTATTTTGATCTATGTTGATTCCAGAAGGAAGCTGAACGCCTTCCGGCAAATCTATTGTGATCTTTTCTTGCATAAAAATATCTCGTAAAAACTTTTAGGTTATTTTAACATGTTTTTCGATATCAGTTTCTAGTCTTACTTTATGTGAGGCTTAATAGGAAAGAAATTTCTATGAAAGATATGATGGAATACAAAGACTATTTTGGTTCGGTCCATTACAATGGAGAAGACGAGGTATTCCACGGGAAAATTGAGTTTATTCGAAGCTTAGCAACTTTCAAAGGAACCGACGTTGAGGGGTTGCGTCAATGCTTTGAAGAAGCCATAGACAATTATTTATAATTGTCCAAGAAGTGAAAATCGATCCAAAAAACTTTTTATAAGAAGTTTCAATGTGAACACTGGGGAAATACTACTTTTTCTTTTTTTATTTTATTTTTTTTAACTCTTCTCGAATTTTCTCAATGTAGTAAAAGTTTTGTAATTCATAAGGACGCGCCAATCCTAAATCAAAAGCTTCCAATGCCAACTTTCTATTGCCAAGCTTTTCTAAGGATCTTCCTAAATACCAGTATTCCCTCGAGATCTCATGAACCGAGTCGGAAACTTTAATTAAGCTGAGGTCTTTTTCTACATTTACATTGATATTGATATTTAAAAATTTACCAAAATATTTAATTGCCTCACCCAAATCTTCATTAACAAAAGCTAGTTGGCCTTTCTTTGAAAGAGCTCTAATTCTTTCAATTTCATTATTTTTTCTTTCCTGGTAGAACGAATTATTTACATATCGATTAAAATACTTTTTCGTTTCAGTTTTATTATTTTCTTCCGCGCTAATCTGAAACAAATGATCGATAATATTATATGTCCATCTTTCAGAAAGCTTTTGATTACTTAAAGCTTCAAATTTTTCACAAATCTGTTCACCAAAAGCTCTAACTTCTGAGGCCGTTTTTAATTTTCCAAGAAATTTTGAAAAAAACTCCCAAAACCTTCCAATCAATTCACCTATCTGGTCGTTTATTCGTTTTGAGTAATCGACACTCTTTTCAAAAAAATTTGCCCCTTCTTCATATTGACCATGAACTACATGTATATAAGCAATTTCAAAAAGGTTTCTAGAAATACTCCGAAAATACTTAGAATCCTCTTTGTCATATTGATTCAAAATCCACCAAAAAATCTTTTCACTTTCTTTTAAATTCCCTTTATTTCTCAGGGATTTCGCGATAATTTCTAGATCATCCAAATCTTTCCACACGGGATTCATATCAATTTCCACTAGATCTAATTCCTGAAATCCAAATTTAAAAACGATAATAAATTTAGAAAAAAAATCATCGATAAAATCTATTCAATCGTTTTAATTCTTTTCGTATTTTTTCCTTAAAATATCGATTGCGTAAATCATCAGGGAGATCTAACCCTAAATTAAATGACTGTATTGCCTGATCTTTTCTCTCCATTTCTTCTAATGCTCTTCCTAAATACCAATATTCTCTCGCCATTTCATGAATCGAATCAGAAATTTTCACCAAACTGATCTCTTGCTCAACGCCTATGTCAATGTTCAAAAATCGGCCCAAACAATTAATCACCTCTTCCCAATTTCCTTTAACAAAAGCAAACTGCCCTTCAATCCCAAGTTTCATGATTTTTTCTGAATCGTAATTTTCTATTTCTTTGTGAAACGAATGATCAATATATTTTAGAAAATATCTTTCTGCCTCAGTTTTGTTGCCATCTTCAACACAAACTTGAAAAAGGTGAATAATAATATTGTACGTTGATCTTTCTAAGCGTTTTCCTTGAACCATAGCTTCAAGTTGATGACATATTTCGCCTCCCAAATATATTACCTTAGACGCTTCTGTCAAATATCCATGAAACTCCGTAAATAATATCCAAAACTGCGCTATTAAATCTCCGACCTGATCGTCAGCAAGTTTTGAATAATGTGCGCTTTTATTAAAATAAGCTGCTCCATCAGCATATTTCCCCTGAGTCCTGTATATAAAAGCAATTTCATAAAGGTTCCTTGAAATATCAAGATAATGTTTAACATTATTTTTGTCATACTGACTTAAAATCCATCGAAATATTTTTTCACTTTCCTTTAAATCTCCTTTATTTCTTAAAGATTTAGCAATAATCTCTAACTCGCCTAAACTTTTCAAAATACTCTCATCTAGATCATCTAAATTTTGCAAAAAACCCTCCCAAATTAAAACTCATTTTGGATTCTCGACTTGATTAAAATAAAAGCACCCAATAGATCATCATCAAAACCTTCCAATGAATGCCTTATCGTTTCAAAAGTTATTTCATTATCTTTTAATTCAACTAGATCAAATAAAGTTTTTGCGAGATCTTCTCTACAAAGCTCATCACTATTACTTAGTAGACTATTAGCTCCCCTTATGTCGTCTATTAAATTTCCGTGATAACATAGTTTTAATTTAGCAAGCAGAAACACTTTACTTTTAAGTACTTTAAGAATTTCCGTTTTTTTCTTAGCTTCGATAAGTGAAAAAGTAAGCAGTTCTAGATATTCTTTTTGAAGAACTTCAGGAAGTCCTTTAATTTGCCCCGTAAAGCCATACTCCCAATCATCTTCCCCAAATAGTTTCTGAGAATACTCTATCAACTCCCTCTCTTTTGAAGCATGTCTTAACTCGTAAGAAGTAAGAAGAAAATCATTAAATGCTTTGTGATAAACCTTCAAAAAGGTTTCTCCATTGATTTTGATTTCCGTCAATATTTTTTGTCTACACCAACCACTAATAGCTCGATTGATTTCATATAAACCAAAACCTGTAAGCTGCGATATACGAAATATGGAGATTTCTCTAGAAAACGCCGCCAAACACGAAAGAATTTTTGTTTTTTTTTCTCCTTCTTCGCCTTGGATTTCCATTCGGTCAACTTGTTGGTTGTAATAACTCTCTAGTCCTTTTGGAAGTTCATTAAGTCTAAAAGCTTTCAAATCTCCAAAAACGTGACATAAATACATAAAGTTATGTTCACTTTTCACTTCAAGTTTATTTGTGAACTCTTCAAGCCCTAGGTTTTGCTCTAGCCTCCATTGATGGACTTCCTCATTATTTTTATCCGCATATTCAATATACTTTCTAATGGTTTCTTTAAGTTCTTTATTTTTATTATCCATAGACAATAATAAAGAATCATTAGGTAAATATTTTATTCCGCGAGAGGTCAATACGAAAAAAACTCCCTTGGGAAGCTTATTAGTAGGAAGCCTTAAATTATTCGAAAGGTCGTTTTCCTTCTCTGTATTAACTTCGTCTAATGCATCTATTACTATGACTAACTTCTTCCCATTGGCTAAGGCTTTTTTGCCAGCTTGTCTCAATAAAGAATAAAATAAATCTACGTTCTCTGATAAGTTTTCAGGAATTTGGTATTCAATCTCATATTTATCAATCAACTTTTCACTAATTGATCTCATAAAATATTCCGGAGTACTAATCCCATCTTTATAAAAATTAAAGTGATAGATACAATCTTTATTAATTGTTTTAATGTAATATGAAAGAAGAGCGCTTTTACCAATTCCCCCTTTCCCTTCAATAGACACAAATCCTTTTTCTTGTCTCTCAATAAAATTTTGAATTTCATCTAAAAAATATTCACAGGGAATGAACTGCTTAATACGATCTTGGATAAATTCTTCAAAAGGATCTTCAGGATCTAATTCCAATATTTTCTCATTTTTTTTAGATAACTTTTTAATCGATCCAACAGGTTTAGGTTCAGCTTTCGGTTGTCCTGTCAACAACCGCAAAAGATCTTCATATTTCTTTTTCAGTATAAAATTAGTAGTGCCTTTTAGAATCGTCGGTATTTTATCTAAATCATCTTCAGAAAATACAACTGGTATAAATTTAGTGTTTTGGCAATAGGAATTATAAATTTGATTCGTAATAATTGCTCCTTCCCAAGTCGCTCCTTTCCCCTTTCCTGAATCTTCTCTTCGATAAAACCTTTTATGGTAGATTGCGGTACAAACAACCAAGGTATATCGCGATTCTTCAACTTTTTCTTCCATCCAGAGAGGCCAATCTTTTTTTGGAAGTCCTTTTTCATATTGATCTATCCAGCAATCTACTCCATCCTCGCGTAGTTGGTTGGAAAGAGCTAAAACTCGATCACTATGCTTTTCGTCATCGTAAGTGTAGCTGATAAATACTTTCATAGAGTCTTTGGTATTTGGAAATATTTTTTTGCCTTCAGAATCGACCTACAATACGGAAAGATTAAAAAGAAATCAAGAGCGGCCATAGAAGATACTTCGGCAAGCTCAGCACAAGCTCCGAAAAACACAGGAGGAAGAATAATACCTAGATTCTTCGTCGCCCTTCTAGGGCTCCTCCAGAATGACGTGCAAATATTCTTGCACGTAATGTAGGAGCCTTAGAGAAAATTACCTTTGACTTAAATCCTTTGCGCTCTTTGCGCCTTTGCGGTAAAGCTGAGAATTAATTTTACCCAAAATATCTAAATATAAATCTTTCGACAAATGCTATCGGTAAATTGGTATTAACAGTTTATAATAGCGTCATCAAATGACTCTATAGAATGAAGGATTTTTCAAATAAATGGCTTCTCACGATGAATGGATCGAAAAAACTCGCGACCACGTTGAACACCTTTTCGAAGGCGAAGGGTCGGGTCACGATTATCAACATATCTACCGTGTCTGGAAAATGTCGCAACGTATCGCCGAAGATGAAGGCGCTAACAAAACGGTCGCGGAACTGGGCGCTTTACTCCATGACATTGCCGACTGGAAGTTCCACGATGGCGACGACACTATTGGTCCTAAAAAGGCAGAAGAATGGTTGAATAGCATAGGTGCGGATCAATCCACTATCGACCAGGTTAAAGATATCGTAGCTACCATATCTTACAAAGGAGCAGGTGTTGCCACTCCTATGAATTCATTGGAAGGTAAAGCGGTGCAGGATGCGGATCGATTGGACGCTATTGGCGCGGTTGGTATTGGACGCGCATTTTCGTATGGCGGCAACAAAAATCGGTTGATGTATCATCCTGACGAACCGCCAGTGATGCACGATAGCTTTGAGGCCTATAAAAAAAATAAAGGGCATACGATCAATCATTTTTACGAGAAACTTTTATTATTGAAAGATCGCATGAACACGGATACAGGGAAAAGGATCGCCGAAGAACGGCATCAATATATGCAAGAGTATGTGGATCGTTTTCTAAAGGAGTGGGACGGTCATGCCTGATTCAAAAATTCAAGAAGCGGCTGCTTTGATTTCTAACGCGCGTCGCGTGTTGTTTTTAACCAGCGCAGGAATGAGCGCGGATTCGAACATTCCTACTTTTCGCGATAAAGAAGGTTACTGGAATAACTTCCCTCCATTTAAAGAAAAAAACCTGGAAGCGCAAGACTTGGCCAGTCCGTGGGCTTTTCGTAACGAATTGCAACACGCCTGGGCTTTTTATGAATGGCGTCGCCGCAACGCGGAGGAAAACCAACCACATGAAGGCTACCATATCGTTAACGAATGGATGGAATCCCGTTTTCATGACAGCTTTATTCACACGACAAACACGGACGGGTTTCACATTAAATCGGGCGCGCCGGAAAATAAAGTGAAAGAAGTTCACGGTTCTATGTGGCGGTTACAATGTCTGGATACTTGTTCTTACGGTTTTTGGGACGAACCAGCCGTTCCTCTTTGCGATTTAGATTACGACACCATGAAAGCGTCTAATTATCCTTCTTGCTGGCAATGTCGAGGAATTGCGCGTCCACATATCCTTATGTTTGGGGACGGTGAATATGTGGGGCACCCAGAACAAGAAGAGAACTTTGCTATATTCCTACAGGAACTACCGGATTTAGTTATTATGGTAGGAAGCTCTGGCTCAGTTCCAACCAACGATTACATCGCCTTAGGTCTTCAAGACAGAGAAACTAAAGTTATCAACATCAATCCCGATCCTTCCACAAACCGAATTGTCGAAACGCCTTATTTTTTGGAACTAAAAAGCGAAGAAGCGTTTGTTAAACTAGACGCTGCATTGGATTGAAATAGTTGATGGGTTTAATGAGATTCGAATTTATCATATTATCCGCTCATAAAATTTGGTATCCTTTTAAAATTCAAACTCGATAAACTAGTGGGTTTATTTCAAATGTCCTTATCTCGGGGGAGGTCTTGATGCGAATAGCCGTTCTTGTTTCAATTTTCTCAATATTTTTTGCCACTCAAGCAAACGCTCAATGCGCTAAAGAAGACGTGTGCAAAATGATAAAAAAAATGAGCCCGTTTTCTGTTTTGGACAAATGTCCTAGTGCCGGTCCGCTCATCGTCGAATGTAAAAAAATCGCAAATTTACCTTTAGAAAAACTGCCAGACCCTGAGTTTGTCGATAATGGAGACGGCACCGTTACCGATAAAACTAATAAGTTATTATGGATTAAAAAAGGTATTAACAAAGATGGCGATTTCCAACAAATGGACTTTAGAGATGCGGAAAGACTTGCTGAATCTTCTAAAGCTGCGAACAAAACCGGATGGCGGTTGCCAACTCTTGCAGAGTTAAATACTCTTCTCCATCATGAAAGAGTAATAAATGCTAGCGGTAAGAAATCGTGGGTCAGTCCTTTATTCGACGACGGCCGCGGCCATCATTATTGGACCACAACATCTTGCGAAAAAGTCACCTTCATCACAGACCGCTACCAGAAAAAAATATGCCAGGAAGGCACTGGCGCGGTTTGGTTGGTCCATTTCAACGTTGGAGCGCTTTTTTGGCAGTTTAAAAATAAAAAAATCTATCACGTTTGGCTGGTGCAAAGTTTGTAAAAACTTCTTTTCATTTCCCTCGAACATTTTAAATCGATCCCAACCTGAACGACTCAAGGAAAAGTATTTTTCTTTTGTTATCAATCAGTTGGGATCTTTTTTTATTCTTTAGCTTATCTACTGCGTAAGTCTGCTATCAAAACCCAAACTCCATTTTTTGAAAGCAGCAATTCACGCAATAAACCCTTTTCTCCGACCAGGGTTTATGAGAATATTGAATTTGAAGGAGCTTTCGGCTTCGCCTAAAAATTGATTTTGATTACGACAAGGAACTGGCTTTAAAGCTCGGAACTCCTTTTGAGTATCATTTCGGACCGTTATTACTTTCTATTCAAAAAACTAGGAGGTTGGCTATGGACGAATTAGGCGATTATATGAACAGCTCAATTTTAAGCATCGATCACGAATCCTCTGTTCAAGAAGCCGCGCAATACATGCAGGCTAACCATATTGGATCTTTATTGGTAAAGAAATTTGACGAATTCGTCGGGATTGTTACCGATACCGATTTGACTCGCAAAGTTTTGAGCCCTGGATTAAACCCTGATACCACCGAAATTCACGAAATCATGACGTCTCCTCTTTTGACTATGGATCGGTTTATGCCTATCGACCAAGCAAATGAGTTTATGAGAAAAAATAAGATTCGGCATTTGGTCGTGACAGAAGCCGAAAAGATTATTGGGGTTATTTCTGTACGCGATTTGGTGGCTTATTATGCCCAGTCTTTCCGCATGACGGAGTAGTTCCCAAAAGGATACCTTTGAAAAGTTTAGATAAACTTCCGTTTAACAACGCTTTTTTTGATTTAGGATCGGACTTTTACCAAGCAAAATCACCCGACCCGGTTGAAGGACCTTTTCTGGTTCATTACAACCGGGCTGTGGGGGGCTTATTAGAACTCCCCGAAAATACTGATAACGATCCGGCTTTCCTGGATTATTTTTCAGGTAATAAAGAATTCCCAGGCGCTCAACCTTTAGCCATGCGTTACACAGGCCATCAGTTCGGGTCTTATAATCCAAACATTGGAGATGGCCGAGGGATTTTGCTGGGAGAGATAGAAACTTCCACTGGCGTTAAATGGGATATCCATTTAAAAGGAGCCGGCCCTACCCGCTTTGCCAGAGGGTTTGACGGTAGAGCCTCCTTACGCGCTTCCATTCGCGAATATCTTGGAGGAGAAGCTGTTCATGGCCTTAGGATTCCTAGCTCACGAGCGTTGGGTATTATCGGCTTTAAAGAGTTGATCTTTCGCCAAATGCCAGAAATTCCCGCTATATTAATACGGGTTGCGGAATCTCATGTCCGGTTTGGAAATTTTGAGGCTTTCCACTATTCAAAAAAAACGAAACATATCGAAAAACTAGCTAATTATGTTATTTGGCGACACTACCCTCATTTAACGCAAGAGTCGGATAAATATCGACTTTTATTTCGTAGCGTTATCGAAAAAACAGCTTCGCTTATTGCGGGTTGGCAATCTACTGGGTTCGTTCATGGCGTTATGAACACCGATAATATGTCCATTGTCGGGCTTTGTTTCGACTACGGCCCTTTCGGTTTCATGGATTCGTTTAATCCCCATTACATTCCAAACTCAAGCGACAAACAAGGTCGGTACTCGTTTTCCAAACAACCTGAAATTGGCTTTTGGAACCTGGAAAAGTTTGCTTTAACTTTAACTTCTCTGATCGACGGCGATGCCTTGAACGGAGAATTAGCGCGCTATCAGGAATGTTTTAATTTAACTTATCGCAATCTTATGGCCGCAAAACTGGGAATTAAAATAATAGATTCGGATTTTAAAACTCTGACGGGTAACCTATTTGAAATCCTTTACCGGCATCGAATTGATTACACAAACTTTTTTAGATTGTTATCTCGTTTTAGAAATGGGGATATTCAACCTATTTTAGATCGTTTTGCAGATCCTACTGATATAGAAAAATGGTTCAATGAGTATGGAGAGGTTCTGAACAAAGAAAACTCCGACGACTTGACCCGGCAACACGAAATGAAACGAGTTAATCCAAGATTCATTCTTAGAAATCATTTGGCGCAAAGAGCGATTGAGTCGGCTCTTAAAGATTCCGATTACAGCGAAATCGACAAACTTATTTTCTTAGCGCAAAATCCTTTTATAGAGGACGACACACTATTAGAAAAGAGACAAATCGATCCTGAGATTTATTTTGCAGATAGTCCGACGCAATTTGCAGGTTCGCAAACCAGTTGCTCCGCTTAGATTGAGTTGTACCGTTTTAATTAAAACTGCACTATTTTTAATCTAGCTTAATATTGCTTCAAAACAACTTCATTACGTTTGAGTATAAACATAGAAAGGGTTCTCTAAAATGATACGATTAGAAGGAGAAATAACAGAAACGTCTTGTCCTCCCAATGGAGCGGCTACGTTTAGGTCGGTTAGTATTTGGTTTCCACATACTGAAGAAACTGTCGAAATAACGCTTTTTTTAGAAGAGATGAAGCGTGCTGGTTTAAAAGAAGGTGATAAAATTAATATTCAGATTGAAAAAAGTTTTGATATTGATTCCATTACGCCGAGCTTTTTTGAAAATCCTTAAGTTTTCTTAATATTACAAACTTTTCTCAGAGCAACTGGCGAAAAAGAGGAAGGCAAACTATACTTAGCTTTAACTTAACGATCATTTTGTAAACTTGTTCTTATCCAATTTATGAAAACGAAGGATCTTGGCGAGTTTGAATTAATAGCCAAACTTCAATCCAAATTAAAACACCAGTCTTCTCAAATCTTAAAAAGTATAGGAGACGATTGCTCCGTTTTTAAGCCAAACAAAGACGTTCATTTAATTGCGACATGCGACGCCCTTGTCGAAACTGTCCATTTTGATTTAAAAACCATTTCTCCAGAGCTTTTGGGCCAAAAAACCATGGCCGTAAACTTAAGCGATATTGCCGCTATGGGCGGTATACCTAAATTTGCTTTAGTTACTTTGGGTGTTTCGCCTAATCTTCCACCTAAGTTTTTAGATAAATTTTATTCCGGAATGAATATGGCTTCGGAAAAATACGGCTTTTCGATTGTTGGCGGGGATACCGTTCGCTCTCCGAAGCACTTTTTCGTGAACGTAGCGCTTATGGGAGAAGCCCAAAAAAACTGTTGGTTTTCTCGCGATGGGGCCAAACCTGGAGATAAAATTTTTGTTACTGGCAGCCTTGGGGATTCCGCTTTGGGGCTAAAAATCTTACAATCGCCAAAAAAACTTAACGGCCCCTTAAAAACCCAAAAATATTTGATCGCACGACACCAAAACCCGACTCCTCGTCTTGAAGAAGCTTGTTTTTTGGTCAAATTTGACGCACAAGTGACTGCCGCAATTGACGTTAGCGACGGTTTAATACAGGACTTAAGACATATTTTAAAAACTTCGGGAGTTGGAGCAAAGATATACGAAAATTCTGTTCCAACCTCCTTAGAATTGGCAAAAATTTGCAAAGCTAACAATTTGGCAAAACGTCCCCTAATCTTCTCCGGTGGAGAAGATTATGAATTACTATTTACTTTAAGGCCGGAGAATGCTAAAAATTTAGTAAGCCGATTCTTTAAAAGAGGTATGCCTTTGGCAGAAATTGGAGAGATAACTTCCCAAACCGGAAAGATTCTCTTAGAAACAAATAATGGCAAGATTGAAGACGGATCTTGCTTCAAAGGTTATAACCATTTTTAAATTTTATTATCTGGGGATTTTAAAAATTCACTTTCTAAGCGCTCATTGAGCATTAGCAAGAGACAGCAATAAAAATCTTCAGAAAAAGTTTTGGACGAATCCGACTCGACATTCATACGAATTATTATTAGCGCTGTTCTTCTTGGATTTTCCGGTTTCTTTTCCGCTTGCGAAGCGGCTTTTTTCTCGCTTAATCCCCTTCAGTTAGAAACGCTTAAGGAAAAAGGGAAAACAGGGAAACTAGTCTATTCTCTTCTGCAAGAGCCGAGACGGCTTCTTGTTTCTATTTATATTGGAAATGAGATCGTCAACGTCGCTATTTCCGCAATTGCGACCTCTATCGCCTATCAGACGTTTGGCAACATAGGCGTTAGTTTAGCTATCGGAGCGGCCACCTTTCTGCTGCTCTTATTCGGCGAAATCATACCTAAAACATTATCGATGCACTTTGCAGAATCTTACGTACTTTTTGCCGCGCGTCCCCTTAAATTGTTTTTCGTTTTGGTTCAACCTCTTCAGAAGTTCCTGGTTCTATTTTCTGAGTTTATGATGAAGATGTGTGGCTGGGAAGAGAAAGAAAAAGCCCATCATAGGATCTCGGACGAAGAAATTAAAGTCATGGTTGATATTGGCGAAGAAGCTGGCGGATTGGAAGCAGAAGAGAGCCGAATGATTCAAAACGTCATTAATTTTGGCGAAACGACTGCCGAAGAAATAATGACTCCCAAAATAGAGATGTTTACGCTAAAGGGAAGCGAAACATTAGAAGAAGCTCTGCCAAAAATTATTGAAAATTTTTATTCAAGAGTCCCCGTTTACGAAGAAGAAGGCGAAGAAATTGCTGGAATCTTATTTACAAAAGAGATTAACAAACTAAAAAGCTCTCAAACGGAAAACGCCAAACTCAAAAACTGCCTGCATCCTCCGCATTTCGTTCCACAATCAAAAAATATTAAAGAACTATTGCAAGAGTTCAAAAAACTGAAGAAACACATGGCTATTGTGTTGGATGAATTTGGAAGCGTCTGCGGATTAATTACGTTAGAAGATATTTTGGAACAATTGGTCGGCGAAATTGACAGTGAAATGAGACAGGACGAAAGTTCTTACATAAAACTTAACCATAACCAATATGAAGTTGTCGCAACTCTTTCCCTTAATGAATGCAACGAAATATTTCCAGGCCAATTACCCGATCAAAAGTTCGACACGATTGGAGGTATGGTATTTGGACTATTTGGACGAGTGCCTAGATCTGGCGAGTCGGTTAAGTTCGAAAACTTTAAATTTGTCGTTCAAAAAATGAAGGGATCACGAATTCTAAAGTTAGGCGTTACTATCAAGGAACAAGAACCTAAAAAAGATGACGACAGTCCTATCCCTGATGAGAAAGTAGCTTAATGGACTTATCTTCCCTATTAATTTTAGTTAGTTTATTTATAGCTTTAGAAGCCTTTTTTTCAGGTTCGGAAATTGCTCTTATTTCCTCAAATTGGATTAAAATCCAAAACTTAGCTAATAAGGGAGATAAAGCTTCAAAATCTGTCACCGAATTACTTCGATCACCGGATCGCCTATTTACCACTACCTCTTTGGGAACTAATTTAGCTGTTGTTTCCAGCGCTTCTTTAGTCACCGCTTATATGGTTGATCGGTTCGGCAATAAAGGGGATTTATGGGCGACTTTAATTTTGTCTCCTATCATTTTGGTATTGGGAGAAATTATCCCTAAAATCGCTTGTCAGAACTCTCCAGACTCTTTTATTTTAACTTTCATTCGCCCTTTAAAATTCTTTTACAGAATTTTTTCTCCAATTGTTTGGTTCTTTACTTTTTTCTCCAATATTTTATTTAAAAAAATAATGAAATTGCCAGAAGGACCAGCGCTTGCGGCAAATAGAGAACAAATTCAAAAAATCGTGGAACCTGATAGCCCAACCGATTTGGACCTGACTGAAAAAAAACTGATTCACCGGATTTTTAATTTTGGAGAAATTACGGTTGAACAATGCATGGTTCCTCTTGTTCAAATCCATGCGATTCAAGATAGCGCCACTTTGGAAGAGGCTCATCTAATCGCTAACGAAACCGAGCTTTCGCGTTTGCCAGTTTTCCATCATCGCATGTTTAACCTTATTGGAATTTTAAATACATTCGACTTGCTTAACGAACCAAAAGACAAAACTCCTATTTCTTCAAAGACGCTGATTAGACCCGCTTACTACGTACCTCCTAACAAAAAAATCGACGATTTATTGAAAGAGCTACAACATCGCGGATTGCACATGGCGATTGTTGTGGACGAATTTGGCGGTTGCGTTGGTGTTGTAACGATTGAAGACTTATTGGAAGAAATTGTTGGTGAAATAGAAGACGAGTTTGACGAGAAAGAATTAGAATACGAAAATTACTCGGGAGGTGGATTTGTGATTGAAGCCGAAGCCCATATAGAAGCGATCAACGAAAAATTAAGTTTAAACTTGCCACAAGGAGATTTTGAAACATTAGGCGGGTTAATGATTGATCGATTAGAAAGAATACCGGGTCCCGGAGATCAGCTCATAGAATCAGATTACCGATTAACCGTGAAAGAGTCTGGAAAAAGAAAGATTCAATCCATCATCGTGGTAAAAACCAACGAACATTCGAACGGAACTTCCGACGAATCTTCTGAAAATTAGCCGAATAAATTTAGGCTTTCCTTCGACTCAAATCTTAATTCCTTTAATATTCTGCAACTCTTGAAAAGCTGATTGCGCTTCCAAAAATTTTATATGAGCCTCTTCCACTTTTTCTGGGCCTAAATGAATCGCTCTATCTGGATGCAATTCTCTTAATTTTTGGCGGTAGGCTTTTTTAATTTCATCAACGTCTGCGGCTGGATCAATATCCAAAATCATATATGGCGTTTTGATTTCTTCCAAAGAATACTTTGAACGCACTTCATTATGTTTATCCGGGTCGATTTTTAAATATTCAGCTAAACTTTCAATTTGATTTTGAGCTTCCTCCCTCTCTCTTCCATCTACCAAGCTCACTTGATAAGCCAACGCCAAAGCCAAAAGACGATATTTTCCGCCTGTCGATTCCGAAAACTTTTCCGCTAAGTAGCGCATGTCTGGATTTACCCTTCGCACTTCCCGAATCATTTCATTGATTATCTTGAGTCCGTCGGCTCCATAACCAAGGTTTTTGGCAAAAAACTTGTGTATTACTCTGGCTTGGCCAGCGGACAAACCCTGGGCGGCTATGGAAACTTTAGTCAAAACTCCAACCAGGCAAGCTGAGAACGCCGTTTCATCTAAAATACCTTGCAGTTTCTTTTGGGGTCGTTTAGAAAAAAAGTGTTGCGTCGTCCCTCCTACCAAAGCTCCTAATGGTCCTCCACGGAGTAACCCCAAACCTGCGCCAATAAACCAAGACATATTTCCTCAATTCATACAAAAATCAAAAAAATAATAATATAATACTCCTTTTAAAATAATCCAAAGCAAATAGAAAAGGAAATTTCATGGTAAAGCATATCGTTCTATTTAAGTTATCCGAAAAAAACTCTGAGAATTTAGAAAAAGCCGTATCTTCTTTGAAAAGCCTGGAAGGAAGCATAGAGACCCTAAAATCTATCGAAGTCGGAATAGACTTTAAAGAAAGCGAAAAATCTTATGATATCGCTCTAACAACTCATTTTGACAACAAAGAAGGCCTTGAAACCTACTCCAAACACCCTAATCACCTACCAGTTGTAGAAGTTATGCAAGCGCTTTGTTCGCAACGAGTTGTGGTTGACTACGAATACTGATTTAAACTGATTTTTATCAAGAAAAAGCTATTATGAGAGAATAAACAATCATTTAAAAACTTTGAAAAAATTGCAAACTAATTTGAAACTTTGTGTAAATTTTGGTAGAATTTCGGATTTCAATTTTAAAAAATTGAAAATGGTCCAGTCTGAAATAGATAGCTATCCTTAACTTAGTCGGAAAATATTGAGAATATTTTTGAACTTCAAAATTGATTTTCTATTTACCAAAATCAATAAGGAGAAGCGGAGTGGCGACAAAAAACAAAACTAAAAAGAAAGCGGCAAAAAAAGCAGCCTCAAAAGTAAAAGCTAAAAAAACTGCCGTGAAAAAAGTAATACCCAAAACAAAAGCTAAAAAAACGGTCACGAAAAAAGCTACCGTCAAAAAAGCGGCTCCAAAAACAAAAGCTAAAAAGACCGTTGCGAAGAAAGCTTCCGTTAAGAAAGTAACAACTAAAACGAAAGCTAAAAAGACCGTTGCGAAGAAAACTTCCGTTAAGAAAGTAACAACTAAAACGAAAGTTAAAAAAACCGCCGCGAAAAAAGCTCCTGCAAAAAAAGTAGCCGCTAAAACAAAAACTAAAAAACCGGTTGCTAAGAAAACAACCGCGCCTAAGAAACCCGCTTCAACAACAAAAAACGTTAAAACCAAACCTCAAAAAACAAAAGCGCCAAAGAAAAAAGTCGCTAAGGTGAAAGTTGAAGAGGTTCTGACCGAAACAGAAAAACCCAAAAAGGTAGCGAATCTACATAAAACGATTTCAAAAAAGAAATTAGATCCTATTCTTCAAAAAATTAGGCAACGTCTCATCACAGAACGTTCGGAGTTAATCAAAATTTTGCAGAACTCCAAAGACTTGGAAAGACATGCTGAAGAGCTTAATTTCAGTAATGAAATTGATTTAGCGTCTAGCCTGGAAAGTCGAGAGATGGCCTTTACACTCTCTAGTAGGGACCGTAACGAGCTTAAATTGATAGACGAAGCTCTTTTTAGAATTGCAAACGGAACTTACGGGATGTGTGTCGATTGCCCTATGGGTAACCCCAGCCAGTTTATTGGATTAAAAAGGCTTGAAATAATGCCGTTGACGACGCTTTGCGTGGAATGCCAGGAGTTTTTGGAGAAATCTTAGGCCATGTTCTAAGATTATATCTTACTTGAGAAAACTGTTTTACTAGCTTCCTTAAATTATTGCCCGTGGCATTTTTTATATTTTTTACCGCTACCACATGGACACGGGTCATTTCTTCCAACCTTGTCCCCTTCTCTTTTAACCGTAACGGGTTTAGTAGCATCGTCATCTCCGCCCCGATGTTCGACCATTTTTCGCGGTTTTTGCTTCGCCTCGACGGCTTCTCCCCCTTCAACGATTTGAACTTTAAATAAGAATTGGACGATTTCTTCCTTCATCCTATGATTCATTTTAGCAAACAAATCAAATCCTTCTTTTTTATATTCCGTTAAGGGATTTTTCTGAGCATAACCTCTAAGCCCAATACCTTCTTTAAGGTGATCCATCGATAGCAAATGATCTCTCCACAAACCATCTAAAACCTGCAACATGATCATGCGCTCGTTTAATCGAAAAAACTCGATATCTACTAACTCTTCTTTCTTAGCATATTCTGTAGTAACCCCTGCCATTATAAAGTCGTGAAGTTTTATGCGATCACATCCTTCTAAAACCAGTCGCGAACCATCAGTACCTTCTAGCTCTTTATCATCTACTTTTTTGATTGAGTACGAAAACTGCCTCTCTAGGTAATCATTCAATCGCCCAATATCCCATTCCTCTGGATAAATATCTGCGCTTGCTATTTCGGCGAGTTCCCCATCTGAGGTTTCAAAAGCCATATCCAAAAGAACTTCTTTAGGGTCTGTGGCCAAGATCTCTTTACGCAACGCGTAGATGACTTCTCTTTGCTTATTCATAACATCGTCGTATTCTAAAAGATGTTTACGAATATCAAAATTATGGGCTTCTACTTTGCGCTGAGCGTTCGCTACAGCTTTGGTCACCATCGAATGCTCTATCGGTTGACCGTTTTCCATTCCAAGCTTTGCCATTATTCCTGAAATTTTATCGGAACCAAAAATCCTTAGAAGGTCGTCTTCTAGAGAAAGAAAAAACCTGGAAGAACCGTTGTCTCCTTGCCTACCTGATCGTCCTCTTAACTGATTATCAATTCGACGGGCTTCGTGACGTTCCGTACCAAGGATATGGAGACCTCCAAGATCTGCAACTCCTTCACCCAAAACAATATCTGTGCCCCGACCCGCCATATTTGTGGCGATCGTTACCGCTCCATGTTGGCCAGCTTCCGCAATTATTTCAGCTTCTCTCTCATGCTGCTTCGCATTCAATACGTGATGTTTGATTCCCTGTTTTTTGAGGTATTTGCTTAAAAGTTCGGATTTCTCAATCGATATAGTGCCCACTAAAACCGGTTGCCCAGATTTGTTGCATTCTTTGATCTCATCAATTGCTGCATCGAACTTTTCTTTTTCCGTTCTATAAATCACGTCTGGATGGTCTGCGCGGACCATCTTTTGATTTGTCGGAATTACGAGAACTTCCAATTTATAAATCGAATGAAATTCTGTCGCTTCGGTATCAGCCGTACCGGTCATACCAGCTAATTTATTATAAATTCGAAAATAATTCTGAAAAGTAACGCTAGCTAATGTTTGGTTTTCATTTTCTATATTTACATTCTCTTTAGCTTCAAGAGCTTGATGAAGACCGTCGCTATAACGCCTTCCTGACATCATCCTTCCCGTAAACTCGTCGATAATTACCACTTCTCCATCGTTTACAACATAATCAACTTCTTTTTTGAAAAGGACGTGAGCTTTTAATCCCTGGTTTACGTGATGCAGAGTTTCAATATTAGAAGGATCGTACAGGTTGTCTAAATTTAAAATCTTTTCCACTTCCGCTACGCCTTCATCGTTCAAAGAAACTGATCGGGCTTTTTCATCTTTGGAATAATGCTCGGGTCTTAGTTTCGGAATAATTCCATTAATAGAATAATATTTATCTGTCGACTCTTCCGAAGGACCGGAAATGATTAAAGGAGTTCTCGCTTCATCAATAAGAATACTATCTACTTCGTCGACTATCGCGAAATTTAAGTCACGTTGCACATAGTCGCTTAGAGAAAACTTCATGTTATCTCTTAGAAAATCAAACCCGTATTCGTTGTTTGTTCCATAAGTTATATCTGCTTGGTAGGCGGCTTTTCTTTCTTCGTCTGGCATATCGTGGTAAATAGTTCCAACCGATAACCCAAGGAAGTTATAAATATTTCCCATCCATTCGCTATCCCTACTCGCTAAGTAATCGTTAACCGTGACGACATGAACGCCTTTTCCAGTCAAAGCATTCAAATAAACAGGTAGAGTGGCCATCAAGGTTTTGCCTTCTCCGGTTTTCATTTCGGCAATTTTTCCTTCATGCAAAACGATGCCACCGATCAATTGAACGTCAAAATGACGCATTTCTAACGTCCTCTTACTTGCTTCGCGAGCGGCAGCAAACGCCTCAGGAATTAAACTATCAAGATCTTCTCCACGGTCTAATCGTTCTTTAAAAAAAGGCGTCTTTGCTTTTAAATCTATATCTGATAAAGCTTGAAACTCTTCTTCTAAAGCGTTTACTTGCTCGACGTACGCCTGAATTCGAGAGAGTTCTCGGTCGTTTTTGGTTCCAAATACTTTTTGTAAAATGTTAAACACTATTAACCTCGGCGCTTTTAGATCGTTAAAATCTTTATAGCTTTTATTTTGTTATCTATTGTTTCTTGAAAAAAGAAAAACGCCAAAACATTTTTGACGCCTGGACATTTAATAAGTAAGTCAGAAATGAGAGCCAGATTTAATTTCGATTGGATGTTTTATAGGTAAGAATTGAGCCTAGCTTTCGCAGTTTTTGGGAACATATCTCGACCGCTTAATGAGAATTAAACAATCACTAAAAAACGTCGGATAAAGCTGCGACGAATTATTCTTCTAAAATATAATTCTTTGGGTTAACGGGAATCCCGTTAAAGATTACTTCATAATGCAAATGAGGCCCTGTGCTTCTACCAGTGTTGCCGACGAGAGCAATAATTTGACCTCGACTAACTTTGTCGCCTACCTTTACCAAATGCTTTGAGTTATGACCAAATCTAGAAATAAAACCATAACCGTGATCGATTTCCACCATATTCCCATAACCATATTCTTTTCCAGCAACAACAACAGTACCATCCGCCGGCGTTCTTACCGGAGATCCAGATCTAGCTGCAATATCTAATCCTTCGTGTTTTTCTCTTAAACCAGTGAAAGGAGACTTTCTAAAACCAAAACCAGATGTCACCCATCCTCTGATAGGCCAAACGGATGGAATCGACGCTAACATGGAGGATTGATTTTTAAAAAATTCATCTAACTCTTGGAAACTAATGCTTTGAATTTTTGCTTGATTCGATAGTAAATCTAGATCGGTAGACAACCGATTCACCATCGCGCCAGCTTCTTTTTCAAGGGAAGTCGCAAAACTATGAGAAGTCAACCCATATGGCCCACCAACTCCCCAGTTTTTTTCTAACGATTTTGGAGAGTTTTCTAAGGCTGTTATGGTTCTTAATTTTTTTTCAAATCGCGCTAAACGCGACATTTCCGTTTCAAAGTTTTTTACTTGTTGCGAAAACTGTTCAACCTGAATTTTTTGGAGTTTGGTCTCTCTTCTTAATTGCGCTAACTGGGCCGTATCAGATTTTAGTTTAAAATAACCCGTAGAAAAATAATAGATGGTTCCCGATATGCCTACCAAAAATAAAGCCATTGTGAAGAGGCAAACTGGAATCAAAACTTTTGGTAACTTATATTTTTTAGGCTTGAGCGTGTCGCCAGGAAATACCACAATTCTGTAATGTTTATTTGACACCCTGTACTCCTATAAATTCACAAATATTTTTCCGAAAGAATCGTATCCTCTAAGTCCTTACAATGTCAACACTTTTTTCAATATCGGTACCTATTTGTTCTTTAATTTCGAGGTTTTTTTATTATAACCAATTTCTGCAAAAAGATAAAAAATAAATCTCACTAATTTTAGAAATTTCTTCTTTATTTAAGTAAAAAACATCTAAATTCAACTAATTCAGCAAAGTTTTATCTAAAAATCACTAACTAAAATTAAACATAAAACTATATATATTAATGTTTTAATTGGTTTTCTTATGCTAAAAACCAGAAATTACGTTTATTTGCCATAATTTTTGATAAAAGCTAGAAACAGATAGTAAAAAAAGGGTAAATAATAACGCAAAAATATTTTTAGGAAGCAAAGGAAGGTAAAGGTACTACGGGTGGACCGTTTTATTGGATCGTAAACTCTTTGAATTTAGCTTTTTTTACACGACCACCCTTAATTGATTTATTGAAGTTTTTCTGAAGTTGTTTTTGAAGTTTTTCTTTTACATACAAAATGTCGTTATAAAATTTCTTCTCAAGAAACTTTTCTACCGTATCGACCATAATTTTTTCATAAACCGGCAAGGCTTCTCTGATCAATTTTGCAGTTTTGCCGTTATCTAATTCGACCTGTAAATCAAAGCTTAAAACTCGGATATCGTTAATGTTATAAGCAACGGGCATAATGGTTCCAAACATTATCGTTTTTTCAGTTGGTGATAGAGCGGCTAGTAATCCTGAATCAGGGTCGACTGAAGCCTCGCCTTTATCTCCTAAAGCAGCCTGCAAAGCTTTGGTGACATCTTTGGCTTCTTCCGATCCTTTCTCTTCAGAGCCTAAAATAAGGGGCTTCTCTTTTTCTTTAGGCTTTTCTGTTTCTGCAGAAGCTGGTTGTTCCGCTTGCATAGCTTTTGCTTGTTCTTCTGTATTAGCGGACGCGGTTGCGGATTTTTCTGTTTGCTCTTGTTGCGCGGGCTTTTCGGAAGTCGATTCCGCTTCTTTTGGGGTTTCTGCGGATTTTATATCTCCGCTTTCCGCTTTCTTCGCCATCTCTTCTTTAGAAGGCTCCGCACTCTCTTCTCCTTCCATTGCTAGATTTAGAGCGTCTGGATTTGCTTCTTCAGTTTGATTCGGGTCCTCTTCTTTTCCAGCCTCTGAGGCGCCTTCCATGCCTTCTTCTTTAGAAACGACGCCTTCTTCTGGTGGAACATCTTTTTTAAGAAATGGTATATATTTCGCTACCTCCTCAGGCATGAACTTTTGAATACCAAAATAAAACCCTCCAGCCGTAATTAAAACAGCGGCTAAGCTAGCTCCCATAAGGGCTTTGCCGAGGGTGCTCGCTGGAATGGGAATGGGACCTATTTTTCTTCTTGGTTCGTCTTCTTCCTCGTAGTCATCCTCTTCTTCATCTTCATCGTCTTCATAATCTTCTTCTCGAATGCCTCCAGCATCTGCCTCTTCCTCTTCCTCACCCTCTGCATCAGCTTCGTCTTCTTCATCCTCATAATCTTCTTCTTTAATGCCACCCGTCACATCCATATCATCTTCGGACGCGTTCACTTCTTCTGCGGCTACTGCAAGCGCTGCTTCATCTTCTTCAGGGGCTACTTGCTCATGATCTTCTTCAGCAGTATCAACAGAGTCGACTGCTTCTGAGTCTTCAGGTTCTTTTTCCTTATTAAGTTCATCTTGCTCGGCAAAAGCTTGCGCCCAAAGATCTTCTTCCGACTCCTCGGATCCTGCTCCTTCATCTTTAGGGGCCTCTTTGTCTTTATTAAGTTCGTCTTGCTCGGCAAAAGCTTGCGCCCAAAGATCTTCTTCGCCGCCTTCTGCTCCTGAATCTTCTTCTTTTCCTGAATCTTCTTCTTTCGGAGCTTCTTGATCTTTATTCAGGTCGTCTTGCTCAGCAAAAGCTTGCGCCCAAAGGTCATCATCGCTTCCTTCTGTTCCTGAATCTTCTTCTTTTCCTGAACCTTCTTCTTTCGGAGCTTCTTGATCTTTATTCAAGTCGTCCTGTTCAGCAAATGCTTTCGCCCAAAGATCGTCTTCGGATTCTTCCGGTTTTTCTTCTGCCACGGTATGGTCCTCTGAATTGGGTTTTAAGTTTTCTTTGGGCTCTTCAATCACTTCGTTACTAGTATTAACGGTATCATCCCAAATTTCGTCAAGTTTTTCTTCAATTGTTGCATTTTCTTCTTTTGATTCTTGCGACGCTTCTTGCGTTATCTCTGCATCTCCTTGAATATCATCATCCAGCATTCGTTCAATTTCATCTTGTCCATCACTCTCTTCTGGAACATCTTCTGAAGCTGCAATTTCTTCTGAGCTTTCATTTTTTGCTTCTACTTGCGGCTGCTCATCTTCAATTGATTCAGGAACTGGAATTGGTAATTCCGGCTCTTCAACTGTATTTTCAAGTTCAGCCTCAGCTTTCTCATCTATTTTTTCATCAGGTTTCGATTCTGGTTCGTCCAAATCATCTTCATCATCGCCAAATAAATCATCTAATCCCATTTCTTCTTTTAGCGAATTTAAAATATCTTCTTCTGATTCCTCATTCCCCTCAGGTTCTTCAGTATCCTCATTAATATTATCAACTGCTTCTGAAATTTCAGGAGAAATAGTTTCCATATCGGAATTTTGAGCGGTTTCTATAGTTTTTTCCGATAAAGGCTCAGTTACCACCTCATTTAGCTGGTCGTTTTGCAAAACCTCTGGAGACTCTTCTATTTGAGTGGTTATGTCTTCTAAATCTGTATCATTGTTCAACATTCCATCTAGAACATTATCTAAATTTTCTTCGCTTGGCTCCGTTAAGGCTTCTTCAACCTCCTCTTGATTTGGATCAGTGACAACTTCCGGGGTATCTTCTACTTCTGCGCTTTCTGTATCATTATTCAACATTCCATCTAGAACATTATCTAAATCTTCTTCACTCGGCTGCGCTAAGGCTTCTTCAACCTCTTCTTGGTTTGGGTCGGCAATAACCTCTGGAGCGTCTTCCATCCCGCTATCTAATCCGCCAAAATCCGTATCGGTCAACACACCGTCTAAAATACTATCTAAATCATCTCCTCCTGAGGGAGCTGAAAGTGTCTCGGTATCTTCTTCTATTTGATCTGTAATAACTTCTGGAGCGTCATCAACCTCATTATCCAGACTTCCAAAACTCGTATCACCTAACACTCCGTCTAAAATACTATCTAAATCATCTCCTCCTGAGGGAGCTGAAAGTGTCTCGGCATCTTCTTCTATTTGATCTATAATAACCTCTGGAGAGTCATCAACCTCATTATCCAGACCTCCAAAACTCATATCTTCTAACATTCCGTCTAAAGTATTCTCTACTGGAACAGCAGAAACAGAATCGTTAGCTTCTATTTGACCGGTAACAACCTCTGGGCCATCCTCTATTTCGGAGTTCAAATCTCCCGTACTTACATCTAAATTTTGACCAACAGCTTCAGAAGAACCAATTTCAGCATCTTCGGCGGGTTCAGCAACAACTTCTGGAACGTCATCTTCAAGCATTTGATCCAGCATATTTTCAATATTGTCAGGATCAAAGCTCGAATCAACATTTTCAGGCTCTTCTTCAAAAACTTCTTGCTCCTGCCCTAAACCTGAAACCTGCCCCATGTCCACGTCTGCAGTTAGCGTTTCTCTTCCCGATATATCTTGTGAAATAGCTTCGGCCCTAGAGCTTCCATCCTTTGCCGCTACAAATTGAACCTTACATGCAACGCATTCGACACTCTGGTTTTCTGAATTCGGATCGACAAATTCGATCTCGTTTTCAGTTTTACACTCCGGACAACTAAAATTCATAACTAATTATTTTTCAATATGTTATATGGACTTCTAATTATAAATCCAATATAATGAAAGAACAATAAAAACGTTTTTTTTAATATTTTATGATGAATTCCGATAAGAAACTTGAAATTCAAAAAAAAACGTCCTTTATTGACAATATAGGGTAATTTTTAATATAATTCTGTAGCAAGAAAGTTGCCAAATTGATTATTTCTTACCTTTATTAAGTTTTTTCTCTGATTCATCTCTTCCACATCTATTTTTCTAATGAAATATTTTAGCAGCAACAAAATTTGGTTATCTGCCGTTATTTCAATTGGTTTAATATTACCTATTTCGGAAAAAAAGCCTTCTGACTTAAATGGAATATCTCCAGCTTATGTTAAAGAATGGAGTTTTCAAGAATCCGTATTTTCCAAAAGAGCGGCATATGAGGAAAAAGAAAAGCTTAAATATAAAAACGAGGTAAAGAAACAAATACGGAAAATCGCTTACCGATATCAGACTAATTTTGAAAAAAGTAAATTAGAATTAGTCTCAGAACATATCTTTGAATATAGCCAAAAATATGGCTACGATCCACTCTTCTTAACCGCTTTAATTATTACCGAGAGTTCCTTCAACAACCGCGCAAAATCACATCAAGGAGCTATAGGCTTAATGCAAATTTTGCCCGCGACAGGATCGGCTTTAGCTACGGAAACCCAAATGGCCTGGCGGGGTAAAAAAACTCTTTATGACCCAGAAGTTAATATTGCTCTTGGCGCATTTTATTTAAATAAACTGCTAAAACGATTTCAAGATCTTAGGTTGGCATTAGAGGCTTACAACCATGGCCCCACCCAATTAAAACAATTTTTGAAGCGTGGAATTCGTCCTAAAAAATATTCCAATAAGGTATATAAAAATTATAATATGATTAAAGCGCGGTCTATCTAATCATGCCCTCAACTGGGTTTTATGACCTAAAGTTTTCATACTTAAGTTTAACTCGCCTCTGCAAGCTATTCCTTTTTTTTACTTTAGTTTTTTGTGGCTGCTCATCTTTAAAAGTTGAAAAAGCTTTTAACGGAGATTTCTCTAGAGCTAAAAATAATAAGGTGATAAACGACTATTGCCTAAATTGCCATGTGCATAGAGACTTCCAAGCCGAAACACACATCTTAAAAAAGCGAAAGTCTTATAAAAAAAACTTCTACAGAAAAACTTCAGATTGTCGCACATGCCATTATGTAGAAAAGGTTTGGGCTCGGAACGATCTAAAAAGAAAAACCCGGTACCCTTCTCTAGTAAACAAGGGATTCTTTCTTGATTTTGAAAATAAAGAGATAAAAAGGAAAAAAAAATAAGATTCTTCCCCAGAACTAATCCCAAGTTCTCTAATATTTAGCGATCCAACATTTTTCATCAATCAAACCATTAAGTTTTTACTATTCCCTAAGAACTCTCCAATAGCGTTTAATTTTTTCTTTTAACTGCCTTTATACATAAAAATTTGCTTTAATAATAATACGATGGATAAATATTGAGCTTGGTTTGCGTTAAAACCTTTAAAACCTCTCCGAAAGGTAAAACCGTGAGAAAAATCATATTTTTGACCTTGTCTTCTTTTATGCTTTCTACTTTTACGCTAGTCAACTTTGCTTATGCAGCCATGGACACGGTAGAATCCCTTACCCCCTTATGCAACAAAGACATTTCCCATTCCTGTTTTAAAATTGGAGAAAAATATCGAACCTTGGATAAAGACGATAAAAAAGCTCTCCCATTTTTTGAAAAAGCCTGCAAAGGAGGTCATTACACAGCCTGTTCACATGCTGGAATCCTTTTAATGAAAAAAGGAACGCCTTACAGTAAAGAGTTTAAGAAAGCGACTAAATACTTTAAAGCAGCTTGCGAAAACAAACATGATAAAGCTTGCTTCAATTTAGGCTCAATAAAATATAAAGAAGGCCGACAAAAAAGAGCGATTAAATGGTTTGACGTTTCTTGTGATTTAGGAAACCAATTTGGCTGCAATCGGGCGGCGCATTTAAGAAAATAATTTTCATACACAATAATAAAAAATGACACAAAAACCAAAAATAAAAAATTGGGAGGAATTAATCAACGATGGCGATAATTATGGAGACGCCAATTATACGCCCCTTGAAAAAACGATTGTTGAGGCAATAAAGAATAAAACTGTTTTAAAAATTCAGGATGGTTTTCTTTTTTCAAAAAATGGCGACATTAAAGACCCAGATCACGGTCCTAATTTAGCTAAATTGTTAGCAAACTTCGAGCCTCTAAAGGATGTGACTTCTATAATTATCACTCACAACCAGCTAGGCCCCGAAGGTGTCGCTATCCTTGCTGAATCCCCTATCATTAAAAATATCGATTATCTACATTTAGGATCCAATCAACTTGGAGACGAAGGAGCCAAGATAATTGCTAACTCCCCCTTATTTGCCAATGTTGAGTTTTTGAATTTAGAGTGTAATAAGATTCAACCTGCCGGAGCAAAAGCTTTAGCTGAATCAAAATATTTGACTAAAGTTACAAGCTTAAATTTAGTCGACAACAAAATAAGCGACGAGGGCGCTTTGTGTATTGCAAACTCTCCTAATTTCTCTAATTTGACCTATCTTCATCTTGGCGGTAACAGGATAAAATTAAAAGAGACCAAACAAGCTGTCAAAGAATGTAAAAACTTAAGTAAGATAGAAACTTTAAAAATATTTTAAAGTTTCTTCATCAATCTAAGATTAATAAAGTTTTTCATATAATTAAGAAATCAGTCCCATTTTTCAAACTAACTAAAAAACGCTCCTCCTATTTTTCTTTCCTATAATCTTAAATTTTATTTTTCCTAAATGTGGGCTCGTTATAGAGATTTGATCTCGTTTTTTGCCTTTGTACTATTTTCTCTAAGTCTTGGTTTCGCAACAATTGCGGAATATGGATCAATGAACGATGCTCCAATCAAGTTTGCCAGTGGTTTTCGAAACTACTATTTTTTAATCACGGGTAACAAAGCTTATCTAGATCCTCAAAACACTCCAAAATTAGCTGAAGAAGCAGGGTTATTACACACACACAAGTTTTTAGAAAAAGACAGCTTCGCTCCCGTAGATTACTCTCCTCTAATCGACGCTCTTTCTGCAGCAACATGTAATCTCTTTTATCAAAAGCTCGGTTGGCTAAATTATTTTGACGCTCATAACGCAATCATAATCATTTTGTTTGCGATAAGCGTAGGAGTTGTCTATCTATTTGCAAAATCTCTCTATGGATTTTGGGTGGGAATTATTTCAGCTCTATTTTATGGTTTATTTCCGCGCCTTATAGCTCATTCTCATAACAATCTGAGCGACATCCCATTAGTTATTTTCTTTTCAATCACGATCATGGTTTTTTACCAAGCCGTGACCCGACAAAACTCAAAACTACTCGTAGTCGCAATCGGTTTATTCGGAATTTCGGTAGCAACCAAGCTAAATTCCGTTTTTTTAATTTTTATACTTTTGCCCTGGTATGTGGTTTTTAAAACATTAAATAAACTTTCTTTTAGTAAACAAGAAAAGAGAGTTTGGTTTTTCTCGCCCTTAATCGCTTATTTATCTTGGTTAAGCGTCTTTCCTTATTTCTGGACAGCGGAAAACTTAGGAGATTTTTTTTCTCGGCAAATTCATTCTCACATTTTCACAATGTTATTTAATGAGAGCGTCGTGGGTTACGAAGGTGGCTGGAATCTAAGCGTCTTTCACCAAGCGTTTGCAACGACCCCAACAATAATCTTAATTTTCTTACCTATTGGAATTTATTTTTCTTTTCAAAAACTCATAAAAGAGAGAGACACTCGATTTATTCTTTTCTTTTTATGGATCCTAGTTCCAATATTCAAATCCAGTTTACCAGGAATTAAAAACTACGAGATGATTCGCCATTTCATGAACTACATCATTCCTGTTGTTATTTTAGCCGGTTGGGGCAGCGTCAGATTATTCGAAATCATTAGTTCGCTTATCAAATCAAGCTTCGCAACAAAATCTTTAGTGGTTTTCGGAGTCTCTCTAATTACTCTTTCCTTAGCTTATCCAATTTACAAAATACATCCCTACGAAATTTTATATTTTAACGAAATGACAGGTGGGCTAAAGGGAGGGAAAGTCAGATTCATGTATGCGTACGATTATTGGCAATCATCTTTGAGACAATTAATCAGGTGGGTCAATAGAAATGCGCCGGAAAACTCTAAAATAACGTTATTAAATTTTTTTGACTACAACGTTATGGAACCTGCTTTATTAAGAAAAGACCTACAAAAGGTCCAACTAAAACCTACCCTAGAACCTATTACGCTGAATTTTGAAACTAATTCAGCTTTTCACGGCACTTTGGAAAAATACAATTTCAGGGGATATGTGTTCGTGTTAGAAAAACGATTCAGTTCTGATGAGTTTCTTAATTTATTAGAACTAGATGAGAGTTTAAAGCCTTTATATTCGGTCAAAATTGACGAAACCACAGTCGCCAAAATTTATCGAATAAATCATAGTTACGGAGTTGTTAGTGGTGCGGAAAAATCCTTTTACTTCTTCTTTAATGAAGACGGCAGTTTGAGAAATACTATAACAGCCGACAAATCAAAAGTTTTACTAAGTTATTAAAAACCCAAAATATATTTAGAAGAAGTTACTACTCAGCATCCGGCCTTAGCAACTCCGGTCTAGAGTAGTTAACTAAATTAGGCGTATTATCAACGCCTTCATATAAAATTAAGTTTTTCAATCTTCCTGAAATTTTCAAGTCTTTAAGTTTTTTTGCCCCTTCTTCAGTAAAAGGATTTCTACTGACTGTTAAAACTTCTAAATTATCAATAATCGTCGAATTAGCTAAAGCTTCACATCCTTTATCCGTAATTTGATTATAACCAAGGTCCAAGACTTTAATAGATTTTAATCGCGAAGACTTAGATAGCTCCTCAATACCTTCGTCCGTCAATTTATTAGAAGGCAACTTTAACGTCCTTAATTTTTCTAATCCTTCCCACTCAAGAAACTTTTTAAGTCCTTCATCGTCGACATAACCTCGCTCTAAATGAAATTCTTTTAAATTCTTTAATTGAGTCGCTTCCGCAATAGCGCTACATGCGCCATTCCCTACTTGAGTATAGTCCAAATTTAAAATTTCAATAGGAGTCGCATGAGGCGATTTTAAAAAAACAGAAATAGAATCGTCTCCTAAACGGTTATCGTTTAAAGATAAAAACCTTAACTTTTTTAACCGAACTTCATCTAGTTGTGCCCAATCTTTTACTCCTGAATCGGTTAAAAAATTGATGCCAAGATCTAAGGACTCAATATTCATTAGGTTTGGCGATTCCAACATTATCTTTAAAGCGTCATTATCGACTTGATTATCTCTTAAGGTAAGATTTATAAAACTTTTAACCGCTTCCAAGCTGGCAAAAATTGTTACTTCTTCCAAACCGATATATTGACCAGAAAAGTCAATATGATCCTGTTCTTTAGCCATTAATTCGCCAATAATTTTTTCAAACTTTTCTTTTTTTTCATCAACCGATGGTTTGCCACTTTCATATTTGGCATCTCCGCCACGAATAATAGCCATTTCAAAAACCTTTACTGCAAATACAAAGTTAATTTATACAAGCGCCGCTTTGTTCCAGAAGAGTGCATTTTAACAACTTAAAACGGCGTTCAAAAAAATAATTCAACATTTATTACTTATTTAATAAATATTGAATTACAAAACTTTCAAATAAACAACATTAAAATAAATTAATACCTTATTAACGATTCTTTAATTTTGCGAATTTATACTAGCTTTTGAAAATAATTGAATTCACATAATAAGCCGTTAAGGAGCACAATATGACCCACTTTAAAACTTTAGATTCAAGAGGGCAACACTTTGGCGCAATCTGTGACCTCGCTTTAAGAGAACTAAAAAAAATTAAAATCGATGGTATTTTAGAGATTATTTTAGACAACAAAAGAAATATCTCAGACGCAGTAAAAGTATGGGCCAAATCTCATGGTCACAAATTTTCGGATTCTGAATCTGAAAATAGCTTGATTCGGGTTTTTATTCGAAAAGGCAAAGATTAAAAAAATGGAAAGTAAAACCATTAATTAAAGATTAAATTATCCATCCGACTCGGGCGACAGTTTTTCAAAAATTGGCAAAACAAGGGTACTTCTCCTTCCCTTGCAAAATGCCGTCATTACCCTCTCCACTTTGAAAAACTGTCGCCCTTTTATTTTTATACCCGAACAATCCCATTTTTTGCATTTAAGCTGACAATTCTTACCTCATATAATAAAATAGCTATATAGTTGTTTTATAAATACTTTTCTATGGATTGATTTTTATTCTAACTAACAGTTGAGATTACGTTCCCAGTAAACGTTCTATGAAATGCTTAAACAAAAATTATTATAGCGTTCTTAATGTTTCAAAGAATGCATCTTATTCAGAAATTAAAAAAGCTTACCGACAGTTAGCAAAAGAATTTCATCCCGATAGAAATCCAAAAGCTGATAATAGTCTGAAAATTCGCGAAATTAACGAAGCTTATCAAATTCTGTCTGACCCCACTAAAAGACTAAAACTCAACAAGTTTCTTCAACATCAGGGACCGAAGTCTTTTCGCTTGATTGGCTGGGAATATGACCTTTTCCGTGCGCAGACTTTTTTTCTCGCGGACAAGCAATTTTTTCTAAATCAAGAGAATGACAAAGGAAGACAAGAAACTGTCTCTAAACTAATAGAGCTCCTTAAGAAAGATCACTCCAATTTTTGGATACCTTTTAATATTGCCACAGGTTATAGACAACAAAAGAATTACCATGCATCCGCCCAATATTATTCTGGAGCTCTAAAAATAGATCCTAACGATGGATATACACATCTAAACTTAGGAATGGTTTTCGACGCTTTAGAAGAATCTGACAACGCAATTAGTCACTTAACCCGCGCAGCTGAAATATTTGAAAGCTTAGATGCATTAGCTTTGGTCAAGCAATCTTATAAAAGTGTGGAGATACTAAAAAACCGGTATGAAAAATAATTTCGACTTTTTTTAAAAACTAAATTAGGCTTTTAATTTAAACTTCTTCGCAATCAAAAAGCTCGTCGTCAATCCAGTTAATTTGGATATAAGAAGGAAGGATTGTATCTCGGTCTAATTTAGCCTCTTCTAACTGGTCACAGGTTAAGTTAGAAGCATCCTTTAAATTGGCCCCATGGAGGAATGTATCGCTTAAGTCGGCATCTTCTAAATTAGCCGACGATAAATCCGCCTCGCTTAAAACCGCTCTGGTAAGGTCTGCATTACTTAATTCCGCCCCAGACAGATTAGCCTGAATCAAATAAGCCCCCGACAAATCTGCGTCTTTTAAATTAGCGCCACTAAACTGCGCTCGCATCAACTTGGCGTTACTTAAGTCTGAACCAGTCAAACTATCTTTTGAAGCTTCAAGCTCTCTTAATTTTAAAATCCACTCTGGTAACATAAAAAACTAAGTACAACTGTGATTTTTTTTTCGTCCTCATTTTTAGTTAACTTCAAAAAAATTAAGAACGCTTCTAACAATTAATACCTATGTCAATTTAGTATCATTAAATCATCTATTTTAAACGCTAGATTCTTGGCAAACTTAAATTCTTAGAAGTTCCCTTAATCCATTTTGGTATTGGCATAGAAACCAAAAACAAATAACCCTATGGCCACAATTACTATCGCATCATCGATTAGCCATTGTTTCCAACTACTCGCGCCGTGTCCGGCTACCCATGGAACAGCGACTAACAAAACGCTAAGAAAGCCTATTCCTAACAAGGAAACTATGACGATGATCATCGTTTTTTCGCTCATAAATTTAATCCAGGCCAAAGAGCAATATTTTTATTTAGGTTTTTCTAAATTTCAATATCGAAATAGAAAACCCTACTTTGAATGCTTAGCAATAAACTAACTAATATAATTAAATTTTGAAAGTAAAATATTAAATATTCCACAAAGTTTATTTTCATTTTCCTTATAACTATTTACGCTGAAGAAACGTTTAATACAAAATTCAAAACTCTCGGAGTTTATATTCAAAGGATAATTTCCTCGATGATTTGATCTGGAAAGCTTATAAAAAACTCCGCGCCAACGCCGGGCCTGCCAAATGCTGAGACCTTACCTCCAAAACAATCGATTATTTTTTTACAAATAGCTAAACCCATTCCGCTCCCCTCATAAGACAATTTTGGATTTAATCTTTCAAAAGGTTGAAAAATTCGATCGGCAAGCTTTTGGTCGAAACCAATTCCATTATCTTTAAAAATTATCTCCTGAAAACCATGTTCTTTATCGGAACAAGAAATATGTAAATCAAGAGGAACTCCTTCGCGAGAAAACTTTAAGGCATTTGCAATTAAATTGTGAAACAAAAGTCTAGCCTGAACGGGATCAGCCTGAATAGTAGGCAAAAAATCAGCGGAAATATTCCCATCTGATCTCGAAATTTGAAAGTCTAAATCAGCGACAACCTCGTCAACTAGTTCATTCAAATCAACTGGCACCGCTCCTTTTTCAGAAAAATTAATCCTAGAATATTGAATCAAGTCGCGGATTAATTCTTGCATTCGATGAACGGCACGAAATATCCGTTCTAAGCTATCCGTACCCTCGTCATTTAAATCAGGCGTTAATTTTTTTAACCTATCGCCAAAAACTATAATCTTCCTCAAAGGTTCCTGCAAGTCATGCGACGCAATCATGGCAAATTCATCAAGCGAACGATTGCTCCTTTCTAATTCGCGCACATATTTTAGAAGCTTTTCTTGGTTTTTTTTCAACTCCATTTCACTATCGTTACGCAATGAGATTTCTGTCTTTAACTTCTCGTTCATCTCGACTAACTTTTCGTCATTTTGCCGCAACGGACTATTTGAAATCTTTTTTTCTAAACTACGGGTAACTCGGGATAAAAACTCATCTTTTTGGCAAGGTTTCAAAATATAATCTGACGCGCCGTTTTGCAAAGCTTGTATAGCTGGCTGCAATTCTTCGTTTTCCGTAATAATAATTACCAAAGATTCGGGGTCTTTTTTTTTCACTTCTTTTAAAACATCAATTCCGTTTATCGCTCCCGTTCCCCAATCGACTAAAATCAAATCGTAAACCTTTTCTCCAAACATGTTGATTCCTTGATCGCTATTTTTGGCGATATCAACGCTGAATCCATTTTTCTCTAGTAATTCGGAAACGTTAATGAGATTCACCTCTTCATCGTCAATCAACAGAATTGAGTTTTTGTTTTCTAACATTTTCTTATTAAAAATATCTTTCAGGTATTTAAAATGGGTGTCCACTTAAAATAAATGGAAAAAAGCTTTATGTAATATTTCTATTTTAAATATTTTCCTAAGGATAACAACGTAATTAATATCCTTAAAAAAACACTTAATCTTCGCTATTATAACTCGTTAACTTTTAGTAAGTTACGTTCACAATAAAACGTTAAAGATAAAAACTTTATTAAATCGAGGCGAGATCCGTTACAAACGTCAAGATGGTCTTAGGTAGGAGGGGTTTCGTCAGCTTAGATGAAACTAGACGCACCCTCATTATTCAAATAGAGGGTGCGCCTATGTTTAATTTTTAACCAAAAGCTTTTTTTGCTACGTCTAAAATAGAATTGATTGGTCGACAACCTAATAATTCTGCATCTTCACGACCAACTTGATTACCGTCCGCATCAACAGCAATCGTAGATCGTTGTAAATATCGACTGCGAACTCCATCTAAAGCTAAACCATTAGCTTTTCCAAATTCCATATCCACATCTTGAACCAGGTTTGGATATCCATGCCCTGCATTCGTCAAAATATCCGTACCAACTACGATAATAACTTCATCAACGCCTGCATCTTTAAATTGACTGGCGTTATCTTTTACCAAACCTAATTCTTGGTTACAAAACCCGCCCGCTCCAGGAAGAGTGATAATCAATCGTTTTCCACTAAAATCGTTAACGGATACTTCCGCTTCCAATGGAGTGGACGCAGCTTTTTCTACGCTCCAGTCAGGGTTTAGTTTGATTAATTTCACATCACTACCAGGTAAACTTGCCATGGATAAATATCTCCTTTTATTAATCGTATAAATTAACTTTTAAATAAAGTTTGAAAAAGAACTTCGCTTGTAAATTGAAACATTGATTATAAAACATTTTACGCCTAACAACACCGCTCATTTAAAAAAAAATGAACCGAGGTTTCGGCTGTTTTATCTCAGCAGATTTGTTATCCTAAATATGATATGCCAATCCATGGAGAATAATAGAATGCGTTTAACTTATTCGGTCGCAATAGCGTCCATCATATTCTTTTTTAACGCCGTTTCAATTTCTGCCGAAACGGAGCAAAACAAACCCAAAAGACCATTTTATGAATATAAAGGCGACTATCGAGGCAATATCAATAAACAAAAAAAGGAATTCAAGGACTCTTTTAAATATGAGTTAATGGATCTCGAAAAGGGATGGATACCAAACGAAATCACAACAATTCATAAAGCTTTTTCCCAATTACCATCCAACCTATATGGTATCAAAGGGTTGAAAGGTTTTTATAGAACTGGCTATCTGAAAGCTCCTAAAGGTCAGATTCCTCCAGACGAGGTGCCCGCTGCGACTCTTCCAACTTTCAGCACGATATTTAGGAACAACGCAAGCTCTTATAATATTTATGTACAAGATGAAGCGTTAAGGATTGAATTTTTTAATCCTCTTTTTTTTGAGTTAGAGAGTGAAATTATTAATATCATTCATCACGAATTTGGACACGCCTACGATATTAGCCAAGGACTAATATCTACCTCTCCAGAATGGTTGAATATTGCTAAATTTCGCGTTTTGCATCTTCCTCCTCTTGACGCTCAAGAAAATGGAGATTTTTTATTTACGTTTCTTAACGATTCTAGCATCCCAAACTTTGCGCCAACCGCTTTACGCCAACAAGGGACTTATTCGCGCCTAAATCCACAAGAAGATTTTGCCAATTCTTTTGCCGCATATATCCACTACCCTTACTTTAAATACACTAATCCAGAGCGTTATAAATTTTTTAAAAATAATGTATTTGGAGGAAAAGAATACTTTTCAGAAAATAACGATAGCCATGGTTATATAAAAAAATTAACCCAGGATTTAGATCAAGCTTTCGGGACAAAGAACTGGAAAGAATTAGGAAATATTGCGGTAGAAGTTAGCCGAATTGCGGGGGAAAAAGAATCAAACTTAGTCATCAGTTATTTTCAAAAAGCAATCGATGCTGATAAATCAAGAGGATCAGTCCTCACTCTAGCCGAAAAAAGCTGTTACATTTTGACCAAATCAGCTTTGGATTTTAGGAGATCCTTGGCCCGAAACAAGCTAATCGTTTTAAAAGATATTCTAGGGGAAAGACGTTGCCGACAAACAGCGCGTCTACCATTTGAGAAAGGCTTTGTTAAGTTTCCAGTCACAAATATATATTTTTACCGCGAAAATGACGCTTCTTTCGTCCAATTCTTAGATTCAATGGCTCCCCTATCTAACGCTCGTGGTTTTGCATCAAAGTATATTTGGACATTATCTTTATCTAACGGCGGAAAAGTTGTCGCAAGCGGGGAAGAATCTAGGTTAGATGGTAAAGACTCAATTAAAATTAACTTAAATAATTCTTCTAATCAAAAATTCCAATTTCCTTTTGGACAGCTATTAACTTTCAAAGTAACGATTAAAAGAGATCATTCAAAAACCTTTAAAACTTTTGATTCTTCAGCCGCTCAAGTTCAGTTTGTTGCGCAATCTTGGTTCAAGTACTTTCCGAAACAACCAATCAAACCAAAGATAATTTATCCGCTAACTCAACTGCACCTCCAAAAGGACTAAAACTAACTAAAACACAGGTTAAAAAGCACCTAAATATCTCTCACTAAACGAACCGCCATGTTCAAATGGGCATATTGCGACGGCCAGTTTTTATCGCCATCTTCGTACTGAATAATTAACGCAGAAGAATCTCGCGTAGCCTTTGTCCACGTAATTCCAACCGATCCGGGTTCGAAAATTGGATCTAAATAAATATCGTCTCCATATTTATCCGTGTTCGTTTTTTTTAAGTCAAACAAGCTCCAGGCTTCTTCTTCAATCGGTAAACGCCAGTTGGAATAACCCGCAAAAGATTCTTTATTTAATTTCTCATAATATTCTTGGCATTTGAACCAATTAACCCACTTTTTAAGATCCTGAAACGAATCGTTTTTTTTCCACATAACATTGAATTCGCTATCGGATATTGTGCCGTCTCCATTATCCGTAAATCTTTGAGCTTCCGTCATACTATTCTGTCTCCTAGTTGAACTCAGATCAAAACGCTGTTTATTGTCCCAGCGTTTTTCCGTCTCTTATATTTTCTAAATATCTTTTGGCCATAAAATAATTTGGATTTAAAATAACCGCCGCTTGAAATTCTATTCGCGCATCTTCAAGTAAGTTTTGCGAATAATAAACGCCTCCCAAATTATAATGCCCATCAGCGAAATTAGGGTTTATCCGAATAGCATTAACAAAATGCTCTTTGGCCTCGGCAAGTTTACCTCTTTCAAAATATTCACCTCCCAAGTAGTTATGCGCCAAGTAATTATTCGAAGTAACCTCGATAGCTCTTTTAAATAAAGTTTCGCTATTTTTCCAATATTGAGTTTGATTATGGGCTAATAACAAAAATACAACAAGAGTTATCCCTCCTAAAATCCCTGTGGCTAACCTAGCTTTTGAATAACTAAAAACTCCCCAACAACAAAAAATTGAAAGACCTATGTATGATAGATAGCTATATCTATCTACAACAAAATGCCCCCCCACTTTAATCAAACCAATCACCGGAACGAGAATGCCCAAAAACAACAACCAGCCTATTAATAAATAAGGCTGTTTATTAAATCGCCAGATTGAAAAACCAGATATTGCGATTAAAAATATCGCGGCGATAACCACATTTTGTACAGGCCAGTCCGTCTGTGGATATGGATAAAGAAACGCTAAGTTTTTCGGCCAGAAAAATTTAGTCAAATAAACCCAATATCCCGCAATACTAAACGAGAATTTTTCCAAAAGAGTTTGCTCGTTAAGAGCTCCGGCATCTCTTTGTCCAATATATGTAACAGCGCTAACAATAATAGATAGTAAAAATAGAGGTATCTTTTCAATAATTAATCCAAGAAACCGATTCTTTATTTTTAAATAGCTAGCGGATCTATTGAGCGGCCAGAAATCCAGCAAAACGAGAACACATGGCAAGGTAACGGCCATAGGTTTTGACATAAGGGCAAAAGCAAAACATAAAAAAAGCAAACTATAGCGCGTTATAGTCGGACTCTTTGAATACCTGAAGTATAACCAGATCGTAGTTATCCAAAAGAAACCACATAGAACATCTTTACGCTCCGCCACCCAAGCTACAGACTCAACATGCATCGGGTGAACTAGAAAAATACCCGCAGTAAAGAAGGATGGCCAAACGTCTTTTGTCATTTTATATAAAACATGAAAAATCAATAGTCCCGTCAAAATATGCAGAAAAACACTCGTCAAATGATGTCCTGTTGGATCAAAACCATATACTTCGCAATCGACTATATGAGAAATCCACGTTAACGGGTGCCAATTCCCCGTGTCTAACGACGTAAAAGCCCATTTAATATTTTCAAAAAAGCTTCCTTCGCATACATGAGGATTTTTTGTTACGTAAACGTTATCGTCATAGTTGACAAATTCAAAAGTTCTAACGTCTCTAAATGCAATGCAGGCAATCAACGTTAAAATCAAATACATAAAAGTTATGCGTTGAGATGTCATAAGTTTTTAAACCAAATATAACGGAATCGATTTGTAAATCATCTTACGGGTATTTCTGGAAGTTTAATTGTAGCAAGGTTATAATAGCGCCTTACTTTTAATGGTTAGCTTCCTTCTAACTACAATCAAAAATAAGCTTTAAATGAAAGCCGAACAATAATAAAACTGTAAAACTTTATTAATAGAGGCTCTCATTGATGTTGAAATTTTAATGAATATCATTCTTATTGGTTATCGGGGAACCGGCAAATCTACCATAGCCAGAATAATATCCCAAAAATTAAATAGAAAACTACATGTATTAGACGCTTTGATTTCTTATTCTGCGGGAATGTCGATACAAAAAATCGTAGCAAAATGGGGTTGGGCAAGGTTTAGAGAAATGGAAACGTTCCAGATAAAACACGTTGCCAACAAAGCAGAAAACGCCATTATCGACTGCGGTGGCGGAGTGGTCTTAAACCCTGACAACATAATTTGCTTAAAACAAACCGGCAAAATAATTCTACTTACAGCGCCCTTAGAAGTTATTCTAAAACGAATTCGCCCCGATTCCAATCGCCCCTCTCTTAAAGACGGCGTTAGTTTTGAAGATGAACAAAAACTAGTTTTAGAAGAAAGAGGACCTCTGTACCAAAAAGCTGCGGATTTAGTTTTCGAAACCACTTCTGGTTCGCCCGAAGAAAAAGCGAATCAAATTATTCAAACCGTTACAGAAAATGGTTGGCTCAACAATGCTTAGTCCTTATTTCTTTGGCTTGGTCGAAAATAGTTTAACGGCGATCACCGAAATTTCTGAAGAAACCGCTCTCGTAGTAGACGAACGCAAAGTTTTTGATATCTCGGAATTGGATGGTGAAGTCAATTTAAAGCTCCAATTAAACGAGAAAGAAGTCAACTTGGAAGAATTGGGTTTTTTACTAAAATATCCAAAAATTCGCCGGGTTCAACTTCTTGAATTAGATAAAAACGAATTTTACGACAATGGGATTCAACTCATCACAACCGCTCCCATTCTTGAAAACCTTGTCGGATTGTCGCTAGCTTCTAATAAAATTTCCGATAAAGGACTTAGTTACTTCGCCGAATCCACAACTTTAAAAAGCCTTGCCGCCTTGTATTTACAAAAAAATCAATTTGGCGTTGAAGGTATTCGCGCTCTTGCTTCTTCCCAATCTCTTTCTGGATTAAAACTACTTTATTTAAAAGGAAATCATTTCGGAATCGAAGGAGCTAAAGTTTTAGCCGAGGACTCTCAATGGACTTCTTTAAAAAAGCTATATATTCAAGGATGCAGAATAGAAGACCAAGGACTGAGTTATCTTTGTAATTCTCCTCTCTTAGAACCTGTTGAAGAATTAAATATAGGCTTCAATCAATTGACAGATTCTTCTGTCGATACCTTAATTGAATCAAAAATCAAATTATCTATATTGGATATCTCAGTAAACTACATTACCGAATCAAACATTCAGCGCTTAAAAACTTGCGGACAATTCGGAACAGTTTTAATAGAACAATGAGCAAAAATAAAGCTTCAAAAAAACTTCCTCCCCAATTACCCACTCAACAGACTATTCAAAGGCATTTCAATAAACAAGATAAAGCAATGGCTAACATTGTTAAAAAAGTAGGCCCAATTAAACTAAAACCCAATAAGAAATACTTCCTTGTTCTATGCCGTTCAATAATATCTCAGCAAATATCCGTTAAAGCTGCTGACGCCATAATGTCTAGATTCTTGAAATTATTTCCAAATCAAAATCTCACTCCTCAACGTGTCCAAGAAATATCCGATTCAAAAATACGAGAAGCGGGTCTTTCAAAGCAAAAAGTCGCATATATGAAAGATTTAAGCGAAAAGTTTTTAAACAAATCGATCAATCCCAGGAAGTTTCAATTTATGGGAAATGAAGAAATCATAGAAAGCTTGATCCAAGTTTATGGCGTCGGACGATGGACAGCGGAAATGTTTCTAATTTTCTCTTTGGGAAGACCCGATATCTTCCCTGCTGGGGATTTAGGGGTACGGACAGCTATCAAAAACATTTACAACTTAGACGCTGTGCCTTCCATTAAAGAATCAAAACCCTATGGAGAAAAATGGTCGCCCTTTGAAACCATAGGCGCATGGTATGCTTGGAGAAGTTTAAACCCTGAAATCGCCGCCTACTAAATAAGGAGTTCGTATGAATTTCATCGATGAAAAAATCGAAAACTACGCTTTTGAACATACTGAAGATGAAGGGTCGCTTCTCGCTCGATTACAAAAAGAAACTTATGAAAAGTTAGAAATTCCACAAATGGTTACCGGAAGAATTGAAGGTCAATTCCTACGATTCCTCGCTCTTTCTATCCAAGCCAAAAGAATTTTAGAAGTGGGAACTTTTAGTGGCTATGGAACCCTTTCAATGGCTAGCGCTTTGCCAGATGACGGTGAAATATTTACCTGTGATGAAGATCCCGATGCAATAGCGTTTGCTAAACGATTTTTTAGCGAAAGTCCACATGGTTCAAAAGTGCGACTTTTGGAGGGGCTCGCATTAGAATCAATTAAAACTCTTTCTGGCCCATTGGATATGAGTTTCATCGATGCCGACAAGGTAAACTACACTAATTACTATGAAGCTATAATGCCATTAACAAGACCGGGCGGATTAATTATTGTCGACAACGTCCTTTGGAGCGGCTCTGTGCTCAATCCAATAGACGAATCTGATAAAGCGATCCACTCCTTTAACGAGCTTGTGAAATCTGACTCCAGAGTGGATAAGGTTTTATTAACAATCCGAGACGGGGTGTATTGCCTAAGAAAAAAATAAATATCTAATTTCTTTTTTTGAGAGCAACAATTTTTTTTCAAATACACAACTTTCAGCATTCCAAAAATTCAAAAAGTATGCATATAATAAATAGTAAGACATAAATAAGAATTACATTTCCCAGAAGGTTTGATCGTTTTTAAAATGCCAAACCCATTTGAAAATAAACGAGTTCTCATCGCCGAAAACGCTGCCCCCATTCGGCAACTAATAATTTCGGAACTAGAAAGTATTGGATTTAGCCCTCAAAATATTCACCAAGCGGAAAATGGCGTTGAAGCGGTCAATATATTACTAAAAAACGATTTAGATTTAATTCTTTCAGAATTTAATCTACCCAAAATGGACGGTTTGACTTTTCTTAAAAAAGTCCGCTCTCTAAAAAGCGCCGCATTCACTTCATTTTTAATGATGACTGGAGAGGCTGACCTTGATAAAAAAAACCTCGCTTTTGAATCAGGCGCAGACCAGTTCATTCAAAAACCATTTGAGAAACAAATATTTTATGAGACTATTTCGAAACTTTTACTTCCTCAAAAACAATTCGAGCATAAAAAAGTTCTCATTGTGGAAGATTCACCAACCATCCGAAGTGTAATTTCCAATAACCTGGTTCAAACCGGCTTTAATGAAGAAAATATATTGCAGTCGGGAAATGGAGAGGAAGGGATTAAAATTCTTAAAACTGAAAGTGTTAATTTAGTCATTTTAGATTGGCATATGCCGGTGATGAACGGTTTTGAGTTCACTCAAATTGTAAGAAATAAGTTTTCAAAGGAAAAACTACCGATTTTAATGGTTTCCAATGAAAACGATAAGGGAAAGGTCATCCAAATTTTCCAAAGAGGAATTAACGCATATATTATCAAACCCTTCACCGCTCTCGATATTGAAGCAAAAATAAAAAGCATCTTTTCCGAGCCTGCCTAATAGAAAAATTTTGCCTTTTTTAGTTGGTTATGTAGACTATCCCCTGGCAACTTTTAAATTACGAAACTATTGCGAATTCTCGCTTCAAGAAACTATACATTTAAAACATACTTTGAGGAAACAAGATGGCAGAAACGCTTGGAAGCTTGGTTGACAAACTTTCCATTAAAAACCTAAGGATTTGGCACATTGACGAAGCTATTGAATCGGACGAAACCCCTGATTCAAAAAAAGAAGAATTACGCGCTAAAAAAGAACTCGCGATCAAACAAAGCCAAGAATTGATGGAGGAGATCAATCAATTTATTGCGTTGGCAATAGAGGGAAAAATTAAAATACGTGATCAAAAATTAAAAATGTATCAAAACCATGCTGCGAAAGATATTGGCGAACTAAAAGAACTAGGAAAAGCTGTTAGCGAATTGGCAAATCGAAATATTCGTCTTTGGCACCTTGAAGATGAAGTTAGGAGAACGGATATACCTGACGCCGAAGTTGTCTCCTGCAAGCGAAAAATTGACGGAACTAACCAAGAAAGAAACGACTTGATGGATAAGGTCGATGAAATACTAGAAATACATTCCAAGAATGTAAAAACATCTTAGTCGGCTGGTTAAGGGAATGGTTTCCTCAGTATTATTTCTTTCTCCAAACTAAATTCGAAGAAGTAGTCGGGGTTCAAAAAACTTCTAAGTAACTTAATAGATTAAAGGTAGTAAGTGGCGAGATCCTTCACCGATACTACGTATCGATTCTGGATGACAAGTCATGGAGCCTGCGTGAAATTAGTTTCTTTTTAAATCAACTCTGAAGGCAAGTAATTCGTTCACTTTGACATATTTTATAAATATCGGTCTAAGATTGCTTTCTTTCTTTTTTGGTATTCATTTTCGTTAATCAAACCTTTTCGCTTTAAATCGTTCAACGTATTTAATTTCTCTTCCACAATGCTATCACTAGCTGGCCTACTCGGCGCTAGAGAAGGTTTTGGTTCTTTCAGCTTTTCTTTGACATACGTTTTTTTACGTTTTTGCAGCCCTTTGGTCATAGGAAGTTTCAATTTTGACACTAACCAGTTATCCCACGTTACTGAAAAAACTCCCTTTGTTTTTTTAAGAGCCTGACCTCGTTGCGGAATCATTTTCCATATCGTTCCTTTACCTCTAAATCCTGAAGCGCCTCTATTTGAAAGATTAAAGTTTCTTCCAGAAATTTTAGAAAACCTCCAATGTAAGTTCTTATTGGAATGAAACAGTTCCCCTTTAGTAAGGCCGCCACTAGTGGCCTCTAATTCAAAGTAAATTAATTTGTTGGACGGAGATCGAGCTAGAGCTTTCGTCATTAATCGCGCGATTGAATTGATATCTTTTACAGAAAAGATAGCCTTCATTTTGCCAAAAAGAGCAAGTTCTTTATACTTTAGCGATAGCAGTTGAGCCGTCATCGTCTCGACCGATATCTTTACCGGGTGATTAATTGGGACATTCTTTATTTCTGAATTAGCCGACTTATGGGCTTTATACATTAAAGTGAAACCCTCTACCTCCAACTTCTTTTCTTTTGATTCGGTAGCGCAATTGGAAAGTAGAACTAACGTACATACTAAGATCAATACGTTTATAAAAGTTCGCTTTTCAAATTTAAAATAATTTACTCTCATCTTAACTCTATAAAGGTTTTTGAGCGATTATCGAAGCAAAGCCTTTTTGTCCGTCATCTACTTCCTGATATCTTAGTATTCGATATTCTTGAAACTCTTTTAAAAGTTCTCCGTAGCCTAAAACCCATTCTTCTTTAAACGAGCTATATTTTAAAAAATCGATAGAAAAAGTTTCATAAATCACCAAACCGCCAGGACTCACCATTTCTCGGATTTTTGGAAATAGATTTCTATCCAAAAAGTTAAAACAGATTACTAAATCGAATGATTTTTCATCAAATTCATATTGGTCCAAATCGGCAACAACTGTTTTTAATTCAATACTCTTTTCTTCGGCTAAAGCTTGAGCTTTCTTTACCCCAACATCGGAAATATCAATTCCAGTGACCTTAAACCCCAGTTGAGCTAAATAGATGGAATTCCTACCCTCTCCCATCGCAATATCTAGAGCTTGTCCATTTCCGGTCAAAACCTCTGTGTTGCTAGTCAACCAATCACAAGCGGCTTTTCCTCCGATATATTTGTCCACGCCGTATTTCCTATTCCACTTTTCCTTATCTTTCGACGACATAAGATTGTAAACTCCAGTATTTTCAATTACCTATGCAGTTGTAACACTTCGCGAATCGATTATTCAAGGATAATCCTAAGTTTAAAGACGCCACAAATAGTTTAAACTTATATTCTTTTTCCATCTTCAGATCCTTGATTTTGGAGGTCAAGCTCTTGGCAAAATCGTTTTTTTGAGGATTCTCTTAAGAAAATCACCCAGTCTGCTCTCATAATTGTTGACAAGAGTTTAATAAAACCTTATGCTATAAAGCTTTACTGAAGGTATCAAAATACGTTGTATAGCGTTTATTTGAATAAACCCCTGAGAGGGTTTAAGGAGCAAATTTTTATGTACGCAGTAGTCCAAACGGGTGGCAAGCAATATAAGGTTTCCGCTGGCGATGTTATTCAAGTAGAAAAGCTTGAAACCATTGTTGGCGAATCAGTTACGCTAGATAAAGTCTTAATGACTGGAGATGGGGACGATACTCAAGTTGGCGCTCCATTTTTGAATGATTGTAGCGTCACTGCTGAAGTTTCTGAACAGTTGAAAGACAAAAAAATCATCGTGTTCAAAAAACGTCGAAGAAAAAACTATCGCAGAAAAAACGGTCATAGACAGTTACAAACGCGACTAAAAATTACAAGTATCAATAAGGGGTAAAGAAATGGCTCATAAAAAAGGTCAAGGGAGTACTTCCAACGGCCGCGACAGTATAGGGAAAAGACTTGGCGTTAAACGTTACGGCGGACAAGTGGTTAAATCTGGAGAAATCTTGGTACGTCAACGAGGCACAAGTTTCCATGCCGGTTCAAATGTTGGCTTAGGAAGCGACTACACAATTTTTTCTAAAATTGCAGGAGTAGTCAAATTCGAACGTTACAACAAAACACGACAAAAAATCAGCGTTTATCCCGCAGTTTAACTCTCCTAAATATTATTAAATTATCTCCTTTTTTGTCCAATGTTTGTTGACCAAGTCAACATAATAGTCCGCTCGGGTGATGGAGGAACCGGTTGTTCCAGCTTCCTCAGAGAAAAGTTCATTCCCCTTGGCGGGCCTGACGGCGGCGATGGCGGCAAGGGTGGCGATATAATTCTAGAAACTGACCCAAGCCTCCAAACTCTCTTCGATCTACGGTACCAAAAAATTAATAAAGCAGAAGACGGTCGTCCAGGCCGAGGCAAGCAAATGACTGGACGCAGCGGGAAAAGCTGTGTCCTAAAAGTGCCTATGGGGACTCTGGTAAAAGACGAAGTGTCCGGCGAACTATTAGTAGACCTCAAAAATAAGGACCAACAGTTTATTGCGGCTGTTGGCGGTCGCGGCGGTTGCGGCAACGCTAGATATAAAACATCCTCAAATCGCGCTCCGAGAAAATTTCAGACAGGCTTTCCCGGTGAAAAGATGAAGCTTATTTTGGAGCTAAAACTTCTCGCCGATGTTGGAATCATTGGTTTCCCTAATGCTGGGAAATCGACTCTAATTGCAAAAATTTCAAACGCACGCCCCAAAATAGCAGACTATCCATTCAGCACTTTGATTCCAAACCTTGGGATTGTAAAAATGGACGATTTTTCCAGTTTCGTCGCTGCTGATATTCCAGGCCTTATCGAAGGGGCTCACGAGGGGAAGGGATTAGGAATTCAATTTCTTAAACATACTGAACGCACTCGACTCCTGGTTCATTTGATCGACTTTTCAATCGCCAGTGATAGAGATCCACTCGACGATTACAAAACCATTCAAAAAGAACTCAAAAGCTACTCCCAAACTTTATACGAAAAACCTCAAATTCTAGTTCCCTCCAAGATAGACCATCCCGAAGCGGAAGAAAAACTTAAACAATTCGAAGCAGAATTGAAAAATCTAAATCCTAACTTATTCTCAATTTCCGCCGTCACGGGATCTGGAATCCCTGAACTGCTTCGACAAATCCAAAGCCAACTACACGAGTTAAAAAATTCGCCTGATCAATAAAAATTCTATCGTAAGATATTAGATATAGGACCCTACCAATCTTCGTCTGGGTTTATTGGCTTTTGGATGGTTGGAATTGTAAACTTAAGAGAAGAGGGAGCTTTGGAAGGAGCCTTCCCTTTTGACGCATTTTTATCTATCTCTTTACCAAAACCAATCTTGATTCTTCCTTTTCCTACTTTTACAGGAAAAATCTTCGCTTTCATCTCAGGGTTTTGAGGACACTGTCCAGAAACAAGATCGAATCGCCATTCATGGTTAGGGCAAATCAAAACACCTTCTTCTATCCTTCCTTCTCCTAAAGATGATCCGTTATGAAGACATTTATTATTAATCGCGTAATATTTTCCTTTATAGTTGAACAAAGCGATTTCGTCATTGCCGGCGGAAACAATCGCCGACTTACCTATCGGTAAATCTTCTTCGCTCATAACGTCAACAAATTTAATCATGGAAGCTTCCTCAGATAATCTTAAAAATTTAAAGTTTTTATTTTGAAACTAAAACGAAATCCCCTAACAACGACGAATGAAATAATTTAAAGTCGTTCGATATCTTTTTCAGGATCCATTTTTGCGTATTCAAATTCGCAATTACTATAAATAAAGTTTAAGGCCTTTTGTCCGCGTAATTTTGACTTCGTATGATTATAGGTGGCCTGATTATTAAGCATTTTTTGTTTTACTACATCTATCGTTTGCTTAGTTTGCTCAGCAAGAGCTCTAAATTCACCTTCCATATCCGCTTCCGAGACAAATATTTTTTCCTGGTTAGCGATTTCTTCTAAAATCATATAACCTTTCGTGTTGAAAGCCGCTTTATCATGCCACTCATTCTTTGCTTCTTCTTCGTCAAAACCAGAATCTTCTAACTTCATACCAGATTGCTCAATTTGAAACTTCGTTCCTTCAATCATAAATTTTAACTCCAAATCAACGACTGATCCTGGAGGTTCAAACTCGCTTCCCTTAACCAAATTATCAAACAACTCTTGTTTAATTCGCAACTCATCTTGTTGCTCTTTATAGGCTTGCTGATTCGTTTTCACATTTCGCCTTAACTCTTCAACAGTTTCGGCGCCTTCATTTTTTGCAAACTCATCATTCAACTCTGGCAAAATCATTTTTTTCACTTCAAGAAGTTTCACCATAAAATTTGCCTGTTCAACTTCTTCGTCTTCTTGCTCGCCCGGCAACGGCATAGAAATTCGTCTCAATTTATTATTCCAGTCAGCAGGTAACGGGGTTCGAACTTCAAACTCTTCTCCCAATACATGGCCGACGATCTGATCTTCAAATCCCGCAATCATCTTTTTTGAACCAACTCTTACAGTATAATTTTCAGCATTACCTCCTTCTAAAGGCTGTCCACTTAAAAAACCTTCAAAATTAATGGTAACAAAGTCACCTTTTCCAACAACATGACCTGCTTCGTGAGGTTCCAAATGACCATAGGCTTCTAAAATTTTGTTCATCGCCATACTAACTTCAGCGTCACTAACCACCGCTTCGCGTTTTTCTACTTTTATTCCTTTATACTCCCCTATATCAATATCTGGTTTTATATCGATAGCTATAGAAAAACTTAATGGCGCGTCTTTTTTAATCTCAGACATTTCGTCATGAAGCATTTCTGGGGTGCCAACAGGAATGAGTTTATTCTCAAGCAATACTTTACTGTAATATTCTTGCATCAAATCCTGAAACATCTCTCCAAAGGAATGGACAGGAACTTGCTTCTCCAAAATATGCTGTGGTATCTTTCCGGAGCGAAATCCCGGAATCTTCAGTTTTTTGCTTATATCTTGGTAAGCTTCTTTAATCTTTTTAGACACCACGTCTTTAGGTATCTCAATTTTCAGTTTTTTTCTTAGAGTTCCTAACTCTTCAATTTTATATTCCATCTATCAAATTCTCCAACCGATCGTGTATTCCAAAAACGATATAACTATTTAGCGACAGGCTCGTTAAACTTTTCGGATATTAATCTATCAACTTCTGATTTAAGTTGACCTAAAATTTCGTCATAAGTAAAGGATCCCAAAGTTTTAGGACCTTCTTTCAAATTGACATGTGTTGGACCACACCAAAGTCCTAAGTCTGCATCGTCTGTTTCTCCAGGACCATTCACCCTGCACCCCATAACTGCAATAGTAAGTTTATACTTCTCAGCGTACTTTGTAAGAGCTCGAACATCCTGAGCTAACTCAACAAACTTTCCATTTTCTACCCGGGAGCAACTAGGGCAGGCGATGATGTTTAAACCTTCCAAGAAGTTCTCGGGAACAGACCGGAATCGACCTTCATCAATATCTTTTAAGATATCTCTTCCAACATCAATTTCCTGCCCTTTTTCATCGTCCGGCAATGTCAAAGAAACCCGAATAGTATCGCCAATACCTTTTGAAATCAACTGTTCAAAAGCGATTCTTGTTTTAATAACTCCTTCAGGAGGTAATCCTGCTTCTGTTACTCCCAGATGTAGTGGAACGTCTGGACGTAACTCTGAAAACCTTTTATTAGCCTCAATCACTTTCTGCGAGTCTGAATCTTTTAACGAAACACAATAATCTACAAAATTTAGTTCGTCTAACATCGCGCAGTGGTCAACCGCACATTGAACCATTCCTTCCAATTCATCATGCGCAAAACGCTCTTTATAATCTGGATCGATCGAGCCACAATTAACTCCAATTCTTATGGCGCATTCATGCTCTTTTGCGGCTTGAACAATAAACTCAACTTTTTCTCGAATGGTTTTATTCTTTTCAAGATGATAAAGGTGGCCCGGGTTATAACGAATCTTATTCACTAATGGAGCTACTAAAGGCGCTAACTTATAGTTTTCCTGTAAATCCACGGAAAAAACGGCTTTAGAATTACTCCTCAATATCTTCAACGCTTCAACATCTTTATCACTGTCCACTGCAATACGGATTACATCTGCTCCCGCTTCTTCTAAAATTTTTATTTGCTTTGCTGTGGCCTCAAGGTCCTGAGTCCGCGTAGCGGTCATACTTTGAACTGCAACGGGAGAGTCGCCTCCAATAGTCAAAGAACCTATTTTAATCTTCCTAGTTTTTCGGGGTTTCATTTTTCCAATTCCGGGGAAAGTTTTTGGTCTAATTAAGGGCTGGTAGTATTTTTTTAAAACTACTTAAAATCAATATTTTAAAGATTCAATTTTCACTTCTATAAAGGCAATAATTTTAACATTGTTACCAGTTTTAAAGAATGGGATTATTCATTTTTTTTCAATAGAATCCGTTAAAAACACTTCAAATTAAGATCAGTTTTTAAGGGGTATGGATCGGATTCTCTTTTATAACGACCTCTTCTTTTTGATTTTTTTCTTTTCGTTTCGATTTTAAGCGTTCATTAGGGCTTAAAATAAAAAGGGTCCAAAAAATTCCAGGTACCAGAAAGAAAAGAGAGAAATAACCAGCAATTATTTGGGGAGAATCCCCCCAACTATCTGACGCAAATCCTACAAACCAATTGCTTGCCGCCATTATTAGGGTCAGCCCAGCCATTTCAATACTAAAAATTCTACCTAAAAACCTGTTATCAGCCTCCATATGCAATAATGCTGTGCTGAAAACCCAAACCACTGCCATAAAAAAAGTCGACAGACCAACCGATAACGCGGCTAAATATAAAGATTTGGATTGGGATAGTAAGTAGTATGCGACGGCTCCCATGAAAAAAGATAAAGCGATTGAAGTTCGTAATGCTCGCGGAGACTCTCCAAAAAACTTTTTAAATAAAATAGGACCGAAAGCCGAGCCAATTCCTCTGACTGAATAAATAACACCAATTCCCAAAGATACTCCCGCTTGCGTTGAATGCATTTGAGTGGCAAATAATGGGACTAGCGTCATAATCCCTCCAGAAATCGCCAACCCCGACTTTAAAAAAGTTACTGCCAAAACAAATGGCTCAGATAAAAGATACTTTAAACCATCCGTCAAATAACTCCAGGTGCCTTTATCTATCTCCTTTTTATTGTCACCTATATGCGATTCGCTACAATCAACCTTCTTAATAAAATATGCCGATAACAAAAACGTCGCTGCGTTCAATAAAAAAGCCAGTTCAATTCCCAAAAAAGCGACAAAAATCCCGCCAGATGCTGCCCCAACAGAAACCATCACCGACCAAGTCGTTCCGCTTAGCGCGTTGGCTGTCACTAAATCTTGTTTTTTAACAACTGAGGGAATAATTGCGTTCCGCGCGGGTTCAAAAAAACTCGCCATAGAAAGCTCTATAATTGTCAGGGCGTAAAGGAGCCAAAGGTCTTTTGGGTTTTCAATGATCAAAAATCCTAAAATAACAAAGAACCGCATAATATCCGCGACAATCATTATCTTTTTTCGACTTATTCGGTCTGCAACAACTCCAGCTAAGGGACTAATAATTACTAGAGGTAATAATTTAGCAACCATAATACCCGCCATAGCGGCTGCCGATCCCCCTAATTTAATAACTAAAGCATATAGAGCAACATAATGAAACCAATCTCCTAATTCGGAGGTAATCTGTCCATACCACAATCTACGGAAATTTGAGTTTTCCTTAAGAAGGGATAGATATCCAGAAGTCGAAGGATTTTCCATTAAGGTATTTTTTAGGGGTAAAAAACAGAAGGATTAAAAGCCTAATAGTTTAGCAGAGTTCTTTATATAAACTGGGATTTATATCGTCCGCTTATTGGTAGATATCGCCAACCTATTGTGTACCCCCATTAATTCATAAGTTATAATTTGACACTATATTTTTCACTGCAATAGGAATGCGATGCCAAGTATCCTAAGCCGCCTCATCCGGGGTCTCATACAAGTCAATAAACCAAAGGGTAAAATACGAAATAAATCTGTTGAACAACTGCGGCAAGAGTTTGAAACGGATATGTCGCGCTATAAACTGTCTCAAGCCGTCACTATTGAGAAAGTTTCAGTCGGAAAAATTAATTGCGAATGGATCGTTCCTCCAAATGTTAATTCCGGCAGAACGCTTTATTATATTCACGGAGGAGGATTCTACGCCGGTTCGTTAAACACTCATAGGGTAGCTGTAGCGAACTTTGCAAGTTCTATGGGTATCCGCGCTTTTCATATTGATTATAAACTTGCCCCAGAATACCCATTTCCCGCAGCGGTTGAAGATTGCGTTTCGGTTTATAAATGGCTTATCGAACATGATACATCGCCAAAGTCTATTATTATTGGTGGCGAATCTGCCGGGGCGACACTAACGCTGAATACGTTAATCACTTGCCGTAATCAAGGAGTCGAACTACCTGCGGCGGCTTTCTGCCTTTGTCCGCTTACCGACTTCGCTTTTAAGAGTGAATCTTTGGTTAAACAGAATGAAAACGAGTTATTTTATACACTTGAAGAATTAGAATGGGTTCGGCAAATATACGCTGAAGGCCATAACCCTAAAGATCCTAAGCTATCGCCTGTATATGCAAACCTTAACGGTTTGCCGCCATTACTCATACACACCACCGACCAAGAAATGCTTTGCGACGACGCAATTCGACTGAACATTAAAGCCCAGACAGATGGAGTGAATACCGAACTAAAAGTATGGAACGGGCTTTTTCACGGGTTTCAACTGCTCCCTTTTTTGCCAGAATCCAAAACGGCTCTTGAAGAGCTATCTTCTTTTTCAAATAGAATCTTCCGAAACTCAAACAATATTTAAATTTCATTTTTAAGCAATAAGTGAAAAAGATCGCTTTCTTTCATACCCTTGACAGACTCTAAGTCAAAACGTATTCTAACCAAAAGATAATTAGATAAAATTCACACTTAAGGAGATTTTTTTGGACACGCAAGATGTTGAAAAACAAACAATAACAATAAAAGGTATCGAACTGACTCTAAGCGCACCCGTCTCGGGAAACTATGACTGGATTGGTCAAGATGAAGTGCTTTCCCAAGTATTAGCGTGTTGGTTGGTAGTAGCTAAGGAAGATATGCCTCTTTCTCCAAGAATTGTCGGCATGCCAGGTATTGGAAAAACCACACTAGCTATGGTTGCGGCTATGAAACGCAATCAACCTTTATATATTTTTCAATGTACCAGCGACACTCGACCGGAAGATCTTTTAATCACGCCAGTCTTAGCGGAATCGGGAAAGATTTCCTATCACGCTTCTCCTTTAGTAAGCGCAATGGTTACGGGAGGTATTTGCGTTTTAGACGAAGGCAACCGAATGAACGAAAAAAGCTGGGCATCTCTCGCTCCTTTATTGGATCACCGCAGATATGTTGAATCCATCGTAGCGGGAATTATGATTTCAGCTAAACCGGAGTTTCGCGCTTGTGTCACTATGAACGAAGACGAGTCCACCTTTGAGATTCCCGATTATATTCTTTCAAGATTACAACCAACACTTAAACTAGGCTCTCCAAACAAACAGGACGAATTAGCTATTTTAAAATATCATCTTCCATTTGCGGAAAAAGATATGCTGCAATTAACCGTCGACTTTCTCCAAAGGTCGCACCAGCTTGATTTAGACTTTTCACCACGCGACGGAATTCACATTCTTCAATATGCAATCAAGAGGCTTTCGCAAAACCCAGATCATCCTCTTGCTAAAGACACGATTTGGCGAGAAGCAATTTCTAAGGTCTTAGGCGAGGAAGCTCTGGATCTGGATAGCTTAGCCGAAAATAAACAACGCGCTCTTGGCGGTCAACAACTTCCGATGGGATTAAGCGATTTCTTCTTTGCAGACGGTAGCCCCTTGCATCCCGATTCCGATAACTAAAACAAAGACGATTTCTTGAATTCCAAAATCGAAGATATATTCCAACTTAGCTCACGTATAAAAATACTTCCTACAGTTCACGGAAGCGGAGATTTTGCACGCACTATCCGGCAAAAACTTTTAGAAGTGTCGCCGGATTGCCTTGCCGTCTGTTTGCCAGATTCTTTTCAGCCTCTGGTAGAAGAAGGAATCGACAAACTTCCATATATATCGCTTGTGAGTTCCGCCGAGCCTGACGGATCTTTCAATTACGTTCCCATCGACCCTTGTCAATCAGTAATCATGGCGCTTCGTATTGCCATGCAAGAGGGAATTCCAAGAAAGTTTATCGACTGGGATACGTCCACTTTTGAAACTCGAAAAAATATTTTCCCAGACACTTTTGCGCTACGTAACTTATCGTATGAGAAATTTGCGACAGCCCTATTGCCAACTATTATAAGACCGGCTCCCGAAAGCTTTCATGACAAACGCATCCGGTGGATGGCGTACCAAATTCATAAATTGGAATTGGATTATTCAAATATAGCGCTCGTGTGCTCCATATTAGATTGGCCTTGGATTAAGGAGGCTTACGACGCCAACTTACCCTACCCTCAATCAAATGAAAAGTTAGCCTTGCCTAGTTTATCCGGACTAGAACCAAATACTCTATTCTTTGCTTTGTCTGAAATTCCCTATGTAACTTATCTCTATGAAAAAAAGAGGCAAGAATTAAAACCTGACCGCGAAACCGCTTTGGATGGAGTCAAAGAAATTCTGTTAAAAGCCAGAGATATTTTCACCAAAAAGCATAAAGTTAAATACCATAATTTAACATCTCATACCTTTCAGATATTTTTGCAATACGTCCGCAATCTTTCTTTACTAGAAAACCGCCTCACGCCAGATCTTTACACTTTGGCGAATGCATCTAAACAAATTGGCGGAGATAGTTTTGCGGTATGTGTTGTCGAAGCGGCAAGAGATTATCCATTCCAAAAAGAAGACAACAAAAATTTAGATACTATGGCTTTGGGAATCGACCAAGCGTTGCTGGACGATAAAGTTGTTAAGATGAAAAATAGGCTATCCGAGTTCCAAGTAGAATGGAGAAACATCGATCTAAAAAAAGAGCCTGATTTTGATCGACAAAAAGAATGGAAATATAATTGGAACCCGCATGGCCAATGTTCTTGGCCACCAGAAGACGATCAAATAGAAAGCCTCAACACTCATGTACGAGAACAATCTAAACTATTATTAAGTTCCGACCTTGCTCGATCAGAGAAATTCACATCATCGGTTAAAGACGGTTTGGATATAAGAGAAACCATCCGGAACTGGCATACGGGCGATATTTACGTAAAAGAAATTCCGCCATCGCGAGGACGCATTGAAATAGTTGTTTTGCTTTTTGAGATCGAGCCCGATCCAGCTAAGTTTTCCTGGCGGCAAACTTGGTACGCAGAACATCTTGAAGAATCAACCTTATGTTTTTTCGCAACGCCCTATGAAGAGACTTTGATAGGACCTGGAATCGCCCAATCCAATTATGGAGGGTGCATGCTCATTTATCCGCCGCGCCCTATTCCAAACATTTGGGAAGATCGACGCCTTAAGCATTCTTCGACGTTAGACGAACGATTATTAGAAGCGGCATTTTTTCATTCAAGAGAAAAACACGTAACAGTCGCTTCTCCAGGACCACCAACAGCAAAATGGAGAATGCTGGCAAAACGCTATAAAAAAAGAATCATACACATTCCACTCAGCCGATTCTCTAATCAAACCATAGAAAAAGTACGACGGTTCCATGTATTAAATGGAAAAGAAATCCGAAGCTTCGCCTCACGCTTTATCGAAGATATTTAACTTAACAACTAACCATTAAATGAATAACTTATCTATAAGAAAGATATTAAAGAAAAGGAACTAGTTTTAAGGCAGTCCTCTCCGCGTGTCATCCTGAAGCGAACCTTTAGGTTCGGTGGAGGATCTCGCCTCGATTTAATAAAGCCTTTTCCTTTTTACTCATCACTATGGGATTATTCGACATATTTAAAAAGTTAGGCGGAGAGACAGAAGAAACACCTCCTCCCAAAACGCCAATAGAGCTTTTAGAAATTGAACTACAGGAAAATCTAGATCAGTTCAACCGATTTCATAAAAACACGGAAATAGGATTTGGAAAAGCGGAGTTTTTTAAAACAGAGATATGGGATAACTTAAATAAAGAAGAGATCTCAGAAAATCAGAAACAGACGTTTGAAAAGACCCATGAATTGATCCAAAAAATGAACGAAGAGTTGAGCCTTTTAGAAGTCGAAAAAAATGGCTACATCAAAGGCAACATTTCCCGCGATTCAAAAGATGCTGGACAAACAATTCTAGAAAACGCGTTACAACAATTCCAAAAAAATTGAAAAGATACTCTACGTTATAAATTCTAACTAAAACCGTTAGATATTTAATATCTCCCCTGAAAAGTTAAACTTTACATTTTTATTCACACCTTCCTTTTCTGCCCACTACCTTAATTTTAGGCACAACCCATACTTAACTTACCCTTAAGAACCCAGTAATTCTACTACTAAAAATAATTCTTCGATGAAAAGCATAATTTATCAACAAAAGTTTTAATATATCCGAAAACCATACTTTATTATCTAAACCATCCGGAACAAACCCACCATAAATAAGACTAAACTCTTGTTAAAAAACAATTTTTTTATTTTTTATTTGAAAAATCTTAATAAATAAGGAATAATTTTCACATACAGAATAAATTTGAGACTTTTCATAAAAAATTTAGAAACTCAGCTTTTGAGTATTGTTAATAACTTAAATTATTGAAATTAGACTAGTTATATAACTATACATCAAAAAATTGTTGATTCCGGCGAGGCATGATCATGAATGCTACTGTTAATGAAAAAAAATTAGAGCTCAGTTCATTAAAAGCTATGTTAGAGAATTTAGTGGATGGAGTTATTTCCATAAATCAAAATGGAATTATCCAGTCGGTGAATCCCGCTGTCGAAAAACTGTTTGGCTATCATAAAGACGAGATTATTAACAAAAATATTAAAATTTTAATGCCCGAGCCTGATCACAACCAACATGATCAATATTTAAAGAATTATCTAACCACTGGCGTTGCAAAAATTATAGGAATTGGTCGGGAAGTTACAGGTCTTAGAAAAAACGGAACAACTTTTCCTCTGGAGCTGGGGATTAGCGAAATCAAGACCGACGATGAATCTGTTTTTGTAGGAGTTTTACGGGACATTACAGAGAGAAAAAGAGATAACGAACTCTTAAATTCAGCTTTGGACAGTTTGCGCGAAATGTCCACGCCTATTTTGGTTGTCGCAAACAAGATCTTACTGCTACCTCTTATTGGTTCAATCGATTCACAACGAGCCCAAATGGCTATGGAAAGCGTTCTCCAAAAAATTCAAGAATGCGAAGCTCGGGTGGCCATTATAGATATACAAGGAGTTCCAGGCGTTGATAGCGCTATCGCCAGCCACTTGATTAAAATTATAAAAGCCACGAAGCTTATGGGGTGCAATTGTATTATTACTGGCATTTCTCCAGAAGTGGCGCAAACGCTTGCAAATCTAGGTATTGGCCTTCAAGACATCACTACTGAATCGTCGTTAAAGGAAGGTCTAAAATTAGCTTATGGTCTACTTGGTCTTCAATTACAAGAAAGCAAAGATCATTTCAGTGGGATGGCTTCCGCAAAGGAAAGAATTAAATAGGTTTTCCATTCACCAATATAAAAAACTTCTAATAATCTCTTTTTTGGAAAATACATGACTGATTCGAATATTTTTGAAAAAGTTTCTATGCATGTAACACGCGGTTGTTTAGTCGTTCTTATTAATTTTGAACTTGTAGACCAGGCAATCATAGAAATTCAAAAGAGAATCCTTGAAAGAGTTCATTCTTCAGAAGTCAAAGGAATAATTCTAGACCTTTCAGAACTAGAAATTGCCGATTCCTTTCTTGGAAACGCAATTAAAAATATTGCGAGAACAGCTGCGCTTTTGGGAACAACAACCGTAGTAACTGGTTTAAAACCAGGAGTTGTCGCCTCTCTCGTAGAACTGGAGATTGAATTTGAGAATATTCAAACTGTATTAAAACTAGAAGATGGTTTTCAAATTCTAACCAATTTAATGAAAATCACAGATCGTGAATTAGATGAAGAAAATAAATATGAAGAATAATCTCTAGGCTCTAACCAAAAAATTTAAACTTATTATCTTATGGGCCTCGCCTCGCAAAAAAGAATAATGCTTTTAAAAGATGCAGATGTTATTCACGCAGTCTTTGAAACTAAACAATACGTGAAAGCTCTTGGCTTCACCAAAGTTGATCAACATATGATTGCAACAGCAGTAAGCGAACTAACAAAAAACGTTCTTAAATATGCACAAGAGGGAGAAGTTACTCTGAACACCCTCGATAAGGATTTAAAAAAAGGAATTGAGGTGATCGTAAAGGATAACGGACCTGGAATTCTAAATTTAGAAAAAGCCTTAGAAGATAATTTTAGCACGGGAGGTACATTAGGGATTGGTCTTCCGGGGACTAAGCGAATCATGGATGAATTTATTATCAATACAAATAGTTCCCAAGGAACTGAGATCAAAACTAGGAAATGGATTCGGTGAATAATGTATCTTTAGATTCATTTATCGCAGAAAAAGGACTCAAAAAACTAAATGGCGATATCGGCTTTATCCATGAGAAAGGCAACAAGGTTTTCCTTGGGTTGATTGACGGTTCTGGTCACGGTATTGAAGCCTATAAAATTGCTAAAGACGCCAAGCAATATTTGGAAGAAAACATGGAGACAGAATTAGCTCCACTCATGATAGGACTGCATCAACATATACTTGGATCAAGAGGATGTGTCGCTATTATTGCTTATCTAGATATTGCGAGTCTTCAACTTACTTATGTAGGAGTAGGCAATATATGTTTAAGAAAGTTTGGGAGAACTCATGAACGAGCCCTACTGACTGAAGGAATTATTGGATACACGATATCAACTCCCAAAGAAAAATTGATGCAATTAGAGAATGGAGATGTCTTAGTCTTACATTCCGACGGGATAAAAAGCCATTTTAGCTTTAACGATTACCCAGAAATATTGAAAGACGACGCTAAAAGTATTGCTATAAATATCATCCAAAAATTTGGAAAAAAGAACGATGATGTCGCTTGCATCATAATGAGATGCACATCAAACCGCCTGTAAAAATATTAAAGAATGTACTAATAAAATGATCCAATTAGGAACTCTTAAAATTAACGACACAACCGCGGTGGTTGAAGCTCGGAATAAAATCCGGCAGCTAGCTTTGCATCTTAAATTCGATTCTATTGGGGCTACAAAACTTGCGACGGCTGCGTCTGAACTTTGCCGAACCATTCTTACCAATGGTCAAAATCCAAGCGTTACCATTGGAATTAATAAAAACACAGGAGGAATATACAGCCTGGTAATGGAGTTTCAACAACTTAAAAGTAAATATTCTCCGCCAAACCTTGAGATATTCTTTGATAAGTTCACTTCAAGTTTTCTACAAAATGGATTTGTAAAAATCGAAACTTTTAAAAGCTTCCCAGATCTAGATTTTTTTCCATCACAGAAGTTCATTGACAGTGAGAAACGTAATATCAATCGTTTAAATCGGGAACAACTAATAACCGAATTAAAGAACGCTAAATCTCAGGCCGAAACCTCAACTCAAGCAAAATCCGACTTTCTCGCTAATATGAGCCATGAGATTAGAACACCCATGAACGCTATTATCGGATTGAGCCACCTCGCCTTAAAAACAGAATTATCTCCAAAGCAATATAACTATATAAGTAAAATCCAAGGAGCCGGAAATGCCTTGTTAGGTCTAATAAACGATATTCTCGATTTCTCAAAAATTGAAGCTGGCAAATTGGATATGGAAAAAGTCGATTTTAGTTTAGTCCAGGTACTAGAAAATCTTTCCACTATGGTGACGTTAAAATCTCAAGAAAAAGGATTAGAAATACTGTTTTCGGTCGATCAAAATATACCCAATTTTTTGACAGGGGACTCTCTTCGATTGGGTCAAGTTTTGACAAATTTAGCCAATAACGCGGTTAAATTTACAGAACAAGGAGAAATCATCATCTCCATCAAACAACTATGGGAAAAATCAGATAAAGCTCAATTGGAGTTTTCTGTAAAAGACACAGGAATCGGTTTAACAAAGGATCAAGCTAGTAAATTATTCCAATCTTTCAGTCAAGCGGACATGTCCACCACAAGAAAGTTTGGAGGCACCGGACTTGGGTTAGCAATTTGCAAACGTTTGGTCGAAATGATGGATGGGGAAATTTGGGTAGAAAGCGAACCTGGAAAGGGCAGCCGCTTTACCTTCACTGCGGTTTTCGGAACGAAAACCACAAAAAAAGAATCAAAATTAATTCTTTCAGAAGATCTAAAAGGAATGCGGGTTTTAATAACTGATGATAACGAATCAGCAAGAGAGATCTTGCAGGAAGCGTTACAATCATTTTCGTTAGAAGTATCTATGGCGTCTTCTGGTTCCGAGGCAATTTCAAAAGTGGAACAGGCAGACTCCAGTCACCCTTACGATTTAGTAATAATGGATTGGCAAATGCCTGAGATGAATGGAATCAGAGCAACTGAAATAATAAAGAAGAGTTCTAAATTAAAGAAAATTCCAAAAGTTATCATGCTAACCGCTTATGGGCGTGAAGAAGTAGTAAAGCAAGCAGATAAAGTAAATATTGACGGTTTTTTAGTCAAACCCATGAATCCCTCCGCGTTATTGGGCATAATCCTAGAAGTTTTTGGAAAAGAATTTATAAAGAAAAAATATGAAAACGATCCTCAGCTTCATAAAAAAGATCTTGATACAGATACCATTCAAGGCGCAAATATTCTTTTAGCAGAAGATAACGAGATCAATCAGGAGATTGCATTGGAATTACTTGGCAATGCTGGACTAAAAGTAACTGTCGCAAATAATGGAAGCGAAGCCGTCGAGTTGGCGCAGCAACAGGAGTTCGATTGCATATTAATGGATTTACAAATGCCTATTATGGATGGGTATGAAGCTACCAAGACCCTACGAAAAAATATTATCTTTAAGGAAATACCAATTATCGCTATGACAGCCAATGCAATGCAAGGCGATAAAGAAAAATGTTTGAGCGTGGGAATGCAGGATCACATATCCAAACCTATAGACACGAAAGAGTTATTTGAGAAATTAACAAAATGGGTTCCTTCACAAGAAAAAAACAACTCTGCTTTCCAAAATAAAAATCAATTTATGGATTCCAAATCAAAGAGGAATTCACTTCCATCAGAACTTCCGGGATTAGATATAAAAGCTGGTCTAATTATTGCGAGTGGCAAGGAAAATTTTTATCGCAAACTACTCGGAAAATTCGAAAGAAATTATGTAAACATAACCGAAACTATTAAAAAGGCTTGGGATAAAGGCGAATTGCAAGAAGTAGAAAAGCAAGCGCATATTGTAAAGGGAGTCGCCGGCAATATCGGAGCAAAACCATTATCCTTCTCTGCTGGGAAAATTGAAGAAACAATCAGAAATAAAAATTATCAACAAAAAGACTTTTTGTTATATCAGTTTAATCGAGATTTAGAACAATTATATAAATCTCTAAAGCAACTCGACCTTACCGAAGACAACCAAAATATTGATCCCGATTATTCAAAAATAACTATACCTCCCGAAATACCTCTTTCTATCAAAGAATCTTTCGAGTCAGGCGTCCTTGATAATGTTGAAAAACATTTTTCGGAACTATCAAAATTAGAACCTTTTGGCCCTAAACTGGTAAAAAACCTCAAACAACTTATTGACGAAATTAAAGTTGACGACTTAATTAAACCTCTAAAAAAAATTAAGAAAGACGATAGGCCAATAACCGACGCCAAAATCCTGCATGAATCTTTATCCAATCTTGAACCTCATATAAGGTCACAAAAACCAAAAAATTGTAAACAAGCGTTAAATCAAATTTTTGAACTTAACTGGCCAATAGAACTATCAGATGAAATTAATAAACTTCATCATTTAACAGAAAAATATCGATATAAAGAAGGGTTGCGGATTCTTGAAAATTTAATTCTTAAATTGAAATAACATGAGAACTTTTTTATGGAAAACTTATCAGATTGTAAAATTCTAGTCGTTGACGACACTGAAACCAATATAGATATTTTAGTCGAGTTTCTCGGGGAAGATTATGACGTTAGTGTAGCTATCAATGGAGAAATAGCGCTAGAAATTGTTGAAACCAATAAACCAGATCTAATTTTACTCGATGTAATGATGCCCGGAATAGACGGATACGAAGTTTGTCGAAGACTAAAAGCAAACGAACAAACAAAAAATATCCCGATAATTTTTCTTACCGCCTTGGCTGACGAGGGAAACGAAACTAAAGGGCTAGAGCTAGGAGCCGTCGACTATGTCACCAAACCGATCAGTCCTCCCATTGTGAAGGAGAGGGTTAAAAATCATTTATTGCTAAAGATAGCTCGCGAGCGCTTAGAAAATCAAAACATCATATTGGAAGAAAAAGTAATAGAAAGGACTCAAGAATTAGCCTTAACTCAAGATGTTACTATTTTCAGTATGGCCGTAGTCGCTGAATATAGAGACCCCGAAACTGGCGGACATATCAAAAGAACGCAAAACTATGTGAAAGCCCTCGCTCAAGAACTACAAAAACATGAAAAATTTAAATCAATTTTAAACGATAGCTCAATTGAATTAATTTATAAATCTGCTCCATTACACGATATAGGAAAAGTAGGAGTACCCGATTCCATCCTTATGAAACCAGGTAAACTAACCGACGAAGAATTTGAAGAAATGAAATTGCATGCCGCTTTCGGCAGAGACGCAATCATTGCGGCAGAAAAAATGCTCGGAGGAGCCACTACATTTTTGAATTTTGCTAGAGAAATTGCGCATGGCCATCAAGAAAAATGGGATGGAACTGGTTACCCTGATGGTGAAAAGGGTGAGAATATTCCCGTTTCTGCTAGGCTAATGGCAATAGCGGATGTCTATGACGCCCTTATAAGTCGGCGCGTATATAAGCCTCCCTTTCATCATAATCGAGCAATGGAAATTATTTTTAGAGGAAAAGGAACACACTTCGATCCTGATATGGTAGACGCTCTTTTTAGAATTGAAAGCGGATTTAAGAAAATAGCGCTTCAATATACAGATGACTAATTTTACAAATCAATAGGATAAAAACCATTAAATGAATAACTTATTTATAAGAAAGATATTAAAGAAAAAAAACTAGGTTTAAGGCAGTCCTCTCCGCGTGTCATCCTATGTTTGTTTCATCACAATCCCTGCCAAGGCGACTTAAACCATCCCTACGTTTTACTCCCCACAATATCCCTCCTTACCCCTCATTATGCCATCCACAAAATATTTTCACGCACAAAACTTATCGCACTCAAAAACCTAGAAAAAGATTGAAAACTGGCCATTTACATTGATTTTTTGTTGAAAAAAATCTAAAAACCAATATAATTTTTATTTCCGAAAATATCTTGATTAAAATATGCCCCACTAAGTGGGCACAGAAGCAATAGAATTAGCCCGGGATGTTTTTTTAAATCAAACATTTTAAGCAATCAAAAGCTTTGATTCATTCTAGAAAAAAAACATTACCAAATATTTTTTAAATGGAAAGTTAAAATAATGAAAATTAAAACAACCATTGTCGTTGTATTACTTAGCGTCACTTTTTTGGGCTCTTGCGCAAACAAATTACGTAGACTAGCTGACAAAATAGAAGAAATTCAGCAGCAAGCAAATTCAGAATCCTCACAAGAAACTCAATTATCAGATAATGAGAAGGAACCCTCTAGTCCGACAACTCAAGCAAAAAACATAAAACCTGCCTCAAAAGTTGAAGAGATAAAACCCATTTATATAGACCACAATCCAAAACTCCCAAAAATCAAGTTAGTCATCTCTTCTCTAAAAATGGGAGCATCTGGAAAGGAACTATCTGACCTTGGTCTTTTATCAACTAAAATTACCGCACAACTAACTACAGCCCTTACAAGAGTAAGAAATTTTTCAGTAATTGATCGAGAGGCAGCGGATGACATTCAAAAAGAAATGAACGCTTCCGAAGCCAGTACAATGTCTTTAGGAGATTATGTGATTAGAGCGACTTTGACAGAATTTACTCAAGAGGTGCGAAAAGATACCGACAAGTCCTCTGTTAATTTAAAATCCGTAGGAAAACTAATGGGATTCGCTGGAGCCACAAACGCTGAAACTCTTGTCAACATCGCCCAACCCACCTATGTAAAAGATAATGAATCTGTTACTGGAGCGGTAAAACTCGATTTAAAAGTGGTTCAAGTTCCAACAGGAGAGATTGCTTCCGGGATTGAAGCAAAAGGATCTTTCACAAGCGCTAAAGGAGCTAAAACATTTGGTTTGTTCGGAATTACTGACTCCCATAGTGAGTTTACAAAAAGTTCATTAGGCCAAGCCACGCGAGACGCAATGAATTCCGCTGCAAAACAGCTCTACTCAGAGTTAGAACAGGGGATTTTAAAACCTCGAAACACAAAAAAATAAGGAGGAAAATGTCAAATAAACAAAGTGAAACTGTTGATTAGTTCCATACTGCCGTCAAATCTAAACACCGTGTTCTTTGAGAAATTGCTTTGATATCATTTCATAATCTTCATTCAACCAATATTTACCGCCTCCATCGAAAAAAGGCTTATTTAAAAGTTTTAATCGATAGTCATGATAAAATGTGGCATTTTGGAAAGGAAAATTTATTGACCAGTTGAATGATCATTTGTCGTTGACTAATACCAAACGGTATTTGACCTTTCCTTGACGCAGTCTATCCATAGCATCGTTAACCTTACTCATAGGAAAGTTCTCGGTAACCGGCTTGATATTATGTCGAGCAGAAAACTCAAGCATCTTCCGGATTATCGACGGTCCGCCAACAGGTGAAGCGCTTACAGAATATTGATCAAATAACATTGGAACAACGTTCAAATCAAGAGGCTCAGTGACTACGCCTAGAAAGTGTAAACGACCTCGCGGTTTTAACGTTCCTAGATACGCATTCCAGTCTAACTTCACATTCACCGTCGATAGAAGTAGATCAAAACGACCAGCAGTGGCCTTTATAGCCTCTGAGTCACGCGAATTAATCGTATCATGCGCTCCTAATTCCAGACCTTCTTGCTTTTTTGATTCGCTTGAAGTGAACGCTGTTACGTGGCATCCCCAAGCTCGCGCAAACTGCAACCCCAGATGCCCTAAACCGCCAATTCCAATAACTCCAACATTGGACGTTGGTGAGATTTCGTACTGCATTAACGGATTGAACATTGTGATTCCCCCGCAAAGTAAAGGACCCGCAGCTTGCGCATCAAGAACTTCAGGTATTTTAAAAACACTCGCCGCTTGAGAGCGTACAGTATCCGCAAATCCACCATGCCTGCCAACAATTGTCGACGCAGCTTCTTTACACATATTGTGATCGCCATCCAAACATTGGTCGCAAGTCATACAATATCCAGCATGCCAACCTAAACCTACCCTGTCGCCAACTGCGATATGAGTAACGTGATTTCCAACTGAGGAGATCTTCCCAATAACCTCGTGTCCTGGAACAAATGGGTATTGCGTTATTCCCCAATCATTTCCTAACATGCTAAGGTCGCTGTGACAGATGCCGCATGTTTCAACTGCAATATCAACTTCAGATGGACCAATGGCTCCTAATTCATACTCAAATGGTTCTAATCTGCCATTGACCTTACTGGCCGCATATGCGTGAACTATAGTCATGAGTTTACTTCTCCCTTTATATTGATTGCCAATAAGCCTTTATTATTTAAAAATGATTTGATTTTCTTTAGTTCTACTATATACATAAAAAGATTTGCTTTAATTATGCTGAGGCGCGCCGTTTAATTGCTAATAATAAAATAATGAAAATATTGTATTATTTGCCCTGGTCAAATTGAAGTTTAATGCATCCTCTCCAACTATACCGTTTTGTATTAGGTTAAACGAAGGGTCCTGAATTTTGAATGAGTACTTCCGCCGCCTTTTTTGCATGAAGAGCGCTTAAAGAAGACTTGTTTACTTGCGCCATTGTAATTGCACCTTCTATTAAAAGGATGATTTGCTCGGCCAATTGCTTCGCATCTTTCAGTTGGGCTTTTTCAGCCAAGCCTTTTATATACTCGCGCGTTAAAACTTTCGATTCCTGACAAACTCGCCGAATCGGCATCCCTTCCTCTGGATACTCGCCCATTGCTCCCACAAACAAACATCCCGAGAAATCTTCTTTGCCGAACCATTCTTCCACCACATCAAACACTGCAAGCAATCGACCAACGGGGCTTTCCGCTTTTCCTTCCACAGAACGCATGAAATCATTACGGAATCGTTCGTCATAGTAACGAAGAGCCGCCAGAATGAGTTCTTCTTTAGACTTAAAGTGGTGGTAAAGCGTCCTTTTTGTGATTCCCGCTTTTTCCGAAATCGTATCGACTCCCACTGCGTGAAACCCATTTTTAGAAAACAATTCTAGAGCCGCTTGAATCAACTGTTCTCGTTTTGACGATCCGATCATCTCATTTTCCCTTATCTATAGATACACTAGTTAGGATACTTTATTAGGCTAATCTTTTCATATAAATATTATAAGCCTTCCTGAAAAAACCAATAAAAATCCATAAGAGCATGTATTTAAATAGTTTAAAAAATTATCATAACAACTGTAAGGAATCTAAACCTAGGTATACTAACCTGTGTACATTTTATGGAGATTTAAATTTTTAATCTGAATAACTAAGGAGAATCAGTAATGAATTCTGTATTTAAACGAGGGTCCAAACTTTTTGCATTAGTTTCTTTATTAATAGCATTCGCAGCGAATGGAGCATCTGCCGGTATGACCAATGGAACTGAAAACTCCACGCCAGTAATGGGTGGTTATGATCCAGTCGGTTATTTTGAAATGAACAAACCCATAAAAGGAAGTGGTTTTCATACTGCAACCTATAACGGCGGCACCTATTTGTTTGCCAGCAAAGAGAATCAAAAAAAGTTTAGCTCCAACCCAGCTAAATACGCTCCTCAATATGGCGGATATTGTGCCTATGGCGTTGCGGTTGGCAAAAAGTTTTACTCAGATCCTTACCGATGGAAAATTGTAGACAACAAATTGTACTTAAATTTGGACAAAGATATTCAAAGTAAATGGAATGAAAATGTTCGTGGCTATATCTCAAAAGCTGATTCTAACTGGAAAAAAATCGAGCATAAGCATCCTGCAGAACTTTAATCAATGACCTGTTTTAAGGAAGAGGAATCAGGGCTATAAAAGAAACTCAGATTCCTCTTTTTCCTTCAGGCCTCTTTAAATTAAACCGAATTCTTATAGGAAAGAAATGAATACACTTGGAATCAAACTATCCTGGGCTTGTATGGTAGCGTTTGCCTTTTCAGGTATTATAGGTTTTATTCCCAACCCTATTATTGGTCCTGATGCTGTTTTCGTCACTAATACCGCGCACAACCTTGTCCACCTTATAACCGCATTAGGATTTTCAATTGTAGCTTTAATGGGAAATACTTCCTCTATCAGATTTATGCTGGTTTTTGGAGTCACTTATCTAATTGTCGGGCTATTGGGATTTGTAGTCACAATGGATAATTCCCACGGAATGTTATTAGGATTTATTCATATTAATTCATTGGATAATTTCCTGCATTTGGGCCTTGGAGCAGTCATTTTGATTTCTGGGTACGTGGCAAAAACTGCCGTTGAAATGCAAAACCGATATCAATCCTCGGTCTCAACTGTCGCCGGCAGTTAGTCTCAAATAAACACCATATAAAGAAGGAACCTAGTCTCTAGGTTGATTTACCAGACCGGGTTCCTCTCTTAATTGATCAATAACAACTTATTTTTATTTAAAGTGATAAATAGCTCCTATGAAGAATAAAATCATCACAGTATCGATTCTAATTCTGACGACGCTTAGTGCCTTGACTGCAATAGCGCACGCGGAAAAATCCTTTGCTCCTAATGTAAATATGAAAACCGGCGAAATTCGAGTTCCCAACAACTACACTCAATGGGCTACTCTTGGAACTTGGTCACACGCTAATACAGAGGGAGAGCCTGGAGCGAAGGAATATCATATAGTTTATACCCAGCCGGAAACTATCGTTTATTACCGTGAACATGGCAAGTACCCCGACGGAGCTATTTTAGTCAAAGAACTACTCAGTACAAAGACAATGCAAATGACTACAGGTTTGGCAGTGAGTCATGCGACAAAAATTAAAGGCTGGTTTGTTTTGGTTCGCGATACTCAGAATCGTTTTAAGGAATCTAACTTATGGGGAGATGGTTGGGGATGGTCGCTTTTCAATGCGGATGATCCAGTTAAAACTGTTTCTACGGATTACAAAACTGATTGTATTGGATGTCACTTGCCAGCTAGACAAATGGCGCATCCCGATGCTGACGAATCCGACAAATGGACTTACTCTTTCGGATACCTAGCGCTTCAAAAGAAATAGTGTGAAAAAGTTTCTACTTTTTCATCCTATATTCTGCAATAGACAAAAGCTGAAAAATAAATTATTCATGTAAAAATGAATTTTCGTCAAATTGTTTTTATACAATCGTTTCACATCGAAAGAAGTATTATCGCTCAAGTAACTAAAAAATTATCAATGGTTCACATCTGGAAATTCACATAAAGTCCAAAAGGTATTTAGCGTTTTTATTGCGTCACGAAAAGAATCAAATGTGACGGGCTTGACAATATAACCCGCTACATTTTGTAGCGAAGCTTCCGCAATTTCTTTCTCAGAATTAGACGTTGTCAAAATAAAAATCGTCATATTTTTTAGATCTTTGTCACTTCGAATCTCCTTAATTAACTCTAAACCACCTAACTTGGGCATGTTAAGGTCGCAAAGTATTATTTTTGGAAATGGATCAGGTTTTTCCACTCCATCGCCTTTTAGCATTGTCAAAGCCTCTTCACCATTATTTGCACAAAATAAAGGGTTCAAAACTTTATTATCTCTAAACGAACGTTTGACGATCATTTGATCTACTTCGTCGTCTTCAACTAGCAAAATTGACATAGGCTGTTCTGTAAACATAGAAACCCCCATTTAAATATTTTCTAGTTTAATCTTGTATAGTCGTCCTAGCTTAACAAAGCAAACTTGATACCAAAAAAACAAAAACTATTACGAACTAAAAGGCTTGTAAATAAGGCCTATTAGAGAAGCAAAAATTTATCACTTTCTAATAATCTTATAAAAAGAAAATATTTCTCAAAAAAATACAAATACGTAAAAGAAAGAATCGTTAAAACCAACGTATTTTTATTCTTTGAATAAAACGAAATTAAAAGATGTAGGAATGAGATTTTTAGTTAAACCTGTGGCTCAAAAAGAATATTTTATTTCTGAAGTTTTAATCTGATACTGCCACGACCTTTTTAGCATTTTTAATAATTGAATCCATATCGTAATCATTCAATAAACTTTTTAGAAAGCTTGAGAATTGCTCGCATTCACTCCCATTTAAGCTTAATTCTCTTAAATGCCCTTCTAATTCTGTAATACTGCATACTTCCGCAGACCATATAATTTTGTCCATTAAAACTTTGGGAGCTTTTATTTCTGAAAAAATAAACTTTGATTCTTCTAAATCATGATGTTTGCAATCAGCTTCTTCTTTGTAATCAAAATCTACGTTTAAACATTTAGCCAAAGCTCCAAATATTTCGCCAGTTTTAAATGGTTTTGCTATGAAATAATCGAACCCTTTTTCCAGATATATCATTTTTTGTTGATCAAAAGCAGAAGCTGTTATGCATGCTATTTTTAGACCTTCATTTTCAGGGTCGTTTTTTATTTTATCAAAAACTGAAAGCCCATCCATCCCCGGCATAAAGATATCTAAAAACACTATATTGGGTTTAATTTCTTTTATTAAGCTCAGTCCTTTCGCCCCCTCGTCAGCTTCGTAAACTTCAACACCAATATCTCTTAAAAAACTTGAGAGAACCTCTCTGTTTTCTTTAATATCATCAATTAACAGAGCGGTAATTTCTTGCCCTTTTTTGAGTGATTGAACTTTTTCATACGGGTTATTTGGGAATTCTTTTTCTTCACTGGTAAGATCAAGTGGAATTGTGAAGAAGAATTTTGAACCTTTTCCTACTTGCGATTCCAAACTCAATTGTCCTCTCATGACTTCGACTTGTTTTTTTGAAATAGCTAGCCCTAAGCCAGTTCCACCTTTTTTGAAACCATGTTCGTCCTGCTTAAAAGGTTCAAAAACGCTCCTTTGAGATTCCTTAGGAATTCCAACGCCAGTATCTATGATTTCGAACAAATAATTATTAGAATCTTTCGTTTGGATCAAATTAAAGGTAACTAATCCTTCAGAAGTAAATTTGACGGCATTTCCTAATAGATTAATCAACACTTGTCTAATTTTTCCTTCATCTCCATTCACAACTAATGAATCAACTTTTGGTAAATTAAACTGTAATTCCAAACCGGAGTCTTTACATTTCAAATGAAACATTGGATAAATATCTTGGACAAGATCAATTAAATCAAAATTTGCATTCCGTACTTCAATTTGACCCGCTTCAATTTTAGAGATATCTAATATATCGTTGATGAGCCCTAATAAATGATTTCCGCTTTTATTAATAGTAATCGCCGCATTTTTTTGGGAGCTTGTTAACTCAGAATCACGAGTAAGAATTTGGGCATATCCTAAAATGGCGTTCATGGGAGTTCGAATTTCATGACTCATGTTCGCTAAAAAATTACTTTTTGCCTTATTGGCTTTTTCAGCTGCAATTTTTGCTTTTTTGATTTCGCTTTCGATTATTTTACGCTCGTCAATGTTTTGGAAACTAATAACGACACCATTGACAACACCTTCTTTTAATATTGGTGAACATGAGTATTCCACATAAAAAGAAGAAGCGTCTTTTTTCCAAAATATTTCGTCGTCTTTTCTAATGGCAGTCCCTTCTTTCAGCGAAGAGTAAATAGGGGTATTTTCCCAGATGGACGGATCGCCATCGGCAAATGAATAATAAGCAAATGAATGAAAAAATTGACAATTCAATTCATCTGAATCATATCCCAGTATTTTTCGCGCAGCCGGATTTGCAAACGAGATATAACCCTGTAGATCTAGACTTAAAATTCCCTCTTCAGTAGAGCTCAATAGAAGCTGGTTTTGGTAAGAAATATCTTTAATAAGTCGATTTGCCTTATCTCTAAGCCCTATTTCATTTCCTAACTCTTCATTTAAAGAGCTTAATTTTACGTTCGCGTTTTCGAGTTCGGCAGTTCTTTCTAGGACTCTCAGCTCCAAATGATCCTTAGCCGCTATAAGTTTTTCAGTTTGCGCGTCAAAAGCGCTCGCCAAAATTTCCAATTCATCATGAGTGCCAACAGGACTACATTTTTTTTCTTTATCCAAGCCCTCTGTAATCTTTTGACACAGATTCAAAATAGGAGTCGAGAGCATCGTCCCCATTCTAAATGCCATAAAAATAGCCAACGCTAAAAAAGCTAAACTAATATTAATAAGATTAAAAAGCGTTTCTTTTATCCGAGCGTGATAAAAATCTTTCGACTCTCCAATTTCCAAAGAAATTTTGAGCTTTCGTAAATATTTAAATTCGTCAACAGAATCAACTTTAACCGAAATATAAGATTGATTTTTTAGATGATTTTCTTCAATTGACAGGTCGTTGGGTCCTTCGATTCTATAATAAATAAACGGACGTTTAACGAGCGCTCTATCAAGTATACTTGAAATATTGAACTCGGATATAACAGCTCCTTGCGGCGTATCGTAAAATTTGATAGGCGAAACCATTATAATTGTCTTTGATTTTTTATTGATAGCGATGAGAAATTTTCCAGCATCCAAAGCCTTGCGCAGATTAATTAATTCGCTAAAGGTTCCAGGTGTAGCTCCCATAGAAAGAATGGATTCACCCATAAAATCGACAAGGGTCGTCGACACCAGGTCGCCAGTTTTATTGAAACTTTCCACTAGCTTTGGCAAATAAATATTTCTTCCTTCAACGTCAATCAAACTATTAATAACAAATTGATTTTGACTGAATTGGTTTATCCTTTCCGCTAAAAATGATACTCTATGTTCTATTCCTCTTAACGCCGCCTCTGCTTCAGAGTTTAAAGTTCTTTTTAGTTCATGATTCATAGTTGATGTCAGCGTGAAACCTACAAAAACTGCAATAGAGCTTAAAATAAAACCCACGAAGAGAGAGAACCTTAGAATTAATTTTGATTTAAGGCTTTTAGTAATATTCACAATAAATCCATCAATTTAATACAGGAATGATTCTTCCTTCATCATCATATTTGGCAAGAAAAAAGTCGTTCAAATCCAATGCCTCGTGGCTTTTTTCTGAAAATGGTCGATGATAATTTTTTACCAGCCCATTGTAGGAAGAAATATTTTCTAAAGCTTTTCTAATTTCTACACGGTCTAAGCTTTTTGCTGAATGAATTGCTAAAGCCAGCAAATGAACGATATCGTAAGCATGAGCGGTTCCTACTGGCGCATCGATATTTCCTTTTTTATCTAATTCAAGGTAGTCAAAATATTTTTTAATAAAAAGTTTTGTTTTTTCGTTTTTTGGCTTCAGAAAAGAAAAGGTTTGAAGAACTTTTAAATCTATTAGCTTGAGTTCATCTTTTACATCTTTTCCAAAATTACCGCCTGTTATACCCCAATGAGAAAAAATAGGAATACTAATATTATTTTCTATCATATTTTTTATTAATGTTTTTCCTTCCGGAGCGTTTGACACCAAAATAATGGCATCCGCACCTGAACTCTTAATTGCAAACAATTGTTTATATAAATTAGGCTCTCTCCAATTAAACCATTGCACCGTTACCGGTTGAATTCCTTTTTCTTTAAAAACAGAACTCATCGATTTATGATTGCTTCTGCCCCAGCCAGTATTTTCTAATAACAAGGCTATCTTGTTATACTTCTTGAGAGTTTGATTGACTAAAAAAGGACCTGCATATTCATCTCTAACAGAAACTCTAAAAACATAATTAGGATTGTGACCATTTTCGACGATATTTGTGGCGGCGGCCCATGGGTCCAAATAGATTATCTTTTTTTGGTGAAGCGTCTCTAATTCGGATAACGCCACAGGACTATGAATCCCACCTACAACAGCAACTAAATTCTCAAGTTTGCTAAAATATTCAATATTCATAATTCCGCGAGCGCTGATACCCGAATGATCTTTCGAAACCAAACGCAATTTTTTCCCTAAAACACCTCCATTGCTATTGATTTCGTTAACAGCTATTTGAACTCCTCGTTTAATAGAATATCCAGAAGAGGAAGAACCTGCAAAAAGATCGGCGTCAAGTCCAATTAGAATTTCATCGGCGGAGAATGGATTTTTTTCACTTTTTATTTGATCCGTTATTTCTAGTAATTTATATCCAATGGTTCGTCGATACTTTTCCAACAATGGGTGGAGAACGATCTTAAATGCTTTTTTTTCTTCATTCGTTAACTTGATTATTTTTACACTCGTTTCTTCCAGTTTTTTTAAATACTGATTTTCTTTTTTTTGAGTTTCTTCTCTTTCGAAAGCGGTGATCTCTTGACCTGCGGAATATAAGATTTCTTGTAAATCTTGAGGTAATTTATCGTATGTTCTTTTACTAAAAGATAATAGATAACCTATATATCCGTGTTCACTTAAAATAATATGTGATTGTCTTTCGTATAGTTTTAAGTTCTTTATAGAAACTAGCGAGTTTTCTTGAGCGTTAATAACGCCATCTTTTAAAGCGTCGTATATTTTAAGAAAATCTATGAAAAATGATTTCCCTCCTAAAAACTTATATTGATCAACAAGAAGACGATTTTTCATAACCCGAACTTTGAGGTTTTTAAAATCTTTTGGCGAATGAATTTCTTTATTAGCTGTAAAATGTTTAAAACCGCTTTCCCAGAATGAAACGCCCACTAACCCTTTGCTTAAGAATTTATCTTTTAGAATTTCTCCAGGTTTTCCATCCAACATTTCATACAACTCTTTCCTATCTTCAAAAAAGAAGGGTAAATCTAAATAAAGAGAAGACGGCACAATTCCGCTTAACTTTGCTGTTGGAGGCAAAATTATATCCAAATTTCCATCTATGGCTTGTTGGATCATTTCTTGATCAGAGCCTAAAACCTGATTGGGAAAAACTTCTATTATTAAGCGACCTTGGCTTTTTCTTTCTACTATCTCTTTAAACTTTTTAGCCGCTAGATGCTGAGGACTTTCTCCAGGCATATCATGCCCAAACTTCAATTTATATATTTTAGGATTTTCTTTTTTCCCGAAAGAAGCTTTCTTTAAAGATTGGTCTCCTTCATCACAAGAAATAACGAACACGGCAAGTAGCGCAATTAAATAGTTAGACGTTGAATAAAATTTCATATTCTTGTATTAAAATTTTAGTTTTAGGCCAACTGCTACGCCGACCCCATCTAGTTTAGGGTTTCCGTCTTCAAATTCGTTGTATCGGAATTCGATTGCGGCGTCTATTAAATCTGTCAACTTATAATTAAGTTGTGGTTCAAGTAACCAACGATCTCTACCGTCTTCGATAAAATTAATATCTGCAAAACCATTGATAAAAAAATCTTCAGTTAGACTTATAAAATAAATCATGCTTGCCTGACTTCCAGACCCGTCCGTTTCATATGGATGATATCTCCATTGCAACCAACTCTTTGAGTTACCAAATAATGGCAATTTATGTTTGTATGTCGCTCCAAAACGAGAAACGTGATTTCTCTGTCCATTAAAGTCATTGTATTCTGCTTCAAGTCCTAAACCTTTTATCCAACCAGAACTTTTTGGAAACAGAGGTCGGCCAAGACGATACTCCATAAAGTATCGAGTTAAATCGAATCGATTATCCGATTGATTTTGATCTCCATGAAAATCGACAAATCCAAATATTTTTAGATCCAAAGGGAGATTGGGAAAAAGCGTTAGGATATTAAGAGTGTTGTAATCGCGGGAGTCTAAATAATAAGAAATTTCTATCTTATTTTTTTCCTCTAACAGCTTCTGGGATTTGATGTCGCTTTTAGATTTATTTTGGCCAGTTTCCGAAAAAGAAACTACGGGAGAATGGATAAGTAAAAAAAGGCATATAAAAATGATCGGCCTAGAAACCGCTTGAAAAAATAACACGGAAACTCCAGAAAGGTTTTGCACACAGGTTTACCTCATTTGTAAAAGCAATACTTGGGCCATTTATTTATTTAATTTTTCTGCCAAACGGATAAATCCATAAGAAGGATATCCCATTGATTATTTTTGATTTAGAGACAACAAATTTAAAATTAAAAACAAGTTAAGCTCTATTGGGGAGATTATATGAGTCAGATTTCTTAATATTGGATTAGTTTTGTCTGTTTTTAAGACAATCTTTCTTATAAGTGGAATTTCACAAGAGGATGAGCTAAACGGTATAGCTTTATGATCTTTAAAGCCGTTATCTCATTTTATTGTTAGTTCTATTTTTATCGCTAATAACCAAGCTCTATTAACTTCATATTTTTATAAGTTTCCTCAATTTATACTTGTTGTAATCAGCTAATAGAGATAGTATAGATAAACAATTAATGTTGCTTTGCTTAATTAATCTTCATACGCTTCAAATAGATTGGTTGCTTGATTATTTTCTTTAACTGGATTAATAAAATTGATGGAAGATATAAGCCCTAAAATCCTAATTGTTGACGATGTTCCAGAAAATGTCACCATCCTAAGAACATTCCTGGAAGATGAGGGCTATAGTATTTCGATGGCTCCCAATGGGGAAAAAGCTATCGAAATTGCCTCAAAAGTTTTACCTCAATTAATATTGTTGGATGTGATGATGCCCGGTCAAGACGGATTCCAAACCTGTAAAAAGCTAAAAAATAGCTGGCTCACCCACAAAATTCCCATAATTTTTGTAACGGGCAAGACTTCTGTAGATGATATTATTTCGGGTTTTGAAGCGGGAGGTTCCGATTACGTGACCAAACCTTTTACAGAACAAGAAATTTTAGTGCGAGTAAAAACACATCTTCAACTCACAGAATTTAAAAATAAGAATTTGGATTGGAAAATTATTGGAAAGAGCCAAGCAGTTCAGAACCTAGTCAATCAAATTGAAAAGATAAAAAAAATAGATTCCAATCAAGTCCATGTTTTGATCCACGGAGAGAGCGGAACGGGGAAAGAGTTAGTTGCTCGAGCGATTCATTCCTACAGCATGTTTTCTCATGGCCCCTTTGTTGACATAAACTGCGGGTCTATCGCGGAAACGCTTCAAGAAAGCGAATTATTCGGCCATCAAAAAGGGTCGTTTACTGACGCATCGGAAGACAAAAAAGGAAAATTAGAACTCTCTCACAATGGCGTTTTGTTTTTAGACGAAATTTCAGAAATGGGATTAAAAACACAAGCCTCTATTCTAAGAGCGATTCAAGAGAAAAGCTTTTATCGTATTGGAGGTCAAAAACCAATACATATAAACTCTTTTATAATATCGGCTTGTAACAAAGATTTAAAAAAAGAAATGGCAAGAGGACAGTTTCGCGAAGATTTATACTACCGCCTATCCGTATTTCCAATTCACATACCCCCGCTTAGAGAGAGGAAAGAAGACATCCCCTTATTAGTCGGTCATTTCGTTTCCAAATTCAATCATGAACTAGACAAAAATATTAAATCCGTTAGTGGCGACGCAATGTTAGCTCTGCAAAATTATCAGTGGCCTGGAAACATACGCGAATTATCAAACATACTCTTGCGAAGCATGTTACTCGCCGAGGGAGAGACTCTAGAGTTAAACTATTTACCAGACGAAATACTCAATGCTTCACAACAAAATGGAATGAACAGCAATGAGAAAACAGAAATTGATGGTGGCTCGTTTAATTTAGAGGAAGCCGAAGCGGAATATGGAATCACTCTTCCAAAAGATAAAATAATTCCAATTAAAGAAATCGAGAAAATAGTATTGCAGAACGCTCTTGAAATCGCTAACGGCAACGTGACTTACGCCGCAGAACAATTGGGCTTGAGTAGAAGCAATCTTTATAAATTAATCAAAACCTATAATTTGAACTACAGTAAAAATTAAATCATTTTAAATAGCGAACAGATAGATTAAATTGTTTTATCCCACATCGCATAAAGCATAAGCATCGCTACACAACCGGCCAAAATTATCCTAACCCAAACACCACTATCCATTATTACCTCAAAGCTATTAACGCAATCTTTTCCATTTACTTTGATAGAATCTACTTTCGTAAATCCCCATCCAATCTTTCGCAAGTTTTCTAGCTGCTGCAATTTGGTCTTGACTCATTTTTTTCATAACAAATCTCATGTTCTTTGCAGCTGCCCTATCCTTTCTTTGCATCGCTAGATCAAACCACATATGAGCTTGTACATAATCACGAGGAACTCCAATCCCCGTTAGATACATCGCGCCAAGATTATTTGGAGCGTCAAAGTTTCCACCTTCTGCGGCTCGCCGATACCATTTAACAGCTTCCTTAGAATCTTGTGGAAGACCTTCTCCAGATTCATACATAGCTCCAAGATTATTTTGAGCGTCGGCATTTCCTTGTTCTGCCGACAATCTATACCACTTGGCGGCTTCATCAGAATTTTGAGGAACGCCTCCACCTATGTCATACATCACGCCAAGACCATATTGACCAAGGGCATCATTTTGGCTTGCTAATGCTTTAAATTCTTTTAGAGCGGTTGGATAATCCATCCGATCAAAAGCATCTCTTCCTTCTTGGTATCCTGCGAATACCAAACATGGCAAGCTCAATAAGGAAATAGTTAATATTCCTAAAAAGCGCTTCGTTTTTTCCATGAATCTATCCCTTTTCTAATTAACTTTTAATCATTATATCTTATAGATATTTCGGTGAAAATCAAAAGATCTCTTATTTAAGGAAACTCCCATATAGCAATTAAATAATTTCCAACACTTGCTCTGGAGGACGACCTATCACAGCCTTCCCATTAGCAAACACGATGGGACGCTCAATGAGAATTGGGTATCTAGCCATATAAGCTATTATTTGTTCATCAGATAAGGATGGGTCTTTGAGTCCATACTCAAAATATTCGTCTTCTTTCGTGCGTATCAAATCGCGTGGCGCCATCCCGAGTTGAGAAAGAATTTCTTTAAGTTTTTCTGCGGTTGGTGGAGCTTTAAGATATTCGACGATGGTTGGTTCAATATCATTCTCTTTGAGTAACTCCAGAGTCTTCCTTGATTTTGAGCAATCCGGATTGTGATAAATAGCTATAGCCATAGTTTATTCTGAATCGATTAAATTTGAAGTTTTCGTAATATTTAGGTTTGAGAATCAGTTATTTTATTTCAGTTAGTTAGCATAAGCAATACGAGGCAATAGTCATAATATTTTTACCTTAACGAACTCATTGCATCTAGTTATAGTAGACTCGTTTTCGGGAATACCCCTACCCCCGAAAGAATATAAACCGCCCTCGGATACATATCGCCCAAATTTCAAGATATCGGTTTAAACCTCAAAGAGATACTATTGGAATTGAATGGAAACAAAGAATGCAACCTACAAACCACTTTTATAGCACGACCCGGTATGTTTTTACCCAAATACAAATAAACTCGATTGCGTGGCCGGTGTCCTTCAAGAGCTGGCGGGGCTTTTATAATTAAAGTGCGGGATCAGTAATGCGGAGCCAAAAATAAATCAGATCAATCGGGCAAAATACCCGCTTTTATTCCTTTAGGGCCAAGTTCGAAAAATGCTGGAGATCGAAAAATCCGCACCTCTATATTTTTTTATTAGTCACCTAAAACATTCTCATAAGCCCAAAAAGTTTCCTTCAATTTTTATATCAAAAGGAAAATCAAAAGTCCTTTTAGGAGAAATGAGGGCTTATTGAATTAAGTAGCTGCAGCTAATGTTACTTGTTCAAGAAATTCTTTTACGCTGGGTTCTTCCGGAAACATTTCCTGGGTGATCTTCAATTGGTCGATGGTTCCTTGAAGATTTTTCTTTTGCAAATAAAAATCTGCTAGGAGATAGTTACTTTCAAGATTGGGCGGAAGACCGCTCAATCTTTCTTTTAAATACAAAATTGATTCTGTTTCTTTGCCTTCGACAAACAAAGCGTTCGCTTTTCCCCTCAATCGATAATGGATAAAGTCTTCCGCCTTTATTAGAAAAGTACCGTATTGCCCAATATTTGGAAAATCCAAATAGCTTTTTTCTATAGAAAACTCTTCAAAATCCTCGGCATTCCAGAAAGAAAGATGCTCTTCGTGAGGATTTCCATACATCTCGGGTTGGATCCACTTTTCTCCCAAAGGAATAGAAAGGATTAAAAAACGATTGCAGTGGTTGGCGCATTTTTCGAGAAAATCATATGCTCTATTTTTTTCTATATGTTCTAGGACATCCCCCAGGTAGATTAGATCGTATTGTCCTAATTCATCGATGACATCATAAGCATCGCCAATAAAGATTTCGTTATATATGCTTTTTTGGTGATCTTGGATATAGTTTTCGAAGATTTCGATACCGTCGATTTTGATCTTCCAATCTTTCTTGTGGTATCTCTCGCCCAACATCACGTCCAGAAGGTCTCTAGCGATAAAACCGAACTTTCCATTCCCCAAGCCAATATCAAGAAGGGAAGATGGCATTACTGCTTGCAAATAACTCACAACAGTAGGAATCTGAGAATAAGTACTTGTAGGCATAGTTTCCTATTTCCTCTTAAAAATATGATAGCCGCCATACTCTGATTGGTATGGGAAAAATTATTTAGTCTTCTTGTCGGTAAAATCTGGTAAGGGCATAAGCAAAAAAAGTCAAATTCCTAGATATTTCATACTATGTCGAAGGAAAAACTCAAATACCGAAGGCATTGCCCTTAAAAAAGCATGAGTGACTTTTCACAATGCATCGGCATAAAAACTAGGTATTATAAGTTTCCTGAAAACACCTTGAAATGAAGAGCAAACGTGGATAAATAAAGCTCTGACCTATTGATTACGAATCTTATTCTTTACTGTTTTAAGATTTCTGAATAACTTTGAAGATGTTCTATAAATATTTACATTTAAAGGTTTTATTTGGCCAAAATTTTTGCTTTGGTTTAGGCTACCTCAAGAATTTGAAACGAGATATCTACATAGAGCCTACAAAAAGAAATAATCAAAAGCTCAAGATCACTAAAACCAAGTTCGATTCATTTAAAGTTGCCGAAAATAACCTAAACCCCATCAACTTGTCATCCCAATAAAAAAAGGGCTTAGAGGAAATCCCCCAAACCCTTAATTTAATTGGTGAGCCGTGAAGGAATCGAACCTTCAACCTATTGATTAAGAGTCAATTGCTCTGCCAGTTGAGCTAACGGCCCACTTTTTTTATTCTATTCGACTCAAATTAGCATTTCCATTCCAATGAGTCAATAACACTCCTACCACTAAAACTTAGCACTCAAAGCTCCAATATTTCGTATCTAATTTTGCACTCCTTTATAGAAATTTAGGAGAAATATTTTTTCTATACATTATATATAACACAATCATCAAAAGACCTACGACTTTTAGGAAAACCTATTGAATTTTAAAGTATTTCTTCAATCCATTGAATTTTTGAGCCTTATTATCATTCTTGGCATAGAGTTTGCTCTAAACAGTATTGTTAGAAAAAATGTCTGTTTTTTTGACGTTTTTCGCTTAGTTGAATCACTCAATCAAAATTATCGCCACAGGATATTTGAAAATGAACGAAAAGGGTTGGTTAGCATTTTTTAAAAGATCCAATGAGTTTTTTATCGCTTTTGGAGTGATATCAGTCCTTGTGATCATGGTCATTCCAATTCCAACATTCTTTTTGGACTTACTTCTTTCGTTCAGCCTCACCGCTTCTTTAGTCATCCTGATGGTTTCCGTATTTATGAAATCTCCTCTGGAGTTTTCTGTTTTCCCCTCGTTATTGTTGATCATAACTTTACTACGTTTATCCCTTAACGTCGCATCTACCCGGATTATTCTATTAAATGGAAATACGGGAGTTGACGCAGCGGGTCAGGTAATTAAATCCTTTGGGGCGTTTGTCGTTGGAGGAAACTTTGTTGTCGGCACCGTAATCTTCCTTATCTTAGTTTTGATCAATTTCATTGTTATTACAAAAGGTTCAGTTAGAACTTCGGAAGTTGCTGCCCGGTTTACGTTGGATGCTATTCCAGGAAAACAAATGAGCATTGACGCAGACTTAAATGCTGGAATCATTACTGACGATCAAGCCAGGGATCGCCGAAAAGACCTGGAACGCGAAGCCGATTTTTACGGTTCTATGGATGGAGCCATACGGTTTGTTCGCGGGGATGCCATCGCAGGAATCATCATCACTATAATCAATGTTTTAGGAGGCTTCTCTATTGGGGTTCTTCAAAACGATTTATCCATTAGCGAAGCGGCAGAAGTTTATACACTATTAACTATCGGCGACGGTTTAGTTTCTCAACTTCCAGCTCTAATCATTTCTACTGCGGCCGGCATGGTTGTTACCCGAACCGCTTCGGATCAAAATTTAGCTACCGAGTTGGGAGAACAATTATTAAATCACCCCAACGCTTTTTATATTGCAGGTGGTTCTCTCTTCTTGTTTGGTTTAATCCCTGGATTACCACATCTTCCTTTTTTCTTTTTAGGCGCTACCGCTATTGCGATCGCTTATTTTAATGCGGAAGGAAAAAAATCGCAGAAATTAATTGAGGCTAAAAGAAAAGAAGAAGTCGCAAAAGCCCCCGTCCAGGAAAAAGTTGAATCCATTCTTCCGCTGGACGCTATGGAATTAGAAGTTGGTTACGAGTTAATTCCATTGGTCGATTCAGATCGAAATGGAGAACTCTTAGACAGAATTAAATCTATTAGAAGGCAATTCGCCTTGGAAATGGGGTTCATTGTTCCACCTTTGCATATTCGCGACAACTTACAACTGAAACCTAACGAATACGCTATCTTGATTAAAGGCGTTGAAGTCGCTAAAGGGTCAATCATGATGGGAAGATTTATGGCAATGAATCCAGGAACCGTCAAAAAAGACATCGACGGTATCGACACGAAAGAACCAACTTTTGGATTGCCCGCTAAATGGATAACATCCGCTATGAAACAGGAAGCAACAGTTTCAGGATATACAGTAGTCGACCCAACCACAGTCACAACTACGCATATTAAAGAAACTATCAAACGTCATGCTCACGAATTGGTTGGTCGCCAAGAAGTTCAAAGCCTATTAGACAAACTAAAAGAAACCAATCCTAAAGTTATCGAAGAGTTAATTCCAAACTTATTGAGCTTGGGTAAAGTACAAAAAGTACTCCAAAACATGCTCAAAGAACAACTTTCTATTCGCGATTTGCGAACAGTTTTAGAAAGTTTGGCTGACTACGCTCCTAGCGTTCAGGACCCTGATATTTTAACCGAGTTTGTTCGGCAATCCTTAGCGCGTCCTATAACCAAACAATTCCAGGCGACGGATGGAAGTCTTTCGGTAATGACTTTCGATAAAGGAGTTGAAGACGTTATAGCTGGTTCTATTCAAAAAACGGAGACCACAACATACTTGGCTCTTGAACCTACAGTAGCCGAAAAGATTATTACTCAACTAAAAAACACGGTCGACTCGATAACTCCGATGTTGGAAACACCTCCGGTTTTATTAGCTTCCCCCATGATTCGAATGTACGTGAGAAAATTAACCGAAAGATTCATGCCAGATTTAGCGATTCTTTCACATAACGAAATTTTACCAACCGTTCAGATTAAAACTTTAAAAGTCGTAGGATTAAATGCAAATTAAAAAATTTAAAGCCAAAAACTTTTCCAAAGCATTGGAAGACGTCAAAAAAGAACTGGGCGATAACGCTTTAATTCTTAACACTCGGTCATTAGGCGATGGTAGTTCTTCATCATCAGCTAACGCCGTAGAAGTTACCGTTGCTATTGACCGCGTCGAAGATAAAGATAAGCCTAAAGAAAAATTTGAGCGTGAGGAAACAGATATCGTTCTCGAAAACCCAACAGCTCAAAGACAAGAAGCTAATCTGGAACCGTTAGCGAAAGAAACAGATGCGGATTTAAAATCTCTTCTCTTCACCTTATTAAGCCAAACCGATAGAGCAAAAGCCCTTGGTTTAAAAGATCACCAAATCGAACTCTATAAAAAAATAGTCGATAACGGAGTTAGCGAGAGAATTGCGGCTAAGATTTTTGAAAAAATTAACACTGAAGGCTTGATGGGCAAAAAAAGCGACCGAATTACCGATAATCTCTCGGCACGCGAATTACTAGCCAAAATCGTAAAATGTAGCGGACCAATCCAACTAAACCCTGGCTATCCCAAAGTTGTGGCCTTGGTCGGTCCAACAGGTGTAGGTAAAACTACTACTATTGCCAAACTGGCCGCTGATTTTTCTATCAGACAAAAGAAAAAAGTGGCTTTGATCTCTTTAGATACCTATCGCATTGGAGCCGCAGATCAACTAAGGGTCTATGGCGATATTATGCGGATTCCAGTGGAAGTCGCCTCAAATGCTCGTGAATACAGAAAATTACTTCATAAATTCTCGGACATGGACGTTATTTTTGTCGATACGATGGGCAAGTGTCACAAAGATGAGACATATGCCAGTCGTTTGAATGAAGTTTTACGTAAATCAGGTCCTGTCGAAATTCACTTAACTTTGAGCGCTTCACTACAAGAAAGAGTGTTAGAAGAAACTTTTAACCAGTTTTCTCCTCTCAAAATCAACAAAGTTTTATTTACCAAATTAGACGAAGGATTAGTTTTCGGTACTCTGATTAACCTAGCATTACATACACAGCTTCCACTGTCGTATTTTACTAATGGGCAAAGGGTTCCAGAGGATATTGAAACGGCTTCCAAAGACAAGGTAATTCGTTTGATTTTTAACTTAAATCAAGATAAAGTAGGGGTTTAGATGATTAAAGACGGCAAACAAGCCCAAACATTGAAGAAGATGATGAATGGAGGAAACTCAGGTAGTTCACTCAAGGTACTTTCCATTACCAGCGGAAAAGGCGGAGTTGGAAAAACCAATGTTGTCGCTAATCTAGCTTATTCTCTTCGGAAAAAAGATCAAAGAGTTTTAGTTTTTGATGCAGATATAGGTTTGGGTAATGTTGATATCCTGCTAGGTTTAGCCCCGAAATTCAATCTTCAGCATGTTCTTCAAGGTCAAAAAAAGATAGAAGAAATTATAGTTGAAGGTCCTGGAGGCTTGAATATTCTTCCCGCTACTTCTGGCGTACAAGAATTAACCCACTTAGACAAGGATGCTCGCTTGGTTTTAGTGGAAGAACTAGATCGAATAAGCGATCAATATGATTATCTTATATTCGATACTGGGGCTGGAATTTCGTCAAACGTAACTTACTTTTGTTGCGCCGCGCATGAGATCTTAGTGATCGTTTCTACTGAACCGACTTCCCTCACAGACGCATATGCTCTAATCAAAGTGTTAAATCAAAAACATGGGCAAAAGCATTTTCGGTTGATTGTAAATACCGTAAAATCTGATAAGGAAGCAAAAGAAATATACAAACATTTATCAGCTGTTACAGATCGTTTTTTAGATTCAGTTTCCATTAATTATTTAGGACATATAATTTCCGATCCAAACGTTCCAAAATCGGTCCGCCAACAAAAACCCTTTATGGAACTGTACCCATATTCAAAAGTTAGTAAATGCGTTAACGATCTTTCTTATACTTTGCTTCAAGAAAGAGAAAAAGAAAGACACACTACAGATTCTTCAAAAACCTTTTTTTGGAATAGCGTATTTCCAGTTCAATAATGGATATAATTGTACAAAGAATCGCATTAGGATTTGCCTTTGGCGCATTTTTCTTCATGGTCATAGGCAGCATGATTACGGGAACGACAGCTTTGACAGCTATTATTCGAGGTTTTGAAGGCGCCGCAATTTTTGGTTCTATTGCTTGGCTTGTAGCGTCTTATCTATTTAAAGAAGAAGTCATAGAAGTAGACGATCCGATGGACATGGAATAATTAAGTGCTTAATTCCAACTTGGCGACAATTTGGAAAATACTTTATACACTAGGAAAGCGAACAAATGGCTGATAAACCAGCGCTTGACCAAATTGAAATATCGCCCGCAAACTCTGAGCAAGTTATTAAAGAATACGCTCCTATGATTAAATATGTGGCTAACCGAATCGCTATGCGATTACCACCACATATTGAAGTAGACGATTTGATAAGCGTTGGCGTACTCGGACTAATTGACGCAATCGAGAAATTCGACCCTACTCGCGGCGCAAAGTTTAAAACTTACGCAGAGTTTCGAGTTAGAGGCGCAATTCTAGACGAGCTAAGATCTCTCGATTGGGTTCCAAGATCCGTTAGGCAAAAAGCGGCGTCATTAGACAACGTTTGTCAAAGATTACAAGCAAAGTTTGGTCGTCCACCAGAAGACGAAGAAGTTGCCGAAGAAATGGGCATGACCATGGACGAGTTCTTCAATACACTCAACGAAACTCATAGCATGCCTTTGTTGAGTTTAGAAGATTTGGGAATTTCAAACGACGAAGGCGATCAACGCAATCTACTAGACTGCCTAGCCGGGAAGTCTGATTCCGACCCACACACTCAACTCCGTTTAACGGAGTTAAAAACAGTCATTGCAAAAGCCATAGATACTTTGCCTGAAAAAGAACGTCTCATGATTTCTCTTTACTATTATGAAGAGTTAACCATGAAAGAAATTGGAGAAGTTTTAGGAATTACAGAATCACGAGTTTCCCAAATTCATTCTAAGGCCGTTTTCAGACTTCGAACTAAATTAAAAGCTCTGATCGCCGAAGAATATTAATATATTCTTTCCTCAACCGTTCTTCCTTAAATGGTTAAACTCACCGCAACCTTTCCCGATCTCTCAAAACTTTTATTAAGATTAGCGGCTGGCGCTTCGTTTGTTTTCCATGGTTCTCAAAAACTATTTGGGGCTTTTGGAGGATCCGGCATAGAAGGCTTTACTAAATTTATAGGATCCTTAGGTATTCCTTATCCAGAAATCAATGCATGGCTAGCTGCGGGAACTGAATTTTTTTGTGGTGTCGCTCTTATTATTGGTCTATTTGCCCGATTAGCTTCAATTCCTCTAATTTGTGTAATGAGCGTCGCAATATATAGCGTCACAGGGAAAAAAGGATTTAATATTGTGGATGGAGGTTTCGAATATAACGCTGTATTAATAGCCCTCCTGCTTTCAATATTCCTATCCGGATCTGGACGATATAGTATTAAAGACTAAATACTTAAAACCATTCTGCTATCTGAAACTAATCCCATTTACTTCAATTCTAAAAATATGATTTTAAGTTTTATTTTCCAAAAACTCTGCAATCTCCAAAACTTTCTCCCATAAATGAATATTTTTGTGGTTTATTATTGCTGCATTTAAACCACCGTTACTTTTGATAAATTCGGCAAGGTATAAAATTTTCTCTTCTTGATCGTATCGCGACATCCTCCTAAAATCGTCCATACTGGCTTTATCTTCACTCGTTTTAGTAGGACCAAAAAAACGCGCTAAATCTCCAAAGCTCATTGAGTTTTTTGACTTATTGACAACAAATTCAAAACATTTTTTTGAATTTCCTTCAATCTTCCTAAATCCTCTCCCATCTTTAACCTCCAACCCCAGAGACAATGCATAATCTCCTTCAGTCAAAGGAGCGGGAATGTGAAGATTAAAGTGGGTTTCATTATTTGGAGTAATGATATTCTTGATAGGTATCTGATAATTATCTAATACCTTATCTTTAGGATCGCAAGGAGCGGCAGCGTTCCTTTCTAATACTTGAATAGAAGAATAAACGCTTCCATCTATCGAATCATACAACTCAGAATTTAAACTCTGATCTAACCAAATCGCGTTTCCAACGTTTTTGACAAGACCACGGAATTCAATCATTTCTCCCTGTATAAACTCAGAATGATTTTGAATTCCAGAAATAAAACTCCATTCCGCTTTTAAATTATTTTCACGTTTTTTAGATGTCTTTTCATCTTTGAGAAACCTTAAGTTTTTGAAATCTAATTCTTCTCCCTGTATATATTTGCCCTCAATCTTAATAGAAGAAATTTCATTAGAAGCTTTGCCTAACCGGGTAAATATCTTTACAATTTTTTTATCATATTCAGAGGACAAAAAATAATGAGGTAGCATTACCTTCTTTTTGGTCTTAAAGCTTTTTGAATCTTTAGTTTTAATTGTAATGTCAATTTCAGAATCCCTCGAAAAAATCCTCCACCCTTTCTGGTCATCCAAACCAAGGACTAAAATCACTATCATCCCATAATCATCAGATTCGACATAAACATCATCAATCTTCAATTCACGAGTTAACGGAACCGACTTTTCTTTATTTCTTTCCCAAACCAAATCATTTCCAATTCTCTTTGAATCATAAAAACCATAAGGTTTCAAATTCCAGGTTTCAAATTTCTTTCTTTTATATGAAGGGATACGATCCAGATGAACAACTAAAGAGTCAAAAGGAACTATTTGCAAAAGCCTTGCGCACGATTCTTTGGGACAAGATTGAACCTGATCATTTAAAAATCCAAATGTCGGTGGCACCCAACCGCTAAAGCCTCCCACCTTGGGTCTCCAATGCTTAGTCTGATAATGAAGATATTTAAATTTAGCCCAAGAATAAAAAGGTAATTCCAAAACTGGACTCGACAATGATGCTTTACTTAAATATTTGTAGACTGGAGGAAAATCATTACTCGATTTTAAAGTAACGCCTTTAAAATTTCTAATTTCGTAATCAAAAATTAAAATAATCGCCACGCCAACTAACGCACAATTTCTTAGAGTCAAAGAAAATTGATCTAAAAATCTTTGAAAAATACAAAAACCAAACCCACAAAGAATAGACACCGCTAATAACATGGGTAGTATAAACCTAGAAGGCACTCTCATAGCCTCGCCGCCGGGAATCAACTTATGCACTAATAAAAATGGCATTGGGATACCTGTATTTCTACCTAAAACAAACAAAATCGGTCCTAACATTATCAAAAATAGGACCACTGAAACAAAAACATATCTCAAGATTATTTTATTATGAGAGCTAACAACTTCTTTCTTCCTAAATAAAAACGCTATTAACGAAAAGACTAGAGGCAAAACCCCTATAAAAACTGCCGTTTCATATTTATCTCCATGTAAATAGTTGAAAAGCGTTTCTCGTAACCATGCATAATTTGCATAAATAGCGTTTGGGAAAAAAACAGAAAAGGGTTCAGAAGAAAAAACGATATTTTCGTCGATGGTACGAAAAAAATTCCACTCAGCGGCAACTTTAAGATATGGAATCCCAATAGGTAATAAAACTATGGCTCCAACAATAACCCCAAACAAGCAGTTTTTTAAGAATGCTGGATTTTTTAAAAAATAGAGGCGTTCCCAACCTTCAAGCTCTAACAATAAAAACGCTAAAAACACTATTATCAGGGTTGTTAATAACATCGTCCCTAAATAGATCGAAGCGTAATACTGCATCCATGTAAAAAATAAAGTTTTCCAAAAGTCAGAATAGTTTCTATTTTTTAAAAATCTATTTGCAAACAATAGGGCAAGAGGAGCCCAAAAGAATGGCATTAATTGAAGATGCGGAAGCTGGCCCCAATGATAAGGATTGAATGAAAAAATCAAACCAGAGAATAAACTAGCCCAAAAATTTCCTGTTAAATCTTTTACCAACAGGAATACGAAATACGAACCGAGAATAAAAGAAACTAAAGCTAAACAGTTTGCCGCAAGAACGTGATTTCCGGTCCACCACTGTATTGGCATAGTAATCCAAAGATTACCTAATAAGTTTTCCGAAAAGGCGAGCGTGTTTTTTACGGGATAGAACATGGGAGTATCCCAAACTGAAAGTTCTGGATTAAATAGAGCGTACGCATCCCATGCTAAAATCCACGCATTCAATATTGAATCCCCTTCATCAAATAGCCTATCGGAGAGATGAAAGGCGTATTCGCCTCCTTGAACAAAAAAAACGACTATGGAAAAAAAAACTACAAAAAGGTGAGAAAAACTACGAGGGATTTTCATCGATTGGGAGATAACAAAACAAACATTGATTTAAAATATATGAATAGGACTTCCTAAATCTCAAAACTACTAACAACCAAATCTCTAAAATCATTGTTTTATTCTAACCAAACTCTGACATCTCGCTCGGAATCGTGAACTTTGAATATAACTTGAGGTTTAAACCCATTTTTCCTAACTCTTAACTGCATTTCAGCCAAATCTAAAGAGTTTCTTTTAATCGTTTCTTTTACTGCATCATCAATAGTGCCATCAAGATCATCGGCAACTCTTGCAGGCATCGTAAGCTCTACACGACCGCCGCTTGCTTTCTTTACATAAACTTTTAAATATTGAGAAAGCGAATTAAAACTAACGTCATTCTGGGTTTCCGCTAATGGTGGCACGTTAAACGACCTTACTTCGGGATACAAATCTCCACACGCATCATCCAAAATATATTTCCAAGATTGTCGAGTATTTAATCTATTTATTATGGCAATCAACCCATGGATCGTTCTCATCAAAAAAATAAATTTTGGAGGAGCAGAAGAACGGAACCACCATTTCAAATCTCCCGCAACACTATCAATCGATTCGCTTAATTTCCAATCCTTAACATCGTAGGGATAATCAAAAATGAAAGGATCAAATAGCGTTCTTAAAATAGCGGGTAAAAAAGCACGAAGGTCTTTTAGCTTATCAGGCTCAAATCCCAATGCAGCTAAACAAGAAGCCGGATTTAAGTTCTCTCGGTCTCGAATCGCCAAAATGATCCGCAGCAAAACCATTCGTTCATTTTTTGTTAACTCCAAAACACTTCCATAATCATAAAGAATTACTTCTGCGTCTTTGTTTCCTTTTAATCTAAAACCAAAATTCCCAGGATGAGGGTCCGAATGCACATACCCATAACGAAAAATCATCAACAAATAATGCTGTAATAAAGCTTTACCAATAGCAAACCTTTCGCCTCTTTCAGCTTTTTCAGCTTCATCCAAACTCACTCCATCTTCTCGGATTTGAACTAAAACTCCGGGTCGGCATGACTCCTGGACTATTTCAGGGACAATAAAGCCTTCAATAGGACTTACAAGTTCTTTATATTTAATTTGATGTTTCGCTTCCTGCTCATAATCTAATTCACCGCCAAAATGCTCCCAAAACCTATCTCGGTATCCATCTAAATTAAAACCCCACTTTGAAACTGGGCCTACTTTAGGAAGAAACCCCATAATCTTCAACTCAGATTCAACGCTTTTTGCTATATTCGCATATTGAATTTTTACAGCAACAGAACGCCCATCTTTCAACTTCCCAAAATGCACTTGTCCAAGTGAAGCCGCTTTTGCGTTTTTTTCGAGAGATTTGAATACTTTTGTATAAGGTCTTTCATACGCCTGACTTAGCAACGTTGTCACCGTATCGAAATCCATAGGCTCAATGGCGTCGTTTAGAGAATCACGAAGATCCAGATCCTCTTCATCCATTGTCATAAACTGTCCAATCTTTGCAGGCAAACCTTTGCTCGCGCCTAAAACTTGAATCAAATAATTTTTTGCGCGCTGTTTTTCTTCACCTCCTGTTTCGCGACGGACCTTCCTTGCGGCATTGCCAATTTTTATCAGATTTAATAAACGACTAAACATTCGAATAATTCATATCCAACTAAATTGTTTCAGTTTAATGTTCTTAATTGAGCGGCTGTTTCTAAAACACCATCTTCAACTTTGTCATCATTATCACGAGACCGCATCATAACTACAATACGAGATGTCGATTTATCCTGCATTAAAGCTTTCGCGGCAGCAACAACATCTTCTTTTTTTAATTTTTTTACAACTTCGACCAACTGCTTTTTCATCTTAAAATTGCCTTTTTCTTCCGTTGCTAAATAGAATATCTCTCCCGCAACTTCGGCAATACTATTCCCTTTTTTTTCTAGACCAACAATCAAACTTTTCCTATGGTTTTCGAAAGTTTCGTCCGAAAGGTTTTCAAACAAATCACCGGAAGAATCAAACCACTCTTCTACTCTTTTAGATAACTCAAACGGACCGTAAGTTCCAGACTGAATAACAAACCTTAGGAATAGTCGGTCTTCCATTCTTTGATCAAAACTCCACACAATATATCCTAATTGCTGATTTGTTCTCATTTGTAGATAAAAATCAGATTCGATAATATCGGCTATGAAAGACGCTTTGGCTTGATTTTCTAGACTAAATTCACCTATTTGTAACGTGTAAGCCATAGAATTATTACTATCTTTAATTTTTTTAGAAAATCGAACATCTTTGCCCGGTTCCAGCGTTTTGATCTCGTCTTTAAAACGGTCTTTCTCAGGTAAAGGGGAACTTTTAATCTCAGATAACAACCTTCCTACTCCATCTTCAACATCTTTATCAGTCCAATTCCCATGAGCCACTCCAGTAATAAATACTCTCTCATATAAATTATCTGCATAATTCTTTATATCATCTAAGGTAATAGGCTGAAGGGCGTTCAAAATTTCCTCTTCAGTATAATGTTTCTTGTTCCAAAAAAGCCGATGATAATATCCCCCTCTAGCGTAAGCTTGGCCTAGTTTTGCGTTCTTTAATCCTCGAACCATCGCTTCTTTCAAATTCTCGAATTTAACTTCGTCGATTTTAATTTCTTTCATATTTTTTGCTACGATTTTGATTAAATCCGCAATTCGCTCTGAATACCCCCCAACAGTAAAATTCACCCCTTTTTTCCCCATAGACAAACTATAAGAAAGACCGGCTAATTGGATCGGATAAACCATCTCATTCAAACCTTCTTGGATCGCCGCATCATAGAGTTTTGATTTTGCATAATTAATTGGCGTGTCATACACCAATGGCGTTTCTATCCGCAATGACATATAAGATTTTGGCTGTTTAAATCTATTATCATATTTAAACCAGACTTTTGCCATTTCATTATCGATTACCAAATGTGGTTCTTCATTGGTCAAAACTAAATTATTTGGGATAAAATCGTTTTTTTCTGGATAAGCTAATCCAGCAACAACAGGTGGATTCTTTAAGCTTTCAAAAAGTTCTCCTTCTACTTCAGTTAGCGAATATTCCGCACTATAGTATTTTTCGGTTTGATCTGTTTCGACTGACCGACCGCTTAAAACAGCTAACATATTCTCCGGAACCAAAGTGTCCAAAATTGCGTTATAACTTTCGGAGTCATATTTATTAATAAGAAAAGGAGCCGTTTCTATATTCTCTAACGGAAAGTTTTGCATTATAGAAGCTCTTGAAGATACAAACCCCATACCCTCTTGCGGATCTTTCCAATCAAAATTAATTTGTGCCATAGTTTGATCTTCTTTAAAGCTATATTCTTTCACGCCGGTTTCTTTTAGAAGTTTCACATAAGCAAATATCAACTCCATAACTCTATGATAATTTTTTTCGCCTTTCTTTGTTAATGAAACAGAAATACTAAACTGATTTATTGAAGGATGACTGTAACCGCCCCCTGCTGATAACCCAAGCGCCAAACCTTCTGCCTTTAACTGAGAAAGTAACGACCCTTTACCTTCATAACCGATGATAGATGAAATAACCGAACTGGGCTTATTTTCTTGGCTATCTTTTAATCTAACAGTAGGAAATTCTAATTCTAAAACTCGGGTATCTTTAATAGTCTTTATTTTTAATAATCTATATTTACCATCTAACCGTTTCCTATAAGTGGAACTGATTAACGGTTTTTCAACATTAAAGCTCGGAATTTCTGAAAAATATTTTTTAGCAAGAATTTCCAATTCACTCAAAGAAGATTTCGAAATCATCGCCAGCTTCATATTCGAACCAGAATAATATTTCTTATAAAACTCAAATAAACTATCTTGGTTATCACCAGCTAAAGTTTCTTTATTTCCTGTGCTAAACCGTCTTAACGGATGCCCTTTTTCGGCAGTGAGGTCCATAACCTGGTTTTTTCTCCAACCGTCGGACAATTTATTCTTATCATGCTCGCTACTTACGGCGTTGACTTCGCGTTCCGCATATTTTTGATCGAATAAGGGAGCTTTAAAGAAATCGCTAAATCTATCCAAAGCGCCATCAAACGATTCATGCGTACTTTGAAAAAAGTAATTCGTTTCGTCTGAACTAGTATAGGCATTACTTCTTCCAGAGTTTTGATTGAGATACTTTTTAAAGGTTCCTACTTTCGGAAACTTCTTAGTCCCTAAAAACAACATATGTTCCAAATAATGCGCTAATCCTAACTTATCATTAGGATTATGAAGACTGCCAATACCAACAGACAAGGCCGCAGCGCTCCGGTTTGCCTCAGAATCGTGAACTAACCAAACATCGACACCATTTTTCAAGGTTAACGTCCGACTTTCTCGCACTCGGGCTTCCGCCTGAAAACAAAAAACAAAAATTAATACAAATGCAACTAATCCAAAAACAGCCGCGTTATTTTTCGAACCCACGGTTACCTCCATGAATATATTTTTTCTGTCAGTTTAACAGAGATCAAAAATTTTAATTCGATTGCCAACTTGCGCAAGCAACGCCAATTATCGTAATCAAAGCGGCGGATATTCTTTCTCGCCCAAACGACTCGCCTAAACGAAAACATCCCCAACCTACTACCATTAAAACGCTAGTTTGTCTTAAAGCAACGACAACCCCCACTTGTTCATGCTGAAGCACCACACAAATTAAGCCATAAGACCCTAAGGTTGCGAAAGCTCCTAATAGCCCTTTCGCCCATTCAGCTTGCCATACTAGTTGGACTTCCTTAAAAGGATAACTTAAAAAAAGTTGAATATTGTAAAATATAAAACAAAACCCCGCTTCAAGAAAAAAAAAGGCAATTCCATTTCCAAAGCTTGTTTCAGGAGCTAAATGAAAAAATTGATCCATTGCAAACTTGTCAAAAATACTATATGCGATTACCGTTCCTAAAGTAAAAAATGCCCAGCGAAGATCTTTATCTCTTACTGCAATCAGTAAATTTTTTGCGCCTTGAATTATATGTCCGTCAAAATGTAAAAGATAAATAGAAATTAAAATCAAAAAAACTCCTAAAGCGTTAAGACCATTTATCATTTCGCCAAGAAATAAAAAAGCAACAACAGGAACAAAGACTGGCGCCGACCGAGCTATAGGATAGACATACGATATATCAGATTCTTGATAGGCTCTAGAAAGACAATAAATATAGACGCCATGAATCGCTCCCGAGATAAGGGAAAACATCCAAATCAGATTAGGTATTTCGGAAAACCCGTAGTAAGCCAAAAAGGGAATAGACAAAAAAATAATCCAGACACCTTTTAATCCCGAAAAAAAACGAGAGTTTCTACTTGTTTGGGTTAAGATATTCCACAAAGAATGAGAAACTGCCGACAACAACACCAGCCCAACATTTACAGCTGACAACTCAAATTGCTCCCATTTTTTAGGACCGCTTAAAACTTACGCCTCAATATTATTTTAAGAAACTTCTAATAAATATAATTCTTGCCAGTTTACTATTATCTAGCTTTCAATTTTAGAACTAGATTTCTGATAAATTATTCTTTTTAGAGACTTCCTTAAACTAGAAAACCTATAAAGGTTATTATAAAGAATTCAAACTTCATAGGTCATTAAACTTTTTTAATATTCAAATGGTTAAAGACATTGCATTTTCATATTACTGCGTGACAGACATGGAGAGAGCGATCCAATTTTATGAAAAAACTCTTGGTTTATCTCCTGTGTTTAAGAGAGAAGATTGGTCAGAATTTCAAATTCATGAACGCCGAATAGCTCTTTATAAAACGAGCGAACCAATTACTAATCGCGGTGGAGCGGTCATATCCTTCTTGGCAAACCCAATAGAAAACGCTATTGACGAGTTAAAATCACAAGGAGTTCAGTTTGTCAAAGAGTTGCAAGTGTTCCCATACGGTAAGTTAGCCGAGTTCCTAGATTCTGAAGGCAATATCTTGGGTCTATACGAACCGCCAACAAAGATTAAAGATCTATGAGAACTCTCTATTCAAACGGCTCTAGTCAACAAAAGCTTATTTAAATAATAAAATCCCATCGACAAATACTGTTCTAAAAATAAGTTGGCGTAAGTAGTTTTTCCCCACCATTGCTTTAATTCTTCCATGCCAATATGTTTCTCATATTGCACATATGTCTTAATGTCTAAACCTTCAAAATACCTGTTTAAAAAAAACCGACGAGTTCGTGTATGATAAAATGGATCAAAAAAAACCGCAGATTCAGCTTTTAAGCTCGCCAAAATATGTTTATGGAAAGTTATACGATCAATTTCTCCAACAAATTTCTTTTTATAAATCAATATTTTTTCTTGTGGAATTCCAAGTTTTGCAGCTTTCTCACGAATTTTTAAATCCGCATTTTTACCATAAAACGCTTTCCAAACTCCTTTTGGATCATCGTCCACCGTCACCAAAATTTTTTCCACTTTTCCCATATTAAGATATTCCAAAGTTTTTGGAGACAAACCATTTGTAATTAAATACTCAGCGTTTTCGAATTCATCGTAGACAATTAAATAGGCTCCAATTTGTTTGGCAATCTTTGGCGCCCCCCAATACCCCATAGCTATCAAAACAACAAAAATCAAAAAATAAATTTTCTTCATACTTTACCCGACTAAGCGTAGTCTAATTAGATCAATGGGAAATTTAATCCACTCTTTAAGAACAAAATCAAAATCCTTTTCTACTTTCCACCAACTGTCGGGATACCATCCTTCCTCTCCATGGACAAAACGTAATTCCAAATTTGAATTTTCAAAAACATAATTGAATATTATTCTTAACCGCCTCATATTATAAGGATCACTAACAATAGAGGCGGCTCTAAATCCTTTTTCTTTCATAAGTTTTTTGGCCTGACGAGCGTCAACCAAAGTACTAGTCGAATGTCGAAATTCTAATTTATCCTTCGGCAACTCTAATAAATCCGCCTCTATTTTTGCAATATCAAGCGGCGATTTCCCCGGTAACGGTGTTTCAAGCCGTTGGTCTCCTAAAATCAACATATTGGAGCTAGGATTTTTCTTTAATAAATCAGCGGCAAATAAAAATCTCTCATAAGAACCTGTTGAAACAACTATTAAATCTCCTCGCACATAAGAACCTTGAACAATTAAAAGTGAAGCAAAGGGCTTTAACCAAATGGATTGAAAACATACCGCCATTGAGTAAATAAAAAAAGCAACCGTAACCACTTTTGATATTTTTTTTATTCTTATCATGAACCTTAATCACACCACCGATAGTCTAAGAGCTTCTAAGATCTATAATTAAAAACTTTTCAAAGTTAAAGGAATGGTTTACCATTTGATTTGTCTCTAATTCAACCTTGTAGGGCATTCAACCCCTTATCACTATTATTGTAAAGTTTTAAATCATGAGCGATCAATTTACCCATTTTAACGAAGAAGGCCGCGCTCGGATGGTCGATGTAAGCTCCAAAGAAAATACCGAACGTGTGGCAACTGCCGAGGGTTTAGTTCACATGAAACCCGAAACTTTGAAATTAGTTCAGGCTGGCAAAATAAAAAAAGGCGATGTCCTTGCTGTAGCCCAAGTGGCCGGCATATCTGGAGCAAAAAAAACGTGGGATATGATTCCCATGTGCCATCCTCTTTTAATCACAAGCGTCAATATTAAATTTGAAGAAAACGAGCAACCCGATTCCAAAACAGGATTATGCTCTATTTATATTCAAGCTACTGTGAAAGTATCAGGACAAACTGGCGTAGAAATGGAAGCTATAACAGCCGTCACCATTTCTGCTCTTACAATTTACGATATGTGCAAAGCAGTCGACAGAGGAATGTATTTTAATAACATTGGATTAGTCTACAAAGAAGGCGGCAAATCCGGAGTTTTTTCTAGAGAGAGCATTGCATCATGATTAGTATTAAATATTTCGCCAATTTAAAAGAAGTAGCCGGAAAAGAATCCGAAGAATTAACAGCTTCTGACGGAATGAAGTTAGATGATCTCTGTCGTCAATTAGAAAGCTCCCAATCTCAAATAGTAGAAATGATTCGTCAAAAAAATGTCATGGTAGCCATTAATCAAGAAATGGCTACCATGAACACCATAATTAAAGATGGAGATGAAGTAGCCTTTTTACCTCCATTTTCTGGTGGATTATAATCTACCTACTTAATATTGAGTTTATCTTGAACTCAAGTATTTAGTTCTCTCCTTGGCATTACCCAGTAAATCGCTTTCTGATAATTGACCATCAATTAATAATTTCAAAAACCACAACTTTGTGGTTTTTCGAGGTTTAACCAACAAATTTGTGGTTTTTAGCAAATTTTTATAAACCACGAACAATTAACTCGTCAGTTTCTAAAATATTTTTAAAGAATACTTATTTGTTTTATATGGGGTTTCACACATTATATTTTTGATCATATCTCATAGTTAAAAACGGTACCTAGCTTGCTTTATAGTAAAACAGCTATAGTTGTATTATTTTTAATATAGTTAATTTATTTTAAAAGCGAGGTACAAATGAGACATAATCATAAAGTTCGCACTATAGATAATGTTACATGGATCCATGGCACGCCTCCTGAAACTAAATTAAGCGCTCATTCTAATGCATTGAGCAAATCCACTCTTAAATTCACTTCATCAATTTCTAAACTAAGCTCAAGCGCTCAAGCTAATACAAATTTTTCAATATCAATCGACGATGTTTTAAAAGAAATCCAAGAATCTACCGAAGACCTTATTGATAATATTAAAAGTTTGAAAGAATGTATTCCAAAAGCTTAATACTTATCAATCAGTCCTTTATCTATCTTAATTACTAGAGATGGATTTGTGATTGAGTTCAGCTATCGCTGTCCTTCCTTTCGTATACTTCTGTTTTAGAGATCGCCGCTTTAGTACACACATTAGAAATCGAGTTCTCTACCGATTAGATTACTTGCCCACGAATACAAATTATTTCTTCTATTCTCATCACATTATCCGCACACAACACTGTTGGTTTCCCCGTTAATACCCACAATTTATTTGGGTTTATCTCATCACGAAGAGACGAACCAATTCCACTTACACTTTTATTAAAAAAATAAAATATTAATTTTAAAGGACTTAATAGATTTCCCAATTTATCAGATTTAGAAAAAACAAATTGGCGCCTAGCTTGCTGTATCTCTCGGTATAAAACAAATCAACAACCGAAACGGAGAAACAAAAATGAATACGAACCAAGAAAACCAAGACACAAAGTTAGGACTCAACTCTAAAGCTTTAACCCAATCTTCTCAAAAGTTTTGTTCTTCGATTTCTCAACTTGACTCAAGCGCCAAGGCCACTCAAGACATCAGTGTCACGCTCAAAGAAATATTAAAAGAAATGCAAAGTTCTACTCAAGATCTCATCGATAACTTGACCGAATTTAAAAAAGAATGCCTAACTCATTAATTATCGATGAGACAATTAACGGCTTGTCTTTTGCGGAATCAATTAAGAGCTTTAGAAAAAAATAGGTGGGTTGGTGTAAACTTTTAGGCGGGTAATAACTATTCGTTTTTTTTGATTCCTAATTTCTTCATTTTGTTTGTTAGCGTTTGCGGATGCAGTCCCAATATATTAGCCGCGCCATCGGAGCCATAAACTTTCCATCTAGACTTTTTGAGAGCGGCAATAATATTGTTGCGGCTACGGTCTCTTTCTTCATCTACGGTCATAACTCCATCGACAGCAACAGGTTCTTTTAACGAATTTTTCTGAATTGAGCTCCGTATAAAAGTCGGCCTTGCTCTCAAATCGAAACTTATGTTCCCGTCCTGGGCGGTAATTAAAGCTCGTTCGATAACATTCTGCAATTCTCTAATGTTTCCCGGCCAATCGTAAGATTCCAAATCCCTGATATTTTCCTCAGTCAACTTAACTCTTTTCAAATTAAGCCTACGGCTATGACTCTCTATATAATGGTTAGCTATCATTTTTATATCCTCTTTACGCTCTCTTAGCGGAGGAACATGAATTGGAAAAACATCAAGCCGGTAATATAAATCTTCCCTAAAACTTCCGTTTTCAATTTCGTTTTCCAGATCGCGATTGGTCGCCGCGATAATTCTAACATCGACACTCCTCGGCTGATCATCTCCAATAGGCTCAAACTCTCCTTCTTGAAGAACACGAAGTAATTTAGGTTGAAGTTCTATAGGAATCTCTCCGACTTCATCAAGAAATAAGGTTCCTTGATCGGCTAATTGAAACCTTCCCGTTCTATCTTTAATAGCTCCCGTAAAAGATCCCTTTAAGTGGCCAAAAAACTCGCTTTCAAATAACTCTCTTGGAATTCCTCCACAGTTTACCTTAACTAAAGTGCGCTTCTTCCTTTGACTTTGTTCGTGAATTGCCCGAGCAATAAGCTCTTTACCTGTTCCAGTTTCTCCTTGAATTAACACTGTCGAATCAGATCCAGCCACTTGCTTAATTTTATTGAATACATTCTGCATTGCAGAACTATTTCCAATAATTCCCGTCACATTAAACTCTGTAGTAACTTCTTCGCGCAAATAAGCGTTTTCTATTTCTAATTGATTGCGTAATTTTTCAAGTTCTATATTTGCGCCCACTAATTCTTTCGTCCGTTCTGCAACTTTTTCTTCTAAATCTAAATTATGATTTTTTATATGTTTATGAAGAAGACGGACCTCCAAAATATTGCGAATACGACATAAGACTTCATTTTGTCTGAGGGGTTTCGTGAGGAAATCTCTCGCTCCAGCTTCTAAGGCCTTTAGATGAGTATCCTGATCAACAAGAGCCGTTAAAATTAATACTGGCGGATAAGATTTTTTTTCTATTTTTTTTATCTCTTTCAAAACTTCAAAACCATTCATTTTAGGCATCAATAAATCAAGCAAAACAAGGTCAGGTTTTGAATTTAGATACATTTCGACCCCTATACAAGGATCCGTCGTACTTTCTAAACTGGTAAATCCATGCATTTTTAGCATTTGCTCTACCAACCTTACATTTGCTGGCTCATCGTCGATGATTAATACTTTGGATTCAAGAACTTTTGGATCAAAATTCACGATCTATATCTGGGGGAAAAAATCTATTAATTATTGATAAAAACTACTTTTTAATAATACCTTCAAAAGTCGAATTTATTTTATACTATTCGAATATAATACTTCTATCAATCCAACACCAAACTATCATATATTTACCGTTAATGAAATTATAAAAACCAAATAACAGTTTAATTGGAATCACTAAAAAGATATTGCTAATAGGATTTAGCATAAAAGTAAAAAAAGAACTCAGGGGATTTTGAAACGATGAAACTAATTCAACGGTAACTTCTCGATTTTTTCTTCAAAAGTATCGAAATTAATAATGAAACACTAGTTTTAGTTCGCTTAATCTTCTAAAACTTTAAATCGTATTGCGTGTCTCCCAGCACCTTTCGCTTCATAAAGAGCTTCGTCAGCTCGTCCAATAACATCTTCCACTGTATCATTCAGTCTGACATTGCTGATTCCCATACTGGCCGATAGAATAACCTTTTTGGTCTCGTGTGGAATAGGCGTTTCATCTAATTTAATCATCAGTCGGTCTGCAAAAACCTTTGCCCCATTCATATCTGTTCCTGGCAAAACCACACAAAATTCTTCACCTCCGGTACGACCAAAAATATCATTATGCCTCAGAATAGATTGAGTCATTTTCACAAAATGGCAAAGAGCGTTATCTCCAAACAAGTGCCCATGAGTATCATTGATATTCTTGAAATGGTCTAAATCAATTTCTATTAATGCCATATCCGTTTTGTTACGTTTGATCCGTTCTAATTCCGAATTGAGAGATTGTACAAAATATCTTCGGTTAGCTACTCCCGTTAGAAAATCGGTAAAAGCCATTTGTTCAAGCTCGCTTCTCAACGCATCGCTTTCAGAGATTTGAACTTTGAGTCGTCGATTGAGACGAAAGAATGCTAGAGCGATATTTGTCACAACAAGCAAACTGACACACACTATACCGAAAACAATGTAAAAACGCCTGTAATCCTGTGGTACCGGAGGTTTGTATATAAAAGATTTAAAATCCACAATGCGATGAGGCTCAATTAAGCCTATGGATTTATATGTATTTAAGATATGACGCCAACGCCACATGTGCATGTAACCAATTTCCAACATATCCGCCATTATAAAAACTAGTGCGCTTTCGGCTTCAAAACGTAAATGCTCCCGGCTATGCCGAGAACCATATTGTTCCAAAATAAAATCGATCATTTCTTCAGTATGCGTTAAAGCATAATCCCAACCTTTCAACGAAGCTTTGCGAAAACTTTCTACTATATCTGGTCGGCTTTGAATCATTCGATCTGAAGTAAATAACGTATCTCCGTAAAAATCGATGCCATATGCTCTTGGAGAAAAAAGAGAATAGTCATACTGCGCTTGCCTTAAATCAAAAACTTCGTCGGATGTATAAATAGATAAAGCGTCTATTTGCTCTCTCAGTAAGTCGTTGGGGTGAAACATATGTTCCGTTAATCTAAGCTCCGACTCATCAACCCCCTCACGTCTGAACATAGCGATAATTTCCGCAGATTGCGCTTCCAAAGCTACACGCTTACCAACCAATTGTTTAAGCTGATGAGTTCCCTGTTTTGCCACCAAAGCCAAAGGAGAATGCTGGTAAATCACTGCAAGAGCCACAACAGGAACTCCTCGACTTCTTTGTAAAATCAGATCCGAACCAGAAACGCCAAACTCCGCCTTCCCTTCAGCAACTAGACTCACTGTATCCGAATTTGGATCAGGTTCTTTTAGGGCTACTTTGAGCCCTTCTTCTCGATAAAACCCTTTTTTAATAGCCGCATAATACCCTGCAAATTGAAATTGATGCTTCCATTTAAGTTGCAGAGTAACTTCTTTGAGGTCTTCATCAAAGCTCCCCTCTGCAAAACTTGAAATACCCAGTAATGAACCGGAAAAAACCAAAATGCACAATAATGGCGAGATAAAATTCATTTCAATTAACGTTTATTTTCAATAACATTAATAATGCTTAGAATGCTTAAACTATAACGTTAATTAAAAAAAATGCAGAGGAAAATCTGGAGATTAAATTTTAATTTTGCGAGGGTTTAAACTTAGATTATCAACAAAAAGGTTTTTACAATAAGTAAAAAAAGATTCAACTTTCGACTCAAAAATTTTTATATTCTTTTCAATACATCGAGAATTTTATCCATATCGAACTTTTCAACACTTTGGATCAATTTCTCCAAAAACTTAGCTTCATCTTTATTTTGAGGTTTTAGTTCTTTCAATACCTCGCCAAGCCGAGTTATATTGCATAATTGAGCGGATTTTTTGATTTCATCAATCTCCGCTTTTAAGAAACCAATATTCGAATAATCGATTTCAATTAAACCAAGATCTTCACTCTCATCAAGCTTCACATCCTCATATTCATATTCAACTTCTAATAATTTCTGTATAACCGCTAGAACATTTTCCACCCGGAAAGGTTTGAGGATAACTTCTCCACATCCCAATTCCCCATATTCCTCTTGCTCGTGCTTTAAGACAGAAGCAGAAAGCACCACTATATTTAATTCTTCATTTGTATATTCAGCCTTTAATTGACGTATAACATCCATACCATTCATGACTGGCATTCTAATATCCATAAATACTATATGGGGTTGATTTTGGCGAAATAGGCTTATAGCTTCCTCTCCATCATTAGCGGTCAATACTTCGCATCCAATATCTTTTAAAATCGTGGCTAGAACTTCTCGGTTTTCCTCTATATCGTCAACAACTAAAGCTTTTATTGAAAAATCCTCTTTTATACGAACCACTTGTAGGTTTCTATTTGCTCGTTTTAACATATCTGCTTTAGCTGGCAATAGAAGTATGGTGAGAAAAAAAGCAGACCCCTTTCCTAATTCTGATTCCAAGGTCAACTCTCCCTTCATCAATTCTGTTTGTTTCTTACTTATGGCAAGCCCTAGTCCAGTTCCTAATTTTGCTTGTTCATCGAAAATCTGGTGAAAGGGTTTGAAAACTAATTTTTGATCATCTGAACTCATTCCAATTCCTGTATCCCGTACTGTAAACCTATAAAGATTGTCTTCATCTTTAACCATGCTGATTGATACTTCACCATCCTTTGTGAACTTTATGGCATTACCTACCAAATTAATCAAAATTTGCCTGACTTTTCCTTCGTCGCCAAAAACAGGAAAACTATTACTCTCTACATCAAGTCTTAACAATAGTCCTTTTTCTTTGCAAGGCTCCACAAACATTTTTATAATGCCTTGTAATAACTCTTGAAGATCAAAGTTAGTTTGGTTCAACTCCATTTTCCCAGCTTCAATTTTGGAAATGTCTAGGATTTCGTTGATTAAACCTAAAAGATGATTTCCGCTATTAGAAATTGTTTTGACCGATTTTTTTTGCCGTTCGGATAACGTTTTGTCGCGTAGTAAAATTTGAGCGTAACCTAAAATGGCATTCATTGGCGTTCGAATCTCATGACTCATATTCGCTAAAAACTCGCTTTTAGCTGAATTAGAACTTTGAGCTTGGTCTTTGGCTTTCTCTAACTCTAACTCCATTTTTTTTCGATCGCTAATATCAATATGAGAAATAACAGCTCCACGAATAGTTTTTTTACCTAGTGGAGTAGCATTCATCAAAAACCATCGTTCTTCCGTTGGAGAATGACAAGGATATTCAAAAGAAAAACTATCCCGTAAGCCATCCATTACTTTTTTAATCCCTTGATAAACTTCTTTTTCTTGCTTTCCTCTAGTTTTAAAAACATTGAGATAATTTATTCCAATTCCAATATCTGGAACTTTATCATCCGTATTCTCTTTAAAAAACCTCTTCCAACCAGAATTAATATTGATAATGAATCCTTCATTATCAATAACAGCAATATTACCTTTTGTGGCATCTAAAATTGCTTGAGTTAACTCGACTCCTTCAGTCGAAGATTTTTGTTCATTAGTCATTTTTGATATTTCCTATAAAACTATGCAAAAAATATAGAATGACTTAATAAGCGTGCCCATCAAATAACCTCACCTTCTCATCTCAGTTTTATCTTATAAGGGGATTCTAAATTTTACCTCTATAGTTACTGCAAATCAAATATTTATTTAAACCTTCTATGTTATTTTAATGTGTACAATATTCCTTTAAAAAACTTGTTTCCACAATTCATAGGGCTCACATTGACGCGAGCCGTTGCATTAGATAGAATAAAAAAAATTATTCAATGACTACAGTTAAACTGAAATAATTTAGAATTAACCCTTTAGAAGATTTATTTTCTTTTGGGCGCCCTTAATCTTTCCTGCTGGAGAGACTTTATGTCTACTTTAACTTTAGAATCAAAAATAAGAATTCAAAAAGAAGATTTTGTCGTTACCGACGAAATTGAAGCAATTAAAACTGTTTCGAAAAATATCGGCGGGATCACTACTTTTTTGGGAACCGGACGGGAACTCAATAAAGGCGAAAACATATCTGAACTCAATTTCGAACATTATCCTGAAATGGCAGAAAAAAAACTTACCGAAATTCGCGAACAAGCTATTAAGGATTATAAGATCATCGACATGATCATCATTCACCGAATCGGCAAAATCGATATCGGCGAAAACATTGTTCTTATTGTCGCAGCCGGCGAGCATCGGAAAGAAACCTTTGTCGCTTGCGAGTGGGCTATCGCTGAACTAAAGAGAGTCGCTCCCATTTGGAAACGTGAAACAACTTCGGACGGAGAAGTCTGGGTTTCTCAAACACCTTAATTTGTGAGATAACGCATGCCCCCTTCCGGTCCCGATAACGCGACCGTTATTGCCGTTTCATCTCAACTCGCTCGTTGGCTTCTTTATTCGCGTAATAAAAACCTTGCTGCCACAGGCAAAGAAGCGTGGGAAACGCCCAATATTGGGACTCTGGAATCGTGGTTAAAAAATCTTTGGAATTCCTCCTGGCCTTCCAAATATGTCATTTCCAAAACGCAATCCCTCAAATTATGGGAAGCCATTGTTGAAGGCGATCTTAGACTTTCAAATACCAATCTATTACAACTTGAGGAATTAGCTCAATCTGCAAGTAAAGCTTATGCAAATATTAAGCTTTACGACATTCCAACCGATTCCGGCTCTTTTTCCTCTTCCTTAGAAGCGGAAACTTTTCTAAGGTGGTTCAAAGAATATGAAGAAAAATTAGAAAATCTTGAAGCCATAGACCCTTCTGAATTATGCAGCCGCGTTTACGATGGATTGGAAAGCGGTCAAATCACACTTCCTCCGCAATCCCTAATTTTTTCAGGTTTTTTTGAATTCGATCCTGCCCTAAAACGATTGATAGAGTTCCTTCCTGACAAAGGTGTTTCAATAAATAAAACCGGATTGGTCGAAAAAAGAACTCCCCCTTCCTTGGCGAAATTTTTTGAATCTAAATCAATCCGTGAAGAATGCCAACTATGTGCCAAAGATATAAAGAAACATTACAAACCAGGAGTCACTTTTGGAATCATTCTATGTGATTACTCTAAATATAAAGACTCTCTCTCAAAAGAGTTAACGGCAGAGCTTTCCCCAAGATATACATTTCCCTGGTTAGATGAAGAAACTCCTTTTAATTTTGAGAACGCATCTTCGCTGACGCGGGAACCTGCTATCCAACAAGCCTTATCTATTTTATCTTCCGGACAAAATATTAGCCTAGAAACTTTTACTGAGTTTCTGCATTCTCCTTTTTATACAGGTTTCACCAAAGAACAAGAATTTCGCAGAAAGATTGATCGGGAATTTCACAGAGAGAAACGCTTAAGAATCGACTTAGGCAGATCAGACGCCTTTCCTTCTACCCTCCCCGGTTTGAAAAAAAATTTAAAGAACTGGTTCCTATTTGTTAGAGATAACGAACCACGACCGCCCAGCGTTTGGGCCCGCGTTTTTTCTCAAACATTGCGACGACTGGGTTGGCCCAACGGCGATAGAGAAGCTAATCTGCGCACAACTCTGATTTACGAAGCTTGGACCGAATGCCTAGACGCATTAGCGTCGCTGGATCATATTCTCGGCTCACAAACAAAACAACAAGCTTATACAGCTCTTAAGCGTTTTGCAGAAGGGAAGTCCTTTCAAGCTCAAAGAAAAAACAAACCTATCCAAATTATCGATTTCAGTAATACTGCTGGGATGCAATTTGATCACGTATGGGTATTAGGCTCCAATGCAGACGCGCTTCCTGCAACGTCATCTCCTAATCCCTTCATTCCAATAAACGTTCAAAAAAAGTTAAATCTTCCTCATAGCTCTCCTGAGTGGGAGCTAAACTTAACTCAAAACCTTTTATCTCAGTTCCAATCACAATCCAAGTCGATTAATTTCAGCTATTCCCTTTGGGATAAAGACATCGCAGTCCGCAAGAGCCCATTAATCAATCGATATTCCAATAAGATAGAAAGGTCTTCTTTTTTAAAACCCAAAAAAATTGACTCTCAATCCAAAGCGGAAAACCTCCTCGAATCCTTCGAAGAAAACATTGAAATCTCTGTATCAACAGAAGAAGCTTCCTCTAAAAGAAAAGGTTGGAGCCGCGCCGGTTATCGGCTCATTAAGAATCAATCTAATTGTGCCTTTAAAGCTTTTGCCGCTCATCGATTGGAGCTTGACCCTATATCTGTACCAGAAACAGACTTTGAAGAATCTGAGCGCGGTATTTTGGTTCATAACGCTTTAGAAAGCGTTTGGAACGAGTTAAAAACCTCGAGTAAGTTACGTGACCTTCTAGAAAATGGTCAACTACCAGATCTCATCAAGAATAAAATCGACGAGGTTTCCGAAAAAATTAGCGACTCACTAAAAAACCAAGTCCAATTTGTAGAACTAGAGAAAAAACGAGTAGCCTCGTTAATTGAAAAATGGCTAAGAAACGAAGATCTTCGCGAACATTTTGAAATCTTCGGTTTAGAGTATGCTGAAACAATTAGTATTGCTGGTTTAGACTTAAACGTTCGCGTAGACAGAATCGACCGCTTGAGTGATGGCAGTCAATTTATTATTGATTACAAGACTGGCGCTCTCAACACAGCAGACTGGTTTCAAGAACGTATTCAAGAACCACAACTTCCTCTTTACGCAATTAAGTTAAAACCCGCAGGAATAGCTTATGCCAGGGTTGTTAAAGATACAAAAACTACCAACTTCTCTTATCTTTCGAAAGAACCTTCGATTCCTCGACTTCCAAACGCTCCAACTTCTTTCGAGAAAAGAACAGGTATAGCGGAATGGGAACATCTCCTTAATTATTGGGAAGCTTGTCTTTCTAGTTTGGCGGCAGACTTCTTGAGTGGAAAAACAGAAATCGATCCTTTTCGACCCGGAATAACCTGTAAAAGCTGTGGTTATCAATCCTTGTGTAGGATTGCTGAAACCAATTTAGAAGCATTTTTGCAAAACGAAGAGGAAGCAGAATTGTGAACGATTTACCCGACGCCTTTGAACGGCAATTAGCTTTGGACCCTTCCCGCTCCTTTATCGTTCAAGCTCCTGCGGGTTCTGGTAAAACAGAATTATTAATCCAACGTTTTTTAAAATTACTCGGGTACGCAAAATATCCGGAACAAATTCTTGCTATCACTTTCACTCGAAAGGCGGCGGCAGAAATGAAATCTAGAATTTTAGCCGCTTTGGAATCGGCAGAGTCAGAAGAACCTCCTGAATCTTCACATGGAAAACTAACTCGCAGTTTAGCCGAAAAAGTTCTAAACCAAGATCGCGATAAAAAATGGAACCTAAGAGAAAATGGTTCTCGACTGAGAATTCAAACAATCGATTCTTTTTGTATGGGCTTGATCGAGCAAATGCCTCTGCTTTCAAATCTAGGGGGAACGCCAGCAATTGATGAAGACGCCTCTACTCTTTATAGAGAAACCGCGATTAAATGCCTCGAACTAGCAGAAAGTGAAAATCCCGTAGGCGAAACCATTCGAAAAGTTTTAATTCGCCTTGATAATTCTAAGAGAGATTTTATTAATAAAATTGTTGGTCTTTTAAACAAAAGAAGCGAATGGTTTCTTCCATTCTTTGAATCGGCAGAATTGACACTGGACGACAAAAACTATTTAGAAGAAATACTAGGGAAGATAATCGCGGCTCGATTAGAATCTATAAATACAATTTTTCCAGATAATCTAAAAGACAAACTAACTTCTCTTGCTTCTTTTGCCGGAGAAAACTTAAGGATGGACTCGCCGGAAAATGAACTAGCTCATCTTTCAAGCTTGAAGACTTTTCCTTCTCCCACAGCAGACCAATTGAATGAATGGAAATTATTAAGTCAATTGATTCTCACTCAAAAAGGGGAATTCAGAAAAAACATTACTAAGACCATAGGCTTCCCCACTACTCAAAAACAAGAAAAGAAAGAATTTAAAGAAACCTTGGAAGCAATCTATGCTGTCCCAAACCTATCCTCCTTACTATTCAGCGTGCAGTCGTTACCATTTCCAAAGTTTTCTGAAGACGAATGGGGGTCCTTAAAATCTTTTATATCTCTTCTTCCTGAACTCGAAAATATTTTAAGACAAGTGTTTGCCGATGTCGGAAAAACTGATTTTGCAGAAATTTCACTTTCCGCTCTCAAAGCCCTGGGTTCAGAAGACGACCCCACCGACTTATTACTCAAAGCCGATATGCAATTACAACATATTTTGGTCGACGAGTTTCAAGACACTTCTTTCAAGCAATTCAGACTTCTTACGCTTTTAACTTCTGGTTGGGAAAAAGAAGACGGCAGAACTTGTTTCCTTGTTGGCGATCCTATGCAATCCATATATCGATTCCGAGACGCAGAAGTAGGACTTTTTATTAGAGCCCAAAAAGAGGGTATTAAGAATGAAAACGTCACACAGGTTCATCTTGAGCCGTTATCTTTAACCACAAATTTTAGGTCTCAAGCTAAAATCGTAGATTGGACAAATCAGTGTTTTCAACAAACATTTCCTAATATTGAAAATATAGAACTCGGTTCTATTCCATTCACTCCTTCACAAGCGATTTTACAAGCCGAGGATGGACCTGGAGCTATTATTCATTCTTTCGATGATCCAAAGTCTAATGAAGAAGCTCAATCTATTGTCAATCTAATCCACGAAATTCGAAGTAGTGATCCAAAATCAACAATCGCTGTTCTTGTTAGGGCTCGCCCTCACTTAAGCGGTTTAATTCCTTTACTGCAAAAATCAGAGATCCCATTTAGCGCCGAAGAAATTGATACTTTGGATAAAAGACCTGCTGTCTTGGATCTTTTATCGTTGACGAGAGCGATTCATTCTCTTTGGGACCGTCTCGCTTGGCTATCCATTCTCCGAGCGCCTTGGTGCGGCCTCTCCATTAAAGACATATTTCTTTTATGCAGTGAAGATCCACAAACCCCTATTTGGGAAACGCTTAATAACTCTGACAATTATCTATCCAGGCTATCAGAAGACGGACAAGAACGAGTCAAACGTTTTTTCGAAATCATGAAAAAGGTTCTAGATACTAAGCTTGAGAGACCTTTGTCAGAAATTGCAGAAGGAGCATGGATTGCGTTAGGTGGTCCTTCCTGTGTTTCTCAGGCAGGGTTGCGAGACGCGGAAACTTTTTTTGGAAAAATGAAAGAGAAACTGGATGGTAAAGGGACTTACCCTCTTAGAAACTTTGAAAAAGTTTTAGAGCGTTTGTTTGCTTCCCCAGAGACAGACAGCGAAAATCCTGTCCATATTATGACTATACACAAAGCCAAAGGATTGGAGTTCGATCATGTTCTATTGCCAGGTCTAGGGAAAAAAAAGAAAACCGAAAGCGGCAGGCTATTATTTTGGATTCCATACGGCAACGATTTGTTATTGGCTCCTCTTCATGAAAAAGGAAATCCAAAATTAGAAATCTATCAATTTTTGGAATCTATCGATAAAGAAAAAGAAAATCTGGAAATACTTAGAACCCTTTACGTAGCAACTACAAGGGCCAAAAAAAAACTACACTTGTTTGGGCATTTGCAAAAGAGCAAAGATAGAAAACATCCAATCTCTAACTCTCAACTAGAAAAACTTTGGCCATTCCTTGAAAATCAATGGCCAGCAGAAAGCGAAGTTTCTGACGAAACGGCTATCGAGCCCAACATCGAGGAAGAAGAAAAAATATTTAAGCATCGAATTCATAGATTACCTAAAAACTATATAACTCCCGAGCCAGCTGCCAGTATCCTCGACGAACAAAGCTCTAATAAAAAACCTACACTTCCCACAGAATATACCTGGGCCGGAAACAAGGCTCGCTGCCTCGGCGTTACACTCCACGCAATATTTCAAGAAATTAACAAAACCGAACTTAACGTCTGGAAAAATAAAGACCAAAACACTCTGGAAAAAATTCTAAAAACCCGCCTTCTAAGCGAAGGATTACCCTCGTCGGATTTGGGTCCTGCTATACAAGAAGGGATAAAAGCGATCAAAAATATTTTTGAAGATCCTAAAGGCCTTTGGATTTTTCAAAATCATAAAGATCATCAGTCCGAATACGCCTTATCAGGTTTTGTCAGCGAATCCCCTGAAAATCGAATTATCGATAGAACCTTCGTAGATGAAGACAACATTCGCTGGATCGTTGATTTTAAAACCGGGAAACATGAAGGAGCCAACATAGAAAAATTTTTCGAAGAAGAGAAAAAGCGGTACAATGAACAATTGCGAGCCTATGAAAAGCTTTTCAATCAATTGGGCGAGACTCGAACAATCAAGAAAGCTCTCTATTATCCGATGCACCAAAGATTCATCGAAATCGTCTAATTCTTTTTTTTAGACACCTCCGTCTTAAAAAGCTCCAAAAGATAGCGTTTATCAAATCATAACTTCATTTCCAATATCCACAAAATTCAACTCTAGCCTCTTTCATTTCAAATACTTTGCGAAAACCACAACCGAAGCCACCGCTTTGGCGCCTCACTTGCTGATATAGATTTTCTAGTCGCTAAAAATTGTCAATTCAAGCTCCAGAAAATTCGAACATTGCTATCAATTCATAAGATTAAATTATTTATCGAGGAAATATTCTAAGCGCTAATCAATCTTTGTTCTTATGAAAAAATATTTAAAAATCACAATTGCCCTTATATTTGTAACGCTCTCATTTCCATTGTCTTTCGCCTTTTCTCAACCTCTTCCTTCCAAGGATAATCTTGTTCGAGAACTAACGTTAAAAGCTAGTCTATTATTAAAGGTGACACGAAAAATAAAATGGCCTAAGGATGTTTCAACAAATTCAAACAACTTAATCTTATGTTTCCAAGAAAACGATTATTTTCGAGGGATTATCGACCTAGCAATAAGACATCCACAAATTAGTATGGACTGGGAAGTAAGGGAAAACGTTTCGCTAGAATCAACAAAGAATTGTCATATTTTATTTCTCGATTCAAACCAGGAAAAACGATTAGAAGAAACAATCGCCTATGTCAAAAACTACCCGGTGTTAACAGTTGGAGACACTGAAGGCTTTACAGAAAAAGGTGTTTTAATTAATTTTATGGTGATCGATAATAGATTGAGATTTAAAGTTCAGAAAGAGGCCACAGAAACTAGCTCGCTTCAAATTGACGACGGACTATTGTCACTAGCTATTAGATAAAAAAGGAGGAAACAGCGTTGAAATCCTTACGAAGCCAAAACTCCAGCTATACACCCAGTAGCCAAAGTTGCTAAAAAGGCAATCCATAAAGCTTTTAGACCAAGTAAGCTTAACTCCCCGGTTCTTTCAGGGATCAGTCGCGATAATCCGCCAACAAAAATACTTAAACTCGCTATATGTACAAACCCACATAAGGCGTAGGTTATAGCTGAAAGGGACCTTGAAGAAAACATAGGTTGATCCCCAGCTTGCATACCCGCTAACTGGAAATATGCCGAAACTTCAGTTTCAATAAATCGAGAACCCAATAATTGAGCGCCCGCCTGCCACTCTTCTGGGCGTAGACCTAATAAAATGGCAAATGGCAGAGCGATCCACTCCAAAATTTTATCGAGCGATAGCGCTTCCTCTCCAGATAAAACAACATTCCCTAAAATAAGATCAATTCCACCTTTTAAACCAAGGACAACAATAAGGAGGGCTGCAATTCCCATAGCCATTTGAATTCCTTGAGTCCCACCTTCAATTAAAGCTGTCATCGCGCCGGCAGACTTACCTAAATCCTCTTTTTCTTGGGTTTGATCTATGATAGGACTCATATTGCGCGTTTCAGGTTCTCCTGTTTCTGGGCATGCAAGTTTGCTCATTAAGACTGCGCATGGGATCGATATTATCGAGGCCGAAACCAAGTGACCGGCAACGCCTGGAAAAACATTATTAAGAGCAATGACATAAACAGCCATGACAGTACTTGCGACTGTTGCCATCATACAAGTCAATAGTGTTAACAATTCCGATTCCGTCATTTTAGGAATGTACTTCCGAACAGCCAACCCTGATTCGATTCCAACAAAAATGTTCGCGGATGCTGCCAACGACTCCGCTCCAGAAAGTTTCATTGCTCGATAAAATATTCTGGCAAAAAAGCGAACGATCGCTTGTAGAATCCCAAAATGATAAAGCAGTCCCACCAACCCCGAAAAAAACACCACCGAAGGTAGAACTTGAAATGCCAAAACAAAACCAATCGAAGAAGTTCCATCTGGCAACTTCATTCCAGGCCCCAAGGCAAGAGGACCAAAAAGAAAAATAGCTCCTTTTCCCGATGCTGACAAAAATGCCACAAACGCGTCGTTGAAAAACCGAATTACAGCTCGAGACCCAGGAGCCAAAAAGACTAGCCCTCCAATTCCCCAAGCTAACAAACCACCACCTAAAACGGTTTTCCATGCCACTTTCTCCCGAATCCCAGTACCCCATGCAAGAAAAGATAAAACGCCAAATCCCAGCAGAGAAATCAATCTATAAAATGAATCGTCCAAAGTATTTTATGAGGGCCTCTAATAATTAATATTTATACTGATTTGCTATCGCTTAACCCTTCGTTTTAAGGGTTAAGCTCTTGGCAATTCTGAATTTTTAGAGGTCCCCTTATGTTTTAAAGTTTAAAATTAAAGGTTATTGCGTGTAGAATCAGCTTTGATTTTAAAAGTACCAAAAACCTAATTCCCCAAGAAGATAGAATGAGTTCTCCATCTAAAGCCCAAATTTTATTAACTCATTTGGATTGGAATATCCAACACTTTGAGCAAATCCTTAATAACGACAAAACAGATTATTACCGAGATGCCTCTATTCAAAGGTTTTGCTTAGTTTTTGACGCCGCACAGAAAAGCTTAAGCGCATTAGCCGAAGAAAAAGGAAAAACAATTCAATCTGTCGACGACTGTTTCCAAATAGCTAAAGAAGAAAAATGGACTGACGAAACATACGATTCCGTCATTAGCGATTACCAATTAGTTAAAGATGGCTTTAAGCCAGATTTAGCCGAAACAGTTTACCCACGTCTTTCTAATCATTACTCTTTTTTTCAAAAACTGTACACCACAGTATCCAAAGGAGTTTAAACGTTCAACATTCTTTTTAATTCTTCAAAAGCCTTTTTGCGGTGAGAAATGGCGTTTTTTTCTTCAGGTTCCATTTCAGCAAATGTCTTCTCGCTTCCTTCTGGAACAAATATTGTATCCCAACCGAATCCACTGGTTCCACGCTCTTCAAAAGCAATGGTACCGTGCGCCTCTCCTTTAGCCACTTTAATAGTTTCCCCAAATCTTACTGCAGCATAGCAAATGGCAATCGCTTCTCTATTAGAAAAGTTATCTAACATCTGAATCATCCCAGCACAGCCTACAGATTTTTCAAACCACTTCACCAGCGCTCCGGGTAACCCGTTCCAATCTCTAAAAATTAAGCCAGAATCTTCCACTAAAACAGGATTCCCAATAACCTCATAAGCCTGGTCCAACTTATGAATCACCAATTCTGAAACGTCGGAAGTTTGCATCTCAATTAATCCGTCGACTTCACGTTGATTTAGCGGACATCCCAGTATCTGACTAGCTTCGCGTAGTTTATTAGAGTTACCAGTTACAAACGTTAAGTTTTCAAATAAAGATTTATTTTCCATTTTTTAAAAATATAAACTATAAAAATAAGGTTTTAGAGTTTAACATAATCATCTTTGCCCTGCATTTGGCCTCTCTCCTACTCCAAGCGATCCTGCAAATCAACAACCCCGAAAAAAAGTAATTGAAGGGTTTCCAACACAGGCCTGGTTAATAGTAATATTATTTAGCGCCAACCTTTTACTCACTCCTAAGAAAAAAATCTCTAAAAATCTTATTAAAAATGCGCCCGAAAAGCTTCACTTAGCAAATTTTTCCTTATATAATTATAAAGTTCTACCTTCCCCCTCCCATATAGCCCTAGATGTTAAATCTTTTTTGGTAAACGCTCGCAAAGTAATTCAAGCTCTCATATTGCGTTTATTATTCACAAATTGCTATACTGACAAATTTAAAAATTCAAGAGAAAGCTATAAGAACCATGATATTGGAACGGGTTAAATATTTAATCATTTTGCTTACTGCCATCTTATTTACTTCGGGTTGCGGAAACATCTTCGAACACAATTCTGACGTACAAGCCCGCGAAGCATTAAAAAAACTAATAAAAGCGCAGGAACTCTTTTTTAAAGACAACGAATCTTACGCTCGTCATATCAGCGCAATTGAAGACGCTAAAAAATACGACATCGAATATCACAAGGGTGTTGTCTATATGGAGGTTGAAACAGTCTACGACAAAGGCTATAGAGCTATTGCATTGCCGGCAGAATCAGTTACAGCGCGTGTATTTGCTTTTGACACAAAGCAAGGCGGTTTCTATGAAATGAAAGACGCAGAGGTTTCGCGTTACGTCTTGGGGGCGCTGAAACACATCCGCAAAGAAGAGAGCCATAAAAATATTACTGATCTTTCCTCTATTATTTTATCAACCGTTTTAATAATCTTTGGCTTAAAATCTTATTTAAAGAACCGAGAAGAAAAACAAACAGGTATTAATTTATCGTTTTTTGCAAGTGTTTTCCCCTTAGCGTGGTCATTAGGAATTTTAAACCATATGGATAAAGATACGACCCTATCCTGGTTAGTACATTTTGGGGTTTTTGGTTCGCTTGCTATTACAGTTTTTTGTTTACTATCATGTATACGCGGCTTTAAATTACTTTTTCAAAGCTCTAGCGCAGTTTCAGCCATAGGTCTGTACATTTCGATGTCAATCACTTCAACTTTCTCTCTCGGCGTCATAGGCCATACTCTTTTCAATTATTATTTTTGATGAAAAGTTCAAAAGTTTTCTTTTTCTCAATTATTTCGATATTAATATTTTTTTTAATAATTGAAATTTTATTGAGAACTTTGAATATTGGTTCTACAAAAAAAATTGAGAACTTCGATCTTACTTCTAAATTCATCAACCAACCGTCTGAGAAACAAAGTTTTTCATTACAAAAAACTTTTAGGGCGCTTAATTTAATTGAGGCCCCTCCTGGAATGACAATCACTGTTTCTAATTTCGGTGATAAATACGTAATAAAAATTCCATTCATAACCACACAAAACGACTTCCAAAGCTTCCAAAAAGAATACTTAACTCAAGTAGACGAGCAACTATATGTCTTTAAAAAAAATGTCCGCTTTCCTAACTACAAATTAAAACTATACCGTGGGATGAGGATAAATTTTAAAGACAGTGTTATCGACAAAGGTAAAATTACTGCCTTTTATGAAATTCCAAAATATTATAGTTGGGAAGAACTAAATAGCTACATAAAAGCAGGAGTTTTTATAGATTCGGAAACTCAACTTAGAATAGGGCTTCTTGGCGAAAATGAATCTGTCATAAAAAGTCCAGACGTAGGGTATAAATTAAAACCATTTATTAATTACCAGGCAAAATCAGGAGGGGATTTCTCTAGATTAAATTCAGAAGGTTTCAGGGACGATGAATTTAATTCTGCTGCAAAATATAAAATCCTGGTTTTAGGAGACTCTTGTTCATTTGGAATAGGAATAGAATCTACTCATGAAATTTACTCTAGTCTGCTTGAGAAAAAATTAAATAACCATTTAAAATCTTCAAACCTGAATGCAGCAGTCGAAGTTTATAATACTGGCACCCCTAGCTATTCTGTTTTTCAAGGCTTGATGACTTATGAAGCTTTAAAAAACAAAACTCAATGGGATTTTGTTGTCGTTATGTTTGGCTGGAACGCCCCAACACAAATATTTAAACTAAAAAACCTCGGGTTGGACTCAATCAACTATGAGAAAGTTTCAAGAGTCAAAGAATTTTTTAGGCAACTCAAGAGTTATTCTGTTTTAAAAGCTATAATCCAAAACATCTCCGGAATCGAGAAACTGCAAAATAATTGGGAGAAAATTGCGTTAGAAAAGCTTGTTGAATCTGCGCTTAAAAATAAGACTAATGTAGTTTTACTTCCATTAGTCTACGCTCCAGGAAATTTCACCAAAGAATATATTAAGAGAATTAAACGAATCAATAAAACCAGAAAAGATGTCGCAAATAACTACAATGTGAACTATGTTGAAAGTTTATCTAAAATAAAACTAGCAAAAGGAAATCCAAAGAACTGGGTAGACAATATCCATTTTGGGACTAGAGGGCATGAAATAGTATCGGATCATTTATTTAACTTTTTTCAAACTGAATTAAACTTAAATTAGTTTTGAACCTGCTCTTAAGTAATCCGAAGCGTAACGATATGATTGACGCGAAAGCCCGAACCAGCGGCATTGGGTTTAGCTTTCAAAACAAAAGATTCACCATCACGGGTTTTTTTGGGGATAAAGAACTTGATAGGACCTTGGAAAGTATTTAGGGTAAATACTCTATTCTGATCAACATCCTCCTTAGCCACTTTCTTCTCATAAAACATATTTGTGTTTCCTGAGGCTGCTCTACCCGCAGAAATTACGCGAACGTTTAAAAACAAATCGCCACGTTTGTCGTTAAAAAAACTTTTTTCGCCTTTTCCAGGAATTCGTAATTGAGTTTGATGTTCAATCCCTGCGGGAATTTTCACTTGAAAACTATCGTGCGCAGTTTTAATTCTAATAATTCCACCTTTTAAAGCTAAGGACGGATCAACAGTCACTCCCTGACGAACCGTTAAGGGAGCCCATTTGTTCTCGTACTTAAAAAGTATTTCCTTAATCTTTTTTTTCCATTTTGGGTCGGATGTCTTTGCACGTATTACGTCTTTTTTTGCAGGCTTTCGCTTTTTGGGAGGAGTTACAATAGATTCAACTGAAGGATAAGCTTTTCTAGTCGATCTTTTTGGACGACGACTTTTCTCCCAAACACTTTTTATAGTTTCTTGTTTTTTATAATGAAGATCTAAAACTCGATATGCCTGGGATATCTTTTTAAACCGAGATTCAAAAAAAGGGTCGCCAAAATTTAGATCAGGATGATATTTCTTAGCTAGCGTATAATAAGAACGCTTTACCTGCTCCCAATTGGAACTTTGTGACACATTTAATATTTTATAACAGTCTAGAATATTCATAACTTCTAGCGTTTATTCACATTCGGCGCCAAACCGATCAAACAAAATAAGTCACTAAAATTCAATTATTTATGCAAATAGCCTCGTGTTCAGTAAATCCGCGATAGTAGGCAACTTTTTCCTAGTTTTGTCCAAATTACCCTAGCGGGTTATAATTCAATAGGTTATATTAAGGTAATTTTTTCCTAAGAATTTTTAACGTCTAGAACTTTTTTCCCCTTTTAATTATGCAAAATATCGTTGGCTTTCCTGAAGAGGAAATAAAAGAAACTTTAACAAAATGGGGAGAAAAACCTTTCCACACTTCTCAAATTCTGACTTGGATTTATCACCACAAAGCGCGTAGTTTCGAAGCAATGACGAATTTGTCAAAAAGTTTACGCGCCCGCTTATTGGAAAACTTCCATTATTCATTACCGCCAATAAAAAAGAAGTCTGTGTCCAGGGACGGAACAATTAAATATTTATTTGAATTGGAGGACGGCTCTGATATCGAAAGTGTTTGGATGCCTTCGGAAGGTCGTAACACGCTTTGTATTTCGACTCAAGTGGGATGCAGAATGGCTTGCACTTTTTGTTTAACGGGACAATTGGGCCTAAAACGAAATTTATCTTCCGCAGAAATAATCGGACAAATCATGGCTGTCGATAGAGACTTAGAAGAATTGACCGAAAACCCAATATCTAATGTAGTTATCATGGGAATGGGCGAGCCTTTGGATAATTACGATGAATTGGTAAAAGCTATTCGCTTGATGGTTTCGCCGCATGCAATGAAAATATCAAATCGTAAGGTTACTTTGTCCACTTCGGGACTTGTCGACAAAATTAAGCGTTTTGAAAAAGAAGACTTACATGTCAACTTAGCAATATCGTTAAATGCTACGGAGAACTCAACACGCACAGAAATCATGCCGATCAATAAAAAACATACTATCGAAGAATTATTAGAAACTCTGCGGACCTATCCCCTTAAAGCTACACGTAGATTGACTTTTGAATATGTATTGTTAAAAGAAATTAACGACTCGCATGAAGACGCTGTCCGGCTGGGTAAAATGTTGCATGGTTTTAAATGTAAAATAAACTTAATTCCATTTAACGCGTTTGATCGTTCTGATTTTCAATCTCCGCTCGAAAGTCGAGTGACCGAATTTCAAAATTATTTGCTTGCCCGTAATTTCACAGTTTTTGTGAGAAAAAACCGAGGAACTGATATCCTAGGAGCTTGCGGCCAGTTGGCTGCCGAATCATTTTCTGTCGCCTAACATTTTTTGACCCTTCATCCAACCCATCATGCAGCAATCAAAACCTCGCGATACAACCTTAGATTTATCAGTAGTCGTTCCCGTTTATAATGAAAGAGAAAACTTAGTTTTTCTTGAAGAAGCGATAGAAAATGCGTTGGCAAGAACTGACTTTAAATACGAAATTATTTTTGTTGACGATGGAAGTTTAGACGATAGCGCCAACATTATTCTTTCACTACGTAAACAAAACTCTAAAATTAGGTTGATTCAATTCTCTTCTAACTCTGGTCAAACATCGGCGTTTGCAGCTGGGTTTTCCGCTACAAAGGGAAATTACGTAGCGACTTTAGACGCAGATCTTCAAAACGATCCCTTAGACATACCCAAGTTATTAGAAAAGATTGAGAATTTTGACGTTGTATGCGGATGGAGATTTAAACGCAACGACACTTGGATAAAACGATTTTCATCTAAAATCGCAAATAAAGTTCGTAATTTTGTTAGCAATGAAGATATTGAAGATACGGGTTGTTCCTTAAAGGTATTTCGCAAAGAATGTCTCGAATCATTGAAACTTTTCAATGGGATGCACCGTTTTTTCCCAACCTTATTAAAGATAGAAGGCTATAAAGTAACCCAAGTAAAAGTTGGACATAACGCGCGCAAATTTGGATCTTCAAATTATAATATACGGAATCGTTTGTTTACCTCATTAATAGACTTAGTAGCCGTTCGTTGGATGCAAAAAAGAAAGCTTAATTACAAAATCAAGGAGGAAATATAACGATATGACCGCTAATCATTGGATTATGATTGGTTTAATCGGCCAGGGCTGTTTCTTTATGAGATTTTTGATACAATGGGTCGTTTCGGAAAAACGTGGCGAAAGTACAATACCGCATTCATTTTGGTATTTTAGTATAGGTGGAAGCGCAATTCTTCTTTGCTATTCAATCCACAAACAAGATCCCGTTTTTATTCTAGGCCAAAGCGTAGGTTCAATTATTTATATTAGAAATTTGATGTTAATATCGCGGAAAAATCAAACCGCTAGCATAGGGAATTAAAATGGCTGCTTTGAAAATTAGACTCTTTGGATTAGCTCTAATGGCGCTTGGCGGTTTTCTTTTTGTTTGGTCCGTACGCGACATTACTTCTGAATGGCCTCAAATTTTTGTTGGGCTTGGTTCAGTATTTTGCCTCTCTATGGGTTTTGGTATTTTGATAATGCCCTTAGAGGCACCCCCCACATCTTCAGACACAAAATCTAACCCACCTGCTTAAGCAAACCTTTTCTTATCGATTAATTTAATTTTCTTTTAATCGTCTTAGTTCCTCGTAATACTCACTTTTTTTCAAAAGACCTTTTTTTTCTAATACATTAATCAATGCTAAAAATTTTTGATCTTCGTCGGAGATATCCAATTTTTCATCTGTAAGGTCGTCTTCCACTTCGGTTTTTGAAAAAACCTCGTTTTGATCCTCTGTCCCCGTAGTCCAATCGTCTTCAAGGCCTAACGCTCTCCCAATAACTTCAGCAAGATTGTAGAAATCTATTGGCTTAACCATATGGGTAAAAGCGCCTTCAGCCAAGCATTTTTTCGTAATTTCTAAAGACGCTTCGCCAGTCGTCATTATTACGGGGGTTTGTGGCTTTTTACTTTTAAACATCTTCAGAACCTGAACTCCATCTATCTCAGGCATTCTTATATCGAGCAAGACAACTTCAGGATTAAAACTTACAAACATTCTCAAGGCTTCCTTACCGTCTCGGGCTTCCTTAACTTTGCTATTCATTTCACGCTCTAAAAAACCTCTAAGCATCGCTAAGGTTTGAACATCGTCATCAACAATCAAAATCTTTTTTCCCGCCAATCCAGACACTAAATTTCACCTCCTAAAATAAAACTATTTACCCGTTGATCTTCTCATTTTAAGCTATAATTAATTTCAATTAATAGTTTAATATTTCCGTACCCATAAATGAGAAGACAATCTAAAAAAAATAATCATATTAATGAATCATTTGAGTTTGGCTAGAAATTAGATTTCAATCGACTTTATTGTCTATGTTAAAATAGAAGATAATTTTCCCAGCATTTACAATAAGTTGGCAAAAAAAATTCTTCCTTTGTAATCAAAAACAGATTTTCCCGACTAATTATTGTTTTTCGGCCACTTTTTGTTTAAACGCTCAATCACCTCGATGTTTCAATGACAAATCCACCCAAAATTATCGATTTTACCGCTAAATTACAAGATTCTAAAATTGCACTTCAACGAAACTCCATTGAAACTCTTCAAGTTAATTTAGGAAAGTTATGTAATCAGGCATGTAACCATTGTCATGTTGAAGCTGGGCCAAACCGATCAGAAGTAATGGAGTTACGAGCTGTCGATAGGATTTTGGAACTTTTAGCGTTAGAACCCCAAGTACATACAGTCGACTTAACTGGTGGAGCCCCCGAATTAAACCCTCATTTTCGCTATTTTGTTAAAAATATTAAAAAAATGGGTAAAGATGTCATCGACCGCTGTAACCTCACAGTTTTATTTGTTTCCGGCCAAGAAGATACCGCATTATTCTTACGCGATCAAAAAGTTCAAATTGTGGCTTCGCTTCCTTGCTATTCCCAAGACAATGTAGATGACCAACGAGGAAGCGGTGTCTTTCAAGATAGTATACGGGCTTTAAAGCTTTTGAATAAACTAGGTTATGGAAAACTGGAAACAGGTTTATCCCTCAATCTGGTGTATAATCCAGGAGGCGCAGATTTACCAGGAGCTCAAGAAGAATTAGAAAAAGCTTATAAATTAAGACTAAAAGAAGATTGGAATATAGAGTTCAATCATTTATTTGCTTTAGCTAACATGCCGATTAAAAGATTTGCTCACTATTTGTCCCGAGAAGGTTTGATGGACTCTTATTTTCAACTTTTAGCGGATAATTTTAATTCTCAAGCCGCCAAAGAAGTTATGTGCACGGGATTGATTTCTATCGGGTGGGATGGCCAAATTTTCGACTGCGATTTTAATCAGATGTTGGATATTCCCGTTGGATGGAAAACGCAAAACATTTGGGAAATAAATAGTTTTTCTAACTTAAACCAAAGTATTGCTTTAGCTAATCATTGTTATGGCTGCACCGCCGGTTCGGGAAGTTCATGCGGCGGATCTTTATCATAAAAACCATTTTAATTTTTTAGACGTACTAAAACTTATTAAAAAAAGTTGTAGCAAGTTATCTATAAAAAAATTAAAAAACTAATTAAATAAAATCGAAACTTGGATTTGGCGGCAATCACTCCCCAAAGACTCAAGTAGACGCTCTTAAAAATTCCTTTTTTAGAACTAAGGAGATAGTTAGTGAACAAAATCGCTCAAATCCAAAAAGATGTTCAAGAATATTATGGACAAACAATTCAAAAGACCGACGATCTAAAGTCAAAAGTTTGTTGTCCTGTAGATTCTTTACCTAACGAACTCAAACCCTTTCTAAAAAATATTCACGAAGAAGTTCAAGAAAGATTTTACGGATGCGCCTCTTCCATTCCTCCACTCTTGGAAGGACTCACCATTCTAGATTTAGGGTCTGGCACGGGGAGAGATTGTTACTTGTTTTCACAGTTGGTCGGAGCTCAAGGCAAAATCATCGGAGTGGATATGACTGATGAGCAACTCGCTATTGCCAACAAGTATATTCCCTACCATATGGAACGTTTTGGTTATTCAGAAACAAACGTCGATTTTAGAAAAGGCTGTATCGAAGATTTAAAATCTGTAGATATCGAAGATAATTCAATAGACTTAATTTTCTCAAACTGCGTGTTGAATCTTTCCCCAGATAAAGAAAAGGTTTTTAGCGAAATATTTCGCGTTTTAAAACCTGGCGGAGAATTGTATTTTTCTGATGTTTATGCCGGAAGAAGAATTCCAAAACACCTGCAAACCGATCCAGTTGTAGTTGGAGAATGCTTGGGCGGCGCTCTTTATTTGGAAGATTTTCGACGCATTATGCAAAAAGTAGGCTTCTTAGATTTTCGCACAGTTAGCCAAACTCGCTTAGATCTTGGTAATCCAGAAATCGAAGAGAAAGCGGGAATGATTGATTTCTATTCGACGGTTTTCAGATCGTTTAAATGCAACTTAGAAGATATTTGTGAAAACTTTGGACATGTTGCCTACTATAATGGAACTATTCCAGGTCACCTTCATGAATTTGAATTAGACGACCATCACCTTTTTAGAAAGGGTATGCCTGTTCCAATTTGTGGAAACACTACAAACATGTTGAGCGAAACACGCTACAAAGAACATTTCAAAATCGTAGGCGACTTTTCCACGCATTACGGCCCTTTCGATTGCACCCCCGAGCCTACAAAGAATGATTATGATAATTCAGGAGCTTGCTGTTAAACTACAATCAATATATCAAAACACTTAACATGTTGATTAAGTTATATTTCTACATTTTTAGACTTTATAAAACAAAGCTTGGTCGGGTTTATCGACGAGATTGAAAATATCAAACCTGGGTGCGGTACATAATTAAACTTGGCTTTTCGCGGCGTTCCGAACCACACAAATATCATATCTACGTAAAAAACTATCCTTAAGCGACTAATTCTTGCAATACGAATGGTCCTAAAATATGAATTCCAAATTTTCTAATTTTTCAAAAGATGAAACCCTGCATTTTTCTTTTTTTGAGTCTCCTTTAGATTTAATAGGAATTGCAGGGAGTTCAAAGGGGTTGATCCGATTAAAACTCGGATTAAAAAATCCTGATTCTTTTGTAGAATATATCGAAACTCAATTTTCAGGTTCCTGGGTTGAAAAAGCTTCAGCCTTTAAAGATATCAAATCTCAATTGCGACTCTACTTTAAAAGTAAAAATACAAAGTTTGATTTTAAGACCGACCCAAGAGTTGGTACTGTTTTTCAAAAAAAAGTTTGGGCTGGTTTAAGAAAAATTCCTTTTGGTCAAACCAGAAGCTATGCATGGTTAGCTAAATCCATTGGTAATCCAAAGGCATGCCGAGCTGTCGGCAACGCCAATGGGAAGAACCCTATTTCCATTCTCACCCCCTGTCATCGAGTTATTCGAGAATCCGGCGCCTTAGGCGGTTATACCGGGGGTATCTCCTACAAACAGTTTCTCCTTGATTTAGAACAAAACTCCAATGGGACTGTTTAGCGCCAAAGCGATCGTATTGCGCACAATCAACCTCTCCGAGACTGATAAACTAGTAATCCTTTTTACAGAGCAATACGGTAAGATAAAATGCGCCGCTAAAGCAGCAAGAAAGGTTAAAAGTCGATTTGGAGCCGCCTTAGAACCTCTATCCTTTATCTCTGTCATTTATTTCGGCAAAGAAAAACAGGAAATATTTAGACTCAATCATAGTGATGTTATACGATCTTTTCACTGGCTACGGGAAGACTTTTCCAAATTTTATACGGCAATTTATTTCAACGAACTTATGGATAATGTTATTCAGGAAGGACAACGCTCTCCTGAATGCTTTCAGTTTCTCCTAGACGCGTTCGAAGCCTTGAAAGACACCACCCAGCTGGAAACGTTGCGTCGGCTATTCGAGATACGTATAATGGCTCTTTCCGGATTCGGTCCCAGGCTCAACCAATGTGTAGCGTGTCCGCGAGTTCCCGAAGGCAATATTTTGGGATTCAGTTTTCGCATGGGCGGTATCGTTTGTGAAAAGTGCTTGCGCAAAACGCGCGTTGAGTTAAACATTCGAGCCGGAACGCTCAACTATGTAAAAAAATTAATCAATATGGATATTCGGCATTGCCAAAGGTTAAAAATTCCAAAGAGTATGGAAAAAGAAATAGAAAACGTCACACATAGATTAGTCTCTTATAACCTAGGCAGAGAATTGCGCTCCTATCCATTCATCAAACAAATGGCCGCTCTTTAAACTAACAACTAAAAATTCACAACGGAAACGAAAGTCATGACCAAACAAATCATCAAAACAGACCAAGCTCCAGCCGCCATCGGCCCTTACGAACAAGCCATTCGCTTGGGCAATATGTTATATAGTTCAGGACAAATCGCCCTCGACCCTAAAACCGGCGATTTTTTATCTGGAGAAATTGAAGCAGAGACGGAACTAACACTCAATAACGTTCAAGCGATTTTAAAAGCGGCAGGAATGGATATGTCGAACGTTGTCAAAACCAACGTTTATTTGGCGGACATGAATCACTTCGCCAGGATGAATGGAGTGTATGAAAAGTTTTTTGGAGAAAGCAAACCCGCGCGGGCGTGCGTTCAAGTGGCGGCTTTACCAAAAGGCGCTAAAGTCGAAATCGACGTTATCGCCGCAGACTAACCATGGCCACCAACAAACAAAGCGAAAAAAAAGCGGCTGGAATTTTTAGCAATTTCATGACGATTATCGGCGTCGTGACAGTGGGCGGTATATTAATCGCCTTTTTCAATGCCGCGCCCCAACTGAGCCAATCGGAAGCCCATAGCACGGCAGTCGTTCCCACAGACTGCCTGCAATGTCACATGGTCAAAATCGAACAAGCGCCAATAATGCCACATCGCCCCATGGAATACTGCGGCTTCTGCCATCATAAAGCCGATCCAGAAAAGCTTAAAACCGCAAAGACACTAAGAGCGCAAAGAACTGCAAATTAAGCGTTCAAAATTGCGGACTAGATAAAGCATTATCACCCCTACAAAATACTACTTCTAAGCAAATATTTTTCCGACATAGTTAATCGTTTCTTGAGAAGATCTGCCAGTAACTTCGGGCAATACGTCCGCAACGTTATCCCACTTTAAAGCAGAATCATCTGGCATCTTATCAATCGCTTTTTGAATATTTCCCATGCCCGCGTTGTAAGCTCCTGCCGACAACTTCCAAACTTCTTCTGAGTCAACTCCTTTAGAACGATATAGCTTTTGCAATCGATCTAGATAATCTGCCGACGCGTCTAAGTTAGATTTTGGATCCCAAACAGAACCTGGATTACCGTCGTCGTCAATTCGCAATCCCAATTCTTCCGCCGTTTTTGGCATCAGTTGCCCTAATCCCATCGCTCCTTTTGGGCTTTTAGCCGCAGGATCAAAATTAGACTCGCTTTTAATCAATTTCAGAAAAAAAGATTCTGGAATTCCATATTTTTTAGCCGTATCTTTAGCTAATGATAAGATATCGGTATTTTGGCTAGTTTCGGTTTCTAACTCTCCTAGGACTGATATTTTGGAGGCTTCTTGTAAACCATACGCTTTATCAATTCTAGACGAAGAAAAGGCTTCTGTTTCGGAATTATCCGAACCACCCAAACCTAAGCCTTTATTCATACTATTCAAAATCCAAAAATGACTTTTAAATGGGTTAACACCTCCCATTTCACTGGATTTTTCTGAAGAACCAAAAACTTGTAACGCCTTCATCTGTGAATCTTTCAAAAACTTTTGAAAATCAACCTTATCAGGCGGCGTTTGCATAGAACGTTGACCGGAGGTCAATGCGCCTTTAGCGCCTATAATAGGATCTGGAAACGAAAACATAGCCTATCTCCGTCTAAATTTTGACAATTTTATTGCTAACACTCTATAGAGCAATCATCATGCCGTTTTTATTTTGACGGTATTAATCAGATTTATTTCACTACTTGAGCCGCTTGCTTTTCAGCCATGTAAGAGCTGCGAACCAAAGGTCCTGCTTCAACATGATCGAATCCTAAAGACTCCCCAATAGATTTGTATTCGTTAAATTTTTCTGGAGGAATGAATTCAACAACTTCTAAATGTTTCATCGAAGGCCTTAGATATTGGCCCAAGGAAAGAATTCTACAACCCACACTTACTAAGTCTTTCATCGCCTGTACAACTTCTTCCGAGCTTTCTCCCATCCCAAGCATCATTCCACTTTTCGTGATCATTCCGTAATTGGACTTCGCAAACTCTAAAGTTTTGAGAGACCATTCATAGCGGCATTGCGGTCTAACTGTGGCTTGCAAAGAAGCTACCGTTTCCAAATTATGTGCCAACACATCTGGATTCGCCTCGCAAACACGACCAATATGACGCTCATCACCACGGAAATCAGGGATCAAAGCTTCAATTTTCAATTCTGAGCATTTTTCTCTAATTTCTACCAAGGTCTGATTCCAATGATCCGCTCCCCCATCTAATAAATCATCTCGATCTACAGACGTTATCACTGCATAGTTTAAACCTAGGGCAGACAACATTTCCGCAACTTCTTTTGGCTCATCTTTACTTGGCGGCTGAGGTCGGTCCGTAAAAACGTCGCAAAACTGACAAGATCGAGTGCATGCATCGCCGAGAATCATAATAGTCAGCGTTCCCATGTCCCAGCAAGTTCCAACGTTTGGGCAACTCGCTGATTCGCAAACTGTATTAAGCCCATAGCGCTTTAATAATCCCTTCAATCGAAAATAATTTTGGCCACTTGGTAAAGGAGCTTTTAGCCAATCGGGAAGTCTTCTTTTTCCAGGTGTTCTACGCTCGCTTATAATATTTTTTTCATCTTTTTCCATTTATTAAAACCGACTAAGGGTTTATCATTAAGGCAAAGGAAGTCCTAAGCTCGATTTGGGACTAGTTTCTAATGCAATAATAATTCGATCCGCTTTCTTATGAAACTAAAAATCCCCAGTTTAATTATTTTTACAATAATTTCCCTGGCTCTTGGAACTTGTGGCGCGTGGTTTTTTTCTACTCTCGGATCCCTTTCTAGAACGCTAAAAGATCTGAGTTCTATGTTTTTCTTAGGAACCGGACTAATATCCGCAGGTTTTTTTATAGTTATTCTTTTGCGGCAAATAGAAAGCGACTCCTCCAATCCAAATTCCGAATCTCAATCCTCTTAAGCTTGCGAGTTCTTTCTAGTGTCTAGATTATCCGTAATGACCACTATTGATAGATATATCATTCAAGAACTCCTCAAAATATTTACCTTAAGCGTCACAGCTTTAACAGCTATCCTTTTTCTCGATAAGATCCTCTTTCTAACCGAGTTAATCATAAATAAAGGCGTTGAGTTCACTGAGGTCTGCTTAATGATGCTGTATATTTCTCCAGCATTTTTGGCTCTGACTATCCCGATGAGCGTAATGGTTGCCGCTGTAGTCGCCTTTAGTCAGTTTTCAGGAGACAGCGAATTAATCGCAATGAAAGCTAGCGGGTTCAGTTTTCTTAGACTCATGAGGCCTGTTTTAGTTTTCTCCATAGCCGCTTATATTGCGACTAACTTTATAATGTTTTATGCCTTGCCCTGGGGAAACCAATCATTTAAACAAATAATTTACGATATTTTACAAAACAGAATCAACTTCGATATCAAGGAAGATGTTTTTAATAAAGATTTCGATAACTTGGTTATTTTGATAGAAAATAAAGAAAGCGATCATCATTTAAAAAAGATCTTTATAGCTGATTCAACTCAAACACAAACGCCAAAAGTTATTCTGGCGGAAGAAGGAAAAATTGTTTCCGACCCAAAAACTCTCCGAATCCAACTTAATTTAACAAATGGCACAATTCATGAGCTAAGCGAAAAAAGGAGGCATTATCAGATATTAAAGTTTGACCGGTACGACCTTACTTTAGCGCTTCCAAAATCTCAAGACCTCCAAAGAAAAGCAATGAAAGGCAACCGGGAGCTCTCCTTTTCCGAACTTAGAAAGAAAATAAAACGCCTTAAAGCTGAAGGCTCTAAAACCAATTACGAAGAAGTTGAATTAAGTAAAAAATTCTCTTTACCTTTTACCTGCCTTCTATTTGGATTCATTGGCGCCCCCTTGGGTGTAAAATCTAGCCGGTCAGGAAAATCAGGTAGTTTTTCCATTAGTGCCGTGGCAATTTTAGTTTATTACGTTGGTTTGATAGCAACGCAAAATTTAGGGAGCCTTGGAAAAATTAATTCGTTAGTTTCTGTATGGATTCCTAACCTTATAGCAATGTTAGTCGCCTACTACTTAGTATCTAAAATGCACAGAGAAATTCCATTCCGTTTTTTAAATCAAATCGAAGATTTTATCGTAATTTATTTTCAAAAAATTAAATCATGGTACACAGAGAGCTTTAAGTCGTTACCTTCCCGTTCCAATGACGCCAAGGTAGTAGGGAAAAAACAAAAAAAAATTGATCAAACTACTCGCGGAATATTAAAAGGCAAAATGTCCAAGCTAGGCTCAGACAAAATTCTCCAATAATCTTTATGAGTTGTCATCTATTCTTTCCTAAGACAATAGTTAGGCATACTTCGATTAGCTTTACAAACGACTAAAAAACCAAGAGCTCCGAATTAATTCCCCACAACCACTTAAATCTTCCTCAAGCCTACTTGCCCGTTTTTTATGCATTTCCTTTAAAAAAGAATAATTATTAAGCGTCCCTACTTAAGCTCCTTATTCCTGAAAAAACATTCCTTATTTATTAAGGAAATTCAAAAAATCAAAAAAGGTATACTCCTTGCCATTATTCTAAAGTATCAACTTAAAATTCCTATCTAAACATTAAATTAGTTTTTGTATTCAAAAGTAATTAGTTATAGTAAGAACAAATAAAAAGCTACAAGCATCGATATTCTAATTTCTTCGAGGTGTATTTTGGAAACAAGTTCAGCAAAAAGAGTACTGATAATTAATCCACATCCAGTTTACAGAAAAGGATTGAAGAAGATTTTATCAACCATAAACAATGGAATAATTTATTTTGAAGAAAATGACGGCGATTTAACCTCCAATGAAATCTGGAAAAATTATTACCAAACAATTATTTTGGATTTATTTTATTTAGGTGAAAAAGGATTCAATTTAATAAAAATGATTAAAGGTATTGATCCTTCTTTACCAATACTAGTCACTGGTTTGTTTTCTGAAGAAGAGTTTATTCTTCAAATATTCAAAGCAGAAGCAGATGGATATGTCGATAACTTAACCTCGCCACAAATACTATCAGAAGCTCTTCTAAAAGTTATGCAGGGGGAAAAGGTTTTTAACCATAAAATCATTAATAAAAATTTAAATACATCTCCCGACAAGCCTCAAAACTATAAACACTTGTCTCTTTCACAACGAGAACTCCAAATTTTTATTTTAATTGCCAAAGGAAATAAAACCTCTCAAATCGCTCAGCAGTTGGGGTTAAGCTGGTCCACTGTTAGCACACATAAATCCAATATTCTTCGCAAAATGAAAATGAAAAACTCTGTCGAGCTAATTAAATATTATTTACAATACTGGGTTGGATAAAAAGCCTAAATAAAACTTTATTATTAGGAATTTAAAAGACTGAAAGTCTTTCTACATATTAATACTTGCCATCTCAAACTCTAGACTTCTAGCTTTAAATATTCCCTCCGTACGACAAAAGATCAAATTTATTTGATATAAATGATGTACTGACCAACCGGAGCTTCAAATTCTTTGCCTCTTCGCCTTAGGGTTTAAGACCGCCAAAATAGCTAAAAAACTTTTCGTCAGCCTAGCGACTATAAACGCTCACAAACGAAATATTAAAAAAAGACCAAGATAAACCCCGAATCCGAATTACTTCAATGTGCCTTAAAAAATGTATTAAGATTAAAAGTCCTCGACATTTAATCCTAAGCGCTCAATCTATCTTAAACAGCAACAAAAAAAATCCAACCTAATAAAACTAATCCATCTTAATTTGCCCACTTTGTCACCTACCTTGAAACTCGAATAAATTTGATACCTTAATCACTATTAGGAAATAAAGGCCTAAAAATAGAAGTGCATTTAAAATTCCAATAAAAATTAATCTCGTAAGAATAGATCCCGCTACGAATCATCCCTATTTTCTAGTCACTTTTCCACGGTTGTTTCGACCAAAGCCTTATTTCATAATGATTTCCTCAATCTATAAAATTTCTCTATTTTTACAATTACCATAATCCGTTTTTCCTATAAACCGACCAAGCGCTGTGACGCTTATTAGGTAGCAGGCTCACAAGTTTAAATTGAGACAAATCATACTTTTGGAATTCCGATAATGCTTCACCTAATTGAAATTATTGAAACAATAAAATAAATCACATGCCTTCTACAAAAATACTCCTGGCAGACCAACATCAGGTTTTTAGCAAAGGACTTATTTCCGCACTTTTAGAAGATCAAAAGCTACCTTTTGAAATAGATGAAACCAACGAAATTGATATCAAAACTGATATCAGAAAGAAAAGATATGACGCCATCATTGTAGATCTTTTCTTTCCAGAAAAGTGCGGTTTCGAACTCGTCAAAGATATTAAAAAGCATTATTCACTCCCTATATTAACGATGAGCGTTTACTTAAATGAAACGTTTGGCCTACGTGCATATAAAGCGGGAGCTCAAGGTTTTTTCAATAAGACCCAATCCATGGAAGAAATTTTAAAAGCTTTGCAAGAAGTTCTCAAAGGAAACAAATATTTTAGCTCAGACATCATTAACAAAGCTAAAAACACAATACGCTTCCCGGGGAGCGATCCGTCTTTAGACATATTGACTAACCGAGAACTTCAAATTCTTTGTCTTTTTGCTCTAGGGTTTCAAACTACCGAGATAGCGAAAAAACTCTTTGTCCGTCTAGCGACTATAAGCACTCATAAACGCAATATTTTAAAAAAAACTAAGATAAATCGCGAATCAGAATTACTTCAATACGCCTTAAAACATGGTTTAGGCTTAAATATAGCAGATATTTAACCCATGTTCAGATCTCGCTGGGGCAACAATCCCATCAACTAGCAAAACCTAATCTAACTACCTATTATTTTCATCTCTCCCCCTCTTACAGAAAATATACTCTTCTAAAACCTTGCGAATAAAGCAATAAACAGACCATTTGACAACTCGTTCTTCAGGCATATATTAAGAGAAGGCTTGATTGCTGACAGGCGACTCTATCAAATTAGCTTAATCGTTCGAACTGGTAACAGTGGAGGCCGCAATGAAAATTAACTTTTTCAGAGTATTTATTTTCTTTTTTTTCTTCCTAGATTTCTCTTCCATAGCTTTCTCCAACGAAACTGGTATCCATCCCCAAAAAGCAGCTCAATACATTCACGCAGTTATCGAAGCAAATCGGACTATTTATTCAGAATACATTGTCGAAAGGATGGAAAAAACCGTTGGTTTGAAATCAACCGAAAATTGGAAAGAAGAAAACGCATTGCCATTACCTGCCCAATTTTTAGCCTTATCTTCCAAAATAATAAACAAAAAGAACCTTGGCCTTAATTACCGTTTATTAAGCCAATGGCCAATAAACCCGCAGAATAAACCGGTTTCAGAAATTGAATCAACCGGGCTTACTAGAGTATCTGAAACTCCTAATAAGCCTTATTTTGAAATCATTTCCCAAAAAGGCAGCCAGTTTTTTAAAGCTATTTTCCCTGACAAAGCGGTCACCAAAGCTTGCGTTCATTGCCACAACAATCATCCCAATTCTTCAAAAAAAGATTTCAAACTAGGAGACGTTATGGGCGCTATTTCTTTAAGTATTCCCATTGGGAAAAGTTCAGGCGCCGATGACAACATCAATATCCCTCCAGAAGTCGTTTCAGATTACATTCACTCAGTGATTGAAGCGGATAGAACTGTTTATTCGGAAAAAATCGTCAATAGACTTCAAAAAATAAATATCGCATTTGCTTCGGAAAACTGGTGGGAAGAGGATGCTTTACTTTTACCTGCACAATTTTTATTGAACGCTTCGGATCTAATTATTGATCGGATGCGTAATGGACTAGATTTTAAGCTTATTAGTCTATGGCCAATAAATAGAAGAAATGGCGCAGCGACTAAATTTGAAAGGGAAGGCCTCGAATACATAGATATTCATCCATTACGGCCCTATATAGGGATCAACCAAGCCGCAGAAAAAAAATATTTCCAAGCAATATATCCCGACTTTGCAGTGACAGATGCTTGTGTCCAATGCCATAACAACCATCCCCAAAGCCCAAAAAAAGATTTCAAGCTGGGAAATGCTATTGGAGGCGTTCTCATAACAATTCCTCTTGAAAATTGAATTAATGGTTCATTTTGGCGTTTAGTTGCCATGTAAACAATTGATTTTAAATATATTTAACCCTCACTTTTCAAACTAGCGCCTTGACTTTCTAAAAATCCGATTTTATTTAACCCTTAAGGATTTAAGAAATATTTCCGTTAAATTTACTAAGATGTTTGAGAACAACGGAGGAATTAAACCATGATTAAAAAAGATATAATCAATCTATCAAAAGATACTACTGAACTCGCCAAAGACTATCGAGTTATTCTATATGAAATTGCTAATGGCGGGAATGTTGCCTTACTAAATACTTACTCGAATGAGGACAAAAGAGATTTTTTACTAAAGATCTATAAAGAAATGAAACCTCATTTAAACTAAGCCGGTTTAAGAGAAAGTTAATTAAAAAAATGTCGCTTCGTAATTTTGATTATTTTGTCTCTCATTCAAAACTCAAAAGCTTAGCCTAAGTTATTTAATACATATTCGATATATGTCTCAATCTAAAAAGATAACGATTGATCCTCCCTGCTCACATAAAAACACCTTATAAATTCTAAAAAATAAAGCTAGAATAGTTTCCCGGCTATTTTATAATGGCCAAGTCAGTTTTTTTGATATTTACTATCCTTATATTTTTCTCTACTTCAGCTATTTAGAAGCAATATCTTACCTTTTTCGTAAAACTAATTAATTAAAAGCTTTCAATAACGATTTACATAATTTCAATTTAACCTATGAATCACCGTTATATTCCTTCCATAATTTTACTCGGGATTTTTTCCTCCTTTTTCCTTTTAGTTGCTCCCCTAGGAATATTTAACGATTCTATATCTCCAAAGTTACAAACAGGTTTTTATTCATTAACGCGAATAGACGGTGGAGACGATGCCGGTTATTACGCTTATCTCCGCTCAATATTTTTTGACGGCGATATCGATTTTTTTAATGAAGTTACCTTCGCTCATGCCGGAAAGTTCACGTCCACAGGCTATGTATTTAATAATTGGCAAATAGGTCAAAGCGTTCTATTCCTTCCTTTTTTCTTATTAGGACATGCATGGGCTTCTTTATTAAACGCTCTCGGTCATCCAATTACCCTTGATGGATATTCTTTTCCTTATTACATGTCTACAGCGTGGGCATCTCAGACTTATTTATTCTTAGGACTCTTATTAACTTACCGAATTAATAGAAAGTTTTTTGACACAACGACATCCTTAGTCGCGACGGTTTTAATCTGGTTAGCGACATCGCTACTTTATTACACGTTTGTTCGTCAAAGAATGTCCCATACAATTGAATTTTTTCTTTCGGCGACATTCATATTGGTCTGGCTTAACAATCGCCAATCCTCAAGCGCATTAAAGCATTCTGCATTAGGAATAATTCTAGGCGTATTGTGTATGGCTAGAGTAATAAACGTGGCCTTAGGAGTTCTTTATGTGGTCGACCAAATATGTATTGCAGGTTGGTTGTGGAAAACAGATAGCGAGTCTAAGAAAACATTATTAATCCGATTAACGTACTTTTCTATTTCTTGGCTTTTTGCTTTTTCTCCTCAACTTTTAACTTGGTATAAAATTGACGGTGTTCCTCTTCCTGCGCTTCACGCAAAAATTGCGCAAAATGAATCATCAGCGCTTTCTATCGGGAAAATTTGGATACAAACCAAAAAATTCTTCTGGGGAGAAAGATGGGGGATCATTTTTTCATCGCCCATTATTTTAATAGGAACTATAGGCTTAGTATTTGGAAAACAGTTTTCCAAATTAAGACTTGCTTCTATTGCGACTGTATTAGCCTATTTCACCGTTGTCATTTTGTTGTTCCGCTATCTAGATGCCTACGAATACAGATATCTAAGCCCTGCCTTACCTCTTGTATCCCTCGGGATTGCCGCAATCCTAACAAACTTAATAAAAAATCATTATTGGCGTTGGCCGACGCTTCTTTGCTCACTCTTGCTTATTGTCGTACAGTATTTTATTTTCGTTCAATATAAGATTGTCATTGAACACAACGACCCGCAATTCATAATAAAAGCTTTGAACGAGATTCCGGGAATTATCACCGATCGTCCATCTGTTTTGCTTAGATCGTCAAACTTTATTGCCTTATTCAGTTCTTCCATTCAAGCCGGCTGGAGTTATCTAGAGTATTCTTATTTAATCATTTATCCGTTATTTCAATTTGGTTTGTTAGCCGCTTTCTCATATTCATTTTTTAGAGAAAGGAGAACTGAAACTCCAAATCAATGGAAAGGATTTTATATTTCGGGAATTGCATTAATTTTTGCCATACATATTACTCTACTCATTGCCGCTCCAACAAAAAGCAACGAAGAAATACAATCAAGATTACAATATGAGCACATTAAAAGTTCTGCCGAAAAAGCAAACAAAGAAGGAAGGATTGACGAAGCGATTAAACAATGGGAAAAAGCGATTCAATTAATCCCTGGATTTTGGATTCCTCATTTCAGATTAGGCGTTCTTCTTACAGAAAATAGTTATTATGTAAGAGCCTTTGAGCGCCTTCTAATTGCGCGTCAATTAAACTCTAAACACACTGGAATCAATTTTTTTCTAGGCTTGAATTCAACGATACTAAGAAATTACGATAAATCCGAATACTATCTTAGACAAGCAATTAAATCTAGCCCGGAAAACCCCATAACCTATGAAAGATTAGCTTATGCACTCCTCAAAAAAAACAAATTGAAAGATGCAGAAAAACAGTTTAGAACTGCTATTACGCTCAATCCTCAATTTGCTTTAGCTCATTTAAATTTTGCAGTGTTTTTAACCGAGCTAAAGCGTCATAAGGAAGCCGTCTTCCATTTGCAAAGCGCTATCAACTTAGGTTTACGAACTCCAATGGTCCATGAATTGGCAAAAACATACAACTTCATGCTTTAAGCGACATCGTTAAATAAAATGCCAATTGAGGCAACGAACTAGAAACCAAATATTCGTTGAAAAAAGGAAGGTTTTGGAGAAGCTTCCATAACGCCATTTTTCAAATCGGCGATTAAAGCTCCTACTTTTTCGTCGCAAGTTTGGGGATCAGGGTTTTCTTGGATTGTTTTCACTAATGCGCTACCGACAATAACGCCATCCGAAATTTCCGCAGCTTTTTTTGCCTGTTCTTGATCGGAAATTCCAAAACCAATTAAAACCGGCAACTCGGCTTTTTCTCTGATTTTGGCAACCTTCTCCTCAATTCCTTCTGCAAGCGAAGACCTAACTCCAGTAACACCCGTTATGGAGATATAATAGATAAATCCATCGCTTTGCTTTAAAACTCGCTCTACCCGTTTTGGAGTGCTTGTGGGAGCGAGTAAGTAAATCATACTAAATTCTTTTTCTTGGGCGTAAGCAGCTAAATCTTTGCCTTCCTCGGGAGGTAAATCAGGAATGATAGCCCCATCGACTCCAGCTTCCAAAGCGTCGTCGATAAACCGCTTATCTCCATAGACGAAGATAGGGTTATAGCTACTCATTAAAACGATCGGCAATTGAGATTTTTTTCTTATATCTCCAACCAATTTAATAATTTTTTCTAACGTAGTTCCAGCATCCAAAGACCTCAAGGCTGATTGCAAAATTACAGGACCATCCGCCAATGGGTCGGTAAATGGAACTCCTATCTCTACTAAATCAGCGCCATTTTTTTCTAAAACGCCAAATACGCGTTCCGTTGTTTCCATATCCGGATCGCCAGCCGTTATAAAAGCAACCAAGGCTTTTTGTCTTTTAGATTTAAGTTCTTTAAAACGATTTTCGATTCTATTCACAAATTCGCTCCCATCCTATCCGCTACTTGGTTGACGTCTTTGTCCCCTCTTCCGGAAAGGCAAACCACCAAAATTTGATCGGGTTTCATTTTTGGCGCTAATTTTTCAACATAAGAAATGGCGTGCGCCGACTCTAAAGCTGGGATTAATCCTTCTTCACGAGATAAAAGTTTGAACCCTTCAAGAGCCTCGGCATCAGTAACAGAAACGTATTCTGCTCTTTTTATGTCATGAAGATAACTATGCTCGCAACCAACTCCGGGATAATCTAATCCAGCTGAAATCGAATGCGCTTCGCTAATCTGACCGTCACTATCATGCAGTAAATATGTTTTCATCCCATGTAAAACACCAGGAGAACCTTTGCTCAACGTAGCTCCATGTTTATCCGTATCAACGCCATGACCTGCGGCTTCTACTCCAATTAAGCGAACGCCTTCGTCCTCAATGAACGGATAAAAAAGGCCCATAGCATTACTACCGCCACCAACGCAGGCAACACAAGCATCTGGCAACCTGCCTTCAGCTTCCATGATTTGTTTTTTAGCCTCTTCTCCGATAATTTTTTGAAAATCTCTAACCATCATAGGATAAGGGTGAGGCCCTACAACTGAACCAATAATGTAATGAGTCGATTCTACCGTAGTAATCCAATTACGAATGGCTTCACTCGTCGCCTCTTTTAAAGTCTGTGTGCCTGATTCGACAGCGGTAACTTTAGCTCCAAGTAATTCCATTCGAAATACATTTAGCGCTTGTCTTTTGGTATCAACAGCCCCCATAAAAACTTCGCACTCTAAACCAAACAAAGCGGCGGCAGTAGCTGTCGCCACCCCATGTTGCCCCGCTCCCGTTTCGGCAATCACTCTTTTTTTACCCATTCGCAAAGTCAATAAAGCGCTGGCAATCGTATTATTAATTTTATGCGCGCCAGTATGATTTAGATCTTCACGCTTCAAATAAATTTTAGCCCCACCTAATTTGCGCGTGAGATTTTCCGCAAAATATAACGGCGATGGCCTACCCACATATTTTTCTAAATAATATTTTAGGCGCTCGTTAAACTTAGGATCTTCACGAGCCTCTAAATAAACTTTCTCTAACTCATCTAAGGCAGGCATCAATGTTTCGATAACATATTTACCGCCAAAAGCTCCGAAATGTCCCAATTCGTCTGGGACTTTAACTTGGGTCATTAGTCTTCCTCTCCTGAAATACCTTTTGCTTCTCGAATGAATTCCAATACTTTTTCCTTATCTTTTTGCCTTGCGGTAGATTGGACTCCGCTACTAACATCTACTGCAAAAGGTTGGACCTGTCTGACTGCATCTGCAACATTTTTCGGGTTTAATCCACCAGCCAAAACGATGGGACAATTTTTGGCAACGTCCAACGCCAATTTCCAATCAAAAGAAACGCCGCAACCTCCATGCGCTTCTGGAGACCAAGCGTCTAACAAAATACTGTCTAAAAAATAATTTTTAATGCCTTCTAACGATTCAATTCCCTTAATCCGGAAAGCTTTAATTATTCTGCAATTAATTTCATCTCTAAGTTTGTCGCAGTAATCAGGGGATTCGTCTCCGTGTAGTTGAACATAGTCTAGTCTACAAACACCCGCTATCCTTTTAACAGTTTCAATCTCTTCGTCGACAAAGACCCCAACCCGTGAAACAAAAGGAGGTAACTGACTAGTTATTGAAGCGGCAATATTTTCCTCTATAAACCTAGGGCCCTTTTCAGAAAGAATGAAACCCAAAGCGTCAGCGCCACATTTAGCGGCCCATTGTGCGTCTTCAAGATTGGTCAAACCGCAAATTTTCACCTTAACCATTTTCGATTCCACGAAGTTCGCAAAGTTTTGCAGGAATATCATTAGCTAACATCAAAGTTTCGCCAATTAGAAACGAATGAGACCCCAAGCTAGTAAGTTCTTGAATTTCTTTATGCCCTTTAATACCGCTTTCAGATACAATAATTTGATCGTCGTCAAAATCATTTTTTAAAAGATCATGGGAAACTTTCAAGTCAGTACTGCCGGTTTTTAAATCTCGATTATTGATCCCAATAATCTTGGCATTTACTGCAAACGTTTTCTTTAAATCTTTTTCATCATGCACTTCTATAATAGCTGGCAATCCCAATTCTTCTCCAAACTGAATCAACTCTCTCAACAAACCTTGGTCTAAATAAGTCGCTATTAGTAAAAAAAAGTCGGCTCCAAAAGCTAAAGCTTCATAGATTTGATATTTGTCAAAAATAAAATCTTTGCGAAGCAATGGGATATTAACGTTTTCTTTAATATCGCTTAAGTACTTTAAACTTCCTTTAAAATAATTCGACTCGGTTAAAACTGAAATCGCAACAGCTCCATTTTTTTCATAAATTTTAGCAAACTCAACTGGATCTATGCCAGGTCTCAAGTCGCCTTTAAACGGAGTCGCTTTTTTAATTTCAGCGATTATATTTGTTACTCCCTCTTTGCGCCTCAATGCTGACAAAACATCTAAAGGTTTTCTAGAGTTTTCTGCAATTTTTTGCTTTAAGAATTCTAAAGGAACAGATTTTTTTGTTTCGACTATCTCACTTTTCTTATATTCAAAAATTTCGTCAAGTTTGGTAGCCATAGTAAGTTGCTCTCAGATTTATTCCGCTGACATTTCGATTAAAGACTCTAACTTCATTTTGGCCGAGCCAGAGTCAATTGATTTTTCCGCTTCCTTAAATCCTTCTTCCAGTGATAATCCTTTAACGGCAGCTATACCTGCGGCTGCGTTTAAAAGAACTACATTCCTTTTTGGCCCTTTTTCGCCATCTAATAAACGAAGAATTAATTGAGCGTTGGTTTCTGGATCGCCACCTTTTAAATCTTCTAAACGACATTTTTCTAGACCAAAACGTTCAGGCTCAATATCGTAATTAGAAATTTGCCCGTCGTTTAATTCCGTCACATGGGTTTTGGAAGTTAAGGCAATTTCATCCAACCCATCATGACCGTGTACGATAAAAGCTCTTTTTGAACCTAAATCTTTCAACACTTCGGCAAAAGGAACTAACCAACGAGGATCATAAACTCCAATAACTTGATATTGCGCTCCAGCCGGATTGGTGAGAGGCCCTAATACGTTAAAAATAGTTCGAATCCCTAAAGCTTTTCTAACCGCAACGGCGTTTTTCATTGCTGGGTGTAATAAAGGCGCAAACAAAAAACCAATGCCCACTTCTTGAATACATTTTTCAACAGTCGCTTTACTCGCTTGAACATTAACCTCTAACTTTGCTAAAACATCAGCGCTTCCAGAACGACTAGAAACCGCTTTATTACCATGTTTAGCAACCGTTACGCCAGCTCCAGCAGCTACAAATGCCGACGCAGTAGAGATGTTAAACGTATCCGCTCCGTCCCCTCCAGTACCGCAAGTATCCAAAACTTTTTCGACAGAAACTAAAACTTTTTCCGCTTTCTCTCTCATTACCTTTGCCGCTCCGGCAATTTCTTGAGTAGATTCACCTTTCATGCGAAGTCCCGTCAAAAAAGCGCCTAATAAAGCGGGCTCAACTTCACCATTCATTATTTGACTCATGACCGCTTCCATTTCAGACTCAGGAAGGTCTTTACCGTCAGTTACTTTTTTTAAAGCTTTTCGAATCATAAAATTAGGCGCAGGGCATTTCCAAAAAGTTTTTTAACAAGTCTTTTCCGTGTTTTGTCAAAATAGATTCAGGGTGAAATTGCACTCCCTCTACAAAAAGTTCTTTATGTCTAATTCCCATGATTTCATCCTCATTTGTTCTGGCTGTAATTTCAAAACAATCAGGTAAATCTTCTTCTCTTATAATCAAAGAATGGTAACGCGTAGCGACAAACGGGTCAGGTAAACCTTTAAATAAATTTTTTCCATCATGCTTAACTTCCGAAGTTTTACCATGCATGATTTTATTAGCCTTTGAAGTCTTACCGCCAAACGCTACAGCAATAGATTGATGACCAAGACAAACTCCTAAAAGCGGCACTTTACCCGCAAACTCTTTTGCCACTTCGATAGAAATACCCGCTTGCGCTGGACTACAGGGCCCAGGGGAAATAACAATTTTTTCGGGTTTTAGCTCCCTAATACCATCTAGAGATATTTTATTGGAACGAATTACTTTCATATCCGCGCCCAACTCCCCCATGTATTGAACTAAATTGTAGGTAAAGGAATCGTAGTTGTCGATCATCAAAATCATAAAACCAAACCCCGTTCAGCCAATTCAATTGCTTTTAATAACGCTTTCCCTTTATTCATTGTCTCTTCAAATTCTTTTTCTGGGTCTGAATCGGCAACAATGCCAGCGCCAACCCCTAAATAAGCGACATTATTTTTTATTACGAGAGTGCGAATAGCTATTGCAGCGTCTAAATTACCGCTAAAACCAATATAGCCAACTGCTCCGCCATAAATACCACGCCGAGTTGGTTCAAGTTCATCAATTATTTCCATTGCTCGAATTTTGGGAGCTCCAGAAAGCGTGCCTGCAGGAAAAGTCGACTTCAACGCCTCAAAACAATCCATTCCTTCCTTCAAACGACATTGAACATTCGAGACAATATGCATAACATGGGAATATCTCTCGATTGAAAAACTTTCATTCACATTAACCGATCCAATTTTAGCGACACGGCCAAGATCATTTCTTCCCAAATCCACTAACATGATGTGTTCGGCCAATTCTTTTTGATCGTTCAGTAATTCTTCTTCTAGTTTTTTATCTTCCGACTCATTCTCTCCCCGAGGCCGGGTTCCCGCGATAGGTCGTGTTTCCGCAAAATCGTCTTCGACACGAACTAAAACCTCTGGAGAAGCGCCTACTACATAAGTATCGCCAAAATTCAAATAATACATATATGGGGAAGGATTTACCGTTCTTAAAGCTCGATAAATCGTAAAAGGATCCTGCGAAACATCGAATTTTAACCTTTGCGCCAATACAGTCTGAATAACGTCGCCTTCTTTAATATAGTCCTTAATTTTCTGAACGGACTTCTTAAACTCTTCTTTTTCAAAATTAGATTCAATCTTATCCGGGTCCATCTTCTTTCCAGACGGTTTGGGAAATGGAGCAGACTTTAGAGGTTCGAGTAATTTCTTTTCGATTGAGTCAATTTTATCGATCGCCTTTTGATAAGCGTCTTCCAAGTTATCGTTTTCAATAAAAGCGTTGGAAACTATCTTTATTTTTTTAAAAATATCGTCAAATATCAAAAGCGTATCTGCGACGACAAAAACCGCGTCCGGCAAATTCAAGTCGTCTTCAGTATTATCCGGCAGCTCTTCGTAATATCGAACCATGTCATAACAGATAAAACCAACAGCGCCGCCAGAAAATCGAGGCAACGTTGGGTCATCAACTGGTTTGTACTTCGAGAGCATTTTTTTCAGGTAATCCAGAGGATGAGATTCACCTGTATCCTTGGATTCCTTATGATCCCCCTCCAAAATCTCAACAGTAGAACCTTTCAAAGAAATCACATTCGAAGGATCGCATCCCAGGAAACTATAACGAGCCCATTTCTCTCCACCCTCGACACTCTCCAATAGAAATGAATAAGGATTATTTCCCAATTTAAGAAATGCCGAAACTGGAGTCTCTAAATCAGCCAAAACCTCCTTATAGATGGGAATAAGATTCCCTTCCTGGGCTTTCTCTCTAAATTCGTCTAGGGTGGGTTTATACATAATAAAAAAAGCACAGGAAACCTGTGCTAAAGGCCCAATCTTGGGAGGGGAAAACGTCGTTAAAACAATGGATTCTATATTATTAAGCGAGTCTCGTCAAGATTATCGATGATACGTTTTACTTCTTTTGAACCACTATTTTACTTTATGCTATGTATTTTTCCCTTTCCAAACTTTCTTCAAATCTTTAGACCGTTAATGTTAAGATAAGCTATTAAATATTCCCTTTCTAAACGTTTGAGGAGAACGTCCTATGCGTGAATCCAACGAGTTCGCGATCCAAAAGGGCGACCCAAGTCCTGGGGCTTCAAATACCGACGCTTCCGAAACGGGAGGATTGCGTTTAAACATACGTGTCAAACTCGCCGTTATATTATTAATTTCAGGACTCATTCCCTTAGGGGCTTTAACCTACTCTTTAAACCAAAAAATAAAAGCGGAATTACTGGATATAAATAAAAACCGGCTTGTTGCTCTTCGCGAAGAAAAGAAGCTTCAAATAGAAAGCTACTTCAAACAGATCGAGAACCAAATAATTACTTTTTCAAACGACTACATGGTCGTGGACGCAATGAAAGAGTTTAAAAAATCTTTCTTAAAAGTTGAAAAAGAAATTGGAGAAGAATATTCCTTTCAAAAAAAAGATTTAATTTCAAGATATGAATATCAGCTTCAAAACACTCCTGGAGCTTCTTCTCAATCGCTGGATAAGTGGCTCCCCTCCAAAAAGGTTTCTCAAATCTTGCAATCGCTTTACATAACGGAAAACCCTAACCTTATCGGGAAAAAACACTTTTTAAACCAAGCTCCTGACTCTAGCTCTTACTCTAAAACTCACTCGAAATTCCACCCTATTATTCGTGATTTTTTAGAAAGATTTGGCTATTACGACATTTTCCTGGTTGAGCCTGAGACGGGTCATATCGTCTATACAGTCTTTAAAGAAGTCGATTTTTCAACCAGTCTTTTAACCGGTCCTTACGCAGAAACCGGCCTGGGAAGAGCCTTTAAAGCCGCTTTAAACGCGAAATCCTCAAACGCAGTTTTTTTTGACGATTTCGAACCTTATGAACCCTCTTACAATGCCCCAGCTGCCTTTATTGCTTCGCCAATTTATGACAAAGGAGTCAAAGCAGGAGTTTTAATTCTTCAAGCTCCGATCGACAAAATCAATGAAGTTATGACCAGTCGAAGGCAATGGGGAAAAGTAGGTTTAGGAAAATCGGGAGAAGTTTATTTGGTTGGCCCTGATTATAAAATGCGAAATAATTCGCGGCTTCTTATCGAACAACCAGAGACCTATTTCAAAACATTAAAAGAACTAGATATCGATCCAACAATTATAAAAAAATCTAAAGATTTAAACACGTCCATTGGATTCCACTCAATAAAAACACAAGGATCAAAAGCCGCTATTAAAGGGTATTCTGGATTTAATACCTTCCTCGATTATCGCGGCATTCCTGTACTCAGCTCCTACGGAACGGTTTCTATTCTAGGCTTAAACTGGGCAATATTAGCTGAGGTAAATGAAGAAGAAGCTTTAGAAACTCAAAACCAGTTTAAGCATTGGATTTTAGTATTTATAGGCGTCCTGGCCATTATCCTCATTATCTCAGCTTATTTTATAGCCAGATGGTTTTCCAAACCTCTTGTCGTTTTAGTTCGCAGAGCTCAAGAAATAGCTCAAAACATTGCTCGCGGCGATTTAAAACAAAACTTGATGGATTCGGAAACATTAAATGATTTAGGAGTTCTTCAAACCGCCTTTTCTGAAATGCAAATTCGATTGCAAAAATTTATCGAGTCTACTGAGCGTATTTTAGGAGGCGACACTGGCGTAGAGAATATACAACTTGAAGGGGAATTTAAACGTTCGCTAGATAAAATGCTCAATCAAGTAAAAGAAAAAAAAGAAGCGGAACACACTGCTGAAGAAATGTCCTCAAATGAAAAAGCGGCAACCAACGATTTAAGGCGCAAGGTTGATAGTATGCTTGTTGCGATCGATGCCGCTGCAAGCGGAAACTTGACACATAACGTCACTGTAACCGGAAAAGATTCCATTGGCCGTATGGGAGAAAGTCTTTCTACTCTTTTTAACGAACTTATTAACAGCATTAGAACTATTTCCGATACATCTTCAAAACTGACTCATTCCGTACAAGAAATCGACAAAGAAATTAAAGATCAAGCTACAGTTTCATCAGAGCAGGCCTCCTCCATATCAGAGATTTTTGCAACTGCGGAAAAGCTAGTAGTATCTTCCGCTCAAATGGCAGAACGCGCAAACTCAGTAAGTGAAATTTCCGGTAATACTCTTAATGAATCAGAAAGCGGAATGAACGCTATGGCTTCTCTAAAATCTAAAATAGACGACATCACAAAAGACAATCAGTCAACATTAAGAGAAATCGTCGCCCTCGGACGCAAATCCAACGAAATCGGGAAAGTTATGAATTTAATTAATAGCATTGCCGACCAAACCAAACTAATAGCTTTCAACGCCGCTATTGAAGCGGCTAGCGCTGGGGCTGCAGGTAAACGTTTTGCGGTTGTTGCGGGGGAAATTCGTCATTTAGCGGATAACGTTATGGAATCCACATCTGAAATTCAAAGCAAAACCGAAGAAATCCAAAAAGCAATCAATAGGCTAGTCATGGCGTCTGAAAATGGTTCAACCCAAATCAAAGAAGGCGGACACTTGGCAGAGGAAACTATTATTAAGTTAGAAACACTGGTCCAAAACGCAAAATCCACTGCTGAAGCGGTAGAAATAATTTCTCATTCCACCATCCAACAAAAAGAAGATACCGATCATGTTGTCTCCGCGTTGAAAGAAATCAATAAAGGCAGTAAACAAACATCGTCTGCTATCAACCGTACCTCAACCGAAACAAAGAAAATATTTGAAATGTCGGAGAAACTAAAAGCGCAGGTTGACAACTTTACGATCGAAAAAAGATCTTAACCACTTAGGAAACTTTAAAGAATTATCTTTCCTTTTTGTTGACATCGCTTTCAGCGAGGAATATTTTAAATAAAGGCTCTTTAGTAAAATGGTTACTCTCTAAAGTCCTCTCGATATTGTTGTAATGTCCCGCCATAGACTTTTTTAAATTTATTAAAATTGTAAACTCAACAACTAAACCCCAACTAACCAAATAACGTAGCTAAATATTTATCCATGAGTAAAGAATTTCGATTAGGCGTATTAGTTTCTGGAAGAGGAACTAATCTACAGGCAATCATAGATTGGATTGAAAAAGAAACTCCTAACGTAAAAATAGCGTTAGTCATCAGCAATAAAGAAAATGCTCACGCATTGGAACGATGCAAGCGACATGGTATCCAATCAATTCATATGGATCCGAAATCTTTTGAAAATAAAATTGCCTTCGACAAGGCTATGGTTTCTCGCTTAAAAGAAAGCTCAATCGACTTAATTTGTTTAGCTGGTTTTATGCGAATTTTAAGCGCAGAATTTATCCACGCTTTTCCAAAAAAAATAATCAATGTTCATCCATCGCTTTTACCCGCTTTTCCTGGCTTAGACGCTCAAAAACAAGCTCTAGAATATGGAGTAAAGCTGGCTGGTTGCACGGTTCATTTTGTAGACGAAGGAGTAGACACAGGCCCTATCATTTGCCAAACCTCTGTTCCGGTATTTGACGACGACACCGAAGAAACATTATCTGATCGTATCCTCGCAGAAGAACATAAACTTTACCCAAAAGCGATTCAATCTATCATGAACAACCAAATCATTATTTGCGGTAGAAAAACTACGAGTTAAACAACAACTATCACTTAACAAAAAAAAACGTATGAAACCTTCTTTAAAAATTTTCTTATTAGTCATCTTTATTTTCAATCTCAATACAAATGGATGGGGGGAAGAAAACGGGGATATTCTAGAATTCATTCAAAAAAGATACGAAGAGGCTAAAACATTTAAAGCTAAATTTTCCCAAAAAGCTTTTGTTCAGATAATGGATCAAACTCAAAACGCCGAAGGAGAAGTTATTATTAAAAAACCCGGTAAAATGAAATGGGTCTATAAAAACCCTGATCCGCAAACGCTTATTGTCAATAATAATACTTTTTGGCTTTATGCTCCGGAAGAAAACCAGGTAACTAAAGCTTCCATAAAGGATGTGTATACCGCTAATACTCCAGCCTTATTCCTATCAGGAGAAGGGAAATTAACCGATTCTTTCCGTCTTGATAAGGTGATTAAAAACGAAAAAACATCTCAAGTACTACTTATTCCATTACAAAAAGATCGCGGAATGGAAAAATTAGCTTTATCAGTGGATAACAAAAATTACCAAATACTTGGCTCAAAGGTGTATGATAGTTTAGGTAACACAACAGAAATTGTATTTGAATCAATTGAAATAAACCTTACTTTTCCCGACACCTTATTTGATTTTGAAACTCCAGAAGGAGTAGATCTCATTGACGCCTCGGATCGGGACTGACAATAAAAATCCAAATTCTTAGTTAAATAATAATGATCGAGCTTTCAGCTTTTCCCTTAGACAAAATTCTAGGTTTTGTAAATTCCATTTTCGTATTTTTGGCGGCTCTTGCGGCCTTAATTTTTGTCCATGAATTGGGGCACTTTTTAATCGCAAGACGTTGTGGTGTTGAAGTAGAAAAATTTTCCCTCGGGTTTGGCCCCAAAATAATTGGGTTTACTCAAGGAAAAACCGACTACATGATTTCTGCCATCCCATTAGGCGGTTACGTGAAAATGAAGGGAGAAGACCCCAAAGAGGAATTAACCGACCAAACTGGTTCTTTTTCAGGAGCTCCCGTTAACCATCGATTGGCGATAGCTTTTGGCGGCCCTTTATTTAACATTCTTTTTGCGATTGCCATTTATGTAGTCGTTTATATGAATGGGGCTCCCAATTTATCAACCGCTATAGGAACGGTAAAAGAAGGTTCTCCTGCAGAGGTTGCAGGGTTGCAATCTGGAGATAAAATCGTTGGGATTGACGGAACTGAGGTCAAGTTTTGGGAGAAATTACAGGAGGTAGTCCATAAAAACCCCGGAAAAAGAATGGACTTCACGATTGAACGGGGCGAAACTCAAGTCATAAATTTACTCATCACTCCTGTCTCCGAAGAAACAACAAATTTATTTGGCGAAAAAGAAAAAGTTGGCCTGATTGGAGTAACTCCATTAGTTCAAAAAGTCACTTATATTGCAAAAGATTCCGAAGCTGAAAAAGCTGGATTCAATTTGGAAGATAAAGTTTTATCGATTGACAACCATCTTTTTCGCGGATGGATGGATTTAAAAAAATATGCTGTCGATAAACCAGGTCAAAAAGTCGTTTTTAAAGTTACGAGAGACGGTAGCGAACTTGACATTCCAATTACCCCTAGACCAAAAACAGTTAAAGACCAAGAGGGAAAATCCATAGAAATTGGAGAGCTTGGATTAGGGCTCACCGGCGAAATGATTTTGGAGCGTTATGGCGTTTTTGGCGCCATCCAAAGATCTTTCGAAGAAACCGTTCGATTGACGTTCTTAATTGGTCAATCCATTAAAAAAATGATTTTTGGAACCGTCCCAGCGGACTCTATTGGCGGACCAATTTTAATATTCCAAATCTATGACGAACAAGCGGAACAAGGCTTTAACCAAACTATTCGCTTGACTGCATTATTAAGCATCAATCTTGGTCTCCTAAACTTATTACCTATCCCTATCCTTGACGGCGGTCATATTTTGTTTTTCTTGATCGAAGCTATAAAAGGAAAGCCCGTGAGCGAAAGAAACCGAGAAAGAGCTCAACAAGTTGGTTTTTTCATGTTGATTTCTTTGATGGTTTTCGCTTTTTACAACGACATAATGAGGATTATTTCCTAAACCTTAAAAACTTTACATGACCCCTCAAGCACAATTAGACGACATTAAAAATTGCGCTAACAAACTTTCCGTAGAAATAATTTATCGAGATCTAACCGACATAGAGTTCCACTTCCAAAGCGGTTATTGTAAAATCAATGGAAACCAAGTAATTATCCTAGATAAAAAATTACCGGATGAAGAACAAATAAATATAATACTTCAAGGATTCGAAAGTTTAGACCTTGAAGGTTTTTTTATTTCTCCCTGGATTCGGGATCGCTTAGAAAAAATTAAAATTTAAAACCATACTAAAGCTAAATGACACTCTTAAATAATATCTTGCCAGAACACCGCCGTGGTCTTCTTAAAAAAGCCTTAAAAGAAGAAGCATTAGTTCGAATCATTGAAGCTCATAACGGATTGAGCGGAATCGTCGCCAACGACGCTAAAGTCCAAGGGCTTGACGAAGGTAGTCCTATCGCTCGGGAGTTTGATGGGATTTGGGAAAGCAGTTTAACCGATTCTGCTTCAAAGGGTCATCCAGATATTGAAGTTGTCAGTTTTGATTCTCGATTGCAGTCAATTCAAGAAATTTTAGCGGTTACGAATAAACCCATGATTGTGGATGGGGATACCGGCGGCGAACCAAATAATTTCGAATATTCCGTAACCAAATTAGAAAAGGCAGGAGTTTCAGCCGTTATTATTGAGGATAAAGTCTTTCCAAAAAGAAATAGTTTAGAGGCAGGAACCAGTCAAGAACAGGAAACTCCAGAAGATTTTGCAAAAAAAATAAGGCGAGGAAAAGCAGTTCAAGCTTCAGACGACTTTATGATCATCGCTCGAATTGAAAGCCTCATTGCCGAAGCTGGTATGGACGACGCTAAACATAGAGCTCGAGTTTATCTAGAAGCCGGGGTCGATGGGATAATGATTCATTCAAAGCAAAAGAGTCCGGAAGAAGTTTTTGAATTTGCGGTATTCTACCGAGAACTTCAAAAAGAATTAAATATTTCAAAGCCCTTAATTTGCGTTCCAACGACCTATAACTCAGTTCATGAAGACGAATTAAGATCGGCAGGATTCAATATAGTCATTTATGCGAACCATCTTCTACGCGCCGCATACCAATCCATGCTGGAAACTGCTAAGACAATACTCATAAATCAAAGGTCCTTTGAAGCGGATCCTATCTGCGCTCCCGTCAGAGAAATTTTTAAAACGGTTGGTTTTTTAGACGTTAAAGAAAAAGATAAATTAGAAGAAAGTTTGCGAGCAGATTCTGTCATCATTCCTGCCGCTGGCGAGGATGAAATTTTAAAGTCCGTATTAAATGGAAAACCAAAAGCAATGCTGGAGATTTCCGGGAAAACGATTTTAGACAGACAAGTCGCATCTCTAAATTCAAACGGGTTATCAGACATTACAGTTGTATCGGGTTATGCTGGCGATAAATTAAAAGCAAATAGTATCCAGAAAGTTCATAATCCTAACTACTTAGATGGAACAACTCTCCATAGCTTGATCATGGCCCGTAGCAAGATGGAGAATGGTTTTATTATGTTGTATTCGGACATTTTACTTGAGGAACATATTTTAAGCCCCTTAATTCGATGCCAAGAAGATATTATTTTAGTCGTTGATAACGCAATCCAGTACCACCGACATGATGAGGGAAAGGTTGTCGACTTTGTAACTAGCCGAAATAAATCATCCGCTGGTAGGCGTAAAATCCGCTTTGTTTACGAAAATTTAATCTCAAAAATAGGAGATAAAATCGATCCAACGGAAGCTACGCACGAATTTATAGGACTAGCAAAGTTTTCAAAAACTGGCGCAGAAAACTTCATTCACACATTTGAAGATTGCTCTCAAAACTATGAAAGTGATCTTAGTAAAAGCAAAACATTTAGTCAGTTTTCTTTTACCAACCTCATCCAAGAAATGATAAATCGAGGATTCCCCGTTCATTTTTTTGAAATTCATCAAGGCTGGTTGGAAATCCACAACGAAAACGACATAGCGCTAGCCAATGATCTGTTCTGATTAATGAGCCAATAGGACCTCAAATAAGGCCATCGCCCAAAAACCAGACCACAAACAATTCAACGCTTGCGCTTTTGTAAAATTTCCTTTAAAAAACCTACGTTCCTTAAATCTAAAATTTAAAATAAGTTATTTAATAATTAGTCATGCGCGTTTCTCAATCATTTATTCCAACACATAAAGAATCTCCAACCGACGCTGAGGTTATCAGCCATAAATTAATGGTACGCGCTGGAATGATAAGAAAACTAGCGGCGGGTATATACTCTGTCTTACCCTTGGGACTCAAAGTTCTCCGAAAAGTGGAAAACATTATTCGGGAAGAAATGAACCGAATTGGCGGTCTAGAAACTTTTTTACCGAGCATTCAACCGGCAGAATTATGGCAGGAAAGTGGACGTTGGGATTTTTACGGCAAAGAGTTACTTCGAATTAAAGACAGACATGGCCGTGAGTTTTGTTACGGCCCAACTCATGAAGAGGTCATTACCGACCTTGTTCGTAAAGAGATAAAGTCCTATAAACAACTGCCATTAATGTTTTATCAGATCCAAACTAAATTTAGAGACGAGGTTCGACCTCGCTTTGGAATTATGCGGGGTCGAGAATTTATGATGAAAGACGCTTATAGCTTTCATACCGATGAAAATTGCGCTAAGGAGACCTACGAAAAAACGAAGGTAGCATACTCCAATGTTTTCAAACGTTGCGGTTTAGATTTTCGTATGGTTGAAGCCGATTCAGGAACTATTGGAGGCAGCTTTTCTCATGAATTTTCAGTCTTAGCCGAATCTGGCGAGGATGCAATTGGTTATTGCGAAAGTTGTAGCTATGCATCTAATTTGGAAAAAACCGAATCTCAAGTTCCTTTGGATATTGGAGAAAGCGAACTATCGGCTGAATTGGAAAAAGTGGATACTCCTAACAAAAAAACTATTACGGAAGTAACTGATTTCTTGGAGGTTTCCCCAAAAAACTTAGTCAAAACCATAATTTTTCAAACAGAAAAAGAACTGGTAGCAGCTCTTGTCCGAGGAGATCATGAAATAAACCCAGTTAAATTGAAAAATTTGATCGATTGCTCCGTCTTAGAATCCGCTAGCCCAGAAGTAATAGAAAAAACGACTAATATTCCTTGCGGTTTCATTGGTCCTTCAGGTTTGGGCTTAAAAGTATATGCAGATCTTTCAATTCCACTGATGAAAAATTTCATTGTAGGCGGTAACGAAAAGGATACCCACCTTAGAGGGGTTCAACCGGACCGGGATTTCAAAATCGAAAAATCCGGAGATATCCGATTAGCCAAAGAAAATGATCCTTGCCCAAAATGTTCTGATGGAAAGATTCAAATCAAACGGGGTATTGAAGTTGGCCATATATTTATTCTAGGTAAAAAATACAGTTCTGCCTTAAAAGCCAACTACTTAGACCCTAATGGGAAAAGTTTACCAATGGAAATGGGATGCTACGGAATTGGGGTGGGCAGAACTGCTGCAGCGGCAATTGAACAAAATCATGATGAAAAAGGAATTATTTGGCCCACTCCTTTAGCTCCATTTCAAGTGATTATACTTCCGGTGAATTATGCAGACGAACAAACCAAGGAGGCTTCTGATTTAGCTTATCAAAAACTTTGGGACAAAGGGATTGAAACCCTTTTAGACGATCGAAAAGACCGAATCGGGGTTAAATTTAAAGACGCCGACCTAATTGGGGTTCCACTACAATTAATTTTTGGCCCTAAAAACCTAAAAGAGAACCAGGTTGAAGTGAAAATTAGAAAAACTGGAGAATCTCAGCTGCACCCATTCCCCGAAATTTTAGACCGAATAGAAGAAATTCTGGCTCCACTTTAAATAAAACTTTGAAGTTGTCCATATTTTCCACAGCTTTTTCCTCGTAACTTCAACCGTTTGATTAGTTTGCATTTTTTTAACTTTCAATTGGGATTAACCCCCCTTTTATAAAGAATTAATCAATTTAATTTAGGTTGATATTAAAAGAAAATTTATGTAATATAATGCCACTTAAATTGTTGAGTCTGCGTTGAAAAGCGGGTTTACATAACCCGCTTTTTTTTTAGGCATTTTATACTACGTAATACTTAAGTCATAATAGATAAGAAGAAACCTGTCAAAAAACGGGTACTTTTATAATAAATGGGAATAAAATCTGTCGTTGACGCCGTGTCTGAAGTGGTAAAACCGGTTTTGGCTGAAGATGATTTAGAACTAGTTGATATTGAATATAAAAAAGAAGGACCACGTTGGTTTTTAAGAATTTTTATCCATAAGACAGGCGGAATAACTGTAAAAGATTGCCAAAAGATAAGTCGTCAAGTTGAAGATATCATTGAGATTGAGGACATAATAGCCGACAAATATTTCCTTGAAGTTTCTTCGCCCGGTTTGGATCGTCCGCTTAAATCCGAAAAAGACCTCCTTAGAAATTTAAACCAACGGGTTTGTGTCTATACTCGTTCACCCATAAATAAAAAGAGTAAGTTCGTCGGAACCGTCAAAAACGCCGAAGACGGGCTTCTGTTTTTAAAGCTGGATGATGAAGTTTTGTCAATTCCGATTGACGAAATCAAAAAAGCCACATTAGATATTAAATTTTAAATTAAAAGTTTGGGCATTTATGAATCCAGAAGTTCTCGCAATAATCGAACAACTCAGCCGCGAAAAAGGAATTGATCGCGCAGTCCTTATAGATGCTTTGAAAATGGCGATTTTAACAGCCGCCCAAAAAAGCTTCCCAGGGGAAATCAATATTGAAACTGAGTTTGATGAAGAAACTGGTGAAATTCAGATCTTGGTAGAAAAAACCGTCGCTAATCAAGTCATTGAACCTAATTGCGAAATTTCTCTGAAAGACGCTTCTAAATTAACGCCTGACGCAAGGTTAGGCGAAACTGTTTGGGTTCCTCAAACTTTAGAAAATTATGGTCGCATTGCCGCTCAACTTGCTAAGCAAGTAATAATGCAAAAAGTGAGAGAAGCGGAAATAGAAACCGTCTTTAACGAATTTCAAGATAAACGAGGAGATTTAGTTAATGGAATTGTCCAACGTTTTGAAAGGGGCGATATTTTTGTAGACCTGGGAAAGGTTGAAGGTCTTTTACCTAGAAGAGAACAAGTTTTTCGCGAAACTTTTAATCGTGGCGAAAGAATTAGAGCCTACGTCCTAGAAATTCGAAAATCGACAAAAAATGCTTACGTAATCCTTTCCAGAACTCATGTTGGTTTGATTCGAAGGCTGTTTGAGCTTGAAGTTCCAGAAATCGGCGAAGGTATGGTCGAAATTATGGGAATCGTTCGCGAGCCTAATGGAAGAACCAAAATTGCGGTTAAAACTAATGATCGAGATATCGACGCTGTGGGAGCTTGCGTTGGAATGCGAGGAATGCGAGTTCAATCCATTGTTCAAGAACTTCGCGGCGAAAAAATTGACATCGTTGAATATTCCGAAGATGCCGAAACTTTTGTGCGCAATGCCTTAAGTCCCGCTAAAATCTCGCGAATTCTGGTCGATCACAAAGAGCAAAGCATGTCCATTATCGTCCCAGACGATCAAATGTCTTTAGCTATTGGGAAAAAAGGACAAAACGTTAAGCTAGCGGCTAAGCTTGTAAAATGGAAACTAGATATACAAGGCGAGTCTGAAGCTAGAGCTCTTCTCGAAAAAGAAACGCCTTTATTGCAATTGAAGTCTCCGGAAGAAAAGATGACAAGCGCAATTGCAAAAGACGAACACTTGGACGATGCCCTGATTCAAATCTTATTAGATAATGAAATAAGATGTTTTGACGACATCGTTTCTCAAGGCGAAAAAGGTTTTGACGATATTGATGGCATTGAAGAAGAACAAGCTAGTCAATTGGTTAAATTAGCTCAAACCTATTTGAGTGGAATTTATAACCAACCGATCATTGCTAACGCTTCAGTCAATGAAGTTTCAGAAGAAAGCGAAGATGAAGATTCAGAAACTGAAACGGCCGATGAAGAAACTTCCGCATCTAATGCACAAACCGGCGAGGAAGAAGAAACAGATTCCGAGCAATCAGAAAGTTCAGTTGACGATTTAGAATACTCTGTCGACGAATTGGAGTTAGTCGATCCCGTTATTGTTCAAAAATTGAAAGACAACGGCTTTCAAACATTGGCAGAACTTTCAGTTACTCCCGAAGTAGAACTCTTGGAAATAGATGGAATTGACGAAGCTACCGCTAAATCTATTTTAAACCAGGCGAGACAGCATACGGATAGTTTAGAAAACGCTTCGTAAGAGCGTCGTTAAACTGATTTATAAAAATAACAGGCGCTTATTTACAAATAAAACGATTTTAAATTAAATTAGACGCTTAATTTCTTAGCGACAAGTTGATAAAATTTTTGGAGAAAATTCTTGGGTAATATTCGCATTAATAAACTAGCTTTGGAACTTAATGTCCAAAACGACCAAATTATTGAGGAACTTCAAAAACACGATATTCATGTCAAGAATTATATGAGTGCCATTGACGATGATATAGCCAATAAAATTAGGGAGCAATTCCAAGGCGGTAAGAAAACAACAGCCTCCACTAAAGCTGCGATAAAAACAAAGAAAACAACCAAAGCCTCTACAAAAACCCCTACTCGTAAAAAGACGACAACCTCCAAAGCTAAAGAAATAGAAAGTTCCGACAAAAAAGACCCCTCTAAAACAAAAGCAAAAGCAAAACCTAAGACAGCCAAAGCTCCTGAAAGCAAAACCAAAGATACAAAAAAAGAGGAACCTAAAACTTCAGAAAAAACAGAAACCCCTGCCGCGACAAAAACAGTCGTAGCCGAAAAACAGAAACCAAAAAAAGTTGAATCCGGTCGAGACGAATCTGAAAAGACAACGCCAAAATCAAAAACACCTCCTAATAAACACAAAGCTCCAGCAGTTGACCCCACTAAGTCTGGGAAAAAATTAGGTTTAAAGATCACTAAGCCTGACGAAAAAGAAAAACCAAAAGAACCTGAAGGCAAAAAAACCTCTTCTACTAAGCCGCAAGAAGCTCCAAAACAACCCTTCAAAAAACAAAATATTCCAACGCCAATAGCTTCTCCTGTCTCTTCTACAGAAAAACAAGCTCCTGTAGCAGAAGATGAAACTTTTGAAAAGGTGCAAGTGCGAGACGGAATGTCAATTCGCGACTTTGCAGAAGCCGTAAATAAATCTGTAAATGAGATTATCCGAGAATTGATGGGATTTGGAATTATGGCTACCATCAACCAATCCATGGATGTTAATTTGGCGTCCAAAGTAGCCGACAAATTAGGTTTTGAAGTTGAAGAGGTCTCAGTTGAGTCTGATCTAGGTATAGAAGAAGAAGAGCAGGACCTTGAAAAAGACCGTGTCCCACGTTCGCCTATCATTACGATAATGGGACATGTAGATCATGGCAAAACATCCCTATTAGACGCGATTAGAGAAACTAACATCACTCAGTCTGAACAAGGTGGTATCACTCAACATATTGGAGCTTATCAAGCTAAGGTCGGAAATAACACCATCACATTTTTAGACACCCCTGGCCATGAAGCATTTACCGCTATGAGAGCCCGAGGAGCCCAGGTAACCGACATTGTTGTCTTAGTTGTAGCTGCAGATGACGGCATAAAACCTCAAACCAAAGAAGCCATCGACCATGCGCAAGCCGCAAATGTTCCAATAGTCGTTGCCATCAATAAAATAGATAAAGAAGATGCCAAACCTGATGAAGTAAAAAAACAATTGGCCGACGAAGGATTACTTCCGGAAGATTGGGGTGGACAAACCATTTTCGCCGAAGTTTCAGCGCTAGAAAAAACAGGCGTCAAAGAGCTGCTAGAGTTACTTCTTCTTCAAGCTGAAATTTTAGAGCTTAAAGCAAATCCCAATTTAATGGCAAAAGGGGTTGTAATTGAATCCAAACTAGATAAAGGACGCGGCCCTGTAGCCACTGTTTTGATCCAACAAGGATTACTGAAAGTAGGGCAAGCGTTTATAGCTGGTTGTTTTTTTGGTAGAGTGCGAGCTTTAGTGAACCATCATGGTAAAAAAATTAGTTCAGCAGGTCCATCAGTCCCGGTTGAAGTTCTTGGAATACCTGATGTTCCCCAACCTGGCGATAAATTTATGGCGGTAATAGACGAAAAGAAAGCTCGCAGCATAAGTGCCTTCAGGTTGCAACAGCAACGCGAAACAACTTTAGCCCAAAATAAAAGAGTTACTTTAGAAGACTTGCATCAACAAATTCTTGAAGGTGAAATCAAAGAGCTTAATTTAATTATTAAAGCGGACGTTCAAGGATCCATTCAAGCTGTAAAAGAGGCGTTTGGTAAATTAGATTCTAATGAAGTTCGCATTAAAGTTATACATGACGGGGTTGGCGGAATTACCGAAGGCGATGTTTTATTAGCCTCCGCTTCAAATGCATTAATCATTGGTTTTAATGTCCGCCCTACTGAAAAAGCGTCTCCATTAGCGGCTAGAGAAAATGTAGAGATTGATTTGTATAGCGTGATTTACGATGCAATCAACGACATGAAAAAAGCTATGGATGGTTTATTGGCTCCCAAGTTCAAAGAAAAAATTATTGGGCGCGCTGAAGTACGAGAAATTTTTACTATTCCAAAAGTTGGATCTATTGCAGGTTGTTTCGTTCTTACGGGAAATATGGAAAGAAACCTCAACGCAAGGTTGATTCGCGACAGTGTTGTAGTTTATGAAGGTAAAATTGGATCTCTAAGACGTTTTAAAGACGATGTTAAATCTGTTCAATCAGGTTATGAGTGCGGCTTGGCATTTGAAAAATATCAAGATGTAAAACAAGGTGATATTGTAGAGCCGTTTGTTCTTGAAGAAATAAGTAGGGTATAAAGAGTTTTCAGTCTCTATGACTGTCGGATATTGCGTAATTAAATTGGCTTTATTTGGAAATCGATCCTTAAAAGGGAAAAGGAAGGTTTTAAAATCTATTAAGGACCGAGTAAAAGGGAAATTCAATATTTCAGTATCGGAAGTAGGAAATCAAGATATTTGGCAAACGATGCTGATTGGTGTGGCGACAATTGGGCCGGACTCCGCCTACATTGATTCCCTACTAAATCAAGTAGTCAATTTTATTGATTGGATGGGATTAGCTCATTTATCGTCATATAAAATTAGATTGATTCCAGTCGGTGATCCAGAAGAAGATTGGGAGTTTTTATAAAAATGCGGTTCAAACGATCGCAAAGATTACAGGAATTGCTTGTAAAAGAGATTTCTCTGTTAATTCAAAAAGGATTGAAAGATCCAAGAATTGGTTTTGCTACTGTAACTCATATTGATTTAACGGATAACCTGAGATATGCAAAGGTTTTTGTTAGTATCATTGGAAACGATACAGAAGCAGAAAGCACAATTGAAGGACTAAACAGCGCTAAAGGTTATATTCGAGGACTTTTGGGGAAAAATCTTTATTTACGATATATTCCTGATTTAAATTTTCAAAAAGATGAAAGCTCAGAAAGATTTGATAAAATCTCTAGACTCCTCGGAGAAATTAATAAAAGAGGGGATTCTTAATTTTTATAAACCTCTTGGCCCTACTTCGTTCAAGGCGGTTCAAAAAGTTAAAGATCTTTTAAAAGCTAAAAAAGCTGGACACTTGGGCACATTAGACCCGATGGCGGAAGGCGTCTTACCAATTGCTCTTAACGGTTCAACCCGGATAATTCAGTTTTTATCTGATTTAACCAAAGAGTATGTTGTTGAACTAGGATTGGGCACCGAAACAGATACTCAAGACGCAACAGGCGTAGTGATATCAAAAAAGTCCATAGAGCATGTTAAAGATAAAGACATAGAAAACGCCGCTAGAGATTTTATAGGAGAAATTGAACAAATTCCTCCAATGTATTCGGCTAAAAAACAAAATGGAACTCCTTTGTATAAGTTAGCCAGGAAAGGAATTGAAGTTGCGAGAAAACCAAATAAAATAACTATTCACTCGCTTGAGATTTTTGAAAAAATAGATAATCGAATAAAGTTTAGGGTCCGGTGTTCAAGCGGTTCTTATATGAGAACGCTCTGCCATGATATAGGAAGACAGCTAGGTTGTGGCGGACATATGACAAAACTTATTAGACAAGAAGTCGGTATTTTTAAATCTAAAAACGCAATTAATTTGGAAAAAATTGAGCGTTTTGAAGACATGGAGAAAGTTTCTAGTTACATAGTACCTATTGATCAAATACTAAGTTTCTTACCGGAAATCCGGATAAAAACGGAATGTTTAGATCAAGTCCTAAACGGTAGCCTTTTAACAAAAAGCGTTATCGAAACGGTTCCCGAAGAATTTAATAGCGGAGCTAAATTCAGAATTTTAGATAGAGCTGGGGTTCCAGCCGCAATAGTAGAATCAATGTTTGACAAAAAGCGGTACGAATTAACAGACCGCGAAAATAGAGTTTTTAAGTTTAAACGAGTATTAACAACAAATTAACTAAACGTTTTCAAATGCGGAAGTATTTCGTTTCCGTATTGTTTGGAGGAAAAAACAATGGCCTTAGCTAAAGAACAGAAATCAGCCATTATTGGAGAAAACCGGGCTCATGAAACCGATACTGGTTCTGCAGAAGTCCAGATCGCGCTACTTACCCAAAGATTGACCGATTTAAACGTTCATTTTAATGAACATGGTAAAGATCATCATTCCCGTCGTGGACTACTAAAAATTGTTAGTCAAAGACGCAAGTTGCTCGACCATCTAAAAAAGGAAGATCTAAGCCGCTATAAAAATATTATCTCGCGGTTGGGAATTAGGCGATAAATTTTATTTGGAGAAAATAATGCATAAAGTTGAAACCGACCTGTTTGGAAAAACATTGTCGTTAGAAGCAGGTACCCTTGCCAAGCAAGCTGGCGGATCAGTAGTAGTGCGGCTTGGCGATACCATGGTCTTAGTAACGGCGACCATGGCTAAGAGTGCGAGAGAAGGAATTGACTTCTTTCCCTTGACAGTAGATTACAGAGAAAAAGCTTATGCTGCCGGAAAAGTTCCTGGTGGTTATTTTAAAAGAGAAGCGCGTCCCGCAGATAGAGAAACTCTCAATTGTCGCTTAATTGATCGACCTCTTCGGCCGCTATTCCCCGATGGGTTTAGAAACGAAACACAAGTTGTTTGTTTTGTTATTTCCCACGATCAAGTCAATAACCCAGACGTCATTGCCCTTACCGGAGCTTCTACCGCTCTGATGATTTCAGATATTCCATTTAATACCCCGGTTGCGGGAGCGCGAATAGGTAGAAAAAATGGCGAGTTCATTTTAAACCCAAGTAATAAAGAACTTGAAGACAGCGATTTAAACTTGGTTATGGCCGGCACTCAAGATGGAATTGTAATGGTCGAAGCTGGAGCCAACGAATTAAGCGAAGAAATTATGATGGATGGGCTCGAATTCGGTCATGAGCAAATAAAGAAAATGATCGATTTGCAATTAGAATTAAAGGCAAAAATAAGCAAGGAAAAAATTACCGTTGTTGCTGAAGAGTTTGATGCGGACTTAGTAAGTAAGGCTGATGAAAAATTCCGCGTTCCTTTAGCCGAAGCTTTAAAAATTCATAGTAAACATGAGCGTCAAGACACCATAGACAAGCTCACTGGTGAAATTGCAACCGAACTCAATCCTGATGAAGATGGCGACTTAAAAGGCACTCTTAAAACCATACTGCACGATATCGAAAAAGATGTGGTTCGAAAACAAATTCTTAACGAAAAAGTGAGGATTGACGGACGTGGACTTTCTGATATTCGACCAATTTCTTGCCAAGTAGGCTACGTGGCTAGAGCGCATGGTTCCGGAATTTTTACCCGAGGAGAAACTCAAGCCCTCGTTGTTTCCACCTTAGGAACTGGTCAAGATGAGCAAAGAATTGAAACCTTAGAAGGAACGGTAAATAAATCTTTCATGCTCCATTACAACTTTCCAGCTTTCTGTACCGGAGAGGTTAAGTTCATTGGAAGCCCCGGAAGACGCGAAATCGGCCATGGGATGTTAGCTGAAAGAGCGCTACTTCCTATCTTGCCCACTAAGGAAACTTTCCCTTATACCATTCGTATTGTGTCGGAAGTGTTAGAATCTAACGGTTCCTCTTCCATGGCATCCGTTTGTGGAGGAAGTCTCGCATTAATGGACGCTGGAGTTCCGATTAAAGCTCCTGTTGCTGGTATCGCTATGGGATTGATAAAAGATGGCGATCAAGTTGCAGTTCTTTCCGACATTTTAGGCTCGGAAGATCATTTAGGCGATATGGACTTTAAGGTTACCGGTACCGAAGAAGGTATTACCGCCCTACAAATGGATATTAAGATTAAAGGGCTGGACAAGAGCATTATGGAATCTGCTATGAAACAAGCAAAAGAAGGCAGACTACATATCTTGGGCGAAATGCAAAAATCTCTTTCCACACCTAGGGATAGCCTTTCAAAGTTTGCTCCTCGAATTCTTACCATGCAAATTTCGACCGATAAAATCAAAGATGTTATCGGACCGGGAGGAAAAGTCATTCGAAGCATTATTGAAAAAACCAGTGTCGCTATAGACATAAACGATAGCGGTATTGTTTCCATTGCTTCATCAAATGAAGAAGACGCCAACGAAGCTGTTAAAATGATTGAAGGTCTTGTTCAAGAAGTAGAAGTCGGAAAGATCTATTTAGGAAAAGTTAAAAAGATTATGGATTTTGGCGCTTTTGTGGAGATCTTCCCAGGAACAGACGGGTTGGTACACATTTCTCAAATCTGTGATCGTAGAATCAATAAAGTAGACGATGAAATTCAGGAAGGCGACGAAATCACCGTTAAAGTTTTAGACGTTGATCGAAATGGACGCGTAAAATTAAGCCGCAAAGAAGCGCTTCGCGAAAGCGCTACAGCGACTCCGCAACAACCTGAATAGTTCGTTATAGTTGGTTTAATTAAAAAGCCCCTCCTTTTTAGGAGGGGCTTTTTTTATTTGTAAACTAACTCGCATCAAGCAATATTTCTCAAATGTGGCTTTTTAACGGTAATATCAAAACCTGCCATATTATGAGCCCTAATAATACCCTGGCTCATAAAATTTGACCAAACTTCTTCCAGTTTTTCTTCATCTATACTAGCCGACCTAATAAATGGTTCCAAGGCGACTACAGGTATTCCTTTACCAAACTTTAAAGCATCTAAACAAGTTGCTAGCACACAAAATTCAAGCGCTATCCCAACAACATATACAATACCTATATTATCACTTTTAATTTTTTCTCTCATTGTATGGTCATCAAAAGCTGAATAGTCTGGATCATCATTTTCAGCTCCGATATTAACCACTGTCATATCTTCAGTAATATTAAGCCCGTCATGGAACTTAGCTCCATCTGTATCACGAACACAATGGGCAGGCCAGTCAGCTGAGTGGCCTCCCGCTCCCATAAAAGATTTATGATCGGGTGGATGCCAATCTCTAGCTAAAACAATATCGCAATCACGGTTTTGAGCAAACCTTATTAATTCATTTAGTGGTTTAATTAACGACTCTGCTTCTGGAACTGCTAATGTACCACCTTCGAAGAAATCCCTTTGAATATCCACTACAATTAATAAATCTTTTCTGTTAACAATAGATGTACTTTGATTCTGACGAAAAGCAATGATGTCTGCTGTTGCCGAAGCGTTTTCCTCCATCTTTGCTGATCCAACATTTATTGTTATATCCTGTTTTTTTTCTTTCTTAGGAATAAAATAAACAATTAACGCAACTCCAAGTCCTGAAAAAACCCATTCGTAATTTTGAAAGACAACAGTTAATATGGCATCCATAATCACAGACCATTTTTCACATTAATAAAATTTTTATATAAGGATGAAAATTATACTATCAAAAATTTATTTGAAAGAGTAGAGAATTTACAACAGGCCATACGACATATTTATTAAAAAAATATTCGCGATACAAAAAAATCTTAACTTGCAATATTTGAAAAACTTCGAAATCAATTTAAGGCAGTAAATGATTGAAAAAGTTGGATAAATTTTGAGATCAAATTATGATAACGGAGGTAGGCAGAAATCTTCAGGAGTGTAATTGTATTTAGAATAGAGTTGGCGAAGCTGGTCTCCGCATTGATTCTGACGATCTTGATCGCCCTTTTGACCAAAAACTAGTTCAGAAATGGTCATATGAATTATCGAGTTTTTCCCATCGCCTGTCTTGTCAAATGCAGCCGACAGATTAAAATGGGCTTCACTATGCTCTGGAATAATACGAATAGTTTCTTTCAGAGCTTCAATGCTCTCTTCATACTTTTCAATTAAAAAATAAACGATCCCTAGACGATATCTAACTTCGGCAAAATCGGGTTTAGAATCGGCTACCTTATGGTACCGCCCTATTGCCTCTTCATATTCTTCTAATTGGTTATGTACAATTCCCAAACCATAATGAGCCGCTAAATAGTCTGGATTTTTTTCTAAAACTTCTTGATAGGTCTTTTTTGCTTCAGTAAATTTACCTAACTTAAAATAAAAAGCACCAAGGTTATAACGCGTCGCTTCGTTTTTGGGGTTTATCCGAACCGCTTCTTGAAACTCCTTAACGGCTTCATCATAGCGACCTAGCTTTCCATAAAAAACTCCCAAATCAAAACGAGCGTCTCCATTTTCAGGATTTTCATTTACAATACTCATCAAACGATCTAATTCAGGTACTTGGTTGTCTTTGTCTTCACTCATTATTTTAAGAAAACTCTCATTGGTAAATTTTTCGTTTTATTGGCTTTCTTAAATTCTTTTAGAAAGAAAAAATGATTAGCCAATAAGAGAATTTATTGATAGCATAATTTCCATTAATTAATAAAGACTAAACTTTAATCAAAATTATGCCTACAATAAATCAAATAGATATTCACGACGCAAAAACAAAAATAGAAGATGGAGATATTAACATAGTTGATATCCGAGACCCGGCCTCATTCACAATCGGACATATTGAAGACGCGGTTCACCTTAGCGATACCAACGTCCAAGAATTCATCGAAAAAACTAATAAAGATTTACCCTTAATTATATATTGTTACCATGGGAACTCAAGCCAAGGAGCTGCTTCCTATTTTCAGGAACAAGGTTTCAAAGAAGTTTATAGCATGGCAGGGGGTTTCGAATCTTGGAAATATAATTATCCTTTTAAAACTGAGTAACCTATATTTTCTGTTTCCTAAAAGAAATTTGAAACCCACCTCGCCAATTTATAGGAAGACCCGGTTCAAAAAAAGCTTCTCTGGAAGCGTCAATCCTTGTATTTGCAAAGTAATTCGAGTCGGTTGCGTTTTCTAATCCCACAAATAAACTTCCTTGAAATTCCCCCCACTCTTTTTCAACGCCAAGTTGAAAATCATTTATAAAATAATCAGGCGTTACAAAAGTATTCTCTCGGTTAGCAAACAATTCATCTACATACTTACCTTTCCATACGGCAAATAACCCTGATGGGCTATTCCATTTCAATTGTGTAAACAAGTAGTTCTGAGGAATCCCAGGGATTTTTTTATCTTTAAGCTCAAGAGTTTCATCTAAAAAATCTCGAAACTTAAAATCCGAGTATGTATAAGAAAGCTGAAAGTTCAGGTTAGCCGCAATTTTATAAAATAACGTCACTTCCGATCCAACTCTTTCTGAATTCCCCGAGTTCCTGAAGAATGACCTTCCTGGGGATTGAGACAACTCAAACGGAACAATTTCATCTCTAGTTCTGATTAGAAAAATAGAAGCTTCGTACCTCAAAGAAGAGTCTATATAGCCCTTTATCCCTGTTTCATAAGAAAATGAATATCGAGGTTCTAAATTAGGATTCAGTCCTCCTAACCCCAAAGGATTATTTGTTAATTCAATTACTGCAGGCGTTTCAAAAGCTGTAGAAAAGCTTCCAAAAATATTGATATTTTTATTAGCCTCCCAAACAGTACCTATAGAGCCACTCCAAGCGTCAAGAGTTCTCGACCCACTTTGGTCTCCATCAATATTAAAACGATCACGTATCTGAAACCTAGTTCTGTCGTAGCGCCCCCCAAGACCAATCTCAAAGTCTTCAAGTATCTCGATTTCATTTCTGAAATAAACTCCATATGCAGTTACGTCTTCATTTTGGTCAAAGGATAATTGTCCATTCTTTCCTTCAATATTATCAAAACGTTTTCTATCGTCTAATTGAGCTAACAAATCAATTCCCGCAATACTTCTAATTTTTAAATCAGAATATCGCCAATTGAAAACTGTCTTGCCTCCAAAATCCAAAGCATTTCTATCAAGGTCTACAGCTCCTCCCCTTTCAAATGGAAGTTTATTAGAAAAAAACCTTTGAGTCCCACCTACCTTTGCAGAAATATTTAAACTATCAGTTAACTCGGTTTCATATTTAATTCCTATGTTGTGTTGTCGTACTTTCTCTCCCGCTTCAAAAACGAGGTTAATACCTCTTGCTTGCCTTGGGTCTTCTTCGGCTTGTCTATTAGTCAAAGCGCCAGGGTCTTGCGACTTCGGAGAATTTAAATATCCTATTAAAAACGTCAGCTTTGATTTTGTATCAGGAATATAATGAGCTTTAAAATTTGCTAAATTACTTGCCGTTTCGCTATGTTCGCGAAATCCATCGAACTGAAGACTAGAAGCGTAAAGTCTATAAGACCCAAGTTTTCCCCCTTGTCCAAATTCAATCTGTTTTTTAAATAATCCAAACCGCCCAACCTTTATTTTTGAAGAAAACTCGGTTCCACTCTCCGGACCACTTCGTGTTTTAAATAATACCGCGCCCCCAGCTGAATTTCCGTACAATGAAGATCCAGGGCCTTTCAAAACTTCGACGCTTTCAATCAAATCGGGATCAATAGAATCTAACGGAGTTGATCCATCTGCCAACGACTCAGTGAAACCGTCTGAAAACACTTTAATACCTCGAACTCCAAAAGAGGACCTAATACCAAACCCCCTTATGGCAATTCTTAAGTCTTGAGCAAAGTTGAATGGATTTTGTAAAAACACTCCCGCAATTGGTTCCAATACTTGATCTAATGATGATCCTTTACTGCCATTTAAGCGGTCATAACTATTCAAACTAATGGAAAATGGAGTTTTCTCAATATTTTTAGGCGAGCGAGTAGCGTCAACAACAATTGGTTTCAACACAATTGCTTGCGGAGGGGGATTTTGAAACTTCTGAGCAAAGGAAGGAGGTCTAAATAATACAAAAATACTTAAGAAGAAAACTATGAAGAATAATCTAAAAATAGGAATTCTTTTCTAAAAAATTTTAGGACATTTTCTATTTGAACCGTATATATAATTTCTTCCGCGTCAAAATAAAGCTTTACTTAACTTTCATCTAGTAATTTGATAACCGAATTAAGATCGCTTTTTAACTGCTTTTTCCATTTTAAAAATTCATCCGGATCAAAATGAAAACTCAATTGGCTTGGGTCGCGTTTTTTATTTTTTAACTTCTTTTTAGCTCCAGCAATCGTAAACATCTCTTCATACAATAGCTCTTTTATGCGAACTACCATTTCTATATCTTTTTTTCGATATAATCTTTGGCCAGCTTGATTTTTATCTGGTTTTAAAACGTCAAACTCATCTTCCCAATAACGCAAAACATGTTGTTCCACGCCTACTATCTCGGCGACTTCACCTATTCTAAAAAATAATTTATCAGGAATTTCAGGAAGCATAAAAACTCTGCGAGTTAATTAATTGTTGACTGGTTCGTACCTATTCGTTATTTATGAAAAAGACCTGGGATATAAATTTAAGAGGATTTTTAGGACTCGTTCGCGGCGTCAATCAATTGCTTACTGGGCTTAAAAGAAAGAACCCTTCTAGCTTTTATGATTATAGGTTCGCCAGTTTTTGGGTTACGGGCGTTCCTTGCTTTTTTATCTTTTAAATAAAAACTAGCAAAACCGGAAATTCTTACATTCTCGCCCGCTTCCAACTCTAATTTTATTTGATCAAACAACGCTTCAACAGCCTTTTCCGCTTCTCTACGGCTAAACCCTACTCTCTCATAAACTCGATCAACAATATCCGCTTTTATCAGCGCTATCTTATGGTTACTCATAAAAAACCTTTTTTAAATACCCATTAGGAAGATTTAGATTCTTCAAACTCCTTTTGGGCTTGTTCAACAATTTTTCCAGTAAGATGTTCCGGAACGTCGTCATAATGAGAAAATTCCATCGTAAAAATCCCTCGACCACCCGTGAGTGACGTAATATCTGGTGCATAGTTTAATACGGAAGACATCGGAACTTCCACTCGAATTACTTGTGTATCTTCCTGGGCATCGATCCCCAAAATTTTTCCTCTTTTCGAATTCAAATCACCCATTACATCGCCAACACATTCGCTTGGCACAACCACTTCCATATTCATTATAGGCTCCAACAAAATAGGCCTACACTCCATAACGCCTTTCTTAAACCCCATAGAACCCGCTATTTTAAAAGCCATTTCAGAAGAATCGACATTATGAAAAGAACCGTCATATAAAGTTACTTTGACGTCAACCATCGGATAATGAGCTAAAACGCCTTCTTCCATTGCGCCTTGCACTCCTTTTTCAACAGCAGGAATGTAAGTTTTGGGAATAGCGCCACCAACAATTTTATCGACAAACTCAAAACCAGCCCCTTTAGTCAACGGCTCAATTTCTAGCCAAGTATCGCCAAATTGACCGCGACCTCCAGATTGTTTTTTGTATTTACCCTGGATTTTAGTCCTTCCTCGAATCGTCTCCCTATACGGTATTTTAGGTTCTTTAACTTCAACCTCTACTCCAAACCGCCTTTTTAACTTATCTAAAATTACGTCAAAATGAACTTGTCCTAATCCAGAAACTAATAGTTCATGGGTTTGGCTATTTCTTTCGACTTGTAATGTTTTATCTTCATCCGTTAATCGATGTAAAGACCCGCTTATTTTTTCTTCGTCGGCACGAGTCTTTGGAACCACGGCGCGAGATAAAATAGGCGTTGGAAAATCAATTGGTTCAAACTTTGCTTGAAATTCCTGGCTACAAAGTGTATCGCTGGTTTCTGTTTCTTTAAGCTTAGCAACAGTTGCAAAATCTCCAGCAATCAATTCGCTCATTTGATTTTGGTTTTTTCCTTGAATAGCAAAAAGATTTCCAACTCTCTCGGTCACATTCTTAGAAGAATTAAAAATAGAGGTATCAGAACTGACAGTTCCAGAAAACACCCGAAAAATTGTAAGTTTTCCGGCATAAGGATCGGCGATAGTTTTAAAAACTAAGCCACAAAAAGGGTCATTCAGACCTGGTTTTACTATTACTTCGGAATCGTCATTCAAAGATTTTGCGGTAATTGCTGGGCGTTGGTCGGGTGATGGCATATAGTTGACGATGCCTTGCATTAACAAATCTATCCCTATATTAAGCGTACCCGAACCACAAAACACAGGAATCAAATCGCCGCCATCAATTGCTTTTTTAATTCCAGAAACTAGTTCTTCGTCCGATAGGGTGCCTTCTTCAAAATACTTTTCTAAAAGTTCTTCGTCACATTCAGCTACCGATTCAATCAATTCAGCTCTTGCAGTTTCAACCTCATCAATCATGTCTTCTGGAATGGGGGATTCTTTACCTACTCCATTGCCTTCCTTATCGTATAAAAAGCAAACATTGCCAATTAAATCGACAATCCCTTTGACGTTCTCGTTACTTCCTACGGGCAATTGAATTAAGACAGGATTATTTTTTAATCTTTTTTTGACAGAGTTAACTGCATTGTCAAGGTCGGCTCTTTCATGATCAATCTTATTGAGAAATACTATAGGACGAACTGCATAATCTTCAGCTACATGCCAAAATTTTTCGGTGAAGTATTGCAACCCTGCATCAGCGGAAATGACAAAAACCGAACTGTCGATAACTCTTAAAGCAGCATAAGTATCGCCAATAAAGCTACCACTACCAGGGGAATCAATCAGGTTTATCTTTTTTTTATCCCATTCTAAAAACGCTAACGATGCATTTAGGGAATATCCTTTTTTTACTTCCTCGGGATCATAATCGAAAAATGAAGAACTATCTCCAACCTTGCCTAACCGGTCAGAAACTCCAGAAATGTAAGTCATTGCTTCGGCAATTGAAGTCTTTCCTACAGCTCCATGACCAATAAGCCCTACGTTTCTAATATCAGCACAATTGTACTTCTTCATTTTTCCCTCCCATGAGAGCTCCAAATAATAGAAATAAAAATTAATGGGACAACATGATGGGTTTCATTTACTAAACTACATAAAATTCTTGGCGATAAACCTTGGGAAACCCTCCATTAAAAAGACAAACAAACACAAAAACCTAACGTAAATAATACAAAAAAATAACGCTAAATTACAAAAAATAACTCATAAAGAAATTAATTATACATGGAAATGACTATAAAACGACAGATTAAAAATGGATTTCCTTTTTTTTCATCTGCTGGTAAACCATTCCATAAAAGGCGGGAAAGAGCTTAAAAACGTTGGATATTTGGTTAGTTTTTAAGCGGATAGCATAAACATCGTTTGATGCGGCGAGAACAGAGGCTGTTCTTGGAACATTTTTCATATAGGCGATTTCACCTACAATAGCTCCCTCAGATAAATTGGCTAATTCTTTGTTTTTCTTATCTAAAATTTTAACTTTGCCCGAAAGCAGGACATACATATCTTTTTCCAAAGATCCATATTTAATGACTGTTTCATTTTTTGCCCAGTGCTCTAAAGTACCAAAAGCTAAAATTGCCAATAAGCTAGGATTGATAGTATCTGAGAAAAAGCTTTCTAATTTATAATAATCATCTTTAATTAGAGGTAAATTGAACTTTTTATAATCTTCTTTTTTAATTTCTAAAAGACATAAAGAACCTTTAGCGCGAACAGTCGCTCGCCTTCTTGGATTTGCCGTCGTAATAGCTAATTCACCAAAAAAGTTTCCCTTCTCATAAATAGCATACTTTTCTTTGTCTATTATAATTTCGGCAAACCCATCAACAATAACAAAAAATGAATGCCCTTCTTCATCTTGAGAGAAAACAATCTCCTGATCTTTAAATTTCTTTATTTCCGAACTTGCGCATAACTCTAGGAAATGGTTCTGTTTTAATTTTCTAAACAAAATGCCTTCTTTTAAAGATTGAAGTGGCACTTCCTTTTTAAGCTTTCTTTCTTTTATAAGAACTTCTGTTTGCCCTTCTTTAGCAAAATGCATTGTTTGATTTGCCGCAGGCTCATGATGCTGATGGACTAAAATAACCTTATCAGTAATAGATTTATCCAATTTTTTAAGAGCATCAATATGAGTGTGTAACATACCTCCGCCAACATCGTGAACAATTAAGTCGGCATCCCATATAAAACCAAGAATTGCATCTCTTCTTTTTTTAGTAAAAAATCCCTGCTCATACCAGAATCTGATTCGCTCTTCATCGTATTTAGTATCGCCCGAATGCGCGATCGTTTTTTTAAATCCTTTTTCTTTATATGTCAAAGTAAACCGACCTGAAGGGATCGAATGCAACGAATAATCAAACTCAAAATATGAGTTTTGAAAACCTGGCAACTTAGTTGGTTTGTTCGGTTCTACCTCATGAAAATCAAAAAAATCTTCTAATATCCTAATGGGAAAACAAGTTATTGCTTCTAATTTTCTTAAATAACTTTCAAAAATAATCCGAGTAGAAATTACTTTGACCTTCTCTCCATATAAAATTTTCTCTGTAATCCCAGCGTCATGGTCTGAATGGACATGAGTTAGAAAAGTATATGGGACATCATTTTCAGTGATCCCATATTTCATGGTTTCAACATTAGACTCCGAAAGAACGTCTACCATGATGCCTTTACCTTCTGACCAGGCGATCATACAACTATTTTTTCGGTTGGGAGTAAACCCAGACCCTACTCCTAAAAAAGTCACTCCCATAAAGGGTTTTTCACAAGGTTGAATGGTAAAGTTTGTGTCTGGTGGCTCTAAACTACTAATATTTATTTCTACTTTTTTCTTTTTTCCTATATAAAGATCGAACACTGAAGGAGAAGGTTGAACCATCTTCAACTTTTTTCGTTTATCTTTTATTCCTTTAACAGTGACAGACCAATCATCATCAAAATGATAAAAATCTACAATCCTATCAATAAACTCGATACGTTGACTTTCTCTCGCCAAAGTAAATAAGCTCATTTCTCTCTTTAAATTGGCGCAAACTAAATAGCATTCAGTCAAATGAACCGATAAATTTTTTACTTTTTTACGAGTAAGCCATTGTGTCTCTTTTAGTAATTTATCAAAACCGTTTTTTATGTCTTCAGTGATTTGTTTCTCACTGTTGTGTTCTTTTAAATTAAGATCATATGATTCAAAAAAACGTTTATTTTTAGACAGTTTTTGTAAAAAGGTATCAAATTGTTTTGATTCCTTTGCAGAAAATTTGTTTTGGATTGGAATTTTTCGAAATTGCGCCCGCAACATATTTAAAAAAGTAGGACCAAAAAGAGTTTCACTAAGAATAATTCGGAAACGCTCTTCCTGACCGGGCATACAAAAAATGGAAAGTCTTTCTTTCTTATCTTTTACAAATAAAAAACTATATACTATAAATTCAAAATCAAAGTTATTTCTACCCTTTACAAAAGTCCTAAAAGGAATAACATATTTTGAAGGTAAATCTTCGCCACGCAAGGCAAAGTCTTTAACTATACCCGGCGGACAACCAAACACAATATCTCCAAATTCTTGCGTCCTTAAAACTTTATAGTTTTTACCGCTAATAATTTTAAAATCTTTAATTAATTTCGTCATAATTTAATTAGCCGATTTTTTTCGGGAAAAAACTAGCCGCACTGGAGTTCCTTTAAAACCAAATTTTTTTCTTAAGCTGTTTGTTAAATATCTTTTATAAGAAAAATGTATTCCTTGAGGAAAATTAACAAAACAGCGAAACGTCGGTGGACAATCTCTTACTTGGGCAGAATAAAACAATTTAATAAATTTACCTCTAAAATGACTTAAAGGATTTTTTTCAACCGCTTTATGTAAACAGTCGTTCAAAGGACCTGTCGCCACACGTTTGCTATATTCTCCAAACACTTGATTTATTTGAGGAAAAAATAAGGACAGATTATAACCCGTTTTCGCTGAAACATCAAAAAATGGAGCAAAGTCTAGAAACTTCAACTTATTTTGCACAAACTCTTGAAACTCCTCAAAGTTTTTATACTTTTTTTGAGCTAAATCCCATTTATTGACTAAAACAACACAACTTCGCCCCTTATCTATTGCGTACCCCGCTATGCTTGCATCTTGGTCAGTAATTCCTTCATTTCCGTCAATAACCAAAACTGCTACATGGCATCGGTCTAACGCTTTCAACGACATAATTACCGAAAACTTTTCAAGCGTTTGGACCGTTTTTCCTTTTCTCCTGATACCTGCGGTATCAATTAATACATACTTTTGACCATCCGATTCAATAGGAGAATCTGTAGCGTCTCGGGTCGTGCCTGGTTTATCAGAAACAATACATCGGTAAGTATCTAAAAGCTTATTTACTAATGAAGACTTACCAACATTCGGCCTTCCAACAATTGCTACTCTTATCTCATTTTCATCAACTTCAATAGGATTGTTTTCAGGAATCGTTTCCGCAACTCCTTCCATAAGCTCCATCAAGCCATATCCATGCTCCGCTGAAATGGAAAACATATTCTGAATGCCAATTTTAGCAAATTCGTACGCCAAGGATTCATTTTCTGGGTTATCAACTTTATTCACTGCAAGAAATAAAGGCTTCCCAGTTTTTCTGACCATCTCAATCACTTCTCTATCTTGAGGAGTCATCCCTTGGCGACAATCGACAACAAAGATTACGCAATCGGCTTCTTCTTTTGCAAATTCAGCTTGTTCGGCAATTAATGGCTCAAAATCATTTTCTCCGGCAAAATCAATTCCTCCCGTATCAACGGCCCAAAATGTTTTTCCATACCAGTCTGCAATCCCATAATTTCTATCCCGAGTAACTCCTCGAGTGTTGTTAACTATGGCTGTTTTTTTGCCAATTATTTTATTAAATAGAGTAGATTTTCCAACATTCGCTCTTCCAATAATGGCAACTATCGCTTCATTCTTGAATTCAGATTCGTCTCTCATCCTAAATTGTCGGCTTGTTATCTTTTATATAAGAAGAAATCCCATATGCAATAGATTCAGCTAGCTTATTGAGGTATTGGGATTTGCTCAGCCTTAATTCTTCTTTGGGGTTAGTAATAAATCCTACCTCCACTAAAACACTTGGCATCTTGGTGCTATGAAGCACGAAAAATGGACCTTCCTTTACTCCCAAGTTTTTTATCCGCGAATATTTTTTAGACATCTTTAAAAATAGCTTATCTTGAATCCATCTAGCTAAAATAGAAGAATCATTAATTTTTCTGTTGGTTATCATGTCAGTTAGAATTTTTTGCACGTCATTATCCGGCACCTTATACACTAATTCGCCATTTTCTCTTTTAGCCGTATCGCGAGCCCTATCGCTAGACCCTCTTCCCAAATAATAAGTTTCAATCCCGTGGGCGCCTTTTCTTTTAGCGGCATTCACATGAATGGAAACAAATAAATCTGCGTCTTTTCCGTTGGCAAACTTTCCTCTCTCGTCCAAGGCTATAAACCGGTCGTCTTCGCGCGTCATAGAAACTTTATAAGAATACTTTTTCTGTAATATACGGCTTAGACGCTTTGAAATTGCTAAGTTTAAGTTTTTTTCCAACAAACCGCTTCCGCCAATCGCTCCGTTATCTTTCCCGCCATGGCCAGGGTCAACCACAACATACGGAACTTTCCATTTGCGCTTCTCATTATTCTGTTTATTACCATCAGCTATTGTAATGGACTGTAAAGATTCAGTAACTTTAGCCTCTAGAAACTGAGGCTTAGTAACAGATTTTTTAATTTTACGTTTTGGCTGGATTAATATTTTAATTAAATTCTTTTTCTGAAATGCTTGAACATTGAGGTTCTTTGGAGATTTAAATTCTAGAACCACTCGATTTCCAGATTTTGAAATTGGCGTCACGCGAATTCGTTCTAGATGATTTCCATTAATCTTAATATTTTTTAGCACTGAATCCGATATTTTCGAATCAGGAAGATCTATAACATATTTAAGATTAGAGCTAACCCATCCTTCCGTAAACTGTATTGGGCTATCAGTCTGAATCGTTAACCATTCTTTAGAATACTCAGTATTAAAATTTACTTCCTTAATCGTCACAGCGTTTTTTAAAGCCTTGGTCTTCGATACTTTAGTCTGCCAATTTCCAGTTTTGTTCCTGTTAACAAATTCGAGCCGGTTTCGAGCTCGCTTTACCATGTCGCCTTTTGGGAAAAAGCTTAATATGGTTTGGAATGATAATTTAGCCGCTTGAAGATTATTTTCAGCAACGAATAATTCTCCTGCATGAAACAATGCATCGTCGCCTAAGTACCCATCTTTATCCATCGAGGCTACTTTTTGAAAAATCGCCAACGCTTGTTTAAGATCTTCTGATTTACCAAATCTCGCAAACGATTTTTGATATAGTTTCCCGGAGGTAAATAAAGCTTTATAACCTGAAATAGTTTTAGGAAAGGAAAGTGAAATCTTTTTAAACTTTTTTGCAGTTTCTATCCATCTAGCTCTTTTTATTTCAGAGCTACTAAACTTTAAAAGCGAATAATAATCCGACTTTGCTTGTTTATATAAAGCTTCAGCTTTTACATTTTTTACAGGTTTTGAAAAAGTTGTCGACGTATTCAATAAAATAAAAACGCCTAAAACTAAAACTTGCAAAATGCTTCTTAGGAAATTTATTGGTACAAAACGCTTCATAATTTAAGTCAACTGTTTACTTTTTTCACCTTGCCAAACCGCGCAACAAAAAAACCATAACTATTTAATTTTATTGTAGTTATGAGTATAGCGCTTTTAAGTAAACGGGTCAAGAAAAGCGAGGATATTGGTTTCTGAGAAGTATTATCGTCCCTGGGAGAGACGTTCAGCAAAAAAAGGAGGTAATCCGTTTTTGAGTATTTTTCGTTGAGTTTCTTCTAATTGATAACTAAAGCGATGAAAGTTTAGCTCTCTAGTCACGGAGTCAAACCTCGTATAACAAGATTCGGGATTTCCATCTCTAGGTTGACCGAGGCTACCCACATTTATTAAATACTTGGTATGGTCGTTCAATTTAACAGTGGACCCTTTAAGCAATTTTACGTCGTCTTTTGAAACTTCTTCAAAAACAAGCGGCTTATGGGTATGCCCCATAAAACCAAGCTCTGCCTCTAAAACTCCAAAGTTTTCTATAGCGTCTTCATAAGAATTTAGATAATGCCATTGCTCCGGTTCAAATGGCGACGAGTGAACCCATACAATATCTTCACTTTCCAAATAAATCGGTAACGATCTTAAAAATTCATGGTTTTCTTCGCTCAATACCTTGCGAGTCCACAACGTAGCATTATAAGCATAAGGATTAAAATACGACGCGCTTATTTTTCCGCAAACCGCTTGATCATGGTTACCAGCCAAAATAATATCAACTTTCTTGCGAATCAAATCTAAAACGGGATTAGGGTCTGCTCCATAACCAACTATATCGCCAAGACACACAAGCCTATCATGAGGCGTTTTTTGAGCTATTTCAAAAAAAGCCTGTAAAGCTTCTAAATTGCTATGAACATCCGAAAAGATAAGATAAACCATTTTGGAAACTTATAGAGATAAAATCTAATCTGTATAGAATACAAAGAACAATTTAAATCGACAATAAGTAAGGAGGAAACACTATTGGAAGGCTTCGGCTATGCAAGAACTCGTTAGTTTACTTCTTGAGCCAATGAAGATGAAATGTGGGAATTAACTCGATCCAAAATTCCGTTTACAAAATCAGATGATTGTTTTCCTCCGTATTTTTTGGCAATCTCAACAGCTTCGTCAATTGCAACTTTTCCAGGAACATTTTTATGAAACATTAATTCACAAGAAGCTAACCGTAAAATATTTCTATCAATTGTTCCCATTCTTTCTATATCCCAATTGTCGCTAAACTTATTAATCACTTCATCCACTTTTTCTAGATTATTAAGCGTCGAATCGATCAATTGGAAGGTAAAGTCTTTAGCCTGATCTTTTCCAACCCAATCCCAAAACATTTTTTTTTGTTCTTCTAGATCTCCCTTATTAAGATCGTATAAATACAAAAACTTTAAAGTTAATTCCCTAGACTGGCGTCTTTTTCCCACAATAAAAATTTACTCCATTACCTTAAACAAGTTTGCCATTTCCAAAGCCGCTAAAGCTGCTTCAGACCCCTTATTTCCAGCTTTCGAGCCTGCTCTTTCAATTGCTTGTTCAAGGTTATCTGTGGTTAATACTCCAAATAAAACAGGTATATTCGCTTCCATTGCTACAGCCGCAACTCCCTTGCTCGCCTCAGCGGCAACATATTCAAAATGCGGAGTCGCTCCCCGAATAATGGTTCCAAGACATATAATGGCATCATATTTATCGGATTTGACTAATTTTTTTGCGGCCATAAAAATTTCAAAAGCCCCTGGTACTTTTACAATATCAATCGTCGATTCATCAACACCATGACGATTAAGAGTATCCAAAGCCCCATCAACAAGACGCCCTGTAATAAAATCGTTAAACCGTGCCGCAACAATACCAAACTTGAATCCCGATCCAATCAGGTTTCCTTCAATAATATTTGCCATTCATTCCTCTCTTAAGAAATATTCTTCATAAGATGTCCTAATTTGGACTGTTTTGTCTTAAGGTATTTTACATTTTCCTCTTTAGGGCTGATTTCCATCGGAACTCTTTCCACGATACTTAAACCATAAGCCTCTAATCCAACAATTTTTCTTGGGTTATTGGTCATTAAACGAATTTTTCCCAATCCCAATTTTCTTAAAATTTGAGCTCCAATTCCATATTCTCTCAAATCAGGTTTAAAGCCTAAGGCCTCATTTGCTTGAACAGTATCATGCCCTTGATCTTGGAGCGCATAAGCTTTCAGTTTATTTATTATCCCGATACCTCTTCCTTCTTGATATAAATAAAGCAAAACCCCTAAACCCTGATCTTGAATCATTTGCATGGCCCGACTTAATTGTTCGCCGCAATCGCATCGATACGAACCAAAAACATCTCCTGTCAAACATTGAGAGTGAACCCTCGTTAAAACTGGAGATGAAGCTTGAATGTCACCTTTAACAAAAGCAATATGAACTTGATCAATCAAAACATTACGAAAAGCGATCGACTTAAATTCCCCCCATTGAGTAGGAATTATGGTTTCCGCTTCCTTTTCAATGAGAGTCTCACTTTGTAAACGATATTCAACTAAATCTTTAACCGTGACCATCTTAATTCCAAACTTTTTGGAAAATTCAGCCAACTGAGGAACCCGAGACATCGTCCCGTCATCATTCATGATTTCGCAAATCACGCCCGAAGGATTTAAACCCGCCAATCGAGCTATATCAACAGAACCTTCCGTTTGACCATTACGAACCAGCACTCCACCACTTTTCGCTTTTAAAGGAAAAATATGTCCAGGTACCGCTAAATCTTTTCGCGTTGACTTTGGGTCAATAGCCACTTGTATTGTCCGAGCCCTATCTGCGGCGGAAATTCCAGTCGAAACGCCTGTCTTTGCATCAATCGATATCGTAAACGGGGTTTCAAATGCAGATTCATTTTCTGGAGCCATCATGGGCAGCCTTAATTCTTCTGCGCGTTCTTGAGTGAGAGTCAAACAAACTAACCCCCTACCATGCTTGGCCATGAAATTAATAGATTCAGGGGTTACTTTTTCGGCAGCGATCATTAAATCGCCTTCATTTTCCCGATCTTCATCATCAACGATGATAATCATTTCCCCATTTTTAACCGCTTCAATAGCGGTAGGAATATCGTTAAAAACTTCCTCGCTCATAATTTATTCATATCCGTAACGTTTAAGAAATTCAGGGGTGATCTCAGACTTCTCTAAAGGCTGTCCGCCTAAAATTTTTTCGCAAGCTTTAACTACATATTTACCAATCATATCACATTCTAAATTAACCTTATCGCCGATTTTACGCTTGCAAAGATTGGTATGACTCAACGTAAAAGGTATAACCGCTACAGAAAAGCAATTTTCGCGACAATCAAAAACAGTCAGACTAATTCCATCTACCGCTATCGATCCTTTTTCGACTATATATGAAGCCATTCCAGGGCTATGTTTAAATCTAAACAGGGTTTGCCCTTCTTGCTTTTTAATTTCGATAATTGTCCCAACTTCATCTACATGCCCCAGCACAAAGTGACCGCTCATCTTCGTTTGAGGCGTTAACGAACGTTCAAGGTTTACCTTAGTATTAGCTCGAACCTCATCCAAAGAAGTTTTTTTTAAAGTTTCAGAAGAAAGATTCGCCGAAAACCCTTTGTCCAAAATTGCAATTGCGGTAAGACAAACGCCATTTACAGCAATGCTTTCTCCAAGTTCAATGTTTTCAAAATCACTAGGAGTTTCTATTTCAATCAAAACATCTTCTGACTTATTTTCAAGAGTTTTTACTACTCCGACTGTTTGAATAATTCCAGTAAACATCAGAAATAACCTTCAATAATAAGATCATCCTCAATTTTTTTGGCTTCTACTTTTTTTAGTCGAACCGCATCCTTTAACTTTTGGATTCCTTGACCGCCAATAAAACTGGGCGCTTTTTCACCGCCGATAATGATTGGAGCTACAAACAATATCGCCTTATCAACAATATTCTCTTTTAAAGCAGAAGCGTTTAATAAGCCTCCCCCCTCTAATAAAACACTCACTATATCCCTACGTCCAAGTTCTTTCATCAATGTCTTCAATTTAAAACTCTTATCATCCTCTGGAAATATTAAGATATCCACGCCCATATCACGCAATCGCTTTTCTTTTCCTTTGGAAAGCTTAAGAGAAGTAACATAAATAACTTTATCCGTACCCGCATTTTCAAAAACCTTAGCGGCAACCTTAATTCGATTCCGTCTATCCAAAATAACTCGTATGGGATTTCTCAGCTTTCGATTATTTAATCGAGCTGTTAATCTCGGATCGTCTTTCAAAACCGTTCCAGAGCCAACTAATATTGCGTCAGCTTCTCCTCTCATTTCATGAACAAGTTTTCTAGATTTTTCACACGTAATCCATTGAGACTCGCCAGAACTAGTAGCGATTTTACCATCAAGTGAAATCCCAGATTTCATAATAACAAAAGGGGTTTTCGTTTGAATAAATTTAGCGAAACTCTCATTTAAACGTTCGCATTCCTCTTTCAAGATGCCAACTTCTACTTCAACTCCTTGTTTTCTTAAAACACCAATTCCTTTTCTATTCACAAGTTTATTTGGGTCTGTCATTCCAACATAAACTTTCTTTAATCCTGCTGATAAAATAGCGTCAACACAAGGAGGGGTTTTCCCATGATGGCAACAAGGCTCTAAACTCACAAACATATCCGCGCCGCGAGCGTTCTTTCCCGCTTTTTTGATGGCTTCAACTTCGGCATGCGCTTTTCCTGCCTGTTTGTGATAACCTTCGCCAACAATCTTACCTTTTTTCACAATTACCGCGCCTACCATAGGATTCGGGCTGGTTTTCCCTATGGCTTTTTTCGCTAATTGCAATGCTCTAACCATGAAAGCTTCTTTTTGGGAATTTTTCAATTGGATTATTCCTGGGAAATCAAATAAAGCAAAAAAAATTTCGCGGACAGTTTAGGAAAGAGGGAGGTAAAGGAGTTACCTTACAACAGTTTTTTGCGATCGTAGGATGTCGACCATTCGCTTTTTAATACTTCCCCTTTGGTAAACGATTTCAATCCTACGATTTACTCCTCGATTTTTTGTGCTATCGTTTGGAACTTTAGGTCTAAACTCAGCAAACCCTTCTACTGAAAGTTTTTGAGGGGGAAATCCCGCTGTAACTAATTGTCGAGCGACATTTGCAGCGCGCGCGGCTGAAAGTTCCCAGTTTGATGGATATTGTTCCGTTTTAATAGGAATATTATCGGTGTGTCCTTCCACCTTAACATTATAATCAAACTGCTTTAGGAGATCGAAAACCTTTTTTAATACTTCTTTACCTGCTGGAGAAGTCGCAGCTTGGCCAGCTGGGAATAGCACTACATCTGACACAGTAATAATTGCCCCTCGTTCGTCGGAAGAAACCTGTACTTGACCGGCTAGTTTATTTTTATAAACAAACTCTTCCACTTCAGAAGCAAGATCTTCAATCTCTTTCGCTACCATCGCGCCCACTTCATCAACGGCAATAACTGCTTTTTCCGCCAACGCTTCTTGGACAACTTCTAAACCTAAGCGCGTTCCAGCTTCTGGAATCACGTCGTCACCCAAGGCGGTCTTCAAGGATTCTTTGATCAAACGCCACTTCTCATCCTCAATAGAACCCATGGCAAAGAGTAGAATGAAAAACACCATTAGAAGAGTAACTAAATCTGCAAAGGTCATTACCCAAGGCGGTATCCCCTCCTCCGGTTCCTCTTCTACCTCATCATCATCATCTGGCGGATCGTCTTTTTTTTCGGCTTTTTCTTTGGTAGCCATTTATCGTCTCATTAAAACTTTACTTTTTCTTTCCTTTACCGCCGTCTTCTTTTTTAACCTTCTTACCCAAAATATTGGCGACAGTATTTTCTAGAACATCTTTCATAAACCTAGGATTGACGCCCTTACGAATATACATGATCCCTTCCAACACCAAATTCATCTCCAAGGTGTCGGTGGCGCTCCTCCGTTTTAGTTTAACGGTCATTGGAATAAAAAACAAATTGGCCACCACAGCGCCATAAAATGTCGTGATAAGCGCAACCGCCATTTTGGGTCCAACAGACCCAACGTCGGCCAGGTCGGCAAGCATCTGTACCAGACCAATCAAAGTTCCAATCATGCCAAATGCTGGAGCGTATTTACCCATTTCGTTAAAAATTTCCCAACCATCTTTATGAGATTTTTGGAGCTGGACAATTTCTCTTTTCAATAATGCGGCAACAGTGGCTTCATCTTTCCCGTCTACAGTTAATTGTAATCCTTTTTCTAAAAACTCGTGTTTGACGTCTTTTAATTTGGATTCGATAGCTAAGATTCCGCCCTTTCTCGCAACATTATTGATCATAACCATGTTGTCAATAAGTTCGCTGAGATCAGTCTTTTTCACCAAAAAAACCTTCATGAACAGCCCCATAACCCGCATAACTTCGTTAACGGGATAAGCTACAAAAGTAGCCGCAAGCGTTCCGCCTATAACAACCATTGCGGAAGGGGCATTCCAGAACAGATCTAAACCACTATTCAGCAAGATTGAGGTGATTACCAAACCTAAACCGGCAAAAACTCCAAGTATCGATGCTATATCCATTTAACCGCCTAACTCTGCTTCACCTTAATGGGTCCTACGATGGGATCCACGTTATTAAACTTTATTATTTTATTGAGAGTCTCTTTATTCAATACCGTATCTTTTCTCAATAAATTAATCCCCGATTCAGAAAAAATATCTGAAGCAAGCTCCATTCCCTCGCTCAGGTTAAAAACCGTACATTCCATAATTTTATCTTGAGGATTCTGTTCTTGTAGCTCAATGTATTCCCTAACTAAGAAAATAACTTTATCGTCAAACGCTATATTCTTTTTTTCTTCCATCTTAGCCAAAGCTCCTGAAGAACCTAGCTTTGGATTCGCAATTATTTCATGATCATAATAACTCGCCGCCGCCACGATTCTAGCCCCCACCGGAATTGAGTCTCCATATAATCCATCTGGACCGCCAGTACCGTCCACATTTTCATGTAAATGCCGAATAATATCTGCAACCAACTCAAAACCTGGATAAGCTTTTAATAACATCTCGCCTACAAGAGGATGTGGACTTTTAGTTCCAGCTCTCTCTTCTACCATCGCCGCTTCTTTTTTGGCCACAGGCATTCCAACAATTCCAAGTTCATGGAGCCTAGCCGCTACCTTTACGTTTTGAACTTGGTATTCAGTCAAGCCGAGTTTCTCTGCAATAAAAATAGACATCTCAGCAACTCGTTCTGAATGCCCTCTATCAGATCTATTTAATTCAATAATATTAGATAGCAAGGAAACGGTTGAATCAAATCTCCCCATCATTTCTTCCATCATTGAAGAAATTTGGTTATTTTTTCCCTCTAATTGAGAATTTAGCTCTGCCATCTCGCGAAGGTTTAAATTCAACCTTTTCTTATCAGCTCTAAGTTCTTCGTTTAAAGCGACTAGCTTATGATGAAATTTTTTGACTCTATCAAGGGATTCTTCTAACTGTCGGTTTTTTTCACCAACAGTTTGGTTTAGGTTGGAAACTCTTAAAATAAAATTAATAATAAAGAGTAATTCGCCTTTTTTAACCGGCTTGGATAAATAAGCGTCAGCGCCAACTTCTTTTGCTTTGATAGCATTATCTTGCTCAGCATCATAAGCAGAAGTTAGGATAATTGCCGTTTTAGGATACCGTTTTCTTATTTCGCGACATACTTCAAAACCATTTAAGCCAGGCATTTGTATATCACTCAAGACGATATCAGGTTGAATTTTAGAAACTTTTTCCAACCCATCTTCTCCGGAAAAGGCTTCACTAAACTCTAAAGAGTCCTGACCAAAGGATCGGGTTAGAATTTGCCGAGTAATCATCAGCATCGTCCGATCATCGTCAATACACAAAAACTTTTTCGGCGGTTTTTGAACAGCCACTTAATTCTTTCTCCAGGTTTAAACTTCGAAAAACCTTTTTTTGACTTTAGTTTTCTTTAATATAGGCCAAAATATAGCTTTTTTTCTATTCTTATCAAATTATCTGAGTGAAATTGGAATTTTATCAAAAATTATCGACTAATTAGTAAATTCTTCAATAAAACAAAGGAATTTTGTCAAAAAACTAAATAATTCGGTGTATTAACGATAAAAACCATCTCGAAACTATGCCATAAGCCAAACTATGCAACTTTTTTACAATTACTTAATGCTCGCCGTTTAAATAAACAGCAAACTAATGAGATTGTTAATTTATAGTGTTCTATAGTTTTTCGGCTTATTTTCTAATTAATCAAGCTTTTTTTTACTTTATTATACCTTTTTTATAGTATTTAATTTAAAAATCACCAATCTATTTCTTCCTCTTCCAGTTCTGTACTGCCCAATGAACAGCATCTAAACCCAATAGATGGATAGCGTTCGGAAGGGTCAAAAGAATTTCTATATATACATTTTGCATGAACTAAATAATTTAACCAAGAACCTCCCCGAACTATCCTTTGAGTAGTATATCGAGAAGCATGCAACTGGACGCACCATTCCCAAACGTTTCCAGACATATCATAACATCCATATGGGGAAACTCCGGGTTCAAATTTATCAACCGGAGTGGCCTTTCCTTCAACGAAATCTCCCGTATTTGTATACCCAGACTGATAACCACTAGCTTCCCCCCAGGGGTAATCTCGTCCATCACACCCTCTTGCCGATTTTTCCCATTCCTTTTCCGTGGGCAGGCGTAATCCCATCCATATAGAAAATATATTAGCTTCGTAATAATTAACGCCGATTACAGGCTCATTTACTTCTTTAGAATATCTTGGAAATAATAAACGGTAATTGGGGGCAAACTGACAATATAGAGCATTTGTTACTGGGAACTTCATCATTGAAAATTCTTTTAGAAAAACATGGTCTTCTTCGTCTTTTTCATCCTGATAAATAAACTTACTTTCAGTAACCGTCAGTAACTCACCCCATTTTTGCATCGTTTCTTGGTCGACTATTTCAAAATTCTTTGATTCGGCCATGAATGGTTGTAACTCTGAAATGCTATTTAGGGATTCAAAGTTTTGACAGTCGATTATTTCCAATAAATCTATGCCATATAAAGTTAAAAGTAATTCAAATACGCCAAATAAAATTCGGCTATCGCGTTTTTCACGACTTAACAGATTAACAATGAGCTTTTTTAAATCTGCTTGATCAAACGAATTAATTATATTTTTAGGTTGGTGCAAACGAAATCGAACAAATTGCGGGAAGCTTTCTTTACACTGATATTTTAAGAATTGTCCAGTAATCGATTTATGAAACTCATCCAAACCCCTTGCTTCCATGATTGCATTCCCCGCCGGGAATAAAGCGCCTTCTTGGAAAAAAATGTCGTATAAATCGTTATTAAGATCAGGAGTCAAACCAGCAAAGAATTTAAAGATTTCTTGCCATCGTTCATCACGACAATATTTTGCAGTAATAGTCTTCCAGTCGCTTCTTTTAGATAAAGCTTGAGCCGCGAAATATTCTTGAAACGATGAGTGGATATACTCCCACCGTTTTCCATAAACATAAACTAACTCCTTAAGTTCGGGAACCAGTTCATCATCAATCCAAATACTAGCTTCTTCTTCATCAGTATTTAGAAGGCGTTTTAAATCGACACCTTTCTCGATTTCTTCTGTACGTTGGAACCAACCGCTTTGCGCTAATTCCAATGAAATCTTTTCAAGTCGATTAAAATTTATTGGAACCCTCGTTAAAGCCTGTTCGATAATTTCTTGATCGTCGTCTTCAATCTTCTTTTCTAATTCATCACCCGTTTTAATAGCATCTACATCTATAGAGGAATTCTCCTCATCGGATTCTGATTGTATCGATTCGTTCCTCTTAGCAATAGAATCCCTTATATATTCTGGGCTAGAAAGATATTCTAAATAACGGTCATATAAAATCGTTTGTGTTATTGTTTCGTCCCGTTCCGGATCGTATGCATTTTTAACCATCCTTAAAAGCGCAGGAGTAGTCAACAATTCAGAATTAAATAGACAAAGCTTGTCCAAAGCCTTGGTCTTCTTATCTCCTAAAAATATTTTTTGAGAACGCTCGCTGATGACATCAAAAGATATTTGAAAAAAAGCTTCATTTCCTCTTTTTAAAATAGATTCGTCGGCTATCGGACCAAAGTCAAAGGACCTACAAGCTAAAAAGATAAAATTACTACCAAGAGTATCTCCCTCGAGCACTAACTTATTAAATGCTTGCAGTCGATCTGTAGGAATTAGTCGATCCAGCCCATCTAAAAAAAACAAAATCTTGCTTTCACCATACAGAAACTGAACAGTCTCTAATAAAGCCTCGGAATCTAAGCTCGCATTAGGATCAGAATCTTGTTCCCGCATAACTAGGTCAACGATTATGTCAAAAACTTTTTCAAGTAAAAAAGACAACCCCGATCCTTCTGGCAATTCTTCCAAGGGAAAATAAACAGGCAACGGGAACCACTGACTCGATGAATCTTCTTTTAATAAAATTTCTTGATAAATTTTCAAAAAAATGGTTTTCCCCATTCCCGAAGCGCTTTGCAACATAACTCGGCCATTGGGTAACTCTAATAAATCTTCATTTACTTCTCTAGGGGTGGGGAAAACTAAGTCTTGCAAACTTTGTCTAAAATTAATCGGATTACGATCTAAAACAATTGGAGGGATATAGCTCTTCTTATCTCTATTTGGCCCAAGCTTTGCGTTTAATTCTTCGGTAACTGCTTTTAAAGCATGTTTTCTATAAGTGGAAATAACCCAATCAACATCGTCTTCTCGGTTTTCTGGCGCTAAAATCTCATCATTTTCTTTATGAGAAACTTGAAACTCTTTATCTTCCAAGTCATCAGATGAGTTGTTATTCTCCGCCATAAAATTTAAACCTTAATATTTCTAAAATTTTTTCAAAAAACGCTAAGCAACTACAAAACATGAATTAACTAGCTTTAATTTAAAGGAAATTTTAACATAGGCGCAACGATAACACCCCGTTTTGTTTTTTCACTTTTTTGCACGAACCAATTGGCTTTTTTAATTGCCACTTCTAGAGGAGATCTTTCATGTTGCCTTTAAAAGACGAAAAAGCTCCTTTAAAGTTTCCTCTCGCCATTCTGTTAATTATCTTTCTAAATTTTTACTTCTTCATTAGTAGAAAGTTTGGACTCACCAATGAAGCTTATATGCCCACTTCCGGATTTATACCGGAGGAGTTATTTAAGAATCCAATAGGTCAAGCTCCCACAATCCTTATATCTCTTTTTCTCCACGCTGGATGGGGACATTTAATTGGCAACATGCTTTTCTTATGGGTATTTGGAAATCGTATCGAGAACCTGATTAACCCGATAAAGTTTTTAATTTTTTATCTAGCTTGTGGAATTTTATCATTCATAGGTTTCTCATTTTTCTCGGATGTGAAAAACATTCCTCTTGTTGGCGCTAGCGGAGCTATATCTGGAGTCTTAGGAGCTTACCTTATTTTATTTCCTAAAGCTCAGATTTTGACACTTTTTTTCTGGGTTTTTTATTTTAATATTCTAAAAACTCCAGCGTTTGTTTACATATTTTTTTGGATATTCTGGCAGGTCTTTGCGTTTGTCAGTATTGCTCAAACGGAAACCCAAATTGCTTGGTTGGGTCATTTGATAGGGTTTGTGGCAGGGATAATTGTTATTTTTTTACTTAAAAGCCCTCTAACCAAGCAAGAAACATGAAGAACAGACTAATCAATTTTTCGATTGCTATCCTTCAAAATTAATACCATCTAATTCCTCATTTTCATATTCAATTTCTTTGGAATTTGAATCTGTCAATTCGTCATCATTTTCTTCAGGATCAATTTGCGATAATAAATTGTGAGAAACTTCTAAGGGAACAGGAATCAACAACACGTTAGGGTAATAACCTGTGTCGTACTCGATTCCAAAAATCAAGGGAGCTTCAAAACCTCCCATATCGTTCGAGTCCGCAAATCCAATTCGAGTAACATGGTAATCCCTTGAAAGAAACCATTGTGGATCTGGAAACAAAGCGCTTTGAGAAGCAGGGTCCATCGTTTTTAAAACGCTAACAAATTGATGAAAATCAAAAATTCTTTCGTCCCTAAAACCTGCCTCTTCCAATTTACCTTTTTGGACAGTTCGCGTCGACTGAATTTCATTCAAGGTATCCATCGAAACATGAAACTCTTTTAACGGAATATTATCTTTATCGATAAAACTCAATGTGAGCCATATTCCAAAGCGCGCAATTAAAACTCGATCCCATTTACTATTAGAATCGATTTCAATCATGTCTAGAGGAGACACTATTTTTCGGTTCCACTGTCCAGGATAATCAAAAAATAATTGTAAGAACTTATCTCTAGATATTACTTGCGATGACGCTGAGTTTAAGTTTTCAAATAACTTGCTGAAAGAGTCTATTGATTCGCTTGTACGTTCTTTAACGCTTACCGAAGCTAAGAGAGATTGAATTTTTCTTTGCGCAACAATTTTTTGTCTGTCACGGTCCCACATTCTCCCCAACTGAGGGCGCTCATGATTATGCCATTTTAAGTAAAGTCCGATACCTCGTTCAAAAATTTGAACATTATATTCTAATAAGATAATCCCTATAGCCAACGTAATTAAAACTGTTTCGCTTAAAAGTAAGTGGATGGGACTAGATTTCATAACCTTAAGGAACAATATTTTGAATAATTTTAGCCGCGTGTTTGGCTGAGTAAGTCAGTATCATTTGCGCTCCAGCTCTTTTTATGGAGAGTAGTACCTCCATAATAACCCGATCGCCGTCCAACCACCCTTTTTCCGAAGCTGCATGCGCCATAGAATACTCTCCGCTCACATTGTAAGCGGCAAGCGGAACCGAAAACTCTTTTTTAATCTTATAAATAACATCCAAATATGACAAAGCCGGTTTTACCATTACAATATCGGCTCCTTCTTCAATATCTTGGGCAACTTCACGGACACTTTCTTCACCGTTAGCAGGGTCCATCTGGTAAGAACATCGATCCCCAAACTGAGGGGACGAATCTGCCGCTTCCCTAAAGGGTCCGTAAAACGCAGACGCATATTTAGCGGCATATGACATTATGATACTATCGCCAAATCCAGACTGGTCTAAAGCTTTTCTAATAGCTCCTACCCTTCCATCCATCATATCTGAAGGAGCGACAATATCTGCACCCGCCTCTGCGTGAGTTAAAGCCATTTTAGCCAAAAGCTCTAAAGTGGGGTCATTTAAAATTTGTCCGTTTTCAACCAATCCACAATGGCCATGATCCGTGTACTCATCAATACACACGTCAGTTATTACCGCTATTTCGGGAACCGCCGATTTAATTTCTTGAATAGCACGTTGAACAATACCGTCAGGATTATATGCTTCGCTACCTCGAGCGTCTTTTTTATCCGGAATCCCAAATAAAATAACCGCAGGAATTCCTAAATTCCAACACTCCTTAACTTCATTCGCTAGTAAATCAATAGACCAACGATAGTTACCTGGCATAGAACTAATTTCGGTCTTAACTCCTTTGCCCTCGCAAACGAATAATGGATAAATTAGGTCGTCAACGGACACTTTATTTTCGCGTACCATTCGCATGATAGCGTCGGTTTTTCTCAATCTTCTCAATCTATGAATCGGAAAAGGCATTTTTATCCTAAGTAAAATTAATCTTTATGGTAACAAAGTGGCTAAAAGCTTGATTTCATATTTTCTTAAACAAGAATTTATTATTTCATTATCCAGAGCCAATCGCAAACACTCATGAAAAGCTCTTTTTTCAAAAACCTACTTTCTTTAAAGCCTCTTTTTTATCCAATATAGCTAATTAAGGTTTTTGGGGTGGAATTTCAAAAATCTCACTAAACTTTTAGAAAGTTAGAATTTATTTCACTCCCTCTATTCAAATACACAAAAACTATTAAACGAGGATCGTCATTTTTTTGGCTATCCTCCCCACAGAAAAGAACCCCAACAACAACTTTAAATACAAACACTTATAATTCAATCACTTTCAAATAAATTTTTGGCACGCAACCTGCTTATAAGTAAAGGAATTACACTTTTTTGACGAAATGAAATAAACAATATCTATTTTAGGAGATTTTATGGAAGCCAACTATGCAAATCAAGATTGGGTTTATGAAAAAATCTACTCAACATTATTTCAAGCTATCTCTTCCTCAGATGAAGTAAAAACAGTTCTAGGAGAATTACAGGAAAAAAACTTAATCCAAAACTTGGATGTCATCAATCTAATTTTAAGCCTTGATGAACTTTCTCAATTAACAAGCGATCTATCAGTTCCTCAAGAAATACCTAGTTTGAATTAAAAATATTGGAAATAGTTTAATCCAAGAAATTTTAAAATTTAGTTTTAGTGTGTAGGTTAGTTGTATGAATTGGATTAGATGTAACCCATCATCAATTTAATTCACTATTGTACCTATACAACCTAAGTCGGAATTTCAAATTCTAAGCAACAAGAATTAGCTCTGTTCACTAAAAATGTTTTCCCCAAGAACTTTAGAGAGAACTTTCCTTTTTTTAAGTTAAAATTGGCAGGCAAATCAACATCCCGATACCAATGAAAATTTTCTACAATTAAACTATGTGAGGTTTTGGCAATCCACGACTCAGGTTCTATGATAGGGACTAAAGTAACCTTTGCATTCGCAGACAAATCATCTGTCGCTATTTGCAAGTCTATCTGCTTAATTTGAATTAAATCTTTTAACTTTTTCCCCCAACTATAGTAAAAAATATCGCTACGTAAACGATATTTCCCTTTCTGCTTGTTGATCGAAATCATAACTTTAATTGGAACGTTTAATTCAGGATGAAAAAATAGTGTCGTTTTTTCCCAACTTATTAGATTTGAATCGCCATCGTAATCTTCCTTTTTCGATATTTCTCTAACAGCTAGTTTATTCCCAACTTCCTTATTTATTCCTACGCTTTCTTTTAAATAACTTCTTGTTTTACCATCAACCACAAATGGGTTGAATAGATTTGAATAACAGGGCTGATCATATTTTTTTTTATAAGGAAAAGCGATGAGTTTTTTAGAGCCAACAGGAGCAAGGTTTGACACAAAAATAGCATTTTGCCGTTCAAACTTAATTGTATTATCTTTGAAAAGATTGTTTAATCTTTGAAAAGCCTTTTCTGGAATTCCAATCGACTTACCGACACCTTTCTCTCTTGGAACAATATAGTAGCAAGGCTTATCCGATATATATTTTCTGTACAACCCCGGACGGTTTAAACCTTTCGGATCAATCAATCTAATGGGTTGTATCGATTCACCTTCCCAATACACATTCGTAAAAAACTCTTCATTAGAAAGATTTATTTTCTCCATTAAAGCTGGAAATATAAATTTTATCTGTTTTGGGTTATAAAAGCTTCCAGACTTAAAGCTCTGCGACCAATTCTCATTATGTATATTTATAAATTTAAATTTTATATATCCATCTCCTGCAATGCCTAAAATTATTATCAAGACAACTAGGTTCCTTAAAAATTCCTTTTTAAATACTTGAAGAAGTAAAAAAAGAAATCTAGCTTTCATTAATATTACCGGCACAATAAAAATAAAATAATGCCAATAATGCCATAACGTTGGGGGATTGGTGATTTCGTAAATTAAGGCAGGAATATAAAAAGAAATTAGTAGAACTATTTCTATTCTGCAGGAATCAAAACCGTCTTTTCTAAATTTTTGCGCCGTAAAAACTATAAGCCCCCAAAAACTTAAAATTCCGAAAAGCTGACTTGCTTTTGAGATATATTCGGGGAGGATATAAAATTGAAACAGCGAAGTGCCTTGGTTTATCCGAAAGAATAGATTTTGAAGCGAAACAATTTCTAAAACCTTTAACAAATCGAACTTCTGCTCGAAAAAAACCTCAGTAATCTTTATTGTTGTTTCATAGAATTGCTGTTTGTATATGAGATAGGGGGAAAAACAGAGCGTTAATAAAAATAAAGTCTGAAAAATATCTTTACGATTTATTTTTATTTTAAATGCTATTAAAACCAACAAAGGAATCAGATAATAGGTAGCCATTGAAAAATGCATCTGGATACCTAAAGAAATAATCAAAAATATAACTGAGAGGTATTTTGTGTTTTCTTCTATAGAAACTTTAAATAAAAAAAAGAAAAAAACAAAAATCAGTGGAAACATAAAGGTTGGATTTATAGGAAACCCAGCGCTATCCAAATGAACAAGATTGACGGAAAGTAATATTGTAGAAAAAGCAGCGGTGATCCCACCCAAGTATTTACGGGTGAACCAAAGAAAAAAAATGATTGAGGATAAATTTAAAATTAAATTAAAAGCAAATATCGAATCATACGAGTAACTAAAAAACAAAGGAATCGTCAAAAAAACATACAAAAAAGGGCCTAGTAATCTCCCTCCAGCATTTCTTTCCGGCCCTGCCAAAGGTACATAATCCCCATCAAACAGATGAAATGCTCGATCAAAATCGCGAGTCACCCATTCAGTTATCCTTATCGCCTCAAAAGCTTCAAATCTAAGATACGCTCCAAAAATAAAAAACAGAAAAACGAAAAAAAACAAGTACCTGAGATTATTTTCTAAATTGGAGTTTGCTTGCATATAATTTCGGCTTAGCCAAAGTTGGCCCACGGATAATAAAACATAATGGCTGATACCTTTGAAGATCTTTTAGAGCCTCAGAAAGATACAGATGTAAAGGAGGGATTAGGGAGAAACTTTAGAATTAGGTCTTAAAAAATTAAAAATGAATTAAGGACTATTAAGTCTGCTGAAAAATCTTTGAATCACAAGCGATATATTTAATTTGTCGCATCGGAACAATCAAAACTTGATCTGAAGTGGTAATTTCCAATACTTCTAAATCGTCACTGATAAAATGTTTTAAAGTATTTTCCAGCTTAACTTCTTGATTATCTATAAAAAAAACTTTTAGCCAATATTCCACCGATGACCTCTTTCTCTACGTTTTTAGAATGAATTATCGCTTCATGGCATCTTACCCATTCAGCGAATACGCCATTTAATTTGGCAAAGGTACCGCTTCAAATTTTTTTGAAAGTGGGTTTTTAATATAATCTTCAACGTAATTTTTTACGTATCCCTTTTCGTATAACTTCCGATTGGAAAAATAAGTGTTGGCCTTATGTAATATTTTAAATCTGATTCTAGGAAATTTAGCTTTAAACTCATCAAAAGTTTCGCCTGCGATATCAATCTCCTCATCTGCCGCTCTTTCCATAATCACCTTCGGCAAATAAACCTGAGTCTGGTTGGTCAACACTTTGGCAACATCGCTAAATGTTAAAAGAGTCGAGCAATCTGAATCGCCCCCCAAAGTCGCGTTGGGAACATATAAATACCTAGCTCGGTTTTTTCTGAATAAGTTTAAAATTCTATATACACTTCCAGCAGCCACAACCCAATCTTTTTTATCTAACTCACAAGCGTCGAAAACTTTAATAATCTTTTTGCGGTTTAAAAAAGCCGTAATATATGATTGTGTATGTATCATTTGTGAGTTTGGCAAGTCCATATCGTACATTTTTTGAGCTTCGTCGGCCAAATGCCTCTCTCCTTGCCGCATCAACTCGGTGGTATCCTTATCTATATATCTTAGGGGAGTGAGACATCCCACCCAAATATTACAATCCTTATTTATTCGGGAAATAATTTCTGCATCTTTTGACATCGTATCCGGCCCTAATGAATAAAAATTTGCCGAAGTAACCGCTGGCCCGTCTAAAATCTCCAATACTTGATCAATCGTTGGAGCATGAGGCATTAATTGTTTCCGATAAGAACTTAAAGTAATAACCGATAACTCGAAATTAATTCTTCCTGGAAATTTTTCAGCCATCCGGTTAATTCTCTTAGGATCGACATAACCTACCGTAAACATTGTCACTTTTTTGTCGGTAGTTTCGAGAAACTCTTCCATCCAATCAAGGGCTTTAGGATGGAGAAAAATATCTGTCCATTCCATGTATTCATTACCGCCCCAAACCCACGAGTCGTCTTCTTTATCTTTTACCCCATGAATATGATTTAGCATGAATTGCCATTGATCTTCAGTCGTTAAGGGAGTATCAAAAGTTTTGCGATAACTAATATCTATTTCATAGCAGAACGCGCACTTAACAGGGCAAGTTTTCCCAAGGCTAAGAGGAACCTTATGGTCGTGGATCTCTTTTAGAAAAACTTCCGCTAATGTAGCTTCCTGTTCTAAGACTGACATAACAAACTCCTTCGTTCCACAATCAACCTTCGTCCCAATCGCCAAAAGTTTTAAGCAGCATTTCGTCAAGTGGAACCATATCTTTTTCGTCTTCGGACAATTCACTTACCAAAGAATGTAGGTGAGTGACTGCGCATCCCAAATAAGCTGAGCTCTCTTGTAGTAATTTATAAGATCCCTCTTTAAGCAATCTTGTAAGTTTGTCTAAATGTTCAGGATCAAAAGGATTAACGCCAGAACACTCTTTAAATCTATCAATAGCTTCTTTATATTGTTTTTGTTCGTGGAAAGTATAACCTTCTCTAAAAAGGTCTTGTGCATGCCTCACTTCTTCCACGGTCGAAGTTTTTCTATCCATAATAATTCTTTTCTTCCGGTTTCACAGATTTAAAACTACTTTATTAAAAAGCAAACGAATTTTAAGAATTTCTATTGTATTTTGAATTGGGATAGGAGTCAATCTAGTACATAAACAATAGGTAAAATCGCTAAGGTAAGCGCGAAAATGGAGGGGAGCTTTAGCATTGCGCTAGTTTTGGACAATCTACCTTCAAACCTAGTAGATCGGCACCAAAAACCAACGCAATGACAAAATAAAGCACAAACCCATTGTTTCCATAAGTGGGTAAAACTCTAACTAACCAGTCGATAAATGTTATTTACCTTCAGGTTTTACCTGCTGTCCATGTGGGTATTTTTGCTCTAAGCAACCGCTCGTAGATATTACGAGAATTCCTAAAATTAGAAGAGCGATCAATTTTTTCATGCAGCCATCTCCTCAATGATCTAAATTTCTAATACGTCAAAACCTTGGTATGTTTCGAGACATAGTTTTTTATCAGTTATTAACCAACAATTCAATCAAATTCTTGTATTTTGGGATCAAAAACCCAAACAAATTACCCAACAATACCCGTTTTTCTATTTCGGAACCGATTTTTCGCCTTTGCGTACTGTTGAATCAATCGTGGAGCAGCCCATAACCCTATAAAATAAAATACAATTCCAGAGGGGATTCCAACGATTAAACCTCCCACCCAAAGAGCAAGAAATAAATCGTTGCCTATCGACCAAAAATCCTGAAAGGTAGGGTGTGAAAGAAAGCTGAAATCTAATGGGTTACCTAAAACAGCAGAACCTATCTTATAAGTCCCAGTATAAAAAAATGGAATTGTAAGAGGATTTGTTATCCCAGCGCCCAAAGCCGCTAAAAACTTATTCCCTTTGAAGACTGCAGCAACAAAAATAGCGGATATTGTCTGAATTCCAAGAGTTGGGGTAAACCCCATAAAAACACCGATTCCTAAACCTCGGGCAATCTCTTCTGGAGACCCCTTCAATCTTAGAAATCTATAATAAACGTAAAGAGCCGATCTTCTTAAAAAATTCATTAAGTCATTGGAGAGTTAACAATTAACTTTTTTTGGAAATCTTTTATACTCAAAAGTTCTCCAAAACATTAACATTTCTAAAAATTGTAATAATCATATTCTAGTTAGCAAATTCTTTGCAGCATAGAAGCTAATCCTCACAATTTTGATTTTATTGCCGTTCGAAAAGTTTACGCGGAAAAAGCGGGAAAAAATGAAGCTTTTACTAAGGGTATTAAAACTCCGGTTTTATTTATAGTAAAAACTTGAGTAATATACTTTCGCGACAAATTCGTCGGATCAAGAGATGGTCATTATACGTCAAAACTTATTAGATTTTGTATTAATCATGTCACAGTTTAATAATCAAAAACTCAAAAACCTTGAAGTTAAATTCATAGGAAAAAGAGTTATCGCTTTTAATGAAGTTAAATCAACAAATGATGAAATCAAAAAACATTTAAACGAAGATGAAGGGCTGGTTATTATTGCAAACTCACAAACTCAAGGGCGCGGTAGACTTGGGCGGGATTGGCATTCTCCAAAAGGAACAGGAATTTATTTATCCGCCCTAGTGTGTCCTAAAATAAAACCTGAGTTATTTCCCCCAATAACCCTTGCCGCAGGACTAGCAACAGTATTAGCCCTCCAAAACTTTAGTAAATCGATTCCTTACCTTAAATGGCCCAATGATATCTTAATAAATGACAAAAAAGTTTCGGGTATTTTATGTGAACTATGCGGGGACGCCCCACCAAGCGTAGTCATTGGAATAGGTATTAACGTAAATCAACAAATCGAGCACTTTTCAGAAACGCTAAAGAATACCGCAACTTCTCTTTTACTAGAAAATGGAACTGAAGTTGATAGAGAAGAGTTAATAGTTTCTCTAATAACTTGCTTGGATAAAGTGTACGGAGATTTTTTAAAAAACGGAACCAAATTCATTGCTGAGCAATGGACTCGCCATACTAATTTGTTTGGGAAAAAAATAACGTTGGTACGAGGAGGAGTCGTTTATACAGGTACCGCTTTACGATTAACTGAAGAAGGAAAATTAGAAATTATCTCAAATGAAGGGGAATCTCTATTATTTGATAGCGGGGAAGTTGCCTATATAGGTTAGATTGAACCGCTAATACCAACTCCAAATCGAAATTCGGGCCTAAAATCCCACGGTTGGTCTTTTGACCAAATATGGTATTCAATAGGTTTTAAAACCAAATAATTATAAAACGTTTGATGAAGAGGCAGTTTTTCTGTGCGCTCCAAACTACCAACAAGAGTTAGTTTTACGCCTTTTTCGAACTTGTCTTTATCAACAGGTTTGTCAAAAACGATCAAAAATCTTCCTAATGTTTCGTCATTTCCCAACGGTTGCAGCCTGTCATCCAACTCGGTCTGAAAAGCTAAAAGACGATTATTCGAGCTATCAAACTGAATAACAACTCCTCCTATCAAAACGGTTTTTCCAATAAACTTATCTGGAGTTTTAAAAAGTTCTTCTAGCGAGATATCTTTATCAATTTCTAGGTAAACTTCATCAGAAATAATTGGAGCGCAACTAAAACCAAAAACCACCAATGCTATTAACGCAATGAATGACTTCATTGAGGCCATTAAGATCCTTTTCGACGAGAATCTATTTTAGGGTTTACCACCAATATGGGTATCCAAATCGACGAAAACCTCTACCATAGGGAGAAAATGGACCGCCATAAGGTCCATAATAGTAGGGATATGAATAGTTGCCATAGGGAGCTTTTGAATAATCTTCCCACAATCTTAATTCTGCAACCTCAATTACAGGAAATTGCATCTCGGTGTTATCAATTTTACCACTTTGGGTTCCAGCCAGTTTCCCAGCTCCAGTGACATAGCGACCTTTAGAATAGATTTCCGGCTCTAAAAAACCTTGTTTAACAAAAACAAATCTACCTTCAGTCTCGTCGCCGCGACTGGGATACCCAAAAGAATCCAAACTCTTTTGAATTACCTCTATTTCAGTTTTATCGGGAAAGTTTCGAGTTGCGACAATCACTCCTCCAAACATCACATTTTGATCAGTAAATTGATTTGGGTTTTGTTTTATTACCGGTAAACTCGCATTAGGATCTATACTTTTTCGAAGGTCTTCAGAAATAGGATGGGCACAACCCGTCATAATCGCAACAAGAACAAAACATAAAACCGAAGCTGACTTTTTATAAACACGCGTTTTCTTACTTAAGAAACTCATAATTAAGTCCTCCTCTTTTTTACCCTTGGAATGGTTTTAAAATAATCCATATAATCGCTACGACAATCTTCTACAAAATCAGTAAAGTTTTCCCCTTCCATGTTTTTTTCTGAATATACCTTGGGCCTAATTTTCACCTTTGCTCCATTTTTTAAAAACTCTCTAAAGTTCCCTCGGCACTCATCAACAAAACGATTGTAATCGTGATCCACTACACCTCGTTTTGAATAAAAACGCTTGTAAGTTTTTTTTCTTTGAACAACTAGCTCTTCGTTTTTGAGTTTAAGAATTTTTTTAAGCCGGCTCCGCAAAGCCCGGTCATACAAACTCCGGTTTTTTTCATCCAATAAAAACTTATAAGCTTGCGTCCCTAACTCAAACTTCTCAGCAGATTTTTGATCGGTCGGCCCTGTATCTGGGTGATGTTGAAATGCCAAATTTCGAAATCCTCTTTTGATATTACGGATATCAGAAAAGGTTTCCACACCTAGTAAGTGATATAGGTTGTGTTTTTTCAAGCTCTCAGGTAGATCCATTCAAATAGCGCTTTTAAATGAGAATTTAACAACAGGAACTGTTTGATAATTATACCGTTAATTGCATTCGGTTTTCAACGCGCTAGAGCCTTTTTAGATAGTCCCTAGAAACGAGGTTTTATTACAAATTGAGCGCATTATTTTAAATTCCCAAATTACAATCTAATTCGATCTATTTGCGAACCACATGACATAGGAGTAATGAATCCAAACCAACATGGAAGAAGCAAAATTTTCCAACATTTCTTCAATCGCCGAGAAAGTTTTATAAACTCCTAAAAAACTATCGTCAAAAACATTTTCGGATATTAATAATTTGGCTTCGTAATATTCCATAACAGCGGCGGCAGTTAATAAAAAGATCGCTCCAAAAGCTCCGAGCAGCAATACTCTCTTTCCCTTTAATCTATTATTGTAGAAATAAATTAATCCTCCTAAGATCGCAATTAAAAAAGGAGAAAAAACAACTACCCACAATAGACTGAACGCTCCTTTTTGAGCGTTAAAATAAAGAGCCAAGTTCTTGCCACTATCCGTAGAAAAAAACCAATGGATCAATGTTTCATGAAGTTGACCTGTCTCGTCTAAAGACATACTCAACATCACACATCCCACAACTATCCATCCCCAAGAACTATTACTCACGACCTTAGATTGTCGCTCTAAGTAATAGCAGAAAAATGCTACCCCAGAAACGATCGTAAACTTTAAACTAGAGTACCAAGTCGGGAAGTTTCCTTCTTTATGTATATCAACAAAAGTCCCTAAATATGCATGATCGGCTAATACTAAATGTAAACCTAAAGTAAATAAATCGAACGCGATAAAAAAAATCAGAACAGACTTAGAGGCTAGTCTCATCTCTTAGATACCCTCCATCCTTTAAAGCTTTCTGCATTTTCTCGCTCATTTTTCCTATTTCGCTGAGATTAAAGTCGTCAAACCGACTTTGAAATTCATCTAACTTTTCTTGAAGCTTCTTTGCTTTAGATACTTTTTCTAAAACTAATAATTCTAATTCCTTAGGATCATTCTTAACGTCAACTAATATGTATCGAGACTCGTTTAACGTTTTCTTGACCGCCAATTTAAAAGAAGCGTTTCTCACCCCAGTATAAGTCGTATTTTTAAATGGAGTTTCTTGAAAATAAATTTCCGAATTGATTTCTTGAGAGCTTTCATTCGCCATCATATTCTTGAAAGATTTTCCAGAAACCCAACTAGGAACTCGAAAACCAAGCGTATCTATTAACGTTGGAGCTATGTCTAATGTAGAAATCAATTGCGATGGTTTTTTCCCGACATTGAATTCAGACGATTTAACAGGCTTTATAATTAAGGGGACTCTCAAGGAAACGTCATTATAGCGCCCCGTATGCCCCGGACCATTTTTGGAAAAACCTTTAGCTACTTTTTCGAATAAAACTTCTCCGTGATCCGCAGTAGTCACAATCAGTGTTTTTTCATACAGACCAGATTCCTTTAGATAAGAAAAAATTTTTGATAAATAATCGTCCGCCAATCGAATTTCCCCGTCATACAATGCGGTGGCTTCCTTCTGATATTTTTCCGGTAACACTCCGTTACGCCAAGCATCCGCCAAATCATTGGAGCAATAAGCTCTAAATCCGTCTGGGAAACCCGATAGCCTACCAGGCTTGGATATCTTCATGAATAAAGAGTCGTAGGGAGATGGGGGATCATAACTTTCATGAATATTTTGAACATGAAGCCAAACAAAAAAATTAGATCTTTTTTGAGTTGTCTTATCTTTTATAGCCTTGTTACTTTCGTTCCAATCACGTATCCAATTTAATGCGGCGACAAAACCCTTAACGTCGTCTTTGAGCTCTTTCTCATCATGGTTATGACTTTTAACTTTGTGAAATTGAAAATCTTCGAATCCTTGATTTAATCCCGACTCTTCCCCCAGCGCGTAATAACCTACAAATCCAGCTGTGTTATATCCTCTTTTAACTAAAAATTCCGCGAGAGTGGGAACCGCTATATCGAGTTTTGCTCCATTCGTTATAGTCCCATGTTGGAAAGGGTACAATCCGGTCATAATCGTTGCATGAGAAGGCAGAGAATTAGTAGCTACAGTAAAAACATTCTCAAAGGCAAAACCGTCACGCGCCAAAGCAACCAATCCAGGACTAGTATCTCTATCATAACCATAAACTGAGAGATGATCTTTTCGACAAGTGTCTAAAGTAATCAATAAAAGATTAGGTCGATCAATAACACGCCCCGCCACAATATTCCAAACCCAATACCCGGCAAACATGGCGCACAATATCGTCAAAAAAATAATCGCCTTCCCAAAACGCGCAGTTTCATAATTTTTTGCAGAATAATCCGACATAATTTAACTAACTATTTGCTTTCATTGATTTTAATGACTTTAAAATGATAAAAGCATATCATATCTAATAACCCAAGATTTACGCTATTAATCAAATTCGAAAAGCTTTTATAAAACCTCTTTGATCCATGCAAAAACTAGCTCTTGAATACCTACAAAAAACCCAGCAAAAGTTTCCAAATAGGATTGCTATAGTCGACCCAAAAAGTTCGATTTCTTTTGGAGAGCTATGGCAACGCTCGATTTTATTTGGAAGCTGGCTCATGGAAAACTTTGGAAGATACAATCAACCAATAGTTGTAGATATCCCTAAATCAATAGAAGCCGTCATAGCCTTAATAGCAATTCAGTTGACCGGAAACATTTATGTCCCCATCGACACAGAAACTCCTCCTAAAAGAAAAGAAGCAATTCTAAATTCTTTAAAAAATGCGCTAACAATCCAATTATCTTCAGGCAATTTTGTAGTAGATCAAAAAACATATAACACAGGGTATAACGCAAAAATTGAAAATATCAACTCTCTGGAGATTCAACTATTTGAAGCTTTAAAAAAGCGAATAGACCTCGATCCTCTTTACATCATATTCACATCCGGGACCACAGGAGTTCCAAAGGGCGTTACCATCTCAAATCGGTCCGTCATAGACTATATTGATTGGGCGTGTAGCGCTTATGAAATATCGGATTCTGAAATAATCGGAAACCAAGCTCCACTATACTTCGATAACTCAGTATTGGACCTTTATCTGACATTCGCCAAGGGATGCGAATTGCATCTCATAACCGACGAAACGCTGGCATTTCCGTCCTCTCTTACAGAGTATCTAGTTCAAAATAAAATTAATTTTATTTTTTTCGTCCCGTCTGTCCTTAATAATTTGTCAGCCTTAGATATGCTAGGCGAATATGATCTAACCAAGATCAAGAAGCTTTTATTTGCAGGCGAACCAATGCCTTTGCAAACTATAAAATATTTCCGCAAACATCTGCCCAATGCAATTCTTTCAAATTTATATGGACCAACGGAGATAACCGTTGATTGCATTTATTGGATATTTGGCGACGAATTAGACAAACTAGAAAATACGCCTTTAGGAAAACCCTGCGATAATACAAAAATTTTGTTTATCAACGAAGAAGAAAAACCATTATTTGAAGCCGATAAAATCGGAGAAATTTGCGTTGCCGGTTCTGGGCTAGCTTTAGGCTATTGGAATCAGCCAAAAGAAACTGACATGGCTTTCATTCAAAACCCGGCGCATGAAAATTATTCAGAAATCATCTATAAGACAGGAGATTTAGGTTATATTTCTTCTAAAGATGGATTGATCTATATGACTGGAAGAAAAGACCGGCAAATAAAAATTCGTGGTCGACGCGTTGAATTGGGTGAAATAGAATCCGCTATCTATCGTGTTGAAGGTATTAAACAATGCGCTGTATTATTTGATCCCAACAAACAAAGAATCACCGCTTTCTTTAGCGGGGAAGTTAAAATTATTAAATTGACCGAAACTTTGCGCGAATATCTACCAAGTTATATGATCCCGACTGAGTTTCTAAAACAAGAACGCTTTCCCACAACGTCTAACGGTAAAATGGATTTTAAAGCGCTGCAAGAAAATTTATTGTAAATAACAATAAAAATACAATAGGCGCTGTTCAAAAAAAACCAATGAATAAAATTCGGATATCCGAAAAAATTAAAGAGTTCTTTCAGCGAGAGTTTCCAATAACGGAATCCTTTGACGAATCCTCAAAGCTATTAGAAACCTGTTTGGCGGATTCTTTTTCTATCATAAACGCTGTTTTATTCATCGAAAAAGAATTTGGGATTAAATTTGGACGAGCGGACGTAATTCCTTCCAACTTTAATACCATCAATACGCTTACTACTTACGTCGAAAACAAACTCAACGAAACCAAATAATGTTTTTCCCCGCCGAAGATATCCCGCCCGATCCACGAGAAGAACAAGTCAACCGGCACAACTCAAAAATCATTTATTTAATACTGCTCGCATTAGCTGTCTACTTTTATTTTTTCACTCAAATCTATTCTCATTTAAATATTCCCAGTCCGGAATCAGCCGCAAAGGCAATCGGCTGGAAGCCGTCAAAAGTTTTTGACGACGATCACAACGCTCATTCCAGCATACTCATCCAAGTTACCCACGAACGATCTAACGACGAAGAACGCATGATCTTTTTCTGGTTTCTTGGACTGACAATAATCGTTAATTATTACCTTCCCATTCGCCATAAGAAAAAATGGCTTTTGACGTCCACATACATAGCGGTAGGAATATTTTATGGAATAACAGCCCTCATCGGTTTGACCTTTGGTCATACACTTTTGTATTTAATATTCCATCCGCAGCGCAACAACAAATCTATACTCCCTACCCTTTTAGGAATCTCAGGCGCCATAGCGTTGATTCCAAGTTCAGTAGGCTGGTTTTTAACTTTTGTATTAATAATCGGTTCCGCCGGAATAACTCCCTGGGTTTATCAAAAAATTCTTCTCCCGCTTCTCTCCAACCCTAAACAGGCTAAGTTTATGCAGACATGCGGCGCTCATTCCGCAATGATCTGTGTCGCAATCGGCTCTATCATCGAAGGAACCTCAGGTTGGGAATGGAAAACACCATTAGGAATCATTCTTTTTTTCTGGCATTGGGAACGGGTGATGATGTACCACGCCGATCTGCAAGACGGGCAAATTCCTGAAGACGTATCGTTTATTGATTATCTTTCCATCTTCATCACGCCTGGCCAGTTAGGGAACTGGACTTGGGGCGTTAGTATTGGGCAGGGTTATCGTTACTTAGAAGACCGATTTCTCAATAAAGACAAAAACATTTTAGCTTTGGCCGGACTCAAACTTTGGGTAATCGCATTTCTTTATGTAACTCTTGGAAATTGGATTCACTCTCATATGATTCATTTCTTAAGAGATCACGACATCCATGCCTATTGGCGAGTCAAGCATATGACATGCGCTTTCATTAAAGGCGATCCAATGGACGCTCAAATCGTTCTATCAACTACGTTGGTCGATTTGATTCGTTGGTTTTTTCTTTTTGGAGGAGTCACTCATTTTAAAACGGGAGTCTGGAGATTGTGCGGCTACGATGTAGAACCTTATTTTAGGTTTCCCTGGATGGCCACGAACTTATCTAATTTTTGGTCTCGCTTTACCTATCATTATCGAGAGTTTTTGGTCCGATGTTTTTATTACCCCATCTTTTTCAAGTTTCCTCAAGCGCCTCCCTGGGTCCGTATCACGTTAGCTTCCTTTGCTGCGGCGTGTTTTGGAAACCTGGTTTGGGGGCATATGACGGAGTCTGTTTTTTACCGCGGTATGGAATGGCACAACTTCACTCACCATCTCAAAGCATGGCCTTACTTTTTTTTGCTAGCCTTAGGAATCGCTGTCAGTCAAATTTGGTCGCTTTATAAAAAAGATAAATCCAGAAAATCGTGGAGCTGGGACAAAAAATTTCCGCTCGATCTTTTTTCAGCATATGTAACATGGCAATATTATGCGTTGATTCATATTTTTATGAACCGCTGCTCCCATGGTTCTGTTTGGGATCATTTTAAATTACTTTTTATTGGATTAGGTTTTTAATAGAAATTATCTGATGCTAGAAGTTATTTTCGTCGCCTACTTATTGGCTTTATTTATTGTCCCGCTACCTGTTTTAGGTGGGACTTTATTCTTTTCTACGGGGTGGTTTTTTTATAAAAAATATTTTTTATTTAAGAATCAACCAACGGGAGGGAAAATCGTTTGTTACTTGACAGGAGCTTCGGGAATTATAAACGTGGGTCTCAGTTTTTTATTAGCCATTGCGATTTCAAAAACTATCGACTTTTTGCTTTTTAAATTTGTTTACCTCTACTACTTTAATTTAGTCTTTGCTTTTTCAGTCTCAGCGCGGTGGTTTGATTTCTCTAACTCTATGTATAAATATTATATCGATAAATATATTTCGAATTCTAATGCGGGAGGAAAGAAAGCTTACTTTGTTTCGATTTCTGGCTATCGCAAAGGAGCGCCATTTGGATTTGGCGCCGGCTTACTCCAAACCTTTATAGATTCTGGATACTTAATAATCGACGAACGCGAAATACAATTCATAGGCGTATTTATTAAAGAAAAAATTAAACTACCGACAAACTACGAGCCAGAAAAATCGAGTTCAGAGAAAATTGTAATTGCAGTCCCTAACTTGTTTCAAAATTTTAGGGCCGAAAAAATCATCATTGCAATGAAAGATCAATTCTATCCATTTAAATCACGAGAAGATCGAGACTTCATTCATCAAACTCTTATTGATACGGCAAAGTTTGAACCCATCTCCAAATAAGAATCTCTTGGCCACAGAATGCACAGAAAGACACAGAAGGAAAATCTTGAAACAATTAGATCTAGAAGTTTTGAGCAACTTTAATTGGCAATTCGCTTAGGTTGGCATTTACTTTGACCAAAGTTAATCAACAAACCTACTTTCAAGTTTGTCGCTTTTAAATAATTAATAAGTTGAGCTTCGTGCTTAGGATTCATTTCTTTCTCGGCTTTTAACTCTACAATAACTTTATCATCCACTAACAAGTCGATAACTTAATCTCCCACCGATTGTCCTTTATAAAAGACAGCAATAGATTTTTGGCTTTCTACTTCTAACCTTTGAGACTGTAATTCATAGATCAACGCTCTTTCATAAATTTTTTCCAGGAACCCATATCCCAATTCTTTATAAACTTCAAACGCCGCTCCTATTATTTTATGAGTCAAATCTTTGTATAAATATTCCTCCATAACTTGTCTTGTCTTTTCTTTTTTCTTTCTTCTGTGCCGTTCTGTGCATTCTGTGGCCTACGCCCGGTTTGTGTTTTTCTGTGGCTTAAGTCTAAATAGCGAAGTCGATTTGCTGGACAGTTCCGTGGTTTCCAGACGACCCAACAAATACGCCGGTAGATCGAATCTTGGCTCTTAAACTATTTTGCCCATCGCGCAATTCAAAGGGTGTTTCAATCGAACCTAAAGATATCGCTCCAACTCCCTTTTCTTTAAGAGAGTTAAGATATTGGTTTCCTTCTGAATCCTGAGTAAAAATTTTGAGCTCATCAAATATGGGATCATTTTCGTCAATAAAATCATTGTCATCCAAATCGTAAACGCTTAATTCTGAAAAACCGTTACCTTCAGTGGGACCAAACAGCTCACTTCCATTATTGATAATTCCATCCTGATTTTTATCTAACGCCAGAAAACCGCTCCCAGCTTTTAATGATGATATCCGCTCTGTTTGTCCATCGGAGTTCAAATCAAAATCGAAACTAGTTTCACCTAAATCCGCCGCCGTTCCGGCAAAGTTCAAAACCAATGGGTCGGTTAATCGCCTAGACTCACTCTCTATTCTCAATTCTTGTCGAAAACTTCGACTCATCCCTAGCTCTATTTGAAAATGAACTTCCTGTCCATCCTCTGTTTTAATTATAGCGTCGGCGTAAAAAACCGTATCTTCAGTTTCTTCGCGAATTTCTATTTGCTCTAAAGTTTGCGTTTGCTGGATTGCAGATCCCGAAACGTTATCCGTTGAAACCGAAGCGGGATCTCCCTTTAAAATATTTTTTATTGATTCAAAATCGAGGTTCTTACCCGTGAGGCTTTTGAGCATTAAAATGATCAACTGAACTTTCGCATCGTCAACAGTATAACCTTTTGAATCTGGTTCTAAATTTTCAATACGGCTTTTCAAACCTCTCGCAGATAGACGGACCGAAACCGCTTCTAATAAATCTATGCGCGATTCAATTGACGATGGGTTTTCTCTAGAAGAAGTTTCGGTTTGAACGTTTCTAGTTATTGTTTGGCGAGTGGACGTTGCTTTACGTTGCCCAAACAGGGAAATTTGGGATTCCAGGACTTTCATGGTTTTGCCTTTCGAAGATTCAGATAGAACCAGAGTTCTAATGTCGCGCCTTGATATATCAGCGACATAAAACGGCAAAACTTGAGGAGTGGAAGTAGAAAACTCGTAATAAAATGAATCTTATTAAACTAAGATCTTTAATTTCAAATTCTTCTATAGCTTTCTGAGTTAAAAAAATTCGATCGGTTTTTATGGATGGAGCTAAGAAAGACGACCCTTTTTAAACTGGCGATTTGATAATTTCAAATCCCGTCACTTTAAAAGGTTCTATATTATTTATCCTTCTACCCAAACCTCCAAAATAACCGCCCTTCTTTTTTTCTTTTGTACCTGATTTAATTTTAACCGAACTCATTAAAATAAACGTTTGCTTCCCCTTTTTTAATGGCACATCGTTGAAGTAAATCCATTTTGTTCGATCAGAAATTTCTCTTTTCCCAATAACTCCCCTAGATATAAGAAGAAATTCGGCTTTAGCTTGGCTAGGTCCAAACACCGATGCAAAGCGGAGAGCGATCGAATATTTACCATCCACAGGAACATCTTTTAAAATCTTTACAGGTTTTGGCAATAATATATTGTTTTGAAAGTTTTCCTTATTAAAAGATACTCCCCAACTGACCCCAGATTCGTTATCCGATTTAGGAAATGGGTAAATCGTTTTACGATTTTGATCAAAAATAGCCCCCAAATACACAATCAATCCCAAAAAAATCCCAATCAAATTAAATCTAAAATTTTTCGTAGGAAACCCTATCAAAAACGCCTTAACTCTATTACGAACAAAATTAGACTGTAACAAAGGTATAGGACTCGTTTGACTTAATAACCAGCGCCCAGTTAAATAACAACCGTACGCGAACAAAATCAAAATAAGAGGCTGGGTAACGATACGATATCTATTGGTCCCCATGGACATAATAGAATGAAATATCAAAGAATAGAAAACAGGACCGGCTACAATAATTTTTTCTGTCCAATTAATTTTCCGAGAAAGCAGAAAACCTACCGAACCAACGGCAAGCATTACGAAATAATAAAACCGCACCGACGCCCCAAAATAACTTTCCCTATCCATCAAAGCTAAATCAAAAATCAAAACTTGCCGGTCTAAAAAATAATTTTGAAACTCTTTAAACATCTTAACGGCAAGCAATGTTCCAACAGTTATCGGCTCCTTCAAAAAAGTCTTTAAGCTATGAAAAAGATCGCGGGGGGGATCAAAACCCATTTCCTTCAGTTCTTTTCCTTCTTTGATTTGAGCGTAATTCCATTGCGCGTCTAATGAACTCATTTGCCGCCCTAAAGGGTAAATCGTTTCCCATCGATCATAAATAACCAACTGGAAAGGCGTTTGAGCAATAATGACTCCTAAAGCGGCTGTCACAAAAATCTTTTTAAAAAATGGAGCAATCTCTTTTCTAAAATAAGGAACAAAAACGAGAACGATAAGAGGAGCTGAGGCTCCGTCAAGCATAGCCGCCCAACCAAAACAAAAACCAAAAGCAAATGCGAACCTTAAAGGCTTTTTCAAGTTTATATGCAGTAAAAAAAATAAAGCGGCGGTCAAAAATAAAGCGGCGGGTCCATTCCGATGGTTAATCGTCGCATAACTGATGAGATGTTCTGAAAAAGTTGCGGCCACCCCCGCTAATATCGCGGTTGGAAGATTTGTAATTCGACGCGTAATAAAAAAGATTAAAACGGGAACCAAACAACTCAATGTACCCAAAACCGTCATAGCCTTTGAAAGACCAAATCCTGAAATGTGATAAACAAGATATAAAAGATACGAATACGCAGGAACCGCTCTTACTTCTAGTGGTTTCCCCTCCCATAATCGTTGAGAGTTTTCAAAATAATCATCAGAATCGGTAATGGTCGTTAAATAATTGTTTTCCACATTAAAGTCCAAAAGCCACGAACGGAAAATACACGCCACAAAAAATAAAATAACCACAAAACCAAAAGAAAATTTATTTTCCGAAAAACGATCGCCAAGATTGAACTTTGAACTAAACTGAATACCCAACAAGAAAATCAAAAACGTTAAAAACAGAAGAAGGGCATGATATGTGGGAGAAATCCAGAAGATGAAAGGAATTGAAAAAAAATACCAAAAACAATTAGAAAAAACTCCAAGAACCGCAGGTCGTTTAAGGATTGTAAAAAAACCAAAAGTATAAACAGCGATTAGAAGTAAACTTAATAAGCTTCTCACGTAAATAGTCTTGAACGGGAGACCAGGTACCCAGGCTGGATTTAAGAACGAACCCGCCTTGGTATCATTTTCAAGAGTCACAAGTAACAAGTAGAATCCTAAAATAATTCCTGTTAGAACAGCTTGCTTTAAATGAGTTTTAAATCCACACTTTCTATTTAGAAAAAATGTCAATATCGCAAATGCTAGGATTCCAAAACTCAAACCAACTGGAACAACCAGCAAGCTGTGCATTTTTTCCAGCAAAGGTTGATAAGGACGGTAATAAAAATAAAAAAAGTTTTCGTTTTTATATTCCCAGTCCAGAATAATAAAAGCCAAAAAGGCGGGATATAATATTCCGACAACATTGGCTTTCCAACTTGAGGACTCGCTATTTTGGCTAATATCTTGAGTGGACATAAACGAAATGTAAAAATGGAAGGCTATGTCTTGCGTAAATCAAAATAAAATTTTGCTAAAAATCGTATTTTATTAGCGGAAATTAATCCAACAACAATAAATCACAACCTTTGCAAGACAGAGAAATAACGCGGTAGCAAATTAATTAACTTTTAATTCTTTTCGCTTTTAAATTAAGACTTATAACGGAGCTTTATCTACTACATCGGCGGCTTCATCGATAACGTCATGCGCAACATCTCCAGCCCCAGGGATAATAGAAACAACAGCGCCTACAGTTCTCATTGGCACAGTGATCACCTTGGTTAAGAAACATCCGTTTAATATAATTGCCAAAGAACTAATAATCAGTAACCTAACTACATTTTTCATGTTTACCGCCTAAAATAAAAAGTGATTTTCAATTTGTCCTTTTTGTTCTATTGTATCAAGATCTAACACATTGAGAAATAACTATTTAATAACCTGGCAAACTGTGGAACTCTGAAAAGTTGAATCGCAACACTACAGGGCTCCATCACAAATAAGGATAAATGGTCTCATAAAACCGTCGAAGCTTGAATTGCAGTTCACCATCCAAAAAAACGTCCAATCTTATCTCTTAAAATAATTGACCCTATTGGCCAATTTCAATGTTCCCATACTCAAGAATGAAATTGAACGTCTTGCTCTCGATCTTTATTTTTTTGCGTCCTTTGCTACTTTGCGGTAATAATGAAATCTTTTTCAGAAATTAACTTTTACGTCGATTGCTATTCCGTCTACAATATTATTTAAACGATTTTAATTTGAAGTAATAACTATTTTTATGGCCGAAAAAAATTATTATAAAGTGCTTGGCGTTAAAGCTAAGTTTACTCAAGACGAACTCAAAAAAAAATACCGAGATCTGGCGAAGAAACATCACCCTGACGCCAACAAAGGCAGCAAAAAAGCCGAAGAGTATTTTAAAATCATCAGCCTCGCTTACGAGACTCTAAAAGATCAAAAAAAACGCAGAGACTATGATTTAAAACAAAGCTACTCAACACGGTCAGAACGAACGAGCCCTGGAAGCAGTCCTAGAGGCGGCAATCGATCCTCATCAAAAGACGGATTTAGAAATCCTTACGGCTTTCGCTCTTCTCAAGGGCAACGTCCGGAAGACCCTTTTACAAATCCTTTTACGACAGAGGAACAAGCCTTTGACCCCAACATGCCAATTCGAGGCATGGATCTCCATTTCATGGTAGATATACCGTTTAAAACTGTAGTTTTAGGCGGACATATCAAATACTCTTATGAAAAATACGTCAATTGCGATAACTGCAAAGGAACAGGGTCTAGCGCTGGCGAGGAATGTTCGGTTTGCGACGGTAAACGGCAAGTAGTAATCCAAACTTCCATTGAAGCTAAGATTCCTCCTGGAGTGGCAGATCAATACCCGATTCGTATTGAGAAAAAAGGAGGAGAAGGAAAAAACGGCGGACCTCCAGGCGATTTATTTTTAAAAGTTCAAACAAAAAAACATCCTACCTTCAAAAGAGTTAAAGAAGACATTTACGCCGAAGTCAAAATTGACGCAAAGCTAGCCCAAACCGGCGGTGAGATTGAAGTAGAAACGCTTGACTCTACTAAAAAGATTTATCTTGAAGAAGACACATTAACTGGCGAAGAATATAGAATTCCTGGATTAGGAGCCGCAATCCAATGGGGGAAAAAACGCGGAGACTTTATCGTCAAATTTATGGTTGTAAACGGTTAGTACCGTGACTACCTTAATCATCATCGCTGTTCTTACCGTTGGTTTAATAGTTTGGCTCATTTTCTTATTAAAACCAAAGACTAAAAAAAGCAAAAAGAAACCAAACGATCAAAAAAAGAAACCACAGAAAAAGGAACCGCCAAGAAGTCCTGAAGCTATAGAACTTGCTGAAAAAATGGATGAGTTTGTGGGGATGAATCCGAAGTTTACTACCGAGTTAGTGCGGGGCTGGCTAAACCAAACAAGAAAAAGGCGTTAACCTTTTTTCTTGTTTGCGGCATGAGCCTTAGCGTTTTTAAGCATCTCGGCTCTTTCGGCATCGGTAATACCGCCTGGCCTTTTATTCTTAAGAGGTCCTTTTTTACCGCCACCGGACGATTGCGGAGCCGCAGAAGCGGCAGCTGCAGGAGCGGCAGTAGCCGTAGCAGCATCAGTGGTTTCAGCCTGATCTTCTGTGGCCGTTTCGGCTGGTTGCCCACTTCCTCCTGGTAAATTTGCAGGATCGCCTTCTTTACGGACAAGTCTAATGGACGCCCAAATATCTGCCGGCGGGTAAGGAGTATCTACGCCGGTTTTAAAATCATAGCGAATTATTTTTTCGTCGCTACATTCGACTATCCAAGTATTTCCCACACCGCCTCTTTCAAAAATTGGATCGATGTAATAAACACTCCCGTTCTTATCTATACATTCTTTATCTTTGTTGAAAATAGTTGCAGCTTCTGCTTTAGAAGGCACTCTCCAACTATCAAAGCCGGCAAACTTTTCAGTATTAATTTTTTCGACATATTCTCTATGGCCGGTCCATAAATAAAATTTATGGGTGTCAATCCAAGCGTCTGTTTTCTTCCACATCAAGCCTGAATTGGGATCGACGATGGTTCCATCTCCATTATCCACTAAAGGCTCAGCTGGTTTTTTTGCCGGTTTCGCGGCAGCTTTTGGCTTTGCCGCAGGCTTTTTATCTCCTGCTGGAGCTGCAGCTTTAGCTGGTTTTTCGGCTGGAGCGGCGGCTGTTGCCTCGTCCTTTTTTTCGGTCTTTGTCTCTTTGTTTTCTTCCATAGTATCAGGTACGGTCAATTACATTTCTTATTTGTTTGGGAAAGCTGGAACATTAGTAAGCACATCGTCTAAAATTTTTCCAGACCCGCTTAATTCTTTTAACATCCCGCACAGCTCTTGGTTGGAAAATCCTTCGAGACTTTTATTATAGTGCTCTCTGTATGAAGCTGCGTTCTTTTGAATCCACTCCAGAACAGCTCGCTCTCCAGGTTGATTTTCCTGCTGCTTTGCCAATAAATTGGTCTGGGAAACGCGAATTACTTCGTTAACCAAATCGTATTTAATCGGATCCATTGTTGCCTCTTGAATACGACCAAGTTGAGAAATCGCGTAAGAAAAAGGAAATGTATAACGATTTCTCATACATGTCAATTTATAAATTTAAGCGATTAGGCTCAACTTTAGAGCCGCCGAAAAAAAACAGAAAAGCCCTTAAAGTTCAAATAGATATATCATTCCTATTGAATCGCTAGTCAGTTTTGCCTTTTGGATCTAAAATGTCGCGCAAACCATCTCCAAACAGATTAAAAGACAATATAGTAATAAATATAGCTAATGAAGGAAAAACAATCAAATGCGGGTAAAACTTAACCGCCATCCATCCTTCATTTGTCAACGTCCCCCAACTACTATATGGAGGAGCTATTCCCAAACCTACAAAGCTTAAAGTTGACTCGGATAAAATCGCTACTGGAATGCGAAAACTAAGAGTCACAATCAAAATCCCCCATAAATTGGGCAATATTTCTCGAAACATAACTCTAAAATGGTTGGCCCCCAGCGCTCGCGAAGCCTCTACAAATTGACTTTCCTTTAATTTCAAGGTTTCTCCACGAACTAACCTAGCTGTAGTAACCCAACTCACAAGAGTTAACGCTATAAAAATGCCTAACAAACCGCGCCCCATTAACACTGTAATCAAAATTATCAATAAAAGGTCGGGAAGAGAAAAAATAACATCCACCACTCTCATCATAAAGCTATCAATTCGACCGCCTAGATATCCAGAAATAGTCCCATAAACAACCCCAATAATTAATGCGGCGACGGTTGTAAAAACTCCCACAAATAAAGAAATTCGAGCGCCGTAAATAATTCTAGAAAGTAAATCTCGACCTAAACGATCTGTCCCCATCCAATAAGGATAGCCAGGTGAAGCCAAAGAATTAAGGGTATCTTGGCGATCATAAGGAAATGGAGCTATCCAAGAAGCGAAGATTGAAACAATCACTATGGAGAGGATAAATCCCCCTGCGAGCTTAGTCGAAAGCGGTAATTTTGATAAAAAATTTCTCATTACTTAGTTTTAAAAATCTACAATATCTAAAACAAATTTTTCCTCAAACAACAAACAAGGGAGCAAAGATAATTGATACTAATTGTTTTACAAAAAACAAATCTCAAACTTTGAAAGGATATTTCCATTTTATACGACTTACCCTACTCTAAAGTCTAACAAATTATCCTTTTACGGCAGACAAGTTTCTTTTAGTATGAAATAAGTTTATAAAACCCTTGGCTTGGGAAAGACTCCCACCTTCATAGTTAATTTATGTCAAATTTCTTTTATTCATTGCCCATCCGCTCTAAGGTAATTATCCATTTTTCTTGGGTATTTGCGGTCATCTCTTTATTCAATTTTATATATTTCCCAACCGTTTATAAAAAACAAGCCTTGAAAAACCTAGAAAATCAGGTTCAGAGTACCGGGGAAATGATAGCTCTTTCTGCTGGAATCAGTTTGGACTTTCTGGACTTTCAAGGAGTTGGCATCGCCATTGACTGGGCAAAAAAGGATTCTCGACTCGCCTATTTGGGTATATTCAACACAGAAAATGAAAAAATCGCTATTTTTAACCCTCAAAAGTTAGAAGTCGATCATAAAAAACTCATTAATAAGAAGGGCATTATTGAGTTAGATAACAAACTTTTTGTTAGCTCTCCCATCCAAACAAACCAAAAAAAACAAAAAAGCCACGGCAACTTACTTCTCAGTTACTCCTTAGAAAATTTGCAAAACAATATTTTCGATTATCAATTGAAAACCTTGTATCTAACCCTTGGCATTTTTGCTTTAGGAATCTTAGTCTCGATACTGTTTACCAATAAAAGCATTAAACCATTACTAAGTTTGGCTCAAGCTGCAAATGAAGTTTCAAAAGGAAACACAAAAGTAAAAATACCGATAACCTCTGGCGATGAAATCGGACATCTAGGCCGCTCGTTTAATCAAATGGTGGAAGATATAAACCGGTCAATTTCTGATTTGGAAAAAGCTCAAAGAGAATTAGAGTCGGCAAAATTAGACGCTGAATCGGCAAACAGCGCTAAAAGTATATTTTTAGCCAACATGAGTCACGAAATCCGCACGCCAATGAACGCAATTCTAGGCTATACCCAACTATTACTGTTAGATGAAAACTTCACGCCAAAACAAAAGCAAGAACTGGAAACCATTAATCTAAGCGGGAACAATCTTCTTTCCTTAATAAACAATATTTTAGATATTTCAAAAATTGAAGCGGGACATATTGAAATCAATATCAACGCGTTTGATTTAAACGAACTCATTACTGGCTTAGCGTCCATGTTTACTTTGCGATGCGAGGAAAAAGATTTAGCTCTAGAAACGTTCGGCGTTGACAACACTCCTATTTTGGTCGAAGGAGACGAATCAAAATTACGGCAGGTTTTGATCAATCTATTAGGGAACGCGATAAAATTCACAGACACCGGAGGAATTTCTCTTACTCTTAGAAAAAATGAGAATAGCGAATATCAATTTAAAGTAAGAGATACAGGTATGGGGATTTCTCCAGAAGCTCAACAACAAATATTTGAACCCTTCCGTCAACACACTGAAGGTATCAAAAAAGGCGGAACTGGATTGGGGTTAACTATTACTAAAAGCTTTGTAGAACTCATGGGAGGAAAACTATCTGTAAATTCTGTCGTAGGAGAAGGCGCAGAATTCTATTTTTCCCTAACTCTTCCCGCGAGCAAAAGTGAACTCATCAAACGAAACGACCGCAGAAAAAAAACATTACATTTAGCTAAGGATAATTCAGTCTGCGCTTTAGTTGTCGAAGACGTTAAAGAAAATCGCGAGTTTTTAACGCGTTACCTCAGTCAAATTGGCGTTGAAGTTTATGAAGCTTCTAATGGCAAAGAGGCGCTAGAAAAAATAAATCATAAAATCCCCGATATCATATTTTCAGATATGAGGATGCCTATTATGAATGGCGAAGAATTGGTTTCTCAAATTAAAAAAGACTTTGACCATAAATCTATAAAGTTTGTTCTAGTTTCCGCTTCAGTCCTAATGAATAAAAAAGAAGATTACCTAGATATGGGCTTTCATGAATTCATAACCAAGCCATTCAGACTAGAGATAATACCGACCTGTCTTTCAAAACTCCTTGGCGTAAAGTTTGAAACCGAAAACTTGTCAGACGATGAAAACGTCAAAAAAGAAGCGCTAAATATTGAGCTAAAGGATATCGTCCTTCCCGAAGATTTATATTTACGTCTACTGGAAATCGCAAAAAACAGAAATCTAACTAAACTGAAAAAAAACATTCAAGAGCTAGAGGATATGGGACAAGACTTTAAACCATTGCTGGAAAAACTAAGAGTTTGTATTAGTAAATATGATACAGAGGGAGTTTTAAAAACTCTGGAAGAAGTTAACTATAAACCCAATGAGTAAGGTTGCATTTTACAAAATTGATTTATAATATTTAAAATATTTCTAACTAATTAACTGACTCATAATCGCCATCAAACAACTTAATATAAAAAAGGCTTTTGGTAATTTTAATTTAGCCAAAGCGCGAGGATCTAAGTGAACGAAGAACAAGAATTACCCGGAAAAATTCTAATCGTCGACGACACACCCGCAAATATTGACGTTTTAGGAAAAACTTTAGAAGAAGAAGGCTACGAAATTTCGGCAGCTCCCACTGGAGAAATCGCCCTTGAGATAGCGGACAATTTCTGCCCAGACTTAATTCTTTTAGACATTATGATGCCTGGAATAGATGGTTTTGAAACATGCAATCGTCTAAAAGAAAATCCCATCACTAAAGATATCGCGGTTATTTTCATTTCAGCGCTAAACGACACGGATCAAATCTGTAAAGGTTTTGATCATGGGGGAATGGATTACATCACTAAACCATTTCGCCGAGAAGAAGTCTTAGCGCGAGTTCGCACTCACATCAAATTACGAACGCTTTTGAAGCAACAAGAAAAGCAAAACCAAATACTAGAACAAAAAGTTCAAGACCGAACTAAAGAATTGCGAGACACTAGACTGGAGGTTATCAATCGGTTAGGCCTCGCCGGTGAGTATAGAGATAACGAAACAGGAATGCACGTCGTTCGTATGAGCCAGTTTTCAGCTCGTTTAGGTCTGGAAGCTGGAATGTCTATAGAAGAAAGCGAACTGCTATTACAAGCCAGCCCCATGCACGATATAGGGAAAATAGGAATCCCCGATAGTATTTTGTTAAAGCCTGGAAAACTAGATCCTAAAGAACGCGAAATCATGAATACTCATGTCGACATTGGAGCTGAGATATTATCTGGAAACGATTCATCTCTTATGCAAATGGCTAAAGCCGTCGCTCTACATCATCACGAAAAATGGGATGGATCGGGCTACCCTAAGGGATTAAAAGGAAAAGAAATTTCTTTCGAAGGAAGGATCGTCGCCATTTGCGACGTTTTTGACGCCCTCACTTCGGAAAGACCTTACAAAAAAGCATGGACGATAGAAAATGCCATGGAATTCCTCGAAGAAAAAAAAGGAACACACTTCCAACCTGATCTAGTAGATAAGTTTAAAATCATACTTCCAGAAGTAATAGAAATTCGAAGTAAGTTTTCAGACGACAAGGAACTCTAACGCATTCAATCATAAATAATTGAGGCCTAATTAAGGAGATTGATTTATGAGGTTGATGAAATTCCCAGCAGCAATAATATTTTGTTGGTTTTTATTACAAACGCAATCTTTTGCCGACGAAAAACGCGTGACAATAATAGAGCCTCAAAACGGAGCAACCGTAAAGAGCCCTGTCAAAGTTTGCATGAATGCAAAAAACTTAATTGTGGAACCTGCCAAAATGGGAGTGAACGAAGGAAAAGGTCACCATCATATTTTATTCACTTCGCTTCCAACAGACTTAAGTATGCCTTTAGGAAAAAAACATATAATTCATATGGGACATGGCAAGGCCTGCCAAATAATTGAATTAGCTCCTGGTCAACACGGGCTAACAGCTCTATTTGCCTATGGCAATCATGTACCCTACAACCCACCCGTCTACGACAAAATTTTGATACGAGTCGAGTAAAACCTTAGAGAATAGTCACAGGGATTTAGATCATTTCTCAGGTTATATGCAATTTAGACTTGTACTCTTGGATCTAACCAAGCATAAGCCATATCGACTAAGATATTCGAGAGCACAATCAAAACGGAATAAACCAGAGTCACTCCCATTATTAGTGGATAATCTCGATTGCTCACTGCCGTAATAAAAAAACTACCCATTCCTGGGATAGAAAAAATAAATTCAATGATAAACGATCCCGTCACAACCCCTGCCGCAATTGGTCCCATCACGGAAAGAATTGGAGAAATTGCATTTTTTAAGGCATGCTTATATAAAATCTGAAAGTCGCTCAATCCTTTCGCTCTGGCAGTGCGGATATAATCTGCGCTCAAAACTTCTATAAACGTCGAACGCGTTAAGCGAGCAACATATCCTGCATATCCAGCTCCCAAGGCTAGCGCTGGCAAAACCACATGCCGTGGACTTTCCCACAAAGCAGGCGGTAACCAATGCAAATGATGGGAAAAGACTAAAACCAACATACTACCTAAAACAAAACTGGGAAACGATATCCCAGCAGTCGCTAAAATAATAATCCCTGTGTCAATAATCGAATTGGCCCTATATGCAGACAAAATCCCCGCTGGAATTCCTACCCCTATGATCACTAAGAGAGCGCAAATACCTAAAACAAAGGACACAGGGAAGGTCTCTAAAATAATATCGGAAACATCGCGCCCAATATATTTATAAGAAGGTCCTAAATCACCCTTTATAGCCCCACCTATGTAATATAAGTATTGATTCCAAAGAGGCTCATCCAAATGGTATTTTGCCTCAATATTAGCCATAATTTCTGGCGGCAACTTTTTGTCTTTATCAAAAGGACCCCCAGGAGCGGCTTTCATTACAAAAAATGTAATTAAGCTGACTGCAATAAGAACCGGAATTCCTTGTAAAATTCGTTTAATTGCGAACCGTATCATAATGAGACTATTTTAACATAATGAGTAACATGAGCAGCAAAGAGTTCTATTATTAATCCGACAGCCAAAAGCTCGACACGCAATTCCGCCAATACCTATTTAATGGCGGAATCTTAGCGTCAGTATGTTGGGTATTTAATAAGACTCGTAATAAATCTAATATTCAATCGACGGTGGGAAATAATCCTGTATAATTGCTTATTTGCCTCGTTTCACCCAAAAAAACCGCTAAATAATGTCCTATTTTTCATTAAAAGAATTTGTTCAAAAATTAGAAAGCGAAGGAGAATTAGTTCGTATCAAAGAACTAGTCTCTCCAGTCCTTGAAATTTCTGAAATAACAGACCGTGTCTCAAAAAGCCCCGACGGTGGCAAAGCCCTATTATTTGAAAATGTAGAAGGCAGCCAAATTCCCGTTCTAATTAACGCTTTCGGAAGTTATAAAAGAATGCAATTGGCGCTGGAGGTCAATGACCTAGACGATATCGCAAAAGAAATTGAACGGTTTGTTAAAGTCGCTCCGCCAACGGGAATGATTGAAAAAATTAAAATGTTGCCAATGCTTTTGGAGGCTTCGAAGTTTCCACCGCGCATGACGACCTCTGCGCCATGTCAGGAAGTTGTTTTGACAGGAGACGCAGTCGATTTGTCAAAACTACCCATTCTCCAGTGCTGGCCAGATGACGCAGGCCGCTTTATAACCCTCCCTATGGTAATTAATCGAGATGCGGACGGGAAAATTCGCAACGTTGGATTGTATCGGATGCAGGTTTTTGACAACAAATCAACCGGGATGCATTGGCATATCCATAAAGATGGAGCTCATTTTTTTCACGAGTTTAAAAAAAGAAATCAAAAAATGGAAGTTGCTGTCGCAATAGGAGCCGACCCCGCTTCTTGTTATTCTGCATCCGCGCCTCTTCCTTATGGAATCGACGAGTTCCTTTTATCCGGGTTTTTAAGAAAATCTCCCGTTCCTTTAGTTAAGTGTAAAACAGTTGACCTAGAGGTTCCGGCTTCTGCCGAAATTATCCTTGAAGGAATAATTGATCCAAACGAGGCGAAAGTAGAAGGTCCTTTTGGAGATCACACGGGTTACTATTCGCAAGACGGAGAATATCCTGTCTTTAGAGTAACGGCAATTACCCATCGCAAAGATCCCATTTATTTAACAACCATTGTTGGTATTCCTCCGCAAGAAGATTTTTATCTTGGCAAAGCGACTGAAAGAATCTTTCTACCTCTCATGCGACTTCATTTGCCCGAGATCGTCGACATGGATATGCCAATGGAAGGCGTTTTTCATAACTGTGTAATCGTTTCTATCGATAAACGCTATCCAATGCAGGCAAGAAGGTTAATGAGCGCTCTTTGGAGCATGGGACAGATGAGTTTTGTTAAAACCATCATGGTCGTAGATGCAGAAATAAACGTTAGCGATTACGAAAAAATTATGGATCTCCTTCTAGAACGATTTTTTCAAAAAAACAATCTATTCTTTACCGAAGGTATTTTAGACGTATTAAATCATTCATCCGACCAAGCTTTGTATGGTTCAAAAGTCGGCTTTGACGCTACCGATAAGGTAAAGGGAGAATTAGGCTTTGAGGACAAATCAGATCTTACTACGCAAGACGAAATAGAATTTGATCCCGAGTCGGCAAAAAATATGTTTGAAGAAGTTAACCGTTTTTTACTAATACGCAGAAAAAACGGAACGCAACTATTACTCGCCTCTCTTGATAAAACAAAACCTGGACAGTCCGCAGATTTTATTAAAACGTTTTTTGAAAACGCCAAGTTTCCAGGAATCAATTTCCTGATTGTTTTCGAAGGACACATCGATTTAGACGATACCTCGCGCGCTCTTTGGAAATTCTTCGCCAATTTAGATCCACAAAGAGATTTTTATTTTTTTGGAAACCGCGTGGGAATTGACGTAACCAAAAAATATCCAGAAGAAGGTTATACCCAGGATTGGCCTGAAGAAATAGAAATGTCTGCCGAAATCAAACAACGTGTCGACCAAAAATGGGGCCGACTTTTCCCATCCGAAAACTAATTTTTAGATCAAATTCATCCAACCTCAAAAACACACAAACCTAATAAAACTTATCAAATAAATGGCCATTGAAAAAATAGTAATAAAAGGCGCTAGAGAACATAATCTGAAAAATATCGACCTTGAACTTCCCAGGAATCAATTAGTAGTCATAACGGGACTCAGCGGATCGGGAAAATCTTCTTTAGCTTTTGACACGATTTATGCGGAAGGGCAAAGACGCTATGTCGAATCCCTTTCGGCCTACGCTCGGCAATTCCTTGAGCTCATGGAAAAACCGGACATCGACTATATTGAAGGGTTGTCCCCCGCTATTTCCATCGAACAAAAAACAACCAGCAAAAACCCTCGATCCACAGTTGGAACCGTTACAGAAATTTACGATTATTTGAGATTGCTTTACGCGCGAATAGGACGCGTAATTTGCTATGGGTGTGATCGCGAAATTTCATCTCAAACGGTTCAACAAATTGTCGATCAAGTGCAAAAATTACCCGAAGGGCAAAAAGCCCTCATTCTCTCCCCTCTTGTAAAAGATAGAAAAGGAGAATTTAAAAAAGAACTGGCCCAAATGAAAAAGAAGGGCTTCGTTAGGGCCCGCATCAACGGAGAAATAAGATCTCTTGATGAAGAAATCATTTTAAATAAAAAATATAAACACACTATAGATATAGTCATTGATCGATTAGTCATCAAAACTGGTTTATCTAAAAGGATTGCAGAATCTGTAGAAAAGGGTCTTGAGCTTGCCGACGGCTCGCTAATCGTTTCAATATTAGGTGAAAAAGAGGGCGAACATGAAGATTTACCATTTAGCGAAAAATTTGCCTGTAGCTATTGCCGTATCAGTTATCCAGAATTAGAACCGAGATTATTTTCATTTAATAATCCAACCGGAGCATGCCCTAAGTGTGACGGACTAGGCTCCAAACCAGAGATAGATCCTGACTTAGTAGTTCCTGACCCTAGTCTTTCAATTAGAGATGGGGCCATTAAGCCATGGGCAAAACGCGACTCCATTTATTTTATTCAAAAATTGGAAGCGGTTGCGGATCATTTTGAATTCCGCTTTAACACTCCTTTCGCCAAACTATCCAAAAAGATCCAAAAAGTTTTACTACATGGTTCTGAAGAGGAAACGATTAAATACCATTACGAAAAAGAAAACCGCAGGCACTTTTACAAAAGCTCTTTTGAGGGAATCATACCGGAATTAGAAAGGCGATACACCGAAACAGATTCGGTAACTATGCGGGAAGAAATTAGTAAATACATGCGCTCCCTTCCCTGCCCTTCTTGTAAAGGAAACCGATTAACCAAAGCGGGACTTTCCGTACGCGTAAATAAAAGAAATATCGTTGAATTGACGGCCCTCTCAATCAAAAAGCTAAAGGTGTTTTTTGGCGACATCAAATTAGACAAACAAGAAAAATTTATCGCGCGAAGAATCGTCAAAGAAATTGTGGAAAGAATCGGTTTTCTTAATGATGTGGGATTAGACTACTTAACATTAAATCGTTCTTCGGCAACGCTTTCCGGCGGCGAAGGCCAACGTATTCGCCTTGCTACTCAAATAGGTTCCTGTCTAACCGGCGTACTTTATGTATTAGACGAACCCAGTATAGGACTCCACCAAAGAGATAACGACCGGCTACTCGGTACTCTCACAAAATTAAGAGACCTGGGAAATACCGTCATTGTAGTAGAGCACGACGAACAAACAATCCGAGCTTCGAACCATGTCGTGGATTTAGGTCCTGGCGCCGGAGTGCATGGTGGGACAATTGTTTTTTCCGGGCTTCCCAAAGATCTTTTGAAAGAAAAAAAATCTCTTACAGGGAACTATCTTTCCGGAGAGAAACAAATAGAAGTTCCCAAACAAAGAAGAGAAGGACTGGGCAAATCAATTGAGATATTAAACGCCAAACAAAATAACTTAAAAAATGTAAACGCCAGTTTTCCTCTAGGAAAGCTGACATGTGTCACTGGCGTCTCTGGGTCAGGCAAAAGCACCTTAGTCATCGAAATACTCTACAAAGCCTTAGCGCAACACTTTTGGAGATCGACAGAAAAACCGGGAAAATTTGAAAAAATTAAAGGGATTCAATGGATTGATAAAGTGATCGATATCGACCAATCTCCGATCGGCAGAACCCCAAGATCAAACCCGGCTACCTACACCGGAGTATTCACTCACATAAGAGAATTATTTGCCGAATTGCCTGAATCCAAACTTAGAGGCTATAAACCAGGAAGGTTCAGCTTTAACGTAAAAGGCGGACGGTGCGAAGCTTGCCAGGGCGATGGAATCATAAAAGTGGAAATGCATTTCCTCCCGGATATTTTTGTAACCTGCGAAATCTGCCAGGGAAAAAGGTTTAATAGAGAAACTCAAGATATTGCATACAAAGGCAAAAATATCTCAGAAATTTTAGAAATGACCATCGAGCAATCCGTCATCTTTTTTGAGAATATTCCCTCAATTAAAACTAAGCTCGATACAATATCGCAAGTGGGATTGGATTACATCAAACTAGGACAACCAGCCACAACACTTTCTGGCGGCGAAGCTCAACGCGTTAAGCTTTCTAAGGAATTAAGCAAAAGAAGCACAGGAAGAACCTTATACATTTTAGACGAACCCACCACAGGTCTTCACTTTGCCGACGTCCAACAACTTCTAAAAGTATTAAACCAATTAGTCGACGCAGGTAACACGATCATCGTTATCGAGCACAATCTCGACGTGATTAAAACGGCGGATTATATTCTTGATCTAGGACCGGAAGGCGGAGATGGCGGCGGAGAAATTATCGCGGAAGGAACTCCCGAAGAAATTGTCAAAGTCAAAAACTCCAGCACCGGCAAATACCTGAAAGACGTCCTCAAACCTAAGAAGTAAAAACTTGGATTAAACAAACCTTGCAAAGTAAAAATTTTCAGGCTGAGTGTCAAACTGGCTTCGCCCGTTAATTGATCAAGAAACTAAAATTAAAAAAATGTCACATTGAGGGTCAGATCCGGAAGCCGTATTAATTGAAAAAGGAACTAGATCAATGGTTGCTCGAAAAAAGATCTTGTTTCACGTAAAAGCCAAAAACGACGTCATCCTAGAACGGATAGACTGCGAAGTAGTCTAAAAGTGAAGGATCTAGGTTATTTTTTCCACTTGTTCCTTAGGAGGCTCTCGAAGCCTCATGCTTCAAAGAAGCATGTAGTTCACCCACCAGCCCGTTTGGCCTTCACGCCTTGCTTCTTCAAATAGTCAAGTATACGTTCAATATGGTCGCCTTGGATCTCGATGACGCCTTCTTTGACCGTACCGCCGGAACCGCACATAACTTTGAGCTTCTTGCTCATCAATGCCAGGGTAGTAGCATCCATATTGAGCCCTTTAATCAAAGTGACACCTTTACCCTTTCTGCCCTTCTTCTCACGGGAGACTCGTACGTTACCGTCACTGGATGGTGATGTCCGTTTGCGACAGGTGCATTGGTTAACGGGATTACCACAGCCGGGGCAGATTCTACCTTTTTAATCAACGAGTATGTTCAGAAAAGAAAGGAGACTGTAGGTCCATGCATGATTAACCGGGAGCTTGCTTTTCTCTCCGCATCGTTTAACAAAGCCATCAAAGTTTGGGGCTGGTGCAAGGACAATCCCGTTACAAGGATTCCGAGAGAGAAAGAGAAAAAGCGAGTGAAGTATTTTTCCGATCATGAGTTTTCGGAAATTTAT
>JAJDAT010000004.1 GCA_029261715.1 Nitrospinia bacterium | reverse complement strand
TCCCTTTCCGCTTGAGTCATAGTTAACTCCCCCAGTCTAAAAGTTCTAATTTAACAAACTTGTCAACCGAAGTCGTAACTTTCATAATCCTGAAGCAAACTTTTAAGTTTGGTGAAGGATCTCGCCCCGATTCAATAAAATAAACTCCTTATATTTTATTCAGATCGAAAAGGATTTTGAAAGCTTCCAGTTTGCGAATGAGTAATAATTTCAATATTCATTCTAAGAACGCTTAAGAAGTTAATACAATCCTTTTGAATATCCCAATACCTGTTACTAAAGTTTAAGCTTATATCCTTTTCATTTTTTTGTATGGCGTGGATGCCAAACTCATAAACAGCGGCTTTATTTAAATGAGAGCCGGCAATTCTTAACAGGATATTTGCTAAATAGGACTTATCTATTAACTTTGAATCTTGTATCAGGTCTTCAAAATTAACGGCAAGGCTTGATATCTCTCGACAATTTTCTTTAGCCTTTTTTAGTCTCGGTAAAAATAATTCCCAGGAGGGTTTTTTATCAGGTTCTTTATCAAAACTGATTAAGTTTTCCACAAGTTCTTCTTCAGTATCTGAAAAACCTAAGTGGCAATATAATATTTTCCAAGATTGAGAACATAGTTCTTCAAAAATAGGCGATTCTAAGCTTTTATCAAATAAATCCATAGTCTCTCGAAATATCTTGAAAGAAGTTGATCGAATTGGAACTCGAAATAATACATGCATTATGAAAAACGTGTCAGTCTAGAAACGCCTAAGTTTATTGAAGTAAGGATCTGGAGTAAATATAAAAATGCCGTTCTTAAATAAATTGTTACTGCGAATGCTAGGAAAACTTACTTCTAAGATATCGGATGAATATTAATAAAATGAAGGCAAGTGAATAATTGATCGTTATAGATAGAAAATGAAAGCGGTGGATAAGCCGAAAATAAATAGAAATGTTTTGATTTCACTTGCGAATGCCTCGTTGACTTTTAGAAAACCATCTCATATCCTAAAAGTATTAAGATAAGTAATAAACTAAACTTAAATCCGGGGTATTTATGCGTGCATTAGCGATAATCGGAACAATATATTTTCTTCTAGTTGGAACGGCGTTTGCCAAATCTCCTGTTGCAGGAGACAAAGCTCCAGATTTTTCTGTTCAAACTATGGATGGCAAAAGCGCTTCTCTTGCTGACTTTAAAGGTAAAGTGATTTTGGTTGGAATGTTTCATATTTGCGCTCCTTGTAGAAACCAAGCAATAGAACTAGAAAAAGTTAGAGCTAATTTGAGTTCTGATAAGTTAGCTATCATTGGAATAAACACTTCTGGCGATTCAAAAGAAGCCGTTTCAAAATATTTAAACGGTTTCCCTTCTAAGATAAATTTCCCATATTATTTAGATCCGAATATGACGGTGCATAAGGCTTATAAGCAGAGAGATATGCCCACTGTATTAATCATTGGTCAAGACGGGAGCTTATTAGCAAGGACTCCTGGGGTTGGAGCGGATCAATTGATTCCCTACCTAAAAAAAATACTTTAATTTTTTTATAAAACGATTCATCAAGTAAAACTTTTGAGTTTATATAGAGTAAATGAATTTGCGCCTCATAAATAAAAGCCTTGAGGCGCTGATAGTTTTTGTTTTTATCGTTGCTGCGATCAATTACGCAGAGGCGTTTGATTTTAATTTTGACGGGCGTTTTCGCTCGGACGCCAGGTGGATTCCCGGTTCCCCCTCGGGTATTGAAGATTACGATGCCGCTACAGAAGTTAGGCTTGGCGGTTATGGGAATTTCGTTCAAAAAACCGCTTGGTCGTTAGATTATGAAATCCTTGTAGATAATAGAAACGCCTGGGGCGCTGCCGAGAAGGCGAGGTTTGTTGAGGACTGGGACGCTGATTTTTTTCGGGCCTGGGCTCGCTTAAGTTCTAGCTCGGATGATTTGGTGTTGCGAGCTGGAAGACAGCAAATCCTATTCGGAGCTGGAGCTTTATTTCGACCTCTTGGATTTTATGACAACCGCGTTATTTCTGGAGTTTTTCCACAAACAGTAGGGGTTGATAGCTTTCGGTTGACTTGGCATTCAACTGAAACGACAACGCTTCAAAGTTGGTTAGTGCCCGCTAAAAGCGAATCCCGCATGATTGTGGGAGGCCGTTGGGAAGGGTTGATTAAGGAAATGGAAACTGGGATTGCTTTTCAATACCATCCCGTTTCCGATTTAAGAAACCTTGCTAATTTCGATAAAGAACTAACGCAATTTGGATATCATATTAAAGGTGAGCTTGAGGTTGGTTTCTGGAACGAGACTCGGTTTGATTTAGAAAGTGATTCTGGTGAAACGTTAGTTCGCGCCGATTCTGTTTTCGGAACTGATTATACGTTTGATGTGGGACAGGGGCTTCATGTGTTGCTGGAATACTTTATTTCTTCTACAGAAAAAGGGTTTAGCGTTGTCGATCCTAAAGGAGATCGAACGATTCATCAGTTTGGGCTTCAGATGGACCAGCCACTTGGAATCGCAACCGTTTGGAGGATGTTTGCATTCTATGATATTGAAGACGGTACTTTTCAATGGGCTCCGCAAGTTGAATATGCACTAACAGATGAAATTTATTTATATCTGCAAGGTAATTTAGGTGGAAGCGTGAAAGAGAAAAATGCGCTTGGGCGTTTATTTCGAGAAAGCTCTGCGTTTACGGGGACGGAGTCTTCCATTGGTTTCTCGATGATCGCGTTTTTTTAGAAAAAGCTTTTTTAGTCACCGCATAGTTATTGAGAGGTGGTCGCACTTCGAGAGCCTCCTAAGGAACTAAAATAAGGAAGTCGCCCTTCGACAGGCTCAGGATGACATTTATTAAATTTTTCTATTTTTAGTTCCTAGATCAATTAACTGGCGAAGCCATTCAGTCGCTCAATGTGACAATTTTTTATTTTTTGCTTTTAGCGCTTTAATCAATTTATCCGCGAAGCGGTTCACACGCTCAGGGTGACATTCATTGAATTAATAAAGATCTCCTTAAAACTGGAAAATTTATGTTGGAATTAAAACATGTTGAGAAAGTGTATCGAGTTGGCGCGGAAGATTTTCACGCTCTTAGAGACGTTAGCTTGAAAATTGAATCGGGAGCTTTTATGGCCTTTATAGGACCTTCTGGTTCTGGAAAAACTACTTTATTAAATTTAATCGGTGGTTTAGATAGACCTTCAGAAGGGGAAGTTATTCTGGAAGGAAGAAACTTAGCCGACTTGAATAAAGATCAATTAGCAGAATTGCGTCGGAAAAAAATTGGTTTTATTTTTCAGTTTCATAATTTGTTGCCAGTTTACAACGTCTATGAAAACGTATTATTTCCGTTATTGCTAAATGACGAAAAAGAATCTGAAGTAAGAGATAGCGTTATGAATATAGTGGAGAGAGTTGGGTTGGCTGGATTGGAGAAGAAAAAGCCTACTGAACTTTCTGGGGGGCAATGTCAACGCGTCGCTATCGCTAGAGCCTTAGTTAAAAAGCCTTCATTAGTTTTGGCGGACGAACCAACGGCGAATCTTGACGCCGAAAATTCTCGGGCTATTTTAGAATTGACCTCTGAATTAAACCGAGAGTTTGGTTGCGCTTTTCTTTTTTCTACTCATGACGACAAATTGATTCAATACGTAAATAGAAAAATTAAATTAGACGATGGACGAATTATAAGCGATGTAAACGGTTCGAATGAGGAAGTTAAATCGTGATTCTGCAAGCGGCTTGGAAAAATTTTTGTCGCCAAGGTCTGAGGGCTATTTTGAATGTCTTAGTGGCGGCATTGACGTTGGTGGTTGCAGTTTTTATGGTTTCTTTGGTCAATGGGTTTCAAGACCAGTCGTCAAAGAATTTGAAAAAAACCGATGTAGCTGGCGGTCATTATAGACTGGCAGAATTTGATATTTTGTCTCCTACTGAATGGGAAGACTTTGTATTCGTGACGCCGCCAGAATTGAAAAAAATGTCTTCGGATGAAAAAGCTGAAGTTTTGGTTCAACAAGGACAATTGTTTCCGCAAAATAGATTTATCCCGGCTCAGATAAGAGGCATTGACCTTGAGCAATCTTTGCTTGAATTGCCGCTAGGTTCACTCAAGTCTTATAAAGGGGATTCCATACCGGCAATTATTGGAACCAAAATGGCGAAGAAATCCAATTTAAATAAAGGCGATTTTGTTGTTTTGAAATGGCGCGATAAATATGGAGCCGTTGACGCAAGAGAGATTGAAATTATCGAAACAGTTCGTTTTGTGAATCCTAGATTGAATGATGGCGTTGTTTGGTTGGGATTAAAGACATTGCGTGACATGACTCGGCGAGAAAATGAATCTAGTTGGGTCACGGTTAAATCCAATCAAGGAGAAATTAAGGAACTCTCTTTTTTAGTTCCCGATGTTTTGATGAAAGACGTTATTGAATTGGCTAAACATGATCGGCGCAACTCGATGATCATGTGGATTATTTTAATGGTCTTATGTTGTATCAGCGTTTTCAACTCACAAATGCTTAATGCATTTAAACGGCAAAAAGAAGCGGGTACGCTTTTAGCTTTAGGAATGACCCCTGGACAGTTGACTAAGATGTTTGTTTTAGAGGGAAGTTTCACGGCTGTTGGAGCTGTTGTTCTGGCGTTTGTTTTGGGAATTCCTTTTTTTTCCTGGTTTCAAACTGTGGGGCTTGATATTTCACATTTGAAAGACTCTACGATACCTGTAACCGAAAATATAAGATTGGTTTTTGATCCCAAACAAATTGTTAATTGTCTTTTGACCGCGACTTTAATGATTGTTTTTGCTTCTTGGTTACCGGCCAGAAAAATTTCTCGTATTGATCCTTCGAGAGCGCTTGTTGGAAAGGCTTTCTGACCCATAAATGGGTTTTGCCTCCCGTGGCTTGCCACGTGATTTTAAATAACGCTATATATAGGATATCTCATCCGCTTGTGGTGGGAGTAGTTCATTAAATGATTCGATGGATTTTAAAAGGGGTTTTGCGAGATAAATCGAGGTCGTTGTTTCCGGGGATAGTTGTCAGCTTAGGAGTTGGCTTGACCATCGTTATGCTGGGTTTTATGGACGGCGTTCTGATGGATATGGTGGATATGACAGCTAATTTGGATACGGGCCATATTCGATTCGTCAATAAAGATTTCTATAAAGACGAGCATATGAATCCTTTGGATCGATCACTGCCTGCCCAGAAAGAAACTTTAAAATGGTTGCAAGAAAACTCTCCGCAGAAAATTAAATGGGTCCCACGAGTTAGGTGGGGAGCAATTATGGACGTCCCCGATGCAAAAGGAGAAACAAGAGCGCAGAAGCCGGTAATTGGAACGGCTCTAGATCTTCTTAACGATAGCTCAGGTGAGTTTGAGCGGCTGGGATTGGGAAAAAATATAATTGAGGGAAGGGCGCCACAAAAACCTAAGGAGATTTTGGTAGGTTACTTAGCGGCTCGAGAACTAGAGCTAAAAATTGACGAAACGGTAACCTTATTGGGGCAGTCTTACGATGGTGGGTTAGCGGCGGATAATTATACGGTTGTGGGGTTTGTCCGTTTTGGCGTTAACGCAATGGATAAAAGAATGGCTCTCATGGATATCACTGGGGCTCAAGACTCATTTTATTTAGAAGATATGGTTACCGATTGGTTGGGGTTTTTACCGAGAGGCATATCTTATAAAAACTATGGAAGTATAAAACTCGACCTGGAAAAACAGTTAGAAACTTTAAAACCGCTTCCTGGTTGGGCTAAGGACGATTGGCCTGTTGTGAAAACAGTATTGGAGCAAAGGAATTTAGATACATTTGTTACTACATTTGAAAGCGTTAACGCCTATGTTGTCAGTATTTTTTTGATATTAATGGGTATTGTTCTATGGAACGCTGGACTGTTAAATGGAATTTATCGATATGGAGAGCTTGGAATGCGGCTCGCGATGGGTGAATCTCATGGGTTGCTTTTAAAGCATTTAGTGATGGAAGCTTTTTTAGTGGGCGTGATTGGCGCGTTATTCGGTTGCGTTTTGGGCGGCGGTTTTCTTTATTATTTTCAAGAGTATGGAATTGATATGGGAGACAAATTAGCTCAAACCGGTCTGATGCTGAGCGATGTTTCCCGCGCTAGGATGAGCGTCGATGCGTTTGTCTATGCGATCATTCCTGGGGTTTTAGCGAATGTTTTAGGAACTTTAGTCGCTGGGATTGGAATTTTCAAACGATCTGAAGCTGAGTTATTTCGAGAATTAGAACATGGATAAAAGGTAAAAGTGAAATCAATAACGCCTAAAGAAAATGAACCGCAAAGGAGCCCTTCGAGTACCTCAGGACAAGCTTCGGGCGGAAAGAAAGATGAATATGCTAAGTAACCATAAGATTAGAAGTGTTGTCGTTACGATTTTTTTGGGGATAAGTTTTTTTTCATTTCAAAATAGTTACGCTCAAGAGATAGATCCTTGGAAGTTACTAAAAGCGGTGGACGATAACCTATGGTCGAACACAAAAATCATAAGCGGTAGATTGTCTGTTGATAACGGTCGCAGAGTTAGAACTATGAGTGTTGATACTTGGATGGAGGGATTAGAAAACTCGTATAGTTTTTACAAATCGCCTGCACGAGAAAAAGGAACCCAAATGCTTAAAATTCAAAATAAGCTTTGGTTGTTCACTCCAAGAACAGATCGAAAAATTCTAATTGCTGGCCATCTGTTGCGGCAATCTATGATGGGAAGCGACCTCTCTTACGAAGATATGTTGGAAGATCGTAAAATGAGTCTTTCTTACGATGTGATATTAGAGAAGTGGGAAGACGTGGATGGAGTTAGAGCTGCGGTTTTATATTTAACTGCAAAAGATAAAGAAATTACATATCAATCGAGGCGGGTATGGGTAGAGGCGAAGGAGCAAGTGGTTCTCAAGGAAGAGCGTTACGCTAAGAGCGGAAAACTGTTAAAACGAGTTACGTTTGAGGAATATAAGGATTATAGCGGTCGGCTATTTCCAAAGAGAATGATTTTTAGAGATATGTTAAAAAACGATACGAAAACGATCTACCACTTTGACGAAATTCAGTTCGATAAAGACATCCCCAAAAAATACTTCCGCCAAAGTATTTTGAAGCGCTGATTGGAACTAATGAATTATTGAAGTAACTTTTTTAAATTACTTCATTAAATCTTTGTAGCGTTCCATATTTCTTAATGGTTCAAAAGTTGGGTCGGTTTGAACCACTTGTTTTATTCCTGGATTTATTTTTACGAGTTCTTCTAAACCATCCAATCCTCCTCGTAAGTCGCCTTTTTTAACATAAGCGCGGCTGAGCAAAAGTCGGTGCGCTTCGATGTGTTGGTGTGTAGGGTAACTGATTAAAACTTTTTCCAGAATAGTGATTGCTTTCCCATGGGCTCCACTTTTAAAATACGCCATTCCAGTATTGAGCATGCCGGGTAGATAGTTAGGGTTTAATCTCAACGCTGTGGAGTAAACCCCGATAGCGCTTTTATACATTCCATAATGAGCAAATATTTCACCCGTTCGATTTAATCCATCTTCTGGCGTTAGAATTATTTCATTTGGATTGACGGGAGGTTTTTCGACCGTTCCACTGGGAAGCTCTTTTAACGCCACTTTGGCTAAATTGTCCGGATCTCCAAAGACAATGGCTTCTTTGTAATGGGTTTCCGCCTCTTTAATATTTCCGCTTATCACCATTAAGTCTCCCAACTTCTGATGACTTCTAGAGAGTAGGGTGTTGTTTTTTGAATCTGCTAATTCAATTATTTTTTTGACAGTGGACTTGGCGCCTTCGATTCGGAATAGAATACTATTTAGTCCCGCTTGAATTTCTCTGATTTTTAGATCTTCAGGAGCGATTTTGGCGGCAGTTTCAACCTCTAATAGAGACATGCCAAATTTTTTAGATTTGTAAAAGGCTTTAGATCTGCTTAGGTGATATTGAGCGGGTTTAATTTTTTTGGGTAATCTATCTAATGCATTTTTGTTTATATAATCTTTTAAAACGCGCGCTGAGCCCATTTTAGGGTGCGGATCTTTTGCAGACAATATCGGTTCTAAAAATTTCTTAGCAAGGTCTAACTTATTTTGAATTGCGTAGGTGTATGCGAGTTGGTAGGCGGAATCAAAATTAGTAGAATCTAAATCAAATGATTTTTTGAAAGCTTCCTCGGCTTTCTGGTTGTCGTTTTCGTAGGCGCGGATTAATCCGATTTCATAAAAATATTTGGACGGGGTTTTCGATTTTTCTGCAGCTAGTATCAGTTCCCGTCTTGCTTCGGTCATTTTACCCAGGGCCATTAATGTTTGCGCGGTTTCGTAATGGGCTTCGGGAGCTTCGTAACTCTGTTGGGACGACATATGACAAGCTCGTTCGGACAAATTACCATTGCCAACGTTACGGTAGGCTACGCAAAAGCCATAACTCAGAGCTGGATGGCTAGCTCTTCTTTTTTTTGTGGTTTCTTGAGAAGAAACAAGTAGTTTTTGTCCTTCGATAAAGCTGTTTAATGCGTTTACGTATTCTCCTCTTTCGTTATATATCAAACCTTTTATGATAAGAGCGGGACCTTGGAATTTGGGATTGATGGTTGTGCTGTCTATAAGGTCCAAAGCGCTCTTAAAGTTTCCTTTTTGCGCAAGCTCATAGGCTTGTACAAAGGCTGGTTCAACTTGTGAGCTTGGTATCCATGTTTTCCAATCTTCAATGTTTTTCCCTGGCATTGCGGCCCATGAAGAGGATAAAGAAATGGAAAATAAGGCGGTAAAAACAAAAACGAAAATAGAGGTAGAACTTTTTAATTTCATGATTCCTTAAAATAGTAAGTTTGATTAAAGATTGTTAGGGTAACCTTCTGACGGCGCGAACCGCTTTTCTAGCACGGGATTTTTTAGGATGGGAAAATACAGACCCGTTATTGTAAATGACGCCAAAAGCGCTGTGGATTCCGTTTTTTTCTCCAGACCAATGACCGCCAGATCCATTTTTTGCGAAAATAGGATCGATATATATTTTCATCTCCCGTCCGTTCTGAGAGCTATTAAACTTTCCTGGTTCATATAAGCTTTTTAGCTCTTCTATACTGGGCATATCCCAATCCATATAAGTAGCAAATTGCTCATCGTTTAATTTTTTGACATATTGGATAGAATCAAACCAATGAAGCCAATGTCCAGAGCGTAAATAAGAATCTTGTTTCATCCACATTAGATTGGTTTTTGTATCTGTTATGGTTCCGTCGCCGTTATCAATAAACCTTTTGTCGGCAGAGGTGGTGGAGTTTTGTTGAATATCTTTTTCTGTGGTTTCAGCTTTTGCTTCGGAAATAAGAGGCGATTGAAAAAACGCTATAGAGAACAAACCAATGATAAAAAATAATTTGTATATTGAATTAGAAATGCGCGACATCTGAACGCCTATTTATAAAGTTTGAGTACGATAATAAAACTATGGAGCTTTTAATTTTTCTTTTAATAACTGATTAACGATTCCAGGGTTAGCTTGTCCTTTAGTTTGCTTCATGACTTGTCCTACAAAAAAGCCTAATAGCTTTTCTTTTCCGCTACGAAATTCTTCTAATTGACTGGGGTTTGCCTCAAGGATTTGATCAATGATTTTTAAGATTTCTGAATTGTCGGTAATTTGGGTCAATCCTTTTTCTTTAACAATTTCTTCCGAAGTTTTTCCGGTCTGATACATTTCTTCAAAAACAGTTTTTGCAATTTTACCGTTTATAGTTCCATCGTCGATAAGCGTTAACATGTCGGTTAAAGCTTTTGGGGTGACTGGGCAATCGGTAATTTCTTTATCGTCGTTCTTCAATTCTCGGAGTAGATCGCCCATAATCCAATTTGCGGAAACTTTAGGTTTTGCATAGAGCGAGTTACATTCCTCAAAGTAGGAGGCCAAAGAACGGTCAACTGTTAACACACCGGCATCGTATTCGGAAATTTCGTATTCTTTTACAAAACGATGTCTTTTCTGCTCCGGTAGCTCGGGTAGTTCGGATTTCAATTTTTCCAGCCAGTCGTCCTCGAAAATGATGGGAACTAAGTCTGGGTCTGGAAAATATCTGTAGTCGTGAGCTTCTTCTTTTCCTCTCATGGAAAATGTGACGCCTTTATCTGAATCGTATAGACGGGTTTCTTGAACGATCTTATCTCCTTGGTCTAAAACTTTTGCTTGTCGCTCCGCTTCATAATCGATGGCTTTTTGAACAAAACGAATCGAGTTTACGTTCTTTACTTCCGTTCGGGTTCCTAGTTTTTCGGACCCTCTGGGTCTGAGGGAAACATTTGCATCGCAACGGAACCCTCCTTCTTCCATATTACATTCGCTAACTCCAGCGTATTCAAGAATAGCTTTTAACTCGGTCAGATAGGCTCTTGCTTCTTCCGAGGATCTAAGCTCTGGTTCGCTTACGATTTCGACTAAGGGCATTCCTGTCCTGTTATAATCTACGTAGCTATATTCAGGTTGCCCCAGGTTTTCCCCATGAATAGATTTGCCGGCGTCTTCCTCCATATGAATTCTAGTGAGGTTAATTTTTTTCTCTTTGCCGTCGATATTGATGGTTACATATCCATGGCGGGCAAATGGCAGATCAAATTGTGAAATTTGGTAACCCTTTGGAAGATCGGGGTAGAAATAGTTTTTTCTTGCGAATTGATTAAACGTCTGAATTTCACAATGAGTCGCTAGACCAGCTATGACTGCATATTCAAGAACCTGTTTGTTTAAAACTGGAAGCGCTCCGGGCATTCCCAGGCAAACAGGGCATGTGTTCTCGTTTGCCGGTTTTCCAAACTCTGCCGGGCAAGAACAGAATATTTTTGATTTTGTTTTTAATTGGCAATGAACTTCTAAGCCAATGACTATTTCATAATCCATTAAGTTAATCCTTGCAAACGGAACCTTTTAAGCGAGGTAGAATTTGTGAAAGTCGGATTTTAAAGGGGGATATTGTATTATTTAGTAAATAAACCGTCAAGTCCGCTTATATTTGGAGAAAATTGGGTTATATGCAACGCCTTCTAAAGCAAATAATAAAGGATTGGCAAAAAACGTCAATTATCTGAAATTCTCTTAAGATTATACATCATAACAGATTCAGGAATTCCTTTCATCCTAGGCCAAGATATTGATAAAATGAAATTATTACAATTTGTTTAGATAGTTGTGGGACATTTTTATTCACATAGTTTAACAGTATTGTTTTTTTCTTAACGTAGTTATGAATTGATTTGATAGTTTATTAAGAACGATTAGGAAAATTCACATATAATGAATATGACAAAATTAATATATTATGGGTTTGGTGGGTTTATTGGGTTTGTTTGTGCGATTGTAATCAATATTATTTTCATGTGGGTAGAAGAATCTGGGAACCCAATTTTAAGCAATTTAGTAAGAAATCACGGCACTTTTGGTCATTATTTGATTAAATTATTTAACTACTTACCACTTTTTGGGGTTGCGCTAGGCGTTATCCTGGTTAGAATATTATTTCAAGATCAATGGGAAAATGGAAATATTGATAAATGAGTTTATTCTTAAATTGTCTAAGTATTGAGGAGTTGCAAAAGATTTTTCAAGTTTTGCAAAACTCTTTCGGATTTGGTGTGAGCAATGACAGAGAAATTTAACGCAAACTTATTAAAGGCCTTAGAATCTGCGCAAGATGCTGTTGAAAATTGCCGACAGGCAATGGTCGATGCAAATGATGAAAGTTGTAGGGCGATGTATTCCGCTATTAAGCGGGACTGCGAAAAGCATATTCAAATGCTGAAAAGCGAAATTGATTTACATAAAGATCAGGATAAATGGGACCATTAAATGCGGATTTTAGTTGTCGAGGATGAAAAGAAAGTCGCCGGATTTATAAAGAAGGGGTTAGAGGAGGAGCTATACGCGGCGGATGTAGCTTCTGATGGAGAAGAAGGTTTAGGTTTGGCAGAAGCCGAGAATTACGATCTAATCATTCTTGACATCATGCTGCCTAAAATTGATGGGTTAGAAGTTCTTTCTCGATTAAGAAAGAATAAGATTACCACCCCAATTTTGCTATTAACCGCAAAAGATTCAGTAGACGATAAAGTCAATGGTTTGAATCGTGGCGCCGACGATTATTTAACCAAACCTTTTGCATTTTCTGAGTTGCTTGCTCGTACGCGAGTATTGTTAAGGCGCGGACAAAATGAAACTAAAACAGTTTTACAAGTTGCAGACCTTACTTTAGATTTGGTAAAGCACAAAGTTAGTCGAGACGGAGAAGAAATCGAATTGACTGGTAAGGAATATAGTTTGCTTGAATACTTTATGAGATCTCCGGGAAAGGTGTTAACCCGAACCATGATTGCAGAACATGTTTGGGATTATAATTTTGATACCTTTACCAACGTTATCGACGTCTATGTCAACCATCTTAGAAAAAAAATAGATAAAAGCTATTCTAAGAAGTTGATACATACCTTAAGAGGCGTAGGTTATGTGATGAAGGAGTGATCGAGTGATAATCTACTCCGTTCGATTAAAGTTAACAGCATGGTATGTTGCTCTTCTTGGAAGCATCCTAATTCTTTTCAGTTTTCTACTTTTTTTCTTCCTCTCAAAAAGGCTCTATGAGGGCGTTGATAATTCGCTGAAAATTTCCGCAAATGTCGTTGCAAAAACGGCTTTAAACAGATATACCTCCGCGCCATTACCTGGCCTAGAAAACTTTTTAGAACAATTCTTAGGTTACGGAAACATCAATAAATTTTACCGAATCTACGATGGCTCAGGAAATGTGGGTTCCCTTTCAAAGAATATTGAACCTTCCCAGTTTCCTTTAACGGAAGAGTCTTATGCAAAAGCTTTGGAGGGGAAGAGCTCGTATGAGACTTTTACTTTATCGGAGAACCAAAATATTCGAGTTTTAACGAGACCCGTTTTGCGTGGGGGAAAGTTGGTCAACTTAATCCAGGTAGGAACTTCGTTAATGGCGGTTAACGAAACTATGAAAAACCTGAAAATTTTTCTATACACGGCAGTTCCCGCCGTTCTTGTTTTAGCGACTTTAGTTGGCGGTTTTATGGCTAGAAGAGCTCTTCGACCCGTGGATAAAATAAATCAAACCGCTAGAAAAATTGGCAGTGGGGCTGATCTAAGTAGGAGAATACCTGTTCCAGATGCCCAGGATGAGATAGGGCGGCTAGCGCAAACTTTTAACGAAATGCTGGAACGGTTGGAAAACTTTTTTATTCAGGTTAGGCAATTTAGTAGTGACGCTTCTCATGAGTTAAGAACTCCATTGACCGTCTTAAAAGGGCAAAGCGAATTGGCTCTTAGAAAGGTGCGTACTCCGGAAGAATATCAGGAAGTTATTTCGAGTAATTTGGAAGAAATTAACTATATGTCCAAAATTCTAGAAGACTTGTTTTATTTGTCAAAAGCGGACGAAGCCGAAATTCGATTGGAGTTCAAACCTTTAGATTTAGCTTTAATAACCGAAGACATTTGCAAGCATGCCGAGATAATCGCGAGTGAAAAACAGATTGAAATCATTATTGCTTTTTTAGAACCAGTGGAGATTATTGGCGACGCAGTGCGGTTAAGGCAAACGTTATGGAATTTGCTAAATAACGCTATTAAATACACTCCTAACGAAGGCCGAATAAAGGTCTACCTCCAAAATAAAAATGATATGGCTGTTCTTTCGATAGAAGACACAGGTATTGGAATTCCAAAGGAAGATCTTGATTTTATTTTTAATCGGTTTTATAGAGTCGAGAAATCGCGTTCTCGAACAGAGGGGGGTAGTGGCCTTGGGCTAGCGATATCAAAATATATTATCGAAGCGCATAAAGGAATCATTGAAGTGGAAAGCCAAGTGGGGGTAGGGACAAAATTTAAAATATCTCTCCCTAAAACAGCGACAACAACCCCCTCTCCTGTTAAAGCTGTTTCTTAATCGGCCTACCAATTATTCATTAGTAGACCACCTGATCGACCCAGATTCGACCCAACAATAATATAAGTGGTTACAGTTTTTCTTGTAAGTCCTTTTTCTTCGATCTTGATAAAACCTTGATAGCTTAGCTGATTTACTAGAACTCTTCTTAAAGTTATGATTACTACTGAGTTTGCCCCTTTCAAATGTAGAATTTAGAAAATTTTTTTTAAAAATTGGAGAGTATAAAAGCAACTAACCTTCCTTTAAACTTGAGAATTAAAACTCCTGTAAAAACCTATCTATTTAAAATATAGTTTAAATAGAGTACATATTTTGTTGGATAGAGATTTTGATTCTTTTCTAGCATTTTAAATATTTTTAGGACTTGTGGAAAAACCCTTGGCTTGTTTCTAAGTCCTTTGGTAAATTTACGATATGTTTCATCAAGGGAACTTTCCTTTTTTTAATAAAGTCTCCTTTCTATTAAAACTGAATTGCTCCAAGTGTTTTCATAGCGCTACTCATGCTTTTGATGAGATAAAAGATACAATATTTGAAGATACAAAATTTGTATGTTATTATTAGTGTGGCATAGATATTGATAAGTCTGAATCCAAAATGCGAAAAGTAAATATTTCACAAGATAAGTTTTTGAAAGACCTACAAGGTAGAACGTTTTCCGATGTGGTGAAAGATTCTGAACAGCCTTTTCTTGCGGTTCTCGAGTTTTTTAATAATGTGGAAAGGCAACGCCGAATGGAGGAATCTGAAATTCATCATGATAGACCTCCATTAGCGGGCATTGTTCGAGAGCTTGAATCGGAGCCAACCATTAATCAGTTCTTATCAAAAGTTCATATTCAGAAAAACAAACGATTAAGACAAGCTATTGGCGTAGTTGTTCGCATTATCATGGAGGATCGCGGTTGGCAGAAAACGGGTCGAAAAGGATCGTTAGGCGTTAGAGCGGGAAGTAATCCATCGCAACCCAGTCACAATACGGGTGGACTAGCATTTTGGTTTATTCGCGCTGAACGTTATGTTCTTGCCGAAGGTATGCCCTACAAATCAGTTCGAGAGCGTTGCAAATCTCTAGGGTTCCCGGTGCCAAGACAACCGAGTAGCAGAAAATAACGTCGAATTTTATAAAGTATGGTTAATGACTCATAAGGTCAAGTTTTGCTACCTAATCAAATTGGCGGTGGAGCTCATTGGTAGATGGTTTTTCCGCTAGGAAAGACTAACTCCTAATAAGGGGAGAATGGAAATTAACGCTTTTTATGCCTTGCTTGCTTCAATGATTCTAAATTTTATTGTGCTTGGAGTTTCTCTAAATCGAGAAAACTCTTTTTTGCCGGTAACCCTTTCAGCTATCGCGATTTCTATTCAGGGATATACATTACGGTTGATCGCCCTCAACTCTATTAGCTAAAAAATGATTGGAACAAGTTCTTATTAAGAAATATGTTTTAGATATTGAATAAACCATAATTAGAGAAGAATGAAAAAATTTAACAAATCGAATAGTCGCGAACTATTTAAATTGAAGGTATTACCGTTTTGATTGTCCACTGGCTTATGTGAGGAAACCGGCACGGGCCTATGGCGCCAAATTTCAATCATGGACCAAGCATTTAACGATGCTTTTTAGGCACAATATAATCCAGAGAAAATTATTATGGATTCAACTTTGTTAAAGGGAATTCTTACTTTAATTTCTATTATTGGGCTTTTACTATTCTCCATGAAAGACAGTTGGGGAAAAAAAGCAATTCCCAATAGTGAGCGTGTCCAATAGTCAACTTCCTTGGCCCGTTGAAGTTCTCCTCCTTTAAAATTAAGCCGCTTTACCATCCTTCAAGACTCTGCAGCTCTAAAGAGCTTGGGTATATTTTCAAGCTCTTTTCCCCTTTATTGCGGAATTAATGAAATTTTAAGAACAGGTTCTCCTTAGAATAAATATTTTCAATCTTTTTGTTCTAGTTATCGTTATTGGATAACCAATAATTTAACTCTTTGGAATTTCATTTATATGATTAATCATAAGACATGACTGTCGAAAAAAAATTAAAAGTAATTGTAAAGCGACCTCGACTTCCACTAGAGCTCGTTAATTGGATGTCAAACCCGTTTGCACGTTTTTTACAAATAGAGGTTGCTTCCGGTGGAATTCTCCTGTTTTTTACCATTGCGGCCTTAGTCTTATCTAATTCACCCTGGAGCCAACATTTTTTTGCTATCTGGGAAACACCAGTGGGTATACAGATTGGTTCTTTGGAATTCTCTCGCTCAATACGAGAATGGATTAATGACGCTTTAATGACTCTGTTCTTTTTTCTGGTTGCCCTGGAACTCAAGCGGGAATTGGTACTGGGTGAACTACGCAACCCGCGTATAGCTGCGCTGTCTATCATGGCTGCCTTGGGTGGAATGCTCGTGCCTGCCGTCTTTTATTTATTACTACAGTCGGGTCAACCTGGTCAAAATGGTTGGGGAACAGTGATGGCTACCGACACGGCGTTTGTCATAGGTTGTTTGGCATTGCTCGGGTGGCGTATCCCCAAAAGTTTGCGTGTGTTTATGCTATCTTTGGCAATTTTTGACGACATCGGAGCAATTCTGGTTGTAGCCATTGGTTACGGTAGTCAAATCAATTGGCAGGCTTTAACGCTTGCCGCAGTTGGTTTTGGAATAGTGCGCGGAATGGCATTACTCGGCATTCGTAGCATTGCGATTTATTTTCTTGTGGGCGGTATCATCTGGCTTGCTGTTGACTCGTCCGGAATTCATCCTACCGTTACTGGCGTTATTCTCGGCTTGATGACACCCACCGGAAGGTGGATCAGCGATAATCGATTGCATGCCATATTTGATCGAGTGGTTGCGTATCCACCCGGCGACCACTGGAGTGAAAATACAGAGGGTCGTAAGGCATTGCAAATGGCTGAGGTTGCGGCGCGTGAAACACTGTCTCCGGTCGAACAACTGGAAATAATGCTACACCCATGGGTCGCTTTTATAGTCATGCCACTCTTCGCATTTGCTAACGCTGGGATACCATTATCCTTCGCTAGTTTTGAAAACTCCATCACAGTTGCTGTGTTTGTGGGATTCGCATTTGGCAAACCCATTGGTGTTTTGAGCTTCAGTTGGTTTGCAGTCCGCACGGGTATGGCAGTAATCCCTTCAGATCTCAATTGGAGATTATTGGCTGGCGGAGGTCTGCTAGCAGGTATTGGTTTCACTATGGCACTGTTCATTGCCAACCTGGCTTTTAACCCCAGCCTAATTAATGAAGCTAAGTTTGGTATCTTGTCGGCATCGGTTTTTTCCGCAGGGACTGGGCTATTATGCTTATGGTCTTCTAGTGGAAAATATCCTAAAGCAGAAACTGGACCACAGAAGACCCAAGCGTTGGTGGCTTCCGGCAAGTTTTAAGATAAACTTTGTTGAGTGATCTCGCCTTAAAAATCAATGCTCCAACATATCCAGATTGACGTATCCAATGTTTTATTCTTGCTTTTATCTTAAAAAGAGATACAATTATTGAAGATACAAAAATTGTATCCTTAGAGACATAAAGAAAATGACAACATCGATAAATTTGATCCCAAATTGCCAAGCGTAATCATCACACGCGATAAATTTCTCGACGACCTACAAGGCAGAACGTTTTCCGATGTTGTGAAAGATACAGCCCAGCCTTTTGAAGCAGTTCTTGAATTTTTTAATAATGACGGCAAGCAACGTCGGATGGAGGAATCCGAAATCCACCACGACAGACCTCCTTTAGCTGGCGTTATTCGGGAGCTTGAGTCACACCCGGACATAGATAAAACCTTGGAAGAGATAGAGACTCAAAGAAGCAAACGATTAAGACAAGCCATCGGCGTAGTTGTTCGTATGATCATGGAGTCTCGTGGTTGGCAGAAAACGGGTCGAAAAGGATCGTTAGGTGTTAGAGCAGGAAGTGATCCATCGCAACCTAGTCACAATACGGGTGGACTTGCATTTTGGTTTATTCGAGCTGAGCGTTATGTTCTTGCCAAAGGTATGCCCTACAAATCAGTGCGAGAGCGTTGTAAAAAACTTGGCTATGCGGTTCCAAGACAGTTGCATGATAAAAGTTGATTGGCCAATAAAGAAATAATTAAGTCAAGGTTCCTACTGAACAGCTCTCAGGTTGCGACGCAACTTAAATATTTATGGAGAAAGTTATGAATGTCGACCGCAATACAAAGTTTTTGATGATCGCTCTTATATGTGGTCTATTTTTGAACGGGTTAACCCCATGGATTAAACCGTCTGACGTAGGGGCAAAAGAAAATACTGCTATCTCAGAGAATGGTAATAATTCTGACTGTAATTCCGCCAGGAAAAATTCAATCAAAAGTTTGGATGGGGTTAATACTATAGAAAGAATGGTGGGATACATTGAATCTAAAGTAAACGATATTGAGCGAGGGGTTAGTGAGATTGATCGAAAATTGGAAGGATTATCGCCCTCTTACGAAAAGAATGAAAATTGATGCGGTCCTTTTTATTTGAATGGAGTTTTGTTCTGAAGGTTTTATCTGCTTATGTGAGGAATCCGGCATAAGTGTGAAGGCTAAAAGATAACCAAGGACCAAGCGCTCTTCTCGCGCTTAAGATAAAAAGTACGATTCTAGAGGTATTGTTATGGATGGAGCAACGTCGATGTTTGGCATCACGAGAGTTTCTGTGTTCAGTATTTTTATAGATAAAATAAAAGACAGTTGGCCTAAGGTAAAACGCTTTACCAAGTTTAAGTTGTTTTGGCCTAGAGGATAATTTTTAAAAGTGGTCATTAGGTTCTCCATTTGATTGAGTTTTCAAAACTATCGAGTTTATCAAGAGCTCAATTGAACTTTTGGCCACTTTTTAAAACCATTTAATATGTTTAGAAACGCAATAGCCGGATATGAATGACAATAAATGAATGCACTTCAAAAATTCCAAGGAAAATATATGCGTATCGAGAACAAAAGCTAAACCCAAACTCCGATAAAATTAATATAGCAGCTAGAAAAACGATTCATTCAAACTCATAGGGCGATTGATACATGGGTTCCGAATAACAAAAATCTTAGATTTTAATGAAGTTTAGTTATTACTCAAGAAGCTTTTTTAAAATATGAGAATAAATGGAAAGCAATAATGATGGAAATTAATTTAATATCCGAGAAGAAAAAAACTGCCTTAGTTTACTGTGAAAGTCAATTCGGTTTGGTGGATGGGAAAACGGCTGCGGCATTAATCAGGCAATCTGAACTCTATTCAATTGTTGGCGTTATTGATAGTTCGTTAGCTGGTAAAGATGCTGGAGAAGCGCTGGGAGAAGAAAAAAGCGGTATTCCAATTTTTGCCGATTTAGACGATGCCCTTAGCGAGCTTACAGAGGTTCCTAGTTGTTACATCTATGGAAAAGCTCCGTTAGATACTTATATATCAAATAAAGAACGATCTCTAATTGTAGAAGCTATGGAAAACGGGATGGATATTATTAATGGTCTTCACCAGTTCTTTTCTGAAGATCAAGAGCTTTCCTTGAAGGCCGCTCAAAACGGTATTCAAATTAAAGACATCAGAAAACCTCCTGAGTTAAAAGATTTGCATGTCTTTACAGGCCGAATATCCGAAGTAAATGTTCCTGTAATTGCCTTTTTAGGCACCGATTGCGCTTGTGGAAAAATGACTACCGCAGTGGAACTTAACAAGACTTTAAATAACCTTGGCATAAAATCGGTACTCATTGCGACAGGTCAAACTAGTTTGATTCAAGGTGCCAAGTATGGGGTAGCGATTGACGCTTTAATTGCCCAGTTTGTAGTGGGTGAAATAGAAAACTCTGTTGTTCAGGCATTTGAAAATGAAAAGCCAGACATTATTTTAGTCGAAGGGCAGAGCTCCGTTAGTCATCCCGCTTTTATGGGATCTCTCGGAATTTTGAAAGGAAGTATGCCTGATGGCGTTATTCTTCAACATCCACCGGCTAGGAAGTTTCGATGCGATTTTCCAAACTTGGCAATGCCGACTGTTGCACATGAAATTAAGCTGATTGAGGAAATTTCTAAAGCTAAAGTGATGGCTCTTGCATTAAGCCATGAGAGCTTAGCGGAGGAAGAAATGCGGCAAATCGTAGCGGTTTATGAGAAGAAGTTTCAATTACCAACTACAGATGTATTGAGCCATGGATGTCAAAAACTTGTTCAAGCCTTAGGCGATCATTTTCCAAAGCTGAATCATAAAATCAAACTAAAAAGCTTAGAAAAAATTCCTGTGTTGCAAACGGCATAGTCGGTATTGTCTGGAAAGAATCAATGAACTCTTTCATGCCAAGAATAGAAATTTCCTTATCTCAAATACAAGATAATGCCCGGGCGCTAACCGAACTTTATGGACGAAAAGGTATTTCGTTAATGGGGGTTTCAAAAGCGGTATTAGGCGAACCTTCAATTGCTGAGGCAATGATTCAAGGAGGTGTCAGATTTATTGCCGACTCTCGCATCGAAAATATCCAAAAAATGGAAAACGCAGGAATATCCGCTAAGTTTGTTCTTCTACGCACTCCTCTAAGTCAGGCAGAATCTGTTGTTCAAAGCGTGACTATTAGTCTAAACACAGAGATAAGGACTCTTAAGGAGCTTTCCTATTATGCAAAAGCGCAGAATAAAGATCATCAAGTCATTATCATGGTGGAGTTGGGAGATCTGCGCGAAGGAATACTACCCTGTGACCTCCTTCAATTTATAAGGGAAACTCTATCTTTATCTCATATAAAAGTTGTTGGAATTGGCTGTAATTTGGCTTGTTATGGGGGAGTAAAACCAGGCGATAAAAATATGAGGGAGCTATCCGAACTGGCTAGCCTTATAGAAAAAGAATTTCAAATCAGTTTGGAAATAATTTCGGGTGGAAATTCTGCAAATTATGAGTGGTTTAACTCGGCGCAGGATGTCAGAAAAATTAATAATCTTCGTTTAGGAGAATCCATTCTTTTAGGTTGTGAAACTTTGAATCGAAAAGCGATTCCTGGTTTACACACACGCGCATTCCAACTCTTTGCCGAAGTTATTGAATCCAAAAAAAAACCATCTCTTCCATTTGGTGAGGTTTGTCAAGACGCTTTCGGAAATGTTCCGAGTTTTCAAGACCGAGGAACTCGTCAGAGAGTGATAATTGCTTTAGGCAGGCAAGACGTTTTGGTATCTAGCTTAAAAACTAATAACAAATTAGAAATTATAGGGTCTAGTAGCGATCATATTATCCTTGAGAGCAAAGACCAAAACTTACAAGTTGGAGATGAAGTGAAGTTTAACTTAGATTACGCAGGTCTTCTCGCGGCTATGACTTCTCCATTTGTTAAAAAACAGTTTGTGGATTGTAGTGATGTGTTCGCAGTAGCCTAAATCGACAATAACAAGATGGTTAATGGTTTGATCGATTTGGAAAGTATGACATCAATCGTCGCATATTTTTAAACCTCAATTAGGTGTGCTGAAAATAATGGTAGAAACCTCAAAGACAATGAAAGAGATTGTGCAAGATTTAATTGATGAGTTCGGGCAATTGGCAGAAGAGGCCGAAAAACGTAGAGAAACTGCATCAGGTAAATTTGAATATTATAAATTTGAATTTGCGGCTGGAGAGAAACTGGCAAATGAAAATGCCACGAAAAAATTAAAATCGGTATTAGGTAAAATATAAAAATACGGCCTATTGACTGAAAGTTATTACCTAAGGTAAGCGGCTTTTTCTAGTTAGACAGAGGGATAAATAACTTAAGACGAGGTAATTATATGAATGAGGTTAAGGTATACGACGGTTCTGGGAACCTGAAAGAAGTGATTTCTGTAGCAGCATTGAGTATTCGTTCGGAAAAACAATTTGAAGCTCCTTACCTTTTTATGAAAAACAAAAAAAAGCCAGGAAGGCCGTCGGAGAAATCTTCTGAAACCCAGGGAAAAGCTGAAGATAAAAAAAACGGAAATCGGCAGATCAGTATTTAAGATCTGACTGGCTCTAATAAAATCCTAAAAGATTAGCTGGTTATTAAATTAAACCAAATACAAAGTTTATTTTTTAGAAAATTGACAAAAAAAATAAAGATTGTTTTTAGCAATATCGAGGAGTTCAAGCGCGATACTGCTTAATCCAAAAGAAAAATTCCATCGTATTTTTTAAGAAAGTGAAGCCTCTTATTATGAGTAGCAAACCACCGGTTCGCCATTCTGGAAATGGTGGGTTTTATAATTTGGGCTCTGGGATCGGTTTTTTTTTCTTCACTAGGAATTTGGATCAGATGGTTAACAGTTTAATGAATATACCCGATATTTCTTCAATTAGGATGCCCAATATTTCTGAAATAAATTTGATCAATTTTTCTTCAATGGCAATGGAATTAACGGGCCTTTCCCATATTAGAAGCGATGAAACCAAGGCATCGAAGAAATATCGCTACCCAGAATGGCAAAAACGATCGCCTATTAAAGACGTTTTCTGTTGTTATGGACTTTATTATTCTTAAGTTTAAATAAATCCATATTTTTAAATGGGATTTTGATAGGTTTCATGAGGTCAGAGTTGTGGATCCAAATTAGAAATTTAAAAGACCTTAAAGTGTAAAGCGCTGAATAAGAGATACTGAAATGAAATTTCCCCAATACAATCCTCAGAAAACGGTTTATTAAAAAAGTAGGCGATTAGGAAATAACGCAACTTAGAAAGGAATCATTATGAACATTAGGCCACTTCAAGATGGAGTTTTGATCCAGCCGATTGAAGCTAGTAAGGAAACTAAAAGCGGCATTATCATCCCTGATTCTGCTAAAGAAAAACCAATGGAAGGAAAAGTGAAAGCTGTTGGGGAAGGTAAAATGAACGAAAACGGAACCAGAACTCAATCAGAATTAAAAGAAGGCAATAAAGTTTTGTATGGTAAGTATTCGGGAACTGAAATCAAAATTGATGGCGCAGATTACCTTCTTATGAAGGAAAACGATATCTTAGCAATTTGCGAAAGTTAGTCCTGTAAACAATTAATAATGGAATAATTATAATCATGGCAAAACAAATTATTTGGGACGAGAAGGCTCGCCGGAAGATTCTGGATGGAGTAAATCGTTTAGCCGACACTGTTAAATTAACGCTGGGTCCGAAAGGACGAAATGTCGTTATTGATAAAAAATTTGGTTCGCCACTTATAACGAAAGATGGAGTCACTGTCGCTAAAGAAATTGAATTAGAGGATAACTTCCAAAATATGGGAGCGCAATTGGTCAACGAAGTTGCCAGTAAAACAAGCAACGACGCTGGAGATGGAACCACGACTGCAACCGTTTTAGCTCAGGCTATTTTTCGAGAAGGACTGAAAAACGTAACTGCTGGAGCCAACCCTATGGATATTAAACGTGGGATTGATCATGCGGTGAGTCAAATAGTCGCTGAAATTAAAAAAATAGCAAAACCAATCAAGAATAAAACTGAAATTTCTCAAATAGGAACTATTTCTGCAAATCAGGATTCCACAATTGGGGATTTAATTGCCGAGGCAATGGATAAGGTTGGTAAAGATGGTGTAATTACCGTGGAAGAAGCCAAGAGTATGGAAACCTCATTAGATATGGTCGAAGGAATGCAGTTCGATAAAGGTTATCTATCTCCTTATTTTGTGACAGATTCCGAAGGTATGGAAGGGGTTTTGGAAGATTCTTATATTCTTCTTCACGAGAAGAAAATCTCTAGCATGAATGATCTTTTACCCGTATTAGAAAAAGTGGCAAAAAGTGGAAAACCTTTATTGCTCATTGCTGAAGATGTGGAGAGCGAAGCTCTATCGACTTTGGTCGTAAATAAATTGCGCGGAGCTTTAAATGTATGCGCTGTAAAAGCTCCTGGGTTTGGCGATCGTCGAAATGACATGCTAAATGATATTGCTATTTTAACTGGCGGTATGGTTATTTCGGAAGATATAGGAGTAACGCTAGAAAATATTACGTTGGACGAATTGGGGCAAGCAAAACGAATTACCGTTGCTAAAGAAAATACCACCATTATTGATGGAAAAGGGAAAGTCGCCGATATTCAATCTCGTATTAAGCAAATAAGAAATTTAATTCAGGATACTAGTTCCGATTATGATCGTGAAAAACTTCAAGAACGTCTTGCTAAGCTTGTTGGTGGAGTGGCAATTATTAAAGTGGGAGCCGCTACGGAGATAGAAATGAAAGAAAAAAAAGCTCGTGTCGAAGACGCTCTACATGCCACTCGGGCCGCAGTTGAGGAAGGCGTTGTTCCTGGCGGTGGAGTAGCTCTTATTCGCGCGATTCCAGTATTGAAAAATATAAAAGGTAATCCAGACTATATCCTGGGAACCCAAATCGTTAGCCGCTCATTGGAAGAACCTCTTCGACAAATTGCGACTAATGCTGGTGAAGAAGGAACGGTTATAGCGGAAAAGGTGAAAGAGCTCAAGGGCAATATGGGGTTTGATGCTAAGGCAGGTACATATGTCGATATGATCGAATGTGGAATTATCGATCCAGCGAAAGTTACTCGGAACGCTTTACAAAACGCAGGGAGTATCTCATCCCTCCTGCTAACAACAGGAGCTATGGTTTCTGAATTACCAGAAGAAAAAAAAGTCTCTGCTAACTGAATAAAGCGCTCTTCTAAAATTAAAGTGAGATAGGTTTGTTTAAGAAAAAAGTAGAAGGTCAAACCAGTGAGCCAAAGTAAAATTTTTATTTTCTTCTCTTTTATTTAATTTTACTAAAAGGATAAAAAATGAAACCGTTGCAATTCATTTTGGTTGGTTTTTTTTTGATTGGTTTTTCCTTTTTCGCTAATGCAGAGACTATTGAAACTTTCAAGGAAGACCTTGAAATGAATTATTTGGTTGAAGAGCTTACTAATAGTGAACTGAATTTAACAGAAGACGAAGGAGATTGTACTTTTGGAAAGAAAGGATCTTCTAAATTTGAAATTGACCTGTCTGCTGTATTGAATGAAATAGAAACTCATTCAAAGAATTCGTGTCACTATTTTTTTGAAAACTCATCCCCTAGCGAGGAAGTTCCTTTTAAAGAAGAGAGCTAATATGTGGTTATAAATTAGCGCTCGTTTGAGATTTCCCTATTTTAAAAGAGTTATTAAAAACATTAACAATGGCTTTGAAATATTATGGACTTTGAAAAAGTCAACGAGCAAATTGAGAGAACAGACGCGTCTATTACAAAGTTGGAGAAAGCAAGTATAGATATTGGCGAATCGACTAAAATGATAAATTCTATCGCTAAACAAACTAGTATGCTTGCTTTAAACGCTAAGATTGAAGCGGCACGTGCTGGCAGCGCTGGAAAAGGTTTTGCCGTTGTCGCGATGGAAGTTAAAGAACTCGCTAATCAGGCTGCGGAAGCGGCGGAAGAAATATCAAAAAGGATAGAGGTTATCCAAGGGGATACTAAAGAAGCAAAAGTCTCTATCGATCAATTAGCAAAGGATATTAGAGAATCTCATCTCCCAGTGTAATTCCTACCTACTACAGTGTCTATTTTAGCGCCGAATTGCAGCTCTCCAGTCCAGTGGCTAAAAAGCGATACGATTTCTTCGCAGGCCGAAGTTTCCTTCAACTTCAATATCAAGCCGCTATTTAGTTTGGGCGCCTCTGATTTGCAATCAGTAGACCGCAAATATAGAAAGTTTTGCCAAAATCCTGCCATTTTTTTCTTCCGTTTTAGATAAACATGAGAAGAGTTAGAGTGAAAATTATATAAATTCTTAATCTATTTTAGTTCAAATAGTTTTTCGAAGTTCGAAATATAATTTCCAATTTTTTCGATAGCGTAGTCTCTTTGATTTTTGGTTAACAAAGAGTCTATGTTCAGCATTAGTTTTGCCCATTCGGTTTTTTTCTTATCCATTTGAGCTTTGAACGCTGGCGACCAAACCGATTCGGGGTCTATAACCCAGGGACTAAAGGCTGCTTCCAATTCTTTTGCCGTTTTATTTGCTTTTAGTTCTTCCACAAACCATTTATGAAAAGATCTGCGTTGTTCCAACCTGACTTTTACGAAATTTCTATCGGGTTTAATCCAACTTTTGATCTTTATTATTTGTTCCTTCGATAAACCGTCTACCCAGTCGTCTAGAGTTTCTATTAACCAGTCGGCGTCTTCGGCTTCCCACTCCGCATCGGTGAGTTTTAATTTTTTTTCTAAAAACACATTTCTTTTATTGAGTTTTGAAGGAAGTTCTTTGATTTGATCCGAGTTTACCGATTCAAGAAAGATGGTCCACTCGGGCAATACTTTTTTCATGAGAGCGTCCCATAACTTGTCGTAATCTGTGCCGATTGTATTTAGTTCTTGTTTCGTAAGTCCATCTTGGAAGCGATTGTTAAACTCTTTGAGGAAAGAAACAGTTTTTGGTAGTTCCTGTTTTTTGTGCCAATCAAAAATGGTATCGATTTTTTCGGTTAAGAACGCCTCTTGTTTTTCGGTAAGCTCAAAATAGTCTCTGACTTTTCCTAATACCGCCCAACCCGAAACTGAATAAAGGATGTCAGTTCGACTACAACCGTTAGAGATTAGAAATACCGCTAACAAAATGTATGTAGATATCAGGCGAATTATTTTACGGCGGAAGAAGAATCTAGATTTATAGGAGAAATTTGAAATTAAGGGCAGGGTTGTTTTAATTTTCAATGGGACCTCAAAAAAACAAAATTACCAAGAGCCTAGTCCTTGAGTTTTGGAAAAGACATTTGCGTATCTGTAAAATATCAAATATTTGAGGTTTCTGAAATTTTGTTTTTTGGCGGTATAGAATATTATTCCACAGATCTGGCGCAACGGAAGCCAATGTCGTTGTATTTTGCGTCTATAGGGCCTCCACGGCGAGCGGTGGGTCTTTGCAGGTCCTGGGTTGTTCCGAATGATCCTCCTCTTAAGGATTTTAATTTTCCATTTGATGGACCTTGGGGGCTTCTTTTTGGGGAGTTTTTATAATAATTTGGATCAAACCAGTCGCTTACCCATTCCCATACGTTTCCAGACATGTCATATAATCCGAGCTTATTAGGCCGCTTAAGGCCAATGAGCTGGCTTTGAAAGTTAGAATTCGTTGAATTCCAGCTGTAAGAATTACTTGGGCGGTTCCCCCAATAGAAAAAATCGTTGGAGCTGGCGCGGGCTGCATATTCCCATTCCATTTCAGTTGGTAATCGTTTACCAATTTTTCTACAGAAATCCATTGCTTCTATCCAGGTAACTCTTTCTACGGGACGGCGAGATCCTTTAAATTTGGATGGGTTTTTCCCCGTTACCGCTTTATATTTAGATTGAGAAACTTCGAAACGGTCTATAAAAAAACTATCGATATAAACTTCATGAACTGGGCTTGAGACAGAGAATTGTGTCTTTAAGTTTCCGCAGGAAAATCCATTCGCCTGGCAGATTTTATTGAGGAACTTGGGGTTGGCGCCGGCAAGAAATCTGCCTTCTTCAAGATAAACCATATCTCTTGGAGTTTTCTTTTTCTGTTGGGCGCTTGCTGTTTGAACAATATCTTGATCGGCCTGGGATTTTTTCATTTCATAACGTTTATCTGTTAATCGGTTTGAAGCAATGATGATGGTTTCTTCAATGTTTTTGTAACCGTCGGCTTCTAACCTTAAAATGAATTCGCCTGGAGTAAGCTGATTGATTTGTAATGGAAAGTTTTTTCTAGCTAATCCAGCAAGGTTCCCATTTAAAGTCGCTTTAGCTAAAGGAACGTTTGTTTGAATCCTTAAATTACCTGTTGCTCTTTTTTGTGTATTTTTTGAAGAGGTGCGTTTTTGGGGCGCTTGGGCGTTAGGTTGTTTGGGAGAACGTTTATTTTGTTTTGAGCGGGATGCAACGGTATTCTCTAAAATATCTTTAGATCGCATCGCCAATACTGTTGATCGTTTGGGTTTGTTTTCTTTCTGACTGGCGGTTTCGATTTCTGATTGAGATGGAATTTTCTCTCCCTTTTTAGAAGCGATTAATATTTCCTGCTGACTTGGGGTTTTGGCGCATCTAAAGCCTAGCGCATCGTTTCGTATGGAAGGGGGAAATACGTTTCTAAAAGCGTGTCTAGAGAAGTAAGGGGTATCGTACCATGATCCTCCTCGGGCAACCTTTAACTTTCCTCTTTTAGGACCTCTTGGGTTGTTGCGCGGTGATTTTGAATAGTATTTTGGATCAAACCAATCGCTCACCCATTCCCACACGTTTCCCGACATGTCATAAAGGCCCCATGAGTTGGGAGGGAAGTATCCACCAGGGGAAGTTTCTTTTTCCTCCCAAATGGTCCCACAGCTATCACAATTGGCGTTGCCACGACCAATTTTTTGCCCCCAGTAATAATTGAGCCGTGTTCCTGCGCGTGCGGCATATTCCCATTCCGCTTCGGTAGGCAAACGCTTACCTACTTTTCGGCAATATTGATTTGCTTCGGGCCAGGTTACTTGCTCTACAGGTAATTTTGCGCCTTTGAATGAGGATGGATTATCTCTCATTATTCTAAAATACTGACCTTGGCTCACCTCTTTTTTATCCATTAAAAAAGCGCTGATCGATATTTTGTGAAGAGGTTCTTCCTTGGAATACCAATTCCCCTTGCAGTTCCCAAAATATTCAGCGCATTGAAAGGCTTCTTTAGAATGATCGGCGCCCATCAGAAATGTGCCTGAAGGGATTAAGACCATTCCCTTGGGTTGGGCAAAGACTAAATCTCTTGAACTAAAAACGGACAATAATATTAAAAATATTATAGTGAGAGGGCTAAAGATATTTACCATTAGTGATGGTGTTTTCTGGGAGCTTAAATAATTCAACTTCATTGAAAAAAGTACATATTTACTAATATTGTTGCCTTTAGGGAATCTTGCAACTATTTTACCGAAATTTAAAATGTCTTGAGAATTATAATGAACTAGGCTTTTATTGATTATTAACGGGTTATTTCTTTTTTATCTTTTGTGTTTTTTCGTAAACTTTTTTCGATTTGCCGACAATTTGTAGTTTTTGAGGAAAAAGAGTCGATTCTCTACAGTTTTCTAGGTATTTTAAAGCCTGAGATTTAGTTTTAGTAAGTGACTGTAGTAATATATAAGAAGATATATTATCTTAGATATACAAAAACGCTACAATTGACTTCTAGAATACTCCTCAATATCATTTCTTTTTTGTGTTTTTCGGAAAATTCGAAAAAGCCCTGAATTTAGAGAACATTAAGAGTTTAAACTCATTTACTTTTTTACGGTCATTTTTTAGATGAATTCAAAACAAATTATAGAAACCTTGAAACAGGTGGAAATCCTTCGAGATTTAGATGAAGAGACTTATGAAGTTTTGGCTAACACGGGGACTGTATTAAGTTTAAAGAAAGAGGAAGTCCTTTTGACCGAAGGTAAGATTGGGGAGACAATGTTTTTTGTCCTCGAAGGGGAGTTAGAAGTATACCGTGAAAAAGTTTCTGTCGCTTTTAAAAGGAAATTTGATTTTTTGGGAGAGATGGCTCTGATTGAATCGCATACCAGATCGGCAAGCGTTAAAGCCAATGAACCAACTATTTTGTTGGAGGTTGGCAGAGATATTTTTGATAAATATTTAAAAACAAACTCTTCCGTTGTAATGCAAATTCTAAAAGCTTTTTCTCAAAGAACGAGGGCTGATTTAGGGAAAATGGAAGTAGGTTTTTCAAAGTTAGAAGAGAAAGAAAGACAATACCGAAATATTGTTGAATCTGTTTCCGATATTATTATTCAAATTGGCCCTGACGAAAAAATATCTTTTGCGAATTCAGCCGTTAAATATTTAGGGTTCTCTCCCGAAGAAATGATCGGGCAGCCTATTGATAATTTTATAGATCCAGAAAAAAGAGACTCGGTTTTGCCAAGACTTTTGACGAAAAGAGTTGGAGAGCGTTCTACTAGCAATCTAGAAGTGATGATGAAGGTAAACGAAAACTCTGAATCCTCAGAGAGTTTGAGCAACGTTATGTTACTTGCCGATGCGGCGGGGTTATGGGACGTTCCCAATGAAATAGTGAGTCAGAGAGGTTCTGAAAAAAACTTTCTAGGGTTTCAATTTGTCGCAAGAGATATCACTTCCATTAAAAAAGCCCAGGAGAGAATCAATCACCGGTTACGTTTTGAAAAAGGATTAGCCGACGCCGCGCATAAGCTGATGACGGTTAATGCAAAAGGTGCGGAAAAGACCATAAAAGAGGCCCTGAAATTTCTTTTGAGTGCGGCAAACGCATCTCGGATTTCTATTTTTCAAAATTATTTAGATAACGATTCTCACCTTGCGGCGCGACATACCTTTTCCTCTTATAGTTCAGAAGAGTGGAAGATTGATGAAGAAAGCCTTGTGTATGACAAGATGGGATTTGGACGTTGGAGAGACGAACTCAGTTTAGGCGATCCAATTTCAGGTTCGGTTGCTATTTTTCCAGAGTACGAAAGACTCTATTTGTTGGAAGAGGATATAAAGTCGGTTCTTGTTCTTCCCATGTTTATTAAGGGGGAATGGTTTGGTTTTGTGCGTATTGACGATTGCGTTCGGGATGAAGAATGGAGTCAGGAGGATATAGGGCTTTTACACGCTGGGACGGGGATCATCGCCGGTTTTCTGGAAAGAAAAACTTTTCAAGAAGAATTAGAGTGGCATAGAGATAGTCTGCAACTTCTTATCGACGACCAAACTAGCGATTTAAAAGAAGCTAAGGAAAAAGCAGAGAAAGCTAATTATGCTAAATCCGAATTCCTATCGAAAATGAGCCATGAATTGAGAACGCCGCTGAACGCTATTTTGGGATTTGGTCAATTATTTAATATCAGTAAAAAAGATCCTTTGACCGATTGGCAAAAACAAAATATCCAGCATATTTTGAAAGCGGGTCATCACTTGCTTGATTTGATCAACGAGGTTCTTGATTTATCCAAGATTGAATCTGGGAACTTAGAGGTCCTTAATGACAATGTTTTATTAAATCCATTAATTGAAGAAGTTGTATTTTTAGTGCGGCCAATTGGCGAACAAAAACAGATATCGGTAATGAATGAAGTGCCGAAAGATAGAAAAATATGGGCTAAGGGAGATCCCATTCGCTTAAAACAGGCTTTGCTCAACTTAGCTTCAAATGGTATCAAATATAATAATCCTGGAGGCTCGGTTAAAATCGACGCAATGACTCAAAACGGTCAGGTAATTATCAAAGTGCAAGATAGTGGTCTTGGAATACCAGAGGATAAACTTCAAGAAATTTTCGAGCCCTTTAGCCGTTTGGAAATCGAGACTACGCCAGTAGAAGGAACTGGAATTGGTCTTTCAATCACTAAAAAACTTATTGAGCTTATGAACGGTTTCATAAAAGTAAGCAGTCGTTTTGGAGAGGGTAGCCTATTTGAGATTGAATTAGTTCCAGGAGTGGATGGCCAGGACGAAGTTGTAGCCACAACCACAGAGGAACCAGAAACCGTAGAGCATAGTTCAGGAGGTGAGTTCTTAAAATCAATTCTTTATATAGAAGATAATGCAAGTAACTTGGCTTTGATTAAGAGAATCCTTTCTATTTATCCAAATATAAGACTGTTCACCGCGCCTGAAGCTAAAATGGGGATTGAGCTTGCGCGTGGACATAAGCCAGATTTGATCTTAATGGATATCAATCTTCCGGGAATGGATGGTATTACCGCTTTAAAGCACTTAAAAAAGTATGAAGAAACCAAGGCAATACCGGTTTTTGCTTTAAGCGCAAACGCGATGCAATCGGATATTAAAAAAGCAATGAAATGTGGGTTTGAGGAATATATTACTAAACCGGTAGACGTTAATTTATTTTTGAAATCAGTTTGTGGAGTTTTGAAAATTGATTTCTAAATACTTTTCTAAGGTTAGTGACAACTTACCTAGTTAAAAAACGTTTGTTGATTCCTTCTACAGTTAAGGCTTCGCTAAATAAAAATCCTTGATAGAAGTTGCAGTCAACGTTTTTTAACCAATCTTTTTGCTCTTCAGTTTCTACTCCTTCGGCGATTGTTTTTAACTCAAGACTTTTTGCAAATTTGATTATCGCTTCGGTAATGTTTGCTGTTTTTTTGTCATTTGAACTTTGAATGAACGATTGATCTATTTTGAGCGCGTTTACAGGTAAGTTTTTTAGATCTTTTAATGAAAAATAACCCGACCCAAAATCGTCAATGGAAGATAGTATGCCTTCTTCTTTTAAGGCTTGTAGTTTCTTTATAACTCCTTCAGTGTTTTTCATGATTGCAGGCTCGGTAATCTCAAGTTGCAGAAATTGAGCTTCAATCTTTGTGTTCTTAACAATCCTTTTTATACTCTTCACTAGGTTGGGTTGTTCTATTTGCTTGCTAGATAAATTTACTGAAATATTTAAAGGTTCTTCAAGTGTCTGTTCCCAGGTTTTAATTTGTTGGCAAGCTTTATAGAGAACCCATTCTCCAATTAAAAGTATGAGATGACTCTCTTCGGCAAATGGTATGAACTGATTCGGCAAAATTAAAGATCCATCTGGCTTTTCCCATCTAATTAGAGCTTCCAAACTCGAAATCTCTCCGCTAACTAAATCGACTTTGGGTTGGTAATGAAGTTTTAATTTTTCTTCATTGAGAGCTTTTCTTAAAGTCTGTTCTAGGTTTATCCGGTCTATAATACGTTCGTTCATGGTTGGCATGAAGAATTGGTAATTTGTTCCCCCTTTATCTTTTGCCCGATACATCGCGATGTCGGCGTTTTTAAATAGAACTTCAAAATCATTCCCATCGTTTGGATATAAAGAGATGCCAACGCTCAATCCAATATCTATTTCTTGATTGTTATAAATAAAAGATTTTTCAAAAGCTTTGAAAAGTTTTTCACAAAATTTTGCGGCGTCGCTAGCGTCGATTAAATTTGCAAGCAAAATTACAAACTTGTCGTCTCCGATATGAGAAATAGTGTCTTCTTTTCTTAAAGTGGCTTTTAATCGGTCGGCTACTTCTTTAATTAGCTGGTCTCCTGCGGAGTGCCCGAAGGTTTCGTTGACAACTTTGAAATTATCTAAATCCATATACAGAAAACCGACTATTTTTTTGCGCCGAGCGGACTGGGCTATCATAACTTCCGTTCGATCATTTAATAAGTTACGGTTTGGTAGTCCTGTTAGGTTATCGAAAAACGCCATCTTTTTTACTTTGTTTTCCATTTCAAGGCGCTCGGATATATCTTGAGCGATAGCCAAGAAAACAGGAGGATGTTCCGGTTCCAGGCACTGGATTTGGATTTCAACAGGATAGATTGTGTCGTCCTTGCGTTTATGCAAAGCTTCAAATGAAGCAAGAGGTTTTTTGCCTTCTCTAACTTGAATAAGTAATTTTTCAATTTCAGATATTGAAACTCCTGATAGCCAATCTGTTATTTTTAGGGATTTAATTTCGTCTAAGCTATACCCCAAGCTTTTGCAGGCCTTTGAATTTACTTGTTTGATTTTTTCACCGCTATCTGTGAAAACAAATATTTCGTTCGCTGTATCGTCTAAAATTTTGTTCAATCGTTTGGCAAGTTTTTTTTCATTGATCAATCTAATGTTATCTTCTTGGATAATTTCCAGGTCAGTTTTTGATCGTTGAGATAAAGTTTTTAAGATCGGCATAAGAGAAGCGGGATTATTTGCTAAATACTGGTGGAATTGATTTTCGGAAATTTTGAGTAAAGTTGATTCTGAGATAGCTTGAATAGAAGCTGACCGGGTTCCATTTCCTAGTAAAGCCATTTCACCTAAATACTCTCCAGTGGTTCTAGTGGAAATGACTCTGTTTTTTTTGAATACTTTTAAGACTCCAGAAAGAATGACGAACATTGAGTCTCCTAATTCGTCTTCCCGAAATAAAAAGTCGTCCGGTTTTAATTTAATATTTATGCAATTAGCCGCTAAGTTGTCCAAATTTGGTAAATGCGACAAAAAATCGACTTCCTTTAATACGCTTTTAATATCGTTGGTCATCTAAAAAACGGTCCCTTAGGTAAACTTAAAAAATATGTAGCTGTGTTCAGATTCTTCGGTGGGTACTTCTATGCATTATATTATAACTTAAACTGTAAGACTATTGTGTGACTGAATGTTAATCTTTTGAATGACAGCTTTAAGTTTTTAAGCATTCTATTTTTAATATTGGCTAAACTTTGTTGAGTTTTCTCATTTTTTTCGTTTATCATAATAGGCTATGAGTAAATCATTGAAAAAAATAACTTTCCTTTGTTCTCTAGCGATGTTTTTTCTAATCTCCGTGGACATAAGTTTGGGGCAAACAGTAAACGTTCAGCGAGATAAGTGGGTGGTTGAAGGAAAAGCTCGAATTAAAAAGGAAGAAGTGAAGGAACCGCAGAATTTCAGAGATATTAGCTCTAAGGACGAGCGCGGAATGCTTTGTTTACTTTCTAGAAATTCGTGTATCGAAAAATGTAGAAGGACATATAAAGAAGTGACAGAAGATTCGACAAAAAACAAAGAGCAAGGTTATCAAACACTGTTATTTCTTAAAAGGAAATGTATTTTGACCTGTAATTGGAATCGCGATATTTGCGTTGAAGAATACTAAAACTTTTTCATTTTATTAAACGCTACTTTTAAAAACGCTTTTAAAGAATGTTTCTTTGTATGAAAAATACTTCCTGTGCGATTGCAATATTTTTACTAGTTTTGACGAGTCATTCACAAACTATTGCAAACCCGATAATTCCTGAATTGCCAAGTGTTTTCAAAGGCGAACTGGGGCCGTTTGATAAAAAGAAAAAGTATACGGGTAAAAAAGACTTATTTCGCCCCAATTTAAAATCACGAAATTATGAAAGAGGAAATTTAAGCCACGCAGATTTGAGAAGAGTTAATTTAGAAGAGTCCGATTTAAGAGGAGCAAATTTAAGTAAAGCTAATTTGCATGGATCTAATCTTTCTTTTTCTGATATGAATAAGGCTAGCTTAAAGAAAGCTAAGCTAGTAAGAGCGAATTTAAGTTTTACAAATCTTGCTAAAGCAGATTTAAGCGGCGCAAACCTAGCTTATACAAATTTTCATAAAGCGAACTTGTCTGGAGCGATTCTTAAAGAGGCTATGTTGATTGGGTCTCGTTTTTCTTCTGTGAACTTATCTCGAGGTAATCTTGCTGGGGCTAAGTTAGACCATGCAGATTTCAGCCTGGCTGATTTAAAAAAAGCGAGCTTTAATCGCGCTTTAATGAGTAGCTCTCAATTTTATAGAACGGATTTGTCGGAAGCTTCTTTGATTAACGCTAAAATTTTTGGTTCTCATTTTAATAAAGCCAATTTGAGCAGAGCCAACCTTAATGGAGGGCAATTAAAAGGCTCAAGTTTTGATTTAACGGATTTTTCTGGAGCAACTATGTTGGGAGCCGATATAAGCGGAGCAAATCTAGGATATGCCACCAACCTTACTTGTGAGCAATTATTCACTGCGAAACTATTCGATAGAAAGTCCACAGTAATTCCCATTTATCTCAAAGTTGAATGGACGGGAGCAATGGAGTTTACTTGCAAACGAGATCTTTGCGTCGATGTTGGGGAAGGCGAGGGAGACTTAAACAAACGTATGATAGCTAAAGCTTGTAAGTAAGCCTCTTTTATAGTGGATCGATTTTCAGTTTATTTTTAGTAGCCAGATATATGCCCAGGGGCTTTAGCTCCGGAAACATGTGGAGTTGTTGTGGATTTTGTTTCGTTTCCACTTACATGATTGTTAGAGGGTGGGAGGGATTTAGCGCAACCTACAATTAAGCCTAACAAACAACAAACTGTTGCTAATAGCAATTGGTGTTTTTTCATTGCTTTTTTTCTCCTCTTTTAAGTTTTGGAATATGTTTTTTGGGGACAGGGAACCCAGAGGGTCAGTTCTACGGTCGAGGTAGCATAGTTTCCACAAGGAAACCATTAGGGATAGGAGTAAAGTTCGACAACTGGAAAGGCCCGGGGAGGAAAAGCCAGCCTCCGGACTTCGATTGTCCTTGCCACATATTGTACATAGTTTTTTTATAAATACAATATATAGTGTGTTTCTGGTTGGGGTTGTTTATTTTTCGCCTAAAGCAATATCTATCAATACTTTACTTTCGGTCATTGCAGCTTCAAAGGCGGATTCAATCTCACTAAACGGATGGACGGATGAAATCAAATTAGTTAATTGTTTTTGATGTTTATCCAATATTTCGATCGCTGGGTAAAAGCGTCCGCACCGAGACCCTTGGATACAAATTTCATCCACAGCTATTTGAGTGGCATTAAACCCTTTAGTGGGTAAGCCACATGTGGTTTTTAAGGCGATCGTTCCTCTAGGACGGATTAAATCTAGGGCTAATGAAAACCCATCTGGACTTCCGGTAGATTCGACAACTATGTCTGCTCCTAATCCTCCAGTTAAGGATTTAATCTCTTTTTCGGCGTCCTGTGGGGAAAAGGCGCGCTGAACCCCAAAGTTTAAAGCTCTATATCTTTTTTCTTCGCTTCTTGTAATTGCAATGGGGTTTAAACCTTTTAAAATCGCCGCAAAAATTATAAGTATGCCTAATCTTCCGCAACCGATAACAACAACTGTGTCGTTTGGTTTTACGGGTGAAAGATCAAATGTTTGTAGCGCAGCGGCAAGAGGTTCGATGAGGACCGCAGTTTTTGAAGGAATAGAGTCGGGAATTTTATGAAGAGCTCCCGCTGGAACTGCTACTTGTTCAGCAAACGCTCCGTTGTGGTTAATGATTCCTAAAACTGACCTTTTTAAACAATGATTGGGTAACCCCATTCTACAAGCTTTGCATAATTGATCCCATTTGTAAGCTATGCAGGTGTTGTTAATTTCGCCAGTTACTTTTTTGTCTAGCCAAGACTTATCGACACCTTTTCCAAGCTCGATTACTTTACCGACAAATTCATGACCGGGAGTTAACGGTAACGGTACTTGGTAATCTCCCGAAAAAAGGGCAAGGTCGGTGCCGCAAATACCCGCTACTTCAGGGGCAATAATAACTTCTTGCGGTTTAGGAATGAGATCCGCTTTTTCCTGAAGTTCAATTTTCTTAGGTTCTGTTATTACTGCGAAAAGAGGCATAACTTAGTCGGAAACTCTTGGGATCGTTATTTTGAAGAGCGCTTCTTTTTGTTTTTTTCCTGCCAAACGATCAACCAGTGTTGTAATAATTTAAGAGGTTGCGTCCCGGTAAACTTTTTTCGTTTCATCTTTGGAGTTTTATCGTGTTGCAGCTTTGCGACTATAGGAGCTGCGACTGATTCTTCGATCCAAATACCGCGTTGCGCATGTTCTAATTTTTTTGAAACGCAGGCGTCTCGGAAAGCGACAACAAGACGACAGTCTAATGGACGGTCTTCATAAATGATGCAATTCATTTCATCGTCTAAAAAGGGGCAGGGGTGATTCATAACGGCTTGGTGCCAGTCTATCTGCTCAAATTTCTTTTGAGAATTAAGAGCGGTCTTAACTTTACCAATAGATTTTTGAGATCGTTCAATCACTTCTTTAAGGTCAATCCCTTTTTCTTTGGCTCCTTTTACGATTCCTTCCCACTCAAACTGAGTGGCGGCAACACCCGTGTGGCAGCAATGCGCGCAACCTTTTCCGCATTTTAAAGAATCTGATTTTTCTTGAAATGCTTGATCTAATAAACCCCAAAATGCTCTTAATGGAGTGGTGTCTTTTTTTCGGCCTTCTTCTTTTGCTTTTTCTAGCAAGCCTTTATACGTATCTTGAATAGCCTCTTCGCCAAATTTATATTGTATAAAGCTCATCAATTCGTTGGCGTCTGTCATACCTTCGATGAACATGCCGTTATGATCGGTTTGTAAAGCCATAATTTTCTGTTTTTAATGGGAAGTAATAGTTTGGACGAAAGGTTACTTTAGCATAAACAAGGGTTAGCTTGATGTAAAATTATTAGAATCGGGAGGCTAAAAAAAGGATAGAACGAAGAATTTAACTTGTTGGTTTTTTGTTTTGCGCATCTACATATTTGACTTGTAGTTCATAAGTCAATTGTTCAATGAGTTTTTTCTCTTCATCGGATAAATTTCCCTCGGTCTTGGTTTTCAACATGGCGATTATATCGATAGTTTGCTTAACGGCATTAAGATCTATCTTTTTTGCTCCAGTCTTAGGGTCTGGTATCTCACCTAAATGGTAGAAAGCGGAAGAGGTTAAGGAAAGAATGAATGTTGAAAAGTCTATCTTGAAGTCTTGGATAGATTCTGGCTGTTCTGATGTGGAATCAGCCGAATTTGGAGATTCATTTTCAGTTCCTTCATTGGCTTTTTGAGAATGTCTATGGTCTTTTATAGTAAAGCCTGGTCCCTTAATTTCTTCGCTCATGTTGGAATCCTCCATTACATCGTAAAAGTTATCGACGCAATCTTACTCTTCGTCTGTCCCCATCAATAGCCTGACTGAAAACCCAAGAATAATCATAATTAAGCCTAAGATTAGGGGAATGTAACCTTGGCCTTCAATAAACTCCATGTATGATTTATCGGTAATAGGCCATTGCAGAAATAGGCCAATTAAAACAAAAAGAATTCCTCCGCCAACCATAAATTTTTTCATGGTTTGAATCGTTTGTTCTTCCGATTTCTGATCTATGCGTTTTTCCATTTTTATATTTATTTTTTTTGTTTAGGTGCAAAAATAAAACGTATCATGCTAATTTGAAATGAGTTCTTTTAATGTTAGCAAAAGGTAAAAAAGGAGTCAAAAAATTAGTCGTATGTTGTTGAAAAGTACGCCATTTGTTATGATATCGGACATGGAAAAAAAATGGAAATCCTGAGGAAACTAAAAACACAAGCTAGAAGTTTATCAAGCAGATCGTTAGAGACACCATACTTTAAGTTTGTTTTTCGATCTTTTTTGGTTCTGTTTGTTTGTACTTCAATTGGGTGTTCATCTCTCATTGTTAAAACCTCATTACCTCTTTTCGAAGATCAGGCGGATGTAATGAAAACAGAGTCAGATCCTGAGTTGGCGCGTTTGGCTATTCCCGCTCAATTAAAAATGTTAGAAGGTTTTTTGCAGTCCGAGCCTGATAATTTGGATCTTCAACGTTTGCTTGCGGAAGGTTTTTGTAGTTATTCATTCGCATTTTTGGAAGATGTGGATCAAGAGCGAGCCAGTAAATGGTATCTTAGAGGAAAAAATTATGCTTTAAGTACATTGCAAAGCTTGACGGGAGATCCAGAGTTTTCAAAAGGCGACCTAAAAATTTGGGAAAGAAATTTAAAGAAACTAGATTCAACCGCTTTGCCCGCTCTTTATTGGCTGACTCAATGTTGGGGCGGTTGGCTAACGATGAATTTGCATAATCCCTTTGCGTTCGCGGATATTTCAAGAATAGAGCCTGCCTTGAAACAAGTTCTTGTTTTGGATTCAAGTTTTTATTACGCGGGCGCTCATAGAGGATTAGGAGTTTTTTATGGAAGCCGAACCAAAGTTTTGGGAGGCAACCCGGAAAAAGCAAAAGCAAACTTTGATAAAAGTTTGAGCATAACGGAAAGAAAGTTTTTAATAAATTCCTTTCTATTCGCAAAAACTTATGCTGTTCAAAATCAAGATCGCGATCTTTTTGAGAGATTATTGAATGAAATAGTAGAAGCTCCTGATGATTTGCTTCCAGAAGAACGATTGGCTAATGAGATTGCAAAGTTGAAAGCAAAAGCTTTATTAGACTCTATGGACGACTTGTTTTAGGAATATGCGATATAATTCAAATAGTTGAATCAATTTAATCCCACAAGTGGGTTTAATTCTTCGTGGCTTGCCACGTCTTTTAAAATAATGTTTTTCATCGGATACCCCGTCTGCTTGTTGCGGGGTTGTTCATTTAAATGGAACATATGAAAATAAAAAATAAATTTTTCTTTCTATTCGTTGCTTTGATCTTTCTGGCGACGTTTCCGCAAAACTCTTTTGCTGGAAAAAGTAACCGAATTAAAATTGCTACTTTGGCTCCAGAAGGTTCTACCTGGATGCAGACCCTTAGAGAGCTAGATAAAGCATTAAAGAAAGAAACTGATGGCAAACTTTCATTTAAGTTTTATCCCGGTGGGGTTTCAGGTAACGAAAAAGACGTTATCCGGAAAATGAGAATTGGTCAAATCCACGCGGCAGGATTTACAGGTGTTGGACTTGGAGAGCTTTTGCCAGAGTCCAGAGTGTTAGATTTGCCGTTCCTTTTTGAAAACGACGAAGAGGTCGAGCATGTTTACGAGAAATTGCAGGACCACTTCGCTGAAAAGTTCGAACAAAAAGGATATGTCTTATTAGGTTGGGCACCAGTTGGGTGGGTTCACTTTTTCTCTAAAAAAGAAATCGTTTCAATAGAGGATATCCGACAGACAAAGGCGTGGATGTGGGAAGGCGATCCCTTGGTTCAGGCGGCTTATAAAACTTTGAATGTTTCTCCATTCCCCCTTTCAGTTACGGATGTTTTGTTATCTTTGCAAACGGGAATGATTGAAACAGTATATGCGTCGCCAGTTGCGGCTCTAGCTCTTCAGTGGTTTACAAAAGTAAAGTATATGTCCCAAACGCCAATGGGTTTTGGCGTTGGAGGTATTTTAATTTCTAAAAAGAAATTTAATAAACTTTCTGACGATCAAAAAGAAACTTTAAAAAAACTGAGTAAAAAGTTTTTAAAAAAGTTGGTTCATAAAAATAATAAAGATAATATTAAATCTGTTCAAGCTATGCAGGGAGCGGGACTTAAACTTGCTAAGAAGCCCGATGAAAAAACAGTAAAGGAATTTCGTCATTTAGGTAAGAAAGTTCAAGAAGCTTTGGTAGGAAAACTGTTCCCTGCAGATTTATTAAAAAAAGTGACCGACTCCATTCAAGAAGTTCGTAATTAGATAAAATTTTCCTCCAGAATTTCCAGCGCTATCCTTCGCATTTTTAAAAATATTTGATTTCATTACATCGAAATAGTTTGACAAAATTAAAGAAAACTCTTAATATGAAAATGATAATCATTTTCATATTAAGAGTTTTAAAATTAAGAAAAATAGCGCAAGAGAGGTTAGGTGACCGAAGTGAATACAAGATCCGCGTCTCTTATTTTAGATTATTTAAATGACGCAGTTTTAAAAGTAGATCAAACCGGTAAAATTTTAGGTTCAAATTTTTCTACAAAAAAAGTATTTGGCTATGACTCTTGTCAGTTGATTGATCAAAATATTAAAAAGTTATTTGCTTCTTTTGAGGATTCAAAAATAGACATTTATTTAAAGAAGTCAAAAATCGGTTTGGACAGTCAAATTGTTGAAAGAGGAATAGAAATTGTTGGACGTCAAATTGATGGGATAAATTGCGATTTAGAATTTTCATTCTATGCCTCAGGTCAAAATGATCCTCAAGAATTGATTTTTGTTTTTACTGATCCTTTGAAAAGAAATTCGACTGTCAATCACTCTCAAGATTTCTCATATTATGACCCAATAACTCGACTTCCTAATCGGCATCTTTTTAATGATCGATTGAATCAGTCTATAGCTCATTCAATGAGGCACAAAGAATTGCTTGCCTTAATGGTTTTAGATTTAAACGTTTTGAAAGAAATATATAGCCCTGTTAAGTTTGCCATGCGCGATCAAGTTCTAAGAGAAAGCGCTAAACGGTTATGTGATTCGGTCAGGATAGACGATACGGTGTGTCGACTCCAAGGGGAGAAGTTTGCCGTATTGTTCCCGCAAATAAAAAATGAAGAATCTGCATCTTTTTTGGCTGAGAAAATATTTAAAAATTTTGTAACTCCTCTTTGTATAATCGATAACGAGATTTCGATTACACCGAGTTTGGGAATTTCTATCTATCCCAACGATGGTGAAGAGACTCAAGTCTTATTAGAAAAAGCTCAACTAGCTTTATTCCAAGTGCAGAAGAACAATAAAAAGTTTGGTTTTTTTAATCATGGACTTCATGCAAAAACAATTAGACGAAATAAGATTGAGAAAGCTTTGAGCTTAGCGATACCAAATGATGAATTAAGAGTTTACTATCAACCTAAATTGGATTTGGAGAGTAAGAAAATAAGCGGTCTAGAGGCGTTAGTGAGATGGGAAAGACCAGGGTTTGGTTTAGTTTCTCCAGGTGAGTTTATTACTATTGCCGAGGAAACGGGTTTGATATGGGAGATTGGGGAATGGGTTTTAAAACAAGCATGTGAGCAAAATATAATCTGGCAAAATGAAGGGTTTCAACCTTTACCGGTTGCGGTTAATTTATCGCCAAAGCAATTTAGTCAGGGGGATCTAGAAGATTTAATTAAAAAAACTTTATTGGCGACAGGTTTGGCTCCCGAATTTTTAGATCTGGAGGTGACTGAGAGTGCTGTTATGGAAAACAAAGATGAAACTATCAAAACTCTACGAAAGTTGAGAGATTTAGGAGTAGGGATTGGAATCGACGATTTTGGCACGGGTTACTCGTCTCTAAGCTATATCAGTTCATTGCCAAATAAATTTATAAAAATAGACAAATCTTTTTTGAAAAATATAAATAGTAAAACAGATCAATCCATCATCAATGCAATCGTTGATATGGCTCGTGGACTGAATTTAGAAACTATTGTTGAAGGAGTCGAAACGGAAACTCAATTCGAACTTTGTAATAAACTGGGTTGTTGCCATGTTCAGGGGTATTTGATCAGTCGTCCTTTGCCTGCAAAAGATATTTCAAAATTGTTAAGTTGTAATGTATATGAACAACTACAAATTAAAATTTTAGAAGGGAAAGATTGCGCTTCATTTTCTTATTAAGTTTTTTGAGTTTTATGATCGCCAAAACTGAAGAGATTTTTAGTTTCTGTATTAAAATAAGTACAATTATTTCAAGCTTTTGGTCTTTCTGACTTTTTCTGGCGTCATATTTTGTGTGATATATATCACATATTGTACAAAATGATAAAGATACGTTTTCCTTCTTCCTCTATGCCTTCCTTGTTTTATAGATCTTAAATTTTCAAAACAATTGTTTTCCCAATATATAAATTCTTTTTTTATTTTTCCTCAGAAACGGCAAAAGACTTGCTATTAATTCTTGGGATAGACTAATTCTACATTCCAATATTAAAGGGAGAAGATTGGAATATTAGATGCCATGCAGTTAATAAAAAAACATTTTTTAAGAAATCTTTGCGAGATATCTGGATTGTCGACGAATTCGTTTATTAGGCGCAAAATGGGGGGGGACTGTAAAATGAATGTTTTAGATTGCTATAAAATTTTAAATGTTCCGACATTTTCCAATTGGGGGGAAGTCAAAAAATCTTATTATACTCTTGCTAAAAAGTATCATCCTGATGTGAATTATGGTGATCCTTTTTTTGAATCCAAGTTTCAAAAAATTTCTCAAGCTTATCATATTTTGGGGCGCCAATTTAAAAGGCGACAAGCGATAAAAGATATTTGGATCAAAAGTCAAAGGAAAAATGGATCGTCAAAAAGAGTAGATCCTAAAGTCGAGCAAGTTATAATCCCGCCAAAAAAGATTAGAGGTAAGCATAATGGGGCGGTTCCTAAATGGAAACAAAGAATTGAGGACATTATCTTCAAATACGAAAACAAATGGGCTCCTCTAACGGTTTGGCAAGGAGTGAAAATAAACTCGTCATTTGCCGCAAAAGGTGGAGCCGCTCGAGTTCACACCGCTCACGGTAGCTTTCAAGTAAAAATTCCCGCAGGAATTACCGATCAAACTCAATTGCGGGTTAAAGGGAAAGGGGAAAAAAGTTTTTTTTACGACAAGCGAGGAGATTTGTATTTAAACATTCGTGTTATGCCCGCTGATAAAATTGCTCCAGAAAATACGAATATCTTTTACGAGAAGAAAGTTTCCGAAGAAGATATTGCAAAGAATAAAATGTTTACCCTAAATACTTTTCAAGGGGTTATAAAGTTTTTCGTTCCAAAGGGAGCTCGGGACGGAGATTCTTTTGTTTTGAAGGCAAAACCTGGTTCTACAAATTCTGATTTTCATGTGAATCATGTTGTTGTTTTTCGAATCAGCTAACTATCTTGTTTTTTATCTCAAAAACGTTTTTTTCATCTTTTCTGATGTTGAGTTGTGAAAAATTTGAACTATTATAGAATAAGGTTGTTGAGCGTAAAGTTTGCGCTTTATTTAAATGTTCATTACAGATAGTTGATTGAGAGTAAATAATGATTACATTGAGAGGTTTTACTGAAAAAACGATTTTGTTTATTTTTCTCTTAGTATCGATTATCTTTTTTGGGTGTACTCAGGAAGCCCAAAATAAGCTGGGAAGAGGTATTCAGAATTGGACGGGTGTGAATGGAGTTTTAGATATATACGCGGGTAATCGATTGGTTAACCGATTCATTAAAATCGATAAAATTTCAACCGCGCTGGGGACTGGAGATGATAGAGCTCGAGCTTATCGCTTTGGCTATGGCGTTTTAGATAAAAATCAAAACTTTAAGCACGATAAAGGAGAGAAAAAAGTCTATTTCGAGTTTAGCGATTATTCAACGCCTTATATTTTTTACGAAAACCCTGAGAAATAAGTGTTAAACGCTGCACTAAAATGGAAGCTTGAAGCTTCCAAGCGGTGACTCTGTTTTTCCTTCTTTTTTAGAGTCGTCTGATTGGTTAGACTTTCCGCCGGTGATTCCTCCTAATAGTCCTCCCAAAGGAGAATCGCTAGCTTCTTTTTTGTCGTCAGATTGACTGCCCAACAAACCACCAAGTGGGGACGAGCCTGAATCGCCATTTGCCAGTCCTCCCAAAGAAGATACAATACCGCCTGCTTTGCCGCCTAGTACTTTCCCTAAGCCTCCAGCTTTACCTAACTTATCTTTTAATAAGTTCTCTGTGACTTTTTTGAGCAGATCGTTTAAGGACGCGTTCTGTCCATTTAAGATTTTTTGAAAATCAAAAACCTCGCCTTTAGACCCTAATATACTGTCTAATAGAGGTCCGGTATTAACTCCAATAGAATCTTTTAATTTTGATTCGAATTCTTTTGCTTTGAGAGCTACAACTTTTTTAGTGGCTCCGGCCAATATTTTATCGACATCCGTTTCGATGTCAAGGTTGTAGTTATCCAGAGTGCCAGAAATATTGGCTTTAATGTAAAATTTATCGATGGTAGAAAGTGATTGCGCGATTAGTTTAGAAATTTCATTACCATTTTGCTGGCTAAATTCGGTAGCGACTGACTCGAAGTTAATTAAAATATCTCCACTAAGCTCTTTTTGATTCGCAATATTAATGGAACTTTTCACATGAGCCAAGCCACTCTTTATTGCAAACTGATCGCTACCTTGATCTTTAATTTTAAAAGACTGTATGTTTATGTTAAACGTGTCGCTGGCGATAGATTGTGTGCGGTCTAAGATTGCGTCAAAATTAACGCCGTCAAACTGTTCCGTTTTGTTGGACATTAAATCAAGCGATATGGGTTTCCCATAGAGTTTTTGATTGTCGGAAAAATCTTTTAGGTTTCCTGCTAAAGAAATTTCCGGAGTTGCCTGTACAGAAAGCTTAGCAAGTTTAATCAAGACATCCGGTATTTTATCTAACTCTTTAAAGCGAACGGTGGTTCCTTTTCCTCTTACGTATTCCCCATCTTCTATAGCTTTTTCCTCGCTGGACTCTTCTCCTCCAAGGTAAGGAGAAATCATTTCGTAATATTTCCAGGCTTTATCTAATTTTTTCTTAAGTTCGCCGCCGATTATATTACCAACAAACTTAACCCCGCCTTTGGCGTCTAGTGTGTATTTTGATTTAAGACGATTAAAGTCTTTTTCTGGAAGCGATTGTATCTCCGTTGCCATGGTTTTGACTTTAGAAACGTCTTGATCTAATTCCAATTTCAAGCCTTTAATGCTGTCGATTTTCTTTTGAATATCGGTCTTAATAGCTTTCGCTTCTGCTAAAATTTTTGGAGCTTCAGTAATCGCGCCAGGTCCTTTGAGATTTTTTGATCTTTCTTTTAATTTGTCGATACGAACTTTAAATTCGTCTAATGCTCCAGAGCTTAGGTCGTTATCAAATCGGTTTTGCCATTTAGTTTTAATAGCCTCGATTTCTTCTTTAGATTTTTGAGCGTATTCAAGTGTTTCTAGTTTTTCAGATTTTAAAATATCTTCAGGAGATTTAAAATCCAGGCCGCCTAGATCAGGCATGCCAGATGAATCTTCTTTTTTAGATCCTTCAGACGGAGTTTTGCGCGATGAACCAAACTGTTTTGCAGGGCTTTTTCGCGGTTGATTTGGACGAACTTTGTCGATGATGATTTCGTCAATAACAGCTTTTCTTAATAGGGCTTGAGAGCCGTCAAAATTAAAAGTGATTAGTCCGACTTCAACCGCGTTCTCCATATTGTTGTCGGGATTGGCAACGGCGATATTTTTTATCTCCACTTTTTGATCAAGCAGAGAGGTTGTTACCGAACCGATTTCAATTTGAGTTTTTGCCGCTTCGGAGCCTTTAGTTTCGGCGTTACTTTTAATTAAGCCGTCTAAAAAGAAATGGAAGAATCCGGTGGTTAAACCGGTTAGTAATAGAATGGCGACGACGCCGTAAACGCGAAAAAGTTTCATAGGATTAGCCTGGCATATTCTCGTAAATTTTCATGTATTGGATTGATCGGATAATAGGCAATCGCGAAATAAATTTATTTATAGGATCTCGATATTTTCTAAGAAGGGTGTTAAAGACAAAAAACATGGGAGCGGAAGAAACGATGCATACAACAATGCTCCCCATAACAATCGAATTATTTAATTTGGCAGTTAAAGCAATAGGAAAACTAAATAGTTGCAGCCAAAGCTCCTTCATCCCTGGAGAGGTTAGTAATTGATAACCCACTTTGTGGAAAAAAGGATCTAGTAGATAGCCAACTCCTGAAAAAAAACCAAAACTGATGATCAGAAAAGAAATATTGAGATTAATCATTAAAGCCAAAAGGAGCAAAACTAAATTTAGCGCGCTCAGTGTAGGGGACAAGCCCATCATATAGCCAAAGACTAAACCCAAAGTGAGTTGCCATGGTTTTTCATCGGAATGAAACGCTTTGAAAAATTTAAAAACTTGACCGTACATTTTAGAAGGCTCCGGTTTTAGTCTTTTATATGGATGTTATAAAGGTTTTAGTTAGAATGAAGAATTATTAAAGGAAGTCTCTAATAATCTATATTTTTACTGGTTTGCTATCGCCTAGCCCTTGATAGCAATGACTAGACTCATGGCAAATCTTTATTTTTAGAGTATTCCTCAAAGAAATATTAGCGTTTTCTATTTTAATAGAACGGTTTTCTATGCGCAAATATTTCATTCAAAATCTATTTCTTTCTGTTAATCTAATAATGACCTAATGAAAAGTGGGGGCGACTTAATTTTAGGAGATCGTGTATGAATTCCAGACTATTAATTTTATTTTTTTATATCTCTTTTGCATTGCTAATTATTCCGCCAAGCGCGATTGCGGGTAAAGTGATAAAGGCGGTGAAAATATCGGATGGAACCGCTAACGATGAAGTGAAAACGGTTGAGGATGCCAAACCAACCGCTCAAGATAAAGCGACATTGCCAAAAGAGGTTGTGCCTTTTGAAGAAGAACTAAAAGGAACAGCAGAAGAGTTGACTCGGGTTTTAATGGAAAATGTGAAGGTGTTTTTAGAAAAAGAATTGGATCAGCTTAAAGTTAAACAGTATGCAAATAAACAAGCTCAAGAAGCTTTGATAGCGGGTTATTTAAGCGATATCAAAAAAGATCCAGAAGACGCTAGCGCTCATTTCTCTTTGGGAGAAATTTACGATAACTATGAAAAAGGAGCCGACGCAATTTTACACACGCGATTGGCGGAAAAATATTATTTAAAAAACAAAAATATTAAGGGAATAGCTGAATCAAGAAGAAACCTAAGAGAGTATTACGATAGATATGGCTTCAAACCAGAAGATTTCCAAATAGATTAAAAAAATTTTCAATTTAAAAAAAGGGAAATAGACTATCAAGTATATTTCCCTTTTTTTACTGAGCTAGTCTATTATGTAGCACAAGCATTGATACGTGTCAGTATGCTTTTCTCCCCCTTTGGCATAATGACATTCATGTTTCCAACGCGGATCAGTTGTGTTCCAGCCGGGACGATAAGCATCCGTCGTGTTTTCTCTTGCCCGGCAGAAATAGAATTGGGGGTTGGGAGGGACACTATTGACTGCGAGCGCACCATATGAGGCACTTATATTGCCGCACGATGAGGGACAACCTGATTTATTGCCAAGTGCCCATCTTATTTGTAGTTTTTTACTTAATTGGAATTCTGTGCCACCCACCATACCGTTGTTTCTAGCTATATTATGGACGTCGTGTTTCAGTATTCCTTTCTGACTCATTGATCCTTTTTCTCCTGCCTGAATACTCGATACTCCAATGAACATCATGAATAGTGCCACTACCAGTATTTTAGAATAGTAAGTCATAAGATACTCCTTTTTAGTTATCAGTTTCCCTAAAAATGATATTTGTTGAAAACTGCTTTCAATTAATATTCGCCTTGTAACTTTTTATATTAAATTGATATTTCCCTCCCCACATTACTCTCTGTGATAAATGGCACGAGAGTTAGTTGATATTTTTTTCGATTTAGGAATTTATTTATACATACCAAAGTATATAAAAAAGTCAATGAGGAGTGTAAATAGTTTTAAATAAACCATTATGTGCTCTATATTTAGGTTTTTGTGCTTGGTGTAGGTTGTTATTATTTATGTATTCCATATTTTTTTTGTTTTTAGTGATCCGGGCTAAATGAAGTGAGGCGATAACCCTGTTACACGAATCGAAGAAAGAATTCTGCTATGTAAAATCGAAAGAAGGTCTTATTTTATTTGGGTGAATTTTCTTACCTATCCCAATTTTATTCTTGTTGGTATCGGAGGAGTTTTTCCTTTGTTGTTGGTTTATCCGTTATAACAGAGGCAGCATTAGTTACAAAAAATCAAGCGGGATGGATTGCTGTTATTGGAGCCGCGTCATTAGGAATATCTAATCGTTTAAAGTGTGAAGAGCATCAAGCAGAATGTCGTAAGCTGATAAATCAATTTGAAGAGTTACAAACTTATTACGAAAGTCTTAAATTAGAAGAAAATGAAGAAGAAAAGAAGAAACAACTTCTGGTTTTAGAACAAAAGCTATCAAAAATTCGGAGTGAACAAGCGGCATTCTCAAGTGGACGCAGTATTAAAAAAGCTAACGAAGAGATTGGACCAAAAGCTTCTTAAAAGATGTGAGTGGATTCTATAAGGCGAAATCCGTAATAAATGGTTCTGCTAACCTTTAGTGGCCATTGCTTTTTACATGCGATAGTTACAATTTTGATCTATTTCTTCTTTTTTCTTCGTGCAGGAATAATCCGTTCGGAGAGGTTTTTTCAAAGTTGCCAAAGATTGAAAACTTTCCTAGTGTTTCTGGCACGACCACTTTCAGCCCAAATGTCGATTCCAAAAAGAAACTTTTTGCCCAAAAAAATAAATGATAAAAGTATTGTAGAGAATCATTAGATTTTTTCTCAAGCGACTTAAAACTAAGTTTAGAGTTTTTTCGCTCGGTTATACGGTATGATTTTTTTAGGTGCCGTCCAATTTAAAGCTATTTTTACAATTACTCTTTCCCGTAAGAGTTACATTAGGAGCGGATAGCAAAGTTTTAATTCTCTGTTGGTTATTTAGATTTTTAGGCAACGCTATTTGTAACTCGGTCAACATCCTGCGTTTTTTATTACAAACTAATCTCACTTTTTTAAAAGAACCAGGACCAAAACTTTTTTCAAATTCCTTCTTAAATTTAATTTTAGTCAACGTTTGACCTACTCGTAAAGAAATAAACTGCTTAACAAATTTGGAACTATTAATTTGGTCAAGTAACCCCATAGCTAGTAAATAGTAGTCGCCTTGACTTCTTCCGCTACAGGTTCCATGTTTCCACCATTCGTGACGCTGTAAGCATGTATTATATTTGGCGCTGGGCATGACCTTCCCTAAAGCAATCCTAACTTTCGTGGTTAAATTTAATTTTGGATAATCGCAAAATGAAGCGGGTTTTTTATTTATTCTTCCGCAATTACCATATTTGATACCGCATGATTTTTTGTTGGGCCACAAACCATGTAGAGTGAAGTGGGTGGCGTCAAATCTTTTAGAATTTAAGGTGGAGCATTCCTTTTTACTATTTCCTTTAATTTCACAAAAGGCAGGTTGCCAACTGATAGCTAATACATTCGAATCAAATTTATTTGGTTCCCTGCATTTAGAGACGCTACTTTGAGAGTCGCCTTGATTTGATCCACGGATTTTTAATTTTCGGAATATTCCGCATTCAGCGGATATCCACCTTTGAGGGCTTTGATTTGCCTGAGTGTGGACCCGTGCCCAAGTGGGTTTTGAGCCTTTTTTAAGAGTTTCGATGACGGGGAAGGTGTCGTTGATCCTAGATCTAATATTGCCTGGGTTTGTGCCTCTTTTTTTAGATTGGAACATGCTACAGGTTTTTTTTGCTATGAACTCCTCTGTTGCTGAAGCGGCCATTAGTTTCATTGGAGAAGCCAGTAGTAAACACAGAAGTAACAAGAATTTAGTTTTCATAATATTTTCTTTATTGTTAGTTATTACTCATTATAACGGGTTTTTGTTTCCCATAAAGTCCAATTCAAAGTTTTTCCGATGATAATAAAACTATTGAAATACTTGGGCGCTACTACTTGAGAAGAATAGTTAATTGTCGTGATATTACTTGCTCCAAATTTTTCTAACTGAATATTTAATGGTGCTAGAGACTATGGATTGATGAATTCAATTGATAATTCGATAAGGCAAGCCGAAGGAAAGAGTTCTTCTTTAAAGTGGTTTAAGGTCAGTATTTTTTTTCTTCATTTTATTGCCACCTGGCACGGTTTACGCCAATTCTGGTTTGCCAATGCGGGCTGTTTCTTATCCTTTTTTCTTATTATTTTTCAAAGACCTTCCAAGGTTTATGTCGTAAAAAGTTTACAGACTGAAGCTGTTTTTGTGGACTAACTATGCGGTTTTCAATGATTTTTGGCTTGATAATTCCTATTTTAGGGGATAGGTTTATATTTTAATCTCCAAAAAATAATTTGGCATATGAATTTTTATAGCGAGGTCTTATGCGAGTGTGGCTTAAAAATTAAAAATACTAGCCATAGATAATCTCACTTGAAAAACCTTGAGCAGGTTTTTTCTTTTTGAATAGCTCCATTAATAATAATTTCTAATAGCTGATATCTTTGTCGGTTTTATTAAGGAGACCCATCATGAATAAGCTTCGTGTAGTTCCGCCTTCACCTGAAGTTACTGAGCGACTCTATCAAGAATTCATCCATTCAGGAAAACCATTAGGATTGACCTTCAATCAATTTTTACAGGTTAATGATTCCGGAAATCATTCAGATCATGTGCACGGGATGGATGATGGTTTGGAGGTTAATGCGACGGAAGGTGGGCCCGACTTGATCCGGGTTCCCTCGACGAAGATAGATGGTTCTTTAAAGGTCATTGTCTTGTTGGTTGATTTTTCAGATCGTGAAGGAACTCGTCCGGTTTCATTTTATGAAAACCTTTTATTTGCTAAAGGAACGAATGGAACTGGGAGCATGAGGGATTATTTTCAAGAAGTGAGTTTAAATAAGGTGGATGTTAATGGGTCTGTACATGGTTGGTTTCGTATGCCGGAACCTTACAGCTATTATCATAATGGGAAAAGCGGCACTAAAGGTCAGTATCCTAGGAATGCTCGACGAATGGCGGAACATGCTGTACTAGGGGCTATCACTGCCGGTGTTCGCTTCGACCCAGCGCTTGATCTCAACGGCGATGGAGCAATTAACGCATTATTTATCGTTCATGCTGGCGATGGAGCCGAACACTATGACAAGTCGGATAGTAGACGGTATCAAAATATTTGGTCCCATAAATGGGGATTAGGAAATCCTATTAACGTTGGAAATAATTTAATGGCGACCACTTACCTTACCGTTCCACAAATGCCTAGTGTGGGTTTATGCGCTCATGAATTAGGGCATTTGGCTTTCCAATGGGATGACTTTTACGATCCGAATTATGGAGATGACGGTAAAGCGTGGGATGGTTCCGGTGAATGGGATCTAATGGCTGGAGGCTCTTGGAATGACAGCGGCAGAAGTCCGGCTCATCCTGCAGCCCTTCATAAAGTTCAACACGACTGGGTGGAACTAGATGTAGTTAACTCTTCTCAGCAATTGACTTTAGATCCCTATACATCGACATCCGGTAAAGTCATAAAAATTGTTAGCAAAAAGTATTCTTCATCTCAATATCTGCTCTTAGAAAATAGAACAAGGCAAGGTTTTGATTCGCATCTTCCTGGTGAAGGCTTGTTAGTTTGGCGAGTGGATGAAGTTAAACAACAATTCACTCCCGAAAAACCGGCGTTATATTTAGTACAAGCGGATGGAAGGCATGAGTTGGCCCGTGCAGGTGATTCTAATTCGGGAGATACAGGCGATCCATTTCCGGGAAGTTCGGGAAGAACGTTTCTAAATGATTCGGGAAAAATATCTACGACTTTTCCTGATGGAGACGAGTCTGGAGTTTCTCTGAAGAATATCACTAGAGATTCTGCTTCGGGTAGAATTACTTTGGACGTTGAAATTGAAGGTACACGACCTCCAGACGAAGAAAAACAGGATATAGTCGTAAAAGAATCCACACCTAATAAGGCTATACCAGATGCGGATAATAATGGAGTAAAAGACTCTATTCGAATAGATGAAGATGGAGGAGTCCAGCAAATTGCAGTGTTCGTAGATATTGAACACACTTATATTGGTGATCTACACGTTGAATTGACTTCCCCGACAAGACAAAAAGCAATGTTGCATGATAATTCTGGACGTTCTTCTAAAAATATAAATAAAATATATCGTTCTACTTCTTTAGAATCCCTCGCTGGAATGGTGGATACTCCAATTAATGGAGAATGGATTCTAAGAGTTATTGATTCAGTTTCCAATGATACGGGAACACTGAAAAAGTGGGGATTGGAAATAACCGTAAATAACAATACCTCTTCCATTAAAGAAGAAAAAAATCCCAATTCGGCAATTCCGGATAACAATCCTACTGGGGTTTCCAGCATCGTCAAAATTTCTCAAGGTGGAGTTGTTAGGTCTGCAAAAGTTTCGATAGATATTACTCATACGTTTCGTGGCGATCTAAGAGTTGAACTGGTTCACCCAACTGGAGAAGTATTGCTTTTGCACAACAAAGAAGGCGGAGGCGACGACGACTTGAAGAAAACTTACGAGTCGCAAACAGATAACGTTTTGTCGCGTTTAATTGGTAAAGCGGTACGTGGGGAGTGGATCTTAAGAGTTTCTGATTTGGTCGGACAGGATACTGGAACTTTGAACTCTTGGAGTTTGGAAATAGAACTTGCTCCAGATTTGAAGCCTATAATAGAGAAGACGCTCAGCCCTGCATTACAAATTCCAGATAACGATCAAAGTGGGGTGGGGGATTCTGTTAAGATTGACGAGTCGGGTACCTTGCAAAGTATTGAAGTCTCTGTTGGTATAACGCATTCTTTCACAGGTGATTTAAGAGTGGAACTTGTCGCTCCTTCAGGGCAACTTGTTACTCTCCAGAAAGAAACAGGAGTCAGAGCGAAAGATCTAAATCTTAAGCTCGACTCGAATACATCTGATATCTTAAAACTCTTTATTGGACAGCCTATTCAAGGCGTTTGGGTTTTAAGAGTTATGGATCTTGCCGGAGCTGATACTGGAACGCTAAACTCCTGGGGGATAAAATTATATTATGTGTAAAGGTTCGTAACTTTTGATTGAGAAAATAGATTGTATGTGGAGTTGAACTTAAGAGTTTAACTCCACGGTATTTTTTAATTTTTTCTATTTAAAAACCTGTTGTAGAAGGTCTGTTACTCTTGCGGTAGGATCTTTTCGAATTTTCTTTTCTTCATCGCCTACCATTGCAAACAATCCGTCCAAAGAACTTTTCGTCACATAATCGTCGAGATCCACTGCTGGCATCGTTACGAATGGTATTGAGGATATTTGACTGGCAATGTCTTTATAGTATCCAGTTACGTTTACTTCTGAAATGCTTGAAGAAATTGCTGGCTTAAACTCGTCATATAACTGAGTAAACGTTTTCGATTTTAAAAACTCTGTTGCTGCGGTTTCTCCTCCATCCAATATTTTTTTGCCGTCTTCAATGCTTATATTTTTAATGGCGTCTAAAAAAATGGAGGTCGCTTTAGGAGCGGCTTTTTCAGCGGCTTGGTTCATGCTCAACTCAAAATTATTTACCAATTGCCCCATTCCAACTTTTTCTAACATTTGCTTAGCTTGATTGAGGGTATCGGGTAACGGTATTTTAATGTCAGGGTTGTTGTAGAAACCGTTCGTTTGCGATACTGTTTTCACCGCTTTTTCGATGCCAACAGATAAAGCCTCTTTTAGACCTGAGATGATTGTTTCCGAAGAGCCTAAACTTAGAGGGTTAGATGAAGTAGAAGGTGACTCCACAGCTTTTGTTAGCGGTTCGATTTTTTCAAGTAAACTGCCAAAAAAATCTGCGTGACTTGGTGTGACCGACAAGAAAATAAAACAGATCAGAAAAACAGAGATTTTTTTCATTAGAAAGCTCTCGGGAAATATTTAGTCATTGAATAAAATAATTTAAGAGAGCCTCTAATAGTTCGTGTTTTTACTGTTTTACTGTCGCCAAGTCCTTATTTAAGGCTTGGCTCTTGGTAAATCTGAATTTTTAGAGATCCTCTTTATTATTTTACATCCAAACTAGATCTTTATTACATTTAATTTGAGTTTCTTTTTAGTCTATAGGTTTGGGAGGCTGCGTATGCAGCTATAGGTTTGATTTGGGAATACGTGTTTAAACTGAAGGGGAGGGAAGTGAATTACTTTTTTTTGAATTGGATGGAAAGTCGGTCCACAGTTTTATTTTCTAAAACGGTTTTTTGTAAAATTTCTTCAACGTCTTCAATCGTTTTTGGTGTGTACCATAGGTCTTCGGGATAAACAACAACAGCCGGTCCATGTGAACATGCGTCCAAACAACCGGCTTTATTGATCCGGACTTTTCCCTTTAATCCTAGTTCGTGCGAGCGTTTTTTAGCGTAGTCGATGAGTTCTGGCGCGCCGGATTGACCACAGCTCCCTTTTGGATTATCTGATCCTCGGTCGTTATTGCAGAAGAATAAATGCTTGGTAAATCTCGACATATAGGAGAGGAATTATTTTTCTGGTTTGCCGTTTTTGGAGCCGTTTTTAGAAGGCTCCATAGCATGCCAAAAATCGTTGTAACATTTTTCACAGCTATCTGGGAAAACAGTGACGATCACTCCTTCTTTAATTTTAGAAGCTAAATCCAAGGCTCCTTGCATGGCGGCGCCTGCTGAGTTGCCAACTAAAATGCCCTCTTCGCGTTCTAGCCGACCAACCATGTCGTAGCCGTCTTCTGTGGAAACGCTCAATACACCGTCAAAAACAGATTCATCGTAAATTTTAGGAACGATAGAACTGGCCATGTGTTTGAGTCCTTCTAATCCATGGAGTTCCTCTGCGGGTTCAACTGCGTAGCATTTAATATTTTCATTAAAGCGTTTTAGGCCGCGAGTGTTGCCCATCAAAGTACCGCTTGTTCCAATACCGGCGGCAAAGTGGGTGACTGTTCCTTCTGTTTGCTCCCAAATTTCTTTGGATGTATGGTCGTAGTGAGCTTTCCAATTAGCGTCATTGCTATACTGATCTGGCATAAAATATTTGTCAGGATCTTCTTCGTAAATCTTTTTAGCCAGGACTATAGCTCCATCAGAGCCTTCAAAAGGGCTTGAAGCGATGATTTCCGCGCCATAAAAAGCGGCCATCTTGCCTTTTCTTTCATTAATGACGTTTTCGGGCATCACCAACTTTACTTTGTAGCCTTTAATTTTGCCAATAAGGGCATAGGCGATACCGGTATTGCCTGAGGTAGAGTCTAATAAGATTTTATCTTTGGTGAGTTTTCCTGTTTTTTCTCCGTCTTCAATCATGCTTAGAGCCGGGCGAGACTTTACGGAGCCTCCTGCGTTTCTCCATTCAGCTTTGGCAAAAATTTTAACGTTAGGAAACTCTTTGCCGATATGCTTAATTTCAATAAGCGGAGTGTTACCGATTGTGTCTAAAATCGAGTCGTCCATAATTGCAGGACAGGAAGGAACTAGAGCTTCGGTGCGCGACGTTAGTTGATTCATAAAGACTTATGACTTTTATTCAAAATTAGCTATCTTTTTACAAATTATAAACGAGGGAACCTTTCAAAAGCCAAAATATAGGAAAAACCATTGGTTTTTAAAAAGAAAAAAGCCTATTAAAATAAAAAACGGCCTAAATAGCTGCTTCTAGACGTTCAAGCTTTACATATAAGAAAACATCTATTTAGGCGAAAAGTATTTTGAGGCTTCTTGCAGGCCAGCCTTGTACTGATTTTTAAAGACAGACTGCAATTCCTTTCGACTTTTTGACTTTAGTGAAGTCCTCCGGCAATGGCTGGAATAATGGAAATATCGTCACCATCTTTTACGGGAGTATTTTCACCTTCGAGGAATCGAATATCTTCTTCGTTTAGGTAAATATTGATAAATCTGCGCGGCGCGCCAGATTCTTCACAAATTCTTTCTTTAATGCCGGCAAATTGGGATTCTAAATTATTTAAAATATCCGCAATAGTGCCGCCTTCTGCGGCAACTTCGCTTTGATTATTGGTCAATTTTAACAAAGGTGAGGGAATTCTAACCTTCACAGACATAACGTTATTCTCCTTAAACCAAAATACTGTTAAATTTATACTAATATATTGTTAGAAAATTTTTCTTCGAAACTGCTCAAACGAGGCTCTATCAAATCGGTTTCGGGGAAAGTGCCATTAATGGCTTCTAGCGTTTTAAGCCCGTTCCCAGTGATACAGATAACTGTAGTTTCATCCGGTTTGATTCTGCCTTGTTCCACTAATTTTTTAGTGACTCCAACGGTGACTCCGCCAGCCGTTTCGGTAAAAATTCCTTCAGTTCGAGCTAATAGTTTCATACCAGCAACAACTTCTTCGTCGCTTACATCTTCGCCGTAACCCCCGCTTATTTTTGCGGTTTTAATTCCATAGATTCCATCGGCTGGATTCCCAATAGCGATGGATTTTGCGATGGTATTGGGTTTTACCGGTTTGAAAAACTCTTCACCCGCTTTGATAGCAGTTGTTACGGGAGAGCAACCAGTCGCTTGCGCGGCGAACACTTTTGTTTGTACTTTGTCGACTAAACCAAGCATTTCAAATTCATGGAAAGCTTTCCAGATTTTAGTGATTAATGAGCTTCCCGCAACAGGCACCACAACGTTATCAGGGGTTCTCCAACCTAATTGCTCAGCTATTTCATAACCGTAAGATTTAGAACCGTCGCCATAATAAGCGCGAATATTAATATTAACAAAAGCCCATTTATGACCTTCGCCAATTTCGCTACAAAGTCTATTGACGTCGTCGTAGCTTCCCTTAACTCGGATTAATTTTGCTCCATAAATTAAGGTTCCCATAATTTTTCCAGCTTCTAAGTCTTCGGGAATAAAAATATAACTTTTCAAACCAGCTTCGGCGGCATGTGCCGCTACTGAGTTTGCCAAGTTTCCTGTAGAAGCGCAGGAAACGGTATCAAATCCAAATTCAAGAGCTTTAGAAACTGCAATCGCAACAACTCTATCTTTAAAGGAAAAAGTAGGGTGATTGACTGAGTCGTTTTTTATATAAAGGTTTTTTAATCCTAGTTCTTTACCTAAGTTTTCGGCTTTTACAAGAGGAGTGTAACCGCAATGGAAACCAACCTTTGGCTCTTCGTCTAAAGGCAATAGATCTTTATAACGCCAAATAGAAGGGGGACCTTTCTCGATGGAGTCTTTTGTGACGACTTCTTTAATTTTTTCGTAATCATAATCTACTTCAAGAGGACCGAAACAAAGCTCACAAACGTGAATTGGTAATTTATCGTATTTTTCGCCGCATTCTTTACATTTTAAACCGTTGACATATCCCATTAATCTATTGCCTATTAAAAAAATTTATTAAAACTAAAATATCTTTCACCATTATCTGGAAAAACTGTAATAATATTTTTTCCGGGCCCAAGCTCCTTAGCTACTTGGAAAGCGCCACAACAGGCCGCTCCAGCTGAAATTCCAACTAAAAGCCCTTCTTCTTTTGCTAAACGACTCGAGAAAGCAAACGCGTCCTCATCGGAAACTGGAATAATTTTATCCAGAATCTCCATATTAAGCACTTTAGGTTTAAATCCTGCCCCAATACCTTGGATTTTATGAGGGCCTGGAGACTCCCCAGAAAGTACCGAGGATGTTTTAGGCTCGACTCCAATTATTTTGACTGGATCGTAATTTTTCTTTAAAACCTCGCCAACGCCAGTAATCGTGCCACCGGTTCCAATACCGGCCACAAAAGCGTCCACGGGTGTATCTTCCATCGCTTGAACAATTTCTGGTCCGGTGGTTCTTCTATGAGCTTCTGGATTAGCCGGGTTATTAAATTGTTGGGGCATAAAATAATCTGGGTTTGAGGCAACTAGCTCTTCTGCGCGCTCGATAGTTCCCTGCATTCCAAATTCGGCCCGACTCAATTCAGTTTTAGCCCCAAAACTTTCTAATATAAGCCTTCGTTCCTGGCTCATGTTTTCCGACATAACCAGAATTACGTTATACCCTTTGACCGCTCCCGCAAGGGCGAGTCCAATGCCAGTATTTCCGCTAGTCGGTTCAACAATAGTCGCCCCAGGTTTTAAGAGTCCTTTGCGCTCAGCGTCTTCAATCATAGCCAAAGCGATTCGGTCTTTTACGCTCCCACCAGGATTGAAGTACTCCAGTTTGGCGTAAATATTTGATCCATTAGGGGGAATGACTTTGTTTAGTTTAACCAATGGCGTGGAGCCGATCAACTCTAAACTATTTTGGAACCTGAGTTTTGGATTATCCAGAGTAGGCATTCGAATTTAGTGATTTGGAGTTTAGGGGACAGATTTAATGAAAAGAGTTAATTATAGTTGCAGGGAAATTCCAAGTCAATACCAGGAATTTATTCTATTAAAAGGAAGTTTTTGACTAATCAGAAAAAGAATAGGTTAAAAAAACTGATTTGTTTGATTTGAAAGTTTTATTTAAATCAAAAAACATCAGAGTTTATCAATTCTTATTGAGATTAAATTGTTTACCCAGTCCTTTTAATCGGTTTTTAACCTGTCTAGTTACATCATCGGCGGTTTCAAAATCCGTAATTATATGAGGCGTTACAAAAACCATTAATTCGGTTTTATTATTAGTTTCGTTTTCAGTTCTAAAAAGTTTACCAAAAAGGGGCATATCTTTTAGTATCGGAATGCCAGTGTTTCCTTGGTTTTTAGTTTTTTGCATAAGACCACCCATGACTAATACCTGATTATCCCTAAGAACTACTTCAGTATTGATTGATCTGACGTTAAATTGAGGGGTCGCGCCAGGTGGGGTTGGGGAGGGAGAGCTTATTTCTTGTTGAATTTTTAAATTCACAAAATTATCCGAATTGATTTTTGGCTCAATATTTAACTTTATCCCAACACTACGGTACTCAATGGTTGATTGAGTTAATGGTTGCCCTGCCGTGGGTGTCGTAATAGTAGAACTTTGAATTGGAATTTCGTCTGTAACAGAAATTGATGCGGCCTTATTATCTGAAGTGATTAAAGTCGGATTGGATAAAATATTAACTTTAGAATCAGTTTTAGAGGCTGTTAGCAAAGCGCTAAGTTTTCTTGCATTTGCCAAACCAAAACTAAAGCCTCCAGTGATTGCAGCAATAGATGAGGATAAATCTGCTCCTGTACCAAATTGCGAACCAGTAGCAAATCCCGCATTTTCGACTTTCCCTTGTATCGCCCAATCAAAACCTAATCGCAGATCATCTGTCATTACTAAATCCAAAATTAGTACTTCAATTAAAACTTGTTGCGGCATCAGATCCAACTTTTTCAGCAGTTCTAAAATTGCTGGATACTTTCTTGGAGATGTGCGAATAATTAAAGAGTTGGTGTCTTCATCATCTACGATCGTTAATTCTTCTTCGTCGTCGTCGCTTAGCAAGCTGTTAAAGCCACCCGAGACGCTTACTTTTCTAGCTTTTTTTGTTGTAGATGTTGTTTTTGATTTTGAAGTGGTTTTAGAGGCTGTTGACGGTTGTTTTTTAAGTAATTTGCTTTGTCTTGCCGTTTTACGCGACTTTTTTGAAGTTGCAGCGAATATTTTATTTAAAACTGCCGCTAGCTTTTGCGCTTCGCTATGTTGAACATAATAAACAAAGGTGCTTATTTGGCTTTTCGAAGTGATGGGCTGATCTAATTTTTCGATCCAAAACTCAATGGTGGGTAAAATACTATTGAAGGGGTTTACCACTAAAACGGCATTTAATCTTTCCAAAGGTAAAAAATTGAGGCTTTGCCCGACAGTTTCTTCATACCCTAACGCTTTAAAAACTTCTTGTAACTCGCTAGCGACTAAACTGGCGTTAGAATTTTTAATGGTATAAAGCTCAATATCCGAAGACGCTAATTTATCGATGTCCAACGCTTCAACTACCTTCAGAACTCTTCCAACATTAGATGCAAGCTCAATCATCAATAAATTATTGGTTTCGGGAATTTCAATAAAACTGGCGTTATTTGTAAGTAATGGCGCAACAATCTTTTTCATGGTTTGCGACGTAATATGTCGCAATGGAATAATTTGAATTACTAGTCTTTCATTGGGAGGAACTTGTGCGTTTTTCCCATAGTAAATACTCAGTGGTTTTTTTACCGCCTCTTTAATAGGTAAAAAACGATAGAAATTTCCACTTTTCACTACGGTAAAGTTGTTTAGGGCTAGAATTTGTTCTAAAACAGAATAAAGGTCTTCTACCGCAATTTTATTGAATGTTTGAAGCGTTACTTTGCCCGCAACTTGACCTTCGATAATGTAATCAAGTTTTAATAATTCACAAAAAGTAGTGATTACGTCGTAAACATCAGTGTCTTCAAAATTTAAAGTGATATTTTTGGCTTCTTTAAGCTCTGGTGGTAAAGGAGGAGATGTGTCGACTACTGTTTTAAGTTTTTTGAGAGTTTCGGAGCTTCCTCCTCGTCGCATAGTTTCTTTTTGGAGGTTTTTTTGTTCTTTTATTGTTGAAAAAAGACTTGAAATAAAAAACTTTTTTTCTTGTTTATCCTGAGCCAGGTACCACTTACCACCTGAAGAACCTTTTTTAATTTGTAAAAGTTGAAATTGATCCCCTTTTCGCCCAATGCCAATCTCTTTATATTTGCTTCCAGGCCCTTGCCGAAAAACTGTTTCATTTGCCAATACGGTAACTATTTTCTTTTTGGGGTGTTTGGGGATTCGGTTGAGAGGGGCTAGCGCGGAATCTAACCCGTCTTTTTCGGGGCGGCCTAAATTTAGTTTGCCATTTTTCTTAGTGGACTTTTTTTTCTTACCTTTTATGGGATCAAGTCGCATAGCTTCTAGTGGATCTTTTTTAGATTTGGCTAAAAGCTTTTCTATTGCAGTGGGTTCTTTTTTTAAACATCCCAACCCTAAGACGATTGTTAGGGCAATAAAAGTGGAAAGTAGTCGTTTCATATCTTCTTTAATTTTTTGTCTTCTAATTTTTTAATAAATCCTAAAACTAATAATTTACTTTGTAGTTCTTCCGGGTCTTTTTTATTTGATCTTCGAATGGTTAGTTCTTCTACAAGCATGAACTTTTCATGGTTTTCGATTAGGTATAAAAAACGAGTTAGATTTTTTAGGTCGGACCGGACGCTGATTTCGACCGGAACGGAAAGAAGCCCAGAGATATATTTGGGTTTTTCGATGCGTGCGCTTTCAATAGCGACAGAAGATTGTTTAGAATATCCTTCTAAAATTTTTTGAAGACTTGCAGCCGCCAGCGCAGGTTTTTCTTTTTTAAGAAACCGTTTTGCGAGAGCGTTTTTAATTGCTTCATTTGCTTTACGTTTTTGTTCGTAAAACGCCTTCTGGTTTAATATCTCATAATATTTTTTAATAAAAAAGACTTTATTTTCAATTTGTTGCCGCGTTTCGGCTCCGCTTGAATAAATTGGATCGAAGATAAATTTGTAGGATATGTATATAGCTAAAACTATTCCCCCAAAGATTAAGGCTTTCTTGTCTTTTTCGCTTAATTTGTCAATCATTCTGACCTTTTATTTTAGATTTAATAGCAAACTTTTCGCCTTCTTTCTGTTTCGTGATAGACCCGCTGAAGCTAGCGTCTAACAATTGCGAAGAGTTTTCTAGAATTTGAATTAATTTCGATGCCGATGCAGAAACGCCTTTAATTTCCAATTCATCATTTTTGAGTATTGTGTCGCTGAGCCAAGTATCTCGGGGAATGATTTTTGTCAGTTCGTTAAGAACTGGAAGTTTGAGAGGATTCTCCTTTTTGATCGATTGCAGAATTTTCATGTAATTATCCATATCGTTGAATTCCAAATCGATTTTTTCAAAAGCGCCAGTTTGCCCTTTAATTTCTTTAAATTGAACACTCAAAGAATCTAAAGCGATACTGCTCTGGAGAATTTGTCCTCCTATCCCTGCAATCAATAATAAAATTGCGGCAACGCCAATTCCTATGGTTGTTTTAACGTTAAACGATTTTCTTTTAGGTCTTAATTCTGGCGGTAAAAAGTTTAATTGATCTTTGGTTTGGTTAATGCCGGCTATGCCTAATCCAATTGCAGTGTCTATAACATTTGGAGGGCCATCGAATACAGATTCTTCGTCATCCTCGATGGGATAAGAATAGACAGCCGTTTCGACTCCAGTTTCTTTTTCTAAAAGTATGGAGAGTGAGTTTGAAAAATGACTTCCTCCAAACAGATAAATAGTTTCTACAGCTTCGTCGCTTTCAACTTCATTGCAGAATGACAAGGCATTTTGAATTTCATTCAATATATTTTGCAAAATGGATTTTGAAGCCTGTTCGCAAGCTTCGAAAGGTAGAGAATCACGAAAATAACCGTCGAAAAAACTTTTATCCGATAAAATAGCGTTTCTTAGAGCGATAATATTTCCGCCTTTTAAAATTGCGATATCCGCAGAAGTAGGACCGACATCGAGCAATACCGATAAAGCATCAGAATATTCATTTTGAGATTTCAAAAGGTCTAAATTCGAAAACGGAGCTAAATGGATAACTGTGGGGTTAAGATTGACTCGTTTAAGGAGCTGAATGTAGTAATCTAAAAGGGCTTTGTTGATAGATGATAGATGAATACGGAATTGTCGTTCCTCGATTGGAAAAGCTTGATAGGTATAATAAAAGTCTTCAATATCTCCAATACAATGTTTCTCCAATTCGAACTCAATCATGCCGCTGATTGAGTTCATGTCTGGGGCGGGTAGATGGAACGTTTTGAATAAAGCAAAATTTTTTGGAATTCCAACTATCGTTGTCTCTGGAGTAATTTGGTTTTCAATTAAAAATTGATTAATTTCCTCCAAAAACTTATTTTCGATAGTTTTCTTGCCTTCAGACAAAGGTTCTATTTCGAAAAAGTGGCAAGCTAGCACTTCGGATGACCGCCATGTTTTTCCTAACAAGGCTAGGCAAACGGAGTTTTCGCGAATATCGATCCCAAGAGATTTTTCAAAGTAAACTGGTTTCATGATTGTAGGGCGTTATCGTTCCAATATCTTATTAGTAATGTGGCGTCTTTTGCGCTTCCAAGTTTTTCAATAATTGCAACGATCGTTCTTTTGGTGGCGCTTCCATTAATGAATCCTGTCGATTCAATTCTAAAATGTGTTGATTTTGAATCGTCGAAATATCCTTTGTTTTCTCTTGCTTCTATAATGGCGTCTATTTGAAGATCTGAATAAAAAATAGGCATTATGGACGGGTCGGCGGTATTTGGGTTGAATGAATTTACGTTTTGAATCGTTAAAAAGTTAACGAGTCCTAAATATGCAGGGTCCTCAAGACTTTCTTCGCCATTCGAGCTTCCATACAAAATCTCTTCTGTTATTCCTCGAACTTTTAGTAATTCGTCTAAGCTGTGGAATAAATCATTTTTTGCGTTATAGGGAGGGTTTAAGCTTAAGTAATAATCGGATTCTGTCCCATTTAATCGATGGTTTTCGTTCTTATCGATCCAGTCTAATATGGAATCGGCTATCGTGGAGTTTTCGTCGCCTCTTTCAACGCCAGAAGCTTCTAATGTTTTGACCAGTACTTCTCTAGAAGCTGAATTGATATTGACTTTACCATTTTCGTCGGTGATTTGATAATTGATAACGCCATTCCCTAGTGGGATGTTGGTTCTTTCAATGATATCAAAATCTAGTTCATCATCTTCGGTTTCTGAAGACAACTCAGTCGATTTCAGGTTTTCATCGACATTATTTTGAGACGTTGTGTCTGAAGGGAATGTGGCCGTTTCTGTGCCTCCAATATCTGATTCAAGTACTTTGCCCGTGATGAACCCGTACTCTGGATGGATAGAGTGGAATCTAGCATTTTTATAAAGTTCCGCTAGCCCCATATGTATTCCAGCCTTAGCCAAGTAGTAACTTTCGATATCTTCCTTATAATTCTTGGTTGCATTTACCTCGGTACGCATTGAATAGGCAAATTCAGTCGCTAAGGCTCCTAATAAAATTAAAACCCAAAGGACCATCATCAAAGCTATTCCTCTGTTATTTGCGCTATAACGTTTCATTTTCTTCTTCGACGGGTGGTCTTGATATCAAAATGCCAGAATTTAAGGAAATAATTGTTGGAGGAATGTTATAAATTTCTTCTCTTTTGGTTTTTCCGGGAACTTCGGGAAACTCTAGCCCTAGTGAGATCTCTAAAGCTCTTGGCAGGCTAATTTTATTTGCTTCGCGAAAAGCGGCTTCTTCCTCGTCTATTCCAAAACCTTCGATTAAATCTTCAGAGGCGTCGGGGACAACTTCATCGACCCATTCGCCATAATATTCTTTAGATTTGTCTTCACGTTGCTCTAATTCTTCTGGTGTATATTTTTCCATTTTGTAGTAACGAAACTTTAGAAACGCAACATCCTTTGCTAACGTGATGTAAGTGATTGCGTCTGAGCTTGGGTCTATTTCGGAAAAAACGTCTTCTGCAAAAAGGTCTCTCTCCATCATTACTATGCCAGTTTCTTCCGTGAGAGGGTTTTGCCCCTGGTAAATTGATACTTCGTGAATCCAGGGAGTGTTTTTAAAGTTAGAAAGCCCATGTGTAAAGGTTACCAAACGAATAGAGTCGCTCCTGCCTTCAAAGGCGATAACCTTTCCGCCGCTCTGCTTTTGTTGTGGATTCTGATTCGTTTCTAAATTTTTGTCCTCTTCGAATATATCGTCTGAATCATCCGGAGCCTTAATAAATAATGGGTGTGTGGATTTAATTTTTTGAGAGATTTGTTCGCCAATAAACCGAAGTCTTTGGTAAATATCCGCTCGTTCTTCTCCCGCCTCTCTTGCCGCAATGCCTAATCGAACGCCTCCCATTGATAAACCTGCTATTAGGGCGATAATAGCGAGGGATACAATGAGTTCCAATAATGTGAATCCGGATTGGTTGTCAACTCGTTTCATAAGATTAGTTGCCGGAAAAATTGTTAGAAATTCCGCTTCCCAGTCCACTCACATTTATGAAAGTAGTTTCTTTCCCGCAAAAGTTTACCGTTTTTTCTACGGCGGCTGGTGGAGCTGAATCGTTACTAGGAGGAGGTGGAGCGGCTATTAAGTTACCCAGTTGTTGTTTTAATAAATTGTCTTGAGATGCGTTTGCTCCAATTAAGGAGTCTAAAGGTGTGTACGAAAAACCATCCGTTCTGACTGTCACTATTTCGATGTTTCGTTCTCTCCCTCTGCTGTTCCAGAGGACATTTAACGTTACTTTAGCTAATTGAATATTTTCTTCGTCGTCGTTAAGAGTGTCGCCATATGGTTCTAAATCTAGTGTCCAGGAGTAATTAGGTTCGCTTTCGAATTCTCCGGTAAGTTCTTCGGTTAAGAAGTCATCTAATTCCAACTCGTCCATTTTATGATTAGCTAATGCGACTGCTTTTAAGTATTCATCCGATAGATCAATAGATTTAATACTCCCAGAAAATAATTGCATAACGGTAGCAAATCCCACGGCCATAATAGATAGCGCTACGATGACCTCCAAAAGTGAGAAGCCTTCATCTTTATGGTTTTTCGATTTCGACATCGGGTTTTCCTGTAACAGGGTCCAAGGTAATCGTGTATCGAGTTTTTTCTTCCTCCTTAGTGGTCTCAATTAAGATCTCGCCGCCGCTTGAATTACCCTGTGGATAAAAAACGATATAAAAAGGCCCAGTATTTACTTCTTCATCGGAATCGACAAATTGAATGATTTTCAGTCGAGAATCTAATTCCTTCACTTCGGAGGATTTCTCTGTTTCTACGTTATTGATCCAATATTGATTAGTATCGATATTCGCGTTAAACGTGTACGGAATTTTTTCCGAAATAGATTTTGATCTTGCGTAACGTAGTACGGTAGCTATACTCCGAGCCGAAGTTTGGCTCTTAATTCGATCAAGAGTTTTAAATAGAAATGGGGTTGTTAATCCCGTTATTAACGCAATCAATAAAAGGACTAAAATCAGTTCGAATAGCGAAAAACCGTCACGATTTTTCCAAACTCTAGACTGACTATTCCAATGTTTTCCAGCTAGTGATATCTTGGTTATAGCCTTCTCCGCCTTCCGCATTATCGGCCCCTAAAGAAAGTAGATCATATTCGCCATGTTCACCGGGAGAACGGTAGACATATTCGTTACTAAAAGGGTCTTTAGGAACTTTTTTCTTGAGGTAAGGTTTTATGGCTTCCAAACCCTCGGACGTTGTTGGATATTTGTGGTTTTCTAATCGATAAAGATCTAACGCTTGCCCTAATAATTCAATTTGGGCTTGTGCGTCTTTTTGACGGGCTTTGTCGACTTGACCAAAAATTTTAGGACCTACTAAAGAAGCTAACAGGCCAATAATGAGCATGACTACAAGTAGCTCAATAAGAGAAAATCCCTTGTTTCCTAATTTTGAAAATGCCGCTAAATAATTTGAGGGTTTCATAATGTTTCCAGAAAAAAGCTTAAAGAGGAATATCGTTAATGCTAAATACGGCCATTAATATGGCAATTACAATAAAACCAATAACCATTGCCATTATCAGTATCATTAATGGTTCGATCAGTGAAATAAGGCCTTTGACGGCAAGTTCAACTTCTTTTTCATAAGTTTGCGAAACCTTTTCCAGCATCTGGTCTAAGCTTCCAGTTTCTTCTCCCACTGTGATCATATGAATAGCCATTGGCGGAAAAATTCCAGCTTTTTGGAGGGGATTGGAGATTCCTTTACCTCCTTTTAAACCTTTGTGTAAATTTTCCAAAGATTTTGCCATTACGCTATTTTCCAATATGGCTCGAACAATGAGCAATGCGTTTAAAATAGGGACTCCACTATTGAGCAGAGTCGATAATGTTAAGCTAAAGCGAGCTGTTTCAATTTTTCTGATTAGGGAGCCAACGAGAGGAAGTTTTAAAATCATTGTGTCCCATTTTAGTTTTCCTTCTTCGTTTTTTAAATACAAGTTAAATGCTATGACCAATCCTACTATGCCGAATATTATGGCCCACCAGAAGGATTGAAGGAAATCGCTTATTCCCAATAAAATGAGTGTGGGTAAAGGCAATTGGCCCAATTCTTCGAAAATATCCGCAAATTTAGGCAAAACAACTGTGAAAATAACGATGACCGCGCCAAGTCCTACCAACATCAAGAAAAAAGGATATATAGAAGCCGACCGAACAGTATTTTTAAATTCTTGATTTTTCTCTAAAAAATCGGACAATCTAAGCAAAATTGCGCCTAGAACGCCGCCAGCTTCGCCTGCGCGTACCATATTGATATACAACTTTGAAAAAACTGCAGGATGTTGAGCAAGAGCGTCGGCAAGAGTAGAGCCTCCTTGCACTTTGTTTCTAATATCTGTGAGCGTATTCTTTATCGCGTCGCCTTCAGAGATTTTTATGGATATGGCCAAACTTTTGTCTAACGTTAAACCCGATGACACCAGCGTCGCTAATTGTTGTGTTGCAGCTAAGAGAGCTTTAGAGGAAACTTTCGGTGAAAAATCAAAACCCGGAATTTTTAAGTTAAGGCCAATGGAGCCGCTGGTTTTTTTCTCCGAAACTTTAATCGGAAGATAATTCAACCCTCGTATTTTTCGAACTGCCAACTTGGGATCGGAAGCGTCTACGCTTCCTTCAACATACTTGCCGGCTTTATCCGTCGCTTGATAAAAATATAAGGTCATAATAATTAATCAAAAGAGCGGTTCATTTACGTATTTTATAATTCGTTATCCAGGGTAACTCGTAAAACTTCTTCAGGAGTAGTGACTCCACTTAATACTTTTTCCCAACCGTCTTCCCGAAGAATTTTCATGCCTTTGCTTTGAGCCGAGTCTCTAATAAGATGCGCGGATGCGTTTTCCACGATCAGTTTTCGAATATCATTGTCGATAATCATCAACTCGTAAAGCCCTTTTCTACCTCTATAGCCTGTATTGGTGCATTGGTCGCATCCTTTCCCTTCAAAAGTATATCCCTGATCTGCATAATTGCCCATCTCTTTTATGAAGGAAGGTTTTATGGGGATTTTTTCTTTGCAGTTCTCGCAAATCACGCGAACCAGTCGTTGAGCAAGAACGCCGATAAGGGCAGAAGAAATTAAAAAACTTTCCACTCCCATATCCACCAAACGAGTGATAGCGCCAGCCGCGTCATTAGTATGAACGGTGCTGAATACCATATGTCCAGTTAGAGCCGCTTGTATAGCGATATCCGCTGTTTCTGAATCTCGAATTTCACCTATCATTATGACGTCTGGATCTTGTCGAACAATAGAGCGTAAGCCATGAGCAAAAGTGAGTCCGATAGAAGCTTTAACGTGGATTTGATTGACTCCTTTTAATTGATACTCTACTGGATCTTCAACGGTAATTATTTTTCGGTCTTGTGTATTAATTGTTTGTAGGGCGCCATAAAGAGTGGTTGTTTTACCGCTACCTGTCGGACCCGTAACTAAAAATTTCCCGTAAGGTTTTTTAATGATTTCTTGAAATTTACGCAATTCCTCTTCAGGAAAACCTAACCCTTCAAGGCTAAAAACTCCTTCGTCTCCTTTATCTAGAATTCTCATTACGACGCTTTCGCCATAAAGGGTGGGAAGGGTGGACACGCGGAGGTCGATATCTTTACCTTGGGCTTTTAATTTAATTCTTCCGTCTTGAGGAAGCCTGCGCTCCGAAATATCGAGATGAGCCATGATTTTAATTCTGGATGAAATAGCGGCGTGAAATCGCTTTGGAGGCGATTCAAAGTCGTGTAAAACGCCGTCAATGCGATAACGTAGAACAAGGTCTTTTTCGAAAGGTTCTAGATGTATATCACTCGCGCCTCTTTCGATGGCCTGGCTAATAATGTGGTTAACCAGTTTAATAACCGGAGCTTCCGAAGCCATATCTCGAATATGGTCGGCGCTTTCGGAATCTAATTCGACATCGCCAATATCGTCATCATCTATATCCCCTACAATTCTTCCGAGAGCTGAGTTGCCCTCGCCGTAAAATGATTCAATAGATTCTAAGATTTCCTCTTCGCTACATAAGACGGTTTTTATGGTTTTTTGGAGAGAAATTTTTAAGTCTTCAATGGTATTTAGATCAAAAGGATTGAATACGGCTATAGTCAAATTTTCGGAGTCAACTCTCAACGGGAATATTAGTTTTTCTCTCAAAAAAGCGGTTGATACTGGAAAGTCTGGTAGTGGTAATTCTTCTTGCGAAAAATCCTTAGAGGTAACGTAAGGGATCCCTAATTCTTCGCTTAAAGTTTTTAGCAATACTTCGGAATGTATATAACCATGTTCAACGAGAGTTTTTCCTAAAAAATTCCCATTTTGAAAGCTATTAGTTTTTATTTCTTCCAGATCTTTCTCTGAAATTTTATTCCTGGAAATAAGAATTTTTTCTACAGGATCAATTTTTTTTAACATACTTTATCTCCCCGAAATGCGAGGGCGGTTAGTTCGAGTTCTGTTGCCTGAAATATTTGCTCCCGAAATATTTGCTCCTCTTCGCGGTTTAGCATATTGGGGGCGCCCAGAAATATGAGGCACTAAGGCCGGTTTAGAGCTTTTAGCCTGTGGCGGAGTTGATTTCTTAGATTGTGATCGTGCGACCGGTCTTGGCGGCACAACAGGCTGAGGATTTTTATCCGTATTCGCTATCTGTTTTTTTGCGCCTTTAGGCGGTTTATATTGTAATCCGCTACTATTTCTTTCAATGGGAGTTGTTGATTTTTGATGTAATTTTTTAGTAACGCTATTGCCGGAATCGTCAGAAAGCGTTACTGAAGTTTTATTGATATTTCTTACTTGATAATCGCCAATATAATCCCCTAGTCTATATCCCTTTTTTTTGATAGGTTTCAGCGTGATGTTGGTTTGTCCCGAAGAGATATAATATTTGCCTTCTAATACGGCTATTTTACTAGAAGCTAGCATCATAATACCTTTAACGTTAAATTCTGGCGGAGGAACTTGAGGTTTTTGAGATGATGATGTAGATACAACTTGAACGGGTTCCGGAGCTTTTACATATTCCTGTCGTTCTTTGCGAAATAAATTACCTGAATTTATGCTTGAAACTATAGACGCAGGATAAGTCTTGCGTTTTAAGTCATAATTTTGCAAACTTTTAGGCGTTGTATCTAAGGTACTGCCATCTACTTGAGCTGGATATTTGGGATTGAGCCAAATATTAGCATTCCAGAGCAACAGGCCGCTTACTGCAACGATTAAAATAAAATTGAGGACCGAGAGTTTTTTGTCCACGAGATGGCGAGTTTACCGTCAATAATCCTTATAAACTAATGAATTTATTGGGCTTTGTCAAGTTTCATTGATCCGGCGTAAAAGTTGAATGAGTAAAAAAACTTAGGTTTTATTTTTTAAAATAAAAATGATTGAATTCTGCGAGCGTAGATTGAAATTAGATTATTTATAAGAAAAGGAGATATCCGTGAGCGCTCAAAAATTACTTATTGAATTTAAAAAGCACCTTCCAGTTCGAGTTTATGGAAAAGGGCCTGTAATAGAATTAATGCGTGAAATGGGAGCGAGAGTAGATAAAAAGACGTCTTTACAGGTGACGGACGCTTTCCGTTCTAATGAGTCAGGAGAAATCGTTTGTAATATTGCTTTGGAAAACGGAGAAAAAGTATCTGCAGCGTTAACCAATTTGAAGCTGGATATAAAACACCCATTATTTAGCAAGGTTAGAGATTACCGAAACGAAGTGGCGGAAGAATTAGCAAAACCTACTCAGAATATAAACAACTCTTCTTTTCGAGTCGGCAATCTATATAAAAAATAGGGGAGCTGTCATTAACTTCACCTCAAATTAAACTATGTTGGCCTAGACACATCATTCAGAAACAAGGCTTTAAACAGAAGTATTTGCGGCACTTAATGTTAGCTATTTATTTGTCCCCGTAAGATTATGATTCGGCGTTTTCCCGGTCGATAAATTTCTTTAAAAATGGGAACATTGCTCCTCGTTTTTCGATCATCTCTTCACGCGATTTTTTTACGACTTCAGCGTTGATGACTTTATAGCCACTTTCCTCGGCATATCGTTCTACGCTTTTGATTACCATACCTCTTGCGAATGAAGGAATCTTTTGCAAGCGTTCCGCAGCTTCTTCAGTCCATTGAGCTTTATATTCGACTTCTAGTCCTAAAGTGTCTTCAATTTTTAGCGTAATTTCTTTACCGCCATATTTGCCAGGCTCGTAATCGCATGAATTATCCTCTGCCATATAGTTTCCTGTTTCGGCAAAGGCGCGCGCACGACAACCTGAACACATAGAGGAAAACTCGCAAGCGCCACATTTTCCTTCGAGTTTTTTTCTATCGCGAAGTTGGTTCATCAACGGAGCGTTTTCCCAAAGATCCTTAAAGGAAGAATCTTTTAAATTACCGACCGATTCTGCAATAAAAGGACAAGGCGTTAAATCTCCCTCTGGGGATATTCTTCCATAATGAGTTCCAGCAGGGCATCCTCCAGAATAAGTCCTTTGATAGACTGATTCTGGATCATTTTCGTAGACAACTCTTTTATATTGAGGAGCGCACTTAGAGTTGATCATCAATCGCCCCTTATAATCCATTTGCAACTTGTATAAAGTTTTAAGAGCGTCTTCGTAAGCTGCGTTTGAAATATCTGTGTTTCCTTGACCGCGACCGGTGCAAACTAGAAAATATAAATTAAACGCAATAGCGCCAATACTTTCTGCGTAAGCGACCACATCGGGAATTTCTTTATAATTCATTTCGGAAACAGACATTTGAATTAAAAAGTCGACGCCCACCTCATTTAAAATTTCGAAAGCTTTAGTGGAGTTTTCCCAAGCTTGGTCCACGCCTCGGAACTTGTTGTGTTTTATAGCATCCATTGAATCGATGCTAATACCTACGCCATGAGCTCCAGCCTCTTTAATTTTCTTAGCGACTGTATGGTTTATCATGGTGCCATTGGTTCCTAAAACAACCATGAACTTTTTATCTGCGGCATAACGGACAATTTCGTATATGTCTGGGCGCAGTAATGGTTCGCCGCCTGTCAAAATCAAAAATGCATTTGGATTAACTTCAGCAATTTGATCGATTACTCGAAAGCACTCTTCAGTTCCAAGTTCGTCTGTCCTAGCTCCGCCGCGAAAATCAGCGTCAAGATAGCAGTGATCGCAATTTAAATTACATCGTTTAGTTAAGTTCCAAGAAATAGAATAAGTCCGGAAATCCATCCGGTCGGTTTTATCATCTTTAACGAAGGTGGCTTCCATAAGTTTCAAATATTTAACAGGTTGATTGGTCGGCTTTGGCTAGTTAAAATCAATTGGCCGTTTAGTTTAATAGAGCCTCAAATAATCAGCATTTTTATAGATTTGCTATCGGCTAGCCCTTGATTTTAAGGTCTAGCCTCTTGGCATGCCTGAATTTTTAGAGATTCTCTTAAGGGATTAGGCGCAAAAAATACTATTTAAAGACCTCTTCTAAAATTATAAAGAATTGGTCGGGCTGATTTTGTATATTATTACAATAGATTAAAGTTCCCTTTGAACCTTGCATGTTATCATTTTTGGGAGATACCCGTGAAAAAAAGTTGTTTTTGGATTCTTTTTGTCTATTTGTTTTGTTTTTTGGAACCATTATCGGCTGGCGAATCTAAATACTTAATTTGGGAGAACGGAAGCGATTCTTCCAAAAATAAAGCCTTTCGATTAGAAGAACTTGAGGCTAAAGGAAAACAAATTATTCGTAGTTCTTATTTTGATAAAGGAATGGGTTTAAAAGAAACTCGGTTAACGGTAGTTCCGTTTAGCCGTATGTTAGAAATCTTTCCTCCCTCTAATGGAATGGATTCTATATTAATGGATGGAGAGGATGATTATCAGGCAATCATTTCTTTAGATCAGGGGAAAAAATATAATCTATATTGGGCTACTAAAATCCAAGTGTCTGCTGGCGAAAAAAAACCTGATTGGATGAACCCTCTTGCTCTTGTTGTGCCAAACTCTTCTAGCCCGCCTGATGTTGAAAGATATTTACCCGCTAATATTAAAAACTTGAGGTACGTTCGCTGGGAAGATTACTACAAACCAATAACCGCTGTTTTGAAAAAATACCCAAAACACGGACAACTTGGATTCGAGGCTTTTGGAGATGATTGTCTTTATTGCCATTCTTTAAAAGGAATAGGGGGTAATAAAGGAGGAGATTTAACTAAAAAGTTTCAGTTTTCTTCTAAATCTGGCCAAAAAGGATTTGTCCAAGCTTTTGGTATTAAGCATTACAACAATGGGCAATATTCTAGTGTTGAAGAATTTGTGCATGAAAAAAAAGCCCAAAAAATCGCGGAGTTTTTAAGTATTATTAAAAAGAATTGATTTCTGTTAGCGGTAAGGTTTTTTTCATAAAGCCTTTAAAAGAAATATGAAATGTCCCAAATGCGGTTTTGATGGCAACCAAGGAGATACTTGTAACGACTGTGGGATTATTTTTGCAAAATATCAAGAACTCCAAGATAGAAAAAAAAATACGCCCGCAAAATCAGAAAAATATTCTATTTCTGAAGTAATTCCCACCAAACCAACCCAATTTTGGAAACCAATTACGACTGGACAATTTATAGGGCTGTCTCTCCTTTTTTCCGGTTTGTTTTTCTTACTTTTTTTAGATGGAGCAATGGGAGACGGAATTTTTCTTTTTCTACTTCATAATGTCAATTTGGTATTCCATGAAGCGGGACACTTTATTCTCACGCTATTAAACTTTGGAAGAATTCCGGTAATTTTAGGCGGTAGTTTAGGTCAGTTAGCGATTCCTCTAATCGTGTGTATCGCTTTTTTTCAAGAGAGGGATAGAGCTGGTTTTGCTTTTGCTGGCGTGTGGTTCTTTGAAAACTTTTTAGATATTGCGGTTTATATGGCTGATTCGAGGGCTTTGATATTGCCGTTAATTGGAGGAATGGGAGAGGATGGTCATGATTGGAGAAACTTGTTTCTCCATTGGGGAGTTCTGGAAAAAGACTTAAAAATTGCAGGGATTATAGAGGCTATGGGGTGGACGGGAATGGCTTTATTTTGGTTTTGGCTAGGTTGGAGTTGGACCTTGACCAAAGAGGGAGAAACCAACCCGCCGCCCAAAGCATATAAATAGTCAAACTCATTGAAATTTGAAAAACACTCAGTGAGTTTTTGGTTTTATTATTATTTTTTACTTCTAGTTCTACCTCGACCTCTTTTATTCTTTGCCGAGCCGCCTTTTTTATCTGGAGGGGCATGCTCAGCCTCAAACTTTTTCCAATGAATTTGTTTCAATTCTTTTTCTTGGATGACTTTTGTAACTTTTCCTTTGGGGTCCAACACCCTTACTTCAAATAACATAAGACCCTCCTAATTAATTTCTCGAATTATTTATTATTCTTCTTTATTTTCAGGGTCAATAATACTCACCCAGAATTAAAGGAACATTAATGCTAAATTAATAATTTTTAATGTTTTAGAGGGGTATTAATAATTTTGAGAAAGGGGCAGATGAGGTTTAAACTGACGATTTTTTAATGCGTCGACCTGTAACTATTGAATTTTATTGATTTTTTTCTATCTGGGGGCGCTAAGTGTAAGCTTTTATAGAAAAGATAATCTTTTAGAGGGAGGAGCAATAAATTAAATTTATTGAATTAAAGCTAGGCTTTATTGGTTAATCAAAAATATTTTAGATGAATTATTGCAAGCTAGAGGTTAAAGCCTACTTTCTGGAATTGAATTAAATGGACGGTTATCTTTATGTGCAAGACGTGCCAATAAATATGACGCTCCAACCATAATGATATCTTCAAATACCGTTAACCAGGTTAATGGGCGAGCCCAAAAAATGCCGAAACATCCACAGTTTAAGATCTCAAGGCCTCGAAGTAGGGCGATGGTTGACCAGATCGTAAAAATTGAGTGAAGCCCAATTGAAAAAAGAGCCGCTTCGAAAAGCTTTTTTCCTCGAAACAAAACTTCTGAAAGCTTTAGCTCGATTAAAACCATCATGGTTGCTATGAATGGAAGAGTCCAGTGAGGGAAAACCTGATAGGTTTTAATGACTTCTATAAATCCCGGCACATCGAGCAGTTTGCCAATACCTGTAGCCAATAAAATAGAGGCTATCGAATACTGGAGTAGCCTTTTTAATATTTCACTGCCGGTTAATGGTCCAATTGTATGGAAGAAATTCAACATCGAAGTTTTCGGGGATCTTTTTTGTTCGATAACGATTAATGTATTTAATTAACGATTTGGATTGCTGAGAATTGACAAAATCTTCTTTATAAAATTTAAAAATTTCGGAAATTTTTGCAATTTCTTGGTCTTTATCAACTTGAACATGTTTGTCGCTGTTAACAAATTCCCGTGCCGCTTTGTCTAATTGATCGTTAATTGTCCCAGCTTGAAATGGCTTTTGAGGTAAGCGAGGACAAGAAACAACCATACAATTTAAGGCAAAGTGAACTCTAGGATCGCCCAATGGACGAATAATTTTGTTTTCATAGTCGTACAGAGAAATTGGACGTCCACCAATGATGTATTCGGTGAATTTAAAAAACTTTGCTTTGTCTGAAAAGCTAAAAAAATCTTTTGGGATGTTGTGATTAATCACTCCAAACATTGCTAAGGCGTTATATGAGTTCATATAGTAAGCCATTTCGCGATCTTCGTTTGGAAAGGGATATGATTCTGGGCTGACTCTAGCGATAAAGGCAACGTAAGCTTGTAGGTCTTTCGTGTCTTCAGAGAGTCCTTGAAAATCGACCCGACCGTTTTTATCTACTGAAGAAATCAAAACCTTGGTCCAAGGGATAATTGAAGATCGTTCCGTAACGATATAGGGAGCAGTTGGCGGATGGACCACTGTGGCGCAGCCAGAGCTAACTAATAAAGAACATATAATTAAAAAGCGTTTTATTTTTAAAAGAAACATAAGCGATAATTATTTCGAAGCTACTTGACTAGCTTTAAATGGATGATATAGCTCAGATCCTTTTTCAGACTCAACAATAAAGGGTTTTAATATGTAATCGTCTCTTTTAGAGTTATGGAGGCACATGGAAATGGGGCCTTCGTGTGTCATAACCATGAAGGAACAGGCGTCTATTCTTTCCTGGTCCAAGTTATTTTGGTCCATAAAGTTTTGAACAAAAAAAGAAATTTTATTTATTTTGCCTTTGCTTCTAAGCAAGTCGCCTTTTACTTTCCAAAGTCGCGGTAAAAAGTATTTTATACCTTTAATATACCAACTTGGTTTTTGGTTTGCCGCTTTTATATAACGCCAAGCTATTTTTAAAACACTCTCTCTTCGATCATGGGATATGTGTGAGAAATCTTTAAGAAACTCTCCAAAAAACTCTGGGTCGTCAATAATTTCATAACATTTTTCGTTGATAGCAAAGGTTGGGACGTAACTGTGGCATTTAGGATGACCGACTAAAATAGCGTCCCAAGATAGAGAGGAGCCAACTCCAAGATTGATTTGCTCTCGAATAGTCTCTGTAGATATTTTATTGGGTCTTTCTTTAATGGTTCCCCGTCCTGTATCGGCTTGGAGTTGAAACGAAGCAAAATCAACTGTATCCGCATTTTGCGCAAAAAACTTTGCTATATTTTTAACTTCGTGAAAATTCTTTTCGAAGACGGTAGTGTTGAAAACTACCATGAGAGGTAGTCCTTTAGTTCTTTTGATGTATTCTAATCTCACGGCGTTTAAATCGTGTTCTGTTTTATATCCTTTACGTTCTTGGGACAAATCGACATGAAAGGCTACGTCTGACAATCCATTTTCGGAGAGCTCTTTTAAAAGACTTCGTGAACACTTAATACCGTTTGTAAAAAGCGCCGGAAGTAGGCCAATTTCTCTGGCATATTTCACAATTGCAACTAGTTCAACTCGATCTCTTAATGTAGGGTCGCCGCCGCTGATTTGAACGTTGGTTCCCACTCCGAAATGATCGCGTACGCCGTCTAACCTATTTTTAAGTTCTTGAAAAGGGATATCGTCTACATAATTTGAACTTTCTGATAGATAGCATAAGCTACAATCCAAGTTGCATCGCTGGCTAATTTCAAGGGAAACACAGCCAATAGAACCTTTTCTCCCTAGAATTTGGTTTTCTAAGAAAAATTTTCCCATCCGTTTACGCGCTTTATGAAGCGTTTGAAAAAGAGATTTTTCTTCTTTTGAGTTTAGTTCTCTTTCTTTCCCGAAAGGAGAGAAATTAAAAATCTTTCGATTCTTTATTTGCGAAGATTCCATGAGGAGCTCGTTTTTGGATAATAGGTTTATTCTTCTAATGACCAGTTAGTCGAAAAAAACGAAGTTTGCTTACAATTAATCTTTGGAAGGAGGAGGGGAGTTTAAATCAGAAAGGTTTTCAGGTTCGTACTATTTTTGAGTTAATTGGAATAAAGCTCCTTTAGCCATAGCATTGTTAGGTTGAAGTCTTACGACATTTTGGAACATCGTAATAGCTTTTTCGTGTTCTTGTAATTTTAGATAAGCGAGTCCTGAAACTAAATAGACTTTATATTCATTAGGATTTAGTCGTAGGGATATGTTGTATTGCTCCACCGCCTGTTTGTAACGCTCATTGTCAAAGTACAAGCTCCCTAAGTTTCTATATAGTTTTGAATTGTTGGGAGTCAAGTTTATGGCTTGATACCAAAGCTTTTCTGCATTTAAAAGGTCGCCTTTTCTATAATAAGATTTAGCCTGCAAATTTAGAATTTCAGGACCCCAGAACTTGTTGAATTTGAAAGCCCGGCTCAGATACTTTAAAGCTTGATCCCATTGTTTTAGATCGTAATAGATTAATCCCATTTGGAATAATCCTTCGCCTGAATTAGGTTTTTGTTCGAGATAAAGTTTTAGCGTTTCTGTTGCACGTGCGAGTTGATGAAGGCTTTTATATTTTTTTGCTAAAATTAAATTCCAAACGGGCAATTGCTTTATCTTTTCCTCTATCTCCCCATTGGACTTTTCAATTTCTTGGATAATTGTTGGGGTATTGACGTCTAAATATTTTCCATCAATTTTTTTTGATTCGATCAGAGAATTGAGTAGTAAATAGGCAAATAAACGATTGCCTGAAGGAGTGAAATGAATATCGTGGGGGAAATATAAGGGAATAGGATTTTTGCCGCTAAAAGCTTTAAATTCTTTTAATAAGTTTATAAACTTTGAAGAAGGAAGCGGTGATTTGTCCTTATCTTTTTTGGGATCTATAGTGCCAAACACTTCCGGTGCGTATGGCATTTTTACCCAGGCCAATTTAAAGTTTTTTTCTTTTGCGAGGTTTTTAATTTTGTTTTGGATGATGGCAAATAAGATGTCTTGGGTTTCTGATAAGCTTGATTGATCGAACTCTAGTCTTTCAGAATCAATTGCAATATCCCAGTTGACGATATCTTTAGAATTAATAGCTTTGCTAGAGACTAGTTTAGTTAAAGAATCTGTCGGTTTTGGGGGTTGAGTGAAATCAATAGAAAGGTTTTTTCGAACTAAATTAAGAAATTGCGAAACTTCCGATATTTGTAAAAAGAAAGGGAGGGTTAAAATCCCTTCCCTGATAGTTTCCGTAACTTGGTCAAAGTATGGTTTGATGTTTGGATTTATTAATGAAATGTTGACGACATCGGGCGATTTCTTAGCGCTTAACTTTTCAAATTCAAAAAAATTGGACTTTAAGTTAACCATGTCCGAGGCGTCTATGCCAACTATGACTAAGTCGGGAGAATATTTGATTCCTTCGTTTTTTAAATAGAGAAAGTAATCAACTGGTTCCCAGCCTGTAACTCCAGCGTTAAGAACTTCAAATTTAACCTCTTCTGCATTTTTATTTAGAATTTCCTCCAGATAATAAGAATAGGTTTCATTATTTGATATTGATAATCCGAATGTCATGGAGTCCCCAATACACAAGATTCTAAATGTGTTTGGAGGTTTCTTATATCCGATGGGACCACTTCGCCTAATCCGATTATTATTTGTCTGAATCTTGTATTTCACCCCGACAGAATTAAGAGCTTCGCTTTTGAAGTTAGGCCGCATTGCGCTTGGAATACCAAAGCCTGGAGCCGTAAGACTAGGAGTTATATTTTGATAAAAAAAGCTTCTTACAAAAACTTCAAGGAAAGCGAGGCTAAGGATGATTCCAAGAATAGTAAAAGCTGTTTTTTTTAAAAAATTATTAACAGTGAGTTCCATTCAAAATTGAAAATAAATAAAATTTACGGAATTTCTTGGAGAGAATAAGTAGATAAGGCTCACAAGTGAAAATATATAAAATGAAAAGGCTATCGTACCGGGTTTAAAAATAAAGTTTTCCGAATTGCGTTTAAATTGCCAAAAATGGATCGCCATTATTCCAGCAAAAAGATAGAGGATGGAATTAAATTGAAACTCTCCAATATTTTGGACACTTTCCCACAGAAACATTTTTGAATACATTTCCAAAACTAGCGACATATTTTCGGCTCTAAATAAAACCCAACCGCATAGGACGAATAAAAAGGTGATTGTCCAATTTATAACGTTAATTACCATATGGGAATTTTTTGTTCTACGATATGTAGATAATATGTGGTTGATTGTCAAACCGATACCGTGAAAAAGTCCAAATAGCACAAACTTCCAACTTGAACCATGCCAAAGTCCGATCAATCCCATGACAATTAGAAAGTTTATCGTCGCTCTATAAAGAGTGTTTCGAGATTCGCGCGAGAATATGCCTAGGTTAGAAAGCTGTAAGGGAATAAATAAGTAATCCCGAAACCAGGACGACATAGAAATATGCCAACGACGCCAGAAATCCGCGATGTTTAAAGATAAAAAGGGAGTTTTAAAATTCGGTGGAATTTTGAAACCGATTGTTAGCGCAAGCCCAATAGCCATTTCAGAATATCCACAGAAATCGCAGAATATTTGGACTGAATAACCCAAAAGGGCGAACCAGATAACTGCGCTCGAATAATCGGAAGGATCTTTAAATACTGGGTCAATAATGGGAGCTACATTATCGGCGACCGCTACTTTCAAAAATAATCCAAATAGAAATATCTGAAATCCATCGCTAAAGTTTTTTAATGTTAGCGGGGAGTAGCGTTCCAGTTGTGGCAAAAAATGACTGGATCTAACAATAGGTCCGGCTACTAGTTGCGGGAAAAAAGATATAAATAACGCCAAGTCGAGAAAATTGTTTGCGGGTTTTACCGTTCTAAAATAAATGTCCAAGCTATAGCTCATGGACTGAAATATATAGAAGGATATTCCAACCGGTAAAATAATATTAAGTAAGGGAAGAGAGACTCCGAAGCTATCCGTTAGAGCGTTGAAAGATTCGGTAAAAAAATTATAGTATTTGAAGAAGCCTAATATTCCTAAATTAAGAGCAAGCCCAATGAAAAGAAAACGTTTTTTTTGCTTTTTCTCTCTAGCCTTTGAAATAAAAAGACCAGAAAAATATGAAATGACTGTCGATAATATAATTAGAGATAAGAACCGAACGTCCCAATAAGCATAAAAATAATAGCTGACAATTAATAAAAATGTTTTGTTTATTAAGTGCGGCGTGGATGAATCTTTAAGATTTTTTGAAATAAGATATATGACAAAAAGTATAAAGTAGGTGATGACGAAAAATTTTAAAAAAGCAAAACTGTGAAAAACCATTATTGTGGATGTTTAAGGTCTAAATGATTTTAGATATCTCCATGTTCCGATATGATTTCCTTAATAGCTCTTATGGAAACCATATGAATGGAGTCTTCAATAGATAAACTGAGGTCAAATTCTTTTTCTATTTCTAGAATTAGACTAAGGTGACGCATAGAATCCCAGTCTGGTATATCGTCTCGTGTCATGTGATCTTGCAAATCGTGAAAGTTAAATAAATCTACAAATATTTTTTTGAGTTTTTCTTCCATAAGTTAATTTTCGACAACCTGTATGCCAGGAAACGTTCGCCTCTTATAATTGGTTAGTTCAAGTTCAAATTCAATTTTATGGTTTTGTTCTGTTTTTTTTATAAAGTTTACGCGTTCAAAAAAAGTTTTTATTTGAGAGTTTTTTGCAGTCGGTAAATATTCTGCCTTTAATACAGTAACGGAAGATTTTAATCCCATTCTTGAAATGTAATCAATAAAAGCGTTTTCTATATTTCGTCCTAAAACTCTACAGCTTACTAAGAATGAATCGAGTTTCCATTCTGTTGAGTCGTCAACATTTACAATTCCAAGTCCGACAATTCCATCATCGCCAAAAATGTCTTTGGATTTTAACGAGAATATTTTTTTATCTGATGAATTTAAATAGTCTTTTAGCTCGGACTCGGTATATCTTTTTGTGGATAAATTAAATTGATTTGTTCTTTGGCATAACTGCGAAAGTCTGGCTATTTCTTTGGTGTCAGCCGGATTAATTTCAATCACAGTGTTGAGGCTTTTTAAATATTCATCGAAAGATTCAGATTTAGACGCTAAAACTTTTCTCTCTTTTTGAGCGGCATAACTTAAGCCTCGCTTTTTATCCTCGTCAGTTAGCCTAATAGTTTCGAAATCAGTAAGAGTTTGAACTATCTGAAAGTACGTGACAGGGTTTTTAGGTAGCTCGACGACTTTGACCTCAGGCAGGAGGTCTCGGACTAGTTTTCTCTGAATTGGGTCGTCGTCCAGAAATAACATGCTATCAAGTCCAATATTCAGGTCGTTAGCGATAGTGATCATATTTTCGGCTTTATTTTCCCAATTAACCTGAATAGAAGCGAAATCTTTTTCTTTAAGAAGCATATAAGGGTGTTTCTGAAGGACTTCTAGTACGTCGGTCATGTTGTTTTTGCTATTCAAAGCAAGAATAACTCCGCGATTATACAAAGATTTTATTCTTTTTTGTAGTTCGTAAAATTCGCTTCCTGGACCTGTATCGGATAGTCTAATTCCGTCGATACCGCTTTCGCCAACAATTCCCCCCCAAAGAGTATTATCGCAATCCAGTACCAGACATTTTTTAGCCTTAGACTTATAACTTGTGATGACTGTGGCTAATTTTTTGCCGACCTCTACCATGAAGCCTTCGCTAAAATAAAGGTCAGAGGAAAATTTTAATAAGGGATGTGTGATGTTTCCCTTTCCATGGAATTGGGCTAAGTTTTCTAAATCAAATACGCAAGCATTTTCTAGGTTTTGAAAGTTTAGATTAAATTTTTGATTAAAATTATTTAGAGACTGAGATAAATCATCAGACGGTAAATTGCTATAAGGGAAACTAATTGGGATAATAAAGTTGCTAAAAACAAAGAGGGAATTGTGGTGATTTCTAAACTGATGGTATAGATCTAAAATCTTTTTATTTAATTCTTCAATATCGGGTTTGTCAATTGCCGAAACTCCTTTATGGGGAATGAGTCGATCAAATTGACAGAAATAAAACACTGCATCCGGTTTGAATTGATTTAAACCGCTATCAAGTTGGTAAGTTTCTTGGAAAATTTGATTGTATTCTCCAACATACACTTCTAAGGCGATTCCTTGCTTGGCGCTTTCCAAAATAAGACATAGATCCAAAGGTTGAATTGAAAAGGTGGATATTATGGCTATTCGGGTTTTTTGCTCAATGGGGATTGCGGAAACTATCTCAAGAATCTTTGTTTTTACAGATAAATAAGAGTTTAAGCTTGGTGCAGGGCTTAGGTTTTCGGCTATTGTTTGGAGGTTCTCAATAGATTCTTGAAAGTGAGGTTTTGTCATATTTTTGAATATGATTTGTTTAAAGCGAGCTTTAATTTAAGGGTGTCTCTAATAATTTAATATTTATACTTGGGGCAACTCGTAAGCCCTTATTTCATAAGGTCCACTCGTAGCCAAAAACAGTTTTTAGAGGTTCCCTTAAAAAAGAATTTGGTTATTTAGAAACGCTTGGTTCGGAGTTTATCGTTTGATATAAACAGCGGCAATATCAAAATTAGTACATGGTCTAAATTTTTAGACCATGTCGTGGCCTCCACAAATGGGAAGGTTAACTCCAGATAAGTAATCTGATAAGTCGGAGACGAGGAATAAAGCTATTTTTGCAATATCATCAGGATAAGCGATGCGCTTTAAAGGAGTTTCAAAAGCTACGGTATCTTTTATTCTCTGTGGCATAAATTTCACAAAATCTGTGTCCGTAAGTCCTGGCGATAACATGTTAACTCTAATGCCGTGAGGTCCATATTCTTTAGCGAGAGCTTTAGAAAGCCCTAAAAGGGCATATTTAGAAGTTACATAGGGCGCGTTTTTTTCAGAAGGCGATCCAATAACTTGAGTGTCTAGAACTGTTATGATATTGCCTGATTTTTTTTCTACCATAGCCGGTAAGAGTTTATGAGTTATAGAAAAAAAACCTTTAATGGAAATATCTAAATTTTTTTGCATATCTTCCCAGGTTGAATCTGCGAAACTTTTTTGTTCTAAGTCTCCTGCTGCGCAATGAATTAGAGTGTCAAAACTTTTGTCTTCTAGAGATAGATTTTGAAAAAAACTATTTAATCCTTCGGGAGACGTTAGGTCAGCTTCGTAAGCTGTTAAAACGCAATTTTCAGTCAACATTTCATCTTTTAACTTTTGAGCCGACTCTTTACTTTTATTGTAAGTAATTGTCACATTAGCTTTATGCAGAGCTAAAGTTTTTGCAATAGCCCCGCCAATTTCGCCGCTTCCTCCAACGATTAAAACATTTTTGTTTGATAGATCCATTCCTTCGGTTTTTTCTATATTTTTAAGTTTTTTTTTTGCCAATACCATCGCTTTAATCTTTCCAACTAAAACGGGGCAATCTGGTTCTCGGAAGATTTTGAGATCTAAAGTTAAAATTCGACCTACGTCTGATTTTTTTTCGACTTTTCCTACAACTTGAACTGTATCCCCAATAAAGCATGGGTTAGGGAATTGAGTTTCTTGAGATACGCATAAACCATTTCTTCCTGGTAAATGGATTCCTACCATTTGAGAAATAAATGAAGCTAATAACATCCCGTGAACAAGACGTTTACCAAATTGGGATTCTTTTGCAAAATCTTCATCCATATGCAGGGGACTAATGTCGCCCGATATTTCAGAAAACTTATTTACCAGTTCTTCGGTAATTGTAACAGAAAACGATTTTTCCATCCCAAGGTCAATGTCTTCATAATCTAGATCTAAAAATGTGTCAGACATAATTTTAAGAATGACTCAGGTGGGAAGGAAAAAGAAGCTTTTTATCTCTTAAATAGTGAAGCGTATCTATAACTCCAACAAGATTACCATAGATTATTTTGAAATTCGTCGCTATTTTTGCATTGGAGAGTATTGAAAATGGCTCTAGAAATTGTTTTTTGAGAGTAATTATAAAAAATTCTCTTAATATATTTTAAGCGTTTTTAGATTGAATCGAGGTATACAATAGAATGGTTAATTGAGGTTTGGAAATTATGCTTTTTAAAAGGCCAAAATGTTTGTTAATCCTTGGCGCATTATTAACACTTGCAATTCTTTGATAAGTTAATTTAAAAAGTAAAAGCTTTGCCGTGCTTATTAGAAACGATGCTATTTTGATTATGAGTTAAATGGAGAAAAAAAATAAATTTAAGAAGCCAATTTTAGTTTTAATTTTTTTTATTGCGTTGGAAGCTTTTGCTGATTATTACGTTGATAAATTTCCTCAGTATACAGACAGAGTTGCGCATATTGAAGCGTCCCCGCCCTTGCCTTATCATATCCGAAAAAATATTTTTGCAGATGATAACTATTATTTTGCCGAAATAGTAAAAGGAAAGACTTCGACGCAAATTAAAGGAGAATATTCTTTATTTGGTTTAGAAGGTTTGGTTCGCCATGCTAAGGGAGATACTATTATTAATAAATGGGGATATGAAGGACCTTATTTCAATAAAATCGCCGAATCGAATATTTTCCGAATTATTACTTTAGGAGATTCTACGACTCTTGGAGAAGGAGCGCCTAGCGAAGCTAATTATCCGCGGCATCTTGAAAGAATGTTAAACAGCTCCAAAAGTTCTAATCGTTCTTACCAAGTACTCAATTTTGGTCACTGGGGATATGGTATTTGCGATGTAAGATTTATTTTTGAGCATGAGGCATTACAATTTAAACCAGATATGATTCTAATTATGGCTGGTTCTAAAGACGCTACAAAATTAGGGACGAGAATATCTAGTTCGGCTCAATTTTGCAATTCTGGAGCCTGGGTGCAAGATGTTAAATGGGGACAAAATTTAACAGTTCTGTTAAAAAACTCTCTTATGAAAATTCCTCGTCCTAGTCGCAAACCTTTGCCCTATAGGTTCCAGCCTCATAATCTTTTCTATTATAAAAAAGAACTTCAGAAAGTGATTCGAAGGGCAGATAAAGATGGTATTTCTGTCGGTTTGATTAGTTTGCCGACAGAATTGGAAAATAATGGATCTATGTCTAGTCCATCTTTCTGCTCTGGAGAAAATCGTAAAGAATGTGAAGCGGATAAAAAAAGAGTTTTGTTGATCCAGCAAGTAGATAAGCTTTACCAAGAGTTAGCAAAGTCATATCTCAATGTTTTTTATATAAATAATGGGGTGACATTAAATGCGGAAGGAAAGAAATTTTTCTTCAAGAGTGATAAAGAGCATTTAACGGGGAGCGGTAATCGAATTTTAGCATATAGCGTAAAACTGTCATTGAATGACCAGTTAAAAATAGATCCTGAATTACCAAAACCATTTGCAAAGCAAACAATAAGTTCTGAACGATTAGAAATTGAATATTTAAAGAGTTTATTTTTAAGTAATAAAATTGAAGATTTAATTTGTTCGGGGTGCGTTGTTTTTAATAGTAAATGCATTTATACGGATTTTATTAGAAAAAAGGAAGAATGGACCACGTCAGCAGTAGAGTTCTCATTAGGAAGCTTCCTGCAGTTTGAAGAAGAGTTTTTAACAACAGAAATAAGAGCGGAAGTAGAAAGTTTACTTAGAGATGTAATTATAAAGAGTCCAGATTTTTCACTATCTTATTGGGTCTTAGCCCAAATTCTTTTTGCACAAGGGAAAGATGATTTGGCTAAAAAGTATGAGAGCGTTTCATTTCAGCTAAACCCTTTGTTGAAAGATTTTGACTTTGGTTGGTGGAAACGTTTTTTTAACGATAGACATATTGATAATCCAATAGTTTCTAGTCTTAAAGAGGTCATAGTTTTTCTAAAAACTGGACCAAAGTATAATCTGTCTTATCTTTTTGCAAATTCTATAATTGGACGTGATCTAAAATCTTATCCAGAAGAATTAAATTTACGAAACTTTAAAAACTTGTATTATTCATCTCCTTTGCTGGTTAGATCTATTTATAAAAAAGCTCTAGATTATTTAGTCGAAATTAAAGATTATGACCGAGCTTTAGAACTTGTAAAAAAAATTAAGACAATTAGGTCAGGGTACAGTTCGTTTGGGGCTTTTTCCAACTACGAAAAAAAGATTGAATCTCTCATGAATATGAAAGGCTCTCTTGAACCATAAAGTTGAAATCCTTTTGATATTTAAATCTAAATAATTTCAAGTCCTTAAAAAATAAACTCCTTTCCCGTTTTTACTAAATCGGTTATTCAAAGTTTCCTGAATTGAGAAATAATCAATGTTGTTTCACTCCATAGAGTTCCTTCTTTTCTTCTGTTTTTTTTACAGCCTGTATTTGACCTTACCTCATATCTATCAAAACCGATTATTACTGGTTGCTAGTTATGTGTTTTATGGGAGTTGGAACTGGAAGTATTTATTCTTGTTATTTGTATCAACTCTTTGTGATTATTTTTGTGGTCTTAAAATCTTATCGAATCAGGATAAAAAAATAAAAAAGCGATTCGTTGTTATTAGCGTAGCTTTCAATCTGACTTTATTAGGAGTTTTTAAATACTTTGGTTTCTTTGCTGAGAGTTTTGGTGATTTATTTAGACTTTTAGGTTTGAACGTCCAACCGTATTTTCTTGAAATAATCTTGCCAGTAGGAATTTCTTTTTATACTTTTCAGACAATGAGCTACACCATCGACGTTTATCGAGGAAAAATTCAAGCTGAAAGAAACTTTTTTGATTTTGCTCTTTATGTGGCCTTTTTCCCACAACTGATCGCAGGACCCATTGAAAGAGCAACTCGATTACTTCCTCAAATACTTCAACCTCGCGTTATTAAAGTAGAAAGTTTTTTTCGAGGCGCCTTGTTGTTTTATTGGGGGTTATTTTTAAAAATTTTTATTGCGGATAATCTGGCTCGGATTGTTGATCCTATTTTTTCTCAATTAAGTCTTCACAATGGAAGCGAAGTGTTGATAGCAGTTTACGCTTTCAGTTTTCAAATTTTTTGTGATTTTTTAGGCTATTCCTTAATGGCCATTGGATTGGCAAAAGTCATGGGCATCGAGCTTATGGAGAATTTTCGACAACCGTATTTCTCAAGAAATATTGCAGAATTTTGGCGTCGATGGCATATCTCGTTGTCTTCCTGGTTAAGAGACTATCTTTATGTCCCGTTAGGAGGGAATCAAAAAGGAGCTAGACGAACTTGCATAAATATTCTTATAACCATGCTGCTTGGTGGATTATGGCACGGGGCTAGTTGGAGTTTTGGATCTTTTGGAGTTTATCACGGTATCTTAATTGGAATTCATCACAATATTTCAAAGGTTTGGAATAGAGTGAATCCGATTATTCAGATTTTTTTAACTTATCAGTTCGTTTGCCTTGGGTGGTTAATTTTTCGGGCGTCTTCAGGTAAGCAAGCCTATGAAATGTTAATCAGCATATTTAATAATTTTCAAATTTTGCCCAGCTTTTTTGAAAACTTAATCGAGGTAGTTTTAATTATTTCGATTTTGTTGGTGGTTGAGTTATTTCAAGAGATGAAAAATAACTCATTAATTATCTTAAAAATGCACAAGGGATTAAGATATTCTTTTATAATTCTGCTAACCGTTTTGATGTATTTTGGGGGAGATTTTAGCGATCAACCGTTTATTTATTTTCAATTCTAAAGGGGGTTTAGGATTTGAAAACTGCTAATGTCAGACGAGGAAATGAATAGAAGCGCTTTTTAGTGTTTCATTTTTGATGCAAACCGCATTCTTTGTGCTCTGGGTTTTCCCACCACCATCGACCTGATCGGGGGTCTTCGCCAGGCTCAACGGATCGAGTGCAAGGAGCGCATCCAATGCTTGGATAATTTTGTTTATGTAAAGGATTGGTTGGAACATTATTTTTGAGAATGTATTTCTCAATATCTCCTGAAGCCCAATCTTTTAAAGGGTTTATTTTAACAAGTGGTGGGTGATCTTTGTCCTCTTCTACTGCTTGTATATCATTCCTAGTAACATTTTGATCTTTACGTAACCCAGTTACCCAAGCGCTTAATTCCTTAAGAGCGCGATTTAGAGGATCTACTTTTCGGATTCGGCAACATTCTTTGCGGTTTTCAAGACTTTCTCGGAAAGAAAGGAATCCCTTTTCTCTTAAGAGTTTTTCTACTGAAGAAGAGTCTGGAAAGTAGGTAACGATTTCAAGTTTGTAACGTGATCTGACTCGATCTATTAATGTATATGTTTCTTCATGCAGTCTACCTGTATCTAAAGTGAAAATAGAAATTGGTTGAGGTAATTTAGAAATTATGTCGATTAAAACCATATCCTCCAGTCCAAAGCTAGAAGCCAAAGCTATCCGACCAGAATATTCCTTTGAGGACCAATCCAAAATTTCTTCCGCACTTTTACTATTTAATTCTTTGAGATTCATTACTTAAGAGAAGCTCCTGTTAAATAACTAAATTTATTTGCGTTCAGTTCCGATATTTAGTCTTTGCTGCTAGTGGGAGACGATTAAGGGGTCGGAAAGTTCCGATAAGTGGCCAATAATCAATATTTTCCTTGACACGATTTTAAATACTATATATAAATCAAGTCTCTCTTTGATAGCAAAGCTTATTTTTTAGCTTCGCCAAGGTTAACATATATGAGCTTTAAATACGCTGTTATTTTGCGTAGGAAAACCTTGAAAACGCTCCACGAATCCCCTTTCAAAACCAAGTTAATATCCTTTTGCAGTCGTTTTTATTAATTGAATCGAGGTTGCAAGTAGAATAGCCAATTCATATTTGAAAGTTATGTTTTTTTCCGTTAAAATCGGGAATTTACTTCAACCCGGTTTTTGATTACGCATTGGCTAAGGCCATTTTGCCTTACTTCTTTTTGGAGAAATTAGCGCTGTTGAGTCTTATCCAAATAAAGATGAAAGTTTATAATCGTACGGCTTTGAAAGTGTTCTTCTCGGTTTTTTGTGCTTTAGTAATTCTAACGCTTCCAAGGCATGGGGTTGCTGCAGATATTTCGAGTGGATTGTCGATTTTAAAAGATATGGAAGCTGCCTTAGTTAGTTTGGCAGATAAAACTAGGCCGGCGGTTGTGACCATTACCCCTTACATAAAATCTAAAAATAAAAAATCTCGTTCGATTCGACGGGTACGGCCTACGAATACGGGTACTGGCGTAATCATAGATGGGCAAAGAGGATTGATCGTAACAAATAGTCACGTTGTTAAAGATATGAGTACGCCCGAAATTACTTTGATGGGCGGTAAAAAATTTCAAGGTAAGGTTCTCGGAGCCGACGAAGAAACTGATTTAGCTGTTGTTCAAATTGAAACGAAAAATCGGCTTCCAGAAGCTCAATTTGGAGATTCCAGCGATTTACATGTTGGGCAATTTGTGATTGCGGTTGGTAATCCTTTTGGTTTAGATAGCACAATGACATTTGGTATTGTCAGCGGTTTGAACCGTGAAAATATTAATATTTCGAGATACGAAGACTTTATACAAACAGACGCTTCGATTAATCCAGGAAATAGCGGTGGTCCTTTACTAAATCTTGATGGGGAAATTATAGGTATCAATACAGCCATTATCAATTATGCTCAAAATATTGGTTTTTCAATCCCAGTTAACATGGTCAAGGCTGTTGTAAAAGATTTAATTGAAAGTGGCGAAGTGCGGCGTGGTTGGTTGGGTGTTGGGATTGAACCGGTCGATAAAGAAAAAAAAGTGGTTGAAAATTTAGGGCTTGGACAAGGCGTATACATAAACGCAATTTTTGAAGGAGAACCTGCCGAGAAAGCTGGATTAAAAATCGGAGATATTATTTTTAAGGTAGGGGGGGCTTATGTTAAATCCCCAGCAACTATGATTAGGGTTGTTGGAGGTATAACCCCTGGGCAGTTGATAAATGTTCATGTTCTTCGCGATGGTCAGAAGAAGGTTGTTCCTGTGACGATGGGAATTGCTAAAAAGAAAGAAAGAGTTGTGATGCTTCCCAGAAACTCAATCAGGTCTTTGGGGTTAGCGGTGAGAGATTTAAGTAATGTGTTAAAAGAAAAATACAATCTTTTTGATAAGGAGGGAGTGGTTGTCACAGATATTTTCCCAGACGGTAGGTCTGAAAAGGCTAGCCTTAAAAAAGGTGACTTGATCATGGCTATTAATGGGCAGTCTATTAAATCGCGGGTAGAGTTTAAAAAAGTTGTGGGCGATTTAGTTTCTGATGATACGATTTTTTTGCTAATATTCCGTGGCAAAGAATCCCTTCATATTACCGTTGAAGGAGTTAATTAAAAGTTTGGAAAGATAGTTACCTGTTTTTTTTTGTGTTTTTTAGTGGTTTTTGTTAAACCTCTAATTTTTTTAATGAATCGTTAAGGAGGGTAGTGATGGTTTTTCGATTCTTGTGCGGACGGGGTTTCCCGGTCGCCGCTCTGGGAATGGTTTTGTTCCTGGCGCTAGGAGTTTCAGGTTCTTTTGCGGCCGATGGTCATAAAGGACAGAAACACGTAGTTGCTTCGGCAGAACATCCAGAATGGTTGAACAAGTTGGAAGGTCAAGTTGATCGTGAAGAAAATGAAAGCGGTCTCAATGGCAGTCGCCAGCGGCTTGACAAAACATTCATGAAGTTGATGGGTAAAGTTAAACAAGAGCTAAAAGAGCATGCCGCTCCAGCATCTTCTGGTGGTATGTATCATGACTCTTGGTCCGCTCATCAAATGGGACAATCCTTTTTGCTTGGGCCGACTGAAGCCTCGGCTAAGACTTATAAAGGAGCCCATTGCGCTAGTTCTGCGCCGGTTAAACAATACGATATTTCGGCTATCAATGTAGAAATTACATTGAACCAATGGGGGGATTATTACCCTGGTTATATGTATGTTTTAACCAAAAACATTGAAGGCGTTCGCGCGGATGAAGAGAAAAATGCCGCAGCTCGTGAAGATGAGTTAGATCCAGGCGCAATTACGAATGGTCTTCAAGGCGATTTAATTCAGCCATTGGTTATTCGTGGAAACCAAGGCGATTGTGTTCGTTTCAAAGTAAGAAACCAAGTTGAAGACGAAGATATTGCGTTTCAAGTCAATGGTTCTGAAATAATAATTAGTTCCACTGGTCAACCGGCTACTGCCGCTACCCCTGGAGCTGTTATTCCTTCAGGAGAATCTCAAGATTTTGAATGGCAAATTCCAATTGATGAGCAAGAAGGCGGACGTATGATCCAAAGTCATGCTGGACGTGATCCTTCCTCTTTAGGTCTTATTGGAACTTTCATTGTTGAGCCAAAAGGATCTACCTATTTGAGTCCTTTTACTGGCGAGCCTTTGGATAGTGGTTGGGAAATGATGATTGCTCAACCAAATAATCGAGACTTTCGTGAGTTTATCCTCATGTATCATGAGGTTGGCGACGAATCTTTCCGACCTTTGAACCGCCACGGTGAAATGATTCCACAACGGGACCCGCAAACGGACGCTTATCGTCCTTCTGCTCGCGCGATGAACTATCGCAGTGAACCGTTTGGTATCAATAACTTGGCGCAACAAGAAAGACATTTTCATTACGAAGATGAGTCGTTAGCCTACAGTTCTTATACTTTTGGCGACGCTCCAACCACGATTCCACGATCTTACATGGGTGACCCTGCTAAGTTTCGATTGGTTCATGGCGGTGGCGAAGTGTTCCATTCTCATCATCCACATGGTGGTTCCATCCGATGGTTACGAGCTCCAAAACGAGAACCAAGTTTGGAAAACATGATTACAGCCGCTTGGGATGGTCCTGTTAAATATCCTGTAGTGAGAACCACTTCTGATCGTGTTGACGTTGAAGTTATTGGTCCTTCCGAAGTTGTTGATTTGGAAACTGAATGCGGATCTGGACTATGTCAACATTTAGCTGGTGATTTCTTATTTCATTGCCATGTAGCGCATCATTATGTTGCCGGTATGTGGGGGTATTGGAGAGTTTATAACACCCTTCAATATGGAAATTATCCATTTGGAAGCACAGACGTTATGCCTCCTTTGGCTGAGTTACCAGATAGGCAAGGACGTATTCCAAAAGGCGTTCCATCCGATCAATTGACTGGTAAGACTATGGATTGGTTTGGAAAGAAGTTTAATATTGTAGACAAAGACGGTACAAGCGATTGGACTACCGATTCGCCCACCGTTAACATCCGCGATTGGGTTAAATACATGTTGCCTCCTCAAGGTCAACCGGGTCATACCGAAGACGAACGAGGACAAATCCTTTCTTATGATGGTTCTGTTTGGGATTACGGTTGGAAAGGCAATCGAGCTCTATCCGAGCGAGAGTCTACGTTACCTAATCCTAAGTATAAATCTCCGCATCCTGGAAAACGGCATGCCATTCTTTTTGAACCAAATAACGGTAAATTAGCATGGCCTCACTTTAAGCCGCATTTTGGTAAGAGGATTCCGTTTGCAAGGCATCATGGCGGCGCTCCTTGGTTAGAGCCGTTCCATATTCAACCTGACGATACCTATGCCAGCACTGAGCCTGGAAGTGGTGACGCCGGTCCTAATATGGAAAACTCGACTCCTGCTAAACCAGGTGAACATGGTCGTTGGAGTTTATGCCCAGCTGGAGCGGGTAGAAAGCAATATGCGATCCATTTTATCAACACGCCTATCGAGTTGACTCCTCAAGTTGGAGATACTGCTCCGGTAATTGATAAATATGGTTTGATATATGTATTAGAAGAAGAGTTGGCTTTGAAAAAAGGCGATCCTAAGAAAGCGGAGCCTTTGGTTTACCGTGCCAACGTTTATGATTGTGTAGACGTAGTACTTTCTAGTGAGTGGAATGACGATGACTTTACAAACTTTCAAATGTCTAAAGTCAACATCCATCCACATTTCTTCCAATTTGATAACCAATCTTCGGACGGTGTTATCTCTGGATTTTCTTACGATCAATCAATGCGCTCTTATGTGCAGTTCGATAAGAAAATGAAGAAAGATAAAGAAGGACATGATCATCATGTTGGTATGCCTGTTCCTATGAACGCTCATGTGATTCAGACTGCCAATATTGGAGATAGAAGTATTAAAATCCAAATGGCTAAGCATTCGACTCCATTTCATGAAGGAGCCGACGTTATGATCGGTATTGAAACGGAAGCGAATAAAGAGTCACGCTGGATTAAAAGCATGGATCCTAAGCCTAAAACTGATCCGCACAACGGAGCTTTAGAAGGCGATGGTATTTTTACCTTGCATTTGACCCAGCCATTGAAAAAAGCTCATCCAAAAGGCGAAATCGTTACCACTGAGTTTGTTCGGTATCGAATGTGGGTAGATGCTGATGTTGGATTAGTTTTCTGGCATGATCACGCTTTTGGCGCGACCACTTGGCCGCATGGCGGTATTGGTTCGACTATTGTTGAGCCTTGGGGATCTACTTATCATGATCCTGTTACGGGTAAAGAAGTTCGGTCTGGTCCTGTTGTAGATATTAGAGGAACCGAGCCGATTGCTTATGCTCGAAGTGGAAGTTTCCGAGAAATCGTTGTCCAATTGCATGACACCGTGCCTCACACGGCGCAATTGATTAGCGCTGGTAATCCTCCAGGTATGAGTCGAGAAAATGCGATCGCCGCAGGGCAATCCATTTCCTTTCAAATGCCTGACAATATGATGGATGCTGCTTTTCCAAATTTAAATGGTGGCACTCATACTACGGGTAGTGGATTTAATTTCCGTGCGGCCTCTTTGGCGGCTCGGTTGAAAGCTAATCCGGATCCAACTTTGTTGTTTTCAAATAAAGCTCATGCAGATCCAACCACTCCGTTAATTCGCGCTTACGTAGGCGATAGCGTATTATTCCGGTTGCTTCACGGCATGATGAATGAAACTCATACTTTTGTTCTTTCTGGTCATGGTTATCGACCTGAAAGATACGACCGCGATTCTCGCGTAACCAATACAATTCATATTGGTATCGCGGAACGGTATGATATGGCCACAACTGCTGGCGGTTACCAAGCAATGGCAGGAGACTATCTCTTCTATGATGGTCGTACTTCCAAACTTGGTGAAGGTAGTTGGGGTATTTTCCGAGTTTATGATAAGAAGCAAGACGATTTGTTAATGCTTCCGAATAATAAAGACTTTGCTAAAAAAGTTAAAACCAAAGTTTGCCCAGCAGACGCTCCTGTCAAAAACTTCAGTGTATCTGCCGTAAATAAAGGGTTGAAATTCAATCCAAATACGGAAGACGAAATTGAAGTGGACTTTGAGCGTAAGTTGTTAGCTGCAAATGAGGAAGGCGCTATTTACGTTCTCGACAATGAGATCAGCAAAGTTTCGGACGAGGGTCATATGCCTCATCCTTTGACATTGCGCGCTAATATGGGCGATTGTGTCAAAGTTAAATTGACTAACCGCATGGAATCCGGCAACGCTTCGATTCACGCGAATAACATCGCTTTCGATCCTATGGATTCTCAAGGTATTAATGTTGGTAATAACCCAGGCGATCAAACGGTTGCTCCTGGTAAAGCCAAGACCTATACCTTCTATGCACACCCAGATTACAACTTGAACGGCGCGTTGCTCTGGGATTTTGGTAACCTTCTTGGTAATGTCCGCAATGGGTTGTATGGCGGAATCATTATTGGACCAAGAGGTTCTGTGTATCGTGATCCAGAGACCGGGAAAGATATCACCCTCGGCAACTCTTGGAAAGCGGACGTAATTATCGATAAGTCTTATCCTGAAAACCAACATCTCCAGAACTACAGAGATTTTGCGTTGTACTTCCAGGATGAAGATAACATTATCGGTACATCGTTTATGCCTTATCTGCAAAACGTTGCTGGTTTGACTGGCGTTAATTACCGGTTAGAGCCATGGACTTATCGCGAAGACGAAGGTTGTGAATTAGGTAACATTTTCACAGCTTGTGTAGCCGCAGATAAAGATCCTGCAACGCCTACGTTGAAGGCGCATGCTGGAGATAGAGTTATGATCAATGTCTTTGGCGCGCATAACGAGCAAAACCAAATGTTTAATGTTGACGGCCATCAATGGCGCCGCCATATTAATCAAGAAGGTTCTGATATGATCGACGTCGAAGAATTTGGCGGCGGCGAATATATTCAGGCCTTTATTGCTGAAGGAGCAGGTGGCGCTTATCATAATCCTGGCACCTACCTTTGGTTGAATGCTCGAACGCCTTATCAACAAGCAGGGCAATGGGGTTATTTCAAAGTATTACCTAAGGGAGAGAATTCAATTCTTCCATTGGGTAATGTGACTCCAAAAGGCGTAACTGCTTCTAAAGAAGAGCAAGAAAAACTATCTATGAAGTAAGTTTTTCATGAAGTTTTTTGAAATATTGGGAGCTCCATTTTATGGGGCTCCCATTTTTCTATTGTTTTCAAAGATAATTTGGGTAAAATTACTAGATTTCAAAAAGTTTAGAGCGTTCAATTTCCCATTTTTAAATTTGGATCGTTAATCTTGTAAGGAGGATTTCGTTTAAATGATTAAAAAAGTGTTCACCGGAGCGGTTGTTTTGACTGCCGCAGTAGCTTTAACGGCTTCGACCAGTTTTGCCGCAAAATATAAGTATGAAGGCGGCGCGGTTGCAAATGGCGGATCGGTTAGTGGGGTAGTAAGCTTTGCAGGTAAACCTCAAACCATCAAGAAAGACTTAGCAAAAGAAAAAAATAAAGAATTTTGTTCTAAACATCCTATGAATGAAGGTTTGATTCGAACAATTGAAAAAATTAAGTCTAAAGACGGTAAATTAGAGGGAGCTGTTGTTTTCATTAAAGATCTCGCTAAAGGTAAAGAATGGAAGCAAGAAACAGTAAAAATTGATTTCGCAGCCTGTGATATTTCTCCTAGAGTTTTCACCGTTCGCAAAACTAACAAAGGCGAAAAAGAAGGTAACTTGATTATTACTAATCAAGACACCGACACCTTGCACAATCCACATGGTTACGATGTTGCTGGAGCAAACCGCAAAACCTTGTTCAACAAACCGTTGCCAAGTGTTGGAGCTTCTGCAGACGTTACCAAGAACCTAAAGCGTCTTAAAAAGAAGAAAAGTAAGCATTTCTTTTTGCAATGCGATCAGCATAACTTCATGGAAGCTGATGGTCGAATCGTTTGGAACCCATATTTTCAAGTTACTGGCGCTGATGGCGCTTTCAGCTTGAAAGACGTTCCTGCTGGAAAATACAAAGTAGTTGCATGGCATCCTTACGCTGGCGAAGTGACTCAAGAAGTTACTGTAGCTGGTGGTGCAGATGCTAAAGCGGATTTTACGATTAAATAAATTTCGCGTTTCTTTTAAACGGTATCGGGTTTAACCCGGTACCGTTTTTTTTTGTTTCTTAAGGTTGTTATTTGTACAGTCTCAAAGCTCCCCAGCTGTTTTTTATCAATAGACTATTTGATCAGTTTTCATAACTTTTATTTGATGTTAATGTTAAGATGAAAGTTTTAGATAAGATTAAACCTTAACAGCATTTATCATACCCTTTCCTATGGATATATTTCCTCATCAGCCAAGTCAGGCGACTAAAATTTTGCAATTTTTAGTTCAAAAGGGAATTCTTCGACGTGGTCAATCTTGGATATTGAAAGTTTTACCCGAAAGTTTTTGGGGTGGACCATCTCTAGAAATTAATACTGAATTGGGTCCCATGTGTGTTCCTGTTGCAGAAAGGAGCGCCAGTTGCATAATATGCCGCCAAACCATTCAGGAAACCCGTGAGTCTGGTTTAATTGCGCATTTGGTGAAGGAAATGGATGTAGTCATTGATATTGGAAGTCACATGGGTTGGTATGCAAGGCTTGCTGCAAATGTAAACCCTAAAGTCGAAGTTTTCGCTTTTGAACCAGACCCATTAAACTTTGCTTATGTTGAATATAATTTGAAAAATATTCCAAATGCGGAATGTTTTTTATCTGGAGTGGGAGAAACAGCTGGTAAGGGTTATTTATGGAAAGGAACAACTAGCAATCTTAACTCTACAGTTCGAAAAGTGGGATCTCCTTTGCCCATTAATATTATTTCTTTGGATGCCTTTTTTAAAGAAAGAAAATTAGAAAAAATAGATTTAATTAAATGTGATACAGAAGGAGGAGAACTACTTGTTTTAAAGGGAGCTAGTGAAGTTTTTAAATTAGAAAATCCGCCTATTTGGATGCTGGAAGTAGACGAGGAGTTTGCCGAGGAAGCAGGTTATTCTATAGAAGATTGGGTTAGTATTTTTGAAGCAAGCAATCAAGACTATAAAACCTTTTCCCAAAATAAAAATGGTATCCCATTTGAAATTACTAAATTAGAAGATCGTTTGAATGGAAATAATGTTTTTTTTGTACCAGAATGCCGGTTGATCTCTTTTAAAAAAGCATGTGCTTTATTTCAAAACTCACTCTAAAAAATTCAGATTCCCTGCCTTTCCCCCCTCCGCAGTTTTTAAAAAATAAAATCCTTAAATATAATATAAACACTATAAGTTTATGAATTTGATTAAATTAACTATTAATTATTTAAATTTATATCTTTTTTTGATATCCTTCTACTATTCATAAATTGGCTGAAATAAAAATTTTAAGAAAGAATTGGCGATAGCTTTAGTTGTTTTTTCTTAGTTCAATCTCTTTTGAGAAGAAGGTAGATAGGGGATGTCATTCTTCGCCCGAATTATTTGTTTTTTTGTGATAATGCTGCTTTGGTTTCCTCAATTATCTGAAGCTATTGGCAACATAAAGTTGGGTAGAGTTGCTATTCATCCAGGCTTTGGGATTAAAAGCAGGTTTAACAGCAATTTGTTTTTAGAAGCAGATAGTAGTTTTGCTGATGGGACTAGTGAATCTAGAAGTGAAGATTTCAGTTGGGTTCATAGCCCTTTACTTAATATAGAAAAAACTAGAGAACGAGGGGAGCTTTTTGGGTTTCAAGTCAGTTATATTGGGAACGACGAACATTTTTTTGAGCTAACGGACCAAAATTACTTTGAACACGATTTACAAGGCCAATTGGAGTTTTCAGGGCCAGGGAATCGTACACAACTTTTGGTCAAGGGGCGTATTTTCGACACTCTAAGACGGACGACAAACGAGTTTGCGACGAATTTAAATCCGCGAGCTCAACGTTTGCTAACAAGGGTTGACGGAGAGCTAAGTCATTCTGTAACTCCTCTATCTAAACTTTCCGCTAGTCTAGGATACCGCAGCAATAAATTTGACAACATTGCTTCACAAGGCGAAGACCAGAATAATTTTTTAGCTGGAGCTTCTTTTTTTTGGAAGTTTTTAAAGCTAACGGCGATGGGTTTAAAGTATGATTTCCAGAGCATCGAATACACATCCCCTTTTACTATCAATATCGATTCTCAAACTAATACTGCCGCTTTTGCTCTACGTTGGGATCCCACGGCTTTAATTAGTGGAGAGGCCTCCGTTGGATTTACCCATAGAAGCTTTGATGATGGGCTTAATCAAAACACAATTCAATATCAAATGGATTTAGAGTACGAACTAACGGAAAGGTCTATTTTTAAATTGAAGGGGCAAAGAAATGTTATTGATTCTACTTTTAGTAACGTAGACGCATTTATTCTTACTTCTGTCGATTTAACCTGGTCTAAAGAATGGAACTCTAAAGTCGAGTCAAACATAGGAATTGGTTATCAAAATAGGGACTTTGGAGAAGATGCCGAAGATATTACTGGTGGAGGAGGACTAAAAAAACGTAATGACGATCAAGTTACTCTTGGGGTTAATATTGCCTACAAATTACAAGAATGGCTTCAAGCCTCGGCAGATTATAAATACAATAATACCGCTTCTAACTTTAAAGACACCGAATTTGATTTAAATTTAGCTTCTTTAGCCCTCACTATTATTTTCTAAAGTTTTTTGGCAAAGTTCTTTTCGTGACAGTTTTGCTAAGTTGCGGTTTCTTGTTAATACATTTTTCATGCCAAATGTTACAAAAATGTGTCACAAAAACTTAAATATAAGTTTTTTATTGTGTTAATTTAATAAAAAAGTATATAGATGGTTTCAGATCTTATTGTTTTTATTTTATTTAAACGCAGTTTCCGCATGTAGATTTTTTTGAAGACCATTCTATTTTAAAATTATAAATTTTTATTTAAAGTAAATTACTTGCCTTATTTTTTTAATACTCGTTTTTCATTGGTCGCTGGACTAAAGAGTTTTGGTAATGGTTTATGGTTAGGGATGCCCGTTAATGAGTTTTAATAATTTATCGAGCGAAACTTTTATCGTTGACTACTGGAAAATAATAAAAAAACGTAAGTTTTTTTTATTATTTTTTATGGTCTTGGTTATGGTTCCTACTTTTTACTATTCTTTAAAAATCAAAAAGGTGTACCAAGCGAAAGCTATGCTTTTAATAGAGAGAAAAGCTCCGCAGGCGCTTTCGTTAAACACTGCCGCAATAACTGGTATTGATACGGCTGGATTAAATTTTTACAAAACGCAATATGGTTTATTAAAAAGCCGATCTTTGATAAAAACTGTCATTCAGCGATTGGGTTTGGAAGAGGATGAAGAGTTCAAAGTAGATCCGCCTTTGATTAATCTTGCTCGAATGAAAAACATAGTAAAAGCTTATCTAATTGAATGGAATCTTTTAAAGCAACCGGAAGAAGATGAATCATTTAAAGATCCTTATACGGTTGTAATTAATGCATTTTTAAGTCGATTATCGATTAACCCTGTTCGGAATAGCCGGCTAGTAGAAGTGGTGTTTCGCGGTCATTCTCCTCAATTAGTTGCCGATATAGCAAATGTTATCGGAGACATGTATATATTAAGAAATATTGAATTGCGCAGTACTGCAGAGCAAGGCGCTGGGCAATGGCTTGGGTCCAGAGTTATGGAAACACAAAAGAAACTTGAAGAGTCTCAACTGGAACTTCAAAAGTTTTTGGAAGAAGAAAACATAATAGAATTTAACGAATCGCGACAAGACATTAGTACTCAGGAATTAGTTCAAATCAATTCTCACGTAACAAACTCAAAAGCGGAGCGAGTTCGATTAACAACATTAATGGAGCAATTGGAAAAATTAAGACACAATCCGATTGAAATGCTTCAATCTATTCCCGATAGATATAAAACGGCTACTATCGGAAGTATTAATAGAGAGTATGTTGCGTTGCAGGAAGATCTATCTATAAAAGTTAGAAAGCTTAATCCTAATCATCCGACATTGTTAAGCCTCAAAAGAAAAATGAGATCTCTTGAGGAACGAATTCCGAGAGAGATAGATAGACTATTAAAGTCGATTCAAGTTGAATTTAGCACTGCTGTGCAAACAGAACAATCCTTAATAGGGGCATTGGAGCAGCAAAAAGAAAAAGTTATGGAATTAAATAAAAAATTAATCAAATTTAATTCCTTAAAAGTCGAAGTAGAGAGTAACGCCAATGTTTATCAATTGCTATTGAGAAGATTAAAAGAAACAGATATTTCAGCTAAAGGCATCGAAAGCAATATTCGGATAGTGGATAGAGCGGAAGTTCCTACAAGGCCAATTAAGCCAAACTTGAAAATGAATGTTTTAATTTCAGGGTTATTGGCAATTTTTGGCGGGGTTTTTTTAATTTTCTTTTTTGAATCTCAAGACAAAACGCTTAAAACTCTTGAGGATGTTGAAGCCCAAATTCCGTTTCCTATATTAGGGACTATCTTTTTATATAAGGAAGCGTCGCAAAGCCAGTGGGATGAAGGATTTAGAATAGTTCGGGCAAATATTCTAAACGCAACGGGTGATCCGCCAAAAAAAATAATAATGATTACTAGTACTGCGCCATCCGAAGGGAAAAGTACCGTTTTGTCCAATTTAGCTATTGGCTTTGCTCAATTAGGACAAAAAGTATTAATTATTGATTGTGATTTAAGAAGGTCGCAATTACATAAAATTTTTTCAGTAAATGAATCGCCTGGATTGTCGAACTATCTTTTAGAGGATATTCCTTTAACTTCGATTTTTCAAAAACCTTTAGAGGAAGACATCTATGTGATTTCTGGAGGGAAAACGCCTTCGCAATCAGTAGAAGCTTTAAGCTCGAAAAAATTTCATGACTTGCTTAAAACAGCCAAAGAAAACTTTGATATAGTTTTTTTAGATGCCCCGTCAGTTTTAAGTCTTTCGGATTCTTCGGTATTAGCTCCTGTTTGCGATAATATAATTTATTTGATTCGTTCGGGAAAAGTTGATTATAGGATTGTCCAACGAGGTTTAAAGCAACTCTGCTATTCCGTTCCCACTCTTAATGATAGAAGAAATGAGGGACAGGTAAAAAATATGCAATTGGTGCCAAATATAAAGGCTAAAGTTTTAGGTGTTGTTTTAAATATGGTAGATTCAAATAATGATCAGCTAATCAAATATAGTCAAGAATACCATCGGTATATAAATGCGCAGATAAATAAAGACAACCAAATATCAGCTTAATATTTTTAGATTATTCTTTTTCGCCATTTTGACTGGTATTTGGGTTTTATTGGCAGTCGCATAATATTTTTTATAGATCAAACTTTAAATAACTAAGCATTTTTTTTGAGTTTTAATGAGTACTGAAATCACATCCCAAGATGATCGCCAAAGAGATTATTCATTAAATCTATGGAATGTTTATTTGTTTTGCCTAGATTTAGTTTTGGGCTTTTTTTCAATGTATTTGGCGTTTCTGTTACGTTTTGATTTAAGTATTCCAAACGATAAACTTTCGGTTTACTTTTATATTCTTCCTCATATTTTTGTCTTCAGATCGATATCCCATTTTTATTTCAAGATGTACTCTAGGCTTTGGGAGTATGCGAACCTTCATGATTTTTTAAAAATATTTTATTCGAATGCCATTGGATCTTTTTTGATAGGATTTTCAATTTGGTCAAGTTTTACAAACCAAGAATTTATTAAAGTTCCCTTCGCCATATTAGCGATGGATCTGATGTTGATCACAGCTTTCCAAACTGGAACGCGTGTGTTCTGGAGATCTTGGAGAAGTCATAAGAAAACGCTAAAGAAAAAACAATCTCCCAGAGCATTTTCGACAAATGTTTTTATATTAGGCGCTGGTGATATCGGAGCTTTGCTATTAGATAATTTAAAGACGCATGGTTCCAACTATAATGTAGTGGGTTTTATCGACGACGATAAAGAGAAACTAAATAACATGCTGCATGGAGTAAAAGTACTAGGCAATCGCTATCAGATTCATGAATTGTCAAAAAGGTTTAATGCTAAAGAGGTTTTTATTGCGGTTAATAATATATCGGCAGAAGGTGTTTCTGAAATTGTTGATCTCTGTAAGAAATGCAGAGTGCGTCATAAAATGGTTTATACGTTTATCGATATAGCAACCAACGAACTGCATGTTTCAAAGATTAGAAATATCGAAATCAGTGATTTGTTGAGAAGAGAACCTATTTCAATTGATTTGGCGGCAATAAGAAAATTAGTTGAAGATAAAGTTATTTTAGTTACTGGAGCTGCTGGTTCCATCGGCTCTGAACTCTGTCAACAGTTATTAGAATTTAATCCGAAGTCTTTAGTGATGGTTGATCGAGGAGAAAACTATCTCCATAACTTAAGTGTATTGTTAGAGCCTGACTTGGGGGGTACAGAAGCTCATTATATTTTTGGGTCTGTTACTAACTTTAATAAAATGGAAAGTTTGTTCGCTGGACACAAGCCTCATTTAGTAATTCATGCAGCGGCAAATAAACACGTTCCATTAATGGAATCAAATTTAGACGAAGCGGTTATTAATAATATTTATGGAACTAAAATAATTGCCAATTTGTCTCATCAGCATGGAGTTGAAGATTTTGTTTTTGTGTCTACAGATAAGGTTGTTAAACCTTCAAGCATCATGGGGATGACCAAAAGAATTGCTGAGCAATATATTCGATTTGTCCAAGCGAAGAGCAAGAGCAAGTTTTCTATAGTTAGATTTGGTAATGTTTTAGGAAGTAGAGGAAGTGTTGTTCCAACGTTTAAGAAACAAATTGAACGTGGCGGTCCCGTTACGGTAACTCATCCGGAGATGGAAAGATTTTTTATGTTATTGCCAGAAGCGGTTAGATTAATTCTTCAAGCGGTCACAATGAGAAAAGGAGAAGGTGGAACTTTTTTTCTTGAGATGGGAGAGCCTGTGAAGATATTAGATTTAGCTAAAAAAATGATCAAAGTATCCGGTTATCGCAGGAAAGACGATATTGAAATTAAGATAACTGGGATTAGACCTGGTGAAAAGCTTGCGGAAGAGTTAGTTGGAGAGTTTGAAGAAGCAGACGAAACTTTCCATGAAAAAATTAGAGAAATTAAAAGAGTTGAATCCGAAGAAGTATTTGTCGAAAATTTCGATAAAAAAATTGATAAACTTTTCGAGCTAGCTCAAAACGGCGATAAAGCGGAACTTGGAAGAGCCGTTAAGAAATTAATTCCAGATGACTGTACAGCGTTACATGCTGAGTTAGAAGGTATGCTTAAATGAAGACTTTTTATATAGTCACTTCTTTTTTTTAAAGGAAAAGGGCCCAATGATATGAAGGGGCTTGTTATTGGAGGAGCCGGTTTTATTGGTTCACACACGGTTGACGCTTTGTTGACTGAGGGGCATTCTGTTCGAATCTTAGATGTTCTTCAATCTAGAATTCATCCTAAAGGAAAACCCGATTACCTACCTAATGAGGCTGAGTTTATTCAGGGAGATGTAACTGACAAATCTGCCTTAGAATCCGCTCTCGACGGAATTGATTTTGTTTATCATTTTGCAGCCTATCAAGACTATTTACCCGATTTTAGTTCTTTTATTGAAGTTAATTCGAAGAGCGCTGCGTTGCTTTTTGAAATAATTGTTGAAAAGAAACTTCCGATACAGAAAGTAATTGTAGCTTCTTCTCAATCGGTTTTAGGTGAAGGCGCTTATAACTGTCCCCAACATAATTTAGTGTTTCCAGATCTTAGATCGGAATCAAAAATGGAATTGGGAATTTGGGATCCTTTGTGTCCTATATGCGAAGGCGATATCCAATGGAAATTGACTGATGAGTCTCACGCGTCTCCTCAAAATGCATATGGTCTTTCTAAGTATTCTCAAGAAATGATTTCTTTAGTTCTTGGTAAACGATACAAAATTCCTACAGTAGCTTTTCGCTATTCTATTGTTCAAGGCCCACGACAATCTTTTTTTAATATGTATTCGGGAGCTTGTCGTATTTTTTGTCTGAGTCTTTACTTTGATAAAAGGCCTCCGATTTATGAGGATGGTCTTCAAATTCGAGATTATGTCAATATTAAAGATGTGGTATCTGCAAATTTATTAGCCCTCAATTCTTCGAAAGCGGATTATCAAGCTTTTAATGTTGGGGGAGGGAAGGGGTATACCGTTTTGGAGTTGTCGGCAATGGCCGCTAAAGTTTTTCAAAAAGAAATTTCAGGAAAGTTGACAGGAGCCTATCGTTTTGGGGATACACGGCATATTTGTTCTGATATCTCAAAGCTAAATGCTTTAGGTTGGGTCCCAAAGTTTAATCCTGAAGATAGTTTGCGCGATTATGTTTCTTGGCTTCAAGATCAAAATGATATCGATGATATTTTGGAATATGCCGAAAAGAATATGAAAAACTTAAACGTCGTAAGATCATTTAAGCCTTCATGAAATCAGCTTTTATTTTAGCCGCAGGACTGGGAACTCGTTTGAAGCCTCTTACAGATGATATACCTAAATGCCTTGTTTCAGTTGGAGGAAAACCATTACTTGCTATATGGTTGGATTGGCTGCAAAAGCATGGAATAACCTCAGTTTTAATAAATAGCCATCATCTACATGAAAAAATGGTGAGTTTTGTTCAAAATTATGAGGGAGATATTGAGATTAGTCTTGTTTATGAAGAGACTCTTTTAGGCAGCGCTGGAACTCTTAAAAAAAATAAAGACTTTGTAAGCGATGAGAATGGGTTTTTGATTGTCTACGCCGATAACTTGACCAATATAGATATAGATGCGCTTTGGAAAGGACATTGTCGATTAGGGCAATTAGCGACTTTAGGATTGTTCCAGAGTTCAGAACCGAAAAACTGCGGAATAGCTCTTCTAGACAAACAAGGAATAATAGAACAGTTTGAAGAAAAACCTATAAGCCCGAAATCTAACTTGGCCTTTGCGGGAGTTGCTATAGCAACCACTGAATTTTTGGAAGAGATACCAAATAAAGTTCCTTGTGATTTAGCTAGGGATGTTATTGAGCGTTTGTTGGGACGTATGGCTGGGATAGAAATCCAGGGATATCTAAGAGATATAGGAACTTTAGAAAGTCTGGCCCAAGCGGAAAAAGATTGGGCTGAATTGAAAGAATATTTTATATGATCGTAACTCAAACTCCATTAAGAATTAGTTTTGCTGGCGGTGGCACAGATTTCAAAGATTATTATGAAAGTCGCGAAGGTTTGGTAGTGAGTTCTGCGATCGATAAATATGTTTTTGTGATTTTATCAAAGAGATTTGACGACAAAATTTACGTAAATTATTTTAAAAAAGAAGTTGTCGATAAAGTAGACGATATCCAACATGAGTTAGTCCGAGAAGCTATGCGGATAACAGGGGTAAATGAAGGAATTGAGATCATGCTTTTGTCTGATATTCCCTCAGAAGGTTCGGGGTTAGGATCTTCGAGTAGTTTTTCAGTTGGATTGTTAAATGCGCTACATATTTATAAAGGCGAACAGGTTAGCCCCGCTCAATTGGCGGAAGAAGCTTGCGACATTGAAATTAATCGTTGTAAAAAGCCGATTGGCAAGCAAGATCAATATATTGCGGCATTCGGAGGACTTAGAGAGTTTACATTTCAAAAAAATGGCGAAGTAAAAAATAGACGTTTTGAGTTATCTGAAGCTCAAAATCGAGACTTATCTCAATCTCTTTTTTTGTTTTATACGAATCAGTCGAGAAAATCGGAAACGATACTTACCGAGCAAAAGAAACAAATCAATTCTAATTTAAACTCTTTAGACGATATAAAAAGATTAGCGGTTAATGTCTCAGAGGCAGTTAAGTTAAATGATTTTGATGTCATTGGAGATGCGCTTAATGATAATTGGCGACTAAAAAAAGAGCTGGCTTCCAATATCAGTAATCCAAATATAGATGAAATGTATGAAAAAACTATTTCAACGGGAGCCCGTGGAGCAAAAATTTGTGGCGCAGGCGGAGGCGGGTTCCTTTTAGTTTATTGTCCTGTGCAATACCATCATAATCTGCGTGAAGCTTTAAAAAGTTATAAAGAGATGCCGTTATTTTTAGAACCAGATGGTTCAAAAGTTATATTTAACTATAGACGACCTTCTTGGAAATGAACCTAATCAAAAAGTTATTTCTACGTTTTGTTTAAAGCAATTTAGATTTTTATTTAATTTGATCTTCAAAAATGAAAAAACCACTCGTAAGTTTTTGCGTTCCTACATTTAATCGAGCCGACTATTTGCGGCAAACGCTGGACAGCGCTTTAAATCAAACGGAGGAAGACTTTGAAATAATTGTTGTGGATGACGCTTCTACGGATTCGACAGAAAAGATTATGGAAAACATTTCTGATCCTAGAATTCGATATATTAGAAATTCTAAAAATCTTGGAGTTCCTCAGAACTATAACTATGTTTTTTCTCTTGCTCAAGGAGAATACATATGCCTGTTGGAAGATCATGATCTTTTAGAACCCAATTATTTAGAAGAACTCTTACCTTTATTTAAAACTCATCCTCAATTGTCTTTTGCATTCTGCTCAATTGTCATGATTGATCAAAACGGTAATAAAAAAATTAATTTCTCTCCTACTTTTCCAAAAATCCATTCTGGGAGAAAAGCCCTCAGAAATTTACTGATTAGAGTCACTTGTCCTTGTTCTATAACAACATTAATTCGTAAAAGTTTTCTTTCTGATTTTAAAGAACCTTTTTCTTCAGAGTTTTGGTGGTACGCGGATATCAATTTGTGGATGCAGTTGGCCTCAAAAGGCGATGTAGGATACGTACAATCTCCATTACTTCAAATGCGATTTAGAGAGCAAGACCATTTTTTGAAAGGTAAAGAATGGAGGACTTTTTTTGCCGTTGATCGGATCCATCAAGCTAATTGGAAATTACTTTATCCTCAAAAATCTATTATGGGATCAATTGATCAAAAGTTTTATGAAGTTGCAAAAACCTGGAATATTTTGAGATTTAAAGCCAATAAAATTTATTTACGTAAAATGGTTTGGACCGATGAAGATAATGAAAACGTCAGTAAGTTTTTATCGTCTCCGGGAGTATTTTTGGTTTATCTCATCGACTACTTTCCAGAAAAAATCGCTTATTTATTAAGTCATTCGTATCGATTTATTTGGGAATTGGTTCACAAGCCTAAATGAACCCAATAAACTATGAAAATTCTTTTAAGCTATCCATCGGAGAATGATAATGGGGAAGGAATTAACTATTGCCAAGTATTAAGGAGGCTAGGACACGAGGTAATAGAAGTTAATTCTTCCGCAAGCTCCAATGGTTCTTGGGGGCCGAGGAAAGTCGTAAAAGGGTTTCCTGCGGATACAAGTATTGATGATTTGATCGTTCATTATGAGAGCGCTGACCTATTTTTATATATAGAACCTTTGGGTTTGTTACCCAAAGGTTTAAACGTATCATCCATTCCAACGGCATGCATAATTTGCGATTGTCATCGACAGTTAAAACCGCGTCAAACGTTGGCTAAGTTTTTTGATCATGTGTTTTTATATCAACGTAATTACCTGAGTAAGTTTTCCGATCATCCTAAAGATAATGTTCGCTGGTTGCCTTATGCTTGTGATCTTGAAAAATTTAATATTCAAGAAAAAGATCGCGATCTGGATATAGCGTTTATTGGTAACTTATTTCAAAAGGGGAGCGAAAGGCAGAAAACTTTACATTTTCTACAAAGTCGATATCGTTTAAATGAAATTCGGTATTATTTACAGGAAGAAATTCCGCAAGTTTATTCACAGGCAAAAATAGTTTTAAATCTTCCTATTGGAGACGACTTAAATTTTCGATTTTTTGAAGCGTTATCTTCCAAGTCTCTATTGATTACAAAAAGAATAAATAATGGACAAGAAGAATTATTTGAAGAAGACGTTCATTATGTCGCTTTTGAAAGTCGGGATGAATTACTTGAGAAAATAGACTATTACCTAAAAAACGATTCTGAGAGACAAAGAATTGCTCTCTCAGGAAATGAAGCTGTAAAGCGTTCTCATACATTATCAATAAGAATTGAAGAGTTACTCAAAACAATTTTAACCGGGCCTCAAAAAAATGCTCCGATTAGAAATATGAGTTCGAATGAAGTTATGAATTTGTACGCTCAGTATTATGAAAAAAATGGTCAGATAGATACTTTGTTAAAGCTTGCCGCTGAGAATAAAGAAAATGGATCGGAGAGAATAAAAATGTTGATAAAGGCCGGAAGAGCTTTTATGCGTAGATCAATCAATGCTTGGTAATAATAAGGTATATAGATGAGTGATTCCAATAACCGTATTATTAAAGGATTAGGCTCGTCTGTTTTTCACCAAGCAGTTCTTGCCACTCAAGCGATTGTATTAGTTCCTTTTTTTTTAAACGCTTGGGGACCTGAGGAATACGGCCATTGGTTGACTTTAACTGCATTCGTGTCTTATTTAACTCTTTTAGACTTTGGAGGACAAAATTATATTGGCAATTCACTAGCCATTTTATTTGCTAAGAAAGATTTCGAGGGATTTTCTAAGACGTTATCTGAAGGAGTTTCTTTATTTTTATTTATTGGGATCTGTGGGTTGGGAATATGGGTAGCAATAATTTGGTTTGGATCAACTTGGTCTCCTCCGGGATTAAATAGACCTTTATTGGTTGATGAAGCGTGGATATTAGTCTTTATGGGGGCTTTATTCCTTCTATTTTCAAATATCGGAGGTCTTTACGCAACAGTTTATAAGGCTACTGGATTGTTTGCTCGAGGAACAATGATAGGTAATGGAATTAAAATTGTTGGAATAGTTTTATCTATTATTCTGCTTTATTTCTCAATAGAACCTAAATATTATGCCGCCTATCAATTTGTTTTTGGAGGGGTTTTATGTTTTTTTCTTTTTTTTGATTCAAGGAAAAAAATTAAAGAGAGTCGAAGACTTAAAGTTAATATAGAAAATGTGAAAAAAGGAAAAAAGCACCTGAAAGGTTCCATCTATTTTTGGGTTTTGGCTTTTTCTCAGGCCATTAGGCAACATGGATCTCTTCTAATACTAGCGTCCTTTGCTACTCCTATTGCGGTTTCAACATATTCTACGCATCGTGTGTTATCAAATTGTTCAAGTTATATTAGGGTTTTATTGCATGGGCCTATATTGCCTGAACTAAGTTTTTTGTGGGGAGAAAACCGAGTAAAGGAATTGTATGATTTTATCCTGATCGCTCTAAAGTGGGTGATTGTGTTGACGGGCATTGTATCTATTTTTATTTGGTTTGCAGGTTCGCTATTTTATCCACTTTGGACAGGAAACGAATTAGAAATTAAGCCTTTTCTATTTGTTCTATTGTTGGCGCAAGGAGTTTTAGCTTCAGGAAATCAGACCGCTTGTTGGGGATTATTAGCGACGAATCACCATCGTACTTTGTCATTGTGGACGTTAGCAAGTTCTGGTCTAACATTTGCCTTAGCTTTTTACTTGGTTCCTAAGCACGGAGCAGAAGGAATCGTTTTGGCCGAAATGATTAGCGAAATTTTTATAGGAGTTTTGGTTTTCCCTGTTTTATCTGGAAGATTTCTAAAAACATCCCCGATTGTAATTTACCAAACCTTTTTTAAAGGACTATTAATTTTGAGTCCTTTTGTAGGCTTGGCCTATTTGATAGATGGCTGGTTTTCTAATTTCAATTCAATTTTAATTTTTTTATTCTTGGGTTTGATTTTATCTTTTTTGTTTAGAGAGAAACTAGAATTAAGAAAACTTAAAAATTTAATTATTAAATAGCTGTTTTTTGAAAGATTTTAAAATGAGTTTGGCTAAAAAAGTTTGTAAATTAGTCTTTGAAAATATTCCTTTCTTGCAACGGTATAACTTAAAGTTAAGTCGTTTAGTATTAGAGGAAACCGAGTCTCGACATGTTGAGTTGAGCGGTTTGTTTTCCATGGATGATTCTCAAGGAGCGGCGAACGATAAATTATTAGATTTATCTCATGCGATTATTGATCGAGCTAGGAAAACTAGTTTGCCTTTGTTAAAAGAGAGAGATGCGCCCGATTTAGCGCATGTATGGCCTGGGGAGCACTACAAGCTTTTGTCAGCTTTAGTTGAGGAATTACAGCCAGCTATAATACTAGAAATTGGAACCTATACAGGGTTAAGCGCTCTAGCCATGATACCGGTCCTACCAAAAAAATCGGAATTAATCACATTTGACATAATTCCGTGGAATGAGATTGAGAATACTTTTTTACAATCTAAAGATTTTGAAGACGGAGGATTTTCTCAGATTGTTTCTGACCTAACCCAAATCGAAAACGCAAAAAAATATGAGTCACTATTGCAAACTGCCGACTTTATTTTTATAGACGCAGCTAAAGATGGATCGATGGAGAAGAAGCTTTTTGAGAATTTACAAGAAGTTGGATTGAAGAAGAATGCTTTGCTGATGTTTGATGACATTCGCGTATGGAATATGTTGGCATTTTGGCGGGAAATATCCTATCCCAAATTGGATCTAACTAGTTTTGGGCATTGGACGGGAACCGGATTAGTTGATTGGAATAATGATTAGCTCGTTATTTAGAAAAAAGAAGGCGAAGTTTAAACAATGAAGATCCTTTATACAGGACCATGTCGTTTAGGTAGTTTGACTGAAGCAAGACGATTAGCGTTAATTGAATTAGGTCATGAAGTTCATTCTCTAGATCGAGCTCCTTATTTAGATCAAGGCGGTTACGTTCATAGGAAGCTTCAACTACATCTACATATAGGGTTTGGGATCAGGGCTTACGGTAAAGATTTATATCGTTTGGCATTAAAGGTGCAACCCGATTTAATTTATATAGATATTGGATTGTGTTTATCCCCCAAAATAGTTTCTAAATTAAAAGAAACCACCCAAAATCTGATTCATTATTCTTCGGAATATTTTGGATTTAATAGTTATACGTATAGGCATTTTTTTAAGACGGTTGACGTTTACGACGCCCATATAATTACAAATGATTTGGTGGTTCCCGATTTAGAAAAACGTGGAGCAAAGAAAATTTTCAAAACACATTTTGGTTTTGACCCAGAGCTTCATAGGCCAATGGATTTAACAGAAGAAGATCGAGAACGATATCAATCCGATGCTGTTTTTATAGGACACTGGGAACCAGAAACTGAAGCTAAAGTTGCGGCTTTAAGAGGCGCTGGGGTTAAGGTAAAAGTTTGGGGACCTGGATGGAAGAAGGCCAAATCTTTAGATGATCGTGAATCTATAAAGCCGGTTTATGGAGAAGAATATATTAAAGTTATTAACGCTTCAAAAATTTGTTTAGGCTTTTTATCGAAATGGAATTTTAACACCTCAGCTAGTCGGACATTTGAGGTTCCTGCATGCGGTTCTTTTCTATTGACTGAAAAAACTGAAGAACAACTATCTTATTTTAAAGAAGATAAAGAAGCTGTTTATTTTAAAGATAATCAAGAATTGATTGAGAAGGCGCAATATTATTTAAAAAACGAAGAGGCTCGACTAGAGGTAAAAGAAAAAGGTCATGAGCGTTGTTTGAACTCCGGGTATACCCACAAAGACGGCATGCGTAAAATTTTGGAGTCAATCGGTTGAAAACTTTGATTCTTGCTTCTGAGTTTCCTCCTATAGTTGGAGGGATTAGTTCCTACGCCTACAACTTGTCGCTTGGGCTATCTGCGTCTGATGTTGAAATAAGAGTGATTACATTTGGAAATAAAAGTGATCTTTCCAATATATCCAATATAAAAGTTTTTCGTATTGCTCCTTTTTTAAATAAAAAGTTTATTAAAATAATTCCGTTATTTTTTTATACGTTATTGTTTGGCGTATATGACAAACCAAATAATATTTTGGCCATGGTGTGGACTCATGAAGGAATAGTTGCTTTTTTGGTTAAAAAGATCTTAGGCATCAAATATTTTTTGATGGCTCATGGTAGCGAGGTTTTGAAGCATAAGGAAAGAGGTTTTGTCCGGAGACTTATGAAGGCGATATTCGAAAGCGCTGAAACCATTTGCGCTAATAGTAAATTTACCAAAGGATTGGTATTTTCTTTAAAACTTAAACTTCCGGATATTGCCATAGCGCACCCTCCTATCTCAATTGCTGCAACGCCTTCGGATTCGGATTTGAATGAATTAAATAAGAAGTTTGACCTTGGTGGCAAGAGCGTTTTATTGACAGTTTCTCGACTGGTGCCTCGAAAAGGACATGCCGAAGTCATAAGCGCTTTAGCGGAGCTTTACTCAAAATATCCTCACCTGCGATATGTCATGACAGGTGAAGGCTTATATATTGAAAAGTTAAAAAAAATTGCCGATGAATATGGAGTGAGAGACCGAGTTATCATGACTGGTTTTGTGTCGGAGCAAGATTTATCTTTGTTATATCGACGTTGTGATATTTATGTTTCCCCGTCTCATGAAATATATGATGATATTGAAGGTTTTGGTATGTCATTAGCCGAAGCTAGCGCTTTTGGGAAACCTGTGATTGCAGGTAGATCCGGAGGGGTAGAGGATGCCGTCGTCGATGGGAAAACGGGATTGTTGGTTGAAAGCCCTAATGTAGGTTGTCTTGTGGAAGGGATTACGCGATTATTAGATGATGAATCGCTAAGATTAGATCTTGGTAGTGCGGGTAAGGAATTTGTGAAAAACGAATTTAACTCGACGATTCAAGGAAAGAAGTTTTTGAAAATTCTCGAAAATAACAATTGAAATTATATATTGAGTAACCAAAATAAAAATTTAAAAAAAATACCGGAGACTGGTTGTGCCAGTTGAAAACATACCTCCTATAATTCTGATGATCGGGATATCTTATTTTGCTTTTTCATTTGCGAAAAGCTGGTTTTTCCCAGGAGCTATCTACCCTCTTTTTTGGGCTGTCAGTTGTTTACTTCCTATGATTGTTCCTCTTGAAGTATGGTCGGGAGCGCTTTGGTGGATTGCGTGTAGTTCTACCACTATGTGTATTGGTAGTTTTCTTGGGTTTCAAATAGGTTTTCCTAGAAAGTCTTTAAGAGATAACCGAATTGGAAGAGTGGTTGTGCCATGGAAACCAGCCACGGTTCTAATTTTTAGTTTTATAATAGGTATGGTTTACGATGTATTCATTATTAAAGTGAGCGGAGTACAAGTTGGAGTATCAGATAACCATATACCGTTGTTTTTAAAATTTTTTCTAGCCTTTTTATATTGTGGTCCTTTAGTTGCGGGAGTTATTGCGGCTTCAGGTGTTTTACCAGTTGGGCAAAAATGGTTAACATTTTTGCCGTTTATTCCTCCAGGAATTCTAGCGGTCCTTTATACGGGGCGAACCCAAATTCTCCAGCCAATTTTATACTATGTGTCTGGTTATTTTGCTTTTCGGCTTTATTTAAGTTATGGACGAGTGGCTCTATTCAAATTTAAAAATATAGTAGGGGTGGCTATCTTTTTACTAGTTTTTATAATTATTGGTATGGGGTTAGATATGCTACGCGGGGCTCGGTCAGACCATACTAGCACTGAACAAAAGGTACAGGCATATTTGAACTATGCGAGTGTAGATGAGTTTATGCTTCGTTGGGAAAAGTTTCGCTATTTAGCCTTTGGAAATGTGGCCTTTTTTTCTGTTTTTTTTAAAACCGCTTGGGATTTTCCGCCACCGCTTCAGTATGGAACTTTTGCCTTTGCTGGACCATTAAAGCTTTTAGGGATTAAACCAAGGGAATCTTTTGAAACGACAACTGTAAGTCTAGAAAGTAAAGTTTATAGTAACGTTTATACGGGATTTCGAGTTCCAATAGATGATTTTGGATTGGCAGGGTCTTTTTTCTGGTGGTTTTTATATGGAGGGGTATTAGGGTTTGCATATGTCAAAGTTGTACATGGAAGAAAGCCTGCTTATTGTGTTTTTTTAGTTTCATGTTATGTCGATTTGGCTCTTTTTGGAGGTTCTTTTTTTAGATACAACTCCATTGTACTCAATTACGTATTGTCTCTTTTATATTTAAGCTGGTCTACCAAAACGACGGAAGCTATACAATTAGAAAGACGCTTATGAATGTTTGGATTACTCAAACAGGTGAATGTTATCCGTTTCAAAAAAACGTTATTTTGATGCGTACTGGTATGCTAGCCGAAGCTTTACTTGCTCAAGGGCATTCTGTGACTTGGTGGGGAGCAACCTTTTATCACTCCGAAAAAATTCAATTGTTTAATAGTTACAAGGAAATAAAACAAGACGAAAGATATAAGATTAACTTGCTTCCAGGAATTCCTTACAAACGTAATGTATCGCTTCCAAGATACTTTCATCACAAAAGATTGGCATTCAAACTTAAAAATAAAATATTGAATGAACCAGTACCGGATATAATTGTAACTTCTATGCCGATTTACGATATTACTTTTGAAATTGTTAAGTTTGCAAAACAACGCCAAATTCCTGTTTTGGTTGATGTGCGTGATTTATGGCCAGATAATATTGTAAATAATCTTCCCCGCGGTTTAAGGACTATAGGGCGAATGGGATTATTTTACGATTTCCAGAAAACAAGTTGGGCGTTAAAAAATTGTGACGGAATAATTGCCGTTTCTAATGGCTTTTTGAACTGGGCGTTAAATTATGCCGATCGTTCAAAAAAAGATTTTGATCGTGTTTTTTATATTGGATCGAGAAATCCAAAAACGTCTTCAGAAGAACCTGGCGCTCACAACGTAGAGTTCCAAAAAGAATATGAATTATTTAAAGATAAGAAAACTTTTGTTTTCTTGGGAACTTTTGGTCTTTCCTATCAACTTGAGTTAGTTGCTGAGGCAGCTAAACAATTAGAAGGAATGGGGAGAAAAGACATTCATTTTGTTCTTGCGGGAGCTGGGCAAAATTATGAAAAAATTAAAAAATTGTCAGAACCAATAACAAACTTAAGCGTTCCGGGATTTCTAAGACGGAATGATGCATGGAAACTACTTTCATCAGCTTATGTAGGATTAAATCCATATTTAGCGATGCCTGATGCAATGACAAATAAAGCGATGCAATATTTAGCTTTTGGGTTACCTGTAATTTCTTCTTTGGAAGGGGAAATGGCTGAGATTATAGATCAAAATAAAATTGGTTTTTCTTATCGGCCAGGAGATATTTCTGCGTTAATTAAGAATACTTTAAAGCTTGCAGATGATTCTAAATTAAGAGACGAAATGGGGAGGAAAGCTAAAGATGTTTATGAAGAGAAGTTTGACGCCAACACAATTTATGAAAATTATACAAAGCACATCGAAAACTTATATGATTTTGTAATCGAGAAAGAAAATAATTCGATTTGCGATTAGTAAGTAAGTTTTTTAAATAGGTTTAAAAAAAACTATCGATGCTCTCATTGTTAACTTTCGTTTGTGACTTACCTTGAAAAGAATTTTTGACGTAATTTCTTCGTGTTTTGGTTTAACCGTTTTAGCTCCCTTTTTAATAATTATAGGGATTCTTATAAAGCTGGAGTCTCCTGGACCCATTTTTTATAGAGGAGTTCGAGCGGGAAAAAACGGCGTTCCTTTTCAAATTTATAAATTTCGCACCATGGTAGATAACGCCGAAAAATTAGGTGGCGGAACTACGGCTTTGGGAGATCCAAGGGTTACTCGTGTTGGGAAATTTCTTAGAAGATTTAAGTTTGACGAGCTACCTCAATCTATAAATATAATTAAAGGCGAAATGAGCGTTGTTGGGCCAAGACCAGAATTAACTAGATACACTGATATGTATGACGAAGAAGAAAAAAAAATTTTAAGCGTACTTCCCGGAATAACCGATTACAGCTCAATCGAATTATTTTCTCTAGATGAAATTGTTGGGAAAGACAATGCTGATCAAGTTTTTGAAGAAAAAGTTTTAAAGAAAAAAAATGCGCTTCGTTTGAAGTACGTTTATGAAAATAATTTTATTTTTGATATGAAGATAATTTATAAAACGTTTGCCTTATTGTTTAAAAAAATTTTTCAATTTTTGTTTTGACTCTCTTAAAGTAATAATTATGGAGTACTTGAATCTAGGGACTTCGGATCTTAAAGTTTCCCGAATTGGGTTTGGTTGTTGTCCAATGGGCGGATATGGATGGGGGACTGTTGAAGAAAAAGACCTTAAAAGGTCCGTTGACCAAGCTTTAGATGGAGGAGTTAATTTTTTTGATACGGCGGATATTTATGGGCTTGGAGTTTCTGAAGAAAGATTGGGTAATTTCCTTCAGAAAAAAAGGCAACATGCAGTAATAGCCACCAAATTTGGAGTTCGGCAAGATTCAAATGGCAAAACGTTTTATGATAACTCTCCGGAATGGTTGGATAAAGCTTTAGACGCAAGTTTAAATCGATTGAACACGGATTACATAGATTTATATCAAATTCATTATTGGGACGATCAGATTTCATTAGAGAAAATTTTTGAGCATTTAGATAGAAAATGTCAGGAAGGAAAGATTCGGTTTTATGGGGTAACGAATGTTGATTTGAGTAAACTGGAAATTGAGTTACCTAAAAAATTGGCAAGTTTTTCTTTCGAATATAGTTTGGCTAATAGAGAAAAAGAATCTATTGTTAATGAAATTATTGAAAAAAATCGATTAAGTTTTTTCTCTTGGGGAAGTTTAGGACAGGGTATTTTATCTGGAAAGTACGATAGCTCTACTAGTTTTGGTCCAGAAGATAGGCGTGGAAGGAGCATATACAAAAATTTTCATGGCGACAAGTTTCAAGAGAATATGAATATGTTAAAAAAAATGGAATTGCTCATCTCAAAAAGCAATTCTAAATCAGTTTCTCAATTGGCGATCAGATGGATTTTGGATAATATCAAATCCAGTGTTGCGTTAATTGGAATTAAAGAACCTCAAGAAATAGTAGATTTGGTTTCTACTACCAATTGGAAATTAACTTCTGAAGATTTAGAATATTTAGATACGATTTCTAAATAAAGAGAATTAGGAAATGGATCAATAATAGTGAATTAAATGGACTCTGTAAAATTATCTCAAAAAATTCGATTGCATGCCCTACGCATGACAAACAGAGGGGAAAGCTCTCATATTGGAAGCGTTTTTTCTATGGCAGATATTTTGGCTGTTTTATACGCTTGTATTTTGAAGTACGATTCAAAACGCCCAGAATGGGAAGAGAGGGATCGTTTTATTTTGAGCAAGGGGCATGGTGGAGCAGGAGTATATGCAGTTTTAGCCGAATGCGGTTTTTTCCCAATATCTAAACTGGATACCCATTATCAAGACGGTTCAGATTTGTCCGGACATGTATCGCATAAGGGAATACCGGGAGTAGATATTTCAACCGGATCTTTAGGGCATGGTCTGCCAATAGGAACTGGAATGGCATTAGCTGCCAAATTAGACGACTTAAATCGCCGCACGTTTGTTATATTAAGCGATGGAGAGTGCGATGAAGGGTCCAACTGGGAAGCCGCTTTGTTTGCTTCGCATCATAACTTGGATAATCTAACGGTTGTTGTTGACTATAACAAGATTCAAAGTTTAACCACTGTTAAAAAAACTCTAAATCTGGAACCGTTCAGAGAAAAGTGGGAAAGCTTTGGATGGGCTGTAAAAGAGATAGATGGACATGATCACTATCAATTGGAATCTGTTTTTCAAGAAATCCCATTTCAGGAAGGTTACCCAAACTGTATTATTGCGCATACGGTAAAGGGAAAAGGGGTTTCTTTTATGGAGAATAAAGTATTGTGGCATTATAGAACTGCTAAAGGTGAAGAGTATGATGCGGCTTTAAAAGAATTGGAAGAAGCGTAAAAAATGAGAGACGCTTTTATTAGAGTTTTAGGAGAGTTGGCAAAAAACGATTCTCGGATAATGTTGGTTACCGGCGATTTGGGATTTAAGGTTTTTGACGAGTATGCCTTAAATTATCCAAGACAGTTTTTAAATGCTGGGGTGGCCGAGCAAAATATGATGGGGCTTGCCACTGGGCTTGCCTTAGAAGGTCGCATAGTTTTCGTTTATTCGATCGCTAATTTCCCTATCCTTAGGTGTTTGGAGCAAGTTAGAAACGATGCTTGTTATCACCAGGCAAATGTTAAAATCGTATCAATAGGAGGGGGATTCAGTTATGGAGCATTGGGGATCTCTCATCACGCAACGGAAGATTTGAGCATTATGAGAGCGTTACCAGAAATTTCGGTAATGGCTCCTGGAGACCTTTGGGAAACAGAAGAGGCGACTAAGGCTATGGTCGATATTCCAGGGACATGCTATTTTCGGCTAGATAAATCAAATGCGGGTTACACAAATATAGATTCCGAAAAGTTTGAGTTTGGAAAAGCGCGTTGTTTAAAAGAAGGACACGACGCTACCTTGATAAGTACGGGAGGGATTTTAAATGAGGTTCTAAAGGCGTATGAGTTATTAAAAGAAAAGGGCATTTTTTGCCGAGTTCTAAGCTTGCACACACTTAAGCCTTTAGATTTAGAAAGCATTTTAAAAGCCGCTAGTGAAACTGAGGCGGTTTTGACTATTGAAGAGCATACGATTGAAGGAGGATTAGGGGGAGCGGTTGCCGAAAACTTTTTAGAATGTGGAGTTATTCCAAAAAAATTTAAACGCATTGGTTTGAAGTCTGGTTTTTCATCTATAGTAGGAAGTCAGCAATTTTTAAGGAAAACTTATGGCGTGGATGCCGAATCAATAGTCTCAAATGTTGTTCAATTGCTTAACTCAAATAGGCCAACCATGATGCCTAATGCTAAATAATTTGAAAACAAGAACGGTTTTTTTCATTTTATTTATAGTCTTTATCGGCAGCGTACTTTTTTTTAAAGATAGTGTATTAATAAGTTTCTCAGCTAATCTAGTGCATGAGGACGTTTTGGAGCCTGCAGAGGCAATTGTCGTTTTAGCCGGTTCTAAGTCTGGTAATCGTTTGGAAGAAGGCGTACGATTATTAAAAGATGGTTTAGGAAAGACTTTGCTTTTTAGTGGTTTTCAGGTTTATCCCCACAGCTTCACAAATCAACTAATGATTGAACATGCAAAGAGTCTTGGAGTGTTCTCCGATAAAATAATAACCAAAATATCGACTGGAGAGAGCAGTACTTGGGGTGAAGCTATAGCCAATCTTAATCTGTTGAAGCAAAATGATATTCATAAATTTATTCTTGTCACTTCCAGTTTTCACACAAAGAGATCTCATTGGGTATATCAAAAACTAGTGGACGAAATGGATTTAAAAATGGAGTTTAAAGTTCATCCTGCAAAGGATCCAGATATTCCGATAGGAGATTGGTGGGAATCACGAATGGGAAGAAAAATGATTTTGTTGGAATATTTAAAGACCGTTGCTTACTATATTGAACATTGAATTAAACTGATGAGATTATTTATAAATAATAAGAAGACAAAGTTGGAGAAAACCATGAAGAGAAATTATATTTTGGTTATCGCGCTTATTATTTGGCAGTGTCTTATTCTTTCAGAAAATATTTTGGCTGAAGAAAAAAAAACTTCCTCAAAAAAAGGAAGAACGTTTTTAAAGTTCGAGAAGAAAATCGCTGCTAAAGATAAGTCATCTTCTGAAGTAGTAATTGACAAATCCCCCTCTCCCTTTACCCTTGCTCAAGAAGACGTTGTGAAAATTTTGGTTTGGGATAATCCCGAATTGACAACAATTATGCCTGTTAGGCCAGATGGTTTAATTAGTTTTCCTCTTATAGGAGATGTCAAAGCGCAAGGACTAACGCCAAACCAACTCAGAGCAAAGCTTGCTGTAAAATTATCAAAATTCATCAGAAATCCAAGTGTCACGGTGATGGTGCAGGAAATTAATAGCATTCAAATTTCTATCACTGGTGAAATTAACGATCCGGGTTCTTACAAAATTAATCGTCCTATTACTCTTTTGCATATAATTTCAAAAGCTAAGGGGGTGACTGATAAGGCGGATATGAAACGCTCTTTTATTTTAAGAGATGGTAAGAAACTGGATATTGATATGTACGCTTTGGTAAAGAAAGACGATTTTTCTCAAAATATTTGGTTAAGGCCAAATGATTTAATAGTTATTCGAGATAACTTTAAAAGTCGCATAAACATAATCGGCGAAATAGCTAATCCACAGGTTATTGATTTTAGGGAAGGCATGACAGTTTTGGATTCTGTTCTTTTGTCTGGTGGGTTAACGGAAATTGCAAAACCGCAAGACGCTAAAGTATACCGAAAGATTAAGAAAGCAAATGGCTCTCGCTCAATTGGAATTATTGAAGTAGATTTAGAAGAGGTGATTTTTAAAGGGAATTTGTCTAAAAATGTTTTGTTAAAACCTGGAGATATTATCCATATTCCCCGAAGCTTTTTCTAATGCAAATAGTTAAGGAGGAGATAAAAATTTTTGCAATAAAAAGAGCGGAAGTCTTTCAGATTAAGACTTTTGATGTAATTCGAAAGTTATTTGCCAAGCCATATTCCTCAGAAGCGGTATTTTTAAAGCAAATTTATCTAATAAGTTAAGGGGATCTAAAATAGATGGAAAATAGGCTGCCGCAATGCTGAATAAGTGCCAATATCTTATTTCTTTGACCTCAAAAAAATGCGAAGCAAAATCAATTTCTTTATTAGAAATGATATGATCTTTTTCCCATTCAGTTCTCATTTCTGGAGTTCTGTTTCTATAAAGCTGAATTAATGGGTTGTAAGCAAGAGCTTCGTTGACCAAAATAACTCCCTCTGGTTTTAGGACTCGTCTCATTTCATGCAAAACATAACTCAAATTCATATGATGCAAAACTCCGAGGCAGGTGATGACGTCAACTGAGTTATCTGGTAAGCCAGTTTTTTCGCAATCGCCTTGATAAAAGACAACCTTATCGGATAGGTTTTCTTCTTCAGCTTTTCGAGTGGCGTTTTTAATAGAAACTCGACTCAGATCAAGTCCAATAGCTAATTTAGCTCCAGATTTTGCCGATTTTATAGTGGTATTACCGTTGCCGCAAGCAAAGTCTAAGTGGATTTTCCCCATAACAGCTTGTTTGATTCTGTTTTGAAAATAATCTTGAGATAATTGCACAGTTTTGTAGAACTTCTTGTTTCCATGGGATTTTTGAAATTCATTTGTGGATAAATTATTGACAACCTCCAGATCGCGTTGTGTGTCGGCATGTTTCATTTCTTCTAACTTTTGTTCGTTTAAGTTAGAAAGCCATGCTTCGTTAGCCACCCGGTTCATTTCTTGGATGGTTTTAATTAAAGTAGCGTTATCTTCCATAACTCCAAAACTGTATTTTGATTATGAATATGAATGATTTTTTTGTTTTTATTTCAAAAAAAATAAAGGGTGTCGTTATTTTTTCTAATATACATTGCGGTTAAGTAACGTCAATTAAAAATTCATTAGTAAATAGAGTTTAGATTTAAAAATATTGGAATTTCGAAAAAAAGCTTTTGTTAGGAACTCATCCCATTTTTAGTCGAAAATCAGTCTTTTTTTGAAAAAATGGAAAAATCGTTAAATTTTAGTGATTTAGACCTTCAATTTTTACTAAATTAAAGGAAAATCTTAGAATTGTTACATGATTGTGACAATACTGTAACCCATTCTTATCTAAAGGGTTTAAGGACTTCTATATAATAGCCGTAGTGAATATTATAAGAAGCAGAGAAAGCTTTTTTCTTTTCCCCTTGGTCGGTCGTTTGATGCCTCCACTTTTTACGAAAAATTTGAATATGGGATGCTTGCGGAAATCGTTTTTTTATAAGTTTCTTGCTGGTTTTTTAATCTACCTCATAGGTGGGTTTCCTACTCTAGTTTTCGCTTTGCCGAAAGGTGGGCAGGTTGTAGCGGGACAGGGGCAAATCAATCAAACTTCACCAACTAACATGACGATTAATCAATCGTCAGATAAGCTGATTACTGATTGGAGTAGTTTCGGTATAGGGGCTTCTGAGTCCGTTCAGTTTCAACAGCCCAATTCTAATTCAGTTGCTTTGAATAGAGTCCTCGGGGCGAATCCCAGCGAAATATTGGGCAAACTATCTGCCAACGGTCAAGTATTTCTAAGTAATCCTTCCGGTGTGATTTTCGGCGCAAATTCAAAAGTCAATGTTGGCGGTTTAATGGCCACCACACTAGGAATTTCCAATAAAGATTTTCTTAATGGAAATTATAGGTTTGAGCAAGATCCTTCAAAACCACTTGCTTCCATCTTGAACCAAGGAAATATAGAATCTTCAGGATTTGTTGGTTTATTAGCTCCAGGTGTTGAAAACCGCGGAAATATTGTTGCTAGCGCAGGTTCGGTTGCGATCGCATCTGGTGAAGCGGCTTCTTTAGATTTTATTGGTGACGGCTTGATCAACTTTGCGATTACAAAACCTGTTAGCGGAGATGTGTTAGACGCAGATGGAAATGTTGTCGAACATCGCGTTCTAAATACCGGAAAAATTCAATCTGGTTATGTGTCGCTTTCGGCTAAATCCGCTAGCGATATTGTGAAAAGCGTTGTTAATAACGAAGGTGTGATTGAAGCCCAATCGGCAATAGAAAAAGACGGCGAAATTTATTTGATGGGCGAGGGTGGAGGAACGATTGTTTCGGGAACACTCGATGCTTCAGGCAAGAACTCTGGAGAAAAAGGCGGAACGATCCACGTTTTAGGGGACGAAGTAGAATTAAATGGCGCAACCATTGATGCCTCTGGTGATAGCGGGGGTGGCACAGTTCTTATTGGCGGTGATTTTCAAGGCAAAGGCAGTATCCAAAGGGCGAATAATACGACAGTCAGTCAAAATACTACTATAAACGCAGATGCCATAAACCAGGGTGATGGTGGGAAGATCATTGTCTGGTCTGATAATTCAACCGTTACGGCAGGATTGCTAACAGCGCGTGGAGGCGCGGTAAGCGGAAATGGCGGGTTAATTGAAACATCTGGTAAAAATAAATTAGATGTTACCCGCGCGGCAGATGTTTCAGCGACTAACGGATTAGCTGGAACATGGCTTTTAGATCCAAGAAATATAGAAATTACCGATACTACATCTGGAGCTAGTCAATCTGGTGGAACCATTGTCGCTTCAGAAGATAATTCCCAAATTGACGTTGCGATAATCAATGAAGCGTTGAATAACGGGACTAGCGTTTTGATTACGACGGGTTCCGATGGTGACCAAGAAGGGAATATCGTTGTTAGCGCAGCGATTGTTAAGTCTGCGGGAGCAGATACCTCTTTAACTCTTGAAGCGGCTGGTAATATTATAGTTAATGCTCCTATTACTTCGACTTCAGGAGCTCTCTCAGTCAATTTAAATGCTCTAAAAGATGTAACTGTTAATGCCGATATCACAACTAATGGAGGAGATGTTTCTTTTAGTGGTGTGGTAATTCAAGCTCTTTTGACAGAATCAGAAGATGGTACGTCGGAAGAGGGTGTAACGGATGAAGGTTCCTCCAGCGAATCTAGCTCGTCTTCTGATTCTTCCGAGGATTCTACGGGAGATACTACTAGCTCTACGACAGAATCGTCTGATACGAATTCAATTGATGGTTCCACTTCTGAAGGTTCTAGTAACACTACTTCAGGCGAAGAATCTGAAGAAAACGCCTTACCTGACTCTGAGCCGGCAAGTACTGATTTAGCGGATAACGAAATTGTTAACGATTCAGAACCTTCCGGGGATACTGTTGCCGCAGCTGATGAAAGCGCAGATGATTCCTCCAATGCGGCGGAATCTCAAGTTTTCCAAGGCACCTCAGATCAATCGGTTTTACTGGGTGAAAGTGTTATTTCAGCAGATGGAGCTTTTTCCGTTGAAGTTCAAACAGATGTGCAAGACAACGAGACTCTTATTGTCGTGGGCGAAGAAGGCGTTACCGTTAGTTTTGATGGAGATTTTGTTTATCAGGAAATCAATGTTGATAGTTATGCTATTAACATTTTAGATGGGTTTAATGCGGAAATTGTAAATATTGATACACCGCAAACTGATTCTCTTTTGGATGAAAATTTGCCTATTAATAATACCCCGTCAGACGCAACGTTTACTGTAGGTGATGTGCCTGATATAGAAGTCTCAAATGATTTTGAAGTGCAGTCGTCAGGTAACTTAACATTAACTCCTAGCTCAGGTTTAGTAACTGCCGATTCAATATCAATAATCGGTCGAGTTTCTTCTGTTGACAGTAAAGTCCAATTAAATAGTTCCATCAACACTGGCGGCGGTGATGTTGCGTTTAATAAAGACGTAGAAGTGGGTGAAGTTTCCGCTTCTGTTGACACTGGTGAAGGCGCTGGCGACGTTACTTTTAACGAAGAAGTTGAGGTTGGTTCTGGTGGTTTAACGGTTGATGCTGGAACTGGAGACGTTACTCTAAATGATCAAGTTGATGTTGGCGAGAATGAATTAACGGTTAGTTCTTCAGGAACAACGGAAGTTGCCGAAACTGGTGGTATTGAAGGCGATGGCGGCACATTCAATGCAACCGCTAGCGATGCCGTAAACGTAAATGCTGATGTAAACATGGGCGAAGATGGTGTTGTTGGGTTGACTGGCGGCGATGTTAACGTTGCAGAAAATACAACTGTTAGCGCTCAAGGCGGCGACATTACATTGACTGGCGGCGAAGATAAAACGGTTTCAGTTTTTGGAACTATTGACGCTTCTGATAAGGAAGACGGAGGAGTTGGCGGTAGCGTAAAAATATTAGGCGACAGAGTTGGCCTGTTTGATAACGCTAAAGTGGATGTCTCTGGTGATGCTGGCGGTGGTGAAGCGTTGATCGGCGGAGACTATCAAGGGCAAGGAGATACGTTAACTGCCCAACAAACTTATATCGCCAGTGGCGCTGCGGTTAATGCCAATGCGGTTTCAGCTGGTAATGGCGGTAAAGTAATAGTTTGGGCCAACGATTTCGCAAATGTTCAAGGAAGTATCTCGGCGCGTGGCGGTTCGGTTTCAGGTAATGGTGGTTTTGTCGAAACTTCTGGATTAAATTCTTTATCCATTGCAAAAGCTGCAGATGTTACTGCTGTAAATGGAAATGGAGGCGAATGGTTAATAGACCCGAACGATATTGAAATTGTTGCAGGTTCAGGAAATTCAAATATTAATTCAACTAATCCATTTGAATCGACAGGGCACAGTGCCACTATTGGAGTTGACCTTATAACGTCCGCACTAATTGGAGGATCAAATGTAACGGTTAAGACGGGAGCTAGCGGAGGCCAAGAAGGAATAATTACGTTAAGCGCAGATTTAGATTATGACGGCACAGGAACAAATACTCTAAGCTTAATTGCCCATCACAATATTGTGCTCAATGCAGATATTAAAGATTCTAATACGGGAACGGCGGATTCTTTGAATTTAGTTTTAACCGCAGATAGTGATTTAAATGGATTCGGTAATTTGGTTGTCGCTAATGGAGTGATTGTTGAAACTAATGGCGGTGACGTTGACGCTACAGTCGAAGATGTTGATCTGCAAGGAACTTTGAATAGTGGCTCAGGCGATATTACGATAACAAGGGCGACCGTTGGCACGATAGGTTTAGGGCAATCTACTGGCAATATGACAATAAGCGGTGACGAATTAGAAAGAATTTTTGCTGCAAATTTAAACTTAGCGACTTCAAATGGAAATATCACCGTAGATGGAATTACCGCCGCCCAAAGTAATAATGTTGGAACTGTTTTATTGAATGCAGCTGGATCTAACAAATCTATTTCGTTTTCCAATAATGCTTCTACCTTTAATGCGCTCACTGCAAACGCAACCAATGGAATTGACGTAAACGTTAATTTAACTACAGATAATGGCGGAATGTCCTTCAATGCAGATACAGACGTAGAAACGGCATCCGGCGGTATTTTTACAGTGGCCTCTGGAGCTAGTGTTGTTAGCGGCAGTAATGCGATTTCGATTACGGCAGATGATATCGATTTACAAGACGTGTCTGGGAGTTTGTTTCAATTAGATAGTTCAGGATCAATAACGATTTCAGTTTCTCAGAAGTCAACTGGTAATCAGAAGCGGATCGCCTTAGGCAATACGACGTCTAATTGCGCCGGTACAGGTTGCGCAATGACCTTAAGTGGTTCTGAGCTTCGTAATATTCGCGCTTCGACATTGACTTACGAGAATAACACTCGAGATATTTTTGTAGATGGAATCACGGCAGCTCAAAGCGACGGTATTGGAACGCTAGTTTTGAGTTCAGGAGAGGTTACTCAATTTGAAGGTTCAACGTCAACATTTAACGCATTGACAGTTAACGCTAAAGACCGAATAGATATTCGAGTTAACTTGACGACGGACACAGGCGATTTGTTGTTGAGCGCCGACACGGATGGAACAGCAAATAGTTCTTCGATTTTTGATCGAATCGTACTTTTTGGCGATCAGACGTTAACGTCAGCAGGCGGCGTGACGTTAAACGGTGGCGCTGTTGGGACAGATGCTCGTAACGCATTGACGGTATCTGCAAACAATGGAATCACTGTAGTTGGTAACGTTGTATCTAAAGAAGATATTAATTTTAACGGCGACGCGAATAGTTCATCAGACGGTAGCGATAAGATAACGTTTTCCGACGGATCAATTATTGAGTCAACGGACGGTAAAGTAACGCTTAGTTCTCAAACCGGTGGTTTTGAAGGTCTTGGAGCCGTTACAGTTAGGGCGACGAATGGGGTTGAGATATCTGCGGGTCAGTTTACTGCTAATGGAACGATTACGTTCAATGCAGATACGGATGTAGAGACGTCGTCTGGAGGAACGTTTACGGTAGCTTCTGGGGCTAGCGTTTTTAGCGGCAGTAATGCGATTTCGATTACGGCAGATGATATCGATTTACAAGACGTATCTGGCAGCTTGTTTCAATTAGATAGTTCGGGAATGATAACGATCTCTGTTTCTCAGAAATCAACCGGCAATCAGAAGCGAATCGGTTTAGGCAATATGACGTCTAATTGCGCCGGTACTGGTTGCGCGATGACTTTGAGTGGATCAGAGCTTCGTAATATTCGCGCTTCAACATTGACTTATGAGAATAACAGTCGAGATATTTTTATAGATGGCGTCACGGCTGTTCAAAGTGAAGGCATTGGAACGCTAGTTTTGAGTTCAGGCGAGGTTACTCAATTTGAAGGTTCCGATTCTACTTTTAACGCTTTGACAGTTAACGCTAAAGACCGAGTAGATATTCGAGTTAACTTGACGACGGACACAGGCGATTTGTTGTTGAGCGCCGACACGGATGGAACAGCAAATAGTTCTTCGATTTTTGATCGAATCGTACTTTTTGGTGATCAGACGTTAACGTCAGCAGGCGGCGTGACGTTAAACGGTGGCGCTGTTGGGACAGATGCTCGTAACGCATTGACGGTATCTGCAAACAATGGAATCACTGTAGTTGGTAACGTTGTATCTAAAGAAGATATCACTTTTAACGGGGATGCGAATAGTTCAGCGGATGGTAACGATAAGATAACGCTTTCCAGCGGATCAGTTATTGAATCTACAGGCGGTAAAGTAACGCTTGGTTCTGAGACGGGCGGTATTGAAGGT
>JAJDAT010000003.1 GCA_029261715.1 Nitrospinia bacterium | reverse complement strand
AAGAGAAAATATAATAGGTCACTTACCCGTTAGGGAATCCAATTAGTAAACTCCAATTTGCGGGAGTAACTCAGTGGTAGAGTGCAACCTTGCCAAGGTTGAGGTCGAGGGTTCAAATCCCTTCTCCCGCTCCATTTTCTTTTCAAACCAACCGTTATAATTGCTAAGGCGCCGTGGCCAAGTGGCTAAGGCAGAGGTCTGCAAAACCTTTATCGGCGGTTCGAATCCGCCCGGCGCCTCCATTTACGTTAGCAATAGCTTGACTCATTTCAACACCTTTCGCTTCTTCAAATAGGTTTAAAATAAATTCAGTATTTTGGCTAATACACACTTGTTGCAATAATAGGATTTTTATCTGGAATTATTACCTAAATAGTCGATGACAAAACCAGTTGATGAAACAAACTCCAAAAAAGTTCCGCGAAGAGACATCCTCAATACTTGGGCGCAAATTATAGGAATTGTTATCGCTGGGATTTGGGGAGGTTACGAATTCTTTTATAAAGAAGTTCATTTAAAAAACATCGCTCCAGCAAATATAACAATCAACGTTGATCTAAAAGTGACAGGCGAAAAAGAGCTTCAGCTTTCAAAAGATCAACGAAAATATTTATCAATAATAGCAGATGTAAAAGCGTCGAATAAAACCGATAAAAAACTATATTTTTCAAAAAACTCATTTGTTCTCCACGGATATGCTATTTCGCGGATAAGCGAAAGTGAGAAAGAGTTTTCTAAACGATTCAAATCGAAGCTTCCCCCAGAACATGGCCACGATTTCTACATGTCAAAAGATATTACCACTGAGGATGAAATCATATCAGAAGGGGTGATTTTTAACGAAGAATTTATCGAACCTAACGAGTCTCTTCAAAGAAAAGCCGTTCTTTTTGTAGAGAAAGGTAAGTTCGATTATTTAGAAATCAAAGTAAATTTGGATAGCGTTAAAATTCAAAAAAATTCGAATAGTAAAACCGAAGGCTTTATAAGCAGGACACAACTTCCTCTTTGGCAACTCTCACAAAATTAAGCCGAAACAAAATATTTTTTTTAAAAGAGGTGTTTTAAACTAAGCCCCCTATCGTGTAAGCATCAAAAAATATTTTCCTAATATTCTTAATCCCTAAAATTAAAAATATCGCTGAGTAAACGATCTGTAGCTCGTTTTACGTGAGGTTTTTCCAAGTGGGCTTCCATTTCGGCTGGCAACCGAAGAGTAAAGGATGACCCTTTCCCTAACTCACTTTCGGCAAAAATATTACCGCCCATTATTAAACTAAAGCGATGACTGATCGCCAGACTCAATGCCGTACCTCCATAGCAACTTGAAATGGAAGCGTCAGCGTTAACATAATCCTTAAATAAAGCTTCTAAAATTTTAGGGTCTATTCCTGCCCCATTATCATTAATAATGAATGATATCCATTCTATATCTTCTACTCTTTCACGTTGAACTTGGATTGCAATTGTTCCGTTTTGAGTCGAGCGATTAGCATTTTCTACAAGATTATTCAGAATTCTAAGAGTTCGTTCTTTATCCGCTTGCATTTCGCCTAACCCGTCAGAAAAGACTATTTCAAGTTGATTACCAGACTCTCCTACCAGTTTCTTCCCCGAAGTTTCTGCAACTCTAACGAGCTGTTCAATATCGAAAGACTCCAATTTTAATTCGGCACGCCCAGATTCAATTTTGGATAAATCTAAAATTTCATCTACCCAACTAAGCAAACTTTTTCCTGCAGATCGTATCTTTTCAAGATCTGGAATAAAATCATCGAGACCTTCATCTTCAGCTTCCTCTTGAAGCATCTCGCTATAATTGATAATTGCATTTAAGGGCGTTCTGAGCTCATGATTCATATTTGCAAGGAAGACGCTTTTACTATTACTCGCTGTTTGAGCTTCTCGAAATGCGATTTCAAAAGATTCTTTTTCCTTTTTTAATTCATCTGTACGAACAGCAATTTGGGCTTTCAAAGATTTTTTATATTGATTTAATTTATCCTCACCTTTCTTAATTTCTTCCAATAAATCATTTACCTGTTCGATTAATGGGTTTAAATCTTCTTCTTCAACATTCTGAAGCTTTTCAGAAAAGTTTCTGTCATTCAGAAAACTTTCTAATTTTTGCGTTAATTTTTTAATATTATTTTCCAAAGGGGATTTTCCTAGAAATTAATACCATAGCGATATAAAAAGGATTAGAAAAAGCTAGAATACATAAAATACTTTTTTAAGAATTTATCAAAATCTCAAAAAAAAGTCATCACATTCAGGTAAATCAGAGCTCAATTATTTACATTAACACACACAAAAGATCTAATGACTTAATTAATAAAACCTTTTATAATAAATTACAAATATAATTCAAATTGGCCTAACCATTTATTCGCCTATCCGATATAATAATTGAACAAAGTTACTGGACTAAATCAGATGCTTGGACATCTCCATTTTCAGAAAAATTTAAGAAAAAAGCAAATTTGGTTTTTATTTTTGGAAATCGCCAACAGATTGAAAAAAAAGAATTAGTAACAGAAATTAGAACGGCCTATCCTACAGCTCTTTTGCTTGGATGTTCCACTGAAAGAAAGCTACGAAGCTGGGAAAAAACTTGGAAGTCGGTTAGATCCAAAAGGGCTAATCCAAGCAATTATATTATCTGATGGACTAAAAGTTAATGATTCTGAACTAGTTAAGGGCCTTCTTGAGTCTTTACCCGAAAATGTTGGGCTGACTGGCGGATTAGCTGGCGACGGTAATCTTAAAAAAAACTCTTGTCTTTAGCGGAAACTTGCCAAAAAACGGCAATATAGTTCTTTTGGGATTTTATGGCGATGGATTGAGAATCAGTTATGGATCTATGGGTGGTTTCGTTTCATTTGGTCCCCAACGATTAGTCACTAAAACTAAAGGAAACGTTTTATTCCAACTAGACGATCAGCCCATAATCGAGCTTTATAAAAAGTATCTAGGTGACGAAAAAGGAACAGATTTAGCCAAGAATCAATTTAACTTTCCTCTCAGTTTTAGAACAGAGGAAATGAAGACTCCTGTAGTCCGCACTATCTTGGCTATTGACGAAAAGTCTGGAAGTATCACCTTTGAGGGAGATATTTCCGAAGGAGGGTATTGCCGGCTAATGAAAACCAATTTCGAACGACTGATCAATGAGGCCATAACTGCGGCAGAAACAAGCTTATCCAGTATGGGAAACGAATCACCAGATTTAGCCTTACTTATTAGCTGTGTTGGTAGAAAAATAATTTTAAATCAAAGAGTAGAAGAAGAAGAAGTCGAAGCCGTTAGAGATGTTCTTGACTATTCCCCTGTCATTACCGGGTTTTATTCTTATGGAGAAATTGCTCACTTCAATCAATTTGAACGATGCGAACTCCACAACCAAACCATGACTATTACAACATTTAAAGAAGATTAATTGTCTTCATATGCATAACTTATTAAAACGACAAATTAAACGTCATTTGGCCGATAAAAACATAGATCCTTCTTTGTTAGACCCTTTTTTGAATTCTATTAGCGACTCTTACGAACAATTCGAATCCGACTTCTCGTTATTAGAGCGCGCTATGGATTTAGCTTCCGAAGAACTAATAGAAAAAAATAACATACTAAAGCATGAAGTTCTTGAAAGAAAAAAAGCAGTAAATGAATTGATGGAAGCTCACAACCACCTAGAAAGCCGAATTCAAAAAAGAACAGAGGAACTTAAAGACGCTAAAGAAGAAGCCGAAAATGCAAACCAAGCTAAATCAGAGTTTTTATCTCGAATGAGTCATGAGCTGAGAACTCCGCTAAACGGAATTATAGGTTTTGGTCAAGTATTGTTAAAAAACAAAAAAGAACCTCTTTCCACAAATCAAACAAACGATATCAAACAGATTTTATTGTCCGGCAATCATCTTCTTGGATTAATAAACGAGATCCTTGACTTAGCGCGGATTGAAGCTGGCAAAATATCGCTATCTATCGAGCCTGTCGACTTGCATCAAGTAATAACTGAAACCATTTCAATAGTAAGGCCACTTGCCGAAAGCTCGGAAATCTCTATTATCGACAAAATCTCCACTTCCTCAAACCAGCTTATCCTCGTTGATAAAACCCGTTTTAAACAAATTGCTCTCAATTTGATTTCTAATGCAATCAAATACAACCGGCCCAAAGGATCCGTAACTTTAAGCTATGAGACACTTTCAGAAACAAATAAACTTAGAGTTGAAATCACAGATACCGGCATAGGAATTTCTGAAAAAATTAAGGAAATCATTTTTGAACCATTTAGTCGATTTGACGCCGAACGAACCGGTATCGAAGGAGCTGGCATTGGATTAACAATCACAAAAAAACTAACAGAAATGATGGGAGGAGGATTACAATTTGATAGTCAAGAAGGCTCGGGAACTTCTTTCTACGTAGATTTTCCAATTTGCACTGATCCCTTCATAATACCTGAAAGAATTGAAACAGAGCCTCAAAATCCGATATTTTTTGGAAACAAAGATCAATATATTATTTTGTACATAGAAGACAACTTTTTAAACTTAACCTTAGTAGAAAGATTATTAGAGGACTTTTCTAACATACAACTGATCTCTGCCTCTGAAGCAAAAGCAGGAATTCAAATGGCTCTTTCTAAACGCCCAGATTTAATTCTAATGGATATTAATTTGCCTGGAATAAGCGGAATTGAAGCAATGAGAATTCTCCAAAATAACCCCAGCACACGTGAAATCCCGGTCATTGCGGTAAGCGCTAATGCAATGAAACAGGATATTGATGGAGCAATGCGTGAAGGTTTTAAACAATATATAAGTAAGCCGATAGATACGGCAAATTTCGTCGCCACTATTGAAAAATATCTACAAAGCCCTAAGTAATATCCCGTCTAATTCCACTTCCTATCAACAAATAGCGCTTTTTCACTCCTTTAACTATTCAAGCCACCTAGTTACTTTATCCCCTAACTAGACTCTATTTATTAATGAAAGCTCGTTTGGATACTTTATCTTCTTTGTAACTCTCCCTAAGTCTATAGACCTTTAAGATGTATTTAAATTAGCAATCCCCTTTTGATATTTTTTCCGAAAAAAAACTAATGGATTTTTCTCATGTTGCCGTTGCGTAAATAACAGTAAACAACGACTTATTTATGCAATTTTTAACAAGGAAAACAGTATGAAAGCGCGTACAGTCCCTTACCCTAATTCAAAAGACCATTCATTGGGGCATTGGTTTAAACAGCTCTTTGGTTTTAACAAAAAACTAATTACTGGTTCTCTGGATAGGCGACAATCCTTTAGACTTGATTTGCAACCGGAAAATCTTCTTCGATTAGAAGTACGATTAAAGAGTGGAGAAACTATAAGAGGAACAATTAACGATTTAAGCGCTGGGGGAATCTCTTTTTCCTGCAATCAATCTGTATGGATCGACGAAGGAGAAATCGCTTCTATTTCATTCCCTCTTAATATAGAAAAAGCTGAAAGAATTCAAACCAAAGCATCTTTAATAGCTTCGACAAGGGCGGATTCAAACAAAACTAGTATATATCGATTCTGCTTTTCGCATCTACTATCGGAAAAGGAACAAGACAAAGTTCACGAATTCATATTTAAGACACAAATCGAACAGTTAAGAAGTGAAGCTAATTAAGAAAAATCTTTTAAGATTCAAATAACGCGTTCACAAAGGATTTAGAATCAAATTCCTGTAAGTCTTCGGATTTTTCTCCAACACCTATAAATCGAACCGGTTTTTTTGTCTCTTTAGCAAGATTAAACAAAACGCCGCCTTTTCCAGTGCCATCGAGCTTTGTCATTATTAATCCTGTCACTGACAATGCATCGTCAAAAAGTTTGCATTGAGAGTTTGCATTTTGTCCCAAACCCGAATCCAACACTAAGAAAGTTTCGTGAGGAGCTTTAGGAAGCGCTTTTCCTATTACGCGCTTTATTTTTTTAAGCTCTTCCATCAAATTATGATTTGTTTGTAATCGTCCCGCCGTATCAATTAAGACTATATCCATTTCCCTTGAAACAGCAGCCTTTACAGCATCAAAAGCCACCGCAGATGGATCAGTTCCAGTTTTTTGGCAAATAATTGAAACATTCGCTCTTTCCGCCCAAATAGTTAGCTGCTCTGCGGCGGCGGCGCGAAAAGTATCGCCTGCGGCCAGTAAAACTTTTTTTCCTTCTTGCTTCCATTTCTCGGCTAATTTTCCAATAGTAGTCGTTTTTCCCGAGCCATTGATTCCTACCATTAAAATAACTAACGGGTTTTTCCCAGGATTTACCCAATCCCGGTTATTCTCTTCAAGTGTCTCGGACAATATACTTTTAAGACGATCCATAATTTCATCTTTTGTCCTAACTCTTTGCGAGGCTACTTCAGCTCTTAATTCATCTAAAATTGACATGGTTGCAGACACACCCACATCAGCAGTCAGTAAAACTTCTTCTAACTCTTCTAATAACTCAGGCCCGACTTGCGCCTTGCCATTTATCACATTATCTATACCAGCGCTCAATTGTCCCCTGGTTTTACTCAAACCAGATTTTAAACGAGCAAAAAAACCTGTTTTTTTCGGGACATTTTCTTCATCTTCTATAACTTCTTCCAATGGAATTTCCTTACTTAAAATTTATTTTCAATGAATTATTATAACTTGGCAATTTAAATTAATTTGAGCTGTATTTTGAACAATCTGGAAAAAACCTAACGTTTTCTTTAACGCATTCTTTATAATAACTTACGGTACTTTTAGTTTCAAAAACCATAAGATATAAAGTTTTCATTGCTTTCGACCGTTAGGAAAATTAGAGTTTTTGGTTAAATTCTACTACCATTGTAGTAGAAAAATCAAAGCGTGATCCAAACTATACTAAAATTCTAATAGTTTTATTTATCATCATTAAGGGCGAGTAAAACATAAATAAACTAAAAAACATCTTAAAGCCCTTTCCATTCTATTCATGAGGCTAATATATGAAAGTCGCCGTTTGTAATTCGGTGGGTATTGACGAAAACGGTTATGCAATGATCCATTCTCCTAGTAGATGGACCAATAGCACAAAAGATTTAGATATCTTTACCTATTACCCTTGGCAACTCGCCTATTGTTCAAGTATTTTAAAAAGAGATACCGATAGCGAGGTTAAATTTTTCGATGGTTGTCTAGAAAAATTAGATCATAAGGCCTTTGTTGATAAGGTTTCCGAGTTTGCTCCTGATTTCCTCGTAATGGATTCCGCGACAAGAACTATCGATGCAGATAGTAAATTTGCTATAGAACTCAAAAAACGCTTTGGTACAAAATTAATTTTTTGCGGTCCACATGCCACAACCTATCCAGAAGAAGTTAAGGAATATGCCGATTACGTTATCAGCCGAGAATATGAGCTTACTGTTCGAGATATCGTTCAAGGCAAAGACCCTAACGATATTCCAGGGCTATTCCCTAACGGCTTCAATAGATTGCTGGATGTTAACGACCTACCGCTTCCTGAAGACGACGACGTTTCCCGGTTAGATTATGGAATTCCCGGCGAACCTTCTAGCGAATATTTAGAAATCCAAGCTTATGCATCGAGAGGATGCCCGCTATCCTGCAGCTTCTGCGTTTGCGGCAATATTTCTTACGAAAAACCTAACTGGAGACCTCGAAATCCGTCTAACGTTATACATGAGCTAGACGTTCTCCGTTCCAGGTACCCTCAAATGGAAGGTATCTTTTTCGACGAAGAGGTTCACAACGGCAGTAAAAAATATATGCTTGATCTAACAAAAGCTATTCGCGAAGCGGGACACGACGACTTAAAGTATGACGTTATGTGCGGCCTATGGCCCATGGACGAAGAAGTTCTAGAGAATATGAGAAGCGCAGGCTACTACATGGTTCGCCTGGGAATCGAGACGGCAGAAGCTCAGGCCGCCGGAGGTATGGACCTTGGCAGTAAATTCGACCCTGAAAAGTTGAAACGACTGTTAAAATTTGGAACTAACATAGGAATAAAATTTTACGGTACCTTTACATTTGGCGGAGAAGATTCAACCGATTATGGAGATAAAGAAACGATCGCTTTAATAGATGAATTAGTTGACGATAATCTATTGTGGCGGTTTCAGTTGTCAATAAGCACTCCTCAGCCAGGCACTCCGTTTTTCAATCGATCTAAGCAAAAAGGCTACTTAAAAGACTTGGATTGGAAACGTTTTGATGGAGGAAACTTTTGCGTTGTAGACCGCCCCGATTATCCTGCAAGATTGGTAGAAGCTAATCATGCAGAAGCTCAAAAGCTTTATGACAAGGCATTTAGAAATCGATATTTATTATCCGCTAAAGGCCCATTAGAGGCTCTAGACGTCGAGTCTCCAAAAGAAATAATTGTCTTCCGCTGCTCACGCATGTGGCAGGTTGAGGGGGTTGTTAGAACGCTTAAAGAAAAATTTCCTAAAAGTAGGATTTCTGTTTTGGGTCAAAACGAAGTGGAAGAAGATTTACTTAGAAACTCACAAATAGACGAAGCCTTTTTTTACGGCCCTGGACACTTTAAAGCTCGTAACTTTCCAACTGGCCTAATGAATCAAATGAAGGATCGCCGTTTCGATTTGGGCGTGATTCCTTACAATAATATGACAGGTAATGGGTACGGAGAAGTACGCGCCATTGGTTTACAAATGAACTTACCAAAGTTAATCGGCGTAAATATGGAAAATAAGATTTTTGATCTATCAAACGGCAAAGTTGGGATGAACTAAATCTTCGTTTATGAATAAAACCAAAATCTTAATTATTCGCTCCGCAACTAGAGTTTTTAATTCTTGTGTTAACGCTCTTAAGAAAGAATTTCCCGATTCTGAAATCGTGGTATTGGCTCCCGAATCAGTGAAGGAGTCTCTGTCCAAAGATCCCTTAATAGATGAAGTGATTGGAATTTCTGGCGATGGCCGAATAAGTCTCTTTTCCTGTGGAATGAAAACAGTGCGGAAGTTGAAAAATGAAAATTTCGACATAGCCGTTTCGCTCTATAACGTGGACCAAGGTCTTGGTTATTCAAACATCGATTTATTGGCCTTGGCGACAAAGTCAAAAAGTTTACGCAGTTTTAATTCCAAAGAAGAATTTCAAGAATTCTCTGGAAAAAACGTTTTTCAAAAATTGTTACGAGAAAAACTCTCTTCATTTTGGGTCGTTCTAAACAGCGTTCTTACTTTGATTCTATTCCTCGCCATTATCCTTGGGATAATTGCTGAATGGTTTGTAAGGAAGGTAATTCGACGCCGAGTAGAAAAAATCCCAAACTTGCAACCCGTCAAACTAAGTAATCAGCAATGAAAGTTGTCGTCGCTAATTCTGTAGGTGTCGATTCAAAAGGCTATCACATGGTCCATGTACCATCCCGATGGTCCTTAGGCGTTAAGAATTTTACCAATTGTGGTTATTATCCCTGGCAATTAGCCTACACATCTTCTTTACTTAAACGAGAGACTTCTCACGACATCAAGATGCTAGACGGCGTATTAAATGCCTGGGATTTTGAAACGTACTTCAGTCGTTTAGCCGAAGAAAGCCCGGACTGGCTAATAATGGAAAGTTCAACCCGTACAATTACCGAAGACCTCAAATTAGCTCAAGCCGCAAAAAAAGAATTTGGGACTCGCTCTATAATGGTTGGCCAACATCCAATGGCCTCTCCAGAAACCGTTTTAGAAACCGCCGATTTTGTTTGTATAGGCGAATATGAATATGCCGCTCTCGATTTAATTCAAGGAAAAGATCCTAAAACAATTCCTGGAGTTTATCCAAATGAACGCGGAGAACTATTAGACATAAATTCTCTCCCGTTCCCAGAAGATAACGACGTTAGCAGACTCGACTACCATGAGCCTAATTGTCGATATCGGCAAATCCAAATGTATGCCTCGCGAGGTTGCCCACGCCGTTGTAATTTTTGCGCAGCTGCCACCCTTTATTACGACGAATTAAACTGGCGCCCTAGACAAATAAAAAGCGTCGTGGATGAAATCAAGTATTTATCGGAAAAATATCCTGAAATGGAAGGTATCTTTTTCGACGAGGAAGTTCACAACATTCGCAGCGATTTTAATACCGGACTCGCTCAAGCAATCAAAGCTGAAGGGCTTGATAATTTAAAATATGAAGCCATGTGCGAGTATGTTTCTCTAGATAAAAAAGCGTTAAAAGAGATGAAAGAAGCTGGATATTATAAAATTCGGTTCGGCATTGAAACCGGTAGCGACCTTGTAGCTGAAAAAATGACGCTTGGGAAAAAACACAATCTTAAAAAACTTAAATCAATTCTCGAATATGGGAAAGACCTCGGTATGCTTTTTTATGGAACCATCAGTGTCGGTGGACTCGGTTCCAACGAAATAGAAGACGGGAAAACCGTCGACCTTGTTAACGAATTAGCTTATAAAGGTTGGCTTGATGAAATCCAGGTTTCTATTAATACACCTCAACCTGGGACTGATTTTTACCGCTACGCTGTTGAGAACTCATTGCTAAAAACCGACTTAAATGCGGACGATTACGATGGCAATCGCCATATTGTGGTGGAATACCCAGATTATAACGCAGAACAAATTCAAAAAAAGTTCGACGAAACATTTGCAGCTTTTGATGGAGGCCAAGAAAAAAATCGAGCGCGGGCTTTTGAAACAGAGGCAAACCAAGCTTTTTCCGTTTTTCCAGAAAAATCAAAAACTCTGATAATGAGATGCGCTCGTCCTTGGATGATTCATTTAGTTTTGGACAATATTTTTAGGCTTAGAAATATTAAATCAGATATTCTTGGCCAAGCCAACGCTATGGGAGACTTTCAAAATCATCCAACAGTCGACAAAAAATATTCTTACGAATCGGGCTTTTTTTCGAAAGACAATATTTCAAGCGCTCTTATTTCAAAGTTAAAAAAAATCAAATACGAAACCATCCTTATTCCGATGGCAAATAATCATTTAGACGGTTATCGAAACGTATATGAAGTCGCTCAATCACTCCAACCTCTCTCTATTTTTGGCGTATACCCTGACGGCACAGTAAAAGAACTAAGCTGACCTTACGCTATTTTAAGTTTCCTTTCAAAAAACTCCGCTCTTTTATTTTACGATGATGACTCCGCGCATGGTTGCATTGTGTAACACGCAAAAGTAATCATAAAAACCTGGCTCACTCAGCGTGATTTCAAATTTTCGATAAAGGTAGTTTTCATTGAATTTTTCATCGTGTTGTGGAGCTTTGCCACTGGTAATTGTATGCAATAGTTCTTCGGTATTAATCCAACGAACAGTATCTCCCTTTTTTATTTTCACAACAGCTGGAACAAATGAAGATTTTACGATTAAGATTTCCACTATTTCGGCAAAAGCATAAGACGGAATTAAAATAATAATGTAAACAATTATCATCCAAAAACATGAAATCAATGTTTTCATTTTGCAGACCCTGCCTTAATCATAACTTCTTCAGGGTTTCCCGCACATCGAAAGCCAATATCTCGACTTTTAATATTTGGCGGATACCAATATCGCGATGCAGATCTTAGAAAAAAAGGATCATCAGTAAAAGAACCGCCCCGAATAATAATAAATTGCCCCGTGAAAGGACCTACTGGATTTTCAACGAATTCTTTCTGGGCGTTCGTTTCAAAGTATTCGGGGTGATACCAATCGGCGACCCATTCCCATACGTTGCCATTCAAATCATGAAAACCAAATTTATTCGGTTTCTTTTTGCCTATGAGATGCGTCATTCCTTTTGAATTATTTTTATCCCAGCCATAAGCGTCATCCATATCCCACCCCCACGAATAATTCGACTGCGCTCCAGCTCTGGCTGCATACTCCCATTCGGCTTCAGTGGGCAACCTTAATTTTAACTTCCTGCAATAATTTTCCGCTTCTGCCCACGTCACATTTTCAACCGGAAGGCTTTTTCCTTGAAAATGGGAGGGATTAAAACCCATTATTTTTTCAAATTGTTCTTGGGTCGTTTCAAAACGGTCTAGATAGAAGGCATTTAAACAAACCTTATGTTCAGGCTCTTCCGCGATATACTCTTCGCTACCCATAACAAAACAAGCGGTTTTAAGTAAAACCATCTCGCGAAATACTTGCGGGAGCTTTTGGGGTGGAGCAGGAGTTAATCCCGCTAAAGAAATAAAAAACAAAAGTAAGATCGAAATTGTTTTTAATCCTTGAACCGTTTCACTCTTGAGAATTTTTAAATCGCATTCCATTTTCGGGTTTTGCCCCCCAATGAAGCTTTTCGCGTAAAACTTGATAGAAGTTTTTTCCAGAAAGCTGAACGATTTTTACTGGCGTATCGGCTTTTTTTATTTTTAAAGTATCGCCATATTCCATAGGTGTCTGCTCTTGACCATCTAAAACACAACGTATTGAAGGCCCTTCGTAAGCAAGCTTGACCGTTAATTCAGATCCATCCGGAATGACAACAGGACGATTTGTTAAGGCAAATGGACAAATCGGCGAAAGTACCATCGCATTCATTGATGGATGCAATATAGGACCTCCGGAAGAAAGTGAATACGCCGTAGAACCTGTAGGAGTTGCAACAATTAACCCATCAGCGCGGTATGACGTCATATATTTACTATTTATATTTACTTCTAAATCAATAATACCGGAGTCAATACCTTTTATTAGCGCCACTTCGTTCATGGCGTGAAATTCCCTGATTTTATTTTCATTTCTGAGCAGAGTCGCGTTCAATAGCATACGGTCTTCCACTTCGTAGACACCATTTTTCAGCTTATCGAACTCGGTTCGAAAATCGGGAAAGGAAATTTCCGCCAAAAATCCTAAAGTACCTAAATTAACTGGAAGTATCAGAACATCATGCCCCACTGAAAGGCGAGCAACTCCTAATAGCGTTCCATCTCCTCCTAAAACTACTATTAAATCGGCAAGGCCTGGAATTTTAATAGGATCATAACCAGTATCCCGCCCCATGATTGAAGCCGCTTCTTCTTCCAAAATAATATTGAAGCTTTGGTTTTCTAACCAAAGCACGATATCTTCTAAAACTTTCTTTTTGACCGGGGGCTTATGTTTACAAAAAATTCCGATGGTCTTTATCGGCGCCAAGGCTTGGTCTCTTTAGAGAATGGATAAAATGAACTATAACTGTAGGTTGATTATAAAGTTTCAACAGGAGGGCGGCAAGGAAAAGAATGGAGCTATTTACAGTTGGATGGCTTTAAAAATAATCTTACAAATTGCCGAAGTCTTGAGGTTTAATATTATCTATCCATTTAGACAAATCTTCTTTTTCTTCAGCTTTACCTTTATCTTGCTCAGGCAATTCAATATTTTTAGCCGCTTCAATTACAGTTTCGTCCACATAGATCGGAGCCTTAACTCGCAAGGCAAGAGCTATAGCGTCGCTTGGACGAGAATCAATATTAAGAGTATCTCCATTGATAACGAGAGAAATTATGGCGTAAAATGTATTGTCTTTTAATTCGTTTACTAAAATATGTTTTATTTCAGCTTTAAACGTATGAATTAGATTCTTCAACAAATCATGCGTCATTGGCCGGGGAGTTGAAATACTTTCAATTTCCAAAGCGATAGCATTCGCTTCAAATATCCCTACCCAAATGGGTAAAGCTTTGGCGCCCGTTAAATCTTTTAAAATGATTATGGGCATATTTGTAAGGGGGTCTAAAGTCAAACCTTCGACTTTCATTTCGACCATAAAAGATACCTCAACGTTAACAATCTAAAAAAAACCGCTGCAGCAAAAATGGAGTAATAGAACTCCTATACCCCTGAAAACCGCAAACGGCAGAAATGGAACAATAAAATTAGCCTATTTAGGCCAAACCACTTTATTTAAATATAGTTAAACTTAGATGGTTTGTCAATGGTGGGAGTGTTTATGTATAGCTTTATACAATCAGGGACTATTTTTAATATTTTTTTTAATAAAAGATTTTAAACTTGCAGCAACTTCATCAGGCACTTCGGTTTGGGTAAGAGTTTGCCGACAAGCGCTAGATGCAGCTTTGTAAGTATTTAAAAAAGAAATACAAGGAGGACAATCCTCGAAGTGTTCTTCCAGTGACTTTTCAATCTCTTTACTGAGAGTCCCGTCCAAATAATCGTGTAATAAGTCGAGGCATTCTTTACAACAAATCACTTTACCACTCCTGGAATTTGTTTTTCCTCAAAATAACCTGATAGTTTTTTTCGTAAAATCAATCGGGCACGATGTAAACGAGATTTAACGGCAGAAACACTTAAATCAAGGGCTTCTGCGGCTTCTTCGGTGGAAAGTCCTTCTACATCTCTCAAAAGAAAAGCAATTTTTTCTTTTTCTGGTAATTGATCCACAGCGCTTTGGATAACATTCTTTGTTTCATTCGAAAACATTAAAGACTCAGCGCTTTCAGACCAATCTCTAATCACTTCTTGGTGATAACCAGCTCCGTTAAAACTTGGAAAAGCATCTTCAACAGAAATGGATTGGTCCTTCTTTCTACTCCTTAACTTCATATAAACCGCATTAAGAGCAACTCTATATACCCAGCTCGAAAATGCTGATTTCCCCTGAAAAGTATGGGCTTTACGAAAAATCGTCAAGAATACTTCTTGGGTCACATCCTGAGCGTCCATCTGGTTATGAGTCATGTTATACGCGAGCGCATAAATCTTTTTTTGATAAATTTCGACAAAGCGGTCAAAGGCTTCAATATCGCCTTCTATCAACTTCCTTGCGAGGATTTCTTCTTCCGCTTTTTGATCGGTTGTCATAAAATATAGATTGATTTATGGCAAAAAAGGTTAGTTCGGTAAAATAAATTATTAGGCTGTATAAATCCTGACAATTTATTTTTCCTGAGTTTCTTGCTCAGATGCTGGAGGCGCCGCCGCAGCTTCACCTTCTTTGGACACTTCACCTTCAGCCCCATCTGACGTTGCTTCAATTACGGCTTGCTCAATTTCCGCTTCCGATTTTATTTCGTCAGCTTCTTTCATCGATTTTTTAAAGTTTTTGATGCTATTCCCAAATGCGCTCCCGATTTCAGGCAATTTGCCAGCGCCAAAAATGATCATAATAATCAACAAAATAACAAATAGTTCGGGAAAACCGATTCCCATCATAGGACACTTCCTCCACGATAATTTTCTTTAATGGCCTTTAATCATTCATATTTATCATCTATTGCTCTAAAACTCAATGCAATAAAAAATGGGGCTTTATAAAAAATCGACTAACATTTTCCCCAAAGTCATTGAAAAACTGTATACAAAAAAAAATTAATTTTCAAACGTCACATTATTGATAAAGAGGGTGAAAAACAAGAAATAATTATGATACAATCCTCAGGTTTTTATTATTGATTAACCAATTTAGGAATAGTGCGGATGAAATTTTTTAGAAACTCATTAAATCTTTTTATCATTTCCTGTGTTTTTTTTATAGCAACTAACGCATATGCTGGATCAATCCCAAGATTTGAAAAAGGTCATCACCAGTTTGGAGCCGAGTTTGGCTATGGCGCTGGCTTAAACATTCCATCAGGGAAGGATAGAACAGATATCCAGTTTTTTCATATTGCAGCAAATTTTCAATACGATTTAACCGGCACCATTGGAAAATCTTGGTATCAAGGAAATTTATACTGGTTTACTGAGTTAGGCGCGGATTTTTTGCATAATCCAGAATTTGGATCATTAGTGGGTATTTCCCCCCTTATGATGCAATATAAATTTATTAATCCAGATAGGAAATGGGCTCCTACCTTACTAGGCGGCGCAGGTTTTTCCTTAACAGACTGGGATGAAAAAGATTTGGCAGAACGAGAAATAGGAGGCGACTTCCAGTTTCTTCTGCATTTAGGCGCTGGATTAGAATTCTTTCGTCCAAACGGCGGCTCTTTTTCTGTCAATTACAGATTCTTCCATGTATCCAACGCAGGAACTGAAAGACCCAATATTGGTCTTAATGCTAATCTCTTCACGCTTGGCTTTACTTTTTAAGAGTTTTTCTTTTAAATCTTTTCCTCCAAAATTCCCAACTGAAAGTCTTCCATGGACTCTCGCGAGGTATCCCCTCAGAAGTCTGCCTTTTTTGATCGAATAGTCTATGGAGTCTTAAAACAATTTGCAGATTGGTCTTGTTCCTCTCCAATTCTGTCGATAACTGTTTCTATTCTTCTTGCCTTTGGTTCTTTATGGATCACACAGAGCCTCCTCAAGTTTAAAACTGGTCGTGACGATTTAGTTTCCCAAGACCTAGAATATAATCGTCTGTATAAAGATTATCGCAAAACCTTCTCCGATTATGACGGAATGATTACCGTCATTGAAGGTCCAACTCCAGAAACCATGGCTGGTTTTGCTGAAGCTTTTGCTTCTCGTCTAAATAAGCAATCTTCCCTTTTCTCCAATATTTTTTATAAAGTCGATACTACGTACTTTAAAAATAAAGGATTGTTGTATTTGGATGAAACAGATTTAGACAATCTAATTGCTAATGTATTGGAACGTCAAGATTTTCTAGAAGAACTGAATGAAAGTCCTGGACTGAACAACCTATTAACTATAATTAATCGAAAAATCAGTTCAGGCATGGTGGATACCATGCTTTCCGGACTCATAGAAGACGAAGAAGAATCCATAAAAAACGACAAAGACGATTTAAACTTTCTTACAAACATATTGAAACAAGTAGCAGTTCATATAAATAATGAAGGACGCTACACATCGCCCTGGAATTTCCTACCTAATAAAGAAACCGAAACGCTTAAAAAAGAAGGGTATCTAACTTCCGATGATGGTTCGATGCTCTTTTTGTTAATAAACCCAAATGAAACAAAAGGCGATTTCACTGGAGCCAAACGTTCTATCGATACAATCCGCACAATCATTTCAGAACTAACCCCTAAGTTCAAAGGAGTTCAAGTTGGATTGACTGGCGCTGAAGTTGTCGCGGCGGACGAAATGGCGGCAACCTTAAAAGACGTAACTACCGCTTCACAAATCGCCTTAGCCGGAGTCGCCCTTTTATTTATTATCACCTTTAAAAGTGTGGTTAAGCCGCTTATAGCCGTTTTTTGTTTATTACTAGCCTTATGCTGGACTCTTGGTTACGCTTCCATAACTGTTGGTAGCCTCAATATATTGTCCGTTGTATTTACAACTATTTTAATTGGACTTGGTATAGATTTTGGCATCCATCTACTAGAACGTTACCGCGAAGAAAGATTACATGAAGAAAATGTTGAATTGGCTTTACGCAGGACCATTATTGGAACCGGAAAAGCTAATTTATCAGGTGCCGTCACCACAACGATCGCATTTGGTTCTCTTACTGTAGGGGATTTTAAAGGCATCGCTGAACTCGGTATCATTTCAGCTGGAGGAGTTTTATTATCGTTTCTCGCAATGACAATTGCTCTACCTTCGGCAATTATTTTAGAGGAAAAATGGAGAAAAAAAACTCTTCGGCGAATTAATAAACCTCAAACACAATCAAGATTCGTCGACGCTTTTTATTCACGCTATCTAAAAATTATTTTTGTATGTCTCGTATTACTAGGAATATCCTCTTTACCTCTCAAAAACCTTGAGTTTGATTACAATATACTTCATCTCCAGGCAAAAAATACCGAAGCCGTGACCTACGAATTAAAAATGATGGAAACAGGTAATAGATCAACTTGGTATGCGGTTTCGTTAGCCCCTAACTTGAAAGAAGCTGAACAAAGGAGCAAAGCGTTTGAAAAACTTTCAACGGTCGAAAAAGTAGAAAGCGTTGTTTCATCGATTCCCAAAAACCAAAAACAAAAGATCGCCCAAATAAAAGAATTAGAACCTTTTACCTCGACAATTGAAATTGAATCAGAAGATGAACTAGTTTCCATCAAGGGTCTGGAAAAAATAGTAAAAAGGATATTATTTAAATTGCGGACTAGGGAGAACTCTGAACCCTCTTTATTAGAAAACGAAAGCGACTCGATAGCTCAATCAAAAAAATGGGCTCAAGAAATTTTGAAAAATTTAAGCGAAGTCAGCGGAGACCTTTCGAAAAAAAGACTAAGCGATTTCTCGGATAAATTGTTTTTGGATTACCGGGATAAAATAGGAATTCTTCAGCAAAGCGTGAACTCAGGACCTGTCATTTTGGAGTCGTTACCCGAAAATTTTAAACGAAGATTTTTAGGCAAAGATGGGCGGTTTTTACTTATTATTTATCCCAAAATTGATATCTGGAAAAAAGCAGAAATGAAATCTTTTCTAAAAGAACTCCGCTCGATTGACTCCGATATCACTGGAAATGGGGTACACCTCTATCAATCCGGCCAAAAGATGAAAGAAGGATATATCCAAGGAGGGAAAATCGCTTTATTTTCGATATTTATTTACCTTCTATTATCGTTAAGGCGACTTTGGACTGCCGTTTTAGTTTTGATCCCCACCCTTGCCGGATCTATATGGACGGTGGGAATTATGTCCCTCGTTGGCATCCAGTTTAATTTGGCCAATTTAGTGATCTTGCCGCTTATATTAGGTATTGGCGTGGTAGACGGAGTCCATCTTGTTCATCGGTTCCGCGAAGAATCTGATAAAACCATTTGTTTGCTAACTAAGAGCGTTGGCAAAGCGATAATTTTAACGACTTTAACAACGATGATAGGCTTTGGAAGCTTAACTGTAGCCGATCATCAAGGTATCCATAGTTTAGGATTACTATTAACCATTGGCGTTGCAAATTGTCTCTTGGCTTCAGTCACCCTACTTCCCGCTCTTCTCCGCTGGTCTGCAGAAAAAAAAATTACAGTTTAATATTTTCCTCCCATATAAGCGCCCTTTACCCCCCTCTAAATCTCACTTGCTAAGAAGTCCTAAAAGACCTATCATTCATAAGAAAATCACTATTTTTTAGTTAAGAAAAATCCCCAAGATAGATATCGGAAAAAATCCTAAGCAGGAGGTAAGGATTTTCGGAAGGAACCTAGGGCTTTAGAGGGGCTTCCCCTCTGATTTGTTAACAAGTTTATACCTACAAATTGTTAGCGATTAATAATTTTGAATTCCCTCATTCATACGGAGAGCAATTTCAGTGAATATTATTTTAAATAGTTATTGCAATTTAAAGTGCAATTATTGCTTTGCCGACGAATATATGGAAGAAACAGTTAAGTCCCCAGGTAAATCGATGGATTTTGATTTCTTCACGAACGATTTGCTTCCCAAAATAAAAAATGACGCTAATATCAATTTTATGGGAGGTGAACCAACTCTCCATCCTAAGTTCCCAGAGATGTTTTCACAAACATTAGAAAGCATGCCGCCTTACGCCTCTTTAGGAGTTTTCACAAATGGCCTTATGCCAGAAAAAGCTCTCGATGTATTAATCGGAGCTAGCGGAAGAAATGGCGCTATCAGTAGAAAGGTTGGCTTTGCTATTCTTTTAAACTGGCAAACTATGGAAAATATCTCTGAAAAAAACCATCAACGCTGCGGCGAAGTGGCTGAAACATTGCTACGGATAAATGGTTACAGCGTAACTTTTAGTATCAATTTATATTCCATAGAGCAGGATCTTATGCGCCAATGTGAAGAAATTGACGCCATCTACCAAAAGGTTGGTCTTCCAAAAGATCAAATGTACAAAATTCGAGTGAGCCCAGCATTTCCGATCGTAGGAGAAGACTTAAACGTCTATTTACCCATCAGGCAATTCCCACAAATGGGTCGGAAAATGATAGAAGCTGTGAAACGATTTCCTCAATTGAGCTTCCGCTTTGATTGTTCTTTTCCTCCATGTTTTCTGGATGAGTTGCAAGCAGACGAATATCCTCTTACGGAGAGATTTTTCTTTCACGGTTCCCAACAAGTTCCTCCCCTCGAAGAATGGAATCAACACCACCTTTACTTTGGATGCGCAGATGGCAGCCCGATGGATATTGACTCTAAAGGCGATTGCTTCAATTGCTTTCCCTTCCACAATATGAAGCTTGGAAATGTTAGTGAATTTAAAGAAATCAACAGCATCGCAACAGCTCGAATGGGAGCTCGATTTTTAAATAATGTTTTTGAAGAAACTAAAGCAAAGGAACCCTGCCGAAGTTGCCCTCACTACATGGTTCGTTGCTCAAGCGGTTGCTTTTCTTATAATTTTGTTTGATCTAATATTTTCTTATTTCCTCCCTCACCTCAAAAAAGCCTCAAAACTTATTGATTTTTAAGCAATTATTGTCTTGGCAACCGTAAAATCTATTGTTATAATCAAAAATAAGCTTAGCCCTATACTTTTCAATAGTTTATGAGGAGCCGTCACGCTTAACGGTAAAATCGTATGTTAAAAATCACAGGTTACAGAAACTTATTTATTTCGTTATTGTCCTTGATTCTTTTAGGCGCATGCGGACCTAAAAGTAAACTCTTGTTTGAAGGTTTGTCTGAGGATTTGCAAATCAAAAGAATCACGCCCGAAATGAAAATCAAGATGGCAGAGTTAGAAGCGGCGGGGTGCGAAGATAAATTTGAAGTGAAAGATCCTGGTATGGCTAAGACACTAGCGGTCTTTCCCGGAGGAGGCCAATTTTACAATGAGGAGCCTCTAAAAGCCTTATATTATATGGGAACAAGTCTCTTTATCATTCCATACATCGCTTCGTTTAATGACGCGGAGCTAACCCGCGAATATTTAAACTTTGAAAGCTCTATCCATTATTGCCAAGAACAATTGAGAGTTTTAAAAGAACGCGAAAATCTTCCGTCTCATGTAATATTAAAAGAAAAAAGAAAAAAAACAGGCAGTTTATGGAGCTCTAATCCTGAAAATGCCTATTATCGAGCGCCTCAAATTAGCATTGACGGAATCGGAAAAAATAGTTACCGCAAAAGGGAATTTAAATAACTTTAACTCCACTTTGAAGAAAACTATTCCCTCTAAAAAATAAAAGGAATCTCTATAGATATTTTAGGGAATTTGCAAAAAAGACTATAACCCAGCGGATTCAAACGAGTCGTCAATATTTCTAACTCGCAATTTTCTTCTTAAAGCCGTAAAACCTTCCGAAGTTTTTCTCCCCAACATAGACTGATAAAGGGGACGAACTGCAAGTTTTGCCGACTTAGGGTCTTCAACAAAAAAAGAAGCGTCTAAAGGAGTGACAAACGACGCGGTTGGGTATAACCATTTTAACGTAAGCTTATCTCGATGCGCGCAATGCGTTAAATGCCGAGATATTTCTTCAATGCGACCAAATTCTACTTTAGCATTTTCCAATTTATCAGGTAATTTTATGTGAGGAGCTATCCCAAGCTCTCCCAGTCGATCAATTTTTTCTTTTAGTTGATCAGTAGGCCCAAGCTCTAATTCGGTGGAAACGGCTCCTTGCGGAAAAACGCTAACAGCATATTTCAAGGCATCTTGAATTCTAGGTTGTAAAGCTTCTAATTTTTCGGACCGTGCAAAACCTTCCAAAGGGAAATTTATCAAATCAATTCCAGAAGCGTACAAGCTGTCTATTCCTCGGGTATTATCCGGCGGGAAACCTCTTAACGAAATAAACGTTCTAAAACTCTTTCGAATTTCTTTAATTACTGGGTCCAACTTAGAAAAATCTCTATCGGGTTTTTCGTTGTAATCCATGTTTAACTGAACTAAATCGGCGACTCCTTCTTCGAAAGCCGATTGAATAACCGAAAGGATATCTTTCAACTCCATGTTCAACCCTGGAGGTTTACGAACAGATCTCAAGAAAAGATTTAAGCAATTTCCATCCAATTGAATGTTATGAGAAACCGGGTTGCGATTCTTTAAATGATCTTTTAAAAAACGCGGTAATGGCACAACATCCACTTCCGCCATTATCTTTTCCGAGCGGAGCATAATTTGTCCATCGTGCAATTGAATTTTAGGACCGTTTTGAGTTTCTGGACTTAGAAAGGTTTTGACAAAAAAATCCTCGCAAAACGCAAAGGTAATTTCTTTACGAGAATCTAGGCTTACAATCCCTTCGGCTATGTCATGTCTCGACACAACTTCAGAAGGTATGTACACCCCCTTTTGCATTAAACCATGTTTAAGCAACCCATATGTTTGAGATAAATACATTTAAATTAATTTATAGTTATAAGCGATCCAAAAGCTTTCGGTGGATATTATCAAAACCGCCGGAAGACATGATCAAAATAATATCGCCAGGCTTACTATTGTTTACTATATAATCAATTATATCCTCTACTTCGGGAATCAGGTAGGCATCTTTTCCTTTATTTCTCAAATCCTCTACCGCTGCTTCCAAATCAAATCGATTTTCCTGCTTTATTTTATCCGGTAAAAATAACTTAGCAAAAACCACTTTGTCCGCCATCACCAAACTTTCTGGCAATTCATTTTGAAAAGAATTTCGCCTCGATGTTGCCGAGCGCGGTTCAAAAACCGCCCAAACTCTGCGATTGGGATAAGCCTCTTTTACGGCATCAATAGTTAACGCAATCGCAGTAGGATGATGAGCAAAATCATCCATAACAATAACGTCATTTTTAACGCCAACAATTTCCTGTCTTCGTTTCACGCCTTTAAATTTAGCCAAGGCGTTATTTATTTCATCAGGACCAATACCCGATTTCAATCCCATCGCGATAACAGCAGAGGTATTTTGTACGTTGTGGCGACCAATCATCGGAATTGAAAAATTGCCGATCAGCTCTTGTTTATGAATTAGATTGAAAGTTCCAATTCCTTCCGAATGCGTATAGTTTTGAATTCTCCAATCCGCATTTTCAGAAAACCCGTAAGTTTCAATTTGGCAAGAAGCCGCATCCAAAACGTTTTCCATATTTTTTTTTGTATCTTCAACAAGCAAAAATCCCTTGGGGTTAATTATAGAAACAAACTTTCTAAAATTATTTTGGATTTGCTCTAGGCTATCGTAAATATCCGCATGATCAAACTCAATACCGGTCAGGATTGACGCATAGGGACGATAATGTAAAAACTTTGGTCCTTTGTCAAAAAATGCCGTGTCGTATTCGTCTCCTTCAACAACAAAATAATCACCTTCGGGATAACCGTAATTAGAGTCGAAATTTTTCAACCACCCACCGATTAAAAACCCTGGTTTTTTATCCGTTCCTTCTAACATCCAGGCTAAGAGCGAAGAGGTCGTTGTTTTACCATGTGTCCCAGCAACGACAAGAGATTTCCGATTTTGGAGAAAAAACTCTCCTAAAGCTTCGGGAAAAGAGACATAACGGATACCTGACTCTAAAGTGGCCACCGCTTCGGGATTTGTTTTAGGTATCGCGTTCCCCACAATAATTAAATCTGCGTCTAAAGGAACATTTTCTTTTTTGTAACCTTCCTTAACCTCAATACCATATTTAATCAACAAATCACTCACAGGAGGATAAATATTAGCGTCGGAACCAACGACGCAACACCCAGACTTTTTGAGCAACCCCGCGAGCGCGCTCATACCAGTTCCACAAACGGCAATGATATAAATGGATTTATTTTTAGGCATCTATTCTAATTATCTAAAATATTTCTTATTTCGCGAAAGACGATTTGTCCGCAATTTATTCACAAAGGTGGCTCGCGATAAAAAATCAATTTTTCAGGATTTTTCTTTAATGAAAGAGTTCTTTCAATTCATCTATATGATCTATAACAAAATCAGCGTCTTTCACAGCTTCTTTTCCGCCAATCCCGTAAGTCACTCCACAAGTCAAAACCCCGGCTCTCTTACCCGTTTCTATATCCACCCCACTATCGCCCACTAATACCGTTTGATCAGGTAAAGATTGATGTTTGTCAACAATACCCAGTAAAACTTTTGGATCTGGTTTTTTAACAGGAGTGGTGTCTCCCCCTACTATTGGGTCAAATAAAGTTTCACTCTCGAACTCTTTTAAAATTCGTTTGATGAAATATTCGGGCTTGTTTGAGCAAATCGCTTGTTTTTTATGGGAAAAATGTTCAACTATTTGTCGACAACCTGGATAATATTTAGTTTGATCAATCAGATGTATGTCGTAAATTTTTCTAAAAACTTTTACAGCATCTTCAACATTGAAATAATCGCTCCCGCCTAACGCTCGTTCTAAAAGTTGTCCCACACCATTACCAATATATCCAAAAATTTCACTTGGATCTTTTTGCGGCAATCCTAATTCTTTTAAAGTCAGGTTAACCGATAAAGCGATATCATCTTTGGTATCGACTAAAGTGCCATCGAAATCATAAACTAACAAATTAACAAATTGCATATTTAGGAAAATAAAGCGGTATGAACTATGGATTGGTAGAAGCGTAACGGAAAGATTTTACCACATTGTTTTTATCGAAAGATATCACAAGATCTTTTTCCAAATTTGAACTGAAAAGAGCATTTTCTTTTTCAAAATAAGTCCAAGTATCTAGTCCATTTTCAACTCCTTCTTTAAAAGGAAGTCCCAACATCTCTAAGACTTGTAATTTAGTCGTCACCCCTTTTTTTAAATCTTTTATCTGGGAATCATCAAAAGGTTTTCCAACAGTCGCGCACGCCCCTAATAAGACGATACAAAAAACACAGGCCCATTTTGAAATTTTCTCTAGTAATAAACCCTGTATTAACACTTTAGCGCTCATTTCAAAAAAAGGCGGAATTTTGCCTAAAAACAAGTTTATAATTCAATGACCAAGGGATAAACCATCTTAATTTATCCGTTTAAAATCTCCAACAATAATTATTAACCTCTTATCTAATTAGACGACAAATAAAAACGATCATCCAAAAATAAGTCTAAAATATCGTTTTTAGCATATTGACCGTCTACCTAAGTCTCTTGAAAAATAAACAATTCCCCTCGGTAAAGCTCTGGTTCCTATTCTTAACTATTTTTTCTGCCTGCGCTCCACTGCAAAAACAAACTGCCGCCACGGAAGAACAAAAGTCAGCAAACCCAATAAATCACGCCAAAATTCCTAACAATTTTGAAGAAAGCCCTCATCACCTACCAGCAAAGGGATATTTTTTAAAACAATTAGTAAAAGGGCTCTATTTTTTCTCTACAGGAAAAAATGACACTCTATTTGCGGTTACCTCTGAGGGAACATTATTGGTAGACCCATTAAAAGAAGCAGGCGAATCGCTACAAAAAGCGATGCTAGAAGTCGGGGCGCCACCCGTAAAAATGATGATTTATTCCTACGGGGATTTAGGACGAATAGGATCAGCTTATTTGTTTTCCGATAACGTAAGAGTTGTCGCCCATAGAGAAACCGCAGAATTTATCCGCAGTTTTGGAGACTCAAACATCCCCAAGCCATCCATTTCTTTTGGCAAAAGCTATTCTCTTGAATTGGGAGGATTGCGCGTCGAATTGAAATACCCAATCAGAGAAGGGGGACGAGGAAAAGTTATAATTTATTTTCCAAACCAGAAAACTTTAATGTATGTAGACGCCGCTACGCCTAAAACTGCGCCGCCAAAACAATTAAAAATATCCAATATATTTAAGCGCGCCAAAGGCTTAAAAGAAGCTTTAAAATATGATTTTGAGAGCTATGTTTCCGGGAATTATCATCGTCCTGGAAGCAAAATAGAAGCGAAGGAAGTACTTAATTATTATTACGCAACAAAATCTGCAAACAAAAAAGCTCTACAATCTATCGTCTCAAAAAACAAGGTAGGGAATAAATCTATCATCGAAAACTGTTTACGGTTATTAGAACCGCAATGGAGTAAAAGATTAAAGGGATTTGAAGTATCCGCAAAAGAACACTGCACTACATGGACTAAGTTTCATTTGCGTAAAACCCTGGCCACAACAGCCCCCAAGACAGAAACAAAAAACTAATACCCTAAAATCCATGAAGCGGAAGCGACATAGATATATCGCTTCCGCTCAACGGTTTGAGTTTTAACCTTTCAAACTGTGGACAAGCGTTTCTAAATCTCCAGCCATTTTAGAAAGATCGGCTGAAGCTGTCTGCAAGTCTCCAATTTGTTGTGTTGTGCTTGCCGCGGCAGTCGCAACTCCAGCAACATTTTCTGTAATTTCAGTACCGCCTCTTGCCGCTTCCTGAATACTGCGACTAATTTCAGAAGTCGTCGCCGTTTGCTCTTCTACAGCGCTGGCAATGGTAGATGAAATATCGTTAACTTGATTAATAATATTTGAAATTTCGCCAATAGCTTTTACCGCTTTATCGGTATCGTTTTGAATCGTTTCAATCTTTTTACCGATATCTTCTGTCGCTTTGGCGGTTTCTTTAGCCAGCTCTTTAACCTCGTTTGCAACTACCGCAAACCCCTTACCCGCTTCGCCTGCTCTAGCCGCTTCAATAGTCGCGTTCAAGGCTAATAGGTTAGTTTGCTCCGCAATCGAGTTAATAACTTTAATTACTTCGCCAATCTCAGCGCTACTAACTCCTAGTTTTGAAACAATTTCATTCGTGTTTTGCGCTTCGGTTACGGCTGTTCCCGCTATTTGTGCTGCCTGAGCAGAGTTTTGAGAAATTTCTCTAATACTCAGCGACATTTCTTCCATTCCGGCCGCCACAGAATTAATACTATCGCTGACTTCAGAACTCGTCGAATTCACAACATTTGCCTGCGCCGCAGTTTCTTCCGCATTCGCGCTCATGCTTCCGCTAACGGCAGAAAGTTCTTCCGCCGAGGCAGAAAGGGACGACGAATTGATGCTCAATTCATCGATAGTCCTTTTAATATTTTGTTCTTGTTGTCTCTTTCCCGTCACAACCTCCCAAGTAATCATTGGTCCTAAGTAGTTATTGTTGTTGTCGTAAATAGCGCTAACTAAAAGGTCCAAAAGCTCCGGCCCTACTTGAATTTCCGCTCTATGCGGTAAGTTCTTAGGATCTCCTAAAATCTTCCTCTGATGGGCTGGGTTTTTATGGAAAACATCAACAGAACTTCCAACAATTTGATCTACTTGGATAGGGAGATGTTGTTGTAAAGTCCTCAGGGTTTTATCGGAGACCGGATTCATGTATTGTACATCAAAACTGGCATCCGCATAAATCATATTGATTGGAGCGTTTTGCATCATCGAAACTACCCGAGCCGCTTCGCCAGTCGTTTGGCGCAGGTTTTTAACCATACTCGCAATTGCTGAACCTA
>JAJDAT010000002.1 GCA_029261715.1 Nitrospinia bacterium | reverse complement strand
ATCAAGAGCAGAATTAGCTAGTTGGAAGTTTGTTCCGTCATAAATCAGCGTTACCACAGCGTCTGCGGGAATATCTCCTGCTTTAAGATCGCTTCCGTCAATCTTTTTTATCGCTTGCGCTCCCAACGAGTTCACGTTTAAAGTGGCAGACCCTGTGTTTTGAGCATGAGCCTTCATATGAATAAACAAACCCAAGCTTAAACTTGTGGCAGGAGGGGTTAAGGCTACGTCGTAGTTTGTTCCTGTTCCTGTAGAAACTCCCTGCCAAACACTACCTGAAGCTAGGTTATCTATTTGCGTTGAAAGCCCTGTAGAAATTCCGTATAAATCGTTGATATCTATATCAGCTTTTTCAAACGAGTCTTTGATTCTTAAAGCATCCTCCTTCAACTTATTTTTGGTATTTGGTAAGGAATAATTTCGATAAACTGTTTTTTCATCAAACACTGTTTAATTTCCTTTTAGAAAGGATTAATAATTGGCGGAAAAATAGTTTTTTAAAAAACAAAAGAAATCTATGTAAAGTTTCAAAAAAATTAAATTTAAAATGTGGGCTTGGTATTTCGAAAAAACGAAAATAAGTGGTTTTTCAATAATTTCTATTTTGATTAAAATAGAAGTGATAAAGTTTTATCCCCTTATTATTAGTGATCGGTTCAGGTGCCGATTTAATTTTTCCAAATAAAATCAATGGTTTATATTAGAAAGAAGATAGGGTAGGGAGAAAATTGAGGCGGGAAAAAGTCAGGTTCTATTTACGCAAGAGTGCGTTTAATTTGAGTGGGATAAATCTGGATTCGGTTATTTAAAATCCTGTTAACCAACTTTCAGATTAAATAAGTTTTTAACTGAATCAGGATTACATTTGTTTAGCCTTTTAAATTCTTGGAAGACTCAATAAATTGTTTAGCAACTTGGAAATCGCTGTCGAAATTATAATGGCGATACAATTTAATTAACCGCATAAAATTAAAACGTTATTCGACAACAAAGAAAAATAATTTGCTCCACGACGCAGTAAACTATTTAATATATAATTGAACTTTTGAGAATAACCAAAAAGTTTATTTAATCAAGAAGATTAGGGAAAGTGTCTTCCTACATGCCCGCCTTATAATCTCTTTCGATCTAAAAATAGAATTGAAAAATAATTTTTAGAACGGCTAATTTTTTATACTCTTGAGTATTAGTTTAATTTTATGAATATCAAAAGTTTCTTATCTAAAAATAGAAACAGTCTCTCTATAATTTCATTTTTGGGTTCTCTTTATTTAGTATTTAAGCTTATTTCGCATAGATCTCCCGATCCGTGGATATGGGGGGTATATTCGTTACCTTATTTTGTTTGTTTGGTTTTTATTTTTGGGCTATTTACTTATATAAGCGTTTTATTTTTGGGGCTGTCGTAGATCTTTAAAAGATTTATGATAGTGAAATGGGACTAAAGTATTGTAGATTAAGCGATAAAAGGCAACGGAAGTTACTAGAATACTTTGTATTAGAAGTAACAGCGCGTGCAGCAGCCGATTTGATGGAAATTCAAGCGAACACGGCGGCCTTATTTTATCGTAAAGTTCGAATAATAATCGCTAAAAAACTTGAGACCGAAGCCTTCGAATTTACGGGTGAAATTGAATTAGACGAAAGTTATTTTGGAGGTATCCGTAAAGGCAAACGCGGGCGTGGCGCAGCAGGAAAAGTTCCTGTCTTTGGTATTTTAAAACGTGGCGGTAAAGTTTATACACAGATCATTGATAACACAAAAACCGATACTCTAATGCCTATCATTCGCCAGAAAATAAAGCCTGACAGTGTTGTTTATACCGACAGCTTTCGTTCCTATAATGCCTTAGATGTTTCTGAATTTAAGCATTACAGGATCAATCACTCAGAACTCTTTGCTGATAAAAAAAATCATATCAATGGAATCGAAAACTTCTGGAACCAGGCAAAAAGGGTGCTCAGAAAATACAATGGAATACCGGTGAAACATTTTTATCTGTTCTTGAAAGAATGTGAGTTTAGATTTAATTATGGCTCACATAAAAAACAATTTATTACTCTTAAAAAATGGGCTAATTTGTAATTTATCTACGACAGCCCCAAAAATTATTTTTTAATTTACCTTCCCAAGCTTTAATTTCTTTTTTGTTTTTTAAAGCAGATAAATGAATATAAGGAATTGCCATTTTCCGCATTCCCTTTTAAGATGAAATTAGTATTTTAGAAAATGGAAACTTACCAAGCGTAAAAGCCACTCTTTTTAAGGGACAACAAAACTAATGAAGCATATCATTGCGGCAATTTTTTTAGCGGCTCTTCTGTTTATAGGGTCTACTTCCGCAGAAGCGTCAAAGTTTGGCGTCGAAATCACCGGTAGCGATTTGTTGGAACTTTGCGAAAACGGAGACGACTATAGCGACGGCCTTTGCTTGGGTTTCGTAATAGGAGTTTTGGATATTTCTTTTGACACTCGCCTTTATTGTCTAGAAAAAGCCACCAATAAACAGATCGCCATGGTAATCGTAAAATGGATGCGAGCTAATCCCGAAGAACTTCATTTTCCCGCCAAATGGATTGTGGCCAAGGCCCTTTTCAACGTTTTCCCATGTAGGGAAAAATAAGATTATTTGAAATTTTCACGTTGAATGACAGAAACCGAGAGTCTTTGGGCCCTATTTATAGCAATGATCGTCCAGGTTATTGTGCCGCCTATACCCGCAGAAGCTTTGACTATGGGAGCGGGACACCGCTTTGGGCCTTGGAAAACCGCATTTGCAGCAGGAAGCGGCTTATTTCTGGGTTCTCTCGCTGTCTATTGGATAGGTGGAAAAATAAATCAAAGATTCGCCGGTTTTTTTAGCCGGGACAAAGTTCAGAAAATTCTCGCCAGATTCGAAAAATACGATAGCTGGATTCTTTGGGTTCGCGTATTGCCTTACAACCCTTCAGATATAATTTCCTACGCGGCAGGCGTCGCAAAAATAGATCTAAGAAAATTTGTGACGATAAGTTTTTGCACATCGTTCATCAGATGCATAATACTCGCTCGGATGGGCTCCGAGATTTCAAACTGGAAAAATTTGCTAACTACCTTTGCAATTTTGATGGTGTCTGGGATCTTCTCCTTCGCTTTCTTATATAAAAACAAATAAAAAGACCTTCCACCAATTAGGCAGATTGTTTACTTTTCTCTAAATAACTCGCGTAACACTTACTCAAAGCCATCATAGTAGAATTCGCCGTGACTTTATAGGACATCCCATCTTTCGCGATAGTCACCGAAATATGCATCAAATTTGGATCTTTATCTACGATCACTTCTAATTCACGTTGTTCTTGTAAAAACTTAATGCGAGCTTCAGCGTCTTTTTCTTTAATCATTTCGGAAAGCTCTTTTTGAACTTCCTCATCGTCAGAAAAATTTGAGGCGATATTAGACATAATAAAAAAACTCCATTCTAATAATTTATTAAATCAGAAAAAAATGAGCGGAAAAACTTAGTTTCCTACAAATCCGAAATATTTTAAATAACGGCTAGTATTTTCGAAAGCACAGATTATAACCCTCGATTTATCGAATTTAAAGCGGAAATCTGCCCAGCAAATCGAAAATTAGCTTAGTTAGGAATAAAAACGTTTATGAAACCTTAAAAAGGTAAGATCATTCCGGGTCAGGGCTAGGCGATAAGTTACGCCTCCGGTCTCTTTTGCTGCGGGTTTTATCTTTTTGATACTTTCGCCATTGCCCCTTATTATCTTTTTGAGGAAGGGAAGAATCTTCGTTCCCAGTGCCGAGGCTATTTGGCGATTTCGCAGATTTTGATTTTTTCTTGGGTTCTTTTTGAAGATAACGCTGTCTTTGGTCGTATTCTTTTTGCGTTAAACTCGATTCCATGTCAAAAAGATTTTTTAAGCTTGGATTCTGACGACGCGCTCCCAAAGCTTCGCCACGAGCTTTAATTTCTTTAAAATTAACCAACCCAGTTTTTATAGGGTCAGGAATAGACGAATATCCATAAACAGCGCCAGCTAAAGCTCCAACCAAAGACCCCAGTTTATCCGCTTCACCTCCCCCATTAAGCGCAGCAGTCAATCCAGGTAAAAATTTGTTATCAGATTTAGCGATAAAAGCTAGAGCCGCAGGCAATAAAATCTCCGTTCTTCCTTGTGAAGAATGGGAAATAGGGTTTTCAGTCGTTTCGGAAACAGTCTTGCACAACGATTCCAAAATTTTATCGAGGTCTTTTTCAAAATTGTCGAGCAAACATTGCATGGAACTAATCAAAGCTTTTGAGGAGTTTCCTTGCAAAGAAATTAAAAAACGCTCTTCAATCAACCAGGCTTCAGTTTCCTGGCAAAATTGAATCGCTTGTTCAATTAATTTTTTCCAATTTGAAGGTGTTGGCGAAAATGAGTGTCGACCAGCGACAAAATAATCGGTCAAAAAACCGACTAATAAAGTCCCTGTAATCTCAAGAGCGTTATTCGTAAACAATTTTGAAATTTCGGCGGTTTGCTTACGTATTACTTTTAAATTTCCCGCATTAAACATCGCCAAAGGGATGGCTAACGATAAACACGACCCAGTCGCCGGTTTTATTTTTAACTCTAAACTATCTTGTTGCTCCGAAAAGTTAGAAATTGCGTATCTAATCGATCCTTCGGGTCTTCGATAGCATCCAAAATATTCCTCAGGCCCCGCATGACTCAATTCTACAAATCGGTCAATCAATAATGGTAATTCAATTTTTTTAGTTTGTAATAACTGATCGCAGACAACCAAAGCGCATTGGGAAATAGCGCCATAAAGCCCCTTCATCCGATACCACTTCACCCCTTTGCCAACCAAAGCCGAAACGTCTTTATAATCGTCCATCTGGCCAAATAGCTGAGAGACAGCCCCCGCCTTACAACCACGCGCGGCAACTCCCATGGCTTCGCCAACGACCAAACCATACCAGCAACCTAAAATTTTATCGGAATCTTTATTCATTTATAAAATTCAAAAAATGTTTCGGCCATGAGCGAGCGAATTGCCAAAACATAAAATGTCGAATCATTGAAACCCATTTAAAAATAGTTAGACCATCAACACAAACTAAACAGTTCCGTCGGCCGGCTTTGTTCCGCTATCACGAACCTAGTTTCAGAATTTTTTATGCAAGGTTTAACGGTTACCTTCACGATGTCCGGATGGTTATTTTTTTCACTGATATGCATTATTACCAAAATTCGCAATGCGTCATGAGAAACTTTGGAGACTAGCTCTGCGCAAGCTTTATTGGATAAATGCCCACTATCGCTTTTAACTCGCTGTTTTAAAGACCAAGGGTAAGGGCCGACTTCCAACATTTCCACGTCGTGATTCGCTTCTAGCAATAGCGCATCGGCAGAAGCCATTTTTTCAAATATCATGGGTGTGAGGCACCCTAAATCGGTTGCCTGCCCAAGCGTAAAACCATTACAACGCGCGACAAACCCAACCGGGTCTACGGCATCATGCGGAGTAGGGTAAGCTTCCATCTCTAAATCTTTGATAGTGATTCGATCTAGAGGTTTAAAATAACGCCAATCGCTGACGTCTCCCACCACCTTTTTTGCCGCCTCATGAGCGCCTAAAGTAGAAAAAACCGGGATACCAAATTTTCGCGCTAAAGGACCAATACCTTTTAAATGATCCGAGTGTTCATGAGTCATGAAAATCGCGTCTAAGTTTTCGGGACTTCTATCTATTAGTTTTAAGCGTGTAGCCAGTTCTTTCTGGCTGATACCCGCGTCGATTATAATTTTAGCGTTCGGCGATTCAATATAAGTGCAGTTGCCGCGACTGCCGCTGGATATTACGGAGAAGTTTAAAATAGGACGATCCTCTTTTTGAAAGGGATGGGCGGTAAAAAAATTGAATCGTTCCATAGGTAATGGAACGAAGAAAAGAATGATTCTGTTGGTATTGTAACCCTCATTTGCCTAGGGTCAATTAAAAATACTTTTCCATTTACCCCATCAAAAACCTAACGATTAAGTAGTTTTACCCTCGCTAGCGATAATAGTCGAAAGGACTTATAATTGACGGTACTGTCTAATAATTCTTTCTAAAGAATTGAGGGGAAATCTGTATAAAAAACGAGATTCCTCGACTTCGCTCGGAATGACGTGCGGCCGGGACTTTATGATCCTAGTTTCTTAATCACTAACGTTCAAAATGACATCATTAGCTTTTTACATTGCCGCCGCTATTGCCGAAATTGGGGGTTGCTTTGCCTTTTGGGCTTGGTTGCGATTAGGTAAAAGCGTTTATTGGATTTTTCCAGGCATTGCATCGCTTGTCGTTTTTGCCTTTTTGCTCACCCGCATTGAGGCCTTATTTGCCGGTAGAACTTTCGCAGCCTATGGAGGAGTTTATATTGTAGCTTCTTTGCTATGGCTTTGGACGATTGAAGGGCAACGCCCAGACAAATGGGATATTTTGGGCGCCATTATTTGTATTACAGGCTCTATCGTCATTCTATTTGGGCAAAGACAACCGGTTTAGCCACAGAACATTCCTTCGAGGGTCTCAGGATAAACTCCGAAAAGCACAGAAAAGACCCTGAAAAATTAAAGCAGTTTTGAGAAAAGAGAAAGCGCTATGGCAACGGATAACGATCGTCTTAAAGAAATGCAAATTCAGTTGGATAACTGGGATATTGAAATAGAAAAATTGAAGGCACAAGCCGAAACGGAAACTGCTAACCCCGAAATCCAGCTGAAATATTATAAGCTGATAGAAATATTGAGATTACGACAGAAAGACGTTCGAGAAGAACTAGCTAAGCTCAAACATGTCGATGACGACTCATGGAAAGATCTTAAACAAGGCATTGGATCTTCTTGGAAAAATATAAAAACAACATTATCCGATACTGGAAAAGCTTTTAAAAAAGGATTAGAAGAAAACAAGAGAGACAAAAAGTAAGCCCTATAGAATCTATAATATTTCGTATTTTCACTAGTTTGCGGATCACCTAGACTCTTATTCTACGGGCAAGACTCTTAGCAAATCTGAATTTTAGAAACCTCATTATTCAATCAAGTTTGACTGCTTTATATTAATGGTATTATGTGGCGTTAATCGAGCCAACCCTATTTTCTTCAATTTCGAAATCTAAATGATCGTTTTAAAACATCTGACTCTTTATGGAGCCATCCTGGGAATTTTATATCTTTCTGGATGGGGTTTGGCGGTTTCTGTTTGCCAAGGAGCTCTCGCTCGATACCGGTTAGCGCTCGCCCCTTTGCTAACAATCATCCCTTTATCAATTATTCCACTTTATGCAAGTCTCGCTGGATTCCCAGTTGCTATCGGAGGATGGGCGGCATTTTTGATTTGCGCTTCCTGGACCGTTTTCCAAATCAACCGCAATCGGATAAATCCGTTTAAAGATTCGGACTGCCCCTCTTGGCTTATTTTGATATGGGTGTTGGCAGCCTTTCCTACTTTTAGATTATTAGCCGAAACAGGTTTCATCACTTCAGCTTTCCAAAGTTATGGCGCGTTCGTCACTTTCCCTGCCGACTATTTTCTAAATCATTCATGGCACGATACGGTTACGCAGGATTTCGAAAAACCAATGACTCAAATGCTGAGTCAAATTTTCGAATACGACGAATTGTTTCCCTATTTTTTTCTGGTGTCTACTTTTGCAGCGCTTTTGGGAATGCCTGCTTACAAAATATATCTTGCGGTTTCCGCCATTTTAGCGGCGTTTCTTCCTATTGCGGCTTATATGTCGTGTCGTGTCGGGTTTAAGTTTGACCAAAAATCAGCGATTTTAGTCACTGGATTATCCGCTATAAATGTTTCTTACTTTTATTGGCCATTGATAGGTCAACTCCCACAAATTTTAGGAGTTATCTTTTATATCCTGGGTTTGGGGTTTTTAAAAATCGCTCTCGAAACTAATAAAAAAATTAATCTGGTTTTTTATTCTGTCATCGTCACCGGCTTTTTAACGATGTACGTTTTTATGCTAAGCCACTTGCTAGGGGCCGCGATATTTTATGGAATTCTTCAGTTTCGAAACGTTGACCAATGGAAAGTCGCTCTCAAAAATTCACTTTTCATTTTGGGTTGCGCCGCTCTTTTTTCACCAGTAACCATTTGGTGGGTTATCGAATACACCAGCGAATACGCTAAAATCACCTCACAATTTACTAATAATATTCCGCGAGTCGCTTATTTAGAGGAATTGTTTGGTTTTAGCTACCATTTTTCGGAATCTCCTAAATCTAAAATTCTCGACGCCGTTGGATGGCTCTGGGCGGCTTTGGCGCTGGCTGGAGTTTATATTTCCATCAAAAAAAGAGAATCGCTCCTATTAGCCGATATTTGTTTCATGGTTGTATTTGCCGTTTATTTTTTTGCTATAGATTATCGTTACCATTTTTATAAGCACACAGTGGTTGCAGTGTTTCCTTTAATTTTAACGGTCGCTCTTGGCACAACCTGGGGAATTCAACATTTCAAACAAAAAGCTTTTCAAGGAACTATCATAATAATTTTCCTAACCGGTTTATTCCTTAACTTAAAAAACTATGTCGAAGGGTCAAATCCAGCGTTGCACCCTGTTATAGGCGCCGATCAAATCGCGCTGGAAAATTTAGACCTACCCGCAAACACAAAAATTCTCGTTCATACCAACACGCCAACCGAAGAAACATGGCTTTCTTATTTTTTGAAAGATAAAAAAATTAAATTAACTGGAAGAGTCGAGCCATGGGGCTTTTGGATATTTTCTCCATTTACCGGTCAAGTTGACTCTAATTATTTTTATGATCCATTAAAAGATCAAATTGACGTAACCCTTTCCATCAACAAAACGACTGAAGAAGATATCGTAGAAACCCAATTTGGCGAGAAAGTTTATGAAAACGAAACATACAAAATAACAAAGGGGTTACCGCAGGCGCTTTTGCTGAAAGGATGGTATGGACTCGAAAAAGATCCCAAGGGATTGTTCCGCTGGACCCAAAAAGAAAGCCAAGTTTTATTCAATCGATTGGAAAACCACTCCGAGCTGAAACTTGAGGGTGAAATCCCAAAATTTTATAACGGAGAATTATCAGCGACGATCACCATTAATGGGAAAAAATTGGATCGATTCCAGGCAGAATCTGGGAAATTCTTAAAAACTTACTCTTTGGATGATTCCCTTTTAAAAACGCAAGGGAATCAACTAATTATTCAGTTGGACAAAACATTCAATCCCAGTGAGCTGTGGGAGTCGCCCGACAAAAGAAATTTGGGAATTCGAATTAAAAAGATACAATTATCGTCCACTTCCAAATAATAGCTCCAACTAGGTTTAACCCACTAAGAAGAGCATTTGACCTTTATAAAACAAGCGTTACCGTGTTATAAAGAGTCACGCTAACAGGGTTTTCGATGAAGCCGCATTTTAGCTTTATCGGAAAAAATAGGTAATCAGCTTCATTGCCGCTTATCCAGCTATAAAAACACAATCCAACAGGGTCAATGATTCTTGTATTTAAAAGATTAATCCACAACAAGGATTTACTAAAAGAATTCATTCGTAGGGATCTTCATAGTCGCTACGCTGGTTCTGTTATGGGAATTTTTTGGTCGGTCATCCATCCCATAGTTACCTTGATGATTTATACCTTCTTATTTTCGGTTATCTTAAAAGTGAAATTAGGAGACCAACCGGGAATGACCAATTTTGCCCTCTATTTATTTTGTGGCATGTGCCCCTGGATGGCCTTTCAAGACGCCGTTCAGCGGTCTACTTCTTCAATAGTAGATAACAGCAACTTGATCAAAAATATGGTGTTCCCAGCTAAAATTTTGCCGCTCTATTTGTCGTGCTCGTCTTTAATAACGGGCCTAATCAATCTAGGAATATTGACGCTAGCAATCATAATCATTCTAAAGTTCGTGAGTCCCTTCATAATAGTATTGCCCTTATTGCTAATTTTCCAATTGCTCTTTGCGCTGGGACTAGGACTTTTAACTTCGACAGTTAACATATTTTTCAGAGACACCACCCAAATAATGGGAGTATTCCTAACCGTATGGATGTTTCTAACTCCGATATTTTATCCAGAGAGTTTGGTCCCAGAACGGTTCATGAGCTTCTATATGCTCAATCCCATGACTCATCTGGTTCATATTTATAGAGATATATTTTTGAACAATCAGATGTTTCAAATGGTTAACTTTATTTATTTCGCGGTGTTTTCTGTTTTTACATATTTTGCCGGTTACCGTATTTTTACTAAACACCACAGAAAATTTGTTGATTTACTATGAACGCTGTCGAAGCCAATAATTTATCTAAGAAATACGAAATCTATGCGAAACCCTCGCATCGGCTTCTAGAGTTTTTATCGATGGGCGCAAAAAGCTACCACTCCGATTTTTGGGCTCTTAAAGAAGTTAATTTCGCCATAGAAAAAGGGGGCGCTGTCGGAGTAATCGGTCCCAACGGTTCCGGTAAAAGCACCTTATTGAAATTAATAAACGGCATTACCGAGCCAACAGAAGGCGAAATCAAAACACACGGCCGTATCGCTTCCCTGATTGAGTTGGGGATGGGATTCCATCCGGAGTTCTCTGGCCGATCCAACGTCCATATGAACGCCGCTTTGATGGGGTTGAGTCCTGCAGAAATCGAAGAAAAGTTTGAAAGCATATTAGAGTTTTCAGAATTAAGAGATTTTATCGACTATCCAATCAAAACCTATTCATCAGGCATGCAGGTGCGTCTGGCTTTTTCGGTAGCGATTCATATCGATCCAGAAATTTTACTTGTAGACGAAGCTTTATCGGTAGGAGACGCGCTTTTCCAACATCGATGTTTAGAAAAAATTCGCGAGTTTCACGAAAAAGGTATCACTATCGTTTTCGTTTCACACGATCTCAATACGTTAAAAGCTTTATGCCCACAAACCGTTTTAATCGACCGTGGTAAATTTGTAGAAAAGGGAGAAACCGGCGCGGTTTTAGACCATTATATGGAACTCGTCGCCAGGCAAGAAGCAAAAGCAATACGCTCGGCAACCGCTAAAGACCCAAGATTTTCCCAGTCTCAAGACGACGATGAAAAAAAAGGTAGAAGATATGGGTCCTACGAAGCTAAAATCACTCAAATCAAAATGTTCACCGAAACAAACGAAGAAAAAAACGCTTTTGTTTGTGGGGATACCGCTACTCTCGAAATCAGCTTAGTCGTTCAAAAACCCATTAATAATTTAACGGTGGGTATGCTTATTCGAGATCGGAATGGCGTAGAAGTGTACGGCGACAACACGTTTCATAAAGGGATTAAATTGGAAAACTTAAAATCCGGAGAAACTGTTACCGCAACTTTCAAACAAGATCTACCTTTAAAACCAGCGGATTATTTTATCACCGCCGCTTTGCACTCTGTTGACACTCACTATTCAGAATGCTTCGACTGGTGGAACGACGCGCTAATTTTCAGCGTATTGCCAAGTCTTTCTCGTTTTTCGGGAGCGTTTGACTTAAACTCTAAAGCTTCCATAGTCAGAGACGAATCGGTTTTAGAAAATTGCAAAGATAGCCAATCGGAAACTCAGGAAAAATCATCAGAGAATCCGTTGAGCGTATAATTAAAGGAAACCTCTAAAAACTGTTTTTGGCTACGAGTAAGCCTTATAAAATAAGGGCTTGCGGTTTGCCGCAAGTAAAAATATTGAATTATTAGAGATACCCTAAATATTTTTAAACTACTATCATGTCTGAATTAGAATCCAAACCACCAGAACCATTAGACCCGTCGCTTTACGACGATTTTTATCGTCTCAAAGCGATTCTCTACGAAAAAGCCGATCCCAGGCAACAGGAGCCTATAAGTTCTCGCGTTCCAATATTTGGCCCACTCATTATCGCCATAAAAAAAGGGATACGAGCTTTACTAGGTCCAATAATCAACATGACCTTGTTGCGGCAAACTCATTTCAACGAAAATTTGGTCCAACTAATTACGCGGCTTGTAGACCATCATCATGATGAGTATATAAAAGGTTTTGAAAACCAAAATAATATTAGCTGGTTAGTTACTTACTTAAAAGAGGTTCAACAAGAAAACCTTTTGCTAAAAAACCGTCTCGACCGATTGTTGCAAGCGGCCGAGGGAAATTTTGACGCGGAAAAAATCGGTTCCCTAATAAAAGAAGAAAAAGACAGTCTTTGGGATCATCAGTATTTCCGTTTTGAAAACCGCTATCGCGGATTCGAAACTGAAATTAAAAAGAAACAAGAGATGTATTTACCTTTTTTTAAAGGCGCCGATAACATTTTGGACATCGGATGCGGTCGAGGGGAGTTTTTATCGCTTTTAAAAGAAAACGGAGTAACGGCTTCGGGTATAGATCTGAATGAAGATATGATCCAAATCTGTCAAAAGAAAGACTTAAGCGCAGAAAAAGCCAACGCGTTTGACTATCTTAAAACTTTAGAAGACGGATCGCTTGGCGGGATTTTTGCGGCCCATGTTATCGAACACGTAGGTAACGATCGCCTTAGGGAGTTTGTTCAACTCTGTTCCAATAAATTGAAATCCGGCGGCACATTGATCTACGAAACGCCCAACCCTCATTCTATCGTCGTTTCTTCCACCAGTTTCTATTTGGATCTGACCCACATCAACCCCATCCACCCAGAAACCATTCAATTTCTTTTAGACAGTTGCGGCATCGCTAAAAGCGAGATCAAGTACCTGTCGCCTTTCCCAATAGAAAAACAATTAGAAAAAATTTCAGTCCCCTCCAGCCAAAGCGCTCGCGAAACCGTAGAACAAATCAACCGTAACATCGAACATCTAAACCAAATTCTATACGGCTTCCAAGACTACGCTGTTATTGGCAAAAAACCATAAGTTAACTGATAGAATTCAATCAATCCACCATCCTTTGGCATTCGAAAATTTTTTCGTTGATTGTGGAGCGACATTTTCGTATCGTGGATACTATTCGATAACAAAAGAGTATCCCGATGGAAGAATCTCGACCAAAAGTTTTCATCAGCTATAGCCACGATTCCGATGTGCATAAAAAACGCGTTCTAGCGTTGTCCGACCAATTACGAAATGAGGGCGTTGATTGCTGGATCGATCAATACGAACTTTTTCCAAAAGAAGGCTGGCCCCTATGGATGGAACGGCAGATAGAACAAGCCGATTTTGTGCTGATAGCGTTTACGGATAACTATCGCCGTAAACTGGAAAACCCCGAAAGTCCCAACGAAGGCTTGGGAGTTTGCTGGGAAATCCAAATCGTTTACAACAAGCTCTTTCGATCCAGGCAAAATAATCAAAAATTCGTTCCCATTTTATTTCCCGGAATCGAACCGTCGGTCATCCCCGATAGTATTAGTGGGTACAGCCATTTTAAAATCGATGCTGATTACGAAAATATATACCGACTCATTACGAAACAACCAAAAACATCAGCAAACCCGCTAGGCGAAATCAAAAAACTTCCGGCAGTTTCTCGCTTAGTACCCGCAATGCGACCTTTCAACGTGCCGTTTCGAAGAAACGTTTATTTTACCGGTAGAAAAGATATTCTAAAAAACATCAAGAATTCTCTAGAATCCGATAACGAAGCGGCTTTGACGCAAGCTATCTTTGGTTTGGGAGGAATTGGGAAAACCCAAATCGCCGTTGAGTACGCTTACCAACGTAGAGACTTTTACGAAGCTGTTTTATGGGTAGATTCAGAGACAAATTCCTCTTTGGCCAAAAGCGTCGTGGAAATAGCGAAAAAGCTAAATCTTCCCGAAAAAGATTCACAAGAACAAGTCGCCGTTTTTAAAGCGGTTCAAAACTGGCTCGCAACCTACTCAAACTGGTTATTGATATTAGATAACGTCGAAGATTTTGACCTTTATGAGAATTTTATTCCACCCAATATTCGCGGACATGTTTTAATCACCACCCGACAAAAAACACGTAAGCAAATCGCGAAAATCCAAATTGATGAAATGGAAGAAGAGGGAACACTATTATTACTCCGGCGGTCGGGACTACTAGGACTCAACGACGTTGCAGAAAAGACTTCGCAAGAAACTAAAACAACAGCCGATAAAATCAACGCAATTTTCGATGGACTGCCAGTCGCTCTAGAGATGGCGGGAGCCTATATTGAAGAGACGGGAACCACTCTGGAAAAATATTTGAAGCTTTTTGAGTCGCGTGGCAATTTGTTTTTAACAGAAACCGTCGAAGGAGGCGGCTATCGAAAATCAGTAGCGGAAGCGTTTAAGCTTTCGTTAGAAAAAACGATAGAGCTAAACCCAACCGCCGGAGAGCTGATCCAGCTTTGCGCCTTTCTCGATCCTGATTTTATCCCAGAGATTATTTTCAAATCAGGAAAAAAACATCTTAGTGAATCGTTATCAAAAATCTTAGGAGACGATCACGAATGGAATCAAACCGTTGCCCAAGCCTGTCAATATTCATTATTACAACGAAATGAGGATGGGCAATCATTAAGTATGCATCGCCTGGTCCAACAAGTTATTCGAGATAATTTGAACAACCAAAAAAAATGGGCCGAAACATCTATAAATACACTCAATGCCACGTTCCCAAGCCCTGGCGATTTTGATAACTGGCCGTTGTGTCGAGATTTGCTCCCCAACGTTCAGACAGTTTTTTCTTGGGTTAAAAAATATGATTTAAAGACTGAAGAAACCGGGAGATTATGCAACGACGCGGGATTATACTTGGATAAAACTGGCGAATATGAGGCAGTAGAAACATTTTATAAAAGAACGTTGTTGGCTTTAAAAAACAGTTTTGGTGAGGAACATCCCGATATCGCGACTTCATTAAATAATTTAGCAGCATTATATTATAACCAAGGACGTTACGAGGAAGCCGAGCCGCTTTGCAAAGATGCTTTAGAAATATCAAAAAAACTCCTGGGCGAGGAGCATCCCTCTGTCGCGACTTCATTAAATAATTTAGCAGAACTGTTTAGAAGCCAGGGACGTTACGAGGAGGCCGAGCCACTTTACAAAGACACTTTAAAGATGCAAAAAAAAATCCTGGGCGAGGAGCATCCAGATATCGCTAATACATTAAACAATTTAGGAACACTTTACTCAAATAAAGAGGATTACATACAATCGGAAGAATATCTCACCAAAGCTCTTGAGTTAATTGTTCGCTTATTGGGGTCAGAACACCCAAGCTCCAAACTATATAAAAATAATTTGGAGTGGGTGCGGAAGCAGATGAAGTAAGAAAAACTAAAATCTGGCCACAGAAAAATGCTTCGACAAGCTCAGCACAAGCTGCGAAAAATACAGAAAGAAATTAGAACGAAATGCTCCATAGCCGAAATTTTATTGAGAGGTGGTCGTGCTTCGACAGGCTCCTAAGAAACAACTTCACCTGTGTTTGGATTAAGTAGTTGATATCCGAGTTGTTTAGCTTTATTTTTAAAATTATTTAAAACGCGTTCTTGGTATTGCTGTTCGTAGTATTCTTGTCCTTTATCAACATAGTCTTCTCCATATTTGAGCATTCTGTAAATGAGCTTTGCTAGTTTGTGTGCGGTAGCGGTGATGGCTTTTGGAGCTCCGAGTCTAGCTCGCATTCGTCTATAAAAAGCCCC
>JAJDAT010000001.1 GCA_029261715.1 Nitrospinia bacterium | reverse complement strand
CGCGGCTGTGCTTTGATCAGCGTCGTTGTTTTGCGCGGAACTGTCATCCCATGATGCGATTGAATCTCCGTCGTTAGCGGTGATATCATCTGTTTTAAGCCACATTTTTAGTCCTGTGATATCGCTTGGATCAAAAGCGTGCGCCAGGGAAAAGGTAGTCAGCATGAAAATCAAGATCGTACCAAAAACAGTTGCGGTTCTTTTGACGCGTTCAGGCGGTAAAGAACAAGTATGACTAAATTTCATAGTTGGTTGCCTCCAAAAATTATATAAACTCCCAAAGTGTTTTGGGTTTTAAAAGATAATTGTAATGCTGTTATTTTTTGTTTTGGTTTTCCTAAGGCATAAGGGGACATAATTCAAGTGTTTTTGATATAATAAAAAAATTGACAGGTTTTTTTAGAGAAATGGGAAGCCCAGAATAGCGTTTGGCATTAAATACTCTTAATTCTTGGACTGTAAATTGAAATGCCTGGTGGATCGGGGAAGGATTAGTCGTCTATGGGAATCGTATTATAGCTACTCTTCGATATCACCTTCGGTAGAGGATATCAGCGGTTCGTTATTTGCAAAAAAAAACGCCTCCCGGAAACTAATCCGAGAGACGCTATTTTGAACTTAAAATTATTCTGTGGTCGTCCAAATTTCGTTAGTAGCGCCGACATGGGTAACAACCCCGCCAAGTAGCCACAGTTTATTTCTAAAAACTAGCGTTTGATGAGCATGCCGCGCAGCCCATCCAGGAGCGTCTGTCACCAAGCTCCAAGTAATTCCATCTGAACTGTTATAAATAGTGTCTTGAGATGGAGCGCCAGTAACGGCGCCCCCTAAAATCCACATTTTATTATCATAAGTCACTGCGTCGTAGAAATAACGCGTTCCGTCAATCAAGCCCATATCAGATGTAGCTAGAGTCCAGTTTGCTCCATCGGTTGAATGCCAAACATCAGTCGCGTTAGTTCCACTGATAAGCCACATTTTATTATCGTAGGCTAATGATGTAGCGCCTTGACGAGCCGCCCATGGAGCGGTAGATGTAGCTTCAATCCAATTCGTTCCATCTGTTGAGTACCATACGTCTCTTAGTGTAGAACCTCCTATACCGCTGTAAACCCACATTTTGCCGTCATAAACTGCTACGTTAAAATAGGACCTTGCAGGCCATCCTGCGTTATTTGTTTCTAATGTCCAGTTAGTTCCGTCGGAAGAGGACCAAACATCATTTGCATAACCTCCGCTTGATGTTCCACCCATGACATACATTTTCCCATTAAAAACAAGCGCTGAATGACCTAACCTTCCAGAAGGCAAGTTACTTCCAGTATTGATGACTTGTTCCCAATTAACTCCGTCTCCACTATGCCAAACTTCGTCTCCAGCGGGGCTGCCTCCTTGTAGAATCCACATTTCATTTTTAAAAACTACCGAGGCGTGCCCTGAACGACTACTCCAAATAGGGGTATTAGGCGTAATTTCTTCCCATGTTGTGCCATCGTGAGTTGGGAAATCGATAATATCGCTAAAACTAACTTCAAATTCAGAATTGCCTTGAACGTTGCTTAAATTCAATTTGTGAGTTCCATTGATAATATTATCGGGTAATTCGGCTACCACCTGCTGCAAACTTGTGTTTGGAATATCTAATTGGTTGATGACAGTGAGAGCCAAATTCAAACTATCATGATTGTCTCCAATAAATAAAAATGGGGTTGTATTTACATCTTGAAAAAGATTTACTCCATTAATATCTATAAAATATTTATCGTCATCAAGTAAGTCTCGGGCAAAAACTATGTAGACTCCATCAGAGCTATCTTTGCCTGAATCCGATTGTAACGTTACAATTTGTTGTTGCAAATTCGTAACTTGAGTTTGTAAGCCGGATATGTCGCTAGTGTTCGAAGAAATATTTCCAGCATTGGAAGAAATATTATCGACGTTTGAATTGATAGTTGTTTGTTGAGTTGTAATAGTTAAGGAATTGGAAGAAATATTACTCACGTTAGAATCGATAGTTGTTTGTTGATTCGTATTCGAGGTCGTATTGTTATTAATCGCGATTTGTTGTGCAAGATCGTTTAACTCGGTGGAAGTACTCCAAACATTATCAAGCCAAGTAGCGTCAAATCCGCCAAGAATCCACATCCTATCGGAATAAGTGAGAACTTCGTGACCGTAACGCGCATCCCATTGAGCAGTGTCAGTTGCTTTTGTCCAGGTAACTCCATCTGAAGAACTCCATACATCGTTCAAAGATGTGGTGCCTGAAGAGTTGAGTCCGCCAAGAATCCACATCTTATTTTTATATACAGTTGTTCTGTGTATATGACGTATATCATAAGGAGCATTTTGGATAGCCTGTGTCCAGGTAATGCCGTCTGTAGAGTATCGAACTTCGTTATCGCCATTTATTCCGCCTATCATCCACATTTTGTTGTCATAGACTAGAATTTCAAATTCAAACTTTGGCCCCCAAACATAAGAGCTTGTAGCTTGAGTCCAAGTAATCCCATCGGCAGAATGCCAAACGTCGTTAATATAACCGTTAGAGTTAAAGCCTCCAATAACCCACATTTCATTATTAAAAACGACAACGCGGTGACTATAACGCGCAGCCCAGGGAATTGTTGTGGTAATTTCTGACCAAGTAATTCCGTCGCTAGAATGCCAAACATCGTTTTCAGCTCCAGAAGAAGTTTTTCCGCCTAGTAACCACATCTCTCCATTAAAATTGACTACTTGCGGTCGTTCCCTACCTACCCAGGAAGCTGAAGTATTTACGAGGCTCCAGGTTTCTCCATCGCTAGAATTCCAAACATCGTTGCCCTTAACAAATGGAGCAACATGACCACCCATGACCCACATCTTATTGTCGTAAACCACTGAACCAAAGAAACGTCGTTTTCCCCAATCAACAGGAAAGTCGATTAATTCCCAATCCGCGCCTTCAGGTAAAATAGGTTTGTTTATTTTGACGTCGAATGCTGAGCTGCCATTCGCATTACTTACAGACAAGGTATAGGTTCCTTCTTGTTGGCTGTCTGGCAAAAGTACTGTCGCTTTATTTCCTCCAGTTTCAAGCGTATCTACTGTGAGAGTTGCGCCGCTTAGAGTAACGGTAGGATTTGTGCCTAGGTGAATTTCAGTTCCATTTATTTCAAGGATTCGATCCCCATTACCATTTTTAGTTTCATGGGTAGTTGTTATTTCTACAACCGACCAGGCAACAGCAGGAATCAATCCTAAAAATAATAAAAATAAAGATAATAATAGAAACAGTTTCTTTACTCGCATAATGTTCTTGCCCTTTATATCTATTTATAAATAAAAGTTAAAAAATTTCTTAGGATTTCAAAAGAAGAATTATAGACTGATAAGTAGAGATTTCGGATTTCCTTAACTATAAGGAGGCCTAGCTCAGGTATTTTCGACATAATAAAACGTTTGACGGATTTTCCAGGAAGTTTGAAAAACAAAAAACAGTATTTGGCATTAAATATTCGTATGATTGTGAAATGAAATGATTTGTGGCTTGGGGAGAAATTAACAGGCTATGAGAGTAGTGCGATAACTTCTCTTAAATATCGCCTTAGATAGAGGATATCAGTGATTTGATTTCCATTATTAATTCAGAATCGGAATTTTTTCAGAGGTAGTTACTAGGATACGGTTTTTTGATGTACAAAAAAACTTCTTCTGGAAACGAACCTGAGAGGTGTTCTTTACTAAAAACTTATCAAAAGCTAATTGTTTGTTCCATTGGACCACTAACTTTTTCTCTCCCTTCCCTATAAAGAATAGGGAAGGGAGAGATGTTTCTTCCAATTGTCATGCTTACTTTTCTTGATTCGCTGGAAGATAAATTGCCCATGGCCGAGATACCAGTGTTTGAGGTTTAGGCCATAAGAATCGCTGATCTCAATGGGGTTTTACGAATTATTTTATAAAAAAACCTACGCTTGATTTTGGGTTTTTTTATTTTATAATATTGTTAATACTTTCAAATCTTTAAATATCTAGTTTTTGGTTAAGTTGAGCTAGAAGTTTTTCAACCTGCGTGGTTGTAGTTTTCTGTTTTTAGAAGGGGAAGTATATGAAATACAGAAATCAAGTTGTCGCTTTTATCTTGGGATTGGCCATTTCTGGGTGTGTAGGAAAAGGATATTACTGAGGAAAAGAAAGACTGACTGGAAACCCAGAGGCTGAAAAAAATATTGCATCTGTAAAGAGTGGCTCTAAAGCTAACGGTAACTAATTAACAATTACAAGGTAAGTTACTAGATCTAGGCTTTCGTAGTCATAGTTTTCTATTTTTAGAGGAGGAGTTTATGAAATACAAAAATCTAGTTGTTGCTTTTATCTTGGGATTGGCGCTGGCCATTTCTGGATGTGTAGGAAATGGATATTATAGAGATGGTTATTACGAAGATGGTTCATACAAAGACGGTTATTACCAAGATGGTTATCAGCAAGATGGTCGATACTGGGGCGGTCACTGGGGCGATCAGTGGTCAGGCGAATATAAAGACGGTTATTATTACCGAAACGGTTATGCTTACCGTCACGGCTATGCCCAAGACCGTATTCACCGAGGAGAAGAAAGACTGACTAGCAATCCAGATGCTGAAAAAAAATAATGTCTCTGTAAAGAGTGGTTCTAAAGCTATGAGTGGCGGTAACTGAGTAACAATTATAAAGTGAGTTACTGAATTCCAGCCTATGTGGCCATAGCTTTTTACTTTGTTGAGGTGATTGATCTCTTCAATCTAGTCACCATACGGACTCCTTCCATTTTATGAGAAAGGCCCTAGTGTTGCTCGCAACCTAGGGCCTTTCTTTATTTTGTTTCTACAATAAAAAAACGCCTCCCAGAAATTAATCCGAGAGACGTTTTTTACTAAAAACTTATCAAAAACTAACTGTTTGCTTCATTGAACCACTAATTTTTTCTATTTCTTCCCTAGATAAATAGGGAAGGAAAAGAATTAAGCTATTAATAAATAGTGGTTGATTCAGTTTCAGAAACAGGTCGTGTCAACTGGTCGCTGTTCATTTCGATTCCAAATCGATGATCGCCAACACCGCTAGCTTTTAACTCGATTTGCCAAGAAACCACTTCTTGTGGAGCCAATGAAAAGGACCCAAAAGTCAGATTTTTACCAGCATTTGAAATCGGAGTATTACCGCTAGAGGTGATGTAGGACATATCGTCTTCAAATGTCCCTGTCAATCCAATATTGGTAGCAGTAGCGTTACCTTGATTGGTAACTCGGATCTCATAGATGGTGGATTTTCCAACTTCTACAGGATCGTTAACATCGATCACTTCTAACAGCAATGCCGAGATTCCTACCATAGAGATTCCGGTAGAAGCAGTAGCTGCGCTGGCGCAGACTGCATTAGCTTCTCCGCTTGTGGTGCCAGTCCCTGCTGTGCTTCCTCCAACTGTCATACTTACTTTTCTTGAATCGCTTGGCGATAAATTGCCCAATGCCCAAGAAACAGTGTTTGAGGTTGGGGTATATGTACCGCCATTTGTAGCTGATTGAAATGCAGTGTTCGCAGGTACAGACGCTACTAATGCGGTGCCGTCTGCGTTGGCGTTACCAGTATTAGTTACCACATAGTCCAAATCAATGCTACGTCCAACATATTGTTTCTCTCTGTTTGAAGTAGCAGCGAGTTCCAACGCAGGTTTTTTAACATTTGTGGTTACCGTATTGGCATCTGCAGAAATATTATCAAATCCTTTACTGCCAGAGTAAGAGCTCACTGGAGTTCCATTGGCGGAACCAGAGAGATTATAATCGCCTGTTCCAGCAGCCATAACCATAGCTTGGATAGTTTGTGACTTGCCAGCAGGAAGTTCGCCTACATTAAGGTTGATGGAGTTCGCTCCATCGGATGTCAATTGACTAGGTAAACTTGAAGCGACAGTAACGTTTCTTAAAGTGGTTGCGCCGGTATTCTTTACCGTATAATCCACTGGAATTGGGTTACACATCATAGATTCGGACGGCGCATTAACGGAAACTTCAAGACCAGAATCCACAACAGTCGTATTTAAACAAAGAGCAGGAACTTGAAAGTTAGCTTCTGTACAACAAGGAACGCCAGCTGTATCATTAGCAACACCGTCTACGCGGATAACTCGAGTTTCATGCGGTTTCATTTTACCTAATGCCCAAGCGACTCGATCTCCAGAAGTGTCATAAATTTCTGGATCGGTTTTGCCAACTGCAAAACTGGAAGGAAACTTTTCAATAACATTCACGTTATCGAGAGTCAATTCGGTTAGATTCGTTACATTGATTAAGTAATGGTAAGGTTGTCCTTTATGAACCGTCTTTGGAAAAACTTTTTCAATTAAAATATTACTCGTGCTTTCAAGTCCAGTAGGAAATGCCATGGAAGCTCTTCTCCAACCGTCGTCAGACACGGGTTTCGCTACTGGCGCTCTAGCGCCTTCTTCAAAGAAAAATGGTATATTGGCTCTTCCTTCATCCTTATGAGCCATTTCAGTATGTGTACAACCAAAAGATATTAGTGTCAAAATCGCTGCCACTAACATCTTTTTAACGTTTAAATGCATAATTCCCCTCCTTGGTTTAATTAACGACTAATATAATTTTATTCACATAGTATGTTGATCTTATTTATTTGGCAATGATATTTTGCAGCATAATCATATTTTTTTTTGTGATATATGTCACAATAAGATAGATCTTACAGTAGTTATATTCGTGGTTGAGGAATGCTAAGTTCCGATATTTAAACTTTTTGCCGTCTTGTTTGCTCGGCAGAGAAAAGTTTTTCATGGAACGTCTTTGTTTTTTAAATAGTTACTGTATTTGTAACTTCTAATTTAATGGAATACTCTGTTGAGCCTACCCTAAGATATTCGAAAGATAGATGCAGAGATGATGCTCATCCACCTTTGGGAGGGGAATGGTTTTTGTGTTTTGGATTCAGTTATAACTTTTCTTCTATATCGCCTTCGGTAGAGGATACCAGCGATTCGATTTCCATCATTAATTCGGGGTCGGGATTTTTCCGTTTATTGCTAAAAATTTCATGCAAAAAAAACGCCTCCCGGAAATTAATCCGAGAGACGTTCTTATTACAAAACGATCAGTTTAATTAAAAGGAGCATCAGGCAGATCACCATCGAAATCTGCTGTCCAACGCGCGATTCCTTTTGATACGCGAAGTTCTTCAATTTGTCCATTTAATAGCTGGGTACCATGATAACTTAGTTTGGCAATATGAAGATCTCCAGTAGGATTAACCCATGAAGCAGGAATATTATTGTTTGTTCCAATGGATTCGCCATTTACAAACATTTTCATTGCAGTGCCTTGCCGAACCCAGGCGAGGTGATACCACTTGTTCGCAGATAATGCAGGACTTATGGTTAGGTTCCCATTATTAGATACATTATTGTTATAGTGTTCATAACCCATTTTAGTTCCGTTACTTTCTATATGGAAAGACCAATAGGTAAAAGGGCTACTGACTCCTTGACTGATTAAACGATGAGTGCCAGAAACAGTATCAAGACGTACCCACATATCGATGGTAAAATCACCCGTTCCAAAATTCCAATCTGCATTATCGGGAGTGGTTAAATAATCGTCAGTGCCATCAAATTCGCCAACATTGCTCGTGGTAGAGAAAGGTAAATTAGGATTTGTTTCAGGGTTAGCTACGGACGAAGCGCCTCCATGAGTTGTCATAATATGAGCGGTTGAGCTTCCATCCGAAGAATCCACAAAGCTCGGGTTATCCGTGTCAAAATGCAGTAACAACTTCGTAAACTCATCATTACCACCAATTCCACTTTTGCTCAGTTTAACATCGAATTCAGATTTGCCTTTGGCATTGACTAAGGTTAAACGATGAGTTCCTTCTGATACGTTTGTGGGTAACTCAACAATGACTTGCTGTAATGAAGTGCCTGAAATATTACTTTGTGAAGATACAGTTAACGGAGTATTCGAACCGTCTTTTTCGTCTCCAAGAATAACCAACGGAGGCAGAGATACGAATAATCCCACTCCATTAATGTCCAAAACATTCGGGTTACTGGATGAGTCTTCTTGCGCGAAAGTGATGTAAACGTCGTCGGCAGAATCGTCGCCTGAACCTCCCAAAAGGCTAGCTACCTGTTCTTTTAAAATGTCAATTTCAGTTTGCTGAACAAGGTCGTTAATGCTATAGGCAGTACTCCAAACATTTTCTATCCAGTTAGATCCTGTACCATCTATTCCTCCTAATACCCACATTTTATCGGAGAATGTGAGAACCTCATGTCCGTACCGCGATTCCCAGTCGGCTGTATCTGTCGCTAGTGTCCAGTTAACTCCATCGGTAGAACTCCAAACATCGTTCAAAGAGGCGTTGGCAGCAGAGTTTAGACCGCCCATAACCCACATTCTATTTTTATAAACAGTTACTCCATGAATATGACGTGTCGAATAGGGCGCAGTTTGAATGGCTTGGGTCCAGGTAATACCGTCTGTAGAATATCGGACTTCGTTATCGCCATTTATTCCGCCGATCATCCACATTTTATTGTCGTACACAAGAATTCTAAATTCAAATTTTGGTCCCCAACCATAATCGGATGTCGCCTCAGTCCAGTTGATACCGTCTGTAGAATGCCAAACGTCGTTGATATATCCGGCATTATTTCCGCCAATGACCCACATCTCATTATTAAAAACGACAGCATCATGACTGTGGCGCGCCGCCCATGCCGCTGAGCTTGTTTCTTCTGTCCAGTTAGCTCCATCGGTAGAGCTCCAAACATCATTTTTGTCTCCAGAAGCGGATTTTCCTCCCATGAGCCACATTTTACCGTTGAAAACGACTACTTGCGGTCGTTCTCGCGCGGACCAAATAGTTCCGACAGGAGTTACTTGTGTCCAGTTAACGCCGTCAGAAGAGTTCCAAACTTCGTTACTTTCAGAACCTGGAATATCTCCTCCCATGAGCCACATTTTATTGTCGTAAACCACGGAACCAAAATAGCGTCGTTTTCCCCAAGGTACGGCTGCGTTTTGCAATTCCCAGGTAGAGCCATCCGCAGACAGATCTTCTATCTTGGTGTCAAATGTTGAAGTTCCAGACGTATTGGTTACGGACAATTTAAAAGTTCCTCCCAGTTGATCGGAAGGTAGGCTTACCACTATTTGGTCTCCGTTAGCGTTAGTGGAAAGAACTGTTAGCGGAGAACCCGCTAGAGTGACAGTGGGAAGGACTCCTCCTATATGAACGTCAGTGCCGCGTACCTCCAAAGTTCGGATGCCATTTTCGTCTATTGATTCATGAGTAATTGTTACTTCAATTGCAGAAGAAAAGGTGGGAATGAGAACAAAAGAAAATAAAACTAATAATATTAAGAAATGCCTACTTAGGCGTACATAAATAGATTTCATAACTACCCTTCAAATAAAATTAAAAAAATATTATATGTGGGATATTTTTAGTTTTGGAGTGTGAAAACAATAGGTTGCTGAAATATAAGAGTTTTCTAAAGTAATAAAAAATTGACCAAATTTGTAGGTTGAGCGGAACTTTTAAAAAGGCTTGATATCGGGGAGGTTATATTTTATCTGTAGAAATAATTTTGGTTCTTAATAAAAGCGATTTTTAAAAGTAAATCCGAGAGGAGTTGTTTAAGTAAAAGCTTAACTTTTTAGATTCTAACTAAGGAGAAGTAAGTTGCTATTGAGGTATTGACTAGCCTTACGTTTTCTTTGCGTTCTTCGCGCCTTTGCGGTTAAACCATTGAGGTTTAAAGCTTCTCTTCGATATCGCCTTCGGTAGAGGATACCAGCGATTCGATTTCCATCATTAATTCGGGATCAGAGTTTTTCCGTTTATCGCTAAAAAATTCATGCAAAAAAAAAACGCCTCCCGGAAATGAATCCGAGAGGCATTCTTAACTTAAAAACTAAACAAATATGAGCCGTTTAATTATAAGGAGCGTTCGGTAAATTATCGCTAAAATCGGATGTCCAACGAGCTACTCCCTTACTTATCCGAAGTTCGTCAATATTTCCTAACATTTTTTGACAATTACAATAACCGAGATTACCGAAGTTTAGATCTGCCGCTAAATCTGGAATATATTCGCTATTGGCATAGGTCGAACGAATTTGCACACCATTACGATACAGATTGAAATTATTCCCAGAACGAACAACGGCAAAGTGATACCAGTTTCCTGCTACCATAGTCAAAGGATCGGATCGAAATGTTATAGGAATACCCCCGCCCGAGTAAAGATCAAATTGGAACTTGAAAGGAGTGGGTTGGAAAAAGAGTCTCCAATGACTATTTATGTTTTCCGATTGTGAAACGATGTTTTGAGCATTGTCAGCCACGAATTTGTACCAAAAATCAATCGTGAAGTCGCCAGAACCAAACGCCCAGTTAGGGCTATCTGGAAAAGAGACGTAGTCGTCGATTTGATCAAAAAGTCCCGAACCCGCTCCAAATTTTGCTACAGGATCTATTGCGATGCCGCCATGAAGTGTTGGCTGATGGGATGATCCAGATGAATCAAAAAAATCCGTGTCCATATGGAGTAATAATTTTGTAAATCCGTCGTTGCCTCCAGTGCCTCCTTCGGCAAGTTGTACGTCAAATTCTGATTTTCCATTAGAGTTAATTAAGGTTAAACGGTGATTTCCTCTTGACGTGATTGCTGGTAATTGAACCAAAACCTGTTGCAATGTTGTACCTGCAATGTTGGTTTTATTGGATACAGGCAATGGAACATTTGATCCGTCTTTTTCGTCTCCAAGAAAAACTATTGGATCAGATGAAGCTATGAACAAACCGACTCCATTGATATCCAGAGTTCTTGGGTTACTCAATAGATCTTCTTGCGCAAAGGTAATGTAAACGTTGTCGGCAGAATCATCTACAGAACCGGATTGAAGGTCAGCTATTTGGTCTTGTAAAACATCAATGCTCGCAAGTAGAGAAACGTTATTAAAATTGTCGACGGTATTCCATACATTGTCGTACCAACTGCTTCCTATTCCGGCTAAAGCCCACATTTTATCGGAAAACACTAGAAGCTCATGTCCGTATCGCGCTTCCCATCCCGGTTCATCTGTTACTAAAGTCCAGTTGACCCCGTCGGTAGAATTCCAAACGTCGTCCAAAGGAGTGTATGCAGGAAGGCTAAGTCCTCCAGTAATCCACATTTTATTTTTATAAACCGTTGATCGATGGATGTGACGTTTTGGAAAAGGCGCGGTCTGAACGACTTGTGTCCAGGTAATACCGTCTTCGGAATTTTGAATTTCATTATTAACGTTTGTGCCGCCAATCATCCAAAGTTTATTATCGTAAACAAGGATTTGGAATTCAAAGTTCGGACCCCAACCGTAATCCGCCGTACCTTGAGTCCAAGTAATACCGTCGGAAGAATGCCATGTGTCGTTATAATATGTAGAGCCTACATTACCGCCAATCAACCACATTTCGTTATTAAAAACGACAACGCGATGATTTGCGCGCGCGGTCCATTGCGCGGCGGATGTCACTTCTGTCCAGCTCACTCCATCGGTGGAACTCCAAACGTCATTCACCTCGCCAGAGGCTGTCTTGCCGCCTATGACCCACATTTTCCCGTCAAAAGTGACCGTCTGAAAATTTTCCCTACCAGCCCAATTTGCAGCGGAAGTTTCTTCTACCCAAGTTGCCCCATCAGAAGAACTCCAAACGTCGTTGCCTTTTGTACTTGGGAAAACATGACCGCCCATAATCCACATTTTGTCGTTGTAAACCGTCGATGCAAAATAACGTCGTTTCCCAAAAGCCACAGCCGAATTTATTTCCTGCCATTTCGAGCCGTCTTCAGAAAGGTCGTTTATATTAACGTCGAAAGTTGAGCTTCCAGCAGTGTTGGTTAAGGATAACTTATAGGTGCCTCCTAGTTGATCGGTTGGAAGGCTTACTACCAATTGGTCGCCATTGGCGTTTGTAGAAAGAACCGTTAAAGGAGAACCAGCCAAGGTGACTGTAGGAAATACTCCGCTTACATGAACTTCAGTGCCACGAATTTCAAGGGTTCGAACTCCATTTTCGTCTAGCGATTCATGGGTGATAGTTACTTCCACAACCGCTGCGGCAAGTGAAGGAATGAGAATAAAAGAAGATAAAACTAATAATATTAAGAAATGCCTACTTAGGCGTACATAAATAGATTTCATAACTATCCTTCAAATAAAATTAAAAAAATATTATATATGGGATATTTTGTGTTTTGGAGTGTGAAAAAAATAAGCTGCATAAATTCAAAGGTTTTCTGAATGAAAAAAAAGTTGACCAAATTTGTAGGTTGATCGGAACTTTTTAAAAGGCTTGATATCCGGACGGTTATATTTTATTTGTGGAAATAATTTTGGTCATTATGAACAACGCTTCCCAGAAATTAATTCGAGAGGCGTTATTTAAGTAAGAGCTTAACTTTTTAGATTCTAACTAGTCGTCCCTGAAAAACCCTATTTTTTGAAGATCAGGGCCAACAATGTAAGATTTTTTTATGCGTTGACCGGTTGAAAATGTTTTTTGAACAGTCGCCAAAAAAGAAACAAAAAGAAAGCCCTTAAGAGCTTTCGGATATTATGTCCAGCGCCGCACAAGATTGCGTTGATCCGGTCGCCTTCTTGACCTAGCAGATAGTTTCTGCCCAAACGTCCATCATTTTTCATGTGACCGATCACAGGCTCTATCGCTGAGCGACGCTTGAACCATCGTCTCAGCGAAGGTTTTAACTTTCTCATCCCACGTCGGGCGAGATGCACCTTAGCTTTGCCTTCGTAGTTGTGACCGCGATAACCTCGATCTACAAAAATTTCTTTCGTTGTAAAGTCTCCCAGCCGTTCAGCCTGTTTAACCGCTTCATTGAGGGTATATCCATCGTAAGGGTTTCCATGAATCGCTTGCGCGCCGACTACAAAATTATCTTTTGACGTGGTCGTAAGGCTCACCTTGCATCCGAACTCGTAGCGTTTATGGGCCTTGCCTTTGGCGATGCATTCGATTTCCGGCGCATGCAGGCTGTAAAGTTTTCCTTTGTCCATTCGTTTCTGCTGAAGCAGACGATGCCCCATCTCCAACAAAGACGCGAAACGGTCTTTCAAATTGGGATTGCTCGATATCTTACGTTCAATATCACGCGTCACCCGACCCAGGTAGGTTTTCAGTTTCTTAACTTCTTTCCGAGAACGTTTCATCTGTCTTGCATGGGTGTAACGGCTCTGCATAACTAACGACTGCTTTGATTTGTGCGTGTAGGATTGACGAAGCAAAACGCCGCAAGCCTTAGCTTCGTTCACCAATTTGATTCGCATCCGATGATACAATTTCGAGTCCGTAGGAAAACTCACAGCTTTCTCCTGAACCGTGGTGTCCACGTTCAAACGATTTAAACTGGTTCGCTTCAATACCTTGGTCTCCAACCCCGCGCGTATTGTTTCCTCAAGAAGCTTCTCGAGACCCGCGCTCTTCAAGCGGTTCCGCCACTTGGTCATCAGACTCGGATCGATTGGAAAATCATGCTGAAAATACTCTTCCCCGCAAAACAATTGCCAGTAAGGATTTTCAATCCATTGACCAACCACCTCTTCGTCGCTCAAGTCGAAGGCGTGTTTCAAATAATGCAACCCCACCATCAATCGCGTCGGCTTGGCCGGACGGCCTTGGCCTTCACTGTAGAGTTGACCAAAACTTTCATCGAAATGAGACCAGCCAATCGAGTTCGATAGACGCGACAAAGGATGCGTTTCGTTGCACAAAAAATCCAACCGGACTGAATACAATTCGCCTTGACCGTCTCGCTGTTTTGAGTGCATAAATCCTCCAGTTTTTGAACGCTGATTACAGTTTTCTTGCAATTTTACAACACTCAAAAGCACCTTTCACCCTTTATTCATAGGATTAGACTACTTTTTCAGGGACGACTAACTAAGGGGAAGTAAGTTGCTGTTGAGGTATTGACTAGCCTTACGTTTTCTTTGCGTTCTTCGCGCCTTTGCGGTTAAACCATTGAGGTTTAAAGCTTCTCTTCGATATCGCCTTCGGTAGAGGATACCAGCGATTCGATTTCCATCATTAATTCAGGGTCGGGATTTTTCCATAGGCCGCGATTGGCCGCTTCCATTAAACGTTCTCCCATCGACCGAATAGCCCAAGGATTTTTTTCTTTTAAAAACTCTTGCGTTTCTTTATCTAAAAGATATTTTTCTGTAACGCCTTCGTACATATAATCGTCGATGACGTCTGTAGTGGCATCGTAACCAAACATATAATCTACTGTCGCCGCCATTTCTAGTCCACCTTTGTAACCGTGGTCTTTCATGGAGTCGATCCATTTTGGATTAACCACTCGCGCCCGAAATACCCGACGCACTTCTTCTTTCAACGTTTTAATTTTTACCGCCGCAGGATTTGAAGAGTCGCCAAAGTATTCTGTGACTTTACCTTTACCCTGTGCGTCCTTGATGGTATTGATCGCGTTGATTAAGCCGCCATGAAATTGAAGGTAGTCGTCGGAATCAAAAATATCGTGTTCTCGATTGTCTTGGTTTTGTGATGCTGCGTCGGTTTGCGATAACTGACGGATAAACTCGTCTTTCTTCGCCGTGCCGTATTCTTTTTGAGTGTAAGCAAACCCTCCCCAATTCAAAAATACATCCGACAAATCTTTTCCGGTTTCCCATTTCTGTGAATGGATAGTTTCTAGTATCCCTGTACCATATCGCCCTGGAGCCGAACTAAAAATTCGATAGAGTGGTTCTTTGTTCGATTCTAAGTAATGCTTGCGCACAAAATTCATCTCTGGCGGTTCGTCTAGTTGCGCCGCCATGTTTATCGCTTGATCCATTAAAGTAACTAAATTAGGAAATGCGTCGCGAAAAAATCCGCTAATGCGCGCGCAAACGTCCACGCGAGGCCGACCCAGTTCTTCCAGTGGAATGGGTTCCACGCCAATGACGCGTTTGTTCTCCGGTTTCCAAATAGGACGCATCCCTAATAGGAATAGAATCTGCGCTACGTCGTCGCCTTTGGTTCGCATGTTGGATGTTCCCCAAAGCACCATCGCGATAGTTTCCGGATATTTCTCGTTTTCCTCGTGAAATCGGTCGATCAAGTTTTGACCTAATTTTTGCCCCATGATCCAGGAGATGATAGTGGGGATCGAATGCATATCCACCGAATAAAAATTTCTACCGGTAGGTAATATAGAAGCCATACCGCGAGTAGGAGCCCCGGAAGGTCCGGGATGTACAAATTTACCGTTCAAACCGCGAGTGAGACTGGTTAACTCATCGGATATTTTTAGCAGTCGCGGATAAATAACTTTAAAGATATATGAAAACGTTTCTCCAAGACCGTCAAACCGACAACTGGAATGATTGAAGACAGCGTTTTCGATTTCGGTAGGATTGGTTAATTCATTTTTAAGACATAACTCGAAAAAGTTGAACGCGATACGATCAAAACATTCCAATAAGTCCCCTCGGCTCTGAATGGGTTTCTTATAGTACTGGATAAGCGATTCAGGGATTTTACAATTTAATGCCGCGCTTTGATCGTTGAAGTAAGAAGACTCTTCTATTGCGCATGCGCTCATGAATAAAGTTTGCGTTCCCTTATGCGGTGGGTTGTCGATACGAGCGAGACTGACAAATAAATCGATCAAGCTGTCTTCTTTAGGGATTTTGCCTAAAACATGTAGTCCTTCACGAATTTGCGTGTTACCAATTTCGCATAAGAAACCGTTGATCGCTTTGCGATATTCTTTAAAATTTTCGGGCGGTTTGTCGAACCCTAAGTCCATATTGACGTTGTTGGTTTCGCAAAGCTCCCAAATTTGATTTTGCACGATGGGAACTTTTTCGGGATCGACATCCTGCACAAAAGTCCATTCTTCGATCAATTGTTCGATACGAGCTAAGTCGTCGTATAAATCGGCGCGAGTCATTGGCGGCACCATGTGATCGATTAAAACGGAATGCGTTCGCCGCTTTGCTTGCGAACCTTCGCCAGGGTTGTTGACTATGAAGTAATAGAAGAAAGGGATATCAAATATCGCTAAATCTGGATAACAGTTTTCCGATAAGGCAACGGCTTTACCGGGTAGCCATTCCAAGTTGCCGTGTTTGCCCATATGGATTGCCGCGTCTGCTTGGAACCCGTAACGAATCCATCTATAAAATGCCAGGTAATGATGAGTAGGCACGACATCTGGACTGTGATAAATGGCGACAGGGTTATCGCCAAATCCGCGCGGTGGTTGAATACCTACAAACACGTTACCGAAAAACAAGCCGGGGAAAAAAAGTTTTCCCTCGTGCCAAAAAACTTTTCCGGGAGGTTTGCCCCAGTCGCGTTGCATATGGGCTTGATTCTTTTCTGGGAAGTCGTTGAACCAGGGTTCGTATTCTGAACCGTCAATCTGAGCTGGCGCTTGGCGTATTTGTTCTTCGGTTAGGAATTCGGTGTCGTAGCTGATTTGTGCGATCAATGAATGAATCAAATCGTCGCCAGACTCGGGAATATTTTCTACATGGTAACCGTCAGATTTTAATTCGCGTAAAGCGATCACTAGAGATTCTGGCGTATCCAAACCAACCGCGTTGCCTATACGTGCGTTTTGGGTTGGGTAGTTGGTTAAGATGATCGCGATCTTTTTATCCTTGTTGGGTTTTAACGCTAAATTGGAAAATCGATTCGCTAATGAAACTATTCGTTGAATTCTTTCAGGGTCGCCCTTGTAATGAACAGTCTTTTTACAGTCGATAACGGTTTCTTCGGCAAAGCCAATTGGATGCCCGATGATTTTTCCGTCGAATTCTGGCAACACTACTTTCATTGCCATATCGTTCGGAGTCATGCCTTTTGGGTTTTCGGTCCACTTATATCTGGATTCGGAACTGTAAAGGGCATGGATAATAGGTCTGTCTAATCGGATGAACAGGTTCCCATCGTCGATAGCGGCCTCGGTAACGTTGCCTTCCGCCGATATATCCACCGCCGCATAAGATAAACAATCTATGATCGCGTGAGGCAACAGATCGCCGTTTTCATTTTTAAGGAGTTTCTCTACTGGATGAATTTCTTTTTTCGGTTGCTTCATAGAGGCGCAATAGACGGGTAGGGGGATCGCGCCTGACGCTTCTATTTCTTTAATAACCACGGATACAGGTTCGTAGTCGTTGGCCAAATAATGGGTCCGATAAAATAGGACCGCTATGACGGGCCTATTATTTAGGTCCGTTTGAGTTTTTAGACGAATCTCTTCGTAACCGGGCAATATTCCGAACTCTGGAAACGTTTCGGGTTCCTTCCATCCCAATGCAGTTCCGCCATATAAATCGCTCAAATACTTTGCCGATTCTAAAATGTTTGAGGCGTTACAAGTTTCATAGAAATTTAGAACTTGTTTGCAAACGGAAGCGGGCACGGTTGAAAGAGCTAAAGCCGAAGGGTCGTCGTTTTTATAACCAGGCAAACACAAGAATGGAATTTTTTTGTCGCGAGATAATTTACCCATCTTCTCCAAAATGGATTTTTGAAACGACATACCGCCCAAGTTACGCGTCGCCAGAATATCAGTCGAGCCTAATTTGCTGGCGTGGTCGTCAAAGTTGTCGACAAAGTCTACGTAGGTTTCTAGGTCTTCTGAGTCTGCAAGGGCTTCGGAAAAGACATGATAGTCGGATGAGGTAGAAACAAAAAAGTATATGGCCATATTTATTTAAAAGGAATTAATTTTATTGAATCGGGGCGAGATCCTTCACCAAACCTAAAGGTTTGCTTCAGGATGACGCGCAGAGGGGATGGGTTTTAATAAAACAGAATAATGTTCAACAATAAGCGTATAAACCAGTTCTTTCTTCTATTAATAATTCACTCATAGTCATCGGTCTTAGCCTATTGCCACTCTTTTCTGATTTTGGGCGTCTTCCATGGAAAGGTAACGACCTTCAAAAAGGTTGGCCATTTTCTTTAAGAGAAAAGAACTGTTGAACCGACCGTTGGAATCGACCACGATGCTATTAACCCCAAGCTTGCGAATCGATTCGCCAAAAAAATTAAGATCTTCGTTCACGGTTCCGTTAAACGGAACGTTCACTCTGCCGTCGGAAACCACAGCCAGTAGTTGAGTGGAATCTGTGGTTCGTTTACGAAACTTTTTTCCCAGTTCCAAAGCTTTGTCAATAGCGTGCAGTAAAGGCGTTTTTCCTCGCGCTGTAACGGCAGATAAAACCTTTTCTATTTTTAAAAAATTCCGAGTGGGTTTTAATAAAACGTGCGCGTCGTTTCCTTGCGCAGTTATAACAGCTACGTAGTTTTTCTTTTCGTAGTCGCGTTTTAAAATTCGTTGCGCTAACCCCTTGGCATAGGCCAGTCGTTTCTTTGTTCCCATGGATGCGGAAGCGTCTAACACGAGAAGATGTAGTTCTCGTAATCCGGAAAGCTTCCTTTTGAATCGTAAATCGTGGGAATCAATTTCGTCCAATCGACGTTTCCCTTTTCGGATACCGTTGATTATGGTGTGGAAGAAAGCTACGCCGGCATTAGGCCCGGCAGACTTTTTACTGTTGGTGTATCCACGCGTTTTACCAAGTGAGGCGTTTTCTTTTTTGCGCGATGTTTTTCCGGAGTTTGAAGCGTTCATAGATTCCATGACCAAATCTAAGGTTTCAAATTGCTGTGGTTCCGGCGTTTGTTCTGTTTGAAACGAGTTGTTTGGGGTCGACTCTAATGGAGACTCGTTTTGGTTGTTTTCTGGCGTTTCGCTTTCGGGTGATTCTTCATCGTCATCGGGAGCTTCAGGTGGAGGCGTGTAATCGCCGCGATGGTTCAGCGCATACTCTGCGGCGCGGTAAACGTCGGCTTCTGTTACTTCCATCCTGCCGTTCAATGCCGATAGCGTTTTAGCGGTTTTAACAATCACTAAGTCGGCTCGGTGTCCTTCAGCTCCAGACTGTAATACCAGTTGAATCGCCAGGTCGAGCATAGCATCTGGCATCTGCACGAGCGGTAAATATTCTTTTCCTTTGCTGATTGTCTGTCGGATGTTCTCCTCTTCTTCATTAGAAGATTCGATAAACAATTGCGGATCGGATTCCCAGCTCAATCTGCGCATAACAATCATTTTTCTGAGATAAAGGTCTTTCTCTGTTTTAACTTGTACTGATATTCCGAATCGATCTAAGAACTGAGGTCGCAGTTCGCCTTCTTCCGGATTCATGGTGCCGATCAATATAAATTTTGCTGGGTGTTCATGGCTAATGCCTTCACGCTCAATGCGATTAACGCCCATCGCGGCAGAATCTAAAACTGAATTGACTAAATGATCTTCCAGTAAATTAGCTTCGTCTATATATAGGATTCCGCCATTAGCCTTATACAACAAACCGTATTCGACTTGAGTCTCTTGGGTTTTCAAAGTTTTTGAAATATCAATGGAGCCGACCACCATTTCTTCCGTAGCCGATAATGGCATTTCTACTAAGGGCACCGAATTTTCCCCATCCAGTAACTTTTTAAGTCCACGCACAGCCGTCGATTTTGCTGTTCCTTTTTCACCGAATATCAGAACCCCGCCGATAGCAGGGTTGATGGCGTTCAGAAGCAAGGCTTCTTTCAAACGGTCTTGGCCGACAATTTTTGAAAATGGGAAGTATGGCGTTGTCATAGGTATTAAAGGGGATCTTAAAAAATTCAAAATTGCCAAGAGTCTAGCCTTTAAAATTAAGGGCTAGACGATAGCAAATCAGTATAAATATAAATTATTAGAGGTTACGTCAAAACTCTATTCCCTTTTGCGCGGGAATACCTTGTTCTTTATAAGGGTGTTTGATGCATTTCATTTCGGTGACTAAGTCGGCGATATCTATCAAGGCTTGCGGAGCGTTTCTACCCGTGCAAACGATATGAAGTTTTTCAGGTTTGTTCTTAAACGTATCGATGATTTCTTCTTCGGGAAGAAAGTTGTAGCTCAACGCGTAATTGATTTCATCAAATACCATCATGTCGTAATCGCCGCTCATCAATTTTTCTTTTCCCGCTAGCCAGGTTTTCATCGCTGTAGCTTTGTCTTGCTCAGGGTTTTTAGTATCCCAGGTGAAGCCGTCTCCCATAGGAACGATTTCAAGGTTGGGAACTAATTGGTCGGCAATTTTTTTCTCGCCGGTTTTCCATTTGCCTTTAATGAATTGCAATACGAAGACTTTCATCTTATTCCCGGCGGCGCGATAAGCCATGCCCATGGCGGCGGTGGTTTTACCTTTACCGTCTCCAGTGTTCACCATGATCAATCCTTTGCGTTTAGTTTTGTCCAATGGGACGAATGTGACCATGGTTTGTTCCTTATATAATGTATGAAATTAGGATTGAGTCTTGTTAGGGGAGACGACCATCAACGAAACGTCGCTAAATTTTTCAACGCAGGTTTCCAAGGTGCGCGCGTAACTTTTTTCTTTCTCTTCCCAAGTCAGATATTCAAAAACATCCACTTTGGTTTCTTTAGGAATCCCGCGTTCAATCAAAAACTGGCTGATCTCTGCCGGCATAAAATCCCAGGGTAGGGGAATGACGATGGCCGACTTACCTTGTTTTAAAATTTGAACTAGGAACTCTTTGTCTTCTGTTATATCGCCGCGTTTGTGAAACGTTAAAAATACCGCCGTTTCAAAAGCCGTCAAGGTTCTGCTCGCCGCCATTTGCGCGGAGCTGATACCCGGAATGATTGTAGGATTCGGTTCCTGACTGTGGTTGTGGATTCTTTCCAAATATTCATAACCGGAAAAATTGACGTCGCCCATAAAGCAAACTACACACACTTTATCGTCGCGAGATCGTTCACCAACCACTTCCATTTGCTGCGGTTGATCTTTGTATCCCATGGAAATCACTTCGGCAGAGGGATTGAAGTGTGATCGCGCAATATTGAGCACGGTTTCGAAACCAGCAATAACGTCGGCGGAGTTTAATAGTTTTACGGTTTTATAAGGCATCATGTCAGGGTCGCCAGGACCAATGCCAACTGCGTAGATCATTTTATTTTTAAGCTCCAGCCAATTTGATTCCGACCCCTAATGTGAGGAGAGCGGTGAGGCGTCTTACTGGGGATAAATGAACGCTCAAGTTTTTAAGCCAAACCAGTTTATAGATAAGGAACGAATAGGACGCCATAGCGAGAATCATCCCCGCGCTGAAGAATAAAACATAACCCATAACCGAAGCGAAGGAACCGGCAAGAGCGACAGGAACCATAATGAGAATCGCGGCGGTGCCGGCGGCGCCATGTAAAACGCCAATACCAAACAAGGTTTTGCCCGATAGAGTGTGATCTGCGTGTGGTTTCCCGTTTCTTTTGAATTCGTAAAAAAGTATCCAGGAACTGAGAGCGATCATAGCAATCCCAACGAGACGTTCGCCCCAGGAAAATTGGAACAACTCGATTCCAGATTTCATGGCGTACATGAGAGTCGCCAACCCGAATAAGGTGAAGCTATGTCCCAACGCCCATTTGTAGGCCAGATTCATAAGTTCGCGAAACGGTTTTTTATTGAAGATTACAGAGGAAACAGTGCATAGGTGATCCGCGTCCATCGCGTGAACACACCCCAGGCAAAACGCTCCCCAATAAAAGAATAGATGATCCATAATTTTTATTTAAATAATTGTCATGCTGAGCTTGTCGAAGCACGACCACCGCTCAATAATCCTGCGGTGATGATTGTCCATGAACTAATCTTTTTAGTCTAAACTTTTCGACTTTTTCTCGAATTTTTCTGTGTTGTTCTGTGAAATTCTGTGGCGCATTTGCTTTTCAAGGCAAAAAAAAACCTCAAAGCTCCACGCGGAGGATTGAGGTTGACTGCGCCCTGTTTACTTGATCAACGGTATACGGTCCACTTTTTTACCCGAAAGAAGACACTTTGCATTTCAGGCAGGTCTTCTGACTCGCGTTTAGCCTAATTTCTACGCCTTCCCAACGGATAATAGTCAGTGGCAGATTGTAGATTTCGTAACGCACACAGCGGCGGGACCGTGGCCGAATCGAACGGCCTTCCCTTGAACCTGAAACATCAAATTTCCATTCATTTTAGGAGTATTAAGGAAATAAGCAAGGACAAAATTTTGAGATGAATTTTGAATGAAAAAGTTTGTTTTTTTTAATAACTTTTCTTCAAAACCATGGAAACAAAATTAGTTAATTTTAGTTAAAAAGTACCTTTCAGATTTTATTTTGGCTTGCTATAATTCTAAATTTCGTATACAAAAATATTGTTAGATAGGTAGATTGAATTTTAATGTTAATTAAACATTTAAGTATTCAGTGCTTAGTTAGGTTATATTTTCAGAAACCATATCGAGGATGATAGTTAGAATTCTTAGAAGTTTTTGTTTTTTAAGGACTTATTCTATGTTAGAATGAAGGAGATGAAATAAATATGAGTCTAATTAAAATTGATGTAAAGCTTGGTGGAGGTTTTTTAAAAGAATTAATTGATCAATTTAAAAACCTAAAGGTAAGAAGCGTTGGGAAAAAAGAATATTACATCATTGTACTAGGAAATACAGGGGTAGGAAAGAGTTCTCTTCTGAAGAATTTGTTTGGGGCATCTATTTCAGATAAAGATTTTAAAAGAGGAACCCGAGATATTCAATATTATCCTATTGAACTCCAGGAGGAAGAGCTTAAACTAAATTTCGTTGATATCCCCGCGCACCCTAGTCATTATGACCAGTTTAAAAAAGAGTTAGGGAAGCTCTTAGCTGGGCAATTTACAGGTGTTTTAAATGTTTGTTCATACGGATATAATGACTCAAAAGTAAGAGACTCCGGTGGGTCGTCAGGATTTTTGCAGGTTAATGAAGACGAACGAGATTGGGTCCCCTCCATGGGTTTCATTGAGGAACGCAGAAAAACTGATATTGAATTTCTAAATAAATGGTGCGAGTTTGCCACCGTTGACGCTGTTAATTGGATAATTACTGTAGTAAATAAAATGGATGTTTGGCATACTTATCATTTAAAAGAAGAAGTTATGGGCTACTATTCTTCTGGAGAGTATGGGAGAATTTTAATGGAGCGATTTGGCTCAGGAAAAAACTACTGTTTACCCGTGGTAGCAGAAATTGATGATTTTCAAGGTAAATGTATAAAACGTTTCCCTCCAGGGAGAGAATTAAGGGAAACTATGAAAAATGATTTAGCCTCTTTAATAGGCCGGAAAGTAAAGGAATATTTGTGATAGCAGAAAAACAATTTTCATTTCCTATTGACAGTTCATTTCGGAAATTTTCCTTCCACATTTCTGTTTTACACAATGTCCGGAGAGCTGAAGTTGCGTTGTCGTTAGTGGCAATAACATTTTTCACTTACTCTTTGATTGTTGGAGACCACTTTAGTTGGTTGGCTTGCATTTTCACGATTTTATTTTTTTTGACGACTTTTCATATTGTTTATGTGCGGATAGCAAAGGAAAGTTATGAAAAGTTGTTTAATTTGTTTGGAAAAATTGAAGCAAGTAAGCGCGAAAAGGTCAGAAGTCTTTTTAAAGGGTTCAATCTTTATTCTTCATTTGTTGGCGTAAGAGATTTTCAGGGAACTATTTTGGTGGCTATATTCCAATTTTTTATTGTTTTAACAAGCTGGTTGGCTCTTTTGTATGTCTGATCAAGTTGAAAAGTTAAAAGACAAACTTAATGCTTCTATAGGTTTACTGAGACCTATTCGACTATTAGAGTTATTATGTAGTTTGTTATTAATAGCCATAATAGTAGGATTTATGGTGACAAGCGATTTTAGTTCCGATAAATTCCTTGCTTGGTGGAGTGTGTCGCTCCCAATTAAAGAGATTAGAGTTTGGTTAACTACAACTACTTTAATCACAGGTTTGGTTTTTTTTATGATTAATGCATATCGCTTAAAGGCTTTTGATTTTTTTAAAGAGCATTTGGTTGAAATCACAGATGAAGTTGAAAAACTACCTGAACTTAAGGGAGACGAAAATGAAAACTTAATAGTTAAAACCGAATTAACCAAAAAAATTGGCGTTTATGACAATCTTTCAGAACCATTTTGTATGGAAGGTAAATCTGCTATCGCTTTGAATTTATTATTTGGCGGTTTATGTGCGTTCCTACCAGCGGCTTTTTTGTTATATGATTTTATAAAAAACTGATTGATATTCAATCAAATTTTCGATCTAAAAGTTATTGCTTTTATAATAAAAAATATCATTTAAACGGTCTGAATAAGATAAAGCTTTAATTACAGATTAAGTTTTGTTGCAATTGAATTAAATTTTAGGTTTAGCGGTTTCCGCTAGGCCTTTTTTTTTGAAAAATCAAGGTATGAGCAAGGGGAAAATTGTTGTATAAATTATTGTGAAAATTAGGAGAAGGGTAAACAAAAAGCTATTTATATAAGCTATTGAAAAGCTTGATTAAAGAAGAAGTAATAACAAATCAAGATCATCAGTCTTTTTATTGAGAGTTAACGTTTATTCTTGAGCGGTCTAAGTTACCATTATATACTATTAATTAATAGTTGGTATATAGGTAATAAAAATGAAGAAAAATACGAGTATCGTTTTAGGCGATCATTTTACAGATTTTATTGATCTTCAAATTGAGCAAGGTCGCTACGGTTCTACCAGCGAAGTGGTTCGTGCAGGTTTAAGAATGTTGGAAGAGCATGAAGTAAAAGTGAATACGTTGCGGTCGGCATTGATCGAAGGGGAGCAAAGCGGACCAGCAGAACCTTTTGAAGTAAAAGAATTTCTTTCCAAAGTAAAAAAGAAGTCGACGGCTAAAAGTAAAAAAAGAAATGCCTAAATTTTTACTTAGGCCAAAGGCGAGGCAAGATTTAGAAAATATTTGGTTCTATACCCTCGAAACCTGGGGAGAAAATCAAGCTGATACTTATATCCAAGATTTAAATATCGCGTTTAAGAGTTTAGCAAAAAGTCCGGAGAAAGGGCGTTCTTGTGAAGATATTCGAAAAGACTATCGTAAACATTTACTAGGTAAGCATGTTATTTTTTATCGACAAATTGATAAAGGAATTGAAGTCGTTCGCATTCTCCATCAAAGTATGGATGTCGATATGCATTTTGGGGAGAGCTAGAATAGAAGAAAACACAATAAAATAATTGGCGATCAGTCATATCGTTTATTGAAAAAGGCTTAGCGGTTTCCGCTAGGCCTTTTTTTGTGTGGAAAAGATGAGTTTTTAAATAGGATTTTGGCTTTCGATAATGTATGATTCTGTATGCAAAAATAGGTGGAGGTAGAAGCCATGAATGATGATTTTATTTTAAGGAAATATATTGTTTAAATTCATACATACAGCGGATGTTCATCTCGATAGCCCATTAAAAGGATTGTCTCAATATCAAGATGCCCCTTTAGATCTTCTGAGGGGAGCGACCCGGTTGGCATTTTCTGGGCTTATTGATATGGCTTTGGAAGAAAAGGTAGCTTTCGTCATTATTGCTGGAGATCTTTATGACGGCACCTGGAAAGACTGTAATACAGGTCATTTCTTTATTTCGGAAATGAACCGATTGCGAAAAGGAAAAATTCGTTGTTTTCTTTTATATGGAAATCATGACGCCGAAAGCCAGATAACTAAGAATTTATCTTTACCAGATAATGTATATAGATTTTCAAGCCGCAAGGCTGATACTTTTTCTTTGGAAGATTTTAGAGTTTCTGTTCATGGTCAAAGCTTCAAAGAAAGAGATACTTTTGTTAACTTGGTTGATGACTATCCAGACCCGGTATTGGGAAATTTTAATATTGGCGTTCTTCATACTGGTATAGGAGGATATGCCGCTCATGCCAAGTATGCCCCATGTACTCTCGATCAACTTAAAACAAAGGGCTATGAATATTGGGCTCTTGGACATATTCATCAAAAAGAAAAATTGCATGAAAATCCGCACATAATTTTTTCTGGTAACTTACAAGGTCGTAAAATTAACGAACAAGGCCCTAAAGGCGCAGTTCTGGTTACGGTAGACGATAATTCAGTGTCCCATATGGACTGGGTTTACCCTGATGTTGTTCGTTGGAAACAAATTGAAATTGATTTGACTTCGTGTGAGCAGCGCGAAGATGCTCTGCGCCTTTCTGAAGAAGCGATACATAAAGTTTTTGAACAATATGCAGAAGGACGGACTCTAGCTATAAGGATAGTGTTTAACAATTGCTCAGGATTTTTAAATTCTATCGATTTTGACGAAAATCATTTCAGGGAAGATTTACAAGGTATAGGAATAGGTAATTATGGCGACGAACTCTGGATTGAAAAAATAAAATTTATAGCGTCTCAGGATATTGAAAATGAAACCTTAAAAAATCATGTTGACGCTGTTTATGAGCTTAAAAAACTACTCGGCGAAGCTACTAAAGATGAAGACCTAATAAAAAATATTACCGATGATATGAAAAAGCTATTAAGTAAACTCCCACTTGAAATTCGTTCTGACAAGGATCTGGCGCTTATAACTTACTTGGAATCAAATAAAACAGAAAAACTTGTTGAGGAAGTAACTCCTTTTCTAATTTCATCTCTATTTGAACAAGGAAAAATTTAGATGCGATTTGAACGTCTTGATCTTCTTTGCTACGGCCATTTTCAAGGTAAAACAATAGATTTTCCTGTTGGCGAGGGCGATTTTCATATTATTTATGGGGCTAATGAAGCGGGAAAGTCCACTGCGTTATGCGCCATAGAAGATCTCATTTTCGGATTTCCAACTAAATCGAATTATAATTTTATGTTTGAAAATAAGGACCTTCGTGTTGGAGCAGTAATAGAAAATGACTACGACAAAAAAAAGTTTGAGTTTCGACGCCGAAAAGGTACCAGAGATACAATTCTTGGTGAAAATGACACTCCTATTACTGATAAGGCTTTAGATAATTTTCTTCAGGGTATAGACAGGTCTTTCTTTGAGAGAATGTTTAGCCTGGGGCATGAGCGGTTGAGGAAGGGAGGAAAAGAAATTTTAGATAAAAAAGACGATGTTGGCCGTATGCTTTTTTCGGCGAGCTCTGGTCTTCAAGGGATAACGGAAGTACTAAGAAAACTTGAGGAGCGCGCGGCGGAGCACTGGAGTTCAAGAAAAAGCGGACAACGGCTTTATTACAAAGCGGAAGATAGCTTTAAAGATGCAGAAAAACGTAAAAGAGAAGCTACAATATTATCTAGCTATTGGAAAGAGAAGAAAGAAAAATTTGAAAATTTTTCAGAAGAGCATAGCTTCCAAAATAGATTATATGCTGAAAAGACTGCACAGTTTTCAAAGTTTCAGCGCATTCTCCGTATTCTACCTCATTTTGTCCAAGTAAAAGACCTAGAAAAAGAAATTTCTAAGTTCGAGAGGATGCCCAATTTCCCAGAGAATGCATCTGAGGTAATGGAAGTTGCAGTGAATGAATTGAATCAGGCTGATATTGCTTTGCTTAATCTCACTGAACAAATTGCCGACGTAAAAAAAGATTTAGGTTGTATAACGCTTGATAAAAAGTTGCTTCGCTTGGAAGACAAAATAAAGAAATTAAAAAATGATCTAGCTGTTGTTGAAAAAAGTGAAGCGGATATCCCCGCTAGACTAGCTGAAATCAAAACTCTTGAGAAAAAGCGCAGTGATCTTGCCGCTGAGTTGAATTGGATACCTGAAAAAATTCAAGATGAAAATTTCTTTCCACAAACGCTTTATCAAAAAATAGAAAAACTTAAAGATACTAAAGAAGCGTTAGATACTCGTTTAGAATCTGCTAAAGACTCTTTAAAAGACTCAAAAACTCGTTATAAGAACCTTCAGGATGAAATAACACAATTAGGCAAAAAACCGGATATTACATTCTTGGAGACGTCTATCCACCATGTCAGAGAAAAAAGAAATCTTGAAGCGGAAATTATTCAAAATAAGGACGAAATCTCGAATTTAAAAAGAAAAATTGAGAATCGTCTCAAAGCGTTACAGCCTTGGAATGGGTCTGTCGAGAGTTTAGAAAAGCTTTTGGTTCCGCAGAATGTGACTATAGAACGCTTCAATAAAGAAATTAAGGATATAAATGTTTCTCAAAAAGAAATGTCCTCAAAAAGAGAAACGATTAAACAACAGTTGAGTGAGTATAAGTTGGAGAAGGAACAACTTCTTCGTAATAAAAAAGCAATTTCTTTCGAACAACTAAAAGAGGCGCGTCAGCGTAGGGACATCGGTTGGAATATCATTCACCGTAAATATTTGAAAGATGAAGATGTCTCAAAGGATGAAGTTATCCATTTTTCTGACGGTATGACACTTTCGGAGGCTTTTGAAAGGTCCACTAAAATTGCCGATTCTTTGGCAGATAATCGTTTTGATTACGCTGAAGAAGCGGCTAAACTTAGCGAATTGGCCCGAATGATGGAGTTGTTAGAGAATAGGCTGAAGGAATTTGAAAAAAAAGAAAATGGTCTTCAGAGGCAGAAAAATGAATTTAATGAACGATGGCAATCTGTTTGGAAGAATTGTACCTTTGAACCTATCAGTCCAGAGGAAATGTTGGATTGGGCAGATCGAAGAATCGAAATTTTAGATGATTACAATAATTTACTGATATGTTTACAGCGTGCAGACAATTTAAAAGCTCAAGAGGAAGAAGCAAGAGTTTTGCTATTCACTGGATTAAATCAAGTAGACTGCAATGATCAGGAAAAGAATCAATCTTTAGGTTTACTCTTAGAGCATGCAGAAAAAATAAAATCCGATTTAGATAAAAAGACGACTCGAATAGAAGAATTAATTAAACAGGCGTTGGTTGCAAAAGACCAAGAACTTAAAACAAAAGAGAAGTATGACGATATTCTCACAGAAAAAAGAGAATGGGAACAAAAATGGCTAGGCGCTATGAAGGAAGCTGGGTTTTCTCAAAGTTCTTCTGTAGAAGAGATTCGCTTCAATTTAAATGCCATTAAACAAATTAAAGATAACGGTCAAGAAATTTCAAAAATTCGCATTACCCGTATCGAAGCAATGAGTAAAGATATTGAGAGGTTTAATGAAGAAGTAGGTAGGTTATTAGAAGGACTTAATATAAATATAGAGAATACTGACTATAAAGAAGCTTTTTATTCTTTGACTCATCATTTGGATGAGGAGCGTAGTAAAAAATCTAGTAAGGAAAACCAAGAAAAGAATCTTAAAGCTCTTGAGATTAAAAAATTACAAAAAAAAGAAAATCGTGAAACAGCTCTCGCAAAACTTCAACCTCTTTTTAAAGAGGCGGGAATGGAAGACCTTTTTACTTTAAAAAAACAGGTCGCAGCGTTTGACCGATTACGCGATAATGAATCCAAAAAAGAAGGTGTTTTAGTAACCCTTCTCAACCAGGGAGATGGTAAGAGCCGAGACGAATTGGAAAAAGAATGCCAAGGTTTAGATGCAGATTGTGTTAAACAGGAATTGGCTTTACTGGAGAAGGAGTTAATTGAAATAAACTTAGAACTTCAGAAACTTTCCGAACAAAAGAGCGAAGTAAAAGCGGAAGTAGATAAAATATCCGGTAAAGAGGATGCAGCTGTTGCAGAGGTGGATAGACAGTTGGCTCTTACAGATATGGGAATATCTGTTGAGCAATATATTAAAGCGCAGACGGCCTCAATGCTATTACAATGGGGAATGGAAAAATTCAGGAAAGAAAAACAAGGCCCTTTATTGGAACGCGGATCAGAAATATTCAAGATTCTCACAATACAGAAATATTCAAAGTTAACAGTTGAATTAGATGATAAAGACAATCCTATTTTAGTAGGTGTGAGAGGCGAAAAGTTTGTTGAGGTTGAAAGTATGAGCGATGGAACAGTCGATCAACTCTATTTGGCCATTCGCCTAGCGGCGATCGAAGAATATATTCAGAGTTCACAACCCTTGCCGCTTGTTGTAGACGATCTTTTTATAAATTTTGATGATGAACGCGCTGTTGCCGGTTTAAAAGTTCTAAGAAATTTAGCAAGCAAAACTCAAGTATTATTCTTCACTCATCACCGTCACTTGGTAGAACTTGCCAAGAGTACATTTGGAAAAGAAAATATTTGTGTCCATAACATTTGATTATTTAAATAGTATAAAAAATAATTGAAAGAATCCATATCTCGTGTAAAAGTTCTTTGCTGTCTGATCTTTTGCCTTGGCAAGTATGAGGTTTATTGCCTAAGTGTTTTGAGACGTTTTCACCACTCGTTGGTATGCGTCAATGAGTAAATTCCTCCGAGCTTTATCCCCTGTCATGTTTGATCTTAGTGTTTTCTAATGAAATGATGGATCTGTTAAAAAAATGGTACCCCGAAGAAGATCCGATTACTGAGGCTCAGGTGGAGGTTGTATCGTCTCTGTTGGGTGGGATGCTGACTGAGTCTGCGCTTGAAGGTTTTCTGATCGTGTGTTCCCGGTTTGTCGATGAGTTTGGAAATCATCGCACTGACGAACTGGCAAACATTTTTCAAACTCAACGTGTTGAAGGCAGACAAGCATTACTTGATAGTCTTGAGTATATGAATAAATGGGTTGGTGGTATGGATTCCTATATCCGCTTATACCCAGTAACAATTATTCCCCCCAAACCTGCTTTTCCTCAGCTTAAAATCATTGGTGTTGAAAATATTGCAAGCAGGGTTTATCGAATTTTGGATTCTAAAGGTAAGGTTTATCCAACTAAGGAACCTTTGAAGAGTTATATTCATAGGACTGGTAGATTGCCCGCCGTTCCGCGACAAAAACGGCCTGTGCGTCGTTCTAAACCTCATTTCCATTGGTGTTCATACGAAAAATGGGATGATCCGGAAAGCTCTCAAGAAGGGCTACAAATATTACCTGAATGGAGCGATTGTGAACTGAGGGCGACTTTACTCACGTCCAATATAAAAAGATCAGCTTATGTGGCTTTTAATGGGGACCGATTCGATCCTACCGACAGCAAATTAAGTTTTTACAAATATTATTATGAACCGCTTGCGCAAGATCATCCAGAACATAGCGGCGGCGGTTCACAAATTGGTGTTGAGGGCGAACCGCGCGTGGAGTTGTTGGAGCAATGGGATAAACGAAGTCATAAGTGGAAACGCATTTAAGTTCGTGGAAGCCTTATCTAATCGAGGATAAGTGCATAAACCGCAAAGGACGCAAAGAAAGATTAAGTGAGGAAACGGTTTTATTGAGGCGGGGCGAGATCCTTCACTTCGTTCAGGATGACATGTCGTGGGGATGGGTTTGAATAAAGAGAGCTTTTGTTTGGCGGTAACTCTTCGAAGTTTTTGAATGAGGAAAATTTATTACCTAGATCCTTCGCCTATACTGCGTATAGCCTCTGAATGACAAGTCATGGGGCAGGTGAAAACTCAGTCTATTTTTAATTCTGCAAAACTTAAAAGGTTATCGCAGTTCGTCCTTCGACAAGCTCAAGATGACATGGCTTACTGTGACCGACTATTGGAGTCGGGGCGAGATCCTTCACTTCGTTCAGAATGACATGACGTGGGGATGGGTTTGAATAAAGAGAGCTTTTGTTTGGCGGTTAATTCTGAAAAACTTAAAAGGCAAAAGGTGGTCGGATTTCAAGCTCCCGACGATGACAAACTTTTAAGTCGGAAATGTTTTTTTGAAGGTAGTGTGTGTATCGGTTCTATCGCTTCTAAAAGTACTTTCCCTAATTTTTTTACGTCATTATTTGTATGAAAAAAGGAGAAGGATAATCTAACCCAGGGGAGGTCTTCTTCGATTTCAATAATTTTTACTATTATTTCTTTAGCCATCAAGTAACTATCAAGTTCTTTACTTTTTTTAAACTTCCATTTGTTATCCTCATTAGGTTTGAGGCTAATCATTCGCGTGGGTTTTAGTTGAGTAGTTTCTCCTACAATTACGAAATGGTCTTTAACAAATGGCCAGAATATGCTTAGCATCTCATGCGATCGGTGAGTAAAAAACTTTTTATTGAGGTTGTCGAACTTGAATAATAAGTCCAGGCAGGATTTTAAACCCGCTACTTTAGTGTGGTCAAAGTTTGTAGTTGATATTTCATTATCCAGACAATCATAGGGCTTCAACTTAAAGTCCATATTATTTATGATGACTATGCCACAAGGTTCTGGAGCCATTAACCATTTATCGCCGTTAAAAATGTAGGCATCTCCCAGTTTTGACCCTTTGTTTTCTAATAAATTTTCCACTGCGTAAGATCCAATAATAATGTATCTTGGGGGATCAACGCCTTTTTTTTCGCAGTCAATTTTAACTTTAACGATGATATCTTCTAATTCAACGGTCAGGCCTGTGGCGTAGCAAACTTCGCTTATAATAACGATATTAGTTTTTTTAATTTCGATAGAATTGATTATTCCGTTAACCACTGTGGTAATTTGTTTTTCTTTAGGGGTTTCTAAAAAACCTTGCGGGCGGTCCAAGTAATCTATTCTGCATGAGTGGGAAACTTCATACCACTTGCAAATTTTTTTTATTGTAGGGGTCTCGTACGGAGACAAAATCACTTTTTTTTGAAACGGATAATGATCCAGGGTTGTTTCAAGGGCTCTACCCGTTCCGTCGAATAGACGGATTTGCTTTCTATCTAAATCTGATGCAAGTCCTATAAGTTTGAGAAGTTGGTCTTGACAGTTTCCCCAATACTTCATGATCCAATTTTTTGAGTCTACGGTACGAGGAGGTAGACTCGCATACTCATTTAATAAACTTTCACGCTCATTTCCAATAAACCGAATAACGGGCGCAGTATCGGCAGAATTGAAATTTAAAAAGTGTTGGCTATGAAATGGGTAACAGTCCTTATCCACTAACCAAGTTTTTACAAAAAAATTATCGAACTTAGTAACAACTAATGGGACCAGAAAGAATATTATCTCTGCAAAGTAATTCATTAGAGGAAATATCAATTCCATAACTTTTGCAAATAGAGAATTAAATTCAAACGATTTATCTAGCGCAAGAACTTCAAATCCCTTTGTTCCAACAACCCCTAGGGAAGTTAAATAGCCGTCATTTATTTCAGGTTCTATTTTTATAATATGGCCAGAATTAAATTCCATTGATTTTGCGAATAAATAAAATAATGCGATTATCATAGCGAGAAAGATATAAAACGTAATCAAAAAGCTGCTTCGCCTATTTATAATATTCTTACCGGAAATGAAACCAAATTGAACATTTGCGACCCCACATAAAATGGGAAGTGTGATGAAAAAAAGTGTAAGCTTTCCAAGAGGGTAATAGCTTTGGGGAAGTTTTGTTTTAAAAATCAGCCAAGCTGTCTTAAGCCCCAAAGCCAAGTCTAAGTCTATTGGACCTTTGGTTATATAGCGCCCAATATCAAAGCAAGCGATTATAAAAAGAGCTACGAATATCATAAGGAATGGGAATAAGCCAAGGCGTGTCAATGAGCAGATAATTTCCCAATATCCTTCTTTCAAGATATTTCTACTGTTAACCTTATTACTTATTTCTTGACCAAAGTCTTCTACCATTAGTCCCCTCTTTTTAATGTCAAGGTCAAAGCGCCGGCCTCAATCATCCTCTCAAGAACAAATTTATTTTTTTTAAAATCGAAAATTTTGACATTATAACGAGGAAGTTTGTTTTCGCCATTTACAAAATAGTAAGTTTTTATTGCTCCAACAAAATCTGCTGTTTTAAGCTTATCCATGATGCAGACCCGAGATATTATTTTTTCCTTTTTAATACATTCCACTATTCCTTGAGAAAGAATTAACATTGAGTCATAACCCAAAATTTCTGCATTATTGGGCTTATATTTTTGAAGAAAATCAATTCCAGTTTTCTTTTTCTCTGTTGGTTCAACGGATTGGATTTCTTGTTCATCAATTTCGGAAAAAGGATAGGCCATATAAATTTCTTTAAAATCTCCAAATTCCTTTTTAGTCATTGGGACATTACTGATTCCTTCAGAAAATATTATGGGGGGTTTAGTTAGGGAAGATGAGGTTTTGTAAATTCGACCTAGCTCTTTCATAAGATCTTTAGCTGTTTCGCCATATCCACAATAAATAATTCCATTTGGCTCAAAGCTTTTGAGAGTTGTAGAAAGCGGTTTTTGGCTTGTTGTTTGAAGATATTTGTTCTCATTTCGTTTGTTTTTTGTTTCTGGAATCGGAGAATTTTCGGCTTTATCGGTTTCTTTAAAAACTTTTAGAAATTTTTCAATTTTTTCCAAATTTGATTGGTTTTTTAATTGGTTATTCTTTTCCTCTAATCTCAGTTGATTTTCAGTTGAATTAGAAATTCCATCAATTGTTACTTCTACATTTAAATTCTTCAAAATTTTTCCGATTTTTCCACAAAGGGGTTTGGAATAAGTTCTAGCAGCTTCGGAATCTTGTCTAATTATAAGAATTTTTTCCATTTCTAATTTTCTAGAAAAGAAGGCGATGGCTGGCGCTTGAGCTAATTCATCTCCGGGAATAATGCGAAAAATATTATCCATTTTTTCTTCATCTGGAATTGTATCTGCAATTTCCTCATCATGGTCAGGGTACATAACCCAAGGACTACTGGCAGGAGTGAGAACGGGAATGCCGCTATTTGCATAAGTACGAACGGTAGCTTTGGTGGTTCCAGATGATGTATGGCCAATAACGGCAATGAGATTTGGGTTTTGTACAATTTTATTCGCCAAAATTTTGGCTTTTTCTATTTTTTGTTTGTCATTGTAGGGGACCAACTTGATATATTTTCTGATTTCTTTAATTTCATCAACATTAGAGCATTTCAGAGCTAGGTTTGCTCCGTCAAACATGAACTGACCAACAGTAATAATTTTAGATTGATTTTTTTTGCATTTATTATTGCTCTCATTAATTCCATTGCCAATGACAGCGATAACCATTTTATCTTTTTCAGATATCTCTGCTTCTTCCGCGAAGCCTATTGGAGAATTCAGGATAATTAAAAATGTCAATGAACTTTTTATAAGAAGAGAAAGTTTATTCATAATAACGATTAAATGAGCTTAGTGAAAACTTTTGTTATTGTGATAAAAATCAAAATACCATATTTTTATCAACTTTTTCTAAAAAACCTCAGGGTCGAATCGGTTGTTAATAAGGCTTAAAACAATGCTTTGTGTTGCATATTGGCATTTAAGGGTCATTTGGTCAACAAAAATATTAAGGGGTGGCTAAATGGGTCTCCAAAAATTTATTTATTGAAGTGATTTTGATAAAATTTTTACTAGGACCATGTATTCCCCATAGTCTCTTCTTCTAGAATATTTAGATTGATTTGGGATATTGTCCCCAAATTATTTTTTCTTCACGTTATAAAAAGTACAACCTTTTTCACCGGCTAGACATCGAGATTGAGTACCTGCTTCGAATGGTGTCGTAATTACTAAAAATACTAATAAAATAAAAATAACAAAAATCTTCGTGTTTCCCGCGTGTGCGAGTATGGACGGAATAATTAACTATCCTTGGTGCGATGTTAGTGAGTGGTGGTCGCAGTTCGTCCTTCGACAAGCTCAGGATGACATGGCTTACTGTGACAGATTATTGGAGTCGGGGCGAGATCCTTCACTTCGTTCAGGATGACAAGTCATGGGGAGGGTGTTTGAAAAAGACTAATTTAGGGATAATCGTATAATCTAGTTTGTCGTTATGTTCCTCGCGTGAGCGGGGATGGACGAGATAATTAACTATCCTTGGTGCGATGTTAGTGAGTGGTGGTTGCAGTTCGTTCTTCGACAAGCTTAGGATGACATGGCTCACTGTGACAAACTATTGGAGTCGGGGCGACCTTTCGACAGGTACTTCGACAGGCTCAGTATAAACTTCAGGTGACAAATTCTTGAAAGAAGATTTTTGGAAATTACTGATCTTTAATTTCTTCTGTGTTTTCTTTGATTTCCTCAGTGTTTGCTTTGTCTTCTCCGGATGATGTTTGCTTCTTAATCGTATTAAAAACCCCCAGCGCTTGCGCGACCATTGATCCGGCATCTCCTGCATTGCTCGGTAATAATATCGTATTCGTTTCTTGCGCTAGGTTAGAAAACGCTTGGATATATTGCTCGGCCAATTTTAAGGCTACGGCTTTCTCGCCACCGGTTTTTTCAATTGAAGAAGCGATTAATTCTATACTTTCGGCTGTTGCCTTTGCTACCGCCAATATCGCTTCCGCTTCGCCCTTGGCTCGATTTACCTGATCGATCAGGGATCCTTCGGATTTTAAGACTGCTTCTCTTTTTTCCCCTTCGGCCATATTGATTTGCGACTGGCGCATTCCTTCAGAATTTAGCACCTCGGCTCTTTTTTGTCGCTCCGCCGCTACTTGCAGTTCCATCGCCTGTCGAACATTGGTTGGGGGAGTTATATCTTTAATCTCATAGCGTAAACATTGAATTCCCCAAACTACCGAAGCGTCGTTTATCGATTGAACAATATTAATGTTTAGCGTTTCTCTTTCTTCGAACGTTTTGTCCAGTGTCATTTTTCCCAATTCGGACCGCATAGTTGTTTGCGCTAGTTGGCTGACAGCGTACTTGGGATCTTGCACACCATAGGAGGCTTGCTTCGGGTCAGTGATCTTTAAATACAATATTCCGTCAATGACTAATGTTACGTTGTCTTTGGTGATAGCTGATTGGCTTGGAATATCGATGGCATCTTCTTTTAAGGAATGTTTATAGGCAACTCTATCAACGAAAGGAATGATGAAGTGCAGACCGGCAACTATGGTTCCGTTGTATCGTCCCAGGCGTTCGACAATCCAGGCGCTTTGTTGCGGAACCAACTTAATACCGCTCCAAGCCATTAGGAAAGTAATAAACCCTATTGCTAGTGTCAGTTCTGATATCTCCATAAACTTCTCCTTGGCTTTGCGGTTGTAGTGACTTTATTGGTTTGAGGATTTCTCCTTTATAATTATCAAACCATTTGAAATTCTACTAATAATTGCTTCGGTATCTGGAGCTATGATTTTGATCGTTTCTGTTTCAGGTTCAAATTGACATTTCATGATAGCTCCGGACCATTTTACTTGACCCATTTTTCCTTTTTCGATAGGTTCGCCATAAACGACTGTTGTACTGCCAACCATATCGTCGAACCCTGATTCTTTCCCTGCAATAAATTTTTTCAGAGGTTTCCATAACACGGCTGTCCAAAATGCCGAGGCGAAGAAAAATAGAATGAATTGTTCGGACTGGCTTTCTATCCAGCCAGGAATGAGGGCGGCTCCCACACAAATTGCCGCTAATCCAGCAAAGAGAAGGCCGATACCCGAAAATACAACGATTTCAAGAAAAATTAGGAAAGCTCCGATAGTCAGCCAAATGGAACTTGTATTTAGGTTTGATAAATATTCTTCCATCGAAGGGGGTATCCAATATTTGAATGTTTGTTGTGTTTACGGTCGGGTGGTTATTCTCATTCTCTTACATTTAGGTTTGACATGCAAATCGTTAAGGGCTAAATGATAGTCGCATTTCGAGAGTCTCAAGGTGATCCTTAGGTTTCACTCAGGACAGCGCATCAGAGGTTTCGAGGAGAGAACTTTCCCTAAACTCTAAATATTAGTTTTCCTATGTTAAAATAATTCAAATTTTAATGATGGCAGAGGAGACTGTATTTAATGGAAACTTTATATAAACGCCTGGGAAGTTACGACAATATCGCCGCTGTGGCTGACAATTTATTACCGCGACTCATGGGTGATCCTTTATTGGCTAGGTTTTGGAAAAATCGAGGCGACGATGGTCTCAGACGTGAAAAACAACTACTGATCGATTTTTTATGCGCTAGCGCTGGCGGTCCTCTGGCTTATGTTGGACGAGATATGCTGACCACACATAAAGGTATGGGGATTACAGAAAAAGATTGGGAGAACTTTATTGGTCATCTTAATGGAACGCTGGAACATTTTGAGGTTCCTGATACGGAAAAAAACGAGGTTCTTGGTTTCATCACCAGTTTAAAGGGCGATATTGTCGACAAGTAGTTTGCTGATCGCTTTTTACCTTATGGCCAAAGAATACCTGGAAAAACTCTCGGCTTTCATAGAGAAATCAACGGCTGAAATTTCTGAAGACATTCATCTTGAGTGTAAACATTTCTTCAGCGGCGGGGCTTTGTATGCCGAAGAACGAATTTGTATATCCCTCACTCCCGTGGGGCTGGCTTTAAAACTTCCAGAAACCACTAAAAATAAATTATTAAAAAATAAAAAGGCTATCCCCCTAAGATATTTTGAGAAAGGGCCTATAAAAAAAGATTACGTTCTTTTTCCTAATGGAGTCGGAAAGGGTGGTAAGGTTTTGCACAAATATGTAAATGAAAGTATCAAATATGCGCTGACTCTTCCCAAGCCTAAAAGGAAGAAGCAATGATCAAGAAAAATAAAATTGAAAATTCCGACGTAGCGGAAGTATTCAGCGATTACCCGAAACCGATGCACAAAAAGTTGATGTTTCTTCGTAAGTTGGTTTTGGAAACGGCTTCGGAAACGGATGGTGTCACCCAATTAGAGGAAACTCTTAAATGGGGCGAACCTAGTTACGTTGCAAAGGGCGGTAGCGCTATTAGAATGGATTGGAAGAAGACTAAACCTGATCAATACGCCCTTTATTTTCATTGTCAAACTAAACTAGTCGCTACATTCAAAGGGCTTTATAAAGATAAGTTTAAGTTTGAAGGCAATCGAGCGATTGTGTTTGATGCAAACGAAGAAATCCCCACCGACGAATTGAAGCATTGCATTGTACTGGCTCTCACTTACGATCAAATAAAACACCTGCCTTTGTTGGGCGCTTGACCTTCTAAATTTTGTTAATTTCTATCTTCAACAGTTGTGGATATAATATAATTTAAATTTCGATTAATTTTATCTGAGTATCTAGTTTTGGATAGCGAATTTGAATATAGGAACCGGATTCAGCAAGCCGTTAAGTATATTTGTCATAATTTAGATGGACCGCTTGCCCTTGAAGAAGTTGCTAAAGCCGCATCGTTTAGCGAGTACCACTTTCACAGAATATTCTCAGGGTTCATGGATGAAACGCTGGGGAATTATATTTCGAGAAAACGTTTGGAACAGGGAGCTGGTTTACTAGCTTACCGCCCCGACATTTCCATAACCGATATAGCGTTGCGATGTGGTTACTCTTCTTCCTCTAATTTTTCTAAAGCGTTTTCTCTTCATTTTGGATACAGTCCGAGTGAAGTACGCAATCCCGCCAAAGCTCAAAAAAGCAAGATGGGAAAACTTAAAAGCAAGTACGGAAAAGAATTTTCCGCCGAAGACCTCTATCCTGATTTCGAACTTAGAAATCAGAACGATCACAGACAACAACTTATGGAGGTTTTAAAAATGGTGGAAGTTAAAGAAATTGAATCGGTTCAGTTGGCCTATATTTCCAGTCCAAAAGGTTACGATTTGGACTCTGTAAAACAGACTTGGGAAGAAATTAGTATTCGAGCGAAAAATATCCAAAATAAGGAAGGGGAAACTCGCTACGCATTTTGTCACGACAACCCATTCGTCGTTCCTCCCGAAAAAGCTCGATATGACGCTTGTATTCCAGTTAAAGAAAATATAGCTGTGGCGCTTCCTTTTAGAAAATGTGAGATTCCTAAAGGTATTTATGCCTGCTCTCACTTTCACGGGAGTGTTGACGAATTATTGGATACTTACAAAAAGATATTCGCTAGTTGGTTTCCTCAAAGTGAGTATGAACCGGATGAGTTTCCAGCCATTGAAAAGTATTCTGCGTTTGAATGTTCTGGTGACGGGATCCTCAATTTAGAAATTATGATAAAAGTTAAACCTTTGAATAGTATTTAATTTTTTATCGATTCGAAGCCAGATTCATTTAAGTTACCAGTGCAAGAGAAAAAGAAAGCGTTTTGGTTCATTACCAGTTGAAAGATGGTATTGTCGATAAGTAGTTTGACTCCATTTTTCCTATAAGCTTATTTACTGAGTTGTCGAATATAATGAACCAATTGCCAGGTTTGTTTGTCCTTTAACTTTTTAAAGGACATCATTCCTGTTCCTGGGGAACCATTCTTTATAACCCAGAATAGTTGACCGTCGGGGATATCCTTCATCATTGCGGAACAAGTAAAGTCTCTTGGTCGAGGATTCATACCGCCAGCTCCAGCTCCTTTGCCATTTCCTTTTTTACCATGGCACATCTTGCAAGAAATGGGTTTAGCGTCCTTCATGAATAATTTTTTGCCTGCCGCTATATTAGTTTCTGTTTCGGGTAATGGATTATTCTTACTAAGGTATATTGCGGGGGCTTTTTTTATCTTACGTTTCTGAATGCAATTATTCGAACCTTTTTTAATTTTTTCTTCTACCTTCGCGGATACAGAGGAAGAATCGTTTTCATTTCCTTTAAACTCCGCTTTTAAGTAAGCGATGACATTGGCCAAGTCTTGAGGTGGTAAGGTTAAACCAAAGTCGGGCATTAGCGACGACTTACCGACCGATTTACCGCCATAATAAACTAGATTAAAAAGGTAGTCGTCGGGGAAATCGCTCAAGGCCATATTTGCATGAGCGGCAGGTTTAGGATTTAAACCAGAAGCCGCAGGGCCATCTCCTTTGCCGGAAGAACCGTGGCATTGGGAACAGTATTCTTTGTAAACCTTTGCGCCCTTGGTAGAATTAGCCTTGGCAAAATATTCGGTTTTCCAAGGCTCATAGAATTTGAAATCTTTGTTTCCTTGAAGAGCGATATAGCCTGTGGCATAGCGCAAACCGAGACCGCTAACGTCCGCTACGTATTCACCGCTATGTGGAACGAAGTCGGGAGGATTGGAGTTAAATCTATAAATCCAATCTGGATTATAGCGTTTGGCAGCTTCAAAAAAATCTGCGCTTTGAGGACCGCCTGTTACTTTTCCATCTTCCATAACTTGATGGCATCCTATGCATGAATAATCGCGGAAGATTTTCGCGCCAAAATTGTATTCAATCTCTGAAAATTTAGAGTAGTCGATAGTGTTCGGGGCAACGGTTGAGTCCTTCAAGTTTTTCTCGAAATAATCGGCGACACTATTTGCTTGCTCTTCGTTTATTGATGGATGCTTTACGGGCGTAGTTGATAAATCCCATCGAAAACTTTTGCTATACATGGATTTTTCTTTTCCTTGAAGCCATGCAACTAACCATTCGCGCTTAAACTTACTGCCTCCCCACATTAAATCTGGCGCTTTTAGATTGAATCGGGATTCTCCCTTTCCTTCAAACTTGTGGCAAGAGGCACATTGGTTTTCAATCAGTTTTCTTGTAGAGTTTTCATCAAATGCCCAAACGTTAGCCCCAGTTAATAAAATGAAAGAAATTATTAATAGGGATAAGTAAAAACTTTGATGGCGTTTAAAAATTAAATAAAGCACAGTTTCTCCTTTTTATTTGTCACGTGATGGATTAGGGAAAAACACAGAAACTTCTGTGCCTTGTCCTTCGCGTGATTGAATTTCAATTTTTCCGTTATATTTCTCCACGAGTCGTTGTGTGATGTTCAACCCCAGGCCAGTTCCTTCGCCTTGCATTTTTGTTGTGAAAAAGGGGTTGAAAACTTTTCGCAAGATTTCTTTTGGCATCCCAGATCCATTGTCTTCAATTTTAATTAAGAGTAAGCCGTTATTCTGATTTGTAGAAATTTTTAACCGGCCTTTCTCTTTCATGGCTTGGCAAGCGTTGTTGACGATGTTGAAAAAAATTTGTTGGAGATCTTCCGGGTCGGCAATGAAATTGGGTAAATTTTCAAAATCTTCCTCCAGGACAATGTTGTTTTCCTGGTAGGGGAGCATGGCAAACTTAGCGGAAGTGTTTAAGATTTCGCTAATGTTTATTTCTTTTTTAGTTCCTTTTTCTTTGTTTTGGACGTACCCAGAAAAGTCTGACAACACTTTTCCAAGGCGCGAAGAGTTGTCCGCAATCTTATCGGCATAGCGCTTGATTTTTTCTAATTCATCTTCATTGCTTATCGCTTCTGAAAAACTGAGGATGGAATGAAGTGGGTTGCTAATTTCATGAGAAATACCCGCCGCTAAAGTTTTTAGCGAAGAAATATTTTCCGCTTGAGTCATTCTGTCTAGAAAATCCTTTTCCTCAGTAAGATCGTTTAGGATGAGACCTTTTAACTGGTCGCCACTTTCGGTTATTCCTGCATCGAAGATTTGATAGGAAAAAAATTGATCCTTTAAATTAACCACGGAAGGAGGGATGAAGTTTAAACCTTCGGTAGCGTTTGGGTTTAAAGGATCTCTATCGTAGTTGCCATTTGATTTGTTTTTACGAAACTCTGGGGTTTTGTCGTTTTTAGAACTATTAAGAGGTTTAGAAAGTTCTCCAACTATAAATTCCCATTTCCCTTCTAAGTGAGTCAGGGTTTCGTCTAATAGTTTACCGACATAGTCCTGGTTTCTTCTTCCCATCAGTTTTCCAAAAGCCATGTTTGAGAAGACGATTCGATTGTTTGGGTTGATTACTAAAATTACGCTTGGAACCCTGGCTAAAATAGTTTCAGTAAAAGTATTCAAAATGCACCTTGGCGTTAACGCTAAAGATTGATGTTTTTTTTTATTTGAATTTTTGCAGTGGGACAAAAACTTTTTAGAGACTTTTGTGTCGAATAAACTCATAGGTTTTTAGCTACGGAATCCAACCCTCAAAAATTAGCTCATGTGAGTTGATAGTTGTCGAATGTATAAGATGATTTGCCAAATTTGATCGTCTTTTAATATTTTGTATCCCATCATCCCAGTTCCTGGAGATCCATTTTTTATGATCCAGAACAGTTGGCCATCTGGAACTCCGTCGATTGTTTTTGCGCAGGTAAAATTTCTAGGATGAGGTTTGAAACTCTTAGCCATTGGACCTTGTCCATCGCCATTGGCTCCATGACAAACCTTACAGGGCATGGGTTTTGATTTATTTAAATAGAGCAATTTCCCTTTTTTAATGTTTTCTTCCGTGGGTGTAAGAGGATTTTTTAAATTATAAAACTCCGGCGGCGCTTGTTTAGTAAATCTGGGTTGAGGACAAAGTTCCTCAACGCCTGCCGCTTCGACTGGTTTCGTACAACCCGCTGAATAAATTAGAGTGAATGCAAAAAATAGGAAGAAAAACTTATAGTTCAACTGCTCCTTTGTTTGAACGCCTTTTAATCGAGAAATAGATGAATTTTTAATCATGGTTGAGGCCTTTATCAAATGGTTTCCTGTTTATCCATCGCTATTAGCTTTCTGAAACTATTCTTTTTTTATGACTAGTTACTTGTCGTCGCGTTAATCGGGAGTGAAAAATAAAAAACACTTCCTTTACCTAGTTCACTTGAAACGCCGACTTTACCTTCGTGCATATGAACAAGCTTTTTACAAATTGCCAACCCAAGACCTGTAGATTTTTCGCCTCCCGTCGGTTTTGCGGATAGGGTTTGAAATTCTTTAAATAATAGTTGTTGGTCCTCTTTTGAAAGCCCTGGTCCCTCATCGTGAACTGAAAATCGGACGGAGTTTTCAAGATTTTCTGTGGTCACTAAAATTTTCGAATTTGCCGGGGAAAATTTCACTGCATTTCCAATGAAGTTTCCTATCACTTGAGTGATTGCGTCGGTATCGTAAGAAATAATCGGAACAACACCTGGATCAAAGTGGAGTTGAATATTCTTTTTTTCCGCTAAAAGCTGACTCATCTCCACTTGTTGCTCTGCTGTGGAATTTAAATCCTGCGGCTCCTTGTTGATTTCTATTTTTCCGCTTTCTATTTTTGAAATATCTAAAAGGTTTTCTAAAAGACTCTGCATGAAGGCGCTTGCGTTAAAAATTTTTGTAGATATTTCTTTTTGTTTATCGTTAATGGCGCCGACTGTTCCGTCTTTCAAAACTTCGCTAAAAGTTTTGATCAAGTATAACGGGTTTCTTAAATCATGGGACGCAATTCCCAAAAACTTGTTTTTCAATTCGTTGAGTTCTTTTAGTTGATCATTCTTTTCCCGTATTTCCTGTTCTCGCCTGTGCGAAACAATGGAATCCGCAATAAGCCCACCGATGGAAAGCAAAATTTCCTGGCTTCTTACATACCAAGGAGGACTTTCGTCCGTATATAAAAAGAGAACTCCGATTAATTGTTTTTTACTTTTTAACGGAACGATATAGTGCCCGTGAGCTGTCATCCCATCGAATTTATGTTCATGTCGGGAATCAGAAAAACAACTGTTGCTGATTAAAAATTCCCCCGAAACAGCAGCCTTTCCGCACAAGCAGGCTCCATAAGATATTTCTTTTTCTTTCTCCATAAACTCTTTGGTGAACTCTCCGACGGTACAGTAAAGACGTAATACCTTTTTTTCAGGATCGGCTAGGAAAATACCGGCCTTATGTTCTACTTCAAGCTCATTAAATCGAATGAGAGTCGTCAAAGCGCTTATGAGTATGTTTTTAAGACTCTCCGGATAGTGAAGAATTTTAGCAATTTCATGAAGAACCTTATATTCCTCTGTTCTACGACGAATTTCTTTTTCTATCTCTTGAAAATAAGGATCTTTCTTTTCTTGAATTTCAGTTGTCATTGTTATGTCCCAACTTTTAAGTTTTGGTTTGGACGTTAAAAAAGTCCGCCGATTCCTAATTTTCTCTGGCCCCCATCATGTAAAAAAAAGGAAACGGCGGACCCAGAAAGAAAGTCTCTAATAGTTTAAGTTTTATTGGTTTGCTAGCGCCTAGCCATTGAAAACAATGACTAGGCTCATGGCAAATCTCAATTGTTAAGGACTCCTTTAGATATTAAAGTTCAACATCTTTTCCTGCTGCGACCAACTCATCTACAACACTATTTAATTTGTCTTTATTTACCGGTTTAACTAAATAGTCTTTGACTCCTTTTTTCAGTAGAGAAGTGGCTAGTTCCGCGTCAGGAAAAGCCGTAACCACGACAATAGGAATTCCAGGAGCGTGTTTTTTGATGTAGTCGATGCATTCAACGCCGTCGACCTTAGGCATTCTAATATCGCAAAGAATCAAACCGAGGTTTACCAAATGGTCGCCTTGGTTTAACGTAGCGATGGCTTCTTCTCCATTTTCGGCTTCTAGGATATTTAAGCCTTTTCCTTCGAGTTGTAATTTAATAGCTTCTCTAACATCTTGTTCGTCGTCTACGATCATAATTTTTCCAGTACTCATGGTTATTTCTCCTTATAAAAAATTAATGGTAAGCAGTTTTATCTGTTCAAAAATTTGGTGACCGTTTCGATTAAGTGAAACGCTCTAGACAAAAACTAGTATAGGAATTTTGGAAAAATTAAATAATCGCTAGGATTACTATAGTTTTGACACAAGATATTTGATTAATAAGTAGTAGAAATACTACATTTGAAAGACGGGAGTGGAGAGGAATAGAATAGGGAGCTTTTATTAAATCGAAGCGAAATCCTTCACAGAACCTGAAGGTTCTCTTCAGAATGACATGCGTTGGGAATGGGAATTAGACTGAATCCAATTTTGTTTGACGCTTGTTTTATAATACTTTAAAGGCATAGAGGTGGTCGTAGTTCGCGAGCCTCAGCATGATAATTTTTCTTTAATCATAAAACTTCTTTCAAGGTAGGAAAATTAGTGTTAATATGGTTCTATCTCATACTTGGCAAATATTGAAACTGAAATTAGAGACTTTCCCCTCCCGCTGTTGCCACAATTATTATTAAAATCTCTACATGAAAGCTGGTTTGAACTGCCTATTTTAAATACCTAGTTTCTATACCTTTAAATTTATTGGGTCAACTAGTCTAACGCTTCCCTGATACTGATCGACTAAGCCTTCAGAACGCGCTCATTCGATACCTCCTAGTCTGAAACGAAATTCCCCTTTATAAATTCAAATTATTGAAGCCTTTGTTTTTTTGTTGGTGTGGTGTGTCTAATCAAATCTCATGAGTGGTTTTTTATTCGCGATCTAAATATATATTTAAAAAAGTTATTGGAGTTTAATGTTGAGGAATTTGAAAAAAGGACAGTATTTTATTTTTAAAGTAGTTTTTATTTTATTGTGCGTTAGTTTATCTAACTGCGCGACCATTGTATCTGGCACTAGCCAAGGCGTGTTTATTGATACTCCAAAGGTTGAAAACGCTTCTTGCGATCTTAAGGACGAAGAAGGTTCGGTTTATCATTTATCCAATGCGCCGGGTAATGTAACCGTTCAAAAGGGTAATGGTCCGCTCACAGTTATTTGCGGAAAAAAAGGTTATGAAAACGGGACAACTCTTGTTGAAAGCGATTTCTCAGATATAGCGTTTGGCAACATTCTGATGCCTGGAGGGAGTATTGGAATTCTTATCGATGCCGTAACCGGAGCCGCCCAGGAATATCCAGATAATGTTCTTGTTTGGATGAAGCCTTTTAAATGGACATCCCAGTCGGAAGAAACTGATTGGTATAAGCAACGGGACGACTACCTTGATGCATTGGCTGGAAAAGCGAAAGCTACGGAAATGGTTGTCGATGAAGATGAGGATTGTTGTTGATTGAGTCGCTGAGTTAGTGAGAGGTGGTCGTGGTTCGACAGGCTCACCATGACAATTTATTGGATCGAGGCGAGATTCTTCGCCTATACTGCGTATAGCCTCTGGATGACATGCGGAGGGAATGGGAATATGCTGGGTTTTGTCTGAATTTATATTTTTTGAGATATCTTTTAAGCGTTAAACAAAAAGTAAATATTGATTATAGGATATCTATGATTTGTCATCCTGATGAGGTCTGCTAAGGCCGAAGAAGAATCTCGCCCCGGTCCAATAAAACCCCTACCACATCAAAAACTTATTGTTCTTGAAGATAGTGGAGAAGGGGATCTACTTCATTAAAGACTAGCGGGTAGTCGATGTGTAGTCGGTCGATAATGACAACGGGAATATTACAAACCCGTGCCTCTTCTATTTTCTCTAGCAACCCGCCTTCTTTACCGGACGCTTTGGTCACTAAACAATCTATCCGCAAGAGTTTGTTAAACTTTTGCTAATTCGAGAAAGTTGTCGAGAGTCAATTATATTTTATTGCAACTTTTTAATGTTCCGTCTTTATTCCATTTTACTTTTAGATGTTTTGGAAATCGGGGCGGAGGATAATCTTTATCTTTAACAGTGAAATACTTAGGGTTTTTTGAATGAGGACCTTTTTTATTTAAAGCTCCCTTCAATACATCACAAGTCAAGTTGGTTTTACTAAAATCTGCTCCTAGAATATATGCTCCAGACATATTTACACTAGTTGGTTTGACAGGACTCGTATCTCCTCCTGAGATTCTAAGACTTTCAATATATTCTTCATCTGGTTTTGCTTTGCCGAACGTGGCATTTTGAAAATTTGCCCCATTAAGGTTAGCGTTAGCGAAGTAGGTCCCTTTGAGATTAGCGCCTATAAGTTTTGCATCTGTTAGATCTGCGTTCCAAAAACTCGCACTATCTAGGTTCGTTTTTTGAAGGTTTGTTCCTATTAATCTCGCTTCTGAAAGACTTGCGTCTTGTAATTCGGCTTTTTCAAAATTTGCTAAATAAAGATTCGATTGCACTAATGAGGTTTTATGAAGTTTAGCCTTAAAGAAATTAGTTGAACTTAGATCTGCCTCTGAAATTATTGCCTCGCTAAGGTTTGCTCCTTGGAGGTTTGCCCAGCCTAAATCCGAATATCTAAAGTTTGCTTTATTAAGTTTTGCTTCTTTAAGTTCCGCTTTTCTTAGGTTAGCCCCGGGTAGAGGGAGGCTTGAAAGATCCATTTTTTGTTTAACTAATGTTTCGACTATAGGCACAACTCGACTTTGTTCTTTGCTAGACTTATCCAAGGCGGCAACTTGAGCTATAGTTCCTAACATGGTCGCTCGTCTCGCGGCCCGTTCCATTTTGCGGTCGTTTAAATCTAAGTAAAATAGAATTATTCCCACTAATATGGAAATGGCTACAACCCCATTGACAATCAGCTTTATTGATGCAAAACGCTCAAAAAAATAGAGAATCCATTCTGCGGCCCACTCGAAAAAAAGTAGATAGCGATATGGTTTATCCTGATAAAATTTGTTCCAAGGTGGTGGTTTAATGGGAGTTGTCATGCCGTTGTCGTCTCTGCTAGGGGGAAAGTAATATTGGTGTTCATAATATTTAATTGGAGGAATTTTGCAAGTGAAAACTATTGATAGATGAACTCTTCAGAGTTAGTTTGCGCGTAAATATTGAAATAGAGGGTCTATTCCATTAAAGGCTAGTGGATAGTCAATGTGTGGTCGGTCGATGATCACAACAGGAATATTGCAAATCCGTGCCGCTTCTATTTTCTCCAGCAACCCACCTTCTTTACCGGACGCTTTGGTCACTAAACAATCGATTTTCCAGCGTTCGATCAAACTTTGGTTGGTATCAACGCTAAACGGTCCCTGCATAGCGACGATATTCTTTTGATGCATTCCTTTTGCCAATACTTCTTGCAACAGTTTAGGGGAGGGGAGCATTCTTAAAAATAATTCCCCATTCATCCCTGCGTTTAAAAAAGTATCGATTTCTTTTGAACCGGTTGTTAGTAAAATCCGTTTACCTAATTGATCGGCTTTGTGAGCGGCTTTTTTGTAATCAGTGACGGTATGAATATCCTTGTCTGATGGTAAATCGTTAGGACGTTCAAAGCGGACGTAGTTGGCAGATGTTTGATTGCACAATTCGATGAGGTTGGCGCTGATTTCTACAGCAAACGGGTGGGTGGCGTCTATTATGGTTTTGGGGCGGTCTTCTTTTTCTTGTTTGAATAACTGGTCTCGGTTTAGTCTGCCGGTGTTGATGATATCTGCGTGAAAGGATTTTAAAGCGATTTCTTTTCCATAGTCGGTGGCTATAAACAGTTTTATTGAATAGCCTGCATTGATTAATTTAAGACCTATCGAGTTGCCATCGGACGTTCCTGAAAATAACCAGACAAGATCTTTAGGGGTTGGTTCGTTAGGACTCATTCGTCAACGAATACCCTCTTTTCGCAACCATAAACTGACCGGTTTTAATGGTGGATTCATTGCCTACTATCAACGTGGTCAGCATATTGAAGTTCATATCGAACAGGTCTTCAAAGTTTACTATTTGAAAGTTTTGTTTTTCGCGGTATGCGTTTGCCACGACTCCACAGGGAGTTTCGGGCGGTCTGTAAGGTCTAAATTTTTCCAGCACTTCGTAGATCAATCCTTTACGTTGCGCGCTCTGCACATTGTAAAGAACGGAAACAAAGTCTCCTACCGCCGCCGCTTGGGCGCGTTTCAAAATTTGATCGCGTGGCACTAAAATATCTGAAAGCGACAACGTTAAAAAATCGAGCGTCAATGGAGCGCCGAGTAGCGAGCCGCAGGCGGTTGCCGAGGTTACGCCTGGAATAATTTCGACGTCAATTTCGTGTTTCTGTTGATTCAGCCGTTCCAAGGCTAGTCCCGCTAGCCCGTAAACGCCAATATCGCCGCTGGAGATTAAGCTCACTGATTTTCCTTGCAAGACGTGTTTAATCGCCAAATCGACTCGCTCTAACTCTTGGCCTAGGGGAGTCGATATAGTTTCCTTATCTTTAATAAGTTGGGCGATTAAATCTAAATACAATTGGTGACCAATAATCGTGGCGCTACTTTGCAATGCGGATTGCGCGCGCGGCACTATCAAGTCTAAATCGCCAGGGCCTATAGAAACGAGGTAAAGCTTACTCATTATTTTTTCTTTCGTGAACGGATGATTCTTTCACCAAAGCGACGGCGCAGCCGTCTTCGGTGGTTTTTTCTACAATTAAATTCCCATAATGGGAGGCCATTAATGAAGTGGGTTCACAAACACCCGGAACGCCTATCATATTTTCTACAAACTCAGAGGACGTAATGTTTAAATCGGAAGCGATAATTTCTCGTTGTGAAAAGATTCGTATCGGACATTGAAACGTTTCCGCCAGTTTTAAAATACAAGGTTCTTCTTTCTTTAAATCAATAGTAGAGATACAGCGAATTTGTTCCGGCGTTACGTTAACTTCATTTAATACTTTAGTTACCAACTTATGGAGAGACTGGTACGAAGCGTTTTTCCGGCAACCGATGCCGAGTACATATTCCTTTAGAGCTTCGGTTCCTGTGGTTATTACGGGAACGGCTCCAATAGCGTTGGCTACGCAATATGCCAGGTTGTTGGCTCCGCCTTCGTGTCCGCCTAGTAGCGATATGGCTTGCCGGCCATACTCGTCGGATACAACAACTCCTGGATCTGTTGTTTTATGTTTTACTAAAGGGGATAGCGCACGGACAACAATTCCCGCCGCCATGAAGCAAACAAATCCGTCGTATTTATCGAAGTGGTTTTTTAACCAATCTTTAAAGCGTGGTTCGAATACAAATTCGGATTCTTTCGGTTCGGTAATCTTGGGTCCCCATAAATGCCAGTCGGGTTCCGTTTGATGCAGTTTGCGGGCGATATCCAGCCCTTCTTCCCTAATTACTACGATTGCTACTTTTTTAGGCTTTTGCATTTTTCTTCCTGAAGCGATGCGAAAAGTCTTCCGAGTAGAGTTTTGAGTCTTGAAAATCTGAGGACTCTAAAACGTCGCCAACCATAATTAGAGCGGTTAGAGTGATTTTTTCTTTTTCCACTAAATCGGCGATGTTGGTTAGATCGCCTTTTATAATTTTTTCGTCAGGCCAGCTTGCTTTATATACTACGGCAACGGGTGTTTTAGGATTGTAATATTTGGATAGTTTCTCGGCGGCTTCTCTTAACTTTAAAATAGACAGGAATAAACATAGCGTGCATTTATGCGACGCTAATAGCTCCAACTCTTCGTCTGGCGGTACTTTGGTTCTGCCGCTCATTCTGGAAAGAATGACTGTTTGCGAGACGTTTGGTAACGTTAACTCTTTGCGCAACGCGGCGGCGGAGGCTGCTACCGATGAAACCCCGGGAATTATTTCGTAATCGATTCCTAGTTCGTCGAGTTTTCTCATTTGTTCGCCAATTGAACCGTATATGGAAAGGTCTCCGCTTTGCAATCGCGCCACGTCCATGTCGTTCTCATAAGCTTCTTTATAAAGAGCGACTTGCTGACCCAGGTCTAATTCTGCGGTGTCGAATATTTTGGTCGAACTTGGCAGATCGTTTAACAGTTCTTTATTGATTAATGAACCTGCATACATGATGAACGGACAGGCTTGCAATATTCTATGTCCTTTAATGGTGATGAGTTCCACATCTCCTGGACCGGCTCCAATAAAATATACTTTCAACGGTTTTTATTCCTTCTATTATTTTGAAGCGTAAACGAATCGACTAAACACAGCTTTGCCTTCGTAATATGAGTAGTCATACATCTTTCCTGGCTAAAACTTCTGATTTACGGATTAACATAACGGATAAGTATCCGGGTTTAGAATCCATATCTAATTCCTCCAATTCTCTGGTAAGAATTTCGTTATCTAAGCCAATGCGTTTGCCTAAGGCGCAATAGTGAAGAATATCCATTTGCTTTAGCAGTTCGTAGACCCAGGGAAAGCGGTCACCAATTTTCATGAGGACTACGTTTTCATTTTGTTCAATATATTGCGCTAACTCGTGTGGAGCGTCGGGGCAGGGCAAGATTAAAATTTTTTCTTTTCCCGTTCCCAGAGGCATGTTGAGCGCGGAAGCCAATGCCTGAAACGAACTAATGCCTGGGTATGTTTTAATTTCCGTATCGGGAAAATTTCTTTTTAGCGCTTGTACTGTGTAGATATAAGTAGAAAATAAATATGGGTCGCCTAAAGTGACATAGGCGATACGTAGATCTTTTTGCAAGTAATCGGCTATTTGGTTTGCAACTTCATCGTACCTGGCGTCCAAGGTCGCAGTCTCGTTGGTCATGGGGTATTCCAGATGCACGATCTTATCTTCTGGTAGTTGTAAGTCCTGTATACAGCTCAACGCGGTTGATTTTTTCCCGCCTTGAGCTTTGGGGACCAATACCAAGTCGGCATCCAGAAGAGCTTGTTGGCTTTTTACCGTTAAGTAGCCGGTTGGCCCTGGTCCTACACCAATGCCGGTGAAAGATCCTGACGATGTTTGAGTTTCGGTCAATGGATTAAAGTCCTGTAAAAGATCCTATTAAGTTGCCTTTGAAGTCGGCCAAATAAACTTCCACTTTTGGTTTACCGCCTAAGTATTCGGCAATAGATTTTGCTATTTCTAAAGAGACTAAATCGAATAGCCGCGTGATAAATCCTTCCCGGTGGCTTATCTGAATGATTTGTTCTACCGAAATAGCGTTTTCCATTTCTTTGACCGTTTCATCGCGGAAAATTTCCGAAGCGAGTCTCACTATAATAGGAACGGCCATTGGAGATTCTTTTGAATGGGTGTTCCAATGACTGTCTATAACTTTTGCAAGTTTGCCTGGGTGACCTGCGATCTTTAAAGTTTCCAATGGGTAATTGTTTTCTCCAAGCCGTTTTTTTAAATGATCGAGCGCCGATCCCATAAAGTTAGAGATCATACAAATTTGGTTGAGCGGAGTTTTGGCGCGTTTGTGAAAGAAATTTTGTCCCCATTTTCCTGGACTGAAAACAATTGAGTCCGCTTGAGTGGCTAGTGCGACATCGATATAAATTTCGACAGCGGCTTGCCATGCGCTTAGCGACATAGGTTCAACAATTCCTGATGTTCCTAGTATAGATAATCCGCCTTGAACGCCAATGCGTGGGTTATAAGTTTTTTTAGCGATTTCTTCGCCGCCAGGTATGCTAATGATTATATCTAACCCGGTGTTTTTCCAATCACCTGGGCAGCCTGGTTTTTCTTGCTGTTGCGTTAAGTTGCTTTGGATCATTACGCGAGGGATAGGATTTATTGCCGGTTGACCTTTCGCAAGTTGTAATCCTTCTTCACAAACGGTCCCAACGCCCGGTCCCGCAAAAAACTGAAACTCCATAAGATCGTTTCTTTTAACTTCTACTTCTACGCTGCATTTGTGAGTTACATCGGGATCATCGCCAGCGTCTTTAGTCACTTGCGCTATAGCGCCTTGATCTGTTTTACGGGCAAAGTTCACAGGTATCGTGAGTGTTTCTTCCGAAGGCAGTTCGATTTCTATTTCTGTAGGCGCTTTACCGTTTGTTAAAAAACTAAAAGCGGCTTTAGCCGCTGCGGTAGCGCAACTGCCTGTGGTGTAGCCCCGCATTAATCCTTGCTCGGTTGGTAAAGATAGATCGATGGAGCTTGCCGAAACCTTTTGGGTTGCTTCTGGAGTTTCTCGGGAAGCTAAAATCAGTAGCGCATTGAATATCGAAGCGGCGATAGGCGAGCCGCCGCGCGTTCCAACGTTTGTTATGTAAGGTACCTTTGATTGTTCCTTGAGTTCTTTTTTACTTTGCTCCGTGCCGACGAAACCAACTGGTATTCCAATGATGAGTTCAGGTTTGAAGGTTTCCTTCAATGCCAGGTCCACCGCTTCGCTCAATGCGGTTGGAGCGTCCCCAACGAGTAGTATGATGGGTTTATCCCAAATGTGCCCTGCGGCTCTACGGATAGCCGCTCTGGAGCGAGTGGTTTGATCTTTTTCTGCGAGCAAATGCGTTTCCGGTGAGTGAACCCAGCAAATCGAATCCAATTTAAAATGTTCCATCAATTGTCTTTTTAGACCCGCTTGCACCATGGTGACGTCGGTTAAGATGACAGCTCCGTTTAGAATAGCTTTAACGCCAGCCTCAATCGCATTTTCTGAAATATGAAAGTCTTCAATGATTTTAGTATCGCCTGATGTGTGGATAACGCGTTTGTAAATTTCTTGAACTTCAGGTGGATACGAGGACAAATCTATCAGGCCATCGATGATTTCGTAGCTCTCTTTTTCAATGGGGTGAGGTTGATAAATTTCCATGACTAAATCTTTTTTAATGAAAGTTTAATCAGCGCTAGGAATCGTTTTCCTCATGAGAATGTCCAGGCGCATGTGAATGATCGTGGGAGTGTCCGTGCGCATGATCGTGATAACCTTCAATCCCTCTAACATGGTGATGGTGTCCCGCTTGCGGCTCTCCTACTTGATCTTCAAATCCTACCACTTGTTCGCGATATTTGCACATCTGACAGTTCATATTCTGTTGTCCGAAAGGAACTTCACGAGCGCGCTCCATAAAAACGTCGATAATGAGATCGTCGTAATTAAGATATGGAGCTTTTAGGAATTCTATATCAGGGTATTTATTTCGAAAGTCATCGGCGATGGAATAGATCTTTTTAATCAATATTCCCGTAAACAGGAAATATGGAAAAACGATAACTCGCTTGTATCCCATTATCGTCGCCTTTTCCAGGCAGTCTGCCAACAGGGGTTGGGTGACGCCAATAAAACAAGTTTCAGCCCAACCAAAGCCCATGCCTTCCCATAACATTCTACTGATTTTAGCGATGTTGGAGTTAGCGTCAGGATCGCTACTACCGCGCCCAACAGTGAGCAAAAGTGTTTCTTTGCGGGAAATATTTTGGGAAGACGATTTCTCTATCGATTCGATTCTATCGGAACATACTTTTAATACTTTTGGATGCATGTCCAAGGGGCGGCCATACTGAATATTCAAGTTAGGGTAATCTTTATTGGCTTGTAACACTTCGCTTGGCATATCGTTTTTAGCGTGACCGGCTGCCATGAGCACACCCGGTAAAACTACGATGTTATCGATTCCTTCCTGGGAGCATTTAGAGATCGCTTCGGTGATAGTGGGTTTGGCGAACTCCAGAAAACCACATTCGACGACGCGATTAGGCTCTCTTTCTTTAAACTTCTGCGCGAGAGTTAAGAATTCTTGAATACCATCTTGATCGCGACTGCCGTGTCCAGCAATACAGATAGCGTAATTATTTGGAAGCGGTTGGTCTAGGTCTTGGTCCTGTTCCATGGTTTAGCCTTTAATAGTAAGAAATATTTTTATATTTTTGTTTATTTAGAGTTTCATTTTTATGATTCAATCAAAAATTTTCACCTGAGCTTATCGAAGTGGGACCAAGCTTTAGTTTCTCAAGAGAATAGTGGGTTAATTTTATTGAATCGAGGCGAGATCCTTCACCGATACTAGCGTATCGCTTCAGCATGACGCGCAAAGGGGACTTTAAAGCTCTAGTTCCTCTGTCAATTTAGTAAAACTAATCAATTATTCGTCTTGACAATTTTTAAATTTTTGCAAAAAAAAACCTCAAAGCTCCAAATGGAGGATTGAGGTTGACTGCGCCCTGTTTAACTTGATCAACTGGTGTAGAGTCCGCCTTTTTTACCCGAAAGAGGACCTCTTTTCTTCCAGGTAGGTCTTCTGACTCGCGTTTTTCCTAATTTCTACGCCTTCCCAACTAAGCGTCAGTGGCATGATGTAGATTTCGTAGCGCTCACAGCGGCGGGACCGTGGTCGAATTTCACGACCTTCCCATTTTCATCCTTGCGGAACCTGAAATATCGAATTTATGGATATTTTAAGCTGACTGCGGAAATAAGCAAGGAAATAATTTAGGCAAAGTTTAACTACCATCCCCCTTAGAAAGCTAAGAGGGATGGAATGATATTCATCTATTTGTTTGAACGATTACCGCCGTTTCAGCTTGTGGCATCGCCACTGCTGGAGGCGAAACTGCCGGAGCAACAGAAGAGGTGGTATCGGCAGCGGGAGCCGCTGGAGCCGGATCGGCTGGCGGCGGGGGAGTTAGGATTTGTCGAATCTGCTCAATCTGTGTTTCCAAACCCTGTTGCCGCGAATCGATGTTGGCATTGGTTCTTTGGTTTTGTTGAAGCTTTTGCATATCGTTGAGTTGCTGCTGCATGGTTTGGTTTGTGGTTTTCCTGAAACCAGGTTCTTCTTGCTTCAATTCATTCATCGTTCTTAGAATGTCTTGAGATTGAGCTTCGCGAGTGTATTTTATGAAGTTTTTCTCGGCTTCAATTCTTCCTAGAATTTCGCTATATTTTATTTTATCCGTATCGTCTAGCTGTATTCTACCGCCAAGAAAATTTCTTTCTCGAAGCATCTCTTTTTGTTTCTTTTCGTCTTTCACGTCCCATTTAAATGGATAGGTTGTGCCTACAACAGTTTCCTCTACTTTATTCCACCAAGTTGGATTGATAACCCATAAAGGTAGTTTAAGAAGTGGACCGATGTTGCCAATATAATCCCACCAATCGGTCTTTTTAGTGGCTACATAGGCGCTATTGAACAGAATATAAGGAGTTCCATCCCAATCTTTTTGGACGGACTTATGAGGTATTTTGACTAATAAATGAAACGGTTGGTCGCCGTTAGGGTAACCGTTATGCCTCGCCGCTAAAAGATCCCCGCGATCGCCTAATTGTTGTAGTACTGGCGTTCTAATGTCAGATTTTTGTACGACCCATTTTGCGAAGTGATCTCCACGACCGGCTGCAGTAATAGCGGCGTCTAAGTATTCGCGACGTTTGGAATAAGCAAATGCAGACCGCGCTCTGGAATACAGACTTCCTCCAGCCGAAGCCCCTAAACTATAGGCTCCAAGGTTAGCCCCTTGGTTTAATTCCGAGAGGTCTGAAAATTCTTGTTGCCTGGAGTTTGTTAAAGTTTGGCTAAGAGTTTCGGCCAAAGTGCCAATGCCTTCGCTTTCGCCTTTGGTGTTGGAAGAGGTGTTTTGACTGAGAGCTTGCCTTAAAAGTTCGGCGTTACGCATAATCATTTGTAATTGGTTCAAATCGTAGGCGGCGGCTCCTTCTGCTTTTCCTGCAATATTAGAGATTGCTCCGCCCTCGTTGACAGACATTGAGACCAAATCATCGCGCGATGCTGGAAGCATATCAACTACCTGAATGCCTTTTTGAATCTTGGGTTTTCCCCAATGCGCAAAATTTTTAAATTTTTCCTTCTTAACTTGATCAAGCGGTGTGGAGTGTCGTTCAACTTTAGTTAATTGATCGAGAGCGTTAAAAAAAGGACTATAAACATGATCTAATAGATTTTGAGCTATTTGGTCAGATAGGAACTGGGTGTTTTTTATGTCATCAATCCATTTATTGATGTTTTTAGAATCATCTGAAGTAATTTTAATAATTTTATTAACTGCGTCTTTAGTTAAAAATGGACTTTTGTCTAAAAAACTTTGCATCGCGACACTTAAGTCACCTAATGAATTTCTATTGATCCAAATATCCCTAAGCCAAATATAAATAAGAGAATTTATTCGACCAGGGTGACTTAAATACTCTTTTTTGATGACATCTGGGTCGGGAACACCTGGATAATTAGTGTGAAATTTATTAACAATTAAAGTGCGAAGTTCTTCTCTGGATTCGTCCAATTCTTTTTCTAAAAGCCACAATTCTGGATATGTGAGATAGGAATTCCTTTGAAAGCCTTTATTGTACTTAAGCCCATGAAATAGAAAGTTTTTAACGTGTTTATTAATAGATTCTGGGAAATTAGCGAGTTCACCAAAACTTTCTCTTAACTTATAACTTGCAAGGTATTTCTCATGGACTTTTGAGATACATTGAAGAGCTTGTAGCGAAGTAATTTTGCTGTTGTTCTGTGTTTCCGATCCTTTTTTAACCGGTTTTAGTAGTTTTTCGCAATCTATATTTGTAGTTAAGTCTTGACCATTTTCAAAAACCTTTTCGGCGCAATGACCTCCACCTCCAACTGGGGAGTATTTTGGATCTGATGTGCATAATCCTGTGAAAATTTCTCCAATAAAACTCATGTTGTCAGTTTGATGAGTTAGGCTTAAATATTTTGTCAGCAATCGAGAAGTATCTTTTAGACGAATTCCTTTAAGAAGTAAGTAACGTGAGATTTCAGAAAAATCGTTTGGATTTTTAAAGGGAACTACAAATCTTTTTGTATCGGTTTCTTTAAGAATTTTTTTGTAAATATAATTTTCTAAAAGCGCTTTTTCTTTATTTGATGAAAAGTCAGGAGCGAAACGGCGTATCCCATTAAAATAGGCGTTTGTAAATAATTCAACTTTCTGCGGAAGAACAATGTGTTTTTCCGAAGCAACGAGTGCGGCAAAAAAAACGTGGCGAATATCAAAGTCTTCCCAAGCGAAAGCATTGCGATAGAAATCCACATCTTCTAACAATTTATCAAATTTGTAATCTTTACCTTCTCCGATGTGGTTGTTTAACTCGTTAAAGAAAACTGCCAAAGGGGTAGAAAAGGTCGTCAAAGTGGTGTATGAGTCAGGCAAAGACGAATAATAAGTAGCTAATTGTTTTAATTGTGGATACTTATCATATAAGCTTTTAAATTTAGGAAATTCGCCAAGTATTTTTTTTAATCTTTTATTTTTTTTGATTAAATCTTTTAATTTAGGATATTTATCATAGAAATTATTTAATTCTTCACGATTTTGACTTAGGTTACCTAATAAATTTTTTAATTCGGTATCTTTTGTTAATAAGTCTTGAAACATTGCATCATTTTTTAGCAATTCTTCCAGACTGGGGTTTTTATTAAACCATTTTTTTAGTTCAGGATCTTTATGAAGTAATTTTTCTAAACTAGGGTTTTCGTTTAATAAGGTTAAATTTTGTGATTGCAAAGTTTCTAAGTGTTCTATTTTTTTTAATATCTTGGCATCACCGGGAGATGAAACTAATTCCGATTTTAACTTTGTATGGGCTGCATCGATAATTTCTTTATCTTTTTTTAATCTTTTTTTGAAGTCTTGGTTTTTTTGGTTTTGCGCTAAGACAGCTTTGTAAAAAAGAAACTTTAGACCGTTTTTATATTTGGTTTGATTGTTAGATCCACTAGTGAATTGGACCAACGCCTCTGTTAAGTGGTCTCTAATAAAATCATATTTTTGAGTGAGGTCTGAGGAATCTAAGACCGAGCGAAAATCATTCAAGACAGACGTAGCAATTTGAATTTTATTTATATTTGGGTCAGCTGGTTTAGGGTGAGTTTCACACTCTCCGGAACAAAGGGGTGGATTAGATGTATTTCGTGAATCTGGGGAATCTTGTAGCCAGCGATGATATTGTTCTTCTGGAACCACGCGTTGAGGAAAATTAACTTCAATGATGCTTTGTCCTTCGAGGGTATTGTCGCCTAGCGGTATGGCTTTCGGGAAAAAGGTTAACCACCAATAATCATAGTTTGCTTTTCGTTCTGCCTTCACAGTTTCAGTTATTCGGTGTCGAAAGTTTTGATAAAGTTCTTCTTTAAAAGCCGTGATCGTAGATTGATTAGAAGATCCAACGCCAAATAGAAAAGCTATATTAAGTTGCTCAAACGTGCGCTTCATAGCGGATGCTACATTTTGAGCTTTCTTATCTGCACCTTCTTTTGCCATTTCGACTTTGAATACCTTTGGAATATTTGAAATGGCTTTTGCTTTGTTTGAAGGATCTGGAAAGTCGAGAGTTCCAGATTTTAAATAAGCAGTTAAAACTGGTTCTCCCGATTCAACTAAGTTTGAATGGTTTTTGAAAACCCTGGCAAAAGATGAAGTTATATCGCTACGAGCCTCGGTTGTATCTGGTTTAAGGTCGATAGTGTTTAGTCCTTTTACAAGAATGCTTCCTAAAGTAAATTTATCTAAATCAGTAATATCTTTCTTGGGGGGAAGTTCGCTTTCAATTCGACTTACTATTTTACTTACAATTCCAGCAAGCTCTGCAGAGTCAATTTGCCTATCACGTGAGAGAGAACTATGAAAGGTGTTTGTTGAGGTTTTGACGGCATCTAAAAAAACATCCAGTGGGGAGTTCTTTTTTGCTGGATCTCTCATTAGCGGTTCTTGAGCGCTTTCAAAATCAATTTGTGCCGTTTTAAATAGAGAATAATCTTCTGGAAGAACTCTAAATTTATCCCCAAAAGTAGCGGAATTTTTTATACTCGCGTAAATACCTGTCGCTGAATTTTTAGCGGTTATAGACTTTGGCAAAATTTCTGTTTGAGTTATTTTAAAAATATTTGTTATTAGATCTTCTATTTTTTTTGACTGGATTGCCGTTAAGCCGGTTGTTGCACGCAATTTAGCTTTTACTTCGACAAGAAAAGTTTCAATGGAAGTGACTAAAGTCTCAGCTTTTGATTCAACTTGATCAAATTTTATATTGAAACTTCCATGAGTGGATTGGAGTAGACGGGCTGAATCAGTAGGATCTATTTTTTTAGAGATGTGTTCTTCGACACTATTATCGCTGAAGTGTTTTACGGCTACTTTAAAACCAGGGTAGTTGTTTTGATCTTTGTCTAAAGAAGCAAGTTCTGTAAAAAGGCTTCTTTCATTTGTATTAATTGTAGCGGGATGAGCGCTAGTGAGGTTCAGAACTGCTTTTGCCTCTTTGTCGAGCTCTTTAATCATTGCCGAGACATTACCAGTAGCGCTTGGACTTGTATCTTTCACATGTTTTTTTATATCAGCTAATTTGGTTAATGCTTCAGGAATTTTTTCCATTTGGGCGGAAACAGTTTTTGCTTCTGTAACTGCCGCATCGAGTTTAGCTTGATAAGAACTTTTGATTTGGTCGCGCTTTTCCTTTTTGGATTTAAAAGCGGTAACGGCTGATTTTAATTCATCAAAAGATTCTTTAAGTTTTTGATCTTTTTCGATTCCTGTTTTCCATTCGGCTTGGACTTTTGCCGGATCGCCTAGGGTTGCTTTTGCCACGATACTGTCGCTATTTTCAATGAGAACTTTATCTATCGCTTTTCCAAGGCTACTCTCTTTTTCTAAACTTTGGACTATTTCTCGTTGTAACTTATCTTTAAAAGCGGCCCATGTTTTATTATCGGGTTTAACGGAGTTATTAAATTTATCCTTTTTAGACTCTATATATATAGCCCAAAGAGAATCTGACACATTGCTAAAGCCTTCGGAGTGAGTGTCTCCAATATTAGTTTTGATAAACGATACTATTTTTCCCAATTCTTTTTGCATTGGAGCAACCGGAGAGCCTGCTTGCTTAAATAAATCTAGGCGTTTATTGACGGCATCGTCGATGACATTTTTAAAAAACTGTTTTTCAATGAGGGTTTGCATCAAATCCAATTTAAACGCATTGGTTGATTTTGAGTCGTCTCCAGTGGCTAAAATCCAAATTTTTCGTCCAATGGTTCGATCTTTATTGGGGATATCAGCAAAAAAACTATTTAAAATAATCCTAATTCTATTCTCCCGGATATTAGGGTAATTCTCGTCCAACAAGACTTTAAATATTGCGTCTTCCAAAAGTTTCCCATGTTTATTTTGAAGATTCTTTTCCTTTTCTTTTTTCTTAGGATCAGAATTGTTGGGAACTGGTTTAATCGCGCAATCTTTGGCACGTTCAATAACGTCGTGAACGGTTGCTCGGATATATTCTTTGTTATTCAATCGGGCGATGATGTCGCCCAAGATAGTTGTCTTTGCATAGTCGACTTTGCCAGAGCGGAAATCGGAGGAATGCGAATTAAAGAATCGGCGAAAAGGGGTGTCCGGCTCGTGAATCATTTGTTTGTCGGCTGTGTCGAACATCACCTTTTGAGCGCGTGCCGACCTTGGCGCGTATACCTGCACCTCTGTATCACGTACATAAGAAGTGATGGTTCCTTCAGGGGAGGTCACGACCGTTGCGCAGCCAGAGAATAGAAAACTCAAAAGAAATATTTGCAGACAGATTGTATTTCGAATTGCAGAAGTTTTATTTTTTTTTGATAATCGAAAATATAAGTTTTGATGCTTGAACCTATTCTCTTTTAGCGCATTCATTTTAAGACCTCTAAGCGCCAAAAACTCAGGCTTTTTGCTATTTTATGGATTTCTCATTTATACTTAAAAAGCTTTTCCTGTCAATCAAAATAATTTTGGATTACATAACTTTTTGAATTTAAAACGTTTATTTATTTGACAAAACTTGATTGCTTTAGAGATGGTTTGGAAAGTTTATGTACTGAGTCTGCTAAGGAATAGGTTTTTGTCTTTTTATTTAGACATTGAATTGTCGAGGGTTTGTTAAGTTTTTTTGAGAGAAGAGACGACTTGGTCGAGATAAGATAGTTTGTCTTTTGGGCCTTGGTAAGAGATATAAATTTTGTGCGAGTTTAGAAAAATATCTTCTCTGTATTTTTCCTCGTTTTCTGCTTTATATTTTCCGATGACCCATTGGCAGGGTTGACCGAGAATTTGACAGGGTTTTTCTTCAACGAATTCAAAATTCATTTTTTGGTAGATTGCTTTTAGCGGTTCATTTTCGCTGGGATTGTTTAGTTTCGCGAAATAAATGGCAATCTGAGATTTGGGAGAATAATTTACCAAAGCAATTATTCTCCTGTTTTTATTATTTTTGATTTCTTTAGCGACTAAGCTTTTTGGAATTGAGATCTTAATGTTGTCCCAGATAAATGGATTCGGGTTCAGTAAATGCCAACCAAAGGCATAAGCCTTAAATCCCCAAAAGTTTGCCGTTATACCAAGTATTGCGATGATAATGATTACAGCTTGAAAAAGTTGAACTTTATTAAAATGTCTTTCTTCGGAGTCCATGAGTTCCTAGAACTAAAAACGAGATCCCTCGGCAAGCTCGGAATTACGTGCATTGGATGCTTTACTTAAAGTATTTTTCTTTGATTAACAAGTAACGAGAATATTCGCTTTAAGCCACTTCCGTCGAAATGACGTGCGGTGGTGGTTTGCTTTCTAATTTTATATGATAATTCTCCGATGGAAAAGTTTATCTTTATTTCCTTTTTTTAATATTAAGAGGTTAAAAAAGTAAGCTTTATCTAAACCAGTTTCTCTCACTCGTCATGCTGGGCAAAGCCGAAGGATCTCGCCTTGGTTCAATAAAACTCCAAACTATTTTGGTTTAAACAACTAGAGGTTTATCTCTTTAAGTTGTATCCTTAAGCAAAATTTTTTAGTTGTAGGCAAAATTGAGAGTAAAAAGTTTACTGAAATGAGGTTTGTGAACTTTTTTTAATAGGAATGAATGATGATTATAGAAGACGAAAATACAGTTTTATTTAAAGAGGAAAAAAACGGAAACCGGATTTACGTAAAACTTACCGATACTCCCTGGAAGGGTAAGGTCGACGCGATTCTTCTATCCAATCACGAAAAACCAAAAAAAAGAACAATTGAACAATTTCTTCAACAAAATCATAAGCTTTCAAAAGAGCAAGAGAAAGCTTTCTATGAGTTTAGCTATGAAATTGATGCACTAAGTATTTCTTTAAAAGAGACTCCTTCCCCTAAATATTTAATAACTCCAAAATCACTTCATTCGTTTTTCCCTCTATTTATCTTTTTGGGAGATAATTTTGTTCTGTCTCCTGGGAAAGGAGTTGGATATTTACAATATATATCTCAAGCTATATTTGGTTATTGGGGCGGTAAAGGGGAACGATATACAATTTCTTTGACTTGTTTTGATGTTTTGAAAAAAGGTTTGAATGCTAAAGAGGCTTGGAAAGTATATCAAACGGAAATTGATGGTTTTTTGGAAAAGGTAAGTGATCCTTTTATCCATACTAATTTTGATATAGTTGTAACGGCTCCAACAAGACTCAAAAAATGGTTCGATAAAGAATTTAAGAATATTGATAGAGTGGAAGATGAGAGTGAAGATATAGATTTAAATTTAAATCTGACAAGCGGTCGTGCCACCACCAAAGGAGACACTCCTGCCGAAGAAGATCTACTGGGCAATAAAAATCTGGTTAAAGCTTTAGCTGAAATGTTCGCTGATGAAAAACAAGAAACGCCTTTAACAATGGCTTTACTCGGTAATTGGGGAGCGGGTAAAACCAGTATCATGAAAATGGTGGAGAATGAATTAAAGAAAAAAGAAGAAATGGGAAAAAACTCTGACCGGTTTATTTTTTCCTGGTTTAACGCCTGGAGTTACGAAGCGACAGAAAATCTATCTGCTGGATTGGCTCAAGAGGTGATGAATTCCTTTGTCAAAAAGTTAAGTTTTTTTGAACGAATGGTTTTACGACTGGAGTTTGTTATTCACGAGCATGGTTGGAAACTTTTATGTATTTTAGCTTCATTTCCGATTTTTCTTATTATCGAGTTTATCGGTTATTCTTTTGCAGATACAAACAACACCGACAACATGCTCCCGGGCGCTACGGCTAATGTTAGCGGTTTTGTGGTTTGGGGTGCCTTATTTATAGGTTTAATAAAAAAATGGTCTGATCATCCTATTGCCGCAAACTTGGAAACGTACCTCAAGCTTCCGACTTATGGAAAACATCTGGGGTTGATCCCCGTTTTGAAAAGGCATATTGAAACAACAGCAGCTTTTTTTATGCAAAGAGACTGGGAAGAAGTAGAGATAAAAGAATTTGATTCTAAATTTAAATGGCCTTTTAAATTTTATTTTGAACTCATCAATGCTACTCCCGCAATTAAGAAGCGTAGGAAAGGTGTGAAAAAAGATTTGTTTTATATAAAACTAGCTCGGTTGTTGAGACGTTTTATGAGACAAAAGGATGTTTTTAGTAAGCGTTTGATTTTATTTGTAGATGATTTAGACCGATGTAAAACAAACACGATTATTCAAGCATTGGAAGCGGCAAGGCTTGTTATGGATATTAAAAATGTGATTGTAGTAATTGGTATTGATAATAGAATTTTATTCAATGCGGTGGGTAATTACTTTGAAAAATTGGCAGACGAGAGCCGATCAAAAGAAGATATTGCTAGAGACTATTTAGGGAAGATTGTTCAAATAGCGGTGACCCTTGACCGACCTAGTGAAGATGGAATAAAAAGTTTTATAAAAGAAGCTCTCTTTCCAGAGGATTCTATTCAGAAGAAAGATCTCAAGAATGATAAGCCTGAAGAAAACCCTAGGGAATTAGCGAAAAAAAATAATCTCTCCGCGATAAGAGAAGCATATAAAATTGAGGATTCAGAAATAGAGGGAATGAAAAATCCTATAAGTGAGGGAAATACACAGAAACTAGATTTGAAAAAACAGGATGAAAATCTATTAAAAAAGAGAGGCCAAATTCAAGAACCGGAGCAACAAGAAGACGCTTTGAAAAAAGAAATGAAGTTTTCCGCAGAAGAGGTAGAGCAATTTGAAATGTTGGCCTTGAAATTTGGTTTTAGAAATCCTAGGCAATTACTTCGGATGAAAAACTCATACAGTCTTGCGAAGTTGATTCATACCTTAAGAGGAGTAGAGAAAGGAAACCACTCTAACTTAATGATATTATTATTCTGGCTTGAGTTTAAAGGGCAATGGCCTAAGAAATCTGGAGAAGTTATAAAAGAATTGGAAGTAAAGAGTTCGCTTGAGCATTCAGATTCTGTTGTTAATGCCGTTATGGATGAAATGAGAGAGTTTGAAATTAATAGGGAAGGAAAAAGCCAAAAATACCCCATACTATATGAGTTGGTGAAACGGTTTGTATTACCTACGGCTTAATTTAAAATACAATCGTTTTAAAAACTTCTACACAATGGCAGGTTGGTAATACGAATAAGAACTCCAATCATGCCAATCTAATGCTACGGCGTTTAGCGCACCAACTTGGCCGGTTTGCATGAAGAAATTCCATTGACCGTTTTGATTGACTCCTAAAACCTGAATATGGGAGGTTAGATATGAAATACTGCTTTGCACTAGTATATAACGTAGGGGGTTAATTGAAACCGTTCCATACAAATAACCAGGCTGAGTTTGTCGACTGGCATTTGCAATTTCTGTCAATTCGGCCCTCAGCCAGCCCGCTCTCAATCTGCCGCCTCTTGGCGATCTTTTAGGGTATAAATATTTATGATAAGCGCTAACTTGAGAATTGTCATAGGGTGAAAGGTGGACCATAGAATATTGCCCTCCGCCCCAATCTAAAATAATTACGCTGCACCCAGTTTGCCGCACCGTAACCCAAAAATCGGCAGAACCTGCAGCAATACGTTGTAATGCGTCTCCGCGATGAACATCGTTATAGGTTCGCATAGGCGTTACAACGCATCGGACAAAAGTCAAATCATTGGTGTGGGCAATATAACCAGGAACGGATTTGGCAAATATTGCAGACCCAATCCGCATTTGCTTGCCGTTGACTATTGTATTCTTAGCGCCAAAATATAAGTTTTGAATTTGAGTTTGGTGCCCGGGCCCCAATCCGACGGAGAGTTTAAATTCGCCTAAAATTCTTATGGGGTCGTTCATCAATCGTTCTTTCATGTAAGCGCATACCGCTTGATCGCTCGGCATATCAAAAACCTCAAAAATTTCAAATGTCAAAAATAAAACGGATTAAGTGTTATTATGTGCCAAAATTTTATCAAATATCATCAAATTTTATGGAAACTAATTATAATTAAGCTAATTAACTTTGACGCTAAGGGATTGTATTGCGTGGCGATGCTGGAGTGAATTTATGAAACATTAATTTGCTGGAACGAGTAGGGGGAGCTCCTTTTTCCTTCACAAAAAACACGAGGAACTTCGCGGGAAGTGTGTCGCTAGCGTTTTTTGAGGTTTTGTGAATGTCGCTCGGCGATTCGTAAAAAGTATCCCCTTGTTTTAAAGTAACTGCATCGCCGCCCTCTACCTGCATGATTAGCGATCCTTCTAAATGTATGGGCATTATGTCTATGGATAGGGGAGGATTCACCAGGCGTATAACTAACCGTCAACATCACGCCTTCTTTGCCGCTTAATTCAGACAAACTCTGGCTTCTCAGCAAATTGACGTCTGCAAAAGAATTTGTGGAATAGAAGAGCATGCCAATAATTATAAAAGCTATTTTTAAGCGCGAATGAGTCATTGTTCTTTTCCTTTATATCTATAGTGAATACACCTAGATCCTTCGTCGCTTCGTTGAAGCTCCTCCAGGATGACGTCAAGATAACCGTTTGTTTTAGTGAAATAATATTTTTAATTAAACGTTAAACTTGTTTTTTTACACTGCGTAAGCATATTAGGCTTCTGGAATTGAGCGAAATGAAACGGCTAGTCGGTTCCATAGATTGATTTGACCTATAGCGACGGTTAAATCGACCAATTCATCTTCTGAAAAATGTTTTCGTACATTTTCGTAATCGCTATCAGGAACATGGGTGTTTGCTAATAACGTTACGGATTCGGTCCAGGCTAAAGTAGCGCGCTCTTTATCCGTAAAGCAGGGCGACTCTCGCCATACAGAGACTAAATTTAGGTGGGTATCAGGAACTTCTAGTTTTTTTAATTCCCCGTAATGCATATTCACGCAATACGCGCATCCATTAATTTGAGACGCTCTGAGTTTAATCAAACCTTGGATTTTCTGATCGAGATTACAATCTTTTAAATAAAATTCTACACGCATCAATGCCTGTATCGCTTTGGAAGTAGGTTTGTGGAAATTGACTCGGGTTTCCATAATGATTCCTTTTTAAGTTTAATTGCGGATAAGATATATCTGTAATTAATTGAAATGCTATCATGGATAAAATTTATCTGCAATTGGAATTTTTTAGCTAGTAGTTTGTGGTATTCTCGATACGATTTCGTTTATTGATTCTATTTGGTAGGCATTCTATATTTTTTAAGTAAATAAGGGATGTGGTTTGATTAGGTCGAGTGGAGATCGTTCACTTCGTTTAGGATGACATGCGATGGGATTTGCTTGAAATAAGGTTGTCTTAGTTTAAATTTTTTATTGTAAATTAGACCAACATCGCCTAACTCAAAAAAGGTTTTTCACTTAATATGAAAATCAGTTCAACCATAGAATGGGCCATTCATTGTTGCTCTCTACTCGCTGGTTTGCCTCCGGAAGTTAACTTGACGGGAAAAGACTTAGCGGAATATCACGGCGTTCCCCATCCATACTTGGCCAAAGCTTTGCAAACGCTTTCCAGCGATGGAATCTTAATGACAGTATCCGGCCCAAGGGGTGGTTATAAGTTAGCGAAAAAGCCCAGCAAAGTTTCTTTATTGGATATTGTGCTGTCCATAGAAGGGAGCGACTCTTGTTTTGATTGTGACGAGATTAGGCAGAAGGGGCCTGGGGCTTTAGAACGTAGCGCTTCTTATAAAAAACCCTGTTTGATAGCGTCGGCAATGTGGAAGGCGGAGAAAGTATGGCGCGACGAATTAGACAAGGTCAAGCTATCGGATTTGCTAGAAAAGGTTAAAACGGAGGTGGATCCCCGACAGTTGAAGAAGGGAGCCGATTGGATAGCGCAAAGGACTCAAAGTAAAAAATAGTTTTGTTGTGTAGTAAGTATTTTGCGCATTTTTGTAAGAAGAATTATTGCATTGCCGTGTTACTTCTCATTCCGCTACATTCGTTAGTGTCCAAACGATCTTTTGGCAAAAAACAATCCATTACTTTTCCATAGTTTCTGAGCGCTTTGTTCAAGTTTTTAGAATTTAAAATGATTCTTGATTTATAAGCGTCGTAAAAATTAGCGTATAAAGGCGGTTTTAATTCGGGAGAATTTTTAGAGCGAGCGAGCGCTGGCAATAGATAGCGCGGAGCTGAAGGCCATTCAGGATTTAGAACTAACCGATAAGCTTCCCAAGAGGTCAAAAAATTAATAAACTTCATCGCGAGTTTCTTTTTGTTCGGTTTCAAGTCGCTCGCTAATGATAAAACGTCCGCCCAACCCACCTGTTTGCCTTTGAAATTGAGAGTTGGAATTTCTCGCACTGCAATTTCACTTTCGGTTAAGCAACTATTGACGAAACCGCAATTCTGATTAATTTCTTGTAACGCGTAATGTAGCGATTCTGAATATCCGATGTAGGCGCGGGCGTTACCGCGGGCAAATTGTCTTGCATAAAAACCGACACGGTTATGCAACTTGTCGCTTCGGCAATATCCTGAAGGACACAATGACAACAGTTTATTAACTATCTTAAAAGCCGCAGGATCGATTTTTTTGGAATGAATTCTTTTTAAGAGGCTTGCGCGGTTGCCATCCTTTGCCGCTAACCCGGTCAAATACCACTCGCCTAAAGTGGATTTTCCTTTGAGATCGATAAATAAAGGATCGCTTTTTTTGAATACATCGATCAATTCGTTAAGGTTAGACGCGTTTTTAATCGCTAAATCGCTTTTTTTATAAAAGAGAAAGTTGCCGCAAACCCAGTGTGGCGTTCCCCACGTTTTGTCGTTAAATGTTATAGCTTTGTAAGTGTCTGGTAGAAATCGACGATCAGGCAACTCAATAGGTTGGATTTTCTTCGCCTCAATCATTGCCTGCAACAGTACGGTATCTATTTCATAAACATCCGCTTGGGTCTTTAACAAACCGCCGTCGTAGTAATCTTCAGCAAGTGAAACGGAGTTGCCTGATTTAGAGTCTTGGCGAGATTCGATTAATTGAAGGTTAACTCCTGGATGGCTCGCTTCAAAGACTTGTTCCAATTCGTAAAATAATTCACGACTTTGCGGAACGTAAGGATACAAAGCGACCTTTAGACTGGTCGGTTCCATGGACATAGAAACCGGCGGATCTTTAAGAAAGAAGCCAACCCAAACGATAAAGGAAAAAAATAAAAAGACTTTTTTGAAAATCATCTTATTAAGGGGAATTCTAAAAAATAATCTTGGCCACGAGCCGCCTTTGCAAACAAAAGGCGAGCGAGTTGCCGTAAGTTAAACTTTCGAATTATTAGAGGCTCCTTTAAAATATTATTGGAGGATCTTAGTTTTTATCCAAGTGTTTTTATTTTCGCATACATCTTATCGGCAATCTCTTTAAAACCTCTGGAATTCGGATGAATCTCGTTTCTCCAATCGTTTCTATCAACAGTTCCTTGAGTGTCTATGACAGTAAGCGTGTCGCAATTCTGTTCCACTTCTTGTAATGCAGTTTTTAAACTAGTTAAGATGTGTTTCATGATTGCTATTTGGTCTTCTTCTTTAGTGATATTTTTTTGCATCAGATAAGGATATATCCAAGAAGGGCAGGTGGGAAACAAATCAAATACTCGAAATCCCACAGGACTGGGAATTACATAATCATAGGTATGGGTGATAACTTTAATATCTTTATTCTTTGAATATTCTTGAGTGAGCTGACACAAATACTCGAATGAACTTTTTATCTGATTTAATTTCACTTCTAGTCGATTAGTATGAATACAATCTTGCCAGGAATCCCCGTCGTTTTTTTGTTTAATTAAAAAATCAAAATCATATTTACCGAGAAGGTCATTGCCACCGCCAGAAAATAAAAGATAGTCAAATTTGACGAAATGAAGCTTCTTTAATAATGAAAACTTTTGATCTCCGGACAACATAGAAACGGCTTCGTCGCCATTGCTGGAAGTGTTATATATGAACAGCTCTTCATTTTCCGCTAAGTGATCGATGATATTGGCGTCTTTTCCGAAAATAAAAAACTTTCTCGGATAGGTGAACCAAGAGTCCCCTTCGGCCAGGATTTTTGTTGCGTCTTCTTCATGGAAATTGTCGAGTAATCCGTCAAAATCATGGGAATCGGTAGTAACAGGCATGATTGCGCTCCCTTCTAAAAGCAAGGACTTGTGTAACGTGGCTAGCTGGCAGTTGTTTTCCGGAAACTTGTTGTAATGCAAGTTTTTGGAATGCGAAAATACTGTAGCATATTTTTTGTATGTGGAAAAATATTAATCCTGGAGGCCTTATTGAATTGATATAAAACTGATAAATATTACTTTCAAGTCAATGATTCGAAGGTCATAAAGAGTTAAAAGTTGAAAGTAAGATATTCAATCTTATTATTTCTATTTTAAAAAAAAATTTGGTTTAAAAAAAGATAGAAAAATGTGAAAATTCGAATCAAATTTACAGCAAAACGTTGTCTTTAAACGGTGACATCTTATGTTGTGAAACTTAAACAAGGTTAAAGTAAGGAAAGGAAAGGCTATGTCCTCAAAATTTTTAGCTTTTTTTCTATTAGGAATTATATCCTGCTCAGGAGTGAGTAAAGATCGCAGGAGTTTAGACAAAGTTACGAAACCGCATGAATATCCTGTTTTTAAAATTGAAGGTATTTGCGATTCTCAATGTGTTAATGAAGCATGGAAGAGTAAACTTAAACGCTTTTGGGTTTTATCAAACCTTTCACACGCGGCTTACTACGATAAAGGTAAACTTTGTAAAAATTTAGTTCCCATTCTTGGTATGTCAACTCCATGCTATTACGCGAAAGAAAAGCCTCGTCTTTCCAAAGGAGAAAAAGCCGAAGTGTCTGTAATTCGCATTTATGATGAGGGAACTGCGCAAGGATTTCTTATGGTTTGGCCGGATAAGGCGGTTCTATCTTTTAGAGGAACTGAATCAGACCGAGTGGAAGATTTATTAGCGGATGCCAGTTTTTTTACAACTGAAGAAGGGAAAATGAACGTTCATTCAGGATTTAAAAAATCTGTTGATTTGCTTTGGGAGCAAATCGAGTATGATCTCAAAAACTATACCTCAGGAAAACCCGTATGGGCTACCGGACACAGTCTGGGAGCTGCTATGGCTGTTATTTCTGGGATGCGGTATCCCTTTAAAGAAGTAGTGACTTTTGGAGAACCTATAGTTGGCTATGGAATTGAGGATAAACTTCCGGCCAATAGGCACATCAGAGTAGTTAATGGTAACGATCCAGTCACCAAAATTATCCCTAAAATTAAAACTCAATACATGCATTCTGGAACTTTAAAGAAGATATTTGATCCAATTGAGGGCGCTGATATTCGTTATGACCATGCGATTGGCGATTACTCAGATTTTATAGTTGGAGACTATTCAGATTTTTTGGTTCTGGGTAATAACAGTTGTAAAAAATAAGAAGAGGATAAGGTATTTTTTTAGAGACTATTAGCAAACTTGTACTGAGTATGTTTTGAAGTTTTGTTATGAATCTTAACCGTGTTTGAGAAAGGTATAGTTTAGTTTATTGCTTTTCTCAGCTGGTTTTGATTATGAAAGCGCTAAAAGTGTTCAACTAAAATAAATAGTGTTTGTAGGATATCTGCCCTTTGTCTTCCTGATAAGGTCTGTTAAGACCGACGTTGGATCTCGCCTCGATTTAAATCATTTTCGCCGGAAAGGCGACCTCTTGTGTAAAAATATTTTGATTTATAAAATGATCAAAAGATGAGAAAATTTAAGCCAAGTTTATTGTGAAAATTTGATTTCAGTCGACAGTTCCTTATGTCCTGAAAACTTAAATAACGGAAAGAGGAGACGATGCGTTTAATATTTTTAGCTTTTCTTTTATTAGCGATTATATCCTGCTCAGCTAGGAGGAGTGTAGACGCAGTCATAAACCCTCAGAAGTATCCCGCCTTTGTAGATATTTGTGATTCAAATTGCTTTAATGACGCATGGGTGAGTAATCCTATATGGGTTTTATCGAATTTTTCTCACGCGGCTTATTATGATAAAGAGAAACTGTGCAGCGCTCTAGTTACCTTTGTAGATACCTTAGCTTCTTGTCCATCCGTAAGTAATGATGACAAGGCGCCTCTAATTCGCATTTATGACGAGGGTTCAGCGCAAGGATTTCTTGTTGTTTGGCCAGATAAAGCGATTTTATCTTTTAGAGGAACTGAGTCTAAAAAACTGAATGATTTGTTAGCGGATGCCAGTTTATATATAAGTTCAGAAGGGACGGCAAAAGTTCATACTGGATTTAAAAAAGAAGTTGATTTACTTTGGGATAAGCATATCTTGCCAGACCTTAAACGTTATGCCAAGGGCAAACCTGTTTGGGTTACCGGACACAGTTTGGGCGCAGGTATGGCTGTTATTGCCGGGATGAGGTACCCCTTTGAAGAGGTAGTGACTTTTGGCGAGCCGAGAGTGGGGTACGGAATTGAAGGCGAATTCAAGGCCAAAGGACATACCAGAGTCGTTAACGGTAATGACCCAATTACTATGATTCCACCGAAAACCCCATCTGAATACATTCATCACGGAACACTAAAAAGGGTTTGCGATTCAGTTGCCGGAGCAAATGCTCTTTATGATCACTCTATTGTCGATTATTCAAAGTTTTTGAATAGAGAGAATAACGACTGTAAGAAATAGGAAGTGATTATATTGAATCGATGCGAGATTGAAGGAGAAGACTATGAAATATTACTCCTCAATTTAGGCTTAGCACCTTCTAATAGAAGTCGCTAGATCGACGGTTTAAATTCAAAATAAAATCGTTGTCCTCCCGTTGGTCGTCAGAATGACAGGTCGTGAGGCTTGGTTTTAGATTGAGTTATTATATGTTTATGGTTTTTGGGATATATTTTATAGCGTTAAACAAAAGTAAATAGAGTTTATAGAAAATCCATCGCATGTCATCCTGATGAGGTCTTCCAAGACTGAAGAAGGATCTCGCCCCGATTAAATAATCTTCGCTCTGAAGGGCGACACCTCTTTCCAGAGTTATTCGTTGAAAACGTTTTTTGTTTACATAATGGCCAGTAAGATTGGAGTTTTATATACAGGCGTAACTAACGATATACTTCGTCGAACTTATGGGCATAAGAATAATTCAAATCTAGGGTTCACGAAAAAATATAATGTAAAAAGACTTGTTCATTTTGAGCCGTTTTCTGATATTTCTATGGCTATTCAAAGAGAGAAAGAGATTAAAGGCTGGGTGCGCAAAAAGAAAATAGAATTGATTGAAATAAAGAATCGTGATTGGAAAGATTTAAGCGATGATTGGATGAAAAGCCAGAGGAAGTGATTATATTGAATCGAGGCGAGATCCTTCACTCCGTTCAGGATGACATGCGATGGGAATGGGGTTAAATAAGATCTTGTTAGAGTTTTTGGTTTTTTTGAATATATTTTAAAGCGTTAAACAAAAGTAAATAGAGTTTATAGAAAATCCATCGCATGTCATCCTGATAAGGTCTGATAAGACCGCAGAAGGATCTCGCATCGATTTAATTATTTCCGCCTGAAAGGCGATACCTCTTTTTTTGCCAAGCATTTTCCTTTAAGCTAAAATAAATTCAAAAATTATCTAAAAGGAATCTCAATACATGTTGCAAGCTTTTCGTTGTTTTGTTTTTTTGCTTTGCGTTGTCCTGTTCGTTAGTTGCATGAAAAAAATAGAATATGTCGATACTGACAGTGGTCGACCCGAAGTGACTATTCGCAAGGCTTCAACGCAAGAGGTTTTAGAAAAGCTTATTCGAGCGATGGAAAAAAAGGGGTACCAAACAAAACAGATTAGGGCTCCTATAATAGAGTTTGCAAAGCGCAGTAAGGTGAATGGTAAGTTTCAGGAGGGTAGGGTTCGGTTTAAAATAATGAACACTGCGCTTGGCGTCAAAGTATTCGCTTCTTTACACAAGATTTCAAATCCAGGTAGTTCTCAAAAAGCTATCGATATTAGTAAAGACAGCAAAGACGCTAGAGGTCTTCAAGGAATTTTGCAAGGTATTAAAGATGATTTAGAAGGATATCATATAAAATCTTTTTGATCTTTGTTCGGCGTTTAACTACTCAAGGCCGAAAGGTGGAGAGGTGGTCGCAGTTCGGTCCTTCGAGTTAAGCTCCTAAGGAAGTAGGGTAGAAGTTTTATTAAATCGAGGCGAGATCCTTCACTCCGTTCAGGATGACATGCAGTGGGGAGGGTGTTAGGTTGAGTTTTGATATGCTTTTTCCTTTATGGATATATTTTAAAGCGTTAAACAATAATGAATATTGTTTGTAGGATATCTACAGCTTTGTCATCCTGATGAGGTCTGTAAGGCCGAAGAAGGATCTCGCCCCGATTAAATAAATTTCGCCTGAAAGGCGGCACCACTTTCCAGAGTTATTCATTGAAAACGTTTTTTGTCTACATAATGGCCAGTAAGACTGGAGTTTTATATACAGGAGTGACGAATGATTTGCTCCGCCGGACTTATGAACACAAATATAATTCAAACCCAGGGTTCACGAAAAAATATAATGTAAAAAGACTTGTTCATTTTGAGCCGTTTTTAGATATCTCTTTGGCGATTCAACGGGAGAAAGAAATAAAAGGTTGGTTGCGTAAAAAGAAAATAGATCTGATTGAAATAAAAAATCGTGATTGGAAAGATTTAAGTGATGATTGGATGAAAAGCCAGAGGAAGTGATTTTATTGAATCGATGCGAGATCCTTCACTTCGTTCAGGATGACATGCGCTGGGGATGGGGTTAGATAAGGTCTAGTTAGTATTTTTGGTTTTAGGATATATCTTAAAACGTTAAACAAAGGCGAATTTGGTTTTTAGAATATTCATAGTTTGTTGTCCTGATGAGGTCTGATAAGAAGAAGCATCTCGCCAGCGCCTGTGCTGAGCCTTCTGAAGATCACCCTGAGATTCTAGAAAGGTCGCCTCGATTCAATAGTTTTTTCCCTTGAGAGTGACAACTCTTTCTTAACGTTTAATTTTTAAATTTGAGATCGTTCAAAAACTGGACTTTGTCTTCTGGGTTTTTAATTTTATCTCCCGCCTTTTTTGCCATATCTAAATAACGACTGCCATAAACGGATTGCCGGTTTAAATAGTTGGCTCGCGCTACGGCTTCGTAGGCATAGGCCAAATCAAAGTCTTTCATTTCTTTTGGATTTTTTTGAGTCAGCTCCAGGCACTTTTTTGCGTGTCTTAAAGCGTTTGGCGCGTCTTTTGTCACTGAGTAAACTCTGGAAAGCAACCAATGTCCGCGTTGGCTATGAACTTTGGTTCCGACTTCCAGCCAGTGGTAATGAGATGTGTGCGCTGAATGAATCATGAGTTCGTTTTCATCTTTTGATCGATTGCGTTTTTGCAATAGTTTCCAAACTTGTTGATTGGCAGTTTTGGCAAAATAAATGCCGCATTCTTTTAAGGTTTCTTTTTTCATGGTTTGGAATTTTTGGGTAGAATTAGAAAAAGTATCTGAGTTAGCATTGTGAACTAGAGGGGCTGCTTATTATAAATGATATTTTGAAAAACTTAGCGCTGGGGATAGAAAAGAATGGATTTAAAGCTTTGGAAAATTAAGAAAGAGGTGGAATCGTTTAGGTTTTTGGAGTGTACGGCAGGGGTGACGAAAAGGAATTTTTCGTAGTTTTTTGGGGAAGAGCAAATAACTCAATAAAAAGCTAAGAGTTAGAGTTGTATCCAAAAAAAACGGCGAGAATAAATCCCGCCGTTTTAATCAGTTTTATTAGACGACTGTTACGTTTGAAGCTTGAGGACCTTTTTGGCCCATAGTTCTTTCAAACTTTACAGCTTGACCTTCTTTTAATGTTTTAAAGCCATCGCCTTGGATAGCTGAAAAATGTACAAAGCAATCTTCGCCTTCGCTAGACTCGATAAAACCATAACCTTTACTGTCGTTAAACCACTTCACTTTTCCTTCTAACATCTAAATACTCCTAAAATTCGGCGGGAAAATGTATTCAATTAAATATATTTTTTCCCGACTTTAATTTGATTAGGTCTTAAAAATTTTCTAGCGAGATCTTTTGTGAAAAACCACCAAATGGCGGGTGGTACATTCAAACTGCTTTTAATAGTTCTTCGAAAAAGTTTCTACACAATAATATTTACAGACCTCTTCCAATAATTAACTTAAAGGGATGCTGAAAAATAGCCGTTTTCAAAATTTTCAAAAATTAAGTTATTTATTTTTAAAGGCAATTTTTCTAATCTAAGGCTATTTATGCATTTATTCAACACACCCTCGCACATTTTAGCGCTGTTTGTAAAATAATACTAATAAAAAGCGACTTTTTTTTAAATAATTTTGGAATCGATTGCCTCCTTGAATTTGAGGAAATAAGGTCGCTCATTTCCCCTGGTTATTTAGCTACTTCTCGGAATCGTAACTATAGGGATAGGGCCAACCATATCCCCACCGGAAAGAAGTTGGCCAAAGCGGAGAGCCTCCTGTTTGAACGCTTAAGTTGTTTGCAACCCAGCCGTAATAGGTGTGGCCTTTATCTCCAATGCAACTTTCTAAGTTGTTATCTGCATCTGTTCTGTCTTGTTGTGTGCCGCCGCACCAATAAGAAATATCGTGCTCTATGCAACATGACTCCCAGTTGCCGTCTGGAGACATGGAACATCCGTCTGAGGTGAAACGATTTGGCGGCCTCTTTTTACTTTTTAAATTTATTTTTCGGTGATGCTCGCAAATTGCCTGGGCATATTGTTGCATCTTTACTTCAGTTTTTTGGGTCTTAATGTCTGTTCTGTCTGAGGAATCGTAAACATAATATGGAGGATCGATGGTGAACTTTGTGGGAGTGACTGTGCACGCTGAAAATAATAGGACTGATAGTAAACAAAAAACTCCTCGCAATAATGCTTCGCAAGAACTTATTTTTGTTTCTAATTTCATGGAGATCTCCCTTATAGAGACTAACATCAATGAAAATTTGACATACTGAATGAACTTTGTCAAATATTTGCGGGCTAACCATCATAAGCTATTTAAATATAAATAGTTATTTTGTTTTTTTTTGAATTTGAATGGGGGAATAAATTTTTGTTTTTGAAAATATTGGCAGGGACAGGTCATTAAATTTTTGGAGGATCGCCGATTTTGCTAAAACTTTAAATTAAGGAAATGTTTAGAATATTGATTGAGGGATTGAGATCTATTATTTGACTACCCATTCTCAAAAAGCTTAATCAAGACGTTTTAAGGAGGCTAATCATGTAAAAAACAGTTGTTTTCGGCTTCGAAATTCAATTGTAACAGATATAATGTCCAAGGTTTCAGTGTAATTGTGAAGTGATGAAAAAGCTGATTTTTTCAGGGGTTACACGATTTTTCATTACGAAATTCTTCACGCAAGTATATAATGCTGTTACAAAACTAACTTGTATTCTCATAATGGAACTATGATTAAGTTAAGCGTTATAAATATCCGGCCAGGAATGATTTTGGCCAAAGATGTAAAGGATTTAAATGGCCGTGTTTTGTTGCCCGCTAATCAAGAGGTTTTACTGAAGCACGCTAAAATTTTTAAAAAGTGGGGCATTACTCAGGTTTTTATTGTAGATGACCGAAGATCTGCCGAAGATGATTCTCCTGAAAAACGCAGGAAAGAGAATAAATACTCTTTTCCCATTGAGGTTTCAGAAGTGAAAATTCAAGAATCGGAAGACAGGTGTTTGAATTTGTTTAAGTTTAACGACACTGAAGAGTCCTTGACGAAGGAACTGTTGCGAATTGCTGTCTGTTATACCGTTAGAAACGCTCCTGAGGTAGAGGATTTCGATGTCGTTTGATATAGAAACAATCGTTAGCGATTCTACAAAGCTTTTTTCGCTACCGACAATTTTTCATAAAATAAACCAGGTGGTTAATGATCCAGAAACCACCTTTCAAGACGTTGCCGAAATAATCAGTCAAGACGTTAGCTTAACGGCGCGGTTGTTGAAAATTGCGAATAGTAGTTTTTTTGGTTTTTCGGACAAGATCGACACTATCACGCACGCCGTTTCGGTAATTGGCTCCGACCAGCTCAGAGATTTGGCCCTGGGCACCTATGTTATCGATGCGTTTAAAGGAATGAACCAAAATTCTATTTCGATGGAATCTTTTTGGAAACACAGCATTGCGGCTGGAATTGCCTCTAGAGTAATCGCTGTTTATAAACGTTCTGAAAACCCTGAAAGATTATATATTGCGGGGATGCTGCATGAAGTTGGCCGGTTGATTATTTTTGCTAACTTTGAAAAAGAAGTCGAAAAAATATTAGAGGTTTATGGGCAAGAAGACGACTTACTTTGCAATATTGAAAAAGAGCAGTTTGGTTGGAATCATGCTTTCCTTGGCGCCGAGTTTTTAAAATCGTGGAATTTATCCGAACCGCAGATTGAGGCTGTGAAGTTTCATCTAAATCCGTTAGAAGCCAAAAGTTACCAAAAAGAGACGGCGATCATCCATTTTGGGAGCGTCATTGCTAAAATTCTTGGACTAGGCAATGGCGGTGAAAACTTTATCCCAAAGATAGAAACAAAAGCTTGGGATATTTTAGGATTGCCTATTGATATATTGCCTAGCATTTTTCAGCAAGTGGACTCTCAGTTTGCTGAGACCGTTGACGTGTTTATGGGTTAATAAATGGAAAAAAAACCTGAAGAGAAAAATAAAGCGATCCACCGTATTCGGTTTCTAGAAGAAGTTTGCAAACTGCAAACTTTTTCAATCGACCTTTTGACTTCCTTTACGGGGTTTCATGGTAATAGCGACCAAACCCACGATCTAAACTATATTTTCGAAAAGACTCAAAAAAGCTTAACTCAAATCCTAAACTTTGAAGGGTTGGCTTTTTATACGGTGGACGAAGAGGATAATGATTTTATTGTTACCTTTTGCGAGCCGACGTCTTTCAAGAAAGAAATTGATGAGTTTGTTGATTTTGCTATCGAAGAAGGGAAGTTTGCCTGGGCTTTAACCCATACCGAACCTGTTGTCATAAAGAATAAGGCTCTTGGAAAAGATTTAATCCTTCATGTAATGGCTACAAAATCTCGAGTGCGCGGAATGTTTGCTGGGGTTTTAGGCGATGATAACTCTTTCTGCTTTAAAGAGAAGTTAAAGCTATCTTCCGTTCTCATACAAAATGCGGCAGATATGGTGGAAAGCGCCGAGCTTTACATGATGATCCACCAAAAGAATATGCAATTGAACGACCGTTTGGAATTGCAAAGCGAAGAGATTAATGATTTATCTACATTTCCTTCTGAAAGTCCATACCCTGTGATGCGTGTAGATAGGGATAAGAAATTGCTTTACGCAAACCAATCGGCTCTCGATATTCTTAGTGAATGGAATTGTGTTGTTGGTGATTTGATTCCTGAAACGTTGCGAGAAGTCGCTACAAACGTTTTTTCAAAAAAAACTCATCAAGAGATTGAATTGGAAAAACAGGGTAGGGTGATTGCGCTTCAATTTATTTACGTTAACGACAAAGATTACCTTAACGTTTATTCGATAGATATTACCGAAAGGAAAACAGCGGAAGAAGAATTGTTAGAAGCTAAAAATACAGCCGAAAAAGCTAGCTCTGTTAAATCGGATTTCCTATCTCAAATGAGCCATGAATTACGAACTCCACTAAATGCAATCCTTGGGTTTGGGCAATTATTGGAGATGAGTAAAGTGGATTCATTAACTCAATGGCAGAAGGAGAACGTTACCGAGATCATGGTGGCTGGCAAGCATTTGCTTGCTTTGATAAACGAGGTGCTCGATTTATCTAAGATTGAAGCTAATAAACTAGAGTTGTCCCTGGAAAACGTCGACGTAAATTATAATATTAACGATTCGATTTTATTGATTAAAGGTAGAGCGGACGACCGTAATATAAAAATCATTAAGAGTTATTCGGAAAATTCAGAAATTTATGTTTTTGCCGACGTGACTCGGTTTAGGCAAATTCTTCTCAACCTTTTATCCAATGCCGTTAAATATAATGTGAAAAACGGTTCCATAACTGTGGGAGTAGAAAAAACTCCTAATAAACAAATTTGCATAAAAGTGTGGGATACCGGATCTGGAATTTCTCCTGAAAAACAAAAATCGATGTTCGTGCCGTTTGATCGATTGGGACTTGACGCCAGCACAGTAGAAGGGACTGGTTTAGGGCTTACCATCACTAAAAGTTTAACGGAGTTGATGGATGGTTCAATTAGCTATGAATATTTTCAGGGTAAGGGGAGCTGTTTTACTTTTTACCTACCTGAAGGAGAAAAGCCTGTCGACGTTATAGCTCAAACGAAAGATATTTCTAAAACTGATGATGCGATTCTAGAAGATAAAAAATATCTTGTTATATATATAGAAGACAATCGGATCAATATCGATTTGGTTAAGAAAAGTTTGGATTTTCGACCTCAAGTTAAATTCATGTCGGCAGAAAGAGGAGATACCGGTCTAGAATTAATCTTTGAAAATAATCCAGATTTGATTTTGTTAGATATAAACCTACCGGGTATGAATGGAAAAGAAATTATTAAGCGTTTAAAGAGCGATGAAAGAACAAAAGATATTCCGGTAATTGCCATAAGCGCTAATGCAATGAAGAACGAAATAACCGAAGCGCTGAAATTAGGTTTTCACTCCTACATAACAAAACCTATTGGCGTAGAAAGCTTTCTTGGTGAAGTTGATAAAATTCTTGAAGACCTTGATTAGCTAGTTTATTACTCATCCTGAGCAATAAAATATATTCCCCATATTTTGAAACAGAAAAGTTCCAGTTCAAATTCTAGATAACCTCGCCCACTAAAAAAGGCTTACAAACTTCCTCGTAAGTTTTTTTATTTAAAACAAAAATAATCAAGATTTTTAAATATTTAATGTCCAAGTTTTATAGGTGTTTTTTGAGGAGGTTAGGTATACACTAACTTTTAGATTGAAAGATTTCTGTCAATTTAATTCTGCGAAATACTTGGTATGTAATGGAAAAATCAAGAGTTTTAGTTGTAGACGACCAGGGCCTAAATATTCGGTTGATAAAACAGATCCTTGCAATGGAACATTCCTATATTGTGGATGAGGCTGTTGATGGTGAAGAGGCATTAACAAAACTTAAAGATAACTCCTATGATGCCTTATTGACAGATTGGCTGATGCCGAAAATGAATGGCGCTGAATTGATTAAACGAGTCCGAAGTGAATTGGCGTCGCCTCCTTACATTATAATGATTACTGCAATTCAATCGTCGCAAGCTAAAGAAAATATTTTAGAAATTGGGGCAGATGAATTTCTTTCTAAACCTCTAAATATGAAGAGTTTTTTAGCTACCTTAAGGGAAGGGCTAGCGCGAAGGTCGCAGCCTTTACCCGAAATTTCAAAAATTACAGTTTCAGAAAAAAATATTCATCCTCCATTTGTGGCCGTTGCGATTGCGGCTAGTACGGGTGGGTATGATGCGTTGACTCATTTGTTTTCCAATTATTTATCAGAAAAGGCCGCTTATTTTGTGGTTCAACACGCGCCTGATTATTCCCTTCGTAATATGGCAGCAAGATTTGGAGAAGTAACGAATCTCAAATTAGATTTGGCAAGAGATGGTCAAGAGGTCAAACAAGGACATGTTTATCTTGCCCCTGGAGATATGCACCTTTGCATTAATTCAGAACCCTTATCTATCGAACTCAATAAGGATCCGAAGGAAAACTATGTGAGGCCTTCGGCAGATCCGCTATTTCGTTCGGTTGCTTTAGCTTTCGGGAAATACACATTAGGAATTGTTTTAACTGGATTGGGTGTTGATGGCACTCAGGGCGCGGCTCATATCAGAGCGGTTGGTGGAGAGATTCTTGCGCAAGATCCAGAGTCGGCTATAGCGCCAGCAATGCCGAAAAGTATAATTTTATCGGGTTTATCTAATGATGTGGTGAAGCTCTCAGAAATTAACTCAAAAATTGAATCTCTGGTTTCAACACTCTCATCAGATCTAGTCCCTTAAACGCTTTTTACCCAGCCTTTTCTCTAATAAAATAAATGTCTTAAATTAAGACAAGTTTCCAATTTTAAAACTCTTATCCCAAATAGGGACAGTTGGCGAGAAATATGTTCCTAATTTGCTGAGATCTGCGTAAAACATTTTCCTGAGTAAACCCCCTACAACAGCTTGATTATTGGCTTATTATTGCCAAAAACTTGAAGAGGTTAAGGTTTGGCATAGCATATGCATTATTTGTAATTAGTTTCAGATTGAAAATACAACTTGAAAGAGGTGTTTTATGAAACGCATTACAAAACCATTAATTTCAACATCCATAATGTTCTCAAGAGTTCGTCGAGAAAGTATGCGAATAGATAAAAAGTCTAAAAAAAAATAATTTGATAGAGTTTTGTTTGGCAGGAGAAATTGAGCCCTTCACCAGCCATCTTCGTTAGAAAGCCCATCCATCTTGTTCCTCCTTTCAAGACGGGTGGGTTTTTTTTGTCCAGTTTTTGTCAGTATGATGACTAGAAAAATCAACGTTAGGTCTTTTGTCTTCTTTATATTACAATGTATGTGTATATATCTTTGATGACTTCCCCCAAATTAAGATAGAAAAAAACTAATATAGGGGAGAACTGTTTCAGTTCTGCGAAAACGTTGTGAATATTAATATATTACGGAAATTTGGAAAAAAGGTTTTAGCCTTATTTTTTGTCTGTTTTGTTAATTCTGTTTCTTTTGTCGGAGCGAGCGTCTATGAACCGTTAGTGCCAATGACGTTTCCCGATGACAACCCTTGGTCAGAGACGAAAGAAAAGCTTGGCAGAAAATTGTTTTTTGATAAAAGGCTTTCTGGCGACAATACAAAAAGTTGCGGTTCATGCCATATGCAGGAACTTGGTTGGGGCGATGGAAAACAAAAAGCTATTGGGCATCAGCAGAAGGAACTTTCGAGAAACACTCCTACCATTATCAATACCGGATATTTGAAATCTCAGTTTTGGGACGGCCGGGCCAAGTCTTTGGAGGAACAAGCATTGGCTCCTATTCAATCCCCGGTTGAATTGAATCAGGATCTCAGTAGTTTGATGGAGGAATTGGAGACTGATTCGGAGTACATTGATTTATTTCAAAAGGCTTTTGGGGAATCCAGTATTAACCCAGAGAACCTAGCTAAAGCGATAGCGACCTTTGAAAGAACTATTGTTTCAAAAATTGGCGCATATGATCGCTATTGGCAGGGAGATAAAAACGCTATGAGTTCCGAGGCGATAAGGGGTATGAAGCTGTTCTTTGGGAAAGCTAAATGCTCGATATGTCATAACGGTCCTCTATTTACCGATCATCAGTTTCACAACATTGGTCTTGCGGATAGCTCAACAGAAAATGCAAAAGGCAGAAGCAAAGTTACCGAAGAGGTATTCCATACAGGCGCTTATAAAACTCCAGGGTTGAGGGATGTGGCATTAACTGGACCTTATATGCATGATGGTAGCGCAAAAACTTTGCAAGAGGTGATCGAATTTTACGATCAAGGCGGAGCTTCTAATGTACATAAGAGTCCTTTCATTAGCCAGATAGGCCTGACCAATCGTGAAAAAGACGATTTACTTAATTTTTTAATTTCCTTAGGAAGTGATCATTTACCTTCGGAGTATTCTTCCTCAAGTAAATAATATGATTGTCGCTTAATCAAATGGTTTAGTTGAGCTGGGTTAATGGAAAAAACGTTGAGTGTAATTACTATAAATAAAAACAGCGCTGAAAACTTTAAAGAATCTAGAGTTCCTCTGTTCCTTATTTCTATAGGGGCGCTGGCGATTCTTCTCTTTGTTGGTTTGGCGAGTTATAAGCTCATTGAGAATGAAGTAAAAGGTTCTTTATTGAAGCAATTACAATTGGCGCTCCCTGGAACCGTAAAGATGTTTAAGATCTGGGAGAAGGATGCGGCTTCGAAAGCGAAAGCAGCTGCCTTAAATAAAGAAGTAAAAAAAGATTTATTAGTATTGCTTGATGTTTCTCGTTCCAGCCTTGGTAATTCTCAAAAAATACTTTCTTCTAAAAATTTAATAAGCTTGCGCGATCATTTAAACAAGATCAATCTCCAGTATGGTTTTGAGGGGTTTGTCGCTCTTGATTTAAACGGTTTTGCCTTTGCGGCTTCGGAAGATGAAGCTATAGGACATAAAAAACTTTTGGAAAGAGCTGGGTCGAAGTTTTTTAAGCTATCTCTTATGGGGAATTCTACCTTTGCGCTTCCTTTTAAATCTGAGATTCCTCTTCAGATGGAATCGGGAGAGTTGTGTCAAGAATGTCCTACGATGTTAACTTCTTCGCCGGTTTACGATGAGTCTGGAAAAGTTGTCGCTGTTTTATCATTTCGATTGAGACCAGAAGCGGTTTTTGCGGATATATTTGAAATTGGGCAAACGGGAAAATCTGGAGAGGTATATGCTTTTAATTCAAAAGGAATTCTTATTTCGAAAAGTCGATTTCCAAACGAACTTAAAAAGGTGGGGCTTTTAGAGAATCGTCCTGAAGCCTTATCGATATTAAATATTGGAATTAAAGATCCTGGCGGAAATTTACTTGAAGGTTTTCGCTCCAAGAAAGATTCTGAGGAGTTGCCGTTTACGCGTATGGCAACAAGCGCATTGAAAGGCGAATCCGGTTTTGATTTTAAGGGATATCGAGATTATCGCGGCGTTAAAGTTGTTGGCGTTTGGAGTTGGTTGAGCGAGTTTGGGTTTGGCGTCGCCAGCGAAATGAATTACGACGAAGCTTTTTCTTTAGTCAATAAGCTAGAGAAATGGTATTGGATTCTTTTTTGCGCGCTCATATTTGCGTCGGCGTTTTCAATTATATTAGCTGAGAAGAGGAGACGTTATCGTTATCAATTGGTGCGTTCCAAAGAGGAAGCGGAAAAGGCGAACCGAGCGAAATCTGAATTTTTAGCAAAAATGAGCCATGAGCTTCGCACCCCAATGAACGCCATCCTCGGTTTTACGCAATTTTTGATGAAGGACAAAAAAGAGCCTTTGACAGAATTTCAATCGTCCAGCGCAGAGCATATATTAAAAGCGGGAAATCACTTGCTGGAATTGATAAACGAAATTTTAGATCTCTCTCAGATTGAAGCGGGTAAACTAAAAATTAAACTTGAACCTGTTAACCTATTTTTGCTAACTAACGAAATATGCGATTTGATGCAGCCGGTTGGAGAAAGTAAAGAAGTAACCGTTAAAAATATGATTAGCAAAGATAGGTCTCCATTCTTATATGCGGATAATATGAGATTAAAGCAAGTTTTAGTAAATCTAATATCTAATGGAATCAAATACAATCGTAATGGAGGAGAAGTTGTTTTATCCATGGAAGAGATAGAAAATAAAAAGATAAGAATTAAATTGCGCGATACAGGTTATGGACTTTCCGAAGAACAAAAGAAAATTATATTTCAGCCATTTGAACGAGCTGGAGCGGAAGCTAGAAAAGTGGATGGAGTTGGTATTGGTCTTACCATAACAAAATACCTTGTAGAGATGATGGAAGGAAATCTCAGTTTAGAAAGTGTTGTGGGTAAAGGTAGTTGTTTTTATGTTGATATTCCAATTTATGAAGAAGTTGCCGTCTAAATTTGGTTTATTCGAAAGTTTTTATATAAAGCAAATCTTCTTGTCATCTCAAAAACTCTGTAAAAAACCTGAAATACAATTTTCTTTGGTTTATTATAGAAACTAACCCAAATTATAGTTAAACTCTCCCTTCTTTCTTTTACCCGTTCACTCAAAATTTATGTCTAAATTAAAATTTGGTTTCCATAATTTTTTAAATGCGCAACCGTTGCTATTACCACTGCTTGAGATGGCTGAAAGTCTTGATTGCGAGATTTGTATCGACACTCCCTCCAACTTGGCGGGAAAGCTAAGCGCTGGCGATTTGGATCTTGCGATGATTCCGTCGGTTGAATATTTGAGAAAAGCAGATAGTTATAAAATCTTACCAGGAGCGGTTATAGCTTCTTGCGATAAAGTGGATACCGTTCTTTTTATTTCTCATAAAAACTTGAAAGATATTCAAACAATTGCATTAGACAATCGCTCAAAAACGTCGGTAGCTTTATTTCAAATCCTTTTTGGAGATAAATTAGATTCTAATGTTAAAACTTTTGTTGAAGATCCAGACCCCGAAGAAGCGTTAAAAAAATACGACGCCACTCTTATTATAGGAGACCCTGCATTTAAAGCTGGCTCTCAATTTTCTGATCTGATGGTTTACGATCTTAGCCATGAATGGTTTATGCAAACCGGAAAACCATTTGTCCATGCGGTTATTGCGATAAGGCCGGAAATTGAATTGCCGAAAGGATTAATCGATGGTTTTCAGAGGATCAAGGTAGACGGAAAGAAAAGAATCTCAGAAATTGCAAAATTTCATTCCACACGCTTGGGTATTAATGAAAGCATTGCCGAAGATTACCTGACCAATAAAATTATCTACGATTTGGACGAAAAAGCCATAGGCGGTCTCAAAATGTTTCATTCTCTCTGCTTTGAAAAAGGTTTGGTCGAAGGTAAGTTTCCACTCCAATTTCAGCAATAGTGTATTAAGATAACCTTAATATTGGCGCTTCTTTCCTTAGTGTGTTCACAATCTTACCGATTATGCGAATAGAGCAATTACCTTACATTGAAGATAGCTCTCAGTTATTTGATAACTTCGCTAACGATCCCTGGGCGGTTTTTTTAGACAGCGGGCGACCTTATTGCGACCAGGGAAGGTACGATATCATTTCCGCAAATCCCTACGTCACTTTAGTCACTTGCGATGGGATTACAAAAATACAAAAGAAAGATATTGTCGAAACTTCCAACGAAGACCCTCTAGTTTTGATAAAAAATTTGCTGGATTGTCGAAACGCCACGCCAGAAGCAATTCCCTTTGCCGGTGGAGCGATTGGTTATTTCTCGTACGACTTTGGTCGGTCGTTAGAAGAGTTGCCTAAACTGGCCAAAAACGACGAGAATATTCCAGAAATAGCTTTAGGGATATATGATTGGACCGTTGTTACGGATCATCAAGAAAAAAAGACTTGGTTAGTAGGGCAGGGCAACGATCCGAATACCTTTGCTGGCTGGGCAGAACTAAAAAACCGAATACTCAACCCGAATCCGGCTATTCAATTTGAAGCGTTCGAATTGACGACCGAATTAAAAAGTAATATGAGTGTGGAGGATTACGCCAAAGCGTTTTTTAAAGTAAAAGATTACCTTAGAGACGGCGATTGCTATCAGGTCAATATAGCGCAACGTTTTTCAGCCGATACTTTGGGAAGTTCCTGGGGTTTTTATAAAAGATTACGCGTCAATCATCCTGCCGCTTATGGCGCGTATATGAAAAGCCCACATGCCACAATTCTAAGTAGTTCCCCTGAAAGCTTTTTGCAAACACAATCCGGTAAAGTAGAAACTAGGCCTATTAAGGGCACGCGACCACGATCTTTTAACGCTGAGACGGATAAAAGACTAGCGGAAGAATTAGTTGGTTGCGAAAAGGATCGCGCAGAAAATTTGATGATTGTTGATTTGATGCGCAACGATTTAGGGAGAACTTGTGTTCCCGGAACAATCAAAGTGGACGAGTTATTTAAAGTAGAAAGTTTTCCCACTGTGCATCATTTGGTCAGTACGGTAACTGGCGAGTTACAGCCGGATAAACATCCAGTGGATCTCATAAAAACTTGTTGCCCTCCCGGTTCTATTACCGGCGCTCCAAAAATTCGCGCGATGGAAATTATTGAAGAGCTGGAACCTAACACGCGCGGCGCGGCTTATGGTAGCGTGGGTTATATCGGTTTCAATGGCGAAATGAATTTAAACGTCGCTATTCGAACGTTAGTCCATAGCGATAATAATATTCGGTTTTGGGTGGGCGGCGGTATCGTTGCCGACTCGGTATTGGAAGAGGAATACCAGGAGACTCTTAACAAAGGCGCGGGAATATTGAAGTCGCTTAATGCGTTGCCTAAAAACGCTGGCGATATACCGCACTACGCTAATGCAGAGAAGTAAGCGGTGTTGAGAATGAGTCGTAATTTTTTATTTAGTAAAGCCTTTGTTCGTTAATTATAATTAAGATAAGATATAATAAATTACTAACTAACAATATTATTCTATTTTATGAAAATAAAAATTGTAGTTCATGAAGCTGAGGAGGGCGGTTACTGGGCTGAAGTGCCTGCTATTCCAGGATGCGCTACCGAAGGCGAAACTATGGACGATTTATTAAAAAACGTCCATGAAGCAATTGAAGGTTGCCTTTCTGTTGATATTGAAACTCCGACTCATACTCAGACGGAAAAGGTAATCGAAATTCAAGTGTGAAGAGTTTTTCAGGTAAAGAGTTTATAAAAATAATAGAACGCAAAGGCTGGCAATTACTGAGAGTCCAAGGTAGCCACCACATTTATGGTAAGGAAGGCTCTATTATTAGACTGTCTATTCCTATTCACGGGAATAAGGCTCTTAAAAAGGGCTTATTAAATCATCTTGTTAAATCTGCTGGTTTAAAAGATGAAGACATGGTTTAGCCTCAAAAGTCATAATAGTCCTTAGTTAAAATCAAATCCCACCGCTTTGCTTTTCAGCCAGGAAAGTAAAACGTAAAATCAAAGTAAGCTTTGTTTAAACCAACCCCATTGCATGTCACTCAGAACTTTAATATTGTCACCCTGAGGCTCTCGAAGGGTCGCCTCGATTTAATAATGTCTACCACTCTAAAGGAATATCGTGAAAGTATAACTTGGTAAGTTGTATCGCGTGATGTATTAAGTGCTTTGCTACGTCATCCTGGAGGAACCCCACTTCGACCGGGCTCAGTGCAGGCTCTGGGGTGACGAAGGATCTAGGTTTAAATTCATACCACTAATTCTTCACTACACAGTTGACAAAAATCTCCACCTCGCCTATTTTGGTATATCAAAACTTTATTTAATCGAATAAAGCAGAACAAATAATGGCCAACCCAGAACATTTAAAGAAAATAAAAAAAGGTGTCGATAAATGGAACTCGTGGCGAGGGAAAAATCCTTATGTTGTTCCTGATTTATCGGAAGCAGACCTTAGAAGCGCGAATCTTTATGGCGCGAATCTTTATGGCGCGAATCTCAAAAGCGCGGATCTCGGAAGCGCGGATCTTTATAATGCGAATCTTGAAGAGGCGAATCTTGAAAGGGCGAATCTTGAAAGGGCGAATCTTGAAGGGGCGAATCTTTATAATGCGAATCTTTATAATACGAATCTTGGATACGCGAAACTTGAAAGGGCGAGTCTTATAGGCGCGAATCTTTATAATGCGAATCTTGAAGGTGCGGATCTTTTTAGTGCGAATCTTAGAAAGGCGGATCTTTATAATACGAATCTTAGAAAGGCGGATCTTAGAAACACGAATCTTTCAATAGCTGATGTTTCTTTTACTAATTTTAATGATGTCGATTTATCTGAATGTAAGGGATTAGATTCCGTAACCTGTAGTGCTGGTCCCGCTAATGTTGGTCCCGCTACTTTGATCAAGTCGAGGAAATTGTTGGAGAATCAACCAAAGGTATTTAACAAGTTTCTTGAAATATGCGGCTTTCCTCAACAATTCATCGATTATATACCTTCGCTTATTCAATCGCTTGAGCCGATACAATTTGTCGATTGCTTTCTAAGTTACGCTGGTGAAGATAGAAAATTTGCTGAACGTCTTTTTAAGGATCTTAGAGCCAAGGGAGTGCAATGTTGGTACGACCAAGAAAACGCCGTTCCTGGCGACGACATTAAAGGAACTCTACGCCGTGAAATTCATATGCGGGATAAAATGGTTTTGATTTTATCTGAAAACTCCATTACCAAGCCATGGGTTTTTATGGAAGCAAACAAAGCGATGGAGGAAGAGGAGTCGCGCAAAAAACCGGTGTTGATTCCCATCCGTTTGGATGACACGGTTTTTGATAAACACGGTGATTGGGTGGATGACGTAAAAAAACGGTTTATTGGTGATTTTATCGATTGTGAGAACGACGATGCAAAATACCAAAAAGCGTTGGATCGGTTACTGGTTAGTTTGCAGAAGGATCGTGTTGAGTTGATTTAAACCTAGATCCTTCACTCCTAGACTGTTGCACAGTCTATCCGTTCTAGGATGACGTGTTTTTGATTTTGAATGATCCTTCGTAATTATCAATGGCCGTCACAGTTCAACTTTCGATAAGGTCAAAGGTGGTCGCTCTTCGAGAGCCTCAGAGTGACAATTATTTAATTCGGGGCGACCCTTCGACAAGCTCAGGGTGACAATATTGGAGTTCCAAATGATCCTTCTTCGGTCTTGGCAGACCTCATCAGGATGACAAGTCATGGGGTGGGGTTAAATAAAATCAATTTTTAATTTTACGTTTCAACCTTCAAAACTTAAAGCAACGTAACATTTTGCCTTTAACTTTGCGTCCTTAGCGTCTTTACGGTAAAAAGCTTTATTAAATCGAGGAGATCTTTCGACAGGCTCACTGGGACAATCTTTAAGTCTAATAATTAAAAACTTGTATCGGTAATAGTGGTTGTGCCGGAAGCGTCAAGGGTACCGTCTATTGTATTGCCAGCTCCGGTGATTGAGATGTCGCCTGAAGAAGTTACCGTTTTTTCAGAGAAAAGCGAAAAACCGCCGGCGTTGTTGCTATCCGAATCGGCTGTGGCGTTAAAGGAAATTGCTGTCAGGTTGGTTTGAACCGCTACATCGCCACCCGCATTCGTAGTCAAAGCGTTGAATGTAGAGTCCCTTTTAATAAAACTTACCGTTCCCGCATCGGCTCCAGAGTTTAAACTCAATGAACCGATATTAGAACTTTGGTCGCCGGTAATCCCGTCTACAGTGATCAATTGAGTATTGATTCCGCCTAGGTTTAATGAACTGGCGGCGATGTTTTGTAATTCAGCTCCGTTTATACTCATATTCCCAGAAGTCAGTCCAAGGCCAATTGAACCGCCATCAGATACTTGAATGTTGGTAGCTGCTAAGCCGCTGTTTAAAGCTCCTGAAATGTTTACGTCGTTAGCCGAAATATTAAGGGTCTGGTCGTTGGATGATACCGTACCGCCATTTCGAATCGATAAGTTTCCAATTCCATCGGAGTTGGAGTCTGCATTTAGATTCATTTCGCCAGAAGATTCAACATTGCCACCGCTGATATCGATGTTGTCGCCGGCGGAGATATTCGTTTCGTTATCGGAAGTCACTTCGCCTGTCACGACAACGTCGTCTTCGGATTCTACGTCGACGCTATCACCAGATACTGAGCCATAAATTACGGTATCATCTCCCGCGTCAACATCGACCGTTGTAGAGGATTCGACAGAACCGCCAGTTCCGACAACCACGTCATCGCCGGCAGTAATTTGTACTGATTCCGTTGTGACTGTTCCGGTACTACCAACCACCACATCGTCGCCAGCGGTAACAACGGTTGTGCCTAAATCGTTAGTCCCGTTGAAGGAGACGTCGTTACCAGCGTCTATGCTTGTGGTTGTCGAAGTTAAAGAACCGTCGGAGCGGGTTGTGACGCTATCTACCGCATCGACAGTTACGCTATTAAAACTTGTCGTTCCGCCAAAGTGTACGTCGTCGCCAGCGGTTAAAGAACCCGTTTGAATCGAAACGTTGCCAGCGGTACTAACGTCAATACCGGCATTGGCGGTCAAGTTCGTGATATTAGAAGTTCCGGCAACGCGAACGCTACTTCCAGAAATCAAACTCGCGTCTACCGTAATCAAAGCGTTGCTAACGCTAATATGATCGGTAGCGTTAGCATTTAAGGTAGTGATGTTCGAAACCGAATGGATTCCAATATCGTCACCTGCGGTTACGTCGGCTGTTTGAATGGTCACTATACCGCGAGTAGAGAAATCGTTGCTGACGTTAACGTTCAAGTTCGTGGCGGTTAAGCTACCTGCTTGCGTGAAGTTAATCGAGTTGATAACGTTTAATGTTTCGATGCTAACGTCGTCTCGGGTGTGAGTATTTCTTCCCGCTTCGACATTAGCAACATCAGCTTGAGCATTATCTTTAATTACGACATCTTGATTGGCGTCGACATTCAGTTCTTCTAACTCTGTATCGCCGCCTACGCTAACGGATTCGCCTTGAATGTCTGCAGTTTGTCCTTTGATAGTTTTAAATGAAATTCTATCGCCTGCAGTTGCTACGAGTTCATTAACGTTAAAGTCTCCCGTTGTATAAACATCGTCCTGAGCTGTTAGCTGAGCGTTTCCAACAGTTAAGGTGCCTCGCATTACAAAGTCATTGCCAGCGTTTACTATTAAATCATTAAAAGTTGAATCACCATAAGTGGAGATGCTATACCCTGCATTTAAATTAGCTGTGTTAGCAGTCATTCGGCCATAAATGCTGATACTCGATCTAGCTTCAAGATCGGTATCATGATTAGCGAGAGCGGTTAACGTTCCTATGCTGATATTTTCATTCATCTCAGGGTTACCGGCTTCGTAGTCGTTTCTGAAGTGAATGTTTCGTTGCGCGTTTAAGGTAGCGGTCGCAGCCGTCAGATTATCGTAAATACTGATACCGTTTCCAGAAGTTACCGCGAGGTTTTGCGCAATGTTTGTATTGCCTCTGATGGTGGTGGTTCCTTGAGAATTCAAAGTGACGTTGTTAGAAGTCAACTCATTGCCAATGCTCAGGTAGTCGCCAGATGTTGCCGTCAAGGTTTGAATATTTGAAACTGAGTATAAGCTTATGTCGTCGCCAGCGTTCAAGTCAGTCGTGATAGAAGTCAGGTTACCGCGAGTTGAAATATCTTGATCTGCATTAATGGTTAAGTTGTCTATCGTTACGTCGCCATTTGTTGCTACGTTATAACCGGCAGTTAAGTTAGCCGTCGTAGATTCTGCAGTGCCATAAATGCTTATGCTTGATCGGTATTCAGGATCGGTATCATTTTGAGCCGTGGCGTTCAACGTACCGATGCTAATAGTATCGACGCTGCCTTCTTTATAGTTGTTTCTAAAATAAATGTTGTTCTGCGCGTCAAGATCGGCGGTCGTTGCGGTCAGGTTGTCGTAAACATTAATGCCAGCTCCTGAATTAATTGTAAGAGTTTGCATGTTTGTATTTCCTCTTACGGTAACGTTACCTAACGAAGTCAAATTAACGTCTGTTGCAGTCAGTTGGTTGCCAATATTCAAACCGTCTCCGGAGTTGGCGGTAAGCGTTTGGATATTTGAGATTGCGCTTACGTTAAGGTCGTCTCCAGACGTCAAGTCGGCCAATACGGAAGTGAGTTGACCATAAATGGTTAAATCGTTTCCGGCGTTAACGGTTAGGTTATCAACCGTTGAGTTTGCATTGACGCTTACGTTATACCCAGCCGTTAAGTTCGCAGTTGTTGAATCCAACGTTCCGCTGACGCTTATAGATGAAAGTACCGCTGGGTCTGTATCGTGCTGAGCTGTCGCGTTTAAGGTGTCAATCGAGATATTGTCCCTTAAAGAGATATTTCGTTGAGCGATTAAATCTCCAGTTGCCGATGCGAATGTTCCATAAATGCTTATGGAGCTTCCCGCCGTAGAGTCAAAGTCTTGGAGAGTTGTCGTTCCTTGAACGGTGATATTGTCTTGCGCAGTTAAAGTCGTCTGAGTCCCAGTTAACGAATTGCTTATTGAAATATCGTCAACGGCGTTAGCGGTTAGGGTTGTGATATCCGATACGGAATGTAGACCCAAGCTATTGCCAGCTGTCAGGTTAGCGTTAGTGGAAGTCAATTGACCGCGAACGCTGATATCTCTGCCAGCGCCAATGGTCAGGTTATCAACCGTTGAGTTTGCGTTTACGCTTACGTTATACCCAGCCGTTAAGTTCGCAGTTGTTGAATCTAATGTTCCGCTGACGCTTATAGATGAAAGTACCGCTGGGTCTGTGTCGTGCTGAGCTGTAGCATTTAAAGTATCAATCGAGATATTGTCTCTTAAAGAGATATTTTGTTGAGCGATTAAATCTCCAGTTGCCGATGCGAATGTTCCATAAATGCTTATGGAGCTTCCCGCCGTAGCGTCAAAGTCTTGGAGAGTTGTCGTTCCTTGAACGGTGATATTGTCTTGTGCAGTTAAAGTCGCCTGAGTCCCAGTTAACGAATTGCTTATTGAAATATCGTTAACGGCGTTAGCGGTTAGGGTTGCGATATCCGATACGGAATGTAAACCCAAGCTATTGCCAGCAGTTAAGTTAGCGTTAGTGGAAGTTAGTTGACCGCGAACGCTGATATCTCTACCAGCTCCAATGATCAGGTTATCGGCAGAAGTGATTGCATTAATGCTTACGTTATAATCTGCAGTTAAGTTAGCCGACGTTGAAGTTAATGAACCATTCACGCTAATGCTTGAGTTCATAGAAGGATCGGTATCGTGATGCGCTGTTGCCGTTAACGTGTCTATATTTAGATTGTCTCTAAGATAGATATGTCTTTGCGCGTTAAGTACGCCTGTTGTTGCCGTTACTGTGCCGCCAACCGTAATATTGTCTTGGGATGTTAAGGTCGCTTGATTGGCATTCAAGACGTTCGTTACATACAATTCGTCGTTGGCGCTAGCCGATAGTGTTTGAACATTCGCAACGGTATTTAAAGTAAGATCGTCGCCAGCCGTTAAATTAGCGGTTGTGGATGTTAATTGGCCTTTAAACCAAAGATCTTGATCGGCGTTTACCGTTAATTGATCGATAGCTACCGTACCGTTAAACCCTGCATTGGAGCCGGCAGTGAAGTTTCCTGTTGGGGTTGTGAGGCTTCCCAAAGATAGATCAACTGAACCGCCTGCATTGACATCAAGGCTTGTTGTGTATTCATGCGTATTACGGAATCGAGCCGTTTCGCCTGCGTTGATTATGCCAGTATCTGCTGTTACAGAACCATAAAGGTTAACGCTTTGTCCCGCGTCAACTTCCAGCGAATTCAATGTTGAGTTTCCGTAAATGGTTACCGAACCTATTGCGTCTATGGCGGCAGAAGAAGCGCTTACAGATGAATTAATTCCAATATTACGACCGGCGCTCAGAGTTAAGTCCGTCGCAGTTAAAATATCGTAGGTATTTAGATCGTTACCCGCGTTTGCCGATAGGGTAGGCGCGCTTACCGTTCCGCGTAAGCTAAGGTTTCGACCGGCATCTAATGTCGTTTGGGTCGAGGCTAAAGAACCGCTAATCGCTAAATCTTTAACCGCTGTGGCGTTTAGCGTTCCAAAAGATGAAGCGGCATGCAAACCTAAATCGTCGCCAGCAGTTAGCGTTGCGGAATTAGACACGGTTAAAGAACCCTTAACGCTAATATCATTTGCCGCATTGATAGTTAAAGTGTCGATGCTGTTAATTCCGTTAAATGCCGCCGCATATCCTGACGAGAAGATACCCGTTGGAGCGGTTAAGCTTCCGTTGATATCAATATAGTATCCCGCATTTACATCGACACTTGTTTGGAAAGTGGAAGACTCTCGTAATCTAAAATATTGACCGGCATCCACATCAGCCGTATCGGCTGTTAACGTTCCGTAGAAGTTAAGGCTATTGCCTGCGTTAACGGTTAGATCTTCAAGCGTTGAAATTCCTCTTAAGGTTGTGCTTGATCCAGAAGTAAGTATCGTCGTGTCGCTTGTAAGATCGTTATTGATCGCAATACCGCCAATGGCGTTTATATCTAAGTTAGTTACGTTAGAGACTCCATTTAAGTAAGCGTGTCTACCAGCATCAATATCTGTGGTAGAGGAGGTTAGAGGCCCTCTAACATTTACGTCGTAATTATCTGTGCTTGCGGTTAGAGAAGCAATATTCAAGGTTCCATCTAACGTTACATAGTCACCCGCTGAGAAGGTTGCTTGCGTCGAAGTTAATGATGTATTAACTCCAATGTCGTCAAAAGCGTCCACGCTCAACGAATCAATTGTTGAGTTAGCATATAAGTATGCATCGTCATTAGCGGTTAACGTTGCCGTTGTAGAGTTAACAGTTCCGTAGAATACGATATCTGTACCCGCGTTAACGGTCATAGTATCGACGTTAGTAATTCCATTAAACGATGCCGTATTTCCAGCGGTGAAATTACCTGTTGTGGCCGTTAAGTTTCCAACCGTTGAGATGCCTTCACCGGCGTTCATATCCAAGTCTTGAAAACTTGCGGATTCGCGCAATCTAATATGACGTCCCGCGTCGATGTCGCCCGTTGTTGAAGTGAGCGTTCCGTAGAGATTGACGTCGTAGGTACCGGCATTTGCCGTCAAGTTGGTTATGTTGTGAGTTCCTCTAAAGGTAACGCTACCGCCAGTGGCCGTAAACCTTCCGGTATTAGAAGTGATTGTCGCATTGGCGTCGATACTGCTTTGAGCGTCTGCATCTAAGGTTCCGATATCGATATTATTTCTGAAGTAGATATGGCGATTAGCGTCGATGTCACCTGTGTCGGCAGTTACGTCGCCGTACAATCTAGCGTCACTACCGGCATTCATAACTAAGTCAGTTACGTTTGTTATGCCGTTAATGGTCAAATAATCGCTTGCGGTTAAGTTTAAGGTTCCTGTGGTCATGGAACCGGTCAAACTAATATCGTCAAATGCCGAAGCGGTAAATGTATTAAATGTAGAGGTTGCGTTGGATACCGTTAAATCGCGTCCAGTAGTTAAGTTTGCTGTGTCGCCGTTTAATGTTCCTTTAAGGACGACATCAAGACCAGCGTTAACATTTAGGTTGTCGATGTTAGACGTTCCATAAACCGTAACGTTATTCGTGGCGGTTAGGTCGGCCGTGGTAGAAGTTGTCGCACCGTCGATTGAAACGTAATTTCCGTTAGCGGTTAACGTTGGTACGGTTGTGGTTCCTCTTAAAGTAATATAGTCGCCAGCAGTTAAGTTAGTTGATTGCGCAGATAAGCTACTATAAGAAACGATATCGTCTCCAGCGGTGAAATCGATATTTTGCGCTGTCAATGCGCTATAAGCTAATACATCGTTGGCAGCATTAACGGTTAAATCTTTAAAGGAAGATGGGTTGTATCTAAATACGACTGATTTACCCACTTGAGTCGCGTTGAAAGTAACTCCTCCAATATTGGTTAAGTCGACTAATTGAACGCCGTCTACCGTGATTGAACCATTTTGATCGTTACCAACAATCAAGTTACCTGCCGTGATATTTGCCAATTCATTCCGGTCGATTCTCGCGTTACCGCCGCCGTCGCCAATTCCAATCGATTTGTTAAATGTAGTGGTGAATATGGTATTTGCCGTTCCACTGTTGATCGTTCCATCGATTATGAAATCGTTTGCCGTGATAGCGATGTTGTTGTTAGTGGAGTCGATAGCGATGTTGTTTAAGAGTTCAAAGTTTCCTAACCCGTCTTTGTTTGAATCAGCGTCTATATTAATTTCGCCATCCACAATGTAATCATTGCTGATTGTGATACCGTCAACCGCCGCTAAATTCAATCCACCAGAAGCGGCGAGGGCGCCATCAACTACAGTATTCTCTGCGGTAATTCCAATTTCTCCTTCAGCCGTTACCGAAGCGTCTTGAGTTAACGTAAAGCCGCCATCGCCAGAGCCGTCGGCATCCGCTACTGCAACAAAACTTCCAACATCGGCGGTAACGTCAGTTTCAACATTCACGTCGCCATCGGCGTTAGCAGTCAGAGAATCGAAGGTTGAGCCTTCATTAACCAGGTTAATAGATTCGTTACTATTTAAAGTGACTGAGCCTAAGGTATTGCTTTGTTCTTCGGCAATTCCGTCAACGGTGATTGTGCCAGTGTTCTTATCGCCGATAGAAACATTGTTTGCAGAGATATTATCTAGCTCCGAACCGTCAAGGGTCATATCGCCAGTGGCGTTACCCAGGCCAACTGAACCGCCATCAGCAGCTACAATAGTTAAGCTGTCGGCTGTTACGGCTCCATCAACTTCAATATCTTGAGCGGAAATCGTTAAATCTCCGGAGGACGTTACAGACTCGTTAATCGTAACCGTATCATTGGTAGAGGCTACTTCAATGTCACCGCCAGCTGCGCTTACTTCTGAATCTACAACCAGAGCGTCGTCGGAAAATAGATCGACATTACCGGAGGTTGAGGTTACGTTTCCTTGAATGGTCAAGTTGTCGTCTGTTTTACCTTCTTCACCAGCGGCTGTCAGGGTGATATTGCCAGCTGCGGATATTCCGGCTCCACCAACTGTCAAAGGACTGTGAGTCGTAATGTCTACTGTTCCGCCGAGGTTTGTTCCGGTAGCTGTTATGCCGCCATGGTTGTCAACAATAACGTTGCCAGTAATGAAGTTGAAGAAATTCAAATTGGTTACTTGCGTGTTCAAATCGATTCCATTGCGGGTAACGGTCGCTAACGTTCCGCCAAAGATTTCGGCTCCATTATCGGTATCGATCCTACCGTCAGAGTTTATAAAGCCAACCGTACCAAAGGTTACATCTGCATTAATGCTGATGTCTTCGCCTGCGTCGAGAGTGAGAATTCCATTGGTTCCCGTTACCGTCGCTTGAGTCGTAATAGCGTCTCCGGCTTCAAGCGTTAAGTCTCCAGTTGTCGTCGTTAAGGCTGCGTTGACGTTGATGTCGCGATCTATATCAGTGACTAATGCTTTAAAAGTTGACGCGCTATTAGCGAACTCTAGATCGCCATCCGAGAGTAAGTTGACTTCAGAAATATTAGCGCTATTGGCGGCTGAAATTCCGTCTACGGTAATATCGTCTCCATTTGAATTTCCGATAGTTAAGGTAGAGGCTGTTATGTTTTGTAATTCCGCTCCGCTAATTGTTAGGTTGCCAGCGGTCGCTCCGAAGCCAATGGTTCCATCGTCGGAAGCGGTGATTGTCGTTTCTCCAGATCCGCTATTAATAGTTCCAGTGATATGGACGTCGTTGGCGGAAATTTCAATATCGTTGTTAGAGCTATTAAGTGAAGCGCTTGCGCCAATCGTAAGATCGCCGGTTCCTGTAGCGCTTGAATCGGCTCTTACATCTATCGTGCCAGATCCTGTTGTTATAGAATTATCGATTTGAATAGCGTCGTCCGCGCTTAGTAATATATCGCCGCTTGTAGAAGAAACGTTTCCTTGAATCGTCAAGTTATCATCACTTTGGCCAATGGCGCCTGCCGCTGTTAACGTAATGTTTTGATCTGCGGAAAGACCGGAAGCTCCAACTGTCAGCGGACTAAAGGTAGTTATCGTTACCGATCCGCCAGAATTAGTTCCTGAAGCAGTCAAGCCGCCTTGATTTTCGACAACGATATCGCCAGTCCCTGTGTTAGTGAAGGATAGGGTGGCTACCTGGGAGTCTATATCCATACCAGTGATGGTTGTTGTCGTTAAACTGTCGCCAACTATTTTTCCGCCACTTATTGATAAGATATTTCCAGATTCAATTGAAAGATTATTGAAATTGGATTCGTTATTTTCAAAGGTGACGCTTCCAGATGTTATTAGATTGGTTTGTAAAGTTATATTCGAACTCTGCGCTGCGGAAATATTATCAACCGTAATGGATGAAGTACTTGCATCGCCAATGGTGAGGCCTCGGGCCGTGATGTTTTGTAATTCGACGCCTGTAATTGACATATCGCCAGTAGTGTCGCCTAGCCCTACCGAACCACCGCCAGCTACCGTAATTGTCAAATTATCCGCTCTGATGATTCCGCCAACTACAATATCCTTAGCTTCGATAGTCAAATCGCTACTATTGCTTGATAATTGACTCGGAGAATTAATCGCAACAGTTCCAGAACCGTTTCCATTAGTATCGGCGATAACCGTCATGTCGCCAGAAGAGCTAACGATACTAAAGTTTAATGCTATATCGTCGCCCGCTGAAATTAATGTGGTTCCATTCGAAGTTACAAATTCGTTAATAGTGATCGTATCGTTTGTTGAGGTTAATTCGATGTTTCCTTCTTCCGCTTCTATTTGTGAATTTATTACGAGAGCGTCGTCAGATAATAATTTTAAATTACCTAATTCAGAAATAACATTCCCGTCAATGGTCAGATTGTCGTCGGTTTGTCCTGCTTCGTTTGTGGTTATCAGAGTGATGTCTTCGCCGGCAATAATATCGTCGCCAGTAATAGTCAGCGAACCTTTTGTCGTAAGAGAAACTGCGCCGAGTTCGTTTTCTCCAAAAGCTGAAATATCGCCTTGGTTATTAACAATCACGTCTCCTGAATCCCAGTTATTGAAATCTAAACTAGCGACTTGAGTATTTACACTCATTCCAGTTTGAGTGACTGTTTCTAATGAGCCACCTGAGATAGTAGCTCCGTTATTAGTATCAATTCTTCCTCCTGTATTGAAAACCCCCAAGCTTCCAAAACTTAAGTTGGAGTCAACGTTTAAGGATTGGCTAGAATTAATTATGATTGCATTGTTAGCCGATAAAGCAGCGTTAAAGATTACTTGATCGGCGTTAACTTTAAGAGAGTTAAAATTGGATTCGTTATTCTCAAAAGCGACGCTTCCAGAAGAGGCTAAATTAATTGTTCCAATATTAGCGCTTTGCGCCGCCGTAATATTATCAACAGTGGTGGAAGAAGCGTTTGCATTCCCTATAGTCAAATTAGTGGCTGTGATATTTTGTAACTCAGCGCCGCTAATTGAAATATCGCCTGTGGCATTACCTAGACCGATACTTGCTCCCGCAACAGAGGATAATAAGAATGTATCTGCCGTACCACTGTTAATAGTTCCATTAATAATGAAGTCGTCAGCTGTGATGGTGATGTTATTGTTGCCACTAACTAAGGAGGCTCCAGCGTTTATTGCCACATATCCCGATCCGTTACTATCCGAATCGGCGGTAAAGGCGAGGGCACCTGTGGACGTTACGTTGCTCTCTATTGAAATACTCTCTGTGGCGTTGACTTGTAAGTTTTGTGCGGAGATTCCATTAGTGGTTGCCTTTAGGGTTACATGGCCGCCAGAGTTGATATTAACGTTATCAGCAATCGCGATTGCGTCGTTTCCATCCGCGCTATTATTATAGTCACCATTTAAAGTTAAATTGCCGTTGAGGTTGGCGATATCAGCATTGATTTGAATTCCGTTGTAAGCGCTAACTGATAACGTGTTATTAAAAGTTGAGGCATTATTTTCGAAAGAAATAGTTCCGCCGCTAAATACGCTTGTTGTTCCAGTGATATTCGAACTTTGAGCGGCCGTAATATTGTCAACGGTAATTGATGACGCCGTTATTGATAAAGTTTGCCCCTTAATGTTTTGTAACTCAGCGCCGCTAATGGTCATATCCCCAGCGGTGTCGCCTAATCCTATTGTTCCACCTTGTGTTGCGCCGATAGATACAAGGCTTGAACCTGCATCTAGTTGGCCCTGTAGATGCAGGTCTTTAGCGTTTATTTGTAACGTGTTATTGGATGATGTAAGTACTGCTCCGTTGTTAATAAATAGGTCGCCAGCTCCTGAACTGTTTATATCTGCAGTAATAAGTAGAATCCCCGAAGAAGTTACATTATCGTTAATGGTTATTCCATCGGAAGCGGACAAGTGAATCATACCTAGGCCAGAGACGCTGGAGTTCACAAATAAACTTCTACTTGTAAAAACTGTTTTTGAATCCGCAATGACTATTTGATCGCTCAAACCGGCTAAATTATCCGCATCTCCATCTAAAACCATATCTCCAAATTGAGACGTGATATTGGCGTTGATATTGATTCCGTCGTTTGCCTGGACATTTAAGCCATATCTAAAAGTTGAGGCGTTGTTTTCAAATGAAACATCGCCAGAACTGATAAGGTTTGTGGAGCCGACAATATAAATATTTTGAATAGCGGTAACATTATCTACGGTGATTGAAGAGGCATTTGCATTTCCTATCGTTAAGTTTTGAGCTCTGATTCTTTGTAACTCAGCTCCACTGATGGAGATATCGCCAACGGCGTCTCCAATGCCAATGCTAGTTCCAGCAACCGAAGCAAATAAGAGCGTATCTGCCGTTCCGCTATTTATTATTCCATTGATTATGAAGTCATTTGCGGTGATGGTGATGTCATGGTTATTTGAATCGATGGTAATACCTGACAACAAAGTGAAATCACCCGTTCCATTACGATCTGAGTCGGCGTCGATATTAATCGCTTCATTTAAAGTTAGATTTTGACTGATGGTGACACCATCTGCTGCGGAAATATCGCCCGCTAATTCAACTATGCCATTTAAGGTTAGGGAGCCTCCGGCGACAAAATTTCCATCTTGAATAATATTTGTAGCGTCAACTGTAATATCATTAGACGAAGTTACGGTTGCGCTAGACGCTAAAGTAAAATCGCCGCTATTTCCTGAAATGTGAGGCGAGTTTGCCGCCGCCGTAAAGTCTCCGTCGGTCGTATTAACGTCTACGTTTACTTCAATATCGTTTCGAGAATTAAGGTCAAGAGCTTTGAAAGTGGAAGCGTTATTATTAAACTCAATTAAGGCGTTTGTTGTGCTGCCAGAAATATTAATGGCTTTTAAAGCGTTTAAAGAAACCGTACTGATATTTTGGCTTTGAGTTGCGGTTACGCCATCTACGGTAATTCGATTAGTTTTAAGATCGCCAAGGGTTAAAACGTTAGCGGTGATATTTTGAAGTTCAGTTCCAGAGATAGAAATATCGCCTGTGGCGTTACCAAGACCAATACTCGTTCCTGAAATAGAGGAAAGTAAGGAAGTATCTGCCGTTCCACTATTAATCGTTCCATTTATATTGAAGTCGTTAGCGATTAGTTCAATGTTGTTGTTTGAGCTGTTGAGCGAACCGCTTGCTCTAACTGTTAAATCGCCGCTTCCCGAACTATTAGAATCTGCTTCCAAATTCATATTGCCATTGAGTGTGGCGAGACCGGTATTGATTTGAATTTCATTATGGGCCTCAACAAGTAACGAATTATCAAACGTTGAGTCGTTGTTTTCAAAGGAAACGTCACCAAAACTAATCAGCCATGTTAATCCGGAGATATTAGAAGTTTGTGCGGCTGAAATGTTGTCGACAATAATTGAAGAGTTATTTCCAAGTAATCTAAATTGGTCGGCAGTGATGTTTTGTAATTCCGCTCCGCTAATTGTCATTTCTCCAATAGCGTCGCCCAAACCAATTGTTCCACTTTGAGTATTTTTAATAATTAAAGTTCCTGAACCGCTATTCAATTGACCTTGTAAATCCAGATCCTTTGCGTTGAGTTGCAGAGTGCTATTTGACGATGAAACCGTGGCGCCGCCGGCAATAGAAAGGGTTCCCACTCCGGTAGAGCCTGAATCGGCGTTCATGAATAAGGTGTTGGCAGAAGTTAGGTTATCGTTTATTGCTATTCCATCGCTAGCTAATAGAGTAATGCTACCTAAACCGGAAATACCTCCGTTAGTAGAGTCCAGAGATAAACTTCTATAAGAACGAAGTGTTTTAGAGTTTCCAATGACTATTTGGTCGTTGGAACCCGCCAAATTATCTGCATCTCCATCTAAAGCAAGGTCCCCGAAATTAGTGGTAATGTTGGCGTTGATTTGGATTCCGTCATTTGCTAGAACATTTAATCCGTTATTAAAAATAGAAGCGTTATTTTCAAATGCAATATCTGCGGAGCTGACTAGGTTTATTTGCTCAGAAATATTACCGCTTTGAGTAGAGGTTATATTGTCTACTGTGATTGAAGAGGTATTTGCATTTCCTATTGTCAAATTAGCGGCAGTGATGTTTTGTAATTCTGCGCCACTAATTGAAATGTCGCCAGCTGTATCGCCCAGACCAATACTAGTTCCTGCAACGGAAGCCAATAAGAAAGTATCTGCCGTTCCGCTATTTATTGTTCCATTGATGATGAAATCATTTGCCGTGATGGTGATGTCATGGTTATTTGAGTCAATGGAGATTCCAGTTAATAAAGTGAAGTCGCCAGTTCCATTACGATCCGAGTCCGCATCAATATTAATCGCTTCGTTTAGAATAAGATCTTGACTGATGGTGACACCATCTGCGGCAGAAATATTTCCGGTTAATTGAACCTGACCGTTTAGTGTTATTTCGCCACCTGAGTTCAGGTTTCCGTCTTGAACCATTGTTTCGGCGGCAATAGAAAGGTCGCCATCAGAGGTGATTGTTTGTCCAGAAGATAGGGTGAAGTCTCCGGAGTTGTTAGAATCTGAATCGGCGTCAATAGTAGTTGCGCCGCTGGAGTTAACGTCAGAATTTATAGTTACTCCTTCAGCCGCGCTGACCATTAAGTCGCTTCCAGAAGTTACGTCGCCGTTGAACGTTATCGCATCATTTGTGGATGTTGCTGAAACCGTTCCCGAAGAGGCGGATACAGAGGCATTGGTCAGTAACGTGTCATCGGCAGTCAATACGATATTTCCACTAGTGGAAGAAACAGCTCCTTGAATAGTTAGGTTATCGTTGTTTTGTCCGCTTGCTCCGGCAGCCGTTAAGGTTACATTTTGACCTGCGGAAATACCGCCAGCGCCGACGGTCAAAGGACTATGAGTAGTGATATCAACCAAACCACCTGGGTTTGTTCCTGTAGCAGTTAGCGCTCCTTGATTATCAATAATGATATTGCCTGTTCCTGTATTGGTAAAGGTGAGCGTGTTGACTTGGGTATCGATATCCATACCCGTAATGGTTGTTGTTATTAAATTATTTGCTTGGATTAAAGCGCTATTCGCCGTACTTATATTTACCGCTTGAACTTCAATATCGTTGCTGGCGGTTATTGTGACTCCCGAGCCTAAATTAAAATCTCCATTTCCAGAACTTAAGATACCGCTTGAGAAGAAATCGCCTTGAGTGATCATTACATCAGAATTAACGTTAATATCGCCTATTGATCCAAGTCTTAAGCCTTTAAAGGTGGAACTTCCTCCAAGAAAATCGATAGTTCCTGCGCTACCGCCTCGTGTGGCATACAGTTTTGCTGTTTGTATGTTGGAACTATTTGTCGAAGTGACGTTATCAACTCTAATTTCTGAAAAAGTAGCGCTGCCAGACCCAAATACTAAGTTACTGGTAGTTATATTTTGTAATTCGCTTCCCGTAAGGGTCATGTCTCCTACAGCGTCGCCAAGTCCAAGGGAACCTCCCAGTATTCTGGAAATAATGAGACTTCCGTTTCCGGTGTTGATTGCGCCATTAATTTCGACGTCGTTAGCTCGTAAGTTAAAATCGTGGTTGTCCGTGACGATTGACGCTCCGCTGTCTAAGTTAAAAGTCCCGCTGTTGTTATCGTCATTGTCAGCATGCACGGAGAGTTTATTGACGGTTAGACTATCCTGGATGTTTATGTCGCCATTGGCGTTCAGAGTTAGATGACCTTGAGCGACAATTCCTCCATTTGAGGCACTTAGAGTCAAATTGCCTGCCGATTGGATTTTATTTCCCGTATCTAGAAAAGCCGGAATACTAGCAATGGTAATTCCATCGGAACCATCTATTTGGTTATTCGCGTCGCCGTCTAAAATCAAATCGCCAAAGTTTGTCCACAGCGGCGCATTGACTGAAATTCCATTATTTGCTCTAGCGGTCAAAGCTTTGAATTCATTGGTGGGGGCATTGGCATGGGTAATGGTTCCATTAAATGTTATTGTTCCATCATCCGCTAACGCCTGTAAAATTACCTGATTAGAAATATTTACCGTATCTATTGAAGCTAAATTAGAAACGGTTATTCCCGATGTGTAGCCGTCTCCAATAGTCAAATTTTGAGCCGTAATATTTTGCAGTTCAGCTCCGGACAAAGTTATATCGCCTACAGCATTTCCGAGTCCAATAGTAGAACCACCGCCTGAGTTTAAGATTTTAGTTTCTCCGCTTCCGCTATTTAAGAAACCTTGAAGATCGATATCTCTGGATTCAATATAAAGTAATCCATTGTTGCTGGATACGGTTGCGCCAGATGCAACGCTCAATAGCCCAGTTCCGGAGTTTGTATTGTTAAAACTAGCGCGTAGATCGACAGTGTTTGCCGTTAAGTTTTCATTAACGTTAATGTTATCTTTTGCAATCGCTAAAATTTGGCCAAAAGTAGAAGCGTTATCTTGAAATGTTATTGAGTCACTCGCAATTTGGAAAACATTAATATTGGCTACATTTGAGGCCGTCACTCCATCGATAAAGGAGCTTGTTCCGCTTGTTTCGCTAACTACTAAATAATCTATGAAAAGTTTTTGCAATTCGCCGCCGCTTAGAGAAAAATCTCCGGCGGCATTGCCAATTCCAATGGTACCGTCCAAAGTGGTTTTAGTCAGTATTAGGTCGTCGCTTATAATTGTTCCCGCAGTGTTTAAATTAATATCGCTTGCTTCAATTCTTGTATCTAGAGACGTACTTATATTGGCTCCATTTGCCAAAGTGAAAACGCCTCCATTTGCGTCTCGATCTGCATATAATGAGACATAACCGCTTCCTTCAACGTTATTATTTATTGTGATTCCATCGTTGGCATAAATAGTAAGCATACTATTGGCGTCTAAGATTCCTGTCGTTTCGACTGATCCGCCAGCGTCTAGCCAAATTTCAGAGAAAGAATAGATTTTTCCAGATTGAGCCGATAATTCAATATTTCCCGTTGCGGTTAAATCTCTTCCATATTGGTCGCCGAAGTAAAGTCGATCGAATCCGTCGGCAAAATTATTCGAGTCGGCGTCTAATTTAATATTGCCGTCTAATGCGTATAATTCTTCGTTATTTACAATTCCATCTACGGCATTAACTTCTAAATCATAGAAAGAGAGTTTGTCGGAATCTTGGTCGTCAAAGGCAACCAAACCAAGATCGCCCTCCGCATTAAGAGTTATTTTATCGATATCGTAAAATTTACGGCCATTTATGTGAGAATTTTTAATGTCTACATTAGGATCGTCATAGCGACCAGTAACCATTTCCGCTACTTTGATAAAAGTGGTGTTATCGCCGCCAATCACCAAATTGTCTGTAAAAAGTCGCGCAATTTCTGAATCGTTATTAGTAATGTCAAGCATTGCATCTAGCGAGGTACTAAATTCTCCAATACCAATGGAACCTGCCGTGGCTCGCTTAAGGGAAATCGTTCCGGTACCGCTTTCTATTATTCCGTCAATATTAAAGTCATTAGCGATAATCGTTATGTCGTTATTGTTGGAATAAATTAAGGTTCCTAATGTCAGAGTAAAGGTTCCATTTCCGTCGCGATCAGTATCCGCATCAATGATAAGGTCTTGGTTGAGAACAAGATTGTCGCTAATGGTGACGCCATTGGCGGCTTGCAAGGTGCCCGTTATTTGTCCGTTAGTGGAAACTTTTAGAGCGTTTCCAGCGGATAGCGCTCCATTAACGGTTACACTCTGAGCAGTGATTAAAATATCGTTGGTTGCGCTTAATGTTTTTCCGGAATTAATGGTTACGCTTCCGCTACCGTCAAAATCGCTATCGGCAACTAAGTTTACGGTTCCCGTTGCGGATAGGTTTTGATCGATCGTGATAGAGCCGGCGGCTTTAAAATAATTCTCTCCGGCTAAAAATGCATTTACTGTCGTATCAATAAAGGTTAAATCGCCGCCGACGGAAATAGTGAATATTCCGTTGCCCGCTGCAACGCCTATGTTTGCAACTTCTAAGTCGTCGGTTTCTACAATATTGGCGACTGAATTAAATCCGGAGCTTGTAATATTAAGTTTTTCAATCGTTGTTTCTATCGCGTTTCCTATTCCAATACTTACGCCGATCAAAGTAACTCCACCTGACTCGGCAACGATATCGGCGCCTCCAATATCGCCGGCATCTTGAATGGCGCGCGATCCAGCGTGCAGAGAAATAGCGCTGTCAGAAGAGTTTGTTGTAACTATTCGACTTAATACAATTCCACTATTAGCTTGAAAAGTAATAGTTCCGGAACCTGCATTCAATTCCGATCCATCGCTCATCACGATACTTCCGCCTCTTCCTCCTCCGGAACCGTCTAAGTCGGCTTTAATAAATACGTTGCCGTTAGTTGAAATATTTTTTTCAATGAAGATGTCGTCGTTTGCACGGAGCGTTAAGTTGTTGGAGCCTGTAATATTGCCGCTAACGAAAATATCGTCTCCCGATTCAAAAGTGATTTCTCCATTTGCCACATTGATGTCGGAAGCAATGAACACTACATCTTCCGCTTGGAGAAATAGGTCGCTATTCGTTATGTTGAGGTTCGAATTAACGAGTACATCATCGTTCGTGATTGCGGAAAGTTTTTTAAATGTCGAGGACGTTCCGGTGAAAATAATATCTTTAGATGAACCGGTAGCGATTAAATTGAGCTCTTCAATATTTTGACTTTGAATTGCGGTAATCTCATTTACGGTAATAGAGCCATTAGTACTATTTCCAATAACCAGGTTTGCTGCGGTAATCTTTTGCAATTCATCGCCAGAAATCCAAGCGTCGTTAGAACTTCCGCCTTCGCCAATAACGATATTTTTACTAGTCGAAACCAATAAGGATGTTTTTCCGCTACCGCTATTAATAGTTCCTTGTATGTCGAAGTCGCTTGCAGTAATAACAATATCAAAGTTATTGGAGACTATTTGTATCCCGGAGAGGAGGCTAAAAGTTCCATTGCCATCTGCATCATTGTCGGCATTGATTGAAATATTTCCATTGGTTATTAAGTCTTCGCTTATGATAATTCCATCTGCGGCGGAAAGATTTAAAATTTGATCAGGAACAATAACCGTACCGTTAAATAGAATGGTTCCTAAAGAGATTAAGGTTCCATTGGCGACTATATTAGGCGCCGTGGCGGTAATGTCTGCCGCTGAACTGATTATTGAACCGCTCCCTAATGTTACATCGCCAATGCCATTATTGTCTGTGTCGGAGGTGATTAAGATGTCTCCTTCGGTGGTTGTTATGCTGGCATTGATTGTTATAGAGTCTGTCGCTTCAAGGGTTAGTTTTTTGAAAAAGGAAGTTCCGTTTTCAAAAATAATGTCTTCGTTACTTAATAAAGCAACTTCGTCAAACCGGTCGGCAACTCCTTCAGAAAGTCCGCTTACTAATATGTCGCCAACTTGAAAACGATTGCTTAGGCCTACTTGGAATTTGCCTGCAGTGATATTTTGAATTTCTTGGTTTGAAAGGGTTAAATCTCCTGTAGATCCGCCTAAACCAATGGAGTCGTCTGAATTTGTGTGAAAGGCGATCGTTCCAGAACCAACGTCAATAAAAGAGGTATTGCCTATAAAAACGTCTGAAACTTTAATTAGTAGATCGTGATTGTTTGTACTTACGGTGGCCCCAGATTGATGTAAAAGCCTTCCCGTACCATTGCTATCGGCGTTAACAAACTCTGCATAACCATTTGTAGTGATATCGCTGTTTATGACAATATCTTTTTCGGCTCGAACTAATAAGCCTTGGTTGAAGTTTGAGGCGTTATCAAAATAAACATTTTCACGTTTTGCGTTTAAAGTAACGTCGTTTAAAATGCCCGCTAAGTCTTCTACGGCTAAACCTTTTACAAATATATCCCCATCAGATTGAACGTCTAATCTCCAGGCTGATAAACGTTGCAACTCATCAGAGCTAATGCTTGCAGTGGTCCCACCCGGGCCGGCATTGGAACCAATTTCTAGTCTGCGAGAAGAAGCTTCGCTTCTTTCCGCTAATACAATAGTTCCATTAGCCGCTGAAACGGTTCCTCTAATATCAAAATCATTTGCAATTAAAAAGATAACGTTTCCGGAAGTTTGAATGATGACGCCGTCTTCAATTACAAGATCTCCCACTGCGTCTTGGTCCACGTTTGCATTAATTGTTATGCTGGAGTTTGTAATAATATTTTCTGTAATAATAATTCCATCATCCGCTAATAGACTGATATTGCCTGTTTCTGAAAGCATGTTGCCAAAGAGAGCTAAGATGCCCCCCGAACTAAAAGTAGTGATTCCTGTTTGAACAATATCTAATGCTGAAACGGTTAGGTGGCCCGAAGAAGTGAAAGATGCATTGTCGAGATAAAAATGACCATATCCATCGCCATTACTGTTAGCTGTCGCGGTTAGATCGCCGCTTGTTGTAGAGACGTTACTTTTTACGGTTATACTTCGATTGGCGTTAATAGAGAGATTTTTAAAGGTACTATCTCCACCGGCAAAAACAACATCGCCGCCGCTCTCAATAGTTATTTGACCTATATTAACCGTGTCGGTTAATTGGATTCCATTAACTCCTACAACGCCGGTTTTAGAGCCTCCAAGTATCAAGTTGCTTGCCGTAATGTTTTGTAATTCGGAGCCACTGATTTCCGCGTCTTGTGAGTTTATTGAATCCCCGAAACTGAGTGGAAAGGCAAGTGAATCGCCGACAACGAGCAGACCGTTTGTCGATAAGAGCAAGCTTGTGGTTCCTGTACCGCTATCGATGGTTCCATCAATTACAAAGTCGGCGGCGGTTATTGAAATGTCGAAGTTGTTTGAATTAATCGCGATTCCCGACAATAAATTGAATGTCCCAATACCGTCGGCGTCGGTATCGGCGTCGATAATAATATTTCCATTATTAATTATGCTTTCTGTGATCGTTATTCCGTCCGCTGCGGAAAGTCTAACGGATAAATCGAGGATAAGATTGCCATTAAAAACTAATGATCCGCCAGCGCTAAAATTTCCATTTTGAAAAATATTGACAGAGGTTATTGTGATATCGTCTGTAGCTGTCACGGTTTGATTAGAAGCGAGAGTAAAGTCTCCAGCCCCACTGTTATCCGCGTCGGCTATTGCCGTAAAACTTCCGCTTTGTGTATTTAGATTAGCGTTAACATTGATATCGTTATCGGCGTTTAATGTTAAGAGGCTAAACGTAGAATCGTTGTTTTGGAAGTTTATATCTGAATCGCTGGTTAACGTGACGGAAGAGAACTGACTTGCATTAACGCCGTCGATTTCAATATTTCCGCCAGAATTATTTCCTATCGATAAGTCTCCGCCTTTTAACTTAGATAATTCGGAGTTGTCCAAACTTAAGGTTCCAGTTGCATTGCCCAGTCCGATAGTGTTGTTCGTTGAGGATTGGACGTTAATATCGCCATTGCCAGTGTCAATTTCTCCTGATAAATCGATATCTTTAGCCGTGATGGAAAAGTCGCCGTTATTAGTCTGGATGGAGCCTGATTCGCCAATGACAAGGTCTCCAGACGCGTTGTTATCGTTATCGGCGATTACTATAAGATTAAGTTGGTCAGAACCGTCTAAGAGTACTTGGCCGTTAAAATTAACGTTTTGGCGAGCTTGAAGGGTGAGTGTATTGATGCCTTTATTTTCAAGAAATAACGCCGCGTTAAAGTTGAGGTTTCCCGCATCGGCGCCTAGGCTTTGATTACCGCCACCTGTTAAATTTCCAAAAGCGACTTTAGAAGAAACTTCGGTTGTTTCTATTGGACCGGCGCCAATTAGAACTTTAACGTTATTTTCAGAGCGTCCTAAAGTTATATCTCCGCCAGAGGTACTGATATTAGCGTTTAAGAAAATGGTCGCTTTTTCAGATAAAGAGACAGAAGGAGTTGAAGCTCCCGATATTCTCGGCGCAGCATATGCCACTCCAGAAACATGAACCACTGCATTTGATCCGTTGTCGTTTGAGCCTACTCCGGCATCGGCAAGGAAGTCGCCGCCGCCAGTAGAAATATCTTGGTTTAGATGAATATCTGCGCCGGTAGTTTCTAAAGAGATGGCGCCGCCAGAAGTTGTTAGACCCGCGTCAATTTGAATGCTGCCGTCTGTTTGAGCAGAAAGGGAACCGCTGGTAATACTTAAACTCGCGTCAACGTTTAAATCGCTTCCACTTTGAAGGGAGACATCGCCGCTAGACGTCACGCTACCCGTAATGGTGATAGAGCTTCCTGAATTGAATTCTAAGTTTCCGATATTAGCGGAATCGGCGCTAGAAATACCGCCGATGGTTATGGCGCCACTATTAGAATTTCCAACAATCAGGGTTCCAGCCGTTATATTTTGTAACTCAGAACTACTTATTGAAATATCTCCGGCGCCGCCGCCAATTCCTATAGTGGTACTGTTAACGGAAGATATTAGGCTTAAAGTCCCGATGCCGCTATTAATCGTTCCATTGATAATAAAATCGTTAGCCGTAATTGAAATGTCATTATTATTGGAAACAATTTGAATACCGGAATTTAGAGTGAAATCGCCCGTTCCATCTCTATCAGTGTCGGCGTCGATAGTGATAGTTCCGTTATTAATGAGGTCGTTGGTGATAATTATTCCATCTGCAGCGGTGAGGTTAACCGGACCTGTTATTAATACGTTGCCGTTTAACGTTAAGGTACCGGCAGAGCTAAAATCTCCATTTTGGAAAATGTTGACCGCTGTAACAGTCAGGTCACCTAAGGCAACTAAGGTAAATCCAGATGCGAGGGTAAAGTCACCCGCTCCGCTGTTATCGTGATCGGCAACCGCTACAAAGTCTCCAATGACATTTAATATGTGGTTAACGTTAATATTGGCGTTAGCGTTGGCCGTCAAATGACTAATGGTGGAATCTGTATTCTGAAAGGTAATATCTCCGCCAGAATTCAAAGTCGTGGCAGATACAAAAGATGAAAAGACTCGATCAAATCCATCTACGATAATATCCCCGTTGCTAAAAGAACCAATCGTCAAAGCAAGGCCATTAATTCTGTTTAACTCGGCGCCGCTTAAGGTCATATCCCCAGTAGCGTTACCCAAACCTATTGTGCCGTTATCGGAAACTAGGATTGTTGTTGAAGCGTTAATTTCACCCTGTAAATCGATGTCGTTAGCCGTAATCGTTACCGTTCCGCCAGGGGTTATTGTTGATTCTTCAAAAACAATCAAGTCGCCTGATCCATCGGCGTCGCTATCAGCATTTAGAATAAGGTTTGCAAGAGTAAGGGGAGGAGCATCTGGATCTATTAATACCGATCCTTTAAAGTTTATGTCGTTAGTGGCTGAAAGGCTTAGGTTTTGAACCTGAGTTATCACAATATCCGAATTGATATTCAGGTCTTTAGCTTGGTTGATTGTCCCGCCATCAAAAATGATTTTGGATTTCTTTTGAGCCGCTTCAATAAGTCCTGCGCCAATCAGAGCGACAGTTTCCGTTCCATTAGCGTCTCCAAGAGTCACGTCTCCGCCGTTTGTGTTGATGTCGGAGCTGATAGTAATCTTGGTTGAACTGGATTGAGTTGGAGTTCCAGAAACATGGTTGATTGCAGGAGCGACTCCGCATATATGAGGGGTGGAAGATCCGCTGCCAGTATCTGCGAAGAAGTTGCCGCCATTGGTGGAAATAGCCGCATTGATGTCGATATCAGATTTAGCTATTAAATTAACGTCTAAGTTTCCAGATGTGGAAGTGATCGTATTATTGACGATAATTTTTCCAGCGGCATTTAATGTTAAAGAGGTGTTTCCACCTGATGATTTTAAAATGGCAGCGGTGACGGTGATATTACCTTCTTGGTCTCCGTCTGTGCCGGTTGTGATGACAACGCTAGTTCCATTATTAAGAGCTTGATTGATTAAAGCGACATCGACGGTAGAGCTGTCGGAATTTGGAGTGAACTCACCGCCGTTTTGATCAACTCCGCTAGTTGCGCTGGTGATTTCTATATTACGGGGGTCTAATAACCAGGTACCGGCCAATCCGTTCTTTGCCGAGACGTCTGCCGCTTTGGTGACGACGAGATTGTTTTTTCCAGAAGTTTCAATCAATCCACCGTTTCCACTAATTGAGCCGCCTCGGGCGGTCAATATTCCTTTCGTTATGGTTGAGTTTTCCGACCAAATAATTATCTTCCCGCCATTCCCTTTGGAAATTGCGTCTGCATTGATTTGTGTATCTGCGCTTACTTGGGTGTTGTTGGCTGTTTGTATAGAACCTTTGCCTTGATAGTCTCCGCCGACTAAAACCGTTCCGCCGCCTGCATCGCCAGAAGCGTCAATGGTGGCGTTATCCAGTTTGACTTCGTCTCCTAATATATGTACGGTTCCACCTTTTTCTCCCGCTCCTTTACCAGAGGCGTCTAAGGTTCCTGAAACTGAAACCTCGCCGCCTTCGGCCATTAAGTAAATCTCGCCATCTTTTTCTACAGCGGAATAGGCCTCTATAACCCCAGTGTTGTTGACTACATTTTTAATGACATCGCTGGCGTTTTTAGCGGTAAGAGCAACATATCCTGATTGTATTTTCCCAGTATTTAAAACGCGGTGTTCAATGACGTTGCCTTCTTCGTCCAACACTTCTCCTTTGACAGGTTCTGTGATGGCAAAGTTAATGAGACCGTCGCCAATAAAGTCTAAGGAGGCTGCATTGCCAGAACCCATTGCAACCGAACCAGCGTTGGCAATAATAGTTCCACGATTTTCGACATTAGGAGCGAGGAGCCCTACATAACCGGAAGATTCAATTTGACCTTTATTAATAATGGACGCTAATGCTTTGCTTGGATCTTGCGTGAAATTATAGTTGCCGCTTAAAAAGTCTTTATTAGAAATGCCTAGGGTAGTCGCCATTAAACCGCCAACATTTACGCGGGCGTTTTGACCAAAAATAATTCCAGAAGGATTTGTCAGGAAAATCTGTCCATTAGCGGATAACTTCCCCAGAATATCACTGGGGTTTGCGCCTAAGACTCGGTTTAAGGCGACAGAGTTTGAACCAGGCTGGTTAAATAGAACCGACTCTTGCTTTCCAATGCCAAAACTCTTCCAATCGGCGATCATTTTTTCGGAAGACTGATTGACGATCATTTCGGTGGAAGAGGGTTGCTGTATGGTTCCTTGTCCTGCGACAATCTGACCATCTTGAGGCAACGCGTATACTAGGGTAGGCAAGCCACCAATCAAATAAACTAAAAACCCAACCCATAACCGAAGCAGAAATAAAGATGTGTTCGGCTTGGAGAACTTTTTTTGTGATCTATGTATCAAATTATCCATTATTATTGGTAACAGGAAATTTTAGAAGTCGTGGAATAATAGTTAAAGTTAATTTTATTTTAAAACTTGAAATAACTTTTAAGCCCATAAATTGTTATATTTTAAGCTCTAATGTATATTTTTTTTATGCAAAAGTCCAATTCTTATCCGATAATTTCCCGATTATCAATGTTTTTCGCTTTGCGGAATAGTGCATTAAAAATCATTTGATTTTTTGTGTACGTTTGATAGGGAAAAACCTGATTTTTGAAAGAAATTGATAATTGCCTAAATCTTTAAATTTGTATTTTGATGTGTTGTTGGATTTCCGAAAAAAAATGAAAAAAAAATCACTTTTTTTGATTTCTAAATACAGTTTTAGAGTAAAAAATCTGCAAAAAGGGGGAAGAGGAGGGAGGCAGTAGTAGTTTTCTTTGATATTTTCGGGATGTAAATATCGGAACTCTGGGTGGCGTTTCTACGCTCTCGATAGGCCTCGCCAGGATGAAAAATTATGGGATTGGGATTAAATAAAATCGATTTTTCAATTTATGTTTCAATCTTCAAAACCTAAAAGCGTAAATCTGCGTTACCGCTTTTCGAGGATGGTTTGGATGTATTGACCGAGGAAGGGTGGGGTTTCTTCGGTTTTGATTTCGTGCTCGGCGATAGATTGAATAACTTTGTCTTCTGCTCCAAACTCCTCATGGAAGAATAACGAGGGACAAAAATCCCAAAAATAATTGGAGCCGCTCACCTTAGAAACTTTTAAACCGTTCTCTTCCGCTTGACGTTGGATAGTTTGCGCCGTGGCGGGGATGGCTTTTATGGTATATACAGTTCCTTTGTATTCCACGTCTAGCGTGTTGTTGGCAGGATTGATCATGATTGGGAAGGCGTTCGTCCAAGGACGCCACCATTTATTAGCAATCGCTTCTTCGTTATAAAAGCTTAAAAACGCTTTGCCGCCTACCTTTAATACTCTGGATGTTTCTACAAATATGTTTGACGAAACTTCGGAAGCCGAACCAAAATTGGCTAAAACTAAATCTACTGAATTATCATCTTGAGGGATTCCATTTTCTAAATCGACTTCTTTGAATTCAACTGAGGGTAAATTCTTTTCTCTCGCGATTGAGATGAATTCTGGACTGATGTCATAACCGATTACTCTCTTAAAGTTTTTGGATAGCCATTCTGTGGAGTCGCCATTGGCGCATCCCAGGTCGATTGCCAAATCGTGTTTTTCTTCAGGGGTTGAAACTTTAAAAGCTTCTTTAATGCATTCGCGCTCGCGATTAATTATGTGAGTTGTCGCGTTCCATTCTTTATCATAGGCATCATAGTGTTTCGCGACTTGGGCGGTCAGTTTTTTTAAGTTGGTTTTGAGGACTTCTGGGTTTTCCGGATCGGTATTTAAATAACCTTTTCGGTTTAAAATTTTGCCTTGTTCCCATTTACCAAATGACATTAACTCGCCGACTAATAGTTCTACCATCGTCGCGTTTATGTTTTCTTTTTTTGCTCTCTCAACGTATTTGTTGATCAAGTTAACTTCGCGTTGATGTTGGAATATGGGTTGCTCGTCACCTTTTTGACTTTTTGCGTCGGCAATCTCGCGCATCAGTTTTTGTCGTTTAAAGAAATTATCGATTATGTTATCGGTAACTTCTTCAACGTTTTTACGCGCTTGTTCTAACTTTTCTTCCCAGGCGGGGTCTTCTTTTCCGCTCATGCTAGTCCTACCTTTTCTCGCATTGTCGCCAATGTTTTACGAACCACTTCGCCAGCTCTTTCTTTTCCTATCGTTAGTACTTTTTCGATTTCGTCTTTATTTTCGAGCAGTCGCGCAAACTCTTTGCGAGCGGGATCAAACTTCTCGTGGATTTTTTCTAAGAGTTCAGCCTTGGCGTGTCCATAGCCAATTGATCCTTCTTCGTACTTCTTCTTTAATTCTTCAACTTCGCTTGCCGAGCTAAACAGCTTGTATAGTTTAAATACGTTACAGGTCTCCCAGCCAAGCGGTTGTCCCTGGTCGATTGGTTTGGTGACGATGCTGTTAACTTGTTTCTTTAGTTTTTTATCGGTAACGAATAAATCGATGGTGTTGCCATAGCTCTTGCTCATTTTTTGTCCGTCTGTTCCAGGTATAACGGCTATTTCTTCGGGCGTTTCGACCTTGGGAACTTTAAGCGTTTTGCCATAGGCTTTGTTGAACTTTTCGGCCAATTCTCTAGATATTTCTACATGTTGTTTCTGATCTTTACCTACAGGAACAACATCTGATTGAACGCAAAGAATATCAGCCGCCATGAGTACAGGGTAGGTAAATAGTCCTACGCTTGCGCCGATGCCTTTGGCGACCTTATCTTTATATGAGTGAGCGTTTTGCAATCGACTCATATTAGCTTGGCAGCTTAGAATCCAAGTTATTTCCTGTATCTCAGGGATATCTGATTGCTTGTAAAGCGTGGTTTTGTCCGCGTCCAAACCGAAGGCCATATAAGCGGCGACAATTTGGAGAACATTTTTTCTTAAATCGTCGGCCTTTTTAATCGTGGTTAAGGAATGCCAATCCGCGACGAAAATAAAGAGTTCATCGCCTCTATCCTGTCTTCTTGTAAATTGCTCTATAGCTCCAAAGTAGTTGCCGAGGTGTAAGTCGCCACTGGGTTGGATACCGGACAAGATTCTTTCAGGTTTTTGACTTTCCATTTAAAGCATTACTCCAATTGATTTTTATATAGCCGTAAAGATTTGTATTAGGGGTTTATTTTTAATCTAAATTAAGAAACCCAGGATTATATCATTTTTTTAGCTACTGAATAATACACATCTTTATTGAAGTTTATATAGAGGAATGGGTAGGGGGGGTAGATTTATTGAGGAATATTAACTTTGTTTTTACGGAGCTTCACTTAAATCAATGAAGTTAATTCTCAGCGTTATCTTCATTTAATACATTGTTAATTTTTTCTAAGAAATCTTGGACATCAAAAGGTTTGGTAATGTAATCTCTAAAACCAGAATTCATAGCCTTATCAATATCATCCTGCATTGCCTGAGCAGTTAAAGCGATAACAGGAATATCGCGTGTTTCCTTGAATTTTTGAAGTTCGGAAAAAACGGTAGTTCCATCCATATCCGGCAATTCCATATCCATAAGAATTAAATGAGGTGGATCAGTCTTCGCTAATTCGATTCCGTCTTTTGGATGCTTGGCTGAAAAAAAACTAATTTTAGAATCGGATTTAAGTATTCTCTCAACTAATTTCAAGTTGGGATAGTTGTTTTCAATATAAAGTATTTTATAATTCTTGGATTCAATGTTTGTCTTTACAATATTTGATTCCAAGTTAGAGCTGTCATTGCTTACGCTTTTTTTAATTCCCACTGGTAATACAACTTTAAAACAACATCCATTTCCAAGATCACTTTCTGCGGATATTGTACCGCCTAAAAGTTCTATCAGAACTTTGCTTATGCTAAGGCCAATACCGGTGCCTTTAATTTCGCTAAATTCTTTCCCCAGCCGATTAAAAGGTTCAAAGAGTTTTTCCATGTTTTCTTTTGCTATGCCAGGACCGGTATCTGAAATACTGATCCATATTTTATCGTTGCCAGACATCCCCCCATCTACTGTGATTAAACCGGCTTTGTTATTATATTGAACTGCGTTGTTTAAAAGGTTGAGTATGATTTGGTTGAAGGCTTTTTTGTCTGCTTTAATAATAAGGTCGTCTCGCTCAGAAAGACGATTCAAAATCGTGATGTCTTTTCCTTTTGCGATAGGTTGAATTTGAGAAATTAAATCTCCCACCTTTAAATTGGCATTTAGATCTTCCTTAGTTATGGAAAGATTGCCTGACTCAATTTTGCTTAAATCCAACACCTCGTCAACAAGTTCCAATAGATGATTTCCTGCATTAAATATAAGCTCGACGCTACTATCCCTTTCTTCTCGATCCATATTGGGTTCCAATTTCATCATTTGGCTGAATCCCAGAATTGCATTTAAAGGTGTGCGTAGTTCGTGGCTCATCCTTGATAGGAATTCAGATTTGGCCTTGTTTGCTCGCTCAGCTTCTTCTTTGGATTTAGCCAAAGCCACTTGATTCACTACTTTTTCCGTTACATTCTGCGAAGCGCCTGTTACAGCGACAACCTCTCCAACTTCATTTTTTCTTAGAGGAGAAAATGTCGAAAGGTACCACAAGGGATTTCCATTGAGATCAGCTAGTTTACATTCCACTTGAATTGATTCGCCTGTATTAACGACGTCATCAATAGCCTTAGTCAAGGCTTTCTTGGCTTCGGTGGGATAGAACTCAAAAGGATATGACTTTCCATAAATTTGTTCTTCATTTGTTACATTGAGCTGGTTTTGGCCAGCGGGACTCATGTAGGTCAGGATATAGCCCGAACCATTATTTTTACTAATTTCTTTGAGGCAAATAGGACTTGTTTCAAGTAAGGTTCTATTCGTTTCCTCCATTTTTTTATTGCTGGTGATGTCCATAGAATCTGCTGTGATGTATATGAGATCACCATCAGAGTTAAAAAATGGACTTATCGTGGTTCTGTACCAAATAACATTGCCATCTACTTCAAAAGAATATTCAATTGTATTGGTCTCACCCTTAGAGGCGAGATGCATATGTTCATTTACGATATCGCGAGTAGTTTGGGGAGCGGAATCAGTAGGGAAAGTATGTCCATAAAAATCATTGATATTTTCAATATGCAAAGCAGAGACGCCACTTTGACTCATAAACCGTAGTTTGAAATCGGGATCAAAAATTTTATGACATACTGGTGAGGACTGAATTATGCTATTTACGCTAGAATCCTGGTTTATAGACTGTAACAATGAATCCAAAGTTAAATTTTTCATATCACTTGGGATTGTTTGCAGAAATATTAAAATTTATAAAAGTTCTCATAAGGTTGTTTTTCAATAAACCTAAAATTTTATTTAGTTCTCCTTGGAATTTACCACACTTTATCTTTACACTCAATGTCTAGGTTAACCCAATGAGATATTCATGACAGACGAAACTATTCTCTAATCAAGGAGCAAAACAGTCGTGATGCCAGAGGATTTCGTCTATGATCTCGGCTTTTTTGTAATTGAGTAATGTTTTTTCCCACATGAAATGGATTTTGAAAGTCCCTAATTTTTCGTTCTCAGGTTTTCCGCGATTCCATGACCGACAAATGAACCTTCCGTAATTTAGTAATTGCCGTTGCGAATCGTAGCGGAACCGTGTCTGGTCTAAATACTTTCTCCACCTTTCGCTAAGGTAGGTATCGACAAGGTATTGTGGGCGTGAAAAGTCCGTCTTTCCTTTTTTTCGCTTTGTAACGTCTACTTCGCTTCCATCCATTAGCTTACCAGAAATGAGATACCAGCCGCTATGGTCATGAGGTCTTGGCCCATACATATTCCAATTTTGGTTCAACCCAAAAAACGTTAAGGTGTTACCAATTAATCTTGGCGCCTTATAATTTATTTGCGGTAGCTCGGTGATATTCCAAATAATTAAGAAAATTAAAATAAGAAATGAAAATCGATCGGTAAGTTTAGCGTTGAGCGGATTTTCTTTTTCTGTTGAAGCTTCTGTAAAGAATTTAAACTTGGAAAACGTTGTGTTTAATCCATGTGAAATCTTAATAAATAGGGAATTGGTTTCAAAAATATCCCAATATTGCTTTGGAATAAATAGGAGAGGCGTTAATAAGTTTATGAACGGATAAGTTCCAATAGCCAGGAATAGTGCAATGCTTGATTGAAATAAAATAAATATTCCAATCATGATTAAGCGAATTGTATAGTTCCAACACGTGATGAAAATTAGGATAGGTCCAAAAAACTCTAAGACTAATGTGGCATACGATCCCCATTGTAGGATGAAATCAAATTGGCGAAACCAGACCCCCAAATGAGTGACGTTTGATCCTATATGTAGCGCATAGTAAAGAGCGGTTCCATCTGGGTACCATTCATCGCCATTTTTATAAAAAACTGCAAAAAAGAAAATGGCTACGCTCATTATTAGCAAGCCTGCTCCAGCTAATGAAAGATGGGTATCGTTTTTATTCGTAGAGTTTTGGTTAGACATGGAATCTATTGAATAGTGCGCGCCTAAGGGTAGGAAGGCGGACCAAAATAGTAAAATGATTTTCAATCCATCGGCGCCGTTTAAAAGCATGTTGTTTCTATTTTGCAGAGATAACAGAAGGAACCAACTAATTATTATGGATAAGCGAGTTTTGTACCCAGTTATAAGGCCAATGACAAAAATAAAGGATAGGATGAATAAAATGGCTTGGAAGAATAGGGTTCCGTTTGCAAGATGTATGGAAAAGGCGTAGTCGTCTAATATTTTGAAGGCTTCGCTTCTATTTAAAACGCCAAAATCGGTGTAGTGGTTTTCTAAATCGACTGCTCTAATCGCTAAATCCCAGAATAATATAATCCCAAATCCAATGCGAAAGAGGGCCAAGGCTCTGATGTCAATTTCGAATGTTTTTTTGATTATGGGGTGCATATATAAAATGTCACCCTGAGGTTCTCGAAGGGCGACCACCTTAGTTCTTAATTTTATTTGGCGTATATCTAAGTGAAAGCTTTGGCAAATCTTTATATAGTTTTTTTATTAAGGCTTCTTTTTTTATTCGTTTCCATCCTTTGATTTGCTTTTCTCTTTCTATTGCTCGGTTGATATCCTGAAAGTTTTCAATACCCGCTAATTTTAAAGGTCTACGAGAATGTGTATAGCAATTTTCGATTAAACCACTTTGATGTTCGTAAAACCTCTTTTCAATATTGTTTGTGACTCCTGTGTAATAGCTATCGTCATTACATTGCAAAATGTAAACATAGTAGTTTTTCATGGTAGTTCTAAACCGCATCCTTATTGAGTTGTGGTCGCCCTTCGAGAGCCTCAGGGTGACAATTTTTTATTTTCCAAAATCAAATCGTCTGTTTCCGTATCCTTATTGAGTTGTGGTCGCCCTTCGAGAGCCTCAGGGTGACAAATTTTTTAGATTATTATTTCTTAGTTAGGGTGAAGACTCCGTTCCAATCTTTTGACGGTGGATCGTTGGCAAAGTGGAGGCAACGTTCCAAGTAAGTTAATGCGGGACCGTCATCAGGGTCTATCTCCAAAACTTGATTGAAGTGATCCATCGCTTCCTGCCACTGTTGATTTTTATAACTTTCTAATCCTTGATTAAAAACGGGCAATATCTTTTTAAAGTTTTCGCTGAGTTCTCCCTTTTTCGCTATCAATTCGTAAATGACCACAGGGATTTTTCGTCCTACAACTTGAATGCGGTCTAACTCGCGAACTTCTATAAAATCTTTTGCTTGCTCATAAGTCGATTGGCTGATGATGCTTTGCGTTCGGTATTGTTTGTTGACGCCTTCTAATCGTGCGGCAAGATTTACGGAGTCTCCGTTCATGCCGTAGTTCATCCTTTTTTCGGAACCGAAGTTACCAATAACCATGTCTCCAGTATTGATACCGATACGTGTCTGAAATTCCGGTTTTCCTACTTTGTCCCATTCAACGCGCAACTCCTTTAACCTTTCTTGCATTTCAATACCTACCCAACAGGCACGCTTGGCGTGGTTTTCAAAATAGACCGGGGCTCCAAAGAACGCTTTGATGGCGTCGCCGTCATATTTATCCAAAGTTCCATCGTGCTTAAGCAAGATCTCTGTCATCTCAGAAAGATATTCGTTTAAATAAGAAACAAATTGCGTGGGCGTCAGTTTTTCCGCGATGGTTGAGAAACCTGCGATATCGGAGAAGTAAGCTGTTAATTCCCTTTCTTCTCCTCCTAATTTTAGATCGTCGGGATTTTCTATCAGGTTGTCGATTACTTTTGGAGTGACGTATTGGCCGAAAATACCGCGTATATATTGCTTCTGTTTTTCATCGGATGTGTAACGGTAAACCATCAAAGAAGCGGAAATTAAAAGATGTTCCAACTGTGGGTATAAATTTGAAAGCCAGAATCCTTTATTTGTGAAAAACCAATGATTGATTCCAAATAAGGATGCTGAAATACCTATCCAAAATAATGGAGCTTGAGCGGGTTTGATATTGATATAGACTAATGTAGAGACAATCCCAATGAGGATAAGGAATAATATCTCAACAAGCTCTGCCCAATCGGGTTCGTAAATAAAGTTTCGCCGAAGTATGTTGTCTATGATAGTAGCGTGTACTTCAATCCCTGGCATGACCGGGTCGAATGGAGTCTTTCTTATATCTAAAAGTCCTTTTGCAGTCGCTCCAATCAAAACAATTTTATCTTTTAGCTGTGAGGATAGGGCGCTATTAGAGTCATTCAAAATTTCTGATATGGAATAGCGAGGAAATGTTCTTTGTGGTCCTAAATAATTAACGCTTAACGCTCCCTGGTCGTTAACCGGTATTACGATGGGATCTTCCGCGTCAATTAAAACCTTTTCCACACCCATAGGGTTGACCTTAAACAGCATGGTTCCGTCCAAATAGTTTTCCAAAATTCTCATGGAAAAAGGAGGAAAGAATAGAGACTTTCCTTTTAATTTTCTGTGAGAACGAACGACAAGCGGTAGTTGGCGAATTGTGCCATCTGGCTCTACATCAAAACTTAGAAAACCCGCTTTTTTATATTTTTTTGAAAGCGCTTCTATATTTGCCTCGATGCCGTAAACGGTTCGAAAGGGCAGGGTGTTTAAGTCCAACTCGGCATTTGATTTTAAGAATCCTCTGAATCGCGAGGGTTTAATGTTTTTTAAACTTTGCTTTTGCACTTCTTCGTCGATTAATTTTGATTCTGCCTGGTTATGACTGAGAAAATAACCTGTAACCGTTCTATTTGAAGTTCGCAGCGCTTTTGCAAATAGTTCGTCTGGGTGTGGTTCGTTTTTGATTTCTTGTAGTTGTTCTTCGATATTTTGAAAGTCGATTTTATTTTTTTTAAGTTTGTTTTCCAGATTTTCTATTAGCTTTTTTTGCGGAAAGTTTTCGGGAGAAGAGAAGACTACGTCAAATCCAATTATCTTAGCTTCTGATTCGACTAATTTGTCGACCAGGTTTGCCATGGTTTTTCTGGACCAGGGCCAGCGTCCCAGGTCGTCAATGCTTTTTTCGTCAATAGCGGCGATGACGACTTCTGGTCCGGGGGAGATGGGACCACGCCATTTAAAGTGAGCGTCTTGAAAAATAAGTTCAAAAGTGTGCAGTATTGTTGGATCAATCTTAGAAGTTAATAAGGAAAGAACGATGATGATTGCAGATAATACCCAACACGTTTTTTTATTGAAAGATTCCATGTTATGCCAAGAGTTCCGATAAATTGACTGTGGCGATATTATTCATTAGACTCTTTATAATGAAAACCAGCGTGTAATCCAATCAGGGAGTTTTGAATGAATTCGGACGGAATTTTCCAAATGCTGAAAGAAGTCGATTTGTTGAGTTTATTGCCCGACGATGTTTTAGCGGATCTGGCTTCCGAGTGCGAAATAAAAGAAGTAAAAGCTAATGACATTATATTTGAAGAGGGAAGCGAAGGAGATTGCATGTATTTTATTCTTTCGGGTGAATTATTGGTTTATGTGCAAAATAAAACCATCGCTAATAGAGGACAGGGCGAATATATTGGAGAGATGGCTCTTATAGAAACCAAGCCTCGTTCCGCTTCGGCTAAAGCCGTTGTCGATTCTTGCTTTTTAGAAATGCAGCGTTCACAGTTTGAGAAATTCTTGACTCCACAGAAGGAAGTTGTCTTCAGTTTATTAAAAACTCTTTCCAATCGATCGCGAACTGATTTAAAAACTTTGGATCAAGATAATGAAGAATTAAAAAATCAAAAAAAGTCAGTAAAACGTCTCAAACATATCGTCGAATTCACTTATAAAATGCTTCAAGGTTTCCACTCTAACAACTAGTTAAATCCCACCAAATTAAAACAAACCTAAAAATTAATTCCCAGGCTTACAAAACCAGAATTTTCCTTAAAGTCTACAGACGATACATTTGATTTGGCTTCAATGTGTCTATAGTTAGCATCCAAATAAAGTTTTTTATAAAGTGGTTGATAGTAGCTAACTTGAAAGGTCTGTCTGTCGTCTTTCCGTTCGCTGTTGATACTTTCCGTAATATTTTTATAGTCCCGTAAAAAAAACGCAAAGTAAAACCGAATAGCGCTTTCAAAAGGGCCGGGGATTTTTATGGTTGTGTCAGTATGGTGGTTTGCGTAATCGAATTGAGAGTCGCGAGTGTTTTCATCCGAAAAGCGATAACCTTGCGACCAAAATGCCTTATTGTCCCAAAAAAATATAAAATTTAGAAAACCGATTGAGTGGTTCATGCCATCGCGATTTGAATCGGTGAAAAACTTTTTACGCTGAAAACTATAGCTAGCGTTTATATATTGCTTGGGATGAAAAGAATGTCCGATTGCAGGAGAAAGCGTTTCGATACCTAGAAAAGATAATTTGTCCAAGGTACTGTATGTGTAAGAAGAATCCAGACGCAAATCCCAATCCTTTAATCCGTAGGAAGCGGAAAGGTTTCCGGTGTGAGCTTGATAGTTAAATTCTTTAGCTTCGTCATAGATACTTTGATAAAAATTGTATCCGGCCTCTAATTCAAAGCTTTTCCTTTTAAAAAAAGTATAATTTCCGCTTGCTTGGAAAATATAAATTCTATCCGCTATATTACTCACAATATCTTGTTCGGAACGAGAGATATTGTCGTTCCATTCATATCCTGCGCTTAAGTTAGCGTACCAGTCTTTATTAGCTCCGCTTGCTTGTTGCTGTTTGATGATATCGATAAATTGATTAGCATCTTTGGCCGTGTCCGACTTTGGATCAAAACCGGCGGTGCGTTTAAATAATTCTTTGGCGTAATCAACTTGGCCTAATTTGTAATAACCTAAGGCTTTGTAAAAAAGAGCGAGTTGTCTGAACTCAGAGTCTAAAGTTTTTGCCTGATTGAATGAGAAGAGAGAGTCTTGATATTTCTCTAGAGCATGTAGGGTCAGTCCTTTAAAAAAATGAGACGAGGCGTCTTTGGGATTAGCTGCTATTGCTTTATCCAGTGCGTTTAACGCTAAGTCGTATGATTTAGTTTTGTAATAGGAGATTCCTAAACTTAAATAAGACTCATTAAAAGTAGGATCCAATTCAAGCGTTTTTTCAAATAAGGGAATTGCTTTATCGTGATTTTCCAGTTTGAAATAGGTTAGGCCTAAAAAGTAAGTGGCTTCTGCATTGTTGGTGTCTGAATCAATAATCTTTTGAAATTCTAAAAGAGCTTTAGCGTATTTGTCGTCTTGAAAAAGTTTTAATCCGGTTTCAAAATCACCTTCAGGCTGCTGTTCTGCCAGTTCAGTTTTTTGTTCTATTTTTTGTGTAGGTTCTACAACTGGTTTTTGGGCGGCGTTATTTTGAGCTACTAAATAAACAGCGATTTGCTTTATTGGTTTAGAAAAGAAATTTTTAAATGTGTTTTTAAGATTTGTTAAGGGAGAGGATGTATTTGCGATAGCAGAGTGGGGATGAACTAGAAAAATCGAAAGGATTAGAGAGAGCGGAATAAGCTTTAACGCTAGTTTTAGTGATAAAAATCGCATCCGTTCGATTTGGTAAAGCTTTTAGACGAAAGCTATTCATCTAAAAGGTGTAACTTAAGCGCTAGGTTGAAGCGAAATTACTTAAATTTTATGAGTACGTTGATATTACCATAAGTTTATTAAAATTTAAACTATTTTGGGTGAAATTCAATGGCTTGATTTTAGCTATTTCCATTTTTATTCCCATTAGAATTTCCATTACTGCTGCTGCTACTGCTGCTGCTACTGCTGCTGCTACTGCTGCTACTGCTACTGCTGCTGCTACTGCTGCTACTACTGTTTCCATTACTGCTAGAGCTATTACCGTTACTGCTAGAGCTATTTCCATTAGCATTGGAATTTTCTGCAGCTACAGCTTGAGCGATGACAGTAACTTGTTCTCTAGCGACTTGAGAAGCCACTTCGGTCGCAGCTTCTTGCGCGGCTTCTGCCGTTGCGCTTGCTACGGCTGCTTTTGCTGCTGCTTTAATGGCGCTTTTAGATGCTTTTTTAGCTATTCTATCCGTTGCTTTTTGGGCTGAACTTTTTGCAGCTGATTTAGCCGCCGTTTTGGCTACTCCTTTGGCGGTTCTTTTAGCGACGGCTTTTGCCGCATTTTTCGCAGCGCTTTTCGCGGCATTTTTTGCCGCGCCTTTAGCGGCTCCTTTTCCTGGGTTACCAAGACCTGCGATTTTGCCTGGACCCTTTTCTGGCTTACCAAGACCTGCGGCTTTACCTGGACCTTTTCCTGGTTTACCAAGACCTGCTATTTTGCTTTTACCCTTCCCAGGTTTAACAAGACCCGCGGTTTTAGCTGGACCTTTTCCTGGTTTTACTTTGGCTTTTGCCGTTGCGGATTTAGTTGCTCCTAATCCACCAGCTGAAGCTTGGGTCGAGTTAGCGTCAACATTTGTTAAAGCCGCTTGCGTAATCCAGGCACTTTTTGCGGCAGATTGAGCTTTTTGTGGCGTTACCGGTTGGTTTGGATTTACTTTTTGCGGTGTCGAAGTTTGAGCTTTAAAATTATTTATCAGTCCTGGGGGCGCTTGTGTTACCTGGGTCGCTACTCCATTTTGAGCGATAGATCGCATTTGACCGGCGGCAACGATTTGTTTAACGCCCTCGGTACCGTCTGGTAGAATTGGAGTGACTTCAATTTGGTTTTCAATACCGACAAATTGAGTTTGACCGTTTGGCTCTACAACGGTAACAAATTCTGTTCCGAGCACTCCCGCAGTCGCCGTTGGAGTGACTACCTTAAACATCGATCCTTTACCTTTGGCTTTGGAAACGACAAAACGCACCATACCTGACGTTACGTTGACGACAGTTTGGCGGAGTCCGCTATCGGGATTGTAAACGTGCTTGGTAATTCTTACTTCTGCGTCTTCGCCTAATGTGAGAGTACTTTGATCGTCGAAGGTGAAGGAAATATTGGCTTCTTCTTCGGTTTCGACTTTGTCGTTTAAATAAACAGGGCTGGCTAACTGAACTTTATATGCCGCCTGGTCGCCTTTATGGAATAAAAAGGCTTGGCCGTCTAAACCGGTAGTTAAACCAATATCGGCTGTTTCTAAAAGTCCTTTTTCTTTTAAGTATCGTTTTTGCTCGTACAAAGATTTTCCTAAAGGAGCGCCGGATAAAGCATAAGATACGCGGACGAATTCCAAATTGCTCATGGGCTCGTCGGCTTTTTTATTGTTTAGTACCTTGATGCCGCGTTCGTTTAGTTTTTTGACTGTTTGGGAATAAAGCTGGTCTTTGGAGAGTTTTTTATGGTTTTTGGGAAGGAACGGATTTGTTGGCTGAGAATCCGAAAAGATTTTGACAAACTGTCCACGATTGATTTGATCTTGAGACATTGCCGACGGTGGCGTAAAAGCTATTAAAAGAAAAATAATTGCTAGTGTAAATTGTCTAATCAATCTGCGAGTCGCCATTTTTTAGCTCTCTCCCCATCTTAGAGAAACTTCATTTACTTTGGAAATAAAATTTGTAATCGGTCGTTTTTGGAAAAAAGCCTTCAGGCAAAAAAGCTTTTGCCTGAAGGATATTACGTACGTGTTATGTAAAATAAAACTACTTAAAATTTCGGGAATATGAATACATAGATATTACCATATGTCTTAATAGTTTGAAGGTGGAATTATTTCTTCCCTTTACCTCCAGAGTTACCATTCCCACCAGAGTTACCATTGGATCCACCTGAATCACTTGAACCACCAGAGTTTCCTGGAGAACTGCCTGAGTTTCCAGGTGAGCTTCCAGAGTTTCCAGGTGAACTGCCAGAGTTTCCAGGTGAACTGCCTGATTGTCCGGGAGCATTTCCGGAGTTACCTGGAGAACTACCTGATTGTCCGGGAGCGTTTCCGGAGTTACCTGGGTTACTTGACAGTCCAGGGGCAAATTCGGATTTGCCCGCTCCATTAGAAGCCAGGATTGCTGTCGTTGACGCCGCTTGGGCTTCTTCTGCCGCGATGGTTGTGACTTGTTCTCGCGCAACTTGAGTAGCGACTGATTTGGCGGCTTCTTGAGCCGATTCAGTAGATGACGCTTTTGCTGCCGATGCAGCGGCTACCTTAATCGCATTTTTTGTGGCTTTTTTAGCTACTTTTTTTGTCGCTTTCTTTGTGGAAGATTTAGCCGCCGTTTTAGCCATGCCTTTTGCGGTTTTTTTAGCGACTGCTTTTGCGGCTCCTTTAGCGGCATTTTTAGCCGCTCCCTTCGCTGCTTTAGCGGCTCCTTTGTTTGCGCCTTTTCCAGGTTTTCCACCAAGGCTTGCAATCTTAGCTTTGCCTTTATTTTGCCCTTTACTTGGATTTACTTTTGTTTTTGCCGCTGCAGACTTAGTGGCGCCTAACCCATTTGCGCCGCCTTGATTGACTGGGTTAATGTTCGTTAATGCCGCTTGTGTGATCCAATTACTTTTTGCTGCGGATTGCGCTTTTTGCGGAGTTACAGGTCGATTTGGATTAACTTTTTGAGGCGTTGAGGTTTTAGCTTGCATAGAAGTTATCAATCCTGGAGGAGCTTGAGTTACTGCCGTTGCTACTCCGTTTTTTGCGATTGACCGCATCTGACCTGCGGCTACGATTTGTTTAACGCCTTCGGTACCATCTGGCAGTATTGGAGTGACTTCAATTTGATTTTCGATACCTACAAATTGAGTTTGACCGTCCGATTCTACAACGGTAACAAATTCGGTCCCTAGTACTCCCGCAGTCGCCGTTGGAGTGACTACCTTAAACATTGATCCTTTGCCTTTAGCTTTTGAGATCACAAAACGAACCATGCCGGAGGTAACGTTGACGACGGTTTGGCGGAGCCCGTTATCTGGGTTGTATACGTGTTTAGTGATTCTTACTTGTGCGTCTTCGCCTAAGGTAAGGGTGCTTTGGTCATCAAAGGTGAAGGAAATATTGGCCTCGTCTTCGGTTTCAACTTTATCGTTTAAATATACGGGGCTTGCTAGTTGAACTTTATAGGGAGCGGAATCGCCTTTATGAAATTGAAAGGCTTGTCCGTCCAACCCGGTGGTTAGACCTATGTCCGCGGTTTCTAAAAGTCCTTTTTCTTTTAAGTATCGTTTTTGTTCGTATAACGATTTTCCTAATGGCGCGCCGGTTAGGGCGTAGGATACGCGGACGAACTCCAAGTTGCTCATGGGCTCGCCTGAGTTTTTACCGTTTAATACTTTAATGCCGCGTTCATTTAGCGTTTTAACCGTTTCGGAATAAAGTTGATCTTTAGAAAGTTGTTTATGGTTTTTAGGCAGGTATGGATTGGTCGGTTGAGAATCCGAGAAAATTTTGACAAATTCTCCACGACTGACTTGTTCTTGAGCGGCTGCGCTGATTGGCGAAAGCGCTAATAGTAGGGAAGCTATTCCCCACATCGAAAGACGAAGTAAATTAAACATTGCCATTTCCCCCTTATAAAAATAGGGATTTCATTTACAAAAAAATTAAAAGTAACTTATTATTAACCCGAAACATAAATAGATGAGATCAGTCTAGACACATCATACTGAAACAAGGCTTTAAATGGATGTGTTTTGATTGCTTCATGTCAGGTATTTAATCGTCCCCGTAATAATTTCGATTAATTCTGAAAAAACTGTTTCGCAACTTCATCCGCTGGTAGCGGTTTATAAAATAAGTAACCTTGATATATATCGCACTTTAATGTTTTTAAGTATTCTAGTTGTTCTTCGGTTTCGACCCCTTCGGCAACCACTTCCAAGCCCATTACTTTACAAATAGTGATAATTCCTTCGATGATGGCTTGATTGCTTTTATCTTTAAAACCGTGAATAAACGATTGGTCTATTTTTAAAGAGTGAACCGGAAATTTCTTTAAATATCCTAAGGACGTATAACCCGAACCAAAATCGTCTATGGACGATTGAACTCCAAATTCTTTTAGTTTATCGAGAACGCTTATAACAGAGTCAATATCTCTCATCATAGCGGTTTCTGTAACTTCCACTTCTAAAAGCGAAGGGTCTATTTTCGCTGTTTCTAGCACTTCTTTTATGTCTTTGACTAAATCAGTTTGTTCGAATTGTTTGCCCGAAACGTTTACGGCAACTTTTATGGAACGTCCAAATTTAGTTTTCCATTCTTGAATTTGTTTGCAGGCTTCTATAATCACCCATTTGCCTATAAGACCTATGATTCGGCTTTCTTCCGCAATGGGAATGAACACTCCGGGCGATATCATTTTTCCTTCCGGCTGGGGCCAGCGAATGAGCGCTTCTAAACTTGAAAGCGTTCCCTTTTCATCGACTTTAGGCTGGTAATACAATTTCAATTCGTCATTATCCAGAGCTTGGCGGAGGTTTTGCTCCATGGTCATACGTTTATTGATCTTTTCGTTCATCGATTCGGTGAACAACTGATAGGTGTGTCCTCCCACTTCTTTGGCGCGATACATGGCGATATCGGCATTTTTGAGAAGAGTGGCGATATCATTTCCGTCGTCTGGATAGTAAGAAACCCCAATGCTAAAATTTGAAAAAATTTCTTTATTTGCGATCAAGAAAGGAGATTCCATTATCGAGTTTATTTTTTGAGCCAAATTTGAGGCGTCTTTTTCATCATTAAGATTTGGAAGTAAAATAATGAACTCATCGCCACTCATACGACCGAGAGTATCTTCTTTTCTAAGACATTCTTTTAGGCGTTTTGTAACCGATTTTAAAAATTGATCGCCAGCATCGTGACCTAAAGCGTCGTTAACCGCTTTGAAGTTATCCATGTCCATATAAAGGGCGGCGAATTTTTTGTCATATCGCTTAGCGTGCTCCAACATGACTTGCATCCGGTCCTTTAGCAAATTACGATTTGGAAGATCTGTCAATGTGTCGTAAAAAGCGAGTTGTTTGATATGATCTTCCATTGTTTTTCGCTCGGTAATATCTTCTACGATAGCGAAAAATTGCGCGGGCTCTTCAGTATCTAAGTATTGAATACGAACTTCGACAGGGTAGGTTGAGCCGTCTTTTCTTTTGAGTTGTCCGGCAAAAGAAGCTTGGGCTTGCTCGTTATTTAAAAGTGTTTGGATATGAGCGTTGAGCTCATCCCATGTGAAATCGGAAAATAAGCCGTTAAAAAAGAAATTTCCAAATTTGTTTAAGGGATAACCAAGGTTGGTAGAGGCTTTTAAATTAGCTCTTATAACTTTATAGGTATCTGGATCTAATATATAAATTTCGTTGACGGTATCGTCTAAGATTCGATTGAATCTTTTATTAATCTTTTTTTGAGTTTCTAATTCGCGGTTATCTGAAGCTAAAATTTCTAACTCTTGTTTTGAACGTAGGGCTAAAGTTTTGACTAAAGGGAGTAACGCTTCGGGATTGGATATTAGAAAACTTTTAAAAACATTTTCTTTGATTTCTATCGCTTTAACGTTAGAAGTTGCTTTTATGGAAGCGGAACGTGTTTGATTACCTAAGAGGGCCATTTCCCCAATATATTCCCCTTCTGCGCGTAAGGCGATGGTGCGATTTTCTTTAATCACCTCAAGACAACCCTCTGTAATAATGAACATGGATTCGCCTGTTTCGCCTTCTTTAAATAGAAAGTCGTTAGGAAAGAGGTTGGTGGCTTGGCAATTTTCGGCCAAACTTTCCAAACCTGGAAGGTCCTTTAAAAAATCGACTTTTTTTAAATGTTGCATTATGGAAATTTTATCCATGTATAGCGTCCAGTTAGAAAGAGGCTTGATAAAGGCTCAGTCAGAGAGATCAGATTTGGATAATGGCTTAAAGAATAAACCTGAACGCTTGAAATGAAAAGGTTTTTTCAAGAGCGATAAATTTCGCTTAACCTTAAATTTATGCCAAGAAATTTTATATGCTGACACTTAAATTAACAGTTAATTATATTCTTTGTTGAGGTAAAGAACAACCTTTATTTTTCAATAGTTATGATTGTAGTGAGACGAAAAAAATCTTAAGATTTTGTAAAAAAATATAGGTTTGAAATGCTTTGAAAAATGAGAGGTTAGAGTGAGGGAATTGAATTAAAGTTAGGTTTGACGAATCGTTTCTAGAAAACAGTTTTGTCTTTTTAATCAATTAAAGGTTTTAAGGGCAGTAAAAATTAAAAGTTGCAGTAAGTTTTTTAAAGATATCTATCGATTAAATCTATGAAAAGAGGTACGTCTATTGGCTTGGTGATATAGTCTTTGAATCCCAAATTAATAGCGTTTTTTATGTCCTTACTCATGGCGTCTGCACTGAGCGCTAATACCGGAATGTTTTTAGTTTTTTCCGATTCTTGTAATTTTTCGAAGGCTTCGCATCCCCCCATGTCAGGAAGATTAATATCCATCAAAATAAGGTGGGGTTGCCGATCATATGCTAACTGAATACCTTCTTTTGCCGTTTCTGCAAAAAGGTATAATACATTTTTTTTAAAACCTAATATTCTACGAACTAATTCTATATTTGCTTCATTATCTTCAATATATAGGATTATTTGTTCATCTACATTCAATTGAGTTTCTGTTGAGCTTGGGATGTTTGTCGTTTGTTTTGTAGAAGTCGATTTTTCTTTAGAAGCTTCCAATTCCACAAAAAAACTAGTTCCCTCGCCTACAATACTTTCAAAGTAAATAGAGCCTTGCATAAGCTCAACTAAGCGTTTGGTAATGGCTAGTCCAATGCCTGTACCCTCTATCTCCCCGGATTCTAGTCCCAACCTATCAAAAGGAATAAATACGCCGTGGAATTTGTCTTCAGGAATGCCGCGTCCAGTATCCGATATTTCTATGAGAACTTTATCATTCTTCTCTAAAGAACACCTCGCGGTTACTTTTCCGTTCTCTTGATTATATTTTAAGGCGTTTGAGAACAAATTTATCAAAACCTGTTTTAAATAGATTTTATCCGCTTTTACGTGGGTGTTGGGATCAATCGTAAGTTTTGTGAGTTGAATCTTTTTTTCTTCCGCTATTGGTTTCAATAAATCTAAAATTTCGTTTAATAACTCTGAAATATTAACTGCTTCTATTGAAAACTCTAAATTACCAGATTCAACTTTTGATAGATCTAATACTTCATTAATCAAATCAAGTAAGTGGTAACCAGATTTTAGAACTTGATCTAAACTATATATGTAGTCAGTATCGTTTTTTTGTTTTGCTTCTTTTTTCATTATTTGCGAGAAGCCCAAAATAGAGTTCATTGGAGTTCGCAATTCGTGACTCATATTAGTTAAAAAATTGGATTTAGCCATGTTGGCTTTTTCAGCCGTTTCCTTAGCTTCTATCGCTTCTTTCTTGGATTCTTCAAGTTCTTTTGTTCTGGTATTAACTAGTTCTTCCAGCCAAATAGCGTTTTCAAAAACTGCGTCCTCGGCTTTTTTTCTCAAGGTGATTTCCCGAGCGATTAGTTGGCATCCCAGGCATATTTTTTCTGTAGATGTCTGCTTTACAATATCGTTTGAAACATCCCATAGGCCTGTTGAGTCCACTAAAAAAAGCAGTTTCTTAAAACCGCCGGGAAATAAAAAACCTTCGTTAACTTTAAACCAGACTTCTAAATCTTTGGTTGCTCTTAAACCAATGCGTTGGGTTATTAGTTTTTCGAGCGTTTCTTTTTTATTTTCTTCGTCTAAAAAAGCTCTTATTGACTTTCCTATAACGTCTTCAGGCATATAGCCCAATATATTTATGGATGAGTTTACGTAAGTGATAATTTCATCCGGAGAAATTCTTATAATGATGTCTGATACTGATTTGACAATGTCTTCAAAGTTTTCTTGAGACTTCTGAAGGTCGCTGACGCTTTGATCTAGAATATTTAAATCTGAACGGCTTCTTTCCGACAGAGTCTTCATGATTTCTAAAACGACACCTGGATTGGGAGCTATAAAAGTTTTGAAACTTTCTTTAGAGATTTCTAATAAACAGGAAGGGGTGATAGCTTTTATATTTGCAGATCTAGGTTGGGAATTTATAAGCCCCATTTCCCCGACCATGCTGTAACAGCCGCGTTGGGCAATGAGTTTGTTGTTTGTGAAAACTTCGAGCGTCCCTTCTAAAACAATGTACATTGTCTCACCTGGGTCGCCTTCTTTGAATAGAAGTTCTTCTTTATTTAATTGAACTAATGGGGAAACATCGCAGAGTTTTTTTAATGCATATTTGTCTAAGTCGCCAAGAACTGAAAAGTCTTTTAATATTGTTACTGCAGAATTGGTATCCATTAATTAGGTTTTTAGTTTTAATAAATGGGCAGTTTTATTTTGATGTGTAAATAAACTCAAATGTTTTGCCCGTTTTTTAATTCTTATTTAATTATCAGAATAACATTTTTGTGAATAATATATTTTTACAATTACGTAACAAAATATTAATAAATGCTGATGAGGTAAGTAAATAGGGGCGCAATAAAAAAATGATTCTTTTTGGTCTGTGCGGGTAGGGAATATATAGATTGTGGGTACTTATTTTTTTTAGATGAATTTGATGTTTAACAACGTTTTATTTGATTCGGAATGTGGAAATTTAAAGTTAAAAGTTAAGCCTGTTATAAGTAATAGATGTAAAGTTGGTGTTCGGAATAAAGGTTTAAATGAAATGATTTGGAACTATGATATGAAAGGAATTTCACTAGCGTTGGAGAAGGTAAATAAAATAAAAGAAGGAAAAAAGTAAAAGTTTATTTATTCTCCTTTTCTCAGGAAGGTTTTACGCCTTTGTCTTGGGATGTCCTAAAAATTTTTGACCGATTACTCCTCCAGGGGGGTTGTTTTTTATGATTGGTTGGTTTTCTTTAGCCGTAGCATTTTTTAAGAAAACTTAGCCGATCTTAAATCTAATGGATTGTTTGAGCGATAGAGCTGGAGGAACCTATATAAAGAGATGGAGATAACTGAAAGCAACCTGGAAATACATATGGGAATTTGATATCGATACTTTCGAGAAACAATATCAATGGATAGGAATTGGAAAAATTATTAGGACTTATTGAAAGGTTAAAAATTATAATATTGGCAACTTAAAGGTTAAGGCTTTATTTGGACGTTGGGCGTTTTTAAGGTTAGTCACTTTTAGGTAACGTAAGATAGAAACAGCACCCTTCGTCTTGGTTTTGAGCTGAGATGGTCCCCCCCATGAGTTCCGTAAACTTTTTTGCTAGGGCGAGACCTAGTCCAATTCCGTCTGTCTGATTTTTATGAATCTCTAATCGATAGAAAGCTTCAAATATTTTTTCTAAGTTTTCTTCGGGAATAGGGTCTCCTGTATTGTGCACGGATAGGCAAATCATTTTATCTTTGGCGGGCTCAATATTTATATTTACGGTTCCTCCCTCTTTATTATATTTTATGGAATTTGCTAATAAAGAGTCTACGATTTGATGAACTAATTTTGGATCCCCAGTTACTCTAGTTTCATTATTATTTTGGATATTGTTGACAATATTTATTTTTAATGAATCTGCCAAGAGATGACGAGAAACCATACTATTTTTAACCGTTTCAAAAAGAGAAACCGCTTCAAAATTAATTTTTCTAGACCCGGTTTCCGATAATTCTAGAACGTTATTGATGAGAGACAGTAAATGTTTGCCGGCTTTTAAAATTTCGACGACGCTTGCGCTATCGTTGCAGTTATCTTTGATACTTTTACTTATTTCCAATAATTGCGAAAAACCCAAGATTGCATGCATGGGAGTGCGTAACTCATGACTCATCCTATAAATAAACTCGGATTTTGCAGAGCTTTCTTCTTGAGCTTCGTTTGATAAAAGAATGGCGTTTTTAAGTTCTTGAATCAACTTTTCTTTTTCTTGGTCCGCCTTCTTTTTATTGGTAATATCTTCTAAACTTCCAAAGACTGTTTTTCCCTGATCGCTAAAAAGGAAATTAGTTCGAAGCCGGACCCATCTCTCAGACCCATTTAAAATTGTAATTTGACATTCGACGTTTAGTTCTTTGTTTTGTGATTCTGCTTCAGACCATGCATAATAGACTTTTTCCCTATCATCTTTGTGTATTACTTCCCACCAATCTTGTCCTAAAGTTTTAGCTATTGACCTACCAGTAATTTTTTCCCAAGCGGGGTTGACAAATATATAACGATCATCGCCATCAATTTGAAAAATCCCAATGGGTACAAACTGAACAATTGACTTCATCCAATCCAAATTTGAACTCATTTTTTTTAATGGGAAATGTGGAGGATTTTATTAAAGGTATTTTTCTATTAAATCTACAAAGAGGGGAACGTCTATGGGTTTGGTGATATAGTTTTTGAATCCTAACGCTTTGGCTTTTTCTTGGTCTTCTTCCATAGCGTCTGCGCTTACGGCGAGTACTGGTATGTTTTTAGTTTTTTCAGACTCTTGTAATTTTTTAAAAGCTTCAATGCCATTCATTCCAGGAAGGTTGATGTCCATTAAGATGAGGTCTGGTTGATGTGTGTGAGCCAGCCTAAGACCTTCTATAGCCGTTAACGCCGGTAAAAAGGTTGTGCTTTCTCTACTTGCAAGTATCCGTTTGACCAAATTCAAGTTTGCCAGGTTATCTTCAACGTACAAAATAACTTTTTCTTTTGATCCTACTTCGCGGTCAGAGAAGTCTGGATTGCCGGGTTTGTCATCTGATTCAGTGGGTTGTTCTTGCGCCACTGGTAATTCAACGAAAAAGTTAGTTCCTTCTCCTAAAACGCTTTCGAAATAAATAACTCCGTCCATTAATTCGACTAGGCGTTTTGAAATAGTGAGGCCGATTCCGGTGCCTGAAATTTCAGACGATTCTATTCCCAATCTCTCAAAAGGTAAAAACACTTCCTTATATTTATCTTTTGGAATGCCGCGTCCAGTATCTGAAACTTTTATGACAATTTGGTCTTTATTTTTTAGAAAATAATCTATCGTTACTTGTCCATGCTTTTGGTTATATTTTATGGCGTTGGTAATTAAATTTATTAAAACTTGTTTTAAATGAATCCTGTCTGCCAAGACATGGATGGACGGATTGGCAGTTGGATTGTCTAATAACTCGACCCCGTTTTCCATTGAGATGGGTTTTGATAAATTAAAGACTTCATTTTTTAGATCAAATAGATTGATCGGTTCTAAAGAAATATTGACATGGCCAGTTTCAACTTTTGAAAGATCCAAAACCTCATTGATTAAGTCCAATAAATGGTAGCCTGAGTTTAGAATTTGATCGAGGTCTTTAAGTTGAGGGTCGTCGTTATTTTTCTTTGCTTCTCCTCTCAAAAGTTGAGTGAAACCCAAAATTGAGTTCATTGGGGTTCTCAGCTCGTGGCTCATTCTAGCTAAAAACTCAGACTTAGCTTGGTTGGCTTTTTCGGCTTCTTCTTTTGCTTTTTCTAATTCTCTGGTTCTGATTCTTACCAATTCTTCCTGATGAAGGGCGTTCTCAAATATTTCTTCTTCGGCTTTTTTTCTTAAGGTTATTTCTCTAGCTACTAATTGACATCCTATAAACTTTTTTTCCGTGGTTTTTTGCTTCACGACTTTATTTGAGACGTCCCACAAACCTGTGGAGTCCACTAGAAATAGCAATTTTCTAAATCCGCCTGGAAATAAGAAGTCATCGTTAACTTTAAGCCAAACTTCGAGGTCTTTTGTCGCTCTGGCGCCAATGCGTTTTGTAATGAGCTGGTCTTGTACTTCTTGTTTGTTTTCATTGACAATGAAATCGCTTATTGGACGACCTATTATATCGCTCGGTGTATAGCCTAATAAACCAACCGATGAATTTGAATAGGTGATAAGGCCATTTGAAGAAACTCTTAAAATAATATCGGATACGGATTTGACAATGTCTTCATAATTTTCTTGAGACCTATGGAGCTCTCCATAGCCGTGGTCTAAAGTATTGAGGTCGGAACGACTTCTTTCCGACAAGGTTTTCATGATTTCTAGAATGACACTTGAATGCGGCGCTATAAAATTATTGAAGTTTTCTTTCGAAATTTCTATGAGGCTAGTGGGGATGGAAGCTTTTATGTTTGCGGATCTTGGTTGGGAGTTTATTAGAGCCATTTCACCAATCAAACTATATGGACCGCGTTCGGCAATTATTTTGTTTTTTGTGTAAACTTCCAGCAATCCATCTAAAACAATGAACATAGCGTTTCCTGGATCACCTTCTTTAAAGAGAAGTTCCCCTCCATTTAAATAGACAAAACCGGAAGATTCACACAATTTTTCTATATGAAGTTCTTCTAAACTGGAAAGAACTGAAAATTCCTTTAATAGTTTTGTAGCAGATTTAATTTCCATGTTTTTGTTTCGGAAGATCGAATACGTCGAGTCTGGCGATAAATATTGCGATGTAATATTGTAGATTGAAAGCCATTATAAATGATTGATTGATATTAAGTGTAACAAAATAAGACAGAGTCGTGAGGTGTATTGGTTAGTTCTAATTTTATTCTTATGTTACAGAATTGTAAAGTTTTAAATTTTCATTAGGGTTTAATGTAATCTCTTTGGGTTTAAAAAAATAGCTTTGTTAACATATTGTGACAGTTTTTAAAGTATTGATAATAAAAGGTTTTTTTGGTTTTGTTTAATTATATTTACAATATGTGTTGAAGTTTAAGAAGTGGAAAGCTATTCTAAGTTCATGGTTAGGAGGTAACCATAGTTGTGAATGCTTTCTGGTTAGTTTTTTAGAGATTTTATTCTTTAAACTAACTACTAATTATAAATTAATGCGCTTTGATTTTTGACTAAATGAATAAATCTGGACCCTGAATTAGTTCGATTTGGGGATGTCTTTAGTGGATGAGATTTTAGTGGGGAATGAAATGGAAACTGCAAATATCGACAATTTAATTTCTTTCGCGGGATTAGAAGGAATGAAAGTTTTGATCGTTGATGACGATCATGAAACTTTGGATATTTTAAGGAACTGTTTTGCAAATACGGAATTACAAGTTTTAGTCGCAAAGAGTGGCATGGCCGCTCTTGGTATTTCCGAAAAAACGCTTCCTGATTTAATTTTATTAGATATCTTAATGCCTAATATGGATGGTTTTGAAACTTGTATTGAGCTGAAAAAGAATAAATTACTGAAAGAAGTGCCGGTAATTTTTGTTACAGCTAAAGATGAAAGAGAGAATTTGTTGAGAAGTTATTCTGTTGGCGGGATTGATTATATAAAGAAACCGATATGTAAAGAGGAGGTTTTGGTTAGATCGAGAACTCATTTACTTCTTAGAAAAGAAGGGATACTAAAGGATTGTTTGATTAAAAAAGCGGAAAATTCAAACTATGCGAAGTCGGAATTTATGGCAAGGATGAGTCATGAGTTGCGTACTCCTATGAACGCTATTTTAGGGTTTGGCCAATTGTTAAAGGTTGATGCGCAAATGGAAAAGGCTGGCGCGAGAGTGAGTGATGTTGATCGCATCTTAAGGGCAGGCAAACATTTATTAGAATTGATTAACGAGGTGTTGGATCTTTCACAAATCGAGGCGGGAAAGCTAAAAGTCTCTCTTGAGCCGATCAATATATCGGGACTTAAGAGTGAAATATTAGATTTTACCAGTTCTTTAATCAAGCAAAGAGGGCTTCATCTTATAGATGAAAATGCGGGAAGCGAACAGCTCTATGTTCATGCAGATAAAACTCGATTAAGGCAAGTGTTGCTTAATCTGATTTCAAATGCAATCAAATACAATCGAGAGAATGGAAGCATTAAACTGGGTATTTCTAAAAAAGGCGATCGTCTTAGGTTTACCGTATCGGATACGGGACTGGGAATTCCAGTTAGTCTACAAGAAAAGATTTTCGAACCTTTCGAAAGACTTGGCGTTGAGCTATCTGATGTTGAAGGTACGGGGATTGGTTTGGCGATATCGAAAAAGTTAATGGATTTGATGTCTGGTTCTATTGGTTTTGTCAGCATGGAAGGCGAGGGAAGTAGTTTTTATATTGAAATTCCATTAGCTTCTTCCCCTATAGAGGCGCCGCGCCCTCTTTCGACAAGGGCAATAGCTATTGAAGAAGGTTTTGAGTCGTCTCAAAAGACGGTTTTGTATATTGAAGACAATCCTGCGAATTTGCATTTGGTAAAAAGAATCATGGCGATTAAAGACGATGTAAGACTTATATCTGCTACCGAAGCAAAAACGGGTATTCAATTGGCTTTATCGGAAAAACCTACGCTTATCTTGATGGATATCAATCTCCCTGGGATGAGCGGTCTTGAAGCTTTTAAAAAATTGAAATCAATGGAGAAAACGGAAAACATTCCAGTTGTCGCGGTTAGCGCTGACGCAATGGAGGGAGATAAGAAAAAAGCTTTAGATATGGGATTTAAAACTTACATCACTAAACCCATTAATATTGACGGTTTTTTAAAAGAGATGGATAAGTTTTTACTATAGAAGGTTGTTTTTCAGTTTTATGGTATGATCTTAAACTATTCCCCCCACTTTATTCTATTGACTCCAACTCATGAAAAGATGATTACGTTTTTCTTCTATAATGGTAAGTTGGGACTTGGTTTACTTTAATATCTATATTCTATGTAAGTATTTGTATTTTTTTTGGGGGAGGATAAGTTATAATTTTCAGGGTAGTGACAATCGTGAATAATTTATAAGTTTTTTTTATTTGAAAACTTGCTACTTTCTTTGGGGCCAGTGTGTGAAGCGATAAGAGTTGTTTCGGATTGTTTAAAAAGGTGATTTCTCATAATTCTCTTTTGATAACTATTATCTTGAGAGTTGGAGAAATTGAGAAACACGATAGCATTTATGAGTATCTTTAAAATTAACCGTTTTAGTGTCCAAATTTATTTTTTTTAATTTTTAAGAAAACAAACGGCAAATGGAACCTTTAGAAAAAGACGATTTATTTTCATTTGAAGCTTTGAAGGGAATGTCGATCTTAATCGTGGACGATAATGTCGAAAATATAAGTCTTCTAAGAAATTATTTTAAAGATTTAGGTTTAGATATTTTAGTGGCGGTCAATGGTAAGATGGCTATAGACGTTGCAAAAAAAGGCGTTCCCGACGCAATTTTGTTGGATATTATGATGCCTGATTTGGATGGCTACGGTGTTTGTGAAGAACTTAAAAATACTGAAATCACTAAAAATATTCCCATTCTTTTTCTTACCGCTAAGGTAGCGACTGAAGACTTAGTTCATGGTTTTTTAGTTGGCGGCGCTGATTATATTAAAAAACCAATACAAAAAGAAGAGGTTCTTATAAGGGTTCGGACGCAATTATTGTTGCGAAAGTATTCGAAAGAAAAAGATAATTTAATTCTTAAAACGGTGGAGTCAAACCGAACTAAATCTGAATTCATGGCTAGAATGAGTCATGAATTACGGACTCCTATGAACGCCATTCTTGGGTTCAGTCAATTGTTAATGGTCGACGCTCAAAATGAAAAGGCGACAACTCGGGAAAATGATATAGCTCGTATAATAAAAGCGGGAAAGCATTTGCTGGATTTAATTAATGAAGTGTTGGATCTTTCCCAAATTGAAACTGGCGATTTGAAGGTTCGGTTAGAACCCATAAATATTTACACTCTTAAAAATGAAGCGATTGACCTTTCTATATCACTGGCTCAAGGCAAAGGCGTTCAAATTATAGATGAAAATAAGGATGAAGGCTCTTCTTTATATGTTATAGCGGATAGGACTCGCTTAAAACAAGTGTTGATTAATTTAACGACTAACGCAATCAAATATAACAAAGAGAACGGTAGCGTTACTTTAAAATATTGGGTTCTAGGTGATCGTTTAAAGCTTGAGGTGAGGGACACAGGCAAGGGAATTCCCGATAACCTTAAGGAAAACCTGTTTATGCCTTTTGAAAGACTTGGCGCTGAATTGACGGAAGTGCAAGGAACTGGTATCGGATTGTCAATTTCTAAAAAACTGATGGAGCTTATGGGAGGCGATATACATTTTGAAAATAACGTTGAAGAAGGAAGTTCTTTCTTTATTGATGTTCCTTTAGCCGAACAACCTGCCGTTGTGTTACCTGAACCGCAAAAAAATCGGAATGTTGAAGAAGATAATTCCGTTTGTTACAAAAAGACGATTCTTTATATCGAGGACAATCCATCTAATCTTGAATTGGTCAGAAGAATAATGTCGCGAATGAATAACGTAAAGCTAATTTCCGCAATGGAAGCTCAGCCGGGAATTAGGTTGGCGTCGACGGAAATACCGGATCTTATTTTGATGGATCTGCATTTGCCTGATATAGACGGTTTCTGCGCCTATGAAAAAATTAAATCGATGGAAGCTACTTCTAATATTCCCATAATTGCTCTTAGCGCAGACGCAATGGCGGAAGATAAGAAAAAAGCTTTAGATATGGGGTTTCAAACTTATATTACTAAGCCAATTGATGTGGATAACTTTATTAATGTTATTGAAGATGTTTTGGGGGCTATTGAATAACTTTTTTAAAAGTTTCCATTTTATGTCCATAATATATTGAAGTATCAATTCTATTTTTAGATGGATACGTATTTGATTATTTTGCGTATCTAATCTGTATTGAGGTTCTTAATTTTCTCAGAAGTTTTTATTTCCCAAACTTTCTTGTCCTTTTAGTAGCTCCCTCCTTTAATACGTTTTAATTTAATCGAATTCTCGATAATAGACTTTATTAAGATTCTTGAAACCATTGAAAAAAACATGAGTGAATAAAATTTACAAGAAACTGAAATTTAGATTGAGACAGGTTTGAAAGTTCTTGTTACTATGTAGGATATATAAAAAATTCTTAAGAAGATTGTCTAATATGCATGAATTATTTTATTGTAGTTTTGCCGTAAGAGAAATGTCCGAAACCGATATATTGGATCTCATAGAGACATCCAGAAAAAAAAATGCTGAAATCGGAATAACAGGTATTCTTATTTATTGGATAAAAACAAGACAGTTCATGCAGATATTGGAAGGCGATAAAGATGCTATCTTTAAACTCTTAGAGAAAATTAAAATGGATAAACGTCATACGGGCGTTAGTTTGGTTTATGATGGAGAAATTCCTGAAAGAACATTTGCGAATTGGAGTATGGCCTTTCATAATTTTGAATCTATTGATAAAACCCAGTTGAAAGGATTTTCTACTTTTCTTAAAAAAGGATTCACTGACGAATTGATTAAAAAGGATCGTTCAACAGCGACTAATCTTTTTCAAATTTTTAAGGAAGTCTTGCCTTAAAAAAACATTGCTAGATGGTTTGCGATTTAGGAAGTACGTTTGGAATACCAGGCATGCATGAGCAGAGCTTGGTAGAACAAAACAGGTCTTTCAAAATCGCTCGAACTAATGATCGATTCAACCTCTTTTGGCGGTAGTACCGCTACATCCTTCCCCAGAGCCGCACGATACTTTTCGATTTCCTCGTCAGGTATTTCAGAATATTTCAGTGTTTTCACCCAAACTTCAAATAGACTTTCGTAAGCTGATGTTGTCATATCGGAAGCTAAGTCAGCGCTTACTAAATAGCCATTGGGTCTAAGCCTTTCTGCAATTTCATGGAAAAACTTACGTCGCTCCTCTGGCTGCGTAATGAAATGAGAAACCAAAATACAAGTAGCCGCGTCGAAAGGATCTGATTCGGGGAGTGAATCAAGATAGCCTTCGTGAAAATTGCAACGAGATGTGATGCCGTATTCTTCCGCTCTTTTGCGACAAATATCAAGCATAGGCATTGCTGGTTCAACAGCAGTGAAACTCCATTGTGGAAAGGTTTGGGCGAGATAAACGAGTTCTATACCGGTTCCAGCGCCGACGCAGAGAATTCGCGCGTTAGCGGGAAGATCGGAAAGTTGCATTCGAATAAGAAGATGAAGCGCATCGCGTATGGAAGCTAGTTTAGTGAACCGTTTGTCGTATGAAGAAGCGCGTTCTTTATCAAAAACAATCGACGATTTTTGGTTTTTCATTATTTGATCCGTGAATGCGTTCGTGATTCGTTTTATAGACGATCGATTTTCGTCTGTAGAGTATACCTCTGTAGGTCTGGGTTGTTAAAGCTTTGATAAAAGTCTTTTCAATTTTCCTATGAATGCATCGAAAGTACTTAGTCGGAAGAGTGAAAATATTAGTTTAACGAGATTTGATTGATTACATGATTATATTAAATTTATTTAATGTCATAAAAATAGAGGATTTATGTGATATTTTGTTTTTGGCATGCCAATCGCTCTGTAAGCTGTTAATTAATGCTTTGAAAACTTTTAATCTGAATGAAGGCTAAATCTCATGGACTATTTAAAAAAGATGTTGAGTGCAGATGACAATTATTCACCGATAGTTTTGAGAGTGATGCTAGGAATTGTTATGTTTCCACATGGCGCGCAAAAAGTACTGGGTTGGTTTGGGGGGTACGGGCTGGAAGGAACTCTTGGGTTTTTGACTCAGCAAGTGGGGTTGCCGATGATCATAGCTCTACTCGTTATCACAGGAGAATTTTTGGGGCCTTTGGGTTTGATAGCGGGTTTTCTCACTCGATTCAGCGCCGCAGGAATTGGAATCATCATGATTGGAGCTGTCTTCACTGCTCACTTAGGCAACGGGTTTTTTATGAACTGGTCAGGTAAACAAGCGGGCGAAGGTTTTGAATATCATCTTTTAGCGATTGGAATAGCTATTGCTTTAATGATTACGGGTGGCGGTAAATATTCGCTAGACCAATGGGTTTCGGAAAAGTATTTGAAAAATTGAGTTTGGAAATGGGGTTTTAAAAAAGAATGTAAAAGGAATTTCGCTAAATTGTTGTTGAAGAGAAGAATATAGTATTAAGTAAAAACATCGATCAACCGTCATCCTGAAACGGATAGACGGTGTAACAGTCTAGGAGTGAAGAATCTCGATAATTGACTTGGAGCAATGTTTTTTTTGAAAAAACGTCAAGCTAGTTATTTTTTCGATTACTTCCTCAACTCGGCGCGTTTTTCATCCACTCGTTTTCGAAAACCCTCTGCCCATTTGTCGAATATTTTTATTATGTCTCCCCATTGCCCATTTACAGAAGAAATATTAAATTTTCTCGCTCCCTCCGCGCCGACCACAGCGATAGCGTTGACTTGATTGTTTGAGGTGTCATAAAACTCTGATTCAATTGTTACGCCGCCTATATCTAAAGAAATACCGACTGGGTGGAATTGTAGGACGTTCAAATAGGGATTACCGGAATCAACATCCGTCAAAGTAAATTTGATGCCTACAATATCTGGTCCTTCATCAAAGGAAATCTTGTAACCTCCGTCTTTAAGCTCTTTCATTACGGCGCTTCGTAAGTATTCTCCTACGTTTTTTCTTTCCTCCGAGGTCATACGAACCATTGTTTTGTTCGTTACTTTAGATCGAACGGGATCGATTCTAAACTTGCTGTATCTACCAATGTTGAAGCCGGGTCGTTTATAAATAATTACTTTTTCTTTTGTATTAACTTTTACTAAACCATCGGTATTTCCCAAAACCTTGCTATCTCTAATTGTTTTGGATATGGGGCTGCAAGCTGAAAAAAAGTAGAGTAGGGTAAGGACAAAAATTAATTTGGCGATCTTCATTTAATTCTCCAGTTCTTTATCATGACTGAGCTTCCGCAGATGTTTCTGTTGGAGGCTCTTCAATAACTTTTTTCTTTTTCGTTTTTTCTCGAATGGTTTGGACTAGTGTGTAGAAAGAGGGGACGAGTAACGTACCGACAACGGCGGAAGCTAACATCCCACCAAAGATAACGATTCCCAGGGACTTCCGGCTTTCTGCTCCGGCTCCTGTCGCTATCACCAAAGGAATAACTCCAAGAATGAAAGATATGGCGGTCATCATTACCGCTCGAAAGCGCAATCGCGCCGCGTTCATCGCGGATTCAAAAATAGATACTCCTTCTTCTCTTTGCGCTTTGGCAAACTCGACGATGAGTATGGCATTTTTAGACGCCATTCCCACCAACATGATCATGCCTATCTGAGCGTAAATATCTAAGATATGCCCTGTCTTCACCATAATCAGTAAAGCGCCTCCTAATGCTATTGGAACTGAAAGCATAACGCCTAAGGGAATGGACCAGCTTTCGTATTGGGCGACTAAAAACAAATAAACGAAGGTTAATGCCAGTACAAAGATAATGGGACCTTGAGAACCTGCTCTAATTTCTTGAAAGGTCATACCGGACCATTCATATCCCATGCCGGGAGGCAAGACACGTTTAGTGAGTTTTTTCACCGCTTCTATCGCTTGCCCGGAACTATATCCCGGAGCGGGGCTGCCATTGATTTTAGCGGCGCGGTACATGTTGTAGCGTGGAAGCGATTCTGCTCCTAACATAGAAGACGTTTTAGTGAGTGTGCGAAGCGGAACCATGGTACCGTCGGAACTTCTCACATATATTTTTCCAATATCGTCGGGATTGTCGCGAAAGCTTGATTCGGCCTGAAGAATGACTCGGTAGACTCGTCCGAATTTATTAAAGTCGTTTACATAGAGAGATCCCAATTGTGTTTGCAGGCTAGCAAATATTTCGCTTATTGGAATGCCTAAGGCTTTTGCCTGTAGGCGATCTACTTCTAAAGACACTTGCGGTACATCTGCGCTGAAAGTACTGTAAACATTTTTTAATTCCGGCGCTTGATTGGCCTCAAAAACAAAACCGCGCATGGCCGCCGAAAGGTCTTGTGGGTCTCCGCCTCGTAAGTCTTGTAATTGCATTTCAAATCCGCTGGAATTTCCTAAGCTTCGGATTGGCGGAGGAGTGAAAGCAATCGCTCTAGCTCCGGGCACTTGACTCATCATACCCCAGACACGTCCTACAAGAGCTCCTACGGATAGGTCTGGCGTCGTGCGTTCATCCCAAGGCTTAAGAACATTGATGATTGTAGCCGAGTTCGATTTCTGTCCGCTTATAAGTCCGATTCCAATCAGCGATATGACATTGTCGGTACCGGGTAACGTTTTCATAAGAGCTTCTACTTGTTTAACGACCGTGTCTGTTCGGTTTAATGACGCTCCATCGGGAAGTTGGAGATCGATAAAAATTACGCCTTGGTCTTCTTGCGGTAGAAATCCTGTGGGTGAGTTTTGAAAAATCCAATAAGAGCCGCCAATGATGGAGGAAAGTAATAGAACCGTGAATACAAAGCGCCGCACGATCATCTTAACGGAGAATAAGTAGGTCGTTGTAATCGCTCCAAAAATTGCCTCGAACCAGCGTAAGGCAAACCATGGACGGCCTGAACTTTTCCGTAAAAGTATGGAACATAGCGCTGGACTTAGAGTTAATGCATTGAGCGACGAAATCGATACGGCGATTCCGATGGTTACGGAGAATTGTCTATATAGTTGGCCTGGAATCCCTGCCATGAATATGAGAGGAACAAACACGGCGAGTAACACTAACGTTGTTGCGATGATGGGGCCAAATACTTCCGCCATTGCTTGTTTGGTTGCTTCTTTACGTTCAAGACCTTCTTCAAGATGACGTTGGACGTTTTCGACAACAACAATAGCGTCGTCTACAACAATGCCTATAGCTAATACAAGTGCAAATAATGACAGCGAGTTTATTGAATAGCCTAGAGCTAATAGTAGCGCAAACGTTCCGATCAAAGAAACGGGAATAGCCAGGGCGGGTATTAATGTTGCGCGCCAATCTTGAATAAAAATATAAACGACCAAGATGACTAAGCCTAAAGCAATAAAAAGGGTTTCTACAAGTTCGGCTAACGAGTTGTTGATAAACTGGGTAGAGTCATAGGGGATGATGTATTCGATATCTTCTGGGAATCGCTCGGATAATCGTTCCAAGTTTTCTTGAATCTCTTTAGCCACATCCAATGCATTGGCAGACGGTAGTTGGTAAATTGCAAAATTAACCGTTGGCGAATCGTTTAAACGGGAAAGCATATTGAAAGTTTGCGAACTGAGTTCGATACGAGCGATGTCTCTCATTCTCACAACAGCTCCGTCTGCTTGGGCGCGAATGATGATGTTTTCAAACTCGGAAACTTCGTTAAGTCTTCCTTTGGCTTTAATGGTGTATTGGAATTGTTGGTCTGGAGACGAAGGCGCTTGCCCCACTTGTCCGGCGGCAGCTTGCAGGTTTTGATCGCGTATAGCGGCCGCTACATCTTCTGTTGTAATTCCCAGGTTGACCATGCGGTCTGGGTTCAACCAAATTCGAATTGAGTAATCGAGCGCTCCAAATATGGAAACTTTACTAACGCCAGGAACTCTGGATAAAACGTCTATTATATTTAGGGTGACAAAGTTACTCAAAAAGAGCTGGTCGTAAGTTCCCTTGGGGGACGCAAACGAAACGATTTGGAGAAATTCTGGCGCTTGCTTTTTAACGGAAACTCCGGAGCGAGTGACTTCCGCTGGTAGTTTAGGGGTGGCCAAGGATACGCGGTTTTGCACATTAATTGCGGCTAAGTCTGGATCTGTTCCAATATCAAATGTGATGTCGAGAGTATAAGCTCCGTTATTGGTACTGGTAGACGACATGTAGAGCATGTTTTCAACGCCGTTGACTTCCGCCTCAATAGGGGCGGCGACAGTACTTTCTAATACGGTGGAATCCGCGCCGGGATAGGATGCCGTAACTTGCACCTGGGGTGGCGATATCTCAGGATATAAAGAAACTGGTAGTTGAGGTATCGCTACCAAACCTGCGATTACGATTATTATGGATAAGACAAACGCAAAGCGCGGTCGTTCTATAAAAAAATTGCTAAACATTATTTAAAGTGATTTCCTGAAAGTTCTTGATGAGCCTTGTTAATGCATTTGCTTTAAATACGAAAGTGAACATGGCGATTCCAATATCATTTTGCGATATGTCATCCTGGAGCCCGAAGGGCGAAGGATCTAGGTAGTTCGCTTCCTTTAGAAAATTAAGTTGATTAATAAAAATTAAACCTAGATTCTTCGTCACCCTTTCAGGGTTCCTCCAGAATGACGTCGATTTAGGCTTTTAATTTTGAGCAATTGTTACTTTTCGAAAAAGCATTAAGCGAAATTCTAAGTTCGTTAGGTTGCTCGGCGCTAATTATCTACAGGTTTGGAAGCTGGAGCCGAAGACGTTTGAACGGTAATGCCAGGTCGTACTTTTTGTAACCCTTGCGTAATAACCATTTCTCCAACTTGTAGTCCTTGTTTAACGACCCATTTGACTCCGGTTTTTTCTCCGACAGTTACGTTTCGTTTTTGGACGCGGTTTTGGGCGTCGACTACTAATACGAATTTACCTCCCTGATCTTCCTGAATGGAGGCTTGAGGAATAACGATTTCAGAAGCAACGTCGTCGCGGCGCACCAATACTTTTACAAATTGTCCTGGTAATAATAGGCGTCGACTGTGATCTAGATTATTTTGCCCAGGCAGTATATTGGTACTGGGATTCGGGAAAATAGACCGAATCGTAATGGTTCCTGTTTTTTGATCTACAGTGTGACCGACAAAATCTTCGGTTCCTTCATAGGGATATATGGTGCCGTTTGATAATTGGATTTTGGGGATGAAGGTGGTGGCTCTGCCTTTTTCAATTTGTTTTTCAAACTCTGTGATAACTGCGGATTCGCTGACAGTAAAAGTCACGTAAACAGGGTCTAATTGAACGATGGTTGCTAGAGTTCCCGTTGTTGGTGAAACCACATTGCCAATGCTGACGGCTGTTCGGCCAATTCTGCCGTCTATTGGAGAACGGATTTTGGTGTATCTTAAATTTAATTTGGCTTCGTCCCAGTTGGCCTTAGCGCTCAACAACTGAGCTTTTGCTCTTAGTTCATCACTTCTTGCTTTATCAAGATCCGTTTGTGAAACGGCTCCTTTTCTAACAGAACTGAGGCGTCGTAAATATGTTTGAGCGTTTTGCAAAGCTGCTTTAGCGTCTGCAAAACCCGCTTTTGCGGCTCTTACTTTGATTTCATAAGGTTCTTGTTCAATAACGAAGAGGAGGTCGCCTTTTTTGACGTCTTCACCCGCTTTAAATGTTCTTTTTTCTAAATAACCTTGAACGCGCGCTACTAAATTCACCGTTTTCTTGGCGGCGGTTCGTCCCACAAGTTCATAAACTTTGGTTACGTCTTCTTTAACAACAGGGGCGACAGTTACCATAGGGGGAGGGCGTTTTGCCGGAGGAGCTGCCATGCTTGTCGAATCCTGACAACCGGTCCCCAAAATAATCAATACTATTCCCAAAATAGAATTTAGAATGTTGAACCGTTTCACTAAATTTTCCTTTTATGATTCAATTTTAAAAAACTTTTATTGAGCTGACCCCATTGCATGTCATCCTGAGGCGATACGATAGTATCGGCGAAGGATCTCGCTTCGATTCAATAAAATAAATTCTTTTAAGACGTTGGAACTTTAGCTTGCGCATTTTCGCGAATGGGTTCCCAGCCGCCGCCCAAGGCTTTATAGAGACGGATTAAGTTTGAAATTACAGCTCCCTCGCTTACCGCCAGTTGATCTTGAAAAGAGAACAATGATCGCTCCGCTTCCAGAACGCTTAAGAAATCTTTGAGACCAGAAAGATAAAGTTCGCGGGACAAATTGACCGCGCGTTGCGAAGCTTCGGTTGATCGTATTAGAGCTTGTCTTCTTATTTGTTCATCGGCATATGCGATTAAAGAATTTTCGACATCGTTAAGCGCCGTTAGGATAGATGCTTCATAGGAAATCATCGCTTGTTCCTGTTTAGCGTCTTGTATCTTTATGTTATTGCGCACGCGTCCGGCGTTAAAAATGTTCCAGGTAATTTTGGGACCGATTGAAAAAGCTCCGGCGCCACCAGTAAAAAGACTACTCATTGAAGTAGATTCCAAACCGATCGACCCTAATAATTGTAGTTTTGGGTAAAGCTCGGCAGTTGCCACGCCAATTTGAGCCGTTTGCGCGGCAAGTTTTCTTTCCGCTTGTCGTACGTCTGGCCGTCGTCGCATTACGTTAGCGGGAACGCCTACCACAACATCAATTGGAGTGACTGGGATGCGCTTGAATTTTTTTAATTCATCGTTAACCGTTCCTGGGAATTTACCGAGTAGCCCTGATAGCCGGTTCATGGCTTGTTCAAATCCAATTCTTAGCGTTGGAATTTGCGATTTTGTGTTTTCTAGGTTATATCGCGCTTGTTCAAGCGTTAGAGTTGTGGTGATTCCCGCCGCTAATCTATCTTGGACTAATTGAAAAGTCGATTCCTGAGCTTTTTGGTTTTTTTGAGCGGCGGCTAACCTGGCTTGGAAAGTTCTTATTTCGACATAGTTGAGAGCGGCTTCAGAAACGAGGGTCACCAAAGTATCGTTAAGAGCTTCCTGGCTAGCTTCAACGGAAGCTGTCGCCGACTCAACCGAGCGTTTAATGCCGCCAAATAAATCGGCTTCCCATGCGGCGTCGAATCCGGCGTTATATAATGAGTTGGTTTGTCCGGGAAAGCCTGTTTGGTTGCTGGATTTTTGTCTTGCGGCTCCCGTGTTACCAGTGACGGTTGGAAAACGGTCTGCACGGGCAACGCCGCGTCGAGCGCGTTCTTCTTTTACGCGAGACTGAGCTAGTTTTAGATCGAGATTCCCTTTAACAGCACGTTGAACCAAACTGGATAAAAGAGGGTCGTCCAAAGTTTTCCACCATTTGACAAGGTCTTTGGGCTCGACAAGTTTGGGCTTTTCTTTTTCCTCTGGTTTTGTTGTTTCTTTTTTTGAATCTTCAGCCTTAACCTTTTGGAAGTTTTCCGGAGCTTTATTGAATTTCTCCGGCATTGCCATTGTTGGCGGCACATAATCAGGTCCTACGGTTGTGCAACCGGATTGGATAAGTCCGAAGATAAGAAAAACAAAGTAAGCGATCGCTTGTTTTGAATTTAAAAGTTTATTTAGATGAAGACGATTCATTAATTAGTTTTATTTAAACTTTTGATTTTAATCTATTAACCAGTTTTGAGTATCTATATTAAATGGTGTTAGGGATATAATCAAATATTCCGAAAATAAAAAATTTTCATGCTGGAGTTCTGGAAGAATGACAACCTTTTGTCTACTCTGCGTTAACGAGCATTTTGAATATGTTAAACCAGTGGTAGGAAAATACAAGCAGTCACTTAAAGGTAACTCTGATAATATCGGTTTCTTTCTCGAAATTTATTTTTTTGCATTTATCGCTGATATTTGAGCTTTACGCGCAAAGTTTACCGCGTTTGCTAAAACTCTGGCCGACTCTTGCGGACTATGGAAGCCTGTACTGTTCTCGGAAGAAATAAAATCCCATCGAATGGAGCCTTTTCTGTGTAATTTTCTGGCTGCGTTCAATTTTTCATCAGAAACTCCAGCTTTTTGAGCGTCGACAATAGAATCTATGGCTTCCAATAAAGACTCTTCGGTGACTTTCAATAATGTTGCCGTTCGATTTTGAATTGTTATAACTCGATCGCGAAGGGAATCCTCATCTGCTTTATGGCAGGTTTGGCAAGCTCTGTTTATATTGGTCAACGGGCTTCGCAACCAATGATCGGAAACTTTAACTGCGCCTTTTCTCATGTAGGGCATGTGACAATCTGAGCAGGAGACGCCAGATTTTGCGTGAAGACTTGAGTTCCATAATTCGAATTCCGGATGTTGAACTTTTATCATAGGAGCTTTGGTTTCTTTGTGCGTCCAATCTTTAAACTCTATGTCGTCATAGTAAGTTTCAATATTCTCCACGGAAAAACCGTTTGTCCACGGGAATGTTAGAACTTTATCCTTGCCGGCAAAATAATATTCCACATGGCACTGAGCGCAAACGTAACTCCGCATTTCTTGACGCGTCGCTTTGGCAAGGTCTACTCCTCTAAGTTCCATTGCATTTTTAAATGCAGGGCGAGTTATGCGTAATTCCATGGTTTTGGGGTCGTGGCAATCGGCGCAGGACGATCCTAGATGCATTTTATCTTTAAGATCGTTAAAAGGAGTTCGATTAAATGCCTCCCAACCCATGGCCTTGATTAGTTGTGGCGTTTCGGCAGAGTGACAATTGGCGCAGGCGCCGGGTTGACTGACGAGTTTGACCCTTTGGGTATTCTTTTGGTCGATCATCGCATAATGGTGGCCGCGGTCTTCGTTATGATCTTTACTAAATGCGTATCCTGCCCATAATCGGATTAATGCTGGAGTTTTATCTAACTTGCTATAAAGGACAGAACCGCCGAAGGGGGTTCCTTGAGAATCGTCTTGAGTTTTTATAAAACTATCGTATTGATGAGGAAAGTTTTTTCCCCAAACAGCAGGGTCCAGCTCGTCTTGATTGATTTCTACAAGTTTTTGAAATGGAATTTTTGCTTCAGCCTTACGTTCTTGAATATTGATCAATAAGCTTCCAATTCCCCACATGATACCCACACCCAACACAAAAGCTGTGCCAAGAGCGAATATCAATCCGAGCGATAGTTGTCCGATACTTTTTTTCATCTCTTTTGCCTTTTGAAGGGTAATTGTTTATTAGTGTCCATGCCCCACTCCGGAATGGCAGACCAGGCAATTCATTTCCTCTTTTCCATGGTATGGCATAACAGAAGAAACTAGAGCTGAATGGCATTTAAGGCATTGGAGTTGCGTTACTTTCCGATTAAAGTCATTGATGCGAATGGGTTCGGGATAATTTCCAGTGGTGAAGGCAACGCTGTGATTCCAACCATTGATCGCTTTAACGATGTACTTGCCATACATAAAGTCTGGAGTGTGACAGTCGTTGCAGGTAGCTACCGCCTTGTGACTGCCATGATTCCAACGGTCATATACAGACTGCATAGCATGGCAATTAACGCATGCTTTTGGATCTTCGGATAAATAAGATAACCCTTGGCCGTAAATAAAAGTGAAGCCTCCCAAACCAACAATTCCACCAAACAGGAAGAAAATAAAAATCCAGACTCGAGATAAGAAATTTTTTCCTATTTGCAAAATAACCTTTTGTTGAACGCAATGATTTTTGGATCTAAATAGATATAGAATAGAAAGTATAACCTTAAAGAGGATATAAAGAGCATGATTAAATTGCGGTTTCAACATTACCTGGGAATCTTCTTCCTTCTTTTAACTTTTGGGTGCGCTAACCCATGGCATCGAACGGATGACGGCGTTTTTGACCAAAATCGTTTTGAATGGGATCGAGCTCAATGTGAAACCGAAGCTAGGAAAGCTGTGCCAGTACTTGGTGGTGGCGGCCATGTAGACCCAAGAGTTATTGCGAATTTGTCTGGGCCTTTAGCGGCTCAATTTAGAGTATGTATGAATGGAAAGGGCTGGACTTCTAATTGAAGTCGGAAACTATATTGATATTATATTAAGAAAAGATTTCTTCAAAACGTTGCTACGGCCTTTCCGTTATTCTTTGATACTACTTTGAAAACCTCTTCATAGCGCTCACTTTGCTAGCTGCGCTCGTCATCTACTACCGTACTATGGTTTTGAACGAACAGCTGGTGGCTGGTCCTGCCAAAAGTCTCCACGGCGTCCGATTTCGAGACCAAGTTCCATGAGGGTCTTCATATAGTCAGTATCAAACTCGGTACTTCGGTTGGCTATAAATGTATCTGGAATCGATATCATTTTAAATTCTAAACCATCGCGAAGAGCTTGATAATATATTTGTACAATGTTGGAGTTTTCCTGGTTACGAAGTAGAACTTCCAAGGTGCGTTGTACGATATCTTCAATTTTGACTGAAGCTGGCTCGTATGTATTTTGGGCATTTCCATTTTGAATAAGAAAAATTCTTCGACGAAAAGTTAAGCCTAAAATTTCGTTTAAACGATGAACAGGAATTTGCGCTGGATAGGCAAACACCTGTCCGGAAACGCCACCATCTACATGCAATTCAGTGAAGCGCTTACCGTCAATTTCTAGTTTGATAGGAACTGGGGGGAAAAGTCCTGGGATTGACGCTGAGGCGAGGATAATTTGACGAATGAGTGGAACCGCTTTTTTCTCCTGTCCTGTAGCGATAAGGCTGATGTCCCAAACCATTGGACGTCCCGCGTCGAAATGGGTTGTTACGATAAATAGTTTACGACCTGTCTGTCGGTATTCTTTTGCGATCGATTCCACAAGTTGAGGCGTGATATGTGTTTCCAATAAATTCTTTAAGGGAGTTGTATCGGAAAGCGCCGATCCAAACAATCCTACCAAAGGTTCTAGGAGGTATATGTCTTTGCGAGTTACTGAAGAATAAACCTTGAATAACACGGGATCAAAATCTGTCCCTAGATACGCGAAAGGGGCTATGATGGCGCCAGTACTAACGCCAGTTACAACATCAAATTTAGGGCGTTTACCTGATTCGCTCCAACCTGTGAGCAGACCAACGCCGAAGGCGCCGTTAGCGCCGCCTCCAGAAATAGCAAGCAAAGTGCTTAATGGGGCTGTTTCGAGCGTGGCATTTATCGCTTCGGGAAAGCGGGCTCTTAGCGCTGGCGCTTCCTTTTTGATTTTTTCTTCAACATTGGCTGGCGCTACGTCGCCCCAAAAGCGCTGGATAGAAGATTTTGAAAAATCAGTTTGCGCATATTCCGCAACGCTAAGAGGTCGATGGTTAACCGTCTGAGCGCAACCTATAATCAGGTTTGTGGATAAAATTAGCGTCGCTATTTTCTTCAGGATGTCCGATATGATGGGTGTCATTAATTTTTTTTTATAAGATTTTATGACTTAACGGCCGTGCGCTTTATCTACCGCTTGGCGGATTCCTTCAGCCCATTGGTCAAATGCTTTTTCTACATCTGCCCACGTGGACCACGGTGTGGGATTTAACACGCGACTTCCCTGAGAGGTCGCTACAGCGACTGCGTCTATGCGGTTTGTAAGAGCCTCTCGAAATACAGCTTCAACAGTAACCTCGCCAACGCTTACGGCAATAGGCGCCAGCGCCGTTGATATGTTCGGTAGCGCAGTTGGAGCTTTAAGGCCTGATATCTTTAAAGAGATTTTCAAAGTTTTGGCTTCGGATCGAGTCCCAACCTTATAACCTCCATCACGGAGTTCTTTAATCATGGCCTTACGGAAATATCTTTGCATACGTTCAATATCTTCAGAGCTTAATTCCCGCATTTTGGGATCTCTATAATTAACTTGAACTAGATCGATAATAAATCGGTTATATGCCGCTAGTGTGGGAGCTCCGGGTCTTTTATAGACGCGAGTTGGAAGCTGGCTTCTGTCTAGTTCAAGTTCCGAAGTATCAGCAGTTAATGAATTGCGTGATACTCTTTTGCTTGTAGGTCCACAAGCGTTAAAAGCAATTAAAACGATTAGGATCAATAGAAGATGGCCAATTTTTTTTAAAGAAGGCATAAGATTAAATTCTTTCTAATAGTTGAGAGGGTAAAAGAACTATTCAAAGTGATTTTGTGGGCGTGACACAGGCTAGGGACATAAAAAGTTATTACATTATAAGTTCTAAGCGATTTTTAGCCAAACTTTTTACCTGGGTCCACTTTGTTAAACAGGCCACAGAAAAATACAAGCAGTCACCTTTTTTGTGAAGAATAAACCTTATATGGAAAGTCTCTACTATATATAAGATAGTCGCAGTTTGATAAGGCTATTTACCGCTTAGCAATCGAAGCTCTAAACCTGAAAGAAGAGAATATGTCTAATCAGGTGATTGGTTATTACAAAGAAAAAAAAGGAACTTTACTTAAAGATTTTGATCGTATTTTGGCTTTGGTAGAAAATTCGCTTGTTAAACGCTATGGAAAAGATATTGCTAGCAGGTTGAAATTTTCGGCTCTTCAGGAATACGAGAAGCTTATCCCTGAGATTCCGTTTATAGAAGGAAGGCGTGGAAAGCCGCTAAACCAATTTCTTATTATCACTGCCCAAGAGCTTGCGGCGTATCATGCAATGAAGAAAAGCGGGAAGTCGCCCGGAGAGACTTGGGAGCTTTGCCACGAAGCGTTACGCTTAAAGTTGGCAGAAATCGCGAAATGGAAAAAATGGTTAATGAAGTTTCTGTTTTTTTCTCCTCCCGTGCGGATGATTTTTAAGATGCGAGCTAGAAAAAAGGAGAAAGCTCGTTTGGGTGACTTCGAGATTGAGTACCTTGTTGGTCATGGTTCCGATTTTGATTTCGGCGTAAATTATATTCAATGCAGTAATCTGAAATTTGCAAGCGAACATGGGGGAGAAGAATTTGCTCCATATATATGTATGTCAGATATTGCTTTGAGCGACGCTTTAGGGTGGGGGCTAATCCGGACTAAGACTCTTGCCGATGGTTGCGGGCATTGTGATTTTCGTTTTAAAAAAGGAGCCGCAACACAGATAACTTCCCAAACATCTGGAGTGCAGGAAACTATCGATAGAATACAAAAGGCAAAAGATTAGCTCCAACGTGAAAAATGGTTTTGACGATATGAGTAAGAATAAACCTAGCCGAACGGCTTGCAAAGTAGCTCTCGCTATTGTTGCTTTAGGGGCAAAACCAGCTTCGCAAAATATTCTTCTTCCAGGTATTGTCCAAGCGACCGAAGCGATGCTAGTCGCTTCAGGAGCCGTTTTTTCAAGGGTTGTTCGGTGGCACCGTTCTAGTTTCACCCTTTCAATCTATGAAGCTTTTGATTGGATGCTCCCTGGTGAGTTTAAAGCCTTAGCCCACAGGAAGGCTTTCTGTGAACAACAGGTCCGGTATAGTATCGGCAAAGGAGCGACTCAGGCGCTCGTTTTGGGCGCTGGCTACGATACCATGGGGTGGCGATTGGCCCCGGAATTTCCGAGTGTGAACTTCTTTGAAATCGATCAGCCAGCCACAATGTATCAAAAAATTCAGGGCGTGGAGGCGCTAGGAACTCGAAAAAACCTTTTCCTGATCCAGGAAGACCTTGGCAAAAAAAGTTTGAAGGAAACTCTCATGAGTAATCAGTCATGGGACATAAACGCCAAATCTGTAATTGTGGCGGAAGGTCTCTTAATGTACTTAACTGCCAATGCTGTTGAGGGGCTGTTTCGACAATGCGCGGAAATTACGGGTAGCGGAAGTCGGTTTGTTTTCAGCTATATTCCGTCAAGTTCTGATGGGAAGCTTGATGTTGGACGTTGGACTGGGTTGATGTTATGGCTTCAAAAAGCTATGAGGGAGCCGTGGATATGGAGCATACGCCCCGATGAACTTGAAACCTTCTTAAAAAACTTAGGATGGACAAGTCTGATTGCCAGTGAAGAGATAAACAAGCGACACGGAGTGGAGTTTTTTGCGCTAGGTCAAAAGATAGATTAGCAAAGAGATTTTTAGATTAAGATACGAATAGGTTCTTTACCAACCCTGTAAATTATTTTTGAAAGTTAAATTAAAGCTTTCCTGGTAACAGCCCAAAGAAAATTCCTATTTGGATAATGCCTAAAAAGATTCCAATGACTCCTGCGGTTATGCCGCCGATATTTGTGACCATTTCTAAGGAGGGTTTTTGAGACGAAGGCTTTTGACTTGTTTTTGGTTTAGAACCCCCAAGCATACTTACTTGATAACTGTTGCAAGTTTTGCTCGTACTAGAATGTTGTGTGAATTCAAACCGGGCTTTTGACCGTGAAGGTCGAAATCAAGTTTCACCTGAGGACGGAAGATAAGGCAGTGGGTAGAACCACCAAAGTGGAACATCCCGATGGGATCGCCTTTTTCGACGTGTTGTCCTTCGTAGACTGTGATGTCGCATGAAGACACTTCGGCCATTCCTATAGCCATAAAGCACATCAGACCAATATCAGAATTATCAGCTTCGAAAAAAATCAGCGCTCTTGTTGCCACTTCACTTAAATAACCCTGCGAATCGTTTGGAGCCGAAGCGTCAGGATTTCGATCATGAAAGTTGGTATGCAAAGGATTGTAAAAACCTTCCGTAGGAATTTCCGAATAATAGGTTCCGTCTTGCACATAAGCTTTAACAACCGTGCCGCTTATGGGACTGTTCCAACGATGATAACTTTTGGCGCTGAGAAATGCCTGGTAGATGGTGCCGCCGACAAACTTTTCCACCAGTTCATCATTGTTAAGCATGTGTTGAAGAGAGTAGGGCTGGGCCTTTATCCAGAACTTGTCTCGATATTGAACATTGGTCGCTATTTTGTATGGAGCTGATTCACAAGCATTGACAATTACCGAGTCATCGTCTGGAGAAGCTACGGGACGCTGACTGTCATGAAAAATTCTTGTAAAGAAATTGTCCCATGATGTAAATCCCCAGTGTTTCTCTTTGGGATCACAAATGAAGGTTGTAATAAAATCTTCTTTTGCTTTCTGTGGATCGTTATTTTTATTTGGAAACATACCCAGCATGGCGTCATTGCCGAGCCAGCCTGTTTTTGGGTCGTCGCTCACTACATAAAGAGAGTCCTTCGATTTTAGGAATGTACCCCATTCATTCAGTACCTTTTTTAACATGGCATTTACTTTGTCGTTTAAAAAAGCGGCATATCCGCTTTCCGTCCCCATTGACCAATCTAATATTGCGTTAATAGGGAAACCAACGAGCCCAGTTTTATTATAAGCTGGCGCCTTTGTCATTATAGAGTTTAAGAGTTGAAGCATATGTTTGTAGTCCCTAACCTGGGGATTACCAGAGGGATTATTTTTATACCGGCCCCAGTGAGGAACTTGAGAAAACATTTGGTTAAAGAGCATAAAAATCTCGGCATCGGATTCAATCAGGTCTTGAAATTCTTGTATGATTGGCAAGAAAGGTTTCTTTTCTTTTTCCGCTTCTTGGATATGCATTTCTAACCAAGCTCCAAGAATAACTCGATCAGAAGTTAACCATTCGCCAACGCGGTATTGTCTGTTTTCTGTTATTGTTTCACTCATCTTTTGCCTCTGCTCTCTTTAAATTGAGATAATCAAAAAAAAGTGCCCATTTGGGCATAATGGGTCGTCCGTACTAGGTGGAGTAAATTTTCGTATGCGAAAATTGTATAGGGGTTTTACCGAGATTACAATAAATTTTCTTGGTGAGTATCTATGCCGTGGTGAGAATAACTTCTTTTATCTAAAAGTATAGACTCTGATGAAATTATTAGAATGCATAGATATAAATAGGTTTTTAGGTGGGGTATTGAGTTGGGTTAAGAAAAAAATATGTCAAAGTTTTCCTGGTAGCAACCCAAAGGAAATTCCTATTTGGACAATACCCAAAAGGATTCCAATGATTCCTGCTGTTATGCCGCCGATATTTGTGACTATTTCTAAGGAAGGTTTTTGAGACGAAGATTTTGCGCTTGTTGTAGATTCAGATTTTTTTCTCTCTAATTGGCGATATCTTCCATCAGGGTTTCTTTCCCCTCCGCTATAAATTCTATTCAGTAATAGTTGTTCTTGTACATCCAGAGAAGAAAGAAATTCATTCTTTTCTCCCGCTTTTTCTGGTTCCAGTTTAATAGCGTCTAGACCCAATTTTTTCTGAGCAAACTTCTCTAGGGATTTTTGTTGCAGAATTTGAATACCTTTCCACACCATCCAAAGTATGAGAAGAAGAGGTACCCAATAAGGTATATTTATAATCTGGTTATACATTTGTGAAATAGTTGCCATTATTTATAGGGGCAAAAGGATTGCCAAAAGTGAATTTAAGAGTTTGACGCTTGCTACAGTCTTGTAAAAGTTATGCATTATAAGGCTTTCAGGGTTTTTCGCCAAACTTTAAACTTACTAACTTAATAGTCAATAAAAACAATAAGTTATCTCATTGTAACCAGGATATTTATTGGTAAACTAATTAGCGAACTTCATGTTTAAATGGTGAGTTTCATCATAATCTATGAGATCAAAAAGAACTTTGTAATCTTCTTTACTATTGGAAAGTGTTATGGACCCGAAAGAAACCGTTTATTTTCTCGAACCACATGAGGCTCCCTCGTTTGAATTGAAGGGGATTCGTATCGAACAATTATTGCCGCGCGAAGCGTGCAGGCAATTTTCCGCTTATGTGGTGTATATGGAACCGCATCAGATTAAAAAGCCGAGCTTTCATAAAAAAGGAGAGGAGTTGTATTACGTGGTTTCAGGTTCTGGAAAAGCAGAATTAGGAGATAAGGAATATAACCTAACGGCGGGTTGTTTTTTCCGAGTGCCACCGAGCACCGTCCATACTTTTACCACGCAGGATGATAGCCTTCATATATTAAATTTCCACAGCCCACCCGTCTTCTCCGACCACGATACCTATTTTGTAGAGTGAGACACGATATTTACTTTTTATATCGTGACTATTTCACCACCGTCATTGTTGTTTTGAGCGTTTAAAATTTTAAGTTTCTATTAAAATTTTTTTGAGCGTAAATGATGCTATTCATATTTTAGAGGAGTAAACTATATATATGAATACTGAAACCGTAACGCTCAAAGGGCACATCATTGATTCGCTGATTCTTGCGAAAGTCTTAGACACAATTCTCCAAATGGAAGGAACTTTCGACATAAGCGAGATAAAAATTAGCGCGACACGCGAAGAATCTTCTATCGCTAAAATTGCTATCCATGCTGACTCTCCAGAACTTCTCGAAGAAATTCTCCAAGCGGTTCAACTCCATGGCGCAATAGTAGAAGAAATTTCAGATTGTTCGACCGCGATTGCGCCTCAAGACGGCGTCCTTCCGGATTCGTTCTATGCTTCTTCACATCTTCCCACTCAAGTTCGTTTAAAAGGCGAATGGATCGATGTCGAAGCGATTGAAATGGACCTAGCAATCCGAGTGCAGCACGATCCTCCACATGCCATGGCTATACCTATGGCAGAGGTCAAAATTGGAGACGACATTGTTACGGGCCGAACAGGGATTCGTGTGTTCCCTTTGGAGCGACCAAAAGAACGCGATGCGTTTTCGTTTATGGAAGCTCAAGTTTCATCCGAGCGGCCACATCAGCATGTCATTGCCGACGTTGCGAAGCGCATGCGAATGATTAAAGATAATCGGGAAAAAATTTTACGGCAAGGCGATGCGGCTGGCAATGCCGACTTGGGAACAAAGGTACTCTTTGTTGGGGGTCCCGCTATTGTGCACTCTGGAGGCAGAGAAGTTCTTTCTTGGCTCATTGAAGAAGGATACATTCATGTGTTATTCGCTGGGAACGCTCTGCCCGCTCATGATATGGAAGCGAGTTTATTTGGCACTTCGTTAGGATTTGGACTGAGCGCGGGATGTATCGCTCCACATGGTCATGAACATCACCTCCGCACTATCAATAAAGTTCGCGGAGCGGGAAGTATTAAACAAGCTGTTGAATCTGGGATGATCAAAGACGGCATTATGGCCTCTTGCGTTCGTCAAAATGTAGACATGGTATTAGCCGGTAGTATTCGAGACGACGGTCCGTTACCGGATGTCATTACGGATACGGTAAAATCCCAAGGCGCTATGCGCGCCGCGCTTCCAGGAGTGGGGTTAGCGTTGATGGTTGCGACAACGCTGCATGCAATTGCCACGGGTAACTGCTTGCCGGCGAAGGTGCCTTCGGTGTGTGTTGATATTAATCCGGCCGTCCCGACTAAGCTGAGCGATCGTGGGAGCTTTCAAGCTGTTGGGCTCGTGATGGATTCGTCTTCCTTTTTGCGGCAACTGGCAAGAGAACTGAACTGGCCTGGGTGAAGACTATGGCGCGATTACTTGTTTGTCCACCAGACTATTATGGAATTGAGTATGAGATCAATCCTTGGATGCGTGTCTCCAACGCCGCCGATCCAGAAAAAAGCAAAGCGCAGTGGCACAACCTTATGCGAACGTTTGAAGAGGACGTAGGTGTCGAATTGGAAAGAATGACGCCGGTAAAAGGTTTGCCGGATTTGGTGTTCACCGCTAATGCAGGAGTGTTGTACGATGGGAAAGTGGTTATAAGTCGGTTCCTCCATCCTGAACGGCAACGTGAAGAAGAATATTTTGAGCGATGGTTCACCGAGCATGATTACTCCGTTATAAAATTAGGCGTCGAATGTTACTTTGAAGGAGCCGGAGATTTGTTGGGATTTACTGATACGTGGTTTGGAGGGTATCGGCAACGGAGCGACTTTGGAGCTTACACAGCCTTGAGCGAGATTTACGGCAAGGAGATTTTACCGTTGGAACTTGTCAGCGATAAATTTTATCACCTTGATACCTGTTTTTGTCCACTGAGTGGGGGAGAATTACTTTACTACCCTGGGGCTTTTGATTCTTATGCACAAGATACCATCGCCAATAGCGTTGAAAAACGAATTATTGTTCCGCAAGTAGAGGCAGAACGATTTGCTTGCAATGCTGTTTGTGTCGACCATCATGTGGTACTGCCTTCAGGATGTAACGAAACTATGGACTTGCTCAAACGCCACGGTTATACACCGCATCCTGTCGAGTTAGACGAATTTTTCAAAGCAGGCGGTTCGGCGAAATGCCTCACACTTGCATTAGACTAATCCCGCTTGAAGTGGTTTTTTAGTTCTCATTGTTAAATTTTATCTGCTGGATGCGGGTGGCGAGGGTGGTTGTTTTGAATGTAGCAATATTTTGCTTTTATTAAAATTATTTCAAATCCTATTAATATTCATTTTCTAAAAAACTCTAATAATCCTTGAAAAATAGCAGAACCTCCAATTCCAATTAATGCAGAAAAAAATATGATCCAAAACTCTCTGTTTTTAATAAGCTCTCTATCAGAGTAAACAACATGAATTATCGACATTGATTTTCCTGGAAATGTATCATTTGAATCAAAAGTCATTTCATTTGTGAATCCATAAGAAAAGTGCGATTTGGGATTAGGGACAATTGACTCAATTATATGATTTCGTTGATATTGTAGTGCGCCTGTTAATTTGTTCCCAGCGCTACTTGTATTTTTAAGAAAAATCCTAAAAACAAGTTCTTGTAGAGAATAAGAAATTGGACTTTTTAGTCCAAACAAAATTAAGGATATTCTCCCGTCAAACTCACTAAAGTTCTTATCTTTGATTTTAATAAAAAGAGAATTTTTGTTTTTCTTGATTTTACTTATTGAATACCATTTTGATAGTAAAATATCTCCTTTTTCGTAGGGTGCGACATTCAGCTCTTGATTATAAATTTTAAAACCAATAATTTTACATTTGTTGAAATTCAGATTGTTGTCAGAATGAGTCTCTTTTTCATCATCTTTTCTTTTTAGAAATATAGAAAGCCAGACAGTGGAACTATATTGAAGTGTTGCTTTAATTTCTGTCACAACAGGGAAGGGACAGTCGATTTCTACATCAACATCTAAATTACGTTTTTCTAAATCTTCAAAAATGGTTGAATGTTTAAACCTCTTACTTAATGAAGGTAAAATGCTTAAATCATTTACATAGAGCAATCCAAAAAAAGAAGGAAAAACTAAAATAGCTCCTGCCATAATTGAAAACATTGCATTTCTATTTCGCAATAAAGCATTTGTTAAAATTTCAAGAAATTTAAAAAATTTCTTAAATAGATTTTTCACAATAAATTAATTTCTATAAAATTGAGGAATTTCGAATAGAAAAAAAATCAGTAGAAAAGATTTAAATATATCTAAAATATCTGAATTTATGGAACCCTCTCATTTAGATTTGTCTTAATACATGAGTTCTCATCTTGCAAAGTGTTACAGGAGTCAACGCCTTTTTTTAGTTGTTTGAAGTGTTCTGGATTTGTCATTTTGGTTTCTTTTGTCGTAAAGGATTTAATTTTACACGTTATTCTACACCAAAATTGTTTTGTAGGCGGAGTTCTGGAGGTTTCAGAGGAACATGCTCCTCTGGAGCATAGATTTCTCGACAAGCTCGAAATGACTTTTGATCGAGGCGAGATTCTTCCTCGCCCTTGTGGGATTCGTCAGAATGACATGTGGTGGGTGCTAGTCTAAATAAAGTTTTATTTTGTTTAACATTTTCTTCTTCAAAACAAAGAGGTGGCCGCAGCTTCCTTCGAATGCCTCAGGACAAGCTTAAGCCTCACCGTGATAAATATTTTAGATACTTTACTTAAGTGAACTTTTCTTCAATCCAATTGGTTAGATGCGGGTGGAGACTGAAGGGTGGGATCCAAATGAGGGGTTTGCGAAAAAGTTTCGTCGATTATATTCAAAAGTTTAGTGACTCTAATTGGTTTGGTAATATAGTTCTTAAAACCCATATCCATGGCTTTTTGAATATTGATGTCCATAGCGTCTGCGGTCAATGCAATAACATGGATATTCTTTAGCGTATTTATCGTTTGAAGTTTTTTGTAAGCTGTAAATCCATCCATGTCGGGTAAATTCATATCCAGTAGAATTAAATCGGGTACTTGAGCCTCTGCTATTTTTATTCCTTCTGTTGCATTGAGCGCGGAGATTAATTCTAAATCATCTCTGTTTGCAAAAATTTGTTCAATCAAATGGATATTCAATTTTATATCTTCTATGTAGAGAATTTTCTTTTTCCCGTTATTCTTTGGTACAGATTGAATAAAGTCTATTCCCTTTTCAATTCGAACAGGAACGTAAGGCTTATCTGAAATTGGAATATCTATATAGAAAAAGCTTCCTTCTCCTGAAATACTTTCAAAGCCAATTGAGCCATGCATTAATTCGACTAACTGCTTAGTTATAGTTAATCCTATGCCAGTTCCTTCGATATCGTCAGCTTTCACATTGAAACGCTCAAAAGGTTTAAAAATTTTATCTTTTTGAGCATTACTAATTCCATGCCCTGTATCTTTCACTCCTAAACGTATTTTCTCATCATTTAGTTTTTTGCAAAAAATCTTTACAGAGCCTTTTGGTTTATTATATTTAATCGCGTTTGATGTGAGGTTTAAAAGGACTTGTTTTATCCGCAGAGGGTCAACATTTGCGATAAAGGGGGTATTCGGAGTTTGAATGTTTTCAAGAGAAATCTCTTCCTTGTTGGCCAACGGTTGGGAAATAGAAATAACATCTTTAATAATTGGAACTAAATCGACAGGTTCAATGAATAATTTTAGTTTTCCAGATTCAATTTTTGAAAGATCTAGGACTTCATTAATAAGTTCCAGTAAGTGATCTCCAGAAGAGGATATGAATTGCAAGTTTTCCCTTTGAGTTTTGGTTAAGGGGTGTTTTTTATCCAAATTCAAGATTTGGGTAAATCCCAAGATGGAATTCATCGGGGTGCGCAACTCATGACTCATTTTTGAAAGGAAATCTGACTTCGCACGATTGGCCGCTTGAGCTTCTTCTTTAGATTTAATTAATTCTTCTTGGATTTGTTTCCGCTCGATGGTGATGCCAGCCAAGTGACCTATGGAATGAATGAATTCCATCTCATCTTCTTTAGGTTTTCGGGTATCATTTGGAAATAACGCAAACGTACCTAATACATCCCCCTTGGAATCTCGCACTGGCGCCGACCAGCAGGCTTTAATCCCATGATTAAGAGCAATATGACCATAACCTTCCCAAAGAGGATCGTTGGCAATATCATCGACGATGACCGTCTTATTGTAATAGGCCGCTGTTCCGCATGATCCAACTTTAGGGCCGATTTTAAAGCCGTCGAATGCATCTATATATCCTTTAGGAATATTAGGCGTTGACACGTAATGCATCTGTTGGGTTTCCCTGTCCAAAATAAGAATGGAACACTTTATATCTTCATATCGATTTTCGGTCATGATTGTAATCGCATCCAATATTTCTTTTAATTCTTTTTCGGTTGCAAGCATCTCAAGAATCCGATTTTGTTCGGCAACTAAGGAAGATGTTTTTTTCCTTTCCTTGATTTCATTTTCTAACAATCTGTTTTTTTCATGAAAAACTTCATCTGCCTGTTTTAATTGAATGGCGATTCCAGCTAAATACGCCGCGTGCCGAACCATTTGAAATTCATTTTCCGTAGGCGTAAAAGGCTTTTCGTAATAGGGGCATAAAGTACCTAAAACTTCTCCTTTAATATTTCTAATTGGTGTGGACCAACAAGCTTTTAAATTATGGCTTAGAGCTAAATCCTTAAAAACTGGCCACCGGGTATCGGTTTCAATGTTTTCGATGACAACGATTTCATTTTTAAATGCAGCCATGGCGCAAGGCCCGATATCGGGACCGACTGGTAGTCCATTAATGGCATCACAATAGGACTGGGATAAGCTTGGAGAAGCGCCTTTGCTAAAATATTTGCCTGTTTTATCGAGAAGGAGAACAGAACAACGAGAATGAATCAACTGAGACTCAAGGATTTTGACTAAATTGTCCAGGGTTTCGGTCAGAGGCTTTCCTGAAGCCAATAATTCAAGAACATGATTGTGCCCTTTGAATATTTCTTCAAATTGACTGGATGAAATTATTTCTTTCGATAACTCATTGTCGCTGTTGGTAGACATATCATTCTCTTGAAAAAGGGTATGAAAGCTTATTGTTTTTGTTATGCTTATTACCTTTTTGTAGCAGTATTGTATTAAACTTTTTTACAATAATCATTAAAAATCATTCTAATTAAATATTTTGTTATCCAAAAAAAATGATGGATTGAAGTTGATGATAGATGGTCATTGTTCGACAAGTTCAGTGCGACAATTTTTTACCTAGATCCTTCCTCACCCCTACGGAGCTCGTCACGGATGATGGGGAGATGATCTGGTTAGTTGAAGCGATATTTTATTAAAAAGATGATGTTTCCCTTATGTTCTTTTAAAAGATAATAGTGGTCGCGCTTGGAGAGCCTCAGCGTGGCTTTTTTAATTTTTCTTCAAACCCATTCGTTGGATACGGGTGGCTAGGGTGGTGGGAGGGATATCGAGAAGCTCGGCGGCTCCGTATTTGCCGAAGATCTTCCAATTGCTTTTCTCTAACGCCGCTAATATATTCTCGCGTTCAAATTCTTTTACTTCCGCAAACGTCAAAACTTTATCCTTAGAAATAGAATTCGTTTGTCGATCTGGAGTGGTCAATTTTTTTTGACTTAAATCTTTCTCTAAATTAAAAACAAGTTTTCCAGATTGAGAGGTTATAACTGCGCGTTCAATTACATTCTGCAATTCCCGCACATTCCCTGGCCATTCGTATCGTTCTAAATTGATAAGATTATTTTTTGTGAACTTCGTTTCTGGTCGATTAAAGTTTTTCTTAGCTAATTCCAAAAAATGGTTAGCGAGTACGGGGATATCCTCTTTTCTTTCTCTTAATGCCGGTACTTCTAATGGGAAGACGTTTAAACGGTAATATAAATCTTCACGGAATTTTCCGTTCGCGACTTCTCTCTTTAAATCTCTGTTCGTTGCGGCTATGACTCGAACGTCTACCTCTATTGTTTTTTCGTTTCCTACTTTTTCAAAGGTTCCTTCCTGAAGGACACGCAGGAGTTTGCTTTGTAAGTCTAACGGGATTTCTCCCACTTCATCTAAGAAGAGGGTTCCTCCGTTGGCTAGTTCAAACCGACCGACACGGTCTTTAATTGCTCCAGTAAACGCGCCTTTGACGTGGCCGAAAAATTCGCTTTCGTAGAGCTCTCTGGGAATGGACGCGCAGTTGACGCGTATCATGGGTCTTTGGGCTCTTTTACTACGGGTGTGGATTTCGTGGGCGATGAGTTCTTTGCCGGTTCCGGATTCTCCCATTATGAGTGTGTTGGCGTCGGTTGGCGAGACCATTTCGATTTGTTTTAAAATGTTTTGTAAAGAGTGACTAGTTCCTATAATCCGCCCAAAGGCTTGCAGCTCTGCCATTTCTTCATATAGGTACTCGTTTTCTAATTCTAGTTGTTCGCGTAGTCGTTTAATCTCTTCGAAGGCTTTTTTCTGTTCTTCTTCCATCCTTTTTCGAACGGAAATGTCTCGCGCAAATCCGACGGCGTATTCTCCTTCGCCAAATTCGATAAAATTAGCGGTCACCTCTATGGGAATTATTTCACCGCTTCTTGTGTAATGGTCGTCTTCAAAGGTGAGCGTTTTTGATTTTCTAAGCGCTTTCCAATGTTTGGCCCATGTTTTTTTGTTTGAAGTAGGATTGATATCTTGAATAGTTTTTCCGATCAATTCTTTTTCTGAGTATCCGAGGATGTTGCAGGTGGTTTTGTTGACGTTGAGTATTTCTCCGCGACAATTGTGGAATATGATGGAGTCTCCGCAATTGTTGATGGTGAACTCGGCTAGTCTTAAACGTTCTTCTTTTTTCATGAGTTTTCTTTTGTTAATTGTGGTCGCGCTTCGACAAGCTCGACATAACATGTTGATGGCATTTTATACGTACTTGAGTAGTTATTCTACTGAATTTCGTAATTAACGCAAATGAGTAGTTATTGAAATGTCAGCTAAACTCACAGAAAGCCTTATGAAATAATGGGTTATTACGTTTAGCATGGTTTGGCACGGTTCATGCTCTATACTGAGTAATAGTTAATCAAATCACTTATTAAGGAGAGTTCAAATGTCTTATCAAAATAAACCAACTATTTTCGAAGAAACCGAAGGAATTAAGTATTACTGTGCCTGCGGCGAATCGGCGAACAAACCTTATTGCGATGGTTCCCATGAAAGGCTAGGAGTGGGGGCAAAGTCTCCAACTCAATTTGTAATAGCCGAAGATAAGCAGGTTGCAATTTGCGATTGTGGCAAAACGGGTAACGCTCCATTTTGCGATGGCACGCATAGTAAGTAATTGACGTAATTTGTTTGGGCAAATTAGTTCTTTAGGGAAAGGAAAATAAAATGAGTACAGAAAGCACAACAACTAAATCAAAGATTCAACTCAAAGGAATGAATCATTTTGGATTGAACGTAAAAAATATGGAGGTTGCCGAAGAGTTCTATAGCCAAGTTCTCGGATTTCCCGTTATTTATCGAACAGAAACTAAAGCGGGTAATAAACACATTGAAGTGGATGTTGGTAATGTCGCCATTGCTTTGTTTGAGTCGCCGGACCTGGACTTAGAATCGGCGCATAAGGTTTTTACAGAAGAGGGATACTTGCACTTTGCGTTCACTACGACGAAAGATCAGTTTCAGGTGATCTTACAAGAGCTAAAGGATCAAAATGTCAAAATTGATGGTGAACCTCGACAATATGGAAGCGGGGCTTCGGCTTATTTTTTTGATCCTGATGGGCATCATTTAGAAATTCATTATGATGAGTGAGGTGGTCGTGCTTCGAGAGCTACTTCGGCGTTGCTCAGTATAGGTTTCGCATGAAAATTATTTAAATCGAGGCGAGATCCTTCATCAAACCTAAAGGTTTTCTTCAGGATGACATGCGGTAGGATGTGAGGTTAAAAAGTTTAATTTTGTTTAACGCTTTTTTCTCCAAAACTTAAAGGCAAAGAGGTGGTTGGGGTTCGGGAGCTTCACTGTGATCCTTCGACGTTCCTCACAGGTACATCAAAGGATTCAAGGCGAAATTCTCCGCTGCTTCGAGTGCCTCAGCACGGCTCATCAATGATGATAGCTTCTGGATGACATGGGAGGTGAAGGCTGAATACTTTAATTCTTTTATGGATTAGCATAAGAAAGTAAGACTGCAAATATATTGAGGTGAATGTTATGAATAGTACAACTACAAAATTAGATATAAAATTGTATCCGCCTGACGCGCAGGGGGCGGGTCAGTTTGACGGCGGAAGAATTACGGAAACTAAACCGCTTGGTTTTCCTGGCGAAGGTCCTGAAGTTCCCAACGTGGGACCATTGTTTTACTGGGCTTGGGCTAGCGCAGAAGGTTATGGGAAAATTGGTCTTCATCCTCACCAAGCTTTTGAAATTATGAGTTACGCTTTGGAGGGGGAGATTGGCCATTACGATACTTTAGGAAACCGAAGTCGCGTTAAAGCGGGTGGGGCTCAGGTTATGCAAACCGGTTCTGGAGTTTCGCATGAAGAGGAAACCATTGGCGACCGAACTGATTTTTTCCAAATTTGGTTTGATCCGTACTTAGGCAAAACTATTTCCGACGCGCCCACTTATCGTGAATTTTCTCATGATGATTTTCCAAGCCGAGAACAAGATGGCGTTATCGTTAAATCTGTTATTGGAGAACCTGGTCCTGTTACTTTGAAGGCTGAAGCTGTAATGAAGGATGTGACCATTTCCTCTGGTCATCAATTTCTTTGGGATTTGAAAACGGATCGTTCTTTGGCGGTGGTTGTTATTGATGGAGAAGGGGTGGTCGTAGACGAGGATACAGGGCGAAAAGATCGCATCAACAAAAAAGACTTTGTTCGTATCCACGCGCAAATGGAGGGTAAGATTTGTTTTCAAGCTACAATGGAAGGCGCGTTGAGGTTAGCGATTATTGAAGTTCCCGCGACTGTGGACTATCCCTTATATAGGGAAAGATCGTCTTCTATTCGAGGATAAAATGAAATTGATTTGCGTTGAAGGGCAAGCAAACTCTAAATCCGATTGGTTGGAAAAGGGTTTAAAATTCTTTTCCACCAAGTGGACGGCCAGGGTTATTTTATTTCTATCCGAAAAACCGCGAGGGTTTGGAGATTTAAGGAGACATTTGAGTGGCGTTTCCGCTAAGGTACTGAGTCAACGGTTGAAGTCTTTAGAGAGTGCGGGAATTGTTAACCGTTCTGAGCAACCGACAAACCCTCCGCGCGTCAATTATTCCCTAACAGACGAGGGAAAGAACTCCATTCCGATTATGAACGAATTCCTTAAATTTAGAGGGAAGCTAAAAATATAAAGTGAGTTTCTAGTATGGCAAATCCTTCTGCCTGGAGTCCTCTTCGGGAACCTGTATTCCGCATGTTGTGGTTCGCCAATATGTTTTCCATGGTTGGAACTTGGGTGCATGACGTGGGAGCGGGTTGGTTGATGACAACGTTGGCTCCGTCGCCATTGATGGTTTCTTTAGTGCAAACTGCTGGAACGTTGCCGATGTTTTTCCTAGCGCTGCCGGCAGGCGCGTTGGCGGACATTATTGATAGAAGAAAACTCATGATCGCCGCTGAAGTGTGGATGTGTTTAATAGTAAGTGTTCTTGGTTTTATTACTTATCGAGGTACCATCCAGCCTAGTGATTTATTGATTTTAACGTTTTTGCTTGGAGTTGGCGTTGCTATTGCTACTCCTCCCTGGCAGGCAATCACTCCAGAATTAGTTTCGAAAGATGATTTAGCCCCCGCTTTGGCTTTGAACAGTGTGGGTATCAATATTTCACGAACTATTGGCCCTGCGTTAGGCGGGTTGATTATTGCCTCATTTGGTATCCATTGGGCATTTTTGTTTAACGGTTTTTCTTTTTTTGCGGTAGCGGTTGTTTTATATTTTTGGAACAGACAGGTTAAGAATACTTCTTTGCCAACAGAAAAATTTGTTAGCGCAATGCGATTGGGCTGGCGCTTTACGAAAAACTCACCAGATCTTAAGTCGGTCATGTTGCGAACGGGGGCGTTTATTTTCCCGGCAGGAGCGATGTGGTGTTTGCTTCCTCTGGTGGTTAAGCAAAACCTAAATGGGGATTCTTCTGATTATGGGTTTTTACTGACTTGTCTGGGGTTAGGGGCTGTCTTGGGCGCCGTTTTTTTACCGAATTTGAAGAAAAAATATTCTATAGATTTTTTAGTTGGAGTGAGCATTGCCATCTTGTCGGTAACAATGATTTTGTTAGGCGCGGCTCCAAACTATTCATTAGTTTGTGGAGGGATGTTTGTAGGCGGGGCCGCTTGGTTGACGGTTTTATCCAGTTTTAATGTAACGGCGCAAACGGTTATTCCATCGTGGGTGCGAGCGCGGGCAATGGCTATCTATTTCATGCTGGTGTTCTTTGGAGGGTATGCAAGCGGGAGTTTGCTTTGGGGCGCATTGGCCAATAAAATTGGTATACCGACAACGCTTTATATAGCTAGCGGAGTTCTGATAATAGGTTTAGCTCTGACATACCGAAATCGATTGGGAGATCGAGATAGTCTAAACTTGTCTCCCTCACTCCATTGGCCTGCTCCAACAGTCGCCATCGATATGGAACACGACGATGGTCCTGTGTTAGTTACGGTAGAGTATGAGATTGAACCAAAAGATTTTGAAAACTTCAAAACTAGTATGCAGGAGATGAGGCTTGGTCGACTGAGAGACGGTGCGATGCATTGGGGACTATTCCAAGATGCGGAATATCCCGGTCGAGTGGTCGAAAACTTTTTGGTTGAGTCCTGGGCTGAACATTTGCGCCAACATGATCGCGTAACCGAAACCGATAAAGCCGTGCAAGAAAAAGCCTGGTCGTTCCACAGAGGCCAGTCCTACCCCAAAGTATCCCACCAATTGAATGTTCTTTAGTAAGCTTTTTAGTTAGCGGTTATTCGCCCTTGTGATAGCCGTAATTTTGGTCATTGAAAAATTGGCCATATCAAGTTAGTATTTCTCATTCATTTAATCTAACCAAAGTTTATGATGAGAAAAATTAAATCGTTAATATTACTTGCCGTTACATGTCTTTTCTTTCCTTCCTGCGCTCAGATGATGGGGTACACCTCGGAAAATTACGAAAAAATACTGGATACCTGGGTGGGGGAAAATATTTCTACTTTGGTTAACCAGTGGGGATATCCAAATGATAAGTTTATTTCTCCCAGTGGGAGAAAAGTCTATGTTTACGAACAGTCTCGGATCATTAGAATACCTACTAACAAAGTAACAGATGTTAAAGTTAAAAAGAATTGGGATTCAAGTTATACGGTTACCGGAAAAAGAAAATACAATGAAATTGAGTATGTTTGCGTCACCTGGATTGAGACTAACGACGCTGGCGATATTGTGAACTGGAAATGGCAAGGAAACAATTGTGTTTCTGAAGGATTAAAGTGAACGGGAAAAATACAAAAATAATTGTAGCGATCTTATTTTGTTTTTTACATATTTCGCTAATAGATGGTTTGTGGGGAAATAAGACGAATCTTGCCTTTGCGGAAGATACCACCACTGGTCAGCCGAGAGAGTTAAAAGAGGAGGGCACTCGGTTAGCTAAGGCAGGTAAGCTTCAACAGGCAATTGAAAAGTATAAAGAAGCTATTAGCCTTAAACCTAATTACCCAAATGCATATAACAATTGGGGGATTATATTAAATATACAAAAAAAATATTACGAGGCAATCGATAAATTTAAAAAAGCAATTCAATTAGACCCAAATGATCCCGCCACATATACCAACATGGGTAACTCATATCTTAAGCTTAAGCAATACGATGAAGCTTTGCCTCACTATAAAAAAGCTGTCATTCTGAAGCCGGATATGGGGGTGTTACATAATAATTTAGGGAATTGTTATCTTAATTTAAATAGATACGAGGAAGGTATAGCGTCTTTGAAAGAAGCTATAAAGTTGAATAAAACAAGCGCTGAAATATATGAAAATATAGCTCAAGCTTACGATAAGTTAGGCGAGGGATATCTCGCAATAAAATATATTAAGGAAGCAAAAAGAATTTTTAGATCCAATGGCAAAATGGAAAGGGTGAGTAAGGCAGGTAAACGTTTACGACATCTCTATAATAAATATGGCGATAACCCAAAACCTAAAGATAGGGAAGAACAAGCTAAAAGTCCAGGGCAAGGGAGAGAAGGAGAGCTTGGTACAGGCACAGGTTTTTTACTAGGGGCATCAAAATACGTTGTGACAAATCATCATGTAATTGAAGGAGCTAATTCAATTTTTGTTAACTTCTTCATGGGAGAAAAAATCAGAGCTAAAGTGGTTGCCCAAGATAAAAAAAATGACGTCGCTATTTTATTACTTTCCAAACGACCAAAATCGGCTACTGGCAATATAGTTCTTGGAGATTCTAACAGGGTTGAAATGGGGCAAAAAGTATTTACTGTTGGGTATCCGATGAGCTCTATTTTAGGAAGAAAACCAAAATATTCTGAAGGAATCATTAATTCTACTACAGGGTATTTAGACGACCCTGGTTTGTTTCAAATTACCGTTCCTATTCAACCCGGCAATAGCGGCGGGCCTCTATTTAGTGAGAATGGGCAAGTAATTGGAGTCACGACTTCTTCGTTTTCTACGGTTGCGGCTGCCCGAATAACAGGAGCTCTACCGCAAAATTTGAATTTTGCGGTCAAATCTTTATACATTCGCGCATTATTGCAAACAGTCTCTGGTTTTTCCGCTTCAAAGATAGGAATAGAACCGGTTCCCATTTCTCCAAAGAATGACCTCTCGAACTTCATTAAGAGCGCTAAAAACAATATTGTTTTGATTGAAACTGCTATCGACAACTCATTGCCTGAGTTTGTCGAGGTTGACGACGACGTTCATATTTCAACCGCAAACCCTGAGAAACCATCAGCTTTAAAAGAAAAAATTCGATTGGCAAAATTGAGAGAAACTGAAATAAAGGATCGTTTTAAAACTCTTCAAGAAATGGAAGCGTTAGAAGATAGTGTGTTTAGCGTTGAAGATAAAAGAAAAGAAATTCAGAAGTTCTTAGACGCATTTCCTAATCGAAACCCTAAGCTTGAGGAGGCGAAAAAGATGCTTAGTCGGTTAAAAGGGAGAGGGGAAGAGATAAAAAGGTTTATTCCTTTTACAAGGCCGCAGACAAGGTGAAAAAAATGCGACTAGGGAGAATCTAACTTCGCTAGCGAGGCGAAGCGTTTCTAAGAGTCTTGTTTTGTTTTATCGAAAATTTCGATTATTTTTTCTACATCATATTGTTGTAGGTAATTTCTTGCTAACTCTGCAACTAAATTCCCGCCTTCGCTATAAGAGCTTAAATCGTTTATCAAGCTTTCCAATTTAGAGTAGTTATATATCTCGGCCGCTTTTAAAAAATCTAAGCGTATTTCTTTTGGAATTGAAATTTTAGATAGATCCGCTTCTTCGCTGATCTCTTTTTTCAGTATTGCGTTATAACTTCTAATACTAGAATATTCGTTATTAATATTTTTTAAAGATAGAGGCGTTTTTTTTATCATTGGAAGCTCTATGGAAAACATAGAGCTTTTACCAAATTGACTTTCAAAGGATATTTTGCCATTCATCATTTCAATAAGTATTTTTGAGACGCTTAAGCTTAGGCCAATTCCATTTGCATAGTTATGTGTAGAACTAATGCCGTTAAAAGGTTCGAAAATTTTATTTTGTCTTTCTGGGGGAATTCCAGCCCCTGTATCGGATATTTTTATGCGTGCAACTTGGGAGCCGCTAAGGTCCATTGATATGCCAATGCTTCCATTGTGTCGGTTATATTCAACGGCATTGTTCAGTAGATGAGTAAATACCTTTTTAAGATAGTTTTGATCGGCGGAAACCCAAATTTCTTCGTCTTGAGATATATTTTCAATAACGTGTAGTTTTTTCTTCCTTGCGCCCTCTTGAACTTCGTTAAACGATTCTTCAATTAACCGGTTTAGCGAAGTTTCTTCAAAGTTGATTTTCAATTTGTCTTTATCAATCATCTTCTGGTCTAACATGTTGTCGACAAGCTTTAGAATATGGTTCCCAGAGTTTATTATGGAGTTTAATTTTTCTTTTTGGGAATAGTTCAATGGATTATCGGTTTCGGAATTTAAAATTTGACTAAACCCCATAATGGAATTTAACGGCGTTCGAAACTCGTGACTCATCCTAGACAAAAACTCTTCTTTTGTTTTGTTTGCGATTTCAACATCATTTTCTGTTTCAATTAAAAAGCTTTGATGCTCTTTAATTTTGTCGATGTTTTTAGAGATAGAGGATAAGATTTCGTTTTTGTCGTTCCAGAATTTTTCATGAGTAGGGTTAGTAAATAAAATTTCCATTAAGTCTGGGACTGCATTCAAAAGTGGATTGTCGTTCTCAGTAGCTAATTTTTCGAAGTGTTTTTGTTTTGTATGAAGATCTTCTTCTGTTTGGTACCTAATATAACTAAGTTCAATGGCTGCATTTAGTTCTTGTGAGCGAAAAGGTTTAGTCAAAAAACCATGAGGAGTAGTTTGCTTTGCTTCTTCCAACATTTTTTTGTCGCCATAGGCGGTGAGATAGATAATGGGTATATTGGAAAAAGATCTTATTTGATGAGCGGCTTCAATGCCGCTCATTTTTCCTTTTAAATTGATATCCATCAATATCAAATTCGGGCAATTTTTTTTGACTTCTTCTAAAACATCTTCTCCATAAGAAACCTGAGATACAATTTCATATCCGAAACGTTTTAGTTGTTCTTCGATTTGAAGAGCAATCAAAGCTTCATCTTCAACAATGAGTATTTTTTTGTTGGAATGGTCCATGATTGTTTTTGATTTTAAATAATAAATTTAAATCGAGTTTCTTTTTGGAACCTAAAGTAAATGTAATCTTAATTTTAAGATATTTGGATGAAAAGTAAAGCTAAAAGCGGTTTGCTTGCCAAAATCAAAAAATATTGGAATAAAACAGGGTATGGAGTTTATATATTAAGGGGTTGTAAGAGTCTAGCTAGGCATTGTCAAACAATAGTTCCTATGGGTCTTGTTTTGTTTTGTTTAAAACATCGATTATTTTTTCTACATTGTATTGTTGTAGATATTTTTTAGCTAGTTTTGCGATTAATTTCCCGTCATTATCATGAGCGCTTAGCTCGTTTATTAAGCTTTCAAGTTTAGTGTAATTATAAATCTCGGCGGCTCTTAATAACTCCACACGTAATTTACTTGGAATCGAAATTTTTGATAAATCGGTTTCCTGACGATTTTCTTCTTTTATAGTGGCGTTAAAGTTTTTAATGCTGGAAGGTTTGTTGTCTATGTTTTCAAGTGGTATTATTTCTTCTCTAATAAGTGGAAGTTCAATAAAAAAGCTTGAACCTTTTCCTAGCTGGCTCTCAAAGAATATTTTACCCTCCATCATTTCCATTAGAACTTTTGAAATACTTAAACCTAGACCAACGCCTTCTTCAAAACTGGCTGTTGGAGTGATTGCGTTGAATGTTTGAAAAATGTGATTTTGCTTTTCTTCGGAAATTCCAACTCCTGAATCCATTATTTTTAGACGTGCGGTTTTAGTGGCGATAAGTTCTATCGATATGTCGACGCTGCCGTTCTCTTGATTATATTTAATGGCGTTGGTTAATAAATTAAGTAAGACTTTTTTAAGTTGGGATTTATCGGCAGCTACCCATATTTCTTTATTCGGCGGTATATTGTCAATAAAACGCAGGTTTTTCTCCACTGCGGATTCCTTTGCCAGATCAAATGATTCTTCAATTAATTTATTTAATGAAACTTCTTCTATAGTGATTGGTAGCTTGCCATTTTCAATCGCGGTTAAATCTAATAGTCCGTTAACGAGTTTTAATAGATGGATCCCCGAATTGGTAACATAGCCGAGTTTTTCCCTTTGGGAATCCGTTAATGTATTGTTTGTTTCTGTTTGTAATATTTGAGTAAATCCTAAAATAGAATTTAATGGAGTTCTGAACTCATGACTCATCCTGGATAAAAATTCACTTTTAGCATTGTTAGCAATTTCAGCTTCATTTTTTGCTTTGATAAGCGATTTTTGATATTTTTTTATTTTTGTGATGTCTCTAGCTATGGATGAAACACCTATATAATTTGAGTTATGATCCTTGATAGGATTAACATTTAATAAGACGTCAATAATCCGACCATCTTTTACAGTTCTTTTAGTCTCATAGTTTGTTATTGATTCTCCATTTTTTACTCTTTCCCGAATATTTACGCACTCTTCAATTAAATTTTCAGGGACTATAATAAAAATAAACTTATCTTTGGTTTCTTCGTGGCTGTAGCCGTATATTTGTTCGGCTCCTTTATTCCAACTTGTAATTTTACCGTCGAAATTAAAACTAATAATAGCGTCGTTAGAATGTTCAACGATAAGCCCAAATAGTGATTCGATATTTTCAAAACCAGCCTTTATTTTTTGTTCCATGATTTGGAATGCTTTAGCGACAGCCCCTAATTCGTTATCGGAATTAATTTTAAAATTAAACGAATAGTTCTTTTCTCCTACTTGTGTTGCAGCCTGTTTTAATTGAGAAAGTGGAGTTGCGATGGATCGATAAAATATTATAAAAATAACAAGAAATGTTATGAATGAAGTTCCCCAGATCAAATATGTAAATCGTTTTACTTTGCTCGATTCCTTTAAAGCTGATTCATCTATTTTTGCTAGCTCTTCTCTTTCGCTTTGAATGAAAAGGTCAATTTGAGGGACTAAGATTTGTTCAAATTGTTCTTCGAAATACTTTTCAAATAGTTCTTTAGAAATGAGTTTGTTTTTACTTATTTTAGTTTCAATTAAATTGTCGAAAGTTTTCAGTAACTTTTCGATTTCATTTTTGAGTTTTAGGGATTCTTCAACCTCGTCTTCTCTGTTGTCATTGTTTCGCGATTGGGCAAATATTTCTTCATTCAAAGTTGTTTGCGTCAAATCTTTAATAATTTTATTTATAAAAACTTTACCTTGTTGGTATTCCTCTAGCTCTTCTTCGCCAATGCTTAAAGAGTCAGTGATATCTTTAATGGCCAAGGTTAATATAGATTTTAATTCTAGGGCTAAAATTATTTGTTGGTTTGATAGCAAGTAGCGTTCCCTTTGCTGGTTTGCCAATTGATCCGCTTTTAGAAGTTGTAACCCAAGGGTAGAAGCAAAGAGCGTGATTAAAATAAAAACTAATAAAAATTTGTATTTGATGGTCATGGCTGGGGGGAATACGAGGTTTAATTTAAAATACAAAAGTTCTAATTTAAGATGTTTTTCGCTTTAAATTGTGATCCTGTTTAGTGTACCGAAAATTGCGCGAATTGGGTATAGTTTAAATTTAGTGAGGAGGGGTGAGGAAGTAATTAATATTACAGGTTATTAAAAATTGGGGATTTTAGAGTGAAGAGGGGGTTTAAAATTCTTGTTGGGTTTTGCTTATAATTTCGATTATTTCTTCTATATTATATTGATTTAGAGAGGTTCTAATTAATTTAGCGATTAATTTTCCTTCTTCTCCAAGGTTTTTCAACTCGTTGATCAAGCTTTCGAGTTTAGTATAGTTGTATATTTCAGCCGCTTCTAAGAAAGCTGAACGTAATTCTTTTGGGATTGGGATTTTGGATAGATCGGGTTCCTCGCTGGTTTCCTTCTTAATCATGTCGTTAAAGTCTTTAATACTTGAAATTGTTCCTTTTCTGTTTTCTGGAGGAATTAATTCTCTTTTTGCAATGGGGAGTTCAATGAAAAAACTGGAGCCATGGTCAACGTGACTTTCAAAATATATATTACCGCTCATTAACTCCATTAAACATTTCGAAATACTTAGACCTAATCCAATACCTTCCTCAAAGCTTGCTTGTGGGTTAATTGCGTTGAAGGGTTTGAAAATTTGATTTTGTTTGTCTTTGGGAATACCAATCCCAGTATCTCTTATTTTTAAACGAACTTTTGTTGAGCCTTCAAACTCCATCGATAATTCGATATAGCCATTATGTCGATTGTATTTAATTGCATTGGTCAATAAGTTCAGAAGAACATTTTTCAAATGTTTTTGATCGACTAATACCCAAATTTCTTCGTTCGAAGGCATTTTGTCAATAATACTCAAATTTTTATCTTTTGCGGATTGTTTGATTTGTATAAATGATTCTTCAACAATTTGATTCAACGAGATTTCTTCCAACTTTATTGGAAGTTTGTCTTTTTCAATTTTACCCAAGTCTAATACATCGTTAACTAATCTTAAGATGCGATTCCCTGAGTCGATGACGTGTTTTAAATCTTTTTTTTGCGAATCGGTTAAAGGATCGTTTGTTTCGGATTGCAATATTTGACTGAATCCTAAAATTGAATTTAAAGGTGTCCGAAACTCGTGGCTCATCCTGGATAAAAATTCGCGTTTTGCTTTGTCTGCAACTTCTGCTTTATCTTGCGCTAGGATTAACGACTTTTGGCATTCCGTTAGTTTGGAGTTTAGAGCTAAAGATTCATCTGTGAGAGTTTCAACTGATTGGTTGGCATTTTCTTGTTTTGTCTTTAGGTCTTTTTCTATTTGCGATCTGACAAAACTCAATTCAATGGCAGCATTCAATTCTTGAGGTCTAAAAGGCTTAGCCAAAAAACCATAAGGAGTTGTTTGTTTTGCCTGCTCCAACATTTGGCGGTCGTCGTAAGCGGTAAGAAAAACTACAGGAATACTTGAAGAAGATTGGATTTGATGGGCTGCTTCAATCCCATTCATTTTTCCTTTTAATTTGATATCCATTAAGACTAAGTCTGGGCGATATTTTTCAACCTCAGCTTGGACCTTTTCGCCATAGGAAACCTTGGATGTAATCTCATATCCAAAGTTTATTAACTCTTCTTCTATTCCCTGGGCAATAAGAGCTTCATCTTCAACAATTAATATTTTTTTGTTCAGTAGGGACATAATTTTTTTTGATATCTAAAATTAACTTTAAACTTTGATTTGCCTTTTACCCTTTATATTATTCTACCGTTTAAGTGGGGCTTTGCCAATGGGGGCAGGAAATTTAACCTTGCGGATGTGGGGATGGCCGATTCAGTAAAGGAATGAATTTGATTGTTTATTCGAAGGTTATTCGGAATTTGGCTCCTTGATGTGGTTCCAGTTCAAAGGTGCCATCTAAATTGTACTCAGCTAGAAGTGTGACTAAATTCAAACCCATGGAGTTTGAATTTTTGATTTCAAAACCCTTTGGGAAACCAATTCCATTATCCTGATATAAAAATTCATATCTGGTTTCATTTAGTTTTTTCAATCCAATAAAAATCTCTCCGTTTTTTTGTTGGGGAAAGGCATATTTAATGGCATTGGTTATAAGTTCATTGACGATCAATCCGCAATTAATACTTTTTTCTATGTCAATCATTAGTCCGTTGGTTTCAATATTTAATTTAGTCGACTGTAAACCAGATGGACTGAGTTCAAGGATTTGCTTTCCTATAACTTTAAAATAATCATCGGCATCAATTTCAGTTAAATCATCAGATCGAAATATCTTATCTTCAATAATGCTGATTGAATAAATTCGATTATAGTTTTCTTGAAAAATACGGGAATACTTTTCATCGTCTATTTGATTAATCTGCATTTTTATCAAATTAGCGATGATTTGCAGATTATTTTTGGTCCTATGCTTAAGTTCTTTAAGAAGTAATTCTTTTTCTTGTAAACCTTTTTCAATTTTTATTTCGGCTTTTTTTTGTTCAGATAATCTTTTTTCGAGTTCTCTATGAGCTTCTTGTAACTCTTCATCGCGTAGTTCTATCTGATGCAGCATGTTATTAAAACCTTCAGTTAATTTCCCTAAATCGTCATCGGCAAAAATTTGAGCGCGTTTACTATAATCTCTACCTTGAGATACTTCTTTTGCAGTATTTAATAAGTTGGAAATTGGATTGGAAATTTCTCTAAGAAATTTAAACGATAACCAGATAGCAAGGAATGAACAAATTAAGATAATAAAAATAGCCGTGATGATAGTCTCTATCAAATGTCTATAAAGGTTTTCCAAATCGGATACGATTTGAATAATGCCGATGAAGTCGTTGTCGTGGTAGATATGCTTGACTAAAACAATTCGTCGAAAAGTGAATGTGTGGCCTTCTTTTAAAGGGAATTCTGAAATGGAATGGGATGGTCCATTTTTTGAGTATTCCGCAAACTTCACTTTTTTATCATCATAAAATCGCGCTTCCACGATATGATTTTTGGCTTTTAGAGAAGAAAGTATTTTTTCCGCGTCTCGAGGAACTTTGAATCTTAAAGCGGCAGAACCATTTGAGCCAAGAATTTCAGCCGTAGTCTCTAATTCTTTAACCGCAAATTGAGTTAGAGTCACTTCTTGCCAAAAAAGGATAGCTATTGTTGAAAGAATCATGGCAAAAACAGTGGTTAACGTCACAATGACAGTCAACTTTTTATAGATCGATAGATTTTTAAACTTTTCTTTCATGTTTTTCGGGATTTAATGAAAGGAAATGGTTGGCTGGAAAACAAAAATAATTTATTCTCCATAAACTTCTGCGGCTAGATTTAAAAGGTTGGCTCTGATTTCAATATTCGCGCGTCTTGCCGATTCAAGGTTAATTTTAAATACAAGGTGATCATTTTCAACGGTTAACAATAAAATACCCTTTGTTTTTAAAAAACCTTTATCTTGTCCAACTGTAAGGACACCGTTTTTTTCTAAGAGTCCTGGATTAGCTTCTAAAAAACCATCTAATAAAATAGAGTTGGTAAACAAAACTTGAGAAGGTTCGAAGTCTGATATGTTTCGAAATTGCCGGATTTTAATGGGTCTTCCATGAATTGTTTTATTGGCAATGCTCTTTAATGCTTCGCCGAATTCATTTTCTCCGAGTAATCCAATAATGAAAGGAGAGTCATCACTTTTAAAGGTGTTTTTTGGCCATGTAACGAATTTGGCAAAGTTATAAAGTAATGCGACCTTTGCAGGATACTCTTCTACTTCAGGTAGGGGGTCGGCGTGACAAAACCCTGCGAAAATATAAATTAACGCTAGTTGTTGTACGAAGACTTGAGTCTTTATAAAATATTTATTTCGATTTGTTGAGATCAATTTTCTTAACCGGCCATTACGATCTATGATCAAGGAGTTCTAAAGCATTTAAAAATTCCAATTCCAACCTACGTGTATTCTCCAGGTTTCTTTTGGATGAGGACCGTTAAGGTATTGATAAACGGGTAGACCTCCTTCCATATTTAATGATTGTCCTTTAAATATTCCCTCTGGAGCTAAAAGTTTTAGTCCGAAAAGGGCATTCACTTTGCTTCCTCCAAAAAACTCCGGAGTTGCGACTGGAACTAATCTTGGTGAAGGTAGATCTGAATCTATGCCATCAATTTTTTTCCAAAAAGTGGATCGAAAAGTGATTGAAGGTTCGATCCATGGCCGGGGTTTCACCTTAAAACAAGCTGAAATCTGCAACACATCGCCTAAGCTATAATCCCGAGAATTTCTACCGAGTCGAAATTTTTGCATAACCTCGCCACCCCAGCTATATATACCCGATCTAGCGGCGTAGTTTCCTCCCAATAAAAGGTCATAAGTTCCTGAACCCAACTGCATGGTATATGGTAATTGATTATTTCTTCCTGGAGAGGGGGTGTCGCCTTTTTCGTCTATGGATCCTGTCGGAAAACTCATGCCTCCGTGCAACATGAAATTGTGCCTTCCAATGTTTTCCAAAGGGTATGAAGCGAGCAAAGATAGATCTCCAATGCCGGATGAATCAATAGTGAACTGTTCAAATCCTGTTACTTTGCTAATGTGATCGGATTGTTGTTTTATGTATGGAATTAGGAAACTAAAAAACAAATTATCTAATGCGTCATAAGTAATTTTTGTTAAATGCGCTTCTTGAATAATTCTTGTCGGAACAACATCGAACTGGTCTAAGATTTGTTCGTTTGTTTTTTCGTTAGAGCCGTCTAAATAATCTTCAAATTGAACTCGAACGTACTGATAACTTATCTTTAAACGATCCGTTATGCTTTTGGGGGTGTTGTTCTCAGGTTCTGCTTTTCTTTTAATACTCAACTGAAGGATTTCTTGAATACTTAAATCGGTCAAGTCGGTTGGGGGAGTATCCGCCCTTAAGAGAGGCGCATTCGAGAAAAAGAAAAATACGAGGAATATAACTTGAAGAAACGTGGAAATCTTTTTTTGCCGCTTCAATGGATTAGGTCGCATAGCAAACTTATTCTCTAAAAAAAATGTGATGTTTTGTGTTTTGGATGTTTAAGTATTAAAGATTACCTCAAACTCATATAAATCGGAAAAATAATTCGAAAATAATAAGATGAACTAAAAATGCGGTTGGAATTTAGGTCGGAAAAAAGACTAGTTAAGGGAGGGATTGGTACTATTGAGTTGGTTAATTCGTGGGTTTTTTAATAAAGCAAAGGGTCCCCAAAAACTTTTTGTTTTTATTTTTTTGAATTAGCAAATTGTTGGGCATGTTCCATATGCCAAATGAATCGACTAATAATGTGTAAAATTTGCGTTCGTTCCAAATAGAGGATTTCTCGTTAATGCAGAATTGAACTTCTAAATTGTGAGTTGCGCGTTCCCCAAAACGTTTTGTGGTTAACTGAGGGATTATTTCTTCTGGAGAGATCACATTGATTAGTTTTTCTACTGAAACGCCTACGATTTCTCGTTCCTGGTAACCCAAAATTGAAGAAAACTTGGAGTTGCAAGATATGATTTTTTTATCGTGATCTAGTTTGAAAATTCCATCGGAAGTTTTTTCGCTAATGACTTGGTAATGATTTTTCCCTTCAATCAGTTCATCGGTTAGGTCTACGAGTTTATTGTTGAGGTCTTTTTGATTCGTCATTAGCTTACGAATTTTTAAATGAGTTTCTACGCGTCTTAAAACCTCTTCATAATTAAAAGGCTTGGTTATGTAGTCGACTCCTCCTAATTGAAATCCGTTGACGACATCGCTTTTATCCGATTTTGCGGTGATGAAAATAATAGGAATATCTTTGGTGGATTCTTTGCTTTTAAGTCTTTGACAGGTTTCAAAGCCGTCCAATCCGGGCATCATTATGTCTAGTAAAATCAAATCGGGCTGGATTTTATCTATTATTTTCAGAGCCATGTCGCCAGAAGGAGCTGCAAAAATGTTATACCCCTCGTTCATTAAACTTTTGGATAATACGTCAATATTTACTGGGGTATCGTCTACCAGTAGGATTTTCATATCTTTCAAAGAAATGGGTTCATCCATTATTCTTTACCTTTTCTGTAAAATTTAAAAAACCTACAACATCATATCGACTTTTTAGAGAAGATAAATATCCAACTAGATTTTTGTCTTCAGCTGTTTTTGTCGGGAGAGCTTCAATGATATCTTCCAATTTTTTAAAATTACCGCTTTCGGCGGCGTCGAATATATCGTTTAGCAAACCTTCGGTAAGTTGTACTTTTGATAAATCTAGGTCTACTTCTGTTAGATGCTTTATTTCTTCATTGCTTTCTTTATCTACGTATTCAAATTCAATATCCAAAAGTCTAGTTAAAGAATCGAAAATGGCTTCCGTTCGGAATGGTTTTGGGATAACTTCGTGACATCCCATATTGTAGTATTGCTCAATTTCATGCCTCAGAACAGAAGCCGATATAACAACAATTTTAAATCGATCGGGGCCAAATTCTTCTATGATTTTTTTTGTGGCTTCTAAGCCATCCATGACGGGCATCCGAACGTCCATGAAAATGATATCGGGTTTGCTTTTTCGCACAAGATCTAATCCTATTTTTCCATTTTCCGCTTGGATAGTTTCGACTTCAATGCTTTGTAGTATTTGGTTTAGAAGGTCGCGGTTTTCTTTTGAGTCGTCAATGATTAACGCTTTGACGTTATAGCCACTGGCAACTTTAGAGATCTCTAAACTGCGCGAGGTACGTGGTAATACCTTGCGAATAGCGGGTTTTAAGGGAACTTTGAGTATGAATCTAGATCCTTTGCCTACTTCTGAATAAACGAACAATTCGCCTCCTAGCAGTTTTGCTTGTTTTTTAGAGATAGCCAAGCCTAGCCCGGTACCGCCTTTTTTTAGTCCTTCATCAGACTGGCGAAATGGTTCAAAAATAGTTTCGAGTTCTTCTGTTGGAATGCCTTTTCCCGTGTCGCTTATTTCGAATATAAATATACCTTGTTCCGGAGAGGTTGCGTTTAAAAAGACTTCTCCTGTTTCCGTAAACTTGATCGCGTTGCCAATAAGATTAATAAGAATCTGCCTCAATTTTGTCTCGTCGGTATATGCATAATATTGTTCTTCTAGGTTTTTAATGGCCCACTTTAAGTTTTTTTCATGACAGCGTGGAGCAAATAGAACTGAAAGGCCTTCTATTAGGTCGTTTAGATCAAAATTAGAAAGGACCATTTCCATTCGATCGGCTTCAATTTTGGAAATATCCAAAATATCGTTGATCAAATTCATGAGGTGCTGTCCACTATTGTCGATAGTCTTTATGGCTTCAATAATGCTGGGGTCTAAATCTTTATTACGCAAAATAATTTGAGAGTAACCGAGAATCGCGTTCATTGGAGTTCGAATTTCATGACTCATATTCGCGAGGAATCTACTTTTTGCCTGGTTTGCTTTTTCAGCCGTTTCTTTGGCAAGAATAGCTTTCTCTTCCATACGCTTGCGATCGATAAAGCTTCCAAGCAAAAATCCAACATCGGACATCAGTTCTAGAAGAGGGGAGTTTGTTTTTTCTTTTTTATCAGAAAAAAACTGCATAATGCCTATAACCTCTTCGCCAATTATTATTGGAAAAGCGAATCCAGTTTTTAAACCGCTTTGTTTTGCAAACGGTGTTCTTGGGAAACTTGAATCGAGGGTAACATCTTCAACCCATTCAGGCTTTGCGGCGGCAAATACTCTTCCTGGCAAGCCAACCCCTTTAATAAATGAAATGTGTTTTGTTTCGTCTTTAAATAATCTGTATTTGTCTGGATCTTTTAAATACCAGACTTCGGAAGGGACTAGGCGGTCTGTGTTTTGAGGGTCCAATAAATACATGTTACCCACTGGCCATTCAATCCCTTCACAAATGTGCTGAACAGCCCTTTTCATTGCCTCATAGATTGAAAGGTTGAGGGTTGTTGAAATCGCAACATTTTTATGAAGTTCAGAAAACACCGTTTTGTTACGTAATTCCTGAGTGCGTGCGTTGACTCTTGCTTCTAAGTCGTCTTTTAAGTTTTTAAGTATTTGGAATTTTTGTTGAGCGATGGAAGCTGTGATTGAAAGTCCTAAGATAATAATTGTAAAAACTGCGATGATTATAGCTAGAGTTTCACGGTCTAATCCGTTGGTTGATTCGATATCTACAAAGGCTGGATTGGGTATGAATTCGACGGCAGCCATTCCTGTATAATGCATTCCAGCTGCCGCTAAGCCCATAAGTAGAGCGGTGAAGGTTTTTAACGTTTTATATTTTTTGTAATTGGATTTCCCCAACCAAAGTGCGAATAATAAAGCCGCAGAAGAAGCGACTACGGCCACTATTATGGAGGTTAGAACAAGCTCGGGGTCATGTTTAGATTGCGCCGCTAATTCCAGAGCTGCCATCCCGGTATAGTGCATGAAGACGATACCCATACCCATGGTAAAGCCTCCGGATGTGATTCTCACATAAAGCGGACTTTTTGAATTTGCCATTTTGATGGCGTAACTAGCTGGAATAATGGCCATCAGCGAAGAGAAAAAGGTGATTGCGGGGTTGTATCCAACAGGTATGGAAAATTTATAGGCTAGCATTGCAATGAAGTGCATTGCCCATACTCCGCCGCCCAAAACAAAACCGAAAGCTGAAATCCAATATTTTCTTGTGGAATCTTGTGTTTCTCGAATACAGACGGAAATCTCAAGAGCGGCATAGGATGCGAAAACAATCATTAGATATGAAACGACAACTAATTTGAAATCGTAATCGGCTAAAAATAAGATTATTGCTGCCTGTATTGTTTCCATAAATAATGAAGTGAAATGGTCAAAGAATCTTTTTGACGACCATTTTTTTTTGAAATTGAGTCAGTTTTGTTTTGATCAAATTATAATAGGTTTAGTTCCTAAGTATAACAGTTTTTGGCTTCGTTTTTTTATACCGATTTTTTTCTACTTCCTTATAAGGGAAGTCGCGAATTCTTTGTTTATTTACAAAATTTGAGTTAATTTTTTCTTATTTAACGTTAGAGAGGATGGCATAATTAGTTAATTTGAAAAGGTATAGACGTTTTAAATTCATGTTATAAGATCAAATTAATTTGATCTTAAGGTTATATTACCCGTGAGAAAATAGATTAGGAAACCTATTTATAATGAGTAAGCTAAACATACAATCTAAACTTGTTGACCGAATTCCGGTTCTTTGGGTGGAACCAGATAATATAGAAAAACAGATTCCATTGGCGATTTGGCTGGACAGTTTTACAGGGAACAAAGAACATGTAAAACCCCAGTTAGATGAACTCGCTAATTCAGGTTTTTTGGCGCTTAGTTTTGACCCCATAGATCATGGGCAACGGGCTCATGAAAAAACGGAAGAAATAATCGCGCGTCTTGCAGCTAATTATCGTTACAATTTTTGGCCGATGCTGGGACAAACGATCTTAGACACAACCAGGATAATTGACTGGGCTCTTATTAATTTAAAAGTATCTACTAAAGTTTTTATGGGTGGGATATCAATGGGAGGGGATGTTGCTGTGGCTGCCGCTGGGTTTGATAAAAGAATTCAGTGCGTAGCATCTACTATCGCGACTCCCGATTGGTTACGACCGGGTATGAAAGATTACATGAATCCGGATGTTGACTTCGACCAAGGTAAGTCTGATACGTACTCTGACTTTTTTTATAATACTTTCAATCCTTTAACTCATTTAGAATCCTACTCGCATTGCCCAGCGATTTTACTCGAATGTGGCGCAAAAGATTTTCTAGTGCCGCCTGACGGGGCCTTAAGATTTCAGAATGAATTGGTATCCAATTATAAGTACAACCCGGAACAGATAAAAATAAACTTGCATGAAGGTGTTGGTCACGATCCTACCGTTCCCGAGATGTGGAAGAACTGTTTAGATTGGTTTATAAAGCATCGATGAAAGTTGAAGGAGTGAAGAAAACGATCTTTGATCAAGCGCAATCATTACTTGAAGTGTTGAACGCTAAACTACTTATATAGAAGCTGCTGGAGATGCGGCAAAGGTGAACTCGACAAGTCAGAAGTTGCCGAGTTAGTATTTAAGAGACGAACAGAATTATGAAGGAATTAAAATTGGAACCGGAATAACGTTGGGGGTTTTGGATTGGCATTTCTTTCGGAACCTGTTGAGTAAGGGTCCCAAACTTCACCTTCTTTTTCAGGATCATAATAATAAGGTTTAAAACGTTTACTTTTAATTCTCCCTTTATCTTCCTCTTGTTTTTTTGTTCCCCTTTTTATCGATAAGCTGTTTGATACTTTAGGGTTTCTCCAATCCTGTTGCGGACCAAAGACCTGTTTGTTAAGAGGGCTTCTACGGTCGTCATCAATTTTTGGCGTGGGTGGTCCAGCCCAAGCGACAACAATTAGCCAAAAAGAAATGGCTAACACCGCGAAGACGTTAAGTAAATTTAAAACAAACGAGGTATATTTAACTTCGTTATTTACTGGGTAGGTTCCTGTCGCCATTTTAAAGTCCTAAACCAATAGTCGTGAGTGGATTTTAACCAGGTGTCAGCTTCGCGTGCGATAATCCAGGAGTCGAGGAAATTAAGAAAATCGCCATCTCCTTTTTTAATAGCAAAACCTGCCTTCGTAATTAATAGAGGAGAAGATAAAGGAACGTCGACTTTATCTGGATGTTCTATTGAAATAAAAAGAGGAATGGGTTTAGATGCCATATAAACATGAATTTTTCCCGAGATAAGTTCTTTTTTAACTTCATCCGAAGTTTTATAAGAAACGATCGAGGCTTGATTGAAAACTCTTTTTGCGAGATTTTCCGATACTGTTTCGGCAACCACTCCAATTTTTATTTTCTTCTGGTTCAATTCTTCCACGTTCTTAATATCTTTAGTGAGCGCAATATTTGTAGCTAAATTGGTCCCCGCTGTTGCGTATGGTATGCTGAAATTCACCTTTAAAGCGCGTTGTGGAGTGATGGCCATTCCGGCAATAATTATATCAATCTCATCGTTTAGTAAAGCTGGTATTAATTTTTCCCAATCGCGAATTAAAAAACTCGGCGTTACGCCCATATCTTTAGAAAATTTATTGGCAACGTCAATTTCAAAGCCTGCAAGTTTCCCTTTTTTATCTTTAAAAACCCATGGCGTGAACAAAGAAACTCCAACACGAAGAGTTCCAGCTTTTAAAATGTTTTGGAACTTTGATGGCTGAGCTGTCTCAGCCGACCAAGCAGGTTGACAGAAATTGATCGCCAAAAAAACTATAAGGCAGAAATAATTGATATTTTTTTTAGAATTCATGGTGGCGTTTCTTTTAAATTATTAGATTAGGAGTTTAAAGGTTAGCACATTTAAAGCGGCGTTATCTATTATAACGACTGATTTTTAGATCAAACTTAGGATAAATATTCTTGGTCTCGTTTGGAAAGGACTATATCCAATTGTCCCCTAATTGATTTGATGGGAGAAGTCGTTCTTTTGGGAGGTTGAATCATGGACGGCCAAAGGTATCTCCAAGGTAGATAAGAATTTGAAACAATGTAAGCGTTATAGTTATGATCAAGAAATGGTTGTAATACTTCTTCGATTGTTAGTTTTGGTTTGCCCCACCAAAGGGGTGTTAACTCAATAAGTATTTCTAGGTCAAGCGGTCCATTTTTAATTATTCCAACTAATCCGTCGATAACCTCCCGTTCAGTTCCTTCCACGTCGATTTTAATCATCTGTAAGTTACTAATATCTTTTAATTCTATTAAGGAATCGAGTGTGACAGCGTCTACCTGCGCTTCAAGATTATATTTTCGATAAGGGAATTTCCCTTGGAGAGTAGCAGAGGTCGTTGTCGATCCTAAGTTGCCATCGGGGCCAAGGTATACAGGGTTTTTCCCAGGTTTATCGGTTATAGCTAGATTGTGCGCTTCGATATTTGAAGAGAAGGGGTTAAGTCGGGTATTACTCTGCAAAACGCTGAAAATTTTTGGCGACGCTTCTATTGAAATAACGCGTCCTTTCTCTCCGACTAATTTCGCGGCCAGGAGCGAATAGTAACCAATATTGGCTCCGACGTCGACAAACGTTTTTCCGGGCTTAAGATTCTTGTAAATATAGGCTGTTAAATCTGGTTCCCAAATTCCAAATAAATACAAATAACAAGCGATCGTATCCATACCGACAAAATTAAGTTTAAAATTTCCCGCAATTTGGATATTAATCGGAAATGAAGCTATGCGATTACGGAATAAATTTAAATAAATAATAATGACGAAAAAGAAGGGGAGAGAGCAGAGGAATATACAGGTTTTGTGAAAAAGACTAATGGAGGATCTAGAAGATCTAAAAAAAATACAGAATTTTTTAAAAATCCTTAAAATCCTGTTTGGCGATTCGTCGTTCATCAGTTTTGAGAGAAGTTTTTAAAACATTTGGTTAGAAGACTAAGAAGCAACTCAGCCAGTTTAATTTTCCCTGAGGTTGATATGGATAACTATTATAGCGAAATTTATTTGTTTGGATAGGACACAAGATCAAATGAGAAAAGCGAATGGAAAGGATCTTGAAGACTTGAGAGGAGGACTTAAAAGTACAAAGTTTTTCTTCCAGTCATTGACATGTAACTCAATCTTATAATCACCATGAAATTAGCAGATTCCTTTTCAATTAAAGCGCATTGAGAATGTTTTTTCTGGTGAAAAACAGGCTAGGCAATAAATTTGACAAATTTGGCTAGCTAAATTAAATTGAGGGCATACCTATTTAAATTTTGGAAATGAAATGCAAAGTTTTATTTTTATTCATTCATTCGCAACCCCACCCATTTCCTTGTTAACGATAAATTATCAATTAACTTCCCAAAGCTTTGCCGGAGAGAGACGATGATTAAACTCGAATTTTAGACGCCGAATCAGATGGTGATGGCGTTTTCGAAATTGTTTTTCTAATAAACGTATTTGATGCCAGTACAAATTAGGATTTATGTCAATATCTCAAAAAGGAGAGACTAATGGCTACTAAGAAAAAAGCGTCCGCTAAGGCAACACGTGAATTAGACGCTGCAAGCGATATCCCTAATTTAAAAGATAGGATTTATGAACCGGCTCTTATCAGTCTTCCTGAAGAAATTAATCCGGATAAATCATTACTCAATATACGGGATCAAGGCGAGGATGGAGCTTGCACTGGATTTTCACTTGGAGCGGCAATTGATTTTTTAAATGCGAAGCATGAGCGTGAAAACATTAAAGTTAGCGTTCGTATGCTATATGAAATGGCTAAGAGGTTTGACGAATGGACTGGAGAGAATTATTCAGGATCGAGTTTAAGAGGGGCTATTCGAGGTTGGTTTAATAATGGCGTTTGTTCAGAGAATATTTGGGAATATAACGCCAATCCTGATGAAGACCCAAAGTTAACGGTTGAACGCGCTCAGCAGGCTATGGAGAATCCGTTAGGGGCTTATTACAGATTGAGTCCAGTTTTAACGGACTACCATACTGCTTTGGCCGAGACAGGGGTTATATGTGTTTCCGCCCGTGTTCACAAGGGTTGGTTTAATAACTTGAATAAAAATAAAGAAATAGTAAAAGATGAAGATTTGGCTGGTGGTCATGCTTTCGCTATTGTTGGATATAACAAGGATGGTTTTTGGATCCAAAACTCATGGGGAAAACGTTGGGGAGACGGAGGACTGGCTTTATGGACTTATAAAGACTGGGCGGAAAATATCATGGACGCCTGGGTTTTTCGACTGGCGGTAAGAACGACTCATGTTTTTGATCGACGAGCGGGTTTTTCGAGTAACGATCCATCTTCGGTTGAAATATCTTTAAAAGCGCCTAGACGTTTTGAAATAGCAAACCACTTTGTGCATATTGATGATGGAAAGTTTCATGAAAAAGGACGCTACAGTTCAGAAGAAAGCGACGTTCGAGCGGCAGCCAAATCGTTGGCCGATTCTAGAAAATACCAGCATCTTCTGTTTTATGCCCACGGAGGTTTGAATTCGCCTAAATCTTCCGCTAAACGTATAAAAGCGATGAAGGATATTTTCCTGGAAAACGGTATTTATCCTTACCATTTTATGTATGACACCGGGTTGGGAGAAGAATTTAAAGATATCTTTTCTAAGAAGACCAAAGAGTTTGAAGCTAAGGTTGGCGGTTTTAGTGATTTTTCAGATAATCTTTTTGAAAAGAAGACTCGTAAACTGGGAACTATGTTTTGGGACGAAATGAAAAGAGACGCGGATAGAGCATTTCATGAGTCCAACGCTGGTTATCGAACTTTAGAAATCTTTGGCGACGCAATTTCCAATAAAAATATAAAAGTTCATTTAATAGGTCATAGCACGGGAGCTATTTTACATGGACACCTATTAAACGCTTTGGATAGGATTCCTCAGTGGAATAAGAAAATCGATACCTGTTCGTTTCTCGCTCCGGCGTGTTCGCTTGATTTTTTCAAAGCTAATTTAAAGGGTCGATTAGATGGATCGTCTAATGCCACCAAGTTACCTGGTCTAAACTTGTATTGTCTTACAGACGAACAGGAACTAGACGATACTGTTACCCCTCTCTATCGAAAATCTTTGCTTTACTTAGTTTCTAATGCTTTTGAAAGAATGAAGGGCAGGCCTATCCTTGGAATGCAAAAGTTTCATTCTTCTTTACGTAATATGCAGAAGGTCAAAAGATTTTATTCGAACGAAGGACGTCCAGCCCGGACAAAAAGCGAAACTCACGGAGGGTTCGATAACGACGTCACAACAATGAATGACCTGCTTAGAAAAATTCTTAAAAAAGAACCTATTAAAAGGCTGTTTACTGAAAGCGATTTGAAATATTAAGGAAATCTCTAATTGATTAGATATTTTTACTCACTGCAACTTGCAAACCCTAATTTCATAGGGTTTGCTTGTGAACAAAAATGATTTTTAGAGGTTAGTTTATTTTACTCAAATCGTGAAAAAGACGATTTCAAAAGGCGTATATGTAAATGACGCTTACTAAATTTTTTCTTACAATTAAAAGAAAAATTAAAGTTAATGTCTTTGGGATGATTGTTGTTTTATGCTTAGTCGGAATTGTTAGCGAAGCGACTGCGAAGTGTCCTGTGCGGATGGGTTCCGAGTTTCCACCAGAAAAATTTTTGGTGTTGGCGCACAGAGGAGCCTCCGCTCAATATCCCGAAAACACCATTCAGGCTTTTCAGCAAGCGCTCAATGGCAAGAGCGCAAACGCGTTGCAGGTCGATCTTTCTTTAACTCAAGATCAAGAAATTATTCTTTGGCACGATTGGGACCCGGACGATGCTACAGCTCTTATACGACAAAAAGGTAGGGAGCCAGTTTTAAAATTCAAACCTTTTGTTCCTCCTAATGATTCCGGATGGAGAAAGAAAGTTAGTAACCTTCCATTAATGCTGTTTAGAAAATATTACGGTTTCGTCGATAAAGCGACTAATCTTAAATCGGATATTCCAATTCCAACCTTCAGAGAATTTATGGAATGGGCGAATCAACAAGATAATCTCAAGTTAGTTTTATTTAAGCTCAGGATTCCTGATGATGAAAGACGGTTGGCTCCTATTATGTTTGAAAGGATACAGAAGATCGTCGCTAACATAAATATAGCTCCGCGTTTTCAAATTGTATTTTCTACTCCACATAAAAGAATTTTGTATTTGGTTAAAAAACAATTTAGTGAGTTTTTATTTTCATATGACCGTGAGATCCCGGCAAGTGGAGTTGTGAATTATGATCGATTCACGACTATTCCGACTGCAATGGATTTTAAAAACCAATTTGCTAATATTGGGCTTCCCATTTATGAAGACCCTTCGAAAACTATCAAACCAGACCCTTGGGTTGTTTATCGTTTTATATTAACTCGTGATTTTAAGCTTAAAGATAATTATAAAAAAAACGGTTCCGACACCATAAAGATTATCACTTGGAACTTTAACGATGAGCAGAAATTGGAATGTCTGATTCGATTGGGAGTGGATGGTATTGTGACCGATAAACCGAAATTGCTTCGTCGCATTGCTTTAAAGTTGGGGAAGAAATTGGATTTTTAATAAATAATGAGATTCTTTCTTTCGACAAGTTCAGGACAGCCTCAGTAGCTTCTTCTAGTTTCTTTCTTTCCTTAAACGGTTTTCTTCCTGCGTAAAAAATTCTAAAAGTGGAAGTATTTGGTTTTTTTTGACAAATATATGGCGACATGTTTCCATATGGTATGCAAAAATTTAAAATGTTCGTATTTTGGTACAACTACCAGCTTTATTGGTTTTAAACGGGTATGACGCTATAACCACAAAAAATAGCAGTGATTAGCTAAATACTGTTATTTCCATTAGGCATGCATTCATAAAAGGAGGTGTTCTATGGGTACCCTTACTAACTCTTACATGGTCACTAATCGGAATACACCGGGTGTGAGTCCTATCGAATATTTGTCTAATGATAATCTATGGTGGTATGAATCTACAACGCTCAATGATCCGAATTCCTCAGATTATATTTTGCAGTCAAAAACTGCATCAACATCAGCTCCATCAAGTTTTACCAGTGATATTGTCACACAGTTAAATCAGCAGACGTCACCAAACCTCACCGTTTTCATTCACGGTTTGTCCACCGAGTGGGACGATGCTGTATTCTATACTGGTACGTTGGGTTCTAATTTGGCTACACAAGGTTATAACGGTCTCGTTATAGGATTCAGTTGGCCCAGTTTTGGTTCGAAATGGTCAGAAACTTTCTATGCAGCTGGTTCGTACACGTTTCCTCCATCGGCTAGCACAGCAACTGTTCGTGGAAATATTGGCGGAAGTATAGGAAGCTTTCAGAATTTCATCATTTGGCTAGCATCTTTGAAAACTCAAGTGACTGGTTTAACAACAAACATCGTGTGTCATTCTGAAGGAAACTTTATGACAATGTGTGGCTTGAATGGATACAAAAGCGCGGATATTGACAACTGTTTACTTATGGCGGCTGACATCAATAGTGGCGCTTTTTTTCCGGCTGATTCATCGCTTGTAGGAACCTATGCAGGACAGGGTTTGGGAATTTCAAATAATGCTTCAACGGTAACGGTTTATTATTCTTTAAATGATTACGTGATAGCGGCTGCTGAGGGCGCCTATTCTGCACATCATAATCCCGGTTTCTCTAGTCGTATGGGCCAATCTGGTCCCTCTTATGCTCAGGGTACTATTCAAACTAATGTGTATAGCGTTGATTGCTCTCCGGTCATCAACTTCCCAAATTTGAATCAGTTAATAAGCGCGAACACTATTCCTTCTGATACTATTCTCCACACTTCATATATTTTTATTCCTCAAGTCTTGGACGACATAATTGCAGTTGCGACGAATGCCAATCCGGGTAGTATCGCCAATCGCAGCGCCGGGCCATATACAGGAGCATATATCATGGACATTGCGACCTAAAAGAGATTGTAACTTGCTTCCAAACGACTTTACCACACCACTTCAATTATGAATCTTGTTTTGAAGTCATTCGATTTAGTGAAACTTCTGTTTAAAATCTTCACTAGAAATAGCGCCCTTACTAGCGGTATATTGGTATCTAGATTTTATTTGAAATTTCTCCGAAACATCGCCACGTAGGAACACTATGTCTAAAGTTAAACGGATTATTCTGGACGTTTTAAAACCTCATCATCCCAGTTCCCTCGATTTTGCGAAGGCTATCGCCGATCAGGAAAAACATTGCAACGTTAAACTCACCGTTGAAGAAGTGGATGAAAAAACTGAGTCTATCCTTTTGGATATCAATGGGGAAGATATTGATTTTGACGCTATCGTAGAAACTATCAAGAATCTGGGTGGATCTTTGCACAGTATTGATAGGGTTGAGGTGGAAAGCTCGGAAGCTCCACCTCAAACAGAATAGCTTGACTTGTGTTTCAACGTATCCGGTTTTTATTAAACCTTTCTAAAGCTGATAACATTGCCCGCCGTTATTTCTTTACGAACGGTTTTGATGGCGCCCTCACTATGCTGGGGTTGCTTATGGGGTTTTATGCTTCTGAGAATGTCCCGATTCGCACAGTTATCAGCGCTTGTATGGGAGCGGCAATTGCTCTTTGCATTAGTGGTCTTAGCAGCGCTTATATCAGCGAGTCTGAAGAAAGAAAAAAAGAACTAGCTGATTTGGAAAACGCTCTGGTAGACGATCTCAGCGATACAGATTTCAGTCGAGCGATGAAATGGACGTCCATTTGGATTGCTTTGGTGAATGGTTTTGCTCCTTTTCTGATCTCCTTATTTATTATTCTTCCTTTATGGATGGCTCAATTTGGGGTTTCCCTCTTTTTACCCCCCTTGGAATTGGCCATAGCTTCCGCTCTTTCGGTTATTTTCCTACTAGGTATTTTTCTGGGCAAAGCGACCGGATCGTTTTGGCTTGCGACGGGTTTACGAGCATTGTTGATTGCCGTGGTCACTTGTCTGGTTATCTTATTTCTGGAGTTCTAAAGGATAATAGGCGTACAGACTCTTTCGTTTTTTCCTCTAGATCCTTTCCCTCAGCAAGCTTATCAAAATAAAAAATTTTCAAAATGATGCTGAATCAATATTTGATTTTTTTCTGAGACATTTTTTCAAACACACACCAGCTTTGTTCTTTTAGTTAATTTCCTTTTTTATTAAAAAAGATTGATGTTTTAGGAATAAGCGTCAAGCCTTAAGGATCTAATTCATAGATGGAATATTTGGAAGAAATTAATAGTAAAGCCGTTATGTTTTCATGTGGTTTTATAACTGCGGAGCATTAATTAACGGCATCTCTCAAAATTCTGAAAATAGTTTTAGAACGGGAGACAGTCATGATGAGCTTTGGAAGAAAAACAGGAAAGTTTTTAAGAGTAATCGCTGGGGCTTTGTTGTTTATTGCTGGAATTTTGATTCCTGGGGAAGTAGGGATGTTTGTGGCTGGTCTTGGAGCTTTAGCTATTGGACTGGGATTGATTGAAATGGCCTGACTGATGGCACATCCAATAGTGTCAGATTCCAACGGTTCTAACATCAATTGGATTGTTGAAAAATATATATCGTCGCTTATTCCTGGATTAAACATAAACTTTTAAATCTATGAGGTATCAGCCAATGTACTTTCGGTCGCTAGATAGGAAAAAATATTTTTTTAAAATTCTGTCGATTTTTTGTGGAGCCTGTTTATTCTCATTAGTCACTTTATCGGCGTACGCAAAAAATATTTATCCCGCCTTACCGCAAAATAAATCCATAGATATTAAAAATAAACCAGAAATGATGGTTCAACGGCTTGATTTGATCAATGGAGAACTCAAACCTCAGAGGGATGATTCTATTAGCGAAATGGTAGAGTCTATTGTTGAGATGGAGAAGTCTTTGGAAAAACTACGAAAATCTTTCGAAGAAATGCGGGGAGATCAGTCTCTTTCATTGATCAGAGGAAGGCATGGTATGAGAGGTGGTATGCATGGGAGGAGACATGGTGGAGGAATGCATGGTAGAGGTATGCATGGCAGAGGTATGGTTGGCAAGGCTCCAGAATGTCCTCAAACAAGAAATACCTTAAAAGTCCCTGACTCGCTTTATAACATGGTCAATCCGCTCGAAAGTACACCGGACAATATTGAGGCGGGTCGTGTTTTATTTAAATTAGAAGTTCAGCCTACATGCACCATGTGTCATGGGTTTGGAGATGGTCGAGGGATAATGGCTGATACTTTGATGCCTCCTCCTAGGAATTTTTCTTGTAAGGAAACTATGAAGGATATCCCCGATGGTCAATTATTTGGGGTTATCACCAACGGATCGGAAGGGACGGGCATGCCTGCATTTTTTGATTTAGATGACGATAAAATTTGGAAACTGATTTTATATATTCGAAGTTTGGCTAAGTAAAGCTACGTTTCCAATATTGTTCACTTACAATTTTAAAAAAATATTTCAAAATTATTATTAGAACTTCGAAAAATTCTCCAACTTTCAGATACCCAAATAACAAGAGATTTTCTTCTAAGCAGTTGTTGGGAGAGAGCTTTGGGTTTCATACACAAAAACTTATCAAAATTTAAAAAGAAGTTTCTTTGCCAACGATTTTATATTTAGGTTATATTAAAATTGGAACTGTGAAATTTTTTAAACCTAAAAATAAAATTTAACTTATATGGCTTTCCCGATCATATATTCAAAAATTTTAATTGTGGACGATAATAATGAAGTGAGAGAAAGTTTAAAAATGTTTTTGGAGGAAAAGCAGTTTACAGTTCAGGTTGCTGTCGATGGCGAAGACGCTCTAATGAAATTGAGTGAATTTAAACCCTATTGTATTCTTTTGGATATAAGAATGCCTTATCTGAATGGGGTTGACGCTTTAAAGATGATAAAGTATCGATCTCCAAATACGGAAGTGATCATGGTTTCGGCAATTAACAATGTTCAAATGGCTGAACAGTGTATGCAAAATGGAGCTTTTGGTTTTGTTACTAAACCGGTTGATTTAGATAATTTATTCAAAGAAATTAAATTGTGTTTAGAAAAACGCCATAACGCCTTAGAGGAAAATAAAAAGAAAAAAAAAGAAAAGCATGAAAAATTAAAATTAAAAGCTAAAGCTGAATTTTTAAATAAAGAATTATTTCACGCCTTAAGGTTTCCTATTCACTTAGGCAGCTATTTTGATTCAGAGTTTGCAAAGCATAGTTTTGATGTTTCGTGGTTGTCTGAGAAACTTGCTAAACAGTTAAATAGCCAACATATTGAACTCGCTAATTTGTCTGGTTTGTATCACGATATTGGAAAATTATGTCTTCCTAAGTATTTGTTGCAAAAACATTCTCAAGATTGGACTTTTCAGGAGAAGCAAGTTTATAGGCGATTTCCAATTTACGCTGAAGAGCTTGCTCATTTTCACTTTCGACTCCATGGATTGGGGCACATCCTTAGGCATCAGTGCGAAAATGTTGATGGAACGGGCTTTCCCGATGGGTTGAGCGGCGATGATATTCCACAAGAATCAAAAATCATTGCGGTTGCGAATGCTTTTGTTGAAATAATGGAGATTGAAAACTTAGGTTTAATTGAGTTCAATATTAAAAAAGGAATTAAATTTTTAGAAATTCTTAAAAAGGATGAAGGAACACTTTATGACGCAAGCGTTGTAAACGCTTTAGAACAATTTATAAAACTTTATAAAACTCCAAACGAAGCTTCTTTCGAAATTAGTGATTTAGAGCCAGGAATGGAGCTGTCCAGAGATTTATACACTCGCAGCGGTAGATTGATTTTACCTAAAGGAATGCGGTTGGATATCAAGGCAATATCGAAGATCATTGATTTAAACTTTATTGATCCAATCTCAAATAAGGTTTATATAACTCCTCCCAAAAAATAATAACTATTCCAAGCGGCTTTATTGGCATTCTTGGTTTTCATACTTATTACATATAAATTCCCTGAAAATACTCCATCAGATATCGTTTTAAAAATGTTTTAGGATGTTGATTTGGCTAATTTCATCAAGAGAAACAAAGGCAACAGCGTGTTAATTAAATCTAATGGTTTAAGTTTTTAAAAGGGATTTATAGAGAGCGATATCATGATTTTAAATAATTAAAATTATGACTCTAAACACTGATGAGGGAGATCCAAATAAAGATTGGGTTTTGGCTGAAGTTGAAATTGATAGTATTTTGAATAATACAAAAAGTAGTACGAAAAAAAATAATCGGAAAAAGAAAACCTGAATTGTGGGTTGAATCTAATGATCTCCCGAATGTTTTTACAAATGCCGCATAGTTTATTATTCAATTCAAAAAACGAGAACATTAAATGTCCAAAAAAATCGTTATTATCCAAGGCCATCCAGACCCGAGAGGAAATTGCTATTGTCATGCGCTTGAAGCTTCTTATGTAAAAGGCGCAAGAGAAGGGGGACATGAGGTAAAACAAATTTCCGTGTCCACGCTCGTCCTTCCTATTTTGAGAACTAAAGAAGAATTCGCAGGTGAAGATATTTCCCCCGGTATCCAGAGATGCCAAGAAAATATTAGTTGGGCTGAACATTTGATTATTATCTATCCACTATGGCTAGGAACGATGCCGGCCCTTTTGAAGGCATTTTTTGAACAAGTCTTTCGTTATGGTTTTGCTATTGGTTTAGAAGAGGGAAATAAGATGCCGAAAGGATTATTAACGGGAAAGACTTCTCGAATTATCGTTACCATGGGAATGCCAAGTTTAATTTACCGATGGTTTTTTGGAGCGCACAGTCTAAAAAGTTTGGAACGCAATATCCTAAAACTATCTGGTATATGGCCGGTCAAAGAAAGTCTTATCGGTAGCGTTGACTCGAAAGATAATGACTACCGTCAGAAATGGATGGATGATATTTATGCTCTTGGGAAAAAAGGGAAATGATTATCTTCTTCATTAAAATAATAATTTAAAAAGGGCAAAAAAATGAAATTAAATATAAAAGCGTTTGCTCTGACCTTTGGTGTTTTCTGGGGAATTGGACTTTTTTTAATTACTTGGTGGCTCATTTTGCTTGAAGGTTCGTCTGGAGACCCCACTTTAATTGGCCGCATCTATCCTGGGTTTAATATCAGTCCCATTGGAAGTGTCATAGGTTTAGTTTGGGGTTTTTTTGACGGATTGATATGTGGAGGAGTATTTGCTTGGTTGTATAACTTATTTCGGAATAGATTTTCAAATCCAACTGTTAAGTGAAGAAACTTATTATTAGAAGCGCTTATATTTAAGAATTAGAATTACAGGAGATGAATAATATGAAAATAGTAATAACTTTAATGGGTATTTTGTTTTTCACCGTGGCTCCTTTTAATTCTTTTGCTAATGATATAGAAAAAGCGATGGAGCCCATGATTCATAACCAAAAGTTGTATTCCAAACATGATGAAAGGACATCGTTAGGGCTTTCTCCAGTAATGAAGAGTCATCTATTATCGAATATGCGGTCTCATTTAGAAGCTGTACAGTCTATTATTGGATTGTTATCTAAAGGATCCTTTGATAAAGCGTCTCGTATTGCTCATACCAAGTTGGGATTGACCGAGGAAATGAAGAATATGTGCAATAGTTTTAAAAATAAAAAATTTGGGATTTTGGGCCTGGAATTTCATAGAAGTGGAGATGATTTGGGAAATGTGCTGCAAACAAAAGATCTATCTAAATCATTGAGCGCTTTACAAAAAACGATGGATTATTGTGTGAGGTGTCACAACATGTTCCGTTAAAAAGTATATTTCGTTTTCTGGTTACCTGGGTTTGCGTTCAAATATCCAATTTAATTTTAAACTATTAAATCCTTACTTGGCGGGCCTGGTAAAAGGCTTAAATTAAAAGCATGCATTTTTGCCTATCTTGGAAAAAGCGTTCCCTCCTTAAAAAATATGACGGAATTTTAAAGTGACTGGACTCAACATAGGTGAGTTTTTGCTGGAACTAGCGGTTTTGTTTTTTTTGACTTATGCAAGCGCGGGTCTTCTGGAGAAAATGCGCATTCCAGTGATCCTTTCCGCACTATTAGTTGCCATGGCAGCGCAGTTTACTCCTCTTGGTCAGCGGTTACTAGCTCCCGAGTTTCAGGAAGCTTTTTCATTTTTGGCCAATTTAGGCGTTATGTTTCTTTTATTTTTCATCGGATTACAAATTGATTTTCGAGAAATGAGTCGTTCTCGCGCTGACATAGTTTGGCTAACCGTTCTTAATACGACTATTCCTTTTGTTTTGGGAATGGCGGTGATGCGGATACTTGGATACGAATGGTTAATCGCTTTTGTTATTGGGCTGACTTGTATGCCAACAGCGGAAGCGGTTATTGTGCCTATACTCGATGAGTTTAATATGATTCGAACACGTGTAGGAGAGCTAATTATAGGGACGGGAGTTTTGGATGACGTTATAGAAGTGTTCATGATTTCTTTTGTCTCCGTATGGATTAGTCATGAGACTGAAGGAATCGATAACGTCTTGCGGTTGGTATTAGGTTCTTTGGTCTTTATAGGGATGATTTGGATTTTTTACCGTTGGGTAGTTGATTTCTTGGGAAAATGGATGTCGCGTCGTCCGCGTAATTTAATGCTCCTTTCTATCATCGTTCTTTTTGGTTTCAGCGGTATTTCTGAATTTGTAGGATTGGGAATGATTGTGGGCGCAATTGTTTCTGGAATTATAATGAAACCAGAATACAATAAGTTTAGAAAAGTGGGCGAAGAAGTTGAGCACAATATTCAGGTCGAAAGCTATGGTTTCTTAGGATTGTTATTTTTCTTTTGGGTAGGGCTTCATGCGGATTTGAAAGGAATCGCAGAAGAACCTATATTGGTTATTCTATTATTTTCCGCAGCATTTTTAGGGAAGCTTTTGGGAACATTTATTATGGTTCCCTTGGGAAAGTTTTCAGTTAGAGAGGCCTGGGCAATTGGTATTGGAATAAACGCGCGACTGACGACGGAGATTGTTGTGGTCCAATTATTGTTTCATGCCAAGATAATTGACGCGCATCTTTATACGGCGCTTTTAGCTTCGTCTTCAGCTTCTTCCATTTTAGTTCCTCTCATTTTCACATTCTTAGCCAACAAATGGGGAGATCAATTCCAAAATTCTCCTTCTCTTCATAAGAATTAAACTTCTCTAAATTTCTTTCCTTAGTGATTTTAATTTTTTAGATACATCTTGTTTCTTAAGTTTATGTAGTAAACCTACTACAGCAGAATCAAAAGCTTACCACAGAGGAATCGCGACTATAGTTACATATTAAAATTTTCTCTTTGTTTAAGATGTACCTAGTTTTTTAGTTCTCAAAAATATCAAATTTTACTTAATTAAAAAAGTATATTTTGGAAATACGAAAAACTTGAGAGGTTAAGATATGATGTCTTTTTACCATAAATTTGATTCTGACAAAGATAAGAGAAACTCGACTGCTAATTCGGAATTCAAAAAAATAGACTCAGATTCATCAACTAGGTTCAATTACAGATCTGACGCAATTTATTTTTCTGAATACATTAAGCCCAAAATGAATAGGAATTGGCTTAATCGAGCGCCCAAATTTAGTAGATCGTATGCCAGTTAAATATTTAGGCGGTTAGTCTCAATGGTAATTAAAGACTAAAGTTTTATCCAATACCTCTAAAATTAAATTAAAAAGGAGAGAGTAATGGAAAAAATTGAGGAAGGCGCTTTAGATCAAAACTCAGAAAACTTTATACAAAGTGAAACTGAAAAATTGATACTACCGCATAGGAAGGCGATGTATGTTCGAGCTCTTCAACTTTGTCAAGATCCTGATACGGCAGAAGATCTGGTGCAAGATACATTTTTTCTTGGAATTAAATATCTAAATCAATTAAAAGATCGTTCAAAAAGTAAGTTTTGGTTATCGATCATTCTTAGAAATCAATTTTTTAAGGAATGCGCTCGAAACAAAAAAATAGAAAACTGGAATGATACAGAATTGTCTGAAAATCGAATCGATGAAAATTTACCTGAAGATAATTTGTTTAAGGACGAATATCGCGAAGAGGTTAGATTTCTGGTTGAAAGTTTAGATGATCGCTTGAAAACTCCACTTAAAATGTTTCATTTTCAAAGTTTATCGTATATAGAAATTTCAACTAAACTAGATGTTCCGATAGGTACTGTTATGTCTCGTATTTCGAGGGCAAGAAGACATTTGAAACATAAAATTCTGGATGAACAAGGTTTGCTCAATTAGAATTTTGAGATTTGTTCATAAAAAAAGCCCAGCGCTTGGAGAACGCTGGGCTTCGGACAGGGAGCCTTGATGTTCAAAGGACGATGAACAACAAGGTCAGGATAATCGTCATCACGATAAACCGATACAATTGATGGAAGAAATGCTCTTCCTTTTCCAGTTCCTCTTTGCTTTTTATCTCTGAATCGTACTTAAAGCCATTTTTTTTGAATAATTGAACGCTCATGATGACTACCTGAGTTTAGGTTGATCTATTTGCCCTCCCTCTATAATTAAGAGCTTTTATCCTCTTAATTTATTCTCAACTTTCATCGAAAATATTAAAATCGAAATCCCTCTGACTTTACGGACGCGTCAATATGAGCGGTAACGATTTTATAAAAAAAACACAATTTTTTTAAGCGTCTGTTGTCCAGATTATTTTGCGCGATTGAATGCCATTTTTACAACCATATCTTTTTTGCCGCCCTTGTGACTAGTCCACATATGAGTCATCTTGTCATTACCTTCAAATTGGATTGAGACAGAGTGAATATGGGTCTCTTTTGCAAGATCTATATCATTGTCAGAAGATAAGTCCATCATCAATTTGTTGTTGTCCATTCCCGTTAGAATCAGTTTAGGTTGATTATGTTCGGCACAATAATGAGTCATGATTAATTCTTTCTTTTTATTGTCATGGTAGACTGACACCATCTCATGAGGCGTTCCTTCATGCGTGGTTTCGATCAATACGCTTCCACTGGAAGTCAGCTTATAACTGGCTTTCATCTCCATAGTTTGCTCTCCCATTTTCATATGGGCTTCCCAGCTACCTACCAGCTTTTTCATACGTTCGAAAGCATCTGAGCCAACATAGGGTTTGTGTCCCTGATCTGCAATTGACGAAGATGAAAAGGTTCCCACGAACAGAAAACCGAGAGCAAATATAATTAGAGTTTTTTTCATATCGAGTTTCTCCATATTAAAAGTTTTGAGTTTATTGCCAACCCCATCATTTCTTAGTATGAGAATTGAACTATCCTGGATAAGACATATAAGTCGTTTAGTCTGATTACAAGTTAGTGAGTTTCATGTAATCGATTGTAGAGTATTTTTGTTTAAAGATATAGTAGCTTCAATTTTCTGAAGTTTGTACTCCCGTTAAAAATGGAAACAATTTATTAGTTGCGAGTTTATTGAATTGATTGGGAAATTGAGACTCGAAATCCCTATTTTTTTATGGATAATATCTCTTGAATATTTAATCAGGAGACAAAATGAATATTATTAATTACGCTCCCTATTTTATTTTTTACGGCTTCAATTGCTTATGGTGGACCCTATACGAATGATTTATCGAAATGTTTGGTTGAATCAACATCAAAGAGGGATAGAACCGCTTTAGTTAAATGGCCATTCTCTGCGGCTTCGTTACATCCTGAAGTTAAGTCAATTTCTTCAATTACCAAGGAAAAACTTAATGAAGCGAATAAAAGAATGGGCAATTTGTTAATGAGGCTTTTAACAGAGTCTTGTAAAAAGGAAGCAGAAAAGGCTTTGGAATTTGAAGGCGACGCTACCATGCAAGCTAGCTTTCAGGTTTTAGGTCAGGTAGCGGGTAGGGAGCTTTTTGCTAGCCCTGAGGTTGCTGAAGGCATGGCTGGATTAGAAAAGTACCTTGATAAAGATAAGTTAGAATCCTTAAACAAGAAAAAATAGTTTGATGGATTAGGTTGAGCGGGTGAGATTTGATAATTAAGTAATAAAGACCAATACCCAGTACCTCCCCCTTCGAGATTATATTTTTCGAAGGGGGAGAGTATTGAGTTAGTTTGGAAAAACTAGGCCGAGCGGCTAGCGCTGGCTCCAGAGCTTGTTCTTTTAGAGTTACTTCTGCGTTGGTGAGGCGCTTTAAACCGGCTTCCTGCTGGTTTGCGTGCGCTTCGACCACCGACGGCTGGTTTTTTGCCTTTACTTGAAGCAGAACCCCAAGGTCGTTTATTGCGTCGGCTTTCACCAGCGCCTTTACCTGCAGGTTTTTTTGTTTTCCACATTGCCGCGACAGCATGAGAATGAAAAGGATGATCCTCTATAACGGTAACGGTAATTTTTGTGGATTTTTCAATGCTTTGTAAATAGCCACGTTCGCCGCCGTCACAGAATGACAAGGCCACTCCGGAAGATCCTGCGCGTGCTGTTCGACCGATGCGATGTACATAGCTTTCCGCTTCGTTAGGTATTTCATAATTGATGACATGTGTCACGCCTTCGATATCGAGTCCTCGGGAAGCGACGTCGGTGGCGACTAATACACGGGCATTGCCAGAACGAAACTTTCTCAAGGCTTGTAATCGAGCGGATTGTGATTTGTCGCCATGTAACGCTTCCGCTTTAATTTTTCCGCGATTTAGTTTTTCTGCGAGGCGATTAGCTCCATGCTTGGTGCGAGTGAAAACGACCGCTCTTTTGACGGATTCGTCTAAGAAAACAGAAGCGAGCAACTCGGACTTAAATTCTTTGTCTACAAACATGACGCGTTGGTCAATATTGTCCGCTGTTTTGGATTCTGGAGTGACTGAAACCTTTATCGGATCATTGAGAAATTGTTTAGAGAGACTCGTAACTTCGTTGGACATGGTCGCCGAAAAAAGCATGGTTTGCCGTTCTTCTGGTAGCATAGCGAAGATCTTGCGGATATCTGGCAAGAATCCCATGTCTAACATGCGATCTCCCTCGTCTAGAACAAAAGTCTCTGTCTGATCGAGTTTCACATACCCTTGGTTTATTAGATCGACTAATCTTCCTGGAGTTGCGATGAGAACTTCTACTCCTCGTGATAATGCTTTTATTTGCGGTCTATAGCTGACTCCCCCATAAACAGTCGTATGTTTTACTTTTAAATAACGCCCATAAACTCGAAAGCTTTCACCTATCTGTGCGGCCAATTCGCGTGTTGGGGTAAGAATTAGAGCGGAAACCCCTCTAGGCCCGACATTTTTTTTCCTTTGAGCCAAACGTTGAAGAATGGGCAAAGCAAAGGCTCCGGTTTTTCCGGTTCCGGTTTGAGCGCATCCCAAAAGGTCGCGTCCTTCTATAAGGTGCGGGATGGCCTGAGATTGAATTGGCGTTGGCTGTGTATAACGTTTTTCCGCGAGCGCTTTGCGGATAGGTTGAATAAGTTCTAGAGCGTCGAATCCGCACGCATCGGCGGAAAGATTTGATGTGGTCAAAATTAAGTTCCTTTTGTGGAATTTTACATACTGCGTCAAATATCTAATATTATAGACGCGAGTATTTATATGGGGGCAAGAAGGTTAAACCTCCAGCATATTTGGCTTTGTTTTGTTAAAAACTGGTTTTTTCGGGAAGAATTAGGACTTTGCGGTTTTATTAACGGTAACTTCCGTTTTCGCCGCTGGACGGTTCTTCTTAAACATCATTGGAGATTCGACCTGTAGATCAGATCTCTTCTTCAACTCATTGACCGAAATCACTTTCTTTAATTTTCCGGAATCATCGTAAACCCGGACCTCATGCATTTTTGCCCTTTCAGAGCTTTCATAGCTCTGTTATTGGGATGGATCCCAAGGAGGATTTTCAGGACAAAAAAAACCAGCCAAGAAGGTGACTGGGAAATAAAAAATTTCGAGTTTTGCTTGAACTACCCTCGGCTCAATTCCACAGGGAATTGAGCAAAATTGCTTTCAATCCATCTTATTTAACCCACTATAGCACAATTAAATCAATGGCGCTACATGGATCATTACAACTAGTAAGTGAAAAAACTTGTTCGACTTTTCAGAATAGAAGTTTTTCCTGGAAAGGTAACAGGTTTTATTAAAGAGTTACCTTTAAGTTTGTTTACTTACCTTTGCTTTTTTTCTTCAACATATCGCCTTCGTTGAACAATAACCACATTATGTTTAGGTTTGTTCTTTTATGAAACATGGCTATGGTTTCGACGGTTGGATAGCTCTTGTTGTTTTCTATTTCAGAGAGTGGTCCTGACGTTCCTTTAATCATTTTGGACACGTCGGCCAACCTAAGACCTTCCGACTTTCTCCACTTCTTTAACCGTTCTCCTAATTTTGGCAATATGTTTGCATTTCGTTTTCCTGGCATACTTAGCAACTCCTAAAAATTTCAAAGGTACGAATTAATCTTTTTTAACTATATTAACGAATTTTTAGCAAAAAAGTCATCATAATTTTAATCGGAGAAAAGAAAAAATAAAAGTAAGTTTTTATTTTATTATTTTTAATACAGTGATAACTGCATTTTTATTATAGCAAAGTATTTTGTTACGTTTGTTACGATAGTTTGTATTACATTAATAGTATCTGAATTTGATTTGCCAAAAAATAAAAAAGCCCAACGCATTGGGTACGTTGGGCTTGGGAAGGGAGTTTTGACGTCATATGGAACTTTACTTCCCTTCTCAGAATATAAAGAGATTAATCTTCATTATTTATTCCAATTTTTTGAGATTATTAGTAATTTTTTTTAGGCTTTTATATGAGTGGGGATGAGTTTGGAGGTTTTTGGGGCCTAACAGTTTTTATTAAATTTGAAATTGAAATTAGATAAGATTTTATTATTTTCGACTTTTCATTCAATATCAGTCGTAACATCATTAAATTTTGGCAATGAGTTATCGTTCAAATCCTGAGGTTGATTCTTATAGGAAAAAGGTATCTTTGTTGGGAAAGGCTCATTAATAAAAAGTTTGGAGCTTTTGTTCCTTCTGTTTGAAACTTTTTAAGGTTTTTTATTAAAGAAATAGAACCTCAGATAAAAAATTTTCCTTTTTACTTTGAATTAAACGGAAACAGCAATAATGAATAGACGGGGAGTTCCACCTGAAGCTACATCCTTAGGGGGGGGGAGACATTACCAGATCTGGTGTCTAGTACATAACGCTGCGGATACCGCCCCAGTAATTAGACAAAGGCGCGGCAGCGGCAAGATCTATGAGCCTAAATATACCACACGTGGCTAATTGACATATAAGAGTCCCATTAACTGCCTTTAGAACTTCTATTTTCACAACATCATTATCAAATCGAATCCATGCGTTGTTTATGGGATTGGCGACAGTGGGATTGATACATTTTAGTTCTATATATGTTTCGTCGGTGGCTCCTACGCCAGCAGCTGCGTCTGGCGTTGCTACAGGTGATGGACCTGGAGCGTAATTCAAAGATGCTCCCACTCCATCAGGATATTTAACCTCTCTTCTTATTAGAGATGAAGTATTTGCTCCATATATTGCGTATCCAATCTCAGCCTGTAATCAACCTTCCCATCCACCAGAAAAGTTTGTATTGTTTGCAAAAACACTAGCTTTTGCAAAAGGTAAACCTGCTAAGTATCCCAAAAGTGTTTTGATTCTCATTGGAGTTTCATTCTTTACAGAGGGCAGATGCATGAAGGTGGGGTGAGCAGCAAAGTAGTCCACAGCCACCTAGGCATGATACAAGCGTATCTGAGCCACAGTGTTGACAAGTTTCTCTGATTCGTTTGCTTGTTCAATTTTCCATTTTTACAAAGACCCTTTATGATTTTTCTTCGCTGCTTTTGATGAGCTTTTCCTGAGTGGGCAAATCTAATTTTCCGGGCATCTCAAGATCGTTATTTTCTTGAAATAATCGCAGGGCTTTAGTGTAGGTCTTTTCGTCTTCTTTAAGGTTCTCCAGAAAGTTCATATTAACCAACCGCGCTTGCGCTCCGGATTCGTTGTCAACAGGATCCAGACCTCCAAGGCTGAGGTTATAAGTTCCTAATTCGTGTCCAACAAGTTTGGCTGTTTTAGAATTTGGCGCAATCCAATGCTCTAAAATCCCTTCATCATCTGTTTTTCTTTTAAATTTTTTGCCATCTACTTCCAATTCATATTCCAACCCTTTGCGCGGTTCCCCATCTTTTAAAAAACGCAGTTTTAATTTTTCTGGAACGCCTTTTAGTTTGAATTTATGAACTTTTCCGGTTTGGTAGGCGAACGTTCTTTTTCGTACTTCTGGGGCGTGTATCGAGTCGCCCTCTTGTAATACGTTGAGGTTTTTCCGTTTTTTCTTTAACTCCGCGTTTTCTGGTAGTTCCCACAAGGTTACGGGAAAAAAGCTCGATTCAAACCTGATGGAAGAAATACAGTCGTCGGTTTTGGCTTTATAAGTTACGGGGCTTATGGTTTTTTGGGGTTTCCGTCATGATACTGATTCCCAGGCTTCTTGATCAATATCGACAAATGAGACTTGGCATTCTCCTTTGTCGATTCCTTCTACTCGCGCTTTGCCGTCTTTGTTTAAGGAGTCTTTTTTTTGGTTCCGTCGGGCAATTCGATTTCGTATTTTTGGTCTGCAATGGGTTTACTGTTTTCTCCTACAAGTTGTATTTCTATCCAGGTTTTCGCCGAGCTTCAGGCATTGTTCTGGGAAGAATTTTTTTAAATGGTCGACCATGCGGTTTTCGAAATTCTCTAGCATCCCTTTACGGAGCGTTTCAAATTGGTCGTCCCGAATTATTAGAATGGATTTGTTTTATTGCTTATGCGAGGGTATTGATTTTGGTGGAGATAAAATGAAGTTTTGTGTGCGAAAAATATCTGAGATTAATATAAATGTAAAGGCTTTTTTCAAGTTTTAATTCTTTGTGTCTTTTGCGTCTTGTATGTTTATTTTCTATCGATGAGTTATGTGAGGTGCGTGAAATTAGTTCTTTAGTCGATTACGAAGAATATAAAATTCAAGCGGTTGATGATATAGTCATAAGTTCAAATTTGTCAGAATCCAAATCTTAAACTCAGGGTGGGGGATGGCAATATTAATAGACATAATCTGAGGTTTTAATTTAAATATATGCCGTATGTGAAAACGTATAAATTATTTATTAGTCACGCTTGGGCTGCCGATGAAGATTACAATCGATTGATCGAGTTGTTGAACGATGTCCAAAGTTTCAAAGTTAGAATTTGCAGCGATACACAACACGATCCGGCTATTGATGATCCTGAGTCCGTTACAGGATTACAAAAATTAAAATGGCATATGAGCGATCAAGTCCGCAGTAGTAATTGCGCTTTAATTTTTCCACGCCTGTTTGATACTCATAATTTTTGGACTAAACACATTATCTACTTTTGTCAGATGTATGGAGTCGCTCCATTATCGATGGCTCTTCCGGGTGGAGAGGAGTTGCCCCCTGAATTAGCTATTAAAACAAAAGCTGTGGTTGATTGGAATGTAGAATCGTTAGAAGCGGCAATCAAAGAATATTCTACAACACGCTTAGGAGCGACTTAGTTCATTAGTTGGCGCTTCTTATTTGGGGGAGATGCGGTTTTTTAAGAACCGCTCCTTTTTTCATACCATTCTCTTTCGCGCTTGAAAGTATTTCTATTTTCTTCGTCTTTTTTCGATAAGTAATCGAACCATTTTTTTACGTCCCAATTTTTATCGTCTAAAAACTCTTCAGAATCGTCTGTATCCTTATTAGGAAATAGATCGCTTGCTACATGATGACCTAGCGCTCGGTAAACTTCAAACTGGGTTTCGTCAAAAAATTGGTCGGCTGTGCTTTGATGTGGAAAGTCAGCTCCTTCTTTTCGTGAACGGTATTCCTTTACGTAGCGATTTTCGTCCCCAGTGATGGATAGTTTGACGTAGAGTAGTTTACCTTCTTCACCATTCCCATAGCGAATGGTTCCGATAGTCCAATGCCCTTGACTCATACCTGTTTCTTCATTTTTTTCAAGATGCTCCACGTTGATATTAATATCAATTCCCATATCGATACGAGACAATCGCATCAAAATTGCGAGACCTTCAAACTTGAGATCAGGATCGGCTTCTCCATCGCCAACAATAATGTATTTGCATCGCCTCCTCAAAAGCTCATAGACTCCTAGGTTTTCAATATGTCCGCCATCGGATAAGTTTACATGCGAATCTTTTTCGTCAATTAAACCAAACATTTCCCATAAAAGAAATTTTGGGCTAGGTCCTTCAACGAAGCGTAAGAAATTATTCGGAAATATATTTATGACCTTATAAAGTAGATTCTTGGCCTTAGAAAATATGTCCTTGGCATTATTTTCTTCTTTGCCTAGGTTGGGGGTGGGATTCGGGAGCCAATATCCTAATCGAATATTGAGCATTGCCATGATAAACACTAATGGTTTTATCGTCGTGGTTCCTGCATTGGGAGTGGCGGCAGCGGCGGAAATTGACATTGCAGATCCTAGATCAATGTGTGGATCTATTCCCTGCTCCTCAAATTCATTTGTTTTATAGTAATCAGTGATTTCACCTCCAATGAAATATTTGCTGAAAATAAAAAAGTCCGTATTTCTTCCTCTAATTAAATCAGGATTTTTTGAATTAGGTAGATTTAATGCCGTATTAATTAAGTGGTAGGGGGCAATGTGAGATTTGCTATTACCGCCGAGTTCTGAAAGGTATAAACTGTCGCATGCCTTAACTTCTTTACCGTCATCAGAAAGCGCAAATAAAAATGCTTTACTCAATTGATCGCGATAAAAACGGTTAATGGAATGTTTATTTATATCCACAAAGATACGCGTATATAAAAATATAGCAAATGCGATTATAGAATAGATAATAATGTCTTGGCTTATTCCATAACTCGAAGGAACAATGCCCGCTAATTGCGGTGGCGTATCAACTATTTCCGCCCCATTTAATTTTAAAAGATTCCAATCATATTCTGGACTGGTCAACCATTTTGGAAGCAAGCCAAACCATTCCCATTCGTGACGTTTAAATAGGATGTGGCGACAAAGGGCTAAATACAGAATCCACAGAGACGCAAACCCTAAAAAGCCGATAAAATATAATTTTAGTTTTTCGATAAGACCGGATTTCTTTGATAAACCGGTTCCAGAGAAAATAGCCGCAAGAATTGCGCTTAAGATTCCAAATGCGGCGCTTAACAAGTCATTATCTATAACGGAAACATTTTTTAATTTATAAATAGAGGCAGAATAATAATAGATAACATAGGGTTGGGACTCAATAAATGCGGCAATTATTAGAAGCAAAAGTAATAGTGATAAGCGCTTTGTAGTGGTTTTTCGGGTTTCTCGGTTTGATGGCCAAACTGATTGAAAAAAGGGATATAAGATAAGAATAAAGAGAAAGGCTAAACCCAAGCTTATAGTGTAGTAAGTCTGCTTTTGGGGCGGTAAAAAAGTCCACTGATTGGCTGAAAGGTCGATGGGTTGACCAATAAATTGTATTTCTTGACTATTAGGGTTGGGCTGGCAGTTTGAATAGTCGCAAGTTGTAATTTCAATTTTTTGTAAAGGATCTTTTGGCTTTTTGTGTAGTTTACGAAATTCTATTGTTTGAACGTTTCGTAAAATCTTAATTTGCTCATTGAGTTCTTCATTAATAGAAGTTCTTATATTCTTTAAAATATTTTTCTGATCCTCTAAAATATTTTCTGGGTTCTCGTCTTTTATATTCGTGATCTTTTCTTTAATTACGGTTGATATAATTTCTGGTATTTCTTGAAGAGAGGATTCTTTTCCGTTGAGTTTTTCTTTAATTATATTTGTGATAAGTTCAGACGCTTGATCTTTATCTTGTAGGGCGAATTTTTTTTCTTTGAATTTTTTTATAATCGCAGTTGTTATATGTTCTGGTAATTCTTGAAAGGAGGGGACTTTTTTCTTGAGCTTTTCTTTAACTGCGGTTGTTATATGTTCTGGTGATTCTTTAAGGATAATTTTCTTTTCTTCGAACTTTTCTTTAATTGCGGTCGTTATAAGTTCTGGCAATCCTTGAAGTGTGGATTCCCTTTCCTTAAGCTTTTCTTGAATAGAAGACCTTATATCCTTTAAAACTTTATCTAGACCCTCATTTAGGTTCTCAATTTTTATTGTCTTCACTAGTTTTATTCTTACAACTTCTAATATGTCTTGCAGAGCTACGGATTTTATCTTCTCCTTGGTTTTTTCCTGAATATCGAATTGAGTTAGCTTTTTTCCAATAAGTCTTGTTTGATTAGAATTGGAGTCTACAAGAATACCTTTTGCATCTGGTATCAAAGCTAAAGATTTTGATATTTTCTTTTCTATTATTTTTTGTGGGGTGAAGGTATTGAGGTAGGCGTTGTATATGTCTTTACCCGATATTAAAACTGTAATAATAGCTGCGGCCATTATATAAGGAGCAATAATGATCGAATTGATTACGATTCCTTTTAAAATTAAAAATGGGAAACGAATCATATCCGTCCAACCTTTGGGAGCTAAGTAACTTGCGTAGTTCCGAAGGTGTCTAAATGCATTATGTTCTGGCTCTCCCCATTTGTGTTTAAAGGGGATTTGGGGGCTCCCAGTGGTTTGAGTTGATGTAATCAGGTTTTTCAAGCCTGTAAAGAAACTCTTTGTCCAGTCTTTCTTTTCATCTTTGCCTTGGTAAACCAAGCGATTGAGAATTTTTTTAAATTTATTTTTTCGAGTATTACCTTCTCTCTTATTAGGCGTAGTCCATTTTTTTACAAAGGCTCTTTTGCTATCTTTCCAATCTTTTTCATTGTCTTTGTTTTTTCCGGCAAAGATTGTGCTGATACAACTTCCTATATATCCACCGCCTGAGACGGTTGACATATAATCAATAAATTGGAAATAATCTTTTTCGACTAGTTTTTGTACAATACCAAGATTAAATGTAGACGAACGAATGCCACCGCCAGACATTGCAAGGCCTACAACCCCGTAATCAACAGTTGGTTTTTGGGGAATTAGAGAAATAAACTTTATACTAACGTAAATTGGCGGGGCTAGACAGCAGTTTAGTCCCTGAACCGTAGGCGCATCTTCTTCCAAGGTTGGAGGAGGTTTTGGGAGCGTCGTGCCTTGGTTATTATTTAAGTGGTTCCGTCGCTGTTTTAAATAGATCCATTCTTCTGGAAAAACTTTTTCTTCAAACAAAGGGGAGTGTTTATTATTATCTTCATTTTCTGGCATGGCACACTTCTCTCGAGCTTTATGTGAACTTTGGAATGGATTGTTTTGGTGTGTAATAAAGTTTTAGCAAATAAAAACTTCCAAGTTATTTTTATTCTGTCCGCGTTACCCTAAGGAGAAGAGAACCATAGTTCTTCTTGTATGTGGAGTATAGATCGTTAACGAAGGCACAGAATTCACCATCGACAACTGTTTGTCCAGAGACGCCATTTCCGATAGGGAATTGCTTGTATTCGGCGCCTTTCACAGCGCCCATTAAGTAAAACCATTCATGGTCGGGAGCTCTTCGGCGATATTTTGCTCCCCAAAAAAATATTTTTTTAATGAGGTTAAAGCTCTTTACTTCTTCGGAGTCTCGCTTCCAACCTGTTGGTGTGGAGGGAATGGTTTTATCTATCAAAGGGGAAATTTCTTTGATTACTTGAAGATCATATTTACCATTCGGATCTAAGCGGATGCCTGATGCATTCCATATGCTATCCGCTTTTACTTCCAATTCGAAACACTCCCTCTTATTTAAAGTTTTGGAGAGCGAGCGAGAGCCACCAATGGCTTCATAGTCAGGAGAAGGGATAACAGTACATTGTTCTTTGTTAGCGTCGGTGGAATGATGCCTTGTACTCATTTCCTTTTTCTCCTGTTGAGACTAGTTATTTAATTAACCTCTTATTTGGTCTTCTTCTTTCAACTGTTTCCATTTTTTGATGACTAATTTACGCATTGCTCTGCGAGCTGCATCTTGACCATTGACAAGTTTTTTACGCTGGCATTTGAAAAACCAAATAATAATTCCAAGTACGACTAGACATACCGGGTATTGAATTACTACAAAGGTGATGAAGCCATTAAAAAAGTCTGGCAACACATAACGCATGATATCGGCAAGATGTGCCAATAACCAATGCAAGCATGAGGCGTTTTGCCATGTTTCTATTGCCTTTGCGTCCATCAAAGGAGATTTGATCCATAAAACTAGCGAGAATAAAATAAGGACTGCTGAGATTGCTAAAAAGGCCCAATAAAGAAATTGTCTTTTATAGATTAAGTTGTAGCTATGATCTTTTAATTGATTCCAGTTTTCCATGTTGTCCTCTTTTGGAAACAAATGAGTTTTTAGTTAATTTTCAATCTAATTTTTCCCAAAAAGATTGAATATTATGAGTTTGTGACAGTTCTTATATAACGCTCACGATTTCATATCCATGAATACTCTTTCAAAACTTTCAGGGGTAGCGGGATTTGTTCCTGGTTCTCTTGTGGAGACAACTTCGAATTCTTCTGGTAATTGACTTGGGGAATACCCGGCCGTCCAATATCGCATTCGGCGAATCACAGAGTCATGGATCTTGATGCGACTGTTTAAAATGTTATCGCATAATTTTTGGATTGGGCGAGGGCTATAGCGGTAATAGACAGCCAGCCCGTCGCGAGAATCGTACATTTTTCCGAATGGGTTCGCATCTTCCCGCGCTCCTGTAATTACATCCTCTTTTAGCTCAAGGCCACCATTACGAGGTTTGGAAGCGTTTGCATGACCTTCGAGTCGTTCCATCATCCAATCAAACGTGATATTGGACAATTCATGGCGATCATATCCGCCTCCGACATTCGAGTGCATACCTGTAAACCAGACTTGCTCAATCTTTTTCCCTTCGCCGTCAAACATTTTTTCATTCCAGACTAAGGGCCAGAAAGTTCTGCGTTCGTCGTCGATTGCCATAGCATGGTAGACGTTTTTTACGCAATTATCGGGCGAAAGATCATAAAACCTATGAGGTAAGAAAACGTTTATTAGCGTGTCGAGCCATGGTATTTGCGGAGTGCCTAAAGAGGAAACGGTGTCCCAAATCCCCATAACTTCAATGTGTAGTCTTCCATCAGGAGCATATTCATCATGCTTATAAGCGTGATTTTTTCTGAAATCATCTGCATCTTTGAAGTTTTTACTTATGACTCGTTTCATTATATGATCTTGATCTCTTTCAAGTTTGCCTTTTTTATATGCAGCCATGGCATCTTTAATGAGTTGATCAAAAACGTCTTCGTCCATTTCTTTTTCGTCATTTTTGTGTTTTACGACAAGTCCGCAATGCTCTATCATTCCAGCGAATGCACGCACCGTAGCCGCACCTCGGCTAAAGCCGAAAATGTAGATGTCGTCTCCTTCTCTGTAATTTCGGCCCAGGAATTCGTATAAGTCGAGAACATTGTCCTCAAAGCCTACGCCCATGCCACCGCCTAAAGCTTTCATTGGCTTGAATGACGAAGTGCCGACTCCATTGTCATAAAAGACAACCTGCTCTTTAAACGTTTCTTTATTTTCTTCGTTATCGTTTTTTGCTGATTTATTAATTTTTACAGCGTTATAAAGTTTGAAAACGTTGCTATCGGGGGTGACACCCCCTTGGTTTCCAGTGCCATCTGAGCAAAGAATGATGTTTTTCCCCATGGTTCACGCTCCTTAACTTCACATAAATTTTGGATGATGCATTTTGGCATAAAATAAAAGTTTGGTAAATGAAAAGTTTGTGTTGTTTCCATTAAATAATAATGATTTTCAGATTGCAGAAAACTTCTTAGAAATTAGACGTTATGACTTGTGACTTTTGTTTATTAAGGGCTTATTTAAATTAGGAAAAATTAGCTGTTTGAGTATGAAGAGAAGTTGTATAAAAACTTAGGCTTTATGTTTCAAAATCTTGTGAATTGCCTGCGATCGTTAAGCGTCTAAGCAGTTTTTAAATTTTTTCAATAATAAGGGGGGGCCTTTTGTCTTCATTTTTCGAGTTAAGAGTGACCAAACTATGGTTGTTTCTTTGTTAACAATTATTAGCCAAGTCTTTATGTCTACCGAAACCTCAATGTGGGGATTTGGATGGTCGCCACGTTCGGTTTTGATTTTTTGGTTGGCGATTTCAACGAAGGCATCTACGTTTTCATCTCCGTGAAAGCGAAACTGAATTGAGAGGTCCAGGTCTTTGGCTTTTTCTGGATTGAATTGCAACGCGGTTCCTCTTAAGAAAAAATTAATGTTCTGTGGTCGATACGGCGATTTTATGTGTCGGATCTCTTTGGCGGAGTTTTTACTCGCAAACTGTTCGGCGCGTGATCCTTTACGTACATAAACGGGTTCTTTCTTTTCTTTTAGGGGGCGAAGTATTTCGTTAACAAAGCTTTTGCTGTTTTCTATAAAAGACGGTATTACTTCTTCGCCCGCAGGTCAGACTGCCATGCAATAGGCAGCTTTATAATTTGCTCCAAAGGATAGGGATTGCCACATGGAAGCGGTTTCGTTATCACGAAAGTTTTCTCGATATTGTTCTATGTTTTTTGAAGAAACTAATGTTTCAGAACATTCCTGGAATCCGCCCATAAATTCTCTATAGTTATGGTCCATACAGGCCATGAAATTGAAATCTCCATTTATGCCGATAGCGCCAACGGGGCAAGCGGTTACGCATAATTTACAAGTGACGCATGGATTATATTCTATGGGAAAATTGTAACGGTCTAATTCTGTGTCGATCAAAATGGTTTCCAACAGAATGAAGTTTCCAAACTTTGGGTGAATCACGTTACGGTTTTTCCCCATTTGTCCCAGGCCCGCTTCTACGGCAATGGGTTTATGACTGACATGCGAAAGGGCATCTTTACCTAAAGCGTTCATATCCATTGGGAATCGAACCGCAGGCACAACGCCTCGAATGTTTAAATCATTTAATCTGCGGAGTATACGGCAGGCGATATTTGTAATATCGTCAATGGTATGGTGAAATTCTACATTCGCTGCATAACGGGCGGGGCTTTGGATATTCTCCCGATTCATTTTCTTGACTAGAGAAATGACTGTTTTGGTTTTTGGATAAACGGTTTGTAGTTTGTTTTTATCGCTTTGCAGGGCAGGGCGGTTTAGATTGACAAATCCTATGTCGTCAGCGCCTTCTTCGAATGCGATTTTACGGATTTTTTCCACTGTAATGTTTTGGCGCTTAGCTTTTAAAGAGAAACTATCACTATTTAATGGTTTGAAGTTTAAGTTTGTTTCTTTAGTTTGAGTGTTCATTCTGTTCTCGATTTATATGTATATACACCTTTTGTGGCTAAGAAAATTAGTATGGACTGAGTTTGGCGACCACTAGATCCAGTTTGTCGAGCAATTCTTCCCATTGCTTTTTTCCAAGAGATTTAACAACCTGGGTTTGTACCTCTTCCCAATACGTTGTCGCCTCTTTTAAGACCTGCTTTCCTGCTTTGGTGATTGATAATGTTTTGGTTCTTCTATCTTCTCCAGAAACAACTTCAATCCATCCGCTTTTTTGTAAGGGGTTTAGGTTGCGAGTCAACGTGGTTCGATCCATTACCAATGCTTGCGATAACTTTGTAATGGTTGCCGAATCCGAGAGGTTAATCGCGTTCAACAAAGTAAATTGAGTAGAATATAATCCGCAGGGTTTTAAGGCTTCATCAAATAATTGAGTGACGGCCCTGGAAGCTTTTCGCAAATTGAAACTTGTACAGTTTTGCACGTGATCGCTTTTCTTTGGAATATTTGACTTTTTGTTTGTTTTCATAATAAGAGTATGTGCACGTATAATTTGATAGTCAACTAAAATTTGATAAAGAGGCTATTTACTGAAAAGGCTATTTACCGCAAAGTAACTGTGTTAGAAGTCAAGCCTGGTGTGTTACCCAAGTGGAGTTATTTTTAGCCATAGAGTTTAATGCGACGCTAAGAACGCAAAGGATTTAAAGGCAAGGGGTTGGGGCGCATGAGGTTCCTCGACAAGCTCGGAATGACTATTTAATCGAGGCGAGATCCTTCGCCGATATTAAAAATATCGCCTCAGGAAGACATGCGGAGGGGGCTAGTTTTAATTAAGCAAACTTTTGCTCAACGCTAACAATATATATTCTCTATCTTTGCGCCCTTGGCGTCCTTTACGGTTCAATAAGATTTTTAGTAATTCTATTTTCCTCCCTGATTTGAAAATAGTTGAAAAATCGTGGAATAAATCCGCATATTTTTGATCTAACCTATTGAAAAACTACGAATCTTTGATAAGATCGCTATATATCATACATTCTAAGAAGAAGTAACTAAGTGGTAAGTTCCTTTTTTAACGTGGGGGGAGAGCGTAATGAGCTTTAGAAGTGCATTAAAAGTTGTCTTTATTGTTGGGCTGTTTATTGCCAATCCGGCTTGGGCGATAGACTGGGATTTTCATGGTTCCCTAGGAGAGGGGCCAACTAAACACAAGCGGTATGTGCCGCCGATCGCTAATCCGTTATTTAACGAAACGCCTTATATAACCACTGAAATACGCTTTATTCACCAATACACGGATATTGCGCCAACCTTTGCCTCTACTGGCGGTAACATCAATTTATATGCCGCCGAAGTGAGAGTTGCCTTAACGGAACGTTTGGGGTTTATCGCTTCTAAGGATGGTTTTGCTAATGCTAACTTTAAAGCTGGATTGGATGACGATGAAGGTTTAGCCAATATTTCAGTGGGATTTAAGTATGCGCTGCATTCCGATGCGAAAGCAAATAGCATTTTCACTGTTGGTGTTGAGTACGAACCGCCTACAGGCACTTTGGTTACTAGCGGCATCCGACTTCAGGGTAATGGTTCCGGTTTCGTAGATATATTTGCTACGGGTAGTAAAGCTTTTGGCAAATTAGGTTTGCAAGGAAGCTTCGGACCAAATATTGCTATAGACAGCGATGATAATAGTTCTTTGTTTCATTATTCTGCCACGGCAAATTATGAAATTTATCCCAATTTATTTCCAACTGTTGAATTCAATGGTTACGCTAATATTGGAAATGGAAACCGGACCGCTGGAGATTTTGAAGGAGCGGACATCTTAAACTTTGGCTCTACTGATTCTGGTAATATTGCTCTAGTAGCTGCTGGGGTCCGCTATGTGGTTAACGATAATATCCGCTTAGGAGGAAACTACGAAGTTCCTGTTACGGATAGGAAAGACTATATTGATTGGCGAACTCACATCGATATGATTATCAGCTTTTAAAACAGCTTCTAAGAATTTAAGTATGCATTAGTTTGTTACCGCTTAAGTAAGTTTTATTTGTGTGATTTATAGTTTTATAAGCCTCTAACTCTGATAGGAGTTAGAGGCTTTTTTGTTTTTAGCAATCGGTTGTATTCTCCGGTTCGAGAAAAACGACGTAGATCGCGCAATCCGATTCGCTTGCAGGTTTGCTTTGGGGAATTAATTTTTTGACGTGTGGTATGACTCGAAGATAGCTTATTAGAGATCGGATATCTTCTTCATCCCAATTGCTTGCGTGGTCCCAGATCATTCCTTGCCAATGCAGAGTTCTGCCGTCTGGAGTGATGCCGCTGCGGATAGCGCGAGTAATTTCGCGATCGCTCCAACTTCCTATTCCAGTTTCTGGATCGGGCGTGATGTTGCGAATCCATATGGACCCAAATCCGGATTTCCAACTTATCTTGGCTCCTCCAGAACCGTCGTTTCCATGACAGTATGCGCAAGACGCTACGGTGAATAAGTATTGACCTCTGCTTGCCATTTCGGCTTCTTGAAGGTTTTTGAATTCGGTAGAGTTTATCTGAAAGGTTCCCTTAGTGGCTCCTTTATAAATCTCATTGGGGGGAATGAAATCCAGAGCGGGATAATTGTAAATAACCCAACTCATGAATCCAATTATTCCCAGGATTGATAGGATAACAAATTGCCTGGTTTTACTTTTGTGTTTAAGAAATAGGAAGACCGCTAGAGTAAGAAAGACCCATTGACATGTGACGAATAGTTCTTGCGGCAAAGCTTTATTGAATCCTGATTGTGTTCGGCCATAGTTCCCGTCTGCGTAGGTAAGGGTTTTAATTCCTTGTTGGGTCGTTAGAAAATAATATGTTTTGGCAATCACTGTTTCTAAAAAGCCAAAATGAAGCGTTTCTGGAATAGCGTTTTCGACTGGAGGCAACGTTGTTAAATAGGAAGCGATTGCTTTGGCGTCTTGGTCGCTAAGACCGTGGAGATACATCCAAGGCATTCCCCAAATATTGAGAACTTTTTGCGGTGTTCTTCCGGTGCGGATATCATTGGCGATTTCTTCGACACTTCTTTTTCCCAAGCCGGTTTTAACATCTGACGTTAAATTTTTTGAAACAAATACTCCGTAGGGGTAGGCTTCTACGCGCATGCCTCCAGCTAGATAGAAATTATCGCCGCGATAAATTCCTGTTGAATTAACCTGAGTGTGGCAGAGACCGCACATTTCCGCATGAACCAGGTATTCGCCTCTTTTCTTAAGGTCGGCTTGGAAACCGGGGCCTTCAAATTTTCCTCCCGCTTGCCAGGGGGCTAATCTAAAAATGGATTGAAGATAGTGGACGATATCCCAACGTTCTTGAGATGTTAAGGTTTTCTCATAAGAGGGCATTGGACCTGGAGATAGCCCGGTAGTTATTCGTAACCAAATCTGTTCAGGAGAGTTTCCTCCTCTAAAAGTCCAAGGAGCGGTTAGATCTCTGGAAATAACGTCGTATCCTTTAAAATCTTTTAATTTCATGCCACCTTTTCCTGCTGCTCCGTGGCAATCGGAGCAACCTTGCGTTTGGTATAACTTTTCTCCATTTTTAACGCTAGCTTGTCCGACTGTATTGGGTTTTATAATTTGAATGGTTGTGGGCTTAGATTGATCGAAAACAGGAGACAGGCTTTTAATAAAACCGACGACAGCTTGAATCTCTTTATCGTTTAAGAGGTCTTTCCAATACGGCATGCCGCTTGCGTTCAATCCATTTTTGACGGTCGATATTAAATCCTCATCGGTTGGGGGCAAACCTTGATTCGTTGATTTGTATTTGAAGAGTCCTTTAGTGAAATCTCTTGGATGGGGAATCATAGAAGGAGCGGCGGGACCATTGCCACGTCCATCAGGTCCGTGGCAGATCGCGCACTTTTCTAAGAAAATCTGTTCACCTAATTCTAAATTGCCTGGCGCTTTGGTTCCTGGAGGCCATTGCAGGTTTTGATATTTCTCTGGAGTGGGTTCCCAGTATTCATTAGGAGTGGCGTACCCAGTGCGAGCGTATATCGATCGGCTTAAATCTAATACCAATAGAACCAGGATTACTAAAAATAATAGGCGACTTTGAGATGTTTTATTTGAAAGCATGCTATGTCAAACCAATAAGGTGCAAAAAGTTTTCTTAATTGTGACAGTGTGCTTTTAATAATTTTATTAAAATCAGCCAAAACATTCTGTAATGGTGGCGTAATTTTTTGACAGCATAATATAAAACGAATGAGTGACGTTTAAAAAAAGCAGTGAAGAGTGGAAGATTCGGAGATAGAGCGACACTTTGTAAAAGAGTGGATTTTTTAGTTAATGACAGCGCTTTACCAAAGAAAAATGACTCTGTTTGTTCATTTTTGATCGACTCTTTTAGGATATGGAATTTACCCAATAATGTGATTAAGGAAAAAGGCGTCGATAAGAATTTTTTGAGCGCTCTTTGTATCGTTGAAAAAACTTAGATAGATCGCATTTACTTATTTAATATAGTGACATCGGTCTGGGTTATTCGTTTTTTTCGTGGTTAACCGGTTCGCCAAAAATGAGCTGGTTGCCATCGGGGTCTGTTATCTCAAATTCAATCATGCCCCAAGGCAATGTTTCAAGTTCGCTTGTAATTGTTACGTCTTTTGTTTTGAGTTTTTCATAAAGTTTGACCACTTCATTGAAAATAATATAGACGATTGATGGTTTCTTTTCTTTTTTCAAAGTTAGATGGATATGCCGGTCTTGACACTCAAGAATTATATAATCAATGGGTTCTCTCCATTTGAATGAAATGGAAAACCCTAATTTCTCTGTATAAAAGGCGACGGCTCTTTCAATATTAGTCACAACATTTATTGGAATTATTTCCTCGATAGACTGGTTTTCCATATTTGCCTCCTAGATGAATAGTGAAAATGATTCATTGAGTATTTAGTCCCATTATAAATAGAATATTTTATCTATTTAATAAGACTATTTTTCATAGAAAAAGTTCGAATTTTTCTTATTGTTGTGGAAAAAAGATCCCTTAAATCAACTTATTTCAATTTGTCTGATTAGCTCTAAACCCTTGATTTTCATTTTCAAATTGACTCTATATCTTTATTTAGATACTATTTATTTAAATATTCCGAAAAAAAAATAATAGATTCTATAACTAGATTTACCGCTCTTTTATCTGCGGAGAGTTATTACATTTACAGCCTTTACAGCTATATCTATGGCGCACATTGAAAAAATAAAAATTATATCTGGCGTTTTTTGGATTGCAATAAAAAATGCGGACTTTTATTGCCTGTGCGGTTGCCCAGAAGATATTGTAAAACACCTTATTAAAAAAGGGCTTATAAAGAATATTGAAAAGAATGGACAGATTTACCAATCTGGTCCCAATGCAATTTTGCTGTCCGATATTTTAGTTCAAAAAGGGCGTTTTTCGAATTTGGCTGAATTTCCTGTTTTGCAAATGCTGTACATGCAGGGAATGGCTTTACCAAATCACCCGAACAATACAGGAAACAAACCAATTCTCATTGGCGAGAAGAAGCAAGTGCGCGCCCAAATGGAGTATATATATCGAGGAAACTATGGTTTGACTTCCAAAGAAGAGATTATGGAAGCTGGTATAGCCGAAGCAGAGGCGGAAGAAATGATGCGCCTTAAGCTCAAGTTTGCTTTTGGTAATATTCGAAAAACAGAAGAGCTATTAGATTCAAGAGTAGTAGAGCAGGAGCCTGTTGAAATAAGAGGCGGGATTTCAATTAAACGGAATAGTTTTAACCGCTATGAGTTTACTTATAAAGAGGAATCTGTAGAGGTTGATTTAACGTTATCTTTGGATAAAGAATATGAGCCGGCTTACGAATTAGGGTTTTATCAAGTTAAACCGGAATATTTTTCGGTCATTCATTCGGGAGATGGCGATGGGTGGGATATCAACCGTCCGTGTATGTCGAGTGTTTTAGTTTTTCAGGAAAAGATTTATTTGATCGATGCTGGACCTAATATCTTAACGAGTTTAACGGCGTTGGGTATTGGAGTGAATGAAATCGAAGGTATTTTCCAAACTCATGGTCACGACGATCATTTTGCGGGACTACCTACTCTTTTACGGGCCGATCACAGAATTAAATTTTATTCCACGCCTTTGGTTAGAGCTTCTGTAACTAAAAAACTATCGGCGCTATTCAATTGGGGAATAGACCATCTGGAAAATTACTTTGAGATTTGCGATCTAGAACTCGACGTTTGGAATAATGTGGAGGGTTTAGAAGTTAAGCCGACTTTATCTCCGCATCCTGTAGAAACCAATATTTATACTTTTAGAACGCTTTGGGAAAAAGGATATTGTACTTACGCGCATTTGGCGGATATTACCGCATTGGATATTCTTAAAGGTATGATAACGGACGACCCGACTGAGCCTGGAATACCGCAATCTTACTACGAGCAAATAAAAGGGGAATATCTAGAACCTGCCGATATTAAAAAGATCGACGTAGGGGGTGGGTTAATTCATGGCAACGCAGAAGATTTTTTTGAAGACGTTTCCAAGAAAATTGTTTTGTCGCATAAAGCGGAAAAACTTACGGTTCAAGAAAAAGAAATTGGATCGAGCGCTCCTTTTGGCATGGTTGATGTTTTAATATCAAGCAATCAAGATTATACTATGCGGATTGCCGCTCAGTTGATGCGAGACTATTTTCCCGACGCTCCCGCTGAAGATTTGCGAATGATGCTTAACTTTCAGGTTGAATCGTTTAATGCGGGAACTATTTTGATTAAAGGGGGAGAAACAACACCCTTTATTTATTTGATATTAACTGGGATGGTAGAGACAATTCACTCTAAGACTGGTAGGCAAAGAATGATATCTACCGGTTCTTTAGTGGGTGAACTTTCTGGACTCATGAATTGTTCTTCAATGGAAACTGTTCGCGCTGAAAGTTATATAAGAACGCTTAAAATTCCCGGAAATTTTTATAATAAATTTATTAAACGAAATAAGCTGTATCAAAATTACCATACGACTATAGACAATAGAGAGTTTCTCCAAAACACTTGGTTGTTTGGGGAAATGGTTTCATATCCGACTCTAAATAAAATTTCCCAGCGATTTAAAATTGCGCAATACCCTATGGGGAAAAAACGCTTGATAGGCGGTAAACCCGAATTGATATTGCTGAAGGAGGGGGAGTTGGAAATCTATTCTAAAGGCGAACTTATAGACGCGATAGAGCCGGGAGAGTTCTACGGTGAAGATTCGATAGTTGGAGATAAATCAGAAACGTTAGAGATTCAGGCGGCAAAGCAATCTACCGTTTATGAGATAGAGGGAAGTATTCTTATGGACATTCCAATTGTCTTATGGAAATTATTAGAAATATCTGAAAGAAGATATAAAATAAAAAACGTTTGATTGCGAAAATATGCGTGTAAAAAAAGGACAGTTAAAAGAATCAATGGAAAGAAAAATTTTTAAACAAAAAATATTGGTTGCCGACGACATGTCGGTGAGCACAAAAATTCTTGGCGAAGCGTTAGAGCAGATTTACGAAGTAATCATCGTCGACGAGAAGGAAAAAGTTTTATCGCTCGCTCGCTCGGAAAATCCTCCCGACCTTATTCTTTTGGATACCCAATTGCAAAAAGTGGAAGGGTATGAAACTTGTAGGAAGCTCAAAGGCTCGGAAGCGACTCAAAATATTCCCGTTATTTTTATTTCACCGATAGAAGATGAAATTAAGGGATTTGAAGCGGGAGGCGTCGATTATATTATTAAGCCTCTCAATATCCCGATAGTTGTCGCTCGCATCAAAACGCATTTGAATTTGAAACAAAAAAGCGACATGTTGGAAAACTTATTGTCTATTGATCGGTTAACTAACATTCCAAACAAACGCAGGTTTGAAGAAACGCTTAATATGGAAGTGGGTAGGGCAAGACGTTCTAAGTTGCCTCTATCTATTATTTTTATTGAAGTCGATTTTATCAATACCTTTTATGAAAACTATGGCTACTCGGCGGGTGACTTTTGCCTGGATAATATCGCAAAAGTTTTAGAGCAAACAATTCGCAGGCCCGCCGACTTTGTGGCTCGATATGGGCACGAAAAATTTGCGGCAATTTTACCCGAAACAGAGCTGGAGCAGACTTTACTGTTAGCAGGCAAAATTGAAAAGAATGTGAAAAGTTTAAATATCCCTCATTCCCATTCTCAGGTTGCGGATGTCATCACTCTGAGTCAAGGAATAACAACATCGGTTCCAAATGATAGTTTGTCCCCCTGGGATTATATAAAAGCGGTGGATAGCGCTCTAAATAATGCTAAAGAGCAAGGCCACAACCAAATTAAAACCGGCGAAGTGGAGTAATGGTTATTCAATTTAGAATTTTCTAAATGAAGAAATCCCTACCAAAAATGAACGAGTTGATTTTAATTTTGTTTAATTGAAGTTAACTTTGTTTAAGTTAGTTCCTGCTGTGTAGCGTCCTGAGACGTCCTTTGTTGTTTTAATTAGTAATCCGACAAAGCATTAGTTTTATTAAAACGAGTATGTTCCCACCTTCGATAATCAACGAATAAGTTTTTTTCGCCTAAGTTTTTTTCGCCATGAGCGGTTAGCTTATTCGTTATTAGCCCTACTCAAATACCATTCTTAATCAACAGATTAAATTCTTGCAGGCTTTTCTTTGAAATAAAATTATTACCCTTGTGTTTTATAAAGTAGGGTCGAAGGCTTACGCTCAGATTTAGGTCAACGTTTCGTTGACTAAATTGTTATCCCTATTTTTGCTAGAAGTTTTACAAATTAAGAAGGTCAAGCTGAAGTGCTTCGTATACGGCTTCAGATTTAGAATTTACATTTAGTTTACGATAAAGATGTTTTACATGTGTTTGTATGGTTGAGATGCTACAGCCTAGAATATCAGCGGTTTCTGAATAACTACAACCTTTAGCAAAATATAATAATAATTCAAGTTCCCGCTTGGTTAGTTTATCTTCCTGTGATTTACAATTCAAGCTTCCCGAATGGCAAGGAGGGAGAACCAATTTTTGACCTGTGAAATCTTTGATAATGCAGTTAAAACTTGAGAGGATCTCACATACTTTTTGCAAATCCATAGATGATGAGAACTTGACTGTAATCGAATAATCTTGATTTGGAAGCTGATGATACTGGCTCACCTTATCTTCGTGCATAATGAACATCGATTTTAATATGTTTAATCTTCATGATGTTTCCAAGAATCACTAGTTGTGGATAATTTCGCAAATAAGATTTGAATAAATTAATTTGACCATAGCAAAGTTTTAGTTAGCCAAACAATATCCGATTAAAAAAATATTTTTGACAATCAATATGTATGTAGTTTCTTTAGCATGATTATGTTACGTCTGTCAGTCCCATGAATATGGGACTGATATTTTTGGAGGTTGAAACTTATTATTTGTAGGTAGATAAGACGTTCAAACTTAAATTATTTTGATTACGATATTGATACTAGAAACTGGTTTTTCAGCTAAATATTTATATTTTGTGACTAAAGCTAATGTTTGGACGTCAGTTCAGGGTTTTGATATTCTCAGTTCGGATTTAGCTGCCTTGTTGAGTTCAAGGAGCTGCATATCTGAGTTAAATAGAGATGGAAAGGTTTAGCGTGAGTGAAGCATTTTTTCTACGACACTTGAGGGAATTATCAACGCTTCAGTAGGATATTATTACTATGAGGTTTTTATAAGAGATAGCCAAAAGAAAATGTTGAAATTTAAATGGGTATAAAAAAAGGCCAGCAGGGGGTGACTAATTTGACGACCCCTCACTGACCTAATTTTTTTGACCTTTTACAACTTTAGCAAGGTTATCGCTTAAAGTAATAAAAAATAACTTACTAAGAAGGATTCAAAGCAGGAACCTTTCCGATTCAAATCCAACTTTTAAAATATGCCACAAGCTAATATACAGGCTTGTTTGGCTACTCCAGACAAGAGATTGCAGGCCTGAGTGCAAAGATTGGAGGGCTGTACATTTTTTAAAGCTGCATGTTTTTGAGCTGTTCTCATTACTGGTTTGGATTGTTTAGGTAAACTCATAATCGTCTCCTGAAAAAAATTTAAGGGATAACTTACTAAGAAGGATTCAAAACCGGAACCTTTCCGATTCAAATCCAACTTTTACAATATGCCACAAGCTAATATACAGGCTTGTTTGGCTACTCCAGACAAGAGATTGCAGGCCTGAGTGCAAAGATTGGAGGGCTGTACATTTTTTAAAGCTACATGTTTTTGAGCTGTTCTCATTACTGGTTTGGATTGTTTAGGTAAACTCATAATCGTCTCCTGAAAAAAAATATTAAGGGATAACTTGCTAATAAAGATCTAAAACCGGAACCTTTCCGGTTCAGAACTGTTCTTCTACTACCTTCTTATACTAGGGTGATTCAATGTTTTTAAATTGAAAATGGTATTTTTGAACGCTCATAAACTTGATAAATATTTAAAACAACTAGTTTTAATAGTCGGAAAATCTACGAAACTCTCCAACGCTTACAGGGATAATATCGCTCACATCAATCGTCAGGATGTAATTAGTCTTGGCTGTTTCCAGAACTTTTTTTGGATTAAAGAATTTCAATTTAATGTCCCAGCAATCTGATCCAGGTCTGCAAATTGAACTTTTTTCAGCCTCTATTGCCAAGAGATCTAATTCTTCTTTACAAGCGTCTTTAATAACTTCTGCAACCATATAGGCATTTGTTCCTGCAAAGTTAATAGCCCTATCTTTTGAAGACTGGCCAGTATTTCTCATCTCATGATAAACACGCGCCAAAAAGTTTTTTAATCTGCTTACATTTGTTTCTTCATCTTTTTTATCTTGGAATAAATCTTTTGCTAAGTCTTTCATTGTCCAGTTGTACATTCCCCGAAGGTCAGGAACTACGACTGGCACTTCTTGTCCTGACATCAATGTGACAGTTCCATTAATTATTCCGGGAATGGATACTCTTTCGACTCCTTGAGTAATTTGTTCTCCAAAAAAATCTAATATTCTTTTAAATGTGATATCAGCGTAAGCCCCAACTGGATAAAGTGCATAAATCGGATTACCTTCAATTGTTAAAGTCCAAATAATTGATTGAGCTCCGCTTATATTAGTTGGATTTTTTGAATCGTTTAAATATGCCAGCAATTGATTTGCATTGTCTGGTGAGGAGTTTGAGGGCATCATTTGGGAAAAAGAATCTTTTCTTGCTTCATTGCCAAAGTCATAATCTAATTGACCAAGCACATAAACCTTCTGCGGAATCGCAGCTCCGCCGCCCGAGCAGGCACAAGCAGATGGCATAATATTGCTAGGGCTTACAGTTGAAACTTTTTCCGGATTAGAAATCAATTCCAGGGATTGCGTTTTCGGCTCTTCATGAGTGTGTTCGGAGAGTTGTACATTTGATTCCACAGCTTGATCCATATTATTATCTGTCACAATCATTTCTTCAAAAGATGTGACCTCATTTTTATCGTTTTCCATTTTTCTTTCTCCTTTATTGATGTTTATAGTAACTTCTTGATTCATTATTGGATTCTTGCTTATGTTCGATTCAGGTCTTGATGAAGGTAGTAGCTCTACATCCAAATTTGAAAAACTTTCTCTGCTTGAATCTGAAATTTTATATTCTTGTTTTTTCTCATTAGGAGAGGTTTGTGACTGAGGCGTAATTAGTGCAGATTGTTTGGCGAAAAGTTGTTTTTGAGTCTCTTCAATATTTAACCGGCCCATAAGGCAACGCTTACCCTCAACTTTGTCACAAGGATTAGCGCTTTTTAAAATAGCTTCGCGAACCGCTTGAGGGTTCAGTTTTAATCCGCGCTTAAGTTGGAGACTTAATAATAAAGCGGCAACTCCAGATACGATGGGAGTTGAGAAACTTGTGCCACTTTTTAATACGATGCTATCGTTTGGACCGGCGCCAGGTATATTTTGTCCGGGAGCAAGGATTCCCTGAGTTTGATATTGTTGACCCCAATTACTAAACTGTAATGGATTTCCGGCTTCGTCCATTGCCCCTACCGCTAGAACAGAGGGCATAGCGGCAGGAACATGAAGACATTCACAACCGTTGTTGCCTGCTGCTGCAATAATTAGAACCCCATTTTCATGAGCATCTCGTATCGCATCGGATAGAAAATCACTTCCTTCACCGGAGGATTCTAATTCGCCTCCACTGATGTTGATTATATTTGCGCCCTGCTGGACCGCCCTGGTAATAGCTTGCGCTAACTCTAGTTGAGATGAGGGAATTAGATCGTCAGCATTGCCATCTTTAAATAGGGGGAATAGCAACCCCTGACATCTTGGGGCGATACCTTTCATACTGCTGGCGTGTTGGCCGAAAATGATACTGGCAATATGAGTGCCATGCTGAATTGCTAGTCCTTTCTGGCTTATTTTTGACTCTTTAAAATTAATATATTTAAGGTCAGCGCTTACAAAACAAGAATGAGTTTTGTCAACAGGGCCATCCAAAACTGCAATACGAATATTTGGATCGCCTTTCGTCAAACTCCATAGGCGCTTTATGTCAGGCAAAGTTTCGTAGATAGGTGTTGGCATAATTCAACTCGTGTATTTGGTCTTTGTATGATTATTCTAAATTCCGATGTCAATGATTGTCCCAGTGAATCAGACTTTAGTGACTATGTTAGGTTTTTAAGGCTTTAGTTTTTATCCCTCTATTTTGGAATAGCATAATATCCTTTTAAAGAATCTTAACAATCCCATATTCATGGGACTGGCATATTTATAAGTTTTCAACGCATCCGAATTGTAAATTTTTACTAATTTATTTTTATTTATCAGGATTTTTTTATCCGTTTGTAGGTAATTGCCTGAGGTGTGCTGTCCCATTTATATGGGATTGTCGCTATTCAGCTATGAAAGTAATATCCGTTTCACGTTGGAGAACTAAAACCAAATCAAAAAATATTATGAGTCTGTTTTTCTTAATTAAATTTTTCGATTTGGAGGGTAGGGCTAATGTTCAACTGCTAATAATTGATTAAATGAATTATAAAAATATTAATGATCATAGTTTCTAGTGAAGATGTTTTAGTTGTGTTGAACTTGATGAGTTAGAAAAGGAAAGGAATTAAAGTGGGACAAGGAGCTAAATTTACCGTTGCAAATGGAACTAATTATCCGTTAAAAAAAGTCCAGCACGAAAGTGGAAGTTACCAAATGAATAACTGGAATTTTCCAGAAACTATTATGCCGAAGAATAGTCAGACCGTTTATATCGAATGGGATGAGAGTATTTTTCATAATTCGGATGATGATCAAGCAACCGTTGTATATAAATTACAGACTGGAGACTCATCTGACAATTTAACATTTAAGTTGAATGCAATTGCCAACCCTTTTCGTATTGTTGCAAGCGCCAATTTTGACACTCAAACACAGCCTGCAAATACCAAAATTGACTTAGGTTGGCTTCATAACGGCGTGATGAGCTTTGGATTAGTTGGTAACAAGGATGGGTTTATAGCAACAGGATTTAATGCGGCAAGTTGGATGGAAAATAACTTGGCATTGATTGGCTCAAAAAAGTTGTCTGAAATTTCAATTCCTGGTTCTCATGATTCTGGGATGAGCGTAATTGACTCTTCTACTGAATTCTCTCACGACTGTAATACAAAAACACAAACTCAGGATATTGCTCATCAGCTTAATTTTGGGACAAGATATTTTGACATTCGTCCCGTAATTGGTGGCGGTCAATATTATACTGGTCACTATTCACATATTAATATTTCTATATATAAGGGATGGCAAGGCTCTAGAGGACAGTCCATTAGCGACATTATTACTCAGATAAATGCATTTACTAATGATAATAAGGAACTGATCGTATTAAATTTATCTCATGCATATGATACCGATGCAGGAAATTCAAACTACCCTCCATTTAACGCTGATCAGTGGAATGGATTACTGAAAGAACTTAGTGGGTTGAAAAATTTGTATGTTGCAAAAAAAGATGAAACGTCTGATTTTGCAAGTATGACTGTAAATGATTTAATCGCGAACTCCTCTAAAGTATTAGTAATTGTAGATTCTGATATTGACGGTATCAATTTTGGCGCTAACTTCTTTCCGCAGACTAGTCTAGATCCTGATAATGATTATTCCGACACTAATGACTTCAGTGAAATGTCGAACGATCAATTGAATAAAATGGTTACACAGAAGGGAATTGGAAAATATTTTTTACTCTCCTGGACGTTGACTCAATCCGACCTTGAAGCTTTATGCTTCTTAGACCCTACTGATGAAATAAGCAGTGTTTTGGACCTGGCAAGCGAAGCTGACCAAAACTTATTCAGTACACTTTTCCCTAAAATAACTACTGACTCATTTGCAAATATTATTTATACCGATAATGTTTCCAGTTCCAATTCAGCTTTAATGGCAATGTATACAAACTACATCTTAAGTCGGTACTAATAGTGTTTGAGACGATGGTTGTTAGGCTCATAGGTTTTAAGAATTAATAAATTAATAAAACGACAATCCCATATATATAGGATTGTTGAGACATTATTACGCGGCTATTATTTTTTTCCAATTGAAGAGTTATGAGTCAATAAAATCTTACAAGCCTGGTTTTCAGAGCTACGTCTTAACTTTGGAGTTTGGATATAGGGTGGAAACTGTATCAATTTAATAAATGCATGCCAGGAGATTAAAATGTCAATGTCGGCTTCGTTAGAAATCAAAAATGCAACAGGGAGCGTGATCAAGTTTTCATCTATTAATCAAGTCAATGATGACGCTACTTGGTCAGTAGCGCCGCTAGCTGGGAATCCAATACTAAACGGATCATCTGTTAATATTTCAATGGGCAATTCATCCGTTTTTATTGCGCCAAAAGGAGTAGGAGCAGATTGTAAATTTATATGTTTAGGTGGAGAGTATGACTTTGGGCAGATCTATTTTGATGACCCAGCAGTTGGAGCGCATAGCTTTACCTTTAGTAATGAAAAAGTGTTTTCATATACTGTAGACAATCCAAGTAGTAATTCTTATATTGTCACTATAGGTCTAGCCTAACAATGTGGTGAGAGAGATGTATTGAGAAAATATATCTCTCTAACTAATAGTTCAATCCTTTTTTCCAAGTTTTGATTTCTTATAATATTGAATAGGTAGGCTTAGATATAAGATCCGGAAAAATTTCTTCTTTATTTTGTTCTTCAACATAATCCTGAATACCTCAAATTGTCATAATATGGATAGAATCTTCTCGCCAAAACCCTTCAAACCTGTCTTACGTTTTTTTATCATTTAAAGACTCACAATCCTTCTTGTTGTTAAGAATTATTTTGATTTTAGACAGTCCTTGAATTGTGGCCTGACACTTCTAGCTATGATCATTACTTATTAAAGTCATAAGAAGAATTCTTCAGATCAACTAGTTGATGTATAGCCTCGCCTTGCTGAAGAGCATGCCTATAATCAAATGAAAGCGGACTTAATAGGTTGAAAAACTTGTGTTTGTATTCATCTTAGGTTTGAATTGCTTCAGTCTCTTGATATAATCCCTCACTCGTTGTCGTTTGATACTAAAAACGACCTTGTCTATATTGCGCAAGTAACTACGTTTCAAAAAGTGACTTATTAGTTTATGGCTAATCCAGAACATTTCGATATGATCAACCAGGATGTTGAAGCCTGGAATGAATGGCGAGAAGAGAATCCCGATATAAGGCCTGATTTATCGGAAGTGAATTTAATCATTCCGACTCTTTCAATGGCAGATTTAACGGACGTCAACTTTTATGGAACTGACTTGACTGGAGTTGATTTTCAAGGAGCTGACTTGGAAGGGGCAAACCTTGAAAGCGCTAATCTCTTGACGGCTGTCTTCGATGACGCCAATTTACAAAGGGTGAATTTTACAAACGCAAATCTTCGACACGTTGATTTTATAGGCGCTAATTTAGAACTCGCAAATTTTTTTATGGCGGATCTGAAGTCAGCCGATTTATCCAGAGCAACTCTAATATCAGCTAATTTTTTCAACGCGAATTTAACATTAGCCAACTTTAGATGGGCGAGTCTTCATGGGGTAAACTTTACCAGGGCTATTTTAATTAGAGCTAATTTTGAAGACGCCTTATTAAAATCGACTATTTTTAGCGAAAATGATTTGTCCAGAGCAAGCAACCTGGATAAATCTGTTTCTTTAGGAGCCTCTACAATCGATCAACAAACGTTGATACGTTCAAAAAATTTATCGGATAAATTTCTCAGGGATTGCGGTTTTTCTGATTCGTTTATAAAGAGTATTCCTACGCTTTTGGGAACGCTGGAGTTAGCTCAAAAACATACGTGTTTTATCAGTCATTCAGAAAAAGACGTAGTTTTAGCGCAAAAAATTCATGACGATTTGCAAGAAAAAGGATTGAGATGTTGGCTAAATCCAAAAAATGACAAAGAAAGAAACTGGTATGAAAGTACTTGCGATAAATCTGTCCGAGACAACGAGAAGTTTTTGGTATTAATTTCTGAAGATTCTATTAAATCAAAGTGGTTGAGGCAAGAAGTAGAAAACGCTCTAAAGAGAGAAAAGAGGATGAAACTGGAGTTGCAAGGGGAATTGAAAGACCAATGTAAATATAACTTCGACGATTTTCAAAAGCCTAAACTATTATTCCCAATGTTTATTGACGAGCAGGGCAAAGAAGCCTTTGAAAGCTGGATCAAAGAATTAGATTTAGAAGGGGAACTGATAGATTTTCGCGATTGGGGAAAACAAGAAATTTATCAGAAAAGTTTGGCTGGTTTGGTGCAAGAGCTACAAATTGAATATCCGATAGGTAATTTTGATCAAAACTAACTATTGGTTTAAGTAACCTATTTTTTTGCGGACTTGACGACGTTTAATTGGACTTCCTTGAGAAGTTCTTGCTGTTTTTTAATGGAGGCGGTGAGAGGACCATTCTCAAGTTCCAGGTTTTTAGATTTGTTGAAATTCTTTCCAGCTTCGTCGAGTAGTTGGATCATTTCAGGAGGCTCAAGGACTTTCTTTTTACTTTTAGTCGCTTTTATAACTTCGCGCAGTTGTGCTTTTCCTATATATAGAGGAGGAACTGGATTTTTATCTGCAGTTTTCCTGATTTCTTCATAACGTCTTATTGAAGAATCTAAAGGAACTTTATCCGACCATTCAAAATACAACTCAAAGCTCTGAACGGAATCAACATTCATCTTTTGCCAATAAATACCGGTTTTTTCTTTTCTATAATCTCTTAGTATTTTTAACCAGTTTCTAGCGTCGACAATTTTATTTTTGATGGTCTCTTCAAATTCTTTATCGATATCTGGGTCGTCCTTTTGAAACGAAGCTGCAAATGCCGTTTCGGCTTTTTCTAAGCGCGCTACGATCTTGTTTAAGATATCGTAAGGGACGGTTGTGTTTTGAGCGTCCTTAAATTTCGAGAGTTTACTTTTCATCGCAAACTTCATATAGGCTTCGGCGACAAAGAAACGTTTTGTCGAATTGTCTGGATCGCTATCTAGATCTATAACGTCTAGATAATCCTCAAGCGGTCTGTTTTCCATTTCGAAAATATCGAAAATTCCGTTTAATCCGTCTCGATTATTGGGATTATTTTTTACCGAGTCTTGATAACATTTGAGTGCGTCGTCGATTTTGCCAATTTTAAAATATAGAAATCCTAAGAGGGCGTTGGCTCTATCGTTACCGTTTAATTGGATGGAATTTTCCAAGAGTTTTAAAGCTTCCATCCTTTTGTTACGCTCCATTTGGATTTTGCCCAAATAATACCAAGCTTCAGATTCCGCGTTGGAGAGGTCCAATACTTGGCTTAAGGAACACTCGCTCTCTTTTAATCCAATTTGGGCGAGGGCAGTTACATTTGTAAGAACCTCTTGAGCTTTATCTAAATCTTTGTGGTCAAAATAATGGATTCCTAAATGCACCAGAGTAACTAACCGTTTTTTGTCTCCAAACAACTGCTCGATTTTTCCGGCCTTTTTCGAAAGCTGTCCAATTTTGATTAATCGGGCAAAAGCTTTACCAGAAATTTCGTAATCGCCTTTATCGTAATAACGAAGGCCCATGCGGAAAATAGTTTCGACGTTTGATTTATCTAATTTAAAAGCTCGGGCTAAGTTTTCCTCTGCGCGGGCTGCATGGTTTTTTTCGTCAAAAAGAAAGGATAGTAAATGATAGAACTCGACAAAGCGGTTTTTATAAGCTTCGATACTACCTTCTTTCTCTGTAATTTCTTTAGCAACGTTATTAATTTTTTCATCGACACTAACCAGCTGTTCCATCGTTACGGTTTCGCCGCTTAAATGGTAACGGGTTAATTCATTATGGATTTGAGAGAGAGAGCGATCATTTTCGCTTTGAGTTTGAGGAGATTCAAGGTCGAGGGCAGTCATAATCCAAGTTTTCGAAGATTAGAATTAATAAAGCGAATAATGATTCGCGAAGCTGGCTTACTATAAAATTTATTGACTGGCAGACTATCGGATTAGGTAAGCTAAATAACTAGAAAAATCGAAGGATAATCCGCCTTTTAAAGCAAATTAATAGTACTTCTATATTATCGGCTATTTTTGTCAGATAACAATAGCCCAATTGAAAGTGTAACATAGCCGTTACATAGTTTTACACTAATTTTGAGTATCAATTTGATAAAATTCGGAAAATCGAATTATCGGAACTGTCTTTTTTTTGAGACTTTTATTCTAGAGGTAACTTGGAATATTTTGAAAAATAGAGACTTATTTTATTGCGAAAATTTTGACTGTTTGTCGCAAGTTGCGCAAACTTTATAAAAACCCGAGCGCTTACAGATATTTATTATTTTTTAATAAAAAAGAAGAAAATCGGTTTCAATAGCTCTATTTATTTTAGTCGCCGCTATTTTTGGAGTAATTATATCGGTCAACACTTTCGGCTTTATACGAAGTGTTGGTTACGTTGCGTTCGACATTTTTTGTGGAGTTACATTTAGGACATTTGATTTTTTTAACTCCAACTTCAGATATTTTCATTTCAACAACAAAGTCTTTTTTGCATTTTGTGCAGCTATGATCGTAACTTGGCATTTGCCTATTCTCCCAAAAAGTTACCGGAGCTTTACCATTTTTGGAAAAGCCCCGGTTGAATTGAATTTTTAACGCTCGAAAAATTAAGGTCCAGGAATATCGGAACCTTCGACGGGTCCAGACTTTCTCTTAAACAGTAATTTATTGATAGCGTCTACATATGCCTCTGCGCTTGCTTCCAACGTATTGAGGCTCGAGCCTTTGCCCAACGATTCCCGCGTTTCGTTCAATACTAAAACCGTTACCTCGCCTTGGGCGTCTTGCCCTTTGGTTTTCGACATCACTTGATAATCTAAGAGTTTGCATTGCAGACCAGAAATCTTATCGATGCAATTGTATATTGCGTCGACGGGTCCGTCGCCTTCGGCTGACGCTGAAAAGGTTGCTCCATCTTTACCAAGTAGTTCAACTTCCGCTTGTGGCGCTCCGCCGGTTTCGAAGGAACATTTGAACTTACCTAATCGGTAGGTGACTAAGCTATCATCCTCTAATTTTTGTTTGTGAATTAGAGAGACGATGTCTTCATCGAAGATTTCTTTCTTCTCGTCGGCGAGTATTTTGAACTCGTCAAAAAGAATGTCCAGGTCCTCTTGTGAAATTTCATATCCCATTAGCTCTTTTACTTTATGAGCCAACGCGCTGCGTCCAGAATGTTTGCCCATTACCAACTCAGAATCGTCGGCGCCAACATGTTTCGGGTCCATGATTTCAAAAGTGTCTTTCTTTTTCAGGAACCCATGTTGATGAATTCCCGACTCATGAGCGAAAGCATTTTTCCCGACAATGGCTTTGTTGCGTTGTACGAAAAAACCCGTCAAACTGCTGACCATTTTGCTACATGCCATGATGTGTTTAGTTTCGATTTGGGTATCGACCTGGTAGAAGTTTTTACGTGTTTTAAGCGCCATGACAATTTCTTCCATAGCGGCGTTGCCTGCGCGTTCGCCTATACCATTTACCGTACATTCTACCTGACGAGCGCCAGCTCTAACGGCTGCTAGTGAGTTGGCGACAGCCAAACCTAGATCATTATGGCAGTGCACACTAATGATGGATCTATCAATGTTTGAGACGTTTTTCTTAATGTAAGAGATTAAGTCTCCAAACTGTTCTGGAATAGCATAACCCACCGTATCCGGAATATTAACCGTGGTCGCTCCAACGTCTATCACCGCTTCTAAAACTGTTGCAAGAAAGTCCTCTTCGGTGCGGGATGCGTCCATTGGAGAAAACTCCACATCGTCGACATATTTTTTGGCCATTTTGATGGCGTCCACTGCCATGGTCACGATTTCTTCTTTCGCTTTTTTCACCATATGGGTCCGATGCGATTTGGACGTGGAGAGAAAAACGTGAATACGCGGAGACTCCGCTTTTTCCAGAGCTTGCGCCGCCGCTACGATATCTTTTTCGTAAGCGCGAGCGAGACCGGCAATGGAGGCGTTGCGAATTTCCTTAGCGATGGTTTCAACCGCTTGAAAGTCTCCGGGAGACGCAACCGGAAAACCCGCTTCGATCACGTCAACCTTTAACAAGGACAATTGCCGCGCAACTTCAAGTTTTTCCTTGATGTTTAGGCTAGCGCCTGGGCATTGTTCCCCGTCTCTCAGGGTCGTGTCGAATACAATCAGTCTTTCCGGTTCCATTTCAATCTCACTTTCACTCATTAAATTTTAATATTTATAGATAACGCCGTTAATACCTAGATCCTTTCCTTCGGCAGGCTCAGGACAAGCTCATCAAAGGATGGCTCCTCTAGGATGACGTGGATATAACCTTTTTATTATTAGCTTCGAATAAATAGCCAATAATTCAACAACCAACTATTATATCAATAAATTGGCTTAGTATCTATTTGGGATAAATCAAAAAAGAATAGTGGTCTATTGGAAAAGGGGACCGCCCCGTTTCAAGAGCGCTAAAGCGGACAATAAGGGTAGGGACGAAACACAGGTGGTTTCGGCGTTTTGCTCGCTTGAATGTGTATCAAAATTGCTCATAGATTAAATATAACAGAATATTATTTGGAAACGCTAATTTATTTTTCAGTCGCTTGGTTTAACTCGGCGACGGCCTCGTCTGTCCAGCCAGCTTTGATGGCCGTAATGATTTCTGGAGCGAGCCATTTTTCCATCTGGTTCCAATCGTTGTCTTTCAAATGTTCCTGGACCCTGCCCAAACTTTGAAAGGCGATATCGATTTTGGGATCTTTATTTTTAGCAAGGCACTCTATCGCTAATAAAAAGTTTTCCCGCATATGCTCCCAATCTTCTTGATTTTCGTAAGCGACTCCCAATTGATGGAGAACCGCTCCATAAGTCGAACCTGGTTCTTCGTAAGAGGAAAATTCCAGGCTTTTTTTAAATGCTTCGACGGCTTTTTCCCAATTTTTTATATTGGAATGAATTTTTCCCTGCACTCCAAAAGCAATTTCTCGGCACTTGTCGTTCATTGCTTTGTGACGGATAACGTCGTTCAAAAAAAACTGAGCCATGGAGAATAGCTTTAAGTCGTTAAGATTTTCGATAACTCTTAAGACTAATTGCATGTCTTCAGCCGTTTTAGCGGCCTTTAAGGCGACGCCTCCAGTGCGGATTAAATAGTCCACCGCAATGTGCCTTAGAATGAATTCTTGAAAACCGCCCGAAAAAATTTGATGAATCGGGTTGATGAATTTCAACTCTCCCAATAAGAGGGAGTATTCATAAGCGTGGGCGAGGAAGCCAAAAGCCTTTTCTTTATCGGAAGTTTCAAAATGCTGAAAATGGGCTAGAAAAAATTGAACCAAAGCTTGATATAACGAGTTTTTGCGGTCAAAAAGCATTGCGAAGTTCCCGTCGTTTTCTTCAAACAGTCGCATCCGTATCAGAGGATGAAGCTGAGTTTCTTGCTGGTTAGCGTCAAAGGCGATCAACCCTTTAGCGGCGATTCCCTGAATGAGCGCTTCAAAATTATCATAAGGTTTGCCGGCTTTTTTCCTTTGAAACCCCCAGAAGAGTTCGGTTAATTTTTTATTCAAATGTTCTTTTCGAAATATGGCTCGAATTTGCAGCAGTTCCAACTCATCTTCTGATAGCTGACCGAGATAATGCTCCAGCGCTACAAAGTCGCCAGTCTCTTCGCGTTTCCCGTTAATTTCCGCCGCTCGTGTGCTGGGGACGCCTTGATCTTTAGCCAGTAACCCGATTTCGTAAGGATGCTCTCCAATGTCATGAACGATTTTCATTTTATCAGCGGGAGGTTGCTCGCTAAGATCAGGATGTTGGTTTAAAGCGGCCAGCCGTTCGTCCACTGAAAAGGGCTTGAGCGAAATCCAGCGTGGGTCCTGGGTGTCGGCTTCGTAGGAGTTGAAAGAAAACCGTTGCCGAGAAGTTAGCAGGAATTTTAAATTACCTTCGCTCATTTGAACCAAGTTAAAAAAGAATTCGTATAACTGCCAATCTTTGAAACTACCATCCTCGTCGAGCCACGATTCCAAGTTGTCAAAGACGAATAAAATATTGCGTTCGTGTAAATATTTGATCAATTCTACGGCGACTTCTTGCGGTGAGTCGTCTTTATCAAAAAATATTTTGGTCAGCTTGAGTTCGTTATAGAGTTCGCAAACTTGAATGAATTGTCCCAAGAAGGAATGAAACGTGGCTCCCAGTCCGTCGCGACCGTCGATGAAAAATACTTTTTCTACTTTTAAATCGGTTTGCTCGGTATCGAGTAAATTTTGGGCGATTTTAACGGCGGCAAAGGTTTTGCCCATTCCGCCAATACCGTCGAATCCAACGATTCTTTGATCTGACAGGAAGCATTTTTCAACTTCAGCGATAGCGTCATCGCGACCAATGAATTGATCGATTCTGGCAAACAGCGACGCGGTTGCAAAGGCAAAGTTTAGCGACAACCCGCCAGCTTCAGGTTCTTCTTGGGGAGCTTCAGATTCCATATTTTGTTTTATTGTCGATTAATTGTTTAAAAAGGAAGGGTATTATAAAGGATAACGCCGCTTTTGTGAAACTGCTAAGTCGGATCCTTCGAGTGCCTCAGGGCAAGCTCCGAATTCCAGAGAAAAAGAGAGAAGAAAGATAGGGTTTTTTGGAATCAAAGCGATCCTTACGTAAGGTTTTTTATTTTATAAAGACAAATAGCAAGTATGTTTACAAGCTAGGATATGTGGATCGAGTTCGGTTTTTATGGCCGCTTTTCAATGGTTTTCACTTTGACAATGTTTATTTATATGCATATTTGGTAGACCTAATTTATAATATGAGCATGAATAAATTTTAGATTGCCCCGCTAAATAACGACTAATATCACCTTAACAATAGTCAGTTGGTCGTCAAAAGTACCTTAAAATATTGATTTTAAACCTATTGTGACGAAAAAGTTACTTTGCTTTGTAGGCATTTTTGAATATACTAATTGATATTATTATAAAATCGAATGAATCGAGGCCATGGAACTTAGCCAGAATGATGTAGATGCGTTATTTAATCAACAGCGGATAGACGAAGCTGTCCCCGATGACACTCCCTTAGCTAATCCCTTAGAGCCATTGAGAACCTTCCGCGCATTTATTGATGAAACGCGCACAAGGTTAGGCGATCACTACCCACGGGTAAAGGATAAGGAATCTCAAATCATTAGTCTCCATAAGCAAACTGTTACCAAAATCCAACAAACACGTAAAATTCCAAAAGAGGCTATCGAATTCTTTGAAGAAAGAAAAAGGGACTACGAAGCTATGATCAATTTAGTCCTAAAAGGGGCCAGGGCCGGGCGTATTATCAAAGTGCCAAGTTTTGGATCCACCATTCTAAAGTAATTTAAAACATTCCCTCCAGCCCCATATCCGTTTTACAATTTCCGTTTCAAAAACTATAAAAAATTGAAGGTAGCGATTTATTGAATCGAGGCGTGATCTTTCGTCGAATCTAAAGGTTCGGTTCAAGATGACATGTGGAGTTGTGCGTTTTAAGAGATGATAGGACATTCTCTATAAACAAACTCATTCATTCCACTAGTTTCTTACCTTAAGATATCTAACTTCGTATTTATTTTTATAGATAACCATAATGACTGTTTATTTTGGGAATTTTCTGGAACTACATAGTTTTAAGCTTGATTGCTGTTTTTCAGCAGTTTGTTTCGAGTTCAGAAATTTTAACTTTTTGCTACAATTGTTACTAAAAGTTTACATTTAAACATTAGATTTCCACTAAAGTTTCCATTAGACTTCTTCAAAACTTAACGGATGGTCGATAGTTACGTTTTATAAGTTAAACTAATGGAGATTCAAGATTATGGAAATGAGTCAAAATGATGTTGACGCACTTTTTAAATCCCAAAGGGTAGAGGATGCTATTTCCGACAGTTCTCCTTTGGCGTGTCCGTTGGAGCCTTTAAAAACGTTTCGTAAGTTTATTGACGAAACTCGCAAAAAAATTGGAAAGCACTTACATCGGCTAAGAGATAAAGAATTGCAACTAATTAAGCTTCATAAGCAAACGGTAAATACTATAAAAGACACTCGACAAATTAATAAAGACGCGTTAGATTTTTTTAAACAAAGAAGAAAAGACTATGAAGCAATGATAAATTATATGTTGAAAAATATTCACTTGGGAAGAATGGTTCCTATTCCAAGCTTTGGTTCGTTAGCATTGAAGCAATTATAAAAAATACCTTCTATAAGTTTCCCACCGATAAAGTTTTTAAAACTTTTCTCCGCTTAAATCGAATCCGTTCTGCAATCCTATTTCTTTATTAAGTTTCATAATCCATGTTTTTAATTTAATTATTGAGCTTTTTATAATTTTTCGATGAAAAAAAATTAGAAAAATGCCTGGAATTTTATTAAAAGTATGAAAGGAGTTAGCTTTATTTTTGACTAAAACAAGAAGCTTGCCATTGTCTAACTCAGCCAGAGTTCCGATAATTCGTTTTTGTTCCGATAAGCCGCAGCCCCTTGATTAAAAAGGGTTTACTGTTATCACAGATAAACAATTGTTACTAAAAGTTTACATTTAAATATTAGATTTTGAGAAAAATTTAGGATAGAATTTTTTTAAGTTATAAGAAGCTCGACAGCTACTAATTAAGCTTTTAAAAAAATCGGAGAGCGAATAATCATGGATATGAGTCAAACTGAGGTAGACGCTCTTTTAAACTCGAAAAGAGTAGAAGATGCGCCTATTTCCCAAGATTCTCCCGCATCTGGTCCTTTAGAGCCTTTAAAGACATTTCGGCAGTTTATTACCGATTCGCGAAGAAGAGCTGGAATGCATTACTCCAGGTTGCAAAGCAAGGAGTCTCAACTGATTAAACTTCATAAGCAAACGGTTGATAATATAAAGCAAACCAAACGAATCAATAAAGAGGCAATTGATTTTTTCGAGCAAAGACGAAGAGATTATGATTCTATGGTGAATCTTGTTTTAAGTACTGCCCGAGCCGGTAGGATGGTGCCTGTGCCAAGTTACGGTTCTTTGGCTTTGCGATAGTCGCTCAGCTTTGCTGAACGCCGCCCCATTGAAACTCGCCTTTTGGTCCTAGCGGCGCAAAGGGGTTATACGCTACCTCCCATAAGTTTCCGTCTGGGTCTGAAAAATAACCTGAGTAACCTCCCCAAAAAACTTTTTCCGCTGATTTAATGAGTTTACCTCCAGCTTTTTGAACTTCTTCTAGTGTCTCATTGACTTCGGCTTCAGAGTTTACATTATAGGCAATCGTGATGGTGGAGTAACCAGTTCGCTCGACGGGAATTTTGGCGTCTTCGGCTAGTTTGTTCAACGGATACAGCGCTAAAGTCATATTCTGTAAGTCATACGCTACAATTTCTTCCGCTTGGTCTTCCGATGCGACTTTCCAACCTAACGCATCGTAAAACGCTCTAGACTTTTTGAGATCAGATACGCCAAGGGTAATGATACTTACGCGTTGTTCCATTTGTTTAATCTCCTTTTATATATACTAAAAAGTATTACCGCTTACTTGCTAGTATGGAGTTTATTATAGAAATTTTTATCTAATCGGTCGAGGGGATAGAGTTAGTTGGTAGGGATGATTAAAGATCGTTTTCTACTTTATTAATTTTGCCGTCTGCAAGCTCCAGGACTCGGTCTAATGAACGCGCAATTTTGTGGCTATGCGTAACGATGACAAAAGTTTGTCCCGTTTTTTTGTTCAATTCCCTTATCAAGTCTAATAATTTGTCGCTAGATTTAGAGTCAAGATTCCCTGTGGGTTCATCGGCAAGGACCATATTAGGTTCGTTGATTAATGCTCGCGCCAAGGCGACACGTTGGGTTTCTCCTCCGGAAAGCTCGCCGGGTTTATGATCCAAACGTCCGATGAGTCCAACTTCGTTTAATAGCATCTTGGCTCTTTCGGTCGCTTTGGTTTTATCTCTATTGCCTATCAGGGAAGGAAATAAAACGTTTTCCAGCACGTTGAACTCTGGCAATAAATTGAAAAACTGGAAGACAAAACCTATATTTTTGTTGCGAAATTGGTCGAGAAACTCTGGCGTTTGAGCGTATATATCCTTGTCGTTAAATAAAACTCTTCCGTTATCGGGTTTGTCCAAACCGCCTAGAATATGAAGGAGTGTGCTTTTACCAACGCCGGAAGCTCCGATGATTCCGAGGAGTTCCCCTCGGTTTATGTACATAGCGGTTTCGCGAAGAACTTGCAGAGGGTTTTTAACGTCTTTGTAAGTTTTACAAACTTCTATAGCTTGTAGAATCTTTTCGTTTTGTTCTGACGAATTATTCATAGCGGAGACCGTCTACAGGGTCTAACTTAGAAGCGCGCCAAGCGGGATAAAGAGAGGCAACGTAGCAAATAGCTATAGAGAATATTACAATAAGGATAGAATCGAAGTATTGTATATCTGATGGGAGTTTGCTGAGGTAATAAACGTCTTTAGGAAAGATATCGATTCCTAAAACGCTTTCTAAAAAAGAGACAATTTCGTTTAAATTTGGAACGACGGTGAACCCGCCAACACAGCCAAGAAAGGTGCCGGATAGCCCAACGATTAATCCTTGATAGCTAAAAACTCTCATGATGCTTTTTCGGCTGGCGCCCATCGATTTCAAGATGGCTATGTCTTTTGTTTTGTCCATGACCACCATAAACAATGTACTTATGATATTGAATGCGGCCACTAGAATGATGAGAACTAAAATAATGAACATGACGACTTTTTCCATTTTAAGAGCGGAAAATAAGTTTCTATTCATGCTCATCCAATCGCGAGCGTGATAAGGGAAACCTAATTTATCTTTAATGGTTTCTCCAATTATTGCGGCGTCGTCAATTTCATGAATTCGGATTTCAATTCCTGTGGCTTGTCCTTTCATTCCAAAAAACTTTTGGCTAGCGTCTAGATCAATAAATCCCAGGTTTGAATCGTATTCGTACATGCCGGAATCAAAAAGCCCAACGACTTGAAACATTTTTAGTTTTGGGATTAAGCCCAATGGGGTCATGCGGGCGACGGGCGAGACCATGGAAACTGTATCGCCGGGATAGGCGCCTAATGATCTTGCCAGTTCACGACCTAAAATAATTCCCGCTCGGCTTTTGCCGGTTTTTCCTTCGACAATTGGCGGATTTGCTAAATAGGTGAGCTTACCGTCGACTAGATTGTTTTGTAAATCGGATACTTTTGATTCTATTTCAGGATCGATTCCGCGAATGACAACGCCGGCCACTCGTTCGCCACGGGTGAGCATCACTTGGCTTAAAATAAATGGCCCTGCGGACTTAACGCCTTTTACGGTTTCGATTTCTTTTATTAATTCTTTATAGGCTGTTATCCCGCCGCCAGTCAGGTTACTGACCACGATATGGCTGTTGGTTCCAAGTATCTTATCTCTTAAATCTTTTCCAAAACCGGACATGACGGCAATTACTATTATTAAAGCCATAACGCCAACGGCCACTCCTCCTATGGAAATCCATGTAATGAGAGAAATGAACTTTTGGCTTTTCCGGTGACGCAGGTGCCTGAGGCTGATAAATAGTTCGTAGGACATAAAAGATTTTTACGGAGCCTCTAATAATTTTTATTATTACTTGTTTGCTATCGCCTAGCCTTAGTTTAAAGGCTAGGCTCTTGGCAAATCTGGATTTTTAGAGATCTCTTTACAAATGACAAAGAATTAAAAATGATAAAAGCTAGTTCGTTTGGATCAACCGACTTCTTTTTTGAGCAGAGGAAACAAAATAACGTCGCGAATGGATTGTTGATTTGTGAACAACATGGTCAAACGATCTATGCCAATTCCTTCGCCTGCGGTAGGGGGCATTCCATGTTCTAAAGCTCTCACGAAATCGAGGTCCATCCAATGCGCTTCGTCGTCGCCAGAAGTTCTTTCGTCCACTTGTTCCTCGAATCGCTTTTTTTGATCAATGGGATCGTTTAACTCGGTATAAGCGTTTGCAATTTCTTTTCGAGAAATAAACAGTTCGAACCTTTCGACCAATTCTGGATTGTCTTCTTTCTTTTTAGATAAAGGAGACAGTTCAAGAGGGTAGTCGATTATAAAAGTCGGTTGCACGAGTTTGTGTTCTACAAAGTGATCGAATAGTTTGCCGAGTATCTTGCCGTGTTTGTCTCTTTTTTCTAAGGCAACTTTGTTTTCCAGCGCAAAGGCGACGGTTTTTTCTGGATCTTCCAAGACGTCTGCGGGAACGCCGCCGATTTCTATCAAAGATTCTTTTAACGCAATTCGTTTAAAGGGTTTTGAAAAATCAATTTCTTCTTCGAGTGTTTCGCCTTCTATTACAGAGGTACAAGGGAAGGTTTGTTTACCAAATACGGTTTCGCCGATAAATCTAAAAAGCTCTTCGGTCAGATCCATAAGATCGTTATAGTCAGCGTAAGCGGTATAAAACTCCAGCATTGTAAACTCAGGATTGTGCTGTGTAGAAATCCCTTCGTTACGAAAATTGCGATTGATTTCGTAAACGCGTTCAATGCCGCCGACAACCAGTCTTTTTAAATAAAGTTCTGGAGCGACGCGTAAATATAAATCCATATCTAGCGCGTTATGATGGGTCATAAAAGGTTTTGCCGTCGCGCCTCCCGGGATGGCTTGCATCATAGGAGTTTCGACTTCTAGATAGTCTCTTTTGTTCAAGAAATCACGCAGGGCTTGCACTATTTTAGTGCGATAGATGAAAACGGCTTTCGCATCGGAGTTGACGATTAGGTCTACATAACGGCGGCGGTATCTTTGCTCAACATCTTTTAAACCGTGCCATTTTTCAGGAAGCGGTTGAATAGATTTGGTGAGAAGCTCTACCTTTTTTGCGAAGACGGTTAACTCGCCAGTTTTGGTTTTAGAAAGCTTGCCTTCTACGCCAATGAAATCGCCAATATCGAATTTGGAAAATAAGGCGTAAGCTTCGTCTCCAATATCGTTAGATCGTATAAAAACCTGGACTTCGCCGGTTCTATCTTTTATGTTGCAAAAGGTGGTTTTGCCATGTTTTCTGCGGGTCATTATTCTTCCCGCTACAATGTATTCGAGGTTCTTTTCTTCCAAATCTTCTTTTGAAAAATCGGAGTACTCGGAAAAATTTCCAAGCGTTTCGGAAACTTTAAAGCGGTTGATGAAAGGGTTGATTCCTTGGTCTTGTAACTCCTGAATTTTTTCTCGTCGGAGTTTTACGATTTCATTTTGGTCTTCCATGGGAGCGTTGAGATAGTTTTAAATGTTAAGCGGTTTGTGAGAAATTTAGCGACTTGGGTCTTTAACGGGTTTGTTCCCGCATAGTCAAACGTTCTCGTTATAAAATTAAAAAGCGATTATTACACATCTAGCTGAATACGTTCAATTCCTTTGGCTTTTCCAGTTTGTGGGTCAAGGTTAACAACGGCTGCTCGTAATTGAGTTTCCCCTGTAGCCGTTTCAAATCTTCTGGGAAATTTACTGATAAACTTACTGATTGCATTTTCTGTCTTAATGCCGATTACTGAGTTTTTAGGGCCGGTCATTCCTGCGTCTGATAAATAAGCGGTGCCATTGGGTAGAATTCTTTCATCTGCTGTTTGCACATGGGTGTGCGACCCGATAACTGCGGTGGCTCTTCCATCCAAATACCATCCCATAGCGGATTTTTCTGATGTGACTTCCGCATGCATATCCACAAAAATGATGGGGGTTTTTGCTTTTAGTTTAGCGACTTCGGTGTCGGCTTTTTTAAAGGGACAGTCGGCAGTATCCATAAAGACTCTGCCAATCAGGTTTAGAACTCCTACCATTTGGCCGTTATTTGCTTTTACAAAGCAGCTTCCTTTGCCAGGGGCTTCAGCAGGGTAGTTTGCCGGTCTTAGGATAGTTGAACTTCTATCTAGAACGGGAATGATTTCTTTTTTGTCATAGATGTGGTTGCCGGAAGTGATAACGTCTATGCCAAGTCCGAATAATTCATCGGCAATTTCGGGGGTAATTCCAAAGCCTCCTGAAGCATTCTCGCCGTTTCCGATACAAAGGTTAATATCGTATTTGTCACGCAATTTTTGTAACGAAGTTTCTAAAGCCAGTTTGCCCGGTTTGCCGACGATGTCGCCGATATATAAAATATTCATCAATGAATTAAGGGAACCTCTAATAGTTTAAAGTTTTACTGGTTTGCTATTGCCTAGCCGCAAAGGATTAAGGCTAAGCTCTTGGCAAATTTGAATTTACTGAAATTCCCATATTTACCGAGCGAATTCAGTATATCGGGTTTCCCTCAGAACGGTTATTTTGATTTCTCCTGGATAGGTGACTTCCTTTTCAATTCTTTTGGAAACATCCTTGGCCAGTATGGAGGCTTGTCTGTCGTTCAATCCATCCGGTTCTACTACAATTCGCACTTCACGGCCCGCTTGAATGGCGTAGGTTTTATTAACGCCATCAAATGAATCGCCGATTTCTTCGAGTTGGCCCATTCGTTTCACATAAGTTTCCAGCATTTCTCTGCGCGCTCCTGGACGCGATGCGGAAATGGTATCGCTCGCGGAAACGAGAACGGCGTAGACGGATTCTGGTTCGCAGTCTTCATGATGAGAAGCGATTGAATTTATTACATAGGGGTGTTCGTTATATTTTAGAGCGATATCGACTCCCAACTGAGTATGAGTTCCGTCAGTTTGATGGTCTACTGATTTACCAATATCATGGAGTAGGCCAGCTCTTTTAGCTAGCTGAACGTCCAGTCCTAGTTCGCCAGCCATAACGCCGCAAACCCAGGAAACCTCTTTAACATGTTCCAAAACGTTTTGTGTGTAGCTGGTTCTAAATTGTAAGCGACCTAAAAGCTTAACGATATCTGGATGTAAATTATTAATTCCAAGATCCATTACAGCTTGGGCTCCAGCATCTTCAATAAAACTTTGGAGTTCTTTTTTAGTTTTCTCAACAACTTCTTCTATGCGACCAGGGTGGATTCTTCCGTCAGTAGTCAGTTTTTCCAAAGATCTGCGGGCAATTTCTCGTCGAATAGGATCGAATCCTGATAGAACAACAGCTCCAGGAGTATCATCGATGATTAAATCAATGCCTGTGCTTTGTTCAAGAGCGCGAATATTCCTGCCTTCTCTTCCGATAATTCTTCCTTTGATTTCATCGTTGGGAAGTTCCACTACAGAAACGGTGCTTTCCGCAACATGATCTGAAGCCAATCTTTGCACTGCCATAGATATGATTTTACGAGCTTCATCATCCGCTTGGCTTTTGGCTTTTTCTTCAATCTTCTTTACTTCTCGGGCCGCATCCAGTTTAGCTTCTTCCAGGACCATATTTTTTATTTCTTCTTTTGCCTGGCTAGCGGTGTAGGAGCTAATGGCTTCTAACTTTTTCATTCCTTCGTTGGTTAGCGTCCGATAGTGCTCTTTTTCTTTTTCTAAGTGTTTTTCTTTATCAATAAAAGATTGTCTGGATTTATTGATTTCACTCAGTCCGCGTTTGTTTTCTTCACTTTCTTTATGAAGGGTATTTTCTTTATCAAGCAAGTCGCGTTCTTGTTTACGTATTTCAGCTAACTTTGCCTTATTTTCTTTTTCTAAGTTAGACTTAGATTGAATATGAGCTTCTTTGGCTGAGATTTCCGCTACTTTTAACTTGTTTGCAGCTTCTCTTTCCGCTTCCTTAATAATTTTCTTTCCCAGTTCTTCGGCGTCTTTTATTTGTGATTCTTTAAAAAGTTTTCTAACAATGTAGCCGACTGCGTATCCAGCTACCAAAGCGAAGACTGAAGCAAGAATTAAAGTTAAAAAGTTAACTTTAATTTCGAAGAAGATACCCATTTTCTTTACCCCTTCTATTTATATGGACCCATTAATTAATGGGATTACAAAAAAGTACCCGTTTTTCCGTCACTATTGAATGAACAGGAAGATCGTCTTTTGACTGTGGTAAAGAAGCGACCACTTGAAAATCCAGAGCCACTCCAAACCGAAGCGTTTTTGGATTTCCACTTGCAAATAACCGGTCGTAGTAACCTTTTCCAAAACCAAGGCGTCCGCCTTGATTGTCGAAAGCCAACCCGGGCACAACAATTAAGTCGATCTCATGTGGATCGACGAAATCATAACTATCGCTTCCAGGCTCCTTAATTCCATAAGCGCCTGAAACGAAGTCGATGTTTGTATCGCGAATCCGCACGATTTTTAAATCGGGCGAATTCTTTACCGTAATCGGTAGATGAATCTTTTTGCCATTTTGAAAGCTTTGGCAAATCATGTCCCAGGTTTGAACTTCTTTTTCCAAAGACATGAAAAATAAAATCTTTTCGGCTTTTTTAAACTCGTCTGAGGAAAGTAAACTTTCCATAATTAACGAGCTTTTTTTTATTAAATCACTATGACTCAATGAGTTTCTCATTTGAGTCATTTGTTTTCTTATTTGGTTCTTCTCAATTTTGATTTTCAAAATCGATCCCTTCTCATTATTAAGCTTTCGCTAAAAAACAAAGAAAGGGGTGAGCGTAAACCGTTAACTAGCCTTTATAAAAAGGCTAAAGTAAAAAAGCTAGCGATTTTGGAAATACGCTTTATTTTTAGGAGGAAAAAAGGCAAGACAGAACTTAGAAGGAACGGATTGATACACTAAATAGTTTGAAGAGGTTGGTATATATTTAACTTTAGTGTCCAAGTTCATTAAAACGCTCTCGGTCAATTTATTAGAATCCCAAAAATAAGCCGGGTTAATTCGAAGTCACATTTTATGTCTAAAAACCTTATCAGGCTTTAACCTTTATATACTCCAACTATGTATTATAGAAAAACTAATCACAAGGAGCAATGATCTATTTTATAAAAGAGATAATAATTAATAGGTTAAAGCAAATTGAAGAGGCTTGGAGTGAAAAATGATAGGATGGAGATATAATTGAGAGCGAAATAATAGTAAAACAGGATCCCCCCGTATGGCCGTATCAAGTTCCATCTTTTGAACCTAGCAAGTAGGTGGGATATCCGCGTAACGCTTTAGGCTACCTTTTAACTTCAAAGGTTTGCTCACCGCGCCCTGTCCTCAATCCCTCAAAGATAGTATTGGTCCAAAAAATGATTGTTGATTCGAACCATACAGGGAAACCCTTAGGGTAATTTGATCCTATCACAAGAATTTAGGAGTCTCAAACCCTTAATTGTCACAATTTCAATGTTTATTGGACAGTTGATGAAGCTTATTGTAGTGAATCAAGCGCTGATAATAAAGGGTTATATAATTAAGAATTGAGCGGATTTTATAAAACTTAAAGCGGTTGAAATAATATCTTTAAAATTCTTTAAAAAAGATAAGGTATTTATTAATACATTGCAGAATACTGATAGCGTTATTTTTGACTAGTGTTATGTGCGGTTAATCATTTAAGTTAATTATGAGCAACCGATTCGTTTTGCGTGTTGATTGATAAAGAAATCAGTTTATATAGCCGCAGTCAAACTCAAGTTAATTTTGTTTAATACCGCCCCCACCGCATGTCTTCCTGAAGCGAACTTTTAAGTTCGGTGAAGGATCTCGCCCCGATTTAATAAAATAGCTACCTTTAATTTTCTAGTTTTTAGAAGTCTCACGCGCTCATTTATTAGTTTTGGGAGAAAAATATTCCCCAAATTAGTTTAATAAAATAACCGCACGGGACACTAGTAAGTACCCTTTACAACGAAAGCGTTTCTTGTGTATGCAAGTCGTATCTTTTAAACTGGAACTTAAAAAACTGGAGTTGAAACTCTCAGCTTCCAAAAAAAAAATTTCGAGAAAACTTTATGGATATTAAATCATTAGACGAAGTGGCTCAGAGTTATGTTTCTTCAATGCCCGCTGTGGTGTATAAGCTTCAAGATGCTTTGCTAGATGAAGATATGGGGTTTAATGAAATAGCGGAAATTATTAGTGGAGATCCAGCTCTGGTTGCGCGACTTCTTAAAATTGTTAACAGTCCTTTTTTTGGCCTGGAATCAAAAGTAGACACGATTTCCCATGCCCTTAGCATTGTAGGCGTAATTGATTTACACGATTTAGTCATTTCTTCAGTGGTGGTTCAGCAATTTAAAGACCTATCTGAAGAGTTCGTAAGTATAAATTCTTTTTGGAAGCATAACATTGCCACCGGTGTGATTGCGCGAGAAATTGCGACACTGATTCAAGATCCTAAGCCGGAAAGATTTTATTTGTCCGGTATGCTGCATGATATTGGCAGTCTCGTAATTTTTAATTGTCTTCCCGATGCCTCCGAGGAAGTCATAGCGAAATGTCGAGAGAACAATAGTCCATTGTATGAAGAGGAAGACAAGGTAATAGGGTTCAACCACACCGATGTTGGCAGTCGCTTATTGAATGCATGGAAACTTCCGGAAAGCATAATCGCGGCGGCGGCAAATCATCACGAGCCATTTCAAGGGAAAGGATTTTCGTTTGAAGGCGGAGTGATCCATTTAGCGGATTCGGTCGCTCATATTCTAGAAATGGGCGAAAGCGGAGAACCTCATATCCCTATGATGTACAAAAGTGTTTTGGGTAAACTAGAGCTTGAGGAATTTTTCTGGGAACCCATCGAAGAAAAAATCCGTGAATTATACGATGGCGCCGTTAGTTCTTATTTATAAATCACAATTTCTTTAAAGCGATTGACTAGACTTCTAACTGATTAGCAAAAAACTCTCCCTCTCTATTTAAAATAAAACATCTTCTTTTTCTCCATAGATTTTTTGACTTCCAGAGCCAAAAAGTTGGCGCAAACTTGAATATTGAGTTCATCGTTTACTATCTGAAATTAGTTTAATAGCAGAAATCAAAAAGAAGATAATAACGCAAAGAGGTGAAGTCGAAATAGATGTTTGGGCTGTATATTTTGATCTGGGTTTTTTGCAAGAATTAAGAGGGGAAATCAAGAAGATCTTAAGGAATCGTACCTATAGGGCAACCTCTCCAACATACTTATTAAGACAGGGTTAATTGATTTTAACGGTCTTGATTTACAATGGCTTTAGAGGCTGTCCGTTGCCAATATGTCCTATTCTGTCGGGTTTTGTTGTATACTTTCGCAAAAAATCCACACAGGATGAATTTGAACAGTTAATTCCGTTTTAAATCATTATTTTATTTTTTTCTCCAACATAATACCAATAGTTCAATACAAATAATTTTTTAAGAAACAACGAAATAGAAGAAACTTAAAAAAATATACTTGAAAAAACTGTTGAATTACAATAAAAGGAGAGCTTAATTGAATATTTGTAGGTAAACATTCAATTAACCCCTTTTTAGAAGTTGACCAACCTTATTTTGTTCATATTCCTTGTAGCTTTACCTTATTTCCCTACCTAAAAGATGTTTAAAAAAGTTTCACCACTAAATTTGTCTAGACGGTTAAAACCATTAAAAACTGAAGTGTTTGAAACATATTGGCGTTTTGCTGCAGAGCGTCAGGAGGTGTTTTTTGCGCGTTTGAATGATCTATCCCAACCTTGGACTGATGATCCTATTATAAGAGAGTTTAAATTCACCAATGCATATCGTGCGTCTGATCGAGTAAGTCAATATCTGATTAAAAATGTCATCTATTCCAAAAAGTGGAGTCTTAAAGATACTGTCTTTCGTATTTTACTTTTTAAACTGTTTAACAAAATTGAAACTTGGGAATTATTAGAACAAAAATTTGGTGAAGTGAGGTTAACCACTTTTAGCGTTGATCAATACGATCAGATCTTAGACAAAACAATTTCATCAGGCATTTCTATATACTCTGCAGCCTATATTATGGCCTCTGGCTCGAAAAAAAAATATGGATCTATTCGCAAGCACAGATTTCATTTAATGCTTTTAGACTCTTTATTAAAATCTAATTTTCCCAGGAAACTTGAAAAACAAAACTCCTTGGAAAGCATTTACGCTGAATTACTAAAAATTGAATCATTGGGAAGTTTTTTAGCTTACCAATTTGCCACAGATTTAAACTATTCTACATACTTTGATTATTCTGAAAATGATTTTGTTGTTCCTGGGCCTGGCGCAAAAGATGGTATAAAAAAATGCTTTTCTGATCTTCGAGATTACAGTGAAGAAGATGTCATTAAGATGATGACAGAAGAACAAGAGCTTTATTTTAATAAACTGGGTATAAAATTCAGATCTCTATGGGGTAGATCACTTCACTTAATCGATTGCCAAAATTTATTCTGTGAAGTTGGTAAATATGCTAGAGTTGCGCACCCTAATATAAAAGGTGTTAGCGAAAGAGTAAGAATAAAACAAAAATACAAACCAAAATCTAAATCACTTTTTCACGAGCCGGAATTTGTTTGGTATCCGCCGAAGTGGGATATTAATGATTTGATTCACCAAACTCCTAACTATTTAGTCGCCCTATAAACTTAATTGATCGCCTATCAGAGTCTATCTCGACCCTTCCCCCCTTATTATCTCTTAAACTTCTAAATACCTCACACCCGGAAAGAATACAATGTGCCCATTCCCATGGTTCACAACTTTCCACTTCATAATTGCGGACAAGTTTTGAAAATCGTAAAATCAGATTTAAATCCACCAACTTTTTTCCCTTTAAAAACTGAAGATCACGAGCATAATCATAAATATAATTCACAACAGCTTCTTCAATTATCCCTGCTCTTGCTCCATCTTGGACTTCATCAACCGACCGATTGCTTTTACGCTTGCATCGAAGGATATTCCTAAAAACAGGAGACCAACCTAATGTTGCCAAATTAGCCAAATGAAATACATCATGATAACGATACGCATCGTCTTTTAAAGCATTATCAGTAAGTCTATCTCCTATATTAAGACCATTCATATGCATGATAATCTTCTTCCCATCGTCAATTTCCATAAATTCAATTTCAAATTTTCTTGGAAACTGCTCGTAATAAGGAAAATCTTTATCAAATTGGCGAGCTGGGAGAGTTGGATCACCTTTCCAGTATGATTTAATTTTTTTTGAATTTTCTTCAGCTATAAGATCAAGGCTTGTTTCATAAAGGGATGCGATATAGTGCATATCATCTAATATTTCATAAATTAATTGTTTTACTTCTAAAGACGCTTGTTGAAGCCCCCCTAAGATGTTGTTGCGTTCATCAGACAACCTTACAACTTTATGAGCAAGTGAATAAAATACAGCCATCCCATCGTTGTGAAGAGCATTCTTCCTTGGTGTATAGTTAAAGGAGACACCAAATTTATTAGCCAGTATGGCAACGTGCCAAAGTAAATCCCCTAGATTTTCATTAAGATGTTTATTAAATGATTCATAAACTTCACCATCTCGTTCACCTCTTTTGAAGACTTTGGATAAAGCACCCATTTCCCCTAAAAATCCAAGCAAGAGAATATCCGGCCCATTTTTTTCATCCCATGGAATTTTGTCAGTTTCTAAGGCCTTTATTTGATACTCACAAATGTTCACTTCTTTTTTTCTCCAAGTATTGAATTAAATTTAACACCTTAACTTTTCCAAATCCGGTAGGAAAATCCAGCCTCGCATCGGTGGCATGGCAAACAAGAACACCGGGTTTAATTCCAAGCTCACGAGCCATAAAATCTTGCAATCTTGCCAATCCAAGTAAATTACCAAGTGCCTTTTCAATATAAAATTGGGAACGATAAATTGCTGTAAGGTGAATTATTTTTTTTTTTGAACATAACTTGAAGCTTAAATGACTAAGGCATGGGAAACCAATATAACCTTCGTTTCTATTTATTGGTATGGAGTGAACCTCATCTATGGACACTTCATATACGGACATTTTTGTTCCTTTATGACTTAATTCTTTTTTCATGCGTTCCAATCGATCTTTAAGCGGATTGCAAGTTATATTATTCTGATCATATCCATGAACTAGTCGAAAAGCGTAAGTACCATTTCTATTCCCATTAGCTGATTTTATTAACGGATAAATCTCCTCTGGATAAATTTCAAATACACCACGTGCCCCATGTTTCTTATATAAAGTCGCAGGAAAAATGGTTTCGGAAACGGTGTGCAAGGGGTGCAACTCCGCATCTCTTAAATATTTATCAACTTCAGCCTCTATTAATCTAGAAAATGGGGTACCTACATCAGGGTTCATAACCTCAAGCACTAAATTTAATTCTTGGTAATCTTCATTATTCAATAAATGTTTTATGGCTGACAGCCAAGCTTCAGCTCTAGTTTTTTTAGAAATAGATTTCATAAAAAATTAATTAAAGGTCATATACATGTTCATATTATTTTTTAAATAACTTTCTGTTAACCAGGAATAACCATTATTCCCCCAAGTTTGTCCCCAACTGTTTCTTAACAAAAATAAAACATTACCTGAAGAGAGCTTTCCATAACCCACTAAAATCAAAGCATGTAAACCCATCAATTCGCCTTGATCCTCTATAATATGAGGGTAAGAAACTTGCTTAAAGAAAGTTTCTTTTATGGATATCCCAATGACTATAGCTTTGCGTTCGTCTAAGATCTTAATAAACTCAGAAACAGACCAAGACAAGTTTTTCACGTAATTTACTTTATAGATAGGAGATAAACCGGCTATTGGTTCTAATGGACTATTTTGATTAGGATTGTATGGCCAATCAGATTCAAAAGGTTGTCCCTCTCTACTCAAAGCCTTTATTGCAGCACTGGTTGAAATACCCAAAGAATAATCTTGATGACCATCTTCCAAATAAGCGTAATAAATTAAGTACTCAACTGAAAGGTGCTGGTTGAAACCTTGAAAATTTGAATGGGCATCACTTGCCGCAAAAGCTAAACAGGCTGGTCTATGACCCTGATCCCGAACTTCAGGAAACTCCATTCTTAAATCCACAATGACTTTAGGTTCTTCGTCATTAGAATGATCATTCATGGCCTAGTCACCCTGGGCAAATCAACTTCTTTTCCAGAAAAATCCAAAGTCACATTAAAATTATTTATTGGGTTTGAACCATCTTCCCATTGTCGGTATTCCTTCATTTTTAATTGAGAAATATTTTTCCCACGAAGTGCGATCTTTCGTACTGATTGACCTCCAATAAAATTTTGTTGTTTAATCCTTTCATCGTTTATTAAGTCAATAGAATTATTGTTTTCTGGGGTTGACCAGACATAACCACCAGAAGTATGTTCACTCAGTTGAATTATTACGGTGTCTTCCTGACTTGCAATTAATTTTGAACCATTATCCTTTTCAGTAAGAAAATACGCATCAGCCCACGAATCCACCGGAGTGATATCTCCTAATACAGCAAGTTTAGATACCTTTGGAGGTGTATTTTTTAATATCTCCATAGTTGATTGATTTATCAAATTATTGGTATGTAGACAGCGCCAGGTCGCCTCATAACTTATCCCAGCTCTAAGGGATAGTTGATAAACCGTTTCTGGTGAGCCTAAATCAGATTTTCCCCAACCTTGTCTCTTTAGCATGGCAATTAGAAGCCATTTAGGAAGCAGAAACTCAGCAGCAAAAGCTTCTGCTTCTATTTCATACAAAGGGGATTGCATTACTCTTTGTCGCGCTAAACCCATGGAATCTTCACTGTCGTAACTTTCCTCATGACCCAATACATGATGTCCTAATTCATGCGCAGCTGTAAAACGTTGAATAGGAAGTCTTCTATTTGTTGTTACCAAAATTCCTTTATTTGGTTTACTAATATAAACTCCTAAAAGGTTTTCTAAAGGTTTGCAAAGGAGAGGCAAGTCAAGGTCAGAAATGGTTTGAAAAACATCGATATTTTCAATACCACTTTTTAATGTTTTTCTTAATCCAAGTTTTTCGTGAAGTTCTGATGCAGCTCTGACTCCGTTTAAAGTAGCATCTCGTATAGTCACGATTATTTTTTTCCTCGTTGAGATAGGAAATCAGCGAATTGCATTAATTCTTTTTTATCTTTATCTGAAAGGTCTGAAAGCTTGCGATACAAAGTTGAAATCTCTTCATCTGCCATTTCCTGATCTGAGTCTTCAGTAAAAAAAGACACAGGTTTTTGATATAGTTTTGCTAATGCACAAAGCTCGACTGAATCAAGTTTCCTTTGACCACTTTCCATCAGTGAGATGGCTGATCTTGGAATATTCGCTACATTTGATGCCTCTTCTTGAGAAATTCCCAAATATTCTCGTGCTTTCTTCAAACGAGAACCAATTTTTCCTCTGGTTTCATCATTCATCATTTTCTCTCTTATTTACATTAATTCCTGTTCGATTTTTTTGATTAAATCCTTGATAGCCTCATCAGCACTGTCATATCCTCCTCGCCTAATCCATTTATTTTTTAATTTCATTCCAGTATCCTCTTCTAATAAAGGAGAGAGCTTAACAACTGTTTTAGAATCAACAATTGGAAGATCATCCCAAAGTTCTCCTTCGGGGGGATCATCAAATTCCATTAAATCAATTTCTTCTTGAAGTCTTTCCAAGAGTTTTTTGATTAGTTGAGCTCTTAATATTAAAAATTCTTCTAAGGAAATTTGGGATGTGGCGGTCGATGAATTCATAATGATAGTCTCCATGTTTTATTCTCAGACATTATCGCATAGATTTGTTAGAAAATCAAACATTTTTTCCGGATAACCAAATTATTGATAGAATATGGGATGATTCTAGGAATTGTTTTCCTTCCCAAGCATTTTTCTCAAAACCAGTTTTGATATTAAAAAAGTCGTCATTTTTTTTGAAATTCAAGGAAAGGTCCTTCAGTGATGGAGTTTTCACTTGGGCAATGGGAAAAATACTTTTATAAACAGCTTCTTTGGCTGAGAGCAGCATATTGGCAAATATTTGGTCAGAAAAATCTGTTGTATTGCCTTCCGATATTTCTTCAATTGTAGTAAACATATTCCACATTGATTGAGAAAGAGGTTCATTAAACTCGATATCGATACCGACAGAATCAAAATTTTCCTTTAGTCCAATTAAAGTGGCGCAAATATTTCTCTTATGTGATATTGATCCTACAACTGAATCAGGCCAAAGAGGACATCCGTTCTTATCGTTTAATATTGAACATGGTTCTTTACCTAATTCTTGTAAAGATTGTCTTGCAAGAGTGCGCCCTGCTATAAATTCTTTTTTTCTTCCTACGCTAAAATTTGAAATAAATTTTTCTTCATCAGAATAAATGTAACCTTGACAATTACTTAATAGGTCAATTTTTATAATCAAACTGTTTGGTATATTCCTTTTGGCTTTTTCAAAAAAATTATTTAAGGGAGACATTTCTTTGAATTTAATTTCTGATGATCTAAGAGTTTAATTTTTTAAATTTCCCAAGATTAAAGCAATTAAATTATAGAATTAATGAAATTGTTTTGCAAAGCCAAAATCTATTGGCTTTGTGATATTGAGCTACAATCTTTTTATATCTGTTTTCAATATTTCATCTTTGATCTAAATGAAAGACAACTTTATCTCTTTTGACTCTTTTTTACCAAAATATGAATTGTTTGAAATGGAAACGGTCGATGACATCATCAATTGTTATTCTGCTTTTGAACAGGATAAAAGACCTCTCATTGAAGTTCGACAAAAACAACGGGATTGTGAATTAGTAGTGATGAGACGTGAAGAAACCGTACCCATAGGGCAACGCCTTCAACTTATTGATTAAGAGGAAGTTGGTTTTTAAAAGGGATTTCGTTTTGGTTTTTTTCAATGGACCGGTTTGCCACTTCTTCTACTTTTTTCTCCAGTTGTTCTCGACTTAATTCAGAGTGGTATAAGTCTTTTGCCATATTTAGGAGGAGTAGGGTCGCTAAATCCATGTTGGAGGGGAGGGCTGTCTCGTTTTTAACGAATGGAGATCGGTTAGATGAGTCGGTTACGGAAATGTGCAGATAGCCGATCCAGCGCAAAGACCGTTACAAAAATAACTATCAAGATTGTACAGACATGTGAATACTGGAACTGATCAAGCCTGCCTTTGAGTTCTGCGCCAATGCCGCCTGCGTTAACAAACCCCATTACCGTTGCCATCCTTACATTTCGATCAAGAATATAGACGGTGTAAGCAATGTATTGTGGGAAAACTTGTGGCACCACTGAATAATATAACGTCATGAAAGGACTGGCGCCGGTAGCTTCTATAGCCTCTTGCGGTCCTTTATCGGCGTTCTCGATGTCTTCTGCATAAAATTTTCCGAGAAAACCCGCCGAGTGAATTGCCAAGGCTAGGATACCTGCAATGGGACCAAAGCCAAAGGCGACAACCAAGAAAAGAGCGCTTATTAACTCGGGAATTGCTCGTATCAAACTAACGATTCCTCTAGCCGCTAAATATAAAAATCTTTTCGGAGCGTAATTTGCCGCGCAAAAGTATGCCAGTGGTAGACTGATCAACACTGAAAGAACGGTTCCCCATAAAGCAATTTCTAAAGTCTCAAGCATTTTGGCTAAGACTTTTTCAAGGTAACCAAAAGGGCGTTTAAGAATTTGTTTCTTTACTTCGGTCGTCTCCATTTTGAAGGTATCTGGGTTTAGCTCGTGTTCTTTATATGTTTTGTCTATCAACTTTGAGAAGATTGGCAAGTTTTGAGGATCAAATTCTGAAATTGCTTCAATGGGTGTCGATTCCGAAATTTGCGGAGGAAACATTTCTTTGCCCATCTTGATGAAACTGTTGAATATTTTTATAGTCGCATGTTTCCAGGCTGGAGTTTCTTTCTCTGCAACTTCTTCTTTGGCTTTGGAGTATATTTCGCTAACTTGTTTGGTCCAGATGTTGGAAGTAACGTAAAAAATTATCAATATCAATAGAGCATAGATCACAGAGCGATAGGAAAAAGCTGGCTTGAGGCGCCAATCGGATGTGGGGCTTTTAGCTTCGGATTTAAATTGATTATTCTTCATTAAGCCCTTGATCGTCGAGCTCATAGGTTTTTTCTATAACCGATTCTTTCAAATCGTCAGGAGCCCCATCGAAAATTATCTGTCCGTGTTTAAAGGCTACGATACGGTCTGCGAATTCACGGGCTAAGTCTAATTGATGAAGACTGCAAAGCACTGTCGCGCCTTTTTCACTGGCCGATCGTTTAAGGATACTAAGAATATCACGACTGATGCGCGGGTCCAAGCTGGCGACCGGCTCATCGGCCAAAATAAGAGAAGGATTAAGGATAAAGGCACGCGCTATTCCCACTCGTTGTTGCTGTCCTCCCGATAATTCGGTAACCCTTCGATTAAGGTGTTTTTCCTCCAAACCTACGGACTCCATTATTTGACAGGCACGCCGGCGTAGATCTATCGGAAACGAATGGAGAAGTTTTTGTATGATGTTCATCTCGCGTAGGGCTCCGGTCATGATATTTTTTTCTACGCTGAGTCGTCCCACTAAGTTGAACTGTTGGTGGATCATTGCAACCTGTTGACGTATGGATTTGATACGCTGCGGGATCACGGGTATTTGGTTTACGGAAATAGATCCTGTGGAAGGAGAAATCAAGCCATTGACCATCTTAAGGAGAGTAGATTTACCAGCGCCTGAAGAACCTAATATGACGCAGAACTGACTAGGAGGCACCTCGAAAGACACGGTTTTTAAAGCCTCGGTTCCATCCAGGTACTTCTTGGATACTTCCTGGAATTTTAACATTGTCTAGGCATTATCTTTCTCCCGCTTTTTCCAGGATAGCGCTCATTATATCGGGAGTGAGTAGTTCGAGAGTTTTACTAGCCTCGTCCATAAGACTTTCATCAACATCAGAATCATACCTATCAACTTTTCTTCCGCCGTAACCGCGAATCATGTCCGGGGTGATTCCTGGCGCTTTGTGCACTTTCGCAATAGCTTTGCGTAAACGTTGTTTAAGAGATTCTGGCAAATTGGGGTGCATAGCTAAGGGTGGGTTTGGTATTGGAACGCTCTTTACTAAAAGCCTAAATTTACGAAAATCAATTGCTCCTGCATTAACGGCTTTGTCGAAAGAAATGAAGGAAGCGGCAGCTGCGTCGACATGGCCATTTGCTAACGCTTGCAGGCTGTTTGAGTGACTACCTGTTAAATAGACGCGATCCAAATCTTTAATAGGATCAATTCCCGATTCAATAAGTTTTGCCATAGGATAAACGAAACTAGAAGTTGAACTTGTATCGCCAAAGGCAACTTTTTTACCTTTTAAATCTGAAATGTTCTTCATGTCAGAGTCGCGGGCAACAAAGATGCCTGAGTAGTAAACAGAATTTCCCTTCTTTACGCTGATTGCGAGAAGTTCTGCTGCGCCGCGTTTTTTTGTTTGAAGATAGCTCACTGGACCAAACCAAGCCAAATCGACGTGTTTATTTACCATCGCCTGAATTGCCATTGCGTAGCTTTGACCTACTTTAAGATCAAATTCTAGGCCGGTCATCTTACTTAAGGCTGCAAAGAGCGGACGCCAATCAGCTAAGGTGCCGTCCTCGGTGCCTCCGTCCGCAGGAATCAATGCGACTCGAAGAGTTCTTTGGGCCGCAAAGGAAGGAACTGCTAAAACGATAAGTAATAGGGCACAAGAGAGGATGCGGATACTTTTTTTCATGATTTTTGACGCGAGTTGTAAGAACAAAACAATTGCGGAATATTCCCTTATAACGCTAAATTTAAATATTCTTACTCAGTTACTGTCGGTAAAAGGGATTTCGTTTTGGATTTTTTCAATGGATCGGTTTGTCATTTCTTCTACGTTTTTTTCCAGTCTCTCTCGGCTTGTTTCAGAGTCATATAAGTCTTTCGCCATATTTAGGAGGGTAAGAATGGTTAAATCTAGAGTTGATTGGATTGTTGTCGCATCCGAAATCTCTTTCATCTTCTTTTCCACAAAATCCGCCAGCATTTGGAGCTGTGCAAGATCTTGATCGGTTTTTACCTGGTAAGTTTTACCGTGAATTTTTAGCGGGATGCTTTTTTTCATGAGTTAAAGAAAGTTGTTATTTTCAATCGTTTTTAGAATTTTTTTCATTTCAGTTTTGGCTTTGCTATTGGCTTCTGTTAGTTTTTGGATACGTTTTTCTAATAACGCCGTTTTTTCCAGTTCTGCCTTTGATGCCTTTTCCTCAGTCGATAGTCTTTCTTTTTCTTTATTTAGCTCTTCATTTTTGAGCTTTAGTTCTTGGTTTTCTTTACGTAATCCTTGAACTGTTTCTATCAGTCTATCTATTTGGTTTTCTAAGTTTTGGAGTTTGTCCGAATTCATGGAAAAATCGTAGCGCTGGGGTATGGGAGTGTCAAGGTTCATTTATATTAAGAGTACTTCTACTCATTGAGTTTTACCTTATATCTGGTTTAAAAGTCCAATAGTTTAATGTTTTCAAGTAAATATCTTTTATTAGGGGAAGCGATGATTTTTGAGGTACACTTCAGCGAATTAAGGTTTTAAGACGAATTAAGAGCTTTCAGAAATCATGGAAATTACTGAAAAATCCATTTTAAAGCATATTCAGGAAAAAGCTAAGCGGCCTATGAAGGTTGCCGAAATGATTCGTTTTTTTTCGGTTCCTGATAGTAAACGTCGGGAGTTTCGCCAAATTGTAAAAGACCTTGCTTTTAGCGGCAGTTTAGAAAGAACGCGCGGCGGTCGGTTTTGCTCTCCCGATCAAAAAAGCCTGCTTCCGGGAATTGTCCAATGTAGACCTAATGGCAATGGGTTCTTTATCCCCGAGGCGGGAGGAGAAGACGCTTTTATCGGTAGAGCGCATATGAAGGGCGCTATGCACCTGGATAAAGTTTTGGTCCGTTTGAAACCTGGGAGAAAGTTTGGACGTCCTGATGGTGTCGTAGAACGGATTATTGAAAGAAACACCAAAGAACTTATTGGAACGTTTGAAACGAGCGATGGCGAGGGCTGGGTGATTCCCTCGGAGTCAAAGTACTACTATCCATTTATAATCCCAAAACGTTGGCGATCTGGGGCGAAAAACGGCCAGCTTGTTAATGTAGAAATTACTGAGTATCCCACCAATCGTTTTAATCCTTCAGGACAGATTACCGAAGTGTTTGGTTACGCTTTGGACCCAGAAGCGGAGGCGCGAGCCATCTTGCGAAAGCACCGCGTGTTATTGGAATTTTCTCAAGGTTCCGAGTTTGAGGCAGAAAACTTTTCCGAAGAATTGAGCGAAGAGGATTTAGAGGGTAGGGAAGACTTAAGAGACTGGACACTTTTCACAATTGACGGAGAAACTGCGAAAGACTTTGACGATGCAGTTTCCATTGAGATTACCTCCAAAGGCTATACGTTGGGCGTGCACATTGCCGATGTTGGGCATTTTGTTAAAGAAAATTCTGCATTGGATAAAGACGCGTTGGAGAGAGGCACTAGCGTTTACTACGCTAATGGCGTTGTGCCAATGCTTCCATTTCCGCTTTCTAGCAACTTGTGTAGTTTGAAGCCGGATGTAGAACGCCTGGCTATGACGGTTTTGATGGAGATGGATGATAATGGCGTTATGCGCAGTTATAAAATTTTTCCTTCGGTTATTAAGAGTAAAAGGCGACTCACATATACCGAAGCGTATCGTTTAATGAAGGAAGGCGACGAAGAAGGGGGTTACGGAAAAGTTTATCCTGCTTTGCAAAAGATGGCGAAGCTTGCTCTAATTTTAAAAAAGAATCGAATTGGGGAAGGAAGCGTTGAGTTTGACATTCCGGAATCTCAGATAACACTTGCGAAGAACGGAAAAGTTCAAAGCATTGGCGTAACTGAGCGCAATGCGGCGCATGAATTGATTGAAGAGTTTATGTTATCCGCTAATCGCGCTGTTGCCCGGTTTTTAGATAAGAATCGTTTGCCCGGTTTGAATCGCTATCACGAGTCGCCGAATGCTGAGAAGCTGGAGGGAGTTTCTTTGTTCTTGCAAAGCCAAGGAGAAGAGTTTGAATTTGGTCAAAATATTCGACAAAAAGATCTGCAGACTATTTTAAAGCGAACTGTCGACAAACCGTTTAGTCGTCCTTTAAATTATTTGTTATTAAGAACGATGAAAAAAGCAGAATATTCATCTGTAAACTCGGGACATTTTTGTTTAGGGTTTGATCATTACGTTCATTTTACCTCGCCAATACGTAGATATCCTGACTTAGCGGTTCACCGCATCGTTAAAGATTTTTTAAATGGAGAGATTAATGATAAGGCGCGTTCCAAACTGCGTGAAAAGACGCTTGTTTGGGCGCAGCAATCGAGCGTCAGAGAAAGAAAAGCCATGGAGGCTGAACGAGATATCCAGGATTTACGACGCGCTCAATTCATGGTTGATAAAGTAGGACAAAGGTTTGAAGGGTATATTTCTTCGGTAATGGCGTTTGGTTTTTTTGTGGAATTGATAGACCCCTATGTAGAAGGACTCGTAAAAATGGGAAGTTTGACTGACGATTATTATGTTTTTTACGAAACCGAACATAAATTGAAAGGTCAATATAAGAAAAAAACTTTCCAGATTGGCGATTCGGTAAATGTAAAACTTTCCAGAGTGGATTTGAGCCAACGGCAGATTGAATTTGTTATACCAGGACTGGCTGAGGCTTATTAAACCCACAAGTGGGTTTGGTTCCCCTTAACTTACCTCGTCATTTAAAATAAATTTTAATTAGGATACTCTTTCTAATAGTAGCGATAAAATTATTCTGTTAGCTATACTTTAATATCATGAACCCTCCAAATGATTCTTTAGAATTAAGCAACGCTAAAACCTTCCATCAAGAGGGTAATTGGACGGAAGCTGAAACCGGATATAAAAAGGTTTTAAAGCAAGAGCCAGAGAATGCCGAAGCCCTGACTTTATTGGGGGTTTTATGTTGTCAATCTGAAAAGTTTGAAGAAGGAGTTGGTTATTTAAGGGAAGCGACGCGTTGCGATCCAGAGTCTCCGACTACATACTACAATTTAGGTAAAGCCCTGGATGGAATCGGTCTTCTAGAAGACGCTTTGACAGCTTATCAGGCAGCCGTAAAAAATAAAGACGATTATGCCGATGCTTGGAATAATATAGGCGATTGTTTAACTCGATTAGGGCGAGTGGAAGATTCCGTAGAAGCTTATCAAAAAGCGTTAGAGCTGGACCCAAGCGCGCATGTTTATTTCAACTTGGGAAACGCATTTCTGGAAAAGGGAGATTTAGGTCAAGCTTCCGGATTTTACCAGAAGGCGTTGGCTTTGGAACCGGAGTTTGCCGAAGCTGCGCTCAACTTAGGAATCATTTTCAGGCGTCAAGGTGATTTGGCAGCCGCTAAGTCCTGTTGCGAAAGAGCTTTGGGTATGCGCCCAGATTACGTTAGAGGACTCAACGAAATGGCTATCCTTTGCAATCAAATAGGCGAACCGAAAGAGGCTATTGAGTTATACAAACGCGTTTTGAATTTGGAGCCGGATAATTCGGTAGCCAAACATTTATTGGATTCGTTGTTAGGTAACGATTCCGAAAAAGCATCTCCTGCCTATGTAGAAGAATTGTTTGACCAATATGCGAACCGATTCGAAACCCATTTAGCAGAAAGCTTGCAGTACAAAACGCCTACGGCGTTGCTTAGTATGACAAAGAAAAATATTTCCGAGAACTTTCGATTTTCTAATATTTTGGACCTGGGATGTGGCACTGGACTGTGCGGATCTTTATTTAGATCGCATTGCGAGAAGCTTTACGGGGTAGACATTTCCACAAAAATGATTCAGCAGGCGCAGGGCAAAAAAATATATGACGAATTGAAGGCAAAAGAGATCATTGAATACCTCGCACAAACCGAAGCAAAGTTTGATTTGTTTGTAGCCGCAGACGTGTTTGTGTATTTGGGAAATTTAGAACCTGTATTTCAAACGATAAGTAATGTGGCGGAAAGTGGCGCGTGCTTTGCTTTTTCAACCGAAACAACCGATAAAGATTTTGCATTAAAACCTTCCGGAAGATTTGGTCATTCCAAGGGTTATGTTGAAAAGATTGCTGGTAAATTCAAGTGGAACTTAGAAGATATTCAATCCGATATTCTGCGCGTTGAGAATGGGCAAAACGTTTCGGGTAATTTGTTTTTCTTTAAGCTGAAGCACTGAATAACCAGTGAGCGCAAAATCCATTTCATTATTAAACCTTATAATCTCCGTCTGGGATTAATAGCATACCTTTAATTAGGGAAAGAGCTTCTTTCTTTTCTGCATTATTTTCGTTGAATGGAAGAAAATATTTTGGGTTTGGAAATCGGATTTTTGGGTTTTCGAGTTTGGAAAAGGATGGTTAAGCCAAAGTTTTAGAACAAGTCAATAACAGACCAAATATTAATCTATTTTCCCATAGGGTGAGCCGATTCTTTAATTCCTACATCTATGAGCGCCTTTGAAAAAGAGTAAATATACGTTATGAAAAATGCGGCTCCGATTAAATAGGTAAGAGGTTGAAACTCTTCTAACTATTCTACCCTAAAAAAAGCCGGTAGGTCCTTTGGAGAAGAACCTACAGGCGTCCATAACGACGTTAAAATAATTTTATTACCAACTTATGTAATCAGATAGTTATTGCTCTGGAGTAATAGATATTGCCGCTGTTGAAAGCGCATAGTTGGTGTCTACTGAAATGCCGTTATTATTTACGGTTACCGATGTATTGGGATCGGTAGCTAATTCAAGAGCGTTGGTACTTGCGACAGAGTACTTAAAGGTTCTTATTATCGATGACAGAAGTACGTCAACCTTCAGCGGACTGTTTGTGGGCTGATAAACACGTAATATAAGTTTTGTTGGATCGATGCTACCTGCTTTGGCCGCTGTGATAACGGCATTTGAAGTCAGCGACGACGCAAGAGAGGCAGATGCAGGAGCCGAATCATCTGCGGTTGATGGAACTGGTATGCCAACGAGCGGATTGTTATAACGCAAAGATTCTTGCAATGGATGGGAAGTATCGGCTGCGTCTAGGCCGCTTGGAATTCGAAGTGCATACGAAACGGTATGTACCTCCGTATCAATACCTTGTCTGGCGGCGGCGTTGCCGATAGATCCATGAGCGTTACGTAAGACACAGCCGATTAGAGCTCCATGCGGATCGATGCCCCATGCTGGTGTACTGGCATGATAAATTCCCGCCAGGGTTATGGAATCTGAGTTTTTAGGAAGTATGAATCCATGAGTGGCCTCAAATGTAATTTTATCCTGGTTTTTATTCCAAGCCGTAGAATCATAAAAATCACGCGGACTGTTTTCGTCCCAGTGGTAGGCAGTGCCATGTGTGAGAGTTGCAATTTCTGAGAATAATGGAAAGCAGGCCATGACAGAAAAGCCTATGGTGACTCCTTTTTCGTCTGTGTAGGATTCTGGAGCTGCGCCCACAAGCGTCATACGTAATAAGGGTTCCCCCGCAACCATTGAATATTTTGTCTGGTATGTTACCGGATTACTTTTGTTAAAAGAATAGGTGGTTGCGACATTCAGGCTCATAAATAATGGATCTCCTGTATCCATCATGATGGAGTCAAGCGTCGTGGCGTGTGCCGCCGGTTTGAAAACCATTGGCTGTAAGGGAGACGTTTCGTCCATTAGTATTTCATTACCGAATCGATACATATTTCCCGAGTCTTCATAAAAAACGATTTTATTGCCTATTTCATTATCTTTAAGCACATTTTTCTTAGTTGTTTCATCTCTGAGAAATGTTAAGTTTCCATCTGTATCAAAGTATGCGGTTAACAGACTATTCGTTAGGCTATATCCTCCTCCGGGACTGTATGTCAGTTGAACCGGATTAAGGTTTGATGGTCCGGGTACAACGGTGTTGTAGCCCATTCCTGGCACGCTGGCTGTAAAGAGCGCTTGGTTGACGCTTGCAGACTGGGTTTGTTTGATTGGGGATGGCATTTCAGGTGGATATACGACATCGGGCGGAAATACAACCTCGTTGGTTCGTTGCATACTAAGCGGATTAAAAACCGCCATTGGACCTTCGGTCGTATAGGTCAATTTTGAAGTAATATTATCCATCAGCTTGTTTCGAATGTTAACTGCGGCGGTTAACGAGTCGAATAAGCGCGGCAGTTGTTCTCCACTATACACAGGAACATACGGAGGTGAATCAACGGCAGTACCGGTGATGTAATCGTGGTGACTGGAAGGAATTAATAGATTCCAGGTATCTTCTATCTCCTGACGCGTTTTTGCCCCTTCATCCCATCCATGAGTGATATTGAGAGCTCCTACACGCTCAAATGTTTCACAGGCGAGAAGTAAACGAGTGGCGCTGTAATGTAAAAGTTTTAAGTCTGGATGTGTAGCATAGCATCCTGAATAATAAGGATTGAGGGGGCCGGAAAATACTTTTAATGGATTGCTTTGAGCATAAGTTTTAACGAGATTTTGATAAAAGTTGAAAGGGGCAACTAATGCATAAATATTTGCGCTGGGAGCTTTATTGGTATTCCAATCTTTTACATTTTGTACAATTCCACTGAACTGGTTGGGATCGTTAAAGTCACAATCTATGGTTACAAACATATAGGGTGCCGGAGAAGCTGAAGCGTAATCTAGAATGATTGTGTCTATCATACTGTAATTAGGTGGGACAGAAGGGCCGACATAAATGTTGTTGCCTTCACAGTAACCCTTCCATATCCAATGAGCTTGCACCGCCGACCCATCGGCGGCCTGGAAGCTAAAGTCAATATTACGGTCAAGTACAGCACCGGGAGAAGTTGATTTGCGATAATTGATCCCTGACTTTTCGTTGCTACCGGGAATACGCCAGAATGCTGCCCCTTCATATCCCATAGCGCGCAGCACAATAGGTAACTGTGCGTCTTGTCCAAAATCGTCTGGAATCCAAAGAGAAGGCACATCGCTTACTTTAATTGCATTCAATGCAAAGAGACGACCCGCAAGGTAGTTACGAATAAATGTTTCTCCATGGCAGAGTAAATTTTCGGCAGATGTCATGCCGCCGCCAGATATTGAAAATCTATCGCCAAACCCTTCGATAACTGAAGCTTGGTTTGGTTCATCATTCAAATAAGCCTGGAGATAGGCCATCTCGCATATTGAAAATGTATAATCAACGTCGTTTGTTAGTAGATTTATTGCGTGGTCAAGATTATTTCTTACCGTTGAATGGGGGGAACTCTTGCCATCATAGTAAGTTTTAAAGTCAACTATCCAGTCCCAGTCATAGTGCCCCGATGGTTCAATAATTATCAATTTGTCTGCCGCCTTAAATTCTTCTGGAAGTTCTGAATATGTCATTTTTTTCACAGCCCTTTCATTAAATTAAGATTATGCATCTGATACGTTGATTGAAATGAACCGTCAACAAGATGACGCAACCGGCTTCACAAATTTCTAATGCATGCAATTAGCGGAATGAATATTGATTGTAGTTTTTATATTTTATGATAGCAAAAATAATTTTTACTATTTAGATATTATTTTGTGTCTAATTAAATTGTAAGCTGATTGAATTTTTTGAAAGATAAATTTTGAGCTGAAAAAGCTATTAAATAAGGGGATGAAAATTGTGGCCAAATTGGATTTAAAAAAGTTATGAGTGTCTTATTTTAAATGTATTTCGAATTCAAAAATATTAGTTTTTGAACGGAGATTTCTGTAGAGGGCGATTAGGAGCGAGTTTCCAGATGGATCTAGCAACTTTCATTGGGCGGAATAAACTTTAGAGACGCTGATTAAATAAATTCTGACTTTGTAGAATCAAACTTTGATGGATCCGACCTTAGAGGATCAAACATTTTTAAAGTAAATTTTGAAGATTCAAACCTTGAGGGAGTTATATTGCCCCTTGGTTTTCAAGTTAAAAAGAATAAAAAGGTTGAGTCTACTCCTTAAAAACCACATAGTTCTAGACAAACTGAAGAAAAGACAATCTAACCTATATTCAATATCACAAGAGTTCAAAAAAATTCCCTCTTTTTTTTAATTATATATTTATAGTAACCTATTCATTTTGTTTTTCAATAATCCTCAAATTATCCAATATTTTTTTCCTCCAAATTGCCGCAATCCGACCAAGACGCTTTAGACCAAAGTATTCGATCACGAATAGAACCCTTCCTAAAAGGCGACGAAATCGACGTTCAAATGGTTTCGCATATCCACTTGAATGGCGAATGATTCAAATCCTTAAAGTTTATTTAGTTGACTAAATAAATAGGATAAATGAAGTTTTTGTTTTCAAATTAAGTGATTTTCATTAGAAAAAATTAGATAAAAAGACAATTGCCAAAGCTAGAGGGGTGATAAATTTGACAAGGAATATCCAAATTTGTGGCCAGCGAGATTTAGATGTATTGTTCTCAATTTCTTTTTGCACTTTTTCTACGCCCCAAACCCAACCTACAAAAACTGCAGTTAGCATGCCGCTAAGCGGAAGAAGATAGTTCGATGTAATATTATTGATTAGATCAAAAAATGTCATATTTGCTAGCTTTAAATTCTCAAGTAACCCAAACGAAAGCGCAGAAGGTATCCCAAAAAGAAAGATTGCAAGCGCCGTTATCAAAACGGCATTTTTTCGTTTCCAACCATATTTATCGATCAAAAATGATGTAACTCCTTCTAATAGAGAAATTGAGGAAGTGATTGCAGCGATGGTGAGCAGGCAAAAGAAGATAATCGAAAATATCCCACCTATTGACATCTTTTTGAAAATTACCGGTAAAACATTGAAAACTAAACTGGGACCTTCTGTTGGTTCCATTCCCATTGCAAAAACCGCGGGGAAGATTATCATCCCCATAAGAAGAGCGATGAGAATATCAAAAATTACTATGTAAACTGTAACCGAAATCAAATTTTCTTGAGGGCGTAAATAGCTTCCATATGTAATGAGGCATCCCATCCCTAAGCTTAAAGAAAAGAATGATTGGCCTAACGCTATTAAAATGACCGACCCGTTAATTTTACTAAAATCTGGATATAAGTAAAACTTTAACCCCTCCACTGCTCCGGGTAATGTAATAGAGCGGATCATCAAAATCGCTAGCATGATTACAAGCGTTGGCATAAGGATGTCACAGATTTTTTCAATACCCTTATCAACTCCCTTTAATACGATATATATCGATATAGAAATGAATAGTATTTGATAAAATAGGGTTTCGGTAGCGTCGGCAGTAAATGAAAGAAAAATACTTTCCGCATTTTTTGAAGTGGTAAAACTATCGAAGCCATGTGTCAATGATTTTACGAGATAGGCTAATGTCCATCCTCCAACTACAGAATAAAATGACAGTACTAAGAATCCACCGAGTAGGCCCATAATTCCAATAACTATCCACGGTGAATTAGGTTTTATTTTATTAAAAGCTCCTATTGGGTTTAGGTTTGCGTTTCGTCCAATTGCAAACTCGGATAACATAAGAGGTAAGCCAATGATGGCTGTGCATATCATGTAAACCAGGACAAAAGCGCCTCCCCCGTTTTGCCCAGTTACATATGGGAATTTCCATATATTTCCTAAGCCTACAGCAGATCCAGAAGCAGCTAATATAAAACCTATTCGACTAGACCATAAGGCACGTTGATTATTTTTGTCTTTCAAGTGATTTTGTATTTGTGCAAATTAATAAGGAAGGGGTATCTGAAAATAAATTTTCTGACGAGTAAATTTTTGATTATTAAAAATCAATGGGAGGCATTTTTATAATACTTTCGATAGCTTGTGTTTCAATGAAGTCGCATCTTTTTAATGAATGAGCGATTGCTCGTTCTATATTTTGAAAAAGAATACGTTTTTCTTCTTCATCAATTTTATTGTTATTCAATACATTGTAGATTTTTTCAGTGTTGGAACAGATAATTGAATATATTTCTTGGCGAATATTGGAATGTATAATGTCGGTATAATATTTTGCTAAAGTTTGCTCGTCTTTAAATTTTATATGTAAAGCGTAAACGTAATCTGAACTCATCGTTAATTCGCCGCCATATTTACCATCTTTGGCGTTTAACATTATGTTGGATCCGACATGAATTCCTAGGAATTTACCTGAATAATTTTCATTAAGATGCTGATACAATTTATCCTTGTAATTGATTAAATCATTAACGCTAAAATATTTTTTTGCTTCCTTATGGAAGTAAACGCAATGAATTACTTCTCCTGTTATTTGCTTGAATAGTTTTCTTAAGTAATCGTTCCAAAGCATGTGATCAGAAAATAAGTTTTTCTTCCATCTGATAATCTTATTGTCTTTACTCATCTTTCCAGGTTCAATTTCTGATAGTTTTTCAAAAAAAGAAACTAAGTTTTTTTCATTAACTAGTCTATTTTTTTTATTATCTTTTTCGTAAAGAAATAATTCCTTACCGTTTAAATGAGCTTCTACAAATTTGGTAGGCGAATCGTTTTGAGTTTTTTCTTCAAAACATAGAATCCCAAAATCAATGTCGGAAAGGTTTTTTATTTTTGATTTCGAATTGCAAAAACTACCAACTAACTTTTCGTAATTATCCGAAGTAGTAACATAGACTCCGCCTTCTTCTCCGTATGAATCATAATGATCATTTAAAATGTTTCCATACGCGTGCATTTTTTTTGGGCTGTCAAAAACAAATAATCTAAATGTATTTTTGGGTTGATACTTGATGTACTGTTTCGCTTCTTGACGACATTGTTTATTTGTCCAGAAAGTAGATATTTTTTCAACGCTTGTAGAATAAACTCTTTTGGATAATCCAAATACAGGACCTGCGCGTAATAAGAAGTTTTGTTCTTCAGAGATTGCTATTTCGTAAGTTGATGTTTGTAACGATCTGATTTCACGATCGACTTGAGTTAATAAGTTTTCGGCTAATTTGATTTTAAACCCTTTATATAAATTGTCTTTACTTGAATTTATTTCTTTTACTATTTGAGATAGGTTGCTAGTAATTCCTTGTAGCGATGAAGGGTTTATGCGGGTGTCATAACTTTTAAGAACTTCGACAACATTTTTTGCTATTTGAAAAGACGTTAAATCTTTTTTAAGAATAAATTTTGTGTCTTTTAGAAACCATGGGACTTTATCTTTTAAGTTTTCGTTTTCTAAGATAGCGATTATTTCTAATCTTCTATCATGGGCTCGAGTTAGCTCTTCTATTACATAGGGCGATTGTAATGAGTCCTCTGTAAGAATTGCTAAAATACAATCCGCTTCATCTAGCGCGTTTAATATACCTTCATATATGTTATCGCCTTCTATAAAACGATCTTCATCATATAAAAATTTTAATTCATAATTAAATTCCGGTTTTTTTGAAATCTGATCTTTAGTGCTTAGCATAATTGCATAAGCTAGATCTTGGTTTCTTTGGCTATAAGATAAAAATACTTTTAATTCTGTTTTTTTGTTAGGTGGCATGAGTATTTCAATATTTTTTAAGAAATGATTATTGTTTTTTGAAAACTGTTAATGCCGATCAAAAAATAATTTTATTAAACTTATTCATGTGTCTTAAAAATTAAATACGCTTTATAAAAAAAATATCATTATGCGTAATAAATTCTTAAAAATGACGAGTTTTTGTGGTTAAAATTTTTTCTTATAATATTGGGAAAATCAATGAATTTCAATAGAAAAATATTGTATGCAAAAACTGGTTAGTTCTTTTGAGGGAAATTGAGAGGAGTTTTGCTTTGTATCCCAAATATGAAAATAATCTTAAATGACTGTAAAAGCTTGATATACAAATTAAAGAATTGCCGCAATTCGACCACGACGCTTTAAATCAAAGTATTCGAACACGATTAGAACCCTTCCTAAAAGGCGACGAAATCCACGTCCAAATGGTTTCGCATATTCTCTTGAATGGAGAATGATTGAAGATTCTATTTCTAGATTATTACAAAATTAGCGAACTATCGTCTCACCGCTCGATGTGACCAGACACATGTTCTTCCGAAAATCATTGAAACTCGCGCTGTTAGCTTTGTAAGTCTTGACAAGGTCGAGGTAGAGAAGTATTGTTGGAGTAGCTAAGTCTCTGATTTAACGTAATCTATGCGATTATTTTTCTGGTAATGGAATGGTTTTTAACTCTTCGAATTTTGTTCGCTTAAGGATTTGTTTTCTTATTCTAATAATCTTTTTAGCATTTTCTAATAGCTCTGCTGACGAAGTTCCAATACCAGAGCAAGAGGAAATAGCTAGAAAACAAATCGCCGAGTGGTTAGAGGACGTCTCCTATGGCGATCCATTTTCCGAAGAAAAACAGAATGCGATTAAAACGCAGCTAGAAGAAATCCAGCTATACTTTCATCACAAATCATGGTTGTCGATTGTCAAAATAATTTACGGCACTTTGAGTAACTATAACCCAAAAAATGAAGACATTGAGCTTGTCGAATCGGAAGAGCAAGAAGTTGTGCTCAACGATTCTGAAGAACCTAACACGCTAAATAAAATAGACGCTGGAAATAATGTCACTCCATCTAAAAAATGCGACGCTAAAGAATATACGATTTCGGAAGTTCTTCATCACGGTAAAATTGTAGTTTTAAGAGATGGGGCTAAATTCTTAATTAATGTCAGTGATATGAAGGAGTCTTCGAAGTGGGGGCATTCGGATAAAATTATGATTTGCAAAACTAAGATGATTATTTCCGGTAATTTTTTTGAGCATTATGAATTGGCCAACTTGGAAAACGACTTTAATGAGTTTGTAGGCGCGAGTCCAATGGATTAGGGGATAATAAAATAGAGCTTATTTTATTTTTTCTAAAACATCCATAACTTCTTCCACGTTGTAATCTTGGATTTTTTTAATTAAAAGTTTCGTTAGTATTTTTTCGTTATTGGTCGGAGGGTTCCAATTTTTTAGTTCAAGTTCAAATTGAGTAATATTACAGATTTCTGCGGCCTTTTTTAAGTTTGTAACTACTTTTTGGGGAACTGATAAATTTTTAAAATCAACTTCTGGATCAGGTTTACTTTGTTTTATATCCAGGTATTCATACTCCACTCCTAATACATTCTTAAGAGAAGCAAAAATATGTTCCGCTCGGAATGGTTTCAAAACTAAATCTTTGCAGCCCAACGTTTCAAATTCTTGTTTTTTTGTTCTTACTATAGAAGCAGAGACGACGATAATGTTTATGTTTTCTTTTCCGAATTCATCATTTAGGATTTTATTCGCTTCGTCTCCATTCATTTCTGGCATGCGAATGTCCATAAAGATTACGTCGGGACGGTGTTCACGATAACTTTCTATAGCTTCCAAACCATTATTTGCTTGAATAACTTCAACTCCAATACTCGTCAATAATTCTGATAAAGCATATCTGTTTTCGTGTATGTCGTCGACGACCAAAGCCTTCACGCTAAAACCTTTTGCCAAGCATTTAACTTCCTTGTTGCGGCTAATTCTAATGGAAGGTTCTAATTCGCCATACTCCAATTCCACTCTAAAGGTGAATTTCGCTCCTTGGTTTACTTCTGAATCTACAATTAAATCTCCACCCATTATATGGGCGCATTTTTTACTTATTGATAAACCTAAACCAGTTCCACCCGTAGATAATCCCTCGGAATCTTGACGAAATGGCTCAAAAATTTCTAAATAGGCTTCTTTAGGAATTCCTTTGCCCGTATCGGTTACTTCAAATTCAAATTCATTATTATCAAAACGTTTTGCAGAAAAAGAGACGCTTCCTTTTTTGGTGAACTTGAGGGCATTGTCTATTAAGTTAATCAATATTTGTCTTAGTTTACCTTCATCGCCGAAGACGGGAGTTTGACTTTTAAAGTTAGTGAACTTGAATTCTAATCCTTTTTCATGGCAGGGAACGTTAAACATCTTATACAATCCATCTAAAATCTTTTTTAAATCAAAATTTACGGGGTTTAATTCCATTTGACCAGCTTCAATTTTAGAAATATCTAAAATATCGTTTATCAATTTTAGTAGGTTGTTTCCACTTTTATCAATGGTTTGAATGGATTTTTTTTGGCGATCGTTTAAGTCTCTCTCACGCAATAAAATTTGAGAATATCCCAAAATAGCATTCATTGGCGTTCTGATTTCATGGCTCATATTGGCTAAAAAAATAGATTTAGCGCGGTTTGCTTCTTCGGCCTTTTCCTTCGCTGCGGCCAATTCGATATTGTTTTGTTCTAATTCCTGGGCCCATTGCTTTCTTTCCAAATTTATTTTAAAAAACTCTACGAAAACATTGACCTTTGACTTTAAAATTTCAGGTGAAAACGGTTTCGTAATATAGTCGAAACCGCCGCTGGCGTATCCCTTAAAAACATGGGCCTGCTCAATGCTTAAAGCTGATAGGAATATAACCGGTACTTCTTTCGTCCGCTTTCTAAGTTTTATCAACTCGACCAATTCAAAACCGTCCATTTCTGGCATTTGAACGTCGGTGATTATCAAAGCAAAATTGTTGTTATCAAGTAACTTTTTTAACGCTTCTTTACCAGACAGGGCTTGAATTAAGTTGTAGTCAGGGGCCGTTAAAATAGCTTCCAAAGCGGTTAAATTCTTTGGATTATCGTCGACTATTAGAATATTTATTTCTTTAGAATTCATGACGCCGTTTTTTTTGTTATTCGATACAAACTTGGATTTTTTCTACTAAAAGATCCATGTTGAGCGGTTTAGTTAGATAGTCGGATGCTCCTGCTTTGATACATTTTTCTCGTTCGCCTTTCATAGACTTTGCCGTAATTACAATGATGGGTAAACGATTAAATCCCGGCATTGTTCTTATTTTTTCAATCGCTTTATAGCCGTCCATTTCTGGCATCATAATGTCCATTAAAATCAAATCTACGGCGACGTCTGTATTCAGTTTTTCAATACACTCGTTTCCCCCTTGCGCATAATCGACTGTCGCTCCAAAGTTTTCCATGGCGCTGGTGATTGCGAAGATATTTCGCATGTCGTCGTCTACAATAAGTAGCGATTTTTCTTTTAAAGAAGTTTTAGTAGCTTTTGTAGAAAGAGAAACGTTGTCGTTACTTTTTTCTTTTTTCTTCCCATGGTCATTTAATAAATGAGCTAATTCTTCTAAAAGTCGTTGAGGCGATTTTGCGCTTTTGATGATGATTTTTTGCGATAACTGTTTTAGTTCTCTTTCTTCATGCGTGCTGATATCTTTAGCGGTGTATATGATGATAGGCAACTCTTTATGAATTGTCTGTTCACGTGTTTCCCTTAATATGTCGATTCCGGATTTATCTGGTAAAGATAAATCTAAGATCATGCAGTCAAAAGAGTAGTGATTTAGAAAATTCACGGCTCTTTTTCCGGTGATGGCTTCAGTTAGCAATATGCTTTCAGTAGAGATAAATTCCGATAAAATTTTTCTTTGAGTGCGGTTGTCTTCTACTAACAGCACTTTTTTTCTGTTGCGAATTCTATCGACGATATCTAGGCAAAATTGTTTTAATTCATTTTTACCTTTGGATGTATCAAAAATTCCTTTAATTCCAATATCGATAGTTTCTTCGAAATCGTCCTCTTTACAAATTGCGTAAAAAGGGACGCCTCTAAAATGAGCATCTTCTTTTAAGGTTTTAAGCGGAGTTATTCCATTTATTTTTGCCCAGTCAGTATTTATAAAAACAGCTCCAATCATATTTTCTTTTGCAAAGTTTTGGGTCGAATCAAGCATCTTTTCTCTAATAGCTTGGCCGCCTCCTTGCACGACTATTTTTTCAATGTAATCGGCGCGTTTAGAATCAGTATCTAAAATCAATATTGGCGGTAAATTATCTTTAATAGATATTTGTTTTGGTTTTTCTTTAGGTTTCTCTGGTTTAACCAAAACCTGTTTTTTTTCTTTTGCTATGACAACAGGTTTAGAAGGCGTAGTGATTATATTGACTTCTGAAACTTCTTCTATTTCAGGATTCGGGTCGATAGATACAGGAATATAAAGCGTAAAACGGCTTCCTTGTCCATAAACGCTTTCTAAATGAATCTCTCCACATAGTAGTTGCGATAACTCGCGGCAAATTGAAAGCCCTAAACCGGTTCCTCCATATTTTCTACTGGTACTGCCATCGGCTTGTTGGAATGCTTCAAATATTGGGCCTAGCTTACCTGTTGGAATTCCAATACCGGTATCCCAAACGCAAAAAGAAATAATGTTATCCATTTCGGTTAGGCTAGGATGATTAAACTTGGTATTTGGTTTAGCTTTTCCAATCTCTAGTATGACACTGCCTTTTTCGGTGAATTTGAATGCGTTTGATAATAAGTTGACTAATATCTGCTGCAATCGTTTGAGGTCGGAATATAAAGGCGGAACGGAATCTAAAATGTTGATTTCAAAATTTAGATTTTTATCTAAGGCGACTTGCTCATAAAGTCTGTTGATATAGTCCGTAACATCTTCCAGATTAAATATTGTTGGATTTAAGTCAATTTTTCCCGCTTCAATTTTTGATAAATCCAAAACGTCGTTTAATAGCCCAAGTAAATCGTTCCCAGATTCATGGATGGTAGTAGCGTATTCTTTTTGTTTAGCGGTTAGGTTGACGTCGTCATCGGCTAAAATTTTTGAAAGAACTAGGAGGCTGTTTAAAGGCGTTCTAAGTTCGTGCGACATATTTGCGAGAAATTCTGATTTATATTTTGAAGATAGAGCGAGTTGTTTAGATTTTTCTTCGACAATTTGAGTTTGTTTTTCAAGTTCCTCATTTGCCGCTTTCATTTCTATTTGTTGGGTTTCTAATTCCTCGTTGGTCGCTTGCATTTCGACTTGTTGAATTTCTAATTCTTCGTTTGTCGCCCGCATTTCGATTTGTTGTGTTTGTAATTCTTGAGCCTGTTTTTCAACTTGTCTATTTTTTTCTTCTAAAACTTCTCTTTGTTTTTCCAGTTCTTCATTTGTCGCTTTCATTTCGACTTGTTGAGTTTGTAGCTCTTCAGATTGTCTTTGCGCTTCTTCTAGCAGTTCTTGGGTCTTAATAGTATGTGAAATATTGTCTATCATGATTCCCAAGTTAGAGGCCACTTGTTCTAATAATTGGTTTTTTAAATGGGCGAACTCCTTAAACGACGCTATTTCAAAAACTCCCATTAGATTCTCCTCGTATAATACGGGGAGAACGGTTATATTTTTGGGGCTTGCTTCGCCTAGTCCAGAGCTAATTTGAATATAGTCATCGGGAATTTGTGTCAACAGGATCGGTTTTTTTTCTAAAGCGCATTGTCCGATCAATCCTTCGCCTAATTTAAATCGGTCCGAAACATTTTTGCGTTTGGAGTAGGCATATGAAGCGTATAAATGGAGCTCAAAGCCAAATTCGGTTTTTTCGTTTAAATAGAACACTCCCAAATTGCCTTCAACCATAGGGGTGAGTTTATTGATCATAATAGATGCAAATTCGCGTAGGTCTTTAATACCTTGAAGACTTTCAATAATTACCGCATATTGGGTTTTTACCCAGTCTTCTTGTTGGAGCTTTTCTTTTTCTTTATTGAGTAGTTCGAGGGCTTCTCCTTCGGATTGTCGCGTGATCCTTAAATTTTTCTGCATTTTCATCAAAGATGAGCCCAATATTTCAGCTTCTAAAAGGCCGCTCACTTTAACCTCTTCATCTAAGTTGCCTGCGGCGATAAAATCTGCTGCGTCGACTGCTCCCTTAATCGGTTTTGTAATTTTTCTTTTTAGCCAAATACCTATAAATGAGGAAGCGGTAACGGATAAAATAAAAACAAAAATGAGTAAGCTGTATAGATTAGAAATAATTTGTTCATTCAGTGTTAAATCTTCATCCATCAAGACTTGTTGATTCGCTGCCATACTCTCGAGGATAGCTTTAATTTGATTGGCTAGAGGAGCCGCTTTAGCGCCCAACCAATATTGAGCAAAGTTCCATTGAGGCGATTCGCGAATAGAAATTAACTTAGGAAATAGGTCCTCTAAAGAAACTCTGTCCGTTACAATTTTATTGAAAGCCTCTAGCTGTTCTTCATTTAAAAATTGGGTTGATCCCTTTAGATAGTTCAGAGCTTCTGTGTTAATTTCCCAGAATCTTATATATTCTTTTTTATTATTTTCATTGGCTGTGTTTATAAAAGCTTGAATATTTGCGAGAGACATACCCATTGATCCTCTAAAATCGGCCATTTTTTTAAACAAGCCTTTTCTTTGGTAGGTATTGGAATTGCCCATTTCAATCTCAATAATAGTTGAAATCAGTTTGTTGATTTTTGAGCCTAAAGGATCGACTTTGTTGGAAATAATTTCTTTGGCGGGAAGATTTTTAGAAGATTGAGCAATGTTCTCAATTTCTTGTTGTGCTGTTTCAAATAATATTATTTTTTTTTCAAGATTTTCAAGGCGTTCAATGTTTTCTGGGTTTGTCCAACTTTTTGAAAAAGCTTTTAACTTTGTGAGTTGCCCACTGATTCTTTTTTCCCATGTTTCTTTTCGTTCTTTGCGAAACTTTTCTTCACCTAAAATCATCCAGCCTCTTAATGCTGCCAGAGATTGATTGATGCCGTTCAGCATTTGCAAGCTGGCTGTAGCTGTGGGTTTTCTCAGGTTGTTAATTCTTTGAGCAACTTTTTCTGTCTCATTAATCTGTACAATCGTCGCTCCTATGGATAAGGCCAAGATTATGGCAATGATTGAAAAACCTAATCCGATTTTTTGGCCGATAGTGTTAAATTGCATATTTAATCTCTTTTGGAAATACATTCATGAAGATTTTATGGTCGTCTTCAATTTCCTGAAAACATTTTTCAATCGAAGAGCCGAGAAGGCTTTCACTGGTTCCTAAGCACAGAAAACCTTTATTAATTAAGCTTTCATGAAATAACTCAAAGGTTCTTTGTTTTAGGTTTGAGTCAAAATAGATCATAACGTTTCGACATAAGATTAAGTGCATTTCATTGAAAGTTGCGTCGTGGGCTAAATTGTGTTCAGAGAATAAAATCGATGATAATAACTTTTCGTCGAGGCGCCATTCATTTTTATCCATATAAAAATAATCGCTTAACGAAGCAAGTCCACCTGCTTTTTTATAATTTTCTTCAAATAAGTTTGATTTTGGAGAGTCAATTCTTCCTCTTTTAGCGATTTCGATGGCCTTGGTATTTAAATCAGTTGCGTATATTTGAAACTTTTTCTCCAACCCCATTTCTTTAAGCAATATCGCAATAGAATAAGCTTCTTCACCTGTTGCACATCCGGCAATCCAAACATTGAAGGAAGAGTATGTTTGTAAAAAAGGGATGACTTTCTTTCGTAGATTAAGAAAAAAGCTGGGGTTTCGAAACATCTCGGTGACGTTAATAAATAAATCTAACAAAAGAGTTTCAAAAAACTGAGGATCGTATAATAAACGGCGGGTCATTTCGGAAAGGTTGGCGCACTTGGATAAAGCGGCCCGACGTAAAATTCTATTTGCCAGGGTAGACTTCACATAGTTTCTAAAGTCGTAGCCATATTTTAAATGTAAGGCTTCCAACAATAGTTTGAATTCTATGGTCTGATTTTCATTTTCCCATAAGACTTCATGAGTAAGTGGTAAACACGTCTTTGAATTTAGATCTTTATCGGCCATCCATTTTCCATGAACAAAATGTTATTGGATATTAAAGAACTTCAAAATGGAACTAAATTACTCTGAAGGTAGTTCGTAGAATTAAATTATTTTGATAGCCTAATTATAAAGTATTGTTGGTTGTAAAAAAAACATTTTCTTCTATTGTTACAGTAATTTCTTTAATTAATACGGTGTCTTAAAATGTTGATACACGATGTTTAATGGTTTTCGTGACAGCGGCTCAAGTATCAACATGAGGATATTTGGCGTTAGCTTTTTAGGTTTTTAAATAGGGGAAATATGCTTCATGAATATTTTAAATAGAGTTTCAATATAAACTTTGGAAAACAATTTCTGATTAATTGTGTAATTGATTTTTAATTATTCCTCTCCACTAAAATAGATTTTTTATCATTAAAACGTTTTATTTGGTTTAAGTTATTAGTTTTGCCGAATATTAGATCCGAAAGGCCTTTATATCGGGTTTAGGTTTTTGCTCGCAAAAATAATCCTTTATTTATATGGGTTTACATTATTTTGAATGCTTTACCTATGCTCCAAAAAATGTTCTTATATTAGGGTGTGCGAAAAAAAACATATTAATATCTTCCACTCGGAACTTGATTCATTCTTGCCGGTTCAATTATGAGCGTTACGAAACAAAAAATGATTTCTTTTCTTGCCGAACGTTATTCAGAAAGCGTTCAGACAAGAGGTCTTTGGATATGGGCGGATGGAGATCCTAAAGATATCCCTTATCTTGATTCACCAGAAAAGCATTGGGCAGAGTTATGGGCTTTGGCTGGAAATGAAAAAACACAAATCTATCCCCAAAACCTTATCCAAGAAGCTTTATTAGACACTCCTGGTGATGGATTCTTGATTGATTGTTTAGTCTCACTTTCCGCAAATACTAGTTCCGCTATTAAAAATAATGATCGACTGTTAGTTGAAATATTAGAACATTGGGGAGAGAAATTAGAGTTTGATTCTATTTTATCGTCTCTTCTGGTTTTTTCGGATTGTTCGATACGCGATGGAGTAACGGTTTTAGTTCCTGTTTTAGATCGGAAGATAGACGAAGAATTTCGAGATAAGTGGGAACCCTGGTTCCAAAAAATTAAAATGGAAAAGAAAACGGGCTCCATAAAAGGAATTTTTAGTCTTTTAGATCTTATGTTGGATTCTTTGATGGCGAATTCCCCAAGAATTGATTCTCAAAAATTTCAAATGAATGCGCCTAAAGTTAAAGCTTATCTAGAAAAAGTAGTGGAAGGGTTCGAAAATTTACCAGAAGACGGTGAAGCTCAAGATTTAAAAATAAACATTAATGAACCCGTGAAAGTTACGCCTAAGGCTGAAGCGCTCCTAAATACTTTGATTAAAGAATTTATTCCGTTGATTGGAAGTTTTATAGAAATTACCTCCCAAACGTTGAAACCTAAACCTTATTCGGCATTCATGGGTATTCAGCGACTTTTTGAATTGAGTAAAAATATTGCGGGCGATAAGAAATGGCCTTGGGTTCACGACTTTGCTGAAATTTGTTTCAAATCAATTTGGGCTACAAAACCTAAGAAAAAAGAAGATGAAACAGCTAAAAATTCGTAACGAACAACTAGAACCATTTGAGGAACGAGGACTAAAGCGGTTGATTAAAGCGGTCAATCTATCTTGGCCGGAAATATGTGAAAGACTGGGAGAAGAGGGCGTACTCAAGAGAGTTAAAAAAGCTCTTTTATTGGCTCACAAATATAAAATCATACTTCCTAGTAACGCCACCCGAATGGTTCACTTGACGTTTCTTTTAGACAACGACGATTTAGATATCTCGCCCGATACTGGCTGGGCAAAGGCAATTTTGAATTGGGATGACAGCGAAAAATTTCGATTAGCGGCTCTGGAATATAGAGCTGCAAAGGAATATGAAAAGAAGTTGGGAGTTTGAGTTATCAAGAACGATAATTTTATTCAGATCACATTGCGTGTCATCCTGAGGCGAACCTTTAGGTTAGGCGAAGGATCTCGCTTCGATCAAATAAATTTACTCCACTTTTAAGAGTTTAATTCGGAGTTTTAATCTTGGCGGATCAGGAATTTCAAATTACATTAGACCCTCCTGGGCCTTATTCTAAGGACGATGAGGTTACAGTCAAAATTACGCTGAATCCTTCGCACGGTACTTTTTCTGGAAAAAAGTCTACCTTTGAAATGTCATGTTCGCAATTCCAGCCTTCCAATGTTAAAGCGACCATTCGAAGTTATTTGAATTCAAAAGTTAAAATCAAAGGTGTCGACGACGGTCCTATTGATTTTGATCTTAATGTAATTCAAAACGATTGCGATTACGATATAACGACCGGGTTGGAAATCACTGTTAACGGATTACCAAAAGTTAGCTTTGACGATCCTGCAATAAGCCCTTTAGACGATTCCGTCGATCTTGGCAATAACGAATATCCTATTGGCAACGCCAACATTAATTTGATACTAGATGCCCCGGCTCCTGGAAAGGGGGCTAAAGCCACTGTTTCAAGCGATGCTTTCAGCGGAGAAAAAGAAGTTAAATTTGCAAAGGGCGCAACTACCGCTAGCGTTAAAGTTTCTTTACAGGAAACCACTGGTGAACGCAGCTTAACATTGGCGCAAAAGGAATATTGCATTAAAGCTTCAACTTGTAAGGACGTGCCAATTAACGTTCGTGCTCCTAAAATGAAATTCTCCGATTCTCCTTATAAGTCTGGAGTGACAGAAGAGAATGGCAAAAATGTATGTAAGCCGGGAGATACGATTTCATTCAATCTCGAGTTTGATTATAAAACTCCTGCCACGGCTAAAGGCAAGCTGACGAGCGTTGCCTTAAAAAAAGATAAAGATTTTAGCGTCAGTAAAGGAAATAAGACGACCTCTTTTTCTGCAGAGATTGGACCGGAAGATCAATCCAAAGGCGATCATAAGATCCGTTTGATCAACGAAAGCGGATGCGGTCTTGACGAACCAAAGCTTGCCGATATTTCTGTAATTCCTCCAGCGTCTATTACTTTTGAAGATGGCGATAACTGGATAGTTCCTAACGCGGATTATTGTGTCGGAGACAAAGTCACTTTTAAAGTTAAACTCAACGACGAGGCAACCGCCACTAAAGTTTATGGAAAGTTACAAGTAGGTTCTGGAAGCGCTATCGATATAACGTTTAACGAAGGCGATCAAACGGCGGAAGTTTCTAACGTAGAGTTAACGGAAAATAATAAAAAAACTAAAGTCAAAATCACTCCGGAAGGAGAGACGAAAAAAGGCGCCGTTACCGAAAAGACCATCGCCGTTCATCAAAAAAATAAGGTTTCAATCAAGAGCCCTGCGGAAGAAGGTCCGTTTTATAAAGGGGATAAAGTAAAAATTCCTGTAGCGTTAAAATATAATGCCAATCAAAGCGCTTTAGCTGCAAAACTCAAATGTGACGCTCTATTTGATGAAACTTATGACGTTAATTTTCAAGAAGGCTCTCAAGAAGCGGAAGTCGAAGTAGAAATCGCTAAAACTCCCCAAGAAAAAAAGGGAACGGTTACTTTTGACGTTGAAGAAAATTTTCGTGTTGACGATGACGCTAAAAGTATTGAGTTGAAAACAGAGTCTGTTTTTGAAGTTTCTTTTGCCAACTCCAAACCAACTCCAGAAGGACCATTTTACGAAGGGGATAAAGCGAAGTTCACGGTCAAGCTTTCTAGCGCCGCGCGCGAAGCGGGAAAAGTGGGAACTTTAACTTGCGCTGACGCTTTTGATGATGTGGATATAAAGTTTGGAAAAGGAGAAGAAGAAAAAGAAATCGAAGTGACTTTTAAGGGTGTTACCGAGAAAAAAGATTTAACCGCAACTTTTGAAATTCACCAAGCCCCATACCAGGAAGCCGAAAAAAATATTGAGAGTAAATTTAAGTTAAACCCCTTTCCAAAAATAAGATTCGACACTTCCAAACCAATTACTTCTGGCGGCAAAAAGGTAAGCGATGTTTGGAATTTTAAGGCTCGCGATGAAGCTCAGGTGAGAGTTCATACATTAGAAGCTCCGCCACAGGCTGGAGCTAAAGCTAAGATTTCATGTCCTAGTTTCGAGTCGGATTATGAAGTTGAGTTTACGGAAAAGGGTAATAAAGATATTACCGTCAGCTTCAAGAATCCTACCGACGATAGCGAAGTAACGTTAAGCAAAGTCTCTGGTTGCGAATTAAACGACGAGAACATTAAATTCAAAGCCAAAGTCGCGAATAAGCGTACTGTTAATTTCGCTTCTGGCGAAGATTGGGTGACTCCAAAAGCTCCTCACTTTATTAAAGATAAGATAAAAATGAAGCTTGCCCTGGAAGGGCCGCCCCCTGATGCTGACGTTAAATTTAAAATTAAAAGCGACGGCTTTGATACTAAGCCTATTGTCATTGCTAAAACTGCATGGACAGAAGAAAGTCAAACTCATGAAATAGAAGCGACTTTAACTAAGCACGCAACGATCAGTACATCTCATATCAAACTGATAGACGGGGAAAACTGTGAATTGGGTTCCAATATTGATAAAGAGTTTCCTATTGGCGACCAAACCACTATTTTCTTCAAGCGGATAGGAACCATTGCATTTACAGAACCTAGCGGAGACTTTTTTCAAGGCGATAAGTTTAAAGTAACGGTTGAATTGAAAAATCCGGCCCGCGAGGACAACCAAGTGTTGGCGACGATCAAAGCTTCAGAGGAAGGAATATTCCCGAAGAATGCTGATGCGGATGATAAAGAAGTTTATCAAGCAAAGTTCGCTAAAGACGCTAAAGAAACAGAAATTGAGATAGAGCTCATAAAGCCTGAAGATACGACCAAGTACGTCGCTAAAGAGAAAACAGTTAAGATCTCTTTAGAAGTAGTTGAAGATACCAACGTAAAGTTGGGGAGTAATAAAGAAATTAGCGTGAAGATCAAGCCATTCCCCGAAGTTTATTTTGGCACTAAGACCCCTATTAAAGATGTTAAGAAACCTGCCGATTCGGATATATACCCCTTTCGTATTACGCAAAAACCTGTTCTTAGAGTTAAGTTAACGGATAAGCCTCCACAAGGCGGGGTCAAAGTGAAACTATCCGGTAAAGCATTTGGAACGGACAAAAAATACGACGTTGCTTTTTCTGACGAAGAGGAACTCCAAGAAATTCCAGTGGAAATGGTCGATGTTACTGAGGATGATTCGGAAGAGATTTCGATTGAAGTTGTAGACAGCGCGCGTCTACGAGAGAACCATAATAAACTAAAAGTTAAGGTTGCAGATTGCGCCGTATTTTTTCACGAGAAGTGGATCAACCCGGCAAAAGACAAACACGCTGTGGGTGATCGGGTATGGGTACGGTGTGAGCGAAAAGCGAAAGATACAAAAAATTTAAAAGAAGGCGTCTTCGCAAAAATCACTAGTATGGGGTTTGGTAAAGATAAGGATGACTACTATAAACCTCGCACTTATGATGTCAAATTTAAGGCAAACGAGACGATTTCTGAGCCTGTCGAATGCCCCGACTTGGATATCTATAAATCGGTGAAAAAGGGCGGAGATGGCTCTCGGCCGTCTAAAGGAACGGGGTTTCGTTTTCCTGTTTTAGGAGGTTCGTCTAAGCTTTTAGAAGTGACGCTGAAACCTTTGGATATTTATGGTGAAGGAGAATGCGTTAAAAAAGAAATTGAAGTGCAACCTTACCGTGTTGTGCATTTTGCGACGAGTCATTTCAATTCCAAAAACGAATATGTCATTAAAAGCAAAAAGAAATTCATCATTACCTTAAGCGCTCCTTCGCGGAGAAATACCATCTTTTTGATCTCTTGTCCGGCTTTTTCAGGGGTCTATAAAGACAAAAAAGATGATGGTACGTATCAACCTGGCATTGTTATTCCAGCCGGTAAGGTGACACGTTCCGTCGAGGTGGAGTTTGCTCGAAACCCTAAAGCGTTGGATGATCCAGAAGATACCGAATACGAAATCAATATAGAACGCGTTAGCGGGAACATATCCGTTTTTGGAGAAGACGTAATTCGCGCTACAGGCGGTCGCGATCCTATTCATATAAAAACAGCTCAAGACCTTCGCGGCGTTTTAAAAGTTAAGGTTATAACTCCCTACATCTTTTTTGACGATCAAGCCCCAATCAAACCGGCGCCTTCCAATGGTAGCGATGGATTGCCGATATTAGGGTTGGACTCCAAAATGACTTTAAAGGTAACGCTCAGTCATAAAGCCCCGAAAGATACCAAAGCCCAAATCACTTCCTATGCTTTTGGCGGTAAGGCTTACGATGTGGAGTTTGAAGAGGGAGAATTGTCCAAAGAAATTGAAGTGCATATCAAGAAGGCCGACGCGCTTAATCCAATGACATTTACCGTACTAGGTAAAAAGTTCTGCATTGGTAAAGAGGCGAAATCAGGGGATAAACATCCTAATCAAATTAAAGTGCGTGTGAAACCGATGCCGGCTATCCGTTTTCCGTTTCCGCCATTGCTCGGTGATCGTCTTGAAGAAAGTACTATGACCGCCGTGGCTAATTTGTTCGCCGAAGAACCTTTGGATGATATCCAAGAAGCTATAGACGATTCCGAGCGAGGCGAATGGATTGATCCTTACGACCAAGATTTTGTAGTAGGAGATAAAGCCAAAATCACGATTCATCTGAGTCAACCCGCTCCAGACGAAGGGATTACCGCCGCGTTAAAATGTAAAGCTTTTTCCAGCAATTACTCTATTTCGCTTCCAAAAGGGGAATTAAAGAAAACTATTGATGTCGAATTTGTAAAATCCTTTAAGTCGCCTAACTTAGAAGTGTCCCTGGAAGGGCTGGACCGTTGCGTTACCGGTTCAGAATTCACTCGGATGGTAAAAGTTTATAAAGATCGACCAGTTTATTTTCCTCCACGTCAATTGATGAAACCCGATGGTCCTTTTAATAGTGGCGACGGGGCATATGGCGGACCTTTTATCAAAGGTGATAGAGGCGTTATTTTTGTGCGTTTGAAACACCCAGCTCCTGTAGCGGGAGCGACGGCAAAAGTAACGGGGCCGTTTGCAACTCAAACGGTGAGCTTTAAAACTGGCGATCAGTTTAAAGGAGTACGAGTTACTTTTAGTAAAGAAGGCGCAAGCTCTCAGGATATCAAGTTGCAAAAGGGCGAAAATACCGTCTTGGGTACAAAAGTCGCACAGAAGGTTTTGGTCAACACTCCAGAAGTTAGTTTTGCGAGCCCGCCAGTAAAAGATCCGGACCAAGTCATTACGGGAGGCACAGCTTGGATAGATGTGAAATTAACCACACCCGCTCCGATTAAAGGTTGTTCGGTCTTAGTAACAAGCCCCGCCTTTAAACCGACAAACGGTTATGTACTCAAAATCCCTTGCGGCGAAAAAGAAGCGGGTCTGGAAGTCTCTATCAAAGACGAATACGATGAAGGTGGTTCGGAGAAGGTAACTATTAAAGGGCCTAAGAGATGTAAGTTAGGATCGACCAAAGAAATAACTTTAGAGATAAACGTAGGGCCACGAATTGGTTTTTCAAAAGCTAAAATGACTCCATCTCCGAGTGGAGAATTAGAGCAAGACTCTGAAGCGACTTTAAGTATTGAGCCGAACCAAGCGCCGGATGAAGACACGATTGTAAGAGTTAAAAGTACTGCCTTCAGCGGTAAAGTCTATATGGTAAAGCTCCCTAAGGGAAAAACAGCGGCGGTTAAGCAAAAGGTTGTTCTTGCCAAGGGATACCCAAAGTCGACGGCAGGAGACCTTCAACAACAGAAAATTATATTAATAACGCCAAAGGGATGGCAGGCCGATCCGACTCCTGATACTGATGGCGAAACGGAACCCAACGCTCACGTCATTTATATAAAAGTAAAAACGCCAGCTAGCGACGACACAACGGAAAAATGCCCACTCAAGGAAGCGGAAGAACAAGAAAAGATTAAAAAATTGATTGCAGAAGCGGAAAAACAGATGGAAGAGGAACCTGAACCGGACTTCAGCAGACCGTGTAACTTGGAGATTATGTACCTCACTGTCAAACATGGAGATACATTGGACGATGGCGAAGTGAAGCGCGGGCCTGCAAGCAATGGGACCTTTGAAGTGGTTCGCGATAAAAGCTTGGCGAAGGTTCCTGAAAAGGCTTTGTTATCGACGCCATCTAAAATTCCTATTCTCCAAGTGATTGGAGGCAGAGAATTTTACGATCCACATGTAGACGATCCAGAGGAAACTTACCATTACACCACTATTGAAGTAGAAGTGCGTCCTCCAAAAAAATATTGCAATCAGCAATTTGTATTTAGCGGCGATAACGTCATGCAACATCCAATGATAAAGGTTCATGACCGAATCAAAGGAGAGTTGGGGAAGGCCGAAGCCGTTGCTGCACGGGCAGCCGCCCGAGTTGCTGGAGCGAAAGAAAATGCCGAAGCAAAAATAGACGCGATAAAAGAAAAGGTGATGGAAAAACCCAAGAAGGCAGGGGCAAAAATTGAAGCGGTTCGCGGAGTTGCGGAAGACAAAGCTCAAAAAATGTTGGATCGCGCAGCCGATTTATTTGAGCCAGTGATGACCGTTAAGAGAAAAGTCACTGACACCGTGTTGAATAAAGTTGGCGATACTTTAGGACTGGAAAGAGAGGATGATGAAGAGGAAGAAGAGGAGGAAAATGAAGAAACGGGGGAAGAAAGAACCAAACGCCCTTGGTTGGAACGATACGAATGGTGGCCCATTGAACCGGCTCCAGGTAATATCCGTTCTAAATTTCCAGATCCAGATAAAGAAGAAGACCAAAAAGTAGAGGTTGTGCCTGTCTTTGAATTTCCAGTTTACCAGGCGCATCAGATTTGGCATGAAGATGCGGAAACCGATGGCGACGGGGGAGACGATGAAGACGAAGAAGATGGTTTTTCTTTAGTTTCTTTTGAAACAGAAACCACTAAAACCGGTGACGATGATAAAGAGCAAGGCATCGGATTTTTACGCGATATTATGTCGGCTGTTAGTTTTGCTCATATGAAGCCGCGACAATACATGATTGAACTAGAAAGTTGCGGAATCCCAGATGTGGAAGCTGATGAACCTGCTCAAAAAGCGGATTCTTTAAAAGCCATTGTGGAAGTTTATCCATCCGATGAGTTTTGCGTGCATTACAAACTTGATTTTGGAGTCCCAGAAGTCACTGTAGGAGCAGAAGGAAAATTCTACGATCCGGAAAAAGGTTCTGACGAAGGTGAAGGGTTAAAAGAGGAAGAAGAGGAAGACGATTCCGAAGCGGTTGAGGAGGATGAGGAAGAAGATTCTAATGCATTTTCTTTTAGCTTGGGTTGGGAAGAAGACGAAGAAGAGGAAGAAGAGGAGGAAGAGGAAGAAGACGAAGATATTGAAATCGAAATCGACGAAGCCGACGGCAAAGGTTGGTTAGAGATTGGCGATTTAGGAGAAGACGATGAATGCGAGCAATCCCAATTAAGTGGAGCCAAAGTTTTATATCAAGCGTCCTATCGGGATATTAAAGCAAAACCAAAAACTAAAAAACAAGCGGGAGAGCCGCACAAGCCCAGTCGAGTGTTTCACGAATTTGGAGCTGATGAAGACGATGAAGATGACGAAGATGATGGCTTAATCGCTCAGTTCATTTCTTATTGCCAAGATGAAGAAGTTTACGAAGCGGAAATTAAATCGAGCACTGTTTCTTCCTGCGAAGTGGATTTTGATGTCGCCAGTGGCGGAAAGCTTTCTGAGACTCAAGCTTTTTTGGACGACAACTTATTCGGGTTTGCGGATTTTGATTTAGATTTTACGCGTAATGGTCAAACCGGACCGTTTTACTTTCAAATCACTAAAAGCATTGGCGCGTCAATTCAAGCGGTCCGCGCTATTGTTGCTGTCTTCAACGGTTTTTCTTCTGGTTGTAACGTTACCTTCGGTTGGGGAGTTGAGTTCAATATATCCTTTTTAGAAGGCGATCTCAGTCTCTATTGGGGATGGAAGGAATACGATGATCACCGAGTTTTTAAATGGTATTCCCTAAAACTCGATCTCACTCTTATTAGCGTGAGCGCACAAGTTAACGTGGGGTTTTCCGCCGCCGCGTTGATGGTCAAGTTTCAAGCGGTTATTTACGGCAAGATAACGATTGGCGCTACCTTGGCCGCCGGTTTTGAGCGGCAAACGCCAGATACTGTCACTCCCGAATGGTTGGATACCTGGATAGGGGCTTTGGGTAAGGCCGAACTAGGCGTAAATATAGTTCTTGTCCACGAGAATGTTTTTCACTGCAATGCAGCCATTAAAACAGGCTTTGAATTAAAGTTTCGAATTTCTCCAGGTTTGATCGATCGGTTTGGCGTCGAGTATATGATCTACTGGTTGGGCGTTTCCGCGAGCGGAACCTTCAAAGTGGTCGGTTTCAAAGAGAAAACCAAAGAAGTCAAAATCATCGAGGGCAACCCAAAAGAGCTTCCCTGGCGACGCGGAGCAATGCCAAGAAAAGCCGCCAACGCCTGGTGGAATATTAAGAAAATCGTTAACCTCGCATGGAGTAGAGCCGTTTACCAACACAGCCGCGCTTTAGAGCGTTTGCGTAATTATCAAGAATTGCAATTGGATATGGTGAAAGCTTCAAGACATGGAAGAAAAGCTAAGACCGATGAAGTTCCATTGTATCGATTTGAAGGGGAAGATACCGATTACGAAGGCAAACGCCATTGGAACGATGTTGAAGCGAAGTTCAATAAACAGTGGGAAGACTGTGTCGAAGCTTTTAACTGGGAACGGAAAACTGTACACAGTTCCATATTGCATCGCTCTTACAGATTAGATACCCGACTTAATTATTTTGTGAGCAATATTGAAGATCGGCTTTATTACATCAGACAAAGACTTTGGGCTATCGACTACATAAAAGACGACATCATTGCCTTAAATGAAGAGGTCGCTCGTAAAGAAGAAGAATCAGACGATGGCGATGGAGCCGAAGACGATTTACGAAAACAAGCGAAAGAGCTTTCTCGTAAAGAAGAAATTAATATACGTGAGCGACTGGGCAAACGTCCGTTGGCAAAATTAGACGCGGAAACAAATGATTTACGTTATTACGCTTTGAAAAGGACGGAATGGTAAAAAAAACTAAAAAACAGTTTTACGTCTTTGAATGTTTGGCAGATGGAGTTAACGCGGAATTTTATATAAATGATATTCCGATAATTCGAAGAGGGGAAGAGTTTGGAAAGAGGTATGGCGGCCCGTGTAATCAATATTTGATAGACGGCGTTAACGAATTATCAGCCATATTAGTTCCTGGAGAAATACCAAGCGAGTCTTTGCATTCTAAAACAGGTAGAAAGCGGATCAAGCTAAAAGAAAAAGCTTCCGTTAAAGCGGAGTTATCTGTTTATCCTTTCGGCGCGGTAATGGGCGGTCCGGCAAAGAAAGTTTTGATGAGTGTCGATTGCCAGTTAGAGCCTGATCAATGGATAGTATTTCAACAAGTGATTGGCGCGCGGACTGATTTAGGAAAATTGTTTGGCGAATGGGAATGGCAAAAGGCGCCGAGGATAGAGTTAAATCCAGACACTCTAAAAGAGATACAAAAATTTATAAAAGATCTACATATGTCTTTAGCTGCGGGAGATCCTGATTTGTTTTTGGAGTTTGGTGAACCGAGATTAAAAGATATAGAAAAAGCGTTTGATTTAATTCCTGGTGAAAAAGCAGATTTAATTAGGACCGTCACGTTAGACGACGCCGAACAAGACTGGTGGGGAATAGAAGATTTAAATCCAGACGATTACGATCTCAGATTATGCGCTCAAGATCAGATGGTGGAAATCATCACTAAAAAATGGAAACCGATTTTGCAGGAACACCCTGATCCAGAAGGCGGGGTAGGGACATACTCCATGACGATAAGTAAACTGGATGGCAAATGGAAAATAGTTCGGTGAGTTTTTGATTTGTATTTTATGTTGATTGCAGAATAAGTGTTGGATATACAGTTTTCGTTGCGTGTCATCCTGAAGCGAACCTTTAGGTTCGGTGAAGGATCTCGCCTCGATTTAATAAAATGTCATGCTGTGTTTGTTGAAGCATGACAACCTTATCCTTTAGAAGGAAAAGGACCCATTGAAAACAAACATACTATCCCTATCACAAGAGTTTCTACTGGTTAGCGGGCCTCAAGCCATGGACCGTAACATGCCGCACATCGAATTTGGGCGACCAGATCGAGCAGCTGATTTTCTTCAAAGGTTAGGGACCACCCCGTCAAACATAGCGGCAATGCGATCGACTCTAGCGGAAGGATCTCCACATGAAAATGTTGATAGCTTAAGTGAACACGATGTTTTTTCTCAATTGGCCGCTTTAATAGTGAATGGAAGCGTTAAAATCGTTGTTCCTCCCATGCCGGATAAAATAGTGGGAGCTCCGATTAAGCCATTTACCGTCACTCCTGCGCAAGCCGAGGCGGAACAAGTTAAACCGCCTCCTAAAGAAGAAGCCAAAAAAGAAGAGGCCAAGTATGACGTAGATCCAGTGGTGGCGGCGGACCAAGCGGCAACCTTAGAAAAAGCGGCGGAAAAAGGTTCGCCTGTCTGCGAGAAATGTGAAAAGGCAAAGAAAGAGCAACAGAAGAAACTAGCGGCTCAAAAAGCGAAAGAGCAACCAGCAAAAGAGGAATCAAAAGAAGAACTTCATCCGTCGCCGGCAAAAGGTTACGCCGTGCAACCGGATGTTGCCGCAAATCAGGCAACGACCTTAGAGAAAGCGTCAGAAAACGGAGCTCCATTTTGCGAGAAGTGCGAAAAAGCTCGACAAGAACAAGCCAGAAAGAATTCTCAACAGGGATAAACTATGGAAACCCCAATGAAACAAATCATACATAACTTTTGGACGTTGAACCAACCGCACGAAGGCAGTCCTTCCTTATTTGAGAAAAATGTTTTTGCGGTTTTGGACGGGGCGCGAAACAAAAAAATCTATTCGCGCCTTAAACAACATTCTCGCGATGTTTATACTTGTTTGTACGAAGGACGATTACCGGAAGTGTTGCGTTACGCGGCTCCCTATCTAGTTGAACTGGACAAAGATCATTTTACAGAATGGCTTTTAGAAGAAGGATGGGGAGATAGTTGGGGAATCTTTTTAATAAGCAGTTCATCAATCAGAGACGTGCGTAGACATTTGCGAAGATTTTTGATGGTAGAAGGTCCCAATAATAAACAAATGTACTTTCGGTATTATGATCCTCGCGTATTTAGAACTTACCTACCCACCTGCAACCCTGAAGAATTGGACACGATCTTTGGACCGATAGAAAGTTTCATCTCCGAAGACGAAGATCCTAAAAAGATGATCTACTACACTAAAAAAGACTTCGAACTCGAAAGTAACGTAATTGAGTTGAGGAAGTAATTGGTTTTTTTTGCACGTCATCCCGACCCCTAATATTGTCACCTTGAGGTTCTCGAAGGGTGACCACCTTTCAGATTATAAAATCCATTTACGTTTTGAAGACGGAGTTGAAGGAGAATTAGACATTCAATCATTTGTTGTTTTTGATGGGATTTTTGAGCTTTTAAAAGAGATAAGTGAATTTAAAAAAATAAAATTCCATTCAGATCTCGGAACTATTTTTTGTTCAAACGACGCAGATCTAGATCCTGATGTTCTCTATTTCAGCTAACTGGTAAACCCGTCTCTGTTTGATTAAATCGTACTTCCAGTTCATGAAAATTAAACATTTTTGGTCTGTTGATAGATTTATCTCCGAATACGAAATTCTTTATCTTATGTTTCTAGTTTCAAAAGCTTCAACAAGGCTGTGATACAAAACAATTTTGGTCAATTAGCTCAAATCACAGTTTATCTCCAACCCTTGGTTAAGGTATTTAATTATCGATTTATTAATTTAGGGAAAAATTTTGAGATAGCAAAAGGCCTAAGGATCATTTCTTAGGCCTTATTTGGTTTTATGAATTGTCTAAGAGTTCAAATAATGTCGCAAATAATAAGCTTTTAAAATAAATTTAATACTTTTTAAACTTTATAACCCATTAAATAAAAGCAAAGAAAAGCGGTAACAGAATATTGAGCTTCTGGCAGTTTTCTTTGACAATAATCGTAAATATTTCTTAACTCTTTTTCCTCAGGTGAAACTTCTTCGTCTCGAAGTTCGATCTTATACTCCAGTCTTGTCAAGTGAGTGGCAATGGGTTGGCTGGTTTTAATCAAAGCATCCCAATGTTTTTTTTGAAAAAACATGGCAACTCGGTCTGTCACCGGTTCAATAGGTTGCAATACAAGAGAGCAAACTTTTATAAAATTTTTTAACCTAGAAAATCTTTGATAGATATCGTTAGAAGTTAATCGTAAACCGTTAGGAAATGAATAAGTGTCATGCATTATTGTGTGCTTAATAACTTCTAAGCAAGATTCAGAAATTTTATTTTGGCAATTTATTGCTGCTTTTTTAGTTAAATTTTTGACTATTTCTCTATCCTCATTTTTACTAAATAGTAAATCATCTAAAAGAAAAAATTCTCCGCATATAATTCTGTCACTTAATCTTTTGGCAAGATTAATCTCACTTTTATAGGAAGCATCCTGCTTAATTCCTATAAAAAGTCTATCAAATTTTCCCGTAAATTGTGCAGTAAACCATTCATGGAAGCACCAACCTCTACTAAAATAATCATCAAATGATCTGCGAATTGCGATTAGCTTAGAATTTTTTACAATTTTGTTTAAATTTTGAAGAATATATTTGATATTTTGATCATTTTTATGACTATTTTGTTTCTGAGGCATGCATGAATAATCATACCAATAAAACGAATCCTTGCCTTGTGGCGACATTTCAATAGCTTGTTGTATTATTTCGTATTGGTAATTATTTGGATCTGGTAATTCATTTGTTTCCCAGCGATGGGAGATAAAAAAGGGAAATACGCCTTTTTCAATTGGTAATTTAACTAGTTGATCCTTAATTTCTTCAAAGATCCTAAATCGTCCCCATTTTATTAACGTCTCACCTTTAATTACTAGCAAATTACTGAGTAAGGTTTTTTCTGGCGTTTTAAGTTTTGAGTACCTTTCAGGTTCTACATCATATGGACCAAGCATATCGAAGTTTTCCTTATTTTAAAATATTGTGAGTTCTCATCTGTATTTATTGAAAGAGAATTAGCTGCATTAATTAGAAAATTTAGGGAAAAATTTGGTAATGATATGGTGCTTATAGGTGATGATTTATTCGACGAGTTCTAGGTTTATTAGTCCGTCTGTAAAATACGTATTTCTATACCCTGCTAATCTTTAAAGTTATCGTAAAACTTTTTTCACATGTTTTCGTGAGTGATATTCTGAATATAAGGTTGATGGCTATAAGATTTTCATTATTCCTTTAACGTAGTATTGGAATGCAGTGCAGGTCAATTTTTCAAACGAGATCTCTTCTTATAAACACTCTGTCTTTTCTTCTATCTTCGAGAAATTTTTAATAACCAAATATTATTTCAATTTGCCTTATTTGTCAAAATTAGTAGGAAGATGATTAGTAAATGTTAATAAATAGTTATACCTATATCCTTGATCCTTTGTCGTTCCTTTGGAACGACAAAGGATGACGTTCGTTTTTTTGATTATTCTATATTGAATTATCGATTAATCTTTATTGAATTCAGGCGATACCTTCTGCTCTTTCCCTTCTAATTTTTTCTATCTTCCTAAAGCGAAACCTCCCATTCTACCCCTACTTTATTGACGATAAAAATTGTGTGTAAGGTACTAGTTTTTAGGGCGACTCACTATTTAAGTACGTCTTTCCTTTAATCTCAATTAAGCGGTGAATCGAATGGATATCAAAAACAAAATCAGTCTTTTATGTTTTTCGCTGGTGATTATTACGGCGATTTCCATTGTCGGTATCGCCGTTTATCAAAAGGGCGTTTTAAATAAAAATATTGCGGAAGAAATTAGCAAAAATGCGCTGAGAGAAGCCAAACAAATCGCTCGAGACGTTTACTTGATGTGCCGCGAGGCTCAAGAGTCTGTCGTTCAATCTGTTGAATACGGTTTAAAGATTGCCGAAGACGTAATCCGCAGAACGGGTCCTGTTTCTTTTAGCGATGAAATGGTTTCATGGGATGCCGTTAATCAATACACAAAAAAAACAACTTCTATGTTGCTGCCTAAAATGAAGGTTGGCGATATTTGGTTGGGCAAGAATAAAGGATGGACCGACGCTACTCCTGTTGTCGACGAAGTTAAACGGTTGGCAGGAGCCACTTGCACGATCTTTCAGCGAATGAACGAAGCGGGAGACATGTTGAGAGTGGCGACTAATGTGAAAAAATTGGACGGCAACCGAGCCATTGGAACGTTTATTCCTAAAATAAATCCAGACGGAAAATCTAATCCAGTGATAGAAACCGTTATGAGTGGAAAAACCTATTATGGACGGGCGTTTGTGGTGAACGCCTGGTACATCACTGCTTATGAACCCATTTGGGATGCTAGTCACAATCGAATCGAAGGCATTCTTTATTTTGGTGTGAAACAGGAAAGTATTAAGAGCTTGCGAAAAGGGGTTATGGATATCGTTGTTGGAAAAACCGGACACGTTTCCATCATGGGCGGTAAAGGCAATCAAAAAGGAAAACTTATCCTGTCTAAAAATGGCATGAAAGATAAAGAGAACGTTTGGGAAGTTAAAGACGCTGACGGCAAATTATTCAATCAATCCATAGTAACTAAAGCTTTGGGACTTTCCGATGATACGACGGACCATAGTATATCTGTTGCCTTTGATCGGCATTCTTGGAAAAATTCTGGTGAAGATAATGCGAGAGCCAAAACGGTTGCTATCTCCTATTTTAAACCTTGGGATTGGGTTATTACCGCAGAGTTTTACGAAGACGATTTCAACAAGTCGAAAATTAGAATGACTTCTGCGTTAGAAGAATTGATTTGGAAAATAGGTTATGTGGCGTTAGGAATCGTTATTCTATCAATCGTGATCGGTTTCCGCATGGCGACTGGAATTAGCAGGCCTTTGAATCAAGCTGTTCAGTTGATTGAAGGAATGGAAAAAGGGAATCTAAAAGAGCGTCTTTATATGGATCGAAATGATGAGATCGGCCGTATGGCAAACGTGATCAATTCATTCGCCGATAAACTATTGCGATTTATGGATCATGCTAAAGAAATCTTGAAGGGCAATACCGAACTTGGAGAACTGGGACTTGAAGGGGATTTCAAGCAAACTTCTGAAATAATGCTTTCTCAAGCTAGTGAGAAAAAGGCATTAGGACAAAGAGAACACGAACAATCTCTCGATCTTAAAAATAAAGTCGATAGCATGTTGGACGTTGTCAATGCGGCAGCTGAAGGGGACTTGACCAAGAAAGTAGAAGTGAATGGAACAAGCGCTATCGGCCAGATGGGGGAAGGGTTGGGGAAATTTTTAAACGATCTTCGCGATAGTGTTTCTAAAATTGCGGAAAACGCCAATGATCTTGGAAGTTCTTCCGAAGCCTTAAAGGGAGTTAGCGAACAAATGAACGAAAATGCTAATGAAACTTCTTCACAGGCGAGTTTGGTTTCCGACTCGTCACAACAGGTGACCGCTAACGTTCAAACGGTTGCTAACGGTGTTGAGGATATGAGCGCCAATATCAAAGAGATCGAGAAAAATGCGATGGACGCCGCTAGAATTGCTGGCGATGCTGTGAAGGTTGTTGAAACCACGAATGCGACGGTTACAAAGCTAGGAGCTAGCAGTATCGAAATAGGTCAGGTGGTGAAATCAATTAACGGCATTGCCGAACAAACGAACTTGTTGGCGCTAAACGCTACCATTGAAGCCGCGAGAGCGGGGGAGGCGGGTAAGGGGTTTGCTGTCGTCGCCAACGAAGTTAAAGAATTAGCAAAAGAAACAAGTAAAGCGACCGAAGACATTAGTCAGCGGATTGAGGCGATTCAATCGGATACAGAAAACGCGGTGGAAGCGATTAGCGAGATCACTCAGATCATTAACAGCGTTAATGAAATTTCCAACTCTATTGCAAGCTCAGTTGAGAAGCAATCCATCACCGCTGGTGAGATCGGGCAAAATGTTGCGGAAGCCGTTCAAGGAACCAATGAAATTTCGGATAGAATTGTCAACGTCGCTAACGCCGCTCAAAGCGCAACAACAGATGCAGAGAACACTCAAAACGCTTCAGGGCAATTAGCGCAAATGGCCGCCGACCTTCAAACTTTAGTAAAAGAATTCAAGTATTGAGTAGTTTGTTATAACCAATAAAAAAAGACCTACGAAGGTTTTCGTAGATCTTTTCTATAATTTTAAAACTATTCTACAGATTAAGAGCGCATGCCTCTTGTTTTTATACTAACTTTCTAAAACGGACTTTATGGGTAATTGTTTTATTTCTTGTGTTCGTTAACCCATTTTCTAATCAACGCTTTGGCTCTTTCTAACTGGCTATTTGTCATCTTTTTTTCTAGTTTATTTTTGTATGTATTAGCGTCCTTATACCCATTAGCGCTAGCGATACTATAAAACTTAAAAGCTTCAATAATGTCAGAGGAAACGCCATTGCCCTTTTCATACATAACTCCTAGATTATATTGAGATATTGCATAACCCTGTTCTGCGGCTAGGGAATACCATTTAATCGCTTCTTTCAAGTCATTCATTTTTATGTGATACATAACTCCAAGCTTGTTTTGAGCTCTTAAACTATCTTGTTTTGCGGCAAGTAAATACCACTTCAACGCTTCTTTATTATTTTGGGAGACTCCGATTCCTTGTGAATACATAATTCCAAGGTTATATTGGGCGGATGAATTGCCCTGATTTGCCGCCAACAAATACCATTTGATAGCTTCTTTATAACTTTGGCTAACTCCTTCTCCATTATCATACATAACCGCAAGGTTATTTTGGGCGGAGTCATTACTTTGTTTTGCCGCTAACGTAAACCATTTAATGGCCTCTTTGTAATCTTGGTTGACGCCTAATCCGTAAAGATATATTTCACCAAGCTTATTTTGAGCGTTTGAATTGCCTTGTTTTGCGGATTGTAGATACCACTTTCTTGCTTCTTTATAATTTTGAGAGACGCCTGATCCATCTTCATACATAGTTCCAAGATTATATTGGGCATCTGCATGGTCTTGTTTCGCGGCTAGAGAATACCATTTGAGCGCCTCTTTATAGTCTTCGACTGTTCCTTGTCCATATTCATGCATATAACCAAGGCTATATTGTGAGTTTATGTTCCCTTGTTTTGCAGCAAGTAAATACCACTTCAACGCTTCTTTATCATTTTGCTCGACACCTTTTCCTTCGTAATTCATATTCCCAAGATTGTCTTGGGCTTTGGGGTTACCCTGTTTGGCCAATAGGGTCAATTTATCTAAAGCGGTTTTGTAGTCTCCCTTGTTTAAAGCTTCTATTCCATCTTGCAAGTCGTCGGCGGTTGAAATAATTGGAACGCAGATTATTAGTGGAAAGATGAGAATTGAAAAAAGAAGTTTATTCATAGAGACCTATTAAAATTAGAAATTACTAAAAGACAATTTTTAAAGAGCTGTATTTTATCAAAAATAATTTTTGTATGGGAAATTTTTTAGTCCAAATGTTAGAAGATTTATTTGAGTTAAGCGACACCTCGGAAAGTTCATGATAACTTTGTTATTGGAATGCCAATATGGGCTGACGTTAGACTGTTGAATTTCATTTTTTATTTGAGCTAACAGGTGATCCTTTATTTGATAAAGCATGCTTGTAGCTAAAAAAAGTGGTTTAATTATTAGGAACTAAATATTGTTCTGAAGGAGGCGTTTGCAATTATGTATGTTGACTTTTTAGGGATGGAGTTTGAAGTATTAAATGTAATTATGTTTTTTGTTTTCACGATTTTTGGTTTGCCATTTTTATATGCTTTTCTTCATGCTAAGCGGAACAGTAAGAATGCAGGAAACCGTGGAAAAACTAATCGTGGAGGAAACGATACGGAAAATCATATTAACTCTAGTAGTCATATGTATGGCGGCAATATGTTTGGAGGTGATGGAGATAGTGGGAGTAGTGGTGGAGAATGATATTTAATCAGTTGTCGAAAAAATAGTATTCTCCATTTTTAAGAGCTTTCTATTGGTGTAAGGATAACTTGGTTTTTGAAAGCTATTTCTTGGATGGAGTTATTTTATGAACAATTAACCAATAGGAAATACCTAAACAGAGTACTAAGACTCCATACATCAAGACGTCCATCGTTTTTGCGGGGGACAGAGAAAAAATAAGGATCTTACGTATCAACGCCGCTATCGCCAGCGTTAAAAAAGCTTCTAGCGCAAAGCCTCCACCGCGTAAGTGTTTTATTTCTTCATGTATCAGTTCGATGGCTGCCCATAGAATTAAAAGACTGCCAAGCGTCGTTAGAATTCCCTGTTCTATGGATTCGTGAACCGCAAAGAGTAGGTAGACGTCATATACGAATAGTCCAATTGCAAAAAGGGCGACCATTACCAACGCCCCAGCGAGTAAATAATTGAAAAACTCGCTGGCTTTTTTTAGAAAACCTAATAACGTTTTTTCAATATTAGAAAGAGATAAAAAACGACTCATCTCTTCTTCTCGATAAGAGCTTGTTAAGACGTCTAGATTAATATCTAAAATTCTCTCGGCAGCTTTAAGTCTATCTGTTAAATTGCTATCGTTTTTATATAGCTTATAAATGCGACCCAGAGTAAAAACGCGAACATAGTTAAATGCGGCATTGACATAATGGGTGGGGAGTCCTAACCGAACATGGTGTTCGCCTATTTTATAAAGTTTCAAAAAATAGGAAATATCATAAGTTCCGCTAAATAGATCAATATACCATTGGCGAACTTTCCCACGATGCCGAGCTATAACGGTCTCGTCTTTCAAAAAATCGGCAGTTTTCCCAAAATTCCAAATAAAGTCATACCATCCATCCATGAATTCTTCAGTAAACGGAATCATTTCTTGTTTCATCTCGGCTAGGAGATTTTCGTCTTCTTTAGTAAAGCGGTAGTGAGCTTTAATAGAAGAATAATCTGTTTGAATGGAAGAGTTCATGAAGTAGGTCTTACCTTTTCGTCGAAGTTTTAAAGCCGTATTGTAATAGGTCCTTTAACTTTAATCAATTCCGAGAATAGCGTTGAGGGATATATGTAACTCCTTCTGGAGTTAATCCCATTCTTTCTTGAAAAGAATTAGCGATATTGGTCGCAAGCCTTTTAGCTTCATCAGCTTTTGGTCCTGAAAAGTTTTTATCAATGGTGTACGTGAACAGCTCGACCCAGCGCGTGAAATGTTCTTTACTTACTGGTAAGTTTACATGTTTTTGGAACGGATTCCTTTTATAGCTGTCTTTGCCGAATAGAAGTTTTTCCCAAAATTGGTACATGATAGGTAAGTGGGCTTCCCAATCGTTAATTAATTTTGAAAAAATAGGTTCGAGAATTTCATCTTGTCGAACATTGTCATAAAAGGCATTTACCATTAATTTAATGCTATCTTCAGTTTTAATATCAGTAAGCTGAGTTTCAGAAGTGATATCTAGAGCCTTCATTTTCTACCCCCACAGCGTTTAAAATGCAGATTAATGATAAAAAGATAATCTTATCTTTAATTGGTTTGAGTTTAGTGTTTTTAATTAAAGATGTCAAGGTCTTTTTATCCTTTTATTGGGGGTGAGGTTTGTTTTTTGATTAATACTACATCTATTTTTCTAAGAAACTAAATAGGGGTGAGAGCGCAAACTTATGCGTTACAAAAAGGTAACTACTTGAACGATTTTAAATTAAAGTACATTCTTATAAGACTTCGTCAAACTCAAAGTCAATTGAGATAACTGGACACTTAAAGAGTAAAGGAACTTCAAGATGAAAAAGGTTTTTTCGGTAGTAGTTTTTACAGTCTTGTTTTATTGCGCTGGATTAGTAGGCGCCAATGAAAAAAAAGAAAATTTAGTTTGGGACGCTGGTTCGGTTCAACTTGAACTTGAGAAATTAAGCGGCGGCATTTATGCGTTATATCCCACCGACGCTAAAGAGAAAAATTCTAAGGGGTACCCGGTGGCGACATCGGGAGGATTTATAGTAGGGGACAATGGAGTTCTGGTAGTCGAGTCGATGGTTAATAAACGACTGGCGGAACAAGTTATAGGTTTTGTGAAGAAGGTTACAGACAAACCTATCCTTTATGTTGTGAACACCAGTTACCATGGCGATCATGCTTATGGGAATTATGTGTTTCCAAAAACGACCAAGATCATTCAGCACAGTAAGACCAAAGCGTTTATGGATAATAAAGATAAGTTTGAAGCTGATAAAAAGTTTATGACTCAATACTTTGGTTCCAATAGAGGAATTGAGGATGTGATTGCAAGAACGGCCGACATCGTTGTTGATAGTAAAAAGACGATCGATCTTGGAAATAAAAAAGTTGAAATCATGCATTTGGGTTTTGCTCAAACCGAAGGCGATTTATTTGTATGGGGTCCGGAGGATAAAGTTTTCTGGACCGGGAATCCTATGGTGGCGCAACCTCCAGCGTTGCCCTGGTTGTTGGATGGTAAGCATGAAGAAGTTCTAGTTACTATGAAAAAGATCCGTAATTTTTTACCAGATGACGCTACCGTGGTTCCGGGTCATGGAGTACCAGTTAAGCCAAAGGATATTGATTTCATAATTAATTATCTGGAGGTTTTACAGAAACGAGTAAAAAACGCAATCAAAGAGGGAATGACGGTTGAGCAAGCCCAGAAAAGTATAACGATGAAAAAGTTTCAAGGTTACGCTCTTTGGGGTTGGGTTCATTCTGGAGTAAACATCCCTAATGTATATAAAGAGCTTTCTCCATAATCAGATATTTGCGAGTTATAAAAAACTAATTTTTAAAGTCCTTCCTAATTGTTAATGGAGTTTTGGGTTTCAGTCCTAAATCTCCTTTAACTTTCATCTTCTCAATGGCCTGAGAAGTCAAGTATTCCGAAAAAAAACTTGATATAATGATCCTGTTTGTTACTTTGAGCGCATGTTTGTTTGGAATTTATTAAAATTTCATTTGTTGTAAATGTTTAATTTGATAAGATAATATTATTTTATCAAATTGGATGTTGTGGATTTAGATAAGGTTGTCTTATTTTTAAATTTGGATTGTAACCAATTTTTATGGATAGATTAATGTTGAGAATTAAAATGAACATTACCTCAATATTAGCGCCTAGTATTTCTTTGTTTTTTTAAAGGGAAAAACATGACACAGGATGCAGAAAACATTAAATCTGGTTTCAATCTGTTTCGGTGGTTTAGAAATAAAGATAACAGCGATTGGGATAATACTAATAAACAAGCTGAATTGGAAAGCGTAATCAACGCCATCGGTAAGTCCCAGGGAGTGATTGAGTTTGCGATGGACGGGACTATCATCACCGCAAATGAAAATTTTCTGAATCCCTTAGGTTATACCCTCGATGAAGTGAAGGGAGTGCATCACAGCGCTTTTTGCGAAGACTCTTATGCGAACAGTGATGAATACCGCTCCTTTTGGGCGAAACTCAACCGTGGTGAATTTGATACCGGGGAATACAAGAGAATTGGCAAGGGCGGAAAAGAGGTTTGGATTCAAGCCACCTATAACCCGATTATGGATTTAAACGGGAAGCTCTACAAAATTGTTAAATTCTCAACTGATGTTACCGAACAAAAACTGAAGAACGTAGAATCCCAAGGAAAAATCGACGCGATTGATAAGTCTCAGGGAGTGATTGAGTTTGCGATGGACGGGACTATCATCATCGCAAATGAAAATTTTCTGAATCCCTTAGGTTATACCCTGGATGAAGTTAAAGGAGTGCATCACAGAGTTTTTTGCGAAGAATCTTATGCCAACAGCGGTGAATACCTCGCCTTTTGGGCGAAGCTGAATCGAGGCGAATTCGATACTGGGGAATATAAGAGAATTGGCAAGGATGGTAAAGAGGTTTGGATTCAAGCAACCTACAACCCAATTATGGACTTGAATGGGAAGCCTTTTAAAATTGTTAAATTCTCAACTGATGTTACCGAACAAAAACTGAAGAACGTGGAATCCCAAGGAAAAATCGACGCGATTGATAAGTCTCAGGGAGTGATGGAGTTTGAAATGGACGGGACTATCATCACCGCTAATGAAAATTTCTTAGACTCATTGGGTTACACTCTGGATGAAGTTAAAGGAGTGCATCACAGAACATTTTGCGAAGAATCTTATGCGAACAGTGATGAATACCGCTCCTTTTGGGCGAAACTCAATCGTGGCGAATTCGATACCGGGGAATACAAGAGAATTGGTAATGGAGGGAAAGAGATTTGGATTCAAGCCACTTACAACCCGATTATGGACTTGAACGGGAAGCCTTATAAAATTGTTAAGTTTGCCGCAGATATTACGGATAAAGTTGTTACTAATACAAGAAACGATTGGCTCAAAACAAATTATGGAATTATTACCAAAAAACTCCAAGGCATAAAACAAATGCAAGAATTTGCTAACGTTATTTTAGATACGTTAGCGCCATTGGTTGGAGCGCAAGTAGGCGCCTTTTTTCTAAAAGAGGTTAATGAAGCCGGATCAGAGTTGGTTCTTACCGGTTCGCACGCTTACACAAAACGACAAAACTTTTCTGATCGTTTTAAGGCGCGAGAAGGTTTGGTTGGGCAATGTGCGTTTGAACGCAAGACAATTTTGCTAACAAAAGTCCCAGAGAGTTATATCACTATCAATTCTGGCCTTGGGGAAGCGCCGCCAAAAAACATTATCGTTTTGCCAATTACCTTCGATGGAGCGCTATTGGCGGTTTTGGAATTAGCGTCACTAGAGGAATTTTCTTTATCTCATAGAGAACTTATGGAGCAAGTTGCGCAAGGTGTTGGCGTCATAATTAAAACGATTGAAAGCAACCTTAAAACTGAAGAACTTTTGGTAGACGCCAAAACTAAGTCTGAAGTTTTGGAAAATCAGTCCAACGAGCTTAAAGCGATAAACGAAGAAATGGAGGAACAAGCTAAAATCCTTAGAGAGTCGCAAGAAGAGCTTAAAAATGAACAAGAAGAACTTAGGGCCACCAATGAAGAGTTGGAAGAAAAAACTAAATTTCTTAATTTACAAAAAAATGAAATTGAAGAAAAAAATAAACTAGTTGAAGAATCTAAAAAAGAAGTTGAAGAGAAAGCAAAAAATGTTGAGCAAGCAAGTAAATATAAATCAGAATTTTTGGCCAATATGTCGCATGAATTGCGCACGCCTTTAAATAGTTTATTAATTCTTGCAAAAAATTTCGCAGATAATACCGATGGTAATTTAACAGAGGATCAAATTGAGGAAGCGGAAATCATATATAACGGCGGTAATGAATTGCTCACGCTCATCAATGATATTTTGGACCTTTCTAAAGTAGAAGCGGGTAAATTGGACGTTATAAAGGAAGATGTGAGTTTGGAAGCCGTTGCACAATCGATGAAAACTCAATTTAGTCATGTGGCTGAAAAAAATGGTTTGAAATATGTTGTTGAAGTTGCTTCAGGTTTACCTTTGGTTATTTTGACTGATGGACAAAGAGTACAACAGGTTTTAAAAAATTTCCTTTCCAACGCGATGAAGTTTACCAGAGATGGTTCTGTGAGTTTGAAGATTTTTCTTGCTGACCCTGCTCAAGGCTATCTAAATGAGAATTTAACGGGAGAGGTTGTCGCATTTTCAGTAATAGATTCGGGGATTGGAATTCCTAAAGAAAAGCAAAAAGCTATTTTTGAAGCTTTTCAGCAAGCTGATGGTTCTACGAATAGAAATTATGGTGGAACTGGATTGGGACTAACAATATCTCAAAGGCTTGCTCGGCTTATGGGAGGGGAGATCCAAGTTACAAGTAAAGAAGGAGAGGGAAGTGTCTTTACTTTGTATTTGCCTCTAGCGATTGGAAAAAAAATAGCTGAAAACTCTAGGGTTTCCAATAATGGAGGCGTTGAAATAAAACCTGCCATTATTTTTAAAGATGAAAATAGTTTGGACGACAGGGCTACAATTTGCCCAGGCGATAAAACTATTTTGATTATTGAGGACGACCCTAAATTCGTTGACATAATATCAAAACTTTCTACTAAACGAGGATTTAAGAAATTAATCGCTAAAGATGCTCAGAGTGGACTGGAACTCGCCTTTGATAAAAAGCCAAATGCTATAATTTTGGATTTGGGGTTGCCAGACATGGATGGTTTAGAGGTTCTAGATCGATTACAGCAAAATCGTATAACTAAAAATATTCCAGTACATGTTATTTCTGGTAGAGAAGCAAAAGAAGCTTCCATAAAAAAAGGCGCTTTAGATTTTCTTGCTAAACCTGTTGGTTTGGATCAACTGCAAGAGGTTTTTGCTCAAATTGAGTTATCGGTAAAAAATACAATAAAAGAAATTTTAATTGTAGAAGACGAACAAAATAGTCAAAAGGTAATTAAAAAACTTTTAGAAAAAAAAGGTGTTGCCACTATTGCGGTGAGTTCGGGAGAAAAAGCTTGTGAACTGCTTAAAGAAAAAAAATACAATTGTATGGTTCTTGACTTGGGTTTGACGGATATGAATGGCTTGGATTTATTAAGAAAAATTGAAGCGGATCAATCTATTATTAAACCGCCTGTGATTGTTTATACCGCTAAGGATCTTACAACCGAAGAGAATAAAGAACTGATGAATTACGCAAGTAGCGTGGTTATTAAAGGAATTCATTCTTCAGACCGCTTAGTTACTGAAACCAATTTATTTTTGCATTCCGTAGAATCTTCTTTGCCAATGGAGCAGAAAAAGAAATTACAGGTGGCGACAAAAAAAAATCTGAGTTTAGAAGGTAAAACTGTCCTATTGGTCGACGATGATATGAGAAATACGTTTGCCCTTTCAAAAGTTTTAAAGAAATATGATTTGAAAGTGATTTTGGCAGATAACGGACAATTGGCTTTAGAAAAATTAGAAAAAGAAAAAAGTATAGATCTAGTCTTAATGGATCTGATGATGCCTGTTATGGATGGTTATGAGGCTATTAAAAAAATTAGAACTATTGAGAAATATAAAGAGTTGCCGGTGATTGCTTTAACTGCTAAAGCAATGAAGGATGATCGCGAAAAATGCTTAAGCGTAGGCGCGAATGATTATATGCCAAAGCCCATTGATACAGAAAAACTTATATCACTTTTAAAAGTCTGGTTATATGCCAAAATCGAATAAGAGTGAAATTGAAAAAATTGAAATAGATCTCCTCTTGGAGGCAATTAACAGTCGTTATGGATACGATTTCCGAAACTATGCTCGCGCTTCTTTAAAAAGACGAATTATCAATATGGTCGAAAATGCGGAAGTTGACCATATTTCTGAATTGATTGAAAAAGTTTTGTACGATCCTGAGTTTTTCGACCGTTTCTTAATTGAAATGTCTGTCACTGTGACGGAGATGTTTCGCGACTCTGAGTTTTTTTTAGCGCTTCGAAAAAATATTATTGGGATATTAAAGACTTATCCATTTGTAAAAATATGGCACGCGGGATGCGCTACTGGAGAAGAGGTCTACTCTATGGCTATTTTGCTACATGAAGAGGGGTTTTTATCAAAGGTCCAAATTTATGCAACGGATTATAACTTTCATTCTCTTGAAACAGCTGGAAATGGTTTGTTTAATTTAGAGGATGTTTTGAGTTATGAGACTAACTATGTTGACAGCGGTGGTAAGAAAAAACTTTCTGATTATTATGTCGCTAAATACAAGTCGGCAAAGTTTTATGATTTCCTAAAAGAGAATATAACTTTTACTCATCATAATTTAGTTACCGATGGCGTTTTCGGAGAAATGCATTTAATCATTTGCAGAAACGTGATTATTTATTTTAATAAGGAACTTCAAGAGCGTATTTTTTCTCTGTTTAACGACAGTTTGATTCGTGATGGATTTCTTTGTTTAGGCGCAAAGGAAACATTGGAGTTTTCGGGGATTCATTCCAAATTTAAGTTGATTATGAACAAAGAAAGGATTTATCAAAAAGAGTCTGGTTTATCTTATGCCGAAGTATGAAGCGATTGTAATAGGCGTCTCGGCGGGAGGATTGGAAGCTCTAACTCTGATCATTCCTCAATTTCCAAAAGAATTTTTGATACCGGTAATAATAGCTCAACACATGCATGAAAAAGAGGATGGCTTTCTTACAAAACTTTTAAATAGTAAAAGCAAATTATGCGTTCAAGAGGCATATGATAAAGAAAGTATTAGAGCTGGTTGTGTATACATTGCTCCGGCTAATTATCATTTACTTATAGAAGAGGAAAAAACGCTTAGTTTGTCTTCGGAGGGAAGAATTAATTGGTCACGGCCTTCAATCGACGCATTATTTCAAAGCGCGGCTGATGTGTATGGAGATGATTTGATTGGAGTCTTACTAACCGGAGCAAATAAAGATGGAAGTCTAGGTATAAAAAAAATTAAAGAGAACGGTGGTTTGACTATTGCGCAGGATCCAACTACGGCACACGCAGAGGTAATGCCTGCATCTGCGATTCAAACTGTTTCAATAGATCACATTTTGCCTTTGCAGGGGATTGCTGATCTTCTAATAAAGCTTAATAACGAATAAAAATATATTAATTTTTAAAATGAACGAAAGTCTTTTAAAAACCATCTCAAATCCAAAAATTTTAGTGGTAGACGACATACCTCAAAATATTTTTGTGATGCAGAAACTGCTTAAAAAATTGCCCATTGAAATCTATACCGCTAAATCGGGCAACGAAGCTCTTTCGCTCACGCTTCGACATTCTTTTGCTCTTGTATTGTTGGATGTTCAAATGCCAGAGATGGATGGTTTTGAAGTGGCTTCGATCATGCGCGAAAATGAAGATACCAAAAGCACCCCAATTATTTTTGTCACCGCTCTCAGTAAAGAAGATAAATACGTATTTGAAGGATATCAAAGCGGAGCCGTAGACTATTTATTCAAACCTGTAGATCCTATAATTTTGATGAGTAAAGTTAGTGTTTTTCTAGAGTTAAATCGTCAAAAATTAGAATTGCAAGATGAGATTTTACAACGAGAAATCATAGAAAAAGATTTGGAATTAGCCAAAAGGGAGGCTGATTTTGCAAATCAAGCAAAAAGCTCTTTTCTAGCTAATATGAGCCATGAAATTCGCACGCCTATGAATGCAATTTTAGGCTACGCCCAAATCTTGATGCGGGATAAAAGGCTTGAAGAAGATCAAAAACAGGCGATAAATACAATTTCTAAAAGTGGAAATAATCTTTTGGCGTTGATCAACGATGTTTTAGATATTTCTAAAATTGAAGCGGGAAGAATGGAGCTGCACTCCGTAGATTTTGATTTAAGCGATCTTGTCGATGGTTTGAAAGATATGTTTCAAGTAACTTGTGAAAAGAAAAATCTTTTTCTAAATGTTGAAGGCTTAGAAAGTGCCATTCCCGTTCATGGAGACGAAGGAAAAATACGGCAAATCCTCACGAACTTAATAGGAAATGCTGTTAAGTTTACGGATGCCGGAGGAATTCATTTTAAATTAGAACACTCAGGAGATGATCAATATTGTTTTTCCGTAAAAGATACAGGTAAAGGGCTTCCGTTGGAAGCGCAAGATACAATTTTTCGAGCTTTTCAACAGGATTCTGAAGGGCATGAAAAGGGAGGGACTGGTTTAGGCTTGGCCATAAGTAAAAAGCAAACAGAATTGATGGAAGGGGACTTAAGCGTTGAATCGGAAGTAGGGAACGGCGCGACGTTTTTTTTGAAATTACCACTTCCTCCAGCAAAAGAAGAAATTGTAGCTAGAACGGATAGGAACTTGGAGGTACTCCGGTTAAAAGAAGGACAAAAAGTTAGAGCGCTGGTCGCCGACGATATTGAAGAAAACAGGTCTCTTTTATCAAAGTTTCTGACGGATGTTGGAATAGAAGTGATGCAGGTAGAAAATGGTAAAGAAGCTTTGGAAAGCTTTCGACTAAATAGACCCGATATTATTTTTATGGATATTCGTATGCCTGTTATGGGAGGTGTAGAGGCAATTCAAAAATTAAGGGAAGAATTCCCTGTAAATGAATTGAATATTGTTGTCGTTTCGGCCTCTGTCTTAAAGCATGAACGGGAGCAATACGAGAAACTAGGATGTACAGAAATTTTACAAAAGCCTTTTCGTATGGAACAAGTTTATATATCGACTCAGAAGTTACTTGGAGTTGAATTTGAATACGAAGAAAAAGAATCTGAAAATAAAGCTAGTTCTGTTCCCGTTCAAATTAATTTTTCAGAAGTAGATTTTCCTCATGATATCATGGGGAAATTAAAAGAAGCGGCTGAAATGTGTTCTGTTACGGAAATTGAAAGATTATTAAACAGCTTAGATCCTAAAAACGACCACGAGAAAGCTTTTATAAAGACCTTTCAAGGTTGTCAGAATAATTATGACTCTGAAGGCATGATGAAAATTTTAGACGATTTAAATTCTAATCCTTAAATAACCTCGCTTAATTCCTTCCTTTTATAAAGCCTTTGTGTTCAGAGTTATTTTTAAAATTTCAGATTTGACTATTTTAGGATTTCCTGGGCTGTATTGTTGAGCTTGTTTGAAATGATCCATTGCAGTTCCCACATCGCCCATAAACTTTAAAGATAACCCTTCGTTGAAATGAACTTCGCCTGATTGTGGAGCAACCTGCTCAGCTTTGCGAAAGTATTTTAACGCAGTTTTATAATGTTCCATTTTATAATGAGAGATGCCTTCCTTATTATGGGCAATGGCTTCTGGAAGAGAACCTGTTGACAACTCCAGAGGTTTTTCTGGCAGAGCGTTTTTAGGCAAATCTTTTAAGCTCATTTCCTTCGGCGCGTTAGCTGAATTTTTTTCATCACAGCTTGCCAGAAATATGAACGTTAAAGCGACAAGAAAAATTGAAAGTATATTTTTAGTTAGAACTTTGTTTGTGAAATAAGACATAACTCTATTCTATCTGATTAAATAGTATTTTTAAGTTCTGATATTCGTTTCTGGGGAAAAGACGAGTATTAAAAATTAGATTTCAATAGTTCGACGACTATCTAGGCAATGGTATTGAGATGGATTAGAAGGAAGGATGGGAGATTAAACAGATAAAAGTTAACCTATTTGGTTTAGAAATCGGTTTGGGGTTGAATCTTCCGCAATGATTCTTCGTTTTCTTCTTATTCTCTTTTTATTTAAGAATTTTTTTATTTTTCTATAAAGCTTTTTATTTAAAGGTTTTCTTTTTAGTTTTTGGATTTCTAAATTTAGCGATTTGTATTCTTCTAAAAAATTTGAAGGTAAAAAACTTATTTCAAAAGCATTAGAAACTATATTTAAATTATTTTGTTCATAAGAAATTTCTAAAAAGTCTTTTGAAGTTTTAGCGTTAGCTTGATTGCTTAGGCTTAAAAAAAGACCGACTACAACTAGGCTTATTAAAAAACGATTTTTAAATATCATTAAAGTCATTCTTGTTAAAAAATTTACGATTGAGTCTTTTGACTTTGTTCGAAATTAGAATGCGCTAGATTTATTTGATTATTGTTAGGAATACGTTAAGAATTTGATTGAATTGGTTGTTACGAGGCGTGATCAATCATGGATTGATCGAGAAAGGGATTTGATTTAAGGAAAATCTAAATTTTAAGGTATTCAATAAGGATTTTCTTTTTAAGGAAGAGATGTGGAGGAGCTGTTTTTAAAAAAATTCCACTAGCCTTGAGCGCAGGTTGCGCGCCCAAGGGAAAGGTAAGAATGGTTCTAAAACTTCGCTAAAATTTAGTTAAGTAGCTTAGTAAAATTTAGTCTGTTTTATCTTCGTCAAAATGATCGTCGTGGGCTAAATAATTTTTTGGTTCAATATTGGGTTTAGTAGGTGTAAGCCCAGTACAAGCAGAAACAAGAAAGCAAATTAAAATAATCCCAAATACTCCTAATCGAATTTTTTTTTCCATTGAACACCTCCGAAAATGAGCAAACAAAAAGTACGATAGTCTTAATTCCTAATATGACTCTAATATAAGTCTAATATAAAACAAATTAAGATTGTGTTAGAAGTTGATCGATAAACTCTATCTAGTTGTGTGAGATATACAATGCGAGAAAAACTATCGAGGCTTTGGAAAAGTTAAAATATTAATTATTTTTTTGCTCAATCTTTCTTGGTTTGCCGTTATCGTCGATGGCGACATATTTAAACACCGCTTCGGTTACGCAATATCTTTCTGCGGAAACTTCCGATAATACGGGTCTGACCCATACTTCTAGTTTAATCGACATAGAGGATTTCCCTACCTTAATACACTTGCCATAGCAACAAACAACGTGTCCTACTTTGACTGGTTTGTAGAAGGTCATCGCGTCTACCGTAACTGTGACCACACGCCCGGAAGCGATCTCTTTCGCTAATATACCGCCTCCGATATCCATCTGAGACATAATCCACCCGCCAAAAATATCGCCATTAGCGTTGGTATCGGCTGGCATTGCCAGAGTTCGCAATAATAGGTTCCCTTCGGGTTCTCGTTGAGCATCGGACATAATTTGTTCCGCCGTCTATTCTTATCAGATATGGCTTAATTTTGGCACGTTATTATCCCGCCGTCAATCAGCGGTGTCAGTATTAAAGAGCGGAATTAAACTGGGGTGTGATAAAAGTTCGTACTTATGATCGTTGAGTATTTGAAGAATAAAAATTTAGTGTTGAATGAAAAGTAAACCGAGGAAAATATATATATAGTTAGTTCAAATTGTCGGGACATGAATTGACTGGATCAAGAGCGACATCCACTAGACTTAAATAATTTAGACTTTGTTTGATGGAAAAAAGTAAAGGAGATGGATGATATGGATTTTGTAATAATTTATCGAGATTATCCTCCATTCCCATTTGAGAGGTCTTGAATTGATTTTTCCCTTTTACGAGAATTGCCTGAGTCTCATCTTGCCGTTTTAAAAACGTCTTCACCAATTTACTAGCAGATCCGTTTTTTAATTGGGTATCGAAAATCAATATCTCTGGGTTTTCATTTTCTAAGATGCTATAGGCCGCTTTTTCGTCAGCAGCCATTAATACTTTAGTGCGCGGTATTTTTTGTAAAACATTCAGCTGACTTTGCTGGTATTTGGGATTTTCTTCTACAAGTAGTATCTTTTTCATTGTTATCACTCTTAAATTAATATTCAAGGTAAATCTAATATAAGAATAACACATTTAATTGTCAATTTGAATCAAATTTGTGCCACATTTTTGCTACAAGAAATAGTGGTTTTTTACAAGTTGTAACTTTTAGATTTATCTTCTGGTAATGATTGATGAGGAATATGGTTTCGAATCTATTCTTTTCACTTTAGTAGTTACGAAAATATTATCAGGAGAGGAGGGCATATCAATCAAGCTATTGGAGGCAATGAAACAAAAGTAAACGTCTATCCTATTAATTATATTTATATATTCATCCGAGATTTAGATGTAGCTTTCTTATCGGTAAAAGATCTTTCTTGGAAAATAGTTTTGTTTATTATATTAACATTTACGATTTATTTTCTTTTTATTGGAATTTTAAAGGATCTATTTAATCCTATACACTATGAATAAAAAACCGCCTAAAATTTTGATTGTGGACGATGAAATTGAGTTTCTGAATTTGCTAATTGAAATTATTTCGGCTGAAGGTTATGAGGCGGTAACGGCAAATAATGGCGAAGATGCTTTGGAAGTGTTGGAAAAGAATGGCCCCTTTTCGTTAATTATTAGCGATTATGAAATGCCTTTTATGAAGGGAACTGATTTTCTTGAGACCGCCAAGAAAAAATTTCCCAGTACTCCAAGAATAATTGTTACCGCTTATCAGAGTGCCGAAATGATGGAAGATTCCATTAATAAGGCTGGGGTATTTCATTTTTTATCTAAACCGATTGATATAAAAAAAACTCTTTCAATTATAAAATCTGGGATTAGTCGATACGAAGATTTAGTAAAACAGGATGAAATAAACTTTGAAAAAGATCGATTAATTTTTAAAATTAAAAATGCAATTGAAAATAGCCCTGTCACAAATACTCAGTTAATTCAGGAAACAACCAGCAAAGAAAATAAAAAAGAAAAAGAATACGTAGATATGCTGGATATGCTAGGTGCATTATCCACTGCTTTAGATATTATTAATCCTGCTTTAAATGATCACCATAAACGCACCTGTTACATAGCATCCTGTTTAGCTAATGAGTTAAACCTTTCTACTGGAGAAATAAGCACCGTATTCATGGCGTCAATTATTCATGATTTAGGGGCAATTGCTTTATCATATCGCTTTAAACTTTTAGATTTTGAAGAAAAGTCACCCCATGGTCATGCGGAGTTAGGGGCTTTGTTATTAGAAAGTTTTCCTCCTTTTGCGCCTTTTGCTCCTCTCGTTCGGTATCATCATGTTGATTGGAATTATGGAGAGGGCAAAATTTTTAAAGGCAAACCGGTTCCTATTCTCAGCCATTTGATCCATTTGGCAGATAGAATAGCCGTTCTAATAAGGAATGAATCTCACATCATTAAGCAAGTTCCGTTAATTGAAGAGAAGATTTTCGCAAAAGTTGGAAGTAGGTTTAGATCAGAATACGTCGAAGCCTTTCGAAACTTATCGAAGCAGGAGGCTTTTTGGTTAGACACGGTTTCCCCTAATTTGGATCGCATTTTGCGGGATAAGTCTCAACTTCCAGATATTACTTTAGATTTAAACGGTGTCGAACAACTAGCCCACTTTTTTTCAAATATAGTCGATTCAAGAAGTCATTTTACCGCTAATCATTCAACGGGGGTTTCAGCGAGCGCTGAAAAATTGGCATATTTAATGGGTATGAGCATCACTCAATGTCAAGAGATGAGGATAGCTGGTTACCTTCATGATTTAGGTAAATTAGCTGTTTCCGACGCTATTTTGGAAAAAACAGAACCGTTGAACGACGAGGAAAAAAGCGTTATGAAAACGCATACGTACCATACGTATTCCATTCTAAAAGAGGTGAAGGGGTTAGAGAAAATTGCAGCTTGGGCGGCTTTCCATCATGAAACATTAACAGGAGATGGATATCCTTTTCATATTAAATCTGGGGAACTCTCTATGGAATCCAGAATATTGGCCGTTGCTGATATATTTACAGCGTTAACGGAAAACAGACCCTATAGAAAAGGTTTAGAGCAAGAAAAGGTAGAAGAAATTTTTACTAAAATGACAGATGAAAGAAAAATTGATTCCATAATTGTTGCGGTATTATTTGATAATTTTGAAGAAGTAAATCAGATTAGAGAAGAAGCTCAAAAAAAGCAGGATGAAGAACTTTCTAGGTTTTGGAATAAACATAATAAGCTATCTTCCTAATGCTTTAAAAAGAGTTTTTTGAATTAAATTTTTATAATACCGTAACTTGTTTTGACCATTATTGAGCGCCTTTATTACCTGCTCAAGATATATTTGATAGATTAACTTTATTTGTGAGAGTCTTTTTCAAATTCATGGAGGTTATTATGGTAGCGCTGGACTGCAGCATTTATAACTTCTAACAAGTTATCTATTTGGACGGGTTTTGTAATAAATCTAAATACTTCAGCTATATTAATGGAGTCTTCCATCATTTCGGCATTTTGATATGCGGTCATTATTATCCTTGGTGTTAAAGGAGCTAATTCTTTAGCTTTTTCGAGGAGTTCCACGCCATTCATTCCTGGCATTCTATGGTCAGACAAAATAACTGCGATATTATTTTCTTTTTTTAGTTTTTCAAGGGCTTCTTTTCCGCTAGACGCTAGAATCGTTAAATAGCCCCTTTCAGATAAGACGGAATTTAACAGCTTTAAGAAATTTATTTCATCGTCTATCAATAATATTTTTAGTTTTTTTATTCCCACTTCATACCCACTCCATACCCATTTTATATTTGGGCGATATTACTTTACATCTTGTGTTAATTATAAGGGGAAGTCAAGTTAAAGTTTTGGTAATTGGAAATATTATATTTATTTTTCGAACTAAAGTCCTCTTGAGGAATAAGTGGTCTTGTAAATTAAGGGCAAAATCCGAATATTGAGAGGTTGGAAAGATCAAAATAATAGAACGTTAACAAATATTTGGAAGTTTTATGCGTCCTGAAAATAAACAAAGGTTTTTGCTGTTTTTGATTCTTGTCGGCGTTGGAGTAGCCGTGGGTTTTATTTCTATTCATGGGCTTTATAAAGTCGCTTTGAAAGAAGAAAAACATCATTTAACCATGATGGTAAAAAGTTGGGCCCGATTGATTGAATCAATAGCAGAATTTGATAAAAAATATAGCCAAAATTATTCTGAAGGAACCACCGAAGCGACTTTAAGTCAGATACGAAAAGCGCATGGTGAAATAAGCTTTTTTGAAAATTCTGGAGAGTTTACTCTTGCACAATTAAAAGATGGCAAAATTATATATTTATTGCAAAAGGGGCTTCTAAATAAAGGGGATAAAAGAGAAATTTTATATGATTCAAAACTAGCGGAACCCACGAGATTAGCCCTTAAAGGTCAGTCTGGAACGCTGATTGGCCTAGATTATCGTGGAATGATTGTTATGGCGGCTTATGAGCCTGTTTCTATTTTAAATATGGGATTAGTTGCAAAGGTTGATTTAGAAGAATTTAAAGAGCCCTTTGTTAAAGCTGGTTGGACGGCTGGTTCTGCCGGTTTATTTATTATTTTGATTGGTGGGTACCTATTCTTAAGAACAAGCGAGCCGCTAATTAATAACTTAATTAAACTTAATAAAGATTTAGACAAAACCAAAAATCAATATGCCGATTTATATGATAAAGCTCCTGATATGTTTTTCACTGTTGAGGCCAGCACGGGAAAAATTGTTAATTGTAATCAAACGATGGTTAATAAAACTGGATACCTAAAGAAAGAAATAATCGGGAAACAAACTTTGGAAATGTATCATCCATCCTGTCTACCAAAAGCGGAAAATGTTTTTAATTGTTTTTTGACTTTAGGAGTCGTAAAGAATGAGGAACTTATTTTGCTAAGGAAAGATGGAACGAGTATACCCGTTATTCTAAATGTTTCTTCTATACGTGACGACAGTGGAAAGCCTATATATAGTAGATCGGTTTGTAGGGATATTTCTGATTTAAAAGAATCTGAAAATAAACTTAAAGTAAGCGAAGAGCGTCTACAAAGAGCGGTGAAAGGTTCTCAAGATGGTATGTGGGATTGGCCAGACATTAAAAAAGACGAGATATGGTGGTCGCCTCAGGTTTATTTTTTGTTGGAATATGAAGACCTAGAAATCCCAGCATCTGTTCCACAATTTAAAAAATTATTACATCCGTTAGATTTAGATAAAGTTGAAAAAACTCTTCAAGCTCATTTTGAAAAAAAAGTTCCTTATGACATTGAATATCGTCTCCAGACAAAGTCAGGAGAATATCGTTGGTTTTGTGCAAGAGGGCAAACCATATGTGATGAAGATGGTAGTCCGGTTAGGATGTCTGGTTCAATTCAGGATATTAATGATAAAAAGCTGATCGAAATTTCTTTAAACCAAAGTGAAAAAAAACTTAGAGAAATTATAGAAAATATGCCAATTTTAATTTGCGCTTTAGATCAAAACTGGAATGTTATTGTTTGGAATAAGGAGTGCGAGAAGGTAACAGGATATCAAAAGGAAGAAATTATAAATAATCCGAAGGCCGCAGAATTTCTTTTTTTCGAAAAAATTAATAGAAAGGAAATTTTCCTGGACTGGAATAATGAAGGAAAAAATATTGATAGTCGAGTTATTAAATTAAAAAGTAAAGACGAAGTTCTAAAGACCATTTCCTGGACTAATATTTCAGATAAATTTCCCATAAAAGATTGGGCGCTTTGGGGAATGGGCTTTGATATCACAGAAAAAATAATATTAAATGAAACGATTCATAAACTTTCTAGAGCTGTGGAACAAAGCCCAGTATCAATAGAAATTACCGATAAAGATGGAAATATTGAGTATGTTAATCCCTATTTTTGCGCAGCCACAGGATATAGAGCTGAAGAAGTAATTGGCAAAAATTCTAATATTTTAAAGTCTGGTTCCCAATCTCAGGAGTTTTACAAAGGTTTATGGACTGCCATTAGTTCAGGTAAAGAGTGGAGAGGTGAGTTGCACAATAAAAAGAAAAATGGGGAATTGTTTTGGGAATGGGCGATAATTTCGGGAATCAAAAATGCTAATGGTAATATCACTCATTATCTGGCGGTTAAAGAAGATATAACCTTAAGAAAAAGAATTGAAAAAGAGTTACTTGATAGCGAATGGAAGTTTCGATCATTGGTGAAAAATATTCCAGGAGCTGTCTTTAGATGCGCAAATGACGAACATTGGACCATGGAGTTTATGAGCGCGGGAATTTTTCCTATGAGCGGATATACTCCAAGGGAACTAATAGGCAATCACATTAGGTCGTTTAATAGTATTGTAGCCGATGAGGATAAAGCTTTAATAAGAAAAGAAATTCAAACGGCACTAAATAAAAAGTTACCATATACCATTGAATATAAAATAAAGAATAAAGATGGAACTTTTCATCATGTATTGGAAAAGGGTAGGGCAATCTTTGGCGAAAATGGAGAAGTACTTTATATTGATGGTTCTATTCACGATATTTCTGAAATTAAATTCGCGAGGGAAAAACTTGAGATTGCTCAGAAGCAGTTAATGGTATCTCAGAAATTAGCGGGGATAGGTCAACTTGCGGCAGGGGTTAGTCATGAAGTGTTAAATCCTCTAAATATTATTTCAATACATGTTCAATTGCTTTTGAGAAAAACAATTGATAATGAACCGTTGAAAAGTTCTCTAGAAAAAATACAATTTGAAATTAATAGAATCGTAAAAATTTTAAAATCATTACTGGTTTTTTCGAGGAAATCGGATGAAGAATTTGAGAAAGTAGAAATTGAGTTGGAAATTGATTCCGCCTTAAATCTTGTGGAAAAAGATTTTGAATTGAGCAACATTCAAATAAAGCGAAACTTTTGTGGCAACCTTCCGGAAATATTATTGGATAAAGATAAAATTAGGCAGGTCTTTTTAAATTTAATAAGTAATTCTAAATATGCCATGGCTAAGGGAGGTGTATTAACAGTTAAAACTGAATTAATAGAAATAAATAAATTTGGATATATTGCTATTTTTTTCAAGGATACAGGAGATGGAATAAAGAAAAAGAATAGAGATAGAATTTTTGAGCCTTTTTTTACAACTAAGCCTGAAGGGAAAGGTACGGGAATTGGCCTTTCAATCAGTCATGCTATTGTTGAAAAACTTGGAGGTTCTATTACTTTTGAAAGCGTAGAAAACGAAGGGACTACTTTTAGAATTAATTTGCCTGTCGTCTAAAAAAAGTAGAATAATGTTTTTTAACTATTTAGTATAAAAATTTCTCCCTCAATTGGATCGATTAAATTTAAATCAATGATTTTGGAGATGTTTTGATCATCTAATTTCATGCCTTTTGGAACGAGCAACCTACCGCTATGTGTATATAAACTTCTTGAAAATTTCATTCCTGGTTTTAAAGCGTTAATTTCAACGGAGGTTTCGTCTGGAATTTTATAATTTGATACGAAATGTTGTAAGGCTTCTACAACAGCTCCATCATAAAGAGTTCCAATATCTTTTTTGATATGTTCTAAAATATGGTCCGTTTTTTTTATGTTTAGCTTTATTTTATTTAGACCTTCGATTTCCATTGTTTCTACAAAAGCATTTGCGACGGCAATGATTCTTGATTCTTCTGGAATGTCGTTGAGGCTCAATCCGTCGGGAAAGCCTGTTCCATTAACATTCTCGCACTGATGCCTAATAATGTGGCCCAATCCTTTAAGGCGAAAATGAAATTCCGCAAGTTCTTCTCCATAAATTGGGAATTTTTTGTAAATATTTTTTTCTTTATATGTCCAGTCTTGTCGATGTTTTTCAAATATATATTTTGGAAGGCAAATTTTTCCTATGTCGTGATATAGGCCTGATAAATTGGCAATTTCGATATGTGAACTTTTTAATTGTCTTGCAAGTTTTTCGCTTAGCCAGGATACATTAAAACTGTGGCTTGAAAATTGGGAGTCAAAATAACCGACTAAATGCAGGGGAAACCTCAGAGCGTGGAATAACTCTTTATTCAAGAAATGGGTTTTTGCCTCAAGTTTTGATTTTTCGTATTCCTTTTTTTTCTTCTCTTTATTTATAGAAATTTTTTCATGCCGCTTTTCTAAACAAGCTTTAATCTCATTTAATAACTTGCTTAGGTCGACTGGTTTGGTGATATATCCAAAAGCGCCGTTTTGTAAACATTCCTCAACCTTTTGGATATTATCAATCGCCGAAACCATTATTATTTCAGCTTTGGAATGTCGATGTTTTATCATCTTCAGAGCTTCAACCCCATTTAGATATGGCATTCTAATATCTAAAAGGACGCAGTGAGGTTGAAATTCATTCATCTTCATTAAAGCATTTTCTCCATCTTCGGCGACTTCCACATTGTATTGATTCTCTACTAAAAATAGTTTTAAGCTTTCTCTCACCTCTTTTTCGTCGTCGACAATTAAGATATTTGAATATAAAGATGAAAAGCTCATAATTTCAAATCAAAATTGAGTTATTACAGAATTATTCTTTGTTTTTTAAATCTATTATATAGAAGGCTAACTAATAAGGAGATACTTTTCGTGATCAAAAATTCCCATAAAGTTTTAATAGTTGATGACGAAGTGGAATTTTTAGAGTTAATGAAGTCGATTGTTTTAGAGATGAACTACGAAGTGGAAATCGCTTACGACGGTATTGAGGGGCTTGAAAAAATAAAAAACGGCGGTCATTTTGCCATTATCATTTCCGATCAAAAAATGCCTAACTTGAACGGAGCTGAGTTCTTAGAGCTATCAAAGAAAATTTCTCCAAATTCTATTCGTATCATGATTTCGGCTTATCAAGACAAAAAAATGATGGAAGATTGCATTAATAAAGGGGAAGTTTTTTATTTTTTGACAAAGCCTGTAGATATATTAAAAGTAGAAGATGTTATTCATAAGGCTATCAATAAATTTGAAGAGACTCAAAAAAGCTATGAACAAGTAAAAGAACAAGAAGATTCTATTCGTAAGCTTTGGAAGGGGGTTCAACAAAGTCCTGCTTCCATAATTATTACAAATACTAAAGGGGTTATTGAGTATGTTAACCCAAAATTTTCTAAACTTACTGGGTATACGGCTGAGGAAGTTGTCGGGAAAAATCCTCGCATGCTTAAATCTGGCGAAAAAACGCCAGATGAATACAAAAACATGTGGAAAACAATTGCGGAAGGTAAAGATTGGCAGGGAGAATTTCATAATATGAAAAAAAACGGGGAGCTTTATTGGGAATATGCAACAATTTCTCCAATAAGAAATGACGAAAATGAGATAACGCATTTTATGGCTATTAAAGAGGATATTACGGCGTTGAAAAATACGGAATCAGAGCTTATAAAAGCTAAAGAGGATGCCGAATCCGCGGCAGAGACTAAAAGCGTATTTTTGGCTCAGATGAGTCACGAATTGAGGACTCCCTTAAACGCTATTTTGGGTTATAGCGCAATTTTAGAAGAAGAAGCGGAAGAAACAGGTGTGAAGGAATTTATTCCAGACCTTCAAAAAATTCAATCGGCGGGAACCCATCTTCTCGGATTGATAAATAATATTTTGGATCTTGCAAAAATAGAAGCGGGAAAAGTAGAAATCAACTATGAAACCATTGAACTCGATTTGTTAATGGAAAAGTTGAAACATGTTATTCAACCCCTTGCCGAGAAAAATGGAAATGTTTTTGAACTTGAAATTCAAGAAAAATTAGAACCTGTTTCTACGGATTCTACCAAGCTTCTGCAAATTTTGATTAACCTGCTGGGGAATGCTTGTAAATTCACTAAAAATGGAGTTGTTAAACTAAGGATTCAAAAAGAAAAGCTTGAAGAAAAAAAATGGATTGTATTTCAAGTATCTGATACAGGTATTGGAATGACCGAAGAGCAATGTAAAAAAGTATTTGGGGAGTTTGAACAAGCCGATTCTTCCACCACTCGCAAATATGGAGGAACTGGGTTAGGGCTTTCGATTAGTAAGCTTTATAGCGAAATGATGGGAGGCAATATCTCAGTCAATAGCGAACTAGGAAAAGGTTCAAATTTTATTTTGATGTTGCCAAAGATTCAGAACAGCTGATTTAGAAGCAAGAAAATGTTTAAAAAAAGGCTTGATTGGCTAAGCTCATTTTTTCTTCCACCATTTCTTGAACTTTAGAAATATAGGCATCGCCCCCCAAATCTAGTTTTCTCCAAGCGTCGTCGTTTAAAATAGGCGTTTCACTCGGGACATCCACATCGCCTTTATCATTTAACCAAGAGATTAAATCGGCAACATGAATAATTGCCGTTTCAATACTGAAATCCAAAGAATCTTTGTATTTGTGATGAAATCCCGCCGTTTCAACATGAACCAAAGGCAGTTTCCATGAAGTTAGCAAGGCCATACCCACTTCCGTATGATCAAAACCAAAAAATTCGTTTTCAATTTCGGTTAGGCTTCTGTCTTCTTCTTTGGCTATTTTAAAACACTCCTGCATTTGTTTTGAAGCGTTAACGCAAAGAACGAGTCTTCCAATATCGTGCAACATGCCAGAGGTAAAGAGGGTTTCTCGTTTAGGATAGGAAACCATTTCCGCAATCAATTTTGCGGCCGTTCCGCAAAAGACGCTATGGTCGGTGAACCGGTTTATATCAAAAATATTTGAGGGGTTAGTTTTAAATTTATCAAGAACAAATGTGGACAAGGCTAATTCATTAAGTTCAGCCAATCCTATGATGCTGACTGCATGAGAAATAGTTTCTATTTGCGAGGGCATTCCAAAATAAGGGCTGTTGACAATTTTTAAAATTCGAGCGGATAACGATATATCTTGTTTAATAATATATTCAAAATCCTCAAACTCCGAGTCTATGTCGTCAATAGCGCTTTTTAGTTCGTAATAAACATTGGGTAAAGAAGAAGCTACGCCTTCTTGAGAAATTAATTCTTCAATTGTCTGTTTCATTTAGTTTTATCCACAATCATTAAAATTCTAGAGAATTACATATTACATAATATTGTATGATTTTTTATATCGGAAATGGATAAAAAATTATAAATATAATTTAAGCGAATGTTTGAATAAACAAAAATGGACTTACGCGGCTAAGAATATGAAAGTCAAGCAGTGTGTGGTTTTTGACCTTGGAAAATTATCTGATAGAAGGAGATAGAGCAAATAGAATTTGGGACTATGAGATTAAATTAAGGATTGATTGCCCGCACCCAGTTTTTCTTCAATGATTTCTTGAATTGATTCGAGAGTTACATCTTCATTAAACCCAATTTTTCCCCATGCTTTTTCATTAAGGATTTGGACGTCGTTAGTTATATTAACTTCGCCCTTTCCATTTTGCCATGCCAAAAAATCGGATACATGGAGAATTGCAGTTTCCAAAGCATAATCTGAGTTGTCTTTGTATTTGTGATGAAATTTTGCCGTTTCAATATGAACAGCGGGAAGTTCCCAAGACTTTAGTACAGCGGTCCCCACATCTGTATGATCAAAACCGAAAGTTTCATATTCTATTTCAGTCAAGGTTTTATCTTCTGCTTCGCATAACTTAAAGCATTCAAGCATTTCTTTAGAAGCGTTAATGCACAATACCAGTCTTCCAATATCGTGGAGCAGCCCCGATGTGAACATAGCTTCTCTTTTGGGATATGAAATCATTTCGGCGATCAGTCTAGCCACGGTACCGCAAAAAATGCTATGGTCGGAAAATCGGTTAATATCGAATACTTTAGAAGGCAATTCCTTAAATTTATCTAAAATGGAAGTAGCAAGAACCAGTTCGTTGAGTTCCGCAAGGCCTATGACGCTTATCGCATGTGAAACAGTTTCCACTTGCGAAGGCAAACCAAAGAATGGACTGTTAACCATTCTTAAAATTTTAGCCGACAAGGAGATGTCTTGCATGATGATATATTCGAAATCTTCAAACTCTGAGTCATCGTCTTCAACGGCCGCTTTTAAATCGTAATAGACGTTAGGCAGCGAGGATGCAAATCCTTCCTGAGAAATTAATTCTTCAATCGTGTGTTTCATTCAGTTTTATCCACTGTAATAAAAATTCTAAAGCCTTAGATATTCTTTAACATTATATGTTTTTTTATATCGGAAGTGGACAAAAATAATAAAAGTGACTCAAAAATTTTATTAGATTTGGGATGCAGAAAATTAGGGGGGTAAAGTGAGGAATATCCAGATATTTATAGTTATAAAGGATAACCGGGCAAGCTAAAGCGATTTATTTTGGAATTTCCAGAGCCTAATAAGGAGAAGGTATAATTAGAACTTAGGAAGAGATCAATGGCGGTTGACCTCTTACTTCCAAAAAATATCGCCGTAACTACCCGGCGTCCAAAATTTTTAATACATGTTTCTGTTTTCTAAAACCTCCACTTTGCGTCTACATAAAACGTTCTTTGTGGAAATGGATGGAATACAAAATATTCGTCGTCCGTTAAGTTATCGATTCCAAACGAAGTGGTGAGTCCATTTTTCATAGTGTAAGACGTTTTAAAGTCCAACACTGTGAATTCGCTGACTCCGCCAAAACCATCGTTTTGGTCGTCGTTTGCTAAGTTGGCAAATTGGTCGCTAGAGTATCTTATCCCTAAGGTACTATCCCATGCAGGTGTTATGTGATAAGTTCCAACGGCTTTCAATCTCCATCTAGGAACTCTAGGAAAGCGGTTGCCTTCGACGTCAGAGTTTCGAGTGTTAGTAATAATCTCAGACTCGATGTACCCAACGTTAAACTTGAAATCTAAATCGCTAATAAAGAAGCTTCTTTGGTTATAGACAAGTTCCGCTCCACGCGTTCTAACGCGATCAATATTTAAAACGGCAGACCTTTGCGAGACAGCATCCACTTGGTTAAAGATGACGTCTTCGATATCGTCTTCGTAAAAACTCAATTGAACAACACCTCTGTTAATCTGCCTTTCGATTAGAAAGGTTTTATGAATACCGTCTTCAGGTTTTAAGTCTGCATCTGCCAAAGCGGTTGAAGTTTGAGTCGCGATATTGGAAAAGAGTTCTTCAACGATGGGAAACCGCACGGCCCTGGAGACCGAAGCCCGTAATTGCCAGTTTTCGGCAGGCTTATACCCGATAGAAAACTTTGGAGAAAATGCGGATTCGTCTCGGTCTGGGTGGCTTTGGTCGCCGCTACCAGTATTATTGAAACCGCTATAAGAGTTCCACCATTCTTGACGACCTCCAAACACGGCGTCCCAGTTAGGGAGGAACCGCCATTCCGCTTGCGCGTATAAACCATGAATATTGGTATCGCCACCACTGGAGTTCCTAAAAGAATCTTTGCTCCCAGAGGTGAAATCATTGGAATTATTTTGAATGGTTTTTAAGCTGTAATGCGCAAAATGGTAACCGGCTCCGAAGCTTATATCGTCTCGTCCCAGAAAGGAATCGGTGCCAAGTTTTATGTCGGCGGTTTCCCAACCAGTGTCTTCCAACTCAGTGATTCTGCCAGATTTGTCAAACAAAGGATCGTTAGGGTTTTCGTCCGACTGCCGTCGAAAGTTTTCTAAAATACTGTAGTAGCTGAAGGCGGCGTCATAAGCCCATCCAGAAGCTAGGTTGCCGTCGAACCCGAGCCCCACTAAAAGATCTTCATGATCGCGTTCTTCAACGCCAAAGTTGCTATTTCTTACGTTAAAAGCTTCGCCGTTGAATTGAGCGTCTGTCGTGCTGTTGCTATTGTCGCCCCATATTGTGTTGCCAGCGGCGTCTCTTAAATAGTTATTCGGGTTTACTTCTCGGCTCCTATCCGTATATCCGACCATGGTTCGAACGGAAAACTGGTCAGAGAAGTCATATCTAGTTTTAAACTTGAAAAGATCAGTGGTTACTTCTTCAGATCCGGTATCCCCATAAACGATTTGATCTCGATTTAAAAAATCTTCGTTACGAAAACCTCCTGTTACCGCAGTTTGAGTGGTTCCAGTGGAAAGACCTCTTTCGGCTCGCAGGGTCATAGGCTGACCGTCATTTTCAATGCGGTTATAAAACGCATAATAGCTAAATTTCCCAATTTTATCTCCATGCGAGATAAACGTTTTATATCCATTGAAGGTGTCATCAGTTCCAAAATACTTATAAGGCATCGTGAAAAGAGAAGTTTGGATAACGGTTTCTCGTTTTTGTGGTTGCTGGGTCTTGACGTCGATAACACAGCCTATTGAGTTTCCTGAATATTGGGCGTCGAAAGGTCCATAAGTAACTTCAGTGGAAGCCACTTCGTCTGGAGCTAGCAAGTTCCATCGCGGAGCGCCGTTGAACCGCGCTTGCAAAAGGTTATGAATTGGGAACCCATCGGCAAATACCATAACTCTTGGAGTTTGGAAGTTTTGCGAGCCTCTACAAGCGACAACCCCATTTGGATCGGCAATAAAACGTCTTCGAACGTCTACGCTGGGTAAGTAGCGTAGAGTATCTTCAATGGTCACGGCATTTATCGCTTTAATGTCTTCTTTAGTTGCTTTTGATTTCACTGTCATTCCAGGGTTTGGAATGATTTTTTTATCGACTATTTCCGCTTTATCAGCGGCGACGATAATTTCTTTTAGCGGTTTCTTTATTTCTTCTTCATAATCCGCAAAAGCGACACCGCTTAGAAAGCCTGTAAAAGCGATACAGGAAACCAGTTTGAAAAATAACCGGCTCGATTTATTTTTAATGGCTAAATGCCTATACAAATTACTCATATTTCTCCCCAATGAAAATAGACATCCGGAACTCTAACGCAATAAGAAAGCGCTATTGACCTGAGCATAGCCAAGTCTTCTCCAAAGCTTCAGAAATCTAAATATGACTTACGTTTTATAAACGCAATGGACTTTGATCTTGTTGGAAATCCAATAGGCAACATAGAGTTTGTCAAAAAAGACAAACTAAGCCCTTGGATTTAATACTAATTAAATAAAAATGATTTGGATGAAAGCTGGTTAGGACAACTTAGGTGGAGGATCGACTGAATCGTTGTTTAGCGCCGACAGAATTGATGGACCCAAGTGAAGGGGGTGACTCAATTCATAATGTGGCATTTGGAAAAAGGAGTCGTTGATGAATTGCAGGCTCGATCCGCTTAGTGTCGAATTTTTTTGAAAAGGACGCGAGCCGCAACTGGAACCAATGACCCAAGGAATAGTTTTGTCTTTAGACATTTTCAAAAGATGTGGACATAAGTCGCTAACTGTATGCCCTTTTAAAGCGCAATGAAGAGAAACACCTTGCTTTTGAGCGAACGGTGAAATATTTTTACCGTGTTTGTGGTGTCCCTTATGGCCGATAGCCGATGCGGACGAGGCGAATACTAGTAATACGCCAAGAACCAACAAAACTGACATTTTTAACTGGGACCTAATTTCCATGAAACGATAGTATTTATTCACTGTTAAGAAAGCAAGAAAAATTTTTCAGAACAACAAAAGTAAGAAATTTCTTAATAGGATCCCTGAGTTTCTTTAATCCCCAAGTCTTTTAACTGTTTATCGGTTAATTTAATTCCAGAATTTTTTGCGGGTGAGGAATGGGAACTAACGCCTTGAGTTGCGCAAGCGGTCATAAAAAAAAGAATTGTCACACATGTAATCCATTTTGCTAAGTTCATTTTTTTCTCCAAATTTATAATCGATCAAAGGCCTTTAACTAAGAGCCTTTGATACGGATTTTATTCCAAAAATAGATTTCTAAAAAATAAGCTGGCGGTTCCCAATCCAAAACTAACCCAAGAGTTAGGGAGCAATTTTTCGAAGAGGGAACCTTAATGCCAGTTTACAAATTTTTAATGACCGCGTTTGTTGAAGTACTCGTCATATCGATGAACAAAGTCTTTGTCCTTAAGCGGTAAGTGACATTGTCGACATTTCGCGTAATTAGCTTTAATTGGCGTACCTTCTGCCGAGAAAGCGGAGAAGATCCAGTCTCCAATAGCTAAACCGTCAGGAGCATTTTTACCCCAACCAGCGCCTTTTTCCATAATGTAGACTTTCGCCAAATTGTCTTTAGCGTTTCGACCGTCTGGGCGTTTGACAGGGTTGCCATCCGCGCCTTTTTTAGCGTTGTAAATTTCCATAACCAAGATACTGCCATTGGCAAAGGTTTCGCCTTTTTTGGAGTGCGATCCAGTATCGTTAATAAATAGATCGCGTACGTGTTTTGGTTTTTGGATGCCGCTTAAAAAGCGAGGAAAAGTCTCGTAACTTGCAGGGAACTTTAATTCTCCATCTTTAGGGCCGCCAGCAAAACTTAAAGACGCGCTACCCAACACAGTTAATGCCAAAAAGGCAAAAACAGAAGTTAAAGCGGTAATTTTTTTCATATAAGTATTCCTTTTTTGGAAAGTTAAAAAAAACGATTTTAAATCCGCAAATTTATTAATCTCTATCAGATTTAAAGCCGTCTACTAAATTTGCTAGAGAGAGCTTTTGCTCCTCTAGGCATGGGACACACACTCTTAAATTGACTTTTTTTTCTAAAAACCATTGAACCATGAACTCAAGCTCATCGTCGGTTTTGTTTTTTCGGAACCAGTTGAGATTGTCTCCATGAACGACAACAAATACGTTGAATTGTCTTTCCTCATCAAACTTTTTTTCAATTTGATAACCAATGTTGTTTAAAGCCATTTTCAGGCTTTCCAATGTTGATTTTTTATTAGTCTGTGTTTTAACGTGGAAGACCACATTTTTCATTTCTCCATGACCAGATCCGCTTATCGAAGCAAAGCTGGAAGGAAGAAAAATTAATTGAAATAAGACAATGAGAGCCGCTACAAAATAGTTTTTACGAATCATTTTTACCTCCAATAAGGCGATAAACGCTAAAACGCAAGCAAATGCGAACGCTAAATAGCGGAGCTATATAAGCTTATAGAGTTATTAAATTAATTGGTTGGTTTAAAAATTGATTAGAGAAATCTGGGAGGGGGCTTTATTGATTCGTAAAAAAGAAAGGATCGTTTTGAGGAAAGTAATAGGGGAGCCCGTTCAGCTGAAAAAACAATATTGTTTCCTAGAGAAAGATCCATGAAATTTAAATCTGAACCGCCGAGCAACATGTTGGTTTGTGAAGGGGAACCGGCACAGTCAGAACCGATGAAAGACGGTAGATCTTTGCTTCCTAAGTGTTTCATGGTATGGGGGCAAGGATTATCTAATGAATGTCCTTTTAATAAACAATGCTGATTTAAGTTAGTTTTATTAAAAGGGGATGTCGAATTGTGATGATGGTGTTGATGATCGCTGTTGGCGAAGGCCGAAGAGGTGGTAAATAAACCCGAAGCGAAGAATAACGAAACTACTAAGATAAGTCTTAACTTAATTTCCATGTTGAAATATTAATTTACGAGTAAGAATAAAAGCAAGTAGTTTTTTTGGAATTCCAACGACTAACTTTTATAAAGGTCTAATAAGTTTGCCAAAAATGTTGATTCATGTTTTAAATATTATGTTTGTTTTAATTAAACAAATCGGAGTATTGCTATGAGAAAAGCGTTTGCTTATGTCTTGGTACTTTTATTTATGGCGTCGTGCGCCACCTCAAAAAACTACGCAATATTATTGGATTCCTGGAAGGGAAGGGCCGCAGGCGATCTAGTTGCGAAAGTGGGGGAACCTAGAAAAGTTTATGATAACGATCAAGGAAATAAGATTTACGAGTATCAAAGAGTGAACCCAGATCATTCCATCTTACGTTGCGTTACTAAATTCGAAGTTGATCAAAGCGGAACGGTGATAGATTCGGATTTTGAAGGAGGCAATTGTGTTGCGTTTTCGCAGGATGGGTAGCGCTAAATAAAACGGCGGCTCTTTAGAGAAAAGAACCGCCGTCTTTATACTGACTGGTAGTAGGGGAGTCGCGCTTCAAGAACCTCAGCGTGACATTATATTACTAACCGCGTTTGTCAAAGTACTCGTCGTAACGATGAACAAAGTCTTTGTCTTTAAGAGGCAAATGACATTGTCTACATTTCTTATAATCTACTTTGATGCGAGAGCCGTCTGCCGCAAAAGCGGAGAAGACCCAGTCGCCAGTTTTTAAGCCGCTAGGAGCATTTTTACCCCAACCCGCGCCTTTTTGCATAACGAAAACTTTCGCTAAATTGTCTTTAGCGTTCTTGCCATCCGGACGTTTCATAGTTGTGCCATAATCGTCTTTTTTGGCGTTGTAAATTTCCATTACCAAGATACTACCATTGGCCAAAGCTTGTCCTTTTTGGGCATACGCGCCCGTTTTATTAATGAAAAGGTCGCGCACGTGCATTGGCTTTTGGATGCCGCTCAAGAAACGAGGAAACGTTTCATAACTTGCGGGAAATTTTAATTCACCATCTTTAGGTCCAGCAGTCATGCCAGAAGACATGGTTCCTTTAGATGCGCAAGCCGACGCTAAAAGCAGAATCGCTATGCATGCGATAAATCGAACGTTATTCAAGATTACCTCCAATAATATTATTAGCTCGAAAAGTGATTCTCAGTTTTTAATGACCGCGTTTGGTGAAATACTCGTCGTAGCGATGAACAAAGTCTTTGTCTTTAAGTGGTAAATGACATTGCCGACATTTTTTATAGGGAACATCGATTCGCTTACCCTCTGCAGAGAAAGCAGAGAAGATCCAATCTCCGATTGCGAGGCCATCAGGAGCGTTTTTACCCCAACCTGCGCCTTTTTCCATAATGAAAACTTTGGCTAAGTTGTCTTTAGCGTTTCGACCGTCTGGGCGTTTAATGGCATTACCGTCTGCGTCTTTTTTGGCGTTGTAAATTTCCATAACCAAGATGCTGCCATTGGCGAAAGATTGGCCTTTTTTAGCGTTTGCGCCGGTTTGGTTAATAAAAAGATCGCGTACATGCTTAGGTTTTTGAATGCCGTTCAAGAAACGAGGAAAAGTATCGTAACTTGCAGGGAACTTTAGCTCTCCATCTTTAGGGCCGCCAGCGAAACTTGAAGACGCGCTACCCAATACCGTAATAGCAAAAAAAGCTAAAGCGGCGGTAAAAACCGTGATTTTTTTCATAAAGGTTTCCTTTCAATAAATGAAATAGAGATTACTCGTATTGAACTTTCCATAAGGAAGGCTCATTAAAAATAAGTTTTTTGTCGCTCAAAAACTTAAAAAAATGATTATTTAAAAGAAGTAAAATAACTGGATCGATGGTTTAGAAAATCAAGTCGGCAAGATTTGAGGAAGCCGACCAAAAAACAGAAACAGCAAACAATGAAACGTTTAAAATACTTTTAAACTTACCTTGCATGATTAAGGGGGATTCCAAAAAATCAAAGTTGCCAAGAGCCTAGCGCTAGGAACCTGGGGCTAGGTGATAGTAATTCATAAATATGAATTATCAGAGTCACGTTAAAATTTTAATTTACGAGTGAGACGGAAATCAAGGGGTTTTTTTGGAATTCCAAGCCGTGAGCCGCGCAGGAAACCCTTTAAAGACAATAGGTTCAGAGCAAAACCGTTGTAATTCGGGAAGTGAAAGGAAAAAAATGACTTAACAATTTAGGATGATTTTTTTTAAAAAAAATGGAAATACGAGGCGAAAAAATGATATTCGAATACCTAAAATTGAATTTACGATGTTTAATTTTCTAAGGAGTGTTTAGGGAAATGGAAATATTTACTAAATTGTTTTTCCCATCAGCATAGTACCAGGAACATAAAACGGTTTCATTTTAGCTTCGCAATAGTTTTCGATTGTTGCTTGGTTTTGCGAAATAACTTGAAAGTTTTGTTTATTGTAAAAACTGATAGCCCAATCGGCCTGTTGATTAACAAGTAATATTAGGTTTGCAACGTCTCTTTTTTTTAATTTGTTAATAAGTAAATTTAAAGCCGTTTTTCCATAACCCTTACGTTGATATTTGGGAAAAAAGTAAAGCATCATCAAGTACGTAACACTTTCGGTTATTTGAACCATTCCGAGAAAACCTAATTTTTCATTTTCACTAAGAATTAGCGAGTTTTTTATAAAATCAGGCAAGGGTCCGCCTTCCATTTGATCAGCCCATTTTTGAAATGCCCCAGGCATTATGGGGTCGTATTGCGGAATGACCGATTTTAAAATTTCGGCCATAAAAAATTGATCGTTAGGCTTGGTGGGGGATAGAACTAAGTGGAGATTATCTTCTTTAGTAAAGTTCATAAACCGAGTTATTTTTCTTTTTTACCGACAAAGCCTACGTAAAAAGTGGTTTCGTCAATACCGTTAATTCCTAAATAGTCGTTTGCTAAATCGTCATAAAAGCCACATGTCGTCATAACAGCTAGACCTAAGGCAGTGCAGGAGAGATATAAGTTTTGCCCCAAATGTCCTATATCTAATAAGACGTATCGATACCCGCGCTCGCCATATTTAGATTTTGTTCGCGCCACAACACCTGAAATTAAGAAAACAACTGAAGCTTTATCTATATGTTCTTGACCGCAACAAATTTCGTTGAGCTTTGCAGTAGGGTTTCCCTCCTTTAGTAGTTCTAATTCGTGATTTGGAACGTTGTAGTGATAAAGTCCAGGTGACACGCCTTCTATTTTTCGAATAGCAAGATAGATTTCGGCTGGATACAAAGCCCCAGCTGATGGTGAAGCGCGAAAATTTTGTTTTTCTCCACCAGGGATAGGGATGCTTCCGGTAATTCCATAAGTCTGAAACAAAATAGTTGAAAGTTCATTGAGCGCGATTTTTTTGTCTGCGAAATTCCTAACAGACCTTCTTGTCGTGATGACTTCTTTAAAAGAAACTAGATCTTTTTTTTCGGTTTCAATTGTTGGCAAAGGAATTTTTGAGGCTAGCGAATATTCTTTAAAAGCGCTTGCCATCGTTTGTATTTCTATTTTACTAAGTTCGTTAATTCGACCAAACTCAAAAACATATGGTTGAAGCTTTGTATTTTCATGAAATAATTCAGATATTGAAACTTTTTCTTCTTCTTTTTCGGGACCCAAAGCGTATTTAGGTTTTAAAAATTGTGACATATGGATTTTAATTTTAGACTTATGGAAAGCAATGTGGAGCCATGTTCAGCTCTTCTTCTTTCAATGGTCGCTCTAAAAGGCCAGCATTGCAAGGTGCTTGATAAAGGCGTTTGCCTCCCAAGTACATAGTATTATGATCGATGTCTAAAGGCTGTAACCCGGGAACGATTGCGCGAACAACTTTGAAACCGGCTTCGTCAATATCAGGAGTAGTGATGTCTAAAGCTATGGTTTCCAGTCCTTTTTCTTTAAGCAGTTCCATTGTTGTATTAATATTACTAACATAGCCTTTATGAGACTTATCTTTAATTTCATTTAGAGAAACCGTTGTTTTAGAACTCACCAGAAAATCGATTTCTTTTTGTAATTCTGGGCAAACTGCGTGAGCCACCGCATGTTCAATAGGAGTTTTCAGGTCTTTGTAATTAGACTCGGGTCTGTAGTCCGATTTTGTTTTTACAAATCGATTCATACCTAAGAAAGTTAAAATTCCTTCTTCTAAAGCGCCGCGAAGTGCCAAGGTCGGATTCAAATTTGCCGATATGCCTGTCACAGTATATGGAGATTTTTCCGAAGCGTTTCTCAAAATAACTAAAACAACAGGAACTTCAATATCTATAGTGGCTTGAATAGCAAAAACTTGGACGGGTGTTTGTCTTAGGGAATTTAATAATTCCGTAATAGAAGGGGCATCAATGTTTTTTAAATCAATAAGAGGCATTGATAATTTATTTCTCCACAAGATCATGAAGGCGTCTCTTTCTATCGCTTCCATGAGCCCCTTGTAAAGGGCCATAGCTCGGCTTGTTCCACAGGCTAACCCTGTAGAAATTGAAATGTGAAACTTGGATTCTTTTGGATTGGTGAATCGATAAGGAACGTAAACAAAACCCGCAGGAACATAGACTAGACGGTTGTTTGTTAAAGAATAACCGAGAGACCAAAAAACAGGGGTTTGTGAGGCCAGTTTATGAAAGGGAAATTCTGAAGTTTGATATTGACGTTCGCTAAAAAGCGCAAATTCTTGAGGACAGACTGCAGGTTCTCTAATATCTTCATAATTGCTGAAAAGAAAATCATCAGAATCAAATTGAGCCGAGCAATAGCGTTCGATGCTTTCACCAACCGCTTTCATTATTGCTCTGTCCTTGGTTATCGAGGTCCCATCCCCAGAGTTAAGTGCGGTCTCACCTAAATATGCGGAAGTGTCAGCTGGTGTAGAGCGTAAAAAAGATACTATAGGTTCTCCAGGTAATAGCGTTTCATGTTGTACTTGCGATATGATCCCAGTATGACTACTTATCAAGCGTTTTCCTCTAACTAGAGCTTCGGCGATCATTGAAGCAGGCGGATCAGCTAGTTTTAAAGGGGAGAATTGATGATTAGGATTCATTGTTTTTCATAACCCTATCAAAACTCCATATTTGGTGATGCCAATCTTTAGGATGGCAATGTGGGCATCTTGGAAGTCGAAGTACGTCGTGGCAGATTCTTAACGTGTTATCAGGTTTGATTTGAGTTAAGCGACTAATAGAAGCAGGGGAGGAAAAGCCCGTTACAATGCGAACAATTTCTAATATTGTGTCATTTGCTACTAAGTCATAAAAAACTGGTAAAATACCCTCGTTATTCGGAACCTTGTTTGTTTGAAAATGGTTTTGATATGCTTTATATGCTTCAGGATCTGTCGAGTTTGACAGAGCTCGTTTTGTATAACAATGGAAGCAAGCGGTTTGAAAAGGAATGATTGTTGGTCCAACAAGCGCTGTAGTTCCTTCTATGGCGACCCGTATCCAACGAGTCCCTGTTTTTAAACACAGATTATTGATTGATTCAAAAAAAGTATAGCCGGCATTTTCTGAGCAAGCGACGATGAAATCGACTTCTTTAAACTTTATTTCCAAATTAGAATCTTTATGTTCATCAATGGAAAAATTTTTAATGGTTTTGATTTGATTTTGTGATGCGTTATTTATGATGGCGTCTTTGAGTTTTCCTTTTCCTATGACTCCCAATCGTGTGTTATTCAGGGCGGAGATCATGCTATCCGGGTTTTGTGTATAGTGCGAGAAAAATTGTCGTAAGTATTCAATTTCAGGAGTATCCTCTATAGTTTCTAAACTTCCCCCTCCTTCTTGCAAAATTCCGTTAGCGCGCAGCATTTTGAGTAGAAATTCAATCGTAGTAGGTAAAATTTTCTCGCCACCAACGGCAGAGATTTGCTCCACGGAATGATTGCCGTCTAATAAAGGCTTTATTGCGTAAAAGGTTTCGATAAAAAGCGGGTGTATAAGAGGCACGACTAGATCTGTACCACGTAAATGAAGTCGATCATCGCCAATATCTACAGCCGTGACCCATGGTGCGAGCTTGGGTTTAGAAGGTAAAGGGGTTTGCGCGTATTGGATTAATTTTAATGTTGTATCGTTCACTAAACCGAAAACTAACTATTTAGTTTGAAATTTAAAAATGTCATAAGATCAGATCTCTAACTAAATTTAAGTTAGTTTTATTAGTTTTTCTTTGACCTTGAGTCTGCTTTTAACATTTTTCATCAAGTTTGAAAAGGTATAACGCGTGTTTGGAGAAGTGAAAATTAACTTTTAAATCTAAATAACACTCCTCATTTCTTTCGTATTATCGAAAATACGTTGGGTTCATTTTATTAAGTATTTGATTTTAAAGAATTTTATTTTTTTTGTTTAATTAAGAATATGTTGAAGGAATGGTTCTTCATTTCATTTTTGGAGTGTAATAGTTTGGATACAAAACAAAAAAATCGGCTCCAAAAATATGGAGCCGACTCTTTTTTTAACGAACTAAAGACTAAGATTGACTAAAGGAAAATGAGCCCTTTTAGAAAAAATTAAATTTTCATAAGCTTTACCTGGGAAATCAAAAAGTTACACACTCATTTTTATTAGAGATTTCACCTTAGTTTTGAGTTTTAGTTAATGCTTAAGCGGGATAGCAACAACAGCAATTAGCCACTGGGCGAAAAGATTCATTAATCATCATTGAATCGCCATTTTGGGTAGGTAATGCTTCTTGAGTAACGATTCCATAATCTTTTAAAATTTGATCTGGATTATTTACAATTTTGTTTCTGTAATCCTCATCCAGGGTTATTTTTGCGAGTGCTTCTTGAAGATTCGTTTCAATCATAGGTTCCCTCCTATTGATACGATTGTGGTTGGTAGGATCAGCTTTTTAACAGGGCGAATAAATTCCCTTTACCGATTTCGACTAAGAAAACTATCACAAAATTGTGACCGTGTCTATAGCGCGATAAGCGTTTAAATACTTTGGTTTATGTGGCTATTATAAAGGCTTTTATAACGTTAATAAATCCAAAAAGTTGCAAGTTTCTTTGCGGAATGGCGAAAGAAAAGTTTTTCATGGGAAAATGAATATTGTTCCTATCACCAAAAATAGGGTATATGTAAATGATAGAATCCAACGTGGAAATTCTTATTTTGAAAATTCCCCTTTTTTTACTATGATATTGTTTTATTTTAGGTTAAATTAACGGAGTTTTTTAGATGCTGTTCTCTCCTAAATTTATACATCACCGGCCTCCGATGAATCTTTCTAAAAAAAAAAAACTCCATCATTCAATAGTAGTTTTTCTAACTGTTTGTTTTTTCTTTAACTTTGTGGGGTTTGGGGTTGCGGCTAACCAACCTAAAACTCAAAAAGAACTTAGTAAGGAACAGTTGGAGATATTCGATATGGATATTTACCAATTGATGCAGCAGGAGGTGACGGTAACCAGTCCTTCTAAAAAACCACAAAAACTCCATACTACTGCTTCCGCAATTTACGTTTTAACGCAAGAGGATATCCAAAGATCGGGAGCGGTTAATATTATGGAAGCCCTTCGTATGGTCCCCGGAGTATTGGTTTCTAAAATTAATCAAAATTCTTACACCATTTCAATGAGAGGGTTTAATCGTCGTTTAGGTTCAGATAAATTATTAGTTCTCATGGACGGTAGAACTATTTATAGTCCATCGGCGGCGGGAGTTTTTTGGCTAAGTCAAGATACGGTTCTGGAAGATATTGACCGAATCGAAGTCATTCGCGGTCCTGGCGCCGCTTTGTGGGGATCTAACGCGGTGGCGGGCGTTATCAATATCATCACCAAAACTTCAGAAGAGACTCAAGGCGTTTTAGCTTCAGGTGGTTATGGAACAGAGGAAGAAGGTTTTGCAACTTTACGTTATGGAGGCAAAGTAAACGATTCATTCAATTATCGAGCTTATGGCAAATTTAGGAATCGCGACGATGGTTTAAATACCGATAAATCCAAAGCGTCCGACGATAAGAGAATGCATCAGTTGGGTTTCCGTAGTGACTGGAAAATGTCTTCTAAAGATAACTTAACGACTCAGGGAGATTATTATAAGGTTAAACCTGAGACAGATATTCCCCGTCGATTTGAATCTTTCACAGCTGGTACTACGCCATTTCAAGGAATATACGATTATTCTGGGGCCAATTTTCTTTCCCGTTGGACGCGGACATTAGATGATGACTCTTCATATAAGCTTCAGACTTATTATGACTTTTTTAGAAGGAAGTCGGGGCTTCCGCTAGACGATACTGTCCAGCAATTTGATGTAGAGTTTCAGCATGATTTCAAATATGGGAAACGACAAGATTTGAGTTGGGGGCTAAATTACCGAGCGGCTTTTTTTGATTTTGAAAAAACTCCAATTTTTGAATTAGAGAATGAAACCACAAATTTGTTTGGTTTTTTTGTTCACGACGAAATAAAAATCGTCCCTGATAAATGGAGTTTGATTTTAGGTACTAAACTAGAGCATAACGATTTTACAGGATTGGAAGTTCAACCAAACGCTCGTATGCTATGGACACCTAAAGACAATCACACAGTTTGGGCCGCATTTTCTCGCGCTATTAGAATTCCCTCAATTACTGAAGATAGGAGGAATATTAATAGGGCATTGATACCCTTGCCTAATTCTCTTCCACTATTACTTAAAGATATCAATCCTGGAGTTCCTGACCCTGAGGAACTTTTGGCATATGAGATTGGTTATCGATACAATGTTGAATCAAAATTTTATTTTGATATTACAGGTTTTTATTTTGATTATGACGAGATTATAGATTTTAGAAACGATACGGTTTTTTTTGAATCAAACCCAATTTCCCATTTAGTTGTAGCAACGGCAAATGATAATGCTATTGAAGGCGAAGTTTATGGAGTGGAGATAGCCGCTCAGTGGCAACCGCTAAAAAACTTGAGACTATCTTTAGGTTATACGTTCACTCAAATCGACTTCCGACCCATTTTACCTAATACTTTTGATCCCGCTGCGTTTGGTGGTGAAGGCGATTTAGAATCCGAAGGCGAACCGGACCATATTTTGAATGCAAGGTCTTATCTAAATCTTACCCCTAATCTTCAACTAGACACGTTGTTTTATTTAGTGAGTGAACACTCAGTTAGGCGGATTCCCATGTATACACGATTTGATTTACGCTTAGGGTGGAAACCGAACAAAAACACTGAACTTTCATTTGTAGGGCAAAATTTATTTGACCCAAGCCATCAAGAAGCAAATGAGCTTATAGAAAGGAACTCTGAAACACAAAGAAGTTTTTATTTAAAAGCAACCTTTAGGTTTTAACTTAGCAGTTCTTTTACTCAGGTTTTGTTCCTGTTATTACTCCAGTGGGAATGGCCTCAATACGAAAATCCCGAATTTTTTTAATTCCTGCGTCTTTCAACCATCCAACTATTTGTTGAGGCGTATGCGAACTTCCTCCTTCAGTGAATAAGGCTACTCCAAGGTTGAACATGGAGTCTTCGATTGGATTTGTTCCGTCGTCGTTAAGGCTAAAGCCGTGTATGATAATTCTCCCTCCTGAAGCCAACCCTTTTATAGCTCTGGCAATGAGTATTTTGCATGAGTCAGCGTCGTACATATGCAGTATGTTGGCTAGTAAAACAAGGTCGTAACCATTCCCTAAATCGTCCTTGTTAAAATTTCCTGTTTTGGTATGGACACGGTCTTCTAGTTTATATTGATTGATATAATCTTTGGTGATTTCTATTACTTGAGGGATATCAAAGATTGTTCCCTTTAAGTTTTTGTGAAGTTTTGCCCATTCTAAAGTGTAAGTTCCTGGACCTCCACCTATGTCGAGCATATTTTTTGATTCACCTATTGGAATTTCCCGGGCGATCAACCAAATTGAATGCAAACCCTTTTTATGCATTCCATCAATAAAGGCACGGGTTTTTTCCTGTTCGCTACCTAGAATATTCATAAATCTACAGAGTTGTTCCCCGGTTTTGAGATATTCTGGCAACCGCATCCATATTGGAAGTAAATTTGTGGATAATCGGATCCAAGGTTGTAATGACAAGTTACCCGTTTTGGCAAGATACTTTTGATGTGATTCTGGTAAATAAAATTGATTATTTTTTTTGGAAGTAACTCCAAGCCCAGTGAGAATATTTACCAGACGTTCTACCGCGTCCGAAGAAAGGTTCAGGTTTTTAGCAATATTTGTTGCCGAAATAGGTGGACCTGAAAGTTGATCGAAAATCCCTAACTCGTTTGCAGTCATAAGAACGATAGCGGGCTGATACCCATCTAAAATTTTTCGAATTTGCTTTTCGATTTCCATTTTATGAATTGGAAATGATTTTTAGGTTTGGAAAAACGTTAAAAAATTGATATTTTTTTAATTCATACGTTTTATGTTTTGCTCTTGTTAAAATTTCCTGTTGTAATTCATCTATAAAAAGATGGCCTTGATGTCTTTGCCAAAAAGTATTATTGATCCATCTTTTTTCTAATGAATAAACATTAAGTCTTTCAAAAAGATATTTTTCATATTCGTCGTTAATTTTTTGTTGGTATTTTAAGAGAGCCGTTTTATCTCCATTCAACCAGTTTATGATTGAAGGAGCCAGATTAATGCCTGAATGAATCGCCCAAGTAATACCATAGCCAGAAAGAGGGTCTACAGATCCAGCAGCATCTCCTACTGAAGCCCATCCATCTCCATGTACTTTATCAAGACAAAAGGAATCGGCCGTTCGCATTAAGATATTGCTTAATGGAGTTAAGTTTTTTATGCGATTATAAGTGTATTTTGAGTTTTTTATAAGGTTCCACCAATTATTGGGTTGGATTACATCCAGTTCTTTTGCAATATCATTATCAGTCATATAAGCGGCGACAATTTGATCGCCAGGAAGAGGTACCGAATACCACCAACCATTTGGGCAGGTTTCAACTAAACCATAAGTAGTTAAATCCAAACTTTTTTCATATTTAAATATGGTAAAAACCCCAATCAAATTATCAATTCTGATTCTGTTTGCTCCTTGCTTGAGCGCTAAAGAACATGAGCGACCTGTGGCGTCTACAAGAAATGATGTTTTGAGGAAGACTTTTTCTTTATCTAAGTTTTGTAAAGTAAGAGACCAACCGTTATCGGAGTTTTGTCTATAATCGGTCATTTCAAGGTTGGAAAAAGTTTCTACTCCACTTTGGGAAGCTTGTTCAAAAAGAAAAGTATCAAAAACTCGACGGTCTAACTCCCATCCAAACTCTTCAGGACCCGAAATAAATTCATTTTTTAACTGGCCATCTGTTCCCCAAATTGTGCGACTTTCACAACCTGGCGAATAATTTTGCTTTAGAAATGATTGCCATATTCCTAATTCTTCAAGTAGAAATTGGGCATGTGGTTTTAACATTTCGCCATTTCTTTTTTTTTCAAAAGAAGTTTTTTCTATTAAGGCAACTTTTAGATGAGGAGCTTCTTTCAAAAGCGAAATCGCGGTTGAGGAACCTGCCGGTCCGGCGCCAACAATGACAACGTCAAATTGTAGTTCTTTAAAGTTCATGGAAGTAAGTACATTAAGTTAAGATAGAAATCTTTATCTTATGATTTTTAAGGAAAATTTAATTGGATGGAAAAAGATTGTGCCATTTATCTAATTCCCAGTCAAAAATTTGATTTTATTAGAAGATTATTTTTGATTTTATAACTAATTTTGTTAAATTAAATTTTTAAGTAAGATAAGCTTTTATGGTAATGCCACCTTCCGGTTTTAGGCCACAGAACTCCACAGAGAAAGCCACAGAAAAGAACTTGTTTTTCACTCCATTGTCATAGTGTTCCTTCAATATCTGAGTCTGCTTCTTTTATTAACTTATGTTAATAAGGCATTAATTGAAGGTTTTATTAACATCTTTCTACTTTTTCTTTGACATTTTCAAGACAGTTTATTCATGACAATTGTGGGTAGAAATGTTTCTTTTTAGACAGGCTTTGTATGACAGTTTTCAATGAGTGGGTGTTTTTTTTGGGGTTTAAAAGTGTATGAAGTGTGACGAATGTCACAAAAAAGAGGTGTCGACGGCAGGTTTGATCGCTCTTAATTTTTTCGCTATGCCCTGTATCTAAAAGTGTTAGCCTTTCCTTCAAAATAGATTTACACCCATTTTTCAGTTTTTTTCAATAAAAGCCTCATCCGGGTTATACAAAAAATTGTTCGGTGATAGGCGCTTTGTGGCTTTAGTTCAGAACAATATTGCTTCTTTGTCAGTTTTTGTTGGCTAAAATACTGATTCTTTTTTGTCTGAATTTTTTTTATTATGCCTCATCCGATTTGTGTATGGATAACTGGATAAATTGATCTGGAACTCTAACTTATTAGGATTAATGAGAGCTTTTTCATTTCATTCATTTAGATTTCTCGCTTGTGTCTTAATTTTCCATTTCGCTGGCTTTGGAATATGCGGAGCCTCTATGACCGACCCTACGGACAAAGAAATGGAAGTTTTCGAATTTGATATCTATCAGCTTATGCAGATGGAAGTCACGGTTACAAGCCCCGCCAAAAAGCCGCAAAAACTTCATACCGCAGCTTCCGCTATTTATGTTTTAACGCAAGAAGATATCCAACGTTCTGGCGCCGTGAACATTATGGAAGCGTTGAGAATGGTTCCAGGCGTATTAGTATCTAAAACCAATCAGAATAGATATGCCGTTTCTATAAGAGGATTCAATCGGCGCTTTGGTTCCGATAAGCTTTTGGTCTTGATGGACGGTAGAACTATTTACAGTCCTATTGCGGCGGGGGTTTTTTGGATAGGGCAGGATACTGTTTTGGAAGATATTGATCGCATTGAAGTGATTCGTGGTCCTGGAGCTGCTTTGTGGGGATCTAACGCGGTTGCGGGAGTGATTAATATAATCACCAGAAACTCTGGAGAAACACAAGGAGCCATGGTCTCAGGCGGTTATGGGACAGAAGAGGAGGGGTTTGGCGCCTTTCGGTACGGAGGAAAGGTAAAAGATAAACTGGATTACCGAGTTTATGGAAAGTTTCGCAACCGCGACGAAGGTATTTTAGCGGATGGAACGGAAGCATTTGACGAGAAGCAAACTCGTCAAATTGGTTTTCGTAGCGATTGGCAAGTTAGTTCTAAAGACACTATTACAACTCAAGGGGATTACTACGACATAGACTTTGAATCCGATTTGCCTAGTCGGTTTATTTCGTTGGAAGCGGGTTCTTCTCCATTGCTAGCATTTTATCAATATTATGGAGCTAATGTTCTTTCGCGTTGGACAAGAAGCGTAGATACAGAGTCGTCCTTTAAGTTTCAAGTTTACTACGATTTCTTTCAACGAAAGGCTAATGTTCCTTTGGAGAATAGAGCAGACCAGCTTGATTTAGAATTTCAGCATAACTTTAAATATGGCGATCGGCACAATTTGAGTTGGGGGTTAAATTATCGCGCAGCTTTTTTTGATTTTGAAACGAATCAGATATTTAAACTGGACAACCAAAACACTAATTTATTTGGAAGCTTCATCCACGACGAAATTTCAATAGTTCCAGATAAATGGAGTCTTATTTTAGGGACTAAATTAGAGCACAACGATTTTACGGGTATAGAGGTTCAACCAAACGCTCGCATTCTTTGGACTCCCTCCAAAAATCATTCCGTCTGGATGGCTTTTTCCAGGGCGGTTCGGTTGCCAACGATTAATGAAGATAAAAGAATTGCAAATAGGGCCTTAGTTCCAAACTTTAGTGGGGATTTACCTCTTTTTATTACAGAAAGAAATGAAGGCGTAACCAGCTCAGAAAAACTTTTATCTAGTGAAATAGGTTATAGATATAAAGTCGATTCCAAACTTTATTTTGATTTGACGGGGTATTATTTTGATTATAAGGACATAATCGAATTAACAACAGGCCCCATTTCTTTTGAATCAACTCCTTTTTCACATTTTGTATTACCGGAAACAAACGATAATTCGATTGAGGCTAAAGTTTTTGGAGCAGAGTTTGCCGCGCAATGGCAACCGCTCAAGAATTTGCGACTTGCGGTAGGTTATACCCTAACAAAAATCGAAGTTAGACCGGTTTTAGCAAATACTTTACCGATATTCTTAGGAGGAGAAGGTGATTTGGAAGTTGAAGGCGAACCACAACATATTCTTAACGCCCGATCTTATCTTAATTTAACCCCAAGCCTTCAATTAGATTCTTTGTTTTATTTAGTGAGTAAAAACACGACACGAAATATTCCCTTATACACTCGATTTGATTTGAGGCTTGGTTGGAATCCCAGCGCCAATATAGACATTTCCTTGATAGGTCAAAACCTATTTGATCCGAGTCACCCTGAATCTACTGAATTATTAGAAAGGAATTCTGAAGTTCAAAGAAGTTTCTATGCGAAAGGAACTCTTAGATTTTGATGAAAATGTGTAGCATGGTTATCCTTCCTATTTAACTTCTTGTTTAAGGGAACCTCTAAAAACTGTTTTTGGCTACGAGTGGGCTTTATGAAATAAGGGCTTGCGAGTTGCCTCAAGTAAAGATATTAAATTATTAGAGGTCCTCTCAAATATTGAGCAAAATTTAATTCGTGTTTTTCTGCAATTGAGTCTTCTTCTTTACAAGTGAAAAAGGCTTTCCTCCCTGTTAATTTTGCGCTCATTTGATTGGCAATTGAAAAAAATCTCAAGTTTCTCCCTAAATTTTTTACGGTCCAAAAATTTATGTTTGTTTTTACAGGTTTTTTATATATGATAGGCATCCTAGTTCGGTAGTTGTTATTCAACGCTTCCACTTTTTCTTCTTCTCACGTTCCTACCCTAAATGCTCAGTTTTTCCAAATTCCCACTAAATTTCTCCAAGGTCTTCGCTAGCGTTCTTTTTTTTGTTTTTGCGGGAAGTGATTTTGCATTTTCTTCTACGCAACCTGGCAAGCTCTCAAAAATGCTTGTTCACGAAACTGTGGCTTCGATGGCAGACCCGACCGATAAAGAGATGAAAGTGTTCGATATGGACATTTATCAGCTCATGCAAATGGAGGTGACTGTTACCAGTCCCGCTAAAAAGCCGCAAAAACTCCACCAGACGGCTTCTGCCATTTATGTTTTGACGCAAGAAGATATTAAACGGTCTGGCGCGGTGAATATTATGGAAGCTTTGCGCTTGGTGCCGGGAGTTTTGGTTTCTAAAATTAATCAAAATTCATATGTTGTTTCTATTAGAGGGTTTAACCGCCGGCAAGGCTCGGATAAGCTTTTGGTTTTATTGGACGGCAGGACTATATACAGTCCTTCAGCCGCCGGCGTATTTTGGATAGGGCAGGATACAGTTCTAGAAGATATTGACCGTGTCGAAATTATTCGCGGTCCTGGCGCAGCTTTGTGGGGATCTAACGCTGTTGCTGGCGTTATCAATATCATCACAAAAGACTCGGGAGATACACAGGGGGTTTTGGTCTCTACAGGTATTGGCACAGAAGAAGAGGGGTTTGCGACTCTGCGTTATGGCGACAAAGTTAAAGATTCGCTCGACTACAGGGTTTATGGAAAGTTTAGAAATCGAGACGATGGTCAATTTGCCGACGGTACAGATGGCACGGACCATAAAAAAAATCGCCAATTTGGTTTTCGTACTGATTTAAAGTTATCCGAGACTGATAACTTAACGACGCAAGGGGATTATTATAAGGTTGAAGCCGATACGGATATTCCTTTACGGTTTGTTTCTGTTGAGGCGGGGTCGTTGCCATTTCAGGGGATATACGATTATAGTGGCGCGAATTTTCTTTCGCGTTGGACTCGCAGGTTTAAGGACGGTTCTGGATTTAAGCTACAGACTTATTACGATTTCTTTAGACGGAAATCAGATCTTCCTTTTAACAATCAAGTCGACCAAATCGATTTAGAGTTTCAGCATGATTTGAAATGGGGGGAACGGAACGATTTAAGTTGGGGGTTAAATTACCGCGCCGCGTTTTTTGATTTTCAAGATACTAATATTTTTCAATTGGACACTCAAAGCACTAATTTATTTGGTTTCTTTATCCATGATGAAATTAAGATTATTCCTGATAAGTTAAGTTTTATTGCGGGAGCTAAACTTGAACATAATGATTTTACAGGATTAGAAGTTCAGCCTAATGCGCGAATACTTTGGACTCCCGATGCGCAGAACACAGTGTGGTTTGCATTTTCACGCGCGGTTCGTTTGCCAACAATAACTGAAGATAGAAGACAAATAAAAACGGGCGTGGTTCCAACCACAACGTTACCGATTCTTTTTACCCAAGAAAACGAAGGCGTGTCTGATCCTGAAGAACTCCTCGCTTACGAAATGGGTTATCGTTACAACGTCAATTCAAAGTTCTACTTTGATTTGACGGGATACTTTTTCGACTATAACGAGATCATAGAATTTAAAGTTCAATCGTCTTCTATTCAAACAAGTCCAATACCGCATTTAATAATACCTGGTAGTCAAGATAATACGGTTGAAGGTGAGGTTTACGGTTTCGAGCTAGCGGCACAGTGGCAACCGCGCAACAACCTGCGGCTTTCCTTGGGGTATACGTTCGCTCAAATTGATTTGCGACCGACTTTGCCAAATACATTTATTCCAGCCGATTTTGGCGTTACTGAGGGCGATTTAGAATCGGAAGGAGAGCCTGACCATATATTGAACGCTCGTTCTTACCTTAACCTGACGCCAGATTTGAAGTTGGATAGTTTCTTTTTCTTGGTTAGTAAACATTCCACGCGTGGAGTGCCGATGTATACTCGGTTTGATATGAGGCTGGGATGGGAACCAAATGAAAACTTTGAGCTTTCTCTTGTTGGACAAAACCTTTTTGACCCAAGCCATCCAGAGTCGAATGAACTTTTAGAAAGAGCTACAGAAACACAAAGAAGTTTTTACGCTAAAGGAACTTTGAGATTCTAAAAGATATTTCGGAATAAATTTAAAGTTAGGCGCATTTATTTTTAACCGCTCATTATTAACGTAACTATTTGTCAATTAATAAGCTACACGTGTTGAAAATTGATTTTTATAGAGAAACCTTCAAGATTTAATCTATAATATTAAGAATAAAGATTGAATATCTTTGCTTTTTGGCATACCATATACAAGCTATGAATGTTTTCGAGTCCAAAAAAACAAATAAATCTAAAAGATTTTTTAACTTAACAGCTGCGATTTTTGCGTTCCTATTAGTTTTTAACGCTAGTCCCGCCAACTCTTCGCCTTTGATGAAGAAGCCGGAACGTGAAATGACTCTTAAGGCTAGTTTTCTTCTTAACCTAACTAAGTTCATCTATTGGCCAAAGAAGAGGCTATTACTTAACAAGCGCGAAAGCCTTGTTCTCTGTTTTCCTGGAGAGGATCCTTTTAATGAAATATTGGAAACGGCTCGCAAAGAATCTTTATTACAAATGAACTTGGAAATTAAAAAGCATGTTCCCAATAATCAAATGAAGGATTGTAATGTTTTGTTTTTAACCGTCAAAGAAGATAGGCGTTTGAAACAAATATTATCTGAGATTAAAGGGTATCCTGTCGTTACTGTAGCCGATACTGATGGTTTTGCTTATCGGGGAGCTATGGTTAACTTTGTCATTGTGGATAATAAAATTAGGTTTAAAGTCAATCGTCAATCTATGGAGTCTAATCCGATCAAACTTAGCTCGGAAATTTTAGATCTTTCTATCATGGTGGATGAGCCTTTAAAACCTGTCATGGATTAGAAGTATCCCTCGTTGTTTACTCTTTTCAGTTTGTAAAAAATCCCTATAAAATAAAAAAGCTTTTTTGGTAAGCTCTTATAAACGCATTTTTTGCGTTTTTTTACTTAGGGATAAATTTTTCTCGCAAAAAATTCCAGTAAATAGTCTCCATTTAAACGCCGAAAATGAATGTAAAATGGTGTGTTTAGTTCTTTAGATCGTTTATGTTCTTGAAAGATGAATGACTTCTGTTTGATTCAGCATATTAGTTAAATATTTTTTTAAAAAATAAATTTTTTTTCTTTCCTATAATGTCTTAAAATTAAGATACTTATTTTTTGTTTGTTGGGGAAAATTTGTTTATTTAAAAAAGAGATTTCCAGTTTGTGTAAAACTATGTTATATTAAAAAAATAGATTAAGGCTTTTCTTATTTTGGTACTATTGTTTTAATATAGTCTTTACTGTAAGTTTTTTGCGATTAAATATTTAAGCTTTTAGAAAAATAAAGTGCTTTTAATTTTTATGATAATCAATTAACTTAAAGAAGGAGGGCTATAAAAAATTTGTAAGGTATTGAAAAACGCAGAGAAATCTTTTTATTTAAGTGTTATAATTTTAAAAGTATGAAATTTAAAGTAAGGTTTAAAAGTTAAACATTATTAACGTTATTTTTAACTAATAAGAGTAAGGAAATGGGAAAAAAAATAGGGGTTTCAAAATTCTTAGGGGACCGTTTCAGGGAGTGGAGGAAAGACTCTAGCTTGACCTTAAAAGATTTGGAAAAAATTATTGGTATTACGCCGGGGCCGCTTTCAGAATTGGAAAATAATAAATCTTTGCCATCTATAGATACATTGGCCAAGATCTATCGATACACTGATATAAATATTTTCTGGTTAATTCTAAATGAAGGTCCTATGAGACGGACAACAAAATATCAGGAAAGTGCTAATCAGGAAGGTGCCTTGCCGAATATCCTCCACAGTGAATTGGATGGCAATGCTAACTTTTCAGAAATGATGGAAATAATGAAGCGAATTTATGAAAATGGGGACCCTGAGAAAATCGCTAAATTAAAAGGGTTTTTGATGGGTGCAGATCCCCGCTAAATTCTTGCCCATTAGTTTCTTGGGATATTGGGATCCCCATCAATTTTTTGAAATACTTCCAAAATTAATTTTTCAAAGCATGTATCGCATGCGATCTGCCAAACCTCAGTCTTGAACTTTTCGCTGATAAATTCTTCGGCAGTTTTCCAATCATCATGATTCCCCTGCATCTTTTTGCACCATAAGCAAACGTTTACTTTTGTAGGGGAATCTTGTTGATCTTCATCATATTCCTCAAGAGTATCTGAATGGCTATGAGTGTGATGCTCGCATTCGTTTGAGTGTTTTTCCCAAGCGCTTCTTTCTTTTTCGTGTTTATATAGCGCCATTTCTAAATTACAAAGAAGATCTTGGTCTTTAAACGGTTTAACGATATATCCATAAGGTTCGGCCACTTTTGCTCGGCCTAATGTTTTCGTGTCTGAATAAGCCGTTAAAAATATGACGGGAATTTTAAAACGATCACGGATTAATTGCGCCGTTGTTATACCGTCTAGGTTACCTGATAGTCTGATGTCCATCAAGACGGCATCAGCTTGCTCATTCTCTAAAAACTTGAGAGCGTTTTCACCAGACTCTATAGAAGTCATTACTTCGTAATCTGAGCTCTTAAGAGTTTCCTCAATAGCAAAGGCAACAATACTTTCATCTTCTACGATAAGAATTTTAGGATTAGTCTTAACCGTCATGATTTTTCCCCTTTGGAAATTTAATTTTAAATTCCGCTCTATTATTTTGGCTTAACTCTATAGTTCCGCCTAATTGTTTTTCAACTAACCTTCTTACTAGTTTTAGACCTAAAGTTGAGCTAGAGTTTAAATCAAAATCTTCGTTAAGTCCGACACCAGTGTCCGAATACAGTAACTCATAATAATTATTTGAGTCTGAGCATTCTTGATTACTAAAGGTAACATGAATTTGCCCAATTTGGTCATTTGGAAACCCGTATTTTAACGAATTTGTTATTAATTCCTGAATTATTAGCCCTAATGGCAAAGCTAAGTCGATATCCATATAGGTATCCGAAAAAATCAAAGATATTTTGATCTTATTGTTTGTTTTCCCGAAACTTGCGAGTAGATAGTTGCTGAGTTCTAAGATGTATTGCTCAAAGTCAATTTCTTTAAGGTTTTTTGCTTCATAAATTTTTTCGTGAAGAAGAGCCATTGACTCTATTCGATTTGAGCAGTCTTCGAGCACCTTTACGTTATGCTCTTCTTTTGAATGATACGTTTTTAGTTTTAAGAGGGATGAGATAATTTGTAAGTTGTTTTTTACACGGTGATGAATTTCTTTTAAGAGAACTTCTTTCTCTTCTAAAGATTTTCTTAAATCTTGTTCAACTCGTTTTTTTTCGATAACTTCGGATTGCAATTCTTCGTTCGAGTTTGCGAGCTCTAAGGTTCTGGTTTTGACCATGGCTTCTAGAGTATTTCTATAATGAATAAGCTCGCTTTCTCTTGCGTTAATACGAGACATCATCTGATTAAAGCCTTCATAAAGGACTCCTATTTCATCCTTGTTACCATAGGTGAGTGGGATGTAGTTTTGAGTGCTTTCAGAGATTTTTTTGGTTTCAAACGCCAGATTAAGAATGGGTTCTGAAATTAACTTTTGAAGCTGCAAAGAAATCAAAAATGCTACGGGAAGAGTCGCAACGATCACGAACCCAATGAGTTGAGTGTAAGTTATAATCAACCGGTTCATTTCTGTTAATTCAACAAAAAGATGAATCTCCCCGATCGCTTGATCTTCCATTTTCACCGGATGGACGAATTTTAAATATTTTGAGAAAAAAGAATTTTTGTCTTCGATTTCGCCTTCGATGGGATAAATATTTGGATCTATATTTTCTTTTTTATAGTAGACAAAGTCTTTGCCTTTAATATCTTTTAAAATAGCGTAATAAACCTGAGGCTCTGCTTTAAGAGCCGCTAAAATACGTTCGCCTTGGTTGGAATCTTCAAAGATCATTGCCGCACGGCTATTGGCTGCAATAGTTGCCGCCAAAACGGAGAGGTTTCTTTTCATGCTTTCTTTAAAAGCTTTTAAATCGTGATAAATCAAAATGCTGCTTGAGAGCATTAAGGTAAGAAGGGAAATGGCTAAGAAAAGAATGACGATTCTAGTTTTAAACGAAACGCTTTTTTGAAGAGTCATGTTATTAGAGGTTTCTCAGCCGTATTTTAAAAGTTTGTTAAAAGTACGCTTTTGTAAATAAAGAGAACTCGCCAACAATTATATTTTTTTACTTTGATCTTTGATTAGTAAAGTCATTGGCAAGCTCATTTTTAAAAAAATAAAAACTTTAAAACACCTTATCATCTCTAATTATTCGAAAAAAGTCATGACACGTTTTTGTGATAATTATAAAATATGGATTAGGGATAAAGTGAGTGGGTCGTGACGGATTTTATTATATATATTCAATAGTTATGGGAGGGGGAGGTTTTGATGGTGGTATTTGGTCTTTCAAATAAGTGGGGAAAATTTATTGGAGGCATTGATAATTTATTGTTTTTTAAATGGCTTTTACTTTATTTTTTTTAAATCGCTAGCTGGGTCCCATCTAAAAACTTCATCGATCTTTTTTAAAGTTTCGGGATCGTAAGTTCCTGCGCTTTCCAGCATTGAATCCAGAGCTTTGTCACGGCGAATGCCTTCTTTTTCGATTTTGGCTAAATCAAATAGGATTCGCAAGATGCGTGACCCGGAAGGAATCTTTTTCTCTTTGATTGAGTCATCTGGAAAACCTGAGCCATCATAGTTTTTATTAAGATAGAGAACAATCCTAGCGACTGATCTTAATCGGGGGATATTTTCTATAAAGTTGGCGCTTGCTTCTGGGATACAGGCGATACTTTTCTTTTCTTCATCTGTAAGAGTTGCTTTAAATCTTTCTTTTTCAAGTAGGTCTTTGGGGAGTGTGACAGACCCAATTCTTGCAACTAATGCGGCGACTTCAATTTCCCAGACTTTTTCTAATCCGATTCTTTGATGAAACTTTCTGATCATTTCCTTAACTTTTAGGGATAGGCCGAATACGCTAGGATCAAAGAAAGTTAAAACTTCTGTTAGGACGGATATACTCCCGGTTAATGTTTTTTCTAATAATTCTTTCAGAGTTCTTCTAAAAATATATAACTGTAAATGAGTTTCTACCCTTGCAGAAACCTCGCTGTGTCGAAATGGCTTTGTAATATAGTCAATTCCACCTACGTCAAAACCACTAACAATATCTGCTTCTTCGTTTTTTGCAGTTATAAAAATAATGGGAATATCTTTGGTTGCACGATTTTTTTTCAATTGTTGACATGTTTCGAATCCATTGATTCCTGGCATCATTACGTCTAGCAAAATAAGGTCTGGGGAAGAGTTTTTTACAACTTGAAGGGCTTTTTCTCCAGAATTTGCAAAAAGAAGTTTATAGCCTTGGGGCTCCAATGTGTTCCGGAGTATCCCCAAATTTTCTTTAACATCGTCAACAACCAATATAACGCAACTGGATTTTTCGAAAGAGTTTTCGGTCATTTTTAGAGTTTTTTAGAATTTTTTTAAACTTAGTCGTTTAATTTTATCAAATATAAAAAATATCTTCAGATAAATGAAAAAAAAATTAAATTCCTTAGTGCTTGGGGAAATTTGGTATTTAGAATTTTATTGATTTCTTTCTGCACTATTTTTTTCATGATCTGTCAATCTTTGAGTTTGATAAAAAATAGAATAAGGTTAGATAGTAGGGGGTATTTTATGAAGAAGTCCCCGTTTTTTAATGATTTTTGTTTTTATACATATTTCAACTCAAAAAAAATGATATGTGGGATTTCGATAAATCGAAAATATATTTTTGAGATATAGCTCTTGTTTTATAGTTTATTTTTTTGTCTTAAAAAAAAGACTTTTTTTTTCGGAATAGTTTGATAAACTACTTTCGGAATTCCAAGACAGCCTAGGTGAAATTCAAACTCTTAAGAATGTAGTTAGAGGAGGAATTTTATGGACTTAAAAGAATGGTTTGAGAGTGAAACTCAGATTCCCTCTTTGCCAACGGTTTATTATGAGTTTAGTTCGGCGGTTAGACAATTAGATATAAGTTTTGAAGAAATTGGAAGAATAATAGGTCAGGACCCTGGTTTAACAGCAAAACTTCTTAAAATTGTAAATAGCGCTTATTTTGGTTTTGACTCACAAGTGGAAACCATTTCTCACGCTATCAACATCATCGGTATTGAACAACTAAACGATATGGTTCTTTCTACCGTTGTAATGAATCAATTTAAGAATGTCCCATCCGAAGCTCTTGAAATGGACTCTTTTTGGAAGCACAGTATCGCTTGCGCCATCGCCTCCAAAATTTTGGCTCTTGAAATGGGCGTTGAAAATCCAGAGAGAATTTTTGTTGCCGCTTTGATGCATGATATTGGGCGATTGATAATATGTAATAGGGCTTCTTTTGAAACGCTTAAAATTTTCTTTATGATGAAGAACCAGAATATTGAGCTTTGCGAGGCTGAACGCGAAGTTCTTGGGTTTGATCATGCCGAACTTGGCGGTAAAATGTTAGATGAATGGAATCTTCCAGAGTTTCATCAAGAAGTTTTAAAATTTCACCACAACCCAAGTTTAGCTCCAAATTATATGATTGAAGCTTCGATTATCCATGTTGCCGATATCTTAATGAATACGCTGGATTTAGGAAGTAGTGGTGAAACTGTTATTCAAGAATTTGACTTTAAGGCGAAAAGGATAACCGGAATAGGAAACGAATCCTTGTATTTTAAAGTTGTTAAACAAACTGAAGAAAAATTAGACGATGCATTGAGAATTTTCTTTCAAAGCGTTTGAACATTCAAATAATATTATATTTTATTGTCATGGTTCCAATAGGAGCCTAATGGCCTTTTATCGATCATTAATTTATATCCAGATAGGAGTTTTAAAAAAAGCTAAAACCTTTTCATGACTTCTTTCTTTTTCTTATTATATTCTTCTTCGTTGATCAGTCCTTGATCAAATAATTGTTTTAACAAAATTAACTTTTCTTTTATAGACTTATCCAGTTTGTTTGAAGTCTGAGATTTTTCAGTTTTAAGAGTATTTCGGGAAACTTCTTTAGGGCTTTGAGGGGAAAGCTTTCTTTTGGTTTTTCTTCTATTTTGATGTTTTGAAATATCGAAATCCGCTACTATCCAGTTTTGTTTCTTCTTTTGGCCTGCTGAAGAGGAAGAATTAAAATATCTATGTCCTGCCGGACTTGGGATTAATCGCCAAGTTTTTTTGCGAATACCTAATGGATCATTTGAATAGTCGACCCCGTTAATAGTCCAAATCCTCCAATGGATATATCCATCTGCCGCAAAAATATCACCTTCAGTTATTCCTTTTGCAGTCTTTAATTCAAAGTGAAGAAATTTTTGTGGATCCGCTCGATTAAGACCTTTTGTCAAAAGGCGTGAGACTTCTTTTATTTGATCTTTAGTAAAGACTGACAAAGTTTTGCTTCTTGCTTTGAATGGCTTGTAATCTAATGCTAATAAATGAACTTGAACTTGTTTTTCTGATATTTGAACTGGGTGATTTGGATTGATCGCCTCATAGTCGGGACCTAGTCTGTTAAAACTTCGATAAGATACAGTTAGGTTTTCGGATTTTAAAGTCTTTTCTTTTTTTAACGTACCGCAAGCAGCTAGAGAAATATAAAGAAGAACGGCTATGAAAAAAGCTGTTTTATTTTGTTGCAATTGTGACATTAGAAGCGGTTTTAATTTTAAAATGTTTTTAACTTATTCTACTAAAAAGTTTTATTCAATGTTGTTTTAGATGGATATCTTATATCTATATCGGTTTTTTTCTATATTAAAAAAAATTAATTTTTAAAAGAAATAATTAAGAATAAAATACGTAACTTATCTTCAAGATCAAACTAGATAGCGATCTAATTTGATTTGAAAATATACATAAAGTATTTTAATCATTTTTTATCCTAGGAGGATGTTTCATGAGAAAGTTGTCATTTCTATTGACCGGTTTGGTCGTTATGTTTGTATTTAGCGCGTCCAACGCTTTTGCTGTTAAAGCGGTTACGATCACCAAGCCCGCAACTGGTTCTGAAGTTTCTGGTCATGTAGAAGTTTGTATGAAAGTAATGGGTATTGAAGTTGAGCCTGCAAAAAAAGGCGTTCATGATGGTAAAGGTCATCATCATCTCTTAATTGACGTAGATCTTCCAAGCGATTTAAGTAAGCCTATTGGAAAAGACGCTCACCATGTACATATGGGCGATGGTTCAACTTGTAAGACTCTAGAGTTGGCTCATGGACACCACACTATTCGCGCGTTATTCGCGAAGGGAAATCATGTCCCATACGATCCTCCTATTACCGATACTATTATGATTGACGTTAAGTAAGTCTAACGTTAAAAAATTTAAAGTACGCTATCTCCTAACAGGAGGTAGCGTACTTTTTTGTTTATTTTCAATTCTTTCATAGACTAGCGTCTTTACCTTGGTTTATGCGAGATAAAATGATTTCATCACTATTTAGTTTTGCCTTCTTCTCTTTCCGCCTTCCTTTAATAGCCAGCGGCAACCTTTTTAAAGCCATAAAAAAAGCTATCCAAAAGCGTGATTTGAACTTTAACGCGTCGCGAATTAAAAAAAGAGGAATATAAATGAGAAACTCTGTAGTCATTTTCGAGTCTAAAATATTTTTCCAAACAAATAGATAGTTATTTCTAGCAGATATCCATCCAATTTTTTTCTTTTTATTTTGCTTGGTGATAGTCGCTTGAACTTTATGATAAGCGATTGATTCGGGTTCGTATAAAACGGACCATCCACGCTTAAGAGCTCTATAAGATAAATCGATTTCTTCGTAATATAGCGGATGGTATAAGGAGTCGAATCCTCCTAACTCTAAATAACGTTTGCGGTTTACCATGAAGGCGCCGCCGCAGGCGAATAAAGTTTGTGTGGAGTCGTCTGGAGACTTTTCGTACAAATAAAAATGTCCTTTATCAAAATATCCTCCACGGTTGCCGTAAAGAAACGTTTTTTCATCAAAGTCATAAATTTTACCGCTGACCGCAAAAACGTCTGCATTTTGAAAATGCTCTGCTAAATAATAAAGCGCTTTTTCATGCAGTTTAACGTCATTATTGATAGGCATTATTAATTGTGATTCGGCTAATTTTGCAGCGTAATTATTGGCTCCTTGGAATCCCAAGTTTTGTGGCGTTTTTTCCGCTCTTATGGTTGGGAACTCGTTTTTTAATATTTCAAGGCTAGCATCTTGGCTACAGTCATCAATCACCATTATTTCGTAGGACCTGGCAGAGTCGTATTCGACAGATTTAATTAAGGAGGGCAAGCATTCTCGCAGTAAATTTTCGCCATTCCAATTAGTGACGATTAAAGTTATGTCTGGAATGTTGTTAGTTTTGGTCATTTATTAATTCATTACGATCAAAATGATGTATTTAACCAGTTGTTGATTACGGATAATACGGTTTTCTCGCCGTGCAACAATACCTTTCCCTTAACGGATAGAGACCGAGTTTTCTTTATGGTTTCTTCCCAGTCGCAAGAAAAAAAGTGTTTGTTGTCTAAGATGAGGCCAACCTTGTTATCTTTGAGATACTTCTTGACGGCTTTTACTTCAGAGAAATTTTGCCTGTCGCTGGAAAAAATGGGTACTCCTGAAATGAAGGCTGTCGCCAAAGTGGAGTAACCTGCTTTGGTGCATACTACGTCCGAACTGGCGATCAAATCACGATATTCGTAAGAACTATCTAAAGCAAATAAATTTTTAACTTTTGTTGGAACGTCGTCGCGAGTAAAAAACAAACAATCTTTGATGGAACTTAAGTTTTCCCATTCTAAAAATGAAGAGTCTAAGCGGCCTAGATAAATAAAGACTGCGGTTTTTCCTTCAAAATCTAAAGAAAGTTCTTTGGCCAGTCGGTCGCGAATATTTTTCCCAGTAAGTCCAATAAAACCCGATTTTTTTTTATTGGGGGTTGCATCGTTGACGATATGGCATTGAGGAAGAATCTGTAAAGTTGTTTTGGAATATTCGTCTTTTAATATTTCTATTAAATCGACATATTTATAAGCAAGTGAAAACTCTGAATAAATATCGTACCAGGTAAAATTAGTAATGAGTAGGGAAGGGATATTGGCTCTGTGTGCAGCTTCTATTGGCATTGAGGAAGCGTCAGAAATTATTAAATCAATAGATTCTTGTTTAAGCCAATTAACTTCTGATTCTATGGTTTGGTCGTGCCCTTGCATAAACTTTTGAAAGTTTTGAAAGGTGGTTTCTTCGTCTATATCGGAAAAGTTTTTTTGGGCGCAACCGGAATCGGTTTGTTGAGAAATGATTTGAAGGCAGTCGCCTAAGTAGTCTTGAAAGAAAGAAGGGGGTATTTCTGTTTTTACAAAAAGTGTGGCTTTATTCGCCAAGGCTTCTAAAACGGCTAAAGAACGGGCGGCATGCCCATAACCATGCGAACTAATGTAATAGGCGATTCGTTTGATAAGTCTTGACCGAATCAATAAATGTTGGAGTTATGTTTAGAAAAATTTAAGATTCAGGCGCTTTAAAAGCGCCTGGACATCTTAATCTTTGCGGGTAAATTGGAACGTGCAAGAACTGCCCCATTTGGGGAATAAATTGGTAAGTTTTAAATTAACGTATTCGCTTCGTTCTTGAGCTCCAATTTGATCGAATGTACAGGCTGTTTGCATAAAATCCGATCTGCCAAACCGGATAAAGAATTGGCAGAAGTAACATTTTTGCATTTTCACGGTCCATTCTTTATCGTTACTTTTTAAAGTTTCTGGAAGAAAATGATCCCAATCGTAGAACTGGTCAAATCGTTCCGATTCTATTTCTACATACTTCCCAAATGGATTGTCTGAAGCTTTTTCAAACTTTGTGTTTTTCTCAAGTTCAGGAGACATCCATTTTTTCAAAGCTTTTAAGATAGCTTCTCTCGCCATATCCAACTTTACGTTAGCGTTTTCCAACTGCAAGTGAGAGCAATAAATGAATAATGCTACGGTCAATAAACGTTGTTCGGCAGGTTCTAAATTATCCGCTTCCTCTAAATCCCAAATCTTGCTGAATTGCCACCGAATGCTATCCTTCACTGAGGGATTTTCGGCTGTGAGATGGGCTACGATGGGTTCTACATGTTTAGCGGACTCGGTTGGAGTTTGATCTTCTTCCATTATTTATTAAACCTTAAAATTGAAGGGAACCTTCAAAAATACAATTTTACTAAGCGAAATCTTTGATAATTAGAAAAATTTCGCGAGAAAGCGGTAAAAATATGAATTTTTAAAAGTATCCTAAAAAATTTATATTGTATCTATAATGATTAGCAAAATCGCTTTGAAGCGATTCACCTGTGACGCTTTTTACTGCCTAAATTGAAATGTTATCTGTTTTCAATATTAGATAAGAATTACAATAGCAAAACTTTAACAAAAATACCATAATTCAAAGATTTTAAACAAGAAGCAGAACGCTTCTATTAATTAGAGTGAATAATGAAGTTAGATAATTTTGATTTGGTTGTTATTGGAGCGGGAGTTATTGGGTTGAGTGTTGCTTTTCGCATCAAACAAATAAAACCGCAAATGAAGGTGGCCGTTGTTGGAGATTCAGTAAATTCTTTGATGGCTTCGCGTGCCGCCGCCGGTATGTTGGCGCCTTATGGGGAAAGTGAGTCGGATGATTGTTTTTTTCGATTTTGCCGGGAATCTTTGGAGAAATATCCGAAGTTTGTGGATGAATTGGTGGGCGTGAGCGGAGAGTCTATTTATTTGTCCATGGCTGGATCAATAATGCCTAAACTACTGGTAGGTGATCGTTGGGAAGATCGATTAACGTTTTTGGAAAAAGTTGGGGCTCCTTTTGAAGTCTGGTCTAAGGAACGGGTTCGAGAAAAGATTCCTTATTTATCTGAAGAATGTGGAGAAGTTATTTGGGTAGGTCAGGGGCAAATTAATAATCGGCAACTTCATGACGCTCTTGTTAAAGCGATTAAAAATTTAGGCGTGGAATTAATTGATCAGCGTGTTACAGGATTCATAAAAAGCGGAGACGTTTTAGATTATGCGGTAACGGATTCAGGAAAAATAAAAAGTCGTGAGTTCATTCTAGCGGGTGGGAGCTGGTCAGGCCCGTTAGCCAAAGTTTTAGACGTTGAGTTACCGATAAGGCCTGTCAAAGGCCAAATGTGTCGAGTGCAGGTGGATGACGATTGTTTGGAATATACCGTTGGTGGTTATTTAACTTATATAGCTCCCTGGAGAGAAGGTAACGGTTTTGTTTTAGGCTCTACAATGGAAGATCGCGGTTACGATCCCATTATTGAAAACGAAGCGATCCAAAGATTGATAGATCAAGCCGCTCGGGTTTTGCCCTGTTTGCGCAACGCTCCGTTGATAGAAAGTTGGACGGGCTTGAGGCCCGCCGCAGATGATGGCATGCCAGTTATGGGGAAAAGCTCTCGTTATCAAAATTTATTCTATTCGACTGGGCATTTTCGTAACGGAATTTTACAAACTCCCAATCAAGCAGATTATATGGCACAGCATGTCTTAGGAACTTTAGATAGAGAAATCGAAGAGTTTTCCCCCTCGCGATATAATTTGTAAGTCGAAGTTTAAAACGTTAAGCATTTCTAGAAAGAGAATTCCCAAAATATGGACTCAAAAAAATTGAAAGAGGATTTGGCTCGCGATTTCAATCATATTTGGCATCCTGCGACTCAGATGAAAGATCACGAAACAGAACCTCCTTTATTGATAGACAAAGGCGAGGGCGTTTACCTTATCGACCGTAAAGGTAACCGTTACCTTGACGGAATTTCATCCTGGTGGGTTAATATCTTTGGTCATAACCATCCACGTCTTAATGCGGCGGTTACCCGACAATTACAAGAAATCGCTCATGTGATGTTTGCCGGCGTTACTCACCAACCCGCCATCGACCTTGCTGAAAAACTAGTACGGAATACCCCTCCAAATTTAAATAGAGTGTTTTTTTCCGATAATGGTTCTACATCAATTGAGATAGCTCTCAAGATGAGTGCTCAATATTGGTTGGAAGTTGGAAAGCCGGAACGAAAGAAATTTGTGCACCTCAAAGGCGCTTATCATGGAGAAACCCTTGGTGCGCTTTCGGTTTGCGGTATTGATTTGTTTCGAACAAAGTTCCAAAACATTTTGATCGATAATATCGAAGTTCCCGGACCCGATTGCGATCGATGTCCTTATGGATTGGTTCCAGAAACCTGTGCGGCTGAATGTTTCGAACCAATGGAACAAATTTTGAACGAAAATTCAGATAAGGTGGCTGGGGCGATAGTGGAACCTTTAATTCAGGGCGCCGCTGGTATGAAAATGTATTCTTCCGTTTATCTAAGGCGTTTAACCGATACCTGTAAAGTGTTGGATATTCATACCATCTTCGACGAAGTCGCAGTGGGGTTTGGCCGGACAGGAGCGCTGTTCGTTTGTCAGGAATATGGATTTGAGCCTACTTTCCTATGCCTATCAAAAGGTTTGACTTCTGGGTACTTACCGCTAGCGGCAACTATGACAGAGGACAAAATCTACCAAGCGTTTTATGATGAATACGACACATTTAAACTATTTCTACATAGCCATAGTTACACGGCGAACCCTTTGGCATGCGCATGCGCTAACGAAACGTTGGATATGTTGACCGAAGATAATTTTTTTGTGTATTTAAAAGAAAAGTCCAATTGGCTTAAGGAAGGCGGTAAAAGACTTGAAATGCTGGAGCATTGCGGAGAATATCGGCAAATTGGAATGATAGGAAGAGTCGAGTTGATGGAAAATAAAGAGAAAAAGACACCTTACCCATTTGAAAAAAGGTTGGGTTACAGAATCTATTTAGAAGGATTAAAACGAGGAGTTTTGTTACGACCCTTAGGAAATGTCATTTATTTTATGCCTCCATTGATAATTTCGAAAAGCGAGATTGAATTCATGACCAATACAGCTTATGATTGTATTCACGATATCCTTAAATAAAATTTGAGAGTTTGAAACCGGAGCGCTTCGGTTTACAGCTAGTTAGTTTTTTGTCCGATGTATGAAGTAATAATTACTACTAAATTTTCGGCTGCGCATAGATTGCGCGGCTACGATGGTGAATTTGAGCGGTTACATGGGCATAACTGGGGCGCGAGAGTTTTAGTAGAGGCAAAAGAATTAGACGGTATGGAAGTCGGAATAGATTTTGTCGCTCTCAAAAAAAAGACAGACGAGATATTGTCAAGGCTGGATTATCAAAATATTAATGAAGTGGCGCCTTTTGATAAATTGAATCCATCTGCGGAAAATATAGCCCGGTGGCTCTATGACAATTTATCGAAAGAGGTGAACACGGAGAATGCAAAAGTAAAGCGAGTGCAAATAAACGAAACCGAAGATTCCGGCGCGGCATATTTCGTTTAACCCTATTGCTTGTTATTGGCAGGCATTTGATTCATAATTAAAAAGTCCCGCTGAGATGAATTAAAAAGGAGGCAAAATGGTCATGAAGAAAAAAGGAAAGTTTGGCGTTGTAGATGGAGTGGGAGATCGGCTTAGGGAATGGAGAAAAAAAGGCGGTTTGAAGTTGATAGAATTAGGTGAAATTATCAACACTTCGCAAGGGTCGTTATCGGATTTAGAAAATAATAAATCATTGCCTTCGGCAGACACTCTCGCTAGCCTTCATCGTAATACAGATTTAAACGTAATTTGGTTGTTAACAGATACTGGCAAAATGAAACGCATAAGAAGAGATTAAGAATAAAAAATTATTAGCCGGGGCCTTAATTGGCTCCGGCTTTTTTTTTGCGTGTTTTGACTATAATGGTATTTGCTTTTTATTTTAAAGAAATTGTCACACCGAGTGTAAGACATAAGGACTATATTGATTTGATCAAGAAACTCAATAAAAGTTTTATATAAGTGCGCTCTCTTATTTCAAACCGCCAGTTTAAGTTTCCGTCATCCTGGAGTCATTCCGAAGGAATGGCGAAGGATCTAGGTGTGAAATGTTTTGTCATGAGTTGTTTCTGGATATAATGAAAAATACAAAATAGAAAATGAGTTAGTCTGCATCAAACCCCTTCGCATGTCATTCTGAGAAGCAGTTTACCGCGCCGAAGAATCTTGCCCCGATTTAATAAAAACCCTTCCTCTGTTTAATGGTTTAAAAAATATTTGATTCTTATCTACCAATTAGTAGAATAGTTTTATGGCTATCAACGATACTAAAACCGCTATATTAGATTCCGCTCAAGATTTGATCCAAAGACTTGGCGCAAACGCTATGAGCTATGACCATATAAGCAAATCAGTAGGAATCAGAAAAGCGAGCATACATTATCATTTCCCGACTAAAGAGAATCTGTTGGAATCTCTTCTAGAGCGGTACAACGAAAATTTTCTAAAAATAGTGGATGATCTTTTTTCCAGCAGCGATCCCGAAGATAAAAAGCTTTTAAAGTATATGGGGTTATTTGAAGCTACCTTACAAGATGGCGATCATGATAAAGCTTGTTTATGCGGAATGTTGGGAGCTGAGCTTTTTACCTTAGGACCTGCTGCCGCAGACAGAGTACGATATTTTTACAACGAAAACGAAAAGCGTCTGACTAGCCTTCTTGATAATGGCAAAAAGAAAGGGAACTTTAAATTTAAAGGCAATTCAAAAAAACTAGCCGCCCTTATTTTTTCATTTTTAGAAGGAGCGCTGTTATTAGTCAGAGCCGAAGGTGGGGTGAAAAAGTTTCAATCCGTTAAAGAACAAATGATGGATTTAGTGAAAAGTTAAGAATAGAACTGGAATAGCAAAGTCTTCTCCGCGTGTCATTTAGGACTCCTAATATTCTCACCCTGAGAAAAAAAGAATGTCATGGTGAGCCTTAAGCTCGTCCTGAGCTTGCCGAAGGAGCGAAGGATCTTGTCTCGATTTAATAATCATCCTTCTATTTTCCAATAGTCCTTCCCTTGTCAAATTAGACCTCGTCGTTTATGTTTTTGGCATGTCAAATTCATTCCCAAAAAGCTTATCAAATAATAAAGCCAAAATTCTCATTAGTTATGACCATAAAGATGTGAAGTGGAAGGATATGCTTCTAAAACAGTTAGAAGTTTTGGCTATAGAGAATGAAATCTCCCTGTGGACAGACAATCAGATTGAGGAAGGGGACGACTGATATCAAGAAATAAAAGAAGCCATGGAACGAGCAACAATAGGGCTCCTAAGAAACAACTTCACCTGTGTTTGGGTTAAGTAGTTGATATCCGAGTTGTTTAGCTTTATTTTTAAAATTATTTAAAACGCGTTCTTGGTATTGCTATTCGTAGTATTCTTGTCCTTTATCAACATAGTCTTCTCCATATTTGAGCATTCTGTAAATGAGCTTTGCTAGTTTGTGTGCGGTAGCGGTGATGGCTTTTGGAGCTCCGAGTCTAGCTCGCATTCGTCTATAAAAAGCCCC